>NZ_JBBOTN010000001.1:110000-5067608 GCF_038005605.1 Niallia sp. FSL W8-0954 | reverse complement strand
GTATCCTCGCCTCCTTTTCTCAAAGTTAATTGTATTAGCTCTGTTCATCCTAGCAGATGATCTATCTTAAAACGTATAGAAAAAGATAATTTTCAATAGGAATGGTTAAAATTACTCAATTTATCGTTTCTGAAAAAATATTAAAAACAAAAAAAGAGCCTTAAAGCCTTAAGATAAAATCGCTCAGAAATACTTTTGCTAAAAAATTTAAAATCAATGGATGCGATAAGCAGCAATCGTAAACAGGTGTTAAATATTTTTTTTGCAAAAGTTGATATTTTTTTCTTTGCTTCCTGTATTTAGTCGTCAAATTCCTGCAAAAGGAATCATCTAATCGTGACTTTGGACAAAATCTTGCGCTATATTGATATAAATAGGCAAGATAACAGGAAAGTTGTCCTTTTCTAATGTGGAAAAATATATTATAAGGAAGATTAGTGGTATTTCGACAGTATCCACCATCTGTGGAAAACTCTGTTCAGTCACAAAGAATAAGATGTCCACAACTTATCCACAGATTGTGGATAATGGAGTTATGCACAGATTTTATTCAGATGTGAAAACAAAACTATAATAACAAAAATTTATAAGAACTGCAATGCTTTTTAATATCTTATCCACAAGTCAATTAGGTTGTTAGTAATAAATGTCCACAAGGTATTAGTTTGTTGAAAAGTTGTAAATAACTATTGTGGAAAAAATATTACCGTCGAAATTTATCCACAATCGTCGAAAGGATAGTTAAAAATGCTCAAAATTAGATAAATGAAATTTTTGTTGAATATCCAAATTGGTAAAAATTATTCGTTAAGAAATAGAAATGTTGGGAAGGATTATGAAGTAGAATAGAAAAATATGTGGTATACTATTGCAATGGCCTAAAAAGATAGGAACATCACTAAATAAAGTGATCCATAAAATTAGATAAATAAAATGAATAGTTGACAATTAATTGCCTATGTTTATATAATTGTAAGGACTGTCTATAACAGCTATTCCTCAGGGAGGTGTCATATACAATGAAAAGAACTTATCAACCAAATAAACGTAAAAGAAGTAAAGTTCACGGATTCCGTAGCCGCATGAGCAGCTCAAATGGACGTAATGTCTTAGCGCGCCGTCGACGCAAAGGAAGAAAAGTATTATCAGCTTAGGCCACTGAAAAGTCAGTGGTCTTTTTTCAATTAAAAGGAGAAGGGAATGATCTTGCATAAAAGGACAGACCCTTCCTTTTTTTACAATAGATTGGTTTACTTCACGTTAAGATGCCTATCTAATTCTTTCTTTTATTGGGAAATTAGGTAAGTTGGAGGATTGAAGGAGTTATAAACGTTGAAAAAAGAATTTAGAATCAAGAAAAATAAAGAATTTCAGTCTGTTTTTAAAAAAGGGCAATCTTTTGCCAATCGACAGTTTGTTATTTATAAATTGAAAAAAGAAGAACAAGTGCATTTTCGTATTGGCTTATCTGTTAGTAAAAAAATCGGCAATGCCGTAAAAAGAAACCAGATAAAACGCTATGTAAGACAAGCATTTCTTGAATTAGATGACATGTTGGAAAATAAGTATGATTATGTCATAATTGTAAGAAAGCCTGTTGCTGATATGTCTTTTGAAGAAGTAAAAAAGAGTCTTATCCATATTTTGAAAATAGCAAAAGTTCTTTCAAAAAAGAATTAAGGGGAAAATCCTATTAAAGCGTTTCCTACCATTCGTTTATCGGTTACAATACTTATTAAGTAATATTCGAAAATTATATTACAGGAGGATTTGCAGCTTGAATAAGAAATTTTTATTGATAGTTGGTCTACTTTTTTTAATGACCATTCTAACAGGATGTACAGAGTTTAATCAACCAATAACTTCTGAAAGTGAAGGGATTTGGAATGAATACATTGTATATCCATTATCTCAATTGATTATTAAAACAGCAGCATTCGCTGGGGGTAGTTATGGTATCTCTATTATTATCGTAACTATTTTAGTTCGACTGGTTATTTTACCGCTTATGATTAAACAAACAAGAAACAGTAAGGCAATGCAGGCAATCCAGCCACAGATGAAAGAGCTGCAGCAAAAATATAGCTCGAAAGACCAAAAGACACAACAAAAGCTTCAAGAAGAAACAATGAAGTTATTCCAAGAGAATAAAGTAAATCCATTAGCGGGTTGTTTCCCTCTAATCGTACAAATGCCTATATTGATTGGATTTTATCATGCAATTTCTCGTACAAGAGAAATTGCTTCCCATGATTTCTTATGGTTCAGTTTAGGACAGCCTGATCCAATCTATTTACTACCGATAATAGCTGGTGTAACAACATTTATTCAAACAAAACTATCAATGGCAGGAGCACCGCCAAATCCGCAAATGCAAATGATGGTTTGGATTATGCCAGTGATGATTTTAGTATTTGCTATTAATTTTCCGGCAGCATTATCTCTTTACTGGGTAGTAGGGAATATCTTTACAATTGTTCAAACGTATTTTATCAAAGGTCCTGAAATTAAAACTGCTGGACAAACTAGCAAAGCAGGAGGAGCGAAGAAGTGAAAGAAGTTACTGCCGTAGGACAAACAGTCGACGCAGCAGTGGAGTCAGCTTTAGCTCAGCTTAAGACAACAAAGAATCAAGTTGAAATCATTGTTGTTGAGGAAGGAAAAAAGGGATTTCTTGGTTTTGGTTCTAGAACAGCAAAGGTAATTGTAAAGAAAAAAGTGAATCCAGTGGAATTAGTAGAGGAATTTCTCAAAGATGTTTGCGAAAAAATGGGCGTTCCGGTTAAGATTCAAGTAAAACAAAATGGCAGAAATATATTGTATGAATTATCTGGTGAAAAAATTGCTCTATTAATCGGTAAAAGAGGGCAGACCCTTAATTCTATTCAATATCTAGCACAATTGGTCATTAATAGAGAATCAAAAGAATACTTAAAAGTATTATTAGATGCAGAAGGCTACCGTGAACGAAGAAAACAGGCGTTAATTCAGTTAGCGGAAAGAATTGCCTATAAAGCGGTTAAAATAGGCAAAGAGATTCCGCTCGAACCGATGCCCGCTGATGAAAGAAAAACAATTCATACTGCTTTGGTATCTTTCAAAGGAATAAAAACTTACTCTTCGGGAGAAGATGCGAAAAGGCATATAATTATTGCACCGATTAAGATGAAAAATAGATAGAAAAAGAGATTGTCTCTCAAGAAAGAGGCAATCTCTTTTTTTGCCTTTAAAAGAAGTTAGTGGTTATTTCCCATTATGGATGGTTCGTTGGTTATTTAGTTTTGGAGGCAGAGCCATGAAAGAAGGAACAAAAGCAACTATCGAATAAAAGTGATTTAGAAAAAAGTAATAGGAGCTAATAAACTGGATCTAAGCATCCATAAAATTAGTAAGAAGAAGGGCATTGCTTTTGTAATTTTATTTTTCGTTTTATTGTTATTCACATGTGGATAAGATAAAATGGTAAGTAATGATAAAAATGAATGTGGATAAGTGTGCGGATTTTTTTCTTTTTTTACATTTGTGGATATGTTAATCTAATCTATTGTAATCATGTCAAAGGTGAATACAATCATTTAAATAGATATTATTTTTTTGAATTGAGGTGAAAAAGATGGAATTAGATACAATTGCTGCGATATCGACGCCAATGGGCGAGGGAGCGATCGCAATCGTTCGATTAAGTGGGCCGGATTCAATAAAAATCGCAGACAAGCTCTTTAAGAGTATAGGAAATAAAAAGTTAAGTGAGGTAGCAACTCATACGATACATTATGGACATATCATGGATCCAGCAACAAATGAGGTTGTGGAAGAAGTAATGGTATCGTTGATGAGAGGGCCGAAAACTTTTACAAAAGAAGATGTTGTCGAAATTAATTGCCATGGTGGACTTGCCTCGGTGAATCGCTTATTGCAGTTGACTACTTCTCATGGTGCAAGAATTGCCGAACCAGGTGAATTTACAAAAAGAGCCTTTTTGAATGGAAGAATCGATCTTTCTCAGGCAGAAGCGGTAATGGATTTAATAAGAGCCAAAACAGATCGAGCGATGAATGTAGCACTTGGACAAATGGAAGGAAGATTATCGAAATTAATCAAGCATTTGCGCCAAGAAATTTTAGAGACATTAGCTCAAGTAGAGGTTAATATAGATTATCCAGAGTATGATGATGTGGAAGAGATGACACAGCAAGTGATGTTCGAGAAATCGAAGTATATTAAGACGGAGATTGAAAAATTACTGCAAACATCACAACAAGGAAAGATTCTGCGAGAAGGTCTAGCAACCGTTATTGTGGGAAGACCAAATGTAGGGAAATCCTCTTTATTAAATAGTTTAGTGCAAGAAAATAAAGCAATCGTTACAGATATCCCTGGTACAACAAGAGATGTCATTGAAGAATATGTAAATGTGCGCGGAGTTCCTCTTCGTTTGCTGGATACTGCCGGTATTCGAGAAACAGAAGATATTGTAGAGCGAATAGGGGTAGAGAAATCTCGGAAGGTACTACGAGAAGCAGATTTAATTTTGCTTGTCTTAAATTATGCGGATGATTTAACAGAAGAAGATAAGAATATTTTTAAGGCAACAGAAGGTATGGATTTTATTGTAATAGTTAATAAAACAGACTTACCACAAAAGATTGATTTAGAAAAAGTAAAAGAACTTGCCGGTAATCGAAAAGTCATTACGACTTCTTTAGTAGAAGAAAATGGTGTAGATCAATTAGAAGAGGCAATATCCAGCCTATTCTTTGAAGGTTCCATTGAAGCAAGTGATATGACTTATGTTTCTAACTCTAGACATATTTCCTTATTGAATCAAGCATTAAATGCTATTAGTGATGCAATAGTAGGCGCAGAAACTGGAACACCAATCGATATTGTACAAATTGATTTGACAAGAACGTGGGAAATACTTGGTGAGATTATTGGTGAAAGTGTTCATGAAAGCTTAATTAATCAGTTGTTCTCGCAATTTTGTTTGGGGAAATAAATGAATTAACATAAATAGTACAGAGCCTCGAAATCAAGCTAAAAGAAAGACTTAGAAAGAAGGAGGCATCATGATGCAGTACGAAGCTGGAAATTATGATGTAATTGTTATTGGTGCAGGCCATGCAGGTTGTGAAGCAGGACTTGCTGCAGCAAGACTAGGCGCCAAAACATTAATGTTAACAATTAATTTAGATATGGTTGCTTTTATGCCCTGTAATCCATCTGTGGGAGGACCAGCAAAAGGGATTGTTGTTAGAGAAATTGATGCCCTTGGCGGCGAAATGGGTAAAAATATTGATAAGACCTATATTCAGATGAGAATGTTGAATACAGGAAAAGGACCTGCAGTCCGTGCACTAAGAGCTCAGGCTGATAAATATATGTATCAACATGAAATGAAAAAGACATTAGAAAATGAACCTAATCTGACATTAATTCAGGGGATGGTAGAAGAATTAATAGTAGAGGATCAAGCTGCAAAAGGTGTCATTACGAAAACGGGTGCTACGTATCGTGCAAAAACAATTGTCGTCACTACTGGAACATATCTTCGCGGCGAAATTATTTTAGGGGAGCTTAAATATTCAAGCGGTCCGAATAACCAGCAGCCATCCATTCGATTATCAGAACATTTACAGGAGCTAGGTTTTGACTTAGTTCGCTTTAAAACAGGAACACCTCCTCGTGTAAATAGTCATACTATCGACTACTCTAAAACAGAAATACAGCCAGGAGATGATGTTCCAAGAGCATTTTCTTATGAAACAACGAAATTTATTACAGAACAGCTTCCTTGCTGGTTAACATATACAAATGAAACAACACACCAAATTATTGATGCAAACTTACATCGTTCTCCGATGTACTCAGGGATGATTAAAGGAACTGGACCACGTTATTGCCCATCAATTGAAGATAAAGTGGTTCGATTTAACGATAAACCGCGACATCAAATTTTCTTAGAGCCAGAGGGAAAAAACACTCAAGAAGTTTATGTGCAAGGATTATCCACAAGCTTGCCTGAAGATGTTCAACAGGAAATTCTAAGAACGATACCAGGATTAGAAAATGTGCAAATGATGCGTGCGGGATATGCAATTGAGTATGATGCAATTGTGCCAACACAGCTATGGCCAACATTGGAAACAAAGAAAATCAAAAATCTTTATACTGCTGGTCAAATTAATGGAACTTCAGGATACGAAGAGGCAGCAGGGCAAGGATTAATGGCTGGGATAAATGCAGGCTTAAATGCTTTAGAAAAAGAAGAAGTTATTTTAAGTCGTTCTGATGCATATATTGGCGTTTTAATTGATGATTTAGTTACAAAGGGTACAAATGAACCTTACCGTCTTTTAACTTCTCGAGCAGAATATCGTTTATTACTTCGCCATGATAATGCAGATTTGCGTTTAACGGATATTGGCTATAGAATTGGTCTTATTTCTGAAGAACGTTACGCAAAATTCTCGGAGAAAAAGCAATTAATTGAAAAAGAAAAGCAACGTTTAAGCGAAGTCATGCTAAAGCCAAATGAACAAGTTCAAAACGTTATTAAAGAACAAGGCGGCAGTGAATTAAAAGATGGCATAAGAGCAGGAGACTTATTAAAGCGACCTGAAATGAATTATAGTCATATTGAAGGACTGGCACCTAGTGAGATAGAATTAACGGAAGATATAAAAGAGCAAGTAGAAATTCAGATAAAGTATGAAGGCTATATTGAGAAATCCTTACAGCAAGTAGAAAGACTAAAGAAAATGGAGAATAAAAAAATTCCTGAGAACATTGATTATGATGCTATCTCTAGTCTTGCAACAGAAGCAGTACAGAAATTAAAAAAAGTTCGACCATTGTCCATTGCGCAGGCATCAAGAATATCTGGGGTAAATCCAGCAGATATATCCATTTTATTAGTTTATTTAGAACAAGGGAAAATTGCTCGAGTTTAATCTCTGGATAGAAAGGGTTCATGCATGAATACGGAAGAATTTATTCAAATGCTCTCCGATAAAGGAATCACTTTATCGGAAAAGCAAATAAATCAGTTTGAGCTCTACTATGAAACATTGGTAGAGTGGAATGAAAAAATGAATTTAACAGCTATTACGGAAAAATCAGATGTTTATTTGAAGCATTTTTATGATTCCATTACTGCTGGATTTTACTATGAAGGGTTTCATCATCCTGCACAGCTATGTGATGTGGGAGCTGGGGCTGGCTTTCCAAGTATTCCTTTAAAAATTGTCTTTCCTGATTTAAAGGTAACAATTGTTGACTCCTTGAAGAAAAGAATTCACTTTCTTGAGCATCTAGCGTCCGTTTTAGAGTTAGAAGAGGTTAACTTTATTCATGACCGAGCAGAAACCTTTGGCCAAAATAAAGAGTATCGTGAAACATTTGATATTGTTACGGCCAGAGCTGTAGCAAGACTTTCCGTCTTAAGTGAACTTTGTCTACCACTAGTAAAGGTTGGAGGTACTTTTGTTGCTATGAAAGCAGCAAGTGCCAAAGAAGAACTGGAAGCTGGAAAAAAGGCTGTAAACCTATTAGGAGGAAAGGTGAATGCAACACACGCCTTTTTGTTGCCAATTGAAGAAAGCGAAAGAAATATCATCACAATCGCAAAGGAAAAGCCAACACCTAAAAAGTATCCTAGAAAACCAGGAACTCCTAATAAGGAACCAATCGAATAGGGAAAGCCTAAGCAATTTAGCGGGATGAAATGTTAGCTGTCTTAAAGCTAATTTCACGTCTTTCGAAGATACTCTTTTTTCCACCCCTCTTTAAAGTGAAGTTTGTCGAATGATAAGGGGTGGAATCTTACTATGAAGACAGTAAAAATAGGCGATTAATTTTAAGCTATTACGAAAGAGAAAAGAGAATGATATAATCATTCATAGGATTAGGACTATATCAATTATCATATCTACTATATAATATACCTATAATTGTCATATTCTATTAAATTTCGAGAAGTTTCTTTCTATAAGTTAGATGACTTTGCAGGGATTAATGTTTCATATAGAGAATAATTAATAGGGAGTTTTGTAAAGGTGGTGCAGGGTGATGAAGCCTTCTTTCTCACGATTTTTTGGACTAGGCGAAAAAGGAGATCCAATAGAAGATGCTAGTCAATTAGGTGCAGATGCTGCTCAAGAGGAGATCGAGAATATGGGAAACAGTGAAGAAGTTAGAAAAATCCCAATTCATCAGATTGTTCCTAACCGTTTTCAACCAAGAACGGTATTTGATGATGAAAAAATTGAAGAATTAGCTCGTACAATCCATACCCATGGTATTATTCAACCAATAGTAATTAGAGAGTATGAGCAAGATAAATTTGAAATCATTGCTGGAGAACGAAGATGGAGAGCAATGAAAAAGCTTGGTTGGGAAGAAGCGCCAGCTATCATAAAAAACTTGAGTGATACAGAAACTGCGTCTGTTGCACTTATTGAAAATCTTCAAAGAGAAGAGCTTTCTCCAATTGAAGAAGCAATTGCATATGGAAAATTATTAGAGCTGCACAATCTTACCCAGGAGGCCCTTGCGCAAAGATTAGGGAAAGGGCAATCGACTGTTGCGAATAAATTGAGACTTCTTAAATTGCCAGAAGAAATTCAAGAAGCTTTATTAAATAAAGAGATTTCTGAGCGTCATGCTCGTTCGATGATTCCATTAAAAGAACGCGAAAAACAAATTCAGCTTTTACAAGAAATCATTGAAAAGGGCTTAAACGTAAAGCAAACAGAAGAGCGTGTAGTGAGAATGCTCGAACAGACGAAGCAGAAGCCAAAGCCAAAAAGAAAGGCTTTTAGTAAAGATATGCGGATAGCTGTAAATACAATCCGCCAATCATTAAATATGGTTTCTGATAGTGGTATTAATCTGAATGCTCAAGAAGAAGAATTTGAAGATTTTTACCAATTTACGATTAAAATACCGAAAAAGAAATAATAGGTTAATAGATTTTATATAGCATAATTATTTATATTTCCTTGAAGATTTTGAGCTCTGTTAAATTCCATTTGTATTAAGAATTCCTTTTCGTCATTATATTTATTTAACAGAGCATATTTTTTGTGAGAATAATAGCCATTTATGCTGATTCTCACTTTTTTATAGGATGATTTTTTCCTCAAAGGACACCACAAATAAAAATTTAAAACCTCCATTGCTTATTTACGATGATTATTTTTAGGCCAATCAAATAGAGAAATTCTCCAAAAATACTTGTAATAATAAGGTTTTATCCCTTATTTTATTGTAGGAGTTTCTTTTCATTTTCCATCATTAATCGAGATTAAAAGAAAAAATAACGAAATTTAGAAGTTTTCATGATAAAATAATATACGTGATTACAATAGGTAGGAAATGAGCCATGTTGTAGTCTATTCTGTTTTTTTACTAATAAATTGTTTTATAGTTTTAAATGAGCTATTAAACGGTTCAATCATTTTATATTAAGTAGCCATCTTGCGTCGATTTATATTTCGTAGCTAGTATGGAATAAAAGGTAGGTGACATCATGGGTAAAATTATTACTGTTGCTAACCAAAAAGGTGGAGTTGGAAAAACAACTACATCAGTCAATCTTGGCTCTTGTTTAGCATATATCGGGAAAAGTGTATTATTAGTAGATATTGATCCACAAGGAAATGCTACTAGTGGTGTAGGTATTGAAAAAGCTGATGTTGATCATTGTATCTATGATGTGTTAGTCGATGATCTAGAAGCAAGTATGGTGATTAAACAGACAAATGTAGAGAATTTGGATGTTATTCCAGCTACTATTCAGTTAGCTGGGGCAGAAATAGAACTTGTTTCTACTATTTCGAGAGAAGTTAGATTAAAAAGGGCATTAGATGAAGTCAAACATAACTATGACTACGTATTAATAGATTGTCCTCCTTCTTTAGGGTTATTAACGATTAATGCATTAACTGCTTCAGATGCGGTATTAATTCCAGTTCAATGTGAATATTATGCGTTAGAGGGATTAAGTCAATTATTAAATACAGTTCGACTTGTTCAAAAACATTTAAATCATGATTTGGCCATAGAGGGTGTGCTGCTAACAATGTTAGATGCTAGAACAAATCTAGGTTTACAAGTTATTGAAGAGGTTAAAAAGTATTTCCAAGACAAAGTCTATAAAACAATTATTCCAAGAAATATTCGATTATCAGAAGCACCGAGTCATGGGGAACCAATTATCATTTACGATCCAAAGTCACGTGGTGCAGAAGTATATTTGGACCTTGCGAAGGAAGTGGTTACTAGTGGCTAAAGGACTTGGAAAAGGATTAGATGCCTTTTTTCCTAAAATAGATGTTGAGAAGGAAGAAAATGTTCAAGAAATAAGTCTAAATGAATTACGTCCGAATCCTTATCAGCCAAGAAAATTCTTTGATGAGGAAGCGATTGAAGAATTGAAGCTTTCTATACTAGAACATGGAATTCTTCAACCGATAATCGTTAGAAAGAGTATTAAAGGCTATGAAATAGTTGTTGGTGAACGTAGATATCGAGCAGCTAAAGAAGCTAGGCTAGAGACAGTTCCAGCAGTTGTCCGTCAATTAACAGAGCAACAAATGATGGAATTAGCAGTACTAGAGAATCTTCAAAGAGAAGATTTATCACCTATTGAAGAAGGACATGCCTATCAGACTTTAATGAAGAAGCTAAAGCTGACTCAAGAGGAACTTGCAAAGCGTTTAGGTAAAAGCAGACCCCATATTGCCAACCATGTTCGCTTATTGACTCTTCCAAAGGTTGTGCAAAATTATATTTCTGACGGTAAAATATCCATGGGACATGGAAGAACTTTATTAGGACTGAAAAATAAAGATAAGCTTCCAGCAATAGTTGATAAAATTATTAAAGACGGATTAAACGTGCGTCAGCTGGAACAATTGATTCAGCAACTAAATGAGAATGTTCCACGTGAAACAAAAAAAGAAAAAGCGCCTGTGAAAAATGTCTTTTTAAAAGAGCAAGAGTCATTTCTGCGTGAAAGATTTGGTACTACTGTTCATATTAAACAGAAGAAAAATAAAGGGAAAATTGAAATTGAATTTTTCTCTGAAGACGACTTAGCGCGTATTCTTCAATTATTTGAATTAGAAAATGAAAAGTAAAAAGCCACCTAAGAAAGGGGAGTTTACAGAGGATGTGAACTACACCTTTTTTAGGGGGCTTTTATATTAGAAAAGATAGAAGGCGATTAAACGGGTTCCTCCTTCACCTGATATTCTCTAGTATGCATATAGCGAAGGCTAGTATGATAAATGCCTTTTGAAATGATTTTGGCCATATTTAATACTAAGCTCAATCTAGTATTCTGAAGAACCAAGAATTCCATAAAACCACTAATATTTACTATCCCTGTAATATGAATATTTCCTACAGGAGGAAGCTCTTTATTGACACCACTACCCGGTTTTACAGGCCCATCACCAATTTGTACGATACCTACACTTTTCATTCTACCAAGACAAGCATCAATCCCTATAATGTAAGGATTTTTATGTTTTTCATGCACTTCTTTTAATTTTTCCTCTAAATTAAGAGCGTGTATTGGATCATCTAGTGTTCCATAAACATGAAAAGGAGAAATATTCTTTTCGCTTAACAAGGTACCAATAAGCGGACCTAATGAATCTCCAGTAGAACGATCAGTTCCAATACACATAAAGACAATTGGCTGATTGATTGAAATGGATGGCAAATGTTTAGCTAATGAATCTGCAATCTTAAAGGCGGCTAATTGTTCATCATATGCTATTCTAACGGGAAGTTCATTTTTTTCGAAAAGGCTGGAATATAAGGTCATTGAATCTACTCCTTTTATTTAGGATTCGATAATATCTATAGGAGAAAGCAATTATTAAGTTAATGGATGTTTTGACCAACCATCAAAGATGGAAATCTATCGAACCATTAGTTGTTTTTAAGCAAAGTTATTGTAGTATTCAGTATATGGAAAAGAGACATATTCTATACATATCCATCAAAATAAAGGAAAAAAGAGTGAGACAAATAGGAGGGGAATTTATGGTAATAAGGGCAAAAGTCCTTTGTTTTAGGAAATATCGTACTACAAAGCAAATAGAAAAACTGTTAAAATAAACTTACCCAATATGAAGGCTTTTGAAGAGTAAAATAGAAAAATAGTTAGCATTATTTTTTATTTGATGTAACTTTATAGAAAGTGTTTCATCCATTACGTTGCATGAATAGAGGATAAAAGGAAAATAATCTAGTAGAAGTTTATATTTAGAGGTGTTCTAAATGGATAAAAATATAAAAGAAGGTATAGATAGTCTTATGAATGAGAATTTGTGGAGGGATGTCGGCTTTGGAGCACTAAAACTTGTCCTTATTTTTCTAATAAGCGGAATTATCATCAGGATAGGGAAGGCTGCGGTACGGAATATATTTAAAGTAAGAACACATTCTGCCTTACGCGTATCTGAAAGAAGAGAAGCAACATTAATTAAGCTGTTAGAAAACACGATTACTTATGTTGTTTATTTCATAGCTATCATGATGGCATTATCTGTCTTTCATATTGATGTTAAAGCATTATTAGCAGGAGCAGGAATTGTCGGCCTAGCTATTGGTTTTGGAGCTCAAAGTCTTGTGAAAGATATTATTACTGGTTTTTTTATAATTTTTGAAGACCAGTTTTCTGTAGGAGACCAAGTACGTATAGGTACTTACGAGGGCGTAGTCGAGGAAATTGGATTACGTACAACAAAAATAAAAGGATTTACTGGAGAGGTAAACATTATCCCGAATGGAAGTATAGTGGATGTCACGAATTTCTCCATCAATAATAGTAAAGCGATTGTCGATGTAAGTATTGCTTATCAAGGTGATATTAATCGAGCAGAAAAAGTAATACAGGAACTAATCGAAAAATTACCAGAGCAATATGAAGATATTGTTGGTGTTCCTGAATTATTAGGGGTACAAAATATTCAAGCAGCAGAAGTAACCATTCGTGTTGTCGCTGAAACATTGCCAACGAAGCATCATGCTATTGCAAGGATATTAAGGAAAGAAATAAAAAATGTTTTAGATGAAAATGGAATTGAAAGTCCTGTCCCAAAATTAGTTATGTATTCGCAACCACAGTAATTCATTTTTTAGGAGGTATTATGGAACAGAAAGAATTTGCTCTAAATGATGTAGTTGAGATGAAAAAAGCCCATCCTTGCGGTACAAACCGCTGGAAAATAATACGATTAGGAATGGATATTCGCATTAAATGCGAGGGATGCGGGCATAGTGTTCTTATTCCGCGAAGAGAATTTGCAAGGAAAATGAAAAAGGTATTAGTAAAGCATGAACAAGAATAGACTATTTTTCTCAGAAAAGACTGCAAATAATATTTGTGGTCTTTTTATTGATGGGAAAGGAACACTACTTGTCTTTTTCTCTCGTTAAAACTATAATTGTTAGAGGTTTATAATAATAATGAAATTACTTTCTATTTTGTACGATAGAGGTAGAAAGTTTATATAAGGGAGTGGCATAATGGCGTTAACTGCTGGAATAGTTGGTTTACCCAATGTTGGTAAGTCTACATTATTTAATGCAATTACACAAGCAGGTGCAGAATCAGCAAACTATCCGTTCTGTACAATTGATCCAAATGTTGGAATTGTAGAAGTACCTGATCATCGTTTAACAAAATTAACAGAATTAGTACAACCGAAAAAAACAGTACCTACTACTTTTGAATTTACAGATATTGCCGGAATTGTAAAAGGGGCAAGTAAAGGAGAAGGGCTTGGTAATAAATTCTTATCTCATATTCGTGAAGTAGATGCAATTTGCCAAGTAGTACGTTGTTTTGCTGATGATAATATTACCCATGTCTCAGGAAAAGTAGATCCAATTTCTGATATAGAAACAATCAACCTAGAGTTAATTCTTGCTGATTTAGAATCGGTAGAAAAAAGAATTGCCCGAGTTGGGAAAATGGCGAAACAAAAAGATAAAGAAGCAGTTGCGGAATTAGAAGTATTAGAACTATTAAAAGCTGCTTTTGAAGAAGAAAAACCAGCAAGAACCGTAGAATTTACAGAAGAACAAGCAAAAATTGCTAAGGGGCTACATCTCTTAACCATTAAGCCGGTATTATATGTTGCGAATGTAGGCGAAGATGAAATTGCTGATGCAGCAAATAATGAATATGTAAAGCGAGTAAAAGAATTTGCTGCAAATGAAAATGCAGAAGTTATTATTATTTGTGCAAAAATCGAAGAAGAAATTGCGGAGCTTGAAGGGGAAGAAAAAGAAATGTTCTTACAAGAGCTTGGCATTGAAGAATCTGGTTTAGATCAGTTAATTCGTGCGGCTTATCATCTTCTTGGGCTAGCAACATACTTTACTGCTGGTGTGCAAGAAGTACGTGCTTGGACATTTGTACAAGGAATGAAAGCACCACAATGTGCAGGAATTATTCATTCCGATTTTGAAAGAGGCTTTATTCGTGCCGAAACCGTTTCTTATGAGGATTTATTAGCGAGCGGTAATATGGTTGCAGCAAAGGAAGCTGGTAAAGTTCGCTTGGAGGGTAAAGAATATGTTGTGAGAGATGGAGATATTATCCACTTCCGTTTCAACGTTTAATACAATAAATAGGAAAATCACTCCTGCTAAGGAATAGCGGGAGTGATTTTTTATATGAAAGAAGATAACTGTACAATCTTTTTACAATTCTTTAAAACTCTCCAAGCATTCGATTGTTAAAATAAATATAACATAAAATAGTTTGCTAAAAAGGGAGTGAGGCTTTTGAAAATTGCCATTTTTTCAGACACTTATTTTCCTCAAGTAAATGGTGTTGCTCAGACTTTAAAAAGACTTACTAATCATTTTGACAACAGACAAATAGCTTATCAAGTTTATTCTCCTGAAAATAAAACTTCTACTACATACCCTAATATAAACCAATTTCCAAGTCTTCCGTTTTTTCTTTATCCTGAGTGCCGAACTGTTATCACCAATCCAAAGAAAATAGAAAATAGTTTAAAAAAATTCCAACCAGACCTTATTCATCTAGCAACACCATACATGATGGGATTATACGGGTTATTTGCTGCTAAGAAATTAAATATTCCAGTGGTATCCTCCTATCACACCAACTTTGATCAATATCTTAAATACTACCATGCCTCCTTGCTAGAACCATTTTTATGGAAATATTTAAAATGGTTTCATCAAGCAACGGAAAAAATATTTGTTCCCAGTAAAGAAACACAAAGAAAGTTAGAGTCCTTACATTTTGATGGCTTAAAAGTTTGGGGAAGAGGGATTGATTCAAAGCTTTTTGCGCCTAATCATGATGCTAAAGAACAACTAAGAAAGAAATACCATATAAAAAAAAAATATATTTTATTGTATGTAGGTAGATTAGCTCCAGAGAAAGATTTAGATACATTAAATAAAATTATTCATTTTCCTTCTGATATCAAAGATTCGGTCCATTGGCTAATTGTTGGAGATGGACCAAACAAAGTAGCCTGGAGGGAAAAAGAGAGAGTACAAAAAAATATTACCTTAACTGGTTATATAAAGGGGGAAGAGTTGGCAAGGATATATGCAGGAGCAGATCTTTTTGTTTTCCCTTCCTTTACAGAAACTTTTGGGAATGTCGTATTAGAAGCCATGTCTAGTGGTACTCCGGCTGTGGTTGCGAATGCAGGAGGGGTAAAAGAGTTTGTAATAAACGATGTGAATGGAAGAATATGTGAACAGCAAAATGCTGAGAGTTTTGTTCATGCAATAAGTGAGCTATTGGAAGATGAAACGATGCGATTGAGAATGGGAGTAGAAGCTAGAAATTATGCTTTAACTCAATCATGGGATACTATTTTTGATGGGTTAATAAGTGATTACTATGATGTTTTACAATCCAGTCGTAATATTAATCAAAAGTACGCTTAAAAGAGCTAGTACTTTTCATTATTTGTATAATAAAAAAGAAAAGATATCAGCTCATTTTCCTGCATTGCTATTTAGTATGAAGTATGCTATACTTTTACATTGTGAGTAATGTATAGTTGCTCCTTGCCCAATATGGGCCGTCTAGACCAAAAGGAGGTGAAAGTGATGAAAAAGTACGAAATTATGTACATCATCCGTCCAAATATTGAAGATGAGGCTAAGAAAGCTCTTGTTGAGCGTTTCAACTCTATTCTTACAGATAATGGAGCGGAATTAGCAGAATCAAAAGAGTGGGGTAAACGTCGCCTTGCATATGAAATCAATGATTTCCGCGATGGTTACTATCAATTAGTAAAAGTTAACGCTGCACCAGTAGCGGTTGAAGAATTCTCTCGTTTAGCTAAGATCAACGAAGATATCATTCGCCACATCGTAGTTAAAGATGAAGCAAAATAATAATAGATAAGTGATGTTTCACGTGAAACATTTAAAATGGAAGGGAGTTGAAACTGATGATGAATCGGGTAGTTCTTGTTGGCCGTCTAACGAAGGATCCTGACTTGCGTTATACACCGAGTGGAGTTGCTGTGGCATCTTTTACACTTGCGGTTAACCGTACTTTTACGAACCAACAAGGGGAAAGAGAAGCAGACTTCATTAACTGTGTTATTTGGAGAAAACCAGCAGAAAACGTTGCTAACTTCTTGAAAAAAGGAAGTTTAGCAGGTGTTGATGGTCGTATTCAAACTCGTAGCTATGATGGACAAGACGGAAAACGCGTGTATGTAACAGAAGTATTAGCAGAAAGTGTTCAGTTCTTAGAACCTAGAAACAGCTCTGGTAATAATAGAAGTGACAACATGAATTATGGGGCCCCAAGAGAACAAGATAATCCTTTTGGAGGATCAAATAATTATCAGAATCAGCGACCTCAAACAAATAGAAACAATCAAGATTATACAAAAGTGGATGAAGATCCATTTGCAAATAGCGGTCAAATCGATATTTCAGATGATGATCTACCGTTCTAAACAGTAATTTTGATAATAAAAAGGAGGTTAATCTCATGGCAATGGGTGGACGCAGAGGTGGCCGTGCAAAACGTCGTAAAGTATGTTACTTTACAGCTAACGGTATCACTCACATCGATTATAAAGATGTAGATTTACTTAAAAAATTCATCTCAGAACGTGGTAAAATTTTACCTCGTCGTGTAACTGGTACAAGCGCTAAATATCAACGTAAATTAACGATTGCTATTAAACGTGCTCGTACTATGGCTTTACTACCATACGTAAGTGGAGAATAATTAGCCTATAAAAAACCCTATTAGACATTTGTTTAATAGGGTTTTTATATTATCTATATGAAAACACTTGCATTTTATTTTTTTTGTTCTCTATACTCATGTTGTCACTAAATTGAAGAAGTAGATAAATGATAGTAAAATATTAGATGAAGATGCAAACCCAAACCCTTTTTTCTGGTAGAATCTCTTTTTCTAATGCCATAATAAGAAATTAATTATGTGGAAAATCTTATTCATCCATCATGGAGTAAACGAACAGAGATAGACCTTTTTATATTTTAATTTAGTATTATGGGGTATAATAGTATCAGGTTTAATGAATACATAGTAAGGATTATGTGAAAATCTCACGAGTTTTAGGAGGAGAAAAATTGCCTACTTTTTTAGAGAAAGGATCCATACGGTATCCATTAATAAGTTTAATCGGTATTACCATTATCATGCTTGGAATCCTCTCTTTTTATAATTGGTTCTTTTCCTTAATTGGGTTATTTCTTTTTGTTATTCCTTTTTATTTTATCTTACGAATAGATAGTCGTCAGAGAAAGGAAACGGAAGAATATATAACCACTCTTTCCTACCGTGTTAAAAAAGTAGGGGAAGAGGCATTAATGGAAATGCCAATAGGAATCATGCTTATAAATGATGATTATTATATCGAATGGACAAATCCCTTTTTAGCATCTTGTTTTACAGAGGATACACTTGTTGGAAGGTCTTTATATGATGTTTCTCCATCCATTATCCCATTAATTAAACAAGAGGTAGAAACAGAAATCATTACATTACATGAAAGAAAGTTCCGAGTCATTCATAAAGTGGAAGAACGACTATTATACTTTTTCGATGTGACAGAGCAAACGGAAATTGAAAAGCTGTATGAAGACGAACGTACGGCAATTGCCATTATCTTTCTAGATAATTATGATGACTTAACGCAAGGTATGGATGATCAGACAAGAAGTAGCATTAATAATACAGTCACAGCCATTTTAAATAAATGGGCTACAGATAATGGAGTCTTATTAAAACGGATTTCCTCTGATCGTTTCATTGCTATTTTCAATGAACATATTCTACAAAATTTGGAAAAGGGCAAGTTTACAATATTAGATGATGTTCGAGAATTAACTACGAAGCAAAATGTACCTTTAACACTTAGTATTGGAGTTGGATCTGGTGTATCTTCCTTGCCTGAGCTGGGAAATATTGCACAATCCAGTCTTGATTTAGCCTTAGGAAGAGGGGGAGATCAAGTAGCGATAAAGCAGCCAAATGGAAAAGTGAAGTTTTTTGGAGGTAAAACAAATCCTGTAGAAAAACGAACTAGGGTTAGAGCACGTGTAATTTCTCATGCTCTAAAGGAATTAGTTTTAGAGAGTGATAAAGTCATTATTATGGGACATAAAAACCCGGATATGGATGCAATTGGCGCAGCGATTGGGATACATAAAGTAGCCCAGATGAACCAAAAGGAAGCATATATAGTCATTAATTTTCAAGAGATAGATACAGCTGTTCGAAGGTTGATGGAAGAAATAAAAAAACAAGAGACCTTGTTTACGAAATTTATCACACCTGATCAAGCATTAGAAATGGCTACAGGCGATACACTTCTAGTAGTAGTTGATACCCATAAGCCTTCTTTAGTGATTGAAGAGCATTTATTGAATAAAATAGAAGATGTAGTAGTGATTGACCATCATCGTCGTGGAGAGGAATTTATAGAGAATCCGATTCTTGTCTATATGGAACCATATGCTTCCTCTACTGCCGAACTAGTAACAGAATTACTAGAATATCAGCCGAAAACTGTTAAAATTGAAATGTTAGAAGCAACAGCCCTTTTAGCAGGAATTATTGTGGATACAAAAAGCTTTACTCTTAGAACAGGGGCACGAACATTTGATGCTGCTTCTTATTTAAGAGGGCAGGGAGCAGACACTGTACTTGTTCAAAAATTCCTAAAAGAGGATATTGAAAACTATGTGAAAAGAGCAAGAATTATTGAAAATGTTCAATTTTATAAAGAGGGAATTGCAATAGCAATAGCGAAGGAAGAAGAAGCAGTAGATGGTGTTTTAATTGCCCAAACAGCTGATACACTATTAACAATGGATGGTATCATCGCCTCCTTTGTTATAGCACCTAGAGGGGAAACGATGATAGGAATTAGCGCACGCTCCTTAGGAGAAATCAATGTCCAAATTATTATGGAAAGTCTCCATGGTGGTGG
Source organism: Niallia sp. FSL W8-0954 (assembly GCF_038005605.1). Classification (NCBI taxonomy): domain Bacteria; kingdom Bacillati; phylum Bacillota; class Bacilli; order Caryophanales; family Bacillaceae; genus Niallia; species Niallia sp. FSL W8-0954. The sequence goes on along the minus strand of NZ_JBBOTN010000001.1, from coordinate 5,048,097 downwards.
CCATTTGACCAACGCTGCTACACAGCTATCCAATATGCCGATGGAAGAAGTAGAGGCAAGGCTTAAGTTAGCGATTGATGAGTATTTTGAAGGGAGAAGAAAAGAATGAAAGTTATTTTTCTAAAAGATGTAAAAGGAAAAGGGAAAAAAGGGGAAGTTAAAAACGTAGCAGATGGCTATGCACATAACTTTCTTTTAAAACAAGGTTTGGCTGTAGAGGCGAATGCTTCCGCTGTTAGTACATTAAATGCACAAAAGAAAAAAGAAGAGAAAGAAGCTATTGAAGAGCTTAATAGAGCAAAGGAATTAAAAGAAAAGCTAGAAAAAGTAACAGTAGAGCTGCATGCTAAATCAGGTGAAGGCGGCAGATTGTTTGGGTCGATTACAAGTAAGCAAATTGCTGAAGAGCTAAATAAAAAGCATCAAATTAAAATCGATAAACGAAAAATTGAATTAAATGATGCTATTCGTTCATTAGGTGTGACAAAGGTTCCAGTAAAGCTTCATCATGAAGTGTCTGCAACATTAAATGTACATGTAAAAGAATTAAGCTAATATTGGAAGTTCCATTTGCCGCTAAACATGTTAAAATAGAATAAGCTTAAGAAAATGTGATACAGGTTGAGCTGGTCACATTTTTTGTTTGACTGTTTTTAATAGAAAATATTTAAAAGAAATGAAAAGGGCACAGCGGATACAAAAATCTCTTTCGGCAAATGAAAGAATCTTTTTGTATAGATTGTTGCTTTTTTTCACCTAGGCTATGTTTATTATCATATCCTCTCATTTAAGGAGGTTTTATAGATTGAGTGAAATGTTAAATGATCGAATGCCCCCTCAAAATATCGAGGCTGAACAGGCCGTATTAGGGGCCATATTTCTTGAACCACAAAGCTTAACACTAGCTTCTGAAATATTAATACCGGAAGACTTTTATCGTGGCGCACATCAAAGAATATATTCAACGATGCTTAAATTAAATGATGAAGGAAAAGCAGTCGATTTAATAACTGTGACGTCTGAATTAGCAGCTACTAATAACTTAGAAGATACAGGTGGAGTTAGCTATTTGAGCGAGCTGGCAGCATCTGTGCCAACTGCTGCCAATATAGAATATTATGCGAAGATCGTAGAAGAGAAGTCATTGCTGCGCCGATTAATTCGAACAGCAACAAATATTGCCCAAGACGGATATTCCCGCGAGGATGAAGTAGAAGCCCTTCTAAGTGAAGCGGAAAAGAATATTTTAGAAGTAGCACAGCGGAAAAATGCAGGTGCGTTTCATAATATCAAAGATGTTCTCGTGCGAACATACGATAATATTGAAGAGATGCATAATCGTAAAGGCGATATAACAGGGATAGCAACAGGGTTTGCTGAGCTTGATAAAATGACGGCTGGATTCCAGCGCAATGATCTAATTATCGTTGGAGCGAGACCATCCGTTGGTAAAACGGCCTTTGCCTTAAATATTGCTCAGAATGTTGCCGTAAAAACAGGAGAAAATGTAGCAATCTTCAGTTTGGAGATGGGAGCAGAGCAACTTGTTATGCGTATGCTTTGTGCAGAAGGTAATATAGATGCACAGCGTCTTCGTACAGGGTCATTAACGGACGAGGACTGGGGCAAGCTGACAATGGCAATGGGGAGTCTATCCAATGCTGGTATTTTCATTGATGATACACCAGGGGTGAAGATTACCGATATAAGAGCTAAATGTCGCCGCTTAAAGCAGGAGCATGGCTTAGGAATGATATTAATTGATTATCTTCAGCTTATTTTAGGAAGTGGGCGAGCAGGCGAAAATAGACAGCAAGAGGTTTCGGAAATTTCCCGTTCCTTAAAACAGCTTGCACGTGAGCTTCAAGTGCCTGTAATCGCCTTGTCGCAGCTATCACGTGGGGTAGAGCAAAGACAAGATAAGCGTCCGATGATGTCTGATATCCGGGAATCAGGAAGTATTGAGCAGGATGCCGATATTGTAGCATTCTTGTACCGTGATGATTACTATGACAAGGAATCAGAAAGCAAGAATATTATAGAGATCATTATTGCGAAACAGCGTAATGGACCAACAGGAACAGTACAATTAGCTTTTGTTAAAGAATATAATAAATTCGTCAATTTAGAACGGCGCTTTGAAGATGGGGCAATGCCGACAGGCGCTTAGGGAAAAAAGATTAGTAGCTAAAAAACTATATCTATTTATTAAAATTACATGCACCTGATAAAGAAGTAACTTTTGATATGTTATTACGTATGTACAATAATTCCTAATTAGTACGACATATGCACGTTAAAATGATATTGGAGCTAACATCTTAATTAGAAGAGTTTTATTAGGAAAATCTAATTTCTCTTTTGACGAGCACCTTGAAAAAAACCATAACCATCTTAACCCAAAAAATTAAGATGGTTATGGTTTTTTCTTATCTTTACCTTAGTAACACTGGTTGATTTCTTCCCTAATTTCTCAAATTGTTTTAAAAGATCCTTCGGGATTTTTTCTCCCCTTAAAATCGATTTAGCCATATATTATCCTCCTACCTTATGTAAATATTCGTCTAGTTAAAGTTTGTCCAGATTTCTAGATTATATACATTCTAATCCTCTCTCCCCTCTCATACTCTAGCAATATAACAATTTGACACTGAGATAAAAGACCAAAATATAAGAAGCAGAGGGGAAAGAGGAAGAGATGAAACAAATGGAACTACTAAATCCTATATTCAATATCAGCAACCGTCCAAAAGAAATTCCATCTATTAAAGAGAATGTTCGGAAACGGTCTATAACCAAAGAAGAAGGCAGACAAACAAGGAGCGATAAAAAGAAAGATGTGAAGATTCCTCTTTCGGAAGAGGAAAGGCAAATGGTAAAAAGAGTAGCAAGAAGAAGAGGTGGAGCCTGATAATGAATTTATTGTGGAAGATATTTTACGGTTACTTTACAGTGATTTTATATAGCAGTATAAGTCTGGAAATTTAAAAAACAGCATTCCAAATATAATTAGAAGGTTAAATCAATGAGGACTGATAAACTGTTTTCAAAAAGTTTATATTCTATGAGTATGTTATTATTATAATGGAAAAATGTCTCCATTTAATTTTGGTTTTTAAACAAATATCTATAGAAAAGCAGTAGACTAAAAGAAATTTTATTAATGCAAAGATCCATTAAATATTCATAATAAAAATAACGAGGGGAATTTTAATGAGTTCAATTAACAATAAAATTGCTAAACTGTCTCCCAAAAAGTTAAAAGTAAGGAACAGGTTAAAAAATAAATCCATAAAAGATTATGAATTTCCCCCTGTTTCTAGATTAATTTTATTATACTTGACAAGTGTATTTGGCAAGCAAAAAATGCATAAAACGGCAATCAAAAATGTAACCACTTGCCAACGAAATTTAATTCTGAATAATTGACTCCTTATAACGATAACTATCGCCTTTAAATACAATCAAATGCGAATGATGGATGAGTCGATCAATTACTGCCTCCGTTAATATTGGATCCCCAAAAACGTGATTCCATTGACCGAATTGAAGGTTTGTCGTGATTATGATGCTTTTGGTTTCATAACACATCGAAATAACCTGAAACAATAATTCAGCCCCTTGTTTGTGAAGAGGAATGTAACCTAACTCATCCAAAATCAAAAGATCCAATTTCTCTATTTGCTTAAAAAGCTTATTGAGATTACCTTTTTCATTTGCTTCTAATAATCGATTAACTAATGATGCCGCTGTATAGAATTTAACAGCTTTGCCATACCTTTGTATGGCATTCAATCCAATTAACGTAGCTAAATAGGTTTTACCTGCACCTACACCCCCATAGAAAATTAGATTTTCTTGCTGCTCCATGAATACTCCATTTAATAGGTCTTCACTACTTAGTCCTGCTGTTAGGACAATGTCCTTCCAATCAAAAGGTTTCCCATTGACTTTAGGTAAGCTTGCTTGTGTAAGTAAAAGATTTGTTTTTCGTTCTTCTCGTTGCTCAATTTCTTTTTCAAAAAGCTTCAGTAAATACTCTTCATTTGATGTGGCTTCTATCTCTTGATAATGTTCTCTAATCCAACTTAATTTCAATCGTTTAGCGAATTCTTGAATCTGCGTACTCAATTTATTTCAGCTCCTTTTAGAAGCTGATTATAATGCTGTAGACCTCTAGTAGCCTCCGGCATAATAGGCAATGACTTTTGGAGATGTACTTCTTCGCGTATCCCTCGACCATTAATTAGTTGGTAGAATACTTGTTTAATTGATTCAACCGAAGGATGACCATGCTCTGATGCAATCTTCAGCGCTTCAGTAATTTTACTAAAATCATAATCTTTCATCACTGTACCTAATAACTTCAGGGCTTCTGATTTTTCAGAGGAAGTACATGAATTAAAATATGTTTGCCATTCTTGTGGTAACTGCTCATAGAAACTAGTATATTTAAGTGCCATAGGACGTTTGGCCATTAGATTTAAGTATGGCTGCCAATTAATCGATTTTCTATATTGACCATAGAGTCGAGGATGGCTAACGACTAGTTGATAATCATCTGTAAGAATATCAATTGAATTATATGAAATACGAATTAGAACCTTATTTAAAGCGTATCTTGGTGAAGTAGAATATAGATTTTTTTCTACTTTAATATAACCGTACTTATCGGCTTTCACTGTTTCGTATCTGATGCATTGGTATTCCTTACTTGGTAAAACCAAAAAGGCTTTCCGATCCTCTTCAAACAGCTGGGATATGAAAGATTCCTTTTCATAATGTTTTCTCTCACGATCTTTCTCAGCTTTTTCCCACAACGTCTTATTAAGTTCGTCTAAATTCAGTACGTGGAGACCAGGCAATAAATAATTGTTTCTCACATATTTCACCATTGCTTCCACATGACCCTTTTCATTCCCACTATTAGGATTACAAAATTCACTTTCGAACCCATAGTGTAGAACGAAGTTCTGAAATTCCTCTGTTAACTGCCGTTCGCCATTTGGCAATACCTTCTTTACGGCAGCTGAAAGATTATCGAATCTAATTGTTCTTGGAACACCACCCATATGGTGAAAAATACGCTTTAATCCTTCTAAAAAACACTCTTTGTTTTGAGCGGGGAATACCTGAAAATAAAATGAATTACTATATGGATAAGAAAGAACCAGATAGGGTAGAGTTATCTGTTCCCCTTGATATTTAAACGGAGCTTCTCCAAAATCCACTTGAGCTGACCCAGGTTTGCTCTCTAGTGATAACGCTGCTTGATTCGCTTCATTTAATAGTTCTTTTTTTCGATGGGATATGTAGTTTCTTACTGTTCGATCAGAACCCTTAAAATCAAACTCCTCTTTTAATTGCTCCCAAATTCTCTTTGCAGTTCTACGGAATTTTCTCTTTTGTTTAAAATCTTCTATTAACCATTCATCTACTATATGTTTAATAGGATCCATCACTGGAGATGGTCTGTCTTGTTTGATATTTTCTACAGGACTAAAATCATCCTGTTCTGCATACTTCTTAACAGTTCTACGATCTCTTCCTATTCTTTGTGCAATCTCCGAATAGTTACTGTCTTTTATGTTTACCTCATGTCTGATATAATTAATTTCGGCCACTGCCAACATCTCCTTAATACCTCCTGCGCTTGTTTGTCCCAACAGGAAGTGTATGTGTATTTTGGAATGTTGACAAGTGGTTTTTTAATTTGTGCAGGGCCTACGGCCCTATTGCACAAATTTAATGCCATACCCTACATTTTTATGATGCCATAAACACTTGACAAGTTTAATTTTTTATTTTTTTAATATCATTTCGGGATTTATTTTTGTTACTGCTTTACTATTTTTGTTTATATTTTTAATAATTCACTATTCTAATTTAAGAAAAAAAAGTAATTCCAACCGGGTATTTGTTATGCCATTTTTACTCCCATTTTTGATAGTATTATATGAATTTCCGATTATATTCTTTGACGAGTACAAATTCCTAGTTACGAGTTTCAATCAACCAGAAGAAATAATTAGTGGTACTAATATATATTTTTTATCGGTTAAAGAAGATACGGTAAGTAATATACAAAATGAGAAAGAAGTTAGAAATATTTATGCTACTAATCATCAAGAGATTTATGAAATAGTTCCTGTTACCAACTTTATTCGATATACCAGTAAAAACCAATTCATTTATGAGTTAGTAGGATTAAAAAATCCCGAATTTGAACAATATTATCAGGACATTTCAGCATATATAGGATCAGATAATACTCTTATTAAAGAATTTTTGTCACGAAAAAATTCACAAGGAAACAGTGCTGGCCTAGCGTTAGTCTTATCTAGTTATCTAATTGAACAGAATTTCCAGAATGATATATTAATCGGAGTTACTGGATCAGTTAATAAAAGTGGAAAGGTCGAAGAGGTAGGTTATATAAAAGAAAAGATATTAAGTGCAGAGAGAAGTGGTCTCACGTTTATAATAGTTCCAAATAAGAACATTATCGAAGCAAATGAAATAAAAGACGATTTAAACCTCTCGATAAATATAATTGGTGTTAGTAAAATTGACGAAGCGATTCAACTTATAGAAGATTTGCATAATGGTAAAAATTAAATTTGAAAGCATTACTGATTTATTAAAGAACACTTAAGTTAAAACTTTAAAACTTAATATAGTGAAAGGGTCTCAAAAAAGTGTCATATACTCGAAAAATTGTAGTTATGACACTTTTGCGACCCTTAAGTATAGCTAAATTGACCAATTTACCACTTAGCTTAAAGGAAAAGTTCCTTTTTCCAGTGTAGAACGCTTTTTAAATTACTCTCTTGCTATTGATGGAGAACCCATTCCTACCCTCATTGAAGAAAAGGAAGTAGACAAAAACAGAAATAGAAAAAGTCCCCAAAGAAAAAAACATTGTTATAGGAAGCTTATACCCCAGAAACAGAACCACATTTGTATCACATCTAATAGCAAGAAGTATCGCCCATTATCAGGTAAGCACGTTATATGTTGAGGACTCTCTTTTAGTTCCATATACATATGACCGGTTTTATGGACATGAATTTGCTCCTTATGCAAATGGGGGAAGCAGCAAGAAGATCTTCCTGATATCCCAAGATGAATGGGTTAGAGATGAGTGGAGCTACTATGTCATAATCCTACAATGTCAGAGAGATTAAATAGACTGCTAGCTACTAGTCTTTTTTTTTTACCTTTTCAGATGGATAGAAGCCTTAATCGGAGCAAATACTTCAACTTATATCGTTTTTTATTAATCTCTTTTCACGAACATAATATGAAAATATCAAAAAGATTGTTCGTGTTTTATTGACTTTTATCTTGAAAAATTGATAAAATAGGAATGTTGATTAAGGATATAATAAAAAGATATAGAAACCTGTGGAGGTGCTCTAGGATATGTCATCAGTAGTGGTCGTAGGAACGCAATGGGGAGACGAAGGAAAAGGTAAAATTACCGATTTCCTATCTGAAAATGCAGAAGTGATTGCACGTTATCAAGGCGGTAACAATGCAGGTCATACAATTAAGTTTAATGGAGAAACTTATAAGTTACACTTAATTCCATCTGGGATATTTTATAAAGAAAAAATTAGTGTGGTTGGAAACGGAATGGTCGTTGATCCAAAAGCGATCATTGAAGAATTAAAATATTTACATGACCGTAATATCAATACAGATAATTTGAGAATTAGTAACCGTGCACATGTTATTCTTCCCTATCATCTAAAATTAGATGAGGTTGAGGAAGAAAGCAAAGGTGCTAATAAAATTGGAACAACGAAAAAAGGAATTGGACCAGCTTATATGGATAAAGCGGCGCGTACTGGTATCCGTATTGCTGACTTATTAGATAAAGAAGTATTTGAAGAAAAGCTTGCAAGAAATTTAATTGAAAAAAACCGTTTATTAGAGCGTATTTATGAAACGGAAGGCTTTAAATTAGAAGATATTTTAGATGAATATTATGAGTATGGGCAGCAAATTAAGAAATATGTTTGTGACACTTCTGTTGTATTGAATGATGCATTAGATGAAGGGCGCAGAGTATTATTTGAAGGTGCTCAAGGGGTAATGCTAGATATCGATCAAGGTACGTATCCGTTTGTTACATCTTCTAATCCAGTGGCTGGAGGGGTAACAATTGGTTCAGGTGTTGGTCCAACGAAAATTAAACATGTAGTTGGTGTATCCAAAGCCTATACATCAAGAGTAGGGGATGGACCTTTCCCAACAGAACTAAATGACGAAATTGGACATCATATTAGAGAAGTTGGCCGTGAATATGGAACAACAACTGGTAGACCACGCCGTGTCGGCTGGTTTGATAGTGTCGTTGTACGTCATGCACGTCGTGTTAGCGGTATTACTGATCTTTCTCTGAATTCCATTGATGTTTTAACAGGAATTGAAACAGTAAAGATTTGTGTTGCTTATAAATACAAAGGGGAAGTAATGGAAGAGTTCCCAGCAAGCCTTAAAGTACTAGCTGATTGTGAGCCAGTATATGAAGAATTACCAGGCTGGTCAGAGGACATTACTGGATGTAAAACATTAAGTGAGCTTCCTGAAAATGCCCGTCATTATTTAGAAAGAGTTTCACAGTTAACAGGGATCCCATTATCCATGTTCTCAGTTGGCCCAGATCGTACACAAACAAATGTGATACACAGCCCTTGGAGACAAATCTAAGCATGGTAAGAGGTCGTTCTAAACGTGTTAGAACGACCTTTTCTTTTCTAACTAGATAATAGAAGCAGGCTGGCTTGATTCGTTTACAGAAATGGCATGAGGGTATGATATGTATACAGCATTCTTTATGTTAGGTATTTAATTTTAGTAACCTTGCAGAGGAAAAATAGTTACGTAGGAGTTAAAAAAATTTTTTGAAAAAAACTTTTTAAAAAAGTATTGCTTTTTATTTTAATAATATGCTAATATAAAAAGCGTCGCAAATGACAAAAAATACGAGCCATTAGCTCAGTCGGTAGAGCATCTGACTTTTAATCAGAGGGTCGGAGGTTCGAATCCTCCATGGCTCACCATTTCTTGTAATAATTCACGGCCCATTGGTCAAGCGGTTAAGACACCGCCCTTTCACGGCGGTAACACGGGTTCGAATCCCGTATGGGTCATAATATCTTTTTAAAGGTATTAATAGTAAAAAATGGTCCGGTAGTTCAGTTGGTTAGAATGCCTGCCTGTCACGCAGGAGGTCGCGGGTTCGAGTCCCGTCCGGACCGCCATTTTTTCTTCCTATGCATTTGCATATTTAATATATATTTTTTATCTAATACATATTGAAGACAAGTAAGAATTTCGACCTGTGCTGCTAGTAAGCATCTGTCACAATAGTTTGGCTCAGTAGCTCAGTCGGTAGAGCAAAGGACTGAAAATCCTTGTGTCGGCGGTTCGATTCCGTCCTGAGCCACCTTGATTTATCATTACAACGACTGTTCGTTGTTTTTTTTATGCCAAATTATTTCCCCGTAAATAAATGTGAAGAAAATCCGCGATTATTACAAATCCCCACAGAACATATAAATTTAACAACAATTTTATTACAATATAATAGCAAACCATTTTTCCTTATAAAAGTATGATAAAGTTAATGTATATGTCTTCTTTGAAAGGAACTTTATAAAATAATGAAGTGAATGGAATAGAAAAAGAAGAGTTTTATTTAATTTAGAAAAGACGTATGTAAGAGGATGCTATAGACAAAAAAAGGACAAGGGATCCATTCTATTAAAAAGGATATCCTTGCCAAAATTAAGGGAAAATGAAACTCATATATATAGACGATTAACTCGTCTAAAAGGTTTCAATAATTTATCCATCTATCTATGTATTTTTTCTTATTGTAAAATAATGCTCTCATTAATCTTTTTCTGCAGAAAGAAGACATATAGAAGCCTAGTATGTATTGATGATGTATACTTTTAGTTCCCATGCATATGAATAAAACACTAATAAGGAAAAATAAGTAATTCTCTCTTTAATAGAGAGATTTTTTATTCGGGGATGGAAGGAATGGTCAGTGGGCTAATGAAAAGCTTCACTGTTTTTTTATGTGGGACTATTTAGTGAATAGCCGTTCTTTATAGACTTTTGTCTTCCTGTTAACTATTTTTGGTTTCGCTTGGTAAAGGGAGATGAAAGCGGGATAAACTTATAATAGAAAAAAAGTGATTATATAAATTTAAAATGGTAAAGTAGACATTAGAAGTAAACAATAAAAGAATGAAATAACCATAGATAAAACTTGATATAAGGAGAATAGCGGAATGAACAAAAAGATTCTAGTTGTAGATGATGAAAAACCAATTGCGGATATTTTGCAATTTAATTTAAAGAAAGAAGGATTTGAAGTTTATTGTGCTTATGATGGCAACGAGGCGTTAGAGAAGGTAGAAGAACTTCAGCCGGATTTAGTATTATTAGATATTATGCTGCCACAAAGAGATGGAATGGAAGTATGTCGTGAGGTTAGAAAGAAATATGAGATGCCGATTATTATGTTAACGGCTAAGGACTCGGAGATAGATAAGGTATTAGGGCTTGAATTAGGGGCTGACGATTATGTAACAAAGCCTTTCAGTACGAGAGAGCTGATTGCACGTGTTAAAGCAAATCTTCGTAGACACCAGCAAGTTTCTTCTGCTGCAGAAGAGGAGAAAGAAACAAATGAAATTGAAGTGGGTTCCCTTATAATTCACCCAGATGCTTATATCGTATCGAAAAGAGGAGAAATGATTGAGCTGACTCATCGTGAGTTTGAATTGCTTTACTATTTAGCAAAACATATCGGACAAGTTATGACGAGAGAGCACTTGCTTCAAACTGTATGGGGTTACGACTACTATGGAGATGTTAGAACAGTAGATGTAACAGTAAGAAGGTTAAGAGAAAAAATTGAAGATAATCCTAGTCATCCAACTTGGATTGTGACAAGAAGAGGCGTTGGATACTATTTGAGAAATCCTGAGCAGGAGTAAATTTATTAATGAAAAAAGTGAGTTTTTTTCGTTCTATTCATTTGAAGCTTGTGGTAGTAATTGTTTTGCTTATTCTAATTTCTATTCAGATTATTGGAGTCTATTTTGTAAAGACTTTACAGACAACCTTATTGGATAGTTTTAAAGTATCGATTCAAGAGAAAGTAAATATCTTATCGATTTATTTAGAAGAGCAGCTTGTAAAGGAAAGAGTCGTCGAAAATGGGGATTCAACGTTAGAAGATGATATTAGAAGAATTCTAAGTGATAATAATTCTTCTGATATTAAGGAAATTAGAGTAGTTAATAGTAATGGTATTATAGTTGGAACTTCGGATCCGGAAAATCAAAATTTAGTTGGCCAGAGAATGGTCGACTATTCGGTAAGACGAGTTTTATCTAATTCTTCCCAGCCAGATAATCCGATCAAGCAGAAAAATGGCGAGAAAATCTATGAGCTGATTACTCCTATAAAGACAAATGGAGATGAAATAGTCGGAGCCATTTATTTGGTAGGGAAAATTGAGAATGTGTATAAACAAATTGATAAGATCAATCAAATCTTCCAAAAAGGAACCATTATTACATTGGTTGTTACCGCTATTTTGGGAGTCCTGTTAGCAAGAACGATCACTAAGCCAATTTCTGATATGCAAAAGCATGCCTTTGCTTTATCCAAGGGGAATTTCTCTCGAAAGGTAAAGGTGTATGGATTTGATGAAATTGGCCAGCTGGCGATCACTTTTAATAATTTGACTAAGAAGCTTCAAGAGTCACAGGCTACAACAGAAAGTGAAAGAAGAAAACTATCTTCAGTATTAGCCTATATGACAGACGGAGTAATTGCGACAGATAGAAAAGGACGGATTATTCTTATTAATGAGCCAGCTGCAAAAATGCTGGATGTTTCACGTGAAACAGTCCTTTCTGAACCAATTGTTAATCTTCTTGATCTTAATGGGAAGTATACATTTGAGGAACTTCTCGAGGAAAGAGAATCGGTTATTTTGGATTATAGTACCCATTATGAGCCATATGTATTACGGGCGAATTTTTCGGTTATCCAAAAAGAAACAGGATTTGTAAATGGTTTAATTACGGTTCTCCACGATATTACCGAACAAGAAAAGATTGATATGGAAAGAAAAGAGTTTGTGGCAAATGTTTCCCATGAATTGCGCACGCCGTTAACAACAATGCGCAGTTATGTAGAGGCTCTATATGATGGGGCATGGAAAGATGACGAATTAGCTCCGAAATTCCTTAATGTTACACAAACGGAAACAGAGCGTATGATACGTCTTGTAAATGACTTATTACAGCTTTCTAAATTGGATAGTCGTGATTATCAGTTAAATAAGGAACTTGTTGATTTCATCGTATTTTATAATCGCATTATTGATCGTTTTGAATTGACGAAGGAACAAAATGTTATTTTTATAAGAAAATTGCCTAAGAAAGCAGCCTTTGTGGAAATTGATGAAGATAAATTGACACAGGTTCTTGATAATATAATTTCTAATGCCTTGAAATACTCTCCTGAAGGTGGGAAAATTACTTTTTCTATAAAGGAGCAAGAACAGCAAATTATCGTAAGTGTATCGGATAATGGCGTAGGTATTCCAAAAGAAAATATTGATAAAATATTTGATCGTTTCTACCGTGTTGATAAAGCGAGAACACGTAAGCTTGGCGGAACAGGACTTGGCCTTGCTATTGCGAAAGAAATGGTAGAGGCACACGGGGGAAGAATTTGGGCATCCAGTAAAGAAGGAAAAGGAACAAAAATATCTTTCACCCTACCGTATATTCAATCTGAAGAGGATGATTGGGGATGAAATATGAGAACGTAAAAAGTGGCATTTTAATCTTGCTGGTAGCATTAAGCGTGTTATTATATTATCTCCTTTGGACAGACCAAGGTGGAGAGTTTGATGCGATGGATACTAGTGGTTCTACTATGAAGCAAGAGGCATTAGGGGATAAAAAGGAAGTCAGTGAAGTAATAAAACCTGATGAAATTTACCAACACATTGATGGGCAGCATTATGGTACAATTTCTAAGGAGGAAGTAGACCATATTCTAAATAGATTGAAAGAATTTGATTATGGGAATTTCCGTAATATATCTTCCACCATTCCTAGTATAGCTACTTTTTTAGAAGCGCAGAATAATGGTCTAGAAATAAGGTTTCCAGGGCAAGTTCCTTTTCGTATTTACAAAGATATTTTAAGAATTGATCAAGATAATTCTTTTGATTTTGATACGATCTTGTTTTCTTATAAAGATGGAAATGTTTATTTTCTGTCTAAAGAAACAGGGAAAGTATATGAAACATCGATAAATGCAACTTATATAGAGCAGCTTAATAAATTGAAAGACAATGTTTATGCGAAAAAGACAGTGTACTCTACCTATTTTTCTTATAAACCTAATGACCAGTATTTAATTTACTTGCCTAATGGTAAGCAGGAAGTAAATAAATATAAATACTTTACAAGACAAATTGAATCTATTCGCTTAAGCAGAGCATTATTTGAAGAGCCTAGTATTGCTCAAAAAGAAATTCTGACAAATTGGGAAGAGTATACGGATGATTCAGGTTTATTACGAATATATAAAGATACCCATATAGTTAGTTTCTTTAAACCTGCAGGCATTTCGAATGAAATGACTCAGAACCATATAATAAATAATAGTATCGAATTGATTAATGAACGTGGCGGCTGGATTAATGACTATCTTTATGTAGGACGAGATGAAGATAGAAAGGTTACCTTTCGCTTATACAATACAAATGGGATGCCTGTGTTCAATCTAAATACGGAGTTGTCCGATATTCGATTATACTGGGAAGATAATAAGGCAAAGCGCCTGTTAACGAGTAATTTAATTATTATTAATACAACCACTCCGTTTGATTTTTCGAAAGAGACTGTCTCATCAGGAGAGGATGTTCTAAAATATCTTAAAAGCAATAAAAAACTGAAGATGGAAAAACTCCAGAAGATCGTACTGGGATACGATATGCAGGTCGATTCGCAAAGTATCGTGTCTTTACAGCCAACTTGGTTTTACCAATATGATCATAAATGGTATTCCCTATATTCGGAAGGAACAGGGGGCAGCTTAGATGGACTGGAGTAAGATAAAGACAATATTTATCATTGCCTTTTTACTATTAGATGTTTATTTAATTTATGAATATGTAAAAATTAAGGAATACCAGCGGGCCGATGATTTACCAACAGAACCACCAACACACACATTGTCACGGCTAGGAATTGATTACGATAAAGAGAAACTGCCAGTGAATAATGTGAAGGATCAATATTTATCTGCCAAATCGAAGAAATTTACCGATGATGAGATCAAGAAGTTGGAAAAGGGATTATTAAGCGGTCAAGAAATTACGGTAAGAGATAGCATATATCTTCAAGCAGTCCTAGAGAAACCAATCAGTATAGATAAAGAGTTCGATCCCGATGAGTTGTCTGATTTTCTGCTTAATTCCGTACTTAACGGTGCAGAGTATCGCTTTCTGGAAAAGAAGGGGAACACGATAAAGTACTATCAGCAGCATGCAGGAAAGACATTGTATCGCAATCCTAAAGCGGAGCTTACCTTTAATGTCAATGAAGAAAACAAAATTGTTTCTTATAACCAGACATATTTAGAAAACATTAAAGAGATGGATAAAGAAGAGGTCATTATGCAGCCGCCTGATGCTATTCTTAACTTATTTAAGAATAATTTCATTGAAAGTGGTTCATATGTAAGTCATATAGAACTAGGGTATTATACACAGCTTGATACTTCGGCACAGCTGCTAGCACCAACTTGGAAAGTAACAGTGAACGAAGAAGATTTTTATGTAAACGCGCTAGATGGACAAGTTATTCAGCCAGAAACAGAGGAAATGAAAGTGGAGTGAGAGAAAATGCGGTTTAGTGTTCTCGCAAGTGGCAGTACAGGAAATGCCATTTTTGTTGAATCAGGAGAACATTCCTTTTTAGTGGATGCTGGATTAAGCGGAAAGCAAATGGAAGGCTTATTTCAAGGCATTGAACGAAAAATGAGTGATCTAACAGGCATATTAGTAACACATGAGCATAGTGACCATATTAAAGGGGTAGGTATTGTTGCAAGAAAGTATAAACTGCCGATCTATGCGAATGAAAAAACATGGAAAGCAATGGATCCACTCATTGGGGAAATTCCCGTCGAGCAGAAATTTCATTTTGATATGGAAACAGTAAAGACATTCGGCAATGTCTCCATTGAATCCTTTGGTGTATCTCATGATGCAGCAGAGCCAATGTTTTATGTATTTCATGAAGGGGAGAAAAAGCTCGTTCTTATCACAGATACTGGGTACGTAAGTGATCGAATGAAAGGAATTATTTCCAATGCAGATTCGTATGTATTTGAAAGCAATCATGATGTGCAGATGCTGCGGATGGGAAAATATCCATGGAATATTAAAAGACGTATCTTAAGTGATGTGGGACATGTCTGTAACGAGGATGCTGCGATAGCCATGAGTGAAGTGATTGGAGATCGTACAAAGCATATATACCTTGCGCACTTAAGCTTAGATAATAATATGAAGGATCTAGCAAGGATGTCAGTTGGACAGACATTAGAAAGCCGTGGCGTTGGATTGGGGGAACAAGTTCATTTATTTGATACCGATCCAAGAATACCAACAAAGCTTATGGCTATATAGCAGGATCGAAAAAAGCGGATAGTCAGATATTCGCTTTTTTTACTAGAGAAATAAAAGTATGGCAGGAAGGCTTTTGGGCATGATAGGGAGAAAACTTCTTGAAGTATTTCGTTTGTTTTTTTGAAAAACAGGAAAAATAATAAGGATATAGGTTAAGGATGATTTTTAGATTATGTCTTTAGAAAGGAATGAAGCTTGTGGAGTATGATTACGGTAATCGGGGAGATGGGCCAAAGAGAGGCTCAAGAAGAGGCTATTTCTTCTCTGGATTTATAGGTGCGGTGATAGGAGCATTACTAGTATTATTATTAAGCCCCCGTTTGACGGACTTAGCAATTTTTCAGAACGGAAATGAAAATGAGCAAATCGTAACTAATTCTGATGGGATAAAAACACAGAATATTTCATTGAACGTGGAAACGGATATTACTAAGGCAGTGGATAAAGCAGCGGACTCAGTTGTCGGTATTACCAATCTGCAGTCCTCTAATTTCTGGGCAGATGAAACAACAGCCCAAGAAGCGGGCACAGGTTCTGGAGTTATTTATAAGAAAAGTGGCGGCAAAGCATTTATTGTCACAAATAATCATGTAGTCCAAGGAGCAACAGAACTTGAGGTCACGTTATCCGATGGAAAAAAAATTAACGCTAAGCTAATAGGTGCCGATATTTGGACCGATTTAGCAGTAGTTGAAGTAGCTGCAAAAGAGATAACAAAAGTAGCAGAGTTTGGCAATTCCGACAGCTTAAAGGCAGGAGAACCAGTCATTGCAATTGGGAATCCTCTCGGATTAACGTTTTCTGGTTCTGTCACGCAAGGAATCATATCTGGCTTACAGCGAACTATCCCTGTCGATATAAATGAAGATGGGACACCTGATTGGCAATCAGAAGTTATTCAAACAGATGCAGCGATTAATCCAGGAAATAGTGGTGGTGCACTGGTTAATATCGAAGGACAGCTTATCGGTATTAATAGCATGAAGATTGCTGAATCTGCGGTAGAGGGAATTGGACTTGCGATTCCCATTAACTCAGCGATTCCAATTATTGAGGATTTAGAACAACATGGAGAAGTGCAGCGCCCTTATATGGGGGTAGAACTACAATCTGTTAGTGATATTCCAGGCTACTATCAGCAGGAAGCTTTGAAATTACCGAATGATGTTACAACAGGCGTTGCGATAAAAGATGTTTCACGAAATTCTCCAGCGCAAAAAGCAGGATTAAAAGAGCTAGATGTTATCGTAGAACTAGATGGGGAAGAAATAGTCGATTTAATTGCATTAAGAAAGCATTTATATACGGAGAAGAAAATCGGCGATAAAATGGAAGTGAAATATTATCGAAACGGTAAACTAGAAACAACAGAGCTTACGTTATCAGAGGAAGAAATGTAGTTAAGAAAGTAGAGCGAAGCCTTATTTAGGTATCGCTCTACTTTTTTTATGTGTACGTATTTTTTGAATGGAGATACTATTGCTGAATAGATGTAATGGAGCGAAATAGTTTCTGAAAAAAATAAATAAATGCTTGTGGATAAGGTTTTATCGAAAAAAGCAGAGGAATTTCATTAGAGTAGTTGCAGTTTTTAGGTAGAATGATAAGATGGAATGTGGATAACTAATAATAAGGTCAAGAAGAAATATTATCCACAATTATTTTTAGAAAAATGAAAACAGTAAGAGCTAAAAGGAGAAGAAGATATGATTTATAGTTGTGCTGAACACGTTGATATAGCAATAGATTCCGTTGTAAATGAGTATGAAACCTTTCCGATTTTAGAACAAATTTCAGAAGAAAAAAAGTTATCAACAACCTGTGAATATTGTAAAAATAATGCCATATATATGGTGGCGAACAAGTGATTCCATACTATATGTGGATTAAAAATGTGGATATGTGGATAAGTATTGTGGATATCTTGTTTGTAAAGTGAGGAAAGCATGTGAATATCTCAATTATTACAGTAGGAAAGTTAAAAGAAAAATATTTAAAGCTTGGAATCGAAGAATATACAAAAAGGCTTTCAAGCTATTCTAAAATAGAAATTATTGAGGTGCCAGACGAAAAGGCACCCGAAATCTTAAGCGATGCCGAGATGCTGCAAGTGAAGAAAAAAGAAGGAGAAAGAATCCTTGCCAAAGTTCAAGCTGATGCACACGTTATTGCACTTGCGATAGAGGGCAAGCAAAAGTCATCCGAGGAGTTAGCCGACACACTCGATAAGTTAGGTACATACGGGAAGAGCAAAGTGACATTTATTATTGGCGGATCGTTGGGATTAAGCGATGAAGTGTTAAGGCGAGCAGATGATAAGTTGTCGTTTAGCAAGATGACATTTCCCCATCAATTGATGCGGTTGATTTTGGTGGAGCAGGTTTATCGGGCTTTTCGGATTATGAGGGGGGAACCGTACCATAAATAGAGGCAAAAACTTTTGAAGATATGGAGGTAAATGTCTATTGTTTGGGTCAATTATGGATAAATTAGACCATTTTGAGTCGCCAAATAAGTGATGAATAAGGATGATAGACTTGGAATTATGTTGATCCAAGAAGTCAAACTCTAACTCGATTGATTCAACGCCTCTCTTCAATGGGCCATTTGGTTGTAAGGCAACATTAATTTGCTTTACAAGAAGTTGTAACAAATGCTTCTTCTGTTCTCTGGTTCCGTCTTCATAAACAATGATAAATCTTTGTAGTAATTCTTTGATAAGTTGTGGGGAGATAGTCTTATTAATGGAGCGAGTAATTTCTCCCCTCAAACTGTTTAATTTATATTCTATTGCAGTTTTTTCTTCAGAAACCAACCTTAGCCTATCTTGTAGCATATCAAGCGGGAATAGTTTGTTCTCGAACGCATGAAAATATCGTTCTTGCAGATCATTCAGTTCGTTAATCCTTTTATTTAACTCATCAATTTCTTGTTGGAAGGCATTTTCATGCTGACTGTTATTCTGATTTATTCCCTGAATCTTTTCCCTTATTTGTTCATCATTTTGAATGAAATTCTTAATAAGAGAAAATACACGCTCTTCTGCTTCAAATGCACGTACAGAGTTTGCATTACAAGCTACTGTACCTTTATTATGGAAATCACCACATTCATAATATCGGTGTTTTCTTTTTGTCCCATCTTTTCTTTTATAAGTAGTTATATGAGGAACCATACCTTGTCCACAAACGGGACATCGGAGTAAAGCATTTAATAAGAATGGCTCATCAGATTGCTTTTGTTTAAAAGATTTGTTTGTTCTAAGTTCTTGCACAATAGCCCATAAATCCTTTGAAATAATTGCTTTGTGATTACCATCTACTATAATAGGATTTGGATTTTTGCCTTTACGTCTTTTTGTGTTCCAATCGTTCATCCGCATCCAACGAATTTTCCCGATGTACATTGGATTATCAAGAATTTGTGCAATACCATTTATAGAAAATAATCTTCCTCTTTTTGTTTTATATCCAGACTTATTAAGTTTGTTTGCAACAGCTTTTAATCCTTTACCTTGTGCGTATTCTGTAAAGATAATTCTAACTACCTCTGCTTCCTTTTCATTAATTACAAGCTCTCCATCAATTGAATCATACCCTAAAACACTACCGCCGTTCCAACCACCTTCCAATGCTTTTTGTTTCATACCGAGTTTTACATTGTCGCTAAGAGTATTCCGCTCCATTTCAGCAATACCCGCCATAAGTTGTAATACAAGTCGGCCAATAGGGGTAGATGTATCGAAGTTTTCAGAGTATGAAACAAATTGTACGTTAAATTCTTCAAACCTCTTTAGTAATGTCAAAGTATCATAAAGAGATCGGGATAATCGAGAAATCTTCCAAACAAGAATCCCATCAAATTGCCCGTATTGCATATCAACAAGCAACTGTTGTAATTGTGGTCTCCCTTTAATTGATTTTCCGCTTATGCCTTCATCTGCATATACATTTGTAACATACCATCCCTGGAGTTCTGCGTATTGTCGCAATGTATTTACCTGAGCGGAAAGGCTATAACCTTCTGTTGCTTGTTCCTCGGTTGAAACACGTATATAAAGACAGACCTTTTTGATTTCGTTAAACATATAGTACCTCCTTTCAATACCATGATACTATGTACAAAATAAAAAAGGAAAGGATGTTCTCCTTTCCTAATTTCTTTTAAGATGCTATTTCTTTTAAAGTTTTTTCATCGAAGTGATAGTGAATTTCAGAAATTTGGCGTTTTTTCCTCTTGCCACCTGTATCTACTTCCTCAACATGAATATCTGATATAATCTCCCGCAAAAGTTCCTTTTTTTCGGTGTCTCCAAAAGAACAAAAGAAACCTTCAAAGTTGTTTAAAACCTGTTTGACGATAAATGTGGTGTTCTGTGAAGAGGATAGGCTTAGTTTGGTTTCTATCATTTGTTTTCGAGTTTTTAAATCTACTTTCATACTTTCATATCTTGATAACTGATCTTGTAATGTTTCTTTGGAAATTGTTTGACTTGTATATAAGTCAATTACTTCGTTCACTTTTCTTTGAAGATCCTTTTCCTCTTTTTCAATCATTGAAATTTGCCTTTTAATCGGGATTTGTTCGAGTTTGATTTGTGAGTTAATTTTTTCTATGAGGAGATTTTCATATTCAGGGGATTGTAGTTTTGAGGATAATTCAGAGAGGACTTTTTGTTCTGCAGCTTCTTTGTTGATTAGGTTCGAATTACAGAGACCCTTTGTCTTATTTCTGCTACATTGATAATACAGGTATTTACCACCTTTGGATTTATGCTGAACCATAGAAGACCCACATTCTGGGCATTTTAGTAACCCAGATAGAAAGTAAGACCCTTTATGAATCTTTATTGGTTTTTTACTTTTGGAATCAAATATTTTTGTTGCCTTTTCCCACTTAGCCTGGCTGATGATAGCTTGATGTTTTCCCTCATAGACTTTTCTTTCTCCATTCCTTTCTCCCCATCGAATATATCCTGCATAAATGGGGTTTGTAACGATAGTTTTAACCGAAATTACATCCCATTCTCTTTCTAACTTAGCTTCTGTATATTGCGTATTGAGGAAATGTGCTATTTTTTTATAGCCCCAATGATCATCTGTATACCGATCAAAAATGAACTCTACAACTTTGGCCTCATCAGGATTAACTTTAAGGGTTTTAGATGGAGTTGATGTATAGCCGAAAACCCGTCCTCCATTAAAGTAACCTTCTACCGCTCTTCTACGCATTCCTTCTTTACAAGTTTGATTGATTTTGTGTCTAGTATTCTCTGAAAATGCTAGAAGAATATCTAACGCAAAACGTGCGTATGGATCTTCAGTATTGATGCCCTCAGAAATGCAAACTAAATGATGTCCTTTTTTTGATATTAGTTCAGTGATATATTTTGCATCTAAGAGTTTTCGAGCAAATCTATCAGACGACCATACAACAATATACGTTTTTTCCGTATTCTCAGAAGAAAGTACATCTTGTATCATTTGGATGAATTCTGGGCGATTCTTTAATGAGGAACCAGATCCCGATTCTTCATTATAGATTTTCTCCAAGGTAATATTTTTGGATTTACAATAATCCTCAATTCTCTCAATCTGAGCATTAATTGAATAGCCATCAAGTTGTAAATCTGTTGAAACACGAACATATCCTACTGCTTTTTCCATGTTATGCAACCTGCCTTTCCTCAGACTTATTATTTAATTCCGCTTGATTACTGTTCTCAATAATCAAGTCGACCATAACGTTAAGGAAGTTTTGAGCATGAACTTTTTGTGAATCCTTCTCCCCGAAAAGTATATCCTTCATATATTCTTCATAATCCAAAATTAAATCTTTTTTCATATGTTGTATCTCCTTTTCCTTAGTGTTTTATCTTTGGTGTAGCTGCTTTGTATTTATAACTTTACAAGACTATCAAATCAAAGTCTAAAAAATTAGGTTCTACCCCAGGTTAGTAAAGTTGCCAATTTATGGTTGCCCCTTTGTTTAGCTACATACGACTTTACCATTGAATAATTTGTTTCCTTCTGACATAGCATTCAAAAGTCAATTGCCTAACAGGTGGTTGATAAATACATTAAATATGGGTGGTTTTCGGGAAAAAAAGACTCTGGATGTTAGCGAAAATTAAAGAATTATAGAGAAAACAAAAGAATACTAGCAAAAATGAGAGGGTTTAAAATTTCCCGTAATACACTCGAAGGAGGAATGAAAATGCTACACACTGCACGTTTTTACATCAATTTGACAATGGATGAAGCATATTTAATTGAAAGAAATTTAGGTATTACATTGGACCAACTTAAACCAATGGTTGAAAGAAACTTTTACGGTATCACAGCATGGGTGATCAAAAAGTATGGAATAAGGCTATTCTTCGTTATTGATTTTGTTAAGCTACTGAATAAGTCGTCTATTGAAGAAAGTGATTACGACAAAGCTGAAAGGAAAATTGAGGAATTCATCCTATTCCTTTTTCGTGATAGTTCGTTCATTAATCGTATTTGTATGACCAGAATAGATTATCGCTTGGACGCACAAATACCTACGGAAGAAAGGGAACTGCTGCTCTTTTTGTTCAGAAAGACAACATCAAAACATCGTCATCAAAAAAAAGACTTGAAATATAAAACAACATTATATTTCAACAGTAATAGCGTAATTAGTTGTGTATACGACAAAGAATTAGAGGCGAAAGAGCAAAGAGGAAAGGTGGAATGGTATGAAGATTCGGTGTTGAGATTGGAAGCGAGAATACTCAATCAACATTTAAAATACAAAAAGTACCGAAAAGGGAAAGAAAAAAGTCTCAGGGAATACTTTAAAAATGAGCTATTCAGGGAATATATGATGAAATACTTTGGGGAAATTCTATTTAGTGGCCACTATTACAAAATTACTAGGGTCCGAACTATCCTCAATAAAAGCCAACTGAAAGATTCTGAAAAAGAAAAGCTGTTATTGTTTTTGTGCGAAATATCAAAACATGGATTTGATTATGTTGAATCCAAGTATTCCACGTATTATCGTAAAAAGTTCCTCAAACAACTAAATTCCCTCAACATAAATCCTATCTTAATCCCCAAGGGTAGAAAATCACCATCTTTCGTGAAAAACCCATTTCAATTTTAAAGGATAAAACAATATACGACAAAATAAAAGAATTAGGTCGTTATGTTTTGTTGACTGGAATAGTAGGATAAGTAGTCAAATGAAGATAACAAATATCAATTTTGGCAAAAAACTATGATTGTAGGTGATTGTAATGAAAAGTAACCAAAGTAAAGTAAAAGAGGTTTCACTAGAGTTTGGAAACCTTATCAAACAAAGACGAGAAGATTTAGGCTACACAATTAAAAAAGTTGCCTCAGCAGTCCATTCAAGCGAAAGTTATATTTCCAGAATCGAGAGTCATAAACGAACGAATCCAAGTGTCTGTATAGTTTATGGTCTCGCAGAGGTATTGGAAATAGAATTGGGATACCTATTGGGAGTTGCGTTTCCCCATAAATAGTAAGATAGAAAATGCAAAGACTGTCGTATCAAAATACAGAGGGGAGCTGGATGCTTCCCTTTTAGGAGGAATGTCAGATGAGCAAAAAAGGAAGTAAAAAGGAATATATCTTTAACCTTATCCTGCAAAGAAACCCACAGTTATTGAGACACTTTGTTGGAGATGTTGAATTAATCGAGTTAGAACACGACTCTGATAAGAGGATTGATATTTTTGGCAGAGACTTAACTCATAACTCTCCAATTTACATCGAAAGCCAATTAGGATGTTCAGATAAAGATCATTTTGAGAAGGTAAGGTATCTAATAGAAAAAAATCAAAATGAGAGTGGCATTTTTATCTGGATTGCTTCTAGGTTTAAAGATGAATATTTGGCTGCTATTGGGGATTTGTTTGAATTACATGTGTTAGAGAATCCTATCACAATTCTGGCTCTTTCAATACAAGAAGGTTACTTGAAAACGCTAGGCAATCTTAATCGACAAAAGGATCCAGAAATCTGGAAGCAAATTAATCAAAATGATTTTGTGCTTCCAAAATTAAAAGTCGAGAAACGATGGGGTGAGATACCAAACGGATTTAAAGATTCCTCTGGAACAGCTTCAAATTATCCACTTGAATTTACTTCAACAAAAGAAATCAATTCCTATCTTTTATCTTCTTTAAGAAAAGAAGTTCCGTACCTACTTAATGTCCATCGCTCGAAGAAATTAACTGTAAATCCAATCATCTTTGGTTCAGGGTATTCAGACCTTAGTTTTGTTATCAATCTAGCTGCAAGTGAAGCCGCTATTAGATTAGAAAGTGATTGGCAATTACCATTATTTCAAAGGATGGTAAGGCAATTTATGAATAGTGATTGCTTCGAAACTATCATCTTTGAAGATAAAAGGATAGTTTTCCCCATACCTGAATCAGATGACCCAAAGGAAAAGGTAGAAATGGCAGTTAGGCTGTTTAAGAAAGTAGTTGATGTTGTTTACCAACCCAACTAAATACAGTCTATAAGGAGTGGTTCCCCACATATTAAAGGGGAATCTTTTCTTTTTCTACATAATTATTTACCCCCTCACATTATCATTCTGTTCCTAACTGCATAGAACAAAGTATGCAAATAAAAAACAGGAGGAAAATCCAATGTATTTGTTTCCAAATCATCAGGAAAACTTTAAGTTCTTATTACAAAAGGATGGAACACATCCAAATGATATTGAAAGAAAAGCGTTATTTTATATTTTGGCTGGTTACGAAGAAATTACGAATCAGGTGGATCTCTTTTATGATTTTCAAGACAGAATGATTCGAATAGAAGATGATGAAATCGCTACCCTTTCTAGTAGTGGTAAAGCATTGGTTCAGCTTGGTTACAATCTGTACAATAATTATCCCTGCGGTACAGTATTAGAGCTGTTCCGAAACTTGGACATGCTGAATGTCGAACTAGCAATTAATGCGATTAATATAAGGTTTAGAAAAACAGAGTTAAAATAGGGACTAATTCTTGAAAATGTTGATGACATACAATGGGATAGTGAGGTTTACAAATGGACAAAAAGATTGAAGTGATAAAAAAGCAACAGCAAGATATTTGGAAATGGGTGGGGACAAGAAAATCTGCCATTAATTGTGTTGAATCATTGATTGATGAAATGATTGATTGGAGAAGGAAACAGAGTGAGGAAATGGGAGAAGAGTTATTGGATGTCAATGTTTTCAAGCACCAAAGTAGTTTTCCATTCGTTACCATAGAATTCCTTTTACGTCCAAAACAAGAAGAGTAATTTGGAAACATAGAAATAAAAAATCAACATTGAATTTCATGGCTTCCCTACAAGAATTGATTTGTAGGGTTTTTTACTATTATTTTTATCTGTCCTTTTTAGGTACACTCTGTCCAAACAGATAGAAATGTAGTAATATAAGGATATAGAAATGTTCAAACAGACTTGTTCAATAAGGGTGCGGTTAAAAAATGATATTTGGATACGCAAGGATTAGTTCGAAAAGTCAGAATTTATCACGCCAGATTAAGGAATTAGAGGAATATGGCTGTGATCGTATTTTTCATGAAAAACAATCTGGAAAAGATTTCGATAGACCAATATATCAAGAGATGCGTTCTAAAATGCGTTTTGGTGATGTTTTGGTTGTACATGATTTAAGTCGTTTTGGACGAAATAAAAAGCAAATACTTGTAGAGTGGAAAAATTTGGTGGAAGAAGAAATAGACATAGTTGTATTAAATATGCCCATACTTGATACACGTAAATATAAAGAACTCGAAGGTGTGGGACAATTAGTTTCAGATATTGTCCTTACGTTATTATCTTGGATGGTTGATGAAGAAAGAGAACGTATCCGAACGGCTCAACGTGAGGGAATTGAAATTGCAAAGAAGCAAGGGAAGTTCAAAGGGGGGAAAAAGAAATATCATGCAGGTGCAACTGGTAGGGATAAAATACTATACGATGAAGTAGTAAAATGTTTACAAGAAAATGTAAGTGTAATGGATATTCATCGTAAAACAAGTTTATCAAGGAATACCATTTATTCTATAAAACGACAGATTGATAACACCAAAGTGTTAAATTAATCTTTTGAATGGTTAATTTGAAAATGGAAATATATGATAAAAACTGATAAAAGGGCAAGAAACTAAAAGAATGTTATAATAAGTCTAATTCCAATACTCGTGAATTTTATCATAGTATTTATATAAATAACTTAATTAAAGTTTTGTGCGGAGGTATGTAGTATGGATAAAACAGAGACATACAAAATTGTCTCTCTCTTTAGTGGTTGCGGAGGCCTGGACCTAGGGCTTGAAATGGCAGGGTTTGAAGTCGTATGGGCTAATGATTTAGATAAACATGCTGTAACTACTTATCAACATAACATCGGTAATATCGTGGAAGGCGATATTAGAAATATAGATTCGAAAGATATCCCTGACTGTGATGTATTGGTTGCAGGTTTTCCATGTCAACCATTTTCCTCAGCTGGAAATCGACTAGGTGTTGAAGATGCAAGAGGGACACTTTACGAAGAGTGTCTAAGAGTAATTGATGATAAAAAACCAAAGGTTGTTATCTTTGAAAATGTCAGAGGGATTTTATCAACTAAAAATAAAGATGGGTCTTTACTATTAAATTCTATAGTTAACTTTTTAGAAGCAATTGAACCAGGCTATAGTGTTCAATACAGGTTATTAAAAGCAAGTGATTATGGCGTTCCACAACAAAGGTATCGTGTAGTATTTGTGGCCTTTAGGAATGACTTAAATGTAAAATATGATTTTCCAAGACCAACTCACTCTCCTGATGATCCATCTCTAACTGTTGGAAGCATAATTGATGTACCCAAAGAAACACCTAACCAAGATGAAGTATGGGAGTTTTCTCCACAATCTAAGGCTCTAATTCCTTATATTAATGAAGGGGGTTCGTGGAAAGATATACCCTATGAAATACTTCCACCACGCTTAAAAAGAATAAGAGATAATATGAAAAAGTACAGAGCACCGAATTTTTATAGACGCTTTGCTAGAAATGAGATAAACGGAACAATTACTGCGGCTGCTACACCTGAGAATTGTGGTATTATACATCCACTTGAGGATAGAAGGTATAGCGTCAGAGAAATAGCGAGAATTCAATCATTTCCAGATGATTTTGTGTTCGTTAGTGATTCTCTTGCTGCAAAATATAAGATGATAGGAAATGCGGTTCCTCCACTATTAGGTAAAGCCATTGGGGATTCTATTAAGAAGTGCTTAGACATTACTTTAGGTAATAGCTCTGGATCAGAGGAAGTAAATAATGAGGTAGAAGTAATTATTCCAGAGTATGGACAAGTTGCATTAAATATTTAAGGTATCTTATGTGAGATACCTTTTTTTATGGCATTTTTTAAATTCAGTAGGGGACAGTGAGGAAAGACCTATGTTAAAATTTGGTTAAGGAATAAAGAGGTGATAAAAAGGTGGATGTTTTTGTTAGTGAAGAAAGTATAAAGGAATCCGTAAATTATTTCTCAAAACTATCTATTTCTTCTCCTGAGCAATTTGGCTTATTCTTTTTGTGTAAAGGTGTAGGAATCAACCAAAATTCATACAAGCCTTTAAAAAAGGCTGGTCAAATGACCGATGATGAAAAAAAGATATACTATGATAGATTACACAAACTTGGAGCTGTGTTTGACTTTAATGAGGAAGGAATAAAGAAATGTTGTTTATTTCCATTTTCAATTAAAGAGGAAATTGTAAAAGGGAATTTTTACAATCAGGCGTCTTCCTTTCAAGGTTTGTTGAGTAGGCTGATTGACACAATAGATAACACTCTAATAGATAAATTTCTGGAAAAGCAGGAAGATAGCATTAGATTAAAAAGAAATTACATACAGCTTCTTAAAGAGCTTTATCTAAATGGAAACAAAATATCCTTATCTTACTTTTCTGCATATTACTGTAGATTTATTACTTTTTCTGCAGATGAATCAATAGACAATGCTGAATTCACAAGACTTTGTGTTCAATATACAATTGATTCCTTAAATCTGCTTGAAAGGGAATTAGATGAGTTATTTTACGATGATACATCAACGACCCAAATTACCTATCAAGAAAATATGATTGAGGGTCGAGAATTAAGAAGCATGTTTCGATTTAAGACTAGAGAAGATTATCCTGAAATCAGTTCTTCAAGGGATTATAACGTGGTAAATCCATATATTTTAGTTCTTGAAGATGTACGGAGGTATATAGAATTGAATGGTAAAAACCCCTCAACTAATGAAATAAAGGAATTATTAGAGTTAAGAAAGCAAATAGTGTTATATGGTGTTCCAGGAATAGGAAAATCCATGTTTATCAAAGATTTGGAAAATTGGAAGGATGCGGATGGAAACCAGTTTTTTGATGAAACAATTAATATCCAATTTCATCCATCTACAACTTACGAAGAGTTTATCGGTGGGTCAACTATTGAGAATGGAACAATTGTTTCGAAGGCAGGTATTTTTCTACATTGGTGTCAGGAAGCAATTCGAAATGATGGAAAGAAGTATCTTTTTGTAATAGATGAAATTAATCGTGGTAATATTTCAAAGATATTTGGAGAAACCATTTTAGGGTTGGATAGAGAATATACAGTGGATCTTGTAAAGCCATTAAGTGTCAATGGTAGAGAAATAAATAAGTTTCAAATACCAGACAATCTTTATATTATTGCAACAATGAATTCAGCGGATAGAAGTATTGCAATCTTAGACAATGCAATACGTAGGAGATTTGCTTTTATTAAACTTTTCCCAAATTACGATATAGTAAGGGAATTGTCAGATGTTGAGGAATTAGGTATTGATGTTTCAAGACTTTATAGGAGTATCAATAAAAAAATTCTTGATACACTTAATGACGAAGAACTATTATTAGGTCAATCCTATTTCCTTCCTAATTTTGCTGAAAAGGATCAATCAACAAATAGAATTTTATGGTCTAAGAAATTGGTTAAATATGTTATCAATTACAACGTGCTCCCAATTCTTGAAGAATACACATATGGAAACAAGAATGATTTACAGAATATACTTGGAGAAAAAATTCCAGATCGGATATATGAAGATGACGAGTTTATAGAAGCAATAGTAGAACAATTCCCAGAAGTTGTACTATAAAAGAAGGCGATTCAATAATGGGAAATAATTTTAAAATTAATCAAGGTCATTCCATAAGTATTTTTGAAGATGAAATAAATGTTTTAGAGTCAATGCTCAAAGCAAAAGGAATAAATCCTGATAGTTTGGATAAAGAACAAAGAATCTTAAACCTGAGCCAAAGATATGTAGGCTATATTAAAACACCAAGACGTATGATTGAATTGCTACCGAAGCATGATAAATTGGGAATGAAACATATCTTTAGGATGTATTATTTTGTAAATGGTCATTTTAACAATTTACAGGATAAAGTTTTTGATTTAAGTCGTTCAAGTCAGTATGTAAATATAATTGACCTATTTTTAAATGATTTAGACAAGATTTTAAGACATGGACTCCCTACAGAGTATATTGAGGTAGTAGAAGAATCAAGATATATAAGAGGATCTGTTGATTATGTTCCCAGTTATAAGAATGTGATGCTTTTGAAAGAGGAACCTTTTTTGAGTCAATATGATGAAGTATCATTACAGACTCCTCTTAACAAGACATTGAAATTTGCTTTGAATAAGGTAAAAAGGATAGACGAATATAGACACAAATTGCAAAAATATGAAAGGGCTTTACAATCTATTTCAAACGACTATAACGAGCAAAGAGATTCAAAGATAGTATTCAGCAATAAAAATAATTATTGTAAAGATGCTTATTTCTACGCAATATTAATTATTAAAGAGTATTATTTTGAAAACCTAGGGGATAAGAATGGTGAATGTTTCTTAATTGACTTTGATTTGCTATATGAGCAATTTGTTAAAAAGATTTTATTTAACTATACCAATGATACTAAGTTTCAAGATTGGAAAATGGATAAATTATATGGAGTGTTTGGTGAAGGATATGAAAAAAGTTATAGGCCAGACATTTTATATGGATATGATGAAAGAGACGAAAAGGCAATGGCGGTGTTAGATACCAAAAATAAATTTTCCTCTGTATTTGGAAACGCAGATGTATATCAAATGTTATTCTATGCTCATATGTTAGATGCAAAAAAAATTGTGTTATGTTATCCAACGGTGGAGGATAAACCCATTGATGTTTTGAGAATTGAATCCAATAACTTTATTACAGATAAAATTCATGGAGTTTATATAAACATTGCTGTTGAAGAGAAAGAAGCATTTGTAGAAGCAATAAATCAATTTATTGAAGACGTATACTCATGTTTGTAGAGAAAAAAAGACGAGGTTGCTCCTCGTCTTATGTTTTTTTGCCTCTTATATTTGTACGGTGAACCGTATCATAAGTAAGTGCGGTTTTTTATTAGATAAAATAGATTTACGGTTTCTCCCTGATTTATTTATTCTTTATATTTTACAGTTCATAAATAAGACCCCTACTATTTGAAGTAGGGGTTAATAAGTTATTATGCATTTGGTTCTGAAGTCGAAGCAACCTGTGAAATAATGATTTCACTTCCCAAGATTGGGGATTCCTGTTCAGTGTTGGTTGGGCCTGTATGTGCTTCCTTAAAAGCAGTGCTGTTTTTCCAAAGGGTAAAATCTTCAATAGTATTCCAATACATATTTACATTTAGCTCATCATATTCTGTTAGATTCTTTGTAATTAAAACCTCCACTTTTATAAACCCATCCATTTTTTGTAGGGATCCTGGTTTTGTGAACATGGGAGCCATCTTTTCAGCAAAACCCAATTTTGTTTTAAGTCTGTTCGTTACTATAATCATTGGTTATACCTCCATAGTTTTCTATGAAAATGTTTATCCTTTTGTAAAATTGTCTTCACTTTTCAAGACTGAAAGAATCGTCATGTTGAAGTCTGCCATCTTCCATTCGATACACTTTATCACAGTATTCCAGCATTCGTTCGTCATGGGTAACCATAATTGCTGCTTTGTTTCTTGTTTTCGTTTCTTTGGCTATGAGTTGAACCACTTCATGAGCCCTTTTTGAATCCAGACTTGCTGTTGGCTCATCTGCCAGAATAATAGATGGGTTGTTTATAAAAGCACGAGCAATTGCCGTACGCTGCCGTTCTCCTCCAGATAACTGTTCAGGTAATTTTTCCAGTTTTGCTGCTAAACCGAGACTGTGTAATAATTCCTTTGCATATTCCTTATCCTGTTTCACAGGTTTCCCTGCCATTCTTTTCACTACAAGTAATTGTTCCAGAACATTTAAATAAGGGACAAGATTACTGGTTTGTAAGATAAATCCGATTTCATCCAACCGCATTCGTACTAAATCTTTAGATTTTAATTCATTAAGGTTTTTACTGTTAACAATGACCTCACCTTTAGTAGGTTGGAGTAAGGCACCTGCGATCGCCAAAAATGTACTTTTTCCAGAACCTGAGGGGCCAATGACGGCAATAAACTCACCTTGTTCCACAGTTAAGGAGACATCATCAAGGGCAAGAACTTGATTTTCACCCTGTTGATAAAGTTTAGAGACATTTTTAAATTGTATTCCTGACATTATTCTATCCTCCCAATCGCTTGAAGTGGGTCTATTTTTGCTATTTTTCGAACGGAAGCCAATGAACTTAAAATCGAAATGATAAGTAGTAAAAGAGCATAAAGGACAACTAATTTCAGATCAAGTGAAAATGGCATTTCATCCGGAAGAATAAGGGCTGTCCCATAGGTTAACAAGATTGCTAAGACAATGCTAATGAATGATAATAAAAATACTTGCGATACAATAGCTCTTCCAAGGAAACGATTGCTGGCGCCGATGGCTTTCAATATCCCAAACTGATTTGATTTTTGCAACGTAAGTACGTAGAAGAATACCCCCAAAACAAATGCCGAAATGGCCAAAAGGAAAGCGAGCATCATTGTAATTGTGCCATTCTCTTCTTTATAACCGGGCATTCCCTGTATGGCTGTGGCCTTAGTGACTGTTTCAGTATTCTTAAATAAATGATTTAGTTCCGCTGAGTCGATTTTTTTTCCTTGCAGCATAATGGCATTCACAGGTTTCTTAATACCTTTATCAGAACCAGGTGCTGCAAATTGAATAGAGCGCCATTTATCTAGAATAGTAAAAATAGCTGGCAAATGATTGTATGTTTCATTTTTGACAAACCCAACAATTTTTATTTTTTCTAATGATCCTTCAATCTTCAGCGTATCACCAATCTTAAAGCCCTTTTTCTTTAAAGTATCATTAGCGATAACCTCCAAAGGGAGGTTAGTATGAAGGGGCTTTCCTTCAATTACTTTAGGTTCCAGAAAACTACCGGGATTGATTCCTAGCATGGCAATGTCTACTTTTTCACTTTCATTCAAATCTGAATTAATTATTACTGTTCCCATGGTTGCACCCATTACTGATGCAGCTGAGACATTAGGTTGGCTTTCTAGTTTTTCTGCCAATGATTCATTCAACAACGATCGGCTCATAGAGGCTCTTGCCCCCTCTTCAAACGTCACATAATCGGCATCCATATTTTTAAATGTCGCCGCACTAAGAGTGGATAGGCCATTACCTAATCCAGATAGAATGAATACAAGCCAAGCAATCAGGACAGTTATAACCCCAATCATCAGAAACCGCAATTTACCATGCTTTAATTCTCTAATAGCAAGAAACAATGAATGTCACTCCTTTATTGTAAATAATAATAGTCACGTTTGACTAATAAAAGTATATTAGTATTTTCGTGATTAGTCAATTGTGACTAATCACGAAAACTTATTATTAAGATTTAAATAAAAAAGGAACCCTCTATCGGCTCCTTTGAATCTTTTGGATATAAAATTTTAATTCGATTGAATAAGATGTTGAATGGTATTTTCAAGAAAGGAAATTTCTGCTTCTAACATGGTAATCTTATGTTTGACTGCAAGGTTAACACCGGTTCGTATACCATGTTCAGGAGTTTGTTTAAATAGATCTATGAGTTTTTTATTTTTCTTTAATCTTTCATTCAAGGCCGGTATTACTTGATTCATCGGAAGGAAATCAATAAACATTAACCCAATATCCCCTTGGTAATTTACACTTTCCGCAGAAGACAGATTATCTAATAGTAATTGATAAAAATATACTCGGCCGCTTTCATTTATAGAGTACACTTTTCGGGTGGGCCTATTTCCTTCTTGTACTAAATGAATATCTATATAACCTTTTTGATTTAGTTTATCCAGAGTAGCATAAGCAGTGGGTTTTTTCATATCTGTCACAGTACTTAAGTTTCTTTCGATGAATTCATTAATTTGATATCCATGTTGACTTTGTCCCATTAGTAACCCAAGCAGAATTAGAGAGCGATGTTCCACAGAGATCCTCCTTTCAGCATTCTTTTTTATATTCTATTTTCTCGTAAATTTTACTTGTAGTCAATTGAGTGGTTTATTAGTTAGTAGGACTATAACATAATTAATGGAGGAAAAACCTCATGTAGAGTAGCGGCGATGAACCGTACCACAAGTAAATAACCTAAGCAAAAATAAAAACAGCACCCTCTATTTTGAGGGGTGCTGCTTTACTAACGTTAATATTCTCCTTTAATAACAAAAAACGAGCCTCGGATTGTTCCGGCTAACTTAGATTTCTGCCTAGCAAACTTAAATTTCCCTTCTAATTCCTTTGGTACTTCCATCCCATCAGAAAGCTTAAAACCAACGGCGCGCTTTTTCGGGTTATCTACTGTATACAGAACGTTAATTGCAAGACCATCCTCATAAAAGACGTAGGTCCATTTAATATTTTCTACTTGAAAGGTTGAAGTTTCTAAAGGCTTGGCTGCAAATTCAATACCACGTTCTTCCTTTAAAATCCGGTTCACATAATCTAGAGTTTCGCAGGACTCATTAGCTGGTACAACCGTAAATTCATGCTTATATTTGTTCATAAAGTACCGGGCCTCGTTAGCTCGTAAGCCAGCAAGTGCTTCTGCTACAGGTGAAGATTCTAAACCAATCGTAGACACATTTTTAAAATCAACGATATAGGCCATTCCTATCCCTCTATCCTTCTTATTTCCTTACAACAGGAATCCACATCTCACCAAGTAATAAGCCGTTTTGCTGTCCCATTTCTACCACTGTATTTGGTCCACCAACATAGGCGAAATTCTTTGCTTCAGGCAAGACTTGACCAAATGCAATGCCAGTAAGCATATTCTGCAATTCATCAGCGGTCTTACTTTCCCCTTTAACTACTAAGTATTCTCCTTTAGGAAATTGAATCATTCTGTCCGCTTCTGGTAATGATTGCTCTGTCATGACCCCGACATAATGCATCATCTTGTTGTTTACCGCTTCGTTTACGATAAAAATATAGTCATTTGTGGCAATGGCTTTTAAGGCGTCAAGCTTTCCTTCTTGTTTGACTACTTGCCAAAAGTCTGCTTTTTCCTTTGCTATGCCCGCATAGTCTGTATAATCACTCTTAAGTTCAGTTCCAATCCCTAAAACGATAAAGCTGTCTTTTTCTTCTAGCATATAGCCTGCCATATTCAACACTTCCTCTTTAAAAAATTAATCAAATGATTCTTCTTTTCACTTGATAGATATATAATAAACTTAAACCATGTCAAAAAATGATACTGTTTAGGGGGACGGGATGAAAAAGGTTGAACGAATTAATACCATTATGCGGTATATTAACAACCGCGCCAACTTTACAATTTCTGAAATCATGAGAGAATTTAACATCTCTCGTTCGACAGCAATTAGAGACATCAGAGAAATTGAAGCGATGGGGATGCCACTTGTCGCAGAAGTTGGAAGGGACGGGGGATATTTTGTTATGAACAACTCTGTCTTGCCGACTGTTCGCTTTACCGATAATGAAATTAAGGCTCTTTTTATTGCCTTTATGGCTACGAGAAACCAACAGCTCCCTTATTTAAAGAGTCGCCAGTCACTAGCTGAAAAATTACTAGGACTCATCTCAGAAACCCAGCAAGATGACCTTGTTCTTTTAAATCGCATCTTGCTATTTGAAGGGACCAACCCGAATAATCCTGATCTGCTTGATTTGTCAGATCTTCCTCATCCCATGTTAGAAAAATTAATCCAATTACTTATTATGGATAGATATTTACTGATTACCATTAGAGAGGAGAAAGTTATAAAGTCCTATCCTATTTACCTCTTGAACCTTTATCGTGAGAAAAGCCTGTGGCTGATTGAAGGCTTTGATTTAAAGGAAGAGAAGAAACGGATAATGCCTGTTGACAATCTCACAGATGTAGAACCATGCACTATCAATAATAGATTAAGCAGGAAAAAGATTTTAGAAAAACTAAGTAAGCAGGAGGAAGTAATCAACCTTGTCCTTGAACTTGGTCCAAAGGCAATTGCACAGTATAAGAAATACCATCCGTTAAGAATGTCACTTTCTTATACGAATCCTTACCAAACTACAGCCATTCTAAAGACCTTTATTAATGTTAATCATTCCGAAGAATTAACGGAAATAATAAGTTGGCTATTATTCCTAGGTGAGGATATCAAGGTCAGGGAAATGCCTGTAGAAATCTTGGAAGGTTTACAAGGGAGACTATCTCTATATTGTCCATAATCATTGCTTGTTAGACCCCATTTATATAGATTACGTTGAACCAGTAAATAAGGTATTGGTTTATGCTTTTGACGAGTGAGAGACGAATCATTCTAAGCATTTCCGTTGTAACTGTATGATGATCATGGTGTCATGCTCAATATACTCCTGCTTTCATAAATCGATTGTCAATTGCTTTACCAATATCTTCCCTCCTTCCATTAAAAAGGGATTTCTTCAAATCAGCTATTATTGGATTATTTAGTAGTGTTGTTTAATTTTTCTGTCCTGACTCTGCCTCTATCACATTTCTTAAGAGCTTTACTCCTTCTGCTAATTCCGTATCAGTTAAATTACCATATCCGAAAATAAGCTTGTTGTTGTGTTTTCCTTTAATTAAAGCATGTTTCTCTACGGAAAAGATATTAACTCCTTTATTTTTGATTTCATCTAAGATCTTTTGTGGGAACTTAAAATTAAATTTAACAACTAGGTGAATGCCTGTTGAAGCACCAAGGATTTCAATTAGGTCTCCAAATTCCTTTTTTAGACATCCTATTAAGAAATCTCTCTTTTTTTTATATAGTTTCCTCATTTTAACTACATGTTTCTCTAAGTGTCCATCCTTTATAAAACGTGCTAAAATTACTTGCTCAATAGTGGGAGAGTGATAATCAGTGTATCTTTTAAGATTTTTGGCTTCTTCTACCAGTGCATTTGGCAAAATGACATAACCAATTCGCAGACTAGGTGATAAGATTTTACTAAAAGTCCCTATGTAAATAACTCGTTCAGGAAATAATCCTTGCAGTGAACTTACTGGATGACCAGAATAGCGAAATTCACTATCATAATCGTCCTCTAGAATATAACTATTTGTTTCCTTAGCAAAATTAATAAGTTGAATTCTTCTTTGAATGGGTAATATTCCACCTAAAGGGAATTGATGAGAGGGAGTAACGAAAA
Organism: Niallia sp. FSL W8-0954; assembly: GCF_038005605.1. Taxonomy (NCBI): domain Bacteria; kingdom Bacillati; phylum Bacillota; class Bacilli; order Caryophanales; family Bacillaceae; genus Niallia; species Niallia sp. FSL W8-0954. Next base: position 5,011,667 of record NZ_JBBOTN010000001.1, on the reverse strand, counting down.
TAATGTTTTCTTTTTTTTTCGTTGTAAGCCATTCTGTTTGCATTCCAAATTCATCGACTGGAATAGGAGTAATATTAGCCCCTCTTTCAATAAAAATTTCAGGAATTTCTTTCGTTACTGGATCCTCTATTAATACTTCGGAGTTAGTCTTTACTAATAGTTTAGCTAGAAGTGTGAATGCTTGAGTAGCTCCAGAGGTGATAATAATTTGACTAGGATGACAGTTTATTCCTCTAGTTCTATAAAGGTAGCTTGATAATACCACCCGTAACTCTTCACTTCCTTCAGGTGAACTATAACCAAATAATGAGTCTTCAATCGTTTCAAAAACGTCTTTTCCTATACTGGCCCACTTTTTTCGAGGAAACTTTTTTAAACAAGGTACGCCTGAACGAAAGTCAATGAAATTATTTGTCTTTACCTTACTTATTGAATCAGTACTTTTTTCAGAGATAGGCCGTTCCTCATTCGTAGGAAAACCCTCTAGTGATATTCCAGATTCCACGAAAGTTCCAGCTCCTTGTTTAGATTTAATGTATCCCTCAGCCATTAATTGATCATAGGCTTCGAGAACGACACTTCGAGACACGTCTAAAATGGTAGCTAAATCACGACTCGAGGGAAGTCGGTCCCTCTCAAGAAGTTCTCCTCGTAAAATCTGTTCTTTAATTTTCACGTATATTTGTTGAAATATTGGTTTTTCTGAAGTTCTATCTAATTCAATCCAAATCATCATTATCACCTAAAGTGTTCATATTGGTTTTAAAAATAAATGATAATTGGTTCTTTAATAAACCAATTTATAATGTTAATTTTACTGTAACACCAGTTTAAATGGAATAATTACTTGAGATGGAGTTGGTTATATTGAGTGAAAGGATAGTAGCATACCTTAAAGTTATTGCGGCAATGACCATTGTAGGTAGTTCGGTGGTTGCAGGAAAAATATTAATTCAAACGATGCCGATATTTTTAGCATCTGAGCTAAGGTTTTTAGTAGCTTCCCTAATATTAGTCCCTTTACTGATTTACAAGGAGGGGATTCCTTCATTAAGTAGAAGGGATATTGTCATTCTCTTTTTTCAATCTCTGACGGGAGTATTTTTATTTAGTATCTTTATGCTGTATGGTTTAAAATATACTACTGCAATGGAGGCAGGAATAGTTACTAGTACTTTACCAGCAATGGTTGCTCTTCTTGCTTACTTTATAATGAAAGAGAAACTTACAAGAAATAAAATAGCGGGTATAATAACTGCTATTTTAGGAGTCATCATTCTTAACGTTTCAGGAGTGATGCAAGAGATATCGGGCAGTCATCTAGAAATAGTAGGTAACTTCCTTGTTTTGGGGGCAGTGATGGGAGAAGCATTGTTTATCATTTTAGGTAAGTCTATATCAAAAAAAGTAAGTCCATTAACTATAACAACAGGAGTGTCTGTTATAGGGGGATTGTTATTTTTACCAATGGCTATTTATGATAGCATAACTGCTAATTATTCATTCGGTTCTGGTTATGATTGGCTTTTGATTTTTTATTTCGGAATGGTTGTTACTGTTTTGGCTTTTTTGCTTATGTATCAAGGCCTTGCTGTATTATCTGCTGCGACAGTAGGTATATTAACAAGCGTTTTGCCACTAAGCACAGTAGTTCTATCATTTTTCCTTTTGAAAGAACCACTTTATTATTACCATCTAATAGGACTATGCCTAATCTTTATGGCTATTTATTTTAGCTCGAGAGAAGAGAAAATACAGATGGATCAAGGGATTGGAAATAATTAAATCAAGTGCTAATCAGGCCACTAAGAGACAAATAATAGAAAAATAATCGGAAGATAGTGGAAAATCTAGAGACAAAAGCATCTTTTAGCCAAACCCACTAAAAGATGCTTTTTAATATCATAATCCAGGCCATTCTTTAGACATCTGGCTTATGGCAGAGCTAGTATGGATTGATAGCAGGCTGAGACGGGGTGGTAATCTGTTTTGGGAGGTGAGGTTTTTACATTGCTATATTTTTCATTCTCCCGGTTAAGCAGTGTATACCAACCACCATGTTCATGATCCATGAAATACTGGGCGGAATAAGTGAATAACTGATTATAATAATCCCAGTATTGTTGATTCTTTGTTTTTGCAGCTAGTAAGGCTGCGGCAGCGATTGCTTCTGACATAACCCAGTAATTTTTATCCGTATCAATGACTTCTAAGCTTGGCGATAGGGCAAAATAAATACCTCCATATTTTACATCCCAACCTTGTTCCCATCCTTTTGCGAACAATTTCTCTGCAGTCTCCTGCATCCAAGGTTCTGATTGATGTCTGTCAAGCCACATTAAGAGTTTACTCCATTCAAATTGATGACCAGGGATAAATCCATATGGGCGGAATTCATCTTTTGTGTTGTTTTTATTGAATTGATAATCAGGCAGCCAGTCCGGTGTATAGTTTTCCCAAATCATTCCACTTGCACGGTCTGCTAATTCTTGGGTAACGCCCTCTGCTAGCTGGTAGGCCTTCTTTAAGTATTTTTCTTCATTTGTTGCTTCATATGCAGTCAGCATGGCTTCACACATATGCATGTTTGGGTTTTGCCCTCTATAAGAGGAAAGAGTGGTCCACGCAGCATCCCATTGGTCTTTGTAATATCCATGTTCCGGATCCCAAAAGTGATTTTCCACCACATTAAAGACGTTTTCCATCACTTCTCTGGCTTCTTTTATGCCAGCTTGGTAGGCGATAGAGGATGCTAATAATGTAAAGGCATGACCATAGGCCATTTTAGCAGCATCTTTTACATCCGTTCCCTTCATTTCAAAGTAGTATCCATTATACTGTTTATCTAAATGATGTTCATGCAAAAATTGGATCCCATGTCGTGCGGCTTCTAAACACCAGTCTGGTCCATCTAAAATCGCACCAATACTAAAAATATAAATATACCTGCTAGTCGCTACTAAATGTTTAGTATCTGTGTCATTAATAGTACCATCATCTAAAAACCCATTAATATATCCGCCCTTTTCCTCATCGATACAGGCCGGATAATAAAAATGAAGTGTCTTAAATATATGTTTCTTCAATTCTCCCTTATCCTGATAATGGTCAAACTGGATATAACTTGAACCTTCCATATTGGCTACCCTCCTCCATTATGCGAGACATTGAATAGATAGCAGCAATCAAGACAGTATTTCCCTACCATGAGGAAAATACTGCTTGATTTTTTTTGCTGTCCGAATGACTTATTTATCTAATTAAGAAGACATATATTGTCCACCATTCACATGGATGAATTGGCCGGTCATATAGGCAGAACCTTCAGAAGCAAGCAGGATGTATGGTTCTACAAGATCTGCTGGTTGACCAGGACGACCAATAGGGGTAGAAACGCCAAATGATTCTTGCAGGTCGGTTGTCATGGTTGCTGGAATAAGTGGTGTCCAAATCGGTCCAGGTGCTACACCGTTAACTCGAATTCCTTTTGAGGAGAGTTCTTGAGCAATGGAACGAGTAAAGGATACAATAGCCCCTTTAGTAGATGTGTAATCAATCAACGCTTTATTGCCAACATATGCATTAATAGAAGCGGTATAGATTAAGCTATCACCAACTGATAAATGGGGAATGGCAGCTTTAGTTAAATACACCATTGAAAAAAAGTTTACGTCAAATGTACGTTTCAATTGTTCAGCAGAGATTTCTAGCACGCTGTTTTTTACTTCCTGACGTGCTGCGTTATTAACAAGGATATTCAGTTTTCCATGCTGCTGAATAACATCTTCAACTAGTTGATTACAAAATGCTTCATCCGCCACATCTCCAGCATGCAACGTACATTTTACGCCTTCTTGTTCAATACGCTTTTTCGTATTTTCCGCATCCTCTTGCTCATTTAAGTAGGCGATGGCAATATCCGCGCCTTCCTTTGCATACCCAATCGCTACTGCCTTACCAATTCCACTGTCTCCTCCAGTAATCAAGGCCACTTTGCCTTTCAATTTTCCAGAACCAACATGGGTTTCTAGCTCATAAATCGGGATAGGGTCCATTTCCTTTTCAACCCCCGGCTGCTCGGATTGTTTTTGAGGATTGACTCCATTTGATAATATGGTTTGTTCATCTAATTTACTCAATTATAACGCCTCCTAAATTATTTATGTGTTATTTAACATTCCACCCTGTCTTGAGACTAAACTCCTTTTTGACATGCAACCGCTTAGTGGATTTTTTTACCTTTTTACCTAGGCGGAGTGTTATAGCACTATCTGTCATATCGGGAATACTAGAGAATGAGTGGAATAGTTGATATATAACTTTTCTAATTCGAGTGGCTCATATATTAATCGGATAATAGAGTGATGAAGTTATCATAAATAGTGGCAGATCAAGGGATGAAAGTAGGTTTCCAATTCTATGAGCTCTTGCACAAGTTTGTAGCACATTACATGGATGAAGAAGATAGGGGGATCATAATAAAAAGGGAGCAATGAAACTCCCTCAGCTTGTTGACAAAAGGAATTTAGGAAATGTAAATGGAATTATTATGCATTGATTGGAGTGAAAGGGGTGAGACTCCTGTGGGATCTGCGAGACAGTCTGAGACCCTGCAGGCCTTTAGGCCGAAGCGGCTCAGCGCGAGCCCCACGGAAAGCGAACCCCTGCAACGGAAATCAACTCTTATTTAAAAGAATGTATATTTATAAACTAAGACAAACTCCTAATTACCGAATTAGGAGTTTGTCGACAGTCTGAGGGAGTAATGAAACTCCCTTTTTTCACAAATATTAACTCTTTATTGATAATTAATAATCGCAGGGCTAGGATCCAGCTTCAAGACCTCTTCAGGACTTAGCACAGGTTTATCTTTGTTATAAAAGATTTTAAATCCACCGTATTGCACTGCTTCATTGCGCACGAATTTGCGATAGAGCGCCATTTTAGTATTAGAATCGCCCCAACCGTCATAATTTAAGGCTACTTCTACATTCTCGGTTGGCTTGATGGCTTCTTTGTTCGTTAATGCTTCGTCCATAAATTGATGGACAAGGACAATTTTATCGGGCAAATTATTTTCTTTTACGATTTCCGTTAAGTACTGCACTGCTTCTTGTACTTCAGCTCCGTCTACTTGACCAAGATTGACACCTGGAGTTTGTCCTTCTTTTACATGAAATTCCGTATCAATCGCTAGGTGGACATGAGGGAGCTTTAGCCATTTCTCAAGTAATTTCACCTGATTTAGAACGGAATCTGTTCCAAGTTGAACATCCAGCATAAGCAGGGCATCGTTTTCTTCCGCGAGAGTAGAATATTCATCAATTTGCTCTGGTGAAGTTGGATGGTAGTACTTCCCATCCGTCCCTGGATCACGCTGTGCTACGGTAGAAATGAGTTCAATCATTGGTACGGCAGGGCGTGAAGGGTCTGCATCTGAATATGCTTGGGTCTGTTCTTTTAATTTTGCCATTAATTCATCTGGCTCCATTTCTCCCAATATTCCCATTTTGGTAGAGTTTGGATGTCCGTAATACGCTATAAGTCTATGATTCTTTAAGGGACCATCTGTTTGATCAACGGCATCTTTTACTAATGTTTCTCCAAGTGGAACCATCCTGGTGGGATCTTCTCCACGGGCTTCTGCACTCGGCATCTTCTCTATTTCCTCATCAGCAACCTTTTTGTCTAGAGAAGAAGCACCTTCTGTTGGTTCCAGCGGTTTGTAGGCTGGCGGAGGATTCTCTTCTTTTATTGCTTTCTTCTCACCAGAAGACTTTTCTTCCTGTGTCTGTTCTTCATCATGTTGTTCAGTTTCTTTAATAGTAGGAGTGTTTTTCGAACAAGAGATGAGGAGCACAACAAGTAGTACTCCTGAAAATAACAAGGCTAGTCTTTTCATGTTGTCACTTCCTTATGTATGGATTTCTTCCATCTATTATTCTAGATGTATTCCCCAAATGCAATAAAGTTAACAGGGAATATTTTATTTTTCATAGAATAGGAGCGTTTAGTTAATAGATTCTCCCTTTCTTTCCAAGCACTTACCTATTTATAAATTAGGGTGTAATCATGGAAGAGGAGAGTAAAAAAAAGCTGGATCAAACGTCTCTGCTTGATCCAGCTTCCGCCACTTAAATCTCACATTTCCTCTCGCTTATAATCGCCACTTTTCCCGCCGGATTTCTCCACTAGAAAGGTTGGCCCGATTACCATCCCTTTATCGACAGCTTTGCACATATCATAAATGGTTAAGCTTGTAACTGTGGCGGCCGTTAATGCTTCCATTTCGACCCCAGTGCTTCCTTTGGTTTTTACTTCTACTCGTATAATAAGCTCCCATTTATCCTCATTTTGTTTCCAATTAAATTGCATATCAACTCCACTTAGTGAAAGTGGGTGACACATGGGAATAATCGAAGAAGTTTGCTTTGCTGCCATAATACCAGCAACTTGTGCAACAGCAAGTACATCTCCTTTTGCAAACTCATGGTTCATTATTTTTTTATAAATAAGTTCATTCACGATAATACTTGATTGACTAATAGCTGTGCGAGATGATTCCTGCTTCTCGGTGATATCAACCATCTTTGCCCTGCCTTGCTGATTAAAATGTGTGAAGTTTGTCACTAATATCACTCCTTGTTTGTAGTATAACAAAAGTAAATGGATGCGTCTTGCATCATTATCGGCTAAAAAAGATAAAGGAGGACCATATGTATAAATGGAAAGGCTTGATTATTATTTGTATCTGTTTCTTTCTTCTAGCGGGCTGTTCCTCGGAGAAAAGAGAAGTGAAGCTAACCGTGTCAGCCGCCGCGAGTTTAACGGATGCGATGGAGGAGCTTGTGGAGGCATTTGAATCAAGAGAACCTAATATAGCTATATCGCTAAATCTAGCATCTTCAGGAGCATTACAACAACAAATTAGTCAAGGCGCACTAGTTGACATTTTTCTCTCAGCTGCTGAAGAGCCATTTGACTATTTAAATAAACAGGGTTTGCTAGATAAGTCACATCAAGAATTATTATTACGTAATCAGTTAGTCCTGATCAAAAGAAAAGATACCTTCTCTCAATTTCACGAATTTAAGGATTTACTAGACGAACAGGTACAAGAAATTGCTATTGGGACACCAGAAAGCGTCCCAGCAGGTATTTATGCAAAACAGGCGCTCGAACATGTAGGGATATTTCATTCCCTTGAATCTAAATTAGTCTATGCAAAAGATGTTCGCCAAGTATTACAGTATGTGGAATCAGGAAGTGTTGACTTTGGTTTTGTATATGCCACAGACGTAATAGCCGCTAAGCAAGTAGAAGTAGAGCGAGTAGTCGATGAAGAATGGCATGATCCTATCCAGTATCCAATCGGAATTTTGAAAGATACCAAGCATAAGGAAGAAGCAGTCGCCTTTTATAACTTTTTGCGAAGTACAGAGGCAGACACTATTTTTGCGAAGTATGGGTTCACCACCGTAAACAAGTAAAGGAGAGTGCAGAATGAAAAGTAGCTTTTGGCAGCCTATTGAGCTCTCTTTATTAATTGCAATTAGCGCGACGCTTTTTGTAATTATATTAGGAATTGTAACGGCATGGTTCATGACGAAAAAAGAGTTTCCGGGCAAGGCGATCATAGAAGTCATTCTGCTATTACCAATTGTGTTACCACCAACAGTGATTGGTTTCCTGCTGATTATGCTATTTGGCAAGAAGGGTGTGATTGGGAAAGCTATTGATTTTTTATTTGGCGAATCCTTAATGTTTACCGTTTCGGGAGCTATCCTTGCAGCTGTTGTGGTTGCTTTCCCATTAATGTATCAATCGGTGAAAAATGGGTTTACGAGTATGAATCCATTAATAGAGGATGCAGCTCGAGTAGATGGTGCAAATAGTTGGCGTCTATTTCGACATATTTCACTACCATTATGTTCTCCCTTTCTTGTCACAGGCACAATATTAAGTTTTGCCAGAGCCTTAGGGGAATTTGGTGCAACGATTATGTTTGCAGGAAATATTCCGGGACAAACACAAACGCTTCCATTAGCGATTTATGTTGCTTTTGAATCTAACAAACTTGTACTCGCATGGAGCTGGGTGATGATGATGGTGATTATTTCTTTTGTTATGCTGCTTTTTATTCAAAAGAGGGCGCGCCGCAATTAATGCATCCATGTGTGATGTATTTCACACCTTAAGCTAGTGGAGGATGTTTTAATAAGCTTATAAGCAACCTGATTTGATGACAGGTCGGAATATGGAGGGATAAAGATGAAGAAAAAACCATCTCCACTTTGGCAACGATTAAACTATTTGAAACCAAAAGAAACATATAGCAATAACCATAGTCAATTACAAGAAGGAGACCGGGATTGGGAAAATGTGTATCGCAGAAGATGGCAGCATGATAAAGTAATCCGTTCCACTCATGGAGTGAACTGTACGGGTTCTTGCAGCTGGAACATCTTTGTGAAAGACGGCATTGTGACATGGGAAGGGCAAAATGTGGATTATCCAACAACAGGACCAGACATGCCGGAATTTGAGCCAAGGGGCTGTCCGCGAGGTGCAAGTTTTTCCTGGTATTTATATAGCCCGTTGCGTGTGAAGTATCCTTATATTCGTAAAAAGCTACTATATTTATGGCGAGAGGCCATAGCGGAACACAAGAAACCATTAGATGCTTGGAAAAGCATTGTGGAAGATAAAGAAAAGGCCAATCAGTATAAAAGTGTTCGCGGAAAAGGCGGATTAGTACGGGCTGATTGGGAAGAAGTTACGCAAATTATTGCAGCGGCTGTTTTGTATACAACGGTAAAATACGGATCTGATCGTAATGTTGGCTTTTCTCCAATTCCAGCGATGTCCATGGTGAGTCATGCAGCGGGAAGCCGCTTTATGTCCCTAATAGGAGGACCGATGCTTAGCTTTTATGACTGGTATGCGGATTTGCCACCTGCATCTCCACAAATTTGGGGAGATCAGACAGATGTTCCAGAAAGCTCTGATTGGTTTAATGCTGGCTATATTATGACATGGGGCTCTAATGTTCCCTTAACACGTACACCAGATGCTCACTTCCTTGCCGAGGCAAGATATAAAGGAACAAAAGTGGTTTCTGTTAGTCCAGACTATGCGGAATCAACCAAATTCTCTGATGACTGGATGGCTGTCAAGCAAGGGACGGATGGTGCGGTAGCCATGGCAATGGGACATGTTATTTTAAATGAGTTTTATCATAAAAAACAAATACCATACTTTGAATCTTATGCGAAACAATATACTGATTTTCCTTTCGCCGTTCGTTTGAAAAAAGTGGGATCAAGCTATCAGGCTGACCGCTTTTTACATGCAAAGGATCTAGGCCTTTCTGGTGAGCATAATGAGTGGAAGCCTGCTATGTATAATGAGCGCACGGGGAATTTTGCTATTCCACAAGGAACAATAGGTTCGCGATGGGATAAAAAAGGGAAATGGAATCTGCATTTAGTGGATGAATATACAGGAGAAGCAATTGATCCAAAGCTAAGCTTTCTAGGGCTTGAAGATGAGGTGATGGAAATTCAATTACCCTACTTTGATGCAGAAAAGCGTTCCGTTATGAATCGTGCCGTTCCAGTAAAAGCAGTTGAATTAAATGGGCAAACAGAATATATCACAACAGTTTATGATCTTATGCTTGCTAATTACGGAATTGATCGAGGCATCGGTGGAGAAGTCGCGCAATCCTATGATGACATGGCGCCTTTTACTCCAGCATGGCAAGAGAGTATTAGTAATGTCGATCGAAACTTAGTTATTAAAATCGCGAAAGAATTTGCCCAAAATGCTATCGATACAAAAGGTCGTTCTATGATTATTATGGGTGCTGGTATTAACCATTGGTTCCATTCTGACACTATCTATCGTGCCATCATCAACTTAATTTTAATGGTAGGTGCGCAAGGAGTAAATGGGGGAGGCTGGGCACATTATGTAGGGCAAGAAAAGCTTCGACCAGCAGAAGGATGGAATACCTTAGCTACAGCAAAAGATTGGCAGGCACCGCCAAAACTGCAAAATGGGACATCATTTTTTTATTTTGCTACAGACCAGTGGCGTTATGAAGAAACGTCTGTTAATGAGATAACGGCTGCTACAGTAGAGAAAGCAAGATATGACCATCATGGGGATTATAATGTGCTAGCGGCTCGATTAGGATGGCTGCCATCCTATCCAACATTTAATAAGAATGGCATTGCTATTTATAAAGAGGCAGTGGTGAAGGGCTGTCAAACCCAAGAGGAAATTGCGCAATATGTAGCAAAAGAGTTGATGAATAAATCATTGCAATTTGCGATAGAAGACCCAGATAATCCAGTCAATTTTCCTCGTACGTTATTTGTTTGGCGTGCCAATTTAATCTCAAGCTCTGGAAAAGGGCATGAATATTTTCTAAAACATTTACTTGGAACAACACACGGATTGTTGAATGATGATCAATCTAGTATTCGACCAGCTGAAATAAAATGGCGGGAAGAAGCACCAGAAGGAAAATTGGATCTTTTAATCGATCTTGATTTCCGGATGGCAGGAACGGGATTGTATTCCGATATTATCTTACCAGCTGCGACCTGGTATGAAAAATTTGATTTATCAAGCACAGATATGCATCCATTTGTACATCCATTTAATCCAGCGGTTGCTACGCCTTGGGAATCGAAGTCAGATTGGGATATTTTCAAGAAGCTAGCAAAAGGGGTTTCAGAGCTAGCCGAACAAATCGATATGGACGTAATTAAAGAGGTTGTAGCTACACCGCTGCAGCACGATACTCCACAAGAAATGGCCCAGCCTTTTGGGGAGATTAAAGATTGGTCCAAAGGTGATTGTGAAGCAATTCCAGGGCGAACCATGCCAAATATTCATGTGGTAGAACGAGATTATAAGCAGGTTTATAAAAAAATGACCTCTCTAGGACCGAATGTTGCCAAAAACCCATATGGCGGCAAAGGGATAAGCTGGTCCATGGAAAAAGAGTATGAACAAGTCAAGCATGCAATTGGTGTAGTAGAAGAAGAAGGCATTTCCAAAGGTCTCCCAAATATTGAAAGTGCAAGAGACGCTTGTCAGGCCATTCTCATGATGTCATCTACGACAAACGGCAAAATCGCAGTCAAAGCTTGGGAATCACTGGAACAGCAAACAAGCTTGGAGTTAAAGGATTTAGCTGCAGAGCGTGAAGAAGATCTATTTACATTAGAACAAATTAATGCACAACCAAAAACGGTCATTACGTCACCTGCCTTTACTGGTTCGGAAAAAGGCGGGAGACGGTATTCACCATTTACAACAAATATTGAGCGAATGATTCCTTTCCATACCCTTACAGGAAGACAGTCCTTTTATTTAGATCATGAGATGATGAAGGAATTTGGGGAAGAGATGGCGACATTTAAGCCAATGCTCCACCATACACCTTTTCAGCAAGATCGTCCAAAAGTGGAAGGAAAAGAAATTACGTTAAATTATCTAACACCACATAATAAATGGTCTATTCACAGTATGTATTATGATGCACAGCCGATGCTGACATTGTTTAGAGGTGGACCAACGATATGGATGAACAAGGAAGATGCCAAAGAAGTAGATATAGAAGATAACGATTGGATTGAATGCTTTAACCGAAATGGTGTGGTCGTTGCCAGAGCGGTTGTCTCTCATCGAATTCCTAGAAGTGTTGCCTTTATGTACCATGCTCAAGACAGACATATTCACGTTCCTGGCACAAATCTTACGAAAAACCGAGGAGGGACACATAATAGTCCTACGCGAATCCATGTTAAGCCAACGCATATGATTGGTGGCTATGGCCAACTAAGCTATGGATTTAACTATTATGGACCAACTGGAAACCAACGGGATTTACATGTCGTCATTAGAAAGATGAAGGAGGTGGAGTGGCTTGAAGATTAAAGCACAAATTGGCATGGTGATGAATTTAGATAAATGTATTGGCTGTCATACATGTAGTGTGACATGCAAAAATACGTGGACCAATCGCCCTGGCGCAGAATATATGTACTTTAATAATGTCGAAACAAAACCTGGAATCGGCTATCCGAAACAATGGGAAGACCAAGAGAAATATAAAGGCGGCTGGGAGCTGGATAAAAAGGGTGAACTAAAACTGAAATCAGGTTCTAAAGTAAATCGATTATTCAGCCTTTTCTATAACCAAAATCAACCAGAAATTGATGATTATTATGAACCATGGAATTATGATTATGAAACATTGACAAACAGTCCAGAACGTAAGCATCAACCTATTGCCCGAGCAAAGTCAGCTATCACTGGCGAGTTTATGGATTTAGAGTGGGGACCGAACTGGGAAGATGACCTTGCTGGCGGGCATATAACTGGTTTACGTGATCCAAATGTTGTGCAAATGGAGGAATCAATAAAAACGGAGTTTGAAGATGTATTTATGATGTACTTGCCGCGTATATGTGAACATTGCATTAACGCACCTTGTGTGAGCTCTTGTCCATCCGGTGCGATGTATAAACGTGATGAAGATGGCATTGTACTTGTAGATCAGAATGCTTGTCGTGCTTGGAGACAATGCGTCAGCTCCTGTCCATATAAAAAAGTGTACTTTAACTGGAAAACAAGTAAAGCGGAGAAATGTACATTATGCTATCCAAGAATTGAAAATGGCCAGCCAACGATTTGCTCCGAAACATGTGTTGGCAGAATCCGTTATATCGGGGTCATGCTCTATGATGCTGATAAAGTATTGGAGGCAGCTTCTGTTAAAGAAGAGAAAGAATTGTATCAGGCACAATTAGATATTTTCTTAGATCCAAATGACCCAGAAGTAGTGAAGGAAGCGAAAAAAGAAGGCATCCCAATGGATTGGATTGAAGCGGCGCAGCAATCTCCATTATATAAAATGATCATCGACTGGAAGATTGCTTTACCATTACACCCAGAATACCGAACAATGCCAATGGTGTGGTATATTCCACCACTTAGCCCAGTTATGAATATGATAGAAGGAAAAGGCAGTCAAGCAGATACAGAAGATATCTTCCCGGCTATTGACGAAATGCGCATTCCGATTGAATATCTAGCTAATTTATTAACTGTTGGGGATACGGCTCATATTCGTACTGTATTAAAGAAAATGGCAGTTATGCGTAGCTATATGCGGGCCGAACAAACAGGGAAATCCTTTGATGTCTCTATTATTGAAGAGCTGGGACTCGAGGAAAACGACATTAAAAAGATGTACCGACTGCTAGCCATTGCCAAATATAATGATCGCTTTGTTATTCCTAAAAGCCATAAGGAAGATATAGCAGATCTTTACTATGACCAAGGCGCTTGTGGATTAGATTTTGCTAGCGGGCCTGGCGCCTGTGGCGTCTTGTCTTGATAAATGGTTCCACCCTTTCACGAGGAGAATAAATGATTAGAGCAAATATGAATGAAGGGAATTGCGTGGGGAAACCACAATCCTAGGAATCTGTAGCTGCTAGAATTTCGCGGAAACAGCATAAGCATAAGCTGGGAAAGGGCGCCACAATCTATAGCAGCGCCCGCCCTATTCGAGATAGGCAATGGATTACTAGCCACACAATAAACCTGCTTTGCGATAATAAGTAACCTGACAAAAAGGATGAACAAACATGAAACAAACAGAGCTTTATCAAATGCTAGCATTTTTATTACGCTATCCAAATGAAGAATTTAGGCAGATTCTACTTGGATTAACAGCAGAAATACAGGAAGTGGGCGACACGAGAATTCGTCAAAAACTGTTTCAATTTATAGAGCTGGTAGAGCAAACACCATTGGATGATTGGATTAATCATTATGTAAGCCAATTTGACTTTGACCGGAAAACAAATCTTTACGTTACGTATTTTAAAAATGGTGAACAAAAGGAGCGAGGCTTAGAGCTTCTAAAACTAAAAAAATTTTATCAGGCAGCCGGCTTTGACATTGTTGAAACAGAACTGCCAGATTATATACCGTTAATGCTTGAATTTTCTGCACAGGTTTCAGCTGATATCAGACAAGAGCTTTGGAAAATGCATGAACAAGCAATTTGGGAAATTAGAGAAACTCTCTTATCAATTAAAAGCTTTTATGGCTTACTTTTTGATGTTTTGATTCAGCTGTTTGAACAAGATGGCCTCGAGCATCATCTGACAGCCGAAAAGCAAACTCCTATACCAAATTTAGAAGATCAAGCTATTCTTGCAAAGATGCGAGATCAATTAATTAAGAACCAGCTAGGATAAGAGATATTAGCTGGAAGAAAAGGAGTAACCAATATGAACTCACTCAATTTATTACTTTGGGGAGTTTTCCCTTATATTGTCCTGACCATTTTTATTGGCGGTTTAATTTATCGTTATCAAAAGGATCAATTTGGTTGGACAACAAAGTCTAGTGAAATTTTTGAAAAAAAGCGACTGCGAATTGGATCGCTCATGTTCCACTGGGGGTTATTTTTTGTCTTGGGCGGCCACATTGCAGGGCTGATTGTTCCAGTATCTTTCTATAATGCTTTTGGTATTTCTGAGCACTTTTACCATAGAATTGCCCTAATCTTTGGGTTACCTGCAGGAATTGTTGCTTTTATTGGGATTCTGTTGCTTGCCCACCGCAGGTTTAGTGTGAAACGTATTAAAGCGACCTCTTCGATTGGCGATTGGGTAGCATTAATCTTGGTCATCATTGTTATTTTTACAGGATTATTAGCAACAAGCATGAACGTCGATTCACAAGGATTTGATTACCGGACAACGATCGCGCCGTGGCTTAGAGGTTTATTCGTTTTTCGTATGCAGCCTGAGCTAATGGCTGAAGTACCCATTTGGTTTAAAATCCATATTTACACAACATTTGCTTTATATGTTTCTTGGCCGTTTACTCGATTAGTTCATGCATTTAGTTTTCCGCTTCGTTATTTAAGTAGAAATTATGTGATTTATAAACGAAGAGTTCAACGTAAGGCTGGATGAGATGGGAAGCACCTATCATAGTGAAATAATTTTACAAATAAGGTTGGGATGAGGATGAACCATCAGGACATTCTTTTATTGGGGGCAGAGCTCGATAAAACACTCCAAGAGAATAACATGGCACAAGCAAAAGATATCGTGAGCCAGTTGGAACCTCATTACGAGGCGAGATCACAGGAGTTTTCCGTATCGAATCAATTAACCATTGCGTTGTCACTTGCAAAGTATTTTCGAAAAAGGAACCAGTATGATAAATCGGCTCATTATAGCAGACAGGCAATTCAACAAGCAAAAATAGGAAAGCTCGGACTAACTAGACCACTGGTTGACGCGTATTTAAACTATGCAAAACTAGAAAAAGATTATAACCAGATTGACAATGCTAGAAAACTATTAGCAACACTGTTGATGCAGCTAGAGAAAAATAAGGTAGAAGATAACTATATATTTGGTCTCGTCTATCATTTGTTAGCACAAATTGGCTTTCAAGATCTGGCCTTTGATACGGCTGTTGAACAATTTAAAGAAGCATTAACCTGCTTTCGGAAAGTAATTCCTGAAGAGCATCCTATTATCTATCAGACTATTAATGAATTGACAGAGACGTATATTCGCATGGAGCATTATCAGGACGCCTTGTATCTTCAAGAGAAGACCTTACAAGATTACCAAAAGACAGATGACAAGTTAACCCAAGCCTTGATCCTGTTACGGATGGGAGAAATCTACTTTTATCTTGATTTGAAAAAGGCAAGGAAAGCAATATCGCAATCGCTGGCATTTTTGAAAGCCCTTGAACAGCCACTGTTGCTTTACCAAGCAAAGGCGAATTTGCTATTAGCAGAGCTGGAGGAGAATCTAGCAAATGCTCCACGTTCTATCAATTATTATAAGAGAAGCCTTAAACAGCTGGAACAAGTTCATGAGCAAGAGCACTTCATGGTTGTCTATGCCTATTCAAAAATCGGAACGTTACTTATGAAGGTAAACCAATTAGAGGACGCCAAATACTACTTGGAGAAAGGGTTGCCGTTAACGAAAGGCCATCCCCGTATTCAAATGCAATTCCTTTATGCACTCGGGAAGATTTATTCGAAAGAACAGTCGTATGAACAAGCGAGAAATCTATATCAAGCTTTCCTAGATCAATTGGAAAAGGCAAATAAAAAACAATCGAAGGCATATGCAGATACATTACAAGCAATTGGATTTAATTTTATTCAACAAAACGATATGGAAAAAGCTTTTATCTGCTATCAAGAAGCCATTGATATTTATCAAGGCCTTAGACCGGTTAGTAAGGATTCCTTAGGATTTGCAAGTATTCGTCTTGCTTATTGTTATGAACAAAAGGCTGAAAAGGACATTGCAAAAGCAAGTGAGTGGTACCAGTATGGCGTAGAACAGATAGAAAAGCTAAAAGATAAGGCACTCTCTGAAGAGGCACTCGCAGCAGTAATTGATTTTTACCAGCGTCATGATTTTCCAAAGCAGCAGTCTTACTATGAAAACAAGCTAGTCAAATTGCAAGTAAACAGCTGAGAAGTATTATCGTATAAAAGAGAAGAAAGCGATCAAATATGAGGTTACAACCAACAGAGGAGAATTTAGCATGTTACAGGATAGGCTCGGTCGTCCATTACAAGATTTACGTATATCAGTTATTGATCGATGTAACTTTCGTTGTACGTATTGTATGCCAAGGGAAATCTTCGGTAAAGACTTTTCTTTCTTGCCCAAAGACCAGTTGCTAAGTTTTGAGGAGATTGAACGATTAGCTAAACTATTTGTTCAATTAGGCGTAAGGAAAATTCGTTTAACAGGCGGGGAACCTTTATTACGAAGAGACATTGCAACCCTAATTGAGAAGTTAGCTGCTATTGATGGGTTAGAGGATATTGGCTTGACAACAAATGGAATGCTGCTAGGGAAAATGGCAAAAAGTTTGAAGCAAGCAGGTTTAGAACGTGTGAATGTGAGCTTGGATGCATTAGATGATAAAGTTTTTCAATCAATTAACGATAGCGGTATACCGACTAAAAAAATATTAGACTCCATTGAACAGGCACGAAAGGCTGGACTCAGTGTAAAAGTGAATATGGTTGTCAAAAAGGGAATGAATGATCAACAAGTAATCCCAATGGCAAAATACTTTAAAGAACAGGAAATACCATTGCGATACATTGAGTTTATGGATGTTGGCCAAACAAATGGTTGGGATTTCAGCCAGGTGCTAACGAAAAAACAGCTGTTTGAGCAATTAAGCCATCATTTTGAGCTGGAACCTGTGGATTCTGCCTATATAGGAGAAGTGGCAAAGCGTTATCGTTATGTTGGAACTAATGCAGAGGTTGGATTCATTACGTCAGTTTCTGAATCCTTTTGTTCTACATGCACACGAGCCAGGCTAGCAGCAGATGGGAAGTTTTATACCTGTTTATTTGCAAGCGGCGGGCTCGATCTTCGAACATTATTACGTTCTAATGCAGATGACCAGACAATTTTACAATCAATTGTGCCAACATGGAAAAACAGAAACGACCGCTATTCAGATGAACGGACGGAAGAGTCAGCGAAGTATAGAAAGAAAATGGAGATGTCCTATATTGGTGGATAGATCAATAAAGGAGAGCAAAGCGATGAATAATCGATATTCCAGACAAATACGTTTTCAGCCAATTGGCGAGCATGGACAAGAGCAAATGGCGAAAAAGCACGTATTAATAGTAGGGTGTGGAGCTTTAGGATCGGCTAATGCAGAAGCACTTGTCCGCGCGGGAGTTGGGGAAGTATCTATTGTGGATCGAGATTATGTAGAAGAGAGTAATTTACAACGCCAGCATCTGTTTACGGAAAAAGATGTAGAGCAGCAGCTCCCTAAGGCAATTGCAGCTCAACAACACCTGCGGGAAATAAATCAGTGTATAAAGATCCATGCACATGTGATGGATGTAACAGGTGAAACGCTTGAGCCATTAATAAAAGATGTGGATCTGGTAATGGACGCAACTGACAATTTTGATACTCGATTTATCTTGAATGATGCGTTGCACCAGCATAGGATACCTTGGATTTTTGGTGCCTGTGTCGGTGCTACGGGAATGAGCTATACGGTTATTCCAAATGAAACACCTTGCTTACGTTGTTTGCTTGACGCCATACCGGTAGCAGGTGTGACATGTGATGCAGTTGGAATCATTGGTCCTGCCGTGCAAATGGTTGTAGCACATCAAACAGCTGAAGCATTGAAGCTCCTAACAGGTGCAGCAGGTAAACAACGAGCCACTTATTTAACGTTTGATCTCTGGAATAACCTTTATCAAACGATTAGAGTGGAGGGAGTAAAGCGGGATGAGTGCCTTACTTGTGGGATGACCCCGACATATCCAGCATTAGCATACCAAAATCAGGTGAAGACGGAAGTCTTGTGTGGAAGAGATACGGTCCAGCTTAGGGCGAGTACATCACACTCCTTAGCAGCATTAGCAGCCCGATTTCAAGTATTTACAAGTGTAAAACAGAATGAATATCTAGTATCGATTACGTACCAGTCCTATCGAATTGTCTTTTTCCTTGATGGGAGAACATTAATACATGGCACTAATTCCGTTACAGAAGCGAAAAAAATTTACTATCAGCTAGTAGGTTAAGGGGGGATAATGATGGAACGGCGAGAACCAATAAAAGTTACAGAAGCAATTGAACGAGTCATGCAATATGGGGCAGCAGGCGACATTGAACATATAGCATTGGAACAAAGTATGGATCGAGTTCTGGCAGAAGATGTTCTGGCCGATCATGATGTGCCCCCATTTGATCGTTCGCCATATGATGGATATGCTATTCGCTCCAGTGACACTTGCAGAGCATCAACAGAAAATCCTATCACACTATCTGTTATCGGTCATATTGGCGCCGGGGAAGTTTTTGCAAATACCGTTAGGGAAAATCAAGCGGTCCGGATTATGACAGGAGGGCCGATTCCTGTTGGATGTGATGCTGTTATCATGCTAGAACTAGTAGAGGAAGTATCCGAGCACAAGATTTGCATAAAACGTAAAGTGAAGCCGAATGATAACATTTCCTTTCAAGGCGAAGATACAACAAAGAATGATGCCATTGTTAGAAAAGGAACTCGAATTAACCCAGGAATTGTCGCACTACTTGCCACATTTGGCTATAAGCAAGTCCCTGTAGCAAAAAAGCCGACTGTAGGAGTGATTGCGACAGGCAGTGAATTACTAGAAGTAGATGAACCACTTGTACTAGGGAAAATTAGAAATAGTAACGCATATATGATTATGGCCCAATTAGAACGAGCTGGCGCAAAGGCAATCTATTTCGGTCAATTTATCGATGATTTAGAAGTATGTTATAACCAAGTAAATACAGCGATTGAACAGGTGGACTTTTTAATAACAACAGGTGGTGTGTCAGTAGGGGATTATGATTACTTGCCAGAGATTTATCGGAGAATGGGAGCAAATGTATTATTTAATAAGGTAGGGATGCGACCGGGCAGTGTAACAACTGTTGCCGAATTAGCTGGCAAACTGTTATTCGGGTTATCTGGTAATCCATCTGCGTGCTATGTCGGCTTTGAGCTTTTTGTAAGACCAGTGCTCCAGTTCTTTTTAGGAAATCCACTAGCCTATAATAAAGCAATCCAAGCTAGGCTTGGATTGGATTTTGCAAAGCCAAATCCATTTGATCGATTTGTGCGCGGCAAGCTTTATTTTACCGAAGCACAACCTGTTGTCACGCCGATCGGGCTAGATAAATCAAATGTCGTTTCCTCATTAGGAGAAGCAGATGTATTGATTGTATTACCAGGAGGCACAAGGGGATATGAACAAGGAAGCAGTGTGGTTGCCTTATTACTCGAATATGCAGAAGGGGATGCCGAGTTCTTAAACAATTATCAATTAAAGGAGAGACAGCATGGACACTAAGCGTTACAAAATCGTGGATCAGCCTATTGCAATCGATGAACTTATTGACAAAGTAACGCGTCCTGAGGCAGGTGCCATTACAACATTTATTGGAACGGTAAGGGAATGGACGAAAGGAAAGCGTACCATCTATTTACAATACGAAGCATATATTCCAATGGCAATAAAAATGTTGGAACAAATTGGACATGAGATAACGGAAAAATGGCCGAATACCGAAATTGCAATCACCCATCGAATTGGTAGATTAGAAATTACGGATATTGCCGTCGTAATAGCGGTTTCTTCCCCGCATCGTGAAGCTGCATACCAGGCAAATCAGTATGCGATTGAACGAATTAAGCAAATAGTACCAATATGGAAAAAAGAGCATTGGGAAAACGGCGAAACATGGATTGGAGATCAGCTCGAGCAAATCCCCTATCATGATCCATGGTCAACAAACGAGGGAGGCATTTAAAATGAAAATATTGGTGTTTGCACATTTACAAGAGCAGCTTGGCACATCAGAATTAGAGCTGGATTGGGAAGCACAGACGGTTCAGACATTTAAAGAAGCCTTTCAACAAAGCTATGGGATTGATTCTTTAGACCAGGTCATGATTGCCGTAAATGAAGAATTCGCAAGGGGCCAAGCTATGATCCAAAAAGATGATGTAGTGGCACTCATTCCGCCAGTCAGCGGCGGGTGAAGCAGTTAGTTCAATTGATATTAAAGGATGATAGCACATGCAATGTGTACAAATTATCGGTTATAAAAATC
Source organism: Niallia sp. FSL W8-0954 (assembly GCF_038005605.1). NCBI lineage: Bacteria > Bacillati > Bacillota > Bacilli > Caryophanales > Bacillaceae > Niallia > Niallia sp. FSL W8-0954. The sequence goes on along the minus strand of NZ_JBBOTN010000001.1, from coordinate 4,990,935 downwards.
GTGGGAAAACCACTTTAGTAGAGCATTTAATAGGATACTTTTCAAAATACCATTACCAAGTGGCAGCAATCAAGCACCATGGACATGGAGGCCCTCCTTTAGGGTGGGAGAAGACAGATAATGCAAAACATCTTCAAGCAGGAGCAGATTTTGCTGGTGTGCAAGGAGAAAACCTGCTGCAAATTGCGACAAATAAGGAATGGAATCTAGATGTAATTTTACAATTATACACGCTATTAAACGTAGATATTCTATTTATAGAAGGATACAAGCATGAACCAAAGCCGAAAATTGTGCTAATTGGGGAGCAAGAGGATATCCATCTAATAAATAAAGTATCTAACCTGAAAGCGGTAGTTTCTAGTATTCCTTTAGAAGAAATATCTGTTCCGATATTTAAGCCTAATCAATTAGAAAAATTGGCCTGTTGGCTTCTGGAACAATACACGCAAAATCTGCTTCATTAATCAATATTACACATTTCCAGCGGGCAGTTTTCACAGCCGATCGCCTGACGTAAATACTCAATGTCGTGAAGGATTATTTTTCCTTGTGTATTCAAAGAAATAATATTGTTTTTCCGAAGGTCACCGAGCATGCGGTTCACACTTTCCCTTGTAGTTGCGCAGAACCTTCCTAGCTCTTGATTTGTTAAGGTCATGTCGATAAGGATGCCATCATCCACAGGGACACCGTAACTATTGGATAAGCGAATTAAGGTAGAATAGACAGCACCTTTTTTTCCATTTAATAGTAAATCGCGCAGCTTTGATTGGAATTTTCTCATGTGGTCACTTACCCAGCGCATGAATTCAAAGGTGAGTGCGCTGTTAGCCATTAATTCTTTTTCTAATTTGCTTCTTTTTATCACATAGACCTCACCGGTTTGGAGCGTTTTACAGCTTAATAGAAACTTTGGATTATCAGCAAACAGCGTTAGCTCACCGACGATATCATCTTGTTTACAAAGCCGCAGCAATAGTTCGTTTCCTTCTGCAGTAAGCTTGCTAATTTGAACTAAACCGGATTCTAGTAAATAAATTTCTTTTGCTTCTTCTCCTTCGCGGAATAGATAATGGTCTTTATATATTTTTTTCTTTGTACCAATAGACACAAGCAAATGCCGCAGTTCTGGAGAAATCATTCTTTTCCTTGATGCTTGTATTGGAATTTTCACGTGGAGACCCCCTTATCATGGTTTCATTTCCATGATAGCATGAAAAAAATGCAAGTAGCTCGTTGAAAAACTAAAACTTAATGACAATTTTTAAACAATAAGCGTCTAAGTATGGAGTGATGACATGCAGCAACCTATCGTTGGTATTTTATTGGCAGGAGGAAAATCAAGCCGCTTTGGTTCGCCGAAGATGTTTGCCGAGCATAATGGAAAAGCTTTTTATCATCATAGTCTGGATGCTATTACCCCTTTTGTTAAACATGTATACATGGTAACCCAGCCGCATTATGTAGATCAGATAAAAAGTGCAGAGGCAGATGTTTCTATCCTGATAGATTTGCCTTCTATAAAAGAAAAAGGCCCGCTTGCCGGGATATATTCTGCCATGCAGGAAAATCGAAGTACATGGTATTTAGTCATCCCTACCGATGTCCCATTTATGACAGAAGCTACGATTCATTTGATCGTAAAGGAAATCCAGCCTGGATATCAGGCAATTATTCCATTTTGTAAAGGAAGGTTACAACCTTTAGTCGGTGTATATCATGCGACCGTTGCTCCTATCATTGAGGAAATGCTGCAAGCTGGGGACTATGCTGTTTATCAGCTCCTTCAAAAGCTAAAGGTAAAAACAGTTGAGGTGGAAGATGAAGAGCCTTTTTACAATTTGAATTATCAGCGGGATTACGATTATCTAATAAAGAAGTAGCCAAGAGTATAAATGCCTGGATAGGTGCTATAAATTAGAGACAAGGAATATAAGGAAATGAACATAAATAAGGATACGAAGCAGCAATTACAGAAGCCTCTTTATAAATGGACAGTTCACGATTTATTATTGTTAATTAAATGTAAGGTATTATTAGCTAATGTTTTGCCAGTGCTGACTTCCTTTCTATTAGCACTGAACATCCTTAGAGAAGGATTTTTAGATTACTGGATGGAATTTATCTTTGTTTTACTTGGTTCAACTTTGGTAATGGGAGGAGCATTGGTACTGAATAATTGGTATGACGTGGATATTGATTCCATCATGGAGCGTACGCAAAAGCGCCCAACCGTAACAGGTAATGTGCCACTGCAGACGGTGCTTATTTTAGGAATAGGCTTCACGATAGCTGGCTTTATTTTTTTACTGATGGTGAATATGAAGACTACGTTATTTGCGTTCATCGGTTGGTTTACGTATGTCTTTTTATATACAATGTGGTCTAAACGCCGCTATGCTTTTAATACATTGATAGGCAGTTTATCAGGGGCTGTGACCCCATTGATGGGATGGGCGGCAGTTGGGTCTATTCTTCATAAAATCCCACTTGCCTTATTTTTGCTTTTGTTTATCTGGCAAATGCCTCACACCTATGCCATCGCTATTAAAAAGTTTCAAGAGTATGCGGACGCGAAGGTAGCAATGCTGCCAGTTGTATCGGGAATAACTAAAACAAAATATCACATGTTATTTTATATTGCATGTCTGTTACCAATTCCCTTTCTCCTTGCTTCATTTGGAAAAGTATTTGTGATCGTGACATTTGTTTTCACAATGGGCTGGCTTATTTTAGCTTTATCGGGATTCTTGGTAAGAGATCAATGGAAATGGGCGCATTGGAATTTTTTATACTCTGTGAATTACTTAATGATCATATTTATTTACATGACTATCCTCACTCTTTGCTTCAAAGTTAAGTAGAGAAAAAATAAGAAGGCGAAGAATGATAGTAAATCATGGTCCTTCGCCTTTACACTTATATGAACTTAAGCGTTTATCTCCCTTTTTGCTGTACTTAAATCGTTAAATATCCCGACATAATACCGGACTTCCCCGACATTATTTTTGATGGCACTAATGGTCAACCATTGTAAATAAAAGGAGCCATCTTTTCTTTTATTCCATATTTCACCCTCCCAGAAGTCATGCTGATCAATCGATTTCCACATTTCTTGGTAAAAGGACTTGTCGTGTTTGCCCGACTGGAGGAGCACAGGAGTATTTCCTAAGGCTTCCTCTGTTGTATACCCAGTAATCCGTGAAAATGCAGAATTTACCCGTTTAATGACGCGTTTTTTATCTGTTAACATAATTGCTTCGGCTGTGTTTTCTATGATCTGCTTCTCGATGTTTTTCTCATCTTGATAATACATCCAAACTACAATAACGAAGCTAACCAATGCAAATTGGGACAATGCCATAAATCCGATCGAATATTGCCCTGTCATTTGTTCAACCGCAGTCAAAATAAGAGGTGGGAAGAACCCGCCTAAACCACCAATGGCAGAAACTATTCCATTCACAATCCCAGCTTGCTTTGGAAAGTGCAATGGAACTAATTTAAAGATCGTTCCATTCCCGATACCTGCTGTTACAGCGACAGATAATGTTCCGATCGTGTATAAAGTCAAGGTTGGGGAAAATGATAAAATGATACCTGAAGCAGTGATGCCGATAAATGTTATCATTAAAATAATATACGGGTTAAATTTATCAGCAAGCCAGCCACCAACTGGTCTTAGGAAAGTCGCAAGCGCTATGAACCCTGCCGTTCTCATTCCTGCATCAACCGTACTCAATTCAAAATGAGTAGATAAGAAATTAGGTAAATAAACGGTAAACGCCACGAAAGCTCCAAAGGTAATAAAATAGAAAAGACTTAACGCCCATAATGTCGCATTTTTGTATACAGCTTTAAATTGCTTAGATAAAGCGACATGCTCTTTACTTTCCTGCTTATCTCCTAAAAAAACAGTTAAAGCTATAAACAATAATAATAAGACAAGATACATCTGAACCGCTTTATTCCAACCGAGCATTGCTGCGATAACAGGGGCTCCGAAGGAAGTAACGGCTGTACCAATGTTACCTACGCCATAAATTCCATTAATAAAACCATGTTTTTCTTTCGGATAATATTTTGGTAACGAGGTGACACCAATGGAAAAGACAGCTCCGCCGACTCCAAGAAATAATCCACCAATTACTAAATCTGAGAATGAATTAGCTATACTAATAAAGTAGACGGGAAATAGAAGAATAAAAAAACTAATACTAAATAATAGTCTTGCTCCATAGCGGTTTGTATAAAAGCCTATGGGAATCCGCAGTATAGAACCTAAAATAACAGGAAGCGCCGTCACTAATGACACTTGTGATGCTGTTAATGAAATATCTTCTCGAATACTAGGCATTAGGGAGGATAAGATCACCCACACCATGAATCCAATGACAAGATTAAACGTTTGCAGATTTAGTTGAATCGTTTGTTTTTTCATATGACGATATCCTTTCTTATGATTTCATATTTGTCCTCTATACAACAATAAAAAAAATTTTGCTGTCTACGTGTGATTTACTTCACATATAGCCAGCAAAATTTTGTTTTTTTTATTATATTTACTGTTAATGGGACCATTTCAGTCTCTGGCTGTAAGGAAGGCGGCATCAGATAAACTTTGTCCAAATATTATTAAATGGGGATAATAACGACTTGAACATATCCTACTGTGAAAGAAAAAAGAATTACCATCAAAAAAGTATGGGTAATTCTTTTTTTAATAGTTATTTCTTTGTTTTATCTCTTTCTTGCATTTCTCTCACATTTTCTGAGTGGAAGGGAGAATTGCTCACTTCATTAACGACACTAAATGGGTTACCGTCCAAGTCAAAGAAATCAAAAAATTTCATTCCGCCAAAATCATCGATTTCGGTAGTAACGATGCCATTGTTTCTAAATTGTTGATGGGCAGCTTCAATATTATCAACGACAAAATTAAAATAGGAGTTCTTCTGATCCCCTTTAATAATAAATTCAGTAGGCTGGGGGGATTCTACTTTTACTAAGGCTAATTGTGTTGTTCCAGCTGGTAAATAAAAGCCGGCACCATCCTCCCAACTATCGATTATCTTCACACCAAGAAACTTTACATACCAATCGGTAGATTTCTTAATATCTGTAACGGGAATAAATATACTACCTACTTTAAACATAATTTTCCTCCTTGAAATGAAATTCTTCCTTATAACGAATATAATAGTGGAAAAGTTACACTTACATATAAATTTATATAAAAGAGGAGGAAACATGGTTTTTGAAGATATCGAGGTTGTGATTAAGAAACTTTATAAATATTGTTTAAGGTTGTCAGGGTCTCCTTGGACAGCCGAGGATCTAGTACAAGAAACGATCCTAAAGGTTTATAAAATAAAAAAGGCAGAGCCGAAAAGGGAGTTTACATTTTCTTATTTATGTACTGTGGCAAAAAATCAGTTTATCGATGAGAACAGGAAATATAAAGAGAGTATTTTATTTAATGAGGACATTTTCGGAGAAGCCTACGATTTTATAGATTACGATGGTTTAATAGAAATTTTACTTACCACCCTACCTTTAAAACAGGCTATGCTAGTTACCTTGAAGGATGTATTTGGCTACACTTCAAAAGAAATGGCATCCATGTTAAGAATAAGTAATGAGGCGATTAAAACAGCACTTCATCGGTCTAGAAAGAAACTAAAATTACAAAATAATAATATAAAAATCCCCTCTTCTAATCAAGAAATTATTATTGCACTCACTAAAGCAATACGGGAAGCGAAACCGATGCAAATATTTTATCTTTATCGACTATTAGAATCACAAAATTTTAAGGTAAGAAGAGGTTCTATCCATTCTCGATTCTATGTTATAGACCCAGATGGAAATATTTTAGAAATTACATCCTAATAAGTTGAACTATATTCATACTAATAAAACGTGGTATATTAGTTTTACCCACAATTAGAACGGAGACTAATTATAATAATATAATAAAAATTCGGGAGGCAAATATGCTATCATTTGAAGAAAAACTAAATATTATTGAGGAGTTCCCTCAATTAGAACGAAAGAATGTTTCATTAAAACGCGTTAATTTTCATTATGCGGAAAGTGGAAGTGACAAAAAGAACGTCGTGTATCACTTACATCCCAATGGAAACGGATTTGTATATGCGGACAAGCTGAATGAGTATGAGACAGATGAAAAAGGGATGGTCAATATTAGAGATTTTTCAAAAGAAGAACTAAAAGAAATTATTGAAAAATCCATTCAATCATTAAGACCGAATATACAAGAAGAAGAGACGGTCGAGGAAGAAACAGTGGAAGAAGAAACATGGATTGATACGGAAAATAATACACTCCTTCTTCTTCAAGAAGAAGGGTTTTGGAATATATATGCCGGAGTCAATCTAGAAAATAGTTTTTCAAGCTACGAGGAAGCTTGTGAATACTTAAAGGAAGAAGGCTTTAACAAGTCTTCCATTTAAGATACGTAGGAAAAACAACGCAGAGGGTGGGACAAAAGAATTTTACATAAAGAAAAAGCCAAACTATAATACAATAAAACATCGTAATAGTTCGCGTTTTTCTTTTCGCTGATTTATCTTTTTTATAGCTAAAAAACAAGTTCGTTCCATTGCGCTCCAGTCACTCGCTTTCCGCGGGGAGGAAGCTGAGCCTCCTCACTGCGCTGCGGGGTCTCAGCCTTTCCTCTATTTCCCGCAGGAGTCGAGTGTCTTCCACTCCATTTCACTAATCTTATAAAATGGGGCGAGAAACAAAAATAGATTTTATTTATCATTCGTCTAATTCAACAAATGATTATTCAGCTTTAAGCATTATCCTTTTTAGTTTTGTCTCAGCCCCGTTTTACTATTTTCATGAAAACGTGGAACAGCTCAAGGGCTTATCCAAAAAAAAGGAGGAGAAAGAACTTGAGTCAAAATAGATTGGTCCCGAATACCTTCTTGTATACCTTCAATTATGCGGAGGAAGAAGAACACCTATGTAAATTAGAAGTTCGTTCTCTATTTCGTGCTGACTTACATGCCTTTGTATTAGAGAGCAGTATAAATAGAGATCCAAGCAGGAGTCCTTTTATAAAAGAAAAAATAGCGGTTCTATTTACAGGTGATACGTTAGAAGAGCTAAAACAAAGGGTAGAGGCAATGCCTTCTTTGCCTAGTACGTATAAGGTAATCGGCATCAATTATCGGGACATCGATCCCCTTGATAAAATGGAATTTAATGATAGGAAAGGAATCGCTAGACAAATTGGATGCTTGGTTCCAGGTGCAGCAAGTCTTCATAATCCAGAGATAGTATTTGCTATTACCAAGTTAAAAGGAAAATGGTATTTCGGATACTATTCGGAAAATCAGGGTATGTGGCTTATTCATCAACAGAAACCTCATAACTACTCAACTGCACTAACTACCCGAATGGCTAGAGCGCTAGTAAATATTGCAGTTCCAGAATTAAGAGGAGTGAAGGTGATTGATCCATGCTGTGGCATCGGGACAGTATTGGTAGAGGCTTTATCGATGGGAGTTAATATAACAGGCAGTGATTATAATCCCTTAGTCATGAAGGGCATTCGGAACAATCTCGCCCATTTTGGACTTTCTGGTCCTGTATTTTTAAGGGATATCAGAGACATAACAGAAATGTATGATGTGGCAATTATCGACATGCCATATAATCTTTGCTCCGTTGTTTCCGATGAGGAAAAATTTGCAATGCTGCAAAGCGCCCGTCGCTTTGCTAAAAAAATGGTCATCGTAACGACTGAAGATATAGATGGAATACTGGGTGAAGCAGGTTTTGAAATAGTAGATCGGTGTGAAGTCCCAAAGGGAAAATTTATACGGCAAACAATCGTTTGCTGCTAAGGCATAGGGATGGAATAGATGAGGATTAACTTGTAGTTTAAATACTCGATGAACTAATATATGATAACAAACAAAACGATTGGATTTATTATCCAATCGTTTTGTTTGCAAAGTTGTTTTCTTCAACGAGCTCCCCCATTACTTTAAGTATATTTCTTAACAGGCTAATTCCCTTTCAATTCAATTATTATGGAAATCTTCCTATCTCTAAATAGAGATATATTCAACATCAGATTATTTTTATTATACAAATTCACTTAACTTCCTTTACTTATTTTTGAAATCCCCTTCTTCTCAAATTAAATCTAATTTGTAATTTTTCTAAATTAAGATGAATAAACGATACCCCTGCTAATATTAGTAGTCCCCCTAATAGAGATACCTGTGTTGGTTTTTCACCAAGCCAAAACCACCCAATCACAAATGAAAGTGCTGGAGTTAAATAAAGCGAACTAGTTGCTACAGAGGACCCAACACGTAAAGTTAAGTAAGCTAATATTATATACGGAATAATGGTAGGGAATATCCCTAAATATATGACGCTTAAAGTGGACTCTAATGAAGAATTTGTAATTTCTCCTACTAAACCCGGGAGAAGAAAAAGCATACAAATAGTCCCAGCAATAATGGTATAAACAGTAAAGGCGAAAAAACCATACTTCTTAATATAATGCGTTTGAAAAACAAAATAAAAACTTTCTGATATTGATGCTATAAGAATAAATAAAATTCCACTGCCAGTTCCAAAACCCCATGTTCCTAAGGAAATCAAAGCTACTCCAAAAAAGCTAATAATAGATCCAATCCATTTTGATATTCCGAATTTTTCCTGGAGAAACCAACCAGCTAAAAAAGCGCAAATAATCGGTGTAGTTGAGACCAGTAAACTGGCAATTCCTGAACTAACTGTCTTTTCTCCTATATTTAATGCCAAATGGTATACAGTAAAGCCTAAAAATCCAAACAAAAATATAATGGGAATATCTTTAAATTCAGGCAATTTCATTTTAAAAATAATAGCAATTCCTATGAGTAATATGGAACCCACTAACATTCTAAATAGGGCAAGGTGCTCAGGTGTATAAGATTGTAATCCGACCCGAATCCCTGTAAAAGCTGATCCCCAAAGAAAAATTATAAGACAATTTGCCACTACTATCCTAATATTCAATTTATACGGCATATGTTCACATCCTCGATAAAATTTCCAACCAATTCTATTTTTCTTTCCCATAGTATTTAAGATTTGTTAAAATGTCTGCAACCAGTTAAAAAAGAAAAAAACCAACCACTTAAGTGATAAGGGAATTTTAATGGAGGTAAACGGAATTGGTATTGAAAATTAAAACTCCAAAATATCAACAAATAATCGATTTTATTAAAGAGAAAATATCTAATGGAGAGTGGCCAATCGGAAGTAAAATACCTAGCCAAAGAGTATTAGCAAAAAGATTCGAGGTTAATAGAAGTACAATTATTACTGCTTTGGAAGAGTTAATGGCTGATGGATTAATTGAGGCTAAAATTGGATTAGGCACATACGTAGCGAATAACACATGGACTTTATTGGCTACAAATCCACCACCTGATTGGGATGAACATGTAAAATCTGGATTACTTAGACCAAGTCAATCAACTGTACAGGAAATAAATTTGGCCGAATCTAATGCTGATCTTATACAACTTAGCAAAGGGGAGTTATCTAAAGATTTATTTCCCTTAGAAACAATGAAATCAGTGTTAAGAAGAGTATCTGACCAATTAGAGGCTTTTGGGTATGAAGAACCAAAAGGGTTTCTTCCTTTAAGAGAAGCTTTGAGTGATTATCTTAAAACTATCGGTATTCAGGCTTCCCCTTCTTCCATTTTAATTGTATCTGGTGCATTACAGGCTCTGCAATTAATTTCAGTGGGGCTACTCCATAGAGGTTCAAGTGTTTTACTGGAACAACCTTCCTATCTTTATTCCCTTCGTGTTTTTCAATCTGCTGGGATGAAGCTTACAGGACTACCAATTGATGAAGATGGACTTATACCTAACTCTATTTCCATCACAAATAAACAACGCAACAGAGCCATTTTGTATTCCATTCCCTGTTTTCATAACCCTACAGGTATCTTAATGCCTGACAAACGACGCCAAGAGCTCCTTAGCATTTGTAAAAAGGAACAGCTTCCTATGATTGAAGACGATATTTATCGAGAATTATGGCTTGATGAAATTTCACCTTCTCCTATTAAGGCAAATGATAAACATGGTCATGTATTGTATTTAGGCAGTCTATCTAAATCGTTAAGCCCTGGTTTAAGGATTGGATGGATTGTTGGACCAGAACCAGTCATTGAACGATTATCCGATATAAAAATGCAGACAGATTATGGTTCCAGCTCCATATCTCAAAGAGTAGCAGCTGAATGGTTTAAAAGTGGGTTATATGAACAACACCTTGGCTTGGTACGAGAAGAGTTAAAAAAAAGACGGACAGTTATGTTAGAAACATTAGAATATTATTTAAGCGATATAGCTTCTTGGTATACACCAAAGGGTGGATTCTTTATTTGGTTAAAAATAACTTCAAAAATTTCCATGAAAGAACTTTATGTAAAAGCCTTAGACAGAGGCATATTACTGAACCCTGGAAGTATATATGGTCAAGATTCTAACCGTTATCTTCGCCTTTCTTATAGCTATGCCTCCATCGCTAACTTGAAAAAGGGAATTTACCAGTTAAGCAAAATTATAAGAGAACTTGTAGGTAGTTAGATTGTAAATATTTATGCTGTGAAAAAATTTGGCTTCTCATTCTAATGGTTACTTTACCTTGTTTATCTATTCCGCTTATAGCAAAAAAACAATTAAGAAATATGTACTTACTGCTCTAACAATGAGTGCATATCTTGTTCTAGAAGAAAAATTTTCAGTAAAGAAAAAATGGTGGTGGTTCCCGTAAAATATAAAACATAATGTCTTGGCCGAACTACCATTAATTAGTGAACCATTCTTTACTGGTTCTATTTGGATAGAAAGAAGTTTATCAGTAATAATTTAGGAATGTCGTTTTATAGATATTCCTATTTTTTCCTATTAGTAAAAATGTATCCCTTATTTAACGGACGGATCTTTTGGTTTAAGTAGCATTATTTACAAGCTTTCTTTTTTCTTACTTATGCTTTGGCTATTTAAACACTTCAAAACTTTCTAGCTAAACAAGCAATAACAAGACAGAATAGCTCACCAAACCAAGGAAAAAAGCAATGAAACTGCTCTCTCTTTCTTCTGGTAACTCTTCCTTCAGTACATTTAAAATTATCCCCCCTGCCAAGAATGCTGTGAGCATGGAAATATAAATTTCCTTTAATTCAGTAAATAAGCCAACCATCCATCCAAATAATATTGCTAATGTTAGTAACCATCTACCAAAATGGTCATATATTTCTTTGTGATCTTTTCTTAGACTGTGATCATTGGTAACAAAATGAACCGCCATTGCTAAGAAGTAGAATAACATTCCCCAATTGCTTCTATATGTTTCTCTAATCAAAAGATAACCAATTAGCGCGTTATATACAAAAAAAGATGTTATATGAATCCAAAATACACCGGTTTTCGATTTTTTTGTCCCACTTTCTTTTTTTGATTTTTTAACCATCTTTTCTAGTCCATAGAAAATAGTTAATCCCAGCAGAGCTATCAGATAGGCGTGATTCTCAAATAGGTGAAAAATTCCTTTATCTCCTAATTGCTCTAATACTCTTTGATGTTTGCTTAACTCGGGCATTAGATGGATAAATACATAAGAAACTGCTATACCACCAGCGATTGAGAGAAATCTACTTCTAGGTGAATCTTTGATAAACTTCATTGTTTTAGAAAAGAAATGAATAAAAATAAATCCAATTACAAAAACAAGACTTAGACTAATCGTCATTTTAATCCCACCAAATTTTTAGGTTAGTATAGTAAATAACCTAAATCTACATAACAAAACCATACTCAGAGATTTTGAGCCAGTTATTCTGCTAATTATAATATAGAAAAACATTGGAATATTGGTAGTAGGCATGGACATCTTTCTCAGAAATATCACATTAATTCCTTATTTAACAGCAAACACAAAAAATCTATTTTGAATAAGAATTGAACAAAATGGATTTTCTTCTGGATTTTGTCTTTTTATTTGAACTCATTTATTTAAGTGTAAAAATATATTTCTTATAGCAGGCATCAGAATTATAACTATTGAAATTTCCTGAATGAGATAAAAATGACATACCAAATAACAAGCAAAATAACACCCCGATTGCACGATTCAATATTTATTGTTAAGAAGCGATTAGGGGTGTTATTTGCTATATTGCAAGCTAGCAAATTTACATGTATTTATAGTGTTTTATTCACAAAACGGAATTACCTACTATTAATCTACCTGACTTTTTTGTTTTATCAGAAGGATAAGGGGTATATATTTCCATAAGCAATATATCAAGTTAGAGGTAATGGTAAAAAGTAAATGAAAGAAAAAGGATGGATAGCCAACATGTTGTTGAATAAAAAGATACTACTGTTCTTCAGTTTAATCGGGCTCTGCCTTTTATCTGCTTGTGCCGAAAAGGAGAAGCTTGCAGATGGATCTGAACTGATTAATAAAAATCAATTTGTTTTTGCTGCTTCTGGTGAGTTTAAGCCATTTAGTTATATAAATAACGATCTCACCATGTCAGGATTTGATGTTGAAGTTGGCGAAGCACTTGCAAAAGAAATGGGACTTGAACCAGTTCAGAAGCGAATTAAATTCAAAGGGATTGTAGAAGGGGTGAAAACAGGACGTGCAGATGCAGCCGTTGCCAGTCACACGATTAATCCGCAGCGGAGCAAACATGTTGCCTTCAGTACTCCTTACTACTACTCGGGCCCGCAAATTTTCACCAGACCAGATAGTTCAATTAAGACGGTCGACGATTTAAAGGGAAAGGAAGTAGCTGTTGCAAAAGGTTCTACATATGCCGATACTGCCTCCAAGTATACGGACAAAATAAAAACATATGACAGTGATATTACGGCTTTACAAGCGTTAAGCAGCGGTCGCCATGATGCAGTAATCACCGATTTTGTAACAGGGAAAAGTGCTGCACAGGAAGGGTTTAAGATTAAAGCACAGCAGTTAATTGATCGCAGTGAACAAGCGATAGTTCTTCCCAAAGATAATCCAAAACTATTGAAGCGAGTAAACCAAGCCTTGGAAAAACTCCGAGAGGATGGGACACTTACTCGCATTAGCATGAAATATTTTGGAGAGGACATTACGACTAAACCAGAATAAATTTATACCAGAATAGAAAGGAAGTAATACTTTGCCAAGTTTTTCACATTTTTTTAACATACTAGCGGAAACAAAAGGTGTATTCCTAAAAGCTATGCTTTTGACATTAGAGCTGACAGCTGTTTCGATCGTACTCGGAATCGTCATTGGGCTGATCTTTGCCTTATTAAAAATTTCTAAAATCAAAGTGCTGGAGTTTATTTCCGATGCATATGTCTATTTGGTTCGCGGGACACCGCTGATTGTTCAAATATTTATTCTCTATTTCGGAATAAGTGGAATTTTCCTTCTTCCTGATTTTTGGGCTGCTTCCCTGGCGTTAGCATTCCATAATGGAGCTTATATTTCTGAGATTCTTCGTGGAGCAATTCAGGCAGTTGACAAAGGTCAGTTAGAAGCAGGACGTTCTTTGGGAATGACAAAGGCACTGACATTAAGGAGAATTATTCTTCCACAGGCATTTAGACGCGCGCTGCCACCTTTAGGTAATCAATTTATCATTAGTTTAAAAGATTCTTCGCTAGCTGCATTTATCTCCATGAATGAGCTGTTCAATGTAGCAACAACACTAGGATCCAATAATTTTGACGAAATGACCTATTTACTCATTGTAGCTGTCTACTATTTAGTACTAGTAGCACTGTTGACATTTGTAGTAAACCGAATTGAATTAAAATTAGCAGTAAGCGACAGATAGGGGCGAAGAAATTGGACAAGAAAGAAATGATCAGAATAAACCAATTGAATAAATCATTTGGAGACTTACATGTATTGAAAAATATCGATTTGACTGTTTATGAAAGTGATGTCGTTTGTTTAATAGGATCAAGTGGTTCAGGAAAAAGTACCCTCCTTCGCTGTTTGAATTTTTTAGAAAAAAAGGATAACGGCAGCATTATCATTGAGGGGAATGAGGTCAATCCAAGCACCGATAACTTGAACAAAATTAGGGAAAAGGTAGGAATGGTATTTCAAAATTTCAACTTATTTCCACATAAAACCGTACTGGAAAATATTATTGAAGCACCTATCATGGTAAAGGGTGTAGACAAAGATAAAGCTATCTCCAAAGCAAAACAGTTACTGCAAAAAGTAGATTTAGAGGATAAGGCAGATGTTTATCCTAGTAAACTATCAGGTGGGCAAAAGCAGCGGGTAGCCATTGCCAGAGCACTTGCAATGGAACCAGATATTATGCTCTTTGATGAGCCGACATCAGCACTGGATCCCGAGCTAGTGGGAGAGGTATTAACAACGATGAAAGACTTAGCAGAAGAAGGAATGACCATGGTGGTTGTAACCCACGAAATGGGATTTGCTAAAGAAGTAGCAGATAGTATTGTGTATATGCATGATGGAAAGATTATTGAACACGGTACAGCTGAGCAATTTTTTAACAATCCAAAAGAAGAAAGAACACAAGAATTTTTAAAAGCTACGATGCTTAAATAACAAAGAAGTCCTGTCTAAAAGTATAGACAGGACTTCTTTGTTATTGTATTTGGGTGGATATATTTCATAAAATACGCTTGTGAATCTAAAGAAGATAGCCGTTTATGGTTATCTTCTTTCATTTTAATAGAGCTAAGAAGAGCATAATATTCTTTTTCTAAAGACAGACCATAAAAGCAAGAATGAGGACGAAATGGTGGCAGATTACTTGTTAAAATAGGTCCAATAAAAGATTTGGAGGAAAATTAAAATGAATAAGATGAAGGAATTCAAGGAACTACATTTTTCAGAGGATTTATTATTTCTTGGAAACGCCTGGGATCTTCTTTCAGCTTTAACGCTAGAAAAGGCTGGATTTAAAGCAATTGGTACAACTAGTTGGGGAATTGCTAACTCATTAGGATATTCAGATGGAGAATTAATTGATTTTGATCGACACTTAGCTATAATCAAAACGATTACAGAGAATGTAAGAATCCCTGTTTCCGCTGATATTGAAGCTGGATACAGTGAGGATATAGATAAAATTATTAATAATGTATTAAGGACAGCTGAGATTGGAGTTGCTGGTATCAATATAGAGGATTCACTGAAAAAATCAAATGAATTGAGAGAAATAACGCAGCATTGTAAACTAATGGAAAAAATGAGGGCAGCCTTAGATAGAAATGGTTATAAAGACTTTTATATCAACGCCAGAACGGATACTTACCTAAAAAGGAAAAATCCCTTGCTGGAAACAATGGAACGAGCTCGTGCATATGTGGAAAGTGGTGCCAGTGGAATTTTTGTTCCTGGGTTAAGAGAGGATAAAGAGATTAAAGAAATTACAAAGAATGTTAGCGCTCCACTAAATCTATTATCTTTACCTGGGCTGACGAATTGTAATATGCTTAAAGAATTAGGAGTAAGACGATTTAGTTTTGGAAACGCTCTATCTGATAGTGTAATTGTTCATTTAGAAAAAAAGGTTGGCGAATTATTAGAGTTCAAGGATACGTCCTCTTTGTATGAAAAAGAAGCACTAGGGTGAAAGGATAGTGGTTTATATGTCGACTAATCTCAATCTTTCATTTGAAGAGATGTGGGAGAAAATCATCAATTGTGATCGTAAATATGATGGGATTTTTTTTACCGCAGTAAAAACAACAAAAATATATTGCCGTCCTTCCTGCAAATCACGGAAGCCTAAAAAGAAAAATGTTGAATTTTACTATGATAGGAATGAAGCTGAAAAAGCTGGGTATCGTCCTTGCAAAAGGTGCCAGCCAGAAGTTGAGCATTCTCCTCATATTGAACTTGTCAGAAATATCATTACCTTCCTAGTCAATCATTATAAACAAAATTTGATATTAAAGGATATAGCAGCCCATGTCGGTTTGAGTCCCTTTTATTTGGAGCGATTGTTTAAAAAGGAAACTGCTGAAACCCCACGTGCTTATTTAGAAAAAATACGCATTGATAAAGCGGCCTACCTTCTCAAAAGCACTGCTATGACAAACCTAGAAATTTGTTATGAGGTGGGTTTCCAGAGTTCCTCTAATTTTTACAAAGTATTTAGAAGCATAAAAAACTGTTCTCCTAGTGAATATCGCAAGGGATACCAACATGAATTGGATTGATTATGAATCTTATATCGAGATTTATCCTCCAAAGGAATTTAATTTTGAAGAGTGTTTAGTTTTTTTAGGCAGATCCAATCAGGAAGTGCTTCATCGGATTGAAGAGGGATTTTTATACAAATTGATAAAAGTGAATGAATCGTTGATTTTATGTAAAGTTGGATCAATCGATCATGCCATAAAGGTCGAATTTCCATTGAATCCAGCATCCAATGACATACACAAAAAAGTGGCGGAGTATATTTGGGAATGGTTTGATTTGGATCAGGATTTGGAGAGCTTTTACCAAGTTGCAGATAAAGATAAAGTGTTAAGGCAGCTTACCCATAAATACCATGGTTTAAGGATTATGTGCATTCCTGACTTATTTGAGGCGGCCGTGTGGGCAATTATGGGTCAGCAAATTAATTTAACATTTGCCTATACCTTAAAGAAACGCTTCGTTGAAAAGTATGGCGAAAGCCTAACATTCCAAGAGGAAACATTGTGGTTATTCCCCTCATTTGAAAAAATTGCGTCTATCCATGTCGATGATTTAAGGGAACTTCAATTTACTACAAGGAAGGCTGAATACATCATTGGCATTGCTAAAGATATGCAAAGCGGCAAATTAACAAAAGAATTATTACTTATGAAGCAAGATAATTATCAAGTAAAAAAATCTCTTCTGTTGATAAGAGGGATAGGAGCATGGACGGCAGAGTATGTCATGATGAAATGCCTCCACTACACCTCCTCCTTCCCAGTTTCAGATGTCGGCCTTCATAATGCCTTAAAGAATGTATTAGAGCTTAAGAGTAAACCGACTATAGAAAAAACGAAAGAATTAGCAGAAGGTTGGAAAGGCTGGCAGGCATATGCAACTTTTTATCTTTGGAGGTCATTATATGACAAAAATATATAAATTAGATTATGAATCGCCGATTGGAATGATAGAAATAATTGGTACCCATGAAGCAATTATTTCTATTTTATTTTCTGAAGAGAATGATAAGAGTGTGAATTTATTACAACCAGAAACTCCTCTCGTTTTAATAGAATGCTATAACCAGCTCGACGAATATTTTAAAGGCAAGCGCCATGAATTTTCCATCCCATACCAATTGGAAGGAACAGATTTTCAAAGCGCGGTATGGAACGCTTTAATAAAAATACCGTATGCTGAAACGGGGTCCTATAAGGATATAGCCATGTCCATTGGGAATGCAAGAGCGATTAGAGCTATAGGAAGCGCAAATGGAAAAAACAAGTTAAGCATTGTCATTCCTTGTCACAGAGTAATCGGATCAAATGGGACATTAACTGGCTATGCAGGAGGTTTATGGAGGAAAGAATGGCTGCTTCAACATGAGAAAACGTATCACAGGTAATTGAAATGTTAATGATAATCCACACCAATCATTAAAGATTGGTGTGGATTTTTTATTTTTATTATAGAAGAGAGTAATAATAGTTCCTTTTATTACTCAATAGGGTGATGGTTTCAGCTATCATTTTTACTCCCCATTTTATTTGATGATCTTGTACTTGTGATATACATAAACGGATGAGATTATCCTTCTTGTAGTTGGTCAAGAACATTCTATCCGCATCATCAATTAATATCAGTTTTTCAGATAATAAAAAAGCTAGTCTTTTGGCTGATACATTTTCAGGTAAATAAATAGAGAGATAAAAACCGCTGTCCGGTTGCGTGTAATGTGTCCCCTCAGGAAGTAATTCTTCACAAGCACTTTTTAGTAATTGCATTCTATGAAAATAAACTTCTTTTATTTTTTTAATATGACTTTTATACATCCCGCTTTTTAAATAGATTTCTAACGCACCTTGTGAAAGGACGGAACTATTAAAGTCCGAACTAAATTTATAGCGTAAGAAGTTATTTATCATTATTTTTGGCAATACCACTCCAGCAATACGCAGCCCTGGAAGAAATACCTTTGAGAAACTTTTAATATAAATGACTCTTCCAGAAGTGTCATAAGAGAATAATGGATCAGATTTTTTGTTGCGGTCTAATTCACCCAAAAAGTCGTCTTCCACAATATAAACGTCATACTTATTTGCCAGCTCCACTATTTTTTTCTTCTCATTATTCGTATAAGAATGTCCAAGGGGGTTATGAAATCTTGGAATGATATAGAAAAACTTAATGTTATTATTTTTAAAAATATATTCAAGGCGGTCTAAATCGATACCGTTCATGGAGAGTTCTATCCCAAAGGTGGAAACTTGATGTATTTGCAGTGATTCAATCATGCCAAAATAGGTTGGCTGCTCAATAAGAATATTTTTTTTGCCGTTTGGAAAAGGGAGTGCTGTAAGCAGATGGATAGCTTGTTGCGAGCCTGAAACAATTACAACACGATCAGGATCGGTGAATACTTGTGAATCTTGAAGATTTTTAACTATTTCTGTACGTAAGGAGTAAAAGCCTTGATGATCTGAATAGGTGAATATATCCTTTTTGTATATTTCGATAGCTTGATTTAAGCAATGCTGAAATTCTAGATAAGGAATTAAATGGTTGTCTGGTCCAGCTGATAAAAAATCAACAATGGTAGAATCCTCGGCAGAGAGGGCAAATTCATTTACGATATAATAGCCGCTTTGAGGTATTGCATAAACTAAGTGTTCTTTTTCTAGCTCACTGTAAGCTTTAATCACAGTATTTTTACTACAGGAAAACGTTTCAGACAACTGGCGAACAGAAGGTAATTTACTACCAGCGACAAGTGTCCCATTTGTAAGTTGATTCTTAATTTCCTCTACAATTTTTTTGTATTTTGTGCTCAAAATAATGGCCAACCTCCTCAAACTGTACCATGACAGATTTAGAAAATAGATATGTATATTTGGTTTCTGTATCAGGTATTATCTAAATTATAGCAAAACTGTCACTGTATATTTAGGTTTCTTAAGACAGAAAAAAATAGTAGGAGGAAAACGAATGGAAAAGGAAAAATTGGGGTTATTATTAGGCTTGGTGGGAGTAATTTGTTTTAGTTTAACCTTGCCAGCTACCAGTATTTCTGTTGAATATTTTGGTACTACCGTGGTTGGATTAGGAAGAACGGTTCTTGCAGCAATTATAGCTGGTATCGTGCTTGTTGTTGGAAAGGAGAGAGTTCCTAATCGGCAGCAATTTAAAAGTATCCTAATTGTCGCCATGGGCGCTGTCTTAGGATTTCCATTACTAACTTCATGGGCAATGCAAGCACTACCAGTTTCGCATGGAGCGGTTGAAGTGGCTTTATTGCCATTAGCTACAGCAGGGATTGCGATGTTAAGAGCTGGAGAAAAACCTTCAGTGAGATTTTGGATTGCCAGTCTAATCGGTGCCGGTGCCGTAATTTTTTATGCAGTTAATTTAGGTTTTGGCAAACTTCAGTTTGCAGATTTGGCACTTTTGACAGCAGTCATTATTTTAGGTTTTAGTTATGCCGAAGGGGGCAAGCTTTCCAAAGAAATAGGAAGTTGGCAAGTAATAGCATGGGCCATCGTTATTGGAGCGCCATTTTTCGTCATTCCAGTTGTAATGGATTTTTCTGTTGAAATGTTAACTGCCCCATTTCAAGCTTGGGTTAGCTTAATCTATTTAGCTATTGTAAGCCAGTTTTTAGCATACATTGTTTGGTATGGCGGCATGGCATTAGGAGGTGTTGCAAGGGTTAGCCAGCTTCAATATATACAACCTTTTATTATGATTATCTTTGCAACAATCTTTTTAGATGAGTCGATAACGCTTGTAACGATCGTAACAGCAATAATTGTAGTCGTTTCGGTAATCGTTGGGAAAAATACTCCGATATCAAAAAAGACATCACCCTCAGATAGAATAAAAAATATTGATTTAAGATAAATGAAAATATAAAGAATCAGTAAAAAGAAAAATGTGCGTTTTTTCTATTTTACGACGAAGTAGTTAATCTGATAATTTGATGCCCGGGAGGTGGATGATACTCACAACCTCCTTTTTAAAAAGAAACGCTGTTTTCGTAAACTTTGTTGTTTTTCTCATAGATGAAAGAGAACTCCGAGGGAAGTTCCCTTTCTAACTAGACTTTTTTAAATTTCTATTGTTCCAATGATAGTTTTAATACGTTCTTGCTCTTCGCCCTTATCTAAGTATTCGAAAAATCCCAGTCGATTACCCCAAGGGTCTGTGAAAGTTCCCCATTTCACTGGTACTTCAGGTCTTGAATGTATTTCAAAACTATCAATCTTTAATTCATCTATCAGTCTGTCTCTTTCAGCTTCAATGTTAGTAACTCCTAAACGTAAAGGTCCGTTACCCTCGGTAAGAGTTCCTTCTGCGACCTGCAACCAACAACCAGGAATGAGTTCCCACTCAGCAAATCCCTCGTGTGGAGTGAAATCAGGCTTCTTATTAAGCAGTGTTTCATACCACTTTTGCCCTTCTTCAATATTGGCAACTCTAACCTGAGTAGTCATTTCAAAAATCATCTATATCCCTCCTAAATATGTATTATCAAATATAATAATACATATTTAGAGATTAATTTTCTTTAGGTAATAGCCAATTTAGATTATATACATAATATAAAATCTCTTCATCTTCGATTTAACACATAATAGGATACCTCTCCACTTTTAGATAAAGCAGAAATAGTCTTTGCGCATGTTTTCAATTAGGTTATCTCTTTCTTAAGGTTCTATAGGACTTTAAGATCATCTTTTAATTTTCCTCACTTGTCTCTTTCGAATAATTACGTACAAAAAATAGGTGTTCTCCGCTGGATAAATAATCCACGTCACTAAAATATTGCATATCGTTATTTGCTATAATCCATATTAGTTTAGGCGAGAATCTCTTTTATTCTAATATTAAAATCTAGATAAAAAATGGCTTCCCTAACTTGAAAAAAATGGTTAATATATGGATGATTACATGTGGACACACAAAAAACATATCCATAGCTTAAGTTTAAGTTAGGAATAAACTGCCGCATGAAACAAAGGAGTATAACATGAGAAAACGCAGTATTACTGTCAAGTTATTCGCTGTAACGTCTATATTCTTTTTGGTGTTTTACGCCATGATTATGATATTTCAGCTAGTATTCTTTGACCGTTTTTATCAACATCATAAAACGAAAGAAGCAGCAAAGCATATCCATCAGTTAGCAGAAGGATATGAGCAAAATTCTTGGAGCGAAGCAGAACTGACAAAACAGACATTGTCCTACATAAAGAAGACAAAAAGCCCGTTGACGATTGTGGACACAGAAGGTTATCAGTTGGTACAAGATCCTTTTAATATCATGTTGGATACAGAGGATGGCAAAATTGTGGAAGTATCACTTTCATTACTCATCACAGATTATGGAAAACAAGTACAAGCATTGAATATTGCAAAGGGGGATACAGTGATTGTACAAGGGGAAACAGATGCTCTAGTTTCTTCAGTCATTTATCCATCTATTATTACGAAGAATAGCTCTAGTGTTGGGGAAAGTCAGGCCGAGAATGAAGTGACCATTAAAGGGAAGGTAAAAAGTATTTCGCTGCCTAAAGGGAAAGTGGCAAGTAGAGGGCTAGGAATTCTCTATGATGCACTATTGGAATGGTTCCCTCTTCAAGAGAAGCAGATAAAGCAGCTTTCCAGAGGAGAAAGCCTAAAGTTAGACTGGGTAGAGTCATGGAGTGGAAAACATTATTTAGTATTAATGGAGCCAATCAAGAAAGACGGAGAAATGCAAATTATGTTCTCTGTCACATCTCTTCAAGAAATCAGAGATACCAATGAATCGCTCCGAATATTTTATGTATATATCGGAATTGCTGGCTTTATTCTCATCCTTTTATTGTCGTTATTCTTCTCCCGTCTTGTTAGTAGACCACTGATTAAGCTGAATGAAATGGCAAAAAAAATGGTGCATCTAGACTTCTCATCGCTGAAACCGATTAAGCAGAAGGATGAGCTGGGGAGTCTGGCGAACAATATGCTTGTTATGGCGCAGAACTTGGATGTTGCATTAAATGGTTTGAAAGAAGCCAATGGAAAGCTGAAAGAGGATATGGAAAAGCGTCTGCAAATGGAGAAGGAGCAGCGTGAATTTTTCGAACATGCTTCCCATGAGCTGAAGACCCCTCTGAGTATTGTCAAAAGCTTTGCAGAAGGGCTGCAAGATGGAGTCAGTCCAGATAAACAGGATCACTATATAGAAGTAATTATTGAGGAATCAGAAAAGATGGAAGTGCTGATTAAAAATATGCTGGATTTGGCTAAGTTGGAGAACGGTGTAATCAAACTACGAAAAACATCTTTCTTGCTTAGTGAAATGATTGAGGATTTGGCAAATAAACTATTTTGTATAGCTAGAGAGAAAAATGTGGTAATTGAAATCATGCCGAAGAATGAACAGCATATTTTGGCAGATTATGAGTGGATGGAACGAGTAATGAAGAATCTTCTTATTAATGCGATCCGCCACAGCGAACCTGACTCTGTCATTAGAATTTGTATCGAATTGGATCAAGATAATGGCAACAGTGTGTTTCAAATCGAGAATACAGGTCCACAGATACCAGAAGAGCAGCTGGATAAAATCTGGAAACGTTTCTATCGAGCTGAATCTTCTCGCAGCCGAATGACTGGTGGTACAGGATTAGGATTGGCCATTGTTCAGCAAATACTCAGCCTGCATGGCTTTCATTATGGAGCAGAAAACATACCAGGCGGTGTACGTTTCTATATTCACTTTCGTTAATGGTAATAATTTCTTATAGGACACATGAAAGACATATAACCTTGTTAATATCTTTAAATTGGAAGGAAGATTCACGATGGGGAAGAAAGTATTGCTTGTCGAGGATGAAGTGAGAATTCGAGAAGTCGTAGCTGATTATTTTAAAAAGGACGGCTGGGAAGTGTATGAAACGGATAATGGCAGCAGTGCAATAGATTGGTTTGATGCCATATATCCTGATTTAGTTATTCTTGATATTATGATGCCACAAATGGATGGATTTGCTGTTACCAAGCAGGTTCGCATGAGCTCTGGCGTACCCATTATTTTGCTGACAGCGAAATCCAGTGATGATGATAAAATCCATGGCTTTGAACTTGGAGCTGATGATTATGTTACCAAGCCGTTCAGTCCAAAAGTGTTAGTAGCACGTGCTAATTCCTTAATGAAACGGGCAAAAGAGCATTATCTGCCGACTGGTCATATGATAAGCTTCGGTGAGGCAATTGTTAATACTAAGTCTCATCAACTTCAGCTTGCAGGTCAACAAGTCGAATTAACGCCAAAAGAATATGAATTATTAGTTTTCTTACTTCAGCATAAAAATAATGTCCTTTCACGTGAAACAATTTTGAATCATGTATGGGGATTCGACTTCGATGGTGATAGTCGAGTTGTGGATACACATATTAAAAAGCTTAGGGCTAAATTAAGCTTTGAATCCCATCATATCCGGACTGTTATTGGAACAGGCTATAAGTTTGAATAAAAGAAAGGAGAGAGAAGATGAATAAGCTTAAACAGTTGTATAGGCATACTGGCGTCCGGTTTGCTTTACAGACTTGTTTTTATTTGGCTATCCTCATTACCTTATTCTTGCTGTATGGCTTCCATACGGCCAATACAGGCAACTATATTTATAATGATTTCTAAATGGAGAAGATAATAAAATGAAACTTTTAACTCGTATTGCGCAGCATGCGGTAAAAAAATCAGAACAGATAGCATATCGTACAGAAGACCAGATGCTGACTTATGGATTGCTCTGGGATAAATCAAGAAGGCTGGCAAGCTTATTACACGCCATTAAGCTTAAGCGGCAGACGCCAATTGTAGTGTATGGACATATGGGAATAGATATGCCGGTATCGTTTCTCGCTTGTGTTCAAGCCGGCCATCCTTATATACCGGTAGATACATCGATTCCAATCGAACGGGTGCGTCTTATTGTCGAAAAATCTGGCGCTGGGGTGGTAATTAATACGACAACTAGCAAGCTGGATTTTGAAGGTGTTATAGTTTTACAGATGCTAGAAATGAATTTGGAACAAGTAGAGCATATTGGAGAAGAGTACTGGGTCCAAAGTGATGAGGTTTTTTATATCATTTATACGTCTGGCAGTACTGGAAATCCCAAAGGAGTTCAAATAACTGCAGCGAATCTACAATCCTTTACCGATTGGATGACAGGGGACTTTCCGCTAGGGGAAGGAAAGGTATTCTTGAACCAGGCTCCCTTTTCATTCGATTTGTCTGTAATGGACTTTTATCCAGCCTTACAGAGTGGGGGTACCATTCATACGCTGGAGAAAGAAGTAAGCAATAAACCGAAGCTTTTGTTTGAGAACTTAAGTCATTCGTCTATACAAATATGGACATCGACACCATCTTTTGTGCAAATGTGTTTTCCTAACCCAGATTTTAATCAAAAGATGCTTCCAGAGCTTGAACTATTCCTTTTCTGTGGGGAAGTACTGCCACTTGCTGTAGCCACGGAGCTGAAGGAGCGCTTCCCGAAAGCGAGAATTTTTAATACCTATGGACCTACAGAGGCAACAGTAGCGGTGACATCTATTGAAATTACGGAAGAATTGCTTGCAGAAGAGAAGGCTCTGCCAGTAGGCTATCCAAAATCGGATATGCGTGTTTTCGTTTTGGATGAATTAGATAATCCGCTCCCAGAAGGAGAAAAAGGTGAACTTATTCTTGCAGGGCCAAGTGTATCAAAAGGATATCTCGGTGAGCCGCAACTGACAGAAAAGGCATTTGGCATGATAAACGGAATGAATGCATATCGTACCGGAGACGCAGGGTTCATTCAAGACGGAGTGGTGTACTGCCAAGGAAGAATGGATTATCAGATTAAGCTGCATGGCTATCGGATGGAACTGGAAGAAATTGAATTCCACCTGAATCAGTCTGAATATATTAAGACTGCCATTATTATTCCTTATGCACCAAATGAAGAAATTGAATACTTGATTGCGGCAGTTGTTCCAGAGAATCATGACTTTGATAAGGAATTCAAACTGACTGCTGCTATTCGTAAGGATCTTGCCTTGCGCTTACCAGCATATATGATTCCTCGTAAATTTACGTATCATTCTTCTATTCCAATGACGATAAATGGAAAAGTAGACCGTAAGAAGATGAAGGAAGAGGTACTAGCATGACCCCGTATAGTTCTTTCCTTTTCTTTATTATTTTAGGTATCTTGCTACTGCCGACGATAATCCTCGGTATAAAGGGCAAGAACCTGCGTTTTTACAATGTATTTGTTTCTATTGTTGTACTGGCCATTATCTTTTCTAGTGGGAATGCAGGCTTTTTCTCATTAGTAGTTTTCACTATCCTTCAAGTAATATTGGTAAAAGGCTATATTCATTATCGCCAGAAAAAGAATAGTAGTCTCATATTTTATGTAATAAGCTTTCTATCCATTCTGCCTTTAATTTTATCTAAAGTCTTGCCTATTTTGGCAGTGGATAATTGGGCGAGTTTTCTAGGTATCTCTTATCTGACATTCCGAGCTGTCCAAATTATTATTGAAACAAGAGATGGATTGATTAAAAATCAGCTTTCGATTTTTCAGCTTGTTAATTTTATGTTATTTTACCCGACCATTTCATCTGGGCCGATTGACCGTTTCCGTCGATTTGAGAAGGATGAGAATAAGCGTTGGACACCAGAGGAATATAGAGAGCTGCTTTATAAAGGGATTAACAAAATCTTCCTTGGATTTTTGTATAAATTTATAATCGGCTATTGCATTAATGCATATTTCATCATGAATTTAACTTATATTTCAGATGGTAAGCTTTCTTATCACCTGCTATACATGTACAGCTATAGCCTATACCTATTTTTCGACTTTGCCGGCTATACGGCATTTGCAGTCGGAGTCAGTTATATAATGGGTATCCGGTCACCGGAGAACTTTAATAAGCCATTTATGAGCCGTAATATAAAGGATTTCTGGAATCGATGGCATATGTCTTTGTCATTTTGGTTCCGTGATTATGTGTTTATGCGCTTTGTTTTTTTAATAAAGAAGAAAAAATGGATAAAGAACAATATGCTCGTTTCAAATTTAGGGTATATTCTCCTGTTCCTTTTGATGGGCGTATGGCATGGATTAGAGATTCAATACATCATTTATGGAGCATATCATGCCCTGATGATGAGCGGTTTTAATTTCTTCGAGACTTGGAATAAAAAACATAAACGCTGGCCAACAGGAAAAGCGATGACAGTGGTTTCTATCATTATTACTTTCCATGTTGTTTGTTTCGGTTTTTATCTGTTTTCCGGCAAACCATTTCAATAAAAAGGGGATCTATATATGAATTTTAAAGAAAAAGTACTACAAGTTATTGCAGAAGTTTGTCAAGATGATGTGGTGAAAGAAGAGCTTGATTTGGATTTATTCGATTCAGGATTGATCGATTCGTTTGGGACTGTAGAATTACTTGTTAAATTTGAGGAACAACTTGAAATCAATGTACCAATTACAGAGTTCGACCGAGATACATGGAATACACCAAATGCTATCGTTGAACGTCTGAATGAGCTGAAATAATGAAGAAGAAATATTTATTTGGACCAATCATTCTTGCATTGGTCCTGTTTGCCGGGGTTGTATTTATACCCACATCATGGCTGGCTAAGCTAGTTCCTGCTGATCGGTTAGAGGAATCTGCAATCAGTTTAGAGCCAAATATGTTCCAAGGAACATATTTGCAAAATGAGATGCTCAAGCGTTCGACCTATGTTCCGATCTATGGCTCTTCGGAGTTGTCACGCTGGGATCCATTTCATCCATCCAATTATTTCGAAGTGAATTCCGCCCCATTCACACCTTATTTAATAGGAAAAGGCGGAATGACGTCAATTATTCATGATTTAAACTTTGCAACACATGCTGCTCAATTGAAGAACAAGCAAATGGTCATTATTGTATCGCCGCAATGGTTTGTAAAGCATGGTACAGATGAACAGCATTTTGCACCAAATTATTCTGCCCTGCAAGCGTACCAGCTTCCATTTAATAAGGATGTGGATGAGCAGGTGAAACGAAAATTGATGGAGCGTCTGATGACATATAGTGCGGTCAAGAACGATACGATACTCTATCAACTTTATGATGCTTATCTAAAAGACAAAAAGACATTGTTTAATATGTTATCCGTTCCTGCAAAGGGGTATATATCCATCCTTAAGAAAAAGGATTTATATTTTACGCTTTTGAAAGATAAACCAACCAATCGACATCAGTCAGCTAAAGTGAAGGATAAGACGTGGGAAGAATTACGTGCACAAGCTGATGCCTATGGCAAAAAACGGACACAGCATTCTCAATTTTACATTGATGATAAAGTATATAAGCATAAGAATGATTATATGAAGAGTATGAAAGGAAAGAACAAAGGTCATTCCTATGCTGAATCGCTGGAGTACGATGATTTTCAGCTGATGCTTGATATTCTAAAAAAGGCAGAAGCTGAACCGCTTTTTGTTATTATCCCAGTTAATGGTGCTTATTATGATTACACAGGCTTTCCTAAAAAAGGGCGGCAAGATTATTACAATCGTATAAAGAAACAGATAAGCGATAATGGCTTTAACTATGCTGATTACTCCGGCCATGAGCACGATCCCTATTTTATGAGGGATACGATTCATATTGGCTGGAAGGGCTGGGTTTATTTAAATGAGGATATGCAAAAATTTCTTGAATAGTATTAGGACGATTCACGTATGAAGTGGATCGTCTTCTTCTATTATTTCGGCAAGCGTATTTAGCAAATTTAGATGAGTGAATGAGAAAAATATTCATTTAAAATTGTCATTCTAAATATTCAAGGAGAATCAAGTTAAAAATAGCGTATAATAGGAGCTTACGGAAATAATAAAAGAATAATCCAAAATAAAAGAGGCTTTGTTATGAGTGAAAAAGGTTTTCATGCATTTAATTTAAGTAATCAAATAGTAAAAGCTCTAGATAGTTTAGAATATAAAAATCCAACAGAGGTTCAAAATAAAGTTATCCCCCTTGTGTTAGAGAAGATTGATCTCGTCGTAAAATCTCAAACAGGAAGTGGTAAGACAGCTTCCTATGGAATTCCTATTTGTGAATTAGTGGAATGGGAAGAGAATAAACCACAAGCGTTAATATTAACGCCAACAAGGGAACTTGCTGTTCAAGTCAAAGATGACTTTATTGATATAGGAAGACTGAAGAGGATTAAAGCAACAGCTGTATATGGAAAGCAGCCGTTTGCCATCCAAAAAACAGAATTAAAACAAAAAACACATGTAGTAGTTGGTACACCAGGTCGCGTATTAGATCATATCGAGAGAGGAACATTGACCTTAGAAAAAGTGAACTATCTTGTGATCGATGAAGCGGACGAGATGCTAAACATGGGATTTATTGAACAGGTAGAGGCAATAATCAAGGCTTTACCAAAAAAACGAGTAACTATGTTGTTTTCAGCAACGTTGCCGGAGGCAGTTAAAGAGCTATCGCAACGGTATATGAAAACACCTATTGACATTGAAATCAAGGCAAATGGACTGACTACCGATAAAATTGACCATACGCTTATAAAAGTAGACGAAAAAGAAAAATTCTCTCTTCTTCAAGCCGTAACGATTGTACAAAATCCTGATAGTTGTATTATCTTTTGTCGGACAAAAGATAGGGTGGACATGCTGAGTGACCAATTAACGGACTTAGGATATAACTGTGATCAAATTCATGGCGGGATGGTACAGGAAGATAGGCTAGATGTTATGAATGATTTTAAAAGAGGAGAATTCCGCTATCTAATTGCGACAGACGTAGCAGCAAGGGGCATTGACATTGATAATATCACCCATGTGATCAACTATGATATTCCTTTAGAAAAGGAAAGCTATGTTCATCGTACTGGAAGGACTGGACGGGCAGGTAAAAAAGGCAGAGCCATTACCTTCATGACTCCGTTTGAAGAGAAGTTTTTACAGGAGATAGAAGAATATATTGGCTTTAAAATTCCTATAATGGCTGTTCCTACAGAGGAGGAAATTGCCGATAAGCGGTCTGACTTTGAGGTAAAAAAGAATATCGAGCCGGCGATTAAAAAGGCAAAAAATGAAAAATTAAATAAGCATATTATGAAATTATACTTTAATGGCGGCAAAAAAAAGAAGCTTCGAGCAGTCGACTTTGTTGGAACAATTGCAAAAATAGATGGGGTATCAGCAGAGGATATTGGGATTATTACGATCATGGATACTTTTTCTTATGTAGAGATTTTGAATGATAAAGGACGAATCGTGCTCGAAAAGATGAAGAATACGCCGATAAAAGGGAAATCCTTGAAGGTATATGAAGCAAAGAAGGACTGACAAAGACTTTAGAACAGTTCGCAGTCAAGATTGTTAAAAAAAACGGAGCAGATTGAATACACATAGATTCTTATGGGAGCTGCGAGATAGTTCGAGATTCCCTTCAAACGAGGGCTCGCCCCATGGAAGGCAAAGTTTATTCAGTCTGCGGATGATTACTATATAAAAGGGTGGGAAAAATAACCACCTAAATTTCGACAAAAACTTTAAAAAGTAGTTTGACATTCATGCAAATAACACCTATATTAATAGAATGCAAAAAACTAAACTATCTGAATCTTTTCAAAAAATAGTTTAATTGGAGGTCATCTTATGGAACAACGTCAGCAATGGGGGTCACGCTATGGCTTTATCATGGCGGCTGTAGGCTCAGCAGTTGGTTTAGGAAATATTTGGAGGTTTCCAGCAGTTGCTTATGAGAATGGGGGAGGAGCATTTTTCTTACCTTATTTATTTGCGATCTTAACAGCAGGTATCCCAATATTAATATTAGAATTCACTATCGGACAAAAATTTCGTGGTTCCGCACCACTTTCTCTATTCCGTTTAAATAAAAAAGCAGAGTGGCTTGGCTGGTGGCAGTTGTTAATTGCCTTTGTCATCTGTACTTATTATTCTGTCATTGTCGCATGGGCTATTAAGTTCACTATTTATTCATTTGGGACCCAATGGGGTTCAAATCCGGAAAGTTTCTTTTTCAATGATGTTTTAAAGAGAGCAGATACAGCTGGAACGATTGGCGGGTTAGTTCCTGGTATTGTCATTCCAGTACTTTTTGTATGGGTTGTAGCGTTATTTGTATTGTATCGTGGAGTTTCTAAAGGCATTGAAAAATTAAATAGGATATTCCTTCCTGTTCTTATTGTGATGTTTTTGGTAATCGTTATTCGTGCCTTAACATTAGATGGAGCTGCCCAAGGCTTGAATGCTTTCTTTAAGCCAAACTGGGATATGATTTTGGACGGAAAAGTTTGGATTGCCGCATATGGGCAAATTTTCTTTTCTTTATCGATTGGTTTTGCCATCATGATTACTTATTCTAGCTATCTACCAAAAAAATCAGATATCAATAATAATGCGTTTATTACAGCATTTGCAAATTCTGGATTCGAATTATTAGCGGGGATCGGTGTTTTTGCTGCTCTTGGATTTATGGCTAACCAACAAGGTGTGGAGGTCCAAGATGTAGTCAGCAGTGGAATTGGACTAGCATTTGTGGTTTTCCCAAGCATCATCAATGAATTTCCTAGTATGAACGGATTATTTGGGGTATTATTTTTCCTTTCTCTTGTTTTTGCCGGTTTGACATCCATGATTTCAATCGTCGAAACCTTTATAGCAGGTGTGCAAGAGAAATTTAATGTATCAAGAACAAAAGCAGTATTAACAAGCGGAATTGCTGCAACAGTTATCTCCCTGCTTTTCGCAACAAATGGCGGTTTATATTTACTGGATGTAGTGGACTACTTTATTAATAACTTTGGAATTGTTACGGCAGGATTTGTAGAAGTAATCTTAATTGCATGGTTCTTTAGAGGATTAAACGGATTACAGTCACATACGAATGCTATTTCTGACTTGCGTATTGGTGCATGGTGGAAATTTTGTTTAAGTGTTATAACACCTATTGTTCTAGGCTATATGATGTTTGATAATATTCGCCAAAACTTAAGAGAAAATTATGGAGGATATCCAACAGAATTGATTCTGTCTGCCGGTGTGCTTGTGGTTGCGCTAAGCATCATTATTGGAGTTCTTCTATCCAGGAAAAAATGGAATGCGAAAATAGCTCTAGACAAAAATAAGGAGGTTGCTTAATATGTCAGCTAGTGCAATCACTATGATGATAGTGGGAATGATCATCCTCTGGGGTGGTTTAGCAGCCAGCATCTTTAACGTTGTAAGAGTATCTAAAAAGGCAAAATAATGACTAAAGGATTGGTCCATCATAGCGGCCAATCCTTTTTAAGTGAAGGAACAGTGAAGCTGTTTTGAAGGGTATATCAATTAGAAATCCGAACTTGTTTTCGCTGCTCTAGCCTTTGATAGATCAGTGCAACGATCATTGCGGGCAGACTGCAAGCGAGCATACCAAGAAAGGCATACCTTGGTTCTATTTCGTATAAAAAGCCTCCAAGTATGGTGAATACGGCAGTGCTCCAGCTTAGAGCCAGAGCTGAATATATCCCTTGTGCTTTGGGAATTTGTGCCTGTGAAATGTTGCTAATTAAGTATTTCATAAAGGCATAATGTCCCATTGCAAACGAAAAGGCATGTAAAGTTTGCGCCAGGCAGAAAACAATGACATTAGGAAACGCAAAAATGAATATCCATCGCAGAGAAGAACCCGCTGCTGCTACCGCCAATAACGTACCGACAGAGAACTTACTAAAGTGTTTATCTGCTATGGAAAAAAAGACGATTTCGGCAATGACGGCTATGTTAATGATTACTCCAATGAGATAAATAGGTGCGTGTATATCCTGAAGAAAAATATAGCCATAATTGTAATATGTAGCATGAGCTGCTTGAAGCAAAATGACAATAACAAGTACTAAAATGAAATGCTTGATGCGAAATAGTTGAGACAAACCTATTTTTTCTGTTGGCTTAATTTGTGGCTTTTTCGCTAAAATAGCAGGTGCATTCATAAAACTAAGACCTACGAACCCAATAATCCCTAGTAAGAGCGCCCAAAAAATGATCTCATCCCCAAACTTTCCGGTGAAAATAGTTAATATGACTCCTACTGAAACAAACCCAATAGATCCCCATTGGCGGCTTCTCCCATAGTGTTTTAATTGTTTATTCTGCACAAGGACACTTGCTGCGCTATCTAAAGCTGGCATTAAAGTTGGATAAAACAGATGTAAAATAACCGTTACGAGTAATAGACCGGAAAAAGAGTCTGTTAGCATATAACCACAAATAGAGACAAATGTGCCGACTCCCATGATATTTAATAACGATTTACTACTAAATTTCTCCGACAAATAAGGAAAGGCAAATAATGTTGACAGCCCTCTAGCGATTAAGCCAAGACTCATAATGAAGCTGGCTTGTGAGACGGAGATTCCTTTTGTATAAATTAACCAGCCAGACCAATAAGGCAGGAATATTCCCCAAGTCATAAAAAAACTAAAAAAACGTGTACTCATCCATCGTTGTGTATTCATTCTTATCCTCCTCATTCATTAGCATGGTATCATAGAAGTAAAGATAAATAATAGGAGATATCTCTTATTTATGGAGGCAGAAGATGCAAATTTACAAAGAAGATAAAAAGCAGCAATTTTTAACAAGGACTTCAATTGCTGATCTATTTTCTTTCCAAGTAGAAGAATATATAGAAATTCATGAATATCAGCGGGATGAATGGATTATAAAAGAAGGAATGAGACCGGATTATTTATTTTTTGTAATGGAAGGAAAAGCGAAAATATATGTAACACATCAAAATGGAAAGGTATCTTTAATAAATTTCATTAATGCAAATGATTATATTGGCGAAATGGAATTACTGCATGATGTGTATTATACAAAGGGCATACAAGCATCAACTAAAGTTATTTGTTTTGCTCTTCCATTTTATTATTACCGAACAAAATTATTGGAGGATGCTAAGTTTTTGCGTGAGCTTACAAGGTTTTTAAGTGAAAAGGCAACAGTAATGGCAGCTAAGTATTCGCAAACTCTCGCTTTTCCCCTTGAAAAT
This sequence comes from Niallia sp. FSL W8-0954, assembly GCF_038005605.1. Lineage (NCBI taxonomy): Bacteria > Bacillati > Bacillota > Bacilli > Caryophanales > Bacillaceae > Niallia > Niallia sp. FSL W8-0954. Next base: position 4,957,558 of record NZ_JBBOTN010000001.1, on the reverse strand, counting down.
AGACTTGCAGATTTTATCTTGCAAACGGCAGACAATGGAATTTATAAGGAGAAACATGTAATTGTTTGTGATTATTTAGGGGTATCCTATCGCCATTTGTTATACATGCTTACAAAATTTTGTGAAAAACAATATTTACAAAAGGACGGAAGGAATTATCAAATAAAGGAATATCAGTCTTTAAGGAAACTTGCAGAGGCGTTAAAGAATAAATAATTCACAGGAAAAATTTTTTTAACAAGACAGGGTGAAATTAAATAAGGAAAAAACTAGAAAGGAAAAACGTGTTGACGAATCTTGCCAAAATACGGTACTATTAAAATTAATTGAATAAGACCTCACTTTTTTACAGTGAGGTAGAGGCGCGATATTTAACAGTCTTTAGTGGAGTTTGAGAAGCTATGATGCTAAGGAGAAGGAAATGTCGCCGAAGTTTGTAATATTTCTCCGTATTACATGCTGGGTCTGTAGTTAAGAGCTGCAGGACTGTCTCAATAAACGCCTAGTTTATTGAGTTGTGCTATCTCATTTGGGATAAAGAGAGGACTTTAGGGCTATTGCATATACTACGACCTGAGTTGATCTCAGGTCGTTTTTTTGTTTTAGTAGATTGAAAGAAAAATAGGAGGAGAGACAACATGAGAAACAAATTATTAATGATGATGGTTTTAATGGTCTCAGCCATTCTTTTATTGGCAGGCTGTGGAACAAGCGATAAGTCAGCTTCTGGATCATCAGATGACAATACATTTAGAGTAGGACTGGAAGCGGGATATGCTCCTTTTAACTGGACACAAAACACTGATTCTAATGGAGCTGTTAAAATCAAAGGGTCTTCAGAATATGCTAGTGGATATGATGTGGAAATTGCTAAAAAAGTGGCTGAAGGTCTTGGAAAAGAATTAGTCATTGTGAAAACAGAATGGGACGGGCTAGTACCAGCGTTAGTTTCAGGGAAAATAGATGCTATTATAGCAGGGATGTCACCAACTGCAGAACGTAAAGAAACAGTTGACTTTTCAGATAGCTATTATAAATCAAATTTAGTAATGGTAGTGAAAAAAGGCAGCAAGTATGAAAAGGCTACTTCTATCCAGGATTTTAAAGGAGCTAAAGTTACGGCACAGCTAAATACCTTTCACTATTCTGTCATTGACCAAATTGAAGGGGTAGAAAAAAAGACAGCAATGGATAACTTCCCAGCTATGAGGGTTGCTTTAGAATCTGGTGTTATAGATGGCTACGTATCAGAACGTCCTGAAGCAGTTAGTGCATCAACTGCAAATGATAAATTTGCAATGGTTGAATTTAAGGAAGGATTTAAAACATCAGAAGAAGACACATCCATTGCTGTAGGGCTGCAAAAGGATAGTGATTTAACAGAGAAGATTAATAAAATCTTAGCAGATATCCCAGAGGTAGAACGTACAAGCTTGATGGATAATGCAATCAAAAATCAACCAGCAGCAGAATAAAAAAGAAAAAAACCGGCTGTATATCTTTATACAGGCGGTTTTATATAGTAAGTGAGGAGAAAAAATGAGTCTTGAGTGGATCGTTAAAATAATATCAGAAAACTGGCCGATGTTTCTTCGTGGTGCTGGGTTAACGCTTATCATTGCCTTGATAGGGACCATTATTGGAGCTGCTATAGGATTGATTGCGGGAGTTATCCGCACTATTCCAACACCGGAACGCGGCATAAAAAAGTTTATTTTAAAAGTAATTAATATCATCCTGTCTATCTATATTGAATTCTTCCGTGGAACACCAATGATTGTTCAAGCAATGGTGATTTATTATGGTTCTGCGCTAGCATTTGGTATAGACATGAATGTTTTTGCTGCAGCAATCATTGTAGTCTCCATTAATACAGGTGCCTATATGGCAGAAATCGTTCGAGGGGGAATTATTTCTGTTGATAAAGGGCAGTTTGAAGCAGCACATGCGATTGGAATGAATCATGTGCAGACAATGTGGAACGTTGTATTGCCACAGGTCATCCGTAATATTTTACCTGCAACTGGTAACCAATTTGTTATTAATATTAAGGATACATCTGTATTAAATGTTATCTCTGTTACCGAATTATATTTTGTAACAAAATCAATTTCTGGAAATAACTTTAAGTATTTTGAATCATTCTTTGTAGCTTGTCTAATTTACTTTGTAATGACCTTTATTGTTACGAGAATATTGTTATATATGGAGAGAAAGTTAGAAGGGTCCGATAGCTACACTGTTATCGGAACAGATGCACAACCATTAAGGGGTAAACTAAAATAAGGAAGAAGGTGAATAAGGTTGGACAACAAAATTATTGATATCAAGCATTTGAATAAATCCTATGGGAAACATGAAGTATTAAGAGATATTGATTTTTCTGTTAATAAAGGAGAAGTAGTTTCGATCATCGGTTCCTCTGGTTCTGGTAAATCAACGCTTCTTCGGTGTATAAATCTATTAGAAAAGCCAAGTGGCGGGGAGATACTCTACCATGGCGAAAATATACTGGATGAGAAACATGATGTTGCGGTCTACCGAAAAAATTTAGGAATGGTATTTCAGCAATTTAACTTATTTAACAATCATAACGTACTGAACAATTGTGTAGTAGGACAAATAAAAGTTTTAAAACGCTCCAAGGAAGAGGCCGAAAAGGTAGCAATGCATTACTTAAATGTTGTGGGAATGGACAAGTATATTAATGCAAAGCCAAAACAATTATCAGGCGGTCAAAAGCAGCGTGTGGCAATCGCAAGAGCCTTATCCATGAATCCTGATGTGATGCTATTTGATGAACCTACATCAGCTCTTGATCCAGAAATGGTAGGAGAAGTATTAAAGGTTATGAAAGAGCTCGCACATTCTGGCCTAACGATGATAGTGGTAACACATGAAATGGAGTTTGCAAAGGAAGTGTCAGACAGGGTTATCTTTATGGACAAGGGCGTTATTGCGGAAGAAGGAAGTCCGGAACAAATCTTCCACCATCCTTCACAAGAACGTACGAAGGAATTCCTAAAGCGCACCATTGTACAACCACAAGTTAGCTTATAATACTTGCATGGAAAGACTTGTTAAAGTGGGGTCTCTTTTGTAAGTCATCTGTAAAAGAATCGGATGCAATCAGTATAATTTTCTAATGTCTTCTATGATGAGAAATAGGTTCCGATGATTTAAAGAGAAAAATGGTGATTTCTAGCATGACAGCAGCAGTGACAAGGTGGAGTAGATAGCATAACTAGATAAAGAGAAGTCAATGGGCTTCTCTTTTTTTATGGCCATTTATATATGGAATTATAGTTTCGATGTTATTTTTGTATAATAATTTAATGATGTTTTTCATATTGGATGAGTCAATTTTATTTTTAAATAAATAGTTAATTATAAATAAGGTTTATAAAAAAATGGAATCTTTAATTATATCAATATACATCAATAAGTCCATTTACCTATATATATAATGGTATAATAGTTATAAATATACATTTTCTAACAAACAAGGAGAGACTCATTATGCTCTTATTAGGAAAGAAAAAGGAAGAATTATATTTTTCCTCTTTAGGAACCATACAAGTTGATTTTAATTTGCCCAAAGAATTACAAACCCAAATTGAAATGATTGGATTAACAGAGCTAGATGTGAAGCGATTATTTGTTTTGCAGCCAATTATAGAAAGAGAAGCACAGCAACTAGTAGATTCATTTTATGAAACTATTGGGAAGGAACCTTCCTTAATTACAATTATTAATACCTATAGCAATGTTGAAAAACTTGGAAAAACATTATACCACCATATTAAAGAAATATTTTCTGGGAAGGTAAATGAATCTTACGTCATGCAGAGAAAAAGAATTGCCCATGTCCATGTCAAAATCGGATTAGGAACGAAGTGGTATGTTAATGCCTTTCAACAGCTGCTGAATACAATTATAGAAGTTTTCTACAAAGAAATTCAAAATAAAGCGGAATTATTTGAAGCTGTTCGTTCTCTCCAAAAAATCTTTAGTCTAGAACAACAACTGGTATTAGAATCCTATGAATTAAGGGAAGAATCTCTTCGTAAAGTAAAGGAATCAGAAAAAGAAAAAATACAGGGAACGATGAGAGAAACAGCTCATGAGTTATCAGCAATTTCGGAAGAAACAAGTGCCTCATTAAAAGAGCTCATCAGCCAATTTGAAAAAATCCAAATACTCACTAAAGATGGCGGACAAGCCATTCAAATAGTAGAAAAATTGTCCGAAGACGGGAAAATCAGAATGGGTCAAGAAAAAGAGTCTGCGAGCTCGATAAAAAATCAGATTTTTGTTCTGCAAGACGAAATCAGCAAAATGAGTATGGTTAGTCAAAGGATTGATAGTGTAGTAGATGTAGTAACTTCTATTGCCAATCAGATCAATCTTCTGGCTTTAAACGCATCGATTGAATCAGCTCGTGCAGGAGAACACGGCAAAGGATTTGCTGTTGTAGCAGGAGAAATTAGAAAATTATCGAGTTTGACTAAACAATCTACGGAAGAAATTGGTTCCTTAGTGAAGGATATTTCTCAACAAGTTAAACAAGTACATGCTTCGGTTACCGATTTTAATCAGGGTATCGTAGAAAACCAAAAAATCACGGAAGAAACAATCGAATTTTTTAATCAAATTGTCCAGGCAGTTCAACAATCAAAAGAAAAAACAGAAATAATATTTACCGAGATAAAAAACAGTGATTTAATTGTCAATCAACTTTATCAAGCAACAAATGAAATAACTCATTCAGCTGAAATGTTAGCTAACTAAATAAATAAATGAATTGGAATAGGAAATTTTAGCAAGAAATCAAAATAAATTATAGGAAAAGGTAAACAATAATTTAACTAGAAGATAACTGGTTGTATGTCACTGCTTTAATGAGTGAATGAGAAAGGTATTATGTCATAAAGTGTTGAATATAAGGATAACATCTCTTTTATACGAAAGTAGCTTTAGCAGATGGCAGCTATTCGTAGAGAAAAGGATACTATTTTAATTATGGAGGCACTGAATGAAACAACTCTATATGAAGTAAAAGATTTTTAGCCTTAATGAAAAATTTACAGTCAAGGATCAACAGGAAAAAGATGTTTATTATGTGGAAGGAAGTTTTTTTAAAATCCCTAAAACCTTCTCCATAAAGGATACAAGTAATAATCAAATTGCCCTAATTACCAAAAAGGTCTTTAGCCTTTTACCGAAATTTTATATCGAAATCAATGGGGAAAATGTTTTAACGATTAACAAAGAGCTTTCTTTCTTTAAAGCACGTTACACCATTGATGCTGCTGGCATTGAAGTAAGTGGGAATTGGTGGGATATGGATTTCCGTGTTTTTCAGAATGAGGAAGAAGTAGGCAGGGTGAGCAAAGAGTGGTTTACCTGGGGAGATAGCTATAAAGTGCAGATACTGAAGGAAGAAACAGAAGCAATACTCATTGCTTTGGTTGTTGCAATTAATTGTGTAAAGGCGGACCAAGCAGCTGCATCTTCTGCCTCTGTAGATTAATGAAAAGGGAAGCATAGGGTGCTCCCTTCTTTTTGTTATAATAATATTTTTAAAGACAAATTAACCAGTGGAGGAATAAAATAATGAGCACCTTGCCTAATTGCCCAAAATGCAAATCTGAATATACATATGAAGATGGAACTTTTTTAGTTTGTCCGGAATGTGCACATGAGTGGATATTCAATAGCAATATAGAGGAAAATGATGATAGCAAAGTTATCAAAGATGCAAATGGAAATGTTTTGAATGATGGAGATACCGTTACGGTTATCAAGGATCTTAAAGTAAAAGGGAGTTCATCAGTTTTAAAACAAGGAACAAAGGTAAAAAGTATTCGCTTAGTAGACGGCGATCATGATATTGATTGTAAAATTGCAGGGTTTGGAGCAATGAAATTAAAATCGGAATTTGTGAAGAAAATATAGACTTTTAAGGCCAAGGCAGTCAAAAGACGGTTCTACTGAGAGCAATTAATATAATTGTCATCGGTAGAACCGTCTTTGTGCGCTTATTTCAAAAAAAGATAAATATAATATTTCCACTAAAAAAAGATAGGATTATTGATAATAAAGGTCTATTTCATTCCAAAAAGACTTCTGTCTTTGCTTCAATCCGTCTCTTTATTCCAGTTCATATTTAGTTCATATTTATAATTTATTATCACTACATAAGATGAAAGAGGGAGGATTTACTTTGAATCAAGTGACTAATAATAAAAAGATTATAGATAGTAGAGAACTGGCTGTGGAAGCGGAAGGGCTGGTAAAGGTATTTGGCGATAATCGCGCTGTAGATGGTGTGGATTTACAGGTTCGCACAGGTTCTATTTATGGGGTGCTTGGTCCTAATGGAGCAGGGAAAACAACTACGATTAGAATGCTCGCAACTTTGTTGAAGGCAGATGCAGGTTCTGCAAAGATTTTCGGCTACGATATAGGAAAGGAGCCACAGCAAGTTCGCCAATTAATTGGTGTAACAGGTCAGTATGCGTCTGTTGATGAATCCCTAAGCGCAACAGAGAACTTAATCATTTTTTCTCGGTTATTAGGTTTAGGGCGTATCGAATCAAAACGTAAAGCAATGGAATTATTAGAAGAGTTTGGCTTAACAGAAGCAGCAAAACGTCCATTGAAAAATTTTTCAGGAGGAATGCGGAGACGACTGGATTTAGCTGCAAGCCTTATTGCACAGCCGCCACTTATTTTTTTAGACGAACCAACTACTGGACTTGATCCACGAACGCGTAATCAAATGTGGGAGACAATCAGGAAATTAGTAAAAGGGGGATCAACAGTCCTGCTGACAACACAGTACTTGCAAGAGGCAGATGAACTTGCAGATCGAGTTGCGGTCATCGATCATGGAAAAGTGGTCGCAGAAGGTACAGTGAATGAGTTGAAGGGGTCTATCGGGACTTCCTCCTTACACTTAAGTATTCAAAATGAACAAAATATGCAGGAAGCTCGCCTGATTGTGGAACGTGTGCTTAACGTTCAATCAGCTGTATCAGCAGAAGGTGGAAAAATTACAGCGCCAATGGCTGATGCGGATAAAGTAACCGATTTGCTTATGACATTAAAGACAGCTGGCATTCCATTGGCTGAATTAAGTGTGCAAAAGCCAACATTAGATGAAGTATTTCTAGCTATTACTGGTTCTAATGCAAATGTAGATAAATCTAGTAAAGGGGAGGGATTAGTATGAGCAGTACTACATTAAAACCAACCAGAGAACAAAAAGTTTACAGAAACTCCACTTTTCGTCAAGCAGTGCGAAATTCATTAACAATGGCCTATAGAGGTTTGCTTAAGATAAAGCGTACACCTGAACAATTATCAGATGTTACCTTACAGCCGATTCTTTTTACTCTTATGTTTACGTATATTTTTGGCGGAGCTATTTCTGGCAATGTGCAAAACTATTTACCGATTATTATTCCGGGAATTCTCGTTCAAACTGTTATTACAACATCAGTGGTAACAGGTGTCCAGCTCAGGGAGGACATGGATAAAGGAGTGTTTGACCGCTTTAAGTCTTTGCCGATTGCCAGAATTGCTCCTTTAGCAGGAGCATTGCTTGCTGATACTATTCGCTATACCATTGCCACAACTCTTACGTTTACGATGGGATATATTATGGGTTATCGACCAGATGGTGGTATAGGCTTTGTGATCTTGGCAGGAATTCTTGTTATTGTTTGTTCTTGGGCAATCAGTTGGATCTTTGCTTTCTTGGGTGTTATTTCACGAACTGCTTCTAGTGTACAAGGAATTTCTATGATTGTCTTGTTTCCATTAACATTTCTGTCCAATGCCTTTGTTCCAGCAGACACAATGCCTAATTTCCTTCAGTGGTTTGTAAAAATTAATCCTATCTCTCACTTAGTTACAGCAGTTAGGGATCTAACAAACGCAGGAACAATTGGCTTAGATTTCACAATCTCTCTTATTGGAGCAGCCGTAATAGTAGCTATTTTTGCACCGATTACCGTACGTGCTTATATGAGACGCGCATAATTTTTTGAAGGATTAAATGGTAGAATAAAGAATAATCTATGAAGAAGAACGGCTATGAAATTAGCGGTTCTCCTTATTTTTTTAAAAGGAATGATAATATGGCAAAAATACTAGTCGTAGATGATGATCCACATATTAGAGAATTAATCCGTGTCATTCTAACAAAGGAAGGCTTCTCTATTGTGGAGGCAGAAGATGGAGAAGCAGCGATGTCTATACTCGAGCAAGAAAAAATGGATTTAATTATCCTTGATATTATGATGCCGAATATGGATGGTTGGACACTTTGCCGTGAAGTGCGAACCTATTATACAGAGATAATGCCAATCTTGATGTTGACAGCAAAAGGAGAAACATCACAAAAAGTGAAAGGATTTGAACTTGGAGCAGACGATTACTTAGTGAAGCCCTTTGCTCCTGCTGAGCTAGTTGCTAGGGTGAAGGTACTTCTCAAGCGCTACCAAATTAGTGTTTCCAATCAGATTAAGATAGGAAATGTCGTGATTAATCGAGACACCTATAAAATTTCTATTGGAGATGATGAAAGTACATTACCTTTAAAGGAATTTGAATTATTATTTAAGCTTGCAACCCATCAAAAGAAAACTTTTTCGCGAGAACAATTAATTGAAGATATATGGGGCTATGATTATGAGGGGGATGAGCGCACCGTTGATGTTCATATAAAACGTCTAAGGCAGCGATTTGCCCAAGAGGACTGTCCCTTTAAAATAACGACAGTTCGCGGTCTTGGTTATCGATTGGAGGTTAAATAGTGAAGTTCTCACAATGGATGAAAAGAATAGCAGGCTTTCTTGCAATTATTATTTTTCTAATGGTATGCTGTTCCTTCTCCTATTGGTTAACAGCATGGTTTTATGAAGCAATCCAAGTAACACCAAGCGAATTCATCAGACAATTAATTAATTGCATTGCCGGATTCTTTCTCTTTGGATGCATAATAGCAGTTATCTCAAAAATCCCGTGGATTAGATCCAAGCAGGATAAACACTTATACCCAATCATTCAAGCAATCAAAATGATAGCAGAAGGAAATTTTAATATTGACCTTTCCTATTATAAAAATCAGTTTAGAGAAGGTGACAATGATCATCCTTATTATCAAATAGTAACAAACATTAGTCATATGGCAGAAAAATTAGGAGAAATGGAGGAAATGCGTCAGGAATTTATCTCCAATGTGTCTCATGAAATTCAGTCTCCCTTAACCTCTATTAGTGGGTTTGCTCATGCTTTGAAAAATGATGATTTGAGTCCACAAGAGCGCAATCACTATTTGGACATCATTGAAATGGAAAGCATCCGTTTGTCCAAATTAAGTGAAAATCTATTAAAACTTACCTCTTTAGAATCGGAACATTTACCTTTGGAGCAAAAGGAGTACCGATTAGATCGACAGCTTCGTCGAATTATTCTTGCCAATGAACCACAATGGACAGAAAAAGAAATAGATATGGATATCTCCCTTGCGAACGTAATAATTATGGCAGATGAAGAAATGCTAGATCAAGTTTGGATTAATTTACTTCATAATAGTATAAAATTCACGCCAAAAGGAGGTACTATAACAGTCAAGGCATTTAAATCGGAGAATAAGGTTATTACTGTTAAAATAAAAGATACAGGAATTGGCATGGAGCAGGATTCGCTCATGCATATATTTGAACGCTTTTATAAAGCAGATAAATCAAGAAGTCGAAATACAGGAGGAAACGGCCTCGGTCTTTCTATTGTCAAAAAAATCATAGACTTGCATAAAGGCGAAATCCAAGTCAAAAGCCAAATAGGAAAAGGAACAGAGATAACAGTAAAAATAGGAAAGCAGAAGGACGGCTCTATTGAGATCAATTAGCCCGACCTCAGTAAGTAGAAACCCGTTCCTCACTTTCTAAACAAGGAGCGATTAGAATGGCTAAGAAGGTTTTCTTAAATGATTTTGCATTAACGGTTTCAAATTTTAAAGAGGCAAAAGTGAAAAGTAAAAAATCAGAGAAGCTGTTAACGGTAGTAAGCTTTGAGTTTAAAGTAAGAGGTGGGGAAGAATACCACGTAGTTACGAAGTTTTTATATGAGAATGTATTCGATGTCAGCATTCCTGATACATCATTGAAATTTAGAGGGGAAATTAATCAGTATTCCACCTCCTATACCAATTTCTCTGATGAAGACAGTACGAGTGGTTTCTTTTTAGAATTAATGGAAGTGGAATAAATTTAGAAGGGGTTTAGCAAAACAGATCACCGTTAAGTGGATAGAGCGATCTGTTTTTTGGCTTCTATAAACGGAAAGGGCGGTTATCTCTATGAAATTAAGTATTTTAGACCAAGCACCTGTACTATCTGGGAAGAGTGCGCAGGAGGCACTTAAGGAATCGATGAAGCTTGCTCAATTGGGCGAAAAATTGGGATACACAAGATATTGGATTGCAGAACACCATGATTTCCCTGGTCTTGCTAGTTCTGCCCCAGAAGTGATGCTTGGGTATATCGGAGCCAATACAGAAAAGATCAAAATTGGGGCAGGAGCCATACTATTGCCACACTATAAACCATATAAAGTAGCAGAAACATTTAATATGCTTGCAACGTTATTTCCCGATCGGATTGATCTAGGAATAGGACGGGCACCTGGTGGATCTGCCGAAGCTTCGATAGCTCTTTCTGGGAATTTCTTAGAAAATGTCCGAAATATGCCTAACTCAATTAAAGATCTTCTCCATTTTTTATATAATAATTATCCAACAGATCAGATGTTTTCAAAAATAACAGCCCATCCTTTTCCGGATACTCCTCCTGTTCCGTGGATTCTCGGAACAAGTGAAAAAAGTGCTATTCAAGCAGCAAGTTATGGGACTGCCTATGCATTTGGCCATTTTATGAGTGACAAAGATGGAATCGAGATTGTCAACACTTACAGAAATGCTTTTCGACAGAGCAGCGGTATCCAAAAACCACAAGCTATCATAACTGTATCGGTTATCTGCGCAGAAACCTCCGAACTAGCAGAAGAGCTTGCTTTAAGCTGGTTCCTATCGAAAATCCAAACAGATAAAGGCGAAAAAAATAACGGGATTCCCACTCTTGAAGAAGCAAGAAATTATTCTTTTACAAGCGATGAGAAAGAAAGAATACAAGAAATGCGCAAAAAGATGATGATTGGAAACCCAAAAGAAGTGAAACAACAATTAGCTGAGTTGCAGTCTGCCTACAGTGTTGATGAAATCATGATTGTAACCATTACTAATAGCTATGAGAGACGAATAAAGTCATATGAGCTAATTGCCAAGGAAGTTTGGTGAAAAAGAAAGGAGGTATTTAAGTGAAATTAAGTGTACTTGATCAATCTGTAATAAGTAAGAATGGGAATGCGAGCATGACTCTCGCAAATACCATTAAATTGGCAAAACAAACAGAGGAGCTTGGCTACACTCGTTTTTGGGTTGCGGAGCATCATAACTCAAATGGCATCGCTGGTACCTCCCCGGAGATACTTATATCGAGTATTGCTGCTCAGACAAACAGAATTCGTGTGGGCTCAGGGGGCGTTTTACTGCCCCAATATAGTCCTTTTAAAATTGCAGAAGATTTTAAAGTGTTAGAAGCACTTTATCCGAATCGAATCGATTTAGGAATTGGCCGTTCTCCAGGTGGGTCTACCCCAACTCGTTTGGCTCTTACAGATGGGATTAGAAAAAGCCTAAATGAATTTCCTCGCCAAGTAACGGCACTTCAAGAATTTCTTATAGGTTCTTCGCCTGATTATGAGGTTCAAGCTTATCCTTCTGTTGAAACGCAGCCAGAAATGTGGATGCTCGGTGTCTCACAACGGGGAGCTAGATTAGCCGCTGAAAAGGGAACTGCTTTTACTTATGGCCACTTTATAAACCCGATTAGCGGAAGTATTGCCATGCAACATTATAGAGAGAACTTCCAGCCGTCTAGTTTTCTTGCAAATCCGCAGGCAAATGTATGTGTATTTGTTGTTTGTGCACCTACCCAAGAAGAAGCCGAAGAAATGGCATTAAGCCAAGATTTATGGCTGTTAGCAATCGAAAAAGGACAAGATACTTTCCTTCTTTCCAAGGAAGAGGCAAAAAATATAGTGCTTTCGGAAGAAGATAAAGCAATCATAAGAAAAAATCGCAAACGGGCCATCATTGGAACCCCAGGAAAAGTTAAAGAAGAGCTGCTCCGATTAAGTAAAGTCTACCAAACCGAAGAAATGATGATTATTACGAACATTTATGATTTTGAAGAAAAAATGCAATCCTATACACTGCTGGCAGAAGCGCTTCTTTGAAATTTTCATGTAAACACTTGATAAAATTAGCTATAATAATGAAAAAGGGGGTGCTTACAGTTGGAGAATCACATACGATTGTCTGATACTACTTCCACTCATGCAAAGCCTATTATTAGAAAGGCGATACTTTGCATGGGGCGAAACAACTAATTTTATCGCTGACTAATATTTTGGCTTTGCACCTTATTTTAGACAAAAATAAAAAATAAGGGAGCGGGCAAAATTGAAGTATACGAACGCAATGAATGTTTTACCTGAAAAGCTTATTTTGGAAATTCAAAAATATATCCAGGGCGAGACCTTGTATATTCCAAAGCAAGAAAATGCCCATAAGAAGTGGGGTACTTCAAGTGGGGGAAGGCTAATGCTGGATCGCAGAAATAATGCGATAAAAGCTGCCTTTGCAAATGGAAGCAGCATTCAAGCATTAGCGAAGGAATACCATCTCTCCACAGAAACAATTAAGAAAATCGTCTATTCACATAAAAATAAAGAATAGCACTGGTGAGCTTTCATCAGTGTTTTTTTTATGTAAAAATCGTTTCTTAGTCATCTTTTCCATTTTAGAAAAAGAGTGTCTTTACTAAAATAGGAAGAGAGAACATCCCATTAATAGGAGAGAATGAAATGACAGAACCATTTATAAAAAATGAACAATTGAATTTTATCAAAAAGCAAATTTCCAACATTAAAGATAGTATGAATAAAAGTTTACCTAAACCAGTGTTAGCTGCAGTAATCGACTTAGCTCAGGCGAAAATATTTGAGCTTTTTCCACAAGCAACAAGCTCTCAGCAAGAGTTATTGAATATTTCCAAATGGAAAACAAAGGATGAATATGAACAATATATAGAGCGACTTGCAACGTATGTATTGCCATTTCCAAAAATTACAGAACAACAGTTAAAAAAATTATTCCCAAAGCAAAAGAAATTAAGATTACCTGATTTCGCAACAATGGACCTTCATAAATTAACCTATTTAAGCTGGATAGATGGAAAATCTAATAGAAAATATATCATTTATGAAATAGATGGAAAATTAGTAGGGATGGAAGGGAAAATGACCCCGACTAATAAAAAAAATATTTGTTCCTTTTGCAACAGCTTTGGAGAGGTTGCCTATTTTTCAACGATTACCAAAGACAAGAAACCTAAAAATGCGGATTATTACAAGGCTATCGGAAACCTGATTTGTATAGAAAGTAGCGAATGCAATAAGAACATAGCCAATACCGCTTATTTGCAAGAATTTTTATTGACCGCAGAGGGTCGACTCTACTGAGGACTCCTCGGTAGAATCATCCCTTTGCTACCCTGCTGATAAGCTGTGCTAAGGTTATTAATCCTTTTTCTAATTCTTCTAATGAAGCATAGGAGTAGGATATTCGCAGATGCCGGTCATCTGCTTTATCGTATACGATGCCTGGATTGATAAGAATTCCCTCTTTAAGAGAAATCTCAAATAGCTTACGTGAAGATATCATTGGTTTTAATTTCAGCCAGATGTAGAATCCACCATTAGGTACTGTCCACTCAGCAATATCAGAGAAATATTTCTTTAATAGATCATTTGTAAAATCTCTTCGCAGTCTTAGCTCTGCTCTTACTTCTGTTAAGAAATCCTCATACCATCCGTTTTGCAGCCATCTTTCTACAGCAAATTGAGATAAACTGCTTGAACCATAGTCTGTCTGCATCTTAATATCGGCTAAATGCTCGATAACTGGTTCAGGTCCTACAATCCAACCAATTCGCAGTCCTGGACTTAATGTTTTGGACATACTTCCGATATAGAGAACGTTTCCTTGTGTATCAAGTGCTTTTAAGGGCTTGGGCGGGAGAGTTTCTAACCATAAATCTCCATATACATCATCCTCAATAATAGGTATTGCTTCTTTTTGACTAATTGCTAGTAACTCCTTTCGTCTCCTTTCAGACATGACAATGCCAGTAGGGTTATGATAATTAGGAATTGTATACAACAGCCCGGCTTGATGCTGTCTTTTTAGTCGTCCAATGCTATGACAGGTGATTCCTTCTTCATCAAGCGGCAGGCCTAATAAGTGCATTCCTGCTGATTGGAAGACATGGATGGAATTTAAATAGGATGGTGTTTCATGAAAAATGGCTGATCCTCGCTTTAAGAGACCAAGGGATAGTAATTGAAGTGCCTGGAGCCCGCCTGAAACAATCAAGATCGACTCAGAGGTAGCGATAATTCCCTTCTTTTTTAAATAAGAACTAACCGCTTGTCGCAAAGCTAAACTTCCTTTAGGCTCGGTATATCCAAGTGACAAGCTTAGGTTGCCCTTCTGGTGAAACATTTCTTCCATCCGTGCCTTAGGTAATAGCTTTGGAGAAAGCTCGCCAGTACCAAGTCTGATAATATTCGGATTTGCTTCGGCTTTATTAATTTTTTGAATAATGGAGATGTTCGGTCGATGAATGCTCGATTTAACATAACTAATCCAATCAGGAGGCGGAGTGGAGGCGAGTAAACTCCATGTGTTATTTATTACCTTTGTTCCACTTCCCATTTTTGTTTCAATTAACCCATCCGCAGCCAATTCTTCGAGTGCTGTAACAATGGTGCTCCGGTTGACTGCAAATTGCTCTGCTAAGCTTCTTTGAGAAGGGAGTTTCATCCCAATCGTCCATTCTCCATGAATTATTTTCTTTTTCAGATAGGTAGTAATTTGTTGGTGTAAGGAAACGGTTGAATCCTTTTGTGGCTTCCATTCCATTTCTGCCATGAATTGTTGGCTCCCCCTTCTTTTTTCTTTTATTTTAACAAAATGGTTGGGTTTGTAACCATCCAATTGGATGGAGACAGATAGCCTATTCTTCGCTATGCTCAATAAAGCAAGGGGGAATAAGGATGGAACCATTATTACATGGAATGATATTAGCGTTTGGGTTAATACTACCATTAGGCGTTCAAAATATATTTATATTTAATCAAGGAGCAACGCATAAAAAATTTAGTTATGTATTACCGGCCATAATTACGGCTAGTATTTGTGATAGTTTGCTTATTTATTTAGCAGTTGCAGGTGTTTCAGTAGTGGTTTTTACCTTTGAATGGGTGAGAACAATGCTTTTTACTGTTGGCTTCTTTTTCTTAGCTTATATGGGTTGGTCTATGTGGAAAACGGCAGCCGTGGTGGGGAACAAGCAAGAACAAAAACTCTTTTCTCCACGCCGCCAAATAGCATTTGCTGCGTCTGTTTCTCTATTAAATCCACATGCTATTCTCGATACCATTGGCGTCATCGGTACAAGTTCCTTAGCCTATACAGGAGAGGAGAAAATCATGTTTACTGCCGCTTGTATAGGTGTTTCATGGATTTGGTTTTGTTTGTTGGCAATAGCAGGGAGAAAGATCGGACAAATCACCGGGCGTGGAAAGCTGATTCAACACATTAACCAAGTATCAGCAGTTATTATTTGGGCGATGGCTCTTTATTTAGGCTTAAATCTAATAATTTTAAAATGACATCCCGCTTTGGGCATTCAGAATGACATCTCCTTTATATTTCGCTATAATGAGAAGGTTGTAAGTGCCCTGCAAATGAAAAAGGGGGGGTTATGTAATGATTCAATTGCGTAATGTTAGTAAACGTTTTGCGGATGATGAAGTCATTAAGTCTATTTCTTTAGCGATACATAAAGGAGAAATTTTCGGTATTATTGGGGCGAGTGGTGCTGGTAAATCCACGTTGCTGCGGCTAATGAATTTATTAGAAGTTCCCGAAACAGGAAAAGTGCTAGTGGACGGCCGTGAGCTGACCAGCCTTAACTATAAAGAACTTCGACAAGCCCGCCAATCAATTGGGATGATATTTCAACACTTTAATCTTGTTGCAAATAAGACCGTTTATGATAATGTGCTAGTGTCTTTAGAATTGGCTAACTATTC
The DNA here is from genome assembly GCF_038005605.1 of Niallia sp. FSL W8-0954. NCBI lineage: Bacteria > Bacillati > Bacillota > Bacilli > Caryophanales > Bacillaceae > Niallia > Niallia sp. FSL W8-0954. Next base: position 4,941,265 of record NZ_JBBOTN010000001.1, on the reverse strand, counting down.
AAGAAAAGACAGACGAAATCGAGTAATAGAGTGTCTCCGATTTGTTGGATTGGAAAGCTTTATGGGTAAATATCCTGCACAATTAAGCGGAGGTCAGAAGCAGCGTGTAGCGATAGCACGCGCAATTGCGAATAATCCGCAAGTATTATTATGTGATGAACCAACCTCATCCCTTGATCCAAAAACGACAGGGGAAATCTTGCATGTTCTAGAGGATGTTAATAAGCGTCTAGGTGTAACGATTGTAATCGTCAGTCATGAGATGGAAGTAATAAAAAGTATCTGTAGCCGAGTGACGGTTTTGGAAGATGGAGAAATTTATGATACCGTTGCAATTGAGCCAAAAGGAATTCAGCAAATAAATAACACCTCCAAAAGGTTAGTAGAACAGCTGAAAAAGGATGGTGAAATAGATTATGCCTGAGATATTAATTCAATATCGATTGGAAATTTGGCAATCTATTGGGGAGACATTTGTAATGGTAGGAATGTCTATTCTAGCAGCGATTATCATCGGACTGCCAGTCGGGACATTGCTTTTCTTGAGTAGAAAAGGAAGGATGCTCGAAAATCAAATTATTTTTTCTATACTGAACTTAATAGTAAATATTATTCGTTCTTTTCCATTTTTATTATTAGTAGTCTTTCTTATTCCATTTACGAGAATCATCATTGGAACGGCTATGGGTACAGCAGCTGCAACAGTCCCATTATCGATTATTGCCATCGCCCATTATGCTCGTTTAGTGGAGCAATCATTACTAGAAGTGCCAAAAGGCGTAATCGAAGCAGCCATTTCAATGGGGGCATCTGTCAGAGAAGTTATCTTCAAATTTCTTTACGTAGAAGCTCGTTCTGGACTTGTTTTAGGACTAACAACCTCGATTATCAGCTTTATTTCTTATTCAACCATTATGGGAGTTGTTGGCGGCGGCGGTATTGGAGATTTTGCGATTCGTTATGGATATCAACAATTTAAAACTGATTTAATGATTTATATGATTATTATTATGGTCATATTAGTACAGGCTATACAATTTACTGGTACAGCAATAGCAAAAGTAATTGATAAAAGGTAAATGATAGGAGATAAGAAAATGAAAAAAATATTATTTTTAATGATAATTGGCCTATTTCTTTTAGCAGCTTGCGGGAAAGAAAAGGCAGAAACAGATAAAAAGCAAACAAATACTAAGGAAAAAGAAGAAGTAACACTAAAGGTTGCGTCTTTAATACCACCAATGACGGAAATTCTTGATCTAGTAAAACCAACACTAGCAGAGGAAGGTATTAACCTTGATGTTAAAGTATTAAGTGATAATGTACAGCCGAATACGGCACTTGCGGCAGGGGATGTGGATGCAAATTTCTTCCAGCATGTCCCCTATATGGAAGAGTTCAACCGAAGTAATAACGCTGAATTAGTGCCAGTAAAAGCTATCTATTTTGCAAATTATGGTGTTTATTCAAAACAATATGATTCTATGGATGATGTGCCAGATGGTGCTGTAATTGCCATTGCTAATGATGTATCCAATATAGACCGTTCTTTGGCATTATTGGCTCAACATGATGTCATTAAGTTAAAAGAGAAAACAGGCCCTTATTACACCAAAGCGGATATTATCGAAAATCCGAAAAACTATAAGTTTGAGGAAGTTGACTTATTAATGCTGGCAAGAATGTATGATGATGCTGATCTAGTCGTGATGACACCTGCTTATGCATCTCCACTTGGCTTAACACCAAAAAGTGATGCCTTGTTAGTAGAAGGGGTAGAAAATGATTTTGCGATTACATTAGTTGCTCGTAAAGATAATGCAGATTGGGAACCTATTCAAAAGCTTGCAGAAGCAATGACTAGCCCAGAGGTCCGTAAATTTTTAGAAGAAAAATATGACGAAACAGCAATTCCTGCATTTTAAATAAGAGGTTTTTCTCAGACAGTCATATTTCACTGATAAATAGCATATCAATGCCTTATCCTAATTTCTAACAAGGATAAGGCTTTCTTTTTGGGAAAATTCTGGCTTTAAAAAAATGAATAATTAGCGTATAATTATAGGTAACTATTTAAAATTTTTTGAAAATAAGTTGGGCTGTAACAAGGTGATGCTTGATCCAGAAAAGATGATAGCTTTAATAATTCCTTGTTTACTTTAATGCATCAAAAAGGGAACGCTTACATTCTTTCTGAAAATAAAAGTATAAGGAAGGTTAAAATGAGCAGACGAGAGACGAAAACAGACGTTATTTTAATTGGTGCCGGGATTATGAGTGCAACTCTAGGAACGCTTTTAAAAGAATTAGACCCAAATTTGAAAATTACAGTGTTTGAAAAATTAGCTAGTGCAGGTGAGGAAAGCTCGAATGAATGGAATAATGCAGGAACAGGTCATGCGGCACTATGCGAATTGAACTACACGGTAGAAAAACCAGATGGCTCTGTAGACATAAGTAAAGCGATAGAAATTAACGAACAGTTTCAAGTTTCCTTGCAATTTTGGTCTCATCTTGTAAATAATCAAGTATTACATAATCCACAAGACTTTATTAGACCATTGCCACATATGAGTTTAGTTCTAGGGGAAAAAAATGTAGCTTTTTTACAGAAACGTTTTGAGGCAATGGTAAGTAATCCGCTATTTAACGGAATGGAATTCTCAAAGGATCCCGAAAAACTAAATGAATGGATACCCCTCATTATGCAAAATCGTGAATTAAAAGAACCGATAGCCGCGACAAAGATTGATTCTGGAACAGATGTGAATTTCGGTGCCTTAACCCGTTTGCTGTTTGCTGATTTATTGAAAAAAGGTGTAGAAATTAACTACAAGCACAGTGTAAATGATTTAAAACGAACGAATGATGGCTTATGGGAAGCAAAGGTACAAAATCTAAATAGTGGTACAGTCGAAAGACATGCTGCTAAATTCGTCTTTATTGGCGGTGGCGGCGGCAGTTTACATTTATTGCAGAAATCTGGTATCCCCGAAGGAAAACATATGGGTGGATTCCCAGTTAGTGGTATATTTTTAGTCTGCAAAAATCAAGAAATAGTTGAAAAACATCATGCAAAGGTTTATGGGAAAGCAAAGGTTGGAGCGCCACCCATGTCCGTTCCCCATTTAGATACACGATTCATTGATAATCAGAAATCATTGCTTTTTGGCCCGTTTGCTGGTTTTTCGCCTAAGTTCTTGAAGACAGGCTCCATGTTTGACTTAATTACATCTGTTAAGCCAGATAATTTGTTAACAATGCTGGCAGCTGGTGCAAAAAATATGTCCTTAACCAGCTATTTAATCCAGCAGCTTATGCTTTCAAAAGAAAAGCGAATAGAAGAATTACGTGAATTTATCCCGAATGCCAAAGCGGAAGATTGGGATCTTGTGGTAGCTGGGCAGCGTGTGCAAGTGATAAAGGATACAGAAGCTGGCGGGAAAGGGACCCTTCAATTTGGAACAGAGGTTGTAAGTGCGGCAGATGGTTCTATAGCAGCATTGCTTGGTGCTTCACCTGGTGCTTCTACTGCTGTTCACGTTATGCTGAAAGTAATCCAGAAATGTTTTACAGAAAAAATGCCAGAATGGCAGCCAAAATTAAAGGAAATGATCCCGTCGTATGGATTATCCCTAAAAGAAAATCCTCAGCTATTGCATGACGTTCATACATTAACAGCAGAAACATTGCAATTGTCTGAAAAAAGACCTATTCATCATTAATCGAAATTAGATTGTTAAGCCATTCAACTTATAAGAGAAAAAAATTTTTTTGAGCGATTAATATAAAATCAGATACATTTATTTTTAAGAAACTTTCATCATGAGATGGAAGTTTTTCTTTTGGAGGAAATGCATAGAAGCGTCGCTATTCCTATGTTTTTTCTAAATGTATAGAAAAATGATATAAATTTTGCGAAATGATTGACAAGCGCTTTCAAAACGTGGTTAACTTAGTTTATATAACAAACTAACTAACATTTGAAGTTGCTTTTTTCAATTATTAGCTTCAGGAAATTTTATAGATAGCAATCTATTATTAGAAAAATATTAGTCTATTTAAATCGTTATTCATAAGGAGGATTTTTTAAATGAAAATTATCAACCCTGTACTGAAAGGATTTAATCCAGACCCAAGCATTTGCAGAGTCGATGAAGACTACTATATCGCAGTATCTACCTTTGAGTGGTTTCCAGGAGTACAAATACATCATTCAAAGGATTTGGTCAACTGGGAATTAGTTGCACATCCATTACAAAGAGTTTCCCAACTAGATATGAAAGGAAATCCTAACTCTGGCGGTGTTTGGGCTCCTTGCTTAAGTTATAGCGACGGGAAGTTTTGGCTTATTTACACGGATGTAAAAGTAGTGGATGGAGCTTGGAAAGATTGTCACAACTATTTGGTTACTTCCGAAACGGTAGATGGGGATTGGGGAGAGCCGATTAAATTAAATAGTTCTGGTTTTGATGCTTCCTTGTTTCATGACGTGGATGGCAAGAAATATTTATTAAATATGCTGTGGGACCAGCGCATTGACCGTCATTCCTTCGGCGGAATTGTTATGCAGGAATACTCTACAAAACAGAAAAAATTAATTAACAAGCCGCAAATAATTTTCAAGGGCACAGATATCAAATTAACAGAAGCACCTCATCTTTATCATATTGGCGATTACTATTATTTATTAACAGCAGAAGGCGGAACGAAATATGAGCATGCTGCAACAATTGCACGTTCCAAAAATATAGAAGGGCCTTATGAGGTACATCCGCATAACCCACTTTTAACTTCCTGGCATAATCCTAGAAATCCATTGCAAAAATGTGGGCATGCTTCTATTGTCCACACCCATACAGATGAATGGTATTTAGCTCATTTAACTGGACGTCCTATTCATCCAGATGATGATTCTATTATTCAACAAAGGGGATATTGTCCTTTAGGAAGGGAAACAGCGATTCAGAAGCTGGAGTGGAGAGATGGCTGGCCATATGTAGTTGGCGGAAAAGAGGGGAGCTTGGAAGTAGAAGCTCCAAAGATTCCGGAAACAAAATTCCCTCCAACTTATCCAGTTGTCGATGAATTTGAGCAAGATAATCTTAATATCAATTTCCAAACATTGCGTATTCCTTTTACAGAACAATTAGGTTCTTTATCAGAAAGACCTCATCATTTACGCTTATTTGGCCAAGAATCATTAACATCAACCTTTACACAATCTTTTGTTGCTAGACGCTGGCAAAGCCTTCAATTTGAAGCGGAAACAGCCGTAGCCTTTACGCCCGAGAATATTCAGCAGGCTGCAGGTTTAGTAAATTACTACAACACTGAAAATTGGACAGCATTGCAAGTGACCTATGATGAAAATCTTGGACGCATCCTTGATTTAACGGTTAATGACAACTTTTCTTTCTCTCAACCATTGAAGGAGAAAATAATTGTTCCAACCGAAACAGAATATATTTACTTAAGAGTCACAGTCGAAAATGAATATTACTACTACTCTTACTCATTTGATAAAGAAGAGTGGAATAAACTAGATATAGTATTTGAATCAAAAAAACTATCTGATGATTATATTCGCGGCGGCGGCTTCTTTACCGGAGCATTTGTTGGAATGCAATGTCAAGATACAAGTGGTCAAAATATACCAGCAGACTTTAAATATTTCCGCTATCAGGAAAACGAATAATGGTAAAAACCCAGGAAAATTTTAGCTCCTGGGTTTTTCTTTTTCACTTCTAGCACATAATATGCTCTTATATATGCGGAAGTAAAAATGAAAGTGCTAACATTTCATTTCCCCCTTTAGACGGAAAAACAATATGTTAAGTTGTAAGAGTTTTCATTGTAAGATAAAAGCGTAGTAATCATTATAAATAATTTACTTAAAATAAATTACTCGGAGGTCATTAAAATGAAAAGAATTTTATTAGCTTGTTCTTCAGGAATGTCTACTAGTCTATTAGTTTCTAAAATGAAAGATGCTGCAAAGGAAAAAGGCATTGAAGCAGAAATTTGGGCTGTTGCGCAAGATAAAGCACAGACAGATATGGAACGTGCAGATGTTCTTTTAATTGGTCCGCAAATGCGCTTCTTAAAAAAGAAACTAGCTACTCAAGCAGAAGCGGTTGGAATTCCGTTAGATGTTATTGATCCAGTTGCTTATGGACGAATTGATGGATTAGCTGTTTTAAACAAAGCGTTAGAATTAATCGAGAATAACAAGTAATCGTTTATTTCCAAATGAAAGCATTTACTAAAAGAAGGAAGAGAGGATAAACCTTATGAATAAGTTTATGGAGGTTTTGGAAAATATTCTGTTGCCAATTGCTGAGAAATTGAACAACAATCGTTATTTAGCAGCATTACGTGATGGATTTATGGTTGCCTTGCCGCTAATCATTTTTGGATCAATTTTTGTTGTAATTGCAAACTTTCCTTTCCTAGATAAGATGATAAGCGAAGATGCTTATGCAGCTTATCAAAATGCATTAGGTCCAGCATCCGCAGCAACGCTAAGTATTATGGGACTCTTTGTCATAATGGGAATTGGATATAAGCTGACACAGCATTATGGTCTTGAAGCCATTTATGGAGCTGTTGTAGGGGTTGCATCATTCCTTATTTTAAACCCACAAGAATTAGGGGAAGTGACTGGGGTTATCCCAACAGTTATTCTTGGCGCACAAGGTATGTTCTTGGGGATTTTCACAGCATTTATTTCCGCAGAGCTATATCGCTTCTTTGTGAAGAAAAATTGGACGATTAAAATGCCGCCAGGTGTACCAGACTCTGTATCTAGATCCTTTAGTGCATTGATTCCTATTACATTAACATTAACATTCTTTTTAATCATTCGTATTCTTTTCAGCTTTACACCATTTGAAACAGTACAAAACTTTATTTATACGATTATCCAAGAGCCATTAACTGCTCTAGGTAGTAGTCTTCCAGCAACAATCGTGGTGGTATTATTAATTCAATTATTCTGGTTCTTCGGTTTACACGGACAAATTATTATGAACTCTGTCCTTGACCCAATCTGGTATGCATTGAATGACCAAAACTTTACTGCTTTCCAAGCAGGAACAGAGCTTCCAAACGTTATCACAAAACAATTTATGGATACGTTCCTAGTAGGTATGGGTGGTACTGGGATGACATTGGGGGTTGTTATTCTTATCTTCTTAATCGGTAAGAGCAGACAAACAAAAGAACTTGGAAAACTAGGTGGACCAGCTGGAATTTTCAACGTAAATGAACCAATTATCTTTGGTTTACCAATCATTATGAACCCATTAGTTCTTATTCCGTGGTTATTAGCGCCAGTAGTAGTAACAATCATTACGTATCTGACAATGTCAGCAGGGATCGTTCCGAAACCAGCAGGAATCATTGTTCCGTGGACAACACCGATTGGTATTAGTGGGTTCTTAGCAACCGGTAATGATTGGAGAGGGGCAGCACTGCAAATCTTTAACTTACTTGTTGTGATGGTGATTTGGTGGCCATTCCTAAAAGTTCTAGACAAAAATTATTATGAAACAGAGAAAAAAGGATAAGCAGTCAGCAAGATAGAAATAAGTTTTACATTAAGAGGAAGGGGATTTACCTTAGTTAACCTTAAGTGTAAACCCCCTTTAGTTTTAGAAATGGAGTGACAGGGATGGAAACAGATAACAAAATGACAGAAATAGCTTTTCAAATAATTCTTTTTGCTGGAAATGGCCGTTCATGTGCAATGGAAGCAATACAAGAAGCAAAAGAAGGAAACTTTGAAGAAGCGGATCGATTACTAGAAGAATCAAGTACTGAACTTGGTAAAGCGCATGGTTTTCAAACGAAACTACTCCAAGAGGAAGCGAGCGGAAATGGTGCGGGCGTGAATGTGATTTTAGTTCATTCTCAAGATCATTTGATGACAGCTATTACTGTTCGTGATTTGGCTACTGAAATAATTGAGATTTATCGTAATAAATAATTTTGGAGGTTTCTTAAAATGACTGTTCAATACAAATTTCCTAAAGGTTTTTGGTGGGGAAGCGCCACATCTGCAACACAGATAGAAGGAGCAGCGAATGAAGCAGGAAAAGGAAAAAACATTTGGGACCATTGGTATGAGGCAGAACCAAATCGCTTTTTTGACAATGTAGGGCCAGAAACTACTTCTAATTTCTATTATCAATATAAAGAAGATATTCAATTGATGAAGGAAATTGGGCATAATTCTTTCCGCTTATCTATTTCTTGGTCTAGATTAATTCCAAACGGACGGGGAGAAGTGAACCCAGAAGCTGTAACTTTTTACAATAATGTAATTGATGAGCTATTAGCTAATGGAATCGAACCATTCGTTACCCTGTATCATTTTGATATGCCGCTAGAAATGCAGAAAATCGGTGGTTGGGAAAATCGCGAAGTTGTGGATGCATACCAAGCCTATGCTTTACAATCCTTCCAGCTATTCGGTGATCGTGTGAAAAAATGGTTTACGTTCAATGAACCGATTGTTCCGGTCGAAGGTGGATATTTATATGATTTTCATTATCCGAATATCGTAGATTTTAAGAAGGCTGCACAAGTAGCCTATCATACAGTTTTAGCACATGCGAAAGCTGTTCAAGCTTTTCGAGGATGGAATCAAGACAAAGATACAAAAATAGGGATTGTGTTAAATTTAACGCCATCCTACCCAAGAAGCCAGAATCCGTATGATTTGAAAGCAGCGAATATTTGTGATTTATTCTTTAATAGAAGTTTCTTAGATCCTGCTGTACTTGGTGAATATCCAGAGGAATTAGTAGAAATATTACGTGAACATGGACAACTACCAAATAGTGAGCAAGGAGATTTAGAACTAATTAAAGAAAATACAGTCGATGTTCTTGGAGTCAACTACTATCAACCCCGCCGAGTGAAGGCGAAAGAGCATTTACCAAATCCGTATAGCCCTTTTATGCCAGAATGGTTCTTTGACTCCTATGAGATGCCAGGCAGAAAAATGAATCCTTATCGCGGCTGGGAAATTTACGAAAAAGGTATTTACGATATCATGATGAATTTAAAGGAAAACTATGGGAATGTGGAATCCTTTATTTCTGAAAATGGCATGGGAGTTCAAGATGAAGAGCGTTTCTTGAAAGATGGTCAAATTCAAGATGATTATCGTATTAAGTTTATTGAAGGACATTTACAATGGCTGTATAGGTCTATTGAAGAGGGCTGTAATGTTAAGGGATATCATCTATGGACATTCATGGATAATTGGTCTTGGTCCAATGCCTATAAAAATCGCTACGGTTTTATTTCAGTAGATTTAAAAACACAAACCAGAACACCAAAGAAAAGTGCTTACTGGTTTAAAAATGTAGCAGCCAATAATGGATTTTAGGAACAACAGTGAATGTTTCTGATATAATCTTTCTAGATATCAAGATAGGTTCTGATCAAGAGTTAAGATCAGAACCTTTTTGAGTAAAAATGCATATGGGTAAAATTGTAAAAAACGAATGGAAGGAGACTTTATTTTGTTAAGCTCCCGAATGAAACAAGTATTAAGTGAATTATTGGTAGCGGATACACCGGTAACAGGTGAATATTTAGCTACTGTTAATCATGTGACTGCGCGAACAACGCGAGAAGATATTAAAAATCTAGATGCTATATTAAATAATCATGGAGCAAAAATAATTTCCGTTATCTCAAAAGGTTATACGTTAGAGATTTGGGATAAAGCAGTATTTCAGCAGTATTTACATTCTATATTTGTAGAAAACTCACTTTCTCATACTGGTATTCCTAAAACGCCAGAGGACAGAGTAACTTATATTATTATCCGGTTTTTATTAAATGATCAATACTTTAAATTAGATGATCTCGCAGATGAACTGTTTGTCAGTAAGTCTACTATTCAACAAGACATTAAGCATGTGAAAGAAATCCTTCAAAAGTATGACATTATATTAGAAGCACGACCGAATTATGGACTAAAAGCAGTTGGGGATGAAATTAAAGTGCGATTTTGTTTATCAGAGTATGTACTTGATCGTAAAAAACAAACAATCAGTACAATAGATAGTCCTCATCCTTCTATTTTTAATGAAGAGAAAATGGATAATATTCAAGAAATTATTTTAAGACAAATAAAAAAGTATCAAATTACTTTATCGGATATCGCTATTAATAATTTATTGATTCATATTGTAATCGCCCAAAAGCGGATTGTTAGTGGTCATTATGTGGCAATATTTCACGCCGATATGGATGAAATTGAACAACAAAGGGAATATCATGTAGCAAATGAAATTGTGAAGGAAGTAGAAGATCTATACCAAATTAAGTTTCCGCAGGCGGAGATTGCCTATATTGCTATGCATTTACTTGGAACAAAGCTAGTTACTCAGAAAAAGGGCCATATTGATCATGTAATTGAGGATGATATTCTTCAGCTGGTTCATTTTGTTTTGTCCAAAATAGAAGAAAAATTAGATTTAGGCATTGAAAAGGATGAAGAACTTATCTTTGGAATGAGTATGCATTTAAAGCCTGCAGTTAACCGCATTAAATATGGCATGAATATAAGAAACCCTATGCTGCAAGAAATTAAAAATAACTATCCACTTGCCTATGAAGCGGGAATTATTGCAGGAATGGCCATTAAAGAATACACAGGAATCGAAATGGATGAAAATGAAGTTGGTTATTTGGCGCTTCATATTGGAGCAGCAATGGAAAGAACCAAATTACGTTCAGGTCCAAAACGCTGCTTAGTTGTATGTGCTTCTGGGCTTGGAACCGCTCAGTTAATTTATTATCGTCTCAAATCTTATTTTGGCAGTAATTTAGATGTGGTTGGGACAACAGAATATTATATGCTCGATCAATATAATTTAAATGAAGTGGACTTTATCGTTAGCTCTATCCCCTTTAAGGAGAGCTTTGACATTCCAGTCATTGAGGTAAATGCAATATTGAAGGAAAGTGATTTAAAGGCCATTGAAAAATTTATTCTAACTCAAAGTAGTCATCAGCCAATCGAGTCCTTTTTTCGCCAAGATCTCATTTTTTTAAAGAAAATATTCCATTCCCAAGAGGAAGTTTTAACCTTTTTACATACACAGCTAATGGAGAAAGGGTTAGTGGGAAAACCATTTTTAGATGCGGTATATGAAAGAGAAAAGGTAGCACCAACCGCTTATGGGAATTTGGTTGCTATCCCGCATCCGATTACCCCGCAAACAGAAAAAACATTTGTCTGTGTATGCACCCTAGAAAAGCCGATTGATTGGAATAATAACTCAGTTCAGATTATCTTTTTATTATGTGTAAAAAAGAACAGTCAAGAGGATTTGCAGGAAATGTATGATGTCCTCGGTAAATTTATTGAGGACCACACAAGTGTTCATAAAATATTAAAGGCAAGTATGTATGAAGAATTTATCCGCATAATGAAGGAAGCTTAATGGGTAGAAACTAAAAGGCGGGAGTTACCAAAATAGGTATACTCCCGCTTTTTAAGTTAATTCTTATTCTCCTACATCTGCCCACTTATATTCATAAGTTGCTCCGAATGGGTTTACAAACACATTCTTTACTTTTGGTGAAATTAATTGTGCTCTTGATGCTTGATAAACAGGTGCAATTGGAGCATCTTCGAATAATAGCTTTTCAGCTTTTAAGAAGTTATCATAACGAGCAACATTATCAGTTGCAAGTTTAGTTGCTGTATCGCTAACTAATTGATCATATTCTTTATTAGAATAGCCTGTTTTATTGTTTCCTCCATCGGTAATCCACAGGTTCAAGTATGTGAATGGGTCAAGGAAGTCAGGGCCCCATCTAGAAAGTTGCAGCTCATAATCCATGCTAGTATCTAAATCAAGTCGTTGCTTTTTTGGAACTTGTTTAATTTTAATATTCAAGCCTTCTAAGTTTGTAGATAACTGATTAGCTACATATTCAACTAAAGTTTTGGTTGTTGCATCATCATCTGCTAAAAACTCTAGAGAAACTTTATCTGTACCTAATTCTTTTAAGCCTTTTGCCCAGTAGTCTTTAGCTGCTTGTAAATCATAAGTAACAAGATCTCCACTAACTTTACGGAAGTCCTCACCAGTTTCTGGCATTGGAGTAAAGTCAGCTGGGACAAGTCCGTTCGCTACGATAGAACCGTTATTTAAGATTTCATTAACTAAAGCATCTTTGTCAAAGGCGCGGCTAAGCGCTAAACGAATATTTTTGTTAGCCAAGGCTTCTGATTTTGTTTGGTTAAATTTAAGGAAATATAAAAACGTGTCTGCTGAAACAACATAATTCTCATCAGTTGAATATTGGTCAACCAAATCAGATGTAAGATCCATTCGATCAACTGTTCCTTTTTCATATAAGCTTAGAGCTGTTTGTGGGTCTTTTACTACTTCAAATGTCAATTTATCCATTTTAACAGTGCTTGCATCCCAATAACTATTATTTTTTGCAAGTACCCATGAATTACCTGTACTATCCCAGTCAGTAATGCTATAAGGCCCGTTTGCTAATAAGTTTTCTGAACTTGTTGCAAATTTATCTCCTTTTTCTTCCACAAACTTTTGGTTTAATGGTAAGAAGGTGCCAAAAGTAGTTAATGTCTCAAAATAAGGTGTTGGGTTTTCTAATTCTACAACAAGTGTATAATCACCGTCCGCCTTCACCCCTAATTGATCAACAGCTAGTTCCCCAGAACTGATAGCAGCAGCATTTTTAATGACACCATTCATCATATAAGGACCATATTCCGATTTAGTGTCTGGATTAACAGCGCGTTGCCATGCATACACAAAGTCATTTGCTGTAACTGGGTCACCATTTGACCATTTTGCATCTTGTCTTAATGTAAACGTCCAAATTAACCCATCATCACTAACTTTGTGATCAGTTGCAATACCTGGTGATGGCTGTGTATCTTTATCTAAACGGTAAAGCCCTTCCATTGTTGCACCAAGATAAACAAATGAAGATTCATCTGTAGCTAAAGCTGGATCCATTGACGGAATTGCCTCTGGATTTATAAAGTTAAGGACTTTTTCGTCTGATTTACCGTCCTTATCTTTTGAGTCGGTAGAAACGTCGGTTTTATCGCCAGAGCATGCAGCTAATACACTTAGCACAAATGCAAACATAAGAAGTAATAACCAATTTTTTCGTTTCATGAAGTATTCCCCCTGTTTATAATCATTAATTCTGAATATTATCTATCTATTGAACATTCAAAACTATAAAAATTATTATACCTACTAAAAGATATATTTGTAAAGTTATTGTTGGATAATTATTGAAAGGTTTAGTATATTTAGACTGGTTTTAAATTGAAGATATTTTATTTTGAAAAAGGAAGGAAGATTCAGAATTATGGTATGATAGAGTTAGGAAAATACTATCAATCTTTAAAAAATATGTAATTAGAAGAATAGAAAGGAAATGAAAAATTAGTGGAATGGAAAAACTTATATAGAGGATTTATTATGGGGATAAGTGATTTAATACCGGGAGTGAGCGGGGGAACAATTGCCGTCATTTTGGGCATCTATGACCGTTTGCTCGATGCAATTAGCGGTTTCTTTAGTAGGAACTGGAAGAAACAACTTGGCTTTTTAATACCATTAGCAGTTGGGATGGGTGCTGCCCTTTTATTATTAAGTAGATTAATAGAATTTTTACTGGAAAATTATCATGAGCCAACACAATTTTTCTTTATTGGATTAATTATCGGTGTAATTCCACTTATGTTAAAAGAGGCTCGGCCGAAAAAGAATTTTGGTTCTGGACATTATATTATTTTAACAATTGCTGCTATTATTATCGCATCCATGGCATTCATGCATCCTGTTAAATCAATAGAGCCGATTACTTCCTTAACTGTATGGTCGGTTCTGGGATTGTTTTTATCTGGTTGGTTAGCCAGCATGGCTATGCTGCTTCCCGGGATTAGTGGATCGTTTATTTTACTGTTACTTGGAGTTTATTCAACAGCAATTAATGCCTTGTCGACATGGAATATCCCAGTGATTATCGTACTTGGACTTGGAGCAATAATTGGATTTATCGGGAGTAGCAAAGGGATTAAATATGCTCTTTCACATTTCCCGCATATCACATATGCAATCATTATTGGATTAATTATCGGTTCTCTTTTTGTTGTTTTTCCTGGTATGGTTTCGGGAGCCACTAGTATAATCTTATGTATTATTACATTTGGGTTAGGGCTTAGTGTAACTACGCTATTTGGCTTGAAAAAATAAGTTATCAGAGAAAATAACAATAATATTTAGGAAGAGGGAATAGGATGGATTATCGTAAAGCAACTATTAAGGATATTAATATGCTAATAGAGCTAAGAAAAAATCAGTTAATAGATGAGGGAGTTTCAGCAGATAAAGATATTAATGACGAGCTGGAAGATTTCTTTCAAAGGAAATTAGCAGAGGGTTCTCTTATTCAATGGCTTGTAATCGAGAAAAATGAAATAATTGCAACAGGAGCTATCGTAATATATGAATTTCCCCCTACCTATACCAATAAGAGTGGAAAACAAGCATATGTAACCAATATGTATACAAAGAATGCTCATCGCGGAAAAGGAATAGCTACCACTCTACTAACAAAATTAGTGGAGGAAGCTAAAAACTTAGGTATTAAGAAAATGTGGTTAGGTGCTTCAAAGCTTGGCAGACCTGTTTATAAGAAGTTCGGCTTTAAGGAAACGGATGAGTGGATGGAGTTGGAGTTAAAATAATGTGGAGTGGTGGTTGAGGTCTGTCCTTTTTGTGGACAGACCTCTTTTTTATTGGTAAAAGCGATAGGGAGCTTATTTGGCCTATGAGGTATAGTGGAATGGCAGCAGATGAGGGAGATATAGTCCGTAATTGTGGTATATCAGCCAAAGTAGAGGAGGAATCAGCCAGAGCGGAGAGGAAATCAGCCAAAGCGGAGAGGAAATCAGCCAAAGCGGGGGAAGAATCAGCCAAAGCGGAGAGGAAATCAGCCAAAGCGGAGGAAGAATCAGCCAAAGCGGAGAGGAAATCAGCCAAAGCGGAGGGGAAATCAGCCAAAGCGGAGAGGAAATCAGCCAGAGCGGAGGAGGAATCAGCCAAAGCGGAGGAGGAATCAGCCAAAGCGGAGAGGAAATCAGCCGAAGCGGAGGGGAAATCAGCCAAAGTGGGGGAGGAATCAGCCAAAGCGGAGGGGAAATCAGCCAAAGCGGAGGAGGAATCAGCCAAAGCGGAGAGGAAATCAGCCAAAGTCCAAAATATCTACCAAACAGCATCACTTCACCTCTGCATACCCTCAACATAACAAAAAAAGAGCCTCCGCAAAAGGGAAGCTCTTTCTCAAAATCTATTAATTACGGATCAGATAATCAAATGCACCTAATGAAGCAGTTGCACCAGAACCCATGGAAATAATGATTTGCTTATAAGCGCTGTCTGTACAATCTCCAGCTGCAAATACACCTGGCAGACTTGTAGCGCCATGCTTATCAACAAGAATTTCACCCATTCTGTTACGCTCCACTGTACCTTCTAACCAGTCTGTATTAGGAACTAGACCAATTTGGACAAACACACCTGCAAGCTCGATATGTTTTTCTTCGCCGGTTTCGCGTTCAACATAAGTAATACCGTTAACTTTATCAGTACCAGTTATTTCTTTTGTTTGAACATTTTTCAGAACTGTAACATTTGGTAGGCTGTTTAAGCGTTCTTGTAAAACAGAGTCTGCTTTTAATTCCGACATAAATTCAAGAACTGTTACGTGTTTCACAATTCCTGCCAAGTCGATAGCAGCTTCAATTCCTGAGTTACCGCCGCCGATTACAGCAACGTCTTTTCCAGTAAATAATGGGCCATCACAGTGAGGGCAATATGCTACACCTTTGTTCTTAAATTCTGCTTCTCCCGGTACGCCAACATTGCGCCAGCGAGCACCAGTTGATAGAATAACAGACTTACTTTTCAGAACAGCACCATTTTCTAACTCGATTTCTATTAAGTCTTTTTTCTCTAAACGTTTAGCACGTTGAAGGTTCATAACGTCAATGTTATATTCTTTTACATGCTCTTCCAGACTTGCTGCAAGCTTTGGACCTTCTGTTTGCTTCACACTAATGAAGTTTTCAATAGCTAATGTATCCATGATTTGGCCACCGAAGCGTTCTGCAACGATACCAGTGCGGATTCCTTTACGTGCAGCGTAGATTGCAGCACTGGCACCAGCTGGACCACCGCCAACTACTAATACATCAAATGGATCTTTATCAGCAAATTCAGAAGCATCAGCAGTGCTGCCCATTTTTGCTAAAATTTCTTCTAATGACATACGACCGCTGCCAAATGATTCCCCATTAAGGAAAACAGTAGGAACTGCCATGATATCTTTGCTTTCTACTTCTTCCTTAAAAGCTGCCCCATCAATCATTGTATGTGTGATACCAGGGTTTATAAGACTCATCACATTCAACGCTTGTACTACATCCGGACAGTTATGGCAAGTTAAGCTAATGTAAGATTCAAAGTGGAATTCACCTTTGATTGCTTTAATTTGATCGATTACTTTTTGATCGACTTTAGGAGCTCTACCACTTACTTGAAGTAAAGCTAATACTAAAGAAGTGAATTCGTGTCCTAGAGGGATACCAGCAAAAGTAATTCCAGTGTCTTCGCTAACACGATTTACACTAAAACTTGGTGTTCTTTCTAATTCAGCAGTTTCTACTTTGATATGAGATGACATAGTAGCTAGTTCATCAACTAGGGCTAGCATGTCACGGGATACTTCATCCGATCCCGTGCTAACCTTAAGAACAACATCGCCTTCCATCATTTGCAGATATTGATTCAGTTGCCCTTTAATTTCATTATCTAGTAACATACAGAGCCACTCCCTTAAATTTTGCCAACAAGGTCTAGGCTTGGCTTAAGTGTAGTGCTGCCTTCTTGCCATTTAGCTGGGCAAACTTCACCTGGATTGTTGCGAACATATTGTGCAGCTTTGATTTTGTTTACTAGTGTGCTTGCATCACGGCCGATACCGTCTGCGTTGATTTCAACCGCTTGAATTTTACCATCTGGATCGATAAGGAAAGTTCCACGATCTGCAAGACCAGCTTCCTCGTTAAGAATGTCAAAATCACGAGAAATTCTTTGTGTTGGGTCACCAATCATGATGTACTCGATTTTGCCGATTGCATCTGAATGATCATGCCATGCTTTGTGAGTGAAATGCGTGTCTGTTGAAACAGAGTAAACTTCTACTCCAAGATCTTTCAATGTAGCATATTCATTTTGTAAATCTTCTAATTCAGTTGGGCATACGAAAGTAAAATCAGCTGGATAGAAGCAGAAAATACTCCATTTACCTTTTAAGTTTTCTTCTGTTACTTCAATAAATTCACCGTTATGAAATGCTTGAGCTGTAAATGGTGAAACTTCTTTTCCGATAATTGACATAATAAAATTCCTCCTAATATGAATAATTTATTACTAGTTTGGACAAATAATCCAAACTTATGCAAATAATAATTATTACAATTCAACATTTATTATTATATAAATTTAATTATTTTGTCAAGGATAATCTAAAACTAATTAATACTTATTTTAATTTTTATCTATAAGAATCCTTGCTTGAATTTGTGAAAAGTTGACAACCTAAGCACTGTATTTGCGGTGTTTTTGATATCTATCTAGTAATTTTCATTTATTATGGCCTATTCTCAATTAAGAGGGGGTTCATTCATCTATAGATAGTATGTTAAGCCTTCTATAAAAATAGTAATTTTTGCTCTCGGAAAATTAAGGATCGAAACTGAGTAAAAAAAGAAATAGCTTTTTTCATAATTAAACGTCGATAGGAGAAACTACTTAGTATCTAACAAAATGGGTGGGAAACAATATGATACATAAAAGCATGAAAACTATTTTGGTTTTAGTTGGATGCTATCTCCTATATATTGTCGTATTCTGCGTCATTGTGCCTTATTTTTACAAGCCTAAGGAAAACTCTTCTTGGAATCCAGCTGTGAACCTTTCACAGAACGAAGAGAGAGTAGTGTCTTCTGATAAAGTTGTATTACTTCAAGACAGGGAAGATTCTGGTTTAGCGAGATTGCAGTTAATAAAGAATGCAAAGAAATCTATTGATTTATCTACTTATGCCATTCAAAAAGGTACATATTCTGATTTGTTTTTTGCTTCTCTATTTGAAGCAGCAGATCGCGGGGTAAAAGTACGTATTTTGCTGGATGGAATGGTCAACCGATTTAATAAGGATTTGCGTTTGTATAGCTATGCTATTTATCAGCACCCGAATATGGAATTAAAGTATTATGAACCCCTACATTTAGGCAAGCCTTGGACTTGGAATAATCGATTTCATGATAAGTTATTTATCATAGATGAAGAACTTGCGTTAGTTGGCGGTAGAAATATAGGAGATAAATATTTTAGTGCACAAGGAGCTAAAGGAGCTTCCAATGATCGGGATGTGCTTGTGTTTACTGAAAAACCAAAAACGAGTGTGCTAAAGCAAATGGATGGTTATTATCAATATGTTTGGGAACATCCTTTTACCAAAAGTTCTGTAAAGAAACTTTCACCAAGGAAGGAAAAGCTAGGGGAGCAAAAACGGAAGAAAGCCCTCCACTTATTAAAACATGCTAAAGATGTTTATCCATTGTCGATAGATAAAATGATTAACTGGAAAAAAGATGTGTATCCAACGAAAAAGGTCCATTTTCTTTTTAATCCCCATCAGCGCTTTAATAAAGATCCTCTTATTTGGAAAGAAATTGTATCACTAAGTGAACAAGCAAAATCTATTTATTTAGAAAGTCCTTATATTGTGCCAACGAGGAAAATGCTGGCATATGTAGATAAAAAGAAAATAGCGGTTGACCATTGGAAGGTCCTAACAAACTCCGTTGCCTCTACTCCGAACTTAGTTGCGTTTTCTGGGTATTGGGCAAGCAGGAAGGACATTATTCAATTCGCTGATGAGTTATATGAATACCAGCCGAAAACGGAATCGCTTCACGGAAAGACATATATCTTTGATGGGAGAATTAGTTTAATTGGCTCCTATAACCTGGACGCGAGAAGTACTTTTTTAAATACCGAAACAATGGTATTAATTGATAGTGAAGAATTCGCACACTTTCTTCAAGAGGAATTAAATAAAACGGTAAATAATCAAAGTCTACAAGTTTTAGAAGATGGGACTTATAAATCAGACGAGAAAGTAAAGGAAACAGAAGCGGGTTTTTGGAAGAAACTAACGATAAGGGCATTATCTCTTGTCGTAAAGCTGGTGGACTTTTTAGTGTAGGATTTTCTAGGAAATAGCCTCTTGTTTCACGTGAAACGAAGAGGCACGATTATTACCCTTAATAAAGAACCATATTTCCTGTATTCTTAGTATGGGTTTCTGCCTTTTTTAAAAGAAAGACGGAGGCCACGGCAAGCATTAGAATGATGGAAACTAAAAGTAAATATTGTCCGATCATTTGCGTAAAATCTTTTCCATTCAGCACAAGATCTCGAAAGATACCTAGTACATAAGTCAGCGGAAAAAGGTAGGCAATTGCTTTTCCCCAGATTGGGAAGGCAAGGATTGGAATACGTACACCAGAGAAGAACTGCATTGGTTCCTCGAAAATGGTAAAAAGAATTCCTGCATCTCGCGAAAAGAGAAAAACAATATTTAAAAATCCACCCCAAACAATCGCAGATATACAAAGAAGAAATAAGGCGAGTGGAACATTTGCCCAATAAATTTCAGCCGCTTGTCCTGTAACAATAAGCACCAATAGGATGAAGGTAGTGAATAACCATACAGCTTCAAGCAAATTTCCTGCTGCACGTGCAAACATGATAGTTAAACGATTTGCAGGTGTAAGAAAGATGAGCTCAAGTGTACCAGCCTGGCGCTCATAGCTCATATTCCAAGCGGATTGAACAAGGCTCCAAAAGAAAATATATCCTAAATAACCGGTTAGTAAAAACATAGTGATTTGGTCAACATCCATATAGGCAGATAGCGGACTAGATTCCGTTAGGTTAAAGGGCTTAAAGGAATAATAAGACGTAATAAACAATAAGGCTGGCCATAAGAGTAAGGAAAAATAGATTAACTTGTTATGAAAGTTATGTTTATGACTTTTAGCCATTTCTGCTTGTAAAATAGAAAACAACTTCATGCAGATTTCTCCTTTGCTAAGGTTAGAATCGCGTCTTCTAATCGTGGCCGCTTAAGCTCAAGTTTTAGAATTGAAACAGATTCATTCATACAAATATTAATAAGAAAAGAAGTGGGATCATAGGGTGCATCGACAAGAATCACTGTGCTATCTGTCAGCCAATTAAACTGAATGCTGCAATCGACTAATGCCTGTTTGAGTTTATTTTGCGCGCTTGCCGATAGGGAACTTGTTTCCATCCTCAAATGATAGCTTTTTACTACAGATGAAATAATTTTTTCTGGTGTGCCATCTAAAATAATTGATCCCTTTTCAATAATATAGATGCGATCACAAAGCTCCTCCACTTCTTCGAGGTAATGACTTGTTAATAAGATTCCTTTGTTTTCTTGTTTTGCTAAGTCTTTCACTAATCCTCTCAATTGCTTAGCTACTGGCGCATCCAGGCCAAGCGTTGGTTCATCAAGAAATAAATATTTAGGATTATTTATAAGTCCTCTCGCAATTTGGAGTCTTTGCTTCATCCCTTTTGAATATAGTTCTACTGGAATGTCCTTTGCCTCATTTAATCCAACTTGATCGAGAAGATAGGCTATGCGTGTTTCAAGCTCTAGACCTGATAGTTGATAGAGCTTTCCGAAATAGCGGAGGTTTTCGGATCCAGTCAGCCGCCAATATAACATTCTTTCTCCACCAGCAATCATATTAATATGCTTTTTTACCTTCATTGCCTCTTTTACAGCATCAAAACCATCAATTGTTATTTGTCCATCTGTTGGATTTAGTAAGGTACTGAGCATTTTAATGGTAGTAGTTTTTCCAGCCCCATTTAAACCGAGCAAGCCAACGATTTCTCCTTCTTTAATAGAGATGTTTAAATCTTTAACAGCACATACAACTTGCTTTTCTGAACGGAAAAAATTCTTTCTTTTTTTCACTGTGTAATACTTACTAATTCCTTTTGCTTCGATCATTTTTATCACTCCTTATCCAAAATGCTTTTCTAATACGTATTTCTCCATTTTTTTCATCAAATATGAGCCTGTTGGCAAATAAATCAAACCAAGCGTTGCCATTTTTAGTAATGGAGCCAAAAGCTCATTAAGTGGGGTTCCCTCTATCCAGACCATTCGTAAAGCATCAATTCCATAGGTAAGTGGCATGACTTGGCTGATCCACCTTACTGCCGCTGGTAAAAAGTCACTTGGAAAAGTGATGCTGCAAACAAGTCCCATAAGGACAAATAAGGTGTTCTGCGTGATATATGTATCTCGAAAGTAGAGCATAAACGATCCTAATACTAATGCCATCGAAAAGGTGGAAAGAATCAAAACGACAAGAACAATTAAGACATGAAGCCAGTTTATTCCTTGTAAATGCAAGCCAAATAGAGAGCCAGCGGCAATAATCACAAGGAATTCCAACATAATTCTAATCAACCCTTGCGCTACATAGCCGAGAAAATATCCCTTTCTTGTCGATGGTGTTAGAAGAAGGGATTCTAGGGTCCCTTCTCGCAATTCTGTGATAAGTGTTCGACTTGTAATCATTAAAAGAGACACTGAAAAAGAGTAAAGTAATCCACCTAAAATGCAGTAGGAAAGATAGTCATCTGTCCCCGCATAGGCAGAGAAACTGGATGATAATTCTCCTTTAAAAACAAAAAAATAGGTAAGGTAGGCAAAGATGATAATATAAATAGCGCTTAATATATGTCCTAGAAAAAAAGACCAAGGAAAAGCTCTTTTCATCACGAGATAATTTCGCCAAAAAGTAGCAGAAATGCTCAACCACATTTATGTATCCTCCTTTTGACCAAGGGAAGGCTGATCAAAAAACTGATTTAAGTCGACCTTCAGTTGGTCTAATTTTTGTAAATCTGTCTCATAAAACACAAAGTGTCCATGTCTTTCCCCTTTTATTAAGCACGCCTTTTCTAAGATTTTTAGATGCTTAGAAATTGTGGCCTTTGCAAGCCCGGTAGATTCCGATAATTGCAGTGTACAAATGGGATGCCGAGACATTTGTCTTAATAATTGTAATCTCGTTTTGTCCCCTAATGCAGCGAGAGTAGAAAGCAAGTCTATTGGGACTATATCTTGACTAGTTCCCAGCTGATTAGGAAAGGAGACATGCAAATAAACAATGATGGCAGGAACTTCTAAGCCAACTAAGAGATGTGGCGCGATAAAGCTGGATGGGTATATCGTCAATGTTTCTATCTCTTCATAAGCAAAAATCCAGGTGTTTGCTTTATAAAATCGTATCGATTTTGGATCAAGTCTGAAGCGTGGATGAATAGCGTTGATCGCTTCATATGGATTTGCTGCTATTGCTTTTTTTAATTCATGAACAGATTTAATTAACCACGGCTCCATTCGATATAATTCGCGCGCAAAATAATTTTGCTGGTAATCATAGAGCAAATCGCAAAGGAGATTCCGATAATAATTAGGTTTTTTTAAAACCTTTTGTTGGTTTGTATTTGCATCTGTAAAGTCGCTTTTACCTAGCAGGAAGGCAAGAAATTGCTGCTCTGGCAATAAACGTAATCGTTCAATGGCTTCCTCAACATGCTTCTCTTCCAATAAAAGATAATCATCCAAATCGAGAAAATTAAGCCATTCATTACTAATTTCCCCAAAGAATTGAATCATTTTCCAATGCGGTTTCGATATTGCTTCTTTTGTTTTCTCTGCCCACTCTAGCCTCGTCAGGTGATGAGCTGGATTGTGTAAAACATGTAAACTTGTTAACAATTCACGAAAGGGGGAGTAAATGACACGTACATGTTTTTTAATCCAAATGTTTACTTTGTCCATGGATCTCTTCCTTTTATTTTGATTCGCTATTTAGCGAATCAAATTGATAATTTTGCAAAATTATTCAGTATTTTATAGAGAGAGGTAGGATTTGTCAATGGGGAATTTTTTTTTATTTTGAAAGGTGGCATTTAGGAAGGGATGAAAAGCACATAGCAGATTAGGGCTATGTGCTTTATGTTTTATATACTGTACGTATTTTCGAATCCCTCCATTCTGTCTTTAATGGCAGGAATGGTTTCCCTTTTTATATTTAGCAACCATTTGATCATATTCATATGGCCCCCCACATGTTTCTTGCTGTGGGAGTACTTTAAGGAGAAGGTACGCCTAAACAGACTCTCCCTCTCTGGAAAATTGCTTTATAAACTTAGAAAAGAATGTCCAATTGTATAGAAACGTGTAAAACAAATAAAGAAAAAGATTCGTATCAGAATATCTGTATTGAATATTCGAAACAGCTGCAGGCATTAGAAGAATCGATTGAAGAAACATATGGTATTCATTTGTGTTGTTGTCCAACCTCCAAAAAATAGTCACAAAAATAATTCTTCATTATATTTTTTTTAGAATTATACAAGATCGAGAAGTGTGAAAATCTACCTCAGATAATGACCATTTCACCCGATTTTTTTGTTCCTTTTTGACGTAAAATGTCCCTGCTTTGTACCTGCTTTTTCACGTCATTAGGAACAGAAGATTATTGCTATATCAACGTTCCCGTATCGTTGTTCCTTTGTTCCTTCTTTTTATATAGAAAGAGTATATATAAATAAATATAGTGTACAGGCATAGATACGTATCACATATAAAAAAGGTTTCCGTCTGAAATCAGGAACAAAGGGACATATCTCAAATCAGAGACATTTTTGTGTGACTTCTTTGCTGCCAAAAAAGAAGGTATTTATCTTTTTATAAGGGACTGTAAAGCAAAGGTTATTCTAGTTTTTGCTTTAACAGTATGGCTGTGATAAGTTCTTTGTTATGTAATGTGTCAATCCATTCTTTCGGTATAGCGTCATAACCATAAATAATACCCGCTAGTCCACCAGCAATTGCTGCGATAGTGTCTGTATCGCCTCCGAGATTGATTGCTTTTAGCACAGTTTCTTTGTACGAATGAGATTGTAAGACACACCACAGAGCTGCTTCAAGGGTATCGACAACATAACCTGTCGATTTGATTTCGGATTCTGCAAGTTCATGCAATGAATTTAAGCGTGTGAATGGTTCCTCGTGTGTCTGATTATTTAGAATATCTTTTAGGTTTTCATTTTTTATTAACCTTCTTACAATGTCCACATAAATAAGACAAGCTTTCTTGGATATGTCATGTGCGTGTGTTATGGATGATACTTCTTTGACCTTTTTATCATCACAATCAATAAATGCAAGAGGCAGAATACGCATAAGCGAACCATTACCGTTTGATCTAACATTACTTTTACCAATACCGTCCATTAGTGCTTGCTGTGTAGTTAATCCTATATCAAAAGTTTCATTTCTTGCTGTATACTTCGCATGATGCATCCAATCGAGAAAACGATTTCTCATATCTTTGATGTTTATACCATTTTCATGATTAATGGAATCTAATGTAGCGAGCAACATGGATGTATCGTCTGACCATGTGCCAACAGGTTGATTCCATACTCCACCATTTGTCATAGTCTCACATGCGTATGTTCCCCTTATTTTAAATTCATGGGGGACACCTAGTGCATCACCAATAATAAATCCATAAACAGCACTTTTTAATAGCATATAAATCAACTCCTCCTTGTCGTTGTCTTTATTGTATCATTTTAAGTGTTTAGGCTTTTTAATTTCCTCTCCGTTATATATATTTCTTTTTTATGTATACCATCCCGTTTATAGATAACTGGATACCACAAAATGATATAGGTTTCTATATTTGCATAGCATACAGATCATTCAAACAATCAGAGCAGGTTCCAGCAGTACAATGACTACACCCCATCGCAGTCATTCGAGCAGCTGTTCGAGAAAGGGGTAATTATCCAGAGACTCTCCCTTCGAAATCAACTATCTACCAAAATAATTGTATATAAATATTACCAATATCTATCAAATCTCGAATAAGGGATTGGTTCCAATGCGAAAGAGGTATCTTACATATATCCAAATTCTAAAAGAAAACTAGTAACTGAAACTGCCCATCTTAAAAGGTGAGAGAAGGAGGATGAAGATGTTTACTCTAAGTGATCTCGACAAATTTGCATGGGCCTTTTTCGTCGTTTTGCCTATTGTTAATTTAATTCATGCTGCTGGGCATCAACTCTTTGTATGGATATTTGGGTTGAAGGGCGATTTAACGATTGGCAGGGGAAAAAGACTGTTTTCTATAGGGTGTATGCATATTCATGTCCTTTATTTTGTAGATGCGGCCTGTCATTATAAAGGGATAGAGAAGAAAAAAAGATGGCAGCAGACATTGATTCATGGGGGAGGCATATTATTTAACTTATTGTCGATTCTAGTCGTTAATTCTTTAATCATTCAGGAAGTTCTACCAAAAAGCTCATTTCTCTATCAATTTGTTTATTTTTCCTTTTATTTTATTTTTTTTGCCGTGCTTCCTTTTGATTATGGAGAAGATTCTCCGAACGATGGCAAATCAATTCTTTTGATATGGAAGCAAAGAAAGTAAGGGAGAAAGTTACCGTTTTCGGAATACTTATAGCTTGTTTTGGGTACATGACAATTAACCACAAGTTCTATCGAAGTAAGAAGGAGGAATACAGTCATGTTAAATCAAGCAAGAAAAGAAGAATTGAATATGGTAAAAGGGATTGCTCCTAATGTAGATAAGGAAGCATTGTTTAATAACAAGAGAAAAGTATTCCTATTTGGATCGCCAAGTTATACGAATATTGGAGATCAAGCCATCGCCTATGCAGAGGAAAAGTTTATTAAAAATTGTTTTCCTTACTATGAATATATTGAAATTATGGACTATGCAACAGAAGAAGGAATAGAGCTAGTTAAGAAGATTATTAACGAAGATGATATTGTTTGTTTTACAGGCGGAGGAAATTTAGGAAGTTTATATGTAGATATTGAGGAAGATCGTAGAAAAGTAGTTTCATCCTTTAAAGACTACAAAACAATTGTTTTTCCACAATCTGCTTTTTTTGAGGATACAGAGCAAGGTAGAGAAGAGAAGCGGAAAAGCCAAGAAGCATACAATCAAAATCCTAATCTAACTTTAGTAGCAAGAGAGAATCAAACTTTAGATATTTTAAAAGAAACATTCCAGGCAAATGTAATTTACACTCCAGATATGGTATTATCTCTGTCTATTGAGCCAAGGGAGCTGGAACGTGATGGTGTTCTATTTGTTCTAAGAGCAGATAAGGAGAAGGTGACAGAAGAAAGCTTTGTTTCTGACTTAATGGACTTATTTGGAAAAACGGAGTCTGTAGAGCGGACAGATACGGTTTTATCAGAGGTTGATGTGATTGATTATGCGGACCGTGAAAAGTACTTCTTAAAAACGCTTGATAAAATTGGCTCCAAAAAATTAATTATTACAGATCGTTTGCATGCTATGATCTTTTCCATTATCACTAAAACACCTTGTCTAGTGTTCGGAAATAGCTATGGAAAAGCAAAGCATTCTTATAATGATTGGCTACATGAGTTATCCTTTATTGAATATACAGATAACAAAGAGTTAAATGACATACCAGCTATCGTGGAAAGATTGCAAAAGGCAGAGCCGAATAAGATTGATGTAAAAGAAGATTTCCAAGTACTAAAAGATTTTTTTAAAGGATAAATTTCTTTGAATTTGTGCTAACCCAACAAAGATAAGAGAGGAAAGTATATCTAGGAAAACCATAGATATTACGTAACTCTTTAAAACTTTGTTGGGTTTTTTCATTGTTTTGTGAAACGTTTCTACTGATAATACTAAATGAAATAGTTAGAAAACGCTTGCAAGTTGATATTCGGTGATATATACTAACTTATATCGAAACGTTTCTATAAAATTCATCTAAAAATGGAGGAAACAAGAATGAATTTCAAAAAGAAATTTGCATTGCTAGGAACCACAGCATTACTTGCAGTAGGATTAATGGCGGGATGTTCTGATAGTAAAAATGATGCTAGTGACTCAGAAGTACTAACCGTTTGGGGAATGGGCGATGAAGTGAAGCAGCTCCCTAAAATGGCAGAGGAATTTACGAAAGAAACAGGCATTGAAGTGAAAATCCAAGCAATCCCCTGGGCTAGTGCTCATGATAAATTACTGACAGCCGTAGCTTCGAAGGAAGGTCCTGATGTTCTTCAAATGGGTACTACTTGGATGCCGGAGTTTCAAGCTGCTGGTGCATTGGCAGATATGGGGCCATTTATTGATAAAAATGATCATTTAAAGCCAGAAAACTTTTTCGAAGGTTCAGTAGAAACAACCAAGTTTGATGATAAGTATTACGGGATACCGTGGGCAGCGGAAACGAGAGTTTTGTTCTATCGGACCGATATTTTAGAATCCGTTGGATATAAAGAGGCACCTAAAACATGGGAAGAGCTTGAAGACGCAGCGAAGAAGCTATCAGAACGAGGAGATAATATGTATGGCTTAAATGTCGATTCGAAGGAACAAACACTTGGTTTCATGTTTGCTCGACAAAACGGTTCTGAATTGCTGTCAGACAAGGAAGAAGCGCAATTTAACCAAGCGCCGTTTGTAGAAGCAGTGACGTTTTTAAATGATATGATTCAAAAAGGGTATGCTCCTAAACAAGACTTAGGAATGGATGTTTCGCAAACGTTCTCAGGAGATGCTATTGTACCAATGTTTATTAGTGGTCCGTGGATGGTGAAAACAGTTAATGATACAGTGCCAGATATCGAAGGCAAATGGGCAACCGCCGTTCTTCCTGCTGGAAAAGATAATAATGATTCAAGTCTTGGTGGATCGAATTTAACGATATTTGAACATTCAAAGAAAAAAGATCAAGCGGCACAATTTATTGATTTTATGGTGAGCAAGGAAAACCAATTAAAGTGGTTAGAATTAACGAATGCCATGCCAACAGTAAAAGAAGCGTGGAAGGATGAAAAGCTAGCCGGTGATCCATTATATGAAGTATTTGGAGAGCAAATGGAAAACTCTCATCCAATGCCATTAATTCCTGAATTTGAAGAAATCGCTCAAAACTACTTGAAGCATTTTGAGAAAATTTATTTGGGTGGAGCAGATGTACAGGCAGAGATGGATGCTTTTAATGCAGAAACAGAAAAGGTTTTAAGTAAATAAATGAGCAGAAAGGAGTATCTCAAACATTAGCGGAAGTTATCTGAATAAACGGGTTCGATTAGAAAAATCTGTTTCCTAATCTGAATGTGTTAAAAGAAATCTTTCTCTAAAGAGATGCTCCTTTCTATTTAAAGTAAAGGAAGTGCTTTAAAATTGAGAAACTTTACTAGTAAAAGAGCCCCATATTTATTCATTTCTCCTGCATTGCTCTTACTAATGTTGTTTTCCTTAATTCCCATTGTTGTAGCTTTTTTTATTAGTTTTACAGATATCAGCTTAGTTGGACTAGCTGATTGGTCACAGATCAATTTTGTGGGATTAAGTAATTACAAAGAAATTTTAACAGATCCTGTTTTCCTCAAATCAATTGGAAATACCTTGTTTTATGTAGTGATTGGTGTGCCTTTAGTTATCGCTTGTTCCTTAGTTATCGCGGTTATGATTAACTTCGGGGAAAATAAAATCTTTCAATTTTTTCGGTTGATTTTTTACACGCCATCGATCACAAATGTGGTTGCCGTAGCAGTTGTGTGGAGTTATCTTTATAATCCGAGTTTTGGATTTTTAAACTATTTACTGTCTCTTATCAATGTTTCTCCAGTACCGTGGCTGCAAGATCCGACAATGGCGAAAGTGTCATTAATTATTCTTGCTTTATGGCGAGCGATTGGTACGAATATGATTATTTTTTTAGCGGCGCTTCAAGGTATACCGAAAGAATATTATGAGGCTGCCTCATTAGATGGCGCTAATCGACGTCAACAATTATTTCAAATTACGATACCCATGCTTAAGTTTGCAACTTTCTTTGTAACGATTACGACGATGATTGGCTGGCTCCAGTTTTTCGAAGAACCGTTTATTATGACCAATGGCGGGCCTTTAGATAGTACTACTTCCGTTGCGTTATTTATTTACCGGAACGGGTTCCAATTTAGTAAGTTTGGTTATGCAGCGGCAGGGTCATTTATTTTATTTATTGCGATTATTATCGTTACCTTGATTCAATTCCGCATTCAGCGTAAGAGTGATGAAGAATCATTATAGGAGGAAATAGCTATGCATACATCTCAAAAGCAAATGAGAACTTCAAAATGGATTGTTGGAATTATTCTTACTGTTGGCGGATTCTTTATGGTCTTACCATTTATTTGGATGCTGCTTTCTTCCCTGAAAACGGATGCGGAAATTATGCAGTTTCCTCCAACTATTTGGCCGCAGGAGATCACCTTTTCTAATTTTAAAGAATTGTTTTTAGCGTTTAACTTTGCAGTGTATTTAAAAAATACATTAATTATCGTCCTATGCTCATTTGGCGGACTAATTTTGAACGCGATGGCAGGATATGGATTTGCAAAATATAACTTCAAGGGGAAAAATATACTCTTTTATTTAGTGCTTGCGACAATGATGATACCTGGGCAAGTCACGATGATTCCAGTTTATTTGATTTTAAACGCCATGGGCTTAACAAATACAATGGCAGGGATTGTTCTTCCGGGTCTAGTGGGGGCTTTCGCCATTTTCCTATTCCGTCAGTTCATGTCTACTATATCGAACGAATTATTAGAAGCGGCTCGATTAGATGGTGCGAGTGAATGGAAAATATTTTGGAAAATAATTATGCCTGTTTCACGCCCGGTTATAGCTGTGCAAGGAATATTGACCTTTATCGGTGCGTGGAATTCCTTCTTATGGCCGCTAATTATGGCAAATGATGAAAAGTATTATACATTATCTGTTGGTCTACAGCTTTTAAAAGGACAATATGCAAGCAATTATGCTCTGCAGATGGCTGGTTCTACCTTTATGATTATTCCAATCATTATTGTATTCATGATATTCCAAAAATACATCCTGCAAGGATTCAATGTATCAGGATTGAAGTAAGGAGCATGTAAATGAGACATGAAGATTTAGTTAAATTAGTGGATGAAATGACAGTAGAGGAAAAAGTAGATCAGCTTCTACAGCTTTCCGCCGATTTTTATACAAAAAAAAGTGAAGAAATGACAGGACCTTTAACTGATTTAGGGTTAACAGAAGAAAATATCAAACAAGCTGGCTCTACATTAGGTTTATCGGGAGCTGAAGAAGCTATTCGTATCCAAAAGGAATATATGAAAAAGCATCGTTTAGGAATTCCAACCTTAATGATGGCTGACATTATCCATGGATTTCGAACGATTTTCCCCATTCCTTTAGGTTTAGGGAGTTCCTGGAGTTTAGAAGCTGCTGAAAAAATGGCGCGAATTTCTGCATTAGAAGCTAGTGTATCTGGTTTACATGTAACCTTTTCACCGATGGTTGACTTAGTGCGCGACCCTAGATGGGGGAGAGTGATGGAATCAACAGGAGAAGATGCTCATTTAAATGGTGAATTTGCTAAAGCGTTAGTGCGTGGCTATCAAGGAGAAGACTTGAAAAGCGATACAGAACGACTGGCGGCCTGTGTAAAGCATTTTGCTGCATATGGTGCTCCGTTAGGAGGAAGAGACTATAATACGGTCGATATGTCTGAACGGCAACTAAGGGAAAGTTATTTGCCGAGTTACAAAGCTGCGATTGATGCAGGTGCTAAATTAGTAATGACCTCCTTTAATACAGTTGACGGGATTCCTGCAACTGGGAATGAGTGGCTTTTTAGAAAAATATTAAGGGACCAGTTTGGTTTTGATGGAGTAGTAATATCTGATTGGGGAGCAGTGAAGGAATTGATTGCTCATGGCGTAGCTGGAAATGAAAAAAAAGCTGCGGAGCTTGCCATAAAGGCAGGAGTAGATATTGAGATGATGACCACTTGTTATGCTCACTATTTAAAGGAGTTAGTAGAGGAAGAAGTAGTAGACGAAAAACTTTTAAACGAAGCCGTGCTAAGAATTTTAGAATTGAAAAATGATTTAGGGTTATTTGAAAATCCTCATCGTGGAGCAGATGCAGATCGGGAAAAAGAAGTAATACTGTCACAATCTCATCGAAATGCATCCAGAGAAATAGCAGCAGAATCAATTGTATTGCTAGAAAACAATGGTGTCTTGCCGTTATCTGCCGATCAAAAAGTAGCAGTTGTCGGACCGGGAGCAGATTCACAGGATATTTTAGGAGCTTGGTCATGGCAAGGGAAAATGGATGAAGCTGTGTCGTTACTCGAAGGGATGCAGGAGAAATCTGCTAATATTCTCTCAGCAGAAGTACCTTGTGATTACTTTAAACTATCAGAAGACATGATTTCAAGCGCACTAAAAGCAGCGAGTCATGCAGAAGTCGTTATATTAGCTTTAGGGGAACAAGAATGGATGAGTGGAGAGGCGGCCAGCCGAAGTGATATTTGCTTGCCAAAAGAACAGATAAAGCTTTTTAAGCAATTAAAGGATACAGGTAAACCGATAATCGTTACGTTGTATAATGGCCGACCATTAGATATTAGTGAGCTAGATGGAGCGGATGCCATTGTAGAAGCGTGGTTCCCTGGGACAGAAGGTGGAAATGCGCTAAGTGACATTTTATATGGAGATGTAAACCCAAGCGGGCGTTTAAGCATGAGTTTTCCTGAAAATGTGGGGCAAGTGCCAGTCTACTACAATGGAGATAATACAGGTCGTCCTTATGAAGAGAATCCGGACGAAAAATATGTTTCTAAATACTTAGATGTTTCGAATTATGCACGTTATCCGTTTGGCTATGGGTTAAGCTACAGCGAGGTTGTCTACAGTAATTTGCAATTAGATAAAGAGACCATATCGGAGAATGAAGCAGTGACAATTACGGTGGAAGTGGAAAATAGAGGAGATTATCCTGTCACAGAAACGGTCCAGCTTTATATACGTGATCTAGTTGGAGAGGTTGTGCGTCCTGTTAAGGAATTAAAGGACTTTAAGCAAGTTCAGTTAAAAAATGGAGAAAAGCAAGTGGTTACCTTTAAAATTTCCGAAGAGCAGCTTCGATATACTCATAGAAATATGCAATTTTTAAGTGATGACGGCGATTTTGAAGTAATGGTTGGTCCAAATAGCATAGAACTTCAATCAAAAAGTTTTGAATTAAAAAAGATAAGAGGATAGGTATGAAGATATGAATACGCAAACAGTTACATTGAATGGGAATAATACGACATTTTCATTTCTTCCTAGCGGGGATATATATGAGATTCGTCATAAAGATATAATGGTTAACCAACTCATAGGGAATTTATTAGATGGCAGTGCAAACCAAATCTATTTGCGTGTGTTTAAAAAGGGGACAATTCTTTCGACACCATTACTTGGTATTCAATCGGATAGTAAGCTGGCAGTAGGTGAGCGTGCATTAATTTGGAGTGGCACCTTTGAAGGAGTATCCTATGAAGTTAAATTTATAGTAACCTCGCATGACGTATGGTTCTGGGAAGTTTCTTTACAAGGGAATCAAACAGTAGATTTATTATATGGACAGGATATTGGCATCGCGGCAAAAGGAGCCGTTCAATCGAATGAGGCTTATGTATCTCAATATATCGATCATTACATCGATACACAGCATGGATATACAATCTGCTCTAGGCAAAATCAGCCGCAAGACGGTAAATTCCCGTATTTACAACAAGGATGTTTGCAAAAAACAATTGGATTTAGTACAGATGGATATCAATTCTTTGGAATGTCTTATAAAGAAACAAATATTCCTGAGGCATTACAGAGGGAAAGCCTGTCAACAGAGGTTTATCAGTATGAAATGGCTTATGCGGCCCTACAAACAGATAAACGAAATGTACAAGAGAAGCAATCGGTTGTTTTTTATGGTTCTATTTTGGAAAATCATCCAACAGCTGTAGAGAAACCCTTTTTCACTACTCAACAAATAGAAGAAATTTGGGTAGAAGCAAACAAATTGGAACAGGTTACAAAACCAGTAAATAAAATGACGCGTATTGTTAATCAAGTTATCAAAACAGAAAGCCTGACTCCTGAGGAAATAGATGAGTTATTTGGGATTCAACTAGAAAAAGAGATAGTAGATCAAAAGCTTTTGTCCTTTTTCACAGATAATCAACATCATGTTGTATTAAAGGAAAAGGAAGTTCAAATGGAAAGGCCGCATGGTCATATCCTTTTAAGCGGAACTGACTTAGTAGTAGATAAACCGGTAATGGCTACAACGGTCTATATGTATGGGATTTTTAATTCCCAAATTGTTTTAGGGAACACTTCCATGAACAAAATGATGAGCAATAATAGAAATTCACTTAATATAATGAAGAAATCTGGTCAGCGGATTTATATGAAAATAAATAATCAGTGGCAGTTATTAGCTATGCCATCTGCATTTGAAATGGGCTTTAATGTTGCTAAATGGTATTACAAGCTTGCGGATGACTTGATTATAGTGACAAATTATACCTCTGTTGAAGACCATGAGATTAAGCTGAGCATCGAAAGTAAAAGAGGGAAAAAATATGATTTTGTCATTAGTAATCATATTTTAATGAATGATGGAGAGGATTCGGTACCATTTAAATGGGAACAATCAAATCAAGTCATCACATTTAATGGCACACCAAGTTCAACTGTCGATCAAGGCTATCCAGAGCTAACTTATCATATCCATGTTGAACAACCCTTTACGTTGAAGGATGAAACGGTTTTTGTTTCCCTTAAGGAAGGATCTGACTTCCCGCTAGTTATGTTAGAATTGCTGCAAAAACATACCGTAAACCTTACTATTCAGGGGAATTTGCATAGAGGAAATTATCAGCATCATCAAAAGAGCGAAGGTATAGAGACGGAAAGCTATGAACGCTATCTGGATGGATTATTAAATGGTTTTCAGATGAAGCATGAGAATCCACTCATTCAAGAAGAAGTAGAGAGAATGAATCTGCTTAGTAGATGGTATTCTCATAATATGCTAGTCCATTATCTGTCTCCACACGGGTTAGAGCAATATGGCGGTGCTGCATGGGGAACAAGGGACGTTTCGCAGGGACCAGTGGAATATTTCTTTGCCGTTAATCGCCCTGAAATTGTTCGTGAGATATTGAAAAAAGTATATGCAAACCAATTCGAAAATGATGGGAATTGGCCGCAGTGGTTTATGTTTGATCGATTTGAAAAGATTAAGGCAGATGAAAGTCATGGTGATGTTATTGTATGGCCGTTAAAGGTAGTTGGAGATTATTTAACATTTACAGGAGATACGAGCATATTAGCGGAGTCTATTCCATTTACAAATCGAGATACATTTGCAAAAACGGAAGAGTTTTATCCGTTAATGGAGCATGTTAAGAAGCAAATCCACTATATAGAGACAAATTTTCTGCCGAATACGTTTTTGTCTTGTTATGGAGATGGAGATTGGGACGATACATTACAGCCATATGATAGCAGGTTAAAGAAGAATATGGCTAGCAGCTGGACTGTAGCACTTACCTACCAGACAATTCGTAACTTAGCGAGAGCGTTAGAGAGCTATGATAATCTGTATGCAGCATACCTTTTTGATTTGGCTAAAAATATCAAAGCGGACTTTAACCGCTTTATATTAAGTACAGATACTATTCCAGGATTTGTCTATATGGAGGATTCGGATCATGTGGAATTAATGATACATCCAGATGATGAAAAAACAAATATTCAATACCGATTATTACCCATGACGAGAAGTATGATTGCAGAATTAATCACACCGGAGATAGCCGAGCATCATTATCAAATTATAAAAGAAAATTTATATTTTCCGGATGGAGTGCGATTAATGAATCGGCCTGCATCTTATAAAGGCGGCGTAAGCACTAACTTTAAACGTGCGGAACAGGCGGCTAACTTTGGAAGAGAAATTGGTTTGCAATATGTACACGCTCATATTCGTTTTACGGAAGCAATGGCGAAGTTAGGGAAAGCGGAAGAAACGTGGAAAGGGTTAAATACGATTAATCCAATTGGTCTCAAAGATCGTGTGGAAAATGCAGCTATTCGTCAGAGTAATGTTTATTTCAGCAGTTCTGATGGCGATTTCAAAACGAGGTATGAAGCACAAGAGAATTTTGGTAAACTTAAAAATGGCGGTGTTCCTGTAAAAGGCGGCTGGCGTATATACTCTAGCGGGCCAGGAATTTATATTAATCAGTTAATAAGCAACGTATTAGGGATTCGCCAAACAGCTGCAGAGGTTATTATTGATCCAGTTCTGCCACAAAGCTTAAATGGCTTAACTGTAACATTTCAATTATTAGATAAGCCTGTAGAGATTAAGTATACACTTGGGTCTAAAGATAAGAAGGCGATCTTTAATGGAAATGTTCTAGAGAACAGACTTGAAGATAATCTTTATCGGCAGGGTGGAATATGCTTAAATAAGGAAGCAATGAAGAAAGTATTACAACAAGAAAATATATTAGAAGTGTACTGCTAATAGGAAGGGGTGAAGGCAATGGTAGGGATTAAAGATATAGCTAAGGCAGCTGGTGTTTCTATTTCTACCGTATCCTATGCACTAAATGGCAGTCCAAAGGTAACGGAAGCCACTCGTGCAAGAATAACTGCTATTGCAAATGAGCTCAATTATATTCCTAATATGGCAGCGAGAACATTGAAAAAGCAGGAAACAAAAATTATAGCTGTCTATCTTGCAGATTATGGCGGGAGTTTCTATGGAGAGCTATTAGAAGGAATTAAACGGGGTCTTGCCTATTACAACTATGACATGATTGTTTGTAGTGGGCAGAAGTCCCATTTATTTCTTCCAGAAAGAATGGTGGATGGGGGAATTATCCTAGACTGGAGCTTTAGCACAGAAGAAATTATTCAATTTGCCAATCGAGGGCACTCTTTAGTTGTGCTGGATCGAGAAATCAGTTGTCCTAATGTTAGAAAAGTGCTATTGGATAATAAAGGCGGAGCAACGCTTGCGGTGGAAAAAATAATTTCAAGTAATCTGGGAAAAGTTTATTTGGTAACAGGTCCAGAAGAAGCGTTTGACAGCCGGCAAAGGCTGGAGGCTAGTGAACGCGAATTAGCTCGCTATGGCGTCGAGTATGAGGTTATTCCCTCTGCATTTACGGAGGAATCGGGTTATGCAGCAGCAGAAATTATCCATTCGAAGATGACATGCTCACCTATTACCATTTTTTCTTTTAATGATGAAATGGCTGTAGGAATTTATAAATATTTTAAAGATAAAGATAGAAAGATAGGCACAGATATTTCTCTTATTGGCTTTGATAATATAGAAATTGGCTCTTTTCTTAATCCGTCATTAGCGACAATTTCTTATTCCAAACATCGTTGGGGAATGGTTGCCGCGGAAAAAGTGGTTCAGTTGATAAATAATGAAGAAGTCGAGGATGAATGGATAATTACCAGTTTTGTAGAAGGGAAATCATTTATTTCTAATAAAAAGTAGGGGTGGAAAAATGGCTGTCTCTAAAGTGAATTTTCGTTCTGAAGTTTTAGGAAAAGCAACTTCTATGAATATTTATCTTCCTGATAAAGGGAATAGCGCCCTTATTCCTGTTATCTATCTGTTACATGGCTGGTCTGATGATGACGAAGCTTGGTTAACAGCTACATCACTTGAAAGGTATGCTTCAGAGTATGAATTTGCGATTGTGATGCCTCAAGTAGATTTAAGTTACTATGCAGATATGGTGAATGGAAATCGCTATTGGACGTTTTTATCGGAAGAATTGCCTGCATTAGTTAGAAAGTGGTTTCGTATTTCCGATCAGAAAGAGGCTAGCTTTGTTGCTGGACTATCCATGGGCGGCTATGGCGCAACAAAATTGGCTCTAACTTTTCCTGATCGCTTCAACAGCTTTGCCTCCTTATCCGGAGCGATGGATGTCGTAGAATTGTGGAAGAGGGATAGAGATAGAGACAAAGCATTTGCAGATATTTTTGGATCTATTCAGCAGCTGGCTGGCAGTGAAAATGACTTATTCCATCTTTTGGAGAAGCTAAAAGAAGATAGCCATGTGAAAATGCTGCAAATCTGTGGTACAGAAGACTTCCTTTATCAGGACAACTTAAAGTTTAGAGAGAAAGCACAAAAGAAAATAAGAGATTATCATTATATTGAAATGCCGGGAGACCATAACTGGGCATTTTGGGATAAAACAATCCAGATTGTATTAAAATGGTTTGACGAGAACTATAAAGAAGCGAATAATTAATAGAAGGGACTGTCCATTTAGGGATAGTCCCTTTGCTGTTTGCATGAAAGAAGGATGACCCCTGAGGACACAAATTATAAATCTCCCAAAATTCTTGTCCCATGCGCTTCTTTCATTCCTAACTCTGAAGAAAGCAACGGAAGGTTAGCAGATGTTATTCCGCCGCCAGGAATAATAATAATTTTTTCAGAAGCATATTCTATATAACTTTTTAGTGCAGGAAGATTGTTCTCTATTCTTGTTGATAGAGGGCCACCATGTGTTAAAATACGGTGCACGCCATGGGATGCGAGCCAATCAATTGCTTGCCATTTTAGCTGTGGAGCAATTTCGTCAAAGGCCATATGAAAGGTAATCTCCATCCCAGCAGCAGCGTCTAAGCATTTCTCCAGCGCTTCTTCATCAATCCAGTTAGCTTTATCCAAGCAGCCGATTACTGCACCGTTTATACCAAGCTCTTTAAAAAGGCGGATATCTTGGCACATAATATCTATCTCATGCTCGTTATACATAAAGTTTCCGCCTCTTGGGCGAATGATAGCCATCACCTTTGTATCGGTATTTCTACAATAGGAAATCGTTTTTGCGGCAACGCCATAGCTTACTGTTGTTCCTCCAACAGAAAGGTTATCGCATAACTCAATTCGATCGGCCCCTTTTTGGATGGCGCTCGGAACAAGTGTAAAGTTTTCTACACAGACTTCTTTTATCATTATCATCACCTACCAATCTAATTAAGATAGTATCATATATGGACATGAAAGAAAGTTATAATAAATGGCTATTGTTTTCTCTTTACTAATATGTTAAAGTATTTGGAAAATACGAGGTGATGGAAATGGTTAAACGCATACTTAGTATCTTTCTTTCACAATTACATCATCATAAACAGTAGTCTTGCTATTTCGATTTAAAAATCGTACATAGGAAGGCTATTTCTCATGAAACCGCATTTGATTAAGTTTTACTACTTAAATCAAGGGCGGTTTTTTATTTTTAAACAGGAGGCTAAAAAAATGAAGAAGATGAATTATCAAAATGTAAAGGGAACACTCGATTATTTGCCAGAAGAGGAGGGAATCAGAAGAGCGATCCGCAGAACGATGGAAGATGTATTTATTCAGTATGGCTGTAAGCCGATAGAGACACCGATCTTAAATTATCAAAGCTTGCTTGCTTCTAAATATGCTGGCGGGGCAGAAATATTAGAAGAAATGTATACACTTTCTGATCGGGGAAAAAGAGAGCTGGCGCTGCGCTATGATTTAACGATCCCCTTTGCGAAGGTTGTTGCGATGAACCCAACATTAAAAATGCCTTTTAAACGCTACGAGATTGGCAAAGTTTTTCGAGATGGACCGATAAAGACAGGCCGATACCGAGAGTTCACACAATGTGATGTGGATATTGTAGGTGTTCAATCGCAAGTGGCCGAAGCAGAGCTCATGATGATGGCATTGGATGTTTTCAAAAAATTAAAGATGGATGTGACGATTCAATATAATAATCGCAAATTATTAGTTGGATTTCTCCGTCAGTTGAATATTACTGGTCAAATGGTAAACCGCGTAATTTTGATATTAGACAAAATCGAGAAAATTAGTAAGGATAAAATTAAGGAAGAGCTGAGAGAAGTTGGATTAGAACAAGGTGCGATAGACGCTATCGAAGCATTTTTACAAAAGGACTTGGACGGTATTGTGGAGCAGTATCGACAGTTGGCAGAAAAAGAGGAGATTATCAAACAGGGACTGGAAGAATGGAATGAATTACAAGTATATTTAAAACGGCTAGAACTTGAGCCATATTGCGTATTCAATCCATTTCTTGCGAGAGGCCTTGAAATTTATACAGGAACGATATATGAAATTTTTTTAACAGATAAAAGCGTAAAGTCAAGCATTGGTAGTGGCGGAAGATATGATAATGCGATAGGAGGGCTAGTTGGTTCTGAAGAAACTTATGCAACAGTGGGCATTTCTTTTGGGCTGGATGTCATTTTAGCCGCTCTTTCATTAGAAAATCACTTTTCAGAAGCGGAAAGGCTAGACTACTACATTATTCCCGTTGGTCGCCCGATAGAAGCTATATTAACAGCAAAAGCGCTTCGAGACCAAGGTTTTAAAGTGGAATTAGAATTAGGAAAGAAAAAACTGGCAAAAGCTTTAGAGAAAGCAAATAAAGAAGGGGTCAAAAAGGTCATTATGATAGGAGAAAAGGAGGTAGATGGAAATACGTATAAAGTGAGAGATATGGAAACGGGAGAGGAATGGCTAGAGATTTTTCAATATTAAGTAGGATGGGCAGTAGATGGGAGACATTTACTGCCTTTGTCTATGTTTGTCAGGATTGGAAGCAGTGTCAAAGCCCATTTCAAGAAAAGGGAAAGTGAAAAGGTAACAGAGAAGTAGCGTCAGAGCCCATTTCAAGAAAAGGGAAGGTGAAAAGGTAACAGAGAAGCAGAGTCAGAGCCCATTTCAAGAAAAGGGAAAGTGAAAAGGTAACAGAGAAGCAGAGTCAGAGCCCATTTCAAGAAAAGGGAAAGTGAAAAGGTAACAGAGAAGCAGCGTCAGAGCCCATTTCAAGAAAAGGGAAAGTGAAAAGGTAACAGAGAAGTAGCGTCAGAGCCCGTTTCAAGAAAAGGGAAAGTGAAAAGGTAACAGAGAAGCAGAGTCAGAGCCCGTTTCAAGAAAAGGGTAAGTGAAAAGG
Source organism: Niallia sp. FSL W8-0954 (assembly GCF_038005605.1). Classification (NCBI taxonomy): domain Bacteria; kingdom Bacillati; phylum Bacillota; class Bacilli; order Caryophanales; family Bacillaceae; genus Niallia; species Niallia sp. FSL W8-0954. The sequence goes on along the minus strand of NZ_JBBOTN010000001.1, from coordinate 4,901,060 downwards.
TAACAGAGAAGTAGCGTCAGAGCCCGTTTCAAGAAAAGGGAAAGTGAAAAGGTAACAGAGAAGTAGCGTCAGAGCCCGTTTCAAGAAAAGTGAAGGTGAAAAGGTAACAGAGAAGCAGTGTCAAAGCCCATTTCAAGAAAATCTAAGACAAAAGGTAACAAAAAAACCTATTCATATTCTTTTTCATATAAGTTAAAAAAATTACTTTTCCGGTCGCATAGAAAAGCAAATTCTCTAGAAAACTTCATAACAGATTATTTCCACACAAGAGAAGCATACTACAAAAGAAATAATATTTAATAGTAGATATTCGTTGTAATGTTACTTAAATGATGATAACATAAAGTTATGTAACATTATTAGGAGGCAAACCGATGGAATATGTCGATCCTATAAAAGAAATTGAGAGTATTAATGCGATTAAAGAAGTATTAAGAAAACAATCTCAAAGAGACTTGCTCCTTTTTGTATTAGGTATTAATACAGGAATAAGAGTTAGTGATTTACTCGCATTAAAAGTTCGGGATGTAAGAGATGCGTCGGGAATTAAGGAGTTTTTGTATCTTCGTGATTCAGATGAAGTGAAGGCATACTATTTAAATAGTAAAGTGCATACTGAATTGGAGAAATATTTGCAAGAACATGAATTTGAAGAAGATGAATTTCTTTTTAAGTCTCAGAAGAATAATCAACCGATTACTCGTCAACAGGCCTATCGGATTATAAACAAAGCGGCAAAATTAGTTGGAATTTCTGGGAAGATTGGAATGCATACCTTGAGAAAAACATTCGGCTACCATGCCTATCGAAAGGGGATAGCTATTTCTTTATTGATGCATGTATACAATCACACTTCCCGTTCGGAAACTTTAAAATATATAGGCATTGAAAAGCACGAAAAGAGATTAGTTAAAGTGGACGTTAATCTTTAATAAAAAACTCCACCAAGTTTGGTGGAGTATAAATGGCCTATAGATAATCATCATCGTTACTAGCGTTCGTATCGATGTCAACATTCGTTAATTCGTTAACGATGTCCTCATGTACTTGCACTTGCAATGTTTCTTGATCTTTCATAAATTTGAATACACCATTATTGAAATCCGTACCATGTTCTTTAAAGAAAATCCCTTCATACATTACCTGCTTTGTATGATTAAAAATTAGACGGTATCCATTTTGTTCTTTTACTAAATATGCACGTACACCTTTTTCATATTGACCTTCAGGGTTTTTCAAAAAACGAGCGACCGAAATGATATGAAGATCAACAAATGGGATTTCACGTAATAACGAATTAATAATCGAACCTTTTGCAATCTGCTCCCAACGACTTTGCGCTGTTTGACCGAGAACAATTTGGGTGATGTTTTTTTCTCTAGCTACTTCTGCGATTACCTTAGAGATTGGTCTTGATTCCTTGTCTTTAATGATAAACGCATCCGCACTATGACGTTCAGCTAACTCTTTCCATCTAGAAATATAGTTTGACTTTTCTGCATCCAGCTCATCAAACGGTTTGGAATCCACCGTTAGAATATAGAGTGGACAATCAAGCATATTAGCTAATTTACAGCCTCGTTGTATAAGACGTTCACCGTTAGGACCGTAATAAACGCAGACGAGAATACTTTCATCCATGCGTTCTTTTCCATTTATCATGATTTTTTTCACCTCAGGTATAGATGTGAATGATTTACACCATTAATAATAAACTATGTATGACTATAACGTATGCTACTTTATGAGTCAATGGATTTCTTAAATTATCCAAATGAACAAATATATTTATATTCTTTTACTAATAGTAAGGTTAGACATCGTTTCCATTATAAATACCTTTTTGACTTAAGTTCATCAAAATAGAACCAATTTAAAGGAGGGAAATTAAAAATGACTTGGTTACATTTTATGATATTGTTTCCATTTATGTTTGCCTTAATTGTGCCTTTTATTTATAAAAGGCTGACGCCGCGAATTCATACTGGCTGGTTTGTACTGTTTGTGCCATTTCTTATTTTTATCTACCTGTTGACGTACATTCCAAAAGTGGCAAAAGGAGAGGTGTTTACTTCTACAGTTAAATGGATACCAGCCTACGGTATTAACTTTATAACCTATTTAGATGGGCTTAGCTTAGTTTTTGGATTGCTGATTGCTGGGATAGGAAGTTTAGTCATTTTATATTCTATTTTCTATTTATCAAAGCATCGCGAGGCGTTGCATAACTTCTATGTATATTTATTGTTATTTATGGGAGCGATGCTTGGGCTAGTATTGTCTGATAATTATTATGTTTTGTATGTTTTTTGGGAAATTACGAGTGTGTCGTCCTTTCTGTTAATTGCTTATTGGTATGAAAGGGACCGTTCGAGATATGGCGCACAGAAGGCAATGTTGATTACTGTTTTTGGCGGACTTGCGATGCTGGCGGGTTTGATTATGCTTTCTATTATGGCAGATACAACCAGCATAAGAGAAACGCTGCTTCAACTTGATTTAATTCAAGGCCATGCTTTATTTATACCAGCAATGATTCTCATTTTGCTAGGGGCATTTACGAAGTCTGCCCAATTTCCGTTTAGTATTTGGCTTCCTGATGCCATGGAAGCACCGACTCCAATCAGTGCTTATTTACATTCGGCAACGATGGTTAAAGCAGGAATTTATTTAGTTGCTCGTCTAACTCCTATTTTTGGCGGGACGATGGAGTGGTTTTGGATTGTTGTAGGAATAGGCATTTTTACTTTACTATATGGCTCCTTTAATGCCGTGAAGCAGACAGATTTAAAAGCATTATTAGCGTATTCAACCATTAGTCAATTAGGATTAATTATGAGTCTGCTTGGCTTGGGTTCTGCTGCAATGTATAAAGGGTTAGCTGTAGAAGAAGCAGGGCTGTATGCAACAGCGATTTTTGCAGCGATTTTTCACTTAGTAAATCATTCCACCTTTAAGGGCTCTTTATTTATGGTCGTAGGAATAATTGACCATGAAACCGGTACTCGGGATTTGCGGAGACTTGGCGGGCTTATTCACTTAATGCCAGTGTCCTTTACCCTTACTGTAATTGGCGGTTTTTCGATGGCTGGTCTTCCACCATTTAATGGTTTCCTAAGTAAAGAAATGTTCTTTACCGCTGTTGTGCAAGCATCGGAAATGGAAATATTTAATCTTCAGTATATTGGAATTTTTATTCCTATTATAGCTTGGATTGCTAGTGTATTAACGTTTGTTTATTGCATGGTATTAATTTTTAAAACATTTAGAGGGAAAAATAAAGCACCAAAACTAGATAAGGTGGTGCATGAGGCACCGATTGGCTTGTTACTCTCGCCTATCATCCTAGGTGCGCTTGTTATTCTTTTCTTCTTCATTCCAAATGTTGTCTCGAAGTTTTTGCTAAAACCAGCATTTGCAGCCGTGCTGCCAACACTTGCGCATACGGTTGAGTCGAAAAAAATTAGTGCTTTCCATGGATTTAATACAGAGCTTTGGATGACGATTGGTGTGGTGGGATTAGGCACGATACTATATTTACTTTTACGAAAATGGTATAAGATTTATCGGTTATATCCACAAGCCTTTACATTAAGTAATTTATATAATCTAGGTTTGGAATATCTGGAGAAATTCTCCAAGTCCATTACTGATTTTTATATGACTGGCTTTTTACGTGATTATTTAGTCTATATATTTGGCTTTATCATTTTAATCATTGGGGGATCCTTGTTCCTATTTAATGGTTTTACATTTGATATGTCACATGATTCACCAATTACTATCTTTGATATGGGAATAGTAATTGCAATGATAGTAAGTTCTGTTACTGTGCTGTTCTCCAAATCGAGAATTACATCTATTGTAGCGGTTGGAGCGCTAGGATTTCTTGTTTCATTTTTCTTTGTTCTTTTTAGAGCTCCAGATTTAGCACTTACGCAATTAGTAGTAGAAACGGTAACTACTGTATTATTCTTGCTGTGCTTCTATCATCTGCCGCAATTAAAGAAAGAAATTAGCAGGGTACCTTTTAAAGTGGTTAATGCCATTATTTCGATTGGCATAGGGCTAGTCGTTACACTGATTGCTCTATCTGCAAATGGAACCCATCTATTTGCTTCTATTTCAAGCTATTATGAAAACTCCTATAAACTGGCCGGCGCAAAAAATATCGTTAACGCCATTTTGGTAGATTTCCGTGGTATTGACACGATGTTAGAGATTCTTGTGCTTACAGTGGCAGGTTTGGGCGTTTATACGTTAATAAAGGTAAGACTAGTGGGAGGAGATAAGAATGAAGGAACCAAATGATATTATCATCCGAAGTGTTGCAAAGGTTGCTGTCGTCATTATCCTCACCTTTGCGATCAACCTTTTTGTCTCTGGACACCATTTTCCAGGTGGCGGATTTATTGGCGGTCTTACCTTTGCGGCAGCGATTATACTGCTTTTTCTTACCTTTGATATTGAATCCGTACGAAAGAACCTTCCTGTTGACTTTAAAGTATTAGCGGGAGTTGGCGTGTTAATCGCTGTTTTGACAGGGGTAGGGGGAATGATATTTGGGGAAGCGTTTTTAACCCAAGCCTTTGGATACTTTGATCTGCCGATTTTCGGAAAAACAGAGTTGGCAACTGCAGTCCTTTTCGATGTGGGTGTGGCTCTTGCCGTTATCGGGACCGCCATAACAATTATTATGACAATAGGGGATGATCGATAATGGAGACGTTAATGTCTATTCTTGTAGGTGTCTTATTCTCTATCGGAATCTACCTTATTTTAACAAAGACATTATTACGAATTATTTTAGGGACATCTATTCTTGGTCACGGTGTAAACTTGCTTATTATTACAATGGGTGGATTGAATAAGGGAGGGCCACCTCTCTTAGGTATAACCGATCATACTTTTGCAGATTCTCTGCCTCAGGCATTGCTGCTTACGGCCATTGTCATAAACTTTGCAACAACAGCTTTATTTTTAGTACTAAGCTACAGAGCATATAAAGTACTAGGCACCGATGATACAGATTTATTAAGGGGTAATGAGGATGAATAATATTGTCATTTTGCCGATCATCCTTCCTATCGTATTTGCGATGATCATGGTTATTTTTCGAGATAAAGTTATCCTTCATCGGATATTAAGCTTAGTAGCAGTTTTTTCTGTTTTTATTGTGGCGTGTGTTTTAATTGATCAAATTAAAACACACGGGATTCAGTCCATTCAATTAGGAGGATGGGAGGCGCCGTTTGGTGTAAGTATGGTTGCCGATATGTTTGCAGCAATTCTTGTTCTCGTTACGAGTGTTATTGGGTTTTGCTGTTTGCTGTACGCATTTCATTCGATTGGGGAACAATTGGAGAAGTATTATTTTTATCCGTTATTCTTAGTTTTGATAACAGGTGTAAACGGTTCTTTCCTTACAGGAGATATATTTAACCTATTTGTTTGTTTTGAAGTAATGCTTGTTGCTTCATATGTCCTGATTTCATTAGGAGGAACAAGGGTTCAGCTAAGAGAATCGATTAAATATATACTGATAAATATTATTTCATCCTTTCTGTTTCTCGTTGCAATTGCTTATTTATACGCCATTACGGGAACGCTAAATTTTGCTCATTTATCTGTCCGTATTGCAGAGGTTGGTCAAGGCGGGCTTATGACGACGGTAGCAATTTTATTCCTAATTGTATTTAGCTTAAAAGCTGGATTGTTTTTATTCTTCTGGCTACCAGGCTCTTATAGTGCACCACCAACAGCGATTTCTGCTATCTTTGCTGCGCTGTTAACCAAGGTAGGAATGTATGCGATTATTCGAGTGTTTACCTTGATTTTTTATCATGAAGTTCACATTACCCATTTATTAATTGGAGTTCTCGCAGCTATTACAATGACCCTTGGAGCAATTGGAGCTGTAGCCTATAGAGATATCTATAAAGTGATGACCTATAATGTGGTTATTGGTGTTGGGTTTATTTTAGCGGGTGTTGCTACGTACTCAACAGTGGGGATGACTGGTTCCATCTACTATTTCATTCATGATATGGTGATTAAGGCACTTATCTTTCTACTGGGAGGCACAATTATTCATCTGACTGGAACAAGTAAATTAGATGAGATGAGTGGATTGATTCGTTTGCACCCGCAATTAGGCTGGATGTTCTTTGTTGCAGCTTTATCCTTATCAGGAATTCCTCCACTAAGTGGATTTTTAGGAAAAATATTTATTACAGAGGGTACCTTTACTGCAGGATATTACTGGTTAGGTGCATTTGGACTGATCAGCAGCTTATTTGTCCTTTATTCTATTATGAAAGTATTTATGGCTGTGTTTTGGGGCTATACCGATTTAACACTAGAACAAGAAAAAGGGACCACGAAGGGATTAATGCTGCCAATAGCTTTCCTTACTTTCTTAACCATTGCATTAGGGATAGGGACAGAAGGGATTCATGAATATGTAGATTTGGCAGTTGAAGGCTTGATGGACCCCAATTATTATGTCAAAGCTGTTTTAAGCAATAATTAAGGGGATTTAAGTAGTAAATAGACAGAAAGGGGTGGTATCCATGCCTATGCAAATATTGATCAACTTATTAATCGGTATCATCTGGATGTTTTTACAGGACACATGGAATGTCTTAACATTTTTCACTGGTTACTTGTTCGGTATACTAGTTTTATTTATCTTGCGTCGCTATTTGCCAACTAAATTTTATTTAGAAACATTTTTTGCGGTCGTAAAGTTATTTTTTGTTTTTATTGAGCAGCTGTTTACCTCAAGTGTTGTTGTGATTAGGCAGATAACAAGGCCAAGATTAAATATTTCCCCAGGAATATTTTCGTTAGAAACGGAATTAGAGGGGGAATTGGAAGTCTCCTTACTAGCTCTATTAATGAATTTAACTCCTGGTTCTGTTGTAGTAGAGGTTACTTCCGATAATAAAAAGTTCTTTATTCATGCAATGGATATCCCTGCACAAAAGGAATCCATCTTTCGTTCAAAGGAAAAATTCGAAATGGCCATAAAGAGGGTGACTCGCTATGATTGATCAATTATTAGTTGGATCGTTAATTTTACTGATTATATCTATTCTTGCAACAATATATCGTCTTATCAAAGGACCGTCAGCCCCTGATAGAATACAGGCATTAGATAGTTTAGGAATCAATCTAATTGCAGGAGTAGCGATTTTTTCCGTTCTGCTTCGGAATACAGGTTTTTTTGAGGTGATTTTATTAATTGGAATTTTGTCGTTTATTGGAACGATTGCTTTTGCCCGATATATGGAAAGAGGTGTAGTCATTGAGCGAAAACAATCTGATTGAACTCATATCTGTTCTGCTTATATTCTGTGGCGCTATTTTTTGTTTTCTGAGTTCCCTTGGATTAATAAGACTGCCAGATGTATACACAAGATCTCATGCTGCATCCAAAGGTTCTACTATGGGAGTACTCTTTACTCTTGTTGGCACATTTGTCTTTTTTATTATAGAAGGTGTTTTTAGCATTCGCCTGTTCTTGGGAATTTTCTTTGTTTTTTTAACTTCTCCTGTCGCATCCCATGTCATCGTTCGTTCCGCTTATCGCTCAAAAGTTAAGCTTGCGGAAATAACGGTACAAGATGATCTGAATGCTGAAATGGATAAAGAAGGGATAGAAACAGTGGAAGTAATTCATAAATAAAGGGAAGAAAAAGATATAGAAGGCCAGCGATTTTTAATTGACGAATTTTTGTGGATTCTATATAGTAAGAAAAGATATACCCGTACTGAAACGGGAGAGGTTCATAGCAAATACCCTCTATAAAAAACTATGGATACATGCAATTCACGCCATGTCCATAAAGGACATGGCTTTTTTGTTTGATTCAGCTAGTTTTTCTGCGTAAGGTAAATGCCTCTCTTTTAAGCAGTGTTGGGAAACACCAAACAAGGAGGACTTTTTCATGTCAGGAAGAAAGAACGAAGAAGGATTAACAGATTTAACTTTGTTAGGAAATCAAAATACTCAATATAAAAGTGATTATGCACCAGAGGTATTAGAATCAGTGGATAATCTTCATTCGGATAGAGATTATTTTGTGAAATTTAATTGTCCTGAATTTACAAGTCTTTGCCCAATAACAGGACAGCCTGACTTTGCGACAATGTATATTTCTTATATACCAAATAAGAAAATAGTGGAAAGCAAATCTTTAAAGTTGTATTTATTTAGTTTTCGCAATCATGGAGATTTTCACGAAGACTGTGTCAATATTATTATGAATGATTTAATAAAACTGTTAGATCCAAGATATATTGAAGTATGGGGGAAATTCACTCCAAGAGGCGGAATTTCCATCGACCCATGGTGTAATTATGGAAAACCGGGCACTAAATTTGAAGAGATGGCAGCACATCGATTAATGAACCATGATATGTACCCAGAAAAGGTAGACAATCGATAAGAAAAAACCAGTCAGCGACTCGTTATGTAGAGTAGTTGACTGGTTTTCTTTTTGATTAATAAGATTATGGCAAAATATTTCCAGCTGCACGATAAATGCTGTACCATTCTTCTCTTGTTAAATAAACGTCACTTGCTTTTATGCAATCAATTAAACGATCCACATTCATTGTACCGATTACTGGCTGCATATTGGCAGGGTGACGCAATAACCAGGCAATCGCAATGGTTGTGTTACTTACTTGATACTTGCCTGCAATTTCATCAATTTGTTGATTTAATTCAGGGAATTTATCGTTGCCAAGAAAAACGCCTTCAAAGAAACCAAATTGGAATGGAGACCAAGGCTGAATCGTTATATCATGTAGTCGACAGAAGTCTAAAATGCTGCCATCACGGTTAATGGCTGAGTCATTTTCCATATTGACATTAATCCCATTAGAAATCATATTCGCATTCGTAATACTTAATTGCAATTGGTTAGCCACAATTGGCTGTTTCACATACTTTTGCAATAATTGAATCTGCATCGGATTTTGGTTCGAAACACCAAAGTGGCGAACTTTACCTGTTTGTTCCAGAATGTCGAATGCTTCTGCGACTTCTTCTGGCTCCACTAAGGCGTCTGGGCGATGGAGGAGAAGGGAGTCTAAATATTCAGTGTTCAATCTTTGCAAAATACCGTCTACTGATTGCAAAATATGTTCTTTAGAGAAATCGAACATTCCTGTTCTGATCCCGCATTTAGATTGTAAGATTATATTTTCACGAACACTTGGCGACATATTTATCGCTTCAGCAAAAATTTCTTCACAAGCTCCTTTTCCATAAATATCTGCGTGATCAAAGAAGTTAGCACCGTGTTCTAACGCAGTTTGAACAAATCGTTCTGCTTCCTTCTTTTCTAATGAATTAATACGCATACAACCAACTGCAACTACTGGTACTTCTAAGTTACTGCTACCTAGTTTGATTGTTCTCATGTTCTTCTTCCTCCTCCTATAAGAAAACGCTTTAAAAATATGTTGCTATCAGATCTAAACAAGCATTACTATTGTGCCATAGAAAGGAGATAAACGCCAAATGTAACGCTTTCAAATAAAAGAAGGAAATAAATATCTTCTTTTTGCGAAAAAGAGGATTGCTTATTTCCTTCTCTATATTCGGGCTCTTAACTTTTAATCTTCCATTGTGGAGAGATCTCCAGTAGGGAGGCCAAGTTCCCATGCTTTTAAGACACGTCTCATAATTTTTCCGCTGCGAGTTTTAGGAAGTTTTTCACAGAATTCGATTTCTCTTGGAGCAGCATGAGCAGCTAAGCCGGTTTTTACAAATAATCGTATTTGTTCTTTTAATTCATCTGTTTGCTCATAGCCATCAACCAATGCAATAAAGGCTTTGATAATTTCCCCTCGAATTGGATCTGGTTTACCGATGACACCAGCTTCTGCCACTGCTGGAAATTCGATTAATTTACTTTCCACTTCAAATGGTCCAACTCTCTCTCCAGCAGTCATAATAACATCATCGACTCGCCCTTGGAACCAGAAATATCCCTCTTCATCCATATAAGCAGAGTCTCCTGAAACATACCATTCATCATGTTGGAAATAGCTATTAAATTTTTCTTGGTTGTTCCATATTGTATGCATCATCGAAGGCCAGCCTTTTTTTATGGCTAAATTCCCCATTTGGTTTGGCGGCAGAATGTTGCCATTGTCATCTAAAATTACTGCTTCAATTCCCGGTAATGGTTTCCCCATTGAACCTAATTTAATATCCATACATGGTAAATTGCATATTAGCTGAGCACCAGTTTCCGTCATCCACCAAGTGTCATGGATACGATGTCCAAATACATCGTATCCCCATCGAATTACCTCGGGATTCAGTGGTTCGCCAACACTTAATATATGACGCAAAGAAGAGAGTGTATATTTTTCTGTTACCTCCTCTCCTGCTGCCATTAGCATTCTAAAGGAGGTAGGAGCACTATACCAAACAGTCACTCCAAAGGTTTCAACCGTTTTATACCAAATATCAGGACTAAATCGGCCTCCTGCCACAACATTTGTCGAGCCAGTAAGCCATGGTCCAAAGATTCCGTAGGAGGTACCTGTAACCCAGCCTGGATCAGCTGTGCACCAATATACATCCTCCTCTTGTAAATCTAATACCCACTTTGCCGTTTGATAATGTTGAATCATGGCATTGTGAACATGAAGCACACCTTTTGGTTTCCCCGTTGAACCAGAGGTATAGTGAAGGATTAAACCATCCTTGCGATCGACCCATTCTATGTCTAATTCTGTAGATGCTGTTTGAAAGTAATGAAGGAAATCCTTTGTTTTATCGTTTTCTTGGATGTCTTCACCGACAATAAAAATAGTTTCGAGAGCAGGTAATTCTGTATGTGGAATTCTATTTACTAGTTCAGGTGTGGTAATAATTACTTTTGCTTCACTATCATAGAGACGGTCTTTCACCGCATCTTCCATAAAGGCTTCGAATAATGGGCCGACAATAGCACCTAGTTTGATTACACCAAGTAAGGCAAAATATAATTCTGGGGAGCGAGGCATAAAAATAAACACTCGATCTCCTTTGTTTACATTTCCGATCTCCTTTAATACATTTCCAGCTTTATTGGAGAATTTTTTTAAGTCTTTAAATGTGTATGTTTCTTTTCTAGATGGATGAAAATAATGGAGGGCTACTTTATTGGCGCGGTAGTTTTCAGCGTGACGGTCAATTGCTTCATAGGCCAAATTAATTTTTCCAGTTTGATGCCATGAAAAATCCTTTTCTGCTTGGTCCCATTTGAAATGTTGGTACTGTTCCTCGTAGTTTTCAAGGTTATGTTTGCCTTTTACAGGTGGAAACGCTTCCAATTTCATTAATACATCCCCCTCATTTCAATATTTTTACAACACCATTATAATGGCTAAACACTATATATACAATTTTAATGTTGTAATTAAATAAATATTCCTACGTTTTAGAAAAATAGGGAGAATGTACGGGATAAAAGATTACTATAAAACTCCATCTTATTAGATATAGTAAATTATCAATAAAATTAGTAAATAAACAAATAAGGATATAACTTGGAACTTAAGAACAGAGTAAAACCTTTTATTAAATTTTTGAGAAGGAAGAGGCTTCTCCTTCCATTCTTCTAAATAATCATTCCTTTTTAGAATAACATGATGGAACCGTCTGAAACTGAATGTTACTCCGTCGAAAAACCCACCCTTAGCAATATACATAAATAGAAAAATAACAATATAAAGGAAGGTTAAATAAAAGACGGAATTAATATAATGAACAAGAGAATATTCCGATGAAGAGATAAAAAAAAGTATAAATGTAAGAAAGAGATTTATAAGAAATATAACCCATTTTTTATTTTGCATAAAGTTTCACCTTTTTTAATTAAGTTTGTAATCACGAATAAACGTATTTTACCTTAACTCCAATAGAAAGTACATTTTTAGAAAAAAGGATAGAAATTCAATACTTCAGAACAGTAGTATTTTGTTTACCTTTTACACTAAAAATTAAAATAATCCACTGGTATGTGAAACAGCACTCACTAAAAAATTCTAGCATAATAAAATAATCTGCTAATATATGGAGAAAAAGTATATTGGCATATGGATATATTTTACAATATCGGGGCCTTTTGAAGTATTTTTCCCCATCTTTTTTATAATAATTTTTAGAATTTTACCAAAAAAGGAAGCGTTATCTTTATTGTTTTAATGCAGAATAGTGCCGTTTCGTCATAGTAATATTTGAAATTATCTCTATATTTAGTCTTTACAACTCTACTAGAATAATAGTATACTCACTTTAGCTTCTTTTTTAGATGTAATTTACAGAATAATATAACAATGGGGGGTCTTTTTTTAATGAAGCGCAAATTTACTTGGCTGCTTTCACTGACATTAGTGTTAAGTGTATTTTTAGCAGCATGTTCTGGCGACGACAAAGGGTCTAAAGGTTCAGATAAGTCAGCAGAAAATAAAGATGTGAAACAAGAATTAAACTTAATTAATGGAGATGCGATTCCATCCATGGATCCATCAAAGGCAACAGATGAATACGGTTTCCAATTCTTGGGAGCTACAATGGAGGGTCTTTATCGTTTAGGTAAAGATGCTAAGATAGAAAAAGGTATTGCAGAAACTCACGAAGTATCTAAAGATGGTTTAACTTGGACATTCAAGTTACGTCAAGATGCTAAATGGTCAAATGGAGACCCTGTAACGGCTAACGATTTCGTTTATGCTTGGCAGCGTGCAGTAAATCCTGAGACAGGTTCTGAATACGGTCCTTACATGATGGGTGGCGTAATCAAAAACGCTACAGAAATTAGCAAGGGCGAAAAGAAAATAGAAGAATTAGGGGTTAAAGCTGAAGACGACTATACTTTAGTTGTTGAACTTGCTCACCCAATTGCATATTTTGAATCATTAACAACTTTCGGTACATTCTTGCCATTAAATCAAAAATTTGTGGAAGAAAAAGGCGATAAATTCGCAACTAGCTCTGATACTCTCTTATCAAACGGTCCGTTCGTATTAGAAAACTGGGAAAGTGCTTCTCAAAAATGGAATCTTGCTAAGAATGATACTTACTGGGATGCAGATACTGTTAAGTTAGAAAAAATTAATTTTGTAGTAGTTAAAGATAACCAGACAATGGTTGACCTATATCAAAAAGGTGAAGTAGATCGTGCTGGATTATCTTCTGATTATGTTGATCAATTCTCTTCTGATCCTGATTATGTTACGCAACCAGATAACTCTGTTTTCTATTTTAAGATGAATCAAACAAGAAACGAAGTACTTAAAAATAAAAATCTTCGTTTAGCAATTAGTCGTGCATTTGATAAGGAAGCATTAGTTAACACTATCCTTAACAATGGTTCTTCTGTAGCTAATGGTTTAGTGCCAGCAGACTTTACTCCAATGCCAGATGGCAGTGGTGATTTCCGTAAAGTAAGTGGAGATCTTGTAACTTATGATGTAAAAGCTGCTCAAGAGTATTTTGAGAAAGCGAAAAAAGAATTAGGTAAAGATACTATTGAAGTGGAATTATTAGGTGATGATTCTGAAAGTTCTACAACAATGAATGAATATTTAGCAAATCAATTACAAACAAACCTTCCTGGTTTAAAAGTTAACTTTAAAAAGGTTCCGTTTAAACAACGTATAGCCCTTGATACAGCAATGGATTATGATCTCCAAGTTGCTGGTTGGGGTCCTGATTATCTAGATCCATATACATTCTTAAGCCTATGGATTACTGATGGCGGAAACAACCAAATGGGATACTCTAATAAAGAGTATGATAAGCTATTGGCAGATACAGCAACTACCCTTGCAACAGATAATGATGCACGTTACAAAAACTTCTTAGAAGCTGAAAAGTTATTATTTGAAGATGGTGCAATTGCTCCAATCTTCCAACGTGGTAGAGCATTCCTTTCATCTCCAAAAATCCAAAACATGATTGTTAATCCGTTTGGACCGACTTATGAATGGAAATGGACTAGTGTTGGATCAGGTAAGTAATTGATTTTCAAGAAAATTCTTGCTATGAAATAACAAGAGAGTGTATGCTTTTATAGCATATACTCTCTTATATTTTGCTGCAGGAAAATTCTGATAATATAAAAAATAAATTATTATGCTATAATATACAAAGAATAATAGGAGGTGCACAGATGACGCGATATTTACTTCGACGTATATGGTATATGTTTTTAACCCTTTTCATAATAGCAACAGTATCTTTTTTTCTTATGAAGTTTTTACCAGGAAGTCCACTTAAGGCAGAAGATAAGTTAAGTGAAGAGCAAAAAGCGATTGTCTTAGAAAAATACGGATTAGACGATCCAATCCCAGTTCAATATGTTCGTTATCTAGGAAATCTGGTACAAGGAGATTTAGGTGTGTCATTTGCTTATGATAATACACCTGTAATGGATATTTTAATGAGTAAAATAGGACCATCTGCTTTACTAGGTGCACAGGCATTAGTACTTGGCACAATAGTAGGAATTCTTCTTGGATTGATCTCATCTATTTTCCGAAATGGACCAATTGATTTTATATCAACAATTATAGCGGTATTGGGTACATCTATACCATCGTTTGTATTTGCTGGTTTATTGCAGTACTATTTTGCTGTCCAGTGGGACTTGTTACCGGTAGCATTATGGGATGGATACGAATATACAATCCTACCAACTATTGCTTTAGCAATAACTCCTCTAGCAATTTCTGCTAGATTTATTAGAACAGAAATGATTGAAGTTTTACATTCTCAGTATATTACAACTGCTCGTGCTAAAGGGGTTGCAGAGTCTGGAATCATCTTTAAGCATGGTTTACGAAATGCTTTAATTCCCTTAATAACTGTTATAGGTCCAATGGCTGTTAACTTGATGACAGGCTCATTAGTAATTGAAAAAATATTCGCAATTCCTGGAATTGGTGAGCAGTTCGTTTCATCAGTTACTGTAAATGATTATCAGACTATCATGGGAACAACACTATTATATGCATTTGCATTTGTTGTCATCATCTTAATCATTGACCTCCTTTATGGATTGATAGATCCGAGAATTAGAATTGCAGGAGGAAAGAAATAGGATGGATAAAAATAATCTAAAAAATATAGATAAAAATTTATTTAAACCTCTTAAGCAAGAAGAGAGTATTAGTGAGAGAATCACTGCTCCAAGTAGAACTTTTGGACAAGATGCGAGAAGAACTTTATTTAAAAATAAACCTGCAATTATTAGTATCTTTGTAATCCTGTTGATTATAGTCTTGAGTATATTTGGACCTTATTTCACTGGATATGATAGTAATGGTCAGGATTTGTCTCGTGCTAAATTACCTCCTAGAGTACCGGTATTGGAGAAGGTTTCTTGGCTTGGGCTGGATGGTACATTATCAGGGACTTATAAAGGTGTCTCAGTAGAGGATGCAACAAACAAGGCCTATGCTCGTTATAAGAGTGATGAAGAGTTTATTGATATTAAAGTATTAGATGAAGGTAATGGGGAAAGAAATTCAGCTTCTGTAAAAGCGACTTTCCATATTTACGACCAAAAAAAGTTAGATGATACGTATTTCTGGTTTGGTACAGATACACTTGGACGTGATCAATGGACAAGACTTTGGGAAGGAACTCGAGTTTCTCTCATTATTGCGTTTGTTGCAGCTGCGCTTGATTTATTAATAGGTGTTGCATATGGTGGTATCTCTGGCTTCTATGGTGGAAGAGTAGATAATGTTTTACAACGTATAGCAGAAGTGCTAGTGGGTATACCTAATTTAGTAATCATTTTATTAATGATGTTAATTCTAAAACCAGGTATTATTTCTATTGTTGTAGCATTAACAATTACAGGTTGGATTGGCATGTCACGTGTCGTTCGCGGTGAAGTAATGAAACTTACTAACCAGGAATTTGTTCTGGCAGCAAAAACATTAGGAACCTCAAACGGTACGATAATTAGAAAGCACTTAATTCCTAATATCAGTGGTATCATAATTGTTAACACCATGTTCTCTATTCCTGGAGCTATTTTCTTCGAAGCATTTTTAAGTTTCATCGGTTTAGGTATTGTACCACCAGACGCTTCTTTAGGTGCTTTAATTGAACTAGGATTTGCAAACTTAAGATTATACCCATATTTATTAGTATTCCCAGCAGTTGTATTATCAGTACTAATGATTGCATTTAACATTTTAGGTGATGGTTTAAGAGATGCATTTGATCCTAAGATGCATAAATAGAAAGTAGGTGTTTAATAAATGAGTAAATTATTAGAAGTCAAAGATTTAAGAGTATCATTTAACACCTACAATGGTGAGGTACAAGCTGTTCGTGGTGTTAGTTTTGATCTGAATAAAGGGGAAACATTAGCAATAGTAGGAGAATCTGGTTCTGGTAAATCGGTTACTTCTAATGCGATTATGAGACTTCTTCCTGAGCCGCAAAGTGTGATTAAAACAGGTGAAATTCTTTTTGAAGGAGAAGATCTAGTTAAGAAATCCAAAAAAGAGATGCAAAAAATTCGCGGAAAAGATATTTCAATGGTGTTTCAGGATCCGATGTCTTCTTTGAACCCAACAATGAAAATTGGAAATCAAATCATGGAAGGCTTAATTAAGCACCAAAACATGAACAAGTCTGATGCAAAAAAACGCGCCTTAGAATTACTTGAATTAGTTGGTATTCCACAGCCAGAAGTACGAATTAATCAGTTTCCGCATCAATTCTCAGGTGGAATGCGCCAACGGGTGGTTGTAGCGATTGCTCTTGCATGTAATCCGAAGATTTTAATTGCTGATGAACCAACAACAGCACTTGATGTTACAATTCAGGCACAAATTCTAGAGTTGATGAAAGATATTCAAAAGAAAACAGATAGTGCAATTATCTTTATTACTCATGATCTTGGTGTTGTGGCAAATGTGGCAGATCGTGTTGCTGTAATGTATGCTGGTAAAATTGTTGAAATTGGTACGGTAGATGATATATTCTATAATCCAAAACATCCATATACTTGGGGACTAATCGGATCTATGCCGACACTTGATAGTGACGATGAAGAGTTGTTTGCTATACCTGGTAGCCCGCCAAATATGTTAAAGCCGCCAGTCGGAGATGCGTTTGCATCTAGAAATAAATATGCACTAGAAATTGATAAAGTAATGGAGCCGCCTATGTTTAAGGTTTCAGATACTCATTATGCAGCTACGTGGTTATTGCATGAAGATGCTCCACATATGGAACCGCCAGAATCAGTTAAGCAAAGAATGTTAGGTTTCTCGCAAACTGGTAAAAAGGATGGTGGAAAACGTTGACTAGAGAAAAATTACTAGAGGTTAAGAATTTACAAAAACATTTCTCAGCTGGAAGAGATCGGGTAATAAAAGCCGTAGATGGTGTATCCTTTGATATTTTTAAAGGAGAAACCTTTGGTCTGGTTGGAGAATCTGGTTGTGGAAAGTCAACAACAGGTAGAACAATCATTCGTCTTTACGATGCAACAGGTGGAGAAGTGAAATTTGAAGGTGAAGATGTGCATGGGAAAAAATCAAAGGCAGAGCTTCGCAAATTTAACCAAAAAATGCAAATGATTTTCCAAGACCCACATTCTTCTCTAAATCCGCGTATGACAGTACTGGATATTATTGCAGAAGGAATTGATAATCATAATCTTGCAAAAACACCAGAAGAGCGTCGTCAAAGAGTTGAAGAACTCCTTGAAGTAGTAGGGTTGAATAAAGAGCATGCTACACGTTTTCCGCATGAATTCAGCGGCGGTCAAAGGCAGAGAATTGGAATTGCTCGCGCCCTAGCTGTTGAGCCAGATTTCATTATCTGTGATGAGCCTATTTCTGCATTAGACGTTTCTATTCAAGCACAGGTAGTAAATCTTTTGAAAAAGCTCCAAAAAGAGCGTGGATTGACTTATTTATTTATTGCTCATGATCTTTCCATGGTTAAATATATTAGTGATCGTATTGGTGTTATGTATATGGGTAATATGGTAGAGCTTGCAGAAGCAGATGAATTGTATGAAAACCCAATTCACCCATACACAAAATCATTACTATCCGCAATTCCACTTCCAGATCCGCGTTATGAACGTGAGCGCAAGAGAATTGCATATGATCCATCTGTACATGATACTAATGAGCCAGCTGAGTTAAGAGAAGTAACTCCAGGTCACTATGTACGCTGCACAGAGAAAGAACTAGAGAAATATAAAAGAGAATTAAGCCTTAAGAAAAACTAAGCAAATTTTAGTCTATAAAAGAAGACCCTCCCAAATAATCCTTGCCAACGTGCAAGGATTTTTTATTTCCCGAGAAATCATCTTTTATGTTTTTCCCTAATTTTTAAGAAATAATCTTCCAAAACAAAAAAATCGTATACAAATAAACGATAAAATTCGACATTGAATAAAATAAACGAATATAACAACATTTTACTTTAGTATCCATGTTATGATCGTTAAGAAAGTCCATATGAATAATGGTAGAAGTCTAAAAAATTTTAAAAAAACTACATGTCTAAGATAAAATAAAGGAAAATAAGAATGGTATAACATTTCTATAGGAGTTCATCATGATAAATCCAATATTAAAACCGCAATACGATAAAGCGATTCAACAAACAAAAAGCCATATAATGAATGATGTAAATAAGTATTTAGAGAAACAAGATCGTCTGCCTACTTTCAAACAATATATGGATGACCGAAAAGTATTTATAGAGCAGATTTGGCTAAATACTTGGCTTAATACTGCAACTAGTCATATCAAGTATGCTGAAAAGAAACAATATCTCACCAATAAAGGATTGGACATTAATGATCTTAATAAAAAGGTTATTAACCGATTATTTAGAAGTGAAATTCGTGAGGTTGAAGTATTCTGTTATGAAGAATGGTTAAGAAAAAACCTCGGGGATAAAAAAGAAGAATGGGAAAAAAGATATAAAGAAAGACGAGAAAACTATTTGCAAACCGTAGAAGAACAGAAAAATCTAGAAGCAAAACGTAAATATAAAATGAAATTCTCTTATTATATTGAGCAATTGATGGAAAAGCATTATGAAGAATTGTTTCTCTATGTTCGCTATTTAACAGGAAGTAATATTGCGCTAGAGATAGAACGGAATGGCATTGTTTTATCTTCGATGGAGTTAACCTTTGAAGAATATTTATCAAATGAAATGAATATGCCCTATAACCAATTTTACTTTTTAGAAGACCGGACAGAAGCATATGAAGATTTAATCTTTCAGCATTTAATTGACTTTTTTCCGACATGGCTGAAAGATAAATTGCCTAATCGAATAAAAGAAGAATATGAAGACATATTTGACCATTCCTTAAGCAATTCTTTTTTACTAGAAGTAAGCACGCCTTTACTGGAAGAAATAACAGAAGAGTTTCTTGAAGATTTGTTTTCTGAGTATGTAATCGATTTGGAAAAATTATTAGATATTCCTTTTGATGTAGAGATTCATAAAGAGATTATGGAAAAAGACCGTCAAAGGAAGGAACAGAAGGAAGCAGAAGATCGCGAGGAGCAAAGACGACGTAAAGAAGAAGAAGCAAGAATGATTGAGGATATATTTGGAAGAGAATATTATCCTCCAACTAATATAGATGTTAAATATATCCTTCATACTGGAGAAACAAATACTGGTAAAACATTTCAAGCAATTAAACGAATGATGGAAGCTTCCAGCGGTTTATATTTAGCGCCATTAAGATTATTAGCATTGGAAATTTATGAGAAGCTGAATCAGCAAGGAATTCCATGTTCGCTAAAAACAGGGGAAGAAGAAAAGCTTGTTCTGGAAGCTCAACATCAATCGAGTACAGTAGAAATGTTTCATGAAAAGGATTTTTACGAAGTTGTTGTCATTGATGAGGCACAAATGATTGCGGACAGAGAACGAGGATTCTCATGGTATCGTGCTATCACCAAGACAAATGCACAAGAGGTCCATATTATCGCAAGTCTGCATGCCAAAAACATGATTCTACAGTTATTAGGTGATATAGATGTAGAGGTTCATGAATATCGACGGGAGACACCGTTACAGGTAGAAAATGAGTTATTTCAATTAAGTCATACAAGAAAGGGAGACGCATTAGTGTGTTTCTCTAGAAGAAGTGTCTTAGAAACAGCCTCTGAGTTACAAAGAAAAGGGTGGCAAGTCAGTATCATCTATGGAAGTATGCCACCAGAAGCAAGAAAAAAACAAATGGAGCGCTTTATTAAGGGAGAAACGAAAGTTATTGTTTCAACAGATGCAATTGGGATGGGGCTTAATTTACCAATAAGGAGAATTGTCTTCTTAGAGAATGACAAATTTGATGGGATAAGAAGAAGGATGTTAACCTCACAGGAAGTGAAGCAGATTGCAGGTAGAGCAGGAAGAAAGGGGATATATGATATTGGGCGAGTTGCTTTCACCAGTGACCGTAAAAGGATGAAGTATTTATTAGAAAAAAGAGACGAAGACTTGTATGGATTCACAATAGCACCAACAAGTGCTGTTTTAGAAAGATTTCAAAAGTATTCCAATAATTTGGGGCTGTTCTTTTATTTATGGGGACATTTTAAAAGCCCAGAAGGAACAAGAAAGGCTTCACTAGCAGAGGAAATGCAGCTATATGAAATGATTATGGATACGATGGTCGAAGCGAGAATGTCCCTGCATGATTTATTTAGTTTTCTGAAACTACCATTCGCCACAAGTGAAGCCTCATTACGAGCGCAATGGAAAGCAAATATGGAGGCAATTGTGGAAAACAGGGATTTACCAGAACCAAAAATTAAACAAGATAGTTTGGAGGAACTGGAGCTCGGTTATAAAGCGATTGGTCTGCACTTATTATTCCTATATAGATTAGAAAGAAGGACAGAAGCCTATTATTGGGAAAAGGTAAGACAGGAATTGAGTGACCAAATAAACGATCAGTTAAAGACTGGGTTTAAAGGTAAGAAACGGACGAAGCAATGCAAGAAATGCGGGAAAGAACTATCGGCTAAGTTTAAATTTGCTGTTTGTAATGAATGTTTTTATTAGACATAAATTGATACGCATAAAGGCTTTGAATGTAAGAGAAGGGTGAGAAGTAGCAAATGCAGTCATCCTCACCCTTTGTTTTCCAGGTTGTAAAGTAATTGAAAAGCAAAGGGTTATTCAAGCACCGTTTTACTTACAAAATTATTAGTAGCAAATACAAAGCATAGGCTTGTAAAGTTAAAGCGATGAAAAAAGTAATATAAACTAGATGAAAAAGAAGAAAATAGAACAAATTCCCTTTTCATTTTTATTGTAAATACTATACTATTAAAATAGAAAATAAGTTAAGGAAGGTAATCAAATGGATTCTAAATTTAAGTTTGGCATTCGCTCCAAAATTATCCTTGGTTACATTGTTATCATTCTTTGCTTACTTGTGTCAGTAATTTTACTAAATAATCAAATACGCTCCCTTCAACAGGAACGTAATTCGATTATCAATTACGATTCTCGCATACATGAACTTACATCTTCTATTGAGAAAAGTGTATTAGATATGGAGACAGGTCAGCGTGGATACATAATCACAGGTAACCAAAGTTACTTAATTCCGTATAATGATGGGAAGGAAAATTGGAAAGAGCAATTTGAGGAATTGTATCAATTAATGAGTAATAAACCTGCACAACAGCGGAATTTACTCGAAATAAAGGAAAATATTTTGAATTGGATTAATACGGCTGGTGAGCCAACCATCCAATATAAAGCACAAAATAATACAGAAGCTCTTGAAGAATTTTTCAAAGAGGATAATGGACGAGATTATATAAACGAGATTACAGAAAAATTTACGAATCTTAGAGATACAGAGAAGGATGCATCGGCCAAGCAGGCAACAAAGCTGGACAAACAAAATAATGGTTTAACAGTAGGACTATTCGGCGTATTAGTCTTGATTTCACTTGTTGCTATTAGTCTGGCTGGACAAACTTCTAAATCGATTGTTAGAACAATAAAGGAAGTAACAGGATCTATTAAAACAATCGCTGCCTCTAAAGGAAATGTCAGTACTCGTATTCATGTCCGGACAAACGATGAAATAAGAGAGCTTGCAGAAGCGACAAATAGCCTCCTTGATACAGTTGAACAGAGAGAATGGTTACAGTCGAACGTTGCTGATATTGTGATGAAATTTCAAGGAATTCCTTCTATTGAATTGTTAACTAGTGTGTTTATAACAGAAATAGCGCTAAAAACAAATGCAAGCTTTGGAGCCTTTTATGTAAAAGACGCCCAACAGAAAAAAGAAACCTACATAAAAATGGCAACATTTGCTGAATCTGGAGATACGATTGGACGAGAGACCTTCCAAATAGGAGAAGGCCTAATTGGTCAAAGTGCTAAAGAACAGCGTGTTCTTCATTATCAAGAAATCCCAAGTGATTATCGCTTAATTGCAACAGGGTTAGGGGATGTTTCTCCACGTAGTATTATCATTGTACCTGTTATGTTTGAGGGGGAGGCTATTGCTGTACTTGAACTTGCTACAATGACAGAATTTACAACCCTTCAACAAAATCTCATTACTGGGATAGTGGAGACATTTGGATTAACGATTAATAGTATTATGGGTAGAATGGAAATCGTTCGCTTATTAAATGAATCTAGAGCAATGACGGAAGAGTTACAAGTTCAATCAGAAGAGCTACAAACACAGTCAGAAGAATTACAGTCACAATCAGAAGAGCTGCAAATGCAAAAAGAAGAGCTGATGGCTACTAATGAACAGCTTGAAGATCGAACAAGGGAAGCAGAAGCCAAGACGAGGGATTTAGAAAAAGCAAAAGAGGAATTAGAAGAGAAAACAGAGTTGGTTATTCAAAATTCTAATTATAAATCAGAGTTTTTAGCTAATATGTCCCACGAATTAAGAACACCGCTAAATAGTATTCTAATTCTTTCAGAAATGTTAGCGGAGAATGATTCGAATCATCTATCGGAAGAAGAAATGGAGTTTGCGAATGTTATTCATTCCTCTGGTAAAGATCTTCTTTCGCTTATAAATGATATTCTTGATCTTTCCAAGGTAGAAGCAGGCAAGCTTGATGTTCATTTTGGAGAAGTAAGCATTCATGATATTACTTCACAATTGGAGCGAAGCTTCGCGCCTATCGCTAACCAGAAGGAAGTAGAATTTTTAGTAAACAAACAGGAAGGTCTCCAAGACATCGTATTTACAGATGAAAAGAGATTCCAACAAATTATTAAAAATCTATTATCCAATGCCTTTAAATTTACGGAAAACGGAACAGTTTCCTTAAATATTAAGAAGAGAAATCAGATTAGCCGCAGTATGAGAGAATTAAGTAGTGAGTGGCTGGAAATTTCCGTAACGGACACTGGGATTGGCATCCCGAAAGATAAACATAAATTAATCTTTGAAACATTCCAGCAAGCAGATGGCGCCACTGTACGTAAATATGGAGGTACTGGTTTAGGTCTTTCCATTTGTAGAGAGTTTGCTAGATTGCTAGGTGGTTGGATTTCCTTGAAGAGTGAGGAAGGTAAGGGCAGTACTTTTACCCTCATTATTCCAAGTCTTCCGAATGGAATAGCAGACACCCAACTTAATATTAGTGAGATGAATGTAGCTGCTACTATGGAAGTGAAAAAGCAAGAAGCTCGACAAGAAATAGATAAGGAAGAACAGAAACAGGAAGAAGAAAGAAAAACAGAAATTGTGATTTCTAAGGATGAGAACGAGGATGTGTTTAAAGGGAAAAAGGTATTGATTGTAGACGATGATAATCGAAATATCTTTGCTCTTAAAACGACTCTTGAAAAAAGAGGAATGGATGTTCTTGTTGCCTATAACGGAAAGGAATGCTTAGACATTCTGGATAGAACTATAGATTTGGATGTTATCCTAATGGATATTATGATGCCGAATATGAATGGATATGAAACCATGACAATTATCCGTCAAACGTTGAATCTGACAGAGATACCAATTATCGCATTAACGGCAAAGGCGATGAAGAATGACCGTGAAAAATGTTTAGAGGCGGGAGCATCTGATTATATCAGTAAGCCGTTAGATTTGGATCAATTATACTCCGTCTTAAGAGTATGGTTAGCTTAGCTAAGTAAGGAGGAACGGAGATGGATCATCTATTCCTGAATAATGATCAAGAGGTAGAGAATCAAGATCATGCAGACATCGAAGTAGATCTGCTGCTTGAAGGGATTTTTCGATTATCAGGTTTTGATTTTCGTCAATATAACCGATCTTCTATTACACGCAGAATCTACTATAGAATGAAAATGGATAATATTCCTACGATTACGAGATTGCTGGAAAGAGTGATTCATGAAGAGGCATTCCTTGAACAACTTCTTAATGATTTTTCTATCAATGTAACAGAAATGTTTAGGAATCCAAGCTTTTTTCGTTCTTTTAGAGCGCAAATCATCCCGTATTTACGAAAGCTTGAAGAAATTCGGATATGGCATGCTGGTTGTGCTACTGGCGAAGAAGTCTTTTCTATGGCCATTTTATTAGAAGAAGAGGGTTTAAAGGATAAGGCGGTTATTTATGCAACAGACATGAATGAAACCGTGCTGGAAAAGGCAAGCAAAGGTGCATTTCCTCTCCACAAAATGCAAGCATATACGAAAAATTATATGCTTGCTGGTGGGACAAATGCCTTCTCAGAATATTATAAAACCGATCATCAATATGCTTATTTTCATTCTGATTTGTTGAAAAATATTATTTTTGCGCAGCATAATCTAGTAACAGATCAATCCTTTAATGAATTTCATGTTATTATTTGTAGAAATGTACTGATTTACTTTAATCCAATGCTTCAGAACCAAGTTCATCACCTATTTTATGAGAGTTTAAGTAAAGAAGGATTTCTAGGTTTAGGGGATAAAGAGACATTGAGTTTTGTTGAAGTAATGCCAAAATATAGAGAGCTTAATGGCGGAGAAAGACTTTATCAAAAGCTTTATTAAGGTTCATCGACCAGCTCTACTTCTTTGTTATAATGAAAGGGGATTTCTTCATAGAAGAAACCCCCTTTTTTATTTATTTATGTAAATAATCAACAATACTATGTCAGTTACTTGCTTTTGCCTGGATCATTAAGACACACATATCATCTGGTTGATTAGACTGCTGTTCTTTTGTAAGTAAATAATCCATTACAGAACTAGTATGTTCCCATCTTTTGGAGGAAATAGAGCGGATTTGTTTTTCTGCCTCGAATTCACAAGGGCCTATCGCTTCCAATACTCCATCTGTATAAAGAATGATTTGGACATCTTTCTCAAAGGAAATCTCCTTTGTATTAATTTCCATTTCGTCAAAAAATCCTACTGCACAAGTACTTTGTTCTAAGGCAACAACATCATTTTCATCAACTAGCATATAGCCATAAGGATGCCCAGCATTAACATACTTAACTGTCTTCTCCTTTGTGTCAATTACTAGATAAATAGCTGTAAAGTAAAAAGGCAGCCCTTCTTTATCATTTTTTAGTAAAGTCATATAGCGATTTAATTCTTTTATAACAAGGTCAGGCTCTACTAATTGTTTAACGGATTCTCTTAGGACAGAGGAGATAAACATGCATACTAAAGAGGCAGAAATGCCGTGCCCCATCATATCTAAAAGGATAATGGCATATTTATCTTCATCTATTTTATGCCAATAATACATATCACCTGCAAGGTTAAAAGAAGGCAGGTAAGAAACTTCAATATGCATATGCTCGTCTTGTAAAGGTGAGCTTAATAGGCTTCTTTGTACATGAGTGGCTAAGTCTAATTCATATTGAATCTTTTTTTCATGTTGGGTATGCCAATCCAGTTCGGCTTTTAATCGCAATGCAACGCGTATTCTTGCGAGGAGTTCAATTTTATTTAGAGGTTTTGTGATATAATCTACGCCGCCAATATCTAACGCTTCTGCGAGTTTATTTTTATCTTCTAATGCTGTGACAAAGATAATCTGAATATCTTTGAGATTTTCCACTTTTTTAATGCGTTTACAAGCTTCAATGCCATCAATCTCTGGCATCATAATATCAAGTAATATTAAGTCCACACTATTCCCTGTGGAGTTAGGAGCATCAAGTTGTAGATAATGAAATAATTCATTAGCTGAGGTTAGCGAGACGCAATCATCGTAACCAGCATTTTTAAGTATTTTTTCCATTACAAATAGATTGACAGTATTGTCATCTACTAAAAGAATAGTCATAATTCTTATAACTCCTTGTCTATTATGATGATAAGAAAACTTATGTATATCTTATTAATTAACAACCATCAATTATGTATAATAATAATTATAACGTTATTTATTAGATAATAATAATTATACGTCCTATATAAAGAGAAGAAATAATGGAGAAAAAATAAAAACATCGGAGCATATGTATTTTCTTTGCCTCGATGTTTTTATTTTTTAATTTTCTCTTAAAGTTAAATATCTCTTGGCTCGCATTGGATACACCCCTGCTGTAAGAAGCAGTGACCATGATGAATGTCCTTCTAAACGACCGATGGAACCATGAAGAATCAGCCCCAGAAATTTCTCTTCAATCGGAAAATTATTTACCTGAAATTGTTTCTTTGTGTGGAGATTAGAAAAATAAACGGTATCTCTTCCATCTATAGTGTTTATTTGAAAGAAATTATCCTCCACCTCTGTACATTTCTCTAGGAGCTGGCTAACTCTTGATAAATCTTTTTGATAATCCCAATCTGAAGCAAAAAATCGAGGATACATTTGTAGATATAATCTATTTAACAATTCCTCACATAACTTTAGCTCATGAAATGTCTGTTCATAAGAAGCTAACATTTTTGTCCACATCGTTTTTTCCTTGTGATCCAGCCATATGGAAAAGTTTTTAAATTCAGATATAAAGTGCTGCATGCTATTACGTTCTTTGGAAATTTTTAAGGCATTGGGTAGGTGAATAAGGAGGAGTAACTCGATAAAAGATTTCTTACATTTATGCCAAGATGCAGGCATGTTATCTTCAAGATAGTCAGTGAGATAACTGGAGAATGTTCGCAGAAATTCATTGCGGAAATAATCAGTAGGATTTTCCTTTTTATATGCTATTAAATCATCTCCGTAATATTCATACAGTCCTCGATAACGCATATTAAATTGGGAGCTGATTTCTATTTTCTTTAGTATTTCACTTCTGCTTTGGGTGCCGGTAAGAGGAATCAGTTTAATTCTTGTTTCTGGAGATTTTTCTCGTTTGCGATGGTTTGTGTGGAAGGAAAAGCTCTTCATAAAAATACAATCAACCTTTCTTTTTCTATTTTATTTTTGGGGATACAGGAGGATTAATCTAGAGGTTAGTTATATTATACCTGGGATTTTAACCTATGTCACTCTCTTAATTGGCTGTTTTTGTAAAATCAGAGAGAGTGGGACAAATGAAAGTATAGAATGGATAAAGACGAACAGTCTTTAAGTTATTAGTGAAAAAGTGGAATGTCCATCGCTCCTTTCCACTCCGTGTTTAATCAAAAAGCCCAAACACTTATACGAAAAATTTTACTAGCATCTCCGTAGAAGGTTTGGGGTTATTTATATGCTAATTTTAATACACTTTATCTCCATTAAAAATAGAGTTTTTTACGATAACATAATCTACATTGCGAATGGCATCTAATTTGTTTCCACCAGCATAAGAGATAGAGGATTGAAGATCTTGTTCCATTTCTGTTAACGTATCTTGCAAGTGACCTTTATGCTCTACATACATTTTTTTGCCTTCCACGTTTTTCTTTTCTCCCTTTTGAAACTCAGAAGCAGAACCGAAATACTCCTTATAAAGCTTTCCATCTTTTTCAATTGTTTCTCCTGGAGATTCTTCATGTCCAGCGAAAAGAGAGCCAATCATAACCATTGTTGCCCCAAAGCGAACGGATTTTGCAATATCCCCATGTGTGCGGATACCACCGTCTGCAATAATAGGTTTGCTTGCAGCTTTTGCACACCAACGCAATGCAGCTAACTGCCAGCCGCCTGTTCCAAAACCTGTTTTAATTTTGGTAATGCAAACTTTACCAGGGCCGATACCTACTTTCGTTGCATCTGCACCAGCATGTTCAAGCTCTCTTACTGCTTCAGGAGTTCCCACATTACCAGCAATAACGAAGCACTTTGGTAAGTGCTTTTTGATGTGTTTAATCATGGCAATGACTGCATTAGAATGACCATGAGCAATATCGATTGTAATAAATTCAGGAACCAAGTTTTCTTCTGCTAATTGTAATATAAAGTCGTACTCTTCCGTTTTTACCCCAACGCTGATAGAAGCAATTAATTCACGAGATTGCATATCACGGATAAAAGCCTTGCGCGTTTCTGGCTGGAAACGGTGCATAATATAGAAATAGCCATTTTCAGCTAAGTATACAGCGATTTTTTCGTCGATGATAGTTTGCATATTGGCAGGAACGACGGGAAGTTTAAATGTGTGACCGCCTAGTGTAACGGTTGTATCACATTCTGAACGACTATCCACAATACATTTAGCGGGAATTAATTGTATATCTTCGTAATCAAACACGTTATCCATAAAATACACTCCTAAATACGAATATTAAGGTCGGTTTGTTTAATAAACGTTCGACCATTAGGTACTTTACATTATTTTGATCAGGATGTCAAAGATTTTTCATATAATGGGGAAATTTTTATTGAAACGTTATCATTTTGAAGAGGATATATTACATAAAGGAATGGGACGAAAAAATGCCTTTTATCAGAAGATAGAAGGCATTTTCAAGTGTAAGGATCTGATTTATAACGGGAAATACAGCTCATAGCTAGGTGGGAGGGAGAGAAATGTGTTTAGTAAGAAAATTTGACCTCAACCGTAGCATCAATGGTTAGCTGTCCTGGTTCTAGATTAGTAGAAACTCCTCCAATCTCCGCAAATGACATTTTTGCTAATGGCATAGGAATACTAGAACCAGATGGGATTTCTATAACCTTTACAGGGATAGGATCGATGGTTATACGCAGAGTTTCAGCAATGGCTCTTGCCTTTGACAAAGCATCTTTAATTGCTCCTTGAAGCGCTCGTTCGTAATGTTCGGAACGATTGCTGACATCAAAGTGAATACTCATGACTTGATTAGCGCCATTTTGTACGGCTGTATCAATAACCGTACCTGCAAGCTGAATGGTTTCGACAAGAATAGCTAGCAGATGGGTTACTCTATAATTTTTGAATACTTGTTGATTTTCCACAAAGTCATATTGCGGAAAAATAGTATAGTCTATTGTTTGGATATTGGAGGAAGGAATGCCTAAACCTAAAATAGCTGTAATAACCTGTTGATGGAGACGGGCATTTTCTTGCTGTGCAGTTGTTACATTTTTCGATTCTGTATTAATACCAAGCGTTATTTTACAAATATTTGGTTCCAGCGACAATTTACTATTTCCATATACCGTTAAGCTTCTTTTAGGTGGTAAAAAGGAGGAGGGCTGGTACATGATTATTCACCTCTGTATATTTATTAAAAAAACACTTTGCCTTGTAATAATGCCATCGCAGTATTTATTTCCTCTAATTCTTCAGCAGAAAGGTGGTCTATTCGTTTCTTTAACTTATTTTCAATTTCAACAAAAACGTGATTCATTACCTTTTTTCCTTCATCTGAAAGCGACATATATTGTTTTCTGCGATCCTTTTCATTTGTAAATTTCCTAATTAGATTTTTTTCTGTTAATTTCTTTAATTCTCGGCTTGTATTTGGTAGTGATATTTGCAGACAGTTGCTTATTTCACTTAGGATAACGGGCTGATTAATGGAAACATATTCAAGAATACTATACTGAATGGGAGTTAAATCATTTGGTCTTAAATCATTGGTTAACGCATGCTTTAGTTGGTAAACAGAAGCAGTAAATGTTATAACTTTTTGAAAAAATTGCTCTTCGTTCAAAAAAATCACCTCAAAGGTAAGATAGCATAAAAAGTTATCAAATAACAATTATCAATTGATAACTAGTTTGTTAGATGGTAGTATAGTTATCAAATGATAACTATGTGGGAGGGGTTTTATGAACGTATTAATTGTCTTTACTCATCCAAACAAGGAAAGCTTAAATGGCGCCTTTTTGAAAAATGTAGTAAAAGGATGCAAGGAAAACGGCTTAATAAAAGATATACAGCTTTTAGATTTATATGAAGAAAATTTTAATCCTATCTTATATTTTGATGAAAAGAATAAAAGACGCCATATGCATAAAAATCCTGTTTTTGCTAAATATAGAGAGCTGTTATTATGGGCGGATAAAGTGGTCTTTATTTATCCAATTTGGTGGGGGAGGCCGCCAGCTATGTTACTTGGATACTTTGATCAAGTTTTCTCAGCTCATTTTGCCTATAAGAATACAGGTAAATATACAGCGAAGGGGTTATTAAAAGGAAAGTCGGTCATTTGTATCTCCACGATGAAAGGACCGAGAATGTATCCATTCTTCCTTTTACATAATGTTCATAAAAATCTCATGAAAAAAGCCGTATTTCAATTTGTAGGAATGAAGAAAGTAAAGTTTTTTGAATTTGGAAACATGGAAGCATCCGGACAAGCGAAAAAGCTAGAAAGGATTTATCGATACTTTAGAAAGATGAATAGTTGAACGGTGGAATTGATTCTATTTTATAAAAATAAGACAGCCTTTTTCTTCTAAAAGTTAGATAATCTATGGACTTGTCTACGGGATAAAAGGATGGTTTGCAACATGGAGAGCTTATAAATATAAAGATGGAGGGAAATAAAAAAGAGGGAGAGACATAAGTGCTTCAATCAAATATAACCACGAACAATTATACATACACACTAATAAATATTGGTATAATTGTTCGCGGTTTAATTAACTTTAAGAAAGAAGGTTTGGGGTGATCACCCGCAGTCTGAATACACTTCGCTTTCCATGGGGCGAGCGCCAAGCCTCCTCGTTCCTGCGGGTGTTTGGACTTTCTCGAGTCTATGTGTATTCAGTCTGCTCCGTTTTTTTCCTAGTAATTTTAGTTTGCTTAAAAATTAAATAATCTTTAAAAACGGAGTGAAATGGAATGAATTGGTTTCACCACTAAAGTAGAGATTGTTCATCTTTATCTATTAAAAATTTTGTTTTGTCCCAGTCGCTTTTTATTATATAGTTCTATTCCAGAATCGAGCTTCCGCTATACCTGTAATAAAGTCATTAATCGTATTTTTAGCAAGATCGAATATACCTGGTTCATGTATTGTTATGCGGCTCTTTTCTAATACCGCATAATTATTAAGGGAAATACCTAAAGGTTTATAATGATTAAAAGTCATTTCGATAAATTCAATAGCTTTCGTTTCCAGCTTCGTACTGGTGCTAATAAGTAGTGCAGCATCAAATAGGCTCGCATCAGCAGTATCGTATATGTCCGTTACTTTTAATTCTCCGTCTATCGTACGCAGATTTTTATCCACGATGCTGAAATTCACTTTATTCGCTGCTAATGTTTGAACCCATTGAAGTAATTGGGCGTTGTCCGGCTCGCCGTTTAAAAGAATTGCTACACAACGAGTGTCAGGTTTCTTTATGGTATTCGCCATGCTTAAGGCTGGAGATTTCTTAGCTGACTTTACTTCTAGGTTTTCTTGAGGTAATGCTGCTCCAATGTTTTTGGCCACTTCTTCCGCAATACTGCGATCAATTCGATTAAGGAGAGCGACTGCATTGTTTTTCACCGCTTCTGTTTTACACTTTCCAAGTTCAAAGCTAAAAGCATCTTTTAGATGTTGTTGTTCAAATGGTGCTAAGCTATTATAAAAAAGTTTAGCTTGTGAATAGAAATCAAGGAAACTTTCACTACGGCCTCTAACTTTTCTACCATCTACTTTTTCTTGGTAGTGTTCATAACCGCCTTGCTCAACAGATACTGGTTCTGGCTGATTATTATTCAAGGCATTCTTATGATAGCTTGTTTCTCCATGGTGGATGGTCATTTGATGCATACCATCCCGTTGGTTATTGTGAAAAGGACAAACTGGTTGGTTAATCGGAATTTGGTGGAAATTAGGTCCGCCAAGTCTAGACAATTGCGTATCTGTGTAAGAGAATAGACGTCCTTGTAATAATGGATCATTAGAAAAATCGATTCCTGGAACAACATGCCCAGGATGGAAAGCAACTTGTTCTGTTTCCGCAAAGAAATTATCGACATTTCGATTTAAGGTTAGCTTTCCAACGATTTTAACAGGAACCTCCTCTTCTGGCCATATTTTTGTAGGATCTAATATATCGAAATCAAAGGCAAATTCGTCTTCTTCAGGAATGAGTTGCAAACCGAGCTCCCATTCAGGATAGTCGCCCTTATCGATCGCCTCGTATAAGTCTTGGCGGTGGAAATCGGGATTTTTTCCAGCAGCCTTTTGTGCTTCATCCCAAACCTGTGAATGAATGCCGAGCTTTGGTTTCCAATGAAATTTAACAAAATGAGCTTGCCCCTCTTTATTTATAAGGCGGAAGGTATGTACTCCGAAACCTTCCATCATGCGGAGGCTACGCGGGATAGCACGATCGCTCATTGCCCACATCACCATATGGGCTGATTCATGATTTTGACCAATGAAGTCCCAAAATGTGTCATGTGCACTTGCTCCTTGTGGAATTTCATTATGTGGTTCAGGTTTTACAGCATGCACAAAATCAGGAAATTTAATGGCGTCTTGAATGAAGAAGACGGGAATGTTATTGCCAACTAAATCATAATTCCCTTCATCTGTATAGAATTTAACAGCAAATCCTCGTACGTCTCGAACGGTATCACTAGAACCTCTAGATCCTTGGACAGTAGAAAAACGAACAAATACAGGTGTAGTTTTATTTGTATCATTTAAGAAGTCAGCTTTCGTGTAGGCTTCAAGGGATTCATATAATTGAAATACACCGTGTGCACCAACTCCTCGGGCGTGAACAATGCGCTCAGGAATTCGTTCATGGTCAAAGTGAGTCATTTTTTCTCGAAAGTGAAAGTCCTCCATTAAAGTGGGACCTCTTAATCCTGCCTTTAAAGAGAATTCATCTTCTGCCATTTTTAAGCCTTGATTGGTTGTTAACCCCGCATTTTGTTCATTATCAATGGTGTATTTTTTTAACTGGTCTATTTTTTTATTTTCCATTTCAATACCCCCTAAATGATAGTATGTATCAGTTATAATCGTTATTTTTAATTAATACCCAGCATCCTGTATTTAAAACACGGCAAAATAAACAAGCTAAGACTGCATAAAAGAGTCTTAGCTTGTTATTAAATAACTTTGGAGGGATCCTTTTGGTTCACAGGCCATTCTCCAGTGAATTCTTCTGTATCGTATTCAAAAAAATCTTTTAAATTCATGTCTCTATCATCGAGAAATAGTTCATCCGTAACGGCTTTAATAATACGGGGAATGCCATATCTCATGCCAGATAATGCAGAAGCAGATAAACCACAGCTAATAAGGGCAGCATAATTAAACGAGTATATACCGTGAAGCAATGCTTCTCCTTCTGTGTCACGGCTAATGAAAGAAAAGCCATAGCTTAAATAAGGATGTGCATCAAGCATAGGAGATGCTATTGCCTCCGGGGCTTTATAGCGATCTTTCCAACGGGCTATATGCTTTTCGATTAAACGTAGTTCTGGCCGCAGTTTGGGATCTGTTAATAAACCTGTGCTAATGATTAAGTAATCAAATAAAAACCTTCCCTTTGGTGTAGTTACTTCTGCTTGCTCTCCTTTTTGGGCTACTTTCAGCCAGGGAGAACCGAGATGCAAATGGAAACCAGGCCAGGAAGACGCTCGATTAAAAGTATCATTTGTTGGTGGTTGGTTATGCTGGAAAAAATGGGCCATGCCAGCATATTTTTCGTCATCTGCTAAGGCAGGAAAATGTTCAATCATTCCAGATGCTTCCATTTGCCTAATCGGATTAATGCGTTGCATTTTATGACGGCGAACATATACATGTGCTTGGGCTACCCCCTGTGATAAAGCGAAGTTGGCATTGTCAAATGCAGATGCACCTCCACCTAAAATGGCAATCTTTTTTCCTTTTAAGGAAGAGAAGTCGATGGATGAAGAAGTATGAGTATATAAAGAAGAAGGTAGATTGTCGGATATCATGGCTGGGACATGCCATTCCCCTCCACCTTGGATGCCGGTTGCTAGAATTATCTTTCGAGCGAGTAAAGAAGATGAAATAGTCCCCTTTCTTTTAATATGGAGTCGGTGTATCCCTTTTTCTAATGGTTCAATTAAAGTCAATTTAACTTCATTTTGAACAGGTAATTGCAGAATGTTACGATACCATCTCAGGTAATTCATCCATTCCCGACGAGGGATTTTGTCGATTTTTTCCCATCCTTCTCTACCAAATTGTGCCTCCCACCAGGATCGAAAGGTTAGTGAAGGGATACCAAGATCGATGGAAGTTAAATGTTTAGGAGTACGTAAGGTGACCATACGAGCATAAGTTTCCCATGGTCCTTCCCATCCTTCTTTATTCTCATCGATAACAAGAATGTTCGATACTCTTTCGCGTAAAAGACCAAATGCAATCCCTAGGCCAGATTGTCCACCCCCAACGATGACTACATCGAAAACATGTCCCTCTGCGTGAATTTTTGGACGAACCCAGTTTTCTTCTCCGTAATTAAGATAAGCTAGATCTGTTTGTACACGTTTATTTAAGTCATCTAAGCTCATTTTACATTCCTTCCCCCTTTCACAATTGATGTAAGGATTCCTTACATCAACATACCATGCCAATATATTAACATGTTCTTTTGCATTTTGTATGGATAAAATATCTAAATTTTCTAAAATATTTTGGTCAATTCGTTTAAAAAAGATGTTCACCAAAAAAACGAATAGCAACAAAAGCTGAAAACCTTACTAATTAGATTTTTGGCTTTTGTTATTATTTCGTTTCTTTTTATAATCTTTTTCTCATTCCAACGCTTAGTGCTTTATGTTTCCATAAAATCTCCTTAATTAATGGAGCAACTTCTTTTGTGCTTTGAATAAGCACAATGATTTCAGGCAAGCTTTGAGACAGCTTGTTCTTTTTCTTCCGATGGAAAAGATAATACAGAGAATAACCACAAAAAAAACCGATAATAGCAGCGAGAAGACCACTAAAAATAGGTCCTAAAATTAATTTAAAGCCAATACTAGCACCAATGACAGCCATACCTGTAGCAAAAGCAATACCAATTTCAAAAGAAGAAACATGGATATCGGCAGAAGCCTTTTTTTTCCTACTAATAGGAGGGAACTCATTCATATATAGGACCATCATTTCTTCTGGTGGAACACCTAGTGCTTCCATTTCAGAAAGTGCACGTTCAATTTCAATAGATGGCTGGAAAGTTCCGACAATAATCATCCCTTTACACCTCTTATGCTAAATTTGGAACCGACATATCTGTCTGTTAAGCGTTTTTGCTGTGATTCTTTTGCAAGAATATTATGTTGGACGCAGGTTATATAGGAATGATAAACGGCTCCACCTAATACGGAAGGCATAAAAAGTAGCCAATGTGGGTGTAATATAGCAGTAGAATAAGCAAAATCACCAGTAATGGTCAGAATTATAGCTTTATGTGCATGTGATAATAAAATATATATCCACCACCAGAATATTGCATAAAATCCTAAAAATATTCGGTGATTGTACAATTGGCCCAATCCAGGAAAGAAAAGTGAGTAGAAGACACCTAAAAGAGGGCTCTTATTTTGTAAATATTGTATTTCAAATGGGAATATCTCTACGCTGGCTAAATCAGGTGTGGATAATTCAATATACTTATTTAACTGTACAGCAGAGCGGTAACTATCGCCTATTGTTATTAAATAGATCACAATATATCCAATCATCCAATCTAAATGAATAACGGATCTTGCTAATTCTATTTCTCCACAAAAAGAGTAAACCATCGCTTCATTAATATTAGCACCTGTATTAATAATTACTTCTAAAACAGTCAGCAATGTTGCACGGGCATACTGATTAAGAAGATAATGTCCAAATCCAGGGAAAACAGCAGACCACCAAGCAACAATACTTGGCTTTTGATACATTAAATAGGTGATACCTGCTGTGCTATATTTTGCTTTTGGAAAGGTTAATGTTGCGCTCATTTACATACCTACTTACTAATTTTGGAATTATATATATAGGGTGTGAAAATAAGTTAATCCTATACATTGATTTACAAAAAATAGGAGGTTTAATTTTTAGTAGTTAGCGGAATCTCAGGAAACATGGGTGAAGAGGCTTACACCATATAAGTTGACTAGACAAGTTGTTTATATTAAAATGTATATATATTTAAAAATTGTATACTCCAAAGGGGAGTAGCTTACAGTTACGTCGTCAATACGCGATTAAATCGCCGGCTTAACTGGCAACGAGATGTTGTTTGCGAGACCTTTGCCGTTCTTGGTAAAGGGATAAATAGATAGAAATTTAGAAGCCTTTACCAAATCAATGGAAGGGCTTTTTATTTTTCTTGCAAATACTAAGGAAGCAAGGAGAATGATAAAGTCTATAAATTAGTATGTCAATTTCAAAACAATTTTTTAGGAGGAATAGAAAAACATGAAGAAAATTTTATCAGCAATTCTCACGTTAGGTTTAGTTTTATCTCCAGTAAGTATAGTATTTCAAGACTCTGTAACAACAGTAGAAGCAAAGTCTTATAAATCTGGGAAACGAAGCTTCAATAACAACAATAATAGTAATACAAATTCATTTTTCCAAAAGAAAAATAATACAAATGATACGTCAAAATCTAATCAATCAACGACAGCGAAAAAATCTGGTGGCTTCTTCTCAGGCGGAGGCTTAATGAGAGGGTTAATGGTTGGAGGACTTGCCGGTCTGTTGTTTGGCAGCCTTTTCGCTAATATGGGAGCATTTGGGTCTATATTAGGGCTTTTCATTAATGTTCTTGCGATTGTATTAGTATTCAATTTAATTAAAAGGATATTTACTTTCTATCGAAACAAAAAAAGAGAGGAAGCAAATAATTGGAGAAATTAATCATTCCAGAACAGGATATTATCAATGCAATCTGCGTCTATGTAGCACGAAAAAAACAAGTGCGACCAGAGGAAGTAGAAGTAGAGCTAATGTATGATGATGATTATGGCTTTTCAGCAGAAGCATATGTACATGATCGAAAACAAGTCCTTATCACTCAAAATATGATTGAAGCACTCAGATTGTGGTTAGATGAATATTTAAATATGGACCCATATATGGGGTTGAAATTAGTGTTAGATGATGAAGAGGGCATTATCGCTATAGCAAAGTAGAGAAAAAAAGTAGAGGATACCAGGCTTTAAAGACTGGTATCCTCTACTTTTTCTGACTAAAATTTAATCAAAGTTTAATTTATAATCGTCTGATTTAATCATTTTTAATTTTTTTGAAAAAATATACAGTAGGAATACATTTAAAAGAAATGGAATAATTAAAAAGGTAGAAACCATAATCGTAATGTTTTTACTAGTCCAACCGCCATCAGCTAAGCGCATAAAATTCATAGGTCCGACTAATCCCGATAATCCAAAACCAGCACTATAAGGAGTTCCCTGTATATTTAAATAGCCAGCCAATCCACCCAACACAGCAGCGGTAATAATCATTGGAATAACAATCTTAGGTTTCATAAAGAAATTACCCATTTGTATTTTAGGGGATCCCAAAACATGTGCTAACGCAGTACCTAAAGAGTTTGCTTTATAGCTTGCAATAGCCAGTCCAATACCTGCTGCCACAATGCCAAGGTTTGCTGCTCCTGAGCCAACTCCTGACAGAGATATAACGGTTGCTACACCTACTGTTGAGATAGGCGAAAGAATAATTAAACAGAACAAGACAGCGATAATGATACCCATGAGAATTGGCTGTAAGTTTGTAACATTTTCGATTGCGATGCCAATTAATCCAGTACTAGATTTCATATATGGTAATAATAAGTACCCAGCCATTCCTGGGATTAATATACATAATGTTGGTAATAGAAGAATAGAATAGGCCTTCAAGCGGTCACCGATAAAACGGACAAATAATACCGCAAGCGCTGCGGTTATACCTGTGTTCAAAACAACCCCTATACCATTTAACGTAAATAACCCTTCCGCTGTTTTTTGCACAACACCACTACCAACCATTGCAGCAATACCGATACTAGCTGTCTGTATAGAGGATAGCTTAAAGGATATTCCTACCATTACACCAATAAGCACGGGCAATAAACTCATAATAAATGCAGTAATATCTAATACGTGCTGAAGCGGAGGAAAGAAAGGAATAAAGAGCTTTAAGATTTCACCAAGCAATGCATTTGGGATTAACGAGACAACAATTCCGATACTCATACCATTTAATAATTTACTGAAAAACTCTTTCACCTTAAACTCCCCATTTTCCTTGAATTTGGAGTTTATTATATGTAATAACTAGATAATCGTCAATGATTATTTTTAACGCTTCAACGCGAAAAAGTGAAAAAGTGAAAAAATGATTAGTGTTTTTTAATAAACTATATAAAATGAAATAAAATTATCTATTTTTTTATACAAATGTAAAATAAAATGTTTGAAAAAATGCAAAGTGTAAAAATAAGAAAGAGCTCCTCCTTTTCTAAGTGGAACTCTTTCATGAAATAATTGTATATTTCAATTCGTTTTTTTAAGAATGGAGTTGTTTTTCTCCAATAGTGGTTTTCTGAACACCACGGGAATTCTTATCAAAGTTTCGGAAATACTGTTCGAGCTGTTCTAATGTTTTTCCTTTTGTTTCTGGTAAGAATTTGCTAACAAATGTTATGGCAAATACTCCAAGTACGGCGAAAAGGAAGAATGAATTAGATAAGCCAATCTTATCGAGAAGAATCGGGAAAACTAAACCAATTATAAAGTTTGTTATCCATAAGCAAAATACGGAAACACCCATTCCTAATCCTCGAAGTTTTAATGGGAATATTTCTGCTAACATAAGCCAAGTTACTGGGGAGATGGCCCCTTGTTGAAATGCTAAGAAAGTAACCGTCATACTAAGTACAGCAAACGGTAGAATAGTTGTTCCGTTTAAAGTGAAGGAGAAAATCCCTATTAGTAGTAAGGTAGTTGTAGTACCGATTAGTCCGATAATTAACATTGGTTTTCTTCCTACACGTCCCAACAGCCAAATTCCGAGGAAAGTAGCCAATACAGAAATTACTCCATTGGCGATATTGGCAATGAGAGCGACCTCGGTAGAGAATCCAGTGCTTTCTAGTATTTGTGTTCCATAAAACATGATGGTATTTACCCCCGTGATTTGTTGAACGATGGCAATCCCAATACCAAGAAAGACAATTCTTCTAACCCAAGGAACAGCTAAATCTTTAAAGCCAACTTGTTCCACATGTGCTTCTGTTTCCACTGCTTTTTTTATTTGCTGTAGCTCTGCTTTTGCTCGTTTTTCTTTTCTAATATGCAATAATACACGAAAAGCATCTTTGAATCTGCCCTTTGATGCATACCATCTTGGGCTTTCAGGTACAACAAGCATTCCTATCCATAAGACAATAGCAGGTAAGGTGGCAATGACAAGCATATATCTCCAAGAGTTTCCTGCCCCATCCATTGTATTTCCAATAATAGCATTTGTAATGTAAGCAAGTAATTGACCACTAACGATCATTAGTTCATTTTGGGTTACCATTTGACCACGTTGTTCGGCAGGAGACATTTCTGCTAAGAAGGTAGGGACAGCAACTGATGCTCCTCCGACAGCGATACCGAGTAAGAAGCGGAAAGTAATCATGATGGGGACATTCGGTGCGAAAGTACATCCTAGTGTTGTAATCAGAAAAATAGCAGCTAAATATAAAATAACTTTTCTTCGTCCATAGCTATCCGCGAGTTTCCCACTGAACATCGCTCCGAATGCCGCTCCAAATAAGAGCGAGCTAGTAACAAGACCTTCAGTTACTGCATTGAGGTTTAGCTGATCTGGACGAGCCATATAGGGTAAGGCCCCATTAATAACACCAGTATCAAATCCAAAAAGAAGACCACCAAATGTAGAGATAATGGCAATGATTTTTAAATTATTTTTCTTATTTGTGTTGGTGTTCCTACTGTCAGGGTTTAATTGGTCACTCATAGTATTTACTTTCTCCTCCTCTTATAATAATGCTTTTTTATAGTGTTCATTATTATCGTTGTATTTGAAAGGTAAATCGAAGTTCATCTCCTTTGCTAGCTGGTCGTTCTATCCCTATTAAAATTAGAAATCTTGTACGGCGAAAGGCAATTATTTTACTTGCATAGTAAGAGGGATAAAAATTTTTCATTATTCTTTTATAAAACGTATATTGTTTTGGCTATGTAAGGGATAGGCTTACCAATACATTACCCCGATAAAAATTTTTGAAAACATCTTTACGTACAGGTGAATTTTTTTTCACTAGAGTTATTATCTTGCATTTTTATATAGTTCCGATGCTCAAATAAAAGAATAACAATAATGTGTGAGGGCCGCTCTTTTTAGGGAGGGCATTTATTTTAAGCCTATTTCTATAAGAAAGAAGTGAAATTTGGAAAGATTTTCGGTGGGAGGAATAGATTAGTTAGAAACTAGTGAAAGGGAGGTAATATCTTTACAAATTAGAAGAGAAATCAGCCAAAGAGGAGAGGAAATCAGCCAAAGCGGGGAGGGAATCAGCCAAAGCGGAGGGGGAATCAGCCAAAGAGGAGGGGGAATCAGCCAAAGTGAAGGGGGAATCAGCCAAAGCGGAGAGGAAACAGCCAAAGTGAGGAGGAAATCAGCCAAAGCGAAGGGGGAATCGGCCAAAGAGGAGAGGAAATCAGCCAAAGCGAGGAGGGAATCAGCCAAAGCGGAGAGGGAATCAGCCAAAGCGGAGAGGGAATCAGCCAAAGAGGAGAGGAAATCAGCCAAAGCGGGGAGGGAATCAGCCAAAGCGGAGGGGGAATCAGCCAAAGCGAAGGGAGAATCAGCCAAAGCGGAGAGGAAATCAGCCAAAGCGAAGGGAGAATCAGCCAAAGCGGAGAGGAAATCAGCCAAAGTGAGGAGGAAATCAGCCAAAGCGAAGGGAGAATCAGCCAAAGCGGAGAGGGAATCAGCCAAAGCGAGGAGGAAATCAGCCAAAGCGAAGGGAGAATCAGCCAAAGCGGAGAGGAAATCAGCCAAAGTGGGGAGGGAATCAGCCAAAGCGAAGGGAGAATCAGCCAAAGCGGAGAGGGAATCAGCCAAAGAGGAGGGGGAATCAGCCAAAGTGAAGGGGGAATCAGCCAAAGCGAAGGGAGAATCACCCAAAGCGGAGAGGAAATCAGCCAAAGCGAAGGGAGAATCAGCCAAAGCGGAGAGGAAATCAGCCAAAGCGAAGGGAGAATCAGCCAAAGCGGAGGGGGAATCAGCCAAAGCGGAGAGGAAATCAGCCAAAGCGAAAGGGGAATCAGCCAAAACGGAGGAGGAAATCAGTTAAAGCAAGCAGGATCCCCGTTTAGATAGGGATCATCTGCTTTTTATTTAATGGTGTTAACATGAGGTTCCCTCTTGAACTAGTATTTTAAGAATCTTTTTAAAGGTAGGTCACTTTCTTTTATTGCATTACATATCAGCTTGGCGACCGCTTCAGCACCTTGATTATTGAAATGAGTATCATCTTTTACTCCAATTGGATAATTGCTAGATTCATTGGCTTCAAGATGGAGAAAAAAGTTCCTGGATAAGTCTGGGCCTAGGGATTGAAAAAAGTCTATTGATTTTTTATGAATATCTAGAAGTGCTACTTTGGAGGTTTTGGCGAGTTCCCTCATAGCTTGTGGGTATTCACCAAGAGACATATGATCAATAAGCTGATTTCTAAAATGCCTTCGAGAAACGGAAGTAAGTAATACTGGGTGTGCATTATGCTTATTGGCGGTATGAATAAATGTATGCAAGTTTGTTTGATAGTCTCCGTATGGATCTGTACCGCGAGCTGGGTCATCTTTTTGGTCGTTGTGTCCAAATTGAATAAAGAGATAATCCCCAGGATGAATTGCCTCCTCAATGGCAGATAGTCGTCCTTCGTTTATAAAAGATTTTGTGCTTCTACCATTGACGGCTCTATTATCAATAACAATTTGGTCTGTGAAAAAGGTGGAAAGTTTTTCTCCCCAACCAGTTTCTGGACGCTTATCTGGTGTTTTTTCTGCGGCAGTAGAATCACCTGCTATAAATATAGTTATCTTGTCTGGCATTATTCTCCCTCCCATATGCAGTTTAATGAAATGATTATTATGACAAAGTAGTTTTTAACCAAGCTTCTGCTAAGCTCAACCAGCGATGGACATAGGGAGATTCCTCTGCTAATGCCAGCCCATGTTTTCCAGAAGGAAAAATATGATATTCAAAAGGAATGTTAAATTTGGCTAAGCTTTCCGCTAACATGATGGTATTTTGAACAGGGACTGATTGATCATCAGCAGTGTGCCATATAAAGGTGGGCGGCATATTTTCATCGACCAAATGTTCAATCGAATAAGCTTCTACTAAATGGTTAGGCGGATTTTTTCCTAAAAAATGCTCTCGGCTTCCAGAATGCCCATAAGGCTCCGTGAAGGTAATAACTGGATAGCATAAGACTAGCGCATTCGCACGATTGTTTATTTTGGTGCAAGCAAGACTGGCTAGATGTCCACCAGCAGAAAAGCCAAGCACACCTATTTTATTTTCTAATAAATTCCAATCCTTGGCATTGTTTCGTAGTTGGCTAAATACTTCTTCTAGTTCCTTTATAATGCTTGCATGATTGATTGTTCCAACAGGATAATGGAGAATTCCAGCATGATAACCAATCGAATGAAGCCATTTTACAATTGGCTGCGCCTCTTTTTCTGATAAATGGTGGTACCCTCCACCTGGACAAACGAGAATGAAGGGTCTCTTTTTATTATCTAAAAGGGAGAGATGTAATGTCATATGCTGATTTTCTTTGGAAATTTGGTTATAGTTATCCT
Source organism: Niallia sp. FSL W8-0954 (assembly GCF_038005605.1). NCBI lineage: Bacteria > Bacillati > Bacillota > Bacilli > Caryophanales > Bacillaceae > Niallia > Niallia sp. FSL W8-0954. The sequence continues at coordinate 4,857,917 of NZ_JBBOTN010000001.1, read as the reverse complement.
TGATGATTTTCAACATATGAACGCTCAAATCCGAAATATTGTTTAGCATTATGGTAGCTAATGTCCTTAACTAAGCTTCCAAGCAAGTCCTCGTCCTCCGGTGCTTCGCCTCGTTCGACAATTTCCCCGATAAATTCACAGAGCACTCGGCGGAAATATTCATGCCTTGTGTACGAGAGAAAGCTTCGTGAGTCTGTTAGCATTCCGACAAAGGTGGAAAGGAGACCAGTGTCACTAAGAACTGTTAATTGATGGCGCATCCCAGCTCTTGTATCGTTATACCACCATCCTGAACCTAGCTGAAGCTTTCCAGGCGTGTGTTTTTGAAAAGACCCCATTAAAGTAGCTAAAACAAAGAAGTCATTAGGGTTAAGGGAATAAAGAATGGTTTTCGGTAATTTCCCCTCTTTTTCTGCACGATCTAACAGACGCTGCAAAGGTATGGTAAGAGGGAGATCATTCATCCCATCATATCCAGTATCAGGGCCTAATTGGTCAAATATTGCTGAATTTGTATTGCGATATGCATGGATATGAAGCTGCATTGTCCAATTATGCTCATGATAAAAACAGATTAAGCGAGTTAAGGTTTCTGTACGATATGCACTGATTTCATATGGGGATAATGCTTCATTTTTAAGTCTTTTTTGAAAAATCGATTCCAGTGTTTTCTCATCTGCTTCTTCATAGGTTAAGATATCCAGTGCATGATCCGATAATTTTCCACCCATTTGGTGGAAATAATCTACACGTACTTTAAGTGCCTCTATTAATCCTTGATAGGAATTGATCGTAACATGTGATTGTATACTTAGCTTTTCTACCCATTCGATAAATCCATCTTGGTCAATATTTAATGCTTTATCGGGACGGAAAGAGGGAAGTACTTGAAAATGTCGTTCTTCATTCTTTAAGCGTTCATGGTAATGCAAATCATCAGTCGGGTCATCGGTCGTACAAACTACTTTAACATTTGAATGGATAATTATATTGCGACGCTTAAAGTCAGCGGTAGCCAATTTCTCATTGGCTAAATCCCAAATAAGAGGGGCATTCTCCTCATTCAGTAATAAATCTATACCAAAGAAACGTTTTAGCTCTAAATGGGTCCATGTATATAGGGGATTACCAATTGTTTTAGGGACTGTACGCGCCCATGCTAAAAATTTGTCATAATCAGAGGCATCGCCAGTAATATGAGTCTCTGGAATTCCGTTTGCGCGCATTAATCGCCATTTATAGTGATCACCAGCTAACCAGGCTTCCGTAAGGTTTTTAAAATTTTTATTCTCATAAATTTCTTTCGGATCTAAGTGACAATGATAGTCGATAATAGGCATCTGCTTTGCATGGTCGTGAAATAGTTTTTGCGCGATATCATTTTTTAATAGAAATTGGTCATTTAGAAACATTAGAATCCCTCTTTCGTTATTTTTATAATTTTTGTTTAATATTGCTTTTATTGTCTCAGTGCTCGAAAACTCAACGTAAGATCAAAAAAGGTAACAGAGAGAGCGTTAGCATCACTGCTTTCAATGAATGCACTACAGGTTAACACTATGTTTCTATCAATCTTCTCCACCTTAGCCAAACGCTTTTCATAAACCAATCAATCTGTTATAAAGTAACTCCTGTTTTAAAAATAGCGATTTCGCGAACGCCATTTGCTTCGTTGCGTGTTTTTTCTCCACTTGCGACCGCTATTACTTTTCCAATAAATTCCTCTAATACTTCATTCATTGGTCGCTCTAGTAAAGGACCGGCATTAAAGTCCATCCAATGCTTTTTATGTTCATAAATAGTAGAATTGGTTGCTACTTTTACAGTTGGAACAAAACTGCCAAAAGGCGTTCCTCGGCCAGTTGTAAATAAAACTAAATGACAATCAGCAGCGGCAAGCGCAGAAGAAGCTACTAGATCATTGCCTGGTGCTTGCAATAGGCTTAGCCCTTTTTTGGAGATTTTCTCTCCATACTGCAGTACATCCACAACCGGTGCTGTTCCAGCCTTTTGTGTACAGCCTAATGATTTATCTTCTAGAGTGGTAATCCCTCCCGCCTTATTTCCTGGGGAAGGATTTTCATAAACAGGCTCCCCATAAGAATGAAAGTAGTGTTTAAAATCATTGATTAAATGGACGATATCTTCGAAAACCTTTTCATCTTCTGCTCTAGCCATGAGCATTTGTTCTGCTCCAAACATTTCGGGGACTTCTGTTAGAATAGTGCTGCCGCCCTGGGAAATTAAGAAGTCTGAAAATGCTCCTAATAGCGGATTAGCCGTAATTCCAGAGAAACCGTCGGAACCGCCACATTTTAGACCAACATTTAGCTCAGCAATCGGAATAGGTTCCCTATGATCATTTCTAGCAGCTTCATATATTTCTTCTAATAGTTCTAAGCCTGCTTCTATTTCGTTGCCTACCTCCTGTGCAACTAAGAATTTAACTCTATTTGCATCATAATCTCCTAGTAACTCTCTAAATTCAGCAACAACGTTATTTTCACAGCCCAATCCAAAAACAAGTACTCCGCCAGCATTCGGATGATTCACAGCATCTATTAATATACTGCGAGTATTTTCATGGTCTTCTCCTAATTGGGAGCAGCCGTAGGGATGCTTCAAAATGGTAATATTATCGAATGTACCTAAGCCAGGATGGAGAGCTTCAAATTCTTTCAGCATATATTCTGCTGTTCCGTTTACACAACCCACGGTCGGAACAATATATAAGTCATTGCGAATTCCTACTTTTCCATTTGCCCGTCTGTATCCTTGGAAGGTAAGCTCCTTTTTAGGGTATTTTACTTGATGGATATCTTGCTCATACGTATATTCAAGTTCTCCATCTAAATTTGTTTTTACATTATGCGTATTAAGCCAATCCCCCCGCGTAATCTCCGTCAGCGTATGTCCGATAGGATAGCCATATTTGATCACATTGCTAGATTTTTGAATATCAGTTAAGGCTATTTTATGGCCTTGGGGAATATCAGCTTTAGCTGTGATCGAGATGCCATCAAGATAGACTGTTTCCGCTGCGTTAATTGGTCTTAGGGCAACCGCGACATTGTCTCGCTCATTTAATTTTAATAGGGAAGGAGGCTGCTTTTCATTATTTAGCTTTTGTAATACAGCTCGAGCACCGTCTTTTCTAAGCATATGGATATATGCAGTTACTTCTTCCACAAGGTTAGGAATAGAGGTTAAGTCAGTATCCCATAAATTTTTGTCATTCAAAATAGTAAAAGCGATAGTTTCGGGATTTTCCCATGCGTTTGAAAAGGCTTCAAGGACTTCATCGCTATCTTTTGGTTTATATTGTGTTCCCCTGTAGGTTAGAAATAAAGCAGCAAGAGAAGCAGTCATGTATGGAGGCAATTGCTGCTGTTTTTCTTGGTATTTAATTAGCAGCGGTAATAAGCGTGCTTTATATTTAGAAACACTGTTTAAAGCAATGGATGATAATTCATGGCGGATAAAGGGATTTTTAAAGCGTTCGATTATAGAGTTTGCATATGCCTTTAAGTCATCTAAAGGGAGAGGTAATAATGGTATAATTTCTTGCTGCATTAATTGATTAATAAAGACCGCAAAATCTGCATCTTTCATCACATCTTCCACAGTTTCAAGACCAGCAAGTAATCCAAGTGGGACCATCGCTGTATGTGGACCATTTAATAAGTGAACCTTTCGTTCTCGATATGGGGTCATATCATCGGTTACCAGTACATTCAATCCCGCCCTTTCGAGTGGAAATGATTCTTTTAATTCTTGTGGACCTTCAATGACCCATAATAAATAAGGCTCTGCTTTAACCATTAAGTTATCAATATAGCCATGTTCCTCATTAAGCAGATTTGCTGTATCACGTGGATAACCTGGAACAATGCGATCTACTAAGCTGCAGCAGAATATATTTTCAGCATGAATCCAGCTAATAAATTCCTCTTCTAAATTCCATAGACTTGCATATTGTAAGACAATTTCTTTAAGTTGATCACCGTTACGATCGATTAACTCACAAGGAATAATCGTAAATCCTGGTTTTTTTAGTTGAAAGCGCTTGAATAGTAGGGCAGTAAGTTTTCCAGGAAAACTAGTTGAAGGTTGATCGATAGAACAATCCCTTTCATCAAATTGTATTCCAGCTTCTGTAGTATTAGAAATAATAAAGGTCAATTCTTCTTGTTCTGCCAATTGTAAATAATTTTCCCAGTCTTCATAAGGATTAATTAATCGATTAGCAGTTGTAATAATTTCACTCGTCTGAACCATTTGACCTTGATAGAACCCCTCAAGCACGACTGTATAAAGATAATCTTGTTCTTCTAAGGTTGGTTTAGAAACATGCTTGGTCGGCTTCACTAACACAGCACTACCGTTGAATAAATGCTGGTTATTCATTTGTTGTAGTTGCCAATTAAGAAATCCTCTCATGAAATTGCCTGAGCCAAATTGAATGACTTTTTCTGGAAAAATAGACAAATTAGGTTTTAATTGCTTTGAAAGCTTTTCCACTATAGTTCCTCCTTTTTTGCACACGTTAACATTTTATGATAAAACAAAACAGTTATGACTGTTTTGTTGGATAACTAAGCGATTCTCTTTTAACTAAAAATGTGTCTACTAAGATTTGTGTCTCCTCTAAAGTGTCGCTATTCATTAACGCAATAAGCATTTGCATGCCAATTTCGCTGATTTTATCAATAGGCTTATGAATAGTGGTTAGGGCTGGGGTAGAGTATTGCGCAAAAGCTGTATCATCAAATCCAATGATTGAGATATCATGGGGCACTTTCCTCTCTTTCAAAAAACAAGCCTTTAATGCACCGATTGCCATATCATCGTTTGCGCAAAATACAAGACTAGGCGGCGTCGGCAGGTCTAGCAATTGCTTCATTTTTTCAAAGCCGCTTTCCATACTATAATCCCCATTGACCATAAATTCAGGCTGTATGGGAAGCTGATGCTTCGACAAGCTATTGATAAATCCTTGTTTTCTTTCAGCAGAGGAACGGAAAGAGCTTTTTCCATTGATGTACGCTAAGTCCTTATGACCAAGGCTAATTGCTTCATCGATGGCTTGTTCTACACCCTGTTGATCGTTTGCTGAAACATTTGGAATAGAAGGATCATCTAGTCTGCGATTTAGCACGACCAACGGTATGCCAGTTTGTTGTATATAGTAAATAAATGCATTGTCTGTGTCACTTTGACTTAGGACGATAATCCCGTCAAATCGTTTGGAAATGATTTTGTCAAAATGGACTAGAGTATCAATTCCATTTACTGCGATACTGTAGTTTTCATCTAGCACAGAATTTACACCTTTTATGACATCGACAAGAAAACTTGAACTGGTACCATGGCTGATACTAGAGAAAAAAACGCCAATTGTGTAAGATTTCTGGTTTACGAGACTTTTAGCATTAAAGTTTGGTACATAATGTAATTCTGTTGCGATTTTCTTAATTTTGTCTTTTGTCGCAGGTTTAATAAGGGGACTATCATTCAGCGCTCTTGACACAGTGGTGTGCGAAACGCCTGCAAGCTTTGCGATATCCTTAATGGTAACCATAGTTCCTCCTGATAATAATGTTAACGTTCACATTTTATAATTCTTCAGGCTTTTTGTCAATCGGACATTTGCTGCACACGTGAAAAAATCCACTCGCAAAAGATAGACTAGATATGCTATTATATGTATAATCTAATCCAGAATATAGAAAATAATCATTTGATACTAGATAAGAAAATGATTATTTTCCGTATTAAATGATTGAATAATATGATAACGCTTACAATGATGGTGAGGTAAGAGGAAATAAGGAGTGAGAGGATTTGAAGAAATTAAGGTTGTTTTACAAGTTATTTTTTCCCTTTTTCCTTTTAGGGATTAGTATTGTAGTTGGCTTTAGTGTATTTATCTATAACTCTACCTATCACTCCGTTGAAGAGGAATTTCTGAAAGATAAACAAAATTATACAAAACAAATTCTCAATAATGTAGAGCAAAAGGTGCGAACGATTGAATATGGATATACGGCATATAGTTCTACTGCAACCTTTGAGACGATTTTTAAGAAGCCGTTATCAGGAAAAGACTTTGATACATATCGTGATATAAAAAAAGAAATCAGTTATATAGAAATGATGGGGATAGAAGGAAGTCAACATAATCTGATCAGCTTAGCAGAAAATTGGGGAATAATTGACGGCTCTTTAAAGAAATTATCGGAAGAGGAAATAGCTGGGTATAAGGAAAAGTATGTGGAAGAGGCGACGCAAAGCTTATTTTGGAGACCTACAAGTATTGGAATTGAGATGATTATGACCTTGCCTGTTTATCAGCGGGATAAATTTGCTTTAGGGATATCTAATATTCCAAGAAGCAGCATTGATGAGATTGTTGATAATGAACAAGATAGTTTAGTAGAAATTTATAATAGTAAAAATGAATTATTATATTCAAGTAGAAAAAAGGAAAGGATATTGTCTCACGAGAATTATGAGAAAATGATAAATGAGGGGGAGAATATCAAAATAGTAGACACAGATGGTAAAAAGTTTGTGTATGCTCAGTCAGACTATAATCGCTGGATTTATGTTGTACAGATTAATCCAAAAGAAATCTCTAATATGATTAATAATACAAGGATTGGTTTACTAATTGTCTCGACCTTATTGATTATTTTGGTCGGTATCATTTCCTATATGTTAGCAAATTCTTTTTCAAGACCTATCCGCAAATTACAGGAGAAATTAGCAATAGATCATCTAAGTGGGCAGAAGAATGAACTTTCCCTTGTTGCTGATTCTGTTGATAAGATTATTGGTCAGAATGAAACATTAATGGCTAGCTTAACCATGCAAAAACCACAACTTGAGACGCTGTTTGTCTTAAGCTTATTTAGAAATAGAATAACAACAAATGAAGCAAAGCACAGGTTAAAACAATTTGGCTATTTCTTTAATGATAGGCATCATTTTTACACAGGATTAATACAAATTGACAATATGGATAGCCAAAAAATTGTTGAGAAAGATTTATACTTATTGGCTTTAAATAATATTGTCGAAGAAATAGTCCCTGCTAAGGAAAGATTGATACCTATTGTATTAAATGATGAGATGCAAGCAACCATATTTATAACCGATGTAAATGATCATGATTCCAGTCGAAGAATTATGAAGTATTATGAGGAAATACAATCTGCGGCAAAGGAATATTTAAATATTACTATCAGCATAGGGATAAGTCCTGTTTATCAAACATTAATTAGTAGCAAAAAGGCAGTTGATTTAGCAAAAGAAGCGCTGCATTATCGTGTAAATGTAGGACCAGAGTCCATCATTTTTTATGATGATATTGCTCCTCTCTTGAATGATGCTTCTATTTCTAAATATCCTGTAGAATTACAAAATGAACTTTTAAATACGATTCGCTCAGGTAATGAGGAGGAAGTGCAGGAGACAGTAGATACGTTAATTAACGAAATCTTCCGGATGAATAAAAATCCAGTCAGCTTAGAGGTGACACTTATTCGGTTAATTAATGAGATTATTCAACTTGGGCAGCTGTTAGGTGCAGAGGCGAAGATTTTTGATAGTATAAAGCCACTTTATTATGAAGCGATTAATGCCTATTATCCTGCTCGAATTAAACAAATGCTAATTGAGCATCTTATTACGCCAATTATTATCAGCACACAGGATAAAACAGATAAGGAGTTTCGGTCTTTATCTGATAAAATTGTTCAAATCATTCAGACAGAGTATGACCAGGAAATTTCTTTAGACATTATTGCTGACCGTCTTCATTATAATCCGAATTACTTAAGCAGCGTATTCAAGAAGGAATATGGAGAAAACTTTGTTGACTATCTAATGGGATTCCGACTGCAAAAAGCTAAATCCTTGCTCGAAGAAACAAATATACCGATTAAGGAGATTGCCGAAAAACTCCAATATCGAAATTCTCAAAACTTCATCCGCTTTTTTAAGAAAAAAGTCGGCATGACCCCAGGAGATTATCGGAAACAATATAATCATTAATTAAAAAGCGTGCAAGAAAGAGCTTAATCTTGCACGCTTTTTATGAACCGCAGAGCACATCCGGTATTTCTAAGATACCCTCTTAAACGGTAAGGGCAAGCTGGATGAGAAATGGCACGCTTTTAAATGTATGAGGTTATAAGTTACTAGAATATCGTTTTTTTAAAGGCTCCTTTTTTTCAGTAACGTCACCCCTTTACAGAGCCTACTAATGCCCCTTTGACAAAATATTTTTGAACAAATGGGTACGCAATAAGCATTGGTACTGTTGCTATAACAATAACGGCCATCTTAATCGTTTGCGCAGGTGGAATAACGTCAACTGACGAACCTTCTGCTTGCATACCGCTTGAAACGATAACAATCTGTCGCAATAAAACTTGAATTGGCCATTTTGTAGAATCATTAATATAAAGAATAGCTGTCATATAAGTATTCCAATAGGTAACAGCATAAAACAAAGAAATGGTTGCAATTGATGGTAGTGCCAAAGGTAGCATAATCTTCCAAAAGACACCTAAATCCGTGCAGCCATCCATTTTAGCCGATTCTTCTAAACTATCCGGTAATGCTTGGAAAAAGTTTCTCATGATAATTAAATTAAACGCATTAATTGCTACAGGCAGTATCAAAGACCAATAAGAATCAATTAACCCAAAGGCTTTAACTACTAAGAAGGTAGGAATCATTCCACCGCTAAATAACATAGAGAATACAACAAGAAAGTTAAGAAATCCCCTTCCATGAAGATATTTACGTGATAAGCCATAGGCCATCAAAGAAGTTAGGACCATACTTACTAAAGTACCGACGCCAGTAACGCCAACCGATACTGCTAAAGATTTAAAAAGTGTTGGTGTAGAAAGAATATAACGGTATGCATCTAACGAAAAAGTTTCAGGAATTAGAATAAATCGTTTAGCTACAACTTCTTGTGTAGAAGCAAAGGAACTAGCTAGAACATTTACAAAAGGCAGAAAACAAATTAAGGCGATAATGATTAAAATGGTTCCATTAATAATAGAAAAGACCTTTCCTCCTTTTGTTATTTTCCTATTTTTATGCGTTTTCTCCATATAGATCCTCCTTATTATTTTGTTTAGCTAGTTGCTTTACTGAAGATGTTTTAATTGCTCGGTTAAGACTGTTAAACGAGCAGCAAGCAGACGGGGAAAGGCCGGTTCAATAAAGGTGGTTCGCCTAAATCCACTTTGCTTTCCGCAGGTGCGTATCTGCGGATTCTCAGACTTTAGAAGCCTTCGTAAAGTCAAGACTCTTTGTAGAAAACAGCGTAAGAAATAGATCTACTCTCTTACTATAAAGTTACTTTATCAAGAGAGGATAATTACGTATATAATCAATATTTCAGAAAAGGAAAACGCTTACCAAGTGCGTTTTTTTCGATTGAAAAGGCAGATAATCATTTGGACAAAATGGTAATCATTACATTGGGTGGGGAAGAGGAAACTATTGATATAACAAGGTTTTGTAAGCGTTATCAAATAATGATTATATACGTAATTATGCTTTTTCCATATGCTTAAAGTATGAATTGAACATCACATCATAAAGTATGGGGGTAAATAATGGAAAGTGTCATTAAGCCTAGTAATCAGACATTACCTGAGTTAACTATGAAGCAGCGTAAGAAGATTAGAAGACAAAAAACTTGGGCTAATATGAGAAAGAACAAACTTCTATATTTAATGATTTTCCCTGGCTTTCTCTATTTTATTATTTTCAAATATTTACCGATGGGCGGATTGATCATTGCTTTTCAAGATTATCAACCGTTTTTAGGAATTTTGGGCAGCCCATGGGTAGGGATGAAGCATTTTATTCGCTTATTTACAGAACCAACCTTTTTTATGCTTTTAAGTAATACACTTATTTTATTTGCTTTAAATATTTTCATTTTCTTTCCAATGCCGATCATCTTAGCGCTTATGCTAAATGAAGTCAAAAACAAATATTTTAAATCTGGTATCCAAACGTTAATTTATATCCCCCATTTTATGTCATGGGTAATTATTGTTTCCATTACATATGTCTTTTTAAATGTTGATGGTGGATTGATTAATGAAATGTTAGCAGCAATGGGCTTCAATAAAGTCAGTTTTTTAACTTCACCTGATTGGACGCGAACCGTTTATATTGCCCAAGTAATTTGGAAAGAACTAGGCTGGTCTACTATCATATATATTGCCGCTATTACAGCTGTAGATACTCAATTATACGAAGCAGCGGAAATGGATGGAGCAGGACGACTGCGCAAAACATGGCATGTAACATTACCAGCCATTCGACCAGTAATTATTACATTATTAATCTTAAAAATTGGCAGCACGTTAGATTTAGGATTTGAACACATGTATCTATTATTGAATTCATTAAATAGAAGTGTTGCAGAGATTTTTGACACCTATATTTATACTGCTGGTTTGAAGAATGGACAATTAAGTTTTAGTACTGCTGTTGGTTTATTTAAGGGATTAGTAGGATTAGTTTTAGTTATGCTTTCAAATAAGCTTGCCAAGAAGTTTGGTGAGGATGGGGTTTATTAAAGTTAGGGGAAAGCGAGGAATTGGATGTTAAAATCAGTGGAAAAAATAAATCACATTTTTATAACAATCTTAAACTTAGTTTATGTGAATTTCCTCTGGTGGCTCTTTACTTTATTAGGATTGGGGATATTTGGGGCAGGACCAGCAACCTATGCACTAGTTAGTATCATCCGACAGTGGATGAGGGGAAATACCAGTGTCCCTATCTTTTCTTCTTATTGGAAGTATTACAAAGAGTCCTTCAAGGAATCCATGGTTACTAGCTGGATTTATTTACTACTCGGCTATGTGTTAGTAATCGATTTACTCCATGTTACAAACTGGTATCTCAAAGTATGCTTGATGATCATATTCTCGTTATATTTCCTTTCTGCCGTTTATATTTATCCATTAATGGCTCATTATAACTGGAAGGGAATATTCTTTCGCATAAAGATGTCCTTTATCTTTGGTTTTTCTTGCTTGCAATATTCTCTATTATTGTTTGTTGTGATTGGAGCTACCTATTGGACAGCAATCACACTTTTTCCTGGGATTCTCACTTTCTTCGGTATTAGTTTCTTATTTTATATGATTACTTGGACAGCAAATCAAGTGTTTACTAGAATGGAATTACAAAATACAGAAGAAGTAGAAGATACAACTGTCTATCCTACGCTTAACGGACAATAAGACTTAACTTTCAGCTTATCCAATTCGGGGAAGATAGGTGGGAGAGCATCGATATAGACCCGAATGGTTCCACTAATCAGTGCGAACATTCATTGATGGAACTTCACTTTATCAAATTGTAAAGGAGCGTTTAAATGAAAAAACTATCAAAGTTAGCTAGTGTTAGTTTAGCAGGTATGTTGTTATTAGCAGGATGTAGTGGAGGAAAAGAACAATCATCTGGGACGTATGATGAAAATAGTAAGGCTGAAATTACATGGCTGAATATTCTACATACGGCATCTCCTCCAACAGATACTATTTTAGACAAAATTGAAGAGAAAACTAACGCTCAAATCAAATTTTCGTGGATTCCAGATGCTTCAAAGGAAGAAAGAATTAATACAGCTTTAGCATCTGATTCATTAGCAGATATTGTTACTTTAACCATTCTAGATAATTCCTCTGTCCGCAATGCATTGAAGTCTGGAATGTTTTGGAATGTAGAAGATTATTTAGATGAATTCCCTAATCTGAAGGAAATTTCACAAGATGTACGGGTTTCTGCTTCCATAGAAGGAAAGCTTTATGGCATTCCCTTCCAGAAGGATTTAGCTCGTAATGGTGTCGTTTTACGTAAAGACTGGCTTGATAATTTAGGCCTGAAAGTCCCGAAGACTGTTGATGAATTAATGGAAGTTTCGAAAGCGTTTACAGAAGGTGATCCTGATGGTAATGGGAAAAATGATACGACTGGATTTGTAGATAGGAACGATTTAATATATGGAGCCTTTAAAACATTAAGTTCTTATTTCGGTACACCTAATGTATGGGAAATGGATGAAAATGGAGACTTCATCCCGGAATTTGAAACGGATGGTTATGTAAAAACAATGGATTATATGAAGGAGCTGTATAGCAATGGCTGGATAAATAAAGACTTTGCCGTTACCGCAAAAACAGACCAGCAGCAAAGCTTTGCACAGGGAAAAGCAGGAATTTATATTGGCGCACTTTTCGATGCTAAAAACCTACAAACGATGGCTGCAGGCATCCAAGATAACATGGAATTAGCATTAGTGAACGATATGGTATCGGATTCAAATCCTGAGCGTGCCATTTGGGCTGCGAATAATGGAATTGGCGGATTATTGGCATTTCCGCGTTCCGAAGTAAAGGATGAAGCAGAATTAAAGAGGATTCTCAAGTTTGTAAATGATTTACTAGATCCAGAAATTTACACATTAATGACATATGGTTTGGAAGATGTCCATTATAAACTAACAGATGATGGTGCATATGAAATTACCAATCAGGATTTATGGACACAGGAAGTGCAGCCATTTGCGGCTTCTAGACCAAAAGAGTCAGGCTATGATTTAAAAGATCCCAACCCTATTAAAGCATTAGCAGATGAGATGATTGCAGACAATGCGAATTATGCCGTGTTAAATCCTGCTTATTCTTTAGAATCTGCAACCAATACATCACAAGGATCGGAATTACAAAAGATTATTACTGATGCCACATACCAGTATATTTTAGGCGAAATAGATCTGGATGGTTTCAAACAAGCTGTAAAGACATGGGGAGATTCTGGCGGAAACACGATTAAAGAGGAATATAAAGCAGCATACGAACAAACGAAATAATTTTGAATAAAGGTGAGGGGAAAGCAGATTTCGGCTAGACACTCACCTTAAAAAATTTAAAAACAAGATTTTTATAAGGCAAGCAACAATCTTCATGAAGAGGCTTTATAAAGAATCTAAATAGGATGGGAGAATATAAGAATGGCAGAAATGAGTTGGTCAGAGAGAACAGCACAATCCATTATGGAAAGACTTCCACGATTATATGAAGATAGAGGCTATAACGGAAAATGGTCTTATGATTATGGAGTTGTTTTAAAAGGGTTTGAAAACCTTTGGAAACGAACAGGCAAGAAGAAATATTTGCATTTTATAAAAGAAAACCTCGATTATTTTGTGCAACCGGATGGAACGATTAAAGGATTTGAAGTATCAGAATTTAATATTGACCATATTAACAATGGAAAATTACTATTTCAACTTTTTAAACAAACGGGGGAGGAAAAGTATCGGCAAGCAGCCGATTTATTGAAATCCCAATTAGAGCTGCATCCAAGAACATCAGAAGGTGTTTTTTGGCATAAGCAAATTTATCCATATCAAATTTGGCTGGATGGCTTATATATGGGGGCGCCATTCTATGCGCAATATCAAATGGAATATCGAGATGGAGAAGGTCTTGACGATATACTTCACCAATTCAAAATCAGTTATCAACACTTATTAGATGAAAAGACAGGGCTTCTTTATCATGCATGGGATGAGAAGAAAGTCCAGCCATGGGCTAATAAAGAGACAGGACTATCAGAGAATTTTTGGGGAAGAGCTATGGGATGGTATGTCATGGCATTAGTAGATACATTAGAAATTATTCCAAAGGATACACCTGATCGTCCTTTTTTAGAAAAAATTCTTAAGAATACATTGGCAGCATTACTAAACTATCAGGATAAGGAAAAGGGTGTTTGGTATCAGGTAGTCGATAAGCAAGGGGAAAAGGGAAATTATTTGGAGGCGTCTGCAAGCAGTATGTACGTATGTTCTATTGCAAAAGGGATACGGCTGGGAGTTCTAGAAAAACAAGAATGGCTGCATCCATTAAAGAAAAGCTACCAAGGATTATTAGATGAATTTGTTTTACTGACAAAAGAGGGATGGGTCAATTTAAATAAAAATTGTCAGGTAGCAGGACTTGGCGGAGCTGACAAACGAGACGGAACTTATACCTATTATATTAGTGAACCAATTATTTGCAATGACCAAAAAGGCTTAGGGGCCTTTTTACAGGCATTAGTGGAAGTGGAGGAAGTCATTAACGAATAAGGAGATTATAAAATGAGCGATTATATTATCACTGAATTCGGTGCAGAGAATGATGGGAGTATATGTACAGAGTCGATTCAGAAGGCGATAGATAAGGCATATGAAAATGGAGGAGGCAGAATTGTTATCCCGCCAGGCGAGTTTTTGACAGGTGCGCTTTTTTTAAAGGATCATATTGAACTTCATTTAGCCGCAGGAGCAGTATTGAAATTCTCTAATCAGCAAGCAGACTATTTCGTTGTTACATCTAGATGGGAAGGTGTAGTTAGAGAAGTATATGCTTCATGCTTATACGCAGAAAATAGCCAGCATATTGCGATCACTGGCTTTGGAACCATTGACGGAAATGGAGAGAAATGGTGGCAACTTTTTCGAAATGAGCGAGAGAAGCTGCTTTATCCGCGGCCAAAATTGATTAGCCTAGATGGTTGTGAAAACATATCGATTAAAGATGTGACCTTAATAAATTCTCCAAGTTGGACGGTTAACCCCATATGCAGTAACAACATTACGATCGATAATATAAAAATCAATAATCCGCAAGATTCACCAAATACAGATGGCATTGATCCGGAATCCTGCATGAATGTTAGAATCAGTAACTGTCATATTGATGTAGGGGACGATTGTATTGCGATTAAGGCAGGAACAGAGGACACTGCAGAACGGATAGCTTGTGAAAATATAACGATTACAAATTGTACCATGGTTCATGGACATGGAGGAGTAGTGCTTGGCAGTGAAATGAGCGGAAATATCCGAAATGTCACCATAAGTAATTGCGTCTTTCAAGATACTGATCGTGGCATTCGGTTGAAGTCGAGACGAGGACGTGGGGGAGTAGTTGAAGACATTCGTGTAAGCAATATCGTAATGGAAGGTGTAATGTGTCCGTTCATTTTAAATTTATATTATTTCTGTGGGCCTAAAGGAAAGGACAAATACGTATGGGATAAAAATCCTTACCCAGTAACTAATGAGACTCCGATGTTTAGGCGCATTCATTTTGCCAATATAACGGCTAGGAATGTTCAGGCTGCAGCCGGATTTATTTACGGTTTAGCCGAGCAATATATATCAGAACTAACTTTTAATCAAGTGGATATTTCATTGGCGGTAGATGCGATTCCTGGAAAACCAGCAATGATGGCAGGCATAGAAGATATGAATAACCGGGGCTTTTATGTAGGCTTTGCAAAGGATATTTTATTTAACCGGGTGACGATTGAAAACCATGAAGGTCCAGCTTTTTTTCTAGAAAATTGTGAGGATATCGAGTTAATAAACTGTAAGTCTAAAAATACAAAGAAGGAAGAAGCGCTTTTAAAGGAAGTGAAGGCATAAGTGGAAAAACAGCGAAAAAGGCTAATCGAGTTATTAGGGGATTATCCACATGCAAAGGATAGGAAGGTGCAGCTAATAAGGAGAGAAGAGAAGGATAACTATGTATTAGAAAGCCTCATGCTGCAATTAAATGAGGAGGAATCCGTACCCGCTTATGTTGCTAAACCTCTAAACAAGGAAGGTCCACTGCCTATCGTCCTTTTTAATCATTCACATGGAGGGAATTTCGATCAAGGAAAAGAAGAGCTGTTAATAAGTAACAGTTATTTACAATCTCCCTCTTTTGTCGAGGCTATAACGACTTTAGGATATGCCGTTGGATCCATTGATATGTGGGGATTTAATGAGCGGAAAGGTAAATTAGAGAGTGAATTAGTTAAAGAAATGTTATTAGATGGAAGATCGCTATGGGGGATGCGGATCTTTGATAATATTGCTTTTCTAGATTATCTTGTAGACCGGCCAGATATCGACCAAAACAGAGTAGCGACGATTGGAATGTCAATGGGAGGCCTTATGAGCTGGTGGATGGCAGCACTAGATGAGCGTATAAAAGTAACCGTAGATATAGCTGCACAGGTACATATAGAAACATTAAGGCAGAAACGGGGGCTAGATCATCATGGTTTTTATTATTATGTGCCAGGCTTTTTAAAGCAGTTTTCTACTTTAGCTGTACAATCGTTAATTGTCCCAAGACCGCGCTTGAGTCTTGTTGGAAAAGATGACCGCATGTGTCCGCTGGAAGGCGTAATGCTGCTAGATGAGGAATTAGGAAAAATATATGGAAAATATGATGCAAAAAATCAGTGGAACAGCCAAATTGTAACTGGCGGTCATCAAGAGACAAAGGAAATGAGAAAGCAATGGGAAAACTTTTTGCAGAAGCATTTATGAAAAATGAACTTCAATTTGTCATTGGGAAAGGCAATGATTGTGATTTTACGAGTATTCAAGAAGCCATTATGCATTGTTCCAATATCGAGAGACCTGTTACATTCATCATCCTAGGTGGAGATTACTATGAAAATATCCTTCTTTATCAATCAAATCGCAAGTTGTTTGGAATAGGGACGGTCAGAATTATTGGAAATAAATATGCACGGCAATTGGATGAGTTTGGTTGTGAAATTGGTACTTTTCAAACAGCGACTCTTTTTATCAATGGAGAGAATATCTGGATAGAAAATATCGAAATCATAAATAATTCGGGGCCGGGAGAAATAGTGGGGCAAGCAGTTGCTTTATATAATGAAGGAAACAAAGTTAGCTTTAAAAATTGTTCCATAAAAGGGTACCAAGATACCGTTTGTCTCGGTCCATTGCCAGATGTACAAAAGGATGGAACTCCTTTTACAACTCCAGAAATAAAAAATAACTTTCAGAACAATATAACAACCTTTATCCATTGTTCTATTGAAGGAACCGTTGATTATATATTTGGTGGAGGAGAAGCAAAGTTTGAAGAATGTGAATTGAAATCTCTTAAACGGCCTAACAACCTGCCAGGATATATTACGGCAGCAAGTACTGCAACCGGGAAAAATGGCTTCCTATTTTCTCGTTGCTATTTAACAGCAGATAAGGATGTAACAAATGTCTTTTTAGGGCGGCCGTGGAGACCATACGCCAATGTAACCTTTTCTCAATGTAGAATAGGGACTCATATTCACTCGGATAAATGGGACGATTGGGGAAAGAAGGAGAATCAAGAAACAGTAACATTTCGGGAAATAGAAAATTACTACAGGTAGAGACTAGGAGAAGGGAACGAGGGAAATGAAACGGAAATGGGAAGTAATAATTGGGATGGCAGGAATGGTGTTATGTGTCCTATTTCTAGGAGGATTTTCACTAACAATGACCTCTATGGATATAGAAACATATAAAGAAACAGTGTTTCCTATTCTGCAGGAAGGTGTCTCTTTCGGTGAGATGCAGGATAGTTTAGAAGCCATGAATGTCTTAGCTATATGGTTCGGTATTACACTAGTACTTGTCCTAGCATTTGTTATAGTTGCGACAGCTTTCATCTGGAGAAATCGACATCCGAGATGGGCTGGAGTCCTCTATCTCGTTGCTGGATTTTCAACATTGATAGGTACCCAGTTTATTGCTTTTCCTATCGCCTTTCTCTTTTTTTTAGCAGGAACGTTATGTTTGTTGCGAAAAGGAGTTAATGTGAGTCAGAAAGGAGAAGGCTATGTATCGAACCACTGTTAAAAATCCTATTTTACGGGGGTTTAATCCAGATCCCAATATTTTAAGAGTAGATGACACTTATTATATTGCTGTTTCCTCTTTTGAATGGCTGCCAGGAGTACGAATCTATCAGTCTAATGATTTAGTAAATTGGGAACACGAAACAGATATTATTACGAATCAAGTTGATTTAAGAGGCAATCCACAAAATGGTAGCATATGGGCTCCGCAAATTAGTTATTCAGAGGGGCTGTTCTACCTAATTTATACAGATGTTAAAAGTACAAAAAGACCATTTAAGGATTGTCATAACTATTTGATTACCGCGCCAAATATAAATGGTCCTTGGTCAAGTCCTGTATATCTAAACAGCAGTGGATTTGACCCATCCTTATTTCATGATAAAGATGGACGTAAATGGCTGTTAAATGAAATTTGGGATTATCGCATGATAACAGGAAATAAATCAGCAGGTATTGTCATGCAGGAGTATGATGCTAAGAATCAAGCGCTGATTGGATCCGTTTATAAACTATTTGATGGGACAGAATTAGCTAAAACGGAAGCTCCTCATCTCTATCAATATGGAGGCTATTATTACTTAATAACGGCAGAGGGAGGGACTGGGAAAGGGCATTCAGTAACTGTCTGCCGCTCAAAGGCAATAACAGGACCCTATGAATTAGATCCAGAATATCCTATGCTTACAGCTAGTGATAAACCTGAGTCATCGCTCCAATGCTCAGGACATGGAAGCATCGTGCAGACGCCCCTTGGAAATTGGTATATGGTTTATTTATGTACTAGACCATTACAAAATAAAGCCGCGATACTAGGAAGAGAAACAGCGATAGAAGAGGTTTATTGGACAGAGGACGGCTGGCTGCGCCTTTCATCTGGTACAAATGGTCCCAGTCTGGTGACTGAAATTATTACGCGTGAACAAGTAATTTTTCAAAACAATACTGATTTCGAGGATGACTTTGCTGGCCCTTTAAAAAAAGAGTGGAATACTTTACGTATTTTAGCAGATGACTCTTGGTGTGATTTAACAAGTAGATCTAATTATTTACGTATGTTTGCAGGGGAATCCATTCAGTCCATGTTCGAGCATCATATTCTTGCCATTCGTCAAAAGGACTTTCAATTTCAGGCCGAAACAAGCGTAGCATTCCATCCTACTACCTTTAATCAAATGGCTGGTCTCATGCTTTATTTAAATGATAGCAATTATCTATATGCTTACGTGACATTTGATGAAGAAAAAGGCCAAGTTCTTCGCTTTATGCGTTGTGAAGATGGGCAATTTCAACTAGATCCAGCCATCATCACTATTACTGCAGGAGAAGTGCAGCTAAAGGTTATTGGAAACGGAGCGAGAGGAACCTTTTACTTTCGTTCAGATGAAGAACATTCTTGGCAAGAAATAACCAGCAGCCAAGATATTCTATTTTTAGCAGGGGGATTTACCGGAAATTTCATTGGGATAGCAGTCCACGATATGGATAAAAAAGCAAGTACATACGCTGATTTCGCATACTTCCGTTATGAGGGATTAGATAATAATTGAGTGGATCTACTTCTGTCATTTCCCATAGTAATGTAATAACGAAGCGGATCGGTGCTAGCGCTGTGGATAGCAATTACCATCAATCCTCTGTCCAAAAATAAAAAAAGCCCGAACAATTATATGAAAATCGCATAAGAATCTCCATATAATTGTTCGGGCTTATATTGGTTGGAATATCGGTGTCCCAACCGCTTCATTATTTATTTCCCTAACATAGCATTTACTTTATCCTTATTATTATCGATCCATTCCTGTGCAACTTCTTCCTCATCAGCGCCATCTTCGATTTTAACAATCATTTCTTCAATATCCTCAACAGGCATGCTCCAGTGGCTGAGGAATTCATAAACCTCAGGGGATTTTTCTTTTAGACCATTATTTACGACTACGTGAACTTCTGATGTCTTAAAGAAACTTTTTGGATCTTTCAATACTTTTAAGTCATAATCAACAAACATTGGATGTGGGCGCCATCCTAAGAAAAGGACAGGATCGCCACTTTTGATAAACTTAGAGGCTTGTGCCAGCATACCACCTTCACTAGAAGCAACATATTCTAAATCTAATCCATATTCTTCAATCATTTCCTTAGAAGTGACGGTCATTCCGGCACCTTCTTCAATACCGTACACTTTTCCGCCAAAGAGATCTTCTTTTCCTTTTAAATCTTCTACGCTATCAATGCCCTCTACATTAGAGGGAATGACCCAGCCGAGCTCCCCTTCTTTATAGCTGACTGCTAAATCTTCCAATTGATTTTTGTATCGACTCATATAATTTGCATGCATATCAGGTAGCCAAGCATCCATAAATACATCTAAGTCACCGCGGGAAAGTCCTGTATAAACGCCGCCGGCATCAGCATTACTCTCCTTAACCGTATAGCCCATATCTTCTAATAATAGTTTAGCAACTTTTGTTGGCGGAATAGTACTAGTCCAAGGAGTAACACCGAAAGTAACAGTTTTAGAATTTCCTGACTCGCTACCTCCTGTATTTTGGTTTTGGGAGGAACAGCCAATTAAAAGAGTGAATAGTAGTAACATTAAAAAGCTAAGCTTTAATTTTTTCATAAAATTTGTATACTTCCTTTCTCCTGTTAATTTAATAGATTGCTTGTTTTTATGCTTTTTTTCCTAAGCCCTGTGTTATTCGATCCAGGATGATGGCGAGAACAACAATTCCGAGTCCACCAGTAAGACCTAATCCAACATTTACACTAGAGATACCGGATAAAACAGTGCTTCCTAGTCCAGGTGAACCAATCATTGATGCAATAACAGCCATGGATAATGCCAACATAATCGTTTGGTTAATTCCAGCCATAATAGTTGGGATGGCATTAGGTAACTGAACTTTTACGAGCAACTGCCAAGAAGTAGAACCAAAAGCTTTAGCAGCTTCTACAATATCAGCGGGAACTTGTTTAATGGCCAAGCTTGTCATACGGACTGCTGGCGGAGTAGCAAAAACAAAGGTAGAGATAACTGCTGGGACTTCCCCTAAACCAAAGAGCAGGATAGCAGGGATTAAATACACAAAACTAGGTAGTGTTTGCATGAAATCAAGTAATGGTCGGATAATATGATCCAATGTTCGATTTTTAGCAGTGAATATTCCTAAAGGAACCCCAACAACAATAGAGAAAAAGGTTGCTACAATAACAATAGAGAGAGTTTGCATAGCGCCAGTCCATAGACCTACCGAACCTAAGTAAAGAGCACCAATAATGGTAAAAAGAGCTATTCCTTTTCCCGCAAGGCGCCAAGCTAAAAGAGCTAAAAGGATTGCTATTATTTCAGCAGGGATGAAGGTAAATAAATTGGTGACAGCATTTATAAATACGCTTAACACTCCGCTGAAGGAGTTGAAAAAGTCACCTAAAACTGGCAGCAGCCAATTGTCTACAAATTGATTTGTCCATTCTTCTAATGGAAAGAAGAAGTAGTTCATATGATAGCCTCCTTTTGTTCTTTTCCGAGAATCAGTCCAGACAATATAGAGACTCGAACGATGATTCCTAACAATCTATTATTTTCTGTAACAGCAATAGGGAATTTTGATTCTGCTGCAACCCCAATTAAATCGTTTAATGGGGTATCGTATGTAGTAGAATGGAAGTCGTGTTCTAATACGTCTTCAACCCACTTATTTTCCTTATAGGCATTAATGGCAGCATCAATAGTAAGAATGCCTTTTAACTGTTTATCCTTATCTACTACGAAGATACTGGATAGACCAGCTTCTTCCATTTTTCTTACGGCCATTCTCGGACCATCCTTCCAAGTGGTAATAAGATCGGGCTGTTTCATAATTTGACCAGCAACTAACACTTTCGAACGGTCAACATCTTCTACAAATGTCGATACATAGTCATTCGCTGGATTTTCTAAAATTTCTTCAGCTGTCCCTAACTGTACAATCAAGCCATTTTTCATAATGGCAATACGGTCACCGAGTTTAAGAGCCTCATCTAAGTCGTGAGTGATGAAAATAATTGTTTTTCCAAGCTTGTTTTGTAAACGGATGAGTTCATCTTGCATTTCTTTACGAATAAGAGGATCTAATGCACTGAATGCTTCATCCATTAGAAGGATATCACTATCATTTGCTAATGCTCTAGCAAGACCTACCCGTTGCTGCATCCCGCCACTAAGTTGATTAGGGAAACTTGCCTCATAGCTTTTTAGACCGACATCATGAATGGCTTTAAGAGCTTTTTTTGAACGATCACTCTGCGGATGTCCTTGGATTTCTAAACCATATTCAACATTTTCTTGCACGGTTCGATTTGGAAATAACGCAAAATTCTGAAAAACCATACTGAGCTTTTTACGTCGTATTTCGATAAGTTCCTTTTTATTCATGGTAGTAATATTTTTCCCGTCAATTAGCACTTCACCTGAGGTTGGCTCAATCAGGCGGTTAATGAGACGTATAAGCGTAGATTTTCCACTGCCGGATAATCCCATTATGACAAAGAATTCTCCTTGTTTTACTTGGAAAGAAGCATTATCAACACCAATTGTCATTCCTGTTTCTTTCAGTATTTTTGTTTTATCTTCGCCAGCCTTTAGTCTTTTCAGCCCTTCTTTTGGGTTCCCCCCAAATATTTTTGTAAGATTTTTAACTTCAATTTTAGGCATTAATCACTTCTCCTTCTTTTTTATTTGGGAGAATTTCCGAATATGGATAAATAAATAGGAAATAAAAAATAAAACTGATTATTTATAGAGGAATAGTAGGAATTAAGCGAGTATTATGGCAATACTTTTAGTGGAACTTTGGGTGAAAATTAGTGTGATATAGTATTACTTGCTTGTTGTTACTCCCAGTATGGTAATGGGACTTATCCATATCCTTCTCCTGTAGAGTCCTTCTTATTATATAAAACAAATAAAAGACAGTGCAAACGTGAAAATATAGCATATACAGTTTATATCGTTCGTAAAGTTTTTTCTGATTAAATTAAATATACTGTATACTTATAAATACTACCTGATTCACTAAATAACTCAAGATTCTGCACTTTTAGTGTATAAAAAGAAACGTACGATCTAAAACCGGCAGTTAGTTCTATATTCTGAGTAGAGAGATTGTTTGATTTCACAAAATGTTGTTTAAAAGTTACTAGATAGGATTGAAAAAGTTCCAAAAACAAGGTAGTATGTAAATGAGAATGATAATCAATTTAACTAATAAACAGAATGAGTTAATCAATAGATAGTATAAAACTTTCATTATAGGAGTGAGCGGTTAATGGAGCATACAGAACTATTCGATGTGACGATAATTGGCGGCGGGCCAGCAGGTCTATATTCTGCTTTTTATAGTGGGCTTAGAGAAATGAAGACAAAAATTATTGAATTTTTACCACAGTTAGGCGGAAAGCTGCATTTATATCCAGAGAAAATGATCTGGGATGTTGGCGGCATCACTCCAATGCCAGGGGAAAGGTTGAGAGAACAGCTTGTCCAACAGGGGTTGACCTTTAACCCCGAAGTAGTGACAAATACGAAGATTCATTCTATCTCCAAAAATGAAGAAGGAATTTTCTTGCTGGAAACAGATTCAGGAGAAGTTCATTATTCCAAAACAGTCATTGTGGCAGTAGGAAGCGGAATCGTCACTCCACAAAAATTAAAAATTGAAGGTGCCGAAAGATTTGAAGTGGCAAACTTAAACTATACGGTAAAATCTTTAATGCATTTTAGAGATAAAGTGGTTGTTCTTTCTGGAGGAGGAAACTCTGCAGTGGACTGGGCTCTTGAACTAGAGCCGATAGCTAAGAAAGTGTATTTAACATGTAGAAAAGATACACTTGCTGGTCATGAGGCAAAA
Organism: Niallia sp. FSL W8-0954; assembly: GCF_038005605.1. Taxonomy (NCBI): domain Bacteria; kingdom Bacillati; phylum Bacillota; class Bacilli; order Caryophanales; family Bacillaceae; genus Niallia; species Niallia sp. FSL W8-0954. Next base: position 4,834,272 of record NZ_JBBOTN010000001.1, on the reverse strand, counting down.
GCGAGAGAATTGCTAGAAAGCAATGTAGAGTGTTTGTTCCATACCTCTATTACTAAACTGATTGCGAATGAAAATCATGATCGTATTGATTCTGTTGAATTAACGAATACACAATCAGAAGAGGTTAAGACTTTAAAAGTAGATGAAGTAGTTATCAACCATGGCTATGAAATGGATTCGTCACTTTTAAAAAATAGTAAATTAAAAATTGACATGCTTGAAGATTTTTACATAGCAGGTAATGTTAATAGCGAGACATCTGTGCCAGGAATATTTGCTGCTGGAGATATTCTAAAGCATGAAGGCAAAGTCCATTTAATTGCTGGTGCTTTTCAAGACGCTGCAAACGCAGTCAATAAAGCTAAATTGTATATCCAGCCAGAGGCAAGTAATAGCGCAATGGTCTCATCACATAATGAACTATTTGAAGAGAAGAATAAAGAATTAATAAAAAATATGATTCAATGCGATGATTGTTCAGTAATGAAAATCCGTGCCTAATTTCAATTGATCGTTACATGGTGCAATATTTTTTATAGCATAGACAAAAGAGCTATTGGAGAAGACGGATTTCCGCTTATCCAGTAGCTCTTTTTTGTTAGATGAGAAATGGCTGCAAAGTAGCGAGTTTGGCTGATACCCGTGTTGTTTTGGCTGATAAATTTGAATTTTGGCTGATACCTGGGTTGTTTTGGCTGATAAATTTGAACTTTGTCTGATACCCGTGTTGTTTTGGCTGATAAGTTTGAACTTTGGCTGATACCCGTGTTGCTTTGGCTGATAAGTTTGAACTTTGGCTGATACCCGTGTTGCTTTGGCTGATAAATTTGAACTTTGGCTGATACCCCTGCTGTTTTGGCTGATAAGTTTGAACTTTGGCTGATATCTGGGTTGCTTTGGCTGATAAATTTGAACTTTGGCTGATACCCGTGTTGTTTTGGCTGATAAATTTGAACTTTGGCTGATACCCGTGTTGCTTTGGCTGATAAGTTTGAATTTTGGCTGATACCCGTGTTGTTTTGGCTGATAAATTTGAACTTTGGCTGATATCCGTGTTGTTTTGGCTGATAAATTTGAATTTTGGCTGATACCCACGTTGTTTTGGTATAAAAAATCAAGATTTAACCGGAATCCAGTTGTTTTTCACTAAAGCAATACGAATTATTCTGTTGAGACAGTCATCATTAAAGCATTTATCGGTACTTCTCCTGTTTCTAAAGTATAAACAATATTTCCTTCTTCCCATCTCGCCATACTCTCAACTTTATCGGCATTTTCCGGATAATTTACTTCTATTCTTCCATTTTCTTGTGGGACTGGCAGAGCATTTTCCTCCAAATAATCTACCATTTTTCTTGCGATATCAGTAGTGTCTAACTTATCAGCAGAAATGGATTTAATTTGTACTACCCATCGTCCCTCTTTCCAAAGTAAATACGAACTTCCCGCTGCTCCTTCCTTCATTCCTGTAATTTTATGTCCTAAATCTACCTTCATTTCATCTGGAATAGAATCTAATGAAGTATCGGGAAAAAGCTCCTCTTGGTTGTTTTTATCATGGAATGTTTCTGCTTTAAACGTAGCAAGCAAATTATCATTTGTGTCCAAAGATTTATCATTGATAGAGACAGGTTCTTGTGTTCGATAGAACGAAATAGAATATTGGTCTGTTTCATTTTTATTAATTTTAGCTCCAACATATTCGGAATCAGTGATTGGGAATTTCATCGGTAATTTATTACCTTGCATCTTGAGCATAGAGCGAATTTCTTTCATCTGTTCATTGTTTGATGGGGATTTCTCCGTAGTTTGTTCCGTCTTCGTATTAGCTTGTCCAGCTGCGTCGGCTTTCTCCGTTGTCGGCAGTTTTGATTGACTTTCTGCTGGTCCATTGGAGCAGCCACCAGCTATAAGTGAAAAGATAAAGAGTGAAGAAAATAGAATTTTTTTCATTCATCGTACTCCTTTCTATACCTTATTAATACTGTATATTCCCTAAAATAAGAAAAAAATGAGTTATATAAAAAATTTTTAAAAATTTATGGATGAATTTTTGAGAAGGAAAGTCGCGGTTGTGTGAGAAAAAGTAACTTATATCCATGACAAATAGGGATGAATTGTTAAGGGGACATGGGAACCTTTTTATTTTGGTAAAAATACTAACAAAAGTAAGAAGATTTATTTTATATTTGACAGAATTGTTAAAAAATATTTGAAATTTATTCCTTTAAACGTTAGAAATAGTAACGTTATGGTGAAGTTTGTCGGCTATTGATTATTTTTGTCTTGTTCGTTATGATTAATTTCGCAATATAAAAAAGATTAGAATAGTCTGACTAGTTAAATTAATGGATTTGATAAGCACTTATAATTAATAGGTAGTATTATTTTCTTTTTATTGTCAGAATAATCAAACAAAAGGAGGATTTGTATGAAGAAAAAATTAAGTCTTTTAATTACCGCTTCTACCTTAGTTGCTGGAATGTTGGCTGGGTGTAGTGCTGGTGGTAAAAATGCATCAAAAGAGGATGAATTTAAGGTTGGAGTGAACTTGGAGCTTTCTGGAGCTGTTGCATCATATGGACAATCATTAGAAAGCGGTATTGATTTAGCTATTAAAGAGATTAATGCAGATGGTGGAATAGATGGCAAGAAAATAGTTCCTGTTAAGGTAGATAATAAATCTGATTTAACGGAGGCAACTAATGGTGCATTGAAGCTAATCGACCAAGATAAGGTTTCGGCAATTATAGGGGCAGCTACAAGTGGTGATACAGTAGCACAAGTGCAAATAGCTAATGACAAGCAAACAGTCTTATTAACTCCATCGGGTACAGCACCAAACGTTACGGTTAATGAGGATGGAAAGCTAAATGAGTATGCATTCCGTACATCCTTTATTGATCCATTCCAAGGAAATGTGGCTGCAAATTTTGCTATCAATGATTTGAAAATTAAAAATGCTGCCATTTATGCGGATAGTGCAAGTGATTATGCAAAAGGATTAGCAGCAGCATTTAAAGAAACCTTTACAGCTGCTGGTGGAAAAATAGTTTCAGAAGAATCTTATGTTGCAAAGGATACAGATTTTAGCGCAACACTAACGAGAATTAAAGGGAAGAATCCAGAGTTTGTGTTTATTCCTGGCTATTATGAAGAAGTGGGCTTAATTATTAAGCAAGCGCGCGAAATGGGTATAACAGCTCCTTTTATGGGTGCTGATGGCTGGGATTCTCCAAAATTAATTGATTTAGCAGGAGCAGAGAACTTAAATAATACGTTTATTACAAACCACTATTCTTCGGAAGATCCAGATGAGAAAATTCAAAAGTTTGTTTCAGCATTTAAGGATGAATACGGAAAAAGCCCAGATGCATTTAATGCTTTAGGCTATGATTCTGTTTATCTATTAAAAGATGCTGCTGAAAGAGCAGGAAGTACTGATTCGGATAAGATTAAAGAAGAATTGGCAAAAACAAAAGATTTATCGCTGATTACTGGGATAGTGACAATCGATGAAAATCATAACCCAATCAAATCAGCAACAGTTTTAGAATATCAAGATGGAAAACAAGTATTTAAAACAAAGGTTGATCCAAAATAAGACTTGGTGGATGGGGAGGGTGAGCCTCCCTATTTTCCATGGAAGGAAAATTAGAGATAAAAGAATGATAGAGATAGAGAGTATAAACAAAAACGTTTTTTATAAGAATTAATTAGTAGTAGGCTATGTGAAAAAGTTATTGCTTAGCAAAAGGGAGTGAATAAATAGATGGAATGGATACAACAGCTAGTTAACGGCATTTCCTTGGGAAGTATATATGCTCTTATCGCCTTAGGATATACGATGGTATATGGAATTATTAAACTTATTAACTTTGCTCATGGCGATGTATTTATGGTGGGAGCATTTATTGGCTTTTATGCTATTACTGGTTGGGGACTTAGTTTTTTTCCAGCATTGATTGTTTCCATGATTGCTTGTGCTATCTTTGGAATTATCATTGAAAGAATTGCATATAAACGGTTGAGAAATGCGACAAGAATTGCTGCCCTCATTACAGCAATCGGGGTTTCTTTATTGATTGAGTATGTTTTTATTTATTTTAGAGGTGCGGGCTTAGAAACCTATCCAAGTGTTTTACCAACAAAGACATTTGATGTGTTTGGGGCACAAATTACAAGTAAGTCCCTAATTATTTTAGGAACGTCGGTTGGATTAATGTTGATTTTGCAATTTATCGTTCATAAAACGAAGACAGGAAAAGCAATGCGGGCGGTTTCTCATGATATAGACGCTGCAAGATTAATGGGGATTAATGTAGACCGGACTATTTCCGCTACTTTTGCCATTGGTTCTGCTTTAGCGGGAGCAGCAGGCGTTATTTTTGGCGCTTATTACACCAAAATTGAACCGCTAATGGGAGTTATTCCAGGATTAAAGGCATTCGTTGCCGCTGTTTTAGGGGGGATAGGCATTATTCCAGGCGCGATGATTGGCGGACTTATCTTAGGGGTAGTTGAAACGGTTGTTAGTGCTTTAGGTTTTTCTTTATGGAGAGATGCTGCGGCTTTTATTATTTTAATTTTGATTCTTATCTTTAAGCCATCAGGCATTCTTGGTAAGAATACAAAAGAGAAAGTGTAGGTGACTGGAAGGGTGAAAAAATCAAAAGCTTTTTGGATATTCCTTATACTGTCCGCACTTATTTACGGCGTAATTCAGTTCCTGATGACTGGAGGCTGGATTGACACTTTATACAGCAATATGATTATTTTAATGGCTATCAATATTATGCTGGCAGTTAGCTTGCATCTTGTCATAGGAATTACCGGACAATTTTCAATTGGGCATGCTGGCTTTTTGGCGGTAGGGGCATACGTATCAGCAATTGCAACGATGAAGTTTCAAATGCCTTTTCCAATTGCTATTTTAGCTGGTGGAATTGTTGCCGCACTAGCTGGACTATTAGTTGGAATTCCAACCTTGCGATTAAGAGGCGATTATTTAGCCATCGCCACATTAGGATTTGCAGAAATTATTCGGATTTTCTTCTTAAATATTGATTATGTCGGTGGGGCAGCGGGAATGCAGATTACTCATTTGACTACTTGGACAAGTACGTTTATTTGTTTATTTATTACTATTCTAGTCATTGTTAATTTTACTAATTCAAGACATGGCCGTGCAGCCATTGCAATTAGGGAGAATGAAATTGCAGCAGATGCAATGGGAATTAACACAACTTATTATAAGGTTGCCGCTTTTGCATTAGGGTCTTTATTCGCTGGGGTAGCCGGTGCGCTTCAAGCTCATAACTTTTATATTATTAACCCAACTAACTTTGGATTTTTAAAGTCCTTTGATATTTTGATTTACGTGGTCCTTGGAGGATTAGGGAGTTTATCAGGATCTGTTATTGCAGCAAGCTTCTTGACCATTATTTCTACTTATCTTCAAGATTATCCAGAAACGAGAATGATTATATATAGCCTTGTTTTAGTAATCGTCATGCTCTATCGTCCAAAAGGATTAATGGGAACAAAGGAAATTACAGATTTGTTTAAACGCAAAGGAGGTAATTCCAATGACTAAGCAGGAACCTTTATTGCAAATGAAAAATGTAGGTATTTCTTTTGGAGGCTTAAAAGCAGTGTCCGCGATTGATGTAGAGCTCAATCAAGGAGAGTTAATTGGACTAATAGGTCCGAATGGAGCGGGGAAAACGACTACCTTCAACATGTTAACTGGTGTATATGCGCCAACAGAAGGAGAAATTCTTTTTGACGGAAAAAGCTTAAAGGGGTTGCAGCCTTTTCAGGTAACACGTAGAGGGATTAGTAGAACCTTTCAAAATATACGTTTATTTGAAGAACTATCTGTTTTAGATAATGTAAAGGTAGCTTACCATTCTTTGGCTAAGCACTCTATGCTAAGCAGTATTTTGCGGTTCCCTTCCCACTTTAAAGGGGAGAAGGAGATGGAGGAAAAATCAATAGAGTTTCTTAAGATTTTTCAACTCGACCGTTATATGAAGGAAAAAGCGAAAAATCTCCCATACGGTCAGCAGCGCCGTTTAGAGATAGCAAGAGCTTTAGCGGCGGGTCCTAAATTGTTGCTATTGGATGAACCTGCTGCAGGGATGAATCCTCAGGAAACACATGAACTGATGGAATTGATTGCTTTTATTCGCAAAAAATTTCAGCTGACCATTTTACTTATAGAGCATGATATGCCTCTTGTTATGGGGATTTGTGAGCGGATTTATGTTTTGGATCATGGGCAATTGATTGCAGAGGGAACACCTGAAGCGATTAGAAATCATCCAAAAGTAATCGAAGCTTATTTAGGAGAGGAGGTTGCTGAATAATGCTTCATATAAAGGATCTAAATGTATACTATGGTAATATTCAGGCGTTAAAGGGAGTAACGCTTGATATTAAGGAAGGAGAAATAGTAACGCTTATTGGTGCGAATGGAGCGGGGAAAAGTACATTATTAAAGACATTATCCGGTCTAATCAAGCCCAAAAAGGGTTCTATAGAATATTTAGGCAAGTCTATTGCAGGAAAGCCTGCACAATCGATTGTAAAGGCAGGTATGTCACATGTTCCAGAGGGAAGACGTGTCTTTTCTAATATGACTGTGGAGGAAAATCTTGAACTAGGTGCCTTTTTACGAAAAGATAAACAGGAAATTCAGAAGAATTTACAAAAGGTTTATGAGATTTTTCCGCGGTTATTTGAAAGAAAAAAACAATTAGCTGGTACTTTATCTGGTGGAGAACAACAAATGCTGGCAATGGGAAGAGCTATAATGGCAAAACCGAAATTGCTTCTTTTAGATGAACCCTCCATGGGATTAGCACCGATTATTGTTCGTACCATCTTTCAGGTTATTCAAGAAATTAATGAAGAAGGAACGACGGTTTTATTAGTGGAGCAAAATGCCCATATGGCATTATCGATTGCACATAGAGGATATGTCATTGAAACAGGAAAAGTGGTTTTATCAGGATCTGCACAAGAATTACAGGAAAGTGATGAATTAAAGCAGGCTTATTTGGGTGGGCATTAATAGTAGATTTGGAAGAACTGTTATTCACTGGAATAACAGTTCTTTTTTTATTTCTTGAAGAATCTCCCGGTTGAATCAACATTTCATCTATTTCTCTCTTGCTCTATCATAAATGACAGACGCTTTTTAAGTGGAAAAGAATTTTGTTAGAATAGTAGTAAATATAGGAGGATAGATGATGAACCCTTTTACAAAAAAAGCAGTGGAGATTATTACAGATATTCCAGAAGGAAAAGTAATGACCTATGGACAAATAGCTGCTGTGGCTGGAAGCCCTCGGGCAGCAAGACAAGTTGTTAGAGTTCTTCATACCTTATCAGAAAAATACCAACTTCCTTGGCATAGAGTGCTTAATAGTAAAGGCTGTATTGGATTAAGCGGTGAACATGGCCAGCTTCAAAGAAGATTGCTAGAAGCAGAGGGAATTGTATTTCAGCAAAACGGATCGCTTAATTTAAGAGAATATGGATATGAACCGCTGAATTTTATCGATGAACAGATTTAATAGTTGTAGACTAATAGAAGATATTGCTAAACTAGCTGAATTTATAAAATGCAGCAAAAAGCCTATTACGACAGCAGCAATAGGCTTTTATCACTTATTAATTTAGAGCTGATCTCATTGTTTGTTGTAAAACTTCGACAGAATGATTAAATTGTTCTGTTTCTTTTTCATTTAATTCTAGCTCCAGTACTTCACGGATTCCTTGGCGGTTAATTATGGCAGGTACACCAATATAGATGTCTTTATGACCATATTCCCCATCTAGGTATGCAGATACTGGTAAAATAGAGTTCTCATTGCCAAGAATAGCTTTTGTAATGCGGACAAGTGACATGCCGATTCCATAATAAGTGGCACCTTTTCGTTCAATAATATGATAAGCTGCATCGCGAACGTTAATGAAAAGCTCATCTAAGTCTTTTTGAGAGTATTTATCATTTTTAGCAAGCTTTGTTTCAATGCTTTCTAATCCAATCGTTGTACTGCTCCATACAGGCAGTTCCGTATCTCCATGCTCACCGATAATAGCAGCATGGATGTTTCGTGTATCAACGTCGAAATACTCACCTAGCATATAGCGGAAACGGGCAGAATCTAATGTGGTTCCAGAACCGATTACGCGTTCCTTCGGAAGTCCAGATTCTTTCCAAACCACATAAGTCAGAATATCAACAGGGTTTGTCGCAATTAAATAAATTCCATCAAAACCGCTAGCAGTAATTTCTTTTACAATACTTTTAAAAATAGCTGTATTTTTGGCAACTAAATCTAAACGAGTTTCTCCTGGCTTTTGAGGTAGACCAGCAGTAATGACAATTAAGTCAGCTTCTCCACAGTCTGAATAGTCGCCAGCCCATACTTTCGTTGGTGCTGGGGCAAATGGGATACCATGGTTTAAATCCATTGCTTCCCCTTCAGCTCTTTCTTTATTGACATCGATCAGAACAAGTTCTTCTGTAACGCCTTGATTAATTAATGAATAAGCATAGCTGCATCCTACGGCACCTGTACCAATTAAAACGACGCGGTTAATATTTTGCTGTTTCATTATTTTGCAACTCCCTTTTTCTAAATGAATAGATTAATAGTTTTTAGAGCTATTTATTACTAAATGGAGAACAAATTCGTTAATCATTTACTTTGCTGTTACTTTTCTCCATAATATCTTATCATTCTTTCTTTTGTAAAATGTTATTACTGTTTATATAGTGATTATACACTTAAACTTTGTGAAAAATATCACATGAATATGTCTATTTTGTGAAAGTTTCTAAAAGATTAACGGAAAATATATATTTAAGTTTCCCTTCTAATAGGAAGGATAAACAGAATAATCAAAAAGTATCAGTGAAAAATGATTGACAAAAATTATGTGTATTCGGTAATGTAGTAAGTAATTGAATAGGAAAATCCACTAGGGGAGCCTTTTTGGCTGAGACAAGATTACTTGGACCCTTTGAACCTGATCTAGTTCATACTAGCGTAGGAAAGTGGAGTCGGCCCATTGAATATTAGTGTTTTATTTATTCATTATAAAGCCACTCCATTTTTTGGAGTGGCTTTTTTGTATACAAAGTTACTCCATGTTTTCCTTTTCAATAAAAATTAAAGGAGGAAATGGACATGAGTTTTTCACAAGAATTACGTGCACAGGCAGAACCAATTTTTCAGGCAATTATGGAACATTCATTTGTACAAGGAATTGCTAAAGGGGATTTAAAGAAAGAGCAGCTTATACATTATGTGAAACAAGACTTTGAATATTTAAATGCTTTTATGAAAATTTATGGATTGGCGATTTCAAAAAGTACGAACAGACAAGACATGGAGCTATTTAATAACCAAATTTCCTTTGTGCTTCATAGTGAGATACACCCTCATAATAATTTTTGTGAGGTAGCAGGTGTTAAATATGAAGACCTACAAGGATTCCCAGTAGCTCCCGCTGCTCACCATTATATTCGCCATATGCTAACAGTTGCCCATCAAGGAGGAATTGCTGATATTATCGCAGTGCTTTTACCTTGTCCATGGACGTATGTAGAAATCGGGAAAAAACTTTTAGAAGAGGTAAACCCAGATAGTACCCATCCTTTTTATGACTGGATCCATTTTTATGGGGATGGCCCTATGACAGTTACTACTCCGCTTTGTCAGCGATTAGATGAACTTGCTGAAACCCTTAATGAAGAACAGAAGGAAAAGTTAAAGGAATACTTTTTATTAAGCTGTCAGCTAGAATATAAGTTTTGGGATATGGCATACCATGTGGAGGAGTGGCCAGTAAAGACGTTTGAGGTGTCTATATGAACTGGAAAGTTAAAGAGGTTGTCTTACTAGTAGTGATTGCCGTAGCATGCGGCGTTCTCTATATGGGCTGGTCCACTTTATGGCTCCCTATTTCGGCACTTGTCGGCCCAGTTGGTGCTAACTTTATGTTTGGCATATGGGTGATAGCCAGTCCCATAGTTGCCTTTATTCTGCAGAAGCCAGGGGCTGCTTTAATTGCAGAGGTAGTAGCAGCTTCGGTCGAGCTCTTGATTGGCAGTCACTTTGGTTTATCAGCACTTTTAATCGGCGTATTCCAAGGAGTCGGGGCAGAAATAGCATTTGCGATTTTTCGTTATAAAAAATACCATGTTTCTGTCTTAATGTTATCTGGAGGATTGGCAGCTTGTGGCAGCATGCTATATAGCCTTCTAGCAAATGGTTTTTCTTATTATACGACAACGACACTTTTATTAACCTTTGTTATTCAAGTAATAAGTGGTCTTATTTTGGGTGGATTATTAGCAAAGGCAATTGTAGAGGGACTTGGAAAAACAGGAGTCTTAAATGGTTATGCGATTTCTAAAGTGAACCGAAAGAAGGAGAGTAATGATGAGTTCATTGTTAGGATGTAACCATCTGTCTGTGCGCTTCTTGGAGGATAGGGAACCTGTCCTCCAAGAAGTGACACTACATATTAATCAAGGAGAAAAAGTATTAATCCTTGGTCCAAGCGGCAGTGGGAAGTCTACTATTCTATCTGTTTTAGCGGGCATTATTCCAGAACATATCGAAGCATATGTATCGGGAGAAGTGATTAGGAGAAAAAGCACAGGGGTTCTTTTCCAAAATCCTGATACCCAGTTTTGCATGCAGCATGTTGATGAGGAAATTGCCTTTAGTCTCGAAAATAGAAAAGTACCCAGGGAAGAAATGGATGCCATGATTTTTGAACTTCTTGAAAAGGTAGGACTAACAATAGAGCCGCATACTCCTATTGCAAATCTTTCAGGGGGAATGAAACAGCGTCTAGCACTGGCCTGCCTTTTAGCATTGGAGCCAGAGGTGCTTTTTTTAGATGAACCAACAGCACAGCTAGATCCGGCAGGTAGAAAAGAAGTCTTTGAGGTAATGAAAGATACTGCCGCTGGAGCTGGGCAAACAATGATAATGGTAGAGCATGTGTTAGATGGCTGTATCGAATGGATGGATCGTGTCATTCTTTTCAATAAAAAAGGGCAAATAATTGCTGATGGCGACCCAGCTATGGTAGTTAAACAATATAAAGCGGAGATGCGAGAGGCAGGTATATGGCTTCCACAAGTTTTTCCATATAAGTGGGAGGATATAATCCAAAATGAAAATCATTCGAGAAGACGAGAATTAATAAAGGCATATGAAAGAAAAAGGACAATGGCTCTTGAAATAAAACCCGACCCTATTCTGGAAGTGAACAATTTAACTGCTGCTTACCTTAAAGAGAACATTTTAGAAAACATCGAGTTAACCGTAAATAAAGGAGAATGGATTGCTGTTATTGGTAATAACGGTGCGGGAAAAAGCACCTTTTTAAAGCTGCTTGCTCATCTTAAAAAAAGCCAAAAAGGAGACATCTGCTTTCATGGAAAAGATCTGAAAAAGTGGAAAGACAGAGAGCTGTATCAGCACTTAGGATTTGTATTTCAAAACCCTGAGCTCCAATTTATTACTCAAACGGTTTTTGATGAAATATCATTCTCCGGTATTCAATATCAATGGGATAAAGCGGCTATTCATAAAAGAACGACAGAGCTTTTGCAGGAATTTGGATTAGAGCCTTATAAAAATCAACATCCTTTCACCCTTAGCTTTGGGCAGAAAAGAAGATTAAGTGTAGCTACGATGCTGTTATTAGATCAAGATATTCTTCTATTAGATGAACCTACCTTTGGGCAAGATGCAAAATCGTCGCATGATTTATTACAGGTTCTTGAAAAAAGAAAGAAAGAGGGAACTTCCATTATTATGGTTACACATGATATGGATATAGTGGATCAATATGCAGACAAAGTCGTTGTCCTACAACAAAAGAACCTAGTTTTTGCTGATCAGCCGTACTCGCTTTTCTCCAATCAAGAGCTTTGTAAAAGGCTAGCTATTATTCCTCCTATTCATTATCAATTAATCGCTGATTTAAAGGAGGCGGAAGACAATCAAAAGCAACGAGTCTTATCTATCACAACTTAATCCAGCGATGAAATTAATGACCCATATCATATTAATGGTTATTTTAATGACGATTCAAAGCGCCTTTTCGACTGTAGCAATTTGGCTATATGTGTTAATACTTGGTTTAACATTGGGGGGGTGGAAAGGGAAATTTCTTGGTAAAGTGCTTCTCCCATATTCTATTTTTTTTGTACTTACCTTTTGGATGTTAGCGGCATTTGGAAAAGGAGAAACAGTCGTTTGGAAGTGGGCTTGGTTTCAAGTAACTGAGGAAAGTATCAATAGTGGTTTGCTTATTGCCATGCGGATGCTGGCATTTGTGACTATCGGATTGCTTTTTACAACCACCACGAATTTATACGAATTAATGATGAGTCTTATCCATCAATGGAAATTATCTCCGAAATGGGCATATGGAATGATGGCTGGTTTTCGCTGTATACCGATGTTTCAATCAGATCTTGCCCAATTAAAGGAAGCCCATCGAATTCGAGGTTATAAACATAGCGGTACCTGGAAGGCTTTCCTCCGCTATGCAGTTCCCTTGTTAACACAGGCAATTCGCCGTTCCGAGCAAATGGCGATGGCAATGGAAGTAAGAGGATTTACAGGAGAAAAAGATAGGACATATTTTCAAAAAACTTCTATTACATTATTTGATTATTTATATTTTAGTATGATGATAGTTATTGCTATTTGTATTGCTGTATTTATATAGGGCTTGGCAGTTCAGATCCCACATTTATTCATATCTTCCGGAATGTACACGAAGGGAAATGAATAAATTGTAGGGATCTATTTTTATTAGGAAAATATGGACAAATAACGCCTTTCTCCCTAATCTCAAATATTTATTTTAATTGTATTGACACTACCTGTATATACAACTATAATGAAAACGTAATCAACACTTGTATATACATGTGTTGATTATGCAATAGGAATTATAATCGATTTAATAAATACAGGATAGTATAGTCAAAAGGGGGAAGAACGATGGGGAAGTACACAGAACAGGTAAAAGAACTTCTTGAGCATGTTGGTGGAAGCGGAAACATTTCTGTGGTGACACACTGTGCGACAAGAATGCGCTTTGTTTTAAATGATCCATCTAAGGCTGATATTGACAGCATTGAAAAAATCAAGCTTGTAAAAGGAACGTTTACTCAAGCAGGCCAATTCCAAGTTATCATTGGCAATGAAGTTTCATCTTTTTACAATGAGTTTATCGCTATTGCGGGAGTAAGTGATACTTCTAAAGATGAAGCGAAAAAGGCAGCAAAGCAAAACATGAATTTTCTGCAAAGAATGATTGCCCATTTAGCAGATATCTTTACTCCGCTCATTCCAGCGATTGTTGTGGGAGGATTAATTCTTGGTTTCCGTAATGTTATAGGCGAAATTAAATTAGTGGAGGGCGGAACTAAAAAATTAGTAGAAGTATCGCAGTTTTGGGCCGGGACAAATGATTTCTTATGGTTAATAGGAGAAGCGATATTCCACTTCTTGCCTGTCGGAATTACATGGGCAGTTGCAAGAAAGATGGGGGCTACTCCCATTCTTGGAATTGTATTAGGGATCACACTGGTGTCGCCGCAATTATTAAATGCTTATGCAGTAGCTGGAGCAGAAGAAATTCCATTTTGGGATTTTGGGTTTGCTCAAGTAGACATGATTGGGTACCAAGCTCAAGTAATTCCCGCTATTTTAGCAGGTCTATTACTTTCATTCCTAGAGCTGCGTCTGCGTAAAATCATTCCAAATGCGATTTCGATGATTTTTGTGCCATTCCTTGCATTAGTACCAACTGTATTAATTGCCCATACCGTATTAGGCCCAATTGGATGGACAATTGGTTCTGCCATTTCCGATGTTGTCTATTCTGGACTAACCTCTTCGGTAGGATGGTTATTTGCGGCCATATTTGGTTTTGCTTATGCACCACTTGTTATTACAGGATTACATCATATGACAAATGCAATCGATTTACAATTAATGAGTGTATTTGACGGAACAAATCTATGGCCAATGATTGCTTTATCTAACATTGCCCAAGGATCAGCAGTATTAGCGATGATTTATTTAAATCGTAAAGACGAACAAGAAAAACAAGTATCCGTTCCAGCGGCAATCTCCTGTTATTTAGGCGTTACAGAGCCAGCCATGTTTGGTATTAATTTAAAATATGGCTTCCCATTCTTAGCGGCCATGATTGGATCGATGGTGGCAGCAGTTATCTCAGTTGGATCAGGAGTTATGGCTCATTCTATTGGGGTAGGAGGATTGCCAGGATTTTTATCTATCAAAGCAGAACATATGCCTACATTTTTAATTGCAATGGTGCTCGCAATTGTTATACCGTTTATTCTGACAATTGTTTTCTCAAAGCTTAATATGGGGAAAGTTTCTTTGAAAAGAGTAAGAGGATAAAATTTTAATAAGTAAGAGTCGAAACAGTATCCCTTAGGAGGGATAACTTCGACTCTTTTTTGTTTGCGTTCCGTTATTTGTACATGGAGAGGTTCTCTAAGCTAATAAAAAAGGATCGGACAAAGGTAATCAAATTCTATTGGTCCATAGAAATATACATACTTTTACGGACATTACCCAATAATAGCGTAATTTATTCATTGTTATGTTTTTATGTTACATTCTGTTATCGGTAACACAGAGAAAGCGATTGCATTAAAACGGTTTCAAATCTACAATAAGAATGTGAGATAAATAAGGAGGGAAAATTTCATGAAGAGTTATAAAAAACTATTAATGTCAGGAGTAGCGTTGCTTACTGCATTCTCTTTAACCGCTTGTGGCGGCAATGATACGAAAGAAAGTTCAAAAGGCGGATCTTCTGACGGAAAACAAACATTAACAGTGTCAGTAGATGGAGATGGATATAAAAAATATATTGATAGTATCAAAGGCGATTTTGAATCTAAAAATAATGCTGAAGTAAAAGTCGTCGTAATGGCGATGACAGATCAAGCTGACGCATTAGCGCTAGATGGTCCTGCTGGAACTGGTCCAGATGTATTTATCGCACCATATGACCGTGTTGGTTCAATGGGAAGCCAAGGGCATTTAGCTGAAGTAACAGCACAGCCTGAAGGAATTACAGAAACGGAAGAAAAACTAGTAACGTTTGATGGCAAACAATATGGAACACCATTTGTTATCGAAACTTTAGTAGGGTTCTATAATAAAGATTTAATTAAAGAAATGCCTAAAGATTTCTCAGAGGTAGAAGCATTAACAAAAGATAGCAAGTATGCGTTTGAAGCTGAGTCTGGCAAGAACACAGCTTTCTTAGCAAAATGGACGGACTTCTATTTTAGTTATGGATTAGTTGCTGGATATGGCGGATATGCATTTGGAAGTGAAGGAACAGATCCAACTGACATTGGGTTAAACAATCAAGGTACAATCGATGCCATTAAATATGCAAAGACTTGGTATGATCAATGGCCTAAAGGTATGCAGGACGTAACCGGTTCTGGTGATTTTATCACAGAAATGTTTACTACTGGGAAAACAGCTGTAATTATTGATGGCCCATGGATGGCAGATACTTTTAAAGATGCTGGCGTTAATTATGGAGTTGGTGCAATCCCTACATTACCAAATGGTGAAAAATTCGCTGCATTTGGTGGAGGAAAAGCGTGGGTAGCTTCTTCTTATGCGAAAGATCCGGAATTAGCTGCAAAATGGTTAGAGTATGTTGGGAATGCTGATAATTCAACAAAATTCTTTGAAGCTACAAATGAAATTCCTGCAAACACAATTGCACGTAAAGCGGTACCAGCAGATAATGAATTAGCTCAAGCAGTTATTGCAAACTTTGAAAACGCTTCTCCAATGCCTAATATTCAACAAATGGCTGAAGTATGGGATGGCGGACAATATCTAATATTTGATGCAGTTTCTGGTGCGAAAACACCTGAACAATCTGCAGAAGATACAGTGAAAAATATTAAAGAATCGATTGATCAAAAATATAAATAAGGTAGCTTAAAGGAAGGGAGATATTCCACTCCCTTTTAGTCGAAATTTCTAATTGTCATAACTGATAATTAGAAATTTCGTCTTTCCATAACGCAATCGTTTGCATTGAAAACACTTTCAAAACAAGTTGGTTTATCAAAAGAAGTTGGGCGAGTGATGATTTCTTTTGGTAAATCAATAAATTACCATTATGCAACAATATGCAATTTTATAGAAAGGGGATAGCCCACAATGAGTCGAAATGAAACAAATCATAAAAAGAAAGCATCCCTGTTATCCATTATTCCTGGGTTAGGTCAGTTTTATAATAAACAAGCATTTAAAGGAATAGTATTTTTTGCTCTCTTCTTGGTTTTTGCAATAGAGATGGCATTAACTGGATTTCAGGCTTTGGAAGGCTTAATAACATTAGGAAGTATACCTCGTGATGATCACTCGTTATTCCTAATGATTAAAGGAACATTACAGTTAATTTTAACTGTTATCTTTCTCTTCTTCTATATACTAAACATTTATGATGCTCGTAAAATAGGGGCATTAAGAGATAGAGGAGAAAAAATCAATACGAAGACGGTTGATATATTGAAAAATCTTTGGGAGCAAGGATTCCCTTACATCTTTACATTCCCGTCTTATATTTTAATGGCTTTTATCATTATTTTTCCGGTATTAGTGACATTATTTATAGCATTTACAAACTATGATTTTCAACATATACCGCCATTTAAGCTGATTGATTGGATTGGTTTTGAGAACTTTACCAACATCTTTTTCTTAAGTTCTTATCGTGCAACATTTATGAAAATCCTTGTTTGGACATTAATTTGGACATTTGGGGCAACCACTTTACAAATCGTTCTTGGTGTCGTTGCTGCTGTAGTGCTACATCAGAAGCATGTAAAAGGGAAAGCATTTTTCCGAATTCTTTTCTTATTGCCATGGGCTGTACCAGCATTTATTTCGATCATGGGATTCTCTAATATGTTTAATGACAGTATTGGTGCCATTAACGCACAAGTAATCCCATTGATCAATCATCTTCCATTCATTGATATACCGGCAATTTCTTGGAAGACAGATGCGACTTGGACAAAAACAGCACTTATTATGATTCAAGGCTGGCTTGGATTTCCATATATTTTTGTAATGGTAACAGGAGTATTGCAATCTATTTCAGATGATTTATATGAAGCAGCAAACCTTGATGGAGCAACTGCTTTGCAGCAATTCCGCAATATCACATTACCGATGATCCTTTTTGCAACAGCGCCAGTTATGATCACACAGTATACATTTAACTTTAACAACTTCTCTATCATCTACTTGTTTAATGAAGGTGGTCCAGGAAGTATTGGATGGAATGCAGGATCGACAGATATCCTCATTTCATGGATTTATAAATTAACAACAGGGCAAGCACCGCAATATGCAGTTGCAGCAGCGGTAACATTGATTATTTCCGCAATTGTAATTGCAGTATCACTCATAACATTTAAGAAAACAAATGCTTTTGGCAATGAGGAGATGATGTAGGATGAGCATGAAAGCATCGCGACTTATCAATAGAATATTAACATATGGTTTTCTTGGAATCCTATCAATAGTAATCATTTACCCATTATTAGTAACGGCATCAAGTGCCTTTCAAGCTACTAATATGGCGGCATTTACATTGAAATTGGATGCAAACTGGGGACTTGATAATTTCCAAAGACTTTTTAGTGAAACGAATTATTTAAGCTGGTATAAAAATACGATTATTATTGCGGTTGCAGTAATGGTTGTGCAAGTAACATTGGTCACTCTTTCTGGATATGTATTCAGCCGCTATCGCTTTGTTGGAAGAAAATATAGCTTAATTTTCTTCCTTGTTATTCAAATGGTTCCAACAATGGCAGCATTAACTGCTTATTACGTACTAGCAACAGTACTTGGAGCAATTGATTCTTATTGGCTGCTGTCATTAATCTATATCGGTGGTGGTATCCCGATGAACGTATGGTTAATGAAAGGGTATTTTGATACCATACCGCGTGAATTTGACGAAAGTGCAAGAATTGATGGAGCAGGTCATTTAAGAATCTTTGTACAAATTAACTTACCATTAGTGCGCCCAATGCTTGCCGTTCAAGCTTTATGGGCATTTATGACACCATTTAATGATTTCTTATTATCTAAGTTTTTATTACGCTCCAACGAATTATTAACATTGGCTGTTGGATTACAAACATTAATTTCCAACCCGCGTGAACAAAAGGTAGCGCTATTTGCGGCAGGAGCGGTTCTCGCAGCATTACCAATTGTTGTCTTATTCTTCTTCCTGCAAAAGAACTTTGTATCTGGTTTAACTAGCGGCGGATCAAAAGGCTAATCGGTGACCAACTGAAGAAATGTTAGAGACGTCTGCTAGTAGTGGCGCGGGCGTCTTAGGATAGAAAGAAAACAACAAAGAATTTTAAAGTAAGAGAGTGGGATTACAATGAAGAAGTCGGAACCATTTTTGATGCAATATTTCAAGTCTATTATTACACCGACAAATGTATTTAAGGGTAAGAATCTATTAACATGGCCGAAAATGATTTTCCTTTTTATTTTCTTAATTGCATGTATGATGATGCCAACCTCTATTCAAATGGCAAAACTAACAAATTTCCCATTTGAGTTTTTGTTTCCCCAGACAGCTGAATTAATTACAGATGATTTTGCCAAGTCATTGTCTTCAAAACAAGTTAAAAACGGTAAGTTAGTGGGAATAGACAGTCAATATACAGAAGAGACAGGCGGAAATGTGATTGCAATTGATAAGGACAATAAATATCAGATGACTGGAGAAGATCAGACAATTGCTATTAAAGGTTATGAAAATGCCATTGTTTTTAAAGAGGACTATGCTGTAATTGCCGAAGAAAATGGGTTTGGGTTTCAATTGTATTACCCAATGAATGAGGAGAAATATCCTTTCAAAATAGAAAACAAGGAAGATGTCCTGCGATATATCGGAACATTATGGTATGTGCAGAACAAAGCGTTCCTTCTGCCAATCCTGTTACTATTACTAGCAGGTGTTTATACAGCGATGAATGTAGTGCAATTTCTATTTATGTCACTCGTATTATGGCTGACAAAGAAATCAAATATTACCGATATAAGAACCTTTAAAGAGGCAGCAACCATTGTCCTTAACGCAGCAGGACTACCAACCATATTAGCTGTAATCTATGGATTTATTCAATTTGATGTTGCAACCTTCATCATGATACAAGGACTTGGAACGGTATTAATGATTGCATTTGCTTTTTTTAGAACAGGATTTAAAGAAAAAAGACTAAAGATAGATTCAGATAAAGCATAGGGAGAGAAGATTATGACAAATAAGCGTCTTTTCGAAATAAACAGCTGGAAATTAATATCAAATAAGTTGGAAAAAAAAGAAAAGCGACTGCAGGAAAGTCTAACCTCCATCGGAAATGGTTATATGGGGATGCGTGGTAACTTTGAAGAAGGATACTCAGGGGATTTCCATCAAGGTACGTATATTGCAGGTGTATGGTTTCCTGATAAAACAAGGGTTGGCTGGTGGAAAAATGGCTATCCTCAATATTTTGGCAAAGTGATCAATGCGCTGAACTTCATTGGTGTAGATATTTATGTAGACGGTACCAAAGTAGATTTGTATAAGGAAAACATTATTGATTTTCACCTAGAGCTAGATATGAAGGAAGGCATTTTAAGAAGAAGCTTCATCCTCCAAAAAGGAGAAAGTCAAATCAAGTTTGAGTTTGAACGCTTTTTAAGTATTGTTGCAAAAGAAGTTTGTGCAATAGATATAAAGGTAACAACGCTAACAGGAGCGCATAAGATTGAATTGGTTCCATATTTAGATGGTGATGTGACTAATGAAGATTCCAACTATGAAGAAAAATTCTGGGAAGAGACTGGCAGAAAAGTAGAAGCTAATGCTGCCAATCTAATAATGAAAACGGTTGATAATCCTTTTGGAACACCAAGATTTGCAGTATCTGCTTCGATGGCAAATACCATTAATCATCTAGAAGTAACTTCTTACAATGAAAAGCCGATGTATGTTGCTAATGCATATAACAATAAGCTTAAACAAGGGGATACAATCCACCTCCAGAAATATGTGGCAGTTTCGACCTCTCGCGATTGGAAAGAAGAAAGATTAGGTGCTGTTTCTGACTTGTTAGCAAAACAAGCGAAAGAAAAAGGATATGATTCCTTAAAAGAAGAACATATTGCTGCATGGGCAGCCCGCTGGGAAAAGGCGGATGTTCAAATTGATGGGGATGAAGAAGCGCAGCAGGGGATCCGATTCAATATTTTCCAATTATTCTCTACGTACTATGGGGACGATGCGCGTCTCAATGTAGGGCCAAAAGGTTTTACAGGAGAAAAATATGGTGGAGCAACCTACTGGGATACAGAAGCATATATCGTTCCAATGTATTTGGCAGTAGCAGAGCCTAAAGTAACAGAGCAGCTATTACGCTATCGTCGCCAACAGCTGCCAGGTGCGGAGCATAATGCCAAACAGCAGGGACTGAAAGGTGCATTATATCCGATGGTAACCTTCACAGGGGTAGAATGCCATAATGAGTGGGAGATTACCTTTGAAGAAATTCATCGTAACGGTGCCATTGCCCACGCCATTTTTAATTACACAACGTACACAGGTGACGAAACCTATGCACTAAATGAAGGATTAGATGTGTTAGTCGGAATCAGTCGCTTTTGGGCAGATCGCGTACATTATTCGAAAAAAAATGATCAATACATGATACATGGAGTAACAGGACCAAATGAATATGAGAATAACGTGAATAACAATTGGTATACGAATAAGATTGCGACGTGGACATTAAGATATACTTTAGAATTACTTGAAAAAACAACTTCAAAAAGAAAAATAGATTTAAATATTGGCAAAAGTGAATTAGCAAAATGGCAAGAAATCATTGACAAGATGTATTTCCCAGTAGATGAGGAATTGGGAATCTTTGTTCAGCACGATACATTCCTTGATAAAGACTTAAGAACCGTAGATACCCTTTTAAAAGAAGAGAGACCACTTAATCAAAATTGGTCTTGGGATAAAATCTTACGTTCTTGTTTCATTAAGCAGGCAGATGTTTTACAAGGGATGTATTTCTTAAATCATGAATTTAGCTTAGAAGAGAAAAAGCGCAACTTTGATTTTTATGAGCCAATGACTGTCCATGAATCAAGTCTTTCCCCTTGCGTCCATTCTATTTTAGCAGCAGAGATCGGGCTGGAGGAAAAGGCATATGAGATGTATCAGCGCACGGCAAGATTAGATCTTGATAATTATAATAACGATACAGAAGATGGATTGCATATAACTAGTATGTCAGGAAGCTGGCTGGCTATTGTCCACGGCTTTGCTGGAATGCGCACAGCAGCAGGAACTCTTTCCTTTGCACCATTTGTTCCAAAAGGATGGAATAGCTACACCTTTACAATCAATTATCGGAATCGATTAATTCGGGTCACAACGACTTCAGAGGAAGTGAAATTAGAACTTCTATCCGGGAGTTCGCTAAAGATGCAGTTATATGGAAAAGATATTTTACTAGAAAAAGAGTTTGTTGGAAAGAAATAACTAGTTAGAAGAAGGGAGCCGCTGATTGATTGTATTCTATTGCTAGAGAAGAGCGCTAGAATAAAGCAAGCACGGCTCCTTTTATATAGGGAGGCCAATTAATATGTTAAAAGGAATTATCTTTGATTTAGACGGAGTTATTACAGACACTGCAGAATATCATTATTTAGCGTGGAAGAAAACAGCTGAGGCCATTGGAGTTCCTTTTGATCGTGAGTTTAATGAGGAATTAAAAGGTGTTAGCCGCATGGACTCTTTATATAAAATACTAGATCATGGGGGAATTCGCGGGCAATTCTCTGAAGCGCAAGTGGAAGAGCTGGCACACGATAAAAATACCTATTATCAAGAGCTAATTAAAGAAATTACCCCTCATGATTTATTGCCAGGGATAAAAGACTTCTTGGTAGAATGCAAAGAAGCCGGCTTACAGCTTGGCCTTGCTTCTGCAAGTAAAAATGGTCCAGTGATATTAGATCGTTTAGAAGTAACAAACTTTTTTGATACCATCGTCGATCCCGGAAAATTAAAAAAAGGGAAGCCTGATCCAGAAATCTTTGTAAAAGCAGCAGAGCAGCTGCAATTACAAGTGCGTGAATGTGTGGGAGTGGAAGATGCGGAAGCTGGCATTCAAGCAATAAAGGGAGCAAATATGTTTGCAGTTGGTGTTGGCACCCCTGACCGCATGAAATTAGCAGATTGGCAAGTCGGAAGTACCGCAGAAATAACCCTTGAACGGCTAAGGGAGAAATTAGGAGAATAATAGAGTGAGAGGGAATGGAGTGTATTGTATGCTCTGTTCTTTTTTATTTGGCTGGGGAAAGTGCTGTTTTGGGGAGAGGAAGGGATAGGGGGAAAAGTGGTGTTCAACGCATATAAGTCCCAACCAAATTAATTGCAAAAACAAAAAAGCGTATTCCCTTTGCATAGCGCAGAAGGAATCCGCTTTTTAAAAGAAGGTTGGTGTTAGCTTTTCACCTTGAATTGTAAAATTGAAAACGCACCTGGAGACAGTGTTAATTCTTTTTCTAGGTCCCAAATAATCTCTTTATCATGATAGAGATCTTGAACATTTTTATTATCGATATTTTCAACGGGAATCGTGAAAGTTTGTTCTTGATCTGTGTTATTAATAGAGAAAATAATATGTTCCTCTTTGTATGTTTTTCGGTACATTGTAATATTATTATTATTGGAATCCAAGAAAATAAATGATCCTTTGTTACCAAATGCCGGATGGTTTTTACGAAGTGAAATTAATTTTTGAATATGGGCAAATAAGTCAAGATCTTGCTTCTCTTTTTCCCACACCATACACTTTCTGCAGCCTGGATCCTGTGGGCCATCCATCCCTATTTCATCGCCGTAGTAGATACAAGGTGTTCCTGTGAAAGATAAAAGGAATAAATAGAGTAGTTTCACTCTATCCTTTCGATTATTTGCAAGGGTCAAAATACGAGGCGTATCATGACTATCTAATAGATTAAAAGATACTTCATTAACACTATTTGGATACATATGAAGGACATTGGTAATCGTATGTTTGAATTCTGTCGAAGTAATCGAATCCTTCGCAAAGAAATTTACGGCACCTGTTGTGAACGGATAATTCATAACAGCATCAAACTGGTCTCCTTGCAACCAAGGCATAGAGTCATGCCATATTTCTCCGAGAATATACACATCGGGCTTCAATGCTTTCACCTCTGTGCGGAAATCTCTCCAAAATGGATGATCTACTTCATTGGCAACGTCCAGCCTCCAGCCATCGATGGCAAATTCTCTTACCCAATATCGGCCAACCTCTAATAAATATTCTTTTACTTCTGGATGGCTTGTGTTTAGCTTTGGCATAAACGGGGTAAAGGCAAATGTATCATAGTTTGGAATTGGTGCTGTTTGAATTGGGAATTCACGAATATGGAACCAATCTTTATAGATAGATTCCTCCCCCCTCTCCATGACATCTTGCCATTGAGGGAAGAAATAGCCACTGTGATTAAAAACAGCATCTAACATAATCCGAATCCCATGATCATGAAGAACATCTACCATTTTTTGAAACGTCTGTTTATCGCCAAACTGGGGATCGATTTCCATATAGTCAATCGTATCGTATTTATGATTAGAGTAAGCTTTAAATATTGGAGTGAAATAAACACCATTAACTCCTAAATCAACTAAATGATCAACATGATCGATAACACCTTGAAAATCGCCGCCAAAAAAATTAGTAGGGGTAGGCTCTGTACTTCCCCATTCGAGCGTATCAGCAGGATTAAGCATAGGATTCCCGTTGGCAAAGCGTTCTGGGAAAATTTGATACCAAACCGTATCTCTTACCCAGTCGGGAGCATGAAAAGAATCCTCTTTATGCACAAAAGGGATACAAAAATAATAGGCAGTATCGTCTGTTGGAATTGCTTCATAAAATCCTTTTTCTGTATAGATAAGTGTCTCCTTTTCAGATGAAAGCTCAAATCCATAGCGTAAGCGTCGATACTCAGGCTTTATTTCAATAAACCAATAATCATAAAGCTCTGTGCTGCCACTTTTTTTCATGGGAGCTTTTTCGTATTGCCAAGCTTGATTCACAAAAATGTAAGGGTCTCCAAAAATAAGCTGAACAGATTCCATTTCTGCTTTTTTTGTCTGGAGACGGATGTGGACTAGATCGTCTTTATAAATATAAGAAAAATTATTGCCAGGCCGATGATAAATCGCTTCTTTTAACATAAAATCTCCCTTTCTACGCAAGCGTTTGCATTATTAAAGAGTTGAGTATCTAGCAAAAAACAATTATAATATAAAAAGATAAAAGGAAAACGTTTGCGCCCCTCTATTATCAACCCATTTTCGTTATTTATCAAGCATAATTATAAAAAAGTTTAGTTTAAATATAATAGTGAATAATTATTTGTTGTAGAATAAATGAAGTAGTATAATAAATCGCTTTCAATAATTAGTAATGTAATGAATAGAGAAATCTAAATTTAATACTGGGGGAGTTCCATTGGCAACACTTTCAGATGTGGCAAAAAAAGCAAATGTCTCAAAGATGACAGTTTCAAGAGTGTTAAATCATCCAGAGCAAGTAACAGATGAATTAAAACAGCTTGTATATAAAGCAATGGAAGAATTAAATTATGTTCCTAACTATGCGGCAAGAGCATTGGTTAATAATCGAACACAAGTGATTAAATTACTTATTTTAGAAGAAATGGACACGGTTGAAC
Organism: Niallia sp. FSL W8-0954; assembly: GCF_038005605.1. Lineage (NCBI taxonomy): Bacteria > Bacillati > Bacillota > Bacilli > Caryophanales > Bacillaceae > Niallia > Niallia sp. FSL W8-0954. Next base: position 4,809,334 of record NZ_JBBOTN010000001.1, on the reverse strand, counting down.
CTTATTATATGAATTTATTAACGGGAATGAGCAGGGAGCTGGATAAGAACCATTATTCCTTACAGCTAGTAACAAGGACATCACTTAATATAGGAAAGTGTGATGGCATCATTGTTACGGGTATGCGCGAATCTGACTATGCTTTTATTGAAAAGTTAACAATTCCGGTTGTATTATTTGGAGAGAATTTGCATGGATTTGATTTTGTCGATGTGGATAACAAAAAAGGGACATATGTTACGACTAAACATATTTTAGACCAAGGATATAAGCAGCTAATTTTTATCGGAATTGATGAGAAAGAGCCTTTTGGGCAACTTCGCGAGGCAGGGTACCTAGATGCAATTTCAGAGAATGCTATAGAAGGAAAAATTATAAGAGTAGCAAATAGTTCAAGAGCAGCCGAGGCAAAGGTTTCTGAATTCCTATCAAAGAACGATGGTAAATTTGGATTTGTTTGCGCCTCAGATCGCATTGCAACAGGAGTGATTCGTGCTATTCAGAAGAAGGGGAAAAGTGTGCCAGAAGACTACGCAGTAACTGGGTTTGATGGCGTCTTTCTAGATAGAATCTCCTCACCAAAAATTACCACAATTAAGCAGCCCTTAATGGAAATGGGAGAGGCTTGTGCACGCATGCTCCTAAAAAAAATTAATGAACGGAACAAAAATCAAGGCAAACATATTTTTGAGCCGAAGCTTGTTGTTCGAGGATCGACTATTCTTGAAGAGTAGAGTGATTTAACCATTTTAGTAATTGTCAATTTGTGTTTTGGCGGGGATAAACAATAGCAGTGAAAATAAGAGGATTGTTCTTTTACGATAAAAACAGCCGATATGCTCTTCAAAAGAGGCACAAAATACCCGCTTAGGAGCACGTAAACTCAGTCACTCGCTTCTACGGGTATTTATTAAGCATTATTATTCCATATTGCTATGTCTCTTAAAGGCTTCCTCAAATCCAATCTCATTTAGCTCAGCAAAATTTAGACAAATGGTATCAAAGACAATATGGGCACACTGATCAAATAATGAGCCTAAGGGCTGGATAGACTTCATCTCATTTGCCTGCCGATATTTCGTGCTTGCCGGAATGCAGATTGTATGGGTTGCCTCTTCCACAAGTGGAGAGCTAGGATCAGTAGTTAAGACTAACACAGTGCATCCTAGTTTATGAGCAGTTTCAGCCGTCCAAATAACAGACTTTGTTTTCCCAGAACCAGAAATCGCGACTAATATATCTTCAGAAGAAATAGAAGGAGTAATTGTCTCGCCCACTACATAAACGGTTGCTCCTAAATGCATTAATCTCATGGCAAAGGATTTCGCCATGAGCCCAGATCGTCCTTCTCCCACGACAAAAATTCTCCTTTTTTCTCTAATTAATGCTGCTGTATCAATTAATAAGTTCTCATCGACTTGTGACAAAACGACTTGGATTTCCTGTTGAATAGCTGTAAGCTTACTCATTGGACAATACCTCCTGATTAAATTGTCTTGCCGCCTTTGCTGGATCGGCAGCCTTCGTAATAGCGGATCCGATAATGGCTATATCAATGCCGCCTTTTTGAAGCTGTGGGATGGAAGCGATAGTAATTCCGCCTGCCGCTGCAATTGGAGTTAGATAGGCAGTGCCGGTTTCCCATTCGCTTTTCCCATTTAGTTCTTGCTCATCCTTACTTATATGGTAGCAAAAAATAGCATCCTTAATCGTGGCAAGTGATATCATTTGTTCTCTGGAAGTGTTTAATAAATCAATCATTACTTTTTTTTGCTTCTTTTTTGCTACTTCCATACATGTCTCAATGGTTACTTTTGGGGCTGTTCCCATAACCGTGATGATATCTGCCCCGGCGGCAAAGCTAAGCTCTGCTTCATATTTCGCATTATCCATTGTTTTCGTGTCAGCAAGGATCTTTTTATGGGGAAATGCTTTTCTCATTTGGCGGACGCTGTCTATTCCGAATTCCTTGATTAGAGAGGTCCCAACTTCAATCCAGTCAATATCAGCTTCTACTAACTGGGCTATATGAATTGCTTCCGAAATAGTTAATCGGTCCAAAGCTAATTGAATGATCATTGTTAACCATCCTTTCTTTCAATACTAAACCGGTTTATTTAAACAGTAAAAATTTTTAATAGAGTAATGGAACAGTATAGAAGCGTCATTCTGCTCATATAGAAGGAACGCTTCTCCGATCGATTTTTTATATTTTCTTTATGGAGGATTGTCTAACAATTAATTCACAAGGATAAATAATTTTTTCTACTTTAAAATGTTCCTTGTTAACTTGTTTTAATAATATTTCCGTAGCCTTTTTTCCCATTTCAAAGGCAGGCTGTGCAATCATCGTCATTGGAGGATTGGAAAGATGTGCAAAAGGAAAATTATCAAAAACAATTAGGGATACATCTTCAGGAATACGCAGTTTCTTTTCCTGTAAAAATGCTAAAGTCTCTAAGAATACTAAATCATTACCTGCCAGGATAGCAGTGGGCGGGTTCTTTTTCTGAAATAGGTGATGTAATTCAGTTTTCACATTTTCTATTTCTGAGCTGATAATATAGTCTTCGCATATGTCTATAGAGTTTTCTAGCAATGCTTTCTTATAGCCTTCAATTCGTTCTTTTCTTGTTGAGATAGTTAATGGCTGTGTCAAAATAGCAATATTCTTGTGGCCATTTTCCAAAAATAATTTGATTGCATGATAGCTTGATTCTATATTTGTGGATAAAATAAAAGAAGCATTTATTTCCGGAATATCTCGATCCATAAAAACAACGGGATAATCTTCCTCTATCATTTTGGCATAAATATCGGTGTTTTGCCCTGTAGGAAAAATAATCAGACCATCTACCTGTTTGGCACGCAATGTTTCGATATATGTTCGTTCCTTTTTGGGATTGTTGTCAGCGTTGCAGATGATTGCCTGATAATCATGCTCGAAGCAGTAATCTTCAATAGAACGGCAGATTTCTGTCGAAAAACGATGAACAATATCGGCTACAATAATTCCAATCATAGAAGTTTTCTTTTGCTTAAGGCTGCGTGCAATATAATTGGGATGATAACCTAGTTGTTCAATGGCACTTTTGATTTTTTCCCTTGTGTCTTCTCCCATATATTCATAACGCTTGTTGATATATTGTGAAACGGTGCTTTTAGAAACACCTGCATATTTCGCTACATCCGCCATGGTTACTTTCGCCATTTGTTTTCCTCTCTCGCTACTTTAATAGATTCTTTTTCTAGTATAAAACAATCTATCGTTACAAGAAAGCGAAAGAGGAAAACGCTTAAAAATTACTCATGCAATGGTTGCTGTGCTAATTTTCCTATTACCTTCTTTTCCTTTTTTGTAGCAATAATTGTTAAAATAGCTGACAATAATAAGGAAATTGCCATGAAATTATAAGAAGCTCCAAAACCACCAGTTAAATCATTTAAATAGCCAACGATATAGGCTCCAGCAAAAGAGCCTAATGCTCCCATACTATTGATTAATGCCATTGCCCCACCAGAGACGTTTCTAGGAAGGATTTCTGGAATAATCGCAAAGAACGGACCATAAGGTGCATACATTGCTCCTCCTGCAATAGAAAGGAGAATAAAGGATAACCAGAAATTACTTGTGCCAATTAAATAGGAGCCGTAGAAGCAAATTGCCCCAATTAAGAGGAATGGATAGACAAATAGTTTGCGATTTTGAAATTTATCTGAGAAGTAAGAAACCGCTAACATTAACACACATGCTAATACATAAGGAATTGATGCGAGCCAGCCCGTTGTTACAATACTTGCATTTGGGGCTGAATTAATAATAGTAGGAAGCCACATCACAAAACCGTATACGCCAATGCTCCAAAGCGCATATTGAAGACTGAGCAGAATAACAGTCTTTGACTTAAATGCTTCACGATAGTCCTTAACTGGTTTAAGTTCCTTTTGTTCGTCCAGCAATGATTGATGAATGGCAGCCTTTTCGTCGCTGTTAAGCCATTTTGCATCTTTTGGATGATCATTGACGAGTTTCCACCATAAAAATGCCCAAATCACGGCAGGTAAACCTTCTAATATAAACATCCATCTCCAACCGAGTGATTCAAGAATATAACCAGATACAATACTCATCCATAAAACAGTTGCCGGATTTCCTAGAATGAGGAATGTATTTGCTCGAGAACGCTCTGCTTTTGTAAACCAATGACTTAGAAATACTAGCATCGCAGGCATAACAGCACTTTCTACTACCCCTAAGCTAAAGCGTATGACGAATAAAACGTTCACATTTGAAATAAGACCAGTAGCTGTTGCTAAGAAACCCCAAAGGATTAATGCCCAAAATACTAGCTTTTTTGCACTCTTATTCTCTGCGTAATGAGCACCTGGAATTTGAAAGAAGAAATAGCCTAAAAAGAATAATGCACCAAGTAGAGAAGAGGTAGCCGCAGTAATATTTAAATCCTCAGCTAAGCCGCCAGCAGCTCCAAAACTATAATTTGCTCTGTCTAAATAAGCTAAGCTATAAGTAATAAAAACAATCGGGATAAGACGAATCCATCTTTTTTTAGAAAGGGTATTCATATACGTACACTCCTTTGAGAATGATTGTTTATAAACTGCCTAAGTTCTTGTTTATCCGGGTAGCCAGTATTGTCACCCAGCGATTGTACAGCTAACGCGCCAATTGCATTTCCGCGCTGCACGGATTCCTCTACAGGAAGACCTTCTAAGAACCCACTTATTACTCCAACAGCAAAGCCGTCACCTGCACCAACTGTATCAATCACCTTTGCTACAGGGTAGCCATAGATGGTTCCTTCTTCTGTAGGGGATTTATAATAGGCACCTCGCGCGCCAAGTTTGATGATAACTAATTCTACGCCAGCGTCTAAATAATAGGAAGCAATATCGGCAGGCGTTTGATAGCCCGTTAGTTTGATGCCTTCCTCTACTCCTGGTAACACATAGTTCGCTTGTTTCGCGAAGAAATTGATGGTATCTACCATTTCCTTTTCTGAATTCCAAAGTTTTGGTCTCAAATTTGGATCGAAAGAAACCTTTTTACACTGCTTTTTAAAAAATGATAAAGCATGCTGAGCAAAGTCTCTAGTTTCCAAGGAAAGCGCTAATGGAATACCAGTCATATGCAGATGCTTTGCCTTCTGAAAATAATCTTCATCAAGATCAGCAATAGCTAGATGGCTTGCAGCAGAGCCTTTTCGGAAATATTGGACTTCTGGATCACCTTTGGTTACCCGTGATTTTAATTGAAATCCGGTTGGGAAATATGCATCTGTCATGATTTTTTCTACATCAACTTGATTCTTTTGGAGGTTTTCCATAATGAATTTTCCAAAGGCATCAGCACCAACTTTACTTACAAAGCTAGCTTTATATCCTAATTTAGCTAAGCCGATTGCTACATTTGTTTCCGCCCCTGCCAGTTCCATTGTATAATGCTGTACCTCATGTAGTGGGCCGCAAGAGTCGGCTATAAACATCGCCATGGCTTCGCCGAATGTAATGACATCAATTGAGTGCATGTAATTTTTCCCTCCTTTGATTTGAATGGACAATATCTATAAATTTATTAATCTCCACCATTGATCTCTCCAAGGAAAACTCCAATGCTCTCGGAATGGCAGCTGGAATCAAATGATCCATTTTTCGCCAATCAGCATTTGGGTCAAGTGGCAAGGGCTCGGTAAAAAAATGCTTGCCTTGTTTAAATACATGTTTTAAATGAAAATAAAAAATATAAGGCTGGAAAATTTGGAATGCTGCCAATGCATCTTCCTCCTGAATGGTCCAATTGCCTATATCAAATGTCATTTTGATTGGCATCCTTAAATTAGAAGCGTTTTCAAAAAAGGATGCTAACGGCTGGATTTTCCCCCCTTCCCTTGTTTGATCATTTTCCACTAATAATGAAAGAGAAGGGTAGTTGTGGATAATTTTCCATAAGTCGTGTAGATCTGATTTATTCTCCAGATAATGCCCCAAGGGTAGCTTAACCCATTTTGCTGAGAGAATCTCGCTCTCTTCCAAGATAGTATGAAGTGCTTGCTCATTTACAGCCCCAGCATTGTTCCAGATTGGAATAGGAGCAGAGTAAACGGTAAATAAGTTAGCTTGCTGGAGAATAGGCTGTATATGTTGTAAGGTTGTTAGCAACTCCTCTTCATGTAATAATTCTCTCCTAATTTCAATTCCGGAGGCATTTGATTTTTCAATAATTGAAATGGCTTGAAGTAAATCTTTCGTTGCTATTTTTTCATCAAAAAAGGAATTTAAAGGGATATATATAGTAGACATTTATATCTCACCTCTCATAAAACGATTTAGTAAACCGGTTTAGTGATATTATAAATGGAATGAAAGCGCTTTTCAATGATTAGTTTGTAATTTTCAATAATTAGGGAAAAAGTAGGAGAAGGGGATAATATGAATTATTGGGGGGATATTCGCGAAAAGAGGGAAGGTATTCGTGAAAACACTTGAGAAATTCGCGAAAAAGAAGAGAAAATTCGCGAAAAACACTAATTATCAGCCAAACCAAAAAAAGGTCTATGTAAAACACTCTTTTACATAGACCTTTCCAAAATAGTTTTATGCAATCGAACGATTAACTTTCACTCGTTCCCAAGGTTTTGTCTTCCAGCGTCTGAAGGCAAATATTCCTCTAAACCATTCATCTATCCCTTGAGCCAACCAGATACCAAGAAGTCCCAACCCTAATGTAATTCCGAGAGCATAGCTCAACGTAACGGCAATTCCCCACATGGAGATAATACCAATAATGACAGGAAAGCGAACATCACCGGAGGACTTTAAGGAACTCATTAAGACAATATTCATTGCTCTTCCTGGTTCTGTAAAGACCACTGCCCAGAGAATAGGTAGCCCGATAGCAATAATTTCATAGTTATCTGTAAATAGCTCTAATATTGGCTGACCGATTAATGCCATTACAAGAGCTGCCGCTAATGAAACGACCATGGCCAGTCTAAGTGTTTTAATGCCTCGTTTCAATGCACGGTCAAACTGCTTCCCGCCGATATAACGTGCAACCAGGAGCTGAGTACCTTCAGCAATTGCTAATGTAAATAAGTAGCAGATCATGGAAATATTACTAATATATACTCTGGCTGCTAAGGAGGCATCTCCTAAAGAAGCAACCATTGCAGTAATCATAAGCTGAGAAAATTGATACGATAAATTTTCTCCCGCAGAAGGAATGCCGATATAGAGCATATCTCGAATATCTTGTTTATTGACTTTGATGAAATCCTTAATGGAAAAAGTTAAAGCAATTCTCTTATAAACAAGATAAAGCAAAACAAGTACAGCAAATGTACGGGCTATAACGATAGTCCAAGAAACACCAATGACACCTGTAATAGGTAAACCAAAAACACCAAGAATACTAATGGCATAACCGGTTACGCTAATTACATTCATCAAAACACTAACAATCATGGATTCTTTTGTAAAGCCGTGACTTCTTAATATGGCACTAAGTGCAAGTGAGAGAGATTCTAAGAAGAGGGACGCACCACATATACGAACAAATATTAATCCATATTCTAATACTTCACCGCGAATATCGAAAAGTTGTAATAAATGTTCACCGAAGATAACAACGAGGGCTGCAATAATTATTCCGAACCAGAAGTTTAAACCAACCGCAGAGCGTGCAAACCTTCTAGCAAGGTTAAGCTCATTAGCCCCAAGTTTTTGCCCAATTAGTATCATGGCAGCAATGGATGTTACATTAAAGACTAGAATAAAAATTCCCAGAAGCTGATTGGCAACTCCTACACCTGCAGCTGCGCTATCAGAATAATGGCTTAGCATTAAGGTAGCAGTTACTCCCATACCCATGTGTAAAGCAAGTTCAATAAACAGTGGCCAAGATATATTAAAAAGAGACTGATTTTGTATTTTATTTGTTGAAACACTCAACAGTTAAAACTCCCCTTTACATTTAAAAATAGAAAACATATCAATCATTTTATGCTTATTTGGAAGAAAGTAAAGGGAAAGATAACATTTTTTTTTAGAAATTTTTCAAAAATCTTGAATATAGTAGTAATTAACGCTTTTTTTGGAATTATTTATGAGGATAATCCATTATTTACCGCAATTTTTGCTAAAAATGTTTGAAATGTAATGAATAGTGTCATGACAAGTGTTATTATAATAGTTAGTTTTCATAATTACACCTATCAGTGGAAACCTAAGGGGAAAATGGGAGGATTACAATGAAAAAGGAAATATCTCAAAGAAAGATTCTTGGTATCGCAGGCTTAGGGTGGATGTTTGATGCGATGGATGTTGGAATGCTTTCATTTATTATTACTGCTCTCCAAGCAGATTGGGGTTTATCGGGCAAGGAGATGGGCTGGATTGGCAGTATGAATTCAATAGGAATGGCTGTCGGTGCACTTGTTTTTGGATTAATGGCAGATAGAATCGGAAGAAAACATGTATTTATGATTACATTATTACTCTTTTCTATTGGCAGCGGGCTCTCTGCCTTTACTACTTCCTTAACGATCTTTCTAATTCTACGTTTTTTCATTGGAATGGGACTTGGTGGGGAGCTGCCGGTAGCATCTACACTTGTTTCTGAAAGTGTTCCAAAGGAAAAACGAGGCAGAGTCGTTGTCTTACTTGAAAGTTTTTGGGCATTTGGCTGGTTACTCGCTGCAGTAATTTCCTACTTTGTTATCCCAAAATATGGCTGGCAGGCAGCACTTATCATAAGCGTTCTTCCAGCTTTTTACGCTATATATTTACGTTTGCATTTACCGGATTCACCGAAATTCTTAAAAGTAGAAAAAGAGAAAAAGCTGACAATTAAGGAAAGCCTGCAAGCTGTATGGTCGAAGGAAAATCGGAAGCAAACAGCAACCTTATGGATTTTATGGTTCTGTGTAGTCTTCTCTTATTATGGAATGTTTTTATGGCTTCCAAGTGTCATGGTATCTCAAGGATTTAGTATGATAAAAAGCTTTGAATATGTATTAATTATGACACTAGCACAATTACCGGGATATGCTTTGGCAGCCTATTTAATTGAAAAAGCAGGCAGAAAGTTTGTACTCGTGCTATTTTTAATTGGGACAGCAGGAAGTGCCTTTATGTTTGGGTTAGCGGGAAGCACAGCGATGCTTCTTACAGCAGGAATTCTTTTATCCTTCTTTAACTTAGGTGCATGGGGAGCTCTTTATGCCTATACACCAGAACAATACTCTACAAAGGTTCGAGGGACAGGTGCAGGAATGGCAGCTGCGATTGGAAGAGTTGGCGGAATCTTAGGACCATTATTAGTTCCTTATTTAACAGCACAAAAGGTCTCCATTCCCTCTATTTTTACTATTTTTTGTATTGCTGTATTAATCGGGGCAGCAGTAGTTCTGTTTTTTGGAAAAGAAACAAAGAATACCGAAATTATTTAGAGTGGTTCGCCACTCTTTTTTTTGTTAAATAATCTAACAAAACTTCAATAAAGTAAAAAAATCCACATATAGCCTTCATATTGATTTTATTTTTCTTGAATAATAATCACTTTTTACAGAAAGAAAAGAAGAAGATTGCATTCTGATTTTGATGATAGCGTTTTATTAAAAACTGAAATAAAAAAATTATTTACATATTCTGAATATTGATGATATTATAGCTACACACTATTAAACGGTTTAGGAGGAGCATAACATGAAGATCAAAACAAATACAGCACTGATTATTATACTCATATTATGCTCTTAGGATTAAATAATCCCTCTGTATTATAACGGGAATTGTTTAGTCCAGTTTTTGTTATTAAAAACAAGGCGCTAAACAGTTTTTAAGACTTGAAGGTGCCTATCCATTATTGGACAGGCTTTTTTGTTTTTATCTAGCTAATAATTATTTTTAAATAGAGGAGTAGAAAATGATGAAGACTAAAGAATATTTTATGGAACGAATGTATAAAGCCTCAGCAGGAATGTCAAATGCAGTCCTTGTAACGTTAGGAATGGGATTGTTGTTAGAATCGATCGGAAAAGCATTTGGCTGGGATGTCTTAGTTCAAATTGGCGGAGTGGCAAAGGTATTGTTAGCCCCGGCATTTGGAGCGGGAATTGCCTATCAGTTAGGTGGAAACACATTAGTTATTTTTAGTGCGATGGTTTGTAGTACGATTGGGGGGAACGCGCTGCATGCAACGGATGCTGGAATGGTGCTTGTTTCCGGACAACCAATCAGCGCAGTATTAGCAGCGGTAGTGGCAACATATGTTGGGAAGCGGGTTAACGGAAAAACAATTTTAGATATGGTGGCCATTCCAGCTGCAGCAATTTTAGTTGGAGGAATTGCTGGAGTAGGTTTGGCGGCAGTTACAACTCCGATGCTAGAATGGATTAGTGCCCAAATCACTTCATCGGTACAAGGCTCACCTTTAATAGCGCCAATGGTTATCTCGTTAGTATGGAGCATCCTACTGATGACTCCAGCATCATCAGCAGCTTTAGCAATTGCATTGCAAATGGATCCAGTATCAAGTGCGGCTGCATTAATCGGGTGTACGGTCCAATTTGTTGGATTTACAGCGATGTCTCTTCGTCAAAATGATTTAGGAGGATTTCTTGCACAATCGATCATTACACCAAAAGTACAATTCCCTAATTTGGTGAAAAATCCGCTGTTAATCATTCCACCTTTTGTAGCAGCCGTCATTTGTGCCCCGATTGCAACATTAGGATTCGGATTCACGGCAACGTATGAATTGGCTGGATTAGGATTGAATTCTTTAATTGCGCCAATCAGCATTATGGCCACTCAAGGCTTGCAGGGATTCTTAATTTATGTGGCAGTAGGTATGGTTCTTCCAATTGTGATTACCCTTCCTCTTTATTTCGTAATTCTTCGCGTAGGCTGGGCAAAAACTGGAGATTTGGCTATGAGGGTTCAGTAAAACTTATGAATGGAGGCTTCCGATAGACAGGAAGCCTCTTTTAATGAAAATGGATCAAAGATATTGTAGTGGAGGTGGTAAGAATGAATCAATCGGGCATTACAGTTAATGATTTATTACGACTCCCTGTTTTAAAGGATGCAAAGGTGATAAGTGGGAGGGAAGGATTAAATAGAAACGTGCAAAATATTGATATTATGGAGGTTCCCGACATCGACGGCTGGTTAAGAGGGGGAGAGTTGCTGCTCACAACAGCTTATTCCATAAGACATGATCTTTCCTTATTGACAAAGCTTGTGGAGAAATTAGCGCAGGCAAATGCTGCAGCATTAGCAATAAAACCGGAAAGGTATTTACATGAAATGCCAAAAGAAATGATGGAGGTAAGTAATAAATATAACCTTCCTATTATTCAGCTTCCAGTTGGTGTGCCATACATTGATATTACAAATGCTGTCATGGAACAAATTGTGAATAAGCATGCTGCTCTACTTAGAAGGTCGGAAGAAATTTATAAGAAGTTAACGACATTGGTTCTTGAAAACAGTGGGATACAAACGGTTGCTGATAATGTATCACAAATGATAGAAGCACCTATTATTCTCTTAGATAAAGATGGTAAAAAAATTGTTTGCTCCCCAAAGGAAGGATGGATGAACGAATTTACGCATATAAAGCAGTGGGATATTACAGTAGATAAGGAGCGAGTTGGCAAATTTTTAATTGAAAAAGAACAGTTGGATGAAATGGATAAAATTTGTGTTGAACAGGCACGTCTAGTTTTTTCTTTAGAACTAATGAGAAGAAAAACAGCAATGGATACAGAGAATCATTTAAGAGGAAATTTTATTGAAGAACTGCTTGCAGGCATATTTCTCCCCCAAGAGGAAGTAGTGAATAAAGGAAGACAACTTGGATTGGATCCTGAAATAATGTGGGAAATAATCGTGATGGAAAGTGCAACCCTTATGGAAGAAGGTTCATCATTGTTACATGATTTAAGCAGCATTATAGAATCCATTAATCTATCCCATGCTAATAAGATTTACACACAGAAACAAGGAAGCCGGCTTGTCATCCTATCAGCCGTTCCCTATCAACCAATTATAACAAAAGAAACAAATCAACTATGGATGGATAAATTACTCCCTCTTATCAAGAAATATACCGATTTTCAAGTAGGATTTGGCGGAAGAGCGCTATTATGGGAGATACATTTAAGCTATTTAGAAGCTAGAAATTCACTTTTAATTGGATCCAGTCTTAATAAAGGGAAAAGAATGTACTTTTATGAAGATATTGAGCTATTTAAATTGTTACTAGACAGTTCCGACTATGTCAATATGGATCCAGTAATCGAAAGGAAAATAGGTAAGTTAATACAATATGATAAAGAAAATGACAGTGATCTTGTCAAAACACTCTTTTATTATTTGACTTTTAATGGCAGTTTAAAGGACACAGCAAATCAATTATATATTCATCGTAACTCAGTAAAATATCGCATTGATAGAATAAAAGAAATTGCAGATATTAAATTAGATACTTTCCAAGAGAAGGTTTTATACTATTGCTGTATATTCTTTCATAACTTTAAGGGTTCCTAAAACAGAGGGGGCTATTGTACTCGGAGCACAATAGATCCTTCTGTTTTTTGTTTTTTTAGGACATTGTGACAAAAAGACAGAAAAGTTAAAATAAAATATAAATATTCAGAAAATTTAAATTAGGAGAGTGGGGATATGATTGGTGTCATTCGTGTTTTTACAACGGAGAATAAAGCAGTCTTGGACCATCATGGCAAAATAATTACAGAATTGTTTGGATTGCCAACAGTAAATCAATGTATTCCAGATCAAGCGTTAGGTATTTATGATGATGCTTCAGAAAAAGAAGCAATACCAAAAATCGTAGAGTTAGGAAAAAAGATGGAAAGGGAAGGAGCAAGGATACTTGCTATTAGCTGTGCGGCAGATCCTGGGATTGAAGAACTAAGAAAAGCGGTGTCTATCCCAGTAATAGGGGCGGGAAGTGCTGCTGCATTAACAGCTTTTTCTTTAGGAAAACCTGTTGGGATATTAGGGATAACTCAGGATGTTCCAGAAGTTATGAAGAAAATTTTAGGGGAGCTGTTGGTTGGCTTCAAAGTTCCAGAAGGTGTAGAAAATACGACTGATTTACTGAAAGAGGAAGGGAAGGAAAAGGGGCTAAAGGCTGCTAAAGATTTGTTAGATCAAGGAGCCAAGGTAATTGTGTTTGCTTGCACAGGTTTTTCAACAATTGGACTGGCAGACCAATTGCGTAATGAATTGAAAGTTCCCGTTATCGATGCAGTCGAAGCAGAAGGACAGTTTGCAGCACAGTTATACTGACATTGTCATATGGACAACCAAAATTTTCATTGTTTGCCAGATTATATTTGTAAATAAGCATAACGAATTAATTGGCCTTATTTTTAATATTCTTTATTCAAACCATCAAATGTACCACTTAGTTTAGTATGACCCCACTCTTTAACATCAAAATGCTATTTAAAAATAATTTGGAGGCTAGTCTATGAAACAAGTAGAACCAGTAAAAAAACACCCTCGTCTATTTGAACCTGTTTCCCTCATATTTACCATTATTACAGCAGTGTTTGGCGCCATTATCGGGATGCAAATTATCGTCTCTTTAGGAGTGACACCAAATACATCTATTATTGGTGCGCTTCTAGCAATGCTGATTGCTAGAATTCCAGTTACTATCTTTAAAAGGTATAAGTCTATTCATAGACAGAATTTAATGCAAACCTCTATATCTGCAGCAACTTTTGGGGCTGCAAATAGTTTATTAATTCCTATCGGTATTCCTTTTCTAATTGGGGAACCAGATTTGATTGTTCCGATGTTGATTGGAGCAGCATTGGCCATGTTTGCAGATGCTGCCATTTTATATAAACTATTTGACTCCAAGCTGTTTCCTGCATCAGGTACATGGGCACCAGGAGTAGCAACAGCACAAGCTATCGTTGCTGGTGATAAGGGAGGAAAACGGGCAGGGCTTCTTGGAATTGGAACACTTATTGGCGTTATCGGTTCGATTTTGCATATTCCGATGTCTGCCTTTGGGGTTGCTTTTATCGGTAACATTTGGGCTTTAACGATGTTTGGGATTGGCTTACTATTCCGACAATATTCTATTCCTGTTTTTGGTGTAGATGTAAACGCCCTTTACATTCCACATGGCATTATGATTGGTGCAGGAATTGTGGCGTTAGTCCAAGTTACGCTATTAATCTTTGGAAAAGATAAGAGAAAGCAAAAGGGAAAAAATCAAGAGGTAGCTGCAGCTATGGAAAATGATGTTGACGACTCGAATTATACAACACCTATTTCAGTAGCAAGAAAGACTTTAGGAATTGGCTTTATTGTTTATATTGCGATTGCTTTAATTATTGCTTTAACAGGCGGACTTATTACAGATATGTCATTTGGTATGTTGATTGGATTTCTGATTTTTGCCGCATTTGCTGCGTTTGTTCATGAATTAATCGTTGGTATTGCTGCCATGCATTCAGGGTGGTTTCCAGCCTTTGCGGTTGCCTTTATTACCCTCCTTATTGGTATGATGATTGGTTTTCCGCCTTTAGCACTTGCTTTACTTGCAGGATTCAGTGCTGCAACAGGACCGGCCTTTGCAGATATGGGCTATGACTTTAAAACAGGCCATATTTTACGAGGAAATGGCGCTGATAAAGAATATGAAATAGATGGAAGAAAGCAACAATATATGACGTCATTAGTTGCCTTTGGAGTCGCATTGCTAACAGTGCTAATCACTTATAAAGGATATTTTGCCAATAACCTTGTTCCTCCAATAGACGCTGTCTATGTTTCTACGATTCAGGCAGGCACTTCAATGGAAGTCGCTCGGCAATTATTAATATGGGCTATTCCAGGTGCTATCTTACAAATACTTGGTGGTTCAAGCAGACAACTAGGAGTAATGTTTGCAACAGGTTTATTAATTTTAACTCCATATGCAGGCATTGCAGTATTGGTAGGGATTGCGATTCGATTAATGTGGGTGAAGAAAAAAGGAAAAGAAGCAGAGACGCCAATGAGTATTTTAGCTGCAGGGTTTATTGCTGGGGATGCACTGTATAGTTTCTTTAACTCTGTATTTAAATTAGGGAAATGAGGAGATGAAACGTGACAATAAAATTAGATGAACAAATCGTTGAATTTGCTGTATATGGTGGTGCCATACTAGGCGGCGGCGGAGGAGGAAAAATAGAAGATGGACTTCAAATAGGACGCCTTGCTTTAGAGGTTGGTCAGCCTATCTTAAAAATAGCAGAGGAAATGGCAGATGAAGACTTACTTGTAACGGTTTCGCTAGTTGGCGCTCCAGCTGCTAAAGAGCAGTACGTAAAGCCAGTTCATTATGTCAAAGCAATGGAGCTATTGGCAAGTAAGCTAGATAGACCACTTCAAGGAATTATTACCAATGAAAATGGAGCTGGCACTACAGTAAATGGCTGGTTTCAATCCGCTATGACAGGATTACCAGTAGTAGATCTGCCTTGTAATGGAAGAGCTCATCCAACTGGCACAATGGGGTCATTAAATTTAACAGAGATGCCTACTTATATTTCTTATCAAGCAGCCGTTGGCGGGAAAGGAGATAAGTATGTAGAAATGCTTATCACTGGTTCCCTTGATATAACAGCAAAAGCAGTTCGCCAATTGTCTGTTGATGCTGGCGGGTTAGTAGCAGTGGCAAGAAATCCTATAACAGTGGGATATGCAAAGCAAAACGGAGCGAATGGAGCCATATCGCAAGCAATTACAGTTGGCAAAGCCTTGCTGTCTAATAAAGGAGAATCTGCTATCGAAGCAGTTGTGTCTGAACTAGGAGGATCTGTAGTCACAGAAGGAACAGTAACGGCATGTACTTTAGAAACAATAGGAGGTTTTGATGTAGGAAAAGTAACGATTGAGGATTGCTATGATATGACCTTTTGGAACGAGTATATGACAATTGAGAAAGATGGAGTGCGTTTTGGCACCTTTCCAGATCTTATTATGACATTGGATACAAAAACAGCTAGACCTATTGTAACCGCGGAAATGGCAAAAGGGCAGCAAGTAGCTGTTATAACCGTTCCTAAGGAAAAATTACGCTTAAGTAGTACGATGAGTAACCAAAAGTTAATCCAACCAATTGAAAAAATAATAAACAAAGAAATTCTAACTTATCTTTAAAAAGGAGAGATTGATAGAATGGTTTTAAAACAAACTTTAGTAGCTTTAGAAACGTTAGATAATGCATTTGTAACAGGAGAAACCGTTGCCGATTTATTTAAAGAATATCCAAATGTACAAACAGATGTTGTAAAAGTAACAGGGGAAAAAGGAAGCACAGATTTTATTAAGATTACCATACCGGGAGCAAAAGGGAAATCTGCTGGTGGCACCGTTCCGACATTGGGGATTATTGGGAGATTAGGGGGCATTGGTGCACGACCAAGCAGAATTGGGCTAGTCTCTGATGCTGATGGTGCCGTAGCGGCAATTGCTTCTGCTTTGAAACTAGCAGATATGCAGGTAAAGGGAGATGTACTTGCTGGGGATGTGATTGTATCCACACATATTTGCCCAGATGCACCAACAAGACCGCATGAACCAGTTGATTTTATGGATTCTCCAGTTGATATTTTAACAATGAATAAACATGAAGTAATTCCAGAAATGGACAGTATTATTTCAATTGATACCACAAAAGGAAATAGAGTGATTAATCATAAAGGGATTGCTCTTTCTCCAACAGTAAAAGAAGGTTACATTCTTCGAGTTAGTGAGGACTTACTAAGAATTATGGAAATGACGACAGGGAAATTTCCCGTCACCTTCCCTGTCACTTCACAAGATATAACGCCATATGGAAATGATTTATACCATATCAATTCTATTTTGCAGCCATCTGTGGCGACAGACGCACCAGTTATTGGCTTGGCAATAACTGCTCAATCAATCGTCCCAGGGTGTGGAACGGGAGCTAGTCATGAAACGGATATTGCAGATGCAGTTCGTTTTTCCATAGAGGTGGCAAAGGAAACAGCTAATGGTACTTGTGAGTTTTATGATAAAGATGAATTTAATAGAATAACAACCTTATATGGTTCCATGAAAGTCCTGCAAACAATGGGAAAAGCTGCTTCTCCTCAGTCTTAACCAAGTAATGCAGAGAGGGAGCATTGCTTCCTTTCTTTCCTTATAGTAGAGGAGAGAGTGACTTATAAAAAGGAGTTGTTTATATGAAAAAACTTGGAATGATTACAATTGGTCAAGCTCCAAGAACGGATGTTGCTCCAATTGTAGAGAAGTATGTAAACAAAGCGGAGCTTGTCCAAGTTGGAGTATTAGATGGGATGTCGAAAGATTATATTCAGACAAATCTATATCCTGAAGAAGGCGATTATGTTTTAACCTCTAGACTAGTAACAAATGAGTCGGTAGTTATGTCTCGCGAAAAAATAAAGCCAATTTTACAGGAGAAAATCTATTATTTAGAGAATATGGGAATAAGCCAAATATTGCTGTTGTGCACGGGTGTTTTTCCAGGGCTGCAAACAAGGAAAGCTTATTTAATTGAACCTGATCATATCATTCCCCCCACCATTAATGCGTTAGTAGGAAATAGAAGACTGGGAGTAATTGTTCCACTTAAGGAACAAATAAAGACGTCTCTTCCTAAATATGCCCCCTTAGGATTAAAACCTATTTTTAGTGTGGCATCACCATATAATATGAGTAGAGAGACCTTTAAGAATGCGGCTCAAGAATTAAAGAAGGAAGCAGATATAATTTTGTTGGATTGTATGGGGTATACAGAGAATGCTAGAGAGATGGTAGCCGAAATAGCTAATAAACCAGTCATTCTCTCCAATGCAATCATGGCAAAATTAGTATCAGAAATGATATAGGAGAGGGTAAAATGAATGAAAAAATGATAGAAACAAGCAAAAATGTTCTTGCTAACTGTTTAGGCATAAAAGAAGGAGAGTCATTTCTCGTTGTCACAGATGAAGCAAAGAGGGAAATAGCTGAATCCATATATGAAGCTGGCAAAGCGTTACGTGCTGAGACGATGTTTATTGTTATGCAGGACAGAGAAAAGTCGGGACAAGAGCCACCAGCAACTGTCGCAGCGGCCATGAAAGCAGCAGATGTGGCTGTTTGTGTAACGGCGCATTCCTTAACCCATACACAAGCTAGAAAAGAAGCAGTAGAGACAGGAACAAGGCTTGCGACAATGCCAGGAATAACAAAGGATATGTTCTTAGAAGGAGCCATTTCTGCAGATTATGAACAAGTGAGAATTCTTACGGAAGAAATAACAGACCAGCTTACAAAGGGAAAGCATGTCAAAATTGAAAAAGACGGCTATTGTTTAGCATTGGATATTACAGAAAGAAAGGGCATCCCAAGTACGGGGATGTACTTATATCCAGGGGAATCAGGTAATCTGCCGTCTGGAGAAGCATATATAGCACCAGTAGAAGGAACTGCAACTGGCACAATTGTCGTGGATGGCTCTGTGGCTGGAATAGGAAAGCTAAGTAATCCACTTAAGCTTACAATAAAAGAAGGTCGCCTAGTCGAGGCAGAAGGAGAAGAAGGAGAGCAATTATTAAAGATATTAGGCAATGGGGAAGGCAGAATGCTCGCAGAATTTGGGATAGGAACAAATGATAAGGCAAGGATCACAGGTGTGGTATTAGAGGATGAAAAAGTATACGGGACCATTCATGTAGCTTTTGGAAGCAATGCCACGTTTGGTGGAATAGTTTCAGCAGGCGTTCATATAGATGGAGTTGTCACCCAACCTACCGTATATATAGATGATGCATTATTGATGGAGAAAGGCGTATTGATCAAATAGCAAGGTGGTGACATGAGTGAGGGAATATACAAAAAGGGAAACGAGAATTGAGTTAGAAGGCTTATCAAAAGAGGAGCATTTACTTAATGAAACGATCGAGGTACTTACTGCTCATGAATCAGTAAGGGCTTTTCAATCGAAAGATATTCCGGCCAATATTCTTCAAACGATTATAACTGCAGCTAGAAGTGCACCAACTTCTTCAAACTTGCAGGCGTATAGCATTATTGTAATAAAGGATGAAGAAAGGAGATCACGGTTAGCTACCCTTTCTGGCGAACAGTCATTTATCCATGAGGCACCTGTGTTTCTAGTTTTCTGTGCAGATATTTACCGTTTGAAATATGTGACAGAATCACAAGGATATTCTTTTTTAGCCAATACGCTAGAAATGTTTCTTCTTTCCTCAATGGACGCCACCCTCGCCCTGCAAAATGCAGTAGTGGCTTCGGAATCATTAGGGTTAGGTTGTGTACCTGTTGGTTCCATTCGTAACCATCCTGATGCGGTTGCAGAGGAACTCGGCCTCCCAGCAGGCGTATTTGCTGTTTCGGGATTATCGATCGGCTTTGAAAAAGAAGGAACAAGGCGAGGCGTAAAGCCGAGATTGCCAGAAAAAGTAATGGTTCATCAGGAAAAATATACAATAGAAAATCTTGACGAGCTGCTAGAACAATACGATCATACGATGATTTCTCGTAAAACCTACGATGGCCGTAGAGTCTCCTTAGCTGGAGAACCAGAAAAGCAGGGAAAGGACTATGGATGGAGAGAACATACTGCTAGAAGATGCACGAGACCAGAAACGATCGCTGCCTCAGCAAGTTTAAGAGAAAATTTGAAAAAAGTATTAGAAAGTAGAGGCTTTTCTTTTTAAAGGAGGAATGGATATTGGATGTACTGGAGGCAATAAAAACAAGAAGAAGTTCACGCGCATTTGCAGAACGTGGCGGATTACCTCAAGAAATAGTTGATTCAATTGCACAAAGTATTTTACATAGTCCGTCAGGGAGCAATGCTCAAGAATCTCACTTCCTCATAGTCCAGAACGAAGAACAGATAAAAAGTATAAAAAGATTTTCCCCTGGTCTATCAGGAGATCCCGAGGCTGTTATTGTGTTGTGCTCCAACCCTGCAGAAGCCCTCCATAAAGGCGGAAAAGATTCGGAAGAAGTATTGCGTTTTGTAAATTTAGGAATAGCCGCTGCCTATATTCTTTTATCTACCCATTCATTAGGTGTCGGAAATTGCCCAGTTAGATCCTTTCATAAAGAAGCCATTAAGAAATTGTTGGAGCTTCCACATGAGATGGAGCCAGAGCTTCTCATCAGTTTAGGCTATTCAAAAGAATCTCCAAGAAAGAAAAAAAACAGGGAAAAAGAGGAGGTAATTTCTTTTGACAGATATGGAAACACGCAAAAATGAGAAGCTAGTAGAACTTGTTAGAGATTATAGCGGCTATATTCTTACAAGTGCAAAAGGACTATATCGAGAGCCTGCTCATTACGGACCACTAAGAATGGTTGGTGCATTGGAACGTACCTTAGTCTTATTAACAGAACTTGGAATAGAGGATAAGGAAATGGAAGAAGCGTTATCCTTTATACGAAAGGAGGGCTGGCGTGCTTTATCAGATCCGTTGGGATATGAGGAAGCATTAGACCAATCGATTGATCAGCTAGTTGAGCTTACCGTGCAAAATAAGGCGTAGAAGCATTAAAAAGTGTTTTTGAGTTGGCAAATAATAGAGGTTTTTCAACCGAAGACAAACCCAACTAATGATAGCGAAAATATTATAGGTTGGGTTTTAATTCATTAAAAAAGAAAGATTGTTGCATTATCGGTAGACTGAATAAGAGGTTTTGCTTTCTATTTAAATCTGGAATAAATTTCCGCGTTTTCTTTTGTGAATTTAATCACAAAATACTTGCATTAAGAAATATTCGATGTATAATAAAGATGTGAACGGAATGTGAATTCTATCACAATATATGTGATTTTTTTCACTAATTAAGTGAAAGGTTTCACATTCAATCTATTACAAAAGGAGTTTTTATACATGAAAGTAGTTGTAATTGGATGTACACATGCTGGGACAGCAGCGGTCAAAACGTTAGCAAATGTAAATAAAAATATAGATATAACTGTTTATGAAAAAAATAATAATGTTTCCTTTTTATCTTGTGGAATTGCTTTATATGTTGGCGGTGTTGCCAAAGATGCGAGTCAGTTATTTTATTCTTCACCAGAAGAGTTAAAAGCGCTTGGCGCAACGATGCATATGGAGCATGAAGTCCTAGAAATTGATACAGAAAACAAGCAAGTACATGTGAAGGACTTACAAACAGGCAAAGAAAAGATTGATCCATATGATAAGTTAGTAATGACTACAGGCTCTTGGCCAATAATCCCACCAATTGAAGGAATTAATCTGGATAATATATTGCTTTCTAAAAACTATAATCAAGCAAATGAAATTATTGAGCGTTCTAAGAATGTAAGAAATGTTACCGTAATTGGAGCGGGATATATTGGTGTTGAGTTAGTAGAGGCATTCGCGCTTAATGGAAAAAATGTCACGTTAATTGATAGTGAGGACAGAATTCTAAATAAATATTTAGATAAAGAGTTTACAGATGTGGTTGAGGCAGAATTTGCGGAGCGTAACATTCACTTAGCTTTACAACAAACTGTAACAAAATTTGCAGGTGATGAACGAGGAAAAGTAACAAAGGTTTATACCACAAAAGGAGAATATGAAACAGATTTAGTTATCTTATGTGTGGGCTTTAGACCAAACACAAATCTGTTAAAAGGTAAAGTAGACCTCCTTCCTAATGGTGCTATTAAAATTAATGAATATATGCAGTCAAGTAATCCAGATATTTATGCAGCAGGTGACAGCTGTGCTGTTAATTATAATCCAACTGGAGAAAAAATGTATATCCCTCTTGCAACAAATGCTGTTCGAATGGGAACACTTGTCGGCTATAATATTGCTGGACGACCATTGAAATACATGGGAACACAAGGGACTTCTGGCTTGCATATTTTTGGCTTAAATATGGCATCTACCGGATTAACAGAAGTTACGGCTAAATTTAATAATATCCCTTATGAAGTGGCAGAAGTAATCGATAATGATCGCCCAGAATTTATGCCGACATTTCATGAAATTCGTTTAAAAGTACTTTTCCATCAAGAGACAAGAGAAATTTTGGGGGCACAATTAATTTCAAAAGCAGATGTTACGCAAATGATGAATACATTATCTGTATGTATTCAAACTAAAATGACGATTGACGAATTAGGATTTATCGATTTCTTCTTCCAACCGCATTTTAACAAACCGTGGAATACATTAAATCAAGCTGGATTGGCAGCTATAGCAAAACAAAAAGAACTTGTTAAGCACTAGGTGAAAAGGATCATCTCTTTTTATAAAGGGGTGATCCTTTCTTTTTTGGGGGAAAGAAACGTATACTAGAAGAAATATAATAGGAGAGAGACAAATGATTGATTATATAAACCAGTCAACAGAAGAAATAGCACAGTTACTTTTAGGAAAAAAGCTTATTCATAAAACGCCGGCATATACGTATAGTGGTTATATTGTAGAGACGGAAGCCTATGTTGGGATAGAAGATATGGCTTGTCATAGCTATGCAGGCAGACGCACGCCTCGATTGGAATCGATGTATAAGTCAGGTGGAACCATCTATATTTACACGATGCATACCCACCATATGTTAAACATTGTTACAAAAGAAGAGGGAAATCCTCAGGCTGTTCTTATCCGGGCGATTGAACCTTTTGAAGGAATAGAAGAGATGGAAAAGAACCGAAAAACAAATGGTATAAATGTATGCAATGGACCTGGGAAGCTAACAAAAGCAATGGAAATCACCAAGGCTTTAAATGGTGTCTTTATAAATGAAGAATCTTTATGGATTGTAGATGGGAAAGTACCATCCCAAATAATCGAGTCTCCGAGAATTGGGATTCCAAATAAGGAGGAATGGACGCTAAAACCATTACGATATTATGTAAAAGGGCACCCATACGTATCAGGAATGAAAAAAGGCGAGGTGCTGTCTGCTGCAGATTATTGGCATTATGGATAACGGATAATTTGTTTGGAAACCGCTTTCTAATAAAAGGCTGATAAGATATGATGGATATAACTAACATAGAAGGGAATTGGTTAAAAGGAGTGAGTGAAATTGTTACCAATAAGACAACAAAAGATACTGCATCAGCTTATGCAGTCAAAGTCTCCGCTTTCCAGTGATTACTTAGCAAATGCCCTGGATGTAACCACGCGAACAATTAGAAGTGATATGAAGGCATTGATCGATACATTAAAAGATAATGGAGCAGAAATAGTACTGACAAGAGGGAAGGGGTATGAATTAGTTATAGGAAATTATCATTATTTTAAACCATTTTTAACAAAAATAATGAATGAAAATAACGTAAGTACACCCCTTCCAACGGAACCTGAGGAAAGAGTCGACTATATTCTAAAACGTCTATTATTGGCGGAAGAATACTTGAAAATTGAACAGTTTGCTGAGGAGCTTTTTGTAAGTGAATCCTCTATTAAAAATGATCTGAAAGAAGTAAGAAGATTATTAAAAGACTTTAATTTAAATTTAGATAAGAAGCCAAACTATGGTTTAAAAATCATGGGACAAGAAGCTAAGCTGCGTTATTGTCTTGCGGCATATGTGTTTGACCAAGATGAAACAGATTGGATACTTCCAAATAAAAAACTAGAAGAAATAAGAAAAATTATTATCGAACAAGCCGAAAAGGCGTCTATTTTTTTATCAGATATTGGCGTAAATAATTTAGCAACACATATTGCGATTGCCTGTATTCGCATACAAAATGATAATTATGTTTCCATGCCTTTAAAGGAAATGGAGCCTCTTAAAGAAAAGAGAGAATTTGCGATTGCCAAACAGATTGTCTTTTTTCTAGAAAAAACGTTATATGTTACTTTTCCTGAATCTGAAATAGCCTATATAACCATCCATTTATTAGGTGCGAAAATGGTAGTTTACCAGTCTGATAGCAGAGAGAATATGTTAGAAATGATTGAGGAAGATATTCTAGCATTAACAAAAGCGATGCTCCAAGAAGTGGAGCAAGAATTGGATCTAGAAATAGCCTATGATGAAGAATTAATCTACGGGTTATGTCTGCACTTAAAGCCGGCTATCAATAGATATAAATATGATTTAACTATAAAGAATCCTCTTCTTGCTGAAATCAAGAAAAATTATCAAATGTCCTTTGACGCTGCTGTTATTATGGGGAAATACTTAAGCAAACATAAGAGGATGGACATTAATGAAGATGAAATAGGCTATTTGGCATTACATATTGGCGCAGCGCTCGAGCGAAAGAAAGCAAAAGGCAGTGTAAAAAGATGCTTGATTGTCTGTGCTACTGGGGTGGCAAGTGCTCAATTACTGTATCATAAGCTTCAGTCCACCTTTGGCAATAAACTTGAAATTGTAGGAACTGCTAATATGTTTACCATTGATAATTATGATCTAAGTACATTAGACTTCATTGTTAGTACCATTCCTATTAACAGGGAATTAACCATACCTGTTATTGATGTACATACTATTTTAAGAGAGGAAGACATTAGTAAATTAGAGCATATGGTTGTGGATAGAGTTGAAACTACCTTACAATATTTTTATCCTGACCTTGGATTTTTTCAACAAGAGTATCAAACGAAGGAGGAAGTATTGGCGTTTTTAGCAAGAGAAATTATACAGAAGGGGATTGCGCCAGATCATTTCTTTGAGTTAATCATGGAACGAGAAGAGATTGCTCCAACAAGCTATGGAAACTCCATAGCCATTCCTCATCCTCTAAAACCAATCACTGACAGTACTTTTTTATCTATTTGCACGTTAAAAAAACCAATTCAATGGGGCGAAAATAAAGTGCAGCTTATTTTCTTATTAAGTGTCCAAAAAAAGTACAAGAAAGATATTCAAAAGCTATATCAGCTGCTAGTCAAAATATCAGGAAATGCCTATATGGTGAATCAGCTATTAAAGGTAAAGTCCTTTGACGAATTCAAAGAATGTATTTTAGCTATTGGCCAATAGGAATTTATAGAAGGGAAGGAACTCCGGATTAGAGTTCCTTTTTTTGAGTCAGCCATTTCCAGTTTAACGTGGAAAATAAGTGCATGTAAATGTAAGCGCTTATCCAATAGAATGGAAAACAAGAAATGAATCATATCATTTCCATTTAAATTAGGAATGGAGGTTAATCAATGAGTTTTAAAGACAAAGCTACCGAGACCCTTGGAAATGTTGCTTACAAAATAACAAATCAGAAATATATTATGGCCATAAAAAAAGCTTTTGTGACGTTAATGCCTGTCATTATAACAGGAGCATTTGCCGTTTTAATCGCGAATATGGTGATGGGAACAGAGAGTGGTTTAGCCCATTTTAAAGCATTTGCCTTTTTGGCTGATTACCAGCCAATTATGAAAGCGATCCAATATGCTACCTTGAACTTCCTTACAATTGGGGCCGTTTTTCTTATTGGGATAGAGCTCGGACGGATCAATGGCCATCAGTCGTTATTCCCTGGAATATTAGCATTAATGTCCTATGTTTCTGTCGTTCCAACAACGCTAGAACTGCTTGTTAATGAGAAGAGTCAATTAGTGGTTGATGTTTTAGCCAGGCAGTTTTCTGACCCAAAAAGTTTATTCCTCGGAATGATTATCGCCATTGTATCGGTTGAAATTTATTGCAAGTTATCGAAAGTAGATAAGCTGCAAATTAAGATGCCTGATAGTGTTCCGTCAAATGTTGCGACTTCGTTTTCAGCACTAATTCCTTCTATTTTAACTGTAACGATTGTTGCTACTTTTGGATTTCTTTTTTTCAAAGTTACAGGGATTTATTTATATGAAGCAGTATATAACATTGTACAAAGACCTTTAGAAAGTGTCATGCAAGGACTGCCAGGGATTTTGATTCTTATGTTTGTCGCCCAATTTTTCTGGGTGATTGGTATTCATGGAAATCAAATGGTAAAACCGATAAGAGAACCACTGCTGCTGGCATCTATTACTGTTAATATGACGGCATTCCAAGAGGGAAAGGAAATTCCTAATATTATCACAATGCCGTTTTGGGACGTGTATATGAATATTGGTGGTTCAGGAGTAACCATTGGTTTATTAATAGCGATCTTTATGGTATCTAAACGAGAAGAAATGAGAAGTATTGCAAAACTTTCCGCAGGACCAGGTGTGTTCAATATAAACGAGCCAGTTATCTTTGGATTACCAGTCATGTTAAATCCGGTTATGGCGATTCCCTTTATTATTACCCCGCTGATTACAGGGACAATCGGTTATATTGCTACAGTAACTGGCTTTGCTGCTAAGGCTGTTGTTATGGTTCCATGGACGACTCCGCCTATTATTAATGCATACCTATCTACGGCCGGAAGTATTGGAGCGGTTATTACCCAGATCATTTGTATTGTCGTATCTGTTCTAATTTACTTGCCATTTGTATTGATTGCCAATAAGGCTCCTGCTGTTCCGGAAGAAGAGTAATTTAATAGGGAAAGGGAGGGGGAGATAAATCTGACAATCGGATCGTATAGGAAAGAGGGGATGATTCCTCTTTTCTCCTATCCGACCAATACTTGTGAGGTGGTCTATGATGGATCATTAGGCAATGCAGTTAACAGCTACTTGTGAAGGGTAAGGAGGAAAAAATAATGGAACAAATGAAAGTTACTATTCCAGATCATTTTATTTTAGGAGCAGCATCATCTGCGTGGCAAACGGAAGGATGGGCTGGAAAGAAGGATTCACAAGATTCCTATATGGATATCTGGTATAAAAATAATAAAAATGTTTGGCACAATGGCTATGGACCAGGAATCGCTACAGACTTTTACCATCGATATAAAGAAGATATCAGCATAATGCAGGAAATTGGGTTAACGCATTACCGGACATCGATCAATTGGTCCCGTTTCTTGGTGGATTATGAAAACGCAGTGGTAGACGAGGAGTATGCTCGATATGTCGATAATGTTATTAATGAGCTGATAGATAAAGGTGTAGAGCCAATGATTTGCTTAGAGCATTATGAATTACCGGCTGCTCTTTTTGAAAAATATGGCGGTTGGAACGATAGACATGTTGTGGACTTATTCGTCAAATATGCAGAAAAAGTATTCGAGCGTTACGGTCGTAAAGTGAAGCACTGGTTTACTTTTAATGAACCAATTGTTGTGCAGACCCGTGTATATTTAGATGCAATACGTTATCCATTTGAGCAAAATACCCAAAAGTGGATGCAGTGGAATTATCATAAAGCACTTGCTACTGCTAAGGTTGTTGCCTTGTTTAAAGAAAAGCAGCTGCATGGAACAGGAGCTAAAATCGGGGTTGTTTTAAACCCAGAGGTAACATATGCGAGATCTTCGGCTCCGCATGACCAAGATGCTGCCCGCATTTATGATTTGTTTTTTAATCGAGTATTTCTAGATCCCTCGATTAAAGGAGAATATCCAGCAGAATTAATGGATCTTTTACACAAACACGATATTTTATTTGAACATACAGAAGAGGATTTAACGGTAATAAGAAATAATACCGTTGATTATGTGGGGATTAACTTATATTATCCTCATCGTGTAAAGGCAAGGACAACGGCATGGAACGAAAATACCCCTTTTCATCCGGCTTATTATTATGAAATGTTCGATATGCCAGGTAAGAAAATGAATCCATTCCGAGGCTGGGAAATCTATCCGCAGATTATGTTTGATATGGCAACTCGCTTGAAAGAGGATTATGGCAATATTGAGTGGTTTGTAGCCGAGAATGGAATGGGTGTGGAAAATGAGTTTAAGTATAAAGACGAAAGTGAAGTAATCCAAGATGATTATCGCATTGAGTTTATTAGCGAACATCTTAAATGGTTATTAAAGGCAGTCGAACAAGGTGCAAACTGTAAAGGATATATGCTCTGGGCATTTACGGACAATGTTTCGCCGATGAATGCTTTTAAAAATAGATATGGACTAGTTGAAATTAATTTAGAAGAAAATCGAAACCGAAAAATGAAAAAGTCAGCTTATTGGTATAAGGAAATCATTAAATCTCGAGAAATCACCGTAAAAAATGATGATTTTATTAAATAATAGGAGGAATGAAGAATGAAAAGAATAATATTAGCTTGTGCAGCAGGTATGTCTACTTCCATTGTAGTATCAAAAATGAAGGCAGCTATTAAGGCAAGAGGCGAAGAAATTGATGTTTATGCCATTCCAGAAGGAGCAATTGCTGATGAATTAGCAACTTCAAGCGAAGGGGTAATGGCCATTCTTCTAGGGCCACAAGTACGATTTATGAAACAGGCGGCAGAAAGTGCTGCGAAACCATTTGGAATTCCAGTGGATGTCATTGATACAAGATTATACGGTACAGCTAATGGAGAGAAAATACTAGATCATGCATTATCATTAGCTAAAAATTGACGAAGAGAATAGGGGTGGTGAAATTGAATACTTTAGAGGAAATGCAGACAGCAGCTTTTCAGATTATTTCATTCGCTGGAGAAGCAAGAAGTTGTTATGTAGAAGCTATTCAGATTGCAAGAAATGGAAAAATGGACGAAGCGAAGCAAAAAATAGAAGAAGGTGTTCAATTTTACAATGAAATTCATAAAGTCCATGCTTCTCTTATCCAAAGAGAAGCTGCTGGAGAACAACTGCCATTCTCCCTTATTCTCATGCATGCAGAAGATCAAATGCTCACAACCGAAACATTAAAGATTATGGCAAGTGAGATGATAGAAATGTGTGCCATGATTATAGAGAAAAAATCATAAAAATTAACACGAAGCAGACACATAGATTTTTATAGGATTAGCGAGCAGAAGAAGTCAAGACCTCAAAGGCTAAGTTGAGGAGACCGAAAGTCAGCAGCTTAGAAAGTGAAATGGATTTTAGTCTGCGGGTAATACTCACAAACTAATAAAAAACCAAACGATTGATAAGGAAAATATTAGTAGCATTTTCTATCAGTCGTTTGGGATTATCCTCGATTAGAATACTTAAAACCTCTTAATTTTCAAATGAATTAAGAAATTTTCCCTTCCTTTATTTTCCCTATTACAGGCTTTTCATAGACTAATTTAATGAAGTACCCATATAAAGCTGCTAGAATTTGTTGGAATAGCATGCCAATCACAACGGGAACTGCTACTGCTGGAGGGAAAAAGCTCACAGCGAGAACTGCTCCAGCACTAATATTTCTCATCCCGCCAGAATAGATCATTGCTATTGTTTCTTCTTTGCTTCGTTTGGTAACTACTCCTAATATCCACGCAAAAAAGTATCCGGATAATGCTATTACAAAAACAGTAAGCGCTACTTGGAGAAACTTTTTATCAATATTTCGTAAGTAAGGGGCTACTACAGAACTATTAATACTAACAACTAGTGCTAACCCAATTTTAGAAAAAGCGGATAGTGTGTGATTCCACTTTTTCGCCTTTTCCACTGAAAACTGATTGATCACCATACCGAAAATAGATGGCAGAACAATCATTCCAAGCAACCCCTTCATCATCCCCCAAACCTCAAGCTGTACCGTTTCTCCTACAAAAAGGTTCATACTTAATGGAACAAGGAACGGAGACAGTAAGGTGTCGAGCAAGATAATCGCAAGAGTAAGTGCAATGTTTCCTTTATAGAGGCTAACCCAGATAACACTCGTGATTCCAGTTGGAATAACAACAGCTAATGTTAGCCCTGTAATCGTGTAAGGGTCATTTTGGAAAAATAAGTGACCAATCCAAAATGCCCACAAAGGAGTAAGAATATGTAGAATAGCCAGTGTTAAAAGCAAAGAAAACGGATGGGTGATTGTATATTTCACTGATTTTAAGTTAGATGTCAAGCTCCCTATAAAAGTCATCACTGCAAAAATCCATGGAACTAAGAAAGAGACATGATGAAGGATATCTGATAGCAATACCCCAATTAGGACACTAATCGGGGTTAAAAGGGGCATCCACTTCCCAAGAAAAGCATTGATTTTTTCTAACATGTACAGGACTCCAGTTCTTGTAAAAATATAAGTTCATTTTAACATAGAAATGCTGTGGATAAGTTGTAGTTGCGAAAATTTTCAGAATATTGATTTCGGAATAGTCTCCTGTAAAGCCTTCATTTATTCGAATGAACTTTTTTCTATAATAATTACCCATTCGCCTAATTTTACATATAGTATAGCAAGAGTAAATTTAGAAGCATGGCATATTCATTGACAATAGGGAGTTTTAAAGGCTGTTGATCATTTTTTTTCTCTACACGAGACCATGTGAAGTGAACGATAATTCAGTTGAGTATAACAGGCACGAGAATTGGTCTATAAAAAACACCTTAAAAATATGAATATTTTAGAACGGAGGGCTGTAATTGTATAAATTAGAGGTTAAGGACAGTAGTAAGGTTTTTCGAAAAAATGGCAAGGAGTTTTTCGCATTAAAGGATACAAATTTGCAGATTCCAGAAGGGAAATTTGTCAGTATTATCGGTCCAAGTGGATGTGGAAAATCAACGCTATTCAATATAATTGCAGGATTAATAAAACCATCAACAGGCCATGTCTTGTTAGACGGAAGGGACATTGTTGGAAAGAGTGGGCATGTTGGCTATATGCTTCAAAAAGACTTGCTCCTTCCGTGGAGAAATATTCTTCATAATGTGATTTTAGGATTGGAGGTAAAGGGTGTTCCTAAAAAGGAGGCGATCCAAAGAGCACTGCCTTTACTAGAGAGATATGGATTGGAAGGCTTTGAAAAACATTTTCCGGAAGAACTTTCTGGAGGAATGAGGCAGCGTGCAGCTTTGTTGCGAACATTGCTTTATGATCAAGATGTTATTTTACTGGATGAACCTTTTGGTGCTTTAGATGCACAAACACGCTTATTTATGCAGGAATGGCTTTTACAAATATGGGGAGATTTTAAGAAAACTATTTTGTTTATCACCCATGATATAGATGAAGCTATTTTTTTATCAGATGAGATATATATTTTGACGCCGAGACCAGGCACCATTAAGGAGAAGGTATCGATCCAATTACCAAGACCAAGAAATGAACAAACACTGCTAGACTCTAAATTTATTCAGTTAAAAGAATATGTACTACAAGCACTAAAATCAACAGAAGAAAAAGAATAGGGAGGGAGGAATGGAGATATGGAATCACAGGATAAAACGAAAGTTCTTTATATAGAGGATGATGAGGCCATTGCCAAAAGAAGAAAGAAATTCACCCGCATTGGACAATGGAGCTTTGGACTTATTTTTCTTCTTGCGTGGGAGCTGCTTTCTAAGTGGAAAATAATTGATTCGTATTATTGGAGCAGTCCGTTTACTATTTGGAAAACTGGTTATGTAGCTTGGACGGAAGGAACTTTATGGAGTGATCTATTATACACATCAGGAGCCACTATCTTTGGCTTTGGATTAGGTACCTTTTTTGGCGCTTTATTAGGTCTTTCCTTCTGGTGGTCGTATTATTATTCTCGTATATCTGAACCATATTTAATTGCCTTTAATGCAGTGCCGAAACTGGCTCTTGCTCCTGTCCTTGTTATTTTATTAGGAATAGGCTTTAGCTCCAAGGTAGTTCTTGCTTTTATGATGACCATCATTACAACAGCTCTTGCAGCATATAGCGGCGTAAAGGCAGTTGATAAAGATTTGGAAAAATTGATGTATTCCCTTGGCGCAAAGAGATGGCATGTCTTCACAAAGGTGGTGGTACCGACTACAATGCCATGGATTGTGAGTAGTCTAAAAATAAACATTGCTTTAGCTTTGGCAGGTACGATCGTTGGCGAATTTATTAGCTCTAGACAAGGGATTGGCAGAATGATTCTATATGCAGGACAAATTATGAATATCAATCTTGTTTGGGTGGGCGTAGCTGTGCTGTCTATTCTTTCGATTGTAATGTATTTTGCTACAGTATGGATAGAAAGGCTTCTTTTGCGAGGAAGAAATGTGGAATAGAATATTTTCCCCCTTGAAAAGAACATAAAGAGAAAAAATGTTCCATATATATGAAATAGAATATGTATTTCCATTATCCGCAATATACTTCTGGTTCATCTTCATTTTCTTATCTACTACTAAATTTCCCATTCTATTCATATATGAAAAAGGGGGCTTTACCTTGAAAAAGTGGAGGCTTTTTCTACTTATGTGTTTTAGTTTTGTCTTAATCCTTGCAGGATGTTCATCAAAAGAAGAAAAGGGAACGAAGGATGGGTTGCGGAAGATTGTTATTTCAGAGCCAGTTCATTTGATCGGCTATCTTCCACTGTATGTTGCCATAGAAGAAGGTTATTTTAAAGAAGAGGGATTGGAAGTAGAAGTGATTACGGCAACCGGAGGAGCACATGTTACGTCTGTTGTTAGCGGTGATGCCTGGGGCGTTATGGGCGGACCAGATTCTGTGCAAATGGCCAATTTAGGAAGTTCTGATCCGATTCAGTCAGTAGTAAACGTCGTTAACCGTGCTAATGTTTATTTGATGGGAAACTCAGATGAAACGATTGATAGTACAAACGATGAAGAGCTGGCAAATTACTTAAAAGGGAAAGTTATTGCAGCTGGGCGTTATGGTGGTAGTCCGAATCTTTTAACTAGATGGCTGTTAATGGAGCTAGGATTAGATCCGGAAAAAGATGTAAAGTTAGAAGAACCAGCTGATGCCAGTGCCGTAGTTTCTCTTGTAGAATCCGGAAATGCGGATATTGCTAATGGTGGAGAACCGCAAATCACAGAAGGAATGAAAAAGGGAGCATGGAAAGAGCCATTCTACAGTTTTGCTAGTTTGGGAGACTACCCTTATTCTGTTGTCAGTGTAAAAAAATCTACGATTGAGAAAGAACCGAAAGTTGTGGAGAGCTTTGTAAAAGCAGTTTTAAAAGGACTTAAGAAAGTGGATGAAGACCCAGACCTAGCCATGAAAGTGTTAAAAGCAGAATTTCCAACTACATCGGATGAGATTTTACAAGCATCCTTGGATCGTGCTTATGCTGATGAATTATGGAGCAAGGATGGTTACATCTCAGAGGAAGCTGTTGCAAAACCAATGGATGTTGTCGAGAAAACGGGTGTCTATACGGAAGGCTATAAATACGAAGAATTAATCGATATGCAGTTTGTGGATAAATTGTCCAAGAAACAATGAGAATAATTCTTTGCGTCCTAAATGAAATAAGTTAAAATGAAGGTATAAGCATATATGGACTACTAGGGGTGCCAGTTGGTGGCTGAGAGAAAAACAAATTCGTTTTTTAACCCTAACGACCTGATCTGGATCATACCAGCGTAGGGAAGTAGCGGATTCACTCTATTTCTTTTGACTTTAGCAGTCAGGTCTATTTAGATCTGGCTTTTTTAGTTTGTAAAAAGCTGTCGTGTAATTGCCCTGTAAGCCTTATGGGTCTACGAGTCAATAGAAGGTTTGCTTAGTCTCCATGCTTAAAACTATTTTGAGTGGAGGAAATAATTACGATGAAAAGAATTAAATTATTGGTGATTATGGCCATGTTTACGGCAATTGGGACATATGGCTCAACCTTAGTATGGTTTCCGGCAGGTATTGCCAAGGCATATCCTGTTCAGCATGCTTTAAATGTAATAGCGGGAGCAATACTTGGACCGGTTCCAGCAGTTATCATCGCTTTTGCTACTTCCTTGTTAAGAAACCTATTAGGAACGGGATCCTTATTAGCATTTCCAGGAAGTATGATTGGCGCACTTTTGGCAGGCTATCTATTTCATAAAACAGCTAAGCCAATCTTTGCAGCTTTAGGTGAATTTATTGGAACAGGCGTCATCGCCTCCTTAGTGGCAGTACCATATGCATCGTTTTTCTTAGGGACAAAAACGGGTGCTCTCTTTTATTTGCCATCCTTTGCTGTTAGCAGTTTTGCAGGATCCATCATTGGTGTCATCTTAGTAAGTCGTTTAGTAAAAATAAAATCAATTCAAATGTTAACTCAAAATTAGCAGCATAATAGATGAAGGACCGGTTAGAACATGCTTATGGGATAACCGGTCTTTTTGTGGATAAATATACTAATTTTGTGGATGGTATGTGGATAACGCAGGTGATTTTTATTGTATTTGTGGAAAACCAAGTAGGAATCAGGTGATATTTAGTAGGAGAAAAGATGTTCTGTGGATTTATTGTGGAAAACTAGGCGAGGGAGAAGGCTAGGAAAGAGAAGTTAGAATGAAGAGAATAGAGGAAAAACAGTTGGAACAAAAAAGGATATTTGTTATTACAAATATCCTTTTGATTGCCTTCTTCAATAATTCCGCTCAATAACAAAGTGTGCTCTGTCTCCTCGGAAAATAGTTTTGGAGTATTCAATGGCAGTTTCATCTTCTGCATAAGCAAAGGTTTCAAGTAGAAAGCAAGGGGATCCTGCAGGAATTTCCAATTTCTTAGAAATAGTGTCATCTGCTAAAACTATTTCTAAGTGCTCTATTGTTTTGCGGATTTTAATATTATACTTCGTTTCCAACATCTTGTATAAAGATTTTTCGCAAGCAGCGCTATCTAATCCTGGTGCCTTGTGCCAAGGCAGATAAGAGATTTCATATTGTAGTGGAGCATCATTTACATAACGCATGCGTTCTAAGCAGTTAACGGGATCCCCTATATTTTGGTTGAATTGCTTAGCTAGAAAATCGGTCGCTTCAATAACCTTCAGCTGAAGCACCTTGATAGAAGGGGCTTTCCCTTGCAAAGTAATTTGTTCAGAGAATTGCTCTACTGTACTAGTTAAAGATTGTTTGATTTTATTTTCGGCTACAAAGGTACCTTTTCCTTGTACTCGATAAACATAGCCCTCAACTGTTAGTTGTTGAAGGGCTGTGCGAATCGTTGTTCTGCTGACACCGAATGTGTTACAAAATTCAGCTTCGGTTGGTAATTTAGTATTTGGTTGATATTCGCCGCTTTTAATCATGTCGATAATGGACTCTTTTACAATCGAGTGTAGCGCAGCATCTTTGTTCATTTCTTCCACAATCGTTTCCCTCCATATTGTCCCTAAATATAGAATATCTTTTCTATTCCTAATAAGCAAATAAATAACAAATTTGTAGTAACAAATAAATTTGTTATTGAAATATGTCATATTTGTTATTACAATATGAATATAAGATATTACTACTTTCCGAAGAAGGGTGGCTGATAAAAAGACGTACGAAAGGAAACATTTTTTAGAATGAAATATCGGAATAATCTATCAATTAAAAGGGGATGGAATAGTGAATATTTTACTATGTTGTTCAGCCGGAATGTCTACAAGTTTATTAGTTTCAAAGATGGAGCAAAGTGCCAGAAACCAAGGGATAGACTGCAAGATTTGGGCAATAGCAGCCTCAGAAGTGAACAACGAGATAGAGAAAGCTGATGTTATTTTGTTAGGTCCTCAAGTACGATTTCTATTACCACAAGTAAAAAAGGCCGGCGACCAAAGAGGAATTCCAGTTGCAACAATTAATCCACAGGACTATGGATTATGTAATGGTGAAAAAGTGTTAGAACATGCCACAGCTTTAATAAAGGGGGAATAAAGAGATGATGGGATTTATTGAAAAATATATTATGCCTTTTGCATTAAAGCTTGGTAATCAAAGACATTTGCTTGCTATCAGGGATACGTTAATTGGAATGATTGCTATTACCATTGTAGGTTCATTTGCTGTACTTTTTAATAATCTAGGTCAAATTATTCCCCCTTATGGAAAAATGATGGAAGCAATATTCGGAGCTAACTGGTCGACTTTGGGTGGGGACATATGGTTTGGAACATTTGCTTTTCTTTCTGTATTTGCAGTCTTTGGGATTTCCTATAAATTAGCTAGATCCTATGGGGATGAAGGGTTTGAAGCAATGCTTATTTCTGCTGCATGTTTCTTTTTACTTTTGCCCCAAACAGCAAGTGTCACGTTACCAATAGATGAAGCTGCTACTGAAACAGTTGCAGGTGGAGTCTGGGGGCTAGTATCTGTCAATTACTTCAATGCCACTGCCCTTTTTACTGCTATTATCGTAGCGATAATCGCCACAGAAATTTTCTTGCGTTTATCGAAAATCAAGGCTTTAATCATCAAAATGCCAGATGGAGTACCGCCAGCTGTTTCTAAATCCTTTGCAAAATTAGTACCAGGTATGGGAACTATTTTTCTAGTTGGCGTGTTTGGCGTTATCTTCAGAATGATAACAGATGGAAAAGTTCTAAATGATTGGTTAAATACGGTTATTGTCTCTCCATTAACAAATGCAGTTGATTCTCTTCCATTTGCAGTATTAATTGTTTTATTAGTGCATTTATTCTGGATGGTTGGACTTCATGGTCCAAACATATTAGGTGGGATTACGACACCATTATTTGAAAAAACAGGAGCAGAAAACATTGATTTAGCGCAATCAGGAATTCAAGCATTAGGAGAATATCATATATTAGCTGGATCCTTCCTAGATGCATTTGTTTACTTGGGCGGATCAGGTGCTACTTTAGGATTAATTATTGCGATGATAATTGCAGGGAGAAAACGGTATAAACAAATAATTGGTCTTGGTGGGGCGCCTGGGGTATTCCAAATTAATGAACCAATCCTTTTTGGTTTGCCAATCGTCTTAAACCCTATTTGGTTTATTCCATTTGTAATTGGGCCAGTTATTACAACTGTCATTTCTTATCTTGCTGTGCAGTATGGCATCGTTCCACCGGTAACGGCTAAGATTCCATGGGTTACACCACCGATAATTGGCGGGTACTTAGCGACGGGGGGAAGCTTTTGGGGAGCTGGTTTGGCAGCATTAAATTTAGTGATATCAACAGTTGTTTATTTACCATTTGTTTATGCACAAGTAAAAATTGATTCCAAAAATAAAACAGAGCTTACGAAAGATTCGGATTCAGTTAGTCTCTAAAGGAAGAAGGGTGCAAACATGAATAAGGAAGAATTATACCAACTCTCCTTTCAGCTGATATTACATAGTGGAAATGCGAGAAGCTTTGCGATGGAAGCAATTCAAGACGCGAAAAAAAAGGATTTTGCTGAAGCCAAAAAGAAGATAACAGAGTCGGAAGCAGAACTATCGGAGGCTCATAAAATCCAGACCAAATTACTCCATCTTGAAGCCGGCGGAGATCAATTTATGATTCCGATTATTCTTATTCATGCACAGGATCACTTAATGAATGCAATGACATTGAAGGATCTTGCGGTTGAAATAATTGATTTACGGCAGGAGTGTATGCAACAGACAACGAGAAAGGGGTCGGTAGAATGAGTCGCGGTTTAAAAATTGTAACTATTGGAGGTGGCTCAAGCTATACACCGGAACTAATAGAAGGCTTTATTAAATATCATAACGAGTTACCAGTTAAAGAAATTTGGCTGGTAGATATTGAGGAAGGAAAGGAAAAGTTAGAAATTGTTGGGGAGCTTGCGCGTAGAATGGTAAAGAAAGCGGGAGTTTCTATTGATATTTTCCTTACGCTGGATCGAAAAAAGGCTCTGGAGGGAGCGGATTTTGTTACAACACAATTACGAGTCGGTCAGCTCGCTGCAAGAGCACTTGATGAAAAAATCCCTTTGAAGTATGGAGTCATCGGACAGGAAACAAATGGACCTGGGGGGGTATTTAAAGCTTTTCGAACTATTCCGGTTATTTTGGAAATAGCGAAAGAAATGGAGGAGCTTTGTCCGAATGCCTGGCTCATAAATTTTACAAATCCAGCTGGAATGGTAACAGAAGCAGTTCTTCGCCACAGTCGTATCACAAAAGTTGCTGGCTTGTGTAATGTGCCAATCG
This sequence comes from Niallia sp. FSL W8-0954, assembly GCF_038005605.1. Lineage (NCBI taxonomy): Bacteria > Bacillati > Bacillota > Bacilli > Caryophanales > Bacillaceae > Niallia > Niallia sp. FSL W8-0954. Next base: position 4,771,490 of record NZ_JBBOTN010000001.1, on the reverse strand, counting down.
GGATGGAACGGGGGGTTGCTGATTTACTAGCAGTTGATCCTGCCAGAGTGAGAATTGATTTTGCAGGGTTAAATCATATGGTTTACGGGCTAGACGTTTATATAGATGGTAAAAGTGTAAAGGAACAGGTCATTAAGTTAATCACAGATCCGAAAAAGGCTATTACGATGCAAAATATTCACGCGATGGGCTGGGAACCTTCGTTTTTAAGAGGATTGAATTTATTTCCTTGCCCTTATCACAACTATTATTATAAAACAGGAGATGTGCTCGCTCAGGAATTAAAGGAAGCAGAAAAGGGGGAAACGCGAGCAGAGGTTGTACAGAAGTTAGAAGAGGGTTTGTTTGAATTATATAAAGATCCAGAATTAGCGATTAAGCCTCCTCAGTTAGAAAAGCGCGGAGGAGCTTACTATAGTGACGCTGCTGTACGTTTAATTTGCTCCATTTATACAGATAAATGTGATATTCAAGCGGTGAATACTGCTAATCATGGTGCCATTACAGGAATTCCATATGAATCAGCGGTAGAAGTAAGCTGTATAATTACAAAGGATGGTCCCAAGCCAATAACAGTGGGAGAACTTCCAGTAGCAGTTCAAGGATTAGTAACCCAAATCAAGTCCTTTGAAAGGGTAGCGATAGAAGCAGCTATTTCCGGTGACTATGATAAGGCATTGCTTGCTATGACCATTAATCCCCTTGTCCCAAGCGATCGAATTGCTAAACTGATCCTAGATGAGATGCTTGAAGCACATAAGGAATATTTACCACAGTTTTTCACGGAAAAGGAAAGTATTCGTATGTAAAAAGCGGATTTATGCTGAATGTGACTAGCTTTAAAAGGAGACGAATCCATGACAAAAATAATCATTAATGCAGATGATTTTGGTTTTAGCCGAGGAGTTAATTATGGAATTGTTGATTCCCATCTTAAGGGAATTGTTACTTCCGCAACCATGATGATGAATGCAACAGCAACAAAGCATGCCATCACTTTAGCAAAGGAGACACCTTCTTTAAAAGTTGGTGTCCATCTTGTATTAACATGGGGAAGGCCACTTTTACATGATGTTCCAACACTTGTAGATGAGTCTGGTAATTTTAAAAAGCAGCCTTTTGTATATGGCGATCCAGAATCTATAAGCTTAGATGATTTAGAAAGAGAATGGACCGCACAAATTGAAAAGTGCTTAAATGCCGGCCTTGCCCCTTCCCATTTAGATAGTCATCATCATATGCATGGAATAAAAGAATTTTATCCGGTAATTAAAAAGCTTTCGGAAAAATATAAATTACCTGTAAGAAATGGAGGCACTCATTTTACGGATATTCCAACATTAACAGATGTTTTTCTTGATGATTTCTATGGTGAGGGAATTACAGAGAATTATTTTGAAAAATTAGGAGAGCGTGTGAAACCTGGAACAAGCATTGAAGTAATGACCCATCCTGCTTATATAGATGAGACATTAATGCAGGAATCATCCTATAATATGCAAAGGATAAAAGAAACAAGGATATTAATGGAAGCAAGCCTAAAAAACGGCTGATTTAATCCTGCGTGACAGACCTTTCAAAGGAGTAAATTCTTTTGAAAGGTTTTTTGTTGAGGAAAAGGTAAAAGGGAACCAACCCATCTTAGGTTTTACTGGCGAGAACAAGCAAACGAGAAGTGATACCGTTTTGGCCGAAAGAATATAATCTTCTAAAGATTCTTATTGTTGAAAGCGTTATAAACGAGATAAAATAAAGATATAACAAGATTGAACGATTTTAGTAAGCGTTTTGGAGAGGAGTAGATGGATGACAGCTGAGCCGCGAAACCCGTTTAGAAGGGATATGTATGATTCCCTTGAAAGTTTTGTAGATCATGTTAGTGAATTATTAGGATGTCCGATTACGTTGGAGGATCCTCATCATCGTGTGCTAGTATACAGCAGTCATGACGAAGAAACGGATATGGTCAGAATCTCTACCATAATTAGCCGCAGGGTTCCGGAGAGGGTAATCAATCGTTTATGGAAGGATGGGGTGATTCCGCAGCTTCTTCAAAGTAAAAAGCCAATTCGAATTAAAGAGAAAAAGGAAATCGGCCTTGGAAATCGGGTGGCAGTTTCCATTTGGAGAGGGGAGGAGGTAATCGGATATATTTGGGCCATTGAAATGGGTACCTCTCTAACAGAAGAAAAGATGGGGTTTTTAGAGAACGCGGCATCAGTAGCGCGTCATTTATTGTCACGCTTTGCTACAAGCAAAACTCCTACTTTACAGGACAATCAAGAATTTTTTTGGAGAATGTTAACTGGGTATGTGAAAGAGACAGATATAGACGAAAAATTAAAGGAAATGGGAATGTCTGCAGCAGCTTGCTTTACGGTGATGATTTTTCCGTTTTCTAAAATGATTACAAAGGAAATAGAAAAGCATATCCTCTATCTATTGAAGGTATCCCAAGATGTAAAAATTTCTTTCTCCACTATTGAAGATAACGAATTAATTATTTTGGCAACTCCCCTTGAGGATAACGGGGACTCTATTGCTTGTTATAAAAAATTCATTAAAAGTTTTCAACAAAACCTAGAAGAAAGATTTTCTATTAAAGAAGTAAGGGGTTCCTTTGGAGGGATTTACAAACAGCATCGAGATATACCAAAGAGTTTCAGAGAAGCGAGGACTGTTTTAGAGGTACGTGAGAAATTCCCTCAGGAAGCAGGGGCATTCGTTCACTACCAAGAGTTAGGTATCTATCAGTTTTTAGATATCCTTTTAGAAAAACGAAGACAAGATGGATCGGAAAATGTTGCCATTCGAAATCTAAAAAAATATGATTCAACCCATCATACAGAATTATTAGCAACACTAGAGGCTTACTTAGATGAAAGTGAAAATATTCAAAAGACAGCTGCGCGTTTGCACATCCATCCTAATACGCTTACTTATCGTTTAAAGCGGATGGTAGAAATCATGGAAGTGGATTTGTCGGTTCCTAGTCAAAAATTTATGATCTACTTAGATTTAAAATTAATGCATTGGCAGAAAGAATAGAAATAGGATTAGAAACCTTTCCTCTTTTCCCTTTGTGTTTTTTCACAAATGAGCGATTTTTGTTTCATTAATTTTAACAAAGATAATTTTCTGAATTCGTCCTATTATAATATTAACACAACTAACAATTAATGTTAGTTTTTATCACAAGGGGGAATTCTCATGATTATTGGTATCCCAAAGGAAATTAAAAACAATGAAAATAGGGTCGCAATTACTCCTTCCGGTGTGTCTTATTTAAAGAATGGCGGTCACGAAATTTTAGTAGAACAAAATGCAGGAATCGGCAGTGGCTTTACAGATGAAGAATATGCGGCGGCGGGTGCGCAGATAATCGACTCAGCTGCTCGTGTATGGAATACAGCAGAAATGATTATAAAAGTAAAAGAACCGCTCGCTTCAGAATACCAATATTTCCGTAAAGGACTTATTTTATTTACGTACTTACATTTAGCGGCAGAACAGGAACTAGCAAAGGCGTTAACAGAGAATGGTGTGACTGGAATCGCTTATGAAACAATTGAAGTAAATGGTAAATTACCATTATTGACACCAATGAGTGAGGTTGCAGGAAGAATGGCTGTTCAAATTGGTGCTCAGTTCTTAGAAAAGCCTCATGGAGGAAAGGGAATCTTATTAGCAGGTGTCCCTGGTGTCAAAAAAGGGAATGTAACCATCATTGGCGGTGGAGTTGTGGGAATGAATGCAGCGAAAATTGCCATTGGCTTAGGGGCGAATGTAACGCTGTTAGACTTAAATCCAGAAAGATTAAGAGAGTTAGATAATCAATTTGGTGCAAGCCTAAGTACTGTTATTTCTAACCCAGTAAACATTGAAGAAGCTGTGGTGAATGCAGATTTGGTGATTGGTGCTGTATTAATTCCAGGTGCAAAGGCACCGAAGCTAGTAACAGAAGCGATGGTGAAGAAGATGGCTCCAGGTTCTGTTATTGTGGATGTGGCAATTGATCAAGGCGGGATTTTTGAAACAGTAGATCATATCACTACCCATGATAATCCTACCTATGTGAAGCATGGAGTTGTGCATTATGCTGTAGCAAATATGCCTGGTGCTGTTCCGAGAACATCTACGATTGCCTTAACAAATGTAACAATGCCATATGCACTTCAAATTGCTAATCTAGGCGCAGTAGCGGCAATTGAAACGAATTACGCTATTAAACAAGGTGTAAATACTTTTGCTGGAAAAATCACCTCTGCTCCAGTAGCGAAAGATCTTGGTTATGAGTATAAATCAGTTCAAGAACTTATTAACAATTTATCTACAACCACTGTTTAAACATACAAGTTCTATAGGAATATCCATAGCCGTTCCCTCTGAATAAATCAAAGGCGAGCGGTTTTTTATTTATTTTTCCTAAGAGTTATAGCGGATTTGGTCTGCTCCCACTAGAAAAAATATGTAATCAGCCAGCGTGTTGTCAGTATGGAGAAAAAAATTTCCAAAAAAGTTTATTTAATTGAAACTTTTCCTAAAAAAAACCGTATTAGTATACGGAAAGTGAAGGAATACATCTTGTGGGTAGACGGAACTACTTAAGAGCAATTATATAGAAGGGAGAAAAAAATGAGCTTAAATGCATTAGAGGTCACAAATCTCACTAAGAGAATTAAAGGCAGAAACATTGTTGATAATGTTAGTTTTTCTGTGGAAAAAGGGGAGATATTCGGATTATTAGGTCCTAACGGAGCGGGGAAAACAACGATTATCCGCATGATTGTTAACCTAATAAATAGAACGAATGGAAAAGTAATCATCGATAGCTATAATGTGGATGATAATTTTTCAGAAGCGATGAGCAGCTTAGGTGCGATTGTAGAAAATCCTGAGTTCTATAAATATATGAGTGGATATAAGAATTTAAAGCATTATGCAAGAATGGCTAAGGAGCCAATTTCAGAAGAACGCTTTAATGAAGTTATTAAACTAGTAGGATTAGAAAATGCCATTCATCAAAAAGTGAAGACCTATTCGCTTGGTATGAGGCAGCGTCTTGGAGTTGCTCAGGCGTTATTACATAAACCAGCACTTCTTATTCTAGATGAACCTACAAATGGTTTAGACCCCCAAGGGATTCGCGAATTTCGTGATTATTTGCATTTATTAGCGAGTGAAGGGATTTCTGTTTTAGTATCCTCTCACCTTTTATCGGAAATGCAATTAATGTGTCATCGATTTGCGATTATTGAAAAGGGAAAATTAATTCATATTTCTAATATGGACGAAACAGTTTCGGATGAAGAAGTAAGTGTAAGGGAAGTAACGTTTGAATTAGACTCGCCCGAAAAAGCAGTTGAACTCCTTCGTAATAGTGAATATGAAGTCGCGGAAAGTTCCGTGAAAGGCAGAGAGTTGATGGCGAAGCTGCCTAAAGAAACGATTCCTCTTGTTAATAAATTGTTTGTCGAGAACAATGTTGCTGTATACGGCATTTATGTTGTAAAAGCTACATTAGAGGATCGCTTCTTAGAAATAACCAATCAGAAGAGAGAGGAGGAAACAAAATGATTGGATTAGTACAAAATGAACTTATAAAGATTTGGGAAAAGAAAAACAGCTGGATATTTCCCATCATTCTCTTATTTGCCCTTATTGGCGGAAGTTTCTTGGAAACGAAGATAACTCCCCAATATAAAGGAGATGACTGGCGTGCAAAAGTACAAGCAGAAATAAATGAACTGGAACAGAAACTGCCTACAGCTGAAACAGAAGATACTTTAATGAAAAGTGGAAAAGATTTTGATTGGGATGATACGAAAGAATCGATTGAAACGAAAATCCAAGATTATCAAAATAATTTAAAGCAGGACGTCAGTCCGTATTCAAATACTTGGTCCAATATGAATGGAATAGTTATTGGAATGAAATCTCTAGTAACTTTATTTGTGGTAATTATATGTGCGGGTAGCGTTTCCTCGGAATTCTCAGATGGAACCATTAAGCAATTGTTGATTCGACCATATAAGCGTTGGGCAATCCTACTATCTAAATATATTGCTTTATTGATATATACTGCCATATTAATTGCGTTCTTAATGGGTGTTGGCTATTTAGTAAGTATTGTATTTTTCGGAGTTGGAAATTTTGAAGATAAAGTGCTTGTTTTTGGGACAGTTGACCAAATTGTAGCAAGTGGTGGACCGTTCTTTTTGAAAAGCATCCTATATTATTTACCGGGATTATTGTTTGTATTAACTTTATCCTTTATGCTATCGACATTATTCAAAAATCAAGCAATCGCAGTGGGAGTTGGGGTATTTATATTGTTTGTTTCCTCAACAATTGGTCAACTTATTCAATCGTTAGCTGAAAAGTATGCCTGGCTAAAACTGTTAGTGTTCCCACACTTAGACCAAACGGTTTTCTTGTTTAAAGATAAAATAATCGAAACAATAACCATGCCGATGTCTCTAGGTATCTTATTTATCTACTATGCGATAATCATGATCATCACTTTTTGGTTTTTCAAAAAGAAAGATGTTAGTATTTAATGATCACAACCATCTGTTAGTTCCCCATTTTATTGGGGACTTAACGGATGGTTTTTTTGTTAGATTATTAAAAGAAATAGACAATCACTTGCGATTGTAGGTAAATTCTTATAAAATGATGTTAAGTTTATTAACAATAAAGTAACATGATTTGTTTCTTTGAAAGTTAATGAATGATAGAGTCACTGTTTATAAACAAAAAAGGAATCCATCAATCGTTTTTGATTGGGAATTCCTCTATATAACAACATGAATTGTAAAGGTTATACAGTTTGTTTAGCTATTCTGAACAATTCGAAGAAGTTCATGGGCGTGTTCACCCGCAACTTCTGCTAAGTGTTCCCAAATTTCGTCTCTCAAAAGATCAAGTTCCACAATCTTTTTAGCTAAATCGACTGCTTCTTTGGTTATCATCTAAGAAGGCTCCTCTCCATTTACAAAAAATAATACCTATTACCTATTCCTTGGCTGGAAAATAAGAAATAGTTTATACATTTAGCATTTTAACGAAAAGTAAAGAAAAAATCATTAAAAATGTAAGGAAATCTTACCTATTTTTTAATTTTATGTTAGGAAATATAACAAAAGGTGTTCTGTTTTATCTGAAAAGTATTATAATTAGGATAAATGAGAATACTACTTTACTTCATGAGGTGAGATGTAATGGATCATGAACCGTCCTATAAGAAAAGAAAGGTCATTACTATTGGTGTTGTAAGTGAACTAACTGGATTAACGGAAAGACAAATTCGATATTATGAACAGCGAAAATTAATTTTTCCGGAGAGACCAGAAAGAGGAAATAGAAAATATTCATTCTCTGATGTAGAAAGACTGATTGAGATTGCTAATAAACGAGAAGAAGGAGTTCGGACACATGAAATTAGACAAGAGATTATGAAAAAAAACAAGGAAGAAGAAGAGCGGAAAGTCAAAAAGCAAATGCTCCGTGGTCAAATCAATGCGAGATTTGGCATTCAGAACGATTAATAAAAAACACTATATGTTATTTTTTTAGTCCATTTGATGTCATAATGGACTTTTTATTTTGGAAAAAATTTTTTTCACTCTTCTGTTTTGTTAATAAAAATTCCTCTATTTTATTTTCCCTTCAATTATTGATAAAATAGCCATATTTCATATAAACTGTAATTTGTTGCTTATGATAAAAATAGCTTTTTTAAATGACTAATAAAGAATGCTAAAAGTACTAATGAGATGAAACTTCTTGTGGATGATTTTGAGAGTACCTATACTGTTCTAGTTGGAGAGATAGTATGACATATATATCAGTGGAAAAAACATATGACATTATGGAGATCTGCATATTAGCAGGAAGTATTATGCTGCAAAATGGAGCGGAGACCCATCGAGTAGAAGATACGATGACAAGAATTGCAACTGCTTATGGTGTGACCGATTCTGACTGCTTTGTTACCCCAACAGGCATTATTTTATCATTAGAAGGGGAAGAACCGACAAAGACGAAATTAAATCGGATTATTGAGCGGACAACTAATTTAGAAAAGGTAGCTCGTGTAAATGATATTTCTCGTAAAATAAGTACAGGAACAGTAAGTATGAAGGAAGCGTACCATTTATTGAAAGATGTGGAAGATGAAAAATGTACGTATTCGGATTCCTTTCAAGTCATCGCAGCTGCCATTGCAAGTGGTTGTTTTTTAATCATGTTCAATGGAGTTTGGGGAGATTTTATCCCTGCCTTGCTAGCTGGTGGTTTAGGCTTTTTGTGTTCCTTGTATTTTCACAAAGCTTTGCAAATAAAGTTTTTTGCTGAGTTATCGGCAGCCTTTGTTATTGGGCTAGTGGCTTTTTTCTCTGTTTCCATTGGCTTTGGACAAGAGGTGGATAAGATTATTATCGGCTCTGTAATGCCGCTTGTACCAGGTTTGCTTATTACAAATGCAGTGCGGGATCTAATAGCAGGTCATTTAGTATCTGGTATTTCAAAAGGAGCAGAGGCTTTTTTAACAGCTACAGCAATTGGTTCAGGGATCGCCGTTGCATTTTTTATTTTTTAAGGAGAGGAATAAGTAATGAATGAATTTTTAGCACAGGCAATAACTAGCTTTGTTGCAACGTTTGGCTTTGGAATTATTTTTCATATTCCTCGGAAATTATTAATCCAATGTGGATTTGCAGGGACAATTGGATGGATGGCATATTGGACAATTGTTCATTTTCATCAAAATGAAGTAATTGCGGCCTTGTCTGGCTCTTTTCTTGTCGCCGTCATAAGTCAAGTGTTCGCCCGAATATATAAATCACCAGTTATTATATTTAGTGTCGCTGGGATCATTCCTTTAGTTCCGGGGGGAGCTGCTTATAATGCGATGCGTAATTTTGTCGAGAATAATTATTATGTAGCGGTAAGCTTAGCAGCAAAGGTCTGCTTAATTTCAGGATCTATTGCAATGGGTCTAATGTTATCGGAAGTAATTAATCAATTAATATTCCGGGCAAGCGCTCGGAAAAAGTCACTTGATAAAGGGTAAAAGCTCTTTATCGAGTTTTTTTATAAGCAAATAGAGCAAAGGAATTCTATTGTTTTTTTAGAGGGGGCAGTATTCCTTGTGAAACAGCATGTTTTTCTTTTGGAACACGTTCCAATATGTGTGAAAAAAACCTATTTCCCAGCATCCTATTTACTCGGGACTAGTTAGACGTTAAGGTTGTAAGTGAAGAGATATTCGTTTGATTTTTATCGGTAATTTTGTAAGGGATTGCAGAAATAAACGGAAAAGGAAGGCGATCTATTATGGGAAAAGGGATTAAAATTGTTACTATTGGCGGTGGGTCAAGCTACACACCTGAATTAGTGGAAGGATTTATTAAGCGATATGATTCATTACCTGTGCGGGAACTTTGGTTAGTAGATATTCCTGAAGGACAAGAAAAGCTTAATATTGTTGGAAATCTAGCGAAGAGAATGGTGAAGAAAGCAGGTTTACCAATTGAAATTCACTTAACTCTAGATCGAAGAGAAGCGCTTAAGGATGCTGATTTTGTTACAACTCAATTTCGAGTTGGTTTACTAGCTGCACGTGCAAAAGATGAAAGAATTCCTCTAAAGTATAATGTGATTGGACAAGAAACAAATGGTCCAGGAGGACTGTTTAAAGGATTAAGAACCATTCCTATCATTTTAGATATTGTAAAGGATATGGAAGAGCTTTGTCCAAACGCTTGGCTCATTAACTTTACAAATCCAGCTGGAATGGTGACAGAAGCTGTTCTTCGTCATAGTAATTGGAAAAAGATTGTCGGGTTATGTAATGTACCGATTTCTATCCAAATGGGTATCGCTAAGCTATTAGAAGTAGAATCTAGTCGTGTACACGTTGATTTTGCTGGCTTGAACCATATGGTATTCGGGTTAAATGTATACTTAGATGGGGAGAACATTACACCAGAATTTTTAGAGAAAATGTCGAAGCATAAAAGTGATACGATGAGGAATATTGCTGCTATTGACTGGGAGCCAGACTTTATAAAAGCATTAGGAGTTATTCCATGTGGGTATCACCGTTATTATTATAAGCAATCAGAAATGCTGCAAAATGAGCTGGAAGAAGCAGCAGAACAAGGTACACGTGCTGAAGTCGTTCAGCAATTAGAAAAAGAGCTGTTTGAACTTTATAAGGATGAAAACTTAGACATAAAACCGCCGCAGCTAGAAAAAAGAGGTGGCGCTTATTATAGTGATGCAGCTTGCAGCTTAATTGATTCTATGTACAATGACAGAAGAGATATTCAGCCTGTCAATACAATAAATAATGGAGCTATTGCAAGCATTCCAGATGAATCAGCGGTAGAAATTAGCAGTATTATCACAAAGGATGGTCCAAAACCGATTGCAATCGGCGATTTACCTGTTGCAGTTCGCGGACTTGTTCAACAAATTAAGTCCTTTGAAAGAGTGGCAGCAGAAGCGGCAGTTACCGGGAATTATCATACAGCATTATTAGCTATGACGATTAATCCGTTGTTGCCGTCAGACAAAGTGGCAAAACAAATTTTGGATGAAATGCTAGAAGCACATAAAGAACACTTACCGCAATTCTTTAAAGAAGAAGTAGTATCTTCATAAGATAGGATTAAATGGCTATGTATTCGGGAATCCCGTAATACATAGCCATTTTTTAATTTTGCCCATTTCGGACAGTATTTTGGAAGAATAAGAATAGTTTCCACGTAAAAACTAAAGAAACAGGATTGACTAAAAGAAAGAAGGGAAAAAGATGGCCGAAGTTCTTGATTGCATTATTATAGGCGGTGGCATAGCAGGATTGCAGGCAGCGATTCAATTAGGAAGATATAATCATGATGTGCTTATTATTGATGCAGAGGATGGTCGATCTACGATATGTAAAAGCTATCATAATATTTTAGGATATCCTGATGGAATCAGCGGCTCAGAATTGCGGAGCTTAGGAAGGAAGCAGGCAGAAAACCTTGGGGTAGAGTTTCTGAAGAGTACTGTTACTTCTTTAAAGAAGGAAGAGGGGCATTTTACGGCAGCAACGGTAAAAGGCTTGTTTCAATCTCGGAAAATTTTGCTTGCAACAGGTGTCATGGATAATATTCCTCCATTTGCAGAATTGTATCCTTGTCTTGGAATCAGTGTTTATTTATGCCCGGATTGTGATGGATATGAAGTAAAGGATAAAAAAACAATAGTGATTGGAAATGGAAGTGTCGGGGCAAATATGGCCCTTACTTTGTTGTATTGGACAAGTGATATTACGTATATTAATCATGGTGGGGAGGCTATTTGCGAAAAGCTGGGAAGACAATTAAGTGATAGTGGAATTTCCGTTTTTACAGAGAGAATAGATCGTGTATTAGCAGATGATTCCCAAATCAAAGGGTATGTATTGGGAAATGGGAAGATGCTCGAGACGAGTCATAGTTTTATTGCATTTGGCGGGAATAAAGTAAAGTCAGATTTGGCAGTGCCTTTAGGGGTCGAGATAATGGAAAATAATCATATAATCGTAAATGCGCGTACGAAAATGACCAATATAGATGGGGTTTGGGCAGCGGGTGATGTTGTGGCTCATTCGGAGCAGGTTACAATCGCAATGGGAGAAGGATCGCAAGCAGCTATATGGATTCATAAAGCTTTACTAAAGGACAGCTGAAAATAAAAAAGGAGGTTACTCAAATGGATGCTAATCTTTTTGAGTAACCTCCTTTTTTTACAAACTAGCTCTATAGACTCGATAACCGATTATATCACCATAGGTATAAAGAATATAGGAATGGTCCATCAATTTACCTTCTAATTGGACATTCGTTGGTACGGTTCTATCAATTGCTTCATCTTCTTTTTCCATTCCCGTCATCATATGGGAAAAAACAGAGTGCCCAAGTTTTATTTCTACTTTGGGAAAACCAGCTTCCGTCATTAAATATATCCATTCTTTTTCTGTATAAACCTTTTCAATGCCATATACTTCACACATATTCTGTTGTTCTATTGCATGGAGACTTCTTTCTGCCGTCATTTCTAACAATAGTAGGATGCCGCCTGGTTTGAGTACTCTTTTAATTTCGGCAAGGGAGTTTTTGCAATTAGTGAAAATTAGTACAGATTCTATTAAAATGATGTCAAAGCTGTTGGAAGGAAAGGGCATCTTCTCTAGGCTTCCTTGCACTAATTGGATCGACAGCTTTTCTTTTTTAAATCGTTCTTTTGCTCTTTTCACCATTGTAGGATGATAATCAATACTTGTAACAGCACAAGGATAGTTCTTTTTTATATAAGCTGATGTTTGGCCTGTGCCGCAGCCGCCATCAAGTAATGTTGTATGGCTCGTAATTTTTTCTTGTTCCAATAAAAACTTTGTTAATGTTAATCCACCTGGATGTGCACCGCTCACCCCGAAATAGGCAAGGGCATCTTGATAGGTCGGTTTCATTTTATTCCTCCCAGCAAGTCGATTTCTACTTTCCATACTATATGAAGAATATGATGCTTTGGTTCTGCAATAATTAATACTCATTTTGGGTGGCGATATGATATGGTTTAATTAGAGAAAATTTACCAGCGTTAGGAAAGGAAGTGTATATAGCTATGGCTATTACCAAAACAAATGCAATGCGAATTTTGGATGCCGAAAAGATTCCCTACAGTGTACATACCTATGAAAATAAGGATGGAAAAATCGATGGTATATCCGTTGCGGGTAAGATTGGTAAAGAAACCGAAATGGTGTATAAAACACTTGTGGTGAAAGATACGGGGAATGGAATTTATGTATTTGTTATCCCTGTTGAAGCAGAGCTTGATTTAAAAAAGGCAGCAAAAGTAGTCAATGCAAAAAAGCTAGAAATGATTGCCGTAAAGGATATTCAAAAAACAACTGGTTATATTCGGGGTGGCTGTTCGCCAATCGGCATGAAGAAAAAATATGAGACAATCCTGGATGAGAGTGTGAACAAACAATCCTCAATTATTGTTAGTGGAGGGAAGATTGGTGTTCAAATTGAAATGGAAGTTAACAATTTAATCCAAGTAACAGAAGCAAGAGTAGAAGATGTAATTCATTAAATTTTTAAGAGCAGGGCAGGCCGTTCAACATGTCTTAGTAAAGAGGTATCCTCAAAGGCTCTTTTGCGAAAACCGAAGAGTGAAAAGGTAACAGAGGAAGAACCGAAACAAATAAAACATTAAGGCGGCCTTCTTTAATGAAGACTCGCCTATTATCGGATTTATTCTGGATGATCTAATGCATATAATTGCTGGTAGCGGCTGCTTGTAGCTAGCAGTTCTTGATGGCTTCCTCTCAGAACGATCTCTCCTTGATCCATAAAGATAATTTCATCCATCTCTTCTACACCTACAAGATGATGGGTAATCCAGATGATTGTTTTTCCTTCCAATGTTGTAAAGATTGTTTTAAGCAATGCTTTTTCTGTTTTTGGGTCAAGACTGGCATTTGGTTCATCCATAATAACAATAGGAGTCTTTTGGAGCAATATTCTGGCTAGTGCTACTCTTTGTCTCTCTCCGCCAGAAAAACGTTGGCCAGTTTCCTCCATAAAAGTATCCAACCCATTTGGCAAGGAGGAAATTAACTCCTCTAATTGAGCCGCTTTAATCGCTTTTATTAGTTCTTCATCGGATGCTTCTTCTACCCCTAGTAAAATATTATTTCGTAAGGTTGTTGCAAAGAGGTGAGGTGTTTGATTGAGCACAGATATAATCGAAGAAGTCTCTGCATGAAACGAAGCAGATGTCTCTCCATTATAAGTGACTCTTCCTGTTGTTGGCTGGATTACTCCTTGAATCAATTTCAGTAAGGTTGATTTACCAGCACCGCTTCTACCGATAATGGCAATCTTTTTCCCCTGTGGAATATCTAAACTTACATTAGATAGGGATAAAGTTTGTTCTTTCTCATACTGATAAGAAATTTGATCAACTTGAATATTGACTATATCGGTGTCCAAGATCGGACGAACTCTTTCGTTTTTTTGTTCAGGAACATTTAGTTTGTTAAGTCTAGCTAGCGAGTCTTGATAGGCTGGCAGTTTTTCAAATGCATCAGAAACGACTAGAAAAGCGTCCAAGATTGGCAAGGCAACTAGAATAATAGCAGCAATTAATGTAACAGGAATAGCTCCATCGATATATTGCTTACTAGACCAGAAAACGAGAGAAAGGATAATCAATGCCGCAACTGCTTGGGAAGCAAAGTTGCGCCACCGAGTAAATTGAACAAGTTTATAATTGATTTGCGCAACAATCGCTTCCTCTTTTTCATATTCCTCTATAAAGCTTTTCGACCGACCGCTGATAACCCAGTCGCTAATACCTAAAATACAATCCGTTAATTTTTGATATAGCCCGTTTCTTTTTTGTTTAAATTCTCTTTGGTTTTCGCGCATGAGCACTAAAGAAAGAATAGGAAAGACGAATAATAATAGGCCTAAATAAATGGCCATAAGAATGGCGAAAGGAATATCTAATATCCCAATAGCACATACCACTAAAATATATAAAACAGAGGTTGCAAAGGTAGGGAAAATGGTCCGTAAATATATATTTTGCAGTTTCTCAATGTCATCAGAAAGAATCCCGAGCATGTCGCCAACTTTAAATCTGCTTTTTAAAAACAAAGCTTGTGGTTCTAAAATTTGATATAGCTTTATCCTCATTTTCGATAAAATGCGCAGAACGGTATGATGACCAGCCAATTTTTCTAAATAGCTTAAAACAGCCCGACTAATACCAAAGGTTCTCACGCCAACAATTGGTACATAAACCATTAATATATTTTCGACTGGGATGGCTGATTTAGAAATAAGATAGCCAGAAGTAAAGGTAAGCATCGCAGCTGTAAGTAAAGCTAGGACACTCAACAAAAGAATTAAGACAATTCGGCCACTATTTGCTTTCAGAAATGGAGAAATCCATTTGTTTTCATTCATTTTTAGAGTCATCCTCCTTACTGTTGTAATAGCTTATAATAAAAGCCCTTTGCTGCGACTAGCTCTTCATGTGTGCCTGTTTCTACGATGGTGCCTTGATCCATGACAATAATCGAATCCATCTCTTTCATCCAATGAAGACGATGAGTTGCCAGGAATACTAATTTCTCATTAAATAAAGGAAGCATCATTTCTTTTAATTCAAACTCCGTTTCAATATCTAAATGGGAAGTTGGCTCATCTAACAGCATGATTTTTCGATTGGTTAAGAATGCACGTGCCAAAGCAATTCTTTGTTCCTGCCCGCCACTTAAATTTCTTCCTCCATCTCCTAATATTTCATCTAGACCATTAGGAAAAGTGGTGTAAATGTCGTATAGCCCAGTTGCTTTTAATGCTTGGATAATTTCCTCGTCGGTAGCATCTGGATGATAAAAGGCAATATTTTCTCGTAACGTCATGCTAAATATATAAGGAGCTTGCGGGATATACGTAGTCAGCTGTCTCCATTCCTCTGTCATAAGGCTAGGTAAAGAAACACCATTTACAGAAATACTCCCCGCGCAATGCTGAGAAAACCCGCTTAGGAGGTCAATAAGCGTAGACTTCCCCGCGCCACTTTCACCGACAACACCAATTTTTTTATAACCATCAATCGTAAAGGAAAGGTTTTTTAAGGTTGCCTTTTCCTTTGGATGATGCTGAAAGGTAACATGGTCAAACGTTAAGAAAGGATTATTACCTAAAGAAATAGACTGTCCTGTCATTTTGGTAGATTTTTGGGTTTGGATAATCGTTTGGATTGCATCCCCAGCTTCTTTTCCGTCTAATGTTGCGTGATAATCAGCTCCGACCATTCGAACAGGCAGGAAAAATTCTGGTGCTAAAATAAGAATCATTAAGGCAGGTAATAAAACTAAATCACCGTTTATTAAGCGTAATCCTAAGTTTACTGCTACCACTGCAACAGAAAGCGAGGTAAAGAAGTCTAAAGAAAAGGAGGATAAGAATGCTAATCGTAATGTTTTCATCGTTGCCCCGCGATATTGTTCACTTACTTTTTCGATATTTCCGCTATGCTGTTTGCTTCTTCCTAGAAACTTCAGTGTTTCTAGTCCTCTTAAAGAATCCAAAAAGTGATTAGATAAGATTTTGTAGGTGGCAAGCTGCCGATTCATTTGGCTGCTAGCTGCCATGCCCACAAGTATTAGAAATCCGATTAAAATCGGCGTTGTAACTGTTAAGATTACACCCGATAGCCAATCATTCCAATATACATATAGAATAATCATGCCTGGAACTATTCCGGTAGCCAGCATTCTTGGTAGAAAAAGCTCCAAATATGTTTTATATTGGCTAATCCCTTCAAGGACAAGTGTAGCAATGTTTCCACTTCCTTGTTTCTTGGTGAACTTAGGACCTAATTCAAATAATTTTTGCATTAACTGAAGACGAAGCTCTTTACTCGTTTTTTCAGCAAATGCGGTAGCGATATTTTGTTGGATAGTGTGTAAAAAATGCCGCCCTAAAAAAGCTAATAAGAACAATATGATCTTTACATATTGTTCTTGATAGGCCTCTCCGTTATATAAAGAGGCTATTATTTCTGCAAGCCATTTGGCCTGCAGAATAATAGCAGCTCCTTCCACAATGGTTAATATTCCTATAGTTGCGAGAATCGGCTTGATCCCAGTAAGTTTTAAAAGATTTTTATCCATTAGTATTCTAAATGGGACTTCTCAGTAATACGTTTCCGGAACACAATATAGCTCCATATCTGATAGCCAAGAACAAATGGCAGAAGCGTTAGGGCTACAATTGTCATCACTTTTAAAGAATAGTGACCGGAAGCTGCGTTGTGAATGGTTAAACTAAATGCATCACTTATTGAGCTAACCATTACTCTAGGGAATAAGCCGATGAAAATGGAAGCAAAGGATAAGGTGATAACGGCACCAGTCATCCCGAAAGCCCATCCATCCATTTTTCGAGAGATAAAGAATCCGCCAACGACAAAAGCAATAACCCCTAATGAGAAGATAAAGGAAAGGATTAAGCCGCGTTCTTGGAAAATATCTGTTTTAATATAGGTTAATGCAGAAAATAACGTTAATAAGATACCTAGTAAAGGCAAAAGCTTTTGTGCTAAATTTCTTGCTCTTTCTCGTAAGTCACCAACGGTACGTAAGGTAGTAAATACTAGTCCGTGTACAAGGCAAAGGACTAATACTGTAAGCCCTCCTGTTAATGTATAGTAGTTTACAACATCAAAGAAGCCAGCTTTTAATTCCATATTTTTATCGATTGGCAGTCCTTGCATAAAGCAAGCAAAAACAACGCCAAATAATAAAGGTGGAAGAAAGCTTCCTAAGAAAATACAAAGATCCCATGCCTTTTTCCATGCAGGGTGGCTATCTTTTGCACGGAATTCAAATCCTGTTGCCCGAACGATTAATGCTAATAAAACAACTACAAGCGGTGTATAAAATCCGCTGAACATCGTAGCATACCAATGAGGGAAAGCGGCGAACATGGCGCCCCCTGCAGTAATTAACCACACTTCATTTGCATCCCAGTAAGGACCAATAGAATTAATGAGTATTCGTTTTTCCATATCATTTCTTGCTAAAAGCTTTGTTGACATTCCAACCCCAAAATCAAAACCTTCTAAAAAGAAGAATCCAATAAATAAAACAGCGACTAAGATAAACCAAAGAACATTTAACTCAAGCATGGAAACCCTCCTTCGCAAACGGGTCATTCGTTACTTTTGTATCTTCTTTTTCCATCAAATATGGCCCTTTTTTAATAACTTTTACATATAAGTAAACCATGATAGCACCTAGAATCGCGTAGATGGTACAAAAGGCAATGATAGAGAATAATACTTGCCCGGCTGAAACACTTGGGGAAATACTATCTGCTGTTGTCATTAATCCAAAAACGGTCCATGGCTGCCTGCCAATTTCTGTCATAATCCATCCAGAGGTATTAGCGATAAATGGCAGGGAAATTCCTGCTACCATGAAACGGTAGAACCATTTATTAGGTTTAGTAACTAATTTCTTTTTCCAAGCCAGAAATACGCCATATATCCCAAGGAGAATCATTGCTACTCCTGCTGCAACCATAATGCGGAAACTCCAGAATGTTGTTTTAACTGGAGGAATATAATTGCCATCCCCATATTTCTGCACATACTCTGCTTGCAGGTCATTCATCCCTTTTACGCTGCCATCTAATGTGTTGTAAGAGAGGATGCTTAGTAGATAAGGGATTTTTACTTCTCCGCTATTTTGTTTGTTTTCAACATCAATATTGGCAAAAACGGTCCATGGTGCTGGATCTTCGCTTTCATCCCATAGTCCTTCACTAGCAGCCATTTTCATTGGTTGTGTTTCTACTAAAAATTGCGCTTGGGCATGACCAGCAACAAGTGTTAGAAAAGTAGCACTTAATGCAACGGTAATACCGATTTGAAAAGATTTTTTAAAGAAATCCACATCTTTTTTGCCTAGCAATTTAACAGCACTAATTCCACATACTAAAAATGCGCCAGTAGCTAGTGCTCCAAATACAGTATGAGGGAACTCAACAAGAACTTGGCCGTTTGTAATAAGTGCAAAAAAATCATTCATTTCAGCGCGGCCATTATTAATCTCAAATCCAACTGGGCGCTGCATAAAGCTGTTTGCTGCTAAAATCCAGAAAGCGGAAATGGTTGTTCCAAATGCGGTAAGCCAAATACATGCTAAATGTACTTTTTTTGATAAACGATCCCAGCCGAATATCCAAAGTCCGATAAAGGTGCTTTCCATAAAGAAAGCGAGCAATGCCTCAATCGCAAGTGGTGCCCCAAATACATCACCAACAAAGCGAGAATAGTTAGACCAGTTCATACCAAACTGGAATTCTTGAAGAATCCCTGTAACAATACCAATAACAAAATTGATTAAAAATAATTTGCCCCAAAACTTTGCCATTTTTTTATATTCTTCATTCCCAGTTTTCACATAAAAAGATTCCATGATTGCGATAATAAATACTAAACCAATAGAAATGGGAACGAATAAAAAGTGGAATATGGTCGTTGAAGCAAATTGTAAACGCGATAGAAAAATCATATCCATGAATTTCTCCTCCTTTTTTGTATTTTGAACAGATTTGTGAATCTTCCAGTTCGCTAAAGCGATAAAAATCATTGCATAAGATGAAATTCAATTAGATTTAATTGAGGTAGTAGGATAAAAAAACTTGTTAAAAGTGCTATTCCTTGATGTTCATCCTATGTAATTTAATGATGGAAAAAGTCGATAAACATTGATATAAAAGGTTTTTAACAAAGTTGATTTTTCCGATCGTCTCCTTTTGGTAAATGATAGGTATATCATAATGAAATTTCGTCTGTTTGCGGTAAAGTTCACTCATTGTTTGAAAAATGTTCACATATCCGTTCACAGAAAAGACAAAATAGAAGATGGTTTAGGAAGAAAGCTGAGAAGGGAAAGAGGACAGCAGGGATATTTCATTAGTTGGGTTGGTGAGGGTATTAGATAAGAAGCGCCGCAAGAAAAGAGTGGAGAGCCGCAAGAAAAGAGTGGAGAGCCGCAAGAAAAGAGTGGAGAGCCGCAAGTAAAGAGCGGGGAGCCGCAAGAAAAGAGCGGGGAGCCGCAAGAAAAGAGTGGAGAGCTGCAAGAAAAGAGTGGAAAGCCGCAAGTAAAGGCATTCCTATTCCTAACCTGTGCTCCTGCATATAAAGCAAGCAGATAAATAATTTACAAAAAGACAAGCATCTCTTAAAGTTCTCTTCCTTTTGCTGCTTGTTCTTTCATGTTATGATGATAAAGGAATTAGAAAATTTTGATGAAGCTGAATAAATTATTGAGGGTGTTTAGATGATTAAATGCATAGCAATTGATATGGATGGGACGTTGTTAACATCCACACAAGAAATTACGAAAGAAAATCGAGAAGCAATTAAAGAAGCACAAGATAAAGGAGTAGAGGTAGTAATTGCTACTGGTCGTGCTTATGAAGAAGCAGGAGACCTTTTAAAAGAGGCAGGTATTATTACACCGATGATTTGTGCAAATGGAGCAGAAATTAGAACGAATGAGCATATTATCGTCGATACAAATCCATTAAGTAAAGATCTAGCCAGACAAATGGCTGAAATTTTACATAAATATCAAGTGTATTATGAAGTTTATACTAATAGAGGGACGTATACGCTTGATAAAACAGTAGCAAGATCACTGATTATGGATATTTTTACAGTAAGTGGCCATGTGAAAGATATGGAAGAGATTAAAAAAGCGGCTGAGGAACGACTTAAGGAAATTCATCAATTAGATAGTTATGAAGAATTATTTGAGGATGATGACCAGGTTATTTATAAATTATTAGCATTCCATTTTGATCCCATTGTTTTAGGTAATGTTAGAGAAGAGTTGACTAAGCTTGAAGGAGCAGCAATCAGTGCTTCCGGTAAGGAGAACTTAGAAATTACTTCTGTTGATGCCCAAAAAGGGATTGCGCTTGAGAAATTTGTGAAAGCTCGTGACATTTCTCTTTCTGACACGATGGCAATTGGGGATAATTATAATGATGTTTCCATGTTTCAAATGGCCGGCAGAGCAGTAGCAATGGGAAATGCGGTGGAAGATATTCAACGCCAATGCCACTTTGTGACAGGAACAAATGAAGAAAGTGGAGTTGCTCAAGCAATTAGAAAAGCATTAGAAGAATAATATAGTCAAAAAAGGTAGATGAACATGGATAAGTTCATCTACCTTTCTTTGTAAACTTCTATAGGTTTTAATCCGCAAAGAAAAATTCCATTTCTTCCACTAGAAATCAATTATTCAATTAGTCATTTATCCGTTATAATAGTAATGATAAACCTAAAAAGATAGATCCTATTGAGGTGGAAAATGGCTGATTTTCATGCAAGTGTTATTATTTGTGAGCCCATTGAAGAGGTTTTTGCGTATTTTGCTGACATGGCAAATGCTTCCGCGTATATGAATAAAGTAATATCGGCAGAGAAGTTGACAGAAGAGCCAATTGGCGTTGGCACAAAATATAAAGAAATAAGAAATGTTCGTGGAAATAGAGTGTATGCAGAAATAGAATATCTTACATTTGATAAAAATAAGGCATTTACTAGAAGAAGTAGCTCCAATGGACTGATGGTTGACTATGCTTATCGCTTTTCGGAAATTCCTGAAGGCACACAAGTAGAGTTTGAAGGCACTGTACATGTTAAGGGACTAAAAATGCTGCTTATGCGAAAGTTTCTTGTCAAAATGGTGAAATCTGAAGATAATGATCATGTGCAGAATGCGAAAGAAGTATTAGAAGAAAGAGTAGAAAATTTATAAAATATATCTTTTTGATGAAATGCTGAGGAAAAAGACTTTTCCTCAGCATTTTTAATAAAAAATAAATTGACTTTGAATGAGGAAATAGTTATTATAAAATTAAATTGTACACAATCTAATTTGCGGGCAGCAGATTAAACTAACTACTTATACTCTTTATGTAAAGGAACAGAAAACATAGGAGTAAAAAATTTTAATCTAATAAGTTGTGCACAATTAAATTTTGGAAAATTAAAAAAGGAGTAATTTGCTATGAATAACAAAAATGAAATTGTATTAGAAGAAGCGGCTAAAAAATTTACAGAAGACACAGCTGATCCCCCATATTTATTTGAGTTGGAGCCAGCAGAAGGAAGAGTAGCAGTAGATGAAGTGCAATCTAGTGAAATAGATAAATTACCAGTGATAGAAAACGAATTTTTTATTAAAGGTGGACCGACCAATCAAGTATCAATTAAAATTGTTCGTCCAGAGAACAGCTCTACAACTAAATTGCCAGTGATTTTATATACACATGGTGCAGGATGGGTATTCGGTAATGCACATACACATGATCGCCTAATTCGTGAATTAGCAGTAGGTTCGAACGCTGCCGTGGTATTCACCAATTATAGCCTTTCTCCAGAAGTAAGATATCCGGTTGCGATTGAAGAAATATATACGGTGTTAGAATGGATTGCAGCAAAAGGAGAAGAGTATGCCTTTGATATTAATAAAATTTCTGTAGCAGGTGACAGTGTGGGAGGAAATATGTCCGCAGCTATCACATTAATGGCAAAAGAACGCAAAGGTCCTGCTATTCAAAAACAGCTACTATTTTACCCTGTTACAGACGCATCCTTTGAAACAGATTCTTATAAACAATTTGCAGAAGGGTACTTTTTAAGAAGAGATGGTATGCAATGGTTCTGGGATCAATATACTGTTGATCCAAAAGTAAGAGCAGAAATTACAGCATCTCCTTTAAGAGCAACAAAAGATCAATTAGTTGGGCTACCAGATGCTTTAATCATTACAGCTGAGGCAGATGTGTTAAGAGATGAAGGAGAAGCTTATGCGAATAAACTTCGTGAAGCGGGAGTAAAGGTAACCTCTGTTCGTTTTGGTGGAATCATTCATGATTTTGTTATGCTAAATGCATTGGCGCACACTGAGGCAGCAAAAGGAGCGCTTCTACTTGCAAATGCTTGGCTGAAAGCTTAATTTAGGCGATTATTCTTTAATAAAAATCATACAGGGACAAAACAAAATAGATAATGGGAAAAGATGAACAATATCTAATATAGCGATTTAATAACGATTGCTTTCACAACTTTGGGTATTTAGGTAAATAAAAACCCAAGAGGCGAAAGCAATTCGTTCTGTTACTCTACAGACAAACAATGTACTAGGGAAAAAGAAGGGGCTAAGGCGTCTCTTTTCTCGCAGAAGCAGATGTTACCACAAACCTTTTTATATTCGCAATACGTATGCCCCTATCACTTTCCCTGTTTTTTTAAAATTAAAATTTATATGTCCAATATTTTTCCGTATATAGTCGAGCTAAAACTTCTGGATCCTGATTCTTTATTCCTTCTTGCAATACTGCCACATATTGTTGTGTTTGAGAAAGATGGGCTGCAATCGTTTTGATTTTCTGGTCTGCAAAATTTTCCACATCAATTTCAATATCTGGCTGTCCAAGATCTTCCTCTGTGTTCTTGGAAAACGCTACACAATAAAGTTTTGGTCGTTTAGAAGCTTCTCTCTTTGCGATGGCTTTTACAACAGCTGCTCCTGTAGCATCGTGGTCCGGATGCACAGAATAACCTGGATAAAAAGTAATTACTAAGGAAGGATTTAATTCATCTAGTAATGCTGTAAATTCATCGACTAATATTTCCTCTTTTAGGAATTCGATTGTTTTATCACGATAGCCGAGCATACGGAGATCTTCTAGTCCCATTGCTCTTGCTGCTTCCTCTAATTCATTCCTGCGAATTTCTGGCAAGGATTCTCTTGTTGCAAATGGTGGGTTTCCTAAGTTTCTTCCCATTTGTCCAAGGGTTAAGCAAGCGTAAGTAACTGGAACTCCTTCGTGTAAAAATTTTGAAATGGTTCCAGATACGCCGAATGCTTCATCATCGGGGTGAGGAAAAATAACTAATACTTGTCTTTCTGTTTCCATCTGAGTTCCTCCTTTCATGTAATGAAAAAAAGTATGTTCCATTAATTGTTTATTCAAATGGTGTTTCGCTTATTTCTAAGGCTACTGCTAATTTTCCAGTAAAGTCTAAGCCTGCCAATAATAATCTATTTTTATCGTCAATTTCATAGTGGGTAATACCTTCAGCATAAATCCAGCCTATTGCTGTTTTTAAGCCAATTCGATAAGGGCCGTTTCCTGTAATTTTGCCATATTCATAAGTTAGCTGGGCGTTACGGATATAGGCGCCTGAATTGAAGAAGGTTTCATCATTATGGTTGGCATAAGCGCCATTTGTTGTTTCTAAGTGGATATAGATTTCCTTTCCACTAAAACGGTCGATTTCGTTTTGCACTTTTTCCAGTTGTACAAATTCCACAGAATATCCCTCCTTGCTAATAGTTTATTTAAATAATAAAAAATGGTAAGGGCATACTCTCCTTTTATAATAGCATGGCAAAAGGAGAATATATTGAACTGCTGTTTTTATTTTGCACTGAGCTTTTCTTTTTCGTTACGATATGCTCCATGCATAGTTGGTCCTACATACTCGTTTAATTTAAAACCATTGCGGATAGCTGCTGTAATAAAATCTTTTGCTGTTTGAACAGCTTCCTCTACGGTAGCACCTTTAGCTAGTTCAGCTGTAATAGCAGCCGAGTTTGTGCAGCCTGCCCCATGAGTATACGTTGTATCTATTAGTTCGCTCTCAAAGAGAGTAAATTCTTTTCCATCGTACAGAAGATCAATTGCTTTTTCATGTCCTAACTTACTGCCGCCTTTGATGAGAACATATTTAGGTCCAAGTTCGTGAATTTTAACTGCCGCTTCTTTTAGATCCTCTACTGTTTTAATTGGTTTATCAGTTTGTGCAAGCTGCCAAGCTTCAAAAAGGTTTGGTGTTACTACAGTTGCTCTTGGAACAAGCAATTCACGTAGGGCATCAGCTGTTTCTGGATGAAGAACTTCATCTTCGCCCTTACAAATCATGACAGGATCAATCACAACATTTTTGATATTATTTTCATCAATTAGCTTTGCCGCTGCTTCAATGATTTCAACAGATCCAAGCATTCCTGTTTTCATAGCATCAATTCCCACAGATAACACGGTTTCTAATTGTGCGTTAACTGTATTAATATCCTGTGGAAATACGTTATGGTGCCAATGATTTTTAGGGTCCATTGTTACAATCGTTGTTAAAGCAGTCATACCATAAACACCTAGTTCTTGGAATGTCTTTAAGTCTGCTTGAATACCTGCACCACCGCTTGTGTCAGAACCTGCTAAAGTTAGTACTTTCTTCATTTGTTACGCCTCCTATGTAATGGCTATTATTTCAGCGAAAAGTAATTTTGTTTGATTGAATAATTGTAGACCATTTTAATTAATCATACAACTTTTCAGCACCCTTTGCTTAGTCTGCTTTACAAGATGATTTTGCATACCAATGATAAAAAATATGGAAAAGAGCAAAGAGTAGTAAGAGAATTCTGTCTTTGTT
Source organism: Niallia sp. FSL W8-0954 (assembly GCF_038005605.1). Taxonomy (NCBI): domain Bacteria; kingdom Bacillati; phylum Bacillota; class Bacilli; order Caryophanales; family Bacillaceae; genus Niallia; species Niallia sp. FSL W8-0954. Next base: position 4,746,398 of record NZ_JBBOTN010000001.1, on the reverse strand, counting down.
TATGGTAACCTTTAAATATAATCTTTCCGTTTGAAAGAAAAATAGAAAAATCGATAAGAAAAAAAGGTAAGAGTAGATCGAGAGAGGAATTCATATGAGATTTGAAATAACGGACCGTCCAATTAATTTGCAAGAGGTTATTGATAAGGTTGTAAGAAGAAATGCAGGTGCGATTACTACTTTTATTGGTACGGTAAGGGAAATGACTGCTGGAAAAAAAACATTATTTTTAACATATGAGGCATATGTGCCGATGGCTGCGAAAAAACTTGCGCAAATAGGGGAAGAGGTAAAGGAGAAGTGGGGAGACATTGATATTGCAATTACTCATCGAATCGGCAAGCTGGAAATCAGTGATGTAGCGGTAGTGATAGCAGTTTCGACTCCTCATCGAAAGGATGCTTATGAGGCCAATCAATATGCGATAGAAAGAATAAAAGAAATCGTGCCAATTTGGAAGAGGGAACATTGGGAATCTGGTGAAGAGTGGATTGGGAACCAGAAAGGAACGAAAAGGTATGAAGATGGCACACCAAGTGAGGAGGAATTAAATTGATCCAATTACTTTTCTTTGCTGGAGTGAAAGAAATAATAGGAAAAGAGGCAATGGAATTGGAATGGCAAGGGCAGACGATTGCACAGCTTAAGGAATATTTATTAAATGCATTTCCTTCGCTGTCTCTTCAAGGAGTAATGGTTGCGGTAAACGAGGAATTTGCATTGGAAGAAGATACAGTGGAAGAAAACGATACAATTGCCTTTATTCCACCTGTTAGCGGGGGATGAGGAAGGAGTAGTTACAAATGGATCAAAGCAGATATTCACGCCAAGTTTTGTTTTCCTCTATTGGAAAAGAAGGGCAGAGAATAATTGGCAGGAAGCATGTATTAATTATTGGTGCAGGTGCATTAGGGTCTTCCGTTGCAGAGATGTTATGCAGAAGCGGTATCGGAAGCTTAACCATTATAGATAGAGATTATGTCGAAAAAAGCAACCTGCAGCGGCAGCAGCTATATACAGAAAAGGATGCTGATGAGAAAATACCAAAAGCATTTGCCGCCGAAAATAGACTAAAGGAAATTAATAGAGACTGCACAGTGAAAGGAATAATTGGTGAGGCAACGGCTGCGCTATTAGAACAGTTAGTTGAGAATATCGACTTAATAATAGATGCTACTGATAATATGGAAATAAGAATGATAGTAAATGATATGGCTGTTAAGCATAGAATTCCCTGGATTTATGGGGCCTGTGTCGGGAGTTCGGGGATGAGCTACACAATAATACCAGGTGAGACACCTTGTCTTCATTGCTTATTGAAAACAATGCCTATGACTGGTTTAACTTGTGATACGGTTGGAATTATTGCGCCAGCTGTACAGATGGTCGTTTCTCATCAAGTAACAGAGGCGTTGAAGCTTTTAATAGAAGACAAAGCTGCTTTGCGCGGAACTTTTTTAACGTTTGATTTATGGAATAATGAATATCACAATGTGAAAGTAAGCCGTGCGAAGAGAAGTGATTGTCCTACATGTGGTGAAAAACGGACATATCCTTTTCTCGAAAAGGAGAATCAGACAAAGGTAGCTGTTTTATGTGGAAGAGAGACGGTTCAAATTCGCCCATCTAGTCCAAAAAATATTCCTTTTCAACAATTAACAGAAAGCTTTCAAAAGAAAGGATACAAAGTGCGACAAAATCCGTTTCTCCTATCTGTTCAGCTAGAAAGAAATAGAGTAGTCTTTTTTAAAGATGGAAGAGCATTAATCCATGAAACAAAAGATGTTGTCTATGCAAAGAAGCTATATGACCAATTATTAGGATAAAAAAATCCCGCTAGAAGAAAGCGGGATTTCTTTTTATTCTTGTGAACCAACGATTACTAATTTACCTGTATCTAATACTTCCTCGTATTTGGCCGCTTCTGCATCTGTTAAGCCAACTGATTGTAATTTAGAACGCAATTCATCTCCTCTTTTTCGGAAAACGTTGCTGATAGAATCAAGTAAACCTTGCTCCTTCATCGATACATTTCCAGTTTCCGTTGCATTTGTTAAATCCTCAGAACGGTCTTTATCGTGAGCAAAAATGTAAATATTCTCTTTTTTGTAGCCTTGATTTTCTAATGCATTAATAATATTTGTTGCTTGTACACCGTTTTCTACTACTTCTACTTTATACATAATGATAGCCTCCTAAAATAGTGGAATTTATCTATGTTTTTTATATAGCCTCTTAAAATGGTAATGAAACAATTTTTTCGTTGGTAATTTTTTCATAGTCTGCGATTTGGGAAATACTACATAGACAAATATCCCCACAATCGACAAATTTCCCTATATAATAGAAGGAGACAATAATAGGATCAGGAGGGGTTAAATGGTAAGTAAAAAAGAAAAAGAACGAATCAACCGGGAGTTAAGTGCAGGGAAAAGGGAACAGGCAAGTACAGCAATGGAGTTAAATAACAGAAGGGGAATTCGCTTTCCTTTTTTTGGTTTATATAGACTAAGGAATCGGTTAAATAAAAAAATCATGCTTTTTTTAAGTGTGTTAATCATACTTTTGATAGCCGGAATAGTAGGTTTGTGGAAAGTAGCCTTTCCGAAAGAGTCTGTTCTAAAAACAACAGCTTATCTAGAACAGATGAAAGATTTATCCACTTTAGCCACCTCTCAAGCTTTTGTAAAAACAATTCTAGAAAAAGAGGATAATGAAATTTTTGGTAAGGAAATTGAAACGGATTTCCCTGGAACAAAAAGAAAAATATTGTTAGTTGTACCAGGGACACTAACAGCTGGTGTAGACTTATCACGAGTTACGGAAAATCAATTAAAAGTAAATGAGGATGAGAAAAGCATCCATATCGAGTTACCAAAGGCAGATTTTCTTCAGGATCCTTCCATTGATTTTGACAATGTAGAAACATATTCTGTTGCAGGCATTTTTAGAGGAGATGTAAAGTGGGAAGAAGCATATAGTTTAATGGATGAAGCAAAGGAAACGATGAAGGAAGAGGCTGTAGACCAGGGGATTTTAGTGAAAGCAGAGGAAAATGCTCAAAAAACATTGAAGGAATTCTATGGAAGACTAGGCTATACGCTTGAAGTCAGCTTTGCAGGAGAATAAAGGAGGAGATAGTATGGCAGCATCATGGAAGCAATTATTGGAACAGGAGCGTCAGAAGGAGTATTTTATCCAATTGGAAACCTTCTTAGAAACAGAATACAGAGAATCTACTATTTATCCTAAAAGAGAAGATATTTTTAATAGTTTAACCTATACTCCTTATGACAGAGTAAAGGTTGTTATTTTGGGACAGGACCCTTATCATGGCCCGAATCAAGCTCATGGCTTAAGCTTTTCCGTTAAGCCAGATGTAAAAGTTCCGCCATCTTTAAAAAACATTTATAAAGAGCTTCACGCTGATCTTGGCTGTTCTATTCCGAACCATGGCTATTTAAAAAGCTGGGCAGACCAAGGAGTGCTTCTATTAAATACCGTTTTAACAGTGAGAGCGGGACAAGCAAATTCTCATCGTGGAAAAGGATGGGAAGTATTTACAGACAAAGTAATAAAGATGTTGAATGACAGAGAAGAACCAGTTATTTTTGTGCTATGGGGAAATCCAGCTCAAAAAAAGCTTGCTATTATTGATCAAGAAAAGCATGGCACCATTTTATCGACACATCCAAGTCCACTTTCTGCTCACCGTGGTTTTCTAGGAAGCAGACCATTCTCTACTATAAATAGGATGCTTGAAAATAATGGACAGTCCCCGATCAATTGGTGTATAGATGATTTTTTGTGAAAAGAAGAATATAATAAAGGAAATATATATGAGGGTCATTTCTATTAGATAAATAGAAGTATCTACTCATCATGTATTTCCTTCTAAGGGATTAGAAGGGGTTTGGAATGGAAAAGAAGAAGGTTAATTGTTATAAATGCAAATTCTACTATGTTACATGGGATAGTCAGTTCCCTAAAGGGTGCAAGGCATTCCAATTTAAAGGCAGAATGATGCCATCTGTCGAGGTAAAAAGAGCATCTGGACAAGAATGCCTGCGATTTCAGGCAAAGGAGGGATGAAGTGAATATATCAATCCAGCAATTATTAGCTAAAATAGAGGATCAGCTGACAGAAGCAAAAGCAAGCAATTCTGACGCAAGAATAAGAGAAAGAGTTTACGCAATTAAATCCTTATGTGAATTGGTTTTAGAACAGGAAAGAAAAGAAGGCGTAACCTTTCAGCAACCCGTTCAGCAACCATCCTTCCAAGCTGTTCAAGCACCAATAAGCATTCCAAAACAACCTATACAGACACAAACAAATAAAATAAAAATGGACGAAGGAAATGGCGATTCCTTATTTGATTTTTAAGCATACTTGTTTTACGATCGTAAATAAAAGGGTTAAGCAATATCCAATCTATTTACATAGATTCTGTTAGCAAAAAGCCTTAAAAAAGGAGATAAAAATGAAAGCTTTCATTATTATTGGAGCAATTAATGCATTATTATCCGTCGCTTTAGGAGCGTTTGGTGCCCATGGCTTAGAGGGGAAAATCACAAATAAATACCTTGAAGTATGGAAAACTGGCGTTACCTACCAAATGTTTCATAGTACTGGTTTAATTCTAATCGGTTTACTCTTAGGGAAGTTTCCAGAAAGCGGTTTGTTAAACTGGGCAGGCTGGCTGATGTTCATTGGGATTATCCTCTTTGCAGGAAGCCTATACATATTGGCTGTTACCCAAATAAAAGTATTAGGCGCTATCACACCACTTGGCGGAGTAGCGTTTATAGTAGCGTGGCTCTTAGTGATTATTGCTGCATGGAAATGGATGTAATAAGAGTATATTAAAAAGGATAGGTGAGCAGATCATAATGTTCATCCTATTCTTTTTTGTCTCTATAAAAAGAGAAACATTATTAATCTTAATAAAGAACAAAAAAGTACATCACTAAATGAGTGATGCACGGGAAGGTGTTTTGGTTATCTAGGTGGGGATGTTGCTAACCCTGGCATACCAGCGGCAAAAGGATATTCATACTCTATTTCTTCATCAAATGTAACATAATCGATATAGAGCATTAGAATTAAATAGCGAATTCCAGATTGTGGATCACTTAAGATAACATGATCTCGCCCTGCTGCTTCAATAATTCCCTTGAAGATTTTGGCATTCCATTCTCTATTGTTTTCAAATGTTGCATAGACAGTAGCAATTTTCCCTTTGTTAAGGCGTAAAATATTCTCGATATAGGATGCTTCTATTGGCAACTGTCCTGGTAATGTAGTAGGTGTAGCAGGCGGTGTTGGTGTTGGTGCCTGTGTAGGCATAGGCATTCCTTGCTGTATTGGTACTTGTTGTTGAAACCCTTGCTGATTTCCATAGGTAGGAATTTGCCCAGAAAAATTCCTATATCCTTGTGGATAACCATAGTTCCCATAATTTGACTGACTCATTTTCATCCCTCCATTATCTTCTATCCACTCTTCACTACATACTTCCGCCATTCGAAGTTGACCATAAATTTTAGAAAGTAGACGGTGAATGTTGTTTCATTCATAGGTCATCGCTCACTATTTCATCCTATGAGAAAAAGGAATAAGTTATGACAAGGAGAGTTGAATTTTATATTTAAATTAATGAGAAAATTTTATAAAAAAAATGAAGAACTCCTAAATCATCTATCAGCTAGATTCTTTAGGGAATTCTCCATATTGTGTTAGTTTACATGTAAATATTTAGTGATTGCTTCTTGTTTTAGAAGGGTTCCTACAAAGAAAGAACCAAATTCACCATAACGGGCGCTTACTTCATCAAAACGCATTTCATATACTAACTTTTTAAATTGAAGAACATCGTCTGAGAATAGGGTTACTCCCCATTCATAGTCATCGAAACCAACAGATCCTGTTATAATCTGTTTTACTTTCCCTGCATATTGGCGGCCAATCATGCCATGGCTGTGCATTAGGCTTCTACGATCTTCCATAGGTAGCATATACCAGTTATCTTCTCCTTGACGACGTTTATCCATCGGATAGAAGCACACATAGCTGGATTCTGGTAGGATTGGGTATAGTCTAGATTTTACATATGGGTTCTCATATGGATCTTTATCGGAATCGGAAGGCAGGTAATTGCTTAATTCTACAACAGAAACATAGGAATGAGCTGGAACCGTAAACTCAGCTAATTTGGTTTTATTAAATTCTGTTTCTAATTGCTGTAATTCTTCCATAGTGGGACGGAGAATCATCATCATGAAGTCCGCTTTTTGCCCAACAATTGTATATAATGCATGGCTGCCGCTATTATTTTCTTGAACAGTGTTCCATTTTTCCAATAGACCTAGGAATTCAGTGATAGCTTCTTGTCTTTCTTCGTCAGGTAACATTTTCCAGGTAGTCCAATCTACTGTCCGGAAATCATGAAGACAATACCAGCCATCTAATGTTTTTGCTGCTTCACTCATTTATATGTTCACTCCTTATTAATAACGTTAATACGATTTTAACTATATCATAGTTTCTCCAGATTTTAGTGGAATAACCCTTAGGATAATTGTGAACTTATTGTGACTTCTAAAAAATGGAAGTTTCAGTTTGGTCAAAAGAGTATAAGGAAGATAAATATAGGGAAATATCACATTGTATAAATAGAACTACAACCAATGTTTTTTCTTCTCCATCTTCTTCTGAGTGAGATGAGTAGATCTTGCTTTATATGGGATAAAAATAGAAGAAAGTAAGGAAAATTTCTTGAAATTTTATGATGGTAGAGTATCCTATTAAGTGTACATAAAAAGGAGGAAGAAAATTAATGAGTGATTTATTTACAGGTTTAAAGGAAAAAGTAACTGGTCAAAACGTAAAAATCGTTTTTCCAGAAGCTTTAGATGAGCGAATTTTAAAAGCTGCTGGTCGTTTAGCAGAAGATAAAGTGTTAATCCCTGTTTTAATTGGTGACATAGAAGAAATTCAAACAAAAGCAGACAATCTTGGTGTTTCATTAGAAAACGCAGAAATTTATGATCCAAAGAAATATGCTCAGTTTGATGCACTAGTTGCTTCTTTTGTGGAAAGACGTAAAGGAAAAGTAACGGAAGAAGATGCTCGTAAAATTCTTTTAGATGAAAACTATTTTGGAACAATGCTTGTATATGCTAATCAAGCAAATGGTTTAGTAAGTGGCGCTATTCACTCAACAGCAGATACAGTTCGTCCAGCTTTACAAATCATTAAAACAAAACAAGGTGTGAAAAAGACATCTGGTGTATTTATCATGGTGCGCGAAGATGAGAAATATGTATTCGCGGATTGTGCAATCAATATTACTCCAGATAGCCAAGATCTTGCTGAAATCGCTGTGGAAAGTGCGAAAACAGCAAGAATGTTTGACATTGATCCACGTGTTGCAATGTTAAGCTTCTCTACAAAAGGCTCTGCAAAATCACCAGAAACAGAAAAAGTAGAAGGTGCATTAGCAGAAGCTAAATTAAGAGATCCATTATTAGTAATCGATGGTGAATTCCAGTTTGATGCTGCATTTGTTCCATCTGTAGCAAAACAAAAAGCTCCAGATTCTCCAATTCAAGGTGATGCAAATGTATTTGTATTCCCTAGCCTTGAAGCTGGTAATATTGGCTATAAGATTGCCCAAAGACTAGGTAACTTTGAAGCAGTAGGACCAATCCTTCAAGGATTAAATGCTCCTGTAAACGATCTTTCTCGTGGATGTAACGAAGAAGATGTTTATAAATTAGCTCTAATTACAGCTGGTCAAAGCTTAACAAAATAAATTTAAAAGCAGGCGTCTCCTTAGAATGGGAGGCGTCTTTTTTGTTTATGTCATCTACCTTTTATCTTATCCCTCTCATAAAATTTTCAAGTTATACAACATATGGGTAGTATCTGTCCCGGATTAAAGAAAAAGTAATTAGAGCGAATGAACGAAGCAGATTTAAGTTTATTCCTAAAAATTGATACGAAAATATATGCAAATAAGAGAAGAGTGCTTTTGAAATAGCTCTAAATTCGTTATAATAAATCATTGTGATGAATAAAGAGGACTAAAACTTTTTAAAATGGAATAGATAGTTGGTATAAACAGAAGGAGCTAAGTGATGGTTGGCAATACTAGTTTATTAAAACAAGAAAAATGGAGAATTATTGATCAGTCTACAACAGGTTTACATGTATCCGCGCTTACATCTTTTGGTATGGATGATACCTTATGTTCTTCCGTCGGAAGCGGGATGGCGCCAGCTACGGCCAGAACATGGGTGCATGATCGGACAATTGTATTAGGAATTCAAGATACGAGATTACCACATTTGAAAGAGGCATTAACTTTTTTAAAGGAGCAGGGATACCACTATATTGTTCGTAATTCAGGTGGTCTAGCTGTCGTATTAGATAAGGACGTGTTAAATATATCACTTATTCTCCCAGAGCAGGAGAAACGAATTGATATTAACAGTGGTTATGATACGATGTTTGAATTGATTAAATATATGTTCCGTGAGTATGGAAAAACGATTGAAGCAAAAGAGATTGTTGGTTCCTATTGCCCTGGCAGCTATGACTTAAGTATTGATGGAAAAAAATTCGCTGGAATTTCCCAGAGACGCTTAAGAAACGGAGTTGCTGTGCAAATTTATCTTTGCGTAAATGGAAGTGGACAGGATAGAGCAGGGATCATCAAACAATTTTATTCTTCTGGTCTACAAGGAGAGACGACAAAGTTTGAGTATCCCGAGATAGACCCTGAAGTAATGGCATCCTTAGCAGAATTGTTAGGAGTATCTTTAACAGTTGATCAAGTTATGACCAAATTGTTACTAGCTTTAAAGGATCATGCAGAATTTTTATTTGCAGATCAATTACAAGGAGAAGAGCTTTCGCTATTTGAATCTTATTATGATCGGGTTGTGGAAAGAAACGAGAAAATCATGCAGCCATTTCGCTAAAACCAAAAAGAGGATAAGGAAGGGGGTTTCAAGTAAAGAAAATCCCTTTTCTTATCCTCTATTTATAATCGAGAAATGTGCTGCCAACTATTAATCCTCTCTCTTTTTAATAAATTTGGACCGCTACAGGTAGATTAGATAATGGCTTCACAACCTCTCCCTACGATAAGTCAACATCGACTCACTGGCGTTCGCCGTGTATCCTTTATCTCAGTCGAAGCCCTTCGACGTATAGGATGTACTAGTGTCGACGTTGCCACAGGACGTGGCGTTTTTAGTCGACCAGTTTGTACGCTGATGAGCAAGGCGCTTCCGCTTTAACATAATCCAGCTTCAAGGGACCAGCGGCTGATGGGCTTCACAACCTTTCCCTACGATAAGTCAACATCAGATCGCTGTCGCTCACTGTGTTTCCTATATCTCAGGAAATGTTGCTCCATCCCACACGCCGCTAAACAGTCCCTTTCCGCTTTAACATAATCCAGCTACAGCGCCTATCAGCTAGCAAACTTCGGTCTTCTCCCTACGATAAGTCAACATCGACTCACTGGCGTTCGCCGTGTATCCTTTATCTCAGTCGAAGCCCTCCAGTTTGTACGCTGATGAGCAAGGCGCTTCCGCTTTTTAGTTACTCTGCGACTTTTTCGAGGTTTCCGTTTCGGTCCATTTTAAATTTGGTTGGGCGCTCGTCTTCTTCTAGGAGGACGAGTTTTCGGGCTCTGTTCATAATTTTCATCAGTGTCTCGTAATCTTCTTGCATGGTTTCTGAGTTGTTTTCGATTTGATGGAGCTTGTCTTCTAATTCCTTGTTTCGACTTTTAATGGAAGTCATTTCTCTTTTTAATCTTTCATTCTCGCTTTTTAAGATTTCCATCTGGATGGTAGCATTTCGGAAATTTTGTAAGTAGGAAAGAACCATGTCGAAATTTAGTGTGCCAGCTTGGCTATGATTTACAGATGAATAGACAGGTGCTTGTTTCGCTTCATACGCTGGTAATGGCTGCTCATCTTCTTCTGATTGATAGTTTGCAAGCTCTTCTTCTTGTGGACTATTAACATTTGTATCTAATGTTTCTGCTGTAATGAATGTTTCCATAGCATCTAAATCCATAGAACCCATTTCTAAGCTAGTGGATACAGTAAGTGCTTCGAAATCATCCACTGTTGGCACAGGTGGTGAATATAATAGCTTTTTCTTGCCGCCTTGATCTTTTCCTAACATCCGTTGTCGTTGCTTTCGTTGTTTTTTGGCAAGCTGAAGTGCTTTTTCATATTGATGGCGAACGACTGCATTCCAGCGGAATCCACAGGCTGCCGAAGTTCTGTTTAGTTTATCCCCAACTTCTTCAAAGGCATTTAACTGTGTGCTCCCTTCTCGTACATGTCTTAAAACTGTTTCTGCTAATAATAGGTCATTTTCTTCTGACCATGCATCTTGTCTAACTTTCATTGATAACTCAACTCCCAACTTAATCACGATAAATAAATATTTCTAGTCCCATCTTTTCCAGAAACTTGGATGTTTATACAAAAGAAATACAAGGATAGTAGATTTTTTTATAGAATTGAAAAAAGGGAAATTAGCGGATAAAGAGGATTAAAAAAACAGCCGGCGATAAACCGACTGTTTTTGGAACAAAGAAGATGGGAATCTCTATACATTTTTTTCAACTAAAGCTTCTTCGTTTCGAATGAAGAATGCAGAAAGAAAAGCAAATATGCTAACAATAAATCCAAATAGGAAGAGATGGTGAATGCCATCCATAAAGGTTGCACCACTATTTAGCAATGATCCCATAATCGTTACGCCAATAGCTGTTCCCATGTTTCGGCAAAACATAAAGAAGGAGGTGGAAATTCCCTTTTCATGGTTTCCAACTAGTGCCTGGGCACCAATCACACCTACTGTACTTAGTAAGCCGAAGGCAAGACCTTGTACGACCATAAGAATAAATACGTACCAGAAGCCATTTGATTCATTTAATAATACTAATAATATTCCTGAAAGCAGCAATAGGGCATTTCCAATAATTAATAGAATGCGATAGCCATATTTTAATATCCATTTCCCTGCAGGAACAGACATGGCCATCCATCCAACCGATAGGCCAAGGAGAGAAACCCCACTCCATAATACAGACAACCCTGCCTGATTTTGGAGGAATAATGGAATATAGCTCGATGTTCCAAATAAGGCCAATGTTCCAACAAATCCATTAATAAACATCCAAGTGATCGTCTTATTTTTGAAAATGGATAATGGAACAATAGGAGATGTTTGTCTTTTTTCAAAGAAATAAAAGGTGATTAACAGAAGGACACCTATTATAGCATAAAGATAAAGGTAGCTTTCAAGGACTGTAACTAGTAATAAACAAGTTATTCCGATTCCAAATAGCATTGCTCCGATGTAATCCACCTGTGCCTTTTTAGCTTGATAAACTTCTTTATATGGAATTAAAGTTAGGAGTGCAATAATGCATACTGGTAAATTGATATAAAAAATCCATCTCCAACTCATAAATTCTACAAAGAGAGAACCAAGAGTAGGGGCTAATATGGCGGATAAAGCCCACATGCCAGTAAATAATGCTTGGATTTTCCCTCGCTTTTCAATAGAAAAAAGATCCCCAGCAATGATTGCAGGAAATGGCATCATGAATCCAGCTCCCATCCCTTGCAATGCTCTAAAAATAACTAATTGAGTCATAGTGGATGAGATTCCGCATAGCAGGGAACCAATTAAAAAGACAATAATTCCAAAAGCAAACAGCTTTTTTCTTCCAAATAAATCGGAAAGTCTTCCTGCAATTGGTGATAGAATTGTGCTTGCTATCATATAAGCAGCAAAAGACCAAGCGTATAATTCCGTACCGCCAAGTTCTTCTGCAATAATTGGCATAGTTGTATTCATAATAGTCGTATCAATAGAGGCAATAAGCATCGCAAGAACAATGCTGCACATTACTAATATTCTACTTTTGTTCATTGTATAACCTCCCTATATTCAAGAGAAAATTATAACCCATATTGCTTAATTAATATAGAGAAGCGAGCTAGTTTACAAAAATTATTGTTATAGTAGTGGGGGAATAATACTGTTGGACTAGTGGATTTTCTCCACAAATTCGTCACTATTTTACAATCTTTTGCATCTTGCATTGCTAGTGGAGAAGGGGTAAAATACCATATAGTAATAAGTGAGAATGTTGTCGAATAAATTTTCGATAACGTAATTGGAGAGCATGTATAGAAAGGGTTGTCCAAATGGCAAACGAATTTCGTGTTTGCGACGATTGTCAGGCAGTGAATTTAAAAACGTTAATACCCCGTTTAAAGCAAATTGATCCAGATGCTAAAATTGATATAGGCTGTCAATCCTATTGCGGTCCTGGTCGTAAAAAAACATTTGCTTTTGTCAATAATCGTCCACTAGCTGCATTAACAGAAGAAGAGTTAATGGATAAGATCAATGCGAAGCTGAAAAAATAATCTTCGTATAAAACAACAATGAAAATGAACAGAGCCTTAGTAAAACAGAGGAGTTTCCACTGGATAGTTATTTTATGGAGAAAGCCATGATTCTTTTCCCTTTTAAAATGCCTACACGGAACCCTCTTTTTCTATCTTTAGAATATGGAATTACTCTAATTACTAGAATGAATAAAAAATAGCCAATGAATGAAAGAGAGTGAGAAAGATGCCATATTCGACGGATAAGCTAAATGAAGAGAAAGTATTTAAAGATCCAGTCCATCGCTATATTCATGTTCGCGACAGAGTGATATGGGACTTGATTGGAACAAAAGAATTTCAGCGACTGAGAAGAATTAAACAGCTGGGCACGACTTATCTTACCTTTCATGGTGCAGAACATAGCAGGTTTAATCACTCTCTAGGAGTATATGAAATTGTTAGAAGAATCATTGACGATGTTTTTGAAGGCCGAGAAGAATGGAACAATGACCAAAGGTTGCTTTCTTTATGTGCCGCTCTCTTACATGATTTAGGCCATGGCCCTTTTTCTCATTCTTTTGAAAAAGTGTTTGATCTTGATCATGAAGAATTTACACGCAGAATTATCTTAGGAAAAACAGAAGTTAATAAGGTTTTGACAAAAGTAGAGAAGGACTTCCCTAAAAAGGTTGCCGAAATAATTGCCAAAACCTCCAAGGAAAAACTAGTAGTTAGTTTAATTTCCAGTCAGATAGATGCAGACCGAATGGATTATTTGCTAAGAGATGCATATTTTACAGGGGTTAGCTACGGGAATTTCGATATGGAACGAATTTTGCGCGTAATGCGTCCGCGTGAAGATCAGGCTGTTATTAAAAAAAGCGGAATGCACGCGGTAGAAGACTATATTATGAGCCGTTATCAAATGTACTGGCAGGTCTATTTCCATCCAGTGACAAGAAGTGCGGAAGTAATTCTTACGAAAATTCTACATAGAGCGAAATATTTACACGAGCAATTCTACTCTTTTAAATATCACCCTATTCATTTTTACTCAATTTTTGAAGACGAAACATCGTTAGAAGACTACTTAAAATTGGATGAGGCTATTATTCTCTACTATTTTCAGATGTGGCAAGAAGAAGATGATGCCGTTTTGAAGGATCTCTGCCGCAGGTTTATGAACCGAAATCTTTTTAAGTATGTGGAGTTTGATCCAGCTAAAGAATATAAAAAGCTTCAAGAATTATCTGGTTTATTCCAAAAAGTAGGTTTGGATCCGGAGTATTATTTAGTTGTCGATTCTTCGTCAGATCTTCCCTATGATTTTTATCGACCTGGAGAAGAGGAAGAGCGATTACCGATTCATCTATTGATGAAAAACGGAGAAATTAGAGAGCTTTCCAGAGAATCAGAAATTGTTGATAGTATTTCTGGAAAAAGAAGAACCGATCACAAGTTATATTTTCCTAAGGATATTTTAAAGGATGACAGTTCCAAAGGGGAAATAAAAAAACAAATTCGTCAATTGTTGGATATTCAATAGATGTATGTCTTAGGATTAAATGGAGTAGGAGATGACCCAATTTGTTAAAAGATCATGCCAAAGTAATGAAAGCAATTGCTGCTTCGGGCGAAATTATTGGAAGAAAAAAGCTGCAAAAAATGATATATATCGCAAAAAAGCTCGATTTTCCATTTCATGAAAAATATCAGTTTCACTTTTTCGGTCCCTATTCAGAAGAACTAACCTTGCGAATAGAAGAATTATGCAATATGGGTTTTTTGAATGAAGTAAAAGAGAAAAAGGGAGGATATTTCCAATATCGATATACTTTAACCGATAATGGAAAGGAATTTTTGGACCTTAATGAGGTGGAAATGCCTGATTTGTCTCCTTGTCTAGAAGATATGAATGGCCAGAATTCTCGCTTCCTTGAGCTTGTGTCAACCGTTCTTTTCTTTGATAGCCTTCCAAAGGAAGAAGTGAAGGAAAAAGTATTCACATTAAAGGCCAAACAAAAATATACGGAAGAAGAAATAGAGATTGCCTATGCGTATATTGAAAGCTTAAGAGAGAAAAGAAATCATTAAAAAAGGTCCTGCCGTGCAACGATTTGATTTGCTGGGCGGGACCTTTTTGAACTGCTTTTACTGATCGCTTAGGCGTTTGCCTGCAACAGCATAATGGTTTGTAGGCATTTCTTCAATAAAGACTACTACTTTTTCCTTTGATGCGCCTGTTGTCTCCACAACTGCTTCTGTTACTTTCTCTACTAAATTTTTCTTTTGCTCCTCCGTTCTACCTTCTAACATTTTTACAGTGACATATGGCATTTGTTCAAATCCTCCTTAGTTTTGATTGTAGTTTTTCATATTTCTTGGAAAAGTGCAAGTTTCTAATCAGCGTATATGCATGTAAATAGAGTCTTATGAAGAGGCCAACAAAAGAAAATTTTCCTTTCCAATTTAATATCATGTATAATTTTAAAAGGAAACATTACTAGATAGAGAATATTCATTTTCCATAGAAACTGTGTATAGAGGGGAGCTAATCATTTGTTATTTTCGCAAAATTTGGCGGATTTGCCATATATTATTATTTCCATTGTAATAGGTTTTACCTTCCATGAATTCGCACATGCATTTGTAGCCTATAAATTTGGAGATCCCACGGCGCAAAAGCAAGGAAGGTTAACGCTAAATCCAATCGCTCATATTGATCTCATAGGGGCAATTTTTATCTTAATCGCAGGATTCGGATGGGCGAAGCCAGTACCGGTTAATCGTCATTATTTTAAGCGGCCAAAATTAGCTGGAGTATTGGTGACTTTAGCAGGTCCTGTCAGTAACTTAATATTAGCTTTTCTTGGTTTTATCATTCTTGCAATATTAATAAAGTTACAAGTACCAATGGGAAGTAATTTTGATTTATATCCGTTTTTTGAAATTTTTGTTTATATGAACTTATTACTATTTGCTTTTAATTTGCTTCCTTTGCCCCCTTTAGATGGTTACCGAATTATTGAAGATCTGGTTTCCTCACGAGTCAGAGCAGCGATGTCCAAGTATGAAGTTTATGGATCTATTTTATTTATTGTATTAATTGTTACAGGTTTATCAAGCTATACGATATTCCCTTGGATTGAAGTGATACGATACTTTTTTCTGTCGCTGTTTAATCAATTGTTATTTTGATTTTACAGAGGATAAAAGTCGGTTTTATATATACGACTAATAAAAATCGTCAAGCTATACCAATCCGCGATCGTTTATAATAAATCGCAAAAGGAGTATGAAAATGGAAGAAAAAAAGAAGAAAACAATAGGCTTTAATATTATTAAAAATGACCCAACCGATGGGCATAAAGGCTTTGGAATTGGCAGTCTTAGTTTAGAAAATGTATCTCCTGTTATTATTGATGTAGAAGAGGGAGAAGCGATCGTTGATATCGGCGCCATGCATGCAAGAAGTGCAGTGGAACGTGGCATCAAATTTTTGAAAACAAAGGAAGAGGTTCCTAATGGCAAGCCTTACTGGTTAGTTTGGGTGACAATTGACCGTAAGCCTGAAGGTCCTTATTATGCTGGTGTAACAGCATGTGAAATGACTGTAGACCGTTCTATTCGAAGAGGTTATAAGTCTCTTCCAGAGCATGTGAATAAGATGGATAAAAGTATGAAAAGACATATTATGGTCGATCATATGGATGAGAAGTCTAAAAAGGTACTGGCAGATTTTCTGAAAAAACATGATCAGCGCCTATGGGATAACTCTGTAGAACAGCTGAAACAAGACTTGTTAGGATAATTTTTTGAAAATGTTGACAAATGAGCGAGGAAATCGATAAACTGAAAGAGAAATTATAATAAATAGCCCTTTTAAAGGAGATTGTTTTATGAGTGTGAGTGTTCTTAACTAACCGTTAATTATATACGGCCTTGAATTTTGTTAAAAAACTGGGGATATACCGGTTTATTTAGCATGGGAATTTCAAGGAAGGTTAAGAATAAGCCTCATAGCAAGCAATAGATGATAAAAAGCTATGGCATATTTGTCATAGTTTTTATTTTTTTATTGTAAAGGATCTCCTACTCCGCTTCTTAAAGTGGATAGGTCTACCCAAAAAGCTAGTGTGAGTGTTTGTTCACGCTGGCTTTTTCTATTTTTAAGGGCTATTGGAAGAAAAATAGGAGGAATTAAAATGAATCAACAGGCATTTGAAGTATTAGGTTTTTATAAAATTTTAGAAGAGATAGAATCCTATGCCAAAACAAATTTAGCGAAAGAGACAATACGAAAACTGCGGCCGCTGCAGGATAAAAGAAAAATGGAGCAGTCAATCAAGGAAATAGAAGAGGCGATGAAAATCATAGAAATATCTAGTAGTGTGCCGATTCATACACTTGATGAAATGTCTATTTATTTAAGCCAAGCAAAAAAAGGGATTTATATTCGGGCAGATCAATTTCCGTTTGTTATTTCCTTTTTGGAACATTGTACAAAGCTTAAACAATTTATGCGGGATAAAGAATATGCGGCACCAAATGTCTCGCTTTATGTTCAATCCATTCCTGATGTTAGCGAGCTTACAGAGGAAATAGCAAGATGTATTAGACATAGTAATGTGGATGATTATGCTTCAAGTGATTTAGCCTATTTAAGAAGACAGCTGTCCATCCTGACAGATAGAGTAAAAGAAAAAGCGAGCCAATTAGTGAAATCCAAAAAATATGCGAGTTATCTTCAGGACAAAATTGTTTCGGAACGTAACGGTCATTTGACACTCTCTGTAAAAAGAGAATATCGAACAAAAATCCAAGGTAGCGTACTGGATACATCCGCATCTGGAGCAACTGTATTTATTGAGCCAATCGAACTTGCTGACATGCAAGCAGAAATCGAAACCATGAAGCTAGCAGAAGAATCTGAAGTAGAAAGAATTCTATATGAATTAACGGAGAAGCTTTTGGCTGAGGAAGAGGCTATTAATTTAGCGATAGAAACGATGCACTATTATGATGTTTTATTTGCGAAAGCAAAATATAGCCGAGTGATTGCTGCAAAGCCGCCTTTCTTATCAGAAGATTATACGATTTATTTAAAAGAGGCTCGGCACCCAATGCTTGGAGACAAAGCAGTTCCTTTAACTCTTTCATTTGGAGAAGAGCATCGTGCCCTTGTTATTACAGGACCAAATACAGGTGGGAAAACAGTCACATTAAAGACAATTGGTTTATTAACAATGATGGCTCAATCTGGTTTACTAATTCCGGCGAAGGCAGGGAGTAAAATCGCTATTTTTCAACATATATTTGTGGATATAGGCGACGGACAAAGCATTGAACAAAATTTAAGTACGTTTAGCTCCAGATTAGTGAATATAATTGATATCTTAAGAACAACCAATGATCGCTCCCTTGTATTACTTGATGAGCTGGGATCAGGGACTGATCCGGGAGAAGGGATGGCGCTTGCTATTGTCATTTTAGAACAGCTTTATCAAAAAGGAGCAACCTTATTTGCGACCACACATTATAGCGAGATGAAAGAATTTGCAGATCAAACAGAAGGTTTTTTAAATGGAACAATGGAATTTGATATCAATACATTGCGACCAACATATAAGCTATTACTGGGACAAAGCGGAAGAAGCCAGGCGTTTGAAATTGCAAGCAAATTAGGCTTGCACCCTAAGCTCATCGAAAAAGCGCATCAGATAACGTATAAAACATATCGGAATTTCCATCATGACCAGAATTTAAAGGAGCTGGATTTTCAGCAGCAAATTGTAGTCAATAAGTACGCGCGAAAGTCAGTTGAGAAAAAAACGATTAATCCCACTCCATCCCGGGAGCCTATTTTTGAGAAAGGGGATAATGTGATTCTTACAGAAACGGATGAAATGGGAATTGTTTATCAAGGTCCTGATGTACAAGGAAGATATATAGTCCAGGTTCGGCAGGAAAAAAGAACCGTGAACCAAAAACGATTAAAGCTCTATATAAAAGGAACAGAGCTATATCCAGAAGATTATGATTTCGATATTATTTTTAAATCGAAAGAATATCGGAAAATAAACAAGCAGCAAAAAAGAAAGCATGTAGAAGATGTGTGGTTGGAGGAGGAATAGGAGGAGAGACTCGCTGTCTAAGCCCTTTGGGGATAGGAGGTAAGAGGAAAGGGAACAGAGAGAGAGCCTCTGTTCCCGTTTGGAGGAAGAAGAGAGAGAAAAGGGAACAGAGAGAGAGCCTCCGTTCCCGTTTGGAGGGAGAAGAGAGGGAAAAGGGAACAGAGAGAGGCCCTCCGTTCCCGTTTGAAGGAAGAAGAGAGGGAAAAGGGAGCAGAGAAAGGCTCTCCGTTCCCGTTTGGAGGAAGAAGAGAGGGAAAAGGGAACAGAGAGAGGCCCTCCGTTCCCGTTTGAAGGAAGAAGAGAAAGAAAAGGGAACAGAGAGAGGCCCTCCGTTCCCGTTTGGAGGAAGAAGAGAGGGAAAAGAGAGCAGAGAAAGGCTCTCCGTTCCCGTTTGGAGGGAGAAGAGAGAGAAAAGGGAACAGAGAGAGAGCCTCCGTTCCCTTTTGGAGGAAGAAGAGAGAGAAAAGGGAACAGAGAAAGGCCCTCCGTTCCCGTTTGGAGGAAGAAGAGAGAGAAAAGGGAACAGAGAGAGAGCCTCCGTTCCCGTTTGAAGAAAGAAGAGAGGAAAAAGGGAGCAGAGAAAGGCTCTCCGTTCCCGTTTGGAGGAAGAAGAGAGAGAAAAGGGAACAGAGAAAGGCTCTCTGGTACCATTTAGAGGAAGAAGAGAGCTTTACCCTGTCGCACCTAAACAAAAAAGCATACTTCCCACAAAATAGCTGGTAGTATGCTTTATCAAGTTTATCCTACCAAGGTAAAATTCGTTTATACCATGGTACTTTTTCTTTTCCTTTTTCCTTATTTGCTGGTTTTTCGCTAGAATCTTCTTTTGGTAAATCAGCACAATATTCTGTTGGTACAGTGTCTTTGGTAAAATACATCATTCTTTTTGTATTACATGCAGCTGATGCGAGTTTGCCGCTCTTAGGATCGATATAAACGCCAACAGTACCTTTGGTAGGTGTAAATCCTTTGATCGGCTCCTTTTTTAAACTTTGTTCCATGAACTGAACCCAAACTTTCTTTGCATATGTTTTATCAGCTGCTAAAGTTATAGGCTCTCCTTGATCATAGCCTGTCCAAACAGCGGATACTAGCTGTGGAGTATAACCAATCATCCAACTATCTGATTCAGTGGAGCCAGATTTTCCTGCATAAATTCTTGTGATGTCGTCTTTAATAGTACTTCCCGTTACCGAGGCATAGCCATTGAGAGTAGGGTCAAACATGCCTGTCATCATTTGATTCATCACCAACGTTAAATCCGTATCTAAAATCTTTTCTGGTTTTGGCTTATGTTCATAGAGTAATTGCCCATCATTTGTCTCAATTTTTGTAATGAAAACAGGAGATACCCTATTTCCTCCGTTGGCAAATATACTATAGGCATTTGCCATATCAATCACACGAACATTGGAAGTTCCAAGAGCGAGAGATGGAACCTCTTGTAAATCGGTTGTAATGCCGAATTTCTTTCCTGTTTTCACTAATGTATCTTGCCCTAAAAAAAGATGGGTTTTAACAGCATAAACATTATCAGAGACAGCTAGTGCCTGTGCCATGGTAATATTTCCATCGGCATATTGATTGTTAAAATTATGCGGGGTATATGGATCTCTCCCATCATCAAAGCGAAAGGTTGTTTGTTCGCTGCTCATCATCGTAGCAGGTGTAAATCCATGTTCAAGTGCTGCATAATACAATAAAGGCTTAATCGTTGAACCAGGTTGCCGAGTTGCTTGAATTGCTCTGTTGAATGGGCTTTCCTCATAATCTTTTCCGCCTACCATTGCCTTAACATTGCCTGTAGTTGGATCCATAGCAACAAAGCCAATCTGTATATTACTAGACTTATTTATCGTCTGATTAATCGTTTCCTCTGCTATTTTTTGCTGCTCTGTGTTTAAGGTTGTATACACTCTTAATCCACCTAATTGAATCGTTTTATCATCTAAATGAAGCTGGTTTTTCAGAATGTTTTTTACAGTATCTTGAAAATAAGGTGCTGTTTCCACACTAGCATTTGGAAATTTTCCTACTAACGATAGTTTTTCCTTTGCTGCTAACTTTTTATCTTCCTCTGTTATATATCCATTTTCAATTAAGGAATTTAGGATGATGCCCTGTCTTTTCTTCGCATTCTCCATCGATGAAAAAGGAGAATAAATACTAGGTCCCTTCGGAATACCAGCAAGCATGGTTGCTTCTCCTAAAGTTAGTTCGGAGGCCTTTTTTCCAAAGTAATATTGGCTTGCCGCCTCTGCTCCATATGCTCCATGACCATAATAAATAGTGTTGATGTAGCCTTCTAGTATTTCATCCTTTGTATAGAATATTTCTAATCGAAGGGTGTAAAAGGCCTCTGCAATTTTTCGCTTCCACGTCTTTTCATGCTCTAAAAATAAGTTTCGGGCATATTGCTGGGTTATTGTGCTCGCCCCTTGAACTTTTGCCATTGCTTTTATGTCGGCTAAAATAGCACCGCCAATTCGTTTATAGTCAAAGCCGTGATGGGAATAAAAATTTTTATCTTCAATAGAAACAGTAGCGTCTACTAAATAGGGACTAATATCATCAATGGACACCCAATACCTTTTCTGTCCATTGCTGCTTTCGCCAATAATGCTGCCATCATCTGAATAGTAGATTGTTGACTGAGAAACAGCAAGTGGTGGAGGGCCTAGTGTACGAGCATATACATATATACCGATAAAAATGATGCTGGCGGTTATCATGAAAAGAAGCCCTAATATAATCAATAGACGTAAATACTTGCCAGAGTTTTTAAGTTTATTTACAATGACCTCCAAAACATGACACCTCCTAAATAGAAACTTCTTTGTTCTTTTATCACATTAAATGAAAGGTAAATAGATAAAACTAGTATGTGGTAAACATTGGCGTTTTAAACATTTTTATCATGGAATATAAAAAAAATCTTTGCATTTTAACGAATATCCACTATACTTTTTTCGTGTTTGTTATTTGTTTGATTGGGAAGTATAAAAAGAAGATTGTACTCACAAGAAATGAAGAAATAAGGAACTTTTAGCATATAAGAAACTTTATACCAATCAAATGAATGGAGGATATGTCAATGGGAATTTGGTTTACAGAGAAGCAGACCGACGATTTTGGAATCACGATGAAAATCAAGCGTACATTACATACAGAACAAACACCATTTCAAAAGTTAGATATGGTAGAAACGGAAGAATGGGGAAATATGCTATTATTGGATGATATGGTGATGACTTCTGTTAGAGATGAGTTTGTTTACCACGAAATGGTAGCCCATATTCCACTGTTTACACATCCCAACCCTGAGTATGTTCTAGTTGTTGGCGGTGGGGACGGCGGAGTTATTCGAGAAGTTTTAAAGCATCCTAGTGTCAAAAAAGCGACGCTTGTTGATATCGATGGTAAAGTAATTGAATATAGTAAGAAATTTCTACCAGAAATAGCAGGTAAGCTGGATGATCCACGAGTAGATGTACAAGTAGGCGATGGGTTTATGCATATTGCCAAAAGCGAGCACGAATACGATGTCATTATGGTCGATTCAACAGAACCAGTGGGTCCAGCTGTTAATCTGTTTACTAAAGGCTTTTATGCAGGAATAGCGAAAGCGTTAAAGGACGATGGACTTTTTGTTGCTCAAAGTGATAATCCTTGGTTTAAGGGAGAGCTCATTCGTTCCGTGCAAAGAGATGTAAAGGAAATATTCCCGATCACCAGATTATATATCGCCAATATTCCGACGTATCCAAGTGGCATGTGGGCATTTACAATTGGATCTAAACAGTATGATCCATTAAATGTTCCAGAAAGTCGATTCCATTCGATAGAGACAAAATATTATACGAAAGAGTTACACAAAGCAGCCTTCATCTTACCAAAGTTTGTTCAAGATCTCTGTGAAGGGGATAGCAACAAAGCAAGTGAATGATTGGACTGTCTTTGAATAAAAAGGAGAGATGACCAATGCGTTTTGATGAATCATATTCAGGAAATGTATTTATTAAAAGTTTTCCAAATTATGAAGAAAGCCAAGTAGTATTGTATGGTATGCCAATGGACTGGACCGTTAGCTTCCGTCCGGGCTCCCGTTTTGGCCCAGCAAGAATTCGAGAGGTTTCTGTAGGGTTAGAAGAGTACAGTCCTTATTTGGATAGAGAGCTTGATGAAGTAAAATACTTTGACGCAGGAGATATTCCTTTGCCATTTGGAAATCCGCAACGCAGCTTAGATATGATTGAAGAATTTGTGGACAAAGTATTAGATGATAATAAATTTCCGCTTGGAATGGGAGGAGAGCATTTAGTATCTTGGGGCGTGTTCCAAGCAATGTATAAAAAATATCCAGATTTAGCTATCATACATATGGATGCCCATACAGATCTTCGCGATGAATACGAAGGAGAGCCATTATCTCACTCCACACCGATCAAAAAAGCAGCCAATTTAATTGGTCCAAAAAATGTTTATTCTTTTGGGATTCGTTCTGGAATGAAAGAAGAGTTTCAGTGGGCAAAAGAAGTAGGGATGCATATTTCTAAGTTTGAGGTGCTAGAGCCATTAAAAGAAATCTTGCCAACACTTGCAGGCAGACCTGTATATGTAACTATCGATATTGATGTATTAGATCCTGCGCATGCCCCTGGAACAGGTACGGTGGATGCAGGGGGGATTACTTCAAAAGAATTATTAGCATCCATTCATGAAATAGCACGTTCGAATGTTCAGGTAGTTGGAGCAGATTTAGTTGAAGTAGCGCCAATTTACGATCCATCTGAACAAACAGCGAATACAGCAAGTAAATTAATTCGTGAAATGATTTTAGGGTTTGTAAAATAATATAATTTTGATAAGTGGGGACATAGTTTCAGCTAGAAATAAAGCCAAACAATTGTACCAAAGATTTCATATGGTTGTTTGGCTTTATTATTACTGGTTAGTGGTTTTCCTCCGTAACTGGATGCACTTTACTTACCATCGGAAAAATGGATAAATATGTTAAAATATAGAAAGTGAGAAGTTAATCTATTTAGTAGACGCTTTAAAATTCAACCATTAACTTTAGAAAAAGGCTACTATCAATTTTTACTAGATAAGTGCCGTTTGGCAAGAAAATTCCCCTCGAGATTGGAATGGCAATGAAAATATTGTAGCTTTGTAATGTAGATATTAAGAAACTGAAATAGTGTTCTGCTAGACTACATATGGAGCATTTTGCGCATGCTTGTCCATGAAAAAAAGAAGCTTGATTATACATAGGGAGAAGGATGGAAATGGGAAAAAGGATTTTTGTTCTATTAGTAGGAGTAATGGTTTTATTTGCTGGCTTTCATTCGGTAAATACGGCTCAAGCTGCTAGTAAAAAAACGAAATATGTGACAGCAAGCACTCTTAATATAAGAAGCGGGGCAGGTACTTCTTATAAAATAGTGACAACCGTTAAGAAAAATCAGGCTGTAACAGTAACCCAGACAAAAGGTTCTTGGGATAAAGTGACAGTTGGAAAGAAAACCGGCTGGGCCTCTAATAAATATTTAACGACAAAAAAGCCAGCAGCAAAAGCTACGACATCTACAAAAACGATGTATGTTACAGCAAGTACGTTAAATGTAAGAAGTGGTGCAGGAACTAACTATAAAGTAGTTACGACAGTCAAAAAAAATCAATCTTTAAAAGTATCTCAAACAAAGGGATCTTGGAGCAAGGTAACGGTGGGCAGTAAGACAGGCTGGGCATCAAGTAAATACCTAACAACCAAAAAACCCGCATCACCAAAAAATTTAGCAGCAGGCCTAAAAACAGTAGGAAAAAATAAACAATTGATCCTTGTTACTTCAAATGGCTATAATACATCCTCTGCTGATATTCGTACCTTTGAAAAAAATAAAAAGGGTGAATGGATTCCAGTTTTAACGACAACTGGACATATTGGGAAATACGGCTTTACCTCAAATATGTATGAAGGCGGAAAAAAATCACCCATTGGTAAGTTTACGATCGGAACAGCGTTTGGTACACAAAAAAACCCTGGGACAAAATTACCTTATCGAAAAATAACCAAAGATGATGTATGGGTAGATGATCCGAAATCCAAGCTATATAATACTTGGCAGTCGAAAAAGAAAACAAAAGGTCAATGGAAAAGTGCTGAAAATATGAATGTGCCGGCATATAAATATGGATTTGTTATTGACTATAATACAAAGCGAATTCCTAATAAAGGAAGCGCAATCTTCTTCCATATTGCAAATAGTTATACACTAGGCTGTACAGCAACGACAGAGGCAAATGTTGTGAAAATTTTAAAATGGCTAGATCCATCTAAAAACCCTGTGATTATCCAAACACCAATCAAGGAACTAAGCAATTATTAAAGCGAAAACCTACAGATTATACTGTAGGTTTTTTTACACATGCAGGGTTCTGTCAAGAGAGAATATCTTCGTTCTTTTGCGAACCATCTTGCACTTCCCCTTTAAAAAATTTATACTTATAAAGTTACACAGTAAATGAAAAGGAAGTGTTGTCGTTGTCTCAACCATCAGGGCAACAGGTGCCTGTAAAATTACACGTTACAACACATATATATAATGGGAAAAATAAAGAAAGTATTGAGTGGATTGGGTTTGGTCAATACTTAGAAAAAGATACTAGTAAATATATAAAATATGAAGAAATCATAGAAGAAGGAACCATTAAAACAATTATTAAAATCACAGAAAAGGAAGGACTAATCCTTCGAAGTGGAGCGGTCAAAATGCGCCTTCCTTTTCTTATTAATAAACAAAAGATCGGCAGCTATGAAAGTCCATACGGTGTATTTCAGCTAGTTACCGATACAAAGAGACTTGCGCTAGAAGTGGAACAGCAAGCAACCACAGGTTCATTAGATATTTTATATGATTTAAAGATGCAAGGCAGCAATAATGGAACCTATCATATGACTATTTCATTTAAGGAGGAGACAGAGTAAGAATGAATATTGTAGATCAAATAAAGGACAAGCTAAAGGAAGAAATTAAACAAAGCGTCATAAAAGCTGGATTAGCAGCAGAAGAACAAATTCCAGAAGTAATCTTGGAATTGCCAAAAGATAAAGCCCATGGTGATTATTCAACGAATATGGCGATGCAATTAGCGAGAGTTGCCAAAAAAGCGCCAAGAATGATTGCGGAGGCTATTATTGAGAATTTCGATCAAACGAAAGCTTCTATTAAAAAAGTAGAAATAGCAGGTCCAGGTTTTATCAATTTTTATATGGATAACAGCTATCTAACGGATTTAATTCCAACCATCCTTCAAGCGGGAGAGCAATATGGACAAACTACAGTTGGAAATAATGAAAAAGTACAAGTAGAGTTTGTTTCAGCTAATCCAACTGGCGACCTTCACTTAGGTCATGCGCGTGGAGCAGCTGTAGGAGATTCTCTTTGTAATATCTTAGACAAAGCTGGCTATGAGGTATCAAGAGAATACTATATTAATGATGCTGGTAACCAAATTAATAACTTGGCATTATCTGTAGAAGCGCGTTATTTCCAAGCGTTAGGAATGGAAAAAGAAATGCCGCAAGATGGCTATCATGGGGAAGACATTATCGGAATCGGGAAAAAGTTAGCAGAAGAATATGGGGATAAGTATGTCCATGTTTCAGAACAGGAACGTTTTGACTTTTTCCGTGAATACGGACTGAAGTATGAAATGGCTAAACTGAAACAGGATTTAGAAGATTTCCGTGTAAAATTTGATGTGTGGTTCTCCGAAACATCTCTTTATCAAAACGGAAAGATTGATATAGCGTTAAACAAGTTAAAGGAGAATGGCTATATTTTTGAACAAGATGGAGCGACATGGTTACGTTCTACTGATTTTGAAGATGATAAAGACCGTGTGCTTATTAAAAATGACGGATCTTATACGTACTTATTGCCAGACATCGCTTATCATAAGGATAAATTAGATAGAGGCTTTGAAAAGCTTATCAATATTTGGGGTGCAGATCATCATGGTTATATTCCTCGTATGAAAGCTGCAATCCAAGCATTAGGATATAACAAAGAAGCATTAGAAGTGGAAATTATTCAGCTTGTTCACTTATACAAAAATGGCGAAAAAATGAAGATGAGTAAGCGTACAGGAAAAGCTGTAACAATGAGAGACTTAGTAGAAGAAGTAGGTCTAGATGCAACTCGTTATTTCTTTGCTATGAGAAGTGCAGATACGCATTTAGATTTTGACTTAGATCTAGCTGTATCCCAATCGAATGAAAACCCAGTATATTATGCACAATATGCCCATGCTCGTATCTCTAGTATCCTTCGACAAGGAAAAGAACAAGGAATCGAGCCGAAGGACGAGCTAAATGCTGCACTAATTACGGCGGAAAAGGAATTTGATCTATTAAAGAAATTAGGAGAATTCCCGCAAGCAGTAGGAGAAGCGGCATTAAAGAGAATGCCACACCGTATTACGAATTATATTTACGACTTGGCATCTACTTTCCATAGCTTCTATAATGCTGAAAAAGTATTAGATGCAGACAACTTAGAAAGAACAAAAGCACGTTTAGCATTAATCCAAGCAACGCAAATCACATTAAGAAACGCCTTGGCGCTTATTGGCGTATCTGCACCAGAAAAAATGTAATAAATCAAAAAGAGGAAAGCGAAAATAGACGCTTTCCTCTTTTTAATAAGTTGTTTCTTCAACATTTGCAGAGCTTCCGATTTCTCCTTTTCTTTTTTCTATTCCTATAATACTCTTCAGTCTTTGTAAGATAATATAAGAAATAAATAAAGAGATGATGAAACTGAATATTATATTAGCATTGCTGTCAGCATCGATCATCATCAGCATTTTCATTTGCCTTTATATAGCGCGAAGCATTATAACCCACGTCCAGATAGGGCGTGGGTTTAATGATTTCTATATAAGGGTATTTTCACTCGCACTTCTCCGCCACCCTCTATCGTGTTTCCAAGAGTCAGTTCTCCATTATGGAGATTCACAGCATTTTTTGCGAAGGTCAACCCCATTCCATAATGACCTTTAGACTGACGGGCCTTGTCATCCATGTAAAAAAGTTCTGTTGCTTTTTTTAGCCCGCTTTCCGAAAATCCATTTCCTGTGTCTTTTACAAAAAAGTAAAGAGTATCAGAATCGCATTCCGCATGCACCGAGACAGTCCCATCTTCCGGTGTATAATCAACCGCATTTGTTAAAATATTCAATAACGCCCTATGTAACAGCTGCCAGTCTATTTCCGCCTCTTTCTTGAGATTTTCTTTTTTAAATGAAATAGTTATTTTTTTATTCCCTTTATAGGCGGATATATCTTTCTGCAGAGTTTCTGTCAGCTTATCTATAAAGGCTTTCTCCAAATGAATAGTTAAGGACTCCTCTGTTTTCGAAAGATAAATCAGCTGAGAAATATATTGTTCAATTTGATTTCCTGCTCCAAGAATATACTTTGTATACTCAGCTTGTTCTTCGTTTTGAATAGACAAACTGAGTAATTCAGCATTTCCCTTAATAATGGTAATCGGGATTTTGATATCATGTGCCAAAGCACCAATTTGCTCTTTCTTATTTTTTTCTAACCGCCACTGAGCCTCGAGTGATGACCGAAGAGCATCTCTCATTTCAATTAAGGAGTCAATTACATCGTCAAATTCCTTAATATGTGTAAATTCGGGGGTAAACTGCAAATTTTGCTCTTTTATATATCGAGTAATTACATTCAGTGTTTCAAAATGTATTCTTAATCTATTAGCAAAGTACGTTGTTATAATAGAAATGTCTATAATGAGCAAGACTATCAAAATACTGATACTCGTTAATTCATAATTAGGAAGGTATTTTCTTAATAAAGGTGAGCTAAAATCTGCCCGTAATGAATATTGCAAAATACAATACTCATTTTTTCTTTCTATAACCAAATATCCTTTTTGTTTATAATTAACATACGGTTTTTTTTCAATCTTCTTTTTTACCAGTTTCAGATCTTTTACTTTAATAGTTCCAGCTGTTTTTTGTTTTGTTTCTTTATCAAGGAGGGCAAATGACATCGTATCGGGAATCATATCAGCAGTTATTTTATCTACATGTTCCAGCTTCGGCATAAGTTTCTCTGCTTCTCGTTCATTATAATTTGCTGGATGTGAGAAGCCCATATTCATAGCGATGGTATTCATAAATAAATAGAGTAAAGCAAGTACAATCAAACTAATACATAACGCAGCTATATACTTTATCAGTTCTCTAAGAAGTGTTTTTTGGCCTTTATGATTTATTCCCATTTGTACCCAAAGCCCCATACCGTTTTGATAGGGTCTGCATTATGCTCGTTACATTTTCTGCGAATCGTTCTGATAAACTCCGTAATTGTTGAATACAAGGCATTCCCCTCTAATCCATATATCTCTTCGTAAATTTGTTCTCTTGAAAAAGTTCTCCCTTTATGTTGAGCTAAAAATTCAAATATTTTATATTCATTTTTTGTTAAGTTAAGTTTTTGGTTATTGATAAATACTTCTTTACTATCAAAATGAAATAAAAAACCAGAGATGACTCTTTTCGATTGATGTTTGTCTCTCCGTTCCCTTCTTAAGTGAGCATTAACTCTAGCACTAAGCTCCCTAACGCCGAAGGGCTTTGTAATATAATCATCTCCGCCAGTAATGAGGCCATTGATTATCGCTTCCTCTTCGGTTTTAGCTGTGAGGAATAATATGGGACAATCCACCAAAGGGCGTATCTGTTTACATAGCTCAAAACCGTCAATGTCCGGCATCATAACATCAAGCAAAATTAAATCATATCCTTGAAATAAATCAGGCGGCTGGCCTTTAACACGATCTAAAGTGTCGACTTTATGCTGGTCACGGCGCAAAATGTTTTGTATCAGTGCAAGAATATCTTTTTCATCATCGACAGCAAGGATTTTTGCCATTTCCCGTCCTCCTCATGCTATTCAAATGTTTTTCTGCCTTCCCATCTGTTAAACCATATTAGACCGGCAATGATTATACAGATTGTACCAAAAATCACAATGAATACTCCTGAATTTATTTCATGCATTAATAAAGAATAATTATCTTTTTCTATAAAATGGAGAACCCCATTTAAACCTGATAGTCTAATACTCCAAGCCCAAGGATTATATTTCCATATCGCATCTCCTAATCCAGTATTCATGAGTGCTGTCATAAGCAGGCCTGCTCCGCCTATCAGGACAGAAGCACCCATTCCAAACATACAGCTGATAAAAAAATAAATAACATATAGAATGACACTACCTGCAACCAGCCAGGCAGCACCTGTTATAAAAATATCATAAGACAAATCCGGCACATTTAAAATAAATGTTAATCCCATTATATAAAGGAAAAGCGCTATGCCAATTGAGCAAAGTTCCATGAGAAGAAGCATTAACATTTTACTGGCATAAGCAATAATTTTTGGAGATGTGCCTCCCAGCAACACTTGAAATTTTCCAGCCTGTTCTTCTAAAGATGCGGTCATGCCGCATAAGACCCCTATGAGCAACGGCAATGCAATAGCAATAGCTTCCATAAAAGATTTATACAAGTGAAATTGGCTTTGGTCTCTTCCATAATAATACAGGATTAATACAACTGAACAAACTATAGGGATAATGAAATGCAGCCACATAAAGGAGGTGTGCCTGTTTTTTTGAAAATCAGCTTGTAAACACCTCAAAAGCAGTCTCACTTTACATCGCCCCTTGCTTTTTTATTCTATAATCAATGGAAGAAGCAAACGAACGGCTGGTCAAAAACGCCATTATCAAAAATAATAGTACAGAAATCAATATAGCAGGAGGGACGACCATCCAACTCAACAAAGGATTATTTTTTTCAAGCAACAGACCGTTAGGGTGAATACCTATTGTTGGACACATCATTCGAATTGGCCAGCTCCAAGGAATAAACCACCAAAAAGAGCGAGATGCCGGCATTATACCCAGAATAAATGTTCCTATGAGATTCAACATTACCGCTATCGTAAGACCCCACTTTTTGGCCACAAATAAACAAAGTGGAACCTGCCAAAGGCTTGTTACCCAAAGCAATAAACTTGCGGCAACTGTAGAAAGCGTAACAATAGTAAAATCAGCTATAACGAATCCCATGAGTAACATAAACAATAAAAATACAATTTGAGATAATAACGAATAAATCATAATAATGACAATCTTAGAATACCATAATCTCCCCAAATCAATAGGCAATGAATATGTGCCAGTATAATTAGAGGCTTTTTTTTCTTTTTGATGAGATAATGAACAAAGTAAAGCAATCATCACCGGCATAAAAATAATAGACCACCAGTTAAAAGTACCGGAAACAAAAAATTGATTGTTCATTAAAAAAGAAAAACCTATATTAAGGAGCGGTACAAAGATTATCATTTTTCTAGAAAAAGTCCGCTTAAACTTCAGGTTTTCGGCCTTCATATAATTTATCATTTTTTTACACCCTCTTTTTCACGGCTTGCCTTTACAACTTCCATAAACAAATGCTCTAAATCATCAATTTTATTTATTTCGCCCTGGTATCCAAGGTGACCGCCGATGATAATCCCAATATGATCTGCTATTTGTTCGACTTCTGAAAGGATATGACTAGATAAAATAACGGTTATTCCTTCTTGAGGAAAAGAGCGGATAAGGTCTCTGAGCTCCTGAATACCGATTGGATCAAGCCCGTTCGTAGGTTCATCAAGAATTAATAATTTAGGATGATTTAATAAAGCAATAGCGATTCCCAGTCGCTGCCTCATCCCCATAGAAAACTGGCCTGCTCTTTTCTTACCAGCATGCTGCATATCTACAGTTTTTAGCACACTGTGTATCCGCTCCTCAGATAGGCCCAGCAACGTGGCATGTACTTTTACATTTTCAAATGCTGTTAAATTATCGTAAAGGGGCGGAGCTTCTATTAAAGATCCAATATTTTGCAAATCAGAACGTTTCCATTTATGTCCGTCGAAGAAAACCTCACCAGAAGTCTTCCGTAAAATTCCTGTCAAAATTTTTAGTGTTGTTGATTTCCCAGCTCCATTTGGTCCAAGTAGACCATAAATACTGTTTTTCTGAACAGTTAGTGAAACATCTGAAACAGCTGTTTCTTTGCCAAACTTTTTTGTAAGACTTTTGGTTTCTAATAAGGCTGTACTCATGTCACACCCTCCCTTATTCCTTTTCATTCTTAATCAAAACCGCCCGATAATACTCACGATTAAACTCCACAATGATTTCATCTTCGGCATTGGAATCCTCGTTTGCACTGTAAACCTTCCCATAGCGTAAAGGTTTTTTCTCTTTGATTTCATCAGGGTCTAGAGAGAGATACGGTTCTTTCAGTTCTTCTTCTGACCATCTCTTTCCATCGCTATCTACAAAGAAAGTTTTGCCTATTACCCCTATGACTTTTCCTTTTTTGTCTTCATCAACTTTTTCTTTCAGCTGATAAAGTTTTTCGTTGTAGACCACTTGATCGAGTTTTCCCTTATCAATCAACCTCTCCATTGTTTCAGCTGTTTCGTTTTCGTTACCCTCAGTAAAATGCATTGTTTTTTTTGTTTCTTCCATTGTTTTATCTTTAAACTTTGTTAATGATTGACATGCAGATAACATAAATAAAACAATAATACAGCCTGAAATGTTTATACATCTTTTTAAAAACATATACATCACCTCAATCTTATGACTTTTCCCCCTGTGCGTGTCTATGTGGGATGTTGATTATTTTAGAATACTTTTATCAAAATTTAATCAAGATACATTTCTAACTGGAAACTAAAAACATTTGGGCTACTGGCAATACGATCAACTTGTCCAATAAATAATCTTTAAGGTTATACAATTTTAATTCTTTAAAACAAAAATTATGTGGAGTGAATAACTGATATTCAAAATTTTCTTTCCTGCACTGCCTGTTTCCAAAGTATAAAAAATTCCTGCTGTCCAATTTTCAAGAAATAAAATAGAAAAGTGACTGGAATCGTCAAATAAGGGCAGTGAGACTTTGGATTCGATGACATCAAAAACGTAATTAAAAGTATAGAAAATAGATTTTTAGGAACGGAAGGGGAGGAAGTGCCTGTAGAAGAGAAACAGGGAATGTATATTTATAAACTAAGACAAACCCCTAATTACTGAATTAGGAGTTTGTCGACAGTCTGGAGTTCCTTTGTATATCTTATCAAAGGAACATTCATGCTGCTTAATTAATAACCCATTTATCCTTCAAAAATAGCATTCTGCCAATCAGAAATGAAATTACGATAAAGACTAAATTAGATCCTAGGGTAAGAAGCAAATGCTGATAGATTATTTCCCCGAATATTAACTCCTTTAAAGTGCTAAATACATTAACAAAAGGAATAATAAAATGATTAGTAGTTAATTCATTTATTCCAGTAGTTGATAAGAGCATCATTGGAAAAATAGTCAGAAGCAGTATCGGCGTGCTATAACTTTGAGCCTCTTTAATCGTTTTACCAATAATACTAGTAATCATAAGCAAGGAAGCAATTAACATAGAGTAAATAATCGTCATAACCAAAGCAAAAACGATAATTAATGCAAAATTATCATGCACAGGAACAGCATTTTTTAAATTTTCCGTAAAAAAGGCAATTTCAAGCACAACTACCAGCAAAGTGATCAAACCAGTTAAAACCCCGATAGTAGTGATTGTTAACCATTTAGAAATAACTAAAGTTGAACGCTTTACGGGAGTCATTAATAATGCCTCCATTGTTTTCTTTTCTTTTTCTCCTGCAAACAGATCTGCAGCGGCAGGAGAAGCGCCGATTCCTAAAGCTAATGATAGGATTAATGGAATAAGCATAGCGACTAAATTAATGGTTGGGTCCTCTGCAGAAATTTCTTGCTGTTCAATAGAGAAAGGCTGCACAACCGTACTTTCGACACCTGCTTCATTTAACCGTTCTGTTACCACCGTCTTTTCGTATTCATTTAATGCATTCATAACAATTGAAAGTAATGTAGAAGATTTTTCACTAAAAGAATCTCCAATGAGAACGATATTGGTATTTTCTCCTTTGCTGAGTTTTTCGCTAAAATCATTCTCTATCAGAATGGCAGCTTGTGCATCTCCGTCTTTTACCATTTTTTCGGGATTATCAGCATCTACTAATTCAATGTTTGTATAAACAGCTAAATTTGCTTGCATCTCTTCATTTATATTTGTTGGAATGGCTAATTGGTAGGTGTCTCCTTCATCACTAGATACTAACTTTTCATAAAAGAGGGTTAAGCCTGTCATCATAATAATCGGTAAGAAAACGGTAAGTAATAATGTTCGTCTATCACGAAATGAATCCTTTAATTCTTTCAAAAATAATTTAAATAGCATATGTGTTTCCTCCTCTAACTAATTTGCTCATAAAGATGTAGTTTAGGTCCTTGCTGCCTTCCGCTTTGTATAAATCGTCAAGCTTTCCATGATAGACAAGCTCTCCTTTATGTATCATTGCAACGCTATCACATAGCATCGCAACTTCCTCCATAATGTGGCTGGAAAATAAAATGGTTTTCCCTTCTCTTTTTAATTGATGAACAAGCTGACGGAATACATTTGAAGCAGTAATATCCAAGCCTGTTGTAGGTTCATCAAAAAGAATAATTTCGGGGTCATGAATAATCGTTCGGGCAATCGCCACTTTTTGTCTCATTCCTTTAGAGAATCCGCCAACTTTTCGATCTAAATAATCTCGCATCCCAAACATTCTTGAAAGCTCATCGATTCTAACCTTTGTTTCATGTTTTCCTAATCCATATAGATTGGCAAAGTACTCTAGATTCTCTCTTGCAGTTAATCGCTCATAAAGACCAGTTTCTCCACCGAATAGAACACCAATTTTTTGTTTAATTTCATTGGGGTTTTTCTTTGTATCATATTGATCAACCGTTATAGTTCCTTCTGTTGGTTGGATAAGGGTGGCAATAGAACGTAGAAGCGTTGTCTTGCCTGCTCCATTCTCTCCAAGTAAAGCAATGGTTTCTCCTTTTTGTATGGAAAATGACACGTGTTTAAGGGCTGTTACAGAAGTTTTTTTATCTTGAAATTTTTTAGTTACCGTTTGAATCGTTATCATACTCTTTCACCTCGTATTGGTTTCGTTACATTTATCATAATTGGAGAGCCTCTTTTTTTCTGCCATTATGTCACGAAAATGGCTTATCATGTCGTGAAAAGGGAAGATGTCGCATATAGGAATACTTGTGGGGATGGAAAATGCGGTGAAACCCATCCGAACGTAGAGAAATCATGGTAAAATAAAAAGGGTAATTTCTGTCAGTATTTGTGGGGATGAAGGGAGAAAGAAGAGTTGAGAGTTGGTTTAGTAGATGACCGTATGATTGATCTAGATAAATTAATAGGCATTGTTTCCGGTATTCCTGATGTTGAGATTATCTTCTCAACGATATCGGCGGAAGAAGCTTATACGGAAATAAAAAAAGAAAGCATTGATTTATTAATTGCGGATATTGAAATGCCAGGTTTATCGGGATATGAATTAGCGGACATTATTCATTTTCATGCTTTGAATATTTTGGTCATTTTTGTAACAGGTACTAGTGGCTATGCTGTTCATGCCTTTGAACTGAATGTCCATGACTATATTATGAAGCCTTATAATAAGGAGCGTCTTACTCAATCGGTACAGCGAGCGTTAGAAAAGACAAAGTCTACAGAGATTGCAGGAAGACTTTATATTAAACAAAAGAGTGAAATTCACATTATCCAAAAGAAGGATATTGTTTTTATTGAACGATCCGGAAGGTCAACAACCATTTATACTAAAGCCGAAGCGATCAAAACATATCAAACGCTAAATGAATTAGAGGGAGAGCTGAGAGAAAGAGATTTTATACGCTCCCATCGATCTTTTATTATAAACATTCATTATGTTAAAAATTTTTCTCTTTATGCAAAGAACTCTTATGCTGTAGCATTCGAAGGATTAGAGGAAAAGGCAATGATTACAAAGGAAAAAGTAGATTTTCTTCAGGAAAATTACTTTTAAAGAGGTATATATGATTAATAATAACCATTTTTATTGGCTGCTTATTGCTGTTTATAGCACCATACATAGCAAAAGAGTAATCGACCACGTAAGTTTTTCGGTGCAAGCATATTGGATCTTTGCATTCTTTGTGGGGATATGCTTTGTTCTTTCGAAATATTTACATGCAGATAAAGCTGTT
The DNA here is from genome assembly GCF_038005605.1 of Niallia sp. FSL W8-0954. Lineage (NCBI taxonomy): Bacteria > Bacillati > Bacillota > Bacilli > Caryophanales > Bacillaceae > Niallia > Niallia sp. FSL W8-0954. The sequence continues at coordinate 4,710,545 of NZ_JBBOTN010000001.1, read as the reverse complement.
ATTAATTCCAGAATAGAAGTTCTCTTTTGGCTTGTACAATCATTGGTTTTGCTTTTGCATATTCAAGTTGCATTCACATACTGGAATATATTATTCCTTCTGTTGTTCGTACTAATCGAAATAGTGCGGTTTATGATTGGAGCAAAAATTTTTTCACTGCAACAGGCAAAAGAGTCCTATGAGAAGGAGATAAGCCAATATAATGAACTTTTTCAAGTAGTGCGCAGCGAAAGACATGATTTTCTAAAGCATATTTCAGCAGTGCATTTTATGCTGGAAAAAGAGGGTTCCTCCCATGCTAAATCTTATTTAGACGAATTGGTAGAAGGATATGAAGAAACAAATCTATCTATAAAAGGGGAAAGTGGATCTGTAGCTTCTGTCTTACATAGAGTTTATAAGCAGGCGGTCCAGGAAAATATCACGCTAAAATATGATTTTGATATCCCTTTATCAACGTTGCCGATGAAAGAAAAGGATATCGTCGGTTTAGTAGGGAATTTATTGTCTAATAGCTTAGAAGCAAGTCGAGAATGGCAGCAAAAGTATCGACGAGAGCCCCATATTATTATTCGGCTCTCCAAAAGAAGTGGGCTTTACTTACTGACATGCAAAAATGACTGCTTGCCTATTCCAGTTTCCATCTTAGACTCTTTATATAAGAAATTTGGTAAGTCGACGAAGAAGGGGAAAGAACGTGGATATGGAACAAGAATCATCCTTGATATCGTGAAGAAGCATCATGGCTATCTTGATTACACCTATAAGGAGGAATCATTTTTTGTCAAAATAAAAATACCAGTCATAAAAAACAGCAACGATGATTAATTGGATATTGGTTGCAAATCCGAAGCAGCTTAGGTGTAGCACCATGAAAAGTCCGTCTGCGGGAAATACCTACAAGTAATTCTTTTTTTAATAAAGACCCAAACAGTCACAAGATGTTTTATTACTTCTTCGTATAATTGTTTGGGTTTATGTTTGTTGGAATACTTATGTCCTGGGCATGTCTATGCAAATCGTCTAGGATAGTTCCGTAATCGCTAATCCGTTTATAGAAATGGAGCGAAAAGGCGGGCTATCCATTCTTTTAGCTTACTTCTGATTGTGATAGTATCTAAACCTTCAAGCGATAACTCCTTTGCCTGCTGTAAATCCTCTGTTGTAATCTTGTTCATTCTTTCTATAAAGCCTTGGTCGTAGATACAACAATTTAACTCATGATTTAAAAAGATGCTCCGTCTATCAAAGTTGGCTGAACCTATAATAATAATTTCATTATCAATGTTAATTAATTTACCATGAAAAAAACCATTCATATACTGATAAACACTTGCTCCATGTGCAATCAATGTACGTAAATATGGAAAGGAGGCCTCTTTGACTAACAAGTGATCTGCCTTATCAGGTATAAGGATGGTAATGGAAATATTTCTATGTAATGCTCTTAGTAACTCCTTTGTTATTTGTTTACTAGGTATAAAATAAGGAGTGGTAATTAGAAGAGAACTTTTGCAGTTTTTTATGACATGACAGACTATTTCCTCTAAATAAACCCCTTGTGTAGGAATTATTTGATGTCTAGATTCTCCCTTTTTTTGCAGGGGAAAATATACACGATTTTGCAGTAAATTTATCTTAGAAGCTTTTAACCAATCCATTAAAAATTCTCGTTGTAAGTCATCGACCCCTTCACCAATCAATTTAAGATGATAGTCACGCCAAGGGCTCAATTTATAATTAGCATGAATATAATCCTTGCCAATATTAAAGCCCCCCATAAAACCAACCTTACCATCGATAATAGCAATTTTTCGGTGGTTTCTAACCTGCAAGGAATAAAAAAGATAAGGGAAAATTGGAAGCTGACAAAATGCAAACTGAACGCCGGCCTTTTTTAATTTTGCCCTAACCTTTTTTCTTATTTTATAACTTCCTAACCAATCTAAAATAAGTCGCACTTCCACTCCTTCATGTGCTTTTGTTTTTAAAAGATTGAGAAACTCGTTGGAAATACTGTCTGTTTTAATAGTATAGAAAAGAATATGGACATGTTCAGCAGCCTCTTCAATTGCTTGAAAAAGGGCTGGAAATAGTTCTGTACCGTCCGAGTAAATGTGAAAGTCACTATATCTAAAAGGATGATTTTTTCGATTGATTTTTTTTTGCTGAGCTCTCTTTCCTAATTGAAAGTCCAGGTAAAGAAGGAAAATAAGTATGGCAATAATGCTTAGGATAATCAGGAATGTCTTCATTCATAATGCCCTCCTTAGAAGGATAGTATTGCCGATATTCCCTTCTTTTCATACCTTGCTTGGTCATGTCCGTAAGAGATTGCTATTCACCAAAAATACAATAGATAATGGAAGAGAGAAGAAAAAAATAGCGTTTAGACTTGCGTGCCCCTTGATAGAATCGTTATCCTAGAAGTAAGAATATTCTACATTTAGTTGGGGTGGATTAACAGTGCGGAAATTATGGATATGGCTGGGAATGCCTGTATATATAGTGGTGTTTTCTTTCCTTTATAAGCACCAATTAGGTTCCATTGGCTTCTTTCTTTTATCCCTTCTGTTTTTTAAACTAGCTAAGAATAAACACTCAAAAATAACGGGAAAAGAGAAGGAAAACTTTTATTTTGAAGAAAAGTTAAATAAACCTTAACTAGAACTAGCATATTCACCTAAAATTTGTTTATAATGGAGAATATGTATTTTTACTATTTTAGTTAGAGTTCTTTTCAAAAGGCTTTAAAATAGGTTAGAGGATTTATTGCAGAATGGTCAACAAAAGCATAAAAAATAATAAACTCCCGAAAAGTGAAACTTCCACCTGAATTTCGGTCCGAGCTTTCAGGAAAGGGATAAGAGTAGATAAGAAAGGAAGTGCGAAAGAATGAGTATTGATAAATACACTCAAGAAGAACTAAAAGAAATGTCGCTAATTGATGTAGCACATGAAATTATGAATGGTGGTAAAACACCTTATGCATTTAATGAACTAATGGATCAAGTAGCAAAATTAGTTGGGTTAAGTGAAGAAGAGGTTAATGAAAAAATAGCACAATTATATACAGATGTTAATATTGATGGTCGCTTCTTATCATTAGGAGACAATCGTTGGGGACTTCGTTTATGGTACCCTGTAGATAAATCAGAAGAAGATGTCGTAACAGTTACAAAACCGAAGAAGAAGAAAGCGAAAAAAGCTGTTGATGATGACTTCGATGATTTTGATAGCCTTGATGAGGATGACGATTTTGATGACTTTGATGCTGATCTAGATGACGAAGAGCTTCTAGATGAGGATGAGGATTTAGATGAAGAAGATGATGATCTATTAGATGACGATTTGTCGGAAGAAGATGATGATTTCGATGAAGATTATGAAATCGATGACGATGAGCTAGATGAGGATGAAGAGGAAGAAGACGACGAATTTGATGACGAGGATGAGGATAAATAATCTCCTAGTCTTGACATTTATAGTCGTTGCTAGTAAAATCTTTTTTGGGCTCCTTAAAAAGAGGAACGAACTTAAATTCGCTAAATATAGCGCTCCCTTACTTTTAGAAAGTAAGTGGAGCGCTTTTTATTTTTTAGTAAAGAAAGTAAATAGCAATCGTTTCATACCCCTCTAAAAAAATTAGTTAATTCGTCTTAAATAAAGAGGAATTGGAGCAAACTTAAATCAAGGGGGATAATATAATGACAAAATATATTTTTGTAACAGGTGGAGTAGTATCTTCACTCGGAAAAGGTATTACAGCAGCATCACTAGGACGCTTGCTGAAAAATCGTGGTGTAAGTGTAACGATTCAAAAGTTTGACCCGTATATCAATGTGGATCCTGGTACAATGAGTCCATATCAGCATGGAGAAGTGTTTGTAACAGATGATGGCGCAGAAACAGACTTAGACTTAGGTCACTATGAGCGTTTTATTGATATCAATTTAACGAAATATAACAATGTGACAACAGGAAAAATCTATTCTACTGTATTAAGAAAAGAACGTAGAGGAGATTATCTTGGTGGAACAGTGCAAGTAATTCCGCACATTACAAATGAAATCAAAGAACGTGTATTTAGAGCTGGTCGTGAAACAAATGCAGATGTAGTAATTACAGAAATTGGCGGAACGGTTGGAGACATTGAATCTTTACCATTCTTAGAAGCTATTCGTCAAATTAAAAGTGATATTGGTCGTGACAATGTTATGTACATTCATTGTACATTGGTACCATACATCAAAGCTGCAGGGGAAATGAAAACTAAACCAACACAACATAGTGTAAAAGAGCTACGCAGCTTAGGAATTCAGCCAAATGTGATTGTAGTAAGAACAGAAAAACCTATTTCTGAAGATATGAAGGATAAAATTGCTTTATTCTGTGATATAGACAATAAATCTGTTATTGAATGTCGTGATGCAGATACACTTTATACTATTCCGTTAGCTCTTCAAGAGCAAAATCTTGATCAAATCGTATGTGACCATTTAAAGCTTAAATGCCAAGAAGCAGATATGACAGAATGGATTGAACTAGTAGATCGCGTTCGTCATCTTTCTAAAACAACAAAAATTGCCCTTGTTGGTAAATATGTTGAATTACAAGATGCTTATATATCTGTAGTAGAAGCATTAAAGCACGCTGGGTATGCATATGATGCTGACATTGAGATCGATTGGATTAATGCAGAGCAGGTAACGAAAGAAAACGTGCAAGAAATATTACAAGATGCAGATGGAATTCTCGTACCAGGTGGATTCGGAGACCGTGGTGTGGAAGGAAAAATTCTTGCAACGCAATATGCACGCGAACAGAAGGTTCCTTTCTTTGGGATTTGCTTAGGTATGCAGGTAGCATCTATCGAATTTGCTCGTAATGTTTTAGGGTGGAATGATGCTCATTCTTCTGAAATTAACGAAGCAACAACACATCCAGTTATTGACCTTCTGCCAGAACAGAAGGATGTGGAAGATTTAGGTGGAACACTTCGCTTAGGTTTATATCCATGTAAATTAAAAGAAGATACAAGAGCGTATGAAGCATATCAAGACGAGGTAATCTATGAGAGACATCGTCATCGTTATGAGTTCAATAATCAATATCGTCAAGAGATGGAAAATGCAGGATTTGTATTCTCAGGAACTAGCCCAGATGGCCGTTTAGTGGAAATTGTTGAATTAAAAGATCATCCTTGGTTTGTTGCTTCTCAATTCCACCCAGAATTTATCTCGAGACCAACTCGCCCGCAACCTCTTTTCCGTGAGTTTGTCGGTGCATCTATCCGCTTAGCAGAAAAATAAAATTTTGGCGAACTTAAAAAAAGAGGCTATTCCATTTATTTGGAAAAGCCTCTTTTTGTAATGTTTTCTAACGTTTAGTGTAATAGTAATTCTCTTTTATAAATCATATTCTTTCAAAATTTCATCAGTGGTAAATTTAATGCCATGATAAATAAAAAGAGCAGCAATTAACGATGGATAGCCATATCGCTTTCCTTCATCGTCAGGCAATAAGCCTTTAGAAAGTCTTAAGTCGATAGAAACATCTGCAAAGTCAACCAGTGATTCAATATCAGGATTGGTAATAGAACAGATGGAAATAAAGGGAACTTGAGCATCGTATAGTTGTTTAGCAAATGTGTTTATTTCTTCCTCTTCATTTGTTCGAGCAAAAAGAATAAACCGATCGTTTGAGGTAATAGATTCAAGCGATGCATTTGCCCATTTTTCTGTATTTAGCATCGGCTCCATCCCAGTTGTAGCCTCTGCTATCACTCCTGCCATTTCATTTGTTGCATAGATATAAACCTTTCCGTCACTGACAATGGCTTGGGCTAATAGTCTTGAGCTGTCTTCGATTGCTTCCTCTTCTTTCTCATGCAATCTTTTAAATAACCCACTTAGTTGAGTGGAAAACATTTTAAGCAAGTGGAAAACCTCCATTTTATTAAATTAAAACAGTAATTTGCTTCATATAGTAGATAATTATAATTAAATTGAAGGAAAAGGTAAAATTTAAGGGGATTAGCAGGAAAAGTCGAGTAAATAGTAGAAAAAGATAAAGTATGATAAAAACGAGAGAATACATACATATAACTTGAGTTAGAAGGGAAGGTTCCTTATGAAAGGGAAAATATTAATTGTTGATGATCAATTCGGCATTAGAATCCTTTTGAATGAAGTTTTTCAAAAGGAAGGATATAAGACATTCCAAGCTGCAAATGGAAATCAGGCGTTAGAAATTGTGACAAGAGAATCACCTGATTTAGTGCTGCTTGATATGAAAATTCCAGGAATGGATGGAATTGAAATATTAAAACGAATGAAAAAGCTTAATCAGGATATTCGTGTGATTATCATGACAGCTTATGGAGAACTAGATATGATTCAAGAAGCGAAGGACCTCGGTGCCCTAACGCATTTTGCTAAACCGTTTGATATTGATGATCTGAGAGAGGCTGTTAAGAAGTACATTAATTATTAATCGCCATATTTTATACATATTTATTAGCCAGCCAGTTCCTATATGTTTTCCCTTAACCCGAAAAATGTAGTTTCTGTTTTGAAGCTATTGGTTTTCGAAAACTAGATCTGTGATATTTTTTACTAAGCCATCATAAGTGGACTTAGAATTAAAGTGCTTTCATTCGACAAAAAGTCTACTAATTTGTGACAAAATAGAAAAAAAAGCTTGAACGATAGCATTTCTTGATTTATTTTGGTATGATTACAATTGAGTTTTTAAATGGAATGATTCGTTTTGTTTTACTTGAGGTATTATATACATATTCAACTTTCCTTTGGGAAATTTAATAAAGATTCTCTTGTAAAAAAGAACGATCATTAAATAAGGAGGAAGAAATATGCCTTTAGTTTCAATGAAAGACATGTTAAACAAAGCAAAAGCAGAAGGCTATGCTGTTGGTCAATTTAACTTAAATAATCTTGAGTTTACTCAAGCAATTCTTCAAGCTGCAGAAGAAGAAAAATCTCCAGTTATTCTTGGGGTTTCTGAAGGTGCAGGCCGTTATATGGGTGGCTTCAAAACTGTTGTAAAAATGGTTGAAGGTTTAATGGAAGACTATAACATCACAGTTCCTGTTGCTATTCATTTAGATCACGGTTCAAGTTTCGAAAAATGTAAAGAAGCAATCGATGCTGGCTTTACATCTGTAATGATCGATGCTTCTCACCATCCATTTGATGAGAACGTTGAAATTACTTCTAAAGTAGTAGAATATGCACATGCTAAAGGTGTTTCTGTAGAAGCAGAACTTGGTACTGTTGGTGGACAAGAAGATGACGTTGTAGCTGAAGGTGTAATTTATGCTGATGCTAACGAATGTGTTGAACTTGTTAAACGTACTGGCATTGACACTTTAGCTCCTGCTTTAGGATCTGTGCACGGTCCTTACAAAGGTGAGCCTAACTTAGGTTTCAAAGAAATGGAAGAAATCGGTAACTTAACTGGTTTACCATTAGTATTACACGGTGGTACTGGTATCCCAACTAAAGATATCACAAAAGCTATTTCTTTAGGAACAGCTAAAATCAACGTTAACACTGAAAACCAAATTGCTTCTGCAAAAGCAGTTCGCGAAACATTAGCTGCTAAACCAGAAGAATACGATCCACGTAAATACTTAGGACCTGCTCGTGATGCGATTAAAGCAACTGTAATCGGCAAAATCAAAGAATTTGGTTCTTCTAATAAAGCATAATTTTATTTGTAGGAAAGAGAGGATATCTTTTTAGGGGCAGACCCTTAAAGGATATCCTTTTTTTTATGGCATTCTTCAAAAAAAGCTGTTTTTGGAAGGGGGGAAAGGTAATATCTTCAAATAATTGCGTAGGTAAATACTTCGAAAATAACTTCCCTATTTATATTCCAAAAGGTTACTAGCAATCATCAATAGCGAGCGGTTTCAGTTGATTTGTGAATTACCAAGGGATATCATGACTTGTTTATGGAAAAAGCGTATATGAAAGTGGAAGATTATAGTAAAAGAAGTTATCGATGAATTGGTTCCAAGTATCAGGACTCCTTATATAGGTAATACTAAAAATGTTTGTACTTTGTTAACACAATAGAACGTAAAGTTCATACATATATACTTTTCCATTGAGTCTTAATATTTGGTATAATAAGTAACAGTAATTCAAACAAGATTCTACATCCAAGCCTCATCTTGATTAACTTATAGCAGAATTCGTACTTTTGCATTGGCTTAGAAGGGAGCTAGAAATGGAAAAACTTATGATTGCAGGTGGATCACCTTTAAAAGGAACGGTTAGAGTGAGTGGTGCAAAAAATAGTGCAGTGGCACTTATTCCAGCAACCATTTTAGCTGAATCTCCCGTTACAATTGAGGGACTGCCTGACATTTCAGATGTTCAGATATTAAAAGAGATTATGGAAGAGTTAGGTGGAACGGTATCTATATCAGAGTCTGATATAACAATTGATCCCTCTTCTATGATTTCTATGCCTATGCCGAATGGGAAGGTAAAAAAATTGCGTGCTTCTTATTATTTAATGGGAGCCATGCTAGGACGATTTAAAAAGGCGGTAATTGGCTTACCTGGTGGCTGTCATCTAGGACCAAGACCGATAGATCAGCATATTAAAGGATTTGAAGCACTTGGTGCACAGGTTACAAATGAACAAGGAGCCATTTATCTTCGGGCAGATGAGTTAAGGGGAGCAAGAATTTACTTAGATGTAGTAAGCGTAGGGGCAACAATTAATATTATGCTTGCAGCAGTACGAGCAAAAGGGAAAACCATCATTGAAAATGCAGCTAAAGAACCGGAAATTATTGATGTGGCAACACTTTTAACCAATATGGGAGCGAAAATAAAAGGTGCAGGGACTGATGTGATTCGGATTGAAGGGGTAGATCATCTTCATGGTTGCCGTCATACTATTATTCCGGATCGTATCGAGGCAGGTACGTATATTATTATTGGAGCAGCGGTTGGAGATGGTGTGCTTGTGGATAATGTAATCCCCCAACATTTAGAGTCTTTAATTGCGAAATTAAGAGAGATGGGAGTCTCGATAGAATCAAGTGATGAACAAGTGTTTATCAGCTCCAATAATTCTTTGAAACCAGTAGATATAAAAACACTTGTATATCCTGGCTTTCCAACAGATCTTCAGCAGCCATTCACATCCCTTTTAACAAAGACAAATGGTACAAGTATGGTTACAGATACAATTTACGGTGCTAGATTTAAACATATTGATGAGCTGCGTCGAATGAATGCCACAATAAAAGTAGAGGGACGATCTGCCATTATTAATGGTCCAGTTCATTTGCAAGGTGCCAAAGTAAAAGCAAGTGACTTACGTGCTGGTGCCTCCTTAGTAATAGCAGGGCTAATGGCAGATGGAGTGACAGAAATTACAGGTCTTGAGCATATTGATAGAGGGTACAGCCATATAGTAGAAAAACTTACTGGTTTAGGGGCGACAATATGGCGAGAAAAGATGACCGAAGAGGAATATGAACAAATAAATAATGGCTAATCAATTGTGAACTAGTACAGCGCCGTGTTATTCGAATCATGTGTTGAACCTTTTTCTATTTATTAGCCAATATAGGATAGCAGGGGGAGGAAGTTCCCTCTGTTCTAAATTCATTAATAACTTTTTGGAAAAAGAAAATAAGTCTAGATAAATTATTTATACGTATTTTAAAAGCAGATTTTTGCTACTAAAGGCATGTAGGGACCATCCTTTTAAATTTGTTTATGAAAGAATAAATGTCCTCCAATACGGGAATATTCATTAAGCTTCCTCCATACCTTCCTTTTCGAAAGACCCTAAAAAAGAAGGATGAAAAACGAAACTTCATCCATATTCTGCTTCCATTATGGAGTGAACAAGTGTTGGTAAAAAAATTCTTGTTGCACATTTTTCGTAGATGGAGGTAAAATAGAGATTGCTTTTAATTGATTCTCGTCGAAGCTAATAGAAACATGAAGGATAAAATAAAAACTCCTCTTAAGATAAATTTATATTCAAATCACGGCTCCTTCCGCTTTATTGAAAGACAGCCATTCTTATGAAAAAGTTATAAGAAAATGAAAGTATACGATTTATCGATAGCTGGAGAAGAAGCAGGATTCTTCTTTTCCATCCTTCACTTTAATTATTTCTCGCATCAAAATTTCTCTTCAAAAAAGCTTTCGCCTCAAACAGAAGAATAACCTTCCCACATTTCGAAATAAATGGTAGGGATAACTGAAAATATAAAAGAGTGGTGTAAAAATGGGATTAAATATATCTAGTTTAGAAAATATGAAATTAAAAGAGCTGTATGAATTAGCTCGCGAATATAAAGTTGCCTATTACAGTAAGTTAACAAAAAAGGAACTGATTTTTTCCATCTTAAAAGCAAGAGCAGAGCAAGAAGGCTATTTCTTCATGGAAGGCGTTCTAGAGATTATTCAGTCAGAAGGATTTGGCTTCTTAAGACCGATTAATTATTCTCCAAGTTCACAAGATATTTATATCTCAGCATCTCAAATTAGAAGATTTGATTTGAGAAATGGAGATAAAGTTTCAGGGAAAGTTCGCCCGCCTAAAGAAAACGAAAGATACTTTGGCTTACTTCAAGTAGAAGCTGTTAACGGAGACGATCCAGAGTCAGCGAAAGAAAGAGTTCATTTTCCAGCCTTAACACCTCTATACCCGAATCGTCAAATACATTTAGAAACAACACAGAGAAATGTATCTACTAGAATAATGGATGTGTTAGCTCCTGTTGGCTTTGGACAACGTGGTCTGATTGTAGCTCCTCCTAAAGCAGGTAAGACAATGCTGATTAAGGAAATAGCAAATAGTATTACAACAAATCATCCAGAGGCAGAGCTGATTGTTTTACTCATTGATGAAAGACCTGAAGAAGTAACAGATATTGAAAGATCTGTAAGTGGAGACGTTGTTAGCTCAACATTTGATGAAGTTCCCGAAAATCATATTAAAGTTGCTGAATTAGTATTAGAAAGAGCAATGCGTCTTGTGGAACATAAACGTGATGTTATTATCTTGATGGATAGTATCACAAGATTAGCACGTGCATATAACCTAGTCATTCCTCCAAGTGGAAGAACTTTATCGGGAGGAATTGATCCAGGGGCATTCCATAGACCAAAACGATTCTTCGGTGCTGCACGTAATATCGAAGAAGGCGGTTCTTTAACGATATTGGCTACAGCATTAGTTGATACTGGTTCACGTATGGACGATGTTATTTATGAAGAATTTAAAGGAACAGGTAATATGGAGCTTCATTTAGATCGTGCATTAGCAGAAAGAAGAATATTCCCTGCTATTGATATTAGACGCTCTGGAACACGGAAAGAAGAACTATTGATTCCTAAAGAACATTTAGACAAGCTATGGGCTATTCGTAAGTCAATGTCTGATTCACCAGACTTTGCTGAAAAGTTCTTAAGAAAATTAAGACAAACGAAAAGCAATGAGGATTTCTTTGCGATCCTTGGTGAACAAATGAAAGCAGGAACTGCTAAACGTTCCTAAATATATAGAAGTGATTTTAAATAGTTTATTTCTATGATGGAAGGCTTTCAGTATTTTTCAATATTTGGTAATTAATGCATGGTTAATAGTGTTGCAAAACAAGAATGTACTTGTTATAATATAATCAATGTGTTTTACAATTACAGTGTCTAAGCACTGTTTTAGAACTCTGTTTCGAAAGTTGCAGGGCGGAAGGAGATGAAAAGGAATGAAAACAGGAATTCATCCAACTTATAACGAAATTACGGTGAAATGTGCTTGTGGTAACGAGTTCAAAACTGGTTCTGTTAAAAAAGAAATCAAAGTTGAAACTTGTTCTGAGTGCCATCCGTTCTATACTGGACGTCAAAAATTTGCTGAAGCTGGCGGACGTGTTGATCGCTTCAACAAAAAATACGGTCTTAAGTAATATGGAATATCAAGAACAGGCAAGAAGTTACTTCTCCTTGCCTGTTTTTTATTTGGACTGATAGTAGGATTTTTAAGAATGAAAGTCATAATATAACTTTTATTCTTAAGTATCTTATGTTATTTTTCTTCTATTTTTCACTCGAGATGCTAGTGAAAAAATGATATTTGAAGTGAATCTATTATTTCCATTAGCATGGATAGCTGTTAAAGTATGTAAGAGAGAATATGAATAGTGATTTTCATATCTTGACTATTAATTAGAAAAATATAAATAGAGTAATGGAAGAGACAAGTTGTTTTATCTAGGAAGGAGCGGTTTCATGTATGTAATGAAACATCATGGATGGGTAGAAGTTATTTGCGGAAGTATGTTTTCAGGAAAATCAGAAGAACTCATCCGCCGTGTAAGAAGAGCGCAATTTGCTAAGCAGAAGTTTATAGTGTTTAAACCAAGTATCGATAATCGCTATAGTGAAAAATCTGTCGTTTCCCATAATGGAACTGCAACTAATGCGATTCCTATTAGTAAATCAGCCGACATTTTTGAATATGTTACTTCCGATATAGAGATAGTTGCAATAGATGAAGTGCAGTTTTTTGATGATGAAATTATTGGAGTTATACAACATTTAGCAAATAGTGGCCATCGAGTGATTTGTGCCGGTTTAGATCAGGACTTTAGAGGCGAGCCATTTGGAAAAATGCCAGAATTAATGGCGATCGCAGAATTAGTGACGAAGCTTCAGGCGGTTTGTGCCGTTTGCGGTTCTCCAGCAAGCAGAACACAAAGGTTGATTAATGGTGCCCCAGCTAACTACGAAGATCCTGTAATTTTAGTAGGTGCTTCTGAATCTTATGAACCAAGATGCCGCCATCATCATGAAGTACCTAGAAGTACAGAGAAAGCAAATAAAGATAATACCTCAACGGCTTTATAAGAAAAAGCTCTTGTTAGGAATGGTTGGTCCTTCTTAACGGGAGCTTTTTTTTATTGTTTATAAAAAAGCTCGAAAAGCCGTACAAAACCGTAGAATTGATAAAACTCATGGAAGTCATTCGCTATACTTAGTTAAATTCAGTAACAACGTGAATGATAAACCATAACGTAATACTGTACGGATTTTTTTTTTCATGTTACTATATAATTAACTTATAAACAGAAAGGGGTTTTTTCATTGGGAAGGCGTTATTGCGTATTGGCCAAGTGGCGAAATTAAGTGGATTATCTACAAGAACGATTGATTATTATACAAGTAATAAATTGCTTCCGGTGACGCGATCTGATTCCAATTATCGCCTGTATTCCGAAGATGTTCTCTATACATTGGAACGAATAAAACTTTTGAAAAAACAACGTATGTCGATTGGAGAAATACGAAATGTTATTCATTCAATGGAAGACCAAGAAATTGAACCAATAATGGATGAGGTACAGGACGAAATTGCCTGTTTGCATAAAAAACTGGCCTCTTTGGAAGAACGATTGAAAGATGCGCCGCAGGAAGAGAAAAAGAAAGTGTATCGTACACTTGAAACAAAATTATTAGACGTAATGAAATTACTGTCTTTAATGTAACCATTCCTGGAGGTGAATCCCTCGAAACGAGGGAAATAATTGGACATAATAACGATAATCAATTTATTTTTACTGGTGCTATTATTAGCGCTAACAGCTTTCTTTGTTGGTGCTGAATTTGCTGTTGTTAAAATTCGTATGTCAAGAATTGATCAGTTAATAGCAGAAGGAAATAAGAAGGCCATTATGGCGAAGAAAGTAGCAAGTGAGTTAGATTACTATCTTTCTGCCTGTCAATTAGGTATTACCGTAACAGCGCTTGGTCTTGGTGCTTTAGGAAAACCGGCAATTGAGCAACTATTGTATCCAATCTTTAATTTACTGAATGCTTCTCCCTCTGTTGCTTCAGTTGCTTCCTATGCTATTGCTTTTGCATTGGTAACTTTCTTGCATGTGGTGGTAGGAGAAATGGCTCCGAAAACACTTGCTATTCAATTCGCTGAGAAATTAACCTTGTTGCTGGCACCGCCATTATATTGGTTTGGTAAGGTAATGAAACCTTTTATATGGGCATTGAATGGTTCGGCACAAGTAGTACTTCGTTTAATGGGGATTAAACCTGCTAAGCACGAACAGGCTTATTCTGAAGAAGAATTGAAAATAGTAATGACACAGAGCTATCAAGGTGGAGAAATTGATCAAACAGAGCTTGAGTATATGGAAAATGTATTCTCCTTTGATGAAAGAGTAGCGAAGGATATTATGGTTCCTAGAACAGAGTTGGTAACACTAAATAAAGATATGTCTTATGAAGAGATTGTAAAAGTCTTGGATGAGCATAATTATACGCGTTATCCTGTAACAGAGGATGGAGATAAAGATCATATTATTGGTGTCGTGAATGTAAAGAAAATGCTAACACAGATGGCTTGGGGAAGAAATCGTCAATTAGACGAATTCGTTCGCGACCTTCCTGTTGTGTTAGAAGTAACAAGATTGCAGGATGCTCTGTTAAAAATGCAGCAGGAGCGAGTGCATATGTTATTGGTTATTGATGAGTATGGTGGTACCTCTGGTATATTGGCAATGGAAGATATACTAGAGGAACTTGTTGGAGAAATCCGTGATGAGTTTGATGCAGATGAAGTGGCGGACATCCGGGAGTCAGGGAAAGATAAATATTTCATTAATGGCCGTGTATTGCTAGATGAACTAGAAGAACGTTTTGGTATTCCATTTGAAGAAAGGGAAGAACTTGATACTATTGCCGGTTGGATTCAATATCAGCTATTAGATACAGCGAAAATTGGGGATCAAGTAGAACAAGGGGACCGGTTATGGACAGTGACCGATATGGATAATTATCAAATCAAAGAGGTTAGCCTTATACAAAACGCTTTTAAAACAATCTAGATGTCAAAACTGCTTTATCGATAACTCATGGAGGTGAATCCCTTTAAAAGAGGGAAATAATTGGACAGTATAATACTATTGAATTTGTTTTTAGTAGCAGTATTTATTATGTTAACGGCGTTTTTCGTTGGGGCGGAATTTGCTATTTTAAAAGTAAGAACGTCACGATTGGATCAGCTTATTGCCGAGGGGAATAAAAAGGCAATTACTGCAAAGAAAGTAGCGCATGACCTGGATTATTATTTATCTGCCTGTCAGCTTGGAATTACCATTACGGCATTGGTTTTAGGAGCATTAGGAGAACCGACAGTAGAAAAAATTCTTCATCCTTTATTTGAGAGGTTTGATGTGCCTAATGCTTTATCAACAGTACTCTCCTATGCAATTGCTTTATCTGTTGTTTCTTTTTTACATGTTGTAGTCGGAGAATTAGCTCCAAAGACATTGGCTATTCAATATGCTGAAAAAATGACGTTGATGCTTGCTCCTGGTTTATATTGGTTTGGGCGGATTACAAAGCCGATTATCCATGCTTTAAATGGATCATCAAGAGCGATCCTCGGTTGGTTTGGTATCAAACCAACTGGACATGAAATAGCCCATTCGGAAGAGGAATTAAAGTTGATTGTGACTCAAAGTTACGAGAGTGGCGAAATCAATCAAACAGAATTAGCTTATTTAAAGAATATTTTTGCTTTCGATAATCGAATTCTCAAAGAAATTATGATTCCGAGAGAACAAATTGTAAATGTAGAAATAGAAATGTCACTGGAAGAGATGCTGACAGTCTTGGATAAACAAGAATACACTCGTTATCCTGTTACAAAGAATGGTACAAAGCTAGTAGGGTATGTAAATACAAAAGAGATGCTAACAAATGTGGTAGCGGGAAGAGAAACAAAAATGGAAGAATTTATTCATGAGATGCCTATTTTTCTTCAAACGTCGCCTATTAAAAATGTTCTTCTTAAAATGCAGCAAGAGAGAGTGCATATGGCTCTAGTGAAAAATGAAAGAGGCGTAATTGTAGGTCTTGTTACAATGGAGGATATTCTAGAAGAAATTGTTGGCGAGATACGTGATGAATTTGTAGGAGAAGAGATTCTGAATAAAGGATTCTAATTTCGAATTTACTAGTTCAATAGAAAAAGAGTAAAAACTCTGCTAAATCATTTATTGTTACGCAGGAAATCAATTTCCTGAGTGGTGTAAACAATTTAGCGGAGTTTTTTATGGTTTATGCTTTGCGAAAAGGCAGTGCATTTATGCTGGAGGCTGCGACTTCTAAAGATTTTCCCTGTAAAGATAGCGCTTGTTTGAGCGTACTAAATGTGGAAACCTTTCCTAATTTAATTCCCAAGGCAGCAATCATTTGAGCAGTATCAGGACTGAGTCCAGAAATAGTAGACTCGATACCAATAAAAGAAAGTATTTTTGTTAGTTTCATTAACTCATGCAAAACCATTGTATCAATGGAAGAAATACCTGATAAATCAATGAACAAATGCTCAATGCCTTCCTCTTTGCAGCGTACAGGAACGGTTTCTAATATTAGTTTTGCCCGTAGGCTATCAATGTCACCGATTAGGGGAAGAACACCAATCGATTCAGTAATTGGGATAACAGGAACACTTAATTGTTGGATAAGCTCCTCCTGCGAGTGGATTTTTTCTTTTGTAAAAGCATGATACATACTGGTAAATTGATTTGTCAATTGATCAAAAGTAGATTGATATTTAGAGCTCCATTGTAAAACTAAGGCTGTTGAAACCTCTTTATGCTCCAGGATAAACTGTTCAATTGTATTCCATATTGCTTTTCTGGTGATGCTCAATGCCTCTAATACTTCATGAACTGGCGTTGCTAGCTCTACCCTGCTTTTAGCAACCTCATTTGCCCATACTTCTAGGTTATTAGCAAAGATGCTTTCATCCTCTAGAAATGCACTGATGACAGTCTGGATGGTAAAAGTATGCTGTTTTTTTAGCAATTTTTCAACAGCAGGGGAGGAGTTTTTTGAATAAATAGAGCCTGGTTCTCCATCTTTAATAGCAAACCAAGTTTTCGTAATAGAGGGTGCCTTGTCCATCACATATTCATAAATGGAATGGTTTGTTAGGGACATAGTTCATTTCCTCTCTTTTTAGTGTTATATCTATTATAATAGATAATAAAAAAATTGGCTTTACATTCTTCTGTTTATTTAACTAATACGCTATTTTTCATAAGAATTGGTTTTGACGAGGAAAATAGCCTATAATATAATGAGTACGTTATGGATAAAAACGAGGTGAATAGTGTGTTTGATCGTCTTCAAGCTGTAGAGGATCGTTATGACAAGCTTAATGAATTATTAAGTGATCCTGAAATTGTGAATGATACAAAAAAACTGCGTGACTATTCGAAAGAACAATCGGATATTCAAGAAACAGTAGAAGTTTATCGTGAATATAAAGAAGTAAAAGAACAGCATTTAGAAGCTAAAGCAATGCTGGAAGAAAAGCTAGACCCTGAAATGCGTGAAATGGTAAAAGAGGAATTGGATGAAACGGCTGCACGTATTGAAGAGCTAGAAGCACGTTTAAAAATATTATTAATTCCTAAAGATCCTAATGACGATAAAAACGTTATTATGGAAATAAGAGGTGCTGCTGGAGGGGATGAAGCTGCTTTATTTGCAGGAGATCTTTTCCGTATGTACAGCCGTTTTGCGGAGGCGCAAGGATGGAAGATGGAAGTCATTGATGCGAGCTCAACGGGTGTTGGCGGCTACAAAGAAATCATCTTTATGATTAACGGAAAAGGGGCATACAGCAAATTAAAGTTTGAAAATGGGGCCCACCGTGTACAACGTGTGCCGGAAACGGAATCTGGCGGACGTATCCATACGTCTACTGCAACAGTTGCTTGTTTGCCTGAAGCAGAAGAAGTAGAGATTGAAATCCATGAAAAAGATATACGCGTAGATACATTTGCTTCTAGTGGTCCTGGAGGGCAAAGTGTTAATACAACGATGTCTGCTGTCCGTTTAACGCATCTTCCAACAGGTACAGTCGTTTCCTGTCAGGATGAAAAATCACAGATAAAAAATAAAGAAAAAGCAATGAAAGTATTACGTGCGCGTGTTTATGATAAATTCCAGCAAGAAGCACAAGCAGAATATGATCAACAACGTAAATCTGCAGTTGGAACAGGGGATCGCTCTGAACGTATTCGTACGTATAATTTCCCGCAAAACCGTGTGACTGACCATCGTATCGGATTAACTATTCAAAAGTTAGACCAGATTCTTCAAGGGAAAATGGATGATATAATCGATGCCCTCATTTTTGAAGAACAATCTAGTCGTTTGGAAAGTGCTTCTGATGTGTAAGGTATTCGAGGCCCTCAAATGGGCTTCTTCTTATTTAAAGGAGCATAATAGAGAAGAATATGCAGCGGAGTTATTATTAAGGCATTCTTTACAAGTGAGTAGATCTGAATTGCTTATAAAATTTCGTGAAGACATAGATGAAGAACAATTTAAGGATTTCCAAAAGTTAGTCTCCTTACATGCTGAAGGACAACCAGTCCAATATATTATTGGTCAAGAAGACTTTTATGGCAGAGCTTTTAAGGTGAATAAGGAAGTGCTCATTCCTCGACCAGAAACGGAAGAGCTTGTACAATCCGCACTTACGCGGATAGATAGACTGTTTGGAGAAGGTGCGGACTTAAAGCTAATAGATGTGGGGACAGGAAGTGGTGCAATTGCTGTGACTATGAAGTTAGAATGTCCATCCTTGCAGGTGATAGCTAGTGATCTTTATGAAGTTTCTTTAGCTGTTGCAAAGCAGAATGCTGCGAATTTAGGGGCAGAGCCAATAGATTTTGTACAAGGAGATTTATTACAGCCTTTTATTGCTCAAGGGAAGAGCTTTGATGTTGTACTATCCAATCCTCCCTATATACCAGAAAGGGATGTTGTGACGATGTCTGACGTTGTAACTGAGCACGAGCCGCATAGAGCACTGTTCGCTGGAGAGGATGGACTCCTTTTATATAAAAGGCTATGTGAAGAACTACCTCAAGTCGTCAAGGAAAAAGCTATTATCGGCTTCGAAGTAGGCGCAGGCCAGAGCGATGCTGTTGCAAAGCTTTTAGAAGCCGCCTTCCCTCAGGCAAAAGTAGAAGTTCAATATGATATCAATGGCAAAGATCGCATGGTATTTGCAGAAGTGGGCTTTTGATTTGTGGGATGCTGGCAGTAGAAAAGGCATATGCTATACACGGTTATACGGTGTATAGCATATGCCTTTTTTATTTGGGGATGAGCCGTTGTTAAAGAAAGAGAGGTTGAGTCGCAAGAAAGAGGGGTGGAATTGCAAGTAGAAGTGTGAAAATCGTAAGAAAGAGAGAGGAGGTCGCAAGTAAAAGTGTGGGAATCGCAAGAAAAAGCAGCAGAACCGCAAGATAAATGAGGGCAAATTCCAAATCTACAAAAATTACTCTAAAAAAATGAAATTTACTAGTTTAAGATTCTATTAATCTGCCCACACTGTGTTAGTGAAGGGGCGGTGCTAAAGATGAAAAATAAACCGATGGCAACTATTTATTTATTTGTACTTATTTTATCTACAATGATGAGTTTATATATTCCCAAAAATGAAGTGACAGCTAATAATGAAGTAATTATTCCAAACGATGCGATTCGTCTAAGAATATTAGCGAATAGTGATAAGGAAGATGATCAGGAGTTAAAAAGAAAAGTAAGAGATGCTGTAAATGAGGAAATTACAAACTGGGTTTCCGAATTAACTTCTAAAGAAGTGGCTAAAGACTTATTGAAGGAAAAGTTACCAGAGATTCAACAGATTGCAGAAAGAGTAGTAGAAGATGAAAATGCCAACCAAGCCGTAAATGTTACGTTTGATAAAGTAGATTTTCCAACAAAGCTTTATGGGGAGTTCTTATATCCAGCTGGTCAATATGATGCCATTCTAATTACTTTAGGAGAAGGTGAAGGGGCCAATTGGTGGTGTGTTCTTTTCCCACCATTATGCTTCTTGGATTTCTCTAATGGAGTTGCGGTAAGTGATGGATTTGAGGAAGGGGAAGCTGAGAAGAAAGAAGGAAAGGCAGATAAACCAGATAAACCAGCAAAGGAAGAAAAGAAAGAACAAACTAAAGCGGAAGAGAAACAAGATCCTGTATTTGTAGAAGGAGAAAAAGAAGAGGAAGTAGAAGTGAAATTCTTTCTTGTGGAGTTATGGGAGAAGATATTTGGATAACAAAATAGTTTTTAAGAGAGATGCTGTTAATAAAGGCATCTTTTTTATTGAATGTTAGTAAAGTTACTTAAAAAAATTTACCTAATTATGATTAAATCATTGACATTTTTCGGATAGTTAAGTATTTTGTATATAAACATAAAAGTTTCCTTGAGGAAACAAATTGTCCAATGGGTATATTTGTTGCGATAAAGAAAAGGAGGAATAAATAATGTGGAAATTGATACTAACAGGATTGCTAATGTCGTTTGTTTTTCTAACAGGATGTTCAGCTGAATCAACGGGATCTAAAGAAGATGGTAAGCTTACGATTGTTACTACAATTGCGCAAATTGCAGAGCCTATGTCGGTTATTGGCGGCGACAAAGTAGAGGTGCAAAGCTTAATGGGACCTGGAGTGGATCCACATTTGTATACAGCGACACAAGGAGATATCCAGAAAATGGATGGGGCGGATATCGTTTTTTATAGCGGGTTGCATCTAGAGGCCAACATGGTAAAGGTTTTTGCAGAAATCAGCAAAACAAAACCAGTTCTTGCGATCGGGGATGTTATTGCAGAGGAGAAGCTTTTGAAGGATGAAGAAGGAGCGATTGATCCCCATATTTGGTTTGATGTTGATTTGTGGAAAGAGGCACTTGATGCTGCAACGACCGAGTTAAAGAAAGCATCACCTGATAATAGTGACTATTTTGAACAAAATAAACAGGAATATTTTGCGAAATTAGATTCGTTAAAAGAAGAAGCAAAAACACAAATGGAATCATTGCCTGAAGATAAGCGGGTATTAGTTACAGCACATGATGCATTTGGTTATTTTGGAAGAATGCTAGATATAGAGGTTGTTGGTTTACAAGGTTTAAGTACGGAAGCTGAAATTGGGTTATCGGATATAGAGGATACTATTGCATTACTAGTAGAGCATCAAGTTCCAGCAGTTTTTGTTGAAAGCAGCATTAACCCAGCCTCCGTCAATGCGGTTGTGGAAGGAGCAAAAAAACAAGGGCTTGATATAGAACTTGGAGGAGAATTATTCTCTGATGCTATGGGCGATGCGAAATCGAAAGAAGGAACATATATCGGGATGTATGAACATAATGTTGCAACCATCTATCAAGCATTGAGCAGAGGAGTGGAATAAAGATGGAAACAATACTTACAGTGGAAAATGTGTCCGCTGCTTATCGAAAAAATGAAGTGTTATCTGATGTTAGTTTTCAAGTGGAGAAGGGAACTCTGACGAGTATCGTCGGACCAAATGGGGCTGGAAAATCCACTTTGTTAAAAGTAATATTAGAGCTTCACCATGCTATTAGTGGAGAGGTGAATTTTTTCGGTGAAACCTATCAAACAGCAAAATCGAGAATTGGGTATGTGCCCCAGCGTGGTTCGGTAGACTGGGACTTTCCAACAAATGCTCTCGATGTAGTTACAATGGGCTTATATGGGAAAATAGGGTTGCTCAAGTGGCCGAAGAAAGAGCATAAACAAAAGGCGATGGCAGCTTTAAAAGAAATGAAGATGGAAGACTATGCAGATCGTCAAATTAGTCAGTTATCAGGTGGCCAGCAGCAGCGCGTGTTTCTTGCGCGCGCGCTTGCGCAAGATGCTGATCTATACTTCTTAGATGAACCGCTTGCCGGAGTAGATGCGACAACGGAAAAGGCGATTATGGAAACCTTAAAGATGCTGAAGGAGCGAGGTAAAACAGTCATGGTCGTCCACCATGATTTGCAGACAGTTGAAGAATATTTTGACCATGTTCTCTTATTAAATAAAACGGTCATTGCCCATGGTCCTACAAGTGAGACTTTTACAAAAGAAAATATTAGGAAAGCGTATGGTGGTACATTGCACTGGATGGGAGAGAAGAGATAATGTTTAGTATTCTATCTTATAATGCGCAATCTGTATTATTCAGTACGTTCTTATTAGGAATGGCAGCAGGTGTTATTGGAAGCTTCGCTTATTGGAAGAGACAAAGTTTAATGAGTGATGCTCTTTCTCATGCTGCGTTACCAGGAGTGGTATTAGGGTTTATACTACTGGGAGAAAAAAATCTCTTTGTTATGATAATTGGAGCAGCGATTACCGCTTTATTAGGTGCATTTCTTATTCAGTGGATCAGAAGCTCCAGTCGTGTGAAAGAAGATGCAGCCATGGGAATTGTGTTATCTGTTTTCTTCGGCTTAGGGATTATGCTGTTATCATTTGCTAATCGAATGCCTGGCGGTAATCAGAGCGGGCTGGATAGTTTTATATTTGGGCAAGCGGCATCCATGGTATCAAGAGATGTCTGGACTATGATGATGGTGGCTATTATTGTACTTTTCTTAACAGTAATTCTTTTTAAAGAGTGGAAAATCTTTTTGTTCGACCCAAGCTTTGCAAAAGGAATAGGTATATCCATAACTGGGATGAATGCACTCTACATGGCAATTCTTGTTTTAGTTATTGTGGTTGGTATTCAAGCGGTCGGCGTCATATTAATGGCAGCCTTATTAATAATTCCAAGTGTAAGTGCTAGATATTGGACAGAATCCTT
Organism: Niallia sp. FSL W8-0954; assembly: GCF_038005605.1. NCBI lineage: Bacteria > Bacillati > Bacillota > Bacilli > Caryophanales > Bacillaceae > Niallia > Niallia sp. FSL W8-0954. The sequence goes on along the minus strand of NZ_JBBOTN010000001.1, from coordinate 4,687,828 downwards.
TAAAGTGATGGTGATTCTTTCCGCCTTGTTTGGAGGAGCCTCCGGAATGATGGGGACATTTTTAAGCACAATTGGAAAAGGATGGCCAACTGGTCCGTTTATCGTAGTAACCGCAGCTGCTATTTTCTTTATCTCCTTATTTTTAGGAAGTAAAAAAGGATTGGCTGTTGTCTTTTTTCAACAGAAAAGACAAAGGAAGGGCATGGAGTTAGTAAAAATGACGAGGGAGGTAGAACAATAATGAGCTATACTGGTTGGATATTGTTGACTGCCTCATTAGTAGGACTAAGTTGTGGTTTAATTGGCGTTTTGTTGATTTTAAGAAGAATGGCAATGATGGCTGATGCTATTAGTCATACCGTGTTATTGGGGATAGTGTGTGCTTATTTAATAACACGAGAATTAACAGGAATTCATATGTTAATTGGAGCGGTTATTGCTGGACTTGTTACTGCGGTTGTCATTCAGTGGCTGCATACACACGGAGTTCAGCAAGAAGCTTCGATTGGAATTGTCTTTACTACACTATTTGCGATAGGGGTCATTTTAATTGCAACAAAAGTAGGTAATGCTCATTTAGATGTGAAACATACGTTGATGGGGGAAATTACTTTCATTCCATGGGAAAGAGTAGAAGTTCCGATTTTAGGAAGGGTTCCAGAGGCAGTAGTATTACTAAGCGCCGTGCTATTTGTAGTTCTATTGGTCATTATAGCATTCTATAAAGAATGGAAAATTACTTCATTTGATCCAGCACTTGCAGCAAGTCTGGGCATTCCTGTTATCTTTATGCATTATTTATTTATGTCTTTAGTATCCTTAACAACAGTGGCTGCTTTTGATGCTGTCGGTGCCATTATGGTAGTAGCGATGCTTATTACTCCAGCGGCCGCCGCTTATTTATGGACAGATCGATTATCCTTTCTTTTTCTGTTAAGCAGTGGGTTTGGGATTCTAGCGGCGTTTATTGGCTATTATATGGCGGTATGGTTAGATACCTCTATTTCAGGGGCGATGGCTTTTTCTACAGGCATCATTTTTATGATAAGCTTCCTTTGCTCTCCTAAATATGGAGTATTAGCAAAAAGAATGACAAGAAGAAAACACAACGCGAGAACATACAAAATTAGTTAAGAGATTGTCTATGAAGTACGCTTTTAAAAGAGGGGTTAGAACCTTCTTTTAAAAGCGTACTAGTCAGACAGTCTTTTTTATGTGATCGTCAGCCTCATTAATCACTTCTTATACTCTCCCCTCTAAATTTTAAGCCGTAATCAAAAGAAAAAATTATGCGCTTCCAGTATTTTAATAATAAAAATTAATCAGAAAATTATAGATTTCAAAGCTGATATTATTGTATAATCGAAATATGAATTATACACAAATGTACAGTGTTTAAATTTTAAACAAAAGTGTTCAAAAGGGGAGCTTGATAATGGAAGTTGCATTGAGAAATATGTTTCAGTCATTAGCTAAGAATAAGTCCGCCAATAAACTAGCTCGCAAATATGGTTTACGCTTTGGAGCGAAACGATTCGTTTCTGGTGAAACGATAGCAGAAGCAATTTCAAAAGTCAGCGAATTAAACAAATCTGGTAGAGTGGTTACGCTTGATCATTTAGGAGAGTTTGTCTACACGAAAGAAGAAGCCGATGAATCAACGAGAATGTCTTTAAAAACACTAGATGAGATTCATGCATCTGGCGTTCACTCCCATTTATCAGTCAAAATGACATCACTGGGGTTGGATATTGATAAGGATTTATGCTTGAATAACATGCGGAAAATTGTTTCTAGAGCCAGCCAATACGGAAACTTTGTCCGCATTGATATGGAAGACTACGCTCATTGCCAAGTAACCATTGATATTTATGAAGAGCTCCGCAAGGAATATGATAATGTTGGTTTGGTCATTCAAGCCTATTTGTATCGAACAGAAGAAGATATGAAACGTTTGAATGAATTAAATGCAAATCTGCGTTTGGTAAAGGGAGCTTATAAAGAGCCACCGGATGTTGCCTTTCCAGAGAAAAAGGATGTAGACGAAAATTACAAAAAAATTATTGAAATGCATATGCTGAATGGAAACTACACAGCTGTTGCCAGCCATGATGAAAAAATAATCCAATTCACTAAAGAGCTTGCCGCAAATCAGGGGATTGCTAAAGACAAGTTTGAATTTCAAATGCTGTATGGAATATGTGAGGATTTGCAAAATAAGCTAGTGAAAGAAGGGTACAAAGTAAGAGTGTATGTGCCATACGGAAAAGATTGGTTCGGCTATTTTATGAGAAGATTGGCAGAAAGACCAGCAAACGTTTGGTTTATTTTGAAAAACTTATTTAAGTAAGTCGATTGAATCGAGCTCCCCTTTTTATATATTAAGTTTGCAAGACTTAGGATGAAAAAATATAAACAAAAAAGGAGAAATAAAGATGACGAATTTGACAAGTATCCCACCGTATAAAAATGAACCGTTTACCGATTTTACTCAAATCGAGAATCAGCATGCAATGGAAGCGGCTATTCAAAAAGTAAAAAGGGAATTAGGAAAAACATTCCCTCTTGTAATTGGCAAAGACAAAATAATGACAGAAGAAAAAACGGTATCGATTAATCCGGCGAATGTGGATGAAGTCATCGGAGAAGTAAGTAAAGGGAATAAAGAGTATGCGGAAAAGGCTATGCAGGAAGCCTTGCATACGTTTGAGACATGGAAGAAAGTAAAACCAGCTGAGCGTGCTGAATATTTGTTTAAAGCTGCACAATTAATGAGGGAAAGAAAACATGAGTTTTCCGCATACTTAATCTTAGAGTCAGGGAAGAACTGGGTTGAAGCAGATGCAGATACTGCGGAAGCAATTGACTTCCTTGAGTTTTACGGGAGAGAAATGATTCGTTTAAGTGAGACATCGATCCATCAACCGCTGTACCCGACAGCTGGTGAAGTAGATAGTAAGATTACCTATATTCCGCTTGGGGTTGGAATTGTTATTTCTCCATTTAACTTCCCGCTTGCTATTATGGCAGGGACAACAGTTGCTGGAGTCGTATCGGGGAATACTGTTATCTTAAAGCCGTCCGATAATACACCAGTTATTGCCGCTAAGTTTGTGGAATTAATGGAAGAAGTGGGTTTACCATCAGGTGTTATTAATTATCTTCCTGGCGATAGCTTGGAAGTAGGAGAATATTTAGTGGAGCATCCCAAAACAAGATTCATTTCCTTCACTGGATCTCGTGCTGTAGGCTGTCGTATCTATGAGCGTGCGTCTGTTGTACAGCCGGGCCAAATATGGTTAAAGCGAATTGTAGCCGAAATGGGTGGGAAAGATGGCATTGTAGTCGATGAAACAGCAGATCTTGATGCAGCAGCAGAAGCGATTGTGGCAGCGGCATTTGGTTTTCAAGGTCAAAAATGTTCTGCCGGATCTAGAGCAATGATTGTGGAATCTGTGTACGATAAAGTAGTAGAAAAGGTACTAACACGAACAAAAAATCTAGCTATTGGCCTACCAGAGACTAATGCAGCAGTAGGGCCAGTAATTGATGAAAAAGCATTAAACAAAATACTAGGCTATATTGAAATTGGAAAAAACGAAGGGAAACTAGCAATAGGCGGGTCGCGTGCAGAAGGAAATGGCTACTATATTGAACCAACCATTTTTATCGATGTTCCTGCAGATGCTCGCATTATGAAAGAGGAAATTTTTGGTCCAGTTCTTGCAATTTGTAAGGTACCTGATTGGAAAAAAGGTATTGAAGTATACAACGATACAGAATATGGCTTGACTGGCTCCTTTTTTTCTTCTCAAGAAGAACGAATTGAGTATGCATTAGAAAATCAGCATTGCGGCAATTTGTATATTAATAAGAAATGTACTGGTGCATTAGTAGGGGTGCATCCATTCGGGGGCTTTAATATGTCTGGAACGGACTCCAAAGCAGGAGGATTCGATTATCTGTTGCTTTTCACACAAGCGAAACTAAGCACAAAAAAAGTAGTGTAATCAGTGTAATTGCTAGCTGGCTTTTGGAAAAGTGCTAGCAAGCAGTGTTAAATCCATAGTCGAAAATAAATCAACTTTATCAAGCTGACTCTATTAGGAACACAAGAATATTACTAGAAGGAAGTAGTACCTTCTGCATTTTAATCATTCGAGTGTAGTCCTATTAGAGCCAGCTTTTTTCTATAGCATAAATCGCATCCATTTTCCCTTATTGGAAAAAACGGTTATTTAGTGATAAATTAACAATAATAAGGAAAGAAAGGATAAAGATATGTTTACAGATTCACAAATGAAGATTGAAACTTCATTTACCATCCTCTCAGACAACGAAAAAATTAGCACGCTAACAGAGGTGTTAGCAGATTATTCCTACGTTATTATTGAAAGTGAGCAGCTATTTACGATTGGAAATGAAGAGCAATACCTTTTAGCAGCTGTAAGGAATAATCAAACAATAAAAGATTGGCTAGAAGTAAGTAATATATTACCTTCAGAGGTAATTGCTGTACAGGATATAAAGAGAGAAAATCTAAGTTGGTTAAGACCAGTCATTATAAAGACACAAAATGAATTTCAAGGGATTGTAACTGCAACAGCAAGAATCCAAGCTTTACAAAAGGAAAATAAATATCTCGCTACTTATTTTGAAACACTTGCAGAGACAATGAATGATGCTGTAACAGCAGTAGATAGTGATGGAACCGTTTTTTACTGGAATAGTGTAGCAGAAGATACCTATCAAATTACAAAAGCAGCGATTATCGGCAAAAAAATTGGCGAGCATTTTGAAACAGATTCGATTCAATTGCATCGTATTTTAAAAGAAGGCAATCCGATTAGAGGAACGTATCATCGCCCAAATGAACATACACATGTGTTAATTAATGCTTCACCTGTTCTTGTAGATAATAAAATAATCGGTGGCATTTCAACAGAACATGATATTACGAAGCTAATACACCTAAATCAAGAATTAGATTCGACTACCTCTATATATGTACAAAAAGATGAGCCTTTTTCTTCTATTTTATCAAGCAGCAAAGAAGTGAAAAGAGCGGTTGAAATGGCACAAAAAATAGCCTCGGCTGAAATACCTGTTCTTATATCTGGAGAAACAGGTACCGGAAAAGAACAGCTAGCGCAAGCGATTCACTATGGGGGATCGAAAAGAAAGAATCAGTTTTTATCGTTAAATTGTTCCACTGTTCCAAAAGATTTGGTGGAGATGGAACTGTTTGGATATCAGAAAATGACTTTTAATGCAGGAGATCCAGAAGAAATAGAAGGAAAGATAGAACAGGCTGAGTCAGGGACACTCTTTATCGAAGAAGTAGATAAAATGCCTTTAGCCGTTCAGGAAAAACTTTTGCACTATATGACAGAGCGATCCTTTACTAGGGTTGGTGGGGAGCAGCAGAAAAAGCCAGCAACAAGACTTATTTTATCTTCTACCCAGCCTCTAGGAGAGTTAGTAAGAAAAGGGGAATTTAACGAAAAGCTTTATTACCAAATTAGCGTTGTCCATATTGAAATTCCTCCCCTCCGCAACCGAAAAGAAGATATACCGCATTTAGTTAATAGTTTTATAAAGATGTACAATGAAAAATATCAGAAAAACATAATAAAAATAAATGAACAAGCAATGCATATTGTATGTTCATACGATTGGCCAGGTAATATAAAAGAGTTGAAGAATGTGATAGAGCATAGTGTATTAGTATGTGAGGGGAATAGAGAATTAACGCTTGAACATATCCCGGCAGAAATTGTGGAAAAGTATAAGGTTTCTATTCGGGGTGAAAGAGGGAATAGGGAAGATAACGAAATGGAACGAATAGAAGAAGCGCTCAAAAAAACCTATGGAAATAAGAGTGCTGCAGCAACATTGCTAGGAATATCAAGAGGAACGCTATATAACAAAATAAAAGAATTTGGCCTTAAGTAAGAAATCTCGCATTTTTTCCTCCATCATTTCATAGTAATAGATTAAATACTAGATGGTGAGGGGATGAGGAAGATGCATATCATTCGACAAGCAGAAATAGGAGATTTAGAAAGAATTGCTGCTTTTTTAACAAATGCAGAAGTGACAGTAGAAGGGTTGCAAGAATGGCTGGACTACTTTTTGCTTATGGAAGCGGAAGCTGATCAAACTCTGATAGGCACAATTGGAATAGAACCTTTTGGGAAAACAGGATTACTGCGTTCGATGGTTCTTTCTAAAGGAAATGTGGAAGATATATTGTTTTTAATACAGCAAGCGTTAAAATTAGCGAAGGATAAAGACCTGGATGCTATCTATTGTAAGGTTCATAATCCGCATTCCATGCAATTATTTCGTTTATTAGGATTTCAAGCGATAGAAGAAGAAAACATTCCAGCAGCAATGAAAGAGTCGAATACTGTAAAAAACGTTTACACTGTTGATAAGTCACATTTTATGTATATTCCGATGAATATTGTGGATAAATAGCAAAAGTTATCCACTTTTCAGGGGTGTTTATTCACAATTTGTGGACAAGTCAGATTTTTATCCCCATTTAAGAAGAAACTTGTCCTTTTTCACAAATGGTGGTATTGTCGAAAAATGAGGAATAAGAAGCGATTTAGAGAAATTGATATTAGAATGGAAAAAGGTGGATTTGAATGAAGACAAATTATTGGTCAGTGGATAAAAATGTGGATAAAGAGGAAAGTTATTCACAAATAAAACAAGCTGCTGATCTTTTAAGAAAAAATGAGGTGGTTGCGTTTCCGACAGAAACGGTTTATGGCCTTGGGGGAAATGCAAAAGAAGATTCCGCCATTTCAAAAATATTTGCTGCTAAAGGAAGACCGTCTGACAATCCGCTTATCATCCATATTGCAAAACGAGAGCAATTAGATGAATTAGTTGAAAAGGTGCCGGAGACAGCGGAGAAATTAATGGATGCCTTCTGGCCGGGACCACTTACGATTATTTTCGAAAAGAAAAATGGGGTGTTATCGGAGTTGTCGACTGCTGGTCTTTCTACAGTAGGGATTCGAATGCCTAATCACCCTGTTGCATTACAGATTATTGAGCAATCAGCCCTGCCCATTGCAGCTCCAAGTGCTAACCGTTCTGGGAAACCGAGTCCTACGAAAGCAATTCATGTGAAAGAAGATTTAGATACATACATTGCCGGAATAGTGGATGGTGGTTCCACAGGAGTAGGTGTAGAGTCTACTGTTGTGGATTGTACGGATGAGAAAGTAATGATTCTCCGCCCAGGAGGCATTACAAAAGAACAACTAGAAAGTGTTGTTGGCGAAGTGAAAGTTGATCAGGCGCTGACTGATACGGAAATAAAACCAAAGTCACCTGGCATGAAATATACTCATTACGCTCCCAATGCGCCATTGTTTTTAGTCGATGGTTCTAAGGAGAAAATTCAATTACTAATAGAAGAAGAAAAACAAAAGGGACATAGAGTCGGTGTCTTAACTACAGAGGAAAATAAAGTATTCTATCAAGCTGATTTTATTTATGCTTGTGGTGAGCGACAGGATCTATCTACGGTAGCCGCTGATCTATATGATGGTTTGCGAAGCTTTGATCATCAGCAAGTGGATATTATTTTCGGAGAAATTTTTCCGACAGAGGGTGTTGGACAAGCTGTTATGAACAGACTGATGAAAGCTGCTTCCCACCAAGTAATAAAATAGTATTTAAATCAGAAGTTAGCTCTTAAATTATTTGCAGATTCTTACTTCTAAAAGAACTTGGACGTGCATAATCTCTAATGAGCAAGTCCAAGGGGGCCAAAAAATGTCTGCAGTCGTAGGAGAACTTTTTACACTTATTTTAATGGCATTTGCTTTAGGAATGGATGCATTTTCGGTTGGGCTAGGGATGGGGATGTTTCAATTAAGATTGAAGCAAATCGCAAAAATCGGTTTTATAATTGGGGTTTTTCATGTAATAATGCCTTTGCTGGGGATGATTACAGGGAAGTTTCTTTCGGAAAATTTTAGTGAAATAGCCGGATATATAGGTGGAGCACTTCTGGTTATATTAGGAATTCAAATGATTTGGACAGGATTTAAAGAAGTGGAGACAAGTCGCATTACGCCGGCTGGTCTCGGCTTGCTTCTATTTGCGGTTAGTGTTAGTTTGGACAGCTTCTCCGTTGGTTTAAGTCTAGGAATATATCAGGCAAGAACAGTAGTGGTTCTGCTTTGCTTTGGAATTAGTGCGATGGTGCTGACGTGGTTAGGCTTACTAATTGGAAGAAAAGTACAGGGTTGGTTAGGCTCCTATGGAGAAATGCTTGGAGGAGGAATCCTTCTTATTTTTGGAATCAAGCTGCTTATTAGTTTATAGTAGTTCTAGATACGGAGAAGTGGCTTTCATCTTTTGGTGAAAGCCATTTCGCGTTCGTTTGTTTAGAAAATATAGAGTGAAAAGACAATTTTTTAGGTAGTGTAAAATACTAACAATTAATAAATGCTAAAAATATACTAGTTTTAACCGATAATAAACGAGTATTTGCACCGTCTTCTTTGTAGGTTAAATAGAATTTTTAGGTAAAATGGTCTATAATAGAACCATATAAAGGAGGATAAATGATGATTCGCATATTGTTTGTTTGTACAGGTAACACGTGCAGAAGTCCAATGGCAGAAGCTATTTTAAAGCATAAATTTTCTGCTGATGTCGAAGTCAAATCCGCTGGAGTCTATGCGGTAGATGGTAGTGCTGCATCTTTGCAGGCGCAGGAGGTTCTTTCTGAAAAGGGAATCCAGCATAACCATTTTTCCACAATGGTCACAAAAGAGTTAATAGACTGGGCGAATTATATATTCACTATGACAAAAGGACATAAAAATATGCTTGTGTCAGCATATCCATCCTCCATTGAGAAAACGTTTACGATAAAAGAATATGCAGAGGATGACCTGAATGGGGATGTGAGTGATCCTTTTGGAGGGACTGTTTCGATGTATCGAGACACATATGAAGAATTAGAAATCTTGATAGATAAAATAATGGAAAAAATAACAAAAAGTGAGTGGTAAGGTGTTTCTTATTCATGAGGGGGAAAAAGAGTGGGAACAAATGGGCAGTATAAGTTTAGTTTACGAAAGAAATTGGCGCTATTTATTACGATTCTTGCGATTATTACGTATTCAACAAGTGCTTTTTTTATGTATATTCTCTATCCAGTCATTGAAAGCAAAATCGCCATTAGTTCCGTTATTTTTAATATTGTCACCTTAGTATTAGGTATATTTTGGTCTGGTTTTTTGGGCTTTTTGGCGGCGGGGTTTATTATTAAACCGTTAAAGCGATTGGAACAAAGTGCATTAAAAGCCGCACATGGAGATATAAGCCAAGATGCGGAAGTTTCAAAATCAGATGATGAAATTAAATCTTTAGGTTTAGCCTTTAATCATATGCTTTTTAATTTACGCGACATGGTTCAAAGTATTGAAAATAATTTTAACAAAACAAACGAAACAGTAAAACGGATTTCTGCTGAATCGGATAATGCACTGGAGCAAACATTAGCAATTTCTAATTCGGTTGGAGAAATTGCTGGGGGGGCTGAAATGTCTGCACAAAGTGTACAAGCATCAGCAGAGTCTGTGGAAGAATCAATGAATATCGCTCTTAGTGTGGAAGAAAAAGCGAATATGTCCAAATCTATTTCCGGACAAATGTCTGAAAAGTTAATGGAGACAAATAAAGTAGTTCGTTCCTTGGTGGATGGGATGATGGAGTTGGCAGTAGAAAATACGCATTCCTTAAAGTCTGTGCAAAATTTAGAAATTCACTCTAAAGAAATTGAAGAAGTGTTAAAGCTTGTTGGAGAAATTGCCTCACAGACGAATTTATTAGCATTAAATGCTTCTATTGAAGCTGCACGAGCTGGAGAACATGGTGCTGGCTTTAGCGTGGTTGCTGAAGAAGTAAGAAGACTTGCTGATGAGAGTGGTAAAGCAGTAGAAGGAATTGCGGAGATTATCCGTAATATGCAGACAGAAGTTAAAAATGTCGTCACGCAAATTACAAACCAAGTCGAGAATGCTCAAGAAAAAGCGGAAACAGGGAAGAAAACGAATTTAATTTTCAATGAAATGAATGAAACTACAAATAAAATGATAGATGCAACAGCTGATATAACCGAATTGATTCATAAGCAAAAACAGCAAATTTATGAAACAACTCAGCAATCGCAAGAAGTTGCAGCGATTGCGGAAGAAACGGCTGCCGGAGCACAACAGGTAACGAATATTGCGGATAATCAAACGGCACTTATTCGCAAGGTGGATGGATTAGCATTGGAATTACAAGCGCATGCAGAAGAATTGCAGCAAACCATTTGTCGTTTTCAAATTAAAGAATAGTATACTTGTACTCCCTATATCTTTGTGCAATGATGGTTATAGTATAAGAAATGTAGGTAACTTGAAGAGGGGTGTTTGAATTGAATGAGGAAACACTTAAGCTAAAGGAGCAGTTACAAACGATTCTAACGGAATATCAAGAACAGGCACAGCTGAAAGAACAGCAATTATTTGTGATTGGCTGCAGTACAAGTGAAGTTATCGGCCAAAAGATTGGTACCGCGGGAACGGTAGATGTCGCTTCCTTAATTTTTGAAGAATGCCAAAAATTTCAGCAGCAAGCAGGGATTTCGCTTGCTTTTCAATGCTGTGAACATTTAAACCGAGCTTTAGTAGTCGAAAGAAAAGTAATGTTAGCAAGGAACTTACCGGAAGTTTCTGTTGTACCGGTGCGTCATGCCGGTGGAGCTATGGCCACTTTTGCTTTTCAGCAGATGGAAGATCCGGTGGTCGTAGAGTTTATTCAGGCAGATGGCGGAATCGATATTGGCGACACCTTTATTGGTATGCACTTAAAGCATGTTGCTGTACCAATCAGAACCTCGCTGAAGGAACTAGGAAATGCTCATGTCACACTGGCGAAATCCCGTCCTAAATTAATTGGTGGTCCAAGAGCTGTATATGAGAACACAAAAGAAAATCTTTCTTGTTAATGAAAAACCAATGAAATTCCTGCATGCTTTTTAGGGATTTTGTTGGTTTCTTGTTTTTATGCACTGGCGTTGAAATTAAGAAGAGAGAGAAAAAAGATAATAGAGACTCCGACACCTCCGCTCACCTATATCCTATTCCCCTGAGTACTATCGCTAAATAATAATTTTTTGCTAAGAAAACCACCCAATGATAATAAAAAAATTAATATTTTAACACAGGTTCATTTTATTGAAATAGTAGAAAAATAATTTTTTTTGTATCTTTTAAAAAAAATAACGAAAATACTTTAAAAAAACCGAACGAAAAGTGTATAAATCATTTGATAATTCGTAAATTTGCTCTTTCCTTTTAAAATATATACATGATAGAATAGAGGCAGATTTACGGTGGAAAAGAGAGAATAGTCGGGAGGAAATACATATGAAGCATTTAGCGGAGCAAGATGAACTGGTTTTTAAAGCAATACAACAAGAATTAGGACGCCAAAGAGCGAAGATTGAATTGATTGCATCAGAAAACTTTGTTAGTGAAGCGGTAATGGAAGCGCAAGGATCTGTATTAACTAATAAATATGCAGAAGGTTATCCTGCTAAACGTTATTATGGTGGATGTGAATATGTAGATATTGTCGAGGATATTGCTCGTGATCGTGCGAAGGAAATCTTCGGTGCGGAACATGTAAACGTACAACCGCATTCAGGTGCGCAAGCAAATATGGCTGTTTATTTTACCATTTTAGAGCATGGAGATACTGTGTTAGGAATGAATTTGTCACACGGTGGGCATTTAACACACGGTAGCCCTGTTAATTTTAGTGGTGTTCAATATAATTTCGTGGAGTATGGTGTGGATAAAGAAACACATTATATTAACTACGAAGATGTTCGTGAAAAAGCGTTGGCTCATAAACCAAAATTAATCGTAGCTGGAGCAAGTGCATATCCACGTGAAATCGATTTTGCGAAATTCCGTGAAATTGCTGATGAGGTTGGAGCATACTTAATGGTGGATATGGCTCATATAGCTGGTTTGGTTGCTGCAGGCTTACATCAAAATCCAGTTCCTTATGCTGATTTTGTTACTACTACAACACATAAAACTTTACGTGGGCCACGTGGAGGAATGATTCTATGCAAAGAGGAATATGCGAAGAAGATTGATAAATCTATTTTTCCAGGAATTCAAGGTGGTCCGTTGATGCATGTAATTGCAGCAAAGGCTGTTGCCTTCGGGGAAGCATTGCAAGCTGATTTTAAAGATTATGCAGAGAATATTATTGCAAATGCAAAGAGGTTAGCAAGTGGTCTGCAAAAAGAAGGATTAAACTTAGTGTCGAACGGTACGGATAATCATTTATTATTAGTTGACCTTCAATCATTGGGTTTATCTGGAAAAGTGGCAGAGCATGTATTGGATGAAGTGGGGATTACTGTAAATAAAAACACAATTCCTTATGATCCAGCAAGTCCTTTTGTGACAAGTGGAATCCGCATTGGAACAGCAGCGGTAACATCTCGTGGCTTTAGTTTAGAGGACATGGATGAAATAGCATCTATTATTGGGTTTACACTTAAAAACCATGAAGACGCTGAGAAGTTAGCAGAAGCTGCCAAAAGAGTAACAGCATTAACAAGTAAATTTGAATTGTACAAGGAACTATAAGAGGAAGAGAACAATCGATAAGACGCATAGCGGCTTATTGACTGTTCTCTTTTTTTAAGACGATTTTTTTCTAGGTTTTCGGAAAAACTATCATAGAAAATTCAAATTTAGAAAAGAATTTCAGTTGATTCAGAAATACTTTTTCTGTAGAATAAATAGAAGTGTGTTAACGAAGTATCCTGTCGAAAAAAGCGGATATTTATACTAATGAAGGAACGGAGTGAATAGTTGTGGCAAAAGTATATGTATTTGATCACCCATTAATTCAGCATAAACTTACATACATCAGAGAAAAACAAACAGGTACGAAGGAATTTAGGGAGTTAGTAGACGAAGTGGCTACTTTAATGGCTTTTGAAATTACTCGTGATATGCCATTAGAAGAAATTGAAATTGATACACCGGTCGCAAGAACAAAATCAAAAGTTCTTTCAGGTAAAAAACTGGGTATCGTTCCTATCCTGCGTGCTGGTATCGGAATGGTGGATGGGGTTCTAAAATTAATCCCTGCTGCGAAAGTTGGACATATTGGATTATATCGTGATCCTAAAACATTAAAGCCAGTGGAATACTATGTTAAGTTACCTTCGGATGTCGAAGAAAGAGATTTTATTGTTGTAGACCCAATGCTTGCTACTGGTGGTTCTGCAATTGAAGCAATTCACTCTTTAAAAAATAGAGGCGGAAAAAATATTAAATTTATGTGCTTAATCGCAGCTCCTGAAGGGGTAGAGGCATTAAAAGAGGCACACCCAGATGTAGATATCTACATTGCGGCACTAGATGAAAAATTAAATGAAAAAGGTTATATTATACCAGGTCTAGGAGACGCTGGAGACCGATTATTTGGTACAAAATAATACCGTTGGAAGAAATGCTCAGAGCAACATAGCTCTGGGTATTTTTTTATTCTGCTCATCTAAAAAAGTCTTCTTAGGAAAAGAATCTTTATAAATTTGAGAGTCTTTTGCTTTCCTCAATAGTTGAATATTCATTTGTGATAAATGTCACATCTGGATTGCGATGTGTATTTTTGCCAATACATAAAAACACAACTTGCGGTCAAAATAAAAAGCATAAAGATTTGCAGGGGGCGGTAATAATGCTACAAAAAACACTCGGAATTCTCCTCTTTATACCACTATTACTATCACATTTAACAATGGCAGCATCTTTAAAAACTCCAAATCTTCCCTCGCAAAATTCCAATGAAGTTCAAATTGCTATTGTGCATACAAAGAAGAATTATGCCGAACAAGAAATCGATCGGCTGCTTAGCCGATATCCTGATTTAAAAAGAAGATATATTTTTACAGAGGTATTCAGTGGTTTTTCTGTGGAAGGACCGGTATATGAACTTGAAAAATTAAAACAAAGCGAAAGCGTGAACCAAGTCTCAAAGGTTCAGACTTATATGGCAGAAGCAGAAGACCCAGTTGAAATAATAGGAGCAGATGAAATTAGGAATTACTTAGGCAAGTCATTAGATCATATTAGTGGCAAAGGAATAAAAATAGGGGTCATCGATACAGGGATAGATTATCAACATCCTGATTTAGCCAAAAATTATCGGGGTGGCTATGATTTCGTGGATAAGGACAAGGACCCGATGGAAACAAAAGGGTTAGGGAATAAAGATACTTTTCATGGAACTCATGTTGCTGGAATTATTGCAGCAAACGGAAAAATCAAAGGAGTTGCTCCGAACGCAACAATTTATGCCTATAGAGCATTAGGTCCAGGTGGTTCTGGAACAACAGAACAAATATTAGCAGCAATCGATAGAGCTGTCAGAGATAAAGTTGATATTATCAATTTATCATTAGGCAGTGATGTGAACGGCCCAGATTTGCCAATTAGTCTGGCTTTAAATGAAGTCGTTAAGAAGGGGATAATTGCGGTTGCAGCAGCTGGAAACGCTGGCCCGGCCGAATGGACAGTTGGCTCTCCAGGAACAGCAGCTAAAGCCATTTCCGTTGGCGCTACCACGCCAAATATCCATACTCCTTTTTTCACCATAAATGATAAGAAAATTGCCTTAACAAATATGGAGAACAGTAAAGAATGGAAGGGGATGGCATCTATTCCATTAGCAAGCGGTGGAATAGGAAAGAAGCAGCAGTTAACGAATGCAAAAGGAAAGTTAGTATTAATAGAAAGAGGAGAATTGACATTTACTGAAAAAGTGCAGAATGCCTATGAGGCTGGGGCGGTCGGGGTATTAATATTTAATAACTTGCCCGGAGCATTTCAAGGAATGCTAGAAAAAGAAGTCCCTATACCAGTAGCAGGAATTACAAAGGAGGAAGGAGAATTTATAAAGAAGACTATTCAAAAAAAGAAAATATATGTAACCATCGAAAAAAAGTGGGAAAAGGATATACTGGCAGATTTTAGCTCGCGTGGACCTGTTACAAGTACATGGGAAATTAAACCAGATGTTCTCGCGCCTGGAGTTGTGATAAATAGCACAGTTCCAGATGGATATATGGCTTTACAGGGAACAAGTATGGCAGCTCCGTTTGTTGCTGGAGCCTGTGCGTTATTGTTGGAAGTGCATCCTGACTGGGGTCCGGAAGAAGTAAAAGCGGCTTTAATGAATACCGCAAAGTCAGTCAAAAATAGACAAAATGTGACATATAAAGTGTATGAGCAGGGAGCGGGTCGAATTCAAGTTGACCAAGCCGTAGATGCCAATATTTTAATTATGCCAGGTAGTATTCGTTTCGGAAAATATAAATTAGTAAAAGAAAAGAATCAATATAAAGCGTATATCACTATTAAAAATGCAGGGAAAAGAAAGGAAAAAATATCTTTTGATTTTCCCAAAGGAAAGCGCGGGATTAGCTGGAAACTTCCTCTTTCTTTTACAATAAAACCAGGAGAAAAGAAAAATATTCCAATAATAATGAATATCGATGATAACCTTTTCAATAGGAAACTGCAAGATGGTATAATTAGAGTGAGGGCAGGCGGAAAATTAATTGAATTACCCTATTTATATGTATTGGAAGAACCAGATTATCCAAGAATTATGGGATTCGATTTTCACAAGAAAAATGGAGAAAGCTGTTATGAATATGAGACCTATTTGCCGACTGGTGCTGAAGAATTTGGAATTGCTCTTTTTAGAGAAGATACATTACAATTTGTCCGGTTTCTAGATTGGAAAAAAGAAGTAAAAAGAGGTCGGTTAAAAGGTGAATTTGCCCTAACAAAAGTAGAAGAAGCAGGGACATATCGAATGAAAATATTTGCCAAAAAAGCTGGGAAGGAGGACATGCTTGAAAAAATTCTAAAAATAAAATAAGCTATAAGAAAGAGATTGTTAAATGGTGAGCAATGAATTTTTTTTTTGTATTTAAATGCATTGACATTGACAATACCCTATTGTATGCTTACAAGGGGTATGAATAGGTTTTCACCCGCGGAGTATCAAGATTTTAACACTAGTATAGTGTTAATAGAGTTAAGGGGCAAGCGATATAATCGCTTCGTTTATCGGTTGAAAAGGAAAGATAAACATATGGTATAATGCCCGAAATGATACAAAAGGAATGTGCTTTTTCTCTGCTTCGCTTTATTTTCGCGGGTTTAGAGTGATGCCCTGAAAATAAGGAGGATAGAGAATTGGAACAATTGTTTGAGATTTATATGAGGGTTAAGAAATACCTTTATTTCTTTTTATCATTTTGTGCATTTGCTTGGGCGCTCACCCCCTATCAATCTGTTTTTCTTGGTCTATTCGTCGGGACAAGTGCCAGTGTATTCAATCTCACCTTACTGGTTAGAAGAGCAAAGGTCTTTGATAAAGCCATTGAAGAACAAGGAAAGGTTTATGGCTTAGGAACCATTTCCCGAATGGCTACAGCAGTAATAGTTTGCTTAATTGCCGTAGAATATCCACAAAAAGTTCACTTAATAAGTGTTGTAATTGGATTGATGACAGCTTATATTGTCATTATGGCAGATTATTTAGTGCGTTATTTTATTTTACATAAGAATGGTGAGAAAAGAGGTGAGTAATATTGCATCATGAAGCACCTACCAAAGTGTTTTTAGGATTAACTTTTAACCTATCTAATGTTTTGATGATTGTTGTATCAAGTTTAATTGTTTTTTTAATTGCGTTTTTTCTCACTCGGAATCTTCAAATGAAGCCGACCGGCAGACAAAATTTGATGGAGTGGATTATGGACTTTGTCCGTAATATTATTAAAAATAACATGGATTGGAAAGACGGAGGAAGGTTTCATGTTTTAGGAATCACTCTTCTAATGTATATCTTTATTTCCAATATGTTAGGTTTACCTTTTGCTATTACAGTCGACCATCAGCTTTGGTGGAAATCGCCAACTGCAGACCCTGGTGTAACGTTAACGCTGGCAATTATGGTAGTCGGTTTAACTCATTACTACGGTGTCAAAATGCGTGGTACAAAAGGGTACTTTAAAGAGTTTGTCCAACCAGTAGGATTTTTATTACCATTGAAAATAGTAGAGGAATTTTCAAACACACTCACACTGGGTCTTCGTTTATACGGAAACATTTATGCAGGTGAGGTACTACTAAACTTACTAGTAAATGGTTTAGCGAAAGCCAATTATATTGGAACAGTAGCGGCCTTCCCATTAACAATGGTATGGCAGGGATTCTCCATTTTTATCGGAAGTATCCAAGCATTTATTTTCACTTTATTAACAATGGTTTATATGGCTCATAAAGTAAGTCAAGACCATTAATATATATACCCAGTTCAGAATATGGACAAACTTTATAATAATTACAATTTAGGGAGGATTTTAATAATGGGTTCATTAGCAGCAGCAATTGCAATTGGTTTAGCAGCACTAGGTGCAGGTTTAGGTAACGGATTAATCGTTTCTCGTACAGTAGAAGGGATTGCTCGTCAGCCAGAAGCAAGAGGTATGCTTCAATCAACAATGTTCATCGGGGTTGCATTCGTAGAGGCGATTCCTATCATGGCGGTTGTTATCGCATTTATGGTTCTTTAATAGAATAAGAATAATATTATTCCAGTTATGGCGAAGATCATTCGATAAGAACCTTCGCCATTCCTTTATTTAAAATCAACAATTCACATGAAAAACATGTGAAAAGCGTATTTCGATAGCTAACAAATTGTTCCTATTATTTTATAAATAAGCATATTCACCTTTTTTCCATAAGCGAATAAAGGTTTCCTGTATGTGATACAAAACACTATCTGAAAGGAGTGAATCAAGCGTGTTCACAAATGGATTAGTATTAGGTGCCGTAATGAATTTTGCGGGCGGTGATGTAATCGTTCAATTACTATCTTTCTTATTATTACTGTGGGCAATCAAAAAATTTGCATGGGGTCCTTTAATGAAAATGATGAAGGATCGTGAGGAATTTGTTGCAAATGAAATAGATAATGCAGAGAAAAGCAGACAAGAAGCTGCCAAACTATTAGAAGAACAAAGAGCATTATTAAAAGAAGCACGTAATGACGCACAAGAATTAATTGATAAAGCAAAACAACAAGCAGATGCTCAAAGAGAAACAATCATTGATGATGCAAGAAAAGATGCAGAGCGAATCAAAAATTCTGCTCTAGTAGAAATTGAACAGCAAAAAGAAAAAGCTGTTGCAACAATTCGCGATCAGGTCACTTCTCTTTCTGTTTTAATCGCTTCTAAAGTGATTGAAAAAGAATTAAATGAACAAGATCAAGAAAAGTTAATTCATGATTACATTCAAGAGGTAGGCGAGAAACGATGATGGATACAGGTGTTGCAAAGCGTTATGCTTTAGCCCTTTTCCAAATCGCCAAAGAAAACGGACAGATCGATCAGCTAGATGAAGAAGTACGAGTAGTAAGATCATTAGTCACTTCTTCACCTGATATTCATACATTTCTACAATCTCCTAATATTGCATTAGAAAAGAAAAAAGAAATGGTGAAAGTGGCATTTGCTTCTGCGAGTGAGTATATACAAAACCTTTTAATGCTATTGATTGATCGTCATCGTGAAGAGATGATTACTAGTATATGTGATCAATTTATTGCACTAGTTAATGAAGCAAAAGGGATTGCAGATGCAAAAGTATATTCCATCAAACCGTTAACTATGGATGAGAAAAGAGCTATTTCAGCTACATTCGCTGCAAAAGTGGGGAAAATATCGCTAAATATTGAAAATATCATTGATTCTAACCTATTAGGCGGAATTAAGGTGAGAATCGGTAATCAAATATATGATGGTAGTCTTCAAGGGAAGCTGAACCGTCTACAACGACAATTATTAGGATAGTAATTCTTTAGATAGGGGTGAAACGCATGAGCATCAAAGCGGAAGAAATCAGTGCTCTTATAAAAAAGCAAATTGAAAGTTACCAATCGGAAGTTCAAGTAAGTGAAGTTGGTACTGTAATTAATATTGGTGATGGTATTGCTCGTGTACATGGCCTAGATAACTGTATGGCTGGAGAGCTTGTTGAATTTTCTAATGGAGTAATGGGCTTAGCTCAAAACCTAGAAGAAAGCAATGTCGGTATCATTATTCTTGGACCTTATACAGATATTCGTGAAGGTGATGAAGTTCGTCGTACCGGAAGAATCATGGAAGTCCCAGTAGGAGATGCGCTGATTGGACGCGTAGTAAACCCTCTTGGTCAACCAGTTGATGGACTAGGTGCAATTAACACTACGAAGACTCGTCCAATTGAGTATTTAGCACCTGGTGTAATGGATCGTAAATCAGTAAGTGAGCCACTTCAAACAGGAATTAAGGCCATTGATGCACTAGTGCCGATCGGTCGTGGACAACGTGAGTTAATCATTGGTGACCGTCAAACAGGTAAAACATCTGTAGCGATCGATACGATTCTAAACCAAGCAGACCAAGATATGGTTTGTATTTATGTTGCGATTGGACAAAAGGAATCAACAGTACGTAACGCTGTAGAAACATTACGTAAAAATGGTGCATTAGATTACACAATCGTTGTAACAGCATCTGCTTCTCAACCAGCACCACTTCTATACTTAGCTCCATATGCTGGTGTAGCAATGGGTGAAGAGTTTATGTATAACGGTAAACACGTTTTAATCGTATATGATGATTTAACAAAACAAGCATCTGCTTATCGTGAACTGTCCCTATTACTTCGTCGTCCTCCAGGTCGTGAAGCATATCCAGGGGATGTATTCTACTTGCATTCACGTCTACTTGAGCGTGCCGCTAAATTGAGTGATGCAAAAGGTGGAGGGTCAATTACGGCTCTACCATTTATTGAAACACAGGCAGGAGATGTTTCTGCTTATATTCCAACAAACGTAATTTCGATTACAGATGGACAAATTTTCTTACAATCTGATCTATTTTTCTCCGGCGTACGTCCAGCGATTAATGCAGGTTTATCTGTTTCTCGTGTTGGTGGTTCTGCCCAAATCAAAGCAATGAAAAAGGTTGCTGGAACATTACGTCTTGACCTTGCATCATTCCGTGAGCTAGAGTCATTCGCTCAATTTGGCTCTGATTTAGATAAAGCGACACAAGATAAATTAAATCGTGGTGCTCGTACAGTAGAAGTATTGAAACAAGATCTTAATAAGCCATTAAAAGTTGAAAAACAAGTTGCAATTCTATATGCACTTACACGTGGTCATTTAGATGATATTCCTGTAGTGGATATTAAACGTTTCGAAGAAGAATTCTTAAATTGGTTAGATCATAATCATACAAATGTGGTAGAACATATTGTTAAAACTAAGGATCTTCCATCTGATGATGATATGAACGCAGCAATTAACGACTTCAAAAAAACGTTTGTAGCTTCTGAATAAGAAGGCAAACTTATAGATTGGTGGTGAGAATCTTTGGCATCTTTACGTGATATAAAAGCTCGTATTGACTCAACAAAAAAGACTAGCCAAATTACGAAAGCCATGCAGATGGTGTATTCGGCGAAAATGAATAGAGCGGTTATTAATGTAAAAGCATTTATTCCGTATATGTCTAAAATGGAAGAAGTGACACATTCTGTGGCTCTAGGCAGCTCAGGTGTTAGCCATCCAATGCTTCAAACACGCCCTGTTAAAAAAACAGGATATCTGGTTATTACTTCTGAACGTGGATTAGCAGGAGCATACAACAGTAACGTACTAAGAAAGCTAAATCAAACAATTAAAGAACGTCATCAATCAAAAGATGAATATGCCATAATTGTTATTGGTAGAATCGGTCGAGACTTTCTATTAAAGCAAGGACATAATGTCATTTTGGATGTAGTGGGAATTCCTGATTTACCAGATTTCCTAGATATTAGAGATGTAACAAGCAAAGCAGTAGGTATGTATGATGATGGTACTTTTGATGAACTTTATGTTTACTATAGTCATTATGTAAGTGCTATTCAGCAGGATGTGATAGAGAAGAAGGTTCTTCCGTTAACGGAAATGGATGCTTCTAATAAGACATTAACATCCTATGAATTTGAACCATCAGCAGAAGAAATTCTCGATGTTCTATTACCACAGTATGCAGAAAGTCTACTTTATGGTGCTCTGCTTGATAGTAAAGCTAGTGAGCATTCTGCACGTATGACAGCGATGAAGAATTCTACTGATAATGCGAAAGAATTAATAGACAATTTAAGTTTACAGTATAACCGTGCAAGACAAGCAGCGATTACACAAGAGATTACGGAAATCGTTGGTGGAGCTGCAGCGTTAGAATAACGATATAAATAAGTTCTGCTAGACTTAATGTTTTAGCAGAACCTGCTTTAAGAAAGTTTAGGAGGGAAATTAATGAGCACAGGACGAGTTCTTCAAGTTATGGGACCAGTTGTTGACGTGAAGTTCGATGGAGGAAGTCTACCTGACCTTAACAACGCATTACGCATTGTTCAAGGTCCAAATAGTTCTTCTAACATAGAATTAACCCTTGAAGTGGCCCTTCATTTAGGTGATAACACAGTTCGGGCTATTGCAATGTCTTCTACAGATGGCGTTACAAGAGGCGCAGAGGTATTAGATACTGGAAAATCTATTTCCGTACCTGTTGGGGATGTAACACTAGGTCGTGTATTTAATGTATTAGGAGAAACAATCGATTTAGATTCAGAAATTCCAGCAAGTGCAAGACGTGATTCTATTCACAGAGAAGCTCCTAAGTTTGAGCAATTATCAACCCAAGTAGAAATTTTAGAAACTGGTATTAAAGTGGTAGACTTATTAGCGCCGTATATTAAAGGTGGGAAAATTGGTCTATTTGGTGGAGCCGGTGTAGGTAAAACAGTTTTAATTCAGGAATTAATCAACAATATCGCGCAAGAACATGGTGGTATTTCTGTTTTTGCTGGTGTTGGGGAACGTACTCGTGAAGGAAATGACCTTTATCATGAAATGACGGATTCAGGCGTTATTAAGAAAACAGCGATGGTATTCGGACAAATGAATGAGCCGCCAGGTGCTCGTATGCGTGTTGCCTTAACAGGATTAACGATGGCTGAATATTTCCGTGATGAACAAGGACAAGATGTTCTTTTCTTCATCGATAATATTTTCCGCTTTACTCAAGCTGGTTCTGAGGTTTCCGCGTTGCTTGGCCGTATGCCATCAGCGGTTGGTTACCAGCCAACATTAGCAACTGAAATGGGTAAATTACAAGAACGTATCACATCAACAAATGTAGGTTCTGTAACTTCTATCCAAGCAATCTATGTACCAGCGGATGACTACACAGATCCAGCTCCAGCTACAACGTTTGCTCACTTGGATGCAACAACAAACCTTGAGCGTAAATTAACAGAGATGGGTATTTACCCAGCGGTAGATCCACTTGCTTCTACTTCTCGTGCCCTTTCTCCTGAAATAGTTGGGGAAGAACATTACAATGTAGCGAGAAATGTGCAATCTACACTACAGCGTTATAGAGAGCTTCAAGATATCATCAGTATCTTAGGAATGGATGAGCTAAGCGATGAAGATAAATTAGTTGTTCACCGTGCAAGAAGAATTCAATTCTTCTTATCTCAAAACTTCCACGTTGCAGAACAATTTACAGGTCAAAAAGGTTCTTACGTACCTGTAAAAGAAACGGTAAAAGGATTTAAAGATATTCTTGATGGTAAATATGATCACCTTCCAGAAGATGCATTCCGTTTAGTTGGTCGTATTGAAGAAGCAATCGAAAAAGCTAAATCTATGGGTGTAGAAGTATAAAATAATCAGGAGGGGTAGTAATGAAGACGATTAAAGTCAATGTAGTAACTCCTGATGGCCCGGTGCATGAATCAGATGTAGAAATGGTGATCGCAAAAGCAGAAAGTGGAGAACTTGGAATTTTAGCAGGCCATATTCCAATGGTTGCTCCACTTAAAATAGGAGCTGTTCATTTGAAAAATGGTTCAGATTCTGAATATATAGCGGTGAATGGTGGAATATTAGAAGTTCGCCCAGATCAGGTGACAGTACTTGCTCAATCTGCTGAATTAGCGGAAGAAATTGATTATGATCGTGCCTTACGTGCTAAGGAGCGCGCTGAACAAAGATTACATGCTCAAAAATCAGAACATGTGGACTTTAGACGTGCAGAACTTGCTCTTCAACGTGCAATGAATCGTATATCCATTGTTGAGAAAAAATACTAAAAAAGTCCCTAAGGGGACTTTTTTTAGTGGGTTAGATCTAAAGGAAAGATATAGAGCGGTAAAGTAGATGTCCTATTATTTTAAAAATTATTGGGCAGTTAAATAAGTGACACTAAGAGTAAAGCTAACACTCCGGATTGGGCATAAAAATGCAACAAACAGTCAGCGGGGAGTAGAGAAACCCACTCTGGATGAATGTTTACGTTTTTTAAGATGAAAAAAATAAAAAAATAATAACACAAAGTGAAACCTTTTTATAAGTCAATACGTCAAATAATAGTTGAAACAGAAGGGATAGATGGGAGGAAAAAATGGTAGAAGCTTTTGGACAACAGGCATTACTGAGTATTTTGATACATATCGTTTTTATCGCTCTTTCGTGGTGGGCATTACAGTCACTAAATTTTGAGAAATTCCTTCGTAAAAACAGAGTTTTTCAAGCACGAGTATTATATGTATTATTAGCCATTATAATGGGATCGATTGTCAGTAATTTTTTACTCGACTATTTAGTTTGGTCTCAACAATTACCATTAATATTGAAGTAATTACCAAAATAAGAAATAATTAATTACAAAGATAGGTCTTCATACATGTTTTCATTCGTTCGTTTTTTAAGTAAAATTCATTTTGTGTGCTTAAATAGTTTGTTCATTGATTAACGTTTTATTCATGTCAAAAAGTGACGATTAATCATTAGTATGCAATTCTTCTCCTTGGAAACAATGGTAGTATGGGGGAGGAATAACAATGAAAATAAATAAAACGTTAATTATAATAACAATATTAATTGGTTTGGCTTGTCTTACAATTGGGAATAACATCACTATCGCGAGAACGAAGTCTGACTTAATAACTATAAATGAAATTTTACAAAAACAAGAAAATGTAACGATTAATGAATGGTCTCTGCATGCAAGAGAAAGACTGGAAAATGTTACAAGCATTGAAGATGCAAAAGCATATCAGTCGGAGTTAAAAACAGTTTTCCCAAATGGTGATTGGGTGGAAACGAAAAATCATCAGAGCTGGCAAGCAAAGATGGTCTTGAAATCCAGTGGCCAAACAGAAGAAAGTATAATCTTAACCACTTCTTTAACAACTGATAACGTCCAATCATATATTATGTATGAGGTGAGAGGAAAGAAGTTAGCGGACAAAGAAATGAAAAGGTTAGATATGGAAATTAATAAAAAAATTTCTGACATATTTCGAGGAAAACCAACAATTTTCTCTTGTATTAAAGGCGAATTCAGTGATAAGATGAATGAGACTTTGCCTTATAAAGTTAACCATTTGCTAGATGCATTTCAGGCAAAAAAAGTAGAGGCGTTGGAAGAGGATGATTTTATATCCACCTCCGCATATACGCCGTTATTTGAAGAACGAATTGATAATAGCGAAAAGGAAATGAATGTACAAATAGGACTAAGAACACAAGATATGGGAGGAAAAACTACCTTCGTAGTTGGCACACCCATCATAACGATTGAATATTAATATAGAGATATTGGACGCGGAGGGGAATAGACTTTGGATAAAATCATCGTCCGCGGCGGAAAAAGGTTGAATGGAACGGTTAAAGTAGAAGGCGCAAAAAATGCCGTTTTGCCTGTGATCGCCGCTACATTATTAGCAAGTGATGGAAAAAGTATAATTAAATCAGTTCCGACTCTTTCAGATGTATATACGATTAATGAAGTATTGCGATATTTAAATGCAGAAGTACATTTTGAAAACGGAGAAGTAACTGTAGATGCATCAAGCGATTTAAGCGTAGAAGCGCCATTTGAGTACGTAAGAAAAATGCGCGCATCTGTTTTAGTAATGGGTTCTTTGTTAGCAAGAAATGGTCATGCAAGAGTAGCATTACCTGGTGGCTGTGCAATTGGTTCAAGACCAATTGACCAACATCTAAAAGGTTTTGAAGCAATGGGAGCAAAGGTTCAGGTTGGAAATGGATTTATTGAAGCTTCCGTAGATGGACGTTTAAAAGGTGCGAAAATCTATCTTGATTTCCCAAGTGTTGGTGCTACGGAAAATATCATGATGGCTGCTTCTTTAGCAGAAGGTACGACTATTATTGAAAACGTGGCAAAAGAACCTGAAATTGTCGACTTAGCAAACTTCCTAAATAAAATGGGCGCAACAGTAAGAGGTGCAGGTACAGGAACTATTCGTATTGAAGGTGTAGAAGTACTGCATGGCACAGAACATACGATTATTCCGGATAGAATTGAAGCAGGCACATTCTTAATTGCTGCTGCTATTACGAATGGAAATGTCCTTGTACAGGGTGCTGTTCCAGAACATTTATCATCCTTGATTGCCAAAATGGAAGAAATGGGTGTTGTTTTCAAAGAAGAAGAAGACGGTATCCGTGTGATTAGTGCAGAAAATTTAAAAGCTGTAGATATCAAAACAATGCCTCATCCAGGATTTCCAACAGATATGCAATCTCAAATGATGGCATTACTTCTTCGTGCAAAGGGAACTAGTATGATTACAGAAACTGTTTTTGAAAACCGTTTTATGCATGTAGAAGAATTTAGACGTATGAATGGCGACGTGAAAATTGAAGGTCGTTCTGTTGTTATGAATGGACCAACTAATCTTCAAGGCGCAGAAGTAGCTGCTACTGATTTACGTGCTGCAGCTGCCTTAATATTGTCTGGACTTGTTGCAGACGGTATTACACGCGTTACAGAGCTTAAGCATTTAGATCGTGGCTATGTTAATTTCCACGAAAAATTAGCTGCATTAGGCGCTGATATTGAAAGAATTACTGAAGAAAGTGAATTAACGTTAACAGCAAGCTATGTTGCAGATTTAAATGCATAATATATTAAGCAAACTTTATTTATCGATTTCATTCCGATAGATAAAGTTTGTTTTTTTATGGGCAAAATTATACATAATATGAAAAATATTTTAGAAGTTCAATGAAGGCTCAAAATGTGTTTAGGTATGTGCCATAATTTTATTAAAGGGCTGTTATATAATAGAGGGAAATGCAGAAGATGTTTAAATAACAGGATTGCTAAAATAGTATGCAAAACCGAAATATTTAGAACCATAAATTAAGGGTATTTCTCTAGAAAAAAGAAGGAATAAAAGCTTGTCCATTCCCATAAGAATGTTTTAGAGACAGTTAAGAAGGTCTTATTTCTATCTTATGGAGGCTTTATTCATGATTAAAATCAAACCTTTCATCGTACTAGGAGTCATTCTGTTTGTTATTACTTTACTTGTTCCTACCATCCTTGTTCTCCCCTCTATTCAGGATAAAAAGGAAGAGGTAAAGAGTCATATACCACCTGCAGAAAAGCCAGAGCCTGCTATTGAAGTAGCTGTATATCGTGAAAATAAACAAGAAGTAGAGACATTAGACTTAGAAGAATATGTAGTTGGAGTTGTTGCATCAGAAATGCCAGCGAAATTTGAAAAAGAAGCATTAAAAGCACAAGCCTTAACAGCTAGAACATATATTGTAAAAAGAATGATGAATCAAGAGAAAACAAATCTGCCAGAGGGAGCTTTAGTTGGCGATACAATTAACTATCAAGTGTATAATAATCGCGATGAATTAAAGAAAATTTGGGAAAACGATGGGTTGGACTGGAAAAAGAATATGGCTAAGATAGAAGAGGCTGTAGCGGCTACAAAAGGGCAAATTTTAACGTATGAGGGTACTCCTATTGATGCCACCTTTTTTTCTACAAGCAACGGATACACGGAAAATTCAGATGATGTCTGGGCTAATTCGATCTCCTATTTACAAAGCGTGAAAAGCCCCTGGGATGTCAATTCGCCGAAATTCAAAGGGGAAGTGACCATACCAGTAAAGGACTTGGAGAAGAGCTTAGGCGTTACGCTGACAGCCGATAGGGAGGTATTAGAAGACGTTAAATATACAAAAGGAAAACGAATTGCAAGTGCCAAGATTAATGGAAAAAAAATATCAGGAACAGACATTAGAGAAAAGTTAAAATTAAAATCAACGGACTTTACAATGGAACGAAAGGGAAATACCGTTTATATTACTACAAAAGGATACGGTCACGGTGTCGGCATGAGCCAATATGGGGCAAACGGAATGGCCGCAAATGGGAAAAACTACGAAGAAATCGTAAAATACTATTATAAAGGGGTAGATGTAACAGCATCTGATGATATGCTAGCGAAATATACAGCCCAGAAATAAGGAAATCAGCCAAAGCAGTGGGAGAATCAGCCAAAGCAGCGGAGAAATCAGCCAAAGCGGCGGAGAAATCAGCCAAAGCGAGGGAGGAATCAGCCAAAGCAGCGGAGAAATCAGCCAAAGTAGCTGGAGAATCAGCCAAAGCATTAATTACAGATTCATCTTACAGCTCAATCCCATAACTTCCCCACTTTAAAAAGCAAGTCTTCTTCAAGAAGGCTTGCTTTTTTGCGTTCTTCATTCAGCTAATAATTAAAATTTTCGTTTCTATGTATAAACTCTAGAACTTTGTCGAAAAATAAGTCCAAAAAATTTTTTTAGCATGTAGGTATATATTTATCATTATCTGTTCAGAATGATTGCTGAGGTGATGATAAAATGAGAGAGGAAGAAAACAAACGTACTTCTCCAAAGTCAAAAGTAAAAAGCTTTTTTAAAAAGCGTTGGGCATTTCCAGCCATTTATATCGCAAGTGCAGCTATTATTCTAACAGGTGTCCTTTGGTATCAAAATAGCGCATCAGAAACAGATAAGTATAAATATGATAACGCTGATATGCCAACAAAACAAACAGATGAACCTGCAGAACCAGTTGCAAAAGAATTTGAGAACTTTGCATGGCCAGTAGTTGATGAAGAGTCTTTCATTACACAAAAAGAGTTCTATGATAATACGGCTAGTAAAGAAAAACAAGCTGAATCCTTAGTATTCTACAATAATCAATATCAGCCAAACACAGGTATTGATTTGAAAATGGAAGATGACAGCGAATTTGAAGTAGTAGCTGCTCTAAGTGGAACCGTTACAAAAGTTGCGGAGGATTCTCTATTAGGGAATACAATTGAAATTGATCATGACAATGGGATTAAAACATA
Organism: Niallia sp. FSL W8-0954; assembly: GCF_038005605.1. Lineage (NCBI taxonomy): Bacteria > Bacillati > Bacillota > Bacilli > Caryophanales > Bacillaceae > Niallia > Niallia sp. FSL W8-0954. The sequence goes on along the minus strand of NZ_JBBOTN010000001.1, from coordinate 4,659,410 downwards.
TTATCAATCTGTGAAGGATTTCCAAGTGGAAGAAGGCGCTGAAGTCAAGAAAGGCCAACCATTAGCAACTGCTGGAAAAAGTAAGTTGAATCAAGAAGCAGGTGTTCATGTACACTTTGAAGTAAGAAAAGATAATGTAGCTGTGAACCCTATTGATTATTTTGGTAAACCGTTAAGTGCTTTACAAAGTGATGATACTTCTGGTGCTACTTCTGAAAACGGATCAGCAGTAGAAGAATCAAGCAATTCCGATGAAGAAATGCCGACAGATAACAATTTAAAAAATGGAACAAACGCTAATCAGGATGAAGATTCAGAAGGATCTACATCCACAGATCCGAACGCTTAATAACTAGAGGTTGCTATAAGTAGTTTTTACAAAGCATAAAATAATATTATGCGAGTGATAGCTGCTTTATGGCAACCTTTATGTATTCTCGAAAGAAGTATTTTATGGATGGGAAATGTCGAAAATAATAAGTAAATAGAAAAAATTCTCATCTAGACATCTCTATTTATGTCCACGAATAGTCCACTAAAGGCAAGAAAAATAATGACTCAAAATATTAATAAGCAAAAAGTATTAGTATAATTTAACTATAAGTTAGAGACGCAAATGAAAAATTGTCACTTACGAGCGGAAAATGACAAATTTCTCGGGAAATATTTAACCTCCAAACAGTGAAAACGATAGATATTTCACCAAAAATAACAGATGTAAAACCGTACATCAGCAATTTCCTCTTTGCAAAATATAATTCCTATCAATTGTTTCACATAAGACTTAGCCATTTAATTCAAAAAAAACAAGTAAATATAGAAAAAAACAGATAAACCTTGTCCCTATTCATATTTTTCTGCATAAAGTCTTACCCAAGCTAATAAAATGTTACAAACCTTACAAAGCGGAAGTTTGGAGTGAGGGGTCGTTTGAAGACAGTGGATATGTAGTTGAGGACATGTTTAATCCCTATAACAACAGAAAGGTTTTAACTTTCTGCCGCATGAAGAAAAGTATTATGCAGGAAAGGAAACGTGCGGGATGAAGAATTTCGATGAAGCGAAAAGCGAGTCTCATTTCACACTTCTCACATCCAATTTAGGGAGGGCGAGTGGTGTGCACGATTACATCAAAGAGAGAACTATCAAGATTGGAAAGTATATCGTGGAGACGAGAAAAACGGTTCGCGTAATAGCGAAGGAGTTTGGCGTATCCAAAAGTACAGTCCATAAAGATTTAACAGAAAGACTTCCTGAAATTAACCCAGATTTAGCAAATGAAGTGAAAGAGATCCTTGATTATCATAAATCTATTCGACATCTACGCGGTGGGGAAGCAACAAAAATGAAGTATAAAAAGGAAGAGCTTGAAGGGGAAACTGTACAGTAAGAAATTCCAGGGTAATTCTTTATTATGACGACATTAATTATATAGAAAAAGTATCGATAGGAAGTTACCCTGGAAATATTTAAAACAGAAAGGGAAGTTTAGAAAAATGGAGTTTCAACAGTCTATCGGTGGAGGTGCCTCCATCGATAGAGAAAAAGAATGAGTATAAAAAGCAACTCATTTTGGAATGCTGATAAAGGGTACATAATAGCTTTAAGGACCTTGGAAGCAATGTCCTTTTTCTTTTTTGAAAAAAAGAGGATTATTTTGTGAAAAAAAACTCATTTTTTTTACAAAAAGTTACTTATTTCGTTATCTTATGATAAAATAAAAAATTAGAGTGGTTTAAATAGATAGAGAAAAAAACATACAAATTTTAACCTGAAAACATACATAATTCACTTTACAAAAGAATGAAAATGGTTGATTTAATATAGAGCGATAAGAAAGACATATTTAAGCGATGTAAATATTTAGTGGCATTTAAAAAGGTGCTATAACTGTGTGAATGAAAGGTATTCTTAGGAATGTTTTTCATTTAACTACATTTAATGAAACTTAAATATGAGGATGTCGTTACATATAGTGTGGAAGCCAGCTCTTTGTCTCTATAAGGAAAATGAAATTATAAAATGAACAAACGAAAAAAATGGAAAAGCTAAAGGCGAAGGAGGAGCATATATAATGTTTGCTAGAGATATTGGTATCGATTTAGGAACAGCAAATGTTCTCATTCATGTAAAAGGAAAAGGGATTGTATTAAATGAGCCTTCTGTTGTGGCATTAGATCGCAATACAGGCAGAGTATTAGCGGTAGGAGAAGAAGCTCGTCGTATGGTCGGACGTACGCCAGGAAATATTGTTGCTATTCGCCCATTAAAGGACGGTGTTATCGCTGATTTTGATGTAACAGAAGCGATGCTAAAGCATTTCATTAATAAATTGAACGTAAAAGGATTTCTTTCAAAGCCAAGAATTCTTATTTGTTGTCCTACAAATATTACTAGTGTGGAACAAAAAGCAATTAAAGAAGCAGCGGAAAAGAGCGGTGGAAAGAAAATCTATTTAGAAGAAGAACCAAAGGTTGCAGCGATCGGTGCAGGAATGGATATTTTCCAACCAAGTGGAAATATGGTTGTTGATATTGGTGGCGGTACTACAGATGTAGCAGTGTTATCAATGGGTGATATCGTTACTTCTTCTAGTATTAAAATGGCTGGAGATAAATTTGATAATGAAATTCTACAATATATTAAACGAAGATATAAGCTGTTAATTGGAGAACGGACGGCAGAGAATATAAAAATTAATATTGGAACTGTTTTTCCAGGTTCTCGAAAAGAAGAAATGGATATTCGCGGTCGTGACATGGTTTCTGGTCTTCCAAGAACCATTACGGTACATTCAGAGGAAATTGAGCAAGCATTAAGAGAGTCCGTATCTATTATTGTACAAGCTGCTAAAAGTGTCTTAGAAAGAACACCGCCTGAGCTTTCTGCTGATATCATTGATCGTGGAGTTATCTTAACTGGTGGTGGAGCATTGCTGCACGGGATTGACTTACTATTAGCGGATGAGTTGAAGGTTCCCGTATTAGTAGCTGAAAATCCAATGGATTGTGTAGCAATCGGGACAGGAATAATGTTAGATAATATTGATCGTCTTCCCAAAAGAAAATTAGGCTAAAAAATGGGGGGTGCATAAACAAGTGAAAAATACTTGTTTATGCATAGGAAAATGAAATCTATTTATTTCATACCCGTTTGAATAAGTCTTAAACATAAAAAATCGGAATGGAAAAATTTCTTTTTCTTTTTCCGATTTTTTATTTTGCCATTTCTGTTTTTCTCAGTGGCGATAAGATTCTTCCTCCTTTATCTTCCAGTAGATTGTTCTTATGAATAGCCGATATAATAAATGATAAATATAATGAACATTTTTAGACTTTTTTCAACAAAATTTAATGTAATCTTTTGATATTTTTTTTATAATAGAATATATATGCTTGAATCGAAATCTTTGTATAGATAGGAGACAGTTATGTTTAAAGGGTTCTATACAGCAGCTTCTGGTATGTTTGCTCAGCAACGCAAAACCGAAATGCTTTCTAATAATATGGCCAATAGTACGACACCGGGTTTTAAGGCAGACAAATCATCCATGAGAGCTTTTCCTGAATTATTACAGCAAAGTGTTAGGAAAAATGCGGTTGGTGCGATAGAAAAGCAGCAAGTAGGCTATTTAGCAACAGGAGTCTATATGCAAGAAGCAATACCGAAGTTTACTCAGGGTGATCTTAATCAAACAGGATTAAAGACAGATTTAGCGATCTTAAACGCGAATGTTCCAGGGAATGGAACGAATGCTGGCGGCGGATTATTTTTTACAGTACAAAATGATAATGGAGTTGCCTATTCAAGAAACGGAAATTTTACATTAGATGGCCAAGGGTATTTAACTACTTCTAGTGGTGCTTACGTTTTAGATGAAAATAACGAACGAATTCAGCTTACAAGCACGGATTTTTCTGTTACATCTGATGGAGTGCTTACAAGCAGTAATGGAGAAGCGTATCGTCTTGGAATAAGTTATACAGATTCACCAGAACAACTCGTAAAAGAGGGTGATGGTTTGTATCGAGCACAAGATGGAGCCACTTTACAAAGTGCATATGCAAATAACCAAGTTACCTTTCAAATCAATCAAGGCTTTTTAGAGAATTCTAATGTTGATACAGCGCAGACAATGACAGATATGATGACTGCTTATCGAGCATTTGAAGCTAATCAGAAAATATTGCAGGCTTATGATAAGAGTATGGATCAAGCCGCAAATGAAATTGGTAAGCTATAAGAATGATTTAGATAGTAGTAAAGGGGGGAATCGCTATGAATAGAACGATGATAACGGCTAGTAATACTTTAACACAGCTGCAAAAGCAAATGGATCTTATTAGTAATAATATGGCTAATGTAGATACTACAGGCTATAAAAGACAAAATGGGACGTTTACAGATATGCTTTATCAGCAATTTAATAATCAAAAGGATGAAACACAAGAAGTCAATCGTCAGACGCCAAACGGAATTAGGCAAGGCGTAGGCGCTAAAATGGCTCAAACACAATTAGTGATGACACAAGGAACGATTAAAGCAACTGATCGCGTTTTAGATACAGCACTGACGAAAGAAGGACAATTATACAGAGTATTGGTGCAAGACGGAGGAACTTCCGAAATGCGTTATACGAGAGATGGAGCGATGTATTTATCACCTGTATCTAATAATGAGAACATGCTGGTTACGAAAGAAGGCCATGCTATCCTTGATGAGAATAATAACCCAATTTTATTAAATAATAATGTTAAAGAATATGCTTTTTCACCAACCGGATCTTTAACAGTTAAATTGGATAATGGCGGTCAGGAAACCTTTAATCTTGGCATATCGTATGCTAATAATCCACAAAGCCTTGAAAAAACAGGGGAGAACTTATATCGACTCTCTGACACTGCTGATGAAAATCAAGTGATGGTTGATTTGAATGGCGGCAGAAGAAATGAAATCGCAATGAAACAGAATGCATTAGAACAATCTAATGTGGATATAAGCAAAGAAATGGTCAATCTGATTGCTACACAGCGCTCCTATCAATTTCAGTCCAGATCCATCTCTTTAGCAGATCAGATGATGGGATTAGTGAATGGAATACGTTAAAAAGGAGAAAAGTGATGGCATTAAATAGCAGTAGTCAAGAAATGGTTAAGACAAGAGAACAGGTTAAAGAAGATCAAAAAGAGAAGAATAATCCAGAAGAGAAAACTTCTCCTAAGCAGAAGATTAGAGTTCGTCTGTTTCCTATATGGCTACGTATTGTTGTCATTCTTTTAGTACTGGCTGTAAGTGTTCTAGCTGGAGCCGTTGTCGGTTATAGTGTTATGGGAAACGGAAAAGCAACGGATACCTTTAAAAAAGAAACCTGGACGCATATTGTCAATTTAATAAATGAAGAGTAATTAAGAGAGGAATTTGTAAAAATAATTACAGATTCCTTTTTTGGTGATGTGCTGGAATGATCAAGTTAATGTAATAACTGTTCAGGATGTTAGATAAAATAACTATTTTGAAAAACATCTTAAAAAAGGAAGGGATATCCCTTCCTTTTTTATAGCTTTTTTTAGTACAATATAATATAACCACATATTAGTAGGAGGTCACAAAATGTTAGATATTAATCAAATTAAAGAAATTATTCCGCATCGATATCCATTTTTATTAGTAGATAGAATTTTAGAAGTGGAAGAAGGTAAAAAAGCTGTAGGAATCAAAAATGTATCGGCAAATGAAGAATATTTTAATGGTCATTTCCCTGAATACCCAGTTATGCCAGGTGTATTAATTGTAGAAGCTTTAGCACAAGTAGGAGCGGTTGCCATGTTGATCAAGGAAGAGAATAAAGGAAGATTAGCTTTCTTTGCTGGAGTGGATAACTGTCGCTTTAAAAAGCAAGTGTTTCCAGGGGATCAGCTGCGATTAGAAGTAGAAATGACGAGATTACGTGGCAACTTTGGAAAGGGAAAATGTGTAGCCACTGTTGACGGAGAAATTGCATGTGAAGCAGAAATTATGTTTGCTCTTGGAGATAAGAAAGAAGCATAAAAAGGTAGAAAGAAGAGGTGTCTGTATAACGAGGAGCTTCTTCTTTTTTTCATTCAAACATTGTTTATTATTGGAATTGAATATTAAGGCGTAATAATTTTCTTTTCTTGGATAACCTAATAACTGACCAAATAATTGGTCATGAATGATACTTATCAAGAAAAGGGGTATAACGAATGACTAAATGGATGAAGTTATTAGGAGTTTCAGCATTATCTGCTATGCTGTTAACTGCTTGTGGTAACAATGATGATAATCAAAGTCCTCCACCGGATGATGATACCACAGTCGAAGATAAAGATCTAGATACGAATGACGTTGTTCCAGACAGAGGTACTGATTTGGATAATGACAACGAATCAGATGTACCAGATGAAAATAGAGATGATGATCTAGATCCAACAAAGGATGATAATGATCCTGGTGAAGACATGATCGAAGATAAAGATGATATGAATGACAAAGACGATTTAGATCGATAAAAAGTCTATTTGTTCAGAATCTCAAGGTTATTTTGGACCTTGAGATTCGTCTATTCTATAACCTACAACTTCTTCTCCAAAAACGTTTGTGGTTTACTTTGCATCAGCTCAGTAAATTTATTCGATAGCTTTTTCCCTTCATAGCCTTCTTCGATTAGATATTGGAGCAATAGCTCTGCATAGTCTTTTCTGTCTCTTTTTAATGTTCCTTCTAATAGAATGCTTGCTTTATCGCCAAAATTTTGGATAGAAAGAATGGTTACTTCAAAAGGAGCGGGATCATTTTCTTTTTTTGAAATAACAGCTTGAACAAGCAACTCTTCCTTCTTCTGAAATGCTTCATCAAGAAAAGCAATAGCAGCTAATTCTGTATAAACTTCAATTAGCCAATGATTAAAATCATCTTCTTTATTTATAATCAATCCATCAATCAATTTAATCGGTATTAGCTTTTCCTTCGTCAGGATCTGTAAGGAAATTAATTTAAACGTTTTCACAATAATCCCTCCCCAGGCAAATTCTTCATTTCTTTTATTATACCTTACCTTCATGAATTATCTAAGCTCTCGAATGCTCTGATTGAAAAATAAGTGAATATAATTTTATTTCGTATAGTACAAAAATGTTTTCCCTGCTCCATCTGAAAAGAATCTCTTTAAAAATTATATTAATAAAAGTTTGTTCAATATTGTTCACTATTTATTCGACCATTCTTTCTGAAATGAAAGTGTTTTATCATTTTGCTAACATTTCCTTCTTAAAAGTAGCTTCTATTACAGCTGTACCACTATTTTCTATAAGGTGATTATATCCTGAAATTGGCAGAAAAGCAGAATAACGTCAACTCTTGCCGAAAAAAGATTAAAAATGCGATATTAACTGACTAAATTACTAGCATATCAAGCAAGAGACAGTACTTTCGTCCCTTAAAAAATATAAGAATATTATGATATTTTTATATAGTTCGATATATTCCGAAAATAAAGAAGGATTAGAGGGGAGTTTTAACGTGAAACTTAGAAAAGTATTTTTTCTAGTTATTATGCTCTTTATGCTATTTTCCAATAGTGTATTGGCAGCAACTGTACCTGATAAGGAAATAAGTAAAAAAGGAGAAGAAAACAAGCAAAATATCCAAACCATAAAGGCGGATGAGCTAGAGACTGCTTATAAAAAAACCGATACGGTCCGGGTAGTGGTAGAGATGAACACGGAGCCGACGGTGCAATATGCTCAAGCACAGGCAAAGCAAGTAAAAGAATTGCCTAAATCAACAAAAGAAAAATTAAAGAGTGAGAAGTTAGCAGAGCAGAAAACAGTAAAAGAAAAAGTAAAAGCAAAAAAAGTAAAATTTAAGGAATTAGAGAATTTCACCACTATTTTTAATGGTTTTAGTGGAGAAATGAAGTACGGGGATATTGAAAAAATCGAAGAACTTCCAGAGGTAGCAAAAGTACATATTGCCACAGCTTATGAAAGACCAGAAGAAGAAGCAGACATGATATATAGTAAAGAACTTGTACAAGCTCAAGATGCTTGGCGAGATTATGGTTTTAAAGGGGAAGGAATGATTGTTGGTGTAATTGATACCGGCATTGACCCGAATCATAAGGACATGGTGCTTTCTGATGAAACAGAAGAGGAATTAAGCAAAGCAGAAATTGCCCAATTTAAAAAGGAAAATGGGCTGCAAGGCAAATTTTATAGCGAAAAGGTTCCATACGGATATAACTATATGGATGAAAATGATATTATCCAAGATATCGCTGAAGGGGCAAGCATGCATGGGATGCACGTCGCAGGTACTGTTGGCGCAAATGGCGATGAAGACAATAATGGGATTAAAGGAGTTGCGCCAGAGGCACAGCTTTTAGCCTTAAAGGTTTTCGGAAATGATCCAACTGTTTCTACTACTTGGGGAGATATTTATATTAAAGCTATTGATGATGCGATCGTATTAGGTGCAGATGTCCTTAACATGAGTTTAGGATCTCCAGCAGGCTTTGTTGCGGCTGATGCACCAGAGCAGCAAGCTGTAGAGCGTGCTGTGGAAAATGGAATAATGATGTCTATTTCGGCTGGAAACTCCGCCCACTTTGGAAATGGCTTTGCCAATCCATCTAGCTCTAATCCTGATATTGGCGTATCTGGTTCACCAGGTGTCGCCTATGATAGTTTACAAGTTGCATCTATTGAAAATAGTTTTATAGATATTGATGCACTTTCCTATCAATATGATGGTCAAACGGAACAAGCTGGATTCCTGTCAGCAAGCAGTGTTCATCCGAATTCAGTTGCGGAAAAAACATTTAAAATTGTTTATGCTGGATTAGGAACACCAGAGGAATTAGCCGCAGTTGATGTGAAGGATAACTATGCGCTCATCCAAAGAGGCGAAATCGGCTTCGTGGATAAAGCAATCAATGCACAGAAGGCAGGGGCAGCTGGTGTAATTATTTATAATAATACAGATGGCTTTGTTAGCATGGCAACAGATGCAAGCATTAAGATTCCTCAACTATTCTTATTAAAAACAGATGGGGATAAATTAGCAGCAGCTCTTCAAAGTGGTGAAAATATCTCGATTACATTTGATGGCAAAAAAATAACTTCCGCTAATCCAGAAGCAGGAAAAATGAGTAGCTTTTCCTCATGGGGCCTAACGAATAACTTAGATTTTAAACCAGAAATCACAGCGCCAGGCGGCCAAATCTATTCTACTTTAGAAAATAATCAATATGGGATGAAGAGTGGAACGTCGATGGCAGCCCCACATGTTTCAGGAGGTTCTGCCCTCGTATTAGAACGTGTAGATAATGAATTCGATGTATCAGGCTTTGATCGAGTAAACATTGCCAAAAATCTTTTAATGAACACTGCTAAACCGGTGACAGATATTGGAACAGTAAACAGTGCATTTGACTGGGAAGTACCATATTCTCCACGCCGTCAAGGAGCTGGATTAATGCAGCTGCATGCAGCGTTACAATCACCTGTAATTGTAACGGAGAAGAAGACGAAAGAAGGGAAAGTAGCCTTAAAAGAAGTAGGAAACACCTTTACTTTTACTCTAGAAGCGAAAAATTATAGTGATAAGAAGGTTAAGTATGATGTGGCTGCAAATATTCAAACAGACTTTGCGGCTTACGGAGAGCTAGGCTATACTGCTGACCTATTAGAAGCACAGAAGATTTTGGATGCAAAGATAAAAGTAAATGATAAGGATGAAACAACGATCAGCATTCCTGCCAATAAAAGCAAAAAAATTAAAGTATCTGTTGATTTAACAAATGCAAAAGTAATTGATCCTTCTCAAACAGGCAGTTGGGAAACGCCTGTAGCGATTGATCGCGTATTTGAAAACGGCTATTTTGTGGAAGGGTATGTAACATTAACAGATCCACAGGAAAAAAATGCAACATTAACCGTGCCATATGTTGGCTTTAAAGGTGACTGGAACAAAGCCCCAATTTTAGATGGGATGAAATATGATGAAACGTCTTTCTATGGTATGGCTGGAGCGGTGACAAAAGAAGGAGAAGACTTCCTATACCTTGGATATGATCCGATTACAAGTAAGTTTACAAAAGAAGGAATTGCTATTTCTCCAAATAATGATGGAGTCCAAGAAGAAATTATTCCGATTCTATCATTTTTAAGAAATGCAAAGAAAGTTCAATTCTCCATTGTTGATAGTAAGGGAAAAACCGTAAGAACATTACGTACACAAGAGGAAATTAGAAAGAATTTCTATGATGGCGGCAAAGGAACAAAATATGTTCTTGATTCCAATTGGGCTTGGGATGGAAAAGTGAATGGAAAGCTAGTGGAAGGGCAATATTTCTACCGCGTTAGTGCAACTCTTGACTATAAAGGTGCAAAGCCACAGATAGTAGATATTCCAGTTATTGTTGATACAGTAAGTCCAACAGTTGAAGTGGATTTAGCAGAAGGTAATAAAGTATTGGAAATTGCTGCATCTGATGATGAAAATGGCTCTGGCATCTCTTATTTAGATATTTTAGTAGATGGAAAATCGGTTGTAACTACTCCAGTCAGCGGTGAAACAACTGAATTTACTTTGCCGAATGAAGTAAAAACAGGTACATCTGTAACAGTTGTTGCATATGATTATGCTGGCAATAAACAGGAAGCAAATGTGGTTGCAGAAGAAGAGAAGAAGGATACAACAATTCCTGTAATCTCTTTAACGACTCCAGAAGCTTTAGAGGTGTATGGAGAAAAGGAAGTAGCGTTTAGTGGAACAATCAAGGATGATTCGGACCTTAAAGAATTTACGATTGGCGGACAAAAAGTAGATGCTGATTATAATGAGGAGAAAGAGGAATATACCTTTAATACAGTTATTCCTTATGAAAATGGCGTGCATTCTGTTGAAATCAAAGCAACAGACAGTGCTGATAATACAGCAGTCTTTAAACGAAGCTTTATCGTTGATGCAGAGGCGCCCGTCATCTCTTTCAAAGGGCTTTCTGGCAATCGAATTGTAAATAGCAATGGCAAAAATCCAACTGTGCATGTAACAGTAAAGGATAATTTTGATGATATTCAATTAGCTCTAAATGGGAGTGAGCTTTATTATCAGACATTTAAAGAGCCGTATGCTATGAGAAGTCTAGAAAAAACAGTCAAGAAAGTGGAATTAGACTTAGAAAATGGCTTAAATGAATTTGAATTCACAGCAACCGATTTAGCTGGCCATAAAACAACGAAAACTGTTTATTTCTATAAGATGACTAAACAAGAAAAACGAAAAGATATTAAAGTTCCAGAGGATAAATAAACAAACAGATCTATAAAAGAAGACGAGTAACGGGTTGGGACATAAATAGTTCAATCAAAGATAAACCCCACCAAGGATACCGAGTAAATTGTATCCTTGGTGGGGTTTTTATTCATGTCTTCTGTCATTATCCATTTGGTTGTGCTCTGCTTGCACCCTATAAGTCTGCTGGGTTTTCATTCAATGACACCAAATCCTTTAATTCATCTGTTGTTAACTCTGTCATCCAATTTTCGTTTTGGATAATTTGGTCATTTAGTGATTGTTTCTTTTCCAGCATCGCATCAATTTTTTCCTCTAATGTTCCTGTACAAATAAGCTTATGAACATGAACAAAACGAGTCTGGCCAATGCGGTATGCGCGATCTGTCGCCTGATTTTCTACAGCAGGATTCCACCAGCGATCATAATGAATAACATGGTTGGCAGCTGTTAAATTTAATCCTGTTCCCCCAGCTTTTAAGGAAAGGAGGAAAATCGGAAATTCTCCAACTTGAAATTGCTCAATTAAGCGATCACGTTGTTGCTTGGACATACTACCATTTAAGAATGGAACATCGATGCTGAACTTTTTCTTCATCATTTCCTGAATCATATGTCCCATTTCAATATATTGTGTGAAAATAAGGCAGCTTTCACCTCTCTCTAAAATGGTATCGGTCAGTTCTGCCAATTTCTCCATTTTTACTGATCGATCAATTAGGCTAGTAGGTGCTTGCTCTTTTAAATAAAGGGCAGGATGATTGCAGAGCTGCTTCAATTTGCTTAACATCTGCAAGACAAGGCCTTTCCGCTCAAATCCAGAGAGCTGCTCAATTTGGACAAATGTATCGGTAACTAATTGTTCATATAAGGCAGCCTGCTCCGTTGTTAAAGGACAATATTCCTTTTGCTCCAGTTTATCAGGGAGATTTAAGGCAACCTCTTCATCCTTTTTCGTTCTTCTTAACAAGAATGGACGAATAAGTGTCTGCAATTGCTGGATTTGTTCGGTTTTATTTTCCTTTTCAATCGGAATGACAAAGCGCTTTTGAAATTGTCCGAGACTACCTAAATAACCGTGATTGGTAAAATCAAAAATAGACCAAAGCTCATTGAGACGATTTTCCATCGGTGTTCCAGAGAGTGCAATATAATGTGCTCCCTTTAATTTTCTCACAGCTCTTGATTGCTTTGTCTGCGCATTCTTGATATTTTGTGCTTCATCAATTGCAATGGTACTCCATGTGAGCTCTTCGAAGTTTTGCTTATCGATATGTGTTAATCCATAAGAGGTTAAGACTACATCTGATTCGTGTGCTCTTTTAGAAAAGGCCTCATCCTTTAAGCGATTAGCTCCATAATGGAGATATACATTTAAATCAGGTGCGAATCGCTCTAACTCTTTTTGCCAGTTGCCGAGGACAGAAGTAGGACAAATGATAAGAGCAGGAGTCGTTAGTTCCGCTTCTATTTCTTTCACTTTTAATAAATAAGAAATAAGCTGAACTGTTTTTCCTAGTCCCATATCGTCTGCTAAAATGGCGCCAAAACCATACTTTCTTAAGAAGAGAAGCCAGCTCATTCCAAGTACTTGATATGCACGTAAATCGCCTAAAAAGCTGTGCGGAACGTCTTCTAATGGTAGATTCTTTACTTCTTTTAATTGATGAATCATCGTTCGCCATTGTCTATTTAGTTCGATTTGGATTTTGGCAAATGTTTTCGGATTCTCTAGCTCATCATTCTGCTGTTCTTCTGCTTGCATTAACTCTTGTTCAATAATATCGCGGACATGTAAACCTTCTTTTTCAGCTTTTTTCATTAAATCTTGAATTTGGCGAATAAAAGCAGGATCTAATTTAATCCAACGGCCTTTAATAAAGACAAGGCGGCGTTTTTCCTCCACTAATTTATTGAATTCATCTTCAGAGAGGGTGACGCCATTCATAGAAAAGCGCCAATTATAGTCCAGCATTGCCTGCAGGCCGACAAAGGATGGACGATGACTTGCACTCGAAACCTTTGCTTTCACTTTCAAATTGGCTGACTTCATTGCTTGCCACCAAGAAGGAAGAAGAATATCCACTCCAAGGGCAAGGAATGTTTCACTAGCTTCTGATAAGAAAAGCCAAGCTTCTTCTTCTGTTAATTGATTGGTTATCCCGCTTTTTCCTTTTAACCATGGGAAAAGCAGGAGCCAGCGCTGTTGTTCCTCCTCTATATAGGAGGTATAGTTTAACCACTTCTTCGGCATATTACTTTCATCATGTATATCCACAACGAGATCAGGATTTTCCTTTGAACGTAAAAATAAGTCCAAATCCCAAGTTGTATCGATTTCAGTTGGTTCTTCCAGACGGATTCCTAATGTGAATGGATAGTCTGTTTCTTTTAACCCCATCCATTCCTGCCATTTATCTTCAGTGAAATAAGCAGCCAGCTGCTCGGATGGAATATTTGCATTCTTTAATGTTTGGATTTGTTCATGGAAATTTTGTTTTGTCTCTTGATGGTCTTCTAAATAATGATTGAGCGAATGCTGGAACCACTGCTGGATAAAATCTCTATTTGTTTGACCTGCCAACTCATCGTGAAGTTCCATTTCCCAAAAGCTCGGATCGAATTCGTCCATGACACGATTGGGAAGGGACCATTGGAAATTCCCAGCCTCCCATTGGCTGAAATCCGGTATCCATTCTTTATGTTTAATAGCTTCCAAAATACTTGGAGCAGCAGCCAGACAAACCTGTGCAGTATCATTCCAATCCCAATCTACATAACGATTGAACCCTTCAGTAGCAAGCAAAGTCACCAACTGCCAGCCACTTAATAATACGCCTTCTATTTCATCAATTGTTACAGTATCTAGGATAGTTCCATAATAGCTCTCTTGATGCTGCTGAAAAAGAAGTTTTTTCCAATAATTAGGATATAGATAACGATTCTCTATTTCTCCTGTTAAAAAAAATCCTCTATTGTCATAGTAATGAACATTTATTTTTAGATAGTTAGTTTTCAGCATGGATTAACTTTCCCTTTCTACATTCTTCATGAAAGGCTCTTAATCGTTTCGTACGTTCTAAGATAACCAATAAGAATTGCTCGAATTCGGTTTGTTTTTTCAGCTTTTTATAAAGGGTACGCAGTTTTTTTAATTGGCGGACAGCGATTCGATAATGCTCTCTATTTTTCCCTTCGATATGTTCTTGAATCGAACGATGATATAAGGAAAGCAATAATGATTGATCATATTCCTGCAGCGTTTTTATTTGTTCTTTGTGAAGATGATCTAGTCCATATCCCATCATGGTAAACAGATCCATCCATTTATCAAATTGTTTCTTCTCATACAGAAAATCCTCGTATTTGCGGTAGCTATATGGAAGTGTATGAATATAGGCTTTTTCAAGCAAGTCTTCTTTATTCATAGCTAGGCAGTAAGGAAGAATTGCTCGGATTGCCATCTGTGTAAATTCGTAACAATAATCGTCATCATCATCTGTACATATATAATTTTTCAGCTCTTGAATAAATGCTGGTATATATAAATCCATTCTTTTCCAAGATTTGCGACTCGATAAATAATCAATCCAATAAAGCATGTACGAGGTCACTTGTGTATCGAGTGATTGAATGATTTTAAGGGCATTCTCATCCTTTTGAAGTAGGATTTCAAGATGAATGATGGCAATTTTTTCGGAAAAGCTTGGCTTGGTGCTCGCTGATAATTGTGCCAATTCATCCTGTCTCCATCTTTTCGTGGCAAAAAGATCTGTCCACATTAAGCGATAAAGCTGAATACATTCAAATGCTAATATTGGCTGGATGGTAAGAATGGTTCTAATATCACCCTTTAGACTAATTAAAAAATTATCAAACGCAAATGGAAAGGTAAAGTTCGATAATTTATAGAGGTTATCCTCGATGCTATTCATTAAATCATGAAAAAGATGTCGATAATAGCGATTGATTGTTTGTGTATTATGATCTAATTTTTTACTAAGTATTAATAATTGCTTGAAAGTAAATACATGGGCGATGACTAAATACAGGAGCTTCCACTCTGTTTGGAGAGGAGTAGCTGCTTTTATTTTTCGTATATAAATATAATACGTTTCTGCAATCATATATGGTTTAGTATGATTCGTCTCTATAAGGGATTGAAAGCTCTTTTCAAATGTTTCAATCCAATCTGTATAATTTGGCTCTTTGTCTTCTTTTTCCTTCAGTAAATCACTTGCTCGCATAATACCGAGATTTTTCAACATTTCTGCATTCTCAATGGGTTTACGCCAATTTTCCAACCAAGTGGACACTTTCCCAACTTGTGCGAGTAAATAGAAAAATAGAGCGAGCTGATGGCGACAAAATCCTTCAGCGTGACAAGTACAAGAGCTCTGTTGAACATAATCCAAATCTAAAGTGGCCCTTACAGGCGTCACATCTTGGATCATTCCCGTCACCAATTCATTGGAGAACTTGACCTGATAGACAAAGCTTTGTCTGTACAGAAGAAGTCCCTTTTCCACAATTTTTTTCATTTGGGGATCATTTGCATCCAATAAATCCATTAAGTTTTCTGCACAAAAATTCACTGGCTCCAAATACTTTTCTAGAAGCATAATGTATCCCTCCCATATTGGTAAATCGATTAATTTTGCTTAAAGATGTGCTCTAAAATGTAGAGGCACCAAAAAAGTCCATTCTTTAATTATAACGCTTTTTGAATGGAGATGGTAGGGGACAGAAGAAGAGAAGTAAGAGAGCGCAATTGGATTACTTGTTTTGAAGTAATGAATATAGGGAATGAAGAGAAAATATAGGCAATTTGGTAAAAGTTTGGCGCAGAATGGTGTGAAATTGCAAGTGTATTAGCAAAATGGAGGAATAATTGTGCCAAGGTAAGGGGGTATCAGCCAAACTAGAGAGGAAATCAGCCAAAGAAAGGGATATATCAGCCAAACTGGGAAGGAAATCAGCCAAAGAAAGGGATATATCAGCCAAACTGGGGAGGAAATCAGCCAAAGTAGAGATATATCAGCCAAACCGGGGAGGGAATCAGCCAAAGTAGAGGATATATCAGCCAAACCGGGGAGGAAATCAGCCAAAGAAAGGGATATATCAGCCAAACTGGGGAGGAAATGAACTAACCCGAAAGCAAACAAAAAGACTGCCTGCTAAATAGACAGTCCTTTCTACTATTATCTTTTAATATAAACGTTTGAAACTATCAAAATGCTCTTTATAGTATGAGTTATCTAAACTTGTAACACGAACGCCGCTTGAGTCCGCGTGAATAAATTCATTGTTGCCAATATAAATACCCAAGTGAGAGATACCTTGTTTGTAGGTATTTTTAAAATAGACAATATCTCCAACAGCTGGCACATCTACATAATAGCTGCGGTCATAGTAGCCTTCAGCAGAATAACGTCCAATAGATTTACCGCTTTGATTTAACACATAGTAAACAAATCCGCTGCAATCAAACCCTGCAGTAGTTGAGCCTGCCCAAACATATGGAATGCCAACTAAACTTTTAGAGACAGAAACGACTTTGGAAGCATAGGATTGTCCATTGTTTCCGTTAGAAATAAGGGTCGGTTTATTGGAAGAAGAATTAGAATTTCCAGTGTTAGTTACTTTTTCAGAGGCAGTAACCTTCAATTTTTGTCCTGGGAAAATCAAATCAGATTTTAGGCTATTTAATTGCTTTAGTTGGCTTACAGACATTTTATACGAAGAGGCAATTTTACTTAAACTATCTCCGCTTACAACCGTATAAGTTCCTGTAGAAGCTGCCGTATTTTCCTTTACAGCTGTATTGCTGTTATTTCCAGAATTACTAGATGGGTTGGAATTAGAATTTCCAGTGTCAGTTGCCTTTTCAGAGGCAGTAACCTTCAACTTTTGTCCTGGGAAAATCAAATCAGATTTTAGGTTATTTAATTGCTTTAGTTGGCTTACAGACATTTTATACGAAGAGGCAATTTTACTTAAAGTATCTCCGCTTTTAATCGTATAAGTTCCTGTAGAAGCAGTTGTAGTTTCCTTTACAGCTGTGTTGCTGTTACTGCTAGAATTTCCAGAATTACTAGATGGATTTGAATTAGAATTTCCAGGTTTGGAAACATATAAAATATCACCAGGATAAATAAGCGAAGAGGATAGATTGTTCCATTGCTGTAACTCTCCTAAAGATATAGAATGCTTATTTGCTATTTTAATAAGAGAATCACCTGAAACGACTTTATATGTTTTGACACTCGAGCTTGTCTTTGTAGAAGATTTACTAGCTTTAGTTGTATCGCTGCTAGATTTTGAATCATCGCCAATAGATAATTTTTGATTGATTAAAATAAGGTCTGATGAAAGATTATTTTGCGACTTTATGTCATTAACAGTCGTATTGAATTTCTTCGCAATCTGTCCTAAAGTATCCCCCTTTTTTACTACATAAGTACTAGCTGAGGCGTTCGCTGCGAAAGTGGTTGACAGAATAGCGGTAGTTGCCAATACTGTGACTTTCTTCTTCATTTTTTATCACTCACTCCTAATGATTAAACTATGGTATATCTATCTTACCATAACCTATCAGACTATTGACCTTTTATTTTAATTAAATAGATAGAGTTTTACGAAAATAGGTAATTATTCATAGAATCTTATCGTTAGGACATTAGTTATTGGGAGTGAAAACTAATTTTATAAACAGGTGCAAACTAACTAGGTATATATGCGGGCAGCAGATGGAAAATGATCATATCCCGCTTAAGAAAATAATAGAAAAAAGATGCCCGCAACTATTTCTCGATTCGTAAGAGAGAATAGTTGGAAGACATCTTTATAATACATATATTATGTTTGCCAGCTGCGGATTTTTCCTTCGATATAATCAGTATAACGATGATCTTTTACTAATTGGAAAATCATGAGTGCATCTTGCATATAGGGAATAGCTAGGTCAAAATTCTTTTGTAATTCATAGTTATATCCGATATGATAGTGAAAGTGAGCCAGCAAATAAAGGTTATCCTGTTGGATCGCCCAATCGATACCTTCCTTACAATAGGTAATGGATGCATCGTACCTTGATTGATCTGTTAAGGATTTTGCGATATTAAAATATAATCTGCTTTTAATCGTATCATCCTGTAAATAGGGTAGTTGGTTGATCGCTTTAAAGGCTTGTTCATAAATGGTCAAGGAATCATCAATAAATCCTTCCTCATAGTGGAAGATTCCTTTGCTAATAAAGATTTCTATTTCTCTTTCCGTGAAAACAGTGTCAAAGGTAAGTTTAATTGCTTCATTAATAATCTTTACTGCTCGATTAAAATCACGGTCGATTTCAAATACATAAATCGCCTTATGCCAAAGCAACAATTGATAGTTTTTTTTATGGTGCGTAAATAAAGGATTTTTTTCTTCTGCTTTTACAATCTGTTTTATTGTGTGATAATCAGTATTTCTTCTAGCTGCTTTTAGTTGCCGAAAAGTTTCTTCCACATAATCTAGTCTAGGGGTCGTACCAATATCGAAGAAGTAATTTACGTCTACTCCCAATCGTTTCGATATAAGATAAAGAGTAGAGGACAATGGAAGTACTTCTCCTTTTTCAATCTTGCTTATTTGCGCTTGTGTACAAATATTGTGAGAAAGTTCCTTTTGTGATAGTCCCATTTGCTTTCGTAATTCCTTGATTTTTTCCCCAACCGCTGAAAAATCCAATCGCTTCACTCCTACATAGAAAAGCTCACCTTTTTAAATGATATTCCTAAAGTTATATTTTCGAAGGTTTTTTGTGAAAAAACAGTACTAAATGCCTTAAAATGACGAAATACACTTAAAAATCAAGAATTCATCTATCTTTATAATATGATTTAATTGTTTTTACCGCAATATATTAAGAATATTTTTGCTATTTTTAGAAGTGCCCACCTACGCCTTCTGATTATTCGCATAATAAAACTTAATTGAGCATTTTTAATAGAAATTTTAAGATTTCTATTAAACCCCAATATCTGTTTTACGAGTAGTCCTTTTATCTCCAATTTTCTGCCGTTTTCTGATGAGAAAGCGGTCTTTTTTTATTCGAAAAAACGCTTTTTCATTTCTTCTGTTGGGAGCATACAGGAATCTTGTTTGCCAAACCATTTATAACGATTTCTAGCAATAATTCGATAAAGAGGGTCTCTGATGAAAGGCGGGATTACTTTAAAAATAGCTAGAAGCTTCCATCCACCTGTAAGATGGCTGCAAATTTCTAAAGCAGCATTCGATTCTAAATAGTATTTATCATCTTTCAATAGGATGACACTATCAACCTCAGATAAATGATATTTCTTCAATAGATCTTTGCCCGTTTCGCTCTGTAAGGAAGCAAAGGAAAATTGGTTAACTGGATCTCTTTTAATAATAAACTGCACACTTTTGTTGCATAAATTACAAACTCCATCAAATAACACAATCATCTATATCCCCCCTTAGCCTGTATTTTAGCAAATGATGAAACAAAAGTATGTTAAAAACGATTTGTAACTTTTTCAATTGGTTTTCGTAATAAAGTTATTATTTTGTCAGAAAGGTAATAATATACAGGATGCAGGAAAGAAGAAATAAAAAAAATGACCATTTTGTATGTAATTCTTTTTCCGTTTTTATAAAAAAATGGTACGCTAGTAATAGTAGATTAGAAGGGGAGATAGGAATGAAAAAGAGATGGATGCTTTTACTGATATTTGTATTGATAGCAGTGGTAACAGGATGCAATAAAAATGATCCTACCCCAGATGAACGGCTATCACAATATATAAAACTGTGGAATGATGAAAAATTCAAAGAAATGTATGCTTTCTTATCAACAGAAGCAAAGAAAAATGTTTCGGAAGAAGAATTTGTTTCTAGATACGAAAAAATCTATAAAGATTTAGGTATTAAAGATTTAGAGGTAACATATAAGAAGCCTTCAGAAGACGAAAAATTTGATAAAGTAGAGAAAGCAGAAATTCCATTTTCGGTTAAAATGAACAGCATGGCCGGAGAAATCAGCTTTGATAATAAGGCCAAGCTTGTAAAAGAAGAGCGAGACAAGGATGAGAATTGGTATATTAATTGGGATACTACTTATATTTTTTCTGAGTTAGGTCCTGATGATAAAATTTCAGTCAACACAATACCTGCAGAACGCGGCAGTATTGTTGATAAAAATGAAAATCCGATGGCAATGAATGGAGTTATTTATGAAATTGGACTGGTTCCAGAACAAATGGGAGATAATCCAGATGCAGTCGTAAGTAATCTAGCAAAGCTTTTGGATATTAAAAAAGAAACCATAGAGAAAGCGATCAAGGCTGATTGGGTACAACCGAGCTTTTTTGTACCAATTAAAAAAGTTGCCACAGGAGACCGTGCTTATTTAGATAAACTCTTTAAACTACCTGGTGTGCAGAAGCAGGATACTAAAGGAAGAATTTATCCATTTGGCGAAAGTGCTGCCCATTTAATTGGTTACATTGGCAGCATCACTGCAGAAGAGCTAGAGGAGAATAAAGGGAAGGGCTATTCAAGCAGTGATGTAATTGGAAAAAGAGGCTTAGAGCAAGTGCTGGAAGAACGATTGAAGGGCACGAATGGCGAAGAAATTTCTATTAAAAAAGCCGACGGTAGTACAGTTAGTTTAGCCAAAAAAGATGTAAAGAATGGCGAAAATATAAAGTTAACAATCGATGCAGACTTGCAAAAGAAAATATATGAAAAAATGGATGGCGAAGCAGGTGCAGCTACAGCTATTAATCCGCAAACAGGGGAAACACTAGCGCTAGTCAGCAGTCCCGCATTTGATCCAAACAAGATGATTGTTGGCCTGACAACATCTGACAAAGAAGCATATGAAAATAATAAGCTAGATCCTTTTACCAATCGCTTTAAAAACAAATATGCTCCTGGTTCTGTTATGAAGCCGCTTGTAGCAGCTGCTGCATTAACAGAGGGCGTTATCACTCCTGAACAGGAAAGAAAGATTACCACTAAGAAGTGGCAGAAGGATAAATCTTGGGGCGGTTATTATGTCACAAGAGTGCATACAAGCTCAGAGCCTGTAAATCTCGCAGATGCTTTGATATATAGTGATAACATTTACTTTGCGCAAACAGCACTTGACTTAGGCAAAGATAAATTTGCAGCAGAACTAAAAAAATTCGGGTTTGAAGAACCGTTTAATTATGCTTACCCAATTGAAACATCTACCTATGGTAAATTAGATACGGAGCCGCTTTTAGCAGACTCAGGATATGGCCAAGGGCATGTGGAAATGAGCGTGATTCATCTTGCGACAGCATACACACCATTTGTGAACGGTGGAAATTTAATAACACCTGTATTATTAGATAGTGAAGAGAAGAGTAAGGTTTGGAAAGAAAAAATCATGGATGAATCAGTAGCCACTACCATTTCTGCCGACTTACAACAGGTTATTGAAAGTCCTCACGGTACAGCACGTGCCGGAAAAATAAGCGGCAAGACATTCGCAGGAAAAACAGGTACAGCTGAATTAAAAGAAAAGCAAGGCGAAAAAGGAACAGAAAACGGCTGGTATGTTACCTATGATAAAGGCAATAAGAATCTCTTGATTGCAATGATGATGGAAAGCGTACAAGATAAAGGCAGCTCCGGATACGTTGTGAAAAAGGTGAAAGAGATAATAGAATAAGGAGAAAAGGAGTGTTCCGTGGGAATGCTCCTTTTTTTGGAATAAAAGTAGAAAGAGGGACGGTCAAGGGCAAAAGGCGGGATGAAAGCGGGAAAGTAAGAGGAACGACAGCATATAAGCGTACGTAGGCAGAAGGAAAACTAAAAAACAGTCAGGATAACTGAAAAAGGTGTTCATACCCGTGATGAAAGCCAAAACCAAATTAGTCCAACAAAAACTAGCTTTTATCACCAAGATAAACCACAAAAAACCAGCACTATACTTACTCTAAAACCAATTCCCCAACACCCACACAAGCATTAAATAAGAAGATCCATCCAACTCAATTTTATTCAATTTACTCATGATTCTCTTTTTCTTTTCATACATTAGTTTAAACGGTGAAAGGAGAGAGCGGAATGAATGAGGTAGAACAAAAGGAACTGGAATATGCCATTGAAGAAATCACTGAGATTGCTACTGGATTTGGACTAGACTTTTATCCAATGAGATATGAAATTTGTCCTGCGGATATCATTTATACATTCGGTGCTTACGGAATGCCAACTCGATTTTCCCATTGGAGCTTTGGAAAGCAGTTTCATAAAATGAAATTACATTATGATTTAGGCTTATCCAAAATATATGAATTAGTCATTAACTCAAATCCTTGTTATGCTTTTTTGCTTGATAGTAACTCTTTAATAAATAATAAGCTTATCGTTGCCCATGTTTTGGCACATTGTGATTTCTTTAAAAATAATGTTCGCTTTCAAAATACCAAACGAGAAATGGTTGAAAGTATGGCTGCAACAGCTGATCGGATTCGTCAATATGAAATTAAATACGGGAAGCAGGAAGTGGAAACGTTTTTAGATGCGGTATTGGCCATTGATGAACATATTGATCCAAGCTTAATGAGACCTAAATTAGCCTGGTCTATGGACGATGTAGAGTTTGTAGAGGAAGAGGAGACAGCAAGTACGCCTTATGATGAATTATGGGGATTAGACGACCGAAATAAACCAAAGAAGCCGAAGAAAAAGGTAGCCAAGAAATTCCCGCCCCAGCCAGAGAAGGATTTATTACTTTTTATTGAAAACTTTAGTAGAGAGCTTACCGACTGGCAAAGGGATATTTTAACGATGATGCGCGAAGAAATGCTTTATTTCTGGCCGCAATTAGAAACAAAGATTATGAATGAGGGCTGGGCATCCTATTGGCATCAGCGGATTGTTCGAGAATTAGATTTAACAAGTGCGGAAGCCATTGAATTTGCGAAGCTGAATGCTGGTGTAGTACAGCCATCTAAAACGGGTATTAATCCCTATTATCTAGGATTAAAGATATTTGAAGATATCGAGGAACGCTATA
The DNA here is from genome assembly GCF_038005605.1 of Niallia sp. FSL W8-0954. NCBI lineage: Bacteria > Bacillati > Bacillota > Bacilli > Caryophanales > Bacillaceae > Niallia > Niallia sp. FSL W8-0954. Next base: position 4,636,030 of record NZ_JBBOTN010000001.1, on the reverse strand, counting down.
ATAATCCAACAGAAGAAATGAAGCAAAGAGGTGTCAAACCGGGATCAGGACGGGAAAAAATGTTTGAAGTTCGGGAAATAGAATCAGATATTTCGTTTCTGAGAAACTATTTAACCAAAGATCTTGTCATGAGAGAAGATATGTATTTGTTCCAAAAGCAAGGAAGAGATTATAAAATTGTCGATAAGGCATGGGAACAAGTCCGAGATCAATTAGTCAGCATGCGCGTTAATGGGGGCTTTCCATATATTACAGTCAATGATGGTGATTATAATAAAAATGGCGAGTTGTACTTAAAGCATGGCTTCGAGGGAATTGAATTAGACTTGAAATATTTAGAAAAGGTTCTTCCGTATATTCATCAATTATGGGGAAGAGGCGTGCATATGGAGACGGTAGTAGAAGATAAACCGCTTCTTTATAGCTATGATGGAAAAGCGCTGCACCGGAAGTATTTATAGAAAAAATAGACCCACAGTGCTTTATAGCGCCCTGTGGGTACTTATGCTTCTTTTATTCATCCCAATTCCAAAACCCTATTTCATCAATATGAATTGCCCTTATCCAGCTTTCTTTTTTTAATTTGAGAATTTCCTCTGTAGGACCAGTAATAACAACCCCATAATGATTAATACCATGTTTTTTCATATAAGCAATTCGTTTATTTAATTCTAAATGACCAAAATAAAAATTTTCCGCCTTTTTTTCATAGGGTTCCAAAAATGCAAGTGTTTTTAGAAATTGTTTATGGAGAATCTCCGCATCTCCTTCTGTATACTCTGGCGAAGAAGAAGAGCTCGATTCAATGGAAAACCAAAAGTTTCCTTCCTTTTCGGTTGAATCTGTAATCATATCATCATCATGCCAAATGGGGGTATTAGGAAACCCGATTGGGTCTATACCAAATTCGTCTCTATTCTCTACCCCTGTATCAACAGCAAACCAGATAATTTCTACATTTCTATCTTTTAAATAATCAAACACTTTATTTGTTGATAATAATTCAGAGAAGGACAGATAAACAGACGCAACAGTGCCATTCTTTACTTTTTCTAGTCGCTTCCATTCCGATGGTGATGATTCTTTTGGTAAAAAGGAAAAGGAGGCTTGTTGTTGGGAGATGACTCCCTGTGTTTTCTTTTCAGGCACTCCCATGAGAGAAAAGAAGAAATTTGTTTTATATTCCCCCGTTTTATAGATTTCATCCCCGACTCTTTTTTCAATATCTGTTGTTGTTTCCAGTCCAAAGTATGGCTTTGTAGCTGTACTTGTTCCACTGTACTGCCCATAGGGATCTGTTACAGTAAGGGTTAAATCAATAATGTTTCGGTATACATCTGTTCTATCGGGAGTGCCCCAAGCGTAATAAACGGCAGTGAAAATGGAAGAAAGAATGGTGAAAAGAATGATTAGTCCTAATGCAGTGAGCGCTGTTTGTAATCGGGCTATCCACTTTCCTCTTCTTACAATTCTCCTTTGTTTTTTTGAATCAATCAGCAGTGGTGCGGCTTGATGAGGATTGCCTATTTCTGCTTCCTCAAAAACTTGAAAATATTGCTCCACTTTTTCTAAATCTCTCTCTATTTCTTCTGCTTCCTCTTTAGAAAGTTCTCCATTTTTATATGCTTCTAACCTTTTTTTGTACTCTTCACTCACGAATTTGTTTCCCCCTCTGTCTTATTGTTTGTCTCCCTCGGAAGAGTAAAACTTTAAAGTAGGTTGGACTAATGTTCATTACCATGGCACCTTCCTCTGTTGTAAGCTCTTGGAAGTCTGCTAGTAATACGGCCATCCTTTGTTTTTCTGGTAATACTTTTAGAATGGTTTTCACTCTTTGAATCTCTTCTTTTAATAAGACTGTCTCCTCTATTCTTTGCGCGTTCTCCATCTTTTCTTGAAAGAAATCATTCTCTTTGACTACTAGTCGCTTATTTTTTCGAAACTGATCGATAAAAACGTGATACGCCACCGTGAAAAGCCAGGCCTTCACATTTTTTCCTTGGAAAGTTTCCAGATAGAGATGTGCTCTGAAAAATGTCTCTTGAACTAAGTCTTCTGCAGAATGATGATTATGGCAGAGTGAAAGGAGAAAATAATAAATATCATTAAAATAAGTTTGATAAATAGTATCAATTGAATCCTTCATCTTCGCCCCCTATTGCTTATAACACGTTTAATGAGAAGAAAAGTTACAGTGAAAAATTTTTTATTCCAAAATAAAGGAAATACAAACGAAAAAAAAGAAGTCTATAGCAAGAATAGCAAAGAAAGGAATATCTGAAACAATGAAACAAAAAAAAATAATCATTACGGGATATGGCACAGTCGGGAAGGAATTTATCGAATTATTATATCGGAAAAAAGAAGTGTATATAAAACAGTATCAGACAGAATTGATAGTAACTGGCGTGGTTGGATCTGTAGGGATGATCTATGAACCACAAGGCCTGGATCTAACTATTTTAAATCAGCTCCCCACAGGATCGATCGGAATTTCGCAATATGCTAGTATGAAAGATTTAGTGCTTGAATCTCCAGTAATCCAAGGAGATATTCTCGTAGAGTGTACCCCTACGAATTTAGAAACAGGCGAACCAGCACTTTCTTACATAAAAAAAGCGCTCGAGGCAAAAATGGATATCGTATCTATCAGTAAAGGGGCACTTGTTCATTCCTTGCCAGAATTACTGGCAATTGCCAAAGGAAAAGGGTGTCATATTAAGTATAGTGGTGCTACGGCAGCAGCGTTGCCTACATTAGATATCGGTGAATTTAGTTTGGCAGGCAGTACCATTCAATCGATAAAAGGGATTTTGAACGGGACATCCAATTTCATCCTGACAAGTATGTCAGAGGGAAACCTGACTTTTGAAAAAGCATTACAGTTAGCACAGGAAAATGGAATTGCGGAAAAAAATCCTGATTTAGATATTAAGGGGTTGGATAGTGCATGCAAAATATTGCTATTAGCAAATGGATTACTTCATACGAATCTAACTTTAGAAGATGTGGATATCGATGGCATCGACAAGATTACGAAAGCAGATATACAGCGTGCCAAAATAAATAGCTGTGAGTGGAAGTTAATTGCAACAGCGAAAAAGCAACGAGATAAGTTTATCTTACAAGTAAAACCCGAAATGATTCCTCCTGAAAATCCGCTAATCCATGTAAAGGGAACAAATAAAGGAATCTTGTTTGAAACGGAAGAAATGGGAGCAATTTGCTGTGTTGGCGGTGCGTCACATCCAAGGGGCGCAGCGGCAGCGGCGATGAAAGATATGATTAATCTTATTCGGCAGGAATAATTGTAGAAGAGGATTCAGGAGAATTTTGTATACTTGTCTATTTTTGAGCCATTTTTTTCTGATACATGACAATATATGTATCCAGCAGTTCACTTATTTGAATGGTATTGGGATCATTTAATCCTTTTTCAATCCCATATTTAAGTAATTGTATTTTTAAAGAATCGATTGTGTCCATAAGTTCACAAACATTTTCTATATTCATTCGAGAAAGTACCATTAACATTTAAAACTCCTATATTTTATAGATTGCTTTATTATTTTACCAAATTAAATTGGAAAAAATAAGTACTTTTTCTATTAAATTTACAAAAATGTAGGAGAATGACTTGTTGGATAATTTTCCTTTTTTGCTAGAAGGATAGTGATATCCACCATGTCACCTAAAAGGAGTCTGGAGGATACGATGATTTTTTAATAAAGAAAAATCATCGTATCCTTCAGATTATTTTTCCGAAGCAAGGTTAAATAAATATTCAAGGTAGGATTCTAATTCGAATTTATCTTTGTCAATAAAATCAGTCATTGCAGTATTTGTTTGTAGTTTCATCATAATCCTCTCCTTTAAAAATGATTTTTTCTTTTCAGTAGTATTTGTCTATAATATTCCCAAACTATTAAACTTTTATACATAGTTTTTAAAAATAATTTGGAAAAAGTTTTTTTTCGGAAAATATCAGAAAGGAGAATGGTGGTAATGAAGGGATGGTACGGGCATCTTTATGATGATTTTCCCTTTGAATTATTTTCTGTTTCCCATCTAATCATGATAGGTATTCTTATAATAGGGGGAATTTTCCTTGTTATTTTTCGGAATTGCATCCAAATGATCAGGGGTATTTTTCAGTCTGTTTTCTTTGTATTATTACTTGGTTTTGAGGTGATGTATCATTATTGGATGTATAAGGATGGTTTATGGGATGCTTCTTTTATGCTGCCGTTCCATCTGTGTTCCATTAGCTTAGTGCTTTGTTTGCTGCTTTTGATTACAAAATGGGAGTTTGTTTTTCAAGTTGTCTATTTTTTCGGCATGATTGGCGCCTTAATGGCTATTGTCACACCTGAGTTATTTATAGGTTATCCCCATTTCCGCTATTTTCACTTTTTTGTTACGCATATTCTTATTATATGGACTTGTCTTTATTTTGTGCTTGTCCACCAATATAAACCGACTAAAAAAGGGATGGTTTTGTCCTTTGTTTTTCTCAATAGCAGCGCAGTGCTTGCATGGATTGTTAATGTTTATACAGGCGGTAATTATATGTTTTTAGCATATAAACCGGAAAATGGTTCTTTACTCGATTATTTAGGTCCATATCCATATTACATACTGGTTCTTGAGGCAGTCGCCTTTTTTTTATTTTTTGTTTTGCTTATGCCTTTCCGATGGAAGAAAGGGAAAAAAGGATAATAAAAAGACTGCTTCTTAGTGGGGAAGAAACAGTCTTTTCTATTCAATTAATGATTGACTCGTTCTCTTTTTAATAGTGCTAAAAATTCCTGTTCGTTAATAATTTCTATGGGCTTTCCTTTTGCCTGTAAATCATACGCTTTTTTCTCTTTAGAACTAATGCCTTCAGATCCAACAAGCTTTTGGTCTTGGTCACCGACCACCAAATAATCTGTTTTACTGCTGACACCACTTTTAATAATACCTCCAACATTAACTACTTGCTGCATCGCATCTTTCCGTTCTAGTGTACGCAGATCACCAGTAAATACAAGATTTTTTTCATATAGCGGGTGATCCACATCAAAGGAATCCGTTGTTGGTGTTATGTCTGATATGGAAACGGAAGAAAACTTCTTGAATGGTTTTTTGTTGGAAAAATTAGTTGCTCTTCCAAAAGTTCTTTGTGGTTTTAATTCTGAAAATTGTTTTATAGGAAGAGTTGGATAGGACGCACAGTAATGGCTTAACGAATTCTTCTTTCTCGATTGAATACAAGCGATTACTAGCTCTGCACATGCTCGCGCATCGGAACCTGCATGGTGATGTTCTTGCATAGAAATGCCAAAATAAGAGGTCCGGTCCTTCAATGATTGCCCAATTTTTGCTCCTCTTGTTGCCCGATTGCTAATAGGAATACTGCAAATATAGGAAAAATCAGGTTTAGCCAATTGATATTTTTCTAGACAGGAATACAGAACACTCATATCAAACTGGGCATTATGAGCGATAATAGTATGGGAAGAAATATCTTCTTTTATTAGTTCCCACACTTCTGGAAAACTCTTCGCATTCTCAATATCCTTTTCTGTTATTCCATGAACCGCTATAAACTTTGGATCAAATGATAGACTTGGCGGCTTTATTAAAAAATATTGTTCTTTTATTATCGCGTTATTTTCTACATAAGCTAATCCGATGGAACAGGCACTTGCCATATCAGCATTCGCAATTTCAAAATCGATAGCAATAAAATCCACTGTTTATACGCTCCTTCTTTTTTCTATTAGTATATCATGTTCGTTCCTTTCTTTAGAGAAATTAGCTAATAAGAAGATATTGGAACCGTAGGAAAGTTATTCTTGAATAATAGTGTAATAGATTTGTAATCGAATTTCTATCTAGCTGTAACCTAATTATCTGAATAATATGAGAAGATAGATTTTGTTGATAGAAGGAAGCCTTGGGAACAATATTTTAAAATGAGGTCACTACATGAAAAAAGTTCTTGTTATGTCACTCCTGTCATTTGGTTTGTTATTTTCCGGCATATTTAATGCCCATGAAGCAAGCGCTGCTTCAAAGAAATCAGTTGTTACTGTTGCAAAAAAATACATTGGAACACCATATAAATATGGAGGAACATCTCCAAAAGGATTTGACTGCTCCGGCTTTGTCGGTTATAGCTACAAAAAGGTCGGCAAATCACTGCCGCGAACAACCGCGAGCATGTATAAAAAAGGAAAAAAAGTAAAGAAATCAAACTTGAAAAAAGGAGATTTAATCTTCTTTAAAACATATAAAAAAGGTGCCTCCCATGTCGGCATATACATAGGAAGTAATCAGTTTATCCATAGTTCCTCCTCCAAAGGAGTAAAAGTGGACAAGCTATCTAACTCTTATTGGAAAACAAAATACTATGGTGCAAAAAGAATTTAACCCTTTCTCAGAAAGGGTTTTTTTGTTTTCTGAATGGAGGCTAGGATAAAATATATAATAGATAAAGACAAACAATCTCTAATTAAGAAGTAAAATCAACTCGTTCTATTACGCTACTGACACTCTATGCGCCGGGGAACAACCTAAGCCTCCTGTAGGGTCTAAAGATTGCTTTGCTTCCCATAGGATTTGAGTGTCCTCCGCTCCATTACACTCCGTTTTTAGTGTTTATTTAGTTCTATTTTTTTTAGTAAACTAAAATTACTAGGGAAAATGGAGTTGACTGAATACACGGAGACTCCTATGGGAGCTGCGAGAAAGTCCGAGACCCTGCAGGAGCGTATACGCCGAAGCGGCTCGGCGCTCGCCCTATGGAAAGTGAAGTGTATTCAGTCTGCGGATGATGACCACACCCCTTCTTTTTCTAATGAATAAGGATTTTTTTCAAGAATTTACGAAATAAACTGAAAAAATCATCCCAACATATTCCAAAAAGACCAATTTTTCTATATCATTAAGAGTAAAATGAGCAACTGGGAAGAATTTGGGGGAGTATTATGAGTGCAGCAATGAAATTTGCATTATCGATGGCTATATTTGGTTCGGTTGGCTATTTCTCTGCCAAAACAAATTTGCCATCAATCGAACTTGTATTTATTCGGTGCATTTGTGCATGTGTCGTATTAAGTTTGGTGTATTTATTTTCAAATAAGAAAAAAGAAACGGTGGAGAAAAAGGAGATTGGCTTTAGTGTCCTGTGTGGTGTGTTTCTCGTTGTCAATTGGGTCTTTTTCTTTCGTTCCTTTGAGCATATGTCCGTAACGGTTGCCGTTTCGATCTATCATTTGGCACCGGTTCTAGTTGTGTTACTGGGAAGTTTTCTTTATCGGGAAAAGATCACTTTAAAAGTAATGTTGACGGTTATTACATGCTTTATTGGAACATTATTAGTTGGGGGAATGCAAGATTATCTGTCTTTAGAAAGTCTTATGTCAGCTGGATTGCCGTGGGCATTTGGAGCAGCCTTGTTTTATGCATTAACCACTTTGATGGGCAAGAAAATTTCAAAATTAAATCCTATTTTAACAACCATTATCCAAACAGGTGTAGGGGTTCTCATGCTATTGCCATTTGTCCAATGGGATTATTTTAGCCAGTTAACGGGAGAGAATTGGTTTTATATTTTATTAACAGGGATCGTCCATACGGGGTATGTGTATTATTTGTTTTTTAGCAGTTTGCCAAAGCTGTCTTCAGGGACAATTGCAATCCTGGTATTTATCGATCCAGCAGTTGCAATCTTTATGGATATAGTTTTAACAGCATATCGTCCTGATTTTCTGCAGATTATTGGTATCTTACTTATCTTTTGGGGACAAGCTCATGCTGCTTTGAAGCGGAAGGTGAGTGAATCAGGGAATTAGCCTATAAAAGAGGAATGGAAAAGATTCCATTCCTCTCAGACTGTAGACATACTCCTGTATTTTGGAAATAGAGGTTTGAGTAAAGTATATTTATTAATCTCTTTGAATTTAGACGTTACTTTCCGCTCCGGGGGTTCGCTTTCCGTGGGGCTCGCGCTGAGCCGCTTCGGCTTACAGCCTGCAGGGTCTCAGACTGTCTCGCTAATCCCACAGGAGTCTCACCCCCTCCACTCCAAGCAACGCATGAAAATGCATTTTTACTTCTCCAATATCTTTTTGTCGACAAGCTAAGAGGAATGGAAAAGATTCCATTCCTCTAATTTTCTCATATTTTTGGAAAATGTAATTCATAAACTGGCCTTTTAAAATATGGCGGTCTTAACGTTATTTTGGGCATTGTCCATTTATGGTTGATATAGGTCATATACACAGTTTCATTAGAATGCTTTTGTAGTAATAGTTTTACCTTTGGGTTAAATTCATATCTCATCTATACCCCTCCTTCATTTCTTCTTTTAATGTATTCATTTCCGACAAAAGAGAGTTAGTCCCAAAAAGATAATTAGGCACCAAATAATAAATGCCACATACGATATGTTAAGACTATGAGGAGGGATCAGTATGTCTATTTATGTAAATGATCCGAGAGATCCGATGTACCAAGTGCCAAAAGCATATTATGAATTAGTAGAAACAAGAAATCATCAATCAGAGAAGCTTTTGGGATTAAAGGAAGTTCAAGAACTTTTTGCTGACAATAAACAGACAGACCCATATCCGCTTTATCCGAACTACGGAAGAATCACAAAGTATGAGGAAATACCGATTAATTTTCCTGAAAATAGACAGCTTCGTCAGCCGGGACTTGAAAGTTATATGGTTCCAAGGCCAATTATTGAAAATGACCACTACATAGGAAGTGGAAAGCTGAAAGGGAAAGTGGCTTTAATAACAGGAGGAGATAGTGGAATTGGTGCAGCCGTTGCCATTGCCTTTGCAAAGGAAGGGGCAGATGTAGCGATTGCCTATTTAGATGAGCATGAGGATGCGAATCGTACGAAAAAAAGAATTGAGGAGTTAGGGCAGCAATGTCTGTTATTACCAGGAGACTTGCGCAAGAAAAAACAGTGTATAGATATTGTAGAGAAAACAGTTAAGGCATTTGGAAAATTGGATATTCTTTGTAACCATGTCGGCATTCAATTTCAACAGGCGAGATTAACAGATATTACGGATGAACAATTTGATAATACATTTAAGGTTAATATTTATTCTCATTTTTATACGACAAGAGCAGCGCTTCCTCATTTAAAGCCGGGCAGCAGCATTATTAACACTGCTTCTGTTGTTGCATATGCTGGGGAACCTCTGTTAATTGACTATGTTGCCACAAAAGCAGCAAATGTCGGCTTCACTCGCGCTCTTGCCAGAAGTGTTATCAAAGATGGCATTCGAGTAAATGCAGTAGCGCCAGGACGAATTTGGACACCATTAATTCCGGCGAGCTTCTCCTCTGATCAAGTGGCTATCTTTGGTTCAGAGAATCCAATGCAAAGAGCGGCCCAACCATTTGAACTAGCACCAACCTTTGTATACTTAGCTTCCGATGATTCCCGATTTGTAACAGGGCAAGTTCTGCACGTAAATGGAGGCGAAGCAGTAAGCTCCTAAAGAGAGAATAGAAAAATGGGCTAGCAGCTAGCCCATTTTTTCTTATTCGCTAAGCAGTTTTACAAACTTTCTTTTTCCTACTTGAATAATCAAGTCCTTATTGATTGAAACTTCAAGGTCCATTTCTTCGACTTTCTCTCCATTGATGCGTACACCACCGTTTTGTATCATCCGTCTTGCTTCACTTTTCGAGGTTAATAGATGTAAGTCTACTAATAGCTGAACAAGCGATTCAGGATTTTTTCCAGTCCACTTAGCGGTTGGAATATCCTCTGGTAAGGAGCCTTTTTGAAAAACTGCAATAAATTGCTGTTCTGCTTTTTCGGCTGCTTCTTTGCCATGGTACATACGGACGATTGTTTTGGCTAGCAGCATTTTAGCATCCCGAGGGTGAAGAGTTCCTGTATGCAATTCTTTTTTTATTTGCGTGATTTCAGCAGGCTCCAGATCTGTAATAAGCTCAAAGTATTTGCTCATTAATGGATCAGGGATGGACATTGCTTTGCCGTACATTTCATTGGGATTCTCATCAATGCCAATGTAGTTATGCTTTGACTTAGACATTTTTTCTACCCCGTCTAATCCTTCTAATAGCGGCATTAATATAGCAATCTGCTTTTCTTTTCCAAACTTCTCTTGGTAGTGGCGGCCCATGAGAATGTTAAAATGCTGATCTGTCCCACCAAGCTCAATATCTGCCTCTAACATAACAGAATCATACCCTTGCATTAATGGGTAAAAAAATTCATGCAAGGAAATCGATTTTCCATATGCTAATCGCTCTTCAAAATCATCTCGTTCTAGTAAGCGGGCAACGGTTATTTTTCCAGCAAGTCCTATAACATCTTCGAAAGAAAGGGAAGAGAGCCATTTAGAGTTGTAATGAAGCTCAACCTTCTCCATGTCCAAGACTTTTCCGAATTGCTCAAAATAAGTTTTCGCATTCTCCTTTACTTCTTCATCTGTCAGTTGTTTTCTAGCAGAAGATTTTCCAGTTGGATCACCGATTTTCCCAGTGAAATCGCCGATAATCAATTGAATAGTATGCCCATTTTCCTGGAATTGGCGTAATTTATTCAGTACAACAGTATGGCCAAGGTGAACATCTGGCGCAGATGGGTCAAGACCAAGCTTTACTTTTAATGGCGTATTGGTCACAAGGGATTTTGCAATTTTTTCTGCGAGTTCTTCTGTTGGAATGATGTCTTGCACGCCTTGGCGATAGACATCTAGCTGCCTCTTCATTTCTTTTTCTTGGTCGCTCGTTAACTGTTCAATAAATGGACTCATCTTTTTTCTCCTTTCGTTAAATTAAATGATTAATAAACAAAAAAACCACGCCCCTAAAAAAGGGACGTGGTTGCTTGTAAGCACGTGGTACCACCCTAATTGAAGAATATAATTATTCCTATTCTTCCACTCATTATGGGTAACGGCTCATCCGTTCTTTGCTAATCGAATAAAATTCTTTCACAAAGAATGCTCCTGGAGGTAATTCGCGTCTATTTTTGTGTCAATTTGCACCGGCCATTGACTCTCTAAGAACAGGGAAATAGGCACTACTGATTCCAATCAAAGCATATATATTAAAAGGTATAATTAGTAAAATTTAAAGTTAGCGCTAACTTGATAAAGATACTAACAGATAAAATTTGCAAATACAAGAGGTTATGTTGATTTTATGTTTAAAAATTTTTTCGTTTTGGATCTCTTGACCTTTTGAAATGTATATTTTACTATATATGTAATATTATTGAGCGATGAGGAAGAAGAGTAGGCAGTTGAAAGGTTTAAGAGAGCTGATGGTTGGTGCGAATCAGTACGGATTGATTGCTGAATGGGCTTCGGAGCTTCAAGGCTGAACCAATAGTAGGCTGCGCGGAACGTCTTACCGTTAAAAAAGACAAAGTATAAGAAACGGCTATGTTTCTGTACGGATAAGTGCGTTTATCGGATATAAACGAATGAAGGTGGCACCACGGGTTACTCGTCCTTTTTTAGGATGAGTAGCCCTTTTTGTGTTTTATCCGATGCTTATCGTCCCGCTGACGGAGGTTTCGCTTAAGAAAAGGGAGGATTATCAAATGGAGCAAATTGTCTTAACAGGTATTAAGCCAACAGGGCAGATTCATTTAGGAAACTATATAGGAGCGATTAAACCCGCTTTGAAGCTAGCAGAAAATAACGATTATCAAGCAGCTTATTTTATTGCGGATTACCATGGTTTAACAAAAATTCACGATCAGGAAGAATTTCGAACATTAACATATGGAGTAGCAGCGACATGGTTAGCGCTTGGATTGGATCCTGAAAAAACAATCTTCTATCGTCAATCGAATGTGCCGGAAATTTTTGAATTGAGTTGGATATTATCTTGCTTTTCCCCAAAGGGATTGCTAAACCGAGCTCACGCCTATAAAGGGATAGTTGCTAGCAATAAACAAGCAGGGAAAGAGGTAGATGACGGGGTAAATATGGGATTATTTACGTACCCAATCTTGATGGCAGCTGATATTCTTGCTTTTCAAGCAAATATGGTACCAGTCGGAAAAGATCAAATTCAGCATGTGGAAATTGCTCGCGATATTGCGGATAGCTTTAATCACCAATATGGAGAGACATTTGTACTTCCAGAATATATTGTAGATGAAGAAACAAGCATTTTGCCTGGTTTAGACGGTCGAAAAATGAGCAAAAGCTACCATAACACAATTCCGCTTTTTGAAGAACCGGCAAAGCTACAAAAGCTCATTAATAAAATCAAAACTGACTCGCTTCCGCCAGAAGCTCCAAAGGATACAGAATCGTCTATTCTATTTACACTATATAAGGAATTTGCCAGTGTCGAAGAAATAGCGCAGATGCGTAAAAAGTACGAAAGCGGAATCGGATGGGGCGAAGTGAAAAAAGAATTATTTGCTGTGATGAATCGATTCTTAGAAGAACCAAGAAAGAAATATCAGGAGTTAATGGCAAATCCGGAAAAAATAGATCTTATTCTCCAAAAAGGAGCAGAAAAAGCTAGAGCGCGAACATTGCCATTTTTACAAGAAGTAAGAAAGCGGATCGGCGTGCTGCGTTGAGTGGAGAGTCGCAAGTAAAAGAGCGGAAGTCGCAAGCAAAGTGGAGAAAGTCGCAAGAAAACTAGATAGACCCGCAAACAAAAGCATCAATAAGTTTTAGTGTGAACTTAACTGCTCGCTCATTTGTCAAAAAAGGAGATTCTTTTCACTTTTTGCTTGCCTTTCCATTTATTTTGAATAAACTGCCATCTAGTTGTAAACATTATAGGTAAAAAACACTAAGAGGTGTAGTAATGGCACATAAGATGGAAGCGCTTCTTGACTATATTAGGACAAGATTTGATTCAGAACCAAAACCTTTGCTTCATATTGGAGAGGCGATGGGCTGCTGGACATATCATGCTGCAATTGCGGATGAAATTCCCGTCCTTGAGATGGCACTTAATACAACGACAGATAATGTTTTAATTAAATTGGTTCATGAAGCAAAGGAATTAGCAACAGAGCAGCGCAGAACTTTAGAGGAGTTTATGATTAAGGAAGGTGTTCCTCTCTCGAATTCTGCTGAGTCAAAGCCTAAGTCTGATCCGAATGCCGTTCCATTAGGAGCGAAATCTACTGATATGGAGATAGCCAATTTGCTGGCGGCAAAAGTGACAAGCAATATTGTTATGTGTTCCACTAATATCACGCAAAGTGTGCGCAGTGATGTGGGGTTAATGTGGATTCGTTTCCATACGGAGAAAAGCATTTTTGGGATGGAGCTGAAAACAAGAATGAGGGAGCATGGATGGATTAAGATGCCGCCGAGCTTCTATCCTCCAGGTGCACCACATCAGTAATTCACAAATACGAGTATATTAACAGAATCTAGTGCGGAGAGCACTAGATTTTTTTGTGAAAAAACATAACCTTTTAGGAAAACGATGACTACCTTTTGAAACCTTTTCCCATATAGCGGCGTAATAAGTACTATATTGAGAGAAAAGAAAATAATCTTATCATAAAAGGAGATAGGCCTATGGAAGAATTCCTGCTTGGTGGGGATATTATGTTTACAGTTGTACGCCTCTTTATTTTTCTTGTATTTGCTATTATTTTATTTAATGTTTTAAAGGGAATCTTTCAGTGGGGCAAGAACAATCAGCAGCCACGTCTTACTTCTGCTGCGAAGGTAATAGGCAAGCGAACAAGTATTCACGGCGGAGGAAATACTCATGCATATAATCATTACTTTGCCACATTTGAATTTCCGAATGGAGATCGCACCGAATTTCAACTGAAAGACGAAGAATACGGCATGCTGGCTGAAGGGGACAGCGGGGAACTGCAATTTCAAGGAACAAGATATTTAGGATTTACGCGAAATAAAAGGACAGGAGAAAATAGCGGATGAATTACACTATCCAAAAGATGACAGAAGAGGTGGCCAGGGAAATCCTTAGCTGGACCTATCCTGCCCCCTATGATTTATATAATGGGGAGGTAACAGAGGAATCGTTACAAGAATTTGCAGAAAACCCTTATTATGCGATTGAACAGGAAGGGAATCTAGTCGGATTCTATTGCACAGGCTTTGTTGCTCAGGTTCCAATTGGATATCTGTTTCAAGCATATCCAGAAGGATACTTCGATATCGGCCTCGGTATGCGTCCTGACTTAACAGGACAGGGACGGGGCATGGGCTTTATGCAATTTATTATCGATTCCATAGAAACGAAGCAGCCGTTGCGCTTAACAGTTGCAGCCTTTAATAAACGAGCCAATGCCTTATATGAAAAATTTGGCTTTCGTAAAGTTTCTGCTTTTATGAATGCAAATGATGTAGAGTTTTTCGTAATGACAAGAGAAGAAGGAAACAAACCGTGTTCTGGTTAGTAACCAGAGCATTTTTTTATAAAAAAATGACATTTGTCATCTTAAATTCCTGACATCTGCGACTAAACCGCCCCTTATTTGCTCGCTATACTAAGGATAATAGCTTGGAGGTGGAGTAGTTGGAAACAATTGTAGAGTTAAGGCATGTAACGAAAGAGTTTCAGGGGAAGAAAGCAGTTCAAGATATATCCTTTTCAATAAAACGGGGAGAAATGGTGGCAATCTTAGGAGCGAATGGCGCAGGGAAAACGACAGCGATGCGGATGATGCTTGGCTTAATTAAGCCTACCCGAGGAACTATCTCTCTTTTTCACAAGAATCCTAGACAAAAGGAAGTATTAGAAAAGGTAGGTGGGATGCTGCAGGAAGTTAGTGTGATGGACAGCTTGAAGGTAAAGGAGCTAATCCAATTAGTTCAAAGCTATTATCAAAGTCCGCTAGCGTTATCAACTCTGTTGGAACTAACGGGGCTTCAAGAAGAAGTGTGGAATCAACGGACGGAAAAGCTTTCTGGCGGGCAGAAACGACGCTTGAATTTTGCGTTGGCACTGGCAGGAAATCCTGATTTGTTGTTTTTAGATGAACCAACCGTGGGCATGGACGTAACGTCAAGAGAACAGTTTTGGCAAAAAATCAAAGAATTGAATAGGCAAGGAAAGACAATCCTTTTTACAACCCATTACTTACAGGAGGCAGACGAAGTAGCTGAAAGAATTATTATGATTAATAAGGGGGAGGTAGTAGGCGACGGTACGCCAGAGCAATTGAAGGAAAAACTTACAAAACCAAGGGTAATGTTTCAGGAGAAATCTCCTTATAGTCTAAATTTCTACCGAGAATTGCCATATGTTGTGGATGTACAGAAAGAGAAGGAGAAAGTAACGCTGATTGCTACAAATTCGGATCAGCTTTTACAAGAACTTTTCGAAAGACAGTTGGATATTCAGCATATTGAAGTAAAGCTTGGTCGGTTAGAAGAAGTTTTCTCGCAGTTAATGGAAGATACGAAGGGGGTTAATGAGAATGAAATCTTTTTGGATGCAAAGTAAAGCGGAAATCGTCCGAACACTGCGGAATAAATATTATATCTTTTGGTCCTTACTTATTCCCGTCCTTTTTTATTTTTTATTTACCAATATTTTCACGGCACCACGAGATGATGAGGCGTTATGGAATGTACATTATTTAATGTCGATGACAACATTTAGTATTATGGGGTCTAGTATTATGACATTAGGAATCAAAATTGTGCAGGAAAAAGCAGAAGGGTGGACCATTTTCCTGCATATTACGCCTCTTTCCCAATTTGCTTACTTTGGGGCTAAGATGGTGGCACAAACAGTTATTCATTTATTTTCTATCTTGGTAATATTTACAGCTGGAGTCCTTATTAATGGGGTACATCTTTCTTTTTCCCAGTGGATGTTTTGCGGAATCTGGATTCTCTTCGGGTCCCTCCCGTTTCTAGCGCTTGGAACGATTATCGGTAATATCAAAAAAGTAGAAACGGCTTCAGGAATTAGTAATCTATTATATATGTCTATGGCAATAACAGGAGGAATGTGGATGCCGATTGATGTGTTTCCAACCTTTATGCAGCAAGTGGCGAAATGGGTTCCTTCCTATCATTTCGCTAATGGAGCGTGGGAGATTATTAGAGATCAATATCCATCCTTTCTAAATTATCTGATGATTATCGGGTATCTTCTCCTATTTATGGTATTATCAATTTATATTGGAAAAAAACAAGAGGCGGTGTAAGGCGCAAAATGGATACCAAAAAGAGATTCGAGCTTTTTCCGAAAAGATATGGTTTTTTTCCTTATATCTTTTTAGTATACGTATTACTTCCGATTATTCAGGTAATGCAGGAGAAGGGGATAAAGCAATTGATTGGTATCCTGCTTGTACTTGTTTTCCTCCTGGCGTATCGACAATTATACTGTCATATGGAAGAGAGTATATTTAATTATTGGCTGGTTGTGCAAATCTTGATAGTCATGTTTTTTAGTATCTTCTATGATCCTAATCTATTATTTATGGGGTATTTTCCTGCTAACTTTATCGGATATTACTCAGGCAAAAAGTACTTCTATTACTTTTACAGCCTTTTCGCTATTTCTTTGGTTATTCCAATTATTTTTAGTTGGAAGGGTGTCAATCCTCAGTCTCTCTTTTTCTTAGTGCCGTTCTTTATCATTATGCTGATTTCTCCTTTTGGAATCCGCTCGATGAACCGACGGATGGATTTAGAAAGACAATTAGATATAGCGAATGAGCAAATTAGCCATCTTGTCAAAAGAGAAGAACGAATGAGAATTGCTCGAGATTTGCATGATACGCTCGGCCATACCTTATCCCTGCTGACATTAAAAAGCCAGCTTGTCGCAAAAATGGTACCGGCTCAACCAGATAGTGCTATACAGGAAGCAAAGGAAATGGAAAGCATATCACGCTCGGCATTAAAGCAAGTTCGCGAGCTTGTGTCTGATATGCGCGCCATAACCATTCGTGAAGCAATAGTAGAGATACAGACAGCTTTACAGGCAGCAGAGATAGAAAGCGAACTAACAATCGAACTAGAAGATGAAAAGGTCCCGCTTTTAACCCAGAATATTATTAGTCTCTGCTTAAAAGAAGCAGTAACAAATATAATCAGGCACAGTGCGGCGACCATCAGTAAAGTATTGATTCAACAACGTTTAGGCGAGATAGAGCTTATCGTGCAGGATAACGGGAAAGGGGTGAAGGCGGAGGAAACGCAAGGGAATGGATTAAAGGGAATGCGTGAAAGACTGGAATTGGTTGACGGAAAATGGAGTATGACATCTGATTCGGGAACCACTGTTCACATCATTGTCCCCATTATTCAAAAGGAAGGAAGAGAGGAGGAGATATTGTGATACGAATTATCATCTCTGAAGATCAGCGCATGCTAAGAGGAGCATTAGGAACCTTGCTTAATTTTGAAGAGGATATGGAGGTCGTGGGACAAGCAGAAAATGGCGAACAGGCATTAGAGCTTATAAAAAAATATAATCCAGATGTCTGCCTATTAGATATTGAAATGCCTATTAAAAGCGGCCTGGATGTCGCAGAGGAATTACAGCGGCAGAAATCCCCCTGTAAAGTGATTATTTTAACGACATTTGCGCGACCAGGATATTTTGAAAGAGCGCTAAATGCCAATGTTCATGGCTATTTATTAAAGGATGGTCCTAGCGAGGAATTAGCAGAAGCTATTCGCAAAATCATGAACGGCAAAAGAGAGTTCGCCTCTGAACTGATTTTTGGCAGTATAGGAAAGGAAAACCCATTGTCAAAGCGCGAAAGAGAAATATTAGTACTGATTGAAGAAGGGAAATCGGTAAAGGAGCTTGCGGCAATGCTTTATTTATCTTCTGGAACGATTCGCAATTATATCTCAGAAGCAATCAGCAAATTAGGGGCAAAAAACCGAATGGAGGCCATTGCCGAGGCGAAGCGGAATGGTTGGTTATAATATGCCCTCCTCCTCCTCACAGCTTATAAAAGCTAAATCCCCCACAGCATAATAAATTTTCGAATCCCAATAGGATAACTTAAAGAGAGTCGCTTGACCGTCAAAATAGAAAATAAGGAGATAGCAATCTTCATGTTACTTCCTGAAAAATATATAGATAAGGATATCTACTCGTGATTATTTGAGACGGAAAAGAATAAGATGATAAAAGCATATAAAATCAATAATTGATTTTATCGCATGCCTAAAGGCTAGGATAACCATCTCAGCAAAACCGACTGATGGAAGTTTTCCTTAACTTATACTTATTTTCCAAAATTTTAACAATTTATTTTCTTATTTTGATAGAATATGAGTAACTATCCTTTAGGAGGAACAAATATGGTAGATAGTCAGAATTTTAGAAGGGGAATGGGATATGCCTTCATAAAACTAGCAGGAGCTGGTTTTGCGGCAACACTCTTTTTTTCTTATATTTTTCTATCAAGTTTCGATTTATATTTATTTTCACATGAAATTGAAAATCCATACTTTTGGATAGGCTTTTTTGGCTTTGGAATTCTTATTTCGATCGTAATAGATTGGGTATCTAACTATTTTCCAAAGCTAGAATTATTATTATATATTGTGGTTGGAGTCTGTCTTTTTTTGCCGATTATGTGGAATGTTCTACCTATCCTTGCTATCGTTTCTGGTTTTAGCGCGATTTTATTCTATATAGGGATTAAAATAGCCGCAAAAGTAAGTTGGTTTAAGTGGATATTTGCTTGTACACCTATTCTCTTTCTTTTGTTAACAATCCCAGACTTCACGGTGAAAAAAGAATGGAATACAGTAAGAGGCGAACAGTCCTACGAAGCCTATTTTGCTTATTTTAACGGGGAGGATGAGGTCCCGATTAAAGCGAAAAAAGGGGAAAGGGTTACCGTTCACATTGATTTTACCAATCGCAATGGCGGTGGCTTCGGGTATTATTTGATAGATGAAAAAAATCGAAGAATTGGCATAAGTAATGAAGAGAAAAAAGTTTTAACCTTTGATGCAAAAAAAACAGAAACCTATAAGCTTATTGTGACCGGAGATGGATTACAAGGTGGATTTGAGGTGAACTGGGAGAAAGAGTGAATATAGTGAAAAAAAGAGTGTTGCTTCTTGCTATTTTAATAGGCATATGTATATTTTTTTCATACTACCAGAATAATCATTTATCGACCTCGAGCTTTACTCTCTCGTCTCCCAAAATAACAAAGCCGATAAAAATAGTGCAGTTATCGGACCTACATAGCAAGCAATTTGGAAAAGAGCAACAGCGTTTAATACAGCAAGTAAAAAAGCTAAAACCAGACCTGATCGTTTTTACGGGAGACCTTGTGGATTCAAAAAAATACGATGAACAAAAAAGTATGACTTTAATGGAAAGGCTTGTTAAGCTAGCGCCAACGTATTATGTAACAGGTAATCATGAATACTGGTCAGGGGAATTTCCGTCGTTAGAAGCGAATTTAAAGCATGCAGGTGTATTTGTGTTAAGAAATGAACAGACTCTTGTAGAGGTTGGAGGAGAAACGATTAATATTATGGGTGTAGATGATCCAACCTTTTTATCTAGAGAGGATGAGCTAGTTGAAATAATAGGTGGATTGAAGGATGAAGAACATTTCAATTTATTGCTTTTCCATCGACCAGAGCTTTTTTCTCTCTATGAAAAAATAGATTTAGTTTTAACAGGTCATGCCCATGGTGGTCAAGTAAGATTGCCCTTTATCGGTGGAGTCGTCGCACCAGATCAAGGCTTCATGCCAGAATACACAGCTGGTATGTATAAAAAAGCAGACACAGCAATGATTGTGAATAGGGGCTTAGGAAATAGCATCATTCCCCAGCGGATTTTTAATCGCCCTGAAATCATCGAAGTAGTGTTGGAAAAAGAGTAAAGAGCATTCCGTGATGGAAGGAATGCTCTTTGTTATCTTTATCATTACGCCTTCATTGGGTATACTTTGAAAAAATCAGCAAAGTTTGAAAGTTGAAAGTCAGCAAATTCACATTGATTTTGAAATATACAAGTTTGTATGCCTAATTCCCTAGCCGGAATCAAATCTAGTTCTCTATCACCAATAGCTAAGTCAATAGAATACTTCGTGTGCAAATAGTGATAGGCATCAACCGCAGGCTTCCGCGGAAAACCATTCTCCAATGTTACTATTTCAGCAAAATAAAGCTCCCACCCATAGTGCCGAAGAAAATGGACAACACCATTATAGCTTTTATGCGTCATAATTACATTTGTTTTCGCAGCTTTCAAAATCTCTTCTACCCCTGTAAAAGGTTTTACCTCATCCGCAGCAATTCCTTTATTCATAAGCTTAATCTCACTTCGCTGCTGGTCTGATATGTTGAAATATTCCATCGCATGAGAAAAAGATACTTTTAGCTCTTTATAGATAAGAGCTTTGTCCACCTTTTCACCTAATACCTTATAAATAATATTTGTATAAGCAGGATACGTATCAAATAACGTACCATCAAAATCCCAAAGAATATTCATCCATATATCCTCCAATAAAAGCTGTTTCTTTCATGGTAGTACACTTGTTTGGGAATGTCCATTCAGAGATTGATAGATGGAGAGCTAAGATGAAAGAGGGCTGGGAAGAGAAAAAAGGTGTTCATAGCGCAGATGAAAACCAAAAAGGAGAGCAGGGAAGAGAAAGATGGTGTTCATAGCGCAGATGAAAACCAAAAAGGAGAGCAGGGAAGAGAAAGATGGCGTTCATAGCGCAGATGAAAACCAAAAAGGAGAGCAGGGAAGAGAAAAAAGGTGTTCATAGCGCAGATGAAAGCCAAAAAGGAGAGCAGGGAAGAGAAAGATGGTGTTCATAGCGCAGATGAAAACCAAAAAGGAGAGCAGGGAAGAGAAAAAAGGTGTTCATAGCGCAGATGAAAACCAAAAAGGAGAGCGGGAAAGGGACAAGTGGTGTTCATAGCGTTGATGAAAACCAAAAAGGAGAGCAGGGAAGAGAAAAAAGGCGTTCATAGCGCAGATGAAAGCCAAAAAGGAGAGCAGGAAAGAGAAAGATGGTGTTCATAGCGCAGATGAAAGCCAAAAAGGAGAGCAGGGAAGAGAAAAAAGGCGTTCATAACGTTGATGAAAACCAAAAAGGAGAGCATTGAAGAGAAAAAAGGTGTTCATAACGTTGATGAAAGCCAAAAAATAGAGTTGGGAAGAAAAAAGAGGCGTTCATAGCGCAGATGAAAACCAAAAAGGAGAGCAGGGAAGAGAAAGATGGTGTTCATAGCGCAGATGAAAGCCAAAAAGGAGAATAGAGAAGAAAAATAGCTTGCATAACCTAACTCCAATAGAAGCTGAAAAAGAAAGAAACCCCAAAAGCCTCAAAGCACGCCAAAGATCCATCAACAAAAAACTCCTAAGACTATTGACGATTATCCAAAGAAAGTTTAATATTTAACTAACGTAAATAATAATTGTTTGTAAAATAACAAACTAATTAATGGAGTGTTTATAAATGAATGTTTCATCTTATTTTCAAAATGCAACGATTGATGAATTAAAAAAAGGTTATATAGAGAATTCAGATTCGTATCTTTGTCTTTTATGTGGGGAGGAGATCGAGAAAGGGGTTATCTACCCGGAAGGCGGCAGATTATATGAAGCGGAAAAGTACATGAAGCGTCATATCGAGGATGTCCATCAATCAGTTTTTCATTATTTACTAAGCTTAGATAAAAAGCTGACAGGGTTAACGGAGCATCAGACAAAATTGCTGGAGCTGTTTTATCAGGGAAAAAGGGATGAAGAAGTGAAAGAGGAGTTGAAAATCGGCAGTGCTTCAACCATTCGGCATCATCGTTTTGCTCTTAAGGAAAAAGAAAGGCAGGCGAAAAATTTTCTGGCAATAATGGAGCTGCTGAAGGAAAAGGACCATCATGCGCCAAGCTTTGTCCCTGTTCATCCTACTGCTGTAATGGTTGACGACAGATATAATATCACGGAAGAAGAGCAGGAAAAGATAGTAGCCAAATATTTCAATAATGGTATATTAAGTAAATTTCCAATCAAACAAAAGCAGAAATTAGGGGTGCTTCGGGAAATAGCGAAGTATTTAGATGCACAAGAAAGCTACACGGAGAAGCAATTGAATCAACATTTAAAAACAATTTACGATGACTATGTTCTTATTAGAAGATATTTAATCGAATACGGATTTCTTGACCGTAAAGCAGATGGAAGTCTTTACTGGTTAAAAAAATAAGAGAAAGGTGAATCACAATGGATCGAAAAAAAGAGTTGAAAATGCAATATAAAGAAATTCCAGTTGAAGCCGGTATTTATACAATCACTAATAAGAAGAATGGGAAAGTCTGTGTCGTTAGTACAAGAAATTTCAAAACAATTAATGGCGTGAAATTTTCCTTGGAAAATGGCGGATATGCAAATAAAAAACTGGTGGACGAATGGAAGCAATATGGAAAAGAGGCATTTTCCTTTGAGATAGTAGAAGTATTAAAGCCAAGGAAAGATGATCCTTATTACAATGAAAAGGAAGAGCTGACTAAGTTGGAAGAAAAGTGGCTGGAGAAATTACAGCCGTTTGGAGATAGTGGCTATAATAGCAGGAAAGAGTAAGGGATGTCTTTAATAGGACATCTTTTTTCATTAGATAAGGTAGATAATACTTTCATTTTTCGCCCCAAATTGGTATCTTACTTAATAAGATTATAAAATTAGATGGAATTTTTCAAATTATAGAAAAAAGGGGATATGGCGATGATCCGTGAGATGAAGGAAACAGATTTAGAAGAGGTTTTGGAAATATATAATGATGCTATTTTACATACAACGGCTGTATATGATTATCGTGCACATTCCTTAGAAGACAGAAAAGCATGGTATAACCAGAAACTGGAGGGCGGATATCCTCTTTTTGTTTTCGAGGAGGCTGGGAGGGTGCTTGGTTTTGCAACATATGGACCATTTCGCGCATGGCCTGCTTATAAATATTCGATTGAGCATTCGGTGTATGTTCATAAAGAAGCAAGAAAGAAAGGAATTGGCACACACTTATTAAAAGCGCTAATCGAGCGAGCGGAAGAAGAGGGATATGCAACCCTTATTGCAGGAATTGACAGTACGAATAAAGGAAGTATTTTTATTCATGAGAAATTAGGATTTACGTATTCAGGCACGATCAAAAAAGCCGGCTATAAATTTGAGAAATGGTTAGATTTAGCTTTTTATCAGCTAGAATTAACAGGACCTAAATCTCCAGTAGAAGAATAAGGGGGAGTCAGCATGATAAGACCAGCAATTTGCGATTATCCAGAACATTATCGGGGGTATGTAGGCTTAGTTCCAGAGGGAGATATTATTGCAATAATTAATGCTCAAATAGAAGAAACAGTTGCTTATATAAAGAAAAACGAAGACCGAAGAGATTTTCGCTATGCAGAAGGAAAGTGGTCGCTCATCGAAGTAATTGGTCATATGATCGATACGGAGAGAATTCAGGCATATCGCTTAATGCGGATTGCTCGAGGAGATAAAACACCATTAGCCGGCTATGATGATGAAGGCTATGTGGAGAATGCCCGCTTTTCGACAAGAACAATAGAGGACCTATTAGAAGAATTGGTGGCAGTCCGCAAATCTACGGTAAGCTTGTTGAGAGGTCTTTCAGAAGATACTTGGGAAAACAGGGGTTTTGCTAATAATGGAGAATTTACTGTCCTGGCTCTTGCTTATATTATCGCCGGTCATGAGCTTCATCATTTGAAACTGATAAAGGAAAGATATATGGTTTAATTATGGATTGAGGTTCCTGTTGGGAATCTCTTTTTAATCTCATTCCAACATAATCTACATAAAAAGGAGAAAAACTAGCATAAGAATCTGCAAGGAGCCAACAAGATGGAGTTATTAATAACAATTATTTTATTATTATTTTGTTTACTGATTTCAAATATTGTCAGTCATTATCTTCCCTCTATCCCAACTGCCTTAACGCAAATTGCCTTTGGAGTAGTGATGGCACTTCTCTTCTCCGACTTTGAGCTTGAACTAGAGGCAGAGTGGTTTTTGCTTTTGTTCGTTTCCCCCTTGCTCTATAACGATGGTAGGCATTTTCCAAGAGAAGAGCTATGGAAGATGCGCACTTCTATTTTAGGCAATGCCATCATTTTAGTATTGCTTACAACTATCGTTGGCGGCTATTTTGTTCATTGGCTTATTCCCAGTATCCCGCTCGCAGCAGCTTTTGCTTTAGCGGCAATTTTATCCCCGACAGATCCAGTAGCTGTCAATGGGATTGCGAAACGTATTCATATTCCGGCAAGTGTGCTCAACCTTGTAAGAGGAGAATCGCTGATTAATGATGCTTCAGGACTAGTGGCATTTAATTACGCAGTTGCTGCTGTTGTCACAGGATATTTCTCGATTACAGAGGCATTGACTGATTTCACGTATACCTTTTTTATAGGAGCTGTAGCAGGACTTGTTTTAAGTCTCCTTATCATCATCATCCGCTTTATTTTACGAAAACAGGGAATTCAGGATGTTACATTTCACTCCTTGTTACAGGTGCTGACACCGTTTCTAATTTTTATTATAGCGGAGGAAATGCTCCATGCTTCTGGGGTGATTGCTGTTGTAGTAGGTGGAATTATTCACTCCTTAGTCAGTGAACGAACAGAAACGATGCTTGCGGAGGAACAGGTATTAACGGAAAATATTTGGTCTATCGTTATCTTTATTCTTAACGGAATAGTCTTCTTATTACTCGGATTGAATATCCCATCTTCTATTGTGGATACAGTGGAAGATCCTTCTTTAAGTAACTGGTTAATTATCGGATATGTTATGTTAATTGGAATGGTTATTCTTGGTATTCGCTTTTTCTGGTCTTATTTATTTTCCATTTATGAATATAAAATGAACAAGAAGAGAGAAATTGAAAAGCCGAGTATTAAACATACTTTACTTGTCAGTCTAACAGGAGTCCGCGGGGCGGTAACAATGGCAGGGGTGCTGTCTATCCCCTTTGTCATCCATACTGGTCAAGGATTTCCTGAGCGTTCCTTAATTCTTTTTCTAGCTGCAGGTGTTATCATGTTCACTTTACTTGCAGCTACGATATTTTTGCCATTTCTTAGTAAAAGTAGTGGAGAGACAGAAATAAATGATGAAGATCTAGTAATTAGGGCAAAGAAAAAAATTATGCTTTCTACTATTGATAAGCTCTATTTAGAAATGAATGAAGAAAATACAGCGGCTGCTTATGAACTAATTGATGAGTATAAACGACGCATTAAGCAATTAAATTATCAAGTGGCAAGAACAGAAGAGGAAGAGAATAATTATTCAGCCTTGGTTGAAATTAGATTGCGCGCCTTAAAAGAAGAACGTAACTATGTACACCAGTTAGTAAAAAAGGAAAAAATTTCAGAAGAAGTGTTTGCGATTTTTGAAAAATCATTGGATTATCGCGAAGAAATTCTATGTACCAATGTGCAGACTGGGACGAGATTTCTGTTTGGAAAGGCCATGAGAGGCTGGAAACGTTTTGTTCGGAAGCACCGCGGCAATAAATCCGATCGAAGAGAACAAATTCGTATCAGCAAAGAAGTTCTATTAAATTCGATGAAATCTGCTCTTTTCTATTTAGAACAATGGAAAGAGACAGCGGAACATAAACAGCAGGTGGAATCCGTTATTTTAGAATACCGACGGATGGTCGATCGCTGGGAAAAACCAACTGCATCATTTAATGAAAGGCTGCAGGAACAAATAGAAGAATTGCGTCTAGGTATCGTGGATCAGCAACGTGCAGCCATACAGAAGATGTATGAAAAAGGAGAAGTGAATCGAGAACAGGCGAAAGAACTTCGTAGATTTGTTCATTATATTGAGAGTGTAACATTGTATGAATATGAAGAATAGATGGAGAGAGAGTTCCTTCCTGCATAGTAAGGAACTCTCTCTTTTTGAAAAAATAATAAAATCATCCAAATAGTCGGAAATTTACATGCTATAATAAAAGGATATTAAACTTTATAAAGAAAGTTGGGGGTTTTTAATGGCTGTATATACTCCTCAGACAAGGTTTCATCCAGAGGTTGCTCTTACAAATCTCTCTGATATGACAAGTGGCGCCCATATCTTGTACTTAATGAACGATGAAGATAAATACATAACTAATGCGGCGTCCTTCTTAAAAACCGGTCTGCTTTTGGAGCAAATAGTAATTTTTGTCGATCAGAAGAAAATATGGCCACTAATAATAAAAAAGTTGGAAGCGAACGGATTACATACTAAGCTAATTGATAAAATAAACTTTATTAATAGTGAAGATGTTTATTTTAAAAACGGAGAGCTATGTTTGGAGAATATGTTGGAGGCAAGCAAAGACTTGGTGGATCCTACCCTTTTTTTCAATAAAGAAATTACCATCCGTTATTGGGGGAAAATAATACCAAGAGTCTTAAGTGAAAAAAGTAACATAGACAAATTACTTCAATATGAGGATGAAGTGGATGAGTACATAAGGAATTATCATAATTATACGGTATGTGTTTATGACGGGATGGAGTTATCAGCAAGCAATTATATACGCTTAAAAAAATACCATCCATATGTGATGACAGATACGGAATTTACATTATCCAGTGTTTATGAAAAAGAAATCTTACCTCCATCCCCCGTGCGAAATGGTAAATATGAAGAGACAATTGCTAATTTACAATTAGCACAAACCTACTATTCCCGGCTAGTAGAGGACATGCTAGACGCGGTATTTATTACTTCCAACAATATTATTATGTATGTAAATAAAGCAGCTGCAAAGTTACTAGATGCAGAAGATCTTGTCGGAAAGTCAGCTTATGAGATTATGGAGCCAGATTTTCTAGAAAACTATTTAGATAAAAATAGAAATATATGGAAAGAAGAAATTTCGACTCCGTATGAAATGCAGCTGATTACCTCAAAAGGAAAAAAGGTAGAGGTAGAAGTTTTAGCTTATCCGTTTCTTTTTGAAGATTTAAGTTCCACCATTATTATCATTGCTCGAGATATAAGTGTCAGAAAAGAGAATCAGCAGCTTCAGATAAAAAATGAAAAACTTGGAATAGCAGGACAACTAGCAGCAAGTATTGCCCATGAAATTAGAAATCCTCTCACGGCTATTAAAGGTTTTTTAAAGCTGGCATACCAAGGTGCGATGAAATTAGATGATATTTATCCAATCCTTGATCTTGAAATCAATCGAATCGAAACAATCGCAAGCGAGCTAATGTTCTTAGGAAAGCCAGCCAGATCAGAGATTAAAGAAACAAATATTGGGAAAATTCTTCTCGATGTCTATACATTGATGCAATCACAAGCCAATTTAGATAATGTTGTCATTAATTTAGATACATATGGAGATCATTTAATTACATTATGCAATGTGGATCAGATGAAACAAGTTTTTATCAATTTGGTCAAAAATGCGATTGAAGCAATGGATAATGGCGGCACCATAAATATGGAAGCAAAGCTTGATGGAAAATGGGTAGTTGTTACTATTAATGATAATGGGAAAGGAATACCAGATGAAGTAAAGAATAAGCTGGGGGAACCCTTTTATACAACAAAAGAAAAAGGAACCGGGCTAGGGCTAGTAATCTGCTATAACATTATCGCAGAACATAAGGGCAAAATAGATTTTGTCTCAGAAGATGGAATGGGTACCACATTCACAATCCAATTACCTCTCGCTAATAAATAGACGTATGTTTAAAATAACCTCTAAAGTGAAAGAATTCATAATAATAGAGGAGGTAATGAAATGAAAAGAAGGCATTTTTACATGGCGGCGATTTTTGCCGTACTGTTACTATTTTACGGTTGTTCATCTGGTGAAAAAAATAGCGATGGTGAAAATCAATCTACGCAAACTCAGCATGAACATAAAGAAACAGGATCTTCAGATATTCCCGATGACCTAGAGCCAGCATCAGATCCAACTTATAAAGAAGGTAGTCAAGTCATCTTAAAGGCAGATCATATGGAAGGAATGGACGGAGCAGAAGCGACGGTATTAAATGCATTTAACACGATTGCGTATGAAGTGACTTACACTCCGACAACAGGTGGAAAACCAGTCAAGCATCATAAATGGGTTATCCAAGAGGAAATAAAGGATGCTGGAAATGAAATGCTTGAAAAAGGGACAGAGGTTACCTTAGAAGCAGATCATATGGAAGGGATGAAAGGTGCAAAAGCAACGATTGAATCCGCTGAGAACACAACCGTATATATGGTAGATTATCAACCGACAACAGGTGGCGAAAGGGTAACAAACCACAAGTGGGTCACCGAAGAAGAAGTATATCCGGAATAATATTAGAAGAAAAGGGTTGTCATCACAACTCTTTTTTTGTATGCTGAAATAATAAGTTTTCTGAAAATTATAGATGTAATTAATGCTTTTTAGGGATAATTTGACAAAATATTGTAAAAAGTGATAAGTTATTAAAAAATACATATACAACTATTCTCAAAGAAAAGCCAAAGTGATATAATAGTTGTACGTTATAAAGAACGAAGTGGTAGGATGATAGGATTTTATACAGAACATCTTTGTGTTTTTTACTAATAATTTACAAAGAAGAAATTCGTATTTGAATTCCTTTTTAGCAAAAAAATGGTATAATCAAAAGTGAATTGCCTAAAGGAGGAAATAAGTTGAAAAAAGTAAGAAAAGCGATCATTCCAGCCGCTGGTCTAGGTACTAGATTTTTGCCAGCAACGAAAGCGATGCCGAAAGAAATGTTACCAATTGTCGATAAACCTACTATTCAATATATCGTAGAAGAAGCAATTGCTTCTGGTATTGAAGATATTATTATCGTTACAGGTAAAGGAAAAAGAGCGATTGAAGATCACTTCGATTACGCACATGAATTAGAACAGAATCTTCGTGATAAAGAGAAATTTGAATTGCTTGAGAAAGTTCAATATTCTTCAAATCTTGCAGATATTCATTATATTAGACAAAAAGAGCCAAAAGGCTTAGGACATGCTGTATGGTGTGCAAAAAGCTTTATTGGCGATGAGCCATTTGCTGTTTTACTTGGTGACGACATCGTTCAGAGCGATACACCATGCTTAAAACAATTAATTGACCAATACGAAGAAACACATGCTTCTGTTATCGGCGTTCAAACAGTGCCAGATAATGAAACACACCGTTACGGAATTGTCGATCCAGGCGAGAGCGAAGGAAGAAGATACCAGGTGAATAATTTCATTGAAAAACCAGCTCCTGGAACAGCACCTTCTAACCTAGCAATCATGGGTCGCTATGTGCTAACGCCAGAAATCTTCATGTACTTGGAAAATCAAAAAACAGGTGCAGGCGGAGAAATCCAATTAACAGATGCCATCCAACAATTAAACCAAATTCAACGTGTTTTTGCTTATGATTTCGAAGGAGATCGTTATGATGTTGGTGAAACATTAGGATTCGTAAAAACAACATTAGAATTTGCTTTACAACGCGATGAAATGCGAGAAGAAATTATTGAATATATGAAAACAGTACTGGATAAAGCTGATCTAGATAAAATCAAAGTATTGTAATAAGAGAACGCCTTTTGGATGTAGATAATCTGCA
The DNA here is from genome assembly GCF_038005605.1 of Niallia sp. FSL W8-0954. Taxonomy (NCBI): domain Bacteria; kingdom Bacillati; phylum Bacillota; class Bacilli; order Caryophanales; family Bacillaceae; genus Niallia; species Niallia sp. FSL W8-0954. The sequence continues at coordinate 4,606,440 of NZ_JBBOTN010000001.1, read as the reverse complement.
TGTGAGAGGCGTTTTTATTTGGAATTTGTGGTGTGAGTGAGAGGGGGTTGGTAGTTGCTGGTGGTTTGGCTGATAAGTTGAGAGGTTTGGCTGATAAGTACTGAAGTTTGGCTGATAAATCTGAAGAATGGCTGATAAGTACTGAGGTTTGGCTGATAAATCTGAAGATTGGCTGATAAGTACTGAGGTTTGGCTGATAAATCTGAAGTTTGGCTGATAAGTACTGAGGTTTGGCTGATAAGTACTGAGGTTTGGCTGATAAGTACTGAGGTTTGGCTGATAAATCTGAAGTTTGGCTGATAAGTACTGAAGTTTGGCTGATAAATCTGAAGAATGGCTGATAAGTTATGAAGTTTGGCTGATAAATCTGAGGTTTGGCTGATAAATCTGAGGTTTGGCTGATAAATCTGAGGTTTGGCTGATAAATCTGAGGTTTGGCTGATAAATCTGAAGTTTGGCTGATAAGTACTGAGGTTTGGCTGATAAGTACTGAGGTTTGGCTGATAAATCTGAAGTTTGGCTGATAAATCTGAGGTTTGGCTGATAAATCTGAGGTTTGGCTGATAAATCTGAGGTTTGGCTGATAAATCTGAAGAATGGCTGATAAGTACTGAGGTTTGGCTGATAAGTGCTGAAGAATGGCTGATATCCTAAAATCTCTTCGTTTAATTTTGCTCTTGTCTCAGTGTTTCTAGCCAATAATTCCAAATCTCCGCCAAAATTAGAAGGATTACCACAAAACGGCACTCAAATCGACTCCACATTCAATCACCACTGCAAATTCCCTTCCTTCATTTAACATTCTACTCGCACCACGCCTTCCAAACTAAAAAAAGCTTTATCACTTGTCCTCAATAACAAGTAATAAAGCTATTTCCAAAAGCAAAGTTTCTAAATTAGTTCACTTCACTCTTCGCTGAAGTCCGACTCTTCTTTTGCCAAAACTCCTTCACTTTGATGATCGCATCCTCTGTGTTTTGCACATATAAATCGATAGTTTGCTCATCTTTATATTGTAAAGCCGTTCTTTCATAGAGTGGATCATAATAGTAGGTTAACAGCAATTCAACAGCTTCAGCATAATTTCTAGTCTGCAGAGCTTCTTCAATTTTAGCAGCCGCGGGTGTGTGGATGCGCCGCTTGATTAATTGGAATGCTTCTACACATTCATCATGATGATCGGCTGGAGAATAGTCAGCCAATATATGCTGAACTCGCTCCTCGATGGGCATATGAATAAATAGCTGAAGGCCAGCCTCCTTTTTTTTCAGAAGAAAGTTAGGCATCAGTACTTTGCCAATCCGCTTGCTTTCACCTTCCATTAAAAAATAGGGAGAAGCAGGCAGCTTTTCGATTTCACCGACAAGCAAGGAGTCGAAAGTCTTCTGATTATGGGGCTTGAGTCCAATTTGTCCGAAGATGGAGCCACGATGATTGGCCATTCCTTCCAAGTCCAATACAGGAAGTCCTTCTTGTTTTAAATGCTGTAAAATAACAGTTTTATTGGAACCCGTGTAGCCGTTTAAGACAATTGCTTCCTGAGCCATTTCCATTGTATCTAATTGGTGGATAACCCATTGGCGGTACGTTCGGAAACCGCCTTGCAAGCGGTAGCTATGCACGCCCATTAAATCAATAACGGTTGCCGCTGTTTTACTGCGCATGCCGCCCCGCCAGCAAAAGACCACTACATCCCTTGATAATTCTTGGAAGGACTGGATGAAAGCAGGCAGTTTAGCAGACACGATTTCCAAGCCGCGAGCTTTTGCCGCTTCCACACTTACCTGCTTATAAAGAGTCCCAACTTCTGCTCTTTCCTCATCTGTAAAAAGAGGGATATTGATACTGCCAGGAATTGTATGCTCGTTAAATTCAGAAGGAGAGCGAACATCTACTAAAGAAAATTCCTTTTTCTCCCGTAATTCAAATAATCGTTCGATTGTTATATCTTGAAACAAGGTAGCTCCGCCTTTCTCTTACCCAACAAAAATATGGCCAGGGCTCTCTTCTGTGACTTCTCCAATGATCGCCGCTTCTACACCGGCATCAACTAATTCTTGCAGCAATGCATCTGCTTGTTCACCTTCCACCGAAATAAGCAATCCGCCAGACGTTACAGCATCACATAAAATCAACTGATCAAGCTCATCTAAGTCAGAAGCAAAAGTAACATCGCCTTCTAGGTGGGCAAAGTTATTTTTCGTACCGCCAGGAATTACTCCTTGTTCCGCTAATTCTTTTACGCGTGGAAGAACAGGAACTTGATCGCGCTTAATATGGATGGTTGTATTGCTTCCTTTCGCCATCTCTGAAGCATGTCCAAGTAATCCAAATCCAGTTACATCTGTACAAGCATGCACATTATAAGCCTCCATCACTTCAGCAGCCTTCTTATTCAGTGTAGCCATAACTTTTGTCACACGATCAATTTCTTCTGCTGATAAAAGACCTCTTTTAATAGAAGTGGTTAGAATACCGACACCGATTGGTTTTGTTAAAATTAGTTTGTCAGTAGGCTTAGCACCGGCATTTGTACGTACTTTATCTGGATGAATGGTTCCAGTGACAGCAAGACCAAATTTGGGTTCTTTATCATCAATGGAATGTCCGCCAACAAGGGTAGCTCCAGCCTCTTTCACTTTATCGCCAGCACCTCGCATAATATCAGCCAAAATTTCTTTTTCCAAAACAGAAATAGGGAAAGCCACAATGTTTAGGGCAGTTAACGGTTTTCCACCCATTGCATAAATATCACTTAAGGCATTCGCTGCAGCAATTTGTCCAAACGAGTAAGGATCATCCACAATTGGCGTAAAGAAGTCGACTGTTTGCACGATTGCTAATTCATCTGTCAGCTTGTAAACGCCAGCATCATCGCTTGTATCTAAGCCAACAAGAAGATTTGGATTTTTCTCTGCTGGTGGTAATGTACGAATAACTTCAGATAAGTCAGCAGGACCGATTTTGCAGCCGCAGCCCCCTTTGGAGGATAAAGATGTAAGTTTAACGGAATAAGACTGTGTCATATGACACCAACCTTCTTTCTAGTAAATTAAATATTTTTTATTAAGTATCCTTCTCTATTATAAAGCAATGGGCGGTTCATTGCATGCCTAGTAGATTGGATGGGAAAAAAAGGAGGTTGAATCATTTTTCGGGTACCTAAAATTTAAAATATGATATAATTTATACGCAATTAATCTAATATATCGAAGGTGAAAGTGATGAGTACGTTAGCAGAGGAGCAATCAAGCAAAAAAAGAACGTTTTGGTTCGCTTTTCTATTTGTTTTAGTCGCAGTAATCGGTCTCACATATGTGAAATGGTGGCCATATTATCATAAAGCCATCCTTTCTTTTCAAACAAATTCTATCGGAGATTCGATTTTACAGGATCAAATTTCCGGAACATTCACATGGAGTGCCGCAGTAGATTATACGGTCACTTACTTCCAATCTGTTTGGAAGGCAGCAATTTTAGGTATTCTACTTGGTTCCCTTGTGCAAGTGCTTCTGCCGACTGGCTGGCTATTAAAGGTGCTAGGAAAAACGAGCTTTGGCAGTACTGCAGCAGCAGGACTAGCATCCATACCAGGAATGATGTGTACTTGCTGTGCCGCGCCAGTCGCTGTGGGGCTTCGTAAAAAAAATGCTTCCGTCGGCGCAAGCTTGGCTTTTTGGATTGGGAATCCAACCATCAACCCAGCAACCTTAATTTTTATGACCTTTGTCCTTTCTTGGAAGTTTACATTATTACGTCTTATCGTTGGACTAGTTTTAACATTTGGCATTAGCTATTTTGCCAACCGCTTTGTTAAAAATCCAACTCCTGTCTCTGTGGATAAATTAATAGAAGATGCGGAAGTAGATAAGCGTCCATTTTTAAATAGATGGCTTACTTCTCTTGGAAGCATGGTTCTTTATGTGGTACCGGCCTATGTTCTGTCCGTATTAATTCTAGGGGCAGCGCGTTTTTGGCTCTTCCCGCAGCTAAGTGACAGCATGTCTAATAGTTTGCTTGCTATTCTGCTTTTTGCAGTTGCTGGGATGCTTTTTGTTATTCCAACAGCCGCAGAAATTCCAATTATTCAAACGTTAATGGCGATGGGTCTTGGAGCAGGACCAGCTGCAGCCCTGCTTATTACACTGCCAAGTATAAGCTTGCCATCTTTATTGATGGTAGCAAAATCCTTTCCAAGAAAAGTGCTCGTATTTGTATCCATATCGGTAGTCGTTTTAGGAATTATCAGTGGATTAATAGGAAAATTAATATTCTAGTATGTTAAGATCCGCGTGTGTCAATACACGGCGGATCTGTTCTTTTTTACAATGTTAGTGGAGGAACGGATGACTAGTTCTGGTTCATAAATAATCGGGTCTTTCAAGAAAAGCGTGTATTCTTTTCCTTCAATGGCTGCAATTATTCTTCTAGCTGCATCTCTTCCCATATGACTTTTCGGATGGGCGATAGTAGTTAAGGGAAGATTTGGTGAGTCAGCTAATGCAGTATCATCGAAGCCAACAAGGGAGATATCCTCTGGTACAGATAAATGCAATTTTTGTAAAACTTTTTGAACAATAACGGCAATATTATCATTGTAGCAGACGATAGCAGTAGGTATATTCTTTCGATTTGTAAGCGTATTCAAAATTTTCTCCTCCAAACCAGCATGTAATTCTTCTGTTGTAAAAGTAACGACAAGCTCTGGTGCAATCGGAAGCTTTTCATTTCGCAGCGCCTGCAAAAAGCCTTGCATGCGATGAACGCCTTGTAAATCATCTGATTGAAAGAGACCAAGAAGTTGTTCATGCCCAAGCTGGATTAAATGATTTGTTGCCATATATCCGCCTTTTACATCATCCATGATTAAATAGAAGGGAGAAAGCTGCGAATAATATTGATTGATCATTACATAGGGAATATGGCGTTCCTCCAGCTCCAGGTAATAATCTAGATTAGGATTGAAATGACTACTTTTCGTAGGTTCTAAAATAAGCCCATCCATATTCAAATCAAGGAGCTTGCGGATACATAATCGCTCCTTTGCATGATCATTTTCCGTACAAACTAATGTTAAAGTATAGCCTTTTTCTGTTAAATAAGTTTCCATTCCACGGATAATCGATGGAAAAATATAATCAGAAAGATAAGTGGTCATCACCCCAATGTTTTTCCCATTCGCTATTTTCTTACCTTTTCTACTAGCAAAAGGTTCCCCGCAAAAGGTGCCAACACCCTGCTCCCGATAGAGCCATCCCTCATCGACAAGCTCTCCAATCGCTAATCGAACCGTGTGCCTGCTTACATCAAACAGCTTCGAAAGCTCATACTCCGAATAAATCCGATCCCCCGGTTTCACCCGTCCATTGATTACCCAATCCTTTACCGATTCCATCACCATTACCTTTTTTGAATGTCGCCCCATTGTAAGTCCCCCTTTAAATGCAAATCTGTTACTTCTAACAAATGCAGCCAATTCCGCAGATATACATTTTTTATTGTTTTTGTGAAAAGTTTATTGGATTGGAGAGGATGAGGGGGAGCCCACAAGCAAAGTTGACAGAGTCGCAAGTAAAATGGAGAGAGTCGCAAGCAAAAGTAGCAAAACTGCAAACAAAGTTGAATAAACCGCAACAATACCAAAAATGCTGCAACCCCATCCTCCATCAGCTCCAACAAAACACATAATCAGCAAGTATACAAAGAAAGTTACTCAATAAAATAGCCAATAACCGCACTTATAATCGAAAAAATACTTCAATAAAAGTTTTGGTTTTACATTAAAAGAAATAAACATAGACATTTACAATTACAAGTATAAACATTATAATGAAAACGATAACAGTTCGGAGGTGTCCTTCATGAAAAAAGAGCAGGTAATCAATGAATATCGAGAATATAAAGGATCTGGTCGAAAGCCCGCGGATTATGATGCGTATTGGGATAAAGCGATACAAGAGCTAGCAGAACAAAGCTTAGATTACGAGTTAGAAAGAGTAGAGATTCCTTCCAAAACGGCAGAGTTTTTCAACTTATATTTTACAGGTGTAAAAGGTGCAAGGATAAGATGCCAATATATCCGCCCGAAAAAAATAGAAGGAAAAGTGCCTGGGATGCTGATGTTTCATGGTTACCATGGCGATAGTGGGGACTTTGGTGATAAGCTTTTCTGGGTAACAGAGGGGTTCGCTGTTCTTGCGATGGATTGTCGCGGGCAAGGCGGAGAGTCAGAAGATAAGACAACGGCGAAAGGAACGACATTAAAAGGATTAATTATCCGCGGGGTCGAAGAAGGACCAGAGAGCCTTTATTATCGAAGCGTATTTTTAGATACTGCTCATGCAGCTAGAATTTTAATGAGCATGGAGGAAGTTGATGAAGAGGCTATTTCTGTTCAAGGTGCCTCACAAGGGGGAGCTTTATCATTAGTCTGTGCAGCACTGGAACCGAGAGTGAAAAAAGTAGTAGTGCAATATCCCTTCCTTAGTGATTATCGCAAAGTATTTGAGTTAGACATTAATTCATCTGCATATGAGGAATTGGCATATTGGTTTCGATTCCGCGACCCAATGCATGACAGAGAAGAGGAGTTTTTCGATACATTAGAATACATTGATTTACAGCATTTGGCACCGAGAATTAAAGCAGAAGTAAAGTGGCAATTGCGTTAGAAGATGGAGTTTGTCCGCCAGCAACGCAATTTGCTGTGTATAATCAGATTTCTTCACCAAAAGAGATGATCTTCTTCCCAGAGTATGGGCATGAATATTTGCCGAAGCTCGGAGATAGAGTCAGGGGATTTTTGTTAAATCATGAGTAGAATGATTATACTCAAAGAAGAAACACTAGAATTTTATTTATCAAATGGATTAATAGGTTATTTATTTCATGTCATTGAAAAAACATCCTGGCTAGAGCATCTTTATTTTTGGTAAAAGCAAACCGACACTTGATAATTCTCAATACATACTAGAAAGAGAGATTCGTCCTTCTATTAATCAAATAGAGGGGAATCATCCTTTTACTTTAGAGCATATAAGAAAACAATAAGGGAGATTAGTATCATGAAAAAATTTCCGGAAAATTTTTGGTGGGGTGCAGCAACATCTGGGCCGCAGAGTGAAGGCCGTTTTAATAAACAGCATGCGAACGTTTTTGACTACTGGTATGAAACAGAGCCGGAAGTATTCCATAATCATGTAGGACCAGATACAGCATCTAATTTTTACAATAGTTATGTAGAAGATATTGCATTAATGAAAGAGATCAACTTAAACTCTGTTCGTACATCGATTCAGTGGACACGTTTAATTGATGATTTCGAAACAGCAAGCTTAAACGAAGATGGCGTACGGTTTTATAACAATGTAATTGATGAATTTATCAAGCAAGGGATTACACCTGTAATGAACCTGCATCATTTCGATTTGCCTGTCGAGCTGTATCATCAGTATGGCGGCTGGGAATCTAAGCATGTCGTTGATCTTTTTGCCAAGTTTGCTCGCCGCTGCTTTGAATTATTCGGCAATCGCGTGAAGCATTGGTTCACGTTTAATGAGCCAATGGTCATTGTCGATGGGCAATATTTATACCAATTCCATTATCCAAAAGTAGTAGATGGAAAAAAGGCAGTACAGGTGGCATATAACTTGAACCTAGCATCTGCAAAAGCCATTAAAGAATTCCGCGACTTAAAAATGAACGAAAAAGGCGCGAAAATAGGCACAATCTTAAACCTAACTCCGTCCTATCCAGCTAGCGATAAGCCAGAAGATGTGGAAGCAGGAAGAATTGCGGACCTCTGGCGCAATGAAATGTTCTTGCATACAGCCGTTTACGGAGAATTCCCGCCTGCATTAGTGGAACTTTTAACAAAGGATAAAGTAATTTGGGAAGCAACAGAAGAAGAGCTAGCGATTTTAAAAGAAAATACCATTGATACACTTGGGGTAAACTTCTATCATCCTTCGCGCGTAAAAGCACCAGATGTAGCACCAAACAGTGTCGGGGACTGGATGCCAGATCGCTATTACGATCATTACGCCATGCCTGGGCGTCGTATGAACTTGGATAAAGGATGGGAAATATTCCCAAAGGCGCTATACGATATTGCCATCAATATTCGTGATAACTATAAAAATATCGAATGGTTTGTATCAGAGAATGGCATGGGCGTTTCCCGTGAGGAACGTTTCTTAAATGAAGAAGGCGTAATCGAGGATGATTACCGCATTGAATTTATTCAAGAACATTTGGAATGGATTCATAAGGGAATCGAGGAGGGCTCTAATTGTTATGGTTATCATTTATGGACTCCAATCGATTGCTGGAGCTGGATGAATGCCTATCGCAACCGCTATGGATTTATTTCAAACAATATTCATACCCAAGTGAAAACTATTAAGAAATCGGGTTATTGGATTAAAGAAGTAAGTGCCAAGAATGGGATTGAATAATTAGGAAGAAGATCATCGCTTAATTTTTGCGGTGATCTTTTCTCAAAGCATATAATAAAAGTGAAAGCGTACACAAATGGAGGGTGTTCAAATGTCCTTATTAGTAATGGATATAGGCGGGTCTTCCGTCAAGTTTGCTGTCTGGGAAAAAGAAAAGCTAGTGGACAAAGGCTCTTTCATCACACCAAAAATGTGGGATGAGATGAAACAAGAAATGATGCAGTTAAAAGAAAAAATGGACGCAAAATACACTATTGAGGGCATTGCAATTAGTGCTCCAGGTGCGGTGAATCAAAGAAAAGGAGTGATTGAAGGGGCAAGTGCTGTTCCTTATATTCACCACTTTCCGGTTATATTCGAGTTAGAGGAACTATTTGGCTGTCCTGTTTCCATGGAAAATGATGCAAACTGTGCAGGTCTGGCGGAAGTATGGAAAGGTGCCGCTCGTGGAATGCAGAATGTTCTGTTCGTAGTTATTGGTTCGGGAATTGGCGGTGCAGTTATTGTGGATGGAAAAATTCGTCATGGGAAGCATCTATTTGGAGGCGAGTTTGGATACATGCTGCTAAAAGAGGATAAAACCTTTAGTGACCTAGGGACGGCTGTCAATATGGCGAAACGCTATTCCAAGAGAATGGGATTAGAAACTCCGTTAAGCGGCAAAGAAGTATTCGAACTCGCCGAACAAGGAGATAAGGCAGCAAAAGAAGAAGTAGAAACGTTCTATCACTATTTGGCAACAGGCATCTACAATCTGCAGTATAGCTTCGATCCGGAAAAAATCATAATTGGCGGCGGTGTCTCTGCTAAGGAAGGCTTACTAGACGAGTTGAACGTTCATCTTGCCAGAGTAGTAGAAAGCACAAAAATCGCTCCATTCATTCCCGACGTAGCTATATGCGATTTTCAAAATGATGCCAATTTAATTGGTGCTGTTTATAATTATGAGCTTGTTTTTGGAAAGTAGGCAATGGAAAGTGCGGAGTCGCAAGTAAGTGTGAGGAAGGCGCAAGCAAAGTGTGCGAAGTCGCAAGTAAGTATGCGGAAGGAGCAAGTAAAGTGTGGAGAGCCGCAAGGAAACTCGCAAGAACTGCAAATAAACGGACAAAACCCACAAGTAATCTAGTGAATCGCGCAAACAAACTTTCGTAGCTCTCAAACTAACTGACATAGTATCGCCGAAGTAGCCGCTGACCATTAAACAACGATTAAGATTCAATATATTGCTAGTCCACAATATTATTTTTTTTCAAAAAATAGTAGTTAAAATAATGAGAGAAGAGGGACGAATTATGTATATGGCAAATGATAATAGGTATGAAAAGATGATCTACAATCGTGTGGGGAAGAGTGGATTGAAATTATCGGCGCTATCACTGGGGCTGTGGCATAATTTTGGGGGTGTCGATTTATTTGAAAATAGTCGTGCTCTTGTAAGAAGAGCGTTTGATTTGGGGATTACGCATTTTGACTTGGCGAATAACTATGGGCCGCCTGCTGGTAGTGCGGAGGAGAATTTTGCAAGAATCTTAGAAAAGGATTTACAGTCGTATCGGGATGAGCTGATTATCTCCACAAAAGCAGGATATGGGATGTGGGCTGGGCCGTATGGTGATGGTGGCTCGAAGAAATATTTAGTGGCTAGTCTTGATCAAAGCTTAAAGCGGATGGGGCTTGATTATGTGGATATTTATTATCACCATCGTCCAGATGAGGAAACGCCATTAGAGGAGACGGCCGAGGCTTTGGACTTATTGGTCCGTCAAGGTAAAGCGTTATATGTTGGTGTTTCCAACTATTCATCGGAGCAAACAAGAGAAATCGCGCGGATTTTTGAAGAGAAAAAAACGCCATTCATTATTCATCAGCCTTCTTACAGCATGTTTAATCGCTGGATCGAGGATGGATTGAAGGATGTTTTAGTGGAAAAACAGCTTGGAGCGATTGCCTTCAGTCCACTTGCTCAAGGATTATTGACAGACCGCTATTTAAATGGAATTCCTGAGGATTCTCGTGCCAATCGGGAAACGGGACTATGGCTGCATAAAGAAAATGTGGATCAGACGATCGATAAAGTCAGAGCTTTAAACAATATTGCGAAAGAACGAGGGCAAACCCTTGCCGAAATGGCCGTGGCCTGGATTTTGCGTGATGGCATTGTCACAAGTGTACTGATTGGCGCAAGCAAGGTAAGCCAAATTGAAGACAATGTGAAGGCGCTGGATAATATTCGTTTTAGTGCGGAAGAGCTTGCTGCTATTGATAAGGTGCTAAAAGGATAAAGAGAAAACCACTGCTGGAGCAGTGGTTTTCTCTTTAATTAGCTAAGCGTTTGATCATTTCTAAACACATTCTTGCATGATGATAGGGACATTTCCAGGAATCGACGATATTTTCTTGTGTTTGATACTTTTCATCGCGGAGGGAAGAAATAACTTCGCCGTCTGCGTCAATGCGGGAGTACCATTCACCGCCCTCGCGCTTATCCTAGATAGTTGCTTGAATGTATTTCCATACATCCTCACTATACATTAAATAGTTTGGGATATTAGACGTTGCGGAAGCCGATTACCGTTTTTTATCGACTTACACCAATTAGAACAACTTGTTTATGGCATTATGTTTGTCTATATTTCCTATTTCATTGCTGAAAACCTAAATAAAAATGGGGGAAGAGGATGCTATCCATGTTCCCCGTTAATTTATAAATGAAAGGTATTTTTTTTCAAACGAGCAATAATATACTCTCCTTGCAGAAGCATAAATAGAAAAAACAATGGGATGGCAAGAAAGACGAGTTTACGGTGCCATTGTAAGTTGCGATGAAGGAGAAATGCCGAAAACAAGTTAGTCAGCAGAAAATTAGTCATAAAAAAATCACCCTTTTTTCTCTTAGTGTGATAAGAAAGAGTGATTTTTATTCAGGAGTCAGCAGCTGCAATAGCTTAAAGTGCAGACCGACATGTTGGGAACACAGGCATATCTAGCTTTTTCCCATATGTATTGGATTGTATAGCATTCATTCTATCTCATAAATAAGACTTCGTTGAATATTAGAGGAAAAAAATATATATTTGGAATAACATGACAAGAAAACGGCCTTTATTATTATATTTTTATCGTTTAAATCCTATAGTTAGGAATTTTCTTATTCTAATCAAAGACTCACTAGTCCAGTATTAAGAATCAAAGCTCTTTGAAAAATTTATTTGCTGCGTTGTAAAGGCATTTTGACAAAAGAAGTAATTACCACTCCAACCTTTATTCCGAGCTGGTATTATCTGTTCATTTCAACAGACTCGCTATAGCGCAGGCTTTTTGTTTAACTTATTTTGTTTTCCCATTTATTCATTTTTTTATCTAGTAAGTCATACAGCTCTTCTTCTTGATTAGAAAGCTTATAAAATAATGATAAAGCAACAAGGAGAGTATCAACACATTCTTCCTTAATGTCTTCTTTATTGAGCTGTTTATAGTCGCTTCCACTTGCATTTGAATAAGAAAGCACAGCCTGCGACACTTCCCCAGCTTCTTCTGATAACTTTAATGCCATTTGCTCCAGTGTCTTTGGCTCCAAGTTACTCAGCTTCCTTACTCTCTCTAAGTAGTTGTTCATGGTATTCTCTCCTTACACTTATTTAAATATAGGTTAGTTAAATCCATTGATAGCCTTCAATTTATTAAGGTAGGATAGCGCTTTTCAATTAGCTACACTGCTGATTTATATAAAAAAGTGTGTTACATAACATTTAACATTATTGATAAATATCTTTTTGCGTATGGATAATGTCAAATAATTCTTTCAATATATTTTGATAAGATAAATCTGTGGAGGAAGATAGTGTCTGTAATTGACGAATAGCACCTTCACAAACACCCCATCTTGTATAAGAACTTTGAGTTTCTTCTAAAATAAAACTTATTAATTCTTTTTGCTCTTGTGATAATTCATCCCAACTTATACACTTGTCAAGTAATTTTCTTATTTCCCTAATAGCTGATTCTTGATCGTCGGCTGAATTAGCTGATTTATACGGAAATAAAACTTGATTCGTTTGTTTTGTAATCTCAATGTTATTTTCTAAACGTAAAATATTATAATCTAGAATATCAGAACTACTTATATTCAGCTTTATTTGATCGGAATATCTAAACTGATAACCTAAACTTCCAATAAAATGTGTGGATAAATCCATTGCACTTTTTTCGATCTCTTTTCCATAAACGTCTATTAAGCGTTTTGACAGCCAATTTAGTTCTTTATAATGTCTTTCTTGCATGTAACTTTGTAATTCTTCATCATTTTCGCCCAAAGAGATATTATACAATTCCGAGATTTTCTCCGTCCCATAAATGGAGTGCTTTACTCGAAGCTGGGAATGAAATAGCTGTTTATCATATGGACTTCCTTCCAGCAATAACGTATCTTGTTGTTCGTCAACTTTTTCGTCAACTTTTTGAATAATAGAAAGAATCAATTGTGATTTTGTAGAGAAGTAATTATAAAATGTGCTTTTGGAAACTTTTGCTTGTTCCAAGATATCTTGGATTGCAGTATCATGATAGCCTTTTGTTCGAAATAATTGTTTAGCTGCTTCAATGATTTTTTCTTTTTTACTCATACAATTTTAACTCCTTAAAATATGATGGTTATCATTATAATACCAATCTACCATAAAAATAGACTTGAGTACAGAAAAATAAACTTTTGTTTATTTTTAAGAGAGGATGAAAAGATAAAAGCCCCTCATGTAATATCAATAAGGGCTTTTATCTTTTTCTATTTATTAAAAAAATTTAAGACGCGATTATTAATTTGTTCTGGCTTCTCCATCGACATCAAATGACCAACTCCTTTTATAATCTCTGTCATAATATGAGGAGAGGAGTTCTTGGCACGATTAAAAGCTTCCACAGGATCATACATTACTTCTTCTTCTCCAAGTAACAGAAGAAGTTGAGTCTGAATTTGAGCTAATTCCTCATCCTCAAATACATAGGGGAATGCTTGTTTCACCTGAGTTGCTTTTGGTGGAGAAGACACAGTGTCCTTCATTCCAGCTATTAATTGTTGTTTTATTAGAGGGTCAACAGTATAACGGTTGCCAAAAATCCAGTTTAAAAAGTTGTTAACTCCTGCTTCATTACTAACTAATCCGATAGCGTAAGAATAGAATTCAGGCTGAAAAGGAATATAAGTAGCAGCTGGGCTCATAATAACAGCTTTATTCACCTTATCAGGGAAAAAGGTCAAGAAATTAACCGTATGTAAAGCACCATAGGATAAACCTACAATATTTGTTTTAGCAATTTTCAAAGAGTCTAGCACTTCATTTAACCAAGAGGCATAGCTTAATCGATTGGAGAATGGTTTCTCTGCAATGCTTTTATTTGTATCACCTAAAATATCAATACAAATGACTCTATAATGCTTACTCCATTCTGCCACATTTGGATACCACATGGTCGAACTCATTTTAGCACCATGCAAAAGGAGTAGTGGGGGAGACAACTTATCTCCACTCTCAATTATATAGGTCTTTCCATAAGACGTTTCTACAAAATAAGAGGAAAATTGTGTTGGCCATAATGCTTTTAATACGTTATCGTAAGATTGAATGTATGTACTTTTTGGGTCGTCTGACTTTAAATGATTCATTTGAATTCCTCCACATAGTTGTTTTTACTAAAACTCACCAATCGTTTTAGTTAAGTTTTAAGAAATAATTTATGACTGATTTTAGATCACTGTTTGTTAAGAGTTCTTAAGTTACAAATAGATTAATAGATGGAACTTTTGTAAGTCGATTTAAATAATTCCCCAATATCTCTAAATTTCAAAGCTATATCGAATTTCCAGATATCCTTTCTCCTTTTAAAAGAGTACCCATAAGGCAGATGACTTAATAGAAGAGATACTGTTTATTCAGCTTTATTCGATGGAGACTTTATAAAAAAACATAGTATAAATGCGATGACGATTAGAATTAAGCCGGATATAAAGGCATTCTTAAGACCATTCAACAACGGAATAAAGGAAGAGTCTTCGTAATAGCTTGAATATTTGGTCACAGTAGCCGACATAACTCCAACCATGACTGCGGAGCCTAGTGAGGCAAACACTTGTCGAACAGTATTATTTATTGCAGAACCGTGACTTATCCAATCATTAGATAACGCATTTATTCCCGCAGTGGCTAACGGCATCATGACAAATCCCATACCTAGCATTCTAAATGAATAAAGACAAACAATCCACCAAGTAGCTGTATTGTTAGAGAGGTATAAGAATGGAAAAGTTGCTGCCGCTAGAATGAACATGCCCATTATTGATATTTTTTTAACGCCATACTTATCAAATAATTTCCCTGATATTGGAGAAATAATACCCAGTACAATCGCACCAGGAAGCAATATTAGCCCCGATTGAAGTGCTGAGAAGCTCTTTATAGTTTGTGTATAAATAGGTAAAAGAATTTCAAATCCAATCATTGTCATAAAAATAATAGAAACGATCATTGTAGACAATGTAAATGTTCTACTTTTAAAAACTTGTAACTCCAAAAAAGGTTGGGTGAGTTTAAATTGTCGATGGGAAAATAAGATTATGATTAGGAGACCAGCTATGCAAGAGAACCCTGTAATTTTATTTTGCCACCCTATATTACCTGCAACGCTAATCCCATATAGAAGGGAACCTAAACCTAAGCTACTAAGTATAATAGAAAGGATATCAATCTTCGGTTTATTTAAATTAATGACGTTTTTCAAATAGAAGCATGCCAGCAACATGTTAATCACAGCAATTGGGAGAATAATATAAAATAAGTATCGCCAATTAAAATAATCAACAATCCACCCAGATAAAGTAGGAGCAATAGCGGGAGCAAATGCAATAACAATTCCTACTAACCCCATAGCCTCTCCTCGTCGTTCAACCGGATATACTAAAAACATTAATGTCTGCATTAAAGGAATAATCAATCCTGAACCAACCGCCTGGATGATACGTCCTAATAACAGTATGTTATATGTAGGGCTGAGAGCACAAATTACTGTGCCTATTACAAAGCTTACCATTGCTGTCATATATAATGTTCTATTATTTATTGTATTTAACAAAAATGCTGAAGTGGGAATCATGATGCCACTGATCAACATAAATGCAGTAATGAGCCATTGTGCGTTAATAGCACTAATGTCTAAGTCAACCATTATCTTTGGCAAAGCTGTGACCAATAACGTTTGGTTTATGATAGTTAAAAAAGTACCAATCATTAAAACGATGACAAATCCGGCTCTACTAAATGGATTTCCATTAATGTCAATTGGATGTGTTCTAATATTTGTCATTCTTCTTATCCACCTTTTTTTATAAAATTGTACTAAGGTATATTTTTTTGAACTCGAGTACAATATCATGATAAAAGTGAATAACAAGGATGTCAATAACTTTTTTGATCCGGCACCACTATTTGATGAGCAAAATTAGGACCGGATACGACTTCCAGTTGCCGTTTATCCATACTCTTTAATGATTCTTAAATAGCAACAAAGAATAACTTTCTTTTCTCGCCAATATAGATAGGATGAAAGAGATAGCTCATTGCAGAATTTTTTCCCGTTTTTCTTTCCAAGATAATAGTTTCACTACATGACGACATGCATTTACAGATGGAAAAGGTGCTGACCATTTATTTGCTTTTTTTCTATATAAAAAGAAAAAGGAGTGGGTCAGAATGACAATAGGCTTTGATTGTGCTACCAAATTAACAGAGAAAATGGCAAAAGACTTGTATGGAGCAGGATTTCGTTATGCCGCACGCTATTTAGGGGATAGCTGGAAGTCCTTTAATAAGAAAGAGGCTGAAGTGATTCAGAAGGCAGGAATAAAGCTAATTAGTATTTTTCAAAAAAGCGCTAATAAGATTTCCTATTTTACAGAAAAGCAAGGAACAGTAGATGGGAAGGACGCAGAAAAGTGGGCAAAGGCAGTTGGACAGCCGGCAGGAACCGCTATTTACTTTGCAGTTGATTGTGAGGTTACAGGAAAGCAAATGGCACAAATCCAAGCTTACACTGCGGCTGTGAAAAAGGAACTAAAATCCTACAAAATAGGCGTATACGGTTCCTATGGAGTAATGCATGCCATGAAGGGGGAAGTTGATTACTTATGGCAGACCTATGCATGGTCACGGGGAGAAGTCGCTCCCTTTATTCATATGTATCAACATGAAAATAATATCATCCTAGAAGGCGTCAACATTGACCGGAATCAGATTATGCAAAGTCCTGGACACTGGGGAGCAGACAAAATGCAGGCGAATAAGTACACTGTTCAGCAGGAAACAGGTGCCTTTCTAACAGCAGCAGATGCTAAAGCTGGCCAAAATAAAAAGGGAATCGTCAAGCCAGGAACATACTCGATTTTTAACACATCCCAAGGAATGATAAATGTCACGAAAATAGCAGGAAAACCGGGGGCATGGATTAACCCGCAGCAAGAAACAGTCCACATCGTCTCCAGTGGTGAAACGTTAACGAAAATTGCCAAAATCTATGGAACAAGCCTTTCATCCATCCAAGCAAAAAATCCACAGATTAAAAATGTGGACCTTATTTACCCTGGGCAAGCGATAAAAATCTGAATTGACTAGACATATTTTGTGGAAAATGAAGGGTTTTCAAAGGCGAAGAGCGAATAAAAAGGTGAGGTGAAAAAATAGATGAAAAAGATAGAAAAAGAAGTTCGATGGGGAATTATTGGCTGTGGAGATGTGACAGAAGTAAAAAGTGGACCAGGCTTTCAACTAGCTGAAAACTCAAAGCTAGTGGCAGTTATGCGCCGCAATGGTGAATTGGCTAAGGATTATGCGGAGCGTCATCATGTTTCCAAATGGTATGACGATGGAGAAGCGCTAATAAATGATCCAGATGTCGATGCTATTTATGTCGCTACTCCACCAGCTTTTCATAAAGAATATGCACTTCTTGCCGCAAAAGCAGGGAAACCAGTGTATGTTGAAAAACCAATGGCAAGAAATTATCAAGAGTGCCTAGAGATGATTGAAGCATGTAAACAAGCAGATGTGCCTTTATATGTTGCCTATTATCGACGTGCACTTCCTCGTTTTCTAAAAATAAAAGAAATAGTCGACAGCGGTGTGCTTGGGGATATTCGCTTTGTGCGAACAATCCAATACCAGCCACCTTTAAAAGATGATCAAGCATGGAGAGTGCAGCCAGAACTTGCAGGCGGTGGACTATTCCTTGATTTAGCGAGCCATACATTGGATATTCTGGATTTTCTGCTTGGACCGATTAAGGAGGCAGAAGGATTCGCAACCAACCAAAATGGCAGCTACGAAGCAGAAGACATGGTGACCGGCAATTATCTATTTGAATCAGGTGTGCATGGAACAGGGACATGGTGTTTTGGCGCCTATGACCATATGGACGAAAACGAAATTGTCGGAAGCAAAGGGAAACTGACTTTTGCAACCTTTGGGAATGGTCCCATTACGTTAACAACCTCAGAAGGAACGGAAGAGTGGGTAATCGAAAATCCGCGTCATATTCAGCAGCATATGATTCAATTGATGGTGGATGAGTTAACTGGAAAAGGCACTAGTCCAAGCACAGGCGTAAGTGGAGCAAGAACCAACTGGGTAATGGATCAGCTGATTAAAGGGTATTATGGGGAAAAGGCATCTCGTTGAGAGGTGCTTTTTTGTGTGGCAGCGCTGACTTTGTTTTGGCTGATATTTTCCAAGTTTGGCTGATTACCTCTGAGCTTTGGCTGATATTTTCCAAGTTTGGCTGATTACCTCTGAGCTTTGGCTGATATTTTCCAAGTTTGGCTGATTACCTCTGAGCTTTGGCTGATATTTTCCAAGTTTGGCTGATTACCTCTGAGCTTTGGCTGATAAATCCCCAGTTTGGCTGATTCTCTCTGAGCTTTGGCTGATAAATCCCCAGTTTGGCTGATTCTCTCTGAACTTTGGCTGATATTTTCCAAGTTTGGCTGATACCCTCTGTACTTTGGCTGATATTTTCCAAGTTTGGCTGATTCTCTCTGAGCTTTGGCTGATAAATCCCCAGTTTGGCTGATTCTCTCTGAGCTTTGGCTGATATTTTCCAAGTTTGGCTGATTACCTCTGAGCTTTGGCTGATATTTTCCAAGTTTGGCTGATTACCTCTGAGCTTTGGCTGATAAATCCCCAGTTTGGCTGATTCTCTCTGAACTTTGGCTGATATTTTCCAAGTTTGGCTGATTCTCTCTGTACTTTGGCTGATATTTTCCAAGTTTGGCTGATACCCTCTGTACTTTGGCTGATAAATCCCCAGTTTGGCTGATACCCTCTGTACTTTGGCTGATTCGCCCCTTACTTTGGCTGAAAAACCGGTTATTTTTGCTGATCATCTCCTTTATTTCAGCATATTAATGACAATATTGCTAAAAAATTAACTTTCTATCTTACGACACTCTTTCATAAACCAGTTTTCTTTTCAAAAAATAAAATCCCGAAGCACCATCTTCTGCTTCGGGATTTTTCCTATTTTTAACTTTATTTCGAACTTGCAGTAGCTCTTCGGATAAAAAACGATAGCACTAATGCAACACTCGCAATAATTGTAGCTACAATAAAAGCGTCATTAATTCCGCTGATTGTAGATGCTTGAGTTGCTTTTCCATAAATCGTAGAAATCGCTAGGGTTTGGCCTGCTCCAGTCGGAAGTCCTGTGAGACCAGCTAAGCCTTGACCAAGCTGAGCTAATTTCTCTGCAATATATGGGTTGGCAGACGAGATAATGTTGTTATAGTTATCTAAATGAAAAGCGGTACGATTAGTCATAACTGTGATTAAGAAGGCAGTACCAATACTTCCCGCAACCGTTCTTGCTGTATTGGAGACAGCAGTCCCATGGCTTGTTAAGCTTAATGGAAGCTGGTTCATTCCCTCTGTCATTACCGTCATCATAATAAACGACATCCCGAACATCCGGAAAATATAAAGCATCATGAGATGAGAATAAGATGTCTGCATCGTTAATTGAGTGAAGCCCCATGTGGTGAGAACCGTAATGACTAAACCGATGATCGCTAGTGGTCTTGCCCCGAAGCGGTCAAAAAGTTTACCGGAAATTGGTGACATGATTCCCATCACAATCGCACCTGGCAACATTAATAATCCTGAATCGAGGGCAGTGAAGCCACGGATATTCTGCAAATAGATTGGTAAAAGCAGCATTGCCGCAAACATTGCCATATTGACAATCATGCTTACTAATGTTGTTAAAGTAAAGATACTATATTTGAATACACGTAAGTCCACCATTGGCGCTTCTGTTGTCAGTTCTCTCCAGACGAAGAGGCATAAGAAGATTACTCCGATAACAAGAGAAAGAACAACTACTCTGCTATCCCAGCCGTTATTTCCTGCTTCACTGAAACCATAAAGTAAGGAGCCTAGGCCGACTGTACAAGTGATAAAGCCAATTGTATCAAAGACTGGATTGGATACTTTCGTTACATCCTTCATCCACAGAATAGCGATAATTAAATCGAGAATGCCAATTGGAATAACAAGCTCGAATAAAACTCTCCAAGAATAATGACCGATTAACCAGCCTGATAAAGTTGGCCCAATGGCTGGGGCGAAAATCATAACGACGCCCATAATTCCCATTGCTGTTCCGCGTTTTTCGGGCGGAAAAATAATTAAAAAGACGGTCATTAAAAGTGGCATTAGTAAACCGGCACCTGCTGCTTGGATGATACGCCCAATTAGGAGCATCGAAAATCCAACAGAGGTTGCACAGACAATGGATCCGATAGTAAACGCGGAGATTGCTGAAATCAGCAGTTTCCGTGTTCCTAGTTTATTGATTAAAAATGGGGTGATTGGGATAAACACTCCATTTGTCAGCATATATCCAGTGGACAGCCATTGGACAGTACTTGTTGATACATTTAAATCGTTCATGATATGTGGAATGGCCACATTTAGTAAAGTTTGGTTCAGAATAGCGACAAATGCACCTAGCATGAGGGCAATAATCACTTTGCCGCGGTGGATTTCTTCGCCCATTTCAAGTGGTTTATAAGGCGCTTTTGCTGTTTTTGATTCTTTGGCCACAGCTGCTGGCTCCTCTTCATCCGCTATTTCGTTAGATTCGACCGCATTAGCAAGGCGTTCCTCTTCATCGGATATTCCTTCATTTGTTTCCATTGCTTCTGCTACGCCATCTTCTTTCTTCGATGGCTCTTCTTGTTTCACCATCTCTGATTTTGTAAGGGATGACGCAGTGTCATTTTCCTTCTTGGCATCTTCCATAACGCGGTTTGGTTCTGCTACTGTCTTCTTTTTTCGTAAAAGAAGATTGATGATCAGCAGGAGGAGGATGCTTCCTATAATATAGCTTGTGATGTAAGTGGTCATATCCATCACCTACTTATGAATTCTTACGGAAACGTTCATACCTGGAATTAGCTTTAGTCCGCCGTAGTTATCGATAGAGATTGTTACCGGAACTACTTGTGTTTCTTTTGTATAGTTTCCTGAGCTGTTGTTGCTTGGCAGAAGGGAGAATGTTCCTGCTGTTGCAAGTCCCAAGCTGTCTACTTTCCCTGTTAAAACAGTCTCTGGGAAGGCATCTACATATAAATCAACTTCTTGGCCAACTTTTACTTTGTTAATATCTGTTTCATCGACATTTGCTGTAACCCATAGATTTTCTAAATCATAGCTTTTAGCAAGGGAAGTTCCTGCAGCAACAAATGTATTTGGAACAGCGCTAGATTGAACAATGGTACTATCTTCTGGAACGGTAATATCCATTTTATTTGTACCTGATTCTGTTACAACTTCTACAGTACCGATTTTTTGGTTTTTGTTAAAAGAAGTACCTGCTTCGCCTTTCCAATCCGTTAATTTCCCTGTTGCTGGTGATGCGATGCTGATTTGTTGTCCAGCAATTTGTGCATTATCTGTTTTGATATAGGAAACAGATTGATCGTAGAAGTAATAGCCGGCAAACCCTCCGCCAACTAACACAATCAATAGGATAATATTTAATAAAATCATGCGTTTACTATTCATGGTTGTTCCTCCTCAATTTCATTTAAAATGGTCAGTATTTTTTCATTTAGCTCAAGTAATTTGTTTATGTCTTCCTCTGGAAGCTGCATAACTTCTCTCACTTTGCCCGCTAGAATGGAAGTTCCGGCGAAATATTGCTGCATGACGTGCTGACCTTCTGCAGTTAGTTGGATGTTGACCGATCGACGATTGTTTTCAGGAATGGTTCGTTCAATTAATTGTCGTTGGGATAGTCGATCGATAACGCCACTAACGGTGCTTTTGGTTAAAGATAGTTTTGTTGCAAGTTCTCCAATGCCGATATTAGGGCAGAAATAAATTCTGTACAGTGTCTTTAGCTGCACGGCTGTTAAATCCAGTTTCTTCGCATCAAGGTGCACTAGGTGGTTATAGGCTTTATTAATGCGAGAATAGGAGCGGATTAATTCATTATTTAACGACCCGTTCATCTGAAATTTTTCTCCCTTTCTAATAGTTTTTATCAGAACTGTTCGTATGCGAACTATTGGATTTTCGCATATTTTTTTAAAGAAGTCAACGGATTTGGTGAGATCTTGTTAAGGAAATCACTAATTTATTAATCAGCTGTAAATGGTTTGTTTTCTTCTTCAAAAAGAGCGAGAAAGACATCGACTACGTTTGGGTCAAACTGCTTTCCTTTATTCAGCCTAATTTCGTGGAGAATTTCCGCTAAAGGAAGTTCTTTTCGATAGACACGTCCAGAAGACATCGCGTCGAACGTGTCTGCTACTGCGACGATACGAGCAAGCAAGGGGATTTCTTCTTCTTTTAATTGTCGTGGATATCCTTTTCCGTCAAAACGCTCGTGGTGATATAAGACAATATCTAATATTCCGCTGTTTTTATATTGCTTCACATGTTTAATGATTTCATACCCTTTTGTTGTATGTGTTTTTATTAATTCGTATTCTTCTTCTGTTAACTTTCCAGGTTTTGTTAATAAAGATTCTGGGATGCCAATTTTTCCAATATCATGGAGTAATCCCCCGATATGAATAACCTCACATAAATGATGAGGGAGCTTCATTTTTTTGGCGATTTGCATGGCGTATTTTGCGACGTTTTTCGAATGGTGCATCGTATAGGAATCTCGGGAGTCTAGTGCGTTTGAAAGTACTTTTGTTAAAGCTAAATTATCTTCCATCACTCTTTGCACACGGGACATAAAGGCAACGGATATGAATGTGATAAGAAGGTAGGTTAATAAATAGGTAATAAAAGTAAGCATAGACGAAGTATGTGGATCCGGAATGAAAAAAAATCTACAAATAACGACTAGAAACGTCAACATTACAATTTTCCAAAGAGAGCTATTGTAGAAGCCGAGTCCCAGAAAAATAGAGCATAATATATATAAAATAAAGTAATTATCATGGTTTTGCAGAATATAGCGATTTAAAATGATACTAATGATAAAGAGAATAAAGAATAAATAACGAAAATAAGCAGGATTATTCCAAATTCGATGATGCATATCGGACCTCCAGTGCTAATCTTAATCGAACCAACCTCTATTAATGGAAGCATTCCCTATTCTTCTAATTTAATAAGCTTTGCAGGGGAGAAATATTTTCTAAAAAAAAGCTCATACTACAAAAATGAAAATAATTCCTGAGGTGATCAGATGATGACCAACAACGTTCCTTTTTTGATCGATTAGTTTCCATTCAAGAAAAATATACAAAAGAGGCACAAGAGTATTGGAGTTTGTATTCAAGCATAGATTCATGGCAATTTTGGGTGGTGCTGCTTATGTTAGTTGTTCCCCTGATCGTCTTATATTTTACCATTGACCGCAAGCGGATTTTCATCATTGGTTTCTTTGGATTCGCCGTGCATATGTTATTTTTCTATGCAGATGCAATTGGTATTCGCTTTGGGTTATGGGCCTATCCATACCAGATGCTTCCTTTCTTACCAAGCTTTTCGTTAGATGGGTCGATTATTCCAGTCGCGGTTATGCTAGTATTTCAATGGACATTAAAACACGGAAAGAACTTCTATCTATATGCTGTCATTTTAGCAGCCATTTTTGGTTTTGGCTTTAAACCATTGTTAACAAGCATTGGATTATTTGAACCATATAAATGGGTTAACTTTTTTCATATCTTCTTGATTTATTTGCTCCTATATATTGGTGGATATTTAGTAACAAAACTATTTATGAAATGGCAAGAAGATGAGTAATTTATCTGATTTCGGCAAGGATAAGAAAGAACATTTTAGTATAGATTGGAGTCTATTCCATGCTCGTTCTTATCCTTATTGTGCTTTTATTTAATACGCTAGCCTATAGCATACCAAAACGTTTAACTCCTATTGAAATGTTGACAACAACACTATTTGCAATGTTAATTCAGTTATTAACAGATATCTATCTTAGTTTGAAATATAATATTTATGGTTACTTCGAAAAAGGACCGGATTGGGAAAGCTTTATCTATATTCTGGGAATTTACCCTGCGGTCAATATTATTTTTCTCAATTGCTTTCCGTATAAAAAGAGGCTCAGGAATAAGATAGTTTATGTTTTTGTCTTGGTCGTCCTTGCCATGATCTTTGAAACGATATTTATTTGGAGCGGTACCTTCTATTTAAATGGTTGGAAGCAATCATATTCTATATTTACTTATCCAGTTCTTTATGTCACGCTCCTTCTCTTTCATCAATTTACGGTGAAATTATTGAAAAGAAGCAGGAGAGAAAGCGACCATTAAACTGCCTCCAATTTGGTATAATAAAGGAAATACTAAAATCTTAGGTGGTTTGACATGACAATTCTTCTATTTATCATCGCCGGTATAGCCGAAATTGGTGGAGGCTATCTTATTTGGCAATGGCTTCGCGAAGGAAAACCCTATTATTGGGGGATTTTTGGCGGGATATCGCTCGTTTTATATGGTGTTATTGCAACCTTCCAATCTTTTATGTCCTTTGGTAGAGTATATGCTGCATATGGAGGAATTTTTATTATTCTCTCCGTATTATGGGGGTGGGGCATAGATAGAAAAACACCAGATATATATGACTGGATAGGGGCAGGAATTTGTTTAATAGGTGTAATGATAATGGTTTTTGCACCGCGTCATTAATTGCTCGTTTTGGGATACTTCCTTTCAAATGTGTAAAGTGATTCCTCTATAAATCCTCTTGAATAAATATCCCCTAGGAATAAGCATCTTTTACAGGGACAAAAGTAGGAATAGTTTCCATGTAACTAGAGTGGATAATCATTCGCAATTCAACAAGAGATAACATGAAAATAGGGTGATTGACATTAAAATAACGTTCCATGCCTTTTTAAATAATATGACATTAATAATTGCTTTTATGTTTTTGGCACTTCAGTTAAAAGAATATCTTGTCTTGCGATATAAAAATATTCTCAAGTATATGTGGGTTACTCCAATCGTTGTTAGTCTATTAAGTATTGCAGCCATGTGGGAACCACTAATTTATGGGGAGGTGCGATTGGATTTACGAGGTGTTCCGATTTTTTATATTTCTTATTTATTGGGATGGAAATGTGGATTAATCTCGACCATCCTACCGGCTTTATATCGTTATCAGCTTGGTGGAACCGTTGTAATGGAAGGAATATTTCAGGCAATCATCCTGCCCTTTATAATAGGCGCTTTTTTTCAAAATAAGAAGTCCCATAATCCACCATATTCCATTGTAAATATGAAGCATATGCTAAGCGCATTTTTCTGCTACCAGATCTTAAGGTTATTCCTTATTCTGCAGACAACTCATGTTTCGTTTATGACAGTAATTGTCCTGATAGTATTCGAGTTCATTGCCGTTCTCAGCATTTTTTTTATGCAAAATGGGGTAAGTAGAAAACAATTATTACGAAAAGAACTAGAATATTATTCAAGACATGATAGTATGACCGATTTATACAATCTTCGTTTTTTTCGGACCAATGTTGAAAAATTAATGCAGCATAATGTTCCCATTGTCATTGCCATGATGGATGTGGATTATTTTAAAAAATATAACGATACCCATGGGCATCCAGCTGGTGATGCTGTACTACGTACGATTGCACAGTTATTAAATGATACGATGAGACAAGAAGACGTGTTTGCTCGATATGGCGGCGAAGAATTTATAATGTGCTTTACCAAAATAACGAATATGCAAACAGCTGCAACTATTGCCGAGCGATTTCGGAAAAATGTGGAAGAGTATCGATTCTTTGGGGAAGAGACACAGCCTAATGGAAAAGTAACCGTTTCTGTTGGAATAGGTGGTCTTTCTGCGGGGAAATCACTAGACGAATTAATAAAAGAGAGTGACCAAATGCTATATAAGGCGAAGAAATTAGGAAGAAATGTAGTAGTCTGCAGTTCCTCCTAGGCGAGAGTCTGCCCTTCTTAATGAATCGATTTCCATAGAAAAAGACAATTCCGCTGTGATTGAAAAAGGTGGAATTGTCCTATTATAAAGTTTACTTCTGTGATTCACTTGCAAAGACAGTTTCCAACTCTTTCATTAATAATGCTGCGCCTTCTTTACTTAACACAAGCTTTCCATTCCCAACCGTGATATTATCGGGGGAGACTTCTCCTGTAATGGCACATTCTTCAAAAGCTTTATATTTTTGGAAGACAATTTTTTCCCCTTCGACAAAAATTTCTAAAGGATCTTTAATTTCAATTCCTAATGTTCTTCGCAATTCTCTTGGAATAACAATACGACCCAATTCATCCACTTTACGAACAATTCCTGTGCTTTTCATACTTTTCCCTCCCTATACAATTTTTAATATATATCCTATATTTTAACATACAGTCTCGGAAAATGAAGAAATATTTTGAAGTAAAGATAACTTGCTGAAAGCATATCACTAGAATTAGCTACTAGGTTTCCACTATACTTTTTTTGAAGAGGAAATCTTTTCTAATTCATAGAAGGAGGATATTAATCATGCATACAACTATTCCACAAATCACGCTTAATGACGGTCTTGTTATTCCAGCAATTGGTTTTGGTACTTATAATTTACGAGGAGCAACTGGGGTTCAGGCCATGACATCAGCAATAGACATGGGCTATCGGTTACTAGATTCTGCATTCAATTACGAAAATGAAGGCGCAGT
Organism: Niallia sp. FSL W8-0954; assembly: GCF_038005605.1. NCBI lineage: Bacteria > Bacillati > Bacillota > Bacilli > Caryophanales > Bacillaceae > Niallia > Niallia sp. FSL W8-0954. The sequence goes on along the minus strand of NZ_JBBOTN010000001.1, from coordinate 4,579,752 downwards.
TGGAGAAGCAGTTCGCCGTAGCACCGTAAGCAGACAACAGTTATTTATTACCTCCAAACTTCCAGGACGCCATCATCAATACGACAAAGCCATCTATACCATCCAAGAATCACTATACCGCACCAAATTAGATTATTACGATTTATTCCTAATTCACTGGCCAAACCCAAAAACAGACTTATATGTAGAGGCATGGCAAGCCTTAATTGATGCCCAAAAATGGGGACTCATCCGCTCCATCGGCGTATGTAACTTCCTGCCAGAGCATCTCGACCGCTTGAAAAAAGAAACCGGCGTACTGCCAAGCATTAATCAAGTAGAGCTCCACCCATTTTTCTCTCAAAAAGAACAACTGGCCTACGATAAAGCAAACGGTATTGTAACCGAATCATGGAGCCCGCTCGGCCGCGCCAATAACGTGTTAGAAAACGAAACAATTAAACAAATAGCAGAAGCCCATGGAAAAACAATATCCCAAGTCATCCTTAGATGGCACACCCAACTAGGAGCATTACCAATCCCAAAATCAAGCTCCCCTCAACGCCAACAAGAAAACTTAGAGATATTCGATTTTAAACTGAACGAAGACGAAATGAATAAAATTTCCAGCCTAACCCGTGCTGACGGGCGAATTGCCGATCAAGATCCAGCTGTTTATGAAGAGTTTTAAGATAGTTTGACTAATTGAGCGGGGTGGTTGGAGAAGTTTGATGTGAATGGACTGAAATATGGGGGAGAATTGGCTTGATTGGGGTGGATTTTGCTGAAGCAGGCGAGGAAATCAGCGGATATCAGTCGAAGTTGGGGTGGAATCAGCCAAAGTGCGGGGGATATCAGCCAAAGTAGAGTAGGAATCAGCCAAAGTGAGGTTGGAATCAGCCAAACTGGGAAAATATCAGCCAAAGTGAGGGTGGAATCAGCCAAACTAGGAAAATATCAGCCAACCCCAATCCCTCTCCCCACCAAAAAAAGGATTTTCAAGCAAACAAATAGAATAAATGAAATAGAGAAAGGAAGTGGTAAATTGTTTATAAACGAAATTGGTAAGAGCAATAGATTAAAAACTACGGAAATTCTAATCAAAAGATTAAAAGAAATGTATAAGCTTAGACCGAATGTAATGGAAGATTTAAGGAAATTGTTAGCAGGCTATCGGGGTGAGAAAGATATGAAGTATTACTTTCAATTTTTGCCAGACAAAGATTGCCTCATCATTCATAATCTTCGCCTCTACGATGGAAAAACATATTTCCAGATGGACTATCTCATCCTCACGCAAAAATTTGCTCTTATTGTCGAATGCAAAAACTATTATGGAGAAGTAGAGATTGACTCCAACTTTAATCAGATGATTCGCAAAGTAGATGAAAAGGTAGAAGGCTATTCGAATCCAATTTCCCAAGCAAAAAGGCACCAACGTCAATTGCAAAAGTACTTTCAACTGCATAATCTCCCGCCAATCCCCATCGAATTCATCATAATATTCAGCAGTTCATCTACTATATTAAAAGGAAGTCCAGCTATCAGAGATAAAGTCATTCACAGTCATAGTTTTTTAGAAAAATGGGACAATCTCTCTCAAAAATATAAAGTGACTGTGGTAGAAGGGAAGCTCCTCCGCAAAGTATCCAAAAATCTCTTGAAAAATAACACTCCTGAAAGTATCGATCTACTAAGAAAATATGGAATCCCACAAAGTGACCTCATCACAGGTGTACAATGCCCAGCATGCGAAAAATTTGCGATGATACGTCAAAAACGCAAATGGTTCTGTCCTCACTGCCACACATATGACAAAAATGCCCATCACCAAACAGTGAACGATTATTTTTTATTAATAAAAGCCACTATTACAAATAAAGAATTCCGGCAATTTGCCAACATATCCTCACGTGAAACAGCTGCTAAAATGCTAGTAAGAATGAATTTGCGAAGTATAGGAGAAAATAGAGGAAGAAAGTATCAAAACCCATAAGCAATCAGGATAAATATTCGAATGGATGATGAGTAGAGAATGAAAATGTACTCATTATCCATTAATTATTGGGCAAGGTGAGGGAGGAATCAGCCAACCTGAGAAAATATCAGGCAAAGTGGAGGAGGAATCAGCCAACCTGGGAAAATATCAGCCAAAGTAAGGGAGAAATCAGCCAACCTGGGAAAATATCAGCCAAAGTGGAGGAGGAATCAGTCAAAACTAGGAAAATATCAGCCAAAGTAAGGGAGAAATCAGCCAACCTGGGAAAATATCAGCCAAAGTAAGGGAGAAATCAGCCAACCTGGGAAAATATCAGCCAAAGTGGGGGAGGAATCAGCCAACCTGGGAAAATATCAGCCAAAGTAAGGGAGAAATCAGCCAAAACTAGAAAAATATCAGCCAAACATTGACACAGCATGGGAGTTAGCTAACTCATATTTTCATATATAAAGTAAAAAAGGCATGTAAAAAGCATGTCTTTTTCTTTTTCCAGTTTATCTGGTAAATATCTAAATGGAACTAATATGGTGCTTATCTATAATGAAGATAGAAGTTAAAACAAAATAAAAGATAAAGGGGGAATAAAAATGTTTGATAAAATGATGGGAAATATAGAGAAGGTTATGGGGCCAGTAGCAGATTGGGCATCGAGCAATCGTTATTTAAAGGCTATTATGACAGGTATTTTGGCTACGCTTACACTGACTATTGTTGGAGCCTTAGGAGTTATTATTGGGAAGCCGCCGATTCCTGAAGTAGTTTTTGATTCAGAGAGTATATTTGCTAAGATGCTTGTAGGTTGGGCGAATTGGGGGGACAATCATTTATGGATAAGAGGAATAAATGATATTTCTACTGGAATAATTGGCATCGCTTTCACAATGGGGTTGACATATAATTTAGCCAAACATTATAAGCTGAATGAGCTGGGTGCCCTAATTACTAGTCTGATGATTTATTTTTTCATTGTAGGAGAGCCAACTTCTATACTGATTAATGATGTTGCCACCTTACAAGTTAATATGAGTGCATTTGGCGCTACGGGTATATTTTCAGGGATTATTATTTCGATAATTGTTGTAGAAATCATTCGGTTATTTCATGTGAAAGATATAGGCATTAAATTTCCTGATTCTGTACCGATTTATGTGAAAACTTCATTTAATGCAATTTTACCAGGTATTGTCACGGTATTGGTTTTCATCCTTATTAACGGTATATTAACTGCTTTATTTGGAGTGAAGCTTCCTGAATTAATTACTACTATCTTTAGTCCGCTTGTAAATAATTTTGATAATGTATTTTTAGTTGGTTTGTTCATGCTCATAATAAACTTATTTTGGTTTATGGGAATACATGGCGGAAGTATCATTATGCCCATTATATTACCGATAGAACTTCAAAATATCGTTGAGAATCTTAATAACTATTCAGCTGGGCTTCCTTATGACAAGGTATTTACTACACCGGTACACTTTGGATTTATTTTGATTGGAGGAGCAGGAATCTTTGCTCTAGCTTTCCTTAATCTTTTTAGTAAATCTAAAGGGTTGAAGCAAATAGGAAGAATTGGCTTTATTCCTTCTGTGTTTAATATTAGTGAACCAACGATGTTCGGAACACCAATACCTTTTAATACGAAATTGTTCATACCATTTGTTACTGTGCCGGTTATTAATACAATAATTACTTATGCAGCATTTGATTGGTTCCATTTTATTAATTATCCTATCTTAAATGTACCAGCCCAAACACCAGTTATCTTAATTGCGATGGCAGCTTCTGCATCTGTCAAAGCAGGATTGGTTGCCTTGATAATCATTCTTGTGGACATTGCTATATATTATCCATTTCATAAGAGTTTTGAGAAAGACATGATGAAAGAAGAACAAGAGGAAGAACAAATGACAGCAAGAAGTAATGATCAAGAAAGTGGCATAAGCGTCCAATAAGGAAGGAATGAAAGCGAAGATGGAAGAGACAAAAATGAATTTAGAACAACTGTGTATGGAAATTATCCTATATAGTGGAAATGCAAGAGCATACATTTTAGAATCAATGGATTATATAAAGCCTAAAAAGAAAGATAAAATAAACGAACTTATGTTGTTAGCGAAAGAAGAATTAAATCAAGCTCACAAGAAACAAACTACATTATTAGCAGCTGAAGCTGGGGGGGATGGAGTTCAAATAAGTGTATTGTTAATCCATGCTCAAGATCATTTAATGACAACCATTACGATGCGAGACTTAATAGAAAAAATTACGGAGGTATTATAATGAATATTTTATTAGTATGTGCAGGCGGAATTTCAACAAGTATCCTAGAAAAAAGTATTAGAGATTCGTTTGGTCCGGAAAAAGCGGATTGGACAGTAGAAGCCCATCCAGTTGATCAACTAGAGAACTTAATTGACCGATTTGATGTCGTTTTATTAGGACCACAAATTCGTCATAAATTAAGAACGGTAAAGAAAGTAGCAGATGCAAATGGGAAGCCATGCGAAGTCATTGACAGCCGAGATTATGCGATGGCAAAAGGAAGCAAGGTGCTTAAAAGAATAGAAGAACTAGTACAGTAATGTAAATAGGTGGGAATAAATTAGTTCCCACTTATTTTTATAAAAAACAAAAGTTTGAAATAGGAGGTGGATGACAAGAAAGATAATCTTTCTTGTTGCGGGTATGAAAAGGCCAAATATTGTAATGATAGTAGCAGATCAATGGCGAGCAGATTCCATTAGTTATACAGGTAATACTACAACGGTAACGCCCAATATTGATAGTTTAGTAGAAGATGGTGTAGGTTTTTCGAATGCATATTGTCAACTGCCTGTTTGTGTCCCAAGTCGAAGTTCCTTTCTTTCAGGTTGGTATCCACATACAAAAGGTTTTAGAACGATGCACCATTTAATGGGAGAAGAGGATCCGAATATATTAAAGACATTAAAAAAAGAAGGATATCACGTATATTGGGGCGGACGTAATGATTTTTTACGTGCCGATGTTGATGTTGCAGAATATTGTTCTACAAGGGATAATCAGTATGCAGAATTTTTCCGCAAAATGAGAGAAGCTCAACCAAAAAAGAAGGAGTCCAAAGACTTCGATTATTCTCATTTTAAGGGAGTAAAAGAAAGCCCTGCTAAGTTAGATTGGGAACAAATTAATAATGCTATCGAATTTCTTCAGGAAGAACGATATGAAGAAAATCCTTTCTGTGTTTATCTGGCCTTAAGTCTTCCTCATCCACCTTATCAAGTAGATCAGAAATGGTATGAGCAAATTAAGAAAGAAGATATACCAAATCCAATTCGCCTTACAGAAGAAGAGTGGAAACTAAAACCTAGCATTTTAAGGGGGATAAGAGAAAACCAGAAGCTATATAATTGGTCAGACGAACAATTAAGAGAAATGAAACACGTCTATTATGCGATGGGAACAGAACTTGATCACTATATTGGGGAGCTGATTGCGACATTAAAGGATAAAAAACTATACGATGATACTTTGTTTATTTTCTTTAGTGATCACGGTGATTATACGGGAGATTATGAAATAGCAGAGAAAAACCAGAATACCTTTGAAGATATGTTAACAAATGTGCCCCTCGTTATTAAGCCTGCTAAAGGTATGGAAGTGAAGCAAAGGGTAACTGCAGCTTTGACAGAGTTAATCGACATTCAGGCAACTATCTTAGATATTGCTGGTATTACACCTGAATATACTCATTTTGGAAAGTCTCTTAAACCTGTATTAGAAGGAAAAGAGGAGCATAGAGAGGTAGTTTTTTCTGAAGGTGGAAGATTAGAAGGGGAATCACATTGTATGGATGCAGGTCATGATCCAAGTAATGAATATTGGGCTAGAACGATAGAACAAACAAAAATGCCGCAGCATACGAAGGCTATGATGATTCGGGATCAATCTTATAAATATATCTACCGTTTGTATGAACAAGCCGAGTTTTATGTATTAACAGAAGATCCATATGAAACATGCAACAAGATTAATGATGAAAAATATGCCCCTGTTATTCAAAGATTTAAAGAAAAAATGCTGAAACACTTCTTTGAAACGGGAGATGTCGTGCCACAGCGATATGATAAGCGTACGTAATTTTTATTGGATTTAAAAAAGGATGATAAACATGAATTTAATAGAGAAAGATATGAAATTACTGGAAGAATTTCTTAGAGAAGAGCAATATATACCTATTAAAAATTTAATGTTTGCATTTGGCGTAAGCGAAAAAACAATCAGAAATTCAATAGGTAGCATAAACGTCTTTTTAGAGAAATTTAATAGTAAGATAGTGGCCAAAAGAGGAGAAGGATATTATCTTCGTACGAGCAATAGAGAAGAAATATTAAAAAGTATCACCAGGGTTAGTGATACGCCCTTCTTTTCTTCTTCTGATCTATTAGAAAATGTATTCAAAAGACTGATTGAAGAGGTTAAGTATGTAAAACTAGAAGAATTATGTGATGAATATTATGTAAGCAGAAGCAAAATGAGCAGCATAATTTCTAAGTTGAAAAAGGAAATTCAAACATATGGATTATTGTTAAAGAGTAAGCCACATTACGGATTTAAAATAAGTGGCACGGAGTTAGGGAAAAGGTTAGCTATTGCTAACATGCTTAGACCAAAAATATATTTAGATGGAACGCCAAAGTTATTTTTTATTGAAGATTTCATTGTGAAGGAATGGAAAATTAGAGATATTAATTGTTCAGATATAGTGCTTCAGAATATTATTTATCATATAAAAATTATGATTAGACGTGTTTTAGCAGGGCATCCTATTGATATTCCCACAGAAAATATGACGGAAGGTTCGTTAGAGCATGAAGTTTCTCAATCGATTATAGAAAAGGTAGAGAATGTATTTACAATGAAAATGTCTGATGCTGAAATAGTCTATGTATATTCTCATATTAGTGGTCAAATTTTTCAAAATGATAGCCAGGCTGGAATGCATATATCGGATGCAAGAATAAATATGATTATTGATAGTTTTTTAGAAAAGATAGAATCGATGTATGATATTTCTCTATGGAAGGATCAGAAGCTTCGGTCTGGCCTTCTTATTCATTTGCGTCCTTTGATAGGAAGGATTATGAAAGACATTCATTTGAGGAATCCCATTCTTCATGATATAAAAAAACAATTTGCCTTTGCCTTCAATCTAGCAGTATTGTTAGCGGAAAAGGTGAATTCCATTTTTAAGTGTCAGTTAACTGATGATGACATAGCTTATTTGACAATGCATATTGGTTTGGCTCTAGAAAGAGATTTTAAAAAATTTGATGATAAGAACTTCAATCGAATAGCTATTATATGTACAACTGGGCAAGGTACGGCTCAATTACTTAAATTTAAGATAGAGCAAACATTTCCAAAAGCTCATATGATTAAAAACTTCTCTTTATATCATCAAGAAGATGTTATAGCCTTTAATCCTGATATTATATTCTCCACTGTTCCTGTTGACATAAATAACATACCAATAGAAGTGATTAGTCCTTTTTTCACAGAAGAGGAGAAACGAAAATTGCTAGAAGAAAAGTCTAAGGTGAAAACAGAATATATACTAGATAAGTATTTTTCTAAGGATTTGTTTCAGAGTAATTTGGACTGTAATGACCAAAAAGAGGCAATTACTAAAATGTGTGATTTAATAGGGAAAACAGGAATAACGCCTCCAAATTTTGAAGAACTTTGTTTAATAAGAGAAAGTTTGGCTAGTACAGCTTTTGGAAATCAAATTGCCCTTGTTCACCCCATAGAACTTTGCTCAGAAGTAACGAAAATTGGCATAGGGATTCTAAAGAAACCGATTGATTGGTCAGGCTTACCTGTTAAAATAATTTTTACTATTGCACAAGCTAAAAGCAGTGAGGTTAGAGATTTGTTACTATTCATACAAGAATTAGTGCATAATAAAGAGCTGATGATTCAACTATGTGAAGTAAATTCATTTGATGAATGGAAAGAAACTATCATTTCTTATTCTGAAAACTTGTGAGCTACTAATTTATATAATAGCCTTTTCCTCACAAGTTTATTTATTAATTTGCACACTTTCATCCGTTTTGGATAAAAGTGTGTTATGATGTGAATGGAAGAACAGAAAACTCATTCGTACTATTTAATGTAGATTGAGGGAGATAAAATGAACGTAAAGAAGTCCTAGGGCCTAATGCCAGAAATTGTTGCTACAGAGGGTGCCTGAGGAATTGACTTAATGAGGCGCATAAACAAATGGTGAAGGATTATATTTGTTAAAACTATAAAACGTATTATCCATACACAATCGAGAAAATTGGAAAGTTAATAAATAGATAGTAAGCGAATACAAAAAATGATTGACAACGCTTTTATTCTATTATAAGATAAAGTCAATTAATATATCGAGGATTTGTTACTGTTCAATCAGGCAAGACCTAAGACAATTGGGAGGAATGTTTCTCTAGTTGTTTTAGGTCTTTTTTTGTCAAAATAAAGGAGTGTATGGAAATTGGTACTAGGTAAACTATTTGGAAACAATAAAGCAAAGCAAGAAAGATTAAAAGCACCAATCACAGGAAAGGTCATTCCAATAGAAGAAGTTCCGGATCCTGTTTTCGCTGAAAAAATGATGGGAGATGGGATCGCTTTTGTCCCAGCTGAAGGAAAAGTAGTTGCTCCGATCGAAGCAACAGTAAAACAAGTGTTTCCAACGAAACATGCTATAGGATTGGAAAGTAATAATGGTTTAGAAATTCTGATTCATATTGGGTTGGATACAGTTAATATGAAAGGAGAAGGGTTTATCGTTCATGTAAAAGAAGGCGATCAAGTATCTATTGGAGATATACTTGTTGAATTCGATTTAGAGAAAGTGGAAGAAAATGCGGCTAGCACTATAACCCCAATGGTTATATTGAATAGAGATAATGTGAAGAGTCTGGAAAAGAAATATAAGGAGCAAGGGAATGCTGGAATTGAGGAAGTTCTAATTGCCTCTTTATAATAAAACCCTTCATTTGAAAAAGGGGATGGGATAATGCTTAGGATTAATAAGATATTGAATAATAATGCAGTAGTTATTATAGAAGAGGGCACAGAAAAAATTGTGCTTGGTGCAGGTATTGCCTTTCAAAAAGGGAAGAATGATTTAATTCAAGAGAGTAAAATTGAAAAGATTTTTATCTTGAAAAATGAAACGAAACAATTTCAGGAATTGCTAGAGTCATTGCCAGAATCCTATATAACGATAGCAGAAGAAATTATTTCTTATGCGGAGGAATTTTTAGAAGTTGAGCTGAATAGTCATATTCATATTGCGCTAACAGATCATTTGGCATTTGCCATTGATCGGATGAAAAAAGGGATAGCCATTCGCAATAGATTATTAAGTGAAGTAAAGATTTTATATCCTAAGGAGTATGAAATTGGGGTATGGGCGATTAACCAAGTAGAGAAAAAACTTGGCATTCAACTTCCTATTGATGAGGCTGGATATATAGGCTTACATATCCATACGGGAACAATGAATTCGAATAATGTAGATGTCCCTTTAAAGCGAACGATGATCTTACAAGATTTATTGGATATTGTTGCAAGTCAGCTTAATATGGAAATTGATAAGGATTCCTTAACATACCATCGATTTTTAACGCATTTAGAATTTGTTATCAGTAGAATGGAAAAAAATGAGGCATTTCATGAGATGGATGACGAGATGCTCGATATTGTGAAGAGTAAATATAAGAGAGCATATGAATGCTCAGAAGTGCTAGCGGTGTTTTTAAATCAAGAATATCAATACGAAGTGCCAGAATCAGAAGTTGGGTTTTTAACCTTGCATATTCAAAGACTTTGGGACAAAAGCAATAAGTAGAATACAGGGGATTGTTACTGTTCAATCAGGCAAGACCTAAAAAGATAGAGAAATATTCTCTCTGTCTTTTTAGGTCTTGCCTTTTTCTATTGCTAGCAACAACAAGAGGAAAGATTGCACTAGTTTAACAGGTCTATTTACGGGAGGTTTCAAATGGATTTCCAACAGATATGCGCAAATATTATGAGACACCTTGGAGGCATTGGAAATATTAAGTATGCCGAGGCATGTGCAACTAAATTACGGTTAGGGCTAGTGAGGGAGGATCAGGTAAGGCTAGAGGAATTAAAGTCATTACAGGGAGTGTACGCAGCACTATTTCGGGAGGATGAACTGCATATACTTCTTGGAAAAGATAGCACTTATCAATTGTACCTTGAAATGAATAAACAACTAAAAAATCGAGAGTCACAACAGAACAGGGGCCAGTGTGAGAGGAGAGAAAAAAATATGTTTAACAAGCTTTTTGGTAAGTTTCAAATGTTTGGGAAAGCAATTATGCTTCCAATTGCTGTATTACCTGCCGCAGGACTTTTATTAGGAATTGGGGGTGCTTTTTCTAACCCTAATACAATTGCTCTTTATCCATTTTTAGATCATACGATTTTACAGGCGATTTTTACGATAATGAGTTCCGCAGGAAACATTATATTTGGAAATTTACCTTTAATTTTTGCTATTGGAATTGCGGTTGGCCTAGCAAAATCCGATAAAGGGGTTGCTGGACTTGCATCCGTTCTTTCCTACCTTGTAATGAATGCATCGCTAAATGCAATGTTACAAATTACCAATAAGTTAGCTACTGAAAACTTAGCTGGCGTTGGGCAGGGCATGACATTAGGAATTCAGACATTACAAACAGGTGTATTTGGCGGTATCATAGCTGGTTTAGTTACATACATGCTGCACAGCAGATTCAATAAAGTTCAACTGCCACAGTTTTTAGGATTTTTTAGTGGATCCCGTTTTATTCCTATCATTACTTCTGTTGTATCCATCTTCCTTGGAATAGCCATGTATATAGTATGGCCGCCAATTCAAGAAGGAATCGCTCAATTAGGTGGACTTGTAGATAAAACAGGATATTTTGGAACCTTCTTATTTGGGTTTGTTGTAAAGTTATTAGGGCCTTTGGGATTGCACCATATCTTTTATTTACCTTTTTGGCAAACCGGCCTTGGGGGGACGTTAGAGGTCGCGGGGAATGTTGTGCAAGGAGCGCAGAATATCTTCTTCGCTCAATTAGCAGATCCAAATGTTGAACAGTATTACATTGGAACAGCACGTTTTATGAGTGGGAAATACTTCCCAATGATGTTTGGATTAATTGGGGCAGCCTTAGCGATGTATCATACAGCGAAACCAGAGAATAAAAAGAAGATATTTGGTTTACTGGCAACAGGAGCATTGACTTCCTTTTTAACTGGTATTACAGAACCGTTGGAGTTTGCCTTTTTATTTGTAGCGCCAGTGTTATTTGTAGTACATGCAGCTTTTTGGGGACTATCTTATATGATAGCTCATATCTTCCATATTACAGTGGGAATGACCTTCTCTGCTGGATTAATTGACTTGACTTTATTTGGAATTCTACAAGGAAACGATAAAACAAATTGGATTCTGATTCCCCTAATAGGGATAGTCTTCTTTGTTGTTTATTATGTAGTATTTAGATTTCTAATTGTGAAATTTAATTATAAAACACCTGGAAGAGAGGACGAGGAGTTGGCAGAAGATGCAGCTGCCGCAACAGATGGAAGTAGCAGAGCTGCAACCATTATTTCTGGATTAGGTGGAAAAGATAATTTATCCGAAGTTGATAATTGTGCAACTAGATTGCGCGTAACCGTCAAAGATTCTTCGAAAGTATCAGAAGCTGTATTAAAAGGTACAGGTGCTAAGGGAGTAATGTTACGTGGAAATGGAGTTCAAGTAATTTATGGACCACATGTATCTATTATCAAAACAGAGATTGAAGAAATAGTAGGAGAATAAAAGGAGTGAATATAAATGAATAAACCTAATATTGTTTTTATGATTTCGCATGATACAGGTAGACATTTAGGCTGTTATGGAAAAGCTGTTGAATCTCCTGAAATTGATCGATTAGCTGCAGAAGGGGTGCGCTTTGATCAATTCTTTTGTCCAGCACCTCAATGTAGTCCGAGTCGTGGTAGTATCTTAACAGGTTTGTATCCACATAATAATGGATTAATTGGTCTAGCGCATTATGAGTTTGGAATAGAGGAAAGCATCGATACAATGCCTACTAAATTTTCCGAGGCTGGCTATGAATCAGCTTTAATTGGATTTAGCCATGAGACAGTAGGACACACAGAAAGAGGCACTTGGACTTCTTCTTATAAGCTAGGATATGACCGCTATGAGAAAATTGAAGGATCAAGAGCGCCGCAAGTTGCAGATAGTGCAGTGAAATACCTGCAAGAAAAAAAGGAGGATGGTAAACCCTTCTTTGCAAATATTGGATTTTGGGAAACACATCGTACTTTTGATGAGTATGAACCATTTGCAGATGAAATTTCAGCAGTAGAAGTACCAGAATATTTACCAGACACGGAAGCCATTCGTAAGGAAATTGCGTTAATGAATGGTTCTGTAAAAGTGCTAGATGCTGCAATAAAAAGAATTATGGACACATTAGAAGAAACAGGTTTAATAGACAATACAATTGTTATTTATACAACAGATCACGGAATAGCGTTCCCAAGGGCAAAAGGAACGTTGAAAGAAGCAGGATTAGAAACAGCTTTAATTTTCTATAATCCAAAACTGTTTGGGAAAAATGTTGTTTCGACGGAATTACTTTGCAATATTGATATTATGCCCACATTATTAGACTTAGCGGGCTTACCGATTCCCGATGATTTAGATGGGAAAAGCTTTGCTCCATTATTATTAAAACAATCTAATGAGAAAATTCGTGAGGACTTCTTTTGTGAATTAACCTGGCATGATAATTACCATCCAATGCGCGGAGTGCGGACAGAGAAATATAAGTATGTGAAAAATTTTGAGGATGGTCCCAAAATTTATATGCCGATGGATATCCACAGCAGCCCATCAGGAGCTGAGGTTCGCAAAGAATATTATGTACCAAATGAGGCAGAAGAGTTGTATGACCTAGAAAAAGATCCATTAGAATATAAAAATCTTATCCATGATCCTGCATACTCTGAAGTAGCAAGGCAATTGCGCGAAAAAGTGGCAAATTGGATGAACGAAACAAAAGATCCTTTATTAAAAGGAGCTGTACCCGGCATTGCCTCAGCAAGATGGTCTGAAGAAGCTAAGATAGGTAGAGCATATACAAAAAGGCAAAAATAAAATAAAAAGAAGCTCCAATTAGTCTAATTATAGACTTTTATTGGAGCTTTTTTTGGAGTGAAGGGAATATTCGATGAAATGGATGAGAGGATATAAGAAAATACACTTTATTAGCGAAAGTTTGGGCGAAGGTCAGCCGAGTTATGGATATATTAGGAGAAGCGGGAAGAGGATCAGCTAAAGTTAGGGTGGAATCAGCCAACCTGGGAAAATATCAGCCAAAGTAGAGGTAGAATCAGCCAAAACTAGGAAAATATCAGCCAAAGTGGAGGAGGAATCAGCCAAACTAGGAAAATATCAGCCAAAGTAAGGGAGGAATCAGCCAACCTAGGAAAATATCAGCCAACCTGGGAATATATCAGCCAACCCCCAACCCAAACCAACTCAATCCCACCCCACCAAAACTCATCCTGCCAACAAAGTCTTCATCAATCGCTTCTCTAGCACAATATCCGTCATATTCGGATTATGCTTCTCCAACTGAGCTCCTTCTTCGCAAAGCGCAGTTGCTTTTTGGCGATCGCCATTTACGTGCAACTCATATGCGGCGGCAATTCGTTTATTGCTCATCTGTTTGATTGCTAAGAAGCGTTTTACTTCTTTATTCTTATAAATAGATTGGACTTCTTCTTTGTCACCTTCCAGCACAGTTAACAAAAACAAGCGCTCTTTGGCAACCTCCACTCGGAAAAGGGAGATTAACTCGTCTTTCCTTGCCCACAGTAAGTCATTAATTCTCTTTGCTTCTTCAAAATCGAGGCGGTCCATTGCGCGCACTTGTTGCATGCACAGTCCCCACTGGGAAAAATAATCCTTCCCATCATCGCCATCGGGCAGTGCAAATAGTTCTTCTGGCAGCTCCTGATAAGAAATGCCATTGGAAGTTTGCGCATTAATATAGAATTGACTAAATAGCTGCCATTGCTTTTTTTCGTTGCTCCACGCCATTTTTAATGTCATCCCATCGTTAAAACCATAAGGAATAATATTTGTGACTCCAATAAAGAGGCCAAGGAGTACGAATAGAGTGACAGGGATAGGAAAAGCATTCCCGTATACAATCAAAGCAATGCCGCCAACCACTAAACTACTGAGAAAATTTATGATAACTCCGCCGCATAAATACAACTTAAAGGGATACTTGCCTTTCACATATTCGGGAGGAGCCATTAAACACTGGCCTAATGTGCCTGGCACATGCAGCTTTTTCCACTTTAAACCGTCTTTAGTGGCAACGACCATCCAGGAAAAAACGCGAAAGGAGACAAGGGAATAGCCAGTTAATTTTCCGAAAATAAGATGTCCACCTTCATGTAAAATAATATGTATAATATAAAATGCAAGGAAACAAACGACTCCAAGAAGAATATTCGTGATAGTCCATTCTTGCGATAAAAGAGTGAGCATAAGTGCTCCGCCAAATACTCCTCCAATCAAAGCCATTCCTAGTGTTGAAAAAAATTTCTTCATGCCATAACTCCAATCTTAAGAAATCTTGTTAAGTTAATTGTAACAAAGCCCTATACATTCATCTATCAAAAAAAGCAATTTATCCCAAATCGTCAAAATAGTATGAAACACATAGACATAGTAAAATAATAGAGAAGGTCTACATAGAAAAGGAGCGTGTACCATAATGAAGACAGAGCAACAATATTTTGAAGAAGGCACAACGATTCAAACATATATGGAAAACATGAGTACATTAAAAGAGGAAAGCCATGAAGTATATGAAAACTTCTCTTTGCCGCAAGATGGTTTTACCGAAGAATTAAAAAAGCATAAGTTACATTTCCTAACGATTACGGAAGATTGGTGTGGCGATGCGATGGTGATTAATCCTGTTCTTCGCAAAATAGTAGAAGCGGCGGATTTGCCAATGCATGTGGCATTGCGAGATGCAGATACAGATTTAATTGATCGCCATTTAACAAACGGCGGCAGAGCGATTCCTATGGTGCTTATTTTAAATGAACAAGGCGAGTTAATTGGCAAATGGGGACCGCGTGCACCAGAAGTCCAAGAAATAGTTAATGAAGGGCGTGCCAAGCTTCCTGCAAAAGAGGATCCAACATTTGCGGAAAAACAAAAAGATTTTTACGAAAGCCTACAGAAGAGATATCGCACCGAGCCAGCTATTTGGACATATGTATACAAAAGCTTTAAGAGCAGAGTCCAAGAGATTATTAAATAAACAGACAGCCCTTGAATTTGAGGGCTGTTTTTTAATTGGTAAAAGCTTTTGTTTGACATCGAACTCTAAAATCATTAATATAATCGCATACGATATATCGGATGCGATGTATTTGGTGAGATTGATGTATGGCTGCAGGGGGAGGAATGGATTCATGATAAATATTTTTAAAAACTTTCAAAAAAAGGACTGGATGTTCATTTCATGTGCATTAGTCTTTATTATTTTACAAGTATGGCTTGATTTAAAGCTGCCAGATTATATGTCTGAAATCACAAGACTAGTGCAGACAGAGGGAAGTGAGTTAAGCGACGTTTTAGCTCAAGGTGGATTTATGATGCTTTGTGCGATCGGAAGTATGGTTGCTTCGATTATCACGGTTTTCTTTGCTGCGAAAGTGGCCGCAGGCTTTTCGAATCGTCTGCGCAAAAAGGTTTTTGATAAGACATTATCTTTTTCGATGGAAGAGCTGTCTGGTTTTTCAACAGCTAGCTTAATAACTCGTTCGACAAATGATATTATGCAAGTTCAAATGCTGATTATATTAAGCTTACAAATTGTTATTAAAGCACCGATCATTGCTGTGTGGGGAATTTTAAAAATTACCGGGAAAAGCTGGGAATGGACCGCTGCTACAGGCGTGGCAATTGCGGTGTTATTAGTGCTGATTGCTACGATTGTGCTAGTTGCTCTTCCAAAATTCAAAGTTATCCAGAAGTTAACGGATAATCTTAACATGGTAACAAGAGAGCATTTAAACGGAATCCGGGTTGTTCATGCTTATAATGCAGCAAACTATCATGAGGAAAAATTTGAGAAAGCAAATAAGGAATTAACGGATACAAATTTATTCACTTCTCGAATCATGGCCCTGATGATGCCGACGATTTCCCTGATAATGTCGGGGATGACGCTTGCCATCTATTGGATTGGAGCAGTGTTAATCAATAATGCGGCAATGGCAGACCGCTTGCCGATATTCTCAGACATGGTTGTCTTTTCTTCCTATGCGATGCAAATCATTATGGCGTTTATGATGGTTTCCATTACATTTGTTCTTCTTCCTCGTGCGGCAGTTTCGATTAAGAGAATAAACGAAGTCCTGAATACCGATGTGAAAATTAAGAGTGGTTCAAAAACAAATGGAGACAAAGTAGGAGAGATTGAATTTCGCGATGTGAGCTTTAAATACCCTGGAGCGAGTGATTATATTCTCCGAAATATTAGCTTTACTGCTTCTAAAGGGGAGACTGTTGCGATTATTGGTTCTACTGGGAGCGGAAAAAGTACTCTGTTGAACTTGATACCTCGCTTTATGGAAGCAACCGAGGGCGAAATTTTGGTAGATGGTCTAAATGTGAAGAATTATAAGCTAGAAGCATTACGAGACAAAATTGGATATGTATCGCAAAAAGCAGTTATGTTCAGTGGCTCTGTGTCTTCCAACATTACGTTTGGAGAGGAAGATAAGGATTCAGTGGAACAGACAAAAATCCAACGAGCAGTGGAAATTGCGCAAGGAAAAGACTTTATTGAAAAAATGGATCAGCAATATGAGGCGACGATTTCACAAGGTGGAACCAATCTTTCTGGTGGACAGAAACAAAGATTATCGATTGCACGTGCCATTTATAAAGATCCAGAAGTCTATTTATTTGATGATTCTTTTTCCGCGTTAGACTATAAAACAGATCGTGTCCTCCGTTCTAAACTGAAAGAAGAGATCCAAGATGCCACTAATATTATTGTGGCACAGCGAATTGGAACGATTAAGGATGCTGACCGCATTCTGGTATTAGATAAAGGCGAAGTAGTTGGAATGGGGACACATGACGAATTAATGGTAACTTGCGATGTTTACCAAGAAATTGCTTTATCACAATTATCAAAGGAGGAACTCGAAATTGGCTAAGAAAAACGAAGTAAAAGAAGAGAAAAATCCAACCCAAAATGAGGAGTTGGGGAACCAACCAGCAAAATCGATTCCTCCGCGTGCAAAAGGGATGAATTTTTCCAGTTTAAAGCAGCTGGTAATTTACTGTAAAGCTTACTTTCCGATTATCATCTTTGCTTTAATTCTGGCGATGACAGCGGCAATTTTTAGCATTATCGGTCCTGATCAGCTAAGCAAAATGACGGATTATATTACAGCAGGACTGATGGGAGACATTGATCTAGATGCTGTATATGATGTAGCGATTCTGTTGGTGTTCCTATACGGTTTAGGCTTTATTTTTAACTATGTGCAAGGCTATATTATGGCAACTGTCACCCAGAGAATTTCAAAACAATTAAGAAGAGACATTTCGGTAAAAATTAACCGTCTGCCTTTAAAGTATTTTGATAATACAACAACAGGTGATGTCCTTAGCCGGGTTACAAATGATGTCGATATGGTGGGACAGACGATGAACCAAAGTATTAGCAGCTTAATTACGGCTATTACTATGTTCGTCGGTTCCTTAATCATGATGTTCTACACCAACTGGATTATGGCAATTGCAGCTATTCTTTCCACCTTTATTGGTTTTGCGTTTATGTTCTTTATTATTTCGAAATCACAGAAATACTTCGCTCAACAGCAGCAAGAGCTTGGAAAATTAAATGGTCATATTGAAGAAATCTATTCTGGCCATAATGTCGTGAAAGCTTATAATGCAGAGCAGCAGGCGAAGGATGACTTTTTTGCTATCAATACACGATTATATGAGAGTGCGTGGAAATCGCAATTTATGTCAGGGCTGATGATGCCATTAATGATGTTTATTGGAAACTTTGGTTATGTGGTTGTATGTATTGTCGGGGCTGCTCTTGCTGTAAATGGCCATATTTCATTTGGTGTTATTGTTGCCTTTATGCTGTACATTCGCTTATTTACACAGCCGCTGCAACAAATTGCGCAAGCAGCGACAAATCTGCAATCCACAGCAGCAGCAAGTGGGCGTGTGTTTGAGTTCTTGTCCGAAGAAGAACTAGCAGTAGAAGAGGAGAAAACAGCAAAATTGGCAAATATCAAAGGTGATGTGGAATTTAAGCATGTCCGCTTTGGCTACAGTGAAGATAAAACAATCATTGAAGACTTTTCCGTACAAGTAGCCGCTGGCCAGAAGGTAGCAATCGTAGGACCGACTGGCGCTGGAAAAACAACATTAATTAATTTGCTGATGCGCTTTTATGAAATAAATCGCGGCGAGATCACAATTGACGGGATTCCAACCAACGAAATGACAAGAGAGGCCCTGCATGAGCTTTTCTGTATGGTGCTGCAAGATACTTGGATATTTGAAGGGTCTATTCGCGACAATATCGTCTATTCAAGAGAAGGAGTATCAGATGAAGAGGTAGAAGCTGCCTGCAAAGCAGTTGGCTTGCATCATTTTATCAAAACATTGCCAAACGGCTATGATACTATCTTGGATGACAAAACAAGTTTATCAGCAGGTCAAAAACAGCTTATCACCATCGCACGTGCCATGGTAAAAATGGCGCCATTACTTATCCTAGATGAAGCGACTAGCTCCGTGGATACCCGTACGGAATTACTGATTCAAACAGCAATGGATAAGCTGACAGAAGGAAAAACTTCCTTTGTGATCGCCCATAGACTTTCTACAATTAAAAATGCCGATTTAATACTTGTCATGAAAGACGGCGATATTATCGAAGCCGGAACACATAAGGAATTAATCGAGAAAAATGGATTTTATGCTGAGCTTTATAATAGCCAGTTTGAAGAAGCATCGTAATAAAAAGATTCTCATCGAAAAACTCGCTAGAATGTTGCGAGTTTTTCTTCCAGCTTCTTATAGAAAGGAGTTAAGAAATGTTAGATAGGCCGACATACATTTGGGAATCGATTGATTTTTTGAATCGATTTATTATGAAGAGCCGCCAAAGGTACGCAGAAGAGCATGGACTAACTGCTCCTCAAGCGCGTCTCATCCTAGAAGTTTTCCTTCATAAAAAAATAAGTGTGAAGGAGCTTACCCAAAATCTGCGTATCACACAAAGTACTGTTTCGGATATTGTAGAACGACTGACAGAAAAGGGCATTCTGATAAAGAAACCGAATCCGAATGACAAACGCTCCGTTCAGATTATGTTAACAGAAAGAATGGTAAAGAGAATTGAAGAAAAATCCCCAAAGCCCAATCAACAAATAATGGGATCCGTCTTAGATCATTTGCAGCCAAGCGAGCAAGCAAAAGTTGAAGAAGGAATGAGATTATTGGTAGCCGCTGTCGGTAAGAAACTGGAAGCAGACGGTATTGATGATTTAGAAGATTTCGAAGTATTATTTTTGCCAAAGGAAAAGAAATGCAAATAAAAAAGTCGGGTCTAGGACCTGACTTTTTTGCATGGAATGTATTTTTGCGACTTAAAAGCTTGTATCTATTGAAAAAGGAGGATGCTTCCCGTAACAGAGAGAAGTTCTCTGAGCTATTGGACGAAAGTTCTCCTAGCTAACAGAGAAAGGTTTTCAGCGCCCTTTATCGCCAGCATCCAATGTTTCCAGTAACAGAGAACACCTCTCTAATCCCATTTCCCCAGGTATCCTTAGCAAAAGGTAACATAGGAAGTCTCTCCGTTCCCTTTTGTTACTCTACTCATATATTCGGTAACAGAGCAGGCTAAGTGCCATAATCCCTTAAGCTAACAGCCCCAAAAAAGTTATCCAACATTATTTTTCCTGCTCTCATCCTCCGCAACCCGCACGCTAAATTCACTAATATATTCTTCTTTCTTATGGTAAAGCCCCACCGAGAATGTTTCGTAAATGTCGCTGGTCACGGTTAAGTTTTGTTCCTGGACATAGTGAAGGAGCTTTTGCAAGGTTTGAAAATACTCTGTAAATATGGAGGATTTTAATTTGATACATACATATGTCCCCTTCGGAATAACTGCTCGCTCTGCTTCATTGGAAAGGCTGGATAGCTGTTTTCGTAAAGGGACTGGTGTGTAAAGATAGCTATAAGTGATCTCTTCCACTTTTTCATATTGTTTGAATGGAATAATGGAGCCATAGCCATTGTTGCGAAACTCTTCCTTTGTTGCTTTCTTTAGGTTGCTATAGGAAGGATTAAGAATGTTCTGTGGTCCAATATTTTTAACGCTTGTTTGGATAATGGCCTGTTCTTCCTTTTCCATTAGGATGATTTCTCCAAACGGATATTCTTGTCTTTGCAATTCTTCGCGGAGCTCTCGAATGGACTGTTGCGTCTCCAGTAAAGAAGCAATTTTTTCAGATATTAGCTCTTCTTGTTTTTCCAAAAAAGCGACGAAATCCAAGTTATCTGTTTCTTGGATTTCTTTAATCTGCCCAAGAGGTGTGCCGATTGAAATAAGCAATTTAATAATATCAAGACGGTATAATTGAGTATCCCGATAATAACGATAATTCGTTTGGGGATCGACATAAGCAGGCTTAAATAAGCCGATTTTATCATAATGGCGAAGTGCTTTAATGGTAATATTCGCTACTTTTGCGACTTCTCCAATGGAGTAAAGTTTCTCTTCCATCTTAATCAACTCCATCCATTCTAAGATTTAGCTAATGATTTTTGTCTCCAAATAAGAGTCAAGGCGATACCGATCGCTAAAAAGACAGCTGCGAAATAGAAAGGATAATTTAAATCAATATCGAATAATATTCCTCCAATAATCGGGCCAAATACATTACCAATGCTTGTGAACATGGAATTCATCCCGCCAACAAAGCCTTGTTCGTCTCCCGCGATTCTAGAAAGATAGGTCGTCACGGCTGGTCGCATTAAATCAAAGCCAACAAAAACGATAATCGTAACAAGGAGAATGAGAGAGTACGAATGTACGATCGTTAAAAGCAAGACTAGTATAGTGGAAAAAAGCAGGCTGTATCGAATTAACAGAATTTCGCCCATCCACTTTGTCAATTTTTCAAATAAGGCTACTTGTGCAATAACCCCAACCGTTGCCCCACCTGTTATGATAATTGCAATATCCTTTGGCGTAAATCCAAATTTATGATCGACGAAAAGCGAGAATAGTGATTCAAAGGAAGATAATCCAAAGGATGAAATAAAGATAATGAGAAAAGAAATAAAATAGATAGGCACGAAAATTCGCTGCCAGCCCACCTTTTCTGCATTTGCTTGATTTTCCTCTGTACGTCGCTCAGGTTCCCTTAAGGCGAAAAAGGAGAGAATCGCAGCTGTAAAGCCTAAGATTCCGGCAAAATAAAAAGGCATACGCGTCCCAATTTCTGCTAAAAATCCGCCAATTCCTGGGCCAATGATAAATCCAGTGGAAATAGCAGCAGACATATAGCCAAGTGCTTTCGGTCTAGCTTCCATTGTAGTAATATCGGCAATAAAAGCCGTAACAGCAGGCATAATAAACGCCGCACTAATCCCGCCAAGCACACGTGAAAGAAAAAGAATACTGACCGTTTTCCCAAGTCCGAATAATAATTCAGACGCTCCGAAGATAAGTAGTCCAATGACAATCATGCGCTTTCTACCAAATTGATCGGCCCAGCGACCAGCTATAGGAGAAACAACAAGCTGGGCAATCGCAAAAGCTGCCACCATGTAACCAACAATCGCTCCAGAAAGATGAAGCTCAGTCATAATCGTAGGAGTTACAGGAATAACCAGACCAATACCGAGAAAGGCAATGAATAAATTTATAAGTAAAATAGAAAGAGTAATATTCTGTCTAAGCATAATGTTCGTCTCCTTAAGAAGTATCTACAAACATTAAGTGTAAACTCTCCTCTAAGGGTAGAGTCAATGGGTTTGCTATTTTCTGTCAGATTAATAATAATTTTTACACTATTTACAAGGAATATCCAAATGCTTAATCTAAGATTAGGAGTATGAAAAATGGGGAGGGGAAAATATGAGACCAAATCTTACGAAAGATATCAGTATAGATAGTTTTAAAGATTTTTATTGGTTAAAAGAGGAATTACAATCTTTTTGCAGGGAAATTGGAATAAGTGTTTCAGGTTCAAAAATAGAGATTTCCGATAGAATTGAAACATTTCTTCGAACAGGAGAGATAAAGAAGCCGATTAGAAAGGTAAAGATAAATAGTAAGTCAGAGATACAGGCCGATTTAAGTCTTGATACAATCATTTCGGAAAATCATCGTTGTAGTCAAAATGTAAGAGCCTTCTTCAAGACAGTTATTCCTAATTTTCATTTTTCTACGTATATCCAAAATTATTTTAAAAACAACATTGGAAAAACATATCGGGATGCAGTAGACGCTTGGTATAAAGAAGAAGAACGAAAGAAGGACCCATCATACAAGAAAATAATCGCTCCTCAATTTGAATACAATCAATTTATTCGTGATTTTTTTGCCGACATTAATAATCAAGAGAAGAGTCGTGAGGAAGCAATTGAAGCTTGGAATAATATTAAAAAACTTCCTGGAAGCAATAAATATACGTCAAATAATTAGCCATGCACATCTTAACATTTATACAGTGGTGTGGTTTGATTTTAGACAGGCAGAAGACTATTTCCACGCCCTATTTCTGTTTTTCGATCGATCCAACCAGCATTTCAGTACTATGCCGCGATAACTACTATTTTAAGAGAAGAAATCTTTCTTTTCTCCACGTTTCTTAGCTTTCTATGGGCATTATCATACTTTTCATAGACCCACTACAAGGCATCGTTATTTTAAACGATGCCTTGTAGTGGAATAAAATCATAACTTTCTAATTATCCCCCATGGATAATATCGACAACATGCTAAGGTAGAATAGGTTTGTTCAGCATAGAATCTTAGTCCCCTCCTTATAAGCAAAAAGAGAACTCGGTCCAATAACCTCATCAAAGGGCACGAAATTCTCGCTGTTTCGATACTTTCCAGGAGACACGCCGATGATGGAGCGGAACACTTTGGTGAAATAGTTTCCATTGGAGTAACCGACTCGTAAGGCAATTTCTTCAATGGTTAAGTCCTGTTGTTTCATTAATTCAATGGCTTTATTTAACCGGATTCTTGTTAGGAAATTCATAGGGGTGATTTGCATAATGGACTGAAAAAGTCTGGAAAAATGATATTTGCTAAGTCCGGATGCTTCGACAATATCATCTAAAATGATTGGATTTGCATAATTATGTTGAATGTAACGCACGGCATTGGATATCGATTCTGGTATGGTTTTATTGGAATGGCTTGTATGCATAAGATAGCGTTTAAGCTCCATGATGAATGTATAGGCAAGGGAAGAAGATTCAAAGGCATCTTTAATTTCTTCATGAACCGCTTTATCAAAAAGCTTAAAAATAAGCTGATTTGGATAGGCGTTATCGTCCAAACGAAGAATATTTCCATGCTCTTTCACTATTTCATGATAGCTTCTCCACACTTCTTCCCCATATAAAGTGATATGAATAAACTCCCACTCTTGACTATCCTTTGGAAGATAATAGGTATGATCACTAGGGATATTGACGAAAAAAGCGTATCCGGGCTTTAAGCGAACTTTCTGATCTTGGATGATGATTTCTCCTTCTCCTTGCAATGTATATTGAAAAATAATCTTCCCCTTCTCTGATCGTTTAAGCCCATCCCAATAATAGGAAGCACTATTCCTTTTCTCCCATCCTAACGTATAAATACCTGCTATTCGTTGTTGTTGCTTTTCAGGAAAACGAAAAAAGTAAGTGCGATAAGTAGTTAATGGATTATTTGACAGCAACATTTTACCACCCTTTCAAAATATCTTACCATTGTAAGTCTTTCTGTCGCATTTTAAGATGAGTATAACAAGGGAATGTTGTCTGAAAAGTGGATAATTTGTAAATTTTTTGTATAGCAAGATTTGTACTATTTCCCTTTAGCACTAACGAAATAAGGAGGAAGATATGTCGAAAATCACTTTTTTAGGAGCAGGGAGTACGATATTCGCCAAAAATCTACTAGGAGATTGTATGCAGGTAGAGGCATTGCAGGGATTTGAGTTTGCACTCTTTGATATTGATTTAGAGAGATTGAATGATTCATTTATGATGTTGCATCAATTAAAGGAAAATTTAGATGCAAATATAGCGATACATTTATACACAGATAGAAAAGAAGCTTTAAGAGGAGCTAAGTATGTTATTAATGCCATTCAAGTAGGGGGATATCGGCCAAGCACAGTTATTGATTTTGATATTCCGAAGAAATATGGACTGCGGCAAACGATTGGAGATACGGTTGGAATAGGAGGCATCTTTCGCAGCTTAAGAACTGTACCAGTTATGTTTGATTTTGCAAATGATATGGAGGAGGTGTGCCCTGACGCTTGGCTGTTGAACTATACGAATCCTATGGCTGTGTTAACAGGGGCGATGTTAAGGAACACCGCTATTAAAACCGTTGGATTGTGTCATAGTGTGCAGGTATGTGCCGATCGTTTATTAGATGCATTGGGAATGGCTAAGGAGAATGTCCAATGGAAGATTGCGGGGATAAATCATATGGCTTGGTTGCTTGAAATAACACAGCACGGCAAAGATTTATATCCAGAAATTAAAGAAAGGGCAAGGGAGAAGCAGAAGGTCCTTCATTCGGATAAGGTACGTTTTGAATTGATGGAGCGATTTGGCTATTACGTTACGGAGTCATCGGAACATAACGCCGAATATCATCCATACTTTATAAAGAAGAATTATCCTGAACTAATAGACTATTACCATATCCCGCTAGATGAGTATTTACGCCGCTGTGAAAAACAAATAGAAGGATGGGAAAAACGAAAAGCGGAGTTAGTTGGAAATAAACATGTCACTCATAAACGCACCCATGAATATGGTTCCTACATCATCGAAGCAATGGAAACAGACAACTCTATTAAAATAGGCGGAAATGTGCTGAATACAGGTAGATTGATTAGTAACTTGCCAGAAAAGGCATGTGTAGAGGTTCCTTGTTTGGTGGATGCAAGCGGGATTCTCCCGACCTATGTAGGAGATCTGCCAGAGCAATTAGCTGCACTAAATCGCACAAATATTAATACACAACTACTAACAATCGAAGCTGCCATCACGAAAAAGAAAGAGTATATCTACCAGGCTGCATTGTTAGATCCCCATACAGCTTCTGAACTGTCCATTGATGAAATCGTACAATTATGTGATGAATTAATTGAAGCACATGGTGATTGGCTGCCTGCTTATTCTTAAAATAGCTGTTTACAAAATGCGCTTAATCAAGCTGAAAGATGGAAGGTAGGTGAGGGGTGTGGATAGCTCGTCCGCTATAGAAAAAGCAGCACAGATGAAGATAGCAAGGAAAAGCGAGAAAAAGAAAATAGTAAGGAAAATAAGAAAAAATTGGGATCTTTATTTATTGATAATTCCGATTATTGCATACTTTATTATTTTTAAATACATCCCAATGTATGGTTTGCAAATTGCGTTTAAGGATTTTATTGCAGTCGATGGTATTTTCAATAGTCCATGGGTTGGATTGGAACACTTTGAGCGTTTTTTTCAGAGTTTTTATTTTGAACGATTACTCTCGAACACGCTATTAATTGGTTTATATGAATTAGCGGTAGGATTTCCAATTCCGATTATTCTTGCCCTCATGATTAATGAAGTAAAGAATAAGTACTTTAAATCTTTTATCCAGACAATTACATACGCGCCCCATTTTTTGTCTGTCGTGGTAGTAGTAGGAATTCTTTATTTATTCTTATCTCCACAAACAGGCATTATCAACCAGCTAATCGTCATTTTAGGTGGAGAGCCGATTTACTTTATGGCAGAACCTGCATGGTTTAAAACAATCTTTGTATTTTCTGGAGTTTGGCAGAATATGGGGTGGAGTTCGATCATTTATTTGGCAGCTCTGTCAGCGATTGATCCACAATTACAAGAGGCAGCCAAAATAGATGGCGCAAGCAGATTGCAGCGGATATGGCATATCAATCTTCCGAGCATCAAGCCAACTATCATCATTATGTTGATTTTACAATGCGGTAGCATTCTTGGTGTAGGATTTGAAAAGGTCTTTTTAATGCAGAACTCTTTAAATATGAGTGCATCAGACGTAATCTCGACCCATATTTATCGGACAGGTATATTGGGAGCTGATTATAGCTACTCTACGGCAATTGGTTTATTTGAATCCTTTGTTAATTTGATTATTTTATTACTGGTGAATTATACGGCTCGGAAGGTAAACAAGGTCAGCTTATGGTAAGTACAGTGTTTGGGAGGGAAAATCCTTCATGTTAAAAAGAGAAAGTGTTCGAGACAAAGTGTTTGTGGTGGTAAATTATACCCTTTTAGCAATAATTGCCTGTCTAATGATTTATCCATTAATTTACGTGTTAAGTGCATCATTTAGTAATCCAGCACGTACGGTTTTAGGGGATATTTGGCTATTCCCGAAAGAGCTGACAGTAGATTTGTATGTGAAGGTATTTCAAAATGAAAAAATCTTAATCGGCTATCGAAATACTATTATCTACACAGTGTTTGGAACATTTATTAATTTATTGTTTTCCGTTATGATTGCTTACCCTTTATCACGGAAAGATTTTTACGGACGAAATATGATTACTGTTTTTATTATGATTACAATGTTTTTCAGCGGGGGCATGATTCCTACCTACTTATTAGTGAAGGATTTAGGAATGCTGGATACAATTTGGGCAATTGTTTTACCTGGCGCCGTTTCGGTTTATAACGTGATTATTATGAGGACATTTTTTCAAAGTATCCCAAATGAACTGCATGAGGCAGCATCCATTGATGGATGTGGAAATATATCCTTTCTGCTGAAGATTGTCATGCCGTTATCAATGCCCATTATCGCCGTAATGACATTGTTTTATGGAGTGGGGCACTGGAATGCCTACTTTGATTCCCTTATTTATTTAAATGATGAAAGCAAATTTCCATTGCAGCTTTATTTAAGACAAATGCTGATTCAAGAGGATATGTCTGGCATGTCGAGTGCAAGTGACAATGCCATTTCAGAGCATTTAATGCAAATTGAAGGACTTAAATACGCAGTAGTTATTGTAGCAAGTTTGCCTATGTTAGTGCTTTATCCATTTCTGCAAAAATATTTTGTAAAAGGTGTCATGATTGGTTCAATAAAGGGATAAATGAGGAGGAGAAAAAATGGTTAAGTTCAAAAGAAGGAAATTTATTACGGTGACAACAGCTTTAGTAATGAGTGCTTCCTTGCTAGCAGGGTGTCAAAAGAGCGCATCTTCTGATAAAAAGGAGAATAAAGTGACGACAGAGTCTGTTGACAATGTGAATAAAGAAGGATTTCCAATTGTCAAAGAACCGATCGATTTAACATTTTTCACAGGAAAATATGAACCGAATCTTGATGACTATGAAGAAACATTGGTGTTTAAAACATATCAGGAAAAGTCTGGCGTGAATGTGACCTTTAATGAGGTGCCTTTTGCAACGCTAACAGAGAAGCGAAACCTTGCTCTTGCAAGTGGTGAGTATCCAGATGTCTTCTATTCTTCGCGGATTCCATCAGCAGATCTCTATAAATACGGCAAGCAAGGAATTTTTATGCCGCTAAATGACTTGATTGAAGAATATGCACCAAATATTAAGGCTGCCATGGACAAGCATCCAGATATAAAGAAAGGTTTAACGATGCCGGACGGAAATATTTATTCACTCCCTTCTTACTATAGCCCGGAATTTTTGCCGATGCTTATTGGTAAACCAATTTGGATAAAAGGAGAATGGTTAGAAAAATTAGGGATGGATGAGCCGAAAACGATTGAGGAATTTTATCAGTATTTAAAGGCTGTAAAGGAAACAGATCTTAATGGAAATGGCAAAAAGGATGAGATTCCATTAAGTGCGACAAGTATTGCCCAAATTATGGACTCGATTAAAGGCTCTTGGGGTGTTGGCACAAGAGGATTAGGTCATAAATTTGTCGATGTGGATCCAGAAACAAATGAATTAAGATTTTTCCGCACAGACGACCGTTTTAAAGAAGTGCTCGAATTTATTCATAAATTGAATAAAGAAGGACTGATTGACGGAGAGATTTATACGATGGATGACAATAAATTGAATGCGAAAGGCTCGCAAGGAATTTTAGGAACAGCGATCGTTCCGAATCCAGAGACAGTCTTCACTAATCAGAAAGACTACATTGGTTTAGGCGGATTAAAGGGACCTCATGGTGATACATTATACAGTCATGTGAAATCACCTCTTGTACATGTTGGAGCATTTGCGATAACAGATAAAAATAAGAATCCGCAAGCGACTATTCGTTGGATTGATTATTTCTTCGGGGAAGAAGGGGCAACATTGCAATTTATGGGAGTAGAAGGAGAAACGTATGAAAAAAATGGCGATGGGAAACCTCAATTCACTGAAAAAATTACCAATAACCCAGATGGATTAACTTTTGACCAAGCTCTAACACCGTATGTTACCTGGATGGGAGGAAGTTATCCTGGGTATGTACAAGAAAAGTATTTTGGTGGATCAGAAGCTTTACCAAGCTCTGTAGCTGTTGGAGATAAAGTACAGCCAGATGCTCCAAAAGAAATCTGGAATGGTTTTAACTACACGGATGATGAGTTGAAATTCAAGCTAGCTACAGGAACTGATTTAGAAACATTTATCAATGAAACAGAAGCTGCATTCATTGCAGGAGATAAAGACTTTAGCGAATGGGATCAATATGTAGAGCAAGTAAAACAAATGGGGCAAGATCAATATTTAGAAGTAGAAAAAGCAGCTCATGACCGTTACCAAGCTAATTAAAATAGTTAAGCGCTGAAATAAGCTAGCCTAATAGGAATAGTTAGCTCAAGGATTTATCTTTAGCGACTATTCCTTAAGCTGTGGCATTTTCTGTAGATGTTAAGAGGAAAAGAAATCGGAATATGTGCTCAAAAAGGGAGAGGAAAAGATGGATGGACTTTTTGCTCGAGTGTACCATGGGAGTCAGATAGTCGCAAAATTAATGTATGTAAATGCGCTTTGGGTTGGCGGAATCATACTTGGAGGGGGGATATTCGGCTTATTCCCAGCCACTATCGCTTTGTTTTCGGTTGTGAGAAAATGGATTATGGGAGATAAAGACCTTCCAATTATAGCGACATTTTGGCGTTACTATAAATCGGATTTTAAAAGAGCCAATATATTAGGCTATGCCTTATCCCTAATAGGGTTTTTTCTCTATTTTGATTTGAGGTTTTTTCAGACAGAAATGAATCCAGGTTATGGAATTATTAGTCTGATATTTTTATCCTTACTGTTTTGGTTTTGTGTGGTCTTATTATATATTTTCCCTGTATATGTCCATTATGATTTTTCGCTAGTTCAATATGTCAAACACGCCATTATTCTTTCCTTTGCACGCCCTCTCCAAACGATGGCCATGCTAGTTGGAATTATCGCTGTCTATTTGTTGTTTCAATATATACCGGGGCTAGTGTTTTTTATAGGTGGAAGTTTACTAGCGTATATTTTAATGTTTTTAGCGTCTTTTTCGTTTGCGAGAGGCTGAATAACGAAAAAACGTCTGAAAAGGTAGCTTTTCTAGACGCTTTTTTTGGTGTGTCTATAAAAAGTAAAAGCAATTTAAGTTCTATGGCTGTCGATACTTTTGAAATCTAATTCCATTGTCACCTGTGTTGCTTAATTTTCTTCTTAAACTTATTACATCCTTATAAATTTTCATGCTTATGATGATCAAGG
This sequence comes from Niallia sp. FSL W8-0954, assembly GCF_038005605.1. Classification (NCBI taxonomy): domain Bacteria; kingdom Bacillati; phylum Bacillota; class Bacilli; order Caryophanales; family Bacillaceae; genus Niallia; species Niallia sp. FSL W8-0954. The sequence continues at coordinate 4,549,648 of NZ_JBBOTN010000001.1, read as the reverse complement.
ACGTACTCAATATACTTGATAAAATCGTGCTCGCAAATAACAGCCAGATGATTTTCTTGGCACTATTCCATAACATTGTGACACCCCCTAGTTAGAAGGTATTGTTTGTAAAATTAAGAGTGATTATGCTGTTTTTGGGCTTGATAAGTTCTTCCATTTATAAACCGAATAGAAAAACAGCTTTAAGTGCAAAATACACTTAAAGCTGTCCTCTAATACTTACTCCCCAGTCATCAATTTCTTACCATCCTCTTTCTCCGGCAAGTAAATCTGCTGACTAGGCAAGGCAATTTCAATTCCATGTTTCTCTAGAATGCTAAGTATCTGTAAATTTGTATCTTCTTTCACCGCTAAGTATTCAGCCCAAACAGTTGTCTTCGTAAAAAAGTAGACAAAGACTCCTAATGAATAATCGCGGAAATCGGTAAATCGAACCATTATCGTATCAGGATGTACACCTGGATGTGCATGAAGCATAGCTTCAATTTCTTTTAATGCTGTTTTGAGCTTTTCATTTGGTGTACGATAGGAAATGGCTAGTTCATAATCAATTCGTCGTTTTGACATCTTCGACCAGTTTGTAATAGCTTCATTGGAAAGCTTCGAGTTTGGAACTGTCACGATGGTATCCGCAAATGTCCGAATTTGCGTACTTCGGAAGGAAATATCCTCAACAGTTCCTTCTACTGAAGGTGTCTGAATCCAATCTCCCTTTGCAAACGGCTTTTCGGTAATAATGACAACCCCGCCAAAGAAGTTAGCGACAGTGTCCTGGGCAGCTAAGGAGAAGGCAAGACCTGCAACTCCGAGACCAGCGACAAAGGCGCCAATTTGAATATGCCATGTATCTAGAATACTCACAGCTGTAAAGATAACGACAAGCATACGGAAAATTCTTCCTAAGAATGGAATAAGCATACTATCAGCATCTAACTTTGTTCGTGATATCATTCGTTCAAACGGATTCGATTGATCGGAAAAGTAATTAAAAATTCCCCAGCCAATTAAAGCGATTATAAACGATCTAAAGACTTGTTGAACAAAGTTAAAGGTTGTAATCGGGAATGGTAAGTAAGTTAAAGCCAAATAAGTTCCAAGTATGACCCAGAACCAGCGTAGGGGCCTTTCATATGCTAAGAAAATTTTTGAAACAATATCTACAGGTAATTTTTTTACCAATGCTAAGATTAATTTATAAATGTACTTAGTAAATAGCTTTCTAAAACCTAAGAAAACTAAAAAGATTAACAAAGCGATACCTAAATCAATCCAGTTAAACCGCTGAAAAGCAGTTATAAATCGCTCTGATTGTGACCACACTTGCAAATTACCCATTAAAAAATTCACCTCGCCCATCATTATAGCATAGGAATACCCGGACTCTTATCAATTCAATCAATGGTAAATAAACTGTAATATGAGAAAAGTATTTTTAACTCTTTTTCATGAAGAAATTGACTTGAAAAAATCTCTTTTATTATCTAGTTTTTTAACAAATATATATAACAGAATAATGTATGTACTTACATTAAAGTAAAAAAATTATAAATCACTAAAAATTACTATGGCAAATAGAAAGAAAAGATGTATAATGGACATAGGTTCTCTATAAAGAACGAATATTCAATGAGTGTAATTTTATAAAGCACGAATAATCTGGGAGGTATTCTATTTGGAAGGAATAAAGTCGGTTAAAGAGATTTTAGCTATTTTGAAAAAAAGAATGTTACTTATTATGATGGTATCCATTGGAGCTGGCATTGTAAGCGGCTTATATACTAATTATAAAATAACGCCACTCTATCAAAGCAGCTCACAGCTTTTGGTTAATAAGAATATTGAAAAAGTCGTTGATGTCAGTGAACTGGATGTAAGATCCAATATGGATTTAATCGATACATATATTGTTATTATCAGAAATCCAGTCATCTTAAATGATGTGGTTGAAAAGCTCCAATTACCAATAACGGCAGAGCAATTAAGTAGTCAAATCCAAGTTGCTAAACAAGATTCTACACAAGTTTTAAATGTAACAACTACAGACACTAATCCAGAACGAGCTGCAAAAATTACCAATACTACTATTACTACTTTTTTAGAAAAATTGCCATCCCTAATGAAGGTTAATAATGTGCAAATAATGAATGAAGCAATAGTAAATGAAAAGCCAATCAGCCCTAGTATAACTGTTAATATAGCAATTGCGGTTGCTTTAGGGGGGATTATGGGAGTGGGATTAGTCTTATTATTTGCCTTTTTGGATACGACCGTAAGATCAAAATCAGATTTAGAAAAATTAAATATAAAGGTAGTTGGAACGCTATCTGCTATTTCTGAAAAAGACAGAATCCCTCAATCACTTATGGAATCCTTAAAAGCAGAAAGGAGATCGTTAAATGTCACCACTACCGAAACGGAAATCTAAATTAGAAAGGGTAAGTAATCTATTATCCCACCTAAAACCCAAATCGCCAATCAGAGAACAATACCATGCAATACGTGCTAGCATTCAGTTAGCTATTAATGAAAATCAGATTAAAACCTTAGCAATTGTATCAGGAGAAGAATCAGAAGGAAAATCTACCTTTTCTGCTAATCTAGCAATTGCCTTTGCAGAGGTAGGAAAAAGAGTTCTTCTTGTAGACTCCAATTTTCGTCATCCAACATTACACACATCATTTGAAGAAAATAATGAAATTGGTTTAAGCACTATACTAGTAAACAGGGATAGGCTAGAAGAATGTGTAATAGAAACACCTATTGACCATCTTGACCTGTTAACGAGTGGACCTGTGCCTCCTAACCCATCAGAATTACTCGGTTCACCTGCAATGGAGGTGTTAGTAAGTAACGTATCCCACCAGTACGATATGGTTATATTTGATACGCCATCACTAGTATCTGTCGCTGATTCTTTATTACTATCGAATATATCAGACGGGGTATTAATGGTTGTGCGCAGCAATAAAAACAATATAGAAACCGTTGAATTTACACGGGATATGCTTTCGAATTCTAAAGCGATTTTTTTAGGTGCAGTGCTTAATGATGAGCGTGTGAGTAAAAGGCAGCGTAAAAAAGTGAGAATAAACTAGAGCTGAAAAGAAAACTGCTTAACTTAAGCGTTTTTTATAAATAAACTCCATTCGACAAAAAGTGCTATTTCCTTCTATTAGATACATTGTTATAATGACGATTAGTCAATCGTTCTTCAAAAAGAACGATTTGCTTTTAATGTAAATAAAGTATTTTAAATTAAATCTTTTATGATCTTACAATATAGACCTTTATAAGGCTATATATTTTTGAAGATTCGTTCTTTATTAAGAATATTATGGTTTTTTGGTGATGTCTCTTAACCAATATCAATAGAGGCACTCGGTCACGCTGTGGGTAGAATAAAGGCTCTACCTTAGCGCTAGTCTGCAAAAGTGTGATGTGAGGGGAGGTTAAATGCCTTATTTAAGAAATTTTAACGAAGGAAACAAGTTCGTTTTCTTCGTTAAGTTTTTTTAAAGAGAAATAAATATTATTATCATTGTTACTAGATAAATAATATTTATTGTAACTAGAACATATTAATTAGCAGTTAACAAGAAAGCTGGTGAAAGTAGTTGTCGTTAGGAGAAAAATCATTAGTAAGAGAATTAAATGTAAGGACAGAAGTAGTGCTGATCAAAGAGCAGAAAGCTTATCTTCTTTTCAAAAGGGTCTTCGACATTCTCTGTGCCATCATAGGGCTGCTTATACTTTCGGTATTATTTTTCATTATTGGATTATTAATAAAGCTCGAGGACAAACAGGGATCAGTCTTTTTTAAACAGACGAGAATTGGAAAAGACGGAAAACCCTTTGAGATGTATAAGTTCCGTTCTATGGTATCCAATGCAGAAGACCTTAAAGCCTCGTTAATGGATAAAAATGAGGCTACTGGTCCTGTGTTTAAAATAAAGGACGATCCAAGAGTAACAAGAATCGGCAAATTTATCCGCAAGACTAGTATCGATGAACTTCCACAGTTAATAAATGTTTTAAAAGGAGAAATGAGTTTAGTAGGACCAAGGCCTTCCCTTCCCCAAGAAGTTGCTGCCTATTCATCATATGAAAGACAAAGATTAAAGGTAGTTCCAGGCATCACCTGCTATTGGCAAGTTGGTGGAAGAAGCAGTCTTAGTTTTAGTGAATGGGTAGAGCTTGATCTTAAATATATAAGAGAAAGAAACCTATTTATTGATTTTAAGTTAATCATTAAAACCTTTTTTGTCCTATTTGGATCAAAGGATGCGTTTTGAGTGGAGGGATGAAGAAATGGAAACGTCGGTAATTATCCCGACCTATAAGCGGACAAATGATTTAAAAAGATGTTTAGAGGGATTATGCAGACAACTTCATAAACCTGATGAAGTAATAGTGGTAGTTCGTGATACAGATAACCAAACTGCAAGCTTTCTAAAAGACTATCAATCTATTATTTCTATTAAACAAGCAATCGTAACTCGACCAGGTCAAGTTGCCGCATTAAACGAAGGGCTGCAGCAGGCTGCAGGAGAATTCATTTGTATATTAGATGATGATACAGTGCCGCATACTCACTGGCTTCAAAAGATAATCGATATATTTAAAAGTTCTGAGCAAATTGGCGGGGTCGGTGGGCGTGACTGGGTAGTTCACGGCAACCACAAAGAAGTGGAAAGGAAAGATCCTGTTGGAAAAGTACAATGGTTTGGTCGTGTCATTGGAAATCACCATCTAGGGTATGGAGAAGCTCGGGATGTAGATGTTTTAAAAGGAGCAAACATGAGCTTTCGCCGTAAGGCAATTGCTGGATTATCTTTTGATGAAAGATTATTAGGGCAGGGAGCACAAATACATAATGATATGGCATTTAGTTTAAGTGTAAGAAAGCGGGGATGGAGGCTGGTATATGACCCGGAAGCAGCAGTGGATCATTATCCAGCTCCGCGATTTGATCTCGATCAGAGAGGGGAATTTAATAAGGAAGCGTATTTACAAGGGGTATTTAATGAAACTTTGATCTTATCTGAATATATGTCAAATCCGATCCGAAAATTATTATACATAGGATGGTCTATAATGATTGGTACATCTGACAGACCGGGAATATTACAACTTATTCGACTTTTAAAGAAAAATCCAAAATCCAACTTCCAAAAATTCTCCGTAAATATTCATACTCGATTAGGATTTCAAAAAAAATTAAAAACCATAGTAAGGAGTTAAGCTAGATGAAAAAGAAACTAGCGATTGTTGCCCATAACATAAACAATAGAGGTGGAATGGAAATTCATCTCTCAGAGATGATTAGGCGACTAAGTAATGAATATGAGATCACTGTTATTGCTTCTGAATTAAGTGGGGAATTTAGCGAAGTTAAATTCATAAAAATTCCAGTTCCACAGAGACCTGTTTTTCTAAAAAGTGTACTTTTTGCGGTTATAGCAAGTCTTGTTTTGTTTATTAAAAAATATGATTTAGTTCATACAACAGGTGCAATAGTTTTTAACCGAGTAGATATGTCTACTATTCATTTTTGCCATCGGGCATATAGAACTCTTGGACTAAATGATCGTCTCAAACATACAAAATCATTTGCTCATAAAATAAATTCTTGGCTACAAGGCAATTTTGCTTTATGGATGGAAGGGGTTTGTTATCAGCCAGACCGTATTCCGCATCTAGTAGTCGTTTCTGAACATGTTAAAAAAGAAGTTTTAAAGCATTTTCTTTATAAAGAAGATGATATAAGTATTATTTATAACGGGGTTGATGTTTCAGCTTTTAGACCAGCATCTATTGAAGAGAAAAAGCATTATAAGAAAAAATTAGGAATTCCTACAGAGGCTTTAGTATTCGTTTTTGTTGGTGGGGATTGGTCAAGGAAAGGTCTAAGAATTCTATTAGAGGCTTTTCAAGAATTATTATCGAGGAATGCAGAACTAAAGGCAAAAGTATTAGTAGTAGGAAAAGGGGACAAATCAGCAATATTGAAAGATTTTTCTAAGGAGGTAACCGATCATATTATTTTTCACGGCTTCAAAGAGAATCCAGCCGATTTATATAGATTGTCAGATATATATGTTCTCCCTAGCTTATATGAAACGTTTAGCATTGCATCATTGGAAGCAGGGGCATGTGGTTTACCAGTCATTATGACTTCTGTTGGTATTGCTAATATAATTGCCGAAGATAACATTACAGGGTATACCGTTGACAGAAATAAGGAATCGGTTTTAGAAGCAATGGAAAAATTAGCATTAAATCCAGAATTAAGAGACAAGATGTCATTCCAAGTTAGACAACGATCGCTAAATATCACTTGGGATGATACGTATAAGTTATTTCAAAAGCAATATGAGAATTTAATTGATGTGTCTTAAAAGTGAGGGCTGAATATTGACTACTTTTCTTTATAGAAGAAGATTAATGGAGTTAGGGATTCTATTCTTAGCTCTTCTTGTTGTTGGCAGACTTTCAATAAGTCCTGGAAATATAAGAGTACTTATATTTGCTAGTCTCTTTATCATTACATTAGCCATGTTAGCAATCGTTAGAGAACGTATCATTTTCTTTTTAATTGTCTACTTAGCTTTCATGGGCTTAATTCGAAGGGCACTAATCCCTATTGCAAGCTGGAGCTCATTTGATCCTTTACTAATACTTGGACCAAGCATAACGATTATTTTAGCTCTTTCTTTATTTTGGGAATTGAAAAGTCAACAGAACCTAGGAGAAGAGAAGCCGGATAAATTAATGGTTGCTCTTTTTATTTTTGGTTGTGTACAAATGTTTAATCCATACTCTGGGAGTCCGATATCAGGTTTCGTAGCCGCGATATATATAATTGTTCCTTGGTTATGGTATTTCATTGCATTCTACAAAATTAAGCAAAAGGATATAGTCAGGATTTTAAATATTGTAGAAGTAATCGGTACACTGATTGCACTTTATGGCATCTACCAGACATTCTTTGGAATTCTTCCATTTGAACAAATGTGGGTGGATCTGACGGGGTATGCTGCTTTGTATCTAGCAGAAGATACAGTAAGAGCAATTGGCACATTTCCGAGTGCACAGGAATTTGTTTATTTTACAATGATTACTTTTATGATTGGATTTACAAAGTTGATATATAAAAAAGATCCTTTACTACATCTACCTGTGGTGTTGGTTACCCTATTATCTATCTTCTTCGCTAGTTCAAGAACGATTATTTTTTTTATAGCAATGGCAATTTTTATTGTTTTGATCGTAACGAGAAAAACGTTAATAAGAAAAATTACTACAGGAATCATAAGTATTATAGCTTTTTATATGATCTGGATGACCTTACCCAATTTAAACCCTGCGTGGTTCGGAGTTGCAGAACCAGCTGTTTCCCATATGGTTGAAGGTTTAGTAGATCCTTTATCAGAGGATCAAACCGGTTTAGGGCATATTGAGCGGTTTGTTGATGGTATGAAATCTATTTTTACTAACCCAGTTGGACATGGGATTGCTTCTGTTACAAAGGCTGCTGATAAATCAGCAACAACGGAAGCGATGTCTACTGAGATTGACATATCCAATATGATCGTAGCGATGGGAGTAGGGGGAATTATTTATATGGCTGTGGTTTTTACTACCATTTATAAAGCTCTCTATCTTATAAACAAGAAGAACCATTTGGAATATGCAATATCATTGGCAATTTTTCTCGGAGGATTTGGAACATGGATAAATGGAGGTTTCTATACAGCCACTATTATAACATGGCTCTTAGCGGGTTGGATTCACAGACAATATAGTATTTATCGAGGTGAAGTTAATGCATTTAGTAGTCATTAGTCATGCTTGTGTTACCGATATAAATCAACAAGTATATGCAGAAATCGAAAAGATGGGACATCAAGTTGACTTAATCGTCCCCAGTAATTTTGTTGCACCGGGATTAGCGGATAAACCAATATCAGTGAAAAGGTGGCCTCAATTTAGCGGAAGAATTATGGAAGTTCCTATTTATTTTAATAAAAGTATTCCACTTCACTTTTATAAAAAAAGATTTAAGCATTTCTTTGAAAATTGTAAACCAGATGCTGTATACGTTGCAGAAGAGCCATATTCTCTTAGCTGTTTTCAAGTTTTAAGAAGTGCCTTACCCTATACAAAAGCAATCGGTTTTTATTCCGCACAAAATATAAAAAAAAATTATCCATTTTTATTTCGAAAAATGGAGAAATATGTTTATAAGCATTCTTCTCTTGCGGTTAGCATCAGTGAAGATGTAACAAAGGTATTAAGAGAAAAAGGGTATCAAAATAAGATTTATGAAGTCCCATTAGGCGTAGATGAAGAATATTTCATCGTTTCTCCAGATTTAAGAGTAAAGGCAAGGAAGGAAGTGGACGTTCCTTCTCATGCTTTTGTAATAGGATTTGCTGGACGAATTGTAAAGGAGAAGGGCATAGATCTATTAATTAAGGCATTTAGTTCTGTTTATAAAAGGAAGAATGATATGTACTTATTAATTGTAGGAAGAGGGCCATTATTAGAAACGATGAAACAACTAGCAATAGAATTGGGAGTGAGAGAAAGGGTTAAATTTATAAATGATGCAATCCATACGGAAATGCCAAAATGGTTTAATTGTATGGATGTTCATGTACTTCCCTCCATTACAATATCTAATTGGAGAGAACAATTCGGTAGAGTATTGATTGAAGCAGCAGCATGTGGTGTTCCTTCTATTGGTAGCTCGAGTGGTGAGATTCCATATGTAATGGATAAGCTTGGAATGAAAAGTATATTCAAAGAAGGGGAAATTAGTCAGCTTGCAACTGAAATAATAAAGGCTAGTGAGTATAAAAACGATGCTAATACTATTCGAACATTTACAATTGAAAAATATGGGAATAAAGGTGTTGCAGCTCAATTAATTAATGCATTTGAAGCGATTATTTGAAGGGGGAATAATGTGAAGTTATTGATAATTTCATCTGTAGGTGAACTCGGTGGTGGTGCAGAATCAATGCTTTATGAACTAATCTTTAGCATTAAAGAGGAAATTGAGTTGGAAGTTCTATTTATGAAAGACGGAAAATTAAAGAAAGCTGTAGAGAATTTGAAGATTAGGACACATTATTTAGAAATACCTAGGATGAAAAATGGGGTGGGAGTCCTAATCTGGATGACAAAATATAATCAAGTATTAAAAAAAATAAATCCAAGCATCGTATTAAACTGGATGCCTAAAGCCCATCTGTTTACTGCACTTCCTAATTACTTTGCAAAAAAACCAACATACTGGTGGCAGCATGGGGTTCCCAATCCTCCCAATTTTTTTGATAAAGTCACACCGAAATTACCTGCAAAGAAAATTGGCAGTTCCTCCAACATTGCAAAGTTAGCACAAGAAAAGCTAACTAATAAACCAGTTTTCTGCACTTTTCCAGGCTCAGATGTAGCAAAACATTCTCCGGATTTAAAAAGTAGAAAGGTAATTAGAGAAAAATATGGGATTGATGAAGAGACAATAGTTCTGGGTAATGTTGGGAGGATACAAGGTTGGAAAAGACAAGATATCTTGATAGAGGCTGTTGAGTTATTGATTAAACAAAACAAAAGGGTAAAGCTTTTAATGGTAGGCGGAAATCTTTATAATCTCGATAATGAATATGAAAGAAAGATAAATCAGTTGATTATAGAAAAAGGATTGAGTGAGTATATTATCACTACTGGCAATCAATTAAATGTAGCTCCTTTTTATGACGCAATGGATATATATGTTCATACAGCTAAGGGAGAACCTTTTGGAATAGTGATGGTAGAGGCGATGTTACATGCAAAGCCGGTCGTTGCCATCAAATCCCCTGGTTCAATTGAAATCGTAAAGGATATGGAAACAGGATTATTGGTTAATTCAGACTCTCCTAAAATGGTAACAAACAAGATAGAAGCTCTAATAGAAATGGAGGATTTTCATAGAATGGGTATAAAGGGGAGGGAAAGAGCGATTAGCCTATTTTCCAATAAACAAATGGGACAAAAGATACTTTCGGAGATAATGCTGGATAAAGAAGCTGATATTTATAAAAAGGAAGTGATATAAATGACCAATAGATTATTTATATCTGTAGACTTTCCACCAGAAAAGGGGGGAATTCAAAACTATGTATATGGGCTTGTTTCTCATCTTGATCCTATGAAAACAGTGGTTTTAACTTCTAATAGATTAGGAGAGGACGTCTATAAAGAATTCGATGGCAAACAGTCCTTTCCAACGTATCGAATCGGATTTTCTAACAAGGTGTCCATGGTCAAACAAGTAGTGCAGCTATTTGTTTTATTTTTCTCTATTTGGTCCATTAAAAGAAACCATCATATAAAGGAACTCCATTTCGGAAATATAATGCCGATTGGATTAGTTGGTCCGTTCGCTAGTAAATGGTTAAAGGTAAAATTTTATCCTTATATTCATGGACTTGATTTTCTTGAGTCTAAGACCAATCCATTAAAGTATAAGTTACTAAATTATAGTTTAAAACATGCCACGAAAATAATATGTAATAGCAATTATACGAAAAATGTGCTGATACAATCAGGTATCGATGAAAGTAAGTTAATGGTCATTCATCCAGGAATCCATGCCAATCTTCAATCTAAAAAGTTACATAAAGAAGCAGTAGTAACTAAGTACCAACTCCAGGATAAATTTGTTTTGTTAACAGTTGGTCGACTAGTAGAGCGTAAAGGCCATGATAAAGTACTAGAAGCATTAAAGGAGCTTGTGCAAGATAATCCGAATATTAGATATATTATTTGTGGCAAGGGGCCAGAACGTGAAAAGTTAGAAGCACAGACAAAGAAATTACAATTAGAGAAGTTTGTAATTTTTACAGGGGCCATAGATCAGAACGAATTGGAAGCATTATATGAGGCAGCGGATTTATTTATTATGTTGAATAGGGAATTGAAAGAGCAAGGAGATGTAGAAGGCTACGGAATCGTCTTTTTAGAAGCGGGCATGCATAAATTGCCAGTTATAGGAGGAAACAACGGAGGAGTGCCAGATGCAGTAGTGAATGGAACGACTGGCTACCTAGTAAATGCTACAGATATTCAAGAGGTAGTAAACACGATTCAGATGTTACAGCAAGATAAGCGGCTAATAAAGGAAATAGGGATAAATGGATATAAGTGGGTTAATAGCAATTGTTTATGGTCGAGTAGAGTGAAGCTCTTAGACAACCTAGAGGGATAAAGGAAGGATGGCGAGATGATTGAAATCTGCACTGATTACTGGGATAACTGGTCAAGATGGAGCTTATTTAGCGCAATTGCTATTAAATAAAGGATATAAAGTGTTTGGGTTACTGGCCAGAAGAAGTACAGATACATTATGGAGATTAGAGTATCTGCAAATTAAGGAAGAAGTGGTATTAGTTGACGGAGATATGACAGACCTGTCTTCTTTGATAAGAGCATTACAGTTAGCCAAACCTGATGAAGTATATAATTTAGCAGCGCAAAGCTTTGTTGGGACCTCTTGGGAACAGCCAGTATTAACAGGCAATATCACAGGTATAGGAACAGTGAATATTCTGGAGGCTATAAGGTTAACGAATCCAGGGATAAAATTCTATCAAGCATCAACAAGTGAAATGTTTGGATTAGTGCAGGAGGAGATTCAAACAGAAAAAACACCATTTCACCCTAGGAGCCCTTATGGAGCGGCTAAATTATACGCACACTGGATGACAATTAATTATCGAGAAAGCTATAAAATGCATACTTCTTGTGGCATTCTTTTCAATCATGAGTCGCCATTGAGGGGAATTGAATTCGTCAGCAGAAAAATCACAGATGCTGCGGCAAGAATAAAGATGGGGATACAAAAGGAATTGAGGCTGGGCAATATAGAAGCCAAAAGGGATTGGGGCTATGCAGCAGATTATGTAGAAGCAATGTGGCTGATGCTTCAACAAGAATCAGGAGATGATTACGTTATATCTTCTGGAAGAACAACAACTGTACGCAGACTTTGTGAAATCGCCTTTAGCTATCTTGATTTAAATTATCAAGACTATGTAGTGATAGATCCTCAATACTACCGTCCAGCAGAAGTAGATGTTCTCTTGGGAGATTCATCGAAAGCGAGAAGAAAGTTAAATTGGAGAGCGAAGACAGAGTTAGAGCAGATGGTAAAAGTAATGGTGGATGCGGATGTACAGAGAATAAGGAAAGAACTAAACAGCTATCCTTCTCTTTTTCCTAAATTAGCAAATTTATAGAAAATTAACTTTGAAGTAGTCAAGAACTGCTTCTTTTTTATGTATAAAAATGGCGAAAAGGAGGGGAGCCAGTGAAGCAAGTTGGAAAGATTAAAGTACTGTTCCTAGTACACACGGCAATAATTGGAGGGGGAGAAAGAAGTTTAATTGATATATTGACCTATATCAACAAAGAAAGATTCCAGCCCACATTAGTATGCTTTGAAGACGGTCCACTTGTGGAAAGAGTATCGGAAATTTCTGGTGTGGAGGTTGCTGTCATTCCATTTTCCGAGAAAGTATTGAAGTATAACAGAGATGAAAAAAGCACCTTAAGGTTCTTGTCCATATTCTCTTTATTTGTCCCAATGGTTAGACTTTTTTCTTTCATGTATAAGAATGAGGCAAAGATTGTCTATTCTAACTCAATGAAAGCCCATTTTATTGGACTTGTTGTTGGGAAGCTGGCATTTAAAAAAGTTATTTGGCATGTAAGGGATATTATTGATGGTGGAATAAATAAGAAATTATTTGTTTTGCTGTCAAAGTTTGCGGACGAAATTATATGTATTTCAAAGTCTGTATCCAGTCAATTTGGAAAAACAGAGAAGACAAAAATTGTCTATAACGGAATCCTTCCATTAGAGGAGGTTAGAAGTCGTGAGGGAATTTAAAGTTGCTATTGTGGGTCAGATAGCTAGATGGAAAGGGCAAGACGTGTTCATTAAGGCAGCAAAGCTTTTGCACCCAAAGTACCCCGAGATCAAATTTTTGATAATTGGAGATGTATTGTTTGCGAAAGAAGAAGAACTTCAGTACAAGAATCATTTAATAGAATTAGCAAAGGATTGTAATTATATTCAGTTTCTAGGTCATAGAGAAAACGTTTTGGCATTACTGAAAGATATCGATATCCTAGTGCATGCTTCTACTAGAGCAGAGCCTTTTGGCAGGGTGATTATTGAAGGAATGGCTTCTAGAAAGCCAGTAATCGCAGCTGGGATAGGAGGACCGTTGGAGTTAATTGAGGATGATTTCACAGGTATCTTATATTCACCAGGAGATTACAATCAATTAGCCGAAAAAATAGCGTTGCTTTACAAAAATGAAGAAAAATATAATTATGTTGCGAGAAATGGCTATCACAAGTTCAAAGATAATTTTGATATTAGAAAAACAGTGTCATTAGTAGAAAAGTATATTAATTCTCACATTAGGCAGTAAACAATTATATAAATACATTTGAGGTGTGAAAATGAAAGTAGCTCTAATATCAAGTGCTGATTATGATCCAAATACCGGAGTTTCTGGTACTCGAATAGCTTTTAGAGATGCTCTTAGAGAGTTAGGCGTGCAGGCCGATACGTATTTCATGGATGATTTAAAAAGTTTTTCTGGGGGGCTAACGGATAAGGTTTTATTCCCGTGGAAAGTAGCTTGGAATAAGATGAAATGGAATGATTATGATGTGATAGACGTCGCTTCAGGGGATGGCTGGGTATTATCTTCTATGCGAAATCGTCCTACTACCGTTTTTAGTAGTCACGGATTAGAGCATTTAGCCCATCATGAGCTATTAAAAGAATCAAAGAATGGCCATGTGAATTTAAGTTGGAAATATCCTATATATTGGGGTGGGTTCAGACTTTGGGAAGTAGCTAAGTCTATAAAGATGTCTGATGTGTCTATATTCTTAAATGAAAATGATAAGAAATATGCAATCAACCATTTCAAAGTCAATCCTAAAAGCGTCTATATTGTTCCCAATGGTATACCAGATTACTTTATAGGGAGAGAATTTACTCGGAAAAGGGGTGACAGTAAGTCAATTAAAATAGTACAGATCGGGAGTTACATTCAAAGAAAAGGGATAAAATATACATCAGAAGTAATGAATGAACTACTTCAGAAGTATCCAAATATAGAACTAACTTTTCTGGGAACAGGGTGTAATAGGGAAACGGTCTATCAAGATTACATTCCTGAGGTAAGAAATAGAGTAAAGGTAATGGAAAAATATAAACATAGCGAATTGCCGGAACTACTAGAACATTACCAAATTAATCTTTTTCCTTCTTTATCTGAAGGATTTGGAAAAACATTGATAGAGGCTATGGCTTGTGGTCTGGCGCCAATCACCTTTGAAACACCAGGTCCGTTAGATATTTTGACGAATATGCATGATGGACTTGTGGTGCCGAGGAGGAATAAAGAGTTATTGCGGAATGCTCTTGAAAAGTTAATTAACCAACCGGCATTATTATATGATTTACAAGTGAATGCTTATCATACTGCTCAAAAATATAGTTGGAATCAAGCGGCAAAGCAGAGATTAACAGTATATGAAAATGCAATTGAGGTTAGATGAATATAGGAATAAATGTGGAAAACTATCGTAATAATAGGAGCTATTAGATGAAAAAATTATTTTTATCTAGTTTATCTGTCAATCTATTTATAATGATTATCAATTTAATTACTGGTATATTAAGTGCACGTTATTTAGGAGCATATGGGAGAGGGGAATTGGCAATAGCAACTAGATGGCCGAATTTATTCATCTTGCTTTTTACGTTTGGGTTGCCTGGTGCACTTACTTTCTTAGGAAAGAAAAATAATAAGGAACAAAGCAGCTATTTAAGTGCGTATTTTATACTTAATGCTATTATAGGTCCTGTTGGTTTAATTATCGGCTTTATAGTTTTTCCAATGATAATCTCCAATCAACCCGCTTCTATTATAAATATGGCAAAAATATCATTACTAGCATTACCTTTCGCAATAATGTCACATGGTCTAATAGGAAGTCTACAAGGTATAAATAAGTTTAAGCATGTGATGGCGATTAAATTAATGACGCCATTTGGGATTGTTACAATAATTTTAGTTCTTATTTTTGCTGGTAAATACAATGTCTATAATTTCATTGTTATAACTACTTTATTAAATGTTCTTATTTGTATCATTTCCTTGTTAATGGTTTTAAAGTTTATCAAACCAACATTAAATAACACTTTAAATAAAACAAAAGAATTAACAAAGAGAGGTATTCAAATTTATGGCTATTCCATAACATCTAGTTTTGGTAATCAAATGGATCAGTTGGTGATTTCCTTAGTTCTAAGTCCGTTTATTTTAGGTTTATATACAGTAGCTGTAAGTATTAGAAATATGTTGATATCCCTAATTCATGGAGCAATAAGTGTCTATTTGATGCCTAAATTAATGGATTTAAAGGGTACCGAGAGATATATGAAGGTGGAAAGAATACATGGGACGCTATTTTACGGGACATTCTTTGTATCAATATTCTTAAGTAGTGTGTTGCCTTTAGTGATTCCTTTAATTTATGGAAAAGAGTTTGTAGATTCCATCATTATGGGGGTAATACTCTTAAGCAGTGTCCCTTTTTCGATAGGAAATGCGATATTAGTCAACTTTTTAACAGCTGAAGCTAAGTTTCATAGAATTACCTGCTCGGAGATTTTAGGTATTATAGTGGGGTTAATTGTTACAGTACTTTTATATAGATTTATGGGTGGAGAAGCGGCAGCGTTGGGAGTAGTGAGTAGTTCGATTGCAAAATGGATTGTAAATTTACATGCAAGCTGTAAGATAGGGGTAAACTATAGGTCATTATTCACCCTTTATATAGATTCATATAAATCACTTTTGCAAGTACTATTAAGTGTAATCTATATAAATAAAGTTCAGAAACATAAATCGACAATTAACAAAAATGTATGAGTAAAACTAATAAATTTCTAATAGTTTTTTAGTAGCAAGCATACTGAAGGAGGTCGAATCTTATGAAAACAGCCATCATCCACGACTGGTTAGTAGTCTACAGCGGGGCGGAAAAAGTGCTGGAGGAATTACTTAAACTCTTCCCAGATGCAGATCTATACAGTACGGTCGAACATCTAGAAGCCAAAGACCGGCATTTTATTCAAAATAAACAGGTGAAAACAACATTTATACAAAAGCTTCCTTTTTCGAAGAAGAAGTATCGAAATTATCTTCCTCTTATGCCGTTAGCAATCGAGCAATTGGATCTTTCTAAATACGATTTAATCATCTCCAGTTCTCATGCAGTTGCAAAGGGAGTGATAACAGGTCCGGATCAGCTGCATATTTCTTACGTATATTCACCAATACGCTATGCCTGGGATTTGCAGCATCAATATTTAAGGGAATCGGGTCTTGAAAAGGGAATGAAAAGCTGGATAACAAGGTTCATTCTGCACTATGTTCGAAACTGGGATTATCGAACAGCAAATGGTGTGGATTTTTTTATGTGCGTATCTGACTTTATTGGGCGGAGAATTTGGAAGACGTATCGGAGGGAAGCCAAGACAGTATATCCTCCAGTAGATGTATCTGCGTTCACGTTAAGAGATGAGAAAGAAGATTTTTATTTAACCGCATCACGGATGGTACCGTACAAGAAGATAGATACCATTGTAGAATCTTTTTCTTTATTGCCAGACAAGAAACTAGTTGTCATAGGAGATGGTCCAGACTTTAAGAAAATTAAAGCAAAAGCTGGACCAAATGTTATGTTGATGGGGTACCAGCCTTTTGAAGTATTAAAGGACTTTATGCAGCGTGCGAAAGGCTTTATTTTTGCTGCCGAAGAGGATTTTGGCATTGCTCCATTAGAAGCGCAAGCATGTGGAACACCTGTTATTGCATACGGGAAAGGCGGGTCTCGGGAGACAGTTAGAGGATACAATGAATCTACCAGTCCAACAGGGCTCTTTTTTTATGAACAAAATGTGGAAGCAATTGCGGCAGCTGTCCAAAAGTTTGAGCATATCCAGATAGATTCAATTAATTGCCGAAATCACTCCTTATATTTTTCGAATGAACGTTTTCAAAAAGAATTTAAAGCGTTTATTGATACCAAAATCAATGAATGGAGAATAGAAAAAGCTTTAGCAAGTGAAAAGGAGGGAACTTCTGAACACTGGCTGCATAAGAGAAAGAAGGCATGATAAAAAGGAGGCATTCCTATGAAAACAGCAATTATCCATGATTGGCTGGTAGTTTATAATGGGGCAGAAAAAGTACTAGAGGAGATACTCAAGATTTATCCAGATGCAGACCTTTACAGTACAGTCGATTACTTAGATGAGAAAGATCGGCATTTTATTCAACATAAGAAAGTGAACACGACTTTTATTCAAAAGCTTCCTTTTTCGAAAAGGAAGTACCGTGCGTATCTTCCCTTAATGCCATTAGCCATTGAACAATTAGATTTATCTAAATATGATCTCATTATCTCTAGCTCCTATGCTGTAGCAAAAGGGGTCATAACTGGACCAGATCAGCTGCATATTTCTTATGTTCATTCTCCTATTCGCTATGCTTGGGATCTTCAGCACCAATATTTAAAAGAAGCAGGGATGGATAAAGGAATAAAAGGATATTTAACTAGATTTCTACTGCACCAAATTCGTAATTGGGATTATCGAACAGCAAATGGTGTAGATTTTTTTATGTCTAATTCTGATTTTATCGGAAGAAGAATCTGGAAGGTTTATAAAAGAGAATCCCAAACAGTATATCCGCCCGTGGATATCTCTAAATTTAGCTTTTATCCAGACAAAGAGGATTTCTACCTTACTGCTTCCAGGATGGTTCCTTACAAGAAAATAGATACAATAGTTGAAGCATTTTCTCTGATGCCAGATAAGAAATTAATCGTAATTGGCGACGGTCCGGATTTTAAAAAAATTAAGGCGAAAGCAGGTTCAAATGTTCACTTGATGGGCTATCAATCCTTTCAAGTGTTAAAAGACCATATGCAGCGAGCAAAAGGTTTTATCTTTGCAGCGGAAGAAGACTTTGGCATAACCCCTCTAGAAGCACAGGCTTGTGGTACGCCAGTCATTGCTTATGGAAAAGGGGGGTCCTTAGAAACGGTCAAAGGATACAATGAATCGCTTCATCCAACGGGGTATTTCTTCTATGACCAAACTCCAGAAGCGATAAGAAGGGCTGTGGAGCAATTCGAACGATTACCATTCAATCCAGTCCATTGTCGAGAGCATGCTTTGAATTTCTCTCCGGAACGGTTTCGTACAGAATTCAAACAGTTTATAGAGGAAAAAATAGCGCTCAAACAGCAAATTTGGGAAAAGGCAACGAAAATCAATGTAGTAAAATCTTATATCATTTCAGACGTTCACTGGACAAAGAAACAATCAATCAGTTAGGAGCGATGATGATGTTATTAAATGAGGAGTTAGTGAGAGATTGTTTTTATCAAGTTAATAAAGAAAATACATGTAAAGAATTAAATAGCCAAATGTATATATGGAATGAGCAAAATAATACGTATTACAAGATTGGAGAAATAGGGACTGTGATATGGGAATATTGCAAGTATCCGATAAGTGAGCAGCAAATCGTAGCAATGTTAATGGAGGACTATGAAGTTTCAAAAGAAGAATGTGAGCATCAAGTAGAATATTTTTTAGCAGAATTATTAGCAGATAATTTACTAATAAAGGTAGATTTAAAAGCATGTTTAGAGTGATACGGAAAGTCAAGAAATTTATAGAAATGGATTTTAAACTAAAATGCCTAATGATGGAGGCATTTATTTTTTTGGCAAGAGGCAGGTTTTTGAAACTATTGCCATTCGCGAAAGTTGCTCCTAGTCTGGGCGAAGAATCGATGGAAACGGAAGTTCAGGTAAATGGCAATGAAAAGATGATAAAAGATGTATCTTTGGCGATTGAGACGATGAGCAAATATACATTTTGGGAAAGTGCTTGCCTAGTCCAAGCAATTGCAGCAACGAGAATGTTAAATAGAAGAAAGATTCCAACCACTTTATATCTAGGTATTGCTAGGGACCAAGCAGGCAAAATGGAGGCACATGCATGGGTTAGAAGTGGTTCTCATTATGTGACAGGTGCACGCGGTAAACAACGGTTCACCGTTGTGAATACATTTGCCGGTGGTATGAGTAAAAGAGGTGAAAAGAATGAAGGGATCAGAAGAAATTGATCTGCATAGCTGTGCTAATGAACTGCAGTTGTTATTAAGGCTATTGAATGAGGAAGAAGACTCCGTAAAACTGATAGAAGAATTTCATAAAAAGGTAGATTGGAAGGAGTTTCTTCAGTTAGTTTATTTTCATAAAGTGTATCCATCCATCTATTTAAGACTGTCTGGTACAGACTCTCCCTATTTGCCTAACAACGTAGTCAAACTAGTAGAGGGTTTATATAAAGACAATACAATCAAAATGCTCCAATTGATCAAAGAACTAGATAATATTTCAACTGCATTAACGAAGAATGAGATCCGCATGCTGACTTTAAAAGGACCAATTCTTTCCTATTATTTGTACGGAGACTTATCTTCTAGAACTTCCAACGATCTTGACATTCTGATTTCCTTTCAAGATTTAAAGTCGACGATAGAAATACTGCAAGCAAAAGGATATGAAATGGAGTATGAACCACCACGAAAATTAAAAGATTGGCAAAAAAGAAACCATCATCTTGAATTCCTTCATAAAGAGAAAAATTGCAAAGTGGAAGTGCATTGGAGACTTCATCCCGGTCCTAGTAAAGAGCCGAGCTTTGCAGACTTATGGAATAATCGCAAAACGGTGTCTATAGGGTCAACAGCATTCCATACTTTAGGTGAGGAAATATTGTGTTATTATCTTGTTACACACGGGGCACGTCATGGCTGGTTTCGTATTCGGTGGCTAGTAGATATTGTGCAACTGCTGAAGAGAGAAGAAGATATTAATAGTTATCCAATGGTCTTTATGGAAAATCAAGCCTGCCACCTCTATCAACAAGCGCTCTATTTAGTAGAAAACCTACAATTAAGCCCAAAAAGGTATCAGAGAAAGATAAAGAAGCAATCGAAGGGACTTGCACAAAAGGCTTTTCTATTCATGAGAGAAAGAATCAACTTTTTTCATCCTCCAGACAAGACATGGGATAAGGAAGGAAAAAAGTATCTATTTATGATGAAACCATTTAAGCAGAAGGCAGCTTACATTATTCGGAAATTCTATGCCAATTCATGGGATGCAGAAGTGCTTCCTTTACCAAAATCATTGCACTTTCTTTATCTTCCATTAAGACCGATTTTATGGCTGTGGCGAGTAATTTTAAAGCAAAAAGTTTCACTTAGGAGACTTTAGAAAATGAGAAATCTTATTGTTTTTTTTAAGAAACTGCAGGCAGTTACTGGAACGAAGATGTATCTTAATATTTTTCTTAGCATTCTAATAAGTGCCCTTGAAGGAATTAGCATTTATCTTTTAATACCAATGCTTTCTGTTATTGGATTGTTGAATATGCAGATAAATGATCTGTTTCCTATTACTTTAATAGTAGCAGCAATGGAAAAGCTGCCTTTTCAACTAAATTTGGCTTCTGTCTTATTGATTTATCTTATATTGATAGTTGGCCAGGCTTTGCTGCAACGGAGTCAAACGATTTTAAATACAGATATCCAGCAGAACTTTATTAAACAGTTGCGACTAGAGACATATGAATCACTTATCAAAGTGAAGTGGGAATACATGCTGAGAAAAAGAAAGTCGGATTTTAACTATATTCTCACAACAGAAATATCACGAATCGGCGTGGGAACACATAGTATTATCCAATTAATCAGCATTGTATTTTTTACTATTGTTCAAATAATGCTGGCTTTTCTCTTATCACCATCCTTAACAAGCATTGTCTTAATTAGTGGGGGGCTACTTAGTGTTTTTATGAGGAAATTCGTGAGGAATTCTAAAACAATCGGCAAAGAAACAACAGAGTTAATGAACGATTACTTTGGAGGAATTACAGAACAGTTTAGTGGAATGAAAGATATGAAAAGCAATATGCTTGAGCCATCTTTCTTTGATTGGTTTCAGTCTAAGTCTCATTTAATACACCATAATGTGATGAATTTAGTTCACTTAAATACTAAGTCTGTATTCATTTATCGACTGATGGCTGGTTTCTTGATTGTTCTTTTTGTTTCTATTTCTTTTTCCTTTCTTAAACTGCCGCCAGAGAAGCTTATGGTAATTATTTTGATTTTTTCAAGATTATGGCCGCGATTTTCCTCCTTGCAGAGTAATGTAGAACAAATTGTTTCCATGTTTCCGGCATTAGATCATGTTCTGCGTGTTCAAGCGGAAAGTAACAAAAGCCAAGAATGGAGTACCTTTCGCACAAGGGAATGGGAGCCGTTTATTCTCGAACAAGCAATAGAATGTGACCATGTCTATTTCCGCTATCAAGCATCTCAGGAAGACTGGACACTAACAAACGTAAATATTCATTTTCCGCTTAAGAAAACAACCGCAATAGTTGGGCCGTCAGGAGCGGGAAAGACGACATTAGTCGATTTAGTAATGGGCTTGCTGCAGCCTGAAAAAGGCAGATTGCTTGTAAACGGAAAATCGTTAACAGAGGAGGAGTTACTGTTATATCGGAATTCCATTAGTTATGTTGCTCAGGAGCCTTTTTTATTTCATAGCAGCATTCGAGCTAATTTATTAATGGTTGCACCAAAGGCGACAGAACTGGAATTATGGCAAGCTTTGTCATTTGCTGCTGCGGAGCACTTTGTTAAACAGATGCCGGAAGGATTGGATACGGTTATTGGAGATAGAGGAATAAGGCTTTCAGGCGGAGAGCGCCAGCGTCTTGTTTTGGCGAGGGCCATCTTGAGAAAACCAGCTATTCTCATACTAGATGAAGCAACAAGTGCATTAGATAGTGAAAATGAACAGAAGATTCAGCAGGCTATTGATCGATTAAAAGGGAAAATGACGATAATCGTAATTGCTCATCGTTTATCAACGATTCGAAATGCAGATAAGGTATTAGTCTTGGAATCTGGAAAGGTAATACAAGAAGGAGAATATAAGCAATTGACGCAAACAAAGGGAGCATTAAGAAAAATGCTTGTTTCCCAAGAATTAGCTAGAAATCAAACGTTGGCTTAATTTCAAAAAGGAGAGGATGAAATTGAAACTTGTTTTATTGTCTGGCGGCTCTGGCAAACGTCTATGGCCGTTGTCCAATGATGCCCGTTCAAAGCAGTTTCTGAAAGTGTTAACCGATGAAGAGGGCAATAAGGAATCGATGGTTCAAAGAGTATGGGGACAGCTAGAAAAAAATGATCTTGCTAAGGATTCGCTGATTGCAACAAGTAAATCACAAGTGGAAATGATTCAAATACAAGTGGGAACACAAATGCCGATTGTGGTGGAACCAACAAGAAGGGATACATTTCCAGCAATTGCTCTAGCTGCTGTCTATTTATATTCTGTTAAAGGCTGCAGTCCTCATGAAGTGATAGCGATACTTCCTGTTGACCCTTTTGTAGAGAATCACTTTTTTTCAAAGGTAAAAGAGCTTGAGAAAACGCTGATAGAAAGTACTGCAGAGCTTGCTTTAATAGGAGTGCAGCCAACCTATCCTTCTGAAAAATATGGATATATGGTTCCTTATGATGAAGAAAAGAGGAACTATATCCGAGTATCCGCCTTCAAGGAAAAGCCGAGACGAGAAGAGGCAGAAAGACTAATAGAAAGTGGCGGATTATGGAACAGTGGGGTGTTTGCTTTCCGAATCGAATATCTGCTTAATATCTTGTTGGAAAGAGGCTACCCTATTCAATATGAACAACTAGTAAGTCAATATCACCTATTACCCCATAATAGCTTTGACTACGAGGTGGCAGAGAAGGCAGAGCAAGTAATTGCTTTATCTTATACGGGCTATTGGAAAGACCTTGGAACCTGGAATACGTTAACAGAGGAAATGCAAAATCCGATTAGTGGAAAGGGCTTTGTTAGTAAAGGGATCACCAATTCTCATATTGTAAATGAGTTGGATATTCCTATTACATTAATTGGTTTAGATGATGTGGTGGTGGCGGCAAGTCCAGATGGTATTTTAGTAACAAATAAAGAGGATAGTCTGCAAGTGAAGGAAATATTAAAAGACCTAATAGAAAGACCTATGTTTGAAGAGAGAAGGTGGGGCTGGTATAAGGTGCTAGAACATACGAAATATCTCGAAGGAAATGAAGTTTTAACAAAAAGAATATGTGTAGAAACAGGGAAGAATCTGAGCTATCAAGTTCATTACAAACGAAGTGAGGTATGGACAATTGTTAAAGGAGAGGGTGTCCTGGTATTAGATGATCAACTACAGCATATTCGGTCAGGGGATGTTATTCATATACCTCTAGGAACAAAGCATGCTTTAAGAGCAACAAGTACAATGGAGATAATTGAAGTGCAGACTGGTAGTGAGCTAGTTGAAGAGGATATTTATCGATTCTCTCTAGAATGGAAACAAATAATGAATGAAATAACCTTTAAAAATCTCGCGATAAATTTATAAACAGGTATTGCTAGGAAGGCTTTAGTATGATATGTTCTTAATAAAGAATAAGGTGGGGGAACACTACTCAATATTCGTATTTTTTTAACTGTTTCGTTCTTTATTAAGAATAAATGAGGGTGAAGTACAATAAATGAGTGGTATAGCTGGAATCTTATATGAAAATCAAGCGAACATAGCAACGGAGTATGCTGGGAAAATAATGAATGGGTTTCAAGGATTCCCTTCCGATGATATTCAAGTATATAGCAGAATGAATATTTTCCTTGGCTGTCATGCACGGTGGATTACACCAGAATCAATGGGAGAGAGAAATCCCTATTACGATAAAACGAGCGGGGTGGTAATTACCTCTGATTCTATTATCGATAACCGAATGGAATTGTTTCAATCCCTGCAGGTTGATCGTTCCTTGCAGCAAACTATTTCTGATACGCAGTTAATCCTTCTTGCTTATCTTAAATGGGGGGAAGAAACCCCGAAATATCTGATTGGAGATTTTGCCTTTTTTCTTTGGGATGAAAGGCAGCAAAAGTTATTTGGTGCAAGAGACTTTTCGGGAAGCAGAACTTTATATTATGTGTATAAGGATAGGCAGTTTTACTTTTCAACAATAATAGAATCGTTATTGAAATTACCAAATGTCAAGCAACAGTTAAATGAGGAATGGCTAGCTGAATATTTAGCTATTGCTGGGGTAGTAGATACGGTTGATTCTTCCATTACGCCTTTTGTCGGGATTGAGCAAGTGCCGCCATCACATAGCATCACAATTGAAAAAGGAAGGAAAAAAGTAAAGAGATATAGTCAGATAAGCTCGGAAGTAAAACCAATACATTTACCTAGTGATAATGACTATGTAGAAGCATTTCAGGAGATTTATCAATCAGCTGTTCAAGCAAGGCTTAGAACCCATAAAAAGGTGGGGTCTCAGTTAAGTGGTGGATTGGATTCAGGATCGGTTGTCAGCTTAGCAGCCAAACATCTTCCAGAAGATGCTGGCTTACATACTTTTAGCTATATACCACCTAAAGATTTTATTCCATTTGGTCCGAAGAATTTAGTAGCCAATGAATCATCCTTTGTACATAAAACAGTGAATTATATTGGCCGTTTGCAGGATCATTATCTGGATTTCGAAGGGAAGGATTCCTACAAACAGATAGACGAATTTTTAGAAATAATGGAAATGCCCTATAAGTTTTTTGAAAATTCCTTTTGGATTAAGGGGATTTTTGAAGAGGCGCAAAAACGGGACATTGGTATTCTTCTGAATGGAAATCGCGGAAACCTGTCTATATCGTGGGGAGGGGTGCAGGATTATTTTCCTCTTCTACTAAAACAATGTAGATTGCTTAAGCTCTATAAAGAAGTGGAAGCATATAGCAAAAACATTGCAAGACCGCGGAAAAGGGTTGCTGCGATGGTGCTTAGAGAAACTTTTCCTTTTTTAAATCAGCAAAGGAAGAAATATACAACGGGAGGGCCGCCGCCGCTGATTAATCCAGAGTTTGCAGCGAAAACAAGAATATATACGAAATTAGCAGAAGCAGGAATGGATGCAACAGGATGGTTTTCTGAATTAAACGCATTTGAGCAAAGGAGAAGACATTTTGATGACTTATTTCACTGGAATGCTTCCAATACATTCATGACCAAACTTTCGCTGAAATATGGATTAATCAGTCGAGACCCGACAAATGATATACGAGTTATTCGTTTTTGTTTGTCTATTCCAGAAGATCAGTATGTACAGAAGGGAATGGATCGTGCCCTGATAAGAAGAAGTACGGAGGGGTATTTGCCTGATGAAATACGACTGAATCAGCAAATAAGAGGGGCTCAAGGGACGGATTGGCTTTATCGAGTGATTCCCCATTGGAAGAGTCTATTGCAGGAGGCTAGGGAGGTTTCAAAAGATCCAGTGATTCTTTCTTATATCAATTATAATTGCTTGAAAAGGGGGCTGGATAAGTTAGGAAAAGGAGCAATTTCTGAATACGCAGTGGATCCTGATGTCCGAGCATTGTTCAGAAGCATTATCGTGTATCGGTTTCTAAAGAAGCTAAAATTGGCAGGATGAGTAGGAAGTTACTAGATCTTTCAACTTGAAAGGAGGTGATAAGATGAACAAGCTTGAATGGAAAGAGCCGAACTTAGAAGTTTTAGATGTAAAAGAAACGATGGCAGGACCATTTAATAACAATAAGTTAGATGCAACATATGAAACGGGAACGCCATTCCCTGATCTTGGCTGGAGCTAATGCTCAATTCCACTTTTAGGACATAATAGTTATATTTTTTCAATCTGCCTCCATCCTTCGCTGCTAAGAAGGTTGAGGCTTTTCTTTTTGATAGGATAAGGAAGAAGGTGTAGGAGGGACATATGATAACAAAAAGTGCATTTCGTTATTATGCTTTTGGATGCCATGTGTACAGCGAATTCATGCTGCCGGAGTTATGTAAAGAAGAAAAGGTAGAAGCCATTCCAGAACTGGTGATTAAAGAAAAGGACCTGCGGGAATATTGGAATGCTAAAGCTAAAGCAAAGGCAAATAACTATTTTGTCATAGAGAGGGATATGGTTCTCTTCCATGTTCCAAATATCGCGATATTCTTAATCGAAAAAGGAGAAAGCATTTCTATCACGTTGTTGTCGGCAAATAAAATGGATGAAATGCGCCTCTATTTATTAGGTACATGTATGGGTATTCTGCTCATGCAAAAACGAATTCTTCCTCTTCATGGCAGTGGAATTGTGATAGAGGGAAAAGTATATGCCATTGTAGGGGACTGTGGCGCGGGCAAGTCCACATTAGCAAGAGCATTTTTACAAAAAGGCTATAAATTGATAAGTGACGACATTATTCCAGTCCAATTAAATAAAGGCGGAAATCCAATTGTTATCCCTACCTATCCCTATCAAAAGTTATGGCTTGAGAGTTTGCATGAGTTTGAAATGACTAATCGTTCTTTCAAACCGATTGCTTATCGAGAAGAGAAATTTAGTGTGCCGATAGAACAGCAGTTTGAAACAAGCTGTCTCCCGCTGGCAGGCATCTTTGAGCTCACAAAAAAGGATGGAGAGAAGATTGAAATAAAAGAAAAACGGAATCTTGAACGGCTGCAAATATTGTATAAGCATACTTTTCGGAACAGCTTTCTACAACCATTAGGTTTATTGGAATGGCACTTAATAACCACATCTAAATTCTTAAAAAGTACCTTTATTTATAAAATCGAGCGGCCGAAATCTCGCTTTACTGTAAATGAACTGGTAGAACTTATTTTAACAAAGCAAAAGGGAGAAGAAGACAAATGAGGAAAACACAAACGCAAATAGATAAACAGACGATCGTTGTGCAAACCCTAGGACATATTGTGAGTGATATGAATGGAGAAAAAGTAATGTTAAGCATTGCGAATAGCAAATACTATAATTTAGGCCATATTGGAGGCGATATTTGGGAATTAATAAAGGAGCCAATCTCGATTGACAGAGTGGTAGCTACCTTAATGGAAAAGTATGACGTAACACAACGAAAATGCGAGCAGCATGTTTGTTCCTTCTTGGAAACATTAAAAGAGGAAGGTTTGATTACAATAAAGAGTACCTAAAGGAAAAGAGGAGAATGAATGATTGGCGAAAGAATTCGATATTTACGTCAGCGAAAAGGTTATTCGTTATCTAGGTTGGCAAAAGAGGCAGAGGTATCCAAAACATACTTAAGCAACATCGACAGAGGCTTACAAAATAATCCCTCTCTACACTTCTTAGAAAAAGTAGCGGCTAAACTAGGAACAAGCGTGGAATACTTAATTAGTGATGATTTTGAAAAGGATATGCTTAATAATAATGCAAGCAGTAAAGGAACGATCAAATAGACGTCAGAGTCATCAAAAGATACATAGTTAAACTTTGCTAAAGGGAAAGTAATCCCCTTTCTGCCTACTTTCCCTGCAATCCCTCCTAAAAGATTTTAATCCTCCCATCGTTCTTCATTTTCATTCATTATGTTATTCATACAATTACAGCAGACAGACATCCTTTAAGGTTGAGTAAAATAATATATATAATAGAAGAAACTAGGTAGCGCTTACAGGAAGGAGATAGGAGTAAAGTAATATTTACAAATATTCAGAAAATGTGATAACATGCTATCCATGTGCGTTATACAGAACTATTTTCTTGAAAAAAAAAAGCGAGAAATTCTCGCTTAATGAAAAGATTTATTCTGATATAAGTTTTTTAGACAGATAGCTGCTCCAAACTTTAAAGCCTTGTTCATTTGCTTGTGATCTATCACCTAACTCAACGTAATAATCTTTAAGTTTTAAATCATTGCTCTCAGGCCATGCTTCCCAATGATTCCAATAGGGAATTTCTTTCGATTCAGCAAATTTCTTCAAATCGCTTACTTGCATAGGATAGAGGCCTGCATTATACAGGGGATGTGCTGGCATTAAAACAAATGTTACATCTGGCAGGACATCTTTTGTTTCATTAATCACTTGGTTGACATTCAATAAGGTTGTAGAAATATCAACTACTCCGTTATCATTCAACAAAAAAGGCTCCCAGATAACCATATCTGGCTTCTGTTCGATAATAGATTCATATTCATTATTATTTACATAATCGGATGAAGTTTCTTCATATGTAATGCTATCAATTGTTACATATTTATCATATTTACTAGCTAATGCTTCTTGCAATGGTGTAATTAACCCAAGCTCTTGATCACCAATTTCATCGGAACCAACCAATAATATATGAAAGGGTTGTTTCTCTGTAAGTTTCTCTTCCAGTACTTTCTGTGCACTTTCTGGCCATGACTTTGCAAAGCTCATATAGTAATCAAGACTAAAGTACTGGTCTTTATTCTCTTTATTTTCTACTTTACTATCTGCTTCTTTAGTAGGATGGATGTTAGATAGAGGACGGTCCTCCCGAATATTCCAATGGATATTCCCAATAACAAGAATAGCCACGAGAATAATAGAAAGGATGGATAAAATAATAGCTTTCATTGAAACCTCCTAAAATTTAAGTATAGTCTTTTAGTAATCTACCAAATTAGTACATTAGATAGGAAACTTCTCCCTTTTTACAAAAATATATATCAAAAATGTAAATTAATTGATATAGTAAAACACGTAAAAACATTTCATATAAAATTATGACAAGAAATGACAATATATGCAACGATATATGATATAATATTTTTGGTTTTTATATTTTTCTAGGAGGAAGTCATGGAAGAAACTATTAGTCTAAAAGAATTATTTGATACGTTAAAGAAAAGAGTATCACTTATTGTCTCCATTACATTAGTAGCAATGATAGTAAGTGCTGTTGTAAGTTATTTTATTATTACGCCTGAGTATAAATCTTCGACACAGATTCTGGTAAACCAGGCAAAAGATGATCAATCAGTATATAATTACAATGAAGTACAAACAAATGTGCAATTAATAAACACATATAGTGTAATACTTAAAAGTGCAGCTATTTTAAACAATGTGAAAAAAGAATTAGATTTAGATATGACTGTATCACAATTAAACAGTAAAATAACTGTAGAAAGTGCACAAAATTCGCAAATAATGACCGTTTCAGTAACTGATGATGACCCAGCGATTGCGTTGCAAATTGCTAATACAACTGCTGAAGTATTTGAGAAAGAAATTAAGAAATTAATGAAGGTAGATAACGTAAGTATTTTACCATTAGCAGATGATCAAGAAAATCAATCGCCGATCAGCCCAAACCCTACGTTGAATATTGCCATTGCTGCAGTAGTAGGATTATTGATAGGTATAGGATTAGCATTCTTACTCGAATACTTTGATAATACAGTGAAAACAGAGCAAGATATTGAGAAAATATTAGCGTTACCGGTTCTGGGAACTATTACAAAAATTGATGAAAGTTTTGAAGCAAAACAAAGAGGTACTCAAAAAGGAAGAAGTAGGGGTGGTTTACTTGGTAAGTAAGAGAGTGAAAAAGGGTGGATTAGCTCTTAATAATAGACGAAAACTTATTGCAAAGTATGATCCGAAATCACCAATTTCCGAGCAGTATAGAAATATTCGAACAAATATTATATATTCAAGCATAGATGAAGAGATTCGTTCGATTTTAGTGACATCTTCAGGACCAGGAGAAGGAAAGTCAACAACAACAGCTAACTTAGCAGTTGTTTTCGCACAAGCAGGAAAAACAGTATTATTAGTAGATGCAGATTTACGTAAACCGACTGTGCATTATACGTTTAATTTAAATAATACAGCTGGATTAACTTCGATATTAACAAACCAAATGGAGTTAATGGAAGCTGTTCATCAGGATGATGAAAAGAATTTATATGTTCTTCCAAGTGGACCAATACCACCAAATCCTTCTGAGTTATTAGGATCAAAAGCGATGAGTAATTTTTTAGAAAGAGCTTTAGAAGAATTTGATATTATCTTATTCGATACACCGCCAGTTATGGCAGTAACAGATGCTCAAGTATTGGCGAATCTTTGTCATGGAAGTATTTTAGTAGTAGGCAGTGAAAAAGCGGATAAAGATGCTGTGGTAAAAACAAAAGAACAGCTCGCTTCTTCTACAGGGAAAATACTAGGAGTTGTATTAAATAATAAAAAGAATGATAAAAATAGTAATTACTATTATTACGGCACAAATTAATTATCTAACAAAATAGAATAAAAACCGATATTTGCTATTTACGGAAAAAATGATCAATGTTACTATTTGATAATGTTATAGAAAGATACTAAATGAATAAAAATAGAGAGGTGTAGCACGATGATTGATATACATTGTCATATATTACCGAATATTGATGATGGAGCACAGACATTAGAAAATAGTTTAGAGATGGCTAAGACTGCTATTAATGAAGGGATTACAACAATTATTGCTACACCTCATCATAAGAATAACCAATATATTAACGAGAAGTCATCCATTCTTGAAAAGGTTAATGACTTAAATGCTGTTTTAAAACAAGAAAACCTTCCTCTTAATATACTTCCAGGGCAGGAAGTTCGAATTTATGGAGAAGTGTTAGAAGATTATAATAAGGGTGAGGTTCTAACACTGAATCATACAAAATATCTTTTCATTGAATTTCCTTCTTCCTCTGTACCACGATATGCAGAAAGATTATTATATGAATTGCAAACAGAGGGGATTATTCCAATTATTGTACACCCTGAAAGAAACAAAGAATTGCAAGAAAAACCAGATCTTCTTTATAAGTTTGTAAAAAACGGAGCATTGACTCAAGTAACGGCATCCAGTGTGGTAGGATACTTTGGGAAAAATGTGAAAAAGTTTTCGGAACAGATGATAGAGCATAATTTAACTCATTTTATTGCTTCAGATGCCCATAATATTCATAATCGCACTTTTAAAATGGCCGAGTCTTTAAAGATGATTAAAGAAAATTTTGGGATGGATTATATTTATCTTTTTAAAGAAAATGCTGAGTTGCTAATTGAAGATAAAAATATAATAAAAGAAATACCTGAGCGTATACAAAGAAAGAAATTTTTGGGGATTTTCTAATATAGTAATTTTACTTGATAACTAATAGATTATTAATAGTTAATAAAGTTAGATTTTATCATAGGTTATCAGTAAGTTACATAAAAATAGTAAAATAATAAAGAGACAGGTGGTATAGTGATGTCTGAATTTTATAAGGATCAATCTCTGTATTTAGAAAGGAAAAAAAATATATCTGTAAATACAGCTCGAAGCTACCTTGTAATGAAAAGATCAATAGACATCATCGGTTCATTTTGTGGATTAGTTGTTCTAAGTATCCTTTTTATTATTATTGGGCTTTTAATTAAAATAGAAGATCCAAAAGGGAAAGTTTTCTTTAAGCAATTAAGAGTTGGAAAAGATGGAAAAGAGTTTTATATGTATAAATTTAGATCAATGGCATCAGATGCTGAGGAACGTTTGAAAGAATTATTAGAATTAAATGAAGTATCTGGGGCAATGTTCAAGATGAAAGATGACCCGAGGGTAACTAAGATTGGAAAATTTATTAGGAAAACTAGTATCGATGAATTACCTCAGCTGTTTAATGTTTTAAAAGGGGAAATGAGTTTAGTGGGACCCAGACCACCATTACCAAGAGAAGTAGCTGAATATTCTTCTTATGACAAGCTGAGATTATTAGTAGTTCCAGGTTGTACTGGTCTGTGGCAAGTAAGTGGTAGAAATGAGTTAGGTTTTCAACAAATGGTTGAATTGGATATTGAATATATAAAAAAAAGAACGATTCTATTTGATGTTAAAATCATTTTAAAAACTGTAAAATGCATGTTTAAACCAAATGGGGCATATTAAAATATTATGGTGAAATTCTAATGAATTCAATGATGAAAAAAGTAGGTTGGATGCTTTATGGACAAGGAGGGAGGTTAATATTTCAAACAATTTACTTCCTTGGCTTAGCTTTTGTATTTACGCCTTATGAATATGGAATATACGTTAGTATTACAGCTATAACGGTAATACTTAGTCCGTTTTGTGGAGTAGGATTTAATAGTTTATTAGTTAAAATAATTTCTACAGATATTAAAAGTTTTCCAAAAGTCTATGGTAATGCTTTGAAAATAACAATATATAGTTACGTTTTATTGTTAGTAATTGGATCTATTGCTATTTGTTTTTTATTTGATAATTACTTTGAAGCATTAAAATTATTTATACTAATAAGCCTTGCTGATTTATTATTTTTAAAATTAACCGAAATGTCTTCACAAATTTTTATTGCTAAAAATTCGGTGAAGGTTTCTGCTCATATTCTAAATTTTATTAGTTTAATTCGTTTTATGTCAGTTTTATTTTATTTTATTTTAATAAAAATTAATCCTGCATATAGTGGTCTTTTAAACTGGGGGAAAATATATCTAATAGGATCCCTGATTTTTACTATTTATGTATTAATTTATACTTTTAAAAGAAGTGAAAAACCTCTAATAAGAGAGAAAATCTCACTGCCATATATAAAAGAAGGAATATATTTTTCAATAGGATTATCATCTCAAGGTGTATATAATGATATTGATAAAACTTTACTAGGGAAATATTCCAATTTAGAAACAACTGGGCAATATGGTTTCGCATATAAAGTCTTAGATGTATTATTTATACCTATTAAGGCAATTCTTGCAATTACTTTCCCGATGTTTTTTAAATATGGACAAGAGGGAGGAATAAGAAAAACTTTACGTTTTGGATTAAAAATAATGTTTCTTTTATTACCATTGCTAATAGTAATATGCTTACTTTCTTTTTACTTCGTTCCTCCGATAATTAAACAGTTATTTGAGAGTAAATATATAGAAAGTATTAGCATGTTTAAATTATTATTACCAATTGTTATTTTAAGAAATATTCATTATATACTGGCTGATGCAGTTACAGGAGCGGGTTACCAAAAAGAAAGGAGTATTATTCAGATTATAGTAGCAGCTTTGAATTTCTTATTAAATATATATTTTATAAGCCAATTTCAAGTTATGGGGGCCATTATTGTAAGTATAGTTTCTGATTTGTTGATGGTATTATTTGTTGCAATTTTAATTTTATATAAATTAAAGGTGACCAAAATAAATAAGGTTATAAGGGAGACATAATGAAAATAGTTAAAGATGCTTATTTAGCAATTTTAAATTTTATTGTGCCATATATTCCATTTCATACTATAAGAATACTCATATATAGATTACTAAAAGTCAATATTGGTAAAGATACTACTATTTTAAGACCAGTTTTTTTCTACAATCCATTTAAGATTGCAATAGGTAGAAACTGTGCTATTAATGACCACGTTGTACTTGATGGGAGAGGTACATTAAAAATCGGTAATAACGTAAATATATCACCTTATGTAAAAATTTACACTGCGGAACATGACGTGAATAGTGCTACCTTTAAGTATATTGAGGGAAAAGTAGTTATAGATGATTATGCCTGGGTTAGCACAAATGCAATGATTATGCCTGGTGTAACTATAGGGGAAGGAGCAGTAGTAGCAGCTGGAGCAGTAGTAACTAGAAATGTTGAGCCATATGCAATTGTAGGAGGAGTTCCTGCTAAGAAGATTGGAGAAAGAAATAAAGACTTAGATTATACTCCTAATTTTAAAAAGTTCTTTCACTGATATTGATGGAAGTTTAATCTTAGAAAAGGTTGATGAAATTGATTTATTTATACTATTTTCTTATTGTTATGTTAGGTGCAATTTCCTGGAAGCCATTAATACCGAGTTATGGCGGGACGATTTTAACTTTAATAAAAGGAGCATTACTGATAATAATAATTTTTCTTATTATTTTTAGGGGGATTAATAAGAATTTTCTTACTTATTTCAGTTTAAGTGGTATCTTTGTTTTATTTATTTATCTACTGTTACAAATAAGTAGGATTGATTCCGTTGAATTTGCTAACTCAGGGGATATATTCAGATCTTTTTCATCTTACCTTTTAATCTTTTTAATGTTAATGATTAGGTTAAGAAAAGAGGAACTTAAAAGAATCTTAGATTTGATACAAAAATTACCGATTTTTAGTGTGTTATTTGGTTTGTTCTTTTCTCTTTTTACTAATTGGTCTGTAATTAAATTTGAATTTACGGGTGTAAATAGGCTGCAAGGAAGTAATCCTCCTGCCCATCTAGCTGAAATTTGCTTTGTTGCTATAATTACATCTGTAGGAATTTTATTAAAGAAAGATACTCAAAAAAGTTTATTTATAAGTTCAAACAATAAAGTGTATGGTTATTTATTCATTAATACTTTAATTTTGATTCTTACTTTTACAAGGATTACTCTTTTAGGAGCAGGATTGATTATTTTCTATTTATTAATCAAGAAAATGTATATTACAATAATTAAAAATAGATATTCCTTACCATTTATTTTTATCACTATTATAAGTATATTTCCTGCAATACTTATCTTTATCTATACTATTAAAAGTATTTTAAAAAGATCAACTAATGAAGGTGGAGGAATAAATACTTCTGGGAGATATTGGGCTTGGAGATATTTTATTGATAGAGCAAATGAATATCCTATTTTCGGAAGAGGGATGGGAGCAAGCCAATCGTTATATGATGTTAACCCCTATAAAGAATTTGTAGCACCACATAACGAATATATTAGATCGTATTTGGAAGTAGGCATTTTAGGTAGTATATTGATGATTATTTTTATTTTAATATTTATTGGATGGTTAATTTATAGTAACAGATCAAATAAATTGTTTAGTAATAAATTTATTTTGTTTAATATTATTTCCGTTGGAATAGTCTCTTATTATGATAATTTATTTGTAACAATTCACTTTAGCTTACCGTTTATTTTATTAATACTATGCTTAGTGAATGTTTTTACATATCGAAAAAATCAGGAAGGGGACTGAACGTGAAAAGAGTGACTTTAATTAGTTCAACCGGTGGACATTGGACACAACTAAATAATATATATAAAGAATTTCAAAAAATAGATGAGATTGAAAGTAGAGTGAAAATTAAGCTAATAACTGAGAAAAATGATTCTAATAAAGAGAATAAAAATGTAGACTTTCTTTACCAACAAGATAGAAAAAGTAAAAATTTAATATTTATTCTAATTCTTAATACTATTTTATCTTTATATTATGTTATCAGATACCGACCACATTATGTTATATCAACTGGTGCAGGGGGAACTATTCTTTATTTGATATTTGCAAAGCTTATGGGTTCGAAAGTGATTTTTATTGAAAGCTATGCGAAAATTAATAGTCCTACTATAACAGGAAAAATAGTTTATAAATTTGCAGATATATTTTATGTTCAATGGCCAGAGATGCTAAAATTCTATCCTAAGGGAATATATAAGGGGAGTTTGTATTGATATTTGTTATATTAGGGACTCAAAAATTTCCTATGAATAGATTAATAGATGAAATTGATTTATTAATAGAGAGAAATGTATTTACTGCTGAGGAAGTTGTAATACAATCTGGATATAGTAAGATGTCAAAATTTGCTAAAAGTTTGGAGATAATTAAGGAAGATGATTTTGATCAGTATTTAGCAAACAGCTCGCTTGTTATTTGCCATGGTGGTACTTCAGCTATAATTAAATCGCTTAATCTATCTAAAAAAGTAATCGTTGTTCCAAGACTATCTAAATTTAATGAACATGTTGATGATCATCAGAAAGAGATTGCAAAAGTTCTCTTTCAAAAGGGATATATAGAAATGGTTGAGAATATAAAAGAACTAGAACATTATGTTACTAAAGCATATGAAACAACCTATAATAAATATAATTCAACTGGTGAACTAGCCAATATTATTGTAAATAATATTCTAAATGAGACAGAATAGTGAGGAATAAATTAGATGGATAATATATTTTTAGTATGGACGAAATATCAAGCAAGAGTTGAGTCATTAATAAAGGATATAACACACAATTTAGGTGACTCAAAGATTATTTATAGAGATAATCCGCCAGCAAACAGTATAAAGAAAATTATATTATATATGATTTACTTTTTTAAAGATTTAGTTTTTATAATTAAAAATAAGCCCAAAAGTGTGTTTGTACAAAATCCTCCAAGCTACTCACTATTTGCTCCAGTTTTATATAAGCTCATTATTAATAAAAGGGTAAAAGTAATTTCTGATTTGCATAATGCAATGACTCGTGAACCTTGGCTAAATAGAATTGGAACAAAATTTTTATTAAGTCAATGTGACCTAATAATTGTCCATAATGAAATTGTGCATCAAGGAATAAGAGAAAAAAATCTTTTTAATTATATAAATTCAAACAAAATTATTGTATTAGAAGATAAAACTCCACTTATAACGGAAGTAGAAAGAAAGGTAACTAGTTCTCCTGATAAGAGACCAATTGTTTTTTTTCCTGCTTCATTTAATAAAGATGAACCTATTTCTGAAGTGATTGACAGTGCTAAGTTAGTTCCAGAGTTTAGAATTATAATGACTGGTAATTATAAGAAGTTATATTCAAACTTTAATTTATCTGCAAAAGATTTACCAGAAAATGTTGAAATTACAGGGTGGATAGAAACTAAGGATTATTTAGATTTAGTGAAAAATTGTGATATTCTTTTGGGACTTACGATTTTTGATGATATTCAGATGAGTGTAAGTAATGAGGGATTAGGTGCAGAAAAAGTAATGGTTTTGTCTGATATGGAGGCATTAAGATTAATCTATCAAGATGGTGCGATATATACAGAAAATTCAGCGAACGCAATTGCTATGAACTTGAGAATCGCTTTTGAAAAAAGAAAAGAACTTCAGAAGAAAATTAAAGAGGTTAAATTGATAAAAGAAGAACGCTATATTAAACAATTAAATAACGTTATTAACAGTATTCTTGAGCATTCTACTAGTTTAAATTAAGTACTGTCATTAAATTCTTAATTTACCCTATAGTTAGTTGAAGAATAGTGATTAATTGTGTTTAACAATATTACTTTGAGAAATTTAACAATATATTTATAGAGGAGTATACTATGAAACTAGTATTATTATCAGGTGGATCAGGAAAAAGACTATGGCCGCTATCAAACGATGCTCGTTCTAAGCAATTCTTAAAAGTTTTAGAAGATAAAAATAATAGAGTATCTATGGTTCAAAGAGTCTATAAGCAACTAAAAAACGTAGGATTGGATAAGTCTGTAGTGATTGCTACTAGTGCCTCTCAAGTAGATATGATTAGGAATCAACTAGAAAATAAAGTGCCAATTGTAGTTGAACCAGAAAGACGTGACACATTTCCAGCAATTGCATTATCTGCTTCATATTTATATTCAAAGTGTTCTGTTGATAGAGATGAAGTTGTTGGTATTCTACCTGTAGATCCATATGTTGAAGATGCATTTTTTTTAAAAGTAGCGGAGTTAGAGAGCGCTGTAAAAAATACTGAATCTGATCTAGCGTTAATTGGGGTTAAACCAACTTTTCCATCTTCAAAATATGGTTATATTGTTCCATCTAATGCTAATTCAGAACATGATTGTTTACAAGTTAGTCATTTTAAAGAAAAACCATCTGAGTTACAAGCTAAAGAATTAATTGATAAAGGTGCATTATGGAATTGTGGAGTTTTTGCATTTAAACTCTCTTTTATTCTTAATATAATAGAGGGTCTGGGATTATCTACGAATTATGAAGAGTTAAAAAAACAATATGATTTAATTAATAAGAATAGCTTTGATTATGAAGTAGTTGAAAAAGCGAATAAAATTGTAGCAATTGATTACAATGGTTATTGGAAAGATTTAGGAACGTGGAATACGCTTACTGAGGAAATGACAACAAATATAATGGGAATTGGAACAATTAGTGAAGATAGTGAAAACGTCCATTTAATAAATGAACTTGAAATACCTGTTGCTGTTTTAGGAGGGAAAAACTTAATAGTAGCTGCTTCCCCTGATGGAATATTAGTAAGTGATAAAGAAAGTAGTCCTAAACTTAAAGATTTAATAACAGACTTTAATCAACGCCCAATGTATGAAGAGCGTATATGGGGCTGGTATAAAGTCCTTGATTTTTCAAAATATGATAAAAAAATGGAAGTTCTTACAAAAAAAATCTGTATTAATGCAGGTAAAAATTTGAGTTATCATTATCATCAGCATCGAGTAGAGGTTTGGACTATAATTAAAGGTAGTGGTGAATTAATAATGAATAATGAATCACGTGCTATTAATGCTGGTGATGTAATAGAAATTTCTCCTTATATTAAACATGCTTTAAGAGCTATAGAAGATTTAGAAATAATTGAGATACAAAAAGGGACTAATATTGTTGAAGAAGATATAAAAGATCCAATTTTTTCATGGAATGAAATATTATTAGACTTAAAAATATAGAAAGTTAATTTATTCCTAATTTACTCGGATTTACAAACTTAAAGGAAGTGTGCTGAATAAATGAAGATTACTGTTGCTGGAACTGGCTATGTGGGTCTATCAAATGCTATACTTTTGGCTCAACATAACGAAGTAATTGCCCTTGATATAATTCAAGAAAAGGTAGATTTAATTAATGAGAAAAAATCTCCGATAATTGATCATGAAATAGAGGAATACTTAGCAACAAAGGAATTAAAATTATCAGCTACTACTGATAATTTTAAAGCTTTTAAAGACGCAGAATATGTAATTATATCTACTCCAACTAACTATGATCCGGAAAAAAACTATTTTAATACAAGAACGGTTGAAGCCGTAATTGCGAATGTATTATCCATTAATCCAGAAGCTATTATGGTTATCAAGTCAACTGTTCCTGTTGGATACACAGAGAAGATTAAAGAAAAGTTTGAAACGGATAATATTATTTTTTCACCAGAGTTTTTAAGAGAAGGTAAAGCACTATATGACAACTTGTATCCATCTCGAATTGTATTGGGAGAACAATCAGAAAGAGCAAAGGTGTTTGCTAATATGTTAGTCCAAGGTGCAATTAAAGAGAATATAGATGTTTTATTCACAAATTCTACTGAAGCAGAAGCTATTAAATTATTCGCTAATACATATTTAGCGATGAGAGTTGCATTCTTTAACGAACTAGATTCCTATGCAGAAGTAAGAGGTTTAGATTCAAAGCAAATTATTGATGGTGTAGGCCTAGATCCACGAATCGGTACTCATTATAATAATCCTTCATTTGGTTATGGTGGTTACTGCTTACCAAAAGATACAAAGCAGTTACTTGCTAATTATGCAGATGTTCCAAATAATATTATGACAGCCATTGTTGATGCTAATAGAACGAGAAAAGACCATGTAGCAGATATGATTATCAAAAAGAATCCAAAAGTTGTTGGTATTTATCGTTTAACAATGAAAATGGATTCAGATAACTTTAGACAATCAGCAATACAAGGTGTCATGAAACGTATTAAAGCAAAAGGTATTGAAGTGGTTGTTTATGAACCAGCATTGCAGGAAGAGACTTTCTATAATTCTAGAGTGATTAATGACTTTGATCAGTTTAAAGAAATTTCTGATGTGATTGTTGCTAATAGATTATCTAGTGATTTAGCTGATGTGGAAGAGAAAGTTTATACTAGAGATTTGTTTAGTAGAGATTAGTAGTTGTAAAATAAAATTTGATAATAAGTATAATAAAATAAATTTATATATAAGGAGTGCTATTATTAGTGCTCCTTTTGAGTATTTTTAGTACAAGATTGGAGATTTATAGAATTAAGAAGAAATAAAAAGTAAATAAGAGTATATTATTTAAATGGAGAAGGTAAATACCTAATTAAATTAGAAATATTATTGTTAATAATTGATATATTGAATTTTGTTGGAAGTAATTATGCTTAGCTAAAAAATATATAGTAGGAGTTTTAAAATGCTATTTAAGAAATCTAGACTTATATTAATTATTTTTCTGCTATTACTATTCATTTGTATTGGAATATTTGCCTTCAATATAAAAATAACCACTAATAAAAATAGTAGCTTAAAAGTGGAAGGTATAAAGCATGATATATTAATTGGAACAGCAGTGAATGTAGATGCTCTTAATAATGATGCTGAATATAAAAAAAAAATAAGAGAAGAATTTAGTATTATTACGCCGGAAAATGAGATGAAGTTTAGTGTAGTTCAACCGAAGTTCAATGAGTTTACTTTCGATAATGCTGACAGGATTGTTGAATTTGCTGAAAAAAATGAAATAAAGGTTAGGGGACATACTCTCGTTTGGGATAAGAGGATACCTGATTGGCTTAAGAATTCTAACTTTACTAAGGAAGAAGCAGAACAAATTTTGAAGAATCATATATATACAGTAGTTAACAGGTATAAAGGTAGGATATATGCATGGGATGTTGTAAATGAGGCTTTTAATAACGATGGTAGTTTAAAAGACTCTTATTGGTTAAGAACTATTGGACCTGAGTATATAAAAAAGTCCTTTATATGGGCAAAAGAGGCTGATCCTAATGCGCTATTATTTTACAATGATTATAGTGCGGAAGTAACTAACGAAAAGTCGAATGCTATTTTTAATTTATTAAAAAGCTTAAAAAATGAAAAAATTCCAGTTGACGGAATTGGATTTCAATTTCATACTAGTCTTTACCAAAAATTCACTGAAAAAGAGATAACAACAAATATGGAAAGGTTTAGAGACATTGGTTTAAAAATAAATGTTACGGAATTAGATGTGAAGATTTCGGATAGTAATTATTCGGAAAATTTAAAGTTGAAAAAACAGGCTGAGCAATATTCAGTTGTGTTAGATTCATGTAAAAATTTAAAGGGAAGTTGCTCCGTTTTTAGTATGTGGGGGTTTACAGATAAATATACTTGGCTAAGGAATGATAGACCTCTATTATTTAATAATGAATATGAAGAAAAGCCGAGTTATAATGCTCTTAAAAATATTTTATCGAAATAATGAAAATCAATAATACGATTTTTAATGCACTTACAATTTGTAATATTGTAGCCTGACACTTATCACAAATTGTTTAGTATCTTGTTCTCCATTGTTAAAGCCATTTTTTAAACAATCCTAGGCGTTCCTTAAGAATTATCTAAATCAATATCGAACATACTAGCATTTCTGATAATCATAACTGACAAAATAATCGTATAATTCTTTTACTTTTATTCACTGTATATTACTCAATGATGACTTAGAGGTTTTAGTATGATAAGGATTGAGCTGCTAAAAAGTATTATTTGTTTATTGCAAAATAAAAGTGAAAACCTTTGTAACAGAAAAATGCAGAATCCTGTACTTTACTTAATAGGTGCTAAAAAAAAAGACTTGCCAGTCATCACAAGTCTCACTACATTAATTGTGTCGTGACTACTCTTATCGAGTAATTGAAACAAGTACTTAAGCAAGACAATTGATAATCACATTAAAGCTTGAAATTAGCCAATGGAATCGAATATTATTAATTCTAGCTTAGCGGCAACGTTATTAAAACGTTTAATTCATTATGCCAATGTTTTAACGTTTTATGGTAGAAGTTATAGATTATCGAATGTGTATCAAGTGCAAGATAAGTGAGAAAATTGGGTATCAAAACTCTGCAAATTTTATTGCGCAATACAAGATCGGTCAGTGACAAGAATAGTATGTGCTAGAACTAGTTAATTGTAAAGATGACTGATGTATTAGAACCGAAAACTGAAAGCACTAGGAAAACTTGATTTTTTGTAGAACTAAGGTATGGCTCTGGAATGTGGAATTGACTTTTAGGGACCTAGAAAAAAATTTAATGATTTGTGAAAAAAATCATTTAGTCATTCTTGGTTGCAAAGAATCCTGTAAAATACCAAGCTACTGCATCCGCAATATGACGGTCAAATCCCCAATAGTTAAGTAAAAAAGAACCGCTTCTTTCTTTAACATCAGAAACATATTTATCTGGAGCTATTGAAGGAGCATAAGGTGGACTTGCAAGTATCTGCTCAACTGGTGACAAAACTGTTTCAAAATGACTCCAAGAATTAAAAATAATTCTTTTCTAATTTTTATCCCTCTTTTTATTTTTAATACAAAGAAAAATAAAGAAAGTTTCATAGATTGCGAGTATTTAGTGACAATAGTTTAGGAAATAGGTAAAAATATGTATAAAGGCTATTTAGAATGGAATAGAAAATATGTTGCTCCATCTTTTAAAAGGTAAGACCACAGAGATACCAAGAATAATCTTATTTCACAGGAACTTTTCATTGAAGGCTAGTGTGGTTGCAGTTAGATTTTGTTAAAGAAGAAGTACAGTAGTTCTGTTGTTGTATTCCTTTTTCCTTTATTTTCATTTTTGGCATCCCACGATTCAGCCAGCAAGACTAGATTAGTAGCATCTTTAGATGAAAATCTTGCATGAGGTTGGTGGAAAGCTGAAGGTGCACTATTATTGTATGTGCAAGGAAGAAATAGTAAATAAAAGATAGAGCGAAGGGATGATAAATTCCTTCGCTTTTTTATATTAATTGTTTAATAAAAAGTACACATTACCTAACTTTTTGACAGTTCAACTAAAAGGTAACTTTTGAATATGGTGAATCTATCCGTAACATATTAGTCTTCCGGTATCCCTATAACAATTCTACTTTTTTAGAAAAGAGCCGCACAAGCAGCTCTTCTCCCCTAATAACTATCTCATTTCCCTGCAGCAATCACCAAAAACAAAAAAATCAATATTGTTATAGAGTTTTTATATCATTTATTGACATATGACAATAATTGTGTCAAAATTAAATAATAAAATGACATTTGATAATTATTTTGTCAAATGACAACAAAGAAAGGGAGGATAACATGACATTGTATAGAAAATTATTAAAACGTGAACAAGAAGGTAATCCAATTAAAGTAGGGGTTATTGGTGCAGGTCAAATGGGTTTTGGAATGATTTCTCAAGTTTCCACCATTCCAGGTATGATTGTTGGTGGTATTAGTGATATTAATATCGATGCTGCGATTAGAGCAGCCGAAGCTTATCATGCAAGTGGACATAAGAACAATAAAATTTTGACGAGTGCTAATTTTAAAGAAATTATTCATTCACCAGAGGTAGAAGTTATTGTTGATGCAACAGGTGTACCAGAAGTAGGTGCAAAAATTTCATTAGAAACATTATTGGCAAGAAAAAGTTTAATCTTATTAAATGTAGAAATTGATATCACGATTGGGCCTCTTATGAAAAAATTGTATGATGCAGCTGGTTTAGTTTATACAGGGTCAGATGGTGATGAGCCTGCTGCAACTGTACAAATGTATGAATTTGCGAAGAGTATGGGGATGGAGGTTTTAGTAGCTGGGAAAGGGAAGAATAATGCTTTAAA
The DNA here is from genome assembly GCF_038005605.1 of Niallia sp. FSL W8-0954. Lineage (NCBI taxonomy): Bacteria > Bacillati > Bacillota > Bacilli > Caryophanales > Bacillaceae > Niallia > Niallia sp. FSL W8-0954. Next base: position 4,506,086 of record NZ_JBBOTN010000001.1, on the reverse strand, counting down.
GGTAAGTGCCAATCCAGATACAGCTCGAGCAGAAGCAGATTCTAAGAATATGAACAGTCATATGTTAGCAGCATTCCAAGACGGAACGAAAACCATGGCAGAAATGAACTTATTATCAAACGCCATCGGATTTGTGCCTGACGTGGTAGGAATGCATGGAATAACTGCTGACTTGGATGGTGCAGTGAAAAACTTGGATGTAAAAACGAATGGTGGCATTTTAAATAATTATGGTGTGGTTGAGTATGTAGATGGAATTGCACCAGGGATTTTCTGTATCATTAAAGGTCAAAACGAAGGGGTACAGAATGAATTAAATTACTTAATGAAAAAGGGAGATAGAGATCATCATATTCTTTACCGTCCATATCATCTATGTAGCTTAGAAACACCATTAACAATTGCTAGGGCAGAGCTAGAACATGATAGTGCAATTGTTCCTTTAGGTGCTCCTATTTCAGAAACAGTAGCTGTGGCAAAAAAGGATATTAAAGCAGGCGAAAGAATCGATGGTATTGGTGGATACTGTGTACGTGGTGTATTAGAAACACATATCGATATGATAAAAAGTGGAAATATTCCCATTGGCTTAATAGGTGGTTCTTCTATTGCAAAACGTGATATAAAAGACGGATCATTCTTAACATACGATGACATTGAGTTAGATGAATCAACTACTGTATTTAAATTGCGCAAATTACAAGATGAAACGTTTGCTTAAGATAAAACATCGGAATTTTCACTATTATATTTAAGGATATTAGTCAAATGAAACCTGCGTGTAAAAATCACCTTAGAATGAGTTAAGTCCCTTCCTATTCAAAAGATTAGGAAGGGCTTAATAAAAAGGAGGGATTCTTATGGGGAGTATTGCTATTTTGGCCACCACTATACTATTGTTACAATCGGTATTTAGCCTCTATCAAGTGCAATATTATAACAGGTTTGTTAGGAACCTTGCCAAAAAGTATAGGGGGAATAAAGGATATGATTTATTAACCGATGTTGCTAAACATTTATTTACTTCAGCCGTAATAGTGGTTGTAACTGATCCAAACGGAGTAATTATGGAGTTGTATTTTTATAGTGGTTTAACTATATTTTCGAAGTTTAAGAGATTCGAAAAATTTGATGGAGAAAAATTAGATAATGAGTTGGTTTCACTAATGGATCAGGAAAAATCTAGACTTAAGAAAAGGGCATTTAAACAGTTAGTAATAAAAAGAATGCAAGCGATTACTTTATAATTTTTGGGGGAGGATTCTAAATGAAATTTATTGAGTGGTTTGGGAAAAATTTTATTGGTTTGTTTGAAGCAGGTGGAGAGACATTTATGGGATTTATGACTGGAATTGTCCCTCTATTGATTGTTCTACTAACATTTACTTATTCATTAATTGCTATTATTGGGGAAGAGCGAGTAAATCGAGCGATACAAGCAAGTGCTAAATATATGATTTTAAGATATACTGTTATGCCTGTTTTATCCGTACTATTATTAACTAATCCCATGGCTTATACATTTGGTAAATTTGTTAAAGAAGAAGAAAAACCTGCATTTTATGATTCTGTAGTTACTTTCTTACATCCTGTTACAGGACTATTCCCATATGCGAATGCTGGTGAACTGTTTGTTTATTTAGGAATTGCAAATGGTGTGATGCAAGCCGGTTACGATCAAGGCAGTTTAGCAGTTCGTTATTTCCTATGCGGTATTGTTGTCGTTTTAGTGAGAGGCGTTATCACAGAAATCATTACTAAATTCTTAATAAAACGAGAAGGAATTACTCTTTAATCATAAATGGAGGTCATAAACTATGTATAAAAAAGTTCTTGTTAAAAAGGGTCCAGGTGGATGGGGAGCAGGCCTTGAACTAGAACCAGCTGGGAAGAAGAATAAAGTTATTTCTATAACTGGTGGTGGAATTCATCCAGTTGCTAAAAAAATATCCGACTTGAGTGGAGCAGAAGTAGTGGATGGATTTACAAATTCTGTGCCAGAAAGTGAAGTGATGGCTGCCGTTATAGATTGTGGCGGAACGGCACGTATTGGTGTTTATCCTATGAAACGAATACCAACTGTCGATGTGTTACCATCATCACCATCTGGACCATTGTCTCAATATATTACGGAAGATATTTTTGTTTCTGGTGTTACACTAAATGATATAGAAGTAATCGAAGAAGCTTCAGATGAAATAGTGACAAAACCGGAAGTTCAAACAGCTCAAACAACAGAATCAAGAGAAGAACTAGTTGATAAAAAATATACAAAATCGAAAATAGAACGGAATGTAAACAATCAGAAAAAGGATAGTATCTTGATTAAATTTTCTAGAGGAATCGGAAAGATTATGGGAGTATTCTATCAAGCAGGGCGTGACGCTGTAGAGATGCTACTTAAAAACATTATTCCATTCATGGCATTCATCAGTGTGTTAATCGGTATTATTAACTACACTGGTGTGGGAGATATGATCGCCAATTTATTAGCACCCATTTCTGATTCGATTCATGGCATGATTGTTATTGCTTTTATCTGTAGTTTGCCATTCTTATCTCCAATCTTAGGACCAGGTGCTGTTATTGCACAGGTTGTTGGAGTGCTGATTGGGACACAAATTGCTGCTGGATCAATTCCGGTAACTTATGCATTACCAGCACTATTTGCGATTAATGCACAAGCAGGTTGTGATTTTATCCCGGTTGGTTTATCACTTGGAGAAGCTAAGCCTGAAATTGTACAAGTTGGAGTACCAGCTATCCTGTACAGTCGTGTTATTACAGGGGCGTTAGCTGTACTAATTGCATGGGTGTTCAGTAGTGGCATGTATTAATTTTATCATGGGAGGAGATTTTAGGTGATCGAAAGTAAAATAGTCGAAATTGGTGAATTAGTTCCCTCATTTGCAGAAGAAATGGTCTTGATTTTATTTGGACCAACGGCTACAGCAGAGTTAAAATCAATTTCTGTTATTCATGAATTTGTCACTAAACCTAATATATTCCTTAAGGTGGGAACGAAATTTATGGTGGGTAATGAAAATCAGACTTATACGATTACCCAAGTCGGAGCTGCCGCTAATAAGAATTTTACTGAATTAGGACACATTTCTATTTACTTTAGCATGGATAAAAATGAAATTTTGCCAGGTGCAATATTGGCTGAACCAAAAATTTATCCAACATTAAATCAGGGGGATACCATCCGTTTTTATAATTAGGTTCCTCTATGCCTGTGTTGTTAGGCCTTCCTACATTATGGTATATTTACATCATAAAAGAATTAGTTGGAGGATCTATTCTATGAATCAACTAGAAGAAAAGGAATTCGTTAGAGTAGCTACAATGTACTATGAAGAAGGAATGACACAGGCGGAAATTGCGAGAAAAATTGGCGTATCCCGGTCATTGATTTCCAAAATCCTACTTGATGCTAAAAAAGCGGGTATTGTAGAAATTATTATTAATAGTAAAAATGCCTATACAGTGAATTTAGAAAGAAAACTAGAAATTAAATATAACCTGAAGCGTGCAATCGTTATAGATACCTCGGAAGTTGAAAATAATGAAGTAAGTAAAACAATTAGTAGAGAGGCAGCTTTATATTTAAAGGAAATATCTAAACATGCAAATTCAATCGGTATTTCATGGGGAGAATCACTGAGAGGGCTCGTAAATCATTATCCATACACGAACCAATCCAATCTTACCGTATTTCCTTTAATAGGTGGAATAGGTGATGACTATATAGATATTCATTCAAATCAGCTATGTTTTGACCTAGCAAGAAAGATGAGAGCAAAAGCGAAATATTTATACGCCCCAGCATTAGTTTCTAATGAACAGATTAAAAAAGACCTCCAAGAGAACCCGACAATCCATGCTGTTTTTGAGGAAAGCAAAAAAGTAGATATTGCACTTGTGGGAATTTCTAGCCCATTTAAGGAAAGTACAATGGTAAGAATTGGTTACCTTAATCAAAATGACTTAAAGGAAATTGAAGAAAATAACGTCATCGGTGACATTAATTCCCGCTTTTTTGACCAATCTGGTGAAGAAGTAGACTGCACAATTAATCATCATGTTCTAGGAATCAATTTAAAAGAAATTCAATCCATACCAACAGTAATGACCATTGCCTATGGCGAAGAAAAATTCAATGCAATCCAAGTAGCGGTAAATAATAAATTAATCAATGTACTAGTTACCACCGATACCATTGCTACAAGATTATTGGAGAGTTGAGGGGATTAGAAGGGTGGTTTGAAATTACTTAAAAAGTCTCCTTTTAGAGAAAATATCTGCTGTCCTCTTTTAATTTATTAGGAGGACAGTAAGGTGTTGTCTATGGAGCCTAGACATCAGACGCGGTTTATTTCATGAATTGGAAATGTTTATTTTGAGGTTTGATTGAATATTGCAGAGTTTTGAGTGACTGTTAATTCAGATCACAGTTACACCTAAAATAATATTGTTTAACAGCAATACTTCACGAGAGGTTTGTGTATATAATTTTACTTAAAAAAGCATCTATCTCTCTTAGGATAGATGCCCGTGAACTATTTTATTTCTCAGTACGAACGCCTTTAAATTTTCCACCAGTTGTCTTCTGATCCATAAATCTTCCAGTGTTAGTATCACGTTTGATATAATTGCCATTCGGTCCTTTAAACTGACTACGACCTTTAACCGCACCATCACGATGTTTTCCTGAATTACCAGCCATGAAGAATTCCCTCCTTTCTTTGGTAGGATTATATGTAATACGCTTCATGGATTAATAGGTTTCAATATTAGCAAAGTAATATAAAAAGTATGCTCTTGTTTTATGGCAAGAACCGCATGTGAATATGAACTGGTATTGAAAACTGACTATCTGTTGTAGGGGAAATTAATAATGTAGACATTTACAAGATGAAATAGAAAGAGCCATCCCCCACATCCACCATTAAAACACCGGCAACTTCTCTAAATAAACGATATCATCTCTTTCTTCTGCATCCCCCTCAGCAAGAAGGGCAGCTCCTGAACCAACGTTACCCCTGCTTTGGCAAAACTAGTTCCTCCAGTACTCGTATCGACTCTCCAGTGCTAATGACATCATCAATTAAGGCAATGCGTTTTCCTTGGCGGCGTCTTTTCCATCTAAACAGAGTAATTGTTCTTCAAAAGTCAAATATTCAAGATTATCACTTACTTATGAACACACTTATCTCAATAGAATGAATATGAAAAAGTAATTGAATATACCTATTACTGGTATCCTTTATGGGGGAAGCTATAACACTTCCAAACATAAATCAATTTAGTGACTTTTGTCGTTTAGGTAAAGTTTTGACATTTGATATCATATAGACAAAGCTTGGAAGAGGGAGGTATTTTATGCAAAAGTGGGTTTTGGTACTATTAATCCTTGTTTTATTAATATTATTCCTATTGTTTATCATTTCAAAAATAGGCCGCATATTATTTGAAATAGAGGCTAAAAAGATTGCAAAGAAAATCCTTAATAATGCTGATATAAAGGACATAAAAACAATCAAGGAAGAAGACATTACAGGTTTACCATGCACAGTACAAAATTGGTTAAGAAATTCGAAGGTAATAGGAAAACAGCAAATAATATCTGTTCGTTTAAAACAAAAAGGTAGGATGCGAATAAAAAAAGGTGGTCCTTGGATGCCTACACAAGCCGTGCAGTACTTTAATGTACACAGTCCAGAGTTCGTTTGGATTGCAAAGGTTAAAATGGCACCTTTTGTTCAACTGTCGGGTCTAGATACATATAGAGATGGTAAAGGTAAAATGGATATTAAGCTGCTATCTGCAATTCCTGTTGTTAATTCTGAAGGGCCAGAGATTAACTCAGGAACTATGATGAGATTCCTTGCCGAAATGATGTGGTTTCCATCTGCAGCCCTAAGCCCATATATAAAATGGGAAGAAGTTGGTGAAAATACAGCAAAGGCTACGATAGAATACAAGGGAAATATTGTTTCCGGGTGTTTTTATTTTAATGAAAGAGGAGATGTCCTTCGCTTTTTAGGGAAAAGGTATAAGGATGTAAATGGAAAGTATATCCTTAGTGATTGGGGTGGTGAAAACCTGGAATTTAAAGAGTTTGCAGGGATTCGCATTCCTAATAAATCAGTTATTATTTGGTACGAAGAAAATTGTAATTTTAACTGGTTTGAATGTGAAATAGAAGATATAGAATTTAATAAGCCGTCAGTATATAAGTAAGAGTGGATTACTCTGTAAAGCCATAAGTTAATTATGTTATGGAGAACCAGATTGCTTGGCATCGTTAAGCGAGAGTTTTTTTCAGCAGAACGGAAAGGATTTTTACCCTATAAAAAAGAAAAGCACTACAAAACTTTACTTTTTCTTTTGAACAAAGTGAAGTTACTTTTCAAAATAAGATTAACAGGTAATCTTTTATCTGCAGAACAATTATTTATCAAAAAGTAGAAACTTGCTAGTGAATATGAGGATTTAAAGAGACTCACCTTTTTTATTTAGTGTAAATAATGGATGCACTTTCGATTGAAGAAATTATTTATATGATGAAAGAATCAGAGTAAACGGAAAGTAAAATAATGTTTAGAGAAATATAGTTAGTTAAAAACTTCGAGATTAAAAGATTCGAAGTTTTTTGTGTGGTTCAGCAAATATACGAGTATTATAAAATTTCCTTCAATAAATTTCTGTAGGGTACAAAATACTTGCTACTATTTCTATAAAAAGGAAAAAATTCTTCTCTGAATTCTATATTATGGTATTATTAGGATATATTTAACAATAAAATTTATGAGGAGAAGATAATATGAATAAAAAATTAATAAAATTAGTTTTAGTAACAATTATAAGTACTGCTTCGATAATACCAATTTCTGTATTTGCTGAAACTGAATCCAAAGCGAATAATGATATTAGTACGGGTGCCGCATTAAATGATCCAAATTATATTCAAAATGAAGATTATTATAACTCTCTGGAAGAGAAAAGAGATAAACAAACTGAAAGAGAAGAACAGGCCTTTCAAAAGAAACAAGCTATGTCGAAGTTAGCTGCTAAAACCAATGAGCATTACACGATTTCTGTTAAATATAATAAGCAGCAGTATAGTAACTTTTGCGGAGTAGCTGCTGGTAGACAATCTCTAAGTTTTCATAAATTGAAAAGTGGTAGTTCTGAAAAACTTCCGAGTCAAAAGCATTTCGGAAACACAATAGGTACTCTCCCCAACGGTGGTGGTACAAAATCTACATTTTTAGCTGATGGTCTTAATAAATATAAATATGTGTATAAATTTAGTGGGAACCCCTATATTGTTGGGAATATCGCTAAATATTCAAAGCCAGCAGTAAAATTAGAAACTCGGGTAAAGACAACATTACGGAATAAGAAAACTGCACCAATTCTATTAACGAGAACTGATTTTATAGAACAATATAGAGGGACAAAATATAGGCACTATGTTACAGTAAGCGGGTATGATAAAAATGCAGATGAATTTCGTTTAGTTGATCCAAATCATCACACTGAATTTACAAAAGGGGGAACATATTGGTCCAAATTAAAGACAACAGTTTCAAAAAAAGGGGTAGCTCGAGCAGTATATGAAGCTGACAAAGAGACAAAGGGTTCTAACCCCGTTATGGTTTGGTAATATTACATTAAAGGTTGTGAGAATCTTACAACCTTTCGTATTATATTTTAATCAAAAATTTGTATATTGAAGAAGGAGGGGCGTAATGACGAGAAAAAATACATTTATATTAATAACTATACTAGTACTTATATTTATCGTATTTTATGGCAATCATTTGCTTCAAACAAAAAAGACATCAGCAACAAATTCTAAATCATTGGAAAAGACTCAGATTTATGATAAAGATTTTGATGTGAATGTGAATTTACCCTATAAAGAAATATCATCCTATGCTGCTTACAAAGACAATGTTTATATGAGTGCAGCTGATAACAGCCCTTCAGGAATGGCTAATAAAATCATCGAATACAACAGAAAAACTAATAAAGTTGAAACACTATTCACAACAAAATTCGATAGTTCTTCTATTCAAGGGCTAAAAGCTAATGATAAATGGGTTACATGGGTAGACAGTGATGATTTTGGGGATCAGAAAAACATATATATCATGAATACAAAAACAAGGGAAATTGAGCCGATCACAAAGGAAAACGATAAGTCGATCAAAAATGAATTTCCTGTGTTAGCTGATAATTATCTAGCATGGATATATTTTGATCAAAATAAAAATCAATCTTATGTTATGATAAGAGATTTAAAGACACAACGTAATAAAACTGTTTTTAATCTAAAAACACATACTCTTGATAATGCATTTTTATCCGTTCAAGATGGAAAAATCCTTTTCACAGATATAAGGGAAGGAAAAAGCTACTGTTATTTATATAATATTTCAACGCATAAGTTAGAAGAATTCCAAAGTCCTCATAAGAAGATTGGCTGGGGAGAATTATTAAATGATCACCAAATTGTTTACTTAGCTTTCTTTACTGAGTCTTTTGCAGACAATAAATTGGTTCTTTTCGATACACAAACGAAAAAGGCAAAAGAATTCTCAAGTAAGTATATGGAAGTTAATGGACTACGAGTGGATGGTAGCAATCATGTTTTTGTTGGTACTGGTGTTAGTAACTATTTCCAAAAATATCAAATTGATAATGGGAATATAAAAAAAATTGGGGAAATTGAAGATAATGATATTTTTGATATGGCGGCTAATAATGGAGTTTATTTAATGAAAATAGAGACGAAAAATAAAGATGAGAAACTGATTATAACATCTAAGTTACCGGAATAAATTGTATTTCTGCTAGATTTACCTGTTTCTAGCAGTTTTATAAACTGAGCGAGGATAAAAACTGGTTAGGAATAAAGGCCGAGTTTATAAAACAAGAAATTCGCTTTACTTTCATGGGTTCCGGAGAGCTTATGCAAGGAATGCCATTTATGAAGGGCGTGAATAGTTTAGCAGATACTACCTGGAATTGTAATTATCATTGTGGTTTTGATTTCTAATGTTATGTCACTTAGAAAAAAGAGAGAGTAATAAAATAAGAATTAATTATTTATACATTATCAACTTATAATTTAAAAATAAGAATTATGTAACTTTCAAATTCTTTTATACTTGAATTGCCGAGAAACAAGGAGAAAGAATAAAGTTGCGTGTAAGTGAATAATATCATGGATTTCTCAGAATTAAAAGACAACATTATCAAATTTTTAATAGCACAACCAAAAGAATTTTTGAATATAATGAATTCATTCTAATATATTGATAAACTGCTGACTGCAAATATTCTCTATGTAAAAAATTCCACTTCTTTCATTCATTCCTTAAAAAAGAAATAGCATCATTTGTAAGGCATTATAAGTATCATCGAATTTGACAGTGGGGTTGATTTTAGCTTGCCAATCCAATTTAATATTTTTTAGTAGTATATTCATTAAATAAATTGGTAGGCAACAGATCATTTATTTATATATCTGAAAAATTCAATTTAGAAAAACTGTGTTTTGGTACAAAAGGTATGGTCAAGTGATGGTCCGAATAATTTGTTTTACGGAATGTTTTAGGGAGGATAATTGGATTGCAAGGAGTGTCTTGTTAAAAATTAAGGAGTAGCTCTTAAATAGCTACTAGGAGATACAACTAGCGGATACCCAATCTCAAAATTAATCGATAATTCTAAGAGAATTAAAGACGGAAATAATGTTTCAAACACAGGAAATGTAAAAGAGGAAATAAATATTGGTAGTTATTATAATTACAAGAATAATATTTTGTAGTAATGGAAAACTCTCTTTGAGGGAATTGTAGCCATAAATAGAGTTTTCCACTTTTGGCAATATATATTGATTAGATAACGATCATTACTTTTCTTAACTTCTGCCGCATATTATAACGATGGTCATTTCTTGAATGCACATTTCAGACTTTTGCTGAGTCCTTTCCAGATATGACTACATAGAAAGTATAAAGTTACAATTATTCTTTACCAGTAAATGCTCTTAAACTTCTCCCAAGTTTATCTGAATTTAGTCTTAATAACTGATTTAACACTTTATTGTATCTATACAGTTTGTATATTAACTCCACTCCATTAATTATAGTCTCATTTAATAATGTCTCAAAATACTTCGGATTAACTTTTGTCAAGTTTTCAAATCCCTCTTTTGTAAAAAATACACGGTTTAAATAATTTACCGAATTCTTCCGTGGAATTAATTCTAAAATTCAATTGTCAAAAAAGAGGATATTATTTGTGTAAAGATTAATGTTGGAATTGAGTAAAGAAGTGTAGAAATCTAAGGCACGGGGACACCTCGAATAAGCTGATTTAACAAGAATGTTTCACTAAAGTTGATGAACAGCCATTAGAACAATGTTTGTTCCAATGGCTGTTTGTATTACACGATTTTTTAATTCCTCTAATTGCTTATCAATTTTTCAATTACCTCTGAACGAGTTCGTTGTGATCTAAATTTTCTTTCTGCATTCCATATTTATCAAAAGGGGCAAGGGAGTGATCATATGGTCAATACTTTATAAGAATTCCTTTCCCTGCTTCGCTCTATCTTTGCTTCTCAAAATAGTTTCCTCTTTTTCTATTGCATCTCCCTCGGCATAATTATGTCAAACTAACGTGATTATTATTATATAGTCAATTCTTTAATTAAGTAAGCTCCATATAAGTAAAAAACAATAGACCCCAAAATCAATCCAATCTTGTTCAAACGAACTAGCCACAATTCGGACTAAATGAATACGCTTTCTTTCGTTGGAATATTTTATACTGTACGTAGAAGGAGGTAGGAAGATGTTGGATCAGAGGGCGGCTGCTTTATTACAGGTATTAAAAAATTATGGTCCTCAAAGAATCAAGAGATTAGAAAAGGAGTTAGGATGTACACGGCGACAAATTACGTATGATGTAAAGAAAATCAATAATTGGTTAATAGATCAGGGGATGCCCCCTATTAAAAATGATCGTTCAAAAGGGTTAATCTTTCCTAATCAATGGAAGGAACAGGAAGAAGGAAAGATACCGGTCGTAAAGACAAATACTTATATTGCTTCACCAACGGAAAGAAAAGGGTTAATTCTATTAAAAATATTTACGAATACAGAATATGTGTCTGTGAATCACTTCATTGATCTTCTTAAGGTAAGCAAAAATACGGTCCTTACTTCTATTAAAGAAGCATCTAAGCTCGCTGAACAATATCATGTAATTATTAAGTATACAAGAAGGCATGGTTACGAATTGGTTGGGGAGGAAGGTAATATAAGGTTTCTCATGATGCTTTGCATTTCGGAATTTATACGTTATGAGGAAGGATCTGAGCTATTAAAGGACTTATACAATCAAGAAAATGGCCAAGGGGCTTATGAACATAGTCACAAAAAGATTTCTGCTATTATAGCAGAAATGGAAAAACAGCTTGGCATTAAATACGTTGAAGAAAAGGTCCAAGAAGTAATCGTCTTTCTACTTTTTCTTCTATTGAGAATACAAAAAGGAGGCAGTATTTTCTATCCAGATGATAGGAGAGAAATCATTGCGAACTTAAGCGAGTATAAGGTTATTTCTGAAAAAGTTACCAAGCTTGGCATTTCAAAGGAGACTGATGAACACCTTTATATAACAAGCGTTCTGATAGGATTGCAATGCAAGGATAGCCATCTAAACGAAGCTTCATTCTTAATGGAAAGGCAATTATATGCGTTGACACAAGTAATCATTCAAGAATTCGAACTGCTAGCCTGTGTGTCGATTTCCAATCAGAAGGAGTTAGCTCACTCTCTTTATTATCATATTAGACCGGCTTACTATCGAATGTTATTTCATATTCCTATCGTCAATCCATTATTAAAGCAAATAAAGGAAGAATTTCCGGATTTGTTTGTGTTAGTAAAAAAGGCGCTCAAGCCATTAGAGGAATTCGTAAACTGTCCTATTTCGGAGGAGGAGGCAGGTTATATTACCTTACATTTTGGTTCCTATGTGGATGCGGCAAATATTCAAGTGGATCTGCGTAAAAAGGCAGTCATTGTTTGCCCGAATGGAATGGGAACATCTAATATGCTCAAATACCAGATAGAAAAGCTTTTGCCAGAGGTAGAAATACTAGCTATTTATTCCCTAAGTGACTATGACTACCAAAGGGAAGATGAATTTGACTTGTTGTTTTCAACCGTTCCTTTTCAAACAACAAAACCAATTATTATGGTTAATCCTATTTTAACAGCGTTAGATAAAGCGCGTATTCTTCAGGAATTTGATTTTCGTTTTCTCAGGAAAAAGGATTTAAAAGGAGTCAGCGTTAATCAAATAATGGAAGTCATCAAGCCTTTTACGACCATCCATAATGAAAATGGACTCTATGAAGCACTTTGTGATTTAGTAATGGGGCATACTGCTGCTCAGTTTAGGGGGTACAAACCAGTGATAAGTGATCTATTAAAACAAGAAATGATTCAGATAAAAGATAAGGTGGATAGTTGGCAGGAGGCAATTCGCGTTGCTTCGTCACCATTGCTTGACATACAAGCGATAGAACCACGCTATATCGATGCAATGATTACCAATATTGAAAAGCTGGGATCTTATGTTGTTCTCGCACCAAATGTAGCGATTCCACATGCGAGACCAGAAGAAGGTGTGAAAAAATTAGGCATGAGTCTACTTAAATTGCACGAACCTATTTCTTTTTCACCAGAGGATCCAGATAAAAATGTTCACTTGATTTTTGTATTGGCTGCTGTAGATAATCATTCGCACTTAAAAGCATTAAGTCAGCTAACAGAATTATTAGAGGAAGAGGAGAATATCGACCAAATGATAGAAATGACAGCAACTGAATCATTTCTCGAGCTTATTCAAAGCTATAGTGAATTATAAAGGAGATGTTTAACAATGATTACAATTGTAACCGTTTGCGGAAATGGAATTGGCAGTAGTTTAATGTTGAAAATGAAGATAGAAGAAATTTGTGCAGAATTGGGAATTCCAGCACAAGTCGAATCATCTGACTTTAACGGAGCCAAGGGAAGAAACTGTGACTTAGTCGTGACGATTGATGAATTAGCAAAACAATTTGATGGCACGGCGCAAAGAGTTTGTGTGGTAAGGAGCTATATAAATAAGAAGAAAATTAAAGCGGATGTCCAGGAAGTGTTGCAAGAGGTTGCTTCTAATAAAAAATAACATACGGTTGAGGGGGCTTTAAAATGGGCTTTTTAACAAATGTTTTAGAATTTCTTAAGGATATTCTCTCAGAGCCAGCACTTTTAATAGGGTTAATTGCATTCATTGGCCTTGTTGCATTGAGGAAACCATTTCATAAAGTTTTAACCGGTACACTTGGTCCTATTCTCGGCTATATTATGCTGAGTGCAGGTGCATCCTTTATTGTTGCCAATCTGGAGCCATTGGGAGCAATGATAGAAAAAGGTTTTCACATCCAAGGGGTTGTTCCCAATAATGAAGCAGTAGTTGCTACCGCTCAAAAAATGCTTGGTGTAGAAACGATGTCGATTTTATTACTAGGTCTCATTCTTAATATCGTCATAGCAAGGTTTACAAAGTACAAATATGTATTTCTAACCGGTCACCATAGCTTTTTCATGGCTTGCTTGTTATCCGCAGTGCTAGGTGCATCTGGTTTATCAGGAGCATTACTCGTTATGATCGGTGGCTTTATTTTAGGCGCATGGAGTGCGATTTCCCCAGCAATCGGGCAGAAATATACATTAAAAGTTACGGATGGGGATGATATTGCGATGGGCCATTTTGGGAGCATCGGATACTATCTGTCTGCATGGGTTGGAAAGTTTGTGGGAAGTCCAAAGGATAGTACGGAGAAAATTAATATTCCGGAGCAATGGTCCTTTTTAAGAAATACAACCTTATCTACGGCACTAACGATGTGTGTTATTTATCTTATAGCAGCAATCGCAGCTGGTTCAGAATTTGTTAACACCCTATCGGACGGGGTGTCCCCTTATTTATTTGCTATTATGAGTGCTTTGAAATTTGCCATTGGTGTAACAATCGTTTATAACGGGGTGCGGATGATTCTTGCAGACCTTATTCCGTCCTTCCAAGGAATTGCTACAAGGATAATCCCAAATGCAGTTCCAGCAGTAGATTGTGCCGTCTTCTTCCCGTATGCACAAACAGCGGTAATCATTGGCTTTATCTGTAGCTTTGCAGGAGGAATTATTGGAATGCTCATTCTTGGATTTGCTGGCGGTGTATTAATTATTCCAGGGCTCGTTCCTCATTTTTTCTGTGGAGCTACTGCTGGTGTCTATGGAAATGCAACAGGCGGAAGAAAAGGAGCAATGCTTGGTTCTTTTGTAAATGGGTTGGCACTAACCTTCTTACCTGCATTACTTCTCCCTGTATTAGGAGATTTAGGCTTTGCTAATTCTACGTTCGGTGATGTGGATTTTGCTCTAATTGGGATACTTCTTGGGCAAGCAGGAAACCTATTTACCACAGCTGGCATCTACGCGATTGTCTTTTTGCTAGTACTCATTTTAATTATTCCAAACTTTATTAAAACGAAAACCGTTACGATCAATCATGTCGATGAAGATACCAATATGTAGGAGTGAAGCAGAATGGATAAATTAATCGATCAATTAAACGTCAAAATCTATGCAGATGGAGCAGTATTAGCTGATATGTTAGCAGCATATAAAAGTGGAATCATCCGTGGATTTACGACAAATCCAAGTCTAATGAAAAAAGCTGGTATTCAAGACTATGAAGCATTTGCAGTCGAAGCACTTCACCATATACCAGATTTGCCAATATCTTTTGAAGTATTTTCCGATGACTTTGCCATCATGGAAAAAGAAGCAGAAAAGATAGATAGCTGGGGAGAAAATGTCTATATTAAAATACCAATTACTAATTCGATGGGGCAGTCATCTATTCCCTTAATCCAAAAACTATCCAGTAAAGGAATGCAATTAAACATTACAGCCATTTTAACACTAGACCAAGTCGAAGAAACGGTTCAAGCCTTCAAATCTGGAACAAAGAATATCGTTTCCGTATTCGCCGGCAGAATTGCAGATTCGGGAATTGATCCTATCCCCACTATGAAAGAAGCCGCCAAAATATGCAACAAAAAAGAAGGAACGGAGCTATTATGGGCCAGTTCGAGAGAGCTATTAAACATCATGCAAGCAGACGCATGTGGCTGCTCGATCATCACCTGCTCCCCAGACATCCTTAACAAACTAGCAAACGTAGGAAGAGACCTAAAAACTATATCCCTCGATACAGTAAAAATGTTTAATAAAGACGTACAAGAATTAGGGTATTCCATTATTTAGCGGGACGGTTCCTCCTGCTTTCTTTTTGGGGGGAGTATTGGAGGAGAGGTTCGGCGTTGTTTTTAAAGTGAATAAAATAATGAAGAGCCATTAGAACAATGTTTGTTCCAATGGCTCTTTTTACGACACGATTTTTTTTATCTTTCACAAAAAACATCCTCTGTATCCCAACCTATTAAAACACAGGCAACTTCTCTAAATAAACGATATCATCTCTTTCTGCAGCATCTCCTTCAGCAAGAATGGCAGCTTTTGAAACAATGATTCCTCCTGCTTTGGTAACGAGTTCCTCGAGTGCTCGTATCGATTCCCCGGTGCTAATGACATCATCAATTATGGCAATGCGTTTTCCTTTAATCTTGGCGGCGTCTTTTCCATCTAAACAGAGTAATTGTTCTTTTTGGGTGGTAATGGACACGACTTGATTAATTAGTGGTTCGTCCATATAGGGTTTTACACTTTTTCGAGCAACGATATATTCTGGCATGTTTAGTTGTTTCGATAATTCATGGACGAGGGGAATTCCTTTTGCCTCAGCTGTTACTAAATAATCGATGTCTTTCAATTGCTCAGCTAAGAGGGAAGCGGCTGCAACGACGATTTCTGTATCGCCTAAAATAACAAAGCTTGCAATCTTTAAATCATTTGAAATAGGGATAATCGGTAACTCTCTTTTTACTCCGGCAACAGTAAGTGAATAAGTCTCCATCATAAATTCTCCTTTTTCTTAAACTCCAAAGAGTCCTAGTAAAAATTCCATCACAACGCCAGCTAATAACCCTAAAAATGGATCGGCAATGGCTGTTACGATGATAGTAATGGCTCCAACAATAGGGGAACTAGCTTCTGTACCAGTTAGTGCAGCTGTTGCATTGCCTGGTAATGTCACAATCGCCCCTAAGACGAAAAGGAAACCGGCAATGGATGAACTAGGTACATATTTTCCAATCTTCGGCAAAAGTTTGAAGAACAGGATCGCTGCCATGATGGCCATTGTTAGAACTCCTGCCCATACTGCATGGGGAGCAGAGGCAGTAGCGGAAATAATGATTTCCACAGGTCCTCCACCAAATAGAGAAGAGACCATATCTGCTAAACTACTAATAATCGTTAGCGTGTCAATATTTACATTTGCTCCGGCGATTTCTCCATTGATTTTTCCAAAGGCAATATTAGCACCAATATTCAAACAAACAAGAGCGAGTGCCCCGCGAATAACAGAAGGGTTGAGAATAAACTTTTGGAGCTTAAATTTATCTTCTGTTAGCATATTTGTTACAGTGGCAGATTCTTTTTTAGTGAAATGATAGACAATGCTAGAAAGCAGCACAGAAACAGTGATGGTATATACTAAGTCTTTTGAAATAATATAGGTTAATAAGGCACTAGCGAATGAAGTGACCCCAATCAATCGATCGTTTTTTGCCATATCCCAGGCAACCTTTGCAAGCATAAAACCAACACCAGCCATCATCCCATTTGTAATAACAGGACCAATCCAGGCAACGATTTGTTCCATCAATCCAAAAGCACCTATAATAACTAATAAAAAGGCACCAAAAAAGATGGAAGAGAGCCGTTCGCACATATTTTTCCCCATTGTTCCTGCAACTGTTATGGTTTCCGCCTGAAAGGAAATAACGGCAACATTGCTTGTTAAGCTATTCCCAGCAGCACCTACAAGAAAGGCAAGTGCGGTTGGCACGGACGCAAAGCCAAAAGATAGAGCCAGTAACCCTTGGGGCAATCCATTTAATACAACACTTAATGCTGCTAGTATGTCTTTTAGTATATCTTCCATTTTCCTTCTCCTTTACTATTTCCCGCAATGTCCTATAGAAAAAAACCGTTCAGCAAATTAGAACGGTTTCTAGAAAAAGAAATTTTCCGTCCATAGTAGAGTGATTTATGGCCACTCTGTAGAAACTCCCAGACCATATTACCGGGATTATACGGGTTATTTACGTACAATATTTACATTGTAACTTAAAAAGTTCGTATTTTAAATAAAAATTTTGAAAAAATAGAAGATAGTGACTTCTTTTAGCGGTAGAATCTGCTGAAGGATAGAATAAAGTAGTTCGAATAATGGACTCAAATATTGTTATAAAAAATCTCATATCTGTATTGATATGGTTGAATTAGGCCGTTAAAAATAATAATTAAGTACACTAATCCTTTACCTGTCGTTTTCTTGAATTGCTTGTATTAGGGGTGGGAAAATAAAAACTGCAATAAGTATAGGGACGAATTTTTATTTTATTTAAAGTAAAAATTGCATAGCAGGAAATCAATTGGTCTATTTGACAGGAAGCATATCAATTTTCCTCTTCGTAAAATTTCACCGCCTTTCATTTCTGCGGAGAGGTTGGTCCTAGTCTTATCAAAATATAAATCTATAGGACCAAATGGTAATTATTAAGTCTACTAACTTTATATAGGATAAAAAAGATATAATAGATCGGGCGCTAGTCCTTCTTGGATTAGCGCCCTTATAAATATTACACCATTAATCTACCAATCCTTTCTTAACACTGCCTCTTACTACTACTTTTAAATAGGGTTCTTTTTTTGAGTATTCAAAGAGACCAATGTAATCTATTCCATTATAATTCAAATATATTTCTTCTGCCTTGTCTTTTGTTGTTATTTTAGTACCTGATAAATGCCTTTCATGAGGAGTAGACATAAGCTCTTCTCTTCCATTAACAGTAACACCATTATCGATAAGAATATAAGAGACTAGCATGAAATAAGGAATATCTAAATCACTATCTACAAATTTTTTAATATCTAATTGTATTTCTTCTTTTTCTAAGAACGTTTTAACATATTCTACTTCATTAAATTTCTTCACCACTTCATAAACCTCCGTAGATTCAGCGAGATGGTCTATCGAAATAGGAGGAATAAAAAAATGAAGCAAAGTGTTAGTTAAAATCCCAAAAATTAATGAGAAAAGCACTATTTTTTTATCCTTTTTGACTAAGAATAGAAAGATTATTCCAAGTATTATTCCTATTGGTATAGTAATAGATTCTGTTTTAAACGAAACAAATGTAATAATGTATATGAATGTTAGCTTCAAAAAAAGAATAGAACTTTTTTTCTTCTGAAGAATAAAAACAGAAGTACATAGAAGGAAATAGATGGAGCTGGCTATAATTAAATACATAAATCCTCCTTTCCTTTTAAATACTTTATTAGTCTCAAGTTTAATCTCTGAAAAAATAAAACCTATAAATTGTGTGTAAGAAAATTATTTGTTAATTACCAATTTTAATATTAAAATCTAATACAAACTCTTGACATAACCAACCAGTAGGTACATTTACAGACGCCTTTCCAATACTTACGGCTCCAGTGAAAGGAATTAATGAATGAATATACTTAGCTTGAAATTTTCCAGTCTCATTTTTAAATTTAACGGGAACTTTTATATCTTGACTAAGTCCACCAGTCATAAAGTATGTATTAGGTAATAAGAACTTCCCACTTATACCATACAGATTTTGTGAGGTATCCATTTTAGCGCTGACATAATTATTGTTAAATACATGAAGGTAAGAATAAAACCCATCTAGAGAATTTGTAACCCCAATAAATCTATTATCCCAGGCAATAGCGACATTATCTGTCCACTGCAAATCAGCATAATCAGACCAAGTGAAATTTAAAAATGCACGATATGAATACTCAGTTGCATTACTTGAAGACTTATCTACAAATGCAGAAACTGATAATTTATCATCATTATAATAATCTCCGTTATCATAAGAATTAATACTAGCTAATGACGTCTTTGTATTGCTAATAGGTATGTTATTTTCTTTATTATATTTAGCGATATCTTTTTCAATCAGTTCGTTTATTTGATTTCGATTTTCATTTGTTACTTCATATTTTTTTCCATTTAAACTATTATAATATTCCTTTTTTGTAATAGTATAATCTGCTTTTTCTCCTGTCGAAGTAGCAAGTTTTTCTTTAGTTTCCTCATTCATTGACAGTATCTCTTCTTTTGAGAATCCCTTTTCAACTAATAAACTATCAAAATTTGTATCTGCTGAGGCTTCCAATGAGAATCCTAAAAAAACTATTGATAGAAAAAAACAATCAAAATTCCTTTATGTCGTTCTATCATCATCATTATCCCTCCTTAAATTTACTTCACAGTTTATCATTGCGTCTAACCTTTTAAAAATTGCAAATCTCTTGAAAGATAGTCCTCTATTTAAATAAGAGACTATATTCTTACAATTTCTGCATTAAATACTAAATTACTCTAGTATATCTAACTTGATAAAACAGTATCTCTATTATATTGAAATCAGATTTTAACAATCTTGGGCAAAGTAATAACAAAAGTGAATATATTGAATATTACTAGGTCCTTAATTTTATGTCTTATAAGACAGATTGAGAGTAAGGTGCATAGAATAATTTTAAGCTTCATGCGTGGATGATAGGCAGGACAACCTTCATTTTGAAGAAATGGTTCAAACGTTTCTTGAGGGATACTTTCCACTAAATGATGGACATGGAAGGCAATATCATTATTTTGTAACGTTACTTCTAAATCTAAAGGCAAAACGAGTTGATTCATGATATAATCTTTAAATATAAGGACACTTCTTTCTGATTAGATTTTGTGTGGTAACTTAATTTATCAGAAGTTGTCCTTATTTTTTATTGTAAAAATAAGCAAAACGGTGAAATTTTACTTGTCGTAAAATTTCACCGTTTTTTTCGTCTTAGAGGTGGGTTTTGTCCCAGCCTACTTTCTAGTTATGACACTTTCTTATCTGTATTTTGTTTCAATTCCATTTTCTTATTTTCCTTTCTCATTTGTTTAAAGTACCAGCCGAATAACAGGATATAAGCGGCAAGAGCTAGCACGGAGAATCCTATTAATTTGATATCCCAAGTATCGACAGCTTTTCCAAATAGAATAGCGAGCATTTTTTCAATTGGATCAGAGTCCACGGAAGAGAACAGGGCGTCAGCAGCCAGTCCATTAGGAAAATTCCCCATAGCTTTGGAGGTTTCCGTCACGAATTTAGCAATAAAAGTTGCTCCCCATAAGAATAAAGGAATTAAAATGGTTCCAATAATGGTCATGCGTACTACTCTTCCCTTTGTTACGATTAGAAGAGCTGGGGCTAATACAGTAAGCAGAATTCCTCCTAATGGAAGGACTGTATTGCCGGGAAGAAAGATAGCGACTAGCAGCAAGATTGGTGCTAAAATATTCGCTACTGCCCATAGTTCTGCGCGTGTCGCTAAGATTGGCCAGTCGATTCCTATCAATAATTTCCGGCCTTTAAAACGCTTACTCATTTTCGATGTAATACCTTCGGATAAAGGACCAATTGCTGGGCCGAACCAGCTGCCAACTAATGCAAATAGTTCAAGGGCAACAGCACCAGTAAAGGCTAAGGTGAAAATTTCTGCGACTGACAATTGTCCAAGAATACCGATGAATATCCCTAAGTAGGCACCAATTGCGAAATTACTGCCCCAGAAACCAATTTTTTTATTTAATGCTTCTGCATTAAAGTCAAATTTATCAATAAATGGTAAGCATATATCAATAAACTTGTTTAACACCATAACAAGTGGTGCGATTAATAAGGATGGATGAGCAGTTGTTGTAATGTTGTTTTGGTCATAGCCTAAAAGCTCATTGATTGTAGGCTTCATTACATCTGCATTGATAAGCATTAATGCGTAAATAAAAGCTACGAATAATGTTGTTAAAATTAGATTATCATTAGAATAATACATAGTAAGAAGACCAATGACAGAGAGATTCCAAATATTAAATAAATCTACGTTTAAGGTTGTTGTTTTCTTAGCGATCAACATGAATACGTTTACTAAAAGGCATATAAAAGCGAAATAGAGTGTGTAAACAGATCCCCATGTGATAACAGCGAGTGGAGCCCATCCTAAATCCGTAACAGATAAGGCAACTCCCGTAGATTCTACAAAACTATTTAGTGCTGGTGAAAAAGCAGTAGTAAGCAAAGAAATAATTGCTCCCATACCCGTTAAGGCAATGGCCATTCTTAGGCCGCCTTCAATTGCTTTCGAGATAGAAACGCCAACGATTAAGGAAAGAATCGTAATGATGATAAACATCATGGCAGATCCTCCTAAATTAATAAAGCCATTAAAAGCATCATTTAATTTCTCAAAAAACATTTGACTTACCTTCCTTTTATGAAATTTACGTAATCGGTTCCGTAAACGGTTACTCAAAATATAACAGAATTTTTTTAAAGGTACAACTATTAATTTAAATTAGTTTATTAAAGGAAAAGCATTTTTAAAAGAATAAGAGAGAAAGGAAAGTAACCGGTTTCGTTGATAGGAGAGCCTTTTCGCTGGATTGATAAAAAGCGGTAAGTTTTTAAAATATATAATTTCAGTTGACATTATTTTTTGGGAATGATTAAATGAAAATAAGTAATCGGTTACGTAAATGAGGGATTAAGATGATAACAATCAAAGATGTTGCGAAAGAAGCAGGTGTTTCTGTTGCTACTGTATCAAGAGTTCTTAATAATAAAGGTGGCGCGAAGCCTGAAACAATTACGCATGTAGAAAATGTAATAAAAAAATTAAATTATAAACCAAATAAAATAGCCAAAAGTCTTTCGGAAGGAAGCTCCAATTTAATTGCGCTTCTTGTCCCAACATTGAATAATCCCTTTTTTCCTGAGTTGGTTAGGGAAATTGAAAAGGTTGCAAATGAAAACGGTTATAATGTGTATTTATGCAATAGTGATGATGATCGCATGAAAGTGGAATATTACCTAGAATCTATGATTGACCACTATGTTAGTGGCGCCATTATTAATTCGCTTCATGTAGATGCAAGTGACTTAGCAGAATTAGAAAAACGCGGAATTAGAACAATTACAATTGACCGTGCAAATTTTGAACATCCATACTCTGCCATAACTGTTGATCACACTTTAGGTGCACAGCTGGCAGTTACTCATCTTATTCGAGATGAAAAATGTAATAATATTGTGTTTATTTCCGGACCTAAAAATGAGAAAAGTGCGATTGATCGTTTAACTGGATTCACGCTTGCTTTAAACGAGGCGGGACATCCTGTCAAAACGCATATATGTTATGGCGATTTTGGAACCGCAAGTGGGTATGAAAATACAAAGGCTCTCATTCAAAATGGCCATTCATTCGATAGCATTTTCTGTGCAAACGATGCAATGGCTATTGGCGCTATGCGTGCATGCCATGAGTTTGGCATTAAAGTACCAAGTGAAGTGAAGATTGTAGGCTACGATAATATTAGTCTTGCTTCCTATATGTATCCAACTCTTTCATCTGTAGATCAGTGCAAAGAAGATATTGGCAGATTAGCGGTCAATGAATTAATCCAATTAATAAAAAATCCGAAGAATAAGCAGAAACAATATGAATTGGAGCCAAAGTTAGTCATAAGAAATTCGTCAACAATTAATGGAGGAAGTATTAATGAATAAAATCGGACCATCTCTGATGTGTGCAGACTTAGGGAATTTAGAACAAAATATTAAAGAGTTAGATAAAGCGGGTGTTGATTTTTATCATATTGACATTATGGATGGAAAATTTGTACCCAATTTCACATTAGGACCAGACTTTGTGAAAACGGTTCGCAGACTTACAACAACCCCATTAGATATTCATTTAATGGTAGAAGAGCCAGAAAGACATATCGACTTATTTGCAGAGTGTGGAGCAGACATGATTTCCGTGCATCAAGAATCAACAAATGCTCTACATAGTGTATTAATGAAAATTAAAGAGAAAGGAATAAAAGCGGGAGTAGCGATAAATCCGGGAACTTCGCTTGAATTCCTTGATCAAGTATATGACTTAATTGATTATGTCGTAGTGATGACTGTAAACCCAGGATTTGCCGGCCAAAAATTTATTCCTTCTATGTATGAAAAGATTGCGAAACTAAATGAGAAGATAAAGCAGTATAATCGTGAAATCGAGATTCAAGTAGACGGCAATATTGGAGAAATTACCATTCCAACATGCCAAGAAAATGGTGCGTCGATGTATGTATTAGGAACAAGTGCTGTATTTAATAGTAATCATTCATTGGAAGAAAATGTTCGATTAACAAGAGAAATATTTAACTAAAACCAACTGGAGGAAAGCTAAAATGAATTATGATATCGTAGTTGTCGGCAGTATTAATATGGATATAATTGTAGAAGCACCGAAGTATCCAGCATATGGGGATACGATGTTTTGTGATTCTATTAAGATGCTGCCAGGGGGAAAGGGAGCAAACCAAGCTGTCTCTGTAGCGAAGCTTGGTAAAAAAACGTGTCTAGTTGGATCCGTTGGAAAAGATAGTGCAGGAAATCAATTGATTGAGAATTTACAGGCAAAAAATGTGGATACTAGTTATATTGTGCAAAGTGAAGCATCAGGCACTGGTACTTTTGTTGCGATTGTTGACAGTTCAGGTGAAAACACAATGGTAGGAACAAAGGGAGCAAACGATTCTCTATCAAAAGAGGATATTGAGAAGATATTCGCCCAAATAGATGCGAAGATTCTGCTTGTCCAATTGGAAACTAGCAAGGAATCTATCATCGCTGCAATGCAGGCCGCTAAAGAACGCGGAATGTATGTAATCTTAGATCCAGCACCTGCTGATGGAATCTTTGAGGAAGCCTTTCAATATGCTGACTTAGTAACACCAAACAAACAAGAAACAAAACGCATCACTGGAATTGATGTAATAAATAAAGAAACGGCACTTGAAGCAGCGAAAAAACTAAATGAAAAAGGCATTTCTGATGTCATTGTCAAAATGGGCGAACATGGAAGCTTAGTATACAAAAATGGAGAAGCAACAGTAGTAGATGCTATTAAAGTGAAAGCAGTGGATACAGTAGGAGCAGGCGACTGCTTTGCAGGTGCTCTTGCTAGTGCCTATTTAGATACGAATGATTTAGTAAAAGCGGCTAATTTCGCAAGCGTTGCAGCAGGAATAAAAGTATCGCGGAGCGGCGGCCAAGAAGCAATCCCAACTTTGAGTGAAGTAGAAGGGTATTTGGTGAAGTAAGGCTTTGGTTATACTAAAAAACTTGATAAAATCCTCATCCGTAACTGGTTGGGGATTTTTTGGGTGTCAGGCACCATAAAAAGACAAACGGTCTATTTTGTCCATAGGAGATAGACAGTTAAATTAACAGACGCAATTTATTTATCATTCATTCTAGTAGAAGGATTTTCTTTTGCGAAGATTTTATTTTAATGCAATCGTTTGCGTGATTTTTCGTATTTTTCACCACTAGTTACTAATAACAAGAATATTTTTCTTGTAAAATGGTAGATATATTACTATAATCAAAGATAAGTTTTAGTGCAAACGTTTTAATTGGAAATAGGAGGGAACACAATGAAAAAGATGTTGTCATTTGAATTTTGGCAAAAATTCGGAAAAGCATTGATGGTAGTGGTAGCTGTTATGCCGGCAGCTGGAATCATGATTAGTTTAGGTAAGCTGATTGCCATGATCGATGCTTCTGTTTTTATCACAATTGGAAGCGTTGTAGAGAATATTGGCTGGGGGATTATTGGTAATTTACATATTTTATTTGCCTTAGCAATTGGTGGTTCGTGGGCAAAGGAAAAAGCAGGAGGAGCCTTTGCTGCGGGAATTGCCTTCTTATTAATTAATAGAATTACAGGCTCTATCTTTGGAGTTACAAATGAAATGCTATCTGAAGAAGGAGCATTTACGCATACTTTATTTGGAACCAAAATTTTAGTAGAAGGATATTTTACAAGTGTATTGGAAGCGCCTGCACTTAATATGGGTGTTTTCGTGGGGATTATCTCTGGCTTTATCGGAGCAATTGTCTATAATAAATATTACAATTTCAGAAAGCTGCCAGATGCACTGGCCTTCTTTAATGGAAAACGATTTGTACCGTTTGTGGTTATCCTTTGGTCTGTTATCGTTTCCTTGATCCTTGCGGTGATTTGGCCTACGATTCAAACGGGAATTAACCATTTTGGACTGTGGATTGCGACTTCAAGTGAAAGCGCTCCAATCCTAGCGCCTTTTATCTATGGTACAGCTGAACGTCTACTTATTCCATTTGGTCTACACCATATGTTAACGATTCCAATTAACTATACCTCACTAGGTGGAACATATACGATTATGTCTGGTGTGATGGCTGGTAAGGAAGTATTTGGACAAGATCCACTTTGGCTAGCATGGGCAAGTGATTTAGTGAATCTACAAAATGCGGGTGATACTGCGGCATATAACCAACTGCTCTCATCTGTTACTCCAGCACGTTTTAAAGTAGGGCAGATGATTGGTGCGACAGCAATTTTGATGGGAGTCGCTGTTGCAATCTACCGAAATGTGGATATGGATAAAAAGAAAAAATATAAATCAATGATTTTTTCCGCAGCCATCGCTGTCTTCTTAACAGGGGTTACAGAGCCATTAGAATTCATGTTTATGTTTGCTGCTCCTGTACTTTATGTTGTTTATGCTATTTTACAAGGATTAGCTTTTGCCTCTGCGGATATTGTCCATTTACGGCTCCATTCCTTTGGAAACTTAGAACTGATTACACGTTTGCCGATTGCTTTTAAAGCAGGCTTGGGAGGCGACGTCCTAAACTTTGTGATTGTATGTATTGTCTTCTTTATAGTGAGCTATTTTATTGCGAATTTCATGATTAAGAAATTTAATTTTTCAACACCAGGTCGTAATGGTAACTATGAAAGTGATGCAGATTCTAACACCACAGAAGCTGGGAACGCTGGTCCTACTAACAGCCAAGTGTTAGAAATTGTCGACTTATTAGGCGGAAAAGCTAATATTACCGATGTGGATGCCTGTATGACAAGACTGCGTGTCTCCGTAAAAGAGCTAGATAAAGTAGGCGATGAATCGTCATGGAAAGCAGCTGGTGCAATGGGCTTAATTAAGAAGGATGGCGGTGTTCAAGCTATCTATGGTCCAAAGGCTGACATTCTGAAATCAGACATTAATGACTATTTGGAGCAAAGTGAATGAAATTATTAACATTAAATACCCATAGCTGGATAGAAGAAAGTCCTTTAGAAAAACTGGAAGCAATCATGGAGCAATTGCTTGCTGATTCCTATGATGTTATTTCCTTACAGGAAGTAAATCAATCGATGGATGCAGAGGAGGCAGAGGTGGATTCTTTTTTCATTGCCCCCAATCAAGATACGGTAATTAAAAAAGATAACTTTGCTTTTCTTCTCCAGCAGGAGCTGAAGAAAGAAGGGCTTGAATATTATTGGAGCTGGGTTCCTAGTCATATAGGTTACGACCAATATGATGAAGGAATCGCCATTCTTACTCGATTTAAAGTAACAAATGCAAGAGGGATATTGCTGTCCCGCAAAGATGATTATACAGACTATCATACAAGAAAAGCGTTGGAAGTTAGTTTTCAAGCAAGTGAAAGAAACTATTTAGTATACGGATTGCACCTATCTTGGTGGCAGGATGAAACCGAAAGTTATCCTTTCTTGTATGAATGGAACAAGCTTGTTGAAGCATGGGAAGCGGAAGCACGGGCAGGTGGATGTATCTTGTTGATGGGCGATTTTAATAACCCTGCCCATATCGAAGAGGAAGGGTATAGTGTTGTTTCCAAGCACCCTTATTTAAAGGATGCTTATCTAGATGCCACGGTCAAAAATGGCAGCCATACTGTGGAGAAGAAAATTGATGGCTGGGAGAATAATAGTGATCTGCTTCGGATTGATTATATCTTTGTTTCTTCTAATCTATCTGTTTACTCATATGAAACTGTTTTTGATGGAAGAACCACGCCGGTTGTGTCTGATCATTTTGGGGTTAAGGTAGAGATAGGGTGACAGATAGGGTGACAGATAGGGTGACAGGCACCATAAAAAGACGCTGTCTCTCTACAAGGGACATTTAAATATATTCTTCCGTATTAGCTTTTTTACTTAGCAGAAGCACCCTAATCAAACGTTTGATTAGGGTGCTTCATGTTATCTGATTGATTGTAGACCAATAGAATTCTCAAGAACGGGAGTGAACTTTCTCTCCTTGAACCCAAACTTCCGAGATATTATCTGGGCGTACGAGATAGAGGATCTTTTGGAAAATATCATCTAAATCTTCTGCTTCAGAGAAAATCGGCAGTTTTGCAGTTGGTGTTTTTGTATCAATGATTTGTACATCCCAAGTGTAGTTTTCTTGTAAACGTCCGATTGGCAGACTTAAGCTTTCACCCCCGCCGGCAGTTGCTAGATAAAAGGCTTCATGAATAGAAATTCGGGAATCTGGTACGCCTCTTTCCTCTGCGGGAAGAGCTGGATTTACGCCATCTTCTAGCATTCTCGAGGAAACAACGGCTTGCTTCGCATTATCATACAGACTTGGAGTGGCACCAGCGGAAATATCTGTACCGAGTCCGATATCAATTCCCATTGATTGAAATCTTTTTATGGGCAGTACGCTATTGGCGAAGTAGGCGTTGGATAGCGGGCAATGGCTGATGGCTGTACCAGTTTCCGCAAATAATGCGGCATCGTTGTCATCTAAGAAGTTACAATGAGCCATCACAGATTTGTCGCCTAATAATCCAAAATCATGGAGAGCGAATGCGTCATGCTTACCCAAGCGTTCTTTTACATAACCATGAGCCCAGTCACTTTCACTGCAATGGGACTGAATATGGGTATCATATTTTGCTGCCAATTCGCCAAGTCCCTTAAGGGCTTCGTCTGAGCAGCTTGGAATAAATCGAGGTGTAACAACAGGATAAACACCTTGTTTCGCCTCTTTGGCTAACTCTTTCACGGCTAAAATAAATGACTCTGTATCAGCTAGAGCTGTTTTTGTATCAGCATCTCGGTAATAGGATGGGTTTTGTTCTGGATCATCCATGACGACCTTGCCTACTAAACCTCTTTGCCCTTTTTCTGCACAGATTTTTGCCAATAACAAACTCGCCTCTTTGTGGACAGTCGCGAAATAAAGAACGGTTGTTGTTCCATTTGCAAGCAAGGTGCTTACCAAGTCTTCATATACTGATGAGGCGAAGGATAAATCTGCATACTTAGCTTCTAGCGGAAATGTATAGGTATGCAGCCAATCGTATAGCGGGATATCTAAAGCTGTACCCGACTGTGCCCATTGCGGTGCATGAACATGCAAGTCTACAAAACCAGGTAAGAAATATTGCCCCTCTGCTAAACGGTGGAAGTTAGCTTGTCCTTCATAAGTCTCTAACAAGGCTGGATATTCGGCCTGTTCCGGTCCGATCATTTTTTTTATCATTCCATTGGTATCGATAAAGAATAAATAGTCTTTCAATATAGTTACTTTTTTGGGAGATTCACTAGAAAAAGCAGTTCCGTGAAAAATATGCGTATAATTGTTCATAAACACCTTCCTAATGTTCGTGTTTTGTGTTAATATAGTCATTGTAGCAAGTTGATAATTGCTAGTAAATAAAAAATTTTATTGCGTATTTTAAAAAATGAAGTGAATGTTGAAGGTGGGCTTGAGCATTGCAAATGTTTCAGGTTGCTATAATATTCAAAAATAAATAGTGTATTTTCATATAATCGTAGGGATATGGCCTACAAGTTTCTACCTGTTTACCGTAAATAAACTGACTATGAAAAGCAGAGATAAAATGGACATGACGTCCCTTTATAGGGAGATGTCTATTCTTGTCATACTTTGATTATAAAGGGCTCGAAGTGCATGCTTTTCTTTTGTTAAGGAAGGTATGTACTTCGAGCTTTTCTGTTCGGTGAATTTGCTCGTTAATGAAGAAACAAGGATTATATGAAGGTATCATCAACAGGGGGTACTGGGATGGAGAATATGGCAAAAGATTTGGAAGCAAAGGGGAATATACAGAAAGGAAAAGAAGAAATTACCGTTGGCAAATCGATTTTTCTAGGAGTACAGCAAATATTAGCGATGGATTTGTTTATCCCGCCGATTATCTTGGCAGGCTTATTGTCCTTTTCCGTATCGGATAGTGCATTGCTGATCCAAATGACCTTTATCGCATGTGGAATTGCAACGATTATTCAAGCAGGCTTTGCAATGAAGCTTCCTGTTATGCAAGGACCTTCCTTTGTGCCATTAAGTGCACTTGCAGCAATTGGAACGACATCAGGAATTGGAACAATGATAGGCAGCTTAATACCTGGTGCTTTAATTATTGCCTTGCTTGGTTATCCGCTTAAACTCTATAGCAAAGTGGTTAGAAAAGTCATCCCACCGAT
Organism: Niallia sp. FSL W8-0954; assembly: GCF_038005605.1. NCBI lineage: Bacteria > Bacillati > Bacillota > Bacilli > Caryophanales > Bacillaceae > Niallia > Niallia sp. FSL W8-0954. The sequence goes on along the minus strand of NZ_JBBOTN010000001.1, from coordinate 4,476,351 downwards.
TGTTGCTGGGACTGTTATTGTGGTTGTAGGGATTTCTTTAATGCCGAGTGCGATTAATTCTATTTATACAGCAGAAGGTAGTTTTGGCGAAAATATCTTGGTTGCGACCGTTACAGCAGCTGTATTGATTTTCTGTATGTACGTAGGGGAAAAGGCTAAATCTAAATGGAAATATATAAAAGTAGTATCGGTTATCTTAGCACTAGGATTAGGCTCACTTGTTGCCTCTTTCTTCGGTTTAGTTAGTTTTGCCTCATTAGAAAATGCAAGCTGGTTTCAAATGCCAAGTCTATTTGCATTTGGAGCGCCACAATTCAATGTTCATGCCATCCTAGTCATGATTGTAGTTTACTTAATTGTCACTATTGAAACAACGGGAACATGGTTTACTGTAAGCAATGTAACGGGTGAAGAGCTTAATGACAAACGTTTAAATGGCGGTGCATTCGGTGAAGGGTTAGGCTGTTTTGTCGGTTCTTTTTTTGGTGGAACGCCAGTAACGGGCTATTCCTCTAATGCTGGTATTATTGCGATTACAGGAGTAAAGAGCCGTAAGCCAATTATTATGGGGGGAATTATGTTAGTAGTTCTAGGCATGATGCCAAAACTGACGAGTTTGATTGCCTGTATCCCTAGTGTGGTGATTAATAGTGTATTTGCGATTTTATGCGTAATCATTATGATGAATGGATTTAAAGTCGTGAAAGGATTGGAATTTACGGAGAGAAATATGATTGTTATTGGAGTTCCAATCATGCTCGCTTTATTTGCTGTATTAATGCCGGCGAATGTGTTAAATGGGCTGCCTGAAATTGTTACTTACTTTGTATCATCAGGGACAGCTATAGGAGCCATTGCTGCATTAATTCTTAATCTAGTTTTGCCGCAAAAACAAGTAGAGCGTGTAAATACAAACAAGCCAACGGTAAATGTTAACTAAAAATAGGAACAGGAGAGGCGCGATTATGCAACAAGATAGACTATGGAATGAATGGCATCCAGTATGTAAAGCAGAGGAATTGCAGGATGATCCGAAACAAGTATTTGTTCTTGGAGAAAGAGTAGCCATTTTTCGAAATGAGAAAGGCGTTCATGCCTTTAAAGATTTGTGTATTCATAGAGGAGCGGCACTTTCGCTTGGTAAGGTAAAAAACGGAAATTTAGTTTGTGCATACCATGCTTGGGAATACGATTGTGCAGGGGCGTGTGTCAAGATTCCAGCATTGCCAAATGGACGAGCTATTCCAAGAAAAGCGAAAGCAACCGTTTATCATTGTGAGGAATACCTTGGACTTATTTGGGTGAACTTGGGGGATGATCCAGCACCGCTTATTTCTTATCCTGAATATAGTACAGAAGGATATCGAACAGCGATATGTGGTCCTTATGAGGTAAAAGCAAATGCACCGCGAATCATTGAAAACTTCCTCGATGTTTCCCATCTTATGTTTGTTCATGAAGGCTTGCTTGGAGATGAGGATCATGCCGAAGTGGTCGATTATAAAGTGGATTTTATCGATAACCGTTTTATTACAAGCAAAATTCCTGTCTACCAGCCCAATCCAGATGGACGCTCAAAAGGTGGATATGCCAATTATGTGTATGAAATTCTAAATCCAACAACTGCTCGTTTCACGAAAACAACAGATGGATCAGAAGATGCGTTGACGATTTTGCTTGTCGTCAATCAAGAAGATAACGAACAGTCGAAAGCCTTTATGCTGTTAACAAGAAACTATGATTTAGATAAACCAGATGAACCATTTATCGAATTCCAGGATAAAATCTTTTATCAAGATTTAGATATTGTTCAAAGCCAAAAGCCAGAATTACTGCCATTGGATCTGCAGGTTGAATTGCATCTTAAGTCAGACGCTTTGACGATCAGCTACCGTAGATGGCTGCAGGAACTAGGGGTGGAGAATGGAACAACTCCTGGTGACAGGCACCATAAAAAGACAAAAAGCTAATTCTGTCTCTCTCTGGAGGACAAAGGGGAAGAGGGATCATTTTTTGGTTCCTTTTCCTATTTTTTTGGACAAAAAATGGAGGGATTTTGTTTGGGAGGTAGAATGTAATATTTTAAGCTGCCTCTTTTTAACTTATTCCTAGGATACAGTTATAAGTCCCTTTGCTAATCTCCCTCAGTTTCATCCTTCATAATATGCAATCAAATTTCATAAAAAAGGAGGTTGTTCGTTGCCTAGAAAAAAGCGTGTTTGGTATCCTGAAGCTAGTTATCATATTACGAGTCGAGGTATTCGCCGGACTTCTTTATTTTTGGACGAGGAAGATCGTAAAAAGTATCTGCGATTGTTGACAGAAGTAATGGAGGAAAAGCCATTTATTCTGCAAACCTATTGTTTGATGACAAATCACATCCATCTTCAAATAAAAACCCTTCAACATTCTCCAAGTGACATTATAAGATCTCTCCATTTTAATTACGCGATATATTTCAATAAGAAATACGATTTTACAGGGCATGTGTTTGAAAGTCGTTATGGCTCTGAGTTGATCACTTCTGCTCAATATGAATTAGAAGTAAATCGGTACATTCATCTAAATCCAATTCGAGCTGGTATGGTAGAAAGCTTGGAAGAATATCCTTGGAGCAGTTATTTTGACTATATAGAGACCAAGGAGGGAAGCTTGGTAAATTCAGAACGGATTTTTGCTTATTTCCCCGACCCAAAAATCGAGAAATATCTTCAATTTTTACATGCGAGAGGAAAAGAATCTGATCAATATCCAATCTAAGTTTGCATTACTAGCTTTAGGACAGTTGAATAAGTTGTTCTTAATTAAAGAGTTTTTTCACCAAGGTTTTACGTTTTTTGCTTTACTGTAAAACTATCAATTGAAAATCTCTGTTCACTTGCATGAGCTTTATAGCCTATACTAAAGAACAAAAGAAATATTAATAATCCTAATGCCTTTTTCAATTCAAACCTCCAAATATTTGTATTTCTCCTGAAAAATAACACTTTACAACAAAATTCTTATATCTTATTTTACTTTTTCGATGGCTATTATATCTGTTGTGGAAGTCAATATGATTTGATGCTCTCCGTTGCTATAATAAGTCGACGCTCCCACTTGTTCTTCTTTTTTCCAGCCATTTGATTTTATGACTTTTACATATCTAAAGGGAATACCATGTTCTTCTGATGCATTTGGCCATTTATAAGTTTTTGAAGTTTCAGTTTCTTTTATAATTTCAGCATTTCTAGGAACTGGGAAGTCATAAAAATCTTTTGAAGGTGGAAATGGAAAATAGATAAAAAAATAATAGCATCCTCCTATTAACAGAATAGTTAAAGCAAATGTCAGAAATAATTTTTTCCTCAACATACTTCCCCTCTCCAAAGTACTTATTTTAAAATCTAATATACATATTTATCCATAATATTAACAAACCTACTATTTATTTATGTTAGTTGGAAGAAATTTTTTTGCTTAATCAGTGGCTATACCTCCTATTATTTTTGATAAAATACTAGATAAATAGAATTATAATACTTTTATAACAAAAAATGGATATTTTATGTGTGGAATTCCTAAATTTTACAATAACTGTCCCCAATGAGTTTAATTTTTTCTTATATTATTATAATTGGATTGATAAAAAAAGAATTTGCTCAATAAAAAATATTATTGAGCAATGGAACCTATATTTTGAACGATTACTTAATAATGGTGAGTATATTCAATATATAGAAGTGGAAAATTCACTTGCGGAAGAAGTAATCAGTATAATTCATGGTGGTATCATCAATCTTCCATTGGGAATTATCTAATAATTGAAAAAGCTATTTTCTATCATAAAAAATCAACCTGATAAGGTCTATTTTAAATATTGAAAGTTATCCTTATTTATTGATTATGATTCAATTCCTAATGAATTTAGAGTAAATAATAGTGATTTTTATTTTATTTCACAAAATAGTATATTAAATCTCTAAAAAAAGTAGAGTGAGATTATCATTAAGCTCAATAATATAACATTAGTGCACTTTATTAACATTTAATCTATAGAATAAATATAGTTAATGTTTGTTACCATGGACAAAGGTAATATATAGATTTTTTTTCAATGATCTTGGATAGAGTTCAATTATTTTCTCAACAAAAGTTTAAGGAAGAAAACAGTCTTCATCAGGAGGCTGTTTTTTATAAAATTTTCAGCCGATAATGAAGCTTCTAAATTTTACCTAGTTATCCTAATAAAGGGTAAAGAGTAAGCAGGAGGTAAGACCAAAAAAACAAGGGTGCTAGATCGTTTCCACTAAAGATAAATGACTTAATTATTTTTTCTATGATGATAAAGCGGTACCATCTACGCTGCTACTAAAATCCTCATCTTTTCCGTAAACTTTTGTCTAAATCAATTCCTTGACAAGCATTTTTAGCAGGCGTATATTTGGTTACGAATTATAACTAGGGTAGAAAAAATTATTAAAAAAATAAGAATGACCTATAGATTAATGGAGAGAAAGGGGGACAAAGAAGTAGTTTAACTATAGGAAGGAACGAGGCTTAGAGAGAACTTCGTAAGGAAAAGAAGTGTCGGAATTTATCTCGAATTAAAGATATATCAATTTGAGAATTTCTGTTAACTTAAAAAAGAAAGAAGGAGCAAGACATGGCAATAGGTACAATTAGTAAACAAGATGTTATTCAAACAAATTTAAAAGGAAAACAGCTCTTATTAAATCCATTTCTTAATAAAGGCGTAGCCTTTTCGAAAGAAGAACGTCAAGAGCTTGGTTTAAATGGTTTATTACCAACTCAAATTCTAACATTAGAAGAACAAGCTAAACGTATTTACGAACAATTTTCTGCCCAAACAAGTGATTTACGTAAAAACGGTCTTTTATATGATTTGTATAATCGAAACGTCGTTCTATTTTATAAAGTACTTCAGGATAACCTGAACGAAATGCTGCCCATTATTTACACTCCTACTGTTGGAGAAGTAATTCAAAAGTACTCTCATGAATATCATATTCCTGGTGGATTATACTTATCTATCGATAATATGGAGAACATGGAAGAAGCTTTTAACAATTTAAATATTCCTAGTGATGGAATTGATTTAATAGTAGTAACCGATTCAGAAAGTATTCTTGGTATTGGAGATCAGGGTGTCGGTGGTATTAATATTGCGATCGGTAAACTAGCTGTTTATACGGCAGCGGCTGGCATAGATCCTAGTAGAGTGCTTCCAATTGTGTTGGATGTGGGAACAAACAACGAAGCTTTAATTCAAGATCCATTATATCTTGGTAACAAATTTAGTCGTGTTCGTGGCAAAAACTATGATCAGTTTATTGAGCGATTCGTGGACAATGCATTGAAGGCTTTTCCAGATGTTCTCCTTCATTGGGAAGACCTTGGAAATGTAAATGCTCGTGCAATCATGGATAAATATGGTGATAAAATTCTTACTTTCAATGATGATATCCAAGGAACAGGTGCTGTTACTTTGGCGGCTATCATGTCTGCTTTAAAAGTTACGAAAGAGTCTCTTTCTGATCAGCGAATTGTTATCTTTGGGCCAGGTGCTGCAGGCATTGGGAATGCAGATCAAATGGTAGAAACAATGGTATTAGAGGGAGTTCCAAGAGAAGAAGCGTATAACCGCTTTTGGCCTATTGACTTCCGTGGATTATTAACAGACGAAACTCCAGATGTTGTTTCTTTCCAACAACCATATATTCGTTCTGCAAAAGAAGTAGAGGATTGGGAAAGAAATGAGGTAAATATTATTCCGCTTTTAGAAGTGATTAGAAAAGTAAAACCGACTATTCTTATCGGTACATCTGGACAAGCAGGTGCTTTCTCGGAAGAAGTGGTAAAAGAGATGGCTAAACATGTTGAACGTCCGATTATCATGCCAATGTCTAATCCGACTCCATTAGCAGAAGCTACACCAGAAGACATTATTAAATGGACAGATGGAAAAGCATTAATTGCTACTGGTAGTCCATTTAAAGACGTGGAATATAACGGTGTCACATATGAAATTGGCCAATCAAATAACGCATTTGTATTTCCAGGATTAGGGTTAGGAGCAATTATTGCAAAAGCTGCCATTATTTCAAAAGGAATGTTTGCAGCATCTGCAAATGCCGTTGCGTCTTTATCTAATAGCAGCTCGCTTGGGGCATCTATTCTTCCTTCTATTGATAAATTACAAGAGGTATCTAAAGCTGTAGCTATGGCAGTAGCGGAAGCTGCGATCAAAGAAGGAATTGCGCACGCGGAAATAGAGAATCTAGAACAAGCGCTTAATGATTATATGTGGAAGCCGGATTATAAAACAATAACATTAAAACAAGACAATTAAATAAATGGAATCGTCTTGCAATCACTGAAAGACGGTTCCTACATCTTAGAAACGAACAAAGGGAAAGTGAAGTGAACTACCATGTCTCTTGGACATATATTTTTAGTATTAATCCCCATCTTTTTTACCATTATTTTAGGATATTTAGGTGGCTATTTAAACATATTTAATGCTGATTCCTCAAAAGGTCTCAATACATTAGTAACAAAATTTGCACTGCCTGCGCATTTATTTATTGGAATTACAACCACATCGAAGCAAACATTAATCGATCAATGGCCGTTCTTCTTAAATATGTTTCTTGGTATTATTGGTTTTTATGTCATATTACTAGTTATTATGAAGTTTATTTTTAAATATGATGTTACAAAAGCTTCGATGTTCTCGTTAAATTCTACGCAGCCAGCATTTGCCTTTATGGGAATTTCTGTGCTTGGTAGTTTATTCGGACAACAAGAAGTAGCTATTCCTATTGCGATTACAGGAATTGTAGTTAATGCCATCTTAGATCCTTTAGCAACAATTGTTGGGAATATTGGAGAAAGCAATAAAGGGAAAACAAAGGATGAGAAGGGAAGCACACTAGGTATTATTTTGCATGGATTAAGTGAACCACTTGCTTGTATTCCATTACTAGCAGTTGTATTGACACTCTTTGGTTTTCACTCACCAGAAATAATACAAAGTGCGCTTAATCAAATTGGCTCCGTAACGTCTGGCGTTGCTTTATTTGCGGTAGGGGTAACCGTAGGTATACGCAAAATTAATTTCCAAGGAGTTGCTTTTGGTATTTCGCTATTAAAAGTAATAGTGCTTCCATTATTTATGATATTGGTCGCTCATCTAGTAGGGTTAAGCCATGCCGATACCGTAAAAGCTATTTTATTAGTAGCATTTCCAGGATCAGCCGTTGCAGCGATGATTTCAACTAGATTTGATTCATTAACAACGGAAACAGCATCATCTTTTGTGATAAGCACTATATTATCATTAATTACATTACCAATCTTTATAACCTGGTTGATTTAAAAGAAGAAAAGGAAGCAGAAGGGGATCTTACTGCTTCCTTTTCTTCTTTTAATGGTGACAGGCACCACAAAAAGACATTCTATCAATTTTGTCCATCTGAGAAGTACAAAACTATGCATTGAAGGAGTTTCCAATCATATGGAGGCTCTTTTTCTGCTTTTGATTAAATAAATAGAATCTTTATTACTATAAATATAGAAAAATATGGATTATATTCCTAATATATAGAAGGAAATAGGTAAATATAGTATGATAGCAACGGAGGGGAAAATGATGAAAAAAAGTAGAAAGATAATATCTATTTTTATGGCGTTGCTATTAGCTTTTGGTTTATCATCAAATGTTTTAGCAAACAGTAATGAAATGCAGCAATCATCTTTAAAGAATGGACAGATTCAAACAAGCATTACTAAGCAGGAGAATCTTTGTAAGAATAATAAGGGGAATCAGAATTATTTGAATCCTAATGACTATCCATTAATTAAACAAGGTAGTTTTATTGACTCGTTGGTTGATAGTGTGGGAAGCACGCACTTGCTTACATATTCTTCTACTACCGAATATACGGACTCGAAAATGGAAGTCTCCCTTAAGATAGAAAACGACGATAATTACAAAGACCCTTATTTGGATGTGAATTTTTACACAGCTAACAATGGAGAAATAGCTTATATAGGTACTTCCACTAGCTATTTGGGATCATATTCAGGGGTTGTATCTTTAGGAATAACTTTGGATAAATCACTGTATCAGGAAGATCCATATATTTATATGAGAATTGGTACATATAGTAGTAATGATGATAGCTATTACTCAGATTCCACTTATTTCAAAGTAGTGAATCCTTTTTATAATGGGGCCTCAGAACCGCCCGATGGTCGTTACTTTGAGTTAATTAGTAATGAATCCCCTGATGAAAATAACTATGAATCTACTGGTTATTTTCAAATAAACAATGAGGAGTATAGCTTTAATAAGAAGATGGATCAAGATGCTTACAAACTGGACTTTGTAAAACCGTTTGATCCAGAAACAAGTGATAGTAGAAAGCTCAACAAAAATATGCGCTCCATTCAAAAAAGCTATCAGGTTGGGGCAAATAAGAGCTTTTGGGTAACAAATGTAGAAACAAATCAAGATTATCAGTTAACTGCAAGCCTGCTTTACAGTGGGAAACATGCGAATGTCTGGGTTCATAATAACCAGCTTTCTAAACAGCAGGCGGAACAATTAGGGAAAGAATTCGATGATAAAATTTATACATCAGATGTCACGAATTTTGGAAATGAATCAGATGTGGATGGGGATGGAAAGGTAAATATTTTTACCTATGATATACAGGATGGCTTTAGTGGCAGCGGCGGTTATGTTGCAGGATACTTTTCACCGCAAGATCTGTATGCTTACTCTACATCCAATCGCTCAGAAATCTTTTATATCGATACCTATCCGCTCATGGGAATGTATTCGTCAAAAGATGTGTCTGCGGCCTATTCTACTCTTGCCCATGAATTTGAGCATATGATTAACTATAATCAAAAAGTATTTGTTCAAGGCGAGACTAGTATGGATGTCTGGATGGATGAGGGATTAGCGATGGCTGCCGAGCAAATCTATCTAGGAGAAGCACTTCAAAGCAGAATTGATTATTATAACAGTGCTTCAAGCATAACAAATGGACACTCCCTAATCTATTGGGATTATTATGGCGATACGTTAGCCAACTATTCCTTATCTTATTTATTTATGCAATATGTGAAAGAGCAAGCAGGACAAGGAAATCAGATTTTTAAGCAAATCATTAACAATAAGAACTCAAATTATCTTGCTATAGAAGAAGTCATGCAAAAATATACTTCTAACATTACATTTGGCCAATTGATGACAAACTTTAGAGGAGCACTCACATTAAAAGAAGATTCAGGTCCTTATGGCTTTAAAGGAAATGCCTCATTTGATTCAATTAAAGAAAAGCTATACAACGGCAATTACACATACTTACAGGGTGGCGGAGCAATCGTTAAAGCGATTCAATCTGAAAAGGAATTTACGGTACCGGCAAGTAAGGGGCAAAACATTACGTATACTCTTTTAACAAAGAAAGATGCAGCGATTGTGAAACCTGCAACACCTAGTGTAACTGAAATAGGAGATTCTGATCTTGTAGTGAGAGGCAAGGCGGATAAGAATACTGCCATAGTCATCGCGAAAAATAAATCGGTATTAGCAACGGGCTATTCCGATTCTAATGGTTCCTTTGCTGTTTCTATCCCGCGCCAAGCAGCAGGCACCAAGCTAGTTGTTTACGCAGAGAGAAATGGAGTGAAGAGTGAAGAGACAACCGTTACAGTCAAGGACAAAACGGCCCCACCATTACCAAAGGTGAATAGTGTCAGTGATTCTGCAACAGTTGTTACAGGTACAGTAGAGGCGAAGGCAAAAGTTACGGTGAAAGCTGGTTCCACAATATTAGGGCAAGCAATGGCTGATGAAAAAGGTGCTTTCCAAGTAAAGATTGTTAAACAAAAGGCGGGTACGCAGCTAATAATCTATGCAGAAGATGCGGCGAAAAATAAAAGTAAAGAAGTAGTAGTAAAAGTAGTAGACAAAACGGCTCCTGTTATTTCGAAGGTTAATCCTGTTGGTGATACGGCGACCTCGGTAACAGGGATAACAGAAGCAAAAGCAATAGTAACCGTAAAAGCAGGCAGCAAAATTTTAGGAAAAGCGACAGCAGATACAAAGGGTGCTTTCCAAGTAAAGATTGCTAAACAAAAGCTTGGCACTAAGCTAACAGTCTATGCAGAAGATGCAGTGAAAAATAAAAGTAAAGAAGTAGTGGTAAAAGTAGTAGACAAAACGGCTCCTTCTTTATCAAAAGTAAATAGCGTAAGCGACTCTGCAACAGCGGTAACAGGTAAAACAGAAGCAAAAGCAACAGTAACCGTAAAAGCAGGCAGCAAGACATTAGGGAAAGCAGCAGCGGATGCAAAAGGGACGTTTAAAGTGAAAATTGCGAAGCAAAAGGCAGGCACTAAGCTAACAGTCTATGCAGAAGATGCAGTGAAAAATAAAAGTAAAGAAGTAGTGGTAAAAGTAGTAGACAAAACGGCTCCTTCTTTATCAAAAGTAAATAGCGTAAGCGATTCGGCAACAGCGGTAACAGGTAAAACAGAAGCAAAAGCAACAGTAACCGTAAAAGCAGGCAGCAAGACATTAGGGAAAGCAGCAGCGGATGCAAAAGGGACGTTTAAAGTGAAAATTGCGAAGCAAAAGGCAGGCACTAAGCTAACAGTCTATGCAGAAGATGCAGCGAAAAATAAGAGTAAAGAAGTAGTGGTAAAAGTAGTAGACAAAACGGCTCCTTCTTTATCAAAAGTAAATAGTGTAAGCGATTCGGCAACAGCGGTAACAGGTAAAACAGAAGCAAAAGCAACAATATCCGTAAAAGCAGGCAGCAAGACATTAGGGAAAGCAGCAGCGGATGCAAAAGGGACGTTTAAAGTGAAAATTGCGAAGCAAAAGGCAGGCACTAAGCTAACAGTCTATGCAGAAGATGCAGCAAAAAATAAAAGTAAAGAGGTAGTGGTAAAAGTAGCGGATAAGACGGCCCCAGCCAAGCCGACTGCAAGCACCGTTACAACGAAATCTACTAGCATATCTGGAAAAGCAGAAAAAAATGCAACCGTATATGTCTATAAAGGAAAAAGCAAGCTAGGGAAAAGTGTAGCTGGAAAAAATGGTACCTATAAAATTACTATAAAAAAACAAAAAAAGCATACCGTTTTAACTATTTATGCACAAGATAAAGCGGGAAATAAGAGTAAAAAAAGAGAGATAAAAGTGAAATAGAGACAGGATCTGCACCTTCCCGCGTGGAAGGTGCTTTTGCTTGTGGGAACTACTTTGAAACCGAGAGCTTTCTCGATTAATAGTTCATTATTACAGCATTTCGATGGTTTACTAAACGACAGCTCCTACCTCTAAAGAAAATGGTAAGATAATATTAACTAGGAAAGGGAGGGGACTCATCATGTTTTCCCTAAAAGATGAGGGATTTGAATATAGTAAGACAAAACTAAAAACAGAAGTAATCGATATACATAATTTAGAAGAAGGCTTTCCTCAATTACGATTAAGATTCACATTTGACTTTGGCTCGGGAACATTTTCTCATGAGGTAACTTGGTCTAACCCTGGTATAGAAACAGCGCTGTCTCAATTGGAAAATCTCCATCTTTCTGGAGAAATTTCAGCCATTGAACCCGACATTTCATTTAGCTATCAAAAGATGGAGGAAAATCTTTATACATTTTATATTCACTTTGACAATGGAATGATTCATTCAAACATGGGAACAGACTCAGGGATTAGCCTTAGATTAATAGTTCATAGACAGTCTTTGGTAAAGTGGACAAGGCAGATAACCAAACTATTACAGTATTCATAATAATCCTTCCTCCCTCATCCCCATTCCAGATGAGGATATTTTTGCATGACTCATACTATGTTATAATATCTGAAAATAAAAAATATTGTCATATTTTCTGACAATATGATAGATTTCCAAAAAAGTTAATAGTATTATACGTTTATGCTACTTCATTTTGAAACATCGTTCCGTTCAGTGAAACAATGCGGTTAGAAGGACATATAAAGATTATTTTAGGAGAGGAGCAGGTTTTGATAGAGAGATGACAGAATAGAAGGGATCATATTTAAGTTAAGGGGAGGAGTTATTCAGTGAATATAAAAGCATATGAAAATTCAGAGGTACCGGAAAAGAAGATAACGGGTTATCAATGGAAAACGCTATGGTCTTCAACGGTTGGATATGCCATGGATGGGCTAGATATGATGATTTTGGCTTATACGCTGCCGCTCATTATTGCTTTTTTTGGCATTAATCAAGCGCAGGCGGGAAGCCTTTCTACCATTACATTGCTTGGAGCTGTAATTGGTGGAATTGTATTTGGAGTAATGGCGGATAAATTTGGGCGAGTACGGGTGTTTACTTGGACTATTTTAATATTTTCTGTTTTTACAGGTTTATGTGCTTTAGCTCCTAATTTAGAAACATTTGCGATCTTCCGCTTTTTAGCTGGTTTAGGGCTTGGGGGCGAATTTGGAATTGGGATGACGCTTGTCAGTGAGACTTGGCCGAAGAAATATCGCTCTCGTGCTACATCTGTTGTAGCGGTCGGATTTCAGTTAGGGATTGTTCTTGCAACTTTAACGGTATTGTTTATTGCACCGAAATTCGGGTGGCATGGTGTATTCCTTGCAGGGGTAGTACCAGCGATTTTTGCTTTTTGGTCCCGCAAAAATTTAAAGGAACCAGAGATTTGGACAAAACTTAAAGAAGAAAATAAAAATAAGATTGCCATTGGACAATTATTTGCTTCAAAGGAAACAACGAAGATAACGATTGGCTTAATTATCGCCACAAGTGTTCAAAACTTTGGCTTTTATGGCATTATGACGTGGATGCCGACGATGCTTGCTTCGGAACTAGGTTACAATTTTAATAAAACAACTTTATGGACGGTAACAACGATTGTCGGGATGATATTAGGGATTTTAATCTTTGGTTATTTGGCAGACAAAATTGGACGCAGACCATCGTATATCACTTTCCTGATTGCGGCGGCAATTATTGTTTGGGTCTATTTCCAAGTAACATCGACAGCAGCTTTATTGCTTCTTGGCGGCGTATTAGGATTCTTTGTAAATGGGATGATGGGTGGATATGGAGCCCTGCTAGCAGAGCATTATAATACAGAAGTCCGTTCCACTGCAGAAAACATTATTTTTAATGTAGGGAGAGCAATCGCGGGATTTGCGCCATTTATTATTGGTTATATTTCTCTTAATCATTCTTTAAGCTATGCACTTAGCTTATTGTCCGGTGTTTACATTTTATCTGCATTAGCATTTATCTTTTTAATTCCAGAATCAAAGGATAAAGAGATTGTTTAAGAATTAAGGTTACAATCTATATTTTAAGAGAGAAGGATGTTTTGATGACACCTTCTCTAATTTTAAAAAAATGGAACATTGTTCCGCTCAGAGAAACTTATTTTAAAAGGGGAGACATGGCTTGGAATGGTTAAATCGTTTTACAGATGTAATGGACTGCCTCTCCTCTAATGCCAATATAGGGATGGGTGTCAGTGAACTTGCGAGAGAGACGGATTTAAGTAAGGGTACGATTCATCGAATGCTTACAAGTATGTGTGAACATCAGCTTGTTGTCCAAGATAAAACGACTAAACAATATTATCTAGGACCGAAAACGATGCTGTGGGGCAGTCAGTTTTTAAGGTTGCAGGATCCGATTAAACTACTGGGCAGATATGGGGAAAAATTATCTATTGAGACTAATCTCTATACCTTCATTTGTCGTTATCATGGAGGCGATGTCTATTGTGTCTACACCCATCAGCCATCAGATCTGCGCAATAAATATTTTGTTCATGTGGGACAGCGGATGCCAATTCATAGTGCCGCGGCAGCAAAAGTAATTTTGGCGTATCAAGAGGAAGCGATAGTTGAGAGAATGGTGCATGAGACACCCTTTGAAGCTACCACCCCCTATACGAAAACAAATCCTCTCGACATCAAAAAAGAATTAAAAGAAATCTATCATTCCCAACTAGCATTTTGCATTGAAGAATTGGAAATGGGGGTATCTGCTATTTCCGCGCCAATATTTTATGATGATAAAAAAACGAATGTCAGCATCAGCATTGTTGGCGAAAGTGACTATATTGCGATGCAGCAAGCAACATTAGTGAAACAAATAAAAGAAGTGGCCAAAGAGGCAAGTGAACATATGAAATCTATGCATCTATTAAGTTCTATTCGCTTATAAAGAGAAGGGCGGAGCTCCATGGCCCATAATCAAGGAGATAGAAAGATGGATCGAAAAAGAAGATACGAAGAACTGTTGAATAATATGAATCAATATAATTCGGGAACGAAAGGAATCACCAGAGTGGCCTTTACAAATGAGGAGCAGGCATGCAGTCATGCTTTTATGCGTTTGTGCAAAAATGAGGGCCTAGAAATTAGAATGGATTATTGCGGCAATATTATTGCGAGAAGAGAAGGAAAGCACAAAGATCTTCCGCCAGTTGTCATAGGATCCCATCTAGATACCGTTTACCAAGGCGGTAAATACGATGGCGTAGTAGGAGTTACAGCAGGTTTAGAAGTGATAAAACGCCTCAATGAACAAAATCTGGAAACGGAACATCCGATTGAAATTATTTCTTTCGCCTGTGAAGAATCGTCTCGATTCGGAGTATCAACGGTTGGCAGCAAGGCGATGGCAGGAACACTGCAAAAGGAGAAGTATCAACATCTGAAGGATAAGGATGGAATTACCTTTGAAAAAGCTCTTTCCCTTTGTGCCTTGCGATTTGATCAATTGGATTTGGCAAGCAGAGCGACAGAACGTTTTCAAGCATTCTTTGAATTACATATTGAGCAAGGTCCGATTCTGATGAATACCAATAAGAAAATTGGGATTGTAACAGGGATTGCCGCACCCGTCCGCTTCATTATTGAAGTAAAAGGCGCTGCTTCTCATTCTGGGACAACACCGATGAATATGCGCAAGGATGCATTGCTTGGGGCAAGTGAACTAGCGCTCGCTTTAGAAGAAGCAGCGAAAGAAGAACAGCATAACGGGACCGTCGCCACAATCGGGGTGCTTTCCATTCTAATGGGGGCGATGAATGTGGTGCCAGGTACAGTCGAAATGAAAGTCGATATTCGCTCCACTTCGACTGCCTCTAGAAATAAAGTACTCACCGCTCTTTTAAAAAAAATGGAGGATGTTCAGGAAAGACGAGGTTTAACGATAACTTCACAGGAGATTAGCAAGGAAGAGCCTGTTCAGTTATCGAAAGAGCTTACTCTTCAAATAGAAAAAATTTGTCTGGAAAAAAAGCTTCCTTATCAATGGATGCAAAGTGGCGCTGGGCATGATGCCATGAATATGACTTCCTTCGGTCCGGTTGGGTTAATCTTTATTCCGTCCTTAAACGGAATTAGTCATCATCCAGATGAACATACCGATTTAGACGATATTTTAATCGGTATTGATGTGTTAGAGGCAGCTGTATTACAGCAGGCAATAGCAGTGTATTAATTAAAGAAAGGAGAGAAAAAGGATGGCAGTGAAAGCAGAAATAATATTTAACAAGCAAGTAAGCAAGCGATATTTTCATTTAAAAGTAAAAGTTCCCAATCAGCAGCTATTCCCAGTTCAAGCGGGTCAATTTTTTCATATCAAATGCTGTGAAGGACCTAAGCCCTTGTTACGCAGACCACTTAGTATTTTTCGCATCAATGAAGCAGAAAGCACATTGGAGTTTCTTTATTTAGTAAAAGGGGTTGGGACGAAGGCTTTAGCGGAGCGAAAGTCGGAAGAGACGCTGGATATACTTGGTCCATTAGGGAAGGGATTCAGTATAGCGGAAGGAAGTGAAAATATTCTTATTGTTGCTAGAGGTGTAGGAATTGCCACCCTTTCCGCTCTTGCTTTCAAGCTGAAAAGTAAGAATGCTTCGTGTTTTGCGATTGTCAGTGCTAGAACAAAAGAAGATTATTTAGTGGAAGCGGAGTTAAAGGCAGCTGGTGTGGAGGCTGTGTTTGTAAATGATGAAGCTGGAACGAGTGATCCTAGTTGTGTAAAACTTTTAGCAGAAACATGGATAAGTGAAAAAAAGATAGATAGTATCTATACATGTGGATCAAGAAGACTATCTAAATTAATGAAGGAATTAGCATATGAACATCGGCTTTTTGCGGAAATCGCCTTGGAAGAAAATATGGGATGCGGGATTGGTTCTTGCTATGGATGTGTCTGTCAGATTGAAGAAGAGGAACGCATCCGACCGGTCCGGATTTGTATGGAAGGACCAGTCTTTCCATTAGAAAAGGTGGTATTTGCATGAGTGGCTTGGAAGTAACATTAGGCAATCTTCATTTGAAAAATCCGGTTATGCCAGCGTCTGGAACATTTGCGGAACAAATGACTAATTATATTGATATTAATCAGATTGGGGCCATTATTCCCAAAAGCATTACCAAAAATCGGCGAACAGGCAACTCTACCCCTCGTATTTGTGAAACAAAGGCTGGTGGCATGATTAATTCGATTGGGATTCAAAGTGAGGGATTAACGTATTTTAAAGAAAAGACAATCCCCTTTTATGCAGCTTTTTCGACTCCTCTTATCCCTAGTGTGTCAGCAGACAGCATCGAGGAATTTGTGGAGGTTAGCGCAGAGCTCGGTGCTATGGACGAGGTGGATGCCATTGAATTAAATATTTCCTGTCCCAATTTGAAAAATAATGGGATGGCGTTTGGCATGGATCCATCCATCTCGCATGAATTAGTAAGCAAGGTACGAAAGACGACAAATAAGCCGCTCATTCCGAAGTTATCTCCTAATGTAACAAGTATTGTGGAGATTGCCAAAGCTTGTGAAGCAGCCGGCGCCGATATTTTAACAGTTTCCAACACATTTTTGGCTATGTCTATTGATGTTCATACTAGAAAACCGAAGATCAGCAATGTAATGGGCGGCTATTCCGGCCCAGCTATTTTGCCCCTCGTTGTCAGAATGGTTTACCAAGTGTATCAGGCAACTTCCCTTCCGATTATAGGATGCGGAGGCGTCATGAATGGAGAGGATGCCATCGAATTAATGCTCGCCGGTGCGTCCGCTGTACAAATTGGCACAGCTTCCTTTGTCGATCCAGAAGCAATGATAACGATCCGCGACGAAATGGAAGCCTATATGCAGGCACATGGAATAAAGGATATACAAGAGATTATTGGTGGAGTGGTGGTTCGGTAGTCGGATGTAGGGGTGTTTGGCTGATAAGCAAGGCGTTTTGGCTGATACCTCCCAAGGTTTGGCTGATAAGCAAGGCGTTTTGGCTGATACCTCTCAAGGTTTGGCTGATAAGCAAGGCGTTTTGGCTGATACCTCCCAAGGTTTGGCTGATAAGCATGCCATTTTGGCTGATACCTCCCAAGGTTTGGCTGATAAGCAAGGCGTTTTGGCTGATACCTCCCAAGGTTTGGCTGATAAGCAAGGCGTTTTGGCTGATACCTCTCAAGGTTTGGCTGATAAGCATGCCATTTTGGCTGATGCCTCCCAAAGTTTGGCTGATATCTTCGCCGCATTGGTTGATAAATCGATTTTTTCATATAAAAAAGGAGTGGAGAGTATGTTGTGGGATCATGTTATTAAAAACGGCTATTTATATACCGGAAATGGATTTGAAAAAGGGCATCTCTATATTAAAGATGGAAAGATTGCGGCCATCACTCAGGATGAATTAGCGGGAGAAGTGGTAGAGGTATCAGATGGAGAAGGGTTATATGTGTGTCCGGGCTTTATGGATACCCATATACATTCAAGGGATCCAGGTCCAACGTATAAAGAAGATTTTTATTATAGCACCCAAGCTGCAGCGGCAGGTGGGATTACGACTGTGTTTGAAATGCCGAACACTAATCCTCCTATTAATAATGTCGAAAATTTTGAGAAACAAAAGAAAAATCTCACGGCTAAAGCACATGTGGATTTCGCTATATGGGGAATTTGCTTAGGGGATGCTAACCGAGAGGATATCGTTCCACTGCATCATGCTGGGGTTATTGGCTTTAAGTTTTTCTGGGGCTATGCCATTAATAAAGAGACTTATCAGTTGATGTATAACTATAAGGATGGAGACGAAGGCGTCATTCCGCCGCTTTCAGATGGAGAGGTCTATAGTATTTTCCGAGAAGTTCAAAAAACGGGACAAATTCTTGCTATTCATGCGGAAAATAATCAAATAATTCAACGGCTGACAGAGGAAGTAGAAGCTTCCGGGAAAAGAGATTATGAGGCACTTCTGCAAGGACGCCCGAACTTAGCAGAGGAAATGACCATTCAATCTGGGATTGCATTGGCGAAAAGTCTTGGCACTAGACTGCATATTCTTCATGTAAGTACAGGAGAAGGGGTAAAGTTAATAAGACAAGCGCAAGCAGATGGCTATACAAATATTACATCAGAAACATGTCCGCATTATCTCTTTTTATTCAATGAGGATTATGCAAGAGTTGGCCCGCAGATGAAGGTATATCCGCCTATTAAATATAAAAAGGATCAGGAAGAGCTGTGGAGAGGGATTCAAGATGGTACCGTAACGGTTGTCTGCTCCGACCATGCTCCTCATACCGAGGAAGAAAAGGATGGCAGCTTATGGGATATTCCTGCTGGAATGTGTGGGGTTGAAACATTAGCACCGCTACTATTAAACGCAGTAAGTGAAGAGAAAATCTCTTTAGTCGATGCCTGTAAACTCCTTTCCGAAAACCCAGCAAGGCAATATGGAATCTATCCGCAAAAAGGATCATTACAAGTAGGAACCGATGCAGATATTACCATAGTAGATATGAAGAAAAAACATACTATTAAAAGAGAAGAGCTCCACAGTAAAAGCAAGGTAACAGCATACGACCTAACTCCTATTACAGGAATGCCAGTCGCCACCATTGTCCGCGGAACAAAAGTAATGGAAAACGGCCAAATTATCAGTCAACCAATTGGAAGAATCGTGGTGCCAGGAGGGAATGAGAGGGACGGTTCTTCTTTCCAGCTTAGGAGCATAGGTGATTTGTGATTGCTTCTATTAAAGTTTTGTAGATAAAAAGACAGTATCGAAAAACAGGAGGAGAGCGGGAAAAATGAATAAAAAAGAGAAGCTAGATTCTTTTATAAAACTATACCACCTAATCAACTTTTACTACGAAAACCGTGACCGCCCAGCAGATGGAGAATTCGACTTCTTTGAAGAAGTAAAAGCCAATTGTGAAACATTAGAAATTGATTACGATGCGTTTATCCAGGAACTTCGATTGCAACGCTTGTGAGGGGGAGAAGGGAATCAGAGGGAAGGCTCTGGATTCCCCTTTTCTAAAGGATTTTATGACTTATTGGAGTTTTTTTCCGTTAAACTTAATCATCAATAATAATAAAAGTATTGATCCAGTTTTTTTAAGCAATTATTAAGGAACTGAAAATGATGGTTAACATCAACTTTACTTATAAAGCTTCACTGTATCCTCCAAAAATTTTAAGTATTCAGCAATAAAAGCTTTAGGCTTTATAATTTTCACCTTATTACCGAATCCCGCTAAAAACTGGTAGGCAAATGGATTCATAGGCAATTCAATAGTGGCAAGATAACTTTCTGAATTCCTCTTGTTAACAGCGTTCTTGCCATATCTCTCGATAAATTGATCTCTGACTGAAACGTCTATCAATAGCTGTACATTAACTAAATCTTGTTGTTCATTATGCTGCTTTTCTGCTTCCAATACCTTATCAGTTCTCGGTATAAAAAAACCGCCTTTGTTGATATTAGTCATCCTCGTCAATTTAAAGGTTCGATAATCTTCCCGTTCTAAACTATAACCAAAAAGGTACCAATGCATTTCTCGCAAATGCATCTTATAAGGTTCTACAACTCTGGAAGTTATATTTCCTATTGAATCTACATACTCAAATTTTACTAACCAGTTATTTTCCATTGCTTGTTTTATTAATAAAACATCTTCATCTATTTGACTTCTTCCTTTCCAATCATAAAAAGTTACATCTAATTTTGGAGATATATTTGCACTGGTCATTCCTTTGATTTTTAGAATAGTCGTTTGAATTTCTTGATTTGTAATCAGCTGCTCAAAACCACCTAAAGCTATGAGTATATTTTCAATATCCTTCTGATTTAGTAATCGTTTATCGAATTTATACTCATCCATTAGTGCATATCCACCTTCAGCACCATATTTCGCATAAATAGGGATGTTTGCATAGCTTAATGCTTCCATATCACGTTGAATCGTTCGTTTCGTTACATGAAAAAGTCGACTAAATTCTGATGCGGAAACAACTTCTTTTTGTAATAAGATCATTACTATTGATATAAGTCGCTCAATTTTTTTCATTTTCTCCTCCTATATACGACATATAGTTGTCGCTTATGTCCTATTATACTTTAAATATAAAAAGGAGGAATTAAATATGAAAGCAATAGGTTATTTACAATTCGATGGAAAAGCAGAAGAAGCGATAGACTTCTATGAAAAGGCATTACATGCAACAAATGTAAAAAAGGTGAGATTTGGCGCTTTTGGTCAAGATCCTAATGCTCCATTAACGGAAGAAGAGCAAAACATGATTATGGAATCTCGTATTGAGTTTTCAGGGAATATTCTAATGATTTCTGACGTCCTGCCTTTTATGCAAGTTATAACGGGCGAAATCGTAAAAGGGAATACCGTCTTAATCAGTATTATTGATGCAGATCAAAATAGGAATCAGCAAATATTTGAAAAGCTTGCAGAAGATGGTACTGTAATCATGCCGTTAGCTTCTACACCATGGTCAGCAAGTTTCGGAATGGTAGTGGATAAGTACGGGGTAACGTGGAAATTTAACAGTGAGGCGAGTAAATTTCTAAATAGTTTTAAGTAGGCATCAGGCTATACAAAAATTGTACTAATAGTTCTTTGTAAATAATCCCCTATCTATTTTCTAATAGATAGGGGATTATTTTTTGCTGTGATTTTCTAAAAGTAGAATGTGCTTCGGTAGGCAAGTCTTGCAGTATAATAACTGCTAGAGTACCATTAATTAAAAATAAATTAGATGAGGGGATAATAATTTGAAAAAAGAAGTAGTAATCTTAATTGCGATTGTAATACTTGTTGTCATAATTTATGGGTTTATCGATTGGAGAGGAAAAACAGAGGATAGAGAGACAGAACCCAAAATAAACCAAGAGCAAGAAACTGGAAACCAATCCATTTATGTTTCTCCAACAGGAAATGATCGAAATGATGGAAGTAAGGAACATCCCTTTCAAACATTAAAAAAGGCGACAGATAAAGCGGTAGCAGGAACAACTGTTTATATACGTGAGGGTATTTACAAAGAACCGCTCACGGTTAAACATAGTGGAAAAAAAGAACTTCCGATTGTCTTTCAAGCCTATGACCAAGAGGAAGTAATAATTAGCGGTGTGGAGAAGGCAGAAAAAGAAGAGGAGACATCTCTAATAACCATTCAGAATAAAAATTATGTTTCTATTAAAGGATTAATAATGGAAGACCTATCTACTAGTCTTGCTGATGAAACAGTCATGGGAATATATATAGCAGGGTCAAGCAGTCATATTGTGATAGAGAACAATGTAGTAAGAAAAATCAGCACCATGAACGAGGATGGGAATGCACACGGAATAGCAGTTTATGGAACAGAGGGAATTAAGAATATTGTCATTCGCAATAATGTGGTCCAAGATTTAAAGCTTGGAGCAAGTGAAGCACTTGTCTTAAATGGTAATATAGACGGATTTATCATTGAAGGGAATACAGTTCGTAATAATGATAATATTGGCATTGATCTAATTGGATACGAAGGCACGGGAAAAAAGGATGACTTCACCCGTAATGGAATGATCAGAAATAATATAGTATATAATAATTCTTCATTTGGTAATCCCGCTTATGGAGATGATTATAGTGCAGCGGGGATATATGTAGATGGCGGCAAAAATATAAAAGTGAAAGCTAATACGATTTATCTTAATGACCTTGGGATTGAGGCAACATCTGAGCATCGAAAGAAGTATGCAGATAATATTGAGATTACCCACAACATAGTTTATGAAAATGTTTATACCGGTATATCTATTGGGGGATATGACGAAGAGCGTGGCGGTACTACCAACACTATTATTGCAAAAAATATTCTCTATCAAAATGATACAAAGGGGTTAGAGGGGGGACAGCTGCTTCTGCAATATGATACCAAAAAGAATACCATCCAACAAAATATCATGACAACTAGTTCTTCACAGTTATTTATCGTTAATGAATTTCAAAAAAATGTAGATAATCGACTAGTGAAAAATATTTATCATAAAGAAGAGAACAAACAGGGAAGATGGATCTGGAAAGGAGAAGAATATACAGATTTTATAGATTTTAAAGAAGCCTCCAACAGTGATAAGCAATCCATGTATATTGATCCAAAATATAAGAATCCCTTAAACCATGACTTTGACTTGAAACCAAATTCCCCTGTTTACGATATTTTGAGTGAATGAGTAAGAAAGCAGGGGGGGCTTCTGCTTTCCTTTTGTTCTATTGATTCCCATTTTATTCTAAATGCTTTTTGAAATACAGCTGACTACTTGTGAAAGAATATACACTTGGTTTTACACTCAATACCATTCAGAATGAAATTATACCTTTAAATAAAATAGTAATTTTGCAGTATATATAGCTAAAGTAAATGCAATCAGTCAGTAATATATGTAAGCAAGCAAACATTAAAGTTATGTAACCAATACAAATGAAATGGGGGCTTAAATAGTTGAAAACCATTTTTTTATTGAACTATGGTTCTGACTTAGAACATGAAAGAATAGATACTTTAGTCAAAGAAATGTTAATGCCATTTAGGAACCTTGGATATGATAAAATCAACAAAAATATTCCTAAGAATCCAGATGTAAAATTAATCATAGATACTTTTGACATTAATAAAGATAAACATATAGAAAACCTATATTATCTAGAAGAGTTTTATATAATAGATAAGCAGTTTGAAAGATTTAAAGAAGAATTTACAAAGTTTAATGGATGTCATCTATATTGCAGGCCGAATCACAGAGGACATTACTATATACATATTAATAATATAGAATATACTGCACGATCGTTCGTTACAATTGACAATAAAGAAATTATACTAATAGATGATGAATCAACTGATAATGAGAAATTAAGAAGAAAGGTTTATCATTTACCTGAAAATTTTCAGTCGTTTAAAATATCGCTTGATAAAATACCCAACTACGAATATAGAGAAAAAATGGTTCAAAAATGGATAAGCGAAATTATAAATTTTTAATAAAAAGGAATCTTATTTATTTTTGTAATTCCTTTTAAAATAATGAATTCTCCTAGAAAATATCCTATTAAAACCATAAAAAATTTTCATTATTTTTGATAAACTTATAATTGAATTGGAGGTTAGATGAGTATGAATGTAACGGAATTTCAGCAATGGGTAAAGGATTATTATGAAGGCAGAGGCTGGTCTGATCTAGACATATTTATTCGAATTGGCTTTTTAGCAGAAGAAACAGGTGAGGTAGCACGCGCTATAAGAGCTCTTGAAATTGGTAGAGACAGGCCAGATGAAGTAGTAGGCTCATATGAGGAAAATAAACAGGAGTTAACGGAAGAACTAGGTGATGTGCTGGGTAATTTAATAGTAATTGCCAACAAGTACAATATTCCACTAGAAGAAGTGTTTCAGTCACATAAAAAGAAACTATCTGATCGTTATTCACAAACGACAACTTCTCAATCGCTTTATTGATATTATTTCAAATATTTTCTCCCCAGTTTTAGGTTTGCTAGCTGCCACAGGTATTATCAAAGGTTTTAATGCATTATTTGTGGCATTTGGGTGGATCAGTAATGTACTAGTAAATGCTCAGACAGGCACAGTGGAGTCTACCTATGGAATCTATGCCTTATTAAAATGCGATAGGCGATGGTTTCTTCGTATTTTTGCCAATCTTCTTAGGTTATACGGCAATGAAAAAGTTTGGCGGAACACCAATGTTAGGGATGGCTATCGCTACAGCTTTGGTACACCCAACTCTTGTGGATATCAAAGCGCTTGATCCAATTATGACAGTTTTTCAAGGAACACGATTAGAATCACCAATTCAAATCGAATTTTTAGGGATTCCCGTTGTTCTAATGACTTATACATCTAGTGTTATTCCGATTATCTTAGCAACCTATTTTGCGGAAAAAGTAAAAAAATGGTTAGTAAAAGGTAATGCCAGCGGTGGTAAAAAGCTTTTTTGTTCCACTATTCACCTTGTTATTGATTGTCCCGCTAACATTCTTAATTATTTTATACGAGTTAGATAGTCTAAAAGTATGCCACTACCACCCGTAGCAAAACTGGTTGTTTTTGTTACAGTAATTTGATTTCTTATTTATGCTGTTGTTGTAAAAAACTTCAGTATATTCCGAAGAGCCATTCAATGAAATAAGGCTTATTGTGCTTTCTTGGCAGTTTTTTGAAGAAAGAATTGGTTTTGTAAAAGAAGGAGCCCAGAAGAGGTTGGGAATTGCCTGATGGTATTGTAGAAACCAAAGAGGCAATTAAAGATGCAGTAATTCAGAAAAAATATCTTTAATATGTGGTGATTAGGTATACCTGTAAGTGGGGAACTACAAACAAGTTCAGAAAAGTTTAGAAGTTGTACTTTTTATTATTGAAGAGGCTTTAAATTTGATTGAGAATAATGACTATAAAGATATATCGGAAGCTGGTTTCAATCTTTTCAGAAAGGATTCAAAAGACTTCAAGCTTTGGGATTTTTGGTTTGCTGTAATGAGAGGGAAAAGTAATAAGAGAGAGTGCTCAAAAGTCAGACTTTTGGCACTCTCTTCCTTTTCTTGGTTTATTTTTAAAAGCGTAATAAGGAAACACAAATTATGGATTACTTACCATTTCACATAATTTGAAAATATCTCATCATTAAATTGATCAGCCCCATCTACATTTGAACTCTTAAATACTGGAGGGGTAATACCAGCTTCTATTAAAAGCTGTAGAGATTCAACGATGAGAGCTTGAGCAAGGAAGCATCCAACGGCATCTGAAGTAGCTCCAGAATAAATGTCAGAGTTTGAGATCCGGAAACCAGCATCACCGATAACAGCGCCATTATCGAGTACTACATCAGCAAGTTCATAAAGTTTTTTTCCGCTCTGGTGTCTTGAAGTTACACTTTGAGAATGTTTAATGCTCGTCATAGCAATGACCTTTGCTCCCTTTTTCCTTGCCTCTATAGCCATTTCAACGGGTACAGTATTTCTTCCTGAGTTTGATACAATCATAATTACATCTTTGTCTGATACTTCATGTAAATTTAAGTACGACTTCGCAAGTCCTTCGATTCTTTCAAGATAGGTGCTTTTATTTGGGCGTTCATGCAACATTAACTCTGGAGGTAAAATAGCTGTGACTAAGGCAAGTCCACCTGCACGATTATAAATCTCTTCGGCAATCATATGAGAGTGCCCAGAACCGAATACATAAAATCTTCCACCCGACTTAACAGCTTGTGAGATGAGGTTAGCACCTTCTATAATGGCTTCTTCTTGTGTTTCTTGAACTTCCATTAAAATATTGTTAAAGAATTTACTATAATCCGCAAATAATGATCCCATTGTTCTTCCTCCATTAAAAGTTTTTATTTTTGAATTTATTACTATGATAGCTTTTAAGCTTTACCATCCATAACGATGAGTGTCCCATCCTTTTTCAATTAGAGTTTGTTGGGCATACAATAACGTCTTAGATGGTATATCTTTCTCCACTGCAACACCTGATCCGATAACGCAATTACTGCCTACTTTAGTTCCCGGCATATATAGACTCAAAATACCGGTCCGAGTAAAGTCGCCAAAATAAACAGCATTTCCAAATTTCTCAGGAATTTCTCTTCTACCATTCACCTTTTGAGTTTGAGGCAGATCATCGAAACGAGTAATACCTACTGTGACTCCAGCAGCGATATCTGTTGATTCACCTATGATTCCGAATACTTCACCAAAATGTATAAAACTGACGTTATCAAAGGTAATACCGCTAAATTCTGCACAATGTCCAATGCGATTTTTACTCCCAATGACGCTATCAGGACCTATCCTGCAAAAGTTTTCTATGCGACAATGAGAACCTATTACTACGTTTCCTTCTATAGTTACACCATTTTCAATTTTTGTATGATCTCCAATAATCGCATTTCCTTTTATCGTTACATATTTTCCTATTTCCACATGTTCTCCAAGCTTTATACATCCTTGAATATCAGCTGTCGGATGGATATTACAAGTCTCAGGAATATCATTATGTTGAAGTTTATTTGTCATAACCGATAGCGCCAGCTGATTAGCTTGCATTAGGTGCCAAGGCTTATCTATATCAATTACTCCATCTGTGACAGGATAGGATGAAACCGTATATCCTTCTTCTACTAACCATTGTAGACTTTGCTCAAATTCCATCTCGTGTTGTGGCATAACTCCTGTCGGTACATTTTTCATGAAACCTGGGTTATGGTGCAACATTCTCTTCAGCGCTTTTGTACTTAGAGCAAAGACGCCTATGAGTCGCTCTTGTACATAATGAGGACGAGGGTGACCATAAATATTCTGAACGCTGTTTCCGGTCCCTTTGGAAATTCCAAACCAATCAGGTGCAAATTCATTTGTTATAGGTTTAGATAAAATGAGTGTATCTACAGTATTAAGTTCTTTTTTATAGGCATCAACAAAACTAGTTAATCTCTCTAGAGTAATAAAGATATCTCCATACATGATCAACAAATGTTCGTCGTTAACGAGGGACACTACTTTTTCTAAACTATCTGCAGTCCCCTCAGTTACCGAGAGTTCAATAGTTTCAACTCCTTCAAAATCGCAAACAAGAGATTTAATTCTGCGTCCTAGATAACTAGTCACAATAATAATCCGGTCAAAAGACAAGCTCTTAAGATGGTTTACGAGATGAACGATATTTCCTTGGTTAGCTACTGGTAATGCTGCCTTAGGCCAATAATCATTATATGGCCACATTTTTTTTCCTTTACCTGCAGCCAATATAATAGCTGTTTTCACATCAATCACTCCGTATGTTTATTTAGTCAAAATTTAATTAAACCCTAAAAAGTAATGCATTACGTCCTTTGATTTTTTTAAATCTAATGAATCATATCCATCCATAAAGATTTACACCATAATTCGAATTTATACCTCCTTTATAAATTGATATATACCAATTCTCTTTAATTATTATAAAAATATGGTTATAATGTCAATAGAATAATCTTAAAAAAAGGAATGTGAAACATGAACAATAAAAAAACCCCTTTATATAAACAACTGAAAAAGGAAATTATACAAAAAATTGAAAGAGGGGAGTTGAAACCGGGTGATGTGTTACCACCTGAAAGAGAACTTGCAGAATTATTCGAAATGAGTCGCATGACGGTGAGGCAAGCTATTTCAGAATTGGTCAATGAATATATTCTCATAAGACGACACGGCAGCGGGACATATGTAGCTGAATCTAAAATTCCACAAGGCAGGCGTTTAAAGAGCTTCAGTGAAGATATGAGCGCGCGAGGACTGTTGCCCGGATCCAAGGTTCTAGAGAAAAGAATAATTGTAGAACCTCCTGCAAACATGATTGCTGATTTAAAATCTGAGGGAAAGATTCTTATGCTGAAGCGTTTAAGATTGGCAGATTTGTATCCTTTAGCAATTGAAACAATAATACTGCCGATTGAAAAGTTTAATAATCTTGAAAGTAGAAACTTCGAGAACGAATCGCTATATCGAATCTTAGAGGATGAATACAGTATAAAGATTACAAAGGCTCAACAAAAAATCGAGGTAAGAATGCCTACTCCTCAGGAGTCAGAATTACTTGAAATAAACTATTCTGTACCCGTCTTTCATTTTAAACAGATAACCTTTGATCAAAATAACGAAATTTTCGAGGTTGCTCATTCAGTATATAGGGGAGACAGATATGAAATAAATACTGAAATTTATAGCTAGACTATGACTACGAATCCAAAATAAGGGATTCGTATTTTTTTTTAAATTAATTTGACAAAAATATTGGGCAAATATAAAATTTATATAAATTGGTTAATACCAATTTAGGATTGGTATAAACACTAAATAATTGGTGCTCTCGTTATGTTATTGCCGATCTATGGCTCCATTTTTCCGTTTCCGGCCTGGCCATATAATTTGGTATTGATACTAGTTTTGGTCTATATCTTAGTTGGTTTCATTTTAGGATTAGTCCTAAAAAAGAAAAACGCAAAACCTTGTACAGGATGTTAGTAAAATTATTAGTTCAGATGGTTCAGAAAAAATGTAGAAAAGGTGATAAAATGAGTGGTTTGTATGGATTAGTGGATATTGGAGGAACTAAAACCCTAATTGGAATAGCCACTAATGAAAAAATTATTGGCACACGTCAGTTGATGTCTAAAACTATAGAATCACCACAAATGCTGATAGATATTCTTATGAAAGAATTCGATTCATTAATAGCTGAAACGGACCATAAATATGGAAGGTTAAACTCGGTCGGTATAAGTGTCCCGGGTCCGTTAAATCGAGAAAATGGAGTTATTCATTTCACAGGAAATTTAAAGTGGTCCAATTTTAAGATTGTGGAAGAACTAAGAAAAAGGCTCAATGATATTCCGATAATCATAGATGATGACGCTAACGCTGCTGGTATTGCAGAAGCGATTTATGGAGCAGGAAAAGGCTATAAGAATCAAATATATTTGACAGTCAGTACAGGTATTGGAGGTGCAATCATTATAGATGAAAAACTATATTATGGAAAACAAGATCTTGCGGGCGAAATCGGCCATATGACGGTATCACCAGACGGACCACCATGCTCCTGTGGGAATTTCGGTTGCCTAGAAGCTTTGGCTTCTGGAACATCTATTGCAAAAAAAGGGGAGCAATTATTGATTCAAGAGCAATCTGAAGTATTATTAGAACTTGCCGGTAAGAATTCGGTTACTGCTGAAATGGTTTTTGAGGCAGTTAGGTTGGGAGATCAAGCCTGTTTTTCTATCATCCAACAAACTTGCCGATATTTAGGGATTGGTTTGGCAAATATAATACAAATTTTCAACCCTGACGCGATAATTTTAGGAGGCGGAATTATGAATAATCAGTCAAAACTATTAATTCCATTAATAGAAAATGAAATGAATCAACGCTTGTTCAAAATTCACAGGGGTCATCTGGATCTTAAATTGGCTGCACTTAGCGGACAGAGCGGTTTATGGGGAGCGTGGCATTTAGCCAAAAATTTCCCTTCTAGTGCGGAGAGAAACTCATCATGCCATATTTAATAGTAAATGCTGATGACTTTGGTCTTTCAAAAGGAGTAAATTACGGAATTATTGATGCACATGTAAGTGGAATTGTTACATCAACAACGCTAATGGTGAACATGCCGGTAGCGAAACATGCCTCAAGTCTAGCCAAAAAATATCCTTCTTTGGGTGTTGGAGTTCACCTCAACCTAACGGCAGGTAAACCTATTCATCAAAATGTTCCATCACTAGTCAATCAAAAGGGATATTTCCATAGCAAGAAAGAAGTTTTAAACAAGGCAAATGTAATTGAGATAGAAAAAGAACTTAGGGCACAAATTAACGAATTTTACTCTTTTGGATTGAATCCTACTCACATAGATACTCATCATAATTTACACGGCACAGAGCCAGTTTCTTCGATTGTAAAAGTTTTGGCTGAAGAGTACCGGCTGCCAATACGTCAATTAAATAAGGAAGATCCAGCGATAAACACTCTAGAGTTTTGTTCTAAATTCCATGATGATAATGCTTCTTATGAAACTTTATTGGATATTTTTGAGCGTGCAAGTGTGACCCCTTTAGAAATGATGTGTCATCCTGGTTTTGTTGATCAACAACTTTTAAATCACAGTTCTTATAACATACAAAGAATAAAGGAATTAGATATATTAACTGATCCCTTAACAATAACTGCCATTCAAAAAGCTAGGATCCAGTTAAAATCTTACAAGGAGCTCAGATGGTAATAATTCTGTCTATATGCAGTACTTTTCAATTTTTATAATTATATGTGTTCAAAGATATATTGCAATGGCAACGATGTTAGGGATTGTAGTCATTGGTGGTTTAATCCCGCAACTTGTACAATTAGCCACTCCTTATGTACTAAAAGTGGGAGGTGCAGAAATAAAGTTCCAGGAAATCTTTGATTGGATTTTACCTAGCTTACATCCCTTAGCTATTACAGTTATTAGTTTCCTATTAATTAAGTAAGGTTTTAGTGCAATCAAAATTTTAATGGGAATGATTATTTTTTGTGTATTGGGTAAATAGATTGGTATTTTATAATGAATAAGGTGATAAAATGAATATTTATTGCGGATCAGCTAAAGTTGATATCACACCTACTGAAAGTAAGCTTTTAGCAGGTTATATGGCTACAAGACAATCTAAGGGAATTCATGATCCAATTTATGCACGAATTGTTGCAATCAGATCTCAACAGACTTTTATAATTCTAGTTAGCTTAGATTTGATTTGTATAGATCAAAACTATACAGTCGAACTTCGCAAAAAAATTTCAGACCAAACGAATGTTTCAAAAGAATGTATCTTTCTTCACGCTACGCATACTCATTCTGGTCCAGGGGGGATTATTCAGGAAACATCTCCCATCTGGAGAGCATTTCCTGATTTATGGATGCCATACGATAGAATACTTGTAAATGAACAACATAAAAAAATTGTTGAGGCTGTTAAACTAGCATTGGAAAATTTAGAAGAATGTAAAGTCAGTATTTGTGAGGGGGAAGCCAGCGGCATTGCTGCTAATAGGATATCATCTGAAATAGAATATTCCTCAATTTTAAAAGTAATAGAATTTGAATATTGCAGTACGAACAAAAAGGTTATAGTATATCACTTTGCATGCCATCCAACGATAATGAATAGAGACAACCTTCTAATTAGTGCTGATTTCCCTGGAGTAACTAGCTCTAATTTAGAAAATGAAAATAATGTAGAAATTGCATTATTTATAAATGGTCCGTCAGGTGATATTAGTACCCGTTTTACAAGAAAAGAGGCAAGTTTTTATGAAGTAAGAAGGGTAGGAACAGTATTATCAGCAGCGGTACTGGAATTATTAACTCACAAAAAACAAATCAAGGTTGATACCATAACTTCTAAAATAGAGAAAGTAGATTTGGCCCTTCGCAACATAGAAGATTCTGCGCAACTGCAGCATAAATTGCACGAACTTAAACAAAAACATAAAATCCAAAGAGTAACAGCTGGAAACAACTGTGCCTATTTAAGAAAGATAGAATCAGAGATTGAAGGTGTTTCTGCATTAATCAAGAAATCAGGAGCGTTAGAAAATTCGTTAACCATTTCTACCGAAATACAAGTATTAAAGCTGGGTGAGATCTTGCTTGTATCAATACCTGGAGAAATATTTAATGAAACTGGAACAGAAATAACTAATAACTACAATGGAGTACCAGTATTCATAGCTGGTAACACTAACGACTATATAGGATATATAGTCCCAGAAGGCTACTATGCGAGTGACAGCTATGAGGCATATATGACGTTATTAGAAAAAGGATCCTCAGAAAAAATAAGAGACACAATACTCTATATGATGGACCAAGTGTAGGTGAGTATTTTACTCCATTAATGGCGCGATTGTTTAACAACACAAACAGAAAATGACCAAATTTTTTATAAAAAGCGTCCATGAAATATATTAAGAGTAAAAAAACAGGCTCTGTCCTCCGTTGGCAATATCCCTTTAACCGGGCGGGCTGTATCTCCAGTAAACGGTATTGTTACGACTCTTTTCAAAACAAAGCATGCCATCGGAATTACATCTGACAATGGGGCAGAAATCTTAATTCATATTGGAATGGATACAGTCCAGCTAGAAGGTAAATACTTCACAGCACATGTAAAACAGGAGATAAAGTGAGTGCTGGTGACTTGTTATTAGAATTTGATATGGAAAAAATTAGAAAATAAGGATACAATCTGATTACTCCTGTTATTATTACAAACAGTGCTGATTTTAAACAAATCGATACGACAAGGGAAAGGACAGTAAGTGAAAAGCAAGTTGTCGCGTTCTGTTACAGACGGAGAAAATAAATTAATTCTTCTTCCAAGTTCACTCATCGATAATCGACTATTTTGGTTTAATTCATCGATTATTTTCTTATCAATTAAATCTATTTTCTTTTTTAATAAAAAACCTCCATTTTTATTAATTTTATAAAGTGTTTCGAAGGAAAATATATCATTTTTAATGGGAATCTTTTATATTCTCCAGTAAAATTAATTCTACAAGGAGGTAGTAAGGATGGCAAGAATTAATGAATCAAAAAACGGTGAAACACCTTTTCAAAGACTCTTAGGATATAATGTAGATGTCTTAAATGGATGGAATCAATTAGGAGATGTGTTAGAAAAAGATTTGAATCTATCATCCCATCTAAAAGAACAAGTAAGAAGAACATTAGCACAAAGCAATGGGTGTGAATATTGCAAGGCAAAGGGAAAACCTGAACCCCACCTGTTCGATGAAAAAACGTCGATTGCAGTAGGGTTTGCAGAAGCCTTTTTGAAGCAAAAAGGGGATATTTCAGATGCTCAATTTAATATATTGAGAGAGTATCTTTCAGAAGCGGAAATCAGTGAGCTTATTGCGTTTATCACCTTTACTACCGCTTCCCAATATTTTGGCGCAATAATGAAATTAGAGCCTGTGACAATATAACAGATTCAGAGGGACGGTTCTGCCGCTTCCCTTTTTTCAATTAATGGCGAGGAAATTGGAGATAAATAGATATAAAGATAGAGAAACATACCGCCTAATGAGATTTTGTCATAAGCAATTAAGGCATTATCAATAGGAATGAAGCAAGAAAGCTTAACGCAAAATGTCGGCATAGCTTTAATAAAAAAGGCAATGGATACCGCTGAACAGAATAGTGATCAATTACTAAAAATGCTAGAAGCCCCACATCCCACACTAGGGAAATCGAGTGATCTTTCGGTTTGATTGCTATCCAGCGCCACGCAAGTGAGGACAAGGAAAAAGGACCATTTTTATGGTTCTTTTTTTCTTTGTAAGTCAATTGGATCTTTATAATATATTTATACTTAACCTATTAAATTTACGTAAAAAGTGTATTTCATTCATCCTAAAAAATCTCCTCCAATAATTCATTTATTAGCATTTGATTAAGGATATATTTATTCGAATTGGCTTTTTAGCAGAAGAAACAGGTGAGGTAGCACGCGCTATAAGAGCTCTTGAAATTGGTAGAGACAGGCCAGATGAAGTAGTAGGCTCATATGAGGAAAATAAACAAGAGTTAACGGAAGAACTAGGTGATGTGCTGGGTAATTTAGTAGTAATTGCCAACAAGTACAATATTCCACTAGAAGAAGTGTTTCAGTCACATAAAAAGAAACTATCTGATCGTTATTCACAAGCTTAGCAAAAATAGTAAGTTTCACTTAAGGGGGGACAATTCCAGTCTTCTGCTACTGAAGAAGCAAAGCAATTGCATAATAGGATAACTGCAGAACCTTATGCCAAAGGGATTAAAAATGTTTGTATGCTGCACTTTTAAAGGGAAATTACAGTTTTTTAAATCCAGCTGCCAATAAGGTATCTGGATTTTTTTCTGGAAAGGGAAAGCGCATTTAATTTAATTCTTGGATTGGATATTCCCTTCCTGCATATTTTGCGCTTTGATTCTTGTTGACACTCCATTTCTTTGTTCCTTATTATAGAAATAATAACGAAAAAATAGCAGAAATTAGAAAGGTGGTGCAAATTTGAAAGTAATTAAAGTTTTCAATAACAATATTATTAGTGTCATCAATAATCAGAACAAAGAATTAATGATAATGGGAAGAGGAATTGGATTTCAGGTAAAACCTGGAGATTTGGTCAATAAGAAAAAATTGAAAAAATTTATACGCTAGACAGCAAAGAAGTGTCGGAAAAATTTAAAACCCTGCTTCGTGAAGTTCCGATTGAAGTAATGGAAGTATGTGAAGAGATCATCCTATATGCGAAAACGGTATATCATAAGAAATTAAATGATATTATTTATGTTGCTTTGACCGACCATATTAATTTTGCGATCCAACGAAAAAAGGATGGCTATGAAATTAAAAATGCTCTCGTGTGGGAAACGAAGAAATTATATAAAGATGAGTTTGCTATTGGGGTGGAGGCTATTAAGATGATAAAGGAAAGGCTTGGGATTGAGCTTCCTGAGGATGAAGCTGGTTTTATAGCTCTTCATATTCTAAATGCAGAGTTGAATGATGATATCACCAATATTATGTCTATTACCAAAGTCATTCAAGAACTTTTAACGATTGTAAAATATCATTTTAAGATAGACTTTGATGAGGAGTCGTTAAATTATTTTCGTTTTATCACGCACCTGAAGTTTTTTGCCCAACGAATGCTCACTCGCACTTATATGGATAATGATGATGATGATTTATTTAATATCGTAAAAGAAAAACATCCAAAAGCCTTTTCCTGTTCGGTAAAAATTAATGATTATCTTAAAAAAGAGTATCATTATGCACCAACCAATGAAGAACTGCTTTACTTAACGATTCATATTGAAAGAGTGTGTCAGCGTTAAATTGTTCAAAATTTACATTTATCAAAAAAAGAAAGGGTTTACATTTTAATGGATCTATATTATATTGAAGGCAACAGCAAAATATCAGACCGTAATAGGGTTGTTACTGGTAAAGCAGGCAAAACCTAAGTCACTTATAATATGAGGCTCATGTCTTATATTGTAAGAGATTTAGGTTTTTTTGTTTTTCATGATTCGACACGATCTGAAAATTTTGCTAAATAATACATGTTGGAGGTGTCACCATCATGAAATATGAACAACTAGCAAAAGACATAATACAAAATGTCGGCGGGAAAGAGAATGTAAAGAGCGTAACCCATTGTATTACACGTTTACGTTTTAAGTTGAAAGATGAAAGTAAGGCAAACACAGAGGTATTAAAAGACATGGATGAAATTGTAACCGTTATCAAAAGCGGTGGACAATACCAAGTGGTAATTGGAAATCATGTGCCAGATGTCTACAAAGATGTTGTGGCAGCAGGCGGATTTTCATCATCAGCCCCAGTAGATCCAGAGGATGAAAACCAAGAAAAACAAAGCTTGTTCAATCGCTTTATTGATATTATCTCAAATATTTTCTCCCCAGTTTTAGGTTTGCTAGCTGCAACAGGTATTATCAAAGGTTTTAATGCATTATTCGTGGCATTTGGCTGGATCAGCAATGTACCAGTAAATGCTCAGACAGGGGCAGTGGAGTCTACCTATGGAATCTATGCCTTATTAAATGCGATAGGCGATGGTTTCTTCGTATTTTTGCCAATCTTCTTAGGTTATACGGCAATGAAAAAGTTTGGCGGAACTCCTATGTTAGGGATGGCTATCGCTACAGCTTTGGTACACCCAACTCTTGTGGATATCAAAGCGCTTGATCCAATTATGACAGTTTTTCAAGGAACACTATTTGAATCACCAATTCAAATCGAATTTTTAGGAATTCCCGTTGTTCTAATGACTTATACATCTAGTGTTATTCCGATTATCTTAGCAACATATTTTGCGGCAAAAGTAGAAAAATGGTTAGCAAAGGTCATGCCAGCGGTGGTAAAAAGCTTTTTTGTTCCACTATTCACCTTGTTATTGATTGTCCCACTAACATTCTTAATTATTGGACCTGTATCAACATGGGCATCAAATCTTCTTGGTCAAGGAACTTTATGGATTTATGAAGCTGTTCCAGCTATTGCAGGTTTGGTCATGGGTGGTTTTTGGCAAGTATTTGTTATCTTTGGTCTTCACTGGGGATTCGTTCCAATTGGTTACAATAACTACCCCGTATTAGGCTATGATAATTTCTTGATAATGACATTTGCAGCATCATTCGCGCAAATTGGTGCCGTCCTAGCTGTTATGCTTCTTACTAAAAACAAAAAGGTAAAATCATTAAGTATTCCAGCCTTTATTTCTGGTATCTTTGGTGTAACAGAACCAGCAATTTATGGGGTGACACTACCACTTAAAAAGCCGTTTATTATCAGTTGCATAGGCGCAGGTATAGGTGGGGCAATCATTGCGGTCATGAATGCAAAATCATATTCTCCAGGTCCACTAGGAATTTTCAAAATTCCTACATTGATCAACCCGGAAAATGGTGTGGATTCTTCCTTTTGGGGTGCGATGATTGCGATTGGTGTTGCATTTGTATTATCATTCGTTCTTACATTATTGTTTGGTGGTATTAATAAACAAGTAAAAGAAGTGGTTAGTGAAGGGAAAGAATTAATGAAAGGAGTAAGAAATGAAGAAATAGTTAGCCCAATTTCTGGTGAACTAATCTCTCTGAAAGAAATTCCTGATCAAGTTTTTGCTTCCGAATCAATGGGGAAAGGCGTTGGCATTATCCCTTCAGCAGGGCGGGCTGTATCTCCAGTAAACGGTATTGTTACGACTCTTTTCAAAACAAAGCATGCCATCGGAATTACATTTGACAATGGGGCAGAAATCTTAATTCATATTGGAATGGATACAGTCCAGCTAGAAGGTAAATACTTCACAGCACATGTAAAACAAGGAGATAAAGTGAGTGCTGGTGACTTGTTATTAGAATTTGATATAGAAAAAATTAGAGAAGAAGGATACAATCTGATTACTCCTGTTATTATTACAAACAGTGCAGATTATAAACAAATCGATACGACAAAGGAAAGGACAGTAAGTGAAAAGCAAGTTGTCATTACGGCTGTTTAATCAATGTTGTCCAGAATAAAAAATTAAGCGTTTTCTAAGTTGGTGCAGCTGACATTAGCTAGATGGTAGTAGCGATTTTATTAGAAGCGTTTCCTAAAGCTAATGTTTATAACGGAAGAAATTTAACTATTGATTAGAAATACTAATAAATAAGAAGAGGGAAGGTCACCATATGGGAGAAACCTTCCTTTTTCTAATCGTGCGGGAATAACGGACAAATACTGTATAGAGATAATAAAGACGTTTAATTTTGAAATAAAAAACAAGAACCTTACTACGATTTACTGTAGTAAGGATTTTTTCAAGTTGATTAATTTTGTATCAATATAAATATTCTTATCTTCGAATTTGATAATAAAGTTGTTTGATTCTTATTCAACTAACGCCCCCGATAGTTTAAGTACAATATTTCACAAACTTTTTTAAAGTCCCCCATTGCTGAATATTTGAAAAGCCCTCTTAGTTATGATATCTCCCTTGACAAACCAAAAAATTATTAATTTTCCATGCAATAATACATAATTGATAAAAAAATACCAGATACTTGTTATAGAATATAAAATTAATCTTAAAAAGGAATTGATTATATGGATAATAAAAAGGCTGCAAAGTTAACTGCGGGTGAGTTAGCACACTGTTGGGAACAGTTCATGAATAATAGTATGTCAAATGTTGTTTTGGAGTATCTTACCCTAACATCAGAACTAGAAGAAGTTAAATCTCTTTGTAGTGAGGCGGTTTCTATTTCTAAATCTGCTGTACAATTTTTTGAATCTGTTCTACGAAGTGAAAACTATCCAATCCCTAAAGGCTTTAACATTAAAGATGATTTAAACCCAAATGCCCCTAAGATGTATACGGATGTTTTTATACTATTTTATTTAAAAAATATGTCTAAAATTGGAATGTCCTTAACAAGTATGGCACTATCCGATTCAGTAAGGGAGGATATCCGCAATTTTTTCCATGAACAATTAAAAAACGTTTCAAATTTATTTGAACGTACAACAACTATTCTATTAGAAAAGGGAGTATTTGTAAGACCTCCTTCAATTACCTCCACTCATGAAACAAACCCAATTGCAGATAAAGGATTTTTGGGTAACTTCTTTAATGATAATCGAGAATTAACGGCAAGAGAAGCAAATGAGCTACACAAAAATGTTTTTATGAATTATATTGGTAAAAACTTATTAATTGGATTTATACAATCTACATCTAATCAGCAATTAATGAGTTTATTGCAACATGGAAAAGAATTATCTTTAAATATTATAGACAAATTAGGTGATATTTTAGTTCAAAATGATTTGCCTATTTCAATGACTTGGGATACGAATGTTTTGGATGGTAAAACATCTCCTTTTTCAGATAAATTAATATCTTATCTATTAGACCAACTTAATCGTGATGGTATCGCCAGTTATGGATATAGTGCAGCAGTAAGTATCCGAAAAGATTTAAAAACTACATATGCAAAGATAATTGCAGATGTGTATCAATATGAAGAAAATATAAAAACCTTTATGATAAAAAATGAGTGGATGGAGAAACCTCCTGTTGCACTAAATAGAGATAAGCTTGCTCAAGACTAAAAAAAAATAAAGCTACCAAAGTACGGTAGCTTTTTTGTTTTTCAAAGGAGTATTCCAAATCTCCTTTAAGAAATGGTGAGTGTACTAGATATATGAAAGCCATTATTCCACTAACCTGCCACGTTTCTACAATAAGGATTTCAACAGAAGCGGGCATTAATCCATCAACATCATCTTTCTATTGACTTTAAATCAATTTAAATAAATCTCTTTAGATATTCCCCAAATATTTTGTTCATAACTTTTGGTGTGTTTTCTAAATATACATTAATTTGTTCAATGTTTGATTCGAATTTATTACAGTTTCTTTCATCTGTTGGGAAATCAGATATTCCTTTAATGATAATGCATTCAACATCATTCTTCTTACAAATATAAGCAATAGCACCCGCTTCTGTATCTGCTATTG
The DNA here is from genome assembly GCF_038005605.1 of Niallia sp. FSL W8-0954. Taxonomy (NCBI): domain Bacteria; kingdom Bacillati; phylum Bacillota; class Bacilli; order Caryophanales; family Bacillaceae; genus Niallia; species Niallia sp. FSL W8-0954. The sequence goes on along the minus strand of NZ_JBBOTN010000001.1, from coordinate 4,437,335 downwards.
TTATTTTGTTTTCTTTTAGTTCTAAATAGTCCTTCCACATAACTACTGCTTTATCAGCGGTGGCAATTGTTCCAGTATAATAATCATTTCCGTATTTCGATAGATCAATATCGACTATGAAGGATTGTTTAATAAGAGGTTCAATTTCTTTTACTGTACAATCATATTGAACGGCTTTATCAGGTATAAAAATATCCAAATTACTGAATTTATCATCTATTCCTGCACACGTTCCAGCAACGATTACTTTAGTTAAGTTAAATTTAGAAATCATATACTGATTTCCACCGACACCATTTACTTTTCTTACACCTGTGCTATAAAAAACAAGTTCAGTATCATTTATTGTTGTTGTAAAATACTCGCCATAAGGATAACCGAAACATTCGTTATCTTCTATGCTAAAGTATTCTAATGTCGCTTCATATTCCCACTTTGTTGCAATGCTTATTCCTATCATTGTCTTATCACCCTACAAATTTAAATTGTCACTGTCACTATTGAATTCATATAAACGGTCTGAATCTTCTTTACTATGTTTATGTTCATCGTTAATTCGTTATTAATATGTAAATATTCTTCTTCCGCTAACATGCCCCTATAGCGACAAAAGAAGCATCTAATTTATTATAGGAATGTAGCACGATCTTTCTAAAGAATTTTTCATTAGGTTTTATTGATAAAAGTTAAAAACACACCACTAGAGCAAAAATAATAAACTTAGGGAAACACTACTTAGGGCTTGCTACTCAAGATTTATTCTAAGAATGGTTTAATTAATTTTTGAATTTCATCGTCATCCAACCTCTCGTACATTTCTTCTAAGAACTCTCCAACCGGTAATAACTCCACTGGAAAATCCTTATATAGCTCTTTAGAAACATGCTTTAAAACTTTATAGTACTCTTCAGCTAGTTGATATAAATCATTCTCTTTGGTATCCCTTTCTGGTAGTAACCTATTAAATATATATAACCTTTCAATAGTCATCTCATAGTTATTTAGCAGGGCAGTTATTGGGTTTGGAATTGAAAGTGTTTTTATTTCAGTCATGTATATCCTCCTTCGCATATATCTACATAATTTCTAAAAAGCGAAATTTTCATTATAAATCTGATTTACTAGCCATATGGATTACATCATCTTCTGTTAAATTTAGTAAGTTCATTCAAATATTCACCAAAAAATATGTAAATCCTTCTTTCACTAAACTGCCCCTTTAGTTTAATAACTTCAACAAAAAAAGCATTAATCCTTCTTAGACTAATGCTACCGGTTAGCTAACCATTAAGAGCGCTTCGCCACAGAAATTGTAAGAAAATTAGGTTCTTACATGGTAGTGGAATAACATTGTTTATACCTACATTCCTATGGTGCAAAAGGAAAAATAAAATCTAACAAAGGGAATAAAGACCAGATAAGAAGTAAAATGTTAACTATTAACCCAATAAACTTGGTTATCCCCTTATAATTAACCTTTTGCAACCAATAACATAGGACATATATCAATATAATGGCATATGGTAGATTGTTGCTTCCAGATACAAGTGTTATTATCATTGAAGATAAAATAATTATTCCTGCAATTATATTAAATAGATGTAACGTTTTACTCATTTTCTTCCCTCCTTAATCCAATCTAACATATATTTCCACATTTAGTAAACTCGTTATCAATTAACCTGCTCCGTTAGTTCAAGAAGAACTGACAAGATTACGATGAATGCTCTTCATTTTTAAATAACTTTATTGTTTATTAAATAACTTTAATATTTTTTAAAGAACATTATTATTCGTGAACAAATACTTTAATAAAAAGTATTTTAAGGGGCACTCAGTTAACCAAGAATTGATTAAAATTAGTCCATCCCCATTCTTAAATTCGTATCCACCTTTGAAAAAATAAAATGTGTTACAGTGTGAGCAAAAGGATTTACACCTTCGATAAATTGTTCTGCTTTGGCAAATGTATCGAATTGCATTTTTAGCATATAGCAGGCATTTCCAGCAATTCTGTAACAAAACTCCACATTTGGCTGCTCCTCAATATACCTTTTAAAAGAATTATAATCACCATTTTTGACTGTTGCTTCAATAATACATTGAATAGGAAGTCCAAGTTTACTGTAATCCACTTCTAAAGTATACCTTTTGATTATTCCAAATGACTCCATTTGCCTTACGCGTTCTGTTACAGACGGAGAAGATAAATTAATTCTTCTTCCAAGTTCACTCATCGATAATCGACTATTTTGGTTTAATTCATCGATTATTTTCTTATCAATTGAATCTATTTTCATTTTTAATAAAAAACCTCCATATTTGTTAAGATTGTAAAGTGTATCTATAAAAAATGTATCATTTTTAATGGGAACCTTACATAATCTCCAGTAAAATTAATTCTACAAGGAGGTAGTAAGGATGGCAAGAATTAATGAATCAAAAAACGGTGAAACCCCTTTTCAAAGACTCTTAGGATATAATCTAGATGTCTTAAATAGATGGAATCAATTAGGAGATGTGTTAGAAAAAGATTTGAATCTATCTTCCTATCTAAAAGAACAAGTAAGAAGAACCTTAGCACAAAGCAATGGGTGTGAATATTGCAAGGCAAAGGGAAAACCTGAACTCCACTTGTTCGATGAAAAAACGTCGATTGCAGTAGGGTTTGCAGAAGCCTTTTTGAAGCAAAAAAGGGATATTTCAGATGCCCAATTCAATATAGTGAAAGAGTATCTTTCAGAAGCGGAAATCAGTGAGCTTATTGCTTTTATCACCTTTACTACCGCCTCCCAATATTTTGGCGCAATAATGAAATTAGAGCCTAAGACAACTTAATAAATTCAGAGGGACGGTTCGGCCGTTTAATTAAAGAAGATTGGAGATAAATAGAAATAAAGATAGAGAAACATACGGCAAAAGGGGATTTTTGTTATAAGCAATTAAGGTATTACCAAGCGCTAAGTAATAGATTGGTAAAAATTTGTTTACAGTTATGTCTGGCAGCCGATAACAAGAAGAGGTGGTGAAAAAAATGGATATTGCTGCATTATCAATAGGAATGAAGCAAGCAAGCTTATCGAAAAATGTTGGCATAGCTTTAACAAAAAAGGCAATGGATACCGCTGAACAGAATAGTGATCAATTACTAAAAATGCTAGAAGCCCCCCATCCCACACTAGGGAAATCAATTGATCTTTCGGTTTGATATTGGTATCCACGCCAAGCAGGTGAGGGCAAGGAAAAGGAACCATTTTTATGGTTCTCAGGCTGTCGAGAAAGTCTCGACAGCTTTTTTTTACAATTTCACTATACAACATATAGCGGTTCGATAATGTCTTGAAAACCATATGTTGTGTTCGTGATCAATTAAAATATCAAAAACCCCTCTTTTTCAAAATCATACTTTTAAAAATAGGGGGTTTTCTACAAGCTGGGAACCATCTTCATGGTTCTTTTTTCTTTGCAAATCAATCGTATCAGATTAGAAGGATATTGGTTCCATCCCAAGAAATGTAAAATTCATATTCTAACCTTAATATACTGATCCATACAATGTTTGTTTTATAAGATTGGTTTATAAAGAACCTCGTATGTCGCTAAAAGCATCCCCTGTTTCCCTTTCTCTCCTCTGGTTTATCTTCTTATTTGACGAAAATTTTAGAAGTGTTAAGACTAGCGGAAGCAGGAATAAAAAATCCTTTTGATTTTGCTCTTGATTTATTGAATATTCAAATTTGTTCAAAGTATACAAAATATTATGAAAATATCCACAAAACTGCTAATGTTTATTTGCAAAGTAACCACTAATATAAATATTATGTTTATGTTAGTAAATATAACATCAGCTGTGATGGTGTGGCATAAAAAGTTAATTTATGGATAAGTGTAAGGGGAAATTGTAGTTTTCTTAAAGGAGATGGGAAAAAATGTTACATAGAAGATATAGCGGTCATGCATTTGAAAAAAGGTTTTTACCTAGATTGACATCCAAAGAAATCAAGGAATTAGATAAGGAAAATGCACTTGTTATTTTGCCGATCGGTGCAGTAGAACAGCATGGACCACATTTGCCTGTTTATACAGATACATTAATAGGCGAAGGACTATTAGTGGAAGCATTAAATTTAATCCCAGATGAGGATGTTTGGGTTTTACCTTCCTTACCATATGGAAAGAGTACAGAGCATTTAGGGATGTCAGGAACGATAACATTATCGGCAGATACTTTACAGGCTGTCATTCGTGATATTGCGAAAAGTATACGAGAAAGCGGATTTAAAAAATTACTTCTGTTCAATACGCATGGAGGGAATCATGATCTTCTAAATATGATGGCAAGAGAAGTACGGATTGAAACAGGGATGAATGTCTTTCGACTAAACCCTGATTATTCGGTCATACATTCCCTTATTTCTGATAAGGAACAAAAGTATGGGATTCATGGAGGCGAGGTCGAGACGTCCATGGTGTTAGCGTTAAAAGAAGCATGGGTGGACATGGAACTTAGTCCAACAGAGTTTGTCCACTTACCTGAAGATACACAGCATTTATATTTGAAAGGAAACAGTTACTTTGCGTGGGTGATGAAGGATATATCGGAAACAGGAATTGCGGGAGATGCTGCTAGTGCGACCATTGAAAAAGGGGAACAGATTCTTCAATTAGTTAGTGAAAGCTTTGCCGGTGCTATTAAGGAAATGATTCGTTTCGATCTTCGTACAGTCAAAAGCACAATATAATTCGAAAACTCAGGAGGAGGTTCTGTATGCAAAATACCAATGTGATGGAAGGAAAAAAACTGCATCCTTTAAATGAAACGATTGTTCATCTCCAAAATGTTAATAAGGTTTATCCAAATGGGAAAACAGCCGTTCAAAATGTCAGTCTCGATATTGAACAAGGAGAGTTTGTATCCTTTGTAGGTCCATCGGGCTGTGGAAAATCAACGATCTTTAAAATGATTTCAGGATTGATTGAGCATACAGATGGAGAACTGACGATTCTAGGGAAGAGCCCTCATCAAGCTCAAAAGCAGAGCACAGATGTATCCTTCGTTTTTCAAGATGCTACTTTATTGCCTTGGAGAAATGTAATGGATAATATTTTACTTCCACTCGAATTCCAACAGATTCCAAAAAAGCGAAAAGAGGAAATGGCAGAAAAAGTATTGGAATTAGTAGGATTAAAGGATTTCCGCAAAGCTTTGCCAAGGGAATTATCTGGCGGCATGAAAATGAGGGTATCAATTGCCAGGGCGCTTGTGGCGAAACCGAAATTACTATTAATGGATGAACCCTTTGGCGCTTTAGATGAAATTACGAGACAAAACTTGCAAACAGAGTTGTTAAAAATATGGGGAAAGGAAAAAATGACCGTTCTATTCATTACCCATAATGTATTTGAGGCTGTGTATTTATCAACGAAAATTGCCGTAATGACCCCTAGTCCAGGAAAAATTGAAAATACAGTCGAAGTGGACTTACCCTTTCCGAGAAATGCTGAATTAAGAACTTCCCATCATTTTAGTGATATAGCAGCAAAGGTTTCTCATTATTTACAATTTTAATAGGTGGTGATTTTTATGTGGTTAGATAAATTAATAGAGTTAGTGGGAGAAGAGAAGGTCATTGTAAGTGATAACTTAAGAGAACGATTGTCTAAGGATTATTACTGGTATTCGCCCGTACTATTCGAAGAATTAAAGGATAAAGTAGCTGATTGTGTAGTAAAACCGACATCGATAGAAGAGATACGAGGGTTGGTAACTTTTGCAGTCGAAAATAAAGTACCTGTAACGATTAGAGGAGCTGGAACAGGTAACTATGGGCAGGCCATTCCCTTAAAAGGCGGGATTGTGCTCGATTTAACGAAAATGGATAAATTACTAGAATTAAAAGACGATACTGTCAAAGTACAGGCGGGAATGCGTCTTGGCACATTAGAAAAAAACTTACGAAAACAAGGAAAAGAACTAAGGATTTATCCAAGCACTTTTATGACTGCGACAGTAGGCGGTTTCTTATGCGGAGGTTCAGGTGGAATTGGTTCCATTCGGTGGGGCAATTTATGGGATGGCAATATTCTAAGTGTGACGGTGATGACTTTTGAAGGCGAGCCGAGAGTCTTTGAGGTAGTAGGAGAGGAAATAGAGGACTATATACATAATTACGGGACAACCGGGATTGTGTTAGAAGCTATTTTACCAGTGGAGGAGAAGCAAGAGTGGACCCAGCACATCATTTCCTTCCCGACCTTTAAAGAGGCGGTGAAATTTGGGGATGAGTTAGCCCATAAGGAAGAGATAATAAAACGTCTCGTATCTGTGTGTGAATGGCCGATTCCTTCTCACTTTCATTCGCTAAAAGATGTTCTTCATGAGGGGAAATCTATTACGATGCTAGAAATAGAGGAGTCCTGTTTGGATGCGTTACAAAGCTTAGTAGATAAATATAAAGGAAGCACGGATTTAATGATACCTGCTAACAACTATCATAAAGGTTTAAAGGTATCTGATTTTACATGGAATCATGCAACACTTTGGGCTCATAAGCATGGTGAGAATATGACATACCTTCAAGCTAGATTTAAGGTTGATCGTATTTTTGAACAGATGGATACATTGAGGGCGGAATTTGGAGAGGAGATTCAATTTCACTTTGAGTATATCAAGATAAAAGGAAAAATTACTCCTGCCTCCTTACCAGTCATACTCTATCAGTCAAAAGAAAGATTATATGAAATTATTGATTTCTGCCGAACGATAGAAGTGGAAATTAATGATCCACATACGTACTTACTTGGATTTGGCGGTTATAATCTGAAAATGGAAAAAATCTTAATGAAGAAACGAGAAAATGATCCTTTCGATTTACTAAATCCAGGTAAGATTCCGGTGAAACAAGAATCAGAGATAATTTAAAAGGAGGGATATTATGGAACAAGCATCACAAAAGGTTACGGAAGTGCAGATAATAGGAATAAAAACGGATAAAAAATGGACGAAAGCGTTTAGCGTTTGGATTCCCCCTTTGATTGTATTTGTATTGTTTATGCTCCTTTGGCAATACGGTACCGTGCTATTTCAAATACCACCCTATCTATTGCCGAAACCAACAGATATTCTTCAAGCTTCACTAGAGAACTGGGAGAACTTGCGAAATGCAGTGACTAAAACGATTACTGCTTCTATCATTGGATTTATTTTTAGTGTGATTGGGGGAGTCATTGCAGCAATATTAATGGCTAGTTCGAAAATGCTGGAAAGAAGCTTGTATCCTTACGCCATTCTTCTCCAGACGATTCCGATTGTCGCGATTGCCCCGATCATTGTTATCTGGTTCGGATCTGGAACAAATGCGATTGTCATTATTGCCTTTACGATTGGATTTTTTCCAATGCTGTCGAATACCTTAGTGGGTTTAAATGCAACAGATCGAGGAATGATTAATCTACTAACCTTGTACCAAGCGTCTAAATGGAAAATTATGTGGAAGGTTCGCATTCCTTTTGCCCTCCCTTATATTATGGCAGGGCTGAAAATCTCCTGTACCCTTGCTGTGGTTGGTGCCATTGTCGGGGAGTATATTGCAGGCATTGGCGGTGGAGACGGTGGGTTAGGCTATGCGATTACCGTTGCCTCTAGTCGCATGGAAACAGCCTACTTATTTGCCTGTGGAATTTCTGCGAGTATTTTAGGGATTGTCTTTTTCCTGTTGGTCAATCTATTGTCAAAATGGGTTTTAGGATCCTGGCATGAATCAGAAATGAAACGAGACAATTAATAGGTATGTGATTTTTTACTAGATAATCGTAAAGGGGGAAATTAGTGAATGAGGAAAATAAAATCATCCAAAAAAATTGGTGTGTTCATCACTGCCATGTCTATGTTGCTGCTTACGGCCTGTGGAGATGCGAAGGAATCAGGCGGAAGTTCTAAGGATGGAGAATTAATGAAAGCTAAATTAGTTACAAATTGGTTTGCTCAGCCGGAGCATGGTGGGAACTATGCCGCCTTAAAACAGGATTTCTATAAAGAAGAAGGACTTGATATGACGATTGAGCCAGGCGGTCCGCAAATTTCGTCTACACAAATAGTCGCTTCTGGCAAAGCCCAATTTGGTTATACGCAAGCAGAGGATGTTCTAATCGCCAGAGATAAAGGAATACCTTTAGTAGCAATTGGCGCAATTTTTCAAAAAAGTCCTCAAGTATTAATAGGGCATGAAGGTGCATTAAAGGATTTCAAAGATTTAGATGGTAAAACAGTATACACAGCACCAGGCAGTGGCTATTGGGAGTATATTAAGAAGGCAAATGACTTAGAAGTGAAGGATATGGCTTATACCGGATCATTGGCAACATTTATTGATGACCCTAATGCCGTCACACAAGGGTATGTTACTTCGGAGCCTTATGTTTTAGAGCAGGATGGAGTAAAAACAGACTACTTATTCATTCATGACTCTGGGTTTGAAACATATGCCAATGTTATTTTCACGACAGAAGATGTAATTAAAGATAATCCTGAATTGGTTCAATCCTTTATGAAGGCGACGACAAAAGGCTGGGAATATTACCGCGACCATTCAGACGAGATTAATCCCTTCTTAAAGGAGAAAAATCCTGATTTATCCATGGAATTAATGGATTATGGTGCGAAAGCGGAAGAAGAATTGATTTTTGGCGGGGATGCAAAAGAGCATGGATTTGGTTATATGTCTGATGAGCGCTGGACAATGCTCCAAGATGAGCTGCTGGATCTGGGCATTATTAAAAAGAAAGAAGATGTTTCAAAAATATTTACGAATAAATATTTAGGTGAATAAGATGAAGGATATTCAATTGATCAATGTTTCTTTGCCATTGCTGAATATAGAAAAGCTTTATACCATTGTGATTCAAAACGGCATGTATACAAAAGTAGAACCACAAACCCAAAAGCGGAATGGGAATTTTTCCGTATTTAAAGACATTTGGAGCAGTAAGGAAGATCATCAACCAATAATAGATATGGGGGGGAGAATTCTTCTTCCCTCTTTTATTGATATCCATACCCATCTTGATAAAGCATTCTCTTTAGAAACGGTGCCGAATAAGTCGGGCACGCTAATCGAGGCAATTAGAAATTATAGCGGAAAAGCGGCGTCTTTTTCCAAAGAAGAAATAAAACAGCGAGTGATGAAAGGCGCGCTTCAAGCACTTTCGCATGGCACCACACATATACGTACACATGTTAACTTTGAATGGAATATATCGAATGAGTTGGCATTAAGCCATCTGCAAGCAGTACTGGAAGCAAGAGATTTATTAAAGTCGTATGTGTCTATACAAGTTGTTCCGATGTTCTCAGACCTATCGGTGAAGTCGGAAAGAGAACGAGATGTATTGAAAGAAGCGATTTCCTATGGGATAGATGGCATTGGCGGAGCACCACATTTGTCACCGAACGCAACAAAAGATATCGATCAGCTGTTTGAACTAGCCGCTAAATATGATAAGTTCGTTGATCTGCATGTGGATGAACAGGATAATCCGGAAGTTTGTACAATTGAAAGAATTATTGATAATACGAAGAAATGGGATTTTCAAGGAAGAGTAACGACGGGGCATTTATGCTCTCTGTCTGCTATGACAGAGGAAAAGTCCGATCGCATTATAGAAGAAATGGCTCTTCAACATATCTACGCTGTCACTTTGCCTGGTGCCAATATGTATTTGCAAGGCAGAGGAGATAAGGGAATCGTTCGAAGAGGAATAACGAGAGTGCGTGAAATGCTACAGAAAAAGGTCGGATTAGCGACAGCCTCCGATAATGTGAGTGATCCCTTTCATCCTTTTGGTCGATTTGATTTATTGCAAATAGGATTGCTCACTGCCTATACAGCACATTTGGCGAGTGAAGAGGAGTTGATAGCTGTTTTAAATATGATAACTCAAACTCCGGCTGCTATTTTTGGGAAAAAGGCCCATGGAATGAAAGAAGGAGGGATAGCTGAGTTTGTGTTATTCGATGCTACAAATATATATGATCTTTTTGCGAATCTATCTCCCGCGCGGTATGTATACAAAAATGGTGATTGGATTAGTAGCTCCCAATTCGAGCATCGATTCGGCGAAGGCGGTTTAAGTAGATTAGTAGAGCTGGGATAAACAGATGAATGGAGTGAGAAGATGATGCTTGATTTAGTTTTAAAAAATGCTCAGCTTCCTTTTAAGGAAAATCCTACTAATATAGGTATAAAGGATGGAAAAATCCACTCCATTTCATCAAGCAATTTAATGGGGAAAGAGGAAATGGATTTAGAAGGAAATGTGTTACTGCCTCCTTTTGTGGAGATGCACACGCATTTAGATACGGTGCTGACAGCAGGGGAACCTCGGTTTAATCAATCTGGTACATTGGGAGAAGCAATTGATATTTGGTCTGTCAGAAAGCAGTTGCTGACTAAAGAAGATGTGAAAAATAGAGCATTCAAAGCTCTTAAAATGTTGATGGAATATGGCGTGCTATATGTGAGAGCAGCAGTGGATATTTCCGATTCTGACTTAACAGCTTTGCATGCCATCATGGAATTAAGAGAAGAGCTGAAGTCATTCCTTTCTCTTCAAATAATCGCTTTCCCGCAAAATGGAATTATTTCTTGTTCGGAAAATCAAGAGCGGTTAGAAAAAGCAATATTACTAGGAGCTGATGCAGTTAGTGCAGTTCCGCATTTGGAAAATACGAGAGAGGAAGGAATTCAATCATTGGAATTCGCTTTTTCTCTAGCCAAAAAATATGAAAAAGAAATTCATATTTTTTGTGATGAAGTCGATGATGAACATTCTCGTTTCCTTGAAGTTGTCGCAAGCCTGACAATGCAGGGGAAAATGGAGGGAAAGGTAACCGCTAGCCACGCTAATGCCTTGCTTTATTATTCAGATACCTATGCCAACAAAGTCATGTCATTAGTGAAAAAGGCTCAAGTTACAATTGTCTGCTGCCCATTAGTTAACACTACGATGCAAGGGAGAACAGATGCTCATCCAAAGGGGAGAGGTATTACACGTTTGAAAGAGTTAGCGGAATATGGCGTAAATGTATGCATTGCCCATGATGATATCCAAACTCCCTTTTACCCATTCGGAAATGGCAATATCCTTCAAGCAGCTCACATGGCTCTTCATTTAGCACATATGACTGGAAGAGAGGAGCTGAAGCAAATAGTGAACATGATTACGATTAATGGAGCACGGGCTTACTCTATAAAGGATAAGTATGGGATTGAAGTAGGAAAAGAAGCGAATTTTGCCTGCTTTTCAGTAAAAGATGTATATGAGATTTTCTTTAAGCAACCAAAATGCAGGTATTTATTTAGGAAAGGAGCGTTAGTGGTAGAGACGGTGCCGGAGAGAACTAGCTGGAAATGAAAAGATTAGGAGAGGAAGCTTGAGCTAGAAATGGAGGGAAGGGGGATAAGAATGGCTAAATATGTAATGGTTGATAAGGATACATGTATTGCGTGCGGAGCATGTGGAGCAGCGGCCCCAGAGATTTTTGATTACGATGAGGAAGGATTATCAGAGGTGATGATAGATCATAATACAGGAACAGTAGCGTTAGCAGATGAATTATATGATGATTTATTCGATGCAGTTGATGGGTGTCCGACTGGGTCTATTTTGGTAGAGAATTGTCCGTTTGGTGAGGAGAGTTGATGTTTGTTAATGTGTTTATATTTTTTGAGTGTAGAGCTTCTGTTATGAGAAACTGAATTAAGGCATCCCTGTCTAAATTTAGATGGGGATTAAATTTTGTTTGTAAAGCCCAGTTATTAGTGAATAGGGTTGTTTTAAATTTATTAATAAGGTATAAATATAGATAACTACATAGAATTTCTAAGTATAGAAAAGAAGAGGACTGATACAATGACAAAAACAAAATGGATATTAGCTTTACTAGCTGCAATGGACATAACACTACTCATCATGCACTATACAGGCTATTATTTTATCTTTCTGCTGCCAACTGGGTATATCCTCCCGTTCTGTCTTAACATTCTGATTATAGTTATAATGGGATTTCGTTCCACTCGTAGACGTTTCTTTTGGGGGATTATTATTTTAATGTTAAGTATTCCTATTTTACTTTTATACGCGCTAATGAATTCCCTTTTGGAAAACAATTATACGACCATTGATTCCCCTTATAACAGGCAGTCGTTAGTGATTGAACATCGGAACTTTACCCTTGGTGAAACCACTTATTATTATGAATTCTACAAAACAAAATTCGGACTAATTGGCAAGCATCTGGAGGGTCAATCCATTAAAGTAATGGTTCGTTCTTCTGACATGGGAGATGAGGGAGATGAAAGTGCCATTGGGTGGAAAAACGCCCAATGGATTACAAAAGATATGGTTCGTTTTCCAACTTTAGAGGGAGAAAAGGATGTTTATTTAAATCCCACTTCTATCCGTAATAATCCTCTCCAAAATAAGAAGGAAGAAAACCAATCCTTTTCGTCAGAAATGAAGGAAAAGATTGAAACCTTTATGAAAATGGCTGAGAAGAAAGAGGATGGACAAGCGATAGAGATTAATGGTAATCGCTTAGAGGTTCGTTATGATAAATCAGCGAATGAAAGCTGGATAGAAGTTGAAAACGACAAGGAGTCAGGAGCGATCCCAAGACAGCAGTGTTCTCGGATAGTGAGGAATGAAGAGAACGGCTATTATATGCTGGAGGAATGTACACATAGATGGGAATATCGGTTGTATCCATTGGAGAATGGGGAAGAGCGTATATACAGATAAATATTTGTTTTCGGATCATGCTGATTAACGAGTACGATTTTGCACAAAAGCTGTTGATTATAATCGGTCTTTCCCGATAAATCGTTAAGAGGTAGAATCAAGCTAAGCAATTGCCCTTTATCTTTTTGCACATTTCTTAAGTGCGAGGAGGAATATGACATGTCATTAGATAAACGCAGTACTGCGATATTAATGCAACTCATCCATGCAGACTCGTATATGTCTGTGGAAGAATTAACAGAGAAATTAAATGTTTCCCGCCGAACCATCTATTATGATATAGAGAAAATAAATGACTGGCTCGAAAGCCTTGGAATCGACAAGGTGAAAAAAGTGCGGAGTGCGGGATTTATACTTGCAGATCAAGTGAAAAAGCTTATTCCAATCAATATAAAGAGAGTACAAGCCTGGCATTATGAATATTCACAAGATGAACGCAAGGCATGGATTGCTATTTATATCTTAATGGGTGGAAAACGATATTTTTTGGAAGACCTAATGGAAAAAACTAGAGTTAGTAGAACGACTACTATTGAAGATATTAAATCTTTAAAAGCTGACATTCGCTCTTTTCATCTTCATTTGGATTTTGAGCGGAAGCAAGGATACACCATATCAGGGGATGAAACGGAAGTTCGGAGAGCAATTGGCTATTATTTATCGATTGCCATCCCCGTCCAAAACCACCATTCATTAGTAGCTGCTCTACAAATTCAACTTAGCGATGCCAAAAACAATGAGCAACTTTTAACATTGCTAAAACAGGTTTATCATTTACTGTTTCAAAGCGAAAAAGAATTAAATATTAAGTTTACCGATAATATGCTTTACAGCTTAAGTTTGCGATTTATGTTATTTAGCATGAGAATAGCGCAAGAACAATATATAAAAATGGATGAAGTGGAAAAGGAAGTATTACGGAACACGAAAGCATTTTTGGTTGCAAAACAAATTTGCAGGGAACTCGAACGTATATTTCAAACAACCTTTCCTGAAGATGAGCAGATTTATTTAACCACTTACTTATTAGGGGCACGAGTTAATTATTCGGAAGAAGATTTAAATGATAATATCCTTTCAGAAGAATTAATGAAGGTTGCCAAAATAATGACGAATCAATTTCAAATCCTTGCCTGTACCTTATTCGATGATCAGGAAACACTGGTGAAAAATCTTGTTCTTCATTTAAAACCTGCTTTTTATCGAGTCAAATATGGACTTGATGTCGAAAAAAATATTGTTGACTCTGTTAAATCCCAATTTGAAGAGGTGTACTTCCTCACACAGAAAGTAATTGAGCCCTTCGAAAAGTTAATTGGGAAGCAGCTGCCAGAAAATGAAATCGCTTATATTTCTTTTCACTTTGGAGGCTGCTTACGGAGAGCTGGGACAACATTAATTTCTAGAAAGAAAGCATTAGTCGTGTGTGCAAATGGGATTGGCACCTCTCAAATATTAAAACAGCAATTAGAAGGGTTATTCTCAACAATCGATATTACTGATTCTGTTTCAGTTAGAGATTATGAGGAGAAGAACTATCATGTTGATCTTGTCTTTTCCACAACAGCGATTCAAAAAAAGGACACTCCAGTTTTTATCGTCAGTTCTATTCTATCGGATGCCGAAAAGGAAAGCTTATTAAAAAAAGTAAACGCTATCTTTAATAGCACGCAAAAGCAGCATCTTGCGACAAATAGAATTATCGATGTGGTGGAGCGATATGCAACGATACATCAAAAAGACGAGTTAATGAAGGAATTAAGACAATATTTAAATAGTCCAGAAATGACAATAGCCGAAGCCTATAAACCAAACTTACTTGATATTTTAAAAGAAGAACATATCCAGACAACTTTAAATGTTCCAAATTGGAAATCAGCTATTAAATTAGCGGCTTGCTCCCTGATAGAAGGCGAATATATTACGGAAGCATACCGAGATGCGATGATTTCAAAAATTGAAGAGTATGGACCTTATATTGTTATTTCACCAAAGGTAGCGATTCCTCATGCTAAACCAGAAGATGGCGTCAAAAAACTAGGCATCAGTCTATTGAAACTGGAAGAAGCTGTTTCTTTTTCAAATGATGAAAAGCATGATGTTTCCTTAATCATTACATTGGCTCCTTTGGATCAAGAATCACATCTCAGGGCTTTATCCCAATTAACAGGATTATTTTCCAAAAAAGACACAGTGAACAGATTAATCAAACTTCAAACAGCACAGGATATCTATCAATATATGAAACAATCCTTAATTGATCAGCAATTGGTTAACTAACATGGAGGTGTGATATATGAAATTTTTGGAGAAATCTCTAATTGCTTTAGATGTAGAAGCTGGATCACCGGAAGAGGCTATTATTAGCACGGGGAAGCTTCTAATGAATAGTAAACTTGTTGAAGAAACTTATATACATGCTATGGTGCGTTCATTTCAAACAAATGGCCCTTATTTTGTTCTTGCGCCAAATATAGCGCTACCTCACGCAAGACCAGAAGATGGTGTGAAAGAGGCATGTGTATCATTTGTCAGACTAAAGACACCAGTTAAATTTGGTCATTCTTTTAACGACCCAGTGAGGTTAGTATTCGCTTTAGGTGCTTCCTCTAGTACTGAGCATGTTACCGTGTTGCAAAGATTAACGGCACTTCTATCGGATCAAGAAAATGTAGAAAAACTGCTGAATGCACAAAGCTATGAAGAGATTAAACCATTAATAGGAGGACAAATCTAATGAAAATTTTATGCGTATGTGGATTAGGACAAGGAACAAGCTTGATTTTACGAATAAATGTAGAAAATGTGCTGCGCCAAATGGGGATAGACGCAGATGTAGAAAATACAGACGTTTCCAGTGCTTCTGCCGAGCGTCCTGACTTTATCATTACAAGTAATGAACTATCCCAGTCATTAGCAGGACATTCCTCTAAAATCATTATCGTTAATAATTACTTTGATACAACTGAAATTAAAGCAGCTCTTGAAGCAAATATCGTTTAATAAATCCTAAATAATAGAGGAGGAACAAACAATGGAGGTCATTCAATGGCTAGCATCTAACTTCTTCGGAATCCCAGCAATTTTATTAGGCTTTATTGTGTTGCTTGGTTTGATCTTACAGAAAAAGAATACAAGCCAGATCATCAGTGGCACATTTAAAGCAATGATTGGTTTCTTAATCATTAATGCCGGTGCAGGTGTTATTACTGGTTCCCTTGGAGTATTTGAACCGATGTGGAGTGAAGTATTTGGGATTGAAGGAGCAGAATTTAGTTCCTTTATGGGGCAAGAAGCCTTCAATGCGAAATACGGCTCAGCAGTTACATTAGCGATGTTTATCGGATTTGTCATTAACGTGTTATTAGCAAGATTTACTCGCTTTAAATATATTTACTTAACAGGGCATATGATGTTCTGGACAACCATGATATTTGCTGGTGTCCTTATTGATACAACAACAAATATTCCATTCGCAGCTTTAGTTCTTATATTATCCGTATTTATGGGAATTTATTGGACCTTCCAGCCAGCTATTGTCCAGCCGTATATGCGGAAAATTACTGGACATGACCAAATAGCGCTGGGACACACTTCCGCGCTCGTTGCATTACTAGCATCTTGGTTTGGAAAGTGGTTTGGCAATAAAGAAAATGATGCGGAAAAAATCAAATTGCCAAAAGGTCTTGAATTTCTTAGAGACTCCAATGTTATTACTGCCCTGACAATGAGTATTCTCTTCGTAATAGGTGCTGTTATTCTGTCTCTAAAAGATACACCTGCTGCAGATGCTTTAGTTGCTCAAGCTGGCGATCAGAATTTTATCATGTATGCCATTATTCAATCCTTTACCTTTGCAGCTGGTATTGCTGTTGTCCTTTTCGGGGTGAAAATGTTTATTGGTGAGATTGTTCCTGCCTTCAACGGAATCGCTACGAAACTAGTTCCTGGTGCAAGACCTGCATTAGATGCACCTATCGTATTCACTTATGCTCCAAATGCCGTTATTCTTGGATTCCTTGGCGCATTTGCTGGCGGTATCATCTGGCTAATTATTTTAGGGCAAACAGTAGGATATGTGTTTGTGCCAACAATGATTGTACTATTCTTTCATGGAGCAACTGCTGGTGTTTTTGGGAATGCAACTGGCGGCGTCCGCGGCGCTCTAATGGGTGGCTTCATAACAGCAACCGTTGTCGCATGGGGACAATACTTAATGGTGAAAACGCTGATTGCTTCGACGATTCCAGACACCGCCATGTGGGCTGCGGATTCTGATATGTTCATCTTAGGACCATTATTCAGATTGATCGGGATGCTCTTTAATTAAATAACAATTATATAATCCGACATTGATTCATATGTCGGTTTTTCACTTAATCGATCAGGAGGTAAATGAAATGAGCTTTATTCGGACGTTAAGAGGAGATATTCAGCCTAAAGAGTTAGGGTTTACTTATTCACATGAACATATTGTTTGCCGTCCAGCTTATTGGGCTGAAAGAGATGCAGATGATTTACTGTTAGATGATAAAGAAAAATCGAAAAAGGATGTGGCTGATTTCAAACGCCACGGTGGCCAAGCAATTGTCGATGCTACAGCCGTTGATTATGGTCGCGATGTGCAGGCGGTAAAGGAAATTGCAGATGAGCTGGATCTCCACATTATCGGTACAGCTGGTTTCAACAAGAGCTTTCTTTGGGATGGAAAGATTAAAGAGGAGCTCAAACCGCTTATTGGGAATTACGATACTTATGCAGAATGGATTGATCAAACAAGTATAAATAAACTAACGGATTTTGTCATTAGAGAAGTAGAAGAAGGACTGGAAGGCACGCCCTTTAAAGCAGGACAAGTGAAATTCGGGACAGGCTATAACCGAATTACTCCCTTAGAAGAGAAGACTTTACGTGCAGTAGCAAGGGCACATCATGAAACAAAAGCTCCAATCCATTCCCATACTGAAGTTGGCACGATGGCATTAGAGCAAATCGAACTATTAAAATCAGAAAATGTCAATCTGGAATTCTTAAGTCTAGGACATATGGATCGTAATCCAGATCCATCTTATCATGAAAAAATAGCGAAAACAGGAGCTCTTTTAAGCTTTGACGGGATAGCGAAAATCAAATATGCACCAGAGTCGCTAAGAATTGAGTGCATTCTACATTTAGTAGAAAAGGGCTATGAAAATCAAATCCTCATTTCTGGTGATACAGCTCGTAAAAGCTATTATAAGCATTATGATTACGGCTTAGGTCTCGAATACATTATTGCCAAGTGGGTTCCTAGATTCATCGAGGAAGCAAATCAAAAAGGCTTTAATGGGGAGCAGCTGGTTCATAAATTCTTTGTAGAAAATCCAGCGAGATGCTTTACATTTAAAAAATAATGAGCGAGGTGTAAGCATGCAATTCCAATACGAAAACTCATTCGAAGTGAAAGAAAAAATAATCGATAAAAAGGTCGCTATCTTACCAATTGGAGCCGTAGAGGCTCACGGCCCGCATTTACCATTAGGTACAGATAATCTTTTAGCGGAACGGTTAAGTGCAAAGCTCGCCGAACAAGTTAATGGATTTGTTTTACCGACGTTACCTTATGGACAGGTTTGGAGTTTAAAGAACTTCCCTGGCAGCATCAATGTATCGAATGAATCTTTAATTAGTATGCTATTCGATATCGGAGAAAGTTTATACCGTCAGGGCTTCCAAATTTTCGCCATGGTTAATGGCCATCTAGGAAATGCTTTTGCTATGAAAGAAGCAGCACGAAAGCTTTATGAAATTTACCCAGAGTTAATCGTACTCTATCTATTTTATCCTGGTACAAGCAAAGTTATTGCGGAAGTTAGAGAAACGCCAGCAAGCCATGGCACATACTTTCATGCAGATGAAATAGAAACATCCTACATGTTATATCTAGCTCCAGAGTTTGTTGCGATGGAGAAAGCATTGAATGATATGCCAGCCATTCCAATGATTGCCGATGTGACACCAACGCCTTGGGAGGAATTTACCGAAACAGCCGTTTTAAGTGATGCAACCTTAGCCCGTTCAGATAAAGGGGAAAAAATAATCAAAGTTGCTCTTCAAAACATGGTACAAATTATTGAAAAAATGAAAGAGGGCCGCTAACATGTTAAAAGAAAAGCTTTTTGATTTTGTTTTATTCAATTTTCTAGCAAAGGACAAAGAAAATGTACAGGACATCATGGAAGCTGGGAAAGGTTTTGTTGTTCCAGGAATCGTAGCGTCCGATTTTTCCAATAGGCAAGAAGGAGCGAGTAAGGTTAAAGAACTGAAGGAAGTAGTTGACATTGTCTCAATCGGCCTTGGCGGTGGCGGGGATCCTATGTATGCAAAACGAGTTCTCGACATAGCTGCTATTTCTAATCCGGGACATATTAATCAGCCATTTGAAAGTGCGGTTTATGCAAAAGGATTTCTAGAAGGAAATGGAGCCTCTCCCCAGCTTGTTAATGCATTAGTAAAACCAAGTGGAACCGTTGGAACAGTGAAATTAGCTTCTGGTATGGAAGTAAAGGTAGAGGAATTCGTAGAAATTGCGCTTGCTTTAGGCGTGGAGTCCATTAAATTTATGCCTCTATCAGGGGAAGTTCATTTAGAGGAGCTTGTCTATTTAACAAAAGTTGCTGCACAAAAAGGAATTCGCGGCATTGAACCTGCAGGCGGTATAAGTGCGTTCAATATAAAGACAATCATTGATGCAGTCAAGAAAATAGAAATCGAATTTTTTATGCCGCATATATTTGGTTCCACAATTGATCAAGCAACAGGGAAAACCATTCCGACGGAAGTTGCACAAATATTAAATAAACTGGGGGCTTAACTCATGCTAACGAACTATTTTGAAAAAGTAGGCAATCTACTACAGTTGGTTTTAGAAAAGGAAAAAGTACATTTACAACTGGCGGCAGAAAAAGTCGCAGACAGCATTGAAAATGATGGCATTATTCAATTATTTGGATGCGGACATTCCCATATCCTAACAGAAGAGGTTTTTTACCGCGCTGGTGGATTGGTACCCCTAAAACCAATTTTATTCGAACCACTAATGCTTCACGAAGGGGCAATGCGTTCTTCCCAGTTGGAGCGCAAAAATGATTATGCTCAAAACTTTATAGAGAAATATGAGATTAAGCAAAATGATATCGTATTTGTGTTATCTACATCTGGGCGAAATCCTGTACCTGTAGATGTAGCGCAATATGCGAAAGAGAAAGGTGCTTTTGTCATTGGGATAACGTCATTAGAATATTCCCAAAGCCAACCTTCTCGTCATAAAAGCGGCAGTCATCTTTTTAATTCAGTCGATTTAGTGATAAATAATCATTCTGCTAAGGGAGATGCAATTTTAAGCTACGATAAGGTGAAGGTACCATTTGCCCCGACTTCTACTGTTATTGGTGCGACTATTCTTAATAGTATCTTCGCAGAGGCGATTAAAATCATGGCAGATCATGATTTTGAACCACCAGTTTTCTTAAGTGGAAATATAGAAGGATCTGACGACCATAATGAAGCATTAGTAAAAAAATATGAAAAAAGAATCCCGTTACTAACTTTAAATATGAAAGATGAGTAAGTAACGAGGCAGCTAATCATTGGCATGAAAATAGAACTTTTAACTCTATAAGAAAGTCTCTTTTATTAACTTTTAACAGGGCTTCTCTCTACTGTATGAGAGAGCCCTATTTTAGTATAAACAAAGATAATTCAGTAAAGGAATCTTCAAAATGAATTTTCTTCCCCAATTTGGCTGATATATCCCTTACTTTGGCTGATTTGCTCTTCGTTTTGGCTGATATATCCTTTACTTTGGCTGATTTGCTCTTCGTTTTGGCTGATATATCCTTTACTTTGGCTGATATGCTCTTCGTTTTGGCTGATATATCCTTTACTTTGGCTGATATGCTCTTCGTTTTGGCTGATATATCCTTTACTTTGGCTGATATGCTCTTCGTTTTGGCTGATATGCTCTTCGTTTTGGCTGATATATCCCTTACTTTGGCTGATATGCTCTTCGTTTTGGCTGATATATCCCTTACTTTGGCTGATATGCTCTTCGTTTTGGCTGATATATCCCTTACTTTGGCTGATATGCTCTTCGTTTTGGCTGATATATCCCTACTTTGGCTGATATCCTCCTCGTTTTTGGCTGATTTACCCCTTAATTTCCCTGATATCTTCCCCGTAACTAAAAAATACTAATAAAATTAGTAGAACAATCAGAAATTTTTTAAAAAAATATTGAAATGTCAGAAAACTTATGTGATAATACAAATAATTAGTCCAGTAACAAAACTAATTAAAGGGAATAAGACATAATAGAAATTTTTAAGGATTTACAAACTAGTATTGGAGATAGGATAAAGCATTATGAAAAACAAAGTTGCAGCACATCATGACTTGATAAAAAAAATTAATCGGTCATTGATATTGGAAGAAATTAAAACAGAAAAGTTAATTAGCAGAGCTCAAATTGCAAAAAAATTATCATTAAGTAAGTCAACAGTTTCATCAATTGTGGAAGAATTGTTAGAAAAAAAATTAGTAATAGAGATGGGAGAACAAAGTCCTGTTAAGGGTGGTGGGAGACCTGCATTGATGCTAGGATATAACACGGATTCAGCTTATGGTATTGGATTAGATATTGATAGAGTAAGAATTTTAATCATTATTACCAATTTAGTTGGAAAGATAATCTTTAAAAAAAAGGTGAAATTAACAAATCAAGTAGAAGAAATTATCAGTATTGTCAAAGAGAGCATAAAAGAATCTGCTATACCAGAGGAAAAAATTCTAGGTATGGGCATAGGGGTGCCTGGTAGAGCTAATTCAGAAATAGTATTTCGAGCAAAAGCTTTAAATTGGACTAATCTTAACCTTCATGAAATTTTCAAACCGCATTTTCCTTTTCCCACATTTATTAACAATGATGTCAATTGTGCAGGTTTAGGCGAAATGTGGCTGGATCCTTCAGGGATAAAAAATCTTTTATTTATTGAAATTGGGCAGAGTATTGGAAGCGCAGTCATTAACGAGGGGAATCTAGTTTATGGTCATGATTACCAAGCTGGTGAGATTGCCTATCAAATAAGCCGGAGTGATTTTGAGAATGGCAAGTTTAACCTGATGGGAAAACCAGGTGTATTTGAATCAAAAATATCAGGAATTGCATTGGCAGAGTCAGGTTATTCCCCAGAAGTTTTGTTTCAAAAGTATTCTCATGGGGAGCAACAAGTGATTTCTATCGTAGATAGTTTTGTTGTTGAACTATCTGTTTTTATTGCTAATGCTACAAATCTAATAAATCCTGAAAGAGTTATTATTGGTGGGGATGTTTCCGAATCGATGGATATCGTAATCAATCAAATAAGCGAATTAGTTACAAACCTTACTCCAATAAAAACAGAAATAAGTCTGGCTAGGCTTGGAGGGGATGCTGGGGCACTTGGTGCGATAGCATTTATGTTTAAACAGATAGAAAATCAGTAATACAAAAAGCATCTTATGGAGGGATGAATAGTGAGAATCATTATTGCAACACATGGTGAGTTAGCTAAGTCATTAATCGAGACTGCTGAATTAATTATAGGTACAAACCACCAAATGAGTTGTTTTTGTATGACAAAATCAAAATCTGGAGAAGTAGGAAAGCAGGAATTAACAGAGTTAATTTTTAGCGATACTTTAACAGATCTTGTTATTTTTACAGATGTGTACGGGGGAAGTGTTAATAATATTTGTTCTGAAATATTATTGAGTTTACCAGAAAATGAAACATTTCATTTAGTTTCGGGTGTGAATCTTCCTATGATTTTGACTACCATTATGACTTCTTATAACGAAGATTCAGTTGAAGCGATTTTAACTGAATCTATTAAAGAAGGAAGACATGGGATTAAATACATCAATGAATTAGTAAAAGGAGTGGTGTGAAAATGATTTCTTTATTCAGAATTGATGATCGTCTCCTCCATGGGCAAGTTGCTTTTGGCTGGTCACCTTCTGTTGGTGCTAATGTTATTCTTGTGGTAAATGACGAAGCGAAAAATGACAAAGTAAAAGCAATGGCACTCGATTTGGCTAAACCTAATAATGTGAAATTATATATTAGGGGAGTTGCAGAATCTGGAGAAATAATTAGTAAATTTGCTGAAGCGAAGAAAAGTAATGTATTAGTTCTGGTAAGAAATACGGATGATGCGTTAGAAGTTGCTAAGAACTCCCAAGGTGCCATAAGTGAGATAAATGTAGGGGGGCTAAGATACGAAGAAGGGAAGAAAAAGTTGACTGATTTAGTTGCAGTCAGCGAAAAAGATATTAACAACCTGAAACAAATAGAGCAACTAGGTATAAATTTAGATTTCAGAATATTGCCAAGAGATAAAAAACAATTATTCAGCGATTTACTAAAATAAAAAAATATTTCAACAAGATCTACGAACAATGGTCGTCATCATATCTAAGAAAATGGTAGTAAGAATAAGGGGAGGCGAGATTTTTGTTATATGAGGCAATATTATTGGGGTTAATAGCCGGTATAGGAATATTAGATAGCAGATTATTCGGAGTCTTGATGTTAGAACGCCCTTTGGTATTAGGTGCATTGGTTGGATTAGTTCTTGGTGATTTTAAGACAGGGATTATTATTGGTGCCCAACTAGAATTAATCTGGATGGGAATAGCTGGCATCGGTTCATCTACACCACCCGATGTTGTGACAGGAGGAGTCTTGGGTACTGCTTTTGCGATCATTTCTGGAAAGGGTCCGGAAGTTGCTTTGGCACTTGCAGTTCCTATTGCCGTTTTAGCTCAATCACTAGGTGTACTTGTAAGGGTAATTAATACTTATTTTGTACATAAAGCAGATCATTACGCCCAAAAAGCTGATTTTAAAAAAGTTACCCTCATGATGTGGATACCTATCTCTTTATTTTTCCTAAGTGTGTTTGTTCCAACCTTTTTAGCAATTTTATTGGGGGCAGATAAAGTTTCTTATCTAATTAATTCAGTTCCAAAGGTGATTTTAGAAGGAATGACTATTGCCGGAAACCTGCTGCCAGCCATTGGGTTTGCTCTCTTGATGGATATGCTGTTTTCTAAAAAAATGGCCGTATTTTTCTTTATCGGTTTCTTATCGGCATCATATCTAGAACTTGATGTTATGGCAATAGCGTTAATGGGTGTATGTTTAGCAATCCTATTAAACTTTTTCATTAATAATAACGATGCTGGAAAGAAGAAGGACGAAAGTAATAATTTAACGGAGGGAGAGATTAACTTTGAGTGAGGGGAAGAAGCTCAGTAAAAAAGACTTGCAAAGCGTTTTTTGGCGGTCATTTGCTCTGCAGGGTGCCTTTAACTATGAGAGAATGCAGAATCTCGGCTTTTGTTATACGATGATCCCAGTAATCAAAAGATTATATGAAAAGGAAGAAGAACAGGCACAGGCTTTAAAAAGACATTTGGAAATTTTTAATACAACACCAGTTGTTTCTCCAACTATTGCTGGAATTAGTGCAGCGATGGAGGAACAAAATGCAAATAATAAAGATTTTGACACTAGTTCGATTAATGCTGTAAAAACCGCACTTATGGGACCGTTAGCTGGTATTGGAGATTCATTATTTTGGGGAACATTGAGGATAATTGCTGCTGGTATTGGTATATCCTTTGCAGAGCATGGCAATTTGATTGGACCTATCCTGTTTTTACTGCTTTATAATGTTCCCAATATATTAGTAAGGGTTTTTGGATTAAAGTTTGGTTATTCTGTTGGTGTGAATTCATTGGAAAGAATCCAAAAAGAAGGTCTGATGGACAAAATTATGGCAATGGCTACTACAGTTGGATTACTTGTAGTGGGAGCAATGGTAGCAACTATGTTAAAAATCACCACACCATTGAAATTTAGCGTAAATGGTGCAGAAGTAGTAATTCAAGACATATTGAATCAAATTTTGCCTAATCTTTTGCCAATATTAGTAACATTTGTTGTCTTTTGGATGATTAGAAAAAAAGTAAGCATATCTAAGATGACAATTGCGACTGTTTTTATTGGAATAATTATACATTGGATTGGAATATTATAAAAGGAGAGATTATTAATGAATATTACAGATTATTTAAAAGAAACCCCAGCAAAAATGAAGGAAATAATTGCACTATCAAGTGAGCTGTTTTCTACTGTTAAAAAAGAGGAGATTAATAGAATTATTATTACAGGATCAGGAACTAGTTATCATTCAGGAGCGCAAGTTCAACAAAAAATGCGTGAGTTAACTGGATTATCTGTAGAAGCTTATTATCCTTTTCAAATTACAGAGGAATTATTAACAAAGGACACAAAAAATACTCTCTTTATTGGAATCTCGCAAGGGGGAAGTAGTTATTCTACCTATAATTCTATGAAATTAGCAAAAGAGTCAGGATGTATTATAGCATCCATGGCGGGAACGGATAATGCATTAATTGATGAAATTGCTGATTATGTACTGACTGTTCAATGTGGGGAAGAGAAATCAGGTGCAAAAACAAAAGGATTTTATTGTACAAAATTAAATTTGCTTCTTTTAGCTCTTTATATTGGAGAAGAAAATGGGAAATTGAGTAGTGAGGAAACGAAGCAAGTGATAGAAATATTAAATAAAACGAGCGATGCCTTTATAGATATTTACTATTCTGCGGAAGAATGGGTGCAAAAGAATAGTGAAAAACTAAAAAATGCAAAAGAAATAAGAATTGTTGGTACCGATGAATTATATGGGGATACTTTAGAAAGTGCTTTAAAATTATTAGAGACGATGCGTGTTCCTGTAACGGGTTATGAATTTGAAGAATTTATTCATGGAATCTACAACGCAATTAATGAAGACTCTACAATTATATTCTTGCATACCGGAGAAGAGCCGAGAGTAAATAAATTAATTAGCGTCTTATCAGACTGGACAGATAATATCTATATTATTGGCAGTAAGGTAGAGGGCTTTGAGGATAAGAATTTAGTAATAGAAAATGGAGATAATTATTTGTATCATTCATTTGTGTATCCAATAGCAGTGCAGTTAATATGTGCAATAGTCCCTGCTTTAAAAGGAATTAATCCAAGTACACCAAAAGATCCGAAATTCCATATGAAATTAGAAAGCAAAAAATTGAGCGGGAAAATATAAGAATCAGCAATAGTCAATCAGTAAAAGTCTATCTTTCTATCCTAATGAAAGATAGACTTTTTAAATTAAGCTCCTCTTCTATCGTTTCTTTCCCATCAGTAGCAACGCTCTCCTCCGTCCGCTACCGGTTATAAAAATCAACTATCTTCTTCGCCATTTGGTAAATTTCCTGTTTCAGCGGGGAAGGGGAGATGACTCTGATTTGATCGCCAAAGCCTAGAATATAGGCAATTGCTTCTTGTTCTGTATCACTGCGCAGGCTTACAGGGAACCATCCCTCTGCAGTTGGTGTTCCTATTCTTTCGATTTGCACAAAACGTGTGGTGAATTTCATTCTATGAATAATCGATGGCGATGCTTCCACTTCTACCTTAAACTCAGGAAGAGAGCTAATAAAAGTTTGTGTGGATTCCAGCCAATATTTCTCCAAATTGAAGTCCAGTGGTCTAGTAAAAGCTTCCTCTGTCATCACTAGGGACAGGAGTCTGGATGCTCGATAATTTCGTATCTTTTCGTCTGAGGAGGCAATTAAGTACCAAGTATTTCCTTTAGCTACTAATCCTAAAGGATTGACCATCCGAAAAATTACATTTCCATCTGCTCGCTCATATTGAATATGCAGTACTTTTTCTTTCCAAATTGCTTCTTGTATTATCTTAAAGGAAACAGTTTTTTTCGCTGGTTGTTTCCATGCGGTTGTATCTATATGAATTCGGTTCCAGACATCGAGGGAACGTTGTCGAAAAGCGTTCGGGAGTGCGGCAACCATTTTCTGGCGGGCATCATGCCATTCTTTTGCTAATCCGAGATCGGATAACAATTGAACAGAAGGAGAAATAAGCAAAGATAACATTTCATCATACTTTAATCCAGTTAAGTTCGTACGATACTGGTCAAGCAATGTCCATCCGCCCATTTTCCCTCTTTCTGCTACAATGGGTATTCCTGCTGTACTTAAAGCATCCATATCCCGATGGATTGTTCTTTCTGTAACTTCTAATTCCTTCGCTAATTCTTTTGTTGTCATTTTCCCTCTATTTTGTAACAGGAGCAAAATGGATATCAACCGATCAGCCCGCATATAATCACCTCTAAAATTTTATATATGACAAAAGGTGTCATTATTAAATATTATACTATAACCATCGAACATTTTAGGAGGAATGTATATGAAAAAACAGCGGAATATCGTATTATTTACGGCAACAAGTCTGGATGGTTATATTGCTGCAAAAGATGAATCATTAGAATGGTTATTTAAAGTAGAAGGCGAAGGAGATAATGGGTTTTCTGCATTCTACGAAACGATAGATACTATTCTAATGGGAAGAAAAACATATGATTGGATTATCAATCATACTAATGATTTTTCTTATAAAAATAAGGAATGCTATGTTTTTTCGAGACAGGAACACAAGGATACAGACGAGGTGACATTTATAAAGGATGACATCATCGAGTTTGCAAATAAATTAAAAAAACAAGAGGGAAAGAATATATGGATGGTTGGCGGGGGAGAACTATTACATTCTTTTCTTAAAGAGAAGTTAATAGATGAGTTCATTCTTACCATCGCCCCTGCAATAATTGGAGAAGGAATTCCTTTATTTAAAGAAGCTGATTATCAATTGGAATTGATCTTAAAAGGAACGAAATGTTATAACCAGTTTGTTGAGGTTCATTATGAAAGGAGAAGGTAAGAGATTGGGCTAAAAAAAGTTGAAATATCTAAAACCCGGTCCTTTTACTGCGCCCCGTTGTTAGATACATCTAACAACGGGAGGCGCAGTTTTTTTTGTCCAAATAGGATAGGAATGTAAGCAAAAGGAATCTTTTCTCACGTGTGCTTTTCGTAAATCTCCATATAAATGCCATTATTAATTTATACTACTTATAGTAGTATAAAAGGTAAATATATATTTTATAGAATAATTAGCTCTTATATGTAGGGAAATAAGAGAGGGGGAGTTTAGGTGCAAAAAACTATTTTACTTGTGGAAGATGATCTTGCGATTAGTGATATGGTAAAAAGATATTTACATAATGAAGGATTTAAGGTGGAATGTGTTTTTGATGGGAAGACGGCAGGACAAATGTTTAAGGAAAAGCGTTATGATTTGATTTTATTAGATATCATGTTACCAGAATTGAGTGGAATGGATGTTCTTCAAAGTATCAGAACAACTAGTTATATTCCTGTTATCATCATGTCAGCGAAAGACACAGAGATTGATAAAGCTTTAGGATTAGGGTTTGGCGCAGATGATTATATAACAAAACCATTTTCTATGATTGAACTAGCTGCAAGAGTAAAAGCAGCGATTAGGAGATCGACACAGTACGCTGACAAAAGTCGTGAAGAATCTAAGCCATCAAGGATGAAAGTCTATGAATTGGAATTAGATAAAGAAAATCATCGGGTATGGAAGAATGGTTTGGAAATTAATTTGACAGCGACAGAATGGAAGATTCTGCTTTTGTTTTTTAGCAACCAAAGGAAAGTGTTTACTAAGGAACAAATTTATCGTTCTGTTTGGAGCGATGATTATTTTGGTGATGATAATGTTATTAATGTCCATATGAGACGATTGCGCGAAAAAATTGAGGATAATCCCTCTGATCCTATTTATATCAAAACAATATGGGGGATTGGTTATAAGTTAGGGGAGTTTGAATGATTATCTGGATCAGTATTATTTTGGTTCTTCTTATTTTTAACGTGTATCAATATCGACAAAGGAAAAATCGGGATCAACATATAACATATATATCAAACAAACTGAAAAAAATTCTTCACATGCAAACAAATGAAAGAATTCTCGTTGTCTCAAATGATCAACAATTAAGAGATCTCCTTATAAGCATCAATCAAGTATTAGATGACCGTCACGAAAAGTCCCGAGAATTTATCAAAATGGAACATTCTATGAAGCGTATGCTTGCAAATATTTCCCATGACTTAAAAACGCCTCTTACTGTGATAGCCGGTTATATTGAAATGTTTCAGAAAGATTTTCCCATTACAGAAACAGAAAGAGTGCAATTATTAAGTCAGGTGCATGACAAAACAATGGAGCTTATTCAATTAATGAATACATTCTTTGATCTAGCAAAGCTAGAGTCTGGTGATAAAGAAATTCCCCTTGAAATAGTAAATTTATCTGAACTATGCAAGAAAAATATCTTAACATTCCATGATTGGATAAGAGCCAAAGGGCTAGAGGTAATGATTGATATACCTGATGAGTCTGTCTTTGCACTGGGAAATGAGGAAGCTGTAAATCGTGTTTTACATAACCTCCTTTCGAATGCGATCCGTTATGGTCTCGATGGGAAGGTAATTGGATTAAGCCTGCATTTTGATGAACAGCATGTATATATAGAAGTGTTTGATCGCGGGAAGGGAATCGACGAAGCTGACCAAGCGAATATCTTTGAGCGCCTATTTACACTTGACGATTCGAGGAATAAAGCATTTCAAGGTAGTGGTTTAGGGCTAACTATTACCAAAAGGCTTGTCGAGGAGATGAACGGAGAAATTTCTGTGCATTCTATTCCATATGAAAAAACTTCATTTTACATTACCTTTAGGCGAATGAATGGGTAAGGGAAACTTAAGGTTTTTGTAAGATTTAAGACAGAAAAAAGCAAGGGATAGGAGCTAAAATGAATACAGATAGTAAATGAGGAGGATTTAGATGGACTATGCTGTACGAACAAAAGATTTAACCAAAACAATACAAGGACGTGAAGTCGTATCCCAGGTTTCCCTTCATATTAAACAAGGAGAAGTATATGGATTTCTTGGTCCTAATGGTGCTGGGAAATCAACGATTATGAAGATGCTGACCAATATGATTAAGCCTACACAAGGAAGTATTACAATCTTCGGAAAGCCCCTTCTTCCGAATTCCTTTGATTACCTGACGAGAATTGGCAGCATGATTGAGTATCCAATTTTTTATGAAAAAATGACTGCTTTAGAAAATCTAGAATTACATTGTGAGTACATGGGTTATCATAACAAAAAAGCAATTAAGGAAGCATTAGAGTGGGTCGGTCTTGAAAATGTGGAAGCGATGAAACCAAAAGACTTTTCCTTGGGGATGAGGCAGCGTTTATGTGTTGCCAGAGCAATTATCACCAAGCCGGAATTATTAATTTTAGATGAGCCGATTAATGGGCTAGATCCAGCTGGGATTAAGTCAATGAGAAGATTGTTTAACATCCTTAATAAAGAATATGGAATGACCATTTTGGTTTCTAGTCATATAATCGGTGAAATTGAACAAATTGCAGACACGATTGGTGTAATAAAAAACGGTAAACTTATCGAAGAAGCAACGATGGATTCTATAAAAGCGAAAAATACAGATTATCTGGAGTTAGTAACAAATAATCAGCGCAAAGCAGCTTTTGTTTTACACAATAAATTGAATATGAATAATTTGAAAGTGATCGATGATGATGTTATTCGAATTTATGATACAGCCATTCTACCATCACAAATAACGAAAACGTTGATAGTAGAGGATATTGATGTGGAGTCTATAACAAAGAAACAAACCTCATTAGAAGAATATTTTATAAAGAAAGTTGGATTGGAAAAAATCAATCATTAATTAACTTTTAATGATAATAGGAGGATATATTTTGTTTCATTTAATCAAGCTGGAGCTTAGAAAACATAAATTAGGTTGGTTTATTAAAGGGGCTATTATTGCTAATATCGTTATTCTTGGGTTATTATGCATGATTACTTTCGAGCAAATAATGGAAGGAGAGGAATCCTTTCAAAGCTTTGCGGATTATTCCATGGTAGCTGGAACAATGGTTCGTGGCGTATTTGTTGTTTTTGCTTCTGTACTAATTTCGAAGGTAATCATAGATGAGTTCAAAAATCGAACTGCGCTTGTTTTGTTTTCTTACCCAATAGATCGGAAAAAAATAATGAGCGCAAAGATTGTCTTGATTTTTATCATGACATTCGTGACATTGATTATTTCTAATCTGTTTGTTGTATTGAGTTTTCTCGGGCTAAATCAAGTATTGCATCTAACAGTTGAAATGAATATAACGATCAATCAATTTCTTTCCGAGCTATTAAATATTTTGATGTTTAATGTGGCAACTGCTGGTGCATCGCTTGTGCCTCTCTATTTTGGGATGAGAAATTATTCAACCCCTGCAACAATTGGCTCCTCTCTGTTGATTGTCATGATCATGTGTTCCTCGATCGGGACGGACTTTTCCTTGGCTAATATTATTTATATCCCTATCGCTTTAACAATTGTTGCTATTGGCATTGTTAACATGACTATACGCAAGATGGATTCAATTGATTTACAGTAATTATTTCAGTCGCCAAGAAGACCAATGAAAAAAGGGAAGCAGAGGAGATTCTGCTTCCTTATTTTATTTGTGAATATCCTTGTTGTCGTAATGCTTCAAATACTAGTATTGCTGCTGTGTTGGAAAGGTTCAGGGACCGGATGTGTTCGGTCATTGGAATTCGTAGAAAATGGTCCTTATGTGTTTCTAGTAAGTCTTTTGGCAAACCCGTTGTTTCTTTTCCAAATATGAAATAATAGTCCTTTGATTGATCAGTGAAATCGTAGGCTGTATATGTTTTTTCTGCGAATGTCTCAATATAGTAAAATTCACCTTGATTTTTCACAAAAAAATCGTCTAATGAATCGTAATAGGTAATGTTTACGTTCTCCCAGAAATCTAGACCTGCTTGTTTGATCATCTTTTCATCGGTTGAAAAACCAAGTGGTCGAATTAAATGCAGAGCTGTATTTGTTCCTGCACAAGTACGTGCAATATTGGCAGTATTAGCCGGAATTTCAGGCTGATACAAAACAACGTGTATGGCCATGAATGTCACCTCTATCTATATTTTCCCCTTCGAATTATAGCATATTTTGGGCTAGTAGCAGACTTATTTAAACGATATCAGTCTCTTAAAATATTGCTATTTATCAAATAATCCTCACTCTAACTTCAAGTTAGACGTCAATTCTAATTATTACTTGTGTTTTTGGTATTTTAACTTATTTTTTCTTCAATCGAAAGTCACTCAATTTTTCCATAAAGTAAAGGTACCTAGGAATAAAAAGGAAAGGCGCTTTTCTGGAAGGAAACGAACGTGGAAGGGAAGAATTACGAGCAATTAGTGGAGGAGTTTACACCGATGATCCACCATATGATAAAAAAGTTGCTGATTTATAAAGATAAGCAAGAGTTTTTTCAAATTGGTTTAATAAGCATTTGGGAAACGATGAGTCATTTTAAAGAGGAAAAGGGTAAATACAGCAATTATTTATATCGACATATGCAAGGAAGATTTCTTGATGAATTGAAGCGGCGGACAAGAGAGGCAGAAAGAAATGCTTACCCAAGTGAGGAGTTCTGGGCGCTGATGGAAAGTCCTATTCTATACAGAGAAGAAGAGGACTACATAAAAGATCTTTGCAAGGAACTATCTGAAAGAGAAACAACTTGGGTTATTGCCACCTTTGTTCATCAGATGACTGTAGAAGAAATAGCACAGAACGAAAGAGTTTCGCCTTCTGCTGTAAAGTGGTGGCGCAAGGGAGCGAAGGAGAAGTTGAAGCGGATATTGGAATTCTAAAAAGAGCGAGAACTACCAACTATGAGAACCCTTTATAAGATGGACCATCCTCTTTCCATGAATAAACTGTCCAAGAATTCAATATAGTCCAAATCTTGCTGAAGCTATATAATGGATTGTATATGACCGTAGAAATTAGGGAGAGAGCAATGAATTTAGAACCATATATAAATGCAAGTTCTGATATTATTATTATAAAGGATAAAGAGGGTCGCTGGATGGAAGCGAATCGTAAAACATTGAAACTTTTTAATATAGAGGAATACCTAGGGAAAACAAACGAGGAATTAGGAGAGTTATATCCCCATTTTGCTGAATATGTGCCTGCCATTGTAAAAAGTGATCTTCAAGCGTGGAAGACAGGAAAACAGATAGAAGTAAAAGAGTCCATTTTCTTCTATAACCAAGAGCGTATATATGAGGTAATTAAGGTACCGATATTTGATTCAGCTGGAAATCGTCAAAATCTAATCGTATTTGGACGAGACATTACAAAATTAGAAAAAAGTGAACAAACGTATAAATCTCTATTTCTACATGATCCAGATGGAGTCTATACCTTGGATAAGAAAGGTAATTTTTTAGATGTTAATAAAGTTGCAGAAGAAATCAGCGGATATACAAAGGAAGAATTAAAGACATTAAATTTCCGTGATTTGATTGTACCAGAGCAACTTCCGAGAGTGCTGCAGCGTTTTGACAAGGTCTGTTGTGGAATGACTCAAGGGATTGAGTCGCAAATCATTCGAAAAGATGGGGAAATTCGGGATATCAAATTGACGACGATTCCTTTGAAGTTAAATGATCAAGTTATCGGTATCCATGGAATCGCCCAAGATATAACAGAAAAGAAAAACATGGAGGAACTGCAAAAGAAACAAAAGGCTATTTTATCGAGAATTGCCGTGGGTGAACCATTAGAACAAATAATTGAATATATTACTGAAAGCGTAGAAGAACTTTTAAAAGGAATTTGTTCGATTATGTATTATGAAGAAGAGCATAATTGGCTGCGTTTTGGCTATGGTCCAAAGCTGGATTCTACATTCATTGAAAAGATTGATAAGTTTCCTGTAGGAGAGAATTTTGCCTCCTGTGGCCATTCAGCATACACGAAGGAATTAAAAATTGTTGCCGATATAGAAACAGATTCATCCTGGTCCAATTGGAAAGAAATCGCCTTAGCAGAGGGTCTGCGTTCCTGTTGGTCATTGCCTATTATCTCATCTAAAGACTCCTTATTAGGAACATTTGCTATTTATTATAAGGAACCGGTAGAACCAAAGGATTCTGACATTGAAATGTTGAAAGATTTTAGTCATTTGACAGGAATTGCATTGGAGCGCCATTTCCATGAAGAAAAAATTAAATATCTCGCAAATTATGATAGTTTAACAAATCTGCCGAATTTGCGGTATTTAAAGGAGATCTTCTCGCAGCGCTTACAAGAAACGAACCACCTTGCAGTTATGTTTTTAGATTTAGATAACTTAAAACCACATAACGATACTTTTGGTCATTCTTCAGGAGATAGGTTAATACAAGAAGTAGGGAAACGAATTCAAGAAGCCATTGGTGAAAAGAATGTGGTGGCACGAATGGGCGGGGATGAATTTGTTATATTAATTAGTAAGTATACGAGCAAATCCAGCTTACGTGCATTAGCTGCTAAAATTCTCCAAGCAATTGAAGAACCGATCATTATAGATGGTCAAGAATTTTCCACCCATGGAAGCATCGGCATAAGTCTTAGTGGAGAACATGGCCAAACATTTGAGGAACTGATGAAAAACGCTGATATTGCTATGTATAGTATGAAGAAAGTGGGTGGCAATGCCTTTAATTTGTATGATCCTAAAATGAATGAAAATGCTGTCAGTGCTTTTCAGTTAAAGAGCAATCTAAAAAAAGCACTGAAAGAAAACGAGTTTGTTCTTTATTACCAACCTAAAGTGAATATAGAAACAGGTAATTTTATTGGAGTGGAAGCATTAATTAGGTGGATTTCCCCAGAGAAAGGGATAATCAGTCCTGCTGCCTTTATTTCCCTTGCGGAGGAAAGTGACTTTATTTTACTGCTTGGTGAGTGGATACTAGATAAAGCATGTGCTCAAATAAAAGAATGGGAAAAGTTAAATATAAAAATCCCCATCGCCATCAATGTATCGATTAAACAGCTCTTAAAACAAGATTTCGCTGCACTAGTGAGCAAAAAACTGATGGAATATAAGATTTCTTCTGAATACCTAGAAATAGAAATAACAGAAAGTGTGTTATCTAACCATGAATCTCTTGTTCGAGATACGGTTTCTACATTGCGGAGCATGGGCATAAAAGTCTCTATTGATGACTTTGGAACGGGATATGCTTCCTTTATGTACTTAAAACAGTTTCAAGCAGATACGATTAAAATTGATAAGTCATTTATTAGTCATCTTCCTGCTAGTCAGGAAGATGCAGCCATTGTTTCAGCGATTATCATCCTTGCATCGGAATTAGGTATGAATGTGATTGCAGAAGGAGTAGAAACCCAAGAGCAGTCTGACTTCCTAAAAAGAAAAGGATGCACTAACCTACAAGGCTACTTATATAGCAAACCCCTTCCACCAAGCGAAATACTTTCATTTTTAACGGAAGCAGAGGGACGGTTCTTGTGAGGTCAATGACCTTCCATCGAACCGTCTTTTTTCTGTTTTTACAGTTAGTTCCTAAAAATTAACAAAATGTTAACAAATTCCTACCTATAGGAAGTTTTACTGGTTATTCATTTCCTTCATAATAGTTCTAAAGGAGGTGATAAAGTTGAAATCAAGAGGAGAAAAAAGTTGTATTGATTATAAATTACTGAAAGAGAGGAGGTTACAGAAAAAGCTCACTCAGTTTGAGCTTGCGGATGAAACAGGCTTACACTATGCTCACCTTGGACAAATCGAAAGAGGGCAAAAGGAACCGAAAGTAAGTACCTTATATAAGATTTGTGAAGTACTTGATTTACAGCTGGATGCAGTACTTATTAAAGAGACAATGGAGGAACTAGATTAAAAAGTGTGTGAAAAAGAAGGAGTGTAAAGGATGAAGAAAGAGTGTATTTTAAATAAATATATTGCCAATGAACGGACGATGACCATCATGCCCATGGAAGCAATCGAATGTGACGCAGTGGTAAAAGAAGTAGATCGGACTGTGTATGTCAAAGAAACTCCCTTTGACATAATCAAGGAGAATCTATTAATTGGAGGTTCTGATTTTGATGGAAGACGTCGTTCCATTACATATAAATTAGGAATGCAGAAAAGACTGCCTATGCCAATTAACCCCCAAAGAAATATATATGCATTTCCCACCCATGCTCCTAGGCAATTTCACTGTCAATGGATCTTCACCGAGCATATCGATCACATACACCCAGTAAAACACAATGAAAAATTTAAAAGCGCTATCATTTTTAAAAATGGAGAAAAAATCTTTACGGAAGTATCTCCCTATATCCTAGAGACACAGATTATCAAATCATGGAGGATAAGAAAATCAATGGAAGATAGAAAGGATATCCGACAATAGGCTCTTATAATGAATAGCGGGTTGAAAGGAATAGGTTCCTATGAGGTCCCATTACTTATATGGAACAGTTTATCGCTATTTCCAAAGGATTAGAAAATGTTAAAAACCTAGCAGGAGAGGATATAAGAGAATCGGAGGGATGGTTCTACTGTTACCATGTTATAGGCACAAGATAGGACTAGAACCATTCCCCATTGGGTAACGAATGCCTGTACAAGAACCGTCGACCGTTACCGACTTTCAAAATCGCGTTTCATTCGAGCAATCATTAATAATTCGGCTGCATCTCGCTCATTTAAATTATTAAATATGGAAACTAGTTCTTTTGCTTCTTCTGTTAATGTTTCGTCGGGGGCGAGTTCATTAATGGATTCTCGTTCTTTTATGATACTAGTGCTGATGGATGGTTTGTCATCCTGGATTACTATATTTCCGCTTTTTAAGGATGAATCTCCTAAAAATTCCTCTCCAGCAAGCAACCAATCAGCAGAAACCTCAAATTCCTTCGCAATAGTATAGATGGCTTTAGCTCCAGGTAATGATTTCTTTTTCTCACTTTCCCAGTCTCCGACATTTCCCGAAGAGACCCCAATTCTTTTTCCGAAAGCAGCTTGTGATAATCCATGTTTTTCTCTTAATAATTTGATACGTTCCCCAATATGCTCAATCTTTTTCACTAATATTAAACTCCTTTCACACGAAAAAACGTATTTATACGAAAATTCGACTATTTTTGGTTGACTCGCTCGAAAAAACGTGTATAATTTGAATTAACAAATGATATTTGCCCACCGGTGTTCTAGCTAGTAAATGTCACTTTGTGAAAAAAATAGTAGTAAGTTTCCGGTAGTTACTAAGTTTTTAGAATGGACCAGAAAGTTGTAAGAGCTTTCTGACATATAAATAAGTTGCATTTATTTGGTACATCATTTTCTAGGATGCTCGATGAGCGTAGCAAATTAGTGAAGGGATAGCTATGCCCATTTATCTATTAACCTAGCAATTGTACACGAAAAAAAGTAGATTCATGCTTAATATTATCTGCATGAAAGAATAAACAATAATGGCAATACTTTTTCAAAGTCACAAGCATTAGCAAAGAATAAGCTGTTTGTAAACAAGGAGTGGTTTGATGCAAATTGGAATGATTGGTTTAGGAAAAATGGGATATAACCTTGCGTTAAACTTAGCAAACAATCATCATTCTGTCTATGGTTTTGACAAATCTAGTGATGCTAGAAATAGAGCGAATGAAAATGGGATACATATTGTGGAAAGTATAGATCAAATGCTTATAAATATGCAATCTCCAAGAGTGGTATGGGTGATGGTACCAGCAGGAAAACCAAGTGAAATCGTGATAGAAAAGCTGCTCGGAAAAATGAAAGCGGATGATATTGTCATTGATGGTGGAAATGCAAATTATAAAGACTCCATCCGCCGTGCTGCAGTAGCTGAGGAAAAGGGCATTCACTTCTTAGATGTAGGTACATCAGGAGGAATTTTAGGTGCCAATCAGGGAGCCTGTTTAATGATCGGAGGCAGACAGGAGATTTTTGAACGAATAGAACCAATATTTAAAAGTGTTTCTACTCAAGATGGTTACTTATATGCAGGAGAATCTGGCAGCGGTCATTTCTTAAAAATGGTTCATAACGGAATTGAATATGGCTTTATGCAAGCAATTGGTGAGGGATTTCAAGTGTTGAATCAAAGTCAGTATGATTTTGATTTAGCTAAAGTCGCTGCTGTCTGGAATAATGGTTCTGTCATTCGGAGCTGGCTTATGGAATTAATGGAATCCTCCTTCCAAAAAGATGCTAGACTCGAAAATATTCGTGGAATGGTAGCATCATCAGGTGAGGCGAAGTGGACAGTTGAAACAGCATTAGATTTAGAAGTTCCTGTTCCCATTATTGCTTTGTCCCTAATGATGAGAAACCGATCTTTGGAAGAGGATAGTTTTTCTGCGAAAGTGGTCGCTGCTCTCCGTAATGAATTTGGCGGCCACCGTGTGATTAGGAAGTAATTTTATATTTTATATAATTATTTCATATTTTTCTGCGGAAGGAGGCTAGTGTTGTAGTAGTTTGTGCAATTATGAACATTTTTAAAATATAAGGGAGTGATAAGACAAATGGCAACACTATCCATTGGTCAAGCACTAATAATCGCCATTTGGGTTGCAATCGTTATGTCCCGAGGGATAGGCTATGCAACTTTAACATTGCGCTTTAGCCCGTTAATGACAGGGTTAGTTGTGGGAATTGTAACAGGACATATAACAGAAGCAATGATTATTACAGCGGCAATTCAATTAGTTTATATGGGCGCAGTTGCGCCAGGAGGTGCATTGCCAAGTGAGCCTGCTATCGCGGCAGCTATTGCTGTAACAGTAGCTGTATTAGGGGATTTTACACCGGAAAAAGCAGTGGCTATCGCAGTTCCAGTTGGAATACTTGGTAGTTACGCTTATCAATTCCGCTTCTTTTTGAATACGTTTGCATTGCGAGTGTTAGATAAATATGCAGCAGATGTAAATGACAGAGGAATATTTACATCTGTCATCATTATCCCGATTGTCATAAGTTTCATTCTTTATGTTCCATTAGTGTTTATTGCTCTTTACTATGGAGCTCCGGTTGTTGCTGATTTTGTTAATTCAATTAGCGATGGTCCAATTATCCACGTGCTTGAAGTAGTTGGCGGCGGTCTTGCTGCTCTGGGTATTGCCGTTATTATGCATGTTATCGGTAAAAAGGAACTGCTTTTATTCTTTTTTCTAGCATACTTCATGAGTGTTGCATTAAAAGACTTACAGATTAATACGGTAACGTATGCGATTTTCGGTGCTATTCTTGCTGGTCTGTATGTATTATTCACGAGAGGGAAGGAAGCAGCTTAAGAACTTAAAAAGGTGGGTTGATTGATGAGCGCAGAAGAAAAGAAACAAAGTCCAGAGAATTACCCTGAGCCAATCACAAAAAAAGATTTGCTTAAGGCTTGGGCAAGATGGTGGTGGGCAAATGAAATCCCGCATACCTTTGATAGAATGGTGGCTCCTTCCTTTTTATTTGGAATGACGCCAATTCTGAAAAAATTATATAAAGATAAAAAAGATTTAAGCGAGGCGTACCAAAGGCACTTATTATTTTTTAACACGCAAGCCATTTGGGGCGGAGGTACATTGACTGGTATTACAGCATCCCTTGAGGAGTCACGCGCGAAAGCACTTGCTGAAGGAAAAGAGGAAGAAGCGCCGAGTCCAGACATGATCAACAATACAAAAGTAGGATTGATGGGTGCTCTAGCAGGGATTGGAGATGCTATTGACTCCGGTACTGTCCAATATATTTTTATAGCAATCGCCTTGCCATGGGCGATGGCAGGCAGTCCTCTTGGAGCATTATTTCCGTTCCTTGGTTTCACGCTCGTAACATTTCTTTATGGCTATTATTTTGTCAGAATGGGCTACGGGTTGGGACGTAATGCGGCCAAAGAAATTTTAGCCGGCAGCCGTATTAAAACGATGATTGATGCATTATCTGTTCTTGGATTGTTTATGATGGGCATCTTGGCAGGGTCCTATGTAAAAGTAAGCAGCTCACTATCCTTTACTCTATCAGAAAAACAATTTGTACTGCAGGATATTTTAGACTCGATTTTACCAGGGTTATTACCTTTATTAACCGTATTAGGTGTTTACTTATACTTTGATAAAAAAGGTTTTAATATCACCAAAGGATTATTATGGCTAACTGGTACATTAATTGTACTCGGTGCAATCAAAGTTTTATAAATCTATTATTTTTGAGAAGTGATTATATAGGTAAGGAAAAAATTGATTAGATTATCCCAAAGTAAAGGAGCAGGTGTATGGAAAATCGAGCAATTTTGGTGATTACACATGGGGAATTCGGCATCGAGCTCATTAAAAGTGCAGAAATGATTATGGGACCTCAGCGAAATTTACGAGCTTTAGCACTGCGCCCAGGTGAATCAGTAGATGATTTGCGAGAGGATGCAAGTAAAATAGTGCAAGAGAATGAGAAAAACGGCTTGGAAACCATTTTACTTGTAGATTTATTGGGCGGCAGCCCTTCTAATGTATCTTTATCGTTATTAAGCAAGTATGACTTACACATATTAACGGGAATCAATATGCCGATGTTAATTGAATTATTAACTTTCTACCAAACAGAAGAAGATGCCAATAATTTAATACAAACAGTGCAGGGAACAGGTACAAGTGGAATTCATCATTTGAATCGGAATTTCTTAAAGAAATAAATATTTAATGTGAAAAGGGAGGCCAGCATGGGGAAAATCAATTTAGTAAGAGTAGATGATCGCTTAATTCATGGACAAGTAATGACAAAATGGTCAAAAGGTTTGGGGACTAATGCCCTTTATGTTATTGACAACGAAACAGCATCTGATGAATTTATGAAAGATATTTATATAAATACAAACTCTTCTTCTGGATTGAAGATTCAGGTATACAGCAATCAAGAAGTAGTTGAAAAATGGAATAGCGATCAGTTTGGAAAAGATAATGTTGTCCTACTTTTTAAATATATTGCTAGTGTGAAAGAAGTTGTGGAACAGGGGTTACCTGTTACTAGGCTCAATATAGGAGGCGTTTCAAAAAAGGGAGAGGCACAATTTGTTATCCCCACCGTTGCGTTAACAGAAACAGATGTTGATAATTTAAAGTCGTTAGATGCCAAAGGAATCGAAATATTTTTCCAAACGGTTCCAGACAGCAAAAAAGTTTCATTAACAGATGGATTAAAAACGATTAAAAAATAGATATGAAGGAATGAAAGTACCGTTTTCTCAAGGTGATTTCATTCCTTCCCCATATGTTCAGTAAGGCACAATTTAAGCGGAAAGGAACAAAGCAATGGCAAACAAAATTGCAATTGTAAATTCAAGTAGTTTTGGAGAAAGATTCCCTGATCAAATAGAACGTCTTGCAAGCATTGGAGAGATAAAAAGATTTACTTTCCCTGTAAATATTTCGGGAAAAGAGCTCGCAGAAAAATTGCAGGGGTTTACGATCATTATATCCAGCGTTACTCCTTTTTTTACGAGGGAATTCTTTGAACAAAAGGACGAAACACTGATTATTTCCCGTCATGGGATAGGGTATAACAACATTGATATAGAAGCTGCAACAGAAAAAGGGACGATTGTGACCATTGTATCTGCATTAGTAGAAAGGGATGCTGTGGCGGAAAATGCAGTTACTAACCTTTTAGCAGTAGTGAGAAAAACATATCCAGCAGCAACAGCAGCAAGAGAAGGCCGTTGGGCAGATCGAGCTCAATTTGTTGGACATCAAATCAATGGGAAAACAGTTGGTGTAATTGGATTAGGGAATATAGGAAGTAGAGTTGGCGAGATTTTCAAGGATGGTTTTAATGCTAGATTATTAGCATATGATCCCTATCAAACAAAAGAGGAACTGGAACAAAAAGGTGCGGAAAGTGTTTCTTTAGAAGAATTATTAAAACAGTCCGATATTATTTCATTAAATGCATTTGTTAATGAGGGAAGCTACCATCTTCTGTCTGATCACGAATTTTCTTTAATGAAAGAAGGGGTGTATATCACTAATACGGCACGTGGTGAATTGTGGGCGCAGGATGCTGTATTGCGGGCATTGGAGAGCGGCAAAATTGCAGGGCTCGCAACAGATGTTTTAGAAGGGGAACCAGTGGATAAAACCCATCCATTTTTCCAATATGAAAATGTTCTGGTGACCCCGCACACTTCCGCCTATACAATGGAATGCTTACGAGGAATGGGAGAAAAAGTAGTGTCAGACATAGAAAGAACACTTAAAAAAGAGAGACCGGACAATGTGGTCAATGTGGACTTGTTCCAAGGATGATTTGTCCTAAGCGTTTTATTGATTGAAAGGAGAATTAGTTTGGGAATTCCATCATTAGTTATTTTTGATATGGATGGCTTAATGTTTGATACGGAAAAGTTAGCCTATCGAGCGTGGCAAATGGCAGCTGCCCATTATGGCTTTTCTTTTGAAAGGACACTATTTGAACAGTTGATAGGCATAACGAATCAAGATATTATTCGAAAAATGGCTGATTATTATGGTCCAGATCAACCTGTGCAAGAGTGGCGAGCATACATGCGTTTAAAAAAGCATGAATTAGAATATTTGTTTATTAGAGAACCTCATTTTA
This sequence comes from Niallia sp. FSL W8-0954, assembly GCF_038005605.1. Lineage (NCBI taxonomy): Bacteria > Bacillati > Bacillota > Bacilli > Caryophanales > Bacillaceae > Niallia > Niallia sp. FSL W8-0954. Next base: position 4,394,925 of record NZ_JBBOTN010000001.1, on the reverse strand, counting down.
AAAAAGCAGGATTGGACGAATTACTTTCCTTTTTAAAGTCTCAGGGCATAAAGATAGCTGTAGCTTCATCAAGTGCGAGAGAAGTAATTCATCGATTTCTAACTGTATCAGACACACTTGCTTTCATTGATTTATATGTTTCAGGAGAGGAAGTACCAAATGGAAAGCCAAGCCCTGATATTTTCCTTGAAGTCTGTACTCGATTAAAGGTGAATCCGAAAGAGGCTCTTGTATTGGAAGATTCCCCCGCAGGTATTCAAGCGGCCTATCTTGCTGGCATTCCAGCATTTTTTATCCCTGATTTTGTGAAGGAAACAGATATAATTCGTAAGCTCAAGCCAAAAATTTTTCGGGATTTAGCGGAAGTTGAACAATATTTACGATTCGTATAATACCTAAAATTAGGAAACGAGAAAAGGAGGGAGACAAATGCCGAAAGTACTCATTACTCCCAGATCTTTTGGAAAACACAGTGAAGAGGCTAGCCGAATATTAACTGCTCATGGCTTTGAAGTGGTTACTAACCCATATGGAAGAATCATGACGGAAGAAGAAATGAAAAAAGAAATAGTGGATGTAGATGCAGTTATTGTTGGCGTGGATCCATTGAATGCTGATGTCCTAGCAGAGGCGAAACGGTTAAAGGTTATTTCAAAATATGGCGTTGGAACAGATAATATTGACATCGACTATTGCAAAGCCAACAATATCCCAGTAACGATTACTCGAAATGCAAACGCCGACTCTGTCGCGGATTTTACTTTCGCTCTAATGTTAGCGATTGCGAGAAGAATAGTAGAAATCGATCAATCATGCCGTGTAATGGATTGGAGCAAAAAAACAAGTATTGGTATATACGGAAAAACACTTGGTGTGATTGGGACCGGTGCAATTGGAAAGGGCGTTATTAAGAGAGCCCATGGCTTTGACATGGATATTCTAGCTTACGATGTTTGCCCAGATAATGAGTTTGCTAAAGAATACAAGGTGACTTATGTGGATTTGGAACACCTTGTGAAAGAAAGTGACTTTATAACTCTTCATCTACCAGCAACTCCAGAAACAAACAATTTATTTAGTGAGAAAGAATTCAGCATGATGAAGGAAACGGCTGTATTGGTCAACACAGCTCGCGGAGAACTGATTGATGAAGATGCCCTTTATAATGTTCTGCGGAATAAGAAAATTTGGGGAGCAGGAATAGATGTTTTCAAAAAGGAACCACCAGAAAAGAAGGAACTGCTGGAGCTGGATAATATGATTATCGGATCACATGCTGCTGCCTCTAGTGTGGATGCAGTCAATAAAATGAGCTTAATGGCAGTTGAAAATATCCTTGCTAATTTTAAATAAAAGGAAAAAGGTGATCTTTTATGGATAAAATAGAAGTTTTAGCAAAAATGAAAGAGGAAAAGATTGTAGCAGTAATTCGAGCACAAAATATAGAACAAGGGCTCCGTGTAAGTGAAGCAATTCGGCAAGGCGGCATTAAATTTTTAGAGTTAACCATGACAATTCCTGGTGCATTGGATGTGATCAAAAAACTTGCTGATAAATATGCAGGAGAGGATGTAATCGTTGGTGCTGGAACAGTATTAGATCCGGAAACAGCAAGACTTGCTATTTTGGCAGGGGCAAAATTTATAGTAGGACCAAATCTGTCCCCGGAAGTCATTACGATGTGCCACCGCTACCGAGTCGCCGTTATGCCTGGCGTGATGTCACCAACCGAAGCACTAACAGCAATAGAACTGGGCGCAGATGTTATCAAAGTATTCCCGGGTGGAGCCTTTGGACCAAGTATAGTGAAAGATTTTAAAGGACCTCTTCCACAAGGAAACTTTATGCCAAGCGGCGGCGTTACCGTTGAAAACGCAGCTGAATGGATCAAAAATGGCGCCTACGCTATAGGAACAGGCTCCAGCTTAACAAAAGGAGCCGCTACAGGCGATTACGAAGCAGTAAGCCGCGAAGCAGAAAAGTTTGTAGCGATTGTGAAGTAGAGAAGCAGATGGACGGTTTCTTGTGCGGGCAATATCTTCCATAAAAAACCGTCCTCTGCCATTTATAAAATCTTTGGTATTCGTACCTCTACCGTTGTCCCTTTTCCTAGCTTGCTAATATAAGATAAACCATAGGATTCCCCATAAGCCAACTTAATTCGATGATGAACATTCTGTACGCCATATCCTGTAGTTTTGGTAGTTAGAATGGTTTCTAGTATTTCTGGTTCCATGCCAATGCCGTTATCCGAAATAGTAAATAGGAGATCATTATCTGCCTGTTTTCCAATAATCGTTACTATTCCTCTCTCTCTATCTTCTTTATGATCTATTCCGTGATTAATAGCATTTTCTACTAATGGTTGCAGTAATAGGTTAATCATCGTATGTCCAAGAATTTGGTCGTCCACAATGATTGAAAGATCAAAGGAATTACTGTGCATCATCTGCTGTATTTTCATATAAGAAATTGTATTTTCTATTTCGTCTTTAACTGTAATCATATTTTTCCCTTTGTTTAAGGTAGTACGATAAAATGTAGAAAGGAGTTGTGCCATCTCGCTAATGTCTTCTTGCCCCACAAGGATAGCCTTACTATTAATCAGAGAAAGACTATTATAAAAAAAGTGTGGATTGATTTGTGCCTGTAATGCTTTCATTTCATATTCTTGCTGAGCAATTTTACTTTTATAAACTTCATTAATCATCTCTTGTAGGTTGTGAACCATGTCTCCAAACTGTCCAATTACATCACCAATTTCATCTTGAGAGGAATGGGTCACAGTCACAGTTAAGTCTCCTTTTTCAATTTGCTTCATATTTGCTGCAAGCAACTCCAATGGCCGAACAACAACCTTTGAAAGAAAAAAAATAGAAAGATAAAGCGTAAAGATACATAAGATAATAACGATAATTACCCACGTCATAATAGGTGAAGTAGATTGAGATACGATATCAAATGGTCGAAATAAATAAGCTGTCCACTCGTTTGATTGAAATTTAGCACTTTTGAATACATATTCATTTTTCAGTGATCCATTATTGATTTTGTTTAATAACTCGTCTACAGAGAGTGTATAAGATTGTTTATTTTTATTAAAGTTTTGATGATTGTAAACAGGTTGCTTTTTCTCATCCAGAATAATGAGTCCATAGGAATTCTCAAATAGGTTGGATAATGGATTAAAGAAAGATTGATAATGGATATCCATGTAGACAATATTTATATTATTTCCATTATAATCAAATATTTTACTAGCCATTTCAAAAGAGTTTTTATCAGAAGAAACGAGTAAATGGGCGGAAGCATTTTTGATAACTTCCGGAAACCATTCTAATTTTTCTACATCTGTTAGAGGTCGAAGAAAGGTCCCATGTGGGAATAATGTATTGTTATTGCTATAAACTGTTATCCGATTGATATCGGTTTGTGAATTCTTTACATTGAAGATAAGTGGCTTGAGATGATCTCGATACATCGTATACATATCAAAGTTATTGTCATAATTAGCGGTTAACCCACTTTCTATATTTTGATTCCAAACAATTTGATTCATGGCATCATTATAGGAATTAATTTTATAATCGAGACTTAGAATAGCCTGATGTAAGGTTTCTTCTAAAACTTCCTTTTCTCGATTGATTAATAGTTTTTGAATTTGAAAATAGCAATAGCTTCCTAATGCAGTAACAGGCAACAAACTGGATAGAAGGCAGATTACCAATATTTTTCTACGATATTTTAAATCTTTAAACCATTGGGATAGTTTATTCATTAATTCGTCTTCTCTTTCGTATTTCCATTTGATTGTCTGAATTTTTCAGGGCTTAAACCAAAACTTTCGCGGAAAGTGCGGACAAAATAGGAAATATTCTGATATCCTACTTGCTTGCAAATATCATTGATTTTCATATTTGTATGAATTAGTAAGTTCTTGGCCGCATCCATTCGAACCTGTTTTATATATTTGTTGATCCCAGAACCGGTTTCTTGAATAAATACATCACTTAAATAACGCGGTGATAAGTATACTTTATCAGCAAGAATATTCAGGCTTAAGTCTTCAGCATAATGTTCATGGATATATTGCATTACGATATGAATGACATGTTTAGGTGACTTTTCCTTTTTCTCTAGGAAGGATAAGACACTCCTTTTTACTTCTTCTATTATTTGTTCTATTTCTGAAAAATGAGTGCATTTATAAATAGCTGATATTTTTTTATTTAATATCGTTTCTTTGTACTCCGGTAATGCATTACATAAAATCTGAAGCAGTCGTGAAAATAAATAACGTACATAAATATGCGATATTTGTTTTTTGCTTTGATATTTTTGAAAAAGGGCATCTAGGCTAAGTCGAAAGCTAAATGTATCTACATATTGAATGGCATTCTGTATCGATAGCAGCAAATTTTCATCCTGCTCTAAATATTCCTCTTGTTCAAACTTTCCACATTCAATCGGATAAAGATAGTTATCTCTATAGAAAAATCGATCTTCTAAATAATATTCGATTTGTTTAAATCGTTCAGGAATTTTCTCTGGGGCTTCTACTTCTTCACTAATAGAAAAATAACCATGTATCCCAAGAGCAGAGTGAATCTGCTGATGAATATTCTTGGCTATTAATCTTATTTCTGTATGCTCTATCGGCTTCTTTATTAGAAGTAATAATTGATAGGGATTTAGATGAAGATAGTCAAAAGACAATCCTTCCATACATTGCTTGATTTGTGCGAAAAGTAGGGAAGTCTCTTCTTTGAGCAATTTATCAAAGAAAGGTTCTTCAAATTGCATCAGTATCATTCGGCTGTATGCATATAAATAATCCATATCTATGAAAGGGTATTCATTTTTTAATGCATCTATGGAGGTGCCATTCAATAATCGATACAATAGATGGTTTTTAAGGAAAGCAATATTCGATTTTTCTTTCTTCAGCTCCTGATTTCGTTGTTCCATGTTTTTGATAACAGATGCTATCGTTTGTTTTAATTCATTTGGATTAACTGGTTTTAATATATAGTCAACGGCTCGCAGCGACAAAGCATTTTTGACAAAATCGAAATCGTCATGGCCGCTAAAAAAGATAAGTTGGATATTGGGATTTATAGATTTGGCCACTTTAGCTAAATCTATGCCATTGACAAAAGGCATTTTCACATCTGTAAATAAGATATCAATTGATTCTTTCTCTAATAAGTGGATGGCATCTTTTCCATTAGCTGCTTCTACTATATCGAGTTGAAATTGAAATTTATCAAGAAGAAACCGAATAACGCTACGTTCGTCTTTTTCATCATCTGCTATTAATATACGATACATCGTAATACCTCCTGACTAAAATTCTAGTTGATTATAACATATGGTCTTTTTTTTTAATGGTCAACAGAAAAATTTCCGGAAAAAAGTACATGAAAACGGTTTATTTAATATATTCATCTCTTTGTTAATCCAGTAAACTTTAACTATATTTTGGTAACATGTAAGATTTCTTAAAAAACTTGTGTTTAACTTATATAAAAAGAGGGAGGACATTTTATGAAATACAAAACATTTTGTAAGCGTGCGGCATTTGGATTGATGGCAACTTCATTAACACTATCACTAGCTGCATGTATGGATAATTCTTCATCCGGTGAGAGTATGACAGAAGATGGGAAAACTATTATTAAAATGGGGCGAGTAACCGCAGCTAATTCTAAATTGCCTGAAGGAGACACCTATGAAAACAATGCGTACACAAGATTAGTAGAAAAGAAACTAAATGCTAAAATAGTGGATCAATTCGAAGCAGAAGGTGAGGACTACAATCGTCAAGTAGCACTTGCAATTGCATCAGGTGAGTTACCAGACATGATGCGTGTAGATAGTCGTGAAGAGCTAAAAGAGCTAGTGGAAAATGACCTAATTGCTGACTTGACAGAAGTATATGATAAAAATGCAAGCGATTTCATAAAAGAAGTTTATGGTACGTATGATAACAAAACGTTAGAAGCTGCTACATTTGATGGATAAATGAAGTCAGATTGAAACTGCTGAAGAAATCTATTCAAACAATTGTTTACTTACCACACTTTCTTTCATGGGTGGTACTAGCATCTGTGGTTGTTAATATGTTCAGCTTAGATGGAACAATCAATCAGCTTCTAGCCTTCTTTGGCATGGATAAGCAGAATTTCCTTGGAAGTAATAAACTATTTCAACCATTGCTGATAGGGACAGACGTATGGAAAGAGTTTGGTTTTAATTCGATTGTTTATTTAGCCGCATTAACTGCTATTGATCCTGGGCTTCATGAGGCAGCAAGCATAGATGGAGCGAATTGGTGGAAACGCATATGGAACATTACCCTTCCAGGTATGCTGCCAATTATCCTGTTGTTGGCCGTATTAAGTTTGCCTAACGTTTTAAATGCTGGATTTGACCAAGTGTATAATCTCTATTCCCCAATGGTATATGAATCAGGTGATATATTGGATACTTATGTCTACCGAGTGGGATTAATAGGGCGAGAATATAGCTTTGGTACTGCAGTAGGTTTATTTAAATCGGTAATTGGAATTATCCTGATTCTATCAGCAAATAATGCAGCAAAAAAATATACGGATCGCAAATTATTCTAGGAGGGGAGAACATATGATAGAAAATAAGAGCTTTTCTGCAAAATGTGGCAGATTAACTATTTATGCAATCGTTATTTTCCTTGCCCTTACTTGTTTGCTTCCACTGTGGAATATTGTAGCGATATCATTTAGCGGAGGCGATGCCGTAGCTAGTAATAAGGTTGGTCTAACACCAATTAATACGACCTTAGAGGCATATAAAATGATTATGGATGATAGTCAATTTTGGCGTTCCTTTGGTATTTCCATTCAGAGGGTAATTTTGTCCTTGGTTATTAACATGGTATTAATTGTTACAATGGCATATCCTCTTTCAAAAACCAAAAGAGAGTTTAGAGGTAGAGGAATCTATATGAATCTGCTTATTTTTGCCATGCTGTTTAATGGTGGAATGATTCCAACCTATTTGGTTGTGAAAAACCTTGATATGTTGAATACGATTTGGGCACTAGTTCTTCCAGGAGCTGTTCAGGTTTTCAGCATTATTCTTGTAATGAACTTTTTTATCGGCGTTCCCAAATCACTAGAGGAAGCAGCAATTATGGATGGTGCCAACCCATTGCAGGTACTGATTAAAGTATATATACCGATATCGATGCCTGCTTTGGCGACAGTTGCTTTATTTAGTATCGTCGGAAACTGGAACGACTTTTTCTCAGGATTGATTTATATGACAAAAGTAACTAATTATCCATTAATGACATATATCCAGTCATTGACAATCAGTATTGAGGAAATGCTAAAAGCTGGAGCAACTTCAAGTGACCTAGCAAATGCAGGAGAAGTATCTAATAAGAATCTTAATGCAGCAAAAATTGTTGTTTCATGTGTTCCATTGCTATTAATCTACCCAATCCTCCAAAAATACTTTATCACTGGTATTGTAGTAGGTTCAGTGAAAGAATAGCCTTATTGATTTGATTAAAAGAAAAAAGTAATGAGGTTATCGGTTTCATTAATTCTTGTAGTTTTAATGAAACCGATAACCTCTAATCTTTGGAAGGGAAGGATTTACAGTGAACAATATTTTTGAATGGAACGGACCCGTTTATCGATTTCTAGAAAAAATAGTTAATTTATTACTATTAAATGCTCTATTTCTTCTTTTTTGTTTGCCTATTGTCACAATAGGATCTGCACTAACAGCTATGTATTCGATAACAATAAAAATGGCTAAAAATGAAGATGTATCAATCGTTAAAGCGTATGTCGCTGCCTTTCACAAAAACTTTAAACAGAGTACGATCATCTGGTTGATTTTATTAGCAGCCGGCATTATTTTGTATATGGATTACTATTACCTAAATCAATATAAAGGAAACTTGGTCTTTCTTGTTAAAGTAAGTCTAGGACTTTTTTCTTTTGCTTATATAATATTGTTTAGCTTTATATTTCCTTATGTTGCAAGATTTAAAAATTCAGTAAAGGATTCAATCATTAACACTTGGAAAATAGCGCTAGTTCACCCTTTTAAGACAATTTCCGTCCTAATGGTTACTGGGATTCCTATTATAGCTTTGGGAATATCGGTCTATTCCCTTTTCTTTCTTTTATACTTTAGTCTATTTATTGGTTTTTCCTTTTTTGCTTATATTAATACTCTTATCATTCTCCATATTTATGAAGGATATGAGAGGTGAAGAGGGAATAGTCCCTCTTTTTCGCCGCCCTTGTCGTTACTTGTCAAATGCCGTCAAACATGTCAAAAACCCTCGAAATATTTCGTCTTTTATTAGTTGTATCTCTATTTCCACAGTGTTAATATTAATTATGAAAACGTTTTCTTCATGTTGATGCATTACCATAAAAAGTTTGTTGACGCGATTCTCTATCTTTCAAGAGTATCTATTTAGGTATTCTTCTAAACAAAATGTAGTGAAAAAGGGAATATATTGATATTGAATTTTATAAAGTTTGAAAGTAGCTCTTAAAAATAGTATTTACATCTTTTTTGAATAGTAAATGATCAAATAACTCGTCAATTGAAAGTTTATTGAAAATTTTCAGAAAAATTATTGACAGTTTTTATTTTCGATATTATTATAACGTTATATAACGTTACATAAATAACTTGGTATGTAACTTATATATATTTTAGTGAAAATTTTTAAAAGAATCGTTCAATGCTAAGAAAAATATTAATTAAAGGAGAGAGATTTAATGGGGAAATTAGTTGAGAAATTGTCATTAGTAGGATTATCTAGTTTGTTAGCCCTTTCCTTAACAGCATGTGGTTCGGCAAAAGAGACTTCCTCTAAAGCAGGGTTAGAGGGGCTTCGTGAAAAAGGAAAAATTGTAGTAGGTACAATGGCTGCGACTCCACCTTATGAATATCATCTAGTTGAAAATGGGGAAGACAAAATTGTTGGATCAGATATTAAGCTATTAGAAGAAGTAGCAAAAGACTTGAAGGTAGATTATGAAATTAAGGACATGGACTTTGATGGATTATTAGTAGCCATGCAGAGTGGAAAAGTTGATATGATTATTTCAGCAATGAGTCCTACAGAAGAACGAGAAAAAAATGCTGACTTTTCCAATGTTTATTATAAAGGACGAAATGTTATGATGGTTCGAAAAAGCAACTTGAATAAATATACAACTCCTGAAAGCTTAGCTGATAAAAAAATAGGCGCTATAAAAACATCTGTACAACAGAGTATTTTGGAATCAGAATTACCGAATGCAACCTTGAAGTTACTCGGAAAATCTACAGAACTTTCCTTAGATTTGGCGAACAATAAGGTTGATGCAGTATTAGTAGATATTCCTACTGCTACCCTACTTGCTAAGGGGAATCCGGATATTGTAGCAAGTGAAGTTTATTATGAAGACCCTTCAGCTGGTGCTGCGATTGCTTTACCTAAAGGCACAGATAAGGAAATAATGGATGTAATTAATGCTACGATTGATCGAGTAAAACCAGACTATGAACAATGGTTAAAAGAAGCGATGGATGGTGTGGAATTAGAAGAATAAGAGATAAGAAAGAGAGAATAGAAATATTTAGTCACAAAACATCTTCTAGAAATGAAAAATACCCTAAATATTGTAGGTGATAATGTTGAGTTTTTCTTTTTTAGAGCAGTACTATCCATATTTCCTAACAGGTATATATATTACTATTCTACTTGCTGTCATTGCTGTAGTTTTAGGAACTATTTTAGGAATTGCTTTAACCCTATTACGTAGGTCAAGGTTTAAGGTAGTAAAAATTATTGGTGATATATATGTGGAATTTATTAGAGGTACCCCTCTCCTTGCTCAAATATATATCATCTATATTGGAATTCCGTTGATATTTAAGGGATGGGATATACCGGATTTGATGGTTGGAGCAATTGCGTTATCTCTTAATGCGGCTGCTTACATTTCAGAAACGATTCGATCAGGAATTGAAGCAGTCAGTAAAGGACAAATGGAAGCAGCAAGAAGTTTAGGTATGAATCAAAGGCAGGCGATGTTTGATATCGTCCTTCCTCAAGCATTTAAAAATATTCTTCCTGCACTTGGGAACCAATTTATTGGCAGTATAAAAGATTCATCCATTGTATCCATAATAGGCGTAGCTGAACTTATGTATAAGACAACTATTGTTAGAGGAAATACAGCACTGGGGTTGGAGCCAATTTTAGTAGCCTCTTTAGGATATTTGATCATGACTTTTACATTAACGCAACTCCTAGGAGTGGTTGAAAGGAGATTGAAAGCAAGTGATCGACGTTAAAGGACTGCATAAAAGTTACGGAAATCATGAAGTGTTAAAGGGGATTGACGTAAAAATCCATAAAGGAGAAGTGGTTGTTGTAATTGGTCCTTCTGGTTCAGGAAAAAGCACTTTTTTGAGGTGTTTGAATTTGTTAGAACTACCGACAAGTGGAAGCATAAAGGTGGAAGAGCAGGAGATAACAGCTCGAAAGGTTAATATTGATAAAGTAAGAGAGAGAATGGGAATGGTTTTTCAGCAATTTAATCTTTTTCCCCATAAAACAGTTGCCCAAAATATTTGTCATGCTCCCATAAAAGTAAAAGGGATGAAGCAAACCGAAGCCCAAAATTTGGCCAAGGACTTATTAAAAAAAGTAGGACTGTTAGAAAAATATGATGCATATCCTTCCTCCCTGTCTGGTGGTCAGCAACAACGAATAGCTATTGCCAGAGCATTAGCCATGAAGCCGGAAGTAATGCTATTTGATGAACCCACATCTGCATTAGATCCAGAAATGGTTGGAGAGGTATTAGCAGTTATGAAGAATCTAGCTCAAGAAGGAATGACAATGGTAGTGGTAACACATGAGATGGGTTTTGCCAAAGAGGTTGGAGATCGTATTCTATTTATGGATCAAGGTTATATCATGGAAGAAAACAATCCAAAACAATTTTTCGGAAACCCAACTCATCCTCGAACAATTGATTTTTTATCGAAAGTATTGTAAGTATCTTAAAATCTATCAAGTTATATGAAAGGTGTGAGAGGAATGGCTTTAATTACTAGAGAACAAATAGCAGGAATGAATATTCATTATATGCGCTATTCTTTAGATTATTTTTTACAAGCACAAGTAAAAGCTGGGATTCAATCCATAGAGTTTTGGACTGGTGTACCTCACTATTATTTAGATCCTACGACTTATTCAGATTGTAAAGCCTTGAAAAAAAAGATTGATTCCTATCATTTAGAAATGAAAGTATTTACTCCTGAAAACTGTATGTATCAATTTCAGTTTGCCTCTCTGAAACCAGAGATTTTCGAAAAAAGCTTACACTACTTTACTAATGGTATAAAGGCTGCTGCTGAACTAGGTTGTAAAATAATGCAATGTAATTCTGGATGGGGATATCTAGATGAAGATCGAGAAGAGGCATGGAAGCGTTCTAGGGAAATGCTTTCGAAACTGGCTGATACTGCAAAGTTGGAGGGAGTTACACTTGCGTTGGAAAGTTTACGCCCAGAAGAATCTAATCTAGTTACAACATTACAAGATACTAAAAGAATGATAGAGGAAATTAATCATGCCAATGTAAAAGTTCTAGTAGATACTACTGCTATGGGGGTGGCAGGGGAAACCTTACAAGAGTGGTTTGATGTATTCGGTAGTAAGATTATTCATACTCATTTTGTGGACGGAAACCCATATGGTCATTTAGTTTGGGGTGATGGTAAGCATGACTTAGAACAGTTTCTTATTACACTTAAACAAAACGGATACGAGGGATACTTAGGGCAAGAAATCACAGATTCAAGATACTTTATGGATCCCGCAGCCCATGATTGTCGAAATATGAAAGAATTTGAGAAATATATGTAGAATTTATAAGATTTGCAAGTAATAGTCAGAATAGTATTGACAATAACATAAAGACAAATTAGTATAACGTTATATAACGTTATACTAATGAGGCTAATTAAGTGAGGTGACATGACATCATGAAGGTAATCGGATTGGGAGATAATGTCGTAGATAAATATGAACACATTCAGACTATGTATCCTGGAGGAAATGCACTTAATTTTGCAGTATTTGCAAAAAAATTAGGTGCAGAAGCGGCTTTTTTAGGAGCATTCGGTTCAGATTTAGAGAGCCAACATGTACAAGAAAGTATTACCGAAATTGGGATAGATATCAGCCACTGCAAATTATACAAAGGAGAAAATGGTTGTGCTCGAGTGACACTAAAAGATGGGGATCGAGTATTTTTAGGAAGTAATCGATGTGGGGTTTTAAGACAATTTGGTTTGAACTTAACGGAAGAGGATTATTCCTATTTAACATCTTTTGATCTAGTACATACGGGTTTGTATGGCTTTGCGGAAACGGAATTGCCAAAGATTAAACAGTTAGGAATACCAATTGGATTTGATTTTTCTTCTGATTTCACAATGGAGCAAGTAAGACGAATAAGCAAAGTAATCGATTATGCTTATTTTTCCTGTAGTCATATGAAACTAGATGACATTTTAAATTTATGCCTGAATGTTACTCATATAGGCTGCCAATTGGTATTGTGTACTTTAGGAGAAAAAGGGGCCATTTTATTTGATGGAAACAAATTTTATATGCAAGAGTCCTTCTTTGTGAAACCCAAAGATACGATGGGAGCAGGCGATTCCTTTATTACTTGTTTTATCTATCACTATGGAAAAGAAATTAAAGATGGAAAAACAGATACAGAGTCCATTATTAAAGAAAGTCTCAAAAAAGCAGCAGCATTTTCATCTGAACAATGTCTAGTTGAGGGGTCATTTGGATTTGGCAAGAAATATACATAATGATTGATTTTAAGGTGGTGGTAGATAGGTAAATACTTCTTACATTTTTGAAATAAAAATCTATTAACTTAAAATATTGGAGGTAATCAAGATGGAACTTAATCAAATTATTGGATCAATTAAGGAAAGACAACCGAACATTAAAAGTGTGTTTTTTGTTGGATGTGGAGCATCTAAAGCAGAATTGTATCCTGCAAAGTATTTTCTAGAAGCTAATGCCAAAACTCTGCGTGTAAGTTTATATACAGCAAATGAATTTAATTATGCAACCCCAATTTCTGTTGACGATACAAGTATTGTTATTACTTGCTCACTAGGTGGAGCCACTCCTGAATCAGTAGAAGCAACAACAAAAGCAAAAGAATTAGGCGCACATGTTATTGCAGTAACACATGTGGAGGGATCTGCTTTAACAAAAGATGCAGGTTACATAGTATATCATGGATTTGAGGCTAATTATGCTGCTAAAATGGAGAAAATGACAAAAGTATTAGGATTAGCTACAGAAATACTTCATCAATATGAGGGTTATGAGAATTATGACAAAATGATAGATGGTTTCGGAAAAATTTATGAACTTATCGAAAAGGCTGCTTCCACAGTTTTACCAGATGCCAAAGCTTTTGCGGAAGCTTATAAAGATGATGAAGTAATTTACGTCATGAGTAGTGGAGCAACACATGAAGTGGCTTATTCCTTTTCTATCTGCTTGTTAATGGAAATGCAGTGGATTAATTCGGGGACATTTCATGATGGAGAATTTTTCCACGGTCCCTTTGAAGTGGTAGAAAAAGATGTTCCGTTCCTATTGTTGATGAATGATGGAAGAACCAGACCTATGGATGCAAGAGCGCTTGAATTTTTGCAGCGCTTTGATGCTAAAACAACTGTGGTAGATGCAAAAGACTTTGGGCTTGGTTCAGTTATAGCTTCTGAAGTAGTAGATTATTTTAATCCAATGTTAATTTCCGGTGTCTTGCGGGTATATGCAGAACAATTATCCTATGTCCGTAATCATCCATTAACTAAAAGAAGATATATGTGGAAATTAGAGTATTAATGGCAAAGATATTTTGAACATCAAAAAGACTGTCTCAAAATCGTGTGACCATGATTTTGAAATAGTCTTTTTTCTTTTAAATGGAGGAATGGAATAGGCTAATAAGAAAAGAATTGTTTAAAATTAAAATAATAGTAAGATATAATAAAGAAAAGAAAGGTGAAAAGGAGGTAATAAAATTTGCTTAATAGTAACAGCTCTACTCCTTTATACATACAGCTTAAGCAAGCGATTGCAGATGATATAAATGATGGAATATATACGCATGGTGAAAAATTGCCAACTGAACCGGAACTTTGTGAAAAATATAAAGTAAGTAGAATTACTGTTCGAAAGGCGGTATTAGATTTAGTAAATGAAGGTTATTTAATTAAGAAACAAGGAAAGGGTACATTTGTTAATCATGTTAAGATAAAACGTGAATTAGTTGCTGTTAATGGTTATTCTGAATATATGAATTCCACTGGTAAAATGCCCAATCCTAAAATAATTTCTTATGAAGTAAAAGAAGTGAACAAAGAAATAGCAGAGAAATTAAAAATTGATACGAATAGTCCTGTTCTCGAGTTAAAGCGACTACTCCATTTAGATAATGAACCATTATTGCATGAAACTTCCACCTATTCCTTAGAGCTTTTTCCGGAATTAGACCAATACGTGGAAGAAAATAAATCTATGCATAAAATCCTAAACGAAACTTATGGAAGAACTCCTGCATTTAATAATAAGATATTAAATGTTATATTAGCTAATAGTGAATTGGCAGGTTATTTACAGTGCAATATTAGTGATCCTCTTTATCAATTGGAAAAAGTAGCATACAATAAAGATAAAGACCCCTTATATCACTCTCTCCTTTACTATAATGTAAATAAAGTAAGTTTTACCATAACAGGTGAATTTGAATCAACCGATTAGAGAATCAGTAGGGCGAATTTTTCTTTAGCAAGTTTACAAAATGTATATATATGCATAGAACCATCTTTCATTAAATGAAAGGTGGTTTACTATATAGAAAGAAAATAGGAATTAAAACAGCATAATTCATGGGGACAGAGAAGCATTCCCCTGCATAGTAGCTTGTCGTTTCTTGTCAAACGCTGTCAAATATGTCAAAAATCCTCGAAATATTTCGTCTTTTATTAGTTGTATCTCTATTTCCACAGTGTTAACATTGTTTTGTAAGCGTTTTCTATCATTGGTGCCTGACCATTAAATTATCTACTTTTTAAGGAGGAATTCGATGAACCAACAGACTGTGGTTTTAAAAGAAAAGGTTGGAAAGTTCCTAAGTGGTAAGAAAAAGTTATTTATTAATGGTGAATTTGTGGAGAGTCAAACACAAAAAACGTTCGACAGTTATAATCCAGCGACAGATGAGGTTTTAGCAAGTGTATATGAAGCTGGTCCAGAAGATATTGATTTAGCAGTGAAAGCGGCACGGAAAGCTTTCGACGAAGGACCTTGGTCAAAAATGAGTGCTTCTGAGCGCAGTCGTCTTATGTACATACTGGCCGATTTGATGGAGAAAAACAGTGCGGAGCTTGCCCAGTTAGAAACGTTAGATAATGGGAAACCGATTCGCGAAACAACTAATGCGGATATTCCATTAGCCATTGAGCATATGCGCTATTATGCGGGTTGGTGTACAAAAATTACAGGACAAACGATTCCAGTTAATGGTCCATACTTTAATTATACACGCCATGAAGCGGTAGGAGTAGTTGGGCAGATTATCCCTTGGAACTTCCCGCTGTTAATGGCAATGTGGAAGCTTGGAGCGGCCCTTGCAACCGGATGTACAGTGGTATTAAAACCAGCTGAGCAAACGCCGTTATCTGCGCTTTATTTAGCGGAATTAATCCAGGAAGCGGGTTTCCCGGAAGGCGTTGTAAATATTGTTCCTGGATTTGGGGAAACAGCTGGCCAGCCGCTAGTTGATCATCCTTTAGTAGATAAAATTGCCTTTACTGGTTCTACCGAAGTTGGAAAAATGATTATGGCGAATGCCTCTAAAACATTGAAAAGAGTTACATTGGAGCTTGGTGGGAAATCACCGAATATTATCCTGCCAGATGCAGATTTAACAAAAGCTATTCCAGGTGCTTTTAATGGTGTTATGTTTAACCAAGGACAGGTATGCTGTGCTGGGTCTCGTGTCTTTATTCAAAAGAAACATTTTGATAATGTCGTTGCCGATATGGCAGATCAAGCGAAAAAAATGAAGCAAGGTGCTGGCATCCATGCTGATACAGAAATTGGACCGCTAGTTTCCGCTGAACAGCAGCAACGAGTTCTTGGTTATATTGAAAGAGGGTTAAACGAAGGCGCGCAACTAGTCGCAGGTGGTTTTAATCCACGTGAGGAAGGATACTTTGTTTCCCCAACTGTTTTTGCCGATGTACGCGATGAGATGACAATTGCCAAGGAGGAAATTTTTGGACCTGTTATTTCGGCAATGCCATATGACGATTTAGATGAGCTGATCAATCGCGCAAATAACAGCGAATATGGTCTAGCAGCAGGCGTCTGGACGAGAGATATTGCCAATGCTCACTACATCGCCAGCAAACTCCGCGCTGGAACCGTTTGGGTCAACTGCTATAATACATTCGATGCAGCTTCCCCATTCGGCGGATACAAACAATCAGGCATTGGACGCGAAATGGGCTCCTACGCCCTAAACAACTATACAGAAGTAAAGAGCGTATGGGTTTCTATGCAGTAAGGGAATCGAAGGGACAGTTCTTATTGCTTTTTGATTGCATGATATAGAAAGTAGTGGCTGACTCAAAAGTCGTTGAAGAACAACTTTTGAAGTCGGCTTCTTTTTGTTAATTTAGCAGGAGTAAAGGTTCCGGCCTCTGCTTTCACAAATGCTTCTAATGCTCCTATTTGATAAATGACTATATCATATTGGAAGAAAACTCCGTATAAATGTGTATTTCGTTTTCACGAAATGTAGGCAAAGGACATAGTAATAAAGAAGGAAGAAGGGAGGAAACATGTAATGAAGAACATTCTATTGATAGTCGCTCTTGCTCTGACCATTTTTGTTATTTACCTTATTACGATGCATCCAAATCCAACTAAAACTGTCTATATTCCTCCTACATCATCTTTGGAAGAAAGGGTATGTGAAGAAGTATCGGCACAATTTGGTGATTGCAAGCAAATTCTGTTGTTTGATGCGCAGTCCCGTATCGTTTTTGCGGAAAATAGTTCGGGGGTTGTTCCTGTGCTTACTAATAAAGAATTTACTGACTTTCAAAAAATTATTTATCCCATATTAGAATTTCAGGAGTTTCAAGAAGAGAGACAAGAACGAGGCTCCATTACCTGGCAGGCAAATAATAAGCTCGAAAAGGATTTATCCATTATTTATGGGTTTGCCGAAGATAATGCCAAAACGATCATTATTACTAGTGAGGGGAATGTCCAGCCAAATAAGTTTTTCCTTCAAGATAACCTCTGGGTATGGTATGCGACTTTCACGAAGGATAATGTTAAACTGCCAGTTGAAGTAGATGCTTATGAATAAATGGAATCGTAGGGACATTTTTTTTGCTTCCCTTAAAGATTAAAGAAGCTTAGGAGCCTTCCTATGCTTCTTTTTTGGTTTATTTAGGGGATTTTCCCCGGGAGCTATGTTGTACTGAAGCTACCAGTAAAAGCAATTTCTGATCCAGAGAAGTAATATCGCCGAGTAGGGAAAACGCTTTATCAATGATGGCTGCTGGAAAATAAGAGGAGAGCGATAGAACCACCTCTGAGAACTAAAAGGAGCTTTGGTAGGAAAATGTCGAAAATGGTTGTCGAAAGTATTGATATACGTCAACTTTTGTCGATATGAATATTAAGAAGTAAAGTTATATGTTTTATGGCACTACAAAGAGTTATTTAAGGGAGATGAGGAAGAATGAAAAAAGGAAAAGACAGATCGATTAAAACAAAGTTTATTTTGTATTTTCTATTAATTGGTCTTATTCCAGTAATAATAGCCTCTAGCATTATTTATTATGTTAGTAGTAATAATACGTTAAACAAGGAAGAGGAATGGCTTGGTAAACAAACAGCCGATACAGTAGAAAACATGGAGGAATGGATTCAAAAGCGTTTGGATGAACTTACGCTTATTTCGAATCAGATACCATTATCAATGGAGATCTTGCAGCTCGGAGTAAACAAATTAATATTGTCAAAGAGCAAGATTCAACTTATGAATCAGTTGTAGTTATCGGAAAAAACGGGATGGTGGAAGCACATACAGACCCTAGTCTAGTTGGTAAATTAGACTTATCAAAAAGAGATTATTTTATCAAAGGGATAAAAGGAGAACAGAGTGTTTCGAATGTCCTTAAGTCCAATGCGACAGGAAATCGAGTTCTTGCAATAGCAACGCCGATCATAAATGCCAATAAAGAAGTAGTGGGAGTGGTATCTGCTACCGTTAACTTTGAAACCCTTATACAGGATTTTTTACAAAATGAAACTTCTCAAAATAAAAGCACATATCCTGTATTAGTTGATAGTAATAATATAGTTCAGTTTCATCCTAATGCTGACTTAATCGGTAAGACAATTGAGGAAGCTGGTTTTTCCAAAAATATAGGAACTATTTTCGAGAAGGGGAGAACAACAAGTGGAACTAAAGAGACAGAGCTGGATGGAGAAAAACAACTGGTTACTTATGCTCCCCTAAAAAGTGCAGGTTTAGGTATTTATTTATTTATTTACTTCCTTGGATGATATATTAGAAATTACTAGTAGTATTAAGAACATTACGACCATTATACTTGCAGTATTTTCTGTGCTGATAATTGGTGTGGCAATTTGGATTGCAAACGGGATGACAAAACCAATCCGAAATATTGTTGCTCAGCTGCGTTTAGTTGCAGCAGGAGATCTTACAAGCAAGGATGTAGCTATCCAATCAAAGGATGAGATTGGTCAGTTAGCGGAAAATACGAATTCGATGAAACATAGCTTGCGGGAATTGATTAAACAGTTGAAGGAAAGCTCTGTACATACAGCAGAAACATCTGCGCAATTGGCTGTGAGTGCAGATCAATCCAATCAAACAAGTGTAGTAATAACGGAATCGATACAAGCTGTTGCTGAAGGAGCAGCCGATCAGGCGGAAATGGTGACTGAAAGCACAGAAGCGCTTGATGAAGTGGCACAAGGAGTACAGCAAATTGCAGAGGCTTCGGCGACTATTTCTGAAAAGGCCAGCTCAACATTGAATAAAGCCCAAACTGGTAAGGAATCTGTTGAAAAAAATATTACCCAGATGAATACAATTCAACAATCAGTTCAAAACTCAGATGAATTGACGAAATCACTTATTGTAAGATCACAGGATATTGTGAAAATATTGGAAGTTATTACTTCTATAGCTGATCAAACAAATCTGCTTGCGCTTAATGCGGCAATTGAAGCAGCAAGAGCTGGGGAGCACGGGAAAGGATTTGCAGTAGTTGCCGATGAAGTTCGGAAACTGGCAGAAGAATCACAGCGTTCTTCTCAAGAAATTGCTGGGATAGTAACGAAAATTCAAGGGGAGATTAAACAAACGAGCGAATCAATGAATGCAGTCATGGATGAAGTTCAAAGTGGTGTATTGATTGCTAATAACTCAAGAGAACTATTTAAGGAAATCCTAGAATTGACTTATGAAGTTTCTGATAATATTACCAATATGTCTGCCACTTCGGAAGAGATTTCAGCAGGAGCAGAAGAGGTATCTGCTTCCTTTAATCAAATCTCTACTATTACTAAAAACACGAAGTCAAGCACACAAGAAGTGGCCGCAGCCTCAGAAGAACAACTAGCAGGAATAGAGGAAATTTCCTCAGCTGCCCAAAGCCTCAAAAACTTAGCAGCTGAATTAGAAAAAACGATTACAAAATTTACAATATAGGAAAAAAAGGGACGGTTCATCCGTCCTTTTTTATACTCTTTATGAAGGATGCAGGAGAATTTCTCTTGCGGATTTTATGGATAAAATTTAAATTTTTTACAAATACTAACTTCAAACTTTTTCTGAAAACCATGGATTATATTCTCAGCATGTGTTGATTTCACTAAGATGTACACTAAATTTACTTTATCTATTAAAAAGGTGGCTGGGGAAAGATGTGAACAGGAAATCATTTGAAAAACTTTTATGGTCCATCGCTTTGCCTGGCTTTGGACAGCTGCTTAATAAGAAATATATAAAAGGAATTATTTTTATCTTACTTGAGTTAGTTGTGAACATACAAGCTAACTTTAATACAGCCATTATATTAAGTTTTCATGGACAAACTTCCGCGTCTTTAGAGGAAGTTAATCTAAAATGGCTTATGTTTTATCCGTGCCTTTATTTTTTTGCGATGTGGGATGCAGTAAGAGATGCTGATGAGAAAGGAGAAAATTCTCCTTTATTATTTCTTCCGTTTGTGTTTGCAGCTTATTTTGTAACAGTAGGATTAATCTATTCATCAGAGGTTTTCCTATTTGGGCATCTAATCGGCCCTATTTTTTTACCAATGCTTTTTGTGTTACCAGGTGTAATCATTGGATTGGTCATAAGGAAAGTAATATATATATTTACGAACTGAAACGCCATTTTTTAAATGGTGTTTTTCTAATATTCAAGTAAAGGAATGAGGAAAACAACGATTCTTTAAAAGCGCCTCAACTAAAATAAAGAAAAGTTCACAAAAAATTTCGGAATATATACAAACATATTACTTTCTAGCCAATCATAAGCTTTTAAGAAGTAAGGAAGGTTTACTAACTGCCATGATTGGAGGAATGAATGAGTATTTTACAATCAGGAACTCCCACCTACTTGAAGATAATCAGTAAGAGAAAAGGACTGCAAGAAATTATCGAAGGAGATAATCTTTATTCAAAGAACAAGTTTGGCAAAAAGATTGAAGCTGAGTAAGCCGACTATATCAGCATTGGTAGATGATGGTGGAAGAAGGCTGGATTATTGAAAAAGAAAGTAAAAAGGCGGCAACAAAAGGGGAGAAAACCTGTCCATTTATTGTTTACCAAAGAATACAAATATACGATTGGCATAGATATTGGAGGAACGACGACTGAAATAGCGATTATGGATTTGGAAAATTTATTCTGCACCGCAAAATCGACACACAAGAGGCGTTGAAGAGGAATTTTGTCCAATTGCTTGTTGATCAAGTAAATAGCATATTAGAGGAACAAAATAATAGTCATACAAAGGTGCTGTCTTTAACGATTGGTGCACCAGGAATGACGGATTCAGAAAATTTTATTTGCTCGCCGTTTACTCCATTTAGAGAGAGGAGTGAAGCAATATAATGCCAGACAGTAGATCGCAAGTCTATGTAAACCATATATTAGAACCCATCTATGATTTTACGAAACAACATTACCTTCCTTATTTATTAGAAATTAACATCGCCCATGCTACTATGCTAGCCCACCAAAAAATCTTAACAAAAGAAGATACCAAAAAAATCATTAAAGCGAATCAAGCACTATTAGCAAAAGGTTATCCCCAACACTATAATCCTCTTTATGAAGACTTATTTTTTATGCTGGAAGAAGATTTGAAAAAGGAAATCGGCGAAGTGCTTGTTGGAAATATGCATATTGCCTTTAGTCGGAATGATATGGATGCAACCATGTATCGAATGGTATCTCGAGAAAAGCTTCTGCAGTTTCTTACCTTACTTGTAGAGTTAAAAAAGGTATTGTTACGTTTGGCGAAAGAACATGAACTAACGATTATGCCAGCCTATACACATAATCAGCAAGCACAGCCTACTACCTTAGCCCACTATTTGTTAGCTATCGATAGTAGTTTACAAAGGGACTTGGAACGTGGTTTCGCGCTTTTAAGAAGAATCAATGAGTCTCCAATGGGAGCTGCTGCTTTAGGGACTTCTGGTTTTCCAATTGATCGTTCATTTGTGGCGATCCAATTAGCTTTCGATAAACCAATGGAGAATTCCTATGATTCTATTAGTGCCGCTGATTATATGCTGGAAATAGCTAGTGTGATCAAAATTACTTTAAGTACCTTATCGCGTTTTACTCATGATCTCTTGTTTTTTACGACAAATGAAGTAGAAGCAATCAGATTAGATAAAAGCTTAGTGCAAACATCGAGCATCATGCCTCAAAAACGAAACCCTTCATCTTTAGAACATACGAAATCTCTCATTAGCCGGACAATTGGGGAAGTAAATGCTGCTTTTATGATGTCCCACAACACACCTTTTGGGGACATCGTCGATATTGGGGATGATATCCAGCCTATTCTTATCAATGGCTTTTCTCATTCCTATCAAATTATCGAATTACTGACAGAAATTCTTAAAACGATGGAGGTAAATGTAGATAAACTCCTGACCCGTTGTTCAGAAGGCTTTTCCACCGTAACGGAATTAGCGGATGTACTGGTTAGGGTGTGCCAATTATCCTTCCGTGATGCCCATCAGATTGTCAGCATTTTGGTTCAGCGATTAGCTAGTACTGGGAAAAAAATAAAAGATGGTTCTGCTGAACTAGTCAAACAAATTTCTCAGGAGATATTAGGAACACATCTTCCTTTAACAGAAGAACAATATCAAACTGCGATTAATCCTTTTCATTTTGTTATGGTTCGCTCTGCTTTTGGAGGCCCTAACCCAAAAGAAACAGAGAGACAGCGAATAAGGTCCAGTCAAAAGCTTGCTGATTTTTCAAAAGAAGCAGCAATATATAGAAATAAATTTACTTCTTATAAGCAGCTGCTTCGCAATAATAACAAACTTGTTTAATAGGAGGGGTTCTATTGAAAAAGTTTTTAAGTGTATTTCTTTTTCTAGCCATAGCAATGATTATTGTTGGTTGTTCAAAGGGAAAGGATTCTGGCGGGGAAGCAGATGGTACGGTAACTATTGAATATTGGCAATATGCCTATAAGGCGAAAGTGGATTTAATGGATGAGCTTATTAAAGAGTTTGAAGATAAAAACCCAGGAATTAAAGTAAAGCAGACAACTTTTCCATATGAGCAATACAATGAGAAGGTTGCTACACTAGTTCCAGCTGGAAGAGGTCCCGATGTTATCAATTTATATTATGGCTGGCTGCCAAAATATATTGATTCAGGCTATTTACAGCCTCTTCCTGAGGATGCATTTCCAGTGGATAAAATCGAAAGTGAATACTTCTCCTTAGTAAATGCAGCAAAATTGGACGATAAATATTGGGCCATTCCGACTGCGGTTCGTACTCTTGCCCTGTTTTATAACAAAGATCTTTTTGAAAAAGCAGGCTTGGATCCAAATAGTCCGCCAAAAACATGGGATGAATTAGTAGATTATGCGAAAAAACTGACAGTAAGAGAAAACGGAAAGCTTGTAACAGAGGGGATGGCGTATGAAATTGGTGCACAGCTGAACAACTGGTTTTATGATGCTCTTGTCTATCAAGCTGGCGGTCAAGGGTTGAGTGAGGATCGTAAGCAAGTTCTTTGGGATGATACACCTGCTGGTTTAGAAGCATTTACGTATTTAGTGGAATTCGGATCCAAACATAAAGTTGGCGAAAGTGGTTTTTATACAGATGATGTAACAGCATTTAAGACAGGGAATGCGGCGATGAATATTGACGGTTCCTTCCGTTTAGGTACGTTGGCGACAGATGCACCTGACTTAAATTATGGGGTTGCGCCACTGCCATCTTATAAAGAAAAGGCCACACAATCTTCGTTCTGGGCAAATGGCATTACAGCTAAAGTAGAAGGAGAGAAATTAGAAGCTTCTAAAAAATTCTTAGCGTTTTTAACAAGTGATGAAGTGATGGAACGCTGGATTGACGAGGTAGGAGAATTGCCAGCAAAAGAAGCGGTCGCAACACAAGATAAATATGTAAACGATCCATTATACGGACCATTCATCGAACAGCTTCCATATGCCAATGCACAATTTTATGTCGACGAAACAGCACAAAGACAATATGTTATTGATGCAGTGAATGAAGTGTTGCTAAATGGAGTTTCAATTGAAGATACCTACAATGATTTCGCAGCTAAGTCACAAAAGCTCTACGATGATTATTGGAGTAACAAGTAAAGATACTGAAATAAAGAAAGGTGGTAATCGTCTTTCTTTATTCAGAAAGGAGGGTTTTCATGTCTGGGAAGAACCATTCTGCCGTCCCAAAAAAGACTGCTAGATTTACGTTAAAGCAACAAAAATATATCTTTGTATATACATGCTTGCTGATACCTCTTCTTTTTTTTATTTCGATTCGGTTTTTGCCAACACTTTATACATTCAACATCGGGTTTCGGGAATGGGATATTCTATCAGAGGATAAACCATTTGTAGGGATGGATAATTATGTAGCCCTTTTTAAAGATGAAGTCTTTCGTAAATCACTAATAAATACATTTATCTATGTCGTTTTTGGTGTAGTAGGACAGCTGATGTGTGGATTAGGAGTAGCGCTGCTTTTGCAAAGGATTAATAAATTTGTCGGGGTATTTCGCGCTATTTATTTCATTCCCTATGTGACAAGTATTGTTGCGGTAAGCTGGGTGTTTAAATGGATTCTAATGAACAACGGCGTTGTGAATGATATTCTCATGAAGTTTGGGTTGGAAGCCCAGCTTTTTCTTAAATCACCTGATCAAGCAATTTATATTATTATCTTAACGATGATCTGGCAAGGTCTCGGTTTTCAAATGATTATTTTCCTAGCGGGCCTTGAAAATATCCCGAAAATATTCTATGAAGCTGCGGAAATTGATGGGGCAGATGGTTGGAAAAAATTTATTCATATCACCTTGCCGTTACTAAATCCAACCATTGTATTTTCCGCAGTTATTGGCAGTATTAGTTTCTTACAAACCTTTACCCAAGTGCAAAATATGACACAGGGTGGACCACTTCATTCTACTATATCCGTTGTTCTTTATATTTATGAATTAGCCTTCCAGCACTTTGATATGGGTCTCGCTTCTGCGGCAACAGTTATCTTATTTCTGATTATTTTAGTTATCACAATCATTCAAATGAAAGTTTTGACAAAGAAATTTGAGTACTAGTTTTTTATGGGGGTGAGGAGTTGAAGAAAAGAAGGTATTTAAAAAAATCAATCGTCTATATTCTCTTGACCGTTGGGGCTATCTTTATGCTGTTCCCTTTTATTTGGATGGTATCCACATCCTTTAAGCCGCCGACGGAAGTATATGGACTGAAGCTGCTTGCCGACCACCCTACATTAGAGAATTATCGGAAGATTATGGTGGATACCCTGTTTAGTAAATGGTTTTTAAATAGTTTTATCGTGGCGGTTATTACTACTATAAGTGTTGCGTTATTTGACACCCTTGTTGGTTATGTTATTGCTAAATTTTCCTTTGTTGGCAAGAGTATTATTTTCTTATTCATCTTAAGTTCCTTAATGATTCCTACCGAAATGCTGATTATTCCTTGGTATATCATGTCTACTGACTTAGGCTGGGTTGATACGTATTGGGGAATTATGTTTCCAGGCGTAATTTCTGCCTTTGGTATTTTTCTCATGAAACAATTTATGGAGTCTATTCCAGATGACTTACTCGATGCTGCAAGAATTGATGGCTTAAATGAATTTAAAATTTTCTTTAAAATCGCCATTCCACAAGTATATCCAGCATTAGCAGCGCTATGTATTTTCACATTTTTAGGAAACTGGAATGCCTATTTGTGGCCGTTAATTGTTATCGAGACAGAAGAAATGCGAACACTGCCAGTCGGCCTTGCCTTTTTCTCCGGTGAAAACCAAACTTACTGGGAAATCGTCATGGCAGGAGCTACCATCGCTGTTGTACCACTAATCATCGTCTTCTTAATCTTCCAACGCCATATTATTAAGGGGATAACGTTGACTGGGTTGAAGTAGGGGAAGTGGAAAAGGAGCTTTTCCAGTTAACCAAACTTGATTAAAGGCTGATCACAAGCATTAGAGGGAAGTAGTACAACTGTCCCTCTGCTGCCATTCCCATCTATACTTAGACAGATGGGAATTATTTATGATTATTGGTAGATGTTGATTAATGACCAGAACCCATTGCATCTACATGATGGACATGTTTGCTATTAATCCAGATAAATAACACAGAAACTAATACAAATCCAGCTCCAACAAGGAATGGTACAGATGGATTAAATATTTCTGCTAACTTTCCTGCTGTGTAAGGCGCAATGGCTCCACCTATAAAGCGCAAGAAGCTGTATGCTGCTGAAGCGGTAGATCGTTCTACAGGAGCAGCATTCATTACGGCAGTTGTAATAAGCGTATTGTTATTTCCTAATAAGGCACCAGCGAAAATAACTGCTGCGATGATAACCCATTGGGTTGTTGTCCAAATTCCCATAGCAACTAATACAACTGCAAACAAGGTTAACATGGCACACATTGATTTTACGGTTCCGAAACGTTCCTGCAATCTTGGTGCCATAAAAACAGAAGTGACAGCTAATAAAATACCCCAGCCCAAGAATACAAAGCCAAGTCCATGTTCGTCTAAGCCCATTACAAACGGTGCATAGGCTAACAACGTGAAAAATCCAAAATTATATAATGCTGCGGCAATCCCTAAAACAAGTAATGAGCGATGTTTTAATGCTCTAAACGGATCTGCCAAGGACGTTTTAGATTTAACTGTATTCGTTGTATTCATGGAAGTATTTTTTGGCATTAAAATGAAAATACCGAAAAAGGCAATAATCATTAAAACAGCTACCCCTAGGAAAGGACCTCTCCAGCTCATGGCTCCCAACCATCCGCCTAGTAGTGGACCGACAGAGATACCAAGTCCAATCGCTGCTTCATAAAGAATAATTGCTTTAGCAGTACCACTGTTTGAAAGAGATACAATTGCCGCTAATGCAGTTGCTACAAACAGGGCATTACCAAGCCCCCAACCTCCTCGAAGTCCGACAAGCGCCCAAATCCCATTTGATAGTCCGCCTAGGCAAGAAAAAATAGCAATGATAACAATTCCTAAAATAAGTGTCCACTTAATTCCAAGTCTGGAGGAAATCATCCCAGTTACCAGCATTGCTACAGCCATTACGGCATTATAGCTAGTGAAGAGTAACGTTACCTGGCTTTGGGAGGCATGAAGTTTCTCGGCAATAGCAGGAAGGATCGGATCAACGAGACCAAGCCCCATAAAGGCAATAATCCCCGCAAAAAATACAGCCCATACTGCTTTAGGCTGTTTTAATAAACTAGCTTCTGTTTTCGTATTTAAATTGTTTTTGGTTGAATCTGCTGATACAGATTGTGAAGATGACATTTCATTCTCCCCTTTATTTTTTTATTCCCTTTGTTTTTATAGACTAGATTAATTCTTTAAAAGAATTCCTTATAACATCACCGCGACTAATAATGCCTACTAAAACTCCATTTTTTTCAACGGGGACCTTTTTAATTTGCTTTTTACCTAACAGAGCTGCAATCTTTTCTAAATTTTCATCCCAAGACACTTTAATAACCCTTTTCTTCGCAATTTTCATTACGTTCAAATGTAAGAGACTTTGCAATCTATGTTCAAAATCTTCATCGTCCCCTTTAATAACAACAGTATAATAAATACTGTCGATAATATGATCATCATGTTTGCCAATGTATCGCAGTACATCTCCATCACTGATGAAACCGACAATCTCATTGCGGTCATTAACGATAGGAAGACCGCTAATTTTATACTGAATGAATTTTTCGATGACAGAACGGACGGTGTCGCCTTCTTTCACTTTATATACTCGGCTTACCATAATATCATGGGCTAGCATTTATCTGTCCCCCTTTTATTTTTTGGACAAGTAGTTGTATAAGGAAACTATATAATTGTATTATACAACTATATAACGAAACGTCAATTGTTTTTACGGAGATATGGATTCCCCTTCTTATTACAAATCTTTAATCAAGTATGCTATCATATTTTATAGAAATATTGGAAACGGTGAGGTAGTTAATCAATGGATGAACAATCGCTGGAAGAACTTGAAGTGGAATTATCTATACTGATACGACGGGTTACCCATACATCTTCTCATAAAAAAACTAGCAGCTTGGATCGGTCAGCTTATCTGTTGCTGCATGAAATAGTGACAGCAGGCCCTGCTGGTGTTAAAGCGCTTGCGATAGAATTTCAATTAGATGTTTCTACTGTAAGTCGACAGGCGGCTGCGTTGGAGCAAAAGGGCTATTTGCTGAGAATTCCTGATGAAACAGATGGAAGAGCTTATACTCTCCAGATAACTGAAACAGGATTAGAAGAATTTCAAAAGGAAAAAAAGTTTAGAAAAAGCAGGGTGGCGGAAGTGACCAAGGTTTGGACAGAAGAAGAGCGTGAGACTTTTGCTAAGTTATTAAAAAAATATAATCAGTCGGCGATGAATGTTCATCTATGATTGATTCAAAAAGAGAATAGGTATTTGAAGAAGTGTTTGCTTATGAGGGAAGGTATTTTCGCCTTCCCTCTTTTCTATGGGGAGAAAGTGTAATCGGAGGTTGTTTACGTTTTTTTCATGATTTTTAAAGGGAGACAGAGAAATGCTCCTTTCTTTTTTTATTAATATTTTCATATAGTTTGAAAAGCAAAAGAAGGTTATTGCTGGGATTTAATGTTTGTTATTTCCTAGTTAAGACAGTGCTCTAATATATGGAGGAAGCACAATTAGAGATTAGTACGAGATTTGATGTTTGAAAATAATCAATTTTCTGATATAAAAGTACTATTTTGCAAAAATAAAAAGGGGAATTGACTATCAATTTAGAATATTAAGTTTCGTAATATTACATATTGTGTTCAGAGGGGGATTTTTGGTGGTAAAGAAGAAACTCAAAAAAACAGCATTGGCAGCAGTACTTGGAATTAGTACTCTCTCACTAGGGTTATATAGTCCTCCTGAGAAAGCTGCTGCAGAAGCAGCGTATAAAGAGGTTGTCTCCAGTTACGGAGGAGCTCCTATTGATTTAGGCATTGCCAATGATGAACGGATTATTGAAATGCTGAAAAAAGAGGGAAAGTTGGCAAAGCATGCAAGTACTGGTGAAACGGAAAAAGCTTTACAAAAGTATTTACAAGGCAAAGCAGAAGGAGCTAAAAAAGAAACAAAGGATAAATTGCCGAAGGCCTTATCTAAATTAGAAACAAAGGGAGAAAACGAAACATCTAATCATAGTCTCCAAAAGGGAAAAGGAAATAAATTAGGACAGGCAAAGAAAAATACAGTGGAATCTGTCAAAGAGGAAGCATATGAAGGGGAAGTTCGTGAAGATAAGGTTCTCGTTTTAGCGATAGATTTCCCAGATTATAAAAAAAGCTCGATTTCAAAAGATGAGACAGATATGTTCTATGAAGATTACACACATGAGCACTTCCAAAATATGATTTTTGGCGAAGATGGTTATGAAGGTCCGAACGGTGAAAATCTTGTCTCCATGAAACAATTTTATGAAGAGCAATCTGGTGGCAGTTATTCGGTAGAAGGGGAAGTTGCTGGCTGGTATACAGCTGATCATGAGGCCGCTTATTATGGAGGAAATTATCCTGGGGCAGATGATAGTGATGCGCGTCCTCGTGAATTAGTCTATGAAGCATTATCAAAAGCTGCACAAGATCCAAATGTAGACTTAAGTGAGTACGACGTATGGGATCGTGATGATTATGATGGCGATGGTGTATATAATGAGCCAGATGGAATTATCGATCATTTAATGGTTATCCATGCAGGGGTTGGTGAAGAAGCTGGTGGAGGAGCCCTAGGGGGAGATGCTATTTGGTCTCATCGTTGGAATTTAGGAAACCTAGTTGCAGTGCCAGGGGCTACATCTAATAGCGATCGTTTCGGTGGCTTACTTGGTGCATATGATTATACCATTGAACCAGAAGATGGTGCGGCAGGTGTTTTTGCGCATGAATACGGACATGATTTAGGTTTGCCAGATGAATATGATACGCAGTATACTGGCGGCGGTGAAGCTGTGGCTTACTGGTCTATCATGGCTAGTGGCAGCTGGGCCGGAGATGTTCCAGGAACGGAGCCGAGTGGATTTAGTGCATATGCCAAGGAATATTTGCAAGGCGCCCATGGGGGAAATTGGTTAAGCGGCACTACGTTAAATGCAAATGAAATTACAAGTAAAGGAACAGAACTACTGCTGGACGAAGCGGTAACAAAAGGAACAAATAATGACGCAGTGCGTATTAATCTTCCCGATAAAACAACAGATGTAAACACACCGGCAAGTGGGAAATATGAATACTTTAGTGGTAGTGGAAATAATATCGATCATTCTATGAAGACAGCAGTAGATTTGACTAATGCCACAAGTGCCGAGTTGACTTTTAAAACATGGTACGACATCGAGGCTGAATGGGATTATGCATCTATTAAGGTGAATGGTGAGACGATTAAAGGAAATATTACCACAACCGAAAATCCCAACGATCAAAATCCTGGAAATGGGATTACAGGCAGTACCAATGGTGAATGGGTGGATGGAGTCTTTGATTTAAGTGCATATGCTGGACAAAAGGTCGAAATTGAATTTAATTATTGGACCGACGTGGCAGTTGCTAATCCTGGTTTCTATGTAGATGATATCAAAGTAACAGCTAATGGAACGGAAGTATTAACAGATGGTGCAGAAGGGGATTCTTTCTTTGCTTTAGAAGGCTTTAAAAAGGATGAAGGAAAATTCTATTCAAAACATTATTATTTATTAGAATGGAGATCACAAAATGGAGTAGATGAGGGTCTCGCGCATATTCGCCGTGGGGCTAGTCTTATGAGTTATGATCCAGGTCTTGTTGTTTGGTATGTGGATGAGTCATATAGTGATAACTGGACGGGAGCGCATCCAGGAGACGGTTATTTAGGAGTAGTTGATGCAGACCAACATACAAACTACTGGAGTGATGGAACTGTAGGAGCAACCCGTTATCAGTTAAATGATGCTGCCTTTAGTTTAGCTAAATCTAATAAAATGTTTTTAGATTATGCTGCTATTAACGGCACTACATTAAAAGATAATTTTACAAAACGAACTCCACTATTTGATGATAGTGCTGACTACAGCAACCAAGGAAATCTAGAAGCAGGACGCAATATTCCATCGACCGGCTTGAAAATTCGCATAGTTGGTGAAAGCAAAGACGGAACAGTAGGAAAAGTATTATTATATAAATAATAATAAATAGAAGAGGCTGTCTGAAAAGCCCCTAATATAAAGCAAGAGGAGAAAAAGGCACGTTTTTCTCCTCTTGCTTTTCTATTCTGTTCTGTTGATTTCTATCCGAAAGTAGCTGGTGGATGCCTGCTACTTTCAATAGGTTGTGGACCAATGCCACAATATCAAACTCGACATGAACCTTATCGAGCCCCTGTGAATTAGGTAAATATGAATATATTGAAATTCCATTTATAAAGAATAAATGGAGAGCGTGGAATTAGCAGAATTAATTATAGAAAAAAGTAGCTGAGAAGAGAAAAAAACTCTTATTTAATGCCTATCACTCTGAAATTGCAGAACTGCAAAAAGACTATGAAGAATTATGGAAACAGTATTCAAGGCTATTAGACCACCTTGCAAAGTTGGTTGTGCTTTTAGGATTTCGGGCCAATTTGGCCCCAAGTCAAATAAGGAATGAGCCACAGTGAAATGACGCAACATTCGCCGGGTTTGGGGAGCTCCTCAACAAGCTAATTTGAGGATTTTGCTACAAGGAAAATTCTTTAAAATGGGCAAGCGTGTGTACGCTTGCCCTGCTTGCTGATTAGCGAAAGAGGGATATTTACTCCTGCTTGGCTACAGATAACTTGCCAGTTTACGGGAAGTATTTCGGAATGATGTAGGGGACATTCCTTTTTTAGAAGTAAATTGCTTAATAAAATAGGTATCATACTCAAAGCCTGTCGAACGGGCAATTTCATTCAAACTCATGCCAGTATGGGTGAGTAATTCTTCTGCGACTTTTAATCGATAGGATAATAAATATGACATTGCAGTACAGTTACATCGTTTATGAAATAATTTATTGAGTGAAACACGGTTTAGGTGAGCACATTGTGTTAAATCATCGAGAGTAATTTTATTGGCGTAATTAGTGTGTATATATTCTAAAACCGTATCAACAGGAGACTGTCCATTTTCCGAATTTAAGCTTTCAATTAAGCTTAACATTTGAATAAGATTTTTTTTGATTCTGCAAACCCACAGTGAATCGCTTTGAGCAAATACTTCTGTTCCAATAATAAAAAACCAATCTAATAATTTTGGAAATGCTTTTGTGGTAATAAAGGGTACGCCTGTATGTGTGCTGTCTCTTTGAAATAAAGATAATCCTGTGTGTATTTTTAGATTGGGCATAAAATAATCTTCTGTTTTTGAAATTGGAATTGTACTAAGAAAATCTGGGTCAAAGCTGAACGATTGTGCTGATACTTTCTCTCTTTCAAAAACTTGTATCTCATCAGTTTGTGACAAACAGATTATCCCAGGTGCAGAAATTGCAATAGGTAGATTATTCAGCATTCCTTTTATACTCCCACTGGTGACAAATACTATAGTAAATCGATTCTGGTATGGTAACTCTTTAAAATTTTCTATGGCAAAGAAATCTATATTAACGATCCTTTTTTTATAGCGATCTATTTGTGGCATAATACTCTCCTTACAGATAGTATAGTTGAATGCTTCGTTTATTACATTGTACCAAAGAATCGCGAGATATAGAATATTGATGTAGCACAAGGGTAATATCATATTAACCAGCTTTTTACTATTAAAGTTATGTAAAATGATTTTAATTAACAAGGAGGAAAATAAATTATGGCAGTAAAGGTTGCAATTAACGGATTTGGACGTATTGGCCGACTTGCTTTCAGACAAATGTTCTCTGCAGAGGGTTATGAGGTAGTAGCAATTAATGACTTAACCAGTCCACAGATGTTGGCTCATTTATTAAAGTACGATTCTGCGCAGGGAAGATATGCTTTAGCTGATAAGGTGGAAGCGAAAGAAAGTTCTATTGTGGTAGCAGGCAAAGAAATTGAAATTTATGCTCAAAAGGATCCTAAAAATCTTCCTTGGAGTAAGCATGACGTAGATGTGGTTTTAGAATGTACAGGATTTTTTACATCAAAAGAAAAAGCATCAGCCCATATTGAAGCAGGAGCTAAAAAAGTTGTTATCTCCGCTCCAGCTGGAAATGATCTGCCCACAATTGTTTATGGAGTAAACGAAAATGTTTTGAACAAAAATGATACGGTTATTTCAGCTGCTTCATGCACAACAAATTGTTTGGCTCTGATGGTTGATGTACTTGATGAATTGGCTCCAATTGAAAAAGGATTCATGACAACAATTCATGCGTATACAGGTGATCAAATGACTCTTGACGGTCCTCATGCAAAGGGCGACCTACGAAGAGCTCGCGCAGCCGCTTTAAATATCGTACCAACTTCTTCTGGTGCTGCCAAAGCAATAGGACTGGTAATTCCAAAATTAGAGGGGAAATTAGACGGTGTATCTCAACGTGTGCCAGTACCAGCTGGTTCAGTGACAGAGTTAGTCGCTGTCGTCAATAAGACGGTAAAGAAAGATGATATAAATACTGCTATGAAAGCGGCATCTTCTGATTCATTTGGATATACAGAGGAACAGTTGGTATCCTCTGACATAATCGGTATAACATATGGTTCATTATTTGATGCAACACAGACAAAGGTTACTTCACTTCCTGATGGGAAGTCTTTAGTGAAAGTTGTGGCATGGTACGATAATGAAAATTCGTATACAAGCCAAATGGTTAGAACAATTAAATATTTTGCTGAACTATAGTCTGTTGCTTAATAAGGTATGGCACTAAGAACTTGTGAGAAGTCCTCAATATCTTTTGCCTTTTAATACACGCTGGATTCTGCATTGGGAAGTTGGATCACTGCGTATTAAAAGCAAATGGCATTTTTGAGCTAAATCAAAGCCGCCATAACTTAGTAAATTAAGAGGGTGTAATTAATGCCCCTTCTTTTTGTATATATGCTTGCGGCTTTAGGACAGGAGGTTTTTATGTATTCAAAGTTGCTGTTTTATTTTGGGAAGGAACCGTTACCCAGCTGTAACGGTTTAGCCTAGATGAAGCTGCCATACTTTATAAATTCAAAATAAATATCAAAATGATGACCAGTCAGTGTGGTCATTTTTTATTCAACATCTTTCATGCAAAATTTGTGCAGGGATGTTTTTTTGTACTTTTTGTTCATTGGCAGCATATGGGACATCCCCTCCCTTTGTTATTTTTCTTTAATTAACTGTACACGGCCTACTTGTCCATCTTCTAGGCGAACCTTAATTCCATGGGGATGGGAGGGAGACTTTGTTAATATATCTTTTACAATGCCTGCTGTTCGTTTCCCGGTTCTTTGATCTTGTTTTAGTACTATTTCAACAGGTGTGCCTGGTGTTATGTCTTTGCGATTCTGACCGTTCATTATACACCCATGCGTTTTCTTTGGTTATTTGGCTTTTTTGTTAACTGGCTTTTCATTTTTTGCATTTTTTGATTGCCACTCAAACTTGCTTTTCCGCCTTGTCCTTGCTGTGCTTTATTTGCCAGCTGCTGCTTCATGGCTTCTTGTAAGCTAATTTTCTTTTTACCTTCTTGTTCCCTTGTCTGCTTATCGTTCATATCGCTCACGGATTTTTCCTCCATTATTATCGAAATAAAGTTCCTCCCTTATCATAACATCAATCGGGTGTCAGGCACCATAAAAAGACAGAAGCCAAAGGATGTTCACTTCAGAAGGACAATTTTTCTGCAAACATATTCTCTTCTTTTTCTGAATAGGTTGTAAGAGAACAGAAATGGATGGTGGTAACGATGGATCTGCCGGTTATTTTAGCTGGGCCATTGGTGCGCAGAGTGGAGGAAACATCAGCTTATCTTTGGATAGCTTTAAGTGGAAAATATCAATTGAACGCCAATCTATACGCGATTCACTTCAATCAAACGACAAAAGAGTTTGAATACCAGCCGTTTGACATTCAGTCGGATATACAAGTATGTCGATTAGGAAAAAACTTATATATTTATTTAATCAAACTTCAGCCTATCTCCCAAAATTTTCCCACCCAAACATTGTTAGGATACAATCTAGTATTTAAAAAAGGCGAAACAAGCTATGATTTAAGTGATTTTGGATTATTAGCAGCTGATAGTCCAGTCTCTATTTGTTATGGAAACTTACAATATCCCACTTTCTTCATACCAGCAACGGCTGAAAAAAACATCTTATATGGTTCTTGCCGTAAACTGCACGGAATTGGCAAGGATGCTCTTAGTCTCGGAGATGCCAAACTACAGGAGGAATACTTTCAGTTAGAAAAAAGGCCGAGTGCGCTCTTTTTGATAGGGGATCAAATTTATGCCGATGATGTTCCAGCGCCAGCTGCCCCCATTCTATTCGCATTAGGCAAGCTATTAATGGGCAAAGAAGAGCCTATAAAGGAATTGTGCGAGACAGAGGATGATAAAAATACTGCTTTTGATATTACCATCAGCCAGATAAATGGAAGACGAGAGATAATAAAGGAATACTGCCAATTTACTTCGCGAAAAGCGGATAATCACCTTCTGTCCATGGGAGAGTATGCAGCGATGTATATCTTAAGCTGGAATACAGAGATATGGGACATGGCAACCGGGGCAGGGTATTTAAAAGACTTCGATGACTATTTAGAAGATAACCAGATTCATATACAGATAGGGGCGGATCAGGCAAAAGAGTATGAAAGAAAAATAAGCAGTCTAAAAAGAGCATACAGTCAGCAGCAAAAAGATATAACCTCATTCCAGCAATCTTTGCCAAAGGTGCGCCGCTTGTTGGCGAATATTCCCACCTACATGATATTCGATGACCATGATGTAACAGATGATTGGAATATAACGAAAGAATGGCAGGAGAAAGTAGCTTGTTCTCCGCTTGGAAACCATGTTATCGCTAATGCACTAACAGCCTATTGGGCTTTTCAGGGATGGGGGAATAATCCAGCTGCTTTCCCAGCTTCCTTTTTTCGCAAAATAAGCAAGTATACCAAAAGACTAACCGTAAATACACAGACGTATACAGAGTGGCTGCATATGATGTTAACATTTCGTGCATGGAGTTTTGTTGCGCCAACCAATCCAAGAAGCCTTGTATTAGACACTCGGACAAAACGGGCCTATCCACAAGAACGAACCTATGTTGTGGGTAGTATGTTGAAACAGCGGACAAATGGCCCGAATTTAATCCGCAAAAAAGAATGGGATTATTTATCGGAACTCTTATTATCAAGTGGATGGCAGCAGCAAACACCGTTAGTCATTATCTCTGCTACCCCCTTATATGGCGTTCATTTGATTGAATCCTTTTTAAAAAATGTCATCATGCCCCTTACTGCGGTCCTTCCATCGCTACAAAAAAGCTTAGATTTAGAATGGTGGAAATTTAACGGCAGAGGATTCTCCTTTTTTCATCAACAAATAGCAGAATGGAACCCAAGTGAATGTCTTATTCTTTCTGGTGATGCTCATATGGCCTCTGCCATCGAAGTAGAAGTATATTTCCAGCAAGAACAAAAACGGATTCTACATCAATTTACAAGCAGCCCCATTAAAAATCAGTCTTTTGAAGGATTATCTGGTTTTACATTAAAAAGAATTCTCGAATTTAGACAAAGTCGTACGAAGGAAAAGAAAATATCCCGCTATTGCGGACATGATTATTTAATTCAAGAAAAGGAAGCAGATGTCCCTTTTCTGTGGAAAGAAATAATTGCCCATCAAGTATTGGCGAATGGTTCATTGATTGATACAAAGAATAATTTAGGCTGGCTAGCTTTCGATAAAAATGGGTTTAATCATCGTTTTTTAAGAAAATAATCAAGTTATTGTATAAAGAGCACTTCTTTTTTACTTCCTTTTGCATATTGCTATTGTAAAAGAAGAAAGGAAAAAGGAGAAAGAGCTCTTTTTTTTAACTATTAGTCACTAGTCGATCTAAGATTTTTAAAGTTGTTATAGATTAGAAAATTCAGAAAAGTGCGGTTGCTAATTCCGAGTAAGTGTATTAGAATAATAGAAAATTAAACTCTTTACAAGATAAAGGGAAGGTTCAGGAGGTTAATCATTGATCGATTTAGTGCATCGTTTTGGCCCTCAAAATTATTATCATTATTCAGGAGTAATTAATACACTACCGAAGTTTTTGGAAGATAACCATTTACAATTTCCATTAGTAATTCATGGGGAAAAGTCGTGGCAGGCAGTTCAACCATATTGGCCCGAAACTGAATTTCAGCATCCCTATAAAAAAATTTTGTTTGCTGGTGAATGTAGCTATGAAGAAATAGACCGAATAGGGAGCGAAGTCATACACCATCAGCATGATGCCATAATAGGAGTTGGAGGAGGTAAGCTTTTAGATACGGTAAAGGCGGTAGCTAGTAAAGCAAAAATACCTTGTATCTTAATTCCTACATTGCCTTCCAACTGTGCTAGCTTTACTCCAATCAGCATTGTTTATTCTGCTGAAGGAGACCATCTTGGTACGATACGGCATAGTCAATCAAATTATATGGTAATGGTTGAACCAGAATTATTAGTAAATGCACCAATCGAGCATTTAACTTCTGGTATTGGTGATACCTTGGCTAAATGGTATGAAAGTAAAATTCGTTTTAATAAATTAACAAGTGAAGAAATAACCATTCTATTGGAACTGTCTCATACTGCTGCTAAGCAATGTCGAGATAATATTTTAAAATGGGGGGAAGCTGCTGTTCAAGCAGCTGAAGCTAAAAAGAGCAATGCAGATTTCTCCCGCATGATTGATACGATTTATGCAGTAGCCGGTCTTGTTGGTGGTTTAGGAGGGAAATTTGGGCAAAGCGTTGGCGCACATGCCTTTAATTACGGATATGTCAGTTTGGGGAAAAAGGGACATTTACATGGCAGTCTTGTTGCGTATGGAATATTATTCCAGTTGGGTTTAGAAGAAAATTATGAAGAAATAAAACAATTAGTTCCTTTATACAAAAAATTGAAGTTGCCAATATGCTGGAGAGATTTGCATTTATCCCCTGAGAAAGGGGACCTTGATAAAATGGCTGATCAAATCTTAAGACCATCCTCTAGAATTTATGCATTGCCAATGGAGCTAACCAAGCAAAGCGTAATAGATGGTCTGCAAAAATTAGAAGCATTTATTACGGAAAATGAGGTGGGGTTAAATGCATTTTGATTGCTCGGAACGTCTGGGAAAATTAAAGCCGAAATATTTAGTCGTTCAAAACAAACGGATAAAAGAACTCCAGCAATCAGCTAAGCAGGTAATTAATCTGGGAAGAGGAAATCCGGATCAGCCAACATTCCCCCGTATTGTGGAGTGTCTGCAAGAAGCCATCCATGATAAGAAAAACCATGGTTATCCACCATATGGAGGAAAACAAGTGTTTAAAGAAGCCATTGTGGCTTTTTACCGAAAGGAGTATGGAGCAAATCTTTCGCCTAATCAGGTGGCGATCATGAATGGTTCTACAATCGCCTTATCTGGGTTAGCACAATCCCTTTTAAACCCCGGGGATATCGCGTTAGTTCCTGATCCTGGTTTCTTTGGGTACCAAGCGGCCGTTGAGTTGGCAGGTGGAGAACCGTTTTTCGTGCCGATTAGCGAGAAAAATAATTTTTTAGTTGATTATTCAAGCATCCCGGAGGAAGTCAGTCAAAGAGCGAAGATTCTATTTTTAAATTATCCAAATAATCCCACAGGGGCAAATGCCACAAGGAAATTTTTCGAAGAAACGATTACATATGCCAATAAATACGAAATTGCAGTCATTCATGATTTTGCTTATGCAGATATCTACTATACGGATGAAAAGCCAATCAGTTTTTTATCTATTCCTGGAGCAGTTGAAGTAGGAGTGGAAATTTACACCTTTTCCAAAACGTTTAATATGGCTGGTTGGCGGAGTGGATTTACGGTCGGGAATGAATCGCTTATTAAACATCTAAGCGCCTATTTACAAAATGCCGTTGGAGGTGTTTTTGGTGGAATACAGGATGCATCTGTGTTTGCTCTATTACATCAGCAGGCCGAACGTAATGCTTTAAGAGAGTTATATCATGAGCGGCAATTGTTAGTTGAATCTTTTTTAAAAACACTAGATTGGGAGTATGTTGCCCCACAAGGTACATTCTTCCTTTGGGCTAAAGTCCCGTTACCAATAAATTCGATTGAATTTGCCGACCAATTACTAGAGGAGGCATTGGTAGCCGTGGTTCCGGGCAGTATATATGGCAAAAACGGAGAGGGATGGATTCGCATTAGTTTGGTGACCTCTTTGGAACAATTGAAAGAATCATTTGAGCGAATAAAGAGATTTTTACTAAGGAAGCGGGGGTATTAAAATGAAGAACTTTCTAAAGCTTAATGCACTTTTTATTTTTGTTATTTCTATAAATCTATTAGCTGCTTGTAGTAATTCTACTAATTCTCAAGAAGAATCAACGAAAACTGCTAGTAAAAGCGAAACTTCAGATGAAAAAGTTATTCGCGTTGGCGCAACTGGTCAAAGTTTTCCAAACTCTTATCAAGAGGATGGAAAATTAATCGGATTTGATGTAGAAGTACTTGAAACGATTGCAAACAATTTAGGGTATAAAGTGCAATGGACACTGGCAGGCTTTGAAGGGTTAGTAGGGCAGCTTGGAGTTGGAAAACTGGATACGATTGCTAATGCCTTTGAATATACAGAGGAAAGGGCAGAACAATATAATTACTCGACAACTTATTCTTATACAAGTACAGGGATTGCTGTTCTTAAAGATAGTCCTTATGATTCTGTAAAAGATTTAAATGGACAAACAGTTGCTGGTGTATTGGGTTCAAATAAAATTAATGTACTAGAAGATTATGTGAAGAAAAACGGATTAGATATTGAAGTCAGACAATATGAAACAAGAGATGGTCCACAATCAGATACAATTAAGGGTGCTGTAGCAGGTTATGTCCAAGGAAAGCCAATTTTGCAAGCAACAATAAATAAATCGAAATTACCACTGAAAATATTAGAAGATGACTTAAAGAAATCAGAAATTGGTTTCCCGTTTGCAAAAACAGAACAGGGGGATGCATTAAGAAAAGTGTTTAATGCAGAAATAGAAAAGCTGAGAGCGGATGGAACACTAGCTGAAATCTCAGAAAAATATTATGCAGATGATATTACCTCTGAGGATTAACGAGAAGTTTAATTGATTAAGTAGAAGGAAAAGAATTTCTATTAAATAGTGTATAGGCTTCTTCTTGTAGAAGGAGCCTAATTACATTTTGCCGTTTTAAATTGCGAGTTTAGAACGTCTTTTTTTGCTCAATTATAAATGCCTGCAACACTAAAAAAATATAATCTAATAAATGCAATCAAATGAAAATTATAAATAATTGAAAAAAAGTGTGGGATTAACCACTTGGAATATGTTAGAATAGTCAATAATTCGGATTAGTTTTGTTGGAATTAATTATTTGATAATTTAAATAATATTGGTACTAGGAGAGGATAGGAAATGGGTTCACATGTAGTAGCTTTAAAAATGCTGCAGAACAATTTTAGTACAGAAGAAATGCGTTCTGTGTGGGATGATGAAAATAGATTACAGAAGATTTTGGATGTAGAAGCAGCATTAGCATTAGCAGAAAGTGAGTTAGGAATCATTCCAAAGGAAGCTGGAAGAGCTATAAAGGACGCTGCAAAGATAGAAAATTTTGATATTGAAGAAATTGCAAAGGAGTCTGCTAAACTAAAACATTCCTTAATGGCTACAGTTAACCATTTGCAGAAACTATCAGGCGATTATGGAGAATATGTTCATTATGGTGTAACAACACAGGATGTAACGGATACAGCGATGATTCTTCAATTGAAGGAAGCAGATGAAATCATAAGAAGAGATACAAAAAAAGTAGCAGAGCTTCTAATTGGTTTAGCATCTAAGTATAAGAAAACGCCGATGCCAGCAAGAACACACGGAATGCAAGGACTGCCAACCACATTTGGCTTTAAGCTCGCAGTCGTTTTGAGTGAGTTTGAACGTCATCTAGATAGATTAAAGAGCGTCCAGTCGCGTATTTTCACAGGTGTTCTTGCTGGTGGTGTTGGTACATACGCCGCTTTAGGAAGTATAGGACCAAAAATTGAAGAACGGGCATTAGAAATTTTAGAACTTAATGCGCCAAAGATTTGCTGGCATTCTTCACGTGACCGAATTTCGGAGTATGGCTCAGCGCTAGGGCTAATAAGTGGTTCATTAGGAAAGCTGGGAAATGAATTCTATAACTTAATGCGGACAGAAATCGACGAAGTGGAAGAGCCGTTTTCAGCAGGAAATGTGGGCTCAACTACGATGCCGCATAAACGTAATCCAGCTATTTTTGAAGGAATTGCCAGTCTAACAAAACCTATCTTACATAGTGTTGCCCTATTGCATGAATCATTAGTGATGGAACATGAAAGGGATGCGATGAGCTGGAGAAGTGAATGGATAGCTTTACCAGAAATTTGTTTATATTTATCCTCTCAATTGAAAAGTATGATAACCGTTCTTGAGGGGCTTGTAGTGAAGCCTGAGAACATGCTGAAAAACTTGGAACGATTAGGTGGACTGATTTTATCAGAACGTGTCATGTTTGCTTTATCAGAAAAAATAGGTAAACAAACTGCCCATCATCTTATATATGAAATCGCAATGGAATCAGCTGAACAAAAAATTCCATTTAAAAAATTACTTGGTCAGAATGAAAAGGTGGCTGCTGTATTGACAGAAGACCAAATTAATCAGCTATTAGATCCTAGTCAATATATTGGCTTAGCCAGTGAGAAGGTAGATGAAGTAATTGCTTCGATTAGAAATGGAGGGCTTTTAAGTGAGTAATTTATCTTTTCATCAAGCAACATCCAAAGATATTCCCGAATTACTTGATCTATCTCTAAGAGGATATGCCTCTATTCGAGAGTTGGGAATTCACTTTGCTGCTGCAACAGCAGATGTAGAATTGGTAGAAAAGAATATCAAGGAAAATATATGCTTCTATTTACGAGATGAAGGCAAAATGGTTGCTACTGCTTCTGTTCGCATGCCATGGAGCGGTCATCCTGGTCCGTTTGAAATTCCCCATATTTGGTGGGTTGCAGTTGCACCAGAAGAAAAAAGAAAAGGATATGCAAGCAAAATCCTTCATTATGTGGAGGAGAGTTTTTTAAGAGATACTCTTCATTGTCCATCTGTATCGCTTGGCACGGCGAAAGAGCATCCTTGGCTTAGAGAAATGTATGAAAAACGAGGATACAAAAAGGTTGGAGAGACGGATTTAGGGAAAGGCCATATTACAATCTATTTAGAAAAATTACTTTTAGCAAAATTATATAAGAAAAGGTAGGAATTGATAATGTTTAAGAAAATAACTGTAATCATGAGTATAGCATTTTTACTATTATTATCTGCTTGCAGCGGAACAGATAATAAAACTGAAAATGGGGAATCTTCGAAGGAGCAAAAAACACTTCGTGTAGGTTCAACCGCACAAAGTTATCCAAATGGATATGAGGAAAATGGTAAATTAGTAGGTTTTGATATAGAAGTATTAGAGAAAATCGCTGAAAACTTAGGCTATCAAGTGGAGTGGGTTAGATCAGACTTCGCTGGTTTAATGGGACAATTAGAAACAAAAAAAATTGATACAGTGGCAAACTTTGTTGCAGTTACAGATGAAAGAAGAGAAAAGTATCAGTTTTCAGAGCCATATGCGTATGCAGGTGCTACCATTGTTACAAATAAAGACAATGCAT
This sequence comes from Niallia sp. FSL W8-0954, assembly GCF_038005605.1. Lineage (NCBI taxonomy): Bacteria > Bacillati > Bacillota > Bacilli > Caryophanales > Bacillaceae > Niallia > Niallia sp. FSL W8-0954. Next base: position 4,352,043 of record NZ_JBBOTN010000001.1, on the reverse strand, counting down.
ATGATAGTTTAGATGATTTAAAGGGCAAAACAGTATCCGGAGTATTAGGATCGAACAATGTGAAGAACTTAGAAAATTTTGATCCTGACATCATCCCTAAAACATATGAGAACCGAGATGGTGCAATGAATGATGCGATTAATAAACGTGTTGATGGTTATGTTAACTCTAAATCTTCTTTAATCGCAGAAATTGAAAAAGGGAATTTGCCATTGAAGTTTGTAGGAGAGCCGTTTGTGTATGAAGATGTTGCTTTTCCGTTCCTTAAAAATAAAGATGGAGAAGCTTTGGCAGAAGCATTTAATGCGGAAATAAAAAAATTACGTGAGGATGGTACCTTAACAGAAATATCGAAGAAATATTTTGCAGACGAGGATATCACCGTTAAGGAATAGTTTGGAGGTCCAGTATGAATCTTGATTTAGATTTTCCATATTTAGTTGATATATTACCAGAACTGTTGGAATTCATACCGCTTACTTTATTTCTTGCTGTTCTATCCATGGTTTTTGCGATCATTGGCGGATTGATTTTAGCTGTGATATCCAGATCGAATATTCCTGTATTAAAGCAGCTTGCTGCTGTATATATTTCGTTCTTTCGTGCCATTCCCACATTGGTTCAATTATTTTTAATTTACTATGGGCTGCCACAAATTTTTCCAGCTCTAAGTGCGATGACTGCTATAACAGCAGCAATCTTAGGGCTTAGTTTAAAACAAGCAGCGTTTTTGGCAGAAATATTTCGTGCTGCATTGAATTCAGTTGACAAGGGACAGGTGGAAGCTTGTTTATCAGTTGGTATGACAAAAGTGCAAGCCTTCCGGAGAATTGTTTTACCTCAAGCGACACGAAATGCTATTCCTGCAACAAGTAATATTTTTATTGGTTTAATTAAAGAAACCTCTTTAGCGTTTACTTTAGGAGTAGTGGAGCTTTTCGCGCAAGGGAAAATAATTGCTGCTAGTTCTCTTAAATTTTTTGAAACCTATTTGGCTTTAGCGCTGCTTTATTGGGTGTTAATTATTCTTGTTACCTTCGTTCAGCGGGCTATTGAAAAAAGAATGGAAAAACCGTATTTATCATAAAGGAGTAGTAGGATGATAGCTGTTACAAATCTAAAAAAGAGGTTTGGAGAGAACATAGTATTAGATGGTGTTAATTTACAAGTTAATCGTGGAGAAGTGTTGGCTATTATCGGCCCGTCTGGATCTGGAAAGTCAACATTGCTCCGGTGTCTGAATTTATTAGAGATGCCTGATGAAGGGACTATTCATATAGGCGAGACAAATGTAAATGTACAAAAAATGGGGCGGAAAGATATTCATCAACTTCGCCAAGAAACAGCGATGGTGTTTCAAAACTATAACCTTTTTAAGAATAAAACCGCCTTGCAAAACGTTACGGAATCCTTGATTGTTGCCAAGAAAATGAATAAACAAGATGCGGAGAAATTAGGGAAAGAACTTTTAGTGAAGGTAGGGCTTGAGGATAAGTTTCATCAATACCCTGCCACATTATCAGGCGGGCAGCAACAACGCGTGGGTATTGCTAGAGCACTCGCTGTTAAGCCGTATGCCATTTTATTTGATGAACCAACTTCAGCCCTTGATCCAGAATGGGTTTCAGAAGTGCTGCAAGTTATAAAAGATATTGCACAACAAAATACAACCATGATTATTGTGACCCATGAAATGAAATTTGCGGAAGAAGTGGCTGATAGAGTGATTTTTATGGCAGATGGAAATATCATTGAAGAGAATGAGCCGAAAGAATTATTTCATCATCCACAAAATATAAGAACAAAACAATTTTTAAAAACTTTAGAAAGAGATGAATAATAAATCATGAACATGTCTCCTGAACTATTAAACGATTTAATTGTCAAACGAAGATATTTGCATGAGCATCCAGAGCTAGCTTTTGAAGAATTTCATACAACGGAATTGATCAAAAAATGGTTAACAGAACAGGGTATTGCCATTGTTGAACTTGGTCTAGAAACAGGAGTTGTTGCGGAAATAAAGGGAGCGTTTGCGGGACCAACCATTGCTATTCGGGCAGATATTGATGCCTTGCCGATAATAGAAGAAACAGATGTTGCATTTAAATCAAAAAATGAAGGGAAAATGCATGCCTGTGGTCATGATTTCCATACAACTGCTATTTTAGGAGCAGCGATTCTAATCAATAGTCAAAAGGACAAATTACATGGAAATGTAAGATTTATTTTTCAGGCTGCCGAGGAAATTGCTCAAGGTGCAAAGAAATTTGTAGAAAAAGGAGCAATAGAAGGAGTAGAAGCTATTTTTGGAATGCATAACAAACCTGATTTGCCAGTAGGAACGATAGGGGTAAAATCAGGTGGACTTATGGCAAGTGTAGATAAATTTAGTTTAAGGTTTATCGGTGTCGGAGGTCATGCTGGTATACCACATCGTGCTATTGATCCGATTGTTATGGCTAGTCAATACGTAACAGCAGTTCAGTCAATTGTCGCAAGAAGAATGGATTTGTTTGATAATGTAGTAGTCAGTATCACAAGCATCCATGGAGGAAATACATGGAATGTCATTCCAGATGAAGTCAAACTAGAAGGTACTGTTCGAACATTTCAGCCTAAAGCTCGTGAGGCAGTTCCGACAATAATGAAAAAGCTAGCGGAGTCTATTGCAGAAGGAAATGGTGGTTCGGTTGAATTTGTTTGGGATGATTATCTTCCCGTGGTAAACAATCATCAAGATTATGAAGATATTGTCCGAGCCACAGTTTTGGATGCAGGGTATAATGTCGTCGATGCTGTGCCAAGTGCCGGTGGGGAGGATTTTGCGTTTTATCAAAACTATATTCCTGGATTTTTCGTATGGATGGGAGTGGATGGACCCCAAGAATGGCATCACCCAAAGTTTGATTTAAAGGAAGATGCTATTAAAGTGGCCGCTGAATTTTTTGCTAAGCTCGCGGAGAATATTTTGAAAAATGACTGATTTAACAAAAGCAATAGTCGACTTGATTCAATCCTCTCCGTCTTATCAGGAGCTTACTAATGAGACAAAAGAGAATTTGGAAAAGGGAGTATTCGATTATTTTCTGTCGTGTTTTGCTAGTGTGAGGTTTGACATGAATTTTTCCACTGTTTTACATACTGCTATTTATCCTACTGAAGAGGGAGCAGCAGTAGTAGGCACTGATTTAAAGGTTCACCCATTTGATGCTTGTTTAATTAATGGGTATTCTGCACATGCATTAGATTTAGATGATGTTCATTCTGAGATTAGAGGACATCCGTCTGCGATTATTTTGAGCTTATTACATGCCCTAATAGAAAAGAAGCGTGATAGAGACCGCTTCTATGAAGCCTATTTAATAGGAATAGAGACGATGAAGTGCTTTGCACAACTATTAGGTGCACAGCATTATGAAAAAGGGTTCCATACAACTGCAACTGCGGGAATTTACGGAGCAGTTGCAGCTGGAGCCCATTATTTACATTTCGACACAGAGAAATTCTCACAAGCTATTAATTTATGCGTATCTAAATTAAGTGGTTCCCGAAGTCAATTTGGAACAATGGTTAAACCGCTGCATGCTGGTCTAACAGCCCAAAGTGCTTGGCAGATTCTTCATTTTGTTGATAAGGGAATTGTCGGAAGTGCTAATACCATTCAAGCTAAAAATGGTGTACTTTCTATGTATGTGGAGCAAAGCGGAAATCCATTCGAGGTTTTTGAAAAGTGGGGAGAACCTTGGACAATAGATAAACCAGGATTATGGTTCAAATTATATCCATGTTGTTCTGCAAATGCCCATGCCATTGAGGCCATTCAGAATATACAGGCACAAAGAAATTTTACTGTTGAAGAGGTTACTTCTGTCGATTTGTACTTCCCTCCCAATGGTGATGCTGCATTAGTTTACACTTCCCCAACGAATGGAGAACAGGGTCGTTTTAGTGTAGAATACTGTGCTGCTTTATTATTAAAGGGTGAAGCATTATCTATTGAAAATTTTTCTGTCAATCAAATTGCCGATGAAATTCAAGCAGGAATAAAAAAAATTCATCGAAAGTATGATCCCGCAATTCCAGTAAAAGAAATTAGTTATCCAAAAGGTAGATATTGTATAGCTAAAGTTATGTTAAAAGATGGTCAACAGTTGGTCTCTAGAGTAGATGCGCCGACAGGTTCACCAGGTAAGCCACTTAAAATGCAGGATTTAGCTAGTAAAGCGAACACATTATTAGGCGAACAAGCCAATACACTAAACAAGTACTTTGCTGCAGGAATAGAAGGCTGGTAACAGAGGGACGGTTTTTGTGAGGTCATTTGACCTACAAGAACCGTCTTTTTATTTAGGAGAGACTCCTTAATACTCCGTTACTATTTTTGCTTTGGAAAGCCTAACATTACTAAACGCGATTCCTCCTAATATTAGGGCAACACCGATCCATTGCAGCATGCCAACTTGTTCTCTTAAAACGAGTGCTGACATAGAGACAGCTACTGGAAGCTCAGAAGCTGTTAAGATAGTGCCAAGTCCTGGTCCAATTTGTGGCATTCCAATAGAATAGAGCAGAGGCGGAAGAACTGCACCGAAAACTCCAAGCAGCAATCCATATGGTGCTACCCCTATTAATGTGGAGAAATCCATTAAATAAACCGGTGGAAATACTAGAAAAACAACGAATAATCCACCTAAGGAAAGAAGCCCGCTCTTTAGGAGAGGAGCGGTGTTCTTTCCAACAGATCCGCTAAGAAAAATAAAAGTAGCAAAGGTGAAGGCAGAAAGTAATCCCCAACCGGCACCTTGCCAGGAAATATCCATGCCCCCTTCTAAAGAAATGCCTCCAGCGAGGACAGAGCCGAATAGAAGAATAATAATCGAGATGACCTTCTCCTTTGTAGGCTTTTTCTTATAAATAACCATTTCGAAAAGCGTGCCAATCCAAACAAATTGAAACAGTAAAATAATTGCAAGAGAAGCATTTATTGTTTGTAAGGATTGATAATAGAAAATTCCTGTCATCCCAAACGGGATACCAGATAATAAGAGTTTAATAGCTTGCATGCGCGTTACTTTATATTTCTTTGTAAATAATACAAGAATCCATGTAATGGCAGTACCAAATAAATATTGTGCTCCTGTTACTTCAGCTGCCGAAAATCCAGCAGCATAGGCAAGTTTAACAAATGTAGACAAAATTCCATAACAGCAGCCACCTAAAAAAACGATTAAAGCATAATTCCATTTTGCCAAAATAAATTTCCTCCTTTTCAACATAAAAAGCCACACAATTGTCAAAAGACAATCGTGTGGCGAAAATAGAGTTTCCTCTAGAAAAATCCACGTCCTACACAAGGTTTTATTATTACATTCCTCATATATTATAAGAACAAGCCTGCTCGTTGTCAAAGGGAAAGAGAGGGTAAGTTCTAGTGAGGACATCAAACAAAGGATAAAAACAAGAGTTAGAAACCTGTTAAGAAAAATATAAATTAAATTTTTTTAGCTAAAAAGGGAAGCGGAAGAACTTCTCTTGCTGCCTTTATGAAATATATGTGAATTAGTGAACAAATGAGATTTTTTTCTATCTATGTGGAGTACAATAAGGGGAGAAAAGAAATGGAGGAGTGAATGGAAATGTCTTCTGATTATCAAGCGTTTTTCGGTGTTGATGGAATTGTAAATGACTTTCATGTAAATCGGGTCCATAATACTAATTTCTATGGAGTAGGAGGAGATTATTCAAATGGAGTACATCTGCAAGTGCAGCTAAGTCCCAATCAATATTCAAATCTATTAAAATACGGATACTCAGGTAAAAAGAATAATGTCTATTTCGCAGTAAGATCCAATAATCTTGCCCATCTCTATGCGGCTTCTACAGAAGATATTAACCAGCTTTTAGAAGTGATCAGTAATTAAGGTATGCACAAGGACGGTTTTAGTGAGATCATCCGACTCACAAGAACCGTCCTTTTATATACCAATCTGATATATCTTCCTTGGTCTTCCTCTTGTAAGAGGAACTTCTTCGCCGATTATTTTGGCTAGTCCTTGTTCTTCTAAATTTGTCAGTATTCTTCTGGCATTTCTTGGTGTCATATTGAGCCATTCAGCTACATCGAAAGCAGTTATTGCATGTTTGCCAATGTTTTTTTGGATTGCGATCATTTTATTATTTGTGCTAATAGCGATATCTATTATTTTTTGAACCGAGTCTTTTGGGTCCAGAATAGCTTTTGCTTTCAAGATTGCCATGCCTCTATCTATGCTTTTTTCGAGCATACTATAGTAAATAATGAGCAAACTGAATTTCCGTAATAATGAAGTGTGGAAGGTTTATGTAAGATAGTCTTACCGTGTTTTTAATATGTGTTATTGACTTTGATAATTGGTCTCTCTATACTTTGATTAAAAGAATAATTAAGGGAATATTCTGATTTAATAAAAGGAGTCGAAAAATGTAAGATACCATTATACGTTTGCTGCGACTGATGATTCCTTTATCACACGTAAGCTCCAGTCAAATTTGAATCCTTCGATTTACGAATTTAGAAGTCACACTCCATCATAATGAAGGTAATCCCTTAGGAATAGAAATTTATAAGAATCGTCCGATGTTTTACAGCTTAGGTAATTTTATTTTTCAAAATGACACTGTACCAAATTTGCCAATAGACTTTTAGGAAAAAGATCAATTAAGTCATACGGATATGTCGCATCCAGTGGAATTAGGAAAGAGGTTGGCCGATTCTCTCCAATAATCAGGACATATTGTAAAGACTTGCTAAACTTTCTGAGCTATATGGTATGAAAATCACTCTAGAAGGAAATATAGCAATCATTTGTTTAAAAGATCATACACCTGTAATAATAATAGACAGAATATTTTAAAAATAAAGCTGGGACTCTATAAATCCTCCAGCAGGATGTGTATTTCACACAAGGTGTCCAGTTGCAATGGATCGATGTAAGCAGGAAGTGCCTTCAAAATTACAAGTTAACGATAAACATGTTGTTGCTTGTAAATTTATATGATTGATTAAAAAGTGAGAGAGGGGTGTATATTTCATGACAAATATTGAGCACAAAACAGAGGGGTTAACCGAGAAGGTAGGGCAAGTATATAAACTACTTGCTGAGAATGAGCAAGTCCAAAAAGCACTCAAATTTTTAGAAGAGGATAACGAAGCAACAACCAAGGAACAAATTGAATTGACGGAAATAGAGGCACCAACCTTTGAAGAAAAGGAAAAAGGAGAATGGTATAAAAAGAGATTAGAATCGTTAGGTGTTCAAAAAGTAACTACAGATGAGGTAGGAAATGTTTTTGGTGTACTGCCAGGAAGCGGGAATGGTCCTTCCTTAGTTGTTTGTGCTCATTTAGATACCGTGTTCCCAAAAGGGACAAATGTAAAGGCTGTCCACGAAGACGGATTAATCTATGCGCCGGGGATTTGTGATGATGGAAGAGGGTTAGCGGTTGTTTTAACGATTATACGTGCTCTTGCTGTGGCGGGGATAAAGACAGAAGGAGATCTTATTATTGGTGCCACAGTGGGGGAAGAAGGGCTAGGAGATTTAAGAGGGGTGAAATCATTATTTGAAAATCGGCAAGATATAGATGGTTTTATCTCGATAGAGCCTGGGGATCCAAGTCGTATCACTTATTTAGGCACAGGAAGCAAAAGATTTAATGTTTTATTTAAAGGACCTGGTGGGCATAGTTTTGGGAATTTTGGTATTCCAAGCCCTATTCATGCATTAGGGCGAGCCATTGCCAAAATTTCTGATCTAGCAACACCTGTTGAACCAAAGACGACGTTTAATGTAGGGATGATAAAAGGAGGAACTTCTGTTAATACGATTGCGGAGACAGCAGAGATGCTAGTTGATTTACGTTCGAATTCGCAAGAAGAGCTTGAAATAATCGAAAGTAAATTTTTACATTTGATGGAGCAAGCAAAGGAAGAAGAAAATGCTCGCTGGAATGTGGAAGCACAAGTTAGTCTTCAGATAGAAAAGGTAGGCGATCGTCCAGCAGGATCACAAGATAAAAATAGTGTAATTGTGCAAGCTGCTCGATGTGCGACAGCAACACTAGGATTTGAACCGATCCTAGATCAGGCAAGTAGCACTGATTCGAACGTTCCTATTCATTTAGGGATTCCCGCCTTAACGCTCGGCGGTGGGGGCGAAGGTGGAGGATTCCATACACTGCAGGAATATTATAATCCTACCAATGCTCATATTGGGGCACAAAAAATATTATTAACGATTCTCGGCTTAGTTGGATTAGAACAGGTTACCGCTCCACTATTGGAGAAAGGAAAATAATCTTAAATTGCTGCTAAATGGTCAAGTCCATCAAAAGAACACGGTATTCCCTTTGGATATGCAAGAGCCATACAATCATATGGATGAAAAAAGGAAAAACAAGAGGGAGCTTTGACTTATTATAGATTATAGCTACGGAGAGCATCAAATTTTATCTTGATTTCTCTAACAGAAATAATAAGTATTGAAAAGGTAAAATAAGAAAATAAAGGGAAAGTGTAATGGGAAAAAGAACTGTTTAGAATTGAGATATGGTTTTTTGTAAGTTTTCAATACATAAATCTAACCGACTACATAGAACGGAAAAAAATACAAGAATCGTCCAACAGATTTTTCCAAATAAATGAAACTAATTAGCTCTTTAAAACGTATTCTTAAGTAGCAATTGTTAAACAATAGATGTGGAGGTGTAAAAATGATATTTTTATGGTTATTTGCACCAGTGGTAATTGTGATGGGACTTGTGCTATTTTTCGCAAAGAAATCTGGAATGACAGCACCTGATGAAAATAAACAAGCAGATAAATTAGGAGAAGTAGTCCATTATAATCGAGTTAATTCAAGTAGTGGTCCAGGAGGAATGAGTTGAATAAATGAGAGCAAAAGAAGCAAAGGGACGGTTCTTGTGAGAATATATAATAATCACATGAACCGTCCTTTTTTTGGAGTTGAGCTAGAACCTTCCTTCCAAGGTCATTACTTAATCACGACATATTCTAAATCAACTAGTTTTGCATAGGTGATAATTTGATCGGGTGTTAGGTTTAGAGAAACGACTGTATGATGGCCGCCGCCGTTTTCGATCCATGCCTTTACGCCCTCTTGAAAATTTGGTTTGATATTCCATAATACCCGAGCTACTGGGAGATTTGGGGCTGGAACGGTTGGTTCAAATGCGGATACTTCATTGATTAAAAGCTTGTAATGAGTACCGAAGTCAGCCATGGAAACAACAACTCCATCTCCTGCTTTTCCGTCAAATACTAATCGAGCTGGATCCTCGCGATTGCCAATCCCTAATGGTGATACAATAATTTTCGGTTTATTGCTTGCTAAAGTTGGATCGACTTCTAGCATATGTGATTGAAGTGCAGCTTCTTGGCCAACAGCTAATTCATAGGTGTAATCCTCCATAAAGCCTGTTGACTCGTTATGGCTCATTACTTTTAGAAGGCGATCAAGTGCAGCGGTCTTCCAATCACCTTCGCCGGCAAATCCATAGCCTTGTGCCATTAAACGCTGAACAGCAAGACCAGGGAGCTGTTTCATACCATATAAATCCTCAAAGTTTGTGGTGAAAGCATTGTATCCGCCTTCATCAAGGAAGCGTTTAATGGCAATTTCATAGCTTGCCTGCACTTTTACGCTAGCTTCCCAAGCTTCCTTACTATAGCTTCCATAGTCAAAGTCATATAGTTTTTCATATTGTGCAAATAAATCATTTATTTCATTTTCGCTTACTTCATTTACATATTGAACAAGGTCACCAATTCCAAAGTAATCAACGGTCCAGCCAAATTTGATTTGCGCTTCGATTTTATCTCCTTCTGTCACCCCAACATTACGCATATTGTCGCCAAATCGTGCAACCTTAATTTGAAAGCTTTCGTTATAAGCTACGGCTACGTCCATCCAATCAGCAATTTGCTGCTGTACTTTCGCTCGTTGCCAGTGGCCAACCACTACTTTATTTTGTTTTTTCAAACGTGCATTAATGAAACCATACTCTCGATCCCCATGAGCTGCTTGATTTAGATTCATAAAGTCCATATCAATCGTATCCCATGGAATGCTTTCATTGTATTGTGTTGCTAAATGAAGCAAAGGCTTTTGTAATAGCTTAGTTCCGCGAATCCACATCTTCGCAGGAGAGAATGTGTGCATCCAGGTGATGACGCCAGCTACTTCATCCCGGTAGTTAACTTCTTTCATCATCTTTGTAATGGTATCTGCGCTTACTGCTAAATCTTGCAAAACAAGCGGATAAGGCAGTAGACCACTTTCATTTAAAGTGTCTGTCATTGTTTGTGCATGGGCTTTGACTTCCTTTAACGCTTCTTCGCCGTATAGATGCTGGGATCCTACAACAAACCAAAATACTTTATTAGTTGACATGCTATTTCCCTCTTTCTAATGATAGTTTTATAGTTAAATATTATTTTTGACCATAATAGGCATTCTTTCCATGCTTTCGTAAATAGTGTTTATCTAAAATACGCTGCGGCAATTCTTTGGAAAAATGATTTAATTCTCTTGTAAATAAATTCATCTTCGCCACTTCATCCAACACCACACTGTTCATAACAGCTGATTTAGCATCTTTTCCCCAAGTGAAGGGACCATGTCCATGAAGCAAAACGCCAGGGATAGCTAAGATGTCTAATCCCCGTTCTTCGAAAGTTTCAATGATTACTTTACCAGTCTCTGCTTCATAACCACGATCAATTTCTTCTTGTGTTAAAAAGCGAGCACATGGTACAGCACCATAAAAAGTATCAGCGTGTGTAGTTCCCAGAGCGGGAAGATCAAGTCCTGACTGAGCCCAAATAGTTGCCCAAGTGGAATGAGTATGCACAATCCCGCCGATTTCATGATAATGTTTATAGAGAACAGCGTGAGTAGCTGTGTCAGAGGAGGGGTTCAACGTTCCTTCTACAACATTTCCCTCTAAATCTATTACGACCATATCGCTTGGCTGCATTGTTTCATAATCAACCCCGCTAGGTTTAATCACGAATAAACCACTTTCGCGATCAATGGCGCTGGCGTTTCCCCATGTATATTTCACGAGTCCCTGCTTAGGTAATTCCAAATTTGCGAGAAAAACTTCTTCTTTCAGCTTTTCTAACATGTAAATCCCTCCAATCATCCCTTAATGAATCAAATTTTCGATTGCAGCCTTTTCGATTGCTAACCCTTTTTTATAGCGTTCGATAAATTCTTCAAAGCCTTCTACGTCAAAGCGGTCTGGATAAATCGTTTGCTTATCTACTTCTTTAAATACTCTTTTGTCGAGATATTCTTCTAAACTATCATTCTCGTTATTATTTAACATATAAGAAGCAAGAATAGCGATTCCCCATGCGCCGCCATCTCCAGCAGTATCCATAACAGAAACAGGTGTATTCATCGCAGCTGCCACAATTTTTTGTCCCACAACAGGAGTTTTGAATAAACCACCATGTCCTAAGATGCTATCTATTGCCACATTTTCTTGCTGGGTTAAAATATCCATACCGATTTTTAAAGCTCCAAAGGCCGTAAAGAGATGGACTCTCATAAAGTTTGCTAAATTAAAATTGCTTTCTGGCGAGCGTACGAATAAGGGGCGGCCGCTTTCCAAACCAGTAATATTTTCACCTGAAAAATAGCCGTAGCTTAGCAATCCGCCACCATCTGCATCCGCTTTCAAAGAGGCGTTTAATAAAACGTGGAACAATTTGTCCATTTCTACCTTTTGTCCCATTGCTTCTGAAAATTCGCGGAATAAGCGCATCCAGGCATTTAAATCACTCGTACAGTTATTGGCATGGACCATTGCAACTGGAGATCCATCTGGAGTTGTAACAATATCAATTTCTGGGTAAACGGCTGAAAGGTCTTTTTCTAATACAATCATGGCAAAAACAGAAGTTCCAACGGAGACATTTCCAGTCCGTTTCTTTACGCTGTTAGTTGCAACCATTCCTGTGCCGGCGTCTCCTTCTGGAGGACATAGGGGAATACCAGGTTGTAAATTCCGCGAACGATCCAGAATTTTTGCGCCGATTTCTGTTAATTTTCCGGCTTGCTCTCCAGCAATAGCGACTTTTGGAAGGATATCCTTCAGTTTCCAAGGGTATTCTTTTGCAGCAATTAATGCATCGAATTGTTCTATCATTGATTCATTATAATCTTGCGTTGTTTCATCAATTGGGAACATACCGGAAGCATCGCCAATGCCGATGACCTTTTGACCAGTTAGTAACCAATGAATATATCCAGATAAAGTAGTAATATGGTCGATACGCGGGATATGCTGTTCATTATTCCAGATAGCTTGGTAAAGATGTGCAATACTCCATCTTTCTGGAATATTGAATTGGAATACATCAGTTAATTTTTTTGCAGCAGTACTTGTGGTAGTATTGCGCCAAGTTCGAAATGGAACAAGTAGTTCACCAGTATGATCAAAGGCTAAATAGCCATGCATCATCGCAGAAAAACCAATCGAACCAACTGTGCGAATAGTTACCCCGTAATTTCGCTCAACCTCTTGTTTCATTTCACTATAAGCGGTTTGCAAGCCAGTAATAATGTCCACTAAATTGTAAGTCCAGTACCCATCTTCTAAAAGATTCTCCCACTCATAACTTCCAGTTGCGATGGTTTCAAAACGGTTGTTAATTAAGACAGCTTTGATTCGCGTGGAACCGAATTCAATTCCAAGTGAAGTTGCCCCCTCAACAATATCTTGTTTGGTATTTGCTCGATTATTTTTCATATATTCCCTCCTTGACAGCGGTTTCGTAATCAGTGGAGATAATAGCCTTTATTAATATCATTTTTCTACCTATACTTTATAATGTGTACGTACACTTGTCAAATATATTTATAAATGTTCATACAAATAAAAAGAAGCAGTAATAGCCTTATTACTATTAATACTAGCCTGAAAATAAATTTATGTATGTTCGTATAAAAAATTGTCGGAAAAATATAATGTGATTAGTTGTGTGTAATTTGTATGCACTAATATGCATTGTTTTGTTTCTGTAGCAGTTATGCTAAAATATGACCATACAAATACCGGATGGCCATTACATTGAAGGAAGTGCATTAAATGAAATTAAAGTATCAGATCATCATTGATGATATAAAAAGTAAAATTCTTTCTGGAGATTATCAGGTTGGAGAACAAATTCCTACTGAATCAATCTTGCAGGAAATGTATAAAGTTAGCCGTCATACGGTGCGAAAAGCAATCTTGGAATTGTCCAATGACGGATTTCTCCGAAGTGAAAAAGGATCTGGTACCTATGTAAGTAACTACTATCAATTAAAAGGGAACGGAAAATCCAAAAGGAAAACAATTGGTGTTATTACCACCTATATATCTGATTATATCTTTCCTTCCATTATTCGAGGAATTGAAAGTCGGTTAAATGCAGAGGATTACTCTTTATTATTAGCAAGCACAAACAATGATGTGGAACAAGAAAAGAAGGCATTGGAGATGATGCTGGCATTTGGAGTAGACGGATTAATTGTAGAGCCGACAAAAAGTAATTTATACAATCCAAATATTGCTTACTATCTAGCCTTTAAAGAGCAAGACGTTCCATTCATTATGGTCAATGCCTATTATGAAGAACTAGAAGTGCCATTCTTCTGTCTTGATGATGTGAAATCTAGCTATCTTGCAACAAATGAATTAATCGCAAAAGGGCATACAAAAATTGGACTTATAGCGAAAATGGATGACTTACAAGGAAAGTTTCGCATGAAGGGATACATAAAAGCATTAGGAGAAGCAAAGCTGCGTTTTCAAGCAGAGCATGTTTATTCTTTTACAACCGAAACAAAGCCTGATTTAAAGGTGAAATTAAAGGAATTTCTACATGAAAATATGGACGGAATGACAGCGATTGTCTGCTATAACGACGAGGTAGCATTAGAGGTTGTTAATGTATGCAGAAAACTGAACATCGCCATTCCAGATCAACTCTCTGTTATTGGCCAGGATAATTCCTATATGGCTAAAAACGCTAATATCAAGCTGACAACCTTAACGCATCCCCAAGAAAAAATGGGACACGATGCCGCGGAATGGATTATTAGAAAACTACAAGGCAAAAAAGATTTAAAAAATGAAAACTATTACCAACCAGAACTCATCCAAGGAGAAACAGTGAAAGATCTGACAGAGGATGCAGAGGGACGGTTTTAGTGAGGGATGTCCTCGCTAAAACTCTCCTTTTGTGTCTTTTTTTACTGAAAGTCTTTCCTAAAAGGGAAAGATAGTATTTAATAGAAATATGGGTAGATATGGGTGAATATACTAAACTATCCATTTTTGTTGTGTTCAAAAATGAGGAGGAATGGCATGGGCTTTAAAGATGAATTAAAACATGAAATGCGGAATTTAACAAAGGATATAGAGAAAGAGGTTCAAAAGAGTTGGACCGTTCATTATAAAGGACATGTGATAGAAGTGATCAATCAAATGAAAGAAGAGTTGCTTATCATTGATGGGATAACGGTAGCTCAGAATAAACGGAAATCAATACTATCGCATATTATTCCTTACACAAAACTATCGGGAGTCCTCACTTTGGAAGGTGGGAAAAAGCATAAAGTCTCTGTTAAAATTGGTGGCTACGTAAGTTTAAACTGCAGCATCAAAATTGATAATGAGACGATTCTGCAGGAATCCGAAAAACTTGAATTTCTGCCCTGGGATCATAAAGAGAAAATAGTTCCGTTTATTCAAAGACAAGTTCTAGAAAATAATAGAATAGTAGAAAATACTTTACCAGATGATACGTACTTTTTTGGAGAAGATAATCCACCTTTGGAGCCAGGGTTATTTGATATCATCGTGAATGAACCGAAAACGCCGTTTTTTGTGAGTAAGCTGATGAAGCTTTTTAAAGAACAGCTGGAACAACCCACTATAAAAACAAGAAAGGCGACATATGATCAAATTATTTTTGACCATATTGCCATCTATCGAGATGAGCTTCTAGACCAGTTAGGGCAAGCGGAATTGGATGAACAGCTGGCACAGCAAGAGGCATTATGGCTATTAGAACATGCTGCACATAGAGATGTTGTTAAATTTGCTATTCTTGTTCTCGGGTTTACGAACTGTGAGGAATATCAGGAGCTTTTATATACAATCGGCTTACACGATGAGTTTACCCCATATGCTATATTCGCTATAAGAAGCGGAGGGAAGGGAGTAAATGATCAAATATGGAAACTAGTTCAATCTGTCCGAGGGATTGGTAAAATGACAGCGATTGAGCTAGTAGAAGCGAAGACGCCGGAAATGAAGTATTGGCTGCTTACAAAAGGATGTGAAAATAGGAAATTTGCTGATTTCCTAGCGCATCGTTGTGCAGTAAAGGGAGAGCTAGATGTTGCGCTCTACGAAGTGAATATTTCCAAGGAGCTATACACGGGAGCGGCTATGATTATAGAAGGCTTATTAGACGATGAAAATCAAGACGGCATGGATCAATATCCTTACGCCAGTGCTGTAATGACTCGCTTCCTTCACCACGCCACAACCCACTGTGAAAGCTTAGAGGATTTTTATCCGATAATGAAAATAAGCGAATTTGTTCATGCTGAAGATGACATTTGGGAAGAGCGATTAAATGGACAATGGAAGCAGCATGAACGCAAGGCAATTCAAGAAGCTGTTCAACCGTTTATAGACAACCCTAAATGGTCACAGCTGGCATTGGATGTATTACAATCGAGCGAGAAGGTAGATTTCCGAGCAATGGAGATAGCTCGATTCTATCAATTAGACATTACGGCACTATTATTTGAAAAGCTGAAGAAAGAGCCGACAAACAGTATATTGTATGGTGCTATCATGGAAACAAGGGATTTACAGTCTATTCAAGATCTTTGTGCCTTTGCAGAAACACATTTTTCTTTATCCAGTTTATCGCTGGAAGAACAGTATTGTCTAGAGTATATTATTCAAGATTTACATGAATTCGAGGGAATAGGGGCACCATTAGTTTACGCATCTCTAGAAACTAAAAATGAAAGCTTACGTTGGCTAGGATTAAGTGTGTTGGCAGAATGGTCGCCAACCTTTAGGCAGCTATCAGAAATACAGCATGCCCTTAAAACAATAATGAGCACAACAAAAGATAAAGAAGAACGGAGATTAGCCAAGCAGTTGTTGAAGTAGAACAGCAAAGAAGACGGTTCTAGTGAGGTCTATCCTCATTAGAACCGTCTTTTCGCTTCTTTTTCTTATGTTTTTTTAGAGATAAAGATTTCATTACGATTTGGAGCAATCTGAGCAGCAAGTACATATGGCATTGATAGGTCATTATTGGTTTAACTTGCAGAATACAACCGATTGCTGACTATTGAAATCGTAAAAACAATCGTCACTTTTTTCATCAAATCCACTTTCTGACACTTGTGTTCATTTCAGGTCTGTCTCTAGGAGGCTATATTGAAACTCCCATATTTCCTTATCGTTTAACTCATTCAAAGAGACTTCTAAGTTATTTCCCAAGAAAATTTTTTCGCCGTTGATAGCGACCACCATCGTCTGAAGGGGGTGATCCCCACCTATTTTTTTATATACATCACCAATACTCGGCATATCACCTTGAGTACTTTTTTCAGGTTGATCAGAATCGTCGCTCAATATATCACTATTTGCCAAATTTTTATTAAAATAATCTATAGAGTTACTGTCATTATCACGGCCTGGAATCATCAGTAAATATTCATTATGTTTGACTCCATTATGTTTTGTTGTGATTACTCCATCGGGTTCAACAGACGATACAATTTCAATTTCGTTTAATGAATAGCTGTCCATGTAATCGGGATTTGGATTTGTAATTAAGATATAGTCCCCTTCTTCAGCTTTTTTATCCTTGTGAAGTGTATATGCCTTATGGTTGAAAATAAAACTGTCAAGCTGTTTTGGTTTATATTTTTCAATTTTCGAGGCAATGGTTAAATGCTGGGTTAAATCTTTAAGTTTGATAAGATGGACGGACTTTTTGTATACAGGCTTCACAGAATATACCCTGTGCAACTCATTGTTAAAATATACAAATTGTCCTTTTCTTACTTGATATAGTTTCATGTCAAACTCTCCCTTCGGTGATCATTTATCTTATATAAAGTTTAGAACTTTCATCGAATAATACTGACAATGTTAACTTTCCCAAAAAGTTATGTGAATATTCTCCGTTCTATTAATAATCCCCTAAAATATAAAAGAAAACAAGAAAGAATATGTACTAGAACAATTATTTAAGAATCTCCTTTACGATTAAGGTAGTTTTCAAGACTTGTCCATAATTGTTTGATAAAATGAATGGAGACTTCCACTCAATTCTTAGATAAAATTAGTTAATCGTATTTAATAGAAGGCTACGTTAAGTTGGCTTATTTTTTGATGAATATGAATTTATGATGTTTATAAGGAAGCAGAAAATATAGTAAAAGAAAAACAATTGACCAAAATGCTATTAAGTGATAAAATTATTTCGAATTAAAGATATCTTAATTAAATATATTTTTTTATATAAATATCTCAACTTCGAGATAAATAATAGGAGGAAATAATAATGAATGAGTTAAAAGGACTTCATCATATTACAGCAATTACAAGCAGTGCCGAAAAAATTTATGAGTTTTTTACCTATGTATTAGGGCTAAGATTGGTAAAGAAAACAGTTAATCAGGATGATATTCAAACCTATCATCTATATTTTACGGATGATGTCGGCAGTCCAGGTACGGATATGACATTTTTTGATTTTCCTGGCATACCAAAGGGAGTCCACGGCACAAATGAGATTTCCAAAACATCATTCCGAGTGCCGACAGATGCAGCTTTAGAATACTGGGTAAAACGCTTTGATAAGTATGAAGTGAAGCATAAAGGAATTCAAGAACAGTTTGGGAAAAAGACATTGTCATTTGTAGATTTTGATGACCAACAATATCAACTTATTTCGGATGAAAAAAATGCAGGAGTTGCATCAGGGACTCCATGGCAAAATGGACCTGTTCCATTAGAATTTGCAATTACAGGATTAGGACCAATATTTGTTCGGACTGCTTACTTGGAATACTTCCAAGAAGTATTAGAAAAAGTATTTTTAATGAAAGAAGTTTCTCAAGAGGGATCATTCCATCTATTTGAAATGGGAGAAGGAGGTAATGGTGCCCAAGTTATTGTAGAATTTAACACCATTCTTCCACAAGCAAGACAAGGGTTTGGTACCGTTCATCATGCTGCTTTTCGAGTAGAAGATCGTGGCGAATTAGATCAATGGCAAGAACGCTTGAGCAGCTTTAAATTGCCAAACTCAGGTTTTGTAGAGCGCTATTATTTCGGTTCTTTATATTCCAATGTTGCACCGCAAATCTTATTTGAATTAGCAACAGATGGCCCTGGATTTATGGGAGACGAGCCATATGAAACATTAGGAGAAAAATTATCCTTACCACCATTTTTTGAACCAAACCGTGAAAAAATTGAAAAGCTCGTAAGACCTATAAACACAGTGCGCAGTAATATAGAAATCGACAAAGAGTATTTGTAAAACAAACAGAGGGATGTTTCTATGGAGGTTAATGAACTTCAATAGGACCATCCCTCTTCTTATTTAGAATGATATATATGTTGTTCTCACAAGAACCCTCCCTCTGTTTTTCCTCTATAGATAAGGAACTTTTCTAGGTTGATAAGAGATAGTTTCTGCTGAATAGAGTTCTATGAGTAAATGATGCCCTAACATTTTGGCTTGAATAAGGACGGGATGTTCGTAATTATTTTCAAAAACAAAATCTGGTCCGTCCCAGCTAACGGTAGCATCTCGCTTGGGAGGAACGTAAGAGATTTTTCTACTATGTGAATATCGTTGAATGATATTTAATCCCGCATTATCTACTGCATTAAATAGGGTAGAGGAAACTTGGCAAATTCCACCGCCAATATCTTCTGAAAATTTCCCGTTAATAATGACGGGTGCCTGTAAATAGCCCTTTTCCACGGTCCTTTTCCCGACAATTTGATTAAAAGAAAATTTTTCATTTGGAAAAATGACACTGTTATTAATCGCTTCAGTAGCAAGAGAAATATTCATACTCCGTTCTTTATTCCTCATGTTAAAAGATGTTATATATCTGCCTATTTTTTTGCGGCGAATACTTTCTAACAGCTCACTATCTACCTTAGGATAAATCACTTCTAGAGGATACCCTTTGTTACTAGAAATATCATTGAAATAATGTGCATACATTTGCTCTATAAATTTAACTCGATGCAGACGATAGCCAACTTCTTCAGGGACAATCCCTCCATACTTATTGACGGCAGCATCTTTGGGTGCGATATATACTTTTTTATCTATTTCCTCCATCACTTTATTGAACTCATCTGTATGGATAACAGGTAAACCAGGGGATTTCCATAAAAAAATTTCTTCTTTCTTATCTTTTGGTTGTGATATACTTTCTGTTGCTTTAATAATATCACCTGATAAAAGTACAGGATGGGAAAATAGCATCACTCCGAGTAAAAAATGAACATACATAAGAAATACCTCCGTAAAAATATCCGTTATCCATTAATATGTGTTTGTTTTTTTATTTAATGTACTTATTTGTAATTTTAATGTGGAAGTAGAGGTATTCGTTTGGAAGTTCGAAGATTGTAAAGAAGCAGAGAGACATTTTTGATGCTGCTTTGGCTGATATCCTCTCTGCTTTGGCTGATAAAATTTGAGTTTGGCTGATAACCCCTGGAGTTTGGCTGATAACCCCTGGAGTTTGGCTGATAACCCCCGGAGTTTGGCTGATAACCCCTGGAGTTTGGCTGATAACCCCCGGAGTTTGGCTGATAACCTCTGGAGTTTGGCTGATAACCCCCGGAGTTTGGCTGATAAGTCCCGAAGTTTGGCTGATAACCCCTGGAGTTTGGCTGATAACCCCCGGGGTTTGGCTGATAACCCCCGGGGTTTGGCTGATAAGTTCCGGAGTTTGGCTGGTATCCTCTCTGCTTTTGTGCAACTATTCCTTCACAAACACCGCCATTGCTCTGTTTTCCTATCTATCTTTTTTTATAATGGTATAAGCACCGCTAAACATGGCCATTATCAGTCCGGCTATTGGGAAGATAATCCAATTGATATGCCAGTTTCCGTACACGAAGCCAGTAATTAAGAAAATGACAACAGCTAGTGGCCAGATAACCGCTGCAAAGGCGCCGATTACTTTATCCTCTGTTCTTTTTTCAAAGGAATAGTCTTCAACTTTTAACAGCTTTTCATATGCATCTTTTTTGCCGCCGCTAATAATAAATAGGTATACTGCTATTGCGATAAAGACTAGTAAAAGACAGACCCCATAAACTGCTGCTTGATCACTCATACCAGAGGTTATTAGTATTGCGATTGGGGATAAAATACATAATGCTACCCCGATAATTACTGAACGAAAAAAGATTGGCTGATATGCATCTTTTTCTGCTGTTATTTTCTTTTTTAAAGGAGTGGAAAGCTCAAAATTAGCTGCTTTTTCCATAAATTTATACTTTTCTAATAGCTGGCCACTATAAATAAATAAACTAACAGCAATTGCTACCAATAAAAGTAATTGACCAACACCGATTAAAGTGGCTGTGTTTTCGGTTATGCCGTTCAGCAATCCTTGATTATACAATTGAAGGAAGAGAATTAGCAGGGCGGAGCCAAGTATGCATAGCATCACACCTATACCGATAAAATTCATTGCCTTTGTTGTTTTTTGTAAAAAAGTTGTTACCTCTTCTTCCGTAAGTTGGTGTTCTAGTGCTGTTTCCTCGATTAAGGGAAGATCAAGCTCACTTAACAGTTCATCCATATTCCCAAATTCAGAAATGACAATACCTATTGCTTCATGTTCCAATTTTCCAGCCTTTTTTAATTCATTATATTTATCCTCCATATTTGAGAGCATTTCTTGCTTCAGTGTTTCCATTTCTAAAGTTTTTGGTAAGCTGACAAAGACATTGTCTAAATAATTTATAATGCTATTCATTATATCCCTCCTTAATAAATAAGTTAATTACTTCCTGGGTTACGAACCATTCTTGGCATTTTTCCTGATAATATTTTCTGCCTTCTGACGTTATGGTGTAATAAGTCCTTCTTTTTCCGAATTCTCCTTCTTTGTAATAGGAATGAATATAGTTATTTTTGATTAATCGATTAAACGCAGAATAAAGGGTTGTTTCTTTAATAATGTACTTTTCGTTAGTCAATGTTCGTATATCTTTTGAAATTTCATAACCATAAGAATCCTTTTCTAATAGTAAAAAAAGAATGATGGTGTCATTATAGCCGCGAATGATATCACTGCTAATCAAAAAATCACCCCTTTCAAATACTTTATCTGTCATACTATGACTGTCGTAGTAATTATACTTTACCATATATACTACGACAGGTGAAGTAAAAATGTTAAAAAATTCTGATCTCCCTTTCTTTACATAAATTTTATGTTTATTAATACTTGCTTAAAGGTTCCTTAAAATAGGACCTCTATGATTTTACTGAGTAGAATAATCACCTTAAGGGAGGAATGAGCTTGTGACTTTAAAAAAGAGGATAACAAAGAGGGCTTTTGTCATTTTTGTTATGGGGGTATTTTTCTTTTCTACATATTTCCCTATTTTTCCTGGTTTAACGATGTATGCGGCCGAACCAACTGGTAAAAAAGTAGAGGAGAATCCGCCAAACACAGCAGAAAATAACACGGTAGAAGCACCTGAAACTACAACCGACAAAGAGAAGGGCGAAATAGCCGAAGAAGAAAAAGCGGAGGAAAAGAATCAGCATGAAAATGAATCCTCATCTATTTCCAAAGAGAAGAAATCAGCACCAACTGCTGAACAAAAGGAAGAATCAGTAATAAAGGAAGAGGATAAACCTCAAGAAACGGAAGAGAAGGAACCAGCAAAAGAGGAAATAACAAATGAAACGAATCAAAATCAGGAGAAAGCAGAGAAGAAACAAGAATCTTTTGATTACAAAAAACTACCGCCATTGCTTATTACCGAGCTAGCTCCTGATTCGAAAGGGACAGATAACTTTGAATTTATTGAGGTCTATAATAACACTAATCAGCCAATAGACTTAAATAGCTATTATTTTTATTACCAATACATAGGCGGTAATACAGCAGATAAAATAATGTCTATGCCAGAAGCAATACTAGCACCCCAAGAAACCATTGTTCTTTGGTTTAATGTCAAGGGACTTTCAGTAGAGGATTTCAACAAACATTTCAGCACTTCATTAACAGAACAACAAGTAATTTCCATTAAAGGGGATTTTTCAGGTTTTGCCAATGGTGGTAATCGAGGTGTCCTCATAAAAAACCTTGCAGGGCAGGAAGTAGTGTCAGCAAACTATTTACCAGGTGAAACGGATAATACAGGTGCAGATGTTCATTATGCTTTTCCAACAGAAGGTACAGAGATGGTAAAGCAGGAAGTTAAGGCTGCCCCAACACCAGGTGCATTAAGTGATGGACAAGTACCAGCAGAGCAAGTTCCAGTGAATCCCGTAACTAAGGATACAGAAGCTCCCGTCATAACGCACGAAGCAAAAACAACCATGAAAGCAGGAGAGGCAATTTCTATCGAAGCCACTATTGTAGATGATAGAAAGAATCCAACAGCTACTTTGTATTATCAAGGTGAAACAGATACAGAATTAAAAGCATTAGAGATGAAACAAGATTCGGCCCAACCACAAAAATTCACAGCCAGCATACCAAAAGAGGCTGCATTAGGCAAAGTAGTCTATTATCTGGAAGCTTCAGACGGCATGAATATGTCAAAAACATCCGAATATACAATCGAATTAGAAAAAGAACCAGAAAAAGAACCAGCGCAAGATACATATAGTGATCGTCCTCTTTTAATTACAGAACTTGCTCCTAATTCAATGGGAGGAGGCACAGATTATTACGAATACTTTGAGCTATATAATAATTCCAACCAAACATTGAACACAGCAAGTTACTCTTTCTACTATGTATATACAGATAATTCGAGAGAGCCGATTCTATTTCCATTACCAGCAACTGAAATAAAATCAAAAGAGAGGCTTGTATTCTGGTTTAATAACGGAAATAAAACATTAGCTGATTTTAATAAAGAGTATGGGACAAATCTTACAAGTAACGAAGTAGTAATGTTTACAGATCAAACATTCCCTGGTTTCGCTAATGGTGGTAATCGTGCTCTTGAAATCAAAGATGCCGAAGGGAATATCACGATCTCAGCTAGTTATTTAGGTTCTGAAAATGATAATAATGGCAAAGTGATTCATTATCAATTTCCTCAAACGGGAACGGAAATGGTTAAGTATAAAGTATTAGCAGATCCTACACCTGGGAAAATAGAAGCAGACCAAATTCCAACTAAGATAGTGGATCTACCTGATGTTCCGAAAGATACGGAACCACCGGCCATTTCTCATCAGGCAATGAAAACAGCAAAAGCATTTACGGCCGTTACAGTAGAAGCAAAGGTAACGGATAATGAGACAGCAAATCCAATTGTGACTTTACATTATAAAAAAGCACCGGATGAAAATTTTAAATCTGTATCTCTTTTAAAGGATACGCAAGGGAAATACTCAGCAACTATACCAGCAGCAGATATAGATGGAGACATTATTTATTATCTGGTAGCTAGTGATGGAATCAACGAAAGCAAAACCGAAGAATATACAATTTCGGTGGAGAAAACGGATATTGATTTTACCAAAGTTCCTAAATTGCTTATTACAGAAATAGTGCCTGATAGTGCTAATGTCGGGACTGCAGATGGCTATGAGTACATAGAAATCTATAATAATACCGATAAGGCAATAAACTTCAAGGATTATAAAATTCAATATCGCTATAATGCAGATCCTAATACAGATGTTGTCTGGCCATCTGTACCAGATGATACGATAATCGAACCGCAAGGCACTCTTGTCTTCTGGGTGATTAATTCTCAAAATGGGGATAAAACAGTAGCTGATTTTAATGCGAATTATGGCACAAACCTTGTCGAAAATAAAGATATTGTTCGTATTAAAAGTGATGGCATGGCCAATGGAAGTATGCGTGGTCTAGTAATTGCCACGAATACAAAAGAAGAGATAAATGTTGCTTATTATAATGATGAGGCAGCGCAATTAGATACGGCAATGAATATGGGCGTTCTTTATAAATTCCCGGAGGATGGCTCCACGCAATCAGTCAAAATTAGTTCGAAAACAAAACTAGGAACTCCTGGCTCCATAGAACCGTCACAAGTGCCGAACGAGCCAGTTCATGTAGAGGATGATACGGTTCCGCCAACTCTCATCAACGCTACGAATGTTCAAGAAATTCAGCAGATGAATGATTTAACCATTCGAGCAAAAGCAACCGATGACAAGGGAATTAAATCTGTGCTTTTGTATTATCGTACGAATGATCAAACAGATTATGAAAAAATATTATTAACAGTAGATGCGAGCGACAGCGAATATTATGCCACTATTCTATCTGCAGCTAACTTTATTGCGAAAGAGAAAATCGAATATTATTTCGTTGCCACAGATGGGCAAAATGAGGTAACATCCGAAAAATATGTCATTACTATTAAAAATGAAATAAACAATGCACCTATCTATTTAAATGTTAAAGATGATGATATTTTAACTGGAAAAGCAATCTTAAAAGCAGCATCCAAAGAAACAGCCGCTAGGGATGTAGAACTTTTTATTGATGGAAAAAAAGTAGAGGAAAGCACCTACAGCACATTAGAGACACAAGCTTATCTTGCTGTTGATATTAGCGGTTTGAATATGTATTTCAAAAATGCTATTACAATGGGAGAGGAAATAATCCACCTTTTGGATAAGGATAATAATTCTGATTGGAAAACGTTTACGATTCCGATTGACCCAAATAAATTAGCCGTCGGAGAAAATATTATTACCGTTCGCTCGGGGAATAAGGCTTCTCCATTCCAATTAGAAGAAAGTGAAGAAAATAGAGATGATTATAATCTAAGGAATGTAAGGTTAATTTTAGCTGATGGTACGGTCATTAGAGATCCACAAAAGGCCGATCCTTCTCAAGTATTTGATATGGGGGATGATGGCACGTATCGTCCATTTGAAGATTTTACTTTTACGATAACAGAAGAGCAGTCAAAAGCAAAAACCTATGTTTGGGATACGACGACTGTTTCTGATGGAGCTTACAGCATTAAAGCTACAGATAGTGAAAGGGAAACAACTGCTACTATAAAAGTAGATAATACTGCCCCAGTAATCAAAACAAATATAGAAGCTGAGAAAGAATATAAAGGTGTCTTTACCATTGAAGCGAGTGCAGTAGATGCAATTGCTGGTGTAGAATCACTGGAAGTAACCCTTGATGAGGAAGAGATTAAGGTACCATTTGATACGGCTTCTTCCAAGCTTGCTCCAGGCAAGCATACCTTAAAAATGGTCGCAATAGATAAGGCGGGCAATAAAGCAGAAGCAGATATTTCCTTCTCTGTTTCAAATGAAAATCCAAATAAGCCAGAATTAATAGCGCCAGCTAATAACACAGCAGCACCCGTCGATGGAGATCCGAAGTTGAAGGTAAAGGTAACGGATCCAACAAATGATTCGATGGATGTTACGTATTATAAAGGATATAAATATGAAGCATCGGATAGTAAAGTAAAATCATTTGAAAATGCTAGTGACACAGAACCACCAGTTGAGCTGGCACCAGCAGGGGAAAAGGCATTAACTGCTAAGGATGTTTCGGCGATTTCTTCCTTAGACGGAAAGTATCTAACAACGAATTCAAGTACTAAATTCCCTTATCATCGCTTTGAAGTAGCGCTTGATCCTTCTATTAGTAATCAAGATAAAGTGGAGCTAGTGTGGAACGGAAAATCACTGCAAGGAAGAAAGGTCTCCATGTATGCTTGGAGCATGCAAGAAAATAAATGGAAGCTGCTAACATATAAAATTGCTGGATCAGAAGATTTCACATTAAAAGCAGACGTCGATGTAAGGGCATTTGCTGATAAGACGAATAAAGTTAATGTGTTAATTCAAGATGAAATTCCAAGCACACCAGATGAATATGATTATACATTTGTTTGGATGTCGGATACGCAATATTATGCAGAGAGCTATCCATATATTTATAAGCGACAAACAGAATGGATTGCGGAAAAACAAGAAGAGATGAAAATTAAATATGTCATGCATACTGGTGATGTTGTCGACGAGTTTGATGATGAGAAACAATGGGTGTATGCCGATGAATATATGAGAACGTTAGAAGAAAACAAAATTCCATATGGCGTGCTTGCCGGAAACCATGATGTTAACCAATTATCTAATGACTACAAAGAATTCTCTAAATGGTTCGGAGAAGATCGCTTTAAAGATAAGCCATTTTACGGAGAATCTTACAAGAATAATCGTGGTCATTATGATTTGATTTCTGCGGGTGGAAATGATTTTATCATGGTATATATGGGCTGGGGAGTAAACGACGAGGATATGAAATGGATAAATGATGTACTAAAACAATATCCAGATCGTAAAGCCATTCTTAATTTTCATGAATACTTATTAGTTTCCGGAAATAGAAGCCCTATTGGGGAAGAAATTTTCCAGAAGGTAGTAGAGAAGAATGAAAATGTCTTTCTTGTATTAAGTGGACATTATCATGATTCGGAGACATTAATCAGTGAAGTGGATGATGATCAGGACGGGAAAGTCGATAGAAAAGTCTACCAAATGCTTGGCGACTATCAAGGTGGTCCAGAAGGCGGGCAAGGCTATATGAAACTACTTCATTTTGATCAAAAGAATAATAGAATTCTTATTAATACGTATTCACCATATTTAGATGATTATAATTTCTATGACCCAATAGAGTATCCATTGAAAGATGAATTGGCTATTGATTTAGATTTAACAGTCCAAGAGAAACAAGTTGCTACGGATTACTTTGCAGTAAATGTTTATACAAAGGAAGAAATCGGCAAGCAAGAAAATGTAGCAAGCGGCGAGATTGCAGAAATAGCATGGAAGAATCTAAAAGAAGGGCAAGTATATGATTGGTACGTAGTAGCTTCTGATGATTATACAGGATCAGTAACTTCTGATATTTGGTCTTTTGCCAAAGGACAGCCGACACCAGAAACTCCAACAGAACCAGGTGATGGAGGAAGCGAGAAGCCAACGGAGCCGAATCCAGGAGGAGATGATGGAGGAAGCGAAGAGCCAACGGAGCCGAATCCAGGAGGAGATGATGGAGGAAGCGAGAAGCCGACGGAGCCGAATCCAGGAGGAGATGATGGAGGAAGCGAGAAGCCAACGGAGCCGAATCCAGGAGGAGATGATGGAGGAAGCGAGAAGCCGACGGAGCCGAATCTAGGAGGAAATGATGGAGGAAGCGAAAAGCCAACACAGCCAAATCCAAGCGTTATCAATCAAAGTGAACCAAAAAATAATCAGTCCACCATACTCCCAAATACAGCTACAGAAAATTATACAATTATGCTGGTAGGATTAGTGTTATTAATTGGAGGAATGGTAGTTGCTTACTGGAGAAGAATACGTAGAGAAATATAGGATCTAGTTCCATTTATTCCTATTTATGGTTTAACTACAGGGAATTCTAATAATCATTTATTAATAAAAATAAAGAGCGGTAGAATCTATTTACTAAGACTATCGCTCTTTAACTATAAAATGTACTATTTTCATTATGATAATAATATATTGGAATTATCTACACTATCTTCACGAATATTTACCTTTCAGCTCCCTTACTTATTTCGTTCTATGATTAAAATCTAACGGTTATAAAAGGAGGCTAAAGAAATAAAAACAATTATTTGGATGGTTATGAAAAACATATTTACAACAGATCTGTTTATTTTTCTATACTTAATAACGACACTAGAAAAAGTAAGTTGATAGAATCTTCCATACACCACGATCCCCCATTCATTTCCTATAATACTCATCCTAGTCGAACTAATTTATATTTCATTTCAAGTAGAATTTTCATTTCTTTTTAAAGTCATTGGTAAAAGTAAGTAGAGGGAGAGGATTTCATTTGTGCAAAGAACAGGGGATTTAAAGCTCATACAAGAATTAAATCGATCCATTATTTTAGATACAATCCGAAAAAAAGGACCGATTTCAAGAAGTCAGGTTGCAAAAGAAATAAAAATAAGCCCTACTACCGTTACATCAGCTGTCAATGATTTAATTCGTAAAGGCATGGTAATTGAAGATGGTGTTGGTCATTCCAGTGGCGGGCGAAAGCCGGTATTGCTTCGCTTTAACCCGAGTAAGCATTCCATTATAGCGGTATCTATCACTAATTCTTATATTAAGATGGCTGATATGGACTTAGAAGGAAAAATATTAAGGAAGAACGTTCATCCAGTAAATCAGCTTCAAGGTAATGAGATTATTTTGCTTTTGATAGACTTATTGGAACAGTTTGTGGCAGGGAATGACCGATTAGAGTTTTGCGAAGGGATTTCCATCATAACTCCTGGAATTGTAGATTCCAACAACGGGATGATTGGTTATAACACCAAACTTAAGCTTTATGATGTTCCGCTAACAGAATTGATAGAAGAAAAATTTAACTTACCAACCTTTTTAGATAATGATGTAAATGCATTTGCGGTGGGAGAATATTATTTCGGTTCTTTTAACAGCTATAAAGATATCATGTATCTCACTATAGGAGATGGTGTAGGCTCCGGTTTGATGATTAATGGGACCATCTATCGTGGATTCAAAGGAAGCTCTGGAGAAATTGGGCATACAACTGTTGTCCCAGGTGGTTCAAAGTGTGAATGTGGAAACAATGGCTGTCT
This sequence comes from Niallia sp. FSL W8-0954, assembly GCF_038005605.1. Taxonomy (NCBI): domain Bacteria; kingdom Bacillati; phylum Bacillota; class Bacilli; order Caryophanales; family Bacillaceae; genus Niallia; species Niallia sp. FSL W8-0954. The sequence continues at coordinate 4,323,048 of NZ_JBBOTN010000001.1, read as the reverse complement.
AGAAAACTATGTAAACTGGCCAGCTATTTATTCTAATATAGTTTCCTCCATCCTAACTAAAGGGCGTGATACGTTAATAAAAAATTTAATTGAAAATGACATCCGAAAACTTACCCCTGAAATTTTTATTGATGCAATTAAACGGAATGATAAGTTAAGTATCGAAATTCTTGATGAAATTATCAGTTATTTAGCGATTGCGATTTCTAATACGATTCACTTACTAAATCCCGAAATAATCATAATAAGTGGTGAAGTGGTACAGGATAATCCCTTATTTATCAAAAAGATAAGAGAGAAATTATCTGAAATGGTGATTCCTATATTAAAAGAGGACATAAACATTCAAAGTACTTCTTTGGGGTCGGATTTTGACTTATTGGGAGCGGCAGCGGTTATTCTTCAAGGAAAATTTCGTTTTCAATTATAAAGAGTGGATAGGTGATTTAAAGAATATTCAATCATTACTAAAGGGAAAGTGGAGGGGGATTATGAAAAAGTTATTAAGCCTTTGTATCTTTGTGTTGATCTCCATCATGCTTGTGGCATGTAGCGGGAAGTCATCGGGTGATGGAAAGAAAACGATTGAAGTTGCATTATGGGATGAAAATGTTAGTGATGCAGTTGATGCATCGATTGAGTCGTTCAAAAAAGAACATCCTGATGTGAATGTAAAAGTTACCTATACCCCGTTTGCGGAGTACTGGACAAAGTTGCGAACAAGTCTGGGCGGTGGCAGTGGCCCTGATGTTTTTTGGATGAATGGACCTAACTTTTACCAATATGTAACTTCTGATTTGATTAAAGATTTAGAACCATTTCTTCAAGGAGACGAAGAATTCGCCAAGGAAAATTATTATCCAGCCGTTGTGGATCTTTATTCCTATGAAGATAAACTATATGCTGCTCCATATTTTGTCGATTCTATTGGCCTATTTTACAACAAAAGATTGTTTGATGAAGCAGGCGTAGATTACCCTGATGAAACGTGGACTTGGGAAGACATAGAGGCAGTTGGCGAAAAGCTTACAAAACCAGATGAAGGAGTCTATGGCTATTTAAATCAAGTTGTGCGAAATCAATCAGGCTACTATAACTTAATGCATCAAGCAGGTGGTTATGTCATTAGTGAAGACAAAACAAAGTCTGGATTTGACACACCAGAAGCAAAAGAAGCATTTGCATTTTTGAATAGATTAATTGAAAAGAAGATTTCTCCGACCGTGAAGGCACAAATCGAAACAGATGCAGATCAGTGGTTCATGTCCCAGAAGGTGGCCATGACTCCAGAAATTTCTGTTCATGCAGCGGAGTATGAAGAGGTTCTTGGAGAGGATTTAGGGGTAGCGCCCCTGCCGAAAGGAAAAGTAGATACATCCATTGTCCATGGTATTGGATGGGCAATGAATAGCAAAACAAAAAATGAAGAATTAGCTTGGGAACTAATTAAAAGCTTATCTAATAAAGAAGGAACAACGGTGATGGCTAAGACAGGATTTGCTACACCAGCCCATATGGAAATTAGTAAGGTTTGGTTAGATTCTCTGCCAAATGTCGAATTACAAATATTCTTAGATGCGCTTGAAAAAGCAGTCCCTTATCCAGTTTCCGAAAAAACATCAGAATGGCAAAATATTGAAACAACGGAAATCCAAGGTGCCTTCTTAGGACAAAAATCGATTGATGAAGCTTTGGAGAAAATTGCTGCAGAAATGAATGCGATTTTGGAAGAAGAACAGAAGGATTAAGCTGGTTTTTAATGTAATTTCCCTTTTCATTGATTCCAAATGGAAAGGGAAGGGATGAAAAAAATCAAGAAAGAAGGGAGAGATACGATTGGAAACGATGGTAGTGAATAAAAAGAGTCCAGAGACTGTGGCAAGAAAGAGAAAGAAAAAGAAATTCAATCGTGAAGCTATTGCTGCTTATTTATTTATTGCTCCCACCATGATAGGGCTATTTATGTTTTATATTTTTCCTGCACTTGCCTCATTTGCTTTGTCCTTTACAAAATGGAATGGTATTTCCATGCCAGAATATGTCGGGTTAGAAAATTTGATCCAATTATTTACTGATTCTTCCTTTCTTCGTTCGATTGTTAATACAGCAGTATTTACCTTTGTTTCCGTTCCATTTACTGTCATTATTGCGATATTTATAGCAGTCATGCTGAATCAAAAAATAAAAGGCATTATCTTTTATCGTACCTTGTATTTCTTGCCAGTAGTTACGATGCCGGTCGCAGTTGGGATGGTATGGAAATGGCTATATAACACCGATTATGGCTTAATTAACTACATTCTAGGTATCTTTCATCTTCCGCAGCCATCGTGGTTATTTGACCCGAAGATTTCTTTAATATCCGTTATTATCGTCTACATATGGATGAGTGTCGGCAATAATATCATTTTAATCTTAGCGGGACTTCAGGGAATAGAAAAGACGTATTATGAAGCGGCCGACATTGACGGTGCTTCAAGGATTCGGAAGTTTTTTAGTATTACCTTACCGCTATTAACACCTACTATTTTCTTTGTTTTTATAACAGGAATGATTAGTTCCTTACAAGTATTCGACTTATTATTTGTCATGATTGGTAATAGTACAGCGCTATTAGAACCACTGCGTACGATTGTGTATGGCGTTTATGAATCAGGCTTTAAGTATGGTGAAATGGGTATTGCTTCTGCCCAAGCATTTATCTTGTTTCTTGCCATTCTATTGATGACCATTATTCAATTTATTTTCCAAAAGAAATGGGTTTATTACGATTCTTAATAAGGGGGGATTTACTTGAAGCGGGTTTCTAGACATTTACTGCTCATTATCGGAGCTTTTATCATGATTGTGCCATTTCTCTGGATGATTTCTACCTCTCTGAAATCCTTTGGAGAATCCATGCAAGTTCCGCCGACGATTATCCCTAAGGAATGGCATTTCGAGAATTATGGGAACGTCTTTGAAGCTGTGGATTTTTTAAAATACTATCTGAATACGATTATTCTCACTTTAGGTAGAACGATTGGTCAACTTGTTTTATGTTCTTTAGCTGCATTTGCTTTTGCACGTTTAAATTTTCCTGGGAAAAATGTTCTCTTTATTTTAATGCTGTCCGTGCTTATGGTACCCGCTCAAGTAATTTTAATACCAAATTATGCAACATTAACACAGCTGGGCTGGATTGACACATTCTTTGCTTTGATTGTTCCAGGCGTTTTTAGTGCCTATGGTACCTTTTTGCTGCGCCAATTCTTTATGGGCATTCCAAAAGAGTTGGATGAAGCAGCTAAAATTGATGGTTGTTCGTACTTTGGAATCTATTGGAGAATTATTTTACCAAATTCGACACCCGCCCTTACTGCTTTAGGAATCTTTACGATTCTCGCTGCATGGAATGATTTCTTATGGCCGCTTGTTATGACAAACTCTGAGTCAATGAGAGTATTGTCTGTTGGGATTTCCACTTTCTCAGGACAATATTCTACAGATTATCCGCTGTTAATGGCTGGTGCTGTCTTGTCCACGATTCCCATGCTGTTAATGTTTATTTTTCTGCAAAAGCATTTACTGGCAGGGATTGCACTTGGAGGGGTTAGAAGATAGATATTTAGAAAGAGAAAGAATTGATAAATAGAATAGGGAGTGTGTGTATATGTTAAAAGCATTAGTTATTGGCGCCGGAACGATGGGGAGTACTCATTCCTTCGCCTATTCAACCATGGATGATGTTCAATTAGTTGGAATTGTGGACAGAACCTTAGAAAAAGCGGAAGAATTGGCACGGAAATTAGGAGCTCAAGCATTTGCAAGCTATGAGGAAGCGATTGAAAGCCTTGGTGCTGTTGATGTTGTGTCCGTTTGTGTTCCCACTCCATTTCATAAGGAATATGTCAAAAAAGTAGCAGATGATTGTTTTCAAGTTGTTTGTGAGAAACCATTGGCTCGCAATTTAAAGGATGCTAAAGAAATGATCGACTATTGCAAGAAAAAGGGCGTGAAGCTTTTTGTAGGTCATGTCGTGCGTTTTTTCCCGGAATACCAGCGTGCAAAGCAAATGATAGAAGAAGGGAAAATTGGCAAGCCAGGTGTTGTAAATACGAAAAGAGGAGGCGGATTCCCATCTGCTTCTAGAGATTGGTATGCAGACTATCACAGCAGTGGTGGATTAGTGCTCGACTTAATGATTCATGATTTTGATTATCTACGCTGGTGCTTCGGTGAGGTAGAGCGAGTCTATGCCAAAAGTGCCCAAGGAAGAGCGATGGCAAAATTAGACTATGCATTAGTAACATTGCGCTTTGAAAGTGGAGTAATTGCTCATTTGGAAGGAACTTGGGCTCACCAAAATTTTGCAACAAAATTTGAAATAGCTGGAAAAGAAGGGGTTATTCACTATGATAGCTCGAAAGCAACTCCGCTTGTAAAAGGCATTAATCACAATAATACAGGTTCAGCTGGAGTCGCGGTGCCCGAAAGTCCATTAAAAGAAAATCCATATATAACAGAATTAAAACATTTTATTTCATGTATCAAGAATAAGGAGGAGCCGATAGTGACTCCTCTAGATGCTTATAAAGCAATGGAAATTGCGTTAGCTGCTATTGAGTCATTAAAGGAAGGAAAAGTAGTAGAATTGCGTAAACAAGAAATGGAGGTAAAACGATGAGAGTAGGAATTATTAGTTTTGCTCATGGTCATGCGTACGCCTATGCAGAGGCATTAAAGAAAAGCAAAGGAGTAGAGTTAGTAGGAATCGCAGATGACCAGGAGATTCGCGGTGCAGAAGTAGCGAAGAAATACAGTACCAATTACTATTCAAACTATGAAGATCTTTTAGACCAAGATATAGATGCTGTCATCATTACTTCCGAAAATTATAAGCATCATGAACATGTGCTTGCAGCAGCGAAGAAAGGAAAACATGTTTTATGCGAAAAGCCGATTGCGACAAATAGGAAGGATGCATTGGAAATGATGGAAGTTTGCAAAGAAAATAATGTATTCCTACAAATTGCTTTTCCTGTACGCTTTAGTACACCAATAGTAAAAGCGAAACACATTATCGAGACAGGAGAACTTGGCAGTATTATTGCTATAAAAGGAACGAATCGCGGCACTAACCCGGGCGGCTGGTTTGTAGACAAAGAAAAATCAGGCGGCGGCGCCGTAATGGATCATACAGTTCACCTTGTGGATATTATGCGATGGTATATGAATTCAGATGTGAAAGAAGTATATGCAGAAGTAGATAATCTCTTTTCTGATTATGAGATAGATGATTGTGGGATCGTAACAATGGAATTTGAAAACAATGTGTTTGCTTCAATTGATTGTAGCTGGTCAAGAAATAAGACATTCCCAACATGGGGAGACGTTACATTAGAAATAATCGGGACGAAAGGAACATTGTCAGTAGATGCCTTTGCGCAGAAAAGTGAGCTGTACAGTGCAGAGGGAGCAAAATGGGATTATTGGGGAGATGATATGAACCAAGCTCTTGTAGAAGACTTTGTTACAAATGTGCAAAAGGGAATTGCACCTACTATAACAGGAGAAGATGGTCTAAAAGCAATGGAGGTTGCTCTGGCAGGCTATGAATCTGCGCAAAGCAAAAGGCCTGTTTTGATAGAAAAAATTGAATCGAATAATCAATAGAGATAGCTCTATGCAGGGATGCTATTTAGGGAGGAATAAAGATGCTAAAGGGGATTAATCAGTGGTGTTATCCCGATGATACACCATTAGAGATGGTATTTAAGTACAGTCGTGATGCAGGCTTTGATGCAATAGAGCTTAATGTAAGTATAGATGGCATTGGGCTTACGATGAATACGTCTAGAGAAGAAGCAAAACGAATTCGGAAAATGGCAGAGCATTATCGTTTACGCTTAAGCAGTATTTCTACGAATCTATTATGGAAGTTCCCTCTTTCTCATTATGATGAAAAGGTACGGGAACAAGGGAGAAAAGTTATTGAAAAACAAATAGAATTAGCCGGATATATTGGGGCAGACACTGTTTTAGTTGTCCCAGGGGTAGTTAATGAAGAAACGTCTTACCTTGATTGTTATAGGCGCAGTCAAGATGAGTTAAGAAAAGTTCTGCCATTAGCTGAAAAACACAATATTCATGTGGGAATCGAAAACGTATGGAATAAATTTTTGCTATCTCCACTCGAAATGGCCAGGTATATTGATGAGTTCCATTCCGATTATATTGGTGCTTATTATGATGTCGGCAATGCATTACAATATGGCTATCCAGAACAATGGATTTCCATATTAGGAGAGCGAATCCGAAAAGTTCATGTTAAGGATTTTAAATTGAACGTTGGGAATATTACTGGCTTTGTTCCATTATTAGCTGGGGATGTAAATTGGGAAAAAGTGTACCAAGCATTAAAGAACATAGGCTATAAGGATACAGTAACCGCTGAAATACCAGCCTATGCATTTGGGCCAGAGTATCTTGCCCAAGATACCTCCAAGCATCTGGATGTCGTGTTAAATCTGAAAAAGGTTAGTCCTTAGAGGAGTGTCCGCTATGAGAAAAGTTCGTGTAGGCTTTATAGGTGTCGGGGGAATTGGATCCGTACATTTGAAGAATATTGCTTTGATTGAACAGGCAGAAATGGCAGCGGTATGTGATATATCCGAAGACCAAGCAACAGCTGTAGGGAAGAAATATCAAATTCCAGCATATACAGATGTAGACAAGATGATGGAAGAGACTGCATTGGATGCACTTTTTATATGTGTCCCTCCATTTGCCCATGGAGATATCGAGGAAAAGGCTGCTAAAAAGGGCATTCATATTATGGTAGAAAAACCTGTTGGATTAAATTTGGATAATGTAAAGAGAAAATCTGCGGTTATTAAAGCTTCTGGGATTATTTGTGCTACAGGATACTGTTTACGGTACTTAGATACAGTGGCAAAAGCAAAAGAGTATCTACAAGGCAAACAAATTGCGATGGTTAACAGCTATTATTTAACAAAATTTGTTCCAACTCCATGGTATCGGGAACAATCCAAATCAGGTGGACAATTAGTAGAACAAGCCACACATATTTTGGATTTAATTCGCTATTTAGCAGGAGATATAGATAAAATCTATGCAAATATGAATCTATTGGTTTCAAAGGATATTCCTCATATTGATATACCAGATGTCACTTCGGTCAATTTCACTTTAAGGAACGGGGCAATCGGCCAATTAGGCTGCTCTTTTATACAACCAGATCACCGGATGGGTCTAGAAATTTTAGGGAAGAATTTCCGTGTTGCTTTTAACGGTTCCAATATAACGATTACAGATGAATTTTCAACTACTACGTATCGACCAAAGTTGAATTATTATGAGGCCCAGGATCGAGCTTTCATTAAAGCGATTGCTGCCAATCAGCCAGAATTAATCCTGTCATCCTATGAAAATGGTGTTCAAACATTAGCTGCTACCCTTGCTACAAATGATTCTCATGAAAATGGAGAGCCTATTTCTTTAAGTAATTATTATTCTTTGTAAAAAGATTTCTATTGATAAAATGACAATATGACTTTTTTAGATTGACTTCCTATTTATAACCCCGTTCTAAAAGGAGAACGGGGTTATAAATATAGCAGATTTTAATGTGTGTCTTTTCTTTTAATAAGATTTTTCGATTAAGATTTGAGAGTGAATATGGTGTTCCATATGCTCATGATAATCTTGTATCAGCCACTCTAGTGTTTTATGCTGATTATTTCCTATGTCGCAAAGATTGGAAAGCTTTTCGACTGGGATGTTTTTTACAATGTGAATAATTTGTTTGTTGAGTGTTTGAAAAAGATTTATCATTTCATCAAGTGGTCTATCCTGATAATTTTGCATCTTAACCCAATGATTTTGGCCATATGATTGAATAGCATACACCGGTTCTTCATATTGAATTTTGATAAACCTTTCTATATTATTTATCGCTGAATCACAAAGATGCCCTAAAATTTCTTTTTTTGACCACTTGTTTGGCAAGGGACGATGAGAAGAACTATTTTCAGACATAGAGTTGAATTCTTCTGGTAATCTTTTTATCCAATAATTTATTCCCTCCATAACCTTTTGCATGATTCTATTCCTCCTTTTTTAAAAATTTAATATTCGATTGCCATCTGTAATAATCCTTTATTGTTCCTGAGTTAAAGTATGCCAGGATTTATTGACGAAAATAATGCGACGGCTGAATTTGGGAGGAAAAGGGAAGGGCGCTCATTAGTTATTAACCTTATGCAGAAGTGCTGCCCATATGTAGTCATTTGGGCAGCCGTTGATAATTCAGTCTGTCAAAAATTCATTAATTCTCTCTACATAATTACTTTTAGGGTAGTTATTATATAAAAATCCAGAAAGACGGACAGGATCACCAAAAAAATATCTTTCATATTGTGTCTGTCTTGTGCCGAAGGAGCTCATTGTTAAATCCCAAGCTAATCGAAAGATTTTATTGCGCTCATCTGCAGATCTGCACGTTGCTTGAAGATATTGATTTAAATCTTTCCCAACTTCTGAGTGAAACATTTTCTCTGTTGGCAGTGATACTAAACCGCTTGCGCCAATTAGTTGAAGGATTTCGGAAAAACGAGGATAAATTTTCGGGAAAATATTACTAGCAACTAGCAGGATGGTTTTGTTTGGAATCATAAATCCTTGGTCATTTAAGAGAGCATCGTTCTCTGCTTTTTCTAATAGTGCTTTCAACGTTTCTAATCCAATAATGATTTCTGCCATCTTTTCTTGGATGTGTTGATATTCGCCTACGTCAATCGTATTTATCATATTTTCCGCTAAGCCCAAAATAAACTCTGTTTTGACAATTTGCCTAGTAATAACTTGATGATAAGCAAATGAATTAAAAGAGCTTTGAGTTAAAAACATACTTGCGGTTTCTAGATCTTCATGGAAAAAAACACGTTCCCATGGAACAAGGACGTTATCAAATACAACAATAGAATCCATTTCTTCGAATCGTGAGCTTAATGGATAATCAATAGTAGATTCTCCTCCTACATAGGACTCTCTGCAGAGAAACTTTACTCCTTTAGTGTCTGAAGGTATTGCAAATGCAAATGCTTCCTCTTTTGCAAATCTGGGCGCCCCAAAAACCAAAAGTTCATCTGTAAGGCCTCCCTGTGTGGCTAGGAGCCGCGCTCCTTTAATAATTAGCCCCTTATTATTTTTCTCGATTATTTGGGCAGAGATTGGCTCGTTGGAATACTCTAGATACATACTCGAGCGATTAACTTGAGGAGTTATAAAAGTATGGGTAAAACTAAGATCCTTTTCTCTTGCCGATTCGTATAAGGATTGGATATGTTTTGGATAACAATTTTCCTTTCCTTCTAAAAGGGAAGCAGAAGTGGCAAAACTCATGATTACTGTATTTAAATAATCTGGGCTCCGTCCCATCATTCCTGCTGTTTCCTTAGCCCACCGTTCGATCATCCTTCTTCTTTTTCGCAAATCCTCTTTTGTCTTTGGCTGTAAGTATGACATACCTATAGAGTCCCCAGATAATGGGGACAAGAAAGTCATTTCCTCCTTTAAGTTAGGCTGACATTGTAAATCATAAAGAGAAGCTTTTGAATGTAGTATCCCTTTAAAAGCAGGATGGTTAGAGAGATCCTGGACTTTTTCCCCATCTAACCAAATTTCTGTAGATAAACTGCTGATTCGTGATAAATATGTCTTTCCATTCACTATTCCCATTTTTTTCTTCTCCCTTATTCATTAATAAAATGGATATAAACTATTTTATTATTTTATTAATGAATATAGTCCTCAGTTCTGGTTAAATGGGTAAAGATTGGAAATTTCCTTCTGATTTGGGATACTCCACACCTGCCCTCTTATTTCCTACTTAGTTATGAACAAAAACTGTTTCAAAAACAAAACTCTCGTGCAGATGGCGTGTGATGGAGTATTCGAATATTCTTCCATCTTCTAACTGAGCTAATTTTTCGATTTCCATCATGAAGGAGTTGTCTGGAATCTTTAGTAAAGAAGTATCTTCACTATTTGCTTTGTCTCCTCTAATCCAGACATGGGTGCTATGCGTTTTCAGCTTTAATTCCTCGCGTATATAATTATAGATGGATCCTTCTAGATGTTTTGGCTCTAGTCCAGTAATAATAGATAAAGGCATGTAAGTATGTTCCAGCGAATAAGGCTTATTATTAATATGCCGTGTTCGAATAATTCGATAAATATATTCGTCATCAATCTCAAGTTTTTTGGCAATTTCTAAGGACGGTTTTTCGATCGAAAAAAGAATGATTTTTGAGGAAATATTTTCTTTTCCAACAATGTTAGATAAACCTTCTGATGGACCTAATGCAATAGCTCCTCCATTAGTAGAAACCCCTTTTACATAAGTTCCGGAACCTCTACGTCTAACAACCATTCCTTCTTTTACAAGAATATCTAATGCTTTTTTTACTGTCAGTTTACTGCATTGGTAATAATCAGCAAGCGTATCCCCGTCAGGTAACTTTTCATTTATTTCATATTCGTTATTATTTATCATATCTCTAATATCTGTATATATTTCCATATATTTAGGTAACTGACTCAAGTTAAATCCTCCATTTTATAACGGTTTTCATAATAAGTATACCATACAGTTAAAAACAAGTATATAAATCACAAAAGATATATACTTTTCATTAAAAGTATTTACTTATATTAAAAAGAGTGTTATAGTTTGTTCGTAAAGGAAAGAGGGAGGCATTTATTATGAAAGAAATGTTAACGTTTCCGAGTGGTTTTTGGTGGGGAACGGCTTGGTCAGCTGAGCAAGCAGAAGGTAGAGGTAATACAGGAAAAGCTGAAACAGTTTGGGAACATTGGTTTAAAACGGAACCATCACGTTTTTATCAGGGGATTGGACCTGAAGTAACAACTGATCATATAAATCGATACAAGGAAGATATTCAATTAATGAAGGAAACAGGGCATAATTCTTTCCGTATTTCCATCTCATGGGCAAGGATGTTTCCAGATGGTGGAGTAGGAGAAAGAAATCCAAAGGCTATTTCTTTCTATCGAAACCTTTTGACTGAAATGAATGAAAACGGTATCAAACCTTTTGCTAATCTTTATCATTTTGATATGCCGTATGTACTTCAAGAAAAGGGAGGATGGGAATCACGTGAAGTGGTTGAAGCATATGTAAATTATGCAGCTGCTTGTTTTGAAGAGTTTGGTGATTTGGTTTATCATTGGTTCACCTTTAATGAGCCGTTAGGACCAATTTTAGGAAGTTATTTAGAAGATTTTCATTATCCAAATTTAGTAGATTTCAAGCGTGGCGCACAGGCAGCATTTAATACTATATTGGCACATGCGAAGGCTATTCAATCTTTTAAGGAAAAGCAACTGCCTTCTAAGATAGGAGTAATATTAAACTTAAGTCCAACTTATCCGAGAAGCCAAAATGAGTTTGATGTAGAAGCAGCTGAAATTGCGGATGCCTTTTATACAAGAAGCTTTTTAGACCCCATGGTTAAAGGAACATTTCCAAAGAAATTGGTAAAAATATTGCAGGAATATAACCAGATGCCTTTATATGAAGAGAACGATTTAAAAGTAATTGCGGAAAATACTTCTCAAATTTTAGGGTTGAATTATTATGAACCAAGAAGAGTGAAGGCACGCCTGACAGAAATTAATAAAAAAAGCCCTTTTTTACCCGAATGGTTTTTTGAACTTCATAATATGCCAGGGAAAAAAATGAATGTGTACCGCGGATGGGAAATTTATGAAAAGGGTATCTATGATCTATGTATAGACATTAGAGATAATTACGGTAATATAGAAGCTTTTATATCTGAAAATGGTATGGGGGTAGCGAATGAAGAACGATTTCTTAATGAGCATGGACAAATTATCGATGAGTATCGAATTGAGTTTATTAAAGATCATCTCGCCTATGTCCATAAAGCCATTCAAGCAGGCTGCCATATCAAAGGATATCATTTATGGACATTTATTGATTGCTGGTCATGGATTAATGCTTATAAAAATCGATATGGACTAGTTTCTCTTAATTTAGAGACACAAGAAAGAACAATCAAGAAAAGTGGAGAATTTTATAAAAAAATGAGCAAGGACAACGGATTTGAGTACGAAACGAGTAAATTAGGATAAATAAAATAAAAAGGGTGGATAGATCATGAATAACTCAACAAAGCAAGGTATTGCAGATCGGTTTGCTTTTGTTGCACAAAAATTAGGAGCGCAGATTCATCTAAGAAGTTTGCGTGATGCCTTTGCATCGATTATGCCATTTATGATACTAGCTGGATTTATGACTCTAATTAATTATGTTATTTTAGAGCCAACTGGTTTTATGGGAAATTTGGTTAATCCTGATACTTTAACAACTTGGCAATCTATTGGGGTATCCATTGCTAACGGTACACTGAATATCATGACACTTTTAGTAGCTGTTGCCATTTCTTATCATCTATGTGTAAATAGGGGATATAAAAATGTAATAGCTCCAATCTTAGTTGTACTTTCTACAATGATAGTAGTTACACCATTGACAACGACTTTTTCACCAGAAGGATCAACCGAAAGCTTTCTTGTTTCTAATGTGATTCCTGTAAGTTATACAAGCGCATCAGGGATGTTTGTTGGAATTATCGTAGGGCTGCTTGCAACCGATTTATTTATAAAATTATCTTCAAATAAAAAAATGCAAATCAATATCAGTGGAAATATACCACCGGCAGTTATTAAATCTTTTAATGTGTTAATTCCAATTATGGTGAATGTTATCATCTTTGCAGTTGCATCCTTTTTATTAAATCAATTATTTAATATGGATTTTAATACTTTAATATCCACCATTATTACTAAGCCGTTAAGCTATGTGACAACCAGTTTACCAGGGTTCTTATTAATTACTTCTATCGCTAATTTATTTTTTGGATTCGGTATCCATCAGGCAGTTATTTCTGGAGCACTTTTGGATCCTTTTTTATTACAAAACATGCAAGATAATATGTTAGCATACGCTAATCATCAAGAGATACCCCATATAATTAATATGGCTTTTAAAGATACCTTCGCTGTTATGGGGGGATCGGGAAATACGATTTCATTGTTAATTGCCATTTTTATTTTTAGTAGACGTAAGGATTATAGAGATATATCGAAAATGTCCTTAACACCTTCTATCTTTAATATTAGTGAACCAATTATATTTGGGCTACCAATTGTATTTAACCCAATGTTAATCATTCCATTTGTTCTTGCTCCAATTTTTTCTTTATCAGTTGCCTATTTTGCGACAGCTGTAGGTTTAATAAATCACGTGGTTGTTCAAACCCCATGGACTACGCCACCGATTATTTCAGGATTCCTAGCTACAGGAGGTGACTGGCGAGCATCTATATTACAATTATTAATAATCATCATAACAGTATTTATGTATCTGCCATTTTTGAAAATAGATGAGAGAGTAAGTGCCATGCAGAATAAATAAGGAAATAAAACAGTCTATTCTATAGGAGGAGTGGTTTGTATGAAAAATATTTTATTAGTATGTAATCAAGGAATGTCTACAAGTTTTTTAGTAGAAAAAATGAAGCAGGCGGCAAAAGACCAGAGCATGGAGGTAAATATTTGGGCAGTTTCAGATGCAGAATTACATGAAAACTGGGAAAAAGCAGATATTATTTTATTGGGACCACAGGTAGGATATTTAAAAAGCAATACAGAGAAAGTAGTCGGTAATAGTATTCCTGTTACTGTCATTGATTTTGTTGATTATGGAAGAGTAAACGGAGCGGCAGTTCTGGAGACCGCTTTAGAAATGATAGAAAAATAGTTTATTAGATGGCGAGGGATAGGAATGGAAGGAATAGAACTAATTGCTTTTCAAATCATTGGGAATGTAGGAATGGCGAAGACAAAGTTTATAGAAGCACTAGCTCAAGCGAAAAATGGTGATTTTTCCAGTGCAGCTTCATTGATGAAGGAAGGATCAGACCTTTTGGTTGAAGGTCATAAAATTCATGGTGAATTAATTAAAAATGAGGCTGCGGGTAATAAAACAGAATTCTCCATTTTATTAATGCATGCAGAAGATCAATTTATGAGTACAGAAACAATTAAATTGCTCATTGCGGAAATGATTGAATGGAGGAAAGAACTAAGTATCGCTAACTGAAGTTGCCAATAAAAGATTTATTTTGAAGCATTTGCTAAGTAGGATAACTATATATTTCGAGACTTTCTAAGAGGGGGACAGATTTTTTGGTACCCCTTTTTTCACTCAATCAAATGGTCCCCATTTCCTACGCCATTGTTTTTAACCAATAGCTTACAATAGCTTGAGACTTCTAAGCACATCGGACATAGTCAGTGTACATGTACCTTTGAATCAGCAAACCAAACACCTGATCAATAAAGCTGCATGCCTGGATGTTTTTGAATCCGAACCGCTTCCTATTGACAGTGAGCTCCGGAATCTGGGTAATGTGATACTTACTCCCCATACAGCAGGAATGCCTGATGGTCGGAAATTTCATAAAAAAAGATATGACTTCTTTATAAAGAATATAAAACGTATAGAAAATGGAGAAGAGCCTGTTAGCAAGCTCAATCAGTTATAATCTGTTTGGTTTATAAATATGTGCTACCGACACGCTACTCCGAGAAAATTAGGTGTTCCGACAATTACGGACGATGCGGTAGCCAGTCAGGATAACCACAACAAATCTTTTATTCCTTCTAAATAATGAAAAGGGGACGCGGCAGTACCCCTGAGTGGCCAGATTCTTCGCAAGCTTCACTAGATAGCAGCCGTACTATCCTCTTTACATTTCTATTATTTTAAAATTATTGGTGCTACTTCCTCTTGAAGCTTGTTCACACATTCTCATTAAAGAAAAAAGACTGTTCCACTCCCCTCAAACCATCCCTCTGTTCCTAGTTTGCTAATTTCTTCCCTAGGAACACCCTCCTTTTGCTAAAACACTTTTCACTATCTTTTACTATTCAGTTTAGTTTAGGCTGTTTATAAAACATAGCATTTTTTCGTTTAATTTGGAAAATGCTATCTAGGGCAATACAATAGTAGATGAAACATAATCCTGGTTAATTCGTAAATACATAGAGACATTCTTTAGGAGGGAGTCAAATGAACAGGGAAATTATTTTTGAAGAGGATGCTGCAGTACTGAAGATAAGAGGATTAATGATGCTGTTCACTTTCAAGCATAAAGTGAAGCTGCCCTATAGAATGATTAAAAGTGTGTTTGTTGATTATTTTGATCCACCGAAATGGATGATTCGTATGCCTGGAACTTCTATTTCGCCGTTAAATATATATGAGGGCTCTTATAAATACCAAGATGAATGGTACTTTTTATCTTACGAAGGAAGGATTCCAGTCGTAATCATCGAATTGGATAACCATGAGAAGTATCGCTATGTCATTTTCCAAATTGAAAATCCAACAGAGGTGGCAGCTGAGCTGAGGAGGAAAATGGCGGAAGCGGAGGGACGGTACTACTGAGATATACCTTTAGTACGATCGGTCCTCTCAGGACTAAAGAGGGGGAAATATACAGGTGAAATGGCATATAAAGAAATTTAATGAGTTAACAAATGTGGAATTATATACGCTTCTGAAAGAGAGAACCGCTGTTTTTGTGGTGGAGCAAAATTGTCCTTATTTAGAGGTAGATGGAAAGGATTTAGAATCGTATCATCTTTTTGCTGAAAAACAGGGGGAGATTGTTGCGTATTTAAGAATTTTACCTCCAGGGGTGTCATATCCAGAGGCTTCTTTAGGGAGGATTTTTGTGAAGAAAGAATATAGAGGACAAGGGTTTGCAGAAGAGCTTGTAAGTCGCGGAATTGATTATACCAAGCAAGAGTTAAAAGAAGAGAGGATAAAAATCCAGGCACAGGACTATTTGCGGAACTTTTATCAGTCTTTTGGCTTTCAAGCCATATCTGAAGTGTATTTAGAAGATAATATTCCCCATATTGATATGTTATTAAACGGAAGAATGGCGCAAATTAAGTAACGGAGATTAGATTTAAATACCAAATGGCGGTATAAAAAGCAGCATTCCTGTTTACCCTTTAATAATGCAGGGAGTGTTGTGCAATGTTCTACATAGAGATTATAGTAGCAATTCTTTTAATCTTGGCTTTTATGAAATATTTATGGACGAAAAAAGAAAATGAATATCAGACTGCTCTATTGGCTAATCATATCGAGTCAAGTGACGAGTTAAAAAAGACTTTGGCGATGGGGCTTTATTTGAGGTTTTGTAAAGAGGAAGAAGACAAGGACTATTCTTCCATTTATTTAAAACAAGATCCTCTCCAATTTGAAAGGTTTGCTGCGGAAATTATGGAGAAGACAAGAGGCGGATCGACATGGGTGACTCCTCCAACAGGTGATTTTGGAGTAGACTTTGAACATGAAACAGAAAAAGGATTGTTTCTTGGGCAAGTAAAATGTTATCAAGAAGATTTACCATTTGATTCAATTGCCCTGATTCATTCGAATATAATCAAACGAGGAGCTCAAGGTGGATATGTTATTACAACAGGCAGCTTTACACCGGCAGCTTATGAATATGCCAAAGGATTAAATGTTGAATTAATCGACGGTGTTAAGTTTGTGGAAAGCTGGTTAAGTAGTTTGAGCAAAGCAGAAAAAGAAATGAAGGAATTATTACTCGTTTAAGGGAAGCAGAGGGACGGATCATCTGAAGTTATGTCTTCGGAAGAACCATCTCTATGCTTCTTTTTTAGATGTATTGGAAAATAGGAAAAAGGAATAATAATGGAAATGGTTCTGTCAAAAATGATTTGGAGGCGGATTTTTTATGAGGAAATTTACGTATGCTTTTCTAGCAGTATGTATGATATTGCTTGTTGCTTGTTCAGCAGATAAGGATAAAAAGGAAAATACGGATAATAACAAACAAGCAGATGAACAAAAGATGAATGTGGATAAAGGTCTTTCAAATGTTGAAATCACACTGCCAGCCTCTTTGTTTGAAGGGGAAGATATTGATTCCGTAATTGCCGATGTAGAAAAAGAGGGCATTAAAGTTACTAAAAATGAAGATGGTTCCCTTACCTATAAAATGTCTAAGGCAAAGCATAAAGAGATGATGAAGGAAATGGAAGCTTCTTTAGAAGAATCCATTAAGGAAATAAAAGAGAGTGATGATTATGTGTCGATTAAGGATATCACGCATAATAAAGCATTTTCTGAATTTACGTTAGTGGTTGATAAAAAGAAATATGAAGATAGTATGGATAGTTTTGCTATTTTTACCCTTGGAATAACAGGCATGATGTATCAAGTGTATAGTGGAGTAGACCCCGATGATTATCAGGTCAAGATTTTGACAAAAGACGAGGCTACAAAAGACGTTTTGGATGAAACTATTTATCCTGATGATTTAGAAGAAGATTCGAAATAAATAGAAGGTCGTTTTTAATATAGAGCAAGTAAGGAGAATGAACATGAAAAAGAATCTACCAAATACATTTAAGCTGTGTCTAACTAGTTTATTTATTATCACTATTCTTGGAGGATGTGGACAAGATACCAAGGATGTAAAAATGAAAGAGAGTGATGAAGCTCAAGAAGAAGTGCAGAAAAAAAAGTCAGATAAGAAAGAAGAAGCAAAGTCGAAGCTCGGCTCTCGAACCAATCCAGTCCCATTTAAGAAGACAGTAACGGTTGAAGATGAACTATATAATGACAAAGGGGAGTCCTTTCCCATAAAATTTGATTTAACTGTATTGGAAGTGACACGCGGAGAGGATGCTTATCAAAAATTGAAATCTATGAATGAATTCAATGAGCCTGCGCCAGATGGATATGAATGGCTTTTAGCGAAAACAAAAGTGAAGTTTACTGAATCGGCTACAAAAGATTTGTCCCTTTATATTGACGGAATAATGAATTTCGAAATGGTTAGTGAAAATGGGGATATATATAGTGGTGACATTCTCGGTACAACCGATCCTGAATTTAGTTATGAAATGTATGTAGGAAACGAAAAAGAAGGCTATATCTCTGGATTAGTGAAAAAAGGAGAAAAAGCGCAGCTACGCTATGAAGAGATGCTTGGAGGAAACGTGTTCTTAAACTTACAGTAAAGAAAAAGGAATCAGATTCTACTGATTCCTAGATGAAGCTTATTTCGATGTAGGATAGTGCTTATTGTGTTTGAGTGGCATTTGGTTGTGCCAAGATTCCATAAATGCCAAGACCAGTTATTGCCACTCCAGTAATCAACAGGACGGGGACGTTTTTCCGAAATAAAACTGTCGCCCAACCAAACATTTTTATTGTCCTACTAGTCGCGTTTTTTTACATAAAATAATCTCGAATTGGCTACAGTAGTGCTGTTCTCCTGCTTTCTTCTACCTACATAATCTGGATACGCTTGCCGCACGATAGTTGGTCTGGCGAAATATAGGCTTGTAAGAATAAGGAATAAACCAGAAATTCCAAATACCCAATATGCGGGTAGCCAATCAAAAAGAAAGCCAAAAAGAATTGTACCAATAGGGACTAAAGATTGCGCTCCGGTTCGAATAATAGAAAAAACTCTCCCTTTATATTCATCTTCCACTTCTGTTTGCAACATTACATTGATTGGTGTATTTACAAAAATTTGAATAATACCTAGGAGTAGCATTAGGATGAAATAATAAACAAGTAGAAAAATAGAAGATAGGTGAAAAAGAACTGGTAGAGCAAAAATTATAAGAATAAGCCCCATTAAATTAGCACCGAACTTTGTAACTAATAACGGATAATTAATTTCTGGTCGAATCGATAAATAGATAGAAGTAATAAGCATCCCCACAGCAAAAGCACTTTCTATGAGTCCAAATACTTGTGAAGACATACTCAAGTTATTAATTAGCACAAAGGAGTAACCAATGCCAAATGCTCCACCCAGCAAATTTGCAACCATGCTAAAGGAAACAATAGAAATTATTACTGGTTTTGTTTTTACATAGAGTAGACCAGCATACATATTCTGCCAAATAGTTTCTTTCTTACCTGTTTCTTTTATTGCTTTTTCTATGGAATATAAGTTAAAGTTCATACTTAATTGTAGAATAATAACTATTACTGTTGTAATCATATAAATAACAAGAAAGGTATAAATAGGAATAAATTGGTATAAAACCCCTCCTAATACTGGACTGATAATTGCTGCAATGGAGTCAAAACTTGAATTTAGAGATACTGATCTTTGGATTCTCTCTTTATCGATTAATCCACTAATAGATGCATTAAAACCGATGTCTGAAAAAGTTGCAGTTAAAGAGAAGAGAGCGGTTCCTAAGTATAGAAATGGTAAGTTAAGCCCGAGGGTTAGAAAGGATATCAACATGATGAAAATTGTCAATGAAGTAGCAATATAAGAGAAAATGACTATTTTTTTTCTTGAAAATCGATCTGTGAAGGATCCAGCGAATGGAGCCGTTATAATTCTTGGCAAAACACCACAAAGTAAGTTCATCGCAAAACTAGAAGCAGAACCTGTTAATTGTAAAATAGAAAAACTAACGATAAATGAATAAATCTGAGATCCAAAACTAGAAATGAAATTACTAAAGGTAATCGTCCATAAATGGAAGGTGGCCTGTTTTTTATTTAGAGCGATCGTTGTTTTCATGTTATCAACATCCTTTTTATTATTAAAATAAATTTTATCGTTAAAAATTATTTTAACGAGTGAAAAATTTTTAGTCAATAAGAAATTAAGATATAATAAAATGGAAGAATGGATAGAGAGAGGATAACAGATAATGGAAAAACAGGAAATGGAGATCGCGAAAGTCTTCTTTGATGAAAAAAAAAGATCTATTCTACATTCGATTGAGTATGAAGCAAAAGCAATAAAACACATAGCGGAAGAAATGAAAGAAAAACAATCAAGGCTGTATTATCATATGAAAAAGCTAGAAGAACTTGGGTTAGTAAAAGTAGTAAAAGAGGAAAAACTCGGGAATATTATTCAAAAGTATTACAAGGCAGCAGAATGGACGAGAAAAGTGATAAACTTATCTCCTGAAGATTTACACAATAACCCTGATATGCTTAACAACCTATATCCCTATATAAATCGAGCTATAGATGCATTAAAACAAACTGTTGAAGATCCATCAAAAGATAGAAAAGGAGTAGCCAATTTAATTACAGAAGTAGCGATTCCGAAAACTGAATGGAATAACCTTAACGAAGAAATAAGACAGGTATTTCTAAAGTATATTGATGCGCATAAGAACAATGAAGAGAAGGTTAATCTTAGCTATTTAATAATGAGTTACATCGAGGAAACAGAATAAAAAGTCTATAACAATTAATTTTTTTTAAACAATAATAACTCATTTATAAATAGAAGAATAATCGATCTCGTTCTATTCAACATTAAATTCATTTTTTCGAGTTGCACACCAACCTATTTAATCAGAAAGTATAATTTATAACAAAAAAGACGCAACTAGCCTTGCTAATTGTGTCTTTTTTGCTTTCCTAGAAATGATAATGTTTTATCATTTGCTATCCTTACTTTTTAACAAACATTTGCACCCATTCATAACCGCCTTCATCAAAACCAACACCGATATGTGTGTACTTATCATTTAGGATATTGGCACGGTGACCTTCACTATTCATCCAAGCGTTGACTACTTCTTCCGGTGAACGTTGTCCTTGTGCAATGTTTTCACCGGCTGACTCGTACGTAATTCCAAAGTCTCTCATCATGTCAAATGGCGATCCATAAGTAGGACTTGTATGGGAGAAATATCCCTTGTCATTCATATCTTTCGCTTTCATATCTGCTACGTTGTTTAATTCCGGATACGCTTGTAAAGCAGGAAGTCCTTGTTTTTTTCTTTCAGCGTTTGTTAAGTCGATAACTTCCGACACAAAGTTACTTGGTTCTTTTTTTGCTGTATTATTAGGTGTTGTTTGCGGAGCAGATTGAGCACCTGGTTGTGCACCTTGATTTGCTTGTTGCTGCTCTGTAGCCTGTTGCTGTTGTGGAGTGGCTTTTTGCACTTGTTGTTTATTTGTTGCATTTGGATTATTTGAATCATACGTTCCGACAATTGTTCGAAATTCGTATTTAGCATTTTGTATTTTTACAGGTTGTGTATGCGGATATTTCTTACTATTTACATTTGTTTTTAAGCTAGAAATTGTAGAGTCATTATAACGATCTATATTCATATCTGAAGCTTCATGATCATTATTATTACATCCTGCTAGCACAAGAAAACTCATGCATGCAAGGACAGAAAACGTATTTTTAATCTTCATTATATTTTCTCCTTTTGTATATAAAGTTTTTACCCTTTTATTTTTTCACCTTTAAATAAAATTACATATGGGAATTAGAGGGATACAGAGTGATAATTACCATGAATTGGTTGGTTCTGTTCGCAGTAGAATAGTCTTTTTGAATACATACTAAGGATGGAAGTTAAGTATTAGATTAATTTGCGGCTATACGATTTAGCATTCTTTATAGTTAATTCAACAGAGATCATTTCCTATGTAGGATTTTATAGGGGAATAAACCAATCTATCTCCGCTTCATCGATAACTCCTATTGGTCCCAGTATTACGTTGGAGCCAAACGAGTTTATTAAGGATAGAGAGGGACGGTTCTCCTGCTTTCTTGTTAGAAAATTTAGGAGAATCATCCTTATTTTCATCATTTTCTCATTTTTTTATAATAAAATGGATGAGCGAAAATTTAACAAGGAAAGTGAGAGCGAGAATGAGAACAAGGAAAAGCAAAAAGAAAAAGATATGGATTACTTTAGGAGTAATTATTGGAATACTTGTTATTGGATTAGGGTCTTATGTGTTTTATCTATATCATAGCGTAGAAGAGACAGCAAACAAAATGTATAATCCTCTTGAGGGTGATTCGAATTTAGAAAAAAAAGCAAGAGAAGAAAAGCTTGATAATACAAAACCCATTTCTATTTTGCTTATGGGTGTGGATGAAAGAAAAGGTGATGTAGGAAGATCGGATACTCTCATCGTCATGACTTTGAATCCAAATAAAGATAAAATGCAGATGGTAAGTATTCCTCGTGATACAAAAACAGAAATTATTGGAGATGGGAGAGTAACAAAAATCAATTCTGCCTATGCTTATGGCGGGGTGAAAATGGCTAAAGATACAGTAGAAAATTTTACAGGTGTTAAAATGGATTATTATATCCAAGTAAATATGGAAGCGCTAAGTGATTTAGTTGATGCCATTGGGGGAATTACAGTTCAAAATGACTTGGATTGGATTGATGAAGGATATTATAAAAAAGGCTATCATTATAAAAAAGGAACTTTAACATTAGATGGTCCACAAACATTGGGATTTGTTAGAATGCGTCATCTAGATCCAAATGGTGATTTTGGTCGAAACGATAGACAGCGGGAAGTCATTACAGCTATTATTGACAAGGCCACAGGAATATCAACAGTAGCTCATTTTGATGAAATACTAGATGCCCTTGGAGCAAATGTAAAAACAAACATTACGTTTGATCAAATGATGACCATACAGAAAAATTACCGTGATGTGCGAAAATCTGTAGAGCAATATGAAGTAAAAGGACAAGGCACTCCTCCTGGACAAACCTATTATTTAAATGTTCCAGAAGAAGAAAAAACGAAAGTGCATGATATGTTGAGTGAGAATTTACAATAAAGAAGGATAAAAAGGTACTAGCTGAAAATAGCTAGTACCTTTTTTAGGGGGACAATTCTCCTGTCTCTGTCTTTGCTAAAAGGATGCAATGAATTGCAAATTACAAGTATAGGAATTTCTTTTTATAACCCAACCGCTCTTTCTTATATGGATGAACAAAAAAACTGAAGAAAGCAGTGTTTTTTGTTTGTCTATATTGGCAGGATAATTTTCATTATAATAAATATAGACATACTGTATTCCAATGGTAAAGAGAGATAAATGCTTTATATATAAAAAAAGAGAAGGAGGTAAGTGAAATGGGGAGAAAGAAGGTCTTAGTAACAGGTGGGGCAGGGTTTATTGGAGGAAATTTTGTTCAATATATGGTGAATAAATATCCGGATTATGAAATTTATAATTTGGATTTACTAACATATGCAGGCGATTTAATAAAGCATAAAACAATAGAAGGAAAGAAGAATTATCATTTTATTAAGGCAGATATTGTAGATAGAGATACCATCCTTGCTCTTTTTGAAAAAGAGAGGTTCGACTACGTAACACATTTTGCAGCAGAAAGCCATGTTGATCGCTCCATTACAAATCCAGAAATTTTTGTAAGGACAAATGTTCTTGGCACGCAAGTATTATTAGATGCGGCAAAAACAATTGGCGTAACAAAGTTTCTACATGTTTCAACCGATGAAGTATATGGAGAATTAGACTTCGATTTCACTTCTTTCTTTACGGAAGATAGCCCACTTCAACCCAATAGTCCCTATAGTGCAAGTAAAGCATCTTCAGATATGCTTGTTCGTGCCTTTCATCAAACATATGGTTTACCAATTAATATTACCCGTTGTTCGAATAATTACGGACCCTATCAATTTCCTGAGAAATTAATCCCCTTGACGATTTCTCGTGTTTTAAACGATCAAAAGATTCCTATATATGGAGACGGGAAGAATATTCGTGACTGGCTACATGTATTTGATCACTGTGCAGCCATCGATTTAGTGCTCCATAAAGGCGAAAATGGAGAAGTCTATAACATTGGTGGACATAATGAACGAACAAACTTAGAAGTAGTAAGAACCATTATAAACACACTAGGTAAGTCAGAAGATCTAATCGAATTCGTCCCTGACCGCCTCGGCCACGACAAACGATATGCCATCGATCCAACAAAAATAACAGCTTTAGGCTGGCAGCCAACTTTTACATTTCAAACCGGTATAGCCCAAACTATCCAATGGTATAAATAGAAGCAGAGGGGAGTATCTTCTGCTTCTTTTAGAGTGGATCATAAGGATGTTTGTGACTGAATAGGGAACAATATTTTCATGAGTTATATGGCTATTTATCCTTCTTTTTCTATTCCTGTGGTGCTCCGCAAGCAAATAATTTTTTTTCCTGTAAGGCAATTGATATGATTAAGAATGACTTAAATAAGAAAGGATCTTGCAAAATGGCAAATTTAAATATACCTATATCCGTATTAAACCTTGCCCCGATTCGAGAGGGACAAACTTCTAAAGAAGCTATTGAATCAATGGTGGATTTAGCTCAAGCAACAGAGAAAATGGGCTATAAACGTTATTGGATTGCAGAGCATCATAATACATCTACACTTGTTAGTTCGGCAACAGCTATTCTCATTAAGCATACGCTTGAACACACAGACAGTATTATCGTAGGATCTGGCGGCGTGATGCTTCCAAACCATTCTCCATTAGTTGTCGCCGAACAGTTTGGAACGATGGCAACGATTTATCCAAATCGAGTAGATTTAGGACTTGGTAGAGCACCTGGAACTGATATGCTGACTGCGAGTGCATTAAGACGTTCGCAAAAGGATTCCGTCTATACCTTCCCAGAGGATGTTAATGCTCTTCTAACGTACTTTGGACCTGAAGAGGATCAAGGCTATGTAAAAGCACATCCAGGTGTTGGTACAAATGTACCGATATATATTCTTGGTTCTTCTACTGATTCAGCTTACTTAGCGGCAAGTCTAGGACTGCCTTATGTGTTTGCTTCTCATTTTGCACCGAGATATATGGCAGATGCAATCAAGATTTATCGTGAGCGTTTCAAACCTTCGAAGTATTTGGATAAGCCATATATGGTGGTTTGTTTAAATCTGATTGCCGCCGAAACAGATGAAGAGGCAGCTGTTTTACAGACGTCTACTCATCAATTTTTCCTAAATGTTGTGCGCGGAACACAAATGCCGCTTCAGCCACCAATGGATAGTTTAGATGGTCTTTGGAATCCACAGGAAGAAGAAATGGCCAAATCCATGTCTAGCGTGACTCTTTTAGGAAGCAAAGATTCCGTTCGCAACCAGCTTACAGCTTTTCAGGAACGCTTTAATGTCGATGAAATCATGGCAGTTTCTTATATTTTTGATCCTGAAAAACAGAAACGCTCTTATGAAATATTGAGAGAAGTAGTAGAGGGAAAATAAAAGTTCAGCAAAGAATTAAATCATAAAAAGGGTACTAGCTCCTGAAGCAAGTACCCTTTTTATGATTATTATTTCTCTTTATCCTCTTTTTTCTTTTCTTGCTGTTTCTCTTTTTGTTCCTCTGTTATTTTAAAATCACGATCCACTGTTTTGTTTTTTAAATCTTCATTTTTAACCATCTATAACGCCTCCTTTTTTCTTATATATAGACGATTTAAAGCAGATTAAACGTTAATGTAATAGGAAAAAGTGGGATTATTTGGGTATTTGGTAAGTGGAGTTTTAGGATGGGCAGTAAGAAAGGAACAGTAAAGAGGAGAGAAGCGAGGGGACAGACCTACCATTTCTTTTTTTTTGAAGAGACACACGAAAAGGCAACAGTAAAAACTATCCCCATGATTCTCCTCTATATTACCAGCTTGCTTTTTTTAGTCCAGGAATTTGGCCTTTGTAAGCTAATTCTCTTAAGCAAATCCGGCATAATTTAAATTTGCGGTATACAGAATGAGGTCTTCCGCATTGTTCGCATCGCGTATATTCTTGTACTTTATATTTAGCAGTACGTTTTTGTTTATTGATAAGTGCTTGTTTAGCCATTATTCAGCCTCCTTTTAAAATAATTATAAACTAATAATTATTTTAAATAAATAGGAGATTAATGGCAGACAGAGAGAAGGTTGCGTTCCCGATTATTACCATGGGAAACAGAAGAACCTCGGAGTACTTTCTATGAAACTCGGGTATAAATAATATAAATAGGGAGGTGACGCTGATGGCTGAGAATAAAGGGAAATCTACCTCGAATAAGACGCAGCTGAATATGGATAATCCAGAACAGTATCCTACAGAAAATGAAAGTTTATTTGATAAGTTTGAGATAGAGCAGACAGTTGATCCCATTCCAATGGAAGATTTAAAAGAAGAACAAAGAGAAGAAAAGGCAAAACATGACACCAAAAATACATCTTCAAGTGAAAAAAAGTATAAAACTGGTATGTAAGAAAAATGGAGGGATGGTTCTATAGAATCCTTATTTAATAGCAAGTCTAAATGGAAACAGAAGAACCTTCCCTCCGACTCCCCACAAAAAAGCACCCGAGATCATTTCTCAGGCACTTTGGGATTTTTTATCTTTTTGGAAAGGCAACAGCATATTGTTTTGGCATTTCTGTTTCTTTACGTAATTGTGTCGCTGCTTCGATTGTCCAATATGGGTTGCGAAGCATTCCTCTTCCTACCGCAACAAGGTCTGCATCTTCATTACCAATAACAGAGTTTGCTAATTCTGCTGAATCTAGTCTTCCAACAGCAATAACAGGCACATTTAGTTCTTGTTTAAATGCACGAGCTAGAGGAACTTGGTAGGCAACATGAGTCCCAGGTCTGCCAGCAGCTGCAATTGGGCCTTCTCCACCTGCGCTGACATGGAAAATGTCTACTCCAGCTTCTTCGTATTTTTTAGAAAAAGCAACACTGTCTTCAATATCGTATCCGCCTTCTACATACTCTTTACCAGAAACTCGCATGATTAGTGGCATGTCAGTCGGCATTTCTGCTTTCACTGCTTTAATGACTTCTACACCAAACTTCGTTAAATCTTGACCATATTCATCTGTACGTTTATTTGTATAGGCAGATTGGAATTGATGAATTAAGTATCCATGTGCACCATGAATCTCGATAGTATCAAAACCAGCTTTTATTGCACGGGCAGCTGTTTGGCGGAATTTTTCTACCATTTCTTTTACTTCTTCTGTTGTTAATTCTCTTGGAGTTTTTGATTTATCATCAAATGGAATAGCAGAAGCTGATACTGGTTGTGGAGCATCTTCTGCTTTTCTACCAGCATGTGCAATTTGTATACCCACTTTTGCGCCATATTGATGACAAGCATCGACAATACGTTTCAATGGTGCAATTTGCTCATCAGACCATAAACCTAAATCGTTATCTGTAATACGGCCATCTGGTTCTACATCAGTCATTTCAATAATGATTAATCCAGCACCGCCAATCGCACGGCTTACATAATGAACATAATGCCAATCCGTTGCAATTCCATCTTTCTTCTCCACTGAATATTGACACATTGGAGGCATTACCACTCGGTTTTTTAATTCTAATCCTTTATAAGAAAAAGGAGAAAATAGATCCTTCATATTCTTGCCTTCTTTCATAAAAAAAATATATGTTTATCTAAAAAACTTACCACCAGACACTTTTTAATTCAAATATTATGCTTTCACCAATGATTTATTATATACAAGATGCTGAAAATAAATCCTATTGATTGTTAGAAAAATATTTTTTTTAATAGATGAAATCTTACATATTTTATGCATGATATAAATAAAATAAGTAAAGAGAAAAGTTGCTGTACAAATCACTATTGAAATATTAAAAATATACAGTAAATTTACAGTGTTACCTTTTATCTTATTAATATGTTGTTATATAATGAATACAATATATAGAAGCGGCTTAAATCTTTCAAAGTCGTAACATCACAGAATAAGATAATTGAATACTTGAGTTATTTATTGGGGGATGGAGATGATAAAGTGAGACTAGGTTCCATTATCTGTTTTTTTAAAAGACGCCATAAATTTAGCTATTACTCCAATAAGTGTGTACGTTGCGGCAAAAAAAGAGAGATTTAAAAGGATAACAAATCATAAGCTGTTTTTTTAGAATACTCTCGTATGATGAAGAGTATTTTTTTGTTTGAAAACAATGACTTGCTAAAACTAATGGCATTAGTTAAAATAAAACTAATACCATTAGTTTTCTAATCAGGAGGTTTGACTATTGAGAATTATCCACCATAATTATTTATATCAATTGACTTTTTTGCCAAGAATTTTTCCAGTGAACTGCTATCTCGTCGAGGAAGGGGAAGAATTAACATTAATTGATACAGCTTTGCCTTTTAGTTATAAAAAAATTCTCGCATTTGCTGAAAAACTGAATAAACCGATTACGAAGATTATTCTTACTCATGCTCATGGAGATCATATTGGATCATTAGATGCTCTAAAAGAAAGATTACCAGATGTGAAAGTCTATATATCTGTACGGGATGCTCGCATATTAGGCGGGGATCATACTATTGACAAGCAAGAGGAACCCTTTGTTTTAAAAGGCGGTTTACCTAAAAATATCAAGACAAATCCAGATGTGCTAATAAAAGAGGGGGATCAAATTGGTTCACTAATAAGTATTTCTTTACCAGG
Source organism: Niallia sp. FSL W8-0954 (assembly GCF_038005605.1). Taxonomy (NCBI): domain Bacteria; kingdom Bacillati; phylum Bacillota; class Bacilli; order Caryophanales; family Bacillaceae; genus Niallia; species Niallia sp. FSL W8-0954. The sequence continues at coordinate 4,294,588 of NZ_JBBOTN010000001.1, read as the reverse complement.
ACATACACCAGGGAGCTTTGGTTTTCTCGATAAACGAGATACTAGTTTGATTACAGGAGATGCTTTTCATACAAGAGGAGGCTTTGCTATAAGTGGTCAATTTCGGTCTTTCTTTCCTTTTCCAGCAATGGCAACCTGGAATAAAGAGAAAGCCATTGAAAGTGCGAAGAAAGTGATGTCTCTAAATGTTAGTCTTTTAGCTACTGGGCATGGAGATCTACTCGAAAATCCACAGCCTTTGATAGAATCATTACTCCAAAAGGAAAGAGGATAAATATGACGCCAAGAGCAGGAATAACACATAATGATATTATTGTCACGGCAATCGAAATTGCCAATACGGAAGGATTAAAGGAAGTAACGATAGCTAATTTAGCTAAGCGGCTTCGGGTTAAATCTCCATCCCTTTATAATCATATCAAGGGGCTTCCTGATATTATGAATCTGTTAACATTGCGAGCATTAGAAAGTTTATATCAATTATTAAAGAAAGCAATAATGGAAGGGGGAAAAGAAGAGACTATCCATAATCTAAGTTTTGCCTACTTAACCTATGCTAGAGAGCAGCCAGGGCTCTACATGTTAACTATCGAGTCAGAATCGAAGAAAGGAGAGGAAATTCAAACAGCTGCAAATCAAATCATTCAATTATTAATAGAAGTATTAAAGCCATATGACTTAAACGAAGAAGAGACCATTCATGCCATTCGTGGGCTAAGGAGCATTCTTCATGGATTTGCCTCTATTGAAAATCAACAAGGATTTGGCATGCCGATAGAGGTAGATAAAAGCTTTCATTATTTGGTTTCTACTTTTATTGAAGGATTGGAAAAGCATTCATAAGTGCAAGTGGAAAGGGTCACTATTATAGTCGCCCTTTTTTTATGGCAAAAGTAGGAGGATTCACTAAAGACTTTTGTTTGGTTTAAAGAAAAGGAACATGTTAAAATAGTTCAGTTGCTTAACTATTTGCAATGATAAAAACATTGATTTTTGAGAAGAAGTTTTAAGAAAATAACTCTATCCTGTTGTATTTAATAGAAACATAGAGAAAGGAGTTACTATGTTAATTAGGGTAATGATTGCCGATAAAGATAAACGAGTGATCGCTCGTATTCGTTATTATTTAAAGGATCATAAGGATATAAAAATTATTGTCATGTGTGATAACGGCAATGATTTAGTTTATCAATATAAGAAGTGGAAGCCTGATTTGATAATAACAGAAGTCGATTTACCATCTATGAACGGACTGGAAGTCATGAAGCAATGTTATCAACTAGGGGACCAAATTCATTTTATTTTTTTAGCAGAAGATGAGAAGCATGCATTAGCAGCCTTGGAATTAGATGCTATTGATTTTTTGGTCAAGCCATTCAGAAGTTTTCGTTTATCTAAAGCTATTGAAAAAGCAAAACGAGTAATAGCGAGCAAGAGAGAAAGATATTCTTTCAACAATTTACCAGTTAAATATAATAAAGGCGTGTATTATATTAAAAAGGAAGAAATATATTTTATTGAAAAAATAGGCAAGAAATGTGTTATATATACGGACGCAGAAATAGTGGAGACTCGGGAGAATATCGGAGAATTATTACCGCAATTAGATGATACATTTTTTTTGTCGCATCGTTCCTATATTATCAATCTAGAAAAGGTGACAGAAATTAGTCCCTATAAGGAAACGTATATTGCTTATTTTGATGGAGTAAACAGACAAGCGAAAATATCAAAGTTGAAAATTAATGAGGTAAAGGAAAGAGTATCTTTGTTTTTATAAGCTAGCTAGTACTTTTATATCTTTTAAATAAAATTAAATATGTCGAAACATGGAATTTTATGTAGCTACTCTAAAATGACTAAAGTTCTGTTTAAAATGTATCTTTTTCATACAGAAATGACTAAAATTATGTCTAAATGGCGTTAAGTTCAATAGACAAATACTGACAGAATCGGTAAATTTACTTGTATGATTAGATAAATTTGAAAAATCAGGACTTTTCGTTTATTTTGGAGGATACCCTAAGTGGATATAATAACAAGATTAAAAAGCAAAAAGTTTTATCATGTATATCAGCCAATTTGGAATATAAAAGAATGGAAAATCATTGGATATGAATCATTGCTACGTATATCCCAAGAGCCAGACATCTCGTTAGAAGCTTTCTTCGCTGATGCGAGAAAAGAGAATTATTTATCTGAATTAGATACCTTTCTTATTAACGATACGATCGAACACTACCAGATACTTTCATCAAGAAGAAAGAAGCCACTATTTATCAATATATTTCCATCGACTATCATACATGAATCATTTGAATCATTAATTCTATCTTTACTTGAAAAATTCCCAGCCATGAATGGGAAGATTATCTTTGAATTAAATGAAACGGTATTAGAAGAAGAGCTATGGAATTCCCCTCTTTTTAAGGAGAAAATTGCCTTTCTAAAAGACAATCAGTTTCAAATAGCTTTAGATGATTTTGGGAAAGGAATAGCAAATTTTGAGAAAATCTTAGAGATTGCTCCTAGCTATCTTAAACTAGATCGCTATTTTTCCAACAATTTGGCTTTTTCTGCTGAAAAACAAAAACTGGTGCACTTATTATTGGATTTTGCGGATGAGAAGATGAAGGTCATCTTGGAAGGAATAGAAGAGGAAACAGATTTAGCGATGACTAAAGCATTGAAGGTTCCTTTTGGCCAGGGGTTTCTATTAGGAAAGCCGGAGATGTTGGTATAATTAGTTTTTAATGGATTATTTATTAAAAACAAGGACTAACATAAATGTTTTTTATAGAAAAAGCACGCTGCCGTATCATTGTGTTTAGATCTCAACTACTTACATGTGATCAAACATCTTATGGCAGCTTTTTTATATAAAGGAATCATAAAAAGTCGGAGAATCATAGAATGACATTGAAATTATGAATAAAATAAAGTTATATTTACATAAGGTTATATGAGGCATTTAAATAAGGGCTGTTGGATGAGTATCTATTACAGGGAAAAATACAGGGGATGCGATACTTTTTTGATTCTTCGTGCTGCATAGGTGATTCCGATAGTTTCATCAGTGAATAGGGAGTTAATGAGATGGAACATCAGGAGGTAGTTGTCTTATATAGAAAGGAGAAAGAATGGAAACGCTAACGATAGCGGTAGCTTGTATCGATTCGCCTATTAATTCATCTATCCATCATTTGATTGCTATCCATTCTAGTTTTAAAATAATAGGAGAAGCAAAGACTGGAGAAGAATTATTAGAATTAATTTATCGAGCGAAGCCTAATATTATAATTGTTGATTATGACTTACCATCTATCCATTCCACTATTTTTAATAGTGCCTATAAAGATTATCTCCCCGATTTCCAGCTTATTTTAGTAGGCAAGGATAAGAGAATGGCAATTGAAGCATTTAATTATTCAGCTGTTGGTTATTTGCAGAAGCCTATTATGGAATCATCCTTCCTATCCCTTTTATATAAAATAAAGGATTCTTATTCTAAAAGTAGAAGACAGATTCATACAGGGAAGGGAAAGCGGATCTTAATTAAATTAAGTAATCGATTTGTTTATATCCCAATAGAAGAAATTTTGTATATAGAAATAATCGCACGAAAAACAATGGTACATACAATCAAGAAGTCATATGAAACGTCAGAAACCTTTCTCTCCTTCGTAGACAGATTGCCGTGGTATTTTTATCGTACCCATCGTTCCTTTCTTGTTAATTTAAAGAAAATTGTTCGCATTGAATTATTCGGAGAATCCTATTTAGCCTATTTCTCTGGAACAGATAAGCGTGCAAACATATCAAAATTAAAAATACGAGAAGTCCATTCCTTGCTGATTCAATAAGAGGGGGATATTCTTTTACCATAAAAAGGGAAGCAGGAACCGTGGCTCTGCTTCCTTATTCTTTAATTAGAAGATAGATAAAATATGGAGCACCTAAACAGGATAGAACGAGCCCAACTGGTATTTCTGAGCCAACCATGAGACTTTTGGCGATGATATCAGATGTTAACAGGAGAAGTGCTCCTATTAGGGCCGCTATCGGCAGGAGTCGTTGGTGTTTTGGACCAACTAGCATTCTTGCTAAATGTGGTGCAAGAAGCCCTAAAAAAGAGATTCCTCCGCCAACTGATACACATGCTCCTGAAAGTCCGACAGCAAGCAGCAAAAGTAATCCTCGCTCTCTTTCAATCGAAACACCAAGACCCTTTGCCAGATTATCACCTAGCTGTAGTAAATTAATGGATTGGAATTTACTAATTGCAATTGGAACAAGAATAAGAATCCACGGTAAAAGGGCAAGAACATAACTCCAACTTGCGCTCCAAATACTTCCGGAAAGCCAAATTGTTGCTTGAGTAAAATCCCGGGGGTCCATCATCAATTGAAAAATGATGATTAAAGCACCGAAAGCAGCGTTAATGCCGATACCGACCAATACTAGGCGAACAGGCGTAACCCCATCCTTCCATGCAATGATGTAGATGAGTGCAGCAGCCATTAGAGCTCCGGCAAGTGCAAAAAATGGCATGATATAAACTGATAATGGACCTGCTTGAAAGGCACTTCCTTGAATAAAGAAGATATAAAGGATAACGGCAAATCCAGCTCCAGAATTGATGCCTATAATACCTGGATCTGCTAGACTATTTCGCGAAACCCCTTGTAAAATTGCTCCAGCAATCGCCATACCCATTCCTATTAAAACGGCAATTACAGAACGAGGTAATCGAAAGTTATATAGAATATTAAAGTTTTGAACAGTGCCTTTACCGGTAAAAGCTTCTATCATTTCCATCGGACTAATTTTTATGGTTCCCATATTTAGACTTAGAATAAAGACTAAAACGAGAGCAGTAAGTAAGGTGGTGCTAACAATATATATTTTTTTGTTCGCTAATTTTAAAGAAGACATTACAGCCCCCTCCCTTCTCGACGTGCTAAATATAGAAAGAAAGGAACGCCAATTACCGCTGTTATCGCTCCTAATGGTGTTTCAAAAGGAGGGTGAATCAAACGGGCAACGATATCTGACAGCACTAACAAAAGAGCACCAACAACTGCCGAACAAGGAATAATTAATCGATAATCCGATCCTACAATAAAACGAACAATATGGGGAACAACGAGTCCTACAAACCCAATAGTTCCCCCGACTGCCACAGCAGCACCAGTTAAAAGCAAAACGACAATCGTCCCTAATAATTTCACTAGACCAACCTTTTGGCCTAAACCAGCAGCAATATCCTCACCTAAACTTAAAATGGTAATAGATTTACTAATGAAAAAAGCGAGAATTAGTCCTAGTATAGCTACAGGGATAAGTAATTTTACATTAATCCATTGTACTCCAGCTACTCCTCCTGCATACCAAAAGCTAATATCTTTTGCTACATCAAAGCGAAGGGCAATTCCAGTGGAAATGGAACCAAGAAAGGCACTAATAGCAGTACCAGCGAGTGCTAATTTCATTGGTGTTAATCCTCTTTTGGAGAGTGCGCCAATCAAGAAGACTAAAGCTGCCCCTAAACCTGCGCCAATGAATGCAAAGAGCATAATAGTCATATTGGAAACAGCAGACAGAAAAGCAAAGGCAATCGATACAGCAAACATAGCTCCAGATGTTACCCCCATTATAGAAGGGGAAGCGAGTGCATTTCTCGTCATCCCTTGCATAATGGCACCAGATACAGCAAGGCTTGCTCCGATAAAGGTTGCAGCAAGTGCTCTTGGCAGGCGTAAACGATAAACAATTTGATGAGCAGTGGACGTATTATCGAAATGAAATAGTCCTTGTATAACTGTTGATAGGTTAATATCGGCTACTCCTAAAATGATGGACATGCAAATAGAAAAGAAAAGCATTATAAGACCAATTATGAGAACCAAAGTGGCAGCTTTTGGTCTAAATATGGCAGCTTGATCATTTTCAATAGAGTTACTTTTACTCATGAGGAACCCACTTTCTAATAAAATAGAGAGAAAAATAGTAAATAATAGTATGTAAATGGTTAAATAATAATGGATATCGGAAACATTTCAATTAATTTTACTATAAAATTAATTGAAAATCGATATTATTATTGAAAGTGATAATCGTTATCATTTATAATTTAAATATAACATAACCTATTAGGAGGATACGTAATGAATAACCGGAAAATGAAATCGGTATTATTTATTTGTTTACTACTAGTTTTCACTGTTCTTGCGGCATGTGGAAATAATAGTAAAGAAAATAACAATAAAGAAAATGGTGCTTCCCAAGAAACAAAGGAACGAACATTAACAGATGCTATCGGAAATGAAGTGAAAGTTCCGGCAGAGCCAAAAAGAATTATCGGTTCTTACTTAGAAGATGATTTAGTATCATTAGGGGTAACGCCAGTTGCTCAATGGTCCATTAGAGAAGGAAAAGGAGTTCAAGCTTATCTGCAAGACTCGTTAAAAGATGTTCCAACTATTGACTCTTCATTGCCTTATGAGGCAGTGTCCAGCTTTGCTCCTGATTTAGTATTAATGTCATCGGGCGCACAAGTAGAGGGAGCGAAATATGATCAATACGCGAAACTTGCTCCTACTTATGTTGTTTCAAAGGAAAATAATAACGACTGGCGCAAGAGACTTCAAACAATTGGAGAAGTAATTGGCAAAAAGGACGATGCAGAAAAAGTATTAGCAGACTATGACCAAAAGGCAGAAGATGCAAAAGGGAAGATTCAAGCATCTATTAAGGATGAATCAGCAGCAGCAATCTGGCTTGTATCGAATAAATTATTTATTGTGGGAGAAAATGTATCAAGCGGAGCGGTTCTATATGGCGATTTAGGCTTGAAGGTTCCAGAAGTAGTAAAAGAAATATCCGCTACCGCAACAGGAAACTGGTCAGCTATTTCATTAGAAAAACTAGCTCAATTGGATGCCGATCATCTTTTCTTAATCAACAGTGATGGCGAAGGAGCAGAAGTGCTAAAAGATTCCTTATGGTCTAATATTCCAGCCGTGAAAAAAGGAAACATTTATGAATACGGTCCAGACACAAGCTGGCTATACTCGGGTCCAATCGCCAATACACAAATCATTGACGACGTAGTAGAAAGTCTAGTGAAATAAGCAGAGGGAACGTTCTTCGGAGGACTTTCTCCATAAAAAAGCCAAGTAGAAGTGGAAATACTTTTACTTGGCCTTTTATTTTTATGAAAAATGTTTAAAAAACGAATAATTTATCCTCTAGAGTATCTGCAAGCGGAAATCCAGTATATATGTTGCACTAAAGCTTCAGCAATATATTAATCGCTAATTAATTGTTTTTAAAGTAAATAAAGTATCTCTGATTCCATCTGTTTCCACTTTTACTTGAGTTTCACTATCCCCATTTTTTTGGACATAGATAACTAATTTACCATGATTTGATGTTCTAAAAGGCTCGGTGTAATCGGTTATGTCATCTAATTTTCCGTTTTCTATTCCTAAGAGTCTTCCATTTTGCACAGAAACGGCTACTTTCTGACTATAATCTGATAACTTTCCACTTCTATCTAGAAGGGAGCACTCTATTTGGATGACGTCCTGAGTTATATTAGGAAACACTGATTGTAAGACATTCTTATATATTTCTGGTATTTCCCATATATCTAATTTTAATTGTGCTGGGGATAAAACAGGGGCTAATTCCTCCGCGACTACTTTATCTCCTTTGTATCCCAAAGCTTTGATAGGAGACTCTGTTGCAGCTATATATGTAACAAAATAACCAAAGTCTTCATCAAACTTTAATGGTATCCTATTTCCATTTAGCTCTACTTCAACTTGCTCGCAATTGGAAAAACAGATGACCTCTACTTTTTCACCTATACAGTAATCCCACTTTTTCGATAGTTCCTTTATCTGAGAATGATTATTCGTATTAGTTTCTAATGGACGAGTAACTAAATAAATCATAGGTTCCTCTGTCCACCAGCTTTTCCGAAGAAAATAACGTGTTTTCTCATTTCCGGCTAAATCTAATACTCCTGCTGCGGATCCGTGTATGGGCCATCCATGAGCTTCTCCAAGATAATCGATACCAGTCCATAAGAACTGTCCTGATATATAAGAAGTATCTCGAACAATCTTCCATTGTGAATATCCATGTCCATTTTCGCTGCCTATGATTGGCTGGTTTGGGAACATTTTATGATGTTCCTCATAAAGATGCTCTTTATAATTGTATCCTATTAAATCGACTTCAGTTAATAAGCCAGTTTGGCTGGACAATTCTGGAAAAGCTGCAGCTAAAGTTACAGGTCTTGTATCATCAATCGACTTAACCGTTTTAATTAATCTATTGGCGATTGTTGTGAGTCTAGTAGTATCTGGCCTATTTGGATTATAAATTCTTTCTTGAGCTGGTTTGTTCGCATCATTATTACCTGTCATTTCTTCAAATAAAGGATTTGCATAGGGGTCATTAGGATAATCAATTTCGTTGCCAATACTCCATGCAATGATGGAAGGATGATTTCTATTTCTGATGATCATATTTTTTAAATCATCTTGGTGCCAATTTGGAAAATGATGAGCATAGCCTTCGATTTTAGGTGGATAAACATTATGCCCTTGCCACCATTTGTTTTTGGGGTTTTCCCATTCATCAAAGGCTTCATCAATAACTAGAAAACCTAGAATATCACATAGGGTATACAGTTCAGGAGCATGTGGGTTGTGAGCCATGCGAATTGCGTTACATCCCATTTCTTTTAACTTAGAAAGCCTTCTTACCCATACACTTACAGGCACAGCAGTCCCAAAGCAGCCAGCATCCTCATGAAGGCACACACCTTTTAATTTCATATTTTGGTTATTAAGGAAGTATCCTTTATTAACATCAAATTGAGAAGTTCTAATTCCTACGTGATTAGTATAGGCTGAATGGACTTTGTTGTCGTCTGCTTCATAATATAGATGAGTATGGAGCATATATAGATTTGGTTCATCAGTTGTCCATAATTTGGGATTATCTAGTTTTTCATTAAATGTAATATTCGACGTTTCCTGTGGATTTAGTTTTACTTTCTTTTCAAAACAATAGGTTTGTTCCCCATCGATAGAAACTAATTCGTTCACAACTCTTACATCACTAGCAGCAGGATATGTATTTGTGATTAAATGCTGAATACGAATGTTGGAGACATCTGTTTTGGTCTCTAGTGTAGAGAATGTAGTTCCGTATTTTGGGATATAAATGTAATCATGTATTTCCAGCCAAACATTTCTAGTAATCCCAGATCCGTTATACCAACGAGAATCAGCAATATCTGAATGGTCAACTCTTACTGCAATGACTAATTCATTATCTGGTGTATACGGAAGAATTTCTGTTAAATCAAAGGTAAAGGACGAGTATCCAGATGGTCGAATGCCATGATTGTATCCATTAATCCACACTTGAGCATTCTTATAAACACCATCAAAGGTCAATTGAACAACACTATTATCGATATTGGTAAAGTCTGTTAATGGGATATGACATCTGTACCAGCCAATTCCTCCAGGTAAATAACCAGTACCACTAGAATTATTTTTACTAAATGGCATGGTAATGCTCCAGTCATGTGGGACGGTTACGGGTTGCCAAGATTTATCCTCATAATCTTTTTGCCAAGCATTAGAATCATCGCCTTGAAAGAATAACCAGTTAGAAATTTTATAGTTTCTCATATTATGAACACTCTCTTTCGAAAAATATAATTTGTATATTGATACTTTTTCTTAAACTATTTTCTAATAGACCACTAGTTTTCAAGTGAGTAAGTGTTTTCTTTTTGACTCTTCCCCCATAATGATAGGAAGAGTATGATTTCTCATGCGATTCTCGTGTTACAGGATTGCTATGGTTTTTTTACCTTTCTGCAAAGAGCAGGAAGAATTGTCTTAGTAAATACTATATAGGTGTGGCACAGGATCAAAAATTGTTCTTTCAACAGCTTAAGCATTAAATTAAATTAAATTGTATTAAAGTACATTCCAAGAATCTCCTAACCAAAAGTTATTGTTAATACCATTGAGTGCATAGATACCTTGCGTAAAGAAGTAATCTCCGTAAATTAAGCCAGTATCTAAATTTTTTTTCTCTGGCCAATGACTTGTTCCGTGAATAATGAGTGCTTGATTTTGATCATCTTCTATTGTTGCTGCGTGTTCGTATAGTCGTTTTAATAAGTCCCTTCCGAAAGCTAAGTAAAATCTTTTTTCCTCCAAAGGTGCATATTGGGAAATTAATAAGGTGCCACAAGCAGCTATTGCAGAAGCAGAGGAATCTCGATAGTCATATTTCGTTCCATCAGTATGGGAAGGAATTCGAAAATCCCAAAGAGGAATAGGGTCATGTTGCAGGTGTAACGCGAAATGGTTCGTTACTTTCATTGCACTAGATAAGTAGCGTTCTTCTTTCGTATAATGATAGGCAATCGCAAAACCAAATATAGCCCAACTACATCCACGAGACCATGAACTATTTTTTGAATACCCCTGACCGCCAAGTTTTTCTATTAATTCACCTGTTAAAGAATTAAATCTAACCATTTGATGAACAGAACCATCGTTCCGAATAAAGTGCTTTAAGACCATATCGCAATGAGCTTTTGCAGCCACCATAAAGCGAGGATCACCGGTTTCTTCAGATGCCCAGAAAAGCAATCCCATATTCATCATGCTGTCAATGATAACAATGCCACTATTATCATTAGTCCCATGCCAATTGTTCCATGCTTTAAAGAAATGACCAGCACTATTAAAACGTGCGAGCAGCATATTAGCAGCAAGAAGTGCTGTATTCTTCGCTGTTTCATCAGCAGTTATTTGGTATCGGGCTAAGCTCGTGAGTGTCCACATAAATCCTATATCGTGATCCACTTTGTTTGGATTATTTAATAAGTAATCCATCTTATGCTCAAGCTGAATGGCTAAATTCTTGAAAGCGTATTCATTAGTCGCGTGATAGACATTCCACAAAATCCCAGGCCAAAATCCTGCTGTCCACCATTGAGGGCTTTCCTTATCATACTTACCCTGCTTTGTTGCATGAGGGAAGGATGCACCAATATCGATTGCATTTTTGGTCGTTTTCCTTTCGATAAAAGCACTAGCTTCCTTAATCCATTTGTCCATAAAATGTACGTCCTTTCGAAATTCGAGTTTGTTTCAAGTGGAAGAAGATGGTGTTTGCTCAAGATAAGAAAATGTAAATATTTTGTTATAATGTTAGTTTACTACTTTTACTAAAAAAAACAATGCGTGATTTTAAAATGAACCCTTATTTATCAATGATAATTGTTGATTGAATCTGATCTTTAGGATTTTTTATGTAATAATCAAAAGTAAAAAACAGAAATTTTTGTAGTATTTGTACTAAAAAAACATTATAATTCAAAAAAGAATCAATGGAGGTGGATGTAATGCTTAAATTAAGTATCAGTGATAAATATGGAAATATAAAAAAGGGGAGGAATGATTATGAAGAGGAAAGTCACAACTTAGAAAGTGCTGGAGATACTATGTGCTATATTGCTTCCCAAGATTTTATATTTGAAGAGGGGGATGAGATTAATATATTTGTAGCACAGAAAAATCAATATTTGATGGTTAAGCTAGATGAAAGTCTGGATAGTACAATTGTCTTTATTCCAAGTCATAGCTGGACGTACAGAATAAACATGGAGCAAACGGCAAAAGAGGCAATGCCAGATCATCGTTTTAAGAGCAAAAGACATTATTTAGGTGTTAGATATGCGACAAATGAAGAGATTAGAAGATATCAGAATTGGGCATTAAATCCTCATGATCAAAAGGAGTTTTCAGGAGCTTATCCTCATGCGAGTGCAAATGTAGAAACTAGAAATGATGCAACATTCTTTGCGTGCAATGCAATAAACGGAATATATGCAAATAATAGTCATGGGTCCTATCCGTACCAATCTTGGGGAATAAATCGGCAGTCTGATGCAACATTGACAATTGATTTTGGTAGATTGGTTGAGGTAGATAAGATTGGTATAACAATCAGAGCAGATTTCCCTCACGATAGTTATTGGACCGAAGTTACCTTGCTATTTTCAGACGCATCAAGCGAAACATTCAGCTTGCAGAAAAACACAAGTCCACAATTTTTTTATTTTAAAAAGAGAGCGGTAACATATGTTCAATTAACAAACTTGGTCAAAGCAGAGGATGAGTCACCGTTTCCTGCTTTGACCGAATTTGAAGTATATGGAATAAATAAATTATAAGGAAGCAATTTTCCTTATTCACGTGGTTTAGCGGTGGAAGCCCTTTTGATTAATTCAGTAGTTAATATGATTCTGCGATCTATTTTTGGAGCGGAAATTCTTTGATTCAATGTCTCCATACCGATTTCCCCCATTTCTTCTGTGAAAATTCGTACGGTTGAAAGGGGAGGATTGGTATATTGACTGAACGCTAAGTCATTGATGCCAATAATAGAGATATCCGCTGGTATTTTTATATTATTTGCAGTTAACACGTTCATAATGCCAATAGCCATAGCGTCATTACCAGCAAGGATAGCAGTAGGAAGATTTCCCCCCCATTTTGCCAAAGCTTGTCTAGCTAGATCTGTACCAGTTTCAGCTGATAGGTAAGTATTTGTTGCAACGAAAAAATATTTTTCGTCATAATATCCCAAATGTTTCATCATGTCTATGTAAGTGTTCGTTACTGGAGTGCGGTACGTACGATAGCCATATAAATTATTACTTTCTTCTGCACCTATAAAGGCTATTCTTTTATGTCCAAGTTCGAGCAGATGCTGCAATGCTAATTCGGCAGCATAAGAGAAATCGCTATTAACAGTATCGAAGTTGTTTAAAGGAAAATTTGTGCCGACAAAAACCACATTGTCATTTTTTGATAGTATCTTATCAATCGTAATTTTATCGAATTTTCCGATGCAAAGTACTCCATCAACATTGCTTAAAGAATCATTTAGATCAGAGTATTTCATTAAATAATAGCCAAGTTCTTGGGCTTTTCTTTCGGCTCCTATTCTTATAGACATATAATAAATATCATCTAACTCTTGTTCGCCAATACGCCACTGTATAATGGCAATGCTTTTTTGCTTTGCTTTTTGTTCCGCACTTTTCTTTTTCTTTTGTTTGTATTTTGTGTAGTTTAATTCTTCCGCAATTTCAAATATTTTACGTTTTGTGTCCTCCGTTACGGATAAATTTTTGTCCTGATTTAATACGCGAGAGACGGTAGAAATGGAGACACCAGCTTTTTCGGCAATATCTGTAATAGTGGCCATATGTAAATTCCTTTCAGTAATTCTTTTAATATAATAATATCTGAACTTTAGGAAAAAAACTACGATGTTTCCTGTTTATTTAGTCAAAAAGGAGAGGGATTTGGTTTTATCAATTTCTGAGCCAGATCAATGATAGAAAATTTTTAATGGAATGGAGAGTTTTACTTATGACGAGAAGAAAATGGTTAGAAGCAATGGATAAGATCGCATATCCAGTAATTAAGGCATTAAGTGAAGAGAAATTACATCAAGAATTGCCAACAGATTTTCATCCCGATCGTAAATCATATGGAATGTTAGAAGCTTTTGGACGAACGATGACTGGTATCGCTCCGTGGCTTGAGTTAGATTCTATCTCGGAATCGTCAGAAAGAAAGATGCAAAAGAGATATCGACAAATGGTTCTTCTGTGTTTAGATAAAGCAACAAATCCATACTCTAAGGACTACATGAACTTTACCGACCCGGGTCAACCACTAGTTGATGCTGCTTTTTTAGCTCATTCGATTATTCGTGCGCCGAAACAAATTGGAGACGCGCTTCCAAAGTATGTGCGAGAAAATATTATTCTAGCACTAAAGTCAACGAGAAGAACAATGCCTCCTAATATGAATTGGAATCTTTTTTCTGCCATGGTAGAAGGAGCATTATATGTTCTAGGAGAGAAGGAATACGATTTGCTTCGAGTAATTTATGCTATTAGACTATTAGACGATTGGTATGTAGGGGATGGCGTTTATGGGGATGGTCCAGTCTTCCATTGGGATTATTACAACAGCTTTGTTATACAGCCGATGGCAATAGATTTATTAAATCTATTCTATCACCAAAGTAAAGAGCTGGAAAATTATCGGGAAAAAATGCTGCCAAGATTCATTCGTTATGCAGCAATTCAAGAAAGAATGATAGGACCTGATGGAACTTATCCTGTGATTGGCCGATCTAGTACATATCGATTTGGAGCATTTCAAGCTTTAGCTCAATCAGCATTGCAACATGCCTTGCCTGCTACAGTCACTCCTGCTCAAGTCAGATGTGGGTTAACAGCTATAATGGAAAAAGGAATGCAAGCACCTGGAACCTTTGATGAAAAAGGGTGGTTGTTACCCGGAGTATATGGACATCAACCTGCATTAGCGGAATCTTATATTGGCATTGGAAGCTTATATCTCTGTTCAGCAGTGTTTTTACCACTGGGATTATCTGAAGAAGACGCTTTTTGGAATGATCAGGATGAAGAATGGAGTAGTAAAAAAATATGGCAAGGGAAAGAGGGTGCGATTGATCAGAGCATTTAGAAGATTAAAGTGAGTCCAAACGAACGGTAAACGATTATTCGTAATATTGGCGTTTTTTTTGATGAACGTTTTTAAGGGGAGGTTTTCACCTCTCCTTTTTAGTCGTCTATTGTTCAGTATGTAACCAAACCCTAAATTAAAAGGGCTCTTCTTTATCTGTATAGTAAAACTTAAAATCAATGTTCTGATTATAATTTCCGAAGCCTTTACCGAATAGTGTGCATCCACCGACGTTTTCGGCATCTTCTTTGACTTCTATCCGAAGACTCCATACGCTTTTTTCAAGAGCAAGGCGATTAAAAGAAATCCATGTAAGCTGTTTTCCGTTTATCCAAACTCCATAATCAGTAATTCTAATTTTTAAATTCGTACCATACTGATTAAGTTTTGGTGACCACCAGTCTGGATTGTACTTTCCTTTCGTGTCAACGAAATCACCAGGGCTAGTCCACGTACCAATTTCCACATTATTCAAGGAAAATGTTATATCAGATGGCCAGACATTATTTCCCCCAGGAAATTCAGAGGAGATTTCTAAGTTTATATCAACCATTTCTAATTTATCTGTATTCTTTAAAGGATTAATGATTTTATATTCGAGAAAGCCTGTTGTAAACCATAATATTGCTGCATTAAATCGATCAGTATCCATAAAGTATTTAGGTTCGTCATACTCCCCGATAAGATGTTCTATACTGGCGATTCCGCAAGTAGGGGTAATAAGGTAATCGACATATTGTCCAATAGGAATAGAGGTTTCGTAAAATTCGAAAGCTTGAAATATTTTCTTTGGAAATTCAATTTCTATTAAATCGACTTTTAATATCGACTGCTTTTGTAGACCAGCCTTCCCAGGGATTTTTTCGGTTTTTATCACACCGGATTCCTCTAAGATTTTAATATGTTTTGCAACAACTGGATTACTCAAACCAAGCTCGTGTGCTAATTCCTTAACATTCATACGTTTGGTAGAAAGTAGTTTAATAATTTTAATGCGAACAGAGCTAGCGATAGCCTCAAGTATGGGCAGCGATTCTTCTGATAAGGTTATTTTCATTTTTGTTTTCCTCTTCTCCCAAAAAAAGTTAGTAGTAAGACTAATCGATCACAAGGATTATTCGATAATACAGAAAAAATAGTTATCTTTTAAAGTAATGTGTCAGAAAAAGTTAATCTTTGCCTATTATTTTACTAAAAAATTATTATTTTTGCTATTTACTTTTAATTGGTAAAAGCTTATCATAAAAACATGAAAGCGGAAACAATATTGTTAAATCAAAATATATATTGCAGTCCGAAATCATAATTAGCTTACTTTTTTTAGTAAAAAAGTTATTCTTTCAGTATGAGTAAGGAGAAAAAGTAAAAATCGGGAGGTCTCAACAAATGAAAAAATGGAAAAAACTAGGGTTTTCAGTATTGCTTGCTTCCACTACTCTCTTATCTACTGCCTGTGCAGGCGCCGCTAATTCTGATGCAGACTCAGGCGACGGCAAAACGACAATTGAATTTATGCATTGGGGCGGAGATGAAACTTTTGAAGGAGTTTACCAAGAAAGAATTGAAAATTTCGAAAAGGAAAATCCTGATATCAAAGTAAAAACGATAACCGTTGCCGATGATTATGATACAAAGCTACAGACCATGATTGCTGGTAAACAAGCACCGGATGTAGCACAAGTAGCAGAAAACGGTTCTGGTTTTGCATCCAAAAATGCATTTATAGATTTGACCGATAAAATTAAAGAAGCAAATATCGATATTGCAGCAACATGGGGAAGTGCTATTGATCTTTATACATTAGATAATAAAATTTTTGGTATACCAGATCGTGGCGGCTCTTCCCTTTTATACTACAATAAAGTTTTATTTGATGAAGCGGGAATTGAATATCCAAATGAAAATTGGACAATCGATGATTATTATAAGGCTGCAGAAACCTTGACAAAAGACACTAATGGTGATAGTGAAATTGATCAATGGGGAAGTACAGCAGGTGACTATCAATTAATTTGGGGCAACTTCCTGCGAGCAAATGGCGGTGCTGTAATCGAGGATGGCAAAGTTGTAATTGATTCAGCAGAAAACCAAGCAACCATCAAAGCGTATGATGAAGCTTTTAAAAAGTGGAGTGTCTCTTATCAAATTGCCGAAGATAAAGTTAACCGTTTTCAGGCAGGGCTTGTCGGAATGAATATGACAGGATTCTGGGATATGAATAGTAATGCAAAAGTAATTGGAGACAAATTTGATTACGGAATTGCCCCTATGCCGATTGGAACAGAAAAAACATCTTGGTCAACTGGTAGTGCATTAACTATTTCTACTCAATCTAGTGAGAAAGAACAAGAAGCATCTTGGAAGTTTATTGAATATATGGCTAGTGAGGAAGCGCAACAATTAGTAGGAAAAGGTTTGTATGACTGTCCTGCAAACTTAAAAACCTTAAATTCCGATGAGTTCTTAAATCAAAAGGTTGAAGGTCATGAGATTGATTTAAGTGCGATTCCGGTTGCCCAAGAACGTGTCGTGATTGATGAATTATTAACTGGTCCTTGGTATTCAGAAGCGACAACAGAAGCGCGTGCGAAAATTAAAGAAATGCTACTAGGGAACTTAACTCCTGAAGAGACTCTTTCTACACTGCAAAAGAATTTAACTGATATTGTTGCAAAATATTAAGTTAGTAGAGTGATAACTACTATGTGTGAGCGGTTTCATGGAGGAATCCTCACACATATCTCATGAGGGAGGCCAGAATGATGGAAGTGAAATTGGCAGAATCTACAATGTCCAAAATATCTAGTAAAGAGCACCGCGTTAAAATGAATAGAAGATGGTTCTTTATTTTCATCTCTCCATGGTTAATTGGGTTTCTTGGATTAACAGTAGGACCGATGATTTATTCGTTTATTATGAGCTTTACAGACTGGGATATGCTAACAAAAATGGAGTTTGTTGGACTGGAGAATTATATCAATCTATTTAAAGACCAAATATTTCTTCTAAGTGTAAAGAATACGTTCATTTATGCACTTATGAGTGTTCCGGTAAGCTTATTGGTTTCACTTGGTATGGCATATTTACTTAGCTTTAAATTAAAAGGCATGAGATTCTTTAGAACCTTATATTATCTACCTGCAATTGTTCCTATCGTTGCCAGCTCTATTTTATTTACCAATATTTTAGCTGCAAATGGATTGTTAAATAAAGTATTGGGTTACATTGGTATTGATGGTCCGGCTTGGTTACTTGAAAAAGGAGCTGTACTATATGGATTTGTCTTACTAGCACTGTGGGGTGTGGGAGGTACGATGGTTTTATTGCTTTCCGCCATTAACAGTATTGGGGACGAAATGTATGAAGCGGCAATGATGGAAGGAGCAAGCCGTTTGAAAATGTTTAGATCGATTACAATACCGCTGATTTCACCAGTTATCTTCTTCAATTTAATTACGGGGATTATTGGATCCTTACAAACATTCACCCAAGTGTATTTATTAACAGATGGTGGACCAGATAACGCCAGCTCCATGATTGTTCCTTATCTTTATAAAAATGCATTTTCCTATTATCGAATGGGATATGCTTCCGCGATGGCATGGGTCTTATTTGCGATCATTTTGGTTCTCTCCTTGATTGTCTTAAGATCATCCAAGATGTGGGTATTCTACGAAGAGGAGGTTAAATAATATGTTAGATAGACATTTAAATTTGCCGAAGAAAATAGTGGTGTACCTAGTACTTTGTTTCTTTGGTTTCATATTATTTGCCCCATTTTTATATATGGTTTCGATTTCGCTTGCGTCTCCGGAGACAAACATCATACAAAACTTCACCTTCTTTCCAAAGGAGTTTTATTGGAGAAATTTCATAGAACTATTTTCTAATATATTTGGGGGATCTCGCCCGATAGGGTTATGGTTCTTAAATACCATGTTTGTCGTTATTTTAAGTATTATCGGGCAGATATTTTCAAGTTCATTGGTAGCATACGGATTTGCTCAGATGAAATATAAGCATAAGAACAAATATTTTCTATTATTGTTAGCGACAATGATGCTTCCTGCTCAAATAACACTGATTCCAGTTTTTGTTATCTTTAGAAACTTAGGTTTATATAATACGTTGTGGCCGTTAATTATTCCACAATTTTTTGCTTCAGCATATAACGTTTTCTTTACAAGACAATTTATGACTGCCATTCCTGGTTCTCTTTATGAAGCAGCTGAGATGGACGGATTAAATAATTTTGGTATCTATCGGAAAATAGTATTGCCCCTCATCATGCCTGCGCTGGCGGCAATTGCCATCTTTACTTTTAATCATGCTTGGGGAGATGTAATGGGCCCATTAATTTATATTTCCGATTCAAGTAAATTTACCTTAGCTTTAGGTGCTGCGAATTTATCAGCATCCACAAACCCTACAGGTACACTTAATACGTCTCTTGTTATGTGTTTATCATTGCTTTTGTCAATACCACAAATTCTGTTGTATTTCTTTGGTCAGAAATATTTGTTCCAATTGAAATTGGGTGTAGGTAGCAGTGGAACGAAATAAGAAAGGAGTCACCTATGAAAAAAGACGAGTGGTTATACAGACTCTATCATTACTCTAGTTACTTTAACTATATTATTTGGTTATTTGAAATGAATATGCTCTTTTTGCTCATGAACTTACCATTCGCAGTATTAATTTTTATTTTGGATATACGCCTAGGGACTTTGCCTATCCTTTATCTTTCATCGGTGACTCTCGTTCCTTCCACCTATGCTGTTATTAGAACGTTGAAAGATGTTACAACTGAGCCGAAGGTTATGAAGAATTTCTTTATTCATTTAAAAATAGGATATAAAAGACTTTTGAAGCTGTCTTTAATATTGCTGTTTTTTTTATGGATTATGGTCGGAAATATCTTTATTACTGCACAACTGCCAAGACTCCAAGTACTTTTTTGGTTAAACATCCTTTTTCTATTAGTTCTTATTACATTTACGATTAACTTCCTAATTGTAATGGCGAACTGGAAGCAGACGATTAAAGAAACAGCCATCTTAACTATTAAATTAGCAATAGTAAAGTCTATAAGAAGTAATTTGAATTTTTTAATTTTGATAGGAACCTTTATTTTATTGAAACTATTTCCAATCTATTTATTGATGTTTGGGGCATCGGTAGCTATTCTGTTATGTATGATAAATTTTAAACCAGTAATAGACTTTGTAAATCGAGAAATAGAAGAAGCAGCTTAGAAAGAAATTATCTCAAGAAAGAAGTACTGTTTATCTGCGGAAATGGGATATCCAAGGTCTTTTTACATAGAGTATATTGAAGTGGTTAATTTATTCTTCTGTTATTATCATACTGTTGAAAACGTTATCAATATTCTTGAGGTGAAAATTATATGACATTTTTATATTTTGCTAAGACTCCACCTATGGGGTGGAACAGCTGGGATTGTTATGGTGCGTCTGTTAGAGAAGAAGAAGTGAGAGAGCATGCTTTATTTATGAGCAAGCATCTTAAATCATATGGATGGGAGTATATTGTAGTAGATATTCAATGGGCAGAGCCAGCTGCCAAATCGACTAGATATAATCAATTTTTCCCTTTGAATATGGATGACTATTCTAGATTAATTCCGGCAGAGAATCGCTTTCCTTCCTCTAGTAATGGACAAGGTTTTAAAGCTTTGGGGGAATATATTCATCAATTAGGATTGAAGTTTGGCATTCATATCATGCGGGGAATTCCTAGACAGGCTGTTCATCAAAATACGGCTATTAAAGGAACGGATAAACGAGCCAGAGATATTGCGTTGAATAATATTTGTCCTTGGAATTCGGATATGTATGGCGTAAACGTTGATTTGCCAGAAGGTCAGCTGTACTATGATTCGCTAATAGAGCTTTATGCTTCATGGGGTGTAGATTTCATTAAAGTGGATGATATCGCTTATTCAAGATTATATGATGATGCCCATAAAAAAGAAATTGCAGCAATTCGTAAAGCGATTGATAAAACCAAGCGACCGATTGTTCTTTCTTTATCTCCTGGTCCTGCACAGTTGAAAAATGGAACATTTTTGCAGGATCACGCCAATATGTGGAGATTAACGGATGATTTCTGGGATCATTGGGATGCGTTATATCGAATGTTTGATCGAGCAGCTGAGTGGGTTTCCTATGTTCGCCCGGGAAATTGGCCAGATTGCGATATGTTGCCATTGGGCCATATTGGGATTCGGGCTGTGGATGGAGGAGGGGGAGATAACTGGACAAGGTTTACAAAGAACGAACAGTATTTGTTGATGACCTTATGGACCATTTTCCAATCCCCATTAATGTATGGTGGAACATTGCCGGATATTGATGATTTTACTCTAAGCTTATTTACAAATGAAGAAGTACTAGATATGTATCGAACGCTGACATATCGTCGACAAGCTTATCGAGATGATAACTGGATCGTTTGGGAAGGACGAAGTGAACATAATGAATATATTGCCCTCTTTAATGTGGGTGACTCTAATCTTGAGATTCCTAGTGAGCTATCTAATAGATTTATTGGAGCGAATAAAGTAGTGAGAGATTTATGGGGGAATAAGGATACCTGCTTGGAAAAACAAATAGTAAATGCTCACGGGGCAATATTAATTAGAAAGTAGCAACATGGAATGTCTGCATATCATTGTCATCTTAAATTCTATAAACTGCTGAACAGTCTGCATTTCTAGCAAAATTACAGCCTTACTCTGTTAAAACAGTTAATAGTTTTTAAGGTGGTTCTTCTGAATTCCCTATTAACTCTACCATTTTAAGTAACCTACAAACAGCAATTGCCGCAGCTCTATCATGCCTGCCACACCAGTCACAAGTCAGTTTACTAGATGATTGAAAATCAACTAGAATCAAATCACTTTTTGCTTGGCAGAGAATCCATGAAGAAACATCTCCTGCATCTTGGTCACTGTGTGTTTTTAGATATTCCCTCCTATTTGCAAAAAGAAATAGAGAAGTACAAAAGGGCAAATACAATATTTTACTACTTAAATAGAGAGGAGTATAAAAATGAAGAGGTTTGAAATAAAGGATGATTTTTATCTAGATAATCAGCCATTCAAAATTATATCAGGTGCCATCCATTATTTTCGGGTGGTTCCAGAGTACTGGTTAGACCGCTTGGAAAAATTAAAAGCATTGGGCTGTAATACGGTAGAAACTTATGTTCCTTGGAATTTACATGAGCCGCATCAAGGAATATACGATTTTGAAAAAAGATTGGATGTACGTAAATTTATTCAACTAGCTGGTGATTTAGGCTTGTATGTGATTCTTCGTCCAGCTCCATATATTTGTGCAGAATGGGAATTTGGGGGATTACCGTACTGGCTGATTAAAGATCCAAGTGTGAAAGTTCGTTTTGAGAATCCGAAATTTATGGAAAAAATTAGTAGTTATTTTGCGCATCTTTTTCCTCAAGTTGTAGATTTGCAAATTACAAATGGCGGCCCTATCATTTTGATGCAGGTAGAAAATGAATACGGTGGATATGCCAATGATAAAAATTATATGGAGAGAATGGCGGACATGATGAAGAGTCATGGCGTAAATGTTCCGTTCGTCACCTCTGACGGACCATGGGGAGATATGTTAGAAAATGGTTCTATCCCGGAAACGGCTTTACCAACTATTAACTGTGGGTCAAAAGTGAAGGAACATTTTAAACGACTTAGAGCATTTCATGGCACAAAAAAACCACTAATGGTGATGGAATTCTGGATTGGTTGGTTTGATGCATGGGGAGATGTCATTCATCATACGACAGATGCAGAGGAATCTGCACACGAATTAGCCGATATTTTAGAAGAAGGATCAGTGAATATTTATATGTTCCATGGGGGGACAAACTTTGGCTTTACAAGTGGTGCCAATTATTATGAGAAATTGGCGCCAGATGTGACAAGTTATGATTATGATGCATTACTTACAGAATGGGGCGATATTACACCGAAGTATCGTAAATTTCAAGAAGTAATTGCAAAATTTACCACTATACCTGAAGTGCGTTTTTCAACAGAAATAGAAAAAATTGCTTATGGTGAATTAAAGGTACGGGCTAAAACATCCTTATTCCATAACCTTGATAAATTGAGCAAGAGGTTCCATCATAACTATCCACTGACAATGGAGGAGTTGAATCAAGGGACTGGATATATTTATTATCAAAGTCAAATTGGTAAGGCACGTCCAATTGAAGATTTTCGCTTGATTGAATGTATGGATCGAGCACAAATTTTTATTAATGAGAACCATATAGCCACGCAATATGATTTAGAAATAGGACAGAAATTAGAATTTGAATTAACAGAACCAAAAAATCAATTAGGCATTCTAGTGGAAAATATGGGGAGAGTCAATTATTCCGTAAAAATGAATCATCAAGAAAAAGGAATTCGGGATGGGGTAATCATCAATGGAGCTTTTCAAAGTGAATGGGATATCTATTCTTTACCCATGGATAATCTGAATAAATTAGACTTTGAAGCAACCTGGCAATCCGGGCAGCCAGCTTTCTATCAGTTTACATTTAATGCTTCGACTATAGGAGATACATTTATTGATTTAGAAGGATGGGGGAAAGGCTTTATAACCGTCAATGGGTTCAATATAGGTCGATTCTGGGAAAAAGGACCGCAGCAGCGTCTTTATATTCCAGGTCCTCTCTTAAAGCAAGGTATTAATGAAATTATTGTTTTTGAATCAGAAGGTAAGGTTGGAGAGTCGATTACATTAACAGATTTGCCCAAACTTAGCAAAGACTAAGTGATCATGTTAGTAAACGACTTTTTATAAAACTAAAGTTCTTTATAAGTCCAAAGGAGGGAACAATGATAATTAACTCAAATAATTTGATGAAGATTGCCGCTCTGACTTTCATTACACTTTTTTCTCAGTACTTTATTGGACAAGAAGTATTAGCAAAGGAGAATTCCATTGATGATGCATTGATAGCAAGCTTTCATTTTGATGATCCGGTGAATGGGATTGTTGGTTCAGGAGCAAAGGCTGAAGTTCAAGGGAATCCTGTTTATGTAGATGCCCCACGTGGAAAAGCAGCAAAGCTGAGTGAAACCTTTTGGCTTCAAGTCAAAAAGAAAAACGGTAAGCCATTATTAAAAAGTAAAGACGAAATAACTATTTCTTATAATAGCAAACCGGAAGGAGGAAATGGTTGGGTATTTTATGCTTCCAGCGATGAAAAAACACAATCTTACCAACAGGAGCGTTATTTAGGGATAATGGATAAAACCAGTGATGTTATAGTAGAACGATACTATAATAAAGGTGCTCGACCAGGGAATAATCTAAGTGCCCCATCCAGTACTTCTTGGAAACATATTGATTTAGTAGTGAACAAAAATAGAACAACTATTTTTGTAGATGGTATACAGCAGGATACGAAGGAGAGTACGTATAAACTAAAAGATATTTTATCGGAGACTGGAGGAATTATTCAATTAGGAAAAGCGAATTGGGGCAATGGAGAGTACTTTCAAGGATTAATTGATGATGTGAAAATTTATTCAAGAGCTCTAACAGAGGAAGAAATTGAAACGAGTTATCTAGCAAGTGTAAAAGAAAGCCTAGCAGAAATTTATAATGAATATAAGGATACAGAGAAGGGAACCTTTACGGTAAGCACTTGGAATAATATAACTCGAGCTTTAACAAATGCTGAAGCACTCCTTGCACAAGAGCAAATAACCATTCAAGACATAAATAGGGCTAAAGCACAAATAGAGCAAGCTTTTCAATATGCAGCGCACGTTCGAGAAACAGTTGATTATTCGGAACTTGGAATCCCTGTAGGAGATACATGGTTGGATACAGAAGGAAATCATATTCAGGCACATGGGGGAGGCTTCTTACAACAAACAGCCCCGGATGGTAAACCAATCTATTATTGGGTTGGAGAGAATAAAATACACAATAGCGCAAACTTTTTTGCAGTGAGCTTATATTCATCAAGAGATTTGGTGAATTGGCAAAATGAAGGAAATATCTTGGACCAATTTTCGGAAACAGTACCTGGTGCTGAATTAGGATTACAGTATAGCAAGGTGGAACGGCCAAAGCTCCTTTATAACGAAAAAACAAAGAAATATGTATTATGGGGACACTGGGAGGATGGAAGTGGCTATTCCTCCAGTCAAATAATGGTGGCAACAGCTGATAAACCTGAAGGCCCCTATGTATTTCAAGGACATTGGCGTCCGGGAGGAACCGAAAGAAACTGGAGAAATAATAATGGATGGTATACAGATGAAGAATATTTTAAAGCTGGAGATAGGGAGCAAATACCAGTCTCTGAACAAAACGATCCACAGAAATATGGTTATGTTTCGAGAGATTTCACTGTATTTCAAGAAGGAGATACCGCATACTTGATTTCTTCTGAAGGACATTCGATGAGAATCCACCGATTAAATGACCGTTTTGATGATGTAGACTTTACAACATATCCATTTTCATCATCAGATAGCAAAGATCCAGTCTTTGAATCCTATAACTTCTATGAAGGAGTTGGCCGAGAAGCTCCTGCCATCGTTCATGTGGAGAATGACGGATATTACCTAGTGACATCCGGTCAATCTGGATGGCTGCCAAATCAGTCAACGGTAGGATATACAAACGATATAACAAATCCCGATGGATGGACACCGCTAAAAGGAAGCGATGGACTTATCTTAGAGCATGCTGCACTTGGGAACAATAGTACGTATTATAGTCAATCTACCAATATTATGACGATCACTAAGCAAGATGGAACAAAACAATATGTATATATGGGAGATCGTTGGAATTCGAAGCAACTGGGCGATTCTAGATATGTGTGGCTGCCGTTAACGATTGACAGAGAAAATCATACTGCGTCCATGAAATACGCCACTGGCTGGAAAGTGAATGTGGAAGATGGAAATATCAGCTTGCCAGAAGGAATATCATTAGTTTCACAGGGGAAAACAGCATATGGTTCAAATGAAGAAGACCTTGAAAGACCAATTGAATTAGCGAATGATGGATATGATTTTAATTTAAGGACCTCAGGAGATAATACACATTGGTATCGCCCAGGTAATGCCCCATTTGATTATACTGTCGATTTAGAAGAAGCGTATGACCTTTCTAGAATAGATATTGCATTTCGATTATATAATGGATCGGAAATGTATTATCAATACAAGGTGTATGGTTCTAATAATAATGAGAATTGGGTTGAAATAGCGGATGAGTCCCAAAATACATGG
Organism: Niallia sp. FSL W8-0954; assembly: GCF_038005605.1. Lineage (NCBI taxonomy): Bacteria > Bacillati > Bacillota > Bacilli > Caryophanales > Bacillaceae > Niallia > Niallia sp. FSL W8-0954. The sequence goes on along the minus strand of NZ_JBBOTN010000001.1, from coordinate 4,268,650 downwards.
GCAGGGTTTAAATCAACCCCTTTAAAAGGCAAATTTAGGTACGTTCGTCTATCAGTATCTGCAATAAAGCGTGTGAATGATAATAGTAATGGGAACTGGGCTAATGGGTTAGTAGAAGTGCAAGTATATGCAAAAAACGATAAGGAAAATGTAACGAAAGCAGAGTAGAAAAACACATACTGTGTGGATTATGAACAAAAAGACCAATCGTGGGAAATCCCGCCAATTGGTCTTTTTCCTGGTCTAGCATAGTACTATTTTGATAGCTGTCATAGGATAAGATTATTTATCTAAATACTCTCCTAAAAAAGATTCTCCATTTCGGTAAAAGCGTGGATCATAAATGCCGATTCTATTGTCGTCATCTACTACAACTACAAATGGCGACCATCTGTATAATGTTGCAGCTGCAGGATTTTCTGCAAATAGGTAATCAAGGTCCACTTCATCGCTTGAAGTAAGTCTGTCCACAAATTTAGCTTTTGTTAGAAGGGAATCATTAATGATATCGACCGTATCAGCATTTTTTCCGATAATGGTAAAATGCCAAGGGATAAAGCTGGCAGACAGCGCGACATCCTGATAATCCGTTTTATAGTTTTGGAATAAAATAGCACCCTGAAGAGATTGGATAGCGACATGAAGTGCAATTAGAATCCAGCCAATACGGAATAATACATGAGGATTTACTTTAGGATAAACTTTGGAACCAATAAAGGTTAGTAAAAAGATAAACCATATCACCAAATCCACAATCGGAACTGTTCCGAAAGTTAAACGAACAGATGAAAATGGTTCGAGATAACCTGTTCCCCATGCGTTGAATACATCACTAGTATTGTGGATGAAAACGGCGAGAAGGGCAATATAGAATGATTGAAATCCTTTTATTTTAAAAGCAAAACGGCTGATCATGTAAAAGATTAAAGCCCATATAGGAGCTAGAAAAATAGAATGGGTAATGCCTCTATGCCACATCTGATACTGTCCTGTAGTGTCCCAGAGCTGGGAGATAACATCAATATCAGGGATTTGGCTAGCGCCTATGGATGTAACAAGCAGGGCATATTTTTCTTTTCTAGTCATTTTTTCTTTATTAACACTTTTATAGATTCCTATACCAAATAAAGTATGTGTAATAGTATCCATATTTCCCCCGTTCTCACAATCAGTCCTTTAGTTTCTCCAATATTTCGATAAATAGTTCATTTTTGGTGGATGCTCTTTTATTCATTTTGACAAGGTGATACATTACAATGATAAAAAAGAAAATCCAAGTAAATAGCTGTACAATGAAAGCAAAGTCAGCATTGACGCTAATTTCTATACGGAATATCCCTGGGTGTTGAATGAAATACAACAGGATGCCAGCGAATAGAGTAGAAAAAATGGCCATAATGGTGGCAGGAAGGGAAACTGAGTTTCTTTGTGCCTTAAAGTAAGCTAGTAAGAGTTCTCTTTTTTCCTTCTCGAGTTTAGTGAATGCCTGTTTGATAAGCTCAAGGTTGTCTAAAAGATTATACTTCGGTTTAATGTCTTTCAAAAGATTTTGTTCCAGTCTTCTGCCGCCGTTTCCTCCATCATCAACCCATTCTAACAAACTTTTATAATGCTTCTTTTTCCAGCTTGTTTCACTATTAGACAGCAGATGCAAGAAGCTATCTAAAAGAAACATAATAAAAACAGAAAGAAGGATGGAGAAAATGCCATTGATGGTGGTTGGATTTAACACTTCCAGTGAACTGCCTATTGCCAGTCCCGCAAATAACACAACAAAAATAAAAGTAGCCCATAATATCCTGTTCATATAATCATCACCAATACATGTATAATTTAAGTAATCTTTAACTTTACTTCCATTATAGCAAGTTCTTGGTGGGAAACATAGAGACGTTCTTCTGCTTCCTCAAAAATAGAAGTGGAGAAATGTCCCATACTTATCATCTATTAAAAGAAGATCCTTACAGTTTCACAAACTGCAAATAAAAAAAGAGAATCCCCACAAAGCAAATTGTGAGAACTCTCTCTTGTACGTTCTATCAAGGGGTTAAAACAGAAAAGTTTTTCCTTCGCCAAAAATGACATCACAAGAAATGTCCTTATACTTCAAAGGAAACAACTTTGCCTTCGTTTACTGCAATTAAGCCGTGGTCTGTTATTTTTAGGGCTGGGCTTACTGGCAGGGACAGGGTGCTTAATGACATGATTACATTATAATGTTCGTAACCTAATGACTTTAAAGCATCTGTTAATTCTTCTACCTGTGATGCTATTACTTCTAAAGGTTCTTCCGATAGAATGCCTCCAACTGGTAGTGGCACCATGGAGAGGATTTTTCCATTATAGACACAGCAGATGCCGCCTTGGTTTTTGATGACTTCATTTGCAGCGAGCTGCATATCTGCTTTGTTTTTTCCGACTACTAATAAGTTGTGATTATCATGGGAGTAGGTGGTGGCAACAGCACCCTTTTTTAAAATATCTCCGCCAATTAAGCCATGTGCTTGATTGTTATTTTTCCCATAGCGTTCAAATGTTTTCACTAAACAATAAGCACTATTCATCCATTGTAGTTTGCCTTCTTCCACTGCAAGTGTATCTTGTCTTTCTTCTGTAAAAGTAGAGCCATTTTGTACATGAATCGTACGGACAGTCACCCTTTTTTTCTTTGTTTCGATAGGTACTTCAAAATCCTCTGCTTTTAAGGGAGCAAGCTTTACACTTTCATAGAAAGAGGCAGGGAATTGTTTGGAGACCGCTCTTTGCACATAAGGGAGGTCTCGGTCAAAAACTTTTTGGCCGATTTTATATACAGCATCAATGGAAAAGTCTGCGACATTACTCACCATTACAAAATCAGCTATTTTACTTGGGGCGATAACGCCTCTATCATACATTCTCATCCGCTGTGCAGGAGTATAGGTGCAAGCATAAATGGCGTCCTCCATGGACATTCCCATAGCAATAGCTTTCTTTAGCAAGACATTTAAGTGGCCTCTTCTTTGAAAAGAATCTGCCATTACATCATCTGTCACAAAACAAAAATGTTCTTTAACTGGATTTGCACTAAGATAGTCGATCACTTCTTTTGTCATCGATTTTTCTTGAATTTCTAAAAACATGCCAATTGCAATTCTTTCCATCATTCCTTCCACTGTCTGGTGGGTATGATCGGAGCCGACGCCAGCAAAAGCAATTCCTTGTAACTCATCATCTAATAGCTTAGGAACATGGCCTTCAATTATTAGTTCAGGATAGTTGCTGCGAACAAAGTCGAGAATTTGATTGGTTTTGCAATCTGGCTTTGTGAGAACATCATAGTAATTCATGATTTCGCCTAGGCATTTGATGGACTCTGTCTGCAGCAATTCTTCGATATCCTCTATTTCAATTGCGCCGCCGGTTGTTTCCATTGCAGTAGCGGGAACAGAGCTCGGAATGCCATAAAACATATCGACCACTTCATTTTTGCTTGCCTTAATCATTTCTTTTACCCCGGCAATTCCAAAAACATTGGCCATTTCATGGGGTTCTGGAACGATAGTTGTTACTCCATTCTTTATTAATCCATAGGAAAAGGTTGCAGGTGTAACCATCGTACTTTCAATATGCAAGTGAATATCAATTAAGCCTGGAATGATATAATTTCCATCAGCGTCAACCGTCTCTTTTGCTTGGAAAAATTCTCTTCCCTTTTTTCCGATATAAAAGAACTTTCCATCTTTAATCGCGATATTTTCTTTTCTAAATTGTTTAAAATAACTATTAAACACAATTCCGTTCAAAACGAGTGTATCTACTTGCACGAAAAACCCTCCTCTATTCCACTAGTACCATTTGATTCTGTGGAATAATTACCGTTACTTCTTGTCCGTTTTTAAATGGCTGAACCATTTCTTTATTAATCGTGAAATCACCGAGGGCTGTTTCTACCACATATTGATAGCTTCTGCCAAGGAATGTCGTAATTTTAATGATTCCCTTCATTCCATTCGTTGGGATAGCATCTATGCTTGGCTCCATCATAAAATCATCGGGACGAATGGCGCCAACTTTTTTATTGCGATTTTCCATATGTGCATGTCGATCAACCTTGAAGATCAATCCAGCCTTTTCAAGTTCGATATGATCCTTGTGATCTGTCCGTTTATCAAAAGAAATGAAGTTTTTAAAGCCGATAAAGTCAGCAACGAACTTTGTTTCGGGATATTGATAAATGGTCGCTGGGTCGCTCAACTGTTCAATGACTCCTTTATTCATAATGGCAACTTGATCTGAAATCGAGAAGCATTCTTCTTGGTCATGGGAGACGTAAACAGTAGTGATTCCTAGTTCTTGCTGAATTCTGCGAATCTCTACTCTCATATTGACCCTAAGGTTTGCATCAAGGTTACTTAGTGGTTCATCAAATAATAGAATATCAGGTTCGATTACTAAAGCTCTTGCGATTGCCACACGTTGTCTTTGACCACCAGATAGCTCGCTGGGAAATCGTTGTTCAAATCCCCTTAAGTTAACGATCTCCAGCATATTTAAAACGCGTTTCTCGATTTCCTTTTTGTTGATTTTTCGTAATCGCAAGCCAAATGCAATATTGTCAAAAATAGATAGGTGAGGAAAGAGCGCATAGTTTTGAAAAACAAAGCCGAAATTTCGTTTGTTCACAGGAACCTTTGTATAATCTTTACCTTCAAAAATAAATTTTCCTTTACTTGCTTCTAAAAATCCTGCAATTAAGCGCAATGTCGTTGTTTTTCCACAGCCGCTTGGACCTAACAGGGAAACAAGCTGTCCTTTTTCAATACTTAAATTAAAATCTTCTAATATATTTTTCTTTTCATATGCTACGGATACATTTTCTAAAGTAAATAAAGCCATTTTTATCCTCCATTATCTTTTCGTGAAATAAGACAATCCCATTAATCTTTCCACTACAAACATAAAGATAGCAGTTAAGAACATTAATAGAACAGAGATGGCTGCAACAGTAGGATCAAAATAATTCTCTACATAAAGCAGCATTTGAATAGGGAACGTACTGACACCGGGTCCAGTCATATAAACCGAAATATCCACATTGTTGAAGGACTCTAAAAAAGCAATCATGACAGCGGCGATAATGCCAGATTTAATGTTTGGCAATACAACACGAAAGAATGTACCAATTCGATTCGCACCAAGACTAAGTGCCGCTTCTTCTATGGAAAAATCAAAGTTTGCCAGACTAGAAGAAATGACGCGAATAATAAATGGCAGCATGATGACTGTATGACCGATAAATAAGGATAAATAAATAGGAAGGTTATAGGTCACAACAATATAGCGCAAAAACGAGAAACCTAGAACGATTCCTGGAATAAGAATCGGAGAAACGAAGATAGCATTAATGATCCCTTTGCCAGCAAAGTTAAAGCGGCTAAGCGCATAGGCTGCTGGTACACCAAGTAGTAATGCTAAAATGTTTCCTGCTATGGATACAATAATGGATGTTTTAAAGGTGCTTAAAAACATTTCCACTTTAAAAATATTCTCATACCATCTAAGGGAAAACTCTTCTGGAGGGAATTTCAGAATACTTCCACTCTCAAAAGAGGTAATCGATATTATTACAAGCGGCCCAAGTAAAAAAATAAAAACAAGGATCGTAAACAGGGCCAATCCTCTATGTTTTTCCTGCATACACGTTTACCCCTTTGGATTTAGTTTTTTCGCAACACCATTCATGATCGAAATAATGATAAAGGTACAAATAATCATTATAGTTGCCACAATAGAGGCAAGTTTCCAATCATTTAAGGTAATTGCATTTTGATAAAGAAAAGTGGAAATAACCCGTTGTTTTCCACCGAGCAAAGCAGGTGTAGTATATGCGGTAAAGCTGCCCACAAATACTAAAATACTTCCAATCACAAGGCCGGGAACACATAATGGCACAATGATTTTCATAAAGGATGCCATTTTGGAAGCACCAAGACTTTCTGCTGCGCGCAGTAAATCATTGTCGATATTCTCCATTACACCAACAAGCGTTACGATAATTAATGGAAGAAAAAGGTGAACTAAACCGATAATAATTGCATTAGGCGTATATAAAATATTTAAAGGTTCTTGAATAAGCCCTAGACTCAATAACGTTTTATTTAACACACCATTTTTCCCAATAATAATCATCCAGCTAAAGGAACGAACAACGGGACTTGTCAGCAATGGAAAAATCGTGAATAACAGGAGAACCGCTTTTCTTTTGCTAGGAAGCTTCGCGATATAATAGGAAACGGGAAATCCAATTAAAATACAGATAAAAGTTGTGAGTAAACTAACGCGTAAAGTAGTAAGAAGGATATCGATAAAGTATTTATCTTTAAAAAAGTCGATATATCCTTGCAAACTAAAGGATCCTCCGTCATTAAAGGTTGTCCCCATCATTGAAAGAATGGGTATTACTAAAAATATTGTTAAAAATAATACTCCTGGCAGTAAAAGTAAATATAAATATCGTTTCTTCAAGACGTCACTCCCTTTCCTCAAAGTGACCATTCAAAATGTCAATAAACATCTGGAAGAAGGCATCAGCATCTACTTGTAAGGAAATATGTAAATTTGCTTCTCTTTGTAGACGATTTTGAAAATCACAGACGAGCTGACCATCACATAATTCACTTCTTGTTTCAACATCGATAAAATACTTTTCTGTTTGTACTAGGCCTTTATTGAGGGCAATTCCTACAGCGAGTGGGTCATGCATAGCGCAAGCATGGACTCCGTACCGGTTAAAATATTTTTGTTGATAGTCATTTGTACTTTGAGCAATATAATCTTGTAAAGATTTATCCGTTATTAAATGAAGATGATCTTTCGTTAATAATGCTTTTCTTGTTACATCTAATCCGACTTGCGTGATAGCAGGAAAGCCTGCATGTAAGACGATTTTTACTGCTTCGGGATCGACATAGCTGTTAAATTCAGCAGTTGGCGTTACATTACCTGGACCTTTTACAACCCCACCCATAAAAATAACTTCTTTCACATGATTCGTAATTTGCGGACATTTTTTCACGGCTAAGGCTAAATTGGTTAAGGGGCCAGTAAACACTAATGTTACTTCGCCCGAAAAGCTTAAAATGGAATTGATTAAAAAGTCGGGAGCGAAGCCATCACTCACTGGATGAGTGACAGCTGTCTCCTTTAGTGCTCCGCCTAAACCATCTTCTCCATGTATGCGATGTTCGAAGAATGGTGCCCGTACGAGGGGGGTGGCAGCTCCTTTTATTACTGGAATATGATCTGCTTTTACTAAATCTAGTATTTTGCATGTGTTTGTTGTTGCTTGGTCCAGGGAGACATTGCCATTAACAGTTGTAATCCCTAGAATATCAAATGCTTTGCTTTTCACGGCTAGTAGAATACCAATTGCATCATCAATGCCAGTGTCTACATCTAATATCAGCTTCTCTTTCATGATGACCCTCTTTTCCATTATTGAACTAGCTCGCGGTTCCAGCGATCAATCCAGCCCTTTAAGTTATCGTTGATAAATTTCATATCTAATGTGTGCAAGCTAGTGATTACCTTTTCGCCATATGTTAACCCTTGTGCTTCTTCTTCTGTTAATTTGACTTGCGTATTAACTGGTGAATCTACTTTATTTTTAGCTGATTTTTCTTGTGCTTCTTTTCCTAAAATATAGTTGATGAATTTTTCTGATAGTTCTTTTTGGTCTGAACCTTTTACGATGTTTACTGTATTCATAACGGCATATCCACCTTCAGCAGGTGTAATAAATTCAGCATTAGGAACTGCTTCTTTTAAATCAGCAAAGTACATTTCCATGATTGGCCCAGCGGCAATTTCTCCTTGAGCAAACATATTTACATATTCAGAAGTTTGACCATATTCTTTTACAACGCTTGGCATTAAGGATTTTAATTGTTTAAAGGCTTTATCTTCGCTAAAAGTTTGTTCACCGCTAACTAAAGAAGCCACGTCTACCATCATTGGGCCTGTTGTAGAGGTAATGCTCGGGATTGTAATTTTTCCCTTTAAATCTGCACTCCATAGGTCTTTCCAAGAAGTAACGGGTTTTGCTACTTCATCTGGATTATAAGCAATTCCAAATTGCGCTATAGTGTAGGCAGGTCCATACTCTTCACCAAGTGGAGCTTTTGCCGTTTCATAAATATTGTCTAGATTAGTCAGCTTGCTGCGATCAATCGTTTCGAAAACTTTATCTTCAATTCCTTGCTGGGCGTAATAGTCGGATAAAAAGATGACGTCAACATCTGAATTTCCTTGTCTCACTTTGTTTAAGCGGTCTGCGTTATTACCTGTATCTAAAACGATTTCTACATTGTTCTCTTTTTCGAATGGGGCATAAATTTCACTGCGGAAGAAATCTTCATTAAAACCCCAAGTGGAAACAACTAGCTTTTCTTTTTTTTCTTTACTGTTTGATGTGTCATCGGAACTGCATGCTGCTAATAATAAAAAGGATGATGCGGCTACTGCACTAACTAATTTTTTCATTTTCATTTTAGAACCCTCCGAATGATTTAGTTTTTTAGGCTTTAGGAAACGATCTTTCTCGTAAGCTATAAATAATAAAAAAAGACAAGCTTAAATAGAATTATCCTTCTACTTAAGATTGTCTTTTCTTTGTAAACAAAGATTAAACTTATCTTTTGTATATAGTGGCGTTCTGCTTAGATAAATCCAAGAAGAAATCCAAGATTAATGTTTAGTTAATACAATGTTTGTAAAAGCAAGCTGTGTGAAAGAATCATAATCCCTAAGAATCGCTTCAATATTCCAATTTGTCGTTTCTTCTAGTTGTTCTTTTAGCTTTTTCTTAAAAAGTAAGGACAGATGAAAGTCAACCTCTTGTTTAAGGCTCGGTACTTCTCCTTCGAGAGCAGCAGATCGAGGGGCACGTGGATGCTTCGCTTGAAGTGTAATCACATTCTGATCAATCGTTACCTTCAATAATGTCGTTCCAGCACCAAACAAATCTTTTGAAATCTTATTGTATACCTGAGATAGAAATCTTTTCATTTCATTTGCATCGATGATAAATCACCTGCCAAACTTATTGATATTGGTTATTATACATATCATTTTTAAATAATTCAATAGAATGTGCGGATTTTGGCAAAAAAAATATAAATTTGTCGTTTGTAGAGGAAATAATATGGTAAAAAACGAACTATGGAGAGGTTTATGAAATGTGTTCTTCAGTTTCTCTATAGAGCATCATAGCAGGAACCGCTTAAAGGAAGAATGATTTTAATATTGATAAAATTTTATATATTCCTAACTTTAGTATATTCTCTTTTATTTTTCTAGTAGGAGGGAAGATTTTTTGACATTATTTTAGTGTAAGCGAGCGAGTAGTCATGATAGATTGTAATGTTGCATGAAGAAAATTCTTCTTTTTATAAGGGTGATAAAGAAACTGTTTATATATTTTTAACTTAGTTTTTGTGCAAATGAACAAGGAAATTTGGTTGGTTTATCAATTGTTAAAGGGCTTACAATACAATAAAATGAAACCGTATTCAAACGGTTCTATTTGCAATTGGTTTATAAGGGGTATACACCAATTTTAGTAATATTACCAAACAAGGGCAGAACAAAGGATGATTTTTGGAGAGATTCGAATGTAATAGACCGTTATTGTCAAGATTAATAGATTAGGAGGATTATTTATGGCAGCTGGGTTAGAAATTAGTTGGATTGGAGCTTTATGTGGTTTGGCGCTGGCAATCATTTTAATTTTGTTTAAGTTAGCCCCAACTTATTCCCTTATTTTGGGGGCGATTGTTGGAGCATTTATTGGTGGTGCTAATTTTTCAGAGACAATTACGATTTTAGTGTCAGGGACACAAAGTGTTCAAGGAACAGTTATCCGTATTATTGCTGCAGGGGTTTTTGCTGGTGTCATGATGGAATCTGGGGCAGCAGAAACAATTGCCAAGTTTATTGTTGATAAACTCGGTGGGACAAAGGCGATGTTATCTTTAGCATTAGCAACGATGATTATTACAGCAGTAGGAGTATTCATTCCCGTAGCGGTATTAATTGTTGCACCAATTGCTCTGTCTGTGGCAAACAAAATGGGTTATTCTAAGATTGCCGTCTTAGTCGCTTTATCCGGAGGAGGAAAAGCAGGAAATATTATATCTCCAAATCCTAATACAATTGCTGCTGCAGGCGGATTTGAGCTTCATGTTAATCAGGTAATGATAGGGGGACTAATTCCAGCTATTTTTGGTGTAATTGTCACAGTAGTCCTTGCATCGCTAATTAAGTATAAAGGAACGAAAGTGACAGATAAGGAGGCAGAAGAACTTGAAAATGCAAACACCTCCAATCTGCCGTCTTTATCTAAAGCTTTAATAACACCAATTATTGCTATTGTTCTATTGATGATTAGTCCAATAGGAGCATTGCTTGGAATAGATGTACTTACAAAATTGAACATTGACTCCTTGTTTATTTTGCCTTTTGCGGCAGTTGTCGGTACGCTGGCGTTAGGGAAAAAAGAAAAGCTGCTGGATTATTGTACAGCTGGCTTAAATAGAATGACACCAACCATTTTAATTATTATTGGTGCAGGTGCTATTGGTGGATTGATTACTGCTTCAGACTTGCCTTCACAAGTAGTTGCCTTAGTAGAATCATCTGGCATTTCTGGCACATTCCTTGCTCCAATTGCAGGAACTTTAATGGCAGCCGCTACAGCATCTACTTCAACAGGGGTTATTTTGGCAACTGGTTCATTCTCAGAAGCAATCTTGAATACTGGCGTAGCACCTATAGCTGCAGCAGTGATGACACATACTGGCGCTACGGTGATTGACCACTTACCACATGGAACTTATTTTCATGTTACTCGCAACGCTATGAATATGAGTATGGCAGACAGAATGAAAGTGGCAGGTTATGAAAGTATTGTTGGCTTAACCATGACTATTGTAGCAATTATCCTATACGGATTTATTTTATAAAAAGAGGTGGAAGCAATGGGGAAAACATTTTTATTAGCTCCTGATTCATTTAAAGAAAGTATGACAGCAAAAGAAGTATGTGTTGCTATGGAAGCAGGGATAAAAAGAGCAATCCCTGATGCAGAATGTATCCATGTTCCAATGGCAGATGGCGGAGAGGGGACGGTTCAATCACTAGTAGACGCTACAGGCGGTACACTAGTTATAAAGGAAGTTACAGGACCCCTTCATACACCAGTTTTAGCACAGTATGGTATTTTAGGAGACGGTAAGACTGCTGTCATTGAAATGGCATCTGCAAGCGGAATCCATCATGTTAACAAAGAAACAAAAAATCCCCTTATTACCACAACTTTTGGAACAGGGGAATTAATAAGGGAATGTATAGAGCAAGGCATTACAGATATTATATTGGGGATTGGCGGGAGCGCAACAAATGATGGCGGAACGGGTATGGCCGCTGCGCTTGGCTATAAATTTTTAGATAAAGATGGAAATGAATTGTTGTTTGGCGGCGGTTATTTAAATGAACTTAATACAATTGATTGTTCTCATGTTATCCCACAGTTGAAAAATGTGCATATATTGGTGGCATCGGATGTCACAAACCCATTGTGTGGAGAAAATGGAGCATCGGTTGTCTTTGGTCCCCAAAAGGGTGCTACTCCAGAGATGGTCCAAATTTTAGATAGAAACCTACGTCACTACGCTAACAAGGTGAAAGAGTATCTTAGAATCGATATAGTAGATACACCTGGTGCAGGCGCTGCAGGTGGCCTTGGGGCAGGTTTACTTGCTTTCACTCATTCAACGATGAAGAAAGGAATAGATATCGTAATTGAATATACCAATTTAAAGGAAAAGTTAAAAGCAGTAGATTATTGTTTTACAGGAGAAGGCGGCATTGATTTTCAAACAAAGTTTGGCAAAGCCCCATATGGAGTTTCACAAGCGGCTAAAAGTGTGAACCGTGACATTAAAGTAATCGCACTGGCAGGGTGTATTGGTCAGGATGTGGAAGTTTTGTACGAAGAAGGTTTCGATGCTATTTTTGGGATTGTCCCTGGAGCAGATTCGATTGACACTTTGCTGGCTCAAGGAAAAGAAAATGTTGCAAGAACGGCAGAAAGTATTGCGAGACTATTAAAATAGCATTGCTGATGTCATGTTTTTTGTGGAAGCTGTTCCTTTGACTTAGGAGCAGCTTCTTCATTTGATACGACTAATTAACATAAAGATTAGTTCTAAAAGATCCAATATATTTTTAGGATCTTTCCCTGTAATTTTATAAATTCGATTTAATCGATAATTTAATGTATTTCTATGCACAATCAGCTGGCTGGCTGTTTCATTCATATTCATATTACAGTTAAGGTAAGCTTGGAGTGTCTTGATAAGTTCATCATTTGTTTCCAACAAGTCTGATTGAAGCGCTGTTTTTTTTATTTTTTGCAAAGAATATGATAAGTCAGCAATAAACTCACAATCAGCATAAAAAATGATTTTCTGATGAAGAAACAATCCTTTTAATACTTTTAATGCCAATTTTGTCTGAAGAAAACCTTCAGCAATTTTATCATTTATTTTGCTGACGGAAACAAAGATATCTTGATATTTAGCTAGATTATCTCGCAGCTCTTCCATGTTGTTTGGCTCTTGAACAACCACACATAGTGTATTTTGATAGGGCTGAAAGAAAGGGAAATCTTTTACTATAGTCTCATCAACGTTTTTCTGAAATTCTATATAGACTAGTTGGCTTGGTTTATTTAACTGAACATTATAGGATGATGCTTGGTCTATTAAATCTTTTGTATAAATAGTATTTGGATCTATTAATAAGTTGAAAAATTCCTGTTTTACATTCTTTCTCCTATTTTCTTTTTCCGAAGCAATACTCTGTTCGATTAATAGCAGAACGGTTGATTTAACTAGTTTTCCGAAAGGACTGGTTTCCTTTATCTCGCCGCTAATACCAACTACTCCTAATATAGACTCATTCCATTCAATAGGCAGATTAATTCCTTTCTTGACGAATTCTTCATCCTTTTCAATAGGAACGATTCTTTTTTGTTTGATGGCAGCAACTGCACCATGGTGGAGCGTGCCGATTCTTTCTTTATTGCCACTGCCAATGATAATGCCGGTTTTATCCATAATATTAATATTATATGGAATATCCTTCATCATTTTATTTACAATTTTTTGTGCCTGTTTGGGTGTTAATTCATACATTTTAATGGGCTCACCACCTTTTAATAAAGAAAGAAAAATACTTGCTATTGTATAGGTACATATGAGAATTAGACGTTTGAGCCTTTATATTGTAAAGGAACGGTCGAAAGCACTTCATTTAATGGAAATTAAAAGTAGAGAGAGAACAGCAAAGCAATTTAGTACTCTAAGTGATAATCATGATTTTCTATGCGGAATAAAATTTCCAGCCCTTTAAAGCTACTTGACGGATAAATCTTGGTTACCTCAATAGGAAGTTCGTTAATCACAAGCATAGTTAGATTCAATCCTTAATATTTATTGTATAGTCTTATTAATAAAATAAACTATACCATTAAATGATAGCGCGTTCAAATAAGAAAATCTCCTCTTTCCTTAAAAGATTGTTGGTAGCACATACTAAAAAAGGAAAGCGGAAAAAAACCGTCCCTCTGAGTTATAATCATGCTGTTGATACCCAGCCTAGCTTGCCATCTTTTTTATCAAGGAGTATCCTCCCACAGCTATCATCAACGATGAAAACTAAGTCTCCCGCTTGTACGGTTAAGATTTTTAAGAAAGGTAATATTAACTTCGAAAACTGGTAGTATATTTTAATCAATAGTTTCTCTTAACCTCAAGTAAACGGCTTTTATCCAAAAATACAAGTCAGCCAATATCGTGGCGATAAAGAATTTTATTCTTCCTTAATTAAATCCGTAATCTTGTCCTTCAAATTTCCGCTACTTGTAAAAATAATATAATGATCTGTTTTGGTATGTATAAGGACCCTGTCAGTGTTTCCATAAGGGAAACCAATTCTTATTCCGGTTATTTCTTTCCCAGCATAGGTTTCATCATTTGCTACTGCTGTTATATCTGATAAAGGGATTTCAATGGTGCATAGCTGCCATTTTATTTGTAACTTGTTATCATTTTTTGTTACTTTGACTTCCAACATTGCCCAATCACTCCTTTTAATATTTTACGAAGATGATGGACAAAAGTTTCATGTGATAAAGTAACTCTTTAAAAGAGTATGAACATACTGACGGGTCTTAACACAAAGTTTTATTGGCTTTATAACTTGGTGGGAACATGAAAGAGAAACGGAAATGGTGGAATAGAAATCAAAATTCAATGGTACTACAGTGTTTCTACTTAGAAGATTGTTTTGTATTGATTACTTGGACTTTGTATGAATTCCTTTATCCATAATGTTTTGTTGTATCACTTGAAGTGGTATCATAGAGAAATATTAGATTTTTCCAATATATACTAAGAAAAAAGAGGATGGATTTTAGGTGACTGCCGTTATTAAGATGATAGGGATTGCAGAAGGAAGCTTTTGTTTAAGATTAAATAAATCTTTCCTCTGAATGCTTTTCTATCCGGCTTCATAAACTAACGAAGGGTGATTTTTTTGAAGAATGTTTTTACTATTTACCGAAATGATTGGATTCGTATATTTAAGGCGCCTATTGCTGCACTTCTCATTGTGGCTTTAATGGTGCTGCCATCTTTATATGCGTGGTTTAATTTGGCTGCTTCGTGGGATCCATATTCGAATACGAGTGGGATAAAAATAGCAGTAACAAGTGAAGATGATGGAGCAGTTATTCGCGATTCCTCCGTCAATATTGGCGATGAAATTATTTCAAGCTTAAAGAAAAATGATAAGCTTGGCTGGGAATTTGTAAGTAAAGAAAAAGCGAAGGAGGGTGTTACAAAAGGAGAGTATTATGCAAGCTTGTACATACCTCATGATTTTTCTGCCAAGATTGCAACCATTTTAGAGGACAAACAAGTAAAGCCAGAAATTGATTATAGCGTAAATGAAAAGTTAAACGCAATCGCACCAAAGATGACTTCTACTGGTGCCTCGACGATTGTGCAGCAAGTAAAAGAAAACTTTATTCATACGGTAAGTGAATCCGTATTGGGTGTATTTAATGATGCTGGAATTAAGCTGGAAGAAGAATTACCGACGATTAGAAATATAGAAGAGAAAATTTTCGCATTAGAAAAAGAAGTTCCGAAAATAAATGAATTAGGAGAAAAAGTAGTAACACTGGAAGGTAAATTGCCTGAAATCAATAAACAAGCCCAAAAAATCTTAACATTAGA
The DNA here is from genome assembly GCF_038005605.1 of Niallia sp. FSL W8-0954. Lineage (NCBI taxonomy): Bacteria > Bacillati > Bacillota > Bacilli > Caryophanales > Bacillaceae > Niallia > Niallia sp. FSL W8-0954. Next base: position 4,253,306 of record NZ_JBBOTN010000001.1, on the reverse strand, counting down.
AGCAGCTTTTCCAGATATTAATGAAGCAAGTAAAAATATTCTGTTATTAGAAGAAAAGCTTCCGGAACTAGATAAGGTTGGAGAAGGCATTCTGGTATTACAGGAAAAGGCGCCAGAGATTCAAAAGCTAGCAGATGGCGTGATAGAGCTAGATGCTCATTTTGCTGACATTAGTGAAATGGTAACAAAAGCATTATCAAATGTAGAAGACATGCAGTCATTTCTGGAAACAGCAAGTGGTTCATTAGAGAAAATCCAACAAGGGATAAATAACGGGAAGCAATTAGCAGATACACTGCCGGCGTTTATCGATGCAAATGGGGAAGCGCTCGATGCGGTGGGACCAGTTTATAAACAAAATCTTCTTCTCCATCAAAAAACGGCTGATGCTGTTCATCAATTTGCTGGATTAGTTCAAAATGGTAATCTAACTGAAGAGGAAACAAAGACAAATGCAGTAGCTTTGCAAGCACAAGTGCAAACTAGTATCAATAGTTTAACACGTTCTATTGCATTATTTACTACTCTTAATAGTGCAACTCCAAATGGGGATGAGGCTCTTTTGTCTGAAATTAAAAACTTACAGGCATTACAAACCAATTTTCAGCAAGAAAAAGAGCTGCTACAAACGATACAGGCAGAGGATAAAGAAAAAGCATCCAGTTTATTGGCGTTGTCGCAAGAGGCAATCGAGCTTAGTACTACTCTAGTGAATCGCTATGACAAGCAAACAGAGCCAGCTATTCATCGTGCTTTAGAGGGGATAAAGGATTCGGCTCAAAATGCAATGAATGATTTGGAAAGTGCACAAGCGAATATACCAAAGCTAGAAGAGATATTAAAAAATACGGATGAGTCACTTGCCTTTGCGCAAGAAGAATTAACAAAGCTTCATTCTGACCTACCTACAATAGAAAAGAAGATTCATGAAACAACAAATCTTATCCAGAAAAATATGGATAAAGTTCTAGCAAGGATTAATGATGCTGCAGAATTTTATCAAAAATCTTTTCCAAGTCTAAAAGAGAAGATTCATGCAGCAGCAAGCTTTGTTCGTAATGATCTTCCGGCAGCTGAAAAAGATATTTCTAAAGTAGCTGCATTTATTAAAACAGATTTACCTAGAGTGGAAGAGGCTGTTCATAAAGCGGCAGATATGGTACAAAATGAATTGCCAAATTTAGAAGCGACCTTGACTAAAACGGCAGATTCTATCCGGAATTTTGAAGATGAGTATGATTTAGGAGAAATTATTTCCTTGTTGAAAAATGATATACAACAAGAAAGTGACTTTATATCTGATCCGATTGTATTAAATGAAAATTCGTTATTTCCTATTCCTAATTATGGATCAGCGAATTCGCCTTTTTATACAACCTTGAGTTTATGGGTTGGTGCCTTGCTGCTCATTTCTTTATTACGCGTGGATGTTCGAGATCCTGAAGGAATTTACACACCGAACCAAATTTACTTTGGCAGATGGCTAACCTTTGTCACAATTGGATTATGCCAGAGCTTAATTGTGACACTGGGAGATATGTTTATCTTAAAGGCATATGTAGCTGAGCCAGTTGCATTCGTATTGTTCAGCATGTTTATCAGCTTAGTATTTATGACAATTGTTTATACATTGGTTTCTGTTTTTGGCAACTTAGGTAAGGGATTAGCGATTATTTTTCTTGTATTGCAGCTATCTGGTTCTGGAGGAACTTTTCCTATTCAAGTTGCACCACCTTTTTTCCAAAAAATTAATCCCTACCTACCATTTACACATGCAATCAACCTATTAAGAGAAACCGTAGGCGGGATGGTAAAGGAAAAAGTATTATTTTCAATCAGCATGCTTATCATCTTTAGTGTAATTGCTTTGATTATTGCTCTATTTTTAAAAAAGCCATTGGCAAATGGAACAAGAAAAATGACAGAAAAGGCAAAAGCAAGCGAGATTATACATTAATAGTAACTACATGGGCAAGGAATCTCCCATAATGGAAAGCGAAGGACTGCTTCTACATATAGAACAGTCTTTTTTGCTTTTATTTTAAGAATAATGTAGTGCCTAAAAGGGTAAAAGAAGAAAGGTATCAGCTTTATTAGGTGTTTACGTTAATTATGTAAGGCTTCAAGGGAAACTGATGTTGGCTGAAAAAATTCGACTTTAGCTGAAAAGCCAGTGAGATTGGCTGATAAAAAAGAAGTTTGGCTGAAAAGCCAGTGAGATTGGCTGATAAAAAAGAAGTTTGGCTGAAAAGCCAGTGAGATTGGCTGATAAAAAAGAAGTTTGGCTGAAAAGCCCCCAGTTTTGGCTGATAAGATCGAAGTTTGGCTGAAAAGCCCCCAGTTTTGGCTGATAAGATCGAAGTTTGGCTGAAAAGCCCCCAGTTTTGGCTGATAAGATCGAAGTTTGGCTGAAAAGCCCCCAGTTTTAGCTGATAAGATCGAAGTTTGGCTGAAAAGCCCCCAGTTTTAGCTGATAAAAAAGAAGTTTGGCTGAAAAGCCAACAGATTTGACTGATAAAACCCCATTTCGGCTAGAATTCTCTTATCTTTGCCATACTGGGAAGCATCTTTCCAGTAATTTCTCCTATATTTTACTACTCCTATGACGTAAACAGCTGAATGCTAATGGCTTCATTGTAAGTATTTGCTTTCCAAACTCAAACTATTAGAAACATCCTTAAAATATTATAGAAAAGAATAAATATCTTCTCCCTTCAGCTACGGAAGGTTGGCAGGATTTAATATCATCATTAAATACAATACGATACGATACGATACTACTTGTTTTATAACTATTAATAGGATTTATATTTCAGAACCAAATAGAAAAAAACACCATTGTAAACGTATTACTTTTTCATTGACAACTTGTATATACATCTATATCATTAGTTTTATAACATGTATATACAAGATTCGACAAATATTTGCAAACGTTTTATTAGTTTTGGAATAGAATTCATCTTCATCATAGAATGGGAGGACGTAAGAAATGAGCATAGATAAACAGCAGGTTAGTAATATAATTGACGCGATTGGCGGCAAAGAGAATATTTCTGCTGCAACGCATTGTGTGACAAGATTGCGATTTGCATTAGCAGATGAAGGAAAAGTAGATAAAGAGAAGCTTGAATCAATAGATTTAGTGAAAGGGTCGTTTTCGGCAAATGGACAATTTCAAGTTGTAATTGGTCCAGGTACGGTGGAGAAGGTTTATAAAGAATTAATCAATCAAACGGGTGCATCCGAAGGGTCGAAAGATGATGTCAAAAAAGCCTCAGAACAAAATTTAAATCCATTACAGCGTGCTGTAAAAATGTTAGCTGATATATTTATTCCGATTTTGCCTGCAATTGTAACAGCTGGTTTACTAATGGGAATCAATAATGTCCTAACAGGTGAAGGTATCTTTTTTGAGCAATCGGTGGTTCAAGCATATCCACAATGGGCAGACTTTGCTAGTATTATCAATTTAATAGCTAATACAGCGTTTACTTTTTTACCCGGTTTAATCGGCTGGTCTGCAATGACTCGATTTGGCGGCAGTCCTTTATTAGGGATTGTGCTTGGATTAATGCTCGTTCATCCTGATTTATTGAATGCATGGGGATATGGAAGTGCAAAAGAAATTCCGACATGGAACATTTTTGGTTTAGAAGTAGAAAAGGTTGGCTATCAAGGTCAGGTTTTACCAGTCCTGCTTGCTTCTTATGTTTTAGCTAAATTAGAAATTTTCTTAAGAAACAGAATTCCAGATTCTTTTCAAATGTTATTCGTGGCACCTATTGCTTTACTTGTAACTGGTTTTGTATCATTTATTGCAATCGGTCCCATCACATTTTTTATTGGCAACTTAATTACAGATGGCGTTGTAGCAATTTTTGATTTTGCGCCAATTTTAGGTGGATTAATATACGGCGGATTATATGCACCGCTTGTTATTACTGGTATGCATCATACATTCTTAGCAGTAGATTTGCAGTTGATCGGAAGCACTGGCGGAACATTTCTATGGCCGATGGTTGCTTTATCCAATATTGCTCAAGGGTCAGCAGCACTTGCCATGTTGTTTATATTAAAAGATGAAAAATTAAAGAGTTTGTCAGTAACTTCAGCTATCTCCGCGTATCTTGGTGTTACGGAGCCAGCGTTGTTTGGTGTTAATCTGCGCTTCCGCTTTGCCTTTATTTCGGCCATTATTGGATCTGCTATAGCTGGTGCCTTTATTTCTATCCAAGCAGTAAAAGCACCTTCAATAGGAGTAGGCGGCTTGCCAGGATTCCTGTCCATTTTCCCTAATAATTGGGGAGCATTCTTCATTGGAATGGCCATTGTCATAATCGTCCCATTCCTTTTAACAATATTATTTGGAAAAGTGCGCAAGGCGCAATAAATAGTAGAGTATTTATAACAGAAGGTATCAATGATTCATATTGATATCTTCTGTTTTTATTTAAACATACCTACATAAATGATTAAGAAAGAAAGTGAAAAGAAATCTATGCTTCTTTTTATCTTATATGGTGAAGAATACATTAATATGCGACTTACAATATGATCCTGAAAGTCATATAATTCGCATAGAACAATCCTATTTATCTTGAATTGTCTCTTCTGCTGTTTTTGGTATTTAATAGTTTGTGAGTATCGTTTTTCAAATTACCTTTCCAATTTTTAATTATCTTGGTAAAGTAGTCGTAATAATAAGGAGTTAGTAAAGAAAGGTGGGTGAATCATTTTTTTGAAAACGTTTAAATTTAAAGATAGATTACGAAAGGAAATTATGGTAAGTTCGCTTATTACTATCTCGCTGGCTTCCTTGGTGATTTTTGGAGGACTATTTGGCTACTATTACTATTCAATCAACCAAGAAATAACAGAAGAAAGGGAAAGGATTACTAATCAGTATAAAAGTATAACTAGTTACCTTGATGAAAATTTAGAAATGTACAGCGAAACCATATTTGCAAGATATGTAGATGGAAAATTAACTGATAGAGATTTATATGAAGAGTATTATCACCTTCTAAGCAGAAAGGAAAGGAATATAAGAATTCGGTTATTATTATTGGATAAAAATAAAAATTTATTATTTGATAGCGAGAAGAAAGAAGATATTAGGTTGATCTATTTCTTAAATACGGTAGTAGATAATAATCCATTAGAGGAAAAAGTTATCCGTCGGATATTTATGACTCCTCAAAGAGAGCATACCTTATTATCCTTAAAAAAGATAAAGGAGGATTCCTATACGATTGGATATGCGGCTTTTTTAATGAATGGAAATGATTTTCTGCAAAACTCTTCAGGAAATGGAACCCAATATCTACTGTATGATAATTATCATAATGTTTTCTCCAGTAGCTCATTCGAATTTTTAAAAGGATCTTTAGAAAAAGTAAGTTCAGAAGTAAGGGATGGAAATTTTCAAAGTGAAGAAGAGAACTATTACTCCAAACATAGACTGCTGGAATCAAATATGAATTTAATTGTTTATAAAAAATTAGAATCACTAAACATATTATGGCGCTTTTCGTTTAGCATCGTCATGATTTTGGTTTTCTTTTTATTACTTTTTTCTCGTTATTCCTCTAAAAAGATCGCTTACAATAATGCTAGATATGTGGAATTTATATCCAATGAAATGAAAAAAGTAACAAATAATAAAAACTATCGCTTTAAGATAGAGTCAAAAGATGAATTCCAATTTTTGAGTGAAAATATAAATCAAATGCTCGATGAATTAGAAGAATTAAATCAAAATAACATTTCTTTACTAAAGGAAAATGTCATCTCAGAACGCAAAATGCTAGAGGCGCAATTTAATCCTCACTTTCTGTATAATACATTGGAAACGATACGAGTAGCAACTTATTATGATACAGAATTAGCTAACAAATTAATCTTAAATCTAAATACTATTTTGAGATATAGCATTTCCAAAATGAATGAAGTAGCAGCCATTAAAACCGATATGCTTTATATTAAAAACTATTTGGAAATTTGCAAAGAACGGTTTGAGCGATTTACGTTTGACATAACGATAGAGGAACAAACAGAGGAATTCCTCATTCCGAAATTGTTAATTTTTCCAATAGTAGAAAATAGTATGAAATATGGATTTAGAGATAGAAGAGATTTACATTTATCAATTAATATCGTCAGAACTGGGGAAAGTTTGACGATACAAATAAGCGATAATGGAGGAGGTATAGATGATAGTACGTTAGTTAAAGTAAATTCAAATGTATTTAAGAAAAGTGGGAACCATCATGGCCTATATAATGCAAAGAGAAGATTATTATTAATGTACCCAAATTCTTACTTCAAAGTAAAAAGTCCTGGGGAACATACGACTGTCATTATGAAAATCAGGGAGTGAGAGAAAAATGTACAGAGTTCTCATTATTGAAGATGAAAAATTAATAAGAAAATGGCTGCGTTATGGTTTTGATTATGAATCAGTTAATTGCGTAGTAATTGGAGAAGCAAGTGATGGGGAAGAAGGAATTGAACTTATAAATGAACTAAAGCCTGATATTGTCATTACAGATATTAATATGCCAAGAAAAAATGCCTTTCAAATGCTTGAAGAAACAAAATATCTTATTTTTTCAAAAATTATTGTCTCGGGATATAATGATTTTCCTAATGCAAAAAAGGCAATTTCTTATGACGCAGTTGAATTTATTGTAAAACCGATAAATGAATCAGAATTAAAAGAAGCTATCAGAAAAGCAGGGACAATGGTAGATATATTGAAACTGGAACAAAAGGAAAAGCAGAAAATAGACGATATGATTAAGGGGTTAGCACATTCATCTTTTGAGGGTCATTATGATCATTTAGTTAAGCAGATGATTCAATATATTGAGAAAAATTACGCAAAAAAGTTTACTTTTAATGCAGTGTCAAATGAACTGGGATATAGCTCATCTCTTCTTTATAAGAAATTTAAAGAGGAAACCAAACAAACTTTTAATGAATACCTGAATCAATATCGAATAAAAAAATCAATTGAAGAGGTTCAACGCGGAGAGTATAAAATTTATCAAATAGCTGAAAAAGTTGGTTTCACTGATTATAAGTATTTTAATCAAGTGTTTAAGAAATACACAGGATATACTTGTACTGAATTTTTGGAGAGAAAGTAGTGTAGAATTTTCTCTGAATTTATAGAATAGTACCATTTGAAAGCGTTTGCTTATATATTATCCTAAACATATCAATGATAAAAAGAGGATAATAAATGAAAAGATATTGGAAAATGTTGATTTTGGTAGTTGTTGGTGTATTAGCACTAACTGCTTGTTCATCTGAAGAGAAAGCGGGAGAAGGAGCATCGGATAAATTAGTTATTTACACACCAAATTCAGAAGGGTTAATTAATGCGACAATCCCTGCCTTTGAAGAAAAATATGGAATCAAGGTTGAGTTAATTCAGGCTGGTACAGGAGAGTTATTCAAAAAGTTGGAAAGCGAAAAAGACTCTCCAGTGGCGGATGTAATGTTTGGAGGAACCTATACTACTTATGCTCTTCATGGAGAATTATTCGAAGAATATGTTTCTGCTGAAAACGAAAATGTAATAGAGGAATATCGCAATACTAATGGGTATTCTACTCCATTTACTTTAGATGGAAGTGTACTTGTTGTAAATAAAGATCTGACAAAAGGAATGGATATTAAAGGATATGCTGATTTATTGAATCCCGAGTTAAAAGGAAAAATCTCTACAGCTGATCCAGTTAATTCATCAAGTGCATTTTCGCAATTAACGAATATTTTACTTGCAAAGGGCGGATATGATTCAGATGATGCCTGGAATTATGTAGAAGATCTCTTTACAAATATAGATGGAAAAATCAACTCTAGTTCTAGTAATGTATATAAAACAGTGGCCGATGGAGAGATGGCAGTTGGATTATCTTATGAAGATCCGACAGTGAAGTTATTGAATGATGGAGCGAATGTTGAAATTATTTATCCAGAAGAAGGTACGGTTTTCTTACCTGCAAACTCAGCGGTTGTGAAAAATGCCAAAAATATGGATAATGCGAAAAAATTCCTTGATTTCATTATTTCTAAAGATGTTCAAGAGGTACTTGCAAAATCAACAACTAATAGACCAGTTAGAGATGATGTAGAAATCGGAGAAAATATGAAGCCGCTTGCAGATATTAAGACATTAACAGAAGACTATGAATATGTTATTCAGCATAAGGATGAAATTGTCCAACATTATAATGAAATATTTGTTGATATTCAATCTAAATAATGAGAGGCCAGGAGGTGAAAGAGAATGAGTTTTATTAATATAGAGCATGCCAAAAAGGAATATGGAGGAGTAGCGGTAATTCCAGATCTAACCCTGAATATAAAGGATGGATCTTTATTTACCCTCTTAGGTCCATCTGGATGTGGGAAAACAACCTTACTGAGAATGATAGCTGGTTTTAATTCAATAGAAGGAGGAAACTTCTATTTTAATGAGAACAGAATAAATGATAAAGAACCAAGTAAAAGAAATATCGGAATGGTATTTCAAAACTACGCAATCTTTCCTCATTTAACGGTAAGAGAAAATGTAGAATTTGGTTTAAAACAAAGAAAACTTACGAAAGAGGAAATACAAAAGAGGACGACTCAATATTTGAAATTAATGCAAATTGAGCAATATAGTGAGCGGAAACCTGAAAAATTAAGTGGTGGACAACAGCAGCGTGTTGCGCTAGCACGTGCATTAGCAATAAATCCTGATGTACTACTGATGGATGAACCGCTAAGTAACTTAGATGCTAAATTAAGACTTGATATGCGCCAAGCTATTAGGGATATCCAAAGAGAAGTGGGGATAACAACCGTATATGTTACCCATGATCAAGAAGAAGCCATGGCAATTTCAGATCAGATTGCTGTTATGAATAATGGAGTAATTCAGCAAATTGGAAGTCCGAAAGAATTATATCACCGCCCTGCTAATGAATTTGTTGCTACCTTTATTGGGAGAACCAATATACAAGAAGCGAAACTAGTTTCTACTGGAGATAGTGCCACAATAGAGTTCGAAAATGGTTTTAATCTTTCCTTTGATGAACTAGCCAGCGAACATAGTCAAAGAGTTAGAGTGAGTATTAGACCAGAGGAATATGTAAGAACAAAGCAAAATCCTGATACTATTCGTGGCGTAATAACTGATAGTGTCTACCTAGGAATGAATACGGAATATTTCATTCATCTTGATACAGGAGAAAATATTCAAGTAAGTGAAGAGTCAACATTTGAAGAAGATTTGAAGGCTGGGGATGAAGTCTGGCTGGCGATAAATAAACAAAAAATCAATATATTTACAGATGATGGTTCACGTAATTTATTGGGGGTGTAAATAATGAGAAACAAGTTTAAATTTAATATTTGGACCGGCTCCTCCTTATTTATCCTTCTTACTTATACCGTTTTCCTTATATATCCGGTATTAATGATTTTAATACAAGCATTATTTATAAATGGTTCCTTTTCATTAAAATACTTTGTTGAGTTTTTCTCTAAAAGTTACTACTCGGAAACATTAATCAATAGTTTTAAAGTTTCTATTTCTGCAACGTTCTTTGCGTTAGTAATTGGAATAACTTTAGCTTATTTATTTTCCATGTTTCAGTTTAAAGGAAAAAAAGTGCTGCAAGTATTAATTATTATAGCTTCCATGTCAGCACCTTTTATTGGTGCCTACTCATGGATCCTATTATTAGGAAGAAATGGAGTCATTACTAAATTTTTAGTGGAATATCTTCATTTTCCTCCATTTGATATTTACGGATTTTCTGGAATAACCCTAGTTTTTACTTTGCAGTTGTTCCCGCTTATTTTCTTATATGTTACAGGTGCCTTCAAGAGTATTGATAATTCGATTTTAGAAGCAGCTGAGAGTATGGGATGTACAGGAATAGCTCGGTTTTTCAAAGTGTTATTACCACTGTTGATTCCTACCATTTTAGCAGGAGCTTTACTAGTTTTTATGCGGGCGTTTTCCGATTTTGGAACCCCAATGTTAATTGGAGAAGGTTATCGAACTTTCCCGGTGTTAATTTATACGCAGTTCATTAGTGAGGTAGGAGGAAATGCAGCATTTGCAGCTTCTTTAGCTATTATTGCAATTGTTATTGCCTTAGTCATATTTTTAATTCAGAAATATGTGTCCAATAAAAATTCTTTTAGTATGAGTTCGCTTCACCCTGTGCAGCCCAAAAGTATGAAAGGATTTAAGAAACTTTTTGTTTATATAGTAGTTTATGGCATTGTATTTATTGCGATGCTGCCACAATTTTACCTGATGTATACCTCGTTTTTAAATACAAAAGGGATGGTATTTCAAGAGGGATATTCTTTTAATAGTTATATAGAAGCATGGGATAGAATGGGATCAGCGATAATTAACACGATAAGGATACCTTTCTTAGCCCTAGTAATCGTAGTTATTTTTGCTATCTTTATTTCTTATTTGGCGGTAAGGAAACGTAACCTATTTACATCATTGATTGATAGTTTAAGTATGATTCCTTATATTGTTCCTGGCACTGTTTTAGGGATAGCCTTATTAGCATCATTTAATACGGGAATAGGTGGAAGTGGAATAATCGCAATTACTGGTACAGCGTTTATTATGGTTATTTCTTTATCTATTAGAAGATTGCCGTATACGATAAGATCATCAGTAGCCTCCTTACAGCAAATTCCACCTTCTATTGAGGAAGCGGCTGAAAGTTTAGGCAGTAGCCGGTTAAATACTTTTATCAAAATAACCGTTCCAATGATGTTGCCTGGCATTATCTCTGGAGCAATATTGAGCTGGATTACCATGCTTTCAGAGCTTTCTACGTCCATATTGCTATATACGGTAAATACCAAAACAATGACAGTAGCAATCTATACGGAGGTAATTCGGGGGAATTATGGTATTGCAGCAGCACTGTCTACAATATTAACGATAATAACAGTTCTCTCTCTCTTAATATTTATGAAAGTATCTAAAAATGATAGTATTACGCTATAACTTTTGCCTATAGATTAACGAGTAGTTGTTTAAGAGAAGTAGATGCAAATCAAAGAGGCTCCCATCTCATCAAAACTGCGTTATATCGGTTTTGTGAGATTGGAGTTTTTTGTATTGAGATAGTAAAATTAAAAGGAATATGCAGATTTTGTCGAAAGAATTTTATAGAAATATAGGAAAAACTACCGATAGTAAATGGGTGGGATTTACTTCTTAATGACTACTTTTCAAGTTATAGGAAGAGGCTCCTAAATATAATTTTTTGGAGGACAGCATGATTGGCTTAGGACTTATAGGATTATTATTAATGGTATTTGCGCTTATTTACTTCGTTATCTATTTGCTTAAAAAGGTGAGAGGCAGAAATCCAATTCTTTCAAAGAAAATATTTTATTTTTCCTTAATTGGTGGTTTCTTATTAATGATTCTTTCGGCTTCTTTTCTTGATACAGGAACTCAAGGACAATTACAAGAAGTAGAGGGAAAGAATAGTAAATTAGAGTCAGAAGTAAAAGCATTAAAAACAAAAGCAAAAGAGCTTGAAGATAAAGTCGTAGAACTCGAATCAGATAAAGAAAAACTTTCAACTGAATTAAGTGATACAGAAGCTAAGCTCTCTGATAGCAAGGATCAAGATAAGGAATTTGCAGAATACAAAAAATCACAAGAAGAAAAAATCGCTAACTTAGAAAGTGAAAAGAAGGAGCTTGAAGAAAAAGTAAATAACTTAGAAGACAAAGTTGCTGCTGCGGCGAATACGCCATCAAGTTCTTCAACAAAAGCTTCGAATTCAGGCAGTACCGCTAGTTCCAAAAATAATAATGCAACTGCTTCCACTGTTAATTCAGGCAATAATAATTTTGCTAATTGTACGGAATTAAGATCTGTCTATCCAAATGGGGTACCAAGCTCTCATCCTGCTTATCAGTCAAAAATGGATAGAGATAAGGATGGGTATGCTTGTGAGAGATAAGAAATCTTTCATTAATTAATACATATTTATCTATTCTTATGATTAATAGCTGTCTCTTTGTAGAGACAGCTATTTTAGTAGCTAGCATTAAAGCTTCTGTGTATCAGAAACAGGCTCATTTACATCATTAGTATCAGCTTTTTTAATCGTAAAGTAGGCAATCAAGAAAGCGGATCCGATGGCAATAATAATTCCAGCTATCGCATATGGGAAGTAAGGACCAACATAGGCAACTAGACTTACGATACTAGAAAGGATATAGCCATATATTCTCACTCCTGCAGCGGCAAAGAAGGTAGCGGCAATGGCACTTCCGATTGTACATGCAATAAATGCTTTTTTATTTTTAATTAATACACCGAATAAAGCAGGTTCTGTAATGCCGAGTAGTGCTGATATAGTTGCAGAAATGATAATCGATTTCTCCATTTTATTTTTTGCTTTAAAGAACATAGCAAAGGTCGCTCCAGCAATTGCCATATTGGTCATAAACATCATTGGCATTAACATATCATAGCCTTTATCGGCGAAGTTTTGCAGGGCGATTGGCGTGATAGCGTGATGCACTCCGAATACAATTTCAATGGGTCTTGCTCCTCCCATTACAACACCAGCTACTATAGGCGAAATATCAAATAAAAGTTCGATAACATAAGCCAATGCCTTACCGACATAACCACCCAATGGACCCGTGACAATTAAAGAAAAAGGAATAGCAATAAATAGAGCCAAAGTAGGTGTAAATACTGTGCGTAAAACATTTGGCATAAAACGGTCCACCCATTTGTGAATATGGCTTAATGCCCAAACTGAAAGGGTAACAGGTATAACTGTACCAGAATAATTAATAACGGGAATCGGTAAGCCGATAAATTGGAATTGACTTATTTCTCCTAATTTAGCTGCATCCAATAAGGTTGGATACATCAGTCCTCCAGCGATGGCAATAGCTAAGTATTGATTGGTTTTAAAGATTTTTGCTGCTGAGGCTGCTAAAAAGAATGGTAGAAAGTAAAAGACACCGCTTGCAACTAAATCTAAAATAGTGACAGTTTCACTTTCCTTAGAAAGAATATTTAAGGCAATGAGTCCAGCTAATATCCCTTTTATCATTCCAGCTCCGGCAATAGCAGGAACTATTGGTCCGAAAACACCTGAAACAACATCTAGTAATCTTCCAAAAACTCCTTTTTTCTTGTCGCCTTCTTGTGCTTCTTGCTTATCTTCATCTAGTCCTAACTCATCGATGATTGCTGTATAAAATTTTTGGACATGGGTACCAATAATGATTTGGTATTGATCACTTTGTAATTGTTCTCCGATTACTCCATCCAGCTGTTTTATTTGCTCTCTTTTTATTAACGACTGGTCATATAAATCGAAACGTAAACGAGTCATACAATGCCAAACTTTTTTAATATTACTTTTACCGCCAACATATTCAATGATTTTTGAAATCGTGTCTTTTTCCCTCATAGTTTCATAGCATCCTTTCCTCTTACATAAATGCGGAAAATGTATAATTGCACTTTGATTTGACAAGGAAATCATAGCATAGCTCATTAATTTTTGAAAACGGTTTAAAAATACCAAGATAATGATCTGGTCCTTATAAAATAAAGGTTTTTTCCGATTTGTTTATAAAATTGGTACGGTAAATTAACGTTATATTATGACTTGCCTAACCAAATTGACGCTGTATTTTTCCTATGTTTAAATTTAAGTATTGATTGGCTTTGATTTGACAAGAAGAAGCAAAGAGAGAGAAGGAGATTTTGGTGGAACCGACAATTATAACAGATATTAAATCTTTTGTAACCAATCCACATCGGCATAATTTAGTTGTCGTGAAAGTGGAAACTAATAAAGGGATTTATGGATATGGCTGTGCAACCTTTCAGCAGCGGCCTTTAGCAGTTCAATCCATCCTTGAGGAATATCTAAAACCCTTATTATTAAATAAAGATGCCAATCATATTGAAGATTTATGGCAGATGATGATGGTGAATTCCTATTGGCGCAATGGACCAGTAATAAATAATGCGATTGCCGGCATCGACATGGCCTTATGGGATATAAAAGCAAAGCTTGCTAATATGCCTCTTTATCAATTGCTAGGCGGAAAATCTAAAAATGCCATTGCCGCATATACTCATGCAGACGGATTAACACTCGATGAACTTTTCGCCAATGTTGATGAGTTAATCCAAAAGGGATATCGTCATATTCGTTGTCAGTTGGGGAAATATGGTGGGAAAAATCAAAAAATGCACTTGACGAACGAGCTAAGTGAAGGGGAATATTTTGATCCAGATATTTATATGACAGATGTCATTACTATGTTTAAGGCACTTCGTGAAAAATATGGCTATTCTATTCACTTCTTACACGATGTTCATGAGCGGTTATTTCCAAATCAAGCCCTTCAGTTGGCAAAAGAACTGGAACCATATAAGCTTTATTTCTTAGAAGATATTTTGCCGCCTGATCAAAATGAATGGCTTTCCCAACTAAAAGTACAATGTACGACACCTATTGCGACGGGAGAACTTTTTAATAATCCAATGGAATGGAGAAATCTAATCGTTAATCGACAAATTGATTATATACGCTGTCATGTTTCACAAATTGGTGGAATTACCCCAGCACTTAAGCTAGCTGCTCTTTGTGAAAATTTTGGTGTGCGCATTGCGTGGCATGGGCCTTCTGATATGACGCCAATTGGGGTGGCGGTTAATACGCATTTAAATATTCATCTTCATAGCGCGGCAATTCAAGAGATTCAGGAACCAGATGAAACGACAATGAAAATGTTCCCGCATGCGATAAAAGTGCATGAAGGTTATATTTACCCAATTGAAAGAGAGGGAATTGGCGTAGAATTTGATGAGGAAATGGCGAAGAATTACCCTGTTATCTATCGCAAACATGAATGGACACAAGCCCGAATACCAAACGGCGCTATTCATACACCATAATAGAAATGAAGAGAGAGGTCTTAGTAAAAGGGATCTGTCTCTTTCTTTTATTTTTAAGAAATAAATATATGTTAGAATGATGAGGCGGATGAAACTTATTCTGTTTGAGAGGTAAGAATGATGAAAAAAAGAGACTTTATAGCAGAAGATATTTTAAGTAAGATTTATCAAAATAAATATAAAGCTGGCGAAAAAATCCCAACGGAAAGAGAACTGGCAAGACATTATGATGTATCGAGATACACTATTCGTGAAGCACTAAAAAAGCTTGTGAATATAGGGTGTGTAAAAGTTATTCAGGGTTCAGGAATTTTTGTAAATGAGACACGGTATAAAAGCCCTTTAATATATAATTCACTCACAGAAAGAAAGTTTAAAGATATTCAATCAAAAATTATTTATTTTAAAAAAATAGAGGCAGATCATGCTTTAGAAAAAATATTTGACTTAAGTGGTAAAAAAACAAAAGTATGGGAGTATAAACGTGTTCGCATTGTGGATTTTCAAAAAATGCAAATAGAAACGACAAGACTTCCGTGTGTCTATTTCCCAGATTTAGAGGAGGAAGCAGTAAAAAACTCCGTTCATGAGTATGTCCAGCAATGTGGCTATCAAATCTCTCATTTTATTACTACCTATAGTGTCATAAATGTCAGTAAAGAAGATGCCGAGCTGCTTAACTGTAAAAAGGGTACGGCTGCTATGAAGATTTTTAATCGAGGAATTCTGCAGAATGGCACCGTATTTGAATATAGTGAGATGATAAACTTGGACTACTCCGTTTCTTATTTCACTCCGTTTAATCCATATAGTCACCAGTATAGGAAGAATTAGGAGGAAAATATTTGTTTTTTCCTCCTAAGGAATAGGACTAAAAAAAATGTCCTATTTATTTGTATATCAATAAAACAACCTTCAATACCTCCTTCACCACATCATTAAACCCTCTATAATTTTGGATAAAAAAACCAAAAAAATAAGACAAATTAAATATATCATGTCTTTTTTGTGTATTCTCTTTAGAATGTATGGATGAAAACATTGTTTACATTTGTTATGGTTGATGAAGAAAGCGTTTTCTTTATTAGAATGAAAAGGGGGAGATAAGGAAGACCTTGCTATCTTTTATTTTATATGGAGTATATACATTTCTTTATTCTTATTGGTTGAACAATTATCCGGAGGTGTACAGATGAAGAAGATAGTATCCGTTTTATCTTTGTTTTTAATAGGTTTATTAGTGCTCTCAGGCTGCGAATCAGATAAGGAAACATCGTCTAATGTGGATGAAAATGGAATAAAAACTTTTACTGCATTTATGGCTGTGCCTGGTAAAGAATTACCGGATGATAATAGAATGATGAATAAAATTGCTGAAAAAATAGGAGCAAAAGCAGATGTTACGTGGTTAACAGGACAAACCGCTTCTGAGCGAATCGGGGTAATGATTGCAGGAGGTGAATATCCTGATTTTATTGATGGATCAGATGGTACAGCTGCATTAATCAATGCTGGTGCATTAATTCCATTAGAGGATTATTTAGATGATTATCCCAATATTAAAAACTTGTATACGGATGCTCAATGGAATCAAATTAGACATGAGGATGGACATATTTATATTATTCCGCAATTTGGTGTCGTTAAAGGGCAGAATATGGCAGTTAACCATAGTGATGAAGCATTTTGGATTCAAAAGCGCATTTTGGAATGGGCTGATTATCCTGAAATCACCACATTAGATGAATATTTTGATCTAATTGAAAGCTATCTTAAAGAAAATCCTACTTCAGAGGATGGCCAGAAGAATATTGGATTTTCCATTTTGTCTGATGATTGGAGATATTTCTGTTTAGAAAACCCACCGCAATTTTTAGCGGGATATCCTAATGACGGAGCTGCGGTTATTGATCCTGTAACAAAGGAAGCAAAAGTTTATGATCAAATTCCAGAAGCAAAAGAGTATTACAAAATCCTAAGTGAGAAATTTGCCAAAGGAATAGTTGATCCAGAAACTTTTACGATGTCTTATGATCAATATATTGCAAAAATTTCTTCAGGGCGTGTATTAGGAATGGTTGATCAATATTGGCAATTCCAGGATGCAGAAACTTCTCTTAAATCACAAGGTTTAGATCATCTAACTTATGTTCCGCTTGATTTAGTCTTAGATAAAAATGTTACACCGCAATATTTTAGTCCGCCAACATTGAATGTTGCAAATGGTCTTGGTATTAGCATTAGTAATAAAGATGTTGAGGGCTCCTTGAAGTTCCTAAATGACTTACTTGATCCTGAGGTGATGGTTATGAGAACTTGGGGAGAAAAGGGCGTTGATTATGAAGTAGATGATAAAGGTTTATTCTATCGAACCGAAGAACAACGTAAAAACGCAAAAAATCAGAATTACGTGACGAATAATTTTTCTGATTATAATTATTTCCCGACATACACTGGAATGCTGGAAGACGGAATCAATGCTGTATCTCCAGGTGAACAGCCAGATGAATTCTATGCTACTTTATCTGATTTGGATCGAAAAATTCTTGATGCTTATGGCTATAAAAAATGGACAGATTTCTTAACACCAGTGAAGGAAAATGCACCTTGGTATCCTATTTATTCAGCGACAAATGGATGGACTGCCAGCACACCAGAAGGAATTTCAAAAGAAAAAATGACGGAAGTAAAGCAGCAGTGGTTACCAAAAGTTATTATGACATCACCAGATAAGTTTGAAAGTGCTTGGGATGATTACATGGATGCTTACAATTCTCAAGTTGATGTAAAGGCCTATGAAGATGCCTTAACAAAGGAAGTACAACGAAGAATCGAAGTCTCTGAATCTAATAATTAAAAATGCTGGTAATGATTATTTAACGAAATATTGGGGTGCGCCCTGAAATATAGGACGTTTTCCCAATCCCTTTCGTATTAAGGAAAGGTGTGTGTAAAGGGTGCAGCAGGAGAAACCGGTAATGTTAGAAACTGTCGTACAGCCATCTCCGAAAAAGGTAGGTTCTTTAAAAAAATTATTTAAAAAATGTAAAGAGCAAAAAGAATTAGTGTTGTTATCTATCCCCTTTGTAATTTATGCATTAATTTTTTATTATGCTCCTCTTAGTGGCTGGTTAATGGCTTTTCAAAATTATCGGCCAGGAAGAGGAATATTTGAACAAGAATGGGTGGGGCTAAACAATTTTAAATTTCTCTTTTCTGATCCTACATTCATTAATGTAGTCCGTAATACGTTAGCAATGAGTATGATAAACCTAGTGCTAGGATTCATTTTTTCTATTGGATTTGCACTTCTATTAAACGAGGTAAGAAATAAAACAGTCAAAAAGTTTATGCAAACCGTTTCTTATCTTCCTCACTTTTTATCCTGGATTATCGTGACAGGAATTGTTATGGAAGTATTGTCTCCGGAAACAGGTATTATCAATCAATTATTGTTAGTTTTTGGCATAATTGATACACCTATTAACTTTTTTGCAGATCCCAAATACTTTTGGTGGATTGTAGGCTTTGCAAATGTATGGAAATCAACTGGATGGGGAAGCATTATTTATTTAGCGGCAATGGCATCGATTAATGAAGAACTGTATGAGGCAGCATCTATTGATGGAGCGAATCGCTTAAGAAAAATTTGGCATGTTACATTGCCGGGGATTAAACCAACTATCTTTATTCTCTTATTAATCAATATTGGAAATATATTAAATGCTGGATTTGAAGTTCAATATTTATTAGGAAATGGATTAGTGCAAGGAGTATCGCAAACAATTGATATCTTTGTTTTAAAATACGGAATTAGCTTAAATAACTATTCATTAGCTACTGCTGCTGGAATATTTAATGGAATAATTAGTCTTACCTTAATCTTCATTGCTAACCACTTAGCGAAAGCAGCGGGAGAAGAAAGACTATTCTAAAGGAGGATGGAGAGTGATGAAAAAGGTCTATTATTCTGATGTACTTTTTGATATTTTTAAATGGATTTTTTTACTGTTTTTTATTCTTGCAACACTGTACCCCATTTTAAATACGCTAGCAGTTTCCTTTAATGATGGATTAGATTCTATTAAAGGAGGAATTTACCTCTTTCCAAGAGAATTAACACTTGAAAACTATATAACTGTATTGAAAAAAGATACGCTTATCCAAGCTTCTATTATTACTGTTGCAAGAACGGTAATTGCTACAATCGTTCAATTATTTCTGACTGCTCTTTTAGCCTATATATTAAGCAGAAAGGAATTTGTATTTAGAAAATCTATTACATTGCTCTATATCTTTACTATGTATTTAAATGCGGGGTTGATTCCGAATTACCTTTTGATGAGTAAATTAGGATTGTTAAATAGCTTTTGGGTGTATATTATTCCGGGAATGATAAGTGCGTTTAATATGTTAGTTATCCGCACGTATATTAATGGATTACCGGAGAGTTTAGTGGAATCGGCCAAAATGGATGGTGCATCTCATTTTAGAATATTTATAAGTATTATAATGCCGCTATGCAAACCAGTTTTAGCAACAGTTGCATTATTTATAGCAGTATACCAATGGAACTCTTGGTTCGATGCGATGTTATACAATGGATTTAATGATCGATTAACTACATTACAATATGAATTAATGAAACTGCTTTCTTCTGTGACGAATCAAGGTGCAAATGCGGATTCTATGAAAAATTCGTCTTCTATGGTCACTCCTACATCAATACGAGCCGCAACAACCATTATTACAGCATTGCCGATTGTTTGTCTCTACCCCTTCTTACAAAAATATTTTATGAGTGGACTAACAATAGGTGGAGTAAAAGAATAAAGATGTTAAAAATAAGTGATGGAGGTGAGCTGCCTTACTATCAAAACGTGATAGTTCGGTAGATTAATATGGTTAAAGCATTTCAGACGGGGGAATATACTAATTTATTTAAAAAATATGGCTATCAAGAAGAGGAAATTAACAATCGCTTAGCGCTTATTTGGCAAACGTTATTTTTCGGAAAGGAGGAGGAACGAATTTATTATGAAACAGATAACCAGATGGGATATGTGGTAGATACGGGGAATAACGATGTAAGGACAGAAGGTATGTCCTATGCAATGATGTTAAGTGTGCAATTAGATCAAAAGGAAGTATTTGATCGGTTATGGAAATGGACAAAAACATATATGTGGATGGATTCTGGTGTTCATGCTAACTATTTTTCATGGTCTGTTTCACCCGAAGGAGTAAAAAATTCTTATGGACCAGCTCCCGACGGAGAAGAATTTTTTGCAATGGCATTATTTTTTGCTTCGCATCGCTGGGGAGATGGAGACGGAATCTTTGAATATTCAAAAGAAGCGAAAGATATTCTCCACTATTGCATCCATAAAGGAGAAAACAATGATGGCTTTCCAATGTGGAATCCTGAAAATAAGCTTATCAAATTTATTCCAGAAGTAGAGTACTCTGATCCTTCCTATCATTTGCCCCACTTTTATGAACTTTTTTCCCTATGGGCAAATGAAGAAGATCGTGATTTTTGGAAGGGAGCAGCGGAAGCGAGTAGAAGCTATTTGTTAAAAGCATGTCATCCAGTTACGGGGCTTACAGCAGAATATGCCGATTATGATGGAAATCCTTACTATGACAGCGAGCATTTCTACTTTTATAGTGATTCGTATCGGGTAGCGGCTAATATTGGCCTCGATTACGAATGGTTTGGCAAAGACGAAGAATTAAGAAATTGCGTGGCAAAGATTCAAAAATTCTTTTGCGAAACAGTCAAAGGAGAAGAGGATTACGTTTATGCTATAGATGGAACAAAGGTGGAGCAGAATGTGTTACATCCTGTTGGCCTATTAGCAACAAATGCGATGGGTTCCCTTGCAACAGAAGGAAAGTTTGATTATGCGAAAGACTGTGTAGAGAAATTTTGGAATACCCCCCTTAGAACGGGAGAGCGGAGATATTATGATAACTTTCTTTATAGCTTTGCGTTTTTATCGTTAAGCGGAAATTATAGAATATGGTAGTGCTATTTTTGAGAAGAAGGGATGATCGGCAGTGCAGACTTTTAAGAATCCAATTTTAAAAGGATTTTCGCCTGATCCATCTATTTGTGTAGTTGGAGATGATTATTATTTGGTTACATCCACTTTTTCTTATTTTCCTGGTGTTCCGATCTACCATAGTAAGGATCTTGTTAACTGGGAATTAATCGGAAATATATTGGACCGAAAATCGCAGCTTCCCCTATCAGATGTTACACATTCTCAAGGAATATTTGCACCTTCTATTAGGTATAACAAAGGAATTTTCTATATGATAACGACAAATGTTCCAAATGGTGGAAACTTTATTGTGACAGCAACTGATCCAACAGGACCCTGGTCTGATCCATATTATTTAGAAGGAGCAGCAGGAATCGATCCAAGTCTATTCTTTGATACAGATGGAAAAAGCTATTATGTAGGGACAAGGCCCAATCCCAAAGGAGTGCGCTACAATGGAGACTGGGAGGTATGGCTACAGGAAATAGATCTAAAATCTATGAAACTGATTGGAGTCAGTACAAAACTTTGGAAGGGTGCTCTAAGAGAGGCAATTTGGCCAGAAGGACCACATTTATATAAGAGGAACGGTTATTATTATTTAATGATTGCAGAAGGTGGCACTTCGTTTGAACATTGTGTCACGATTGCGAGAAGTGAAAAAATTGATGGTCCGTATATAGGAAATCCATGTAACCCTATTCTTACACATAGGCATCTTGGACGTGATTATCCTGTATGTAATGTAGGGCATGGCGACTTAGTGGAAACAGCGGATGGGCAGTGGTATATGACTTGTCTTGCAAGTCGTATTTTTGACGGATATAGCAATTTAGGCAGAGAGACATTTCTAGCAGAAGTAGTCTGGGAGAGTGATTGGCCAGTCATTAATCCGGGATTAGGAAGGTTAGCAAGAGAGCAGATGCACAGGCTGCCACTTTTTCCAACAGAAACAGTAAATCCCCGAATTCTGTTTGAACAACCTTTAGATAAGCGGTTATTATTTTTAAGAAATCCTGATATAGAAAAGTATGTTTTTGATGAAAGAGACGGTTGGTTAAGAATGTACGCTTCCCCACATACAATCGCAGATATTGCATCCCCTTCTTATATAGGGATTAGACAACAATCCATGTGGTATACGCTTAAAACGAGGCTGGATTTTACTCCGCAACAAAATGGGGATGAAGCCGGGCTTGTCATTCTGCAAAATGATCGTTATTCTATTCGCTTTGTCTCAGGATTGTTTGATGGAAAAAGAGAATTGAGAGTCATAACAAATTATAATGGGGAAGAGAAGCTGGAAGAACGTATAGTAGAGGATTCTCGTAATTTAACCTTAAAAATAAAAGGCGATTGTCAAAAACTCCATTTCTATTATTCTCAAGAAGATGGCGAGGAAATAGAAGTGGTGAAGAATATAGATGCACATATCCTAAGTACGGAAGTGGCAGGAGGATTTGTTGGTTGTACAATGGGAGTTTATGTAACTAGTAAATCGGATCTTACAAACAGTTGTTATGCAGACTTTCAATGGTTGGAGCAAGTAAACGAGGAAGTAGAGCTGCATGTAACAGAAAAGGTGAAACAGTATGAATAGGTTAATGAATGGCATATATATGAGGAGATTGACAAAGGTAGCTAATTTATTATATTTAAGTATTCTTTGGACAGTATTTTCGTTACCTATCATTACGATTGGGGCATCAACGGCTGCATTGTATTATGCAGCCCATCATGCTATTAGAGAGGAAGAGGGATATATATTTCAACAATTTTGGAAAGCGATGAAAAGTAGCTTTAAACAGGCTACTATTACTTGGGTATTTTTTGTAGCTGCCATTTCTGTGTTTTATTACAATAGTCTGTTTTTAGGAGCGCAAACAAATGGGAGTGTTGTATCTATAATAGGGCAAACAATATTTCTTCTGCTTATCCCTTTGGTATGTTGTTGTTTTATTTATGCTATCTCCTATATAGCGAGATTTCAATCCCCATTAAAAATTGTTTGGAAAAATGCTGCCATTTTAGCCATCAGCCATTTGCCTAAATCGCTATTTCTATTAATACTTCTAGTGTTTTTTATAGTTAGTATATGGTTATTACCAATATTAGTTGTAATCATTCCTGCATTTTTCTCCTATATAATAAGTCGCTATATGGAAACTATATTCTCCAGCTATTTGAAAGAAAAATAACAGGAGAGTGTGGGGGAAAGAAGAGGAATTAAGCACAGACTATAACTAAATCTTCAAAGAAATATAGCAATACTGATTTATATGAAAAAAATCTCTATCTAGTAGTAGTGAATAAATGGTAGAATACGCATTGTGGAAAACGCTTACAAAACAAATGGACCAGAAGTCGCAATCGTTTAATATTTCTGTCTGAGTATGGTAGATAATAGCCTTTAGCTTTACTATTTGTGTAGAGACTGGTTTGGAAGGATGGGAAAAAAATTTGCTTGCACTGCTTCTGAATAATATAAAAATAAAGAAAAAAATGGTACTAATTTATTTATTAGCTGTAGTGATTCCTATCGTTCTTACTAATTTAGTCATTATCCATTCCATTCGAGAAAATGAGGATATTCAAAAAAATAAATCAATGGAGATTACGATAGAACGGCTGAAATATCATCTTAATGAGAGCTTCAACGAGATTACGGAAGTATCCAATTATATTAGTAGAGATTTGAAAATCAACGAATTTCTTCAAAAAAAGTATAAAGATAATGTAGATTATTATAGTGACTATATTTCCCTTGTTCAAGAAAACATCATTAATAATTTTTATGTATCTCAAGCGTTGGAAAGTATAGAAATATACACTACTAATCCAACTATTATTAACGGTGGGGTTTTTTGGAATTTGCGAGCGGTCGAGCAAACGAATTGGTATAGAATTTACAAAGAGAATAATCATAATATGATTTTATATCCTTATTATGAAGAGAATAAGCAATTCCCACCAAAGTTAGAGTCGAATCGAACGATTAGTTTTATAAGAGAATTACCAAATAGAAGCAACGGATATAAAAGTATTGTAAAAATAAATATTAATTATTATCGATTATTGGCAAATATCAAAAATGAAGATACGAGTAATAATATTGTAATAGCATATAATGATCAGGTTATTTTTAGTAATCAGGGCTCAGAGAAAAAGAATACCATATTCCGAAAATTAAAATCAAAAGAAAAATCCAGATTTAATCTATCTGATTCTTTTCTAGCAATCAATGATCGATGGGATATCTATATATCTAATAATCAGATTAATATTTTTGATCTCATTGAGAACAAGAAAACCATACTCCTGGTGTTAATAATTTTTAATTTTCTATTTCCCACACTTGTTATTTTGCTTATTAATAAGTCCTTTCAAGATAGAATTGCTCTAACAGAGCAGCATTTATTGAAAGTAGAAAAGGGGATATTCGAAAGAATCAATATAAATGAAGGGAAAGATGAAATAGGTGATTTAATAAGGAGTTATAATTTCATGGTGGTTAAAATCGATGAATTATTAGGTGAAGTGTACAAAAAGGAGAGAGAACAGCAGAAAATAGAATTAGCCAAAACAAAAGCAGAGCTAAATGCGCTTCAAAGTCAAGTAAATCCACATTTTCTTTATAATACGCTTGATAGCATCAGAATGAGGAATTTACTAAATGGAGATCGAGAAAGTGCAACAGTTATTAATGAATTAGCACAGTTATTTAGAAGAATGACCAAATGGAGTGATTCATATTTTGTTACTGTCGAGGAAGAATTAGCATATGTTCAAAGATACTTAAATATTCAAAAATATCGTTTTGTAGATAGATTAAACTTTTCTATCTATGTAGAAGAGGAATGCAAGGAGCATTATATTCCAAAGATGCTGATAGTAACTTTTGTGGAAAATGCCTGTATTCATGGGATTGAGAAAAAGAAAAATGGAGGAGAAATTAGCATCATCGTCTCTACACAAGAGAATGCTATTTATATTGAAATTTTAGATAGCGGAGTTGGGATGGATGCAAAGAGATTAAGGAAAATAAGAGAGGACCTTGAGAAAAATGATGTGACAACATCCAATTGGGAAGAGAGCACAGGAATCTTAAATGCCTATTTACGGTTAAAAATGCACTATCAAGAGGAAGGGGAATTAGAAATTGAAAGCCAAAATTACACTGGAACAGAAGTATACATTAAGTTACCCATTATATAGAGAGTAAGCTGGGAAAAGTATTTCTAAGGCAGGTGTTAATTACTTTTTCATTTAGTGTTTCTTTCACAAATTCATTTTGAATAGGAGAAAGATCATTTAGGAGGAATAAATAATGTTAAAAGTCCTTATTGTTGATGATGAGCCATATATTCGGGAAGGAATTAAAGTCATGATTGACTGGGGAAACTATGGTTTTGAACTTTGTTATGAAGCGGGAAATGGGGAAGATGCTCTTCAAATTATTCGAGACTATGAAGTGGACATTGTTTTTACTGATATAAAAATGCCTGTTATGGACGGACTAGAATTAATTAAACAAGTAAAGCAGAGTATGGATAAGGAAATAAGGTTTGTGATCTTAAGTGGATATTATGAATTTAAATATGCGAAGAAAGCTATTCAATATCGGGTTACTGATTACTTGTTAAAACCAATACAGGAAAAGGAGTTAATCGATTTACTAGAAACCATTAATAAACGATTTATAGTATTAAAGCGAAAAGAAAAAGAGGAAGAAAAAAAGAACAAGGCAATTAATGATTATCATTTAAAAAATATATTATATGATAAATTTACCTTAAAGGACATTGAATTTATCAAAGATAGATATGGAGATTTCAAAAACTATACCTTTATTAATATGGATGTTGTACAAGAAACTAGGCAGGAACGTGTTACAACAGATGAAAAAAAGGAGTGGAGAAATAAGCTGTATAAAGTCATAGAAAAAATGGTGCAGGAAGAGAACTTCCTTATTCTTTATGATATAGAAAATACAAACATGGAATACTCAGTAAGTCTTGTTTGGCAATGCAATCGTTCGGAGGTTTATAGAGCAAATTATATAGAGAAACTTCAAAGAAGATTAATAAGTGAAGTACCGTTCAGGGTGAAAATGTATATCGGAAATACAGTACAGAAAATAGAAGAACTAACTGATTCCTATAATAAAGTAGTTTTAGGAAAAGAATATGAATATTTTTATTGTGCCGATAAATCAATCATTTATTGCGATAATACACCAGTATTTTCTTTAGAGCAATATCACTTATCTCCAAAACGGATAAATCAATATATGGATAGTATATCAGAAAATAATGAGCAAAAAATAACCGTCATTGTTAAAGAAATATACGATGAATTTCAACGGAAATGTCTGCATCCTCAATTAATAAAAAACAATCTTACTCTGTTAATTTATCAATTAACAGATCTATGGAACAAGAATAATAAACGGAATTTTTCTAATGATGAGTCCTCGCTGTTTATTCATGATCAGAAGAATATTTTATCTGGAAAAATTTCAATGGATGAGTTTTTAACCTATTCATTACATTTTGCAAACTATTTATATAGTATCAGAAATTATTCATCAAAAGACATCTTAATTAAAATTGAAAGGGACATTGAAGAGCGCTATATGGAAAAATTGAGTTTAAGAAAATTAGGAGATAAATATAATATAAATAGTGTATATTTAGGCCAATTATTCAGTAAAAAATATGGAGTAGCGTTTAAAGATTACTTAAATGAATATAGAATAGAAAAAGCATGCCAGCTTTTAGAAGAAACAGATGATCGTATTTATCAAATAGCGACAAATATAGGTTTTCAGAATCCTGATTATTTTATAAAAAAATTCCTGCAAGTTAAGCATGTGACCCCTAGAAAATATCGTCTTATATCTAGAAGTATAAAGGAAGCGTAAAGAAAAGATGCATGGAGACAGTATAAATAAAGAACTAGTTATCCCTTTTTAACTCTCCCCGCATTGAATACATTCACTAAAGCGGGGAGAGTTTCTGTTAAGCAATTTTAAACAATACTTATACCCACGTCACCACATCGTCAAATTCTCTGCGTGTTTTTGGATATGGATCTTTCGCACGATAGCCGAATGCTACCATGACGGAAATACCTAAATGGCCATCTTCTAAAAGTCCTTCTTCATCTAATAACTGATTCATTTTTTCCATATGAAAGCCCTCTATAGGACAAGAATCGATGCCGATTTGGGCAGCAGCGGTCATCATATTTCCAAGCGCGATATAGGTTTGTTTGGAAGCCCAGTCAAATAAAGCACGATCGGTATCTAAGCGGAAATCCTCCTTTTGGAATTCTTTTATCCGTTCAATCATTTTTGGAATCACTCCAGCAGGAAGCTTGGATACATTGGTAAACTGTTCTTTTAAATAGGTAGAATTATAGGCTGTATCTAATTTTGTTCTAGCTAATAAAATCACAAAATGGCTAGCGGCTGGAATCTTTGTAGACGCTCCCCAAGATGATTGTTTTATTTTATTTAGCAATTCTGGATTTTCAATCACAAGAAATTTCCAAGGCTCAGTACCAAATGAGCTTGGAGAAAGACGAGCTGTTTCTAAAATAAACTTCATATCACTTTCAGGAATCTTCTTCTCTGGATCAAATTCTTTTGTAGCATGACGAAAATGATAGGCAGCAAGAATTTCCTGTTTTAACTCTTCTTTATTGCGCATAATTTATCTCCCTTCTTATATACCATCTGATTACCCAGTACTTCTTTAAGATAACCAATTTGTTTATGAGTATAGCATAGGAAATTATTGTGGTAAATCAGTCTGATTTCTCTTCATATATTTCCATTATTTGTGTATGACATATATATAAGTTCCATTAATTTACAACAGGAAAGAGGAGAGTAGGCGAATGAAAAGCAAGAACACTGGCATATCTTTTTATTGCTTCTTAGTTTATTGTTGTCTTTATTCTAGCTAACATGAGGCGGAAGTTATATGATGAAACAGGATTTAACATTGGAATTGGGAACGATTATCTCGGTTATAGCATATTAGCAAGTATATTTATCATCCCTTTAGTCGGATTGATATTCGGATTTAAAGGCGAAAAAAGTCGCTTGAAATACCTTTCTATTGTTGGAAACCTATTAGTATTCTTGACAGGGGGCCTCTTATCAATGGCTTTAATTGTTTATGACTTCCTACCACAATAAGCGGGATAAGTCTTCAGCCTGCTTTAAATTATCACTGGCATATCTTTCTTAAAATAAATACCCCCCAAAACAATTAGACGAATGTATTTTTACGATGTCCGTCTAATTGTTCTGGGGGCTATTTGGTTGAAATATTTATGCCAGTCACTTTTATGATGAAACAATTGTACCGGCATCTTGGTGAAGAGTATAAATGAAAACCCTTTACTTTAAAAATAAGTAAAGAATCAGTAATTTTTCTATAAAAAAGAAGCAAAATCAGCTATTATCTTCTTGACACTTCTAGAATGCCACATTAATATTATGTAGACCAGTTGTTATAATAATTTTAAGAAGAGATGATCTAATGAAGAAAGGCAACAATAAAAAAGAAGCAATTCTAACTACTGCAACGAAACTATTTCAACTGCAAGGATTCCATGCAACGGGTCTTAATCAAATAATTGATGAGAGTGGTGCTCCCAAAGGCTCTTTGTATTATCACTTTCCAAACGGGAAAGAAGAAATTGCATTAGAAGCAATTAAGCGAATGCGAGAGCTAGTAGTAGAGAAAATGAAAGCAGACTTATATAGTGGGGAAACTCCTGTGGCTGCATTTCAACAACATGTGAATTCTATCGCAAATGAATTTGATCAGATGGGCTGCAGTGCACTTGAAGGCTTGCAAATTAGTTTGATTGCTTCTGAAACAGCGTTAACACATGAAACGCTGCGCTTGGCATGTGATGCTACTTTTACCGATTGGCAGGCGCTTTATACAAATAGGCTAGAGGACTTTGGCTTTGCAGAACCTCTGGCAAAGGAACTGGGTATTACGTTAAATGCAATGATAGAAGGTGGGTGCATGCTTGCTCTCACGAATAAGAGCAGTAACCCCCTGCGTTGCATTTCGAATCAAATAGCAGTGCTGTTAAAACAGTGATTTTTTTGGATTTAAAGGAGGAAAAGAAATGACAATGGATATTCCCGCTAAAGGCGAAACAATTGGGAAAACGGAGTTTAAGACGGTGCCGATTATTGCCTCCTTTTTAATTGCGGGCTTTATTGGATTATTTAGTGAAACGGCACTGAATATGGCGCTAAGAACAATTATTACGGATTTTAGTATTAACGAAACAACCGTACAATGGTTAACAACAGGTTATTTATTAACACTTGGAATTTTAGTTCCTGTATCAGGACTTATTCTACAATGGTTTACGACAAGACAGTTATTTATTACTTCCCTTATTTTTTCGATTTCGGGAACGCTTATAGGAGCAATCGCGCCTACCTTTACAATTTTAATGGTTGCTCGTGTTGTTCAGGCAATTGGTACAGCACTATTATTACCGCTTATGTTTAACACAATTCTTGTGTTAATTCCACCGCATAAACGGGGGAAAGTAATGGGAATGATGGGGTTGGTCATTAGTTTTGCTCCGGCAGTAGGGCCAACTATTTCTGGGTTAATTCTTCGCTCCCTTACTTGGCACTGGATTTTCTGGATTTCCCTGCCACTGCTTGTGGTTGCGCTTGTATTCGGTAGTATATTTATGCAAAATGTAACAACATTAACGAAGCCAAAGATTGATATTTTATCGATTATTTTATCAACAATTGGATTCGGTGGTATTGTTTACGGGTTTAGTAATGCTGGAGAAGGCGGCGGATGGGGCAGCTTAGAAGTGATTATTTCTATTGCCATTGGACTAATAGCATTAATCTTGTTTGCTATTCGCCAAGTGAAAAGTGAGCAGCCGATGATGAATTTAGGTGCTTTTAAATATCCAATGTTTGTTATAGGTTTAGTACTTGTCATCATGATTATGATGGTTATGCTTTCATCCATGATTTTATTGCCGCTATATTTACAAAATGTGCTTGCATTAAGCACATTTACAGCAGGATTACTACTTCTGCCAGGTGGTTTAATTAACGGATTACTTTCGCCAATTATGGGAAGTCTCTTTGATAAATTTGGGCCAAAATGGTTAGTTATTCCTGGTCTTGCACTAGCAACTCTTGCATTATTTGGTTTCTCTACAATTGATATTGATACATCATCAGGTTTTATTATTGCTTTGCTGATTGTATTAATGATTGGTGTCTCTATGGTAATGATGCCGGCACAAACAAATGGCTTAAACCAATTGCCGCCTGAATTATATCCACATGGAACTGCAATTATGAATACGTTGCAGCAAGTTGGTGGAGCTATCGGAACAGCAATTGCTATTTCTCTTTTAGCTTCAGGTTCAGCGGAATATATAGATAGTGCTGCGACCGATTTAACCAACCCGTTAAGTCCATTGCTTGCCTTTACAGCTGGTGTACAAAAATCATTTAGCTTTGCGATTATTGTTGCAATCATTGGTCTAGTTCTATCGTTCTTTATCAAACGAGTGAAAGTAGACCATCCATCTCATTAATAGCAAAATAATATAATGAAAAATCGATTGGAAGAACATCGATTTGCACTTTTCAGTGTGAATCCGATTCTTTCAATCGATTTTTATCTTACAATTAAACCATTCCACCATTAACGCGAAGGGTCTGACCTGTAATCCAACGAGCATCTTCACTCGCTAAAAAGGCGACAACTTTTGCGATATCGTCCGTTTCTCCGAAGCGGCCGAAGGCGTTTAGTTTTTTTAGGTTTTCTAATTGTTCAGGGCTTTTGCCATCCATAAACAGCTCGGTATTTGTAGGACCAGGTGAAATCGTGTTTATAGTGATTTTTTTGGGACCAAATTCTTTTGCCAGCTGTCTTGTAATTTGTTCGACAGCTCCTTTGGTTGCTGCATATAGGCTGTAACCAGGGAACATCATTCCTGCTACAGAAGTGGAGAAATTAATAATTCTTCCATCAGCCTCCATATGCTGAAGCGCTTGTTGGCAAGCAAAATAAGTTCCTTTTACATTGATGGAGAAATGTAAATCAAATTCTTCTTCTGTTACAGCCTTTAATGGTATGGTGTGCATTATGCCAGCGTTATTAACAAGAATATCTATTTTTCCAAAGTGCTGAAGCGTTTCTATAAATAAACGTTCTACCTCTTTAACTTTACTGACATCTGCTTGAACTGCAATAGCTTCTCCACCTTTATTCACGATGCTTGCGACAACTTCTTTGGCTTTTTCTGAGCTACTTGAATAGTTAATTATCACCTTCGCCCCTAATTGAGCAAGTTCTTCTGCGATAGTTGCTCCTATTCCTCTCGATGAACCAGTTATAATAGCGACTTTATCTTGTAAATGCTTCATTTCTTCCTCCCATAGCTAATTATTAGTCTTTAGATAACATACTGTAATGATAAGAAAACTTTCAGCAAGAGTGATAGAAGATTTCTGTATAATCTTTGCCTAATTCTCCAAATAAGAGGTAAAATGTATGAAAAGTAGGGGGGATATGGTGAATAATAAAAATGAGTTAACGGATCTAGTAGAAAAACACTTTAAAACAGATGGTACACACGCAACAGAAATTAACCATCTAAGCATTGTACGAGCATCCACATTAACAGAACCGCTTCATTCTATTGTCGAGCCTTCTGTTTGTTTCATTATACAAGGTTCCAAAATAGTGATGTTGGGGGAGGAGATATTTCGCTATGATTCCAGCCAATATCTAGTTATATCTGTGCATCTGCCTATTCGCGGGAAAATAACAGAGGCTATGAAGGAAAAGCCATATTTATGTATTAGACTTGGATTTACGACAGAACAGATTTTAGAAGCAGTTGCTAATCATAAGGAAGTAGTTTCAGATCCTCCTAAAAGAGCGATGCTTGTAAATAAAACCACCTCTGAAATGTCAGATGCCTTACTTAGATTAATAAGGCTGCTTGATACTCCAAAGGATATCCCTGTGCTTGCGCCATTATATCAAAAGGAAATATTATATCGGATTTTACAGAAGGAGGATGGTGATCAGATAAAGCAATTTGCCATTTTAGGAACCCATGCCCAGGCGATAAAAGAAACCATTAAATTGATAAATCAGGCATATGCCCAGCCGCTTCGCGTAGAGGAACTAGCTAAAGCTGTGAATATGAGTCTTTCTTCCTTTCATCATAATTTTAAGTTGATTACGGGTATGTCTCCTTTACAGTTCCAAAAAATGATTCGTTTACAGGAAGCGCGCAGGTTATTGATAGCTGAAGGATTGGAAGCTGCAGAAGCAGCCTTTCAAGTTGGATATGAAAGTCCGTCGCAGTTCAGCAGAGAATATAGCAGAATGTTTGGCTTGCCGCCGAAAAGCGATGTGAAAAAATTACAAGATAATTGGAAATGAGGAAAACCTACTATTTGAAGCACAAATGGCAGGTTTTCTTTTTATGGTGGAAATCATTAAGTTTTCAGAAGTGGCTGTGATTGAGTACATATTAAGGATGTAACCTTATTTAAGATTTTGTTCATCATCTTTATATTCTAACTCCAAAAACATATAATTCGTTTAGTTTTTCCTATAATTTGTTTATTGGTTATCACCCTCTTCGATATTATAATTTAGCTATACAAAAAAAAGAAAGCGTTTTCTAAAAAGGGGGGAGGGATAGAAAAATGGCCATGTTACGAAATTTGTGGAGAAATAAGGCCTTTTTGTTAATGGCATTGCCTGGAACTATATGGCTTATTCTATTTTTCTATATTCCGGTATTCGGGAATGTTGTAGCATTTAAAGATTTCCACTATTCAAGTGGCGGATTTTTTCAAAGCTTGCGGGAAAGTCCATGGGTTGGGTTTGATAATTTTAAGTTTTTATTTTCTTCCAATAATGCTTACTTGATTACAAGAAATACTGTTTTATATAATGTTGCGTTTATTGTGTTAGGGTTGATTTTTGCTGTTTTCTTGGCAATAGTACTCAGTGAACTGCGTTCTAAAAGAATGATTAAGATTTATCAAACTTCGATGCTATTTCCGTATTTTTTATCATGGGTTATTATCAGTTATTTTGTCTTTGCATTTTTAAGTCCAGATAAAGGTCTAATGAATAGTATCCTTACTCTTTTTGGTGGAGAAGAAATTAATTGGTATAACGAGCAAAAATATTGGCCATTTATTTTAATCGTCTTAGGAATATGGAAGGGTGTCGGCTATAATAGTGTCATTTATTTTGCGAGTATAATGGGAATCAACTCGGATTATTATGAAGCTGCGATGGTTGATGGGGCATCGAAATGGCAGCAGATAAAAAATATCACGATTCCGCAGCTAGTACCTTTAATATCTATTCTATCTATTTTATCCGTCGGCAATATCTTTAGAGCTGATTTTGGATTATTCTATCAAATCCCGAGAAACTCAGGTGCTTTATATGAAGTAACAAGTGTCTTAGATACTTATATCTATAACGGACTAACAAGTACAGGTGATATTGGGATGACAGCAGCTGCAGGTCTTTATCAATCAGTTGTCGGCTGTATTTTAGTAGTTCTGGCTAACTTCATTGTTCGCAAATTTGATGAAGAATCTGCATTGTTTTGAGGAAAGGAGGTCCAAATCATACAGTGAAAAAGAAAAAAATAGAGCATGTTCGAGTCCGAACCTTTAATCGAAAAACAAATATCTTTTTTAATATCATGGTAGGCTTGTTTGCCTTCTCTTGTATTTTTCCCTTCTTATTCGTAATTATTATATCGTTTACAAGTGAAACAGCCTTGATAACGAATGGATATGCATTGTGGCCAAGTGAGTGGAGTATTCAAGGGTACACATATTTAGCTGATTTAAAAACGCAAATTATTCAATCCTTGTTTATTACCGTATTTGTAACAGTTGTCGGAACCTTTATCAATGTTGCATTCACATCAACCTATGCTTATGCCATCTCTCGGCCAAATTTTCGTTATAAGCGATTTTTCACTATCTTCGCTTTAATTACGATGTTATTTAGCCCTGGAATGGTCCCAAGCTATATTGTGATGACGAATATGCTACAGTTAAAAGATACCGTGTGGGCCCTTATTCTTCCTATGGCTTTAAGTCCGTTTAACATCATCGTAATGCGAACATTCTTTAGAAGACAGGTGCCAGAATCGATTATTGAATCTTCCCGTATTGATGGGGCAAGTGAAATGAGGATCTTTACACAAATTGTTTTACCATTAGCGGTGCCAGGAATTGCAACAATAAGCCTGTTTGCCGCACTAGGATATTGGAATGATTGGTTTAATGCACTGCTATACATTCAAAGTGATAATCTAATTCCACTGCAATACTTATTGATGAAAATCCAAAGCAATATTGATTTTATGACCCAAAATGCGGGCTTAAGTGGAAACTTATCTGGTGGCCTTGCCGCTATTCCAAAAGAGGCTACGCGAATGGCGATGGTTGTGATCTCTACCTTGCCGATTGCGTGCAGCTATCCATTTTTTCAACGTTATTTTGTTAGCGGCTTAACAATTGGCGGGGTAAAAGAGTAAGTAAATAAAAGGGGGATATGGTATATGAAAATGAAGAAAAAAGTTCCTTTTTTGCTTGTATTGATGTTGTTGATTGGCACTGTGTTAGCTGGGTGTAGTTTAAAAGGAAATTCAACAGCGGATACCAGTTCTAAAGAAGGCGTAACCACCTTATTAATGTATCAAATTGGCGATAAACCGGAAAATTTTGATGTGTTAATGGAGAATGTTAACAAGAAAACGGAAAAGGAGATTGGCGTTCGTGTTAATTTACAGTATATTGGCTGGGGAGATTATGAGAAAAAAATGTCTGTTATCGTATCCTCTGGTGAAAATTATGATATTGCCTATGCCAATAACTATGTAACAAATGCGCAAAAAGGTGCTTATGCAGATTTAACGGAATTACTTCCAAAATATGCAAAAGAAGCCTATGACATGCTGGATCCAGCTTATATTGAAGGGAATACAGTGAATGGAAAGCTTTATGCGTTCCCGGTAAATGGTAATGTGTACGCACAGACGATGTTTTCATTTAATAAGCAATATATTGATAAATATAATTTAGATATTTCTGATGTGAAAGGATACAAAGATCTTGAGCCGCTTTTGAAAGTGATAAAAGAAAACGAAAAAGACGTCATGCCATTTTCTGTTGGGCAAGGATTCCGCGTTCTCCCTAATATGGATTTTGTCTTAGGAAATGGCATGCCTTTTGCAGTGGATTTAAATGGAGATACCGCCAAAATTATTAATCAGTATGAAAATGATCAAATGCAAGAAAACTTGCGAATCATGCATGACTACTACAATAAAGGATATATTGCTAAGGATGCAGCAACAAGCAATACGGAATACCCATTAAATAGTGGTACATGGTTTGTTCGCCAAGAGACACAGGGACCGTATGACTATGGTGATACCCTTTTATCAACAGTGGCAGAGCAGCCAATAGTTTCCATGCCGATTACAGATCCAATTAAGTCTACAGCACAAGCGCAAATGGCAAACTTTGTTGTTTCTAGTAACTCCAAGAATAAAGAAAAAGCAGTAGAGTTCTTAGGTCTTCTAAATTCTGATCCAGAACTATTAAATGGTCTTATTTATGGGGAAGAAGGAAAGGCATGGGAAAAGGCCGGAGAAAACAAAGTGAAATTATTAGATGGCTATAAGTCAAATAACCATATGGCAGCCTGGAATACAGGCAATAATAAGATTGTTTATGTTCAAGATTCTATTACTGATGAACAGATCAAAGAGCGAGATGAAAATATTGCCAATGCAACAAGCTCTCCAATTCTAGGCTTCACCTTTAATACAGATTCTGTGAAAACAGAAATCACCAATATTTCGAATGTAATGAGTCAATACCTTGATGGATTAAACACAGGAACTTTAGATCCAGATAAAGCAATCCCTGAATTAAATGAGAAATTAGAAGGTGCGGGGTATGAAAAAGTCCGCGAAGAAATGCAAAAGCAATTTGATGCATTTCAAGCCTCTAAAAACTAATCTTTAAAAGGTGCGTTAGCTCTAGTTAACGTGCCTTTTCTCATCATATAATAGAAAGGAGAAAAGCGATATGATTGCCTCTTTTTTGACTACTTTTTTTAACCGATTTTATGTAGTAGTAAAACTGAATCTGTATTTTTGGCTGCTGACTATAATG
The DNA here is from genome assembly GCF_038005605.1 of Niallia sp. FSL W8-0954. Classification (NCBI taxonomy): domain Bacteria; kingdom Bacillati; phylum Bacillota; class Bacilli; order Caryophanales; family Bacillaceae; genus Niallia; species Niallia sp. FSL W8-0954. Next base: position 4,216,987 of record NZ_JBBOTN010000001.1, on the reverse strand, counting down.
GGGGGGATTATTTTTGGTATTGGCCCTGCATTGTTAACGATTGTAAAGCTATCTTTAGAGTGCCGCTGGGACCATCAGGAATTAACATGGAAGAATGTTTTTTCTACCTTTAAGACTAGCTATAAACGTGGCAATTTCTCCTTTTACGGATTTTTGCTATTAGGTGTCATTTTAAGCTATAATCTTTATTTTTCCCTACAAATTAATCATTTGCTCTTTCTCATCATTGACTTCTTGCTTATTTTTGCCCTATTTTTAATGGCTATCAGCTTCCTGTTTTCGCTCTTTATTGAGGCACAATATGAAGCAGCGATAAAAGATGTATGGAAGCTGTCGTTTCTCTTGTTCTTTATGGACTTCTGGACACTCCTTAAACTAGGAGGGCTGCTCGCTGTCATTTCTGTTCTTACCTATTTTAATCCTGCCCTAATTTTATTCGGAAGTATCTCGCTATTTATCATACTAGCTAGCCTTATTTCCAATAAGCTATTTATAAGACTTAGTCAAAAACTCGTATATGTATCTTAAGGATGATGCTAATTGGGAAGTAAGTATTTTATTAATTCACTATTAAAAACATATTCTATTATCTTAATTTCTGCTGTTACTCTTTTTGCTTTATTAGTCAGCTATAATACAAGCCAGGATAAGCAAAGGACCGCAATCGATTCTGTTGAGAGGGTCGCTAATCAATTAGAAAATATTGTGACAGACAATGAGAAAAAGTTAGATAAAGTAGTTGCTAATTTAATGGCCAGCTCAGAGATGATCACAAGTATGTATCAGTATTTTGAGTTAGAACCAGCAGCATATTTACAAAAATCGTTAAGTGAGCAAAGAAATAATGCCTTTCTTTATCTTCCGCGCATCGTAACAGAGATGTATTACTTGGATGATGATATTGAATCGGTAACCATTTCATTAAATGATTATAAAGAAGTCTATTATTCAACGAAGGAAAACAAGGGAGGCAAGAAGTATTTCCATACTCCTATCCGCAACAATCAAGTAGTCTACCAAAAAGCAATAAAGGATCCCAATACTTTATCACAAATTGGAATTGTATCAATTGTTTTTAATAATAAAGAATTAGAACGGATTTTAGATAATGACAAAGAGAAAACGTCTCTTCAAGCAGCAATTATTTCTGATACAAAAAAACTAGTATACTATCAAGGACAATACAGACAAGACTCTGTGCTCCACCAAAAGATTGCAGCAAATTTAGAAGAGTCTTCCGTTATTAGTCTTAAGGATTTAGAAAAACAATATTATATTAAAAGTGTTCATACAAGCAATGACTTTGAGGTGCTCGCTTTCATCAGTAAAAAGGAAGTAATTAACGAATCGATGAAAAGTCTGTTTTTCTTTTTATTTGTTAGTGCTATTTTAGACGGTATTCTCCTTTTTGGGCTCCGAAAAACGTTTAAACGATATGTGATTCAAGTAGAAGATATTCAAAAAGGAACCAATCAAGTTTCAAACGGGAATATGGAAGTACGCATTGAAGAAAAGACGAAGCAAGGGGAGCTAAAAGATATTTCTCATAGTATCAATCAGATGTTAGATAGCATTAATCGCAATATTGAGGATATCTATAACTTAGAAATCAAACAAAAGGATGCTAATATGCGGGCGCTTCAGTCTCAAATTGATCCGCATTTTCTCTATAATACACTTGAGTACATTCGTATGTATGCGGTAAGTGAAGGGGCGGATGAATTATCGAATGTTGTTTATGTTTTTGGAAGCTTGTTAAGAAACAGCATCACCCAAGAGAAAGTAGTTACAATCAGACACGAGCTCGAATTTTGTGAGAAATATGCTTATTTGTATCAAATGCGCTATCGGGATCGCATCGCTTACGGGTTTCAGATAGAAAAGGAGCTTGGAGAAATTAGCATCCCTAAATTTTCTATTCAGCCGCTGGTGGAGAATTTTTTTATACATGGGATTGATCATACAAGGAAAAACAATACAATTAGTGTAAAGGTCTCAAAGCAAGATGGGTATACCTGCATTTTAATCAAAGATAACGGAACAGGAGTACACGAAGATAAATTAAAGAAAATCAACGAATTATTGAAAACGCCTTCTTCAGAAAATCAGTTAGAGTCCTCTATCGGCATACATAATGTAAATGCAAGATTGCGATCCTTTTTTGGAGATACATACAGCATGAGGTTAAAGACCAATCCATTAGGCGGATTAACAATCGAAATCTTGTTTTAAAAGGAGAGGATAGCTTTGTATAAAGTTCTGCTTGTTGATGATGAATATATGATTGTAAGAGGTTTGCAAAAGTTGATTCCTTGGGAGAATCTTGGATTTGAAATTGTCGGCACAGCAGGTAATGGCCAAGAGGCTTTTGAATTTGTAAAAAGACAAAAGGTAGATATTGTGATAACCGATGTAACCATGCCGATCCTTTCTGGGATTGACTTTTTAAAACAAGCACAAGAAGCGTCCATCTTTTTCCGTTTTATTGTGTTGTCTGGCTATCAAGAGTTTGAATATGTGAAAGAAAGTCTCCAGATGGGAGCAGAGAATTATTTAATTAAACCGATAAACAAAGAGGAATTAATCGAGACATTAAAAAAGTGTATCAAGGAGTTTGAAGAGGAAAAGCTGCGAATCCAAGGCGAAAAATATTTATTTGCACATTTACTCAAACGCTGGGTACATGATGATATTGATTATATGGATTTAAAAAAGATGCTTGCTGCCTTTGATATAAGTACCGAGATGAAAAGGTATCAAGTGCTGATCTTTACCTATAAAAAGAAACTCCATGACCAAGTTCATCAGCTGTTACATACGAATAAAGATTTATATTTTTTTCATCATTATGAAGAAGACCAATGGGTCGTTATCTATTTTGGAGGAAGATCGGGATTGGAGAGCTTAATGAAATCAATCCAATTGCTATACTGCCAAAATAAAGTGACTTTTGGAATCGGGGAAGAAGTAAAGAAAATGGCTGATGTTTCCTTAAGCTATGAACATGCAAAGAGTAGTTTATATCTTTGTTCTTTTTATGAAAGACAGCAACAATTTATGGACACGGCAACCGCCAATGTTTTAAATGAAAATGTACCGAATATATCGTTCACAGCGTTTAAAAAGGCATTAGGAATAAGAAATATAGAAACAATTCAAACGGAGATTAAACAAATCTTTGCGGAGTTAATGGAATCTGCCGCTTCACCTGCATACACTCGTTATATTATCTTCCTGGTATTCATGGATATTTATCGCGAACTTGAAGTTCAGGATGAATTCATCTATGAAGAGATGGTGGAGAAAATAAATAAAGCTTGTTCTTTTAAAAAGCTGCAAATGATCATTAAAGATCTGTTGGACAATCTGAAGTATAAGAAGTTTAGAAGAGAATACAGCATGAATGTACAAAATGTCCTCAAAATCATCCAAGAAGAATATCACGAGGATTTAACATTAAAAGCAATTGCCGAAAGGCTCCACTTAAATGTCATGTATGTAGGGCAGATTTTTAAGAAAGAAACCAATAAGAGTTTTTCTCAATATTTAAATCACTATCGCATAAAGCTAGCGCAGAATCTATTGCTGAATTCAGAGCTGAATATAAATGAAATCTCCGAAAAAATTGGCTATATGAGTCCAGGTTACTTTTATAAAAACTTTAAAAAATATTGTGGTATTTCTCCAAAAGAGTTTAGGGACAGCTATCAGCAATTATTTGAGCCGATTGATGAATGAGGAAGTAGATTTGAATATAAAGAAAACCTACCCTTTGGCTTGGGCGGCGCGGGTAGGTTTTTGGTGTGCTTTTATTTATAGGAGGGAGGCGCTGTCTGTCGACAAGGAATAAGGTAAATCTGTTTCTGCATAGTCTTTATTTGGCGGCACAATACCAAGCTGGAAGTCGATGGTGCAGCCTTTTATAAGTACGTCATGCTTTAAAAATAGCTTGTTGTAAATTTCATTGTTGACAGTAACCTGATGAACAAAATTAAATTGTGGCAGGTTGAATGCAGTTGAAATTTCGATTTTTTTGTCATTTGGTAGATGTATTGTAACCTCATCAAAAATCGGCATTCCAATTACATATTCCCCTGTACCAGGGCAGATAGGATAAAAGCCCATACTGCTAAAAATAAACCAGCCAGACATACTGCCATTATCTTCATCACCAGGATAGCCAGTTGGACTACTAGAGAATAACTGGGTCATTAATTGTTTTAATAAAACTTGAGACGAAGCGGGATCACCAGCATAGGTAAATAAATAAGGTAGATGAAAACTTGGCTGATTGGATATGGCAACTTGGCCAAAATCAATTGCAGCCATTTCGCTCATTTCATGTATTTCCAATCGATAGCCTTTGGTATCAAAAATCGGCTCTTGATTGCACAGATCTACTAATTTGTTTCGAAAAGGTTCTTTTCCACCATAAGCATTTATTAATCCAGCGAAGTCGTGAAAAACAGCAAAGCTGCTTTGCCAAGCGCTTCCTTCTGCATAATCCTGCCCCCAGCTAAAGGAATTAAAGGGTTCTTCTACCTTGCCTTGTTTATCTTTGGCACGCATAAATCCCGTTTCTTTATGAAAGATATTGCGGTAATTATAAGCGCGCTTTTCAAACGTCTTCCTTAGATCATCCTGTCCTAATTTTTGGGCTACTCTGCTTATGCAGAAATCACTGTACGCGTAATCAAGTGTATGGTTTACACTTTCATGATGGCTGGAAGGAATGTAGCCATATGTATCATAATCTTCGATTCCTTGTCGGCCGTAGGTTCGCTTTGAACTTACGGTAGAAGCAGTTTTCACCATTGCTTCAAACAACTCAGGAATGATATCAAGAGCAATCCCTTTTTGCGACGCATCTGCAATAACAGCATCGATTAACGTACCCGGCATAAGTCCACGTTCATCGGGAGACAGCCATTTAGGGAGAAATCCCGTTTCTTTATAACTATTCAGAAAGCCTCTCAGCATTTCTTCATATTCTTCTGGAATAAGAAGAGAATAGAAAGGATAGACGGTTCGGAATGTGTCCCAAAAGCCGTTATTTGTATACAGGACACCAGGTTTTACACTTTTGCTTGTTGTATCATAATGAATCGGCTCACCTTGTTGATTTATTTCATAGAATTTTTGCGGAAAAAGAAACATCCGATACATACAGTGATAGAATGTCTTAACAGTAGAAAAATCTTTATTCTTCACTTCAATTTTATTTAAGTAATGTTCCCAAGCTTCCTCTGCCCTTTCTTTGAGAGCATTAAATGAAAAAGGCGATAGTTCTTGACTTAGATTCCATTCTGCTTGAGCACTGCTTATAAAAGAAGTGGCAAGACGAGTTTCTAGCGGTTTGTCTTCGGTTAATAAGAAGCGCATCAAAAAGTGCTGGTCTTCGCCAGTTGCTGAAAGAGCGGAAGTAAACATCTTATTCTCTTGGAAAAAGCCAGTATTAACTTGATCGATGGGATGGCTAAAGGTCATGACAAAGTACATTTTAAAATCAGAATCTTCACAGCCAGCAAAATTGGAAACATATCCAGTTAGCTTGTTTTTCTCTATATCTAGTGAAACGTTTCCTTTGCCAGGAAGATGTAGAGATAAACCAGGTAGCTTTAAATCTCTATAAGCAGAACGAAGTATGGAGCCATATGTAGTAGGAACCAATTCATTCTTAATTCGGTAGCGTGCTTGCGTTATTTGTAAATAATGTGGTTGGTATACGGAACTTTCAGGTCGATAGGAACTTTGATTATGGTAAATATCGTCATGGTGAACGGCGCCTGAAAGAGGTGTTAATAATAAATGAGAGAAATCCCCCATCCATGGACTCGGCTGATGAGTTAACCGAAAGCCTTGAAAAACCCGATCACGCGGATGAAAAAACCAACTTCCATTTGTATGTTTAGTTTGCGGAACAAAGAAATTCATGCCAAAGGGAAAGCCTGTATAGGGAAGTGTATTCCCGTTTGAATAGCTATGTTGATTTTCTGTCCCTTGTCTTGTATCAATTAATTCTAGCATAGACACCGCTCCTTAATTAGTGGATTCTCTAATGATCATTTCAATAGGAATGACGACAGAATGAATTGCTTCTTTGTTTTCAATTAATTGAATAAGTTGTTCAGCTGCTTGATATCCGATCTCCTCGAAGCTTTGGGCAATTGTGGTTAATGCTGGGTCGACAAGTTCAGCTGCTTGAATATTATCAAAGCCAATAATCGAAAAGTCTTTAGGAACTTGATAGCCGTATCTTTTGATTTCTTTCATTAAATGAATTGCATTAATATCGTTTTCCGCTATCAGTCCTGTAATTTCTTCTTCCTTTAGCTGATGGATAAAAGCGCTGTTGTCCTCAGCTGAGAGCACTACTTTTGAACCATGATACGCGATATTCGCTTCGTGTATAGCTTTTAAATAGCCTAAATACCTTTCTCGAATAGTGGAACTTCTCTCTAAATTTTGTGTAGCATAAAAGACGATTTTCTTATGTCCTTGGTTAATTAAATGCTGTGCTGCTAGATAACCACCTTGCATATTATCAGAGGTAATAAAAGGAAATGGGATGCTTTCGATTTTCTTATCGAGTACCACTACCGGAAATTTCTCGAGATATAAGGTATAAAGAATATCTAAATGCGATGTTCCAGCCTCTGGATAAAGGAGAAGACCCGCATACATAGACGATATTTTTTTGGCATCAAGCTGGCTTAAGTAAGCATTTGTCTGGATTTGCACTGTATAGGGTGTGTTCGCGATAAAGCGACTAATGCCTTGTGCATAATCTCCTAGTCCCGGATTATTGGGAAAAGGAAGAATAAACAGAATAACATGGGAAGGAGACGGTTTTTGTTCGGCAACAAAGCTTCCTCTTCCTTGGATTCGTTCGATTAGCTCCTTGTTTTCCAGCTCGGTTAAAGCTCTCTTTGAAGTGATGCGGCTGACGTTGTATTGCTTAGAAATTTCTAATTCTGTCGGTACTTGATCACCTGGCTTTAAATGACCGGCTTGGATTTGTGCTAGTATGTCAGTGACAATTTTTTGATAAAGTGGTTCTTTTTTCATCATAAACTCCTTAAATGATATATCAAATTTATTATAACATGAAAATGCTTTCCGTAAATAGTAAAGCTAAGTAAATTTTATGAAGATAAATAGGAGAGAAGTTATATCCATTGATAGACAAACAATTTTTCATTAAATTAAGAAAAAGAAACACTAGACAATAAAGACGATTGAAATTAAAATGAGTTTAAATGATATATCAAATATGAGAGGGGTTAAAAAATGTCATATCAAAAAACAACGATGTCTTCGGTAAAAGAATTTATGAAAAGGATTACAGAAAAATGTGGGGATGAACATGCGGATTGGGCCGTTAATTTCAATACTTGCTTTGCCAATACATTAGAAACAACAGTTGAAAAGCTGGAGGATGGAACTACTTTTCTCCTTACAGGGGATATACCAGCGATGTGGCTGCGAGATTCCACTGCACAGGTAAGACCATATTTAGTATTGGCTGAAAGGGACGAAGAAATGGCTAATATGATTGCCGGTCTTATTGAACGACAATGTCAGTATATTTGTTTAGACCCTTATGCGAACGCTTTCAATAAAGAAGCGAATGGGGCAGGACATCAAACCGATTTAACGACAATGAATCCATGGATATGGGAAAGAAAGTATGAAATTGATTCACTGTGTTATCCAATCCAGCTTAGTTATTTGTTCTGGAAGGCAACAGGGAGAACAGATCATTTTAATCAGTCGTTTCAGGAAGCTGTCCAAAAAATAATCGAGGTATGGATGATAGAGCAAGATCATACGAATTCCTCCTATACATTTGAAAGAGTGACTGATCGACAAGAGGATACGTTAATAAACAAAGGGAGAGGGGCAGAAGTAGTGCCTACTGGAATGACCTGGTCAGGATTTAGACCAAGTGATGATGCTTGTACATATGGTTATTTAGTGCCTTCGAATATGTTTGCTAGTGTAGTTCTAGGTTATCTAATCGAGATTTATGAAGATGTTTTGAAGATAACGGAGCAAGTTCCTGCCTTTCAAAAACTCAAAGAGGAGATAGAAAAGGGGATTGAGGAGTTTGCTGTTGTACGCAATCAAAACGGTGAAGAAATTTATGCCTATGAAGTAGATGGAAAAGGCAACTTTACAATTATGGATGATTCCAATATACCTAATCTATTATCTGCCCCGTATCTTGGATATGTGGAGGAAAATGATGAAAGATACCGAGCAACACGCCAGACAATACTTAGTGAAGAGAATCCTTACTTTTATAAAGGGAAATATGCGGAAGGGATTGGCAGCTCCCATACACCGGAAAATTATATTTGGCCGATTGCTCTTGCGATGGAAGGTCTAACGACAGAGGATAAAAAGGAGAAAGAAAGAATACTAGACTTACTAGTAGCCTGTGATGGAGGAACACATTTAATGCATGAAGGCTTTGATGTGGATAATCCTACTCAATATACGAGAGAGTGGTTTTCTTGGGCAAATATGATGTTTTGCGAACTAGTAATGGATTACTTTGATATTCGAGTAAAGAAAAAATAAATGACAGGACAGTAAAGGAACTAGAGAGGAGTAGCTGAAGATGAAAAAAGTGTATATAGTATCCCATAGTCATTGGGATCGAGAATGGTATTTGCCTTTTGAACAGCATCGCATGCGATTGGTTCAGCTCATTGATGATTTATTAGAGTTGTTTGACACAGACCCTCATTTTAATAGTTTTCATTTAGATGGGCAGACAATTATTCTCGATGATTATTTGGAGATAAAGCCGCAAAACGAATGGAAGCTTAAAAAATATATTCAAGAAGGAAAATTAAAAATTGGTCCCTTCTATATTCTGCAAGATGATTTTTTAATTAGTAGTGAAGCAAATGTACGAAATATTTTAATTGGATTGCAAGAATGCCAAAAATGGGGAGCACCAGTTAAGTTAGGCTATTTCCCAGATACATTTGGGAATATGGGGCAGGCACCACAAATTCTTAAACAGTCTGGTATGGATGTGGCGGCGTTTGGGCGCGGGGTTAAACCTACGGGGTTTAATAATATTGTTATCAATGATGATCAATATAGTTCACCATATTCAGAAATGTGGTGGGAAGGCCCTGATAAATCCACTGTTTTAGGCATTCTTTTTGCCAATTGGTATAGTAATGGGAATGAAATTCCTGTGGATGAAGTGGAAGCAAAGCAATTTTGGGATCAGAAATTAAAGGATGCCCTTCAATATGCATCTACAGATCATCTATTGTTTATGAATGGCTGTGATCATCAGCCAGTTCAAAAGAATATTACAGCTGCCATTGAAGCTGCCAATAATCTATATCCTGACATAACCTTCATTCATAGTAGTTTTGATGAGTATATGAAAATAATAAAACAAGACATTCCTGAAAATTTACATACAGTGAAAGGAGAATTAACTAGTCAGGAGACAGATGGCTGGTATACTTTAGCAAATACCGCTTCCTCTAGAGTATATCTGAAACAAAGAAATACAGATGTTAGTAGATTGTTAGAAAATATTGCGGAACCATTGGCTGCAATGGCCTATCAAAAGGACGGAAAATATCCCCATGAAATGTTTCAGTTTGCATGGAAACAATTGATGCAAAACCATCCCCATGACAGTATTTGCGGCTGCAGTGTGGATGAGGTGCATCGTGAAATGATGACTCGCTTTCATAAAGCAGAGGAAGTAGGTCAATTTATAAAAACAGAAGCTTTAACTATGCTTGCAGAACAAATTGACACGAGTGAATTTCCAGCTGGAAGCCGCCCTTTTATTGTCTTTAATACTGCTGGCAGTACAAAAACAGGTTTGGTTGAAATAGAGATAGAGTGGAAAAGGCTTCCCTTTTCGAGCGGACGTCCAGATGAATTGTATCGCAAGCTAAAAGCCGAAGAGTTTCCAGCAATGAAAGTAATCGATAAAGAGGGAGTGGAAGTTCCAGCAAGGGTTATCTATACAGATATCCGGTTTGGATATGATCTTCCAGAGGATCGTTTTCGTCAGCCGTTTATCGGTGCTTATGTGACTGTTGAGCTCCCATTAAACGAAATGAGTCCATTATCATGGCAAACCTATGCGTTGATAGAAGGAGAATCTCAGCAGCAAGAACACAAAAGAATTGTTCAGCAGCAAGGGCATCTTTTAGAAAATAACCATTTAAAGGTGCAAATAGAACAAAATGGTACATTGACTGTTTTGGATAAAGGAACAAATAGTATATACACAAACTTCCTCACTTTTGAGAATACGGGCGATGTTGGCAATGAGTATATTTACAAAATGCCAAAAGGAGATCAGCCCATTTTATCATCAGCAGGAAAAGCAGAGGTGGAGGTTATCGGTGATACTTTTGCATATGGAGAAGTGCTTTTAACACAAACAATGCTGATTCCAAAATCAGCAGATGAAAGGTTATTGGAAGAGCAGAAAGGGCTAATTGAATTTCGAGGCCGTCATGCAGGTCGTTCGAACAAGCTGGAAACATTGGAGCTGAAAACAAAAATAAGATTAGAGCGAAACAGTAATCAGCTTTTATTCGAAACATCATTTGCTAACCAAATGAAGGACCATCGCATACGAGTGCTCTTTCCAACAGGCATTCATGTAGAGGAGCATGAAGCAGACAGTATTTTCGAAGTAGTGAAGCGAGCAAATAAGGTAAGTTCCAACTGGGAAAATCCAACTAACCCACAGCATCAGCATGCATTCGTTAATTTACATGATGAGAATAGAGGGGTGACTGTTGCGAATTATGGACTGAATGAATATGAAATCATGGAAGATACTATTGCCATTACTTTGCTTCGAGCGGTTGGGGAATTAGGAGATTGGGGTTACTTCCCAACTCCAGAAGCTCAGTGCCAAGGAAATCAAGCAGTGAAATTTGCCGTAGGATTTCACGATAGCACGAACAAGCTGGAATCCTATCATGCAGCAATTAACTTTCAAATTCCTTTTTCTAGTGTGCAAACAGATATCCATAAAGGTGCATATCCGTCCATATATGAATTTATTCAATTGGACGGAAAAGGTTTTCGACTAACAGCATTTAAGCGGAGAGAAAACAGCAAAGAAATAGTTCTTCGAGGATACAATTTAACGGACGAAAAACAGCCTTTAACGGTGAAATATAATGGGAAATACCCAAGGAAATCTAATTTATTGGAAGAAATGAACGGAGAAATGTTCGATTCCAATCAAATGAACGAAGCGGAGATTTGTACATTTATATGGGAGTAATTTAGCAGTGAAAAACAAGGGGGGGAACACTCCTTGTTTTTTTATATAGGTTTCTTAAAAAGCTTGTCTTTGGATAGGGTTATGAAATATAGTACCAACTAGCCAAGTATTAATGTTTTAGACATTTTCAGATATAGTCCTTATGTTATAATTATATATCATCTTGGTTGGTGAAAGGAGTGTTGGTAATGAACACGAAAACAAATTTTCTCATTTTTTTATTGGCGGTAAGCTGTGGAGCTGTAGTAGCTAATATATATTATACCCAACCGATTATTCAATTTATTTCTACTGATTTACATATTGCTTCAAATATCTCTGGGCTGTTAACGACTTTAACGCAAATTGGATATGGTGCTGGCTTGTTTTTCTTAGTTCCCTTGGCAGATCTTTATAAAAGTAAACGAATCATTGTCTTGTTAATAGGGCTAACCATTCTTTCTTTAATTGGTGCTTTATTTTCGACAAATGGGATGATCTTTTTATTTGTTGTTACATTCATCGGGATTGGAGCAAGTGCTGCTCAAATGTTAGTGCCATTAACGATGAAAATTGTCCCTAAAGAACAAGCTGGGAATTATATCGGTAAAGTAATGAGTGGGCTTTTTATTGGAATTATGGTGGCGCGACCATTTTCAATCGCCGTTACTGACTGGCTTGGTTGGCGGATGGTCTTTCTTTTTTCTTGCCTTATATTAGTTACTATTTTGCTATTATTATTAAAATTTTTACCAGATTTTGAATTAGAATCTAATCTTGGCATAACGTATCCTGCTTTATTGCGCTCGATGTTAAGTGTCCTAAAAGAAACGCAGCCTCTCCAACAAAGGGCATTTTACCATGCTTGTATCTTTGCTACCTTTAGTTTGTATTGGACAGTTTTGCCCATCTTATTAAGATCCGAGTCCTTGCATTTTACTAATAACGAAATTGCCCTATTTGGCTTTGTTGCCATTGCGGGTGCATTGTTAACCCCATATATTGGAAAGTTAGGGGATAAGGGATATATTTATTCCATGACGAATGTATCAATGGTTCTAGTAGTTGTTTCGATTTTTCTTTTATTTTTTGTAAAAGATCATTCTATCTTAAGTATTGCACTTATTGTAATCTCTGGGATTATACTAGATATCGGTGTATCAGGAAATATGCTGTTAGGTCAAAAGGTTATTTTTAGCTTAAACCCGGCCATTCGAAATAGATTAAATGGGTTATATATGACCATTTTCTTCTTAGGAGGAGCGTTTGGATCATGGATCGGAAGCTATAGTTATTATCAATTCAGTCCGAATACGGCATTGCTTTTGGCGATGGCTTTTCCAATGCTAGCTCTCCTTGTTCATCTGAAAAAAGGAAAAAAAATATTATCTGAAGCCATGGGCTAAAGAGTAATCTAAAGAATGAAAGCATCCTTTTTGGGATATTTTTCATTCTTTTTTTATTGCTTTTACGGGTATATCTTCTATATGTCACTTCCATTCTTTTTCTGATTATTATTGCTGAATTACTAAATACTAAGCTTATTACTATTATATGGGAGGTATGATGATGAGCAGCAAGGAAAGAGAATATGATAAGAAAGTACTTCATTTAGAAAGCTTAAAGGAATTAAAAGATAGGAAGTTTCAGAAACTAGATGATTCAACGGGCAAGTGGACATTAAAAGAAATCAATGAACAAGTCATCGTAATTACAGGAGCTTCTAGTGGAATCGGACTTGTCACAGCGAGAATGGCTGCTTCTAAAGGAGCAAAGCTTGTGCTAGCAGCACGAAATGAGAATGCCTTGGAAAAACTGACTGCTGAGTTAAAAGAACAAGGAGCTTCCGTCGTTTATGTAAAGGCTGATGTGGGAAAAGAACAAGACGTTAAAAAAATTGCCGAGACAGCGCAAGAAACATTCGGGGGATTTGATACTTGGGTTAATAATGCAGGAGTGACGATATACGGATATGCCATGGATGTAAGCATTGAGGACATGAAACGAATGCATGATACTAACTATTGGGGTGTTGTCTACGGTACAAGGATTGCGATTAACCATTTCAAAGAGCGAGGGAATGCTGGTGCTCTAATTAATATAGGGAGCCTGTTCGGGGATAGAGGAACACTTATCCAGTCGACATATGCACCTTCGAAATTCGCTGTCCATGGCTGGACTGAAAGCATTCGAATGGAAGCGGAAAAGGAACAAATTCCTGTATCTATTACTTTGATTCATCCCGGAAGAATAGATACGCCATATGCTGAACATGCTAGAAGTTATTTGGATAAGCAGCCCACTCATAAAGGAATGATTTATCCTCCTGACGCTGTAGCAGAGGCAATATTATATGCGGCAGAAAATCCAATGAGAGATATGTATGTTGGTTCTCAAGCAAAATTATTAAATCTATTAGGTACATTATTACCACGATTTACAGACAAGTTAATGGAGAAATGGATTCCACCCACTCAATATAAAGATCAACCATCTAACAATCGTGAAAACAGTAATTTATATCAGCCAGGATATGGTTTACATGAAAGAGGAACTAATCAGGGATGGATTCGTTCTCGAAGTATGTACGTGAAAATGAGCAAGCATCCTATTCTTACAGCTGCTGCTGCCGTCAGTATTGGGATTATTTTTTTGACTAAAGGGAAAAAATCAAAGTAATAAGAAGCAGAATACTTGTTTTTCCTCTGTGAATGATGATGGAGTTTAGAAAGGAGAGTCAGAGATGCCGACCAATTCAATCGTACCTTCAGAAAAAGGATTAGATAAAACCATTTCCTTATTAAAGGAAGGATATCTTTTTATTAATAACAGAATGGATAAATTTAATTCTGATATATTCACAGTACGTTTATTAGGACAAGATGTGATATGTATAAGAGGAGAAGAGGCTGTAAAGATTTTCTACGACTCCGAGAAATTTCAGCGCAATGGAGCGGCCCCTAATCGGATTCAGCAAACATTATTTGGAAAGAATGCGGTTCAAACGATGGATGATGAAAAACATCTTCACAGAAAACTTCTATTTATGTCCTTGTTGACTCCTGAACATCAACAAAAGCTGGCGAATCTTACAACAGTCTATTTGGAAGAAGCAATAAAACAGTGGGAACAACGGGATCAAATTGTTTTATTTGATGAAATAAAGAATATTTTATGTAAAGTTGCCTGTCAATGGGCAGGAGTACCTCTCGCGGAAGAAGAAATATCAGAGCGTGCTGATGATTTTATTGCGATGGTGTACGCATTTGGCACCTTGGGCCCCGAGCACTGGAAAGGCAGAATAGCTCGTAATCGAGCTGAGCGGTGGATTAAACAAGTGATCGAAGTAGTTCGTGAGGGCAAACTGGAAACAGAACAAGGAACTGCCTTACATGAAATGGCTTTTTATAAGAAAATCGATGGAGCAAGGCTTGATGCGGAAATGGCGGCAATTGAGTTAATAAATGTGCTAAGACCAATCGTTGCGATTGCCACTTTCATTACATTTTCTGCTTTAGCTTTCCATGAATATAAAGAAGAAAGAGAAAAGCTTCGCACAGCTGATGACCGACATCTCGATATGTTTGTCCATGAAGTAAGGCGATATTATCCGTTTGGCCCTTTTCTTGGAGCTCGTGTCCGAACTAATTTTATGTGGAAGAACCAAGAATTTAAAGAAGGAACTTTAGTCTTATTAGATATTTATGGAACTAATCATGATGCACGTTTATGGGAAAATCCAAATCAATTTAATCCAAGTCGATTTGAAAATTGGCAAGGAGGATTGTATGATTTTATTCCCCATGGCGGTGGAGATCCAGCAAAAGGACATCGATGTCCCGGAGAAGGAGTTACAGTCGAATTAATGAAGGTTGTTTTGCGAACTCTCGCAACGAAAATGGACTATAATGTACCAAATCAAGATTTACATTATGACTTAAATGAGATGCCAACATTGCCGAAGAGTGGATTTATTATGAGCAATATTAAAAAACGATAAGTAAATAAAGAGAGCTTGGCCTATTTATATAAGGCCAAGTTTTTTATTGTTTTTTTCTATGGATGAAAAATATGTCGAAGTACTCCTGTTATTAGAAAAAAATTGGTGAATTTTCTCATATATTTTCTAATAAATGGTACATTAGCGCTATAATTGTAATATCAATACGGAGAAATGGAAATAACAAGAGAGAAGGGAGAAATAATGGTTGGTGAAAGAATAAGGCAACTACGTATCCATAAACAGCTGACGCAAAAGGAATTAACGGAAGGGATTTGTTCTATCACTTATTTAAGCCGGATTGAAAATGGGCAAATCAATCCATCGGCAGAATTTTTAAGAAAAGTGTCCAAAAGACTGGGTTATGATTTAACAGAATTGAGTAGTCCGAATAGAGATGAAAAGATATTACAGATTGTAGAAAACTATAAGCAAAGTGAAAAAATATCGGATGAAGATCTTTCTTATCTGCTTGTTCAGACATATGAATTAAATTCTACTAAAATTAATTTGCATCTTTATGGTGTTCTGTTGAGATATTATACGGCCAAAGGAGAAATAGAGCAGGCTAGGAGTATTTTTAATTTATCTAAAAGGTTTATTTCTGGAGAAATAAGTGATGGATTAGAGGGAGAATATTTTTACTATTTTTTAGCATGTGGTAACTACTTTTATTACTTCCAAGATTTTGAGCGTGCAAATCACTATTATTCAAAAGCAGAAAGCTTACTAATTGATCGAGATAATTTAGATGCAGCGAAACTATATTATAATCTCAGCTTGGTTAAACAAAGAACATATGATAATCAAGAAGTAAGTCTTTATTATTCACAAAAGGCTTATGAAATTTTTAAAAAATATGGAGAGAAAAAATACATTATTACTGTATTAATTACTCTTGGAGTACAATATCAATTGAATAATGAATTAGATACTTCGATGGATTGCTTGAAAAAGGCGGAAGCGATTATAGTGGAGGATAAAGAGAGTGAGAAGTTTGTAAATTATATTGCTATGATTCAACATAACATGGGGAGAATCTTTGAAAGGAAAAGAGATTATCAGGGGGCTGTTACCTATTATTTAAAAAGCATAGAGATATTTGAAAATCATTCTTCAGAACAACAAAATGTTTATCCTTTAAAAAGATTAGTAGAGATTTATATAGAGTTAAAGGATTGGGTTCTAGTAGATAAATATTTAGAAAAGGCAATTTTCATTTCAGAAAAACACCGGTTAAAGTATGATTATATTCTACTTAATATTATAAAGTTTTCGGTGAAAAAGTTGCAGGGAAATGAAAGTTCGTATGAAAAGGGAATGCAGAAACTTCTTGATACAGCTATGCAATTAAATCAAGGTGCATTAATTCGAAGAATTACGAAAGAACTTGGAAGTCATTTTTATGAAAAAAAAGCCTATAAAAAGGCAGCTGATCTATTAATGAAAGCAATTGATTACGAAAACTAATAAAGAAATACCATTATGATAGCTAGTTTGTTAAATAGTTAAAGAAAAAAACTATTTAAATACTAGAAAATTTAATAGAATTTTACTGCTTTCACTAAACAATTCCTTTGAGTTAAATTAATAGTAATAAAACATTATGAAAAAGGAGTTGTTTATATTGAAAAAAGTAGTTTTCGCTATTCTAGCTCTTGTAATCTTAACTTTAGGGACTAATTTAGATAAAGCATTTGCAGAGGCTGAGGCACAACCTGGTCCGTTGAGTATTATTAAGGTAACCACGGAGTGAATTGTAAATGGTGGAGATGAATAATCAGTTGATGCAACGGATATTTGTAACTTATCAAGATCAAATGAATCGTGATTATTTACAGCCATCAACTTCTCATATCGTTGCTTGTTCGATTGAAAAACATCAAAAAGAAAAATTGAACACAATAAATTCACTTTTTCATAAAAATACGCTTGCTCAAGTATTGTTTGAGGTGTTTGATAAGTTTGAACCAGAGTTTATTAATGATATCTCTCCTCTAATTATTAAATTAAATCCAGATGTTGTGACAGGAATACCTCATAATGGTGTTTATAAGTTGGATGCCGAAAATGAAATCTTTGTGCAACTTGATCAGCTTGCCGATAATCAATATCAAGAAATAGAAGTTCATCAAAAGCAGCTTGGAATAAAATCAGATTTAGGGATATCATATAAACTGTTAAGAAAAGATAAAGAGACATTGGATAAGTTAATTAAGGTGATGAAAAAGCTGAATTATTTTTTATCATTGCATGGAGGCGTGGAATCTACCATTGCGATTGCTGAGTTGTTATCCGAACACCAAGAGAGAAAATTATTGCTGCCTCCTTATATTTTCGTTCAGTGGTTATATGCCACAGATAGTTTCAGAGATTCGTTAATTTCATAGTGGGAAATCAGTGATTATAAGGCGAGTTTGCACTATTAGCATACCGCCTTTTTACTTTAGGAGGATAGTATGAAAACGAAATTTGGTATAGCTCTATTTCTAATTATCGTTCTAATGATTACTGTCACTACTAAAATTGGCCATTCAGAAAATAACCTTACGATGGAAGAGCTTAATCAGCCAGATTTTCTACATGATAAAGAGGCAGTTGTCTATTTCTCCACAACAACTAATCAAGATAGGAATAATGAAGGAATTAGTTACGCTGTTTTTATTGATGATAAAGGAAAAGCGAGTGGTTTTCAAATGGGTGGTTTAGAATTTGGAAGCATGGCGCTAAATAACCATCAGCTGTTGCTAGAGGATAAAAATACTATAAGGTTGATTGGAGAAAAGAATGCGGTAATCGATCTGGAATACCAACAAAACGGAGAACGAACAGGCTATTTGGAGAAACAGGATGTCTTTTTCTCTATTTATCGTTCTAGTAATGATAAAGAAAGGGATATATCCCATATTTATTGGGGAAATCAAAAAGGGTTTAAGGGTGGAAATCTCCCTTATTCTATAATGGCTTCGGGTTACACTAAGGATGAAATTCTCATTTTGACCAATGATGAAGAAGAAAAGGAATATGTCTTAAGGAAAGCGTCTTTGGAAAATAACCAATTAGAAATAAATGACATTAAGGGTTTGGAATTGGAAAAAGGATATGAGTATTCAGCATTGGCTCCTATCTTAAGTGACGAACTCCATTATTATGTTTTACTCTCAGAGATAACTAAAGATAAGAGCCAAAATACTGTTTTATTTCTCCTTAATAAGGTAACGTTGGAACAAACAAAAGTAGAGTTAAATTCAGGATATGTTGCCAATGATCCTGCAGCTGATTCCATGAATTCTAAAAATGCAGCTTATTTATGGAGGGATGTTTTTTTCTATGTTAACGGATTAGGAGAAGTTGTTGCGGTAAGTAAAGATGGAAAGGAACAGAATAAATTTCTGCTGGAGGATTTTCCGCAGAACGGAGCTTGTCATAATGAAGAAGTATATTTTGCAGGGGATTATTTATTTGCATTAAGATATGACGGTTCGCAAAAAGAGAAGTATTATCTGGAGAGCTACTCTTTGGAAAATGGTGAGAAGGTAGAAGAGAAAACAATTGCGGGATTAGATGACATCTTATCATCCGTAAAAGGAACTTCTATTTATTCTTATGATTTTAAAATATTAAAGTAAGAGCATAAGGGGAGAGCCTTATGCTTTTTTTACGAAGTTAGATGTAAAGTAGATTTTATCTAAAAAAATATCTGTTTTCCGAATATAAAAGGTTTTAAAGCGATTACATTTTGGTAGAATAAGAGATAGAACAAATTGATCCCCTATATTTCCATCTCACTTTCCCGTATACTAGGAAAAAAGTAGATAAGTTGGAGGTTAAGTAGTGGATTTGCATGATTTTTTATTAATGGTAAAGTACTTTATTTTAGGAGCCATCCAAGGTATTACCGAGCCGATTCCAATTTCCTCAAGTGGCCATTTAATTATTGGCCAAAGGCTCCTAGGAATTGAACAGAGAGGCTTATCGTTCGAGATTATTACAAATACAGCTTCATTAATTGCGATTGTCTTCATTTACCGAAAGGATATCAAGCAATTAATAACACATAGCTTTTTGTATCTAAAAACGCGAAAGGAAAGGTATCGAGCTGATTTTCGATTCTCCCTGTATGTTATTATTGGAACCATTCCAGCTGGTGTGATCGGCGTACTGTTTGGCGATTATATTGCTGATTATTTCACCTCTTTTTATACTGTTTCCATTACACTACTAATTACAGGTATAGCTTTATGGATCATTCGAAATATGCGTGGTGTAAAAAGAGATGGGGATTTATCTTGGCGAGATGCTCTAATTGTTGGGTGTGCTCAAGTGATTGCACTTATACCAGGTATCAGCCGCTCAGGTTCCACTGTTATAGCGTCCATTGCATTGGGGATGAAACAAAGTACGGCACTGCGTTTTTCCTTTATGCTTTATATTCCGGTAAGTGTTGGAGGAGCTATTCTTGGAGTAACGGATATGATTAACAGCCCAGATATGAAAACTTTGGCATGGCCTTATTTCATTGCTTTTATGACGTCCCTTGTTTTTACTTATTTTTCTATGAAATGGCTAATGGGGATAATGGAAAAAGGAAATTTAAAATATTTTGCTTATTATTGCTTTATCGTTGGAACGATATTGTTAGTGGTAACTTACTTATTATAAAGAGAATAATAGACAAAGAAGAAAAGTGCAATAGGACAGCTATTGTGCTTTTTTTTTGTCTTTATGACGGCTATTTCAAAAAGAAAGGAAAAAGCTTTTATTGTAAAATCCCAAGTTCTTAACACAGCCGGAAAATCAGAAATAAGGAGTGCTCACTTTAATAGGGACATAACAATCAGCATTATTTTGTAATTGTGTATCCGCTTTCAGTCGGATAAGATATTACCATAGAAAGAAGAAAAGAGGTGAAGGATTTTGTGAGTCAAGTCATAAATGAGCGTCATCAGATGATTCTTACTATCTTACGAAGGGAGAAACGGTATGTGACAGCTGCAGAGTTAGCACAATCACTTAAAGTTTCTAAGAAGACAATATATAGAGATATCCAACAAATAGTTGATTCGAATTCAATGCCGTTTAGGATAATAAAAAAAGAAAACTTTGGTTATTACTTCCAGAACCATAAAGAACCTTTAGAAAAGGAAACGATTATATTTGATTATCCTGACGAACGACGTTTGAATTTACTATTATATCTTTTAGCCATTGCACCCGGTAAGACCTCCATTCAAAAAATATCGGAAAAGTACATCGTAAGTCAGAGCTCTATTCTCAATGATTTTAAACATATTGAAAAGGAATTAAGGTCCTATCATTTAAGACTATTAAGGACAAAGGAAGGAACCTTTATTAAGGGAGATAAACTATCTATTTATCGTTTGATGGCCGTAATTATTGAGAATTACTTAACTCAAATGGGAGACCCTTTTAGTCAATATGATATTCCTGATTCTATCAAAAAAGTAAAAGTAAAAAATAATCATTTAATAAAAATTAAGAGGCTGCTGCATGATATCCAAGTGAAGCATGATCTAAGCTTAGATCAGCCCTATTATTTAACCTTATTCTGCTCTCTTCTTTCGATAATAGAAAAACATAATAATAAGCTTTCATTAGATGAAGAAGAAGTAGTGTACGAAGAAATAGATGGAAATTCCGCTATTTATTGTATTTGTAAAGATATGATTGAGGAAATCGAAAATCAGTTTTCTCTTTCGTTAAAACAATATGATATTTATTCTCTTTATTATATTTTGAAAGCGTATAAACTTAATTCACGATTTTTATTAAACCAAGGTACTGAGCTATATCAAAATGCTCAGGTTGTTCTTTTAACAAAGAGGTTAATAGCAAGAGTGACAGAAAATAGCGGATATCGCTTCGATACAGATGATGAATTATTAGAAAGGCTAACATTGCATATGCATGCAATGTTATATCGATTAAGCCATCGAATCTATATAGTTAATCCAATCATAAAATCGATAGCAACTAATTTTTCCCATATATTTGGCTTAGTGAAGACAAGCATTCAACAATTAGTAGAAGAAGGACATTATGAAAAGTATATAACCGATGAAGAAATTGGCTATATTACTTTGTATTTTCAAATTTCGTATGATGATCATTTTGCTAATCAGATTCCTATATTGATTGAATGTACAAGTGGTATTGGCACTTCGCATTTATTAAGTGAAAAAATAAGAAGAACTTTTCCTGATATCCACATAAAGAAAATAATTGCCCAGCAACGAATAAAACAGACAGATTATGAAGATGTAGAATTAGTTATTTCTACTGTGAAAACACATAGTATCATTGATAAGCCTACTATTCTTGTGAGTCCTATTTTAAATCAAGAGGATAAGTTTAAGATAGATCAATTTATTAAGGACTACTACAATCAGCAGAGTATTATCGGTGAAAAAATAGAGAGGTAGGAGAGTTTAAAGTGGACATGAAAATAGAAGAGTTAGATTTTCATAAGGTTGTAACAGAAGATCTTATCGAGTTAAATTTACAAGGAACTACAAAGGAAGAAGTACTGAATGAGTTAACCGACCTCTTATATGAAAACGGTTGTATATCGAATAAAGAAGGATTTATAAAGGATGTGATGTATCGAGAAGAAGAAGGTATTACTGGATTGGAAAAGGGGGTAGCTATCCCCCATGGTAAATCAAAGCATGTACAAAAGACATCTATTGCAATTGGAAGAACCAAATCATTTGTAGAATGGGAATCGCTTGATGGAAATCCTATCAATATTATTATCTTATTTGCAGTTAAAGACACGGATAAAACCACTATCCATATTAAATTATTACAAAAGGTGGCTGTCTTATTAGCAGATGAAGAAACAATTAGTAAGTTCCAAACACTGCAGACAAAGAAAGAATTTTTAAAGCTATTAACGAAAAACGATTAAAGGGAATGTTGTTAAAAACTTATCAATTTGGAGGGAATCATGATGAATATTGTGGGGATTTCAGCTTGTACATCTGGTATTGCTCATACGTATATTGCGAAAGAAAAATTGATTAAAGCGGGTCAAGAGTTGGGACATAAAGTTCGAATCGAGACACAAGGAACTATTGGGATTGAGGATGAGTTAACAACTAAGGAAATAGAGGAAGCTGATTTGGTCATAATTGCTGCAGATATCAAGGTTAGTGGAAAAGAACGTTTTGCTGGGAAGAAAATTGTTGAGATACCTACACATATTGCTATAAAGGCACCGAAACAGCTTTACCAAAAGATTGACGCTGAACTAAATAAACAGTGAGGGGGTCTACTAGATGTTGAAGAAAATGCAAGTAAAAAAGCATGCTTTAACAGCCATTAGTTATATGTTGCCACTTGTTGTGGCATCAGGACTTTTAATTGCAATTGGGAATCTTACAGGTGGTTCGGTCATTGAAGATTATAAAGCTTCCTTTGATATTCCCTCAGCACTTGTTTCATTAGGAGTACTTGGAATGGGGTTATTAGCTCCTGTTATTTCAGGAGCAATAGCATATTCGATAGCAGATCGTCCAGGTATTGCTCCAGGGCTATTAATGGGATTGATAGCAAATGCCATTGGAGCAGGTTTTTTGGGTGGGATGCTAGGTGGTTTTATTGTTGGTTACTTTGTTTTATTTTTAAGAAAAAATTTAAAAGTACCAAAGTGGGCAGAAGGCTTAATGCCAATGATGATTATTCCTTTAATATCTAGTTTATTTATCGGATTACTTATGTTTTTTGTACTTGGCCTTCCGATTGTATGGGCAACAGAAGGGCTAACTTCTTTTCTAACAAGTATGCAGGGATCGATGAGATTTGTTTTTGGAGCAATATTAGGGGGAATGGCAGCATTTGATTTTGGCGGACCTGTTAATAAAGTAGCTTCCTTGTTTGCGGATGGTTTGCTATTAGAGGGCATATACGAGCCAGAAGCTGTGAAAATATTGGCATCAATGGTTCCCCCATTTGGTGTAGCCATTTCTTGGGGACTTTCTAAATTATTTCAGAAGAAACGATATACAAAATCGGAAGAAGATAACATCAAAATAGCTCTACCGATGGGAATATGCATGATTACAGAAGGCGTTATCCCGATTGCAGCAGTAGATATTGTAAGAGTTGTTGCTTCATGCACTATTGGAGCAGCCGTCGGAGGAGGGTTCTCTATGATGTGGGGGGTAGGATCTCCGGTTCCATCAGGAGGAATGTTTATTGTACCTGCGATGACACATCCAATTCTCTTTTGTGTGGCATTACTTATCGGGTCACTCATTACCGGAGTTATGCTGTTCTTATGGAAGAAGGAACCAGCTGCAGAAATAGAAGAAACATCGAGTGAAGAGGAAGAAGTAGATTTATCAGATGTGAAGATTACATTTTAACCTGAAGGAAAGAACGCTTATTTTGCTAGAGTAAGTCAATAAAGGAGGGGACTTAGAATGTATGTTTCGATGAAGGGAATGCTTGCACGTGCCAACCAAGGGAAATATGCGGTAATGGCAATCAATTGCTTTAACCTAGAAACAGCTAAGGCAGTGATTGAAGCAGCACAAGAATTGAGAGCACCTATCATTGTAGATTTATTACAAGATCATTTAATGCAGCATTTTGGAAGTAAGTTATTAACAAGGCCAATTATAGAAATGGCAAATGCAGCAAGTGTAGAAGTTGCCATTAATTTAGACCATGGGCAGGATGTTGGATTCGTGAAGAGATGCTTAAGAGATGGATTTTCTAGTGTAATGATGGATGCTTCTCGTTATCCAATTGACGAGAATATAAGAATAACGAAAGAAATGGTAGAATTTGCGCAAAGCTATGATGCGAGCGTCGAAGGGGAAATTGGTAATATTGGTTCTGTTTCTAGGAACCAGATGACAGATGATGAAATGTATACGAATCCTGATTTATCCATTAGATATGCAAAAGAAACAGGGATAGACGCGCTAGCTATTTCTTATGGCTCTAGTCACGGGGATTATCCAGATGGTTATATTCCAGCTTTTCGATTTGATATTTTAGAAAAAATTAAAGGAGAAACTGGTATCCCGCTTGTACTCCATGGAGGATCTGGATGTGGAGAAGAAAACATTAGAAAGTCTATTTCATTAGGTATTAATAAGATTAATGTAGGCTCTGATTTTTTTAAAGCACAGATAAATAGTATAAAAAAAAACATGGTTGGAAACGAAATAGATTATTTTGATGTTATTCATCAAACGATTAAGGCTGGAAAAGACTTAGTTAAATATTATATTGAACTGGCAGGCTCTGAAGGAAAGTCATTATAAATTTAAAGAAAAGAGGAATATATTATGTTATTAAATATGAAGCAGTTATTAGAAGTAGCACAAAAACATCAATTTGCCGTTGGAGCATTCAATGTAGCAGATAGTAATTTTTTGAGAGTAGTAGTTGAAGAGGCAGAAAGCAATAATTCTCCTGCGATAATTGCAGTACATCCAACTGAATTAGATTTTGTCAAAGATGATTTTTTCTCTTATGTATTAACAAGAATTAAAAATAGCCATGTCCCATTTGTTCTGCATTTAGATCATGGCGGAAATATGGCTGATATTATGCGGGCGATTCATGTAGGCTTTAGTTCCGTCATGATTGATGGCTCCTTGCTTTCTTTAGAAGAAAATATTCAGTTAACGAAACAAATAGTAGAAGTGAGCCATTCACTGGGAGTATCAGTGGAAGGAGAATTAGGAACAATTGGAAATACAGGTACCTCAGTAGAGGGCGGGGTATCGGAGGTAATTTATACGAGACCTGAAGACGCCCAAGAATTTGTAGAGAAAACAGGGGTAGATACACTGGCGATTGCAATCGGTACTTGTCACGGTATTTATCCTAAAGATATGGAGCCAAAGTTGAGAATGGATATTTTAAAAGAAATTAAAGAAACGGTCGACATTCCTCTTGTATTGCATGGCGGCTCAGCTAATCCAGATGAAGAAATTGCAGAGGCTGTTCAGATTGGTATTCAAAAAGTGAATATCTCATCAGATTATAAGTACGCATTTTATAAAAAATGCCGTGAGATTTTAGCTGAAACAGAGCTTTGGGATCCTAACGCAATATATCCAGCCTGCATTGAGGTAGCTAAAGAAATAGTAAAATATAAAATGAATTTATTTCAATCCATTGGAAAAGCTGAAATTTACAGAGAAGAAAATGTGACGGCATGGCGTAGAGAATGGTTATAAGCAGTAGGAAGAGGGGAGATAATCCTCTCTTTTTTATAAGCGATTATTTTTTTGTCCTCATTAAAATGGTGCAGATATAGATTTCTGTGTATTTTTAATCGACTTTAAGAGAAATCTAAATATATTTTTTAATCAGTACCTTGCAATGAACAATACTAAATGGTATATTAATGGAAATAGGTATTATTTTTATTATAGTACTGTTTATTATAAGGTACTGGATGATGAATAAAGGTAGGTGAAAAAGATGAATGTACAGTTTAAAAAGGGTGTCTTAGAGTTATGTGTACTTGTTCTTTTAGATAAAAAGGACCGCTATGGCTATGAACTCGTTCAGAAGATATCCAATCAAATTGAAATTTCAGAGGGCTCTGTTTATCCCCTCTTAAGAAGATTAACAAAAGAAGAATATTTTACAACTTATTTACAAGAGTCAACAGAAGGTCCTTCGCGTAAATACTACAAGTTAACCGATAAAGGAAGAACCTATCTTAATGAACTTATTACGGAATGGAATGAATTTTCTAATGGTGTCAATCAATTAATAAAAGAAGGTGTAAATAATGACTAAAGAGCAATTTTTAAAACAGCTCCAAGCTGGATTAAAAAAGCTTCCGCAAGAGGAACGAAAAGATATCATCCATGATTATGAAGAACATTTTTTTATAGGCAAAGAAGATGGAAAAACGGAGGAAGAAATAGCCAAGTCTTTAGGATCTCCTCAGCAAATTACCAAAGAATTAATAGCTTCCTATCACCTTGAAAAGGTGGAGAAAAACAGAACAACGGGAAATATTCTACGAGCAGTATGGGCAGTTATTGGTTTAGGATTCTTTAATTTGGTTATTGTACTTGGACCGTTTGTTACCATAGCAGCCCTTATTCTATCTGGGTGGATAGTTGGTGTGTCTTTTATACTCTCCCCACTACTTGTTCTTGTTGACAGTGTTTTTCATCCAGGTAGTTTTGCGTTTTTTAAATTATTTATGACTATTTTGCTAGTGGGATTAGGAATTTTTCTTGTAATTGCCATGTATTACATTACAAGAATTTCTTCAAAAGGCTTCATCAATTATTTGAAATTTAATGCAAAATTAGTGAAGGGAGGCCAAAAGCATGATTAGTCTAAAAAAATTAATGGTCATTGGACTTGTTCTTGTTCTAATTGGCGGCATAGGGGCATTCCTAACATTCCGCGATAACAGTCTAGATATTCATGAAGAGAAAATATTTAAAGAAAATAATATAACTGGAATTGAAGTAGATTCCAATAATGCAGGGATTGAAATTATTCCCACAGCAGAAAAGGAAACAAAGGTTGTGTTGCAAGGAAAAGGTTCCTCTGAAACGAAGGGAAGTTTTACTGCCAAGGTAGTTGGGAAAAAACTTGTTGTAAATTGGAATGAAAAACAAATTAGCTTTTTTCAGATGAATTTTATAGATGAATCACTTACATTAAAAATTCTTGTACCTGTGAAGGAATATAAATCTCTTCGCATAAATAATGATAATGGAAAGATTGATTTAGCGGACCTAATGGTTGAGCAAGTACAGGCAGAAAGTAATAATGGTCGCATTCATCTGCAAAATATTCAATCCAAAAGTGTAGAAGTAAACTCTGACGATGGCAGAATATCGCTGGATCATGTAAGCGGAAGCGTGAAAGGAGAAACGAATAATGGGAGAATTTCAATGAAAACCGCCACATTGGATCAGGCGATACAACTGGAAACAGATGATGGAAGTATCGAAATTGTAACAGATAAGGAACCAACAAATGTCACATTCGATGTTCAAGTTGATGATGGCAGCATCAATATTTTAGATAAATACAAAGGAAGTACCGTGATTGGAAACGGGGAAAATAAAGTAAAGCTGAAAACAAATAATGGGAAAATTAGAGTGGAAAATTAAAAAAGGCAGCTTTCTGAAGCTGTCTTTTTTTATCTGCAGATATAAATATAAATTTTCTTGAGAAAAGAAAATTTGGTATCGCATACAAACTATATAAAAAATAAAAACCTCCGATATATAGAAAGGAAATGGACAAAAGAAAAAAGCTAGAAACATTCAGGGGGATAGAATGAAAATAAAATATCAATTGGCAATCATTTTCTTCATTTTAATTATTTCTTTGTTGGGGATTGGCGGATTTAGCAATATGAGTCTGCAGTCGCTAATTGCAAATAGTAAAGAACTGACAGAGGCAAAAGAAATTCAGCGTCTTGTTACTCATTTGCAATATCGTATTGCCGGAATTTCTAATGACGAGCGTGCCTTTCTTCTTACTGGAAATAAAGAATATAGTGACGGAATCAATGAGAAAGAATCAGACATTCATGATACTTTGAAAACAATGGAGACTTTATCTAATTATTATGAGTATAAAGAAGATATCCAAACGTTTCAATCCAGTCTACAAACATACTTAGCCACAAGTGACAAAGTGCCTGGTGCTTATGCCGAAGATCCATCTGCTGCAAAAAAACTCCATTTTGGGGATTTACGGACATTAAGGAAAGAAGTTTTAGATCCAGCAGTCAATGAATTAGTGGAACATATTAATCAAGATGTTATTCAGATAGAAGAACAAAATCAAAAAAATAATAAAATAACAAAAACGGTATTAATCGTAATTATCACCATGGCAGCACTATTGAGCATTGTATTAGGTTTTCTGTTATTAAAGTCTATTTTACGACCATTAAATAAAATTAATAATCAACTTCAAAGTATTGCTTCTGGAGAAGGGGACTTAACACAGCGAGTAAATGTGAATGGGAAAAACGAATTTGGCCAATTAGCACATTCGTTTAACGCCTTCGTTGATTCTCTTCAAATAATGATAAAAAGTGTAGGGCAGACGTCTAAAAATGTTGCACAAGCTTCCGATGAATTAGCTTCCAGTATGGAACAATCGACTGTAGCGGTAGAGCAAGTGGCGGATGCTGTTCAAACCATTGCAGAGAATGGAAATAAGCAAGATTCACTTACCCAAAATAGTTTAATAGAAGTTAATAATTCCTTGAAAAATATTAAGCATATGGCCCATACTGCCAACGAAGTTGCAAATGAATCCCTGCTAATTAAAGAAAAAGCAAAAGAAGGAGAATTGGCATTGACTGAAATGCAAATGCAGATGGAGGCCATTCATGCATCTGTTGATTTAGCAGGAGACGGATTGAAATCACTTGTTTTAAGTACAAATGAAATTAATGAGGTACTTGCAAGTATTCAAGATATATCTAATCAAACTAATCTGCTAGCATTGAATGCATCCATTGAAGCAGCAAGAGCAGGTGAACATGGAAAAGGATTTGCCATTGTAGCAGAAGAAGTTAGAAAGCTGTCCGAAATGACAGGTACTTCTGTAAATCAAATACACGATCTGATAAGCTCTATTCATGATCATTCTAGTACGACAGAAAAAAATATGTCTTTTGTAAAAGAAAATGTAGATGGTGGTACGAAATTATCTGATACTACAAATGAACATATCAAGGAAATCCTAAATCGAGTTGAATCCATCGCAGACCATATTAAAAAGATGGCAGAAACAACGCAAGAAATCACGGCAGAAGTACAAGAGGTGCAAGATTCAGTGGAAGAAATAGCCCAAACTTCTCGTGAGACATTGGAAAGAACTGAAAGTGTTGCAGCAGCAACAGAAGAACAAACTGCCTCATTCCAAGAAATAACAAGCTCAAGCATGGCATTATCCAAAATGGCAGAGGAGCTTCAGGAATTAGTGCACCGATTTAAAATCTAAGAAAGAATGTAAAAAAAAAGAGAAACTATGTGAGATTTTCTAGATCCAATTTAAAAAAGATCGAGAAATTAAGAGGCAAGGACCCGTGGGCTCTAAATAGGGCGAACAATTATACATGTATATTGTATAATTGTTCGTTTTTTATTTGGTATAAGTGGTAATTATCCGCAAGACTGCAATAAACTTTCCAGTGGGCGAGCACCAAGTTGCTTCATCTATTGATCTACTGCGTTAATAGGAGATGAATTGCTTTGCAAGTTTTCTCTCTCTTTTAAAAGTAAAAAGCTTATAAAGATTGTATTAACCAACCCTATTATTCCATAACACCATATCGGCATTATGATAGCTTCATACCAAAACATATTAATAAAGTATACACCCATGGCTATTAACAGTGAATTACTTATCAAAGTTAATAGGGCTTTTTTTACAGTGAAAAAAGAATATAACTTCCAAATAGCAATAATTAGCGAAACGATACTTGTCATAGCCAAAGACATTATCGCAATCGAGCGAACGTTTTGTTCTTGATGGAACAATTCTGCTGTAAATAAGAATTTTGTAAATAGATTGGTGATAAAATAAAAACTTGTTAGATAAATAGAACTAGCCAAAAATGAGATAGGTATCCATTTCAAATATATAAAAATGGTGTTTTTACTCCTGCTTGACTGTTTTCTCTTTTCCTGAATGGTTTCAGCAATTGATGTCACAACTATAATGAATACTAATAAATATAAATCATGTAATGGGAGTTTTCCTTTAAAGATGTCCATTAAGAAAAGAAAAGCATCCTTCAATTCCATTAACATTAACTATTCCAACCTTTCAATTATGTACTACCTGTTATACGAAAGGAAATATAGGAATGTTTCAATAATTATATATTTTTTCAGATTTAGGAAACTTTTCCTGATTAGCTATGTGTTACCTCCGTTAAAAGAAATGACTATTCGCCTGGATAAAGAATTGGGATTGCTCGTAATTATAGGTAACCTTCGAAAAGTCAAAAGGCTGACCATTAGTTAGATGAAAGATGCTTTCTACCAATAATTTAGGATCATCTTTTTCTAATCCCAAATAAGCAGCTTCTTCTGCCGTTAACTTCCCAACATGTAAATACACATCTGAAAAGCCTACTTTTAGCCCTAAGCCTTCTGTTATGTAATGAAAAATAGATTCTGCTACGATTTCTTTATTTAAATACGTAATGAAGGCCTTATTATACCAAGATTCCTCTAAACAAAGAGTTTGGCCGTTAATATAGCGAATTCTTTTGACATAATAAACATCTTCATGAAGCTCTATATTTAAATTTAGGGCAATTTCCTCAGTCGGTTTTCTTATCTCTAATTTGATTATTTTGGAGGTTAGAGAATAATCCTCTAAATCTTTTTTAAATCCTTGATTGGAAAGCAAGCTGATATAGCCTTTTCGATTCTGTCTTCTTACAAAAATTCCACTGCCTCTTACTTGAAAAATGATTCCCCTTTTTTCAAGAAGCTCCAGCGTTTTCGTAATCGTACTTTTACTAACCTCGAATTGCTTCATTAATGTCTCAATAACTGGCAGCTTACTGCCTTGCTTTAAGCCATGCTCTTCAATATATTTTTCTATTTCTTCTGCGATTTGCTGGTATTTTAACATATATATACCTCGATTATCTTAAACGTTATAGCTGGATTATAGCATATATAGGAAAAAAACTCATTTAGATTAATTGGGTATAAAAATATTATATTGTATTTATCAAATTATACCGATACAATTATAATATAAGTGTAATCCAAAAAAATAAAAAGAAAAGATAATTTAATAGCATTAAAAAGGAGGAACAAAAATGAGCAAAATGCCGAAAGATTTTTTATGGGGTGGAGCATTAGCTGCACATCAATTTGAAGGTGGCTGGAATCAAGGCGGTAAAGGTCCGAGTGTAGTAGATGTTATGACAGCAGGTGCTCATGGAGTACCTAGGAAAATAACAGACTTGATTGAAGAAGAGCAATTTTATCCAAATCATGAAGCAATTGATTTTTACCATCGTTACAAAGAGGATATTGCCTTGTTTGCTGAAATGGGGCTAAAGTGTTTACGAACTTCCATTGGCTGGAGCAGAATTTTTCCAAAAGGGGATGAATTAGAACCGAATGAAGAAGGACTGCGCTTCTATGACCAAGTATTTGATGAATTACTTAAATACGGAATACAGCCAGTTATTACCTTATCCCATTTTGAAATGCCGTTACATCTAGCAAGAGAATATGGCGGTTTTAGAAATAGAAAAGTAGTTGATTGTTTTGTACGCTTTGCCGAAGCATGCTTCCATCGATATAAAGATAAAGTAAAATACTGGATGACTTTTAATGAAATCAACAATCAAATGGATGTTTCTAATCCGCTCTTTTTGTGGACAAATTCTGGAGTAACCGTCAAAGAAGGAGAAAATGCGAAAGAAGTGATGTATCAAACTGCTCATCATGAGCTAGTTGCAAGTGCATTAGCTGTGTCTATTGGTAAAAAAATAAATCCTGATTTCCAAATTGGAGCAATGGTTTCCCATATTCCTATCTATCCATTTTCTTCTAATCCAGAAGATGTGATGCTAGCGGAAGAAGAAATGAGACAAAGATATTTCTTCCCAGATGTGCAAGTTCGTGGATATTACCCTAGTTATGCCTTAAAGGAATTTGAACGAGAAGGCTATTCAATTACAATGGAGCCAGAGGATGCTGAGATTTTACATAATGGGACAGTTGATTATTTAGGATTTAGCTACTATATGTCCACTACCGTAAAGAGTGATGTGAAAAATAATAATACAGGCGATATTGTTAATGGCGCCTTACCAAATGCAGTTGAAAATCCGTATATCAAAGCAAGTGATTGGGGCTGGTCCATTGATCCGACAGGTCTGCGCTATGTGTTAAATCGTCTATATGACCGCTATCAAATACCTTTATTTATTGTAGAAAATGGGTTTGGCGCTATTGATACTGTCGAAGCTGATGGCTCTATTCATGACAAGGAAAGAATTGCCTACTTAAAGGCGCATATTGAAGCATTGGAGAAAGCGGTAATGTATGATGGAGTAGATTTAATTGGATATACACCATGGGGAATTATTGATATTGTTTCCTTTACAACAGGAGAAATGAAAAAACGCTATGGAATGATTTATGTAGATCGAGATAATCAAGGGAAAGGAACCATGAGCCGTTCGAAAAAAGCCTCCTTTTATTGGTATCAAGAAGTGATTAAGTCAAACGGGGAAAAACTGTAATAGAAAAAGGAAGGGGATATTTTCCTCTTCCTTTCAGTGTATAGTAAACTTTATTTTTAATGAAGTTAAATAGTTTACGAGAAACAGTTTTGTATTTTTCTATTAATAGCTTGCTTCTAATTCATCTATTAAGCTTCCAACATAGGCAACCGCTTTTCGGATTGGCTCAGGGGTAGACATATCCACATTTGCTAGTTTCATTAAATCGAATGGTTTTAAAGTGCCGCCGGCTTTTAAAACTTTTAACCAGCTCTCAACAGCAGGCTGTCCTTCTTCCTCAATCATTGCTGATACGGCAGTTGAAGCTGTAAGCCCAGCGGAGTACGTATATGGGTAAAGACCCATATAATAATGGGGTTGGCGCATCCATGTTAGGCCTGCTGCTTCATCTATTTCCACACTGTCTCCCCAGAATGATTTTAAGACATCGATATTTTGTTCACATAATACTTTAGCTGTAATCGGAGTTCCTTGTTCTGCTAATTCATAAATTTTTCTTTGGAGTGCCCCTTCTAAAATATGGGTAACAAAATTATGATAATACGTTCCTAGTGATTGGAGAATTACCCATCTTCTAATTTGATTGTTAGAAGATTGTTTCATAATATACTTGCTCAAAAGCATTTCGTTCATGGTGGATGGAGCTTCAATAAAGTATCGAGATGGACGGGTATTTGAAATAATTTGATTTTTGCCAGCAAGAGCAAAATGTCCAGCATGTCCAAGTTCATGTGCTAAGGTAAACGTATTACGCATTGAGTTATGCCATGTCATTAAAATGTATGGATGTACTCCATTCGGGCTGGAGCAGAAGGCGCCTGATCGTTTTCCATAGTTATCTGCTAAGTCTACCCAGCGGTCATTTAAGCCTTTTTCCATTATTTCCATATATTCTGGTCCCATAATATTAAGCGCTTCTAAGATAAGCTTGGAAGCTTCCTCGTATGTAATTTTAGGATCATAGGATGTGTCGAGCGGAGCCTTTAAATCACAATAATGGATTTTTTCTAAACCTAATACACGCTCTTTTAATTTGGCGAATCTGCGCATATGAGGAGCCAATTCTGTAAGAATGGTATCCAATTGGTTATGGTACATTTCTTTTGTGACTTGTTGTTCTTGTAAAAGCATGTCTGTTACAGATTCATAGTTTCGTAAACGAGATTCTATTATTTGTTTTTTAACTTCGGTTCCATAGGTAGCCGCATATGTATTTTTATAACGGTTAAGACTAGCCGAAAAGGCTTCATATGCTTTTCTTCTTACTTCTTTATTTGCCGATTCTTCGTACTTTTCGAAAGAATTAAATGTCAAAGGATATTCTGTCCCGTCACTTGTTATAAAGGAGGAAAACTCCATATCTGATGTTTTACTTCTTTGATAAATCATATAAGGAGAACGCTGGATTTCACCAAATGCTGCTAATACTTCCTCTGCTTCAGGTGTTAACATATGTGGCTTCAAATCCATTAAGTCCGTTAGTGTTTTGGAAAAAAGCTGTAGTTCTTCTTCCTCGTTCAGGTATGTATTTATTTTATCGTTTGCAAGCGTAAGAATCTCTGAATTAATAAAAGAAAGGCTTGAGCTTACTTTTGCATAGAGGGAAGAAACAATTGCATCGTTCTCTTGATTGGAAGGATTAGATCCGTCTGCAGATTGCTTAAGGTTTGCATAAGTGAGAACGCTCACTAATCTTTCATCCAATGCATCTCGAGCTTTTAGACAATCTAGCAAGATTTTAGCGTTTTGGTGAAGCTTCCCTTTAAATTGTGTCACAGTAGGAATATCTTCTTCAATCGCTTCTACTTCCCTTTTCCAATCTGCTTCGCTTTCGAATAAATCGCGCAAATCCCAGGTTTGTTCGAAAGGAACTTCGGAACGATAAAGTGTTTTTTCTATTTCTTTATTCATAAACATTCTCCTCTGCCACCTATTTATTTCGTTTTTCGAAACGATTAGTTTGATTATACAATAAAAAATTGAACTATAGGAATATTTTGTTTATTATATTTTTTAATGATAATTTGTAGAAGATAAAGATAAAAAACTACGCTTCTTATGATAAATAATTGTATAATGGTTAAAACTCACCATTTCGCCAAATTTTACATTATAAGGTAAAAGAATGAGTGCTGAAATTGGAATAAACAAAAAGGAATGAAAAGAAATTGCCCTTAAAGTTTTCACGAAAAAAAAGATTTTATTTATTATTTTTTATCTGCATTGTCTCCATGGTTATCATTTTTATGTTCTCCCATATGCCGTATGAAGAACAGGATATTAAGCCATTTTTACGAGATAAGATAGACCTGACAAATATTCCATTTCCCTCTATTACATTTGAGTACGATGGTCAAATTATATCTTCGGATTCTGACCCATATGGTTTTATCGAATTTTTATTTCGGAAAGCAGGGCATGTAATTGGTTATTGTCTCTTAACTTTGCTGCTATTTCTCACCCTGATGCAAACGAAAATCAAACGACCATGGGTTTATCTACTAAGTGGAGCTCTTTCTATTGCTTATGCATTAACAGATGAGTGGCACCAAAGCTTTGTCCCTGGAAGAACAGGCCATTGGCAAGACGCCATCATTATCGACGGAACTGGCGTTATATTAGGATTAGTCATTGGTTTTATTGGTACTATATTTTTTAAAAAGAGGAAAACGAAGGGAAGGTTTTAGGGATTCCCAAAGACAGGAGAGGTGAAGCGATTGTACCAAGATAAAGAATTGACAGTAAGACCGATTAAAGAGGAGGATCTTTATCAGCTTTGGACACTGGCATTTAAAGAAGAAAATCCTGAATGGAAAAAATGGGATGCTCCGTATTATGCACATAAAGCATTAAGTTATGAAGGATTCTTAAAAACTCAAAAAGAGCGCTTCTTAGAAAGAGATGATTACTGGGCAATTATTGTCGGGGAAGAATTAATAGGAACAGTTGGCTACTACTGGGAACATGAACCGTCCAAATGGTTAGAGATGGGAATTGTTATCTATAATCCAAACTACTGGAGTGGTGGATATGGAACGCGGGTATTGAAGCTATGGATCGACCATTTATTTAAGACCTTGCCATTAGTTCGAGTGGGATATACAACATGGTCAGGGAATGAGCGAATGATAAAGGTAGGAGAAAAGCTGGGCATGACAATGGAAGGACGCATGAGAAAGTGCCGCTACTATAACGGCGTATATTATGAC
The DNA here is from genome assembly GCF_038005605.1 of Niallia sp. FSL W8-0954. Lineage (NCBI taxonomy): Bacteria > Bacillati > Bacillota > Bacilli > Caryophanales > Bacillaceae > Niallia > Niallia sp. FSL W8-0954. Next base: position 4,181,228 of record NZ_JBBOTN010000001.1, on the reverse strand, counting down.
TCCATACGGATGGGATTATTAAAAGAAGAATGGGAAGCATTTTTAAACGGAAACAAAACAAGTGCTGGAAATATTAATAAATAAAATCAGTGTAATGGAAGATTACGTTAGGTGAAATTAGAAAGAAAATTAAGTTTTAGTACTCATGCTTTACCTATATTTTAATAGTATAATAGAAGAAAACAGGAATAAAAGGGCAAATTGTATAGAAGTACAGCATCATCAGAATCAAGTAAGTGTGGAAAATGAATGAATGGAGTGAGGTCCATGAAGAAAGAGGTTGGATACGTATTTTTCTGCCAGCATTGTGGATTGCCTCAACGTATTCCAGCGTTTGTGCTAAAAACGTACTTATGTGATGACATGGTAAAACAATTCTATTGCAACAATTGCAGCCGAGAAAATCTAATTCCTTCCTATATAAAAAAGCTGAAAGCAGAATTATAGAGCACATATATAACAAGGTCAAGTGGAAAATGCACTTGGCCTTTTTTCTATGAAATAATAGGTAGTTCTGCATCCACTCTTCTTAGAATCATTTCAAGGTGTGGAAAATTGAAAGAGCTTTTTCCATTTTTTTATGAGTAATTACCAATAAATTGTACAAACTATTTAAAGTAGAGAAATAACTCATGATGATGTGTGGACAAAAAATAGGTCTCTAACTTCGATTATTGGAGATCCTTAAACATACCTCTACCTTCAATAATGGAAATTTTTTTAGAAGGAGATGAATAAAATGAACTACAAGGAATATTGGGATAAAATTAATGAAATAAATGGACAATTGCATTCTTTATATTCTTCCTATTGGGATAAATATTCAGATTTTGCTACATGGCAGTTTTGGATCATTCTTCTATCTTTATTAGTACCATTAATCATATTATATTTTATGGTAGACAGAAGGAGATTATTTGAAATATTATTCTTTGGCTATACTGTCCATCTACTTTGGGCATACATAGACCTAGCACTTAGTAGAACTAATTACTTAACACATACTTACTTTCTTACACCGATGCTTCCTAATGCATTAAATATTACAGGTTCCTTTCTGCCAGTAGGGTTTATGCTAGTGTATCAATATGCAACGAATCGCAAGAAAAACTTTTATATTCTAACCGTGCTATTGAGTGCTGTATATACTTTTATATGCGCTAATATTGAAAAATCAATGGGCTTGGTAACGTTTCATAGAGGAATTCACGTTATTCATTTATTCCTTTTGGATTTATTTATTGTATTTGTAGCATATTGGTTTACTAGGTTATTGTTGAAATTTAGAATCCTCAAGAAAGACGAGCAGCAATAATGTTTATTACTAGCATGTATTTATAAGGCACATGCTAGTTTTTTGCATGTCCAGAAGAAGATAGGAAAGTGGAAAAATCGAGAGAGTAGCAAGAAATGCGCTATGGAAAACTATGATTAAAAATGAAACGGAAAGGAGAAGCGAAAGAAAGTGGCGTTCATAAACAAGATGAAAGCCAAAACGGAAAGGAGAAGTGAAAAAAGTGGCGTTCATAAACAAGATGAAAGCCAAAACGGAAAGGAGAAGCGAAAAAAGTGGCGTTCATAAGCAAGATGAAAGCCAAAATGGAAAGGAGAAGTGAAAAAAGTGGCGTTCATAAACAAGATGAAAGCCAAAACGGAGGGGAGAAGCGAAAGAAAGTGGCGTTCATAAACAAGATGAAAGCCAAAACGGAAAGGAGAAGCGAAAGAAAGTGGCGTTCATAAGCAAGATGAAAGCCAAAACGGAAAGGAGAAGTGAAAAAAGTGGCGTTCATAAACAAGATGAAAGCCAAAATGGAAAGGAGAAGTGAAAAAAGTGGCGTTCATAAACAAGATGAAAGCCAAATATCACCGAAGAGCTACCAAAAGAGAGTTAACAGCTAACCCCTCCTCACATTCCAAGAAAACAAACTAATTGTAAACAATGCATTTGAGGGAAAACGCAACGAGGTGTATACTTGCCAATGAAGAATGTTAAAGGGGGAATTATTTTGTTACAAAAGCCAAAGGCTATTTTTCTAGATATGGATGGTACTATTTTAAATCATCAGAATCAGGTAAGCGTGAAGACAAAAGAGATTATTGATGATCTACGCAAGGATGGTCTATTCGTATTCATAGCTACAGGGAGATCTTTTGATGAAATTGAATCCGTCGTGCCAGAAGGATTTGAAGTGGATGGATATGTTTCTTCTAACGGCATGGCTGGTTACATAGGAAAGGAACCTATTTTTCAGCATACTCTACCTTTAGAATTAGTGGATACCATTATTAAAAAGGCAAGAGAGAATAAAGTATATTATGAGTTATTTCCATATGGGGACTCTCGAATGACATTAAGTCAGGATAAAGAGTATGTTATACAAGAGATCAGAGACCCGAAACCAGAAAGCGTAGGTATTAATGAGTGGCTTTCTCGAAAAGAAGCAATCAGTAGAAAGATTGCTTGGAAGAACACGGTTGAAGGAAAAGAGTTTTCCAAGTTCTATTTTTTTGCTCGAACAAAAGAACATATTAATCAATGGAAACAGGTGTTAGAAGATTTAAGAAAAGAAATCGATTTTACAGCATCTACTTCGTCCGCGCATAATGTGGAAGTAATGGTTGCCAACGTAAATAAAGCAACTGGGATTAAAGAGATGTTAGAAAGATTTAATCTTTCCGCAGAGGAGACTATGGGAATTGGGGATAGTGATAACGATATCCAAATGCTTCAATTTGTTTCCATGCCGGTTGCTATGCAAAATGCTCCAGACCATATTAAAGAATTAGCAGCAGAAGTAACAGAGTTAAGCTGTGATGAAGATGGCGTTTGTCATTTCTTAACATCTCGATTCAAATAACAGATACGGTTCACCATACTTATTCTTTGTTATTGTAAGTAAAAATCAAAACTTCCTTAAGGGACATCAGTCTAGTATTAGTGAGGATAATAGTAAAGGAAACAAACGGAATAAAAAGCAAAGTGATAAAACAGAAGAAGAAAGAAAGCCAGCTTTTAAAAAGCTGGCTTTCTTTCTTCTTAAAATACTTCGATTACAATTTTAATAAAAGTCAGCTATTTATTTGAATCCATCCAAGATGAGTCAGACCAGTTGGAAAACTTTTTAATTAGCTCAAGAATGAAGTAGTTAATCCATGTAATAACAGGAATGAAAAGTGGCAGCAAGGATAGAGGCGAATGACCAAAACCAAATAATCTCACTTCTTCATTAGAAATATATATAATCCATGTTAAACCTGCTAACACAACGCTATTCCCACAGAACGCAACGAATAGTGCCACCCATTTCTTCTGTGTTTTTGTGAGTGTAAAAATAGAGAGGACTGCAGAAAACAACAAAGATATAAATAGTAAGATAATGACCACTGATCCTTCCTCCATTGCTATTTTAGCTATAGTTTAGCATAAATTTCCTATTTTCTCCTTATAAATTAGTTAGAAAATTTACATTCCTTTACCAAAAATATAAAAAGATTAAATAGAGATGAAATAATCAACCATTATACTAACTATATTACTATTTAAATCTTCCGAATTTGTAATCTTTTACATAAGGAGTTTTGTCAAAATGAATATCACAGTGGCAGGTACAGGATATGTTGGTTTAGTGACAGGAGTTTGTTTAGCAGAGGTTGGTCACAAGGTAACTTGTGTAGATCAAGAGCAAGAGAAAATTGTTCTTCTGAATCTAGGAATTTCGCCTATTTATGAACCCGAGCTAGATACACTTATAGAAAAAAATTCACAGGCCGGAAAATTAACTTTTACAACTGACTATAACAAAGCCTATGCGCAATCAGATGTTATTTTCATAGGGGTTGGGACGCCCGAAAATGAAGATGGGTCTGCTAACTTAAACTATGTTTTTCAAGTAGCAAAGCAAATTGCCGAAAGTGTAAGGCGTGATTGTTTAATTGTCATTAAATCTACCGTTCCCATCGGGACGAATGACCGTGTTGAAACATACATAAAAAATCACTTAAAACATAAAGTTTCGATAGAGGTTGCCTCTAATCCAGAATTTCTTGCCCAAGGAAGTGCCATTAAAGATACACTGCATGCTTCACGAATTGTCATCGGGGTAGAAAGCGAAAAGGCTAAGAAGATTTTAACTTTTATTTATGAACCTTTTCAGCAGCCAATTTTAACGATGAATCGTCGCAGTGCAGAAATGGTAAAATATGCATCGAATGATTTTCTAGCTTTAAAGATCTCTTTTATCAATGACATTGCTAACTTATGTGAATCAGTTGGTGCGAATATTGAGGATGTAAAAAGCGGAATGAGTTACGATGAGCGAATTGGGAAAAAATTTTTAAATCCAGGCATTGGGTATGGTGGTTCTTGTTTTCCAAAAGATACGAAAGCCCTGCATTGGCTTGCAGAAGAAGAAGGCTATGTTTTACGAACAGTAAAGGCTGCTATTGAGGTCAATGAGAAGCAAAAATTTAAGCTGATTTCGAAGGCGCGGATTGAATTTTCCTCTTTCAATGGACTGAAAGTAGCAGTATTAGGACTTACCTTTAAGCCTGGCACAGATGATTTGCGCGAAGCTCCTTCTATTCCCAATGTCCGCTTATTATTAAACGAAGGAGCAAAAGTACATGTTTATGATCCAGTAGGAGGAGAAAACTTTAAAAAGCTCTTTCCTACAGAGGTAGTCTATGAACAAACACCAGAGAAAGCACTAGAAGGAGCAGATATTTGCTTTATTTACACAGAATGGGCTGAAATTAAAGCAATCGATTTAACAATTTTTAAAGAAAAAATGAACGTACCATTTTTATTTGATGGTAGAAATTGCTTTTCACTAGAGGAAGCAAGTAAGGCAGGCATTAATTATTTCTCCATTGGCCGACCAGAGGTTAGAATGATAGAGCTTGAACCAATTAGAAGAGCAGCAGGAAGATAACGGTGTGAGGAATAAGAGAAATAGAACAACAAACAAAACCCTTCTTTTCTAAATAGGGTTTTGTTTGTTGTATAAAGAATAAGCACGCATGTAAATGATTTAGGACAGGGAGTGTGACGAATTCAAACAGCTTGATAACCCCATCTCCGCCCCAAACTATTTTTTGGCATTGACTAAAGCGCCTATTGTTAGATAATAAAGATAATCAAAATTTTGAAAATTATCTTAATATGGAGGGGCTTTATGTTCTGGACAGAAAAGAAGTTGGATGCACGAATCAAGGAACTGGAAAAATATCGCTATCGAGAATCAATTTCCTTAGACTCCTTTTCGATGCAATTAGATGAAGAAGGAGAGATTGGGGTAAGACCACCAGAAAATGGGGAATGGGCTACCATCCATGTCGGAGATCATTGGGCAGGAAGGGATCATTATGCCTGGTTAAAGACAGAAGTAGCAATCCCTGTGAGCTGGAAAGGGAAACAAGTATTGGGGTATTTTGATTTTGGCATAACAGATGGTGGAACGAATTCAGGTTTTGAGTCGCTTTTGTATGTAAATAAGAAAATCTATCAAGGAGTAGATGCGAATCATCGGGAAGTTTTTCTCAAAGAGGAACATTGCGGCACAAATGTCAGCTTGATTTTTCGTTTGTGGTCTGGCTTAGAAGGTGGCGGTAAACCGTTTATTCAGGAGCATAAGATAAAGAAGGCAGAGATTGCCTGGCTAGACGAAGCGACAGATGATTTATACTATACAGCCAAAGCAATGATCCAAACCATACATATTTTAGATGAAAACAGACCAGAGTATCAGACGATCCTAACAGCATTAAATCGAGCATTTTATGAAATAGACTGGACAGAACCAGAATCGGATTTATTTTATGAATCTATTAACAAGGCAAATAACTATTTAAATGCAACATTAGAAAAGATGGACAAGCATGCAGCTGTAACGATTCATGCAATTGGCCACACCCATATTGATGTTGCTTGGTTATGGCGCTTGAAGCATACTCGAGAAAAAGCGGCACGTTCCTTTTCCACCGTATTGCGTTTAATGGAGAAATATCCAGAATACTTATTTATGCAGTCCCAGCCTCAGCTATACGCCTATTTAAAAGAGGATTATCCGGAAATTTATGCCCAGCTGAAAGATAGAGTAGCGGAAGGAAGATGGGAACCAGAAGGCGGGATGTGGCTGGAGCCTGATTGTAATTTGCCTTCTGGGGAATCCTTTGTTCGTCAATTACTGCATGGAACGAGATTTTTGAAAGAGGAATTTGGGGTAACGAGTAAGTATCTATGGCTGCCAGATGTCTTTGGCTATAGCTGGGCATTGCCGCAAATTCTTAAACAAGCAGGAATAGAAACTTTTATGACGACGAAGATTAGCTGGAATCAGTACAATCGAATGCCGCATGATACCTTTCAATGGCGAGGCATTGATGGAACAGAAATTTTGACCCACTTTGTGACCACACCATATCCGAACAGCAGAGGCTGGGCTTATGATTATAATGGAGAAATGCAGGCAGATGTGGTGCAGGGAGCTTGGGATAATTATAAGGATAAAAATATAACGCAGGATTTACTAATGTCTTATGGCTATGGAGATGGTGGAGGGGGAGTAAATCGGGATATGCTGGAAATGAGAAGACGGTTTGACCGAATTCCTGGTCTGCCTGCTGTTAAATCAACTAAAGCAGGCGATTATTTTGATGCCCTTCATGAAAAAGTGAAGACCACAGATGAATATGTTCATACATGGGATGGAGAGCTCTATTTAGAATTTCATCGAGGAACCTATACCAGCCAAGCATATAATAAAAGAAGCAATCGCAAACAAGAATTATTATACCGGGAGACAGAACTGCTTAGTGTCCTAGTTGGTGTATTAGCTTCTGATTGGACCATTTATCCACAGGAAGAGCTGCATAAAGGCTGGACGATTTTATTACGCAATCAGTTCCATGATATCATTCCAGGTTCTTCGATTCGTGAAGTATATGAAGATAGTCTATTAGAATATGAAGAAGCAGAAGGACTGGCTAATAAAGCACAAAAGCAAGTATTAACGAGAATAATCGATTCAGATGTCTCTGATCAGTTTACCGTGATAAATGACTCTTCATGGATACGTTCCGGATTGGTGGAGGTGCCAGTTAAACTTGGACTAGAAGAGGGAGAATGGTCATCAGAAAATGGGAAAGTGCTGCAAGTTGAAAAAGTAAATGGAAAGTGGCTTATATTAGTGGAAAACGTTCCATCACATGGATTAGCTAATCTTTTATTTAAATCGTCTGAAAATCAAGGTGCGAATAAGCAGTCTGCTTTTGTGATAAATAATAATGGGATAGAGACACCTTTTTATCAAATTCTTTGGAATGAAAAGGGACAATTAACTCGTATATTTGATAAAAAGGCACAAAGAAATGTGTTAAAAGAAAATCAGGCAGGAAATGTCCTGCAAGTATTTGAAGATAAGCCATTAAGATGGGAAGCTTGGGACATTGATATTTTTTATCAAGAAAAGCATCAAGAGATTTCTACATTAGAGAAGATAGAAATAATTGAAAACAACTCCTTAAGAGCAGTAATAAAATTTGTGTGGACATATCACCATTCGAAGGTAGAACAAGAGGTAATTCTCTATGCTGAAAATCCTAGAATAGACTTTAAGACATCTGTTGATTGGCATGAACAGCATCAGCTATTAAAAGTGGCATTTCCTGTTGAAATTCGTTCAACGCAAGCAACCTATGATATTCAGTTTGGAAATGTACAACGACCAACTCATTGGAATACAAGCTGGGATTATGCGAAGTTTGAAACGGTTGGACACCAATGGGCAGATTTATCGGAGCAAGGTTATGGAATAAGTCTTTTAAATGATTGTAAATATGGCTATGACATCAAAGATTCCGTGATGCGTCTGTCCCTTATTAAGGCTGGTACTTACCCAGATTATTTACAAGATCAAGGAGCACATACATTTATTTATTCTCTTCTGCCACATCAAGGTGATTGGAGAGAAGGGAGAACAGTCCAAGAGGCATGGGATTTAAATCAGCCATTAAAAAGTTTGGTAGGAAAGCTACAATCACAAGATTTTTCTTTATTCCAAATAGCGTCTGATCATTGCTTTATCGATGCAGTGAAAAAGGCAGAGGATGAGGATAAAGTCATTGTTCGTTTACATGAATTTATGGGGAAAAGAGGAACAGTAGAATTAACCTCAGATGCTCCTATAAAAGGATGGCAGGAATGTAATCTTCTGGAAGGGAAAAATGGAGAGAAACAAGAAAATGAAATAATAACATTTGCCATAAAGCCTTATGAAGTTAAGACGTTTTTAGTGGAAATCTAAATGATTTAAGCAGACCCCAATTGTTCGTCTCGACACTTAAGGATCTGCTTTTTACTTTTCTATTAATCTATCATGTGAGGATACCTAAATGGTGTTAATGTAGAGCCTTCTTCCTTATTTTTAAGGCATTCTCTAATTTTATAAGATCTTTTTGGATCTCCTTTAAATCAGAATGGCATTGATTCAAAAGTTTCTGTATTTCCTTCCATTTATTATTTGATGACATCTCTTACTCTCCTTACATATGGGTTATTAATACAAAATATGTGGAAGAGAAAAGATATATTCTTATGATAGTAACTTTCTTTTTGCAATGAATTCAAACTATAAATCTTTAAAACCGAGAATCAAAACTAGGCTGCCAATTTTGACAGCCTAGTCTATTTATCTTTAATATTTAAATGACTTGTTTTATCGATTTTTTCTTTCGCAAAGGCCATGCTTCTACTCCTCTAAGCCCCTTAATATCATCTCGAAAGAATACAGGTTCTTTTCCTAGTTTTCGTTGTTTCATATAATGATCAAGTGCTTTAAAGGCAATTGGCCCAAGAATTGCTATGGCAACTAGATTAATAAGAGCCATGATTGCCATCGTGAAGTCAGCTAAATCCCAAACAATTTGCAAACTAGCTACAGCACCAAACATCACCATTCCTAGAGCTATTACGCGATAGAAGATTAAGAACCCCTTGCTTTTACTAATAAACGACAGGTTAGCTTCCCCGTAGTAGTAGCAGCCGATGATGGAAGTAAAGGCGAATAGAAATATGGCAATGCCGAGAAATACTCCACCCCAAGCACCAAAATGCTCTGCCATTGCTGCTTGTGATAATTCAATGCCTGTTAAACCTGACCCATACGCATCTGAGGTAAGAATAATAAACGCTGTTGCAGAACAAACGAGTAAAGTGTCAAAAAACACTCCGAGGGCTTGGATAAACCCTTGTTTTGCTGGGTGGGATACAGATGCTGTTGCAGCAGCGATTGGATCTCCACCAATTCCAGCTCCGTTAGAGAATAGACCTCTTTTCACGCCATTCATAATAGCAGCAGCAATTCCGCCACCCACTACCTGTTCAATACCGAATGCACTTTTAAAAATTAATACTAAAACATGAGGAATCTCTGTAATATTGGTGATTACTACAAAGACTGCAAGGAGAATATAGCCTAAGGCCATAAAGGGAACGATAAGAGATGAAATATCAGCAATACGTTTAATACCGCCAAATACAACTAAACTTGTGAGAATGACTAAAGCAATTCCGGCAATGACAGGACTAATGCCAAATGAGTTTTCTAATGCAACTGCAATGGTATTACTCTGTACGGCATTGAAGGTAGTACCATATGAAAGAATCATCATGACAGCAAAAAGTGCACTCATCCACTTTTTGTTCAGTTGTTTTTTCATATAGTAGGCAGGACCACCTTTGAACCGTCCGTTGTCTTTTGCCTTATAAATTTGCGCTAGCGTATTCTCTACAAAAGAGCTAGCGCTGCCAAGAATAGCTACCATCCACATCCAAAATACTGCTCCAGGTCCTCCAATTGCTAAGGCAATGGCTACTCCTGCAAGATTGCCTGTACCAATTCGAGTACCTGCCCCTACGAAAAATGCTTGTAGAGAAGAAATTTGTTTTTTCTCTGTGTGTTCAGGTGGCTTCTCTTTTACCTTTAGTAAGCGGAACATTTCCTTTACATGCCTGATTTGTGCAAATTTCGATCCTATGGTGAAATATATTCCGAGGCCGAGCAAGACGGCTATCAAAACATACCCCCACAGTACTGTATTTCCACTTGCGATTAACTTTTCAATAATATTCACGCAACCCCTCCCAAAAATTTTATGGTTTCGATTATCTCGAAAAATGTTGGTCCTGTCAAATAATATTGGCCTATGTCACTGTCAAAAAACACAAAAGGGGATTTTTGTAATAAGCTGTATACCTTGTCATTACTAGTATCGAAGCAATTAACTAAATAATTAAATTTTTTTAAAAAATTTCGGATACTAAGGATAAAATGGGTGTTTTTGTGGACCAGTATAGCGTCTAATTTTATCTGTATGCGTTAGTAAATTATTTTGTTAATAAAACATTTATTAATGAGGCCTATATCCCATTGAAAAAGAATAAAATCATCATCTTTGACAATTGTTACTTACTAATGGTAAGTTAGTTCTTGAAAACAATTAACTAATTAGTTGGAGGTAGAATATGTCTCATTTAGAAGAAATAATGAAAAGCCGTAAATCGGTAAGAATATATGATTCAGCTCATAAAATAGAAAAAAAGGAATTGGAAGAAATTTTAGCATTAGCAACAAGTGCACCGTCTTCTAGTAATTTGCAGTCTTGGAGATTTATTGTAATCCAAGATCAGGAACTAAAAAAAGAGTTAAGAGAAATTGGCAATAACCAAGCGCAAATAGAAGATTCTTCAGCGATTATTGCTGTTTTAGGAGATACAGATGCTTATAGAAATGTGGAAGAAATCTATGAGAAAAATGTTTCCCTTGGCTATATGGATCAATCCATTGCAGATAGAACGATTAACAACACGCTAAGTTTATATCCCAATCAACCAAAACAAATATTAGCACAAATTGCTAGCTATGATGCAGGCTTAATTTCCATGCAGATTTTACTGCTAGCAAAAGAACGAGGGTATGATACCGTTATAATGGGCGGTTTTGATAAAGATGCATTTGCGAAACGTTTTGAGTTACCAGAAAACCAATTTCCGATTACCCTTATTGCAATAGGAAAAGCTGCTGCACCAGCTTTTAATACTAGCAGAATGCCGATAGAAAAAATTGCGAAATTTTACTGATTGAGAGAGAAAAAAGTGCCTTGATTCTAAAAAGAAAGAAGGCACTTTTGGGTTATTTTATTTCGATTGCAGAGGTTTCACCTGCTATACGGCCAAATACGATGATGTCAGCAACAGCATTTCCACCAATTCTATTTCCACCATGAACACCACCAGTAACTTCACCTGCAGCATACAGTCCTTTAATGATATTTCCTTGTTTATCTAAAACATGAGTTTTTGTATCAATTTTTAATCCACCCATAGTATGATGTATACCTGGAGTTACGGGAATTATATAGTATGGACCTTCTTCTAATGTTTGAGTGAGATGGACCCTGTCAAATTCTTCGTCTTTTTTATTTTTAACGTATTTTGTGTAATTTTTTAAAGTAGAAGCAATGGTACTGCTATCTATTCCTGCTGCCTTTCCTAAAGCTTCTATTGTTTCTCCTTTTATAGCATAGCCATCTTTAATATATCCTGCTAATGAGGCATTTTCATCAGCCATTTCTTGGTTTACGACGAGATATGCAACTTTATCTGTCTGTGCCAAAATGTTTTTCGAAACAACATCACGTGTCAATAATTCATTGGTAAATCTTTTTCCTTCTTTATTTACTAAAATGGCTCCGTCTCCGCGTAATCCTTCTGTAAATAAATAGCCTGTTTCTGGATCGGTTGTTGGATGAATTTGTATCTGATCCATATCTACGAGATCAGCCCCAGCCTTTTCTGCCATAGCAATTCCTGATCCTGTTGCTCCTGCATGATTTGTTGTTGAGAAACCTTCCAGATCTTTATTGTATTTAATAACCATTTCAGCATTTGCTCCAAAACCACCTGTTGCTAAAATAACAGATTTTGCATTAACCGTGAAGGAATTCTTATTTTTATCGGTAGCTTTTACTCCTACAATCGCTCCATCTTTTTTTATTAAACTATCAGCTGTAGTATTTAATAAAATGGGAGTATTTAATTTTTTCAATTTATTGGATAGAACCTCTACAATAACAGGACCAACTGGTGATCCATCTGCTGGCTGATGAATTCTTGGGTTCGTTTGCCCACCAGATAATGTTACCTTTGTTAAACCTGCTCCCATATCATTTAGCCATTTCAGTGCATCAGGAGCATTATCTACTAGAGTTTGTAGCAGTTTTGGATCATTTAAGTTTTTGCCGCCTTTCATCGTATCGTCAAACCATGTTTGTTTGTCGTCTTTAATTCCATCCGCTTCTTGGTATTTGGTGCCTGCCACATTCATTCCACCTGTTGCTTTATTTGTGTTTCCACCAATGATAGGCATTTGCTCTAAAATGACAACAGACTTACCAGCTTCGCTAGCCTTCACGGCTGCTGCAAGTCCTGCACCACCTGCACCTACTATAGCGACATCAACATCTAAGTCTTCCTGCTTTTGCTCTTCTACAATGACTTTATTTGCAGCATCTTTTAAGGCTTTCATATCGGCTCCCGACTTTTCTAACGCCTTTGTAACAGCTTCAATAATTCCGTTACTAGATTCACTTGCTCCTGATACAACATCCACTGCTAAACTTTGTGAGGAGATAATATCATTGGTTAATTGAGTAGTTGCCCCATCACTAATACTGCCTGTTTCTCCGTCTGCACTGATTTCAATTTTCTCAATCTTATCTTTTGAAACTGTTACTGTAGCTTTAATTTCTCCTCCATGACCAGTGGAAATGCCTTCGTATGTTCCCGCTTTAAACTTTGCTTTTTCTTCTGTATTCGTATTGTTGCTACAACCTGCTATTATCAGCATAAATATAGCTAGAAGAACAAATGCTATACTAGAAGATCTTTTCATAAAAATTTTCCCCTCTCTCTCTATGTATTGTTCATTATTTCACAATGCCTATCATAAAGAACATGCTCAACTACTAGCTATCAAAATAATAATGTTCAAAATAAGTTCATAAGTATGTGGAGAATTTGTGAATCTTTAAAGGATAAGGAAATCGTACTTTTTGTAATTTATTTCTATTCGCGCTAAACTAAAAGAGAATTCGAAAAAGGAGTGTGGAAAGATGAATGTTGTTACATTAAATAATGGCTTAAAAATGCCTCAACTGGGGTTTGGCGTATGGCAGGTTCCAGATGAAGAAGCGGCTGTTGCTGTCAGCACTGCTTTTAAAGTAGGCTATACTTCCATTGATACAGCGATGGTATATCAAAACGAAGCAGGTGTAGGAAAAGCAATTAAAGAATCTTCTATTCCACGCGAAGAGTTGTTTATTACAACAAAAGTGTGGAACAGTGATCAGGGCTATGAGAATACACTAAGAGCATTCGATGAAAGTTTAGAAAGATTAGGGCTTGATTACGTCGATCTTTATTTGATTCATTGGCCAACCCCACAATTTGATGAGTATGTGGATACATATAGAGCACTAGAAAAATTATATAAAGATGGCAGAGTCAAGGCAATTGGTGTTTGTAACTTTGAAATTGAACATTTAGAGCGCATTTTAAATGAATGTGAGGTTAAACCTGTTTTGAATCAGGTAGAATGTCATCCATATTTAGCGCAAAATGAATTAAAGGAATTTTGCGCAAAGCATGATATTTTTGTAGAAGCGTGGAGCCCGCTTGATCAAGGGGGAGAAGTTCTTCAGGATGAAGTCATCACACAAATTGCAGAAACAAAAGAAAAGTCACCAGCACAAGTAGTACTGCGTTGGCATTTGCAAAATAATACGATTGTTATTCCGAAATCAGTGACACCATCTCGCATTGAAGAAAATTTCCATGTGTTTGATTTTGAATTAACAGAGGAAGAAATGAAACAAATTAATGAGCTAAACCGCAATAGACGAAAAGGTCCACACCCAAATGATATGAATAACCGATAAGAAAGAAAGGGAATAGTGCTGCTATATTTAATAGCAGCACTATTCCCTTTTCCAATTATATCTATTGGTATTAGAACGGGTTTGTTCCTAGTACTGTAGCTGTTTTTACATAGATTCTTGGATGCAGTTTTAATTGAGAAACAATCAGTTCTGCGATATCTTCTGGCTGCATGTATTTCTCTGCATCACCTTTGATTAAATCTGTTTTAACAGCAAGCTCTGTTGCAACTGTACTTGGTGTTAAGGAAGTAACACGAATATTATTTCTGCGTACTTCTTGTGCTAATGATTCTGTCATTCCGATTAGACCGAATTTAGAAGCACTGTATGCACTAGAAGTAGCAGCGCCATTTAAGCCATTTGTAGAAGAAATATTGATAATATCTCCGCCATTTTTTTCGATTAATTGTGGTAAAACTGCCTTTGTTACATAATATGGTCCCATTAAATTTACGTCGATGATTTGTTTCCATTCTTCTGGGTCCATATCTAAAAGAGATTGGAATTTACCAATTCCAGCATTATTGATTAAAATATCTGCTTTCCCTAGTTCGTTTGTTAAAGTAGAAATTGCTTGTTCTACTTCTTCTAAAGAGGATACATCAACTGTTGCATAAGCAGCTTTTACGCCAAGTGCTTCCACTTCTTTGGCTACTTCTTGTAATGCGCCTTCTGTACGAGCAAGTAAACCAATATTTACACCTTCATTTGCGAGTGCAACTGCTACTGCTTTTCCTATCCCTCTTCCAGCTCCCGTAATGAAAGCTACTTTTCCTTTTAAAGATTGTGCCATTAAAAGCAACTCCTTCCAATCATTGTTCAGTAAATAATACTTTGTCTATTTTAAGATTTTCTGCAGGTATTAGCAAGAAAGCCGCTTAGAGAAAAGATTTATTATCTATCATTCATATAATGTTTCTTCTCTCCAATTGGAATGGTTCTTGCCATCGAACAAATTTTGCCTAATATCCTGTTTATTATCTTTTTTCTGGCGAAAAATATACCTGCTAAAACGAGTACCATGCCATATGTATTTACATTTTGGAAAGGAAGGTCAAGTAAACTTTGATTTTCCACTATCTCTAATTGTCGGGAATTTTCCCGATATTTGGGACGTTTATCTACAAATGACAGCGTTTACCTAAATGCTCGTGAGTTATTGAAACGGCTTTCATCTGGTGATTAAATAGAGATTGAAGTTAGCAAATACAAAAAAATAATTAAAGAGGGGTGATTTATATGATGCAAAAGCTTCAGAGATTTGGTGGAGCAATGTTTACACCAGTACTTTTATTTGCATTTTCGGGTATTGTTCTTGCTATTACTATTATGTTAAATAATCCCCAAATTGTCGGAAGTATAGCAGATGAAGGTACAACTTGGAATAGTATTTTAACTATTTTGGAAGATGGTGCATGGACAGTATTTAATCAGATGGAATTGCTTTTTGTTATCGGTATTGCACTTGGATTGGCTAAAACTGCTAATGCAAGAGCCGTGATGGAAGCAGTTGTTGTATATCTTACTTTTAATTATTTTCTATCAGGTATATTAGAATTCTTTGGACCAACATTCGGTGTTGATTTTAGTCAGGAAGTTGGCAGTACTAGTGGAATGAAACTAATTGCTGGCATAAAAACATTGGATACTGGAATTATCGGAGCAATACTAATTTCTAGTATAACGGTCTGGCTTCATAATAAGTATTTTGAAAAGAAATTACCGGAATGGCTTGGGATATTCCAGGGATCTACGTACGTCGTCATTCTAGGTTACTTTATAATGATTCCTATCGCAGTTGTTGTTGCATGGATATGGCCGATTATTCAATCTGGAATCGGTTCCCTTCAAGGATTTTTAGCTAGTTCAGGAACATTCGGTGTTTGGTTTTACCATCTTTTTGAAAGAGCATTAATCCCAACAGGATTGCATCACTTTATTTATACGCCATTTATGTTTGGCCCAGCAGTTGTAGAAGATGGAATCGTTAAATATTGGATGGGTAATCTTGGGGACTTTGCACAAAGTGCGGAATCACTAAAAACTTTGTTCCCAGCTGGTGGCTTTGGATTATATGGAAACTCCAAGATGTTTGCAGCACCAGGGATTGCATTAGCAATTTATTTCACAGCAAAAAAAGAAAAAAGGAAGAAAGTAGCTGCCCTTCTAATTCCAGCTACCTTAACAGCGGTATTGGCAGGGATTACAGAGCCACTAGAATTTACTTTCTTATTTGTTGCACCTGTATTATTTGCTGTTCACGCTGTCCTCGCAGCTACATTGTCAGCAACGCTATATACATTCGGAGTAGTGGGAGATATGGGTGGCGGTCTGATTGAAATAATGTCTAAAAACTGGATTCCATTATTCGGTAATCATTGGGATGTTTATGTAGCCCAAATCGTAATTGGGTTAATTTTTTCCGGTATTTACTTTTTGGTTTTCCGTTTTCTTATCTTGAAGTTTAACTTTGCTACACCTGGAAGAGAGACGGATGATAAAGAGGTTAAACTATATAGAAAGAAAGATTATCAAGAAAAACAAAAAGGCAGAGATAAAAAAGATGAGGTTGCAGTAACAGTTGTGGAGAACAGTTATAGAGAAAAAGCTGCGATATTTCTTCATGCTTTAGGTGGTACAGAGAATATTGAAACAATAAATAATTGTGCAACAAGACTAAGAATTAGTGTAAAGGATCCCAATCTAGTGATGCCTGATATTGCCTTTAGAGAGGGTGGTGCTCATGGAGTTGTTAGAAATAATAAAGGCATACAAATTATTGTAGGCTTATCAGTTCCTCAAGTGAGAGAAGAGTTTGAAAAGTTAAAAAATGAAGAATAGGAGAGATTATTTATGAAAAAATTTTCAATCACAGTAGCAGGTGGAGGAAGTACTTTTACGCCGGGAATTATATTAATGCTTTTAGAAAACCTAGATAAATTTCCGATTAGACAAATTAATTTTTATGATAATGATAAAGAACGCCAACAACAAATAGCTGATGCTTGTGAAATAATTATTAAAGAAAAAGATCCTGAAATTACTTTTTTAGCTACAACGGAACCAGAGGAAGCCTTTGTGGATATTGATTTTGTGATGGCACATATTCGTGTAGGAAAGTACGCAATGAGAGAAAAGGATGAAAAGATACCTTTAAAATATGGGGTAGTTGGTCAAGAAACATGTGGTCCTGGTGGAATTGCCTACGGAATGAGATCCATCGGAGGCGTATTAGAAATATTAGATTATATGGAAAAATATTCGCCTAATGCATGGATGTTGAATTATTCAAATCCAGCTGCCATTGTTGCAGAAGCAACTAGAAAATTACGACCAAATTCAAAGATCCTTAATATTTGTGATATGCCGATTGGAATTGAAAATCTGATGGCAAAGATACTAGGTCTCCCTTCACGGAAAGATATGACTATCCGCTATTATGGTCTAAATCATTTTGGCTGGTGGACAGATATTCGTGATAAAGAAGGAAATGATTTAATGCCCAAATTGAAAGAGCATGTAAAGGATTATGGCTATGATTTAGCAAAAAATGAAGGACAACATGCAGATGAAAGCTGGCAATCTACTTTTAGAAAGGCGAAAGATGTGTATGCAGTTGATCCTGACACCTTACCTAATACGTACTTAAAATATTACTTCTATCCTCAAGATGAAGTAGAGCATACAGATCCTAACTATACAAGAGCAAATCAGGTTATGGATGGAAGAGAGAAATTTATATTTTCTCAATGTAATAGAATAGCAGAGTTAGGTTCTACAGAAGGTTCAGAGTTAGAAATAGACGAACATGCTTCTTATATCGTAGACTTAGCCCGTGCGATAGCATATGATACACAGGAAAGAATGCTTTTAATTGTTGAAAATAATGGAGCGATTCAAAACTTTGATCCAACTGCAATGGTAGAAGTTCCATGTATTGTCGGAGTTAATGGGCCTGAACCGTTAGTACAAGGAACTATTCCTCGATTCCAAAAGGGATTAATGGAGCAGCAAGTAGCTGTAGAAAAATTGGTAGTAGAAGCTTGGGAAGAACATTCTTATCAAAAGCTTTGGCAAGCCATTACCTTATCAAGAACGGTTCCAAATGCTAGAGTAGCAAAACAAATTTTAGATGATTTAATGGAAGCAAATAAAGAATATTGGCCAGAACTTAATTAGTAGAGAGAAACAGGGTGCTTGAAAAAGGGCACTCTGCTTTTCTATTTATTAATGTTTTTCTGAATATACTATTATCCCTTATAATAAAGGCAAGGGAGGAAGTTGTATATGCTTAAAGACTTAATGAATAAATATTATGATCAACTCTCAGAAAATGATTTGTATGTGATAAATTATGTTCTTAATCATATAGAAGAATGTAAAAAAATGAGTATTTTAGAATTGTCTGAGGCATGCACTATTTCCAAGTCTTCCATTCTAAGGATGACTCAAAAAATAGGTTTTAGTGGTTATAGTGAGTTTAAATATTTTTTGAAGAATGAGCCCAAATCCTTTGAGCCAAATTTAGATTTTTTTACTATGCAAATGAAAGAAATAGAAATGACAAGAAAACTATATAAAAATATTGATACAGAAGCAATATATAATCAGATTAGAAATGCAGATACGATATACGGCTTTGCAAGTGGATGGGGTCAAAGAAATGCTTTGGAAGAAATGGCTCGGCAATTTATTTCTAATAATAAGAAAATCTACATCATACCCGCAGAAACAGAATTTGATTTTCTTTTAGCCAAAATGAAGCCAACAGATCTAGTTATTGTTATATCTTTAAGTGGAGATGTTAAAAATATAGTAGGTCAACTAAGACAATTGGCTGTTAAATCAATTCCTACCCTATCTATTACTTCTTTCAACAATAACCATTTAGCAACTTTATCTACATATAATATTTATTATGAATCCTTTATGCTAGGGAAACATTATGAGATTGAACATCGATCCCTGTTGGGGTTATTTACTGTTATTGATTCGGTTTATAGAGGTTATTTAGACTATGCAGTTCGAAAAAATGAAAGCAAAGATTAAAGAGGTGAACATAAATGGTAAAAACAATTGTCGATAAATTAAATTTAAAAAAATATAAAAAAATGGCGATTCTAAATCAACCAAAAGAACTGAATTACTTTGGGGAATTGGAAGCATATGATACAGAGCTTCAAGATAAATATGATGCTATATTCGCCTTTGTGCTAGACATGGCTGCAATGCGAGAAACGATTGATAAGATTATGCAGTCGAATTCGCTAAACAAGAAGGGATACATCTTTTTGGCATATCCAAAGAAAGGAAATAAAGTCTACTCTACTTTTATTCATCGTGATGAATTGTTTAAGGGACTAGATACGGATTCAGATGGGTATGTGGGAACGAATACAATAAAATTTTCACGAATGGTTGGATTGGATGAAGTATTTACCGTGATAGGTTTAAAAGAAGAGGAAAAAAGGACAACAAAGGATGCTTCCTCCAAAGCGAGTCAGCGTGTCAATGATTATATAGAAAAAATTCAAGCTATCGAAGATGATTTAATAAATACACCCGAGCTATTAGCCTTTTACCAATCTCTTACACCAGGTTATCAAAAGGAATGGGCAAGATATGTCTATAGTGCAAAACAAGAAGCAACAAGAGAAAAAAGAAAAGCAGAAATGAAGATGATCCTTCAATCTGGTTATAAAAGCAGAGATACCTATCGAAAAGAGCGGGGATAATAGGTTTCAGCAGTTTTTTTATTATCAGTTTGACTAAATAAAAAGGCGTGTTTCTTTTGGGAAAGCGCCTTTTTAAAACCCTCTCTTCAAAAAGTGTGGCATGACTTTCAAAGGAAATTCATAGATTAATATATATCTTTTTTGAAGGAGAGGACTATATGCGTTTTGCTAGACTAGCTGATCGCTTTTGGGACGGTATAACTTTGACCAATGTCAATCGTAAAGGAATTATATATCCTTATTTTGCTTTTATGATTACTGCATTTCTTTTTGAATTATTTCTTATAGTGTTAATAGGAGTATCTATTTATTACTTTTATCAATGGAAGTATTATCCTGATGTACTCTTTTATATTGGATGCTGCATCCTCTTCTTGCTGCTTATCTTGACAACCATATCGATAAAATCTATCTATCTAAAGATTAAATAGGAGGCAGTAGCAATTAAATAACTTCCTGCCTTTTACGTAAATAATAATATAAAATGATACAGCAAATGGAGCAAAGCAACGATAATAATGCGATAAATCCATAGCCTGCCTGTTGTCCAATGACACCATTGCTTGTATAAAACAAACGATTTATCCCATCAATTATGACTCCAATTAACAGGTTCCCGAACACACTGGCAATTCCCATTAGAGTAACAGTAAAGGTTATGGCTGTACCCGTTCCTTTCGGATACCTTTTGGCAAGCAATGCCATTACAGTCGGGTAAATGGGGGCAATTCCTATTCCGGCGATAGCAAAAAGAATCGCACCTTTTTCGCCGATGATAATGCCAGCAAAACTGCAAATGCCGGAAAAGGCAGCAAAGATCATGATGGAGAGTGTATAGCCGATTTTATCTGTTAGTGGGCCAAGAATTAGCCGTGAAAGCATAAAGAAGAGAAAAAACATAGATAACATACCAGAAGCTGTTTCCACATTCCATGAATACGCTTTAATTAAAAAGTTTACTAACCAGCCTCCGACAGCCAATTCAGATACCACCCCAAAGGAAAGTATCATGACAATAAGCCATGCAACTGGATCGCGAAGTAAAAATCGATATGACACTGATTCGTCATCACTAGTTTCCTCTTCTGGAAATTTGCCGAAGATAGAAGGGATGATAGGGAGAATGGCTAAAAGCAGCACAATAAAATACATTCCTCGCCAGCTTAATTCTTCGCCTGCGATTGTCCATTTCATCATCCAAGAGGCAATAATAGGTGCAACCATTGAGCTTAGTCCATAGAAAAAATGAGCGAGATTCATCATAAATCCCGTATTCTTTGTGAAAATTCGTGCTGCCATTATCCCCAGTCCGATTTCAAGCATCCCATTTCCAATATATAAAAGGAAATAGGAGGAAGAAAGAGTGAAATATATTTCGGAGAAATAAAGACAAATACCTGAAAGAGCCATTGCGGCGAAAGCAACAATTCCAGTCCATTTGATGCCAATTTTATTGGCTAAAGCGGCAGTAAAGGTACAAGCAATTAAATAGCCAAGTGAATTGATAGCAAGCAAAAATCCTATTTGTGACTCACTTAAAAGAAAATCTGCTTGAATGATAGGGATAGCGGGTCCTTTAACGTTCTCTGATAATCCGAAAATGAGGAACCCGCCAAAAATAATAGCAAGTAAAACAGAATAATTAATTTTAGAATGTTTCTTACTAAAAGCGTTCAAGCGATTCATAGGTATCCTTCCTTTAACTTCAAAAATGTAACTAATGAGTTATGAAGACTATTATTTATGATAGCGTGATTGGCGAGATGGAAGATTGCTATCTTCGTTTGAATGATTATTGGTGTCCACATGATTACTTTTTTTGTGAAGGATTTTTTTAATCCCTTTAAACAATAGAGTAATAACTAGATAGATCCCAAAGAAAAGAAGAAACCCGTTAATCCCGGCCACAGCATCTGCGAACTCCATATTTCCTCGTCCTGTAATTCCTTGCTGAATTTCAATGGCAAATACTAATACGAGAATAAGTGTAAATGTATAAATAAAAGAAATACTCTTGATACTCCAAGCGGCTAACCGTTTAAAAATAAATTGAACAATAAAGAATGCAATAATTCCAATAAGGCCGATAATCCATAAATGCAAATCTTTGTCTGTGGCTTGCCAACCAAGAATAGCAGCAGCATCCATAATAATATCATGAAGAATATTAACAATTTCCGCGATAATTTTAAAAAAATCTACCATTGTGTCCCTCCCCTTTAATGTTTCCTTTCATTAGATTATACTGGACGATGGAAAATAATAAAACAGCAATTAATTATTCTATTATTAGCAAATGCGCTTCTAGTTAAAAAATGATAAGATAGGAGAAAAGATGTTCATTAAGACGAACGTATATAGAAATTATACTTTGAAGGGGCAATGTCTATGCTGCTTTGGAATCGTAATAGGCAAATAAAATCATGGGGACAAATTACGTTAGTAACAATCTCTATATTATTTACTACTTATCAATTTGTTATAAAGCACGAACCATTTTTCAATATTGATTTTTTCCTGTTTACGGTATTAGCATGGATTGTTGGCTGGAGGTATGATCTGTCCAAATACTATGAGAAGAAGGCTAAGGATAGTGAAGAAAGCTATCGACTCCTAATGGATTCATTACCTGAATCCATATTTATTCACTCCTTAAGGGAAAAGAAGTTAGTCTATGTCAATCATGCTGCTGTTAGAATGATGGGAGCATCTAGCGACCAAGAGTTAATTAATCGATCATTTGGAGAGTTTGTCACAGCAAACTATATGGAACGGTGGAAAATGCGGCTGAATATTGCCTTAGAGAAAAAGAAACCGCTCTCTCCTATTGAATATAAAATGAAACGTGTTGCTGGAAATGATTTTTTCTATGAGGCCTCCTGTTTAGCGATAAAGTTAAATGGTGAAGATGTGATATTATCGATTGGAAAAGATATAACAGCTAGTAAAGAGCAAACGATGCATTTGCTCCAAAAGTCAGAAAAATTAGCGATTTTGGGAGAGATGTCTGCAGGAATTGCCCATGAAATTAGAAATCCATTAACCTCGATTAAAGGCTTTATTCAGCTAGCGAAGGCAGAAAATCCCCAAAATAAATATTTTGAAATTGTATTGTCAGAGATAGAAAGAATTAATGGGATTGTCGGCGAGTTGCTTTTTCTCGCTAAACCTACGGCGGATGTTTTTTTAGTTAAAGATATTCGTAATATTATTAAAGACGTTGTTACATTAATACATACTCAATTAAGCTTACATAATATTCAGATCAAAGAAGTATACGAATGGGACATTCCAATGATTTTATGTGAGGAAAAACGCCTAAAACAAGTATTTATAAACTTACTACAAAATGCTATAGAAGCTATGCCAAAGGGTGGATATATTTCTATTAAGGGTACGTCTCTCCAGGATGGCAATATATCGATAGAAATTATGGATCAGGGAGTAGGCATTCCGGACGAGAGATTAGGAACACTTGGTGAACCATTTTTTACAACGAAGGAAAAAGGGACAGGTCTTGGTTTAATGACCTGTTTCAAAATCATTGAAAGTCATAATGGCAATTTGAGCTTCCAAAGCGAGTTAAACAAAGGAACAAAGGCAACCATAATCTTTCCAGCCGCTACACAAGATACATTACTTGGTACAGTTTCCAAAGCATAATAGAAGCAGATGTAAACCTCCACTAAAATAGCGGAGGTTTATTTGGATAAAGGAAATAAGTTTGGCGTAAAAGGTAATAAACTTTAGATGGTAAAGATTCCAGTCGAGTTTTTTCCAAACACTCCATGTTATAATGACTTCAAACTAGCAAAAGGATGGTGGATGTAGTGATTAATAACTTTGATGAAGTAGTAAATCGGCGAAATACCTATTCGATTAAATGGGATGGTGGAAAAATTATTAAGGAGATGGGACTTACAGAGCGGTATGATGAAGAGACAATCCCCTTATTTACAGCAGATATGGATTTGCCCGTACCACAAGCATTAGTAGATGCATTACATAAAACGGTAGATAATCGCATATACGGCTATTCTATTTTTCCAGATGAGTACTATGAAGCAATTCAGCTTTGGTTTAAAAAAAGACATAATTGGGAGATAGACAGAGAATCTATTGTCTACAGTCCGGGAACAGTTCATGCAATTAATATGGCTGTGCGTGCTTTTACAGAAGCTGGAGATGGTGTAATCATTCAACGTCCAGTTTATCCGCCATTTACTTCGGCAATTGAAGGAAATGGCAGAGTGGTTCGGAATAATGCATTACTTCAAGACGAAGCAGGGTATTAT
Source organism: Niallia sp. FSL W8-0954 (assembly GCF_038005605.1). Lineage (NCBI taxonomy): Bacteria > Bacillati > Bacillota > Bacilli > Caryophanales > Bacillaceae > Niallia > Niallia sp. FSL W8-0954. Next base: position 4,157,203 of record NZ_JBBOTN010000001.1, on the reverse strand, counting down.
ACCATCGATTTTGCTGATTTTGAAGAGAAGGCAAAGGAAGAATCAACGAAGCTGTTTATTCTTTGTAATCCCCATAATCCAACTGGTCGCATTTTTACAGTAGAAGAACTAACTCGTTTAAATGAGATTTGTGTAAAACATAATGTGTTAATTATTGCAGATGAAATTCATGGGGATTTAATTAGACGTACACAGAAATTCACTCCAATTGCGATGGTAGCAGATAATCAGGATCATTTGATTACATGTACGGCAATTAATAAAACATTTAACGTGGCAGGACTTCACTGCACGAATTTAATCATTCCAAATGTGAAGCTGCGCAATGCATTTAATAAAGAAATGGGGCACCAATTGGCATCTCCTTTTACAATATCTGCGCTTATTGCGGTTTATAAGGAAGGAGAAGAATGGCTGGAGGAATTAAAGGAATATATTGACGGAACCATGGAATGGGTAAAGGCTTACATTGATGAAAATATGCCAAAAGTGAAAGTAACAATCCCAGAAGGAACCTATATCATGTGGATGGATTTCAGCGGATATGGAATAACGCCAGAAGAAGTGCATGAGCGTATTTATCATAAAGCCAATGTTTTACTAGAAGATGGCAGTATGTTTGGAGAAGAAGGAATTAATCATCAACGAATTTGTATTCCTTCCCCAAGACCGATAATAAAAGAAGCCATAGAAAGAATTGCAAGAGAGTTCGCAGATTTAAAATAAAGAGCGTAGCTTTTTTTCGAGGGTCTGATTATACTGATACTTTTAACAGGAATGAACTGGAAACAAATATACTTGTTTAGAAAAAGTATCTTTAATGATCAGCTCCTTTTCTTTTTGTGTGCTTTGATTAAAAGAATAGTTAACTATCCTAGTGTATAAACAGGGCATCAGCCGGAATTTATAGAGAAAGATTATGTTTTTTTACCATAAAAAGATTTTTTATAAAAGATGACGTATTCTTTACCAATAGCCTAAGGATAATATATAATAGAGAGGAAGGAAGTCCCTTTTTGGTGGACTTGCTATTATTTTTTACTAAATTGAAAGGATGATTTTTATTGTTATTCAACAGGCAGTACAAACCGAATTAATTAAAAAGTATTGGGAAATGTATGAAAGTAAGAAAGAGAGGACATATATCGTAAAGCCCTCGATGCCAATTATGTATTTTGGTAATAGTAAGAAATATTTTGAATCCCCTATCCGCATCATTACTGTAGGTCTAAATCCGTCTAGACGTGATTTCCCTGACCCTGACCCTTTCCAAAGGTTTCAATCGATGAAACGAGACCATCACTATCAATTCAATCAACAGTATATTACTGCACTTGACCAGTATTTTGAAAAAGACCCATATAAAGCATGGTATGAGCCTTCTTTTGAACCGTTATTGAATGGAATGAATGCAAGCTTTTATGGTAACAAAGAAAATACGGCATTGCATACAGATATTTGCTCACCGCTTGCTACTAATCCTACTTGGGATAGTTTAAGCAAAGAAGCAAAGAAAGATCTTCAAGCAGAAGGCGTGAAATTATGGCATGAGCTTATTGAATACTTACAGCCTGATGTAATCCTTATTTCAGTTGCAGGAGAACATCTATCAAAAATTCAGTTGGAAACAGAAAGTGATTGGGAGACTGTTTATACGGTTCCTAATTCCCGTTATTTAATTAATAGTAAGAAAGTAAAATTAGCGGCTAAAACAGCTGATGTTTACTATGGCAGATCGGCAGAAATTCCATTTGGGCAAGTTTCACCGGAGAATAAGGTGAAACTTGGTGAATATATTAAGGCGATTACGGAGAAAAAAGATCAGCCTATTGATTTTAAAGCCTTTCACCATGCTATTTTAGAATCCGAACAACGAGATAATGAACTTTTTGGCTGGAACCAAGAAGCAAACTAATAAAAAGGGAATCAGGCTATCTGATTCCCTTTTTTATTTGAATGATAAGCGGTGATGCCTTTACAACGCCTCGCTAATGATCTTTTTATAATAAATAACGGAGAGAATTCCAAAGATGGAATACAGTACTGCATATAGCCCCATTACAATGAACATTGGTGCCCATAATTCCGATCCAAAGAAGAACCAGCCAGATTTGACAGCAAAATAACTATGAAGCAGGCCGATAAGTAATGGAATTCCAAAGTTAAATAGTTGTTTTGATTTAATCCCGTTTACTAAATCATTCTGTGTATAGCCTAGCTTACGGAGGATGGTATAGTTATACTTTTCTTCTTCTCCTTCGTCCATCTGTTTAAAGTAAAGGATACACCCTGATGTGATAAGGAAAGTTAGCCCAAGAAAACCGACAATAAACATCGCTAATCCCATAAATTCCTTTTGAGACTGGCTTGTCTCATAACGTGATAAAGTTTTCTGACTTTCAAAAGTTAGTTTTTGATAAATTTTATCAGCGTCTATAATATCTTGATCCTTATTAATATTAATCGCAATATAAAGGGTAGAAGGAGATTGAAGACTTTTATCCCTATTCTTTTCTACTAAATCAAAGACAGAAGAGTCGACAATTACGGTCATTAGTCCGCCGCTAGAAAAGTTAAAAGGAAGAATGTTCATTTCCTTCATTCCTAAATAACTTAATGGGATGGATTGGCCTTTTAACTCCATGGTAATCGAGCCTGTAGATTTTAATTGGATAAATTTTTCTAAGGTAGAACTATATCCATCAAAAAGTACTTCTTCTTTAGATAGATGAACATCATCTACATAGTCTTCACTAATAACCGGCAATTGCATCTCGCTGGTATCTTGTGCGAATCCCTCGGGAATATTAGCCAAGACTCCCTTAATATCAAAGATAGTCTGAATAACAGGAATTCTGTTTTCCTTATAAGCAATTTTTTGCTCTTTCAGTCGGCTTGTAAAAGCTTCTGCATCTTGGACATTGTCAAAGGTGAAATCGGCTGGAACATTTTGTTCTGCATTTTTTTCAGCAGAATAGTAAGATATATAGCTTAAACAAAGAAAGCCTAGTGCCAGCGCAGAAACGGTTGTTATAATTGTTAATAAAATAGCATTTGATTTCATCCGAAACATAATACTAGACAGGGAAAGTACTTGATTAATATTAATGTAGCCATTCTTACTTTTACGAATAAGGTTAAACAAAAAGCTGACAGATCCTTTATAAAATAGATATGTTCCGATTATAACTAGAGCGAGAATAGAAATCATAGCGAAAAACAATTCATTCATGGATTGAAAGTTGCCATTAAAAAGCTGGGACGAGATGTAGTAGCCGCTTATGATAAAAATAATTCCTGTAGCACCGATAATCATTTCCCATACAGACATTTTCTTTACTCGTGCTTCTGTTGAAGATGTAACCCGGAATAAGGAAAGAATCGTTTGGCCTTTAATGAAAATATAGTTCATTAACATAATGAGAACATATATGGCGCAAAAGACAATGACTGTTTGGACGAGAGCTTCTGGCGAAAAGTGAAGTTTCGCAATGCCTTGGACTCCGGTTACTTTGAATAGAATCATGATGGTTATTTTAGAAAAAGAAACGCCAATAAAAATACCGATAACAATAGATAGAAAATATAAAATGAAATTTTCCAGTGTTAATAAACGGAAAATTCTGCTTTTAGTCATTCCAATTAATTGGAAAAGTCCAATTTCTTTTCCGCGCCGCTTAATAAAAATCGTATTGGCATAGAGTAGAAAAATCGCAACAATTGCTATTAAAAGAATAGAGGCCGCTTTAATCGCAGCGCCACCTTTGACTGAATTTTCTACCACGTCCATCGATGGGTCATATTGTAAGGTTACAAAGGAAAAATAGAGGGACACGCTGAATACTAAGGCAAAAATATAAAGATAATAGTATTTTATATTTTTTTTGAGATTTCGAATAACAAGATTACTTACGGTCATTTTGCACACCACCCAAAATTCCCTGTGTTTTGATAATATCTTGGAAAAAGCGCTGTCTATCCTGGTCTCCTTTATAAAGCTGTGTATAAATTTGGCCATCTTTAATAAAAACAACTCGATTACAATAGCTTGCAGCGACTGGGTCATGGGTTACCATAAGGATGGTTGCACTTCTTGTTTGGTTTAAATGACTCAATTTATTTAATAAATCTGAGGCAGACTTAGAATCAAGAGCCCCGGTTGGTTCATCTGCGAATATAATACTTGGTTCATGGATGAAAGCTCTGGCTGCAGAAGTTCTTTGCTTTTGACCACCTGAAATTTCATTTGGATACTTATCTTTTATTTCGTAAATACCTAATTCTTTCGCTAAAGTATCAAAACGTTGATGAGCCTCTTTTTTGGGCGTTTTTGTAATCGATAATGGTAAAAGAATATTTTCTTTAACGGTTAAAGTATCGAGTAAATTATAATCTTGAAAGATAAATCCTAAGTGATTTTTTCGGAACTCTGCTAACTGCTTTTCTTTGAGACGGGTAATTTCCTTCTCTACGATTCGAATAGTTCCTCCGCTGGCTTGATCGATAGAAGAAAGAACGTTCAACAAGGTTGTTTTCCCTGAGCCAGAGGCACCCATAATACTGACAAATTCGCCTTTTTGGACGTTCAAATTTACGCCCTTCAGCACTTCTTGACGATTTGCTTTATTGCCATAACTTTTATGGACCTTTGAAGCAACTAAGATATCCATACTCCACACTCCTTTACATGATAGATTAAGTATACAAAAAGTATTTTATCCATTCCCTCGATTTGACGAACAATTAAAAGAAGCATGTGACATTTTTGTCACGATGCCTCGCAGTCACTATGTTTAGTTATGAATTTGATTAAATTCATTGTTCTTCGGAAAAGTAAGGGTGAAGGTGGTACCTCTATTTAATTTAGAATGGACAGCAATATTGATTTTGAGTACATCTGCGATTTTTTTAGATAAATATAATCCCATTCCAGTAGCATAATTATTTTGGTGCTTGGAGGTGGAAGTAAAGCCTTTTGCAAAGATTCTTGGCAAGTCTTGCGGGCTTATTCCTATTCCATTATCGGTTATTTCTAAACAGTTATATCCGTCATTCTCATAGCTTCTTATGATAATATCTGATTCATTACTATATTTAACGGCATTACTCAATAGCTGCCTAATAATAAACGAAAGCCATTTTCCATCGGTTAATATCATCTTTTTCTGTAGTTCAATATCAAAACCGATTCCTTTTTGCATGCACCATGACTGTAATGTTTTTATTTCTTCGAAAAGAATCATTTCGATATCAACATTCTCTATGTAGAGATCATTTTGAATAAATGAAAAACGTTTTTGGTACAGTTGTTGATCTAAGAGATGGTGAATTCTTAACCATTCGAATGTCAAGGATGTCTTCATTTCCTGATTTTCAATAGCATCTATTAGTAAACGTAATGCTGTTAATGGTGTTTTTACTTCATGAATCCAAGAAAGCAATTCATCCTTTTCTAGTTCAAGCTGCTGAAGATTTTGATATCTTTCTATCTTTAACATGCTAGTTTGGGTTGTAAAGCTATCCGCAATTATTTTTTCAAAAGGTGTTTTTGCTGACGCTAAGGTTGTAAGATCTAAATCATCTTCTCGAGCAGAAAGGCTTTTATAAAACGTAGTCTCTTTCTGATAGCGGATAAAGCAGAAAATCACAAACAAGAGGATGCTAATAAAGCAAATATATATCATTGAATAAAAGGAAATTGTCTCATCAATAATGGACATAAATAATTGAAACAGCTGTAAAAAAAGAATAAAGAGAATCCAGCTTCTTTTTTCTACTAGAAATTTTCTGATCATAACGTGTCCTCTTCAATAGCCATGTAGCCTTGTCCAACTTTAGTTTCTATATTGCTTCCGAGAGAAAGTTCATCAAGTTTTTTTCGCAAACGATTTACGTTTACGGTTAGTGTATTGTCACTAACGAAGCGTTTATCGTTCCATAGTTCATTGATAAGATCATCTCTCGATACGATTTTATTTTTTTTGTCTAATAATATTTTTAAAATGAACATTTCATTTTTCGTTAACTCGATTTCCCCATTGACGGAGGTAACTGTATTTTTCTCAAAATCAATGGTGGCACCACACCAAGTTTTCAGAGAGGACTGCTCGATGTTGTAATTATAAACTCTTCGTAAGGTAGCCTGAATCTTTGCAATTAAGACGTCAAAGTGAAATGGCTTTTGGACAAAGTCATCGGCTCCCAGCTGCATCGACATCACCATGTCAGTTGGATGATCTCGAGAAGATAGGAAAATAATTGGGACATTGGAGTGGCTTCTAATCAATCGGCACCAATGAAACCCATCATATTTAGGAAGTTGGATATCGATAATGACTAAATCAGGTTTCTTTTCCGTAAATTCTTGCATTACATTATTAAAATCATGAATCCCAATCGCTTCGTAGGACCATTGCTCTAAACGTTCCTTTATTGCCTGAAATAACGTTTGATCATCTTCGATTAAAAGTATTTTAAACATGGAAATCACCACATATGAATAGGTTTTTATTCGCTTCTATTTGTGAATAATAAGAAGAGAACTACGGTCATTATAACATCTTAATTCCTAACAAAGGAGGGATGTGGAAGCGAAAATTAAAAAATCGCTAATATATGGAAGAGGTATGCTATTATAGTAAAGTGATTTTGACAGATTGGAGTGCAGCATCAGTGATTAAACAAGTAGAATCTTTAGAAGATATTATTCCCATTGTACCAATTATTAAAGCAGCAATACCAGCAGATCTTTCGATAGCCATTTGTGATAAAGAAAAATTTATCGCTTATTTTCCTGGAGAGATAATTAATTTACATATCAAAACAAATCAGCCCTTACAGTCTGATGAACCGCTGAGAGAGGCAATTCAGCTTAAGAAAACCTTAAAGCAGGAAGTGCCGGCAGATTTTTATGGTTTTGAATTTATTGGCACTGCTTCCCCAATATTAAATAAAAAGGGAGAAGTAATTGGTGGAATAGCTGTTCAATTAAAAAGACAAACAGAGATACGGAATATTGTCGATCAAATAACAAAATCGTTAACACAATCGCAAAAGCATATTGATCATATTGCAGATGGGTCTCATTCTTTAGTAGATTTCTCAAAGATTCTTTTAGAACAATCAAGTGTTGCCGAAGAAAATATTAGGAAAACGAATGAAGTAGTATCTATCATAAAAAAAGTTGCAGATCAAACGAATCTATTAGGATTGAATGCTGCCATTGAAGCAGCGAGAGCAGGCGAGAAAGGAAGAGGCTTTGAAGTAGTAGCGAATGAAATTCGAAAATTCTCTAAAGAAACTGTCAGCTTTACACAGACAATTTCACAAACAATGGAACAAATAAAACAGACAACTCAGTCCATCAATGAATCGATTGGAAAAATTGCAGCTATCGGGGAAAAACAAGCAGATTCCATTGAACATACATCCGTCTTTATGGAAGAAATTTTAGAGATGGCAAAAAAGTTAAATGACTATTCTAATAAGCTATAGAATTAGTCTTTTTTAAGCGGCTTTTAGCAATTAATTATTCAATCACTAAGCTGGAAACTTTATCCATTAAAAAAATTTAGTTTTCATTTTCGAAAAAATCCGTTATAATCCATTATGTTGTCAAATAATCAATCGATAAATACACTCGTATAATAGCAGGAATATGGCCTGCAAGTTTCTACCAGATGACCGTTAATCATCTGACTACGGGTAAGCGTATAAAATGGAGATATACTGATCTATGCATAAATAGGGCAGTCTATTTTTGCTTTTAAAAGCACAGCCGCTTACTCTATGAGTAAGCGGCTGTGCTTTTTTTGTATTATTTAAGGATTAGTTAGAGCATTTATTGCTATTAGCTATCCTCCAAAAAAGGAGAGAGTCTAGTTAATGGAGTTATTGAAGAAGAAAATTGAAAAAGAAGGTATTGTGTTAAGTGATCATGTTTTGAAAGTAGATTCATTCATTAATCACCAAATGGACCCTCAGCTGATGAAGGAAATTGGCTTGGAGTTTGCTAGATTGTTTAAAGATGCTGGGATTACTAGAATCTTAACAATAGAGTCATCGGGTATCGCACCAGCTATAATGGCAGGTCTAGCATTAGATGTTCCGGTTATTTTTGCAAGAAAAAGAAAATCCCTTACTTTAACAAGCGATTTATATACAGCAACAGTTTATTCATTTACAAAACAAGAGTCAAATGAAATTACAGTTTCTAAAAAGTATATGCATTCAGATGACCATGTTCTTGTAATTGATGACTTTTTAGCAAATGGACAGGCTGCTTTAGGCTTAGCGAATATTGTCGAGCAGGCTGGTGCAACTGTTAGTGGAATTGGCATATTAATCGAAAAGTCATTCCAGCAAGGAGCAGATGATTTAATCGCAAAAGGCTATCGAGTAGAATCTCTAGCAAGAATTGCCTCTTTAAAGGGTGGAAAAGTAACATTTGCTGAACAGCGAATACATGATGGCATTTATGCAGGAGGATATTAAAATGGAAAAAATGTCAGTAAAAACATGGTCTGTAGGTCTGCAGCATGTACTAGCAATGTACGCTGGTGCTGTGCTAGTACCTTTAATAGTTGGTGGAGCATTAAAATTAACACCTGAACAGTTAACTTATCTTATATCGATTGATTTATTAACATGTGGTGTTGCAACATTGCTCCAGGTTTGGAAAAATAAATTTTTTGGAATTGGCCTTCCTGTTATGCTTGGCTGTACATTTACTGCAGTTGGTCCAATGATTGCGATTGGAAGTAAGCATGGAATAACGGCCATTTATGGTGCAATTATTGTTTCTGGTATTATTGTTGTTCTTATCTCTTCCATCTTTAGCAAGCTTGTGAAATTTTTTCCTCCGGTCGTAACTGGTTCTGTCGTTACAATTATTGGTCTTACTTTAATTCCTGTAGCATTTAATGATATGGCAGGAGGAGAAGGAAGCGCAGATTTTGGAAACATAAAGAACTTGGTACTTGCTTTTGGTGTATTAGCTATCATCATTTTACTTAATAGATTTACAACTGGATTTATCAAAACCATTTCTATTTTACTAGGAATTATCATTGGAACTGTTATGGCAGCTTTTATGGGAATGGTTCATTTTTCAGAAGTGGGGGAGGCAAAATGGATTCATGGTATTACTCCGTTTTATTTTGGGACTCCAACCTTTGATCTCACTTCCATTATCACGATGACTCTTGTTGCTATTGTGAGTTTAATTGAATCAACAGGTGTTTATTTAGCATTAGGAGATATTACTAATAAAAAGGTTTCGGAAAAAGATTTAGCACAAGGATATCGAGCGGAAGGAATTGCTTCTGTAATTGGCGGGATTTTCAACTCCTTCCCATACACGGCTTATTCCCAAAATGTAGGTTTAGTTCAATTAACAGGTGTAAAAACAAAGAATGTCATTTATGCAGCAGGAACCATTTTAGTTATTTTAGGCTTTATTCCTAAGATTGCAGCTATTACAACATTGATTCCAACAGCTGTCCTTGGAGGAGCTTCACTTGCAATGTTTGGGATGGTTGTGTCCTATGGTATTAAAATGCTAGGACAGGTCGATTTTAATCAGCAAGGAAACTTGCTCATTCTTGCTTGCTCGATTGGAATGGGGCTTGGTGTAACTGTTGTTCCAGAAATCTTTATGAAATTTCCAGAAAGCATCCGCATCCTCTTCCAAAGCGGTATTGTGGCAGGTGGGCTAACTGCGATTATCTTAAATATATTATTTAACATAATTCCCGGGTCTCGTGCCAAAACAGTACAAATGGAAGAAAAGACAGCAGCCTAAATAGCGGCGCTAAAACAAATAAATAAGACTTTCCAGAGAAAACGGGAAGTCTTATTTTGTTTAATCAAAAAGGCAAAAGTAATCCAATATAAGAATAAATCGAGAAATTACACTTTTTTATAAAAATTATTCCGATAAGTTTAATTGTATTTAAGTTATTTGTTATATTGATATATAATTGTCAATAGTTATAAAAATAGGTTAAGGGAATATTCTGCGTTGATTGAAGTCGATGGTAAAGGAGCTATAGTGTAATAAGAATAATTTATTATCCCGCATGTAAAAGCAATTAAACTTTCTATTATTCCTTGGGGAAGTAACGAGCAATAAGAAAAAACTAATCGGAAAGATTAATAGGGATTTATATCAAGTGAATGTTTTATAAGAATAATTTATTTTTATAACGAAGCATATTTGAAAATAAAAAAATGCAAAAACATAGTTGACAATTTATTTATCTAGTTTTATAGTTGTTATCAAATCTTACAAAATTACATAAAACATTTTTCTTATCCAGAGAGACGGAGGGACAGGCCCGAAGAAGTCTCGGCAGCGGATTTATATTAAACACCGTGCCAATTCCTGCAAATGCTAATTGTGCATTTGAAAGATGAGAAAAAGTAGTTTCTTTGTCTTATAAAGGCCCTGCTTTTTCTTTCTGGAAAGAAGAAGCAGGGCCTTTTTGCATTCACTAAAAGCCTGTTTCTTCTTGACAAGATACGTATGTTTTTAACCTAGTATAGGAGTTGAAGGGCAAATGATTGAATTTCAAAAGGTAGCCAAGACCTTTAAGCTTGGCAGTCGCAAAGTAAACGCAGTAAAGGATGTTTCTATCTCGATTGCACAAGGAGAAATTTTTGGGATTATTGGTTTTAGTGGTGCTGGAAAAAGTACTTTATTACGACTTGTGAATTTATTAGAAACACCAACAAACGGAAATATCCATGTGCAAGGAGTAGATGTAGCCTCCCTATCACCAAAAGAGATTCGCAAGCTTCGCCGAAGAATCGGCATGATTTTTCAAAACTTTAATCTCTTTACATCTAGAACGGTAGCTGGCAATATAGCCTACCCATTAAAGCTAGCTGGTGTATCGAAAAAGGAAATAAAAGAAAGGGTGGCAGAGCTCTTGCAATTTGTCGGTTTATCCGATAAAGCAGACGACTATCCTGAACAGTTGTCAGGAGGACAGAAGCAGCGGGTTGGGATTGCACGTGCTCTTGCTACTTCTCCAGATATATTGATTTGTGATGAAGCAACTTCGGCCCTTGACCCAGATACAACAGGTGAAATACTGCGTCTATTAAAAAAAGTAAATAAGGATTTAGGCATTACGATTTTATTAATTACACATGAGATGCATGTTATTCAAGAAATATGTGACCGAGTGGCTGTGATGGAAAATGGTGAAGTAATCGAGAATGGTTCTGTCTTTGAAGTATTCACAAATCCCCAACACTCGACTACTCAACGTTTTATTCAGTCTGTCCAGCAGGATCGTCCATCTGCTTCTTTATTGGCTGAATGGAGGAATAAGGGCGGCGATAAGTTATATAGAGTAATTTTTAAAGGAGAAATCGCTAGTGATCCAGTTCTTTCAAAGGTCACAAGAAAATTTAATGTCGATGTAAACATTGTTTATGGATCTGTGCGGGAATTGCAAGAGAAGTTTTATGGGAATCTTCTTGTTTCCTTTGAAGGCAGCAAGGAAAATATTAAAGCGGTTCTGCATGAATTAGAAGCATTAGTAACAGTTGAGGAGGTGCTTGTTTAATGAAGGTTGATTGGAGTACTTTTTGGCCGCGCATTGTGGAATCTACTGGAGAAACTATATTAATGGTTATTACCACTCTTATCTTAGGATCTATATTGGGCATTACGATTGGGTTACTTCTCTTTGTGACAAGGAAGGGAAATATTTTGGAAAATAAATTAGTTTTCCGTTTGCTCAATATCCTAATTAATATTATCCGCCCTATTCCCTTTATTATTTTCTTAGTGGCAATCAGCCCGTTAACAAGAGCAGTTGTGGGTACAACGATTGGGACTTGGGCAGCGATATTTCCTATGACTATTGCAGCCTCATTTGGAATTGCGAGAGTAGTAGAAAATAATTTAGTCAGTATTGATCTAGGAGTTATTGAAGCTGCTAAAGCGATGGGAGCAAGCCCTTTGCAAATCATTTTTACTGTATTAATTCCGGAAGCATTAGGACCACTGATTCTAGGATTAACCTTTGTAACGATCAGCTTAATCGATTTTTCTGCGATGGCTGGTACCGTTGGCGGAGGCGGACTGGGACATGTGGCGATGACATATGGCTACCAGCGTTTTGATGGCAGTGTTATGCTTGTTACCGTCATTATACTGATTATACTTGTACAAATTGCTCAATGGATTGGAAATACATTATCACGAAAAATAATGAGACGTTAAGACAGAACTTTAACGATGGGATATTTATCGCTTTATAAAGTTAAAATTATACAAAAATTACTAATTAAGGAGATGGAGAGATGAAAAAATATTTTGCAATTTTACTATTATTAACAACTATTTGGGCACTAGCTGCCTGCACGTCAGATAGTGCATCAAGTAAAGATAAAACAGTGAAGGTGAAAATAGGGGTGACGGGATCCGATGGAGAAGTCTGGCCGACTTTGAAGAAGAAGGCGAAAGCAGAAGGAATTGAAATCGAGTTAGTCGAGTTTTCAGACTATACTTTACCAAACCAAGCTTTAGAGAATGGCGATATTGATATTAATTCCTTCCAGCATATTGCTTTTCTAAGTCAGTTTAATGAAGAAAACAAAACAGATTTAACGCCCATAGGAACAACAGTGATTGCTCCTATGGGAATCTATTCAGAAAAAGTGAAAGATGTAAGTGAGATAAAAGAGGGGGACAAAATTGCTATTCCAGACGATCCATCTAATCAAGCGCGTGCTTTAAAATTACTTGAATCTGCTGGATTAATTACATTAGCTGATGATTTTGGATTATTTGGTGATCCATCTAAGATTGTAGAAAATCCAAAGAAGCTTGATATCTTGCCAGTTGTAGCTCAACAAACACCAAGAGTCTTACCAGATGTTGCAGCATCTGTTATCAATAATGGTGTCGCTGGTCAAGCAGGCTTTGATCCTGTAAAAGATCCCATTTATTTAGAAGATGCAGAGGATAAAAACGTATTACCATATGTAAATATCTTTGCGGCTCGTACAAAGGATGCGAATAACGAAACCTATCAGAAAATTGTTGAACTTTATCATGAAGAAGAAGTGGTGAAAGCGGTAGAAGCAGATACAAACGGTGGTTCAATTGTAGTGGACATTGCAAAAGATGAGTTGGCAAAACAATTTAAAGGACTTTAAGGAGGAGAAAAAATGAGTAATACATTATCTAGTCTTGATTTAATTAATGAATCCATTCAAACAAATAAGGAGCTTTATATTGAAACGAGTCAATTAATTCATGCAAATCCTGAGATTGGCAATCAAGAATTTTTTGCAAGCAAAAAGCATGTAGATATTCTAACAAATGCGGGATTTAAAGTGGAAATTGCCGTTGCTGGACATGAAACATCTTTTTATGCAGTAAAAGACAGTGGGATATCTGGCCCCACCATTGCCTTTCTTGCTGAATATGATGCCCTTCCTGGTCTAGGGCATGCTTGTGGTCACAATATTATTGGAACAACAAGTGTTGCAGCGGGTATTGCCTTATCTCAAGTGCTGTCTGAAACTGGTGGGAAAGTAGTTGTTCTTGGCACACCTGCAGAAGAAGGAGGTCCGAATGGGAGTGCAAAAGGAAGCTTTGTGAAACATGGCTATTTAAAGGATGTTGATGTCGCTTTAATGATTCATCCTTCTGGACAAACATCGTTGACTAGTGAAACACTTGCTGTTGATCCTTTAGACTTTCATTTTTACGGAAAAGCAGCACATGCATCCGGATCACCTGAAAAAGGGATAAACGCTCTTGATGCCGTTATCCAATTATTCGTCGGCATCAATGCACTTAGACAACAGCTGCCTGATGATATCAGAATCCATGGGATTATAACAAACGGGGGAGATGCACCGAATATCATACCAGAATATGCATCAGCGCGATTCTATATACGTGCCGAAACATGGAAAAAAACAGAAGAGGTTGCAGCAAAAGTTCGTGCGATCGCTGAAGGAGCTGCTCTTGCCACTGGTGCGACTGTTAAAGTGGAAAGATTTCAAAATGAAGTGAAGGATTTTGTATTAAACCCAATTTTAGATGGAATCTTAAAAGAAGAATTAGAGGCAGTTGGAGAAACAGTTGTAACGGAAAGATCTCGCGGAAAAGGATCAACAGACGCTGGAAATATTAGCTATGAAGTTCCAACTGCTCATCCTCATATTAAAATAGGGCCAGACGACTTAATTGCCCATACGAACGAATTTCGAGAAGCCGCAAAATCAGCAACAGGAGATGCCGCCCTTGTTAAAGGAGCACAAGTCCTCGCAAAAACAGGCTATCGTTTGCTTTCAGATAGTGTGCTTTTAAATCGTGTGAATAAAGCATTTGAAGCAGCGAAAAAAGAAAAAGTAAACTCCATTTAAAATAGTTATTTTTGTTACTGGAAAGTTCAATAGCATACAGAAATGCAGAAGGCAATTTCAGAGGAGAATTTCCTGGAATTGCTTTTTATATTGCTATTTACCTAGATAAGTATTTGCAATGATATGAATTAAATATATTTAGATAATATTTAGAAAGATTTAAATTTTATTAATTTAACTTATTCTTCAATTAAAGGATGACATTGACCTAAATATAAGGTAACATCTAAAACTGTATATCGTTTTTAATGTATTAACAATGTTTTTTGAAGTTATATTAACTATATTGAGATAGTTTATATAAAGAGGAAAGGGTTGTTATTGCTTCTTATTTAGGAGGAATTTTCTATGTCGATTTTAGTTGGGATATTAGGTATCATTGTGACGATAGCTATTGCCTTTTTACTATCAAATGATAAAAAAAGGATTAATTTCAGAGCTATTCTCGTATTATTTGTGCTTGAATTTATTGTAGCACTAATAATGTTTAAAACTACAGTAGGACTAAAAATAGTAGAAGCTACATCTAACGGTGTCTCTAAAGTCCTTAACTATGGGTATGAAGGGGTAAATTTTGTTACTGGCGGATTAGTTCCAGAAGGCGGAAGTGTTTTTTTTATTAATGTTCTTATGATCATTATTTTTACTTCTACTTTATTATCTTTATTAACGCATATCAAAGTATTGCCTCTAGCAATTAAATATATTGGTGGAGCTTTGGCTAAGATTACTGGTTTATCAAAGGTAGTAACATTTAACAGCATTAACTCAATCTTTTTTGGTCAATCGGAAGCACTTCTTGCGATTAAAGGCCATTTAGATACGATAAATGCAAATAAATTATTTATTGTATGTACTTCTGCGATGGGGTCTGTTTCTGCATCTATTATGGGAGCCTATATGGAGATGATTCCTCCCCAATATGTACTAGCTGCAATGATTTTAAATGCATTATCTGCACTAATTATAGCGACACTTCTTGCACCAATTTCAAAAGATGAAGATGAGAGCATCAATGTAAAAGATGTCTCCAATACGAATTCTGTTTTTGGAGCAATCTCTGCAGGAGCTTTAGATGGTGGTCGTGTTGCTTTAATTGTTGCTGCAATGTTAGTTGCTTATGTTGGTTTACTGGCTCTAATTGACGGTTTCTTTACAAGTATTTTCGGCATCGGTTTTACTGGGATATTGGGTTATATTTTTGCACCGATTGCTTGGATAATGGGGATACCTGGAAGCGAAATTGTAACGGCTGGTTCTGTAATGGGTACGAAATTAGCTGCAAATGAATTTGTAGCAATGCTGCAATTACAGCCATTACTTGGAGAACTTTCAAACAAAACAGTAGGGATTGTGTCTACTTTCCTTGTATCTTTTGCAAATTTCTCTAGTATTGGAATTATTGCTGGATCGATTCAAGCAATTAATGCTAAAAAAGCAGATATTGTTGCGAAGTTCGGGTTGAAAATGTTATTAGCGGCGACACTTGCATCTATATTAACGGCTACAATCGTAGGATTATTTCTATAATAATGAAAAAGGGACTAAAAAATAGTCCCTTTTTCATTTATTTATTTTTTTATCTATTTCGGTTGTATCGACTTTATTCCCAAACCATTCAGTAAGTTTTAATCTTGCTTTTGATTTAATATCATCGTCAATGTACATAGCAACTTGGAATAATGCAAGTCCTAGTGCCCCTAAATCATCTGTATAACCTATACCAACTAAAAAATCAGGGATTAAATCAAGAGGAAGGATAAAATAACCTAATGCTCCAATAATAGTTGCTTTGACCTTCTTAGGTACATTTGGTTTTTGTAAAGTGTAATACAAGAGAAGCACCGCATAAACAACAGAGGAACCGGCCTTTTTTCCAAACTTTGCAATTTTGGACCAGAATTTTTTCTCCGAATAATGCTTTCCTGCTATAGCAAGTTCTTTTTCCAATTTTTCTTTTGATTCTGCCATTATGAAAGCCCCTTTCCTAATGGTTTTTTCGCGCTTATTCATATAATGATTATATGCTTTTGTGTAGTATAAGTAAAATATTTACTGATCCCTAGTCTATTTTACCAACAAAAGTAAGGAAAATACGAAGCCATCCAAAAAAGGAAATCCATAAAGGGATGCTGATAAGCATTCCGAAAAATAGTCCTTTCCAAATATTACCTGTTTCTGGTGAAAAATAGTTTTGATCGCTTACAACGATTGATCGTTTGATTAGTATTTTATCATTATTTTTTTGTCTCATCTTCACTTTTCCCTTCATTTAAATCGTCGAAGGTGGATTCGGTAACTGGCTGGCAAGCGTAATGAATGTCATAACTTTTGCTATCATGTAGAAAAAATCGATCTTCGTTACCCCTAAGCCCCTATAGCTTTGCGTCATCACTTTTCAATGATTTTGCCCTTTCGTCGATTAGTCAGATTATTATAGTATAAGATTAGTACTTACTAGTTCATAATACCAGTATCAAAAGACCTATAGGTATCTTTATAAAAAAATAAATGTCAAATTTTTTGTCGTAATTATAGGTTATTTATACTATATTAGGCATTTAAACTCTTTTTCCTCTATATATTATTTCTTTTTTTATTTTTTTTCACATTTGATAATTGTTTATCCATTCAATGCCCATATAAAAAGAGGAGTTATTCAAAAAATATCCACGAGTGGAAGAAAATGATAAAGGAAGACTGAAACAATATCTTTTCCAATGCAAAGATTAAATTTACCATTCATGTAAGAGTAGAATTGGTATATTATTCTATTCGGGAATATCTAGAGAAGAGGGGAGAGGTGCAAAATCATGGTTTGAGACAGGGGATCATGGTCAAAGAAAGAAAAAGAGACATTTGGATTTCGACGTTCTTCTCCATTATTTAAGGGTTAATGTTACTATTCTAGTTGTAATAGTGATAAGGTGTATGCCTGATTGAGGTTTAATAAGGTAATATCGACGGATATTAGGAAAATTTCCCGGGAAACTTGTCGCTATTTCTGAATTTGTTTTAACTAACTCGTATAATTGTTCCTTATCGCTCTCTCCATTTTATTGAAGGAACATGGGGAAGTTACTGAGAATTGGCAATGTGGGGTTAGTAGGTTTTCTTTTCCGTAAAAAATGGAAAGCGAATTTTGATATAAAGCAATAAGGAGATTCCTAATTAAGGGGCTTAGTAATTGCGGACAAGAAAATTATTTACTGCACCTCAAATGGGCTATTTACATAGAGTAATACAAAAGCTCGAAAGGGGAATAGTAATGTATTTTCAGCCGTATTATGCTCATTATGGACAACAATCTTTTCTACCTCAATATAGGATGGTCAGTTTGCTAAAAGGTGGAGAATCTAGAATGACTCCGCCATCGATTGGAGGAGGGGCCGTTCCTCCTTCACCACCAAGCGGAGGTGGGATTTTGCCGCCGTTTCCAGGTGGAGAACAACCGCCTCCTCCAGTAGGTGGATCTCCAGCATATCCAGATGCACCGCCGATTGGAGGGGGGACAGACCCTGGATCACCACAATTAAACCAGTCACAAGCAAGCACTTCAACTGTTGAATCTATGTCTATCCGCCCCTGTATATTCCGCTTTACTTATATCTGGCTAGAAAATGGTAAAGGATTTTGGTTCTTTCCAACTCTTATTGGACGTCATTCTATTGCAGGATATCGTTGGCAAAAAAAATATTGGATCTATTATCGAACAGATACTAACCGTATTCGATCTTTTCAGTGTATTTAAGCTAGAAAGGGAAGTGTAGATGGGCATCTCCTATGTTGATAATCAAACAGAGTTTTTGTGGAATACAATATGGTGTAGCATGAGTGAAAGTTAGCGTGAATGATGAAAAAGTAGGTTCATAAGAAAGTTGAATGTAGAAACTTTAAAGGATGTAGAGGGAAAGTAACGATTATAAAGAGAAACAAGTGAAACATTTAATAGAGCCATGGTCTCTGTGCCACAAAAAGAAGGGGAACAGAGAAAAAGTCAAAGAGAAGAGCTCTCTTTGAATGAAATCCAAAAGAAAAAGTGCAAAAAGGTAACAGAGCCCCCTTTTCTCGCTGTGCCCAAAATTTAAATAAGGAAACGCCATTCTTTTATATAAAGACATCAAGCGAATACTCGTCTAATACCCTACTGTGCCCCTGCTCGGTTACTGTATAGGAACTAGTATTTCACACAAATGATCTTCAATCATTTGTGAAGTATATCTTTCTATAATTGGTTGTTCTTTTAATGATAGATTATTTCTTTCTATCTCAGAAATAATATTCCCCCAAAATTCACTGACTGCCTCTTTTGTATGGTCGAGCAAGAAAACAGCGTATTTCCCACCGGAAAATTCACCAACTTGAGCTGGTTTTGCTACATTAAAATCATTTTCTACCACAATACAAACATCATAACGGCATTCCTCCTTAGGTGTGATTTCTGGGTTATCTTGCGGTATGCCGAGAATAATAGAATTATCAAATATGCCATTCAATTTTGCCCACTTTTTAAAGGATTCCATCAATTCTTTGTTTTGTTTTTCCCCATACTCCCCAACATTTCGGAAAAAAGCAATCCTTGATTTAGGTATTTCTTCAATAGTTATATTCATATTATAACCTCCTTCTTAGATAAGGTAATTCGAATTAAAATATTTTTCAAGTGAATTTTTAAAAGATTTTGACTTCAGAATGGTGTTCTTCTCCCAAGAAGTAATTCACTAGGATATTTAAACAGATATCTTTGTAGAGAAGATTATTTCAAAAGAAGCAAAAAGAATGGAAATGAGAGATGATTTTTGAAGCGCCTTTCTATTAATTAGAAAGGAAGGTTGTTCTATAAAAAAGGAAGAAATAATTAATTGGTAACGATTTTAAAATCATTAATGATAGTTTATCAAATTTGGACATGCGCGGAAGACATACAGCTTAGTAGAGTAGAAGAAGTTACTTGTGTAAAAGTGTTTCCTGCTTGGAAAAGGAGAAGGAATAGCTGCAATGAATATTTATTTGTTTTTCATTATTATAACGGGGGAAGTTATCCCCCTATTGATTGAAGCTTCCCTTTATTATGAATGAGAATTTGTTTGTTACCGATTAAGGTAAGAATGTCTTTGTCGGCAAGTTTTGCAAGTTTACGGCTGATTGTTTCTCTTGTAAGGCCAACATAGCTGGAGATTTCTTCTCTGGTGATAGGGAGGGTAATAAGAACAGTATTTTGATGTTCTGTCCCGAATTTCTCACAGAATTCAATAAGCATATCGGCAATTCTTACTTCTGGATCTTTCGTTGCTAATGTTCTCGCTAGATCTTCTGTATGAGATAAGCGTTTGGTAATCGTTTTTAGCAGTTTGAAAGAGATGTCAGGATTACTTAACATTATGTGATCAAAATCTTGTTTATTTAATACACATATCTTTGTATCTTCTAAAGCATGGCAGCTTAAGTTCATAACCATGTCATCATGAAAAAGATTGCTTTCTCCAAAGAAATCACCAGTCGTTAATAAATGAACGATTTGTTCTTTCCCCTGAATAGTTAACTTAGATAGCTTGACTTTTCCACTATGAATAATATAAAGAGAGGTGGAAATATCTCCTTCCTCTATAATCATCTCGCCTTTTTTAAATAGTCTATGATGAACAATATCTGTTATTTTTTTTATTTCTGAATCTGATAAGGAGTAAAATATAGGAACTCGTTTAGGACATGGGCTAACCATTTTTTGTTTCATTATTAACACCACCAGTCAATTTGTGTATTTTTTCACAATTAAAACGATGATTATCTAATTAAATTATAACAATCTTTAATCTGTGATTTCAATCCTATTTTCCTTTGTCTATATCTTCTATACTTTAGCTATTCTAATAAGGGAGAGTGTTCGTATGAATGCCATTTTTACAGAAGAGACGAAAACAGGTGATATCATTATTAAGTTTCCAGCAGCAAGTAAACTATTTAAAGAATATAAAATTGATTTTTGCTGTGGGGGAAATCGACCAATAGGGGAGGCAATTAAATCTTTACATTTAGAAGATAAGGATTTAGTAAAAGTCCTCAATATTATGTATGAACAGATGCAGACAACCGAAGAGATTGACTGGATGAATATGCCATTAACTGACTTAGTGAGATATATTATTGATCATTACCATGCAAATACGAGAGATTTATTAGAAGAATTAGATGGATTTGTTAGTAAAGTCTATCGTGTGCATGGAGAGCGCGATTTACATTTGAAAGATGTGTATACCCAGTTTTATTTATTAAAGGACGAATTAGAACAACATTTACTTGGAGAAGAGCAGCGGATTTTTCCACAAGTAATAGAATATGAGGCGAGTAAGGAAGCAGAAAGTCTTGAAGCAGCTCGTGCGGAAATCTCGATATTGGAAGAGGAACATGAAGGAGCAGGGGGAATATTGAAGAAAATTCGCCAAGCTACGAATGATTATGAACTGCCACTGCATGCATGTAATACGTACCGATTAACCTATTTAAAACTAGAAGAATTAGAGAGCTTAACATTTGATCATATTCATCTAGAGAATAATGTATTGTTTAGAAGATTATAAACGGTAATTCTTCTTCCTATCCTATAACCACATTGACGTATTGTGATAAATAATATGGTAAAATGTGTATGACTATTGGATGGGAAGGATGGGATGATTGTATGAAAATAGGTTGGATAGGATTAGGAAATATGGGGATTCCGATGGCTTTGAATTTAATCAAGGCTGGTTATGAATTAACGTTCTATAATCGTACACCTGATAAAGGAAAAGAATTAATTGCTGTTGGTGCCAAACAGGCTGAATCGTTAACAGAACTAGTTGATAACAGTAACCTCATTTTTACAATGGTTTCAGACGATAATGCTGTGAAAAGCATCTATCTTGAAAATGGAATCTTGTCACATGCAAAAGCAGGAAAAGTATTTATTGATATGAGTACCGTTTCCCCACAAACGTCTCAATTCATTTATAATACTGCTTTAGAAAATGGAGTGAAGTTTCTTGATGCCCCAGTTTCAGGAAGTGTTCAACCGGCTAAGGAAGGAAATTTACTTGTTTTAGTTGGCGGCGAAGAAGAAGTTTACGAACAAGTGAAAGCTGTATTGGAGCCGATGAGCAAGCTTTCTATTTATCTTGGTCCATCTGGAGCCGGCAGTAATGCAAAACTTGCCATTAACTTATTATTGGGAATTACAGTACAAGGAATTGCCGAATCCGTTCTTTTTGCAGAAAACCAAGGAATAAAAAAAGAAGACATGTTAACTATTATTAATGAAAGTGCAGTCGGAACAGCAATTTCAAAAATGAAATCATCGTCTATTTTAAAGGATGAGTTTCCAGCAGCATTTGCCCTTAAGCATATGGCAAAAGATTTACGACTAGCAAGTGAAACGGCTGAATTAAATGCGATTGGAGCATCAGCCCATAAAACATATCAATCCGCTCTTGAAAATGGATTAGGAGAATTCGATGTAATGGCCGTTTTAAAAGAGTTAAAAGGAGATGGATCAACATCGCTATAAGCGATGTTGAATTCTATCTCCTTTTTCATTTTTTATACAGATTTGCTAGTTGTGAGACTTTCCAGGACGTTCATTGCCGCAATTACCTCATCTGCTCGATAGGAACCCATCAGCTGAAGCGACTCTTTTGGATTAACAGCATGTTCTGCAACCTTTTGTAGAGCTATTGCCTGATTATCTACAATATGTAAGTCTGCTAAATTGGTTGGAAAACCGAGCTGCTGATAATATGGCAGCAGTGCATCAATTTCATCGATGCGGTTTTCTAAAGCGAGCTGGACTAAAATACCATAGGCCACTTTTTGCCCATGAAGGATGGTGTGTGTTTCTTCGATAAAGCTTAATCCGTTATGAATAGCATGAGATCCAGACATTCTTCCATATCTCCCGCCGAATCCCCCTACTGTTCCTGCCAAAGTAATAACTGCTTCTACCGTCTTAGTAAAGCTCGCTGTAACCTTTCCAGCTTCACTGCTTTGAACAGCTTTTATACTATCCTTTAATAAAATATCACGGATGAAAACAGATTGGCTTAATGCAGCTTGGACAAATAAAGAGTGAGCTCTTTCATCGTTCGCATTTCGGATAATCGCTTCTGCTTCATACCACTTTGTTAAGGTATCACCAATTCCACTTTTTAAATAATCAATCGGCGCGTGAATTAAAAATGCAGGATCAACCACCGTTAAATAACTAGAGCGTCTATGATATGCTACTCTTTCAAACTCTCCATCTGGTGAATAAATGACACTTAATGGTGTGCTTGCTGCACATGTTCCAGCAACGGTTGGAATTAAAACAACTTCGATATTTAATTTATCTGCAACTGCCTTGGCAGTATCTAATATAATGCCGCCTCCTATGCCAATAATGACATCAGCTGCTCCACATGATGGGGCGATCTCCTCTATTGCCTGTTGCGAACTATAGCCTGCGTGCTGAATAATTTGCCAGTGTTCAGGAATGGAAGAGACATACTGACTATAGGCTTCAAATGATTTATAGCCCGTTATGATGGCAGGAGCTTGAAAAGGAGACAATAAATTATCTAACTCCTTTAGGATTCCTTCTTTACAAATATATTGGTTCGGACCACTTCTAACGATGTCCTCTGGTTGAATTTGCATTTTTTTCCTCCTTAGAGATAGTCTCTGTAAATAAATTATATTATTCTAAAAATTATACAACTTTCGGAAACCGAAAAGTAGGTATTTTTCAAAAAATTTTGTGCGAGAAGAAAAGAAGATTGATAAATTTGCTATAGTAAAAGAAGAATATACTATGGGGGAAGTTTATGATTATATGGATTAACGGAACATTTGGTTCAGGGAAGACGACAACTGCCTATGAGCTTGAGAAAAGATTAGAAAATGCATTTGTATTTGATCCAGAAAGATTCGGATATGTGTTAATGAAAAATATTCCACCTGCCTTACAAAAGGATGATTTTCAAGATTTTCCTCTTTGGAGAGAGACAAACTATTCATTATTAAAACAAATCACCAGCGATTACGATGGAATCATTATAGTACCGATGACCATTACGAATGAAGCATATTTTCATGAAATTATCTCGCGATTACAGAATGATCAAATTATAGTTAAACATGTTACACTGATGGCGTCAAAAGCTACGATCAAAAAACGATTACGCAGCAGATTAGAAGGAGAAGATTCTTGGGCATATAACCAAGCTGAATCACGACTAAAACAGCTAGAACTTCCTATTTTTAAGGAGCAAGTGGACACAAATGGTTTAAATATCGAGGAAGTAATCGAAAAAGTTGCGCAGGTTATAGGCTTAAAATTAAAAGATGATAAAAGAAATCCATTTAGAAAAAGAACGGATAGATTATGGAATAAATTAAAGGAAATTAGCTTATTTAAATAAAGAAATCAATGAATTTTGGTGATGGAATTGTTAGATATTACTCATAATGAAAGTTTTTCCGACTAGCGGGAAAATAGTTCTAATCTCTAGGATCCATGTAATAATATATGATCGAATAGGTCTCTTCTTAACCATTTTGGACTATGTACTTTTTGATTTTGCGATAGCATTTTATCAAAAAATATAGTCAGCCGAAAAAAATCACTCACATCTATAAGATAGAATTCACATTTTTACTATATTAATAGGGTAATTTCTTTGCTTTGACCTGCTATTTTTAAATTGATACTATGAGTACGAGGTGACTTAATAATGGAAAATAATTTTCAAGCAGTTGTAGTTGATAATAAAGATAGTAATTTTTCAGTAGAAACAAAGCGTGTTAGCGTAGAGGATTTATCTGCTGGTGAAGTAGTCATAAAAGTTCATTATTCTGGCGTAAACTATAAAGATGGACTTGCAAGCACTCCAGATGGAAAAATTGTTCGCACGTATCCCCATATTCCAGGAATTGATATGGCAGGGATAGTTGTGTCTTCAGAAGACAGTCGCTTTAAAGAAGGAGACCCTGTTATTGCTACTAGCTATGAAATAGGTGTATCTCATTCTGGAGGTTATAGTGAATATGCTCGTATTCCTGCAGATTGGATTGTCCCGCTTCCAGAAGGATTAAGCTTAAAAGAAGCAATGATTATTGGAACAGCAGGCTTTACCGCAGCTCTTTCTGTACAAAGATTGCAGGATAATGGTCTGAAGCCAGAGAATGGATCTGTATTGGTGACAGGTGCTACTGGTGGAGTTGGCAGCTTCGGTGTAGCGATGCTTTCCCAATTGGGCTTTAACGTTATCGCAAGCTCTGGAAAGAAAGAAGCAGAGGGCTATTTGAAAAGCATCGGAGCATCTCATATTATCGGCAGAGAAGATGTCTATAATGGTAAGATAAAAGCGTTGGACAAGCAAGAATGGGCAGGAGCAATTGATCCTGTCGGCGGTGAATCATTGGCAGCAATTATTAGTAAAATAATCTATGGCGGTTCGGTCGCAGTAAGTGGCTTAACAGGTGGTGGAGCTGTGCCGACAAGTGTATTTCCATTCATACTTAGAGGCGTGAATCTTCTTGGAATCGACTCGGTCTATTGCCCGATGGTAAGTAGACAAAAAATATGGGGAAGAATTGCAACCGATTTAAAACCAAAAAACCTTTCTTCCTTTGTGTATAAAGAAGTATCTTTACAGCAATTACCTGAAGAATTACCCAAAATATTAGAAGGCGGAATAACAGGCAGAATAATTGTTGCAGTTGAATAGAAAAAGAGGCTGTTCTTATAGAATGGCCTTTTTTAATAAAAAAGAAGGGATGAAACAAATTAGTATGCTCTATAAACCTCGGACATTTTCTCCAGAAATCCTCGTTTTACAATCCTTGGATCAACGTATGGAACTAGATTTAAATGAAAAACAGTACTTAGCTCATCTGAAAAAAGGCTTGGCAGGAGAAAAATTATTTGATTCCTTCACAGAAACTTTTTTGAGCGACTGTTATATAATCAATGATCTACTACTGCAAATAAATAACACTACTTTTCAAATCGATTCCACTATTATTAACTCTGATGAAATTCATCTTTTCGAAATAAAGAATTATGAAGGAGATTATTACTATCAAAATGATCGTATCTATACAATGAAGCATAAAGAAATTAGTAATCCGCTAAATCAAATAAGGAGGAATGAATCATTATTTCAACAGTTACTTCAAAAGCATGGTTGGGAAAATAAATCAATTACTTCTTCTGTTGTTTTTGTTAATCCCGAGTTTACCTTATACCAAGCTCCACTATCTTTACCATTTATTTTTCCAACGCAAGTCCAGCGATATTTAAAAAGGATGGGTCATCCTTCTAAAAAGCTGAACAAGTTTCAGAAGCAATTGGCTGAAAAACTAACAGCATTGCACATCGACAAATCTCCTTTTTCAAAAATTCCAATCTATGAATATAAAGAATTACAGAAAGGCATCTTTTGCAAAACATGTCATTCATTTAAAGTGGTAGAAATAGGAATGAAGGTAGTTTGTGAAGAATGCAGACAGGCAGAAACAGTCGAAGCAGCGGTATTACGCAATGTAGAAGAACTGAAATTACTTTTTCCTAATGAAAAAATAACAACCCCCTTATTATATGATTGGTGTAGAATCATTCATTCCAAAAAAAGAATAAGAAGAATATTAGTAAAACATTTTAAGCTAGCTGGAGTCAACCGTTGGAGCTATTTTGAGTAGTTTATAATCGAGTTAATAACATGTAAGCTGAAATAAAAGAAAAGAGCGTGCGTGAACACCTTCTTTTAGAAAAATTGCGATAAGAGAGGAGCGCTCTGTGCCCAAAAGCAGGAGACAGAAGGGAAAAGGGGAACAGAGAGGAGCGCTCTGTGCCCAAAAGCAAGAGACAGAAAGGAAAAGGGGAACAGAAAGGAGCGCTCTGTGCCCAAAAGCAAGAGACAGAAAGAAAAAAGGAAACAGAGAGGAGCGCTCTGTGCCCAAAAGCAAGAGACAGAAAGAAAAAGGGGAACAGAGAGGAGCGCTCTGTGCCCAAAAGCAAGAGACAGAAAGAAAAAGGGGAACAGAGAGGAGCGCTCAATTACCAAAAGCAAGAAACAAAAAAGAAAAAGGATACAGACTCCAGAACTTTTCTAGAATAGGCAATCACATATAGAATTTTCGTAAAAAAGCAGGAAGAATTTCTATATTTATTAGAAAAGTGGAGCGAAGTTGGTTTTTAAAAAAACAGCATGCCTGTATAATACAGATATTAGCTGTTTTTTATTTTTCGAAAATGAAATGAAAGTTGTTTTTTATATTGTAAATATAGTGATGAATATAGAAGCATTAATATAAACCTAACTTATACAATCAAGGAAAGAAGGAGGAGAGGATAATGGGAAAAAGCCTGATACAGCAGCAAATAGTAACTAGAGATAGTAAAGGTCTTTTTCTTACAGGTGATGAGTCTGATACTATAGTTTTCTCACCTAACGTGGAGGAAAGCTTCATCAAGAAATACCTAATTCCAATTAGTACGTATCATATGCCGAGTGAATTAAAGAAAAGCAGCGACAAAGAAATAGAGAATTATCCACCGCAATTTACTTTAATGCAGCCTGATACGGGAGAATTAGTGATAGGGAAATCTAGTTTTGCGCCTGCTGAAAGCCCAAAGCGAAAGAATCGCCTGTTTGTACATAATTATATTATTCCTGTAAGTAGAAAAGAGGAATGGATTCATAAACCCTCTCAAATTTTTCATATTGAACATTTTTATAGCTTGGAAGATATCGACAATATAGGAGAAAAATTAGAAGAAATAGAATATGTCTCTTATACGAAAGAGAATATCTTTACTAAAAAGCAAGAACTGTTTCATGTTTTACAACTGGATGAAAAGAAATTCAAAGAATTATTATTTGCTTGTATTACGGCAGTTGCGGAAAAGAAAAGAGTGTATATATCGTTTCAGGCCTCACCTCATCTGCAGCATAAATATGCAATGTGGCTATTGGAACTATTATTTATATATATGCCGTATGAAACAAGAAGATTATTTGGTGCAACTACTTTTCATAATGAACCAGAAATATTAGAAAATATCCATGTAATGTTTGTAGAACAGGGATCCATTCGTCTCCGAAAAAGAGCCGTGGAAAACCAATTTACTTTTGATTTAAGTCAGGACAAAAGAAACGGCTTAAACTTTAAGGAAGAAGATCATGATTATCTTCATTTTGCTTTTGAAGCACTCGAAACTGCCACAGAGCTAGATGAATTTTTTGTTTACTGTGAACGGGCTTTAAAAGGATTGGATAAACAGAAGAAACTTGTTCTTCAATCATACAATGACTTATTTCTTCTATTTTATATGGAAAAACTAGATTATTATTTTTATGATAACGATAAAGTGGCGACATTGAAAATGCTGTATACTTTTCTGCAAAAAAATCATCGGGAAAAGCTCGAGCTTGTACATATTTTCAAACAAGTGCTCCATCGAGAAGAGCGGATGAAGGATGCTTCCATTGTTCGAGATTATCTGCGATTTGTTTTGGAAATCCAAAAGGTTGTTGAACATGTAGATGTTGTAGAATTTATTGTTAAAACGATTGCTTATTATGAAGGCGAAGATATTTGCCAATCACTATGGGAAATTCTTGGAAAATATCCAGAAACGTATCAGCAAGTTCTATCTTATATGAGTGATATTTTTTCTTACTCAGAGATTATTGAAGATTATTTAAAGCATGAATTCAGCTTTCAACATTCCTTATCCCAAATTTTAATTAATATCAAAAATCTATTGCATGTAAATTCTTCCTTTGAGCATAATGCAACGTTCTTAAAATCAACAAAAAATAGACTAGTGTATGAAGTGAAAAAAAGCAGCCATCCTATGGCCATTGTCTTTGAAATAATCGTTTATTTTCAAAGGTCTATTCCATTTGAATCATATAAGCGGATGGTACTGCCGGATGTAAAAGCACAGCTATTGGTACAATTACAGTTGGAAAAAGTAGATCTTGCCGATGTTAAGCAGTTTGGAGAGATATTTTTACAAGGCAAAGAGGAACGTAGTTTTGAGATAAAGGGCTGGGAAAAGGAGAAGTTTGAAGTATTAGAATTACTGTATACCTATTTCTATCTATCTCAGGAACAAACACAACATGTTTTTCGGATGGCAAGTGAACCAATTAAAGCAAAAGCAAGTGATTTAGCCCAAGAGATTACGAAAGACAATGGTCTTTTTAAGCCATATGAACGATTTCTCCTTCTGTTTCCAGGAGGAATGGAGGGCGTGGAGCATCGCCAAGTCTTTTCGTATATAGCGATATATGGTTCTGAAGATGAAATGCTTGATTATATTGAATGGTCCTTGAAAAAATTCGGGACAAGCCCAAGGTTCAATTATGCCTTAAAAGATTACTTAATTACGGATCGAAATTCTATTTGTAAGAAGAAAGAACGGAAAAGAGAATTAGCAAGTATACGATCTCAATCTTTGAAAAAACTTTTAAAGGAAGTTCGTGAACAAACGGCGAATCCAGGTGTAAAGTTTTTTCGCAAATATGGAATTCTTATAATCGTTTTAATCATTCTTGGAGTTATAGGATATTTTTATGTGAATTAAGAGAAACGGAGCGTCTTTATTTAATAAGATGCTCCGTTTTTTATAGGAGTAAGCAAGTCGGATTATGTGGAATTATCGAAAATGTTTGTTATGATAGGGGAAAAACACTTATGAAAGGAGTATGAAAATGCAATATATTAATGGGGTATGGCGTCATTCCGTTTCAGGAAAAACTTATTCTGTCTATAACCCGGCAACTGGAGAGGTCATTGAAGAAGTGGCAAGAGGAGGAAAGGAAGAAGGGCATTTAGCAATTGATGCAGCTCAAAATGCGCTGCCTTTATGGGCGAAAAAAACTGCAAAAGAACGTTCTATGTATTTAAAAACAGTAGCTGATAAGCTGCGCGAACAAATAGAAGATCTCGCAGCAATTATTACAACTGAAATGGGAAAGCCAGTTGCAGAGGCTAAGGGGGAAGTGAATTTAGCAGCAGATTATTTGGAATGGTATGCGGAAGAAGGAAAACGTATCTATGGTGATACCATTCCTGCAAGTTCAGAAACAAAGCGAATCATTGTGCTAAGACAGCCAGTAGGAGTAGTCGGAGCAATTACTCCATGGAATTTTCCAATCGCCATGCTTGCTAGAAAAATTGCTCCAGCGCTTGCTGCTGGATGTACAGTTGTCTTAAAGCCAGCGGAAGCCACTCCTTTAACAGCAATAGAAGTAATGAAGATTTTTCATGAAGTAGGACTGCCAAAAGGTGTGTTAAATTTAGTTCATGGTGATGCGGCTCCAATCGGAGATGCGATGATGGAAAGACAAGAAGTAAGAAAAATCACTTTTACAGGTTCAACAAAAGTAGGAAAAGAGCTTGCAGCAAAAGCATCTGCTACCATGAAGAAGATCTCGATGGAACTTGGGGGCCATGCTCCTTTTATCATTTTTGAGGATGCAGACTTAGAAAGAGCAGCTGAAGGCGTTATTGCAAGTAAGTTTCGCAATGCAGGACAGACATGTATATGCACGAATCGGATTTATGTTCAGAAAACAATTGCAGAACGCTTTTCCGATATTTTAGTAACAAAAATGAAAAATTTGGTTGTTGGAAATGGCTTCTATCCTGAAGTAACCATTGGGCCACTTATAAACGAAGCAGCTGTTGCCAAAACGGAAGAGCATATTCAAGATGCTATCCAAAAAGGCGCTAAAGTCATCTATGGAGGAAAAAAACCAGTTGGCGAAGAATATGACAATGGCCATTTCTATGAACCAACAGTTTTATTACATGCTACTCATGAGATGAAAATTGCGACGGAAGAAACATTTGGACCAGTGGCGCCAATTTTTGAATTTGAAACAGAGGAAGAAGCCTTACATTTTGCTAATGATACTTCCTATGGATTAGCAGCATATTTTTACACAAAAGACATCTCTCGTGTATTTAGAATGTCAGAAGGCCTTGAATATGGCATAATTGGGATCAATGATCCGGTACCAACCACTGAACAAGCACCATTTGGCGGAGTAAAAGAATCAGGAGTCGGTCGCGAAGGTGGAAAGTATGGATTAGAAGATTATTTAGAGTATAAATTTCTTTCATTGGAATTAGATCTCTAAACTTTTTCTAAAAAATAGAGTTAGAATTTCTGACAAAATAGAAGAAAGTCGTACAAAGATATGATATGATCCAATAAACAGAATATTCTATATTTTATATAGGTAGATTTGTTTTGCTTGTGTGCTGCGAGCTTTTGATAGGTTATAGAATGGCTTATTCGTTCTGCTATCTTTAGTGGGGGTGATAATTATATTAGTTGATCAGCTACCAAGAACTCTCGGAGAATTGAAGCAAAGTATCATGAAGGAAAACAATCTTGTCAATCAATTGATTTTTAAGGTTGGGCTAACTGAACAGCAGATTAGTTTAATCGATAATAAAATTATCATTATTGCTAAGCATAAGCGTATTCCTGTACTGGAAATTATAGAAAGTTCAAGTGATAACCTTGCGGAGATTATTGATCGTCTATTAATTGATAAATACAAGGAAATGCTTTTACGCAATTTAGAAGAAAAACTGCATTTCAAGGTGCAGCTAATATTAAAGGATTATGATTCCATGAGAGAGATTAGTGGAACAATTATTATGTTAGACAAGAAAATTGAATCCTATTTGGCTGGTTAAATGAACTCTTTGGAAGAGAGCAGGAAAACCGTCAGAATTAGACTGAGATACAACACTCAGGAAATTCTGGCGGTTTTTTTTATTAATAGAAATATTTTATGAAATGAGGGATTTTAGGGTGTATAAACTAGAAGTTCGCCATACGAATAAGATCTTTAAAAAAGAAGGAAAAGAAGTAGTAGCATTGAGGGATGCCAATTTAAAAATCCAAGAAGGCAAGTTTATCAGCTTAATTGGACCGAGTGGTTGTGGTAAATCGACGTTATTTAATATAATCGCAGGTCTAATGAAGCCTACTACTGGGGAGGTAATCCTCGATGGCAAGAACATTGTTGGCAAGAATGGATATGTGGGCTATATGCTTCAAAAAGATTTGCTTCTACCTTGGAGAAGTATTTTGCAAAATGTCATATTAGGACTAGAAATAAAGGGTGTGAGTAAGAAAGAAGCTGTGGCAAGAGCTAAACCACTTCTTCAAAAATACGGATTAGGGGGATTTGAACATCATTATCCAGATGAATTATCTGGTGGAATGAGACAAAGAGCAGCATTATTACGCACCTTGTTATATGACCAAGATATTATTTTACTCGATGAGCCATTTGGTGCTTTAGATGCCCAGACACGATTATTGATGCAAACTTGGCTGTTAGATATTTGGGCTGATTTTAAGAAAACCATTTTGTTTGTAACCCATGATATTGATGAAGCTATCTATTTATCAGATGAAATTTATGTCTTATCCCCAAGACCAGGCCGATTAAAGGAAAAGGTAGACGTACCATTAGCAAGACCACGCAATCAAGAAACATTATTGCATCCGGATTTCATTGCTTTGAAAAAATACTTATTTGCACTATTAAAGGAAGAAGCAGTTTTAGAAAAATAAGATTCTAGAAAAGAGGAGGAACATAGATGAGAGACAATTCAGAGCAAATTATTTTGCCGCATAAGGTGAAAATGCAAGAGGTAGGTATATTGCCGATTATAGAGGATGAGGAATTAAAGGAAAGAAGGAAGAAGCGAATAACGCTAATTGGGCAAGTTTTAATTGGTATTCTTTTCTTTGTTTTATGGGAACTACTTACAAAGTGGAAAATAATCGATTCTTATTATTGGAGCAGCCCGACGATTATTTGGGAAACGGGTATTATTGCTTTTACAGAAGGAACTTTATGGAGCGATCTTCTATACACTTCAGGTGCTACTATAATCGGCTTTCTTTTTGGCACATTTTTTGGTGCATTGCTTGGATTGTCCTTTTGGTGGTCCTATTTTTACTCCCGAATCACAGAACCATATTTAATTGCTTTTAACGCCATTCCTAAACTTGCATTAGCTCCGGTTTTAGTTATTCTTTTTGGGATTGGCTTCAGCTCAAAAGTTGTTCTGGCATTTATGATGACTGTGATTGTAACAGCTATTGCTGCACATAGTGGGGTGAAAAGTGTGGATGCTGATTTAGAAAAAATGCTTTTCTCCCTTGGCGCAAAAAAACATCATATTTTTGCAAAAGTCGTTATTCCCTCTGCTATGCCGTGGATTGTCAGCAGTTTGAAAATTAATATTGCCTTAGCCTTAGCGGGAACAATCGTAGGGGAATTTATTAGTTCGCGACAAGGGATTGGCAGAATGATTTTGTACGCAGGACAAATTATGAATATAAATTTAGTATGGGTAGGGGTTGTTGTTTTATCCATATTATCAGTGTTGATGTATATAGGGACTGTTTGGCTGGAAAAGCGCTTGTTAAAAGGAAAAAGACTGAGAGAGTAGGGTCTTAGCCAGTTTAGATAATGCAATAGGGGGAGAGTTTACATGAAAAAAAGTCGCTATTTTAAAATTTGTGTTTATTTAGTACTTCTTTTAATTATTTTTAGCGGGTGTTCCTCCGCAAACGGCACCAGTAGTAAAAAAGAGTCTGAGAATGGAACAAAGAAGCTTGTTATTGCCGAACCAGTACATTTAATTGGCTATCTGCCTTTATATGCAGCGATTCGGGAAGGCTTTTTTGAAGAAGAGGGACTAGAGGTTGAAATAATTACAGCAACAGGCGGTGCCCATGTTACTTCTGTAGTTAGTGGGGATGCATGGGGAAATATTGGTGGTCCAGAATCGAATCAAATGGCCAACACAGGAAATGCTGATCCTATTGTTTCTGTAGTAAATGTTGTAAATCGAGCCAATGTATACTTAATGGCGGATACAGAGCAAACAATAGCCAATACTAGTAAGGAGAAACTTGCTGATTATTTAAAAGGAAAAACCATTGCAGCAGGGCGCTTTGGCGGAAGTCCCAATTTATTAACGCGGTGGTTATTAATGGATGTCGGTTTAGATCCTGAAAAAGATGTCAAACTAGAAGAACCTGCAGATGCAAGTGCTGTCGTTTCATTAGTTGAATCGGGTCAAGCTGATATAGCGAATGGCGCAGAACCACAGATTACCGAAGGAATAAATAAAGGAGTTTGGGCAGCACCCTTTTATAGCTTTGCCAGTCTTGGTGACTACCCATATTCGGTATTAAGCGTGAAAAAATCAACAATAGAAGAAGAGCCAGAGACAGTAAAAAGCTTTGTCAGTGCAGTTATGAAAGGACTTAAGACGATTGATGAGGATCATGAATTGGCGATGAAAATTTTAAAACAAGAATTCCCTTCGACTGCGGAGAAAAGCTTGCAGGCTTCGCTTGATCGGGCTTATGCAGACAGTCTTTGGAGTAAGGATGGCTTTATTTCCGAAGAGGCACTTGCAAAACCAATGGAAGTTGTCGAAAAAACTGGAGTTTATACAAATGGCTATCAATACGATAAGCTAATTGACATGCAATTTGTGGATGAGCTTTCTAAATAACATGGATCATTTTGATGGGAATGCAAAAGGATACAGGTAGGTATAAATTTAACACGAAAGGATGAGGCTGATGAATCAACTAGAATGGAATCCCAAACATACTGCATTACTAATTGTTGATGTTCAAAATGATTATTGTCATAAAGAAGGAAGCTTAGCTCAGCAGGATTTAGATGTATCTATGGTAGATGAAATGATGCCAAATCTAAAAGACATGATCGCTTCGATGAAAGATATAAATGTGCCGATTATTTATATACAAACAATTCATGAGGACAGCACAGATTCAGAAACGTGGATTAAGCGACTAAAGGGAAAAAATCAGAAGGGGCTTTGCCGAAAGGATACATGGGGAGCAGGATTTTATCAATTGGAACCAGAGAAGAATGATGTTATCGTAATAAAACATAGATATAGTGCATTTATTAATACAAGATTGGATTCTGTTCTGAGAGCATTAAAAATTGAGACGCTGTTAATGGCAGGTGTTAGCACAAATATATGTGTGGAATCAACAGCAAGAGATGGTTTTATGCTGGATTATGATGTTATTTTCTTATCAGATTGTACGGCAGCCTTCTCAAAAGAGGCACATGAGATGACCTTGCAAACCATTAACCAGTTCTTTGGTACAGTTGCCACCAGTAAAGAAGTGGTTAAATCTATTCATGCTCTACAGTAGAAAGAGAATAGCTTAATTGGAGGAAACGGGGGAGAAGTTTATAATACTCTCATTCCTCCTCTTTCGATTTGAATGCATAGCATAAAGGATGATTTAAATGACAAAAAATAAGCTGAGTTTTTTAGAAGTAAGAAAAGAAGCATCAGCCTCGAGCCAAAAATTCCAATCTATACTTTTACTGCTATCTGTTTGTACGGGTGCTTTTTTGTCCCACTTTTCTGCTGGATTTGTCAATATTGCCTTAACCGATATATCCATTGACTTTTCGGCAAAGCTTTCTGTTACCCAATGGATTGTCAATGGCTATCTATTGGCGATTATGTTGTTTTTACCGTTGATGGGGAAACTAGCAGATCAGTTTGGAAAGAAGCGTATACATAATCTTGGCTATTTAGTTTTTGCGGTGGGAGCATGTGGATCCGCCCTGTCTTTCAATATTCCTATGTTGATTATTGCTAGAGTAATCCAAGGTAGTGGGGCAGCAATGCTTCAAGCAGTTAATATGGCAATTGTGACAGATGTTTATCCTGAGAAACATCGAGGAAAAGCCCTTGGGATTATCAGTACATCTGTCGGAATCGGAGCATTATTAGGTCCCTCTGTTGGTGGATTTTTTATCGAATCCTTTTCTTGGCATATCTTATTTTGGACTGTTGTTCCAATAAGTATTGGAGCCTATTTTTTAGCACAGAAATTTGTTCCAATTGACCGCCATTTTGAACATTCTAGCTTTGATTACAAAGGCAGTATCTATTTTGGGATAGGGATTGTTTCCTTTGTTTTTGTTCTCAACTCGATTGGCGAGGGAGCTTATAAGATCTATTTATTAGGGATTGCCTGTGTTAGTGTTGCCTGTTTTCTTTTCTTTTTCTTCCATAGTAAGAAGGAGGAGCACCCGTTTATCCAACCGTCGATTTTCTCTTCCCCCATTGTGAAAGCCGGTGGATTAATCTTAATGACAAGCTATTGTGCAGCATTTGCTTCGACTGTTATATTACCTTTTTATTTACGAGGTGTTTTAGGCTTTTCTGCTGAGCAGTCAGGACTTTTATTAATGTGTTATCCATTGCTTCTGGCAGTACTTGGTCCTATTAGTGGATCGTTAGCAGACCGGTTTGGGGGAGAAAAGGTAGTCCTAGTTGGTTTAGGGCTTTTATGTATAACGATGCTTGGGCTGAGCTTCCTATCTCCTGGGACATCCTTACCTACATTAATTATATTGCTTTGTTTATTGGGGTTCTCGATGGGGATCTTAACATCGCCCAATTACAGCATAATGATGCTATATGTTCCCTTACAATTCTTAGGAATGATGAGCAGTACTATTGCCTTGCTAAGAAATATTGGAATGGTAATCGGGACAGCGCTAGCGATTACTTTTATGAATATGTGGTTAGATGGAACGATTACTGATTGGATGAATGATACAAGACGCTCGGAATTTGAGGCAGTCATGTTAGGCTTTCACTATTTATTTCTGCTTTTATTTGTTCTTCTGGTATTAATTGCTATTTATTTTGTTTATTCTGTCTGGAGAAAAAAGAAGGAGGAGTAGAGTGGAAGAAGGATGAAAAATTAATATTTATAGGGAATACTCGATGAAATGAATGGTGATTTTGGCTAAAAGTAGCGAGAAATTAGTCAAATACACCGGGGAATCAGGGGAAATAGGAGGGAATCAGCCAACCGGAGCGAGAAATCAGCCAAAGTAAGAAAATATCAGCCAACCGGAGCGAGAAATCAGCCAAAGTAGAAAAATATCAGCTAACCGGAGCAGGAAATCAGCCAAAGTAAAAAAATATCAGCCAACCGGAGCGAGAAATCAGCCAAAGTAGAAAAATATCAGCCAACCGGGGCAGGAAATCAGCCAAAGTAAAAAAATATCAGCCAACCGGAGCAGGAAATCAGCCAAAGTAAAAAAATATCAGCCAACCGGAGCAGGAAATCAGCCAAAGTAAGAAAATATCAGCCGATCGGGGCAGGAAATCAGCCAAAGTAAAAAAATATCAGCCAACCGGGGCAGGAAATCAGCCAAAGTAAGAAAATATCAGCCAACTGGGGCAGGAAATCAGCCAAAGTAAGAAAATATCAGCCGATCGGGGCAGGAAATCAGCCAAACCACAAATCATTATTCCATTCCCCTCAAAAAAACACCCGAAAAGTAATTTTTACGCTAACTTTTCGGGTCTTCTTGCTTCAAAAAAATTTAGTTTTCACTATTAAACTGAGACACACTTTTCATTAATTCATCTGCCATGCTGGATAAGGATTCAGCAGAAGCTTTAATTTCTTCCATCGATGCTGATTGTTCTTCTGTAGAAGCGGCAACTTCTTCTGTACTATTTCCATTTTCTTTAGCAAGAAGGGTAATTTCATTTGCAACCTCGACCACATCTTTAATCTGTATTGTGATGGTAGCAACTGTTTGGGCAACCTCTTCTATTTCTGGGGCCACCTTTTGAGTGTTGGACACAATGGTCGAGAAGGATTCAACCGTATTTGTTGAAATAGTTACTCCGTTCTTCGCTCGATCCATTGTCTCATTTAACATGGTGACTGCGTCGGATGTATCCTGCTGAATTCCATGTAAAGATTGGGAAATATCTTGTGCGGAAGCTTGAGACTGCTCCGCTAATTTACGAACTTCATCGGCTACAATGGCAAAGCCTTTGCCGTTTTCTCCTGCTCTAGCCGCCTCAATAGCCGCGTTTAATGCTAATAAATTTGTTTGCTCGGCAATATTACTTATTAACTCAATCATTTTTCCTATTTCTTGTGATCGGTCAGCTAAAGAAGCAATAATCGAATTGGAACGTTGTACAGAGTCATAAATGAATTTCATTTGTGTTAAATTATCTTCGATTTGTTTTGTTCCCTTTTCTGCATTTGTAAAGGCAGCTTGTGATAAGGCAGACACATGCAAAGAACGATCCTGAATCGCCTCTACTCCGGTTAAAATTGAATCTAAGGCAAGCGTATTGCCAGATATTTTAACAATTGCATGTTCATTGCTAGCAGCAATTGCCTGAATAGAGGAAGCAATGGCTGCAGACGCATTGCTTGATTGTTCTGCACTTGCATTTAATTGCTCTGCAGATGCTGCTACAAGATTTGAGCTTTCTGTCATGTTAACAATCATTTTTGCTAAATTCTCTTTCATTTGTTCAAAAGCTTCATTTAATTGATAAATTTCATCTCTGGATTTTATTGGGGATTTTGCTGTGTGTAAGTTCCCTTTTGCGACTTTTTGCATATTTGTTTTTAAATACTGAATTGGTTTCATAATAAGAGCTGATTGAAGGAAACCCATTACGATAGATAGCAACGTAACTAATACACTAAAAATAAGTACCAGCATCATTCTTTGTTCAGAATCTGTATGAGCTCTTTCAACCTCTGGATTCAAAATATCATGGGTCAGCCAAATATTAAAAGCTTCCGTTTGATCAGATAAGCTGTCAGATAATGTCGTAATCTCATCTAAAGCAGATGGAGAAGGGTTATTACTATTCATCAATGCATTCGCCTTATGAGTAAGTTCTTTGTTTAAAGTCTGTATATCCTTTAATCGCTTTACTGTTTCTGCCTCAGTAGAGATTTCTATCCCAGTGTTAACAAGCGTATCAATATTTGTGCTTGCGCCATTTACTCTATTTTTATAGGCATCAGTTCTATAAACAAAATAACCCCTTAAGTTTGAAATTTCTCTAGCTGCATTTGTCTGTATTTGTTCAGAAATAGAGCGTAATTCTGTTACGGTTTCAATTACATAATCATAAGTTTCTACTGTTTCTTTTGTACTTTTATAAGAATAATAGGACAGAATCATAAATAAAATAGAAACAATCAGAAAGCTTGCTAATAATTTATACCTGATGGAAATTTTCATACTGTTCGCCTTCCTTTTTTAATGTAAATAATCCTCATATATCAAAATTAAAAGATACCTTGAATATTATCGACGGAAATTTGCTTATTTTTAGTAGAAAATTCAAAAGTCGGAATAAAAAGAAAAGAGGTAATTATTTGAATTAATGGTTTTGTTGCTTCTATCAATAACTGTAGGAATGATTTAGGAAGAAGAGGGGTATACAGTAATATCAATTGACAAAGAGGTGTGCATCCATGGGGAATCCAGATATTACAATGTATTATTTCGAACAGAATAGATATATACCCAATCATCCTTATCTCCCAGCACTTCATTATAAAAGGGCAATGGAGAATAAGGAAGACGAAATGGAAAAGGTCTTTCAGCAAAATAATTGGAAAAATACCTGGTCAGGAGGAGTATTCTCCTATCATCATTATCACAGCAATGCCCATGAAGTTCTGGGGATAAAAACAGGCTCTGCTTTATTACAAATAGGCGGAGAAGGTGGATCCAAGCTTATTGTAAAGAGTGGTGATGTCTTATTGCTTCCTGCAGGAACTGGTCATAAGAAATTATCTGCCTCTCCAGAATTTGAAGTGATCGGTGCATATCCAAATGGGGAAGATTATAATATAAAAACAGATGTAGAGAAAGACTTAGATGGTGTACAGGAAGAGATTGAAAGTGCATTTTTTCCAGCTGCTGATCCAGTCTATGGAGAAAACGGCCCGCTGTCAAAGATGTGGAGACAAAAATGATGTGCGTGAAATGGATCTAGGAATCTTATTGGGATAGGAACTACGACCTAATTGGTGAAGAGTGTTCCACAAGAATGGTTTTGAAAAAATCTTTACTTATATACATATTTTAGGTAATGTAAAGATATATGGTTAATTAATTTAAAGGTGGGAGAACAGCGACAATGGCTTATAAAGAGATCGTAGAAAAGTGGACAAGTTTTGCAGGATTAGAAGCGAACTTAAAAACGCAACTAACAGAATTACAAACATCTGATAAGTTGCTGGAGGACAGTTTTTACAAACATTTAGAATTTGGTACAGGCGGTATGCGTGGAGAACTAGGACCTGGTATTAATCGCATGAATATTTATACTGTTCGTAAAGCAGCAGAAGGATTAGGGAAATACATAGTAGAGCAAGGAGAAGAAGCGATGAAGCGCGGGGTAGCTGTAGCGTATGATTCTCGTCATCAATCTCCAGAATTTGCCCTAGAAGTTGCGAAAGTAGTAGGTAAGCTTGGAGTTAAATCCTATGTGTTTGAAGAGCTTCGTCCTACACCTGCATTATCTTTTGCTGTACGCTATTTAAATACATTTGCGGGAGTAGTGATTACCGCTAGTCACAATCCTCCTGAGTATAATGGCTTTAAAGCATACGGAGAAGACGGTGGACAACTTCCTCCTGAGGCTGCAGATATCATTATTAAATATGTAAATGAAGTCGAAGATGAGCTTACAATTGAAGTTTTAGAGGAAAAAGAGTTACTAGAAAAAGGTTTATTAACATATATTGGTGCAGAAGTAGATGCTGCCTATGTAGAACAACTAAAAACAATCCAATTAAATCGTTTGCCAGAAGCAAAGGATTTAAAAATTGTTTATACTCCATTACATGGTACTGGAAACAAGCCAGTCCGTGCTGGTTTAGAAGCGTTTGGATTTGAAAATGTAACAGTTGTGAAAGAACAAGAATTACCTGATGCTAACTTTTCTACCGTAAAATCACCTAATCCAGAAGAGCATGCAGCTTTTGAAATTGCGATTCGTTACGGCAAAGAAATCGATGCTGACGTTCTCCTTGCTACAGATCCAGATGCAGATCGACTAGGGGTTGCAGTGAAGGATACAAGTGGCGAATACACAGTTCTTACCGGAAATCAATTAGGTGCATTAATGCTTGAATACTTATTGTCTGAGAAAAAAGCAAAAGGAATGCTTCCAGAAAATGGCGTTGTCATTAAAACAATCGTTACCTCTGAAATCGGCCGCACGATTGCAAAATCTTATGGCATTCCAACTATTGATACTTTGACAGGGTTCAAGTTTATTGGAGAGAAAATTAAAGAGTTTGAACAAACACATGAGCATACATTCCTTTTCGGTTATGAAGAGAGCTATGGCTATTTAATCGGTGATTTCGTGCGCGATAAAGATGCTGTTCAATCTGCTATTTTTGCTGCAGAGGTTGCTGCTTATTATAAAGCAAAAGGATTAACGCTTCATGAAGGTTTACTAGAAATCTTTAAAAAGTATGGCTTCTACCAAGAAGGTTTAGAATCATTAACATTAAAAGGAAAAGATGGAGCAGAGCAAATTGCATATATTATGGATACTTTCCGTAAAGCTCCTATCAAAGAGGTTAAGGGCTTAAACGTTGTAGCAGTGGAAGACTATTTAACAAGTAAGCGTTCAGAAGGTCTAACAGAAACATTGATTGATCTACCAAAATCTAATGTAATTAAATATTATTTAGAAGATGGTTCATGGTTCTGCCTTCGTCCATCTGGAACAGAGCCAAAAGCGAAATTCTATTTTAGCGTAAATAGTTCTTCTTTAGAAGAAAGCACAAGTAAGCTAGAAGCACTGAAGCTAGGCGTAATGGAGCAAGTGAATGCAGTAATCGACGGATATAATAAATAAATTACCAAAACTCCTTCAAGATTGTTTGGGAAAAGCGAAGTGATATTCTTTTTCTAGACATTCGATGAAGGAGTTTTTTTATTGATAAAAATAAAAAAAGCAAAACTTTAAATTTGAACGTTATATCTGCTCCAAAACTTAAAAATCGCTTAGGCGAAATCTTCGTTTTCTTTATGCAAACACGCTCAAAACTTGAATTTTCGGCATTTTCCCTCTGCTCTAATTTATAGTATGATTTTACTAATTTAAGAGAGAAGGGAGGGAGAAGATGATCAATCAAGTTACTTTAGTAGGAAGGCTAACGAAAGATCCAGAACTGCGAGTAACACAAGAAGGAACTTCTATTGTCCATGTGACTGTTGCAGTAAATAGAAACTACAAGAATCAAGCTGGTGATTATGATGCAGATTTTGTGCAATGTACCTTTTGGAATAAGGTAGCGGAAAATACAGCTCAGTATTGTCATAAAGGCTCTCTAGTTGGAGTCGTTGGCCGAATACAGACAAGAAACTATGAAAATCAAGAGCGGAAAAAGGTCTATGTAACAGAAGTTATTGCTGAATCCGTACGTTTCTTGGACCCTAAAAAACTAGAACAAACCATTCCTTAAAGGAGGAAAACAAGGTGAATAATGTACCAGATTTAATGGTTACATTAATTAAAATGCAGGCAAAGACTAATGAAAAATTAGAACAATGTAATGTAAGAATAAAACAGCTAGAACATATTATTCAGATGGAAACTATCACTCGAACTTCCCCAACATCTTAAGACTTTCACCATATACACTACTCACACAAAAATTATCTTTCCGTTTCAAAGCTCTTTCTTTGAAACACCATCCTTTATTAGAAAAAATCAATACACACTTCGATTCTATTCCCCATTATTTAGTGTCCAATGTGACACTTTTTTTGTTTGCAGGTGAAGTGAAATAGAAAAGATACCTTAATAGATTAACTATTAAGGTTGAAACGCTACCATATTTTAAAATATTCTAACAATTTATTCGTTGCTATTTTCTAGTATTGTTAACATTGCACGAACTTCTTCTTGTGTTAAGCCCTGCTTTTTTGCCTCCGAGATAAGCGATAACCATTCACTATCCAAATTGCTTTCAGTTTGAATTTCGGTGGGAAACAAATTAATCATGATAATTAACCTCCTTATAGAATATAAGGTGGCCCAGCCATCATAGTAAAAAAATCTACCTTAGACCCGAAGCTTTGCGTCCCACCCTTTCAGATGGTTTGCCTTTATCTGTTAATTGTACAATAAAATTTTATCACTATTATCCAAAAGTTAATAACATTTTCATATGAAATCTTTCGACATATTCCAACATTTGTGTAGTGAATATTTCTTAATAAAGAGAAAAGTTTTACAAATTAGAAGTCCTACTTTGTAGAGGGATTGTTAGCTTGAATTGTTTCTAGTAGACAATTTTTATATAATAGAAAAGGGCTTTTTTAAAAAATTTCTCATTAGGGGATACAAAATGGATAAGAAATGGCTAGGAAATTTAAAAGTAAATGTTATAAGCTCAAAAGAAGCTATTAAGTATATAAAGGAAAAACTAGACAAAAGAATAGCAACGGATGTTTTTTTTCTAAATGACCATGGATATAATATTGCCCAAAAGGACACAGAATATCGGGAAATGCTGAATAATGCTGATTTATTGTTAAATGATGGAATTGGTATTGAAATGGGAGCAAAGCTTTTCGGCTTTTCTTTTAAGGAGAATTTAAATGGTACAGATTTTATTCCGGCTTTATTTGCATCATTAAATGAAGAGAAGCGTAATCAACCATATCGAGTGTTTCTTTTGGGAGCTAAACCAGGTGTTGCCCAAAAGGCACAAGAGCGGCTGCAGCAAACATATCAAAATATTTTATTTGTAGGTAATCAGGATGGTTATTTCCCGAAAGAGAATACGGAAAATATA
The DNA here is from genome assembly GCF_038005605.1 of Niallia sp. FSL W8-0954. NCBI lineage: Bacteria > Bacillati > Bacillota > Bacilli > Caryophanales > Bacillaceae > Niallia > Niallia sp. FSL W8-0954. The sequence goes on along the minus strand of NZ_JBBOTN010000001.1, from coordinate 4,114,050 downwards.
ATTAGTCAGATTAATGAAAGTAAAGCAGATATCCTTTTAGTAGGATTTGGAATGCCGTTACAGGAACAATGGATTAATGAATATCGTTCAAAGCTAGAGAGTACGATTACGATGGCAGTAGGTGCTTTTATTGATTTTTCTTCCGGTGAAGTGACAAGAGCTCCTAAAATCTTTCGCGACCTCCGGCTTGAGTGGCTATATCGAATGGGTAAAGAACCGAGAAGATTATGGAAACGCAATGTCGTTGGACATGCCTCCTTTTTCTACTCTATTTATAAACAAAGAAAAACAAACTGAAAAATGCCAGATAAGGAAAAAAACTTATCTGGCATTTTCTTATTTATTTGCTGTATGTTTCTTTCTTCGAATAAATATTACCGTTCCAATTACTAGCAGACCTAACCCGATTAAAATAAGGTTATAAGAGTCAGTGGCAGTATTAGGAAGTGCTGCTATTCCATTCCCTTTGTTAGGAGTGGTTGAGGGTTCTGCTGCTTGTTTAGAACCCTGATTGTTGGAACCATCTGATCCAGGTTGATTCCCTCCATTATCATTAGATGTTGGAGGCGTTTCTGAATCCGTTTCTCCAGGAGTAGAAGGTACCTCTGGTTCTGTAGGGTGAGGCGGCTTTGCTTGCCCCGCATCTACTAATAAAACAGTTCCGCCGTATTCTCTAGAAGGAATGGTTAGCGTAATTTTATTTTCACTAATAGAATATGTTTTACCAGAATATAAGTCTACTGCTTCTTTCATAAATGGAACCTCAAAGGTTGCGTCTGTCGCTGTTTCCTTCGTATTGAGAGCAACAAAAATTTGTTGATTTGTGTATTCGCGTTTAAAGACAGAATAACCTTCCGCGTCACTACCTGCTAGGTGAGTACGAGTCCCTTTGGAAAATATGCTGGAGTATTTTTTCCTAACATTTAATAGTTTTGTATAATGCTCCAGAACATCGTTGTTTTTCGTTAGATTCCATTCCATGTCATAGCGGTTATCATAGTAGGGATAATTATTTGCCCCTGACAGACCAAGCTCTTCTCCATAGTAAATGACAGGTTGACCTTTAGACGTAATTTGCAATGCAGCTGCAAGCTTAAGCTTGCCAATATCACCATCTACAGATTCTAAAAAGCCATCTTCATCGTGACTACCTAGAAATTGCCCTAATGTGCCTGTGTTTGAAAGCTTATTGTTTCTCTCTTCTAACGCACTTTGGACACGCTCTATATGACCATTGGCAAAGTCACGTGCTAAATTCTTAAAATCAAAATCTAATAAGGAGTCCATCATCCCGCTATTTAAATAGCCTTGGTCATCATTCACTTGAGCTCCCCATGCTTCTCCAATTAATTTAAAGGTTGGCAAAACTTTTGTTAATTCATTTTTAAAGCTTGACCATGTTGTATTTTCAACGTGTTTTACGGTATCCACGCGGAAGTAATCAATGGTATTTCCTTTCGCTGTCTTTGATTTTTCAATCCAGCTAGTTTGCCAATCTACAATTTGCTTCCTTACATCTGGATCCTCCGTTAAGAAATCAGGCAGTCCTGATAGCTCGCCTTGTACAGTATCTGTGCCGCCATCACGGAACATTCCAGCAAAACGATTTCTATCTTCAGCAGTAGGGAAGTTGGCGATTTTTCCATCATTTACGGCATCACTTGCTTTTAACCCATAGCCCGCATGATTTACGACAACGTCCACCATAATTTTTATTCCACGTTCATGGGCTGCATCAATTAGTTCATGGAAATCCTCCATTGTTCCAAAATGAGGATTCAATTTTTCAAAATTACTAGCCCAATATCCATGATATGCATAATAAGGAGTATCTGGATTTTCATAGCGAACATCATACTGGATATTTTCTACTATCGGATTAATCCATATTGTATTGATTCCTAGATTTTCGAGATAATCTAGCTTTTTCGTAATTCCTTTAAAGTCTCCACCATGATAGGTCCCAGGTTTACTTGGATCATAGCCAATGCCATATGGATCATTATTCGCTGAATTTCCATCGAAGAATCGGTCTGTTAGCATAAAGTAAATTCTTGCTTCATCCCAGTCAAAATCATCTTTTCCCACTGATTGTCTTGCTTTAACCGTGATTTTTGCTTGATCGGTATGAGTGTTGCCATACAGATCAGTGATGTAAACGGGAATTTCTTTCGCCCCTGTAGTGGTATTTTGGTCAATGGCGATGGTAAGCTCCTTTAATTTTGGATCAATTGCTACTTTTTCTTTTCCGCCAATAGCGCGTAAATCAGCATATACTTCACGGATAGCTGTATTTTTGTTTGTTTGCCAATCAACGGAAAGGACGGCATTATCGTTATAAGTCACTTCTTTTGGAGTGATATCTGTAAGCAAGTCAAAATCTGCTTTTTCATAGACAAGCATAGATGCTCCATTTTCCGTATTATATGGATCAGTTACTTCTGTTTCGATGCCATCGATTGTTACAAAGAAAGAATAGGGATGCTTTCCTTCAGGGATATTTTCTATTGTATAGGAAAAACGCTCATTTTTTGCTTCATTCGTCATGTTATAACGTTTTCCATTAAATTGAAGTTCTACTTTTTCTATTTTATTCATTTCGTTTTTTGCATATAAATCTTTGTCTCTGTAGTAGAAGGTAGCATTTCCGTTTTCTAAAACGGGTCCAGTGACTTCAGGCACAATATATAGCTCCTCTTGACCACTTGTAACATAAACTTTTGTGATTAAATCCGATGTATTTAGAGGAATGTAACGATCGCCATTTCCTTCTTTAATAGCTGTATCCCAATTTTCGCCTTTTCGTAAAATAAATCCAACGCTTTGGGCGGCTTCGCTTACATTAATTGCTGCAGTCGCCATTCCATGAAGGTTGCGATCAAAATCAATTTGGTCATCTTTTACACCAGTTCCCCATACCCAGATATTCCAGTCTTTATAATCCAAATCAGGACGATCATACATAAATTGAATATGGCGCCTTACATAATCCCCTCCTTTTAAATCTTTTATCGCTTTAATAGCATCATCTTGTGCGTAGAAAACAGTTTCTACTCCTTCAATTATCCATGCTTCTGCAGCTTGTTTGCCATCAGCTATTTTAATAGAGTTCTGTATATCTTGCGCTTCCCAATTTCCTTTGCGAGGAATAATCGTTATTTCATTTTCTGGAAAAGAATAGTTCCCACTTGTAAACGTATAATTATTTGGCACTTCCTCTGTAAATGGAAAGCCATTATCAGGAATCCCACTGTTAAAAATCCATAAATCCCATTTCGTATAGTCTTCATCTAGACGATAATAGTTAATAGTGTACGAATACATATTGCCAACAATATCAATTTTCTTTTCTACCTTTTCCCCATCCTTTTCAACAAGCAGGATAAAGGATTCATTAGTTTTTGCATTGTCTTGTATGGTTAGTCGGCCATCAACAATGTCGATCCCTTCTACTTTCTCTTTCACTGACCAAGTCAGCTCTGTTTCTTTTTGTGTACTGCCATCTTTATTAACTAGCGTCGCTTCTAATGGATAGGATTTACTTTTTTCAACCTTCCCCGGTATAGAATCAAGATTTAAGCCGGGAACAACGAAGCGACTATTGCCATCTTCCATAGTCTCATTGGCTGGATCTGTTATCCATTCATTATCAACAATAAACTTATATTGATAGACGCCGGCTGCAAGATTTGAAATAGAAAGGGACCAGCGATTATCTGTGTCCTTTTTCATGCTTAATGCTCCATTTTGCCAGTCAGTAAAGTTTCCTGCTACTTTCACTTCCTGTGCAGATGCATTGTCATAGGAGAATTGTACAGACTTATCAGCATTGACGATAGGAGAATCTAGTAAATTATTTGCTTTTGCCTTTTTACTTGGAAGATAACCTCCACAGCTTGTGAAAATAAGAAGAAAAATTAAACATAGTGCGAGATAAGGATGTTTTTTCGTTTTCAAAAAACATTCTCCTTTCCATTTTTTTATGAGAACAGAAAGACTTCTGTTACTACCTATGTACTGTAAAGAAAACGATTGCCCTAATAGCATAAAGGTGATTTATTAAGAAAGTGAGTTCATGATGGGGTATTTGTGAAAACGTTTGTGTAAAATAGCAAAATAAGATGTTGTTGCTAGAATGATAGATAGGAAAACTTGAAAGCGGTTTCTTTATTTAGGTCTATTTAAAGATACTATGATTTTGTCTATTTGACAATAGTCTATTCCTTTTTTAGTGTCAATTTACGATTAATATCTTACAGTAAAAAAATTTACAAATAATGTGATAAAATAGAAGGGAGGATAAACTGTTATTAAAGGAGAATTATCTATGATATTAGTAGTAGGTGGGGCTGGCTATATTGGCAGTCATTTGGTTAAAGAATTAGTAGAGAAAGAAGAAGTGATCGTATTAGATAATCTTGCAACAGGTCACGAGGAAGCAGTGGATTCCCGTGCTATTTTTGTAAAAGGAGATCTAGGAAATGCAGACGATTTAGAAGCGATTTTTTCTAAATATCCAATTAAAGCAGTTATGCATTTTGCAGCATATAGTCTAGTTGGAGAATCTGTTCAAGATCCATATAAATATTATGAGAATAATGTAGCCAATACATTAACGTTATTAAATGTTATGTTAAAACATAATGTGAAAAACTTTATTTTCTCTTCAACGGCGGCTACATATGGAATTCCAAAAGAAGAAATAATTGTAGAAACATCAGAAACAGCACCTATTAATCCTTATGGTAGATCAAAATTAATGGTAGAGCAAATTTTAGCTGATTTTCATGCAGCATATGGTCTTCATTATGTGGTTTTACGCTATTTCAATGCTGCTGGTGCTCATGTATCTGGTGAAATCGGGGAAAATCATGATCCAGAAACACACTTAATTCCTATTATTCTTCAGCAATTATTAGGAGAGAGAGAGTCTATTTCTGTCTTTGGCACAGATTATCCGACTGAGGATGGGACATGCATTCGTGATTACATCCATGTGACAGATTTAGCAAATGCTCACATAGCTGCATTAGACGCTCTATTAAATGGAACAAAAGAAGCAGAAACTTACAATCTAGGCAATGGAGTAGGCTATTCCGTCAAACAAGTAATTGAAATGTGTGAAAAGGTTACTGGCACAAAGGCAAATGTGATTTTAGGTGACAGAAGATCAGGCGACCCTGCAAGATTAGTTGCTTCCTCGGAGAAAATATTCAGCGAACTAGGCTGGAAAGCAGAAAGAGGCTTAGAGACAATTATTGAAAGTGCATGGAAATGGCACAATAAATAATAGATAGAAGGCGAAGGAATCCAAACAGTTTCTTCGCTTTTTTTCTAGCATAATGATGTTTATTTTTTAACGGAAAAGGAGTTATAAAATGTTTAATATAAATAAGGTTCATCATATAGCGATTATTTGCAGCAATTACGAAGTATCAAAACATTTTTATGTGGAACTTTTAGGTTTTAAGCCTATAAATGAAGTATACAGAGAAGAAAGAGATTCTTATAAGCTAGACCTTTTAGTAAACAATATCTATCAAATCGAACTATTTTCCTTTCCTAATCCAAGAGAAAGACCAAGTTATCCTGAGGCTGCCGGCTTACGTCATATTGCCTTTGAAGTGAATAATATAGAAGAAACTGTACAGTATTTACAATCGAATAATATTACAGTTGAAGATATTCGGATCGATCCTTTTACGAACAAAAAGTTTACTTTTTTTGCTGATCCTGATGGGTTACCAATTGAATTATATGAGGCTTAATTAGAATGTGCTTTTCCCTTATATTGAGAAAGGGTACAAACAGTTTGTAAAATAAATTGCTTATCCTGAGAACTTAGTAATCTCCAGCTACCAGCTTTTATTTTCATATTTATCATCCTTTCTACTCTTTTTCTTATAGTTTATATATACCGCGTTTGTATTTATTGAAAACACTAAATTATCAACAAATGTTGACAAGTATTTCCCGAGAAATGTCGGCTTATAAAGAAGTTGCAGATTAACAATTGTTAATCTGCCACTTCTTTATATATATTATTGTTTTGTTAACCAGCTATTTATTGTTTGAACAACATTTTTACTAGAATTACCAATTGAATACGTATTCCACTCTTGATGGAAATTTGCTATTTTTTCCATTTTGAAAGATGAATGATGAATAAATTGCACAATTTCTTCCGTTGAATAGGCAATAGGACCGGGAACTAGTTCATGATAAGGAACCCAAAAGCCTCGAGTTTTTCTATATTCATCTAAATCATATGGATAAAAAATCATGGGCTTTTGTAAAAAGGAAAATTCAAAAGGAATTGATGAATAATCGGTTATTAATATATCTGTAATAAATAACAAGTCATTTAAAATAGGATAATCAGAAAAATTATAAACAAAACCATTGTATTCACTAAAATCCATTTGATTAGTTATACTGGGATGAAGTCTCACGAGAAATATATAATCGGATTCTAATCTATCTTTTAAATAGGAAAAATCTAATCGAATTTGATTAGATGATTCTTCTTCGTTTTCGCGAAAAGTTGGAGCATATAAAATGATTTTCTTATTTTTTAGATTAGGATATTTATTATAAAAACTGGTTTTTATTTTTTCCATATGATCTTTATCAAAGAAAATATCAGTTCTAGGTATTCCTGTATTTAATATTTGCTGGGAGGAAGCAGAGAAAGCTTCGCAAAAGATAGCAGACATTTTATCTGATCCAGAGATAATATAGTCAAATTGTTTATAAACGGCTGCAAATCTTTCCTTGGCATTTTTGGAACGATCTTTGACACTTAAGTCATTCCATCCAAATGTTTTAATGGCACCATTGGCGTGCCAAATTTGTAGTTTTTTAACATTTTCTTTGAATGATACAGAAGATAAGAAACCATAATAATTATCCAGCACAATCACTTGAGATGTTGCTAGATGAAAAATTCCTTTCAGAAAAGATAAAGGATACTTGGGAGAAAATAATAAAACCGGATCTGTTATCATTTTGTCATTAAAAAATCGATAGGTTTTATAATCAGCTAATAAAATACATGGGATGTTTGGATTGTTCTTCTTCAGTTCATCATAGAGATGAGTTGTATTTTCAACAAAAGACACACAAAAAACTATTTTCTTCTGTAAAGGAAATAGTTTTGCTATCTCAAATAGAAAAGAAAATAGTTTTAAGTATAAGTAAATGGCTAACTCTCTAACCATTTACTTTAAATAGGTCCTTTTTAATTTTTGTTGTAGAGATTCCAACGGTTCTTGGAAGATACACAACTTCACAATAATCTTTCAAGAAGTCAAATTTTCCTTCCCAATCGTCTCCCATAACGAAAACATCAATATTATGATCCACAACGTCTCTGATTTTTTGATCCCAATCATGCTCTGGAATTACTTCATCCACATAACGGATTGCTTCTAAAATCATTTTGCGATTATCGTAACTATGATATGCTTGTTTGTTCTTAATGGCATTAAATTCATCACTAGAAAGTGCAACAGTTAAGTGATCTCCCAACTCTTTAGCTCGTTTTAAAATATTTATATGGCCCCAATGTAATAAATCAAAGGTACCATAGGTAATAACTTTCTTCATTTTTTTCCTCCTACAATTATAGACAATTTAATAAGGATAGAATTATTAAAAGGCTAATTATTTAAGATGTGTCATTTGAAACACCTATAATAATTGTTCCATGTTTGAATGATGATTGTGAAATCGAAAAACTTTTTTTTAGCTTTCCCTAATTATCTTATTTTAAAACTTTTTCCGCTTATTGACAAGTATCATCATTGCTTTGTCATAAAATGAAATATTTATGCAAAAATTGTTTAAAATAATAGTAAAGAATGTTTTCTTATCATTTATCAAATGAATGCATTTTATCCTTGTTTAGAATAGCGAAAAAAAGTGATTTTTTATTTATTCCTCTCTGCCATTATTTGAAGTTTTACAACCTTTATAAATGTTGCTCTCATGGTTGATTGAATTCCGGCACATTGTTATATATAATGTTGGTTAGGTGTTTTATAAGAGAATGGATGAATAAGAAGTTTGTCGGATAATGGATAAACTTTATAATTCAATAACTTGATTTAATGGAATTTGCATTTTGGAGAGGGGATTCTTAATGAGTGAATCTGGATTTAATCATAAACAAATACAAACGATCAGCATTATCCACAATATGCTCAGTATTCAATTTGGTTTTAAAACAAGTATCTTAGAGGATAATAAAGCATCGTTCCTCATTTTAAATAGAAAGACGGAAAATGAAAAATATCTGCCATTTCATACATTGGACGATGAAAATACGATTGGAAGTTATGAAGTTACCATTGATTTACATAAAGAAAAAGATTTTTTTGGACAATCTGGAGTATGGGATGTCTATATTGTTGTTGAGTCTGAAGAAGATGAATACAAACGATATCGTATCGTAAGTAATCGTCAAGAATTAAATTTGATCTACTATCAATATGCTGATATGGGCACTGTTTTTTATCCATATACAACTAATAAAATGAATCTTTCCCTGAAAACAACGAAAAGGTCTTTTATTTCGAAAGTAGAAGATGCCTATCTTAGTAAAGACGGTTTATTAAATATTAGCGGATATGTATTAGATACAAAGCTTATGGGCGCTAAACATGATATGAAAAAAACACTAATCATTACAAATCATTTAGATGATGAGCAGTATCGTCTTCCTTTAGAGAGTGTGACTAGAACGGATTTAACCGAATTATACGGGGATGGAATCAGAAATTATGATGATATTGGGTTTAAAGGCACCTTTTCTATAAAAGAATATTTACATACATCTGAATTAATCTATTTCCGATTCTATATAGAGCTTTCTTATATAGATAATGGTGAAGAGATAGTAAAGGTCAGTCCAAGATTAACATTCAATCCTTTTAATCCTCTGCAATCGCGAAGAGCTAAAGTGATCAGAATAGATGGAATAGATAGAAGAATTTTTATTAAAAAGACCAAGGTAAAGAGCTATCTTTCCGTCAAAGTATATGTTTACAATCGTTCGAAAGAATGGAAAAGTAGAATCAGAAGAAAATTGACTGATATTAAGAGAAGTCGAAAGATCAAAGCGTTATATAAAAAAGCATTTAAGTTGATGGGATATGCACCGGTTCGAAAAAAATCCGTTGTATTTGAAAGTTTTGCTGGAAAGCAGTTTAGCTGTAATCCAAGAGCGATTTTTGAATATATGCAGGATTTTAATCCTGAATATAAAATGTACTGGAGTGTTGATAAAAAGTACATGAAAAATTTCGAAGGAAGAAATTTAAATATAGTGCCACGCTTCTCTATTAAGTGGTTATTTATAATGGCTAGAGCCCAATATTGGGTGAGTAATAGTCGCTTACCATTATGGATTCCAAAACCAAACCATACAACCTATTTGCAAACATGGCATGGCACGCCACTGAAAAAATTGGCTGCCGATATGGATGAAGTGCATATGCCTGGTACAAATACGGTTAAATATAAGAATAACTTTTTAAAAGAAGCATCTAATTGGGACTATTTAATTTCTCCTAATGCGTATTCTACGGAAATATTTCAAAGGGCTTTCGCTTTTAATAAAACAATGATTGAATCTGGATATCCTAGAAATGACGTGTTACATGTAGATAATACGGCAGAAAACATGGAAGCTTTAAAACAAAAATTTGCTTTACCAATGGATAAGAAGATTATTCTGTATGCACCGACATGGCGAGATAATCAATTTTATGGAAGAGGAAAATATAAATTCGATTTAGAATTAGATTTAAATATGCTTCGTGATCAGCTTGGCGATGAATATATAGTTTTATTGCGCATGCATTACTTAGTAGCTGAAAACTTTGACTTAACACCATACACTGGCTTTGCTTTTGATTTTTCAAATTATGAAGATATTCGAGAACTTTATTTAGTGTCGGATATTTTGGTAACAGACTATTCTTCCGTATTTTTTGACTATGCAAATTTAAGAAGACCAATGATTTTCTTTGTATATGATATTGAAGATTATCGAGATAATTTACGTGGTTTCTATTTTGATTTTGAAAAAACAGCCCCGGGTCCACTAGTGAAAACGACAGAAGAAGTTATTCAATCTATCAAAGAGGCGGAAGTTAACCCAATAAGTGATAAATTCAATACCTTCTATGACAAGTTTTGCTACCTAGAAGAGGGAAAATCTGCTGAAAGAGTAGTAGAAGAGGTTTTTAACAAAAGGTAATCATTAAAAAGTAAAACTTTAAGGCAATAAAAAAAGACCAGTTTAGGTCTTTTTTTATTGCCTTATTCTTATTCTTTTTCTCTTTATTTTACATCCAAGTGTTCTTTTAGCTCATTTTGAATTTTTGTTTTTTCTGCATCGTCTACAATTAAATACCATACTTTATCGATTGTTTGTCCAGTGCCTTTAATTGTAAGCTGCTCAATATTACCAGCTGCTGCTTTGTATTTAGATTGAATATCAATCATTTCATCGAAGGTAATATTTGTTTTGATATTCTTACTTAACGCATCAAAGATTGAATCAAAATTTGTTAAAGAGCTTAAGCTAGCTCCTTCTTTAATAACAGCTTGGATAATCATTCGCTGTCTTAACTGTCTACCGAAATCACCTCTTGGATCATCATAACGCATACGGGAGAATTTTAAAGCCTTTTCTCCATCCAAATTAACCGGCCCTTTTGCAAAGTGAACTCCTTCATAAGTGAAATCTAAATCATTATCTACCGTTACTCCGCCAACAGAATCAACAATATCTTTAAAGCCTTCCATATTGATTTGCATAAAGTAATCAATTGGTATATCGAGGAAGTTTTCTACCGTATCCATCGACATTGCAACACCGCCAAAGGCATATGCATGGTTAATTTTGTCTGTAGTACCATGCCCAACTATTTCAGTGCGAGTATCGCGCGGGATACTTAGCATTTTAACTGACTTTTTATCAGGATTTACTGTAAGGACAATCATTGTATCCGATCTTCCAGAGTCACCATCACGCTCATCGACACCCAGCATTAAAACGGAAAATGGTTCCTTGCTGCCAAGGTTTAAAGTGTCCGTTCTTTTGGTCGTCTGTCTATCAATCGGCTCATGCATATTATTAACAGCTGTGGAAAGGGAATTCCATACAGTATACAGATATATTCCTATCCCAATTATAAGGAGAAGAAGCACAATACCCGTAACCTTTAACCATGTTTTCTTTTTTTTCGGTTTATTTCTACTCATTTAACAATATCCTCCATATCTTGACAAGAAATGATAGTAAACTTATTTCAAGAATAGCAGAAATCATCTCTACTGAACATCTTTTTTAGTAACAATAAGAAAAGCAACATTGCCTTTCAATCAGTAATAATTAGCAAATTTATAGTCATTTGTTTATCACAGGTCTTTTGGAATGATTATTAAATGTTATGGATAAACTTTTCGTATACAATAAAGTCATGAAAAAGAGCTTAGAACCCTATTATTATGACAACATGCAGAAATTATTATCCGGCAAAGCTAATCTTCCATGCGTAATATTTCGTAAAGATTGTTTAAATAACGAAAAGTATATGATAAATGTTCTATAATAGATGATGATACACTAATCCCTGAATGTATAGACGATCTTTAAAGGAGAAAAGTTGCAAAAAAAATTAGGTTTTTGTTTATTTATGTGAAAAAATGGCGAAATAATGGGAATACCATCAAAAAGTGTAGCCATAGAGCTTTTAGTTGAATTGCAGTATACTAAAGATAGTAGCAAGAGACGCACTAAAAATTTATTTATAAGAGAGGTATTTTTTTATGAGTAAAGTGAAAAAAGCGATTATCCCTGCTGCAGGATTAGGAACTAGATTTTTACCAGCAACGAAAGCAATGCCGAAAGAAATGCTGCCAATTGTGGATAAGCCAACCATTCAATATATTGTGGAGGAAGCTATAGCATCTGGGATTGAAGATATTCTTATTGTTACTGGGAAAGGTAAGAGAGCGATTGAAGATCACTTTGATAATGCCTTAGAATTAGAAGAAAATTTGATTGCAAAAGAAAAATTTGCCTTATTAGCAAAAGTGCAGGAATCTTCTAATGTGGACATTCATTATATACGGCAAAAAGAGCCAAAAGGATTAGGACATGCTGTTTGGTGTGCAAGAAACTTTATTGGCGATGAGCCATTTGCTGTATTATTAGGGGATGATATTGTTGATAATGACAAACCATGTCTAAAGCAATTGATGGATCAATATGATCAAACACTTTCTTCTGTGATAGGTGTACAGGTAGTACCTGACTCAGAAACCCATCGTTACGGGATAATTGACCCTTTGCCGGATACAAAGAGAAGATATCAAGTAAAGAAATTTGTAGAAAAACCTGAGCAAGGAACTTCACCTTCTAATTTAGCGATTATCGGAAGATACATATTTACACCACAGCTATTTCATTTTCTTGAGTCACAAGAAGTTGGCACAGGAGGAGAAATACAACTGACAGATGCTATTGAGAAGTTAAACAAAATTCAGCGTGTTTTTGCATATGAATTTGAAGGAAATCGTTACGACGTGGGAGAGCAATTTGGTTTCATTCAAACAACGATTGAGTTGGGGTTAAAACGCACCGATATTAATTCACAATTAAGAAGTTATATATTAGAGCTTGCTGAAAGACTAAAAGAACAAGAAATGAATAAACTTTCTAAGTAATAACTTTTAGATAGTTTTTGGGAAATAAAATGAAAAATAGAGAAAACTGCCTTCTATAGGAGGCAGTTTTTTGTCATATAGTTAAATAAATCACTATGAATAAGTCTTATGGACTAGTTCTGGTGGATGGGTGAATTTTTATAAAAATAGCAATTTTGACAAGAATCGATAAAAAATAGATAATATTACCTACGAATTTTCGTCGAATCCTCTTAACATATTTACCATTTTACTAGATAATAGAATATAGAAAAAATAGATAGGAGTGAGTGGGAAATAGAAACTCGAGTATTTTGGAGAATAGCAGGTACAGCTTTGTTTTTATGTTTTCTTTTGTTGTTAATGTCACCCCAAACGAACATAAAAGCAGCAGAAAATACATGGTCCTCCAATTTTTACAATAATAAAAACTTATCAGAAACACCTGTTTCTAAATCGTATAACAATATAAGATTTAATTGGGGGAAAAACGAGCCTATAGCCGGAATAAACAAAGATAATTTTTCCGCTAGCTTTGAAAAAAATATAACTATTTCGGAATCACAAAAAGATTATTTTCTTCATACCTATGCAGATGATGGTGTGAGAATGTATTTGGATAATCAAAAGAAAATCGATCGTTGGACAAGTTCAAGTAGAAATTACTCAGCAGCACCAATGACTAATTTATCTGCGGGCAATCACACCGTAAAAACTGAATATTATGAAGGCGGAGGAAATGCTGTATTATTTGCAGATATGCTTCCTTTCGGTTCATGGATTGGTTACTTTTACAATAATGAAAAATTCAGTGGCAATCCGGAAGATGCCTTAGTATTTACACCAGATAAAAATGGCAATTTAAGCTTTGATTATCAGTATGGTAAGCCTAATGCTAAAGGAATTGGATCTAATCATTTTTCTGCTAAATTTTTTACCTATAAAAAATTGCCAGCAGGAAATTATATTTTACAAACAAAGCATGACGATGATACACGTATCTACATTGATGGGAAATTAGTTCTCGATAGTGATCGAGTTTCTCAAGATACTAGACTAATAAAGATTGAGAATAGCCAAGGAAAGGATGTCCATGAAATTCGAATTGAATATGTAGAGAAAACAGGAAAAAGTTATTTGCAATTTTCTCTAAAACCAGTTCAAGAAGCATTATCAACATCCACTTGGTTTGCGTCCTATTTTAATAATACAAACGTTTCAGGGAACGCTTTTGTTTCAACAGGAATAAAAGATATTAAATACAATTGGGGGAAAAGCGCGCCAAATGCTTCAACCAATAAGGACAATTTCTCAGCATCGTTTTATAAGCTTTTAAATAAAGGGGATTACTTTGTTTATACATTTGCAGATGATGGTGTACGAGCGAAAATTAATAATTCCATTTTGTTTGATCGCTGGACAGGCAGTTCAGGTAAAGCAAATAAGGCATTAATCACCAATCTAAATCAGAATAATAATGTGTTTCAGTTAGATTATCTTGAAAAGACAGGTAAGGCGTTTGTAAATGCAGATGTTCTTCCATTAGGACAATGGCTTGGCTACTATTATTCTAATACTAGCTTAAAAGGTGCCCCTGCAAATAAAACCATTTTAAAAGGGGATGGCAAAGGAGCATTTAGTTTTAATTATGGCAAGAATGCCCCAATGTCTGGTATACCAAAAGATAATTTTTCAGCAAGCTTTACAACTGCCTTAAGGCTTAATCAAGGTGAGTATGTAATCCGTTCTGTCGCAGATGATGGCATTCGTGTTTATGTGGATGATAAATTAGTTATCAACCGTTGGACATCTGCGAATTCAAAGGAAGACGCATATAAGATTAATATAAGCGATAGAACTAATGAAGCAGATTCATCGAAAAGAAACATTCATTGGATAAGAGTGGAATATCTTGAGAAAAAAGGAAACGCGAAATTGAATTTTGATATTAAGCCTATTAATCAAGTAGTTACAAACCAGGAATGGGTGAATATTTTTTATCCTAACACCAGTTTATCTGGCAATGGAACAGTTATAGGTGGATTAAATTCAAAGAATAAAGTTTCAAGCATCCAGTATCTTTGGAAAAAAGATGCTCCTATAGCAGGGATGCCAAAAGATAATTTCTCCGCCTCTTTTTTACGGAAAGTTTCGGGAAACAATGATTATTTTGTTTCCACTTTTGCAGATGATGGCATTCGTGTAAAACTAGATAATAAGACGGTAATCGATCGTTGGAAGAATTCTAGTGGGACATTTGATAAGGCAATTATTAAAGGAGCAGGAAAGGGAGAACATATCATTCAAACAGATTATATGGAGAAAACAGGAAATGCTTATGCGTTTGCTGATATCCAGCCTTTAGGTAATTGGGTAGCTTATTATTATAATAATAAAAATCTCTCTGGAGCTCCGGTTACATCAAATGTAATCAATAATTCTAATTCTAATACGCTTACCAAGGATTATGGGAAAAATGCGCCGATTTCAAAAATCAATAAAGATAATTTTTCAGCAAAATATGTGACTGCTAAAAGGCTGGATGCAGGCGAATATGTTATTAGAGGATTATCAGATGATGGTGTAAGAGTGTATATAGATGGAAAACTTGTCGTTGATAATTGGAAAAATGGTTCTTATCGTGAAAAAGCAACAAAGGTAAAAATAGATAATGTAAATGGCGATAATGTTCACTGGATTGAAGTGAGATACTATGACAATAAATCAACGGCTAAATTCCAAGTCTCTATCCAGCCATATAATGAACAAAACATGATTGATGGTACTTGGTATGCAGAGTATTATCCAGAGGTAATAAACAAAAATCAATCACCTTCTTACAAGGTAACAGATTCAAAGAGAAATGTTGTTATTGGCGGAAAAGATTCTTTAAATAAAATCTATAATATCGATTTTAATTGGAAGAAAGGATCTCCTGATAGTGCTATTCCTTCTAACAAGTTTTCGGCTGTTTACAAGAAAGTGCTTAATGTTACGGAGAACAGTAATTACAATTTTAAACTGAAAGCAGATAACGGAGCAGTACTTGAGGTGGATGGAAAAGTACTAATCGATGCTTGGAATGGGAATATTGGTAAAACAAAAGAAGTAATTGGTTACTATCTACCAAAAGGGAAACATACTTTTGTGATTAAATATTATGAGGGAAGCGGCGATGCGCATCTTTCTTTTGATATGGAAAAATCAAAAGTAGTGACAAAAACTTATAATGACTTGAAAACTTCATTAAACGATGCTGTGAATATTCAACTTAGCAAAAATGCGCAAACAGATAAAAAGTATAAAGCATATATGAGAGAAGATGCCTTTGAATATGTAAGTAGCAAGAATGATTATGCTTTTGTTAAGAGCGGTACGTGGAATGTTAGAGGTGGGACCAGCAAAAATAGTTGGGTTATAGGTACCTTTAAAGGAGATTATAAAGTTACCATTCTATCAAAAACAGCTAAGAAAGACAGTGACGGGAAATACTGGTATGAAGTTGACTTTTATAAATATTCGGTGCCAGTAGGGAAAGTTAAACCCGATATAACACCGAAGTATACAGTTAAATATAATACGTGGGTAAACGCTAGTCCAACTGACATTAAATACTATATGAATCCAAGTAATTTTGAGAATGACAACAAGCAGAAACTACAATTTTTATTATTATCTTCTAGTGCGAATCTAAATTCAAAAGAAGTAAATGATAAAATACTTAAAAATAGAGGGATTCTAGCTGGAAAAGGAAGTTCATTCAATAAAGCGGGAGAAAAATATGGTATTAATGAAATTTATTTGATTTCCCATGCTTTATTAGAAACTGGAAATGGAACTTCAAGTCTGGCAACTGGTATAAAAGTTTCTAGTGTCGATGGAAAAAAAGTTACACCGAAAACAGTATATAATATGTATGGTATCGGGGCAGTGGATGGCTCTGCAGTAAAGAGCGGATCTGAATATGCATACAAGATGGGCTGGGATACTCCAGAAAAAGCGATTATAGGTGGAGCAGAGTTTATAGGGAAGAATTATATTAATAATGCAACATATAAACAAGACACACTTTATAAAATGCGCTGGAACCCTAGTAAACCTGGTGTACATCAATATGCTACAGATATAGGATGGGCAAGCAAACAAGTAAGCAGTATGTATAATTTATATAATATGTTAACTTCTTATCGTATGGATTTAGAGATACCTAAATATAAATAAAAGCGAATTAACAAGGTCAGAATACAAGTGTTCCGACCGGATTTAAAGTCAAAGCCAAACAATTACATGTTGATTGTTTGGCTTTTTATGGATAAGAAGGTTGTTTCAGCGAACTCTCCTGAAGCTGAGGTTGTGAATCGTAGTTTTAACCAATACCTTTTATTGGTTAAAACTTTCAAAATATAGGGTAGTAAAGATAGTATAAATACCTTGCTGTCACTACCTCTATCGGTAGTGGAATGAAAGGTATTTATGATAAGGTTTGAAATCTATCTTTTTTCTTTATATAATGTTTGATAGATTGTATGATCTAGGTTGAAATATTTCATTTCAAAATAAGCGGAAAGGATGTATAGTAATAAAGGCATTGCAATTTATGCTAACGTATGATTAATTTAAACAAGAAATAAACATTGTATTCCTCAAAATAAATATATATAGTGTAATCCCATTAATTTTGGTGAGAATAGATAATGGGAACAGCTTAAAGAAAGGTTCTATAAGATAATGGCTTCTATTGTTAAAGTATTAAAAGAGCAAGTTAATCATTTTCATTTAATTAGAAGATTATCCCTTTATGAGTTAAAAAGTGCTAATCGCAATAACTATTTAGGGATCTTGTGGGAAATAATCAATCCGGCAATCCAAATTTCGATTTATTGGTTTGTATTCGGATTTGTACAAAAAAGGCATGATGTAAAAGGTGTTAATGGAGAAACCTATCCCTATTTTATATGGATGCTTGCAGGTATTTTGATTTGGTTCTTTATATATCCTGCCATAACGAAAAGTTCTAAATCCATTTACACGCGTTTAAGAATGGTATCAAGGATGAATTTTCCATTAAGTGTTATACCTTCTTATGTCATTATGTCATTATTGTATCCACAATTATTATTAATGGTTCTAGTAATGATTATATATCAATTTATTGGGTATCCAATTTCCATATACTATTTGCAGATTCCGTATTTTTTATTTGCTGCAGTTATGTTTTTATTTGCGCTTGCATTAATAACTTCAACTATTTCTACCATTGTAAGAGATTTTCAAATGCTTTTACAATCTTTAATGAGGGTTCTTTTGTATCTAACTCCGATTTTGTGGCCTGCTAATCATCTAGGAGACAAATTTGAGAAAGTTATGCAGATAAATCCGGTTTATTATTTAATTGAGGGTTATCGCTATGCCCTTTTAGGACAAGGCTGGTTTGTCACAGAGCATCTAGGAATTACGATCTATTTCTGGAGTTTAGTACTTGTGTTACTTTTTGTTGGAACGTATATGCACGTTAGATTTAGAAAACACTTTATTGACTTTTTATAAAATTGGAAGTGGTTTAATGGAGAAATCAGTTATTGTTAAAAATTTAACAAAACGGTATAAATTATATGAAAATAGCAGCGATAAATTAAAGGATATTTTCTTGCCTAAAAGTTATGGGGAACCTTTTTATGCTTTAAGAGATATCAACTTTGAGGCAAATCATGGCGATGTTATTGGATTTGTCGGAGTAAACGGATCAGGTAAGTCTACTCTATCGAATATTATTGCAGGGATTGTTCCACCGACAGAGGGAACAGTAGAAATCGATGGACAAGCCTCTTTAATTGCCGTAGCTGCTGGTGTAAATAATGAACTTACGGGTAGAGAAAACATTGAATTGAAATGTTTGATGCTTGGTTTTTCGAAAGAACAAATAAAAGAGCTGGAACCAGGAATTATTGAATTTGCTGAATTAGGAAAATTTATTGATCAGCCTGTGAAGTCATACTCTAGTGGGATGAAATCACGTCTAGGCTTTGCCATTTCGGTAAATACAAATCCAGATGTCTTAATAATTGATGAGGCATTATCTGTAGGAGATAAAGCTTTTGCTGAAAAGTGTTTAGCGAAAATGGATGAATTCAAAAAAAATGGAAAAACGATGTTCTTTGTCAGTCATTCGATTGGCCAGATGAAAAAATTCTGTCAAAAGGGAATATGGTTAGAACATGGTCAACTGAAAATGGAAGGGAAAATTGATGAAGTTATCCCTGCCTATGAAGAATTTTTAGCTAAGTATAAAAAGATGAATGATAAAGAAAAAAGGGAATTTAGAGAACAGGGCTTTAAAAAGCAAAGTGATCCCGAATATATTGGAAAAATATAGACCGCCAGATAAGGCGGTTTCTTATTTGTGTAAATTTGTTTTAGTTCGTAGAATATGTGGAATAATAATGGAAAATTACTTTTTCTTGGTATATGATGAATGATAGATATAATAGTAATTTATATATTGGAAAATACATATGGATTGGGGAGGTTAATGGAATGACTGAATCCTATAACCGAAATAGCTTTGAAAGAGAGAATAATATTCATTACAACACGGATGGATACTATGTATATGAAAAAAAAGCAAACATTTTAGGAATATTTAAGAAGAAAATGGACAAATTAGTTACAGTTGTTACTCCGGTATATAATGCAGAGGAAAATATAAAGAAAACGGTTGAATCTGTCATTAATCAAACAATGGATTTTAATCAAGTGGAATATATCCTTGTAGACGACGGATCGACTGATAATTCACGACCTATTCTGCTAGATTATGCTAAAAGATATCCAAATAGTATTAAAGTTGTTTTTCTGGAAAAGAACACCGGTACGCCTGGACATCCAAGGAATTTAGGAATAGAATTATCTACTTCTCCATATGTGACATTTTTAGATGCAGATGATTGGTTAGAAGAAGATGGTTTACAGACATTGTATTCTATTTTAAAAGAAACTAATGATGATTATGTGGTTGGGAAAACGATTCAGGTCGAAAGCAAATCAACAAAGATTGTTGGAGAACATGAATCATGCATGGAAAGAAGAAGTGTACTTCCTACTTCAATTCCCCATATCTTTCAACATTTAGGACCAAGAGCAAGAATGGTAAAAACATCTTTATTAAAGGAAAATAATATTAAGTATCCAGAAATGAAATTTGCTGAGGACAAGCAGTTTTTCATCGATGTTTTGGTCCATGCGCGCGCCATCTCCACTACAACCAAAACGATTTACTATTTAAATCGTTTGGATGAAAATAATGCTTCACTAACGAAACAAACTGATATCATGCATAAAATGGATACGAATATTAAAGTTATTAACTATGTTAAAGCAAAGCAATTGGATGAACAAATAGAAAAAATGATTTTAAATAGATTATATGAGTTTGACTGTATTACAAGATTTTTTAATAGACAGCATTTTTTCAAAAGCAAAAATAAGAGTGCCTATTTTAAAAAATTTGCAGAGGTAGTCGAAACAACAAAGGATTTAAAATATGATATAACAAATCAATTTTTCCATCATATCAATAAATCTGCTTATCAAATGTACCTAAATGGTGAATTTGACAAAATAGCGAAATTATTTATGTGGGATAAAAGTCAAAAAGTGAAGGAAGTTATTGTTAATGATAACTTACCATATATGATCACTCCTGTTGAAGGATATGAACATATAAGAGTATCAATGGCAGCTTTCTTTAAGGACGGAAGTTTCCAAGAAGATGGTTATACATTTAAATTCTATGTATATGGAGATTATACGGAGAATTTAAATGAATTAATTTTTCGAAATCGAAGCAATCCAGACGATCAATATTCCTTCTCTATTTCGAAAGCTGAAGAGTATCTCTATGAAACATTTTTACCTAACTCAGCATTAATACAGCTAGCAAAAGGAAGCTATGGAATCTTTATTAAATATAATGATTATCAAAAAGTAAGTATAAGCCGAATAGATCCTCATCAAAAAGTATTAGATAAAAAATCCTTTCATTTTTATACAACCGTTAACTCTAATTTAGGATTGAATGTTGGAAAATAGAAAGAAAACAGTGGCTTTTTTAAGTCACTGTTTTCTTACATGAAAAATCGTATACTAACTCTATTGAACGAACGATAATTGGTGAAAAATGTATTAATCAGTTGAAACCTTCTGGACTTTTATACGTCTTATATTATGATAGTAAACAAAGCAATTATTTTTATGTAATATAATTGTAAAAAAAGATAGTAAATTATAGAGACCAAGTATCTCATAAATGTGCTATAATAAATCTCGATATTGTAAGGAAAGACGGATGCCTACAAATGTGCGTTATTAAGGCATTAGGGAGGATCTATATGATTTATATAATGCTTGTTGTATGTTTTATCGCTTCTATCTTGCTTACTCCTGTAGTAAAAAAGCTTGCATTTAAATTAGGAGCAATGGATAAACCAGAACAACGTAAAGTTCATCAGAAAGTTATGCCTCGCATGGGTGGTTTAGCAATATATATAAGTTTTTTAATTGGAGCATTAATTATTAATCCGGATAAAGATTATCATTATCCTATTTTACTTGGTAGTGCGGTAATTATTGTAACTGGAATGCTAGATGATATTTATAATCTTTCAGCGAAAGTGAAATTTCTAGCGCAAACATTAGCAGCCGTGATTGTTGTTGTTTGGGGTGGAGTACAGGTAGAATTCATCAATCTTCCTTTTGGAGGTAAATTGGAGTTTGGGTTCTTAGATATTCCGATCACTATTCTGTGGATTGTAGGAATAACCAATGCTATGAACTTAATTGATGGATTAGATGGTCTAGCATCAGGAGTCTCTAGTATCGCATTATTTACGATTACTGGAATGGCTATGATTATGGGGAATGGGTATGTAATTGCTATTTCCTCTATCGTTTTAGCGGCCACATTAGGCTTTTTATTCTTTAATTTTTATCCTGCTAAGATTTTCCTCGGGGATACGGGTGCGTTATTTCTCGGCTATATAATAGCAGTTATGTCATTACTCGGATTTAAAAATGTAGCGTTAATTTCCTTTGTTATTCCTGTGATTATCTTAGGGGTTCCTATTTCCGATACGTTTTTTGCGATCATTCGTCGTTTAGTGAATAAGCAGCCGTTAATGGCGCCTGATAAATCGCATTTGCATCATTGTTTGTTAAATGTAGGTTTTACTCATAGACAAACAGTAATTATTATTTATGCAATGGCCTCTTTCTTTGGCTTAGTTGCTGTTATTTTTTCCCAAGCTAAGGTGTGGGGAGCCATTTTATTAATTGTTACAGTATTGTTGGTTATTGAATTAATCGTAGAGAAAATAGGATTGGTAGGGAAGAATTATAAACCTATCTTAAAATTTATCAATGATATAAGATATTCAGCAGAAAAAAAATAATGATTATAAAAGTCGGGAATGTCTCTAATAACGGAGACATTCCCGACTTTTATTATTATGCATTTACATCCATTCATTCTCTTTCTTGAGAGAAAATGAATCTATTTCTTCTCCTTCTTCATCATCAAGATGAAAGATCTCACTATCATAATGCTTTAAGTGTTCAGGAGTAACTTTATTGAAAATATTTAACTTTTTCATTTCAATCCCTCGCTTAACTACTTTAATACCAATAAAAATAGTATGTACAAATTTGCAAGCTTTTAATTCGATTTTCTATCTATTATTTAAGGGAGTGAATAAAAAAGAGCACAGAGGCTATGCTCCGTGCTCTATATAATAATTACCTTTTTGGCTATTTCACATTTTTCACATATTGTGCTGATACATAACCAGTGACTTTCCCATACTTAATTTTGTACCAAGAACCGCTTTTCGCGTATATGGTGACTTTCTTATTGTTTGGGATCGAACCAACCTTTTTGGAAGAGGTGGAAGCTTTTTGTCTAATATTAAGATTAGAAGCTTTTACAGTCCCTGTTTTTACTTTATATAAGGTGAACTTTTTCGTAACTGTACTCTTTAGTTTACTTCCATTTACAGACTCTACAGACACAGTGTAGCTGCCGTCTGCTGCTTTTCCAACACTCCAAGTAAAAGAATGGATTCCTGTCTTTAATGATTTATTAGAGGCTAGAGTTTTAACTACCTTGCCTTTACTATTCAAGATTTTTACTGTGGATGTTGCTGATTGATTGATATTAAAGCTAGTCTTTATCTTGTTACCTGCTGTATCATAGCTTGTTTTTACATCTTTTATTGTTGGTGCAACAGCTTTTTTAAGCGTGAAATTTTGTTTCTCTGTTTTTTCTTTTCCTATATTATTAACCGCTTTTATCGTTAGCGTATAAGTGCCATCTTTTACACTACGGACATCCCATTTATAGGAGGACGTACCGGCAGATAGAGACTTATTGCTAGCTAAAGTTTTCATTACTTTATTCTTGCTGTCCGAAATCGTCACCGTTACTTTAGATGGTTGATTGATAGCGAAGGATGCATTAATAGTATTGCCTTTCTGATCATATGCAGTTTTGATGGAACTAATACTAATAGTTGGCACTTCTATTTTTGCGACCTGGAAGGCAATGTTCGTTGTCACTTTATTATTCGCAATGTCCGTTGCTGTTATTTCAGCTGTGTAACTGCCATTATTCCAGCTTGAAGCATTAGTAGTATAATCGTAACTACCAGCTTGTAAGGCTCCATTGTTTAAAAGTGTAGCAACACTGTTTCCATCGTTATCTTTAATTGTTACAACAGTACTAGTTGCTTTTGTTAGGGTAAAGCCCACTTTAACCGTATTGTTTGCTTGATTAAATTCAGCTTTTCCTTCTTTTAGTTCAGGAACTGTAATTGCAGCAGTCTTACTGTATTCTGTAACTAATTGTGTTCCAGGATAATAAAACGCTAAGATTGTATTGTACTTCTGTCCAGCACTTGCGCGGTTATTTGCTCCATATTGGCTTAAACCAACACCATGTCCATATCCTCTTCCAGCGATGCTGTGTGTATCAACAGTAGAAGAGCTCTTTGTAATGAGATAGCTTTTTACATTATTTATGCCGATGATTGCTCTTACTTTCGATGCTGCCACATTTGCCTGTTTTATTTCTTGTAAAAGGAGTGCTCCTTTTGAATCTCTCTGATTTTTTACATAGAATTGAATGGAGATAGAACCTGTGCTTACTCTTTTCGTTGTAGAAGGGTTATCAAAAGATAAGGTAGGAACAGCGACAATTTTGATGTCTTTATCCTTATATCCATTATCATTTAACCATTTTTTTATATTCGTTGTAATGGTGCTGTCTTTTTCAGAAACTTTATTCCACCAAGCATCTGGGTTTGCTACATCATAATCTTGCATATTTATTTGGGCTTTCTGAACATTGAAGCTCCATGTATAGCTTGTATCAAACGAATCTTGTGCATTTACTAAATAAGCAAAATCATTGCCCCATACGTTTTTCGCCGAATCCATTACCCCGCCGTTACTTGCAGAGAAAACAGCGTCAATTAAGCGATTATTAAATTTTAGGACTTGGCCAGTTGTTGCTTCAACTGCTTGATCTGAATTAGGATGGGAATCATTTAAGCCACCATATACTTGATGGCTGATTGTATCTGTAATGGTTTTGCCGCCATAATTCCAAGAATATGTTCTTGCTGCCACTGCCTGTGCTTTTAAAGCTTCTATATTCCAGGAAGCAGGCATTTCACTCGGAACAACGCCTTTAAGATATTCTTCCATCCCAAGAGTGTTAACCGGGCGAACATAATTAGAACCATTTATCGTTTCCATCATAAAGGTAAAAGAACCTTTGTATTTTCTATTGTTAATTGTTAGATAATCATCAGGATTGGATGGAGCAAATGTTAATGAATCAGCTTCATAAAGAAAAGTACTTCCTTTATATAGCTTAAGTTTAGCTTGTTCTATTTTAAGGGTATAGGCTGTTGTATTGTTTAGGGAAATTTTTCCATCTGTCGTTTTATATGTTCCTGATGGTGCAATGCTAATTTGAGTTTTGTTTCCTAGATAATTTTTTAGCATAACATGTACTTGTGGTTCACTGCCGCTTGCTGCATAAGTGGGCTGTCCAAATGTAGGTAATAGAGAAATACATAAGATGAATGATAACAACAATGAGAATGTTTTTTTCAATATCGTTGCTCCTTTTATTTAATTGATGTAGATCTGTAATTTAATTGAAACCATTGGAACGAGAGAAGAGTAAAACTTTCTTTCATCATGAAGCTAGTATGATTCTATCATACTTTTATACTATTGTTTCGTGGGTAATACTGGTATTTTAAGAGGTAAATAGTTTTGATAGAAGTCGAGTGAAGGCAAATATAGATGTAAGCAGAAGAAGTATAAATTTTTTGCAAAAAAAGACATACACCAGAAGATAAGTGTATGTCAGGTATAAAGATTAATTTAAAGTAGAAGTGTCTGTTGTAGTGCTTGTATTAGTATTAGTATTAGTATTAGTATTTGATTCAGTGTCTACTGTTGTATCTGTATCCGTTGTACTGTTGGAGTCAGATTGAAGACTTTTAGTGATTCCTAAATGTTGCTGAAGAATCGATTTTGTTTCTGCTAATGCTGTTTCATCCAATTGATAGATGTATTTATTATCGACACGGCCGTCAGTTCCAGCTAGCGTTAGTGTCTCCACTTGTAAACCATTATCCGCAGTTGCATATGCAATTAAAGATTGCATATCGCTAAATGATAAGTCTGTTGTCATATTGCTTCCGATCGCTTCCATCACTTTTGAGTATTTGGTAATCCCTTCGATAGAGACTGCTTTTTTCATAATGGCTTGCATAATTAATTGTTGTCTTTTCCCACGTTCAATGTCGTTATCGATTTTTCTTGTTCGTGCAAGGGCAAGTGCTTGTTCGCCGTCCAATTCTTGATAACCTTTTTCAAGATGAATGGCGCCTGCTTTATCTTTTGAGTTTTGTTCTGTAAATGTTACTGGAACATCGACATCAATTCCACCTAATGCATCTACTACATCCATAAAGGCATCGAAATTCATTTTTACATAATAATCAACAGGAATATCTAGCAATTCTTCCACTGTGTCTAAAGTTGATGAAACTCCGCCGAAATAATGGGCATGGGTAATTTTATCAGAATAGCCGCGTTCCGGAATATATACATAGGAATCACGTGGGATGCTCAGCAATTTAACGGATTTTTCTTTTTCATTTAAAGTAGCAAGCATGAGAGCATCGGAACGAGAACGGGTTGTGCCGGATTTGCTCGATCTTTTCTTACTATCATCTACTCCAATGAATAAAATCGAAACGTCATCAATGTTTGGATCTACTTTTGTATCCCTTTTAGAATCACGGTCAATTGGCTCGTAAGAATCATCAGCCACTGATTTTGCCTTGGAATATAAGGTAGCTCCATAACCAATCCCTGCTAAGATAATAACCAGCAATGGGACAAAAATAAAAAGCTTAATTTTTTTTCGTTTCTTTTTCTTTGTATCCTTTATTAAAGTCTCTCTTGTATTATTTGCCATAAGTTTCTCCTTTTTGAATTAAGAAATAGCGGAATGAAATCATACATACTATCTTACCTCTATCACTCTTTAACGTAAATTAGTAGTTTATTTCTATACCAGGTATATTTTTGTATTAATTGTAAAAAATTCAAATGAGGGTTTCAGCGTACAAGGTGGCTTTTTCTTTTATAATACCTTGTCCATTCGTCAAGTCAGTTATCCAATCCTTATAAGTCTCCACCTCATCAGAATCTACAAAGACATCTATTTCGACATTTTCTAAATAATGGATATCTTTAATTTCATAGTTCTTTGAACGTAATTCATTTTCTATTTTACCAAGTAAGGGATACTCGATGGATACACTGATTATTTGCTTTAACTTTCTTTCGATAATACCGATATTTGCTAATCCTTCAGAGGTTGTTTTTCCATAAGCACGAATAAGCCCACCTGCACCAAGCTTAATCCCACCAAAGTAACGGGTAACAACGACTGTTGTATCTTTCAGTCCTTTTTTCTTCAGGACCTCAAGAATTGGTACTCCTGCGGTGCCACTCGGTTCCCCATCATCGTTTGCTTTTTGAATTTGATCATGCTCTCCAATTAAGTAAGCAGAACAATTATGTGTTGCCTCTTTATGTTTTTTCTTGATTTCTCCTATGAAAGCCTGTGCTGCTTCTTCTGTTTCTGTTCGAGCGATATGAGCAATAAAGCGTGATTTTTGAATAATTAGTTCATATTCTCCGTAGCTAGGCACAGTAAGATAGGAAGGAAGCATATGGGCAGCTCCTTTCTTTGTGTCTCTTTCCACTAATATTGGTTTGTTCGTTATATAAGCTTTTTTTTGTAACCATTTTCTATAAAAAAATAGTAGAAAATCGATAATTAGTCTTATTTCATTATAATTCGACATTGTTTATTGTTCAATTATTGTTCGCATTGTAATCAAATCTTAATATAGCGATTTAGCAAGCATGATATAATAAGTAAAACTCCATGCTCGAAAAGACCCGCTACATATGGTATGGGCTATATTTCATGGAGAGGCTTACGAGTCTTTGATTACAGGCGCCGTTATCTATCTATTTTCTTTTACTTTTTTTTTGGTTTAGAATAGGATAAGATTATATTATTGCATTTTTACATACTTTTTCACAGTAATTCTTGATGTTAATAGGTCTTCGGACATGGTTTTATATAGGGGGATATATGTCTAAATAACGATTTTAATTTATTTTTCGATGAATTAAACATATTATTAACTTTCAAGCTAAAATAAGAATGGATGTTGGAAGGGTTTTAGCCTTTTTGGAGGAATTAAATATGTTGATAAGGAAATTTGACACAAAAACGTTAGATTATATTGTAGAACAAATGATTAAAACCGTTGGTTCAAGCAAAGATGAAATTTTTCGTATTGGAGAACAATGTCGACAAGATTATGAAACCCTTACCGAAGAATTAAAAGAAATGAAAGTTCTTGTATTAGAAACGATAGAAAAAGGAGACAAGCTAGAAATCCAGTCTCGGTTTGCCCGTAAACGCTTATCAGAAGTGAGTAAGCATTTTAATGAATACTCAGAAGCAGAAGTACGCGAAGCTTATGAAAGAGCACATACACTGCAAATGGATTTGAGCATGAATCGGCACCTAGAAAAGCAGTATCGAGAACGCCGTGATGATCTAGAGCGGCGATTGTTAGGGCTAGATGAAACAATTAAGCGGGCAGAACATCTGGTCACACAAATTTCTGTCGTGATGAATTATTTGGTTAGTGATTTAAAGCAAGTTGGCGAAGTAATCGAAGACGCCAAACAAAAGCAGGATTTCGGTCTGAAAATTATTGGTGCCCAGGAAGAAGAGAAAAAAAGACTTTCTCGAGAAATACACGATGGTCCTGCACAAATGATGGCAAATGTAATGATGCGTTCTGACTTAGTGGAAAGAATATATAAAGAGCATGGGGCGAAAGAGGCCTTTGAAGAAATCAGAAATTTAAAAGTGATGGTACGAAGTGCATTATATGAGGTAAGAAGAATTATTTATGATCTTCGTCCAATGGCTTTAGATGACCTAGGTCTTATTCCGACGCTAAAAAAATATTTGAAAACAACAGAAGAGTATCATGAATCAATTAAAATTGAGTTTGCCACCATCGGAAAAGAAACAAGACTTCCAAGCAAATATGAAGTTGCCATTTTTCGCTTAGTTCAAGAATCAGTCCAAAATGCTTTAAAGCATGCAGAAGCATCTAAAATCTCCGTAAAAGTAGAATTACGAATGGAGCAAGTTATCGTCTTAGTTAAGGATAATGGAAAAGGATTCGATAAGAATGAGAAAAAAGAAGAATCCTTTGGTTTAATTGGGATGAAAGA
Source organism: Niallia sp. FSL W8-0954 (assembly GCF_038005605.1). NCBI lineage: Bacteria > Bacillati > Bacillota > Bacilli > Caryophanales > Bacillaceae > Niallia > Niallia sp. FSL W8-0954. Next base: position 4,085,418 of record NZ_JBBOTN010000001.1, on the reverse strand, counting down.
AAGAGTAGAACTACTGGATGGGGAATTAACCATTGATTCCAAACTTGGAGTTGGAACCATTATTATGATCAACGTTCCTATTAGATGATAAAAATGACTGTTTTCTAGAAGTATGTTATTTTAACCAAAATGATGTTTAACACTTTTGCGTTGAATGGAGTGGAGGATACTTGTCTGGATAGGAAAGCGAGAACTTCATTTTCCTACCAAAAATAACATTGGGACGAAAGCCTAAAGAAAATAAGGGAGGCGGAGCAGTTGACTACAAAGATAGTTATTATTGATGATCACCAATTATTTAGAGAAGGGGTAAAAAGAATTCTCGACTTCGAATCGAGTTTCGAAGTAGTAGCGGAAGGCGACGATGGTACACAAGCTATTCAGCTAATCGAAGAATACCAACCCGACGTAACAATCATGGATATTAATATGCCTACCATTAACGGTGTAGAGGCAACAAGACAATTACTAGAGAAATTTCCAGAGACAAAGGTCATTATCCTATCTATTCATGATGATGAAAATTACGTAACTCATGCCCTTAAAACTGGTGCGAGCGGTTATCTGCTTAAGGAAATGGATGCAGATGCTTTAGTTGAAGCAGTTAAAGTAGTAGCAGATGGAGGTTCTTATTTACACCCGAAAGTAACCCATAATCTCGTTAATGAATATCGCCGTTTAGCATTAGAGAATGCAAATTCGGATGAACATCATGTTCAAGTAGTAGAAATAAGAAGACCATTGCATTTATTAACAAGACGTGAATGTGAGGTCTTACAGCTTCTTGCTGATGGAAAAAGTAACCGAGGAATCGGCGAGGCACTATTTATTAGTGAAAAAACGGTTAAAAACCATGTAAGTAATATTTTACAAAAAATGAATGTGAACGACCGTACACAAGCAGTAGTTGTTGCTATTAAAAACGGTTGGGTAGAAGTTCGTTAAGAAAAAAGGGGTTACCTAAATCACTTGTTGGTTTGAGGAAACTCCTTTTTTTAACGAATAGTTCTATTTTGGTGAAGTTGGTGTTTTCCTTGCGATTATATGAAAATGCGAAAGAATTAGAGGAAGTGATAGGGAAGAATTATTGCCATTCTAATCAACCTATAAAGTGAAAAATCTGTTATAATAGTTCCTTGCCATTTAAAATTCCATATAAATTCCTCTTTATGTGCATTATAATAGAATTAATAGATAATGCTAATAAACTTTTTTAGTTAAAATATGTATACAAAGAATAGATAAGGAAGGTAACTAATTGCATGAAAACAGCTATTGTTACAGATAGTACGGCCTATATTCCTAAAGAGGTGAGGGAGAAGTACAATATATATATGATCCCTTTGACAGTCTTCTTAGGGTCAGAAGTATATGAGGAGGAAAGAGAATTAACTGCATCTGAATTTTATGAAGCAGTTAGAAAGATGGACCTGCCTACTACTTCTCAACCAGCTATTGGAAAATTTGTAGAGCTATTTGAAGAACTATCTAAGAATTATGATGAAGTAATAAGTGTTCATTTATCAAGTGGAATCAGCGGCACTTATCAAGGAGCCATTACTGCTGGAGACATGGTCGAGGGCATTGAAGTATTTGCTTTTGATACAGAAATAAGCTGCATGGTTCAAGGCTTCTATGCAATAGAAGCAGCCAAATTAGTCCAACAAGGGAAAACCGCAGCAGAAATCATACCCATTCTGGACGAATTAAAACAAACAAGCAACGCTTATTTTATGGTAGATGATCTATCCAATCTCCAAAGAGGCGGCCGACTTTCCAGTGCTCAAGCAATCATCGGCAGTCTCCTGCAGGTAAAGCCATTGCTGCATTTTAAGGATAAAATAATCGTCCCATTTGAAAAAATCCGCACAAAAAAAAGAGCAATGAGGCGAATTGTCGAACTTCTCCGCGAAGAAACGAATGGAGGTAGCTACTACGCTGCCATCATCCACGGTAATCGTGAAGAAGAAGCAAAAGAATGGAAAGCAGAATTAGAACAAGAATTCCCCAATATCGAATTCTCTTTAAGCTACTTTGGTGCTGTTATTGGTACACACTTAGGAGAAGGATCAATGGGACTTGGCTGGATAAAGAAAAGATAATAAATGCTGTTTGGAATCCCGGTTCTTGGAAAAGAATCGGGATTTTTTTGTGGAAGTCGCAAGGAAAAATGAACGGGGAAGAGCGCCCCTTTTCATTCCTTCGTCATGACTAGCTTGTAAATCGTGTTAGTCAAGCATTTACAGCTTTGTATCCTCCCTTACTACATTCAGTCCAGTACCGCTGTAAGAACTTGACTAGGCTCAAGGTCCCTTCTTGATCCACAAGGTGGTATTTTTAAACTTCCCCTATCTTCCAAAATACCACCATTTTTTCTTCTCCGTATTCTCAGCTGCAGTAATCTCTTTACGAGCCACCAGCGTTTGGCTCATCGATTCTACGAGCAACCGGTACCTCTCTTATAAGCGCTTCTCTATGTATTCATGCTGACCAAGGATTTCTTCAATCAGCTGTTTATTAATCTCCATTTGTTGCTCTCGGAAGCTTTTGAAATCTTCCATTATGTAAAAACCCGTAAACATTGTTAAATCAACGTTTACGGGTTTTGGGTGTGTTCCCAAACTTTGATTTGGAAACGTTATTTTGTATGGGGTTGTATATTATTATAATAATTTTTTCCAATAATCTGCAATGCGCTCAAAAGTTTTTGCTGTTTTCTCTTTAACGAAGTTATTTGCTGCTTCGTAGTCTTTATCTTGTTTAGAAATACCTTTTGTAACAAACTTCGATAGCTCATCCTGCAATTTAGCAATGAGGACATCAACATCTGATTTATTTTGAAGCATTCCGAATTTTTCTTTATAACCTTCAATCATTTTGGAAATTTCTGCTTCTGTATAAGTGATTTTGCCTAGTTTATTTGTAATCGATAAATTATTTTTTTGTTTGGCATTTAAAGAAGATGCATCCATATGTCGTGTTTCATAAATCTTCGCACGCCCTTGATAAAATTTTTCTTCGATTGACTTATAACTCAATACACGTTTTTCATTTCGCTTTGTGTATTGTTCAATCAATTGGTGAAAGCCCTCTTTCGCATCGCCTGTAACATATTTCTCACTAAATAGTTGTAATGCAGCTGTTGAAGAGGCGAGTTCTAATTGTGCCTCAGCAGAAGTTAATTGCTGTGTAATAGGTTTGCTTCCAGATTTTATATCTCGGCCTTTTGGTGTAGCAATATCTAAATTATCTAAGCCATCCGTTATATCTACAAGTAGATTTTCAATTTCTTCAATATCCTTCGCATTCTTCCCATCAAAGATACCATTATCATTTAAATATTGACTGAAAATAAGCCATTGGTCTCGCGGACGATATGAAAAAATATCAGATGGGTCCTCTACTTGCTGAGCAAACATTTGTGCAATTTCTTCATCTGTCGCTGCTTTTAGGTGTTTGATTTCATCAGAGAATCTTAAAGTAAAAGCTTTTCCGTCACGCTCTACTTCAATTTCCTTTTTCCCACCTAGTGGCTGCCCCGTTAGTACATCTGTATTGGTCGATACTTGTTGCTTAAATTGTTCTTTTACTGCTCCTTCAAACAAAAGATTAATTTGCATAACGACACTCCTTTTTTATTACCAGTTAATATAAAAACTGAAAATTGGTATTATATTTTATATCGACTAACGATAAAAAATTTAAATTATGTAGTTACCAAATTGCAGTTTAGTAAACAAAAGCAATTGGTTTTATTCACTAGTCCTTTTTTATCAAATAGGCAGGAATTCAAATGGCAGTATAGAATAAATTCAGTATAAAAAAGAAAGGAAGTGAGCAGTTAATCGTAAACCAATTGAATATCCATATCGAGCGCTCCACTTAGAGGCCTTGCTCTCGAGCAATAGAGCTCATCATCCTAATATTCCATTTATCAAGGGAAGTTGGCAGGATACAGGGGGGAAAGGACGTGGATTTTCCACTTTGTTTTTTGCCAGGTGATGAATGCTTTATTCCGCATGATTAACGCCTATGGGACGGAAAACATTTTTTCTAAATTGATGTAAATCAGAACTAGGAGGAAAATAATGCGTTTTTATCAAAAGGACAATATATTACTCCCAACGAAAAGTAATTCCCCTCACTCTTTCCGAATCTCAAATGCTTCCCAAAACCAACTGATAACGCCGTCGCTTAATAGCGCTTATCCATTTAATCCACAACTCCAAGCCACGCTCCAAGGTAAAGCTTTACTACTAGCTGAACTCCCCTTCTCTGAACAAGAAATCCAAACACATTACGAAAATGGTTATTGCTCATATAGGAAAGGTGTGGTGAAAAAAGCACGCAATAAATATATTTGCATGCGTTGTGGCAATGAAAATCAGGAGTTATTTGCTACTTTTCCCTGCGCGCGCTGTCAGGAACACTGCACTTATTGTCGAAATTGCATCATGATGGGGAGAATAAGTGAATGTACCCCATTAATTACATGGCACGGACCAGAACGAGATCAAGAAACATCAAAGATCACTTTACAATGGAGCGGCAGGCTTTCGCAAGGACAGCAAGTGGCATCAGAGAAAATGGAGCATATTATCGAGGTACAATCGGAGCTCCTTATCTGGGCCGTTTGCGGCGCTGGGAAAACGGAGATTCTTTTTAAAGGAATTGAAAAAGCACTGCGAGATAATCAACGTGTATGTATTGCTACTCCTCGTACAGATGTTGTTCTCGAGTTGGCTCCGCGATTGCAGGAAGTTTTTCCGGAAATAAAGGTACTGCCTGTTTATGGTGGTAGTGAGGAACGTCATCAGTATAGTCCGCTAACCATTAGCACGACTCACCAACTTTTCCGGTTCCACCAAGCCTTTGACCTCATTATTTTGGATGAAATGGATGCATTTCCATATTCCGTCGATAAATCGCTTCAATACGCTGTGCAAAAAGCTAGGAAAGAACAATCGACACTTATTTATTTAACGGCGACTCCCAATAAAGGCTGGCAAGAAAAGTGCAAGCATAACAAAATACACTCTGTGACTATTCCAGCACGCTTCCATCAATATCCGTTGCCTGTTCCAGATTTTCAATGGTGTGGGAATTGGGAAAAGGGCTTGAAAAAGGATAAGCTGCCTGTCATGCTAGTTGATTGGATTCGAAAACGGGTTCCACACAATAAACCAATGCTTTTATTCGTGCCGAAAATTCATTATATGGAAAAAGTAAAAAAGCTGTTGCAGCCAATTGTTGATACGATTGAAACAGTTCATGCCGAAGATCCTGATCGAAAGGAAAAGGTACTAAAAATGCGTAATAAAGAAGTGAATTTGCTTGTTACCACAACGATTTTAGAAAGGGGCGTCACTTTTCCAAATGTAGATGTTGCAGTGTTAGGAGCAGAAAATCGGATTTTCACAGAGAGTGCCCTTGTACAGATTGCGGGAAGAGTAGGGAGGAAAAAGGAATTTCCAGATGGAACGATAACTTTTTTTCATTATGGAAAAACAAATAATATGGTATTAGCACGAAAGCAAATTAAGAGTAGCAATCAGGAAGCAAGAGAGAAGGGGATGCTTCTATTATGATTTGTGTGATTTGTTTAGCTCCAGTTATACCGGAATTTAATTGGACCTATCTTTTCTCAAAAGAACCAGAATGTTATTTATGTGCCAGTTGTAAAGAGAAGTTAGCAGTAATAAAGGGAGATACTTGCCGAACTTGTGGCCGATCTCTGCAGTTGCTGGAATCTGTTCATATTAAGGATGGTATGTGCCATGATTGTCAAAAGTGGGAGGGCGTAGAGGAATGGAAAGGAATACTGCAATCCAACCAATCGTTATTTTTGTACAATGATTTTTTGAAAGAAACGATTGCACGGTTTAAATATAGAGGGGACTATCAAATTGCTGCAGCTTTCGTTTCATTTTTACCGAAGGATTTCGGAAAAAATAAAGTGGTGATGCCCATTCCATTAAGTGACGAACGTTTGTACGAAAGAGGCTTTAATCAAGTAGAGGCAGTTCTCTTTTATGCAAAAGTTCCTTACGTAAATGGTCTTGTGCGCACACATAGTGAAAAACAATCGAAAAAAACACGGAAACAACGATTACAGATAGAAAATATTTTTAAAATAGAGCAGAAAGAGGCTGTTATTGCTCAAGATATTGTTCTGGTGGACGATATATATACTACAGGTGCAACGTTACGAAATGCAGCGAAAGTGCTAAAGGAAGCGGGAGCAAAGTCCATCACTTCCTTTACGATTGCAAGATGAGGAGGAATCATAGATGGCTGAACTAGGGAATTGCCCAAACTGTGGCGATATATATGTGTTAAATAACATTCGAGATGTGTGTTTGAAATGCTATAAACAAGAAGAAGCAGATTATGAAAAAGTATACCAATATATTCGCAAAAAGCAGAATCGCACAGCACAGATGGATGATGTGGTCGAAGCAACTGGTGTAGAAAGAACGTTGATTTATAAATTTATTAAAAAAGGCAGAATCAAGCTTGCCCAATTCCCTAATCTTGGATATCCTTGTGCCAAGTGTGGAACGATTATTCGCGAAGGGAAGCTGTGTCATTCTTGTTTATCAGGAATACAGAATGATCTCAATGTGATGGAAAAAGAAGAAGAACGAAAAAGAGAAATTGAAGAACGAAATAAATCAGCCTATCGAGTATTAGATAAAAGGTAGAATAATTAAAAAAGTTTAATAGAATTATTTTTCTATTAAACTTTTTTAATTAAATTTTACCATTTTTCTTGAATAAATAAAGTTAGAAAGCATTGGGCCGATATAGTAAGAAGAATGTATTTTATGGGAGTGTTATTATGCAAATATCTAATAAAACCCAACTATCCAATGTAACAACCAATGAAAAACAATTAGAGCTTTTAAAAAATGAAACATATAATGCCCAAATTAAATCTCGGATTTCAGAAACTGAAGCGGTTGTCCAAATTAAAGGAAAAGACTTTAATGTGAAATTTGAAGAAACGATTCCCAAGGAAAATCGAGTTTCTGTCCAAATTAGTGATATGGATGGTGGTGAAATAAAAGTTAAAACAAACACCACTAAAACTCCTGACTTACCATCGAATCCTTCATCAGAGAAAATGATAGAAGATATGAGTATTTCAGAAAAAAGTAAAAATGAATTAAGAATGGCAACGGCTATTTTAGGAAAAAAGACTACTATAAATAGAGATATATTAGTTCAGTTAAATGCATTTTTGGAAGATGAAACAGGAACAATAGATGAAAAATTAGTTTCAATACGTGCTCTGGCAAGCAAAAATCTAGAGATATCAGCAGTTAATTTACGTTCTATTCATGCAGCAGTTAATGGAGAGCCTTTAAATGATATCATTACAAAAATAGCTAATGCGATAGACCCTAATTTTCAAAAAAATTTATCGGAAAATCAAGTAGAACATCATAATACAGTCTATGCTTTAAAAAATGAAACTAGTTCAAAACCAAATAATGCTTTGAGTAAATTAATAAGTGAATTATCTTCTGCAATCGAAACGGAAGCGGATATTCAGAAAGGAATAGAGCTATTACGTACAAAAATAAGCGAAAATCCACGGATATCGAAAGAGCATATAAAAAGTATTACACAAGCTATACAAGATTCTGAAAAACTGCAATCGATAGCCAAAACTAAAATAATGGATGTATTGACTAATATAAAAACAGGCAATTTACAAGAGTCTGCTACGGAATTGAATAAAGTAAAAGACCAAATAAAGCAAGAGCCAAACCTACAAAAAGCCATCCAAACGGTAAAAGAAACGATAGTCAACAATCCGAAAATGCCGCCGGAAGTAGTAAAACAGGTAGAACAGGCAGTAAGAGAGGCAACGATAAGTCAGCGTTTAGGCCAGGAAAGTGCGGGCAGAGAGAAGCTTGTGCAGGCATTGACTCGTGCCGAACAAGAAGTAACGGCCCAGCAAGCTAAACCAATAGCAACAGATAAAGCCGTGCAAAATCAATTGACTCAAACGAAAGATCAAATAAAACAAGAGCCAAACCTACAAAAAGCGATCCAAACGGTAAAAGAAACGATAGTCAACAATCCGAAAATGCCGCCGGAAGTAGTAAAACAGGTAGAACAGGCAGTAAGAGAAGCAACAATAAGCCAGCGTTTAGGCCAGGAAAGTGCCGGTCGCGAGAAATTAGTGCAAGCAATCACAAAAGCGGAACAAGAAGTAACGGCCCAACAAACCAAACCAATATCAACAGACCAAGGCAAAGCAGTACAAGATCAATTGAACCAAACGAAAGAACAAATAAAGCAAGAGCCAAACCTGCAAAAGGCAATCCAAACGGTAAAAGAAACGATAGTCAACAATCCGAAAATGCCGCCGGAAGTGGTTAAACAAGTAGAACAGGCAGTAAGAGAAGCAGCAATAAGCCAGCGTTTAGGCCAGGAAAGTGCGGGCAGAGAGAAGCTTGTGCAGGCATTGACTCGTGCCGAACAAGAAGTAACGGCCCAGCAAGCTAAACCAATAGCAACAGATAAAGCCGTGCAAAATCAATTGAACCAAACGAAAGACCAAATAAAACAAGAGTCAAACCTACAAAAAGCGATCCAAACGGTAAAAGAAACGATAGTCAACAATCCGAAAATGCCGCCGGAAGTAGTAAAACAGGTAGAACAGGCAGTAAGAGAAGCAACGATAAGTCAGCGTTTAGGCCAAGAGAGTGCGGGCAGAGAGAAATTAGTACAAGCAATCACAAAAGCGGAACAAGAAGTAACGGCCCAACCATCCCAACCTATAGACCAAGGCAAAGCAGTACAAGATCAATTGAACCAAACGAAAGAACAAATAAAGCAAGAGCCAAACCTGCAAAAGGCAATCCAAACGGTAAAAGAAACGATAGTCAACAATCCGAAAATGCCGCCGGAAGTGGTTAAACAAGTAGAACAGGCAGTAAGAGAAGCAGCAATAAGCCAGCGTTTAGGCCAGGAAAGTGCGGGCAGAGAGAAGCTTGTGCAGGCATTGACTCGTGCCGAACAAGAAGTAACGGCCCAGCAAGCTAAACCAATAGCAACAGATAAAGCCGTGCAAAATCAATTGAACCAAACGAAAGACCAAATAAAACAAGAGTCAAACCTACAAAAAGCGACCCAAACGGTAAAAGAAACGATAGTCAACAATCCGAAAATGCCGCCGGAAGTGGTTAAACAAGTAGAACAGGCAGTAAGAGAAGCGACAATAAGCCAGCGTTTAGGCCAAGAAAGTGCTGGCAGAGAGAAGCTTGTGCAGGCATTGACTCGTGCCGAACAAGAAGTAACGGCCCAACCATCCAAACCTATAGACCAAGGCAAAGCAGTACAAGATCAATTGAACCAAACGAAAGACCAAATAAAGCAAGAGCCAAACCTGCAAAAGGCAATCCAAACGGTAAAAGAAACGATAATCAACAATCCGAAAATGCCGCCGGAAGTAGTAAAACAGGTAGAACAGGCAGTAAGAGAAGCGACAATAAGCCAGCGTTTAGGCCAAGAAAGTGCAGGACGCGAGAAATTAGTGCAAGCAATCACAAAAGCGGAACAAGAAGTAACGGCCCAACAAACCAAACCAATATCAACAGACCAAAGCAAAGCCGTGCAAGATCAATTGAACCAAACGAAAGACCAAATAAAGCAAGAGCCAAACCTACAAAAAGCTATCCAAACGGTAAAAGAAACGATAATCAATAATCCGAAAATGCCGCCGGAAGTGGTTAAACAAGTAGAACAGGCAGTAAGAGAAGCAACGATAAGCCAGCGTTTAGGCCAAGAGAGTGCGGGCAGAGAGAAATTAGTACAAGCAATCACAAAAGCGGAACAAGAAGTAACGGCCCAACCATCCAAACCAATATCAACAGACCAAAGCAAAGCCGTGCAAGATCAATTGAACCAAACGAAAGACCAAATAAAGCAAGAGCCAAATCTACAAAAAGCGATCCAAACGGTAAAAGAAACGATAGTCAACAATCCGAAAATGCCGCCGGAAGTGGTTAAACAAGTAGAACAGGCAGTAAGAGAAGCGACAATAAGCCAGCGTTTAGGCCAAGAAAGTGCTGGCCGCGAGAAATTAGTACAAGCAGTCACAAAGGCCGAACAAGAGATAACAGCCCAACCATCCAAACCTATAGACCAAGGCAAAGCCGTGCAAGATCAATTGAACCAAACGAAAGACCAAATAAAGCAAGAGCCAAATCTACAAAAAGCGATCCAAACGGTAAAAGAAACGATAGTCAACAATCCGAAAATGCCGCCGGAAGTAGTAAAACAGGTAGAACAGGCAGTAAGAGAAGCGACAATAAGCCAGCGTTTAGGCCAAGAAAGTGCAGGCCGCGAGAAATTAGTGCAAGCAATCACAAAAGCGGAACAAGAAGTAACGGCCCAACAAACCAAACCAATATCAACAGACCAAAGCAAAGCCGTGCAAGATCAATTGAACCAAACGAAAGAACAAATAAAGCAAGAGCCAAATCTACAAAAAGCGATTCAAACGGTAAAAGAAACGATAATCAATAATCCGAAAATGCCGCCGGAAGTGGTTAAACAAGTAGAACAGGCAGTAAGAGAAGCAACGATAAGTCAGCGTTTAGGCCAAGAAAGTGCTGGCCGCGAGAAATTAGTACAAGCACTCACAAAAGCGGAACAAGAAATAACAGCCCAACAAACCAAACCAATATCAACAGACCAAAGCAAAGCAGTACAAGATCAATTGAACCAAACGAAAGACCAAATAAAGCAAGAGCCAAACCTACAAAAAGCGATCCAAACGGTAAAAGAAACGATAACCAATAATCCAAAAATGCCGCCGGAAGTGGTTAAACAAGTAGAACAGATTCTTAACCAAGCAGATCAATTAAATGTAGCGTCCAAAGAGCGTATAAAAACTGCTCTTAATCAGGTTATCGATATGGATAATTCAAAAATTCCTAATGAAAAGAGTCCAGTTCAACAAAATGAGAGCAATAGAGAAGCTGCTAGGGCTAACGCGACAACTCAATTACAGTTGGATAGTATCAAACAAGCTGTTAAACAAATACAGAAGGAGCCTATTTTAGAAAAGGCACTGAATGATTTAAAGTCTGAGCTTGGTAAAAATGAAAACTTAAGTCCAGATAAAAAAGAAAAGATAGAAAAAGCAATTAATACTTCATTAGAGTTAAGTAGTAAAGGCAGAGAGATGGCATCTAGACAAAACATTTCTAAAGCTTTACAAGAAGTAGAAACAGCAATACAACAGGAAAATAAAAATTATGTAGAAGATAGTTCTCCAAAACAAGTGGAGATGGAAGAGAAACGATGGGATAGTCAGTTACAAGCCATGGGCATCTCATCAAAGGATATATTGGTAACAAAAATATCGCAAAAATTAGCAGAGGCAACACATGAGTTTAGAGATATAAAGAGAGAAATCTATCGGAATTTAGATAATGCACAAAAATTAATGGAAAAATATAAAGATTCAAGTATTCCGCAAGCATCCAAAATAATTGAAAGTACAATCGCTAAATTAGATCAAACAATTTTAAAAAGTGATTTAATGTTATATGCCGATATGCGTACCGAAAAACGATTACTCCAGGCAAGCTCACAATTAGCGGAGGCAAAAAAATATCTTTCTAATGGAAATACTGCCAAAGCAACTGAAATTGTTTCAGAGGTGAAGAAGATGGTTGAGAGTATTCAATATAAGCCATCTGAACAAAAAATTGTCCACTATGTTTCAAAAAATAGTGCGTTATTAGAAGAAGTATCTCCATTGAAAAGTTTGGTAAAACAATCTGAAGATATGGGGAGGAATTATATATTAGAAGGAGAAGAGCCTTCTTCACGACAAATGTATGAAAAAATCCGCTCATTCGGTTTAAATCGAGAGAGCGATGTAGCAAATAAACTAGTTTCAAGCCATACACCAACTAAAGAACAAGAAGATAATCTAAAGACAACATTATTGAAATTGGCAAGCAGTGAAAATTTAGGTGATGAAACAGTTAGCAGGCAGGCGGAACAGGCATTAAACAATATTAATGGTCAACAATTATTAAATAAGCAAGATTCATCTAGCCAATTGCAAAGCATGTTCTTTAATTTACCCATGCTGTTAGGCGAGAAAAATGAGAATATACAAGTATTTATCAATTCAAAATCAAAAGGAGAGCAGGTAGATTGGGAAAATTGCAATCTTTACTTTCTTTTAGAAACGAAGAAATTAGGGGATGTTGGAATTTTATTAAATGCGACAGATCGCAATCTATCTATCACCGTAAAAAATGATTCAGCAGATTTTGAAAAGAAAATGTCGCCGCTATCTAAAATTGCGGTAGATCGTTTACAAGAGATTGGTTATCAAGTTCAAAATATCCAATTTACGCATCTTACGAATCCTTCAGCTGAAGCAATAGAGAAAAAAGAGAATAAAAGGCTTGCAAGCGTTAATGAATTCATACAAGAGAAAGGAGTTAACTTACAAATATGAGCATGACAAGATATTATAATCAAAAAAATCGTTTTGAAAGAAATGGGCCAGTTGCAGCAGTATTAAAATATGACGATAAAAGTACTGCCCCTTCCGTTGTTGCACAAGGAAAGGGAGCAGTTGCTCAACAAATAATAGAATTGGCCCAAAAAAATAATATCCATATGCAAGAAGACTCCTCTCTTGTTGCAAATCTATTAGATATGGACTTAGGAGATAGTATTCCTCCTCAATTATATTCAGTAATAGCAGAAATTCTTCTATTAATTGAAGAAATGAATAAAAAATATTAAAGAAATTAAAAGTTGTTCCGATAAAAAAAACAGGAGCATTTGGAGGTGGAAAATCATGGCTAACCTTATTACAGAAGAAGTACTCTATCAAAAATCTCCACAAGAACTCACAGCGTTATTATACGAAGCATGCCTAAATAATTTAGAAGAAGCAATTGAAAATATAGAGAATAAAGATTATATCCTCGCGAATGTTAAATTAAAGAAAGCTAATGACATTGTCTGGAGACTTGGCGCTGGGATTAATTATGAGGCAGGAATTATCGCCGATCAACTAGACATGTTATATAACTATATAGCAGGAAAACTTATTGATGCCAATTTAAAAAAAGATATATCCATTATCCAAGAAGTCAAAACGATAGTAGAAGAACTACTTGCGGCTTGGACTGCAAGCATGAAAGAAAAAACACCTAAGATAAATACTGGTCTTCGCCAAAAAACATTGGCATACGAAAAAAATATCATGACATATGATAAAAATTAAAACAAAAGGAGTATATTAAAATGAAAATTAATCACAATATTCAGGCGCTGAATGCTTACCGAAATCTATACCAAAACCAATTCAATACTTCCAAAAACCTAGAAAGATTATCTTCTGGTTTAAGAATCAATCGTGCAGCCGATGATGCAGCAGGACTTGCGATTTCTGAAAAAATGCGTTCGCAAATTAAAGGCTTATCTATGGCAGAACGCAACTCACTTGATGGCGTTTCTTTAATGCAAGTAGCAGAAGGAGCAATGAATGAAGTGCACTCAATGCTTCAACGTATGCGTGAACTATCTGTACAGGCAGCAAATGACACAAATACCGATTCAGATCGTAATTCCATTCAACAAGAAATTGATCAGCTGTTAAAAGAGATTGATAGTGTTGCCGCTAAAACTGAATTTAATACACGTAAGCTATTAGATGGTTCTAGTGCAGTTGATACACAATTCCTTGATGGAGAACAGGCAAAAACAAACTTAAAGCAGGTTCCTACAGTAGTAGATCCAACTTTGGCAACAGGCAAATACGAAGTGGCAGTTTCTGGAACTCCGCAATTTGTTAATACATTAAATCAACCAGGTGCGGGAATCAGTTCCTCAGATGTTCTTACAATGGATCCAGACAGTGACTTAGCATTAGGAGAATATTCTGTGGTGGTTACAGGATATCAGGATGATGGAACAAAAAGAAGCGCCAATATTGAAATTTTTGATCCAAGTGGATTTTCTATTGGCCAGCTTGCAGCAGTAGTAGGTGAAGATGGAAAAACTGAGACAATTGGAACAGAGACTGGCAAGAAAATAAAGATAGACACAGCACAAATTACTGGAAATGGTACAGCTAAAGTTCAAATAGAATCTAAAGTTACATTATCTGTTTCTAAAGTGAATGGTGACGATTCTACTACTCCAATTACTTTCTCTAAAGAGCTTATTACAAGAAATGGAGAAGTTGAGCACGGCGGATTGAAGCTATCTTTTGGAGCGAATGTTAAAGAGGGTTCATCACAATTTGATTTAACAAACAAAGCTCTAACATTCCAAATTGGTGCCAATACAAATCAGAATCTGAATATTGATATCCCGCAATTAAGCACTGTAAAGCTGGGGATTAATAATTTGAATATTCTTTCAAACGATGATGCAAGCAAATCAATTTTCAAAATCGACCAAGCGATTAACCAAATTTCTTCCATTCGTGCTAAACTAGGTGCTACCCAAAACCGTTTAGAGCACACAATCAGCAATCTGCAAGTAACAAATGAGAACTTAACATCTGCAGAATCTCGTATCCGTGATACAGATATGGCTCAAGAAATGACCGAGTTTACAAAAAATAATATCTTGAATCAATCAGCTCAAGCGATGCTGGCTCAAGCAAATCAATTACCAAATGGAGTTCTACAGCTTCTACAATCGTAATTATTAAATCAAAGCTAGTCCTGGTAAAAGATGGACTAGCTTTTTTCTTTCTATTTTATGATAATATAAATGCTATATGTGTGTAATAAATATAAAATTAACTACATTAACAATCTTCTCTTGGAAATCTAAATATATTTATAATTATGAAAGGGAGGTTTATATATGGAAGTACAAAGAGTATCGAGGACAAGTACGGATAAAATAAAAAGTAAAGATAATTTGCCGGCAGAGAGTATTTCTTTTCAAGAAGTTATTTCTAAAAATCGTCAACAGGCAGTTTATGACAAATTAACAAAATTAGTAGAAGAAATTGAGGGACAAGGGAAAAAATTATCGGAACACCGTACGGTAGATGATTTGCGCAGATACAAAAAAATGGTAAAAGATTTTATGGATGAAGCGGTTAACAATGCTTTGAAACTAGAAGAGCAGAGTGGTTTTAATCGAAGAGGAAGAACGAAAGTATATAAAATTGTTAAAGAAGTGGATAAAAAGCTGGTGGACTTAACCAATACCTTATTAGACAAAGAAAAAAACGGTTTAGATATATTACAATCAGTTGGTGAAATCCAAGGTCTTTTAATTAATATATATACTTGAATAAGTAATTAGAACTATTGCGGCAAGTGAATTCCCAGGAATTCTATGCTGCTTTTTTATTATATCGGGATATTTTGACTAAATTGAACATGAAATATGAATAGACTGGTTAGAATAGAAATAGGAATATCAGTCTAATTTGTATAAAAACAAGTTTTAGTCTTTAAAAGGAAAAATTTTGACCGATATAGAAGATAGAAGAATAAGAACTGAAAGATGAGTATAGTAAATTTCCATATATGAAACATAAGGTCAAATTTTCTGTAGAGGAGTGTAAAAATGAAAATTAATAATTATAATCCGGTAAATATGAATCCATATAAAAAGCAGATGGAAAAAAATGCAACTGCACAAAACATAAAAAAAGAAGACAAAGTGGAAATATCAAAAGCTGCGTTAGAACTTCAAGGTACACAAGATGAAGTAAGACTAGAAAAAATTCAAGAGCTAAAAAAGCAAATTAGTGAAGGAACATATCAAGTAGATTCAAAAGAAGTTGCTGAAAAAATTCTATCATTCTGGAAAAAGAGCTAAGGAAAGATAGGAGGATTTCGGATGCAGACCGAAAAGATTGAAGCTTCGTTAAAAGACATACTTTCCTTGCATGAAGATCTGTTGCAACTTTCTTTTGAAAAAAAAGACATCCTTATTAAAGGCGATACAGATCAATTACGAGTAATCACAGGCAAAGAACAAAAGTATATTAAAGCTATTCAAAAAAAGGATCAAGAATTGCAATTGAATTGTAATAATTTTTTAGGTAATGAATCAACGCAGACAACATTAAATGATGTTATAAAAATGGTTGACGATCAAACGAAAGAGATATTAATGGAAATAAAACAGAAACTGGTAGAAGTGCTGGGATTAATAAAAACGCAAAATGACACAAATCAACAACTTATTAACCAATCTCTGCAATTTATTGAGGTCTCTCTTGATTTATTAAAGCCAGATATAGACACATATAATTACAATCGGTCAGAGACGAAAAATCCTTATCAAAAAGAAGGATTTTCGATATTTGAATCAAAGATTTAGGAGGAGAATCAATGGTTTCAACCTTTATGGGCTTAGAAACTGCAAAGCGTGCTTTGACAACACAGCAATCAGCTATTGCTACAGCTGGGCATAATATTGCAAATGCTAATACATTAGGCTATACGAGACAAAGAGTAAGTTTAGCTGCTACACAAGGATTTCCTACAGTTGGTCAGAATAGTCCGGTAATGCCAGGTCATTTGGGGACTGGAGTTCAAGCTGATCAGGTTGAACGAATTAGAGATAGCTTTGTAGATATGCAATATCGCAAAGAATCTAGTAAATTGGGATATTGGGATTCGAAGGCACAAATGTTATCACAAATGGAAAATGTTATGGATGAGTTATCTGGAACAGGGATTTCGAATAGTATGGATCAATTTTGGAATTCCTTACAGGATTTAGCGACAGAGCCAGAAAATGAAGGGGCAAGAAGAGTTGTTAGAGAACGTGGATCTGCTTTGGCGGATACGTTTAAATATATGTATTCTTCTTTAAAAGCAATTCAAAAAGATAATAGAAATGAATTAGAAAATACAGAAGACAATATTAATAGTGTGTTGAAGCAAATTAATCAATTGAATCAGCAAATAGGTGCTGTGGAGCCTAATGGCTATTTGCCTAATGACTTATATGATGAACGTGATAGATTGCTTGATTCTCTTTCTACGATGATGAATATTAAAGTAGAAGCTAAGTCCAGCGGCGGATTAGCCCGGGCAAGTGCTGAGGGACTTTATGATGTATACATGGCAACACCTGAGGGGGATATCTTAACAGATTCTAATGGTCAGCCTATTAAACTAATAGATGCATCAACAAGAACAGCAAATGGCATCCATATCCAATTTGATAGTAGAGAAGAATTAGACAGCCCAGTTACCTCTTTTAAATTTTTTAAACTAAATGATGACCCGACTGCTAAAAGTAAGTTTGATGGAATAGAAACGGATGCTGATGCTGATGCTGCAAATGGTGTATATACTTTAAACGATTTCAAGGCCTTAAATAGTCAAGGGAAGCTGAAAGGCGTAATTGAAGGTTACGGTTATATGGAAGGCGGAGAAATAAAGGGCACATATAATGCTATGTTTGACGATTTAGATGAAATGGTCTATACGTTTGTAACAGCTTTTAATGAGGTTCACCGAAGTGGATATAGTTTAAATGAAATAGAAGATGGAACTGCAAAAGATATTGACTTCTTTAGTTTTACAGATAGCAATATAACAGCTGATAATCCAAAAGGAGCAGCTGGTAGTATTGTATTGTCCAAGGAAATTTTGGAGGATGTAGATAACATAGCAGCTGCTACAGAGTCCTCTGCTGGAAATGGAACAAATGCCTTAAACCTTTCAAAAGTAAAGGATTCGATTCTTGATTTTGGCGGGAATAAAACAAATGTCCAAGCCTTTTATCAAGGGGTTATCGGCAAATTAGGAGAACAAGCTTCTGAGGCAAATAGGATGGAAAAGACTTCAGGAATATTAAAGACTTCAGTTGAGCAATCAAGAATGTCTGTAAGTGGTGTATCAATTGATGAAGAGATGGTAGACTTAATCAAATACCAGCAGGCATATAATTCAGCGGCAAGAATGATTACAATCGTGGATGAAATGCTTGATAAAGTTATTAATGGAATGGGTGTCGGAGGAAGATAAAAACTTCTATTTCCTAACTAATTAAAACTAGGAGTGTAATAGATAATGAGAGTAACTCAATCAATGCTTACCAATAATAATATGAAATACATTAGTAATAGCTATAAGGATTTACAAAGGCTTTCTGATCAAATTACAACGGGGAAAAAAATAACTAGACCCTCTGATGACCCTGTTATAGCTATGAAAGGGATGCGTTATCGTACACAAGTATCGGAGATAAAACAATATCAGCGCAACCTTAATGAAGGATATAACTGGATGGAAAATGCTGATACAGCTCTAGATAGCTCGAATCAAATTTTAAAAAAAATTAGAGAATTGACAGTGCAAGCGTCAAATGATACGTATGATGAAACGGCACGTAAGAATATTGTCGATGAAATTACCACATTACAAGAACAGTTAGTAACATTGGCAGAAACAAAAGTAGGGGATAAGTATATTTTTAATGGCACTGATACAGCTTCCTCTCCCATGAATTTAAATCAAATCGATATGGAATTTGAGGGATTTCAAGCTGGTTTAGCAGATGGGTCTATTAATCCTTCTGAATATGTAATAAACTATCAAGGAAATAAATATACCTATGATAGTACAGATAATATGTTTAAAAATAAAAATGGCTCTTCGATTGAAATTGATGGAAATACAGGAGAAATAACATATACCTATCAAGAAGAATTACCATATAAAGATGGAGAAACAGTTGCTGCTGAAAAGAAAATAGATAGTGGAAGTATTGTTATTTCAAAAGATACTGCTGTTTCGACGAATTCAAATCAAGTGCTATTAGAAGTCTCAAAAGGTATATCTATCCCTGTTAACATAACTTCAAGTAATGCTTTTTCATTAGATATGTTTGGTGGAATTGAGGCAATTAAGAAAATGATCTTGGACCCCGATGCAACAGGCAAGGAAATTACTAAATCATTAGATGCAATTGATGGATATATAACGGATGTTGTTTCCACACAGTCTCAATTAGGAGCACAATTGAATCGTGCTGAAATGGTTGAAAGTAGATTGAAGAAGCAAGAGGTTGTTGCGAATCAAACACTTTCTGAGAATGAAAATATGGATTTTGAAGAAGCTGTGATGGGCTACTTAACACAGCAGCTGGTTCATAATGCATCACTTCAAGTAGGAGCGCAAATTATGCAAAGATCATTAGTAGACTTTTTACGATAAGCTGTCCGATTGGATAGCTTTTTTCCTTTATAATAGAATTACCTATAGATAGGATGGTAAACAGAATTTTTTTTAACTGGATGCAAATAATAAATTAAAATGAGAATGGTGGTAATAAAGTGGAAATAAAAACGAAATTTCATGGGAATGTTGCTATAGAAAAAGAAAAAATAATTCGATTTGAACAAGGATTACCTGGTTTTGAAGAGGAGAAGGAATTTTATATATTGCCTTTAGAAGGAGGAGCAGACCTTTTCGTACTTCAATCAGTAGCAACCCCCTTATTAGCTTTTGTCATGATAGATCCATTTTTGTATTTTAAAGAATATGCAGTGAAAATTTCCGATGAGGTGAAAGAGTTATTAAAAATACAAGATACAAAAGAAGTAGTTATCTTTTCTCTATTAACCATTAAAGAAGAGCTGAAAAGCATTACAGCTAATCTTCAAGGTCCAATTGTTATAAATGATAGGCTGAAAAGAGGCAAGCAAGTCATACTAGTAGATTCAGATTATCAAACCAAACATGAACTTTTTCTTTTCAAGGAACAAAAGGAGGGTTCTAAATAATGCTGGTATTAAAACGGAAAGTAAATCAATCGATAAAAATTGCAAATGATATTGAAATAACAATCCTAGCAATTGAAGGAGAGCAAATAAAAATCGGAATCGAAGCACCGAAACATGTTGAAATACATAGAAAAGAAGTCTATGTTGCCATCCAAAATGAGAATAATGAGGCGGGAATTGCCTCAGTTGATTTCGTAAAAAATCTTACTAATCAATTAGGAAAAAATAATTAGATTTTTATTGTTAATATACTAAACATAAATAATTCCCTGACGATATATTTAATAGAACGGCAATTCAAGAAGGCGGCCGACTTTTTGAAATGACCGGCTAACCACATGGATGTGGAACTATTTATATTCAGGGAGGAAAACAAATAATGATTATCAATCATAACTTATCAGCGATGAATACTTATCGCCAAATGGGTTCAAACCAAGTAAATGCTTCAAAATCTATGGAGAAATTATCTTCTGGTTTACGTATTAACCGTGCAGGAGACGACGCAGCTGGTCTAGCAATTTCTGAAAAAATGCGTGGACAAATCAGCGGTTTAAACCAAGCACAACGTAATTCTCAAGATGGTATTTCATTGATCCAAACAGCTGAAGGTGCTTTAAACGAAACGCATTCTATTCTGCAACGTATGCGTGAACTTGCTACACAAGCATCTAACGATACTAATACAGATCAAGACCGTCAAGAGCTACAAAAAGAATTGAACCAATTAACTTCTGAAATCAACCGTATTGGTAACAATACTGAGTTTAACCAAAAGAAACTTCTTAATGGTTCACAAGCATTAAAAGATGGTGAGCGAGTTGCAACTGCTGGTAATACAGCTAGTGGAAATGGTTTACATTTACAAGTTGGTGCAAACTCACAACAAAACTTTACAGTAGACATTTTCGATATGCGTGCTGAAGCACTTGGTGTTGCTGGAACTGAGAATTCTACAGCAAAAATTGGTGATTCCGATAAAGTTGGTCAAAAAAATGCTTGGACTACTAATGGAACTGAAAAATATACATCTGCTAGTGGTGCTTCAACAACTGGAAACAAAATTCTAACTGAAAATGGCACAACTATTGGTGCTGAACTTGTAGAAAAATCTTCTGATGCTAAATTTGCTTCAGGTGCTGCAAATAAACTTACTGATGCTGGTAACGCTACTGGTGCTGCAGTATATGCTCTAGATATCAGTGATCATAAAAAAGCTACTGCTGCAATTTCAACTATCGATGCAGCTATTAACCAAGTTTCTGCTGAGCGTTCTAAGCTTGGAGCATTCCAAAACCGTTTAGAGCATACTATCAGTAACTTAGGTAACTCTGCTGAGAACCTACAATCTGCTGAATCTCGTGTACGTGACGTAGACATGGCGAAAGAAATGATGGAAATGACTAAGTCTAACATCCTTTCTCAAGCATCACAATCTATGCTTGCTCAAGCTAACCAACGTCCACAATCAGTATTACAATTATTAGGTTAATAATCTTAAATGACTACCGGATTTCGGTAGTCATTTTTTGCTTTTATAACGCCTCGATTCCTTTCCTTCCATTATTTATCTTCTGTTTTGTTATTCAACTCTTTGAAATAATACCGATATAGTAAGTAGAATACATTGTTGGGGGTTACTAAATGGAATTACATTTATCCAGTGAAATACTTATTTATGAAAATAGCGTGAAAAATATAGATATACTTATACAAAAAATTAATGAAGACTTAGAAAAAAACAAATTATACTTTAGTCATTTAATTATTAATGGAAAAGAAGTTTATAGTGATTTTGAAGAACAAATTATGGAGCAAATCAATACAATTGAAAAAATAGAATTAGTGACAAAAACAATTGATGAATTTATTAACGATTTAACGGTATCATTAAACCAATATAGTAATCGTGCCATCCCAATTATTAAGCAGCTTACAGAGCAGTTTTATCAATCTCCAACAGAAGAAGCATGGGGATTGCTTCAAGATTTATTGGAAGGTTTAAATTGGGTGTATAGTACGATAAAGAGTATGGGGAATACGGAGTTAAATGAGTATAAGGAAAATCTATTGAATGTCGCTAATCATTTCGAAGTTGAATTGCCTAACCTGCTGGATGCAATTGAAAATCATGATTACATCTTAATTGGAGATATTATTTCTTATGAAATTCTCCCACAATTTGAATCAATTGAATCAATCACTGAAAAGACATTTCAGGTTATAAATAAGTAGAAAAGAGTTAATTAAATGGATAATAATCTATACTATCGTAAAAAGATTTTAATTATTGGCGGAACAGGAACAATAGGTAAGCAGCTTTTAATAGAACTTTTAAAGTGTGAACCGGAAGTTGTTCGGATATTTAGCAGGGATGAATATAAACAATTTGAACTGCAGCAAGAGATGGGAAATAAATCGAATATCAGATACCTAATTGGTGATGTAAGAGACCAACAAAGATTACTAATGGCGATGGAAGATATTGATTTTGTATTTCATTTAGCAGCAATGAAACATGTGCCTGCTTGTGAATATAATCCCTTTGAAGCAGTAAAGACAAATGTTATCGGAACACAGAATGTCATTCAAGCATCATTAGATGCTGGTGTAAAAAGAGTCTTGTTTACAAGTACAGATAAAGCGATTGCCCCTACTAATGCTTATGGAGCAACGAAATTGACGGCTGAAAGGCTTATTTCTGCAGCCAACTATCAAAAGGGTCCTAAAAATACCATTTTTAGTTCTGTACGATTTGGTAATGTAATGGGATCAAGGGGATCGGTTATCCCATTATTTAAAAAGCAAATTATAGAAAAAGGTTACCTGACTGTAACGAATAAGGAAATGCTTCGTTATATGATGACGCCTAAGCAGGCAATATCGTTAATGTTAAAGGCTAATGCAATAGCTTACGGCGGAGAAGTTTTTGTCTTGAAAATGCCTGTTATACGCCTGCGGGATTTAGTGGAAATCATTGTCGATGAAATGGAACAACAGTACAGCTCCCATCGAGTTGATATTAAAGAAATCGGCTTACGCCCTGGTGAAAAAATGTATGAAGAATTAATGACCGAGGATGAAGGTCGAGTTGCATTAGAAACAGAAGAAATGTATATAATTCGGCCACCATATGGTGCGACAGGCGAGAACTATCCAAATTTAATTACTCCGACGTTTCAAAAAGCACATCCACATGAGGAGGCAGTAATATCAAAGGATATATTAAAAACTTGGATACGGGAAGAAAACTTAATTTAATTAATGATTGGAGAGACTCAGATGATAGGGGATAAACAAACTAGTATCATTAATAAATTTCCTCATTTGCGTAGTTCCTTTAGTATTTTGGAAAATTATAAGGATGAGATGAATATAGAGATCCTTAAAACAAAGGATGATCAAGTTGCAACGCTCTCTGTAACAATAGATAAACGTCCTTACTATCTTCATAGTAAATATGATCCAATAAGAGAAGCAGAGATTTTGATAGATCGCTACAAGGACGAATTAGATAAGTATGATCACGTGCTATTTTATGGGGTAGGACTTGGATATCATGTTGAGGAATTATTAAATAGATATCCAAAATTGAATTATTCTATGTTTGAACCAATACCGAATGTGTTTAAAAGATTTCTTGAATTAAATAGGTTAGAAAAACTAGATTTAAACCGTTTAAAAAATCTCTACATCGATACAGTAGAAGATGGTTCGGAAAAATTTTTACTTAATTTAACATTGAATATTCAAGAGAGAATATTACTTATAGTACTTCCAAGTTATGAAAGAGTCTTCAATCAAAAATCGGAGGAGTTTGCGGAACACTTTAGGGAAGCCATTACTCGTAAATATGAAAGTTATTATATTGATAATAAATATAGTTCTCGATGGACATTGAATAGTCTTATTAATCTGCCAGTTACTCTATCTAGCCCCAATATACTTAATGGGTATGAAGAAGTATTTAAGGATAAACCATTAATTATTGTTTCTGCTGGCCCATCTTTAGAAGAGGAATATGAAAACTTAAGAAAAATAAAAGCGCAAAAGACAGCATTTATTTTTGCAGTTGGTTCTGCTAATAAAGCACTTATTGTAAATGGGATTATTCCTGATGCTGTGTGCACTTATGATCCTCAAGAAATAAACTATTCAGTATTTACAAAAATGCTTGAAAATGATGTGATTGATGTCCCCATGATTTATGGGACGAGCGTGGGATTTGAAACACTTAAGCACTATCCTGGACCTAAACTTCATATGATTACTTCTCAGGATACCGTTACACCATATTATATTGGAGATTCTGCTCAATATGTAAAACGAATTAATGATGCACCAACTATCGCTGCAGTTACTCTGCAGCTTGCATGCGAATTAAAATCTAATCCAATCATTTTGGTCGGACAAAACCTGGCTTTAAAAGGAGAGCAACGTTATTCAAGTGAAATAGAAAATGAAAAGGAAAAGATTGAAGAGGATAAAGAAAATATTGTAATGGTAGAAGATGTACATGGCAATCTAATTAAGTCTACTAAAGGGTTTATTAATATGAAGACTTATTTAGAACATTATGTATCTTCCTATAAAAATATCGAAGTTATAAATACTACAAATGGCGGAGCTGCTATCATTGGAACTAAATATCAGCCATTAAGTCTTTTAATGGAAGAAAGATTAAAAATCGAAGTTGTCTCAAAGGATTGGCATAAGAAACAATCAAGTTACATTGAAAACATTCTAAGTAATAAGGTAGGGTTATTAGAACAATCGATAGAGCAATATTTAACATTGCATAGGCGAGTTCTAAAATACCTTATAGAAATTGAAGCGTTAGCTGAGAAAAAACAAGCAAGAAAACTCGATAAAGCTATTAATCAGTTGAACAATGAAATGCAAAAACTAACTAATAATGAATTCTATAAAGTATACATCCTCCCAATAAATAGAACTCAATATCAAGCATTGATTATAAGAGCCACAGAAATTAGAAAGACTGAGGGGATTTATCAGAAGGCAAAATTAGTGCTCAATGCATTTCTTCCATATGTTAATCGATGCAAACAAACAATGGATCAAGTGATTGGAAGTGTATATAATGTGCATTTACTTCTTGAAACAAATGCAAAACAGCAGCACTACAAATTCTATGCAAGTGATTGTGGAGCTTTTGATTTTCAAGGAGAATGGAAAAAGGAAAATTATGCTCCTAGCAAAATGATTAATTATCCTGTCAAACAGATGGTTTCTAACGGGAATTCTAAATTAGAGTTTAAATTTACAGGAACATCATTTAAGATTTTTGGCTCTACTAGTAAACTAGGTTCGAAAAATATGGAAATAAGGATAGATGGTAATGTTAAAAGATTTACTACCCATATAAATAAAAATGAGGAGCTTTTTGCAAAAAGAATAAATCAAATGCTCTTTCAAGAATCAAATTTGGAGAATAAAGAACATCATGTGGTAATTAAAGGAGAAGGTAATTTTTATTTTACAGGAGTGGAGATAGAGAGAACAGGAAGATTATTTCACGTAAACGAAGTTACAGATATAAATACAATAAAAATCGGTGAACGAATTCGCTGTCATTATGCTGCTAAATATAACAAGGTTGGACAGTTTTATGGGCTCGGCGAAGAAACAGGATCATTCCTTCCGCCAGAAGCTTCTGCATATCCGGATGGGGATTTTTATTTTATTATGGTGGATAAAGAAGATGGTAAAAGCAAATTAATTGCTGATAGGAATGTTCAGCATAGTATTTCATGGGATGTTTTAAATAGATGTTGTATGGTTCATGGTATAAATCAAACAGTTGATAACTCATCAGGTATCATTAGAATACTAAGTGGAGGAATAGGCTACAGTAACGAGTTTGGAAAATTAGTATATCCTGACAATCTTAGATTCGGGGGATATCCAAGAGAAAATGAATGGACAAGATATATTGAATCTTGTGAAGAGAGTAATAGTGACCATAAATGGAATTGGAGTAGTTTATGTTCATGGTGTATGGAGACTCCAATTGTAGCCTCAAAATTTAGATATGGGGATGGCTCCTTTAAAATAGAGTCAGCAAATGAAAATAGTAGAATAAGAGTTGGACATTGGAGTCAGGGATTTAGAAATGTATCAGAGAAGACGGAAATTCAACCCTCTATTGGATTTAGACCATTATTTATAATAGATAGTTTTAAATAATATTAAAAGGTATGGTAAAATGGCACAATTGAAATATTTTCTAAAAGAAAAAAAAGTAATTATTTTCGGGGCTAGTGAAAATGCAAAAAGGTTATTAGCAAATAATAACATAGTAGTTGAGTATTTTGTTGATAATGATGACAAGAAATGGGGAGGAACTTTTTTAAACCATTTTGTTAAAGCACCAGACATTTTGCTTAATGAAAAAAAGGATAACATATATATTATTGTCGCAAGTATATATTATCCAGAGATTGCAGAACAACTAAAAAAACTAGGTTTTTTCGAAAATTTAAATTTCTGTAATGGAAGTAATTATTTGTATGCAGATAAAATAAATAGTGATTTCCCCCAAAAATTTATTAATGATATTAAACACTATACAATTGAGGATTATGAGAAAGTTGAAGCGAAGGCAATAGGATTCTTGAAATCAAATTATAATCTCATAAGTATATATAATTTTGGTTCAATAAGTACACCATCCATATCAGACATAGATCTTTTATTATATTTTAATGAATCACCAAGCAAATTAGAAGAAATAAAAATAAAATTCCGACATTATTTGAAAGAGAACAAATATGAATACTTTTTTTGTCATGATCCGCTTTTTCTTAATCAACAAACATTCAAATACTTATCACTTTTTCATACTGTTACCAACTTTAATAAAGTATTCGGGAAAGATTTAAATTATGAACAAGGTAATTATGAATATGAAAAAACATTAATATGGAATTATTATTTCTATAAAAGAATATGGAGAATAAGAACAAATTCGGAGTTTAATTTTCGACAATCAGGGATGTTAATAAAAAATATGTTCCATTCAATAAAAAACAATTCGATATTATTCAAACAAAACAGTAAGGAAATTAACTTGATAGATATAGAAAAAAAAGTTGAGGAAATTAGAAGCAAAATTCTATCAAAGGAATTGACTGTTAGCTATTTCTTAAATGCTGTGGATGACTTATGGGAGATTATTAGATTTCAGGAAAACTTTCAAATTGGTAAATTAAGTGAAGTATGTCAATTTGATATTAATTACTTACCGGCAAAATATAAAGAATTATACAATGAAATTATTTCTGAGAAAAGTGAATATGTTATTAAGATAAAAAAAGCCCTAGAAGAAATGGATATATCATATAGCCAAGCTAGAAAATTGTTTGGTGCTTTACCAATGTTTGAAATTCCTTATTATGTGTGACAGGAGTTTGTATGAGTAGTGAATATAAATGGTTAAATAATTTTATAAATGGAAAAAAAGTAATTATATTTAGTAGTTCCAATGGAGGGCAATCAGTAGCTGAGAAAATTAAAAATAATTTTGCTTACTATATTGATAATAATAAAAAGAAACAAGGAGAAATTATTAATGGAAAAGAGGTTAAGAGTCCAGAGTGTCTAAAAGATGAAAATTATAATAATATTATTATTCTAATTGCAAGTATTTATAAGAAAGAAATTTCAATTCAATTAAGAAAAATGGGTTTTAAGTATTATAAACATTATATTAATGCTTTAGATTTTATAGAAACAAATGAGACTGAATCAATATGGAATAAAGTTAAAGGGTATATAAATCAAAAGCCATACCTATTAGATATTTATAATACAAAATCATTGTTTAATGAAATTCAGGAAAAATATATTTTTAAAATTAAAAACAACGAATTAATTGATCAGAAAATAAAATCTGGTATACCTGTTTCATTACAGAGATACGAATTTAAAGAAAATCCCCAAATTTTATCCAAGGGTTTTGATTTATTAATACATGGTAGTCAGGCTGATGGTACGGCCACAGCTTTTTCTGATATTGATGACTTAATAATTTTAAAAAAGGAGTTTTTTACTTCCTTTGAGGTATTTGAGGCAACAATAAAAGAGCTTCATAGACTTAATCTATTTTATCAAAGTAAAGATATTACTCAGCATCATGGACATTGGCTTGTCTCATTTGATGAGCTTTATCATTATAATGAAGTTAATATACCTTCTTCAATTTTTAATGAGAGTGTCTCAATATTTGGAACAAGTGAAATAAGTTATTTTGTAGATAAGAATTCAATTTTTTCAGGCCGTTTGTTATTGCTAAGTGAGAATATAGAAAATCGAGTAAATGACTTGGTTAATAATAAATCAAATTTATATGAATTAAAGCATTTATTATCAGGATTTGCATTATTATTTCCCTTATACTACCAATCAAAAGGAAAGAATATAACAAAGAAAAATGCTATAAA
The DNA here is from genome assembly GCF_038005605.1 of Niallia sp. FSL W8-0954. Lineage (NCBI taxonomy): Bacteria > Bacillati > Bacillota > Bacilli > Caryophanales > Bacillaceae > Niallia > Niallia sp. FSL W8-0954. The sequence goes on along the minus strand of NZ_JBBOTN010000001.1, from coordinate 4,057,179 downwards.
ATGGGCAAGTACTACTTTTGAAAAGGAAATTCTGGATATTCTAAACTGGGTTTCTAATCTTAGAATGAATTGGGAAAAGGTACCAACGTACAAAGTGGTAGAAGAATATAAAAATAGATTTATGTTTATGAAAAATAGAGAAGTTATTGAAACTGCCGTTTCTTTTAATGCACCCATAATAACAACCATGGATTTAGGAATAGAGGATCCTCATTATTTCAAAGATAAAATAAACTATTGTCTAGACTTTTTTAAAATGTCTACTTAAAATTGGGCTTTATTTTAATATACAATATTTTGTGAATGGGTTTTAAGAAAGGATAGATGAAAAGTTAATGGAAAAAGTGAATATTATGTTCTCGGTTGATAATAATTACGTCCAACATTTATCTGCTACCATATGTTCAATACTAGAAAACGTGGGTAAAAATGAAAATTTATGTTTTACCGTAATATATAATTCTCTTAATAGAAAGAGTAAAAACACACTAAATAATCTCATTAAAAGATATAAAAGTAAGATTATATTTATAAGATTGGATTCATTGGATTTAGTTGGGGCTAACTTGGAAGGGCATATTTCTGAAGCAACTTATTATAGAATAATGATTCCTGAGTTATTTCCTGAGAATATAAAAAAAGTTATCTATTTAGATAGTGATATTCTTGTTAGAAAAGACATTATGGAGTTATGGGATACAGAAATAGGAGATTCTGTAATTGGTGCCATAAAACTTAATGAGTACAATGGTTACGATAAAATTGATATACCAAAAGATGCGCCTTATTTTAATGCTGGTGTCTTAGTAATAAATTTAGATAAATGGAGAGAAGAACAAATTACTAGAAAAGCATTTGAATATATAAAGCGTCATCCAGAAAAATTAATAGCTCATGACCAAAGCATATTAAATTATCTTCTATATGATAAATGGCATCAAGTCGATTATACATGGAATGTTAGGACTCAAATTTTTTCATTAGACTATTTAAATGCGGGGTTTGATAACTTTGAATCATTTGAGGAAGTAAAGGAAGACCCCTCAATCGTACATTTTACAACTGCATCAAAACCATGGCATTACTTAAATAACCATCCTTTTAAAAAAGAATATTTTTATTATCTAGATAAAACTGGATATGAATACGAAAAATATCCTGAAAGAAAACTATTGTTTGAGAAGGAAATAATTTTATTTGGTACTGGAGAAAAGGCCAAAACTTATACCAATATGTTAAATAAATATAATTTGGATGTTAGCTTTTATATTGATAATGATAAGAAAAAATGGAATGATACTTTTTTAATGAAACATATAAATTCTCCATCTCTACTTAGAGATATCAAGCATAAAAGTGTGATAATAATTGCAAGCAAGTATGTTGAGGAAATAAGTGAACAATTAACTGATCAGGGATATATTTTAAATAAAAATTATTTTAAAGATTTAACTTCAATAGCAAATTTTGTCAGGAATGATGGTTAGTTATTCAAATTAGTAAATTATTGATTCGGTCATATGCTCTTTTTTGGAATTTCTAATTAGTTATGTAAGGAGATAATCATGAGTTCACCACTTATTAGTGTTGTAATGCCTGTTTATAATCGAGAAAAATATATACTAAAAACTATAGAAAGCTTATTAAATCAAACATATCGAAATTTTGAACTACTTATTGTAGATGATGGTTCTTCAGATAGAACAAAATTGATTATCAAAAATATTAAGGACCCTAGAATAGTTTTGATTGAACATAATAAGAGAAAGGGAGTAGCAGCAGCTAGAAATACTGGCTATTCCAAGGCAAAGGGAAAATATATTGCGATATCTGATTCTGATGATATAAATTCACCTATACGATTAGAGAGACAGTTGGCTTATTTAGAAGAAAGACTAGATGTAGATGTTGTTTCCTGTTGGATTAAAGAATTTAATGAAAATCAAAATAGAATTATAAAATTCAGTTCGGATAATAATGTTATTCGAGCAAATTTAATTTTTAATCCTGGCATACCTGCGTTTATGATGTTTAGAAAAGAGAAATTGATCAAAAACAATTGTCTATATCATGATGAATCTTTTGAAGCGGCAGTAGATTATGAATGGTACACTTCACTACCAGTAGATATAATTTTGTCCTGTGTACCAGAACCTTTATATTTATATAGAAGACATCCTAATCAAATAAGCACTAATGGTTTTCAGAAACAACAATATTTCGCTAACATGATAAGAAAAAAAGAGTTAGCAAAGATTGGTATTACTCCAACAAAGGAAGAATTGGAACTACATTATTATCTTTCATATGCATCATTCGCTCCGATAAAAAAGATTAACTTTAATAAATTGCTCGATTGGTGTGAGCAATTATTAAATGGAAATAAAAGTTCTAATTATTTTAATCAAAAGGAATTTGAGCGAGTTGTTCTTTTAAAGCTATATAGCTTAATAGAGCAATCAGAAATATATGATAGAAATTTATTTGATTTATTTTATAGTAAATTTGGAAATAGTAATTTATTCCCGAAACAAACTATTAATCTTAATAATATAATTAGTAAGGTATCAAAAGATGAAAAAAATGTAATGGTATTTGGGACTAAAAGGTTAGGTTATCTTATGAAAAAAGAATTAGAGAACAAAGGATTATTTATAAAAAATTTTCTTGATAATAATGAGAACATAGATAAAAAGGAACTTGACGGAGTTGTAATTAGAAATCCATTTCAAATAGATTCAACATTATCTTCTTGCCATATAATAATTACAGTATTGTCAGAATCTAGATTTGATATTAAAGATACCTTGATAAAAGAGTATAACTTGGAAGCAAGTAGTATTTTTACCATAGAGGATTTTCTCACAGAATAAATAAACGTAATTATTTTTTGCAGTTAATTAAGTGAAACTATGGAACATTCATCTGAATAACTACAATCAATTAGTTTAAACGAAAACCTAAGAAACCAATATTGATATAACATCAATTATTTTGTTACAGAATTATATTAAGGAGCTATATTAATTGAATACTGTTGAATTAACTGTCTTAATGACAGTATACAATGGAGAAAAGTATATTAAAGAAACAATAAATAGTGTGCTAAATCAGTCTTATCAAAATTTTAAATTCCTAATAATAAATGATGGATCAACAGATAGAACACAAAATATTATTGAGTATTATGCTGAGAAGGATAAAAGAATCAATGTATATAGTTTGGAAAAAAACGTTGGAGTGGGGGTAACCTTACAGAAAGGGTTATCATTAATTGAAACTAAGTACATTGTAAAAGCAGACGCGGATGACTTATTTCATAAGGATAGATTTAAGTTACAGATAGAGTTTCTTAAAGCGAACTCAGATATCTCTATGGTAGGATCCTTAATCAATTATTTTCCTGACAATGAGAGAATTCTAGATTCAAGTCGATATAAATATTTAAAACATTTTTATGAGATTCATCAAAATAATATTATTGATAAACAAGATTTAAAGGAAAAAATCAATTGGTACAATTGTTTTATTCACGGTAGTTTAATGGGGAGAACAGATCATATAAAGCAAGTAGGATACCCTTCTTTCCAGATAGCAGAAGATTATTATTTGATTTATCATATGAATAAATTAGGATTTAACTTTGCTAAAATAAATAAGAAACTTGTTAATATTCGTGTTTCTTCCGACTCAACAACAGTAAGAGAACACGACAAAATATTAGAATCCATAATAGAGATTAAAAGGAAGGATCTTGAGAATTTTCTTAATGGGAATAGCCCTGTTTATATTTGGGGAGCAGGAAGTTTTGGGAAAACTCTTTTGAGTAAATATGAATTTATCTCAAAGAGAGTTGTAGGTTTTATTGATAGTAATAAAGCTAATTGGGATAAAGTTATATCTGATAAAAAGGTTTATTCCCCCTCTATTATTAATCAAAAGAGAATTAAAGTTTTAGTTGCATCTTCTTTAGGTAGGTTTGAAATAGCTAAAGAATTACAGAAGATGGGATATCAGAGTGGTATCGACTTCTTCGTTGTGAACTAATGCCGTCTTATTTTTTTGTTAGGGAGGTATTTATGTGATTACCATTGTCGCAGCGGCAGATAATAAGTATGTAAAGCATATGGGCGTCATGATTCAATCATTAATTTTTAATACTAGATCTCTTTTTAGACTACAATTTTTAATAATAGATGGTGGAATAACGGAAGAAAATAAAAAAAAACTAGAATTATTAATTAGTTCTTATTCGATTGTAGAATTAAACATCTTAGTGCCAGAAATTTCTGGTATAAAAAATTTAAGAACTGATAAGCATATCTCGGAAGCCGCATATTTGCGTTTATTGATTCCACAAATTATAGGTAGCAACGAAATAGAAAAGGTTATCTATCTAGATAGTGATCTAATAGTTAATAAAGATATAAAAAATCTTTGGGATGTAGAACTTTCTGGATATGCGCTAGCAGCTGTACAAACACTAAATTTTAATAGGCATAAACAACTTAACATGGACAAAGGAGTAAAGTATTTCAATTCAGGTGTACTATGTATAAATTTAACAAAATGGAGAAAAGAAAATCTCTCAAAGAGAATTATAAAATTTATTAATGAAAATAGGACTAAGGTAATCTACCATGATCAAGATGGGATGAATGCTATTTTATACGACGACTGGATAGAATTAGATCCATCATGGAATTTGACAAGTCAGTTACTATATTTAGGGAAATATAGTAAAGACGAACTTCCCAATATCATTCATTACACAGAAGCATCCAAGCCTTGGCAACTCTTAAATAATCACCCATTTAAAAAGGAATATGAAAAGTACTTAGCAATGACACCCTGGAAAGATGATATTCCACCTGAAAATGCTATTATTCACAAGTTATTAATGGATAAGAGGATTATAATATTTGGTAGTGGTGGTAGTGGCTTAAGATTACTAGAAAGAGTAATGGAATTGAATGGTACTGTGTCTTATTTCTTAGATAACAATAAAGAGCTGTCTGGGAAGGAAGTTAATGGTAAGAAAATCCATACTCCTAATGTGTTAGCAGATGAAAATATAGATGAAATCTTTATCATTATTGCTAGTATGTATTATGTGGATATTGAAAAGCAATTAACAGAGTTGGGACTTAAAAGATTAAAGCATTTCGTTTCATTAGGGTATGAAAATGAATTATTAAAAGAATGGTAGCTAAGATATGAATTTAACAAAAGAGTATCAGGTATTTAAAAACAAATACATTGTTCAGCAAAGAAGAGAACACGAATATGCAATTAATCGCTATTATGCCCATGTAATTGATCCGTTCTTTACAAAAATAGTCTATGATTTGAAGCTAACACCAAATATGGTTACTATTATTGCTGGTTTTTTAGGAATAGTCGCATCGGTATTTTTTATTTTCGACTATTGGATTACAGGTGCAATCCTTCTTCAGCTTCATCATTTTATGGATGGAGCAGATGGGAATTTAGCGAGACTAACTAATAATTGCTCTGCTTTAGGAGCAAAGTTAGATAAACTTTTTGATCAATTAGTTAGAATAGTTTTGTTTTTAACATTAGCAATAATTATAGATGTACCGTTATGGGCAAAAATATTGTTTATTGTAACAATCTATTGGGATTTATTTATTGTTCATTATTATATACTTCCTTTTATGAGAAGAAATAAAATGAAGCGTGCCAAATGGAAGGAATGGTTTTTAAGTAAAGGAATTATACCAGGATTTGATCATTTTACAATCTTTTTTCTAATTTCTTTAGGAGCTATTTTTCAAAGATTAGATGTGGTTATTTATATTGTTATAATACTAAAAAATATAGATTGGCTATATCGGGTATGGGAATGTTTAAAAACCCAGTATCGAAAATAATAAAAAGGCTTGAATTCTCAAGTCTTTTTTTGTTTAATAAACGCTAAACTTTTCCGATAATAATAATGATGATAACAGAACGATAAAAAGGAAGTTTTAAAATGTTTAATCATAAAGCCTATATATTTGATTTGGATGATACCTTGTATTGTGAGCATGATTATGTAAAATCAGGATTTTACAGTGTTGCTTCCTTTCTAGCAAAAGTGAATCCTTTTCTCGATGTAGAAGAATTGGCCGAGCATTTTATAATGGAATGGAAACAAAACGGACGAGGGAAGGTATTTAATCATGTCTGTGACAGGTATGGTATTCAAGTAGATGTAAAGCAACTAGTAGATGTATATCGTAAGCATGAGCCTTCTATTCATTTATACGAGGACGCTGTTTTATGCCTAAAGAGATTAACGGAAAAGAAGATTCCCATTGGTATTATCACAGATGGGAATTCATCCATGCAATGGAATAAGTTAAAAGCGTTAGGGTTAGATAAGCAAATTCCCTCTATTATTGTTACGGATGATTTAGGTGGTTCAGAGTTTTGGAAGCCTCATCCTCTCGCTTTTCAGAGGATGAGCGATTGTTTAAAGGTGGATATGAAAGACTGTGTATATATTGGGGATAATCCCAATAAGGATTTCGTAACGGCGAAAAAATTAGGTCTCCATACGATCCGTATCGTAAGAGAAATTGGAGATCATATGCAGACAAAACTTGATCAAGGTTATGAAGCAGATAAAAAGATTTATTCCTTAATGGAAATAAGATAGGAAACAGGTGAAAACATGAAAGTTATCGCTATACTACAAGCGCGAATGGGATCGACAAGATTGCCAGGCAAGGTGCTATTACCATTTGGACATACGAACGTGTTAGATTATGCAGTTTCAAGATGTCAGGCAGCAAAAGGAATTGATCAAGTGATTGTGGCGACTTCTGAGAAAGAAGCTGATAATCAAATTGTAGAATGGTGTAATCAAAATGATATAGAGGTATTTCAAGGTTCGGAAGAAGATGTATTATCTAGATATTTTGAATGTGCAAAACAATATAAAGCAGATTATGTGATCAGGGCACTTGGCGATTGTCCTTTCTTTCATTATGAACTAGCTGATGAAGTTATTGAAGAGATAAAGAGAGTGCAAGGAGATATTGTAATATATAAGGAACCTATTCCATTAGGATTAGGAGTTGAAATTATTTCTTCCTCAGCGTTGACTTATATCTATAACCATGGCAAGAAAGATTATCATCGAGAGCATGTAACCTACTATGCTTATGAAAATAGAGAATTATTTAAACAAGTTAACGTGGAAATTCCTAAGTATGTTTTAGACAAAGATGTAAGATTAACATTAGATACACAAGAGGATTATCAACTCTTATCCGTTATTGCGACGCATTTTGCAGATAATAAATTTATCTCTACAGAGGATATTCTAAACTATCTACAGGGAAATAAAGAATTAACTATGATAAATCAACATATTGAACAAAAAAAGGTGAAATAAGATGAATCACACGCAAAAGAAATTAGCCTTAGGAACGGTTCAGTTAGGGCAGGTATATGGGATTGCAAACCGAATTGGTCAACCTGATAAGCAAAAAGCAGCAGAAATCTTAAATTATGCTGTAAAACACGGAATTAAGACAATTGACACTGCACCTGGATATGGGCAAAGTGAAGAAATAATAGGATCATTTTTAAAAGAAGAAATGGATGAATCGTTAAATATTATTACTAAAATTCCTTCTATGAACGAAAATAATATTGAGGAAATAGAAAAATCTATAAAAGCATCACAGAACAAATTAGGGATAGAAAAGCTATATGGTGTGTTATTCCATGATGCAAATGTTTTGGAAAAATTAACGAACAAAGATTGTGAATGGATTGAAAACCTGAAAGAAAAGTATCACATTAATAAAATGGGAATTTCTATTTATTCACCTGAGCAGGTGAAAAGAGTAATAGAGTTAGGGGTTTTTGACATCATTCAAGTGCCAATGAATGTTTTTGATCTTCGTTTAATAAATGAGGGACTTCTACAAGAATTAAGTAATAATAAAATTGAAATCCATGTGAGAAGCGTTTATTTGCAGGGGCTATTATTTTTAGAGGAACAGGAGCTGCCCAATTCTTTAAAAGCTGCCTCTCCGTATTTACTAAAATTAAAAAAAATTGCGGCAAGGGAGAAATTGAAGATAAGTGAACTCGCTTTTCTCTTTATAAGAGACAATTCTTATGTGGATAAAATGATTGTTGGATGTGAATCTTTGGACCAGTTGAGAGAAAACATACGCATTAGTGAATTGCCTACGCTCTCCTCTTCAATTATGGATGAAATTAATATATCCTTTAGAGATATTCCTGAAAATATAATAAATCCGTCAAAATGGAGGGATTAGTATTGAAATCGTTGAAGGAGTTATTCTCTTTAAAACATAAAACCGCTCTTATAACTGGTGCCAGTGGGCATTTAGGCTCCACCATTTCTGAAAGTCTTGCAGAGTCAGGTGCCAATGTAATATTGGCAGGCAGAAACCAAGAAAATAATAAGCTGCTAGCGGAAAAATTAATGAATCAATATGGAGTTATTTGCCTACCTATCTATTTAGACGTTTCAAATAGAGATTCTATTACTAATTGTGTTGAAGTAGCTCTGAAAGAGTTTGAAAAGGTTGATATTCTGATTAATAATGCTTCATATGGATCAACAGGGAAGATTGAATCCATGACTGACAAGATGTGGGAAGTGGGTATTGATGGAACAATTAATCAGGCCTTTCGCCTGACGAATAGTATTTTGCCCTATATGGTTGCCCAAGGCTCTGGAAATATTATTAATATTTCCTCTATGTATGGAGTAGTATCGCCAAATCCAGAAATTTATGGGGACAGTGGCCAAAATAATCCGCCCAATTATGGTGCTGGCAAAGCAGCTATTATCCAATTTACAAAATATATAGCAAGTCATTATGGCAAGGAAGGAATTAGAGCTAATTCCATTTCGCCAGGCCCTTTTCCAAAACCTGAAGTACTGAAGAATGGAGAATTTGTAGAACAGCTAGCTAGGAAGAATCCATTGAACAGAGTAGGGAGACCGGAAGAATTGAAAGGGGCGGTTGCTTATCTCGCATCAGATGCTTCTTCTTTTGTAACAGGACATAATCTATGTGTGGATGGTGGTTGGACAGCATGGTAAGTAAATCCTATCAATATAAGTGCCTGAAGGAGAATATTCTAGAGCAGGATAATTATCATATAGAGCCGCTTAGACGAGAAGATATGATGAAGATAAAGGAATATCGAAATAAACAAATGGATGTATTAAGACAAAAGCAGCCAATAACAGATGAAGGACAAGTTTTGTATTACCAAAAAGTAGTGATCCCGCTTTTTGGGGAAGAAGAACCTAAACAATTGCTTTTTAGTTATTTTTATAATAAAGAGTTAATCGGATATGGAGGACTGACAAATATTGATTGGGAGGCTAAACGAGCAGAAGTATCCTTTTTAGTTAATCCTAACCGAGTAAAAAATAATCAACTGTATGAAAAAGATTTTCAGTATTTCTTAAACTTTTTAAAAAGAATAGCGAAACAGCAGTTAAAATTTAATCGTTTATTCACAGAAACGTATGATATACGACCATTTCATGTGGGGATTTTAGAAGCGAATGGGTTTGAATTTGAGGGAAGAATGAAGCAGCATGTTGTAATAAAAAATGAATTTGTCGATTCATTACTACATGGATGTTTATTAAGTAAGGAGTGTTAATCATGCTTAAAGGCAAGCGTGTTTTTGTTAGCGGTGGTGCAGGAGTTATTGGAAGGGAATTAGTTTCTAAGCTTCACCAATTAGGTGCAGAAATTCTTGTAGGAGATTTAAAATCCAAGCCAGCAGAATGGTCTGAAAATATTAAATACTGGCAAGGAGATTTAAACTACATAACAAAAGAAGAACTGGATGCTTTTGATCCGGAATATTTCTTTCATTTAGCGGCAACGTTTGAAAGATCGGTGGAAACATATGAATTCTGGAGTGAGAATGATCAGCATAATGTAAAATTAGGCCATCATTTAATGGATTGTTTAAAAGATAATCCTAATCTGAAAAGAGTAGTTTTTGCATCTAGTTACTTAATTTATAATCCTGATTTATATCAATTTAATCAGCCGGCTTCCGTGCCAACATTGTTAAAAGAAAGTGACCCTATCTATCCACGGAATCTGACAGGTGTGGCTAAATTAATGCATGAAATTGAACTGCGCTTTTTAGAAGGGTTCAATCAGGTTTCTTTTAGTTCGGTTAATGCTCGAATTTATCGAGTTTATGGAAAGAATTCTCGTGACATCATTTCAAGATGGATTAGAGCTCTATTAAATAAGGAGCCAATCAAAGTCTATCGAAAAGAAGGCATGTTTGACTATATTTATGCAGGAGAAGTGGCAGAAGGACTTTTAAGGCTTGCTGTTAGCGATGCAAGTGGTATTGTGAACCTTGGTAATGGAAACGCACGAAAAGTATCAGATGTAGTAGCTGTTTTAAAACAGCATTTCCCTGATATGAATTATTCGGAAGAAGAAAGTGATATCCTTTATGAAGCCTCTCAAGCTGATGTAACAAAGTTAAAACAATATACTGGCTGGATGCCTGAAAAACAAGTAGAGGATATGATTCCAGAATTAATTGCTTTCGAAAAGAAACAAGTGGAGAAACAGAAGGAAGATACCGGAGCATTTGGAAATATTTTAATTACCAGTGCCTCTAAAAAAATACCTTTAATAGAAGCAGTTAGAAAAGCTGTTCAAAAGTTAGGTTGGGATAGCAAAATAATAAGTGCAGATGGTAACGAGAATAGCATGGCAGCATATTTTACTGATGATTTTTGGCATATGCCATTACTTTCTGATTTAACTGTTGATGAGCTGTTGCGTTATTGTAAGGAAAATACAATTAAATATATTATTCCGACACGTGATGGCGAATTATTATGGTTTGCGCGTAATAAAGACCAATTAGCAGCAGCGGGTGTACACGTTATGGTATCAGATGAAAAGGGAATTGCTGCTTCTTTAGATAAATTAACTTTTGCTAAGGAGTTAGAGTCATTCAACCTACCTGTTATTCCGACTGCTTTGTCAATTGATCAAGTTAAAGCAAGTTCTTATGTGGTGAAAGAAAGATTTGGTGCAGGTTCGCAAAATATCGGAATAAATTTAAATGAGGAAAATGCCAAATTGCATGCAGAAAAATTAATGGAGCCAATCTATCAGCCCTATATAGAAGGGAAAGAAATAAGCATAGATTTATATGTTGGCAAAAATGGAAAGGCTAAGGGAGTTATATGTAGAACAAGAGACTTAGTAGTAAATGGGGAATCTCAAATTACTACAACCATTCAAGATCAACGCTTAGAAGAGTTAGCAAAAGGATTAGTAGAAAAATTAAATTTATATGGACATGTTGTTTTGCAGGTTATAAAAGACGAGAAAGAAAATTATCACATAATAGAGTGCAATGCTAGATTTGGCGGAGCTAGTACGTTAAGTATAAATGCAGGGTTAGACAGTTTCCGTTGGTTTTTATTAGAGTCAGAGGGAATGAATATTAATGATTATTCCTTTGTTCCCGCAAAAACTGGAGTAAAAATGGTTCGTTTTGTTAGTGATACATTTGTTAAGTAAGTTAGTAATAAAGAAGTGAAATTCACCGTGTAGAGAAGAATATGGTAGGATTCCTGATAAAAGTGATAAAATGTTTATACCCAATTAAAGACAAATCACTTAACCTTTATCAAGTATGCTTGTAGAGGAATAATTCTTAGATACATTACTGAACTAGAAATTAATAAATAAATATTAAAAGAGGGTACAAATGAAAGAGATACGTATTGGAAATCGATTAATTGGAGAGAACCATCCTCCCTTTATTATCGCAGAGATGTCTGGAAATCATAATCAATCATTGGAAAGAGCATTACAAATTGTTGAAAAAGCTGCGGAAGCAGGTGTTGATGCAATTAAGTTGCAAACCTATACAGCAGATACAATGACCTTGGATATTGATGAAGGGGAGTTTTTTATTGAGAATGACAATAATTTATGGAAGGGAAGTTCACTCTATAAATTATATAAAGAAGCCTATACTCCTTGGGAATGGCATGAACAAATTTTTAAGAAATGCGAGGAGTTAGGTATATTAGCTTTTAGTTCTCCTTTTGATGAAAGTGCGGTTGACTTTTTAGAAACATTAAATGTTCCTGCATATAAAATTGCGTCTTTTGAAAATGTCGACATTCCTCTTATCAAGAAAGTCGCTTCGACAGGCAAACCAGTTATTATTTCTACTGGAATGGCTAGCATCGCTGAAATTGATGAGGCCGTGCGTGCCGCGAGAGAAGCAGGGTGTGAGGATTTAATATTATTGAAGTGTACAAGTACTTATCCTTCTTCCCCGGAAAATACGAATATTAGAACAATTCCACATATGAAAGAGCTTTTTAAATGTGAGGTTGGTTTGTCAGATCATACGTTAGGTGTAGGTGTCTCTGTTGCTAGCGTAGCATTAGGAGCAACCGTAATAGAAAAGCATTTTACAACATTACGGTCTGATGGTGGAGTAGACTCTACTTTTTCCATGGAACCGCAAGAAATGAAAGTACTAGTGGAAGATAGTAAGCGAGCATGGAAAAGTTTAGGAAAAGTTACTTATGGAACAACAAAAGATGAATCCGCCTCTTTAGAACATCGACGTTCTCTTTACATTGTTAAGGATGTAGAAGAAGGAGAGCTAGTTACTACTGAAAATGTTCGATCTATCCGTCCAGGTAAAGGATTGTCGCCTAAATATTTTGAACGGACATTAGGGATGAAATTTCAGAAGTCCTTTAAAAAAGGGACACCATTATCTTGGGATTGTTTCAAATAAAGGGCGAATTACTATCTTATAATCTATTTAAGAACAAGTTTATGATAAAAAATATTGGATCTTATTATAATGTGGTTCATGTTTTAAGCTTAAAAGCAAGGTAAAGCAATTCAGTAGGAGGATTAAAGTTGAAGAATATTCTATTAACAGGCGGAGCAGGCTTTATTGGCAGAGCTGTGGCAAAGAAGTTGCTGGCAGATGGACATAAAGTCTGGATTTTAGATGATTTATCCAATGGCAGTGAGAAAAATATTGAGGAATTTAAAGATCAACTGGAGGAATTCATTATTGGCGATATTAAGGATGAGGCATTGCTAGAGAAATTGTTTGCTAAAACATCCTTTGATATTTGCTATCATCTTGGAGCATCGATTAATGTCCAAGATTCGATTGATGATCCTCGAACAACTTTTAACAACGATACTATCGGGACTTTCTATGTATTGGAACAGTGTAGAAAAACCAACACAAAGGTTGTGTTTATGAGTACATGTATGGTGTATGATCAATGTACCGATGAAACAGGGATTACAGAACAGCATGCAATTAAACCAGCTTCTCCTTATGCAGGAAGTAAAATTGCAGCGGAAAATATGGTATTGTCTTATTATCATGCTTACGGTTTGCCAACTGTTGTAATCCGTCCGTTTAATACATATGGACCTTTTCAGAAAACTGGAGGAGAAGGTGGCGTAGTAGCTATTTTTCTGAAGAAAAAAATAGCTGGAGAGCAGCTTCATATATATGGTGAGGGAACGCAAACAAGAGATTTATTATATGTGGAAGATTGTGCAGAATTTGTTGTGAATGCTGGATATTCAGATGCTGTAAACGGAGAAATTGTAAATGCTGGCTTAGGAAGAGACGTTTCTATCAATGAACTGGCCCTTAAAATTGTTGGAGATTCGGACCGTATTAAACACATTGAACATATTCATCCGCAAAGTGAGATTCAAAAGCTTTTATGCAATTATGATAAGGCAAAACAATTATTAAATTGGAGCCCTAAGTATACCTTAGAAGCAGGATTAAGAGAAACGGAAGAATGGATTAAAAGTCACCTGATGTAAGGTGGCTTTTTTCCAAAGGAGGAAAATGAAATGGAATTAGCATTGTATGGAGGCCAACCAGTAAGACAGGAGTTTCTGTCATATGGCCAACAATGGATTACAGAAGAAGATGTACAGGCAGTTGTAGAAACATTGCAAAGTCCTTATTTAACACAGGGTCCTAAAATTGATCAATTTGAACAAGCGATAGCAGAATATGTCGGCACAAAATATGCCGTTGCTTTTATAAATGGCACAGCTGCTCTGCATGGTGCTTGTTATGCAGCTGGCATAGATAATGGAGATGAAGTCATTACGACCCCAATGACATTTGCAGCGTCCGCCAACTGTGTTCTTTATATGGGAGGAAAACCAGTTTTTGCGGATATTGATAAACAAACTTATAATATTGACCCAATTAATATCGAGAAACTGATTACCTCTAAAACAAAGGCAATTATTGCTGTAGATTATACAGGACAGCCGGCGGATTTAGATGGAATTAAAGCGTTATGTAAAAAGCATCATTTAGTTTTTATAGAAGACGGTGCACATTCGATTGGCGCTTCTTATAAAGGAGAAAAGGTTGGCTCTCAAGCTGATATGACGATGTTCAGCTTTCATCCTGTTAAGCATATAACGACAGGTGAAGGTGGCATTATTGTCACTAATTCAGAAGAATATGCAAAAAAACTTCGATTATTTCGGTCACATGGCATCACGAAGGATACTTTAAAAGGGGATGAGGGACCATGGAGCTATGAAATGGTTGATTTAGGTATGAACTACCGAATGACAGATATACAAGCTAGTCTTGGATGTTCCCAATTAAAAAGACTTGATAGTTTTGTGAAAAGACGCAGAGAGATTGCTAATCAATATACAGTTGCTTTTCATAACATTCCGAATGTAGTGGTACCTTTTCAAGAGGCAGCTGGTGAATCAAGTTGGCATTTATACATGCTTCGATTGCGATTAGAGAGTTTAAGGGTAGATAGAAAGACAATATTTGAAGCTTTACGTGCTGAAAATATAGGTGTGCATGTTCATTATATCCCAGTCCATACTTTAGCTTATTACCGAAACTTAGGATATAAGAAGGGAATTTGTCCTAACGCTGAACTCTACTATGAAGAAGCGATTACACTTCCTTTATTTCCGAAAATGACAGAGGAAGATGTGCAATCTGTAATAAAAGCAGTGCAGAAAGTAATAGGCTATTTTTCGAAAGAAAGGTAATTTTCCTTATTTATCCCATTTTATTTACAATTGAAATAACTTTTTGTTAATAAATGTTTAGAGTATCCGATATAAAAATTAAAGGATCTGATAGAGGAGCTGTTATATGGATGAAATTGGAGATGAATCAACAACAATCGACTATATCTAACTTAGTGAACTCAACCAGAAATGATAATGAAATTAGCTTAAATAATAGGGACTACACTAAATTGGTGGATACTCTTTCAGAAGAATCGACTAACATTCTGAAAAAAGAGAAAGCGGAAGAAATAGTAACGAGTATCAATGAATTTTTAAAGCCACATTATACTTCTATAAATTTTAAGGTCCATGATGAAACAGAACGCTATTATATAGAAGTCGTTGATAAAGCTACAGAGAAGGTTATAAGAGAAATTCCATCTAAAGAACTTTTAGACATCTATGCAAAAATGACAGAGTTTATCGGAATATTTATCGATAAAAAGCTTTAAATTACAGGAGGATTTATAATGAGTGTAAATTCAATAAAATTCACCGGTCTTGCCAGTGGACTTGACACACAATCGATTGTCGATTCATTAATGAAAGTGCAGCGTATGCCCCTAGACAAACTAAAACAACAAAAGCAAATTTTAGAATGGCAACGTGATAATTACCGAACAATGAATGCAAAATTAAAAGAGTTCGATACATTTATATTTGAAGGTATTTCCAAACAATCAAATATGATGAAAAGAACTGCTGTTTCTTCGAACAAGGATATAGTATCAGTAAGTGCAAAAGCGAATGCGGGGAATGTTTCCTATAATATCTCCGATGTTGTAATGGCAAAGTCCGCTAAAGTACAAAGTGCAAATAAAATTAGTAATAGTACGTTAGATCCTACCAAGAGTTTACTTTCCCAGCAAAGCAAACTCTCTGATGACTCAGGAATTCAATGGAAGGGAGAAAGTTTTTCACAGACTTTAACAGGACAAGGAGACGAAATATATCTAGGTGGTACTTCCTTATCTGGATTTCCTGATTCAATAACTGTCACAGGAGGGACCGATAAAACGTTTAAAGTTCAGCTGATAGAAGGAGATGCTCCAGAAAAAGGCACTAGAGCAGCTGATACTGTATATGTTAATCCAGCCACTGGAAAAATGACATTTGGTGAAATTCTTCCAGAAAATAGCACGGTAACAGTGAGTGGGGACAATCTTAAGAAGAACAGCTATATTGAGTTTGATATTCAAACAACAAATGAAGATGGTACAAAGAATAAGCAAAGTTTTAAAATTGATGGCTCCACTTCATTAAATAGTATGTTTAGTAAAATTAACAGTTCTAATGTCGGGATCAGTATGTTTTATGACACTGGTACAGATAAAGTAGTCGCCCAACGCACAGATACTGGTATACTAAATAATGGAGCAGAAGAAATTGAGTTTTTGGGAAAGGATGCAGAATTTTTTACTAAAACTCTGAATTTAACTGAAAAAACTGCTGGGTCTGATGCTGAATTCACTATTAATGGTTTAAAAACTACTAGAAAATCCAATACCTTTACAATGAACGATGTTACCTTTAATTTAAATAAAAATACTACTGCTGGTGAAAGTGTGAATGTAAATATTCAAACTGATACAGATAGTATTTTTGATACGATAAAATCTTTTGTAGATAAATATAATGAAACAATCGGTGCTGTTAATACAGAACTTACTGCTCAGCGTTATTCAGCTTTTCAGCCTCTTACAGAAGAACAGAAGGCGGCAATGGGTGAAAAGGAGATTGAGCAATGGGAGGAAAAGGCGAAAAGTGGCTTACTGAAGAGAGATCCCCTTTTAACCTCTGGTTTAAATAAAATGAGAAACTCCTTATATGCGTCTGTAACAGTTAATGATAAAACAAAAACAATTGAAAAATATAATCAGTTGGCTGAAATTGGGATCACTACTTCGAAGGACTATTTAGAACGTGGTAAGCTAGAAATTAATGAAGATAAATTAAAAGCAGCAATCGAAGATAATCCAGAAGCGGTATACCAGTTATTTATGGCGGATGGCCCAACAACTGATCAACAAGGATTAGCGAGAAGGTTAAGAACGGATATATCAGATACAATGAAACAAATTGAAGAAAAAGCTGGTAATACGTTTAAAACGGAATATAATTATACCATTGGTAAAGATATGCTGCGAATTGATGATAATATTGAATCAATGGAATATCGATTAAAGCAAATAGAAGATCGTTATTGGGCACAGTATAACGCAATGGAAAAGGCTATACAAAAATTAAATAATCAATCTTCGCAATTAACAGGCTTTTTTGCACAAAATGGATAATAATAACTTAGGGGTGAGTAAGTAGATGGCAGTTAATCAACCATACCAAACCTATAAGCAGAATGCAGTCAATACTTCGTCTCCCGGTGATTTGACTCTTATGCTGTATAATGGTTGTTTGAAATTTATTACATTAGCGAAAAGAGCTATTGAGGATAAAAATATTGAAAAACGAAATGAAAATCTGGGTAAAGCACAAAATATTATTAATGAGTTGATGATTACATTAAATTTAGAGATCGATATTTCTAAAAATATGCTCCAAATGTACGATTATATTTACAGAAGGTTAGTGGAAGCTAATACTAAGAATGATATTAATATATTAAATGAAGTCGAAGGTTATGTTATCGAATTTCGTGATACTTGGAAGGAAGTAATAAAAATAGCGAAAAAAGATATTGGACCTTCCAATGGATTAGCATAATGAGTCTATTAACTGACTATAAAGAGTGTACGAAAAAGCTGCTTGGACTTCTTATGATAGAGGAAGGAACGATAGAGGAAAGAGAAGCTGTTATAAAGGAAATAAATGAGTTATTAGAGAAGAGGGAAGAACTATTAAATCAGCTTCCTTTATGGCCGAAGATTAATGAAGCAGATAAAAAGGAAATGATAGCTTCAGAGAAACTTCTGAATGACAAGATGGTTTCTTTGCAAGGGAAAATAAAAACAGATTTAAAGCAGCAGCAAGTGAGAAAGAAAAGGATTAATCAATATAATGATCCGTATGGTGGAAATATCTCTATAGATGGTATGTTTTATGATAAGAAAAAATAAAAAGGTTGTTGCCAATTAAGGCAACAATCTTTTTATTTAATATTATATTCAAATCACTCTAGACAACCCAACACGGGTCTGTTTATTCTCAATACTTTCACCGATCAAAATAATTTCTGAATCAGCGTCCTTTGGTGCAATAATGCTGTGATCTCCCACTGTTACATTGCATGCTGTTACGCTTTTTTCAATGACAGCATTTTCGCCGATAACGGTTCCAGGTAGGAGTACGGAATCTTTGACGATTGCTCCTTTTCCGATAATGACATCATTGAAGATAACAGAGTTTTCAACAGTTCCATAAATTTCGCAGCCTTCACTGATAATGGAGCGATTTACGGTAGCGGAAGATTCGATATAGGACGGGGCGTAGCACTGTTCGTGGGTAAATACGGTCCAGTCTTTGTCATTTAGAAAGATATTGCTTTCCTTTGATAATAAGTCCATATTTGCTTCCCAGAAGCTGTCGATTGTCCCAACGTCCTTCCAATAACCTTTAAATGTGTAAGCATGTAGTTTGCGGTTATCTGTCAGCATGGCAGGAATAATATCTTTTCCAAAGTCCTTAGAAGATAATTCGTTCTTTTCTTCTTTTTGTAGATAGGATTTAAGCGTTTTCCATTTGAAAATATATACACCCATGGAAGCTAGATTTGATTTAGGATTAGATGGTTTTTCTTCAAAGTCGACGATTCGATTATTGGTGCCATCTGTGTTCATAATACCGAAACGATTTGCTTCCTCCCAAGGAACCTCCGTAACAGAAATTGTTGCATCTGCCCCTGTTTTGATATGCTGCTGCAGCATTAAATTATAATCCATTTTGTAAATATGGTCACCAGAAATAACGAGAACATAATCCGGGTTATACTGGTCAATATAGGATATATTTTGATAGATAGCATGGGCTGTACCATCATACCAGCGTTCTTCTGTACCACATTGGTATGGAGGGAGGATGCTTAGTCCGCCATCTCTGCTGTCCAAATCCCAATCTTTTCCGTCTTTAATGTAATTTTGCAGTACATGCGGCTGATATTGTGTTAATACACCAACAGTATCTATTCCTGAATTACGGCAATTACTTAATGTAAAATCAACAATACGGTATTTTCCCCCAAAGGGTACTGCCGGTTTTGCTAATTCTTCTGTTAGTTTTTTTAGTCTTGTCCCTCTTCCGCCAGCCAATAGCATTGCAATACATTTTTTATTCAAAATAGATCCCTCCAGTATGCGTTATCAAAGTTCATTTGTTAGAAATTCAAAAGAAAGTAATTTATTACTTATTTTACCAGGGAGATTTCAAATTTTAAGAACACTTCTTAAAAAAGCAAATGTTCTTTCCTTTCTTATCAAGTAGATCTATTTCGGCCTATAAACGATCGTCTTCCCACAACTTGTAATAGTACTCTTCCTCTTCCATTTCCTTTAGTTCTAATTCAGGCTGATTCTGTAAAATTGCTTCACTCATTCTTTTACCTCCAGGTTAAATTCTTAATGTGTTCATTGTAGCAAATATAAAACATTGAATTGTAAAAATATTTTGATTAATTTCGCTAAAACTCGACACCGACCGAATAAGTAATACTCATAATTCCATCTATTGTTAGGAATATAGGCTTCTTCTCATAGATTATGTCGAAATGTTTTTCAAAAGGGAGAATCTTTGTATAGATATTTAACTTCAATAGCCTCTACTTTTGAAATAGAAAATACTGGTTATACTAACACTTGCCTATCTTCTTTTTTCAAAGAACTACTTCTTTTTACTAGGTGGTAATCAGTCACTTTATTTTCGTACGAGCTAAACGTT
Organism: Niallia sp. FSL W8-0954; assembly: GCF_038005605.1. Classification (NCBI taxonomy): domain Bacteria; kingdom Bacillati; phylum Bacillota; class Bacilli; order Caryophanales; family Bacillaceae; genus Niallia; species Niallia sp. FSL W8-0954. The sequence continues at coordinate 4,037,152 of NZ_JBBOTN010000001.1, read as the reverse complement.
TTGATTATGGTGTATATATAACCGCTGTTAATCGATTTGAAACATTTTCTAACATAAAAATTTGTTGAAAATAATTTTTGATAGAATAATAGTAAGCGTTTGTATTTAAAAAGTTCACAATTTTGTCGAAATTTCTTATCGTTTTAGCAGGATTTTGCCAGGGTATGATAGAAATAGATAGTATAGTCAAAATAATTCCTTATATGGTATATTTTCATTTACTATAAGGAAAAAATAAGACTTGCACTGGAAACTATAAAGGAGGAGTAACTTATGAATTTCAACATTAGAGGAGAAAACATTGAGGTAACTCCAGCAATTAGAGAGTATGTCGAAAAGAAAATCTCTAAATTAGAAAGATATTTTTCTGAATCACCAGATGCACAAGTAAATGTGAATTTAAAAACGTACAATGATAAAACATCCAAGGTAGAGGTTACAATTCCAATGTCCCAGTTGCTGTTACGTGCAGAAGAAGATCATATGGATATGTATGCAGCTATTGATTTAATCTCTGATAAATTAGAAAGACAAATAAGAAAACATAAAACAAAAGTAAATCGTAAGCATAGAGAAAAAGGAAATCTGAATGAACTATTTGGTTCTTACGAAAGCACACCAAATGTGGAGGAAGAAGAACAGGAGCTAGAAATTGTCCGCCAAAAACGCTTCAATCTAAAACCAATGGATAGTGAAGAAGCAATCCTGCAAATGGATTTACTAGGCCATAACTTTTTCGTTTATACAGACGCAGAAACTAACAACACCAATATCGTCTATAAACGGAAAGATGGGAAATACGGCCTGATTGAAGCTCAATAATAATGGATAAAGCCTGCAGTGATTACATTGCAGGCTTTATTCTATATGTTGATATAACACAAGAAAATTCGTTATCCCCCCAAGTCAATAGACAATTCAACTAAATATTCCATTCGTGATTGTCGTTTACTTTAGAAAGTTTGAAAATTCTAAAGAATACTTTCTTATTTCCTATCTACAAGCTATAATGAAACATATTTTATAAAGAGAAGATGCGTGGTGATTAAATGAAATTAGATGCAATAGATAAAAAAATATTAGAATTACTAACAGCAAATGGCAGACTTTCCTATGTGGAAATTGGCAAAGAGCTGCAATTATCCCGCGTGGCTATAAGAGAGCGAGTCAGCCAACTAATCGAAAATGGAGTGATTGAAAAATTCAGTGCTGTAATCAATTCGGAAAAAGTAGGCAAAACAGTTTCTGCTTTTTTTGAAGTAGACTGCGAGCCAGCTTCCCTCATTCAAGTAGCTCAAACACTAGCGGAAAATCCTGTGGTGGCCAGCTGCTATCAAATGACGGGGCCAAGCACCTTACATATGCACGTTCTCGTCGAAGACTTCGAAGCACTAGAAAGCTTTACAAACAACGAATTATATTCCTTAGAAGGCATCACAAGAGTAGAAAGCCATATTCTTTTAAGAAGGTTTAAAAGTAGAAATGGTTTAAAAATTTGATGCAAATACCAAACAAAGATCAAATTTATTATGTTAATCTTTTGTTTGGTATTTTATCGCCCTCTTTTAATCAACCTATCCAAATTAATTTCCATAATTAAGGAAAATCATGATAAAATAAATATGTATTATAAAAATTAGAAAGGTTGTTTATATTTGGAAAATAAAATTAATACACCAAAAAAGCACAGTATAATTAGTTATATTGCTCTTGCCATTGGTATTATTTGCGTCTTTATTGTTTTTGTCACACCGACAAGAATAGCTAATAACGGAAATGCGGTTGGTGATTATATTACATTTATTCTTACGGGTACAGGGATCCTATTATCAATCATTGCGATGGTGAAGAAGACAGAGAAAAAGGTAATCCCTATTATATCTTTCATATTTTCCTGTTCTTTGTTTGTATTTTGGATTATCATTTTTATCCTCTTGTTTACTGGTCAAATTGATTTTGCGCCTTAAGAAGAAAAGAAATATTGCTTTCTTCTACTTGTCTATTGTCCTCCGCTTCCTGACGAAAAGCGGAGGATAATAGATAATTACTACAAACCTTCCTACACACCAATTCATATAAATGAAATTACATGTCTTGACATTACCAAACCTTCCTAGCAAATCGACCTTCTTAAATAGCTATATTGTGAATTATTGGAAACCTCATCGATTCTCTCCGGGAAATTTACAAATTAAAAAAAATCTCCAACAAAAAATATAAGTGTATGTACTTTATTGAAATAATATTGATCTTTTTACATCCCTACTAAATCTGAAGGGATTCAAGCAACTAAATTACTATAAGAAAATAACAGTAGTATAAAAATACTGAAAAAATAATGATTATTAAAAGAATTCACCTCACATGCTCTCTAGTAATTTCCCCTCAATACTTTGTGAAAAATATATTATTATTTCGAAAAAATAAATATTAGAGGTATGAAAGGATTCTTTTGTTTTCTGTAAATACAGAATATATATAATTATTAAATTTTTTAGAAAAATGACTAGAATTCTGTTTATAACTGTCTTATAATCATGAATATTAATTATTTTCTTTCGTTTGTTAATCAAATAAAGTGATTTGATTTCCTTCTGAAAGCTAAAATTGGATATTTTTACAAAGAGGGGAAGGTGAGATGATTGATCTCCATGATTATTAGAAGGTTATTTCAGCTTGTACTATTACTTATTGGAATATCTTTCTTAGTTTTTGCTAGTATGCATTTGGCACCAGGTGATCCAGCTTCTATCATAGCAGGACCAACTGCAACTGCTTCCGATATTGCCGCGGTTCAAGAAAGTTTAGGGTTGAATAAACCTTTTCTTGTGCAGTATTGGGATTATTTAAAAAATGTCTTACAAGGTGATCTTGGTTATTCCTATCAGACAAAACAATCGGTGTCAGAAGCGATTGCATTAAGATTTCCGAATACATTGAATTTAGCGATTGCAAGTATCGTTGTCGCAGTTGTGATTGGATTAATAACCGGTATTATCTCCGCACTAAAACAAAATTCATGGCTTGACGTATTCAGTACTGTTTTTTCCTTAGGGGGAATTTCGATTCCTAACTTCTGGCTAGGCTCTATCTTGATTCTCGTATTCGCCGTCAACTTGCAACTATTGCCGGTTGGAGGATTGGATGCACCGTTTTGGACGGTGGAAGGAATGCAGCAGTTAATCCTTCCCGCTATTACATTAGGAACGGGTTCAGCTGCGATGATCGCCAGGATGAGCCGTTCCTCGATGTTGGAAGTAATTCAAGCTGATTATGTTCGAACGGCGAGAGCTAAAGGGGTAAAGGAAAGCTCTATCATTGGCGTACATGCATTGAAAAATGCCATGATTCCAGTCATTACCGTAATTGGTGTTAACTTCGGCGGACTATTAGGAGGGACGATTATCACAGAACAGGTTTTTGCAATAAACGGTGTTGGGAGATTAATGATTAATGCCATTGCTTCAAGAGATTTCCCAATGGTACAAGGGTCGGTATTATTGGTAGCATCCCTCTTTGTTTTAGTGAACTTAATCGTTGATATTATCTATGTCTTTGTAGACCCAAGAATTAGCTATGACAATTAAGAAAGGAGGAAGCTAATGGAAACAGTAACAAACCCACAATTATCACCAGTAGTGAAAAAAGCAAAAAAGGATTCATTTCTAGTATCAACTTGGAAAAAATTGATAAGAAATCGTTTAGCTGTCGTGGGACTGATGATTATTATTCTGCAGGTTGCAATCGCGATAACAGCACCGCTAATCACAGGTTATGATCCTGCAAGTCAAAATCTTGAAGCAACTGAGTTACCAATGTTCTCGGAGGGTCACTTGCTCGGAACGGATAATTATGGTCGTGATATGTGGAGCAGAATTGCTTATGGAGCAAGAATATCATTAGTGGTTGGCAGTATAGCTGTTACGCTTGGATTAGTAGGTGGTATTACACTTGGATTGCTGGCAGGCTATTACCGAAAATTAGACGGAATTATTATGAGAATCGTAGATTTACTATTTTCTTTTCCAGGTATTTTGCTAGCCATGCTTATCATTGCTGTTCTTGGAACAAGCTTAGTAAATGTAGCGATCGCCATCAGCATTTGGTCGATTCCTTCTTGTGCCAGAATTGTCAGAGGTTCGGTGTTATCGGTGAAAAAGCAAGAATATGTTTTGGCATTGAAATCACTTGGAGCAAGTGATTTGCGCATTATGTTTAAGCATATTTTGCCAAACTGTACAGCACCAATTATTGTGTTTGCGACAATGCGTATGGCGACAGCAATCCTATCCACTGCTTCTCTTAGCTACTTAGGATTAGGAGCACAGCCGCCAACTCCAGAATGGGGAGCAATGATTTCCCAAGGACAGGCGTATATGTGGACATCCCCGCATATGACGATTATTCCTGGTATTGCCATTATGCTAACAGTATTTGCATTTAACGTTGTAGGAGATGGATTAAGAGATGCACTCGATCCAAATATGAAGGTTAATCAATAATACATAAACCAAGGGGGAAATTTCACATGAAAAAGATGGTATTTGCCATAATGGCATTAATGCTGCTAGTTGCAGCAGGCTGTTCCAAAGGTTCTAGCGGTAGTTCAAGTGGAGAAAAGGTAACACAAGAAATAACCTATGCATCGACTTCAGATGTAGTAGGACTATCTCCGATTCTAACAAATGATTCTGTTTCTGCCTCTGTCAATGAGCAAGTGTATGAAACATTATTTACACGTAATTCAGAAACGATGGAAATTGAACCACTTTTAGCAGAATCTTATGAGAATCCCGATGAATTAACATGGATTATCAAATTAAAAGAAGGAATTAAGTTCCAAGATGGAACACCTTTTAATGCAGAAGCAGTCAAATATACTTTTGATAAATTCCGCGACCCAAAAACAGCGGCACCTCGTGCTTCCTTGCTTGAACCAATTGAGTCCGTTAATGTCCAAGATGAGTACACGATTGAGATTAAAACAAAGTATGCATACGGAGCATTGCTTGCGGCACTTTCTCATTCCAATGCAGCAATTGTTAGCCCAGAAGCAGACCAAAATGGTGATCTAATGAAAAATCCTGTTGGTACTGGCCCATTTAAATTTGTCAGCTGGACACCAGGAGAATCGGTAATATTAGAAAAGAATCCTGATTATTGGCAGGGAGAAGCAAAGTTAAACAAAATTACCTTTAAAGTAGTTCCGGAAGTAACGACAGCAATTTCCATGCTCCAATCTGGAGACGTTCAATTTATTGATGCTATTGCGACAGAGCAATTGTCCCGTGTTGAAGGACTTAAAAATGTAGAAGTAACGAAAAAAGAGGGAACACCTGTGTACTGGTTAGGATTTAATATGCAAAAGGAACCAATGAACAATTTAGAGTTCCGTCAAGCAGTAGCCTATGCGTTAAATAGAGAAGCTTATGTACAACAACTTAATGGTTTAGGGATAGCTGGCAACAGTGTGATTGGACCCAAAGTATTTGGCTATGATGAGGCAAGTAACGATGTTGGCTATGAATATAATCTAGAAAAAGCAAAAGAATTAGTTGAGAAAAATGGATTTGGGGACAATGAGTATACATTACTAGTTGCAAACAGAGCGAACTATATGAAAATGGCGGAGATTAGTCAGTCGCAATTACAGGAAGCTGGTTTCAAAATAAAAATTCAAACAATGGAATGGGCAACATACTTAGATACAACTCGCACTGGGGATTATGAACTGAGCTTCTTAAGCTGGTCGAATTCAACTGCTGATGGAAGTGAGCTTCTATATCCGAATTTCCATTCTGATAATGTGGAATCTTCGAACAAGGTGAAATACAGCAATGAAACATTTGATAAATTAGTAGAAGAAAGTCGTGAAAGTGTCGATCAAAATGTCCGTGCAGCGAAATTAAAAGAGGCTAATGAGTTTCTTGTAAAAGATGCTCCTGCGATTGTGATGAATCATGGCGTAGTAACACTTGCTTATGATAAATCAGTTAAAGGATTAGACATTGATCCAACAGGAACTTGGTCATTATATAAAGTCTACAGAGAGTAGGGATAAAAAATGGAGAATAAGCTATTATCTGTAAAAGACTTACGGACAAATTTTCGTACAGCTGATGGGGAATTATCAGCTGTACGAGGAATTTCTTTTGACTTAGCTAAGGGAGAAACATTATGCATTGTTGGGGAATCCGGTTGTGGGAAAAGTATTACCTCTCTTTCTCTCATGGGGCTTCTTCCAAGCAATGGCTATATAAGCAAAGATTCTGCGATTGATTTTAACGGAACAGATCTATCAAAGCTTACAAAGGAACAATTACGTTCTATCCGCGGCCGCGAGATATCGATGATTTTTCAAGAGCCAATGACGGCATTAAATCCAGTGCTGACAATAGGATATCAGTTAAGAGAGCCCCTTATGCTTCATCAGCAGTTATCTAAGCAAAAGGCTAATGAGAAAGGAATTGAACTTTTAAAACAAGTGGGTATTCCTTATCCTGAAAAAAGAATGAAGCAATATCCCCATGAATTAAGTGGAGGAATGAGACAACGGGTCATGATTGCGATTGCATTATCCTGCTGTCCTCAGTTATTGATTGCGGATGAACCAACAACGGCATTAGATGTAACGATTCAAGCACAAATATTAGATTTAATGGATGATTTAAAGAAACAACTAGGCATGGGTGTGATTATGGTTACTCATGATATGGGGGTAGTCGCAGAAATAGCGGACCGAGTAATGGTGATGTATGCTGGCGAAAAGGTGGAGGAAGGCGATGTGGAGAGTATTTTTACGAATCCGCAGCATCCATATACAAGAGGTCTTCTGAACTCTGTACCAGATATTGATGATCCATCTTTTGAACTGGAGGCAATTCCTGGGTCACTCCCTAATATAAATGAGGAAATTAGTGGATGTCGTTTTAATCCACGCTGTCCATTTGCTACAGACCGATGTAAAGAAGCATCACCTGGTGAATATGAGCTCCATTCCGCACATCGCGTAAAATGCTGGTTACAGGAGGAGGTGGAAATACATGCAGACGATCGAGAAACCATCCCTTCTTAAATTAGAAGGGGTTAAAAAGTATTTTCCTATTAAAGGCGGCTTATTGCAGCGTGTTCAAGGACATGTCAAAGCTGTTGAAAATGTTAGTTTGGAAGTTATCGAAGGAGAAAGTGTTGGCGTTGTTGGCGAATCCGGGTGTGGAAAATCTACACTTGGCAGAACGATTCTCGGTTTAGAAGACATAACCGATGGAAAGGTGTATTTCCAAAGCCAAAATACAAAGGAGCTTTCTAGTAAAGAACGGAAAGCAATTAAAAAAGATATGCAGATGATTTTTCAGGATCCTTATGCTTCCTTAAATCCTCGGCAAAAAATTGGGAATGCATTGGAAGAGGTATTTGTCATTCATACGAATCTATCAAAAGAAGCAAGAAAACAAAGAGTAATAGAACTGTTACAAGAAGTGGGCTTAAAAGAAGAGCATTATGACCGCTTTCCCCATGAATTTAGTGGCGGACAGCGTCAGCGAATCGGAATTGCCCGGGCAATAGCCCTTAATCCATCCCTTATTATTTGTGATGAGGCGGTATCAGCATTAGATGTATCTGTTCAGGCCCAAGTATTAAAATTAATGAAGGGGCTGAAGGATAAATATCAATTAACCTATCTATTTATCTCACATGACTTAGGGGTTGTTCGCTATTTCTGTGATCGGGTTTTAGTTATGTATTTAGGAAATACAGTGGAGCTTGCTTCTTCGGAAAAATTATACGAAAATCCGCTTCATCCTTACACTAAAGCATTGTTATCCTCGATTCCACGTCCTAAAATGGGAGCAAAAGGTCAAAGAATTCGCTTAACAGGAGAAATTCCTAATCCGGCTAATCCTCCTTCTGGCTGTCCATTCCATACACGCTGTCCGATAGCAACAGATCTATGCAAACAAGCAAAGCCAGAGTGGCAAGAAGCAGAAGTAAATCACTTTGTTGCCTGTCATTATGTCGGAAAGGAATTGAATTAAGATGAAACTAGATTACTTGTATCACCCTTATCCTTCTCAGCGAAATACTGTTTTTGCAAAAAGGGGAATGGTTGCTACGTCGCAGCCTCTTGCTGCTCAAGCTGGTTTAGAGATTTTACAAAAGGGCGGAAATGCGATTGATGCAGCAATTGCAACAGCCGCGGCATTAACAGTAGTGGAACCAACTTCTAATGGAATCGGCGGAGATTCCTTTGCACTTGTATGGTTCAAGGATAAGCTGCATGGATTAAATGCGAGCGGACCTGCACCAAGCTCTATTTCCATTGATTCGTTAAAAGCAAAAGGGCTAGAAAAGATACCAACTTATGGCGTTATTCCAGTAACAGTACCAGGTGTTCCATCTGCCTGGGCGTCACTTTCAGAAAAGTTTGGGAAATTACCTTTGAAAGAAGCATTGGCACCAGCTATTCGTCTTGCTGAAGAAGGCTATCCAGTTAGCCCAACTCTCGGAAAGTATTGGAATCTGGCCTATAATCGCTTTAAAGAAAGTTTTCAAGGAGATGAATATACGCCTTGGTTTGATACGTTTACTCCTAATAGAAAAGCACCGCAAATTGGGGAGATTTGGTCATCACCAGGTCATGCTTCTACATTGCGCTCTATTGCAGAAACAAATGCAGAGAGCTTTTATCGTGGCGAATTAGCTGATAAAATAGCACAGTTTATGAAAGAGCATAATGGCTATCTTCAAAAAGAAGATTTAGAGCGTTATTATCCTGAATGGGTGGAGCCAATTTCTGTTTCTTATAAAGGTTATGATGTTTGGGAAATCCCACCGAACGGGCAAGGATTGGTCGCATTAATGGCACTTAATATTGCTAAAGGCTTCAAGTTAACAGAGAAGGATACTGTTGATACATACCATAAACATATAGAAGCAATGAAGCTTGCATTTACGGATGGAAAAGCATTTATTACCGATGAAAAGGAAATGCCTCATACAGTAAAGGAATTATTAAGCGAAGAATATGCTGCTTTAAGAAGAAAAAAAATTGGCGACCAAGCCATTACACCTGAACCGCTATCACCTCCAAAGGGAGGAACGGTTTACTTAGCCGCAGCAGATGAAGAAGGAAATATGATTTCCTATATTCAAAGTAATTACATGGGCTTCGGCTCAGGAATTGTCATTCCCGGAACAGGTATTAGCATGCAAAACAGGGGGCATGATTTTTCCCTCGATCCAGCCCATCCCAATGCATTAAAACCGGGGAAAAGAACCTATCATACAATTATCCCTGGATTCCTTACGAAAGATAATAAGCCAATCGGACCTTTTGGGGTGATGGGCGGTTATATGCAGCCACAAGGTCATTTCCAAATTGTCACCAATACAATCGACTTTCATTTGAATCCACAAGCGGCTTTAGATGCACCGCGCTGGCAGTGGACGGAAGGGAAGAAGATACTAGTAGAGCCGCATTTTCCTAACTATTTAGCTCAAGCACTTGCAAGGCGGGGACATGAGATTCAAACGGCTACAGAGTTTGGACATTTCGGCAGAGGACAGATTATCTGGAGAGATGAAGAAACAGGTGTATTAATTGGAGGAACAGAATCAAGAACAGATGGAACGATTGCCTCCTGGTAAAGCTGCAGAAAGGTTGTTGAGTTTATGACACATTGGCATCTATTTCTTGCTTTTTTTCGAGTAGGGATTTTAGGATATGGCGGTGGTCCTTCTTCAATTCCTCTTGTAAAAAACGAAGTAGTGGATAAATATAAATGGATGACAGATGATGAGTTTTCTAATGTTTTGGCATTAGGAAATGCGTTGCCAGGACCAATTGCCACGAAAATGGCTGGTTATATTGGCTGGCAAGTAAAGGGCGTATTCGGGATGATAAACGCTATTATTGCATCTGTTGTTCCGACGATATTATTAATGATTGTTTTATTAACTTTTTTAAATTCCTTTAAAGATAAGCCTTGGGTATTAGGAATGACAAAGGCTGTTGTTCCTGTGGTTGGTGTAATGCTAGGGGTATTGACAGTAGACTTTCTAAAGAAAGTAAATAGTCATTTTCGTCTGAAGATGACTATTGGGTTGATGGCCGCAAGTCTTATTCTTTTAGTCCTTCTCCAAATCCATCCCGCGATTGTCATTGGAGTTATCATTGTCGTCTCTCTACTTAGCAAGAAGCAAAAAGAGGAAGTGAAAGAGGTGAAAGCATCATGATTTTTTGGCATATTTTTTTGGCATTTTTTCTTCCGGGTATTCTTGGCTATGGAGGGGGACCAGCATCGATCCCTTTAGTGGAAAAAGAAGTGGTCGATCGGTATGGCTGGGTAACCGAAAATGAATTTAGTGAAATACTGGCAATGGGAAATGCACTGCCAGGCCCGATCGCGACTAAAATGGCAGGTTATATTGGATATCAAGAAGGTGGAATAATTGGTGCGAGTATTGGGGTTTTTGCAACGGTTGCACCGTCCTTATTATTAATGATTGCCTTATTACGGCTGTTAATGAATTTTAAAGATTCACCTAAAGTAAGTTTGCTGACAAACTTAGTGAGACCTGTGATTGCTGTCTTACTCGCCATGATGACGATTAGTTTTTTCCAGAATTCTTATCATGGAATAGGAATCTTGCAAACTGTATTTCTTGGAGCTGTCAGCCTGATTTTATTGGAAAAGGTTAAGGTTCATCCAGCTTATGTGATAGCGTGTTCTCTAGTGTATGGAGCAATATTCTTGGCTTAAATGAAAATGCAGAAAAACTCCCTATTAATATGGGAGTTTTTTGATATTGTTAACGTTCATAGTTTAATGCAATTGAGATAATTTTAAAAATTTTAATTCTTCATTCCAAACTGCAACCGCCTATTTTCCCTATATCATAAAAATTTAAATAGTCAGAAATGCAAAATTAGTCTAATAAAAAGGATTGAAATTCCAAGGGAGTCCTTTTATAATGAAAATACGAACTACCATACTAGTATGATTAGAATACCGAGGAAAAGGTGAGTATAATCGTTTCGATTTGGAAAAAGGAAAATATCTCTACCAGAGATTTTGTGTATGAATCATTAAAAAATAGAATTACAGAATTAGAGTTAAAACCAGGGCTAAAGATTTCTGAACAAGAAATCGCAAGTGAGTTAAATGTAAGTCGTACGCCTGTAAGAGAGGCCTTCTTAAAGCTGTCACAAGAAGATTTGCTGGGGATATATCCGCAAATTGGTACGATTGTTTCCTTGATTGATTTAGAGCTGGTGGAAGAAGCAAGGTTTGTCCGGGAAAATATGGAGAAAGCAGTTGTGAAAGAAGTTTGTCAGGTTTTTAAACAAGAGCAGTTATTTAAATTGGAATCTAATATTGCCATGCAGGAATTATGCTTAAAAAATCAATCCTACCATCAATTATTGGAATTGGATGATCAGTTCCATCGTTTATTATTTGAGGGATGTAACAAGCTGAGAACTTGGAAGATGATTAGAAAAATGAATAGTCACTTTGACCGCTTGCGTGTGCTTCGAGTGGAATCCAATCTGGAATGGGATATGCTTGTTTCTCAGCATAAAGATATTTTTCAGTTTATAAAGGAAAAGAAAGCAAGCGAAGCAGAAAAACTAATAGGAATACATTTAAACTTAGTTAACTTTGAGAAAGAGGAACTAAAGAAGACATATCCTGATTATTTTCGTTAAAATGAACAGAATCTAACCTAACCTTTTCACAGAATTTTAATCAATCTTTATTGGTTAATTATAGGAGGATTAAGTAAATGGAAAAAATGGTGGATAAAGAAAATCAACAATTCGTAACCAATAGTTATCATTGTTGGCTACAGTATCGTAAAATAGAAAACGCTCATCAATACAGTAATATCGCCTCTATGATTGGAATAGCAGAAGATACACCCATTATTAATTCTGCTGCAAGGGAACTCCAGAATGCAATTAAATCCATGTTAGACGTTAATCCAACTCTTCAACCATATACTTCAAAGAAAAGCTCTATTATTTTAGGTACATATGAAAGCGTTAACTTAAATGATTACGGAATTTCATCCACGTTATTTGATGACTTAAATGAGGAAGGCTATTTATTAAAAACCACTGAAGATAATAAACAGATGTTATTAATTGGAAAAACAGATAGAGGCGCATTATATGCAGCTTTTCATTTCTTAAGAATTTTACAGCAAGAAGAGCCGTTAATTGGCTTAGAAATAAAGGAAGCACCGCAGAATCAGTTGAGGATGATGAATCAATGGGATAACATGAACGGATCCATTGAACGTGGTTATTCTGGAAAATCAATCTTTTTTAATGATAACGATTTCAATGAGGATTTAACAAGGGTAAAGGATTATGCTCGTCTTTTATCATCTGTAGGTGTCAATGCTATTTCTATTAATAATGTTAATGTATGGAAGGTAGAAACGAAATTGCTTACAAAGGAGTTTTTACCTAAAGTAAAAGAGGTAGCAAATATTTTAAGGTCTTATGGAATAACTACCTATTTAAGTATAAACTTTGCTAGTCCAATAGAGTTAGGAAACCTGGCGACTGCTGATCCACTTGATAAAGAGGTAGAAAAGTGGTGGGCGAGAAAGGCAGAAGAAATTTATCGCTATATCCCTGATTTCGGCGGTTTTGTGGTGAAGGCAGATTCAGAGGGCAGACCGGGACCATTCAGTTATGGAAGAGGCCATGTTGAGGGGGCAAATGTTTTAGCACGAGCATTACAGCCTTTTAATGGAAAAGTAGTATGGCGTTGTTTTGTCTATAATTGCTTACAGGATTGGCGTGATAGAAAAACAGATCGTGCCAGAGCTGCGTATGATCATTTTAAGCCGCTTGATGGGCAGTTTCTTGATAATGTCATTTTACAAATTAAAAACGGACCCATGGATTTTCAAGTGCGGGAACCAATCTCTCCACTAATAGGTGCTATGAAGGAAACAAATCAAGTTGTGGAATTTCAAATTGCACAGGAATATACCGGTCAACAGAAGGATGTTTGCTATTTAGTACCACAATGGAAAGAGGTGCTAGATTTTGATACCTATTCGGATGGAGAAGGATCGACCGTTAAATCAATCGTAGCTGGCACACTTTATAACTATAGCCATAGTGGCATTGCTGCTGTCTCCAATATTGGCAATGATATAAATTGGACTGGAAATACTTTAGCACAGGCAAATCTTTATGGCTTTGGCAGATTAACATGGAATCCTGACTTAACGACAGAAACAATCACAAATGAATGGATTCAATTAACATTTGGGGAAAATCCAAAAGTTGCAAGTGTTGTTAAAGAGATTTTACTTTCATCATGGAACACATATGAAAATTATACTGCCCCCCTTGGTGTTGGCTGGATGGTTAATCCAGATCATCATTATGGTCCGAATGTAGACGGATACGAATATTCCAAATGGGGTACCTATCACTTTGCAGATCGTGATGGAATTGGGGTAGATCGTACAATGGAAACGGGAACTGGCTACGCAGGGCAATATTTTGGACCAAATGCACAACGATACAATTCTTTAGAAGATTGTCCAGATGAGCTTCTGCTATTTTTCCACCATGTCCCATACTTACATAAACTTAATTCTGGAGAGACGGTCATTCAGCATATTTATAATACCCATTTTCAAGGGGTAGAAGAAGTGGCGATGTTTATTAAGAAATGGCATGAATTAGAAGGAAAAGTAGAGGATTGGATTTTTAAAAATGTGCAAGAACGTTTACAGCTGCAGTTAGAAAATGCAAAAGAATGGTGTGATCGCATTAATACGTATTTTTATAGAAAATCAGGAATTGCCGACGAAAAAAATAGAATGATCTATTAATTAGTACCACTCTTCCCCGCAAAATCGACTTTTACACCTAAAGAAAACAAAGGTGGAGGAACAGCTGCGCTTAAAGACCAATTTGGTCACCTTTCAATTAGTGGGGGGCAACAACTCCACTGATTGATCATGTTTAATAGAGGAAGTTAAATCGTGAAAGCTAAAGCATCCAAAAAACCACCCTTTTTGAATAAAACAGATTCATTTAACAGTAGTTTTAAAACAAATCATTTCTCCCATTGTTTACACAGCGCAAAGATCTTTCAAAATAGAATCGTAAACTTTAAGCATAAATCTTACGATAAATAATAATTAAACTTCAAACTGCCATACTAGTATATTCTTCTTGAGTAAAAGAAGGATATAGAACGAATATCTTGAATTTGTATAATTGTAATCGTTTGCAATTATTTTAGCGTTATACGATGCCGAGGTTACTTAAAGGGGGTGATTCTTAGAAGGGGAAACAAAATACATCTTAGTCCAGTAACAATTCTGCATTTTTATTTGCGAGCATTAATAATACAGGAGAATTGGGGGGATTATTTTGAAAAAGCATAGATGGCTTTTTTTAACAATAATCATGACAATTAGTTTATTACTATCTGCATGCGGAGGAGCTGAAAAAAGTTCTGGAGGAAAAAATGGTAAAATAACGCTTACGATTTATTCGGCCGCTGGTGGAGATGAATACTATAAGGATATTGTTATACCAATGTTTGAAGAAGCAACAGATGGAAAATACAACGTGGAATATGGTCGAGGTACACCCCAAGAAGTAATCAACAAAATAAAAACCCAAGGTAAAAATGGAACCATTGATCTAGTGGTGACTGGTTTAGATGGTCTTCCACTTGGCATTAAAGAAGGCTTATGGGAAAAGATATTACCCGAATACTCAGAAGAGACTCATTCTACAGAATGGAATGAAATTGGTCAGGAGTATATTGATAAATTCGAAGGCTATGGTGCACCAGTTACAACTGGTTCTGGTGGTCCTATCTTGATGTATAACACAAAAACTGTTAAAAACCCACCGAAAACATATGAAGAATTAAGAAAGTGGATTAAAGAAAATCCAGGAAAATTTACATACCCTGCAGTTCCATCTAGTGGTCCAGCACGAGGATTCTTCTTTGGTCTTATTCAAGCAATGGGAGAAGATTTAAATAATCCAAGCTCATTAGATAAAACGTGGGATTATTTAGAAGAAATTGGAGAAACGATTGAATACTACCCAGCAAAAACATCTGACTCCTTTGATCTTCTTTATGAGGGAGCAGTAGATATTGTACCGCACATCCCATTCTGGTATGCGGATAATAAAGCGATTAAAACAATCCCGCCGCATATTGAAGCTGTGAAATTGGAGGATGCCAAACAAGTTATCGATTCTCAATTTTATGTAATGGTAAAAGATTTACCAGAAGATCGTAAAAATGCTGCGCTCGAGTTTCTAAAGTTTGCTACTTCGAAGGAAATACAAGCACAAGGATATGTTCGAGGCTTCCTTCCAGCAAATAGTCTAGCAACACCTGATATGCTAGAACCTAAATATCAAAAATCATATGAAACTCTAGTGGAGTCCGTAATGCCAGAGTTTAAAGAAGGCGACAAAATGAAAGTTCCAGAAGGAGAATGGATACTATTCCCAGACTTAGAAGAGACCAATGAATTATACGGTCTTTGGGAAGAAAAAATTCAAGCACTCAAATAGGAAGTATTTTCCCTAGTCTCTTGTTTGCTAGAGACTAGGGAGAGAAGGAGGAGAATTAGTATGGAACAATCAGTATTGGCAAATACGGAGTCGGCAGCATCTAAAGCAATCAAGAATACGACAAGTACAAAGGTTGAAATCAAGAATTTAACAAAACAATTTGGTGAATCAACAGCTGTAAATAATGCGAATTTGACCATTGAAAGCGGCGAATTTATGACATTCCTTGGACCGAGCGGCTGTGGGAAAACAACGATTTTATCGATGGTATTAGGAACCCTTGAGCCGACTTCAGGAGATATTCTATTTAATGGCTCTCCGATTAATCATATTGCTATGAATAGGCGAGATATTGGCATGGTTTTTCAGAACTACGCTTTATTTCCTCATATGACTGTTTCTCAAAACATCGCATTTGGTTTAGATATGCGCAAAGTAGAAAAAAAGGAAAAAAAGCGCAGAGTACAAGAAGCAGTGGAGATGGTTCAGCTAAATGGACTGGAAAATAGATTTATTAAAGAGTTAAGTGGAGGACAGCAGCAGCGTGTTGCCCTTGCAAGAGCACTAGTTATTCGCCCAAAGGTTCTATTATTAGATGAACCATTAAGTAATTTGGATGCAAAGCTTCGTAAAGATATGCGAATTCAAATTAAAAAAATTCATGATGAACTAGCGATCACCACCATTTATGTAACACATGATCAAGAAGAAGCATTGTCGCTTTCCACCAAAATAGCAGTAATGTCTAAAGGGGAAATTCAACAGCTAGGCACTCCAAAGGAAATTTTCGGAAAGCCTAAAAATCACTTTGTTGCCAATTTCTTAGGCTACGCTAACTTTATTAAAGGAAAAATTATCAGTAAAAATAATGATCACTTTATTTTTGAATCAGATGCCAAGCTTCGTTTGGAAATAAAAGGGGATGGTCGCCATCAGGTAGGGGATAGTGTACTTCTAACAATTAAGCCAGAAATGATTGAAATTGTCTCAAATGATCGAATCGGAGCCAATGTAATAGAAGGGGAGATATTGGTTGGGGATTATGTTGGAAGCACTACTGGCTATGAAATTAAAACCAAAGATGGTTCTATTTTGAAGACCAGTGTTTTAGGGCTGGATCCTTATAAGGCCCACCAAAAAGTAAAGCTATATTTGAATCCCGCTAAGATTATTATTTTGGATGAGGGGTGAAAACATGAATTATCAGGCAAAACCGAAAAAAAGTGATTATTTAATGCTTCTGCCGAGTCTGCTTCCAGTACTTTTGATATTTGTTTATCCCTTAATAAGAGGGATTATGATGACGTTCCAAGAAAATGGAACCTCTCATTTCACGATGGGTAACTATATTGAGTTTTTTACAAATCCAGATTATTATCAAACTATTTTTCGAACGCTTGCTTTAGTGATTCCAGCAGCATTTCTAGAGCTATTTATTGCTTTCGCGATTACCTATTATATAAGAGGAAAGATGAAGGGCAAAGGAATAATTGCCGGATTAATTATTTTCCCCCTTACATTAGGTTCCTTAATTATTGATATGGCGATTATTTCATTTTTCAAGCCAACAGGCTGGTTCAACACGATTCTTTTACAAATTGGCCTTATTGATGAGCCAGTCAGACTTGTCTATAACTATACTGGTGCATTTATTGCTTGTGTTATTTTGGGTGTGGCATTCCTTGCTACTAATTTCATCGGGATGATGGATTCCATTGACCCAAATTTAGAAAAGGCTTCCAGATCGCTTGGTGCCAGCGAATGGGTTACATTTAGACGAGTATTTTATCCACTTATTCGTGGTGGGGTTTTAAGAGTATTTGCTTTAAATATTATTATGCAGATTGGTGTGTATACCTCTGCCGTGATTGTAGGTAACCCTGCATCGGCAACCCGGACATTTGCTGTAGTTGCTTTCGAAGAGGCGATGCGAAACTTTAACTACAGTATGGCTAATACAGTTGCTGTAGTAATGGCAATTACGCAATTAGTAATCCTGGCAATTGTGTTTGCATTACGTAAACGAGGATTCGTCGGTTCAGCAAGTACATTTAAATAACAATGAGGTGAGATGTAGTGAGAATTGTGGAGAATACCATAAAGGGTGGTATAAACAATCCTACGGAAGCAAGTGTACCTAAGAACAGTAAAGTGGCAGGATTACTCAAACTACTCTATAAATTTCTAACATGGCTTTTAATAATAGTATGTATTACCTCCATTATTGGGATGACAATCGCGGTATTATTAACTGCCTTTGGAACAGAATGGTATGGTACTTTCCTTCCAGCGGGGTACACAGTGGACTGGTTTGTTCAGGCTTGGCAGGTTTATGAAATAGGGCATTTTTATAAAATAACCTTACAAATTGTTGTAACTGCGACCATTATATCATTGTTGCTAAGTATTCCAACTGCATATGTATTGGGGCGTAAGTCATTTCCTTTTAAAGAAGGCTTGATTAGTTTCTTTCAGATGCCTTTTACCTTACCAGAACTTGTTTATGCTATACCTGTTGCTTCCATTTTTTATTCAACAGGTCTAGCGGAAACAATTCCTGGCTTAATATTAGTTAACTTAATTGTCGGTATTCCGTTTTCTGTTTTCATTTTGCTTCCATTTATGGAGTCGCTGGATCCAAGATTGGAATGGGCTGCTGAATCCTTAGGTGCAACTAAATTTAAATTATTTAGTAGAATTGTTATCCCGCAATTAGTCCCTGGGTTAACGGCTTCTGCCATTAATATTTTCATTCGTATGTTTAGCACATTTACCATTATCCTATTAATCTCCGGACCGAAGACACAGACATTAAGTGTCATGGTATTTAGTGTCCTTCAAGGAGCAGGTTCCCAGCCGCAGCCAATGCTAAATTCACTAGCATTAACATTAATGTTTCCCTTATTGTTATTTGCTTTTATAAGTTTATGGATTTCCAGCTTTACCCAAAGACGGCTTGGTAAAAAATAAAATGGTAATTCGCTGATTTCGAAAAAAATATTTATGTGAAATAGTCGCATAGAATTACTTAGAAGCATTTCAAACAAAGAAGACTGCTAGACTTATATGAAACGTTAAGAAGGTATTTCGAGGAGATTAACAATTCTAAATCTCTTTTAACAAGAATAAATAGATTAAGGAAAAGGAGAGGGTTTTGTGCTAAATGTAGCTATTATCGGTTCAGGAGCTATTTCATCTGCTCATATTGAAGCATATCAACAATTTCCTGAGCGCTGTAGGATTGTTGCCTTATGTGATTTGTATCCTGAAAAGGCAAAAAAACAGGCCGAAGAATTCCATTTGAATGCAACCGTGTACGAAGACTATCAAATGATGCTGGAGCGAACAGACATTGATTTAGTTTCGGTATGTACGCCGCCTTATACTCATGCAAAAATTGCCATTGATTTTCTTGATGCTGGAAAAAATGTATTGGTGGAAAAACCAATGGCTTCTTCTTTAGAAGAGTGTGATGCCATGAATGCAGCGGCAGAAAGAAATGACAAGTTATTGTCCGTTATTTCGCAAAATCGTTTTCAAAGTCCAATGATGAAGTTAAAGAGCGTACTTGATACGAAAATGATGGGACCAATTGTCCATACACAGGTTGATTCCTTTTGGTGGCGCGGGCATAGCTATTATGATTTATGGTGGCGAGGTACTTGGGAAAAAGAGGGTGGTGGTTGTACCTTAAATCATGCAGTCCATCATATTGATATTTTTAAATGGATGAATGGAATGCCTTCAGAGGTAACTGCTGTGATGAGTAATGCCTCTCATGATAATGCGGAAGTAGAGGATATTTCTGTTGCTATTTGCCGTTATGATGATGGCAGCCTTGCACAAATAACAAGCTCTGTTATCCATCATGGAGAAGAACAGCAGTTAATCTTTCAGGGTAAAAATGCTAGAGTCTCCGTACCATGGAAAGTAAAAGCGTCTAAATCAAAGGGAAATGGCTTTCCAGAAGCGGATACAGAACTGGAAGAAAAAATTCAGCGCTATTATGAGCAGCTAGATGATATTCCATATGAAGGGCACCCTGGTCAAATCGATGATGTGTTAACAGCGTTGGAACAAGGATCAGCAGTGCTAGTAGATGGAGAACAAGGCAGACAAACACTTGAGCTTATTTCAGCAATCTATGAATCTGCGAGTACAGGGAAAACCATTAAGCTGCCATTAACAAAAGATAATTTATTCTACACAAGAGAAGGTACACAGACAAATGCAATTCATTTTTACGAAAAGAAAACAGCCGTTGAAAATTTTGAAGATAATGATATTACGGTAGGCGGTAAATATGAGTAATATGAAGGAGGAGAAAAATGTGAATAAAAATGATGGAATGAATTATGCGCCGAAAGGTCAAGTAAATAAGGTAGTCGAAGAAGGGGAATTTCTGTTTGCTGCGATTGGCTTAGACCATGGGCATATCTATGGGATGTGTAATGGATTAATAGAAGCAGGCGGCACGTTAGTAGCTGTTTATGATCCAGGTGCGACACGTTTCTAACGGAAAAGGTTAGACACTAAGGTTCTTTAATCACCTTAGGAGAACTGATTTCTCGATAGGTGGAATGAAGAGGTAACGCTCTGAAACGCCTACTCTAATACTCCGACATGCCATTTCTATGGTTAAATAGATTGGTATGAAGCTCGGTGAAGTCGGCAGAGAGATACCGTAAGTTGATAAGGGGCTTTCCTTGTCAATCACGAAAGCTGTCTAGCGGTAGATGGTGTATCCTATATGCCGGGAGTCCATAAAGTATCTATGGTTAGAATGAATAGGGATATACTGACAAATCTCCGAATGTACGGTTCTAGACATAAATGCTGTAGAAATGCAGCAGGTGGCAAAATTGCGATCGTATGGGTGGGTAAGTAAGAATCTGGATTATGAAAGCCCATAGCTTGTTACAGGCAAGTTATACATACAGGACCATAGGAGAGACCTAAGGATATATGGGAAGGATAGAGAAATTGGAACGTGGAAAGCGGAAGGATGTGGAGGCATTAACCTGCTTATGAAGCAGTTCTGTAT
The DNA here is from genome assembly GCF_038005605.1 of Niallia sp. FSL W8-0954. Lineage (NCBI taxonomy): Bacteria > Bacillati > Bacillota > Bacilli > Caryophanales > Bacillaceae > Niallia > Niallia sp. FSL W8-0954. The sequence goes on along the minus strand of NZ_JBBOTN010000001.1, from coordinate 4,016,525 downwards.
ATAAAGGGGAACAATCTAACCTATTAAAACAGAGTAGCCTTTCGTGAGAGTGGAGTCACAGTACCTATGAAACCATGATAATAAATGGGGGAGGGATAGGCTCTAGTTGGAAATTTCCAAGAATGCTAGATACATAATAAATAACACACGATTCTTTTGGAATTTTCAATGGAACGCCGTGTGAGGTGAAAGTCTCATGCACGGTGTGAAGTGGGGGAAAAGCTGGAGATGGCCTCAAAGGTTTACCTATCACTATATGCTGAAAAAGTGCAAAAATTTATCCAAATCTATCCACAAGCAAGGGCAGCAGCGTCAGAAGAGGAAATCCTCCAAGATAAAACGATTCAGCTTGTAGCAAGTGCGAATATTCCAGTCCAGCGTGGCCCACTAGGGTTAAGAGTATTAGATGCTGGGAAACACTATTTTGTGGATAAACCTGCTTTTACTACAATGGCACAAGTCGAGCAAGCAAAGCAAAAGGTAGCAGAGACAGGTCTAAGATGGGGGATTTATTATAGTGAACGATTACATGTAGAAAGTGCCGTATTTGCTGGTCAATTAATAGAAGAAGGAGCGATTGGCCGGGTTATTTCTGTAATGGGCACAGGGCCACATCGTGCTAATGTAAATAGCCGACCTGACTGGTTCTTTGATCCAGAGCAATATGGCGGAATTTTAACGGATATTGGCAGTCATCAAATCGAGCAATTTTTGCATTATGCAAATGCGAAAAGTGCGAAAGTCCTCCATAGTACGGTTGCTAACTATCACTATAAGCAATACCCAGAATTTCAGGATTATGGGGATGCAACCTTGGTGGCAGATAATGGCGCTACCTTTTATTTCCGTGTCGATTGGTTTACTCCGGATGGGCTGGGAACTTGGGGAGATGGCCGTGTGACAATTATTGGGACAGAAGGCTATATTGAAGTGCGAAAGTATATTGATATAGCACGCAGCAAGGAGGGGAACCATTTATTTTTGGTAAATGGAGAAGGAGAAAAATACTATCAATTAAGCGGTAAAGTAGGCTATCCATTTTTCGGTCAATTTATTTTAGATTGCATAAATGGCACAGAAAATGCGATGACGCAGGAACATGCCTTTACTGCTGCGGCATTATGTATTGAAGCACAGGAAAAAGCGATAAAAATCGAATAGGTCGATTAAAGGTGTTAGTGAATTGGCGATAGGCAAAACAAATAAAACGAGAGTGCAGAATAATATTCATGCCTCTCGTTTTATTTGTTTTGTGTCCGTTTGCTTGATAGAGTGCTTTGTTTTACTAGGTATAAGTTGTCACGCTATTGTGGAAATGGTAAGATGTATAGATGATACTAGTTTCATTTTAAAGAAAAATGGGTATTTAGCGATCATTTTTCTTCTATAATATATAGTATTACGTCAGTCTTATAGATAAATAATCAAAAAATGGATTTTAAAGGATGAAATCACAGGATAAGTTAACAAAGAAGACAAATATTTTTCATCTGTTTTTAATGATAAAAAGATAATCTTCCCAATAACTAGTGCGATTTCTCATTATAATAGAAAAAGGAGCGTTTTTTAATGCTTGGAATTTTAAATAAAGTATTTGATCAAAACAAACGCGATATTAAAAAATTAACTAAAATTGCGGATAAGATTGAATTGCTTGCAGATGAAACAGCAGCATTATCGGATGAGCAATTAAAGGGAAAAACAGAAGAATTCAAGGCGCGATTCCAAAAAGGTGAAACATTAGACGACTTATTGGTAGAAGCATTTGCAGTTGTTCGAGAAGCAGCAAAGCGTGTGCTTGGACTTTATCCATACCCTGTCCAGTTAATGGGGGGAGCATCCCTTCATGAAGGTAATATTTCAGAGATGAAAACGGGGGAAGGTAAAACGTTAACTGCGACAATGCCTGTATATTTAAATGCTCTCTCTGGTAAAGGGGTCCATGTTGTTACAGTCAACGAATATCTTGCTACTCGTGATGCGGCAGAAATGGGACAATTGTATAATTTTCTTGGCTTAACAGTGGGGCTTAACTTAAATGGCCTTTCAAGAGAAGATAAGCAAGCTGCTTATAATGCAGATATTACTTACGGAACAAATAATGAGTTTGGTTTTGACTATTTGCGTGATAACATGGTTCTTTATAATGAGCAGAAGGTACAAAAACCATTGTATTATGCTGTAATCGATGAAGTCGATTCTATTTTAATTGATGAAGCACGTACACCGCTGATCATTTCCGGTTCCGCGCAAAAATCAACACAGCTTTATGTTCGTGCCAACATTTTTGTCAGCAGCTTAAAACCAGAAAAAGATTATACGTATGATGAAAAAACAAAGGGTGTTCAATTAACAGAAGAAGGAATGTCCAAAGCAGAGCGTGTATTCCAAATTGAAAACCTCTTTGATGTTTCCAATGTTGCGATTAACCATCATATTACCCAAGCGCTAAAAGCCCATGCAAGTATGCATAAGGATGTAGACTATGTGGTTCAAGATGGTGAAATTGTCATTGTTGACCAATTTACAGGTCGTCTGATGAAAGGTCGCCGCTACAGCGATGGCTTGCATCAAGCAATTGAAGCAAAGGAAAACTTAGAGATTCAAAATGAAAGTATGACCCTTGCAACCATCACATTCCAAAACTATTTCCGTATGTACGAAAAGCTTGCAGGGATGACTGGTACAGCGAAAACAGAAGAAGAAGAATTCCGCAACATTTATAATATGAACGTTGTTGTTATTCCAACAAATCGTGAGATCGTTCGTGATGACCGCGCAGATTTAATCTATGCTTCTATGGATGGGAAATTTAGAGCAGTAGTGGAGGACATTGCGGAGCGCCACAAAAAAGGCCAACCAGTACTTGTTGGTACAGTTGCGATTGAAACATCTGAAATTATTTCTAAATATTTGACGAAAAAGGGCATTCCACATAATGTCTTGAACGCGAAAAACCATGAAAGAGAAGCGGAAATCATTGCAACTGCCGGAGAACAAGGTTCCGTCACAATCGCAACGAACATGGCAGGTCGTGGTACGGATATTAAACTTGGTGAAGGTGTAAAAGAATTAGGCGGATTAGCCGTTATCGGTACAGAGCGTCATGAAAGTAGACGTATTGATAATCAGCTTCGTGGTCGTTCTGGTCGTCAAGGAGATCCAGGGGTAACACAATTCTATCTTTCGATGGAAGATGAATTGATGCGCCGTTTTGGTTCCGATAATATGAAAAATATGATGACAAGACTAGGCATGGATGATTCTCAGCCAATTCAAAGTAAAATGGTCTCTCGTGCTGTAGAATCTGCCCAAAAACGTGTTGAAGGAAATAACTTTGACTCACGTAAGCAATTGCTACAATATGATGATGTTCTTCGTCAACAACGTGAGATTATCTACTCACAACGTAACGAGGTATTAACTTCGGAAAATCTGCGCTCTATTGTAGAAAATATGATTAAATCATCATTAGAGAGAAATATCCAAGCGCATACTCCAGATAATGCTGATAGAGAAAGCTGGGATTTACAAGCGATCGTGGATTATGTAAGTGGAAATCTTCTTAACGAAGGCGAAGTAGAAGTAAGTGATCTTCGCGGAAAAGAAGGCGATGAAATCGTTGAATTCATTTTTGCGAAAGTACTACAAAGCTATAATGAAAAAGAAGAGAAGCTTTCTCCTGATCAAATGCGCGAATTTGAAAAAGTTATCGTGCTTCGTGCAGTAGACAGCAAGTGGATTGATCATATTGACCAAATGGATCAGTTACGCCAAGGTATTCACCTTCGTGCATATGGACAAATCGACCCGCTTCGTGAATATCAATCAGAAGGTTTTGCTATGTTTGAAGCAATGGTTATTGCCATTGAAGAAGATGTCGCTAAATATATCATGAAAGCAGAAATCCGCAATAATCTGGAAAGGGAAGAAGTGGCAAAAGGCCAAGCAGTAAACCCGAAAGAAGAAGGCGGCGACAAGAAACCAAAGAAAAAGCCAGCAGTAAAACAACTAGATATTGGACGTAACGCACCATGCTTCTGTGGAAGCGGCAAGAAATATAAAAATTGCCATGGAGCAAATTTATAAAAGAATTTCGTGAGCAGCCTATCTTTCCTTTTAAGAAAGGATAGGTTTTTTTTCTTGGTTTTGGTTTGCGGAGCAAGTTTGTAGGTGAAAGGGAGAGTCGCAAGTAAAGGTGGAGAAGCCGCAAGCATATAAAAAAAACGCACAACTATTTCTCTTTTTCCTCCAGTAAAAACATTATCCACCATGAAATTAACAGGAAAACATGCATTTTTTTGCAAAAAGCCATATAATACATAAAGGAAGTAGTAAACTACCTAGTACTATAATTTATATAAAGGGTGACATGAATGGAATTAGCAGATATTCGTAATGAGTTAGAAAAGATAAATGTAACACTAGAAAACTTTAGGGGGTCTCTTTGACTTAGAAAACAAAGAGGCACGTATTGCTATGTTAGAAGATGATATGCTTCATCCTGATTTCTGGAATGATCAGCAGGCTGCTCAGACCGTCATATCAGAAAGCAATGCATTAAAAGATCAAGTTCATGAGTTCTATAAATTAGTGGAAACTTTTGAAAATCTTGAGTTAACATATGAATTGGTTAAAGAAGAAGACGATGCTGAATTTCGTGCGGAGTTAGAAGAGGAGCTTACAGAATTAGTTGGTCGTTTAAGCCAGTTCGAATTAAATTTATTATTAAGTGGACCATATGATAAAAACAATGCCATCTTGGAACTTCATCCAGGAGCTGGTGGAACAGAGTCTCAAGACTGGGGCAGCATGCTATTACGTATGTATACAAGATATGCAGAGAAAAAAGGCTTCAAGGTGGAAACTTTGGACTATTTGCCAGGGGATGAAGCTGGGATTAAAAGTGTAACATTGGCAATTAAAGGCCATAATGCTTATGGGTACTTAAAAGCAGAAAAAGGGGTGCACCGTTTAGTTCGTATTTCCCCATTTGATTCATCTGGACGCAGACATACAAGCTTTGTTTCTTGTGATGTAATGCCTGAGTTTAATGATGAAATCGAAATCGAAGTGCGCACAGAAGATTTAAAAATTGATACGTACCGTGCAAGTGGAGCGGGTGGTCAGCATATTAACACCACGGACTCTGCTGTACGTATTACACATATTCCTACAGGGGTTGTTGTTTCCTGTCAAACAGAACGTTCCCAAATAAAAAACAGAGAAACAGCCATGAAGATGTTAAAAGCGAAATTGTATCAACGTAAAATTGAAGAGCAAGAAGAGAAGCTTGCGGAAATCCGTGGGGAACAAAAAGAAATCGGTTGGGGCAGCCAAATCCGATCTTATGTTTTCCATCCATATTCCATGGTGAAAGATCACCGCACAAATACAGAGGTCGGGAATACACAATCTGTTATGGATGGTGACCTTGATATCTTTATTAATGCTTATCTTCGTTCAAAAATTAATGCTTAATAAATGAAGCCAAATTCTGGATGGATTAGTATGTGCTAATCTATCCTAGAATTTGGCCTTTTTTATTGGGAGTTCAGGAAAATGTATCCGTTATCACTAGCTATTCACTATTTTTTACATATTTTTCATATAATTTTTTCCAATTTATGAAACTATTCTACAGTTTGTTCGTCTTACTTAAGTGGGATAATTTAAAAGGGATATTTTATTTTGAGCAATAAACGGAAAGAAAAGAGGTAGTACAAATGCAAAAAACAATATTAACCATTGCGGTACCATGTTTCAATGAGGAAGAGGTATTTGAGCAGACAATGGGGAATCTACGTACTGTTTTGCGCGATTTAATGGAAGAAAATTTAATCAGTGAACAAAGCCAATTATTGTTTATTGATGATGGCAGTAAAGATGCGACATGGGAGAAAATAGAAAATGCAACTTTGTTTGATCCTTTAGTTAGTGGAATTAAGCTATCAAGAAATTTTGGCCATCAGCGGGCACTATTAGCTGGTTTGGAAGAGGCTGTGAAGTTTTCAGATTGTGTAATAAGCATTGACGCTGACCTTCAAGATGACACGGGTGTAATCAGAGATTTCATCATAGAGTATTTAAAAGGCAATGAGATAGTTTATGGGGTAAGAAGTAAGAGAGAAACAGATACTTTTTTCAAAAGAAATACTGCCCAAGGCTTTTATCGTTTAATGGAGAAAATGGGATTATCCCTTGTTTATAACCATGCTGACTACCGATTATTAAGTAAAAGAGCGATTGAGGAAATGCTGCGCTTTAAAGAGTCTAACTTATTTTTAAGAGGGATTGTCCCTTTACTAGGCTTTAAATCAACAAAGGTTTATTATGAGCGAAAGGAACGAGCGGCAGGAGAATCCAAATATCCGTTCCGTAAGATGATTGCTTTTGCTTTAGATGGAATCACTTCTTTTAGTGTCAAGCCAATCCGACTTATTACCATACTAGGTTTCTTATTTTCTGTTATTAGCGTATTTGCTGGTGTATATGCCATTGTTCAAAAATTTATGGGACATACAGAATCGGGATGGACTTCTATAATGATTTCTGTTTGGCTGCTTGGTGGATTAATGCTAATGAGCATCGGTTTAATTGGTGAGTACATAGGAAAAATTTATGAAGAAGTGAAGCAGCGGCCACGTTATATTATTGAAAGCAATCTATGCAAAAAAATAGAAAAAAGATCAAAGGTACAATCTTGATGAAGGATAAATCATTTCTTATATTTTTAGTAGTTGGTCTTATGAATACTTTTATTGGTTTAACGATGATTTATTTATGCTTGACCGCCTTTCATTTCGATTATTGGGCCGCAACTTTTATAGGAAATGCAGTAGGAGCATGTGTGAGCTACTTTTTAAATAAGCGATTTACATTCAAAAGCAATGCCGCTCTAAGGAGCAGTGGACTTCGCTTTATTGCCGTAATTTTAGCCTCTTATCTGCTGGCATATAAAGCAGGATTAGTGCTGGTTGAAATGCTGCTTGGTGAATGGAACATTTTCGCTTCCTATACCGATGAAATCGCCGTTCTGTTTGGAAGTGGCTTCTATACTTTGTTAAATTATGCTGGACAAAAATATTTTGTTTTTCCAAAAAGATATCAACAAAATTCTAGGAGCGTCAAATGAATTATCTAAAAAGAGAAAGAAAGTTTTTTTATATAGCAATTGCCATTATTTTCGTATGGGTACTTCCTTATTTTGTGTTAAATGAAGATGCACATATGCGTGTACATGATAATCTAGATTCTAATTTAGGCTGGTATGAGGTGATGAAGGATAACGGAATTGCCTTCTCGCCATTACATACACCAGTGGAACAAATTATGAATGGGGAATTTTCACGAGACACCTATTATTCAGAGTATTATGCAATGGTGTTTCTATTTCAATTCTTGCCACCAGTCATTGCCTATGGCCTTTGCCAAGCAATAACACATTTTGTTGCTTTTATTGGCATGTATTTATTATTGAAAAAATATGTGATGAAAGAAGAGCATAATAAAGCTTATATCTTAACTATTGGTGTGGCGCTTGCCTTTAGCTTAACACCCTATTGGCCGTCAGGAATGCTTAGTATTCTTGGAATGCCTCTTGCTTTATGGAGTATGCTGAATATTTATAAGGGTGAAAGAAGCTGGAAAGATTTAGCCGTTTTAACGCTGCTTCCTTTCTTTTCCACCTTTGTGATCGGCTTTTTCTATTTCCTAGCTGCTCTGGGGTTGTTCTGGCTATATGACTTCGTGCGGAATAAAAAAAGCAACTGGGCTTTATTTTTTGCTATTTTGTATATGACAATGGTTTATTTGGCAATCGATTATCGCCTTGTTGCTTCGATGATTGCCCCGATATCCGATGAATTAACGAACAGAGATGTATTTTACCAATCAAAGTTGGATTTTGTCCAAACCTTAAAGCTTGTAGGAAAAAATTATGTCATCAGTCATAATCAAGATCGTACCATTCATCAATATATTATTTTACCGGTGACTATAATTGGATTACTTTTTGTTCTTTTGAAAAAACAGTGGCGAGAAAATAAACTTTACATAGGTCTTCACCTATTGAATATTGTCTTATCCACATGGTATGCTTTTTGGTTTTTTGAAGGCTGGCAGCCATTAAAAGAGAAGTTTGGTATTTTAACAAGCTTCAATTTTGCGCGCTTCCATTATCTGCGCCCAATGATTATATATGTTTTATTTGCTCTTACCTTAAAAATGTTATGGAAGAACCGTAACATGGGACGAAAGTTAGTCTATGTACTGATTATTGGTCAATTACTTGTTTTAGTACCAACAAATGAACAAATCATGTACAAAAATCAACCAAGCTATAAAGCGTACTTTGCTACAGATCAGTTTACTGACATAAAGAAATACATTGGAAAACCGCTTGACCAATATAGAGTAGTGAGCATCGGTATTCATCCGAATATAGCACAATACAATGGCTTGTATACCCTTGATTCCTACAGCAATATTTATCCACTAGATTACAAGCTTCAATTTAGGAAAATAATAGAGCCAGAGCTTGATAAAAATAAAGCACTGAGAACTTATTATGATGACTGGGGCGGGAGATGCTATATTTTCGTCGATGAACTGGGCAAGAATTATCAATACTCAAAGCGATCTAATAAAGAAATCAATCATTTACAACTAAATGTTGAGGCGTTGAAAGAGATGGGTGGCCAATATGTTCTCTCAGCCGTTCCGATAAATAATGCAGCAGAAACTAATCTCACCTTTATGAAGGACTTTGAATCAAAAAATAGCAATTGGCATATTTATTTATATAAAGTGATGTGAAAGAGTACCTGACTTCTCCTAATCAAGAAGAAGTCAGGTATTTTTTTATTTTTGATTCTAGATAGGAAGGTAAAAAAATATATTAAAATGGACAGGCGTTAATAGCCACTTTTACACATACTGTTCTTATAGGAGGAGCTTCATGGAGATTATCATTGCTATTATATTAGGAATAGTGGAAGGATTAACCGAGTTTGCACCTGTTTCATCAACAGGACATCTTATATTGGTAGCACATTTACTGGAATTCACAGGAGAAAAAGCAAAAACATTTGAGATTATTATTCAGCTAGGAAGCATTCTTGCCGTTGTATTTGTATTTTGGAGACGGATTTTAAGTATTCTTGGAATGAAAAAATGGCAGACAGAAGAGGATGTTGGGACATTAAGTATTTTTCATCTCGCAATTGGCATTATCCCGTTTGGGGTAGGTGGCATCCTGTTCTATGATTTTATTAAGGAAGTGCTTTTTCGGTCAGGAACGGTCGTGATAACCCTTATAATTGGCGGCTTACTGATGCTTGCAGCTGAGAAATGGAAGCCACGTAAGCCTACAGCAGAAACACTTGATGAGGTTACTTATCGGCAAGCCTTTACAGTAGGAATGTTTCAGTGTTTTGCATTAGTACCAGGGTTTTCTCGTTCTGGAGCGACTTTATCTGGCGGGGTTCTTGCTGGAATGAGCCATAAAGCAGCATCTGAATTTACATTTATTATGGCCATTCCTATTATGGCAGCAGCGACAGGAAAAGACTTATTCGAAAGCTGGAATTATTTATCCCCACAGGATCTTCCTCTTTTCTTGACTGGATTTATCACCGCCTTTGTTGTTGCATTATTAGCGATCAAATTCTTCTTAAAACTAATCAATAAAATTAAACTTGCTCCTTTTGCCTACTATCGTTTTGTACTTGCCTTCCTCTTTTGGATTTTTATTTTATAAGCTTGAAAGAAAGACCTCGCATACATTTGATGTGAGGTCCTATATTCTATCCCAACTTTCCATAAATACGGAAAATAACGAACCCGTCTGAAGATGATTCCCGTTATTTCACTGCTTTACCACGCTAATTTGCCACCATTTACACTTCAAATAATAGATGATATACTCTCTGCTTGGAAGAATCATTTTGTTTTTTAGAAGCATAAAACTGGGGAAAGGTACATCGCTTCCTCTTTTTCATGTGGATTTTTTCTATAGAATAAGCTGATATTAAAACCATGTCATATTCTGGATTATACTCTTTATCATTAATAAAGATGTCGAATAAGAACACCGTGAAAATATGACATAAACTGACAAAAAAATAGAGGTGTAAAAAAATGAAATGGCGCGAATATATTTATGTGCTAATAGGGTCGGCTTTTGTCGCTTTATCCTTTAATTTATTTTTATTACCTAATAATATTGCATCTGGCGGAGTAAGTGGAATAAGTACTATTACGAAGGCGGTATTTCATTGGGAGCCAGCCTATGTTCAGTGGGCCCTTAATATTCCTTTATTTGTTTTAGGGGTTGTATTATTAGGAAGAAACTTTGGAGTGAAAACATTAATAGGTACCGTATTCTTGCCATTTGTTGTGTATCTCTCTAGAGGATTGGAGCCATGGACCAATGAACCATTATTAGCTGCGATATATGGGGGCATTGGTATTGGCCTAGGAATTGGCATTGTTTTTCGAGGCAAGGCATCTACTGGCGGCACAGATTTAGCCGCACAAATTATCAACAAATATACAGGCATTTCGTTAGGGAAATGTGTAGCTATGATCGATGGCGTAATCGTCATCACCGCTTCTATCGTCTTCAGTATTGAACAAGGTTTATATGCTTTAATTGCCCTATTTGTAACGAGCAAAACCATCGATTTTGTTCAAGTGGGCTTTGGCAGTTCCAAAATGACTTTAATCATTACAGATAAGCAAGAGGAAGTAAGAGAAGGGATTTTAAATAAGATTGACCGTGGTGTAACAAGATTAACAGCGCATGGTGGTTATACAGATTCAGAAAGACCTGTTTTAATGTGTGTCGTAGACCAATCCCAATTTATCAAGCTTAAGCAATTAGTGCAATCAATCGATGAAACAGCTTTTGTTGTTGTAACAGATGCTTCAGAGGTTCTTGGTAGAGGATTTAAATAAATTAATGAGAGTATCTTTTTTAGAGTTGATTCGTGAAATGGGAATTGGACTAAAAAAGATATTTTTTTGTGGGTTTTAACAGAAATAGGAAAAAAAGCTAGCCTGTTTTTGTCGAATTTTCTTTTTAACTCCTATAATGCAGATGAAATTAATTCTATGAACTTTTTTGGACACCTAAAACGCCCCCTTTCATTATGTAAATACTGGATATACCCAGTATATTTTTTAGGTATATATTACTATTTATCAAGAAAAATTACAGAAATAAAGGGGAAATAGGTCGATTTGTAGTACTATAATAATAGGAATTGTTGGCATATGATGAAATTGATAGTACTTTATGTTATGTTTGAAAAGAAAATGTAATAATTTTTTACATTAATTTGTCGTATTATGATGCTATAATAATTTAAGTAAGAAAAGTAACAACCTGCAACTATTTGCAGATTGTCATTTTTAGTCGGTTGAAACTTGTCGAATTTTGGTTTTTGAATCATATGGAAGAGTGGAAGGAATAAGTGAAAGAAATAAAGCTTATTGCTAGAGGATAAATTCATAAACCAAATCACTTCTACCATAACTCTTCAGTGATTCGTTTATGTTTTCAAACTCATATGTACCTTCTTCGCTTTTCAATAATCCATACAAAAAATAATTCAGGTGTGATAATAGATGATAGAAATGAAAAATGTAATGAAGAAGTATGCGAACGGTGTAATAGCCGCTAATGGAATAAATGTTAGGATTAATCAAGGTGAATTTGTTTATGTAGTAGGACCAAGTGGTGCGGGGAAGTCTACATTCATAAAAATGATGTATCGTGAGGAAAAGCCCACTCAAGGAAGTATCCGAATAAATGGTATTAATTTAGAAAAATTAAAAGATAAGAAAGTTCCGTTATTAAGAAGAAACATGGGAGTTGTCTTTCAGGATTTCAAACTCCTTCCTACGTTAACTGTATTTGAAAATGTGGCTTTTGCATTAGAAGTTATTGAAGAAAACCCAAAAAATATAAAGAAAAAAGTCATGGATACTTTAGAGCTAGTTGGATTAAAGCATAAGGCAAGAATGCTGCCAACAGAATTATCTGGAGGAGAGCAGCAGCGTGTTTCGCTTGCGCGCTCGATCGTTAATTCTCCGAAACTAGTAATTGCAGATGAGCCTACAGGTAATCTGGATCCCGAGACATCATGGGATATTATGAATATTTTTGAAACGATAAATAATAGAGGAACAACCATTGTAATGGCAACACATAATCGTGAAATTGTTAATACGATTAAGCATCGTGTTATTGCTATTGAGGGCGGCAGAATTGTAAGGGACGAAACGAGAGGTGAATACGGCTATGAAGGCTAGAACAGTAGCGAGACATACAAGAGAAAGTTTTAAAAGCCTTCTTCGTAATGGTTGGATGACATTTGCCTCTGTCAGCGCAGTAACGATCACATTAATCCTTGTTGGTGTATTTTTCGTTATTATGATGAATTTAAATCATGTAGCGACTTCCCTTGAAGAAAATGTAGAGATCAGAGTGCATATTGATGTGGCAGCAACGAAAGAAGAAAAAAACGCTCTAGAAGAAGAAATTAAGGCGATTCCTGAAGTTGGTAGTGTTATTTTCTCGCCTAAAGGAGAAGAATTGAACAACTTAATCACCAGTCTTGGAGAAGATGGGGATGCCTTTAAACTCTTTGAACAGGATAATCCGTTGAACGACGTATTTGTGGTGAAAACGAAAGATCCAGAGGATACATTAGCTGTAGTAAAGAAGATTGAGAAATTTGAACATGTTGCAAAAGTAAGGTATGGACAAGGAACGGTTGAAAAGCTGTTTAGCGCAATCAATATGAGTAGAAACGTAGGAATTGTCCTGATTATTGGTTTGCTATTTACAGCGATGTTCCTAATCTCTAATACAATTAAGATTACGATTGTAGCAAGAAGAAAAGAAATTGAAATTATGCGTTTAGTCGGAGCGACTAACTGGTTTATTCGCTGGCCATTTTTCTTAGAAGGTATGTGGCTGGGCCTCTTAGGGTCGATTATTCCGATAGCTGCGGTTAGCGCAATATATTACTATGCATATCAGTTCTTAAAAGCAAAATTAGCAGGAAGCTATATTAAAATTTTGGATTATACTCCATTTGTATTCCAAGTATCTACGTTACTCCTAGTAATGGGAGCGGTGATTGGAATATGGGGTTCCGTAATGAGTATCCGCAAGTTTTTAAGAGTGTAAAGTAGTCGTCGATAAATAAATTAGTCTTATGGTCAATAGCTTGAAGAGCGAGAACTACAGTGCTTCAAGCTATTATATTGGAAAAAATGCTACTTTAAAGAGATGTATTGGCAATTGTTTAGACGTGGGATTAAAGAAATAAAACTTATAAAAAGAGAGAAAACATCAGGTTTACCAATTTTAACGATTGGTATACGGGGGAGGAGCTTGTACTAAATGAAAAAGAAACTAGCAAAATTAACACTTGTATCTACACTAAGTGTAAGTAGTATGATCGCATATACATCTATTACGGCATCACCAGTATCTGCCCAAGGTTCACTCAGTGAATTGAATAAGGAAAAAAGTAATCTTGAGAATAAGCATAGCAACGTAAAGAAAAAACTAGATGATTCATCCAATAAATTAGGTGATATCCATTCCCAACAAGATTCAGTAGAAACAGAGATTAAAAGAATAAATACTTCTATCTCTAGTACACAAGTGAAAATCACAGAGAAAAAAGAACAAATTTCCACTACGAAAGAAGAAGTAAAAAAATTAGAGAAGCAAATTGAAGAAGTAAAAGCAAGAATTGAAAAAAGAAATGAATTATTGAAGGAACGTGCAAGATCTTATCAACAAACGGGTGGTATGGTTAATTACCTAGATGTGTTAATGGGTTCGCAAAGCATCAGTGATTTCATTGATAGAGTTGGTGCAGTAGCAACAATCGTAGAAGCGGATCAAACAATCATTAAAGAACAAGAAGCAGATAAAAAGTTATTGGAACAATCAAAAGCTGAGCTGAAGTCAAAATTAAGCTCTCTTGAAACAATGCTTGCTGATCTTGAATCACTAAGTTCTCAATTGAACGCAGAGAAAAAAGAAAAAGATAAATTAATGGCTCAATTGGAAAAAGAAGAAAATCACGTTCATGCAGAAATGCTCTCTTTAGAAGAGGAAGAACAGTTATTGAAGGATCAACAAGTGGCGATGGAAAAAGCAATCAAGTTAGAAAAGGAAAGACAAGCTGAATTAGCAAGACAAGCAGCAGAAGCAGAAAAACAACGAAAAGCAGAGGAAGCTAAGGCTGCGGCTGAAAGAGCGGCTGCACAAAAACAAGCGGCTAATAATACAAAGGCTACTTCCAAAGCAGTTTCAAAGACAACTGCTTCATCTAATGGCGGAAGCAATTCTCCTGCATCCAAGCCAAAAACTTCTGTATCATCTGGCAGCTTTACCCGACCAGCAGGCGCAGGATATTTATCTTCAGGGCTAGGGCATCGTTGGGGTACTTTCCATGCAGGTGTTGATATTGCAGCGACTGGAACAGTTCCAATATACGCAGCTGCTGATGGCGTAGTTATTAGATCATATCCTTCAACCAGTTATGGACAAGTTATTTTTATTAGTCATTATATTAATGGTCAACAATACACAACCGTGTATGCACATATGAGAGAAGGCAGTCGTTTAGTAAATGCTGGCGATGTCGTTTCCAAAGGACAACAAATCGGTACAATGGGTAATACAGGTGATTCTACTGGTCAGCATTTACATTTCGAATTGCATAAAGGACCATGGAATCAAGCGAAATCAAATGCTATTAACCCAGTTGGAATTGTTCCATTGTAATAGATTAGTATAGTATTAGTTTATCCGAAATAAGGAGAGTTAAACATAATCTCTTTATTCTCCTATAACCTGACTTTATGGCGTTCATATTAAATGAACGCCATTGTTTTTTGTAGTAAGAACCGAGCTGAACAAGAATCATGTTACTACAGAAAGCAATCATTTCTATGCTATAATAGATGGAAAGGTTTGTAATAATGAAGGGGTAAGAATAGAGATGAGCGAATTTAATGAGAAAAAGGAATCAATGAATCCCATAAATAAGTCTGAATTGGATGAAGAAACATTATTTATTGTTTCTCAAACGTTTAAAGCATTATCAGATCCTACCAGAATAAAAATTCTCCATCTATTATCAAAAAAACAACATTCTGTTAATGAAATAGCGGAAAGCCTAAGTATGCTCCAATCCACGGTTTCTCATCAGCTTCGCTTCCTTAAGAATTTGCGCTTAGTTAAATATAAGCGCGAAGGAACTACGATGATTTATTCTTGTGATGATGAGCATGTAATGGGCGTGTTAAAACAAATGATTGATCACGCAAGACATCATTAAAAAATACCAATTATCTAGACTGTAGATGCTTCTATATAATAGATAGATGCTGTACTGCCCCTAAATTGTTAGACATCAAATCTAACGATTTAGGGGTGTTTTTATAGCCGTTGCAGATTAGAGGTTTTTTGCTCTAGATTTGAATGGTTTTTTTATAAAAAATCAGAAAATAGATTGACACTTTTATTAGACTATTCATATAATATAAATATGAGTATATGAATAATTGTTCATATATTAAGAGTGGAAGCAATTGTGTATAATAAATTAAATTTAAAGAAAGTAGGGAAAGAAATGGAGGAAGAGAAGCAGCTACGGAAAAAAGAATTTATATTAGAAGGCTTAGATTGTGCAAATTGTGCAATGAAAATAGAAAATGGAATAGCATCCATTAATGGAGTTAGAGAATGCACGGTTAACTTTGCTACACAAACATTACAATTACAGGTGGATGAAATAGAAGAAAAGAGTATTTTAGCAAAAGCGGAAAAAACAATTTCAAGACTAGAACCACATGTGAAGATGGTAGAAAAGAGGAAAAAGGCTACTTCTCCATCTCCTGATCATTCGCATCATCACGAACATGGTCATGGTCATGAGCATTCCCATGACCATGGTACAGAGAATATAAAGAGATTAGTTGGAAGATTAGTAGCGGGAACATTTGTTGCAGCAATTGGATTTTTTGCTCCTTTAACCGGAATAATGGAATTCGCTCTTTTCTTTTTGGCCTATTTAATTGTTGGAGGAGACATTTTATTTAGAGCGATAAAAAATATTTTACGTGGGCAAATATTTGATGAGCATTTTCTGATGTCTATCGCTACATTAGGAGCC
Organism: Niallia sp. FSL W8-0954; assembly: GCF_038005605.1. Classification (NCBI taxonomy): domain Bacteria; kingdom Bacillati; phylum Bacillota; class Bacilli; order Caryophanales; family Bacillaceae; genus Niallia; species Niallia sp. FSL W8-0954. The sequence continues at coordinate 4,000,314 of NZ_JBBOTN010000001.1, read as the reverse complement.
TTTGCCATTCAGGAATATCCTGAAGGAGTAGCTGTTATGCTTTTTTATCAAATAGGCGAGTTATTTCAAGGGATAGCTGTCAATCGTTCTAGAAAATCGATTACTAGCTTAATGGATATACGACCAGACTATGCCAATGTAAAAGATGGATCTGAACTGAAGAAGCTATCTCCAGAGCAAGTGAACATTGGCGATATTATTATTGTGAAGCCTGGAGAGAAAATCCCGCTTGATGGGCGAGTGATAGAAGGAAGCTCTTCTGTTGATACATCCGCTTTAACAGGAGAGTCCATTCCGCGAGATATAGAAATTGGCAATGAGGTACTTAGTGGTTATATTAATAATCATGGTTTATTAACAATCGAAGTGACAAAGGACTTTGGAGAATCAACTGTTACGAAAATACTGGAGCTTGTTCAAAATGCCAGTAACCGCAAAGCGCCTACCGAAAATTTTATTACTAAATTTGCAAGATATTATACGCCGGTAGTTGTAATAACAGCTGCATTATTAGCTATCGTACCACCTCTCTTAATAAGTGGTGCTACTTTCTCAGACTGGCTGTATCGAGCCCTTGTCTTTCTTGTTATCTCTTGTCCTTGTGCGCTTGTTGTTTCGATTCCATTAGGATTCTTTGGCGGAATTGGCGCAGCTTCTAAAAAAGGAATTTTAGTAAAAGGAAGCAATTATTTAGAAGCTTTAAATGATGTGAAGTATGTGGTTTTTGATAAAACTGGTACTTTAACAAAAGGAGTATTTGAAGTAGACTCCATTCACCCAGCACCTAGAATTGCAGAAGAAGAAGTGCTGGAATATGCAGCATATGCAGAAGTGCATTCTAATCATCCAATTGCTGAATCCATTCGCAAAGCATATCAAAGACAGATCATAGAGGAACGCATAGGAGAATATCAAGAATTATCGGGTCATGGAATTTTGGTTGAGCTAGATGGAAAAAAAGTGTTAGCTGGTAATCAAAAATTAATGATCAAAGAAAATATCAATTATTTACCAAACGAAGAAGTCGGAACAGTTATTTATGTGGCAGCAGATCAAGAGTTCATCGGTTCTATTGTTATTTCTGATCAGATAAAAGAAGATGCAGAGAAAGCTATTCAACTACTAAAAGAGCAAGGAATTAAGAAAACAGTGATGTTAACTGGTGATGCTCAAAAGGTTGGCGCGAAGATTGGGTCTCTTTTAAAAATAGATGAAGTTCATGCAGAATTATTGCCACAGCATAAAGTAGAAGAAATCGAAAAGCTTGATCAGCATAAGCAAGCAAAGGAAAAAATTCTCTTTATTGGAGACGGTATTAATGATACCCCTGTTTTAGCAAGAGCAGATGTGGGAATGGCAATGGGAGGTTTAGGTGCTGATGCAGCAATAGAGGCAGCAGATATCGTCCTTATGACAGATGAGCCTTCTAAGATAGCCACTGCACTCTCTGTTGCAAAACGTACACGTCGAATCGTCTGGCAGAACATAATATTTGCACTAGGAGTTAAAGCAATCTTTCTCCTTCTAGGTGCATTTGGGATTGCAACGATGTGGGAAGCAGTTTTCTCAGATGTAGGTGTTACTGTACTTGCCGTTCTTAATGCAATGAGAGTATTGCAAGTGAAAGGGATATAAAGAGAGGATTTCGGAGAGAAGAATTGCATTTATTCTACTTCAAGGAAAAACGGAGCTAGTGTTTACGACTGGCTCCGTTTTTTTTATGAATGAAATTGTCTCCTATTTAAGATTAGGAGGAGTATTATGTTCAGCTGGAGGAGCAGGCTTTAATTTAGGTGCAGAACCAAATGGTGGTACATCTCGGACATATTGGAATGTCCCCATGCCATCCATGCTTGGTCCAGATGCCCATCTCCCCTTACTGCTTTCGTCTCCCATCGAATGATTAAGAAAGAGATAAGATACTTCTGTCTTTTCTAAATGTCTAGGGAAAGTGCTTGGTACAACTACGCCTTCTTTTTGCTCTAATTCGTAAATTGCGGCAAGCCATTGGTTTTGATGCATCGTGTCACGGGCGATTAGAAATGATAACATATCTTTTATGCCTCGATCATCGGTTTGCTCAAACAACCGGACTGCTTGAAGTCTACCTTGCGATTCTGCATTTAAATTTGCGCGCATATCTGCTAGTAGATTTCCACTTGCAGCTACATAACCTCCATTCCAAGGTACCCCTACGCTATCTTTGGGCATTGCGGCAAGTCCTGAAACAATCGCATGCTGCGGGTTCATTCCCCCAATAATAGCAGCCATTGCTGGATTTGTTGCAGCTGCTGTTTCAAGCTCGGTAACGGGCGCATCATCTAATAATCTTGCCACCATGGTTGATAATAATTCAATATGACCAATTTCTTCTGTTCCCGTATCTAATAATAAATCACGATATTTATCATTTTTTCTTGTTCCCCAAGCTTGAAATAAATATTGATTCATAACGGACATTTCTCCAAATTGTCCACCAATTAGTTCTTGTATTTTTTTCGCGAAAACTGGATCGGGTCTCTCCGGTTTTGCTTCATAGGCTAGCTCTTTAATGTGAAAAAACATTGGTTCCCCTCCTCATAAAATACTCTATATACTATGCAAGCTTTCTTTATAGGTACGTGTCCTGTTTAAAAAATAGTTTCAATCATAAGTTGTCCGAGCCCTTCATATACATAAAAAAGGATAAATATATCGTGGTAGAAGAAGGGACGATTGCAATGAATCGGAAGTGGTTGGCTATTTATATGGCAGGCTCCTTATTAGCAGGATCAGGAATGACTTATATAGGAATAAATATGTTAGAAAAAAGACAGGAGGAACAATTAAATAATCAAACAATGGAGGCTGGTTCGCTTGATAAATTGGATAAAGCCTATCAAATAATCTTGCAAAACTATGTGGAAAATGTAGACAAGCAAAAGTTAGAAGATGGTGCAATAAGAGGGATGCTGGCTACATTGGAGGATCCATACTCTGTTTACATGGATCAAGAAGCTGCCAAGCAATTTGAACAAGCTCTTGATTCTTCTTTTGAAGGAATTGGTGCAGAAATTAGTATAGAGGAGGATAAAATGATCATAGTATCACCAATAAAAGGATCTCCAGCAGAAAAAGCAGGTATTAAAGCTCAAGATCAAATCATTTCGGTAAATGGAGAAAATGTAGAAGGAAAAGATCTTAATGATGTTATCGGCCAAATCAGAGGGGAAAAAGGATCAAAGGTAGAATTAGAAATAAAGCGAGCAACAGTCGATAAACCATTAAAAATGGAAATTGTCCGCGATGAAGTACCCCAAATAACAGTTTATTCTGATATCAAAAAAGATGGCGGAGAAAAGATTGGTTATATAGAAATTACATCATTTTCTAAAGATACTGCAAGTGAGTTTGAAAAGGAATTAAACAAATTAGAGAAGAATGGCATTTCAAGTCTAATTTTAGACGTACGTGGTAATCCTGGTGGCTTGCTAACAAGTGTAAATGCGATCGTAGAACAATTTTTAACAAATAAAAAACCTTATGTGCAAGTAGAGAATCGAAATGGAGATCGTGAACAGTTTTATTCTGATTTGAAGAAACAAAAGGAATATCCAGTTGTAGTATTGATTGATAATGGAAGTGCATCGGCGTCCGAAATTTTAGCTGCTGCCTTAAAAGAGGGAGCTGGTTATCCGCTAATTGGCGAAAATTCATTTGGAAAGGGAACCGTCCAACAGCCTATATTAATGGATGATGGCAGTGAAATCAAATTAACAGTTTCTAAATGGCTTACTCCTGATGGAAATTGGATTCATAAACAAGGAATAAAACCCACTATCGATGTCGAGCAAACGGACTTATATCATACCCATCCTTTGCAGATTGTAGATTCACTTAAGCTGGAGGATAATGATGAGCAGGTTCAATACGCACAAGAAATTTTAACAAGCTTAGGATTTACAACAGATAGGCAAGATGGCTATTATAGTCCGCAAACAGAAGTAGCTGTAAGAGCATTCCAAAGCAAAAATGCACTGGAGGTTACTGGTGTAATAGATGGAAAAACAGCTGCAAAGCTGGAGGAAGCTGTTAGAACAGAAAAACAAAAAGACGAAAACGATATTCAATTACAAACAGCTATCCGCTATTTAGTTCATTAATAAAACGTGGTACACAAGGATTTCAGCCAAATATAAAGCCGAACAATTATACGAAGATACTATTAGGTATATCGGATAATTGTTCGGCTTATTTTATTTAAAGAAAGAAGGTTTGTGGACATCACCCGCAGACTGAATACGCTTCGCCTTCCAGGGGCTGCACCTAAGCTTCATTATCACTGCATTGTCCATGATGATAATGTAGGTTCATAATATAGCCTGTCTTCTACACCTAAAGATACTGTGTTCTAAAACTTGCTCTCCGGTGCTGCAGCGCAATGGAAAAAAGGGGTTTCTAGCTAAATTAGAAGATGTTCATCTTTGTCCACTCTCTATAATGTTTTATTTATTTAACACACTATCTTCCAGCATTAAGTTCTTATCTCCGTATATTTTTGTGATATGAGTATCTCCCCATTCACAAAGTGCATTTAAAATAGGCTCTAAACTTTTTCCATAGTCACTTAATTCATATTCTACTTTCGGTGGTATTTGTTGATAGATTATGCGATTAATAACACCATCTTCTTCTAATTCTCTTAATTGTTGTGTAAGCATTTTTTGCGTAATATTTGGCATTAATCGTTTTAATTCACTTGTTCTTTTTTTGCCATGTGTTAAGTGGCACAAAATCACACACTTCCATTTACCGCCGATTACTTCTAAAGTGGCTTCAACTGATATATTATATTTTTTATTTTCCATAATAACCTCCATTTTATAGGAACTTTTTTGTACCTATATTACCTTTAAGTTCCTACATTACAAAAAAGTACGTACTTTTCTATTTGTCTTATATGATTCATAATAACACTTGCCGGTTAAAATGCAAAACTACAAAAAATACCACTAGTGGTTAGCGATATATGTAAGAGGAGGAAAAGGAAGTTGAAGCAAAATATGAATACTTTTGCGTTAATAGCCTTGGCTGTTAGTGCTTTTGCTATTGGTACTACTGAATTCATAAGCGTTGGATTATTACCTTTGATTGCCGATGACTTTCGGGTAGGGATTACAACAGCAGGATTAACTGTTTCTATTTATGCACTGGGCGTCACATTCGGAGCTCCAGTTTTGACAGCCATTACCTCTAATATTTCACGAAAATCTTTATTATTGTGGATCATGATTGTTTTTATTATTGGTAATAGTATGGCTGCAATTGCTCCAAATATCACTATTTTACTGATTGCACGTATTGTATCAGCTTTTGCTCACGGTATATTTATGTCGATTGGTTCCACGATAGCAGCAGATTTAGTAGCGAAAGAAAAAAGAGCAAGTGCTATCTCTATCATGTTCTCCGGATTAACGGTTGCCACTGTAACAGGAGTTCCCTTTGGGACATTTATCGGTCAGCACTTTGGCTGGAGATTAGCATTTATCACCATTGTTATTATTGGAATCATAGCGTTTATCGCCAATAGTTTGCTTGTGCCAAGTAACTTATCTAAAGGAGGCCGAGCAACCTTTAAAGATCAGTTGCAGTTAGTTACAAATCCACGACTATTAATGCTTTTTTTAATTACAGCATTAGGCTATGGAGGAACATTTGTTGTTTTCACGTATCTTTCTCCATTACTGCATGAAGTAACTGGCTTTCAGCAAAATACAGTTGCTGGGATTTTACTATTGTATGGTGTAGCAATTGCCATAGGTAATATGATTGGCGGCAAGCTATCCAACAAAAACCCGCTTCGGGCATTATTTTTTATGTTTATTATCCAAGCTATTATCCTATTTGTTTTGTCCTTTACCCTTCCATTTAAGGTAATTGGCTTAATAAGTATTCTTTTCATGGGCTTATTAGCATTCATGAATGTTCCAGGGCTGCAGGTTTATGTAGTAATGCTAGCAGAACGCTATGTACCAAGTGCAGTAGATGTAGCCTCTGCTGTTAATATTGCAGCTTTTAACGCAGGAATAGCAATCGGTTCTTACTTGGGAGGAATAGTGACCAATTCATTGGGGCTTATCCATACTTCATGGGTAGGCGGAATTATGGTTATTGCCGCTATTATCCTGACTGGTTTCAGTTTAATTTTAGAAAAAAATTCATTGCAAAAAGGAGTAATAACACGATGAAAAACTTACAAGATACAATTCAACTAACAAACGGAATCAAAATGCCTTGGCTAGGATTAGGAGTATTTAAAGTGGAGGAAGGGCAAGTGCTTGTGGATGCTGTAAGCTCTGCAATTAAGAATGGCTACCGTAGTATTGATACAGCGGCTATTTATGCTAATGAAGCAGGGGTTGGCGAAGGCATAAAGAGGGGTATGAAAGAAGCAGGCATTACAAGAGATGATTTGTTTATTACCTCAAAAGTATGGACAGATGATTTAGGATATGAAGAAACAATAAAGGCATATGAAGTAAGCTTAGAAAAGCTCGGACTCGATTATTTAGATTTATATCTTATTCACTGGCCAAAAGAAGGAAAATATAAAGACGCATGGAAAGCGTTAGAAACACTATATAAACAAGGCAGGGTAAAAGCAATTGGAGTAAGTAATTTTCAAATCCATCATTTAGAAGACCTGATGAAAGATGCGGAAATGAAACCAATGATTAATCAAATTGAATTGCATCCAAGACTTACACAAAAAGAATTAATAGCGTATTGCCAAGAGCAAGGCATACAGGTGGAAGCATGGTCTCCATTAATGCAAGGACAATTATTCGATCAGCCGGAATTAGTGGAAATAGCTGCAAAACATCAGAAATCTGTTGCACAAGTAATTATTCGTTGGGACTTGCAAAATGGAATTATTACGATTCCTAAATCCGTTAAAGAGCACCGTATCATCGAAAATGGAAATGTTTTTGATTTCACGTTATCAAAAGAAGAAATGGCACAAATTGATGCCTTAAATTTGGATCAACGAGTTGGTCCTGATCCAGATAATTTCGATTTTTAATGGAGCATTAATCCCGTTTCGGAAAAGAAACAAATAAAAGTAGTACGAAAGGGTGGGACATAAGTATTTCAATCAAATATAGCCCCGAACAATTATACGTACACACTAAAAAAATTCGTATAATTGTTCGGGGTTAATTAAATTTAAGAAAGAAGGTTTGTGGTAATCACCCGCAGCCTGAATACACTTCGCTTTCCTTGAGGCGAGCGCCAAGCCTCCTCGTCACTACGTTCCTGCGGGTCCTTGGACTTTCTCGCAGCTCCCGTAGGAGTCTATGTGTATTCAGGCTGCTCTGTTTTTTTCTAGTAATTTTAGTTTGCTGAAAAACTAAATAATCTTTAAAAACGGAGTGAAATGGAACGAATTGGTTTCACCATTAAATTAGAGATTGTTTGTCTTATTCATTATATATTTTGTTTTGTCCAGCCACTTTTGAAAACATCTGAATAAGCATACAAATAAGTTCGCAGCCAAATTAGTAATAATAACAGTTAATAAGTCATTATATCAATTACTTATATTCTAAAATTAGGGTGGAAATCAAAAAAATGTAACCTTTTCTCTTGAATTACCGTAATACAATTTGTGCAGAAATTAGTAATGAAGGAAGGAGAAAAAAGGTGAAACTCTGGTGGATTGCAAATGTTTTTTGGGTAGTCGTTTTTTCAATACTATCGATTATCATCGCAACAAGGCAAATAGATGGATCAGGGGCTGTGCAAACTCCTGAAATCAGAATTATTACATTTATAATTTTGGCCGTTCCATTTGTATTTATCCTTATAGTCCAATTAATTTGGTTTTATTTTATTCACAAAAGAACAAGACATTCTTAGTTCAGCTATCCTATGAATAAATAATTGTAATGCTTTCTTGTAAACTAATATATTTAGTTCACAAGAAAACATCCAAACAAAGAACGAGAGAATTTTAAAATTCATCGTTCTTTGTTTGTTTTTAAATATTACTAAATACATTGGGTTGGACTAAAGTATGTTATCACACAAATTTCTATATGGTCTGGGAATTGTTTAGGTATAGATCTTATTCCCATTTGTTTGTGGTTGAAAATTAATAAAGTTTTCACATGCAACCGAATACAAATAATAGTTTTTATGTTAGAATACATCTGAAATAGAACCATCTTATCTAGAAAGGATGAGTTTATGAAAATTGCAATAGCCAGTGATCATGGTGGATATCAGTTAAAGGAAGCAGTAAAAGCCCATCTTCATAATGCGGGGATGGAAGTAAAAGATTTTGGCTGTCATAGTAGAGAAAGTGTGGATTTTCCAGATTATGCAAAAAGTGTTGGTGCATCGATTGTGAATGGTGAAAACCAACTAGGTATTTTATGCTGTGGAACAGGAATAGGCATGAGTATTGCTGCCAATAAAATCACTGGAATTCGTGCAGCGGTTGTTGGTGATGTCTTCTCAGCAAAGGCAACAAGAGAGCATAATGATAGCAATATTCTTTGTTTAGGAGAAAGAGTGACTGGGGAAGGACTAGCGTGTTTAATAGTAGATACTTGGTTAAATGCAGAATTTTTAGGCGGCAGACATGAAAAGCGTATCAGTGGAATTAAAGAATTAGAATCATATTATTGTTAATAGTAGGACAAATTAACCTCGGATTTGTTAAATGAAACATATTATAACTTGTACGTACTATTAATAGGTTATACTAAATATGTATGGTTTATTCTTGGTAAGTTGTATGCTATAATGAGTTTGGAAAAATATATCACGGAGAAGAAAAGGGAAATTGGTCCTTTTTCTTCAATAAGTATGTACATTTTTCTGTATATTATTAGTTACTTAATAGCTTGTAAAGGTTAGGGGGTAAGGTGTTGAAGGTTGGTGTAATTGTCTTAGGTTGTTTGCCTTCGGGAGTAAAGCAAATTCTTCATCGCTTATATGAAGAGTTATCTTCTAAGCATCAACTATTTGGAATGGAAATAGATAGAAAGTCCGGTGAAGTCAATTATACAGAGATAAAAGAAGTGAGTGATTCACCATACTTAAGCCATACTATCTTAAAGGTAAGCGCTGCACCAGTAAATAATCTATGGGAACAAACATTTGCTCCAATGGATATGACTGTTGTATTGGGGGATGCGCAGGCAAAAGAAATATGGCAAACTTCTATAGCTGATAAAGAAGCGCTACGTACATTATTTGTCCCAGTTTCCGTCTATAATAATATTAAAGGAAATGATTGGACTCTAGGATATGATACCGCACTGAACAGTATTACTCAGAATGTGTTAAAGGTTCAAGATACCATTCATTCTCTTAAATATGATAAGCCAAGATTATTTGGTTTTTCGATAGAGGGTAACCCATCGACTAATATGCTGCAGGATATCTCTCTTGCGGTGGATGGTAACTATTTAGCAGTAGATTACGAGGAAGAGGAAATTACCACTTTATGTGATGCGATAAAGAAAAGCTATACATATACAAAAACATCTAATGTTCTAATATATAGCCAAGCTTTACAAGAGGTAATCGAAAATTCAGTTATTAGTAAGCTAGAGGTAGATTGGAAATATACAGAAATTGACGAAGCATTATGTATGGGAGTAAACCCAACAGCCATCGATCGAATCCTAGCAAATGAACTTGCGGATGAAGTCTTGCGATGGATAAAGAATAATTGCTTAACAGGTGAACTCACCGTTCAAAAGGATGGAATTCAATTTAAATAAACGCTAAGCCAAAAGAAATAAACTCTTTTTAATTTTGGCTAGCATTAAATAAATCAAAAAAGGATGAGGAAAATGAGTAATCAAGTAAAAACAGATATCGAACAATTAGCTATTAACACAATCCGTACTTTATCCATTGATGCAATTGAAAAGTCTAATTCTGGTCACCCAGGAATGCCAATGGGGGCAGCGCCAATGGCTTATACATTATGGGCTAAGGAAATGAATCATAATCCGGCTAATCCTAACTGGTTCAACCGTGACCGTTTCGTTTTATCAGCTGGACATGGTTCTATGCTTCTATATAGCTTGCTGCACCTTTTCAATTACGGTGTTACTGTAGATGACTTAAAGAACTTCCGTCAATGGGGAAGCAAAACTCCAGGACATCCAGAATTTGGACACACACCAGGTGTGGAAGCTACTACTGGTCCATTAGGACAAGGTATTGCGATGGCTGTTGGGATGGCAATGGCAGAAAGACATCTTGCAGAAACCTATAATAAAGAAAATTATCCAGTTGTTGACCATTATACGTACAGCATCTGCGGTGATGGTGATTTAATGGAAGGCGTATCTGCAGAAGCAGCGTCTCTTGCAGGTCATTTAAAATTAGGAAGACTAGTAGTATTATATGATTCCAATGATATTTCTTTAGATGGTGATTTAAATCTCTCTTTCTCTGAAAGTGTTCAAAAGCGCTTTGAAGCATATGGATGGGAAGTTATTCGTGTAGAAGATGGCAATGACTTAGCTGAAATTCAAGCGGCAATTGCTCAAGCGAAAAAATCAGATATACCGACATTAATTGAAGTGAAAACAGTTATTGGCTATGGTTCTCCGAATAAAGGCGGAAAATCTGCATCACATGGTGCACCACTTGGAGCTTCTGAAACACAATTAGCAAAACAAACATATGGTTGGGCATATGAAGAAGCATTCCACGTTCCAGCAGAAGTATCGGAGCATTATGCGGCACTAGCACAAGAAGGTGCAGAAAAAGAGAAAGCTTGGAATGAGCTTTATGAAAATTATAAAGCAGCATATCCAGAATTAGCTACTCAATTAGAAACAGCTATTAAAGGAGAACTACCTGCTGATTTACAAGAAAAATTACCAGAATTTAATGCTGGAGATTCTATGGCGACAAGAGATTCTTCTGGGAAAACAATTCAAGCAATTGCTAGTGCGGTTCCTGCTTTCTTCGGTGGTTCTGCAGACCTTGCTGGTTCGAACAAAACATTAATGACTAGTGAGAAAAACTTTGCCATTGATGGATATGCCGGCAGAAATATCTGGTTTGGTGTACGTGAATTTGCAATGGGTGCGGCATTAAACGGATTAGCACTGCATGGTGGAGTAAAAGTATTTGGCGCAACATTCTTCGTGTTCTCTGATTATTTGCGCCCAGCAATCCGCTTAGCAGCATTAATGAAATTACCAGTAACATATGTATTTACACATGATAGTATTGCTGTCGGAGAAGATGGTCCAACACATGAGCCTGTTGAACAACTTGCTTCCTTACGTGCAATGCCAGGGCTTTCTATCATTCGTCCAGCAGATGCAAAAGAAACAGCAGCTGCATGGCAACTGGCAATTGAAAGCACAGATACTCCAACAGCACTAGTGTTGACTCGTCAAAACTTACCAACATTAGATTTAACAAAAGCAGAAGCATACGAAGGCGTGAAAAAAGGTGCTTATACAGTTGTAGCTGGTAAAGAAGCTGCTCAGGCATTAATCTTAGCATCTGGTTCAGAAGTATCTCTTGCAATCAAGGCACAAGCGGCTTTAGCAGAAGAAGGAATTTCTGTAAATGTAGTAAGTATGCCAAGCTGGGATCGTTTTGAAAAACAATCTCTTGAATATAAAGAAAGTGTATTGCCAGAAAGTGTTCAAGCACGTGTTGCAATCGAGGCTGGTGCATCTCTAGGCTGGAGAGAATACATCGGTTCTAAAGGGGAGCACATTACAATTGATCATTTCGGTGCATCTGCTCCAGCAGATAAATTATTCCAAGAGTATGGATTTACTGTTGAGAATGTTGTGGCAAAAGTAAAATCATCTATCGCAAAAGCAAAATAATATCCGCAAGTTTCTAGGTGAAAAGGACAGAAGCTAATAACCATGTGAGATGGTTATTAGCTTCTTTTTTGTACAAAGAAAAAGAAGTAGGCGCCAATGAAAAAATAAAATTGTTAAATCTTGTCTTAGGAATCGATGTCAACTTTATCATTAGTTTAAGTAGCAAAAGTAGTTAAATACAGTCACAATAGAGAAATATGCTTCATGCTGTATATACATAATCAGATTAATCTTGGCAACAAGTTTGTATTTATGATAGAAGGAGAAAAGAAGGGGATTTGTGCAAGTTAATCACTTAGTGACACAATTCACAAACTAGTAATGGAAATGAAAACGGATACAATATCTTGTTTTTACATGCTACAATGAAATCAAGTTAAGAGGTGATAGATAATGTATCTTGACGAAAGAAGTAATATCTTATTAAAGGAAGTATTGAGTAATCCCGATACTTCTAACATAAAGCTAGAGAAAAAATTTCAGTTATCTAGAAGGCAAGTTAGTTACAGTTTTCAGAAGATTAATGATTGGCTTGAATCGAATAATTATCCAGCTATCAAAAGAACAAATGGCGGAAAATTCATTATTAGCCCAGTCATTATGGAATTATTCGCTGAAAAGACAGACGAACAAGTGGATAAACATTATATTCCATCTGAAACGGAAAGAGCTCAATTTATTCTATTGTATATTATCAGTAGCAATGAAGAGCTTTCCTTACTGCATTTTACTACCGCCTTAGGTGTAAGTAAAAACACGGTCCTTCGTGATATGAAAAATGTTCAGCAAATGATTGAACCATACGAGCTTGAAGTTAGTTATTCAAGAATGAAAGGATATGAATTAAAAGGAAAGGAATGGGATGTCCGAAAATTATTAGTGGAAGTATTGGAAAATATCTTATCGATTTATAATGGAGAAGTTTATATTCAAAAGTTTATTGATATATCAAAAGACAATCTGACAACGATTAAAGAAAGGCTTGCAGAAGTCGAAAGCAGTTTACACCTTCAGTTTATTGATGAACGAATTAATCTTTTGCCATATATTTTAGCAGTCATACTAAAGCGTATTCAACAAGGGAAAGTAATTCAAGATTTTTACCATATTGATTATCGCTCCTTGTCCGATACGAAAGAATTTATTGCTGCAGAAATCTTGATTAAAGATATGAAAGCTATTCCGAAAGAAGAGCATCTGTTTTTGACCTTGCAGCTGCTTACATCCAAAATATTATCTGCACAGTTTTTAGCTGATCACCAAATCCCAGAGCTGACGAGGGCCTTGGAACAATTTCTTCATACTTTTGAATATAAAGCGTGTATAGCCTTCAAGGATAAAGCGGCATTACTTGAAAGATTAGTTCTTCATATGAAGCCTGCTTATTATCGAATGAAATATAATCTAACGACGAATTACACGATGATGGAAAAAGTAAGCGAAGAATTTGAAACAATTCATTTTATTGTAAAGGATTCGATTTCTCCAGTAGAAGAATATATCGGCTGTCCCATACCAGAAAGTGAACTAATGTTCATCACCATCTTCATTGGCGGACATTTAATCAGCTCAGGAGAAACAATTCAGAAGAAGAAGAAAGCGGTCGTTGTTTGTCCAAATGGTGTATCGATATCACGCCTAATGGAAAGCACATTACGTGAGTTATTCCCTGAATTTTACTTTTATCATGCTTTATCTATTCGGGAATTTCAACAACTTAATTACCAAGTGGATATTATTTTTTCACCAGTGCCTTTGCAAACGGATACAAAGCAATTTGTCATTAATCGCATATTAACAGATTTTGAAAAAGTTCAGCTTAGACAAAGAGTATTAAGAGAAATATTTGACTTAAATACTAGTGTGATCAACATTGAACAATTAATGGGGAAAATTGAGAAATATGCTTCTATAAAAGATAAAGAGTCTTTGCGCAGTACGTTACAAGAACATTTCTCCATTACACCAGCTAATGATTCACAAGAACCAATGGCGAAGACAGATTTATCCCTTTCCTCTCTCTTAGCACCAAAAATGATTACCGTGGTGAAAAGAATAGAAGGTTGGCAGCAAGGAATCCAACTTGCAGCAGAAAAGCTGCTGAAAAATGGCAGCATCACAGAAAATTATATTGCAGAAATGGTGAAACAGTATCCTACAATGGTACAGCATATCTTACTAAGAAACGTAATAGCCATACCTCATGCAGGACCAGAAGATGGTGTAAATAATGTCGGCATGAGCTTATTAAAAATAGAAGAAGGTATTCCATTTAATGATAACGTTTGCGTCCATTTTATTGTGGTATTGGCATCTACAGATAAGCATAAACATCTTTATGCATTAAGACAGCTGATGAAGTTATCAAAAAATGAAGAAGATATCAGCAATTTAAAAAACAGTAATGATTCCAATCAACTATATGAAATCATTAAAAAATATTCTTAAAGTTAAGTGAAAGTGGAGGAGTTTAAAATGGCAGTTGCTTCATTTATTAAAGAAAGTTTAATAAACATCGGATTAAAGGTAGAAAATCAAGATGAGCTTTTCCATGCAATGTTCGAAAAGGCATATGAGCAAGGCTTTGTAAAAGAAACCTTTCTACCGAAAATTAAAGAGAGAGAATCGATCTTCCCAACAGGGCTCAGTGTCAATAATTATAGTATCGCTATCCCTCATACAGATCCGGAACATGTAGTGGAGCAATTTATCGCCGTTTCTGTTTTAGAAAAACCAGTATCCTTTCATTTAATGGAAGATAATACAAAAACAACGGAGGTGCAAGCTGTATTAATGCTTGGCTTAAATCAACCACATAGCCAAATTGAGGTTCTACAGGAGTTAATGCAGGTTATCCAAGTAGAAGAGCATCTTGAAAAGCTTATTCATGCAAAGGATAAATCAGATATAACATTATTATTTGAAAGCATTAAAATTTCATGAAAGGTGGTGATTAGATTGAACAAGCCAATAGTACTTGTGGCATGTGGTGCAGGGATTGCTACATCAACAGTTGTTTTAGATCATTTAGAAGAATTATTTAGACGAGAAAATCTAAAGGTAGAGCTTGTTCAATGTAAAATAGCAGAAGTGGCAAGTTTACAAGATGATGCATTTTTAATCATATCAACTACTATATTGCCTACAAAATATAAAGTCCCAGCAATCAGTGCTACTGCTTATATTAGTGGGTTAGGTATAGAAAAACTAGATAAAGAGATTCTAAGTTATTTTGAAAGAACAAGCAAAACAATCTAAATACGTTAAAAGAATGGAAGGGGATTTTAAAAATGAAAAAATATAAAATTTTAGTAGCATGTGGAGCAGGTATCGCAACTTCAACTGTAGTTTGTAATCGAGTGGAGAATTTGGTGAAGGATAACAATATTAATGCGGAAGTTATTCAATGTAAAATAGCAGAAGTAGCTTCAAAACAAAGTGAGGCAGATATTATCGTTTCAACTACTATTCTTCCTACAACTTATCAGATACCAGCAATTATAGCTACGGCTTATATCACTGGAATTGGAATGGAAAGTTTAGATAAAAAAATTCTCGATCATTTGAAATAAGAAGTTAAGTGAATTTGGATGAAATTTCTGTTAATTGTTATATAACAATTAACAGAAATTAAATCTAATATATAACAAAAGAGAAGAGGGAAAAATATGCAAAAGCTATTAGATGGCGTTCAGTATGTATTAAATCTTGGACCAACTGTAATTTTACCTATTGCTATTATTCTATTGGGTCTTGCATTTAAGACAGGCTTTAAAAAGGCATTAAAAGCGGGAATAACTATTGGGATTGGATTTGTTGGGATTAACTTAGTTATTGATTTGCTTGTTAGTACTCTAGGCCCAGCTGCACAGCAGATGGTTGAGCGTTTTGGATTGAATCTAACAGTAATTGATACAGGATGGCCCTCAGCAGCAGCTTTATCTTGGGCATCACCTGTTGCAGCAATTTTAATTCCGATTTGTTTATTTGCAAATATCTTTTTCTTATTAACAAAGATGACAAAAACTTTGGATATTGATATTTGGAATTACTGGCACTTTATTGCAGCTGGTGCAACTGGCTATATTGTAACAGATAGTTGGTGGTTTGCAATTTTATGTGCAATTATTTATCAATATGCTGTTCTGTTTGTTGCTGATAAAACGGCTCCTATGGTTCAAAAATTTTATGGGCTTGATGGAATTTCATTACCAACTGGTTCTACAGCGGCATTCGGACCAATTGGTATATTAGTAGGCTGGGCTATCGCAAAAATTCCAGGAATAAATAAATTAAATGCAGACCCTGAAACTATTCAAAAGCGTTTTGGAATTTTTGGTGAACCAATGATGATGGGCATAATCCTCGGTGCACTTATTGGATTACTTGCTGGTTATGATATCGGAAAAATATTACAAACAGGTATTTCAATGGGAGCAGTAATGTTATTAATGCCGCGTATGGTTAAGATCTTAATGGAAGGCTTAATCCCTATTTCAGAGTCAGCACGGTCATTTTTACAAAAGAGATATGGCGATAGAGAGATTTATATAGGATTGGATGCAGCAGTATCTGTAGGACATCCATCAGTTATGGCAACTGCACTTATTTTAGTTCCAATTACATTATTTTTAGCTGTAATCTTACCAGGTAATAAAGTGTTGCCATTTGGTGATTTAGCGACAATTCCATTTTATATTGCGTTTGTTGTAGGATCTCGTAAAGGAAATATCATTCACTCTGTTTTAGCTGGAATCGTAATGGTAGCGTTATCACTATATATGGCTACTAATTTTGCGGAGGTTCATACTCAGATGATTTCTGGTGCGCAATTTACTTTACCTGAGGGTGCTACCCAAATTTCTAGCTTAGATCTAGGAGGTAACTTATTTAACTGGTTAATCTTAAAATTCTCTGAAGCGGTTGCCTTTTTATTTGGAAAATAACTAGAACTTAATGAATAAAAGCAGATGATTTAAGCAATTATGCTGGTGCGTCTGCTTTTATTATGAAATGAAAATAAGAAATGGAGGTTTAAACGATGAAAGCAGCAGTTCTCCACGCTGAAAACAAAATTATTTATGAAGATATAGAGCTAGAATCATGTAAAGCCACAGAAGTTAAGGTCAAAGTAATGGCGGCTGGTATCTGCGGATCTGATACACATAAAATGACAAGTGTTTGGAAATATCCATTACCAGCAATAATGGGGCATGAATTTTCCGGAATTGTTACTGAAATTGGATCTAAGGTTACAAATGTAAAAGTTGGTGAAAGAGTTGTTGTCATTCCTTTTATACCTTGTAACGAATGTGAATATTGTCTAAAGGGACAATTTTCATTGTGTGAAAATCATGGAATGATAGGATCCCAATCTTATGGAGGATTTGCAGAGTATTGTAATGTTCCTGCTACGAATATTTTATCAATTGGCGAAATGGATTTTGAAGAGGCAGCAATGATTGAACCACTGGCAGTTGCTTTACATGGAGTATTAAATATTAAGCCGCATTTAGGTGATGTAGTCGCAGTCTTTGGTGCAGGAACAATTGGTATGCTCGTTATTCAGTGGTTAAAAATAGCCGGGGTTAAAGAAATAATAGCTATTGATATTTCCGATGAAAAGTTAGCAGAAGCAAGAGCATTTGGCTGTGAAAAAACTATTAATGCAAAAAAAGAAGACTTATATCAAAAAATAGATGAATATACCAATGGCCTGGGTGTAGATATAGCTTTAGAATGTGCAGGTTCAAAAATTACACAAGAACAATGTTTATTGATTACACGTAAGAAGGGAAAGATCGGATATTTAGGCATTGCATATTCTGATGTAACTTTATCACAAAAAGCATTTGAAAATATTTTTAGAAGAGAGTTAACCTTAAAGGGATTTTGGAATTCCTATTCAGCTCCTTTCCCTGGTGAAGAATGGACAAAAAGCATTACCTTTTTACAAAAGGGACAAATTAAGTTGAAAGATTTAATTTCTCATCGATTTCCTTTAGAAGATACTCAAGCGGCTTTTAATCTAATTATTAATCGTGAAGAGAACTATGGAAAAGTGTTAATTTTACCAAATGGGAGTGAGAATTAAATGAAAGCTGTAACAAAATTAAAATCCGGCTATGATGAAATGGAGCTAATCGAAATCGATGAGCCTTCTGCATATGACGATAAAGTAAAAATAAAAGTTGCATACACAGGGATTTGTGGATCTGATATTCACACCTTTAAAGGGGAATACAATAGCAAAAATACTCCTGTTGTCTTAGGACATGAGTTTTCTGGTGTAGTAGTGGAGGTTGGCAAAGATGTTACAAGAGTAAAAGTCGGAGATCGAGTAACAAGTGAAACGACCTTTACAACGTGCGGAGAATGTATCTATTGTCAAGAAAAGGACTATAATCTTTGTCCAAATCGAACAGGTCTTGGTACACAAGTAAATGGTAGTATGGCAGAATATGTGATTGCTAGGGAAGAGAGCGTTCATGTTTTAAACGAAAAGGTTAGTTTAGAAGCAGCTGCTTTAACAGAACCATTAGCTTGTTGTGTTCATGCCGCGTTAGAAAAAACAACGATTGCAGAAACCGATACTGTTTTAGTATTTGGTCCTGGTCCCATTGGATTGTTATTAAGTCAAGTAGTAAAAGCACAAGGCGCTTTCGTTATATTGGCTGGCATTACAAAAGATAGAAAGCGATTAGATCTTGCAAAGGAATTAGGAATAGATGTTGTCGTTGATCTTTTACAAGAAGATTTGAGCAAAATGGTTTACCAATATACGGATGGCTATGGTGCAGATAAAGTATTTGATTGTTCGGGAGCAGTTCCAGCTGTAAACCAAGGTCTTGCACTAACAAAGAAAAAAGGAACATTCGTTCAAGTAGGATTATTTGCAAAGAAAGCAAATGAAATCGATCAAGAGTCCATTATTCAACGCGAAATTAACTATATCGGCTGTCGTTCTCAAAAACCTAGTTCTTGGGATATTGCCCTGAAATTACTTGAAGATGGAAAAATCGATACAGATAAAATGATTACAAAGATCGTATCACTTGCTGAATGGCGCAATGGTTTTGAAAAAGTAATGGCTGGTGATGAGATAAAAGTTTTAATTGAATCTTAAGCAGCTGTCAGATAAAAAATACTCCTCTTCCATCATAAAAGTGGGGTATTTTTATCTGTTTACTTTATTATAAATTATCTTCCATCACTAGATGGCACAAAAGGTAAAACAATATTGAGAATGAAAACGTATACAGTCAACTAGAATTTATGTGATAAAATGAACATGCCAAAAGGAACTAACAGAATGTAATGGGCATGAGAGTTGATTGTTTCATGATTCTATTATTTGGTTCTTCCTGGAAGGAAATAATACGTCTTTTCCCATTCTGAATCCGATTAATAGAGTTGACTAATAGAAAGGATGAGGAGCATGAAGTTAGCTATTGCATGTGATCATGGTGGATTTTTGCTCAAGGAAGCAGTGAAGAAGTATTTATTAGAACAAGAAGTAGAAGTAGAAGATTTTGGTTGTCACAGTCGAGGAAGTGTAGATTTCCCAGACTATGCCAAAAAAGTGGGAGAATCGATTGTTAGAGGGCAAAATGATTTAGGAATTCTTTGTTGTGGAACTGGTATCGGAATGAGTATTGCGGCAAATAAAATAAATGGTATACGAGCAGCTGTAGTTGGAGATGTTTTTTCCGCGAAAGCTACTAGGGAACATAATAATAGTAATGTCCTATGTTTAGGAGAGAGAGTGACAGGAGAAGGTTTGGCCTTGCTAATAGTAGAAACATGGCTTCAGGCGGAATTTTTAGGTGGAAGACATGAAAGAAGAGTCGGAGCTATTGGGGAATTAGAGAAATACCAATGTTGATAGATTGATAAAGCTTATAAAGATAAAAGGATGGAAAACAGCTAATCAATAGAAATCTATAAGACTAAATAAATAACGGTAAACAGGGGGCATCCATTTTGAAGATAGGCATCATTATTGCAGGGCTACTGCCTGCAGGGGTAAAGCAGATTATTCATAAAATGTTTAATGAATGGACTCCAACTCATCAATTATTTGGGATTGAAGTGAATAAAGAAACAGGGAAAGCGGACTATCTTGAATTTATTGTGAATAATGATTCTCCCTATTTAAGTGATTCTGTATTGAAGCCATCCCCATTAGTAGACAATATCAGATGGGAAGAAATCTGTTCTCCGATGGACAGTATAATTTTTATTGGCGATGAACAGGCAAAAGAACGATGGACGCAGACATTTGCAGCGAGCGAAACGATCCATTCCTTATATGTTCCTGTCTCTATTTATAATAATATCAAAGGTTCAGATTGGTCTTTAGGCTATGACACCGCAATTAATAGTATCACGCAAATGGTTCTGAAGGTAAAAGATACCATTCATTCGCTAAAATATGATAAACCAAGATTGTTTGGTTTTGCTATAAACGGGTTCCCATCGAATCATATGCTCCAAGATATTTCCATGGCGGTAGATGGCCATTTTTTAGCAAATACGGATGAATTAGAAGAAGTAGAGCTTTTATGCAATAAAATCGATAATAGTTTTAATTCTCTTCAAACTTCTTCTGTACTAGTTTATAGTCATTTAAACAAAGCAAGTGTAGAGAAGAACCTGATTCGCTCTTTAAATGTGGATTGGAAATACACGGAAATTGATGAAGCTCTGTGCATGGGAACCAATCCAACAACAATTGACCGAATTTTAGCAAACGAAATAGCGGAAATCATTTCATTATGGATAAAAAATGATAGTCCAACAGGAGAAATAGCAGTTAAAAAAGAGGGAGTTCTTTATTTAAATAAAAAATACGAAGGAATGATAGTATGACTAATACAGTTGTTGCAAATGTAGAAAAACTAGCAGTTAATACAATTCGAACATTATCCATTGATGCTATTGAAAAGTCAAATTCTGGTCACCCAGGAATGCCAATGGGGGCAGCACCAATGGCATACACATTATGGGCAAAGGAAATGAATCATAATCCGGCTAATCCTAATTGGTTTAACCGTGATCGGTTTGTCTTATCAGCAGGACATGGTTCCATGCTTCTTTATAGCTTGTTGCATTTATTCCAATATGATGTAACGGTTGATGATTTGGAAAATTTTCGTCAATGGGGAAGTAAAACGCCAGGTCATCCAGAGTTCGGCCATACTCCAGGTGTGGAAGCAACTACTGGCCCATTGGGACAAGGAATCGCGATGGCAGTAGGAATGGCAATGGCAGAAAGACACTTGGCAGAAACTTATAATAAAGAAAATTATCCAGTAGTAGATCACTATACGTACAGCATCTGCGGTGATGGCGATTTAATGGAAGGAGTATCGGCAGAAGCAGCATCTCTTGCAGGCCATTTAAAATTAGGTAGATTAGTAGTATTATATGATTCCAATGATATCTCGTTAGATGGTGATTTGCATCTTTCGTTCTCTGAAAGTGTTCAAAAACGTTTTGAAGCATATGGATGGGAAGTTATTCGTGTGGAAGATGGAAATAATATAGAAGAAATTCATAAGGCTATTATAAAGGCGAAACAATCAGATATTCCTTCTCTCATTGAAGTGAAAACCGTAATTGGATATGGTTCTCCAAATAAAGGCGGAAAATCTGCATCACATGGTGCACCGCTTGGAGCTTCTGAAACACAATTAGCAAAACAAACGTATGGGTGGGCATATGAAGAAGCATTCTATATTCCAGCAGAAGTATCGGAGCATTATGCGGCATTAGCACAAGCAGGCGCAGATAAAGAGAAAGCATGGAATGAACTTTATGAAAATTATAAAGCAGCCTATCCGGAATTAGCTGCTCAATTAGAATCAGCAATCAAGGGGAAATTACCAGCTGATTTGCAAGCAAAGCTACCTGAATTTACTGCAGGGGAATCGATGGCAACAAGAGAATCTTCTGGGAAAACGATTCAAGCAGCAGCGAAAGAACTTCCATTTTTATTTGGTGGCTCAGCTGATTTAGCAGGATCCAATAAGACGTTAATGACTGCTGAAAAGAACTTTGCTATCGATGGATATGCTGGTAGAAATATCTGGTTTGGTGTACGTGAATTTGCAATGGGTGCTGCATTAAACGGATTAGCACTACATGGTGGTGTAAAAGTATTTGGCGCAACATTCTTCGTATTCTCTGATTATTTACGCCCAGCAATCCGCTTAGCAGCATTAATGAAACTACCAGTAACATATGTATTCACACATGATAGTATTGCTGTCGGAGAAGATGGTCCAACACATGAGCCAATTGAACAATTGGCTTCCCTCCGCGCTATGCCAGGATTATCGATTATTCGTCCAGCAGATGCCAAAGAAACAGCAGCAGCATGGCAACTGGCATTAGAAAGTACAGATACACCAACAGCACTAGTATTGACACGTCAGAACCTGCCGACTCTCGACTTAACGAAGGGAGAAGCCTACGAAGGGGTGAAAAAAGGTGCATACATTGTTTCCCCAGCTCAAGGAAAAGCGCAGGCATTAATTCTGGCAACAGGATCAGAAGTATCCCTTGCAATCAATGCACAAGCAGCTTTAGCAGAAGAAGGAATTTCTGTAAATGTGGTAAGTATGCCAAGCTGGGATCTTTTTGAAAAGCAATCTCCTGAATATAAAGAAAGTATACTGCCGGAAAGCGTTCAAGCACGTGTTGCTATCGAGGCTGGTGCATCACTTGGCTGGAGAGAATATGTCGGAGCAAAAGGAGAATGTATCACCATTGATCATTTTGGTGCTTCAGCTCCGGCGGATAAACTTTTCCAAGAGTATGGATTTTCGGTGGAAAATGTTGTAGCTAAAGTGAAAGCTTCCATGGCAAGAAACTAAACACTAATGAATAAAAGCTAACGACTGTAATGGGTTGTTAGCTTTTTTAGTATAAAAAACTAGTATATAATTAGAAAAGCAGATAAAAAGATAGATATTTCTTCCACATAGTCTTTCTATTACCATATGAGTAGAATATAATAGATTTATACTATCAAAAAGATTAAATTCCTTTATTTCGAGGAATGAATAGATTGAAAGCTTATTGTAAGGATGGAGGAAGTTTTTATGTGGCAAGATTGGCTGCTTGAACTATTAAAAGGATTTGGTAAATTATTTTTGCATCCTGTTTTTTATTTATCATTTCTATTTGCCGCTTTTTTAGGGGTTTCTAGAGTGAAAAAAGAAAGAAGAAATTTCACAGTAAGAGCACAGGATGCTTATTTTGAACTGAGACAATTACTTCCACGAGGGATACTTGTAGGGCTATGTGTTTCTATTCTTTCAATTGGTCTTGTTTTAGTAATTCCAATGGAATTTATTATTTTCACAGGAATTTTCACCATAATATTTGCTTTAATTGGAAAAACAAGAATATTATCACCTGTTTACACGGCTGGTCTAGGCATTATAGCAAGTAGTGTGTCTGTTTTTCTTGGCTTGGATTATTTCTTGTTTTCTAAAAGCAATCTTCAGCCTTCTGAGTATATTTTTCCAACGGCAATTATCTTATTAGGATTATTGATTATTTCCGAGGGAATATTTGTTCGTGGAAACGGAGTAAAAGGGACTTCCCCGCGATTAAAGAAAAGTAAACGAGGCCAAGTTATAGGTGTTCATTTACTTGAAAGAGCATGGCTCATGCCGGTGTTTTTATTTATCCCTTCAGGCGTACTGACAATTCCATTTGAATGGTGGCCTATGTTTACTATTGCCAATCAAACCTATTCTTTAATTTTCGTTCCATTCTTGATTGGCGCAAAGCTAGAAGTGCAAGGAGAGCATCCTATTGTTGCTATTAGAAATGTGGGGCGAAATCTAATTATCCTTGGTTCTTTTGTCATAGTAGGTGGAGCGGCAACTTATTTATACCCGCTTGCATCACTTGGTCTAGTGTTTGTAGCAATTATCGGTCGTGAATGGATTACCTCAAAACAGAGAAATAAAGAAAAAAACAGATCCTTTTATTTTTCTAGAAAAAATAATGGGGTAGTAATTTTAGGAATTGTACCAGATTCGCCTGCTGATAAAATGGGACTTAGAATTGGAGAAATGATTTCGAAAGTAAATAGTATTCCCGTTCAAGATAAAATTCAATTGTATAAAGCTTTACAGAAGAATTCTGCCCATTGTAAATTGGAGGTCTTTGATAGTCATGGCGAAATTCGTTTTGTACAAAGGGCTCTATTTGAGGGCGATCACCACGAATTAGGTCTGTTATTGATTCCGGATGAAAAAGTTCATGGAAATGAAGCAGTTTAAAAATGTACTGTCTGCTGAATGTTCAAGTAGATTTAATTTTGCTAATCATCTTAAGTAGAAAAAATAAATAAGCCAGCAAGAACCAATTCTAAAATGGAGTTGGTTCTTTTTTATGTAAAAAACGCCACTGTGAAGATGGAAAAAAAATCCTTCTAAAAGTGTACACATATTACTTCCACCTCCTTATGTTAACATTATAATCATAGTGTTAATATCAGTATTCGTATATTTTGGATAAGTACATAAGTACTTAATAATTAGGGTATTAATAAAGAAGTATAGATAGTATCCATGATTAAAATCCAAAATATTAATATATAGCTTAAACTTGCTCAATATTTCACTAAGGAAAACAGGAGGGAGAAACATGGAGTTTGATACAGTCACCATTAGCAGGATGATTACAGCAATGACCCTTATCTTTCACATTATCTTTGCTACATTAGGGGTTGGAGTACCATTGTTTATTTCTATAGCTGAATTTATTGGTATTAGAAAGAAGGATAAGCATTATGAATTGCTAGCCAAAAGATGGTCTAGGGGATTTGTGATAACGGTTGCGATTGGAGTAGTAACGGGAACAGCCATTGCTCTACAGCTATCTTTAGTATGGCCAAACTTTATGCAGCTTGCAGGTAATGTCATAGCACTGCCACTATTTATGGAAGTATTTGCATTTTTCTTTGAAGCGATTTTCTTAGGAATTTATTTATATACATGGGATCGCTTTAAAGGGAAATATACGCACTGGCTATTAACATTACCAGTTGTAATTGGTGCAGGGATGTCTGCGGTTTTTATAACGACAGTAAATTCTTTTATGAACTCGCCTAATGGATTTACTATGGTCGATGGAGAATTTGTTGCGGTTAATCCGTTAAAAGCGATGTTAAACCCATCATCACCGACTAGAATTTTTCACGTCTTAGGAGGTTCCTATTTGACTGTAGCAGCTATACTAGCAACGATTGCTGCTATTGCGTTATTGCGAAACAAAGGTGCACGAGAATATCATAAAAAAGCACTAAAGATGACGGTTATCGCTATGTTTATCTTTTCCGTAATTACTGCATTAGCAGGGGATGTATCGGCCAAATATTTAGCCAAACATCAGACAGAAAAGCTAGCTGCAGCAGAATGGCTATTTGAATCAGAAGAGAATGCAGATCTCCTTCTATTTGGATGGTTGAATGATGAGAATGAGGTCGTTGGAGCGATTCGAGTACCTGGCTTTTTAAGCTTTTTAGCACATGGCGATTTTACGAGCGAAGTAACAGGGTTAGAAGCTACCCCAGAAGGAGAAAGACCGCCATTGGTCATCCACTATTTATTTGATTCGATGGTATCTATTGGATTCTTCCTTTTAGGAATCTCGTTCTTATATATTGTATTAGCTAGGTTTAAACGCTGGAACCAGCATAATAGATTAATGCTATGGTTAATCGCTATAAGTGGGCCGCTTGCCATGTTAGCTGTAGAACTTGGGTGGGTTTTTGCAGAATTGGGAAGACAGCCATGGATAGTAAGAGGATATATGACTGTGGATGAGGCAGCTACATCATCTCCTTATATTTTGCAGATGTTTTTTCTATTTCTAGCACTGTATATAGTCCTTGGCACTCTATTTACGATCACCTTACGAAAATTATTTAAAGACAATCCAGCAGAACTGGAGTTAGAAAAGAACTACCCTGAATGGAAAGAGGGGATTGAAAAATGAGTTATGAGGTAATCGGGATTACGGTACTATGGTTATTTCTGTATGGCTATCTAATTGTAGCATCGATTGACTTTGGCGCAGGATTTTTTGCTTATTATGCAAAGATTACAAAGCAAGACCATATCATTAATCAAATCATTTCACGTTACCTATCACCAGTATGGGAAGTAACGAATGTGTTTTTAGTTTTCTTTTTTGTAGGTATTGTTGGTTTCTTTCCTTCTTCAGCCTATTATTATGGCTCCGCATTGCTGGTACCTGCAAGTTTTGCAATCGTTTTGCTAGCTATTCGCGGTTCCTTTTATGCTTTTGAAAATTACGGTTCTAAACAAAGTAATGTTTATATGTTTCTATATGGAGCGACAGGACTATTTATCCCAGCATCATTATCAGTCGCTTTAACGATATCAGAAGGAGGATATATTTCTGAACATAATGGCCAAGTTTCGTTAAAGTATTTCGAATTATTTACTAGTCCGCTAGCTTGGAGTATTGTTGCGCTAGCGATTGTATCTGTTCTATTTATTAGTGCAAGCTTTATTACTTATTATGCCTCAAGGGCAAAAGATCTAGCTGCACTTCAGTTAGTACGTAAATGGGCATTATTTTGGGCAACGCCAACCATTATTATGGCGTTGACAACAATGATTGCTTTAAGCCAGAGAAACCAAGTTAACTACGAAAATATGCTGGATTTATGGTGGGTATTTGGCTTATCAATGGGCTTTTTTATTATTGGGATCGGTCTATTATATATAGGCAGGAATTATGGGATTGCTTTTATTGCCATTATGCTGCAGTTTCTCTTTGCCTTTTTCGGATACGGAATGGCTAAATATCCTTATTTGCTCTATCCATACATCAATATTGAGGATAGTGCCACAAATCCATCCATGGCAATGGCGCTTATCATTGCCTTCATTGGAGGACTTTTACTGTTAATTCCGTCCCTAATATTATTGATGCGCCTGTTTTTATTCGATGCAGATTATGCCAAAGGAAAAAAATAAGAAGGCGGAATCATTATGCAAAATATAAAGAAAACAGTTTGGATGCATAAGAAAAAGATTTATTGTTTATTTGGACTAACCTTAATACTAGGATTTGCGATTGTTGCCCAGGCATATGTGATGACGTCCATTGTAGACGGTGTTTTCCTAAAAGAACAGTCGTTTTCAGCGATTATACCGTGGTTGCTGCTGCTGCTTATTATCCTATTTGTAAGGTCAAGTACCGATTATATAAGTAAACGAATTGGTGTTTCGATTGCGAGCAAGGTAAAAGGGGAAACACGAAAGAATTTATTAAAAAAATATGTTGCTAATTCTGTCCAGCTGAATGAAAAAGGACAGACAGGCGAAAAGGTAAGCATGCTTCTTGACGGTGTGGATGAGATGGATAGTTTTTATAGCCAGTTTATCCCCCAGGTTATGCAGAGTACCTTTGTGCCAATTTTAATGCTGCTTGTTATTCTTACTCAGCATGTGAATTCAGGGATTATTTTAATTGTTTCTGCCCCGTTTATTCCGATTTATATGATCGTAATTGGAATCAAAACCCAAAAAAAATCGGAGGAGAAGCTGGAAAAACTAGCTTCTTTTTCTGGTAAATTTTTAGAAACTTTACAAGGGCTAGTGACGTTAAAACTATTTGCTCAAACAAATCGGCAAAAAGGCGAATTAGAAAAAAGTAGTTTGAGCTTTCGCGATACAACACTAGAAATATTGAAGATTGCTTTTACACAATCCTTTGCACTTGAACTAATATCTATGCTAAGTATTGGAATTGTGGCTTTAGAACTTGCTATTCAATTAATTATTTATGAAAGTATTTCCTTTTTTACGGCTTTTTTGATATTAATATTGGTTCCAGAATTTTATACTTCCTTAAAAGAAGTGGGTGTAACGTTTCATAATGGCAGAAGCAGCATGGGAGCGGCAAAAAAGGTATTAGAAGTGTTTGAAGAGGAAGATGAACCCACTTTATGGGGAAAGCAAACCTTTCCTAAGTGGAAAGTACCGCCAACCATTCAGCTTCATCAAGTTGATTTTGCTTATACGAATACTAACTTCCGACTACAGTCGATAACAGCAACTTTTTTACCTAAGCAGCAAATTGCCATTGTAGGCGCAAGTGGTGCTGGCAAGACAACCTTGCTTCACTTATTAGCAGGTATGATTACTCCTGAAAAAGGGACGATTTATATTAATCATGAAGCACTCACTAAATATACAGAAGCTGCTTGGTTAGAAAGGATTTCTTATATATCGCAAACTCCTTATATTTTTTCAGGAACGATTGGCGAGAATATTGCGATGGGAACGACAGAGGAAGTTGGGATGCAGGCAATTGAAACGGCAGCACAATTAGCGGGAATTGCACCACTAGTTAATTCATTAGAACATGGCTTTGATACTCGAATTGGTGAAGCTGGCAGAGGGCTTTCTAGCGGTGAAAAACAAAGAGTTTCGATAGCACGTGCTTTTCTGAAAAAGCCTCATATTGTATTGTTGGATGAACCAACGCGTGGACTTGACTTAGCTACTGAAAAAATCTTACAGCAGTCAATTCAAAAATTAAAGGAGACAGCTACGGTGATTACCGTTGCCCATCGTTTGCATACGATAAAAAATGCTGACCAAATTCTTTTTTTAGAAAATGGGAGACTCCAAGCTGTTGGGACACATGAATCATTATTAGAAATTTCACCTGCATATAAGGAGATAGTAATGATTCAAAAAGGGAGGGCACAATAATGAGTGCGCTGCAGAAAATAATGAGATTAATGTTAATAGAGAAAAAAGACATTATTATAGCGGTAGTATGTGGTTTTATTGCTGGAATTAGCAGTGTCGGCTTATTTGCTGCAAGTGGTTATCTTATATCTAAGTCGGCATTAATTCCTCCCTTCTATACTTTAATTATATTAACTTCAACTGTTAAGTTACTTGGTCTTGTTAAAGCAGGAGCAAAATATGGAGAACGTCTTTCATCACATCGAGCAACTTTTACGATTTTAAGTAATTTGCGAGTGGCTTTCTTTGAAAAATTGACGCCGCTTATTCCGCAAATATTTCATAAATATAGAAGCGGGGATTTACTTGCGCGTGTAGTTGGAGATGTAGAAAGCTTGCAAAATTTCTTTTTAAGGGTGTTTTACCCACCGCTTGTGCTCTTACTTGTTTTTGTCAGCACGATCTTATTTACTAGTTTTTATTCCATCACCATTGCGCTGATTCTCTTACTTGGTTTTTTCTTGACGACAATTATCATTCCGGCACTATTTTCCTTAAAGCAGGTTAATATTAAAGGGAAAGTTAGGCATGCGCGAGGTGATTTATCCACCCATATTACAGAGGTGATGTATGGGTTTCGCGAATTAAAGCTGTTTCATCAATTACCATATAAACAACAACAGCTATTAAATCGTTCTGAATCGTATATCAATGAACAAAAACGAGAAAATTTAAATAAAGTATCGAGTCAATCATTTAATGGTTTTATCACGTTGGTTACAAGTTGGACTGTCATAGGAGTTGGAGCCTATTTAGTTGCGAATGGCATGCTTGAGGGGATATTTTTAGCAATGCTTGTTATGATTTCTTTAACTGTCTTTGAGTCTGCAGCTCCAATGGCTGTATTTCCAATTTATATGCAAGAAAGTAGAGATGCATCAAGTCGCTTATATGAAGTGGTAGAAGATCCTAGTTATAAAAAGAATCATAGTGATTCTGCTATTAATAAGTTATCTAGCCTTCCGCCATCATTAGAGTTTAAAGATGTGCAATTCACTTACATGGGGGATTGGCGCAGCACGATTCCTAACATATCCTTTACGATACCAGCTAGGTCAAAGACGGCAATTGTTGGTGCCAGTGGTTCTGGAAAATCGACTGTCCTTCAGCTGATCTTAAAGCTGCAAGAAGTAGATGCCGGAAATATTTATTGGGGAGAAGCAGATATAACATCTGTATCTGGTGAGGCTATATGGGAACAAACAAAAGTTGTCTTGCAGGAGAATTATTACTTTTATGGTACGATTCGTGAAAATCTTCAATTAGCTGCATCAGAACTTAGTGACACACAAATGGAAGCAGTATTAGCAAAGGTGCAGCTAGAACATTTTTCCCTAGATCATCGCGTATTAGAAAAAGGAGAAAATCTTTCAGGCGGAGAAAAACAACGCTTAGCTATTGCCAGAGCATTTTTGAAAAAAGGACATCTATGGTTATTAGATGAGCCAACCTCATCACTTGATGCACAGACAGAACAAACTATTTACAAAGAAATTTTTAAAGATGCTGATCAGGATACATTTATTATTGTCAGTCATCGTTTAAATGGCTTAGAGTCCATGGATCAAATTATTGTAATGGATCATGGCGAAATTATCGAGTGCGGTTCTTACAAGGATTTAATGGATAAGCAAGGTTATTTTTATCAAATGAAGGTACTAGAAGAAAGCTTGCTTTAAGGAAAAAATGAAAAGTTATTTGTTTTGAACTTTGCAAAAGATGGGAATAGAGAAACTGGCGGACCGAATCCATTGCATTAACTCACCGCTTGCCCTAGAAAGTGAAGTGTATTCAGTCTGCAGGTGATCTCCACTCCCATTACTTTTTCATGCGCTACATAGTATTTGTATCAATAACGTAACAATACTTTATATCAGAGGGTAAGCCCCTCTCTTAAGCCTCATAAATTTGATTTGCGGAAATGAAAGATTAGTGTAATCATTAATTGTGAACCCAGTTACATTGTTTTAGAGAAAAAACATTATTTACAAGAAGAAGAGGGAAGTAACGATGAAATTAGATGAATTTACAATCGGACAAACTTTTCAAACGAAGACGCTTTCATTAACGAAAGAAGAGATTATAAAGTTTGCAGAAGAATTTGATCCGCAGTATTTGCATGTAAATGAAACGAAAGCGAAAGAAGGAAGATTCAATGGCATAATTGCTTCAGGGATTCATACTTTAGCTATTTCCTTTAAACTATGGGTCGAAGAGGAGAAATATGGTGAGGATGTTATTGCCGGAACAGGGATGAATAACGTACAATTTATTAAACCTGTATATCCAGGTGATAAGTTGTATACGATTGTAAAAGTTCTTGAAAAAAAAGCCAATAAAAGTGCTACCGGTATTCTTACTGTATTGCTTAAGACGTTTAATGATAAAGAAGAGGAAGTATTTACAGGAGAATTATCTGTATTAATAAAACGATAAAAAAGAGGGAAATAGGCTGTCGATATACTCCTTATAAGAGTATTGGCAGCCTTTTTAGATTTTCCATTGTGACAGGTAAATGAAATTCTAACTTTTTTGTGAACTTATGCACAAACTATGTTTTTGGTGCTATACTTTGGTAGATGAAGGCACCTGAGCAATGAATAGAATAGGTGCTGTATGGAGGTAAAAAGATGAAAAAAAGAATAACATCTATGCTTATCTTAGTTTTTTCCCTAGTGCTTGTCCTTGCTGGTTGTGGAAACGACAAAGCAAGTAACACGCAAAAGCAAGAAAAAAAAGATAAGGGGGCAGAAACAGTATCAGGAGCGTCCAAAACTAGTTATACGCCATATGAAGAACTTAAAGACAGCTATGATATTATTATTGTTGGCGCTGGCGGAGCTGGAATGACAGCTGCGTTAGAAGCAAAGGCCAAGGGATTAAATCCAGTTATCCTTGAAAAAATGCCGGTTGCAGGAGGTAATACAACAAAGGCTTCTTCTGGAATGAATGCTTCAGAAACTAAATTTCAGAAAGAACAAGGCATTAAGGATAGTAATGATAATTTTTATGAAGAGACATTAAAGGGTGGTCATGGAACAAATAATAAAGAAATGTTACGTTTCTTTGTTGATCATTCTGCAAGTGCTATTGATTGGCTAGATTCCATTGGTATCCGGTTAAATAATTTAACGATCACAGGTGGAATGAGCGAAAAACGTACTCATCGTCCTGAAGATGGCTCAGCAGTTGGGCAGTACATTGTAGATGGATTATTGAAAAATGTGCAAGAAAAGGATATACCATTATTTGTTAATGCAGATGTGAAAGAAATAACAGTAAAAGACGGGAATGTAAATGGCGTCCATGTATTATTCAATCAAACCGATGAAAAAGAAATTGCTGCAAAAGCAGTTGTTGTCACTACTGGTGGATTCGGCGCCAATATGGAAATGATTAAAGAAGTAAGAAGTGATTTAGGAGACTATGTGACAACAAACCAAGCTGGTAGTACTGGTGACGGAATTAAAATGATTGAAAAACTAGGTGGGACAACCGTTGATTTAGATCAAATTCAAGTCCATCCAACTGTACAACAAGATGAATCATATTTAATAGGAGAAGCAGTTCGTGGAGAAGGTGCAATAATGGTCTCTGCAGAAGGAAAAAGATTTACAAACGAATTAGACACGCGTGATAAAGTTACTGCGGCAATCAATGAGCTTCCAGAAAAAGCGGCATTTTTAGTGTTTGATGCTGGGGTGAAATCTCGTGTAAAAGCTATTGAGCAGTATAAAAAAATGGGATTTGTATTAGAAGGAGAAACAGTCGAGGCTCTAGCGGAAAAGATGAATGTTTCTGCTGACGAGTTAACTGCCACGCTAGAAACATGGAATAGTGCTGTTAAAAATAAGGATGATCAAGCTTTCGGAAGAACAACAGGAATAGACAATGATTTATCCAAAGCTCCTTTCTATGCTATTAAAATTGCCCCAGGTATCCATTATACAATGGGGGGAGTAAAAATTAATACAAACACAGAAGTCCTTAATAAAGAAGGAGCGCCAATCCCAGGCTTATTTGCAGCAGGGGAAGTTACCGGTGGACTTCACGGAGAAAATCGAATTGGCGGTAATTCTGTCGCAGAAATAATTATTTTTGGTCGTCAGGCTGGTGTGAAATCTGCAGATTATGTAAAAGCAAAATAATCGATAGTACTGTGAAAGCTTATATTTCAGTTTCATTAGCCAATTAGGCTGATAGATAAAAGGTTCAAATCACTTTTGATTTGGACCTTTTATTTTGCTATTAAGATTATTGTCTTAAATAAATTAATTAGGGACATCGGACAATCTCTTGCTTTCATACGTTAAATGCAAAGGGGAGCTGTGGAAAATGAAAGACAATAGAGGAAAAGAAGTAATGATTGTGGTTTTAGAATTTTCACAAATGAAAAGATTTTTAATGATGGATATGGGAATCGGCACTTTGTCCTATTATTTAATTAAAATGATTAATGGCAATCTCCTTATTGATTTAATAGGAAGTACGATTATTACTGAGGGAGTTAAAAGAGTGTTTAAAGGGATAAATAATAAAAAATAAGACTACTACCTAGAAGATGGAGCTGATTTCGAAAAAACAAAGAAGGAAGGAAAGAAAGTGATCTTTTTGCGTATAATGTATTAAGTGATGTTAATGGTTAGGGAAGAAGGATAAAAAAAGCAAAAGATTAGCATAGAGATATGGATAATTCACCTATAATACATAATGTATAGATTGACGAATATTTGGAATTTAGATAAAATTTTTCCTGAGAGAAACATTTTTTAATGAAGAAATAAATTTTATATAAATGAAAAACACAGAAATATTATAGTAGATAAAGGGGGATTTAAATGCCCGAAAATTTATTAATTGCCTTTGGTTTAACATTATTAGCAGGCCTTGCTACTGGGATAGGAAGTGTCCTTGCTTTTTTTACATCCACCACAAACACAAAGTTTCTCTCTTGGATGCTTGGTTTTTCAGCAGGAGTAATGATTTATGTATCGATGATTGAAATTTTTGTGAAGGCAAAGGATGCATTAGTAGGATCATTGGGGATACAGACTGGGAATTGGCTTACGGTGGCGGGTTTTTTTGGTGGAATTCTCCTTATTGCCTTGATCGACAAATTTGTTCCAGAGCAAGGAAACCCACATGAATTAAAGAAAGTAGAGGAAATTAATAAATCTAATCTAAAAAGGACAGATCATTCTTTATTAAAGATGGGAAGTTTTACAGCATTGGCAATTGCTATTCACAATTTTCCAGAAGGAATTGCAACCTTTACGGCAGCTTTACAAGATCCAGGACTGGGGGTAGCAATTACTGTTGCCATCGCCATACATAATATACCAGAGGGGATTGCTGTGGCAGTACCCATTTACTTTGCAACAGGTGATCGAAAAAAGGCATTTAAACTTTCGTTTTTATCAGGATTAGCAGAGCCAGTTGGCGCATTAGTTGCTTTTCTCATCTTGATGCCATTTCTAAATGATGTTATGTTCGGTCTCATATTTGCAGCAGTAGCAGGAATCATGGTGTTTATTTCTTTAGATGAATTACTGCCAGCAGCCAAAAAATACGACGAAGGCCACTTATCCATATACGGCCTGATAGCAGGGATGGCTGTGATGGCAGTAAGTTTGTTATTGTTTATATAATGAAAAATTATATGGTCAATGTCCTTGAATACTGGATTGATTCAGCCGGAATCCACGCACCCGAAAGGGAAGTGTATTCCGGTTTTCATTTTAATAGAATTCACCATTACTTCTTTTCTAATAAGTTGTTTTCCTTCTCCATTTTTTCCACTTCTAATTTCAATTTTTCTGTTTCTAATAAGAAATTTTCATGTTTTAATCTTTCCAGCTCTAACTGATCTTTTAGCATTGCTTTGTTGAGCTTGGCCCTTTTTTCTAAATGATCCGTGATAATTCCAGCTAGGGAACTCAAGAATATAGCTATTACAATCACAATAATAATCATCATATAACTCCCTTATATTGTTTATTAACAAATACGAAAAACGCATGAAAAAGTTTCAAATGAAAGACAAACGAACTATGACTCGGTAAATTGGAATTTTTTTGCAGAATAACTAAGGAGGAAATGAAATCATTTAAAAGGGCACAAAAAAGGAAATCGGACAGTTCAAAAAATATAATGGCTTCTTTTTTTGAAGGAAAATATGATTATTGCAGCAAAAGCGATCTATAGGAGGAATGCAGATAAAATGGAACAAGTGAAAAATAAAGTGAAAGTATATTTAGGAGAAAATTTCTAAGGAAAATAGATGAAAGAGAAGGCGTTATCATCTATTATAGAAGGAGGATAACTATTTGGATGAATAAAAAAAAGTGTGTAGGTGAACAGAATGGAAAGACAGGATGAAAAAGTATTAGTCGGAGAAGCAGCAGTCATTCAATTTGTGAAAGATGGGATGACAGTCGGACTAGGCACGGGATCTACTGCCTATTATGTGATAAAAAAAATGGGAGAAATGATTAAGAAGGGGGTGGAATTAAAAGGTGTAGCAACGTCAAAGGCTACAGAAAAATTAGCTAGCGAATGTGGAATTCAGCTGATTGATATAAACGAAGTAGAGCAATTAGACATTGCTATTGATGGAGCGGATGAAATTGATGATAACTTCTTTGCGATTAAAGGGGGCGGCGGAGCATTATTGCGTGAGAAAATAATTGCCAGTGCTGCTAAAACCTTTATTGTAGTTGCTGATGGAAGCAAGAAAGTCCGATCATTGGGGAAATTCCCTCTTCCTATTGAAGTCGTACCTTTTGGTTATAAACATACAGAGAAAGCCATTCGAAAATTTGGCTGCAAAACAGCGATACGGCAGAAAGATGGCAAGCTCTTCGTAACAGATAACGGAAATTATATTATAGATTGTTCTTTTCCTACTATCCAAAACCCCACTCAATTACATCAAGACTTGAATAATATAGTAGGGGTAGTAGAGAATGGCCTTTTTATTAATATGGTAGACGTTTTAATTTCCATAAATGAGCAAGATCAAATCAGCGTGGAGCATAAGAACAGGTAATTTTAGATATAGGGGATTTATGTAGATAAATTCCCTTGTAATGATGGTTTGATAAAGAAGAGTGGCAGTCTGTAGAAATGCTTTGGAACAGTTTTAAAGATATTCTTTATTTTTTCTTGAAAGCGTTTCTTTTTTTGTTTCTACGTTATATTATCGTAGATAGGGAGGGGAATCCTTAACTAAGAAATGCATCCAATGGAAGGATGCAATCATGTTACAGAAATAAGGGAGAGATAGAATGTCTTTACGAGAAGATGCTTTACATATGCATCAAGTCAAACAGGGGAAATTGGAAATCTATGCAAAAGTGGAAGTAAAAAATGCCCAAGATTTAAGTTTAGCTTATTCTCCGGGAGTAGCAGAACCATGTAAAGAAATTTTTGAGAATCCAGAAACTGTCTATGACTTTACCATGAAGGGTAATATGGTGGGCCTTATCACCAATGGTACATCTGTACTTGGTTTGGGTAATATTGGTGCTGAAGCATCTTTGCCAGTAATGGAAGGGAAAGCAATATTGCTTAAAAGTTTTGCAGGTGTAGATGCCTTCCCCATTGTTTTAAATTCAACAGATGTAGACAAGATAGTAGATGCAGTTAAACTAATGGCTCCTACTTTTGGTGCCATTCACCTAGAAGACATTGCTGCTCCACAGTGTTTTGAGATTGAAGAAAGATTAAATCAAGAATTAGCCATTCCAGTTTATCATGATGACCAGCATGGTACAGCAATTGTAGCTTTGGCAGGACTTCTAAATGCCCTTAAGATAGTAAAGAAAGAAATGAAGGATTTGAAAATAGTAATAAATGGTGCGGGCGCTTCAGGTATTGCTATTACAAAGCTTTTCAACTCTTATGGTGTAACTAATATGATTATATGTGACACAAAAGGGGCGATCTTTGCTGGCAGGACAGCTGGGATGAATCCAGCGAAAGAATCTGTTGCAGCCTATACGAATGTTAAGTTGACGAGAGGTACACTGAGAGATGTTTTAGTGGGAGCAGATGTATTTATTGGTGTTTCTGTAGCAAATACTTTAACGAAAGAAATGGTACAGAAAATGAATAAGGATGCGATTATCTTTGCACTGGCAAATCCAGTACCAGAAATAAGTCCGGCACAGGCGAAAGAAGCGGGCGCGGTCATAGTTGGAACAGGAAGATCAGATTTTCCGAACCAAGTAAATAATGTATTGGCCTTTCCAGGAATTTTTCGTGGTGCTTTAGATGTTCGTGCAACCACTATTAATGAAGAAATGAAAAAGGCAGCAGCTGAAGCGATTGCAGGCTTAGTTGCGGATGCTGAGTTGAATGAAGATTATGTAATTCCAAGTCCCTTTGATCCTAGAGTTGCTCCTGCTGTTGCTTCTGCTGTGGCAAAAGCAGCAATGGAAACAAAGGTAGCAAGAATTCAAGTTAATCCAGAAGCTGTAAGACTGAAAACAATGAAAATGACGACTTTTGATAAAGAATAAAAGGATTGATGAAGAGGCTAGTTCCAAATGGGCAGCCTCTTTTTGTTTACAATGTATTTGTTTCGCCGACTTGTTTGCTCAAGAGAGAGACATCAGAGCTTTTCTTACTGGTTTTAACATTAAAAAGAAGATTTAATAAAATGGCAGCCAAACTTCCTGTGATAATCCCATCACTTACAATGATTCGTAAGGCGGAAGGAAGCTGGTCAAATAAATTAGGAACTGCTGTTGCTCCTAAACCGATAGAAATAGAGCAAGCCATGATTAACAAGTTAGCCTGATTGGTAAAATCAACTTTGCTCAGCATTCTTATGCCAGAAGCAACAACCATTCCAAACATAACAACGGTTGCTCCGCCTAACACTGGTGTGGGAATAATAGTGGCAAAAGCCGCAACCTTAGGAATAAAGCCTAAGAAAACAAGGATTCCTCCTGCGGCAATTACGACATTTACCGTTTTGACTTTTGATAGCTGAACAAGACCAACGTTTTGAGCAAAGGTATTATACGGAAAGGCATTAAATAGTCCACCTAAAGTAATCGCTAAACCCTCGGCACGATACCCACGCGTTAAATCCTTTTCACTTAGTGGCGTCTCCGTTATTTTGCTTAGTGCGAAAAAGACACCAGTTGATTCAATTACAATAACTAAACCGACAATTAACATGGTTAGAATTGGCCCAAATTCAAAGCTAGGTATCCCAAAATAAAATAGTTCAGGAAAATGGAACCAACTAGCTTCTTTTACTGGAGTAAGGTTTACTTTACCAAGAATAGCAGCAATAATAGTACCAGCAATAATTCCAATTAGGACGGCCAATGATTGCATAAATCCTTTTGTAAACCGGTTTAACAAAAGAATGAACAATAGGACGCCAAATGCCAAAAGCAAATTCTCAATGGAGCCAAAATCTTCGCTTGTTGCTCCTCCGCCCATATTTTTAATACCAGATGGGATAAGAGATAAACCGATAATAGTTACAACTGTTCCAATTACAACTGGAGGGAAGAGCTTGGTAATTTTGCTGAAAAAAGGAGCACAAATAAACATAAAAATCCCTGTAATAATAATGGCTCCATAAATAGCGGTGACTCCATAATTTGTTCCGATCGAAATCATCGGAGTAACAGCGACGAATGAACTACCTAGTACAACTGGCAAGCCAATGCCTAAATATTTGTTTTTCCAGGCTTGAAGCAATGTGGCAATTCCACATGTTAAAAGATCAATTGCAACAAGATAGGCTAGTTGTTCGCTTGTTAAATTTAAGGCTCTTCCAACTAATAGTGGAACAAGGATAGCACCAGCATACATAGCAAGAACATGTTGAAGACCTAAAGAAAAAATTCGAACTCCCTTTTTGTTATTTTGAGGCATTATAAACACTCCTTCTCCTTTGTTATTAATTCTAACGTATGGTGTTATATTTATTAACATAATAAGAAGTGAGAAGAAAGAAGTCATTGGTTAATTTATACAAAATATTTAGAAAATATAGATTGTATAACTAAGACAAATGAAAAACTTCTTTAGATTTGGCTTTGTTTTTTTCTTTCATTCATTTTTAAAATTGATTTAATCCGAAAGGCAAAACGAAGGTGGAAGGTAGTCTCTGGATCCTTAAGACTTTTTCCTAAGAGATCCTCACATTTTTCTAAGCGATAAATTACTGTATTACGATGTACATAAAGACGTTTCGCTGTTTCAGAAATTTGGCAATGGGTCTCTAAGTAAACAGATAATGTATGGAGTAATATTTGTTCATCTTCTTGCTGATGATTGTTAGAGAAAGGTTGAAAAATATGATCATAAAATTCCTGCAGATCCTTTGTTGGAATGATTCTTAACATTTCAAAGGCATCCTTTGGTCGATGTATCTGGATAAAAGGAGTGTTTCCAGAAAGCTGTCCAGTATGTAATGCACTAAGCGCCTCTTGATAAGCATTAGGTAAATTTAACAGGCGCTGATAAACATTACTGATACCGAATGAAATACTTGT
This sequence comes from Niallia sp. FSL W8-0954, assembly GCF_038005605.1. Lineage (NCBI taxonomy): Bacteria > Bacillati > Bacillota > Bacilli > Caryophanales > Bacillaceae > Niallia > Niallia sp. FSL W8-0954. The sequence goes on along the minus strand of NZ_JBBOTN010000001.1, from coordinate 3,961,110 downwards.
TTTAAATGTGTTCACAAGATGGGTTTGGATATTTTGTAAATAAGGAAGAATGGTTTTGTCTAGCTCATAAGAGGAATCGGTAACTTCCATGATAATAATACAATGATCCTCAATAAGAAAAAGCTGAGAAGCGAAAGGTGCCTTTTTTATTTCTGTTTCGATAAATTCAAATACATAATCTACCTCAACAGAATGCTGTGTGAAAGATTTATATTGATCGCCGCTATCCAATTTGCCAATTATTGCGATGGAAGCCTGTTCTTTTTTTAAGAAAAATTCTTTAGCTCTGCTTTCGATTTCCTCAGCAAAGCTAAACTTTCCTTCCATAAAGTGAGCGAAGAAATCATTTCTTGCTCTTCTAGTATATTGCTTCACTGTATTTTCCCTCATTAGCTCAAAAGAAAGCACATTAGTTGCTTGTTCAATCGTAAGAAGCAAGCTATGATCTTCCATGGGGATTTCTCCCAGAACAACTAAAAATGCTGGTTTTCTCATATGTGTATAAATGGGGAAAATAGTAAAAATTTCTTCTGTATTTCTACTCGAAAAGCAAGAGTATGGTGAGTTAGCTAATAAAAATTCAAACCCTTTAGCATGGAGAGAGCTCAAAAAGCTATCGGTAGATGTTCGATTATGAGAAGAAGTGTGCATTTGAAAATGGGCATCTAGTAAAAAGATCGGCTTGTTAATCATTTGAGATAAGTCATCAATTAGCCTTTTTATCCCTTTCCCTTTCAGAATATGCTGCGTGAATTTCCGATGGGTTTCAAAGGCAGTGGTTAACTCTGCTGTTCTTTGACTCAACATATAGTTTAAAGAAGCATTAACGATTTCCCCTAGTGAAGTTTCTAAAGGTATTTCTAATAGGGGAAATCCTATTTCATTTGCGAATTGAATCGCTTCTTGTGGTATATGTCCTAAAAATCTCTTGGACTTAATTCCTAAAGCTGTACAATCCCTTTTATGCATACTTTTTATTAAGGAGAGCAGAACACCAGGATTATCTTTAAGATGATAGGCAGTAGTGACTAATAAATCGTTTGGGTTTAAGAAGTCCACGATATCAGGGGCATCCATCATGGTAATATGCTTAATTTCTTTATTTAATCCTCCGTGACCTGCAATTACTTGCACTTCTGCAAAGGCAGGTTTTTGTAATATCTCTGCTAATTTCAATTGTATCCCTCCCAAAGTAATCCGTGTAATCAAGAAGCTTCTTTAGTTAATTTATACAAAGTATTTAGACAATTCTAACATTTTATCTAATGAATTGCTAGCAAGTGATTATTAAAATAATGGATACATATATTAGTGCGTTTTAAGTAGTTTTAAATATTATTAGAAAATAACAAAAGGAAGGAGAGTTCTTTCTTTTTATTTTGAATGTAGGGAGAGTATCAGCAGAGAGGAGCGGGAGAAATGAAGACAACTATTGATATTGAAACAAAAGAAGTAGGGGACTGGATAGAATGGCTTGCCCGATTTGGGAAGACGAAAAATGGTGGAGTTACAAGACTTCTCTATGATGAAAATTGGCGCTTAGCCCAACATTCTCTTTTTCAAAAAATGAAAGAAAATGGCTTGAATCCTTATTTTGATGGTGTTGGCAACTTATTTGGCAGGTTAGCAGGAGTAGATCAAGAGGAGAAAGCCATTCTAACAGGTTCTCATATTGATACTGTTATAGATGGTGGAAAATATGATGGAGCCTTCGGGATTATGGCGAGTTTTATCGCTGTCAATTATTTGAAACAACATTATGGTAAACCAAAAAAGACAATAGAAGTAGTCTCTTTATGTGAGGAAGAGGGGAGTAGATTTCCTTTAGCTTTCTGGGGATCTGGATCGGTAACGGGAAAGTTTACTAAAAGTGATTGCGAAGGATTAGCTGACGCAAGAAATATTTCTTTTGCTCATGCTATGACATCGGCGGGCTTGCAGCCAGTTGAAAAACAAGTTAAGCGAGAGGATATTGAATGCTTTATAGAAATACATATAGAACAAGGGGCTGTCTTAGAAAAAGAGCAGAAGTCTATAGGGATTGTCTCTCATATAGTTGGACAAAGAAGATTTACGATCAAAGTTACGGGGGAGAGTAACCACGCAGGTACAACTCCCATGCCTTATCGAAAGGATAGTATACATCTTGCAGCGGAATTAATTACATATGCCATTAAACAAGTTACGGAAATGGACGCTCACTTAGTGGCGACAGTTGGGAAAATACAGGCAGTGCCTAATATTCCTAATGTGATTGCCAAAGAGGTTACTTTTACACTGGATGTCCGCCACCACCAAGAAGAAGTGCTAGATTACTATTGTGAGAAAATTTTTGCACATTTTAAAGAGAGATGTAAGACTGCTGGTATGGAAGTAGGTTGGAATCAATGGCTGGATGTTAAGGCCGTTGAAATGGACGATAAACTAACGCAGCTGTCGGAGAGAATTGTGGAGGAAATAGATATCCCATATCAAAAAATGATTAGTGGTGCCGGTCACGATGCACAAATTTTCGGAACCTATTGCCCGACAGCGTTACTATTTGTTCCTAGTGTAAAGGGGATCAGTCATTCCCCAAAGGAACATACAAATCTAGAAGATTTAAAAAATGGGGTTGTTGTTCTTATAGAATTACTACACCGTTTGGCTTATTGATTTTTTCTGAGATGAACGTACTTAAGGTGCAGGGAAGGCGGAAAGTGGTGTTCATGGGGTTGATGAAAGCCAAAAAGTAAGAGAGGAAAGGGGAAAGTGGAGTTCATGGGGTTGATGAAAGCCGAAAAGTAAGAGTGGAAAGAGGAAAGTGGTGTTCATGGGGTTGATGAAAGCCGAAAAGTAGGAGTGGAAAGAGGAAAGTGGAGTTCATGAGGTCGATGAAAGCCGAAAAGTAGGAGTGGAAAGAGGAAAGTGGAGTTCATGGGGTTGATGAAAGCCGAAAAGTAGGAGTGGAAAGAGGAAAGTGGAGTTCATGGGGTTGATGAAAGCCAAAAAGTAAGAGTGGAAAGAGGAAAGTGGAGTTCATGGGGTTGATGAAAGCCGAAAAGTAAGAGAGGAAAGAGAGAAGTGGAGTTCATGGGGTTGATGAAAGCCAAAAAGAAGAGAGGAAAGAGAGAAGTAGTGTTCATGAGGTCGATGAAAACCAAAAAGTAAGAGAGGAAAGAGAGAAGTGGAGTTCATGGGGTTGATGAAAGCCAAAAAGTAGGAGAGTAATAGGAAAAGTGGTGTTTATGAGATTGATGAAGACCAAAAAGAAGGATCACGAAGCAAGCAGAGGGAATTACTAAAAGATAAGGAAAGGAAGTATCATAGTGACTTTTTTAGAACTAAACACACCCTTAAGAACGATTATGACACCAGGACCAGTTGAGGTTGATCCGAGAGTGTTAAGGGCGTTAAGTACACCTATTTTGGGACAATTTGATCCTGCATTTACATCTATCATGAATGATGTTATGAGAATGATTCAACAAGTTTTCCAAACTAAAAATCAATGGGCATATCCAGTTGATGGAACATCAAGATCTGGACTGGAAGCTGTATTGGCCAGTGTCATTGAGCCAGGAGATAAAGTGTTAATTCCAATTTACGGAAGATTTGGACATCTTTTGACGGAAATTTCTGAAAGGTATGGGGCTGAGATTCATTTGCTTCAATGTAAATGGGGCGAGGTTTTTGATCCAGAAGTAATTATTGCAGAAATGAAAAGAGTGAGACCGAAAGTAGTTGCTCTTGTTCATGGAGAAACATCAACAGGGTGTATGCAGCCATTAGAAGAGGTCGGCAAAGCATGTCGAGAACAAGATATTCTCTTTATCGTTGACGCAGTTGCAACAATTGGAGGAGCCAATGTTCAAACAGATAATTGGTATATCGATGCAGTAATTGGAGGAAATCAAAAATGTTTATCAGTTCCATCTGGAAATGCCCCTATTACGTATAATGATCGAGTGGAAAAAGTGTTAAATGCACGGAAGAAAGTAGAAAGAGGAATAGCTACAGAAGTGGAGCTAGCAGAGATAAAAGCCCATGCCCCGATTCGCTCAAATTATTTAGATTTGGCACAATTGCAGGATTATTGGAGTCCGCGAAGGCTGAATCATCATACAGAAGCAACTACCATGTTATATGCTCTTCATGAAGGATTAAGAATTGTTTTAGAAGAAGGCTTGGAAAAGAGGTTTGCTCGTCATCAGTACCATGAACAAGCGCTCATGGAAGGAATAAAGGGAATGGGGCTTGAATTGTTCGGTGATAAAAGGTGGAAGCTGCCAACGGTAACATGCATTAACGTTCCAAAGGGGATTGATGCAGAATCTGTTCGTAGTATGATGCTTGAGCAATTTGGAGTAGAAATAGCCAGCTCTTTTGGTCCATTACACGGAAAAATATGGAGAATTGGAACAATGGGCTATAGCTGTCGCAAAGAAAATGTCTTATTCGTACTTGCGAGTTTAGAGGCATGCCTCATTAGCCATGGTGTAAAACTCCCTGCAGGCCAAGCACTGCAAGCAGCGCTGAATTTTTATTTAAGAGGTTAATAGATAAGGGTCCAGAGAAATACTTTCTATGCCTAAAAAGCATAGAGCTTAAAGAAAACACAGAGAAGCCATTCACTCCTTCTCCATTATCGAAAATAAAAGATATATGCCCTATCGGTTAAAAAGAATAAAAAAAATCTATATTGACAATAATGTTTCTATCCGATATGATTTTTCACAAAGAAATGAATAATGAAACTATAAAAAGGATTAGTATGCAGCAATGTCTATAAAAAGAGAGGGTCTAAATGCTGAAAGGACCTATAGGCTTACCTGTTGAACCTGCCTTTTTCGTTCTGTATCGAATAGACTTTGTTTAAGAAGATTCAGCGGTTCAATACCGTTAACATGGAAGAGTGTAAAGCTTTGCTTTGAATTAGGGTGGTACCGCCATTATTTGGTCCCTAATGAATAGCAACGCTTTTTTTTATGGTCTTTTTCTAAGAAAGATCGCTTGAAATACGTTTAAAACACAGATAAAATAGGAGGCCCTTTAAAATGGCGAAGGATTTTGTAAAAAGCATTACTAGCATGGAAGATGATTTTGCCCAGTGGTATACAGATGTAGTGACAAAAGCGGAACTAATCGATTATTCAAGTGTAAGAGGTTCGATGATTATTCGACCTTATGGAACAGCGATTTGGGAGAATATTAAAGAAGCATTAGATAAACGTATTAAAGAAACAGGGCATGAAAATGTTTATATGCCATTATTTATTCCAGAAAGCCTTTTACAACGAGAAAAAGATCATATTGAGGGATTCGCACCAGAAGTAGCATGGGTTACACATGGCGGAGACGAGAAACTAGCAGAAAGACTTTGTGTGCGCCCAACATCAGAAGTGCTTTTTGCAGAGCATTATAAAAATATTATTCATTCCTATCGTGATCTTCCTAAGCTATATAATCAGTGGGCTAATGTTGTGCGTTGGGAAAAGACGACACGTCCATTCTTACGTACTTTAGAATTTTTATGGCAAGAAGGTCATACATGTCATGAAACGGAAGAGGATGCAGATAGAGAAACAATTCAAATGCTTCAGGTCTATGCAGAAATATGCGAAAAGTACTTGGCACTTCCAGTGATCAAAGGGCGTAAAACAGAAAAAGAAAAGTTTGCAGGCGCGAAATACACCTATACGATTGAAAGCTTGATGCATGACGGCAAAGCATTGCAATCAGGTACTTCGCATAATCTCGGCGATGGCTTTGCAAAATCCTTTGGAATTCAGTTCTCGGACAGAGATGGCAACTTGCAGCATGTTCAGCAGACATCATGGGGCTTTACGACAAGAATCATTGGTGCCATGATTATGGTTCATGGGGATGACCGCGGCTTAGTCGTACCGCCAATGATTGCACCAACACAAGTGATGATCGTACCAATTGCCCAGCATAAGGAAGGGGTATTGGATTTTGCCTACGATTTACAGAAGAAACTAAGTAATTCGATCCGCGTTGGTATTGATGCAAGTGATAAAAAGCCAGGCTGGAAATTTAATGAGTATGAAATGAAGGGAATTCCTCTCCGTCTAGAAGTGGGACCAAAAGATATCGAGAAAAATCAAGTGGTTCTTGTGAGAAGAGATACTGGAGAGAAACAATTTGTCTCTATGGATGGATTAGAAGAAACAATTACACAATTATTAACGGATATCCAAGACAACATGTTAAAGAAAGCCACAGATCATAGAGAAGAAAACACTCATACTGCTGTAAATTTTGATGAATTTAAACAGTTGACGGCAAAAGAAAAGCCAGGATTTATTAAAGCAATGTGGTGTGAAGATCAAGCGTGTGAAGATAAAATAAAGGAAGAAACAAGTGCAACATCTAGATGTATGCCTTTTGAGCAAGAAAAAATCGCTGACACTTGTATATGCTGTGGCAAAAAAGCAAATAAATTAGTCTATTGGGCTAAAGCATATTAATATTTTTGCCTAAATCAAATGGATAGTAAAAACGAGCAATTTGGATCTCGAAAATATGAAGATGTTCTAATAAAAAAGCTGAAATTTATGTAAAGGTTGGTAAAGTAAGATCATCTACTTTACCAACCATGAAATTCTAAGTTTAAATATAAAAAAGCACTAAATGACAAATATAAAGCACCTAGTTGTATAGGTGCTTTTCTTCATTAAGGAGATGATCATGACTACTACTTTAATAAAAATAATAGCTTTAATTTTTATGCTAATAGATCATATAGGGGAATTTATCCCTGGTACTCCAGTATATTTAAGATGGGGAGGGAGAATAGCAGCACCGATTTTTATTTATTTTGTGATAATAGGTATGACTCACACCTCTAATAAACATCGATATCTCTTCCGTTTGTATATTGCTAGTGTTATCATGGCTTGCGTTAATGTGTTTATTAATCAAAATTATAATACGGGAGTAGGATTAACTAATAATTTTTTTGCGACATTATTTACGGTTGCATTGTTAATTTATGTAATCGATAAGAGAAGTTGGAGATATTTTAGTATCTACTTAATATGGCAGATGATAAGTACTGTGCTTTCTACCCTCATTACAGAAATATTTATATTAAATACAGCTCTGAGATATCCTTTTTATGGAGCTATATTTGGAAATGTAATATATGTAGAAGGGGGAATCTTGTTCGTTTTATTAGGTGTTGTCTTTTATTTATTTAGAAATAAAAAACAATTAGTAATAAGCTATTCAATTTATTGCCTTTTTATCTTTTTAGTATATAAAAAATGGGGAGGCAGTTTAAATCCGTTTTCACAATTTTTACTTCCGTTTGCAGACTTCCAATGGATGATGATTTTAGCTTTGCCATTGCTCTATTTTTATAATGGGGAAAAAGGAGTTGGCTTAAAATATTTTTTTATCTCTTTTATCCAATACATATTACCATTTTATATTTTATTGGAGGGGAAAAATAGTATTACTGTAAGCCAGCTCAATGAGAGTTGGCTATTTTCTCACTCTATACACAGCAATCAAAAAAAGCAAAGGACAGAATTAGCTATAGTGAGGAAAATTATTCCTTTTTATATTGTGGAATACTTACATAAGTCAATCTTCAGCTTTCTCCGTTATACTTCTAAATACTATTCATTCGTTTCTTTACTGGGTTTCTTCGTCTGGCTCAATATGGACATGAACCTCTAACACATTAAATTCATTTATTAAGGCATTTTCTACGGCTGAAGAGATATCATGGGCGTGAGTAATATCTAGCTGCTGGTTAACGGTAATGACGACATCCACGACTGGGTTATTGCCATAATTTCTTGCTTTAATTTCTTTAACAGCTTAAACGCCATCTGTATGTAAAATGGTCTTTTTATATTTATCAATCAATAAAACGTCAAAACCATCTGTCAGATAATGAGTGGTTTCTCGGAAAATTCCCCAAGCTGTTTTACAAATTAACAGGCCGACAATACAGGCCGCTAGCGGATCTAAAAATCCCAAGTTTAATTGTGCTCCAAAAATACCGACAGCAGTACCAAAACTAACCATCGAATCAGAAAAATTATCTTTCGCTGCTGCTTTTACAGCTTGGCTATTTATTTTTTTTCCCAATCGTAAATTGATCCGATAGACAAAGAACATAACAGCACCACAGGCGATAGCTGTATATGCTGCCACTAAATCAGGTGCTTGTCTAGAATGAGTAAAGAAGGAAGAGATTGCTTGGTATAATACTTGTAATCCAACACTCATCATAATAAAGGAAGCAATTAACGAAGCAACAGTTTCCGCTTTCCAATGGCCATAAGGATGGTCTTTATCAGCTGGTTTTTGAGATAGCCGCAACCCGATTAAAACGGCAACAGAAGCAATAATATCGGTGAAATTATTCCATCCATCTGCTTTTAAAGCTTGCGAATCAGTGCTATTTCCAATAATTAATTTCACTGATGCTAAAATAATATATGTAATAATGCTTAATATCGCGGCTCGTTCTCCGAGCTTTAAGTCTGCATATTTTTTATCCATTGCAAATGCCTCCTTAACTACCTCACTAATCATATCAAGTCACTATAGGGTGGGTCTAGAGCAACGTTTTTATACCTATCAACAAAAGTATGAGGAAGAGAAAACAGTTTGCCAGAGGAAAACTTTTCAATTATAAAAGAAGAAAAGTCAGAGGGAAAGAATAAATCCTCTCCTCTGACTTATCAATGATAACCAATTATCTTATATATAAATCACTTACTAAATAATCCTTTATCACATCGGATGGAATGGGAAATTCAACTGTCCCCATATACCCTGGTGCTACTTCGTATTCATTAAAGCAAATGACCAATTGATGCTGTTTGTTTATATAGAAATTTTGGTATGGATCGATTTTATCAAACCCTTCTGGATCGGTATCACTTTTTACAAAATAGCTTCCGATGTCTGCTTTCATTTGCTTGTTCATTTCATGTAAAATGTACGAACTGATAGCATCAATGTAAGAATCATCTTTAAATAGACTTGGTAATGTGATTAACAGTTCGTTTTGTTTATCGATCGTATCATAGCGAATAGATTCTGCAGCAGATGCTTTTGTTTCGATCGTATATCGACCAAGCGATAATAACAAATCATCATCTGTTTTAACGATATAGCCACTTTCGAGCGAGTAGTTTCCATTATCATTTGCTGTTTCTAGCATAAATTTAGAATAAAGCTCTTTTGATTCTTGAACGTATTGTTGGTTTAATGTCTGAGAAAGAGTTTTATTCTCTAAGCCAGTTACTTCAGGCGTTTTAATATCTAGCTCACTATTCTTCTTCGTTTCTTTCCATTCTGTTATTGTAACGACCTTAATGACTTTGTTTAAAAAAGGTATATCTGATAAGGTGCTTGCTGCTGCCGGACTTATATTGACCGTTGTAATGAATAAAAGGATGGAAGCAGCTAAGAAGATAGCGTTTTTTGAAATTCTTCTCAAAGTACGATATCGTTTAATCGATCTATGTGTCTGTTTCTCCAGTTCATTTGGTATGGGTATATTCAAATAATCCTTTTTCATCTTTTCTAATTTTCTATCCATTTTATTCCTCCACTATTTCATTTCTATACGAAGTATTTTTAGTGCCTTATAAAGTTTTGTTTTTACTGTATTTATATTTTCATCTAGTACAGAAGCAATTTCTTCGAGCTTTAAGTCTTCAAAAAAACGAAGAATCACAATGGTTTTATAGGATGGTGGAAGCTGATTCATTGCTTGTTCTAAATCTAAATTTTTGTAAGTATCGACAGAACTTGAAGCAAGCACTTCTAAACTGTCATCGTCTGCCACATACCAACGTTTCTTTTTTCGTAAAAAATCAAGAGAGGTTGTAGCGACAATTCGATAAAACCAACTTTTCATCATAGCAGTATCTTTTAATTGATGTTGTTTTCTTAACGCTTTATGAATAGAGTCTTGTACAATATCTAAGGCATCTTCTTGATTCCGTACATAAGAGTAAGCAAATCGATAGAAGCTTTCCTTATGATCCATAATAAATGTAATTAACTCCGTTTCTTTTTTATTTTTGTTTAACATAGAAGAGCTCCTTTATGGAAGAAATACGTAATAACTTAAGTTTTACAAGGAATAGACGTATGGAAAGGGGATTTTGTTTTAAGAAAATCAAATAAATTAAAAAAAGGAAGGATAAAACGGAAAAGAGAGAAGAAAATCCTCCAAGCTTTCTGGTGAGACAGCACTTGGAGGAATAAATAATCTATTCTTTTTCTTTTACATGTAGTTTCTTGCTTGGCCAAAAGGCAGCATTTCCTAATAGGGAAGTTATTCCAGGCACTAAAAATGGTCTTACAATAAAGGTATCCAGCACAATTCCGATTGCAGTTATGGTTCCAAAATGGACAAGTACTTGCATTGGTAAAGTCGTTAGTACCATAAAGGTAGCGGCTAAAATGACTCCAGCAGAAGTAATAACGCCGCCAGATTCTGCTACACCTTCTTTCACCGCTTGTAAGAGAGGCTTTTCTTTGCTTTTCTTCCATATGCTTGAAATCATGAATATATTATAATCTTCTCCTAATGCCACAATAAATACAAAGGAGTATAGCGGAATTAAACCTTGAATTGCCTCTACTCCAAATCCATAGTGAAGGATAATCCAGCCCAATCCTAATGCGCTAAAATAGGAAAGCAGAACGGTCGCAATCAAATAGATGGTTGCCGTTATAGAGCGTAGATAAATAAGTAAAAGGATGGCAATCATGGCTAAAATAACAGGAATGATCATTTGCGCATCATCATTTGTTACTTCTCTTGTATCATATTGCTCTGCAGTAATTCCAGCAATCCAAACATTATCGTTCGCATTTTTGATTCCATTCTCCTGAAGCGTTTCTTCCAATGTTTCCCGAATTATTGGTAGTTTATCCATCGCTTCATTTGAATAAGGATTCGTTTGAAGCTCCACTGAATATTTGATTAAATCAGGATTCTTCTTTCCTGCTTCACTCTCTGAAACCTTTGCGATAAAATCTAATTGCTTCAAGGATTCCTCGACTTTTACAGCTTCTCCTTCGGTGTTAATAATAACCGATACGGGAGCAAGTTCCCCTGCATTAAAATGATCTTCAATTAAAGTATAGCCTTCTCTTGAGGGCATATCATCCGGAAATGAGGATAATAAGTCATACGTATACTCCGTTTTAAGGGAAAAAAGAGCAAAAATTCCAAGTAATATTGTCGTGAGAATCGTCACTTTCCATGGATGTTTTGTTACTACCTTACCAATCGCGGTTCCGAGTGATTTTCTTTTTTTCGCTGTTTTTTTAATGCCCTTTTTTGCTAATAATTCTTCTGTTCTAGGAACGAATGGATAAAAAGACAGTCTGCCGATAATAGCTAAAATGGCAGGGACAATACTTAAACTAGCTATCATCATTATGAGAATAGATATGCTAAATGGAATGGCAAATCGGTGAACTGCCCCATATTGAGCTAATAATAATGCAATGAGGGAGAAAAATACTGTTAAACCACTCATCGCCACGGCTCCGCCAGAACGTTTTAAGGCTTTTTGCATCGCAATTTCCTTTACTGATTCTTGTGTTAGTAACGTACGATATCTACTGATAATGAATAAACAATAGTCTGTACCAGCTCCAAAAAGCAATACGGTCATAATAGCAATGCTTTGAGAATCAAATTCAATCCACCCTGACTTACCTAAGAAGCCAAGTAAAGGACTGATAACTCCATAAGCGATTCCAACTCCGATTAGCGGGATTAAAGCTAATACTGGAGAACGATATATGACAAGCAAACAAATTAAAACTATCATGACTGTGCCAATGAGTAATGATAAGTCACCTTGGCTAAACAGCTCTGTCGCGTCAATAGAGATACCTACTGGACCGGTTGTTCTTGCGTGCAATTTTGTTTCGTCTTTTATAGAGGTGTTAAAAGGATTTTCTCCCCATAAGTCACTTGCAGCCGTTTCTAATTCCTGAATACCAGTCTTCAGTTCGCTTGTAGCTAAATTATTCTCAAATAAAAGCGGGAGAACGAATGTTGTTCCATCTTCAGAAATTTGTCGCTTTACTGCTTCTATCGGTAGTTGATGATAGGGAATAATCATTTCTTGATGGATTAGCGGTTTCTCTGTTAGTTGTTTGGTAAGCTCTTGGATTTGTTGTAAATCTTGATCAGATAATCCTGTTGATCGATACCAAGCAATTAATGCAGGTGTTCCTTGTTCATTGGGAAATTCCTCTTTCATTTTTTCCTCTGCCTGCTGTGATAAAGCAGTAGTGGGAATATTTCTAGCTAAATCATTTTTCTGTGAGCTAGCCTGAGGTAAAAACATGCTTACTATCCCGACAAGGAGAAGCCAGGCAATTAAAGTAATCCACTTTCCCTTTTTACTAGTTACTGCAGTAAAATATTGCTGAATATAATGTTTCATTTTTCCACTCCTTAAAGACGCAACTTATCAATCGATAAGTAAGATGTAAAACAAACTTATCACTTGATAAGTTGAGTATATAGTTAATACAGAAAGAAATGAAGTGTTTTTTACAAAATCATTACCTATCTACTAGGCCAAACAAAAATAAATGAACAATTAACTTTGCCTTTCGCTGGATTTCCTTTTTTTGTTGATTAGAAGATAGTTCTTTCATATAAGAAGGCTGCATCGCTGTTTGAATATATTGAAGAAACATCAAGGCAATTTCTTGGCTATTACTTTCTATTTTATTGTAGGAAATATTTGCATTGTTTTTTTCCTCTTGATCAAATACTTGTATAATGGGGTTCAAAAATCCTTCCTGCCAGCGAATTCTTAAATGTGTTTGGACATCAGCTGGCATTTCATGCTGTAAGTCATGAAACATTTGCATTAAATCCTCTTGATAATTTTCTAAAAAGTAAATAGCAATTTGATAGAGACATTCTTGAAGATTCTCGAATTTTTTCGTAATGTTTAAGAGAGCTTGTTCGGTTTGTTTTATAGACGCATTAATTACTTCTTTATAAATATCTTGTTTATTTTTGAAATGATGATATAAGGCTGGCTGTGTAATTCCACAATGTTCTGCAATCATTCTTGTACTAACCTTTCGATATCCTAATTCCATAAATAGCTGATAGGAAACATGGATAATGAACTGATAGGTATCATGATTGGTACTCGACCTAACTATTTTTTTATTCACATTGTAAACCCTTTCATTGTTGAATTTATCACATTTAATATTATAGAAAAAATAAGGGGATATTTCAAATTTGTATAAAATGTGAACGACATTGTGAAAATATGAACAAATTTATTTAAATAGGCTTGAAGGTTTTCACAAGTCGTTATATGATAAGCGTGTAAAGAAAAACTAACGAGAATTTGCAAACAAGCAACAAGAACTGTAAGTTGGTAGGAAAATTAAACTACTATATTAGTAGTTTTTCTTTAAAGAATAATTTGTGAAATATTTCACAAATTAACTGCTTTTATAAAGTAGTTTTTTCTTTAAAGTAATATGTGAAAAACTTCACATAATTATCATTCTCTATAATTGGAGGGATCTACGATGTCAGTTGTTGAAAAAGAAGTAAAAGGGAAAAATGAACAAGTTGATGTGCAAGCAGTTATTGATGAAATGGCTGTGAAAGGAAAAAGAGCACTAAAGGAATTTATGTCCTTAGATCAAGAGCAAGTAGATGAAATAGTAAAAGCAATGGCTCTTGCTGGCTTAGATAAACATATGTATTTAGCTAAACTAGCAGTAGAAGAAACCGGAAGAGGCATTTATGAAGATAAAATAACAAAGAATATATTCTCTACAGAATATATATACCACAATATTAAATATGATCGTACAGTTGGGGTAATAAATGAGGATCAACAAACAGGAATTGTCGAAATCGCTGATCCAGTTGGAGTGATTGCAGGAGTAACACCTGTTACAAACCCTACCTCTACTACAATGTTTAAAGCTATTATTGCTATTAAAACACGGAATCCAATTATTTTTGCTTTCCATCCTTCTGCACAGAAATGCAGTAGTGAAGCAGCTAGAATCTTAAGAGATGCAGCTGTAAAAGCAGGGGCACCAGAAAACTGTATTCAATGGGTTGAAAAACCTTCCATTGAAACAACAAAAGCATTAATGAACCATAATGATATCGCACTAATTCTTGCAACTGGAGGACCAGGAATGGTTAAATCTGCATACAGTTGTGGCAAACCAGCACTGGGAGTTGGAGCTGGTAACGTACCTTGTTATATTGAAAAAACAGCAAAAGTTAAAAGAGCAGTCACTGATTTAATTCTTTCTAAAACATTTGATAATGGAATGATTTGTGCCTCTGAACAAGCAGTAATCATTGATAAAGAAATCTATGAAGAAGTGAAAGATTTATTAGTTCGTAATAGCTGTTATTTCTTAAATAAAGAGGAATTAGCCAAAGTAGAAAAACTAGTAATTAATGAAAACACATGTGCTGTAAATCCTGATATCGTTGGTAAATCTGCTCATTATATCGCAGGATTGGCAGGAGTAAAAGTTCCGGAAGATACCAAAATCCTACTTGCGGAATTAGAGGGTGTGGGACCAAATTACCCGCTATCAAGAGAAAAATTAAGTCCAGTCCTTGCATGCTATAAAGTTGAATCAACAGAAGAAGGAATCAAACGTGCAGAAGAAATGCTAGAATTCGGCGGATTAGGACACTCAGCAGTTATTCACTCTGAAGATCCAAAAGTAATCGAAAGCTTTGCGCTAAGAATGAAAGCATGCCGAATTATTAACAACGCTCCATCTTCTCAAGGTGCGATCGGTGATATCTACAATGCTTTCATGCCATCTTTAACACTTGGCTGTGGATCTTATGGTAAAAACTCTGTATCTACTAACGTAACAGACATTCATTTATTGAATGTAAAAAAACTAGCAAAAAGGAATGTAAATATGCAATGGTTTAAAGTTCCATCAAAAATCTATTTTGAGAAAAACTCTGTACAGTATTTACAAAAAATGAAGGACATTTCTAGAGTGTTTATCGTAACTGATCCATATATGGTCAAATTCGGATATGTTGATAAATTACTTTATAACTTAAGAAAACGTTCAAATCTAGTGCAAGTAGAAGTATTTTCCGATGTAGAGCCAGATCCATCTATTGAAACAGTTGTTAGAGGAACAGAAATGATGGCTAAATTCCAGCCGGATTGCATTATCGCTCTTGGTGGGGGTTCTCCAATGGATGCAGCGAAAGGAATGTGGTTATTCTATGAACATCCAGATGAAGAGTTCTTTGGCTTAAAGCAAAAGTTCTTAGATATCCGCAAAAGAGTATATAAATATCCATCATTGGGTGGAAAAGCTAAATTTGTGGCAATTCCAACTACCTCTGGTACTGGATCTGAAGTAACATCTTTTGCGGTTATTACCGATAAAGAGCAAAATATTAAATATCCTTTAGCAGATTATGAGTTAACACCAGATGTAGCAATCATTGATCCGCAATTTGTGATGACAGTTCCACCATCCGTTACAGCAGATACAGGGATGGACGTACTAACACATGCTGTGGAGGCGTATGTATCAAATATGGCAAATGACTATACAGATGCATTAGCAGTTAAAGCTGTTCAATTGATCTTTGAATATTTACCAAGAGCTTATCGTAATGGAAATGATGAAGAAGCACGTGAAAAAGTGCATAATGCTTCTACGATCGCCGGTATGGCATTTGCAAATGCGTTCTTAGGAATTAACCATAGCTTGGCACATAAATTAGGAGCCGAATTCCATATCGCACATGGCCGTTCTAATGCAATTTTATTGCCACATGTTATCAGATATAATGCTGAGAAACCAAAAAAATTCATGTCATTCCCTAAATATGAATATTTTAAAGCAGATGAACGTTATGCGGATCTTGCTAGAATTCTTGGATTGCCGGCTAATACAGTTGAACAAGGTGTAGACAACTTTGTAAAGGCAGTAATCAGACTAGGGAAAGAACTGAATATTCCAATGAGTATTGCTGCACAAGGCGTAGATGCAAAAGAATTCGAAGCAAAAGTGGATTATTTAGCGGACCGGGCCTTTGAAGATCAATGTACAACAGCTAACCCTAAATTACCATTAGTTACAGAGTTAGCAGATATTTATCGTAAAGCCTATAAAGGGGTTTAAAAAATCCTCGAATAATAAAAATGGTCAAATCACTCGTGATTTGACCATTTTTATTATTCAATTTGCTAATCCAGTAATCTTTAAAGAGGAAGTCCTGCGTAAATCAATATAGGAATCCTTTAGTCGAATCAATGGTAAATGAGGTTCATTTTGATGAATAAAGATAATTTCTGCTGTTTCATTATTAGATAGCATGACTTTTTTAAAGAGCTGCTTCCTCATGATGAAATTGGTAAATGGAATAACAATAGCTGGATTTAAAGCATTTCCATAGGATTCACTCATTAATTCATCAATAGCTTCAATGTAGGTTTTCTTGTCTTTATACGTATTAGCAGTACACATGCTATTAAATTTGTCTGCAACGGAAACAATTTGGATCAAGAAAGGAATATCCTTTTCTGTACGCTGAGAGGGGTAGCCTCTGCCATTTATTTTTTCATGATGTAACAGAGCAGTTCGCGATATTAATATATCCAATTGTGGAACTTGAAATAAAATACTTTTTCCATAGATTGTGTGTTTTTGCATTTCTTTATATTCTGTTTGTGTTAAACGAGCAGATGCCTTTAAAATAGATGAATCCAACTTTAACATTCCGATATCATGAAATAATCCCATCTGACTAAGCAGATGGCATTGCTTTTTAGGCAATCCTAAAATCTTCCCAATAATGGCGGAAAGGATTCCAACATTTATACTATGCTGGTAAATATAATCATTTGGTGAGACTTCTTTATGAAGAATTTCTAAAATTGCTAATTCTTGAAGAGAAGAATCAATGATGTCTTTAAAGCCAGTTAAGAGTTTTTCCACCGTGCTGTTATCTTGTTCCATAATGCGATGGAAAGTTTCTTTTACCTCATCTAGCAAATTAGTAAATTCCTTATTATCGGAGGAGGTAGCGGTTTCATCTGTAGGTTCAATAACATCAAATGGATTAACCTGATGCTTTGTAAGTAATTCAACATGCTTCTTGGTTAAGATGGAGTCCTTTTTAAGTAGAAGTAAGCCTTCAATAGAGTTTGAATAAACATCCTTTTTTATACGATACCCAACAATATCCATAGTTCCTTTTCCCATATTAATTGTCTCCTTTACATAATGGCTATATATTGCTGCCTCGCATCCCCTTATTAGTAAATATTACCTTAGCTCCATCATAGATAAAACGGACTTTTTGACTAGTTATCGCACTTCTTATTGCCTATTTTAGTAGAAATTACTAGGGAGTAAGGCCTTCTGTATATTTTTCCTATTATAATAGCTATATATTTACCAAATAGAATAGAAGAAGATGCATAGATACATAGAGAGAGGAGCGGAAGGATGAAGAGGAGTCGAGTGAATAAAAATACATATTCTTTACATAAGGAAAAGAAATATCAACATCATATTAATTTCATTCATAATGAATTGAGGAATTATCGTACGATTGATATACCAAATCGTACGATAATCATTAAGAATCAGGATTTGGAAGATTGGATTGTGGAAGAGTTAAGTCCTGAAGAACTAGATGAAATTATTGTATTGCTAGAACAAGCTAAGAAAAGAGCATCTTCTGTGAAACCAATCTTTCAAGTGATTGCAACAAGCTTGTTAAAAATTACATAAGGATTCTGTTTTTAACAAAAGGCTTCTTGCTTGTTTCACTATGTGGAGAACTATATAATAGTATATATTTATCGATAAACACTAGACCGGATTTTAAGAAAAAGAGTAGAAAATCAAAATAGACAGTTGTGAATGCTTCTGTTATTGTATTGTAAGAAATAGCCATATAGAAACCTAATGAAGCCTTGTTTCTTGAATTAGGAGGAGAATTAGTTGGAACCTTGTATGCAAAGTTTATATACTTATTTAAATGACCATCTTGTTGATATGCGTAAAGAGTGGCTAAGCATGATAGAAAATAGTGATTCATCCTTTTATTCAGTCCATAAATCAGCAGAGAATATGGCAGAACTAATTACCGCCCATCAAACTCTTTTAGAAAATGTAATAAAGGTTTTTATTGAGGAAGAAGAAGTATATTCAGCAAATATTTCTGAATGGGCTCTTAAAGTTGCAGAAAAGCGGGCGAAAGACTTAGTACCAATTTTAGAATCAATTGAACAGCTTAACACGGTTAAAGGCATTCTTTTATCATATGTAGAAAAATTTTCTGCGGAGACTACTGCTCATTTAACAATTCCTACACTCTTTGAATGGATACGATTAATTCATTATGCATTTGATTTATTTGTAAATATTTTTATTGGTTCTTACGATAAATATAAATTTCAGCAATTAACGGCACAGCAAGAAACTATATATGAATTAAGCAGCCCAGTTATTCCAATTACGGAGGGAATTGGTGTTATTCCATTAATCGGCGATATTGATACAAAGCGAGCGCAATTAATTATGGAGAATACACTAAAGGAATGTAACGAGAAACGATTTAATCACTTATTTATTGATTTATCGGGTGTGCCCCTAATTGATACAATGGTTGCGCATCAAATTTTCCAAGTGATTCATGCTTTACGATTAATTGGTGTCAAAGGTTATCTTTCAGGATTAAGACCAGAGGTGGCACAAACAGCTATTCAACTAGGTGTAGATTTTAGCCAGATACCAATATTTAATAATTTAGCAAGTGCACTAGGGAAATTTGGATTAACGGTCAATGAAGTGAAATTTGTTAAATAGAGGTGTATATAGATGGGGAAATATATAGCTGCACTATTTTTCCCGTGCCTATTGGTAATCCTTTTTTCAAAAGCAACCTATTATCCAATTATTGGTTTAGTCTTAACCGTTGCTTTAATTGCTGCTTCGGTTTACAGAGGATATACGGATACATTTTTATTAATTGTCGTTGATGCTTTTTCTATGACTATTGGTTATATGATCAGTAGAAATTGGAAAGAGAGATTAGCAAGTAAGGATACTTAATAGAAGAAATATAAAAAAGAATAGAGAAGAAGAATGACTAAACGATTTTCCGTCGATAAAGAGGATAGGTATTTCGTATAGTCATTTTTTTATAGGGAAATGTTTTTCGTCCTAATCAAATTATGTTCAAAAATAAATCGAATGTTTGTTCTCTTTTTTGTGGTTTGAAATGGAAGGTTTGTGGTAGAATGATGTTATATTGATTACATAGGTAGGAATTAAAGAAAGAAATGGTTAAAAATCGTCTTTTCATTTTGTTGTTTTCCTTAATTTGTTGCTTTTTGTTTTTGCGGAGAATTTGAATCCTTAAAACAACAGAGTGTACGAAAATAGCTAATATCGTGGAGTATTAACATAAAGCAGCAATGGAATAGATGAATAAACAGGCGTGTGTATAGATCGGAGGATGGTTTAGTGAGTCATGATTTTGAATTAGTTTCGAAGTATACTCCTCAAGGAGATCAGCCAGAAGCAATCAAAAAATTAGTCTCAGGTATACAAGCAGGAGAGAAGATTCAAACCTTGCTGGGGGCAACTGGGACGGGTAAAACGTTCACCATAAGCAATGTGATTAAAGAAGTTAAAAAGCCAACATTAATTATTGCTCACAATAAAACCTTAGCAGGTCAATTATATAGTGAGTTTAAAGAATTTTTTCCTAATAATGCAGTAGAATATTTTGTTAGCTACTATGATTATTACCAACCAGAGGCTTATGTCCCGCAAACGGATACGTTTATTGAAAAAGATGCAAGCATTAATGATGAAATTGATAAGCTCCGTCACTCAGCAACATCTTCCTTATTTGAAAGAGATGACGTAATAATTATTGCCAGTGTATCTTGTATATATGGATTAGGTTCTCCAGAAGAATATCGAGAAATGGTTGTATCATTAAGAACCGGTATGGAATTGGAAAGAAATCAATTGCTTCGTAAATTAGTGGATATTCAATACGATCGAAATGATATTGATTTTAAACGGGGAACTTTTCGTGTCCGTGGTGATGTAGTCGAAATTTTCCCAGCGTCCCGAGATGAACATTGTATAAGAGTCGAATTTTTTGGAGATGAAATTGACCGGATTCGGGAAGTGGATGCATTAACGGGTGAAATTTTAGGAGAACGAAATCATATTGCTATTTTTCCGGCGTCTCACTTCGTAACAAGAGAAGAGAAAATGAAAATAGCAATTGAAAACATTGAAAAAGAATTAGAAGAACGCTTAGAGCAATTAAGAGCAGATAATAAATTATTAGAGGCTCAGCGTCTAGAACAACGCTCACGCTATGATTTAGAAATGATGCGAGAAATGGGATTCTGTTCAGGAATAGAAAATTACTCAAGACATTTAACATTAAGACCTCCTGGATCTACTCCTTATACATTGCTGGATTATTTTCCAAAAGATTTCTTACTTGTGATTGACGAATCCCATGTTACGTTGCCGCAAATTAGAGGAATGTATAATGGAGACCAAGCGCGGAAAAACGTATTAGTTGAGCATGGTTTCCGCCTGCCTTCAGCTCTTGATAACCGCCCATTAACGTTCGGAGAATTTGAGAAGCATATTAATCAAATGATTTGTGTTTCTGCAACACCAGGACCATATGAAATCGAACATACTCCTGTTATGATTGAACAAATAATCCGTCCAACTGGGTTACTTGATCCAACCATTGATGTTCGTCCAATTGAAGGACAGATTGATGATTTAATAGCGGAAATCCATGAGAGAATGAAACGAAATGAACGGGTATTGGTAACAACACTGACGAAAAAAATGTCAGAGGATTTAACAGATTATCTAAAAGAAATAGGGATAAAAGTACAGTATCTACATTCCGAAGTAAAAACATTAGAACGGATTGAAATTATTCGAGAGTTACGTCTTGGGAAATACGATGTATTGATAGGAATTAACCTATTGCGAGAAGGCTTGGATATTCCTGAAGTCTCACTCGTTACTATTTTGGATGCAGATAAGGAAGGGTTCCTTCGTTCAGAGCGGTCCCTTATTCAAACGATTGGACGGGCGGCGAGAAATTCTAATGGCCATGTCATCATGTACGCTGATAAGATTACCCATTCCATGGAAGTCGCTATCAGCGAAACGAAAAGACGTAGAGAAATTCAAGAAAAGTATAATGAAGAACATGGAATTACCCCGCAAACCATTCAAAAAGGAATTAGAGATACAATCCGTGCTACGCAAGCAGCAGAGGAGCCTGAAGAGTATGGAACAACTACAAAACTTGATAAATTAACGAAAAAAGAAAAAGAAGCAATGATCGCACAAATGGAAAACGAGATGAAAGAAGCAGCAAAAGCATTAAACTTCGAAAGAGCTGCAGAACTTCGCGATTTACTGCTTGAATTAAAGGCTGAGGGGTGAGAGAACAATGGCAAAAGATAAACTTATCGTAAAAGGTGCACGTGCAAATAATTTAAAAAATATTGATATAACAATACCGAGAGATCAATTAGTAGTGATAACTGGTTTATCTGGTTCAGGAAAGTCTTCTCTTGCTTTTGATACGATTTATGCAGAAGGACAAAGAAGATATGTAGAATCTTTATCTGCCTATGCTCGGCAGTTTTTAGGACAAATGGATAAGCCTGATGTTGATTCAATAGAAGGCTTATCTCCTGCTATTTCTATTGATCAGAAAACGACAAGTCGAAATCCTCGTTCTACTGTGGGGACTGTAACAGAAATTTATGATTATTTGAGATTATTATTTGCGAGGGTAGGAAGACCAACTTGTCCAGAGCATGGTATTGAAATTTCTTCTCAGACAATAGAACAGATGGTTGACCGTATTCTCGAATATCCTGAGAGAACTAGACTGCAAGTACTTGCGCCGGTTGTATCAGGGCGCAAGGGAACACATGTGAAAGTACTTGAAGATGTAAAAAAACAAGGGTATGTTCGTTTGCGCATCGATGGAGAAATGTTTGAAATTGGTGATGATATTTCTCTAGAGAAAAATAAGAAACATAATATTGAAGTAGTTATCGATCGACTTGTTGTCAAAGAGGGAATAACTGCTCGTCTGGCAGATTCATTGGAATCAGCCTTACAATTCGGGAATGGAAAAGTCATTATTGATGTGATGGGACAAGAGGAATTACTGTTTAGTGAGCATCACGCTTGTCCAATTTGCGGTTTCTCTATTAGTGAATTAGAACCAAGGCTATTTTCTTTTAATAGTCCATTTGGAGCTTGTCCAGATTGTGATGGTCTAGGAAATAAACTAGTTGTAGATGTAGATTTAGTTATTCCTGATTGGAATTTAACTTTAAAGGAAAATGCGATAGCTCCTTGGGAATCTATTAGTTCTCAATACTATCCACAGCTTCTTGAAAGTGTATGTAATCATTATGGAATTGACATGAATATACCTGTAAAGAACATTCCGAAGAATTTAATGGATAAAATCCTTTATGGATCTGGAAAGGAATATATCCATTTCCGCTATGAAAATGACTTTGGCCAAGTGAGAGAAAATGATATCCAATTCGAAGGCGTTATGAAAAACGTGGAAAGAAGATATAAAGAAACTAGTTCTGACTACATCCGTGAGCAAATGCAAAAATACATGGCAGAACAGCCTTGTCGCACATGTAAAGGATATCGCCTAAAGAAAGAGGCTTTGGCTGTTTTAATTAACGGACAGCATATCGGCAAAATTACTGAAAAATCAGTGGTGGAATGCTATGAATTTATGGAGAAGGTTGATTTAACAGATAAAGAAAAACAAATTGCTAACTTGATTCTTCGAGAAATAAAAGAAAGAGTTGGATTTTTAATCAATGTTGGATTAGATTATCTAACACTAAGTAGAGCGGCAGGAACTTTATCAGGTGGAGAAGCCCAAAGAATTCGTTTAGCAACACAAATCGGTTCAAGGCTTACGGGTGTTCTTTATATTTTGGACGAGCCTTCCATTGGGCTTCATCAAAGAGATAATGATAAATTAATCGATACATTAAGACAGATGCGTGATATAGGGAATACATTGATTGTTGTAGAACATGATGAAGATACCATGATGGCTGCTGACTATTTAATTGATGTTGGTCCAGGTGCGGGTGTCCATGGTGGCGAAATTATTTCTGTGGGAACGCCAAAAGAAGTAATGAATGATCCACAATCGATAACTGGTCAGTATTTATCTGGAAAGAAATTCATTCCACTTCCATTAGAGAGAAAACAAAGTGATGGCAGATATATTGAAATTACTGGGGCAAAAGAAAATAATTTAAAAAATGTAAATGTAAAAATACCGCTCGGAATGTTTATCGCTGTGACAGGGGTTTCTGGTTCAGGAAAAAGTACTTTAATTAATGAAATTCTTCATAAAGGCTTGGCTCAAAAGCTAAATCGTGCGAAGGCAAAGCCAGGTGCCCATAAGGAAATTAAGGGAATTGAACAATTGGAAAAAGTCATAGATATTGACCAATCCCCAATTGGTCGAACACCAAGATCGAATCCGGCGACTTATACGGGTGTGTTTGATGATATACGTGATGTTTTTGCGACAACCAATGAAGCAAAGGTACGCGGTTATAAAAAAGGACGTTTTAGTTTTAATGTTAAAGGTGGAAGATGCGAAGCATGCCGCGGAGATGGAATCATAAAAATTGAAATGCATTTCCTTCCAGATGTTTATGTTCCATGTGAAGTTTGTCATGGCAAACGATACAATAGGGAAACATTAGAAGTGAAATATAAAGGAAAAAACATCTCCGATGTATTGGAAATGACAGTGGAAGATGGTGTATCCTTCTTCGAAAATATACCGAAAATCCATCGTAAATTGCAAACAATTGTGGACGTTGGTTTAGGTTATATTAAACTCGGACAGCCAGCGACTACTTTATCAGGTGGAGAGGCACAAAGGGTAAAACTAGCGTCAGAATTACACCGTCGATCTACCGGAAAGTCTTTTTATATTTTGGATGAGCCGACAACAGGCTTACACGTTGATGATATTTCAAGACTATTGATTGTTCTTCAGCGACTAGTCGAAAATGGAGATACAGTACTAGTTATTGAACATAATCTCGATGTCATTAAGACTGCTGATTATATTATCGACTTAGGACCAGAAGGCGGAGATAAAGGTGGCACAATATTAGGAACAGGGACTCCTGAAGATATTGCCAATCTAAAAGGGTCTTATACAGGGAAATATTTAAAGCCGATCCTAGATAGAGAGCGGCAAAGAATGAAGAATAGTATCGAAGAAGCGGAAAAAATCGCTACAACTTAAATCAAGAGACGGGGAAAGTAGAAAAGCTGATGGAATTATTACCAACAGTTACCTGCCAGACCTCGTCTCTTTTTTCCTAACTTAAGGAGAAATTCTTCTGAATTAGAAACCCGCTACATAAAATAAAGAAGATCAGAAAGTATTCAAATTGAAACCTTTGCTGGGATGATTCCGTATTAACATATAGGAGTCCTTTCTGTTAATTAGTAATTTCAACCAATGATTGGCTTTGAAAGTGTCTTTTTTCTTTAATCTAATAGTCTTCACATTAGCAAATGGAAATAAGCGGTGTTTTAATGTTTTGTGAAAAGTACTTAAAAGAATAAAATCGTATTTTTTGAGGAGGATTTAAAGTGGCAGAAGAGAAAAAGCGAATTTTAGAATTAGTGGAAAGTGGAAAATTAACTGTTGATGAAGCGTTAAAGCTAATGGAAAAGGTTGATGAAGTGAATGAGAAAAAGTCTTTAAATGAAGAAGAAAAAATAATTTTAGAAGATTTTCAAAAAGAATCAAAGTTTCATGAAAAAAAGAAAGAAACGTCTTCAAATTATGGATTTAATTTTCAAGCAGCGAAAGATAAGCTTTTTGACATAGTTGATACAACCATAAAAAAGGTGAAGGAAGTAGACCTAGATTTAAACTTCGGTCATTTTGAAGAAGTTTCTCACATTTTTCAATTCAATAATATTGCTCCCAAAAAGTTGGATATCGATATTCCCAATGGAGAAGTAGAACTGATTCCATGGGATCAAGAGGAAGTAAGTATTGAGTGTAAAGCAAGGGTCTATCGAGTGAATTCTTTAGAGGAAGCAAAAAGAGTATTTCTCAAGGAAGTAGACGTAATAGTAGATAATGAGCGCTTAGTAGTGAAAACGAACCATAAGTGGATGAAAGTGAAAGCACAGGTTTATATTCCACAAATTTCATATGAATCAGCCATCATCCGTTTATTTAATGGACCAATTACTACGTTTGATGTTAAAGCGGAAAAATTGTATGCTAAAACAGCTAATGGTAAAATAACGCTAAAAGCTGGTGAAAACAAAAAAGTGGAGGCAGATGCTGCAAACGGCAGTATTAAAGTCGAAAAAGGAAAGATAGATAAACTGGATGCAGAAACAATAAATGGCTCTATTACGGTTGAGGGGTATTTCAATAAAGTTGATTTACAAGCCTTTAATGGCAGTATATCATGTGTGAACCATTCAGAAACCTGTGAAATCCTTGAGCTCCAAGGGACAACAGGAAGCATTGAAGTAAGTTTACCTGAAACATTAGCGGTCAGCGGTGAATTAAAAACGAATTTTGGTGGATTCAATGTAGAGTTAGAGGGAATACAAATAATAGAGGAAAAAAATGAAGTTCTGCAAAAAACGTTACAATTTAAATCAATCCAATCAAGTGAGCATCATACAAAAATTGAAGCTAATACTAAAACAGGATCGATAAAAGTGAAGAAAATTGAAAAAAGCAATTAATTTTAATAGAAGAAATGAATAAGATACAGGGACTTCAAGGTAAAATGTGGTTTTCTTCTGTATCTTAAATCAATCAGCTTCTTCTGTGTTTAAATGAGGAGTAATTGGAATGAGATGGATTATCGGAATACTGATTAATGCTATATTCTTTGTAGCATTAGCTGGATTATTTCAGGAACAATTTTATTTATCGGGAATAGGTGCAGCAATCGGAGCAAGTGTGATTTTATCTTTGCTAAATATTATTGTCAAACCAATTTTAATTTTATTGACGTTACCTGTAACAGTGTTATCGCTTGGGCTATTTTTATTTGTCATCAACGCTATTACGCTGTCATTAACAGACAGATTAATGGGAGATAGTTTTGAAATTTCGAGTTTTGGTATGTGTTTATTTTTTAGCGTTCTACTGTCACTTTGCAATATAATCGTTCAAAACACAGTTCTGCGAGGAAAAGAATAGAAAGCTGCCGGGTAAAGGAGTGGAGAAATGGCCATTGCTTTACCTAGCAGCTTTTCTTATTATTTTGACTGAATTCTAGCATATATTTAGTGTTTAATGCTAAAATAAGGTGAATATGGAATTCTAAAAAAACATACCTTAAACAGCTAATACTGTTTATAAAAAACTTAACAGCAGTGACCTTTAAAGGAGGAGCTTCATGGCAGCGAAAGTACTAATAAAAGATGTTATCGAAGAGTTTGATTTAGAAATTGTAAGTGGAGAAGAGGGAATTAATCGACCAATTACAGTTAGTGATATATCAAGACCAGGTCTCGAGATGGCTGGCTATTTTAACTATTATCCAGCAGAACGTGTTCAGCTGTTAGGGAAGACAGAACTATCCTTTGCTGAACGATTAAGTGAGGAAGATAGGGCAAATCGCTTAACCAAGTTATGTAGTGATACAACGCCAGGAATTATTATTACTCGAAATATGGAGGTGCCTCCCCAATTAATAGAGGCATCAGAAGAATTAGCTGTACCTGTACTACGATCTAAGCATAAAACATCGCTTTTTTCCAGTCGTCTTACAAATTTCTTGGAAAGAAAATTAGCACCAACAACAGCGGTTCACGGGGTTCTTGTTGACATTTATGGTGTGGGCGTTTTAATTACTGGTAAAAGTGGTGTAGGTAAAAGTGAAACAGCACTTGAGCTTGTAAAACGCGGGCATCGATTAGTTGCTGATGATTGTGTGGAGATACGCCAAGAAGATGAGAATTTAATTGTCGGTAGTTCACCAGAGTTAATTGAACATCTATTGGAAATTCGTGGATTAGGGATCATTAATGTCATGACGCTTTTTGGAGCTGGGGCTGTTCGTACCCACAAAAAAATATCTTTAGTTATGTCTTTGGAATTATGGGAGCAAAACAAGCAATATGATCGTTTAGGTTTAGATGAGGAAAAAATGAAAATAATTGATACAGAAGTAACCAAGCTGACAATTCCAGTTCGTCCTGGCCGAAATTTAGCGGTAATTATTGAGGTCGCGGCAATGAATTTCCGTTTAAAAAGAATGGGTGTTAATGCAGCCGAACAATTCACGAATAAATTAAACAATGTTATATCTGACGAAAGAAAATAAATAAAGTGAAATGCTGTGAAAAACGTGGGAAATAGGAGGAAATCGAATGGAAGATATACAACCAATTGATCCAATTGCTTTTTCGTTAGGACCGTTTGATGTTAGATGGTACGGACTTATCATTGGCTTTGGATTGATTCTTGCTCTTGTTATTGCAATGCGAGAAGGGAATCGAAGAGGACTTGGAAAGGATGACTTTCCTGATTTAATGTTATGGGCAATCCCCATTTCTATTATATGTGCGCGAATTTACTACGTCATTTTTGAATGGAGCTACTATAAAGATCATCTAGGGGATATACCGAAAATTTGGAATGGTGGAATTGCCATTCATGGAGCTTTAATTGGTGCGATTGTGACTACTTATATTTTTACAAAGAAAAAGGGTATTTCCTTCTGGAAAATCGCGGACATCGCTGCACCTAGTCTAATCCTTGGACAAGCTATTGGCCGTTGGGGCAACTTTATGAATCAAGAGGCACATGGCGAAGAAGTTACACGTTCTTTTTTAGAAGGTTTACATTTGCCGAATTTTATTATCGATCAAATGTATATTAACGGCACTTACTATCATCCTACTTTTTTATATGAATCATTATGGAATATTGTTGGATTCGTAATTTTACTAGTTTTACGGAAAGTGAACTTACGTAGAGGAGAAATCTTTTTAACTTATGTTATTTGGTATTCAGTTGGAAGATTCTTTATCGAAGGAATGAGAACAGATAGCCTTATGATTGGTGATTTACGGATGGCTCAATTAATTTCATTAGCGTTAATTGTCATTTCTATTATCTGTATCGCTTATAGACGGAAAACGGGTCTTGCAAGTGAACGTTATTTAGATGCAAATGGTTAATCATGGAAAGGAATGTTTAGGTTGACTGGAAAGATTAATACAGCATTATTCGATTTGGATGGAACGCTAATAAATACAAATGAATTAATTATTTCCTCCTACTTACATACATTAAATCATTATTACCCAGGAAAATATAAACGAGTTGATGTCATTCCTTTTATGGGACCACCATTATTGGAAATATTTGAGTCGATTGATAAAATGAGAGCTCCAGAGATGATAGCAATGTATCGCTCCTATAATATTGCGAATCACGATAAGATTGTTACAATATTTGATGGTGTTTATGATGCTATTAAAGAATTAAAGCAAAGAGGCTTTAAGCTTGCAATTGTATCAACAAAACTTTCCGATGTAGTGGAAATGGGCTTGAAATTGACGAAGCTAGATGAGTTTTTTGATGTAGTGGTTGCTTTAGATCATGTAACAAACGCTAAACCAGATCCCGAGCCGGTTCTCCTTGCTCTTGAAAAATTAAAGGCTCCCCCTGGCGATGCAATTATGGTTGGAGATAATAAACATGATATTTT
Organism: Niallia sp. FSL W8-0954; assembly: GCF_038005605.1. Taxonomy (NCBI): domain Bacteria; kingdom Bacillati; phylum Bacillota; class Bacilli; order Caryophanales; family Bacillaceae; genus Niallia; species Niallia sp. FSL W8-0954. The sequence goes on along the minus strand of NZ_JBBOTN010000001.1, from coordinate 3,932,245 downwards.
GTCTGGGAAAAATGCAGGTACTTTAACAGCGGGTGTTGCTTGGACACTAAAAGGGAAAGAATTTTTGCAGGCATATAATCCTGATTATATTTTTGAGAATATGAAAGACATTCTTTCTATTCCTGAAGTACAACAAACATGAGAAAAACGACGAGATATCCGGTTAGTGGACCCAATTCCTTATGGCATGTTTATAAAACGGTCCCGTTTTTGAAAGTAATTAAAAATTTTATTGTTATTCAGACAGCAAGATATATGCCTTTTTTGAAAGTGAAAAATTGGATGTACCGAAAGCTATTAAAAATGCAGGTGGGAGATCAAACCTCCTTCGCCTTAATGGTAATGCTTGATATTATGTTTCCAGAAAAAATTAAGGTCGGCAAGAATACTGTCATAGGCTACAATAGCACTATTCTTGCCCATGAATATTTAATAGAGGAATACAGACTTGGGGAGATTGAAATTGGCGATGAAGTCATGATTGGTGCCAATTCCACTATTCTTCCTGGTGTGACAATTGGTGATCGTGCGATTGTTTCTGCAGGTACATTAGTACATAAGAACGTCCCGGCAGGAAGCTTTGTTGGGGGAAATCCGATGCAAATCATTTATACCGCAGAACAAATGGAAGAACGTAAACGAAATGAGCCTTCCTATGTATTAGATGAATAAAGACAAAAACCTATCTGTCCGTTATTTCAAGAATAAGTTTCTAGAAGTAAGGAATAGATAGGTTTTTTTGAAAATGTCAGAATTAATAAAAAACATTGAAATATAACGATAAATTGAATATACCGAAAGACTTTGTTTATAAGTTTCGTTGGATTTTTTAGAAAGATCTAATAAATGAAACTTTTCTCTTGACCTCAGTTCAGACGAAGAGTACACTAAAAACAACTCTTTAATTTGGTAGTATATTAGCGAACTAAAGCATTCGGAATTTTAAAACATGAGGTGTTATGATGAGCAGCTTATTTATGTTTGAAAAGCCATTAGGCATGAGAGATACATTACCAGCGATTTACGAAAGAAAATATAAAGTTAAACAAAAAATAGATACAGAAATAAAAAAATGGGGTTATCAATTTATTGAAACTCCGACATTAGAATACTATGAAACAGTCGGCACAGCGTCCGCTATTTTAGACCAGCAGCTTTTTAAATTATTGGATCAGCAGGGACATACACTAGTTCTTCGCCCAGATATGACTGCGCCAATAGCGAGAGTAGCGGCATCTAAGCTTCTATCAGAAGATTTGCCATTACGTCTTGCCTATAATGCGTCCGTGTTTCGAGCGCAGCAGCGAGAAGGCGGCAGACCGGCGGAGTTTGAACAAATAGGTGTTGAATATATTGGCGATAAAACCATTAGTGCAGATGGAGAAGGAATTTCTCTACTTATTTCCTCCCTTCAACAAGCAGGTGTGAAAAACTATCAAGTGTCGGTAGGGCATATTGGCTTTGTCCAATCATTTTTTCAACAAATTCTTGGAACAAAAGATAGAGTGGACAGTTTAACCAAATATTTATATGAGAAAAATTATGTCGGCTATCGTCAGCATGTAGAACAACTTGCTTTATCAAGTATTGATAAACAGCGCTTAAATGATTTCCTAACACTAAGAGGAAAAGAAGAAGTGATTGACCTTGCCTATCAGCTAATGGAAGGAGATCAAGGAAAGAAAGCAATCGATGATTTAAAACAGCTAAGAGATATCCTTGTAGATTACGAAGTGGCAGACAGAGTGACATTTGATTTATCACTTGTTAGTCATATGAGCTACTATACTGGCATTGTATATGAGGTATATGCAGAAGGGGTAGGCTTTCCCATTGGTAGTGGGGGCAGATATGATTTGCTATTAGAGAAATTCGGAAAAAACACTGGAGCAACTGGTTTTGCTATTCGAGTGGATCGACTATTGGAAGCATTAGGCACGGTCGCAAAAACAACCATGATCGAATGTATTTTATTTAGTAGTGAACGAAGAAAAGAAGCATTTCTATTAGCTCAAGAAAAAAGGCAAGCTGGCATCCATGTCATTACGCAAGATATTAATGGGGTGAAAGATGTAGATGCTTGTACAAAGCAGTATAGTGAAATCATACTATTGGTTGGAAAAAAAGGAGCGGAGGTGGCCAAATGAATGACATGCTAACTATCGCAATGCCAAAGGGAAGAATTTTCGAAGAGGCAGCCGATTTATTAAGAGATGCAGGCTTTCGTTTACCAGCAGAATTTGATGACTCCCGGAAATTAATTATAGAGGTTGAAGAAGAAAACTTCCGCTTTATCTTGGCTAAGCCTATGGATGTTCCTACCTATGTCGAGCATGGCGTTGCCGATTTGGGGATTGCAGGAAAGGATGTCATGCTAGAGGAAGAAAGAGATGTATATGAATTGCTAGATTTACATATTAGTGCCTGTTATTTAGCAGTAGCAGGGCTTCCTCATACAGAACTGAATGAAATTGCTCCTAGAATTGCAACAAAATATCCTAATGTAGCGGCAGCCTATTTTCGTGAACAAGGGTCTCAAGTAGAAATTATTAAGCTGAATGGTTCCATTGAGCTTGCACCAATTATCGGCTTAACAGATCGAATTGTCGATATTGTTTCGACAGGAAAGACACTTGCTGAGAATGGCCTAATTGAATATGAAAGAATCGTAGACATTACTTCAAGATTAATTGTCAATCCTGCAAGCTACCGATTGAAGGATAGACGAATTAGTGAATTAGTAGTGAGGCTTCAGCCGGTAGTAAAGTCGAAATTAAGTGTGAAATAACGAATAAGGAGTATTCTAGATGCGAATTGTGACAGATATAGAGAATATTAGTTTAAAACGCTCTGTTGATGCAGGTACGGAAGAACAGCGAAAAGCGGTTCGGGAGATTATGGGACAGGTAAAAAGAAGTGGTGACCAAGCTTTAATCGAATATACAAAAAAATGGGATGGAGCTGAATTGACAAGTCTTCGGGTGAAGAAAGAAGAGCTAGCAGCTGCTTACAATTATGTAGACAAGGAAATGGTTTCGATTATAAAAGAGGCGGCCGCAAATATTAAAGAATACCATCAAAAGCAATTGAAAACCTCATGGGATTTTACCCAAGAAAATGGCTCTGTTCTTGGTCAACGGATTCTCCCATTAGATTCCGTTGGTGTTTATGTTCCAGGGGGAACAGCAGCTTATCCTTCGTCTGTATTAATGAATGTCATTCCAGCATTAGTTGCAGGAGTTCAGCGGATAGTTATGGTCTCGCCGCCGAATGAAAATGGAATTCTCCCGAGTGCTGTTTTAGTAGCAGCTGATATTGCTGGGGTAAAGGAGATTTACAAAGTGGGGGGCGCTCAGGCTATTGCCGCATTAGCGTACGGGACGGAATCAATTGAGAAAGTTGATAAGATTGTCGGTCCTGGAAATATCTTTGTTGCCCTTGCCAAAAGAGAAGTTTTTGGCGATGTTGCTATTGATATGATTGCAGGACCAAGTGAAATTGCCATCATAGCTGATGAAACAGCAAGTGCAAAAGAAATTGCTGCAGACTTATTATCACAGGCAGAGCATGACGAAAGAGCTTCCTCTGTTCTCGTTACTACTTCCATTTTATTGGCTGAGGAAGTCTCTCGAGAAGTGAAGCAGCAGTTAAATGATTTGCCACGTAAGGAAATAGCGGAAAAATCAATTGATCAATATGGATTAATCGTGGTTGTAGAAACGTTAGATAAGGCTGTCGCTGTCATCAATACTATTGCGCCAGAACATTTAGAAATCATAACAAAAAATCCATACGTTCTCCTCGACCATATCCGTCATGCAGGATCTATTTTTATAGGAAGATATAGCTCAGAGCCAGTCGGGGATTATTTTGCTGGAACAAACCACGTATTACCTACAAATGGAACAGCAAGGTTCTCCAACCCACTAAACGTGGATGATTTCCAAAAAAAATCTAGTATCACACATTACAGTGAAGCAGCATTTAAAGAAAACGCTCATAAAATAGCCAAGTTTGCCCGCTTAGAGGGATTGGAGGCTCATGCAAGAGCCATAGAAGCGCGATATGACGACCTGGAATAATAAAAGGAGGAAGGAAAATGGCAAGGACAGCTGCAATTAGTAGAAAAACAGGTGAAACGAACATTCAGTTATCTTTTAATGTAGACGGAGAAGGAGTTTCTGAACTAGACACAGGTGTACCATTTATGAATCATATGCTCGACTTATTTACCAAACATGGTCAATTTAATTTAACAGTTCAAGCGAATGGAGATATTGAGGTAGATGATCACCATACAACAGAGGATATTGGGATATGTTTAGGATTGGCCATAAAAGAGGCGCTCGGAGATAAAAGAGGGATTAAGCGCTATGGGAATAGCTTTGTACCAATGGATGAAACATTGGCACAAGTGGTTATCGATTTAAGCAACAGACCTCATCTAGAATTCCGAGCAGAGTTTCCAAATGATAAGGTAGGAACCTTTGATACAGAACTGGTACATGAATTTCTCTGGAAACTAGCGTTAGAAGCTAGAATGAATCTGCACGTTATTTTGCACTATGGGAAAAATACCCATCATATGATCGAAGCGATCTTTAAAGCGATGGCTCGTGCATTAGATGAAGCCACGACGATTGACCCAAGAATTAAAGGAATTCCTTCCACGAAAGGAATGCTGTAAATGATCGGAATTATTGACTATGGAATGGGGAATTTGTTCAGCGTAAGTAAAGCATTAGAAAGATTAGGTGCTCCCTATTTTATTTCAGAGGATAAAGATAAATTACTTCAGGCAGATGCATTGATTCTTCCAGGTGTCGGAGCGTTTAAAGATGCAATGGAAAAATTAAAGAAGACGGGCCTATCTGAAATGATTTCTGTATTTGTTGATAGTGGGAGGCCTTTGTTAGGCATTTGCTTAGGGATGCAGTTATTGTTCGAATCAAGTGAGGAGCATGGATACAGTGAAGGGTTAAATTTACTACCTGGAAAAGTGGTTCGTTTTCCTGGCATTACAGAAAGTGGTGCGGCCTATAAGGTTCCTCATATGGGCTGGAATAAGTTGCATTTTAAAAGAGAGTCTTTGGTCACATCTGATTTGGAAGATGATTTCGTTTATTTTGTGCACTCGTATTATGCAGATACTAACGAGGGTGTTATTATAGCAAGCTGTTCCTATGATAAAGAGGTTCCAGCAGTAGTAGGAAGAAACAATGTGTTTGGCATGCAGTTTCATCCGGAGAAAAGTAGCAAATTGGGGATGCAATTATTAAGCAACTTTGCGAATTTAATACAGAAAGGATGAACAATATGACCTTCACTTTATATCCGGCCATTGATATGCGAGGCGGAAAATGCGTTCGTTTACAGCAAGGGAATTATGAAAAAGAAACAATTTATGGAGATTCACCATTTGATATGGCAAAAAGCTTTGTAGACCACGGTGCGAAGTGGATTCATATGGTTGATCTAGATGGTGCGAAGGATGGCAAGAAAGTAAATGATCAATTTGTCATTGATACAGCAACAAAATTAGGAGTAAAAGTGCAAATTGGTGGCGGTATTAGAAAAGAAGAAGATATTGTCCATTACCTTGAGAATGGGATAACAAGAGTAATAATTGGCAGTATCGCTGTTTCACAGCCAGACTTTGCGATGGAGATGATCCGCAAATATGGAAAGGGAATAGTGATAGGTATCGATGCAAAAAATGGATTTGTTGCGACACATGGTTGGCTGTCTACTTCAGAAGTAAAAGCAGTAGAACTTGGAAAACGCTTTGCAGATGCTGGGGCGGAAACTTTTATTTTTACGGATATTGCAACAGATGGAATGCTAAGTGGACCCAATGTTAAAGCGATTGAGGAAATGGCTCTGATAACGAAAAAAGAAGTGATCGCATCTGGCGGAATCAGCAGTATAAAAGATTTGAATCAACTAAAGAAAAGCGACTCTAGAGGTGCGATTATTGGTAAAGCATTATATGAAAAAAGATTCACGCTCCGAGAAGCGTTAGAACAATTGAATGGGAAGTAACTGGATATGGTGAGAGGAGTTTATTAATGTTAACAAAGCGAATTATTCCATGTTTAGATGTAAAAGAGGGACGTGTGGTCAAAGGAATTCAATTTGTTCAATTAAGAGATGCGGGGGATCCCGTTGAATTAGCGCGTTTCTATGATGAACAAGGAGCAGATGAGCTTGTATTTCTCGACATTTCTGCATCACATGAAGGTAGAAAAACGATGGTGGAGGTAGTAAAAGAAGTTGCATCAGAACTTGCCATTCCTTTTACTGTTGGAGGAGGAATAAACTCCCTAGAAGATATGAAGAAAATTCTGCGGGCTGGTGCCGATAAAGTATCTTTAAATACAGCAGCAGTGTTAAACCCTGCTTTGATTGAAGAGGGAGCTAATTTTTTTGGATCTCAATGTATCGTTGTTGCCATTGATGCTAAATATGATTCTGAGCTTGCCACATGGCGTGTCTATACTCATGGTGGTAGGAAACCAGTAAATAAGGATGTAATTACATGGGCAAAAGAGGCTGTGGCTTTGGGAGCAGGGGAAATATTGTTAACAAGCATGGATACGGATGGGGAGAAGAATGGATTTAACTTAGCATTAACCAAATCGGTAAGTGAGGCTGTTTCTGTTCCAGTTATCGCTTCTGGAGGAGCCGGCAACGCCGCTCATTTTGAAGAGGCATTTAAAATGGGCAAAGCTGATGCTGCACTTGCGGCTTCCATTTTCCATTATAAAGAAACATCCGTTTTGGAAGTGAAGAGCTATTTAAAGGAAAAAGGAGTGCTTGTACGATGAAATTAGATGAATTGAAATTTGATGAAAAAGGATTAATACCTGCTGTCGTACAGGATGTTGTGACAAAAGAGGTGTTAACCTTGGCTTATATGAATAAAGAATCATTAGAAAAATCCATACGCACCGGAGAAACATGGTTTTATAGCCGGTCTAGACAGGAATTATGGCATAAAGGAGGAACAAGTGGAAATACACAATCTATTGTAGAAATAAAATACGACTGCGATCAAGATGCATTAGTAGTGCTAATTCAACCGAATGGACCCGCTTGCCATAATGGAACAACAAGCTGTTTTGTAGACAGCATGTATCAAAACAAAGCAAGGGATGTAATTTCAGCGGACTATCAAATTCTTGCTAATTTAGAGAAAGTTATTGAAGAAAGAGATATTAAGCGCCCAGAAGGTACCTATACAACGTATCTATTTGAAAAGGGGGTAGATAAAATTCTCAAGAAAGTTGGCGAAGAAGCGGCCGAAGTTATTATTGCTGCAAAAAATCGCGATGCAGAAGAATTGAAGTGGGAAGCATCTGACCTTCTTTACCATTTATTTGTCTTATTAAGAGAACAAAAACTGCCATTTTCTGAGATTTTGCAGGTGCTGGAAGCGCGCCATGAAGAAAAGACAGGGAAGTAAGCAAACTAGAGAATGGTTCATCTAGAGAGCCGCTCTCTTTTTTTGCTCCATCCATACATGTCTCCTTAAGTTAAATTTCCCCCTCTAAAAGTTTTTCCGAAAAGGCATTGACTCTTCTCGGATTTGTATTTAGTATGGTATACTTGTTGAGTTAATAGGAACTTTATAATGCAGCTTGATAAGGGAACATATATATTGGAGGATTTATGAATAAAAACTCAGATAGAGTACAACCAGTGGGTAAACTTATTACATTTAATCCTACAGGCGAATTTTATTTTAACAAAGGAATTAAGGCATATCATCAAAGAGATTATTATAAATCCCTTAAATATTTGCAAAGAGCACTGGCGTTAGAACCGGGAGAACCAATGATTGCATGTCAGCTTGCGGTCGTTTATGCAGATATTGGAGAATATCAAAAATCGAATGAACTTCTCCATGTTATTATTGAAGAATTAGATGAGGACATGGTTGAGTGTTATTATTTCCTAGCTAATAATTACGCCCATTTGGGATTTTTTAAAGATGCATATTATCATGCAAAACTATATTTAAGTTTGGATAAAGATGGGGAGTTTGTAGAGGATACAGAAGATCTTATGGAAGTGTTATCTCTCGAATCAGAGGAGCTCGAGGAAGAGGAAGCTAACGAGGAAGAAGATCTTATTACAAGACAGGAGCAGGCAAGGGCTTTGCTTGAATCTGGTAACTTTGCACAAGCTGTCGAAGCTTTAACAAAGATTATTCAAGATTATCCGGAATACTGGTCAGCATATAATAATTTAGCGTTAGCCCATTTCTATCTTGGACAATCGGAAAAGGCAAGTGAGATTTTGGAGCATGTTTTAACGAATAATATCGGAAACTTACATGCTTTATGTAATAAACTTGTATTTGCTTATTATCAAAATAACGATAGACATGTGAAAGAAATGGCTGCTATTTTAAGAAAAATCAACCCTATTTCTATTGACCATCAGTTCAAACTAGGAACTACTTTCGCACTTATTGGTGAATATGATACAGCCTATTTTTGGTTGAAGAAGATTTATAAACAAGGATTTCAGGGAGATGGTTCTTTTTACTATTGGCTATCTTATGCAGCTTATTACACAGGAAATAAGCAAACAGCAAAGAAAGCATGGAAAAAGGTAATGGATATCGATCCAGAAAAAGAAGGGCAAGAGCCTTGGAATAACTCGGAATATACAATCAATGGATTTGAGGAGCATGTAAGCTCCATTCTCAAAAGATTTGAAAGCAGCCATGCTGAGGAGCGAATGTTTGCTACTTTTTTAACTTCTATATCTTCTCAAAAAGATAAGATTTTGTCTTCTTCTGTTTTTCAGCAAGAGAATGCTTTTACACAAATAGAAAAAAAATATCGTGATTTTGTGAAAAATGGCACTGAAATAGAGGATCCATTTTTATATGTTGCACATCATACAGCCGAACAAATTTATACCAACTATCATCCAATTGGTACGGAAGAAACTAGCTTATATTTATTATGGTTTTCAGCTATCATGGAAATGCAAACAGAAGGAGCTTTATTTAAAAATTGTATTGCAAGTGCAGCTGCTATTGATTATCTGTGGAGTCAATCTCGAGAGAAGAAGAAAACTCAGCAAGAAATTGCCAATAATTATGGACTTTCTACCTCTACTTTACAAAAATATATAAAATCAATGAAGAATTTTATGCAGCCCATCTATAACTAAGATTCCATTATTTTGATGTTTTATGCATTTATTGAATAAATAGTAGGAAGAAGCAGTTAGGAGTTGGACTGCTTCTTTTTTATAAGCTTTAAAAAGATGACACATTAAATATATAATAAAAAGAGTTATAATTAATCTAACGATATGATGCATGATATGAAGTTTTCCATATAAGTAAAACCCATTTATTATTGCTTATACAGATAAAGGAAAGGATGTAGAGTGTATATGGAATAGGGATGTAACACCAAATAAGAACATGCCAAACCGGTGTTTCATTTCAACATCAGACAATATTTATCCAATTTGTGACATTTTATCTCCCCTGTTTTAAAAGTAATTTGAATCGGTTCTTTCTTAAGTGAAAAGGTCCCAGTAAAAAGGAGAATTAGAAATGAAAATTGGGGAATTTGTAGCGTTGTTAAATACAACAAAAGATACTGTTCGGCATTATGAAGAGCTAAATTTATTAAAACCAAATTGGCAAAATAATAAAAAGGAATATAGTGATAAAGAAATCCTCGACTTTCAAGTGGTAAATGAGTTGAAAAAATATGGTTTTTCCTTAAAAGATATTCAGAAAATCTCTTCTTTAAAAGAGGCAGTGGATTATGGGGATAAGCAATTAATTGGCCAAGTTCATCAAATTTTAACGGGACAATTAGAGAAGCTGCTGCAAGAGGAAAATGAAATACGAGAACGTCGGCTGATTTTAGAAAATGAAGCAAAGAAATTAAAGAATTTATTATAATAATTTATGAGCAGATATTTGGACGGATAGGGGATTGTTTTATAGGATAGTAATAGATAATCATACTTATAATAATAAATGGACAATGTGGATTCTATCATCTAATAGGTAGTTAATGGAAAAGGAGTTTTTAAAATGACGGAAGAAAAAATTTATGATGTTATTATAATTGGAGCAGGTCCAGCTGGAATGACAGCTGCGGTTTATACATCTCGTGCTAATCTTTCTACATTAATGATTGAAAGAGGAATACCAGGCGGGCAAATGGCAAATACAGAAGATGTAGAAAATTTCCCTGGATTTGAAAGTATCTTAGGCCCTGATTTATCCAATAAAATGTTTAATCATGCGAAAAAATTCGGTGCTGAATACGCATATGGTGACATTAAGGAAATAGTGGATGGAAAAGAATATAAAACAGTAAAAGCTGGATCAAAAGAATTTAAAGCAAGATCTATTATTATTTCAACAGGTGCAGAATATAAAAAAGTTGGAGTTCCTGGGGAAAAAGAATTAGGTGGACGCGGCGTATCTTATTGTGCTGTTTGTGACGGAGCATTCTTTAAGAATAAGCGATTATTCGTTATTGGCGGCGGAGATTCAGCTGTTGAAGAAGGGGTATACTTAACTCGTTTTGCTTCCCAAGTTACCATTGTGCACAGACGTGACGAATTAAGAGCACAAAAAATCTTGCAAAAAAGAGCGTTTGATAATGAAAAAGTAGACTTTATCTGGAATCATACCATTAAGTCCATTAATGAAAAAGATGGCAAAGTGGGTAGTGTGACACTTGTTTCGACAGTAGATCAGTCCGAGCAAGAATTAGAGGCAGATGGTGTCTTTATTTACATTGGCATGGTTCCATTATCTAAACCGTTTGAAAGCTTAGGGATTACCAATGAAAATGGTTATATTGAAACAAATGACCAAATGGAAACAAAGGTGCCTGGTATTTTTGCAGCTGGTGATATTCGTGAAAAAACACTTCGTCAAATTGTTACAGCAACAGGAGACGGAAGTATCGCCGCGCAAAGTGCACAACACTATGTAGAAGAGCTAGCTGAAGAGTTAAAACAACAAGCATAAGAAAGTGTCATTGTGTTTTAATTGGAATGTAACAGTAGTGAAACATAGTTAGGGTATCATAGAAATAGAAATTGACCCCCTTTTAAGATATATTTTTTAGCATAGGCTCAAACATGGAGCCTATGCCTTTTTTATGGATTTTACTCGATTTAGTAGGATTTGGCTGATAAATGTTATTTTTCGCGAATATCTGGAATGTTTTCGCGAATACTTTGCGCTTTTCGCGAATTTAAGAGGTGATTACGCGAATATAGTGTAAGTACTTCTATTCATTCCCAAAAATCTTTTGTAGGGTAATAAATTTTCCCTCGATTTTCACCTGTATAAGGTAATTCATCGAGACAAGAAGTCGATTGGCGGTATCTTTGGAAGAAATATGGACGAATTCACGAAATTCCTTACTGGTTATAGAAGGTTTGATTAAAAGAAAATAATCTTTCACTGCTTTAATAAGGGGTTTTTTATCAAATGCCGAACAGGATGGGCAAAACCAGCTGCGCTTTTTTCTAACCATTGCAAATGCCGTGCAATGAACGCCTGTTATAATATCTTCTTTACTTAAATTGTATTTTTTCAATAAATTAGTATGGTCTGGAGTGTGATGCTTGTTGCAGGAATTTGGAGATTTTGCGAAGGCTCTTGTCATCGAGAATATTTCCTTTGTAATTGATCCCATTTTTCAAGAAAACTATGACTGTGGAGAACATGATTTTTTATCGAGGGATTGCCTTTATGATAGTAGAAGGTTTGGATATAATAACGATTGGCTTGATAGGAGGAATAGGAAAGTGGCGTTTTTGTAAGAACGATTCTAGTTGGCGCTTTAATCTTTTCATTTGAGAGATGGGATCCAGGTAGCCCTCTTCTTGATTATTTCGAATTCGGGTAAATTGGTTTAAAGTTGTATCAAATAGTAATGTGCCTAAATAGTTTTTACAATCAATGATAATAAAAAAGCAATGTGTCAACAAGAGATAGTCTATTTGAAAATAAGATTTTCCATCGTATAAACGAAGATTATGAATAATAAAGCATTCCTTCTCAGGGATAAAATCGAGATAATAGGTTAGCTGCTTTTCTCCTTTATAGCCGCGTAAATAAATCGATACATCTTTTTTGATGGACGAATGTTTATCTCCGCGTTTTAAGAGTGCTTCTAATTTTCTTACCTTTAAATCCTTTTTAACAGGGTTAACATACAAGAGTATCCACATCCTTTTCTAAAGATATATAATCATTTCTCTATCAGGAATAAAGAATCCTTCATAATTGGAAAAGGCAATTTATTGTGGGGGCATGACAATAATAGTATAATAAAAGGAATGGATAAAAAGCAGTGCCTACATATAGAGAAAATTGGGGTGAATAATTTTGCAACGTGTGACGAATTGTTTGTTACTTAAAGATAATAAAGTCTTATTGCTACAAAAACCAAGACGTGGCTGGTGGGTAGCGCCTGGCGGAAAAATGGAGCCGGGAGAATCTGTTAGAGATTCCTGTATTCGTGAGTATAGAGAAGAAACAGGTATTTATTTACGAAATCCTAACATCAAAGGAATTTTTACCTTTATTATTAAAGAGGGAGATAAGATTATATCGGAGTGGATGATGTTCACCTTTTTCTCTACGAATGCAGATGGTGTCAATGTAGACGAATCAGCTGAAGGGAAAATTGTCTGGCACGATTTAGATGATGTGAAAAATTTGCCAATGGCTGAGGGCGATTATCATATTTTAGATTACATGATCCATGGAAATGGAATAATCTATGGAACATTTACTTATACACCAGATTTCGAATTAATTAGTTACCGATTAGATCCAAGCTAAAGATTTATAGGGGGAATTAAAATGGAACCACAAGTCGTAATCATCACAGGTATGTCAGGAGCAGGAAAAACAGTTGTTATTCAAAGCTTTGAAGACTTAGGCTTTTTTTGTGTGGACAACTTACCGCCTACACTTTTACCTAAGTTTCTCGAACTTATGAAAGAGTCGGAGAATAAGATGAATAAGGTTGCTCTTGGGATGGATTTGCGGGGGAGAGAATTTTTTGATGATTTGTTCACTGCACTAGATGATTTGGCAACTTCCTGGGTTGTTCCCAAGATCCTTTTTCTAGACGCTGATGACAGTGCCCTTGTTAGAAGATATAAGGAGACTAGAAGAGTTCATCCCCTTGCACCGGCTGGGCTTCCTTTAGAAGGAATTAAATTGGAACGAGAATTGTTAGAAGAGCTCAAAGGAAGAGCGCAAATTATTTATAATACATCACAAAGCTCACCGAGAGAACTTCGTGAAAAGATTCTAAAAGAATTCTCTGTTAATAAACAATCTATCTTTACTGTAAATGTGATGAGTTTTGGATTTAAACATGGACTTCCTATTGATGCGGATTTAGTATTTGATGTGCGTTTTTTACCAAACCCTCATTACGTTGAGCATATGAGACCGAAAACTGGATTAGACGTAGAGGTATCCAGTTATGTATTGAAATGGACGGAAACAGGCCAATTTTTAGAAAAAGTCATTGATTTATTAACATTTATGCTGCCTCAATATAAGAGAGAAGGAAAATCGCAGCTAGTTATTGCGATTGGCTGTACTGGGGGACAGCATCGATCTGTTGCATTAGCTGAGTATATCGGCCATCATTTTGAAAAAGAATATAATATTGCTATTGCTCACCGTGATATGGAGAGGAGAAAGGACCAACAGGCATGAGTGAAAAGGAACAGCCAAGAATTGTAATCATCGGGGGAGGAACTGGCCTTTCTGTGCTTCTGCGTGGATTGAAAAAGTATCCAGTAGACATAACGGCAATCGTAACAGTAGCCGATGATGGAGGAAGCTCTGGAAGATTAAGAGAGGATCTCGATATCCCTGCTCCTGGAGACGTTCGTAATGTGTTAGCCGCGTTATCGGATGTCGAGCCCTTAGTGGAGGAAATGTTTCAACATCGCTTCACGAATAGCAAAGATTTAGATGGACATTCATTAGGTAACTTAATCTTAGCGGCCATGACTTCCATTACTGGTAACTTTACCTATGCGATTCAAGAAATGAGCAAAGTACTTAATGTCCGTGGTAAAGTATTACCTGCGACTAGTCATAGTGTTATCTTAAATGCGGTAATGGAAGATGGATCGATTGTAATAGGGGAGTCTAATATTCCAGAGGCTGGGAAAAAGATAAAAAAAGTTTTCCTAACCCCCGAAGATTCTGAGCCGCTTCCTGAAACGATACATGCTATCGAGCAAGCCGATTTAATTGTGATGGGGCCTGGAAGCTTATATACTAGTATCTTACCAAACTTAGTCGTTCCAGAAATCAAAGCGGCAGTCCGAGAAGCGAAAGCGAAAAAAGTCTATGTGTGCAATATAATGACACAAGCAGGGGAAACGTCCGATTATACGGCAAGTGATCATGTGAAGGCACTATATGAACATGTAGAAAAGCCATTTATTGATACAATAATCGTGAACAAAACGAATATTCCTGCAAGTATACAACAAAGATATGATGAAGAAAAAGCAAAGCCTGTGGTTTTTGATATTAATCGGCTGGAACGGATGGATTTAGATGTAATAGCTGGTGATATCATTAAGCTTGATCAAGGTGTTATTCGCCATAATACTCTAGAAGTGGCGAAAATTCTCTATTCAATTATCGATTGAAAGAAGAGTAACTTTTTAGACAAGGTATTGGAACAATATACTCCGAGTCTATAAGGGGGGAAGGACATGTCTTTTGCTTCAGAAACTAAAAAAGAATTAACAACAATTGAAGCCAAAAATTGTTGTGGAAAAGCAGAATTATCAGCATTAATTCAAATGAATGGGACACTTTCCTTTTCTAACCAGAGGCTAGTTGTAAATATCCAGACAGAGAATGCAGCTATCGCAAGAAGAATTTATACGCTAATAAAAAGGTATTTTGATATCCCGGTTGAACTATTAGTCCGCAAAAAAATGCGTTTAAAAAAGAACAATGTCTATATTGTGCGAATTTCTAATCAAGGAAAAGAAGTGCTTGAGGAACTGAGCATTCTTAAAGAAGGTTTTGTGTTTACACATGAAATTTCTCCAGATCTTATTAAGAAAAAATGCTGTAAACGATCTTATTTACGCGGAGCCTTTCTAGCAGGAGGTTCGGTTAATAACCCGGAAACTTCTTCTTATCATTTGGAAATTGCCTCTTTATATAAAGAACATATTATAGCGCTCAGTGATTTAATGAATACATTTGGGTTAAAAAGTAAGACATTAGAAAGAAAAAAAGGTTTTATTGCTTACTTAAAAGAAGCTGAAAAAATAACTGAATTTCTTAATATTATCGGTGCACACGGAGCACTTCTTCGTTTTGAAGACATTCGAATTGTTAGAGATATGAGAAATTCAGTCAACCGTTTAGTCAATTGCGAAACGGCTAACTTAAACAAAACAATCGGTGCTGCATTAAGACAAGTTGAGAATATTCGTTATATTGATAAAACAGTCGGATTACAAATTCTACCTGATAAACTTAGAGAGATTGCAGAGCTTAGAGTTGCCTATCAAGATGTAACCTTAAAAGAATTAGGAGAAATGGTGTCATCTGGTAACATCAGTAAATCCGGCATCAACCACCGTTTAAGAAAAATAGATGAAATTGCCGATGCTCTTCGTCGTGGAGAAAAAGTCAACTAATAAGAATGGATAATTATATCAAGTAAACGATATATATTATCCATTTTTATTTAGAAGATTATTATCAGAAAAATTGTTCTAAACTGAATATTCTTTGAGGTGAATCGAGCAAAATTTTCCTTTTCCTTGTATAATAGATATATTACTACATTGATGAAGGGGAGGATGTTCGATGGTAGAGCAAGAGATTACAGTGGACTTAAAATCTGGACTTCAAGCACGACCCGCAGCTTTATTTGTCCAAGAGGCAAGTAATTATTTATCTGAAGTATTTATTGAAAAGGATGGAAGAAGAGTGAATGCAAAGAGTATTATGGGAATAATGGGTCTAGCTATTCATTCAGGGGCAACAATAAAATTAATAGTTGATGGCAGTGATGAAGTGGAAGCGCTTCAAAATTTAACAGGTTTATTAAAGTAAAGCTGCTTAATAATACTCTCCTAATGAAAAAGGCTGTTCCAAATAGGAAAATTTTATAGATGATATCCATCTATAGAAATCTAATTTGGAATAGCCTTTTTTAATTATTAAGAGTTTTTATATTAATTTTTCTTGTCTTCAAGTGAATTACGACTGATAACATGGTCAACTAAACCATATTCTTTTGCTCTTTCCGCAGTCATAAAGTTATCACGTTCTGTATCTCTTGCGATTACCTCCATTGGTTGACCAGTACGCTCAGATAAAATACCGTTTAATTTATCACGTAGGAATAAGATACGTTTAGCAGCAATTTCAATTTCAGTTGCTTGACCTTGTGCTCCGCCAAGTGGTTGGTGAATCATCACTTCACTATTAGGCAATGCATAACGTTTACCTTTTGCACCAGCAGCAAGTAAGAATGCACCCATAGAAGCAGCCATACCGATACAAATTGTTTGCACATCCGGCTTAATATACTGCATTGTATCATAAATTGCCATACCAGCAGTGATGCTTCCACCAGGGCTGTTGATATAAATAGATACATCTTTTTCAGGATTTTCTGTTTCTAAGAATAAAAGCTGTGATACGATAGAGTTAGCAACGTTATCATCGATAGCACTGCCCAGCATAATAATACGGTCTTTTAATAAACGAGAGTAGATATCGTAAGCACGTTCTCCTCTATTTGTTTGCTCAATAACTGTAGGGATTAAATTCATTTAAAATCCTCCTTTTTAATATCTGTTCGAAAAGCATAAGTATTTGTTTCTTCAGTCAGATGAAAAACATCTAAACTGTATGTATTCCTAATGATACACGGATGGTCAATTAAGGTCAAACGTTAAAGCTTGATTCCCTGAAAATATCATTCGACATCTTTTTCATTATTGGTGATATAGAAAGCTATTATCAAATACCATCTCTTTATTCCGGTTACAATCCTTTCTCCATGATACCCACTGCACCTTTTTTTAAACATCTTCTATTGCAATATACGGAATGTTCGCTTATAATATGAAAGCGTAACTTTAACATAATGCCCTCGTGGTGCAACGGATAGCACGTAAGATTCCGGTTCTTAAAATGGGGGTTCGATTCCCTCCGAGGGCGCTAAAATGTTGATAAATAAGGATTTTTTTGAGGAGTGTTTTTTTGTCCGGCTCTCCTCAAAAAATCCTTATTTTATTTCACTTTATTTGCTTTAACCAATCTCTCATAAAACTATTCACTTTGTCATTATTCAATAAAATAGATTTGTCCGTGTCTCCGAGGCAAGCACTCATATAATTTATATCGGAATATTAGATTCCCATAAAATAGTTTCATGTGTATGGCTAAACATATGTGGAGTGGTATGTACTCATTTGGAGTGGGGGCATATTTAATTATAATTTTAAATAAGAGTAATGGTTATAAAGTATCTGTAAACAGCGATACATAGTATATTTGTGTAAATTAATAAGCCTTAGTTATTTTGCTTTTCTCATACAAATATTGAAATCCATAAAGAAAAAATGCTTTATAAAAGAAATATAGGAAAAATTGTGTGTGATTTATTTTTACTAATCTATACAATTTTAATTTAGAGAATAACATTGTTAAAGGAAAGGTGAATATTACTCCACCAAACGCATTCAATAACAGGAACTTCACAAAACTTCCATAAGCCCATTTTAATGTGCATAAAGCCATTAATAACATTGGACCTATAAGGAAAGGAATTTCATTTTGCAAAGTGGAATGAGGAATATTATAAAAACTCCACCACTTAAGCCTTTTACCTATTTGAAGATCTAAGCTACACATAATAATACTAAAAATAGCGGCTGGGAAAATCTCTTTATAGTTTGCTTACCTAGTAAAGGAATGGAAAGCCAAGATACAATAACCATAATAATGTTTAGTAACATCTGACTTTTTTTGGTCATAATAATCTCCTGTTAATTTTTTAGTTATTATAACTCCGTATTCACCTAAATATTCTGGGAAAAAACTTAAATAAGTCCTGCTCTTAGGAGTGGGGTATTTATTGTGAATTAAAAGGGATTTACTACACAATAAAGAAACCTCCTTAGTATATAGGGATAAAATGACCTGACTTTGAAATATTGTTGTAGCGGAAATAACAGTTTTTTCACGAATAATAAAGTTATTTAAAAATGAAGAGCATTCATTATGATCTTGTCAGTTCTTCTTGAAATAACGGGAGGTAACAAAGGTGTATTCTCCTTTTTTTCATCATACATCAGGTGAGTAGTACCGATTAAACATTGGCTGGAAAAAAGGAAGTGTGGTTGATATCCGCATCATTAGGGCTGAAAACTCCAGAGTATGGACGCTTAATGCTAAAATATCCAAATTTTAACCGATTGTGCATCATGATGAAAGTTATTCTCATAAAATGATTAGTATAGTAAATGAAAGCTTTTATAATAAAAAAAGCATATTTAAAGCTGTATTTTCTTAGCGAATCAATAACATAAGTAATAATTAGTTTTTTCCAAATAATATGAAAAGATAGAACGACACTTTTTCGCCAAATTTAACAAAAAATAGACACATATCAGTTGAATTCATACTATACTGGTGTTAGAATTGTTCTTGTAGCAAGGAATTATTTTTTTGTAGTACCCGGGACGGAAAATGTCTATGCGGGACTTCTGACGACCACTGTAAGTGAAGGAGCGCATCAAAAGCATGGTTTCATTTATTGAGATTCAAAAAAGATTATTACCTGATTTACTTACAGTTATGCAAAAAAGGTACTATATTCTGCAATATATCAAGAATATGCAGCCTGTCGGAAGAAGAAGTCTGGCAGTGAGCCTAGGACTGACCGAAAGAGTCTTGAGAAGTGAAGTCGAGTTTTTAAAGGAGCAGCAGCTTATACATATTTCAAACATCGGCATGACAGTCACTTCGATAGGGGAAGAAGTGTTGGAAAGTCTTTCTAGTGTAATGAGAGAAGTAACGGGTATTAACGAAATGGAGCAGCTACTGCAAAGAAAACTAGGTATTAACCGAGTTATCATTGTAGCTGGAGACAGTGATCACTCTCCATGGGTAAAAAAAGAATTAGGACTTGCCACAGCAAATTGTATGAAATCTCTTCTAAAGGGAAATAATATCATCGCAGTTACTGGTGGGACTACTATGTCCTCTGTTGCAGAGGCACTGACGCCTAATATTGCAGATGGGGAATTATTATTTGTCCCGGCACGTGGTGGAATAGGAGAAGATGTCAAAAATCAGGCGAATACAATTTGTTCCATGATGGCAGATCATACTGCATCAAAACATCGGGTTTTATATGCTCCTGATGAGGTCAGCGAAGAAATGTACAAAAGCATTTCCACAGACCCTCGTATCAGCGAAGTATTAAAACTCATTCGTTCCGCAAATCTTTTAGTTCACGGCATTGGCGAGGCGCTTACAATGGCGAATCGCAGAAATACCAGCAAAAGTGATTTAGAAAAGATTAAAAATGCAGAAGCTGTTGGCGAAGCATTCGGGTACTATTTTAATGAAGAGGGAGAAGTTGTCCACAAGGTACAAACAATTGGCCTTAGACTGGAAGACTTATCTACTGTACCTAATATCATCGCTGTAGCAGGTGGAGCATCGAAGTCAAAGGCTATTCGTGCTTATCTAAAGGAAGCACCAACTTCAACTATTTTAATAACAGATGAAGGAGCCGCAAAAAAGTTGATATAATGGGAAATCCCTTTATATATTTAATACTCTTAAAATTAGAGGAGGAAATTTACAATGACAGTAAAAGTAGGTATTAACGGTTTTGGACGTATCGGACGTTTGGCATTCAGAAAAATCATGGAAAACCCAGAATTAGAAGTGGTTGCAATCAATGATTTAACTGATACTAAAATGCTAGCACATCTTTTAAAATATGATTCATCTCAAGGAACTTTCCAAGGTGAAATCGAAGTACACGAAGGTTATTTCTTAGTAAATGGTCAAAAAGTTGTTACAACTGCTGAAAGAAACCCAGCTGATCTTAAATGGGGAGAACTTGGTGTAGATACAGTTATCGAATCTACTGGTTTCTTCACAACAAAAGAAAAAGCAGAAGCTCATATTCAAGCAGGTGCTAAAAATGTAGTTATCTCTGCTCCAGCAACTGGCGAAATGAAAACAGTTGTTTACAATGTTAACCATGATGTTCTTGATGGAACTGAAACAGTTATTTCTGGTGCTTCTTGTACTACTAACTGTCTTGCTCCAATGGCACAAGTTCTTCAAAACAAATACGGTATCGTATCTGGTTTAATGACTACAATTCACGCTTACACAGGCGACCAAAATACTTTAGATGCTCCACATCCAAAAGGTGACTTCCGTCGTGCTCGTGCAGCTGCTGAAAACATTATTCCTAACTCAACTGGTGCTGCAAAAGCAATCGGTTTAGTATTACCTGAATTACAAGGTAAATTAGACGGTGCTGCTCAACGTGTTCCAGTTAAAACTGGTTCATTAACAGAGCTTGTAACTGTTCTTGATAAAAAAGTTACAGTTGAAGAAATCAACGCTGCAATGAAAGAAGCTGCTAACGAATCTTTCGGTTACACTGAAGAAGAGCTTGTTTCTTCTGATATTATCGGAATTAGCTATGGTTCATTATTCGATGCAACTCAAACAAAAGTTATCACTGTTGGTGATCAACAACTTGTTAAAACAGTTGCTTGGTATGACAACGAAATGTCTTATACTAACCAATTAGTAAGAACTGTTAAGCACTTTGCACAACTTGCAACAAAATAATTTCCCTTTATAAATGGAATTATGTGCGAGTTAATAAGCACCCCCTTTAATCTAACAGCGGAAACAACTTTGTTTCCGCTATTTTAAAAATATGCAGTGGAGGGTACCTATAATGAACAAGAAAACAATTCGTGATATTGATTTAAAAGGGAAAAAAGTATTTGTTCGTGTTGACTTCAACGTACCGATGAAAGATCAACAAATTACGGACGAAACAAGAATTCAAGCTGCACTTCCAACAATTAAAGAATTAGTTGAGAGTGGTGCAATTGTTATTCTAGCAAGTCACTTAGGACGTCCAAAAGGTGAAGTTGTAGAAGAGCTACGTTTAACTCCTGTTGCAAAACGCCTTTCTGAATTACTAGGGAAAGAAGTTGCTAAAGCAGATGAGTCATATGGCGAAGCTGTTAAAGCACAAATCAGCAAGTTAGCAGAAGGAGATGTTATCCTTCTTGAAAACGTACGTTTCAATGCTGGTGAAGAAAAAAATGATGCAGAGTTAGCAAAACAATATGCAGAACTTGCAGATGTATTTGTAAATGATGCATTTGGTGCTGCACACCGTGCTCATGCTTCAACAGAAGGAATTGCTCATCATATTCCAGCAGTATCTGGATTATTAATGCAAAAAGAACTAGATGTTCTTGGCAAAGCTTTATCTAATCCTGATCGTCCGTTCACAGCTATCATTGGTGGAGCGAAAGTTAAGGATAAAATTGGTGTAATTGAAAATCTTCTTGATAAAGTAGATAACTTAATTATCGGTGGAGGATTAGCGTATACTTTTGTTAAATCTCTTGGCCATGAAATTGGTAAATCTTTATTAGAAGAAGATAAAATCGATCTTGCTAAATCTTATATGGAAAAAGCAAAAGAAAAAGGTGTTAAATTCTATATGCCAGTTGATGTGATCGTTGCAGATGATTTCTCAAATGATGCAAACATCAAAGCTGTTTCTATCGAAGAAATCCCAGCTGATTGGGAAGCATTAGATATCGGACCTAAAACACGTGAAATCTATGCAGATGTTATTAAAAATTCTAAATTAGTAATTTGGAATGGACCAATGGGTGTATTCGAATTAGATGCATTCGCAAATGGTACAAAAGCAGTAGCTGAAGCACTTGCTGAATCTCAAGATACATATTCAGTAATCGGTGGTGGAGATTCTGCAGCAGCAGTTGAGAAATTTGATTTAGCAGATAAGATGAGTCATATTTCTACTGGCGGCGGTGCTTCATTAGAGTTTATGGAAGGTAAAGAACTTCCAGGTGTAGTGGCTTTAAACGACAAATAATATCTTTATAGATATGCATGAAAGGATGTTTAACATGCGCAAACCAATTATTGCAGGTAACTGGAAAATGAACAAAACACTTCCTGAAGCTGTTGAGTTTATCCAAGAAGTAAAAGCATCTGTTCCATCAAGTGAAAAAGTGGATACAGTTGTTTGTGCTCCTGCGTTATTTTTAGGGCAATTAGTAGAATTAACTGATGGCACAGATGTAAAAATCGGTGCACAAAATATGCATTTCGAAAAAAATGGTGCATTCACTGGCGAAATCAGCCCAGTTGCATTAGAAAATATCGGTGCAAAATATGTAGTACTTGGACATTCAGAGCGTCGTGAGTTCTTTAATGAAACAGATGAGTCTGTTAACAAAAAGACAATCGCTGCATTTGAAAATGGTTTAACTCCAATTGTTTGCTGTGGTGAAACACTAGAGCAAAGAGAAAATGGTGAAACAAATGACTTTGTTGCAACTCAAGTAACAAAAGCACTTAATGGTTTAACTCCAGAACAAGCAAAAGCAACAGTTGTTGCATATGAGCCAATCTGGGCAATTGGAACAGGTAAATCTTCTACTTCTGCAGATGCAAACGAAGTATGTGCACATATTCGTAAAGTAGTAAGTGAACAATTTTCACCAGAAGTTGCAGAAGAAATCCGTATCCAATACGGTGGCAGCGTTAAGCCTGAAAACATTAAAGAATATATGGCACAGCCAGATATAGACGGAGCATTAGTAGGCGGAGCTAGCCTAGAAGCTCAAAGCTTTTTAGCTTTATTGGAGGCAGGTAAGAATGAGTAAATCTCCAGTAGCTTTAATCATTTTAGATGGTTTTGCTTTAAGAAGTGAACGCATGGGTAATGCGGTAGCACAAGCAAATAAGCCTAATTTCGATAAATATTGGAATTCTTATCCTCATGCTACTTTAGTAGCTAGCGGGGAAGCTGTTGGTCTTCCAGAAGGACAAATGGGTAACTCTGAAGTTGGACATTTGAATATCGGTGCCGGCCGGATCGTATATCAAAGTTTAACAAGAGTAAATCTGTCTATAAGAGAAGGCGAATTTTATAAAAACGAAACTTTTGTTAATGCAATTAAGCATGTAAAAGAAAAAGGCAAAAATCTTCATTTATTCGGATTATTATCCGATGGTGGAGTTCATAGCCACATTGAGCATATGTTTGCACTTCTTCGTTTAGCTAAAGAAGAAGGAGTAGAAAATGTATATATTCACGGTATCTTAGATGGCCGAGACGTCGGTCAAAAGACTGCTGAAAAATATATTAAAGCTACACAAGAAAAAATCGCTGAATACGGTGTAGGTGAATTTGCTACTATTTCTGGACGCTACTATTCTATGGATAGAGATAAGCGTTGGGACCGAGTAGAAAAATCATACCGCGCAATGGTATATGGAGAAGGACCAGCATATTCTGATCCATTACAAGTAGTGGAAGATAACTACAATAATGGAATCTTTGATGAGTTCGTGCTTCCATCTGTTATCACAAAGGAGAACGGCGAACCAGTTGCAACGATTGAAGATGAAGATGCTGTAATTTTTTATAACTTCCGTCCTGACCGTGCTATTCAAATTTCGAATACATTCACAAATGAGGACTTCCGTTCCTTTGATCGTGGAGAAAAACATCCAAAAAATCTTTACTTTGTATGTTTAACTCATTTTAGTGAAACAGTAAATGGGTATGTTGCATTCAAGCCAACAAACCTTGATAACACTTTAGGGGAAGTTCTTGCACAAAATGGCTTGACTCAGCTTCGTATTGCGGAAACGGAAAAATATCCACATGTTACATTCTTTATGAGCGGTGGACGTGAAGCAGAGTTCCCTGGTGAAAAACGTATTTTGATCAATTCACCAAAAGTGGCAACTTATGATTTAAAACCTGAAATGAGTGCATATGAAGTAACAGATGCGCTATTGAAGGAAATTGAGGCAGATAATTTTGATGCAATTATTCTAAACTTCGCAAACCCTGATATGGTTGGGCACTCCGGAATGCTTGAACCAACAATCAAAGCGATTGAAACAGTGGATGAATGTTTAGGAAAAATTATCACTTTAATTGAACAAAAAGGTGGTAAAGCTATTATCACTGCTGACCATGGTAACTCTGATGAAGTGGTAACACTTGAAGGAAAACCAATGACAGCACATACAACAAATCCAGTACCTGTTATCGTAACAGATAAAAATGCTGAATTGCGTACAGATGGTATTTTAGGAGATTTAGCTCCTACTATGTTAGATTTATTAGGTGTTGAAAAGCCAGCAGAAATGACTGGGACATCTATTATTAAAAAATAAGTTATTTTAAAAGGAGAGAAATATTATGCCTTATATTCAACAAGTATATGCTCGTGAAGTATTAGATTCACGTGGTAACCCAACAGTAGAAGTAGAAGTATTAACTGAATCAGGATTCTTTGGTCGTGCACTAGTTCCATCTGGTGCTTCAACTGGTGAATACGAAGCAGTTGAATTGCGTGATGGTGACAAATCTCGTTACCTTGGTAAAGGTGTTCTTAAAGCAGTAGAAAACGTAAACGAAGTAATTGCTGAAGCAATCATCGGTATGGACGTTACAGATCAAGTTGGAATCGACAGAACAATGATCGAACTTGATGGTACAGAAAACAAAGGTAAATTAGGTGCTAACGCAATCCTAGGTGTATCTATGGCTGTTGCACATGCTGCTGCTGAAGTAGTAGGTCTTCCATTATACCGTTACCTTGGTGGATTCAACGCGAAACAATTACCAACTCCAATGATGAACATCATCAACGGTGGTTCTCATGCTGATAACAATGTTGATTTCCAAGAATTCATGATCTTACCAGTAGGAGCTCCAACTTTCAAAGAAGCTCTACGTACTGGTGCTGAAGTATTCCATGCATTAAAAGCAGTTTTACATGCAAAAGGTTTAAACACTGCTGTAGGTGACGAAGGTGGATTCGCTCCAAACCTTGGTTCTAACCGTGAAGCATTAGAAGTAATCATCGAAGCAATCAAAAAAGCTGGATACGAGCCTGGTAAAGATGTATTCTTAGGTATGGACGTTGCTTCTTCTGAATTCTACAACAAAGAAACTGGTAAATACGATCTTGCAGGAGAAGGCCGTACTGGTTTAACTTCTGAAGAATTAGTAAGCTTCTATGAAGAATTAGTTAACGAATTCCCAATCATCTCTATTGAAGATGGTTTAGATGAAAACGACTGGGAAGGTCACAAATTATTAACTGACCGCATCGGTTCTAAAGTACAATTAGTAGGTGACGATTTATTCGTTACAAACACTAAAAAATTAGCTGAAGGTATCGAAAAAGGAATTGCAAACTCAATCCTTATCAAAGTTAACCAAATTGGTACTTTAACTGAAACTTTCGATGCTATCGAAATGGCTAAACGTGCTGGTTACACAGCAGTAGTTTCTCACCGTTCTGGTGAAACAGAAGATGCTACAATCGCTGACATCGCTGTTGCTACTAACGCTGGTCAAATCAAAACTGGTTCATTATCTCGTACAGACCGTATCGCTAAATACAACCAACTTCTTCGCATCGAAGACGAGCTTGGCGAGTTAGCAGTATACGATGGTCTTAAATCTTTCTACAACCTTAAAAAATAATTGAAGTTAAGTTTGACTTAACTTGATAAACACTCTAGCTTTAGGAGTTTTCCTTTAAGCTAGGGTTTTTTTTATAGTTGGGAATGTGTTTTTATTAGAAGAGAGGGAGGATCCATCAGTGACATAAGCTGGCTGGGATACCTGAAAAAGGGAACAGAGAGCCATTGTCTGTGCCCACAAACAAGAAGAAAAGCTGAAAAAGGGAACAGAGAGCCATTGTCTGTGCCCACAAACAAGAAGAAAAGCTGAAGAAGGGAACAGAGAGCCGTTCTCTGTGCCCGCAAACAAGAAGAAAAGCTGAAGAAGAGAACAGAGAGCCGTTCTCTGTGCCCGCAAACAAGAAGAAAAGCTGAAGAAGGGAACAGAGAGCCATTGTCTGTGCCCACAAACAAGAAGAAAAGCTGAAAAAGGGAACAGAGAGCCGTTCTCTGTGCCCGCAAACAAGAAGAAAAGCTGAAAAAGGGAACAGAGAGCCGTTCTCTGTGCCCGCAAACAAGAAGAAAAGCTGAAAAAGGGAACAGAGAGCCGTTCTCTGTGCCCGCAAACAAGAAGAAAAGCTGAAGAAGGGAACAGAGAGCCATTGTCTCTACTCGTAAACATAACAAACAACATATATCTTGTTTAAGAGACCTTTCAATCATTATTAACTATCCCAAAGTGTATTCTACTAATTATTATGACAAAGACGCGACATACTATTGTGACAAAACATAAAATATGATACATTTAAACTAATGTAGGTTGGTTTTAATGGAGGTGTTTGATATGATACACACAGTTTTGATTACTTTATTGATTATCGTTGCGATTGCATTAATCGTAGTAGTACTTCTTCAAAATGGTAAGAGTGCTGGACTATCTGGAGCAATTTCTGGTGGTGCAGAGCAGTTATTTGGTAAACAAAAAGCACGTGGTTTAGAATTAATCCTTCACAATGCAACAATCGTTTTAGCAATTTTATTCTTTGTCTTAACGATTGCAGTTAGTTATTTTGATCTATAATAACGAGATTCGGTATAGATGAAAAAACCTGGCCAAGAAAGGTCAGGTTTTTTTTCGGAAAACAAATGGAGTTGTACATAAGATTTATAAAAGACCTATAGTATGATGTAATCATATGACTGGATTCTTTCTTTTCTTTTTTACTAAAATAGAAGGATAGTTCTTTTTCAAATAAATTGGTCACTTTATATTATAGAATAGGACGAAGGAGAAAATAATAAGACAAAGGAGCGTTTATCTAATGAAAATAGTAGAACAGAAACCATTAACCTTTAAAGGAGATAATAAACGTGCAGTGCTTTTATTGCACGGCTTTACGGGGAATACATCAGATGTACGCTTGCTTGGTAGATATTTAAATACAAAGGGCTACACCTGCTATGTACCTTTATATAAAGGACATGGAGTACCACCAGAGGAATTAGTGGAATACGGGCCAAAGGATTGGTGGAAGGATGTAACGGAAGCATACCAGCATTTAAAGGAGATGGGATTTGAAGAAATTGCTGTCGGAGGTCTTTCTTTAGGAGGGGTATTTTCCCTTAAATTAGGTTACACTGTACCTGTAAAGGGTATCGTAACCATGTGTGCTCCAATGTACATTAAAAGTGAAGAAGTCATGTATGAAGGCGTACTTGAATACGCTCGTAACTATAAGCAGCGCGAGAAGAAATCAGAAGAAGTTATTGAGCAGGAAATGGCTCAATTTAAGCCAATGAATACATTAAAAGAATTACAAAATTTAATCAAAGAAGTAAGAGAATCGGTTGATCTTATTTATTCACCAGTTTTTGTTATTCAGGCACGACATGATCAAATGATTGATACAAATAGTGCAAATATCATTTATGAAGAAGTGGAATCGATTCAAAAAGATATTAAATGGTATGAAAACTCTGGACATGTTATTACACATGATAAAGAAAAAGAACAAGTTTTTGAAGATTTCTATCAGTTTTTAGAAAAACTAGATTGGAATCAATAAGATGCAAAGGAGGTTTTTTGTTTGGAAGATATAATTAAAGAAAATGTTGAGAAGCTATTAACTTATATGAAAGATGAAGCCTATAAACCACTAACCGTGCAAGAGCTAGAAGAGGCTTTCGGAATAGAGGATTCTTCTCACTTTAAAGATTTTGTCAAGGCACTTGTACAGATGGAAGAGAAGGGGCTAGTTGTTCGGACAAGGAGCAATCGTTATGGATTACCAGAGAAGATGAACCTTATTCGGGGGAAATTAGCTGGTCATGCGAAAGGATTTGCGTTTGTTATCCCTGAAGAACAAGGCATGGATGATATTTTTATACCGCCTAATGAAGTTAAAACGGCGTTAAATGGTGATATTGTATTAGCACGTGTCACTTCGGAAAGCTCTGGCCAAAGAAGAGAAGGAACAATCGTACGAATTATCGAAAGAGGAGTCCAGCAAATTGTTGGTACATATTCAGAGAGCAAGCATTTTGGCTTTGTTATCCCTGATGATAAAAAAATCGCGACAGATATTTTTATCCCAAAAGGCAGCACAAAAGGGGCAATAGAAGGGCATAAGGTTGTCGTGAAATTAACTTCTTATCCTGAAGGCAGAAAGAATGCGGAGGGAGAGGTTGTTAAAATACTTGGACACAAAAATGACCCAGGTGTTGATATTTTATCGGTAATACATAAGCATGGATTACCACTTGCCTTTCCAGATAACGTGTTAGAACAAGCGAATAATGCACCAGATACGATTGATGAAGAGGAAATTGCCAATAGACGTGATTTGCGCAATGAAACTATTGTCACAATTGATGGGGCAGATGCGAAGGATTTGGATGATGCCGTTACAGTAACGATGTTAGAGAACGGTAATTATAAATTAGGGGTGCATATCGCAGATGTTTCTTACTATGTAACGGAAAACTCTCCAATAGATGTAGAAGCCGAGGAGAGAGGAACAAGCGTTTATTTAGTTGACCGAGTTATTCCAATGATTCCGCACCGTTTATCTAATGGAATTTGTTCTTTAAATCCAAAGGTTGATCGCTTAACTCTTTCTTGTGAGATGGAAATTACGTCTGATGGTGAAGTAGTTTCCCATGAAATTTTTCAAAGTGTCATTAAAACAACGGAACGAATGACATATGCTGATGTGAATTCGATTTTACATGATAAAGATGAAGAACTAAGAGCCAAGTATGAAGGGCTTGTCCCGATGTTTGAACGAATGGAGGATTTAGCAGCTATTCTGCGCAAAAAACGGATGACTCGTGGTGCCATTGACTTTGACTTTAAAGAATCTAAAGTAATCGTAGATGAAGATGGAAAGCCACAGGATGTTATTCTAAGAGAACGTTCAGTCGCAGAGAAATTAATTGAAGAGTTTATGCTTGTAGCCAATGAAACAGTTGCAGAACATTTTCATTGGATGCAGGTTCCATTTATTTATCGTATTCACGAAGATCCAAAAGAGGAAAAGCTAAGAAGATTTTTCGAGTTTATTACAAACTTTGGTTATATCGTGAAAGGTACAGCAAATTCCGTTCATCCAAGAGCATTACAAGAAATTATTGAGTCAGTACAGGGAACTCCTGAAGAGATGGTCATTTCGACTGTCATGCTGCGCTCCATGCAGCAAGCGAAATACTATCCAGAAAGCCTAGGACATTTTGGTTTATCAACAGAATTTTATACGCATTTTACATCGCCGATAAGACGTTACCCGGATTTAATCGTACATCGTTTAATTCGAACGTATTTAATTGAAGGGGATATTAGTTCTTCTACACAAGAAAAGTGGAACAGCCGCTTAACAGAAATTGCTGAACATTCCTCTAGTATGGAAAGAAGATCAGTAGAAGCAGAACGCGAAACAGATGAACTGAAAAAATCAGAGTACATGCTTGATAAAATTGGCGAAGAATATGATGGTATTATTAGTTCTGTTACGAATTTTGGTATGTTTGTGGAACTTACGAATACGATTGAAGGACTTGTCCATGTAAGCTATATGACGGATGATTACTATCGTTATGATGAACGTCATTTTGCTATGATTGGCGAGAGAACAGGGAAGGTTTTCCGTATTGGAGACGAAATTACTGTTCGCGTTGTGAATGTTAATAAAGAGGAACGTGCCATTGACTTTGAAATAGTAGGGATGAAGGGAACTCGCCGCAGAGATCCTAAGAAGGAAGGTAAGGTATTTTCTACTGGCAGTGTCTCTCGTGCCCCGCGTAAAGGCAAATCAGATAGAGATACGGATCGTAAAGGAAAACCAGGTGAATCAAGACGTAAAGGAAAGAATGATAGAAAACATTTTGAGAATGCTCCAAAAGCAAAGAGAAAGAAAAAGAGACGCTAACAGATAAATAGATGCATTTTGGCATGTGGTTTCTTTGGGATAAGGAAGCCACATGCAGAGGATGTTTGTATATTAGGTGTTCTTTTGATAAAATTATTGGCAGAGTAGGGGGAAGAGACATGCCAAAAGGTGAAGGGAAATTAGTAGCACAGAATAAAAAAGCAAACCATGACTATTTTATTGAAGAGACTTATGAGGCAGGGATTGTTCTCCAAGGAACAGAAATTAAAGCGATTCGTGCAGGAAGAGTAAATTTGAAGGAATCATATGCGCGGATTATTAATGGCGAGGTATTTCTATTAGGGATGCATATCAGTCCATATGAACAAGGAAATCGCTATAATCATGATCCATTAAGAACAAGAAAGCTTTTATTACATCGCAAACAAATTAATAAGTTAATCGGGGATACAAAAGAAGCGGGCTATGCTTTAGTTCCACTGAAACTTTATTTTAAAAATGGCTATGCAAAGGTTTTGATTGGTCTAGGTAAGGGTAAAAAGAACTATGACAAGCGGGAAACTTTAAAACGTAAAGAAGCAAATCGCAGTATTGAACGTGCTTTACGTGAAAGGCAAAAAATGTAATCCAAAACTTTACAATTGAAATACGCTCCAGTTATGTTATAATAATTTATGTCGATAAGACAACATAACTTTAAGCTCCTATTTCAGAGCTTCCGAAACGTTAAGCTTAAATGCTAAGAATCTTGTAATGTAACAATTACTTGATTTTATCCTTATAATGGGGACGCTACGGATTCGACAGGGATAGTTCGAGCTTAGGTTGCGAGTCGAGGGGATCGGCCTCGTTAAAACGTCAAAGCCTATAACTGGCAAACAACAAAACAACTTCGCTTTAGCTGCTTAATAGCGCTTAGCGGTTCCTCCCTCCATCGCCCATGTGGTAGGGTCAGGGACTCACTTTAAGTGGGCTACGCCGGATTCCACCGTCTGAGGAAGAAGGAAGAGAACAACCAGACTAGCTTATCGGACGCCTGTCAACAGGCAGAAGAATAAGCGAAATGCGAATATGTTGACTACACTCGTAGAAGCTTAAGTGCCGATATTTCTGGACGAGGGTTCGACTCCCTCCGTCTCCACCAAATACATATTTGGTGGTTTTTTATTTTTTATTAATACTACATACAATGGAATGTATTTTTCATTTCACTTTTATTTTTGGTCTAAAAAGATAGTGATTTCCGTATTATGGGAATTTCTGTCTTTTTATTTTTGGTTAAGCAGAAAGAAATTTAAATTGAGTGGAACTATGGTTTCTATAACATGTTTCCTTGTCGTTTATTAATTATGAGAGTCTTGCGTGTTATCATTCCTTTCTTCGTACTCCTCTTTTAATCTTTTCCATCAAAGCATTCCAATTCAATTCACTACTAGCAGCCAATACATTTGCACTTACCTCTACACGAAGTTTCGTTGTATCTATCATTAAAGTTTGCCATTATCATTAGGAAGAGTTTTGTTGTACTCTTTCCTTTCCTTACTAATAGGAAAAAGAACAAAATAGCGTGAAAGTGCTTTCTTTTTTATGATGTAGATACAGGAGGTATTCACTATGAGAGATAGATATACCAAGCTTCTTCACATACTTCAAAACTCAGATGGGTTTGTAACGGGAAATGATATTAGTGAACAGCTAAATATTAGTTCCAGAACAGTGAGAAATGACATTAAAGATTTGAATGATAACTATCTCATTGGGGCACGCATCATTTCAAATAAACGCCAAGGTTATCAACTTGAAGGTGAGTTAGTTGGTTTTAAACAGAGACATCATATTGAATTTGAGGAGCGTGCATTTTATATTGTAAAGGCACTTCTAGATACCAAGGAATGGACAACATACGAACAATTATCCCAAATGATTTATTTCTCTCCACAAACGATTCGGTCAGATATTCAACGAATTTCTCAAATGATTACCTCCCAAAAAAGAAATTTATCCGTGGAAGCATTAGTTTTTCAAGGGATTCGATTAGAGGGGGATGAATTTGACAAAAGATTATTACTTGAGAGTTTAGTAGAAAAAAACTTTATGACAATTAAAGAGCTGTATAAAGAATTATTAGTTCGTTTCGGTGGCTGGGTTTTAGAAGAAGAATTAAATTTACTGTCAACAGTGGTGATTGAGAATCTAAATAAGTATATTCACGATATTCCCACAGGGAAATTAAGTAGTTTGTTAGTGCATTTAATTATTGCGATATACCGTATCCGACATGGATATGAGATCCGCGAAGTAAAGGAAGTAGAGCAATCTTTAGATTATGAAGAATTTGAATTGGCATCTAAGATTTTAGAGGATGTTCAGGAGATATTCCAAATAGATATTGGAAATCAAGAGAAAATGTACTTTAGCCTACACCTAATAAGCCAGCGTATAATAGTTAGTTTTTATAATAATGAAACCAATATTCCTCAGGAACTGAAACAAGAGTTAGAAAAAAGCTTAGTTGATCTTGGGAAGCAATACGATTTTCGCTTTAATGAAGATCGCCTACTTGTGTCTGGATTACTTTTTCACTTAGCAAAAGCCCAATATCCTCTTCAATATCAGCTTTATGTAGAAAATCCTTATATTTCTCATATTAAGATGGAGTACTTATTAGCTTATCATATTGCAGTTCTCTTAGCACATCGTTTGGAGAAACATTTAACCTTTGTTGTGCCAGAAAGTGAAATCGGATACATTGCTCTTCATATTGCTGCACATATTGAACGAACAAAAAGAAAAAAAGTAAGAGTAGCAATCGTATCTGGAAGTGGGATTGGTGCTTCAATGATATTGAAGCAGAAAATTCAAAGACATTTTCTAGATATTGAAATTGCAGGAGAATATACCTTACAAATGTTAGATCAAATAGAAGAAAATATTTCATTAATTATTTCAACAATGGATGTGAAGAAGAATGGTATTCCCATTATTCATGTTAATGAGTTTCTGGATGAACAAGATTTAAAGAAAATAGCAGTAGCAATTAATCAGGGCTTTCTTGATCGGACTTTAAGTGAAAACCGATTCATTCTTTTAGATGAAAACAACAAACATGACTTCTTATTAAGATTAACAGAAAAAGTGAAAATGGAATATTTGTTAGATGGTATTTTAACAAGAGAAGAGATGTCGTCAACAGAAGTTGGGAATTACGTAGCTATGCCACATCCTATTGCAAGAACGGAAAATGAAGAAACGATGATTTATATAGCTATCAATCATAAACCTATCCCATGGGGAAAAACAAATGTGCAACTTGTCTTTTTGATTT
This sequence comes from Niallia sp. FSL W8-0954, assembly GCF_038005605.1. Classification (NCBI taxonomy): domain Bacteria; kingdom Bacillati; phylum Bacillota; class Bacilli; order Caryophanales; family Bacillaceae; genus Niallia; species Niallia sp. FSL W8-0954. Next base: position 3,898,752 of record NZ_JBBOTN010000001.1, on the reverse strand, counting down.
TACCAAGTGAAGTAGATCGAGAAAATCACTATAAGGTTTTTAAACAACTTTATCAATTGGTTAAATCTAAAGATAAAGTTCAAGAGTTAATTCAAACAAAAGATTTTCAATCATTTATGGAGGTGCTGCACACTAATTAATAATTGGATTAACACAAGTGTTTATTATTTTATTAGAAATGTGAATGTGAGGAGACAATCATGGTTTTAGACTTAGTAAAAGTAAAATTAAAAGTAAATAGCTCTGAGGAAGTAATTAAGATTTTGGGAGAGATGTTATTAGAATCTGGTTATGTTACGGACACTTACATTGATGCAGTGCTTCAACGAGAGATGTCTTTACCTACTGGTCTGCAAATTGGCCGTATTAATGTAGCTATTCCACATACAGACTCCACACATGTAAAGGAATCAACCATTGCTTTAGCAACCTTAGAAGAACCTGTCAATTTCCAATTAATGGCTGATCCTGCCCAGAAAGTTGATGTGAAATTAGTCTTCTTACTAGCAGTTAAAGAACCAAAAAAGCAAGTGAAATTATTAAAGCAGCTAATGGCTATATTTCAGAACGAAGAGCTTTTAAATAGAATGGAAAAGGCTGAAGATAGTCGAGTTATCTCTGATATTTTAAGTAGTGCTTTAGCTTAAATAAATTTGAATTGGGGGACTTTTAATGAAAAGTTACAACATATTGTCCGTATGTGGTTCAGGAACGGTTACGTCATCGATGGTAGCTGAGAAGCTGAAAGAGGAAATGGAGACTAGAGGCTTCCATGTTAGAACTACAGAAGCAAAACCAACAGAAGCTCTAAATTATGCTCAAAGTGGAAATTATGACTTAATTACACACACTAGTCCATTGCCAGTTGCGGATTATGGTATCCCAACCATTAGTGCTAGCAGCTGTTTAACTGGAATAGGTGAAGATGAGTTTTATGAGGAAGTGGAAAAAGTGCTTAAAGCGCTAAATAAATAATAGACTGGGGGAATGGGAATGTTTTTAGAAACGTTGAAAGAAGTTTTTGATACGTTTGGCGCTCCAATTATAGTTCCAATCATTATTTTTATTATTGCATTATTACTTAAAGTATCGATGAAGAAAGCATTTATTTCCGCTCTCTATGCCGGTATTGGATTACAAGGATTTACAATGGTTCTAGGCGCCTTTACACCAATTATTTCACCTGTAATTCAAAACATGGTTGATATTACTGGAATGGAATTAACAGGTTTTGATGTGGGATGGCAAGCCACAGCAATAGTAGGCTTTTCTACCGAACCGGGGATGATATTCCTAGCTGTTGGACTAATTTTGCAAACGGTACTATTCCTTGTGAAGTGGACAGATGTTTTCCAGCCATCAGACTTATGGAATAATTATTCCTATGTGATTTGGGGATCAATGGTTTATCTGGTCACAGATAATATGATTTTATCGATTGGATGTATGATTGTTCTTAACCTTTATAGCTTATTGAATGCAGAGCTGATGGCAAGAAGATGGTCAAAATATTACAATTATCCAAATGCAACAATTATTGCGATGCATAATATTGAACCTACTATATTTGGAGTTTTAATGGATCCCCTTTTAAATAAACTGGGATTCCATAAAATCAAATTAAATCCAGCAACCTTGCAAAAGCGGTTAGGATTTTTAGGTGAACCTATTACTTTGGGGTTGTTTCTAGGAATATTCATTGGAGTATTAGGTAATTTAACAACATTAAATAGTTTGGATGCATGGGGATCCATTGCTTTAGTTGGAATTGCAACAAGTGCGGTAATGGCAATTTTCCCGCGCGTTGCGGGGCTTTTTGCTCAAGCATTTAGTCCAATTACAGAGGCAGCTAGAAAAAATACGGTCAAAAAAGAAAAAGGATCTAATCGAGAATGGTATTTGGCTGTCAATGATGCAGCAGGTTTTGGAGAACAAGCAACATTAATGACAGGAGTATTATTAATTCCAGTGATGGTATTTCTAGCGATGGTTCTTCCAGGAAATAAAGTGCTACCAGTTGTTGACTTATTAGCTATTCCCTTTATGGTCCAAGGCCTGGTGGCTATTTCAAATGGTAATATCGCTAAGATTATGGTCAATGGAGCTATCTGGTTTGGTCTTGGATTATACATGTGTACGTATACAGCACCCTTATTTACCGAAATTGCCAAAGACGTCGGCATTGCTTTACCAGCTGGAGCATTGTTAATAACAAGTTTTAATATACTGGGAAAGCCATTAATGGGATTAATTTTTTTAGCATTTTTAAGTCAGAATCCTATATTTATTGGATTAACGATTGTCGCTTATTTCATTCTATGGTTCTTTTTTAGAAAAAATAAAATGGCAATTTACGATTATTTAGATCGTCAAGCTGAGAAAAATTCTCAAGACAAAGAAACCTCTTCCGCAGCATAGATAGAGAGTTCTGCACTGTATTGGTGGCTAGTCAGCACGGAAGAATAAGAGGACATGAAAGTTCTCAAATGATTTCGAGTTGGCTAGGATACCGGATAAATGGGTGGAAATTACAATTTTATATAATTGCAGAAAGTGTCCATAAAAATAGAGAAAGGAGTTTGAAAATGCAACAAAAAATGCAAGCAGCAGTTTTATACTCATTGGGAAATATTCAAACAGAGTTAATAGACATACCGCAAATCAATGAAGATGAAGTTTTAATCAAGGTAGTTTATTGTGGTATTTGCGGTTCTGATGTACCGCGTTCTATGATAAGTGGAGCTCGGACATATCCACTTATTTTAGGACACGAGTTTACTGGAAAAGTCGCTGAAATTGGGAGAAATGTAACGAATGTAAAACAGGGAGATAGAGTGGTAGTTGCGCCACTTGTACCGTGTGGGGAATGTAAATTTTGTCAGGCAAGTGATTATGCACTATGTGAAAATTATAACATTATTGGAACGGGAAGTAATGGAGCGTTTGCTGAATATGTAAAAGTACCCCAAAGGCATGTTCTGCAAATTGATGATCGACTAAATTATGAAACGGCTGCAGGAGTTGAACCTGCTACAATTGGTTACCATGGCTTACAAAAAGCACAAATTCAACCAGGTGAAACGGTAGTCGTAATGGGGTGTGGACCCATTGGACAGTTAACAATACAATGGGCAAAAATCTTTGGGGCATCTACTGTTATTGCGGTAGATATATTTGAAGAAAAACTTGAACTAGCTAGGGATTTAGGAGCAGATATTGTAATAAATGCTAAAGTATCTGATGTTATTCAACAAATCCGCAAGTTTACTGATGGAGGAGCAGATGTTGTTGCTGAAACAGCCGGAAGTAAAATTACTCAGCAACAATCCATATTAGCAGCCAAGAAAAAAGGACGTGTAGTTTTTTTGGGTATTGCACATTCAAATCTTCCATTAGAAGAAGAGGCAATAGAGCATGTTCTTCGAGGTGAGATAAAAATTCAAGGTACATGGAATTCATATACAGCCCCCTATCCGGGGATTGCTTGGAAAGCAACTTTAGATTTCATGACAAAAGGCACTCTGAAATTTAAACCAATGATTTCTCATAAGATTACTGTTGATGAAGTTGGTGCCTATTTAAAAAAAATGGCAGATCGAACATTGAAATACAATAAGGTTTTAGTATCTTTTGGTGATAACTAGTAGTTGATAGATAAATTTTCGCAAAGTATAAAAAATAGGGAATCATTAAGGAGAGGTGAAAAAAACTATGCTTGAAAAATTAAAAGAACAAGTCTTAGAAGCAAATCTAGGTTTACCTCAACATCATTTAGTGACATTCACTTGGGGAAATGTAAGTGGTATTGATCGTGATTCGGGACTAGTTGTTATTAAACCAAGTGGAGTAGAATATGAGGACTTGAAGGTAGGTGACTTAGTTGTAGTTGACCTTGAAGGGAAAGTAGTTGAGGGTCATTTAAAACCTTCATCGGACACTAGTACTCACATAGTGTTGTATAAAAACTTTAAAGATATCGGCGGAATTGTTCATACACATTCCCCATGGGCCACTATCTGGTCTCAAGCAACTAAGGAATTGCCTGCTTTAGGTACTACACAAGCAGATACATTTTATGGTTCTGTTCCATGTACTAGAAGTTTAACAGAAGAAGAAATCAAAGGGGACTATGAGCGAGAGACAGGAAATGTCATTGTAGAAACATTTTATAAAAACGGAATAAATCCCAATGAAATTCCATCAGTTTTAGTATCTAGTCATGGTCCGTTTGCTTGGGGAAAGAATGCAAAAGAGGCACTTCATCATGCCGTTATTTTAGAGGAAGTATGCAAAATGGCTTATCATACACTTAATCTAAATCCGACTATTTCTTCTATGGATCAGCATTTATTAGATAAGCACTATCTTAGAAAACACGGAGCATATGCTTACTATGGTCAAAATTAACTTATAAAGAGAAAAGCTTCTATTCGAGGATATGGGGGTGAGACATAAGTATTTCAACCCAATATAATTCCGAACAATTATACGTACATATTAGAGAATATTCGTATAATTGTTTGGGGGTTTTTATTTATTTTAAGAAAAAAGGTTTGTGGTAATCACCCGCAGACTGAATACACTTCGCTTTCCATGGGGCGAGCGCCAAGCCTCCTCGTTCATCTTGAACTGCGGGGTCTTGGACTTTCTCGCAGCTCCCATAGGAGTCTACGTGTATTCAGTCTGCTCTGTTTTTTCCTAGTAATTTTAATTTGCTTAAAAACTAAATAAGCTTTAAAAAAGGAGTGAAATGGAACGGAGGATACTCGACTCCTGCGGGAAGCAGAGCAAAGCCTAAGACCCCACTGGCTTTAGCCGAGGAGACTTAGGTTGCTCCCCGGCGCATCGTGTGTCTGTAGTGCAATGGAACGAATTGGTTTCACCACTGAATTAGAGATTGTTCGTCTTTATCCAATATATATTTTGTTTTGTCCCACCCTTTTATTAAGTATAAAAATGTTTGTGCATTTAGTACTCCTACAAACTGAATATACCTTTTTTCATAGTGTGAGTGTCGAAACTCCCTCTCCAAATATTCGTGCGAACTAGTTTTCAAAATTAATTAGAGAAATAGTTGAAAGAGGAGATATTTTCCGTTATAGAAAATTCCGTTGTCCAGTTCCATCCTCTTTTCACAAAAAAAGTAGCTTTTCTAGATTAAACTCCTATTAAAAAGTGTATAAGTTAATATAGTGTAACGGTAAGTTATGGTGGTTAATAAGTCGCTCAAGAAAATCTAATTGTTTTTATCGTTCTCACTGTATATACCTTAACAACCTAATTCATACTAATGAAGTAAATAATTCCTACAAGGAGGAGTCGGAATATGCAAACAGGACCAATTACTATACATGCCATTATCAATGGAGAGAAAGTACCAACTGAAAAGCAAGCTCCACGTGAAAATCCAACACATCCGGATGAGATTGTAGGATATGCACCTCTTAATACGCAAGAAGAAACGGTACTAGCGATTGATGCAGCTTATGATGCGTTAAAAGGCTGGGCTTGGACGGATGTAGATGAGCGGATCGAAAGAATGGAACGAGCTATTCAAAAATTAAAGGATGCAACACCTGAAATAGCTACTTTGTTATCTCGGGAACATGGGAAAGCTTTATATGATTCCAAAGGTGAAATAGCAATCTCTATCATGTGGATGGAATTTGCATGCAAGAATGTAAAGAAAGTTGTTGCTCCCCAAGAAAAAGAGCATGAAAATGGGAGAACAATCATTACATTTGATCCAGTAGGTGTGGTTTCCGCTATTTCTCCATGGAATTATCCTATTTCTTTATCCACTATTAAAATAGCACCAGCCTTATTAACTGGAAATACAATGGTTGTAAAACCAAGTCCATTTGCTCCTTTAGCTGTCAGTAAAGTAGTAGAAATTATCGCAGAAGAATTTCCTCCAGGTGTGCTCAATCTTGTCCATGGGGATGCAGAGGTAGGGGTAGAGCTTACATCGAATCCAAAAGTTGCAAAGATTGCCTTCACGGGTGGAACGAAGACAGCTAAGAGTATTATGAAGGCTGCTTCTGAAACGATTAAAAAGATGACGCTTGAGTTAGGAGGAAATGATGCCGCAATTGTGCTAGAAGACTTTGATGTAAATGATGAAAAAGCGATGCGAAGAATGGTTATTTCAAACTTCCTTACCGCAGGACAAATTTGTATGATAGCGAAACGCATTTATGTTCATCGATCAATCTATGATGCTTTCGTAGAGAAATATATCGAAGCGGCGAATAAGTGGATTCGCGTTGGCGATCCTTTTCATCCTGATGTGACGGTAGGCCCAGTAAATAATAAAAATCAGGTGAAATATGTTAAAAGTCTTGTAGAAGATGCAAAAAGTAAAGGGGCTAAAGTGATTCCATTAGGGGAAATTCTCAATCCCGAATTAATGGATAATGGATATTTTCTGCAGCCTACATTAGTATTAGGCGCTGATTTTCATGATCCAATTGTTGTAGAAGAGCAATTTGGACCGACTGTGCCAATTTTGCCTTTTGATGATGAAGAGCAAGTAATTGAGTTACACAATGAGAGCATTTATGGTCTAACAAGTTCTGTTTGGGGCGAAGAAGAACATGCAATTAAAGTTGCCCGTCGCATTGAGGCAGGCACAACAATGATTAATACTGCAGCTGTTCAAGGCTTGGATGTGCGATTCCCATTTGGCGGGGTGAAACAATCTGGAGTTGGAAGAGAGTATGGAGAAGAAGGATTAAAATCTTATGTGGAGACCCATGTAATTAATATCCCGAAAACACTTGAATTACCATATATTCCAGAGTAACAATTTCTTAGCAAGCATAGCATAGGCATGAAAAATAGAAAAAGGATGCTTTCTCTCAAAAGAATGCATCCTTTTTCTATTTGTTATTTAGTTCTTTTCTTCCCTATCTCTATATCCTCGCCATCCACATCATCAATTACAGCACCAATTTCTCCTTCTGTATAAGTATCAGTAGCTTGTTCATGAGTAGTTGCCAAGCCAGAAGAAAGTTGGTCTTTTTTTTCATAATCACTTGGATCAAACATGCGTCCTGCAACTTTTGTAGTTTGATCATTATTCTTTTTATTCAACAGAAATCCTCCTTTTTTGTAAATAGCTCCTACAGATGTATTTTCTTCTATATTGACCAAAATTACTCATACAATTTTGGAACTTTTCGATTTGACTTAGTAGTTCCAAAAGATGTATGGTCAAATATTTGTTAGATAAGCCTAGAAGAGACAGGGATAAACATTTTTTTTAGTGATTAATTTTTGTGAACTAATATACACACATCCAAATTCATCACTTCTGATGGGTTGAAAAAAAACGCTTATTACATCCGTACATTTTTTTGGAAAAAATAAAAAAGTGCGTATAAGAATTACACATAAAAATTTGAGGATGGTAATATACCTATTTGTGAAAGCGTTTTAACTATCAGGAGGTGATCTTTGAAATACGTAAATTCAAAAATACAAAAAATCGAATGGGGGCAGAGATTATGGGGTTACCCAAAAAAGGCTTTTCCTATTTTGTAATTCTTCTGATGGCTGTTTTAGTTGTTGGTTGTTCGAATTCCTCTGGGGGAAAGGGAAGTGACAAGAAAGAGGTAGAAGCAGAGGTTACGACAGTTGGACCAGAAGATGGTGCGAAGTTGGATATGTGGTTATTCGTGGATTTACACCAAAAATTTTACACGGAAATGTTGAATAAATGGAATGAAACGAATCCAGATAAGCAAATTCAAATTAAATTTACTGTCTATCCATATGCAGATATGCATACGAAACTAACTTTATCCGTCCAATCAGGAGAAGGGATTCCTGATTTAGCAGATGTAGAAATTGGCCAATTTCCTAACTATTTAGATGGAGAAGTTCCATGGCTGGCATTAAACAGTTATGTAGAACCGTATAAGGCTGATTTGGTGACATCTCGATTAGATGCTTATGAAAAAGATGGCAACTATTATGGAGTACCGACACATGTTGGGGCTACTGTCATGTACTACAATACAGAGATTCTCGAAAAACATGGAATTGATTATACCAAAATTAAAACATGGGATGACTTTGCAGCAGCTGGTGAGAAGTTAAAAGAGGCTACTAATGGAGAAGTTTATATGACCTCTGTTGATACTGGCGGTGCGGATTGGCTGACATTAGCAATGTCGGAACACGGAGAATCTTGGGTAAAAGATCCATCCAATGCAAATGTGAAGCTGGATTCATTAAACAATATGCTAACAATGCAGCAAGGCTGGTTAGAAAGCGGGATTGCCGAAGTAACTCCAGGGGGACAAATTGATACAGAACAAGGCTATGCGACAGTGGCAAAAGGTGAAGTGGCTGCCTTCCCTAAAGCTATTTGGTATATGTCTCGTTTTACAGATTATATGCCAGAGATGTCTGGCAAATTTGCTATTGCCCCAGCACCTGTGTTTGAGGAAGGTCAAAAACGTTCAAATGGTGCAGGTGGTACAGGTACAGTCGTATATAAAGACTCTGAAAATGCTGAGCTAGCAGCTGAATTTATGACTTGGGCAAAGTTAACGGAAGAAGGCGGGGAACAAATCTGGAATATTCTTGGTTTTGATCCGGTTAATACAAAGGTTTGGACTAATAAAGATATCACTCATAATCCAGACAATGAGTATGTAAAGTACTTTGTTAATAATCCATTTGATACATTATTGGAAATTCAAGATGAAGTAAATTTGATTAAAACGGTGCCAATTACGACTACTATCAATGAAGTATTTAATTTAACCACTTTAAATGAGGTTCTAGAGAATGGTGCAAATGTAAAGCAAGCTCTTGAAGATGCACAAGCGGAGGTCGACTTTGAGCAAGAATAAGTGACGTCTTTAAGATTACCTTTACGAGGTAGTCTTAAAGACACTGACGAAAAGGAGAGGAATGAATTTGAAGAAGATCCAGGCTTTTTTATTCTCTCAGAAAATAGCACCCTATGTGTTTATATTGCCGTTTATTGTTAGCTTGTCATTCTTCTGGATATATCCAATGTATTCGACTATAGAGATGAGTTTTCATAATATTGGGAACGGATATAGCGAATTTGTTGGACTTGCAAATTATGAAAAGTTGTTAGGCGATAAGGTATTTCATATCGCTGTTAGAAATAGTGTTATCTATACAATATTAACGTTAATCATTTTAATTCCGATCCCTATGCTCTGCGCATTTTTATTAAATTCAAAAAGTGTAGTAGGGAAAAGAGTCTATAAATCGATTATCTATTTGCCAGCATTAGTTTCAGTCGTAGTAGCAGGTATTTTATTTCGCTATATGTTTAGTGAAATGGATTCTGGTCTCATGAACCAAATCCTTCATTTTTTTGGACTGGAGTCAAAACAATGGCTGAAAAATTGGGGTACGGGCATGTTTGCACTCCTTTTATTAGCAACATGGAGATGGATGGGAGTAAATACTCTATATTTTGAGGCGGGACTAAGCTCAATTGATGAGGTTCTTTATGAATCGGCAAAAGTAGATGGCGCAAATGCTTGGCAAAGATTTTGGCATATCACTCTGCCGTTACTTAAGCCGACAAGAATTTATGTGACAACCATCAGTATATATGCCGGATTAGCCATGTTTCTTGAAAGCTTTATGATATATGGAAGCAATAATTCTCCCAAAAATATTGGGTTAACGATTGTTGGTTATTTGTATAGAAGGGGAATTGAAAAGAATGATTTAGGATATGCCTCTGCTGTTGGCTTAGTATTATTAATTGTTGCTTTATCCATTAGCATGGTGTACTTGCTTTCAAGCGGCATGTTTAAAAAGGAGGCCAAATAAGTATGGGTAAGAATAATCATTTAGCAAGCTCCTCATTAGAAATTAAAAAAGGGAAGAAAGAAGGCAAAAATCCTCTAGTAAAAGTTTTAATTAACGGCTTTTTTATTATTATGTGTGCTAGTGTTGCCATCCCCTTTATCTCAGGACTGTTTGCATCCTTTCGCCCAGGCCAAATGTTAATTAGAAACGGCTTAAATCTAAACTTAGATTTTGAAAATTGGTCATTTATCAACTATAGCTATCTGTTTGATGGAAGTACTGGGTACTTGGACTGGTATAAGAACAGTTTGATTATTACCATTGTTTCGGTAGTTTTAACATTAATTATCTGTTATTTTGTTGCCTATGGCTTTGCGATGTACCATTTTAAGTTTAAAAACTTATTGTTTTTCCTCGTTATAGCAACAATGATGGTTCCCTTTGAAATATTGATGCTGCCATTATATAAGCAAATGATCAGTTTTGGACTAATAGACACCTATGCTGGCGTTATCCTTCCTGGATTAGTACATGCTTCAACCATTTTTTTCTTTAGACAATATCTTTCAGGCATCCCAAAAGAATTATTAGATGCAGGAAGAATCGATGGCAGTAGCGAGTATGGAATTTGTGTGCGCATTGTTATGCCAATTTCAAAACCTGCTTTTTCAGCAATGGCAATTCTGAGTTCTATGGGGGCATGGAATAGTATGTTATGGCCATTAATTGTTTTACGGTCAGCAGAAAAATTTACATTACCTATCGGGTTAAATACATTATTAACTCCTTATGGAAATAATTATGATGTCCTAGTGGCTGGATCTATTTTCTCTATTCTGCCTTTATTTATTTTGTACTTGATATTTAATAAGTACTTTGTAGAAGGTATGACAGCAGGCGCAGTAAAAGGATAAAGGAGCGGAGATAAGGAGGCGAGAGCGATGAAAATTAAATATGATTCACCTTTTTGGGAACGGATGGGAAAGCTCTATTCTATTATTGCTTTAAACTTCTTCTGGATATTGTTTAGTCTTCCATTAATTACAATTGGTCCATCCACTGTCGCACTCCATCGGTGTATGTTTTCTCTAATTACTGGAAAAGAAACGAATGTTTTTACAGAATTTTACCAATCATTTAAGACGAATTTTGTTAGAAATATGATGGCTGGATTGATTGTTGTTGGTTTTGGAATGCTGTTACTATCTGTACGTAATTTTTATTTTGAAATGGCAGCAAATACATCACTAACCATTTACTACTTTTATATTCTCTTAGTTTTTCTTTTTGGTTTGTTCTTTGTTACTGTCTTTCCAGTTTTATTAACATTTGATGGGACGGTTTTAGAGCTATTACGAACCGCATTTTTTATAGCAATTAAAAATTTACCAATGAGCATCTTGATGGTAGTAGTAGCCTGCTTAATCATTTATTTTTGCCAAATGTTGATTCCATTAGCCTTAATCGGAGTTTCCCTAATCGTGTTTATCAACAGCCATATTTATTGGAGAAAAATTGATAATAATTTAGTTATTGATGAAGATAATTTTTGATGATATCAATAGCACTTGTTTATTTCTGAAAAAATTCATTTATGTAAATCAAAATACATCGGAAAAGGAATGAGAGAAGTATGACTGAAAATATCAAAACTGCAAAAATGGTAATCGATAAATCTTTTAAAATATCGGAAATAGATTCCCGTATTTATGGTTCGTTTATAGAGCATTTAGGACGGGCGGTTTATGGAGGTATTTATGAGCCTGGACACCCTTCTGCGGATAAGAATGGTTTTCGTCAAGATGTAATCGAGTTAGTTAAGCAATTACAAGTTCCTATTGTGCGATATCCGGGAGGGAATATGGTATCTGCTTATAATTGGGAAGATGGAGTAGGACCAAAGGAAAAACGCCCGCGAAAATTGGAACTAGCGTGGAATTCTATCGAAACCAATGAAGTAGGTACAAATGAATTTTTTGAATGGGCAAAACAAGTGAATTCGGAAGTAATGATGGCTGTAAATCTTGGAACGCGCGGCATTGATGCAGCCCGTAACCTTTTAGAATATTGCAATCTACCAGGAGGGACCTATTGGAGCGATTTGAGAAAAGAACATGGCTATAAAGACCCGCATAATATTAAAGTTTGGTGTTTAGGTAACGAAATGGATGGTCCATGGCAAATTGGTCATAAAACTGCCTATGAATATGGAAGACTAGCTGCCGAAACAGCAAAAGCAATGAAAATTGTAGATCCAAGCATTGAACTTGTAAGTTGCGGAAGCTCCAATACAGCGATGCCAACATTCCCTGAATGGGAAGCCACCTCATTGGATCAGACATATGATTACGTTGAGTATGTATCACTGCATACGTATTATGGTAATAGAGACAATGATACAGCGAATTTCCTCGCAAAATCATTAGATATGGATGATTTTATTAAAACAGTTATTGCAACCTGTGATTATATTAAAGCGAAGAAGAGAAGTAAGAAAAAACTTCATTTAAGCTTTGATGAATGGAATGTATGGTTTCACTCAAATGATCAAGATAAGCAAATAGAACCTTGGAGTGTAGCGCCACCACTTTTAGAAGATGTTTATAATTTTGAAGATGCATTGCTTGTAGGCAGTTTATTGAATTCTTTAATTAACCACTCAGATAGAGTTAAAATTGCTTGCCTTGCCCAATTAGTTAATGTTATTGCGCCAATAATGACGGAAACAGGTGGAGGGTCTTGGAAGCAGACTATTTTCTATCCATACTATTACACATCTGTTTATGGGCGTGGAACAGCAATCCAAGCGATTGTAGACTCACCAAAATATGATTCGACAGATTTTACAGATGTACCATATTTAGATCAGTCTATTGTCTATAATGAGGAGAAAGAGGAGCTTGTCATCTTTGCTGTTAATAGAAGCTTAGATAATCAATTAAATGTAGAGGTAGATATTAGGTCGTTTGAAGGATATTCCATTGTGGAGCATATAGTTCTTGCAAACGATGATCCTAAAGCAATTAATACACTTCACCAGGAAGCAGTTAAACCTGTTGCTTTTCAAGAATCTTATATGGAAAATGGCAATTTAATACTCATTCTGCCAAAAATGTCTTGGAATGTTATTCGGTTGGGAAGGAAGTAGTAAAAAAGGCAGGAAATTTAGAATTTTTAAAAAATAAAGTTGTGGTAATCAGCCTTAGACAGAAGAAACATCGCTTTCCAAGGGAGAGCGATGTTATTATTACTTCAAATTTCGACTCAAAAAAGCTTTTGTTCGAGGCGATTGTGGGTTTGTAAATAGGTTGATTGGCGGACCAGACTCTTCAATGACACCGTTGTCCATAAAGATGACTTTATTTGCTACTTCTTTGGCAAACCCCATTTCGTGGGTAACAACAACCATCGTCATTTTTTCTTTGGCTAAGTCTTTCATAACCTCCAATACTTCTCCAGTTAGTTCAGGATCTAATGCAGATGTCGGCTCGTCAAACAGTAAAATTTCTGGTTCCATCATTAATGCTCGAGCAATTGCCACACGTTGCTTTTGTCCTCCAGATAGTTTAGCAGGATAGACATTAGCAAAATTAGATAGACCAATTTTTTCGAGGATCGTCATACTTCTTTCTTGAAGGGAAGAAGCAGCTTCTTTCTTCACTAATTTTGGTGCAAGCTGAATATTGTCTTTTACAGTAAGATGTGGGAATAGATTAAAATGCTGAAAAACCATTCCCATTCTTGCTGTAATTTGTTTGACTTTTTGCTGCGGAGCATATATTCCATCTTTCACTAATTCGTCTCCAGAAACACGAATCGTTCCTCCATCGATTTTCTCTAAATCGACAAGACATCGGAGCATTGTGCTTTTTCCAGAACCAGAGGGACCAATAACAGCCACAACATCATTGTTATTGACATTAAAGGTAATCTCCTTCAACACTTCGACCTTATCGTATGATTTTTTTATATTCTCTATTTCAATGATTGCCATAAGTATCCGTCCTTCTTATTCAAATTTAGATCTGCGCTCCAGCCATTTAAATAATGCTGTTAATAGCAGGGTCATGATGAGATAAATAATTCCAGCAATGAAAAAGGGCATAATCGTAAAATCACGGTTTACTGCCGTTTGGGCAAAGTGCAGTAACTCAGGTACAGCAACAGCATAAAGCAAGGCTGTATCCTTCACTAGTGTGACAGATTCATTTGCTACAGCAGGAAGGGCAATTCGAAACATTTGTGGTAAAACAACGCGTGTGGTGGTTTGCCATTTACTTAAACCAAGCACTTGAGATGCTTCATACTGACCTTTATCAATTGCAAGTAAACCTCCACGGAAAATTTCGGCAAAATAGGCTGCATAATTCAAAATAAATCCTAAAGAGGCAGCGACAAAACGATCTAGGACTAAATATTCTCCAATTCCTGGAATCATTGGTAACCCAAAGCATATAAACAATAATTGCAGCAATAGCGGGGTACCGCGCATGATGTAAATATAACAGCTTGCCAGCCATGCGATTGGCTTGATGCTAGATCGGATGGCGAGTGTTAACAGGAAACCTAGTGGAATGGACACTACAATAGCAATAAGAAATAATAGAACGGTGGCTTGGGCTCCTTCTAACATTGGTTTTAGTATGGATATAATATAATCAACTGACATTTCTATTCCTCCAACAAAACAAAACAGGGTTTCGGAAAGAAATCCTGTTTTGTTTACGATTCATTTGCGATCTTAATTTAATACTTTATTTTCACCAAACCATTTTTCGGAAACTTCAGCGGCTGTGCCATCTTCATTCATCTCATCAAGTGCTTTTTGAAGCTTCTCTAATAATGCTTCGTTTCCTTTTTTAACCCCAATTCCGTACTCTTCTGGAGCAAGTGATTCATCAAGGATTTTAAAGGAATCTTGTTCTTTTGTCATATAGTAATCAATAACAACTTCATCAATGACAACTGCATCTAAACGACCTGACTTCAGATCATTTAATGCTAATACGTTATCGGAAAACTCGGTAACTTCCTTAATTTTTGATTTAATAGGACTACTATTTAATGCATCGGATGCAGAAGAAAGAGATTGGAGACCAACAACTTTTCCTTTTAAATCATCTAATTTGGTTATTTTTGAGTCCGCTAATGTTACAACAACTTGTGTATTTTTTAAATAGGGCTTTGTGAAAAGAACTTTTTCTTTCCGTTCATCAGTAATAGTATAGCCATTCCAAATTAAGTCAATCCGACCGCTGCTTAATTCTGACTCCTTTGTTTTCCAATCAATTGGTTGAAATTCAACTGACATATTCATTTTTTTTGCTGCAGCTTTTGCATAATCAATATCAAAGCCGACAATTTCATTATTGTCATCTCTATACCCCATTGGAGCAAATTTATCATCAATACCAATAACTAATGTATCTTCCTTTTTATCTTTAGAATTGTTGGAACATGCTGTAAAAACGAAAAATACAGATGCCAAAATAACTAAATTAATTGCTAAACGTTTCATCTTGCGAAAGCCACCTTTATAAATTATGTTTTCAGTACAATAAATCTATAAAACTAAAAAAATTCTTTAGTTCGATAATATATTAGAGTGATAAACTAATGTATAAAATTTACCATACCAAAAAAGAGGTTGTCAATAAAATAATTTAACATATTAGTAGAGTAAAGGATTTCGTGGTGAAATATGTAAAAAGTTCGTACGAGCTTTTGGAGTCTAATGGGAATTATAGAGATCAGATTTAAAGTTTAATAGAAGTAAAAGATTGCAGGAAGAGGAATGGAGAATATGAAGGAGTAGGAGCAATTAATAAAGACTGTAATGGCTCCTACTCCGCTAAACGATTGATTACGTATCAATCAAGTTCAATTGTCGGTTTTTTATAAAAGGGTGTATCTGTTATGTATTTTTTTGATGACATAAGCTTATCACCTTTTAAAATATAAGGATGAGTCTCATGTAAGATAGTTTCTAAGGCATTTGGAATTTTCCATTCTTCATACGCACAAATTAATGGAAAGGAAATATGATTGAAAGCGTTATCAACTATTTTCTCAAAATTTCCGATTAAATGAAAAGGCTCTTCCATCGTTGCCCATTCTACATGTGCCCATGAGCGAAAGGGAATACTTTGATCCAGATAAGGCTGAACCATTTTATTAAAATAATCTGTAATAGCTGATGGATGATAACTTCCACTTGAAAAGTAAAAATCTAAGCTATTTACATAATGAACCTGTTTTAATTGCGTGGATGTAAGTTTGGTTTTTAATTGTTCGAATATCCTTTTGAAATTTCGATCATTATCGATAAGGATTACATATTCTCTTGCTTCGATACCAGCATAAATAAAGGGAAGGACTTCTTCCATATAGTTTCGCATGCTTGTATAAAGGAATAAAACATGTAATCTTTCCTTCCCTTCAAGAAATTGCTTCTTTTTATTTTCCAATTATGCACCTCTTTATTAAAGAATAATTCCATTATAGAGGATTTTCATGGAAAGATACTGATTAAATAGGAAAAATAGTTAAATAAATGGATAAGATGAACATCTCACAGTTTGACAAAATTATCGTACTTTTTTCCACTTAAGAGAACCGCAGCCATTATGAGGATGTGTGCTGGGATAAACTTTGTTTAATGTTTCTTTTAATTCAGGAATAGAGAGATTTTGTAGCATTTCAGAGGAGAGACCGCTACTGCAAACAATCTTTTGGATCAATATATTTTTAACGGTTTTCGATTTATCATAGTAAACCATTTTACATCCTCCTATTAATAAGTGAATTTGAGTGCACTAGAATAATAATTATTAAGTTTGCCGAAACTTTCTTTTATTATATAACAAATAATCGACTATTCATAGTGGTTAAGAAGGAATTAAAATAAACAATCGTATTTTTTTGTATGGCAAAATTTCTATTGAGGCGAGTGGAACCATTCGTTATAATAGGACAAAAGGATGAGAAGATTGAGAATTTTGAGTTTTTTCAGTATAGAAAAAGAGGTGTCTTAATGGGGGATTATCAAATAATATTATTTGACTTAGATGGTACGATTTCAGATCCTAAAGAAGGAATAACAAAATCTATTCAATATGCCCTACAAAAGCTTGGAAAAGAAGAATCTGATTTACGTAAACTAGAAAGATTTATTGGACCACCTCTACAAGAATCATTTATGGAATATTATGGTTATACTCAAACGATAACGGATCAAGCCATTTCCTATTATAGAGAGAGGTTTACGCAGTTAGGAATGTATGAAAATGATCTATATCCTGAAATTATTCCATTACTTGAAAGCTTAAGAGCAAAAGGCTGTATTATGATTGTGGCAACTTCAAAACCAACTATATTCGCAGAAAAGATTTTGAAGTATTTTCAAATAGAAACGTACTTTACCCACATAATCGGAAGTAATCTGGATGGTACTAGATCTTCGAAAACAGAAATAATTCAATACATATTAGATTTGTATCCTGCGTATAAGCCTGAAGAGTTTGTGATGATAGGAGATCGGGAACATGATATTATTGGAGCGAACAATGCAGGAATAGATTCAATCGGTGTTACTTACGGCTATGGGTCCTATGACGAGCTGAACAAAGTACAGGCAACATTTATTGCAGGAAGTATTTCTTCCTTAAAGGGTATCTTAATAGATAGGAAGCGAAAAGAGCGGATAAGGCTTGTGACAGAAGAAGATGCTCCGATTGTTCATAGACTAATGCTAGAAGCATTTGAAGATTATCGTTATAGCGAGGTACCTTCTAGTGCACTAACGGAACCAGCTGACAAATTTCTTTATGCTCTTAAAAATGGAACAGAGCAAGCAATCATATGTTGGATAGATGATGTTCCCCTTGGTTCTTCTCGTCTGCAGCTTCAAGATGATTCTCTCTATTTTTCCAGACTTTCTGTCATTCCGTCAGCAAGAGGGAAAGGAATAGCTAAAAAACTGCTAGCTTGGATAGAAGAATATGCCATCCAAAATGGCAAGCAGAAAGTAGTATGCAAAGTAAGAGCGAATGTCCTGAAAAATATCCAATTATACGAAAAAATAGGATTTGTTATAACAAAAGAAGAGACAGCTCCTAATCCTAATGGGCTGTCAGTCAAAGCGGTAACGATGGAAAAAAGGATAACAAAGATCACTGCATCCAAAATATAATTTTCTTTATAAGGCTATTCTCTATAGAAGAGAATGGCTTTTATTTTGCCATTAATCACTATTATCTTAAAAAACAATATATTCAAGAGTAGAACATTACTCTATAATAAATGAATATACTGAAAATTCCGCCTAATAGGAAGAGGGGAATAGACATAAGGAGGATAAAATGAATTATAAATTTGCTAATCGAATAGAAAGAGTAAAGCCATCAGCTATTCGCGAATTATTGAGATTAGGGGGAGATCCAGCAATTATTTCATTTGGGGGCGGATATCCGGACCCAGAAATTTTTCCTATTGAAAAATTAAGAAAGGTATATGATCAGGTTTTGCAAGAAGATGGAAAATTAGCGCTTCAATACACAGAAACAGAGGGGCTGACGTCATTAAGAGAAAAGCTCGTAAGTCGAGTAAAAAAGATTGGGATAAGCTGTAGTGTTGATAATCTTTTTATTATTCAAGGAGGTCAGCAAGGTTTAGATCTTGCAGCTAAAGCATTTATCGATAGAGGAGATATCATAATTACAGAGAATCCGACTTTTCTAGGAGCACTTGCTGCGTTTAATCCATATGAACCGGAATATGTAGGTGTTTCGATGGATGAAAATGGGATGCGCATGGATGAGCTTGAAGCAGCATTACAGAAGCATCCCAATGCAAAGCTTATTTATACGGTTCCTGAATTTCAGAATCCTACAGGTGTGACAATGAGCTTAGAGAGAAGAAAGGCCCTAGTAAGCTTAGCAAATAAATATAATGTGGTTATCGTAGAGGATAGTCCATATCGGGAATTACGTTATGAAGGGAAGGATTTGCCAGCGATTAAAAGTTTTGATACAGAAGGAAGAGTGATTCATATTGGCAGCTTCTCAAAAATTCTTAGTCCAGGTCTCCGTCTTGGTTGGTTAATTGCTAATCGTGATTTAGCGGAAAAACTAAGCCTATTGAAAATGGCTTCCGATACACAAAATTCAACCTTAAATATGTATGCAGTGAACCGATTTATGGATATGTATGATTTAGATGAACATATTGCCCATATTCGTGAAACGTATAAACAGAAAAAAGAAGTAATGTTCCAAACATTACATGAAACTTTTCCTCCTAGTATCATCTATACGAATCCACAAGGAGGATTGTTTACATGGCTTACTTTTCCAGAGCATATCGATACAAAAATACTCATGCAGGAACACAGTTTACCAATCGCTAAAGTGGCCTATGTTCCTGGAGAGAGCTTTTTCCCTAATAAGCAAGAGAAAAATCATTGCCGAATAAATTATTCTTATATGTCAGAAGAAAAGATTATAAAGGGAATTACAAATTTGGGGGAAATAGTCAGGGGCATTTGCTAGAACTTTTAATTAACATAAGGTACAAGTTAGTTACTTTTAATAACTTTTTGAATAATAGTAAGTGTTTTTGCTTGCAATTAAATAATCTCAGTATTAGGATAAAAAATGTAATAATATTTTAAAAATTTGGAGGTTGGATGATGAAAATTGGAATTATCTTAGGCAGCACTCGTCAAGGAAGAGTAAGTCCACAAGTTGGGGCATGGGTAAAGGAAATTGCTGACAAGCGTGGCGATGCCGAATATGAAATCGTTGATATTGCCGAATTTAACTTACCGTTTTTAGGTGCAGCTGAAGGACAAGAGAATGTTGCAGCATGGAATGAAAAATTAGCAAGCCTTGATGGTTTCGTATTTGTTGTAGCGGAATATAATCACAGTATTTCTGGCGCATTAAAAAATGCATTAGATTCTGCAAGAGAAGCTTGGAATAATAAAGCAGCAGGAATCGTAAGTTATGGATCCACAGGTGGTGCACGTGCAGCAGAACATTTAAGAGGAATTCTGGGCGAATTACATATTGCAGATGTTCGCGTTCATCCTACCCTTTCACTATTTACAGATTTTGAGAACTTTACAACCTTTAAACCAGCACCTCTACATTTAGAAAATATGAATGCGATGCTTGACCAAGTAGTCGCTTGGAGCACTGCATTAAAAACCATTCGTGGATAATGCAGTACAGAGAGTAAGCCTTTTAAAGACTACTCTCTTTTTCGAGAAATATCGAAGAGGTAAAGCCTTGTAAAATTTTTTAGAAGTCATTTTAAGAATAAGACAAATGGGTAATATATAGAAGAAAAAAATTTTTTACTGGAGGAAAAAATGAGTGCATTTTTAGAAGCAATAAAAAATCGTCGTTCCTATTATGGTATAAGCAAAGAAGCTGTTGTGTCGGATGAAAAAATCCAAGAAATAGTAAATGAAGCTGTGCTACATACGCCTTCTTCCTTTAATTCTCAAAGTTCAAGAGTGGTGATTTTATTACAGGAACAGCATGATAAACTATGGGATATGACAGCAAGTGAGTTAGAAAAAATTGTTCCTGCCGAGAATTTCTCTTCTACAAAAGAAAAAATAAATTCTTTTAAAGCAGGATATGGAACGATTTTGTTCTTCGAAGATCAGGAAGTGATAGAAGGACTACAAAAACAATTTGCCCTATATGCTGAGAATTTTCCCGTTTGGGCTAATCAAACAAATGCCATGCACCAATTAGTCATTTGGACAGCTCTGGAGGAAGTGGGATTCGGAGCTTCTTTACAGCACTACAATCCACTTATTGATGAGGCAGTACAAGGGGAATGGTCGATACCGCCTTCTTGGAAGCTTGTCGCCCAAATGCCATTTGGCAAGCCATTAGCAGAACCAGGAGAAAAAGAATTCAAGCCATTAGAGGATCGTGTGAAAATATATAAATAAGCCTGAAGGACTCCTGTAACAGGAGTTTTTCTATTGGTAAGAGATGGGCTGTGTGACCTAAAGCAAAATAGAAGTAATATTTCTATTGGTGTGATAGGATTATAGGATCATTATGAAGAAGGTGAAAAGATGAAAATCGAAGTATGGTCAGACTTTGTGTGTCCATTTTGTTATATAGGAAAACGCCGTTTAGAGATTGCTTTAGAGCAATTTCCTTATAAAGATCAAGTAGAAGTTGAATTTAAGAGCTTTGAATTAGATC
Organism: Niallia sp. FSL W8-0954; assembly: GCF_038005605.1. Taxonomy (NCBI): domain Bacteria; kingdom Bacillati; phylum Bacillota; class Bacilli; order Caryophanales; family Bacillaceae; genus Niallia; species Niallia sp. FSL W8-0954. The sequence goes on along the minus strand of NZ_JBBOTN010000001.1, from coordinate 3,877,711 downwards.
CAAATGCTGAAGTCTACACTGGTAAAAGTATTCATGAAGCACTTGCTGGTAAATACAGAATGAGTATCGAAGAAGCCAAAAATGCTAATAACAATGTTGGAAGTCAAGCTGCAAGCACAGGCTTGAAATATGACTTTGATAATATGAAACCAACCAATACATTTGATGCCCATCGACTAACAAAGTATGCGAAAACGCTTGGAAAAGATAAAGAGCTAACCGAGCAGTTATTGCATGCCTACTTTACAGAAGGAAAACTAATTAGTGATCCAGATACATTGGTGGAAATAGGGAAATCAGTAGGATTGGAAGAGGAAGCTCAAAGACAAGTATTGGCTGATTCCACAAGCTTTGCTAATGATGTTAGAATAGACGAAGCGCTTGCTAGCCAAATCGGAGTATCCGGGGTCCCGTTCTTTGTAATCAATCAAAAATACTCTGTTTCTGGTGCGCAGCCTACAGAGACTTTCGAACGAGTGCTTGAACAAGTGTGGCAGGAAGACCATCCAGTCCCTAAATTTCAAGAGCTTTCAGGAACAGATGCTGAAGGTGCTATTTGTACAGATGACGGTTGCGAAATTCCGAAGAAATAACCGATATTCGATAAGAATAAAAATAGAGAAGAGCAAGGGATAGTCGTATAAGAGACGGCTATCTCTTTTTGCTGTTTTTGAAGGCATTTTGAAAATAAGTATACGTTTTATAAAAAATGTACTATACTATAAATAGATATACTAAGGGTTAGTTTTAAAAGTATAGACTTTTAAATATAAATGTTTATAATTAAAATGGCGAATAACATATTTAGAATTATTTCTTCTTAATTAAGGTGGCTCGTGTATGAACAAGTATGAAGCAATTGCAGTCGAAGTAAAACGTCGAATTAAAGAAAATTATTACCCATTAGATCATCCAATACCGGATGAAATATCATTATCTAAAGAGTTTTCTTGCAGTAGAATGACAATGAAAAGGGCATTGGATAAACTAGTGATGGAAGGGCTGCTCTATCGAAAAAGAGGGCATGGAACCTTTATTGTGCAATCGGCTTTGCATACTAGCAGAGTAAATGTGTTAACAAATGAAATAACTGGCCTCTCCAAGCTATTGGATGGCGAAAAGATCGATAGTAAAATTATTAAATTTGAAGTCCATTTTCCTTCAGAGGAGGTTGCAGCCCATTTAGCGATAGATATTAAAACACCTGTATATTATATAATCAGATTAAGATCTGTAAATAATGAACCATATGTTTTAGAAATTACTTATATGCCAACGACAGTTATTACGGGATTAAATGATGATGTGTTATATGGATCGGTTTATGAGCATATTACTAAAAGATTAGGGTTAACAATAGCAGGGTCACATCGCAAAATAAGAGCATGTAAATCAATAGAATTAGATCATGAACATCTGGAATGTGAATTAAATGATCCAATTCTGGAAGTAGAGCATGTAGGTTATTTAAACAATGGTGTACCATTTGAGTATTCCTTTTCCCGTCACCGTTATGATAAATTTGAAGTAACAACTGTAAATTTAAAAAGATAAATTGATGGCTAACACTATAGGGGGAAATTTATTTAATCCGTTTTAATATCATTGGATACAAACAAGGGGAATGACGAAATCCTTTTCTCTAACTAATTAAATGAAAGATTGATTGTCTTTAATCAAAAAAAGTAGTTATCCTTCTATGTGATAACTACTTTTTTGTTTAAGTATGAAAAAAACTATTTGCATTAACGTTACGTTAATCTTTTATGATGGAATCGTCAGGAGATGAAAAGATGGAATATACCGTACAGGCATTAGGAAAGTTAGCGGGAGTAAGCACAAGAACATTACGATATTATGATGAAATTGATCTTCTCAAGCCGGCGAGAATCAATTCATCAGGATATCGAATTTATGGGCAAAAAGAAGTAGATAGATTACAGCAAATTCTTTTTTATCGCGAATTAGATGTTCCATTAGAAACAATAAAAAAAATGATGGCTTCCCCTTCTTTTGACGTCAAAGAAGCGTTAAAGGAGCATCACGAAAAACTTCTGGCAAAGCAAAAACAGTTAATACAATTGATTGGAAATGTCGAGAAAACGATGAAAACACTGGAAGGGAGAATGACAATGTCTGATAAAGAAAAGTTCGAGGGCTTTAAGAGTAAGCTGGTTTCTGATAATGAAGCAAAGTATGGGACAGAAATACGAGAAAAGTATGGCGATGAAATTATCGACCAATCTAATGCGAAACTCATGAATATGACTGAGGAAGATTACCGCCATATGATAGAGATAGAAAATAAGCTTTTTTCCACTCTTAAAGAAGCGCTAAAAGAAGGAAATCCTGCTGGGAAAAATGCTCAGAATGCTGCTGATTTACATCGCCAATGGCTAACCTTCAATTGGCCAGAATACAAGAAAGAGGCACATGCGGGACTTGCTGATATGTATATTGCTGATGAACGATTTACGGCATATTACGATAAAGTGCAAGTAGGTGCGACAGCGTTTTTACGTGAAGCTATTTTAATTTATACCGGTATGGCTTTTGATTAATAGCTAGTTAATGAAAAAAGCTCCTTGAAAAAATCAAGGAGCTTTTTTACCAAGTTATCGATTAAGAAGCGTTTCGAACTTTTTTTTCATCCGCTTTGCGCGATGCAGTATATCTCCAGCCGGTGAGAAGCAAACCAATGAAGCAAAGGCTGCTGGATACAAGAAATACGACATGCATACCGCTAAGAAAAATATCAGGTCTACCAGGAATCAGGGCGGTTACTCGGTATCCTGCTTTCATGCTCATAACTGAGAATAATATGCTTGTGGCAAGAGAGATACCGACAACCATTCCTAAGTTTCGAACAAGTGAATTAATGCTTCCAGCTATTCCTAACTGCTTTCGCTCTACGGTTGACATAATTAGCGAATTGTTAGGGGATTGGAAGAGACCCGAACTTGCTCCAAGCATAATGATCCACAAGGCAAGGTTAGTTATAGAACTTCCTTCATGAAGGAATGTTAGGCCAATTTGTGCAACAATCATTACTAATAATCCAGCAAAAGTAATGGCCTGCCCACTAATTTTGTCCGATAACGAGCCGCTGATTGGAGCCACAATGGCCATTGTAATCGGAAAGAGCATCAGAATATATCCTGAATGTAATGCAGACATCTCAAGAATGTCCTGTGTGTAAAATGGTGATAGGATATTAAAACAGAAGTTAGCAATAAAAACAATAAAGGCACAAAAAATACTAATAGAAAAAAGTGGGTTTTTAAAGATCGAGAGCTCTAGCATTGGGCTTTCTCTTCGATATTCCACCATGACAAAACTGATGAATGCAATCACCCCGATCATGATAGAAGCAATAATCATCCAGTTGTTGTAGCCATATTGCTGACCAAGTAGTAAGCCGCCGATAAGAAGAATAATAGCTAGGCTGAATAATAAACTTCCCGCTACATCGATTTTTGTCTTAGTTAGTGTTATATCCTTAGGCAAGGTCCTCCATGCTAGCGATATAGCAATTACGCCAATTGGGATGTTAATCCAGAATATGTATTCCCATCCTAAACTCGAAATAATAATTCCCCCTAAGCTTGGTCCGGTAATACTTCCTAGAGAGACAAAGGTACCAATAAGACCTAGGGCTTTTCCCCTTTCTTTAACTGGAAAAATTTCCGTCACAATCCCTTGGCTATTTGCCATCGTCATAGCTGAACCAATTGCTTGGATAATTCGAGAAAAGACTAAAAAAGCAAGGGACCCACTCAGGCCACAAAGAAAAGAACCAATGATAAACAGAACAGATCCCCATTTAAAAACTTTGATTTTCCCAAAGATGTCTCCCATTTTTCCGAAAAAAAGGATAACGGTACAAATGGTTAGTAAATAACTAATCACAATCCATTGAGAGTTAGCAAAAGCAAGACCTAATTCTTTAGATATAGTCGGAAGCGCAATATTGACAATACTCGCATCGAGCGTCCCCATAAATGTAAATATATTTAAAACAATAAAAATGAGCCATCGGCGCTGATGACCTTCGTTTTTATTTTCAGTTACAAAAGCATGCAAATAATCACCTCATTTATTTAGTTGCATAAGCAACTATTATTGCTCTATTTTAAAATAAGTTAGTTGCATAGGCAACTATTATTTTGTATGCTACAATCAGTGAATTTAGTGTTTGCTTTCCGAAGCGAAACTATCCGAAGGAGGGACGACCATAATGAGCGATATACCAATTGGAAGGATTGTATCGATGATTCACAGGCAGAATCAGAAATTCCTTTCAAAGGAATTAAAACCTTATGAATTAGGAAATGGTGGGCAGCAAGCCTTTTTGAAAACGATTATTGCGAAACCAGGAATTAATCAAGACGAACTTTCCTCTCTTTTAAAATTTGATAAAGCAACAACAGCTAGAGCGGTAAAACATCTAGAAAGCGTGGGATATATTGAAAGACATACAGATGATAACGATCGACGATTCAACAATTTATATCCAACTACAAAAGCAATGAACATTTTTCCCGAGATACAAAAAGTGTTGGAAAGATTAAATAAAGAGATGACGAAAAATTTAACGGAAGAAGAGGAACAGCAATTACTTTCCTTATTAATGAAGATTTACCCAGAATTAATGAGTAATTTGGTGACGACGAAGAAAGAAAAAAATGTGGAAAAAGAGGGGGAATAAAAAATTCCCCAGCTACTTTCATTGTTCTGCTAAATATTCGACCAAGCTTAGCCAATTATTCTCGATTAAGGTTGGAAGCAGGGAGGTATTTCCCTTTTCTATACATGCAATAATCTCTTGATGCTGTTCGATCGATTTTTTCCCATCAATAGTATTAAACTTTAATAATTCTAATCGCCGAATTTTAGGAAGAAGTCGTTCTAGAGCGATAACTATTTCTGGATTTTGAGATGCCTCTAAAATAACGGCATGAAATTGGTCGTCTTTTTGGATAGCTTTATACTTATCCTCAGATTTGAGTGCCTCACTAAATTCGTTATTAATGGCCTTCATTTTTTCGACCTCGGTAGAAGACAAAGTAATAGAAGCTAATTTAGCTGCTAATGCATGGAGGGCGGCAACGACTGTTAAGGCATGCATTGCTTGGTCTACTTCTATTAGGCTGACAATGGTTTCTGATCCTGGAGAAGTTACAATTAATCCTTCATCCTCCAATTTTTTGATTGCTTCTCGTACAGGGGTCCTGCTTACACCAAATTGTTCAGCCAGTGCCTTATCGTTAATTTTTTCCCCTGGTGTTAATTCAAGATGAATGATTGCTGATTTTAACTGTTCGTATACTTGATCTCTTAATGATTGACGTGGGATTTGCCTAATACTTTTCATAGCAATAATATATCATAATTTGGTTATATTAGAGAAAAAGAGTATTTTTCACTAATTTGTCATACTTTTTCGTTTACATTTATACTATACGGGGGTATGATATAAATATAGGATGAAATATGGAGGAAGGGGGTAGACTTATTGGAGAAGAATGAACAAGGAATGGACAATTGCCATATTACGAGTGACCGAAAAAGTCATCATTCAGATAAAGTCAAGCAAAATTTAGTCACTAGGCTAAACAGGATTGAAGGCCAGATCAGAGGCATAAAAGGGTTAATTGAAAAAGATACGTATTGTGATGATGTTATTACGCAAATTTCTGCGACTCAATCTGCTTTAAATAGTGTAGCAAAGATTTTATTAGAAGGACATTTAAAAAACTGTGTTGTGGAACGTATCCAAGAAGGCGACATGGAAGTAGTCGACGAGGTGTTAACAACTATTCAGAAATTAATGAAAAAATAAGGAGTGTTTTAAATGGAAAATGTAACATTAACAGTAGAGGGCATGTCTTGTAATCATTGTGTTAAAGCGGTAGAAGGAAGCGTAGGAGAGCTTAGTGGAGTTTCTGCTGTCAAAGTTCATTTAAAAGAAGGTCTAGTTGATGTTTCATACAATGAAAATGAAGTAACTCTCGACACGATTAAAGAAACAATTGATGAGCAAGGTTATGATGTAAAGTAATTTAAAGAGGAAATGTGCTGTTTTTTGCACATTTTTATTTTCAATAAAATATACCCTATATAGGTATAAGGAGTTTTGTGATATGGCGGAACAAAGTGTCATGAAAAGTAAAGAGCAAGTAAAGGAACAAACCTTTGAAATTACGGGAATGACTTGTGCTGCTTGTGCAACTCGTATTGAAAAAGGATTAAATAAAATGCAAGGTGTAGAGAATGCTACTGTAAATTTGGCGCTGGAAAAAGCGACAGTTAAATATAGGGAGGATGAACTCTCCCCAAGTGAAATTAAAGAAAAAGTGGAAGGGTTAGGTTATGGAATTGTTACGGAAAAAATTGAATTAGACATTTCAGGAATGACCTGCGCAGCATGTGCAACAAGAATTGAAAAAGGACTTAATAAAATGGCCGGGGTGAATAAAGCAACCGTTAATCTGGCTTTAGAAAATGCCACGATAGAATATAACCCAGCAACTGTTGTACCTGATGAACTAATTGGTAAAGTAACAAAGCTTGGTTATGGGGCAACGAAGAAAGAATCCAAACAAGCATCCATCAATCAAAAAGAAGCAGAATTTAAGAGACAAAAACGAAAATTTATCTTCTCGATGATTTTATCACTGCCTCTTTTATGGACAATGGTGGGCCACTTTTCCTTTACTTCGTTTCTGTATGTTCCAGATTTATTAATGAATCCATGGGTCCAAATGGCGCTGGCAACTCCTATTCAATTTTTTGTCGGGAAGCAGTTTTATGTAGGGGCATATAAAGCATTGAAAAATAAGAGTGCTAATATGGATGTTCTAGTTGCACTAGGAACTTCCGCAGCCTATTTTTATAGCGTTTATTTATCCTTTGAGACACTTGGACATTCTGGTCACCCTGTAGGGCTTTATTTTGAAACAAGTGCGATTTTGATTACCTTAATTCTATTAGGTAAATTATTTGAAACCAAAGCAAAAGGAAGATCTTCTGAGGCAATAAAAAAACTAATGGGGCTTCAAGCGAAAACAGCGGTTGTTATTCGCAATGGGGAACAAATGGAAATACCGCTTGAAGAAGTCGTGGCTGGTGAGATGCTACTTGTAAAACCAGGTGAAAAAATCCCTGTTGATGGAGAAATTATTGAAGGGCAGTCAGCCATTGATGAATCCATGTTAACGGGAGAGAGCATTCCAGTTGATAAACAGGCGGGGGACAACGTTATTGGTGCCACCATAAATAAAAATGGCTTTTTTAAAATAAAAGCAACAAAGGTTGGCAAAGAAACCGCGCTTGCACAAATCATTAAAGTGGTTGAAGAAGCACAAGGTTCTAAAGCGCCCATTCAGCGTTTGGCCGATCATATTTCTGGTATTTTTGTGCCTATTGTTGTGAGTCTTGCGCTGATTACTTTTCTTTTCTGGTATTTTATCATTACACCTGGTGATTTTGCGGAAAGTCTCGAAAAGCTAATCGCCGTTTTAGTTATTGCTTGCCCTTGTGCATTAGGGCTTGCGACTCCAACATCTATTATGGCTGGATCAGGAAGAGCGGCAGAATATGGGATATTATTTAAAGGTGGGGAACACCTAGAAATGACCCATAAAATTGATACGATTTTATTAGATAAGACAGGAACTGTAACAAATGGAAAGCCAATCTTAACAGATATAGTAACGGAATGGCAAGAAGAAGAATTACTTTCGTTAGTGGGAGCGGCGGAAAGCAAATCCGAACATCCCCTTGCAGAGGCGATAGTCAAAGGAATTACAGAGCGAGGGATTGTTCTGCGAGAAACTGCAGACTTTGAAGCAATCCCAGGCTACGGAATCCGTGCAAATGTGGATGGCCGTGAACTATTAATCGGAACACGCCGATTAATGGATCGTTACCGGATAAATGTCGGGAAAATTCTTCCGATGATGAAAGACCTGGAATCCCAAGGGAAAACAGCGATGCTTGTAAGTGTTAATGGCAAATATGCTGGACTTCTGGCTGTAGCCGATACGATTAAACAAACTTCTAAAAATGCCATTAAACGATTAAAACAGATGAACATTGATGTCATGATGATTACAGGAGATAACCAGCAAACAGCGGAAGCCATCGGACGACAGGCAGGAATTGACGATATTATTGCAGAGGTATTGCCAGATGGAAAAGCAGAAGCTGTGAAAAAACTACAGCAACAAGGAAAAAAAGTGGCAATGGTTGGAGATGGAATCAATGATGCTCCTGCACTAGCATTAGCGGATATCGGGATGGCAATTGGAACAGGAACTGATATTGCCATGGAGGCAGCTGATATTACACTTATCCGTGGAGATTTACAAGCTATTGCAGACAGTATCTTAATCAGTAGAAAAACGATAACAAATATTAAACAAAATTTATTCTGGGCTTTTGGCTACAATACGCTTGGCATACCAATTGCGGCAATTGGTTTGCTTGCGCCATGGCTGGCTGGTGCTGCAATGGCTTTTAGTTCCGTATCTGTTGTGCTAAATGCTCTTCGCTTGCAGCGTTTAAAACTGTAAGAGTAAAACAATTTTCTATTTGCTTCATAATCTTTGCCACTTTATCTCATACTAGAATAGTACGTAATTATTTCTAGCGGGAGGTAATGAATAATGGCGAAGCAAAAAAAGTCTGAAGTAAATAACCAATGGGCAACTGCTAATACAGAAGTTACAAATAAAAAGCAGCATAAAACAGCAACAGATAACCAGTGGGCTTCAACTAATAAAAAGCAATAAAATTTGATGAAAATAAAGAGGTTGGAACAAGTCTCTTTAAGTAAAAAAAGTGAAGTCGCCGGGTGTGATTTCACTTTTTTTACTTACTCTAAGAATTTTTTGCAAAATATTACCTCTTAATGAATAGCACGCAGCTATTAAAGGTTAGATCAGTTTTATTTTTAATATCTTTTCGTAAACAAGTAATTGCATTAAGTAAAGAGAGAATAAACTCTTATCTGGTATAATATTGAAGAATGATCCTATGAAGAATGGATATAGATCAAGCGAAGAAAATTTTTTAGATTCGTCTCATTAAATAATTTATCTAATCTTAAAACTTCCTATTTTTCCATATCTTAGATATAAATTTTTTTGAAATAATAAAAAATTTACATGATTAAGATTTTTAGTGGTGAATTTATAGAAAAAATTGTTTTTAAATGCACTTTTAGGTAAAGGAGAGGTATAGTTTTAATGATGTTAAACCCAGATGAAGAAAAAAAACAAAAATTAAAAGAAATTGATCGACAACTACCTTGGTATTTAAGAAGTGGTTGGTCCATATTTTTTGGCTTGATATTTCCACCACTTTTATATATTTAAATTTAAAAAAGTTAGATAAAGAAACATTAGAAGATCGTTTAATTTGGGCTACATTAATTCTTTCAATATGGTTTTTGAAATTATTACCAAGGGATAATGTTTTTTCAATTATCCTTATATTCATAGCTTTTGCTTTCTCAGCATTATTAATAGTTATTAAATTTAGTGGAGGGCATTTAAAGGATAAAAAGTAACTATAAAATGGAGTAATACATTGATAAAACGATTAGAGAGATTCTATTGTACGTAGAGATTATGAGTGAATAAATAGAAATATCATTTTATCTAAAGAACAGGTAGTTTTTTTGGGGGATATTTCCGTAAGAAATAAATAGAACTCCAATTGTTAAGAAGGGCATATGTGCTTCCTATACAATTGGAGTCTTTTTATGACTTTCACATCTGCTTTAAAGATATATTTTGTCTTATAAATTGATTCATAGATTCCAATGTAAAATAACTAACTATCTTCCAGTCATTGATTCTATTTACCATTTATTTTTTTGATTAAGACGAATTTCGTTCATATTCAGGTAAATTCCGTCTTTAGACGTTTAGGAAATAACGAGAAAAATAGCTTGATAAAGATAATTATTCAAATACTTTGTAGCTACTTCTGGAACCTATCCGTTTAGTATATTCTTTTTGTTCTTCCCATTTTTTATTCACTATTAGCTTATGATTCCCTTTTCTTTTTTAAGTTAGGATAAAAATAAGGATAAAGGGAAAATTTAAAATTTTCTAGAAATAATTAGCGATTTAAATTTAAAAGAATTAATAAGCATAGAAAAACAGCTTCAAAAGGTAACTGTCTGTCTTCTTTATTTAAAAAATAATGAGGGAGGAATACATAATGATAAACTCAGGTAGTTTATATCAAATTAGTAGCAGTAAAGGTTACCATCCTAAGGTTACTGCTTATTACTTCAAAGAGTGGGATGGATTTTATATGGCCTATCATACGCATTCTTCTATGGAAATTATGTATGTTATATCTGGTGAATGCCGGGTGGAGGTAGAAAGGCAAGATTTTCAAATGAAAAAGCACCAATTTATATTTATTGATAGTGATGTACCCCACCGTTTGATTGTTGAAAAAAATAAGCCTTGTAGAATGTTGAATTTGGAATTCGCATTAACTGAAATGAATCGTACATTTCCTCCTATTAATGAGCTTGCAGAAGAAAGCAAAGAATTACAAGAATTACTAGTAATGAAAGAGGCCTATCATTTTTTGAAAGATAGAAACGGTGTTTTTCACTCATTAAGAAATCTAGTGTTGGAGTTAGACAGTCAGATGAATGATACAAGCGACAATTATTTAATGGTTCATATACTTTTTACCCAGTTATTATTACTTATTGCAAGAAATGTAGTACAAGCTAAAAATGAATCCACACAGCTATCGAATCCATATTTAAAAAAGGTAATTGAATATCTTCATGAGAATTATGATTATGATATAAGAATAGAGCAGCTGTCTGCTATTACTCACCTTCACCCTAACTATATCCATCGAATTTTTAAGAAGGCAATGGGATGTACCATCATTGATTACTTAACCAAGATTAGAATAGAGAAAGCAAAAATGCTTATTACACAAACGGATATACCGATCACGAAAGTTGCTAGTTTTATTGGGATGAATAGTAGTCAATATTTTAGCAAGGTATTTAAAAAGCATATTGGTATAACTCCTTCAGCGCTAAGAAAGAAGGGGATCATAGACTAAATTTTAACAGGTTAGAATAGTACACAAAAATCTAAAGAAGAGATGAGATTTTTTAAAGCGTTTACATTTTGCCGATGTTAACATAAATATAACGAAAAGGAGGGTTAAAATGGCATTTAAAGTTACATTTATAGGCGCTGGAAGCATTGGTTTTACTAGAGGTCTATTAAGAGATTTACTCTCTGTACCAGAGTTTAGAAACATGGAAGTATCTTTTACTGACATAAATCAAGATAATTTGGCTATGGTAACGCAACTATGCCAACGTGACATTAATGAAAATGGTTTGAAAATCACTATTCATTCTACCACTAATCGCAGAGAAGCGTTGTTGGGTGCAAAGTATATTTTTAATGTGGTTCGTATTGGAGGACTGTCTGCATTTCAAAAAGATATTGAGATACCATTGAAATACGGAATAGATCAATGCGTTGGTGATACATTAAGTGCTGGCGGAATTATGTATGGTCAACGAGGAATAGCTGAAATGTTAGAAATTTGCAAAGATATTAAAGAGGTGGCAGAAGAGGATTGTCTTCTATTAAACTATGCAAATCCGATGGCGATGATAACATGGGCTTGTAATAAATATGGTGGTATCCGAACTATTGGCTTATGTCATGGTGTACAAGGCGGGCATAGACAAATCGCCAATGTATTGGGAATAGACAAAAATGACCTTGATATTATTTGTGCTGGTATTAATCATCAAACTTGGTATATCAAGGTGAGCTATAAGGGACAGGATCAAACTAGTAAACTATTGACTGCTTTTGAAAATCATCCAGAATACAGCCAAACAGAAAAAGTAAGGATTGATATGCTACGCAGATTCGGTTATTACAGTACAGAGTCCAATGGGCATCTCAGTGAGTATGTTCCATGGTATCGAAAAAGACCAGAAGAAATAAGGGAATGGATTGATTTAGGGTCATGGATTAACGGAGAAACTGGAGGGTATTTAAGGGTTTGTACAGAAGGGCGCACTTGGTTTAAAACTGATTTTCCTAATTGGTTAAAGGATCCTGCTCTTGAATATAAACAAGAGAATAGAAGTGAAGAGCATGGTTCCTATATTTTAGAAGGACTTGAAACAGGGAGAGTGTATCGGGGCCACTTTAATATGGTTAACAATGGAGTTATTTCAAACCTTCCAGATGACGCAATTATCGAAGCACCAGGCTATGTAGATAGAAATGGTATTAATATGCCTCTAGTTGGAGAATTACCACTCGGATGTGCAGCAGTATGTAATGTGAGTATTTCGGTACAACGATTGGCAGTGGAAGCTGCAGTGAGTGGGGATGATCAATTATTACGTCAAGCGATGATGATGGATCCACTTATTGGCGCGGTTTGTAATCCGAAAGAAATATGGCAGATGGTTGATGAATTATTAGTTGCGCAAGAAGAATGGCTTTCTCAATATTCAGAAGCAATTGCAGAAGCGAAAATTAGATTAAAATCTGGTAATCTTTTACCAACAAAAGAATATCGAGGAGCCGCAAGATTAAAAGTAAAAACAATTGAAGAAATGGAGAAGGATAGGGAAGCTGCAAATAAAAATGCAGGGGAAGCAGATAAAGCAAAAGAACGCCCCGTAAGTAAGCAGATAAAGGAGTTATAGTTTAGTTAACGGTAACTATAAGTTGGGAGGTAACTAGATGAAAATTAGTAATCCAATTAAAAGTGGGATTTGGATACTTTTAGTTATGTTTATTGTAATCGGTTGCAGCAATAATAGTACTTCCAGTGGTAAAACCAGTTCAGGAAATGGAAAATCAATTCAATTAACGATGCAAGCATGGGGAAATCCTGCAGAATTAAAAGTTTATCAGAAAGCAATTGATGGGTTTATGGATAAAAACCCTAATATTAAGGTGAAACTAGTTCCAGTTTCAAGTGATCAGTATGATCAAAAGCTAATGACTTCTTTACAAGGGAGTAAGGGGCCAGATGTGTTTTATGCACATGAGCCAACTATGCCGCAAATGATAGAGGCAGATGTGGTACAACCATTGGATGATTTTTTTAATAGTGAAGCAAGTTATGTGAACTTAAAGGAGTTTCCTGAAGGATTATTTGGTCCAGCAAGACAAGACGGAATTACCTATGGAGTTGCTCCAGATGCAAACCCGATGGTTATCTATTATAATAAGACCATTTTTAAAGAGGCTGGTCTAAAAACGCCACAAGAATATTATGAGGAGGGCAATTGGAACTGGGATACATTTATTGAAGTTACTAGTAAGATTAAGGAATCCGGAAAAGAAGGATTGATTATGGAAAACTGGCAGGGGCATTGGTATAGCTGGATTTGGTCAAATGGAGGAAGAATCTTTGATCAAAAAGGTAATTTTGTATTACCAGAAAATGAGAAAGCGAAGGAAACCTTTCATTTTTTACATGATTTAGTTTCCAATGGAAATGCAGTATATGCAGGTTCGCTACCACAAGGTCAAGGGGTTGATGCCATGTTTATGTCTAATCAAGTAGGTATGGTAGCAGGTGGTCGCTGGTTTACTCCCCAATTCGATCAAAATCCTAGTTTAGATTACGATTATATCTATTTTCCGAGTAACACCAAAGAAAAACAAGAAATGGTAAGTGTACCAGTGGCATATATGTCAGTAAATAAGAAAAGTGAACATTTGGAAGAAGCGATGAAATTTGTATCTTATTATGTTGGTAAAGAAGGGCAAGAAGCAAGAACTGGTAAAGGCGGAAATGCACTCCCATCTCTTCCTGCCGCAGATGAAAATGCATTAGAAGGTAATAGTGAAAAACATATGGAGTATTTATTTGATGGGCGGAATAATGGTTTTACACATGGTTCAAACTTTGCACGTGATGCCCAATTTGCAGGATTAACGACTGAAATATCGGAGACAATTGACTTAATGTTCCTTGGTAAAGAAGACGCTGATACTACTATTGATAAGGTAATTAAGATAATTAATCAGTATGTGGATAAATAATTCTATCTTTCTAAAAAGAGAGAATATACCAAGAAGATAAACCTTCTTGGTATATTTTCCTAAAGGGGTGTGGGGCAGTTGGCTAGAAAAAATGCGAATTTATGGGGTTTTCTTTTTATTAGTCCTCAGTTATTAGGGTTGCTGTTTTTTTCGTTAGTTCCATTAATCTATGCCTTTTATTTAAGCTTTACAGACTGGAGTGGATTTGGGAGTAGCAGCTTTATTGGAATATCTAATTATATTAATCAAATAAATAACCCTGATTTTTGGAAGGCAATGGTTAATACAATCTATTATATGTTTTTAGTTGTACCTATTGGAATTGCGTTAGCGCTAATTTTAGCTGTTGCCCTTAATAAAGTAAAAGGTAAAGCAATCTACCGTGTCTTTTTCTTTATGCCTGTAGTAACAAGTTCAGTTTCTGTAGGGATAATATTTATGTGGATTCTAAATGGGGATTTCGGTATTTTAAACGAATTGTTATCCTATATTGGGATAACTGGACCTCATTGGTTAACTGATACTAAGTGGGTAATACCTTCCATTGCATTATTAAGTATATGGTGGGGACTTGGATATAACATGGTAATTTTCTTGGCAGGACTACAAGGCATATCAAGGAGCTATTATGAAGCTGCAGAAATGGATGGGGCAAATGCTATTCAGAAATTTAGGCACATAACGTTACCATTACTAACACCAACTACCTTTTTTGTAACAATCATGACCATCATTTCTTCCTTCCAAGTATTTGACCAAGCATTTGTTATGACAAATGGTGGACCTGCAAAGGCAAGTTATACCATTGTCTTCCACATTTATGATCAGGCATTTGTTGATTTTACGATGGGAAAGAGTGCCGCTGCTTCCATGATATTATTCGATATTATTTTAATCTTTACACTTATCCAATTTAAATTTCAAAAAAGGTGGGTGTTTTATGGAGAATAAATATGAATTAAATACTGGTACTAACTTTGACATCCCAAAAGCACGTAAGAGACGAACATTTATGCCAAAATTAGTTCTGCATTTTGTATTAGGATTTGGTGCACTAGTGATGATATTCCCGTTTATTTGGACGATCCTTAGTTCCTTAAAGGATATGTCCCAAATATTTGTTATTCCGCCAAAATGGATTCCTGACCCTTTTGTTTGGAGTAATTTTCTTAATTCTTTACAGGCAATGCCCTTTAATTTAGCGTATTTTAATAGCTTTTATATTACTGTTATTATCGTGGGCTTTACATTATTCACTGCTTCAATGGCAGCTTATGCCTTTGCAAAAATTAATTTTAAAGGTGCCAATCTTCTTTTTATTTTATTTCTGGCTACGATGATGATACCAAAGCAGGTTACAATGATTCCTTTATATTTGGTAATGGATAAATTAGGTTGGTTAGATACTCATTTAACATTAATTGTACCAGGAGCACTATTTAATGCTTTTGCAGTATTTTTATTAAGACAATTTGTTATGGGGATTCCAAAAGAGTTAGAAGAGGCAGCTATTATGGACGGTGCAGGATATGTTCGAATATATTGGAATATCATATTGCCATTACTTCGACCTGCTTTAGCTGCCATTGGTATTTTTACTTTTATGCAATCTTGGAATAACTTTCTTGATCCTTTGATATATCTGAATTCTCCTGAGAACTTTACTGTGCCTTTATTATTAAATTCTTTCAAAGGGTTATATACAGCTGACTGGTCGTTAATGATGGCAGGTACAGTCATATCTATTATTCCAGTATTAATTGTGTATATTATTGCACAGCGTCATATTATTGAAGGAATATCCATAACAGGCATGAAGGGATAAGTATATGGGGTTAATAATTTGATTGTTTGTTTTAATATATCTTAAGCTCCTGTAAAATCTTCTGCTGATAAATGCACAGAACTATATTGTGTTTGGTAGAGTGGTAGGAGGTTATACGCCTCCTACCATTCTATAATAGACTAAATATAGGGACATTATTTTGAAGCAGCTTCCTGCATTGCTTTAAACCGTTCGATATCATCAGGATTCCCAAAGCTCCGTTCGTTTGTATCGAGGGAAGTAATGGTTTTTATATCTTCTGAATCAAGTGCAAAACCAAATAAATCAGCATTTTCTATAATACGATGCTCATGAACAGATTTAGGAATAATGATGGTATCACGTTCTAAATGCCATCTTAGAATTACTTGAGCAACTGTTTTATTGTGTTTTTTAGCAATCTCCGTTAAAGCTGGTAAATTGAATAATCCATTCTTACCTTGTCCAAGCGGAGCCCAAGCTTCATGTGCAATATTGTGTTGTGCTAAGTAATTTCTTAGTTCCACCTGTTGGAAAAGAGGATGTGTCTCAACTTGATTTAGCATAGGGGTAATTCTTGCTGTTTCAGCTAATTTTTCTAAATGATGGATTTGGAAGTTGCATACACCAATTGCGCGAACTAACCCTTCTTCATAAAGATCTTCCATTGCTCTCCATGTTTCTTCAAATCCTGGTGCAGCCCAGTGAATAAGATAAAGATCTAAATAATCTAACTGAAGCTTCTTTAAAGATTCATGAAATGCCTTCTTAGTTTCTTCATAACCAAAATCTGTTACCCACACTTTTGTGGTGATAAACAATTCCTCACGAGAGACACCAGCAGCTTTTATCGCATTGCCTACAAATTCTTCGTTTTCATATCTTGTAGCGGTATCAATGGAACGATAACCATTTTTTATGGCAGTAAGGACACTTTCTTCACATTCTTTTGGATCTTTTACTAAGAAAACGCCAAAACCTAAATACGGAATTTCTACGCCATTGCTTAGTTTCTTTGTTGAATTGATTGATAATTCCATCTTTTCACCTCGTTAGAATATAGTTTTTCTATTTTAAGAGTAGCGCTTTCTTGAAGGATTATCAAATAATTGAGATGAAATGGATCGATTGTACGATGGGAAGTCGCAAGCAAAAAGCGGAAAGTCGCAAGCAAAAGGTTCGGAGTCGCAAGCAAAAAGCGGAAAGTCGCAAGCAAGAAGTTCGGAATCGCAAGTAAAAAGCGGAAAGTCGCAAGCAAGAGTTCGGAATCACAAGCAAAATGCCGAAACTCGCAATTATATGCCAAAAGCAGCAAGCATTAAGGCAAATGCCGCAATGAAAATAATTCCGACAAAATAACTGCTACAGATTTATCATAAAAATACGTTTGTGTCTAATTCAAAAGGGGTACTGTATCAACAAACAACAGGTTGTAATCTTTTTAGTGTTACAACCTCCTCCAAATAGAAAAGAAAAACCCTCAAAAAAGAGGGTTTTTCGCCAATTATTATTATTTTACTGTTTCGGGAACACTTAGACCCAAGCCTTCAGCAACTTTTGTGCCGTATTCAGGATCTGCTTTGTAGAAGTGACCGATTTGACGAAGCTTGATTTCTTCTAATGCTACAGGCTTCATTGCACCAACAATGTTTGCGACTAATCTTTCGCGTTCTTCTGTAGTCATTAGACGATATAAATCTCCTGCTTGTGTGTAGTGATCATTATGATCATATGCTGCACTTTCGGCTACTCCAGATACTGCAAATGGCGTTGTTTTGTTTTCAGGTGTTTCTTTTGGACCACTAAAGCTATTTGGCTCATAATAAACAGAACCGCCGCCATTGCCATCAAAGCGCATTTGACCATCACGCTGATAGTTATTTACTTCGTTGCGAGGACGGTTAATTGGAAGGGCATTATGGTTTGCACCTACACGGTAGCGATGTGCGTCACTGTAAGCAAATAAACGGCCTTGTAGCATTTTGTCTGGTGACACTTCTACACCAGGTACTAATGTTCCAGGAGAGAATGTAGCTTGCTCCACTTCTGCAAAATAGTTTTCTGGGTTGCGATCAAGTACCATACGACCAACTTCGATTAACGGATAATCTTTTTGTGACCATACTTTTGTTACATCGAATGGATCAAAACGATACGTATCGGCATCCTCTAATGGCATAATTTGCACATAAAGTGTCCAAGCAGGAAAATCTCCTTTTTCTATTGCATTAAATAAATCTTCTGTATGATAATCAGGATTCTCTCCAGCAAGTTTAGCAGCTAAATTAACATCCAGGTTTTTAACCCCTTGTTCTGTTTTAAAATGATATTTAACCCAAACGCCTTCTCCCTCTTCATTTACCCATTTAAAAGTATGGCTTCCGAAACCATGCATATGACGTAATGTTGCTGGAATACCACGATCTGACATCAGGATAGTTACTTGATGTAAAGATTCAGGTGAATGAGACCAGAAATCCCATACAGCTGTTGGGTTTTTTAAATGTGTTTTTGGATCTCTTTTTTGTGTATGGATGAAATCAGGGAATTTAATGGCATCACGAATAAAGAATACAGGTGTATTATTACCAACGATATCATAATTTCCCTCTTCTGTATAAAACTTCACCGCAAATCCACGTGGATCACGAACAGTATCCGCAGAACCTAGCTCCCCTGCAACTGTTGAAAAACGGATAAACATTGGAGTTCTTTTTCCTACTTCAGATAAGAAGTTAGCTTTTGTGTATTTCGTTAAGTCATTTGTCACTTCGAAGTATCCATGAGCTCCAGCCCCTTTAGCATGAACAACTCGCTCAGGTACACGTTCTCTATTAAAATGAGCTAATTTTTCAAGTAAATGTACATCTTGGATTAATGTTGGTCCACGATGGCCAGCAGTAATAGAATTTTGGTTGTCCCCAACTGGTGCTCCCCAGCTAGTCGTTAATCGATTATTTGACATATAAAAAATCACCTCATAATTTAGTTCTTTAGCATATGTATATTATAATATCATCTATAATTAAAAAATCAATATAATTTTATAATAATTATAAATAAGTTCTAAAATAGTAATTTACAAATTGCGTTTAACCATTAAAACTATGTAATACTTGATAGGATTAGAAAATTGAAAAAATAGCTAATAGAGAAAAGAGGTGTATGAATGAGAATATAGGTTAGAAGAAGAACGGATTTTTCGAAAGAAGCTAGCCTTTATCCACTGCATTATATGTGAGATGAAACAGATTTATTCCGATAATCTGCTAGGATATAGACTCGATTTCCCTTATAATGAAAAGAAAGATTTTGCCGGATATAGTTATAGGGGGCTTCATTTCATGCTGCAGAATGAATCAATGAAAGAGAAAAGTATTTTTTTAATAGGGTTTATGGGAGTCGGAAAAACGACGATCGGAAAAGAATTAGCGAAAAAGCTTCAGCGCGAATTTGCGGATGTTGATCATCAGATAGAAGAAAAGTATAACATGACCATTCCAGAAATTTTTAGCCATTATGGAGAAGCTTTTTTTCGAAAAAAAGAAAAAGAACTAATTAAGGCGTTATCGGAACAGAAGGGGAAAGTGATTTCGCTTGGAGGAGGAGCTTTTCTACAAGAAGATATTCGCAATGTTTGTCTAGAAAAGGGGATTGTTATATATATCGATATGTCCTTTGAGGCATGGAAAAAAAGAATCCCATTTATTATTGATAGTAGACCTGTACTGCAAGGAAAGACTGAAGATGAAATAAAGGTATTGTTTAATGCGAGAAAAGAAATTTATAGGAACCACCATCTGAAAGTCACAACCGATGGAAACAAGGTAGAGGAAACTGTTGATACTATTATAGATTCTTTGGATATTACTTAGAAGAAAGCTGTTGGAGGGGAAAATGGTGAGTAAAAGCATAAAGGTAAGAGAGGTTATTATTGGAGAAGGAATCCCCAAAATTTGTGTTTCTCTTATTGGTAGAACAAAAGAAGAGCTAAGGGAAGAAGCAGCAGCCTTAAAGGAGCTGAGGATAGATATCCTTGAATGGCGTGCAGATTATTTCACAGAAATAAATAATAAAAAAAGGGTAATAGAAATGCTGCAGCAAGTAAGAGAAATAATTGGCAATATTCCTTTACTATTTACATTTCGTACAGCAAAAGAGGGGGGCGAAAGACAAATAGAGGAGCAAGAATATTTCTCGTTATACAAAAGTGTGCTAGAAACAGGACTGATTGATTTACTAGACATAGAGTTATTCATGGAGGCGGAAGCCATTAAAGAAGTTGTAAATATGGCCCATTCTAAACAAATTGCCGTTGTCGTATCTAATCATGATTTTGACAAAACACCATCTAAGGAAGAAATTGTTTCACGCCTACAAATGGCGCGCCAGCTAGGTGCTGATATTCCCAAAATTGCGGTCATGCCAAAATCAGTTAAGGATGTTATAGCATTATTAGATGCGACTGTTACGATGAAGGAAGAAGCCCCCAATCAACCGATTGTCACGATGTCAATGGGAGGAAAAGGAGCTGTGAGCAGGATGGCAGGAGAAGTATTTGGGTCTGCAATTACATTTGCTGCAGCAAATAAGGCATCTGCACCAGGACAAATTCCATTAGAAGAGTTGAGAACTATTTTAAATGTTCTACATAAAAGCTTATAACAAGGATTTCGTGTAAGAAACATCATTCTTATACGAAATCCTTGTTGTTATTTTTTAACTGTGTTTTTTTAAACTTGCTTATAGGAAGAATTACTTGATACACTCATCATTAAAATAATACCCATTAAGGGAGCGTAAATAGAAAATGGAAGTAAATCAAAGATTAGAACAAACAAATTCATTCTTTTCGACGCAAGCAACATTGCCCCTTGCTTTTCGAATAGAACAGCTGGAAAAATTAAAAAATGCTATTTTAGAAAAAGAACCTCTTCTTATAAAGGCATTGCAGAAAGACTTGGGAAAGCATCCTTTTGAATCCTATGCCTCTGAAATTGGCTTTGTACTTCAGAGTATTCGTCATACAAAGAGACACTTAAAGAGATGGATGAAGCCCCAAAAAGCAAAAAGTACATGGAGTCTATTTCCTTCAAGGGGGAAAACTGTATATGAGCCATATGGAACGGTGCTTATTATCGGTCCATTTAACTATCCTTTTCAATTATTAATCGAGCCTTTAATTGGGGCCATCGCCGCAGGAAATTGTGCGATCTTAAAGCCTTCAGAGCTTGTACCAACAGTTTCAGCTGTTGTAACAGACATGATAAATAATATCTTTGAGCCTGCCTATATTAGTGCGGTAGAAGGGGGGATAGAAACGAATCAAGCATTGATACAGGCTAATTTTGATTATATTTTCTTTACAGGCAGTACGAAGGTAGGGAAAATTGTGATGGAAGCAGCGTCTCAGCACTTAACACCTGTAACGCTTGAATTAGGTGGGAAAAGTCCAGTAATCATCGATGAGACTGCAAATTTAAATATAGCGGCCAAACGTATTATTTGGGGAAAAACGTTAAATGCCGGACAAACATGTGTAGCACCAGATTATATTATGGTACATGAGTCAGTTAAAGAACCCTTGATTGCTGAAATGAAAAAGACACTAGGGAACTATTTTGGAGAAGAGATTGAAGATAAAGAAGACTTTGGCCGAATTGTGAGTGATCGACATTTTCAGCGTTTAATAGCAATGCTAGAAGCTGATCGGAAGACCATCCTTTTTGGCGGGAAGAACAATCGAGATACACGTTTTATTGAACCCACGCTACTGGATGCTACGTGGGATTCCGCAACAATGCAAGAAGAAATCTTTGGACCGCTTTTGCCTATTTTAACTTATACAAATCTAGATGAAGCAATGAAGTCGATTAGGAAGCTGGATAAACCGTTAGCACTCTACCTTTTTACAAACAATAAGGAAACAGAAGCAAAAGTGATTCGTTGCCTATCATCAGGAGGTGTTTGTATTAATGATGTGTTAACCCACATTGTCCCGCCTAGTCTGCCTTTTGGCGGTGTAGGCGCCTCGGGAATGGGAGCTTATCACGGTAAATACAGTTTTAAAACATTCTCTCATCAAAAAAGTATCCTTAGGAAAAGTACTAAAGTAGATATTCCGTTTCTTTTTCCACCATACACGAAAAGGAAAGAGAAGGTAATTCGCAAAGTACTTAAATAATAATGAAGTGAAGAACCCCAATGACATGTATATAAAAAACTGAAAGAGAGTGGAACTTCTTAAAGATTAGTTCCCTCTAAATTCAGTAATTCCAAAAGTCTGCTCATAATTATAGCCATTAAAATAAATATCTAAATCGTGGAAGTAGCGATGCAGATTCCGCATGGCGACACGATCATCTTTCTCTGCCACTATTTGAGCATTTGTGCTAATATCACTAATATCCTGCTTAATTTGCTCATTGTTAACCTTTATATTCTTTATAGCCTCAAGGATGGATAAAGCTGCTTCTTTTTGTTTATCATAGTTTGTTGTTTCCAGTCTGCCCCAACCTAATGTTTCATTATAAAAATTATGCCATTTAGAAATAAAGGTGTGTCCACTTGTGCCATCTGCCAGAACAACCACTTCCTCATTGACTGGTGTATTGACCTGTTCTTTATCAAAGCTTTCTTCTGTCTCCGATGAAGCTTGTTTTACAACTGGACGGTCGTTTTCTTTCTGCATGGGGGATTTGCTGTCAAATAATGATTGGAAAATAAAATAGGAAGAAACTCCTATTGCGGTAACAGATAGTAAAATTATAATAGTCCAAGTCCAAAATTTCATATGTAAAATTTTGCCTCCCTAAGTAATATTCAACTATCAGTCTATCATTTGCGAAAAGGGAATACAATCATGCAAAACCCTTTGAATGATTATCTTGCTTGTATAAATTCATTAAAGCTGGACAAGGTAACAAAAAAAGGGAGTGTTGGTATGGAAGGAGACAACCATTTACCTAATGAGTTTAATCAGGAGATGCATCAATTATTGGAGGATTTAGAGGCGGAACTTAGCGAACTAAAAAATACGCTGGATGAAAAAGATTGCTGTATTTTAAACGATTTTGAGGAAGTAAATAAGTTATTTAAAAGTATTCATCATCGTGCAGCTACATTTTATTTACAATTATATTTAAAGCCATATACTAAGAATTTAGAAATCCTTACTGCTAGCGCCCAAGCTCTTTCTGATAAACGACATGGAGCGTTAATAGCTATTAAGCGTAAGGATTCTTTAGACAGATTGATTCATTCTGGAATCCCCTTACACGCAAAATTATCTGCTTCTTTACTAGAAGCAATTTTTTATCCTGGAAACCCATTGCACGATGGGGGAGTGTTAATCGAAGAGGATTCGATTATTTCTGCAGGCAATATATTTCCAACTGCAAGTAAATTTAACGGCAAGGATAAATTAGGAACAAGACATAGAGCAGCCATTGGGTTAAGTGAAATATCAGATGCATTAGTGATTGTTGTATCAGAGGAAACTGGGAGAATATCGTTTACATTGGATGGAGTATTATATCCTATTCAGCCAGGTGAGATAAATATAACCTAGCAGTATAGGAGTAGAATTAAAAAATTTGCATGGGGAAATACCATTCAAAAATAAAGAAACCTAAATACACGGTCGCCCTCCATAGAAGCTGTTAGAATGTCCGAATCCTTTCAGTATGAAGCGAACGAGCCTTCGCCTCTTAGGAAGCAAGGTGTATTCAGGTTGAAGAGTTGAATTTCAACTTATATTCAGATCACTATTTACAGATGATTACTATCTACAGTATTTTCAATAGAAACCTTAAAGAATATTCTTTAAGGTTTCTTGGAGGGTGCCTCTAGTTTCAGCATTTTTTTCAAAATGAATACCGGCATGCACCATTTTTTTTACTAACTCTGGTCTTAGTCCAGTAAGGATGGCATTACAACCCATCATAGATATACCAGCTAATACTTTTTCAAAATAATCAATTACATCCATTTCCATTTTTGCTGTACCTGAAAGATCTATTACTAATGTTTGGATTTTTGAATCTGATATATCGTTTAAAACTTTCTCCTCAATTACTTTAATTCTATACGAGTCAATGGTACCGATTAATGGTAAGACGGAAATAGATTGTTTAATAGGAATAATGGGAACAGATAAATGTTCAACCATTTTTCTTTGTTTATTCAGCATCTCATCTTTATAATGCGTATAGCTAAGGAAAAAATTATTTAAAAATTGATCTATCTTTTCATTAAATAATTTTTCCATGCCATAATAATCCTCGCGATTATGAATGATATCCTTATCCTCATCAATCATTCTGATAAAATGCCATAATGTTCTTCTGATGGCTTGAACCCATTCTAGCTTTAACTCTAAGGTCAAAGAGTGTTTAGCCCATGCAATTCCTTCTACTTTGGCAAAAGAAATTAAATCTGCCTCTTGTTGATCTACTGTGTAAAATATCAATTTTTTGGCGTTTTTTAATAAATCAATATTGCCTTTATTTAATATATCAGTAATTTTTATCGATACGTTTGTTGCTTCTGTCAGTAATTTTTGATTGAAGGTGTTCCCATTCTCATTAATGAAATTTTTTAATTCGTCCTTTATGTACATTATTGTGTTCATTTTCGTTACTCCCATGGATTCAATTTAAGTATGAAAAATACTAAACTACACAAATAATAGTCTTTAATAAAACATCTTTACCCTATTATAAACATATTTAAACCTCAAATATTAAAATATTGATTTAAAGTTTAAAAAAGAAGGAGATAAGCTGACTATATCACTTATCTCCTTTTTTTATTTATTTTACTAATTCTAATGATTGGTCTAATTTTTCTTTATCATGCTCTAATTGTTTATCCACATCATAGGCATAGTACATATTATTTTTAATCATATAGTTGGCGATTTTAGCATGATTGTCAATCGCTTCATTGAGTTGTTTCTTAAGGATTTCTCTTACTTGTGGAGAAGCTGTCTCTGTTAAGGCAACGGCGTACGTTCTTACCGTTGCTTTAGCAGAAACCAGTAGCTCCGTAGCAATTAACTCATCACTCATTTTTCCAGTGGCCTTTAATTTATCCATGAAACTCATTCTAATCACCTTCCCTTTATTGTTTTAGAATTTGCTGCAGTTCTTTGATTGCTTTCTCTGAACTGGATACATCATTATCTAGAATTGCTTTTAAAGTATCATCTTCAACCAGGGATTGTAATGCATAGGATTTTACTAGACAACTCTGTTTTAACGTCAGTACTTCATGTAATTCTAACGTTTCATGTATTGCTAATTTAGTAGAAGCCATGTTTCCTCTTTCTCCTCCTGTTGGACTTGTCTTTTCTGTACTTGATATAGCCGCAATTGGATAGATTTAAACCAATTGCGTATCCGATAGGAGTGAAATGAGCCGGTTAATTATTTCTAGAATTGGGATATTATAGAAATTTTTCGATTGATTTTCCTTATCTTTACACTAGTATATGTAAAGGCTTACAAAATTAGTGTACAATAGTTAAAAATATAATAAGGGAGATGGGAGATTGGTACACAGTTTAACAAATGGTGTCTATAAGTTTTGTGAATGGGTAACGCGACTAGCTTATGTAAATTTACTATGGATCTTCTTTACAGTTTTAGGATTGGGATTTTTTGGATGGATGCCAGCAAGTATTGCTCTGTTTTCCATTACAAAAAAATGGGTGAATGGGGAAAATGATATCCGCATTTTTCCTCTATTTTGGGCCAGCTATAAACAAGATTGGTGGAAAGGTAATATTCTTGGGATGATTTTCATGCTTATTTTTTTGTTGCTTTATTTGGATTTTCGGATTATTGGTATATTGGATGGCCCCACAACACTTCTTCTTTTTTTTATTTTTGGATTATTTCTTTTTTTTAGTACGACTTTTTTATATCTTCTACCAGTTTATACATACTACGATCTCAAGTTGTTACAGTGCATAAAATATGCATTTGTTATCGGATTTCTACGGCCTGCCCATACAGTAGGAATCTTTATGGCTGTATTTAGTATAGCTTTTCTGGCATCACTTCATATAACGCTTCTTCTATTCTTTAGTATTAGTACCCTTGCATTTGTTATTACCTGGCTGGCGTGCAAAGCTTTTGGCAGTATTGATCATCGTTTAAAGAAAGTGACCCAACAAAGGATTGGTTAAAAGGAAAAGGGGTTAACGATGAAACATTTCATTTTATCTATTTTAAATAAATACCGACAGTTAAAAATAAAGAAAAAGCTGACGTTAACCATTTTATTCATAATGGTTGGTTCTCTATCCTTTTTATTAATTGGATTTCAATATGCCTTTCATGTATATGATCAATTATATTATCAAAAGACAACAGAAGCATTGCATATGTCATCCAAGCAACTAGAAAAGGAATTAAAAAGTATTGAGGAAGTTTCCTTTTCCCTTATGACAGATAATAAAATTCAAACCATATTATCGGAAATAAAGCTGGATTCCAATCCATATCAGCGATATCAGCTGGATAATCAGCTTTGGGATCTGCTGACAGAGTATGTAGGATCTTCAAAATATATACATTCGATTCATATATTTGATGCTAATGGGAGGGAATATCGAGCTGGCGGGTATACATCATCCATTATTTCGAACAAAAAGGAGAAATGGATCGAGATAGGAGAAAGAAAAAAAGGAGCTAATCAGTGGGTAACAGAGACAGACAGCAATAAGATCTTTGCTATTCGCAAAATCAGAACCCATCAGAACTTGAGTTTAGATAATTTAGGCACACTCCTTATTCAAGTCAATGTAGATAAAATTGTAGAAGACAGTGTATCAGAAAATAATAAAGTGACAAGTAATATGATGATTAGCGGAGAAGATAATCAATTCTTTTATAAAGGAATATTCAAAGAAATAGAAAATATCCCCTATTTGCCGAATCAGAAGGTCGGCTATGAAATTCAGTCAATAGGCGGTCAGAAATACTTTATTACCCATACTTCTTCCTCCTATGTTAACTGGGTTTATTGGAATATTGTGTCATTTGATTCGATTATTGCAAAAGTGCAAACAACAAAATACACTATGCTGGCGATTTTCTTTTTGCTGAACTTAGTTGTTTTATTTATGGCAATCGTTTTTTCTAGTAAACTGACAAAGCCGATAGAACAGTTAGTGTCTGCGATGAAAAATGTCCAAAAAGGAGATTTATCCATAAAAAATACATTGCAGCCTATGCAAGCGAAAGATGAGATCGGCATTCTTACTGATCATTTTATCTTGATGATTGAACGTATTAATACATTAATCAAAGAAAACTATGAGAAACAATTATTAATTAAGGATACAGAATTTAAAGCATTACAGGCACAAATAAACCCCCATTTTTTATACAACACATTGGAATCGATTAATTGGCAGGCAAAGATGAATCGGCAAACTGATATTTCCAGTATGGTGGAGTCATTGGGTTACTTATTGCGGAATGCCATTAGTGCAAAAAATGATGCAGTTCTGTTAGAAGAGGAGATATTTATTGTAGATCATTATATAAGAATACAAAAATATCGATATGGTGACCGCTTAATTTTTCATAAAATGATACCTCCAGAGACGAAGAATTGCTATATACCTAAATTGATGATTCAGCCGCTCGTAGAAAATGCTATTCATTATGCACTCGAACAGATGATAGAGCCTTGCAAAATAACGGTCCATGCTGTTCTTAGAGAAAATAATTTGCATATTACAGTAGAGGATAATGGACCAGGAATGGAGGAGGAATTATTAGCAAAAGTTAGAAAGCAGGAAGTAAGAACAAGAGGAACTGGAATCGGCCTCTATAATATTGATTCACGGATAAAGCTTCTATACGGTGAGGAATTTGGTTTAATAATTAAAAGTAAACGAGGAACAGGAACACAAGTACATCTAATTATTCCAAATAAATGGCGGTGAGAACATGTATAGGGTAATTCTAGTAGATGATGAAAAAATCATTTTAGATGGCATTTCTAGTATTATTGACTGGGATATGTTACATACAAGGCTCGTGGGTAAGGCTGCCAATGGGATAGAAGCCTATCAATTAATTAAAAATTTACAGCCTCATATTGTTATTAGTGATATAAAGATGCCGGGATTAAATGGCATTGAGTTAGTTTCTAAAATTAAAAAGGAATATCCTTCTATCCATTTTATCCTTCTATCTGGATTTTCCGAATTTCATTTTGCGAAAAAAGCAATGGAGTATGGAGTTAAACATTATTTATTAAAGCCTTGTAACGAAAAGAAAATTATGGAAGCGATCCAACAGACGATTAGTGAAATTCGGATTAAAGAAAAAAGAAAGCGTTACTTGCTAGAAATGAAAAAGAAAATGGATACTGTGCAGCCTTTTGTAAAAAAGCAATTGCTGACAGAGCTTGTTACTAGTAAAAAATCAGAAAAAAACGTTTTAGCCTATTATCAGAGAATTTTTCATACTAGATTAGAAGATAAGAAAGTTTGTGTTGTGCTGTTTCATCTCGAAGGAGATTTTAACTATGAACATTTATTTATGTTAGAGAATGTTGGAAGCGACATTTTTGGATCACCCATTTTTTCGTCTAATATCGGAGAATATATATTGTTTCTAGTAGATGAAAATAATGGACAGGAAGAATTACAAGAGAGAATTGAAGAGATCCGTAAAAATTTCTATGCTGTCTACGAAATGGATATGACGGTTGCCGTGAGTGGAGCAGGTCCTATTACATTAACGCGAAAACTTTATCAAGAAGCGCTTGAATGTCTAAGTCATCGTTTTTATTTAGGAGAGGGAAGCATAATAACAAAAAAAGATATTCAGCAGGAACAGGAAATAAATAACTTGGAATTTGGGGATTTACCATTGTTTTTAGAAATAAAATCAGGAAATTGGAACAAAGTAAAGCAAGAGATGGACGATATATTCCAGCAAATTGCGGTTAAAAGAGATCCAATTCATTTGACAAGAACCTATGTTATTCAACTTTTTCTCACCATGATCCAAGCATGCTGTGCAAAAAGCCTGTCTGACTATATGGGGAAAATCACCTATTTACTAGAAGTGGATAGTATTCAGGCCATGAAGGAGTTTCTACTCCATCATACAAAGGAAATCACCTTTATCTATTATGAAAAACATAAATCTTCTCAGTCGCATATAATCGAGCAAATGAAAGAAATAATTAATAGTGAATTAAGCAATCCAGCCCTTTCCTTAAAGTGGGTTGCCAAACAGGTTTATATGAATGCAGATTATTTAGGCAAATTATTTAAGCAAGAAACAGGGGAAAAGTTTTCGACATATGTGACGAAAATGAGAGTGAATAAGGCAATGGAAGAAATTCAGAAGACGGATGATGTAAAAATACTAACACTGGCAGAAATGATTGGATTCGGCGATAATCCGCAATACTTTAGCCAGGTATTTAAAAAACATACTGGCTATACTCCTTCTGAATATAAGAACGCACGGTAGAAAAGCTCCTCATCTCTTTGAGAAAGAAGAGATGAGGAGCTTTTTTACTGATGGATTTTCTAAAATGAATACCTCTGTTTTTTAAACAGGATTTCTCTATTTTTTATATTCCATCATGTGATAATAACAATTAGAATCATAATGAAAGCACTTACAATAAAGAAGGAAGAGGGGGATTTGGTGAGGAAGATTCTCATTTTAGCCTTAAGTCTGTTTGTGGTAACAGCATTTAGCGGTTGTAGTGCATCTAGCAGTAACGAATCAGATGGAAAAAATGGCAGCGACAAGATTACCATCCGGTTTGCGTGGTGGGGTGGACAGCCTCGTCATGATTACACAACAAAAGTTATTGAGATGTATGAGAAGGAAAATCCTAACGTGAACATCGAGCCAGAGTTTGCTAACTGGGATGATTATTGGAAAAAGCTAGCTCCGCAGGCTGCAGCAAACCAATTACCTGATGTAATTCAAATGGATATGGCCTATTTATCTCAGTATGGAGAAAAAGGACAATTGGAAGATTTAACACCTTATCTTGAAAATGGAACAATAGATACAGCAAATATTCCTGAAAATAATATTTCAGGAGGAAAAATTGATGATAGCCTTTATGGGTTACCTGCAGGTGTGAACGTATTATCTGTTATTTCAAATGATCGCTTATTAAAAGAGGCTGGAATTGAGTTTGACAGCCAAACTTGGTCATGGGATGACTACGAAAAAACAGCCTTGCAGCTACAAGAAAAACTAGGAATCTATGGTTCGAATGGGATGCATCCCCCAGATGTATTCTTCCCATATTATTTAAGAACACAAGGGGAGCGTTTTTATAAGGAAGATGGTACAGGGTTAGCTTACAAGGATGATCAATTATTTATTGATTACTTTGAAAGACAATTGCGCTTAATCGAGGCAGATGCATCGCCAACTCCAGATGAACAAGCACAAATAAAAGGGATGGAAGATGACTTTATTGTAAAAGGTGCTACTGGATTTACATGGAATTACTCTAATCAATACTTAGCATTTTCTCAATTAACCGATGATTCACTTACTATTAACTTCCCTCCAGCACAAGAAAGTGCCTTATTCTTAAAACCAAGTATGTTATTCTCTATTCCGAAAAGTTCGAAGGTAAAAGAAGAGGCAGCAAAATTTATTGATTACTTTGTGAATAATGTGGAAGCAAATAAATTGATTAAAGGAGAAAGAGGGGTACCAGTTTCTACTGAAGTATCTGAGGCAATCAAGCCAGAGTTAAGCGAGTCAGAAACAAAAATTGTCGAATATGTGGAAGCTGCGGCACAGCATGCAACCGAGGCAGATCCGCCAGATCCAATTGGAAGCGCAGAAGTAATTAAATCACTGAAAGATGTTTCTGATCAAATATTATTTAAACAAATTAAGCCAGCAGAAGGGGCAAAGAAATTTAGAGAACAAGCAAATGAAATTCTAGGAAGAAATAAATAGGGAGCTGCTTAACCACACTATTGAAGCACATAATTTCGTTAAATCATAATATGTAAAACTTGAACTAGGCAAAAAACATATGCACGAAAAGTTCTATTTTGAATGATTCGTGCTTTATTTCTGATTAGAAAGGAGTTGGATTCGAAATGAAATCACGTGCATTAAAAGATAATTTATCCGGATACGCTTTTATATCACCATTTATTATTGGATTTACGACATTTACCGTTGTGCCGATGCTTATTTCCTTATACTTATCCTTTACTAATTATGATTTATTTACAACCCCGACATGGATAGGGCTTGGTAATTATAAAGAAATGTTCTTTGGAGATGAAAAGTTTTGGAAATCATTAAGTGTTACTTTTTATTATGTACTTGCAGGCGTTCCTCTTCGTTTAATGTTTGCTTTATTTGTAGCGATGCTTTTAAACCAAAACATGAAAGGAATAGGGATTTACCGCGTACTTTTTTATCTTCCATCGATTATCGGAGGTAGTGTGGCAGTTGCGATTATGTGGCGTAATATTTTTGGAAACGAAGGAGTAATCAATGCGTTATTGTTCTTTATGGGGATTGATAAGAAAATTCTGTGGTATCAAGATCCTACAAGCGCGTTATGGACATTGATTCTACTTGCTGTATGGCAGTTTGGTTCTTCCATGCTTATCTTCCTGGCAGGGCTAAAAAATATTCCGCCAACATACTATGAAGCGGCAAGTGTAGATGGCGCAAATGCCATTCGCAAATTTTTCAAAATCACATTACCACTCTTAAGCCCCATTATTTTCTTTAATTTAGTCATGCAAACAATATCTGCCTTTATGACTTTTACACCAGCTTATATTATTTCAAAAGGGGAGGGTGGTCCTTTAGATGGTACTTTACTATACCCGCTTTATTTATTCCAAAAAGCATTTAACTTTTTCCAAATGGGATATGCATCTGCCATGGCCTGGGTAATGTTGATTATCGTAGGTCTCACCACACTCATTCTATTTAAAACATCATCCTTATGGGTTTATTACGAGTCAAAGGAGGATTAATAAAGGTGGAGACAATTAAACAAGCAACAAATAATGTTATCGAACCAGACATCAGGCCAACAATAGAAAAGAAAAGGAAAAAAATCAGACCGAAAAAAATACTTTTTCATCTGATTACTAGCATCATTGCTATTATCATGCTCTATCCTGTCATATGGTTAATTGTGAGCTCCTTTAAAGAAAGTTCTTCTATCTTTGTTACTGCTCATTCGCTTATTCCGGAAAAATTTATTTGGACCAACTATGCAGATGGATGGCAGGGAATTGCTGGACAGTCCTTTGGTACTTTTATTAAAAACTCTTTGATTATTGTTGGACTTTCCACCATTGGCGCGGTAGTTTCGTCTGCGCTAATCGCTTATGGATTCGCGAGAATTCAGTTTAAAGGCAAAAGCTTTTGGTTTGCATGCATGATGGTGACGATGATGCTTCCACATGAAGTATTAATGATTCCTCAATATATCATCTTTGCCAAAATAGGCTGGATAAATAGTTTTAAACCAATCGTTGTTCCACAGTTTTTTGGGCATGCCTTTTTCATCTTTTTAATTGTCCAGTTTATTCGTACCATCCCTGTAGAGTTAGATGAAGCAGCTAGAATAGATGGATGCGGCCGCTTTAGTATCTTCTTTCGCATCATATTACCTTTGATAACACCGGCGTTAGCTACCTCTGCTATTTTTTCGTTTTATTGGAAATGGGAAGATTTAATCAATCCGGTTTTATATTTAAATAAAGCAGAATTATATCCAGTTTCCCTAGCTTTAAAATTATTTTTAGATACAGAATCAGCATCAAATTGGGGAGCAATGTTTGCCATGTCTGTTGTCTCATTATTACCAGTTATTTTGATATTTTTCTTATTCCAAAAGTATATTGTGGAAGGTATCAGTACAAGTGGCTTGAAATAGCACTGGGAAAAGAAATCTTTATAACTGAACATTTTCTTTATTCTTTACATGGAGGGAAAGAGATGGTTGATACAGGACTTTTGTTAGAAAAACAAAAAGTGGTTGGTTCGATAGAAAAGTTGATGGAGAATTTAGCGAGTATTAAAGATCAAACAGGTGAGTACTTACTACATTTTGATGGAGTTGTGGTGGATGATAAAAGCTGGGAAGTATGGAATTGGCCACAGGGTGTAGGCTTATATGGAATCTATAATTATTGGAAAATATCGAATGATCAAAAGGCAAAGCAAATAATCACAGAATGGTATTACCGAAGATTAAAAGAGGGAGTTCCACCAAAAAATGTCAATACGATGGCGCCTCTGCTTACCTTGGCATACCTCTATGAAGATACAAGGGATCAAACGTATTTACCTTATTTAGAGAAGTGGGCTGACTGGGTGCTATATGAAATGCCAAGGACAAAAGAAGATGGACTTCAGCACATGACCTATGGACCTGAAAATAAAAATCAGCTATGGGATGATACACTAATGATGACTGTTTTACCTCTTGCAAAAATTGGAAAATTGCTTCGTAACCAAATGTATATAGAAGAAGCGAAAAAGCAGTTTCTTATTCATACAAAATATCTTTGTGATCGAAAAACAGGATTATGGTTCCATGGCTGGACGTTTGAGGGGGATCACCATTTTGCAGAGGCTCTATGGGCACGAGGTAATTGCTGGATTACCATTGCTATTCCTGAAATAATCGATTTGCTTGAACTGCCAAAGGGAGATTTCTTTCGTGAATATTTATTAGAGACACTAACTAGGCAGATAGAGACATTAAAAGAATATCAACATGAAACAGGTATATGGCATACCTTGATTACCGACCGATCCTCCTATTTAGAGGCATCCGCCACGGCTGGCTTTGCGTACGGAATATTGAAAGCAGTTCACAAAAGGTACATTGGCTCGGAATATAAAGAGATTGCTTTAAAGGCAGTACAGGCAATTATCCAAGAAATAAATGAACAAGGTGCTTTACAAAAAGTATCAGTAGGAACTGGAATGGGAGAAACACTGGAATTTTATCGCCAAATTCCGATGACTACGATGCCATATGGACAGTCATTAGCTATTTTATGTCTATCCGAATTTTTATACACTTATTGTTAGCAGACAGTTATAAAGAGGAGGAAATAAATTTGCAAAAGCTATATCATGGTGCGGCTTTCTATCCTGAGCTATGGGATCAAAAAATTATAGAAGAAGACATCCAACTAATGAAAGAAGTAGGAATTAATGTGGTGCGTATAGGTGAATTTATTTGGTCCTTTATCGAGAAAGAAGAAGGAAATATGAATGTATCTTTTTTGAAAGAAGTGATTAAGAAATTGAAAGATAATGGTATTGATACTATCCTCTGCACACCGACTGCAACACCACCAATTTGGATGTCCTATCAACATCCAGAACGTATGCATGTAGATAAAAATGGTACTATTATGAGCCATGGAGCAAGGCAGCACGTTTGTACAAATAATGGCTATTTTCGTGAAAAGGCAGCCATTATTACGGAGACACTGGCAAAGGAGTTAGGAGAGTTGCCTGGTATCATTGCCTGGCAGTTAGATAACGAATTTAAATGTCATGTTGGAGAGTGCTTTTGTGATACTTGTAAATCTGAATGGCATCGTTGGCTAAAACAAAAGTATGAAACGATTGAAAATTTAAATGTAGCATGGGGCACACAAATATGGAGCCAATACTATCAAACATTTGAACAAATTCCACAGCCTAAACAAACACCTTTCTTGCATAACGCATCTTTATCAACAATGTATAAATTATTCACACATGAGAAAATAGCAGAGTTTGCAACAGAGCAAGCAGCTATTATTCGTCAACATTCAAATGCGCCTATTACACATAATGCAACAGTCTTTTTTGATCTGGATCAAGCATTGTTGTTTGAAACTCTAGATTTTGCCTCTTTTGATACATATGCGGTCCAGGAAAATGCTAGTTCCTTTATGATGCTGTGTGATTTGTATAGAAATATAAAGAAAGATAGACCATTTTGGCTGATGGAAACAAGTACTTCTTTTAGTGCCTCACTGGAAAGATATGCAAACCCACATTTAGATGGTTATTTGCAGGCAGAAGCAGCATATGCTTATGCTGCAGGAGCTGAAGGTTTTTGCTACTGGCTTTGGAGGCAACAGCGAAGCGGTTGTGAGATTTCTCATAGTTCTGTTATTAGTGCTTGGGGAAAACCAACAATTGGTTATAAAAATGTATTAGAAGTAGAACGAATTCGAAAAGAATTAGAACCGCTTCTGCTTCGGACGAAGCCAAAGCAAGCAGAGGTGGCGATTTGCTATTCGGACCGGGCTAAAGCCTATTTTCAAACAGAGCCATTTAATGGAGTTCAATATAAACAGATGTTAACGAGTTTTTATGAACGCTTCCTTTCTTTAGGGATTCAACGTGACTTGATTATGGAAAAAACAGACTTAGACGATTATAAAATATTGTTTACCCCATTTATTCCTTATCTTTCAACAGAATATATAAAAAGAGCTGAAACATTTGTTGAAAAAGGAGGAATATGGATTGTCGGCCCCCTTACCGGAGGACGTACGGGTGAACATACTATCCATACGAATTGTGCACTTGGCGAGCTCGAAAAGGCAGCAGGGACGGAGGCTTTATTTACAAATCCATTAGATGGAACGAATACAATAGGGGAAGCGTTTGGAATCACGGCAGAGTTAGGCTTATGGAGCTCAATTTTTAATACTGATAAAGGAGGAAATATTGGCTTAATCAAAGAAGGACTTGGTGCTGGAAGGGCATTTATCAAAGAGACTAAAAGGGGCAAAGGGAAAATAGTCATGCTTGGCAGTTTGCCACTTGGCAAATCAGGAGAAGAAATGCTTGAGGCATTAATTCAACATTATGCAGAAACAGCAGCTATTAAAAGGGAAATAAAAGCCACTCCTGGAACGGTTCTTATCCCGAGAGTTGGAGGGAATGCCACCTACTGGTTTGCGATAAATATGGATGGAGGAACTGGTGAAATAACCGTACCAGAAAATAGTTGGGAATGGGAAAGTAAGAAAAAGTTAGAGGAGGGAACATATAAAATTCCGGCATATAGCTACAAAATAATAAAGTCCTAAATATGATGATTATAGCTCCTAATAACCAAGTAGTATTAGGAGCTAGCAATTTAACTATGTTGTATTTTTTTTTAAGGATATGACAAAAGGATACTTTTAGAAGATTGATATTTAGGGATAGTTCCTTTATAATCAAAATAACAACGTTGTTATTTTGGTTATTCTCTCTATTTTTTGATATCCTCAATTGTAGATGGTGCACATCAGATAGCTTCATTATTTATCTATAAAATGTAATCGTTTTCTTTGTGTGTGTTCCGTATATGCAAAGTTTCTGATGATTATTGATGTGGCTAAAAACAAAAAAGAGTTCATTTAGTTTATGTTAGGCAATAAGCAAAATGGTTAAACAATAAGGAGGAAAAATCATGAAGAAGAAAACATATGCATTAGTTGGTACAGGTGGACGGGCAGAATTTTTTTATGGAGCAATAGCGCGGGATTTTCGAGATACGGCCGATTTAGTAGGTTTTTGTGATTTAAATCAAACGAGAATGGCTTATGCCAACCATCTATTAGAATCAAAGTATAATTATAAAAAGGTACCAACATATACAGCAGATCAATTTGAACAAATGCTGAAAGACCAAACCCCAGATTACTGCATTGTTACAACAATGGATCGCACCCATCATACATATATTATAAAGGCGATGGAATTGGGATGTGACGTTATTACAGAAAAGCCATTGACGATTGATGAAGAAAAGGCACAGTCTATTTTAGATGCAGTGAAACGTACAAATAGAAAACTACGAGTAACTTTTAACTATCGCTATGCTCCCCATAATACCAAAATTAGAGAATTAATTGAAGATGGAGTAATTGGAGATGTGCATGCTGTACATTTTGAATGGCTACTGAATACAGAGCATGGAGCAGATTATTTTAGAAGATGGCATCGAGATAAACGGAATAGTGGCGGCTTGCTTGTTCATAAATCAACCCATCATTTTGATCTTGTTAATTTCTGGCTGCAGTCCTATCCAGATACTGTTTTAGCAATGGGGGACTTGATGTTTTATGGAAGAGAAAATGCGGAGAAACGTGGGGAAACTAAGTTTTATCAAAGAGCTTATGGCAGTAAATATGCAATATCGGATCATTTTGCCTTACACTTAGAAAAAAATGAACACTTAAAGGAAATGTATCTGAATGCCGAAAAAGAAGATGGGTATCAGCGAGATCAAAGTGTGTTTGGAGATGGCATTAGCACCGAAGACACATTAGGATTAATAGCTAAGTTTAAAAACAAAGCAATTCTTACGTACTCTTTACATGCTTATGCACCGTGGGAAGGGTTTAATGTTGCCTTTAATGGAACAAAAGGAAGAATTGAAATGAAAGTAATCGAAAAATCGTATGTTAATTCTGGTGGGAATAAAGAGGAGGAAGGGGCGCTATCCTCCATGAGTATAACTGTTCATCCAATGCTAGGAAAGCCTTATGAGGTAGAGATTAATGAGGGGGAAGGGGGGCATGGCGGTGGAGATCCTGTTTTACTTCGAGACATTTTTGGGGAACCAATCGAGGATCGGTTTCATCGTGCCGCCACCCATATTGACGGCGTGAAATCTATCTTAACAGGAATTGCCGGAAATATTTCTATAAAAACTGGCATGCCGGTAAAACTAGATTCATTGGTGAGATTTTAGATAAAGTGATAGTTTGTAAGAGGAAATTTCTAATTTCATAGAAGTCTCCTCTTTTTATCTAGGATAATTTGTGCAGGAATTTGTAATTTTTAATTCTGGTTCCATAAAAATTTTAGTTTCTACTTCTTCGTCATTAATCACTTTCATCAATATTTCAATCGTTTTTTTACTAATTTTGTCTAATGGAACTCCGACTGTCGATAAGGGCATATCAAAATGCTCTAGTGCTGGAAAGTTATCATAACTAATAATAGAAATATCATTTGGTATGGATAGTTTAGATTCAGAAATAGCTTGAAGAGCACCGCGCGCAAGATCATAACTTCCTGTAAGAATGGCAGTTGGCCGTTTAGGTAAAGTAAGTAATTGCTTAGCAGCCTCATAACCGTCATATTGATCAAAATTATTCACTCGTATTTTTTGAAAAGAAAAAGTCGGTAATTCTAACTCTAAAATCGCCTCTTCAAAACCCTTGACCTTTTCTTTTTGCAGTTCATCACTTTCTACATCTCCAATATAGCTAATATAATGATGACCAATCTTATGAAGATATTGTACCGCATGATAAGTTGCTTTTTGGCGATTTACATCAATAACAGGATAAGGCGTTTGCTTATTTGCTAGTCCATGCATAACAATAGGAACAGCTGAATGAGAAGAAACAATGGATTGACTAGTATCAAATGCTAGTATGGCATCTACTTGATAGCGGCTGAAGATTTTTAAAGCAGACTCTACTTCATTTATAGATATCAATGTTGTATAAGAAAGCTCCTCCAATTCCTTGTTAATAGTTGTAATAAGCTTTGAGAGAACGGTTTGTTCAATGGTAGGCCAAACAACACCAATAGTAAAAGATTTTTTGGAAACGAGGCTTCTTGCTGCAATATTGGGTTGGTAACCTAATTCCTTAGCAACTGCCATAATGAGATCCTTCGTAGGTTTTTTTACTAATGGACTATCGCGAAGTGCCTTTGAAACAGTGGAATAGCTTACTCCCGCGCTTTTAGCTATATCTTTAATGGTGACACTCATCTTCACCCCTCCGATTCATTCATAAATAAAAATAACAACGTTGTTTTCATATTATTATATCGACTGCCTTGCCTTTTAACAAGAAGGCATCTTCGATAGAAAGATACTTGATAAATTAGTGAATATTATTTTGATTCGAAGTTTACTGATTTTTCTTGTGAAGTATGTCTGATAAAGGTATAATAAATTTATCATACAAAGAAAAGAGGTGGGAAAGGATGTTAAGTTCAACCGTTTTAGTGCAAGGTTATATGATGGAAAGTCTCTATATTAACCGTGCGAAATTTGCGATTGTAGTTGTTAACGGGATAAGTGTGCCCTTTTTTAAACAACTAAATAGCAAATTAAAACGGTGAAAACATCTCTTACCCACATCTATATGGACGGTAAAAGGAGTGCATTTTCATGCGCTCCTTTTTGCATGGATTTTCGAAAATCAGAAGTCTTTAGAAAAGTACATGGAAATTTTTTATAGCCATAGATGTAGCAGGTTATATGGATAGAAAAGAGGATAGGTCTTTTCTATAGCAGATAAGTCATGGAGAAATTGTTTTTCCATGGCTTTTTGTGTTGCTTTAAATGGACTGGAATCGTCCGTTTAGAGGTTGGGAAAAGAGATAATCATAACAAAGGAGAGCGGTAAAATGATTATTTGCAGCGTAAATAAGATAGCGAAAATGTATGGAGGAAACACGATATTTGAAGATATTTCTATAGAGATCAAGGATAAGGAAAAAGTAGGTCTTGTTGGCAGAAACGGAAGTGGCAAGACAACCTTGTTTAGGCTTCTAGCTGGGAAGGAAACACCAGATGCTGGGCAAATACATTGGAAAAAAGGCATGAAAATTGGGTATTTAGAACAAATACCAGAATTTAAACCAGAATGGATGGCAAAAGATGTTTTAAAGCAAGCATTTTCAAATCTAGTTATCATCGAAGAGAAGATGAAACAGATGGAGCAGGAAATGGCGAAGGACAACTCTCCAAGCCAATTACAGCTTTTAATCGAGGAGTATGGAAAACTGCAAGAATTTTTTACAAATGCTGGCGGGTATGAGATGGATGCCAAGATTGAAAAGATTGTAAACGGGTTAAATATTCAGCATTTAGTAAACAAAAAATATGGAGATTTAAGTGGAGGAGAACGAACTAA
This sequence comes from Niallia sp. FSL W8-0954, assembly GCF_038005605.1. Lineage (NCBI taxonomy): Bacteria > Bacillati > Bacillota > Bacilli > Caryophanales > Bacillaceae > Niallia > Niallia sp. FSL W8-0954. The sequence goes on along the minus strand of NZ_JBBOTN010000001.1, from coordinate 3,837,864 downwards.
AATTGGTTTAGCCATGATTCTTCTGGAAGAACCAGATTTCCTTTTATTAGATGAGCCGACAAACCATTTAGATTTAATGGCAGTGGAGTGGCTAGGAAGGTTTCTTCAAGATTATAGTGGAACCATTTTACTTATTTCACATGATCGCTACTTTTTAGATGAAGTAATTCAAAAAGTTATCGATTTAGAGGATGGAGAAGTAACGACCTATCATACTAATTTCACTAATTTTACGAAGGAAAAGGAAGAAAGGCTTTTAAGAGAATTTCAAGCATACGAGGAACAGCAAAAGAAAATCAAGAAAATGAGGGAAGCGATTAAACGCTTGCGCGAATGGGCCAATCGTGCCAACCCGCCTAATGAAGGACTTCATAAGCGTGCGCGAAACATGGAACGGGCTTTAGAGAGGATGGAAAAATTAGCCCGTCCAATTATTAATAGAAAGAAAATGAATTTTGAAATGGAATCAAGTGATCGAAGTGGGAAGGACGTAATTCAACTTCGCAATGTTTCAAAAAGTTTTGGAGGGCAAATCCTATTTAAAGATGTACAGATAAAGATTAACTACAAGGATAGGGCAGCTATTATTGGAGAGAATGGTACAGGGAAATCAACTTTATTAAAAATGATTCTTCAGCAAATCAAGGCAGATGAAGGAGAAATCAAGATTGGAAGTAATGTTAAAATCGGTTATCTTTCTCAGCATACCTTAACAGAAATGGAAGGAGAAACAGTTATCGAGGCTTTTCGAAATGCAGTATCTGTGACAGAAGGGGAGGCACGACATATTTTAGCGCAATTTCTCTTTTATGGATATTCTGTTTTTCGAAAGACTGCCAATTTAAGTGGCGGAGAAAGAATGAGGCTACGATTAGCCCAGCTGATGCATCAAGAAATTAATCTGCTTGTTTTAGATGAACCAACGAATCATTTAGATATTGATTCTCGTGAAGTATTGGAAGACGCTCTTGAGAATTTTGATGGTACTATACTGGCTGTTTCCCATGATCGCTATTTTTTAAATAAGCTTTTTCAGAAGATTTATTGGATTGAGTCACAAGAGATTCAATGCTATGAAGGAAATTATACGTATGCACGAGAAAAGTCACAGGAAAGGAAAAGGACACAAGTGCATATAGACGAAACAATAACATCGAAAAAAAAGATGCAGCCGATTAAGAAAAGCCAAAGAACCGAATCAGCCGTTAATCTAGTGGATTTGGCAAATGAACTGGAAGAATTGGAGAAGGAGATATCAGAAGTAGAGAGAAGAATAGAAACAGAGACGGAATGGGAGAGCTTAGCACAATTTTTATCGGAAAAGGAAGGGCTGGAAAGAAGATGGGAAGAACTATATAGCCTTATGAATAGCAAATAAAAAGGAGAAAGGCTGCCAATAATCAGCCTTTCTCCTTTTATTTCACATTAATTATTTTGCACAACGCTTACGAATATATCCTTTATCTTTATGATAGAGAACTAATGCAATAATTAAAATGATGGCAGATATCCAGATAGCTTTAGTGCCAAATTGAGAGGTTGTAAACGTTCCTAGTAACGCTCCGAAAATAAAAGAGCCGATTATAAGGGAAAACTCTTTAAATTGGGTTCTTGCCTCTTGACTTTGCTTGATAAAAGCAGCATAAGCCGCTTGCGTCGCAGTTCGTAAATTACCTGTAGTCATTGTAGAATTATAGGCCCATTTATCGAGTTTATTAAAAGTAGATATTTGTAAGGATGATACAAAGGAAATACTTGTTGTCACAATAATGTTTGGTACAGATGCCGGCAAGAAGCCGACGATAATTAAAACAATACATTCCAATATTAGAATCGACCGTCTATAGCTGTATAAGATCTCTCTTAAAGAAGGAATCTTCACAATTTCTGAGACTAGCACTCCTAAAACAAAAGCTATTAATGGGGGAATATAATGAAGGGATTCTCTCCATTCGCCAGTTGCTGCGTTCACTGCAAACAAAACAATATTCCCTGTTTGCGCATTGGCGAATACGCCGTCCCTGCTAATAAAAGTATACGCATCTAAAAAGCCGCCAACCATTCCCAATAAAGCGGCTAAGAATACGGAATTAGAAGATAAAGAGGGAATTGGTTTTAATTTATCAATCATGGTATTACGCTCCTTGCAAGATAATTCTTTCCTGAAATCTATAAGGAAAAACATTACTATCTTAACATAAAACATTTCAAGAGGAATTGGATAAAAACCGAATTTTTTATGGATTTATATATTAAACGCTTTCTCTGTGTTTTAAACAAAGTAAAAAATGTCAATTATTCTTTTAAAAATAAAATGTAAATTTTTCGTAAACGATATTAATTTCATGTAAATAATATTCAAGGATAGTGTAAATTCTTGTCGAGTGTTGTTATGATAACTTGGTATCTGTCTTAACAGTATAAGGATTTAGGGGGGACAAACATTTGGAAATAAATTATCAAGAGATGATCTTCCAGTTTCTTGGAGGGTTAGGGGTATTTCTTTTTGGTATTAAATATATGGGAGATGGTTTGCAGAATGCTGCAGGTGATCGTCTTCAAGAAATTTTAGACCGGTTTACGACAAACCCGTTTATGGGAGTATTGGCTGGGATTTTTGTAACGGTCTTAATTCAGTCCAGCTCAGGAACAACAGCCATAACGGTAGGATTAGTAAGTGCTGGCTTCATGACCTTACGCCAAGCCATTGGGGTTATTATGGGGGCAAATATAGGTACGACGGTTACGGCTTTTATTATTGGAATTGATATTGGAGCATATGCCTTACCAATTATTGCAGCGGGTGCTGTTCTTTTATTCTTCTTTAAAAATACAAAAATTACTTCATTAGGACAAGTTGTATTTGGTTTTGGAGCATTGTTTTATGGATTAGAATTAATGAGTACAGGCATGAAGCCGTTACGTTCTTTAGAAGCATTTCATGAATTAACAGTAAATATGAGTAACAATCCAATTTTAGGAGTAGTAGTTGGAACAGTATTAACATTAATTGTTCAAAGTTCTAGTGCCACTATTGGAATTTTACAAGAGTTATTTGCAACCGATGCTATATCGCTGAAAGCCTCTTTACCAGTATTATTTGGAGATAATATCGGAACAACAATTACAGCAATTCTTGCTGCCATTGGTGCTTCTGTAGCTGCAAAAAGAGCTGCGATGGTGCATGTACTCTTTAACATTATTGGAACAGTGATATTTGTAATAATTTTGGTGCCATTTACGCATTTTATTTCGTATTTACAGGGTGTTCTTGGATTAAATGAACCAATGACAATTGCCTTTGCGCATGGGATATTCAATGTATCCAATACAATTATTCAATTTCCTTTTATCTTTGCACTAGCTTGGCTTGTGACAAAGTTAATTCCTGGAGACGATGGAGCAATTATTACGAAGCCTCAGCACTTAAATACAACATTTATTGAGCATTCTCCTTCGATTGCTTTAGGACAAGCAAAGGAAGAGCTAGAGAGAATGAAGGAATTCTCGATAAAAGGTTTAGAAGAAACATTTAAATATTTGCAGACTGGAGAAAAGAAATATAAAGAAAAAGCACTGCAATACGAACAAGGGATAAATAATTTAGATAAAGAAATTACCAAATATTTAGTCGAACTTTCATCTAAAGCTCTTACACCTCATGAAAGTGAAGAATTTTCTATTTTAGTTGATTCTATTAGAGATATTGAAAGAATCGGGGATCATATGGAAAATATCGTAGAGCTTGTAGAGTATAAAATCAATAAAAAAGTAGAATTTTCAGCAGATGCAAAAGTAGAATTAGAAGAAATGTATGATTTTACAGTGGAAACGCTAAAAACTTCATATGAAAGCTTTTTTGCAAATGATAAGGAGCTTGCTAAAAAAGCTATTACGAATGAAGAAGAGATTGATAAAATGGAGAAAAGATATCGAAAAAAGCATATCAGTCGCTTGAATGAACGAAAATGTAGTGGGGATGCAGGAATTGTTTTTGTCGATATCATTAGCAATCTAGAAAGAGTAGGAGATCACGCTGCAAATATAGCAGAAGCGATAGCTGTTTCTAAATAAAGATAGTATTGGATCACATCGTTCATTTACATGTGGTCCTTTTTTTAATAGACATTAATAGATTACGAAATTCTCTATTTCAATTGATAAATTTACAATTGACTAATATAAATTTCACATGATTAAGTTATCTTTAGTATAAGTAATTACCATTTATACAATAGTAGAGAAGGAAAGCTATTGCCAGATACTGTAACAATAGCTTACAATTTAATCAAAGTAGCAATAGTATTGTTCGTAATAAGAAATAGTTGTTTTAATAAACTATAAAAGAAAGGCATAGGATGATATGAAGTGGACTAGATGGTTATCCCTCCTGCTTATATTAGGTGGAGTACTTTTTATTGGATATGGCGTTTGGAATATTATGGATACGAAAGCGCAAACTAAGAATTCTTTATCCGAAGCTAAGGCAGCCATTAACAAAGGGAATGAAAAGTGGGTGGATAAAGAAAGTAAACGTTTTGTCCCATCTATTGGAGATGCTGTTGGACTATTAAAGATCGACAAAATTGATGGGGAATTACCAATTGTAGAAGGAACAGATCCAGATGATTTGGAAAAAGGGGTTGGACATTATAAAGGCAGCTTCTATCCAGATGAAAATGGACAAATCGTCTTATCGGGCCATCGTGATACGGTCTTTAGGAGAGCAGGAGAATTAGAAATAGGCGACGAGCTTAAAATTGTTTTACCATATGGAGAATTCTCTTATCAAATCACTGCCACTAAAATAGTCGAGGCCGATGATCAATCAATTATTACACTAGATGATACACAAGAAGAACTTATCCTGACAACATGCTATCCATTTCGCTTTGTTGGCAATGCACCGCAGCGTTATATTATTTATGCTAAAAGAATAGAGTGATTATACCAATTCTTAATTCCCATAACAAGGGAATTAAGAATTTACACATATTATTTTATGCGTACACCACTTAGCCATTAGTGGTGTATTTTTTATAAGCTTCTAGTTAAATGTTTTAATATTAATAAAATATTAAAAAAATGTAAAGGCGGAACTTTACATAATAAAGTTCGTATTATTAATCTCTAATTTAATCTTTATAAATTAGATAATGCCGTTAATTGGAAGGGGAGAGATGAGATGGCATGGCTGCTTCTACTTACCGTTATTATGATTTGGATTATTCTATTTTTGCGCACAAGACTCACCTTTAAATTTGGCGCATCTCCTAAAGTATTAGAGATTCAGCCAATTAAAGGATTAAAAAAACTAAGTGATGACCTAGAACAATCTCTTACTAGAAGTTATATGGAAAATGTAGAAGAACGAGTAAGGAGAGAGAACAAGTTAAGAGAAAATGAGTATGAATGGCGCTTACTTGATTTAAAACGATATTTTGTTTTAACCTCTCTTTTAAAAGAATCTCCTATGTTTAGTGTGAAAGTTGATGAATTATGGCATCAGATGCTCATGTTTACCCGAGAATATAAGGATTTCTCCCATAAATACTTAGGCTCAACTCTCCATCACAGTCCTAATGTAAAAGGGAAATCTAATCCTGATTTACGAGGATTTTTTGATTGGGTTTATGCAGAACTTTTTCTTATAAGAAAAGAGAATATCTATTTATATAAGGGATTTTTTCGATATCCTGTTCATCCAACTATTATCGAAGACTTTAAAAACTTATCTGAAGACGAATTATTTAATCGATATTTTAAAACGGATACGAAATATCATACTACTATTTATGCGCTGATTACCGCTATGAAAAAATCGGTAAAGAAGGTTAGAGATTATCAAAAAAGTACCATCTATGACAAAATGAAAAAAAGTAAAAGGGAACAAAAATTCAATTCCATGCTTGTTCCTTATTTATCTGTATCTTATTTTCATTACGCAGAATTTTCCAGTTATATGAAAATGAGTAGTGATAGTTCCGCAAGCTGCACAAGCTGTGGAACTGGATCGGTATTCTGTTCATCAGACAGCTCTTGCTCCTCTGATAGCTCCTGTTCAAGCTGTGGTGGAGGTTCTGATTAGTAAAAGAAAAAGGATAGATTTAGCATATGAAGGATGCTTTATCTATCCTTTTCTTTTTTAGGAAAAATCTATTCTAAATTAGCATGCTTCCCATACATTTTACTGGAATCTAATTCTTTTATTTCCATGTATTTTAAAATTACACTATCCAAGACGATAAGGAGTAACTGTTCGAATAAGGAACCCATTGGCTGAATACTTTTCGCTTCATTATTTCCTCGATCTTTTGGTGAACCAGGCATTTTAATAACTTGATCAACCAGCTTCCCAATAGTAGAATCAGGAGAAATAGTTAGGGCTGTAATATTTCCACCAATACTTTTTGCTTTTTCTACGATGGTTATAATACTTTTTGTTTCACCAGAACCGGTTCCTACAATGAGAAGATCATCCTTTTCATAAGTAGCAGTAACCGTTTCTCCAACAACGTAAGCATCAATTCCCATGTGCATCATTCGCATCGCAAATGATTTAAGCATAAACCCAGAACGGCCAGCTCCATAAACGAAAACTTTTTTTGATTGAAGAATACGTTCGACAAGCTTTTCTAAGTCCTCATTTGCAATAAGTGCTCCTGCCTCCGTTAATTCTTGAATGACTTGGTCAAGATAATCGCTTGTTTTCATTTACTTATCCTTGAGCAATTAGTTCTTTAAATTTAGATGCAGCTTCACTTAAGTTCTCTTGGCTAGTAATTCCTCCGCCAACTATAACTAAATCTGGTTGAGCAGCAATCACTTCTGGCAATGTTTCTAGTTTAATGCCACCTGCAACTGCAGTTTTAGCATTTTTGACAACACTCTTAATTGCTTTTAAATCTTCAAAAGAGTTTTTACCAACTGCTTGTAAGTCATATCCAGTATGAACACAAATGTAATCAACACCAAACTCATCAAGTTGTTGTGCGCGTGTTTTAATATCTTTAACAGCGATCATATCGACAAGAATTTCTTTACCAAGCTTTTTCGCTTCAGCAACAGCACCTTTAATGGATTCGTCTTCAGCAACAGCTAAAATAGTGACAAGGTCAGCACCAGCATTAACCGCTTGGCTTACTTCATAACCAGCTGCATCCATAATTTTCAAGTCCGCTAATACAGACAAATTAGGAAAAGCTTCTTTTAATTGCTTAACAGCGTGAAGACCTTCATTTATTACTACAGGTGTACCAATCTCAACGATATCAACATATTGTTCAACCTGAGAAACAACCTCGATTGCTTGTGGTATATTAACTAAATCTAATGCTAATTGTAATTTCATTTTGATTAGCTCCTTTTCTTTTTTTCGTTTTATCTTGCACAAAGAAGACTGAAATATGTCTAATTTCTGTACAACCGTTATTATACGTTTTATAATCCATTTAAGTAAGTACGCACTTTTTTTTTATATAGTGTCTAAAAGTATACTAAGTATCATTTAAGGAAAGAGGAATGATGATGGAACGAATGGCAGGCAAAGAATTTAATTGTGAGAAAGAACTAACCTTAAGCATAATAGGCGGAAAATGGAAAATGCTAATCCTTTGGCATTTGGGTAAAGAAGGAACAAAGCGATTTGGCGAACTAAAAGCTTTAATTCCCGGAATTACACAGCGTATGCTTGTCAACCAATTGCGTGAGTTAGAAAATGACTATATAGTAAAACGAGTTGTCTATCCAGTTGTCCCTCCAAAAGTAGAATATTCCTTAACAGATGAAGGGAAATCGCTTATGCCCATTTTAGATGCTATGTATAGCTGGGGACGAAATTATATGGATACGGTACTTGAAAATCCTCCGATGATAAAGGAATTAGAATCGATAGACAAATAATGTTAGGATAATAAATTGACTGATTTTTTTCTAGAGAGTCAATAATGAATGAGAATATATGTGACAACATAGGCACAGAGAGTGATTCTCTGTGCCTATACTGTAAAAAAGGGAATATAAATCCTGTCATCTAAATATTTTTTATTGATATAAAGCTCTTCCTATGGTATATTCTACATATGTTAGTGCAATCGTTTGCACAAAAAGGTGAATGATAAAACAATTTTTTTAATATAAAATGATAGCGTTTACCATTGTAGTGCTGAAAATAACGGAGGGGAAAGTATGGCAGTAACCATTAAAGATGTTGGTAAATTAGCAAATGTTTCTCCATCCACTGTTTCAAGGGTACTGGCGAATCATCCGAAAATAAGTGATGAAACGAAGCGCAAAGTCCGGGAAGCAATGGAGGAATTAGGATATCATCCGAACCTTCAAGCAAGAAGCTTAGTAGTTAAGAGTACGAAAACAATCGGAATTGTCATGCCACACTCGACAGAGAGAGTGCTAGAAAATCCATTTTTTCCAGAAGTTTTAAGAGGTATCAGCTTGGAAGCAAGAAAAAGTCAGTTTGGCATTTATTTAACAACTGGGGCATCAGAAGAGGAAATATTGCAGGAAGTAATCGAGATGGTACAGGGAAAAAGGGTAGATGGCATTATTCTATTATATAGTAAAACGAATGACAAAATTATGGATTATCTTTTACTAAATAAATTTCCGTTTACTGTTATTGGGAGACCTTATCAAAATGCTGAAAGAATTACATTTGTGGATAATGATAATGTGTTTATTACGAAACAAATTACCGAGTACTTAATTCAATTAGGTCACCAGAAAATTGCCTTTATTGGAGCCAATATGGAAATGGTTTTTACGATTGATCGTTTGAAAGGTTTTAAACAAGCATTAAAGGAAAATGGAATTGCTTATCAAAAAGAATTAATTATTTATGATAAGGAATTAGTGGGTCGAACAAAAGAGAAGCTTATGGAGATTTTGAATTTGGAGAGTCGACCGACAGCGTTTGTTGTCTCAGATGATTTTATTGCCATTGAATTAATTAGCTATGCAGAGGAACTTTCCATATCTATTCCAGAAGATTTATCCATTGTCGCATTTAATAATATTTCAACTGGTAAGTATATGAAGCCTTCCTTAACAAGTGTCGATATTAATATTTTTCAGCTTGGTGTTGAAGCAACCAAATGCTTACTAGATGATATTAAATATCCTAATGCTGTAACTAAGCGAATTACCGTACCTGCGAAAATGGTGGAAAGAAACTCTTGTTGTCGAGTAGCGGAATAAAACAACCTTTAATGTGGTAATAAAACAGAAATTAGATGTAGAAAGGGAGAAATTATAGTGACTCAAAAGTGGTGGAAAGAGGCAGTAGCTTATCAGATTTATCCTAGAAGTTTCATGGATTCAAATGGAGATGGAATAGGGGATTTAAAGGGAATTATAACTAAATTAGATTATTTAAAAGAACTTGGGATTGATTGTATTTGGATTTGTCCAATGTATAAATCGCCAAATGATGATAATGGCTATGATATTAGTGATTATCAAGATATTATGGATGAGTTTGGAACAATGGATGATTTTGACTTGCTTCTATATGAAGTACATCAACGTGGCATGAAGTTAATTATTGATTTAGTAATTAATCATACAAGTGATGAGCATGAATGGTTTGTAGAATCTCGGTCTTCCTTAAATAATCCGAAAAGAGACTGGTATATTTGGAGAGATGGAGTAGATGGGAAGGAGCCGAACAACTGGGAAAGTATATTTGGAGGCTCTGCTTGGAAACTGGATGAGGCAACTGGACAATATTTTATGCATATTTTTTCAACAAGACAGCCAGATTTAAATTGGGAAAATGAAGAAGTAAGAAAAGCTCTATACAATATGATTAATTGGTGGCTTGACAAAGGTATAGACGGTTTCCGAATTGACGCCATCAGTCATATTAAAAAAGAAGAAGGATTAAAAGATATGGATAATCCACTAGGCTTAGACTATGTCCCATCTTTTGATAAGCATATGAATGTAGAAGGAATTCAACCATTTTTAGAAGAGTTAAAGAATGAGACATTTGCTAAATATGATATTATGACGGTCGGAGAAGCCAATGGTGTAAAGGTGGAAGAAGCAGAGCTATGGGTTGGAGAAACAAAGGGGAAATTTAATATGGTTTTCCAATTTGAACATTTAGATTTATGGGATAACGAAAAAAATTATGGCGTCGATGTTATGGAATTGAAACAGGTTTTAAATAAATGGCAAAAGGGTTTAGAAAACAAGGGATGGAATGCTTTGTTTATTGAAAACCATGACAAAGCAAGATCTGTTTCTACATGGGGAAATGATAAGGAATATTGGAAAGAAAGCGCCAAGGCGTTAGGAATGATGTATTTCTTTATGCAAGGAACTCCATTCATTTATCAAGGTCAAGAAATAGGAATGACAAATGTTCAATTTCCTACGATAGAGGAATATGATGACGTGGCAACGAAAAACCTGTATAAATTGAAACGGGAAGAAGGATTTAGTCATAAGGAAGTAATGGAGATTATTTGGTCTACTAGCCGTGATAATTCCAGAACTCCAATGCAATGGTCAAGTGATGAATATGCTGGTTTTTCTGATCATACACCTTGGATGGGAATGAATCCAAACTATTTAGATATCAATGTGGAAAGTCAAAAGCAAGATCCAGATTCTATCTATCATTTTTATAAGAAGATGATAGAGTTGAAAAAATCAGGTCCAATTTTAACATATGGAACTTTTGATTTAGTGGATGAAGAGAATAAACAGGTTTTTGCTTATACTCGGACCCTAGATGATAAGAAGATGGTGATCATTTCTAATTTATCAGCAGAAGAGGCAGTGTTTGAAAATCGTGTCGTCGAATTGGAGCATGAAAATCTACTGTTAGCAAATTACCCAGTTGAAGAACATGAGCCAACTACTTCTATTTCATTGAAACCGTATGAAGCAAGATTGTATACTTGTAAATAAGATATAGATAAGAGAAAAGTGCACGTAAAAATCAATTTGCTGATTTTTACGTGCACTTTTTGTGTTGATTGGAAAAATAAGCGCTGAATGGGGGGAGAAAATTGAAGAAATCAGCCAAAGAGAGGGAGGAATCAGCCAAAGTGAGTGGGGAATCAGCCAAAAGGAAGAGAGAATCAGCCAAAGAGCCGAAATATCGGGAATGTAAAATATTTTGTGTAAATGATTGAATTACAATAAATGGTTAATACTATAACTATAAGATTCTTACCTACTAGGGGGATAGGGCAATGCTGGGGAGCACCCCGAGCACCTAGTAGGGTTCTGTACAAAAGTGGAGAGGAGTTATCCTCTCTTTTTCTTTTGGGAGAACCAAAGCGATAAACCCTTAGGGCATAGCCCTAAAGCGTAAGAAAATAATAAAAAATGATTATTTCCCAAATCGCCCCTCAAACATTATTTCAAACTGTTGTTTACATTCTAACCATCCAGGCACAGGAATAGTCCATTTATCCGTTACACCTATAGTCGCTAGATAAACAATTTTTCTTAAAGCATTATCCGTAGGATAAGCCGTTTTCGTTTTGGTGACTTTTCTTAGTTGTCGGTGAAAGGCTTCAATAGTATTTGTTGTATAAATTAATTTTCTAATTTCCACTGGATAAGAGAAATAAGTGGTAAGTTCTAACCAATTATTTTCCCATGACTTAATAACAGATGGATGCTTCTTTTCCCATTTTGCTTTAAATTCTTCAAAGGCCATTTCCGCCTGTTCAATGGTAAAAGCCTTATAGACATTCTTTAAATCGTTCATAAATTCTTTACGATTTTTATTGGGAACAGTCTTGGAATTATTCCGTAGTTGATGAATAATACAAGATTGAACATCAGTCTTAGGAAAAGTAGCGTTAATGGCTTCAGTAAAACCAGAAAGCCCATCTTTACAGGCTATTAGGATGTCTTCGACCCCGCGACTTTTTAAATCTTGACATACATTTAACCAAAAACTAGCACTTTCTTCTTCGCCAATCCAAATACCTAAAATATCTTTTATCCCATCAGTATTAATACCAAGAACGGTATAAGCAGCTTTACTCACAATCCTATTTTCATGCTTTACCTTAAAATGAATAGCATCTAAAAATACAATGGGATAAACAGGTTCTAGTAGACGGGATTGCCATTCATAAACAAGCGGCAAAACCTTATCCGTTACCTTACTAACTAAAGTCGGAGAAACGCTAATTCCATATATGTCTCTCATATGACTTTCTATGTCTCTAGTAGACATTCCCTTGGAATAAAGGGCGATAATTTGATCCTCTAAGCCATTGATGGAGGTCTCATACTTTTTAATAATCTGAGGCTCATATTCTCCTTTACGATCCCTAGGGATATTTAATTTAGTTTCACCCAACTTAGATTTAATGGTTTTTTTACTATATCCGTTTCGACTATTTCCCGAGTTAATACCATTAACATTGTGTTTAGAGTAACCTAAGTGTTCCTCGATTTCAGCTTCAAATACTTGTTGAAGAGTTTCCTTAAAAAGTTCTTTTAACATCATGTGGATATCATCCACTGTTTCACATTGACTGGCCAACTCTCTAATTGTCATATTCCGTAGATCTTGCATAAATGATCATCTCCTTAATTGGTAAGTATAACCATTTACACAAAATTATAGACGCTCTCGAAATATCAGCCAAAAGGAAGAGAGAATCAGCCAAAGAGCCGAAATATCAGCCAAAAGGAAGAGAGAATCAGCCAAAGAGCCGAAATATCAGCCAAAAGGAGGGAGGAATCAGCCAAACTCCTGAAATATCAGCCAAAGGGAGTGGGGAATCAGCCAAAGAGCCGAAATATCAGCCAAAAGGAGGGAGGAATCAGCCAAAGAGCCGAAATATCAGCCAAAAGGAAGAGAGAATCAGCCAACCGCCCGAAATATCAGCCAAAAGGAGGGAGGAATCAGCTAAACTCCCGAAATATCAGCCAAAAGGAAGAGAGAATCAGCCAAACTCCCGAAATATCAGTCAAAAGGAGGGAGGAATCAGCCAAAGAGCCGAAATATCAGCCAAAAGGAAGAGAGAATCAGCCAAAGAGCCGAAATATCAGCCAAAAGGAAGAGAGAATCAGCCAAACTCCCGAAATATCAGTCAAAAGGAGGGAGGAATCAGCCAAACTCCCGAAATATCAGCCAAAGAGAGGGAGGAATCAGCCAAAGAGCCGAAATATCAGCCAAAGGCAAGGAGAAATCAGCCAACCGCCCACAAATATCAACTAAAATGAAATTTCACCTCCCAATTCCTCCTATTTCTCTAAAGAAATTACTGCCAGCGTACACCGTGAGATGCATATTAATTCCTTTTTATCATTCGCTAATTTAATTTCGTAAACCATACTGGATTTTCCTTGATGAATAACTGTAGCAGTTGCGGTTACAAGACCTTCTTTTACCGAGCGAATATGGTTTGCGTTTATTTCTTGGCCAAACACCGCTTGTTTTTTGGGATCAATTAGACTAGCTGCCCCAATGCTTGCAGCAGTTTCTGCTAAAGCTACGGAAGCTCCGCCGTGTAGATAGCCGAAAGGTTGTTTTGTTCGTTCATCTACTGGCATCGTCGCAATGCATACCCCATTTTTTACTTCAACAATATTGATTCCTAGACTTTCCATAAGTGTATTTTTCATTGAGATATTTGTAAACATATTCTTATTCTCCATTAATTTTTTACTTATTATAGCATAATCAATTAATGGAGGAAGTATTGCATTCTTAGTGCTATTGTTATTTCTTTTTTGGCATGAAAATTTTGTATTGACATAAAAATAAAAATAAAGTTAAAATGTTTAATAGTTAAACCCTTTAACTAAATAGATGTGGGGTGAATATTATTAATCGAGCAGAGATAAATCAGATTATTGATCGATATGTAAGTATAAATTTTTCTGTTAATCGTAAATTTGATCAGTTAATTAGACAAGAAATAGGAGATGTTCTAACAACAGAACAGCATTTTACAATGCGCCATATCAACAATGTGGAAGTATGTACATCTACAGAGCTTGCGATTGTATTTGGGGTGAAAAAAAGTGCCATTACTCCGATCATTAACCGCTTAGTTGAAAAGGGATGGGTTGAGAGAACAAGAGATGAAAAGGATAGGCGTGTGATTTATTTAACTTTAACTCCAGCAGGAAAAGTGATATTTGGCGAGATGGAGAAAAAAATTCAAAGTGTGATTGTGTCTGTTATTTCACAATTTGATCAAGCTGAAATTCAAAACTTTATAGACACGTATGCCAAGCTAGATAGATTAATTGAAGAGAAATAAAGAATAGAAGCTGGAGGGGAATAAAGTTGAATGCTATTTTAAAAGGAAAATGGTTTATCCTTGGAGCGTGGATTATCGCTATAGTCGGCTTATTTATAATAGCTCCAAATATGGGAGATTTAGTGAAGGAAAAAGGGCAGATTACCATTCCTGATGAGTATTCTTCTTCTGAAGCTGGAAAAATTCTTGATGAGATTCAGAATCAGAAAAATGCAGGAGAACAGTCAACAGTGGCATTAGTTTTTCATAATGATAAGAAGTTGACGGAAAAAGATATTGCGGAAGCGAAAAAAGCAGTGGATGCATTAGAAGCCAATAAGAAAAAGTTAGGAATTACAGATATACTTTCCTCGTTTGAAAAGGAGGAATTAAAGGACCAATTGGTTTCAGATGATGGAAAAACCATCCTCACATCATTGACTATTAGTTGGAATGATAGAGAAGCGGAAGAGGTTAGCGACGCATTATATAAAACAATTGAAAAATATGATGTGGATCACTATTATACCAGCAACTGGATGATTGATCAGGATTTAGTAAATAGTTCTCAAGAGGGATTAAAGAAGACAGAAGGAATCACGGTTGTCTTCATTCTGGCTGTATTGTTAATTGTTTTTAGATCGGTAGTTGCGCCATTTATTCCTTTAATTACAGTAGGACTTACATACTTAGCGTCCCAATCTATTGTATCTATTCTAGTAGATAAATTTAATTTCCCACTTTCTACGTATACTCAAATTTTCTTGGTTGCTGTTCTCTTTGGAATAGGGACGGATTATTGTATTCTACTATTAAGTAGGTTTAAAGAGGAAATGATGCGTCGGGAAAGTATTTGGGAATCGATAGTAGAAACATACAAAAATGCAGGAAGAACGGTCTTTTTTAGCGGTGTTGCAGTAATGATTGGTTTTGCCGCGATAGGATTTTCTAAATTTGTGCTTTACCAATCTGCCTCAGCCGTAGCAGTAGGGGTAGCTATTTTACTCATCGCCTTATTTACGGTTGTACCAATTTTTATGCTGTTATTAGGGAAGAAATTATTTTGGCCATCTAAAGGGTCGGCAGAGCATGGAGATAGCAAAATTTGGGAAATAGCAGGTAATTTCTCTATAAAAAGACCGCTGCTATCCTTATTGGTTGTAGCATGTATTTGTATTCCATTCCTTGTTACTTATGATGGTGATATTTCTTTTAATTCTTTAGAAGAAATTGGGGATGATTATTCTTCGATAAAAGCATTTAATGCAATTGCGGACAGCTTTGGACCAGGAGAGTCCATGACAACAACGGTTATTTTAAAAAATGATGACGAATTAGATACAATAGAGTATTTATCTTTAGCAGATACGATTACAAATGAATTAGCTAAAGTAGATTTAGTCGATAAAGTTCGGTCTGTAACGAGACCAATGGGAGACTCCATTGAAGATCTTTATATTTCTAATCAAGCGAAATCCTTGGAAGAAGGTTTGGGCCAAGGAAAAGAAGGAATTGATCAAATAAGTAAGGGGCTTCACAGTGCCGGAGATGAACTGCAAAAGTCAGGACCACAGTTGAATGATGCAGCAGATGGGATTAATGGGCTCATTAAAGGCACAAATGATGTGAAATCTGGTTTGGGAGAAATTCAAACTAATTTAGAAAAAATTGAACAAGGCATTCGCCAAGGGTCTGCTGGTTCTGATCAAATAAAGTCAGGATTACAACAGGCAAAAACAGGGGCAGAAGCACTGTTGAATGAGCATAATAAATTACAAGCTGGATATAAAGAGGCAGAGAAGGGTCTATCCGCTATTCTAGGGGAATATCAAAAAATCAGTTCAGGTTTAGAGCAATTAGCACAAGGCCTAAATAAAGTCCCAAAAGAATCATTTAGTTCCTTAGAAGGAACTTATGCTGGAATAGCTGATAACCCAGCATATAAAGGAATTAAAGCAGGATTTTTAGGAGCACAACAACAATTACCCGTAATTAGTGCTGGTATCGATCAATTAAATACAGGGTTAGCTAAATTACAAACAGGAATGAGTAAAGCGAATGCAGGCTATGCAGAAATATTAAAAAATCAAGCAAATATTTCGGCTGGACTGCAACAATTAATTGCTGGTATCGATCAACAGCAAAAAGGATTAGACCAATTAGCAGATGGCCAAGGGCAGATTGTGAACAATATGCCTAAATTAACGAATGGATTAAGTAGTATTAATGAGGGACAGAAGCAATTACTAGATGGGTTTAGTGATATAGGTGGTCAGCTTGGCCAATTAACGGACGGATTAACACAAAGTGCTGAAGGATTAGATCAAGTATCAGATGGTTTAGGTTCTGCTACGGATTATTTATCTGGATTATCTAAAAACGAAACAAACAGTTTCTATATTCCAGATGAAGTATTAGCGAGTGATGAATTTAAAGGGGCATTAGATACGTACCTATCTCCAAATCGCAAAATCATGACATTTGACGTTGTATTCTCAGACAATCCATATTCAAATGAAGCAATTGATCAAATTGATAGGATAAAAGATAGAGTTGATCAAATAACAAAAGGAACCAAGCTTGAAAATGCGGAAATTGCTGTTTCCGGGATTACTAGTACCAATGCAGATCTTCGCACTATGTCCAATGCTGATTATACAAATACTGTTATTTGGATGATGATTGGGATTTCGATTGTTTTAATCTTTTTATTCCGGTCTATCATTATGCCAGCTTATATTATTGGATCGTTAATTTTAACATTCTATACAACACTTGGAATAAATGAGGCAATCTACGTGAATCTGCTTGGTTATTCTGGGATCAGTTGGGCAGTACCATTCTTTGGATTTGTTATTTTAGTAGCTTTAGGTGTGGATTATAGTATTTTCCTTATGGATCGATTTAATGAATATAAGAATTTAACGATAAAAGATGCGATGTTAGAAGCAATGAAGAAGATGGGAACGGTCATCATTTCTGCGGCTATCATCTTAGGGGGAACATTTGCAGCGATGATGCCATCAGGAATGTTATCTTTATTACAGATAGCGAGCATTGTATTAGTTGGATTATTCCTATATGCATTTATCATCTTGCCATTGCTTATACCTGTTCTTGTAAAGAATTTTGGAGAAGCAAACTGGTGGCCATTTAAACGAGTAAAGGATTAATAAGCAAGAGGAAGGCATTTAGGGGATAACCTTAAAGCCTTTCTTTTCATATGGACTGTGATTTTGTTGCAATTGGAAATTGGATAAAGCAGAATGGATTAAATGGAAATTTTTCTTTAGATAATGGAATTGAAATTAATCTGTGAAAAAACAAACATTTTTTCTTGTTATTTTTCATTTTTGGATTAATAATAAAGGATAAAGAAAGGAAATTTTATTGTAGTTAGGTATTTTAAATCGTCAGGAGTCTTATGCATGGAGATGTTGCTTCATTTTTTTCAAAAAAAAGCAGTAAAAAGATTTTTAATTTTGTTTTTAATTGGTTTGATCCTTTACTTTGTACGTAGTATGGTAAATCTCATTTTATTTACTTTTATATTTTCTTACTTAATGGATCGACTTGTTCAGTTTTTTACAAGCAAATTTGCGATAAAACGAACGATTGCAGTTATTTTGCTATATTTTACTGTGTTATTTTTGCTCATATATGGGATTTCCACCTATTTACCTGTTGTCATCCAGCAAATCTCGATTTTGGTTATCCAAATCACAGACTTTTATATGCAGCCACATGACAATGCAGTCTTGAATTTTATAGTTAATACAATAAATAATCTTAGTGTAACGACCTATTTACATCAGGGCTTTACCTTTATATTTAAGTATTTTACAAATATATGGGGAAATCTGCTTCAAGTGTTTATGGCGATAGTATTAAGCCTATTCTTTTTGTTAGAAAAAGAAAGATTACGGGTGTTTGCTACTCGTTTTCATACAAGTAAAATAGCATCCATTTATTTTGAATGTAAATATTTCTGTAAGAAATTTGTGGCAACCTTTGGAAAAGTAATAGAAGCACAATTTATAATCGCTCTTATTAATTGTGTGTTAACGACCACTGCTTTGTATTTCTTAGGCTTTCCTCAATTATTTGGATTAGGTATTATGATTTTCTTACTAGGTCTAATACCAGTTGCCGGGGTTATTATTTCCTTTATCCCATTATGTATTATCGGTTACACGGTCGGAGGAATATCACATGTCATTTCAATTGTTATCTTAATTGTGGTAATTCATGCGCTTGAAGCATATATATTAAATCCTAAATTAATGTCTTCTAAGACCGATTTACCAGTTTTTTTCACATTTATTGTTTTAATATTTTCCGAACACTTCTTTGGAGTATGGGGATTAATTGTAGGCATTCCGATTTTTATATTCTTGTTAGATATATTAGAAGTGAAGAGTGAAAAACAACGAAAAGAATCCATAAAGAAAAATAGGTGGACATAAACAAAAAGTCATCTCAGAGGAGATGACTTTTTGTTTATAAATATTATTAAATAAACACAACAATGATAATGATAGCAAGCACAATACGATAAATCGCAAATGGTGTTAATTTAATTCGATCGATTAGCTTTAAGAAGAATCGTATAGAAATTAATGCGAAAATAAACGCACTGATAAATCCAACGATAAAGAATGGGAGAGCAGCAGATGTGATGTATTCCCAATTTTTTAGTAAAGAGATAAAGCTTGCACCAGCCATAATCGGTACTGCCATGATAAAGGTAAAGTCAGCTGCTACCCGGTGGCTTAGCCCCATCAGTACACCGCCAGATATCGTTGATCCAGATCTTGAAAAGCCTGGCCATAGGGCGATACATTGAAATAAACCAATAAAAAATGCTTGCTTATTTGTAATTTGATCCAACGAAGTCGTGGTTGGTTTCTTCTTCTTTTGCGTAAAGTCTGCGATAATCATTAGGATTGCACCCACAATTAAAGCATATATAACCGTTTTAAAATTAAATAGATGTTCATCTATGTAATCATTAAAAAGAAGTCCTAAAACAGCAGCTGGAATTAACCCAATAATAACTTGTACTAAGCTTAATTTATGTCCGACTACTTTTTCACCATTAATTGTTTTTTTCAAACCAAGAATATTTAAGAAACGATCTTTAAAGATGATTACTACTGCCAAAATCGATCCTAATTGAATAACAACTTTAAAGGTATTAGCTACTTCAGGTGAAAAAATTTCCCCTGACTTTAACCATAAATCATCGACTAGTATCATATGTCCAGTTGATGATACAGGTGCAAATTCCGTCAAACCTTCTACTATGCCCAAAATAAAGGCAACTATTAAATCCCATAAATTATCCAACATTTTTTCACTCCTATTTTATCCATTCATTCCCAAATTATATTCTTACTCGAAAACATACGCCTATCTATCATATCAAAATTTTAGCAAAAGCTGAATGATATATTGAATATAAAATTAGACTTAGTTGTAAATTCCATTTTTTTGATGGAAAAATACATAAAGTATAACGTAGAAAGAAATACAGAAGTTTCATTAATTAATATTAGCGAAAGAAATAAAAGAAGATATACTAGAAAGATAGAAAAAGATAGAGAGGAAGAATCACGAAATGGAACGAAAAGGAATCCTGTCTCTTGGCGATGCGTTTATCGATTATGTTTCACAATCGAGTGATAATAATTGTTTTGAAAGAAGTTTAGGGGGAGCTTCTGTGAATGTTGCAGTACATATCAGTAGATTTGCTATTCCTAGTTTTTATCTTACGAAACTAGGAAGTGGAGAAGATAGCCAATTTGTCGAAAAGGAAATGTTAAAAGAAAAAATAAATCTTAAAGACAGCGTTCGTACACCAACCAAGCAAATATCGAAAGTATATGTTCATTTAGATGCATCTGGAGAGAGAAATTTTCATAAATATGAAAATGAAACGCCGAATGAAGTGGTATTAGAATCAGATCTTAAGGAATCATCTTTTGAAAATAAATCGATCTTTTATTTTGGTTCTGGGACACTCTTTCATCCAAGTGCAAGAGTAGCAACAAAGAAGGCGATTGAAATCGCAAAGAAAAAAGGCTTAATCATTGCTTTTGATGCAAATATTCGGATTAAAAGATGGAATAATGAAGAGGAATGTAGACAAGTGATCATGGAATTTTTGTCTTTTGTAGATATCCTAAAAATGTCAAAAGAAGAACTTCTCTTTTTATTAGAGATTCAATCGGTAGAGAAAGGCTTAGAAAATTTGGAGAAGTTCCAAATACCTTTCAAGTTAATTACTTTAGGTGAGAAAGGGGCAATTGGACAATTATACGAGGAAAAAGTCCAAATGGCTGGAAAGGTGATAAAGGCAATAGATACGAATGGTTCAGGCGATGCGTTTATGGCAACGATTCTTGCTTGTATTTATGAAAAGGGATTTCCAGCTTGTAAAAAAGAGATGGAGTCTTATATAGATCAAGCCAATAGGTTGGGGGCAATAGTAGCAACAAAGGTTGGTTCCTTACCGATTCTTCCAGATTACCAAATGATTATGGGAAGAGCTGAATCACCATTACTCAATGAGAACGAAGTATAGGGAAATTGTGGTTACACAGATACTGTGCCAGAGTTGAAAACTGGCAAAGAAAGCATGATTTTTTAAATAAAGCACACTTACTTATAGAGAATTATTATATTTCTAAGTAAGTATGCTTTTTATGTAACTTTTTTAAGTCTAAAGACGTAGATAAAAATAATACAAGAGTTTGTTTCCAGTCGGCGATTAACTCTATATGATAACAAAGAGGAGTCTTAAAGATTATAACTTTTGCTTAAAAGTGTTTACAAGGGAAGCAGCTATTTCGATAAGAAAATTATAATGTGAAGGAGGGGTGTTTGTGTGACTGAAAGAAATGTATATATTATTTTAACGGATACAGGCACTTTATTTACACGTTGTATTAAATTTTTTACAAGAAAGCCCCATAATCATGCATCTATTTCTTTTGATCCGCAATTAAATGAAGTTTATAGTTTTGGAAGAAGAAAGCCAAGCAATCCATTTATCGGGGGATTTGTGAAGGAAAATGTGCAGCATAGTTTTTTTCGAAACAGTAGGTGTATTATTTATTCCATTTCTGTGACGCAAACACAATATGAAAAAATGAAGAATAAAATTGAGCAGATGGAGAATGAACAAAGAAATTATCGCTACAATTTACTTGGGCTTTTATTTATTTTACTAAAAATCCCATATAATCGTAAAAATGCTTATTTTTGTTCGCAATTTGTTGCATCGATTTTGCATGACAGTGGTGTCCTATTTTTTAATAAGCCTCCATGTTTAATGACCCCTTATGATTTATTAGATGAATACAAAATGCAAAAAGTCTATGAAGGGAAATTACATCGATATCATCCACTTGTTTTTAGAAAGCCGGCAGCATAATGCATTTATTTATTTTTATATAATTGGAAAAAAGTGACCGTTTAAAAGGTCACTTTTTTTGGTATCAAATGGATATAATCCACATGGTTAATGTCAGAACTTTTGGTGAAAATAAAAAGGAGAATCAATGCTTTGACAAATGGTAATCCCCTATACTATGATAGCTATTGCTGACAAGTCTTATCGGAATAAGGAGGAATAATATGAGAAAATTTAGTATATTGTTAAGTTTATTAGTAAGTCTTACCATTGTATTAGCTGCTTGTGGTAGCAATTCAGATAAGGGATCAAAAGATTCTGCAGATAAAAAAGCTGATAACAACACTGATTTATTGGCACAAATTAAAGATAAGGGCACATTAATAGTTGGTACGGAAGGTACATACCCTCCCTTTACTTTTCATGATAATTCTGGGAAGTTAACTGGATTTGATGTGGAAATTTCACAAGAAGTGGCAAAACGTTTAGGCGTGAAAGCAGAATTTAAGGAAACACAATGGGATGCTATGTTTGCAGGCCTTGATGCAAAGCGTTTTGATATGATTGCGAACCAAGTAGGGATTAATGATGAAAGAAAAGCAAAGTATGCATTTTCTGATCCTTATATTTCTTCTGCTGCTGTTCTTATCACAAGAGAAGATTCAGATGTGAAAAGTTTTAAAGATATGAAGGGATTAAAGTCAGCACAATCATTAACAAGTAATTATGCGGAAATCGCCAAAACGAATGGCGCAGAGCTAGTTGGAGTGGATGGGTTTAATCAAGCGATTGAACTTCTTAATGCCAAACGAGTAGATGTTACCGTTAATGATAAATTATCTTTCTTAGATTTTAAAAAGCAAAAACCTGATGTAAAAGTTAAAATTGTCGATACTGCTGATGATGTAGCGCATAGTGGTTTAATGTTTAGACAAGGAAATGATACGTTAGTTGAAGCGGTAAATAAAGCACTTAAAGAAATGGTTGATGATGGTACGTATAAATCAATATCTGAGAAATGGTTCGGAGAAGATGTACTTAAATAGCATTTTTACTGACCCAGAAGCATTCCAACGATATTATGATATAGCAGTTAGTTCCCTTCTCCCTTTGGTGAAGGGGGCTATTTTATATACGATACCACTATCCATTATATCCTTTATTATTGGGATAATTTTAGCTGTATTAACCGCTTTAGCTAGATTATCCAGTATAAAAATTTTTAAAGTGATTGCTGGAATCTATGTTTCCATCATTCGCGGAACACCATTACTCGTACAGCTTTTCATTATTTTTTATGGGTTGCCCAATGTTGGTATTACGCTCGAACCTTTTGTAGCAGCTATTATAGGTTTTTCATTAAGTGTTGGAGCGTATGGATCGGAAATTGTGAGAGGATCCATTTTGAGTATCCCTAATGGGCAATGGGAAGCTGGCTATTCCATTGGGATGAGCTATGTTCAAAATTTAAAAAGAATTATTTTGCCACAGGCTGCACGTGTTTCGATTCCACCATTATCTAATACATTTATCAGTTTAATTAAAGATTCGTCTCTAGCAGCCTTAATTCTAGTAACAGAAATGTTTCGAAAGGCACAGGAAATCGCAAGTACGAATTATGAGTTCTTATTGCTATATTCAGAGGTAGCCCTATTGTATTGGCTTATTTGTTTCCCTCTTTCTATTATCCAGCAAGGACTGGAAAATCGATTCGGCCGTCACTTGAGTAAATAAAAAAGCTTCTATTAGGCAGGAAGACTAAAATAATCGATAGAAGAAGGAGCGAGCATCATGATTTCAATTAAAGGGTTGTCCAAGCACTTTGGCGATTTACAAGTATTAAAGGACATAAATTTAGAAGTGGAAAAAGGGAAAGTCATTGTTGTTATTGGTCCTTCAGGATCAGGAAAAACGACGATGCTTCGATGTTTAAACATATTAGAAATACCAACTAGTGGTCATATTACAATAGAGAATAAGCAATTGGATTTCTCGACGAAAGTAACGAAAAAGGCTATAACAGATTTTCGGAAATTAACAGGTATGGTTTTTCAAAGCTACAATCTTTTTCCCCATAAAACTGCCATTGAGAATGTGATGGAAGGTCCCATCACGGTGAAAAAGCAATCAAAAGAAAAGACAAGAATGAAAGCGGCAGATTTACTAAATAAAGTAGGACTGGGGGATAAAATCGACTTTTACCCATTTCAACTGTCAGGCGGGCAGCAGCAGCGAGTTGGCATTGCCAGAGCGCTTGCGATGGAACCAAAAGTAATGTTATTCGATGAACCAACATCTGCGTTGGATCCAGAGCTTGTTGGAGAAGTTTTAAAAGTAATAAAACAACTTGCAAATGAAGGCATGACGATGATTATCGTTACACATGAAATGAAATTTGCGAAAGAAGTTGCGGACGAAGTGATTTTCATGGATGGTGGCTATATTGTAGAGAAAGGTAGCCCGCATGAAATCTTTTCTGAGCCAAAAGAAGCAAGGACGCGACAATTTCTTCAATTAATTCAATAAAAAAAAGAGCTGATCAGGAATATCTCAAAAGCGAGAATTAATCTGAAACAGCTCTAAACAAAAGGGGGAATTACACTTTGTAGTATCATTGTGGACCCCTTTTTCTTTTTTTATACATAAAAGAGTAAATTATTTTTAAAAAAATAAAGTCAATGTTCATCATGGATTTTCTTATGGATGACCTCTTCTTCTAATAAACTAATGAAGGCTACTAACACCCCTGAAATCAAGGAGGCAATAGTAAAAACGGATAAACCAGTCAGTATATAAAAAAGAGTCGTCGCAAAGACAGTCAACAAACAACAATGGATGATGGAGTTTACATATAAGGTGTTTTTCATTTAGAACCTTCTTTCCGCTAATCTTTATAATGTAGTATATGTCCGAATGATGAAATATACTACCGCTAAAAACGCAAAAGGATGATTGCCCTTTTTTATCGATAAAGGGGATAAGCCCTCACTGATTTTATAAAAAAGCATATCTAATAAGTATAAAGAATAGCTTGTATCACCTTCTTAGAAGCTGAATGCACAGCATATTCTTTATACCGTAACCCCATAACCTCCTCTCACTTTGGGTATAGCCGTACGTTTGGCTATACTCCTTTTTTTTTAGAAAAGGATAAAAATTGCTTAAATACACTATTTTTTGTAAAATGGGTATAAACAACTATTTTTTGTTTGTGATATCTATGTATATAGATCTTATTACATAATTTATAGGGTTTTACGCGATATAAGAACAGGTATATATAACTATTAAATTAGAAGGGGAACTCATATGAAGAAACGAAGTATTTTTCGCAGTTTACGTACAAAAATGATTGTCATTATCTTTTTTGCTACATTATTTAGCACCATGATATCCTTTAAGCTTAATGAGATGATTCTGGAAGCCGGCGTCTTCCCACAAGAATTCAGTATTTTTGTTAATACTATCATTAATTTAATTTTTGTAACAGTGATTGTTGCATTATTTACACGAAGAATCATAATTTCTCCTCTTAAGAAATTATTGTATTCAATAAAGAAAATTACAGAAGGCGAATTAGAGATTGAAATTCATAAAACTTCTAATGATGAAATTGGCCAACTAACAGATGCGTTTATTTTGATGAAAGAGTTTATTCGCAACTTAGTACAAAAAGTGAATGAAACATCTGAACACATAAATGCTTCTGCCGAAAAGCTGACTGCTAATACAGTAGAAACAAACCATGTATCAGAGCAGATTTCAGCTGCCATTCAAAGTGTTGCTGCTGGTTCTGAAGAGCAGACAAAAGGAATGGATTTCATTGTTGATTCGGTTGCTGTTGTGAATAATGAAATTAAAGATATTGCGAAGAATACAGAAGATATGGTGAAAAGCACCCATAATACTGTATTGAAAGCTAAAGAAGGACAAGCAGTTGTTGATAATACTGTAACGCAAATGAGTTTAATTCAAAATTCAGTGCAAGAATCGAATGACTCTATTGTATTATTGCAAGAGCGTTCCCAGGAGATTGGTCAATTCTTAAATGTTATAACAGAAATTGCTGATCAGACAAATTTATTGGCATTAAATGCAGCCATCGAAGCTGCTAGGGCTGGTGAAGCAGGAAAAGGCTTTGCAGTAGTAGCAGAAGAAGTAAGGAAATTGGCAGAACAGTCCAATCAGTCCGCTAAGCAAATCGCAGTTCTAGTGAATGAAATTCAAAAAGATACTCTATCTTCTGTTAAAACAATGAAACGAGTGACAGAGGAAGTAAAAGACGGCATTAATATTACCAATGATACTAAAGAAAAGTTTACGATAATTTCGGAATCAATGTTATCCATGAGTCAGCAAATGGAAAGTATTTTAGAGGCTGCACATAATATTTCTACGAATATAGTTGAGGTTGCAGGTTCGGTGGATCAAGTTAGTGGCATTGCTAAGGAAAACAGTCAAAATTCAATGAACGTGTCAGAAGCCTCTCAGGAACAATTGGCTGCAATGGAAGAAATTACTTCTTCTACTAAATCATTAGCTAAAATCGCAGACGATTTAGTGGAGTTGACGAAAACGATACATGTAGAAGCTTAAATAAGAGAGTGGTCAAAGTAGTAGTTAACATCCCAGAATATTTTTCTAGGAGTGGAGCTATTTTGATCATTCTCTTTTTTTGGGGAAAAATAAAAAGAGTAAGTTATATGACATTTTAAACAGTTTTTTATTAATTTGGTTAAAGTTAGAAATCAAAATAAATAATTTTATAAAAATGATTGTCGAAAGTTGTTATTTCATGCAAATACAAATATAATGGAGAATTGTAAATGTGTGTGTGTGACCCTATTCATTTGGGGGTAAATATAAAATGGTAAAAAATGATTATTTATGAATTGAAGAATGATAACCTGTTAAAAGTTTTACTGAACAAGGAGCAATGACAATATGTCCCCAAAAAATTCATCGAAAATAGATTATACACTTGTTCTAATATTAATGCTTCTATGTTTAACTAGCCTTATTGCTATATATGGAGCAAACTCATCCTATGTGTTAAAGCAAGTTATGTATTATGTAGTTGGTATAGGTATTATTATTGGAGTAATTCGTTTAGATTCGGATCAGTTGAAGAAACTGACCTGGTATCTGTATGCTTTTGGTCTTTTCTTATTGGTATTGCTTATATTAGCACCGCCCAGTATTGCCCGAGAAATTAATGGTGCAAAAAGTTGGTTCACTTTACCTGGTTTTTCTCTGCAGCCTTCTGAGTTTGTAAAGGTATTTTTAGTACTGGCACTATCGAGAATCATTGTAGATCATCAGGAAAAGTATATAGTAAAGACGATACAAAGTGACTTTTTTCTCTTATTTAAAATTGGAGCTGTAACAGCACTTCCGCTTCTTCTTGTCATGAAGCAGCCTGATTTGGGAACCTCCTTAGTTTTTCTTGCTATTATGCTGGGGATGATTTTTATATCTGGTATTTCGTGGAAGATCTTGACGCCGATTTTTTCTAGTTTTGCTGTGATTGCAACAGCTGTCCTATACCTTGTTATTTGGCATCCAGATTGGATCACCATGTATTTTGGAGTGAAGGAGTATCAGATGGGAAGAATTTATTCCTGGTTAGATCCCTATACATACCAAAGTACAACGGGTTACCACTTAACCCAGTCTTTGCTTGCAATTGGTTCGGGCCAGACAACAGGAAAGGGTGTTGGCACAAGTGAAGTAGTGCTTCCAGAAAATCACACTGATTTTATTTTTAGTGTAGTCGGCGAGGAATTTGGCTTCATTGGAGCAAGTATTATCATTAGTTTATTTTTCTTGCTTATTTATCACATAACAAAAGTGGCCTTAGAAACAAAAAATACTTTTTATACATGTATGAGTGTAGGGATTATTAGTATGCTTTGTTTCCATGTTTTCCAAAATATTGGGATGACGGTAGGGATTCTTCCTATTACCGGGATACCACTTCCTTTTATAAGCTATGGAGGTAGTTCTTTGATGGGAAATATGCTTTCGATGGGATTGATTTTTTCCATTCGATATCATTATAAAAAATATATGTTTTCTAGTGATGAATAACGGTTTTTATGTAACGACAAAAAGAGGCTGACAGGGGAGCAGCCTCTTTTTGTGTATTCTTTCTCGATTCTTTAAATGAGGGGGAAAGAAAAGGAAAGAATATTAATTATGGGAAGTTAATGATATTGATAATCATTATCATTAGGTGTACTCTTATAATAAAACAATTCCATCATGTTGTCAATGAAAATAGAAGGGAGAGAAGAAAATTGGACGAGAAATTTCAAGAGGAATTTGACTCCTTGTTGAGTAATTATACGGAATTACTTCTTGGAGAAGAAAATGAGGAATTAAAGGAAAAAGTGCAAGTATGGATGCTCTATACTTATATGTCCAAAAATATGCCAGGCTTAGTAAAGCATTGGAATGCTAAATTCCCTGATGGGAAACAAACAATTGTTCAAATTGTATCAGAAATTAAAAAAATGAATGAGATAAGAAAACAAAATCAAAAATAAAACATATGCTATAAAGAAAGCTGGACAAAGCGTAAAAATACCACCCATAACGATGTCGTTTTGGGTGGATAAAATGAGGGTTTTACTGAATAGTGGTGTTTCCATATGGAAATTGGTTACTGTATCCTTTGAATTGTTGATAAGATTGCTGGATTTTTTGTTGCTCAGCAGCTTCAAGCTTATACCATCCTTTTTGAAACATTAAATCATACAATTCTCTTTGCATATTTTGTGTTTCGGTAAAAATGGATAATAAATCTTGATAAAATGTTTCATTACTGGCTTCATTTAAAGCTGTTGAATAAGCATCCGTCATGTATTTTTCTGTTGAAAGCATGTCGTTGGTAAAATCGCGATCATTCATTTGCGGTGTTTTTGGAACCTGTGACTCAGGATTTTGAATTGGTTTTTGTTGATCCATTTTCTTTTTCCTCCCTCATAAAATCATTGTTTTAGTAAGATGATTGCTTATTCAAAGTCCTTTAAGAAGAATAGGTGCTCATTCTACAAAAGGCAGAGTCAACTTAAAAAGGTTTGGCAATCTCTTTAGCAGAATGAGCAAATTGAATAAACAATCACTAATTTTTTCGTTACAATCTATTGCTGTTGCTGTGCCATTGGCTGACTGTTAGCATCTAAGTGACTAAGTATTCTTTCATAGTGATGCTGATGCATTTGTCCACATTTTTCAAGCTGTGATTTAATCGTTGGATCTTGGGCATGTTGAGCAAAAAAATGCGCTTTTTTCATTGCTAGTAAATTCCAAGAAAGCATATCTGTTAAGTAAAGGGAATCTTTGACTGTTACCATAACAGGTGGTTTCATCATCATCCCGTTAGGTTGAGTCATATTATTTTGTTGTTGCTGCATCAAAATCTACCTCCTGTTAAACTATTGCTTTTTATATTGATTATTTTGACTGTTAACTTTTCCGCCACCATCTGTTTCAACTGTTGGACCACCGTTGCCTTTTACACTTGCCGCACTAACTCCTGCTTTAGAAGGGTTCTTCTTAAGACGAGCCATTTATTTATACACCTCCCTTTACTCATTCCTTACTAGCATTTCCTATTTTTTTTATTTAATGAGTACACAGCATGGAGAAAAAACGAATAATTTGCCACAATTTTTGTTAAAAATTACGTCACTTGGACGTACAAAGAGTAATGGTGTGTTTTAGAGCCATTTGAATTCCATCAAATTTTAATACATTTTTTCAAGGAGGATGCATGGTGAAAGAGATAAAATCAGCTGCGGTTATTGGTTCTGGAGTTATGGGGGCAGCGATTGCAGCACAATTTCTTAATGCAGGAATTTCTACGGTTCTGCTGGATATTGTACCAACTAAGTTACTATCCGAAGAAATAGAAGCAGGACTGACATTAAAAGATGAGGTTGTGAGGAATCGATTTGGTAGGCTTGCTATTGAAAGAATGAAGTTAGAATCCCCAAGCCCGCTTACATCTTTAAATAATTTAGCGCAACTAACAATTGGGAATCTAGAAGATGATTTTGACTTATTAAGAGAATCGGATTGGATTGTAGAAGCAATTATTGAAGATATGCAAATAAAGAAGGAGCTCTTTAAAAAGATAGATCAATACCGTAAAAAAGGATCTATTATCAGTAGCAATACTTCTGGTATATCGATTAACCAGATGAAAGAAAATCTTTCTCCAGATTTTCAAGCACATTTTTTAGGTACACACTTTTTTAATCCACCCCGTTATATTAAATTACTTGAAATCATTCCTACTAAAGTTACCGCCCCAAATGTTGTAAAAACCATCAGTCAATTTGCGGAAGAAGAATTAGGAAAGGTAGTAGTAAAAGCGAATGATACTCCTAACTTCATTGCAAATAGGATTGGCTCCTTTGCTTTTTTAAATATTGTGAAAGAAATGATAAAGGAAGATTTAACAATCGAAGAAGTTGATCAATTAACAGGTCCACTAATTGGTCGTCCGAAAAGTGCCACCTTTCATACATTAGATATGGTTGGTTTAGATACTTTTTATCAAGTAATTCATAATATGCAAGGGAAAATGAATGATACAGAAGAAATAGAGATGTATCAAATTCCTGCTTTATTAGAAGAAATGCTCAAGAAAAAAATGTTGGGCAGAAAGGTGCAAAAGGGATTTTACCGAAAAACGGAAGAAGGGCTGCAAGTTCTTGATTATCATACGTGGACATACAAAAATTTGACTGGAACAAAAAAGAAAGCAGATCATCGATCGCTTCCTCTATTCTTAGAAGAAAAAAATCCAAAAGCACAATTTCTCTGGAAAGGAATAGCCCCATTTTTACTATATTCAGCCAAAATGGTTGGGGAGATTTCCGATTCTATTTATGAGATAGATCAAGCTGTTCAGTCTGGATTTAATTGGAGGAATGGGCCGTTTCGTTTATGGGATGAACTAGCACTAAAAGCTACAGTAGAACGAATGGAAAAAGATTCACGGGAGATACCTGGATGGATTAAAGAAATGTTGGATCAAGGATTTGAATCTTTTTATAAAGTGATTAATGGAGTAGAACATTATTACCATCAAGGAAAATATCTGCCAATTCCAAAAAGCGTGGACCAAATATGCATACAAGAATGGAAGAAGCAAAGAGGCGTGCTTCTTTCCAATGATGGAGCAAGTTTAATGGATATTGGAGACGGAGTATTATTACTGGAATTACACAGCTCCAATATGAGCATTGGAATGGACATTCTTGTGATGATTGATAAGGCGATCGAAAAAGTAGAGTTAGAAGCATATAAAGGACTGGTTATTGGCAGTGAAAAAAAGAACTTTAGTCTTGGGGCTAATTTAGCTTTAATGCTATTAGAAGCTCAAAATGAGGATAATGTAGAGCTGCAGATAGCCGTCCGCCGTTTTCAGCAAGCAATGAAGCGCATAAAATATTGCCAGAAGCCAGTTGTAGCTGCCCCTTATCAAAGAACATTAGGAGGAGGAGCAGAAATTTGTCTGGCGGCAAATAAGGTGCAAGCATCGTTAGAAACGTATCTTGGACTAGTAGAAACAGGGGTAGGCCTTATCCCTGGCGGTGGAGGAACAACAGCCTTATATTGCAATAAATGGAAGGAAAATCAACAACTTTTACCAGAAGAAATGCTGCAGCTTACTGCAGAAGTATTTCAGACCATTTTGACTGCTAAGGTAGCTACCTCTGCCGTTCAAGCGAAAGAACTAGGCTTCTTAACAGAGAGAGATGGGATAACTAATAATGATCGATTTTTATTAAGAGATGCTAAAAAAGCGGTTCTACAATTAGCGGATGAAAAGTTTCAAGCGGCTAAAAAAGAAAAGATTATGGTTACAGGTAAAATGGGTTATGACTTCTTAATGCAAGAAGTTGATAAGCTCAAAAAAATAGGTTTTATCTCCGAATATGATGCCGAGATTGCCAGCAATCTTGCTATAGTTCTTACTGGTGGCAGTGTAGAATTTGGTGCATTAGTGGAAGAGGACTATTTATTAAATTTAGAGAGAGAAGCGTTTATCCAATTAATACAACAGCAGGAGACGCAAAAAAGAATGCTCTATCTATTGCAAACAGGAAAACCATTAACGACGAAAAAGGAATAACATTTTTATCATAAAAATTAAGTGGTGGAGAAAGGAAGGATAGGATTACTATGCAAAAGGGTGGGAGTTTTTTAACGGAACAGGTCACCGCAGACGCAATTTTTACCCCAGAGGATTTTACAGAAGAGCATGAGATGATTGCAGAAATGACAAGTGAGTTTGTTCAGAAAAAAGTACTACCTCATTTGGCAGAGATGGAAAATCATCAATTTACAATAACAAAACAGCTGATGGAAGAGGCAGGGGAACTGGGTCTGTTAAGTTCAGATATCCCAGAACCATATGGTGGTTTGGGTTTAGATAAAATCAGTACAGCCATTATTTCAGAAAAAATGGCTGTTGCAGGCGGATTTTCTGTAACCCATGGGGCTCATATAGGGATTGGTTCATTACCAATTGTTTTATTTGGTAATAAGAAGCAGAAGGAAAAATATTTACCGGATTTAGCCGTTGGTAAAAAAATCGCCTCCTATGCGTTAACGGAGCCTTCAGCGGGATCCGATGCTCTTAGTATAAAAACAACAGCAGTTTTAAATAAGGAAGGGACACACTATTCACTTACTGGCGAAAAACAGTGGATTACCAATTCAGGAATTGCCGATATCTTTATCGTCTATGCAAAAGTAAACACAGAACATTTTACTGCATTTATTGTAGAAAAAGACTTTCCAGGTATTTCAATAGGGAAAGAAGAAAATAAATTAGGAATCAAGAGTTCTTCCACCTGCGCCGTTCGTTTTGATCAAGTAGAAGTACCAGTGGAAAATGTGTTAGGAGAGATTGGAAAAGGTCATTTAATCGCATTAAATATTTTAAATATTGGTCGCTATAAGCTTGGTCTGGGAGCAATTGGTGCTAGTAAAGAAGCATTAAAAAAGACGATTGCTTACACGGATAAGCGAGTGCAGTTTTCTGTTCCATTATCTCATTTTCCGCTTACGCTTGAAAAGTATGCAACAATGGCCTCCTATATTTATGCGGCAGAAAGCACTGTCTATCGTACAGCAGGATTACTGTCTACAGCAATGGATGAAGTAGATGCAGATATAGAATGGACGATAATGGCGAAAATCATAAATGAATATGTTATAGAGTGTAGCTTAAATAAAATTTTTGCATCGGAAGTATTAGATATGGTAGTAGATGAATGTGTGCAGCTACATGGTGGCAATGGATTTATGGAAGATTTTGATATCGCTAGAATGTATCGTGATTCACGTATCAACCGCATTTTTGAAGGAACAAATGAGATTAATCGCTTATTAATCCCTCCTACCTTGGCTAAAAAGAGTGTCAAAGGAGAAATCCCGTTATTGGCACTAGCAAAAATGACGGAAAAGGAAATGCTCTCCTTTCTACCGGAAGAGCCAGATGATAAGTTATTATCCCAAGAAAAGCTGCTTCTTTCCAATACTAGAAAAATCAGTTACTTACTATTTGGAATGATGCTGAAAAAATATAAAGAAAAATTGGAAGAGCAGCAAGAGATAATGGTTAATCTAGCAAATATTTTTAATGCGGTATTTGCGATGGATTCTTGTATTCTAAGAACGGAAAAGGCAATGGGGAAAAATGAGCAAGAAGAAAAACAAAAAATATTATATACTGAAATATATTGCCAAGAGGCTTTTCAGCAAGTAATCACAGAGGCGATAGATACGTTAGCCTATATGCTAAGCGGTGATGAACTAAGATTAGCACTATCTGTATTAAAGAAATATACTAGATACACACCAAAGCCAATCATTGCAAGGAAAAGAGAGGCTGCCAAACATTTATTAACAGCTGGAGAGTATCTTGGGTAAGGCGTAATCATAAATAGTCAAACAGGTTCTTCTGAAATAAACGAATCAGAAGAACCTTCTTTTTAGTCAATCGAATGAGGGATTCACCTAGTTTGATTCTGTCGTAATCTATCCTACTTAAAGAAATTGCTGAAAAATGCAAGAAAGGAAATAACAGTTGGCACAAGTGGGCACTGATTGAAGTTTTACTTTATATCAAATTGTGATAATATTTAGTTGAATGTTTCAAAATACATAGATTATGGGTGATGGAATGAAAGTTACTTTTTATTGGTATCCAAAATGCTCAACTTGTCGCAAGGCGAAAAAGTGGCTGGATGAAAATCATGTGTCATATGAAGAAGTACATATTGTGGACAATCCTCCTTCTCGTGCGTTATTAGAGGATTTGTATAAAAAAAGTGGCCTTGAAATAAAGAAATTCTTCAATACTTCAGGTCAGAAATACAGAGATCTTGGATTAAAGGATAAAATAAAGGAAGCGTCGGATGAGGAATTATTAGATTTGCTTGCTTCTGATGGCATGTTAATTAAACGCCCTTTAACTACAGATGGAAATAAAGTAACATTAGGCTTTAAAGAAGAGATGTTTAAAGAAAGTTGGGCTTAAGCGACCTGCTTTTTTTAATAGTAACTCTGTTTAACAGAGTAAAAATGATAAATACGGAGGGGTTATAATGGCAGTACCAAAGGATTTGCGATATTCAAAAGAACATGAATGGGTAAAAGTTGAAGGAGATAACGCACGTGTAGGTATTACATATTTTGCACAATCTGAATTAGGCGATATCGTATTTGTTGAACTACCAGAAGTAGGCGATGAAGTAACAGCAAATGAACCTTTTGGAAGTGTGGAATCTGTTAAGACAGTTTCTGAATTATATGCTCCTATCAGCGGAAAAGTTGTTGAAGTTAACGAAGAGCTTAGTGACAATCCGGAATTTGTGAACGAATCTCCTTACGGAAAAGCATGGATGGTTGTTATTGAGCCAAGTGATAAAGCAGATATTGAGGAGCTTATGTCAGCAGAGCAATATGAAGAAATGACAAATGAAGGCTAATTGAATAGTATAGGATGGGATATAGATATTCCAACCATTTATAAATCCAAACAGGTATATGGAGATGTTAAAAAAAATTTCCGTATACTTGTTTGGTTTTTTTATTGTTAGGAGAATATATAGGGCAATATGTCTTTCCTATCACCGATATATACCAGAAAACCTACTTCTTTCTCTTCCTGTTTGAATATGTTAAAGTAAATGAAATAACTCCTTTAGGTGATCAATATGAAAAAAGTAATCATTGTGGAAGGTAAATCAGACAAACAAAAAGTAGAGAAGATTGTGCGTGAACCAGTCGATATTATTTGCACGAATGGAACAATTGGAGTTTCAAAGCTGGATGAATTACTAGACGAGCTAATGGATAAAGATGTGTATATCTTAGTGGATGCTGATAAGTCAGGAGATAAGATAAGAAAACAGTTTAAACGAGAACTTCCGGAAGCAGAATTCCTTTATATAGATCGCAAATATAAAGAAGTTGCTGCCTCTCCTGAATGTCACTTAGCAACCCTATTATTACAAGCTGATATTGAGATTGAAGCAAAATATTTAGATACAAGGATGAATGGATTATGATAGATTGGAACCTCGATCAATGGGAGAAGCAAGTAAAGGATACAGACGCTGCCTTTCTTTACTTGTATACTCCTCTTTGCGGTACGTGTATGGTTGCATCAAAAATGTTGACAGTATTGCATACAATGAAGCCAGAGTTGAATTTAGGAAAAATGGATTTAAATTATGCCCCCGGTTTAGCAGCAAAATATGAGGTAGAAAGTGTTCCCTGTCTAGTTATTATGGAAAAGGGGGAGTTAAAAGAAAAAGTATATCGCTTTGAATCAGTCCCTCATTTAGTAGAAGTTATCCAAAACTATATAAAATAGGCAGGACCATTTTCATGAAAGGGCTATATTAGTGTGCCAATTCCATAAACGGATGCTGCCCTTAAAAAGCTAGCATGGTTAAAAGCATCAATCGCCTTTTTTATAAAGATTACTTTTAAAAAAGGTTTTTTTCTGCTGCTGCAAGAATAAGTAATATAAGATTGTTCGGCAGAAAGTAGGAGATGCTTTTGCAGGATTGGATGAAATGTTTTGTAGAAAAGCTGAATCGGAAAGAATCGTTAAAACCATTATTACGAAACGCTTCGCTTTCCTTAGTGTTAACATGTCAAAATGAGTCCTATTATATGGAGCTTAAGAACAATCGCTTTTCATGGAGAAGGATGAAGGGTGAGGATAATCCAGATATATGGTTAACGGGGGATATGACTAGTATTAGCCTCGTTATGGAAGGCGAGGTTCTTCTTAGAGAAGCGAAAAAGAATGGATCTATTCAATTAGAAGGCTCCTTAAGGAAAATCCTCTTACTTGAATCTGTGTTTTTCTTAAGCCATTCACGTTCAGTTCCCCACACTGGATAAAAGGAAGGGAATAGTTTTGTTGTTTACCTGGAATCCGCCTTT
The DNA here is from genome assembly GCF_038005605.1 of Niallia sp. FSL W8-0954. NCBI lineage: Bacteria > Bacillati > Bacillota > Bacilli > Caryophanales > Bacillaceae > Niallia > Niallia sp. FSL W8-0954. The sequence continues at coordinate 3,801,714 of NZ_JBBOTN010000001.1, read as the reverse complement.
GCTAACAAAAAGTGAAGTGTATTTCGGGTTATTTTTTTGAAGGGATTTGCCCCAAATTCGATTTAAATCCAAGTTTTCTCATTTAATTAATTATGTCAGAAAATCTTCCTTTTTTAATTGAAAATTCAGAAAAGAAATTATGTTAAAAAAGGTGTTGACAGTCATTTCGGGAAGTGGTAAATTACATCTATCATATTAACGATTTTTACATTTCATATAAATAATGAACTCTTATCAAGAGAGGTGGAGGGATGTGCCCTATGAAACCCGGCAACCGTCAGTATACTGAAACGGTGCCAATTCACACAAAGCGTTAGGCTTTGATAGATGAGAGAAAGGGATATTATTCATAATAAAAACCTTTCTGCTCTTCTTGCAGAAAGGTTTTTTTGTTATCTGGAATGATATGATATGCTTTGTTAAAAGCTATTTTAATATAGTGAACGATAGAGTGATTTTAAAAAAGAAGTAGGTGAACACATTGATTAATGTAAACTCAGTAAAAAAGATATACTCCTCAAGAAGTGGGAAGGTCACTGCGGTTGATCACGTGGATTTAACCATCGATTCAGGAGAGATATTTGGGATAATCGGATATAGTGGTGCAGGTAAAAGTACATTAATCAGAATGTTGAACGGATTGGAGATTCCTACTGCTGGAAGTGTGTCGGTTGCAGGTCATGAAGTTTCTACAATAAAAGGAAGTAAACTTCGTAAGGCGAGACAAGAAATCAGTATGATATTTCAACATTTTAATCTGCTATGGTCAAGAACCGTAAAAGAAAATATTGCTTTTCCTTTAGAAATAGCAGGCGTAAAAAAATCAGCAAGAGATAAGAAGGTATTAGAGCTCATCAAGCTGGTTGGATTAGAAGGACGAGAAGATGCTTATCCTTCTCAATTAAGTGGTGGGCAGAAACAGCGGGTTGGGATAGCAAGAGCACTTGCTAGTGATCCGAAAGTACTTCTCTGTGATGAAGCAACCTCAGCATTGGATCCACAAACAACAGATGCCATCTTAGATTTATTAGTAGACATTAATAAACGTCTTGGTCTAACAATTGTATTGATTACCCATGAAATGCACGTTATTCGCAAGATTTGTCATCGAGTGGCAGTGATGGAAGACGGGAAAGTAGTAGAAACAGGACCGGTGATTGATGTCTTTAAGCAGCCAAAGAAAGAAATTACGAAACGGTTTGTTCAACAAGTAATTGAACCAGAAGAGGCGAAAGATACGATTGAACACTTAATAGCGCAATATAAAACAGGCAGCATTGTCATGCTGGGATTTGTCGGCGAAAGTGCTGAGCAGCCTGTAATCACTAATCTCATTCGGACTTTTGCGGTTTCGGTGAATATCATTCAAGGGAAAATTTCGCCGACACAGCATGGATCCTATGGAACATTATATATTCATTTAGATGGAGAGAAACAAGAAATAGAAAAAGCTATTCAATATCTTCATGCGCAAGAGATTAGTGTGGAGGTGATTGAAGGATGATGGAAAGATTATTGCCAAATGTAGATTGGGAAATAATGTGGAATGCCACGAAAGAGACCTTATTTATGACTGGATTCTCGATTATTTTTACTTTTATACTTGGAATTATACTTGGAATTACGCTGTTTTTAACAGATAAAGGGAATATGTGGAATAATGTATTTTTTAATAGAATCATCAGTGCAGTCGTGAATATTTTCCGATCCATTCCTTTTATTATTTTATTAGTTCTATTAATCCCGCTAACGACTTTGCTAATCGGGACAATGATTGGACCGAAAGCGGCGTTGCCTTCCTTAATCATAGGTGCTGCTCCGTTTTATGCAAGACTTGTGGAAATTGGTCTTCGAGAAGTGGATAAAGGTGTTATTGAAGCGGCAAAGTCAATGGGAGCAAAACCAACCACTATTATCTTTAAAGTTCTTTTGCCTGAATCTATGCCAGCACTTGTTTCAGGAATTACGGTAACTACCATTGCACTAGTAGGATCAACCGCAATGGCTGGAATAATTGGTGCCGGAGGGCTTGGGAATTTAGCTTATTTACAAGGATTTCAACGGGGTAATGGTGATGTGACGCTTATTTCAACTGTTTTTATTTTAATCATTGTTTTTATTATCCAATTTATTGGTGATTTTATAACAAAAAAAATAGACAAAAGATAAGGAGAAAAACACATGAAAAAATTATGGTCTTTACTGATTGCATTAACATTTATATTTGTTCTTGCGGCATGCGGCAGCTCTAATGATGATAGCAAGGAAAACGGCGGTTCTAACACTGACAAAGGATCAACTAAATTAGTAGTAGGTGCTTCCAATGTACCACATGCTGAAATTTTGGAAAAAGCAAAACCAATTTTGAAAGAAAAGGGAATTGATTTAGAGATCAAAACGTTCCAAGATTATGTATTGCCAAATAAAGCTTTAGAATCAAAAGAAATTGACGCAAACTATTTTCAGCATATTCCATACTTGAACCAACAAATTAAAGAAAATGGTTATGATTTTGTAAATGCTGGTGGAATTCATATTGAGCCGATGGCTGTTTTCTCTAAGAAATATAAGAGTTTAGATGAGCTTCCGGATGGAGCAACCATTATTTTTAGTAACTCTGTTGCTGAACATGGCCGTGTACTGTCTCTTTTAGAAAAAGGTGGATTAATTAAGCTTAAAGATGGAATTGATAAAGTAAATGCAAAGATTAAAGATATTGCGGAAAATCCGAAAAATGTTAAATTAAAAGCAGATTATGAGCCAGCGTTACTTCCACAAATTTTTAATAATAATGAAGGGGATGCAGTTGTTATTAATGCCAACTATGCATTAGATGCTGGCTTAAACCCTGTGAAAGATTCTATTGAAATCGAAGGAAGCGAATCTCCATATGCGAATATCATTACTGTTCGTAAAGGAGACGAAAAGCGTGAAGATATTAAAACTTTAGTAGAAGTACTGCATTCTAAAGAAATTCAAGATTTCATTAATAAAGAGTATAAAGGTGCAGTTGTACCGGTTAGTAAATAATAAGTAAGAAGATGTTCCTATAAAAGATCAAACATACAGTATATATCCAATTGAGAATTAAATTGATTCTATTAATAATGGATATAGCGTGTGTAGATGTCTTTATAGGAACATTTTTTATCTTTGTATAATCAAATAGTATTTAACGGAAGCCTCTTCCAATAAGTACTAGGGCTAAATTTATTTCGTGTATAAATACTAAAACGAAACTGTTCAAGTGATATACTTTAGAGCTATCGGTATCGTTTTTGCCAGTGAATTGTTCGCTACCGTAATAAGGAGAAAAATTATTTTAAAGAAAGCAAACTCATGCGAATTTATGAGGAATCAAGCGTATTTATTTGTTTCATGCGAATTTTCCTTATGGAACGGGAAGCAATAGGTTGCTATCAGATTTTATTTGTTATAAGATTAGAATGATAATAAATTGATAATGAAGTTTCGACAATTTTGTGAACAAAACTTCTTTTTACTATGGAGGTATATAATATGAGTCAACCTAAATTAGTCATTAATGATTTACATGTTTCAATCGAAGAAAAAGAAATTATTAAAGGTCTTAACTTAGAAATAAAGGGTGGAGAAATTCACGCAATCATGGGGCCAAACGGAACTGGTAAATCAACATTATCTTCTGCAATCATGGGTCACCCAAAGTATGAAGTAACAAGCGGTGATGTAAGTCTTGATGACGAAGATGTATTAGAAATGGAAGTAGATGAGCGCGCTCGTGCAGGTCTATTTTTAGCTATGCAATACCCGAGCGAAATTAGCGGTGTAACAAATGCTGACTTCTTACGTTCTGCTTTAAACAGCCGTCTAGGTGAAGGGAATGAAATTTCCTTAATGAAATTTATCCGTAAAATGGATGATAACATGGAGTACCTAGAAATGGATCCAGATATGGCACAACGTTACCTAAATGAAGGGTTCTCTGGCGGGGAGAAAAAACGTAATGAAATTCTTCAATTAATGATGTTGAATCCAAAAATTGCGATTTTAGATGAAATCGATTCTGGTTTGGATATCGATGCATTGAAAGTTGTTTCTAAAGGAATTAACAAAATGCGTGAAGAGCGTAAAGAAGAGTTCGGATGCTTAATTATCACTCACTACCAACGTTTATTAAACTACATCACTCCTGACTACGTTCATGTAATGATGCAAGGTCGTATTGTTAAATCTGGTGGTCCTGAGCTTGCTCAACGCTTAGAAGCAGAAGGATATGACTGGATTAAAAAAGAACTAGGTATTGAAGACGAAACTGTTGAACAAGAAGCGTAATTGTTAGGAGGATTGACCAATGACAACGGATATTAAATTACCATTTGACCAAGAGTATCTTTCCTCTTTTTCGAAAGATATGAATGAACCTTCTTGGCTGACAGAGCTGCGTGTAAATGCTTTACAACAAGCAGACGCTCTTCCAATGCCAAGACCGGACAAAACCAATATTAAAAACTGGAACTTTACCCAATTTGAAAAGCATATTGTAAGCAGTGAAGATTTTTCAGATGTAAGTGATTTACCGGAACAAGTAAAAGCACTAATCGATTTAGAAAAAAATAAAACACTTTATATCCAAAGAAATAACCGTCCAACTTTCTTAGCTGTTTCTAATGAATTAAAAGAAAGCGGCGTTATTTTCACTGATATTTTTACAGCTGCAAGAGAATATAGTGACTTACTGCAAAAATACTTTATGAAAGATGCTGTAAAGATAGATGAGCATAAATTAACGGCTTTACATGCGGCTCTTTTAAATGGTGGAGTATTCTTATATGTTCCTAAGAACGTAGTAGTGGAAGAACCAATTCAATCCATTTTCTTACATGATGACAAAGAAGCGAACCTTTTTAACCATGTTATTGTAGTGGCTGAAGATAATAGCTCTGTTGTTTATGTAGAAAACTATGTTTCTACTGTGGATCCTGAAGAAGCAGTATTCAATATTGTGACAGAAGTAATTGCCAATGCCAATGCAAAAGTTCAATATGGTGCTGTTGATAATCTAGCGCATGGTGTTACTACGTATGTAAATCGCCGTGGTGTTGCAGGTCGTGATGCTAAAATTGAATGGGCATTAGGCTTCATGAATGACGGTAATACGATTTCTGATAATACAACATACTTGATGGGTGATGGCTCATATGGCGATACGAAGTCTGTAGTAGTTGGACGAGGCGATCAAAAACAAAACTTCACTACGAAAGTAGTTCATTATGGTAAGAGCTCTGAAGGTTATATCTTAAAGCATGGTGTAATGAAGGATAAAGCTTCTTCCATCTTTAACGGAATTGGTAAAATTGAGCATGGTGCAACGAAAGCAAACGCGGAGCAAGAATCTCGTGTTCTAATGTTAAGCGAAAAGGCTAGAGGCGATGCGAACCCAATTCTATTAATTGATGAAGATGATGTAACGGCAGGACATGCAGCATCAGTTGGTAGAGTAGATCCTTTACAATTGTATTACTTAATGAGCCGTGGTATTCCACAACATGAAGCAGAAAGATTAGTTATTCATGGTTTCTTAGCTCCTGTGGTAGAACAATTGCCAATTGAAGGTGTGAAAAAGCAATTAGTTGAGGTAATTGAAAGGAAAGTAAGATAATGGATAGCAAACATATTCGTTCTTACTTCCCAATTTTAAACCAAGAAGTCAACGGACATCCATTGGTTTATCTTGATAGTGCAGCTACCTCTCAAAAGCCAGTTCAGGTAATTGAAACAATCGAGAACTACTATCGAGAATATAATTCCAATGTTCATCGTGGTGTTCATACCTTAGGCACTAGAGCGACAGATGCTTATGAAGGAGCAAGGGAAAAGGTGAGAAAGTTTATCTCTGCTTCTTCCATCGAGGAAATTATTTTTACTCGTGGTACGACAACGGCGCTGAATACAGTTGCACAAAGCTATGCGATGGAAAATGTAAAAGAGGGGGATGAAATAGTCATTACCCCGATGGAGCATCATAGTAATATTATTCCTTGGCAGCAAGTTGCCAAAAAAACAGGAGCAACACTTAAATATTTGCCACTGCAAGCAGATGGAACAATTGCCCTTGGTGATGTTGAAAATACAATCACCCCAGCTACAAAAGTAGTTTCCATTGCCTATGTTTCAAATGTTCTAGGGGTTATCAATCCAATAAAGGAAATAGCAGCTATTGCTCATAAAAATGGAGCTGTGCTCGTTGTAGATGCTGCACAAGGAGCTCCACATGTAAAAATCGATGTGCAAGATTTGGATTGTGATTTCCTTGGATTCTCTGGACATAAAATGTGTGGTCCAACAGGAATTGGGGTACTTTATGGAAAGAAACAACTTTTAGAAAATATGGAGCCAATTGAATTTGGTGGAGAAATGATTGATTTCGTCGGATTATATGAGTCAACTTGGAAAGAACTCCCATGGAAGTTTGAAGCTGGAACACCAATCATTGCAGGGGCCATCGGTTTAGGTGCAGCCATTGATTTTCTCGAAGAAATTGGCTTGGAGAATATAACCGAACATGAGCATAAATTGGCAGCATATGCGATGAAGAAAATGTCTTCTATTAATGGTTTAACTATTTATGGACCGCAAAACGCAAATAACCGCGCTGGCGTGATCACCTTTAATATTGAAGATGTTCATCCACATGATGTTGCAACAGTATTAGATGCTGAAGGAATTGCCGTACGTGCAGGACATCACTGTGCACAACCATTAATGAAATGGCTAAATGTTTCTGCAACCGCTCGAGCAAGCTTTTATCTTTATAATTCAGAAGAAGATGTAGATAAGCTTGTGGAAGGGATTGGCAAGACAAAGGAGTATTTTAGCGATGTCTTTTAATAACTTAGATTCACTTTATAGAAGTGTAATTATGGATCACTATAAAAACCCTCGGAACAAAGGAGTTCTTGAAGGCAGTTTGACTGTCAACATGAATAACCCTACTTGCGGGGACCGCATCCTTCTTACAATGAAAATTGAAGATGGAATTGTCGCAGACACAAAATTCGATGGAGAAGGTTGTTCCATAAGCATGTCTTCTGCATCCATGATGACACAAGCGATTAAAGGGAAAACAGTCGAACAAGCGTTAAAAATGTCTGAGTCATTCTCTGAAATGATTCAAGGCAAAGACTACCCAGATGATATGGACTTGGGGGATATTGAGGCACTTCAAGGTGTTAGTAAATTCCCAGCAAGAATTAAATGTGCAACATTAGCTTGGAAGGCTATGGAAAAAGGCGTAAATGAAGGATTAGATTCATAATTTACTACCAAGGTTGCATGTAGAATGGAGGAAAATGAAATGGCAAAAAAGATGCCCGAAATTGGGGATTATAAATATGGATTTTCAGATAAAGACGTTTCTATCTTTCGTTCTAAACGTGGATTAACGAAAGAAATCGTTGAAGAAATTTCAAAAATGAAGGCTGAACCACAATGGATGCTAGACTTCCGTTTGAAAGCGTTAGAGCATTTTTATAAAATGCCAATGCCACAATGGGGCGGCGATCTGTCTGCTTTAAACTTTGATGAAATTACGTATTATGTAAAGCCATCAGAGAAAACTGAAAGATCTTGGGATGAAGTTCCAGATGAAATCAAACAAACATTTGATAAGCTTGGTATTCCAGAAGCTGAGCAAAAATACTTAGCAGGTGTATCTGCTCAGTATGAATCTGAGGTTGTTTATCATAATATGCAGGAAGATCTTGAGAAAATGGGAATTGTCTTCAAAGATACAGACTCTGCATTAAGAGAAAATGAAGATATTTTCCGTGAGCATTGGGCAACTGTTATTCCACCTACGGATAATAAGTTTGCTGCTTTAAACTCAGCTGTATGGTCTGGTGGATCTTTCATTTATGTTCCAAAAGGAATTAAAGTAGACACACCATTACAAGCATATTTCCGTATTAACTCTGAAAATATGGGACAATTTGAAAGAACGTTAATCATCGTGGATGAGGGCGCAAGTGTACATTATGTAGAAGGTTGTACAGCACCAGTTTATACTACGAACTCTCTTCATAGTGCGGTTGTTGAAATCATTATAAAAAAAGATGCATATTGCCGTTATACAACGATTCAAAACTGGGCAAACAATGTATACAATCTAGTAACAAAGCGTGCAGTTTGTGATGCGAATGCTACCATGGAATGGATCGATGGAAATATTGGTTCTAAATTAACAATGAAATACCCTGCTGTCATCTTAAGAGGTGAGGGAGCAAGAGGAATGACGTTATCTATCGCTCTTGCTGGTAAGGGACAACACCAAGATGCAGGAGCAAAAATGCTTCACTTAGCTCCAAATACATCTTCTACAATTGTTTCTAAGTCTATTTCGAAACAAGGCGGAAAAGTAACATACCGCGGTATCGTTCACTTTGGACGTAAAGCAGACGGTGCTCGTTCTAATATCGAATGCGATACATTAATTATGGATAATAAATCTACTTCTGATACAATTCCTTATAATGAAATTTTAAATGATAATATTTCATTAGAGCACGAAGCAAAAGTTTCAAAAGTATCAGAAGAACAATTATTCTACTTAATGAGTAGAGGTATTTCAGAAGAAGAAGCAACAGAAATGATCGTAATGGGCTTTATCGAGCCATTTACAAAAGAATTACCAATGGAATATGCAGTAGAGATGAACCGTTTGATCAAGTTCGAAATGGAAGGCTCTATCGGTTAATATATCCAGTTAAGAAGGCGAACCATTGAGGTTCGTCTTTTTTTATTTTTGTCAGGAAGAAAACGTTTTTAGCTGCATAAAAACTATATTGCATTCCCAAAAGTAGTGTGTTATATTAGCCTCAAGCACTTATTAAAGTAGTTTAATAAGTTTTATTTTGTTCACTTATTAAATATCTTTAATAAGTTGGATCGAAAGGAGGGGAGTAAAGTGGATGCAACTCCCAAATCTATGAAAATTATTATCCAGCAAAATATTCGTCAATTTCTTTTAGCCAATGGAAGTGCTACGAAGGTGGAGCTGAGTGATAAATTAGGAATTAGTTTTCCTACTATTAGCAAATTTACGGCACAGATGGAAGAGGATGGAGAATTACTGTCAGCGGGTTTAGATGATTCGAGTGGCGGCAGACGAGCAAAGCGGTATACATATAATCCTGAATATATGTTAGGGTTAGCCATTTTTTTAGAGAAGACCGAAACCAATTATATTGTGTTTAACTGCCTGGGAGAAGAGAAGGAGACTGGTAAAATTTCCAGTGCGTTAAAGGATGACAATGTAAAATTACTGATCGAGTATGTGGAAGCGTTACAAATGCAATATCCAAAGATTAGCTCTATTTCTATTGGTGTGCCTGGTTCGGTTGATAATGGACGAATCATTTACAGTCCTGATTATGAATATCTTCATGATTTTGATTTAAAGGGATACTTAGAAAATTATTTTTCGATCCCCGTGGTCATTGAAAATGATATGAATGCAGCAGTATTAGGTTATCAAGATCAGCAGGAGAAAAAGAACGATAAATCACTTGTTTATCTCTATTCTGGCCAAAATGGTCCAGGAGCTGGAATTATCGTAAATGGAAAGATTGTACGAGGGAGTACTAATTTTGCAGGGGAAGTATCCTTTGTTCCGCAATATAATAACCGAAACTTTGGACAGACCTTTACAAATGGAAAAGTATTCTTTTCAAAGGAAGATGAAGTTGATGCCATAAGTAGACTAATTGCTTCCTTTGTGGCAATTATTAACCCGCATGCGGTTATTTTCTGTGATGATGAAGTCACTCAAACCACAATCAACCATATCAAACAACAAAGCTCCACCTATATTCCGGCAGAACATCTTCCTGAATTTAGAATGAGTGACTGGAAGCAAGATTATTTATATGGATTACAACGACTTGGACTCGATTTAATCATTACAGGAATAAGTAGTAAAACAAATGAATAGTTTGCAAAATGCTTACAGAGTGGGGGTTAACTATTGGCGACATTTTTTTTAGTAATCATCTATTTGGCTTTTATCAGTTTAGGTTTGCCAGATTCTTTATTGGGAGTGTCATGGTCTTTAATGCAAGTGGAATTTAAGGCACCCCTTGAAACTGCAGGAGTACTTTTTATGACAATTGCAGGGGGGACGATCATATCCAGCTTTATTAGCGGTACGGTGCTGAAAAAATTTGGAACTGGAATGGTTACATTTGTAAGCTGCTTTATGACAGCGGGAGCTCTATTAGGGTTTCATTTCGCACCATCGATTGTATGGCTGTTCATTTTTGCCATCCCGCTGGGCTTAGGTGCAGGTGCTGTAGATACAGGTTTAAACAACTATGTAGCAAGCCATTACAAGGCGCATCATATGAGTTGGCTTCATTGTTTTTGGGGAGTTGGAGCTACGCTTGGACCAATTATTGTGGCTCAGTTTATATCTAGAGATAATTCTTGGCGAAGTGGTTATTTTGCCATCGCAAGCATTCAATTTATTCTAGTTGTCATTTTGCTTTTCACACTTCCCTTATGGAAAAAGATAGAAAAAGTCCCTAAACAGGTGCACGAAAATAAAATAGAAGAGTCCACTAGTACATTGGATGAAGCATATTTGGAAAATCAAAAACCTTGGCAAATAAGAGGGGTTAAGCTAGCTTTACTTGCATTTTTATTTTACTGCGGGGCGGAAGCAGCAGTTGGGCTTTGGGGAAGCAGCTTCCTCGTAAATGTTAAAAATTTATCGATAGATGTAGCAGCCAAATGGGTTTCCGTGTTTTATGCAGGAATAACCATTGGAAGATTTATTACAGGCTTTATTACATTAAAAATGAGTAATCAAAGATTGATAAGATGGGGACAAATAATTGCGTTAGTTGGGGCCATTCTATTATTTTTGCCATTCCCTGTTCTTTTTTCACTGGCAGGCTTTATTATGATTGGTTTAGGTTTAGCACCGATATTTCCATGTATGCTGCATGAAACACCACTACGTTTTGGACAGAAGCATTCCCAAACCATAATGGGGTATCAAATGGCTATTGCCTATACAGGCAGTACCTTTCTTCCTCCCATTCTCGGATATGCTGCAGCAAAATCAACAATAGGAATTTTCCCTTTTGTTATTGCAGGTTTTATTGCCATGATGCTATGGGGATCGGAAAGGTTAAATGGAGTATTGCATATAAGAGAGATAAAAAAGGATACCGCGAGTGTGAGTTAAGTTAATTAAAGAAGGAGTGACAGGAACATGAAAATAGAACATGTTGCAATCTGGGTGAAAGATTTAGAAGGAATGAAGACATTTTATACGACCTATTTTGAAGGGACAGCAAATTCGAAGTATCAAAATATAGAAAAGAAATTTGAATCCTATTTTATATCGTTCAAGGAGGGAGCTCGCTTAGAACTTATGCGGAAAGCGGGGATAGATAAGTCTGATTCAGATGATAGAGTTGGCTGGGCGCATATTGCTATTTCATTAGGAAGCAAAGAAGCAGTTAATCAACTGACGGAACGATTACAAAAGGATGGCTTTCTGCTAGTTAATGGGCCTCGTCTAACAGGGGACGGCTATTATGAAAGTGTGATAGAAGATCCAGAAGGAAATCTTATAGAGTTGACGGTCTAATGCGGATAGAAGGGAACAAAAAAGTGAAAACAGAAAAAGAAAAAATGGTAAATGGAGACTTCTATAATCCAGCAGATCCAGAATTAATGAAGGATCGAAATAATGCGCGAAAGCTAACAAGAATATTTAACGAATCCATTGAAACAGAAGACAATATACGGTCCGTCCTATTAAAACAATTATTTGGTTCCACAGGAACTAATATATTCATAGAACCAACCTTTCGTTGTGACTATGGATATAACATCCATGTAGGGGAAAACTTCTTTGCTAATTTTGATTGTGTGTTTTTGGATGTTTGTGAGATTAGAATTGGGGATAATTGCTTCATCGCCCCGGGAGTACATATTTATACAGCGACACATCCTTTAAATGCTCAAGAAAGAATAGCAGGAATTGAGTACGGAAAACCGGTGAATATCGGAAATAATGTCTGGATGGGAGGAAGAGCAGTTATCAATCCAGGGGTAAGCATTGGAAATAATGTGGTGGTTGCATCTGGTGCAGTTGTAACAAAGGACGTACCAGATAATGTTGTTATTGGTGGAAATCCAGCAAGAATTTTAAAAAAAATAGTTGAGTAGAATAGGAGAGTTGGAGGAAAGCGAATGATTAAATTAGTGCTGACAGACATGGATGGAACATTTTTAAATAATAATGGGGATTTTGACCGAGAATTGTTCAAAGAAGTAAAGAATCTAATGAAAGAAAAGGGTGTAGCTTTTGCACCTGTTACTGGTAAGCAATGTGAACGGGTTGAAGAATTATTTGGTGAAGATGCGAAAGATATGTGGATTCTAGGGGATAGCGCCACCCGCATCAAGCATAATGGTAAATTTGTTTATGAATCGCTGATAAGCAATGAATTGGGTCAAGCGATTATTCAGTTGCTAGAGGAAATCAGTCTAAATCATACTATTATTGCTTGTACGAGAAGTGGTGCAGTTATAAAGGATAGCGTTATCCCAGAAGAAGTTGCTATTGTAAGAAAATCTTATACACAAGTGAGAAAAGTATCAGACTTTAAAGAAATAACAGAAGATTTCGTGAAGATAACAATTCATGATTCAGAGCTTAAATGTTTTGAAACAAGAGAAAAATTATCATCCTTTTTCGAATCTGCTTATATTGTAGCATCTGAGGCAGCTTGGATTGATATAGCCAATGTAAATGTTCATAAAGGGACAACAGTCGAGCATTTGCAACAATTATTAAATGTTACCCCTGAAGAAACAATGGCATTTGGCGATAGCTATAATGACATAGAACTTATGAGTCGCAGTATATATAGTTTTGCTGTTCGGAATGCCGTAAAGGAATTAAAAGAGACAGCTAATTTCATCACTCGCTCAAATGAAGAAGATGGTGTAATGAGAACAATCATTCAACTGTTATCTCTTTTATAGATGGGAGATAGAACCAATCTGTTTTGATAAAAAATGACAAGAAGTGAATTCTAAATATGATTTTAGGAAGAGAAGACTTTTCATTTCTCCTCTTTTCGTATATAATTTCTTTATTGGAAAAGAGGGTGTATAATGGAGAAAACAAAACCTTATGGGACTGTTCTATTAAGAGCTGCAAAAATTATGGATTATCTCTCAGAAAATCCTAATCAAACATTGCAGAACATTGCTCAAAACACAGAGATGACAACTTCAACTACTTTGAAAATATTGGACACTTTATTGTTAATTGGCTTTGTTAGTAGAGATAAAAATAAAAATTATCGATTAGGATCTAAACTTATTCGATATGCCAATCAAGGTGTGGATCAGCTGGACTTAGTAGAGCTGACATTGCCTTATTTAGAAAAACTGCAAAAGTTAATTGATGAAACCATTCATTTAGGTGTACTTGTTGATAATGAAATTTTATATGTAAACAAGCTAGAGGCTAAACATCAGACAATAAGAATGTCTTCAAGGGTTGGGATAACAAGGCCCTTGTACAGTTCAGCAATGGGGAAGGCGGTTCTTGCAGAGCTGGAAGAAGAAGAATATTTAAATTACCTAAAAACAACTCCTTTAGTTCCATTTACAGAGCATACAATAACCAACTCTTTAAAGCTTGCATCAGAATTACAGAAAGTGGGAGAGACTGGTATTGCTTTTGATGACGAAGAAATGGAGAAGGATATCTTCTGTATTGGAGCATCTTTAAAAAAAGATGGAAAAATCATTGGAGCATTTAGTGTAAGCATGCCGAAATATCGGCTTACAGAAGAATTTAAAAAACAAATAATAAAGGCTATCGTCGAAACGAAAAATGAGATAATGCAAGTTGTGACTCATTAAATCGTTTCGGCGATTTTTTTTATTTAATGATTAGCGTTTACATTTTTCGAAAAAGTATGTATAATCAAGATAAGTTTCTTAATAATAAAATTGTATTTCTAAATAAGAAAAGAGTGGTAGAGATGAAACGAGTTGAAACGTTACGGCGCTTAAAGAGTGCTGGCGTGATTGCAGTAGTCCGCGGGAACAGCAAGGAAGAGGCAGTAAAGGCTAGTAATGCAGTGGTTCAAGGTGGCATGAAGGGAATCGAATTAACTTTTACGGTTCCTAATGCTGATAAAGCCATTAGTGAATTAGTAGAGTTGTATCAGAATGATTCTAATATTGTAATAGGTGCAGGTACGGTGTTAGATGTAGTAACTGCTCGTTTAGCTATCATGGCTGGGGCAGAGTATATTGTCAGCCCAAACTTTGATAGAGAGACAGCAGAACTATGTAATCTTTATCAAACTCCCTATCTTCCAGGATGCTTAACGATAACAGAAATGAAAGAGGCATTAAAGGCAGGAGTAGATATTATCAAACTGTTCCCAGGCAGCGCCTATGGGCCAAGTATTGTATCCGCTTTTAAAGCGCCAATGCCTCAAGTTAATATTATGCCGACAGGTGGAGTAAGCTTAGAAAATATGGAAGACTGGTTTAAAGCAGGAGTAGTAGCAGTTGGCGTAGGAGGAAATCTATTAGCGCCTGTAGCAAAGGGAGATTTTACGAAAGTTACAGAGATTGCTAGTCAATATATGGAGAAATTTCATCAAATAAAAGGAGCATAAATATGGGAAGGGTAGTTACTTTAGGTGAAATCATGCTTCGTCTATCCACTGATTCTGGTGTACGAATTGCCCAGGCTGATAATTTTTGTGCACATTATGGCGGGGGTGAAGCCAATGTCGCTATTTCACTTGCCAATTTTGGTCACGATGTCTACTTTGCTAGTAAAATTCCAGACAATGGCTTAGGAGAAGGTGTAGTAAAGCATTTAAATCGTTATGGTGTTCATACTAACTTTCTCTTAAAGGGAGGATCTAGGTTAGGCACTTATTATGTGGAGGCTGGAATTGGTGAACGAGCAGCCAATGTCATTTATGATCGTGCAGGTTCAAGCTTTGCCGAAATGACAGAAAGTGAATGGCAAAAAGAAGAACTGTTTAATAACGTAGATATCTTTCATATTTCAGGAATTACACCTGCGTTATCCTCAAGTTGGAAAAAAACAACCATTTCACTCATAGAAGCCGCAAAAGAGGCTGGCTGTAAAATCAGTTTTGATATTAATTATCGAGGAAAATTATGGTCTCAGAAAGAAGCAGGTGAGACAATTTCTGAAATATTGCCACTGGTAGATTACTGTTCAGCTGGCAAGCTTGATGCTCTCTATTTGTTAGGAATTCCGGAGGCAACTGAACAGGAGAATGAATTAGTTTACTACTATCAAGAAATACAGAAGAAATTTCCTGCTATCTCTGTTTTATATTCCACAAAAAGAACGGTGGTATCTGCTAGTTGCAATGAATTAATAGGAACATTATGGATGGATGATCACTACTATGAATCTCAAAATCATGTAATTAATCCAATCGTTGATAGGGTAGGAGCAGGTGATGCTTTTTCCGGTGGAGTTCTGCATGGAATACTAGCCCAAAAAAGTCCACAGAAAATGATTGACTTTGCGACAGCTGCATCCGCTTTGAAACATACAATTCATGGTGATTGTAATCAATTTAGCGAACCAGAAGTCAACAGCTTTTTACTAGCTGGCTCTGGAAAAATAAATCGATAGGAGTGTAGAAAAATGCAAAACATGGAAACTCGTTATACACATAGCCCAGAGGATATTCGTCATTACTCTACAGAACAATTGAGAAAAGAATTTTTAGTAGAAAAGGTGTTTGTGCCAGGGGAAATTAGTTTAACGTATACACATAACGACCGTATGATTTTTGGCGGAGTTACGCCGACCGATAAATCCTTAGAAATCATTTTGGATAAGCAATTGGGTGTGGAATATTTCTTGGAACGCCGTGAGCTGGGAGTTATTAATATCGGTGGTCCGGGTTATATCGAAATCGACGGAGAAAAAGAAGAAATGAAAAAACAAGATGGATACTATATTGGCAAAGAAACACGTCATGTTGTTTTTTCTTCCGAGGATCCAAACAATCCGGCTAAATTTTATATTAGCTCCGTACCAGCACATCATAAATATCCAAATGTAAAAATTAGTATTGATCACATTAAACCAATGGAAACTGGAGAAGCCTTAACATTAAATCAGCGTAAAATTTATCAATACATACATCCAAATGTATGTGAAAGCTGCCAATTGCAAATGGGCTATACTATCTTAGAGCCTGGAAGTGCATGGAATACAATGCCTTCTCATACACATGAAAGACGCATGGAAGCATATGTTTACTTTGATATGGAAGAAGATACACGTATTTTCCATATGATGGGGAAACCTGATGAAACAAAGCATCTAGTTATGAGCAGCGAACAAGCTGCTATTTCACCGAGCTGGTCTATTCATTCTGGGGTTGGTACCAGCAATTATTCTTTTATCTGGGCAATGTGTGGCGAAAATATCACTTATACCGATATGGATATGATTCCAATGGATAAATTGAAATAAGAGGAGAGAAAGCAATGGCATTCACGATGGATAAATTCCGCATTGATGGAAAAGTAGCCTTAGTTACAGGTGCAATATATGGAATTGGTTTTGAAATCGCAAGCGCTTTATCAAAAGCAGGTGCGAAAATCGTGTTTAATTCCTTAAACCAAGAATCTGTCGACCAAGCACTTCAAACCTATCAAGAAGCAGGAATCGAAGCAAAAGGCTATGTATTTGATGTTACAGACGAACAGGCCGTGCAAGCTGCGGTTGTACAAATTAAAGAAGAGGTTGGTCCCATTGATATTTTAGTTAACAATGCTGGGATTATCAAGCGTGTACCAATGGTAGAAATGTCTGCAGAAGATTTCCGTCAGGTAGTAGATGTAGATTTGAATGGACCATTTATTGTTTCCAAAGCAGTTATACCTGGTATGATTCAGAATGGCGGCGGTAAGATCATCAATATCTGCTCCATGATGAGTGAATTAGGCAGGGAAACAGTCAGTGCATATGCTGCTGCTAAAGGTGGGCTAAAGATGCTGACAAAAAATATCGCTTCTGAATATGGAGAGTACAATATTCAATGTAATGGAATCGGGCCAGGTTATATCGCTACACCACAAACTGCCCCATTACGCGAAAAGCAAGCAGACGGATCCCGTCATCCATTTGATCAGTTTATTATAGGGAAAACGCCTGCAGCCCGTTGGGGAAATCCTGAAGACCTAGCTGGTTCAGCTGTATTTTTAGCATCTGAAGCATCGAACTTCGTGAATGGTCATATTCTCTATGTAGATGGTGGTATACTGGCATATATTGGTAAACAGCCTTAAGAAGGATAAGCAATCGTGCTATTTCAATCAATAAAGAAATGATATTTTTACTAGTTCAATAGCTGAAAGTATCTGTACATGTTTTAAATTTATCTTAGAGGTTCCACTAAATCGGGTGACTGATTTAGTGGAACCTCTTTTTCTTTTAACTTAGTTATTTATGGTGATTATGATATGATATTTAATATAAGAAATAAAAAAACAGTTATATTCTTGGAAATGAAGTTAGTGTTTTTCTCTATGTAAGTATTGCTTTGAGAAAAACAATGTAATAGAGGTGATTTTATTGATTCATATTGGATTAACAGGCTGGGGAGACCATCCGAGTCTTTATGGAAAAAATACTTCATCACAAAATAAGTTAATGGAATATGCCGGTTATTTTCCTACTGTGGAAGTGGATGCTTCTTTTTATGCTGTGCAGCCAGTCCGGAACGCGGAGTCTTGGGTAAAGAAAACACCTGACTCTTTTCAATTTATCGTAAAGGCATTTCAAGGAATGACAGGACATAACCGTGGAGATATTCCTTTTTCCTCGAATGGTGAAATGTTTGCTGCATTTATCGATTCCTTAGTTCCGTATAGAAAAAGTGGCAAATTAGCGATGGTTTTATTCCAATTTCCTCCTTGGTTTGATTGTACAAAGGATAATGTCCAATACTTAAGAGCATGTAGAAAAAGGATGGAAGATATTCCTTGTGCACTTGAATTTAGACATCAATCATGGTTTGATTCCAAATATCGAGCAAGTACCCTTCAGTTTATGAAGGAAGAGAATTGGATACATAGTATTTGTGATGAGCCTCAAGTAATGCCGGTTTCAATTCCTACAGTTCTAGAAGCGGTTGGCGAAGATAAAGTGCTCATTCGGCTTCATGGAAGAAATTATTACGGGTGGCAGCAAAATAATAATCCAAATTGGCGAGAAGTTCGCTATTTATATCGGTATAATACAGCAGAATTAAGTGAGTGGGCTGAAAATATTCGCCTGCTTGAAAAGCAATGTAAAAATATTTATGTGCTCTTTAATAATAATTCTGGTGGAGATGCGGCTGACAACGCAAGAGAAATGATTGATTTATTAAAAATAGAATATACGGATTTAGCTCCAAGACAATTGGATTTATTTTAACTGGCAGAAGAGTGAAGAAGAATATTTCTGCTATAGAATAGATAATTGTCTAAAAAAGAGAAAATACAAATAAGGAAGGCGAGAAGATGGAAGTCATCCATATATATCATACTAATGATTTACATAGCCATTTTGAAAATTGGCCAAGAATTTATGAATTGCTGCGTGAAAGAAAAAAATGGCATAAAGAGGCTGGCGAAGCTGTTTATTTATTTGATATAGGTGACCATTTAGATTTGTCTCATCCTTATACGGAAGCAACTAAAGGTAGAATTAACACACAGCTGTTAAATGAAGAACACTATGATGCAGTGACAATTGGGAATAATGAAGGAATTACATTGTCTTATGAAGGATTAGATCATTTATATGATGAAGCAAAATTCGATGTAATTGTTGCTAATCTCTACAAACATAATGGGGAACGTCCTGATTGGGCAATTCCTCTTCAAATATTTAAGACAGCTAAAGGAACAAAAATTGGTGTTATCGGTATTACGGCCTATTTTGAAAAGTTATATGAGCTTTTAGGATGGAAATTGACAGATCCAATAGAAGAATTATCTAAGCAATTAGAAAAAGTCAGAGGAAAAGTTGATATTATTGTATTGCTTTCCCATTTAGGGATAAATGACGATGAGATGATTGCAGCTAATTATCCAGAAATAGATGTGATTCTTGGTGCACATACCCATCATATTTTCCATCAAGGAAAAATAATTAATAATAATCTTCAAGGTGCTGCTGGTAAGTATGGTTATTATCTAGGTCATATTGAATTAAAGGTCAATGCTTCCAAAAAAATAATTGATAAAAAAGCCATATTATATGAAACAAGTAAGTTGCCGATTGCAAATAAAGAAGAAGCCATTGTGGAAAATTATTACCAGCAAGGGAAATTAGCTTTATCAGAAAAGGCAGCGATGATTGATGAGTATTTATCTAGAGAAGCGCTAGCAGAAATGCTCTGCGAAAAATTAATTTCGTGGTGTCAATCGGATTGCGCAATAGTAAATGAGGGCTTAATTTTAGATGGATTGCAAGCAGGGGATATCACTTTCTTTGATTTATTATCGATTTGTCCACATCCGATTAATCCATGTAATGTGACATTAACTGGAGCGGAATTGAAAGAAATAATACTTGAAATGAGATCCGACAAGTGGGAGACAATGCCTGTCAAGGGCCTTGGATTCCGGGGAACTTTAATGGGGAAAATGATTGCAGCAGGAATTACGCATGAGATAATCGGAGAAAGAGAGCAGTACTATATAAATGCAAAGGAAATACAGGCAGATCAGAATTATGTTGTCACAGTACCTGATATGTTTACATTCGGTAATTTTTTTCCAGCTATTTATCGTGCAACAAAGAAAGACTATTTTCTTCCTGAATTTATGCGTAATATTCTTGCTGACACTTTACAAAATAGGATAAAAGCGTAAGAGGCAATTTTTTCATTTCTTAAATAAAGAAGAAAACACCGATTTCTCCTCTCTTGAATATACTTATTAGGAAGGGACAGAGAGGAGTGAGCACAGAGTATTATGATTGATGTGTATCCTGTTGATATCAATGGACATACTTTTATTGCGGTCTCGGTATTATTGCCTAAAACTACTTTGCTTGCTGTGAAAAATGATAAAGGCTATATCATGTGCGGTGCCTTAGATGTGGCATTGTTAAATGATAAGCTGAAAGACCGGAAAATCATCGCAGGCAGAGCTGTTGGTGTGAAAACGATTGAACAACTGCTAAATGCACCATTAGAGTCTGTGACAATGGAAGCAGAAGCATATGGAATTCATAAAGGGATGATTGGAAGAGAAGCATTATTGAAAATGGTATAAAGGATAAAGAGATAAAGAAGGTTTAACGAATTAGAGGGGTATTGCCCCTTTTCGTTAAACCTTCTTTTTTGGAAGTGAAGGAAATAAATATCCCTGCATTTGGACTATTTTTTAAAATTTAACTTTTCTTTTATAGGTATAAAGAAACAAAAGCAAAAGTACGATATAATAGATACTATATAAATTATTAGGAGCTATTAAAGCATGAGACTAGTTGGGACAAAGAATATAAAAGAAGGTGCAATCTTAGCTAAGCCTATATTAAATGATCGCGGAAGAGTGTTAATAAATAGTGGGATAAGATTAGAGAAAAAGATGATTAAAAGGCTGCTTGACTTTGGTATTAGCTATGTTTATTTAGAAGATAAACATACAAAGGATATTAAAGTGAATGATGCCATATCTGAGCAAGTTAAGATGGAAGCGATGCAAACTATTGAGAAAAGTTTTGATATGATAAAAAGTGCAGATGCTGATGATATTTCGATGGTGATGGAGAAGAATACACCTATTTTTAAGAAATTGGTTGAAAAAGTACTATTGGAATTAAAAAATCATGAACATCTTTCTTCCGTTATGTCGGATGTTTATCTATATGATAATTATATTTTTTCGCATAGCTTAAATGTGACTATTTATACGTTAGCATTAGGTTTAGAGTTAAAACTTCCGCCGAAGCAGATGGAAATCCTAGGGCTTGGGGCTATTTTACATGATATTGGTAAAATGAAGGTTCCGTTAGAAATTCTCCTCAAACCAGGATCGTTAACGGCAGAAGAATTTGAAATTATAAAAAGTCATGCAGAAGCAGGCTTTGAGATGCTAAGAAAAGTGGAGACACTGCCTTTACTTGTTAGTCATTGTGCCTACCAGCATCATGAGCGCTTAAATGGGTCTGGTTATCCGAGAGGCATAGAAGCAAAAGATATTCATTTGTTTGGAAAAATTATTGCTGTAGCAGATGTTTTTGATGCCATTACATCCAATCGCGTCTACCATGATGCATTATTACCACATGAAGCATTAGAGATTTTATATACGGGTTCAGGCTATCTATATGATGCGAAAATTGTCGAAGCATTTAGAAGAGCGATAGTCCTTTATCCTAATGGATTAAGTGTTATGCTAAGCAATGGAGAAAAAGGGATTGTATGTAAACAAAATAAGGGAATGAATGAAAGACCAATTGTACGAATTGTGGAAAGAGAGGGGAAAGAAATTCCTCCATATGACTTGAATTTAAAGGAAGATCTCTCAATTGTCATAACGCAATGTGATTCCCTCCAAAATCCTTTGTGAACATATAGGCGATAAGAATGGAGCTATATATCCTTATCGCCAAGTAAGTAATTTATTTTTTCTTTCTTGATTTTATCTTTTCTTGTCTTTCCCATAATCGTAAGTGTGCGTACGGATCATAGGACCATTCTGTATAGCCGTTATCTTTATAGATACCATAATGTAGATGAGGAGGGAATTTTCCAGAAGTTCCTGGTGGTCCATACCCTGAACTTCCAACTCCACCAATAATCATCCCTGGCTCTACGACCATTCCAGCCTGAATCTCTTTTGAGAATCCATTTAAATGAGCAAAATAATGATAATTATTATTAATATCTCTTATTCCGATTCGCCATCCGCCGTAATTATTCCAGCCTTTCATTTCTACAATCCCATAGGAAGTCGCTTTTACAGGGACTCCATAGTCCGCAAAAATATCTGTGCCTTCATGAATTCTTTTTCCTCCCCAGCCACGGGCGTCCCCCCAAGTACTGCGATAGCTATGATCACTTCTTAAGGGCAGAGGAAAGGCATGATCATCTAAATTTAATCTACCAAAGTGGTTGTAAATGGCTGCTTTTCCCATTATGATACTAACAGTTTTATCCCTTTTATAGTAGTTCCATAATCCGATTTTAAAGTTATCCTCATCAATGCCATATTGACTTATATAATTGGAGAATGCGGAAAGGATATCTTCATCATTAAATCTATCTGCTTTTCCATCTCCATCACCGTCAGCACCAAGGCCTCCAAATAAAGGAATGGTTAAAGGGTTATTATCCTCTGGATTGGGATTAATAATACCAGCCCATTCTTCCTTCGTAAAATAAATCCCAGTGTATCCCTTTGCCTTAGGGATATCTTTTCTTGAGGAGCGAATGTTACGCTCATATTGATCGACAGCAGCTATATAATACCAAGGAATTTGATATAATGCTTCTATTTTTTTATAAAGTTCCATCCTTTTTGTGTATGGGTCAGTCATTTTTTCATTAGCAAATGTGACAGTGTTAGGTAGTAAAAACATAAGAATAATGATTATAAATATTAACCTGTGCAAAAGATTAGTCCCTCCCTTCTTATTCTGTCGTTATATTTTGTGACTTATATCAAAAAAAATAATTATCAATTAATGGTAATCATTTTAAATGAATAACTTGTAGAGGCATTTCCATTATGTTAAAGTGACAAATGAAGAAGAGACAATCCTTTTACTGTGTATAACATACAAAAAAATTTGAGGAATAGCTGTTATACAATACTGTTTTTTAAGTAAAAATGATGAAAATTATTTTACTAGGAGATGAATGTGGTGTCAGAAAAAAAACAAGAATATTTGCGCAAACCTGAATGGTTAAAAATTAAATTGAATACGAATGAAAATTATACAGGTTTGAAAAAAATGATGAAGGAAAAGCAGCTCCATACAGTCTGTGAGGAAGCAAAATGTCCAAATATTCATGAATGTTGGGCAGTTAGAAGAACAGCTACATTTATGATTTTAGGAGCTATTTGTACAAGAGCCTGTCGTTTTTGTGCAGTTAAAACAGGATTACCGACTGAATTAGATTGGCAAGAGCCAGAAAGAGTTGCTGATTCTGTGTTTGCAATGAACTTAAAGCATGTGGTTATTACTGCTGTTGCAAGAGATGACTTAAAAGACGGCGGAGCAGCTGTATTTGCAGAAACTGTTCGTGCTATTCGCAGAAAAAATCCATTTACCAGCATTGAAGTATTACCATCCGATATGGGAGGAGTAGAAGAAAACCTACGATTATTAATGGATGCTAAACCAGATATCTTGAACCATAATATTGAAACTGTAGAAAGATTGACCCCTAGAGTCCGTGCAAGAGCAAAATATCATCGTTCTCTTGAGTTTTTACGAAGAGCAAAAGAGATGCAGCCTAATATTCCTACTAAGTCTAGTATTATGGTTGGCTTAGGCGAAACGAAAGAAGAAATTATCGCCACAATGGATGATCTTAGAGCAAATAATGTGGATATTATGACTATTGGCCAATATTTACAACCAACTGTCAAACATTTAAAAGTACAAAAATATTATCATCCAGATGAATTTAAAGAGCTAAAGGAGATCGCTTTAAGTAAAGGATTTAGCCATTGTGAAGCAGGTCCATTAGTTCGTTCTTCATATCACGCAGATGAGCAAGTAAACGAAGCGAAAAAAAATCAGCAAATGGCTGAACATGCAAAAGAAGCATAAATAAGAATAAGGCTAAAGGGATAAGTTTTCCACTGAAGGTAAGCTCAGACTATTATACGGAAATACTAAAAATATTTCGTATAATGGTTTGAGTTTTTTTATTCATGCAGAATTAATTAAGAATATTAGCCCGTATTCAAAAGGGATTTAACAGTATAAAATAAAAATTCTGTATTTTATAGGAAGATTTTATTGTTAGTGCTATGTAAATATCTTTGCTAAGGTTATAATGATAGTGAGTAATGTTATAATTGGACTATTTATCTAAGATCCAAATAATTCAACTAATCATCAGTGAAGTTAAAATGCAAGCTGCACGGATGGAAGTTTTACATTAAGGAAATATATACAGGTTTTGAGGTGATACGATTGGTTTGTATTAATAACCATTGTTATGAACTGATTGAAGAAAGAAAATCAGGTTTTAATGAAGAAGCATTTAAAAATAGATATAGTGACATATTAACGAAATACGATTATATTGTCGGAGATTGGGGTTATGGACAATTAAGATTACGTGGCTTTTTTGATGATCATAATCAAAAATCAAGTTTTGATACGAAAATAAGCACATTAACGGAATATTTATATGAATATTGTAATTTTGGCTGTGCCTATTTTGTCGTAAAAAAAACAAAATAATAAGGTTATCCTTTAGTTTGATCTTGAAGAAGGAGCTTCCATTCAGAAAGAAAACAAGAAATGGACTGGCTTGGCGAATGGAGAAACTGTTTTGTTAATTTACTTGTCTTTAATATGTATAAGTAAGCCATTTAACTCAGTTTCTTAAGCAAAGCCATGAATGTTTTTCTTTACCATTTGAATTCCCAATGCGCTTTTTGCATCTAATTGTAAGTCTTGTAGCAATAGAAGTAAGGAAAAGGCCATCTATAGAGAATTAATTTGCTTTAATGACAGAAAAAGTTGGCATTTTGAGAGGAATGGGGCTATGAAATATCAAGAGAATATCTGTTCAAGGTTATTTAATTGGGGAAAGTTACTTCTTCCGACAGAACTTATTAAGTATTTTCCTCCATCATTTGTAATACGAGACCCTATTATTCATCAAGTCCAAAAAGCGATGATAAGAGGATATGAGGTAGCTGTTATTGTATTGGATATATCGAATTTACATAGAATAAAGCAGCAATTAGAAGCAAATGATTTTTTGCAATATATTCGATTGCTAAAAAAATCATTTGGCAAAACGATACAATTAAAAGCTTCTAATGAAATCATTGCGATTCATGATTATAATCCGAACGGTTTAACTATGTTTATGAAATGGGAACAAGGATCCGAATGTTTACCAGTGCTAGATGGATTAATTAAAGATATTATACATAATGTAGAAAATGACTTTCGTAAAATTGGGAGCATTCCGCCTGTATTCAGCACAGGATACATGTTTATTGAGAATAAATATACCTATCTTTCTGATGCTATTCAAACTGCATATGAATTAGCCCTTGCAATGGCACATAAAAGATCTGATCCGGAATTCAATAAATTAGTCTATACTTTGGGGAATATAGTGGCAAACAAAAGCATCCGATTACTGGCACAACCAATTATGGATGTAGAGACAAATAAAATTCACGCTTGTGAAATGCTGACAAGAGGACCTGAAGGAACACCGTTAGAAAACCCGCTTCAACTTTTCTCTTTAGCAAGGCAAACGAAGTTTTTGTATGATCTTGAAATGATTGTTCTTGAAAAGGCCTTTGAACAAATTCAGCAAACAAAATGGAGGCACAATATCTTTATTAACTTTACACCTGTCACAATCGGCAACCAAAGATTTATTAAAGATATAAAGAGCGTAATTCGTAGGTATAAAGAAATTTCCCCGAAAAAAATAACAATTGAAATTACCGAAAGAGATTCATTTGAAGGGTTAGAGCATTTTGCTAATAATCTAAAAGTATTAAGAATGCTTGGTTTTTTAATTGCAGTTGATGATACTGGCGCGGGTTATGCTAGTCTGAATTCCATCAGTGAAATCATGCCAGATATTATTAAGATTGACCGTTCTGTAATCCAGAATATTGATAAAAATTCCGTAAAGGAATCGATGCTACAAGGACTTCTTCTTATTGCAAAAGAAGTGGGATCCGTTGTGGTGGCAGAAGGGATTGAAAATGCAGAGGAAGCCTCTATTTTATCAAAAAATAAAGTGGATTTAGCTCAAGGATATTTTTACGCCAAGCCTACTAGTCTTAGTAATCATTTACAAATCTCATAGTATGCGGAAGGAGTTAGGGAATATGTATTTTGTGGACCGAGAAAAAATAGAAGAACAGTTAAACTATTACCACGAGCTCATTAATCAGTTTGAAACGCAAGAAACGTGGAATACATTTCTTGAGAAAGTGGCACTTGAAAGATTGACACATATGATGATTGAAGTCATCTTGGATGTTGGAAATAGTATGATTGATGGTTTTATTATGAGAGATCCGGGCAGTTATGACGATATTGTTGATATACTTATTGATGAAAAAGTGATTACTATGGAAATAGGAAATGACATAAAGGAACTCATTCTTTGGCGCAAACAGCTTGTACATCAGTATACCAATATTGATCATAAGGGATTGATTGCAGTATTTGAAGCGAAGCTGCTCTCTATAAAAGCCTTTGCCCCATCTGTAAAAGAATATTTAATTCATGAGTTAGGACCTGTTTCTGCATTTAGAAATTAGATGATTTTTAAAGGAATTGTTTTTGATCAAATAATGAATAAGTTTCATACTTAGAAAAAACAACGTGCTTTTTAAAATAGTTCCTGAATTAATACATAGCATGGAAAGGATTTTTCTAAATGAAAGCGTATAAAGGATATTTAATAGATTTAGATGGAACCATGTATCGGGGAACAGAGGTAATTGAAGAGGCAGCTGAATTTGTTAAGCGATTGATTGCTGCACAAATTCCCTATTTATATGTGACCAATAATTCAACAAAAACACCAGAACAAGTGGCACAAAAGCTACGGGAGTTTCAAATACCGGCAAAAGCGAGTGAAGTATTTACTTCCGCTATGGCTTCTGCCAATTATATTGCTGAAAAATCCCCTGGAGCAAATGTGTTTATGATTGGGGAAAAAGGACTTCAGCAAGCACTAGAAGAAAAAGACTTGAAGTTAGCTGAGGATTCAGAAAATGTTGATTATGTAGTCGCTGGACTTGATCAACAGATTACCTATGAAAAACTTACAGTAGCATGCTTAGCAGTCCGAAATGGCTCACAATTTGTCATTACAAATGGAGATACGGCTTTGCCAAGTGAGCGAGGATTATTACCTGGAAATGGTGCCTTAACTTCTGTCATTTCGGTAAGTACTCAGCAGCAGCCTGTTGTTGTTGGTAAACCAGAATCAATTATTGTGAATCAAGCAATCAAATTATTGGACTTGCCGAAGGAGGATGTTTTGATGGTTGGCGATAATTATCAAACGGATATTATGGCAGGCATTAATGCAAAGATGGATACGCTTCTCGTGCATACAGGAGTTACAACGAAAGAGCAACTAAGCGGCTATTCTGTCAAGCCAACCTATACGGTCGACAGCTTAAGTGACTGGGATATAAAAAAATAAAAAATAAGGACATAAAAAGAGGACGATTCACCACTGTTTAAAGCGTGGGAAAGGTCCTTTTTTACATGGTGACTTATTCTTCCCCTTTAGCACGGTGAGCTAGTCTACTTGAAGCTGCTGCTGCAATAGCACCGACAATATCATCTAAAAAGGTATGACATTCACCAGTACTCTTATCATTTAACCTTTGTAAAATGCCTGGTTTCAATTTATCTACATAGCCATAATTAGTAAATCCGATGGAACCATACACGTTTACAATCGAAAAAGCAAGCACTTCATCTACCCCATAAAGCCCTTCATCTGTTTCGACAATTTCTTGAAGGGGAGATTCCAGTAGTTTTTTTTCGGCGAGTACATCTAATTGTATCCCTGTGATAACGGCATTTTGAACCTCTCTTTTCGAAAGAACACGTTCAACATTATGAATACAGTCCTCCATTTGTAAATCTTTATGATATTTCTCTTGTAAGAGATAAACAAGCTTCGCTATGTCTTCTATATCGACTCCACGTTCATGTAACCACTTTCTGGCTGTTTTTTCTGTTAGGTCCTTTAATGACATGAACTTCACCTTTTCTTTAATTATTCACTATGTATTCACAGTGTTTATTATTATATGCATGATGGCTGCTAAATGTTCCTAACAGCTATTGTTTCCATAATTGGGGCAATTCATTAATTGAATCCTCTTAACAAGTTTTAACATTCCTTCTCATATACTTCTAACAGAGAGAAAAACGAGGAGGAAAAAGTCATTGATTAAGAAAATTTTATCGACAAAGTATGGAATTGATGTAGAAGAAGAAACAAGAGTCGGTCATTATGAAGCTTGTATAAGCAAAGGAAAACTTTATACCATTGTTCCAGTTGGTAATATAGAGGAAGAAGAGCTAACAGAAAGAGATCAAATTGCTGCACATATCTATCAGATTGGAGATAAACATGTCAGCATGTTATTAGAGTCAAAAGAAGGAAACAAACATACTGAAATGAATGAGCAACTTTATTGTGTGCTTTTGAATGATCGACTACGTCCCTTTCAGTCTCGGAAATTAGGGAGGAAACTGGGGAAGTTTCATTTTAGAGGCAGAACTGTACCATTTGGTGTCCAAAAAATAAGTAGAATGGGGCAGTGGAAGAGCATGTGGGAACAAAGGTTGGGACAATTGGAGGGTTTTTGGAACAGTATGTTATATAAACAGCCAGAAAGTGAATTCGATCAATTATTTTTAGAATCTTTTCCATATTATATGGGAATTGCTGAAAATGCCATTCAGTATCTTGTCGATACAGAGCTAGATGATGATCCAACTGCTGTAGATAGCGGAACGATTTGTTATAACCGTTTTACAAAAGACACATGGGCAGGGGAATATTATATTAAAAATCCATTTGATTGGGTATTTGATCATTGTGGAAGAGATCTTGCTGAATGGACAAGAGATCGATATTTTCGAAATATCAAAACATATCATCGAGAAGTGAAGACGTTTTATGAGGAGTATCAAAGCGTTATGCCTCTAAGTTCTTTTGCATGGAGATTAATATATGCAAGGCTGTTATTTCCCATTCATTATGTGGAATGTATCGAAAATTATTATTCTGCTATACAGGAGGCAGACCGTCTATTTCTAGAAGAACGGTTAAAGAAAATGCTTAGTCAATCGAGAGATTTAGAAATATTTTTGAAAGAATTTTTTGACAACACAGAAGTGGCAGTTAAAACATTGAAAATCCCAATTGTTTCCTGGTTGTGAATAATTGGTTTAGAGCGGAAAGCATAAATAGTCAGGATATAAGTGTTCAAAACAAAGAAAAATCCTAACAATTATATGGAGATATTCATGGGAATTTCGTATATTGTTAGGTTTTTTTATTGAATACAGTATGTTTTCCATGGAGTGAGCGACGAGCGCTTTGTTGATTCACTTCTTGAAAAATCTAAATATACATAAAATTTATAATTTTCCTTTTGGAATTATAGCTTCTTCCTATATAATGGATTCATTAAGTAAACGAGCACAGTTATTCTTTTTAAAAGGGAGAAGCATTCTTATTCATAAAAATTTTAAAAGAATGTTTAAACACCCCTTGTAAAAAAAGGAATCAAACACTATAATGTCTACTATATAAAGACAGTTGTTCTCGTAAAAAGAACATCAGCGGGAGGTAAACAGATGGAGGCAATCTCAATTGGACTACTCGGATTAGGAACTGTTGGATCGGGCGTTGTAAAAATTATTGACAATCATCAAGATAAAATTATGCATCAAGTCGGCTGTCCAGTGAAGGTAAAAAAAATTCTCGTCAAGAATGTAAAGAAAGAACGAGAAGTAGAGATTACAGATGATATTCATTTAACAGTTGAGGCTAATGATATATTAGATGATCCTGAAATAGATGTGGTAATAGAAGTAATGGGTGGGATTGAAGAGACAAGGAACATCCTGCTAAAAGCCTTAAAAAATAAAAAACAAGTAGTAACGGCAAACAAGGATTTAATGGCAGTACATGGAGCAGAGCTATTGCAAGCTGCTTCCCAAAATAATTGTGATTTATTTTATGAGGCAAGTGTTGCTGGAGGAATTCCTATTCTAAGAGGTTTAGTAGACGGGTTAGCTTCTGACCGTATCATTAAATTAATGGGAATTGTGAACGGGACAACTAATTTTATTTTAACAAAGATGAGTCAACAGCAAAGAACGTATGAGGATGTTCTATTAGAAGCGCAAGCATTAGGTTTTGCGGAAAGTGATCCCACTTCTGATGTCGAAGGGCTGGATGCAGCAAGAAAAATGACTATTTTGGCAACATTAGGCTTTTCAATGAATATTGGCTTGGAAGATGTAAAGGTACAAGGCATAACGAATGTAACAGATGACGATATACAGTATGGAAAGCAGTTAGGATATACAATGAAACTCATTGGCATTGCTCAAAGGCAGGAAGAAAAAGTAGAAGTTAGTGTCCAGCCTACTTTTATTGTCGACAGCCATCCATTGGCAGCTGTTAATAATGAGTATAATGCTGTGTATGTATATGGAGAAGCGGTAGGAGAAACGATGTTTTATGGTCCTGGTGCCGGAAGCTTACCAACTGCAACAGCCGTTGTATCGGATCTAGTTAATGTTCTGAAAAATATGCGCTTGGGCGTTAATGGAAAAGGTGCAATTGCTCCACAATTTAAAAAGAAGCTAAAAGAGCCAGACGAAATGTTTTCTAAATATTTCTTACGTCTGCAAGTAGTGGATGAGGTTGGAGTATTTGCAGAAATTACATCCATCTTCTCCCAGCATGGAGTCAGCTTTGAGAAAATCCTCCAGTTACCAGTAAAGGAAAAAGGATTGGCAGAAATAGTTTTAGTAACACACCATGCGTCTTTATTAAACTATGAGAATATTTTATTAGAATTAAGGGACTTATCATCTGTTCGAACAGTTAAAAGTTCTTATCGAGTTGAAGGAGGAACAAAGTAATGAGATGGAAGGGTCTTTTAGAAGAATATAAAGAATATTTACCAATAAATGAATCGACACCAATGTTAACACTAAATGAAGGAAACACTCCTTTAATTAAGCTGGAAAAGTTGTCTGAGGAATGGGGCGTCGAGCTATTTGTCAAAACGGAAGGAACTAATCCAACTGGCTCCTTTAAAGATAGAGGAATGGTCATGGCTGTAGCTAAAGCAAAGGAAGAGGGAAACTCAACCGTTATTTGTGCCTCTACAGGAAATACGTCAGCTGCAGCTGCTGCCTATGCTACACGTGCAGGGATGCGCTGTATTGTCGTTATACCAGAAGGAAAAATTGCGATGGGAAAATTGGCACAAGCCGTTATGTATGGTGCTGAGATTATTGCGATTGAAGGGAATTTCGATCAAGCATTACAAATGGTACGAAAAATTAGTGAAACAGAACCCGTTGCACTGGTTAATTCAGTGAATCCGTATCGTTTAGAAGGACAAAAAACAGCTGCTTTTGAAGTCTGTGACCAATTAGGAGAAGCGCCAGATATATTGGCAATTCCTGTTGGTAATGCCGGAAATATTAGTGCATATTGGAAAGGCTTTAAAGAATATCACGAAAAAAAGCAGACTGGACTACCAAAAATCCACGGCTTTGAGGCAGCTGGAGCAGCAGCGATTGTTCATAATCGCGTATTTGAGAATCCAGAAACAATTGCTACTGCCATTCGAATTGGTAACCCTGCTAGCTGGAAGCTGGCTGTTCAAGCACAAGAAGAGTCCAAGGGAATTATTGATGAAGTAACAGATGAAGAGATTATTGCTGCATATCGTACAATTGCTGCAAAAGAAGGGGTATTTGCTGAGCCAGGCTCTTGTGCATCGATTGCCGGTGTTTATAAGCATATTCAAAATGGAAAAATTCCTAAAGGAAGTAGAATAGTAGCGATTCTTACAGGAAATGGCTTGAAAGATCCGAATACAGCGATCGATGTAAGTCCAATTAAGCCAGTAGTACTGCCTAATGATGAAAAAGCAGTAGCTAATCACATTAAGGGAGTCGTTCATATATGAACGAAGGAGAGATGCTGCTAATTAAAGTCCCAGCGAGTACTGCTAATCTCGGGCCAGGCTTTGATAGTATAGGACTAGCATTAAATTTATATTTATCATTGGAAGTTGTTCAAAGTGACTGTTGGGAGGTTATTCCGTTAACAGAGGAATTGAAGGAATTTCCTAGTGATGAAAGTAATTTCATTATTAAAACAGCGATCGAGGTGGCGGAATCATTTCATACTATTCTTCCTCCATGTCAAATAAAAGTGGATAGTAATATTCCTTTAGCAAGAGGACTAGGATCTAGTGCCTCCGCTATTGTGGCAGGAATTGAACTAGCAGATCAAGTCGGTAATTTACAACTGACTAAACAACAGAAATTTGCAATTGCCTCCAAAATGGAGGGGCATCCAGATAATGTTGGGGCGAGTATTTTTGGAGGATTAGTTGTTGGTTGTCAATTAGGAGAAGAAGTAGATGCAGAAATTATTCATTCGATAGACTTGGAAGTACTAGCAGTGATTCCAGAAGAAGAGCTATTAACAAAGTCTTCACGAGGAGTTTTACCGAACTCTCTTTCTTTTGCTGAAGCTGTTTCAGCAGGTGCAGTATCTAATCTATTAGTTGCAGCACTGCTTACAGGCAATAGGAAACTTGCAGGAAAAATGATGAAAAAAGACAAGTATCATCAGCCATATCGGAAAGAGTTAGTACCGCACTTAGAGCTCATGGAAGAACATGCTTGCGATCTAGGTGCTTATGGAGTGGCTTTAAGTGGAGCGGGACCGACAGTGTTATGTTTTGTAGAACCTGGAAAAATGAATACGTTAATAGATGGATTAGCAGTGAAATTACCTGATATGCGTTTCCTCCCCTTGGAAATAGACAAGAAAGGGAGTACTTGCTCCGGAGCACTTGCAACAGAAGTTAAATAAAAAAGAAAGAGGATGCGATTGCATCCTCTTTCTGTATTTTCTCATAAAAAATTAAAATACTTGTTCCACTTCATAAACGCCTGGTACTTCCTCTAATAACGCACGTTCAATACCAGCTTTTAAAGTAATAGTAGAACTTGGGCAGCTTCCGCAAGCACCTAACAAGCGTAGTTTTACAATGCCATCCTCTACATCCACTAATTCACAGTCTCCACCATCTCTTAAAAGGAATGGACGTAATTTATCTAGTACTTCTTGTACTTGTTCTTTCATTTCCACTTCTTGCATACATATCGACTCCTTTCCTATTATTTATTATAATCACATTAGGATGAAAAATCTATAATCAAGAAACACGAATTAAATAAACAAAAAATGGATATATAATAAAAACCCTATAATTATGGAAAAATAAAGGATAGGCAAGCTTGTCTATCCAATGGAGGAGAGTTTATTTGAAAAAGGAAATTGAAGTTAGTATTTATGGTGCAGAACAAATTTGTGCAAGCTGTGTTAACCTGCCATCTTCTAAGGACACATATGAATGGCTCCAAGCTGCATTAAGTAGAAAATTTCCAGAGCAGACTTTTCAGATTAAATATTATGATATTTTTCAAGCAAAGTATACGGAAGATAAAAATAAATTCTGTCAGAAAATTATAGAGGAAGATTTATTCTATCCAGTAGTAGTAATTGAGGGAGAGATTGTAGGCGAAGGTAATCCGAAGTTGAAGAAAATTTATGCGGAATTTGAGAAATACGGCTATACTAGTGCTTAATGGTTAAAGTGTATTCATTCCTTAAGTAATAAGGGAGTAGACTGAATACACATCACTATCGATCGAATAGGAAGTATATTCAGTCTAGAAGGATAACTATAACTCTTGTTATCCATACAAAATCAATAGGAAATGTTATTGGTAGTTTTCTGTTGTCCGGCGTTATCTAAAGCTGGAATATTTATGACATGCTCATTTTCTTTTACTAGTGATTAATTTTATTTTTATTATTTTTATCTTTCCATAACACTCCATGTTTAATTAAGCGTGGAATTCTTCCTGTTAAAGCAGTCTTGGCAATAAGGCCGAAACCGGCTTTTTTCCCTAATGATCCTAAGACTCCTTTCAGCTTGATTGGCGGCATATAATTGGGTAGTACTTTTCCTTGCCATCGAGATATTAAAACAAAAGCAATTTGTTCTGCCTGTCCTTCTGCAAGCTGTGCACTGGGGGGATGAGAAAGGCTTGCGCAATCACCAACTACGAAAACATGCTCATTATCAGGAAGATGGTGATGCTTGGATAAGATAATGCGTCCTTTTTTATCTTTTTCCACGTCAAGTTCTCGCACAATTTTATTTGGTTGAATGCCAGCTGTCCAAATAATACAGTCATAATGGTGGGGGCTTCCATGATTATAAACTGTATTTTTTTTTATACAAATAATGTTGCTATTTTTGATAAGATTAACCTTTTTATCTGTAAACCATCGTTCTACATAGTTTCTTACTTTTTTAGGATAAGAAGATAATATGGTATTTCCACGATCCAATAGTGTTATTTGCAGGCTGCTACTTTCAGCTAATTCTGCTGCTAATTCAACACCGCTTAAGCCGCCGCCAATAATCGCTACCTTTGCCCCTTGAGGCAAGCTATGGAGATGCTTATGTGTTCGTTTAGATTTATTGATGGTTTGAATACTATGAGTGTTTTCTTTAGCTCCCTCGACTTGGTGATAATTATCCTCACAGCCAAGTCCAATAATCAAATCATCATAATCGATCGGATTTCTCCCCGCCAACCAAACTTTATTGTTTTCCAAATCAATTTTTTCCACTTCTGCTTGTATCATGCTTACTTGAGGGTGTTTAGGAAAAGGGATTTGTAGGCTTTTATCCAGTACAGTGCCAGCTGCAAGAGCATAATATTCGGTTTTTAGAAAATGAAATGGGACCTTATCTATTAATATGACCATAAAGTTATATGGTAAATGAGGTATGATAGAGGATAAAACACGCATACCACCATAACCGCCGCCTAATATTATTAATTTTTTCATTTTTTCCCCCTTAGTGTACTCATGAGAATATCTATTCTTTAAAAATTAGTTCGTAAATTTGGATCTTCTCCTTTTAGAGTATATTAAAAGGTTAGGATTGTTTATTCTTCATTATAGAAGGAAAATGACTTTCCCCTTTACAGATAAGAAAGGAAGTATGAGATTAGACAATTTTTGCGTTCACCACCAAGAAAAACCTGTATAATTCAGAGGGAGGTGAGGTGTTTGTTTAAACCGCTAATTGAATTTTGTGCGAGTAACCTAGCATCAGGCGCATATGAAGCGAAAGAATGCCTTGAACAGGATGATTCTTTAGATGTGATTGACTATGGTTGTTTGAGTTATTGTGGGCAATGCGGGGATTCGTTATTTGCGTTGATAGATGGTGAAGTAGTAAAAGGGAAAGATACAAAAGAGCTTGTTGAAAATATCTATCAGCATTTGAAGGAGAATCCATCATAAAACCGCTTATATCAGTGTGATAAAAAATTTTATTCACTGATATAAGCGGTTTTTAGATGAAGGTTTTTTGACTGTCTCTTAATTCCTGCCAGCTTTCTTTAGCTAGCTTTACAATTTGTGTTTCCACTGTTCTACTCTGCTGCTCAATTACTTTTGAATAAAATTTTGTAGCTTTTTCAAGATTATCAGTCCGCTTGGAAAGATCTGCTATTAAATAAATGGTTCTTAATTCTGAAACAGGAGTTCCCTGATAGTCACCAACAGAATAGGAAGTTTCATATTCTGCTAATGCAAGGGATATAAAACGCTTCTCTTGTTCTTGATTATTTAACATACGATAATGCCATGCAATCCGTAGGTGGAGTCCTGCAAGGATAATATGCTTATCCTTCCGTAAAGAAGCGCAATAAGCAGCTAATTTATACGTTTTAATACTATCCTCTATGTTACGTTCTTCTCCAAAGGAATGTGGAATCCAGTGGGAACATACTTTTTCGATTAGTATCTTTTTACTTTCTGGAGAAAAATAAGAAACCGTATCATCACTAAAAGAAAACCCGCAAGCAGGGCAGACATTTATATAATAAAGGAGTGGATTATGCTCAGCATAGACAGGAAAGAAATCTGTATCTAAATGTTTCAATTTGACAAATCTTGAACGTAATTTTTTTGTTGTAAATTTAGTTTGACAAAGCAAACAGGTACATTGCTTATCAAATAACGGTTCGATTTTGTTCAAATTTCTCACTCCCTTTGTTGTTAGGTAAAAAGGCTAGATGTTTATATATTTTATTATACCTTATTGTGAGTAATATTCCCTATAAAAATTTTACAGATAGGTGAAAAGTCTATATTATGTTAAGAAATCTCTTTAAAGTGGGAACAGCAAACGATAGTAATGTTCTAATCGAAAAATACTTGAAGAATGTTAGTACAGATTGTCAAATAGACCTGTTTTGTTCCCATCTTTTACACAGATCCCTTTAGTTGAGTAGTTTTGAT
This sequence comes from Niallia sp. FSL W8-0954, assembly GCF_038005605.1. Classification (NCBI taxonomy): domain Bacteria; kingdom Bacillati; phylum Bacillota; class Bacilli; order Caryophanales; family Bacillaceae; genus Niallia; species Niallia sp. FSL W8-0954. The sequence goes on along the minus strand of NZ_JBBOTN010000001.1, from coordinate 3,765,262 downwards.
TAGCGGTATATAATATAATAAGAAGTAATAATAGGACGAAAGGAGAATGAACAGTGACAGAAGAAATTGTACACATAACAGAAGCCGCTGCTCTTCAAATAAAAGAAATGATGAAGGCGAACGATGAAGAAGGTTCCTATTTAAGAGTTGCCGTAAAAGGTGGAGGCTGCAGTGGTTTATCTTATGGAATGGGCTTCTCACCAGATAAAGAAGAAAACGATCAACTTTTTGAGCAATATGGCATTCGTGTGTTAGTTGATCAAAACGATGGTCCTATTTTAAAAGGAACAAAAATTGATTACAAGCAATCCCTAATGGGCGGCGGATTCACCATCGACAATCCTAATGCGATTGCCTCATGTGGCTGCGGGTCTTCTTTCCGTACAGCGAAAGTGGCTGGAACACCAGAAGAGTGTTAAGAACAAGGTTTAAAATTTGAATACCGCTGCGTCATGAACACCTTATTGGTCTTCCTGACGCAGCGGTGTTTTTGTTTCATTAAAAAAAGACTGAATGTAATCAGTTGTTTTTCAAAACATTTAAAGAAAACAAAAGATTATCATTAGTCTTTAGAAACGTCTATTTAAACAAAGAAGTACTGTGAAGAGGCTGTACGCGAGCTTTTGGATCCATATATGTTTTAGCATTATTGACAGCTGTAGGGGCTTCTCCGAATCCTGTCGCTATTAATTTCACTTTTCCATCATATGTGCATATGTCTCCAGCTGCATAGATACCTGGAATATTTGTCTCCATTTTGCTGTTAACAACAATAGAGTTCTTTTGAATCTCAAAGCCCCATTCTTTAATTGGGCCTAAAGAAGAAACAAATCCATAGTTTACAATAACTGCATCTACATCAATAATTTCTTTTTCTTGTGTTGTTACATTTTCAAGAATCACTTGTTTGATTTCCTCATCTCCTACTAACTCTGAAGGAATATAAGGAGTTTTGATGTTTACTTTTGAATTTTTAAGGTTTTCTACACTATGCTCATGGGCACGGAATTTATCACGTCTATGTGCTAAATAAACAGTATCCGCAATAGGCTCTAGCATTAATGCCCAGTCAACAGCAGAATCTCCACCACCAAATACCATTACCCTTTTCCCTGCAAACTGATTTAAGTCATTGATAAAGTAATGAAGATTTTTTCCTTCATATTCTTTCGCTTGCTCCAACTCTAATTGACGAGGTTGGAAAGCTCCGTTTCCAGCTGTAATAATAATAGTTTTGGAGTAATGGACTTCTTTATCAGTAGTAATTTTGAATATACCATCACCTTGTTTCTCCACTGTTTGAACAGCTTGTTCTAGTACGATAGACTGTTCAAATTTTTTCATTTGCTCTTCTAAATTATCGACTAACTCTTGAGCACGAATTTTTGGAAATCCAGCAATGTCATATATATATTTTTCGGGATAAAGTGCTGTAAGCTGACCGCCAAGGGTAGGGAGACTCTCAATAATTTTAACGGTTGCTTGTCTCATCCCTCCATAAAAAGCAGTGAACATGCCTACAGGTCCACCACCGATAACAGTAATATCATAAATGGTTTGATTTTCTTCCAATTTTCCTAAACCCTCCTAATAAAGATCAATTCTACAAGCTATCATATCATAATGATTATGATTTCTCACTTTTTAAATCTTCCAATTTTGAAAGATATCTAGGCCACCATCCTACTCATAAATTTTAAAAAATATAAAATTTTCAATTTTTAACTTTTATTGGTAATAGTATAATTCGGAAAATAATGTAAAAATTATCGATTAGAAGCTTTTAATCGATGTTTTTTTGCATTTTTTTGGTATTTTACTAGGGGGAAAGTTCTGGTTTTTACCTTTTTATGAATAAATTCTTTGAATATGGGAAATGAATAGTTTTGGGAGGAGTGAAAAATATGAATTTTTATAAAAAGTTTTTTAGAAGAGTAGGAATGGTTCTACTTTTTATGGCAGCACTACTAACCACGTTCCAATCGATTTCAGGTGTTAAGGCGAGTTCGATAAATTTAGGTACTAACGAACATGCTCAGGTAAGTAAGAATCCAGATCATATTGATCATACAATAAAGCAAATGAGTGTAGCATTAAAAAGCTTTAAAAAGGCATTGGTGGAAAAAACACAAATTTCATCCAGTAAAGAGGTTGCAGGTAAACCACCTTCACTAGAAAATATGAAAGATTGGTCACAATATCCGACAAAACGAGTGATCGCAACAGGCTATACAGCTGGATATGAGTCAACTGGCAAGAACCCAGGCCATCCACAATTCGGTATTACCTATTCAGGCGTAAAAGTAAAAAGAGATTTATATAGTACCATTGCTGCTGATACTAGTGTATTTCCAATTGGAACTATTCTTTTTATCCCTGATTATGGATTTGGGGTTGTCGCCGATACTGGTTCAGCCATTAATGGCAATAGATTAGATTTATACTATGAAACCGTACAAGATGTATATAGTCAATGGGGCAAGAAAACAATAGATGTATACATAGTGGAAATGGGTAAAGGCAAACTAACAGAAGAAACGTTAAGTGCATTAAATGAAGAAGAATCTATGCAAGTATTCCGTCAACAGTATACAAAAGCAGAAAACAAATAATTACATACTTAATTAACAAGTAAAAAGGATATCCTAAAATCAAAGTCCTAACAAAAAACTGTTAGTTGATTTTTAGGATATCCTTCTTTTTTTAGAATAAATATAACTGCTTTTGAATAGCTTAAGCAGTTTTTATTTGGATTTATTCATAAAGGGAAGGTTAATAAATTAGCATATGTAAAACAAGCGTCAATACAATTCCGGTTAGTCCACCAAAAAATACTTCTATCGGTTTATGTCCTAACAATTCCTTTAATTCTTTTCTTTTTTCCTGTTCTGGTTTGTTTTGCCACCCTTTTGCATCATTTAAAAACTTATTAAAATCGTTTACTAAGCGATTTAAAACAATTGCTTGTTCTCCTGCCTGTCTTCTAACACCTGTAGCATCAAACATTGTGATTATCGCAAAAATAGCAGCAACCGCAAAGATCGGTGAATCAAAGCCTGTTTGCAGAGCCACACCAGTAGACAGAGCAGTTACAGCTGCTGAGTGAGAACTTGGCATTCCTCCTGTACTTGTTAACAAAGACCAGTCAATTTTTTTCGTAACAAAATAAGTGATTGGCACTTTGACAAATTGCGCAAAAAAGATTGCAGCCAAACTTGCAAGTAAAGGAAAGTTAGCTAGTAGTTCCATAAAAACACCTCATCATTCTGTGAAAAATATGTACTTTTAGTATGTATACCTTATTTAACGCATTATTAATCTTTCATATAAGGAGAATTAATGGAAATAAGGAGGTAGACAGTGGAGTTAGATATAGGGTAAAAATGAATTTTATTCTGTGTTATTTGCTTTCAAAGCCATGGAAAAACAAAATGCGATTCATTTTTAAATGGGCGAGAGCAATTTTCAATGCTCACTTTGCTTTTCCACTTATCTTATTATAACATAACCAAATATCGAGCTTTCTACTTAAATTCGAAAAAACTTTTTATATTTTGGTATCTATTATAAGAAAGTTGTTTTTCAAAATAAATTATAGCTCATCTTTAGGAATGCAGCTTTATCATTTAGAATTGAATGATGTAAATTTAATTAGATATACGAAATGATAAATAAATTCGTTATAATAGAAGAAGAAATAGAATGGAGGAATTGATTATGTTTTCATATCAGAAAGAATGGGATTTTCAAAATAATCATGAAAGTATTATTATTGGATTATTTGATAAGTCTATTAAATTAGAAGGTCAGCTGCAATTACTAGACGAACAGTTTGAAGGAGAATTAACCAGTTTAGTAAAAGATGGAGATATTTCAGCAAAGAAAAAGTCAGTTACGGTGATACATACTTTTGGAAAAATTGGAGCAAAAAGAATTATTTTTGTTGGATTAGGAAAAAAGAAAGAACTTTCCTTTGATGAGTTAAAAGCAATCTTTGGAGCAACTTTCAAACGTATTACTAGTGAAAAGTGGGTGGAAACAGCTGTATACTTAGATTCCTTTATATCAGAGGAAAATGATGCACAAGATGTTGCCCATGCATGCAGTGAAGCGTTTGGTCTTGCTACCTATGAGTTTCCCGGTTATAAACAAAAATCAAATGAACCAGAAAAAAAGATTACAGAAATTACGGTTTATAGCCATACAGAGGAAGAGGAAGTTATGTCATCGTTAACAGTAGGGTATGTATACGGTCAGGCGACAAATTCTGCACGTACGCTAGTTAATCTGCCAGGAAATATGTTAAAAGCGGCAGATCTAGCTAATTATGCACTAGAATTAGCAGAAAAATATGGCTTTGAGGCAGAAATATTAGAGAGAGAAGATATGTTAAAGCTTGGTATGGGTGCATTGCTTGCTGTGAACCAAGGTTCTACAGAGCCTCCTAAAATGATTGTGCTGAAATACCAAGGAAAAGATAACTGGGAAGATGTCATCGGCTTAGTCGGAAAAGGGATTACGTTTGATACAGGTGGCTATTCTATTAAGCCAAAAACAGGTATTGTCGGTATGAAAACGGATATGGGCGGTGCGGCAGCAGTTCTTGGAGCAATGGAGATTATTGGAGAATTGAGACCAGAACAAAATGTCGTTGCTGTTATTCCATCTACTGATAATATGATAAGTGGTAATGCGTTTAAACCAGATGATGTTATCACATCGATGAGTGGAAAAACAATTGAGGTATTAAATACAGATGCAGAAGGTCGCTTAGTTTTAGCAGATGCAATAACTTACGCAAAACATCATGGCGCTGACTACCTTGTAGATGTCGCAACCCTTACAGGTGGAGTAATTACCGCTTTAGGAATGGAAACGACTGGTGCAATGACAAATAATGAATCTTTATTTGAACAGGTGTTAGAAGCTTCCTATGAAGCAGGGGAACAAATGTGGAGACTACCTATTTTCGAGAGTCATAAGAAATTAGTGCGCAATAGTCCGATTGCAGATTTAAATAATTCACCAGGTGCCGCTGGTCATGCAATTATGGGTGGTGCCTTTATCGGCGAATTTGCAGAGGAAACGCCGTGGGTACATTTAGATATTGCTGGAACATCTACACAAAGTAATCCTACTGATTTAGGTCAGCCAGGTGGAACAGGTGCTATGACTAGAACTTTAGCATTGTTTGTGGAAAGATTTGAAAGTACAAAGTAGAAAGTTTTATTAAAATATAATATAAAAAATTACAGACCCCATTTTATTAATTTGATGGGGTCTGTAATTTTTTATAAGGGGGTGCTGTGAGCTTGCAGCCACTTTTCCATTGGTTCTGGCATATGGGAACTCGCAACGAGACCAGCATGCCCGCCCTCAAATAAAACAAAGGATTTATCTTGACTTGAAACAAGATCCATAATTGGTTCGCAGAGAGAACTTGGAACAAGTGGATCATTCTTGGTGGAAAATACGAGTAAATTAGAGTGAATGTTCGCCAAATCAACCTCTTCCCCGTTGATTGTTAATCCACCCTCAATCATCTTATTGTCCCTGACATAGTCATTCATAAGTTGTTTAAATGTTGCACCAGCTACAGGGATATGATCAAGTGTCCATTTGTTCATTCTTGCCCATTTTTCCGAGTATTTATCTTCGCCAGAACGATTCAAAAGTGCTAAATAATGACTGAATGACAGGGGAGCAACAAGTAACCTAGTGCCATATTTAACCGATTCAGGAGGAACAATTCCCATTTTATCGATTAATTCCTCAAGGTGCAGTTCATTTTCGCGAAGGGCATTCAGCCACTTATCATAGTCCGGAAAATCGGAAAAATTAATTGGAGACACGGCAAGAATTAAGTTTTTAATATAACGATTATCTAATGCGGCAAATATGCTGGCAAGTGTTCCTCCTAAACAAAAACCAATGACAGTAAAGGAATCGGAATTAGCATGTCGCATCGCTCGTTTAAAACCTGGTTGAATATACTTTGTTATATAATCATCAATGGTTAAATGACGATCTTCATATGCAGGGATTCCAAAATCAATTAAATACGTATCATACCCTGCGTTATTAAATGCCTCAATTAAACTCATGGAGGGACCTAAATCAAGAATATATGGTTTATTTACGATCGAATAAATAAGGAAAATCGACTCTTTATATTTTCTTTCTTTAGAAGGGTAATACCATAAAGTTGCTTTGTTTTTTTTCCAGATGGCATATTTTTCTGACTGTCCAACGGCAGGATCGTACGATAAGGTATGAATAAATTTAGCTATACTTTTTTTTGCCATATTATATCGCCTGATTGGAAAAAGTAGAAAAGCTGAGTTCGTCTTTTTGTGAATCCAATTGTTGTTTTGCTTGTGTCAATTCATTTTGAAGTGTGGAAATACGTTGTTCTTGTTCAGTAATAATAGTTGTTAATTGATTAGAGTAATCATCAGAAGGATTCATGTTTAGTTGTTCTATTAATTGTTTGACTTCTTTCATCATTGTCGTTAATTCAAATAACTGATCATCAAGATTATCGATTTTTTCTTCTGATTGAAGAATTAATTGGGTTGCATTTGCAAGGTCTGTTTTAGTAGGTAGATTCATATAATTACTTAATTGCTCTGTATAGGTTTGAATTCGATCTATTTTGTTTGTTAATGGATTTGTTTTTGAAGTCGTGAAATCAATGATGGACATTTGATTTAAGCTTTTTTTAATACGGTTATTTAACTGATATTGTAATAATGTTCCACCTTTCTTTAATAACTCATAAAAATCGATTGTAACGTGTGCCATTTTCCTATCCCTCTTTCTTTTCTTTTTTAGTGAACATCCTAAAGTCTATTTAAAGACTCACTTTTTTATAAACTGGAGGAAAGTCCACCATCAATGGCAATTGTCTGTCCAGTGATATAATTGGAAGATTCTCCAGCCAAGAGCAGAATAATTCCATCTAAATCACTTAATTCCCCTAAGCGCCTTGCTGGAATTCCAGCAGTAATTTGTTTTTTATAATCTTCTAAGCTAGTCGTAATACTTGTAGGGAAAAATCCTGGCGCAATCGCATTTACTTGGATATTATATCGAGCTAACTTAATAGCTAATTCTTTGGTTAATGTAATGAGTGCCCCTTTACTAGTGTTATACGCGATTGCATCTAATAAGTGTGGCGGAGTTCCGTTAAATGCAGTAACAGAAGAAATATTAATTATTTTTCCCTTTTTTTGTTCTACCATTTTTTTTGCAGCTGCCTGTGAAAATAAAAATGAGCCTTTGAGATTAACATCCAGTACTTTATCCCATTTCTCTTCGGGATAATCAAGAAAAGGTGCCATCCAGGAAGTTCCGCTGTTATTAATTAAGATATCTATTGTTTGGAATTTGGCGATTGTTTGACTAATAACATGGTCTATATCCTCTTTTTTGGATACATCGCATGGAAGGGCTAATACCTTTATCCCTTTATCTTGTAATTTAGCAGCAGTTTTTGTACACTGTTCTAAGTTTCTGGAACAAATGACAATATTAGCTCCAGCTTCACCTAGTGTTTTAGCCATTTGTTCTCCTAACCCTCGACTTCCCCCTGAGATAATTGCCGTCTTATTCGTGAAATCAAAAAGTGAATTCATTTTCTTTACCATTCCTCCTGCGACATCTATTCCATATAGTATAGACAAGCAATGACCTAAGCGTGAATAAATTAATGGAATTACCTATGCCTATCCTGCTTTTTTTATCAACAAAAAAGCATTTATTCTATTATTTCTAAAAATTTAGCTATATAAGGCGATAGCCCAGTCCAAAAGAGGGACATTCGCATAGAAAATAGAGAAGAGAAATAAGTCTAAAATGAGAGTGGAGGTAATGTTGAAGAATGTATGGATACCCTTATCAGTATCAATATCCACAACAAGATTCAAGAGCCTGGTTTGCAGCACCCTTTGTGGGTGGTTTATTAGGAGGAGTAATAGGAGGAGCTTTAGTTAGACCAAGACCATTTTATGGTCCTGTCCCATACGGCCCTGTTCCATATGGTCCAGCTCCGTTTGTTCCGGGACCATATGGACCGTATCCTTATTACTAAAAAATTCATCAGCTGGATGAAAGAATAGCTGTTTTTGGCAAAAGGTACAATTCATTATATAGCAATGCTTGCAAGGATTATAATCTTGACACAAAGCATTTAAGAAAAATAAAATTCACTTATTCTTTATCGGATTATTTCAGGCAGTATGATATACCGCCTGAAATAATCTTTTATGAACAATTTAAAAATGCTAACGCCATCTCAATTGAACAGATAAGAAGCAGCAATAGGGTGGTTTATTTTTATGGTCGAAATTTAATGTGATCCCATCAGGAGTATAGGCTACTGTAGGGGTTTCTTTTACACCAATTGACTTAATTAATTGCTCTACTGTTTCCGTTTTAGATAATTGAGCGGCATTCATGAGATTTTTGGAAAAGTCAGGAGAGTTAGCTAACTTTTTTAAACAGGTTTCTACATCAGGCAATAAAGATAGGGTATCCTTAGCAGAGTCGATGAGTTTAGAAGGATTCGCTTCTGGGAGTTCTCGAAAATAGAGAGGATAATGAAGATATGGGTGGAATGCTGCTAAAGTAGGGATTTTACGATGATAATATCGAGCGTGGTACATAGTAGCCATTCCTTTCATGCATAATCTTATTTCTTATATACTATTCCTTATCAAGGGAATTTATGAATAAGAAAAAGACTTGAAATCACAAAAGGAAAAAAGATCCTGTTTGGATATCAAGTCTTTAAAGTGTGCAGAACTTTAAGATGTTTTGTTTAATACTAAAACTTATTACGGTGTTCGATTAGATCAATTGTTCCTAAGACGACATGTGCTAGTCCAAATCCAAAGACTGTATTGGAAATCATGGAATCGACTTTACGATTTTTCTTCATGGCAATGCCGGCAGTTGTAACGGCTGTTCCAAGAACAGTAGGGATTAATCCTTCACGTATATTTTTCATTTTATTGTACTCCTGTTCTGTATTAGTCCAATGACAGGACAGGAATATTATTTGCTTTTGTTTGAAAGCTTATCCTGCATTACATTGGGTCTGCAGGGAAATGATGGTTTTATTTGCTTTTCGCAGCAGCGTCTCTCGCTTCTTTTAAATCATCTCTTATCGTTTCATCTGCCATTGGTATTTTTCTGTTATAAGCAGAGCGAATAATAAGTTGTCCCGCAACTGGAGATGTTAAGAAAATAAAGGCGATTGCAAGAATTAAACGAGAATTAAAAATTTGTTCCGACTGAAAAAAATAGAGACAAGCACCAAGAAGGATAAACATGACTCCTAGCGTTGCGGATTTAGACGCTGCGTGACTTCTTGTATACACATCTGGTAATCTTAATACGCCAATGCTTGCAACTAGACTTAATAAGGATCCTAAGAGAATAAGAATGGCTATAATAATGCTAATGATTGTCTCGGTCATTTTCGATTATTACTCCTTTCTCCAGATACTTAGAAAAAGCTACCGTACCAATAAAGGCTAAAATACCAATGAGAAGAATAACTTCCAAAAAGGCCGAAGTTTTTAACACTATTGATAAAATAGCAGTAATCGCAACAAGGTTGATTCCGATAGCATCTAGAGCGACTACTCTATCGGGAGTAGAAGGTCCCTTTACGACTCGATAAATAAATAAAATCGTCGAGATAGAAACAATAAATAAAGATATATGCATAATGGTCTGGAACATCAAATACTCACCTCTTGTATAGCTTTTTCAAAGCTATTTTTAATACTGCTGATAGCGGCCTCTTTATCGCTAATATCCATTGCATGAATATATAGGATTTTATTATCTTCTGAAATATCCACTACAAGCGTTCCAGGTGTGAGCGTGATAAGATTACAAAGTATCGTTATTTCCCAGTCTTTCCTTAAATCGGTTTCTAGGGCAAAAATACCCGGCGTTACTTTTAACCTTGGTCGAAGAATGATTTTTAACACAGCGATATTGGAAAGTACTAATTCTCTTAGAAAAATACCTAAAAGTTTTAATATAGAAACAACTCGATATAAATAAAACTTATCGGAGAAAAATCTTCTTGTAATAAATATAAGAATCAATCCGATAATAAACCCGATTAGAAACGTATCTGGAGCGAAGGAGCCTTTCAGAAACATCCAAATAAAACTGATTACAAAATTTAATAATAATTGAAATGCCATTGTCATCACTCCTTTAATACGGCATGGATATAGTTTTCCGGTTGCAATAAACTTTCAACAGCGAGTGAAATATATGGTGAGATCATCTCTGTGCCAATTCCGATTAGACAGGAAAGAAGGACTAGTATACACCCGGGTAGTAAAAGTGTTTTTATAGACTTTATAGTAATATTATCTGATTCCTCTCCCCAAAAACCTTTAACAAATATCTTGATAACAGATAGTAATACGAGGAGACTCGATAGCACAACAATAAAACTTCCCATATAATTCCTTTCTTCAAAGGCTCCTTGAATAATGAGTAATTTACCAATAAATCCACTTAATGGCGGAATACCTGCAAGGCTAAGTGCGGCAAGAAAGAAGGTCCAAGTCAGTAAAGGGTATTTCTTCATCAAGCCACTCATATATTTTAAATTGCTAGTTCCAGTAATATAAATCATGATTCCAATTAATAGAAACAGCGCTCCTTTAATAATCATGTCATGTAAAAGGTAGAAAATCGCTCCATTTAAGGAAGTGCTATTAAAAATAGAGAATCCATACAAGATAACACCAATTGCCGTAACGATATTATAAATAATAATTTTTTTGACATCATTATAGGCAATTGCTCCAATTGCTCCTAAAATAATGGTTAGAAGAGACAGGATGCCTAATAATGTAAAGACATAAGAATCCTCATAGAAGAAGAGGGAGTACGTCCGGGCAATCGAATAAACTCCAACTTTTGTTAATAACGCTCCAAATAATGCAAGTATCGGTATGGGAGCGGCATAATAAGATCCTGGAAGCCAGAAAAATAACGGGAAGAGAGCCCCTTTTAATCCAAAGACGATTAAGAACAGGACAGCTATGACCGTTAATATGCCTGATCCACCCACTTCACTGATTCGCTCTGAAATAGACGCCATGTTTAAAGTTCCAACAACAGAATAAAAATAGGCAACGGCAATAACGAAGAGTGCGGAAGCGACAACATTTACAATAATATATTTTACTGTTTCTCTTAATTGAATTTTTGTATTTCCAAGAACAAGTAGTACATAGGAAGCCATTAACATTACTTCAAAAAATACAAACAAGTTAAAGATATCGCCAGTTGAAAACGCACCAATAACACCAACTAAGAGAAATTGAATCATAGCGTAATAAAAGTAATTTTCTCTTTCTCTATCGATTCCCTTAAAGGAGTAGAGGATACAACAAAAGGCGATTATATTTGTTGTTAACACAAGAAGTGCTGATACCATATCTGCTACAATCGTTATCCCAAACGGAGCATCCCAATTACTTAAATTTACTGTTTGAATTCCCTCATTTTTGATTTTATCTATCATAAATAGCACAATTATAATCGAAACACTAGTGCTCAATAAGGAAATAATCCGTTGTAAGATGGTCTTCTTATAAAAGAAAATCAAAATGATTCCAGTGAGTAAAGGAATTAAAATTGGAAATAGAATTAAGTTACTCATGCTTTTTCCCTCTCAATTTCTCCAGATTATCAGTCCCTAATTCTTGATAAGTTCTGTAGGCAAGTACTAATAAGAAGGAAGTGACACCAAAGCTAATAACAATCGCAGTTAATATTAATGCTTGGGGTAACGGGTCAGAATAACTGTCAGCATGCTGCCCTAAGAGTGGCGCAGCACCTTTCTTTAAGCCACCCATCGTTAATATTAGTAAATGAACCCCATGGCTAAGAAGGCCAGTTCCGATAATAATGCGCAATAGACTCTTAGAAAGAATTAAATACGTCGCACACATAAATAAAATGCCGATAATGAATGCCATTAAGAATTCCATTAGTCATCCTCTCCAATCGTTTGAATAATGGTCATTGTAACTCCCACTACTACTAAGAAAACCCCAAGATCAAACAGTGCAGCAGTGTGAAGGGACGTTTCTCCTAATAAAGGCAAGTGAGCATGTTTATTAAAAAAGTGCGTTAAAAATGGTTTGTCATTTAATACGCCAATCATTCCTGTTAAAGTGCTTATCAGCAATCCTATTGCAGTAACATAGATAAAATTAACCGGAAAGATTTTCTTTACTAATTTTAAATCATAAGCTATCAGCAATAGAACTATTGCTCCACTTGCCATTAATCCACCGATAAAGCCTCCGCCTGGCGTATAGTGACCAGCAAAAAAGAGATCAACTGCATAGAGGAGTATTAAAAAAACAATGACTTTTGTAATGGTTTGTAAAACTAAATTATTTATTTTCATTTTTCTTTCCTCCCATTCTCAAAGTGATCATCGAATAAATACCAATAGCAGCAATAGCTAGTACTGTAATTTCAAAAAGTGTATCAAAACCCCTGAAATCCACTAAGATAACATTTACCATGTTTTCTCCTGCCGCTTTTGTATACGTATTCTCCACATAAAATTGAGAAATGGAATCGAATAGTTTCGTGCTATAGGAGGCAATCGCAATGATCATCACTACGAGTCCAACTAGTACAGAAATGATTGCATTGGATAATTTGAAAGGAATACTTTCCTTTTTTCTAGCATTTCTAGGTAAATGGTAAAAACACAATAAGAATAAAGCAACGGAAACTGTTTCAATAACTAATTGTGTTAAAGCAAGATCAGGTGCGCGAAATACTACGTAAAATAATGATACGGTATATCCGACTGCTCCTAAAAGAATAATAGAAGTCAAACGAGATTTAGCGAATAATATAGCGATGGTGGAAATCACCAGAACAAGCGACAGCACGACTTCATATCCACCAATTGGTGCTAGTCGGGAAGTGTTTATTGTAAAGCCATCCTTTATAAATAGAGTGTAAGAAAGGATTAGAATAAAGAAAGAAAAGATATAAATCAGATAGGTACGCAAGGAACCTGTCATATATCTGTTTGTCAGCTTGTTAAATCCATTTTCTGTTTCGCCAAATAACCAATCATATATTCGATTCCAAATAACAGGAATGGCTTGATAGATAACAGACCATTTTCCTACAGTTAAATAGAGAATTATTCCAAACACAATGACCCCAATCGTCATAAATAACTCAGGTTCAAATCCATGCCAGTGATAGATATGCAGATCATAAACGCCTCCGCCATAAATAGATGTAATAGCAGGAGAAAGAATGGTATTGGTTAGAAGCCCAGGAAATAATCCAAATATGACAACAAGGGATACTAAGATAATGGGTGAAATAAGCATACCCATTGGTGCTTCATGTGGTTTAGCCGATAATTTTTCTGGTTGGTATTTTCCAGTGAAAGTCTTAAATACAAGAATCATGCAATAAACAAATGTAAAGATACTGCCGACCCATGCAATGACAGGTAATAGAACTCCCCACGTATTTAGGTTAAACATTTGGAAGTCAAGAATATTTAACATACTTGCAAAGAACATCTCTTTGCTCAGAAATCCATTAAATGGCGGGATACCAGCCATAGACAGCGAGCCAATTAATGCGATAGCAAATGTGATTGGCATAATCTTCATCAGGCCGCCTAAACGACGAATATCTCTTGTCCCAGTTTCATGATCAACAATTCCAACCATCATAAACAAACTTCCTTTAAAGGTTGCATGGTTGACAAGATGGAAGATTGCAGCAGCTGTGGCAATGTAATAAACACTTTCATTGTCATAGTGGACACCAGCAGCTCCAATCCCTAGTAAAGACATAATCATTCCGAGCTGACTGATTGTTGAGTATGCTAGAAGACCTTTTAAGTCTACTTGTTTTATTGCCATAAAAGATCCATATATTAGAGTAACAATCCCGACAAGTGATACAATCCACAGCCAATAACCAGACACTGCAAAGACAGGACTTAAACGGGCCACAAGATATATACCAGCTTTAACCATTGTAGCGGAATGCAAATAACTGCTGACAGGTGTTGGAGCTTCCATTGCATCAGGCAGCCAAATATGGAATGGAAATTGGGCAGATTTTGTAAATGCACCAAGTAAGATACAAATCATCCCTAAAATAAATAATGGATGAGACATAATAGAATCTTGTTGAACAGAAGTAATTATTTCTGAAATAGTAAAGGATCCGGTCATTAGGTAAAGTAGAACAATTCCTGCTAATAAGGAAAGACCACCAAATACGGTAACAACCATTGATTTGATTGCGCCATATCGCGAGTTACTTCGATTATTCCAAAAACCTATTAAAAGAAACGAAGAAATACTGGTAATTTCCCAGAACATATAAAGCACAATGAGATTATCAGATAAGACAACACCGAGCATTGCTCCCATGAATAATAGAAGATATACATAGAAATGATTGACCTTCTCTTTGTTTTTATCCAAATAATAAATGGAATAGAGAATAACAAGAGAACCGATTCCAGTTATTAATAATGCAAATAGCATGCCGAGACCGTCTAATTTTACGGCAAAATCAATTCCTAGTGATGGAATCCATGGGATTGATTCTACTTTTGTATGTAAATTTGAGGTTGTCCCAATGTTTCGGCAAAAATAAATAAACAATAGCAAAGGAAGTGGAAGAACAAACCATCCAGTATGTATTTTTTTCATAAATTTAAATGTGATAGGTATTAATAGGGTGTATAAAAATGGTGCAAGTACAACCCAGTGAAGTATAGACAATTTAACCCCTCCTTAATCTTTTCTAAATAAACGCTTGAAAATGACTGAACATGTTAAAGTATAACGCAAAAAAAAACGCTCTGCATACAGGAAACAAGAAATTAAGTTAAGGATCAACCTTTCTATTAAATAGGTAGAAACATGGTCTAAAATAGGAAAAATTTTTTTATTTTTTTGTGTAAAACACCCACCTTTTTGCTCAAACTAATGGTGAGGTGGTATATACATGCATTTAAAAACAAAGGTCTATATTTCCATATGTCTATTTTCTCTAGGTCTTTTTGTTGGAATTTTATTGGACAACTTCCAAAAAAGAGAGTTTTATTCACTGGAGGAACTTCTTTTCATAGAAGAGGCAAACTCTCCTTTTTTTGATGAAACGATGATTCCTTTTCAACCAAGAGAATATATCAGGATAATCGCAGAAGAATAATGCAGCGAAAAGGGACAGCCGTTTATTAATGGTTGTTCTTTTTTTATGTTCTGCAGTAGAAGGAAAAATATGTGTAAGGGGAAAACTTGTTTATTTCGTAAATATCCAAATGGAAGCAGTCTTTCGTATTCCCAAACTATATTTAAAAAGGAGAGCCATCCTGTAGTTTTTTACGTTGCATTTCTGCATAGAATCAATAAATGGATCTGATAAATTAATGAAAAAAAATAAAGATAAAATACAGAAAATTAAAAAGGTTAAGTGATATTCTGTTATAATATAGATATATATAAAACAGCTAGCTTATCGAGATGAATAGAAGGAAGAACGGTTTAGACAGGATGATTCATGTGAAATATCGATAAAAAAGAAGGTGAAAGAATGGAAAAGCAACAGTATTTATTTATTGACTTTGAATTCACCATGCCAGAGAAAAGTAGTAAGTTTAAGGGGTTTTATCCAGAAATTATTGAGGTTGGTATAGTAGCCGTTGTTGGTGATACCATAAGGGAACAGTTTTCTTCATATGTAGTACCCCGTAAGTTTTCAACCCTTTCAAGGAGATGCAAATCTTTTCTACATATTTCACAAGAACAAGTAAATAACGGGATATCTTTATACGATCTAATGAAAAAGCTTGAGGCAATTTGTAACGGATACCAAAATATTATTGTTACATGGGGAAACATGGATATGAAAGTGCTAAAGGATAATTGTCATAAAGCACAACTTCCCTTTATACTATCTTGTAAAGAAGTTGATTTATCGATGGAATATAAGCGGTTTTTTGGTGATAAAAACCAAACAGGCTTATGGAAAGCAGTTAGGGAATATGGCAGAGAGGGAACTGGGAAACATCATCGTGCTTTAGATGATGCCTTAACCACTTATCATATTTTTAAACTCGTTGAGCAAGATAAGAAGTACTTGGGGAAATCTAATCAACCAACCATTGGAGACTTAATTGATATGTCTAAATTATTTAATAAGTTTGCATAAAAAAGACGAAGAATACATTCCTCGTCTTTTTTGTTATTTTCATCTAAACGATTTTATAGTATTCTGCATTAAGTATTTCCAAGTTTTTTAAACTTTGAATAGCGAAAGCAGAATCATCTTCTTGAAGCTCTTTACGCATTTTTTCGATAGCAGTTTTTAGAGAATCATTATAAGAAGGAATGGAGTCTTCTTTATATAGCTTGACCATTTTCTTTGGAGCATTCATCTGTTCTCGGTAAGAAAGGGCTTTTCTTTCATGGAAAATATCAACTATGGCCTCTTTTGGCTGATGCAAATCTCCTTGCATCGGATGCTTTAAGACCGCAAGAACCCGTACTAAATAACTTTGAGGACGAATCTCTGTAATTTCCCCGATGTATTTTCCAGTTTTATAAAAGGCGGTGACGATGGAACCGATAGCTAGTTCTGACAATCTAATCCCTCCAGATTTTCTTTCCTTTTATAGTATCATAAAGGCTATAGTTTGATAAACGAGAATAACTGCATAATAAGGAGTCTTTTTTCAAATATTAATACCAAACCGTCCATGGAGGAAAAAAGATGAAAAAACTGAGTTTATTAGTGCTGATAACCATTTTCCTAACCGGCTGTGCGGAGGGGGAAGTGACAAAAGCAGAGGTAGAAATGTTTAATGATGTGGGAGACTCTTTAGGAACAATTAAATTGCAGGAGCAGGCTGACGGAGTAAAATTATCTTTAAACTTAAAAGGTCTAACTCCAGGAATCCATGGTATTCATATACATGAAACAAATAAATGTGATGCTCCAGATTTTCAATCGGCAGGCAATCACTTTAATCCAGATAATAAAGAACATGGTTTACTTCACCCAGAAGGTGCCCATGCGGGTGATTTACCTAATATCTTGGTAAAGGAAGATGGAACTGCAAAAGCTGAGCTAATGGCACCACAAGTAACCCTTAGAGATGGAAAAAATTCATTATTCAGCAAAAAAGGGACTTCAATCGTTATTACCGAACAACAAGATGACGGAATGACTCAACCTGCAGGGGATTCAGGCGAAAGAATCGCATGTGGACCGATTAAAAAGAAATAATACTAGAAAAAAACAGGCGACTTTTGGAGTCTCCTGTTTTTTTTCATTGATTCATTTTTCAGGTGCTGGAAAAAAACGAAAAATTGTTCTGGGCTTTTTGAGATTGAATGTTTATTTTTTTACGAAAAAGAATCTTAGTCGCCTTGTCTTACTGAAATGTTTGTACGAGAATAAAAATATTCAAAGCGACAATTAAAATAGCCATAACCCAAGAAATAACTGTAATCCATTTTGTATTGACCAGGTTTCCCATAATACGTTTTGAACTAGTAAACATTATTAATGGAATAAGAGCAAAACCAATTCCAAATGATAAGATTACTTGACTTATTACTAGTGCAGTTGTTGGATTAATACCTAATGCAATGACAGCAATAGGGGGCACCATTGTAATAAATCTTCTTACGTATAATGGAATGCGAAAATGAATAAATCCCTGCATAATCACATCTCCAGACATCGTTCCAACAGATGAACTGGATAATCCAGCAATTAATAAACCTAGGCCAAATAAAGTAGCTGAAATCGGATTTACTAACTGTCCGAAATAGTTAAAAGCTACATCTAAATCTTCCACAAATAATCCATTTTTATGGAATAATGCACTAGAGACGATAAGCA
This sequence comes from Niallia sp. FSL W8-0954, assembly GCF_038005605.1. NCBI lineage: Bacteria > Bacillati > Bacillota > Bacilli > Caryophanales > Bacillaceae > Niallia > Niallia sp. FSL W8-0954. The sequence goes on along the minus strand of NZ_JBBOTN010000001.1, from coordinate 3,747,295 downwards.
TTGCTCCATTAATAAATCCTGCAATCAACATGGCAATAAGGATATCGATAAATTCAAAGCGAAAAATTTGCTTTTTTTCTTTATCCGTTTCCCCAACAATTCTATTTTGTGTTAATGCAGAGTGTAAGTAAATTGCATGTGGCATTACTGTAGCTCCAAGGATACCAGCAGCTAAAATTACGCTATCTAATCCATCAAATTGTGGAGTGAATAACCCGTGTAATAAAGATGGAACATCTGGCTTCGCAAAGAACATTTGTACAATAAAAGAAAGGACAACAATAAAAAGCATCCCAGTAATTCCTGCTTCTAGAGAACGGTATCCCCGTCTTTGTAATTCAAGAATGGCAAAAGATCCAACAGCAGCAATCAGACTAGCTTCCAGTAAAGGAATACCAAAAAGAAGATAAATACCAAGTGCTGCACCAATAAACTCTGCTAAATCTGTTGCCATAATGACAAGCTCACCTTGTATCCACAAACCGATAGACACAGGCTTGGGAAATTCCTCTCGAGCTACCTCTGCTAAATTTTTACCAGTAGCAATACCTAATTTTGCTGATAAGGATTGAATAATTAACGCCATTATATTTGAAAAAAGAATAACCCATAATAATAAGTACCCATATTTTGATCCAGCAGCAATATTTGTTGCGAAGTTTCCTGGATCAATGTAGGCAATTGCCGCAATGAATGCTGGTCCTAAAAAAGGAAGGATTCTTTTCCAGCCTTTAACTTCCTCGCTAAACACACTTTTTGCTGATTTAGAATGATTTTTTTCTAAAGATCGATTTCTGTCCATTTTTCTCACCTAATTTTGCTTTGGTTTAAAAAGTTTCGTTAATGCAACTTTTATATAAAAGATATTCCTAAATTAGAAAATTGTCAATCTATTTGTGTTAATTAATTTATAGGGAATTTTGTCAATTTGATTAGAGCATTAGTTGAGGAAGAATGGGAGTGTAGAAGAAAGTATATAAAAATACCTAGCTGAGTCACCAGCTAGGTATTATAAGCTATTATTTTACTTCTTGTGCACCAGTTACTTCGCCATCTATTACAGCAGAAGATTTAAATGCATCACTTTTGTAATAAACATTACCGTCAACTTTTGCAGTAGCATCAACAGTAAACCCATTAGCTTCTACATAAACATCACCAACAAATGTACCACCTTGGATTTTGAAATTTTCACTTTGGACAGTCATTTTAGGAGCTGTTAAAGTGAAGGAATCAATAATATTATGGTCTTCATCTTGTGTATAAAGAGCAAGTTTACGATAGATTGGATTAGCAGCATCATTTTTATCGTGGAATTCACCAGCTACTAAGATATCACTGTCTACTTTTAAATCTTGAAGTGTTGCAACAATCCAAGTTCCATCAGCACTTAATGCTTTCACTAGTGGATCTGCTTCATTTACGATGGAAGCTGTTGTTACTACATCAGCTGATTGCTCTGCTTTTTTCTCTTCTTTCTTTGGTTCTGTGTCTGTATTTCCACAAGCAGTTAAAAGTGCTCCTGCTAAGATGGAAGCTAGTAAAACTTTTGGTGTAATTTTCATGATCAGTTCCCCCTATAATCTTCTTTATGTTGTATTGTGAATGGATTCACAATACAACATTATATTAACACACAGTTCACTGTTGTAGAGGGGAGAGGTGTGACTAATTTGTGAAAGAAATATGGTGAATATGTGACTTTATTTTAATAATCAGAAAATTAACAAAGGACCTTTTCTTCCATTAGTTACTCGTTTTGCATAAAAAAAGAGCGAGGTTTGTTGGGGGGAAATTCCCAACAAACCTCGCTAACTGCAAATCAGTTTCTTAATTCATCCACTCTGGTTTACCGAAGCCTTTGAATTCCTTATCAATTACTTTTTCGAATTCTGCTGACTCAACAGCAGCTTTTATATCTTTAGCGAAAGGAGCGTCGATATCTTTCGTATTAACAACAACACGGTTACGATATTGATCAAGCATATTTTCTAGTTTTAGTGCGTCTAATAAGTTCATTTTTGCTGCTAGGGCGAAGTTGCCTGGTACAGCGGATAAATCTACACTGTCAACTGCACGAGGTAATTGAGCCGCTTCAATTGTTTCAAATTTTAGATTTTTTATATTCTTTGTCACATTTTTTTCAGATACAGTAAGTGGATCAGCAGCTTGATCAATTTCAATTAAACCTGCTTCTTCTAAAATTAAGAAAGCACGCGCCGCATTGGTCGGATCGTTAGGGATAGCAATTGTTGATCCATCTGCAATTTCTTCTAAACTTTTAAATTTATTGGAATAAATACCCATTGGTGCAGTTGGAACAGAAATTAGTTCAGATAACTTTATGTTATTTTGTTGAGCAAAAGATTCCATATAAATTTTATGTTGGAATAGATTCGCATCAATACTACCGTCGGCTAGTGCTTTATTTGGCTGCACATAATCTGTAAACTCTGTAACTTCTACTTTATAGCCTTTCTCTTCCAAAATAGGTTTAATAGCCTTTTTAACCATGTCTGCATAGGGACCAGAAGTTGCACCAATATTAATTTCCTTTTTCTCTCCTGTATCTGCATTGTTTTTGTCTTGTCCGCAAGCACTAAGTACAGTAAATGATAATAATAATAGAATTCCTATAAGTATTTTTTTCATTGTCTTTTCCTCCTATTAACTTAAAGTGATTATTAACGCTTATCCAATGTCTTGGATATTTTATCCCCAAAGAATTGAATGATTTGAACCAAGCAAATGAGAACAACGACAGTCGTAATCATGACAGTATTATCATAGCGATAATAGCCATATTGAATGGCAAGATCACCTACACCGCCGCCGCCGACTATTCCAGCCATAGCAGAATAGGCAATTAAATTGATAATGGTAATAGTGATTCCTTGAATAATTCCAGGTCTTGCTTCTGGTATCAAGACTTGCCAGATAATCATCCATGGGGATGCACCGATAGCGACAGAAGCTTCAATAACTCCTTTATCAATTTCGCGAAATGCTTGTTCCACTATTCTCGCAAAAAAAGGAATCGCAGCAACAGATAGGGAAACAGAAGCAGCAGTAGGACCAATCGTTGTGTTAGTAATCCATTTTGCCAATGGTAAAAGGGCGATTAGTAAGATAATGAAAGGGATAGACCGCACCATGTTTACAACAAAGCCTACCGTGTTTTTTAATAGTGTGTTTTCGAGAAACAATCCTTTATCTGTTACAAATAAGAGGATTCCGATCGGTAAACCCACAATAATAGCCACAACAATAGAAATGCCAACCATATATAAGGTTTCAAAAAACGCTGAATTTAAGTCAGGAAGTAACTCGATCAAATAATTCCAATCCAGACTAAGAGGCATGATATATCACCTCCACATTTTGGGTGCGATCTTTAATATACTGTATCGCTTTTACAATTTCATTTTCTTCCCCTGTTAATTCCATGATAAAAATACCAAGGGGATTATTTTGAATATATTCGATTTTTCCATGAAGTATATTTCCCTTCACCTGATAGTGCTGAAAGGCGTCCGAGATAATTCCCTCTTCCGCGATGGCACCTTGAAAGGTAACCTTAATGATTTTCCCTTTTCTTTCTTCTAATAGGTGGTTAGGTAATTCAAATTGAAGAATGCTATTTACAAAGTTTTTAGTAAGCTCCTGTTTTGGGTTTGCAAACATATCGTAAACTGAACCTTCTTCCACTACCTTCCCTGCTTCCATGACAGCCATTCGATCACAAATATCTTTTACAACCTCCATTTCATGGGTGATTAGAACGATGGTTAAACCAAGTTCCTTATTAATTTTTTTTAATAACGCAAGAATGGATTTTGTTGTAGTTGGATCAAGTGCAGACGTTGCTTCATCACAAAGAAGCACGGTTGGATTATTTGCAAGGGCTCTAGCGATTCCCACTCTTTGCTTTTGTCCTCCACTTAATTGGGCAGGAAAGACATCTTTCTTATCTGCCAGCCCCACCATATCAAGCAACTCTAATACCCGTTTATGTATTTTCTTAGAAGGTAAATTAGCTGCTTTAAGAGCAAAAGCAATATTTTCATATACCGTTTTACTACTAACAAGGTAAAAATGTTGAAAAATCATGCCGATTTTTAAGCGAGCGGCTCTTAATTGCTTTTGATTTAACTTTGTTAAAGAAATATTATCGATGATAATTTCTCCACTGGTGGGCTTTTCTAATAAATTTAGACAGCGAAGCAGAGAGCTTTTACCAGCTCCGCTATAGCCGACAATTCCAAATATTTCGCCTTTTTTAATTGATAAAGAAACATGGTCAACACCAATAACTTGTTCTTTTTTTGTTTTATATATTTTGACCAAATCATTTACTTGTATCATTAGAAAATACTATCCCCCTTTGCTAAAAACGCAATATTTTGTAACATTATTTTAAAACCTTTATCAGTTAAGATTGGCGAAAATTCCTTTCGTTAAGTCTGGGAAATAAAAAAAACTTCTTTCATTTTGAAAGAAGTATCGTATTAATTATACCGATCTTATCTTTCAGAATAAGTCATTCTGCAGGAGTTAGCACCTTCCTTTAGGAAAGGAGGTTGCTGGATGTCATCGGGCCTGTTCCCTCAATCTCTCTTGATAAGTAATTATGGAATTTTCACTAAATGAATAATAAAGCTAAAATACTGAATTGTCAATAAAAATTTACCTTTTTAAATGGTGAGAATGGAGGGGGTGCTCTTTATTTCTGTTATCTTCTTCAGAAGGAAATATGATAGAATGGTTTTTGAACAAATGGAACGAAAGGTGACAACGGATGAATAGTCAGGAAATTAATTTTGAATGTGTGCGTTTATTAAATGAATGGGACCCATTTTCAATAGGAGAGGGCAATTACGATACTGAAATTGCGGATATTCTTCAAGCGATGCATGATGTTGATTTGGAAGATGATCTGGCAGCTTCTATCCAAGCTATCTTTGAATTTTCTTTTGAAGAAAAACTCCCTTTAGAGGATTGCATGGCAATCTCGCGTAAACTTTTATCGCTAAAACGAAACAGTTCTTGCTCTTTTTAGAGAGTCAAATAAATTTTTTCTTTATATAGAAAATACAGCAAATAAATTGCATACAAATTTGCTGTTGAAAAATGAAATTAGTACATTAAATTTAGTGATAATTTGATATAATGAGAATATTTAAAAGGCGAGCAGGAGGATGGACATGAAATTAACAAATAAAGAAATTGAAATTGCAGAAATTCTAGAAAAAGATGCAAGGATTTCTGATGAAGATATAGCTAAGATGATTGGGGAAGATTTAGAAAAGACAAAAGAATTGATTGCCAAATTAGAAGAAGTAAATGTAGTGGTACGTTATACATCTATAGTAGATTGGTCAAAAGTGGAAGGTCATGAAGGCGTAACTGCAATGATTGACGTTAAAGTAACACCTAAAAGAGGGGTAGGCTTTGACGAGGTTGCTCAAAGAATTTATCGCTTTAAAGAAGTTAAATCATTATATTTAATGTCCGGAGCATATGATTTATCAGTTATTATTGAAGGCAAATCGATGAATGAAGTAGCGAGATTTGTTTCGGAAAAACTTTCTACATTGGATTCAGTTATCTCAACAACGACTCATTTTATTTTAAAACAATATAAGCATGATGGAACAATATTTGAACCATCGGATGAAGACAAAAGAATTGTGGTGTCACCGTAATGAAACAAACAAAAAGTTATATTGCACAAAAGGTTGAGGAAATGAAACCATCTGGAATACGCAGATTTTTTGATTTAGCATCCGGTATGGAAGGAGTTATTTCCCTTGGGGTAGGAGAGCCAGATTTTGTTACCTCTTGGTCAACAAGAGAGGCAGCGATTTTATCACTAGAGCAAGGGTATACCTCTTATACGGCGAATCCAGGCTTAATCGAGCTTCGAGAGGAAATTAGTCATTATATGCAAAAAAGATTTGCGGTATCCTATAAGCCATCTTCAGAAATCATTGTAACTGTTGGAGCTAGTCAGGCAATCGATATCGCTTTACGAGCCATTCTGAACCAAGGAGAAGAGGTTATTGTTGTTGAACCATGCTTCGTTTCTTATGCACCGTTAGTAACGCTTGCAGGAGGGGTTCCAATTGCGGTTCAAAGCTTAAAGGAGAATGATTTTAAAATCAAGCCTTTTCAATTAGAAGAAGTAATTACGGAACGAACAAAAGCCATTATGATTTGTTCGCCGAATAATCCTACGGGATCCACACTTTCTCAAGAAGAGCTTGCAGCAATTGTGGCAGTAGCAGAAAAGCATGACTTGCTTATTCTTTCCGATGAAATATACGCAGAGCTTTGCTATGATGATGAATATACAAGTACAGCAGCAATAGAGGGAGCGTGGAAACGTACTATTCTCCTTTCTGGTTTTTCAAAAGGATTTGCCATGACTGGCTGGAGACTAGGGTTTGTTTGTGGACCAGAGGAATTAATTCAAGCAATGCTCAAGATTCATCAATATAGTTTAATGTGTGCACCAACGATGGCTCAATATGCGGGACTAGAAGCATTGAGAAGTGGTGAAAACGATGTGGAAGAAATGAAGAAAAGCTACCGGCGCAGAAGGAATTTTATCGTTCAATCTTTAAATGATATGGGGTTAACTTGTCATATTCCTGGTGGAGCTTTTTATGCGTTTCCTAATATAACAGCAACAAAAATGAATGCTGAGACATTCGCAGAAAGACTGCTGATGGAAGAAAAAGTAGCAGTTGTTCCAGGAAGTGTATTTGGTGAAAGTGGCGAAGGACACGTTCGTTGTTCCTATGCTACATCATTGCAACAATTACAAGAAGCTATGAAACGAATGAAGCGTTTTGTCGAAAAATATTCTAAATAGAGGCTAAAAGAGGTGTTTCGAATAGATGGGAATCCCATCCTTTCAAATGCCTCTTTCTTATTTAAGCAGGTTCGTAAAAGTCATAGTTTAAGCAAAAGATTAACGGGAATTATAACAGTGAAATAAATCCTTTTGTAAATATGGCGATATTGTGATATAATCTTATAATGCATATAAAAGGAAAATTAATATAAACAATTAGGAGTGTTCTCATGTCAGATAAAATTGAAGTTGGAAGTGTTATTAAAGGAAAGGTAACAGGTATTCAACCTTACGGTGCGTTTGTTTCTTTAGACGAAAATACACAAGGTTTAGTTCATATTTCAGAAGTAACCCATGGTTATGTAAAAGATATTAATGAGTTTTTAAAAGTTGGCGATGAAGTGAACGTTAAAGTTCTTTCCATTGACGAAAATGCTGGTAAAATTGGTCTTTCTATCCGTGCAACAGAAGAAGCACCAGCACAACCAGAAGCTGCTAAAGCAAAAAAACCTCGTCCTAAACGTCAAACAGCTGCTGTAGTTGAAACAGAAAACGTACAAGGATTTAATACGTTAAAAGATAAATTACAAGAGTGGATTGATCAATCTAACCGCGACGATTTAATTAAAAAATAATTTTTTATAAAGGGCTGTCCGATGTGAATTACACATAGGGCAGCCTTTTTTGCGTTTTCATAGGGAGAACTAATTTGGCTAAGTTAGGGTTTATTATGCCAAGAATGAATTTTTAGAAAATACAAATAAAATTCTATCCATCCGTAGAAAAATCAGCTAAAGTGAATAGTATAGATATTTACTTACATTATACATTAAATTGGAAAGGATGATTGAATGGTACATGAAGTTAATAAATCTATCTCACTAATGGAGCAGTCGGAGAAATATGGAGCAAAAAACTATAATCCACTGCCAATTGTCATTTCAGAAGCAGAAGGTGTCTGGATTACTGATCCTGAAGGAAATAAATATATGGATATGCTAAGTGCTTATTCAGCATTAAACCAAGGTCATCGCCATCCTAAAATAATTCAAGCATTGAAGAGACAAGCGGATCGTGTAACCTTGACTTCTCGAGCTTTTCATCATGATCAATTAGGTCCCTGGTATGAAAAGATTAGCTCCCTAACCAAAAAAGAGATGATCCTCCCGATGAATACAGGTGCTGAAGCCGTAGAAACTGCTATCAAAGCAGCAAGAAGATGGGGATATGACCGTAAAGGAATAGAAAAGGACAAAGCAGAACTCATTGTGTGTGAGGGGAATTTTCATGGAAGAACATTGGGAGCCGTTTCTCTTTCCTCTGATGAAGAATATAAACGCGGATTTGGACCATTGTTACCGGGGGTTAAAACGATTCCCTATGGAGATATTGATCAATTACAAGAAGCAATTACAGTAAATACAGCGGCATTTATTGTAGAACCAATTCAGGGGGAGGCTGGTATTATCATTCCACCTCAAGGTTTTATGGAAGAAGCCTATCAACTATGTAAGGCTAATAATGTTTTGTTTATTGCCGATGAAATTCAAACAGGACTGTCAAGAACAGGTAAATTATTTGCGAGTGAGTGGTACGGTATTGTGCCAGATATGTATATTTTAGGAAAAGCGCTTGGAGGAGGAGTCTTTCCTATTTCAGGTGTTGTGGCAGATAAAGATGTATTAGGTGTTTTTAATCCAGGCTCTCATGGATCAACCTTTGGAGGAAATCCAATGGCGTGCGCTGTATCAATTGCAGCTATAGATGTAATCATAGAAGAGGATTTGACCAATCGTTCGGCGCAATTAGGCGAATACTTTCTTCAAAAGTTATCGGAAATAACAAATCCAATTATAAAAGAAATACGGGGAAGAGGATTGTTTATAGGGGTTGAATTAAAGGTTGAGGCTAGAGCTTATTGTGAAAAATTAAAAGAAGTAGGATTGTTATGCAAAGAAACCCATGATTCTGTCATTCGCTTTGCTCCACCATTAACGATTACGAAGGAAGAGTTAGATTGGGCGATAGAGCGTATAAAGCAAGTATTAAATGAGGATAGCCCAGGGCTAAACTAAATAAATAACTCTAAAAAAAATCATTCCTTACAAAAAAGCCAAACAATCAGCAAGTGGAATTGTTCGGCTTTATTTTTGTTTATCCATTTTTATCTATCTAGCTGTCTTTGGCATAGACTCCCTTTCAGCAGCGGAAAAGGGTTTAAATAATAAACCAAGGTTTATTAAACCTGCAATTCCGACTAAACCGTAAATAATACGAGAAATAACGGATCCTTGGCCGCCAAATAGTGTTGCCACTAAATCAAATTGAAAGAAGCCTATTAATCCCCAATTTATTGCTCCTATAATCGTTAATATTAATGCAATTCTTTGGATTACGCTCATTTTATGTCCTCCTTAAAAATATAGTGGAAATCTTTCTTATTTTTAGTAGAATTCACGAAAGTATACATTTAGAAAAATAAACGAATAATGAATGATGGAGAAAACATATACTATTTGCCAGCACTAAGCTCAATCCTTTGATTTTCTTGTAAGTTTGATTAATAATAATCGTACAATTAGTATTTTTTTTACTAATGTAAAAACAGAATGGGAGGCATTCATTTGGAAAACTTTATTTTTTATAACCCGACAAAACTTATTTTTGGTAAAGGGCAATTGGCACAATTAAAAGATCAATTAGCTTCCTATGGCAAAAAAATCCTCTTAGTGTACGGAGGAGGAAGTATTAAAAGAAACGGTCTATATGATAATGTAATGACCATCTTAAAGGAAAATGGAAAAGAAGTATTTGAACTATCTGGTGTAGAGCCAAATCCTCGATTAACTACTGTACAACGTGGAGTTGATATATGCAAGACAGAAGGAATTGATTTCATTTTAGCAGTTGGTGGAGGAAGTGTTATTGACTGTACCAAGGCCATTGCCGCAGGAGCTAAATTTGATGGGAACCCTTGGGAATTCATCACGAAAAAAGCAGCGCCTAAAGCAGCGTTACCGTTTGGAACAGTTTTAACACTTGCGGCAACTGGTTCTGAAATGAACTCTGGCTCTGTTATTACTAATTGGGAAACACAAGAGAAAGTTGGCTGGGGTAGTCCATTTACATTTCCGGTATTTTCTATTTTAGATCCCGAAAATACATATACAGTTCCTAAAGATCAAACAATATATGGAATCGTGGATATGATGTCACATGTGTTTGAACATTATTTCCATTTAGAAGAACACACAGAATTACAAGATTATATGTGTGAATCTGTATTGAAAACGGTCATAGAGTTTGGTCCTAAACTTGTAAATGACTTAGAAAATTATGAATATCGTGCTGCGATATTATATTGTGGAACGATGGCTCTTAATGGTATGCTCAATATGGGATATCGTGGTGATTGGGCTACCCACAACATTGAACATGCAGTTTCTGCAGTATATGATATTCCCCATGGTGGAGGACTTGCTATTCTTTTCCCTAATTGGATGAAGCATAATTTAGCTGTAAAACCAGAACGCTTTAAGCAATTAGCTGTTCGCGTATTTGGAGTAGATCCAGAAGGAAAAACAGCGGAAGAAGCTGGTCTAGAAGGAATTGAGAAATTACGTGCATTCTGGAATGAGCTAGGTGCACCTTCTCGTTTAGCTGATTACGACATTGATGATAGTAAACTGGAGTTAATGGTTGAAAAAGCAATGACGAATGGTGGATTTGGCCAATTTAAAATGTTAGATGCAGAGGATGTTTTAGCAATTTATAAAGCATCATTATAAAAATGCAGAAAGACGAGCAAACAGTTCGTATGAATTGTTTGTTCGTCTTTCTGCAATAGAGAAGAAATGGAATAATTGGTGAATAAATTTAAAAAAAATAGTTTGTATCCGTTTTCATACCAAGTTCTTTCTTGATTACTTTTTCTACTTCCGATAAAGTGGAAGATGAGTATAAATTAAATATATTGGAGGATCATTTATGACACACGTTCGTTTTGATTACTCAAAGGCATTAAGTTTCTTTGGAGAGCACGAAATTACATATTTAGAAGATGCAGTTAAAGTTGCCCATCATTCCTTGCATGAAAAAACTGGACAAGGAAGTGATTTTTTAGGATGGATTGATCTACCTGTAGATTATGATAAAGAAGAATTTGCGCGAATTCAAAAAGCAGCAGAAAAAATTAAAAGCGACTCAGAGGTTTTACTTGTAATCGGTATTGGTGGTTCTTACCTAGGAGCACGTGCTGCAATTGAAATGTTAAATCATAGCTTCTATAATTCTTTATCAAAAGAAAAGAGACAAACACCACAAATTATCTTTATTGGAAAAGATATTAGTTCCACTTATATGAGTGATGTAATTGACTTCCTTGGAGATAAAGATTTCTCTATTAATGTTATTTCTAAGTCTGGAACAACTACAGAGCCGGCGATTGCTTTCCGTATTTTCCGTAAATTACTGGAACAAAAGTACGGAGTAGAAGAAGCGAGAAAGAGAATTTATGCTACTACTGATAAAGCAAGAGGAGCTTTAAAAACTCTAGCTACAGAAGAGGGCTATGAATCATTTATTATCCCAGATGATGTTGGTGGACGCTATTCTGTTTTAACACCAGTTGGTTTATTACCAATCGCTGTCAGCGGCGCTGATATTACAGCAATGATGGAAGGGGCAGCAGCAGCTAGAACAGATTTCGGTACATCTGAATTAAAAAATAACATTGCCTATCAATATGCTGCAGTTCGTAACGTTCTTTATAACAAAGGAAAAACAATTGAAATGTTAATTAACTATGAGCCAGGATTGCAATACTTCTCTGAGTGGTGGAAGCAATTGTTTGGCGAAAGTGAAGGAAAAGACCAAAAAGGTATTTATCCTTCTTCAGCTAACTTCTCAACAGACCTTCACTCCTTAGGACAATATGTGCAGGAAGGCCGTCGCGATATTTTTGAAACAATTGTTAAAGTTGACAAACCGCGTCATGAATTAGTTATCGAAGCAGAAGAAAATGACTTAGACGGGCTAAATTACTTAGCTGGACAAACTGTTGATTTTGTTAATAATAAAGCATTTGAAGGTACGTTACTTGCACATACAGATGGCGGTGTGCCAAATCTAGTTGTAACAATACCAGAAATGAATGAATATACATTTGGATATCTTGTGTATTTCTTCGAAAAAGCTTGTGCGATAAGTGGATATTTATTAGGCGTAAATCCATTTGATCAACCAGGGGTTGAAGCATATAAAGTAAATATGTTTGCTTTACTAGGTAAACCTGGCTTTGAAGAGAAAAAAGCAGAGTTAGAAAGTCGTCTATAAGTTAGAATAGATTGAGCTGTCGATATACTCGTATTTGAGTATTCGACAGCTTTTTTATTTTTCTTTGAATTTTAGGAAAATATACAACTCTATTCATTTTTAATCCAAGATGTTTAAAGGTTTTGAGAGAGGTTAAATAAAGAGAAAGGGGTAATAGAAGGAGGAAATAGGAATGCTTGTTGAAAAAGAACAATTATTGATTAAATCATTACAGGAATGCATGATTGTTTGTAATCATTGCTTAAATGAATGCTTAGCGGAAGAGCGGGTAGCACCAATGCTTGATTGTATTCATATGAATAGGGAATGTATTCAATTTTGTAGTTACTTAGAGCAGGCAATCATTAGAAAATCTCCATATGCAAAGGAATTTGCAGAAATTTGCCTTTCTGTTTGTGAGGATTGCGCAAATGAATGTAAGAAACACGACCATCGTCATTGTCATTATTGTGCAGAAATTTGTAAGGAATGTATAGAAGCATGTAAAACATTTTTAGAATCATAGTAGGTTGTTATAAAGGCTTGTTTGAAGAGAGAAAAAATTGGTTTTTCGAGGGGGCAGCTCGAAATAAACTTATGCGAGCGACCGCCTCGAAAAACCATAATTTTAAAAGAAGAATTTTTCTTCTCCGCTTTCATGACTACTTTCTGTACTCATTAGCTAACTAGGTTTCTAAGTAATAATTATTAACTCATCCTTTTCTTCAAACTTAAATGAAGGCTTTGGATTTAGATAACTAGTGCCCCCACGTTTGACTCCTAATAGTAATTTACCCTCTGCTAATAAAAAATTGTTTAAAGCCAGATAATCAACTAATTCTTCCTGAATATTTTTCAAAGGAATAAACTGAAGCTTTTTATCCTTCAATTGATGCAAAAGTTCTAAAAATGCAATCATCGTATCTTGTGAATTTAAGCTGTTGTGCATAACAAAGCTCGTAAGGCTGTTTGTTTCAATTATCTCATCGGCACCAGCTCTTTTAGCATTTTGTATTTGTTCAGCAGTAAGTATTTCAACGATGCACGGTACTTTTGCGTTTAGTCCTTTAATAGCAAGTAAAGTCAAAATAGAGTGCATATCTGCTTGTAATTCTTCTTTGGTTTGATCAGCTGTTAAGATGACCTTACTAGCAGTCATGATATTCGCTTTCAACAGGACATGATCTAAATTAGAATTTCCTTTTACGAAATGAATAGTTTCTGGAACTGGATTTGTTGCTAAGGACTCATCGATTAAAGTGATCGGAATCTTTTCGCGATCTTTAATGATGGAATGAATGATTAGTTTGGACCGTTCATTCCAGCCGACAATTATCAAGTGGTTTAGTCCTCTATAAGTGGTTTTCCCTTCCAAATATGCGTTTTGTTTAGCTACTGCTGCTGTTGCCAATGTTACTAAATAAGTAGAGAGAAATCCTACTCCTGTTAAGATTAATAGCATGCCGGTTATTCTCCCAATAACGGTAATAGGAGCATAATCCCCGTATCCAACGGTAGAGGTAGTAATAATAGCCCACCAAATTCCTTCAAATAAAGTGGGAAATGTTTCTGGTTCAACTAATGTGATAAAGCAACCGAATAGGATAATAATAGTTAGGGAAATCGATAAAACACGAATACTTAATGGTAATCTTAAAAATCTTGAAAGGATAGAATTAGGCAAAGTAAACACCTCCTATTAGTTGTTATCCTTTGCATTATTGACCAATAAAAAAACTTTCATAATCAATGAAAGTTTTTTAACAGGATATTTTTAAAGTTGGATATGATAAAAAGAAGCAATTGTTTTTTGTTCTTCTTCAAAGTTTTTATAGTCGTTCAAGTTAGAGAGCATGCCTTTAATTATGGGTAATCTTGGTTCATCAGCATGAATCTCTGTCATTAATACTTCTAGTGTTATTTCTATCTCATGTTTATTCGCTACATGCTCACTCTTACGTTGGATAGAGGCGATAGCATCTAGTATATCTTGATGACCATGTTCCATAAAGTTAATTTTAGGCTTTTTAATGATATATTTTAGAAAAGAAGTAGAAAAGAGTGGATTCTCATTATTTTTGTCCATATCCGTTATGATGGAATCTAATCTTTTTAATAAGTAGATGGAAATATCCCTTGTTGAGACATTTATAGGCTCTAAAATCACAAGTTTTAAAAAAGAATGAATAAGACCATCTTGGATCATAAGCAAATCTAAAAGGTATTGCTTTTTCTCTTCCCCGTAAATAGAATGGAGTCCTTTGAGATTATAACTTTGAAGCTCTGACTGCATTTTTACTAACAGATCTTTGATAGAATTATTTAAGGGAATAGCTTGTTCTTTTGATTGCATAATAATAAATTCTTTGTGTTTTAAAGCATGATTAAACATGAAGGTAAGCTGATCCATGTATTTTTCTCGAGCAGGGATTCGCTTTTGACTTATTTCTTCCATAGCTGTAATCAATTCATCGTAGTAATATTGCATAATTGTATAAAGAAGAGAGTCTTTCGATTTAAAGTATAAATAAAAGGCTCCTTTTGATATACCGCAATCACTGGCAATTTCTTGCACTGAGGTATAAGAAAATCCCTTTTGAGCAAAAAATTTTATGGCAGAATCTATAATTATTTTTTCTTTTTCTTTCACGTAATTTCCTCCTGGACGTATAGGGAGTACACCTTGACTTATTGGTCATCTTTTTCTAATATATATGACTAATCAGTCAAATTATATAGTAAATGAAGGGAAAAATCAATGTATAGAGCTTGCTTCTTCTTGACTGAAGAGAGTAGTTGCGAATTGTGCGAAAAAGGGATTTGCTATATGATTATAATCATAAAAAGATGAAGGTTAAAAGTTGAGTAATCCAATTGGTTTATGTTAATTAAATCGAGCTGATTTCTTGACGAGCGTATCTTATGATAATAAACTTACTTACGTATCGTAAGTATCAGTTTATTGTCAAAAAGATATTTAAAAAGGAAAGGTACATTTTTATGCGTTGCTTGAAGTGAAAAGGGGGAGACTCCTGTGGGATTACCGTGAGCCCCACGGAAAGCAATATTAGATTCGAAGAGATTAAATAAATAGATCATAAATAAACAGCTATTTCTTATATCTAGAGGTTTGTCTATCGTTTTATAATCTAAAATTTTATACCAATAAGAAATATAATTAAGAATATAACAGAAGATAAAGGAGATTTTGTAATGGATCAAAATGTTATCGATCTTCTTCAAAATAAGATGGAAATAATCGCATTTAATGAAGAACAGAATTTAAGTTTAGTCGGACCAGTAAAATTGCCAGTTCAATTGGACGATCAAGTTGTGACATTCCAATGGTACACATGGTTACCGATAAAGAAGGATGAAACGAAAGAGGAAGTGCTTCGCTCTTTACCGAATTTACATTTAGCAGATTATCAACAATCCTCTGTTTTAGTATACGGTGACTTCAAAAATGCAGAAAATGCATTAATACGTATGCATAGTATATGTCATACTGGCGACATTTTTGGTAGTAAACGTTGTGATTGCGGATATCAATTAAAAGAATCGATGCGTATGATTGTAGAGAATGGAAATGGAGCTCTCTTTTATTTAGCTAATCATGAAGGAAGAGGTATTGGGCTATTTACTAAATCCCTTGCTTACCTTTTACAAGAAAATGGTCTAGATACTGTGGAGGCAAATCTCGCATTAGATTTCCCAGATGATTTAAGAAGTTATGAAGCACCAATTAAAGTTCTTCAAGCACTACGACAAAAACCAGTTAAATTAATAACTAACAATCCAAAGAAGCTTGATGCACTAAAAAAACTTGGTCTTACAGCAGAAGAAAATATTCCCTTATGGGGGGATGTCTCATCCTATAATGAGAATTATTTAAACACGAAAGTGAATAAATCTGGTCATATTCCCTTGAAAAATACAGTGACCATTTAAGGAGAATAAGGTATGAAACATGATCAAGATTACATGAGACTCGCATTAGACCTTGCAGCATCTGCACTTGGTAAGACAAATCCCAATCCAGTTGTCGGAGCTGTCATTGTAAAGGACGGCGTAATTGTCGGAACTGGTCTCCATCGCAAAGCAGGAGAGCCACACGCTGAGGTCCATGCTTTTAAAATGGCTGGAGACCACGCAAAAGATGCAACTCTTTATGTGACGCTAGAACCATGCTCACACTATGGGAAAACACCACCTTGTGCACTTTTAGTGAAAGACTCTGGAGTCAAAAGAGTGGTAGTAGCGACAGAAGATCCCAATCCGCAAGTTGCAGGACGAGGTATTAACATCTTGAGGGAAGCAGGAATTGAAGTTGAAGTTGGTGTTCTAAAAAAAGAAGCCCAGCAATTAAACGAACGTTTTATTCATAATATGATACATGAAAAACCTTTTGTTATATCTAAGGTAGCAATGACATTAGACGGCAAAATTGCTACCCATACAGGACATAGTCAATGGATTACAGGAGAAGAAGCAAGAAAAGAAGTGCACTTTTTAAGAAATGAAGTAGATGCAATCTTAGTTGGTGTTGGTACTGTGCTCGCTGATAATCCTAAATTGACAACTCGATTAGAGGGACCAGCAAAGAATCCAATTCGGATTATTTTGGACGCCAATTTAAAAACACCTCTAGAGGCTAATATTACTGATTGTAGGGAAGCAAAAACAATCATTGCTACAAGTGCTACCCTTCAATCAGAGAAAGCAGTTGCTTTAAAAGAAAAGGGTGTAGAATTATTCACAGTTCCTTCTATTCAGGGAAAATTAGACTTGGAGATAGTTTTAAAGGAAATATATAAACGTGGAATTACAGATATTCTTCTGGAAGGCGGAAGTGAAGTAAATGCAAGCTTTATGCGTCAACGGCTTATTCAGAAGTATTTAGTATATATTGCTCCTAAAATAGTAGGCGGTGCCAATTCCTATACACCATTTAAAGGAGAAGATATTGATACAGTAGATGAAGCAGTTCCCTTAAGATTTGAAAAGACGGAATGGGTGGGCAAGGATATGAAAATAACAGCTTATCCCGATATAATTAATTAGTATTTCTGTGGAGGAAATAATGAAGTTTGGTTTTGATATAGACGATACACTTATCAATTTAAGACAACATGCTTTTGAACTTTATAATCATAAGTTACAGAAAAATATTGCATTAGAAAACTTCCATGCATTAAAAACGGTTGAAATTCACGAACCATTTGGATTAAATGCTACTGAAGGAAAGCAGCTTTGGAACACTCTAAGGGAAGAAATTTATTTTACAAATTGTCCTCCTTTTCCAGATGCCATTGAAGCGCTAAATGAACTTGTTAGTAATGGTCATGAGGTTTATTATATTACAGCACGAAAAAAACAATTTGCCGAAAAGACGAAAGATTGGATGAAGCAAGCAGGGTTTCCGGTGATTGATAGTCATTTTTTTTGTGGAATGGAAGATCACGAGAAAATTTGTATCATCCAGGAGCTTCAATTAGACTACTATTTTGATGACAAACCCGCTGTTCTAGAAACTCTTCAAGGGTCTACCACACGGCTTTATGTGAAGGATCATCCCTATAATCAACATTTAGAGTTGAATAGAATAAAGGACTGGAAACAGTTACGAGCTTTGTATGAAAGTAAATAGGAAAGAAATAGCCTGAGTGCCTCATTCAGGCTATTTCGTATATTAATTTATCTTTCATAGCTTATTTATTCTATCATATGGTTCTTTTAAAGAGTTTTTTGCTTTTGGTAATTTTGGTAAATTCCCTACCCTTTAGCTTATGTGAGGAGCAATAAATCCTCCGTATAGAAAGGCTATTATTATAACTAGGGCAGGATGCACCTTCCACTTCTGCAGTAATAAAAAGGCAATGACAGCAATGCAAACAGATTGAATGATACCGATGGAATGATAGGAATCTTGAAACATTTCATAGGTTAAAACTAGCATTAATGCTGTTATTACAGGCTGTACAAGAAGCGTCATGCCTTTGACAATCTTCGAATTTTGATGTTTTTTCATTAATTTTAATAAGAAAATAAGAGCAACTGCCGAAGGGAGAATAGTGGCCAATAAAGCAACAATAAACCCAGCCCATCCTCCAACTCCAAAGCCTACATATGCAGCTATTTTGGTAGCAATTGGTCCAGGCAGAGCATTAGCAAAAGCGAGCATATTGGAAAATTCAATGTTGGATAACCAATTATATCGATTAACTATCTCCTCATACATTAAAGGAATGGAAGCTGGACCACCGCCATAACCTAATAAATTTGCCACAAGAAAACTGAGGAAAATACTTACAAAAATCATCTTATATGCCTCTTTCTTTTTTATGTAGAAGTTTATCTTTTAATTTAAAATGAAATGCTCCATAGATAAGAAAAATAAGTACAACAATACCTGGATGTATGGCAAATACTTGTAGCAAAAGAAGACAGACAAGTGTTAATCCAATTCCAGCATAGATTCCTAAGCCTTTGACCGCTTTTTCCCCAAACTCATATGCCATTAAGCCAAGCATAACAGCAATAACTGGAACGACTGCTCCAATCATACTTGTTATTATTGGTGAATGACTGAGGATAGATATAAAGGAAAATAAGAATACCATTGCTAAACAAGTCGGTAGTATATGGGCAATTACGCTTACAATTGCTCCAATTATCCCTTTTTGATGATAACCTATGTAGGCAGCTAATTTTGTGGCAATAGGTCCAGGAAGTGTATTCGCAATTGCTAAAGCATCCCCAAATTCATCATTAGCCATCCACTTATATTTTGTTACTGCTTCGTGACGAAACAGAGGAATAACAGAAGGACCACCACCAAAGCCGAAAATGCCAGCCCGAAGCATGCCTAGAATTAAATCTTTATACATAAAGATATATCTCCTTTCTTAACAACTCTAGCGATAGTAACGACACGTAATTATCTTACCACTAATTTTATATTTTGTTTAAGGAATATAGAAAGCATGTATATGTTTTATTACTCTTACTCATTGAAAATTAAACCAACATATATTAAAATAATAAAAATATATTTAAGTTATTATCATCTAGCTTTCGTAAATAATTCTTCATTATACCCTTTCTATTTTGGTTATTCTTTGATTTACTTCAGGAATTAAAGTTCTTTTAAAGTAATTTTGTGAAAGAGTTTTTAAGAAAATATAAAATAGTTTCATCTCTTTTTAAGAAGTAATGTATTAATATTAAAAATTTGAATATTCAGAATAAAAATGAGGGGGGATTCAGACTTGAGAGCTAAATTGGAAAAAAGAATTAGAATTGCTGCCAAAAAAGAGCCAGCTGATATAGTAATTACGAATGGTAAAATTGTTAATGTTTTTACAGGTGAACTAATGGACGGGGATGTAGCAATTGCAGATGACAGAATAGCAGGAATTGGGAGCTATCAAGGGAAACAAATAATTGATGCCGAAGGTAAATATATCGTTCCGGGCCTCATTGATGGCCATGTACATATAGAAAGTAGTATGCTTACACCGCAGGAATTTACCAAAATATTATTATTGCATGGTGTAACGACTGTTATAACAGATCCACATGAAATTGCAAATGTGGCAGGGGCAGCTGGGATTCAATATATGTTGGATGCCTCGGAAGATCTTCCAATAGATATTCGCGTCATGTTACCATCTTGTGTTCCTGCAGTTCCAGAGGACTCAAATGGAGCGACGTTATATGCAAAGGATTTAGCACCATTTTATTCACATGATAGAGTACTTGGATTAGCAGAAATAATGGATTTTCCCTCTGTATATGAAACGCAGTCAGATATGATAGATAAATTTATTCTGACAAAAAAACATAATCGTTTAATGGATGGTCATGCTGCTGGAATTGAGCGAGAGAAATTAAATGTATATAGCGCAGCTGAAATTCGAAATGATCATGAAGCAACGACACTACAAGAAGCAAAAGATCGGCTAGATTTAGGGATGTACCTAATGATAAGAGAGGGAACGGTTGCGAAAGATTTGAAGGCTTTATTACCTGCGATAACCCTTAGAAATTCACGAAGATGTTTGTTTGTAACAGATGATAAATTGGTAGATGATTTAGTAGAAGAGGGGAGTGTGAATTATAGCGTAAGATTAGCGATAGAAGAAGGATTAGATCCGATTATTGCTATTCAAATGGCCACCATTAACGCTGCCGAATGTTTTCAGTTAGATTCAATTGGGGCAGTTTCTCCAGGTTACCGCGCAGATTTTCTACTTTTAGATAATCTTGAGGAGTTTTCCATTCATAGTGTATATAGAAACGGTCAATGTGTAGTGGAAAAGGGAAAATTAAGAAGAAAAGTTCAACACTTTAAGTCATCCTATTTGGATACGAATTTACCGACGATAAATTGTGCAAAATTGTCATCAGCTGACTTAAAGCTGCCATTAACTTCTGAAAGCTGCCATATAATTGAAATTATTCCTAATAGTATTGTAACGAAGGAAGTAATCGAAAAGGTACAAATGGTAGATGGCTATTTTCAGCCATCATTGGAAAAGGATCAACTAAAACTTGTAGTAGTAGAGAGACATCATCAAACGGGGAATATTGGAAAAGCGATTGTGAAAGGGTTTGGCTTTAAAAGAGGTGCAATTGCCACGACCATTTCTCACGATTCCCATAATATTGTTGCAGTTGGCACAAATGATCAGGATTTACTTTCTGCTATTCATGAGTTACAAGAAATAAAGGGAGGAATAGTTGTAGTATCAGAAGGTAAAGTAGTTGCGGCACTTCCCTTACCAATAGCTGGATTGATTTCTGATCAAGATTATTTAACCGTGTACGAACAACTAAAAATATTAAATCATAAGGTCCAAATTCTGCAAGGGTATGCTACTTTCAATCCATTCTTGACCTTATCCTTTTTATCATTAACTGTAATTCCTGCCTTGAAATTAACGGATAAAGGATTATTTGACTTTCAATCATTTTCCTATAAAGATGTATCTCTTAATCTATAATAGTTTTTTTATTTTTTAATCTTTTGTTCATTATTTGTTCATAATTATTCGGTATTCTATAAACAGGTTAAGAGTTTCCCCTCTTAAAATATATTTTACCCGAAAGAGATTTCGGGTTTTTTTCATACTTAAATTTAACTCGGGGTAAAAATTACGATACTTTCCATGAGTAATTATAAATTGCATGTTTAAAATTGCTAAAAAAAGAGAATAATTTTATAAAGGTATACAAATTAATAATATAAGCAAGGAACTTATAAGAAAATCAGTAATAATGAAAGCGTTTTCTGATATAATAAATGTATAGATCTACTTACTAATAAGGAGTGGATAACGATGGAAGAACAAACAAACTTTTTTAATGGACTTAAATGGGGAGTCATTATTAGTATCCCATTATGGGTTTCATTTTTTGGATGGCTAAAGTTACTTATTAATTTTACGTAAATATGGAAGTCTAGGTAAAGGCTATTAGGATATAAGGATAAGAAATGAATAAAAAAGCATCGAAAACCAATTATGCTTTCGATGCTTTTTTGTATTAAGCTTGTGGAAGTGGAGGGTCAATTCCTAGCACTTTTTCACCGTCAACAGTTAACCATATATAGTAACGGTCAATTTCTTTACCAAGGATTTTTTCGATTTTTGCGATTACTTTTTCTTGAACGTCAAAAGAAATCTGGGCAGTCTGTTCACCTAGTGGTACATTTTTAAGTCCAAGTGCATCTGCAATTTGTCTTGCTTGATCATAAGAGACTTCGATGTATTTGTCATACTCAGGTAAGTAAGCAGCTTGAGCAGGCTTTACTTGAAAGGATACAATTAATACAACAGCTAATAAACTCCATACTAATTTTTTCATAAACTCTCTCCCTTTTCGTTTAATATCTTTTCTTTTAATGCTATAAAAGTATCGACCACTTTGGGGTGATACATAGTACCCCGGTTATTTAAAATTTCTTGAAAAGCTTCTTCGGCAGATTTACCTTTTTTATATACTCTGTCTGTAGTCATTGCATCAAAGGAATCAACAACCGATATAATTGCAGATTCGATGGTAATCTCATCTTCTTTCAGACCTTTCGGATAACCTTTTCCATCATATCTTTCGTGGTGTTGTTCCACAATTAATCCAACCTCACAAAGAACAGGTATCTTTGTTTCTTCTAATAAATCTCTACCAAATATGGTATGTTTCTTCATAATTTCCCATTCTTCTTCTGTTAGTTTAGTAGGTTTTTGTAAAATCTCTAAAGGAACTCTAACTTTACCTACATCATGAAAAAAAGATGCTAAGTTTAATCTTGTTATCTGTTTTCGATTAAGGTTTAATGCCTCTCCTACTAACATTGAATAGCGTTTAATTCTTTCACAATGATCTACTGTATAACCATCTTTTTCTTCTATGGAAATAGCAAGTTCCATTAAATCTTTGGAACATTGACTATAATAATGAAAAACTGGTTGACTTGTTATATATATAAATTCAGTAATTTCCTCAGCGGTAAAAATACTATATTTTTGAATTGGGCTCTCAAAAAATGCTTGACCTGCTTTCATTTCCATAATATTTTCATCAGTCCGATGGGATAGTTTACCAGAAAGTATATAAAAATACTCAAAACCATCCCAGTTATCTTCAGGAGTCATTGCCCAACTAGAACCAGGTTGTAATCTATGATAGATTACTTCGGTCCCATCTCCAGCAGCCATTAACGAAATTTGGAGGCCTTTAAAATAAACGGTTTCTATAAACTCACCTGCATTAATGATGCCCACGATTTTACTCCCTCTCTCTATTTACAATAAAAATAGATTAATATAATCTATAAAAAATCTCAATTATAGTTATTTTAAATCATAAATTATGTTATTTTAATAGGTATATTATATTATATTATATTTATCGTGTTAAAGAGAGTGATCAACGAATTTTGTAAAACTTAACAAAAATATTTTATCAAATGTTGTATGGAAATAATAGCATTAAATTACAAATTTCCCGAACAAAGATATAATATGGAAAAGAAAAGGATGGGAAAAGTGGATTTTGATATGTATTAAGTGCTAACAAATATCAAAATCAAATCTTTTGAATAACTTTTCTGAATAAAATATGATATAATATAATAATGTAAAAGGACTGACCTAATACAAAGATTTAATCTTGTACAGGTCAGCCCCTTAAATGGTTGTTTCTCAGTTTTTATCCTTCATTACTTTAGTTAATTAACTAGTTTTGGTGGAGTTTCTATTTGATTGTTACCCATATCCTACTATGGGTGAGTGGATATTACTGTATCCATTAGTTATTGTCGTTACGTGAATTTCCACCTTTTCGACCAATTTCTTGGTAGAATTCTTTATCGTGGTTTTCAGAAGTAGCTTCTCCACCCTTTTTACCAATTTCTTGGTAGAATTCCTTGTCGTGGTTTTCAGCAGTGGTTTCTCCACCCTTTTTACCAATTTCTTGGTAGAATTCCTTGTCGTGGTTTTCAGCAGTGGTTTCTCCACCTTTTTTACCGATTTCTTGGTAGAATTCTTTGTCGTGGTTTTCAGAAGTAGCTTGTCCACCTTTTTGTCCGATTTCTTGATAAAAATCCTTATCGTGATTTTTAGAAGTAGCTTCTCCGCCTTTTCTACCTGCTTCTTCTCTGCTCATTTTGTTGTCTGCCATTTCTATCACTCCTATTAAAGATTTTTAATTAACGTTACATTGGTTATATAGCCGAATTTGAACATAATAAACATAAATATATATTTTTTAGTGTAGAAAATTTTGGTAAAGGGGATAAATGTGAATGAAAGTTACGAGAGAAAAATTTATGAACGTAGTAAAGGCTGCGGAAGAATTAGGGTGCAAGGTTGTATATGATTCGACAAAAAAAATTAGTTTTAATACAAATATGTATATAACGGTTCCTTATCAATTTACATTGGAAAATATCTATGCACTTGCACATGAAATTGGCCATGTTATTGATTATGTGAATGGCGACCTCGATCATGATAAGTGGTTGCATGATTGGTCTTATCGTGTAAATGCAGAGATGAGTGCATGGGTTCATGCCTATAAAATATTAGAGAAGAATGCAGTGCCGTTACATCATTGGCAGACACATGTAAATGCTAAACTAGCGAATTATTTTATTCTTCCAGAAGTAATCTAAGCTGATACAAAAAAAGAGAAGCAGTTATTCCTCTTCCTTTAGGGAGGGAGAGGAATAACTGCTTTTTTTAGATGGAAGAAAGGATAGTATCTCAAGGATAAATTAAGAAGTTTTTGACTCTATATCGCGAAATGGATGGTGCGTATGTTAGAAAAAGGGCTACTTTTGAAATAAGTTTTCCTAAATAAAATAAAGAAAATAGCTATTACAAAACGGGTATATGAGGTCATTTTAATAATAGCTACTTTCATTTTAATTGTTATCTTGCATATCTTTCGCTAGGAATCCTTGTTGTTTAATCATTTTAGCATTACTTGGGTAGTAGGATTTATCATAGAAGTTTGCAATGCGATTGGTCCATCCCGCTGGAGTTTCCCCTCTGTTCTTTAAATACTCGCTATATGTTTCATTATATTTTTCAAGCAGTTCCTGTTGATTTCTATCATACTTTTCTTCATGAAGAACAGCTTCCAAAGGTAATCGAGGTTTTAATCCTGGATCTCCATCAGGGTATCCAAGGCAAAGTCCGGCAATTGGAATGACATAGCTAGGTAATTGCAAGAAGTCAATTACCTGCAAAGAGTTTCGTCGAATACCACCTATGGGAACTGTTCCTAGCCCGAGTGATTCGGCAGCAGTAATGGCATTTTGCATAGCCAGGCCAACATCTGTCGCCCCAATTAAGAGTGTATCAACATCTTCGATTGCTTTAAATGCTTTTCCTTCCATTTCACTAGCTAGCTTTGCTCGATAGAAATCAGCACAAAATATAAGAAAGACTGGAGCATTTTCAACATGCTTTTGATTCCCACATAATTCAGCTAAATGTCTCTTTCTATCCTCATCACGAACCAAGATAGCTGTAACATGCTGTCCATTAGTCCAAGAAGGGGCACTTTGTACTGCTTCTATAATTGAATGCAGTGTTTCTATACTTATTTCTTTATCCTGATATTTACGATAAGATCGATGTTTTTTTAAATGTTGTATGATTTCATTCATCTATTAATTCTCCCTTTTTTTGCATTTTCTTTATTCTAGCATAGCATAAAGAAAAAATGTCTCTTTGAGTTCGGTAGAGTCATGATATATACATATGAGATGGATAAATAGCTTTTAACCTATAAAAAAACCTACCAGATAATAGGTAGGTTTTAGGAATTTTATAAGAGAGATTCAGCTCCATCTATATATACTTCTGTTCCAGTAATATGATTAGATAAATCAGAACTTAAGAAATAAACTAGATCAGCTACTTGCTGAGCGCTTCCGGATTGCTGGGCCAATGGTTGGTTCCCGTCTGGATATTCAACAGGGATGGTTATTTCCTTTAAGTGTTCTTCATCTTTAAAAGTATTCT
Source organism: Niallia sp. FSL W8-0954 (assembly GCF_038005605.1). Taxonomy (NCBI): domain Bacteria; kingdom Bacillati; phylum Bacillota; class Bacilli; order Caryophanales; family Bacillaceae; genus Niallia; species Niallia sp. FSL W8-0954. The sequence goes on along the minus strand of NZ_JBBOTN010000001.1, from coordinate 3,721,585 downwards.
TTTCTATATTTGTATCAATTGCTCCAGGGCATATCATATTTACTCTTATTTTGTATTGAGCTAATTCTAATGCTGCCATTTTTCCAAATGCGACTTGACCAGCTTTCGATGTACTATAAGCAGACATTCCGAAGTTTTTAAAAATGCGATTTCCATTAATACTGCTTGTTATAATAATACTGCCCCCATGGGTTTTCATATGGGGAATGCTATATTTAACAGTTAAAAAAGTACTTTTCAAATTTGTTTCAATGGTTGTATCCCATTCAGAGGGTGTAAGATCTTCGATAGAAGACACAGCTCCGTTAATTCCCGCATTAATAAAAACCGTATCTATTCTATTCCACTTTTTTACGGTTTCCTCAATAGCTTGTTGAATGGAAGGAGGCTCTGCGACATTCGCTTCTAAGGAGATCGCTTCTTGACCTTTTTTATTAATTGTTGCTTTCACTTCTTCTAGATTATCAGCATTTAAGTCCACTAGCGCTACTTTCATTCCTTTATTTGCAAGTGAGATGGCTGCTGCTTTTCCAATCCCCGAAGCTGCGCCGGTAATTATTGCTACTTTATTTTCAAGGTCATTCATTTTAGTATCCTCCTCGATCAATATCGCTAATGATATTGTTATTATGATAGATATAAGATACTAATATCCATTTTTAATGAAATAGAAACGTTTTATGAGTTGGTAAGTAAATAATAAAAATTTTAATACTAAATTTTCGAAAAAATTGATTGGGTTCGGTAATATGGAGAGAAAGGAGATGATTTTCATTGAAAGCGATGATAATTGAAGCATTTGGTGATTCTACGGTATTTAAGCTGAAGGAAATAGAAACACTTGATTTATTGCCAGATCAAGTACGTATAAAGGTAAAAGCTACCAGTGTCAATCCTATTGATCTTAAAGTGAGAGGTGGAGCAGTACCGGGAGTTTCTCCGGCTTTTCCCGCTATTTTACACGGAGATGTAGCGGGTGTTATTGAAGAAGTAGGAGAGGCAGTACCATCCTTTCAAATTGGCGATGAAGTATATGGATGTGCTGGCGGTTTTAAGGGAATGCAAGGTGCATTGGCTGAATATATGATTGCTGATTATCGACTCATAGCACATAAACCAAGAAATATCACCATGGAAGAAGCAGCTGCAATCCCCCTTGTTGGGATAACAGCATGGGAATCTTTATTTACTAAAGGTTGTTTAAAGAAAGGAGATAAAATCCTTGTTCACGGTGGAGCAGGCGGAGTAGGTCATATCGCCATTCAGCTCGCTAAATGGGTTGGAGCCGTTGTCTCTACAACCGTTTCAACCATGGAAAAACAAGCGATTGTTAAAAAAATAGGTGCAGACCATATTATTAATTATCGAGAAGTATCAGTGAAAGAATATGTTGATAAATATACAGCTGGAAAAGGCTATCCGCTGATCTTTGATACTGTCGGCGGTAGAAATCTAGACCATTCATTTGAAGCAGCTGCTTTAAATGGAAGTGTTCTAACAATTGCTGCTAGATCCACACATGATTTAACTCCTTTACATTCGAAAGGGCTTTCGTTACATGTAACATTTATGCTTCTCAAGATGCTTAATGAGGATTCGCGAATAGAGCATGGGAATATTTTACGCAATATTACGAAGATAGTAGAAGAAAATAAGTTAAAGCCCTTCCTTGATAAAAAAACATTTTCTTTCGAGGAAATAAGTAAAGCGCATGAATATCTAGAATCAGGCAATGCTGTCGGAAAAGTAGTGCTTGTAAATAAATGGTAGGCTACATTTGTTGAGAAGCTTTGTATAAAAAATTCCGTAGATAACCAAAATACATACGTAGTGTATTAGGAAGGAGGAATCATCATGAGTTATCAAAAGCCCAACCCTGATAATCGTTCTGATAATGTAGAAAAATTACAGGACATGGTACAAAACACGTTAGAAAATATTGATAAAGCGGAAGAAACGCTGGTAAATGCTAGTTCTGATGAAAAAGAAATGATTCAACAAAAGAATAAAAGAAGAGAAGCTGCAGTTCAGTCGTTTAGAGAAGAAATCCAAGATGAAGCATCTGATAGAGAAAATGGGTATCAGTAAGTAAAAAGGATTAGAATAGGCTGCACGTTAGATTTTAACTTTATAAGATAGAATAAAGCTAATTATTTTGTACTTGAAGAAATTAGCCAATTTATCTTATAAGGTGGAAATGCTTTCGTGCAGTTTTTTATTTGTTTTGTGGCAATTTAGAAATTTCTCGGAATTTACTGCTGTAAAACGATTTTCATAGTAATATATATATGAATACTTTTATAGGAGAATTAAGATGAAAGCAGTTATTACTGGAATGGGAATAATAGGAGCAGGATTTTCCAATATAGTAGAGTTTATGACAGTGCTTCAAAGTAATAAAAGTATGTTGAAACAGGAGAAATATGAAGGGAAATACATATACACAGGTAGAGTGAAGGAAGAGCAAATAAACAAGGTACATAAAAGGCAAGAAAAAATGTCTAAACCTGTTCGAATGATTCTCCATGCATGTAAAGAAGCAATAGAACAGGCCAATATAAGCGTTAGAGACTATCGAACAGCAGTCATTGTCGGTTCTTCGGCTGGTGGCTTAGCAGAAATCAGTAAAGCTACTTTTTCTTTGGAAAAAGGCAAGAGGCTTTCTCCTTATACTATTGGAAATATGAATGCTAATTCTCTATCTTCTAGTATTAGTGCTTATTTGCAGTTAAATGGTATAGCATTATCATTGGCAAATAGTTGTACATCGGGTATAGATGCATTAAATTTAGCGAGAATATTAATTGAGTCAAACCAAATTGATGTTTGCATAGTTGGTGCTAGTGATGAATCAATTTGTGATCCTATAATAAAAGGGTTCCTTCCACATCGTGTTTTACAAGCTGGAAATAAACCTCAACCCTCTTTTGGGCCATTTTCAGGTGGGAAAGGATTTTCGATTTCGGAAGGAGCAGGTGTTTTAATTGTTGAAAATGAGCAAGTCGCCATTCAGCGTCATGCATCCATATTAGGAAAAGTAGAAGCTACAAGTGTAACACAGGACGCTATCTCTCCTTTTCAGTCAGACTCAACAGGTTTGCTTATGGAAAAAGCAGTTGCTGAATGTTTACAGGAGAATATGCCAACCTACATAAATAGTCAGGCTTTAGGAATAATGGAAAATGATCATATTGAAATCGGTGTATATAAGAGGTTTTTTGAAGGATCTAAGATTCCTATTACATCCATTAAGGGAACGGTCGGGCATGCTATGGGAGTTTCGCCGCTTTTTCAAATAATAGCTTCTTTAATAAGTATCAAAAAAAGCTTTATTCCTGCAACCATAAGTCAGGAAATAAATGATTATTATCGAGATTATCCAATAGTGACACAGCTAATTACAGAAGATGTTGATCGCGTTTTAGTAACAGCACATGGATATGGAGGAAATAATGGGTGCGCGATGATAACAAAAGGAGGAGCATAAAGTGGAAGCTATATTATTATTGATGGTTTCGTTAGTTCCACTCATTATTTCTGTGACTATTATTTTTTATTCACAGTCTCAATTAACAAAAGCCTTATCTCTTTTCTTATGTATGCTCTCCTTCTGGCAAATGGATATCGCAGTTTTATATGCAGGAGATTTCTTAAGTCAGGGGACAATCGAACTCTTATTTAAAATATTCCGGCTAGGAACCATTTGTATAATGCCAGTTATGTATTATTTTTCATATTATTTAGTAAGTGAACATAAAGAGTTTAAACGATTTAGAGTATTGTTTAATAAACCATTTTTATACGTTTTAATTTTATATAGTTTATTTGCCTATTTTATTAATTTTACTAGCCTTGGTGTGAAGGATTTTATTATAATGGATGGAAATTTACTTTCATCTAAGTATATTCTCCCGATTTACGGAAAGTGGAATGTATTATTCATCTTAAATATTGTTTTATTATATTTGAACACTATCATTTTATTGGTGATTTCCTTTAAAATTAGGGATCCCATTTATAAAAGCTTTTATATCAAATTTGTAATCGCTGTTTTAATCATCTATATTAATGGTGTATTTAGTGGTTTTATTTTTATTCCATTATTTTTCTCTAGTTTTAACTCTTTGATCGCGGCCGTTATTTTATTTTTAAGCTTTTTTCAAATGCAATCGACACACTTGAATAATATGAATGCAGAGTTATCGAGGCAAAGTGAGTTACTCGAAGCTATTATGGATATAAACCCGAATTATTTATTAGTTAAAAATAAGAAGGAACAAATAGTAAAAATGAATCCGTCCTTCTTAGAACTATTATCGCTTGAAAACAATAATTGGTTAGGGCGTCCATTTTCTTATATAGAAAAACGTATTAATATGGAGACAGACGAACCACATCGATTTGTCGATAGCAGCGGGAAGAACTATTTTATTACTTGGGGGAAAAAAGAACTTATACATAGTACTGGAGAAGAATATCATATTTATTTTGGACATGATATTACGGATCAGAAGCATAATGAACAACTAATGATTTCTTCTGAAAAATTAAAAGTGGTAGGAGAGATGGCTGCTAGTGTTGCCCATGAAATTCGAAATCCGTTGACAACTATTAGAGGGTTTATCCAGCTTTTGAAGGAAAAAAACGATGCATCGGGTTATGAAACGATATTACTAGATGAAATTGATCGGATTAATGAAGTCTTAAAAGAGTTGCTTATACTTAGTAAGCCTGAGGCGAAAGCAAATGATAATAATGCTCTTCCGAGTACAAAAGTATTTTTAGAATTAAAAAATCTAAAAGTCCTATTTCATGCTCTGGCTAATGAACAAAATAAAGAGATCATCTTAGAAAATAGGGAGAATAAAGAATTAATAGCTTCTATTGATAATTCTCAATTTAAACAAGTTTTATTAAATATATTGAAAAATAGTATAGAGGCAGTTGCACCTCAAACAGGGAAAGTGAAAGCGATACTCGACCAAAAAGATGATTTTTGTAGAATTAGAATAATTGATAATGGAGACGGAATAAGTAAAGAAAGGCTAGCTAGGATTGGAGAACCATATTATACAAGCAAAGAAAAAGGAACTGGAATAGGCTTAACGATATGTCTAAAGCTTCTCAAGCAAAATAAGGGAGATATGGTAGTGAAAAGTAAAGAAGGATGGGGAACTGCAGTTACCATTGTCTTACCTTGTTTTCTTTAAAGTGGTATAGAGAGTTGCAGTAACAAATAAAAAGCGGATGTTTAAGGAGAAAACCTCTTTTAAACATCCGCTTTTAGAATCGTTTCAATTAAGATAAGCGATTACTGTAATCTTCGAAGACAAACTGGCGAACAACTTTTAAGCCTTCTTCTTCATTATAAGAAGCAATAGAAGGTAAATTAACACCGTTAAACATATGGTTTTTAACCATTGTATAGTGGGCCATGTCACAGAAGACAATTTTATCGCCAGGCTTTAGTGGCTCTTTGAAAGAGTAATCCCCAATAACATCTCCGGCTAAGCAGGTCATGCCGCCAAGTCTATAGGTATATTCATTTTCGCCAGGCTCTCCAGCATCAATAATATTAGGTCGATATGGCATTTCAAGTACATCTGGCATATGACAGGTTGCTGATGTATCAAGTATAGCAATATCCATTCCATTATGAACAATATCAAGGACAGTGGATACTAAGTAACCTGTATTCAAAGCAATAGCTTCACCTGGTTCTAAATAAACATCTACATTATATTTTTCTTTTATAAATAATATGGATTCAACTAAAGTTTCAATATCATAATCTGGACGAGTAATATGATGTCCTCCACCAAAATTAATCCACTTCATTTTTTTTATATATTCGCCGAACTTCTCATCGACTACTTTTATCGTGCGTTTTAAAGTATCCGAATTTTGCTCACACATTGTATGAAAATGAAGTCCATCTATTCCGTCTAATTCTTCTGGATTAAAGTTATCCAAGGTAATACCGAATCGAGAGTATGGAGCACATGGGTTATAAAGCTGTGTCTCAATTTCTGAGTATTCAGGATTGATTCGAAGACCTACATCAATTTTCTTATCAGCATTTTGCACCTTATCTTTAAACCGATTCCACTGACTATGCGAATTAAAGACGATATGGTCAGTATATTGAAGTAATTCATCAAACTCGCTTTCGGCATATGCAGGTGCATACGCATGTACTTCTTTTCCCATTTTCTCATAGCCAAGTCTAGCTTCGAATAACGAACTGGATGTTACTCCTGCTAAGTATTTACCTACTAGAGGAAATACAGAATGCATGGAAAAACCCTTTAATGCAAGTAGAATTTTTGCTCCTGTACGTTCCTGTACAGACTGTAAAATTTCTAAGTTTCTTGTTAAAAGACGCTCGTCCACTACGTAACTTGGTGATGGAGCTTGTGTAAAATCAATCTTTTTCATTTCATTCCTCTCAATCTATAAGAGTTGGAGAGAAGTTCTCCTGCCATGGTAATCCATATTTATTTAAAGCATCCATGAATGGATCTGGATCAAATTCCTCTACATTGTAAACGCCTGGACGCTTCCATTGACCTTTCATGATAAGCATGGCACCAATCATCGCTGGAACACCAGTTGTATATGAAATTGCTTGAGATCCTACCTCGCGATAACACTCTTGGTGATCACAAATATTATATACATAATAAGTTTTAGGCTTTCCATCTTTTGTACCTTGAATGATACAGCCAATATTAGTTTTCCCTTTTGTTCTTGGTCCAAGTGATGCAGGATCAGGAAGAATTTCTTTTAAAAACTGTAATGGGATAATCTCTTTTCCTTCATAATTGATTGGTTCAATAGATGTCATTCCAACATTTTCAAGAACCTTTAAGTGGTTTAGATAATTATCAGAGAAAGTCATCCAAAAACGGATTCTCTTAAGTCCTTTAATATTTACTGCTAATGATTCTAGTTCCTCATGGTATAAAAGATAAATATTTTTAGGACCAATTTGATCTAAATCATATTCTCTTTTTTCAGAAAGCGGTGGTGTTTCAATCCATTTGCCGTTTTCCCAATATCTTCCGTTCGCTGTAATTTCACGAATGTTGATTTCTGGATTAAAGTTTGTAGCAAATGGATAGCCATGGTCTCCACCATTAGCATCAACAATATCAATATAATTAATTTCATCAAAATGATGTTTTTGTGCATAAGCCGTGAAAACACCTGTTACTCCTGGATCAAACCCACTTCCAAGAAGAGCAGTTAAGCCAGCTTCTTCAAATTTTTGCTTATATTCCCATTGCCATTTATATTCAAATTTAGCTGTTTCAGGTGGTTCATAGTTTGCAGTATCTAAGTAATGTACCCCTGTAGCTAGACACGCATCCATTATAGTTAAATCTTGGTATGGTAAGGCAACGTTGATTACGATTTCTGGTTTAAAGCTATTGATTAACTCAATTACTTCTTCCGTTTTATCGGCATCTACTTGGGCAACAGAAACCTTTGTTTTGCCACCATCAATTTTATCTTTAATTGCTTCACACTTTGAAAGTGTTCTGCTTGCAATGCAAATTTCTTCGAATACATCCGGTACTTGACAGCATTTATGTGCGACAACACTTGCCACTCCGCCAGCACCAATAATTAATGCTTTTCCCAACATGAATAACCTCCTTTAATACTACCTAAAAAATTTCAATAAGGCTGATTATACATAATGTGCGTCAAATAATCTATATAATCCAGTAAAATATAAAAAAAATTTAATGAAAATTTATAGACTGGAAATCCAGTTGTAAAATTAGGAGAGAATAGAAGGGCTGTAGCAAATGATTTATTGTGGGAACAAGAGGATACTTTTTCCTTTTTGTGAAAAGAAAATAAAAAAACGACTATTATCGTCGTTAGATTATGAAAAATATGGTGGAGACTATCGGGATCGAACCGACGACCTCTTGCATGCCATGCAAGCGCTCTCCCAGCTGAGCTAAGCCCCCATAATAATATCTATATACATTATACAAAATTTAATAAAAACTTCAAGTGGTTGAATGAATTATTGAATTGGAATGAATAGAACACTATATTAATCTAATCGATTAGCTTAGATGTATTTAGAATTATAGAGCTGAAAAATTTCAATATAATGAAGGAATATATGTAAGGGTATGTCTATTACCTACTATATAGGAAGTATAAAAGAAGATGGTTCAAATGAGGAGTAAATGAACCTTCTTCTTTTTAATGATTGAAATCAATTTAAACTCTCTATTTCAATTTCCTTCACACCATGAATTTCAGAAATATCTCTATAAACATCAGTTATTTCTCTTTTTTGATCAACTATGATAATAAGGTAAATTGAATGTTCTCCCGTTTCTAAGTCTTTAATTCGTATATGTTTTATTCCTGTTCTTAAATTACGTATCGCTTTAATAATAGTTGAGACGTTTTCTTTTTGATCAGCTTTTAGTTTTACTTTAATTTCTTTTTCTCTCAGCTGACGAGGACCAATCATACTCATAAAAATTGGTATGAATTTAACACTAATTAATAGAAGGGCAACACCAATTAAAGCTTCTACATAATAACCAGCTCCAACGGCAATACCTATGCCTCCTGCTCCCCATATTAAAGCTGCTGTAGTTAATCCAGAAATACTATCATTTCCTCTTCTAAGTATAACTCCAGCACCTAAAAAACCGATCCCAGAAACAATTTGAGCCGGTAAACGCAAGGGATCCATTTGGATGTTAACTTGATCACTACCAGGGAATTTATAGGCTGCTTCAATTGAAATAATAGTTAATAAGCAGCTAACAATACTTATTACAAGACTGGTTTTTAGACCAACAGGTTTACGTTTAATTTCTCGCTCTAATCCTATGATCAATCCGAGACCAGCTGAAATACCTATTTTTAATAAAAAATCTATATTGATATCCATCTATGTTTCCTCTCCTGTATTTATTTATTGTAGTCTAGTGTCGTGGTTGATTATTAATTCTCACTATATAAAGAACAGGAAATTAAACAAGGCTACAATGTGCAAGGGAAAATAATCGAAATACAATCTTACGATTTTTAAAAACCTAAAGTATAATATCCTATAATGGTTTATTGTAAACACTAAATATTAATTAAGTGTATGTTATTTGAAGAAAAACATTCTTCTTATAGAAATGATACTTCTTTTTAATAATGAAATATTTTTAAAAAAAGTATTGACGGTTAACTTTAAACAATGTTATATTAATATCCGTCGCTGAAACAACATGAAATGTTAAAGTAAATGACGAAAAAGATTTTTGAAAAACTATTGACAATGAAAGTTGATAGATGTTATATTAGAAAAGTCGCTTCTTGAGTGACTAACTAAATTGCTCTTTGAAAACTGAACAAACAAACGTCGATAATAATCGTTTTATAACTAACGTTATAGAATGACAACAAGTAACAAAAAGCTAGAGTTTAGCAATGAGCTAATCAACTCTTTATTGGAGAGTTTGATCCTGGCTCAGGACGAACGCTGGCGGCGTGCCTAATACATGCAAGTCGAGCGGACTTTAAAAGCTTGCTTTTAAAGTTAGCGGCGGACGGGTGAGTAACACGTGGGCAACCTGCCTGTAAGACTGGGATAACTTCGGGAAACCGGAGCTAATACCGGATAATCCTTTTCCTCTCATGAGGAAAAGCTGAAAGACGGTTTACGCTGTCACTTACAGATGGGCCCGCGGCGCATTAGCTAGTTGGTGAGGTAACGGCTCACCAAGGCGACGATGCGTAGCCGACCTGAGAGGGTGATCGGCCACACTGGGACTGAGACACGGCCCAGACTCCTACGGGAGGCAGCAGTAGGGAATCTTCCGCAATGGACGAAAGTCTGACGGAGCAACGCCGCGTGAGTGATGAAGGTTTTCGGATCGTAAAACTCTGTTGTTAGGGAAGAACAAGTACAAGAGTAACTGCTTGTACCTTGACGGTACCTAACCAGAAAGCCACGGCTAACTACGTGCCAGCAGCCGCGGTAATACGTAGGTGGCAAGCGTTGTCCGGAATTATTGGGCGTAAAGCGCGCGCAGGCGGTCCTTTAAGTCTGATGTGAAAGCCCACGGCTCAACCGTGGAGGGTCATTGGAAACTGGGGGACTTGAGTGCAGAAGAGAAGAGTGGAATTCCACGTGTAGCGGTGAAATGCGTAGAGATGTGGAGGAACACCAGTGGCGAAGGCGACTCTTTGGTCTGTAACTGACGCTGAGGCGCGAAAGCGTGGGGAGCAAACAGGATTAGATACCCTGGTAGTCCACGCCGTAAACGATGAGTGCTAAGTGTTAGAGGGTTTCCGCCCTTTAGTGCTGCAGCAAACGCATTAAGCACTCCGCCTGGGGAGTACGGCCGCAAGGCTGAAACTCAAAGGAATTGACGGGGGCCCGCACAAGCGGTGGAGCATGTGGTTTAATTCGAAGCAACGCGAAGAACCTTACCAGGTCTTGACATCCTCTGACACTCCTAGAGATAGGACGTTCCCCTTCGGGGGACAGAGTGACAGGTGGTGCATGGTTGTCGTCAGCTCGTGTCGTGAGATGTTGGGTTAAGTCCCGCAACGAGCGCAACCCTTGATCTTAGTTGCCAGCATTCAGTTGGGCACTCTAAGGTGACTGCCGGTGACAAACCGGAGGAAGGTGGGGATGACGTCAAATCATCATGCCCCTTATGACCTGGGCTACACACGTGCTACAATGGATGGTACAAAGGGCAGCAAAACCGCGAGGTCGAGCAAATCCCATAAAACCATTCTCAGTTCGGATTGTAGGCTGCAACTCGCCTACATGAAGCTGGAATCGCTAGTAATCGCGGATCAGCATGCCGCGGTGAATACGTTCCCGGGCCTTGTACACACCGCCCGTCACACCACGAGAGTTTGTAACACCCGAAGTCGGTGGGGTAACCTTTTGGAGCCAGCCGCCTAAGGTGGGATAGATGATTGGGGTGAAGTCGTAACAAGGTAGCCGTATCGGAAGGTGCGGCTGGATCACCTCCTTTCTAAGGAAAATGGAATTTACATTCCATCAAAGATTGTTGACGATTTGATTGTTCAGTTTTGAGGGAGCAATTCCTCAAAATGAAAGGCTTAATAAGCCTGATTGTTCCTTGAAAACTAGATTATGTAAGAACCAAGAAAGAAACCGAGTAATCGCCATCTTAGATTCTCTATTTTAGAGAATTACTTCTTTGGAAAGTAGTCGTATTAAACGAATACTCCTTCAAAGATTGGAGAGCAAAGAGAAGCAAGTAGGTCAAGGAAGCGACCGAACGAGCACCAGAGCGTACGACAGTACGTGAGGAGCAGAGTGAAGAAGCTGACGAAGAGATACGCCGCTTATCTTTGGTCGAAACTAAGTTAAGTTAGAAAGGGCGCACGGTGGATGCCTTGGCACTAGGAGCCGATGAAGGACGGGATTAACACCGATATGCTTTGGGGAGCTGTAAGTAAGCTTTGATCCAGAGATTTCCGAATGGGGAAACCCTCTATCCGTAATGGGATAGAATCTTTACCTGAATACATAGGGTACTGAAGGCAGACCCGGGGAACTGAAACATCTAAGTACCCGGAGGAAGAGAAAGCAAACGCGATTCCCTGAGTAGCGGCGAGCGAAACGGGATTAGCCCAAACCAAGAGGCTTGCCTCTTGGGGTTGTAGGACACTCTATATGGAGTTACAAAGGAACGGGGTAGACGAATCGATCTGGAAAGGTCAGTCGTAGAAGGTAAAAACCCTGTAGTCGAAACTTCGTTCCCTCTTGAGTGTATCCTGAGTACGGCGGGACACGAGAAATCCCGTCGGAAGCAGGGAGGACCATCTCCCAAGGCTAAATACTCCCTAGTGACCGATAGTGAACCAGTACCGTGAGGGAAAGGTGAAAAGCACCCCGGAAGGGGAGTGAAATAGATCCTGAAACCGTGTGCCTACAAGTAGTTAGAGCCCTTTTATGGGTGATAGCGTGCCTTTTGTAGAATGAACCGGCGAGTTACGATTACATGCGAGGTTAAGTTGAAGAGACGGAGCCGCAGCGAAAGCGAGTCTGAATAGGGCGAAATAGTATGTGGTTGTAGACCCGAAACCAGGTGATCTACCCATGTCCAGGGTGAAGTCCAGGTAACACTGGATGGAGGCCCGAACCCACGCACGTTGAAAAGTGCGGGGATGAGGTGTGGGTAGCGGAGAAATTCCAATCGAACTTGGAGATAGCTGGTTCTCTCCGAAATAGCTTTAGGGCTAGCCTCAAGATTTAGAGTATTGGAGGTAGAGCACTGTTTGGACTAGGGGCCCCCATCGGGTTACCGAATTCAGACAAACTCCGAATGCCAAATACTTATTCTTGGGAGTCAGACTACGAGTGATAAGATCCGTGGTCAAGAGGGAAACAGCCCAGACCACCAGCTAAGGTCCCAAAGTATACGTTAAGTGGAAAAGGATGTGGAGTTGCTTAGACAACCAGGATGTTGGCTTAGAAGCAGCCACCATTTAAAGAGTGCGTAATAGCTCACTGGTCGAGTGACTCTGCGCCGAAAATGTACCGGGGCTAAACGTATCACCGAAGCTGTGGATTGACATCTTTGATGTCAGTGGTAGGAGAGCGTTCTAAGGGCGTTGAAGCTAGACCGTAAGGACTGGTGGAGCGCTTAGAAGTGAGAATGCCGGTATGAGTAGCGAAAGATGAGTGAGAATCTCATCCACCGAATGCCTAAGGTTTCCTGAGGAAGGCTCGTCCGCTCAGGGTTAGTCGGGACCTAAGCCGAGGCTGAAAAGCGTAGGCGATGGACAACAGGTTGATATTCCTGTACCACCTTTAAATCGTTTGAGCAATGGGGGGACGCAGGAGGATAGGGTAAGCGTGCTGTTGGATTAGCACGTCCAAGCAGTTAGGCTGGTAATGAGGCAAATCCCATTACCACATAAGCGGAGCTGTGACGGCGAGGGAAATATAGTACCGAAGTTCCTGATTCCACACTGCCAAGAAAAGCCTCTAGCGAGATTTAGGGTGCCCGTACCGCAAACCGACACAGGTAGGCGAGGAGAGAATCCTAAGGTGAGCGAGAGAACTCTCGTTAAGGAACTCGGCAAAATGACCCCGTAACTTCGGGAGAAGGGGTGCTCTTGCGGGTGCAAGCCTGCGAGAGCCGCAGTGAATAGGCCCAGGCGACTGTTTAGCAAAAACACAGGTCTCTGCGAAGCCGCAAGGCGAAGTATAGGGGCTGACACCTGCCCGGTGCTGGAAGGTTAAGAGGAGGGGTTAGCACGTTAGTGCGAAGCTCTGAATTGAAGCCCCAGTAAACGGCGGCCGTAACTATAACGGTCCTAAGGTAGCGAAATTCCTTGTCGGGTAAGTTCCGACCCGCACGAAAGGTGTAACGATCTGGGCACTGTCTCAACGAGAGACTCGGTGAAATTATAGTACCTGTGAAGATGCAGGTTACCCGCGACAGGACGGAAAGACCCCGTGGAGCTTTACTGCAGCCTGATATTGAATTTTGGTACAGCTTGTACAGGATAGGTAGGAGCCTTGGAAGCCGGAGCGCTAGCTTCGGTGGAGGCATTGGTGGGATACTACCCTGGCTGTATTGACATTCTAACCCGCACCCCTGATCGGGGTGGGAGACAGTGTCAGGTGGGCAGTTTGACTGGGGCGGTCGCCTCCTAAAAAGTAACGGAGGCGCCCAAAGGTTCCCTCAGAATGGTTGGAAATCATTCGTAGAGTGTAAAGGCACAAGGGAGCTTGACTGCGAGACCTACAAGTCGAGCAGGGACGAAAGTCGGGCTTAGTGATCCGGTGGTTCCGCATGGAAGGGCCATCGCTCAACGGATAAAAGCTACCCCGGGGATAACAGGCTTATCTCCCCCAAGAGTCCACATCGACGGGGAGGTTTGGCACCTCGATGTCGGCTCATCGCATCCTGGGGCTGTAGTCGGTCCCAAGGGTTGGGCTGTTCGCCCATTAAAGCGGTACGCGAGCTGGGTTCAGAACGTCGTGAGACAGTTCGGTCCCTATCCGTCGTGGGCGTAGGAAATTTGAGAGGAGCTGTCCTTAGTACGAGAGGACCGGGATGGACGCACCGCTGGTGTACCAGTTGTCTTGCCAAAGGCATCGCTGGGTAGCTATGTGCGGAAGGGATAAGTGCTGAAAGCATCTAAGCATGAAGCCCCCCTCAAGATGAGATTTCCCATAGCGCAAGCTAGTAAGATCCCTGAAAGATGATCAGGTTGATAGGTCAGAGGTGGAAGCGTGGCGACATGTGGAGCTGACTGATACTAATAGATCGAGGACTTAACTAAAATGAAAAGCGGAAATGCCTGTTTATGGGCATTAGAGCTGAACAAAATGATTACTTGTTTCTTTCTTCTTACCATAATCTAGTTTTCAGGGAATAATTTTCTAAAATTATACTTGAAAAAGTCTCAAAAACATGTATAATAAAATGTGTCTTGAGAAAAGTCTGGTGGCGATAGCGAGAAGGTCACACCCGTTCCCATACCGAACACGGAAGTTAAGCTTCTCAGCGCCAATGGTAGTTGGGGGTTCTCCCCCTGTGAGAGTAGGACGTCGCCAGGCGTTATATATGGAGGATTAGCTCAGCTGGGAGAGCATCTGCCTTACAAGCAGAGGGTCGGCGGTTCGATCCCGTCATCCTCCACCATTATTTTGACGATTATTATATGCCGGTTTAGCTCAATTGGTAGAGCAACTGACTTGTAATCAGTAGGTTGGGGGTTCAAGTCCTCTAGCCGGCACCATCTAATGAGCCATTAGCTCAGTCGGTAGAGCATCTGACTTTTAATCAGAGGGTCGGAGGTTCGAATCCTCCATGGCTCACCATTAGTAAACTTAAAATAGTATTAAGCGGGTGTGGCGGAATTGGCAGACGCACTAGACTTAGGATCTAGCGCCGCAAGGCGTGGGGGTTCGACTCCCTTCACCCGCACCAATTTATTATCAGTTAAATACATGCGGAAGTAGTTCAGTGGTAGAACACCACCTTGCCAAGGTGGGGGTCGCGGGTTCGAATCCCGTCTTCCGCTCCATAAAACAATGCCGGGGTGGCGGAACTGGCAGACGCACAGGACTTAAAATCCTGCGGTAGGTGACTACCGTACCGGTTCGATTCCGGTCCTCGGCACCATTGTTTTTATATTAATGCGCCCGTAGCTCAATTGGATAGAGCGTCTGACTACGGATCAGAAGGTTATGGGTTCGACTCCTTTCGGGCGCGCCATTATATTTCGGGAAGTAGCTCAGCTTGGTAGAGCACTTGGTTTGGGACCAAGGGGTCGCAGGTTCGAATCCTGTCTTCCCGACCACTATTCTCATTACATGGGGCCTTAGCTCAGCTGGGAGAGCGCCTGCCTTGCACGCAGGAGGTCAGCGGTTCGATCCCGCTAGGCTCCACCAATTTTATAATTCTTAATATGATGGCGGCGTAGCTCAGCTGGCTAGAGCGTACGGTTCATACCCGTGAGGTCGGGGGTTCGATCCCCTCTGCCGCTACCATACATATTACCATGGACCTTTAGCTCAGTTGGTTAGAGCAGACGGCTCATAACCGTCCGGTCGTAGGTTCGAGTCCTACAAGGTCCACCATATTATTGAGGAGGAATACCCAAGTCCGGCTGAAGGGATCGGTCTTGAAAACCGACAGGCGGGTCAAACCGCGCGGGGGTTCGAATCCCCCTTCCTCCTCCATAAAAATTAAATTATAATATTATCGCGGGGTGGAGCAGTCTGGTAGCTCGTCGGGCTCATAACCCGAAGGTCGCAGGTTCAAATCCTGTCCCCGCAATCTGGTCCGGTAGTTCAGTTGGTTAGAATGCCTGCCTGTCACGCAGGAGGTCGCGGGTTCGAGTCCCGTCCGGACCGCCATATAAATTGGCTCAGTAGCTCAGTCGGTAGAGCAAAGGACTGAAAATCCTTGTGTCGGCGGTTCGATTCCGTCCTGAGCCACCATTTTAGTGCAATCTAAAATAAATAATATGTATAATGGCGGCTATGGCGAAGTGGTTAACGCATCGGATTGTGGCTCCGACACTCGTGGGTTCGATTCCCACTAGTCGCCCCATTAAAATAAAATATGCGGGTGTAGTTTAATGGTAAAACCTCAGCCTTCCAAGCTGATGTCGTGGGTTCGATTCCCATCACCCGCTCCATATATGGGCCTATAGCTCAGCTGGTTAGAGCGCACGCCTGATAAGCGTGAGGTCGATGGTTCGAGTCCATTTAGGCCCACCATAAAAATATTCCGCAGTAGCTCAGTGGTAGAGCATTCGGCTGTTAACCGAACGGTCGTAGGTTCGAGTCCTACCTGCGGAGCCATTTTTTTTGGGGAAGTACTCAAGAGGCTGAAGAGGCGCCCCTGCTAAGGGTGTAGGTCGCGTAAGCGGCGCGAGGGTTCAAATCCCTCCTTCTCCGCCATTGGCCCGTTGGTCAAGTGGTTAAGACACCGCCCTTTCACGGCGGTAACACGGGTTCGAATCCCGTACGGGTCATAAAAAACTGATAGCATTTGCTATCAGTTTTTTTATTTCTTATAAGATAAGGTTCTTTTTGATAAATTCTCTATAGTTAAGGAGACCTTATAAGTTTGTATCAATTAAAATTTTCCGCTCCTTAGATTTTCTTCCCATTTATCCTCACTTGTAAATAATCTATTCCCTGGATTCTTTAAATCAAAGTCAGAAAGAAATCCAGTATCGGGACCTCTAAACAGATCAGTTGCTAGATTTTTTTATCTGGTGCTTCAAAAAAAAGGTTGATTTCTTTCCCTATTTGTTCTTTTAAATATTCTTCTTCCCTTTTACTTATTATCCTTATCCTTCCTTATGTTAGCCATTTATTTTAGAATTCTCTTCATAAAAAAACTATGTTAAAAGTTCACAATCTAAATGAGTCAATTAAACATAAAAAGATTTATAGTATCATAAAATTTTAAAAACAAAAAAGGATTTCCCTTCTATTGATAGAATATTAAAATTAATCAAATTAAATTAAATGACTAATTTTTTAGCAAGGAATACCGTAAATTGTTTTAGAAGCAAAAAAAAAGGGAATTGCAATGTACAAAGTGTAAAATTTACACACTTAATATTATTTGTAATAGAAAGTAGGATGACAGTGGAGACAGTATATCCAACAGAATTTCAACTACATTTATTTCACGAAGGAAACTTATTTGAGAGCTATAGATTATTTGGATCTCATATTCATCATAAAAATGGAGAGATTTATACCAGTTTTTGTGTTTGGGCTCCAAATGCTCTAAGTATTCAATTGGTTGGGGATTTTAATAATTGGAATGGTGAAGGTTATTCCCTTGAAAAAATTAATAAGGAAGGTGTGTGGCTTCTAAATGTAGAGAGGGATTTAACGGGTGTTATGTATAAATATAAAATAACTGCACCTGATGGAAGAGTATTTCTTAAGGCTGATCCTTATGCTTTTCTTTCCGAGGTAAGACCTAATACAGCTTCCATTGTTTATTCCTTGGAAGGTTATAAGTGGAACGATACAAAATGGAAACAAAAAAAGACAAAAAAGAACTATTTAAATGAACCCCTTGCTATATATGAAGTCCATTTAGGATCATGGAAAATCCATGAGGATGGAGATCTTTATACCTATAGAGAACTTGCTGATGAATTAATTCCATATGTTGTGGAACAAGGATTTACTCACTTGGAAGTGCTGCCCTTAGTAGAACATCCACTCGATATCTCCTGGGGATATCAAGGTACAGGATACTATTCTGCAACAAGTAGATTTGGAGAGCCAAAGGATTTGATGTATTTCATTGATCAATGTCATCAACATGGGCTCGGCGTGATATTAGATTGGGTACCTGGACATTTTTGTAAAGATGAGCATGGTCTTTATCAATTTGATGGAACTAGTCAATATGATTATAAGAATCCTGTGGATAGAGAAAATTATGTTTGGGGAACAGCCAATTTTGATTTAGGAAAAAATGAAGTCCAAAGCTTTTTAATTTCAAATGCAATTTTTTGGATGGAATATTTCCATGTAGATGGATTTAGAGTTGATGCTGTTTCTAATATTATTTATTGGCCAAATTCAAATGAAAATAGCGTGAACCAATTTGGAATCGATTTCCTCCAAAAACTGAATCAAACAGTTTGTCAATACGATCCAACGGTTCTAATGTTTGCAGAGGATTCTACTGATTGGCCTCAAGTAACTGCACCAGTTCATTATGGTGGCATTGGATTTCACTACAAATGGAATATGGGCTGGATGAATGATATTTTAACCTATATGGAAACTGATTCAGTTAATCGAAAGCAAGTACATGATAAAGTCTCCTTTTCCCTACATTATGCCTTTTCCGAAAATTTTGTTTTACCATTTTCACATGATGAAGTTGTTCATGGAAAGAAATCGTTAGTAGATAAGATGCCAGGAGATTATTGGCAAAAGTTTGCTCAATTCCGACTCCTCTTAGGATATATGATGGCACATCCAGGAAAAAAATTATTATTTATGGGAAATGAATTCGCACATTTTGCTGAATGGAAGGATAAAGAACAGTTAGATTGGATGCTGCTAGATTATGAGATGCATCAAAAAGCAAATGAGTATATGAAGGAATTACTAAAAATCTATAAAAGGTCCAAACCTTTGTATCAGTTGGATCATATCAATGATGGCTTTGATTGGATTGATGTAAATAATAGAGAACAGTCTATCTTCTCGTTTATACGCAAGGCAGAAAAAGAAGAAGATTATTTAGTCGTCATTTGTAATTTCACTTATCATACATATGAAAATTACAGAGTCGGCGTTCCTTTAAATAACTCTTTCCGAGAAATATTAAATAGTGACACTGATAGATTTGGTGGAGCTAATTATATAAATAAAAAGGTAATAAAAGCAGAAAAAGTAGAGTTTCATGGAAAACCTTATTCTGTTCAACTAACGATACCAGCTTTCAGTATAATCATTTTACGTCCAGTTCAACACCGGAAGGGGAGAAAGGGAAATGGGAAAGAAACGGTGCGTCGCAATGCTATTAGCAGGAGGAAAGGGGAGTAGACTTTATTCCTTAACAAAAAGTCTAGCAAAGCCAGCAATCCCTTTTGGAGGTAAATATCGAATTATCGATTTCACTTTAAGTAATTGTTCCAATTCGGGAATAGAAACTGTTGGCGTCTTAACGCAATATCAGCCGCTTGTTTTAAACTCATACATTGGAATAGGAAGTGCATGGGATTTAGACCGTGTTAATGGAGGAGTAACCGTATTACCTCCATATAGTGAGTCATCAGAAGTGAAATGGTATACAGGAACAGCAAGTGCTATTTATCAAAATCAGAACTACTTGTCTCAATATGATCCTGAATATGTTCTTATTTTGTCAGGAGACCATATTTATAAAATGAATTATGAAGAGATGCTTGAATATCATATAGATAAAAAAGCAGACGCTTCTATCTCTGTGATTCAAGTACCATGGGAAGAAGCGAGTAGATTTGGAATTATGAATACAAATAAAGAGATGAACATTGTAGAATTCGAAGAGAAGCCTAAACATCCAAAAAATAATTTAGCTTCGATGGGAATCTATATTTTTAAATGGCGTGTTTTGAAGGAATTACTTGTAGAAGATAATTTAAATAAAAATTCTTCCCATGATTTTGGAAAGGATATTATTCCTTTACTCATAGAAAAACAGAAAAAGGTGGTTGCTTATCCATTTAAAGGGTATTGGAAAGATGTTGGAACTGTTCAAAGTCTATGGGAAGCAAATATGGATTTATTGGATGATAATTGTGAATTAAATATATCTGATTATAATTGGAGAATTTATACAGTAAATCCCAATCATCCACCACAGTATATTTCTAGTGATGCACATGTGAAAGAGTCGATGGTGAATGAAGGGTGTATTATTAGTGGCAATTTAGAGAAAACAATTGTTTTTCAAGGTGTTACTGTAGGAGAAGGGACGATTATTCGGAGTTCAGTTATCATGCCAGATGCGAAGATTGGTAATAATGTTTATATTGAAAAGGCTATTGTCCCTTCTGACATAACCATACCAGATGGAATGGTCATTAAACCAAGAAAAGACTCAAATGAAGTAGTCCTTGTAACAGAAGAAATGGTTAATGAAGTGATTTCCTAACAAACTAGATAGGAGGGATTAAGATGATAAGATCTATGCTGGGCATTATTGATGCAACAACACATAAGGAAGATTTAGAAGAATTAACTTCACATCGCACACTTGCTGCACTTCCGATAGGCGGACGGTACCGTTTAATAGATTTTGTCCTTTCCAATATGGTGAACTCTGGAATAGGTAGTGTTGCAATTTTTCCAAAGTATCAGTATCGCTCGTTAATGGATCATTTAGGATCGGGAAAAAACTGGGATTTAGATAGAAAGAGAGATGGATTGTTCTTTTTCCCGGCATCTTTGACCGAAACAAATACAGATGGAATAGGTTCTTTTAATCATTTTGCGGCAAATATGGATTATTTTCAGAGAAGCAAGCAAGAATATGCTCTAGTTGCAAATTGTTTTACTGTGTTTAATATGAATTTTAATCCTGTATTAGAGCGGCATCTCTCTTCTGGCTGTGATATAACGGAGATTACGAATAATGGAAGTTCATTAGAAATATATCTAATTAAGAAATCAAAGCTAATTGATTTAATAGAAACAAGAGCAGTTACAGGTTATACATGTATGAATGATGTTGTGTTAGATATGAATAATCAGCTAAAAATATGTGAATATGAATATAACGGCTATGCCGAAAAAATAGATTCAATATCTAGTTATTTTCATGTAAGTAAAGATATATTAAAAGCCAAAGTCTGGAATCAGCTTTTTATAAAAGAAAGACCAATATTTACAAAAGTTAAAGATGAACCACCTACACGATATACAAGTACAGGTGAAGTGAAAAACTCCATGATAGCAAATGGATGTTTTATTGAAGGCGATATTACAAATAGTGTTATTTCTCGAGCGGTTAAGGTTGGAAAAGGTTCAAGCTTGAAAAATTGTATTATTATGCAAAAGTGTACAATTGGGGAAAATTGTGACCTAGACTCGGTTATTTTAGATAAAGATGTGGTTGTAGAAAGTGGTACTGTGATGATTGGTACTGCTAGTTCTCCCTTTGTAGTTAGAAAAGGAACAGTGCAAGGAGCGTTGATGAATTCGTGAGAGTATTATTTGCAGTTTCAGAATGTGTACCATTTATAAAATCAGGGGGACTGGCAGATGTAGCTGGTTCTCTTCCTAAAGAGTTAAAGAAGCAAGGTACGGATGTAGCAGTAATTATGCCAAAGTATCAAGATATTCCAGCCCATTTACTTGCTAATGTTAAGAAAAGATGCTATTTCTTTGTGCAAGTAGGTTGGCGAAATCAATACTGTGGAATTGAAGAATTAGAAGTAGATGGAATTACTTTTTATTTCATTGATAATGAATGGTATTTTAAGAGAAGTGGTTTATATGGTTATGGTGATGATGGAGAACGCTTTGCATTCTTTAATCGAGCCGTACTAGAGAGTTTACCCTATTTAGCTGACTATCCTGATATTATTCATTGCCATGATTGGCATACAGCTATGATTCCTTTCTTATTGGATGTAGACTATAAGTGGAAAAAAGAATATAGCAATATTAAGACTGTATTCACCATACATAATCTTCAGTTTCAAGGAATATTGCCAAGAGAGGTTCTTGGTGATTTATTCAATCTAAACGATTATTACTTCACAACAAATAATCTTGAATTCTACGGAAATGTTAATTTGATGAAAGGGGGACTTATCGCTGCTGACAAGATAACGACAGTAAGTCCTACCTATAAAAACGAAATTCAAACAGAATATTATGGTGAGAAGCTGAATAATGTATTAAAGCAGAGAGAGCCGGATTTATATGGAATTATAAATGGGATTGATGAAGAAACATATAATCCAGAAACAGATCCGGTAATTGCAGCAAATTATACAGTTACTTCTTTAGATAAAAAGCAAGAAAATAAGCGATTCATCCAACAAAAATTTGGATTGAAGGAAGATCTAGAAATTCCAATCATTTGTATGATTACTAGATTAACTAGTCAAAAGGGATTAGAATTAGTTAGACATATATTTCATGAAATAATGGAAGAAGATGTACAGTTTCTCGTATTAGGAACAGGAGATCCTGAATTTGAGAACTTTTTCCGTGAGATGGAATATACGTATTCTGACAAATGTAAAGCTTATATTGGCTTTGATGAAAATTTAGCCCATCAGCTGTACGCAGGTGCAGACTTGTTTTTAATGCCTTCCAAATTTGAGCCTTGTGGATTAGGGCAGCTAATTGCTTTACGATACGGGAATATCCCTATTGTGAGAGAGACAGGAGGGCTGAATGACACTGTTTTCTCTTATAACGAATGGACAGAGGAAGGAAATGGATTCAGTTTCACCAATTTCAATGCCCATGATATGCTATACACGATTAGGAGAGGCATTCACTTTTATAAAGAGGAAAAAGAGGTATGGCATAAGTTAATGAAGAATGCCATGTCGATGGATAATAGCTGGGCTCAATCTGCATTTAAATATAATCAGTTATATGCAGAGCTTATTTCGAGGAGTGAATCCCATGTTTTCTAATAAAGAACGCTTTAAAAGATATTTTTTACAAAGGCTTGAAATGACTTATGGAAAGACCTTTGAAGATACAACAAGTAGTGATCATTTTCAAACGTTAGGGCATATGATTAGAGAATATGTAAGCTCAAATTGGATTCAGACGAATGAACAAAGTCGTAACAATAATGGGAAACAGGTATATTATCTTTCTATTGAATTTTTATTAGGAAGATTGCTTCATAATAATTTAATTAACTTAGGTATTGATCAAGTTGTTATCGAAGGTCTGGGAGATATTGGAATTAACTTTTTTGAAGTGGAAGATATGGAACACGATGCGGGATTAGGCAATGGTGGATTAGGAAGGTTAGCAGCATGCTTTTTGGATTCTTTAGCTACATTAGACTTACCAGGGCATGGTATGGGGATTCGTTATAAACATGGTTTATTTGAACAACGAATTGTTGATGGATACCAACTTGAATTGCCAGAACAATGGCTAAAGCAAGGCCAGGTTTGGGAAGTTCGAAAGGAAGACTTAGCTGTTGATATTTATTTCTGGGGAAATATTGATATGTATGAGAAGAATGGAAAGTTACAGTTTCGGCATCTAAATGCCGAAACTGTAACAGCAGTTCCCCATGATGTACCGGTCATCGGCTATCATACAACGACTGTTAATACATTAAGGCTATGGAATGCTGAACCATCGTCCTTAGTCGCAAAAGATGTAAAGGATATAATGCGTTACAAAAGAGAAACAGAATCGATATCTGGCTTTTTATATCCAGATGATTCCAATGATGAGGGAAAGATCTTACGGTTAAAACAACAATACTTTTTAGTTTCTGCAAGCTTGCAATCCATTATTCGAAATTATAAGCAACAATATAAAAATATTAGTGAAATGCATCACTATATAAGCATCCATGTAAATGATACACATCCCGTTTTGGCAATCCCGGAGCTAATGAGAATATTAATGGATGAGGAAGGATTAGGCTGGGATGAAGCCTGGAAAATTACTACAAATACTATTTCTTACACCAATCATACCACGTTATCTGAAGCATTAGAACAATGGCCAATCTATATCTTCCAACCCCTGTTACCCCGAATTTATATGATAATCGATGAAATAAATGAACGTTTCTGTATGGAATTATGGAAAAAGTACCCTGGAGATTTTTTGAAAATTGAAAAAATGGCGATAATTGCCCACGGCATGATTAAGATGGCTCATTTAGCATTAGTTGGTAGCTATAGTGTAAATGGAGTAGCGGAAATCCATACTGAGATTTTGAAGAAAAGAGAAATGGCTGATTTTTTTACCTTCTATCCAGAAAAGTTTAATAATAAAACGAATGGAATTACACATAGAAGGTGGCTAATAAAGGCTAATCCTAAGCTTACAAACTTAATTTCTAATACAATTGGTGATAAATGGGTCGATCAGCCAGAATTATTAAGGGAATTATTAAATTATCAAGAAGATGCTAATTTACAAGAAAATCTCGCAGTAATTAAGCAAAGTAATAAGGAAAGACTTGCAAAGATAATTAAGGAGAAGAATGGAATTCTTGTAGACCCTTCCTCTATTTTTGATGTTCAAGTAAAGAGACTGCATGCATATAAAAGACAATTATTAAATATTTTGCACATTATGTCTCTTTATAATAAATTAAGAGAAGATCCATCCATTGATATGGAGCCTAGAACGTTTATTTTCGGAGCAAAGGCATCACCGGGATATTATTATGCAAAAAAGATAATTAAATTAATTAATACAGTTGCCCATAAACTTAACAATGATAAAAGAATACAAAATAAATTAAAGGTTGTTTTTATAGAAAATTATCGAGTTTCCTTAGCGGAACATATTTTTCCAGCTGCTGATGTAAGTGAGCAAATATCTACCGCAAGTAAAGAAGCGTCAGGCACTGGTAATATGAAATTTATGATGAACGGTGCATTGACACTTGGAACAATGGATGGAGCAAACATTGAAATGCATGAATTAGTGGGAGATGATAATATTTTCATCTTTGGGATGAACGCAGATCAAGTATTAGAGCTTTATCAAAATGGTGGCTATAGTTCTCGAGAGTATTTTTATCATGATGATAGAATTCATGAAGTAGTGAATCAATTAAAAAATGGTTTTTATGATCATCCAGTGGGTGAATTTGATCCTATTTTTGATTCTTTACTAATAGAGAATGATCAGTTCTTTGTATTAAAAGATTTTAATTCTTATGCAAGCATTCACGAAAAGGTGAACCAGACATTTAAGAATAAACGAGGCTGGCTGCGAAAAAGCATTGTAAATATTGCGATGTCGGGACATTTTTCAAGCGATCGAACAATAAAGGAATATGCAGAGGATATTTGGCGTATAAAACCTTATAGTTAATTGTTTAGGAGCAGGTCGGAGGAAAGGAATCCAACCGATATAAAACCGAGCAATTTTACGGAGATGCTAATAAGTTTCGTATAATTGTTTGGTTTTTTAATTCATTTAAATAAAGAAGGTTTGTGGTTTCATCCATGTCTGAGACACCTTGTTTTCTATGGGGCGAGCGGTGAGTTCTCCTGTTAGACCACACCGTTCTCACGCCATTCCCATAGAATTCTTCGAGCATACAGGCTGGTTTATTTTCCGACTCCTTTATTATCCAATAAAGTTCCCAACGAAAATTAAACCAAAAATATTCACCTTCACTTATTGAACCTTTAGTTTTATCTAAAAGTCTCTTATTCCTCCTCGTCTTCTGTATCCTCCTCTATATATCCATCTGATTTATGGTATGGAACATCACCAAAGGGAGCTTCAATTCCTTCCTCATCTAATGCTTGTTCATATTTTTCTTGATCTTTAGATGGATATACTGCTCTTTCTGTTCCATCAATATTTGTAGCTGTAAAGTTTTCATAATCTTCCGGGAAAGTATCATCGTCGTTCTCTCTATCGTAGAGACTGTCATAATCTTCGAAATCACCTCGTAAATCTGAGGGCGTTTCCGAAGTTCCATAGCGAGCTACCTCTTGAAAACTATCATCGTAGTCTCTAACATCGCCAGTATCATAATGACGAAATTCATTGCCATGAGCTAATTCTAGAATATCTTCCTCTATAGGTTGATCATTTGGAATAGTTTGTTCATCACTATATTCTTTTAGCGTAAGAGCTGTCGGAATTGCTTCTAATCTTTCGTAAGGAATTTCTTTACCTGAAACCTTACAAATTCCATAAGAACCGTCTTCTATTGCCTTTAAGGCGCTATTAATTTTTTGTAATTCAGATTGGTCATGTTGTTCTAAGGCAGAATCTTTTTCTCTTTCATATAATTCTGTTCCTAGATCTGCTGGATGGTTATCATAACTGGATAATTCTCCAACTGATTCCAAGGCATTTTCTTCACTTGCGTATCCGTTTGTTCTATCTAGTAAAGTTGCTTTTCTGTCTTCTAATTCTTTTTTTAAATGATTTATTTGTTCTGTTGATAACAAGGTAAACACATCCTTATCTGTTCCTACTATTAGTATATATAGACAACCTGTTCATAAATTTCCCTGTTTTATGGTTATCAAACCTAGTTTTCCATTTGTGCAGCCTTTTCTTAAGAAAAATAAATAGTTGAAAAGTGCATTAAGAATTCACTATGATTGACATAATATTAAAGACAGGTGTATCGTAAAATATGCTAAAATAATAAGTGGCGTATATCTTTGAACCAATATAATCAAGGCTTATATTCTTGATTAGTTTTAGGGGGATTTACAAAGGGATGAATGATAGCAAAGGAATAATGGTACAAACAATAATAAAGGAAAGTGATTCTCCTACTGTCTTAGTTAGTGAAGTGAAGAAGCTAGAAAAGAAAATAGATATTCTAGAGTTCTTTTCCAATTACAGCTCCTATAAAGGAAAACGTTTTTTTTGGAAGGATCCTTCTGAAAAAAACATGCTTGTAGGAATAGGCATTTGTGAAGGGATTGAGTATTCATTAGGGGAAAACTCTTATTCATTTGTAGAAAAAAAATGGAGGCAGCTGTTAGATGATGCAATAGTATTTAACAAATACAATGAAATAGGGATCGGACCAGTCCTTTTAGGTGGTTTCTCCTTTGATCCATTAAAAGAGAAAACGCATGTCTGGGATGGCTTCGGGGAAGCCCATTTTTACGTACCTCAATTTATGTTAAGTGAAATAAATGGAAGTCAATTTATTACTACAAATATAATGATTCCATCAGATAAACAGGATCATGCAAAAGCGGAGTTAAAAAAGCATTCTATTGTGTATCGAAGAGCAGAAGCATCTCCTCCTTCTTTACCTTTAATTGAAATGATTACTGAGATCGATCAAGAAACATGGAAGAATAAAGTTAATAAAGTAATAAATGAGTTAAATGAAGATTTAAAAAAAGTAGTGTTAGCACGTGCTAGTCAAGTGCATTTTTCTAATGACGTCGAGACAGAGTTTGTGCTAAAAAATTTAATACAACAACAAAGCAATGGTTATATATTTGCCTTGGAAGCAAAGAATAAATGTTTCATCGGAGCATCTCCAGAAAGATTGGTAAAAAAAGAAGGTCCAACTGTTTTTTCTACCTGTCTGGCCGGGTCAATTGCGAGAGGAAAAAACAAAGAAGAAGACGATGCGCTTGCGCAAGCCTTGCTTTCGGATTCCAAAAATAGAGAAGAACATAATTATGTTGTTAAAATGATAAAGAATGCTATGGAGGAAGTCTGTAGTACGGTAGAAATGCCATTAAACCCACAAATCTTGAAGATGAGAGATATTCAACATCTTTATACTCCAGTTAGCGGGAAGGTAAAAGAAACAGAATCCCTAATTTCCTTCATACGCTTATTGCATCCAACTCCAGCTCTTGGTGGATTTCCTCGAGAGGAAGCCTTAAAGGTTATTAGAGAGGTAGAAGGATTAGATAGAGGGATGTATGGTGCTCCTATCGGTTGGCTTGATTACCAGGGCAATGGAGAATTTGCAGTAAGCATCCGTTCTGGCTTAATAGATGGCAATGTTGCAACAATTATTGCAGGATGCGGTATTGTTGCTGACTCTGATCCAGAATCTGAGTATATAGAAACTGCAATTAAATTTAAGCCAATGCTAACTGCGTTAGGAGGAAAATAAAATGAGTCATCAGCAACAGTTAACTGCCTATTTGGATGCGCTAATATCCGAGTTGGTAAAAAACGGGGTTGAACATGCTGTTATCAGTCCAGGATCAAGATCAACCCCCATCAGTTTATTGCTTGCAGAAGAAGAGGATATAAAGCTTCATGTTCATATTGATGAAAGATCAGCTGCCTTTTTTGCTTTAGGAATAGCGAAGGCGTCTAAAAAACCAACTGTATTAGTATGTACATCTGGTACTGCCGCTGCAAACTATTTTCCGGCAATTGTAGAGGCGAAGATTTCTCGCATACCATTAATCGTACTGACGGCAGATCGGCCCCATGAACTTCGAGATGTGGGAGCACCGCAGGCGATTGATCAATTAGATCTTTATGGAAAGCATGTTAAATGGTTTATGGAAATGTCTACACCTGATAATAGTTCAGGTATGATAAGATATGCTAAAACGGTGGGGGCTAGAGCGGTGGCGATGGCAAAACAGCATCCTAGCGGTCCAGTGCATGTGAATATTCCATTGAGAGAGCCATTAATCCCTGATTTAGATAATTTAGAACACTATCGTCGAGAGGATCAAGAATCAAGGTCTATTCAGATTAAAAATGGGGAGTTTACGATTGATGATTCCTATTTTCATGATTTAGCAGCAAGTTTGGAAGCTAAAGGGGAAAGAAAGGGAATTATCATCTGCGGAGAGATGGATAAAGAGAACTTTTCTTTGAAAATACTGCAATTGGCAGAAAAAACAGGTTTTCCGATTATAGCTGATCCACTTTCCCAACTACGAAGTAAGAGTGCGGACATGGAAGTTGTCATCGACACATATGATACGTTTTTGCGAAATGAAAGGATTAAATCACTATTAAAACCGGATATTGTTATTCGGTTTGGCAGTATGCCGATTTCTAAACCATTAACTATTTTCTTACGAGAAAATGAAAGAGCAAAACAGATTGTAATAGACGGGGGAAGCGGCTACCGTGATCCTAATCAGCTGACAACAGAAATGGTTTATTGTGAAGAAGGTTATTTTTGTGAGAAGCTTACATCGTTTGTTTCTCCTTGCTCAATAAATCACTATTTAAATAAATGGATAGAAATCAATGAGATAACCAAAAAGGAATTAACAAAAACAGCAGAAATTCAAGAAATGAGTGAAGCGAAGCTTTTTCATTGCTTGGGTGAAATGATTCCGAATGATGCCGTTTTATTTGTAGGTAATAGTATGCCCATTCGCGATTTGGATACTTTTTTTCATAAACAAAATAAAAAGGTAACTATTATTGCAAATAGAGGAGCAAATGGCATTGATGGGACGATATCTACTGCTCTCGGAGTAGGGGTTATTAAGCAGCCGCTCTTTTTAATTGTAGGGGATTTAACCTTTTTCCATGATTTAAATGGTTTAATTCTTTCTGAGCTATATCAGCTTCCAATCACTGTCATATTAATAAATAATAATGGGGGCGGAATCTTTTCATTTCTTCCTCAAGTAGAACTGCCGAGACATTTTGAATTATTATTTGGAACGCCTCTAAATATTGACTTTAAGCATGCAGTGGAAATGTACAAGGGACAATATAAGCTTGTTAACAGCTGGGACAATTTACAAACATTATTCCAAGATAGTGATTTCACGAAAGGCTTACGAGTATGGGAAATACAAACCAATCGGGAAAATAATCTATTAGAACATCGGCAAATGACGAATCGGATTCTAAAGGTGTTAGATCAATTAGATTAAAAAGGTGAAGCCTATGTTTATCAAACTAAAGGATATAAGCTATCATGTAACGGTTGAAGGAGAAGGAGAACCTCTTTTATTATTACATGGTTTTACTGGGGATAGTGGTACTTGGATTCCATTTATTCCTTTATGGAAGAAGAAGTATACGGTTATTACGGTCGATATTATCGGTCATGGAAAGACAGATTCGCCGGAAGAAATAGAAAAGTATACTATGCAAGAAAGTGTCACTCATTTAAAAGCGCTCATTGATCATCTTCAATTGGCTACTGTTCATTTATTAGGTTATTCGATGGGTGGTAGGTTAGCGTTAGCATACTGTATGAATTATCCTGAGACAGTGAAAAAACTTATTTTGGAAAGTTCCTCTCCCGGCTTGAGAACGGATATAGAGAGAAAACAAAGACGAATACAAGATGAGAAATTGGGAGACTCTATCCTTGAACAAGGAATAATAAACTTCGTGAACAAATGGGAGGAAATCCCATTGTTTAAAAGCCAAAAGATACTGAGTGAAGATGCAAAGCAAGCAATAAGGAAGCAACGGCTGGCTAATAACCCAGTTGGATTGGCAAATAGTTTAAGAGGGATGGGGACAGGTGCACAAAATTCGTATTGGTCCTCTCTTTCTCGCTTATCAATAGAAACATTGTTAATTACAGGAGAACTTGATCAAAAGTTTTGTCAAATCGCTGAAGAAATGGTTGACTGTAATAAAAAAATAAAGCATTTAACTATAAATGATGCTGGTCATGCAATTCATGTGGAGAAACCAGAAATTTTTGGTACAATAGTATTGGAGTTTTTAAGGAGCTGAACATAGATGTTCAGCCCTATTAATAAGGAGGAAAAAGAATGACAGTGGAATGGGTAGCTGGCAGACAATATGAAGAAATCATTTATGAAACATATAATGGTATTGCCAAGATTACAATTAATAGACCTCATGTACATAATGCATTCACGCCAAGAACCGTTAGTGAATTAATTGATGCGTTTGCAATGGCAAGAGATGACAGTAATGTAGGAGTTATCATTTTAACTGGTGCAGGCGATAAAGCATTCTGTTCTGGTGGAGATCAAAAAGTTAGAGGTCATGGTGGATATGTAGGAGAAGATCAAATTCCCCGCCTAAATGTCCTTGATTTACAACGTTTAATCAGAGTTATTCCTAAGCCTGTCATTGCGATGGTAAAAGGATATGCCATTGGTGGAGGACATGTGCTGCATATTGTCTGTGATTTAACGATTGCTGCAGATAATGCTATTTTTGGACAAACTGGTCCAAAGGTAGGTAGCTTTGATGCTGGTTACGGTTCTGGTTATTTAGCAAGAATCGTTGGCCATAAAAAAGCTAGGGAAATTTGGTTCTTATGCCGTCAATATAATGCCCAAGAAGCACTAGATATGGGATTAGTAAATACGGTAGTACCGTTAGAAAAGGTAGAAGAAGAGACGATTAAATGGTGTGAGGAGATTTTAGAGAAAAGTCCAACTGCTCTTCGTTTCCTAAAAGCTGCCTTTAATGCAGATACAGATGGTTTAGCTGGTATACAGCAATTTGCTGGTGATGCAACTTTGCTTTACTATACAACAGATGAAGCAAAAGAAGGAAGAGATTCCTTTAAGGAAAAACGCAAACCTGATTTTGGACAATTCCCGCGTTTTCCTTAATGGAAAAGGATGAATGAAAAGTTAGCTATCCAAGAGATGGAATCGCAATTCATTCATATTAATTAATAGATACAAGGGTGACACTCGTTTTTAGCAATGGTGTTTTAATGGACATGCTAATAATAGTGTCACCTTTGTTTGTATAGAAAAGAGGGATAATAAATTATGACAGAAATACTTCCGAATTTTATTAAAAATAGAGCGCATTTAACACCAGATAGAGAGGCAATTGTATTTAAAGAAGAAAGACTAACATTTAAAGAATTATATGAAAAGGCTTATTACCGTGCAGGGATTTGGTCGGCCATTGGAGTAAAGGACACAGATTATGTGGGGTTTCTTGTTAAAAGTGATTTAGAAACTGTACTGCACTTATTTGCTATGCAAATTATTGGAGCAAAGGCAGTCCTTCTTAATAATCGCTTAACAGCGAAAGAAATGGCTTATCAAATAAACGATGCGAAAGTTTCCTATTTAATCTCAGAAGAAGCGTTTAAAGAGAAGGTAGCTGTGCTTGAAGAAGAGAAAGAATTGACTGTATTTTATAAAGAAAATATAACAGAAAGTACCTACATAGAGCCAATAGAAAAGGATCAAGTGTCATTAGAGGACACTTGTACGATAATGTATACATCAGGAACAACCGGACTTCCCAAGGGAGTTATTCAATCTTACGGTAATCACTGGTGGAGTGCCGTGGGAAATACGTTGAATGCAGGCCTATATGAAAAGGATACCTGGTTATGTACAGTCCCATTATTTCATATCAGCGGATATTCGATTTTAATGAGAAGTATCATTTATGGGATGAAAGTCGTTTTACATGATTCCTTTGATGTAAAGAGGGTATTAGAGGATTTATGGAAAGAAAAAGTAACGATTATATCGGTTGTCACCACGATGCTAGAGCGAATTGAAAAGGCAGCTCATGATAAGTTTCCACCCTATTTCCGGTATATGCTTTTAGGTGGGGGACCAGCCTCAGTAGAACTGCTGACTCGATGTATGAATAAAGGGATTTCTGTTTATTATTCATATGGAATGACGGAAACTGCCTCACAAATTGTCACCCTCTCGCCAGAGGACAGTATTAGAAAAATAGGTTCAGCCGGAAAGCCACTGTTTCCCGCCCAATTACAAATTGTTAATCAAGCAGGACATTGTTTAGGATCAAATGAGGTAGGCGAAATTAAAGTGTGTGGGCCAAATGTATCAAAAGGCTATTTAAATAAAGAGAATCATTTACAAGATGGCTGGTTTTTTACAGGAGATATAGGGTATATAGATTCTGAAGGATTTCTCTATGTGTTAGATAGACGGTCTGACTTAATTATTTCGGGTGGTGAAAATGTTTATCCAGCAGAAATCGAAGCTGTACTGACTGAAATGAACGGGATAAAAGAAGCGGCAGTGATTGGAGTTCCAGATGAAAAATGGGGGCAAGTACCGATTGCGTTTATCGTAACAGATGAAAGAATACAAGAGAATACAATTATCGAAAAATGCACAAATGTTCTAGCGAAATATAAAATCCCCAAAAGAGTATTTTTTATATCAGAAATCCCACGCAATGCCTCAGGAAAAATAGTCAGAAGAGAATTAAGAAAATGGATAGAGGAAAAATCGGACTTTTCTTTGTAATTTTAGCTAGTTCATGATGTTGTGGCTACTAGTGAAAAAATTCAATGAAAGAAGTGTACGTATGAGCTTATATCATGGATCATTATATTGGCCAACAACGGTTCAGGAAAGACCCGTTTATCCAAAGTTGAATAATCATGTTACTTGTGATGTGCTTATAATAGGAGCTGGAATGTCAGGGGCCTTATTAACCTATATGCTTGCAAAGGAATCGCTTCAGGTGATTCTTGTGGATAAAGGTAGTGTTGGCAATGGAAGCTCTGCTGCCAACACAGGGCTATTGCAGTATTCTAATGATAAAATGCTGCATTCCTTTGCAGAAAGTATTGGGGAAGAAGACGCAGTTCGATTTTACAAATTATGTTTTAATGGGATGGAGGAATTGAAAAGTATCGCAAGTTCCTTACACGAAGATGTCCAATTTGTAAATAGACAAAGCTTATATTACGCAAGTACAGATGCTGACGTACTTTCTCTAAGAAAAGAATATGAGATGCTTCAAAAGTATAAATTCCCAGTAGAATTTTTAGAAAAGGATATGATTTATAAAGTATATGGATTTAATAAACATGCTGCAATAAAAACAAGTGGGGACGCAGAAGTGAACCCAGAAAGGTTTGTAATTTCCTTAATAAAAGAGGCTGCACAAAAGAGCAATGTTCAAGTTTTTGAAAACACAGAAGTTTCAAAGCCTCAGAATAAAGATGGCTGCTGGTTGTTTAACAACGGCGATTCAAGTATACAGGCCAAGCATGTCGTGTATGCAACTGGGTACGATTTGGATAACTTTGCAATAGACATACCTACAAAAATAAATAGAACGTTTGCAATCGTAACGAATCCGGTCTCCTCTTTTCCACATTGGGAGGATCGATGTTTAATTTGGGAAACAAAGCGTCCGTATTTCTATATGCGAACAACTCCGAATGGAAGGATAATAGCGGGTGGTTTAGACGAAGAAGCAAGGGAAGCGCCAAGAGATGAACAGATTTTGCAACTATATGCGGATAGATTATTAGTTCGTATTAAAGAGCATTTTCCCCATTTGCAACTAAAAGCTGACTATGTATATGGCGCAACATTTGGGGAATCAAAAGATGGAATTCCTTTTATTGGTGAACATCCGCAACATAAGAATTTATATTATTGTTTAGGATTTGGAGGAAATGGTACTGTTTACAGTGCTTTCGGTTCGAACATACTAAAGGATTTAATAATAAAGGGGAAGCACCCTGATGCTGATTTGGTACAATTGGATAGATAAAAAAGGAAGGGAATCCCTAGTAGTTTTGAGTGGGATTCCTTTTTCATTTCCATAAATTTTAGCTTAAGCTATTTTCAGGTTCAAATGTTTTACAATCTGTTTCATAACTCGTATCCGCATGTTTTCCCACATTACTTACAACATAAATTTGGTCGGCTCCGCAACGGTTTCCTTTTTCCCAAAAAGTACAATTCCTTACTTCACAAAGAACGTCTTTTGCCATAGAATACCACTCCTTTTCTTAAGTTATTTATCAAAAGTCTTTTTAGAAGATGTCTTCGATTTGCACATAGGATGCAATGAAACTGATAACAGTCCCATTGTACCTTAGTATTAGAAGGTTGGAGGAATTACATACACAGGGCGAATGAAAAGAAGTACCAATGTTGGAAAGTATCATGTATTTCAAATTTGTATATTATGCAAATTTTCATTACTATTAATAAGGAGACTCTTTCTTTAAAACAGAAATTATTTGTATTTTATGAATTGAATTTTTTAAGGAGTGCAAAAATGAGCCTATTACAAGATATGTTAGTCTATAATGAGGAATTTGTAAGGGAACAAAAATATGAAAAATTTATTACAGGTAAATTTCCCAATAAAAAAATGGTGATTCTAACTTGTATGGATACAAGATTGTTAGAACTTTTGCCACAAGCATTGAATCTTTCTAACGGAGATGTGAAAATTATAAAAAATGCAGGTGCTGTAGTTGTGCATCCATTTGGAAGTATTATGCGAAGTATTTTGGTTGCAGTGTATGAGCTGCAAGCTGATGAAGTAATGGTAATAGGTCATCATGACTGTGGAATGAGTGCTTTGCATTCAGATAGCATGGTGGAAAAAATGAAAGAAAGAGGCATTTCAGACGAAACATTTGCAACTTTACAACATTCTGGTATTAATCTAGAAAAATGGTTAACAGGTTTTGATTCTGTATCAGATAGTGTTACCCATAGTGTAGAAATGATTAAAAGGCATCCGCTATTGCCAAGTGGTGTTCCAGTTCATGGGTTAGTGATTGATCCAAAGACTGGAAAATTAGACTTGGTAATAGACGGTTATTAATGTTTTTCTTTTGATGAATGATGATGATTTCTACAGTGCCAATCTTCTGGTACTGGATCCAGACCACCTGGATGAAAGGGATGACATTTAAGAATTCGTTTAATGGTTAAGTATCCTCCTTTAAAAGCGCCAAATCTTTGAATCGCTTCTAAGCCATAACTAGAGCAAGTTGGATAAAAACGGCAAGTTGGCGGCTTTATAGGAGAAATTACTTTGCGGTAAAATTGGATAATAAATAAAAAGATGTGTTTCATTATGCTATGTCCTCTCCTTCTTTGCATGTAGTATAACATGGGTGGAGAGAGGAGTAAAAGTAGTCACTATCTAACACAAAATTCCCACTGGGAAAATATTATATATATTAAGTTGATGAAATTACTCGGTTTTTTAGATATAATAGAGATAGAAGAAGAAAGGGAGATGACTTTATGCCTTCAGTTGAAAGTTTTGAATTAGATCATACTGCCGTAAAAGCCCCATATGTAAGACATTGTGGTGTACACAAAGTTGGTAGTGATGGAGTAGTTAATAAATACGATATTCGTTTCTGCCAGCCAAATAAGCAGGCAATGAAGCCAGATGTTATTCATACGTTAGAGCATCTACTTGCCTTTAATTTACGCGCACATGTAGAGAAGTACAATCATTTTGATATTATTGATATTTCACCAATGGGCTGCCAGACTGGCTACTATTTAGTTGTAAGTGGGGAACCAACCGTTGAAGAAATTATCGATTTATTAGAGGCAACGATGAAAACAGCAATTGAAATTACTGAAATTCCAGCAGCTAATGAAACACAATGCGGTCAAGCAAAACTTCATGATTTAGAAGGTGCAAAAAAGCTGATGAATTTCTGGTTAAGCAAAGATAAAGAAGAATTAAAACAGGTTTTTGCTTAATAATAAAGAAATAAATATTCCAACCAAATAGAAACCCAAACAATTGTACGGAAACGTTAATGAAAAATTCCGTATATTGTTTGGGTTTTTTATTCATAAAATAAATTTATCTTTAAAACATCATAACCAAATTTTAAGCTCTATAAAAGTGGACTAAGAAGCCTTGAAAATGATTCTTTGAAACGAATCCATAAGGACCTTTTTGAATATTGGTCGGCAGTTAAATTTGTGGATAAGTCCATGTCCTTTAAGAAATCCTCTGTTAGTTCATTAGCAATCTGTTCACTATAAATAAAGGCATTTACTTCAAAGTTAAGTCGAAAGCTTCTCATATCGATATTAGCCGTTCCGACTGAAGCGATTTTCCGATCGACTAAAATAGTTTTTGCATGGATGAATCCATTTTCATATATATAAATCTTTGCCCCTGCTTTTAACATTTCTCCAATATAAGAATAAGTGGCCCAATAAACAAACATATGATCCGGTTTATTAGGAATCATAATTTTAACGTCTATCCCTGAAAGAGCTGCAATTCTCAAGGTATCCAGCAAACTGGCATCAGGAATAAAATAAGGTGTTTGGATATAAACACTTTCTTTTGCCGATGTGATCATTTTTATATAACCATTTTTAATTTGTTCCCACTCTGAATCAGGTCCGCTTGAAACGATTTGCATGCCGATATTACCAATAATTTCTTCGATCTTACCAGGAAAATATTCAGGAGAATATTGAATTTCGTGGAGATGAGAAGCTTGATTCCAATCAAGAATAAATCGTGTTTGAATGGCATAGACAGCTGTACCAACAATCCGTAAGTGGGTATCTCTCCAATATCCAAATTTCGGGTGGAGTCCTAAGTATTCATCGCCAACATTAAAGCCGCCGATATAGCCGATTTTCCCGTCAATAATTCCTAACTTTCTATGATTGCGATAATTTAGTCGTAAATTGATGAGATGAAATTTACTTGGGAAAAAAACCTCAACAAAACCACCAGCTGCCCGCAGCTCTTTAAAAACTTTTTTACGTAACGTTCTTGAGCCTAGCTCATCATATAATAAGCGTACTTCTACTCCTTCTTTTGCCTTTTCAACAAGTAAGCTAATAAGATCTGAGCCGATCCCATCATTCTTCAGAATATAGTATTGTAAATGAATAGATTTTTTAGCATTTCTGATATCTTCAAATAATTGATCGAATTTTTTATGACCATCTGTAAATATCTGAACAGCATTATTCTCCGTAAGTACGGCATCATTATTAAATAAATTCATATAAATAAGATCTTGGTTTTTTCTAATGACTTCATTTGTTGTCCGCAATTGATTTGAACTTATTTGCAACAGTTGAGAAGCTAATATTGGCTCTATGCCAAGTTTTTTTCGTCCATCCCATTGAAATAGTTTTCTATTTCTTAGATTTTGTCCGAAAAGTAAATATAAGATAAACCCAAGAATAGGGATAAAGGTCAGCACCATTAGCCATGCCCATGTTGCAATAGGGTCTTTTCTTTCGAAGAAGATAACAAGAAAAGCAAAAATGATATTAAGTATAATAATTACACTTAAAACAATTGAATAGATGTGCATCGAATTTTGTCCTTTCTCACAAAAAAAGCAATAATATGTGCGATAAAATAAGATAGAATGTGTATATGACTGCTCTAAAACTAATATCCTGTATAATTATAGGGTAAAAGGGTAAAACTTTGTACTATTTTGTATTTATTTTAAATAAGAAGAATTTCCCTTTTTTCTTTAATGTGATAATGTAAAGATAAAACAAGAAGTATTTACTTAATAAATAATTAACAAAGTTGTTTGTGCAAGATATATTATTTTTACCTCAAGACTGCTGATTTAAATTTCACCAAAGATTTATGCTTTATGTTGGAATGGAAAACGAATTAAAGTAAGGAGCTTTTATGGAAGAATTACATCTTGGTATGCTACTCTTTTTAATTGGTGCTGGATTTATTGCAGCATTTATTGATTCCGTAGTTGGCGGCGGTGGACTAATCTCATTGCCTGCACTATTATTCACAGGACTTCCGCCACAGATTGCGTTAGGAACAAATAAACTTGCTTCCACTATGGGCTCATTAACAAGCTCGCTCTCTTTTATAAGGAATGGAAAAACAGATAAAAAGTTACTATCAAAACTCTTACCTCTTTCCATTATTGGTTCTGCAATTGGAGTTTATGTAGTACAAAAAATCCCATCAGAATCACTAAAGCCGCTGATTCTTGCTGTTTTAATTATGGTGACCATTTATACTCTTACGAAAAAAGAATGGGGATTACATTCTACATATAACGGGATGACGAAAAAGAAACTCTTGTTTGCTCTATTTATTGTACCATTAATAGGATTCTATGATGGTTTTTTAGGAGGAGGAACTGGTTCGTTCTTTTTATTTTCCTTTCTCCTGATGGGATTTGATTTTGTCGAATCTGCGGGAAATGCTAAAGTTCTTAACTTTGGAAGTAATCTTACAGCACTTATTGTTTTTTTATGTTATGATTCTGTGTATTATTTATATGGAATAGTGATGGGGATTGCTATGATTTTTGGAGCATACATTGGCTCTAAAGTAGCTATTGCAAAAGGGTCTAAATATGTAAAAATATTATTTGTCTTGGTCTCAGCTACTTTGATTGGGAAAAACATATTTGATTATATAACAAATCCATAATAAAAAAGGCTGTTTGCTATCCTAAACTTTTGTGTTTGGGATGTCAAACAGCCTTTTTATAGAAAATTAATGGAGATTTCGATGGGTAAAGATTGGGTTATTCGGTTTTCGATAATCTTCACTTGCGAATTTACCCTTTAAACTTTCAATTAAATAAAGACCCATTAAATCATATAATTCTTGTTCATTTAATTCTTGGATGATATGTAATAAATCTTCTCTACTCATTTCCTCTAAAAAAGCAAAGGCAAGCATATCGATATCTTCTTCATCACCAGTTAATTTATTTTTATATAAGTTATATAGTTCATCTACAATTTTCATTATTGTTTCCTCCTAGTTTTCAGCCAGTTTTAAATGTAACCGTTTTATTTAACCGTATTATATATGATAACATCCTATTATTACTAGTTATTATGTGAACATTATGTTAAAGAATGATACAAAAATTCATAAGCCTTTCTAATTACATTACGTGAAAATTCATCCTGAAAAATAAATATCATTAAGAAAACTGTCTTCTATAAAAAATATACCCTATTTTAGTGGAAAAAACTCCAGTTTCAATGGTAGTATTTGCTATGATAATAATAGACAGTAAATCAGGTTAATGACAGCTGTTTGCTTTAGTATGCAAGCTACTTATATTAATAATACATAATAATGGAGTAGGTATGGAAATATTTTATGATCAAAATAACAATTTAGTGAAACTTTCATTCGTAAAAAATGAATGGAATGAAGAATCAAGACATGTATTAGTTATCTGCCAGTATAAAGATCAATGGTTATTAACAAAACATAAGGAACGTGGATTGGAGTTTCCAGGTGGAAAGAGAGAAATGGGCGAAACTACAATTCAAGCAGCACACAGAGAAGTGATGGAGGAAACAGGTGGCATTATAAAAAGTATGAAATGGATTGCGACCTATCAGGTTTTTGGGGAGGTTCCTTTTTTGAAGGATGTATTTTTTGCAAGAATCAGTCACTTAACCTCCAAAGAGGATTATCTTGAGACAGATGGACCTGTTTTGATTACCGGCAATATAATAACAAAGCGATGGAATGAATCCTTTAGTTTTATTATGAAGGATGAGGTCATCCAATTTTGTATAGCTTATATTGAAAATGAATTATTAAGCAAATAGAAGGGGTAATATAGGAGAAAAAAGGAAAGGAGCAAATAGTATGCAAAATGGCGATATGATAGAGAAAATTCGATTTCCATCTCCTAATCCTTCCATAGATTTATTTTTAGTTACTTATTATGTCGATGGTCTAAGAGTAAAAGGAATGCTCGCTTCTCCAAATGATGGGAAAACGTATGATGGCTTTCTTTATCTAAGAGGAGGCATAAAAAATGTAGGCAAAGTCCGTCCTGGAAGAATTATTCAATTTGCTTCCGAAGGCTTTGTAGTGTTTGCTCCCTTTTATAGAGGCAATCAGGGTGGTGATGGAAATGAAGATTTTGCAGGAGAAGATAGAAATGATGCTATAGCAGCATTTACACTCCTTAAGAATTTATCGAATGTGCAGGATGTTCATGTATTTGGGTTTTCAAGAGGAGGGGTAATGGCTCTATTTGTAGGTATATACTGCCCTGTAAAATCAATTGTTACATGGGGCGGTGTAAGCGATATGTTCTTAACATACGAAGAACGGAAAGATTTACGTAGGATGATGAAACGAGTGATCGGGGGAACTCCTTCTAAGTATCCAGACAGATATGAAGAAAGAACTCCGCTTTATCAATTAGAAAAAATAAATGCTCCTACTCTTATTATTCATGGGAAGCTGGACAAAAATGTTTCGATTAATCATAGTCTCAAATTAGAAGACAGATTAAAACAACTGGGAAAAGAAGTAGACTCTTGGTATTTTCCAGAGTTAACTCACTACTTTCCTCCAGCTACAAATCGAAAAGTGGTCACTTCCTTAACCAGTTGGATGAAAAAACAAACGGAAAGGATGGTAAAATAAAAAGTAAGCTTTATTATCTTAGTTGATGTTCCGATTTCATGGTCATGCAAGGAGCCTTGATTGCCGGTAACATATTACGAAAGAGAAAAAAATAGAGAAGGGGAATGAAAAATGGGCATGCCTTTAGAATTAAATACAATGATTGTGACAAAAGGAAAAGAAATAAGATTAGAAGAAAATTTATTTTTGTTAGAAAAAGAAGATTATCGTTTATATCCAATGAATATTCCGTTAGAGGTAAGAAGAACAAAAACAGCTGAGATATCGGGGATTGCTACGATTGAAAAATTACAATGGGAAAAAACTAAAACATCGATCACTTATAAATTGATTTCATTAAATTCAACAAATTAATTAATAAAGTTAAAAATGATTGACATGTATTGATGGATTAAGCTATCATTTTACCTTGAACGGATACTCTCTTATCCTGAGCTGGTGGAGGGACTGGCCCGATGAAACCCAGCAACCTACTATGTGAAGAAAATTACTGAATCATTCATGTTTACATGTAATGGGACAGACATTCTCTTAGGAAAGGTGCTAACCTGAAGCAAGGAATTTTTCCTTGAACGATAAGAGTGAAAGGTGCGAATTGATTTTACTAGGAGCCTTTTCACTAATGAAAAGGTTTTTTGTGTAAAATGAATTATTTATCTTTTATAAAAATGTATATTTTTAGATGTGTGTTTTTATTAGAAACAAAAATCTTCGTTATATATATTATATTTTTAAACATTTTTAAAGTTTTACATATAATAATGCACGGAATTGACTTCGGATAAAAACGCCATTTTTACTTCATACTATCTAGGGAATGAGTACCGTATCAAGATAAGGTTAAGGAGTGCAGGAAGAAACCTCACTCTACTTTTTTCTAAAATAAGGAGGAAATCAGATGTCAACAAAACGTCGCTTGTTTACTTCTGAATCGGTAACTGAAGGTCACCCAGATAAAATTTGTGATCAAATTTCAGATGCTATTTTGGACGCTATATTGGCTAAAGATGCTAATGCAAGAGTTGCTGCTGAAACTTCTGTAACAACAGGTCTAGTACTCGTTGCAGGTGAAATAACTACTTCTACATATGTGGATATTCCAAAAATTG
The DNA here is from genome assembly GCF_038005605.1 of Niallia sp. FSL W8-0954. Classification (NCBI taxonomy): domain Bacteria; kingdom Bacillati; phylum Bacillota; class Bacilli; order Caryophanales; family Bacillaceae; genus Niallia; species Niallia sp. FSL W8-0954. The sequence continues at coordinate 3,679,669 of NZ_JBBOTN010000001.1, read as the reverse complement.
TTCGGGAAACGATTAAAGAAATAGGGTATACACGTGCAAAGTATGGATTTGATGCAGAAACAAGTGCAGTATTAACTTCTATTGACGAGCAATCCGCTGATATCGCATTAGGGGTAGACCAAGCTCTAGAAGCTCGTGAAGGTAAGATGACGGATGAGGAAATAGAAGCAATTGGTGCAGGAGATCAAGGCTTAATGTTCGGGTTTGCATGTAATGAAACAAAGGAACTTATGCCTTTACCCATTTCGTTAGCACATAAATTATCAAGAAGACTAGCTGAGGTTAGAAAAGAAGAAATCTTACCTTATCTACGTCCAGATGGTAAAACACAAGTTACAGTCGAATATGATGAGAATAATAAACCAGTGCGCATTGATACAATTGTAATTAGCACACAGCATCATCCAGAAGTGACATTAGAACAAATTCAACGCAATATTAAGGAATATGTAATCAATCCTGTTGTACCAGCTGAATTAATCGATGAAAACACGAAGTATTTTATTAATCCTACAGGACGCTTCGTGATCGGCGGACCACAAGGAGATGCTGGATTAACTGGACGTAAAATCATCGTTGATACATATGGTGGATACGCACGACATGGCGGTGGAGCGTTTTCTGGAAAGGATCCAACAAAAGTGGACCGTTCCGCTGCTTATGCAGCACGTTATGTAGCAAAGAATATTGTCGCTGCAGGATTAGCTGATAAAGTAGAAGTACAATTAGCATATGCAATCGGTGTAGCGCAGCCAGTATCTATTTCTGTTGATACATTTGGTACAGGGATTGTTTCAGAAGATAAGCTAGTAGAAGCAGTACGTGAAAACTTTGACCTTCGCCCAGCAGGAATTATTAAAATGCTCGATCTTCGCAAACCAATATACAGACAAACAGCCGCTTACGGACATTTTGGCCGTACGGACATCGATCTGCCATGGGAACGTACAGATAGAGCAGAGCTAGTAAAAAAAGCAGTAGAAGCATAAAACTTGAGAAAGAAGTTACAAGAAAGTGTAACTTCTTTCTTTTTTTTTTCGTCTAATACTTAATGATGACAATTGTATTACATGTATAAAAAATAAGGATGGAAATGCTAATAACTGATTTATATATTTACACTATTTATGTTAAAATAGAAGACTAAGTGAAGTTTTTATGAAACTTATTACCTATTAACATCTATTCTATTTAAGCGTATAGTAAAAAATTGATTATGGTTCTGCTATTAGAACAATGAGTTAGTTATAGATGTCTCAATGCATGTAGGAAAAGAAATGGAGAAGGTGAGAGCAATATGTGTGGTTTTGTTGGCTGTGTACATGAAAAAGCACAGAACTTTCAAGAAGAACAAAAAGAACTATTTGCAGGAATGAATCGTGTTATAACACATAGAGGTCCTGACGATGAAGGATATTATTATGATAACCACATTCAATTCGGTTTTCGCCGATTAAGTATTATCGATATTGAAAGTGGGCATCAGCCTTTAACATATGAAAATGAACGTTATTGGATAATCTTTAACGGAGAAGTATATAACTATTTAGAAATAAGAGAAGAGTTAGTGAAGGCTGGATTGACCTTCCAAACAAATTCAGATACAGAAGTAATTATTGCTTTATATAGCCATGAAAAGGAAAAAGCGGTTGAGAAATTGCGTGGAATGTTCTCTTTCATCATTTGGGATAAACAAGAAGAAACATTATACGGAGCACGCGATCCGTTTGGGATTAAACCATTCTTTTATTTTGATGACGGAGAGAAAACATACTTTGCTTCTGAGAAGAAAAGTATATCATTAGCATTAGAAAGTGATGTTATCGATTATCGTTCTCTACAACATTATTTAACCTATCAATTTGTTCCTGAGCCTTATACGATGTCAGAGGGAATTAAAAAGCTAGAACCAGGCCATTATTTTACCAAAAAAATTGGTGAACCTATGGAAATCAAACGCTATTGGAGAGCATCCTTTAAACCTGTTGTAAAGCAAGAGGACGAGTATACAAAAGAAATTAAAGATGTACTGTTTGATAGTGTGAAAATGCATATGAGAAGTGATGTTCCTGTTGGATCATTCCTTTCAGGAGGAATTGATTCATCCATTATTGCTAGTATTGCTAAGGAATTTCATCCAAACATTAAAACATTTTCTGTAGGATTTGAACATAATGGATTCAGTGAAATCGATGTAGCAAAAGAAACAGCTGATAAATTAGGATTAGAAAATATTAGTTATATTATTTCTCCGCAAGAATATATGAACGAAATTCCGAGAATTATGTGGCATATGGATGATCCTTTAGCGGATCCAGCTTGTGTACCCTTATATTTCGTAGCACGTGAAGCAAGAAAACATGTAACAGTTGTTCTATCTGGAGAAGGTGCAGATGAGTTATTCGGCGGATATAATATTTATCGGGAACCACAATCTCTTGAAGTGTTTAATAAAATTCCGAACGTCGGAAAAAAATTGTTGCGAGCTGTAGCAAATATTCTTCCAGAAGGCGTGAAAGGAAAAAGTTTCATTGAACGCGGAGTTACACCGATGGAAGAAAGATATATTGGAAACGCAAAAATGTTCTCTGAGTTGGAAAAAGAAAAACTACTTTCTGTCTATAACAATGGTTTGCATTATCGTGATATTACAAATCCATTATATGAAGAAAGCAGAGGATATGATCCTGTGGATCGTATGCAGTTTATTGACATTCATACGTGGATGCGTGGGGATATTTTATTAAAAGCGGATAAAATGACGATGGCTCATTCTCTAGAATTACGCGTACCATTTTTAGATAAAGAGGTCTTTAAAGTTGCTTCTAAAATTCCTACTTCCTTAAAAACAGCGGATGGTACAACAAAATATATTTTACGAAAAGCAGCAGAATCCTTTGTCCCAGAGCATGTACTAAATCGTAAAAAGCTAGGTTTCCCTGTTCCAATTCGTCATTGGTTAAAAGATGAAATGAATGAATGGGCGAAAAACATTATTAAAGAAAGTGATACAAATCACTTATTAAATAAATCAGTTGTTCTTCAGTTGCTAGAGGACCATTGTCAAGGTAAAGCAGACAATAGCCGTAAAATATGGACAGTATTGATGTTCATGGTTTGGCACAGTATTTATATTGAAAAAAAATATTCCTTCGAAAAGGAATATTTAAAAGAAGGAAAGGTAGCAATTAAGAATTAATCGTAATTGCTTGACTTCCCATTTGCACCCAGGATTCTTCAAAATCCTTTATGGGTGCTTTTTTGTTTTTTTCTCCTGTAAGTGGATCATTAAAGTAGATAGATGTTTCATCATAGCCAGTAATAAGAACCGAATGCTCTGAATAAGTTATTTTTACAGTTCCGCTTGGTGTATTCCATGTCCGAAATTGGCTCTCTGGTAACTTTTTGAATGTTGAATTTGTAATGACCCATACTGGTCGATTATTCGATAAATGATTTTTTATTTCTTCAAAATCAGATCCGGTGAAATCGACAATAGAGTCTGGTAAATATTTCTCCGCTAATGCAGCAATTGGTTTATGGTATACACCTAAACCTGGACCGTTTAATGAGTATATATCCCCAATAAATCCATCATTCGGATGTCCATAATAGATTTTACCGTTTGCTCTTGTATAGGGAGTAGTATCTTTTTTAATTTGTTTTGCTAGCGTCATTTTATCGACATCTACATCTACATATTGAAGCAGCATAGCAAGACTTGTTACCTCACAGCCTCGTGGAAGTTCAGGTAACTGGTTTATAATAGGAGCATCTAATAATACAGATTCTTTTATTAAATTTGTTTCCTCTTTTATGGATAAGAGGGCTTTTCGAGTATTTTGTGTGGCAAACTCCTTCGCATAAACAATTGCTTGATAGCCGTCTCTATTTATAAGTAGAAAACTAATTGCAATCATGGCGAATATCGTAAATAAATAGAGACTTTTTACAAAGATGCTTAGTTTATTTCTTACTAATAAATATAATAAGAAAAATAAAGTAATCAATGAAATTACTATTATTGTATTTGATTCCATTTAGTTATCACCTAATCAATTTCTTTATTAAATTATATCGGCTTGAAAAAAAGTTCTTTTAGAAAATATATAAATTGTCACAAAGTTTCCTTTCTTTTAGTTAATTTTGGAACTTTTAAGAAACGATATCCATTCTTTCGTTCCTTTTCCCTATTTTTCGACAAAAGAAACCTTTTTTAGTATACCATTTATTTTGATAAATGATGAGGTTTGTATTATAAAGGTACATTTCTAAGTTATTTGCTATAATTAAAGTAACTTTGGATCATAATAAAAAAAGCTGATCTTCGTCTATTCGCATTTATTATTAATAAGTTATATTACAAATAAAATCTTTATTTTTTTCATAATTTGCTGGTTTGTTAAAGTTGAATAAAGCCAATTTAGATTTTTACATGGGATGGAGGAGCTTTTATGTGGAAATGGGAAGCTGAGGGAAACGCGAAAGCGGTCATTGTTATTGTTCATGGAGCAATGGAGCACCATGGTAGATATGGCTGGCTTATCGAAATGTTTCGGTTAGCTGGTTTTCATGTTGTAATGGGAGATCTTCCTGGACAGGGTATGACAACTAGATCTGATCGAGGACATATTGATTCATTTGATGAATATACAATAGAAATTAAAGACTGGATTCAAGCTGCCTATCAATTTGATCTGCCTATTTTTTTATTGGGGCATAGCATGGGGGGCCTTGCTTCTATTAGACTTCTCCAGCAGGAGAAATTAAAAATAGCAGGCTTGATTTTATCTTCACCATGCTTAGGGTTGATTAATTACCCCTCCAAGTTGATGAGTTTAGTATCACTTCTCTTGAATAAAGTGGCCCCAAAGCTAAGAGTTAATTCCGGTTTAACGATTGATATGGCAACTCGTAATGCAGAAGTAAGAGAAATTGATTCAAATGATACTTTATATATAACGAAAGTTTCTATCAGATGGTACCGTGAATTGATTAATGCAACAAAGAAAGCCTTTGAAGACATCGCCAATACGCAAGACTTGCCACTTTTGCTTATGCAAGGCGGCGGCGATTTAGTTGTAGATAAAAAAATGGTAAAAACCTGGTTCAATATGATACCATTATCTGAAAAGAGATATAAAGAATGGCCAGAGTTTTATCATGAAATTTTTAATGAACCAGAAAGAGATGAAGTTTTTGAATACACGAAGGATTTTATCAATAGTCAATTGAAAGCAATTGGTTATATTGTATAAGCGAGGTTTTTTATATGTCAGTTCCAAAGATGCCAATAACATTAATGTCAAAAGTTTACTTAAAGGTTTTTCCAGTTGTCCATCAAGAATTGAGCTATTGGGCGCAAAGAGCAGAGAGTATTCCTAATTTAGAATTAAGAAAACAAGCATTAGCAAGTATTGAGAATAAAACATTTCATTGTGAAGGTGGTTCCATCATGGCCCTAATTGCCATGAGCAAGTACAAAGAAGTAATTAAATTTATTGTAGCCTACCAAACGATAAGTGATTATTTAGATAATCTTTGTGATCGAAGCACTTCGCTTGATCCGAAAGATTTTTCTGCTTTACATGAATCAATGGAACACGCTTTAACTGTTGGAGCTAAACCAAGTAATTATTATCGTTATCGAGAGGATCAAGATGATGGAGGCTACTTATATGATTTAGCTAAGACATGCAGAGATACACTAGCAAAGCTACAGAATTACGGAAGCATTAAGGAACAGCTTTTAGAATTATGCCGCTACTACTGTGATTTACAGATACATAAACATGTGATAATGGAAGAACGAATTCCTCGATTGAAATTTTGGTTTGAAAAAAATAAAAATCATGTCCCTAAAATGGAGTGGTATGAATTTTCTGCTTGCTCTGGCTCGACTTTAGGAATTTTTTGCTTAGTCTCTTATGCATTTCGGGATGATTTTGATGATTCTTATCCAGCACTAATTCGAGATGGATATTTTCCTTATATCCAAGGACTACATATCTTACTAGACTATTTTATCGATCAAGAAGAGGATAAAATAGGTGGTGACTTAAACTTTTGTTTCTATTATAAAAATGAAGAGGAATTATTTAATCGTCTAAAGCATTTTGTAACAGAAGCCGATCGCCATACTAATAAACTCCCTCATCAAAAATTTCATAAACTGATTAACCGAGGTTTATTAGGCGTCTATTTATCTGACGAGAAGGTAAATAAGCAACGAAATATCCGCAAGCTTGCCAAAAACATGATTAGGACATCTGGTCCAATCGGCTATTTTTTCTATCTGAACGGAAGAGCTTATAGAAAGTTTCAAAAAGTAATACCGAGTGGAGCATTAAGAGCATTGAGCAAATAAAATAAGGGTGAGACATAAGTATTTCAACCCAATATAACCCCGAACAATTATGCGTGCATATTAGGAAATATTCGTATAATTATTTGGGGGTTTTTATTTATTTTAAGAAAAAAGGTTTGTGGTAATCACCCGCAGACTGAATACACTTCGCTTTCCATGGGGCGAGCGCCAAGTCTCCTCGTTCCTGCGGGGTCTTGGACTTTCTCGCAGCTCCCATAGGAGTCTACGTGTATTCAGTCTGCTCTGTTTTTTTCTAGTAATTTTAGTTTGCTAAAAAACTAAATAAGCTTTAAAAAAGGAGTGAAATGGAACGGAGGATACTCGACTCCTGCGGGAAGCAGAGCAAAGCCTAAGCCCCCACAGGCTTTAGCCGAGGAGACTTAGGTTGCTCCCCGGCGCATCGTGTGTCTGTAGTGTAATGGAACGAATTGGTTTCACCACTGAATTAGAGATTGTTCGTCTTTATCCAATATATATTTTGTTTTGTCCCATCCTCATTTTGTTGCAGCGGGTATTGAGCTTCTTTCCACAAGTATGTCAGTAGTTTCATTCCATTTCATTTCATTTGAATTAATATTGTGACTATCTTTTCTCAATTGCGATAATAAAAGGCGGATTATTAATGCCGTTTATAAACTGATAACGAAGCACATGAGCTTCCTGTTGATTTATATTTTCAACATAGGTAATAAGTTTGTCCCGTTCAATAGCTCCCTCTGGATGGCCATGATAAATCACTAATACAATAATCCCTTCTTTAGACAGGATTTGAAGTAGCTGTTCGATTGCGGCAATAGTTGTTTCAGCCTTTGTGACAATCGACTTGTCTCCACCAGGTAAGTAGCCTAGATTAAAAACAGCTCCTGTGACTTTTCCGTGGTACTGAGAAGGAATCACATCCATTATATGCTCATGTCCGCACAAATGAAGAGAAGCAGCTTCTTGCAATGCTTGATTAATTAGCTTGTCCTTTGTCGCCAGTAAAGCAGCTTCTTGAATATCAAAGCTGAATACCTTTCCTTTGTTTCCAACAAGATTGGCTAAAAAAACGGTATCATGACCATTTCCCATTGTAGCATCAATTGCAATATCTCCTTTCGATATTGCTTTTTCCAATAATTGATGAGCAAATGGAATGACTCTGTCTAACTTCATTGTGTCACCTTCTTATTTGCCTGATAGAATTTACCTTGCCAGCTATTGCGGCTTTTTAATTCTGCATCAATTTTGTTTAATACTTCCCATTTATTTACACTCCACATTGGCCCCACCATTAATTCAATTGGTCCATCTCCAGTAATTCGGTGAATAATCATTTCTGGTGGTAATATTTCTAATTGATCGCAAACTAATGATATATATTGATCAAATGTTAAAAATTTCAGCAGGCCCTTTTCATATTGCTTGACCATTGGAGTTCCCTTTAATAAATGAAGCAAATGGATTTTAATTCCTTGTACGTCTAGCTCGCTAACGCTTTTGGCTGTTTCCATCATCATTTCGTTCGTTTCCATTGGTAAACCATTAATAATATGGGAGCAAATACGAATATTATGCTTTCTCAGCTTATTAACGCCTTCCACATATGTTTGAAAATCATGAGCCCGATTAATAAGGTTTGCGGTTTTTTCATGAACCGTCTGAAGGCCTAGTTCTACCCATAAATAAGTACGTTCATTTAGTTCTGCTAAATACTCGACAACATCATCTGGTAAACAATCTGGGCGTGTTGCGATAGATAGACCAACAACATTTTCCTGCTTAAGCACCACTTCATATTTTTCGCGCAGTACATCAACAGGAGCATGAGTATTGGTGTACGCTTGAAAATAGGCCATATACTTTCCGTCTTTCCATTTCGTATGCATCTTGTTTTTTATATCATGGAATTGCTTTTCAAGGCTATCAACACGATTGCCAGCAAAATCGCCAGAACCAGCTGCACTGCAAAAAGTGCATCCTCCATGTGCTACAGTACCATCTCTATTTGGGCAATCAAAGCCGCCATCTAGGGCAATTTTGAAAACTTTGTGACCGAATTCATTTCGAAGATGATAATTCCATGTATGATATCTCTTATTATCAGAGGCAAATGGGAATGGGTTATTCTGATTCATATCAGTGTAACCTCCTAAGTAATTTTAATTCTTTTTTTGTCATTTCCACCTAAGCATTTTAACATGACTCAGTTCTTTATCCAACAGAATTTCTTCATCAGTTAAGAAAAGGAAGTAATAGGAGAGGAACAATAGACAGATACTACTTGTGAAGCAATCTGCTTCTAATTGAAAAGATTGTTGGGAGGTTATTATTTGGCTACTCGCGATTCCATGAGCGACTTACTACAAAGATGTAATGATGTAATCAATTTTGCAGAACAGCAATATGAAGCAGCAAGACGTCAGGAACATTTTAATGATACGGAATATACGGATGCACAAATGCAATTAGAGAATATTTACAATGATTTGCACACGATGGATCGCAGTGCAAACCAGCAGCAAAGAGAAGAACTGCATCGCATGCGATTACTGATAGAGCAAATGCAAAATCAAATGACATTAAGACTGCATTAAGAGGGGGATTAAAATGGATAAACGTTCGAAGAAAAATAATCCAGAACAAAAAACACGTAATGGGATAAATAATCAGGATATGGAGCTGGGGAAAGATGTTGATCTAATTAAAGCCGCCAAAAAGAAATATGAGAATTCTGGAGGTCAACCAGCTAAATCCAAATCAAGACAAGAATAATTTATTAATAAAAAATGTCCCAACGGTATGGTGACTGTTGGGACATTTATATCAATTGGTTTTAGGCGTTAACTTAGAAGCTTCTTTTGTGGGATAATCATAGAAAAAGGCTGTAAACAAGCTAATTACAAGTAGCACGACTAATATAGGCACAAGCAAAGTCATACCACTGCTGTCAACAATCATTCCCCCGACAAGTGGACCAATCATTCTTCCACCAGTTGCTGTACTGTTTACGATTCCTTGGAAAAAGCCTTCTTTCCCTTTAGGAGCCAGCTTATCAGCAATGGTCGGTACTGCTGGCCAAATAAGCATTTCTCCGATTGTTAAGATTATCATCGCCGCAAGAAAGCCAGTAAAGTATTCTGCTTTTCCTACAATAAGGAAGGAAACAATAAAAATACCGATTCCAATAAGCATTTGTTTCTTTATAGATGTACATACTTTTTTGGTGAAAAAAGTAATCAGCGGTTGGCCGAACACAATGAGACCACCATTAACAGCCCATAATAAACTATATTGTGTTAAAGGAATACCTAACTCCTGTGTATGGGTGGAAATGGTAGCTTGCCATTGAACATAGCAAATCCAGCACAATAAATATCCCAATCCTAAAATACCGAGTGAATACATAGCGGGACTGCCTTTTAACAAATGTCTTCCTTTTCTTTTAGAAACCGTACCAGTAGTAGAAGGAAGGACATCTGTTTTTACTTGAATGTTTTTATAACTAAAGAAGGCAATAAGGAAAAATACCCCATACATAAGGGTGTTGGACAAGAAGATTAATTGGAACGAATAAGAAGCGATAAAGCCACCAATTGCTGATCCTAGTGCCACACCAACGTTTTGCGCAACATAAATACTATTAAAAGCTTTTCTTCCTCCCTCTGGCCAAACATTCCCTGCCATTGCGTACATGCTAGGATATATAATACCTGATCCAAAACCAGATAACGTAAAGAATGTACAATAAGCTTCCCAATTGTGGAAAAGAGTCAATCCTAGTAAAGAAAAGGCGGTTAAAGAGATCCCTAATAAGATGGATAGATATCCCCCTAATTTATCGTAAAGAATGCCTCCGATTAAATTACCGATAACACTTGCTCCAGAATTAAGCATAAGAATAAAACCTGCAACCGTAAGTGTTTTTCCTAAATGCTCATGAATGTATATACTATTTAAAGGCCAAAGTAAGGAAGATCCTGTAACGTTAACAGCCATTCCAATAACTAAAAGCCATAGAGAACGAGGCATAATAATGCTCCTTTTCAACTTTATTCTTAAATACCAAAATAAGTGTAGTTGCTTTTTAACAAACCTGCAATAGAATATTATCCATTTTTTTAAAGGCGGAATTTTCTGATAGAAAAGAGCGATAAAAAGCGTTTTTGAAAGGTAAATTAGGATGAAAAGTCGATAATAATCATTTTAATATTTAATTTATTTGAAAAATAAGTATTTTTCTAATAAAGTAGTAATAACCCCAAAATTAAGCATGGAGAAAGGATAAAATAAATGACAAAAATATGTTTAATAAGGCATGGAGAAACAGATTGGAATGCACTGGGAAGGATTCAAGGAAAAACGGATATCCCATTAAATGAAAATGGAAAGAAGCAGGCAGAACAATGCCGTGACTATTTAAAGCATTCAGATTGGGATGTCATTGTTACAAGTCCTCTTAAAAGAGCAAAGCAAACAGCGTTAATTATAAATGAAGCTTTGCAACTAGAAGTGGTAGAAATGGATGAATTCATGGAGCGCAGTTTTGGCGATGCGGAAGGGAAAACAAGAGAAGAACGAGCGATTCTTTATCCAGATCATCACTATCCAAACCAGGAATCAAGAGAAGCCCTTGTCAAAAGACTAACTGGCGGCCTAGAAAAAATTCTTTGCCGGTTTCCAAACGAAAAAGTATTACTAGTTGCTCACGGTGCAGTTATCCATACATTATTAACCATAGTGTCAGAAGAATCTCTCAAAATAGAAAAATATTTATCAAATGCTTGTATTAGCAATATTCAGTATAAAGAGAAGCGCTGGGAAGTGAAAAATTACAACTTGGTCGATCATTTAGTGGAGATACATGAATAGGAATGATTGGAAGGGGATTTGATCAATGAGTGATTTTGGTGCATACATAGATAAAAATATTTCATTGAAACCAATGAAACGAGGAAACTTGGACGGGTTGACTTTCGCTGTAAAGGATGTTTTTGCTATTAAAGATTATCTTTCCTCGGCTGGGAATCCAGATTGGCTTTCTAGTCATCCTCCTGCTAAAGAAACAGCACCTGTGATTACTAGCTTGCTGAATAATGGTGCCCGGCTGCAAGGTATAACAATCACAGATGAATTGATGTATAGTTTAAATGGAGAAAATTTTCATTACGGAACTCCAGTTAATCCTATGGCCCCTAATAGAATTCCAGGTGGATCCTCCAGTGGTTCAGCTGTAACAGTTGCTGCAAAACGGACAGATTTCTCTTTAGGGACAGATACAGGAGGATCGATAAGAATTCCATCTTCTTATTGTGGAATTTATGGAATCCGCCCTTCCCATGGAGCAGTGAATATAGAAGGAGTAATCCCTCTTGCAAAAAGCTTTGATACCGTTGGATGGATGGCAAATGACGCAGAAATTCTAAATGAAGTTGGAAAAGTGCTTTTGCCTGCCCAAAGAGACGGCTCTTTTACGAGATTTATCATGGGAAGTGATGCATGGGCATTGGCAGACCAAGAAGTTCATAAAGCCTTTGCTCCTTTATTGGAGAAATTAAAACAGTCGGTACCTAATTATACAACAACGGTTATAGCAGAAGAAGGTCTGCAAGAGTGGTCTGAGGTCTTTAGAATGCTACAGGGCAAAGAAATTTGGCAGGAGCATGGAGAATGGATTCAAAAAGTAAAGCCTACGTTTGGGCCAGGCATAGCAGAAAGATTTAAGTGGGCGAGTACAATAAAAGACGAAGATTTAGCACCATATCATCAGTTGAGACGTAAAATTCAGCAAAGAATGGAAGAACTGCTTAAAGATGACGCAGTTTTGATCATTCCTACAGCTCCAGGAATCGCACCTCTTTTAAATCTACCTGTTTATGAATTAGAAGAAAGAAGAAAGCAAACCTTTCAGTTGTGCTGTATTGCAGGATTAACGGGTTTCCCCCAAGTGAACATACCATTAACTACAAGCAATGGAGTACCAGTAGGTCTTTCTCTTATAGCTAGTAGAAATCAAGATAGAAATTTACTTCGATTAGTAGCTGAGTGGGTAAAGAAATGGTAATGATATAACCTTAAAGGAAATATAGGCATATCTATAAAGGAAGCAGATAACCTAGTTATTTACAAATTTTTATTCAAGCTTAGCGAATTTTTGGTAATCTATTTGAAGCAGTTCTGAAACTATAAAAACAAAAAAGGGCGAGGAATTCTTTTTTGGGGGCAGGCATTTTAGGGAACACTGCTGTAGACGCACGAAGTAAATTCATAAAAAGTATGGTACTGAAATGATTACTGATTCTCATATGCAGGCAATGTCTGCAACAACGCTAACCAAATAGAAAATTACTATTAGTATCTCAGTAAGTGGCAGTACCAAAGATACTATTGATGCTTTAAATATTGCCAAAAACAATGAGGTTAAAATTATATATTACGCACATTAACATTCTCCCATTACAAAGATTTCAGACTGTTGTTTTATTAACAGGCGGTAGAGAAACTGCATTTCAAGACGGTTTCATGTCGGCAAGTTATGCAATGGGGTTGCACATCGGTTAAAAGAAATAGCATTAAAATATAGAGAAGCTACTGCAAAAGCAGTGGTTGATAAAGCATACTAATATATTCAAGAGAGGAGTAATTTGATGATTGAGAAACTAAAGGGAGGTTTAATCGTTTCTTGCCAAGCATTGGATTCTGAGCCATTACATGGTTCAGAATTTATGGCTGCAATGGCGCTTGCTGCAAAAATAGGGGGAGCTGTAGGAATCAGAGCAAACGGTTACTCGGATATCAAAAGAATTAAAGAGAAAGTAGATTTACCTATTATAGGGATTCTAAAAAAACATTATCCAGGCTATGATGCATTTATTACCACAACTAAGGCAGATGCACAGCTTGTGGCTGATGCGGGCGCCGACATTATTGCGATAGATGCAACCGACCGTTCAAGGGCAGAAGATCTACAGGAATTAATTGATTTTATAAAGGATAACCTTAACAAAAAAGTTATGGCGGATGTTTCCACTCTAGAGGAAGGTATACGTGCAGAGACTATGGGTTGCGATTTCGTTGGTACTACCCTAGCTGGATATACAGTGAAAACGCAACATTTGCAAAATGGTCCAGCCTTTGAATTATTAGATAATCTTGTTAAAGCAGTAAACGTTCCTATCATAGCTGAGGGGAGAATTGAAACCCCAGAAGATGCCAGAAAGGCATTAGAGCTTGGTGCTTTTTTTGTTGTAGTAGGTGGAGCAATTACACGTCCTCAGGAAATAACTAAACGATTTGTAAAGGGTATGAACAGCTAAGAAATATATATAAGGTGTCTTGTCGTGATTTAAGATAGACAATCAATTATAAAAGGAGCTGATTCAAATGAAAAGAATTCCACTTAGTATGGTGATAAAAGATTTGTCGCATATTCCTCAATACCCGCTTCCAGCTGAATTTCGAATTAGGTTATTTGAAAAAGGTGATGAACATCATTGGGCATTTGTGGAGGCGAGTGTAGATGAATTTGAAAGCGAAGAAGCTGCTTTAGCGCATTTTTATAAAGAATTTGGACCATATATTGATGAAATGACAAATAGATGCTTGTTCATCGAGAATAAAAATGGAGAAGTGATTGGAACAACAACGGCATGGTATGGTGACTTAAAAGGAGATGGAGAAATAACAGGAAGAATTCATTGGGTAGGAATTGTCCCTGCATATCAAGGACAGAAACTCTCCAAACCTTTACTAAGTGCGGCGATGAATATCTTGGCTAAATATCACTCAAAAGCATACCTTACATCGCAAACAACAAGTTACCAAGCGGTTAATATGTACTTAAACTATGGGTTTAAACCGTTTATCACTGCTCCGAGCTGTCATGAAGCTTGGTCCTTATTAGAGGATACTTTAGAGCGAAAAATATTAAAGTGAGCCAATGTCAAAATTTAAGTAGCTATATTTGGATCTGATTAATCCGTATTTTGGAAAATTTAACGGTTGCTTTCCACTAAAAATGCTCAAGTAGTCTTTTATTGTAAACTAAACTATTGAAATAGGTAAGGAGTTAGCTGCAATAAGAATAATATATGTGATTAAATTATGAAAGCAATGGAAATAATGAAAATAAGCTGAGAATTCGTGTTATTAGTGTAGGGACAATCAGTATCTATCATGCTGAAATTTATGCAAAGCTCCCACAAGTAGAATTTGTTGCTTTGTGTGAATACAATGACAAAAGAAGAAGCTGAGGTTAGAGAAATATTTGGTTACAAGGTTTATAAAGAGTGTAAACACTTGTTAGACAGATATTGATTAGTATGTATCGATTCTTAAAGAGCGGCTGATTCGATTGAACGTTCTAGTAACGAAGGTCAAAGGTGGGTTTTCATTGAAAATGAAAATGGCAAAATTCTAATGAATGTTTGACTATAATTAAGTTGCAAAACGACTAATTTGATTTCTCTTATTAATATGTACTTAATCTGAAAACTACTTGCAACATACATTAAAATACAATACAATAAAAAACATATATAAGTAATCAACAAGGATAAGGAATAGTAAAGATGCCCTTTTGAAAGAAGAGAACTGACGGATGGTGCAAGTCAGTCAAAAACATCTTGAACTCACCTTTGAGTTGCAAGTGTGAACTTTTAGTAATGCTTGCCGTACACCTGCGTTAAAGGATAATGAAGCGAGTGATTTATTCACTAATTGTGGGTGGTACCGCGGGAGATTATACATAATGCCTCTCGTCCCTATTTGGGATGAGCGGCTTTTTATTTTGGTCAAAACAACTTTATGGGAGGATTTAAGATGAGTTTTAATCATCAGAAAATAGAACAGAAATGGCAAAAGTTTTGGGAAGAAAACAAGACTTTTAAAACAAGTGAAGAAAAAAGCAAGAAAAAGTTTTATGCTTTAGATATGTTTCCATACCCATCTGGAGCAGGACTGCATGTTGGGCATCCAGAAGGCTATACAGCAACAGATATTCTCTCGCGTATGAAAAGGATGCAGGATTTTAATGTTCTTCATCCAATGGGGTGGGATGCATTTGGTTTACCTGCAGAACAATATGCGCTAGATACTGGTAACCATCCAGCTGAATTCACACAAAAAAACATCGACACATTCCGCCGTCAAATTAAATCATTAGGCTTTTCCTATGATTGGGATCGCGAAATTAACACAACAGATCCAGAATATTATAAGTGGACACAATGGATTTTTCTCAAATTGTATGAAATGGGCTTAGCTTATGTCGATGAAGTAGCAGTAAATTGGTGTCCAGCATTAGGAACGGTTCTAGCTAATGAAGAAGTTATTGATGGTAAGAGTGAACGTGGTGGACATCCAGTAGAAAGACGTCCGATGCGTCAATGGGTATTAAGAATAACAGCATATGCTGATCGTTTGTTAGAAGATTTAGATGAAGTAGATTGGCCAGAAAGTATTAAAGAAATGCAAAGAAATTGGATTGGGCGTTCAGAAGGAGCAGAAGTTACCTTCCGAATTGACAATCATGATGAGTCATTCACTGTCTTTACAACAAGACCAGATACATTATTTGGTGCAACTTATGCTGTGCTTGCTCCTGAACATGCTTTAGTAGAGAAAATTACAACTTCAGAGCAAAAGGCAGATGTAGAAGCTTACTTAGAAAAGGTTAAAAGTAAGAGTGATTTAGAAAGAACGGACTTAGCGAAAGAGAAGACGGGTGTATTTACTGGTGCTTACGCGATCAATCCAGCAAATGGCGAAAAAATGCCAATCTGGATCGCTGATTATGTCCTTGTCAGCTACGGTACAGGAAGTATTATGGCTGTACCTGCACATGATGAAAGAGACTATGAATTTGCTAAAACATTTGGTTTACCAATTAAAGAAGTGGTAGCTGGAGGAAATGTAGAAACAGAGGCCTATACTGGTGATGGGGAGCATGTAAATTCTGATTTTCTAAATGGTTTAAATAAAGAAGAAGCTATTATCAAAATGATTAATTGGTTAGAAGAGAAAGAAATAGGAACGAAGAAAATCACTTATAGACTTCGTGATTGGCTATTTAGCCGCCAGCGCTATTGGGGTGAGCCAATTCCTATTATCCATTGGGAAGATGGCACAATGACAGGTGTTCCAGAAGAGGAATTACCATTGACACTTCCAGAAACATCTGAAATTAAGCCATCTGGAACAGGTGAATCTCCGTTAGCGAATATTTCAGAATGGGTAAACGTAGTTGATCCAGTTACTGGCAAAAAAGGCAGACGTGAAACAAATACCATGCCGCAATGGGCTGGAAGCAGCTGGTATTACTTGCGTTATATTGATCCGAAAAATAACAAGCAGATTGCTGACCCTGAGAAAATTAAAGAATGGCTACCAGTTGATATGTATATTGGTGGAGTAGAACACGCTGTCTTGCATCTTTTATATGCACGCTTCTGGCATAAAGTACTTTATGATTTAGGTGTTGTTCCTACGAAAGAACCATTCCAAAAATTATATAATCAAGGAATGATCCTCGGTGAAAATAATGAAAAAATGAGTAAATCAAAAGGAAATGTCGTAAATCCAGATGAAATTGTAGCTAGTCATGGTGCAGATACACTTCGTCTGTATGAAATGTTTATGGGACCATTAGATGCTGCAATTGCATGGTCAACAAATGGACTTGATGGTTCAAGAAGATTCCTAGATCGAATTTGGCGATTGTTAGTTGATGATAATGGAGAGCTTACTTCTAAAGTTCAAGATATAGAGGAAATGAAGGCGCTAGATAAAATTTATCATCAAACAGTGAAAAAGGTAACAGAGGATTTTGAAGCACTTCGCTTCAATACGGCCATTTCGCAAATGATGGTGTTTATCAATGAATGTTATAAAGCAGATCGTATTCCGAAGAAATATGTGGAAGGATTCGTGAAGTTGCTTTCTCCAATTTGCCCGCATATTACTGAAGAGCTATGGCAGATCATTACTGGTTCTAATCAATCCATTGCCTATGAAGCATGGCCTGCATATGATGAAGCAAAATTGGTTGATGATGAAGTCGAAATTGTCATACAAATTAACGGTAAAGTGAAAGCGAAACTAATGGTTCCAGCGGATGCTAATAAAGATGCGTTAGAGCAGATTGCTATGGAAGATAGCCAAGTTAAAGAGCAGATTGATGGCAAGCAAGTACGTAAAGTTATTGCCGTTCCTGGTAAATTAGTTAATATCGTTGCAAATTAAAAGGGAGAGGCTGTCTTTTTTGACAGCCTCCTCTTTCGGTCAATTAGGCAGACTAATTGCATAACATAGTCATTTAATCTATATTACAATGAGAGAAACTATATACACAGTATAAAAGGTGATAATGGAGGAAATAAAATGGATACGATAAAAACAATTACTACTGAGGAATTAGAGGAAAAGCTGACTAATGAAGAAAAGCTAGAATTAGTTGACGTTCGGGAAGACGAAGAAGTAGCAGAAGGAATTATTCCTGGAGCAAAACACATTCCGATGAATAGCATCCCTGAAAATTTAGATTACTTTTCAAAAGATAAAGAATATATCATGATTTGCCGCTCAGGTAGACGAAGTGAAAATGTATGTTACTATTTGCAAGACCAAGGCTTCAAAGTGGTAAATATGGAAGGCGGCATGCTAAATTGGCATGGCAAAACAGTTTAAAGGCTGATAGCTAATATAAGCGAAAAAGCTTAAAGATAAGGTATTATTCTCCTTTATTCTTTGAGCTTTTTTATATGGACTTCGTTTACATAACTTAAATGAAAGCTAAAAGTGTCTACACTCTGAAAGTATAAGAATAGCTTGCTAAGAAATTCAAAAGAAAGTTAAAAGTTTTTATAGAATTGATTGAATAGTAAGAATTTTGTCTATCCTTTAACTATAACCTACAAAATAATAGGGAGAGGAAGAAAAGATGATTAAAGTAAAATTATTTGATCAAGAGCACGAGAAGGATCTAGAATTACAGATGAATAAATTTTTACAGAAAATAGATGAGAAGAAATTAATCGATATCAAATACAATGTCGCAGCCATGCAAGAGGATGAGGAGGATCAAATCTATTGTTTTTCCTCCATGATTATTTACAGAACTTAATTAGAGAAAAATAAAAAGCAGAAGTGCCTGTATGGAAAGCACCTCTGCTTATTTTTTATTCACTTTTAGCAACTAAAGCAGCATTGACACCTGCCAGCCTTCCTGTTACAAAAGCTGATGTAATATTATAACCTCCAGTATATCCGTGAATATCTAATATTTCACCACAGAAGAACAATCCTTCCGTCATTTTCGATTCCATTGTCTTAGGAGCAATTTCCTTTATAGATACACCACCGCCAGTGACAAAAGCTTTTTCTATCGGTAACGTTCCGTTTACATCAAAGGTGAAAGCTTTACATAGACCAACAAAGACTCTAATTTTATCTTGAGAAATAGTTGCACATGGAGCTGCTGGATCGATATTTGCTAGCTCCAGCAAATATAATAAATATCGTTCTATTAATAGACCTTTTAACGTATTTTTAATTGCTTTCTTTGGTTCAGTTTTCAGCAATGTCATTGTATCTTGAAAAAGCTCTTCTTCTTTCTTATCAGGAAATGAGTCAATGGAAACTTTCACTTCCCCTAAATTCCATTTTTTCTTTGCCTTCACGACAAATTGGCTGCATCGTAATACGGCTGGACCACTAATGCCAAAGTGGGTGAATATCATATCCATTTGATGGGTAATAATAGGTTTGCCTTTCGGGTTAAGTACACTTAATGCTACATCTCTTAGTGAAACCCCTTGTAAGGTTTTATTTTGAATAAATGCTTCTTTCGAAGTGATAGGTACTTCTGTTGGAAATAAATCCGTTATTGTATGCCCTGCTTTTTTAGCCCATGCATATCCATCCCCTGTTGAACCAGTATGTGGTACAGATTTGCCACCAACTGCAATGATCAGTGACTTACAGGTTTTAGTTTCACCATTTTGTAGAATCACCGTTTTTGTTTTATTTTCATGATAGTTTACTGTCTTTACTGGGGAATTGGTCTGAATAGTTACCCCTAATCTATCTAGTTCGCTTAATAAGGCATCTACGACTGACTGTGCTTTGTTGGAAACAGGAAACATTCTGCCGTGATCCTCTTCCTTTAAAGCAATCCCCAGCTTTTCGAAAAAAGCGATAATATCTTCATTGTTAAATTCAGAAAATCCACTGTAGAGAAAACGCCCATTTCCAGGTATATGCTTTATGATTTCCTCTATTGGAAGCCTATTAGTTACGTTGCAGCGTCCTCCACCTGAAATGGCTAATTTTCTGCCAAGCTTATTTCCTTTATCAATTAGTAATACTTTCGCCTGTTGTTCTGCCGCTCCAATTGCGGCCATTAATCCTGATGGTCCTCCGCCAATCACGATTACATCATATTGCATATTACATCCTACTTTCTTGAAAAAGTGTCGTTTTCTTTGTTATTATTTTAGTTTGTATCTATCTATCTATCTATCTTATAAAGGAATATGTCTGTTAGCCACTAATTTTAAAAAAGGGGATTCTTTCCTTTTATAGTAATCCATAACCGCATCATGCTCTTTATTAAAAGTAGCGTTTCTTTTTAAGAAAGGGTACACTACTAATAGTGTGTTAGAAAATGTTCATATTTACTTTTAATCGAATATATTTTATTACCTATTTTCGTGGTAAAATACTTATTTGTGTAACGTTTTAAGAGAGCTTCGTTTAAGGAAGGGATTTTATGTCATCAAAATTGCTTAAAGGCACATTTATTTTAACACTTGGGACCATTATATCCAAAGCGTTAGGGTTATTTTATGTTATACCATTCAATATGATTGTCGGAAAACAAGGGACAGTGCTATATCAATATTCTTATGTAGCTTATACTATTGTAATAAGTATTGCAACAGCTGGTATTCCATTGGCTGTAAGTAAATTTATTTCGAAATATAATGCAATGGGAGAATATAAAGTAGGAAGAAGATTATTTAAGTCAGGATTAGTGATCATGCTGGCAAGTGGGGTCCTGTCTTTTTTAGCTTTATATGCAGCAGCTCCCTTTTTAGCAGGGCTTATTATATCAGATGATGACTTGACCTCAACCGTAGGGCAGGTTACAACAGTTATCCGTGCAGTAAGCTTCGCATTGATTGTCGTTCCATTTATGAGTTTAATCAGAGGCTTTTTTCAAGGGCATGATGCAATGGCACCTTCAGCTGTCTCGACAGTAATCGAGCAGATTGTTCGGATTGTTTTCTTACTTGGCGGATCAGCAATTGTTCTGTTTATATTAAAAGGAAAATTGATTACTGCAGTCAGTATTTCCGTTTTTGCAGCATTTGTCGGTGCAATAGGTGGACTTGCTGTGCTGTTATTGTATTGGCGAAAAAGTAAAGATGAGTATGATAATCTTTTATTATATGATAAAGGCATGCAGACAGATATTCGTCTGCGCTCTATGTATAAAGAAATTCTCTTGTCTGCTGCTCCATTTGTTTTCGTGGGAGTGGCGAATCCGTTATTTCAGGCAATCGATACCGTTACTTTTAACCGTGCGATGAGTAGTATTGGGCTAAGTTCAATCTCTGAAACTGCCTTAAATATTTTTAATTACCAAACCCATAAAATCATTATTATTCCCGTATCGCTTGCAACTGGTTTTTCGATGGCATTAATTCCAATGATTACAAGAGCCTTTATAAAAGAGGATCATACCGATCTTGCCACAAACTTAAATCAAACTTTCCAAGTCTTATTATTTATTACGTTGCCCGCATGTATTGGTCTTTCTGTTCTAGCAGAGCCAGTGTATCGGTTGTTTTATGGGACAGAAGATCTTCTAATGGGTGCAGAAGTGCTAAGATTGTATGCTCCTGTTGCCATTCTTTTTTCCCTTTATCCAGTTACCGCGTCCATCTTACAAGGGTTAAATGAGCAACGATTTACTATATTAAGTTTATTAGTAGGGATTTTAATTAAATTAAGTTTAAATATCCCGTTTATAGAAAGATGGGAAACAAATGGCGCTATCCTTGCAACTTCATTAGGGTATACAGTATCTATCCTCATTAATTTAGGGGTAATAAAGGCATACGCAAATTATTCCTATAAAATAGTTATTCGAAGAAGCATTCTCATCATTGGATTTTCGGTAATGATGTATATTGTAACAAATATTGTCTATTCATTACTCCGGTTATTTTTATCAACAGAGTCCGTTGTAGCTTCTTTATTAATGGTTGTTATTGTAGCTATTTTTGGAGTTCTCATGTACGTATATTTAGCTTACCGCTCTAAATTGATTTATCGCATTTTTGGAGAGCAAGCTAATAAAATAAAACAAAAATTAAGACTTCCTTTTTAATTTAGGAGAAACAGTAGGAAGTAAGCTTTTAAATAATAGGAAAAGAGCCTTTAAAAATAGAAATAATAGATAGAGGTTGAGTTTATATGCGAATAGATAAAATGCTCGCTAATTTAGGGTACGGAAGTAGAAAAGAAGTGAAAATGCTCCTGAAAAATAAGGCAGTAAAAGTAAATGATGTAATTATTAAAGATGCTAAGCATCAAGTAGATCCGGAAAAGGATGCAGTATCGTTAAATAATGAAATAGTCGAATACAAAGAGTTTATTTACTTAATGATGAATAAGCCACCTGGCATTATTTCTGCAACTGAAGATACAAGAGAAGAAACAGTGGTAGACATTCTGCAAATAGAGGATTCCGTTTATAATCCATTTCCTGTAGGAAGGTTGGATAAGGATACAGAAGGCTTACTTCTGCTCACAAATGATGGCAAATTAGCACATCGTTTATTATCTCCCAAAAAACACGTTCCGAAAACGTACTTTGCCGTTATAAGTGGGAAAGTAGGCGAAGAGGATATCGAGGCATTTAAAAAGGGCGTTGTTTTAGATGATGGATACCTTACGAAGCCTGGTCACCTAGTAATATTAAAAGCTGGCGAAACTTCTGATATTGAACTAACGATTTCAGAAGGGAAATTTCATCAAGTGAAAAGAATGTTTGAAAGTGTTGGGAAAAAAGTTGTTTATTTAAAGCGGATTTCCATGGGACCATTGGAACTGGATGAAACACTAGAGCTTGGAGAATATCGGGAGTTGACAGAAGAAGAAATAGAGCTGTTAAGAAACTATGAAGTAAATAATTAGAATATGGCTATAATAGCTCATATTAGTGGAGTAAAAGTAAAAACCTTACTTGGATTTTAGGAAAATATCAATCCTTTCCTGAAAATCTAGTAAGGTTTTTGCTTTTTATTAAACAAATTTTAAACTTAAGTTCGTTCCATTCGTTTTAGGATGTCATTTTTACTTTTTTTCTAGTTGTTGTCCATTTTCCACGACTTGGACTTTGTACCAAGTCATTATAAGCTAACACATTCAAATCTCTTTGAATCGTTCGCGGAGTAATACCAAATTCCTCCACTAGCTCTTGTGTTGTGACAGTTCCACGCTTACTAATAAACATGTAGACGGATTTGATACGGTTTAACATCCGGTTAGTTGAAGGTTTCAATAAACCACTCCCTATCCTTTTTTCAAACCTTTGGCAAATTCCAGCGACCGACAGCTTATTTGAAGAGTAAAATCTTCAAGCGTATGTAATTTTCTTTTCCACAGACAACCCCTTTTCAACTGGTTAAATAAATAGTGAAATAGTTAATAGAATGAAATTCTATATAAATATTGTACCCCTATTTACTAATATATTCTACATTATTTGCGTTAATTTACAAAATATTTGCTTATTTATGTATTTATTTACCACCCCCTGCAGGGTTTCTTTACATTCATCATATGGGATTTATGTTTATGATATGAATAAAAATGCGAAAAGTTAGTAAATAACTTTCTTTCCCGATTTTTGTGGTTGATAAACCAAATGAAATAAAAAAATAAAACGGGATAAGGTTTTTTAAATTCTCTTTAAATTCTTTTTAAAGTCTTCAATCATTCTTCTATGGCTGCCGACCATTTTTTCTGGTAGTTCATCTAAATTGAAATATCGGAGACTGAATGCCTCCTCTTGATCATTTTTGAGCTTTCCTTCATATTCTGAAGTGCAGTAGGCAGTTGTTACGGTGTAAAAAGGGTCCCCATTTGCGGCCACCGCAAAATAATCTTTCCCAGAATAAACGGATAATAATTGAAGATTCGTTATTTGCAGACCCGTTTCTTCGAAAACTTCTCGTTTTGCTGTTTCTTCTGTGCTTTCTCCTAATTCCATTAATCCACCAGGTAAACCCCACACATGTTTAGGATGTTTTCTCTCTTGCAAAAGTACTTTCTGATCTTTATCGAACAGGATAACTACTGCTCCAACAAGAATAATAGGCATTTTTCCGACAAGCTTTCTTAAATCTTCTACGTATCCCAATTAAATACATTCCTTCCATATGCTAGATTAAATAAGTATAGCTTTGTTTTTAATAAAAGGTATACTATACTTAATGATAATTTAGTGGAATAGGGATTTAAAGCTTTTATTTTTCATATAAAGCGTTTTATGATATGTTTTTCCTATAATATATTTATAAGCTTGCAAGGAGGCAGCTATGAGTTCAATTGATTGGTTAAATGAAGTACATAATCGTAAAGATAGTTTTATTAAGGATTTGCAAGGGCTGTTGCAAATTAAGAGTGTATTAGATGAAGAAAATGCAACAGAGGATGCACCTTTTGGAAAAGGTGTGAAAGAAGCATTAACCTATATGCTATCCTTGGGTGAAAAAGATGGTTTTGTTAGTAAGAATGTAAAAAATGTTGCTGGACATTTACTTTATGGTGAGGGAACAGAAAGCGTTGGGGTTCTTTGCCATGTAGATGTTGTTCCTGAGGGAGATGGATGGACAAGTGATCCTTACAAGGCAGAGATTCGCGATGGGAAAATATTCGCAAGAGGCGCTTTAGATGATAAAGGCCCTACAATGGCTGCTTACTATGCAATGAAAATTGTGAAGGAGCTGCACCTTCCCTTAACGAAAGAGGTTCGAATGATTATTGGAACCGATGAAGAAAGTGATTGGAGATGTGTAGAGACTTATTTTCAAGAAGAAAGTATGCCTACAATCGGCTTTGCTCCTGATGCAGATTTTCCGATTATTTATGCGGAAAAAGGAATTTCTGATTTTGACATTGTACAAAAATACACGGAAGCATCTAGCGATTCGGGTGAAGTTAAAATTCTCTGTTTTTCATCAGGTAGAAGATATAATATGGTCCCAGACTTTGCGCAAGCTGTGTTAGAAGTCAAAGAAGGAGAGCAAACGGAGATTATTCAACGATATCAAAATTATTTGAAACTTGAAAATATCCCTGGCCGCTATTTAGTTGACAATGGCGATTTAGTATTAGAATTAGAGGGAGTTTCAGCACATGGTCTAGAGCCTAATAATGGCATAAATGCTGGATTAAAGCTGGCTGATTTTCTCGTAGAGTTAGAATTGGATGAAAAAGCGGACCATTATTTTCAATTTGTAAGAAACTTCTTTGTGAATGACTCTAGAGGGAAAAAACTTGGTATCGATTTTGAGGATGAGATAACAGGAGAGCTGACATTAAATGCTGGGATATTGGATTATCAGTCAGATCATGGTGGGAAAATAGGACAGACAGTACGTTATCCTGTTACCAATGATATGGATCAAACAAAAGAAAAATTAATAAAATTACTAGCAGAACATAATTTCAGCTTGGAAAATTTCACGGATTCTAAACCGCATTATGTAGAAAAAGACTCTGAATTAATTCAGACACTAAGCAAAGTCTATGAAGAGCAAACTGGTGAAAAGGCGAAGCTTTTATCAATTGGTGGAGGCACTTATGCTAGGTCGCTAGAAAAAGGAGTTGCTTTCGGACCACTCTTTCCAGGAAGAGAAGATATTGCGCACAAAAAAGATGAATATATGTATATAGAAGATTTGTTGAAGGCAACTGCTATTTATGCACAAGCAATATATGAATTAGCTAAATAATGTTTTATTAAAGGAGAAGAGAAAATGAGAATGGTGTTAATGAATGGGGAGTTTATACCAAGAGAACAAGCGAAAGTAGATATTGAAGATAGAGGTTATCAGTTTGGCGATGGGATATATGAAGTAATCCGTGTGTACAATGGTAAAATGTTCATGGCGAAGGAACATCTAGAACGATTATCTGCAAGCAGCGAGAAAATAGGCATAGCTATTTCTTATTCCATCTCAGAATTAACTAATCTTTTAGAAGAGTTAATTGCAAAAAACTCATTAAGCACCGGTATCCTTTATATGCAATTCACAAGAGGCGTGAGCCCGCGAAATCATAGCTACCCAACAGAAGCAGTTACTCCAACCTTTGTAGCTTATACTAAAACATTAAATAGACCACTTGATAATCTGGAAAATGGTGTCAGTACCATTACCGTAGAAGATATTAGATGGTCACGATGTGATATAAAAAGTTTAAATTTGCTTGGAAACGTAATGGCGAAACAAAAAGCTGCAGAAGCAGATTGTTATGAAAGCATCCAGTATAGAGAGTTATCTGTAACAGAAGGTAGCTCTTCAAATATTTGGATTGTTAATGGCGAAAAGATTCAAACACACGAAGCAAATCAATTTATATTAAATGGAATTACTAGACAAAAAATTATTCAAATATGTGGCGAAAATGGGATTGAGGTTGAAGAAAAGGCATTTTCTATCGAAGATTTAATCGATGCTGACGAAGTTTTTTTATCCAGTACAACTTCCGAAGTAACACCAATCGTTTCTGTGAATAATGTCCCCGTCAAGGAAGGGGAAGTTGGAGAAATGACAAAAAAACTCCAAAATTTATTTGTTGATGCAATCATTAGTGAGTGTGGACAAATAAGCAATTAGTTTTTGCTTATAAAAATAAAAAAGAGTTGTTTCAGACTGGCTAATAGCTATGTTTCTGAGACAACTCATTTTTTTAAGAAAGTAATTCAATGGAAAGTAAGGTATAGTAAGCATATATATTTCTAAAATATCGTACACAGATACGGTTAAAATTAATCCGATAGGTTATATAATAGAATAAAGTTACTAGGAGCTATAACAAAACAAAGACAGGCTGTTCTCCGTAAAGTATGTTTCTTATAAAGGAAATACAAGGCCGTGCGTTAAGAGAGGCCAGAATTTAATGAATTTTATGAGGAAATAACAATCTGGAGAAAAAAGCTAAAAGGAAGATTAGATATGAAGACAACTATTCCTCATTACTTTATTGGTATTAAGCCAGATGTACAAGTTATAAATGAAATAGAAAAGATACAAAAAGAGTTACAACTAAAATTTCCTTTTAAGAAATGGGTGCATCCTTTAGATTATCATATTACACTTGCCTTTTTAGGAAATGCCTCCGATGAACAAAAGAAAAAGTTACATGTTCTTTTAAATCAATCATCTCCTTTAAGTACTAATTTTCAAATACATATAGATCATTTGGGTGTTTTCGGTCAGCGACAAAATCCGCGGATTTTCTGGGCAGGGATGAAAGAAGAGCAGAAACTGGTTGAGTTAAGAAATCAGGTCTTTGCTGTAAGCAGCAAGGCTGGTTTTCAGTTAGAAACACGGCCATTTCATCCACATTTGACTTTAGCGAGAAAATGGAAGGAAGACACCATCTTTTCAGAGCGGGAGTTAAACGAGTTTTCAATGCCTAAAAATTTTATTTCTAATGTTGATAGCATTCATCTGTTTCAAACGCATATGGATAAAATACCCAAATATGAGATAATAAATAGTTACAGCTTTCATAATTACAAGCAATAGAAACATTGTAATATAGGGGGGGAAAAGCTTGGCGCAGTTAATCAAATTGCAAGATTATGTTTCGCGATATGAGCAGAACATCGTCTTGTATCCATCACGTTTTGTTCGTTTAAAAAAACAACAGTGGACAGGATTAAAGAGAGCTTTTGATACTAAAGACAGAAGTCTCTTTTACATAGAGAATCCAATAGAAGACAACTGGTTAATGGAAAAACCGACTTTGCTGGAAAGAGTAAAGAAAACCATCTTAAATCGAAATAAGTTGGAAGATGCAGAAACGGCAAAAATAAATGAAAGCGAAAAAAAGGAAGAAGATGAAGAAGAACTAGACTTCGATTACGATGCCAAAAAATATAAACATCCACAATCAATCGATGAGTTAAAACAGCAGTTTCTAAATCAATTATTTGAATTTCAGCTCAAATGGGCCAGTTCTACGCTCACAGAAATGTCAAAAGTAAAAAAAACACTTTATTATGATGATTTATTAAAATATTTCTTGCAAAGATTCCCAGATACCTTTTTGGTTCTCTATCAACCGCTATTTCAATTGAAGAATGCTCCTGTTGAATTGGACACCATTATAGTTACACCAACAGATGTTTGGTGTATACATGTTCTTGAAGCAGAGAACTCAGCCGTATTTGTTGGTTCGAATGATAAATTTTGGCTTAAAAAAAAGGGGGATAAGGAGAAAAAGATTCTTAGTCCTGTCATATCTATAAACAGAACAGAGAAAATTGTAAAGGGTATTCTAGAAAAGTATGACATTACTTTACCTGTACAAAAAGTAATCCTTACCCGAAATGGCTATGTTGATTTTCCAGCACCACCATATGATTTGAAAATTATCGAAAAAAGAAACTATGAAGAATGGTTTCATAAAATGAGAAATAACCATTCACCAATTAAAGCAATTCAATTAAAAGCAGCAGAAAGTCTTTTACATTATGGTTTGACGAATGCAAAAAGAAGGTATGAATGGGATACAGAGGAATCATAAGCAATAATGGGGAAGTTGAGAATAGATAGATGTTCATGAGAAAAGGGAGTTGAGGGATTTGTTATCGATAAGAAGGAGTTTCTTTGCCTATTTAGATGAAATGTCATTAATAACTGTTCTACTTCCCTATTCGTATTTCCAAGGGGAATCAACATCATTTATATTAAGAGGGACTAATCAAGCTACTAATCTTGTGATTGAATCCAAAGAAAAAATGCAGCATTTCGTCAAGTACAAA
Organism: Niallia sp. FSL W8-0954; assembly: GCF_038005605.1. Lineage (NCBI taxonomy): Bacteria > Bacillati > Bacillota > Bacilli > Caryophanales > Bacillaceae > Niallia > Niallia sp. FSL W8-0954. Next base: position 3,651,254 of record NZ_JBBOTN010000001.1, on the reverse strand, counting down.
TGCCGTACGCATAATAAGATACAGATCGGGCAAAAATATGAAGTCGAAGATGGAAATAAAGGTGTGACAGATTTACAGATAGGTGCGGTTATCAGAACACCTTTATTTGATGAGGAGTTTTATTATGATGGACCACTAGGTGTTCATTATGCTTCCGATCAGTGCACTTTCTATCTGTGGGCTCCCACTGCCCAACAAGTGAAATTAGTGCTGCAATCTCCAGATCCATCTAGTAAGGAAAGACGGATTGTAGAGATGGAAAGACAAGAAAAAGGTGTTTGGAAAACAACCTATTTAGCAGATTTGGAAGGTTATTATTACAGCTATCTAGTCCTTATTAACTTGGAATGGAAAGAAGCGATTGATCCATATGCTGTCGCTGTTTCTGTAAATGGGGAAACAGGAGTAATCGTTGACTTAAATAAAACCAAAAGGCAGAAACCAGCCTTGCCGCCGTTAGAACAGGATGTAGATAGTATCATCTACGAAGCGCATATACGCGATTTAACGATACATCCTGACAGTGGAATTCAGCAAAAGGGCAAATATGTTGGAGTGGCAGAATTGAATACGCAAACGCCCCAAAACAATCTGTCAGGGCTAACCTATATTAAAGACTTAGGCGTCACCCATATAGAGTTCCTCCCAGTACATGACTTTGAAGAAATTGATGAGCTAGAGGTGCTGAAAAAATACAATTGGGGCTATAACCCTTCCCATTATAATGTTCCAGAGGGCAGTTACTCAACAAACCCAATGGATCCTTATGTAAGAATTAATGAATTGAAAGAAATGATTCATGCTGTACAGGAACAAGGCATTCGTGTCATTTTGGATGTTGTATATAATCATGTCTATAAAAAGGAAGATTCCTCTTTTGAAAAAATCGTTCCAGGTTATTACTTCCGCTATGATAAGCATGGTATGCCAGCAAATGGAACTGGAGTAGGGAATGACATTGCTTCTGAACGATCGATGGTAAGGAGATTTATTGTCGATTCCGTTCGTTTTTGGATAGAGGAATATCAAATAGATGGATTACGTTTTGATTTGATGGGAATACTTGATTGCCAAACAATGAATGAAGTCCGGACAATTTGTGATAATGTTGATAAGAGCATCTTAATTATTGGAGAAGGCTGGGATCTTGCAACCCCCATCAATCATGACAAGAAAGCCATTATTGCTAATCAACAATCATTGCCTAGAATTGGCCAGTTTAATGATCAATTTAGAGATAAAATAAAGGGGAGCACCTTTGATAAATATGATCGAGGGTACGCGCTTGGAAATAAGCAATATAAAGGAGAAATTGCTGAATTATTAGCTGGTAGCGTTGGAATCTATAAAGAAGGTGGCATGTTTTTTGAACCAGGGCAATCTGTAAACTATGTAGAATCACATGATAATCATACCTTATGGGATAAAATCGATATTTGCTTTCCAGATGCATCAGATGAAGAAAAGAGTAAAAAACACCGACTGGCAACTTCTCTTGTTCTTCTAAGTCAAGGAATCCCTTTCTTGCATTCGGGACAGGAATTTTTTCGCACAAAATTTGGTGTGGAAAATAGTTATCAATCGCCTGATGAGATTAATCAGTTAGATTGGAATAGAAAAGACCAATTCTTAAGAAATGTTGACTATATAAAAGGATTAATTTCCCTAAGAAAAAATAATCGTGCTTTCCGGTTACGATCTGTGGAGGAAATCCAAAAACATGTAACTATAAATCAGCAAGCAAATGAAGTTATCCAGTATTGTTTAAATGATTTGCAGCAATTTGGAGAATGGAAAACTATCATCGTATTGATAAATGGTAATGATTCTGCAGAGAAAGGCTTTTGTCCGGAAAATGAATGGAAGATACTTGTGGAAGACGGAATTGTATATGAAGAGGACTATCCAACAATACATGGAGACAGCCTAATAGTTAACCCAAGTAGTGTAACGATACTTGCCAAATAGCATGCTATTTGGCAAGTGAGAATACTATTGCCTGAATAGTGGGAATTTAACGAGAGATGTTCTTAATAGGAGAATCCGATATTTTTTAAGAGAAATATTTATTTTAACTGGAGATTCACTTGACTAAAAAATGAAATAAGAGATAATATTTAAATGAGAAACTTTCAATTAAAAATAAGTATTTAAGTAAAATTTAATATAAAATGATTGGAAATATTGGATACATAGTATAATTGTATGGATACTATGTCCTTTTTCTTTTTTATCTCATTAAATTTTAGGCACATATGTGCTAGTTAAAGATTGATAGCTGTACGATGAGTATAATTTACTATAATTGATGAATAGCTAATAACCATTTTTGTTTGTTCTTCCTACAAATTTAGGACAAAAAAGACTCAAACAGGAATTTCTCATCTTTTTTTTGGAGCATAATATATAGTAGGTGAACAATTTTGGAACATTTATTAGGGCAAGATTGGGAAATAACTCCTGCAGGTGGAGAAACAGGCGAAGCCTTTTTTGCACAAAATAATGGACAGAAGCTTTTTTTAAAACGAAATTCTTCTCCATTTTTAGCTGTGCTGTCAGCAGAAGGAATTGTCCCAAAACTTGTTTGGACAAAAAGATTTGAAAACGGAGATGTTTTTACTGCCCAGCAATGGCTGATTGGTAGAGAATTTAGTCATTCGGATATGACGGATGAAAGAGTAACCATGTTACTCAAAAAAATTCATACCTCTAAGCCTTTATTAGAGATGCTCAAAAGACTGGGTAAAACATCTTTTCATCCTGAAATGATTTTGTCAGTCATAAAAGCAGAAATAGACGATGAATTAAAAGATAACGAAGATATCATTCGATATATCCAATTTTTAGAGGATAATCTTCCGTTTATCAAAACAACAGAGCATGTCGTTTGTCATTGTGATGTAAATCATAACAACTGGCTGCTTTCTGAAGACAACCAGTTGTATTTAATTGACTGGGATGGTGCAATGATTGCAGATCCAGCCATTGATTTAGGTATGTTACTTTATTGGTACATTCCAAAGGAAGATTGGAAAAATTGGTTACATACTTATGGGTATGAACTTACCGATCATTTATCCTTAAGAATGAAATGGTATGTTATTGCTCAAACGATTAATTCCATACGTTGGTATAAGAAAAAAGGCCGATTTAGCGAAATGCAAAAATGGATGCAATTTTTACATGACATTGATTAATCGTCCATTTATCTTTTAAGATAAATTGTTAATTCCATCTACCCATTGCGACAATTGGTCTTGGTGTGAATGAATATGATTGTCTAAATTGGAGGCATTGACTCCTTGCTTGCTGTAAAGGTGTACTTCCTCTAAAATCGGAAGGATATTTTGATCAATTTGATCATTGGTTCTTAAAGAAGTAATCAATCTTTCGATCTGTTCGCATTCTGCTACAGATCCACAGCAATCTGTTTGTTGATTACTGAGAATATCGGCTAATAATGCTAGTTGATGCTCATGGTTTATAGGCATACATAGAACACCCTTTCTATAGGTTCTAGTATGAAAAGAGTAAAATCATTCTTTTCAAATACCAGTTAAGGAATTCACTTATAGGTTGTGAATTCTTTTTTTCTTTATACAAATGTTCCTAATGTAAATTTATCCTTCAAAAAAATCAATTGCCAAGAAAAGAGTATTGCATCGATGTATAATGCATGATATTGTTTGAAACGATAGTTATTAATAAGGAGTGTCCACATGCGATTAAGACATAAACCATGGGCGAAAGATAAATTAAGTGCATATCCGCAATATGTTATCCAAACCCCGGAAGATTGGAAAGGGAAATGGGATCAGGCATTTAGTCAAAAAGGGCCGATCCATATTGAGATTGGTACTGGAAAAGGTAGATTTATCACAGAAATGGCAAAAGCAAATCCTTCTATTAATTATATTGGCGTAGAACTTCAGGAAAGTGTCATTGTTTCTGCGTTAGATCGATTAATTGAAGCAGAAGTACCAAACTTGAAGTTAATGAATATAAATGCAGAAAAGCTTAAGGATTATTTTGAAAAAGGAGAAATTGCACGAGTTTATTTAAATTTTTCCGATCCTTGGCCAAAAACAAGACACGAAAAACGAAGACTTACGTATAAAACGTTCTTGGATTCATATCAATCAGTTCTCATTGATAAAGGGGAAGTGCATTTTAAAACAGATAACCAAGGGTTATTTGAATACTCTCTTAAGAGTTTTTCTGAATATGGTATGCTTTTAAAATATGTAAGCCTTGATTTGCATAATAGCGATTATGAGGGCAATATCATGACTGAATATGAAGAGAAATTTTCCAATCGAGGAAATAGAATTTATCGTTGTGAAGTGCAATTTAAATAAGAGTAAAAGAGGTTGGAGACGTAACCTTTCCAGCCAAGATATACCCAACCAATGATACGAAGATTTCAAAAATATTTCGTATCATTGGTTGGGTTTTTTTATTCTTTTAAAATTGCTTTGTCCCAGCTGCTAAAATACAGTTAGGTTAATTGATTAACATCAAGAATCCTGCCTGTCTCACTATCTGAAATGAATTCATATACTTCTTGTGTGTCACCGTTCATGCGAGTGATACCACCTCTATAAACGGTAAGGGAAGATGCTTGCGTATGAAGTATTTCCTTCTCCATATTTATCCAAGATCCGTTAATCGGTCCCTTTTCTTTAAAAGCAGTTTTAGCTAAAGATAAGACCTGGTCACCCGAAAGACTACTATTTTTAACAATGACTTCTTTCACGATATAGCTTGCGGCTAGTCCTGCCACAACACCGCCTATGATATGTTTCCAATTCATAATAGAACTCCTTATGTTTTGTGTCGTATTTTTTTGTATTAGGCTAAATACTTCGAGCTACAAAAAAGTAGATATTGTTATTATAACTAATTTATATGATAGAAGAAATGATTAGCCGATTTCTGCCTGAGTACTGGTTCTAAGTTTTAAAGTGGATAATTTCTAATTGGTTAGAGGAAAGTAGTGGTATGCAGTTAGATATTTCGGTACAATAAATATATTATCAAAATACATAGTAATTAAAGGGGTTTAACTAGAATGGAACAACAGACATTAGATATGTTTCGAACATTAACGGAACTTCCGGGAGTAGCTGGAAATGAACACCAAGTTCGAAAATTTATGAAAGAACAATTAAGTCTTTATACAAATGAAATCGTGCAAGATAACCTTGGCAGTATTTTTGGGGTGAAAAGAGGAACGGAAAATGGACCAACTGTTATGGTTGCCGGACATATGGATGAAGTTGGTTTTATGGTTACTGCAATCACGGATAACGGAATGATTCGTTTTCAGCCTATCGGTGGCTGGTGGAGTCAGGTCCTTTTAGCACAAAGAGTACAGATTATAACTAATAAAGGACCTGTTACTGGGGTAATCGGTTCGATTCCTCCACATCTATTGGACGAAGCATTAAGAAGTAAACCAATGGATATAAAAAATATGCTGATCGATATCGGAGCGGATGATAAGGAAGATGCATTGAAAATTGGGATTAAGCCTGGTCAAATGATTGTGCCAATTTGTCCATTTACGCCAATGGCTAATGAAAAGAAAATTATGGCAAAGGCCTGGGATAATCGTTATGGTTGTGGTTTAGCGATTGAATTGTTAAAGAATCTTCAAGGAGAGGAGATTCCGAATATCTTGTATTCTGGGGCTACTGTGCAAGAGGAAGTAGGTCTTAGAGGAGCTAGAACTGCAGCTAATATGATTAAGCCAGATGTATTTTATGCTTTAGACGCAAGTCCTGCAAATGATGCCTCTGGTGATAAAAATCAATTTGGTCAGCTTGGAAAAGGAGCATTGTTACGCATTTATGATGCCACGATGGTTATGCATAAAGGGATGAGAGAATTTATTTTAGATACAGCGGAATCTAATAATATTGCCTACCAGTACTTTATTTCACCAGGCGGAACGGATGCGGGACAGGTTCATATTTCAAACAATGGTGTACCTAGCGCTGTTATTGGCATATGCTCACGTTATATTCATACAAGTGCTTCTATTATCCACATCGATGATTATGCGGCAGCAAAAGAACTGGTAACTAAATTAGTAAAAACAACGGATCATACAACCATCGAAACACTGCGTGCAAATCAATAATAACCAAAACTATTTTTAAAATAATGCATATAAAAAATTTAATCAAAGAGGGTGGGACAAAGCAAAATAAATAATGGATAAAGACGAACAATCTCTAATTTAGTGGTGAACCCAATTCGTTCCATTGCGTTACAGACACTCCCTTTCCGCGGGGAGCAACCTAAGCCTCCTCGGCAAGCTGAACTGCACCCCAATTGTTAGACACTATCTACAATTGAAGTGCTACCTGTCAAGTAGACAGTGGAAATAATAAAAATACCTTAAACGGCTTGATTCCTGAATTCTAAGGGACTCATGCCGTTTAATCTTTCTTGATAACGCTCTAAATTATAGAATGCAATATAGGAATGAATCGCTTCTTCAAGTGTCGCATATGTATCATATTTGTTCAGGTAGTATTTCTCAGATTTAAGCGTACCCCAAAAAGCCTCGATTGGTCCGTTATCAATACAACGTCCCACTCTGGACATACTATGCACCATTTCAGCATTATCTATTATTTGTTTAAAGAACTTTGAAGTATATTGATAGCCACGGTCACTATGTATTAGTGGATGCTCATCTTCTTTTAAACTTTGTATGGCCGGTACTATAGTTTGAAAGACAAGTTTGTTATTATTTGAATGTCCCAATATATAACTAATAATTGATTTGTCATATAGGTCAATAATGGCACTTAAATATGCCTTTTTACCATTACCATATTTTAATTCTGTAACATCAGTACACCATTTCTGATTTTGCTTTTCGGCATTAAAATCACGACTAAGTATATTCTCTGCAACATAATTAGAAGTAGATTTACGATATTTTTTTCGTTTTTGACGAATAACCGATTTCAATCGACACAATTTCATTAAACGATAAATACGTTTTTTATTAACCTTCGGCAAATTATTATTTTCACGATGACGATTGATAGTAAGTGTGATACGACGATACCCATAAATGCCAGTTACTTGCTTATAAAGTAACTTGATTGATTCTAGGAGTTGTTCATTCTCAACTTCTCTTTTGGATGGTTGACGTTTTAGCCATTTATAATAAGCAGCACGTGTAACACCAGCTATTTTACATAATAAAACGATAGATAGTGATCCATTCGTAGCTAATTCCTTGATTACGACATATCGGTTAGTATTACGAGTTTTGGTTAACGATGCCTCCTTTCTATTTCCTCTAACTTTTTTAAGAATAAATTTTCTGCACGTAATCGTTCATTTTCACGTTCTATCCGTTGGATTTCTAAACGTAGTTTAGCTTCATTACTTAATTCTTCTTCTGCTTTTGTATGGCCACGACGGTCTTGTAATCCTTGCACACCTTTTTCTTCATATTTCTTTACCCATTGATATACTTGTTGGTAAGAAACTTCATATTGTTCAGCTACAATTCTGTAGCTTTTCCCCTGAGCAATACAAGTTTGTACAATTTCAATACGCTCTTTTATCGTAGTCTTTCTTCCCTTAGTCATAGTTTGGCTCATTCCTTTACCCGAATCTTTTAATTCACTATGACTAGTATACTTTTTAATCCAATTTCTTAAAACGGTTGTACCTGAAAGTTTATATCGTCTAACGGTCTCTCTTAATGAGTATTTACCCGATATATAGTCTTGAACAGCTCCCAATTTTACTTCTTTAGAATAATTATTGTGGTTTGTTTGTCTTTCAAGACCGTCTTCTCCAAAAAATAGATAATTATTTTGCCAATCTTTGATTGTTCTAGTATTTACTTTATATAATTCTGAAACTTCGTTAAGAGTAAAATGGCTATTATTATAAAAATTTAAAATCTCTAATTTTTCTTCTTTAGAGTGACTATATTTTTTCATAAAAAAATCTCCCCAATAACTAAACAGATTTATTTTTTTAACCTGTCTACTTATTGGGGAGCATATCAAATAATTGGAGGTGCAGTTTTTTTGTCCAAATTTACTGCGGAAATGAAGCTACAAGCCGTAACTCGCTATTTAAGCGGAAAAGAAAGTTACAGAGAAATTGGAAAATCAATTGGAATAGATCACAAATCGATTGTTAAATGGGTAAGACAATACAACTACAATGGTGCAGAGGCATTGATGAAACGTTGTACAAGTTATACACAAATGTTTAAACTAGAAGTACTACAATATATGACTGAAAATGGTACTTCTCTATGTGAAACGGCAGCTATTTTTAATATCCCAGCGCATTCCACTCTAGCTGTTTGGAAAAGAAAGTTTGAAACACAAGGGATAGAGGCCCTTCAGTCACAGGAACAGGGGCGTCTATCCATGAAAAAAGATTCAAATAAACAAAGTTCTACTGATCGTTCTTTTGAAGCACTAGAAGATCGAATAAAACAACTGGAAATGGAAAATGAGTATTTAAAAAAGTTGAATGCCTTAGTTCAAAACAAGGAAAAATCACCAAACAAGACAAAGCACAAGTAGTCTATGAGTTAAGGCATAAGTATTCGGTGAAGTCACTCGTAAAACTCGCTGGCATTCCACGCAGCACCTATTATGATTTAGTAAAACGAATGAATCGACCTGATCCAGACACCGATATAAAAAGAGAAATCCAAGCCATTTATGAAGAACATCAAGGTCGTTACGGATACCGACGTATTCGGGATGAGCTAGTGAATCGTGGAAAAAAAGTAAATCATAAAAAGGTTCAACGAATCATGAAAGAGCTGGGTTTAAAATGTCTAGTGAGGATGAAAAAATATAAATCTTATAAAGGCACAGTCGGTAAAATTGCGCCAAATCATTTAGACCGTCAATTTAGTGCGGACGCACCAAATGAAAAATGGGTAACAGATATTACAGAATTCAAGTTATTTGGGGAAAAGCTGTATCTATCGCCTGTATTAGATTTATTTAATGGGGAAATTATTACGTATACCATCGGTTCTCGACCAACGTATTCATTAGTTTCGGACATGTTAGAAAAAGCATTAGAATCCTTACCAAAAAGGCATCAATTACTCATGCATTCCGACCAAGGTTGGCATTATCAAATGAAACAATATCGCAACTTGCTTCAAGCAAAAGGGATTAAACAGAGTATGTCACGTAAAGGGAACTGTTACGATAACTCTGTAATGGAAAACTTCTTTGGGATACTGAAGTCAGAACTCCTTTATTTTAAGGAATTTGAAAGTGTGAACCACTTTAAACTAGAATTAGAAAAATATATAGAATACTATAATAGAAAACGGTTAAAGGGAAAATTCAAAATGAGTCCGGTACAATACCGAACTCATTTTCAACAAGTTGCCTAATGAAATAACTGCGTCTAACTTTTAGGGGTCACTGCAAGCCTGTGGGGTCTTAGGCTTTGCTCTATTTCCCGCAGGAGTTGAGTGTCTTCCACTCCATTTCACTCCGTTTTTAAAGAGTATTTCGTTCCAACGTTTTTTTCAAAAGAAACTAAATGGAGCAGACTGAATACACGGAGACTCCTATGGGAGCTGCGAGAAAGTCCAAGACCCCGCAGGAACGAGGAGGCTTGGCGCTCGCCCCATGGAAAGCGAAGTGTATTCAGGCTGCGGGTGATTACCACATACCTTTTTTCTTAAAATAATAAAAAAACACAAACAATTATACGAATTTTTTTTAGTGTGTACGTATAATTGTTCGGGGTTAGATTTGGTTGAAATGCTTATGTCCCACTCTCTTTTTATAAACTATTTTGTCATGATATTAGGAGTGAAGCAAAGTGAAAGTTTGTATTGGCACCAATAATAAAGCAAAAGTAAAAGCAGTAAAAAACTGTTTAGAAAAAGATACGGCTATAGAGTTTGCTACATTTAATGTGAGCTCTGGGGTAAGCGAACAGCCATTTTCAGATGAGGAAACGATCAAAGGGGCCGTTAACCGAGCGAAGGCTGCATTGCAGGAAGGGGCCGGCGAGATAGGGATTGGCTTGGAAGGAGGCGTCCACCGAACAAATGACACTCTCTTTTTAACTAATTGGGGAGCGCTTGTTTGGAAGGATGGAACCACCTATATAGCTAGTGGAGCAAGAATTCCGCTACCAAAGGAAATTGAAACAAAACTAGTTGCAGGAAGAGAACTAGGTCCGGTTATGGATGAATATGTCCAAAAAGAAAATGTTCGCTCAACAGAAGGTGCTATAGGAATCTTCACAAACGGCAGGATTAATAGGACAGCAATGTTTGAACATGTTGTTGAATTGCTTCTAGGTCAAATGGAATATCAAAGAAAATAAGAGCTAGAGGGACTTTAGAAATTAGCTCAATTTAAGTAGAATATGCTTGATAAAAATGAAGCAATAGGAAAGCATATTAGTAGTGAGGAAGCTATAATTCTGATACTATTTATGAAAGGGTACATATTATGAAGGGGGCATTTACATTGAAACATTTACAATCAGCAGAAGAATTTGCAGAGCTTAAAAATAGTCCAGAGAAACATATATTTCTTTTTTCAGCAGAATGGTGTGGAGACTGTCGTTTTATCGAACCATTTATGCCAGAAGTTGAAGCGAAATATGATCAATATACATTTATACATATCGATCGCGATAAATTTATTGATACTTGTATAGAGCTAGATGTATTTGGTATTCCAAGCTTTATCGCTTTTGAAGGCGGGAAAGAACTTGGTAGATTTGTAAGCAAAGATCGAAAAACACAGGAAGAAATTGAAAAATTTATTGAATCTTTATAAAGAAAATAATAAGTGAGAGAATGATTTAGCTTATTCTCAACACGGAACAAGACCGTGGAGGCTTATTAAGTCTACAAAGCATCAGTAGCGAGTTTGTTCTTTATTTGCTGTAATAGTAAAAAAGTGTTTGTCTTATAAAAGGTTGTCTCCTATATAAAATGTAGCTTGGAAAAGGACGGAGTTCACTGCTATATTTTAAGCGGAGATAACCTTTTTCCATTGATTACAAGAAAAAACTGCCTATTAAAAAGATGATTATCGAATCATTTAGAGTATAATAAATAGGAAGAAATTGAAGAGGACGGAAGTGAAACAAGCATGAAAATGACAAGTAAAAAAATGAAGGATATGCTTATCCAACGAATAAGTAATGAGGATCGAACTTTTTCATTTGATAGTAAAAAAGATCAAGTACGTATAGAGAGTAAAGCAACAGGAAAGGGAGTTACCGTTTCCTTGCCTGAAATAATTGCAAAATGGGAAACAAAAAAAGAAAAAGCAGTCGACGAGATTGTTTATTATATTGAACAGGGCTTAGGAGCAATCGAAAAAGATGGAGAAATAGAAGGAAAAGAGAAAAAAATATTTCCTGTGATTCGTTCCACTTCTTTTCCTCAACAATCAAATGAGGAAATTCCCTTTATAACAGATGAGCATACGGCAGAAACTAGAATTTATTATGCTTTGGATATGGGGAATACCTATCGCCTCATTGATGAGAAATTGATGGAAAAAGAAAATTGGTCTGCCACTTCGATTAAGGAAATGGCTCTTTTTAATGTTAGGTCTTTATCCACAAATGTAAAAGCAGATAGTGTTGCTGGTAATGTTTTTTATTTTTTAAACAGCAATGATGGCTATGATGCAAGTCGAATATTAAATGATGCCTTTTTAAAGGATATGTATGAGCAGCGTGAAGGCACAATGACGGTAGCTGTTCCCCATCAAGATGTACTAATTATTGGTGATATTCGAAATGAAACAGGATACGATATCTTAGCTCAAATGACGATGAGTTTCTTTGCAAGCGGAAGAGTTCCCATTACAGCACTATCTTTCCTATATGAGGATGGCGAATTAGAACCTATATTTATTTTAGGCAAAAATAAAAAAAGAGAAAGATAATAGGGACAATGTAATCAAATCGATTTATAATTTACTTTTGAATGACATCTAATTGAAATATTTTTATACTAAAATAACAATTATATGGATGGAAAAGCTAGAATGTTTCTATAAGTTCCCTGTTTTAACCTAATTAAAAAGAGAGACTTAATGAAAGAGGCAATTAGGATATACAAACTTTCAAAAGGTGTCTCTTTTTTAATTGCTATGATAAATGTATCTAGTCTAGTTATAGAACCAGAGTTGTTGGAGTGTTGGCAATAAAAAAGAACAAAGAGGAAAATTTATCTTTGTTTAACTTTCTGCTAAAGAGGGAAAGGGAGAGTTGTTAAAAATAGTGCTCCCAATTCTGAACATAACTGTTAAAATAGTAATGAGATTGGAAAGAAAGAGTGATTACGTGTGAATTGGTTCAAAAAAGTATTTAAACAGTTTGCTAGTGAAGAAGAGGAGCTGAACCAAGTTGAAGAATCGGTTGAAGTAGAACAGCAACCGAAAATGGAGTCTACGGCATGGAAGAAAGAAATAGATTCAAAGATTATTTATCAATATCCGAAAGGGAACTTTCGCTTTCCGCTAATTCCAGATGAAGAGAAAGATGATAAGAAAGAGACGGATAGAAGGAAGAGAAGAGAACCTAGGCAAGCCTTCCATGAAAATAGGCGTGAAAACGATCAACCATATAAACCTCCATATGTAGAACAGACGAAAAGTGACCAGAAGGAAGACAAAGTATCCAATACATATAGTACTAATCGTCCTTTCAAAGCTACAGAAGTTGTTTCTCCGATATATGGATATAATCGTCCAGAAAGGAAAGAGACAAGGACAACGGAATCGCGACCAATAATAGAAAAAAAAGTTGGAATTTCGAAAGAAGCGAACAGTAACCAGAAAGAACAAAAGGAAATAAGAGTAAATGAAGAACTACTAACATTTGCTGGAATGAATGATGAGCTAGCTGAATCACAAGAAGCGAAGAGGAATTTAGAGGCGGCAGAACTGCAAGAAGCAGAAAGAGTTGTAGAGTCACCTGAACTTCAAGAAGCGGAAAGTAACATAGAGTCGCTAGAACCGCAAGAATCTGGACAACAACATGCTAATGAGGAGACAGTTGAACTGCATAAGGCTGAGACAGCTGTTGCGCAAGAAACGGTAACAGTGGACAGTATAATGGAGCAAGATTCATCTCTTTCTATAAAAGCTGAGGAATATTTTCATGAAGAAATAAGTTCTAAAGCTGATAGTGCACTAGAGGTAGAGAATATTGCTTCTCTAAGCATTTTTGCCAGCGAAGCAGAAATGGAAGTAAATGAGCAGGAAGAAAGTTTAATAGACGTTCAAGAACTTAATGATGATCAATTATTGTTAAAGTTTGAAGAAGTGGAAGTAGTAGAAGAAGCTTATCAGGAAAATGATGAAGCAATAGTAGAAGAAAAGAAGGAAGAAGTTTCCCAGGGGAAAATAGAGGAGAAGAAGACATCTTCCCGTAAAGGTCCTTTACCATTTAATGTGTTGATGCTAAATAAAGACAGAAAACGATTGGCAAATCAAAAAGTCGAGAAAAAAATATATGAGGAGCCAGAGTCACAGTCGAAGGCAGAAGTTGTAGTTCCGTCTATGATAGAAAAAGAAGATGAGGAACAAAATGACTTACCTTATTACGTTTTTCCCGAAGAAAATTTATTGAATCCACCTATTTTGCAAATAGAAAAGGATGGATGGATTGAAGAGCAGACTATGCTGTTAAATGATACATTTACCAATTTTAATGTTCATGCAAAGGTGGTAAATGTTACACAAGGACCTTCTGTAACACGCTATGAGGTACAACCAGAACCAGGAGTAAAGGTTAGCAAAATTACCAATCTTTCTGATGACTTAAAATTAAGTTTGGCTGCAAAGGATATCAGAATTGAGGCGCCGATTCCTGGAAAGCATACAGTAGGAATTGAAGTTCCAAACCAAAAAAGTCGCCCTGTACTTATAAGAGAGATATTGGAGAGTGAAGAATTTAAAAGTTCAACATCTCCTTTGACGGTAGCAATGGGTTTGGATATTTCAGGAAAACCAATCGTTACAGATTTACGCAAAATGCCACATGGATTAATAGCTGGAGCAACCGGATCTGGAAAAAGTGTATGTATTAATACAATGCTTGTGAGCTTACTATACAAAGCAAAGCCAGAGGAATTAAAGCTATTATTAGTAGATCCTAAAATGGTTGAATTAGCGCCATATAATTATGTTCCCCATTTAGCAAGTCCTGTTATTACAGATGTAAAGACGGCAACTGCTGCACTAAAATGGGCTGTCGAAGAGATGGAAAGAAGGTATGAGCTATTAGCACATGCTGGTGTTAGAGATATTACAAAATATAATCAATTAGCGGAAGAACATAAAAGATATAGTGAGAAATTACCATATTTAGTGATCGTAATTGATGAGTTAGCCGATTTAATGATGATGGCACCTGCGGATGTAGAAGAAGCGATTAGTAGAATAGCTCAAAAAGCAAGAGCGTGTGGGATTCACCTATTAATTGCTACACAAAGACCATCAGTTGATGTTATTACGGGATTGATTAAGGCAAATGTTCCAACACGAATTGCGTTTTCTGTTTCCTCTCAAATTGATTCACGTACCGTCATTGATATTAGTGGTGCCGAGAAGCTTTTGGGTAAAGGGGATATGCTATTTTTAGAAAATGGAACATCAAAGCCCGTTCGATTGCAAGGTACATTTGTATCAGATGAAGAAATTGATCAGGTAGTGGCACATGTTAGGAAAGAAAGAAAACCAGAATATTTATTTGAACAAGAAGAGCTGTTAAAAAAAGTTCAAATGTCTGAAGAAGAAGATGAGTTATTTTATGAAGCTTGTGAATTTATTATTGAACAAGGTGGAGCGTCTACATCTAGTCTGCAAAGGAATTTCAAGATAGGATATAACCGAGCAGCGAGATTAATTGATATGATGGAAAAGCAGGGGTTTATATCAGAAGCGAGAGGCACAAAGCCTAGAGACGTATTAATAACAGAAAGTGAATTGCTGTTATTACAGGAAAATGAATAAGTAGGAAAAAGGATTACTTCGTAAACTGCTGCCATACATTGGAATTATACTGTTCCATAGTTTTTCATCATGAAAGATGGTATAATGTATAAATGTGAAATAAAAAAAGGAAAAAAAAGTTAGTATATTATCGAAACATGATTAATTAGTTGAATGAGAAAAATAAAGTGAACAAAGTTGCATACATAAATGCAATGAGCAAATTGAATGAGGATATCATATACTGTTAAAAGATATGCGTAGTTGGAGGTTCTTTATATGACTATTTACCACTTCGTAGGTATAAAAGGGTCGGGTATGAGTGCATTAGCACAAATTTTACATGATATGGGTTTTGAGGTACAAGGCTCTGATGTGGATAAAAGATTTTTCACTCAGATTGCTTTAGAACAAGCTGGAATAAAAATTCTTCCTTTTCAACGTGAAAATATTCAACCAGGAATGAATGTTATTGTAGGAAATGCATTTCCAGATACACATGAGGAAGTTGAAGAAGCAGTAAAACTGGGTCTTCCAGTGATTCGATACCATCGTTTCCTAGGAGATTTTATGAAGCAATTTACAAGTATAGCTGTAACTGGAGCACATGGAAAGACATCAACAACTGGTTTGCTTTCCCATGTAATGAAGGGGGCAAAGCCGACAGCGTATTTAATTGGTGATGGTACAGGGAAAGGGGTAACTGGAGCAGAATATTTTGCTTTTGAAGCATGTGAATATCGAAGACATTTCTTATCCTATTTCCCTGATTATGCATTGATGACCAATATTGATTTTGATCATCCAGATTATTTTGCCAATGTGGATGATGTTTTTTCTGCCTTTCAAGAGATGGCATGGCAAGTAAAAAAAGGAATTTTTGCTTGTGGGGATGACGAACATTTACAAAAAATTCAAGCAAAAGTACCAGTTGTATTTTATGGATTTGGAGATGAAAATGATTTCCAAGCGAGAAATGTGGAGAAAACAACTGAAGGTACAACTTTTGAAGTTTATGTACGTAATACGTATTACAATACCTTCTCCATTCCGACATTTGGGGACCATAATATCTTAAATGCTTTAGCTGTTATTACGCTTAGTCATTATGAGGAACTAGATGCGGAAATCGTTAAAGAGCGCTTAATGACATTTGAAGGTGTAAAACGAAGATTTACAGAAAAGACAATTGGTACACAGGTTATTATCGATGATTATGCTCACCATCCTACGGAAATAAAAGCAACGGTGGAAGCCGCTCGCCAAAAGTATCCAGATAGAGAAATTGTTGCTGTATTCCAGCCACATACATTCTCTCGTACTCAAGCATTTCTTCAAGAATTTGCTGATAGTTTAAATTTAGCAGATTCTACTTATCTATGTGATATATTTGGTTCCGCCCGTGAGAATCATGGAAAGCTAAGTATTACAGATTTAGCTGATAAGGTACCTGGAAGCAAAATTATTTCAGAAGAGACAGTTTCTTCTCTGAAAGAACATGATAATAGTGTAATCTTGTTTATGGGCGCAGGAGATATTCAAAAATATCAAAGTGCTTATGAAAAAACATTAGGCTAATAATAAAAGGGGATCAGAATTTAAAAATTCTGATCCCCTTTT
Source organism: Niallia sp. FSL W8-0954 (assembly GCF_038005605.1). Classification (NCBI taxonomy): domain Bacteria; kingdom Bacillati; phylum Bacillota; class Bacilli; order Caryophanales; family Bacillaceae; genus Niallia; species Niallia sp. FSL W8-0954. The sequence continues at coordinate 3,634,629 of NZ_JBBOTN010000001.1, read as the reverse complement.
TCATAGGTTACTTTAAATTTTCTGGATTTAATACTTCTAATTCTGGAATAACAAACTTACCATCTTTTCTTATAAGTACATCATCAAAGTAGATTTCCCCACCACCATAATCAGGACGTTGAATATTTACCATATCCCAGTGGATATTGGAATCATTGCCGTTATAAGCATCATCATAGGCTTGGCCAGGTGTAAAGTGGAAGCTTCCATCGATTTTTTCATCGAATAAGATATCTTGCATTGGATGAAGAATATATGGATTTACTCCAATAGCGAATTCGCCAATATAACGAGCGCCTTCATCTGTATCCAAAATTTTATTTAATCTTTCGGAGTCATTAGATGTTGCTTCGATAATTTTTCCATTTTCAAACTTCAGGCTGACATTTTCAAAAGTGAATCCTTGATAAGGGGAAGGTGTATTATAGGTTAGTACACCATTGATAGAATCACGTACAGGTGCCGTATAAACCTCGCCGTCAGGAATATTCATTTGACCAGAGCATTTGATGGACGGAATATCTTTAATAGAGAAAGTTAAGTCAGTGCCAGGACCAGTTAAGCGAACTTTGTCGGTACGATTCATTAATTCTACAAGATTATCCATTGCTTTATCCATTTTTCCATAATCTAGGTTGCACACGTTGAAATAAAAATCTTCAAATGCATCGGTGCTCATTCTCGCAAGCTGTGCCATGGATGGGCTTGGATAACGAAGAACTACCCATTTTGTGTTTGGTACACGAATTTCTCTATGTACCTTTTTGCCAATGGTTGCACCTTCAATCTTCATTTGTTCTGCAGGAACGTCTGCAAGCTCATTAATATTATCACCAGCTCGAAGCCCGATGTATGCATCCATATTACTCATGACATTTGCTTCGAATTGGGCCATCATTTCATATTGTTCTGTTTGAGCGCCTAAAAGCAAGGAGCGATTAATATCATTATCTTTCAGTGAAACAAAAGGATAACCACCAGCTGCATATGCTTCACGCACAAGCGCTTTTACAAGTTCCTTTTGAAGTCCAAAGTTTTCAATAAGAACTTTTTCGCCTTTTTGTAAGCGAATGGAATAATTAATTAAGTTTTTTGCTAGTTGATCAATTCGTGGATCCTTCATATGTACCTCCAAAATATTAAAAAAATGTGATAACTATCTTATTGTACCCGAAAATATTTTTTCCTTAAATAAAAAAACTCAAAATAGAAAAAATAAGGAAGAAAGATTATTTGCTTCGATTGTATAGTTACTCTTGCTAAAGAATCATTTGTTTCTGAAAGTTTTTCCAATTATAATAAAACTAAGGTTTTAGCAAACGCGAATCTGGGAAAAGACCAATAAAGTGGAGGTGCGATAAATATGATAAATCTTTTATACTTAAGTGTAGCTTTAATAGCTATTGCGTTTACGGTTCTTGTCATTTATGTTGCGAGAACATTGAAGTCCTTACATACTACACTGGATAGTGTTTCTAAAACACTTGTCGGGTTAGAAAGGCAACTGGATGGCGTCACAAGAGAAACAACTATTTTATTGCAAAAAACGAATGATTTAGCTGCAGATATTCAACAGAAATCTGAAAGTTTAAATTCTGTGGTTGACGCAGTAAAAGATGTTGGTACGAGTGTACAAGGGTTTAATCAATCGGTACAAACGATTACCAATAATGTAGAAAACACCCTTGTAAAAAATCAAGATAAAATAGCTCAAATTGTTCAATACAGCAAGGTGTTTATGAATATTAGAGATCAATGGAGAGCTAAGAAGGCTGAACAAAACCGAACACGAGTAAGAAGTAATTAAAAGGAGGATGTTAAGATGAAGCGAGAACAAGAAATAATTCATGCAAATGAAAGCTCAAGTTCAAAGGATTTTCTATTAGGTGCTCTAGTAGGTGGGGTTGTCGGAGCAGCAACTGCTTTATTTCTTGCGCCAAAGCCTGGAAGAGAACTGCTTCATGATTTAAACGGACAAGCTGGCATACTCAAGGAAAAAGGGATTGAGTTAACTGATACGGTCAAAGAAAAAGGCTCAGAGTTTATTTCTATTGCTAAAGATAAAACAGATCAACTTAGTAATGCTGTTACCAAAACATCTGCTGAAATTATGGATAAAGTAAAAAAAACAAAAGGGCAAGAAAATATGTCAGCCCGTTTTGATGAGCTAAAAGAAGAAGCATCTGATTTAAGCTCAAGCTTAAAAAATGCTGAGTTTGATGAAATTCAGCAAAAGTTAGAAGAAACAAAACGTGCATTTGATGAAACAGAAAGTAAATATAACCATTAAACATTATTTTTGTATAAAAGCGAGATAAAGTATACAGTCTATATACACATTGCTTTCTGCATTCAATGAGAACCAAATCTTTTAGAACAATGCAAGAAAGAAAAGGTATATAGACTGTTTTTTTATATGTCATGGGATAAACAAATAGATAAAGGGTGATTTTTAGGTATGGAAATAATAAAGACTATCGAAAAGATCGAAGAGTTAGTTCAGAACAAAGATGCTTTTTGGTTAGTTAAACATAGTGTAACATGTCCAATTAGTGCGAGAGCTTTCGATGAATATAAGCAATATGCAAGCGGAAATAATGCAGTAGATACTTATTATTTAACTGTGCAAGATGCACGAGATGTTTCTAATTATATTGCTGAAAAATACGAAGTAAGACATGAATCACCACAAGCATTGCTTTTTGTTCATAATAATATTGTTTGGCATGCATCCCATGGACAGATTACTGCAGCTTCTTTACAAAAAGCTAGCGAAGAAAATAAGTTATAAAGATTCGATAAAAAAGGAATTCAGAAGGAGTGCATTCTGAATTCCTTTTTGGGTAAACAATTAATTATTCATAGAAGGGCTTTTCGTTTTAGCTGGCCAAACAATCGATAATTTATCCCCTTTTTTTATAGGGGTCAAAAACGTAGCTTGTTCGCCGTTACGCAATAGCTGAAAAGATCCTCCGCCACTTTGTGGCATATTGATATCAACAAACGCAAATAAGTCCTGAAATAAAAAGCCTTCAAATGGTTTCTGCTCGATACGAATATCATCCCCACTGAATAAGAGATCTTCCATTTGGAGGAGTTGTCCTCTTCTTTGTATTTGTGCTAGCTGCTTTGTAAGTGTAATCTTTTTGTCATTAAAATAAACTGGAAGTACTTGATACATTAAAATTTGTTTTCTTTCTGCTAATTCTTGAACAGTTGGTGTTTTTCTTTTTTCCAAGATAACTTCATCCTTGTGACTAAGCAATTGGTTTAATCGGCAAGGAAGACCATTTTTAACAACCTTCCCAGAGAAAGCAGGAAGGACAGTCTCTTTGCCGTTAATCAACAGTTGGAAAGGTCTTAACTCCTCTATTAAATTCGTTAAATGGAGCCCTTCTAGTGCTTCTTGAATAGTAGTGTCTGCTTTATATTCAATGATATCTTTGTCAGCAATCAGATGCTCAGGGGAAACAGGGTTGCCATTGCAAAGAATTTTGGTATGAAGCGTATAGCTTTTATTATTGATCTTTATTTCTTTGTCAGATTCAGCATCTAGTAAGTCCTTTATTTGAACGATGGCTTGTTCTCCATCCCTGCCACGATAAACCGTTAATGTTTCGCCATCTTCTACTGTATCTTCTAAAGAGCAAGGGACATCTTTTCTTAAAATAGTGGGTCCTTCACCATGACTTCCTGGTATGGTAATTTTTTGATTATTGATTGTAACAATCATTGCATTACCTGGCTTTCCGTATAATTGGTTCATTCGAATGCCAGAGGCTAAAATACAATCCCCAACGGTCAATTTATTTACCTCAAACAGTCTTACAGGCTGCTCATTTATATAAACTGTTTTGTATTGGACTGGCGATTTTTCAGCAGCGATAGCAATTCCGACTGGTGTAACAAGCTCGGGCCCTAAATGGAAATTTTCCTCAAATGTAAGGTGAGTAATGGCATCAATGCCTCTAATGGCAACCCGGTTAGAAGGCAGATTAAGCATTTCCGCCATTTTTTGTTGTAAAGCTGGCGTTTGGCTTCCACCACCAACAAGCATTACAGCTTTAGGGGATTTATGATTGTTTAATGAAAGAATCTCCCGGCAAATCGTATCTGCTAATTTATCTAAAGCTGGTTCAATTTCCTTAATTACTTCTTCCTTATGCAATTCCGTTGTAAAGCCAAGAATATCCGAAATAGAAATCTGATCTTTTTGAGATAATTCTCTTTTTGCCTTTTCGGCTAATGGAAAGTCCAATAAATACGCATCGCTGATTGCTTCTGTTATTTCATCTCCAGCGACAGGTACCATTCCATAGGCAATGACGGTTCCAATATCGGTGATAGCTATATCTGATGTTCCTGCTCCAATGTCTACTAAAGCTACATTTAATCTTCTCATCGATGGAGGAATAAGGACATTAATGGCAGCAATGGGCTCTAACGTCAATGCCTGCATTTCTAAATTTGCTCGATGCAAGGCAGCGATTAATGATTCAACTACTACTTTAGGCAAGAAAGTTGCGATAATTTCTACCTTCGCTATTGAACCTTGCTGATCAATTAAGCTACCCATAGCTTGATCATCTAAAGAGTAGTGAAGGACGGAATAGCCCACACAATAATAAAATTGACTTTTATCTCGCTCATTTTTTTCTGCGACAGTGCTTTGTGCCTGCTGTACAGCTGTTAACTCCATATGTAAAATATCTTCTTTTGTAATGAGTGGCTTTCTTTCTATATTCATTTCATAAGCAGCCCGTTCAGTTTTTAAGGCTCTTCCAGCAGCTGCAACACTCACTCTTTCTAAAGGTCCATGTTTGATTTCTAACTGATCTTTTATTTCTTTAATAATTTTGGAAACAGCTAACACATCATGTATTTGACCATCCAACATTGCTCTTTCTGTATGTTCGATGGATAATAAATCAGCTACATGATAATTATCCTCTTTTTTTTCTAAGATAATTCCGACAACTGATCGAGTACCAATATCTAATGCAAATAGTTTTTCATGTTTTTGCATAGAAAACACCTTCTTTTTATTTAAAGATTGTTTATAAAATATAAATTAAAATAGATTATAGTGAACCAATTATCTAACTTCTTTATAAAAAATTGACACTTTAGCACTTAAAAGCGTTTAAGCATTAAATAAAATTAGTGACAATGGGATAAATATGATTTATAATTAACCCAATTAAGAGAAATGTAACATATTTTTGCATTTGTATAAAGAATCTAAGCAAATAGTGTAAAGGAAATTACATGGATTTGTGCTTTTAATGAAGGGATGAGATGATTGTGAGTAATAAGGAATTAGAAGAATTACGTAATCGAGTGGATGAATTAAATTTAGAAATTTTAGAAAAAATTAATGAGCGGGCAAGCCTTGTGCAAAAAATTGCCCAAACAAAAGTTACCCACGGTGCACATCGATATGATCCTGTTCGCGAAAGAAAAATGCTTGATCATATCTTAAATAAAAATGATGGGCCATTTGATAATGGGACAATTTCTCATTTGTTTAAGCAAATTTTCAAAATGGGCTTACAATTACAACAAGAAGATGACAGTAAAGCGTTATTAGTATCTCGTAAGAAAAAAGCAGAGGATACTATTGTTGATATAAAAGGAACAAAAATTGGTGACGGTACACCTAAATTTGTGTTTGGGCCATGTTCAGTAGAATCATATGAACAAGTTGCTCAAGTGGCAGCGTCCGTACAAGCTAAAGGATTAAAGCTTCTTCGTGGTGGCGCATTTAAGCCAAGAACATCTCCATATGATTTCCAAGGACTTGGTGTAGAAGGTTTGAAAATCTTAAAAAGAGTGGCAGATGAATACGATTTAGCAGTAATTAGTGAAATTGTTAGTACGGAACACATTGAAACAGCGTTAGATTATATTGATGTTATTCAAATTGGTGCTCGTAATATGCAAAACTTTGAGCTGTTAAAAGCTGCTGGAAGTGTAAAAAAACCAATTCTATTAAAACGTGGTTTAGCAGCAACGATTGAAGAGTTCATCAATGCTGCAGAATATATAATGTCACAAGGAAATGATCAGATTATCCTCTGTGAACGTGGTATTCGTACGTATGAACGGGCAACAAGAAATACATTAGATATTTCTGCTGTTCCAATTTTAAAACAAGAAACACATCTTCCTGTCTTTGTTGATGTAACACATTCAACTGGCAGAAAGGATTTATTATTACCTTGTGCGAAAGCAGCTTTAGCTATTGGGGCAGATGGAGTAATGGCAGAAGTTCATCCAGATCCTGCTGTCGCATTGTCTGATTCAGCACAGCAAATGGATATTGACCAATTCGATGAATTTTACCGTGCGTTACAAGCTACACCATATGTAAATGCATAAAAATATGATTATCATTACCTCGTAATTGTTTAGAAATAATTACGAGGTTTTTTATTTTTTTATAATGAATTTGATAGTATGACAAATTCATTTATATTTTTCCTCATTTTATGGTAAACTGAATGGAAGAATGCTTAATAAAAAAATTTTTTTGCTAAAAAAGCGAAAAAAAGTCGTTTTTTTTGAAAAAAAATGAAAGCTTGTCATTGCGGGTTTTCCTGCTATATCGTATCATTAGTACATACTTAGACAAGATTAGCTAAATTGGGAATCTTTTATGATTAAGAAAGTAGCTTCTTGCCATAAAATAATAGAAAGAAATAGTTCGACTAAAAGGAGTGTAAAAATCACAATGAATATCACAATATATGATGTCGCAAGAGAAGCTAGTGTTTCTATGGCAACCGTTTCCCGTGTTGTTAATGGAAATCCAAACGTTAAGCCAACAACAAGAAAAAAGGTATTAGAAGTTATTGATCGCTTAGGATATCGTCCAAATGCTGTTGCAAGAGGGCTAGCAAGTAAGAAAACTACTACAGTTGGAGTAATTATCCCTGATATCTCAAGCACATTCTACGCGGAATTAGCAAGAGGTATTGAGGATATTGCTACAATGTATAAATATAATATTATTCTAAGTAACTCTGATCAAAATAAAGATAAAGAGTTGCACTTATTAAATACCATGTTAGGCAAACAAGTGGATGGTATTGTATTTATGGGTGGCAATATAACAGAGGAACATGTTACTGAATTTGAAAAGTCTCCTGTACCAATTGTGCTTGCGGCTAGTATTGAAGAAAGCAAAAAGATTTCTTCTGTTAACATTGATTATGCGCAAGCTACGTACGATGTAGTAACTAGCTTTGTTGAAAAGGGCCATAAATCTATTGGAATTGTCCTTGGATCCTTAGAAGAACCAATCAACAAAAATGAGAAATTAGGCGGTTATAAAAAGGCATTAGAAGCAGCTGGAATCGAATTTAATGAATCCTTAGTTGTTGAAGGAGATTATAGCTATGAATCTGGTATGGAAGCTTTCGATAAATTAATTGAAGGTGATAATAAACCAACGGCAATCTTTGTTGGTTCAGATGAAATGGCTCTAGGTGTCATTCATGGAGCAGAAGACAAAGGATATAAAGTTCCGGAGGATTTCGAAATTGTTACCTCTGATAATACAAAATTAACACTAATGGTTCGCCCGCAACTGACAACTGTTGTACAACCATTGTATGATATCGGTGCCGTGGCTATGAGATTGCTTACTAAATATATGAATAAAGAAACAGTAGAAGATCATATTGTTACACTTCCACATCGTATAGAATCTCGAAAATCTACAAAATAAGTTTAGATACGGAAAAGACCAAAACCGGATTAAACATCCAGCCTTGGTCTTTTTTTGTTTAAGAAAAAAGGAAACGAGAAAAGAGTTGCTAGGACGGACAAAATATATTGCATAATGACGAATACTCTCTAATTTAGTGCGAAACACCAATCCAATCCAATTCACTACTCTACAGACACGATGCACTGTCTGCTTCCTGCAGAAACTAAAGACGCGAGGAGCATGGCGCTCACTTCATGGAAAGCGAAGTATATTCAGTTTGCGGGTGATTATCACAAACCTTCTTTCGTAAAATAAATAAAAACCCCAAACCATTATACGAATAGTTATTAGTGTGTACGAATAATAGTTTGAGGTTATGGTTATTGAAATATTTATGTTCCAACCTTATTGGAGTTAATTATTTTCTGTCTTTTTATCAGGCTTTTCTGTTTGTTCTTTATTGTTTTGCTGGTTATTTTCTGGTGGCTTGTCGTCTTTAGGTTTGTCATTATTTGGCTTGCTGTTTTTTTCTTTGTTGTCTTTTGGCTTGTTCGCTGTTTGCTCTTTAGTACTGGTCTTTTTTTCTTGACTTTCCTTTTTAGTTTGACTCTCTTGCTTTTCTTGTGAATTGCCAATTACCACTTCATTTGATGCCTTTGATTCTTTCCCAGCAATATCAACTGCTTTAACAATATATTTTCCATTACCACCTTTAAAACTTAAGGTATTTGCTGCTTTTAAACTCTTTACTTTTTTGCCATTTTTATAGACCCGGTAACCAATTACATCTTTTTCGCTATGCTTGCTCCATTTAATAGTGTCACCTTTAAGATTGACTTTTAGTGCACTAGGAGCCTTCCCATTGTCTTCAATTTTATTGCTTGGAATGATAAGATTCTTGAGCTTTTGATTGTTCTCGCTTAGAATACTTGGATCGCTGATACGAATACCAAATAGCTTTTCGATATAGTCTGGATTTAGCATTAATCCTGGTTCAGCGAATTCACTTGGAGTAGAATCTAAAGCCATGTATTTCTTATCACCGATTTTTACATATTTACCTGCAACTAAACTGTCGTCCCTCTTAGATGGAACCGTTCCTGACTTGAATAAATCAGTTGTCACTAATCCGGCTTTTGAGCATCCCTCAGAAGGCAGTAGTCCAGAAATAGAACATACAGATTGTCTTACGATTCCACCAGGCATCTTGAAGCTTTTGGACGGAGCTACAAGATCAGGTGCAACGTCATATGCAGCATTCAGTAAATCTGCCCATAAGTAGTTAGTACGGTTACTATAAGAAGGCAGCGAACCAGTTTGTAAAGATTTTGGTGTATCATAACCTGTCCAAACTCCAAAAGTTACATTTGGATTTGTCGCAACTAACCAAGAATCTGTAAAGTCTTGGGCTGTTCCGGTCTTACCTGCCCAGTCAGAATTAAATTTTAGGCGGCTGTTTACGGCAGCGGCTGTTCCGCGATTCATCACATCTCTCATCATGTCTAATGTTAAGTATGCGGTTTGTGGGCTAAATACATCGACAGGTTTTACTTCATGCTGATAAATAATATTGCCATCTTTATCTTCAATCTTGTCAATCATATAAGAATCGATAAATTTCCCACTATTAGCAAAGGTAGAAAAGGCATTGGTATTTTCTTCAACAGTTATACCATCCTCCAGTCCGCCGATAGCAGTAGCCCTGTTTGAAGCATCAGCAGGAGTTAATGACGAAACGCCCATTTTTTCTAAGAATTTAATTGGTTTCTGTGGCAATATATCAATATATGCTTTTACTGCTGGAACATTGTATGATTGCTGTAGTGCATATCTTGCTGTTACTAAACCATGAAATCGCGAGTCATAGTTGTTTGGCCAAATACTCCCTGGTTTACTAGGATTTAATCTTAATGGAACGTCTGGTAAAACACTTCCAGGCGATAATGTTCCCAGTTCAATTGCTGGACCATAAACTAAAAGTGGTTTCATGGTTGAACCATTTGATCTGACACTACGTGTGGCATGATTTGTTGCTTCTCGATTATAATCACGCCCTCCAACAAAACTTAAAATAGCCCCAGTTTTGTTTTCTATCAAAATTGCTCCAGTTTCAACAGGTTCCATAATAGTCACTTTTTCTTTTGTTTCTGGATCAATCACTTGTTGTTTCTTATCTGGTCCAAAAAGAGAGAAATTTTTGACTGCCTTTTGTTGAATATCATAGATTTTTTTATTGATGGTACTATGAATTTTGTATCCATTTTGATGGATCTGACGATCAGCAAGTGTAGTGTATTGTTCTGCTAATACATCGTCTTCTTGCAAGTCTTCTTTTGTATATCCATCTTCTTTTGCTAACAATTCGGCAATAATTTCTATGCTTCTTTGTTGGATTTCAATCGTAACAGCCGGATAATCTTCAATTGGACTTTTTTGCGGACCGATAAAATCCTTCGTTATGTCATATTTCATGGCAGTATCATATTCTTGTTTAGATATTTTCTTTTGGTCATACATTCGGTTTAAAACTGTTTTCAATCGATTTAAACCTGGTTCTAAATTCTTTTTTAATTTTCCTTCTTGTGTAAAAGGAGTGTAGCCAAATGGACTTTGTGGAAGCCCTGCGATAAATGCAGCTTGAGGCAAAGTTAAATCCTTTGCATCTACACCAAATATACCATTTGCTGCAGCCTGTACACCTGCAATGTTTCTGCCAGATGAATTTCTTCCTAAGGTTGAAACATTTAAGTAAGCTTCTAATATTTCATCCTTCTCAAAGAATTTCTCTAGCCTCAGTGCTAGGAGAATTTCTTTTGCTTTTCGTTCAAAAGAGACTTCGTTAGTTAAAATTTGATTCTTTATTAACTGTTGAGTTAACGTACTTCCACCAGATTGCGTAGAAGAGTTTGCTACTTCTTGAAATAATGCACGGAAGATTGCTTTTGGAACTACTCCGTTATGATTGTAGAAATTTTCATCTTCAGTAGCGATAACAGCATCTTTTAAATAGGGAGAAACATCTTTAATTTTTACTTCTTCCCTCTCAAGGTCTGTAGGCACTTTTCCTAAATACTCATTGTTAGCAAAGAATAACTCTGAAGTTTCTTCGTAATTATAAATATCTTTTTGCATTGTTGTGTAAGGACGGATTGGCTCATCCTTAACAAGTGATGCAAAGTATCCTGCACCAATTCCTAGCCCAAATGCACCCCCTACCACAGTAATGATGATAAAGAGCAAAGCTATATTCCATGTTACTTCATAGGTTAAACGGGCTCCTTTCAGTGTTCGTTTATTGGTGAAGAAGTTTTTAAAATGGTTTAAAGCATTTTTCCACTTCGGCCTTTCGTTCATGGTATCATTCCCCCTAAAATCACATACATTATAGCATAAAGGAGAGGGGAATATAGACAGAGTTCGATATTTTTCCTGTTTCTTCGAATAATTGTTTGACATTAACAGCTTTTATGTGATAAAAATAAACTAACTATATATTGATTCGTTATTGCTTTGAAGGGAAGAAGTAGTTCTTTTATCACTATAAACAGAGAGCCATTGGTCGGTGCAAAATGGTATAAATAAAAGAATGAATTACCTCCTGGAGCTTTCACTGGGAAAGTTATAGTAAATTAGTAGCAGTGAACGGCTTGAACCGTTATTCAAATGAAGTGGAGAATCTATTTTCTCAAGTTTTGGGTGGTACCGCGCTGATTTGGCGTCCCTGCATATTAGATGCAGGGACTTTTTGTGTTTTTAAATCAATAACGAAAAATAGGACAAGGATATTTTACTTTATAATGGAGGAATATACATGAATTTACTAGAAGATCTTCAATGGAGAGGTATTATTTACCAACAGACAGATGAAGCAGGATTGAAAGAACAATTGGAAAAAGGAATGACTAGTTTATATTGTGGCGTTGACCCTACTGCTGATAGCATGCATATTGGACATCTATTACCGTTTTTAACATTAAGACGTTTTCAAAACGCTGGACATCGCCCAATTGTGTTAGTAGGTGGGGCAACAGGTTTAATTGGGGATCCAAGTGGAAAAAGCGAAGAAAGAAAGCTACAAACATTAGATGTTATTGGCTATAATGTAAAATGCTTACAAGGACAATTGGAAAGAATCTTTGACTTTGATGGAACAAATGGTGCAATTATGGTGAATAACTATGATTGGGCAGGGAAAATGGATATTGTTACATTCTTACGTGATTATGGAAAACACATTGGAATTAATTATATGTTAGCAAAAGATACCATTGCTAATCGTTTAGAAACAGGGATATCTTTTACTGAATTTACGTATACAATTTTACAAGCATTAGACTTTTTACATTTATATGAACATCATGATTGTAAATTGCAAATTGGCGGAAGTGACCAGTGGGGGAATATTACAACAGGGTTAGAATTAATTAGAAAGAACATGCCAGAAGGGGCTAAGGCGTATGGTTTAACCATTCCACTTGTGACAAAGGCAGATGGTACGAAGTTTGGTAAAACGGAAAGTGGTGCTGTTTGGTTAGATCCTGAAAAAACAACTCCTTATGAATTTTATCAATTTTGGATTAACACAGCAGATGCTGATGTGATTAAGTATTTGAAATTCTTTACTTTCCTTTCTAAAGAAGAAATTGAGGAATTAGAAAAGTCTGTACAAGAAGAGGCTCATCTCCGTAAAGCTCAAAAAACATTAGCGGAAGAGATGACGAAATTAATTCATGGAGAATCTGCCCTAGAACAGGCACAAAAAATAACGGCAGCGCTCTTTAGTGGAGATATAAAAAATTTAACGGCAGAAGAAATCAAACAAGGTTTTAAAGATGTGCCAACATATGAACATACAGAAGGAGAAGCTCTGCTTGTTGATTTATTAGTGGCTGCTGGTATTGTATCCTCGAAAAGACAAGCGCGCGAAGATATAACAAATGGTGCTGTCTATATTAATGGAGAGCGCAAACAGGAACTAGATTATGCACTTACTGAAGAAGATCGAATTGAAGGACAGTTTACCGTAATCCGTCGAGGCAAGAAAAAATATTATTTAATTAAGTTTTAATGGCAACCACCCTAAAAGGAAACTTTTAGGGTGGTTTTTTTGAAATGAAATAATGGTGTTTAATAAAATGAAATCAGTTTGTCGACAAACTGATTTTAGAAAAGTTAAAAGGGATTTTGATGCATTGCTTGTAGTGTGTAAGGGGTGAGATTCCTGTGGATTAGCGAGACAGCCTGAGATCCTGCAGGCTGTCAGCAGACCGCGGCTCAGCGCAAGTTCCACGGAAAGCAATGTCACTATTCTAAGAAATTATTAAATATACCATAGACCAACTTCTATTTCTAAAATTCTAAGGTTTGTCTACTGTCTGATGAAAGAACTATTTTTCATCAGACAGCATTTTTATGGCAACATTTTGTTACAATATATTGTCTAAAATGTGAAAAAGATATATTTTTTTCCATTTCTAATCTGTTTATCCAACAAATTGTTTTATACTTATAATAAACAATTGTTGAAGGAGGGAGAAACGGGAAGATGTAATAGACTTACTTTTCCTGTGAAATCAATGAAACTAAACAGTGAAGTCTTAAATGTACCGTCTCCTTTTTTAGAGTATATTGTAATGCGAATGTTTATGATGAAGTATTATGAAAAGGATCATTATTCTATCGCTTTTCAATACCCTTTAAGTCGTTTTGAGAGCAGCTATGTGATTCCGGAATTTCAAATGCTTTTTGATAAAGTAAAGTGGAAAAATAATATTGTTACTTTAATTAATCTACGGGCAAATATATATGAACAAATCCTCCTGCAAGTGAATCAATGTGATAGTCGATCATCCTATATGGCGATAATAGATTATTTGAATCAACAAACAAAAGTAGAAGATCGAATGGACTGCTTTCCGACAATCCTAACAGGAGATCTCGTTTCCCCCGAATGGAGTGTGGACTTCCAAAAGGACGGTATAATAGAACTATTTAAGAATCAAGAGATATTAGGGGATAAAATATGTCTTACTAGCAGGGAAGAAAAGGGGAAAGAAAAATGGGAATTTCAACAAATAATAAACCAGGTTGTCCATGAATATTGGCTTGTATATGAACAAAAAAGAGAAAAGACTGTTATTCAGATTAGTCTCCCGAATGTTAAATATACAAGAGATATAGAAATGAGAATAAAGGATTTGTTCTTTCCTTTTTTTCACCAAGTGCAAGTAGCAACATTTTTTTATGAAGAGGGATTATTTATAAATAATATTCTTGTAAAAAGACCAAAAAAGAAAGAAAAGGCTAATTGGGGAGAGCTCCTTTTTCCTTTGGGAGGAAAAGGGAATTGTGACTAGAAAAGACATAATGTCATTAAAAAAAGCCCTAATTCCAAAAGGAAAAAGGGGCTTTTTTTAGTAATTCTATTAACGAGAATAGAACTCAACGATAAGAGCTTCGTTAATTTCAGCTGGTAATTCAGAACGTTCTGGTAAACGAGTGAATGTACCCTCTAATTTATCTGCATCGAAAGTTAAGAAATCAGGTACGAAGTTATTTACTTCTACTGCTTCTTTAACAACTTCAAGGTTGCGAGATTTTTCACGTAAAGTGATAGTTTGACCAGCTTTAACGCGGTATGATGGGATATCAAGGCGTTTGCCATCTACTAAGATATGACCATGGTTAACTAATTGACGTGCTTGACGACGAGTACGAGCTAAACCTAAACGGTAAACAACGTTATCTAGGCGAGTTTCTAATAAGATCATGAAGTTTTCACCATGCTTACCAGTCATTTTACCTGCGATATCAAAAAGATTACGGAATTGACGTTCGTTCACACCATACATATGACGAAGTTTTTGTTTTTCTTGTAATTGTAATCCGTATTCTGATAATTTTTTACGTTGGTTTGGACCATGTTGTCCTGGAGCGTAAGGGCGTTTATCTAACTCCTTACCTGTACCACTTAAAGAAATACCAAGACGACGAGAAAGTTTCCAGCTTGGACCTGTATAACGAGCCATAATTGACTCCTCCTTCATGTTTTTATTTGGTAAAATAAAAACAGATGTAACATGTCTTCTTGTTTATTTTGTCTTCCTGTACCTTCGCCCTAGCAGCCAAGGGTTACTCAATACACCATCAAATCAATATTTGAGGAACAAAATAAGACAAAAAGTGTTTACATATGCTGCGCTATTTTACACAAAGAATATTATATGTTTTTTATAGGTGAAAAGTCAAGTAGTATTTGCAGATACGTTACTTTTCGAGAAAATCGTAGTATATCAACAAGATCTTATCATTTTTTTTCTACCTATTTATTGCCAATATGATATAATTAGTATAATTTAACTAGATTATCCTATTAGGTAATATATCCTAGAAATCCTTTTACATATATTTCATTGAAAGCCTATTGGGTAGCAATACTTTGAAGGATTTTATGCGTAATATTCCTCCAGTTTGAATAGGTATACATTATAAGTAATTAGAACTGTTTTTTGTTATTAGCATTATTAGTTAATGTCCTCCAAGAAATTATTTCCCTGTTATTAATTATGTGCTTTGTTTCTCAGAAATTTGTTGCGATTTAATTTCCAAAACTATATTTATTATTAAATAACCAAAATGGGATGGGAATTTATTTATAATGAGATTGCATATATCGATTTATTTTGTCTATGTAAATTATGAATAAATAATCAAAGAATGAATAGTTAGGTGAATTAGGTGATAAATACATGGACTTCCTTGGCCACCAAAAAATATTAATGTTAAAAAGTCGTTTTTTTGATTTATATAATACGAAAGTGATACATGAAAACATTGGCATCATCACGCAAGCTGCACTTGAAGCAATCCGAGAAGTATTTGGTGCCGTTGAAGTAACTTTGTATACTAACGAAGAATGGGATGTTAATTGGAAGATTGTATCTTCAACTGTATTAAAGAATTGCGAAGATAAAGCTGTTTGTCTGAACGAAGACATATCTTTTCTATGCGAATATAAATTTTCTCGAACTTCTATAAAAGATGATTTGGCACATGATTATATGTTGTTAGCACTTAATAACAAGAAAAAAGAAAAAGTCGATTATATTTTAGCGATTAAAATGAAGAAGGAAATATTGGATGACCCCAATGGAGAGAGTTTTTTGTTGGAGATGGCAGGGAAAGAAGTCGGAAGTTTTTTTGCGAATATGCAGAATATTGCGGACGCAATGAAAGAAAAAAAGAAATACAAGCAGTTATTTAAAGTGACGGAGAAATTTCATTCATCCATGATGATGGAAGACGTATTAAGAGAAGTTATCTTCACTTTAAAGGAAGTTTAC
Organism: Niallia sp. FSL W8-0954; assembly: GCF_038005605.1. Classification (NCBI taxonomy): domain Bacteria; kingdom Bacillati; phylum Bacillota; class Bacilli; order Caryophanales; family Bacillaceae; genus Niallia; species Niallia sp. FSL W8-0954. Next base: position 3,618,573 of record NZ_JBBOTN010000001.1, on the reverse strand, counting down.
CCATTCTATCATTATTTTCTTCTGCTTTCCCACGATAACAATAGTCCAACAGATTTACCAGTTAAGGACTTAGAATATGATGGCGAAAATATGGCTGCGATGGAAGCTTATGTCACTGCTGAATTGCAATTCGAAAACTTAAAAGAGGAAAAAAGTTCAGTTATTTATGCGCCTTTAAAAGGAAAACAAGGAGTCTATGGCGTTTTGCAAATTATTGTTCCAAATGCAATCTCCTTTCCGAAAAACGAAGTGGAATTTATTTCTTTATTAGCTAATACAGCAGGAGGGGCTTTGGAAAATGCTCAGTTATATCAACAATCTAAAAAATTAGTTACAGATTTGCAACTAATTAATGAGGCATCTCATCAATTAAATTCTAATTTGCGCTTAAACGAAATAATGACCTATATTTGTGAAAGAATATCTGCTAGTTTTGATGCACAAGAAGTAGGATTTATCTTATTTTCACTTGAAAACAATTCTACAAAAGTGCTGTCAGGGAGCTCTTCTTTCTTTTTTAATCAAGAATCACAGCAATATATTAAATATGTTAAAGAAAAAATTCAAATCGAGAAAGATTCTCTGTTTCTAGGAGATTTTAGTATGCAGCTTGAGGGGGCACGATATAAATCCATTATGGCTGTGCCGATGATGCAAACAGGTGTATTAAAGGGGGTTGCGATTGTCATGCATCCTTCTGCCTATCATTTTTCCTTTGATACATTTAAACTATTACAATCATTGATTCATCATTCGACCCTTGCCTTAACCAATTCTTTGTTAAGAGAAGAATTAGAAAAAATGGTTGTTACAGATCATTTAACAAAATTATATTCAAGAAATTATTTGGATGAAAAAATCCAAATGTCTTTACGGGAAGATAAGGAAGGAACGTTTATTTTAATTGATATCGATGATTTTAAATTGATAAATGACACATATGGTCATCAAATTGGCGATGATATTATTATACAGGTAGCGAATATTATTAAAGATAATATTCGAAGTTCTGATATTGGTTCTAGATGGGGTGGAGAGGAATTAGCCATTTATCTTCCTAGAGTTCCTCTTTCTTTAGGTGTTACTATTGCTGAAAGATTAGTAAAAAAGGTAAGGGGAAATTCTAAACCAGCAGTAACCATTTCATGCGGGGTTTCTTATTGGAATAAACAAAGTAATGATACGTATAATACCCTTTTTAAGCGTGCTGATAAAGCATTGTACACGGCAAAAGAAACAGGAAAAGACAAGGTTATTATTCAAAATACTCTTCTTATTTAGAGAATAAAAAGGTGTTTTACCTTTCTCCACAGGAAAGATAAAACACCTTTTTTGCAAGCTGACAATAACAAAATTATTCTTATAATTATAAATACTTAACTAAAGTAGAAGCGAATAATTCTAAGTATTTTTGATCCAATTCATCAAATCGATTCTTTTCTGGGGAATCGATATCAAGTACTCCAATTAATGTGCCATCTTCTTTGACTAATGGGATGACAATTTCGGATTGAGAAGCTGCATCACACGCAATATGGCCAGGGAATTGATGGACATCCTCAACTCTTACAGTTTCTTTATTGTGAGCAGCTGTACCACAAACACCTCTCCCAAATGGAATACGAACACAAGCAGGTAATCCTTGGAATGGTCCAAGAACTAGTTCATTTTCTTCTACCAGATAAAAACCTACCCAATTGATGTTTTGCAAAAATTGATTCAATAATGCGGAGGCATTAGATAGATTCGCAATAGCATTATGTTCTCCCTCTAATAATGCACGTAATTGCTTTTCAACTAATTGATACTGTTGTTCGCGGTTACCATTATATGTTTCGACACTAAACATGTATATCACCAATCTTTCTCATTTTAAATGTTGTTTTTTGACGATAAATACAGAAGAATCCAGCACTTTGTCGGAAGGTTTTTAAAGGATTCTTCCTACTGATAAAGAAATGTAATTAAATAGAAAACGATTGTCTTTACAAAAACAGTCTTTCTCAATTATATAGAAGTTTTTAATATTCAACCATACTTTTTAATGATTCGCAACAGAAAAGAGGTAGACTAGATGAAAGAAATTTCAACAAGGGATGCCATTGTGGAAGCAGCCGTTTCTTTATTTAATCGAAAAGGCTATCACGGTACTTCTATACGTGATATTGCTGGATTAGCAAAGGTGAATATTGCCAATATATCGTATTATTTCAATGGGAAACAAGGATTGTTAGAGTATTGCTATATGAACTTTTTTGAAACGTATTTAGAACTGCTTGAACAAGTATTTCTTCAGTCTGATAGTCCAACAGAGAAATTGAAGAAAATGGTGGATTGCATTATTACCTATCAATGTAAAAATCCACAGCTGACAAGATTTGTTTTACGAGAGGTATCCATCGATTCACAAGTTGTAAGAGAAATAATGTCCACCTATTATGTGAAAGAAAGGTATATTTTTACGCAAATCCTTGAAAAAGGAATCGAGAGGAAGGAATTTAGAAAACAATCTATTTCCTATAGTATTATACAATTAAAAGGACTGCTCTCGATGCCTTTTATTCATTCTTATTATGTGACCGAAGTTCTTCATATTTTTTTAAATGAGGACTACTTTAAAAGAAAATATTTAGAAGAGATTCATCGGTGGATTCACGATGTTGTTTGTTTGAACGAAAAAGAATTATTGATTATTCCATAACATGACGTCCCAGCCTTGCCCTAAATCTTTTGCCTGATGAGCATCAGATCCATATACTAAAGGGATATCACGGTTTATCGCTTCCTGCACAATCCATTTAGGGGGATATGGTTCTTTGCAATATGGCTTATTTACGCCTGCACCATTATAATCCAGTTCATATCCATGTATTTTCACTTCATCTAAAATGGTGAAAATAATAGTTTGAAAGTTTTGTTCCTGTGGATAAAGCTGCTGGAACTTATGTATAAGGGTGATGTGGCCTAGTCTTTTTGGCTTGGCTGGGCCTAAGTCTGCTTTAATCGATTTAAGAAGTGTTTGATAGTAGCAGTCATATAGTTTTGAAACTCCCCCATACTGTTCCACCATATGTCCAAAATATTCAGGACTATAATCCACACAATCATAACGATTAGATAATGGATTTTTCAAAAAGTGAACACTTAGGATACTGTCGTCCAAAAAATGTCCCCATTCAGCTAGAAAATCTTTTATTTCTAGTTCGAATCCTTCTATATAATCTATTTCAAGTCCTATATTGATCTTTATTCTTTCTTTATATTCTTTCTTGATATGCTGAACTTCCTTTATGTAGAAAGGCAATGCTTCCAGCGTTATACTACTATCCTGTGTTGGGGTGGTATCGATAAAACTTTTTGGTAAGGGTGCATGCTCTGTAAATGTCATTTCCGTAAAACCCAGCATAATTGCTTGTTCAACGTATTGCCTAAGCGAATCCTTCGTTCCATGAGGACAAAATGGTGTATGGATATGTCCGTCCTTCTTCATTGTAATTACCATCCTTTCTATTCCTTCTATATTCAATATATACTTAATTTAACAGCGAGGTAAATAAAGAAGTTTTCCTACGTGTATTTTTAAATGAATCCTTATATAATTAAGATATCTATCGAACTTTGAAAAAAGAATACGAAATTATGAAAAAAACGTAAAATAATAGTCAAAAATTGTCGTTTACATGTTATCATAAATACAAAGAATTTTACTTGCTTATAAGGAGACATCTCTTAATTGTTTTAACATATTTCGTTATCACATAGATTTGTTGAACTTAATAAGTTTTTTAGGGCATTTAATCCTTTGTCTTTATTTACGGATTACTGCTGCTTAATTTTGATTAACAATAGTGAAAATAGATACGGAATTATGGCCGGTGTATGAACAGGGGGCTTCAAATGAATTACATAATTGGAGGAATAGGAATAGTTATTTGCCTATTCGTAGCGGGATATTTTATTAAAAGAAAGTATTATAACGGAGTAGATGAATTAGAAAACTGGAAAATAAATATCATGAATCGTCCAGTACTGGAAGAGCTCGCGAAGGTTAAACAATTAAATATGATTGGACAAACTGAAGAGTTATTTGAAAGATGGAGAAAAGAATGGGACGATATCGTTACGGCTGAATTACCTGAAATTGAAGAGCTGCTTTTTGATACAGAGAGTTATATTGATAAATATAATTTTCCAAAAGCGAAAAAGACACAAGATATTATTCGGATGAAAATGGAAAGTGTGGATAAAAGAATTGATACACTATTAGAAGAGCTTAATAACCTTGTCGGCAGTGAAGAAAAAAACCGCACTGAAATGGAAGAACTTAAAGAATCTTATCGTGTCAGCAAAAAAAATCTTTTAGCCCATCGCCATACTTTTGGTGATACAGAGAAAAAGATTGAAACAATGCTTCAAGAAATAGCGGAATTATTTATTACTTATGATGAGAAAACGAATAATGGAGATTATTTAGAAGCAAGAGAAATAGTATATAAAATCCAGGATCGTTTATCAACTATTACTTATTTGATTGAAAAAATTCCTCCATTATTAATTGAATGTCAAACGAAGCTGCCAGAACAACTTGATGAGTTAAAAGATGGGTATGCAGATATGATAGAGCAAGGATACATTTTAGAACATTTGCAAATGGAAGAAGAAATAGCAAGTTTAACTAATGAACTTGCTTCCACAGAAACAGATTTAAAGGAAGGAAATGTGGAAGCTGTAGAGAAGGTTGTTTCTGAAATTCAGGATAAACTAGATTTACTTTATGACTTATTAGAAAAAGAGGTGCTAGCAAAAAATTATTGCCATATCAATATGAATGCAACAAAAGAAATCTTAGAAGATGTACAGCAAGGAAATGCGCAGCTTCAAGTAGAGGTTGGATTGTTACAAAAGAACTATAATTTAGATAATGAAGATATTGAGCTTCAATTTAAGCTAGAGAAGAAATTAAATTTTCTTTTCAAGCAATATGAAGTATTAGAGCATAAACTACTGACCGAATCAGCAGCACATACACTTTTGGGAGAAGAGTTAAAAGTATTAAAGGAACAGTTAGAAAATGCTTCTTTAGAACAAAAAGCACTATTTGAAAAGCTTCATGCCCTTCGTAAAGACGAAGTTTCTGCCCATAATCGCTTAAGAGAATTAAGTAAACAAGTGGCCGATGCGGTAAGAAGAGTGACAAATAGCAATTTGCCAGGTGTGACAGAGGAATATAATCAACTAATGCAAGAAGCAAAAGAGAGTATTGATCAAGCAAAAAGAATGCTAGAGCATACGCCGTTAAATATGGTTGAAGCGAAGAAGATCATTGATGTGACCGAAGAAAAAGTGACAATGCTAGTAAACGTAACAATTGAATTGGTTGAAACGGTTTATTTAGCAGAGAAAATTATTCAATATGGAAATAGATATCGTCGTAAATATCAAAAAGTCCATCAAGGTTTATTAGAAGCTGAAGCTCATTTTAGAAACTACCGCTATAAAGAGGCATTGCAATATGCAGCAGCCACCATCGAAGAAATAGAGCCAGGCAGTATGAGTAAAATCGAAGCTTGGTCAAATGAATGGAAAGAAAATCAACATTAAGAAGCCAAAGTAATATGTGTAAAAAAAGTCTGAGGAAATCAACTCAGACTTTTTTTTACGGAATGAAGGGAATGGTGCAGCTTATCCGTGTATTTGCAAAAGGTTTAACATATGGTAGCATTATAAAGTAAAACTTTCATGGTGGGGCTTAATACCTAAATGCAACGGGCATCTGTCGTTAAGTGTTTGGCTTAGCGGATATCCTGTCAAAGAGTATAAAAAAGCAGCTCAGTTTTCAATCGATAAATATTCTTTTGAAAAACCACTTCTTTCTAGAAAGATCCTATTTTTAAGATATGATACGACTAATGGCTGTTAATAAATATATCCATTTAACTAAGTAAAGTTAACTTTTTCAAGGAAAGGAAATTCCGATGTAATGATCTATATAGATAATAGTGCTACAACTAAACCTTTTTCAGAAGTTCTTGAATCTTATACAACAGTATCTCAAAAGTTTTTTGGAAATCCATCCTCGATCCATCGGATAGGTATGGAAGCGGAGAAACTACTAATACAGGCAAGAGAGCAAATTGCTGAGCTCTTAGAAGTAAAGAGTAATGAAATATATTTTACTTCAGGAGGAACAGAAGGGAATAATACTGTTTTAAAAGGGATAGCTCGTACGTTTAAAGGAAAAGGAAATCATATAATAACAACAACTATTGAACATGATTCTATTCACAAGGTAATGGAACAATTAGCAGAAGATGGTTTTACTATTACGTATGTCCCCGTTAATAAATATGGACAAGTTTCTGCAGAAGATATAGTCAAACATATTCGTAAAGAAACCATCCTAGTCTCAGTGATGCATGTTAATAATGAAGTAGGTTCAATTCAGCCGATTGAAGAGATAGGCAAGTGTTTATCTAATTATCCGAATGTTTTTTTTCATGTGGATGGAGTTCAAGGAATTGGAAAGCAGCCAATTTCTTTAAAGAAGGCTAATGTAGACGCTTATACGATTTCAGCACATAAATTTCATGGACTTAAAGGGAATGGCGTTCTTTATATAAAAGAAGGTAAAAGAATTCAACCACTATTAGCCGGCGGTGGTCAAGAAAATACTTTTAGAAGTGGAACAGAGAATGTAGCTGGGGCAGTAGCAACTGCCAAGGCATTACGGATGCAGTTACAAAATCAAAAAGAGAAAATGTCTGTCCTCACACAAATAAATCTTTATTTGCGTGAACAGCTAGCTAGAATAGATGGTGTCTCTATCCATTCGCCAGCTCTAGGAAAAAGTGTGGCCCATATTCTTAATTTCTCTATTGAAGGAATAAAAGCAGAGGTATTTGTTCATGCATTAGAAGAACGTGATATTTATATTTCTACAACGAGTGCATGTTCTTCCAAAACTAATAAAGTTAGTAAGACATTATTAGGTATGGGTGTACCCGAACAAATTGCTGAAAACTCTTTTCGAATTAGTTTATCGTATGCAAACACAATGGAAGAAATGGAAAAAGTAATGGCTGCAATACAAGATATTAAAGAATGGTTGAGAGGTGTAATGAAATGAAATATGATCGTATTTTAATACGCTATGGGGAACTATCTACAAAGGGGAGAAATAGAAAACAATTTGTAGATAAATTAAGACGGACAATTGCAAAGTCTCTAGAGGCATTTCCGACTGTGTCTATTGAAGCAAAAAGAGAAAGAATGTATGTATTATTAAATGGGGAAGATGTTGACGGAATTTCCAAAGTTCTAAAAAATATCTTTGGTATTCAATCTTTTAGTCCTGCAATAAAGCTAGAAAGAGATATCGAAATAATCAAAGCGGCAGCTTTAGAAATTGTTACTTCTTTATATGAGGAAGGGTCTACTTTCAAAATAAGTGCTAGACGCGCAGACAAAGGGTTTGAACTTGACACTAATGAAATCAATCAGACAATTGGTGGTCATTTATTAAAAAATATCCCTGGTTTAAAAGTAGATGTTAAAAACCCTGATATAAATGTCCAAATTGAAGTCAGAACAGAAGCTATCTACCTTTCCTGTGAAAATATAGCAGGAGCAGGAGGATTACCTTCAGGAACAAGTGGAAAAGCAATGTTGATGTTATCTGGAGGATTAGATAGTCCGGTAGCTGGATACTTGTCCATGAAAAGGGGACTTGAAGTAGAGGGAGTACATTTCTTTAGTCCGCCGTTTACTAGTGAAAGAGCAAAACAAAAGGTAATTGATATTTCGGAGAAACTGGCCAGTTTTAACGGACATTTTGTTTTGCATATTGTTCCATTTACGACAATTCAGCAGTTGATTCATAAACAAATTCCAGAGAACTATACGATGACTGCAACACGAAGAATTATGTTAAGAATCACAGATGAAATTCGGAAAAGACAAGAAGCATTAGCTATCATTACGGGAGAAAGCTTAGGGCAAGTGGCGAGCCAAACGCTCGAAAGCATGTATGCGATCAATGACGTGACTAATACTCCTATTTTAAGACCTTTAATAACAACAGATAAAACGGAAATTATTGAATGGGCAAAGAAAATTGATACCCATGATATTTCCATTCGTCCATATGAGGATTGTTGTACAGTATTTGTGCCCTCTTCTCCAAAAACAAAACCGAAAAAGGAAAAAATACAGTATTATGAAAGTTTTACTGATTTTGAGCCCTTGATTGAAGAAGCAGTCAAAAATATGGAAACGATAATTCTGAAAAGAGAAGAGAGTAATAAAGTAAACACGGAAACGGATTCCCTTTTCTGAGCGAAGCAGTATAATTTTTGGTAACAAAAATTCCCAATATTTTTGTGAAGAATTACCAGTAATTAAAACGAATGAATGCCATGTGTATTACACATTCTATTATCACAAGGAGGTGATACACATGGCAAGCAGCAACAATTCAAATCAATTATTAGTACCTGGAGTTTCTCAAGCTCTAGATCAAATGAAATATGAAATTGCTACTGAGTTTGGTGTAAACTTAGGTGCTGAAACAACTTCTCGCGCTAACGGTTCAGTTGGTGGTGAAATCACTAAACGTTTAGTTCAAATGGCTGAGCAACAATTAGGCGGCGGTTTCTCAAAATAATTGAATAAAATGGCTACAAGGAGCAAGGCATAACGCCTTGCTCTTTCTTTGCGGTATTGTTTAAAAATAAATGGGGCTGAGACAAAACTAAAAAGGATATGCTTAAAGCTGAATAATCATTTGTTGAATTAGACGAATGATAAATAAAATCTATTTTTGTTTCTCTCCCCGCGGAAAGCGAGTGACTGGAGCGCAATGGAACGAACTTGTTTTTTAGCTATAAAAAAGATAAATCAGCGAAAAGAAAAACCCGAACTATTACGATGTTTTATTGTATTATAGTTTGGCTTTTTCTTTATGTAAAATTCTTTTGTCCCACCCTCTTCTATCGAACTTCCATGTAGATATTAGAGTAATTCTTTAAAAAAACTATCAATTTCCTAGTGCTTTGAAATTTAAATAATTTAAAAAATACAAATGGGGTAGTATAATGGGTTAAGTATTTACAATTAGAATCAGGAGGAATTGATTATGAAGACGGAAGATTTAATAGCTCCAAAACAATATAATTTTGTTTCGGAGATTGAGAAATTTGCCCAGAATCAAGATAGACTTGCATTGAAATGGGAGAACGAAGAAGGCGAAACAAAAGAAGTTACATATTCCTCCTTAATGAAAGCAGCAAATAGAATAGGAAATGTATTTAAGGATGAGGGTTTACAAAAAGGAGATGTCGTGCTTGTTATTGTTCCGCGAATAATAGAAGCATATCAAGTATATTTAGCTGCATTAAAATTAGGATTAACGATTTTACCAAGTTCCGAAATGCTGCGTGCCAAAGATTTGCAATATCGGATCAAGCATGGAGATGTAAAAGCAGTTGTTAGTTATTATCCTTTCATAGGCGAATTAGAACTAGTGGAAGATATACATATGATTAAACGGTTTGTGCTGGGAGAAGAAAAAGAAGGATGGATGCATTTAGATGCAAGGGCACAGGATGTTTCTGACGAGCTACAGTTAGCTCCTACATTGAAAACAGATACGGCTTTTATTTCCTATACTTCAGGAACTACAGGGAACCCAAAAGGTGTTGTACATACGCATGGCTGGGCATATGCTCACCTAAGAACAGCTGCTCCAAATTGGCTCTGTATTGAAGAAGGAGATTTAGTGTGGGCAACAGCAGGACCTGGATGGCAAAAATGGGTATGGAGTCCTTTATTATCAGTATTAGGTTCAGGAGCAATTGGACTTGTTTATCATGGTAGATTTAATCCGGAAAAATATTTACAGCTTTTGGAGAAATATGAGGTTAATGTTTTCTGTTGTACACCAACGGAGTATCGTCTAATGGCGAAAGTGGAGGATATTCATAAGTATCAATTAAACCAATTACGAAGTGCTGTTTCTGCTGGCGAACCCTTAAACAGGGAAGTAATTGATGTATTTAAAGAACATTTCCACCTAGATGTACGTGATGGATATGGACAAACAGAAAATACATTATTAGTTGGGATAACAAAAGGAGTCGAATTAAGACCTGGATCCATGGGAAAACCAACACCAGGAAATTTGGTGGAAATTATCAATGAAGATGGTGAAATTTGTTCAGTTGGTGAAGTAGGAGACATAGCAGTTCACAAAGATACGCCAGCGTTGTTTAAGGAATATTTAAAAGAACCAGAAAGAACACAAAATCAATTTCGCGGGGATTATTACGTTACAGGAGATCGTGCGAGAAAAGATGAAGATGGCTATTATTGGTTTGAAGGTAGAAGAGATGATATTATTATCAGTTCTGGCTATACGATTGGACCATTTGAAGTGGAAGATGCGCTTGTTAAACATAAAGCGGTGAAAGAATGTGCGGTTGTAGCAAGTCCAGATCCAATAAGAGGGAATGTAGTGAAGGCATTTGTCGTCCTTAGAGATGGAATCGAAGGAAACGAGGAATTAACGAAAGAGCTGCAATCCCATGTAAAGAAATTAACCGCTCCTTATAAATATCCTCGGAAAATAGAATTTATGAATGAGCTACCAAAAACGACGTCAGGTAAAATTAGACGAGTTGAATTAAGAGAGAATGAAAAAAATAGTAAGTACTAAAATAGTATATTAAATGAAATAGGGAGACAAAAAGGGCACTTTAAAGAGTGTCCTTTTTGTAAAAAGAAAAGTGGAAATGAGAGGGGTTTTCATGAAAAAACTTATTTATGGTGGGAAAATATACACACTTAAAGAAGACGGAGATCTCATAGAAGCTATACTAACAGATGGACAGTATATAGTAGATTATGGTGATAAGGAATATTTGCAAGAAAAACATGGCGGAACCATAGAGGGAGAAATAGACTTAAAAGGCGATGTGCTTCTACCAGGCTTTGTCGATAGTCATATGCATTTGATTGGCCACGGAGAAAAGCTTTTAAGACTAAATTTATCTGCTTGCACATCAAAAGAGGAAGCTTTACAGATGTTAGCTAGTTATGCAAGGGATATTAAAGAAGGGCAATGGATTATTGGCGATGGTTGGAATGAAAACATGTGGCCTGAACAGAAAGTCCTGACAGCTAAGGACATCGATCAGCATGTTTCTAATCATCCCGTTCTCTTTAATCGGATATGCAAGCATGCGATTGCGGTGAATTCATATGCTTTAAAGATTGCCAATATTACAAATGATACACCAGTTCCATTCGGGGGAGTTATGGAGAAGGATGAATTAGGCAATCCTAACGGTGTATTTAAAGATCAAGCTCAAGAATTAATTACAAGTGTTCTACCAAAAGTAACAGACGAATATGTGGAGAATGCATTGCGAGCGGGAATTAAAGATGCTTATCGATTAGGCCTTACTGGAGCTCATACAGAAGACTTAAATTACTATCATGGATATAAAGGAACATATCAGTCCTTTAAAAAAGTAATCGAAGAAGAGGGCAATCTATTTAGAGCCCATCTGCTTGTGCACCATGAAGTGTTTGAAGAGATGATAGAAGATGGTGGGAAATACTTAGGTGGTTCCGAATGGGTAGAGTTTGGTAGCATGAAGATATTTGCAGATGGCGCTTTCGGAGGAAGAACTGCCTTTTTAAGTAGACCGTATCATGATGATCCTTCGACAAATGGAGTAAGTATTTTTACCCAAGAAAGGTTAAATGACCTAGTAGCAATGGCTAGAGAAAAAGAATGCCCGATTGCTGTACATGCCATTGGGGATGCTGCCTTTGAGATGGTGTTGAATGCCATTGAAAAGTATCCTTTGCAAGGCTTTGGGAGAGACCGTCTTATCCATGCAACCATGCTGCGCAAGGATTTAATCGAACGCTTGAAGGGATTACCTTTAATACTAGATATCCAGCCTAGCTTTGTAGTTTCCGATTTTCCATGGGTTATCGACAGACTGGGAGAGGAAAATTTAGCATACTGTTATGCTTGGAAAACTTTATTAGAAGAAGGGTTGCATTGTGCAGGAGGTTCAGATGCTCCAATTGAAAATGTGAATCCTTTAGTAGGAATTCAAGCAGCAGTGACAAGATCTAACCAAGAGGATAAACAAGGAAAAGGATATATTCCCAAAGAGGCTTTAACGATTTATGAAGCAGTTTGCCTGTATACAAAAGGCAGTGCCTATGCAATTTGTCATGAAGAGGATCGGGGGAAAATTGAGAAAGGGTATGTAGCGGATTTTACGATTTTAAATAAGGATATTTTTCACGTAAATCCACATGAAATAGAGAAAATCAAGGTAATGAAAACGATTGTTGGAAATGAAATAATGTATGAACGTAATTAACAGAGGAAGTTAATCCATTCCAAAGATTTCTAAAAAAGATTGATTGTCAGCCTCCAAAAAAATATATATAATATGGAATATTTCGATTATAGAAAGAAGCGATGAAAAATGGAGAAAAATAATGTACGGATAGGGGCCATCTTTGCGGGAATTTCCTATTTAATATGGGGGCTGTTTCCGATATATTGGAAACATCTGCAAGGAGTAGGAGCAGATGAAATACTTGCAAACAGAATAGTTTGGTCGTTTATTTTTATGTGTATTTTACTAACTATTACACGGAAATGGACACTGTTTTTTCAAACACTACGATCTTTTAAGTATCAAAAAAAACAGGGGATTATGCTATTTATAGCCTCTGTGCTAGTTAGTTGTAACTGGTTTATCTATATTTGGGCGGTAAATGCCAACAAAATAATCGAAACGAGTCTTGGGTATTATATAAATCCATTAGTAAGTGTATTATTAGGCATTTTTGTGATGAAAGAAAAATTATCGAAGATCCAGTATGTTTCCGTTTTATTAGCTGCAATTGGAGTTTGTATTATTACATTCGCCCATGGAGCCTTTCCTTGGGTAGCAATATCTTTAGCAATGACATTTGGTTTATATGGCTTGGCCAAAAAATTAATCAAAGTTGATTCCGATGTAGGATTAACATTGGAAACCATGTTTATTACCCCATTTGCACTCCTTTATATCGGTTATTTATTTGCTAAAGGGGATCATGCCTTTTTGGCCATTTCAACCAGTTTAGACTTTTTGTTAATTATATCAGGCGTGTTAACAGCTGTTCCGTTATTATTTTTCGCTAAGGGAGCGCAGCGAATTCCTTTATCCATGCTAGGATTCATACAATACTTAACACCTACATTGACATTAATTCTTGGTGTATTTGTCTATCATGAGCCTTTTACAACGGCACACTTATTAGCATTTATATTTATTTGGTCTGCATTAACGATTTATTCTCTTTCACGAACAAAGCTATTTTCTTCAGCAAAAAAGAAAGAAGCTAAAGGAATAGCATGAGAAGTAAAATAATAAATATTGAAGTTGGTTTTTCTGAAACATTTTTGTTGGTAGGACGTATAGAAAATAGAACAAATATTAGGGGGTTTTGAGTGAATGAATGGAAAACGTTGGGCGGCTTTAGGAATAGCAGGTGTTATTTTTGCCTTCTCCATTATTACTAGTTTGGTATCAATAGCATTTACAACCGATGTGGAAGAGTTATTTGGGCAATTTCTAGGCGAAGGTAAAGCGCCTTATGTAGAAGAATACATAGAGGATGGTAATATTGCTAAGAAAATAGCGGTTCTAGAAGTGTCTGGAACGATACAGGATACTGGGGATGCTGATTCTCTTTTTTCAGCAGCTGGTTATAACCATACTTCCTTTATGGAAAAGCTGGATTACATAAAAGAAGATCCAAGTGTAAAAGGAGTTATTTTGAAAGTGAACTCTCCAGGTGGAGGAGTAGTGGAAAGTGCGCAGATTCACGATAAAATAGTGGAAATTCAAAAGGAAGCTAAAATACCTGTCTACGTATCAATGGGATCAATGGCAGCTTCTGGTGGTTATTATATTTCAGCTCCTGCTGATAAAATTTTTGCAAGTCCTGAAACATTAACGGGATCGCTTGGTGTTATTATGAGTGGATATAATTTTGAAGGTCTTGCTGAAAAGTACGGAGTCGAGTTTGTTACAATTAAAAGTGGTAAATACAAGGATATCATGAGTTCTACTAGAGAAATGACAGAGGAAGAAAGAGAAATTTTACAACGATTAATTGATAATTCTTATGCGGGCTTTGTTAAAGTCATTGCAGACGGACGAGGTATGAAAGAGGCAGAAGTAAAGAAAATCGCAGATGGTCGTATCTATGATGGAAGACAAGCGAAGGAATTAAATTTGATTGATGATTTTGGTTATTTTGATGATGTTGTAGAAAAGATGAAAGCAGACTATAAATTAAATGATGCTGCGGTTGTTAAGTATACGGACAATACTGGCTTTGGTTCCTTGTTTGGCATGACTGCGAAAAAATTAATAACAAGTGAGGATAAAGAATTAGCAAATATATTAAAAATCGTCACAAATGCTAACTCACCTCGTTTAATGTATTTATATGCAGAATAGGAGGGGAACTAATTGAGTAATGAACATGAAAAGTTGGAAACTGAAAATTCTTTAAAGGAAGAAACGGTGTCAGAAACTACTTTTTCGTACAATGAAATAGTAGATAGGAATGAGCAGACACCAATTGTACCAAAAGAAAAGAAGTTGCCATTGGGGGAAGTTTCTTATGTATATGCAGGATTTTGGATGCGCTTTTGGGCATATTTGGCAGATTTAATTATTGTTTCAAGTGTTAATCGTATTCTAATCTATCCTATTTTACGAATAGCAGATGTCCCGTTATATGAATCAGGTATTTTCTCTACGGTAAACATTTGTACTGCTATTACGTTTTATTTATATTTTGTGCTAATGACAAAATTTTTGAAACAAACATTAGGGAAAATGATTTTTGGGTTAAAAGTAGTCCCGATAAACAAAGAAAAACTAACATGGGATACTATTCTTTTCCGTGAGTGGATAGGCCGATTTATCTCCAGCAGCTTTTTCATTTTATATGCTTTAGTTGCCTTCTTACCAAAGAAACAAGGAATTCATGATTTATTTGCTGATACGGCAGTAGTACATGATCGTTAACAGAAAATGAGATTAGGATTGCAGTATTCTAACTAATATAGACCTGAACAATATATGGAAATGTTTATTTTTCGTATAATTGTTCAGGTTTTTTGTATTGATTGGGTGAGATACGGATTCTGGTAATTCCACCTGACTTAGCATGTTTAATTTTGGCTGTTTTATCCAATAATAATAAGCTGAAGGGAAGTGTTACCAAAATGAAAGTTCTTTTCATTCTAGCTATTATAATTGGTGCTTTTTTATTACTTCTACTATTTTCATTTTTTTTAAAATTAACGATACATATCCGCTATTACCATAAGAAAGATAACGATGATTTAAAAATAGAAGTTCGTGCGTTATTTGGAATTATTCGCTATAAGAAGACAATACCTCTAATTAAAATAGATGAGGACTCTCCGACATTGGTAATAGAAGAAGAAACAGAAATAACAGGCAAAAAAGAGAAAATAGAGGATACAAAACAATTTTCCGGCTCAGATTTATTAAATTTTTTGTCCAATTCCCAAGAGCTATTAAATCATGTTGTTCATTTTCACCGCATAGTAAGGTTATTTTTAGCAAAACTAACAATAAAGAATATAGAATGGAGCTCTATTGTAGGTTTAGGAGATGCCGCACATACAGGGATGATTTCAGGTGCTATTTGGTCAGTAAAAGGCAGTATCATCGGAATGATTAGTAATTATATGAAGCTGCATGATATGCCGAAAATAAACATCTATCCTCAATTTCAGGGAGTTGCCTCTGAAACATTATTTTCTTGTATGATTCAATTTCGGTTAGGGCATGCTATGATGGCAGGAATTAAACTGGTGAAATATTGGAAAGATGGTTTCCCTAATTTTAAAACAAAGGAAACGTCTATCCAAAGTAAACAATAGACAATGGAGGAATAGGAAAATGTCAGATCATCCGATTCAAGGCTTAATGACAACTGCAATGGAAAATTTAAAAGAAATGATTGATGTTAATACGATTATTGGCGATCCTGTGGAAACACCAGATGGCAGTGTGATTTTAACTGTGTCTAAAGTTGGATTTGGATTTGCGGCTGGAGGCAGTGAATTTACGTTAGAGAACCATTCATTAAATGATTCTTTAACAAAGCATCCTTTTGGTGGAGGTAGCGGTGGTGGAGTTAGTATTACACCAATTGCATTTCTGATTGTAAATGCTCAAGGAGTAAAAATGGTCCACTTAGATGAAAGTACTCATCTTTATGAAAAAATCTTGGATATTGCTCCACAAGCTGTTGATAAAATTCAGCAAATGTTTGCTAAGAAAGATTCGTCTTCTGATTCCAACAGTAGTGAAGGACAATCACAGCAACAAAAAGAAGATATTGAATTTTAATATTCAGCAAGCCGCAAATTTAATTGTTAGCAAAACGAGTTCACAAGAATCGGTGAGCTCGTTTCACTTTGCCTGTAAATGTTCTTTAAACAGTTCGTATTTTTTGCAAATAGTAGCAACTATCGATATGATGAAAGTAATTACATAAGAATATGGAGGAGAGACCAATGGCAAATGTAACTTTTAAACATAATCCAGTCACACTGATTGGGAACGAAATCAAAGTTGGAGACAAAGCTCCCGATTTTACAGTATTAGCGAATGATATGTCAGAAGTATCTTTAGCTAGCTCAAAAGGAAAGATTCGTCTTTTTAGTGTAGTTCCTTCTGTTGATACAGGTGTCTGTGATGCACAAACAAGAAAATTTAATGAGGAAGCTTCCAAGCTTGAGAATGTGGAAGTAATAACAGTGAGTGTCGATTTACCTTTTGCGCAAAGAAGATGGTGTGCAGCAAGTGGGTTGGATAATGTTATTACCGTATCAGACCATAGAGATTTGTCTTTCGGGGAAGCATATGGTGTAGTGATGAAAGAATTGCGATTATTAGCACGTGCGGTTTTCGTAGTAGATGCTAGTGATACAGTAACATATGTTGAATATGTTAGTGAAGGAAGCAACCATCCAAATTATGAGGCAGCAATCAAAGCAGTAAAAGAAGCTAATTAATTTGCTGAATGGCAGATAAAACAATCGATTATCTGGTTAATTTCTTAACCGTATGATAAGCTAGAGTTTGGCCTTTTAAAAGGGACAGACTCTTTTTATTACTCTTTTTAAACCACAGGCTCTGCCTGTGTGAAAATAAAACTTGTAGAGTCGTATTAGAAAAAAACTCCAATCGTTATAATAGAAGATGGCCGTCAAACCAACTTCAAATAACGAGAGGAGTTCTGCTCATGTCGAGCGACAATAGTTTATCACATACAAGATGGAATTGTAAGTATCATATCGTATTTATTCCCAAATACAGAAGGAAAGTAGTATATGGGAAATTAAGAAAAGATATAGGTGCTATATTGAGAAAACTATGTGAAATGAAAGATGTAGAAATAATGGAAGCACATGCCATGCCAGATCATATACACATGCTGGTAAAAATACCACCGAAAATGTCTGTTTCGTATTTCATGGGATATTTAAAAGGTAAAAGTTCATTGATGATCCATGATAGACATGCAAATTTAAAATATAATCATGGAAATCGAACGTTTTGGGCGAAAGGATATTACGTAAGTACGGTTGGATTAAACGAAAAAACAATTGCAAAGTATATACGAGAGCAAGAAGCAGAGGACCGTTTGCGAGATAATATGAGCAAACGAGAATACGTCGATCCATTTAAAGATAAGTAGGGAGAGTAAACGGTTGGCGGTCAATTTAGAGGTCCCTTTAGGGGCTTCGTTGGTAAAGTGCCCTTATAGGGCGAAATTAAAACCGCCGGTTCTACCGGCGGATACTTACTTGGCTTATTTTTTAAGAAATCTATAATAATTAGGTGATAAAATGAACATTTCTCCAGTAGAAGAATTATTTACAGTTTTTAATGAAACAGCTTTGATTATACAAGAGGAACTAGAATATACGTATTTAGAATCTTTAGCTTTAACAGGAGAGAATATTTTTCAAGAAGCGATTTTACAGGAAGAATTGAGTGAATTAAGTAAAAAAAGATTAAAAAAATCATATGAATCGATTCACTTGGCTAAATACTCAAAAGAGGAAATTCGTAAAGCGTTTCAATTAGTCATTTTAAAAGGGATGAAAGAAAATACACAGCCTAATCATCAAATGACACCAGATTCAATTGGAATCCTGTTTGGTTATTTAGTACAAAAGTTTTATACGAAAGAAGAACTTCGGTTATTAGATTTGGCAGTTGGGACAGGGAATTTATTAACCACTGTGATGAATCATCAAATCGGTAAGAACATCGCTGCCTACGGTGTTGATATTGATGACTTGCTTTTACAGTTAGCGTTAGTAAATGCTAATCTTCAGGAACAACCGATTGAATTTTTCAACCAAGATAGTTTAGAACATTTGTTTATCGATCCAGTAGACGTTGTCGTAAGTGATTTACCAGTAGGGTATTATCCAAACGATATTCGTGCGAATGAATTTAAAGTGAAAGCAGAAGATGGGCATACATATGCACATCATTTGTTCATCGAACAAAGTTTAAATTATGTTAAGCCTGGTGGCTATGCTTTCTTTGTTATTCCCAATAATTTATTTGAATCAGAGCAAGCGGCTAAACTTCATGACTATATAAAAGAAGAAGTACACATACAAGCAATAATGCAATTGCCAGAGACGCTTTTCAAAAGTAAACAGTCCGCAAAAAGTATATTGATTCTACAGAAAAAGGGGAATAATATAGTAGCACCAAAGCAAGTTTTACTTGCAAAAGTGCCTAGCTTCTCTAATATGCGTGCAATGGAAAAAGTTTTAAGTGAATTGGACACATGGATACAAGCAAATAAATAAGGATAATAATTTAAATTACGTTAAGTGTTATAAGACAGTTTCCTTTTATTATATAGAAGATAATCGGCATAAATTTGTCTTTTTTTCGAAAAAACGACGAAAATCTAAAAAAAAATGAATAACTGGGCATAATGTGCTTGAAATGTTTCTAGTAGAATGTTTTAATGAAAAACTGAAAGAAGTAAATCTTGTCTGTTGTATGATCCGATCTGTTCAATGTCAGGCAAATAAATAAAAAGTTGTTATACAAAAGGGGAGTAAATCATTTTATGGCAAAAATAATTGCGATTAATGCTGGTAGTTCTTCACTAAAGTTTCAATTGTTCGAAATGCCAAGTGAAGAAGTAATTACAAAAGGTTTAATAGAGCGTATTGGATTAACTGATGCTGTATTTAATATCTCTGTCAACGGAGAAAAAATCAAGGAAGTTACAGAAATTCCTGATCATGATGTCGCTGTAAAGATTCTTTTAGGCAAATTAACAGAGTTAGGTATTATCGCTTCTTTAGATGAAATCGAAGGAATTGGTCATCGTGTAGTTCATGGCGGAGAAGAATTTGCTGATTCTGCATTAATTACAGATGATGTAATTGGTAAAATTGATACTTTATCTGAATTAGCGCCTTTACACAATCCAGCTAACTTAACTGGTATTCGTGCATTCCAACATGTATTGCCAAATGTACCGGCTGTAGCAGTATTTGATACAGCGTTCCATCAAACAATGCCGGAAAAATCTTATTTATACAGCCTTCCATATGAATATTATGAGCAATATGGAATTCGTAAATATGGTTTCCATGGAACAAGCCATAAATACGTGTCTCAACGCGCTGCTGAATTATTAGGCCGTCCTATTGACCAATTACGTTTAATTTCATGTCACTTAGGAAATGGCGCTAGTATTGCAGCTATTGAAGGTGGAAAGTCTGTTGATACTTCAATGGGATTCACTCCTCTTGCAGGTGTTACAATGGGAACTCGTTCTGGTAATATTGACCCTGCGTTAATTCCATTTATCATGGAAAAAACAGATCAATCTGCTGATGAAGTATTACAAGTGTTAAATAAGAAGAGTGGTCTTTTAGGAATCTCTGGTTTCTCCAGTGATTTACGTGATATTACAGAGCAAGCAAAAGAAGGCAACGATCGTGCGGAACTTGCATTGAGAATTTTTGCAGATAACATCCATAAATACATTGGCTCATATGCATCTGGAATGAACGGTGTAGATGCAATCATCTTTACTGCTGGTATTGGGGAGAATAGTGAAATTGTTCGTGCAAGAGTTCTTCAAGGCCTTGAATTTATGGGAGTATATTGGGATCCAACATTGAATAAAATTTCTGGAGAAGAATCATTCGTTAACTATCCACATTCTCCAGTAAAAGTAATGGTAATTCCAACAAATGAAGAAGTAATGATTGCAAGAGACGTTTGTAGATTAGCTGGTATTTAAGTTAAGTCTGCAAAGATCTAGGATAAGAATAACAAGACAATCTTTTTCGTAGCTCAATGTACGATAAAGATTGTCTTTTATTGGCTTCTTTTAGTAAAATAAGGAATGATTCTTATTATTCAGGGGGGATTAAATGCTTACAAAAGCTGAAGCTTATTATTTGGATAAAATAGAACAATGGGAAAAGGAAAGGAAAAGTGAGCGCCCAATCAAAATTCTCCATCTTTATTCAGATTACATAGATACTGGCTTATCCTATTTACCTGAATGGCAAAAACAAAAAATTGTACGATCACTTAATAATATCTTATTTCATCTTCATGCCATCTTAATTAATTCCACATTTCAACGAAACACCGCCCAAAAAATTATGCAGCAGGCAAGAGTACATAATGAATCCATCTTCACTTTAAGAGATATGACAAAATTGAGTATAGACCAATTACAATCCATTGCAGAAAAACAAATGGCTCATTACAGGATGCTTGCCTCGGTCCAAGGGGCTTTGGCTTCAAAGCATACTGGTTTTTTCATGGGAGATTTTCTCTCGATGCTTATTATTAATCTTCGATCCGTTCAGGTTCTTGCTTCGCTATATGGGAGACCAGCAGATAGTCCCAATGAAATCATGACGGCATTGAAAGTTTTCTGTGCAGGCTGTTTACCGCATGAGCAGCGAAAAGAAGCATGGAATGAGCTAATGGATGAATTAGAGCAAGAACAGCAAGGTTTCTTTTATGATGGAAAGGATGAAATAGTTCAGGAAAAGATGCTGCATTCTTTATTAAATGAGCTGATAAAGCTTTCCTTTATTTTATTTCTTAAAAGGAAATACAGTAAGGCTGGTACCATAATAGGAGCAGCTGCGAATTACCATTTTACGAAAAGGATGACGGAAATGGCAAATCATTTTTATCAAAAAAGCTATTTACTAAGCAAACAAGATAGAATTTATCCGACTTTGAGATAGGTGCAGCAACCGTGGACTAAAATACGGATGGAAGTTTCTTATAAATGGAGAAAGGGGAAACAATGGAAGACTTTTCAATAGACGAATGGGAACAGGAAAAGAAAAGACTTGAATATACGAAAAATTATATGAATGACGTTTTGCATGAGGCGCAAATCAATCAAGGGACTTTACAGGAAAATGTGCGAGAATCCATAAGCAATGAAGAGGCGCTTGACAGTAGTTTGAGTTATATCAACTATTTAACGAATAGTAAGTTTTTGCAGCTTGCAACAACCGAGTTAAGTATTTTAAAACGTATTTTAGATGCTCCCTATTTTGCGCGGATTGATTATCAAATGAAAGGGAAGTCCCAAAAGAATGTCTATTATTTAGGAAAGACATCGCTTTTTGAAAAAGACACACAAAAACCAATTATAGTAGACTGGCGTTCACCAATTGCAAATGTCTATTACGATGGACGATTGGGAGAAGTTTCATATGAAGTCAATGAAGAAACGATTGATGGGCATTTATCGTTAAAAAGACAATTTAAAATTGAAAAAGGGGAGCTCCTTCATTATCAGGATATAGATTTAACGACGACAGATGAATTATTGCAGCAATCTCTTGCTGGAAAAGCAGACCAACGACTAACAGAGATTATTTCAACCATTCAAGCAGAACAAAATGAAATAATTCGAGCTGATTTAAATCGACCGATCATTGTGCAAGGAGCGGCCGGAAGTGGTAAGACAACTATTGCTTTACACCGAATATCCTATTTTATCTATAACTATGCAAAATATTTTCAACCTGAGCAATTAATGATTATTGCGCCAAATAATATGTTTATCGGATATATTGCACAAGCACTGCCTGATTTGGGCGTAGAGAAGATTCGCCAAACGACATTCCTAGATTATGTTTTACTATGCATTGGCAAGAAAATGAAAGTAATTCAGTCAAATAAAAAACTACTAACATTTATAAATCATACGAACAAACAAGAAGAATTGGTTAAGTGGCTTTCCCGTTATAAAGGATCTTTAGAATATAAAAAGGTAATGGATAAATATTTAGTGGATATATGTAATGAAATGAGTCCAAAAGAAGATTTTCGGGTAGAAAAATTCCCGTTATATGGAGCAAAGAAACTGGAGCGTTTATTTAAGAAGGAATACGATTATCTTCCTTTAATCAAACGGAAAGAGAAAATAAAGGGAATCTTACAAGCTGATTTAAAACGGAAAAAGAAAATAATCTTAAGTAAGTTGGAAGATAAGTATGAAGATGCATTAGATCGAGCCTTAAAGATAAAAGAAGATACAAAGCGTAAAGAGAAAGTTGTCTATTTTCTAGACACGAAGGCAGAAAGATTAGCAACAGTAAAGAAAGAAGCATCAACTGCTGTTAGAAGATATATGAAGACGATGGAAACAACCGATTTATATGGGTATTATTCCAGATTATTTGCGGATAAGGAGCTCCTTAGAAAATATACGGAAGATTCGCTAACAGAAAAGCAATTAGATTATTTGATTGCCTTCCAGCGAAAGATATTAAAACAAAAGAAAGTGGAAATCGAGGACTTAGGGGCATTATTTTATTTGCAGTATAAAATATTTGGCATAGATAAAGAATATCGAGCGAAGAATATTGTCATTGATGAAGTGCAGGATTATAGCGAATTTCAGCTATATGCCTTAAAAGCAGGACTAGAAACAGATATGTTTACCCTTGTTGGAGATTTAGCACAAGGGATTCACTCCTATCGAGGATTACAGAACTGGCAGACATTACAGCAAACTATTTTTCCGCGCGCGAATTATATGACCTTGCAAAAAAGCTACCGGACTACGATTGAAATTATGTTTTTGGCAAATGAAATTTTGCATTTAGTCAATGAAGATTTGCCCAAAGTAAAACCAGTTGTCCGCCATGGAGAAAAACCAACTGTTCATTTATATGAGCAAAAACAAGAATTGGTTGACAGAATGATTCAAGTAGCAGATCGACTGCATAATGACGGTTATCACTCTATTGCTATTATTGGTAAAACAGAGGAAGAATGTAAAGCAATATTGAAAGAGATGCAAAAAAGAAAAGTGCCTAATGTCCAATTTCTTCAAGAAAATGAAGATCTTGAAAAGAATTATTTAATTATTGTCCCAAGCTACCTTTCCAAGGGACTGGAATTTGACGCAGTTCTTCTTTTTACGTTAAATGAGTCTTTTTCCCAAGAAGAAATAGATTTAAAGCTTTTATATGTAGCAATGACAAGACCAATGCATCGCCTTCATTTATTTACACGCGACAAAGCATCGTTATTATTGGATAAGACACATGAAGCATATTTTACAGTGGAGAAAGAAAACGAGCGAAAGAGTGGGGAAAGATGAATAAACAAATCCATACGAAGCATCAATACTTACAGGTGGGCTGTAAAATAATAACCGTTAGTGATACAAGATCTGAGGAAAATGATAAAAGCGGTAAATTGATGATTGATCTGCTAGAACAGGAAAACCATTCTATACAAAAGTATGTCATTGTAAAGGATGAGAAAGAACAAATTGTACAAGAAATAATAACGGGCGTGCAATCAGCTGAAATAGACTGTATTCTCCTAAATGGAGGGACAGGAATTTCACCAAGGGATGTTACCATCGAAGCTATTAAACCTCTTTTAACAAAAGAATTAGATGGATTTGGAGAACTGTTTCGAATGTTAAGCTATACAGAAGATATAGGCTCTAGTGCCATACTAACAAGAGCGATTGCTGGAACGATTAATAATACGGTCATTTTTTGTACTCCAGGATCTACAGGGGCTGTACGGCTTGCGATGAACAAATTAATCCTTCCTGAATTAAGTCATGTCGTCAGCGAGTTGCATAAATAATAATAAAAAGGTCAATAACTTTTCATGTAAAGAAAAGGGTTGACCTTTTTTATATATAAAAATAGATTTATCTAGTAATGAAATGTATAAAATAATGCATAAAACATTAAGCTTATTTTTATAGATACAAATAATTAGTTTATTAATAGGATGTATACTGAGACTTCCTATCTTTTTGTGTGTATAAAAATAAAATTATTTAAATTTTTATAAAAATTCTATTGAAATTATTAGGGAAAGTTGTTAAAGTGATACATATAGTTTTTGAATAAAAATATAAATAAATGAATATTTATTCGCATATAGGAGGAATTAGGTAATGGCAAATCCAAAAGTAGTCTTAGCATATTCAGGAGGATTAGATACATCTGTAGCAATAAAATGGTTACAGGATCAAGGTTATGATGTAGTAGCTTGCTGCTTAGATGTTGGTGAAGGAAAGGATTTGAACTTTATACAACAAAAAGCACTTTCGGTTGGTGCAGTTCAATCTTATGTCATCGATGCAAAAGAAGAATTCGCACAGGATTTTGCACTTACTGCTATGCAGGCACATACCCTTTATGAAGGAAAGTATCCCCTTGTCTCTGCATTATCTAGACCTTTAATTTCCAAAAAATTAGTAGAAGTAGCAGAAAAAGAAAATGCTATTGCGGTCGCACATGGATGTACGGGAAAAGGAAATGACCAAGTGCGTTTTGAAGTATCTATCCAAGCATTAAATCCTAATTTAAAAGTATTAGCACCAGTCCGCGAGTGGGGATGGTCTCGTGAAGAAGAAATTGCTTATGCAAAAGAAAAAAATATTCCAATCCCGGTTAACTTGGATAGTCCATTTTCTATAGACCAAAATCTATGGGGAAGAAGCAATGAATGTGGAATTTTAGAAGATCCTTGGGCTGCCCCTCCAGAAGAAGCGTATGACTTAACAGTAAGTCTCGAAAATGCTCCTGATCAAGCAGATATTATTGAAATTGAATTTAAGGAAGGTGTCCCTGTCAGCATAGATGGTATTACTTATTCTTTATCTGCGCTAATTCTTGAGTTAAATAAGATCGCCGGAAAACATGGTGTGGGTAGAATCGATCATGTAGAAAATAGATTAGTAGGAATTAAATCAAGAGAAGTGTATGAATGTCCAGGTGCTTTAACATTGATGAAAGCACATAAAGAATTAGAAGATATTACGCTTGTAAAAGAAGTAGCACATTTTAAACCAGTTATCGAAAAGAAAATCACAGAAGTTATTTATGAGGGACTTTGGTTCTCTCCAATTACAAAAGCATTGCAAGCTTTCTTGCAAGAAACCCAGAAAAACGTGACAGGAACGGTTCGCGTGAAACTATTTAAAGGGCATGCGATTGTAGAAGGAAGAAAATCACCATATTCTTTATATGATGAAAAACTTGCTACGTATACTTCCGACGATGAGTTTGATCATGCAGCAGCGGTTGGCTTCATTAAACTTTGGGGACTTCCTACAAAGGTTCAAAGCATTGTGGAAAACGACAAGAAGGTGTCTGTGTGAAGAAATTATGGGGAGGTAGATTTACAAAATCTGCCGAGGAATGGGTAGATGAATTCGGTGCGTCCATTTCCTTTGATCAGGAGCTAGTATTAGAAGATATAGAAGGGAGCATTGCCCATGTGGCAATGCTCTCTAAAACAGGGATATTGTCAGTAGAAGAGGCAGAGAAAATCAAAAATGGGTTACTTACGTTAAAAAAGCAAGCAGAAAAGGATGAATTAACTTTTTCTGTAAAATTAGAAGATATCCATCTTAATTTAGAAAGTAAATTAACGGATTTAATTGGTCCTATAGGTGGGAAGCTCCATACTGGTAGAAGTAGAAATGATCAAGTTGCAACAGATATGCATCTTTACCTGCGAACACAAGTAAAGCAAATTATTCAATTATTGAATGAGCTGCAAAGCGCGTTGTTGGAAAAGGCAGAGCATCATATTGAAACAGTAATGCCTGGGTATACACATCTTCAGCGTGCCCAGCCTATCTCTTTTGCGCATCATTTAATGGCGTATTTCTGGATGTTTGAAAGAGACAAACAGCGATATCAGGAAAACGTAACGAGAATTAATGTATCACCACTAGGTGCCGGTGCTTTAGCAGGAACAACCTTTCCTATTGATCGTTCCTATAGTGCTGACCTACTTGGCTTTGATTCCATTTATGAAAATAGTATGGATGCAGTAAGCGATCGTGACTTTATCCTAGAATTTCTATCAACTAGTTCTATTTTAATGATGCATCTATCGCGCTTTAGTGAAGAAATTATTCTTTGGTCTTCTCAAGAATTTAAATTTATTGAATTAGACGATAGTTTTTCCACGGGAAGCAGTATTATGCCCCAAAAGAAAAATCCAGATATGGCTGAATTAATCCGTGGAAAAACCGGGCGGGTTTATGGAAATTTAATGGGCTTGTTAACTGTATTGAAAGGTTTGCCTTTAGCTTACAATAAAGATATGCAGGAAGATAAAGAAGGGATGTTTGATACCGTAAAAACGGTGGTTGGCTCTTTGCGCATTTTTGCTGGTATGATTCAAACAATGAAGGTTAATGAGCAAGGAATGGAAAATGCCACGAAAAATGACTTTTCTAATGCTACAGAATTAGCTGATTATTTATCAGAAAAAGGGATGCCTTTCAGAGAGGCGCATGAAGTAGTAGGGAAATTGGTTCTATATTGTGTGAATAAAAAATGTTATTTGCAGGATTTAAGTATTACAGAATTACAAGAAGCGAGCAGCTTATTTGAACAGGATATCTACCATGTATTAAATCCCAGAACGGCAGTTGAAAGACGAAATAGTGCTGGCGGAACTGGATTTACCCAAATAAAGCAAGCGATTGAAAAAGCAAAGCTTTGTGTTTGGGAAAAAGAAGAAGTGAAGTAAAAGAAGAAAGTTCTATTATTTGATTGCAAACACTGCTTTCTATAATAGAACTTTCTTCTTTTTATATCTATTGATCACTGCTTCTAACAATTAAAACATCACAAGGAGCATTTCTGGTAATTCCTTCAGAGACACTACCGATAATAAATCTCTCAACGGCATTTAAACCTGTCGCTCCACACACGATTAAATCTGCTTTATACTTTGTCGCAATTTCCCGAGGAACTACTGCTCTTGGAGAACCGAATTCAATTGCCTTTACAACATTCTGAACTCCTGCTGCAGTTGCTTGAACAATATATTTATCTAAGAGCTCATTAGCGAATTCATCTGATTTAGCTGCAATGGATTGATCGTACGCAGCTACCGTTGCAAAAGATCTCGTATCAATAACGTGGGCAATGACAAGCCTAGCATTATTTTCTTTTGCTATCGAAATCGCTTTCTTTATAGCATTATCAGCCTCATCTGAACCATCTACTGCCACAATAATGTTTTGATAGTTTACGTTCATAGCATTCACTCCTTAAGTTTATCTCCTTCTATTATATACCCAATTCATGCATAAGGTTAACTTTTCATTCAAATAATAGGGAAGAAAATAAGAAAGGAAGGAATAGGGATGCACAAACAAAATGAAAGAATACAGAATGATTTTGAATTTGATGAAAAGGGAAGCGAAGAAGTAACTGCCCAAGTGATGGATTCCTATAACGACGGCGCGGTTGATGCCTTCTTGGACAAAGAGCAGAAACAAATAAAAGACTAAAACAAAAAGGACAGTAGGAAGAGCAAAACTAGTTTGTTTAATCTACGGATACATGAAGTAGGCTGAACCTCCCTCAGCGCTCCCTACTAACCAGCCTATGAGTGCTGTCATAAAAAAGTCGTTTTTTTAATGAATAATTTTTGGTACCTCATCTGAACTCTATTTGTTAGTAATTTCTTGGAATGTAGTAAGGCTGATAGATAGGCTGAGGATAATTGGCGTCAGCATAATAATTTTGGCTAGGGCTATTTCTACTAATAGCCGGACCTAGAATCGTTGTTTTATTAATAGGAGAGATGGTGGATTTCCACTTATTAAGATCTAATGAATAAGTATGTGCCATTAAGTCTGGAGGAGTTAGACGAAGTAAATCAGAGCCAAAGATTGCTTCAGGTGTAGGTGCATTGAATATAGCTAATAAATGCGTCTTATTTGTATTTGCGATTTCATAATGCCACCAGCCTTGAGGAACATTAGCTACTTGGCCAGGCGTAATGGTATAGTTTAGAACTTTTTTTGTGAAAGGATTTAACAGTGAAACAGTAGCAGAACCAGAAATGCAGTATACGAGCTCTGCCGCATTTTGGTGAATATGTGGTTCTACAACAATATCTTTACTTAAATAGATATCTAGCAAGGATACATTTTCTAACGAATTTAACTGTTGTTCTCCTAAAACATTAATATAGTTATGACTATCTCTTGTGAAAAA
Organism: Niallia sp. FSL W8-0954; assembly: GCF_038005605.1. Lineage (NCBI taxonomy): Bacteria > Bacillati > Bacillota > Bacilli > Caryophanales > Bacillaceae > Niallia > Niallia sp. FSL W8-0954. The sequence continues at coordinate 3,589,895 of NZ_JBBOTN010000001.1, read as the reverse complement.
ATTACTTTTATTTACATCAAAATGGTATTGGACTTTTGGATCTGTATAATCTACATATTTAACCATTCTCTTCATCCCCCTTTTCTGCCCCTTTTAAGTTTAGGTATTTTATGTAAAATATAAAATTAGGTGCAAGTACATTTAAAAGAGATGATAATAGTGGTTTTAAGTATTCTAACCAAATATAAACCCCAACGATTATATGGAGATGCTAGAGGAAACTCCGAATTATCGTTGGGGTTTTTAGAAAACAGGTTTGTGTTTGGCACCCGCATAATAATTAGCAAAAAATCAAGCGGATTTTCTTATTTACCATTTATTGAATAATTTGAAGCTCTTTCGGAAATTTTGTTAAAATCTCTACTCCATCTTTTGTAACATATACATCATCTTCTATCCGGACTCCTGCAACATTCGGTACATAAATGCCCGGCTCGATTGTATATACCATACCTTCTTGTAAAACAAGGGAATTTGTTTCAGTTAAGGAAGGGAATTCGTGAACACTAATACCCAATCCATGTCCTAAACGGTGAGGGAAAAACTCTCCATAACCAGCTTCTCTTATTGTGTTACGAGCAGCTAGATCAACAGTAGCACAAGAAACGCCAGGCTTAGAGGCTTCGATAGCTGTTAGCTGAGCTTTTAAAACTGTATCATAAATATCCTTTTGCTTCTCATTAATGTCGCCAAATGCCACTGTTCTTGTTATATCAGAACAATATCCATCAACAACAACCCCCAAGTCGAATAATACTAAGTCTCCTTTTTTTATTTTTGTCTCTCCTGGATTTCCATGAGGGGAAGCGCCGTTCACTCCAGTTAGTACCATGGTTGAAAAGGACATCTTACCAATTCCTTGTTTCTTTAATTCATATTCAATAGCAGCTAGAATTTCCATTTCAGATTTGCCTTCTACTATTTCATTACAGCCTACTTCAATAGCAAAATCAGCCCATTTACAAGCTTCTTTTATCTTAGCTAATTCATCTGATGTTTTTATCATGCGCAAAGTATTAATTTTTTCTTCTGCAGAAACATATCCTTCAATGTTAGGAAATGATGTTTGAAGTGCCTGATATCTTGCCACATTCATGTGATCCATTTCAAGAGCTACTTTTCTTGTACGGCTTGTACGGCTTTGAACCATACTTTGAATAGTTTCCCATGGATTTTCTGTATCGCTATAGCCGATGATATCATAGTTCCACCCGGCATCTTTTGCATCATTTGTTTCCATTGCAGGACAAACTAATATCGGATCGTTTTCTGGGAAGACAATCAAAGCCAATAATCTTTCATGTGGATCACTATAGAATCCGCTAAAATAGAAAATATTATCTGTAGATGTTAAAAAGGTGAAATCAATTTCTTCCTGCTTCATCCAATTTGCTAGAGACGCTATTTTTTTTTCCAATTCAACCTACCTCCAAGTGTTTCTTAACAAGTCTATACTTTTTCCTTTTTCTTATATTGTAGGACGAGTTAAATATTATTCTTATCCTATAAGATTATCAACATAAGTCGTGTATGTAAATATTTAGACTTGCGAAATTTTCTGTGTGAATAGATGCTTTAGCTAATTTTAAATACTTTTTTTATTCTTGTCCGCATAGGATAGTATCAAGGAGGTTTTAGCGACTATGAATAAGAATAGATATTTATTATGTATATTACTATGTGGTGTTCTTTTATATTATGGCATGCCAAGACTTTCTCCCTTCAGTGATGGGGTTGAAGGAATATTTTCGATTACATGGCTAGCCTTTGCCTTAATGGTGGTAGCGGGAAATTTAACGGCATTACTATATACCCCTAAAAAACCACGAACAGCCAAAAGGTCTTATAGTAAAGTGCAGAAAAAGAAGAAAATCTATTATTACCAATAAGATAAAAAAGGAGAGGGATAGAATTAAAACGAACAATCTATCTCCCGTTATTAATAAATAAGGACCGTTTGTTGATAAATAATTATATGAGGCTTTATTGGTGATATACGTATAGTGGTTCGATTTATCTTCGGCTGGGATTATTTTCTTCCAGCCCTTTTTTGCTTGTAATATGTTAAAACCAATCAGACTTTTTAAAAAGAAATAAGATGTTCACAAAAGATATACTCCACACAAAAACGAAATGACTGAATGTTTTAATGCCGATTAACAGAGAATTCATTGAATACCCTAGTAGTTCACTCTATAATAAAGATATACAAGCTTTTTTCAATAGATTTTTTACTTAGGGAAAACATAGATACTAAAGAAGGCAGCTTTAAAGAGAAGAAATTAATAGTTAGCCGCAAACTATTGAAACATAGATGAATAAATTATAATAAATTGCAAGAAATGGTATGAAAATGTCTAGTACAGGCAGTATTCGCTTAGAGCAAACGAGAGATATAAGCAATAGAATTTTCTAAGTTTGTTTGCGAGAAGCAGTGTGCTTTTCTTAAAAGAGGGTGGTAATTTGGCTACAAAACATGAGCAAATATTAAATTATATTGATGAATTACAAGTAGGAGAAAAAATTTCTGTTCGACAAATTGCGAAAGCATTAAATGTAAGTGAAGGAACAGCATATAGAGCGATAAAAGAAGCAGAGAATAAAGGGTATGTAAGTACCATTGAAAGAGTTGGTACGATTAGAATTGAACGAAAGAAGAAAGAAAATATTGAAAAGTTAACCTATGCAGAAGTAGTTAATATTGTAGATGGACAAGTTCTTGGTGGGCGAGCTGGTTTACATAAAACTTTAAATCGTTTTGTTATTGGGGCGATGAAATTAGATGCGATGATGCGTTATACAGGTCCTGGAAACCTTTTGATCATAGGGAACCGTGTACGGGCACATGAACATGTATTAAAAGCTGGTGCTGCGGTTTTAATTACAGGTGGATTCGATACAGAGGAGCATGTGAAACGTTTAGCAGACGATTTGCAACTCCCAATAATTTCAACAAGCTATGATACATTTACTGTGGCAACGATGATAAACCGGGCAATCTATGACCAGCTCATAAAAAAAGAAATTGTTTTAGTAGAAGATATTTTAACACCGCTTAAAGATACGATTTATCTAAAGACAACAGATGATGTGGCTTTATGGCATAAATATAATAAAGAAACATTACACGGTCGTTTCCCAGTAGTGGATCAAAGCTTAAAAGTACAAGGGATGATTACTTCAAAAGATGTCATTGGAAAATCGATGGATATGACGATTGATAAAGTCATGACAAAACACCCAATGACGGTTAGTGGCAAAACAAGTGTTGCTTCTTGTTCTCATATGATGGTATGGGAAGGAATTGAAGTCCTGCCAGTTGTAGATGAAGCAAATAAGCTAGAAGGGATTATTAGTAGACAAGATGTATTAAAAGCGTTGCAAATGAACCAAAGGCAACCGCAAATTGGGGAAACGATTGATGATATTGTCACAAAGCATGTCTTATTGACTAAAGGAAAAAACAAAGGGGAAACAAGCTTTTCCTGTGAAGTAACTCCGCAAATGACTAATCACTTAGGGACCATATCTTATGGGGTGTTTACTACGGTTGTTTCCGAAGCGGCGAACAGAGTACTAAGAGGGTTTAAAAAAGGTGATTTAGTTGTCGAAAATATGACCATCTATTTTATTAAGCCAGTTCAAATGGATAGTGTCATTGAAATAGTTCCTAAAATTTTAGAAGTTGGACGAAAATTTGGGAAAGTGGATGTAGAAGTGTTTAACCATGGAATACTTGTTGGAAAAGCGATGATGATGTGTCAATTAATTGATCGTCATTAATGAAGGGAGAAATAAATGAAACAGAAAATATTAGATGCTATAATAGCCTTTAATACTATCATTATTCATAGACACGTCCGTCCAGATCCAGATGCATATGGATCGCAAGGTGGATTAGCAGAAATCATAAAAACTTCTTTTCCGGATAAAAACGTCTATACGGTAGGAAAAGAAGAAGCTTCCTTAAACTTTTTGCGAAGACTAGATGTCATTGATGACAGCACCTATGCTGATGCGTTGGTGATTGTATGTGATACGGCTAATCAAGAAAGAGTATGTGATCAGCGCTACCTGACTGGGAAAATGCTAATAAAGATAGATCATCATCCCAATGATGATGCATATGGCGATATAGTTTGGGTAGAGACTACAGCAAGTTCCACAAGTGAGTTGATCTATGAATTTTATTTGTATGGAAAAGATCAGGGGCTAAAGATGAGTGATGAGTCTGCGAGGCTGCTATATGCGGGAATTGTTGGAGATACTGGGAGATTTCTATATCCAAGCACATCAGAAAAAACATTTCATTATGCTGGAGAATTAATCAAATATTCTTTTTCGCGCACAGAAATGTATGATCAAATGTATGAACTCGATCCTCATATTGTCAAGCTAAGTGGCTATGTTATGCAAAATTTTCAAGTTCATGCCAATGGAGTAGCAAGTATGAAGCTTAATAAGGAAATATTAGCTCAATTTCAGGCAACTCCTGCAGAGGCATCGTTACTTGTTAGCAGTTTAGGGAGTGTAAAAGGTTTAAAAGCATGGGTCTTTTTTATTGAAGAAGCAGATCAGATTCGCGTAAGATTGCGTTCCAAAGGTCCAGTTATTAATGGAATTGCAAAAAATTATAATGGTGGAGGACATCCAATGGCCTCAGGCGCAACCATTTATCAATGGGATGATGCAGGTAAAGTAGTGAAGGATTTAGAGGAAGTTTGTAGATAAGGTAATTCTCTAATAGTTTAATTATTCGTCAAGAAAGAAAAAAGGTGCTGCTCCGTTATGCTTGACGGATAGCCCCTTTTTTTAATCGCCAAAGGTGACTCTTAATTCGACATGAACTGTTGTATAAATAATCAACTCTGTTACTTTAAATTTATAACGCTTTTTATCAGAAACAACTACTTTGTTTTCAATCGATTTTTTTAACAGTGCGCGACTTTTATAGACCATATCGAGGTCTTTTGCAATAATGGTCGATAAATCTTCTTTAATGGCATCTTCCATCTCTAAGGCATTAAAGGGCTTAATATCATATTTTTCTTTATCTGCATTGCTAATCTTTACAACGATATCCTCGACTGTCAGCTTTTCTTCGGTCGTTTTATTTTGGGCAGCAAATTCCTCTTGCCATATTTTTTTCTCTCTTTCTAAATCCTCAATAGTTGCTTTCTGTGTTTTAATTTCCGAGCTATATCGTTCCTGCCATACACCAAAAATAAAGACAAAAATACACCAACTGATTACTCCACCGATAACCATTCCGGCAAAAAAACGTTGTACAGCTTGATTTTTATAATATGGTGGAATTCTCATTTATATATACTCCTGTGTAATCCACTTAATAATTGTAATGCCTGTATGTGCTCCTCCAAAAGCAGAAACAATTAATAAGATTTGTTTGAACAAGTCTTTTGTACCAGCATCATAGATTCCCTTTTCAATCGTATCAATAGCATCAAATGTCCCGCCAATCGCTGTAACAATCGCCCAAATTTTGATGATTCCAGAAATGCGAATGATTTCAGTAAGGAGTGGTTTTCCAGTTAGAAATGCAGCAAGTCCACCTAAAAGTGCGCCTCCTAAAATAACCCCTAAGGCAATAAAGTAGCTTTCGATGAAGGTAGGGAAGAATGGTTGTTGATTCATACGTTTACCTCTCTAACTTTTATTAGTTTTTGTTTCTATCCAAGCAGCAAATCAAATAGGAATGATTCTTCTCCATAGAATAAAATATTTATTCTCACGGTTGTGTATTTTTTCTCTTTCGCATATCTTGTAATCTTCTATTCTTATTATTATGGACAATCTATTCCATTTATGAATGATTTTAAAGGTCACTTATACTTGTGTGGAACTTTAACGTCATTTCTTAATAAAGAGAACATATTTTCTTTTTTTGCTGTGAACATCTATAATGAAAGGAAAAAGTCTTTTATTTTGAGATAAACTAATAAGATAGAATAATAATTATTGCTTTTTAAAAAGGAATAGCCTTTATAGTGGTAAAAGGTTATAAATAAAGAAAAAATGACACCTTTTCCAAGCATTTTTTACATATTTTCTTGTTTAGAAGGAATAAAAAATTTTAAAGAAAAGTGGTGAATTAATTTTATGTCTTTTATACATCTTCAAGTGTCTAGTGCATATAGCCTTTTATCTAGCACGCTTTCAATTAAAGAGTTAGTTACAAATGCTAAAAAGTATGGCTATCGTTCCATTGCTTTAACGGATCGCAATGTGATGTATGGTGCAGCTTCTTTTTATAAAGAATCATTAAAGCAAGGGATAAAACCGATTATCGGACTAACGGTTGATGTAATAAGTGAATGGGAAGAAGATAAAGCTTACCCATTGGTCTTATTAGCTAGAACTAGTCTCGGCTTTAAAAATTTATTAAAAATAACGAGTGCTGTTCAAACAAAAAACCCACAAGGAATTCCTGTGAAATGGTTAAAGCATTATGCCAAAGGCTTGATTGCAATCTCACCTGGATTTGAAGGAGAGATTGAACAAAATTTACTGAAGGATGATTCGGAATCAGCAAGAAATACATTAATGTTATGGAAGTCCATTTTTGAACCAGGTCAATGCTTTTTATCTATTCAAAGACACGGCATTGCTATTGAAGATGCATTAAATGAAAAGTTATCCAGATTAGCTTCCGAAGAGAAAGTGAAGCTGGTAGCAACGAATAATGTATTTTACTTGGAGGAGGAGGACCATTTTGCTTATGAATGCTTAAAGGCAATCAAAAATGGGGAGAAGCTTTCCGATATAGAGCAAGATGAATGGAGTTCTAATCAACATTATCTAAAAGACAAAGAAGCAATGATCACGTTATTCAATGATCAACCAGATATTCTGGAAAACACATGGAAGGTAGGAGAGTCTTGTCAGATTGAAATGAATGGCATACTTGCAACCTTGCCTAAATATACTGTACCTGCAGGCAAAAATGCTCTTAGTTATTTGAGAGAATTATGTATGGCTGGTTTAAATGACAGATATTCTCATCCTTCTCCAGAACACACTGCACGGTTGGAATATGAATTGGACATCATTGGGAGAATGAATTATAGTGACTATTTCTTAATAGTTTGGGATTTTATGAAGTTTGCGCGAGAGAATGGAATATTAACAGGTCCTGGAAGGGGTTCAGCTGCGGGATCTATTGTTGCTTATGTTTTACATATTACAGATGTAGATCCTATTAAATATCAATTGCTTTTTGAAAGGTTTCTAAATCCAGAGAGAATCTCCATGCCTGATATCGATATTGATTTTCCTGATAATAAGCGGGAAAAAGTTATTTCATATGTGAAAAATAAATATGGAGAGCTTCATGTTGCGCAAATTATTACCTTTGGTACACTTGCTGCTAAAGCAGCCTTACGCGATGTTGGCCGAGCATTTGGCTTATCTGTTAAAGAGTTGGATGAACTGTCAAGAATGATCCCATCAAAACTAGGCATTAATCTCAAACAAAGCTATCAAGAATCCATTCGTTTGCAGCAATTTGTTGAATCATCTCCTCGTAATCAAAAACTATTTGATACTGCATGTAAAATCGAAGGGCTTCCAAGGCATACATCAACCCATGCTGCCGGCGTGGTTCTTAGTCAACAGCCCCTTGTTGATATTATTCCGATCCAAGGGAGCCATGACGATATTTATTTAACACAGTATAGCATGGAATATTTAGAGGAACTAGGCTTATTGAAAATGGATTTTCTTGGATTAAGAAATCTATCTTTTATTGAAGCTATTCTTGACATGCTTTATAAAGCGACGAAGAAAAGAATAGATATACGAAAAATACCAATTGATGACCAAAATGTTTTCAAGCTATTAAGTAGAGGAGAGACAACTGGGATCTTTCAATTGGAATCAGAAGGAATGCGTAATGTATTAAAGAGGTTACAGCCAACTGATTTTGAAGATATTGTAGCTGTTAATGCGCTTTATCGTCCAGGACCAATGGAGAATATACCTCATTACATCAATAGAAAACATGGCAAAGAATCGATTAACTATTATCACCCTGATTTAGAAGAGATACTAAAGAGCACCTATGGAGTGATTGTTTATCAAGAGCAAATTATGCAGATTGCTTCTAAAATGGCAGGGTTCTCACTAGGAGAGGCGGATTTGTTAAGACGAGCTGTGAGTAAGAAGCAAAAGGAAATTCTGGAAAAAGAAAGGATTCATTTTGTAAAAGGAGCAGAAAGAAAAGGATATCACGAAAAAACAGCGAATGAAATATATGAGTTAATTGTGCGTTTTGCCAACTATGGTTTTAATAGAAGTCATGCAGTAGCATATAGCATGATTGCTTATCAGCTTGCCTATTTAAAAGCAAACTATCCTCTATATTTTATGGCGGCACTATTAACATCATCCATTGGAAACACAGGGAAAATAATTCAGTATATTCAAGAGTTAAAACAGATGGATATTGAATTGACTCCGCCTTCTATTAATCAAAGTAATTACTTTTTCCGTGTAGAAAAGAATAAAATTCGTTATAGCTTAGCAGGCATAAAAGGTATAGGCGGAAATGTATTAAGAGAAATACTTAAGGCGAGAAGTCAGAAAAAATTTGAAGATTTATTTGATTTTTGTATACGAGTATCCCCGAAGACGGTTAACAGAAGAGTGCTGGAAATGCTTATTTATTCCGGAAGCTTTGATGAATTCGGAGTTGATCGTGCTATTTTGCTGGCATCTATTGATGTAGCAATACAGCATGCACAATTGGTTCACCCAGAGGATGAAGAGCAAAATGATTTATTTAGTGAGGATGATTTCTTTTTTAAACCGAAATATGTAGAAGTAGAACCACTTAGAGTGGAAGATAAATTGGCTTTAGAAAAAGATGCCTTAGGATTTTACTTATCAGACCATCCAGTGTCTATCTATAAGCCGTATCAAGCAACTCTGCAAACCTTTGCTATTAATGAAATGGAAGTAGGAAAAAAACATAAAAGCATTGTCTATGTAACAGAAATAAATATCATTCGCACTAAAAAAGGAGAGCCAATGGCATTTATCCAGCTTAGTGATCAGAGTGGAGAAATGCAGGGTGTTATTTTTCCAACTATTTTTAAGAAATATCAAAGTCTGCTTAACTCGGGTGAAATCGTATATTTGGAAGGGAAATGTGAAGAAAGAAACGGCAATAAACAATTTGTTATTCAATTAGTTGAATCGATGAGGACGATTGTCCAGTCACTTTCTAAAAAGGAACATAAGTTGTTTATTAAAGTGATGAATGAGAAGCATATGATGAACCAAAGATTAGAGCTATTGGCGGTTATGAGGAAATTTCCAGGAACTACTCCAGTTATTATTCATTATGAGGAAACAGGAAAAAACATCGTTTTAAACGAAGAATATAAAATTTCACCAAGTAAGGAATGTATCGCTGAATTATCTACTTTACTAGGTGCTAATCGCGTTTTCTTATCTGAATAAAACTTTACAACTTTAAAAAGTTGTTATATTGTTTAATAAGCTGACTGGTCAGACCACTTAGCCTAAATTTTTGGATTGGATTTTTTGTACTTATACTTTATTTATTTTCTAATAACATTGCCAAAAAAAAGGCAAGAAAGAAGTGAGTGATGACATAAGGTGAATGAATCATCTTCAAAGGAATCCAAATTATATGTGGATATCGTGAATCATTTACGAGAAATGATTAATCAAAACGGCCTGAAACCAGGGGACAAGCTTCCCTCTGAACGAGTATTAAGTGATACCCTACACGCAGGCAGATCATCCATTAGAGAAGCTCTGAGGGCATTAGAGCTGCTTGGACTGATTGAAACAAGAAAAGGGGAAGGAACCTTTCTTCGTGATTTTCAAGGTCATAAATTAGTAGAATTGATCAGTACTTTTATATTGCAGAATGATAAAGCAAAACAAGACGTTTTGGAAACTAAGAATTATATTCAATTAAATGCTCTATATATTGCCATGGAAAAAATTACAGAAGATGAATTGGCACATTTAAAACAGTTGGTAAATGAACGAGAAATATCAGAAAGTGAGTTTTTCTTTCAAATCATTAAAATAGCTGATAATTTCTTGGTCCATCGTTTATGGACTATTTTAAATGACTATTATCATTCACTAACAATTCCTGCGAAAGAATGGAAGAGGGAGGATTACCTCCTTCTTTTAGATTCATTAAAACAAAAGAATCAAATGCAATTATGGAGTGTATTTAGTAATTACAATAATTTCAACTGATTATTGGTGCTTGGAAATGATAGGAATCCGATTCAAATCTAAATTGTTACTTATGGGGAGGTTTCCATATTGATTAAGGGAATATTTTCGAAATCAAAAAAACTAAAATATGCAACATTACCTTCAGAATTATCAAAAAATGAAGTTCCTGAAGGGATTATGACAAAATGTTCTAATTGTAAGAAAATAATGTATACACGTGAATTACAGAAGAATCATAAGGTTTGTCTAAATTGTGGGTATCATCTGCCCATGAAAGCTTATGAAAGAATGAACTGCATCTTAGATGAAGCAACTTTTGTTGAGCTAAATGCAGAAATGAGAACCGGAAATCCTTTGCAATTTCCTGGTTATGAAGATAAAATTGCCGGTGATATAAAAAAAACAAATATGAATGAAGCTGTTGTTACAGGAACAGGAGAAATAAATGGCAAAAAAGTAGTAATAGCTGTAATGGATTCTTCTTTCCGGATGGGGAGTATGGGTTCAGTAGTTGGAGAAAAAATTACTCTCGCTGTTGAAAAGGCTGACGAGCTTTCGCTACCCTTTATAATTTTTACGGCTTCTGGTGGAGCAAGAATGCAAGAAGGCGTGCTAAGTCTTATGCAAATGGCGAAAACAAGTATAGCATTAAAACGATTTAGCGATAATGGCGGTTTATATATTACCATTATGACCCACCCAACAACAGGAGGCGTTTCTGCAAGCTTTGCCTCACTTGGCGATTATAATTTTGCGGAACCAGGTGCATTAATTGGTTTTGCGGGACGTCGTATTATTGAACAAACAATAGGAGAAGAGCTTCCGGAGGACTTCCAAACGGCAGAGTTTTTACTAAAGCACGGTCAATTAGATGCGGTAATACCTAGATTAGAATTAAAAGAAAAACTTAGCCTAGTGCTTGAAATGCATCAAACTGGTGGTGAATTAGAATGGTAGGATTAGATTTTGATAAACCAATTAATGAATTGAAAGATAAAATCCAAGAATTAAAAGACTTCTCGGAAAATGCGAATGTTGATTTAAGTACAGAAATTGAGAAATTAGAAATACGTTTAAAAAAACTGGAAAAAGATGTGTATGATAATATGAAGCCTTGGGATCGAGTTCAAATTGCTAGACATCCAAATAGACCAACGACCCTTGACTATATTCCCCATTTGTTTACCGATTTTATCGAATTACATGGAGATAGAGGCTTTGGAGATGACGAGGCAATTGTAGGTGGAATTGCGAAATACAAAGGACTACCAGTAACGATTGTCGGCCATCAAAGAGGAAAGGACACGAAGGAAAATATTCGCAGAAATTTTGGAATGCCTCACCCAGAAGGATATCGAAAAGCCCTGCGCCTAATGAAACAAGCGGATAAGTTCAATCGTCCCATTATTTGTTTTATTGACACAAAAGGTGCATATCCTGGTAAAGCTGCTGAGGAAAGAGGACAAAGTGAAGCTATTGCCAAAAATTTATTTGAAATGGCATCGATGGAAGTCCCAATTGTCTGTATTGTAATTGGAGAGGGTGGTAGTGGTGGTGCTTTAGCACTTGGCGTTGGTAACCATATTCATATGCTAGAGAACTCCACATACTCGGTTATTACACCAGAAGGAGCAGCATCTATTTTATGGAAAGATGCTGGGCAGGCTAAACAAGCAGCTGAAAAAATGAGAATTACTGCACCAGATTTAAAAGAGTTGAGCATTATTGATTCCATCATTAAGGAAGTAAAAGGTGGAGCACACCATAATATAAAAGAACAAGCAGAACAAATTGATGAAGTATTATATACATCTCTAAAAGAGTTAAAAGAAATGACAAAGGAAGAACTTGTGAATCATCGCTATGCTAAGTTTAAAAATATGGGTGCCTATTTAAATCATTGATAACCTTTTTTAAACGAGATTGGGAATAAATATTCCAAGTGACAAAAACCCCCATACTTATACGGAGATAGTAAAAATATTTCGTATAAGTATGGGGGTTTTTATTAGGTATGAAAATGCGGTAAGAAGGTAAAAATGTACTTTGCAGAAGATTTTATAGAAGCAGTAATTAAATGCATATTATTTTAAAACTATTAACGCTATTTTTTATCATGTTTCTTTTCTGACTGTTAGTTAATATGTTTAAAGTTTGTAATAACGGGAAATAGCTACAAAAATAACGTCGTATAAAACGTTTGCATTTTGCTGATTATTCCGTCTTTTATTTTTTTTTCATATTAAGTTGAGATACACGATTCTTCATGATATGGTAGAATTGTTTAATGGATAATTGGATAAATGCAAGATAAATTAATAGAGAAAAGCCAATTTCTTGATTAATTTACAAAAGTTAGCATTACATAGATTATATATGTAATTTTTGTGAAAAATGTTACAGACAAGTAATTTGTTATATAATAGTATATGTATGTTATGCTACATAATTTATTTGTTAATGAAATTATGAGGTGAGGAAATTGACAGTTAAAAGAATTGGTGTATTAACAAGTGGTGGTGACGCACCAGGAATGAACGCGGCTATAAGAGCAGTAGTTCGTAAAGCGATATTTCATGGTGTGGAAGTATATGGGGTAGTTGGTGGTTATGCTGGGCTAATTAGTGGCAACTTCAGAAAATTAGAAGTTGGTTCAGTTGGTGATATAATCCATCGTGGTGGAACTTTCCTTTTCTCTGCACGTTGTGAAGAGTTTAAAACAAAAGAAGGACAACAAAAAGGGATTGAGCAATTAAAGAAACATAATATCGATGGACTAGTTGTCATTGGTGGAGATGGATCTTATATGGGCGCGAAGGCGCTTACAGAACAAGGATACCCTTGTGTTGGAGTTCCAGGAACGATTGACAATGATATTCCAGGCACTGAATTCACAATTGGTTTCGATACTGCTTTAAATACAGTTATTGATGCAATTGACAAAATCCGTGATACTGCTACATCTCACGAGAGAACATTCATCATTGAGGTAATGGGAAGAAATGCTGGTGACATCGCATTATGGGCTGGTTTAGCTGGTGGTGCTGAAACAATTCTTATTCCAGAAGAAGGCTTTAATCTGGAGGAGATTGTAGGCAGATTGAAAAAAGGTCAAGAGCGCGGTAAAAAACATAGTATTATTGTCGTAGCTGAAGGAGTAGCCAGCGGTGTTGAAATCGGTAAATTGATTGAAGAAAATACAGATTTCGATACTCGTGTGTCTGTGTTAGGACATATGCAGCGTGGTGGATCACCTACAGCCCAGGACCGTGTATTAGCTAGTCGTCTAGGCGCATATGCAGTTGAGCTTCTAGTAGAAGGCAAAGGCGGAAGAGCTGTTGGTATCGAAAAAAATCAATTGGTTGATTATGATATCATTGAAGCGTTAGCACGTAAACATACGATTGATAATAATTTATATCACTTATCAAAAGAATTATCCATTTAATAAACAGCAGGAATTTATGATCTTCTAGTGCATTTTATGATTAGATAATTCATAAATTCCTAAAATGCTGTTTTAGTTCGCTATTATTATTTACTAATATTTATCGGAGGTTATTATTAATGCGTAAAACGAAGATTGTATGTACTATTGGTCCTGCAAGTGAAAGCGTAGAAAAATTAACGCAATTAATGGAAGCTGGAATGAATGTTTCACGTCTTAACTTTTCCCATGGTGATTTTGAAGAGCATGGAGCAAGAATAAAAAACATTCGTGAAGCAGCTGAAATTACTGGTAACAATATTGCGATTCTTTTAGATACAAAAGGTCCAGAAATTAGAACAAACAACATGAAAGATGGTTCTATTGAACTAGTTGCTGGCAATGATATTATCGTATCTATGACAGAAGTAGAAGGTACTACAGAGAAATTCTCTGTTACTTACGAAGGTTTAATTGATGATGTGGAGCCAGGTAGCAAAATTCTATTAGATGATGGTTTAATCGGCCTTGAAGTAACGAAAATAGACAAAGCTGCTGGAGAAATACATACAAAAATATTAAATTCAGGGACTTTGAAGAATAAAAAAGGTGTTAACGTACCTGGTGTTGCTGTAAATCTTCCTGGTATCACGGAAAAAGATGCAAATGACATCCTTTTTGGTATTGAACAAGGAATTGACTTCATTGCAGCATCTTTCGTTCGTCGTGCGTCTGATGTTCTAGAAATCAAGCAATTATTAGAGGATAATAATGCTTCTCATATCCATATCATACCTAAAATCGAAAACCAAGAAGGTGTAGATAATATTGATGAAATCCTTGAGGTTTCTGATGGACTAATGGTTGCACGTGGTGATTTAGGAGTAGAAATTCCTGCTGAAGAAGTACCATTAGTTCAAAAAATGCTCATTAAAAAATGTAACACATTAGGAAAACCAGTTATTACAGCAACACAAATGCTAGATTCTATGCAACGTAATCCACGTCCAACTCGTGCAGAAGCAAGTGATGTAGCAAACGCAATTTTTGATGGAACAGATGCTATTATGCTTTCTGGAGAAACAGCAGCAGGATTATATCCTGTGGAAGCTGTACAAACTATGAATAATATTGCAGCAAGAGCAGAAGAGGCATTAAACTATAAAGAAATCCTCTCAAAACGTAGCAAAGATTCAGAGCATTCTATTACAGACTCTATCGGACAATCTGTTGCTCATACTGCGTTAAATTTAGAAGTTAAAGCAGTAATTACACCAACTGGTAGTGGTCATACTGCAAGAATGATTTCTAAATATCGTCCAGAAGCTCCAATTATTGCGGTAACATATGATGCAAAAATTCAAAGACAATTAGCGCTAGTTTGGGGAGTATATCCACGCCTTAGCCAAAAATCAGAATCAACAGATGAAATGCTAGATGTAGCAGTTCAAGAAGGTGTTAACAGCTCGATTGTTACACATGGTGATTTAGTTGTGATTACTGCTGGACTTCCAGTTGGAGAAGCAGGTACAACAAACATCATGAAAATCCATGTAATTGGCGATGTGCTTGCTAAAGGACAAGGAATTGGCCGCAAAACAGCCTTTGGTAAAGCTGTAATTGCTACTAGTGCTAAAGAAGCCCTAGATAAAGTTAATTTCGGTTCTATTCTTGTAACAAATGCTACAGATCGTGATATGGTACCTGCATTAGAAAAATGTAGTGCCCTAATCGTTGAAGAAGGTGGCTTAACAAGTCATGCTGCGGTTGTAGGATTAAATATTGGAATTCCTGTTATTGTAGGAGTAGAAAACGCAACTAGCATCTTAAAGGATGGCTTAGATATTACAGTGGATTCTCGTAGCGGCTATGTATATAGCGGACATGCGAGCGTACTATAATCTATAAAGCATAAAAATTGGAAGAGTATCCATACCTAATAATCATTAGGCAATGGATACTCTTCTTTTGCAGTTCTTAAATATCCAAAGGAGAGGCTATAAGCAACAACGTGTTATAACATTAATTAACAGGGAAAACAATAGGCAGCTAACTATCAGCACAGATCAAAAAAGGGTATAATAAAAAGAAAGGAAATGAAAAGGAAGATGGTGACAATTTGAGAAATTTTATGATCAGCTTGCTGTTATTACCATTAATTGAACTTGTGATTTTTCTGATAGCTGGAAACATAATTGGTATACCAGAAACCTTAATTATTGCAATAGGCACTGGAATTCTAGGCGGTATTTTACTAAAGAAACAAGGGTTAAAGGCGATTCGTAATGTTCAAGTTCAAATAAATCAAGGTATCATGCCAGGAGATGCTATATTAGATAGCTTTTGTATTCTTATTGGTGGGCTTTTATTACTGTTTCCGGGCTTTTTAACAGATATTGCAGGTGTCCTTATTCTATTTCCTCCAACAAGAAGAATTGGAAAAAATTTATTCATAAGAAATATACAAAGAAAGCTGCAAAAGAGAAATCGAGTTACCATTATTCACTCATATAAATAAGCATAAAAGGAGAGTCTGATTTTCTTACAATAGTAAAATAGTCAGACTCTCTTTTTTTGTTAAATAAGTGATAAGATTTTTTAGATAGCAGAATAATTATTATGTTTATTTGTATAATGAATAAACAAAGTAAATAGGATTTTTGGTATAATAAGTTGCAAATGGGGCGAAAGGCGATAAAAATCTATGTTCAGCTTATTAAGGAAATGGAATACACTTCGAAATCAAATTTTATTTGTATTTTTATCCGTAATGCTAGTCGTACTTTTATTTGTGAGTATATTGATATTTAATCAAGTATCTACTTTATTAGAAAAAAATGCAGAAAAACAAATTCAGCAAGTTGCAGTGGAAGCAAGTGGAAGAATTGAAACCCTGTATGAGCAATTAAATATGGCCTCAAAATTAGCGGCAACGAATGATAAAGTACAAAAGCTGTTAACAAGGGAATACGAACACAAGAAAGCGACCTTTTATGAAAAACAAGAATTAATGGGGACTGTTAATACAGTTACAGCAAATTCTGATGGAATTTTTTCGTTTCAATTATTTACCAGGGAACAGGAACGAATACTCCCACTTGATGATGCAAAAATAATGACAGATTTGCATGCTGATTGGGTAGAAAAGGCGGACCAAGCAAAGGGGAGTCTAGTTTGGATTGGAGAAGATCCGAATGACAGCAATTATTTTCTTGCTATAAGGAGAGTAAATTTAATTAATCGCAGTTTTACCAATGGAGGATATTTACTCTTTAGTATTTATGCTAATTATTTTCAATTTGCTAATCAAACATTAACAGACAAAACGGATCAGTATTTTATTCTTTTAGATGAATTAAATAAACCGATTATTACTAATTATCAGCAATCAAGTGAGTTCATTTTACAGACCAAGAAAAAAACAGTACCAATAAATGAAAGGGATTACATGATTACGAAAAATTCTTCGTATATGACAGGGTGGACTGTCCTTATTTTAACTCCCTATAATACGTTAACGGAAGGCATAACGGTTGTGCGCACAAGCATTCTTCTTGCTGGCATAATTGGATTAATGATTTTCTTTGTATGCTCTTTTTTTCTTTCTAACATGATTACTCGCCCGATTATCCGCTTAACGAACACAATGAGATTTGCAAGTGAAGGGTCTTTGCCACTGACACCAAAGATTCCCTCTGTAAATGAAATTAATGAATTAAATAGTACATACAATCAGCTCGTAAAAGAAACAAACCATTTAATCACAATGGTTTATCAAAAAGAAATTACTCGAAACCGTAGTGAATTAAGAGCTTTGCAAGCACAAATTAATCCTCACTTTCTATTTAATACATTAGATGCTCTCCATTGGTCATTAGAGGAAAATGACGAAGAAGAATTAGCCGAACTAGTTGTTACCATGTCTAATTTATTTCGCTATACCATTTCGCGATCTACAGAGGATGAGTGGGTTCGCATAAAAGAGGAGATTGCCCACATTGAAGACTATATGGAAATAATGAAAATGCGATTTGGAGAACTATTGAAGTGGCAAATACAACTCCCAAAGGCGTTTGAAGAAGTGAAAATCCCCAAATTTTTAATACAACCATTAGTAGAAAATGCTGTCTTACACGGAGCTGAGAATAAGGTAGGACAATGTACTGTTGACGTTATTGTGCAACAAGGAGAGATGGATAACAACATAAAGGTAATTGTTAGAGATGATGGAATTGGCATAAGCGAGTCTAAATTAAAGAAGATTAAGGAATCGATGGAAAAGGAAGGAATTTCTTCAGCCACAGGTAAGGGAATGGCTATTTCTAATGTATATAAAAGGCTTACACTCTATTATCAGGAAAGACAGCAAAAGGGATTAATGATAGAAAGTATAGAGAATAAAGGGACATTCATTTCTTTTGAAATTCCAAAAGATGGGGGTATGTAAGATGTATGCGAAAACAATATTGATTGTTGATGATGAGCCGAGATCGAGAGAAGGAATCAAAAAAGTACTGGAGAACTGGTCTAGCGGTCAATATCAAATTTTAATTTCGGAAAATGCAGAATCGGCCATTGATATTATGCAAAAACAAAAAATAAATATTCTTCTAACAGATATTCGCATGCCTAAAATAACTGGAATAAAAATGTTGAAAACAATCAGAGACCAAAAACACCTCCCTGTTGTTATTGTTATCTCTGCATATTCAGAATTTGAATATGCGCAAGAAGCTCTTCGCTTAGGCGTTATTAATTATTTATTAAAGCCAATTAGTAAAAAAAAATTAATAGAAGCTGTCGAAGATGCCCTAAAGATTGATAGAGATAAAGACAGAAATGATATTATCTCAAAAGTAGTTGATAATAAGCTGATTGATGCAAGAGTAACAAAAGAATCAGTAAGAGAGCCAATCCAGAAAGCCTTACAATATATTGATAGTCACTTAAATGAGGAATTAACCCAACGTGACGTAGCCGCTCATGTGTATTTAAATCCAAGTTATTTTAGTGTGCTGTTTAAGGAAGAGATTCGGTTAACGTTTAGTGAATATATCACCAGAAGACGAATTCAGCATGCGAAAAATCTACTTATCTCCACAAAACTTTCCATTGCGGATATTGCAGAAGAGTCAGGATACAAAACGGCCAAATATTTTATTAAAATATTTAAAGATTTAGAAGGAATAACACCAAGCGGTTACCGAAAAATAAATAACGAAAATAATGAAAGGGCTTTCTAAAAATAGTAGAACTTTTCCTAATCATTGTTACCTTTTTTAGAAAAATCATTAATGATAGACTTTAGATTGTAACAAAGAAATAATTAAAAAGGAAAGTATAGGGGGTAGTTTAAATGTTTCATAGAAAAGTACTGTCAGCATGTCTATCTGTTGCTTTATTGCTGGTATTAGTTTTAGCAGGATGTTCTTCATCCACCTCTTCTAACAATGAAAGCGCTTCAAAAAATGGAGATAAAACAGTGATTAAATTCATGCATCTTTGGCCAGAGGGAAGTTCAAAAGCACAGTTCACTATTGTAAACGATATCATTAAACAGTATGAAAAAGACCACCCAGATGTAAAAATTCAGACAGAAATTCTTGGAAACGAGCAATATAAAGATAAAATTAAAGTATTATCAGCTTCAAATGAGCTACCAGATATTGGTGTGACATGGGCAGCAGGATATATGCAGCCGTTCGTTAAAGGGGAAATGTTTGCTCCGTTAGATGATGTAATTGATAGTAATTTTAAAGACCAATTTGTTGCAGGTACAACAGAGGCATTTGCTATGGATGGGAAAACATATGGTCTTCCACTTGAATTAAATATCACACCTGTTTATTACAATAAAGAAATCTTTGAGAAATATAATTTAGAAGTTCCTGCAACATATGATGAGTTTTTAAATGTTGTAAAAACGTTAGCTGATAACGGTGTTACACCAATTACTTTAGGTAATAAAGACCGTTGGACTGGTTCTATGTGGTATATGTATCTTGCAGATAGAATTGGTGGACCTGAAGTGTTAACGAATGCGATTAATCGTACTGGAAGCTTTGAAGATCCAGCACTTGTTCAAGCAGCCGAAGAAGTAAAAAAATTAGTGGATATGGGCGGATTTGTCAAAGGGTTTAATGGTCTTTCCAATGATGAGGCAAAAGGGTACTTTATGAATGAGCAAGCAGCTATGTATTTAATGGCGACTTGGGAATTGCCAAACTATACAACAAGCCCAGATGTTACACAAGAATTTAAAGATAAAGTAGGATACTTTAAGTTCCCAACATATGTAGGCGGAAAAGGAGACATAAACAGTTTTGTAGGTGGTCCTGGTGTTGGACTATTTGTTTCTGAAAAATCAAAGGTAAAAGACGAAGCGAAAGAATTTGTCGCATATTTAGTAAAAGAATGGGGCAAAAACTCTGTTAAGGATGCAGGTGTAATTCCAGCGACAGTTGTAGACACTGCCAATATTGAACTAGATCAAATGTATATCGATATTTTAAATGATCTTGGAAATGCTTCTAATTTAACTTTATATGCAGATGTTCAAATGAGTTCTAGTGTTGCACAAGTGCACTTAGATATGATCCAATCACTATTTGGCGGTCAGGCAACACCAAAAGAATTTACAGCCAAACAAGAGCAAGCTTTAGCGGAAGAAGAATAATAAACAATGAGGTGGAATCTATCGGATAAAAAAGGTGGATTCCACTATTTAAAAGGTAATCACTTTAGATAATTAGGAAGATATACACATTATTGATTTTTGAGAAGGCTCTGTTAAACAATGATATCGGTTACATGTATAACTAGTGAATAATTATATATCATTTAACAAAGCTCCTCCCAATCAATAAGGAGGGAAAGTAGAAAATGAAAAACGTAATGTCAAACAAATGGGTAATCACTCTTTATGTGCTCCCTGCACTGTTGCTCATTTTAGTTTTAATCTATATTCCTATTGTATTAACAGGATATTATGGCTTAATGGATTGGGACGGTATTGGGGCTAAGACTTTTATTGGACTAGATAATTATATACAGCTTATGAAAGATAAAATGTTCTGGTCTAGTACGTATCATTCCGTTTTATTAGCCGTTTTTTCTGCAATAAGTCTTATTGCATATTTAGTAATTTCACTTATATTAGCAAGCAAGATTAAGGGAGCTGGAATACTTCGCAAAATATATTTAATTCCGATGTTATTATCATCTGTAGCTATTGCACAGCTATGGTTGAAAATTTTTGATCCAACAAATGGAATGTTAAACAAGCTTTTAACCATGTTTGGAGTAGAAAATACACCCTTATGGCTTGCAGATCCCAATTTAGTACTATACTCCATTTTCATTCCAATTGTGTGGCAATATGCAGGGTTTTACATCATTATTTATTATGCAGCTTTAAAAGGAGTAGCGGATGAAATTATTGAGGCAGCTAAAATAGATGGGGCAACCCCATTGCAGATTGCTTATAGAATTAAAATTCCATTAATTGCACCAGTAATAAAAGTAACTATTGTTTTAGCCATTGTAGGTTCTTTAAAATACTTTGATTTAATCTATGTAATGACTGGTGGAGGACCAAATGGAGCAAGTGAAGTAATGGCCTCTTATATGTATAAAGAAGCATTCAAAACATATGATTTTGGCTACGGCAGTGCCATTGGCTTTGCTTTATTAATCATTTGTCTTGTTATGACATGGGTTATACAAAAATTAACAGCATCAAAAGAAGATGCTCAGTATTAAGGAGAGAGGTAATCATGAGTGAAGTAATCCTGAAAAAACAAAATAAAACTGAATTATCCACATCTCCTAAAACGAAAGGATCTCTAGGAAGCAAGATTGGATACGGTCTTTTGTATCTAGTGCTTGGAGTAATTGCCATTTTTCAAATATACCCACTCGTTTGGTTATTCTTCTTTTCCTTAAAAACGAATCAAGAAGTTTTCGGCTTATCTCCATTTGCTCTTCCGAAAGACCCACAATGGGGGAACTATGTAAAAGTATGGACCCAAGGGAACATCAGCTTATATTTCTTTAATAGTGTATGGATTACAGTCGTAGCAGTAGTATTGACGGTTATACTAGCAAGTTTTGTTACCTTTGCGATTACAAGAATGCACTGGAAGCTAAGCAAACTTGTTCTTGGTTTGTTCATGGTGGGCATTATGATTCCATTACATTCTACGTTAATCCCTTTATTTAGTTTCTTTAATAACTTGGAGCTGATTGATAATCCTATTTCTATTCTTTTATCCTATACAGCGTTTAATTTGCCGCTAACTATCATGATTCTATTAGGATTCTATCAGGCACTGCCAAGAGAATTAGAAGAGGCAGCTGTAATGGATGGTTGTTCGATTCATCGTATATTCTTTCAAATTACATTGCCCATGACGACTCCTGTTATGGCTACAGTTGTTATTATAAATATGATTTATAACTGGAATGAATTTGTATTTGTTAATACGTTCATTAGCTCTGATCAATGGAAGACATTAACGGTTGGTGTAAATAACTTTGTAGGTCAATATTTAACAGATTGGGGAGCGATTGGAGCAACCTTAATGATTAGCATTATTCCTATTTTAATCGCGTTCATTCTATTAAGTAATAAAATTGTAGAAGGTTTAGCAGCAGGATCTGTAAAAGGATAATAAAAGAGGGGTTCATCTGATGTCCAAAAATTTTTTTTAATATGCACCATTCTCAGATTGGCGCGTTCTCAAGCTTTACATTAGGCTTTCGAGGTGCAGGTGGCGGATTAGATTTAGAATCAGAACGTTCTCCGAAACAAAATATTTAAGTTTTCATCGCTAATAATGAAAACAATGCCTAGAAGGAAAGAGAAAGAAGAGGGGATAGTATGACAACAAAACCAATGGGAAAATTATATATCATCTGTGAATGGATAATGAAGCTGGCCTCTGTTAATTTGTTATGGATTATGTTCACTGCAAGTGGTCTTTTCCTATTTGGTTTTATGCCTGCAACAGTTGCACTTTTTACCATTGTCCGTAAATGGTTTCGGAAGGAAACAGAAGTTCCTATTTGGAAAACATATCTATCTGTCTATAAAAGCGAATTTACCAAAAGTAATACTTTTGGGTTCATATTTATAGTGGCTGGTCTTATCTTGTATGTAGATTACTATCTAATCTTACATTTAGACGGATTTATGCGGATTGTTTCCATAAGTATTTTACTACTTATTACATGCCTATATGCTATCACTCTTTTATTCTTCTTTCCTGTCTATGTACATTATCAGTTAAGATTCATCGATTACTTTAAATACTCCTTTTTTCTAGGAATTCTAAATATCCATATTACATTATTGATTTTGCTTGGGTTAGCAGCAGATATTTTTCTATTATTATATATACCTGGACTTCTCCCTTTTTTTAGTGGAATTTCCGCAGCATGTATACTAATGTCAAGTAGCATTCTGCTTTTTCAGCGGCTGCAGAAGCAGAACATGAATAAAGCGATTATTGAATAAGAGGAAGTATATGACTTATTGTTTATAAAATATATTAAAATTTGCAAAAAATATAGTTTGTATATTGAATAAACAAACTTGAGCGTGGTATAATTGGATTAACTTGATGGGAGAGATAGAATGACAACTATTCAAGAAGTAATAGATAAGTTAATGGAGCCAGCAAAAATGGTTGATTCCACAACAGATGTATTAATAAAAGGGTCAGCCGATACGGAGGTGAAGAGAATTGTAATCGCATTCACGGTGACGCAACAAGTGTTGGAGAAAGCGATATCGATTGGAGCAAATATGATTATTAGTCATGAAGGAACATTTTATAGTCATGAGAATTGGAAAAAATCATATGAGAAAGATCCAGTATACATGACTAAGCTCCAATTAATAGAAGATGCTGCTATTAATATTTTCCGCTTTCATGATTATTATCATCGTTACAATCCAGATGGCGTTATGGTGGGATTAATTCAAAAGCTGGAATGGGAGAATTATATTGAAAAGCATCAATCCATTGCAACAACTATTGTCACTCCAAAGAAAACTGTCGCTGATATTGCAACATACGTGAAAGTTAAGCTTGATGCCCCGTTTGTAAGAGTGGTGGGGGAGTTATCCATGGAATGCCAAAGAATTGGCTTGTTAGCAGGTTATCGCGGAGGAGGCGAAGTAGTAATCCCTTTATTTCAAAATCAAAATTTAGACCTAATTATAGCTGGAGAAGGACCAGAATGGGAGTCTCCTGAGTATGTCAGAGATGCCGTTCAACAAGGAAGAAAGAAAGCATTAATCTTGATTGGGCATGCAGTTAGCGAAGAGCCTGGCATGGAATACTTAACCACTATACTAGCAAATGATTTTCCACACATTCCTGTACATTACATAAAAGAAAAGCCACTATTTCAGATTATTTAAATAGCAATATATTTTTAGTTAATCTACCATACTAGTATGGCTAAAATAAGTTAACAAAACCTGCTTCATACAACCAGTTTACTTTTCTCATTTCACTAATCACTCCACTACCGAGATTATCATCATTAATATTGCTTGCGCCATCTATTAGTTATTCATAAGAGGCTATTGCTGTTTTTTTAAAAAGTAAGCGCTTTATTTTTGATGTGTTTACTTCATTTTCTAAAAAGATGAAGCTTTATAATAGTCGGCTGCGATATAGCAAAAGGCTACAGATAGTATTAAAAACAGAGGGGGGTACTTATGGAAACAGAGGTTGTTCATTCACATGTAAATAAAACAATGAAGGCAAAAAGAAGCAAATTTAAAACAACATTAACAGCAATTAGAAAGGATTGGCAGCTTTATTCATTATTAGTTTTACCACTTATTTATTTAATTATTTTTAAATATGGTCCAATGTTAGGAAATGTTATTGCTTTTAGAAGATATATGCCAGGTGGAAAAATTTATGGTGAACAATGGGTTGGGTTGTATTACTTTAATATGTTTATTAATGACCCAGTTTTTTGGAATGTATTTAAAAACACATTTATTTTGGGCGGAATTACCTTGTTATTTTGTTTTCCTATGCCCATTATATTTGCTCTTCTTTTGAATGAAGTGAAATCCAAAAAGTTTAAGAAGTTTGTACAAACAGCTTCCTATCTACCGCATTTCTTATCTATTGTTATTATTGCTGGAATGATCTTGCAATTAACAGCGCTAAACGGTTCCATTAATGGAATAGTCGAATTTTTCACCGGAGAAAAAATAAGCTTTATTCAAAGTCCAGAATGGTTCCGCACTATTTATGTTACCTCCGAAGTATGGCAAGGAATGGGTTGGGGGGCCATTTTATACTTAGCTGCATTAACAACGATTGACGATTCCTTATATGAAGCAGCGAAAATTGACGGTGCGAACAGATGGAAGCAAACCCTTCATATTACGATACCAGGGATATTGCCAACTATCGTTACCTTATTAATTTTGAATATTGGCAGCTTTCTTGCAATTGGCTTTGAAAAAATCTTATTAATTTATAACCCATTAACCTATGAAACTTCTGATGTTATTTCAACTTATTTATATCGTGTTGGTTTAGAATCCAATAATTTTAGCTATGCAGCAGCTATTGGATTATTTGAATCTATTATTGGCTTAGTGCTTGTATTAACGGCGAACAGCATATCAAGAAAACTAACAGAAAGAAGTTTATGGTAGGGAGGGAGATTTAATGAAAGAATCGAAACAGTACAAAGTTTTTAAAGTCTTTAATGTTTGTATTCTCTTAATTATTATATTTTGTACGTTATATCCATTTATTAATGTAGTTGCACAATCCTTTAGTAGTGAGTCCTATATCAATTCTGGACAGGTAAATTTAATACCAAAAGGATTCAATGTAGACACATATGAGAAGGTACTTTCTGACACCATGTTTTGGATTAATTATAAAAATACGGTTGTATACACAGTGGTAGGAACAATCATTTCTATGTTTTTAACAACAATGTTTGCATATGCGCTTTCTAAAAGAAGATTAGTAGGACGAAGATTTTTAACTGTATTTGCTGTATTTACGATGTTTTTTAATGGCGGCTTAATTCCCAATTATGTTTTAATCAATTCACTAGGCTTTGGCAATACAATGTGGGCTATTGTCATTCCTGGTGCAATTAGTATTTATAATATGCTGATCATGAAATCCTTTTTTGAAAATATGCCAGAAGAATTAGAAGAGGCAGCCTCTATTGATGGTTTAAGCACATATGGCATTTTACTAAAAATAGTATTGCCGCTAAGTAAAGCAGTAATGGCCACTATGGTGTTATTTTACGCAGTCGCTTATTGGAACTCTTGGTTCAGCGCTTTTATTTATATGGATAAAAAAGAATTATTTCCAGTAACGATTTATTTGCGGAATATGATTGCGGGAACAACAGGTGGAATGTCAGCAGGTGCTACTTCAGCTGATAACTTAACTCAAATTTCCGCTAATATTAAATCCGTAACAATGGTCTTAACAATTTTGCCAATATTAACGGTATATCCATTTGTACAGAAATATTTTGTTTCTGGAGTAATGCTAGGCTCTATTAAATAGTCAAAATAGGACCTGCTGGAGTTAGGGAGTTCAGCGTAGGTTATTATTCCATATGCCTTTTAAGGAAACAACTTACGCTTTTCCTATATATATAAGGGGAGGAAATGCCATGAAAGAAAGTTGGAAAAAGGTTGGGTTATTTCTAGGTCTAATAGTATTCGTAATGATTGCTGTTGCTTGTTCAAAGAATGATTCAGCAAGTAAGGAAGTAGAAGTAGCAACAAAAGGGGCAATGGAATCATATAGCGCAGGTGACACCTTTAAAGCAACAGAGCCATTTGATTTATCTATTTTATATATGGATCAGCCGACATATCCATATAAAAAAGACTGGCTATTATGGGATAAGATAAAAGAAATTACGAATGTTACCTTGAAGCCGACAATTGTACCATTGAGTGATTATACGCAAAAGAGAAGTTTGTTAATTAGTTCAGGAGAAGCCCCAATCGTTATTCCAAAAACCTATCCAGGAGAGGAAGCTGCCTTCGTGGCATCAGGGGCGGCACTTCCGGTAAGCGATTACATTGATAAAATGCCTCACTTCAAAGAAAAAATTGAAAAATGGGATATGGGTCCAGAATTAGATACATTACGACAAAATGATGGGAAGTTCTATGTCCTGCCAGGTTTACATGAAGAGGTTTGGCCAGATTATACGTTAATTGTAAGAACTGATATTTTTGAAGAAAATAATATTGCTATTCCAACAACTTGGGATGAACTATATACAGCAATGAAGAAATTAAAAGAAATCTATCCAGATTCTATTCCTTTCTCTGATCGTTTTACATTTAACAGTACATTAAATATTGCTGCAACAAGTTTTGGAACGAAAGCAGGTTGGGGATTTGGAAACGGATTATCTTATGATCAAGATGCTGATGAATTTGTGTATGCAGCAACAACCAATAACTATAAAGAAATGCTCACTTACTTCCATAAATTAGTAGAAGAAGGGCTGTTAGATGAAGAGAGCTTTACACAAAGCGATGATCAAGCGGTACAGAAATTTGTAACAGGAAAATCATTTATTATAAATGGAAATTCTCAAACAATCAACTTGCATCGAGTTGATATGGATAAAACGTTAGGAAAAGGGAAATATTCTATTTCCAAAATCACGGTTCCCGGCGGTCCTGCTGGTCAATTAATGTCAGGGTCTAGATTAGAAAATGGTGTAATGATTACCTCCAAAATTAAAGAAAGTGAAAACTTTGAAGCAATTCTTCAGTTTATTGACTGGTTATATTACAGTGATGAAGGACAAGAATTCACTAAATGGGGGGTAGAAGGAACAACATTCACGAGGGAAGATGGAGTAAGAAAATTAATGGAAGATATTAATTACAATGGATTAAATCCAAATGGAACAAAGGATTTACGGGTTGACTATGGATTCTCTGGTGGAGTTTTTTCCTATGGAGGAACAACCGATTTACTTCATTCGATGATGAGTGAAGAAGAGATTAAGTTCCAAAATGATATGAAAGCAGTAAAAACGCCAATTCCAACTGATCCGTTAATTCCATATTCAATTGAAGACAGAGAAAAAGCAACATTACAAAGTACACCTTTAAAAGACTATACGAATCAAAATACATTAAAATTCATTTTGGGAACACGTGATTTAAGTGAGTTTGATGCTTTTGTAAAAGAATTACAAAGTCAAGGATTAGAGCAATATGTGGATACAGCAAATCAGACGTATCAAGAATACAAGAAAAATAACAAATAAATAAAATGGATAAGTTCATTCCTAGCCATCCTGATGAAGGGTAAGAAGAACTAACCTAAACTAGTCCTAACTGTACTGTTATGTGAGGCTAACCAGCAGTGGGGAAAAAAGAAACACACACTGCTGGTAATATTATTATATTCTGAAAGAAGGTGACAAGGATGAAGCAGCAAAGAGAGTTTGGGCAAGGAGTTTTATATACATTTTGTAATTATGTGTATTGGGTTTTACTAACGAATATCTATTTTGTCGTAACAAATCTTATCTTTATTTTTTTCTTCATGACATTAACACCATCGTTTTCAAATATTCTCATCTATGCTCTTGCCTTAATACCGTCTGGACCTGCTATATCTGGACTGCTTTATTCGATGGAGAAATTAGTAAGAACGAAAGAGCTATCACCAACAACTGACTTTTTCTATGGATATCGATCGAATTTAAAAGGCACATTTTTTCTGTGGATAATAATCTTAGCTGTATTCTTTGTCTTATTCATCGACTTACAATACCTTCAAATAACCATAACACCAGTTAATCAAATCATTTTTATTGTTGTGCTTGCACTTACGCTTATTTGGACAATGCTTAGTATAAATATGTTAATAATTAATGCAAAATATACTTTTCGAATAAGGGATTTAATAAAGTTGTCTGCGTATTATCTATTCATAAAATGGAAAGAAACAATAGGTAATATATTGATTCTCTTTTTTACTGCTGTTGCAACAGTAATCACTAATGATTTCTTAATTGTTTTCATTGCTAGTTTGCTTGCATGGATAATGGTGTTTAATTCTAGAGAGCTGCTTAAACATATAGATCGTAATTTTTTGAAAAAATCTCCTTCTAACAATATAAGTGAAAAATATGATGCACCACCTTTGCAAGGTTCATAAATGAAAGGAGAAGTACTAAGAAATGACTCTATATAAAAAAATAGTTTATAATCTCTTCATTTCATTTAAAAGAAATTTTAATTTGGAAGGACACATATAGATGGAAAGAGAAGTAGTTTAGAGGTTATGAGAAAAAATGAGGAGGAAGACAAAATGTTACCCTTAATGAAGAATTTATCCGGAAAAGTAGCAGTTATTACTGGAGGTGGAGGCGTACTTTGTGGCTGCATGGCGAAAGAGTTAGGCAGACAAGGAGTAAAGGTAGCCATTTTGAATCGTACATATGAAAAAGCGCAAAAGGTAGCAGAGGAAATTAATAACGAAGGTGGCATGGCTATTGCTATAGCATGTGATGTTGTTGATGTAAACAGTGTGAAGGAAGCGGAAAAAATAGTCTTAGATACTTTTGGAAACTGTGACATTCTTATTAATGGGGCTGGAGGAAATCATCCAAAAGGTATTACTTCAGAAGAAATTCTGCGATTAGAAGATCTTGATAAAGAAGGAATTACTAGTTTTTTTGATTTAACAATGGAGGGATTTTCCTTTGTATTTAATTTGAATATAATCGGTACTTTAATTCCTACTCAAATATTTTCAAAACAAATGGTTGGAAAAAGTGGAACCATTATAAATATATCCTCTATGAGCGCCCCAAGTCCAATGACGAAAGTACCTGCTTACAGCGCAGCTAAAGCTGGTATAGAGAATCTTACAAAATGGTTAGCTGTTCATATGGCTGAAACAGGAATTAGGGTTAATGCAATTGCTCCAGGCTTTTTCTTAACAAAACAAAATGAAGGACTGCTAAAAAATTCA
Source organism: Niallia sp. FSL W8-0954 (assembly GCF_038005605.1). NCBI lineage: Bacteria > Bacillati > Bacillota > Bacilli > Caryophanales > Bacillaceae > Niallia > Niallia sp. FSL W8-0954. Next base: position 3,560,189 of record NZ_JBBOTN010000001.1, on the reverse strand, counting down.
GATGGGACTTATACAGAGCGGACGAAGAAAATATTAGCCCATACACCAGTAAAAAGATTAGGAAAACCAGAGGACTTATTGGGGACATTATTATGGCTAGTGAATGAAGAAACAAGTGGTTTTGTTACAGGGATTAGTGTGCCAGTTGATGGCGGATTTATGGCGTACTCAGGTGTTTAAAAATACTCCCTGATAAGAAAGGATTAGTTATTCTAGCTAGTGACGGGCAATCAAAATGAGATCTTCCACTGATCCTTAAGTGAATTGTAGATTTATAGAGTATTTAGTCCCGTTAGTATTAGGGTGGAGGTGAATCCTCACTATTATCCTATAAATAGTTAAATATTCACTTTGGTAAACCTATCATTTTTTAGATAGGAAAAAAGATAGAACATGTTATCAAAAATAATATTTCCCGGAAAATTTCACCATGCAGCACCTTGTTGGGATTAAATGTATTTTTTATATTCCGTTTGGATAATTTATCAGATAAAGATTCAAAAGATTATCGAAGGTACAAAATAGATGAAGCGGCATTTGTAGAGAAATCCCTTCAATCAAATGGATTAATTGCTACAAATGCAAAGGCTTCCTTAGCAGCAGATGGACTTTTTCACCCTACATATGGTTGGATTGGTTTGGAATACGCTGATTAGAACTGGCGTAAGACGTTATGATGCTAATTGTTTATACGTTTTTAGTTTGCTTTAAGTGGTAAAAACCTAATATATTTAAACTTTATCTAAATCTAAAGAGAAATTATTATTCTGGATGAAGCATAAATTTTAAAAAATTCTCGGTTGAAAAAGCAGCAGCACCTAATGCAGAGGAAGCAAAATTAATATCAGAAAAATGGATAGCAAGTTGTGATTGGTGAAAGGGCAAAGTATAATTGTCTATTATTTTTTTCACTTGTGGCTCTATCCATTTTTTAGCTAAGGTAAGTCGATTGCCGATTATGATTTGCTCTGGATTGAAGATATGAATAATATTAATAATTCCAGCACCTAGATGATTGCCAACTTCATTGAATAAATGGATAGCTTGCGTATTTCCTTGGTCGGCAAGCTCAATCAAATCATTCAAATAAACCTGACCTTTTATACCTAGCTTTAATTCGACAGCCTTGTTGAGTAAATATTGTTCGGAAGCGTAGAGTTCCCAGCAGCCTTTATTGCCACAGCGGCATTCTAATCCATCCTTTTGAATTATCATATGGCCGATTTCTCCAGAATATCCGAGGTTTCCTTTATACAGTTCTCCATTAATGATAATTCCAGCGCCGATTCCAATAGCAGCACTTACATAGATTAAATTTTGATAGGTCTGACCTACTCCGAATTTTTTTTCTCCATAGGCCCCGGCATTTGCTTCATTTTCAACTAATACAGGAAGATGGAATTCTTCTTCCAGATGGCTTTTTAGTGAAACATTATTCCAATCTAAGTTTGGAGCGAAGAGAATGTCACCGTCCATATTTGTAATCCCTGGTGCCCCAATCCCTATGCCAATTACTCCATAAACAGAGTTAGGAGCAGTGTCTATTAACAAAGTAATAATCTTTTTTATTATTTGTAGTGTATCTTCATAAGATAAATTAACATATTTTTCATTTATACGGTATATGATATTCCCCTGCAAATCAGTTAAAATTCCTAATAGATAGTTAACGCCTAAGTCAATACCAATGGAATAACCGGCCTTCTCATTAAATAGAAGCATAACAGGTCGCCTTCCTCCACTAGATTCACCATGCCCTGATTCATAGATCAATTGTTCATTAATAAGCTCTGATACTAAGGAGGAAACAGTCCCTTTTGTTAATCCTGTCTGCTGGGCAATATCCGCCCGAGAAATAGGCGCATTGTTCTTAATTAAATTTAAACAAAGAGATTTATTTTCTTTTTTTACTAACTGCTGATTCCAAGTAATATGCATCCTTTTCGCAATCCCCTCTTATCTATTTCTGAAATTCATATGAATATAATTACTTTCAGAAAGGTCTTTCTCTTCCAATTGATTAATTATACTACAGTTTATCTATTAACCAAACAGAGGGGATTGATAAAGTTAGTTCGTTTATTTAATATACAAACTTATATATAATTGATATAATTCCTATAGAATAGGGTTATCTATATAGAGGAAAAAGGATAATTTACTTGAGAAAATTCTTGCTTCTTTTTTATGGTGGCCATTCAATCAAAAATATCATAGCTGGCGGAGGTGCTAATGGAAATGAATTTCAGAAATTTAGGGGATACCGGTCTAAAAACCAGTGAAGTCAGTTTCGGTACATGGGCTATTGGTGGTTCATGGGGAAAGGTTGATGATACAGAGGCATTAAAATCCTTACATATGGCGATGGACAAAGGCGTGAATTTTTTTGATACGGCCGATGTGTATGGAGATGGACATAGCGAAGAGCTTCTTGCTAAGGCAACGAAGGGGAAAGAGAATCAAATTCATATAGCCACTAAGTTTTGTCGGGGTGGCGATATTTTCGCAAATGAGAACTATTCGGAGGAAAGGATACGTCAGTACTGTGAAAATAGTTTGAAGCGATTAAATAGAGAAACAATCGATTTATATCAAATCCATTGTCCACCAATAGAAATTTTAAAAGATGGCCGAGTTTTTGAAGTGCTTGATAACTTACAAGAGGAAGGTAAAATTCGCCATTATGGAGTAAGTGTCGAAACAGTGGAAGAAGGACTTATATGTTTGCAGAATCCTAACGTTAAGGCTCTGCAAATAATTTTTAATATTTTTCGCCAAAAGCCATTAGAGTTATTGATTCCTGAAGCAGCGAGAAAGGGTGTTGGCATTCTTGTGCGACTTCCTTTGGCAAGCGGATTGCTTACTGGAAAATTTACAAAAGAGCATACTTTTGCGGAAGATGATCATCGCAAATTTAATGAGAATGGGGAAGCTTTTAATGTAGGAGAAACATTTGCTGGACTTGGATTTGAAAAAGGCGTTGAATTAGCAGAGGATCTTGCTTGGATTGGAGAAAATCGTCAATCAATGGCGGCGGCAGCGTTACGCTGGATATTGGATCAGCCAGGTATTTCTTGTGTTATTCCTGGTTTTAAAAATCGTCAGCAAATCAATGAGAATTTAAAAGCATTAGTGGAAAAACCATTTAATAATGAGGAATTACAGAGATTGAGAGCATTTTATGAGAAAAAGGTCAAAAATGCTATTAGAGGTCCATATTAAATGAATAACATACTAAGTTTACAAAAGCTGGGGGAAAACAAAGCGGATTAGATGTAGTCCCATGGAAGTGAAGAATATTCAGTCTGCGGCTGCTTACCACAAACCTTCTTTTTTAATGAATAAAAAACCGAACAATTATACGAAACTTGGATTAGCTTCTCCGTATAATTGTCCGGGTATATATTTTGGTTGGAATGCTAATGTTCCAGCTTTTTTTTATGTAACTTTTATTTGGGTATTTCACTATCTCCTTTAATAAACCTCCATATATCATGAAAAACCTTAGCTCGATGTAAGGAAGTAACGATAACGAGTGAAACTGGACCAATGATGAGACCGATGAAACCAAAAAGCTTAAACCCAACAAACAAAGCAATTAAAGTAGCTAAAGGATCAAGTCCGATATTGGATGAAAGGATTTTTGGCTCCATGATTTGTCTTTGAACTAAAACGATGATATATAGCACGGACAATCCAATCGCCAATACAATCTGCCCTGTAATAATTTCGTAAATAATCCATGGAACAAAGATTAACCCTGTACCGAGATAGGGGATAATATCTACAATTCCAGTTAACAGTGCGATAGTAATAGCATAATCCACTCGAAGAATTAACAAGCCAATTAAAATAATGACTGTCGTAATAGAAACAAGCGTTAATTGGGCTTTTAAAAATCCAAACAAAGCCTTTTTTAATTCAAAGAATACTGTTTTACCGCTATTTAACCACTTGGAAGGAAAGAACTTCCCAAATTTTAATGATAATCGCGCCCAGTCCTTGCTGATAAAAAAAGTGGCTAAGAGAGAAAAAATGAGGACGCTTGCTGCATTTGGAAACCAGGACAGGAAAATAGGGATATTAAGAAAGAAAGATTGTAAAAAATCTCCCATTACCGTTCCAACTTGTTCGCCCACTTTATCTATATTTGTCATAATGGTATCTTGTTGACCTGTACCGAGATTATTGAACGTTTGAGAAATTTTATTATATAATGGAATAATTTGCGCTGCAAACAAATCTTCTATGTATCGAATAATGATGTCTATATGTTTGGGAACGACTTCTCCAAGATAGGCAGCTCCTGCTACAATTTCAGCAATTAGTAAAGAAACCAAACCAGCAAAAATGGATAAAATGAGTAAAATACTTAAAACAACAGCAAAAGCCCTTGGTAATTTGCATTTAAATTGTAGAAAATTAACGAGTGGATTCATTAAAAAAGCAATCAGAAATCCAATAATAAAAGGATAAGTTACTTTGGATAAATAAAAAAAGCTAACAAATAATAGGATAGTAGCTGCTATCACTATGATAAACCGAATGGTTCGGTTAAGATAAGTTAAATTCAATGTCAATCCTCCCGTTTTTAGTATAATAGAAAATGGACCATTAGTGATTAGGAACTAGATATAGATTATATATATTCCTTTTTTATTTATATTTTCTATACTTATGCTTTTTTAATCGAAATTCCTGCTTATTAATTTAAATATAGAAGAGAGAATTTTTTAGTCAATGGCTTTCGAAAAGGAGAGTTAGTTATGTTTTTATTTAGCCAGCCATATTTATTTCTATATTTGCTGTTAGCAATTGCTCTTATAGCTAAGAACAATTCCTTGATTATCGCAGTTGTTTTCTTATTAGTATTGAAATTAATTGGGGTAGATAGTAAGTTATTTTCATTGATTCAATCTAAAGGTATTAATTGGGGCGTAACGATTATTACGATAGCTGTTCTTGTTCCGATAGCCACTGGAGATATTGGTTTTAAAGATCTTACCGCTACCTTTAAATCACCGTATGCATGGATAGCTTTGATTTCTGGAATTATGGTTGCTCTGCTCGCAAAAGGAGGAGTTAGTTTATTAGCCGATTCTCCAGAAATTACAACAGCACTTGTTCTAGGAACCATTTTGTCTGTATCGGTTTTCAATGGGGTGGCAGTAGGCCCATTAATTGGCGCTGGAATAGCGTATGCAGCCATTAAAGTAGTAGAGTGGATAACCTAATCCGCTCTCTTGCTCTAATTTACCGTTTAAGATATAAGACAGGATAAAGGAATTTATGGTATAATTTTTAAAGGAAAGAAATATAGTGTAAAGGAGAATCAGAAAAAATTTTTTTTACTATATCTACAGTTTTTAAGTATAAAATATGAGACATTTTGAAGTTTTTTGTTTATAATGAATGTGTAGTTACATTTTATCTCATCTATAACGTACCAAATAGTTTATTTTTTTATTTGAAAATGTAAGCATTTTCAAATGGATGATGCTCACTTTAATTTTTTTTGAAAAAACTCCCCCATCTTTTTATAAAATAAATCCGGATTATATTATTAATTGATTTTTTGGTACATATTCAGTTAATCTAACAAAATAGTAAACATTTATTTAAGGTGAATTCCATCGTTTTGTTTTACAGATTTTCACAATATTGGTAACTACGACAGGGACAATACTGGGAGTTTGAATGGGTTGTACTAACTAAAAGAAAAGGTGTAAAGGAGAGATATGTATGGCTGTTACAAAAGGGCTTGAGGGGATTATTGCTACAACATCTTCTATTAGTTCCATTATAGATGATTCACTTGCTTATGTGGGTTATGATATTGATGTGTTAGCAGAGCATTCCAGTTTTGAAGAAGTAGTATTTTTATTATGGCATCAAAAGTTGCCAACTGATACGGAACTGGCAATGCTAAAACAAGAATTGGCAGATAATGCTGAATTACCTGTCTCTTTGATTGAACAAATGAAGCTCATGCCATTAAATAAAGTGCATCCAATGGCAGTACTTCGTTCAACTGTGTCTTTGCTAGGAGCATATGATGAACAAGCAGATGCTATGGATACTGAAGCAAACTATTTAAAAGCTGTAAGACTTCAAGCAAAAATTCCAACTATCGTAACAGCTTTTTCAAGATTAAGAAAAGGGCTAGATCCAATTTCTCCAAGAAAAGATTTAGGATTTGCTGCTAATTTCCTTTATATGCTTAACGGAAAAGAACCAGAAGCGATTGCTATTGAAGCCTTTAATAAAGCACTTGTGCTTCATGCTGATCATGAATTAAATGCGTCTACATTTACTGCAAGAGTGTGTGTAGCTACTTTGTCTGATGTATATTCTGGTATTACTTCAGCTATCGGGGCGTTAAAAGGACCTTTGCATGGCGGCGCAAACGAAGCAGTAATGAAAATGCTGAAAGAAATCGGAAGCATTGATAATGTCGAGCCATATATTCGAGAAAAGATGGCAAACAAAGAAAAAATAATGGGATTTGGCCATCGAGTTTATCGAAAGGGAGATCCTCGTGCCAAACATCTAAAGGAAATGGCAAGAAAATTAACACAATTGACGGGTGAACCTGAATTATATGATATGAGTGTAAAGATTGAGACATTGTTAAAAGAAGAGAAAAATTTAGTGCCAAACGTAGATTTCTTTTCAGCTTCTGTTTATCATAGTTTAGGTATTGACCATGACTTATTCACCCCGATTTTTGCGGTGAGCAGAGTTTCTGGCTGGCTGGCTCACATTCTGGAGCAGTATGATAATAATCGCCTGATTCGACCTAGAGCAGATTATATTGGGCCAGAGCGCTTGGAATATATTCCAGTTCAAGAGCGATAAAAAAGGATATAATTTCCCATAGAGTAATAGAATAATATATACTTAATGATGGGTTAATTTACTTTGCGTATTGGCGTTTTCCTTTTTTTTATTCGTCAGAATAGTAAATATAATTAGCTTATAAAAGCTTGTTATAATAAATTTATTTCATTCTTTTTCCAATGAATGTTATTACATTGGAAAAGGAAACTATTTTTTACGGAGGGATAGAAACATGCAAGGAGAAAAAATTACAGTAGTAGATGGAGTATTAAATGTACCAGCAAATCCGATTGTTCCTTATATTGAGGGAGATGGAATTGGACCAGATATATGGGCAGCATCATCAAGAGTGTTAGATGCAGCTGTTGAAAAAGCATACAATGGGGAAAAGAAAATTGTTTGGAAAGAAGTACTAGCTGGTGAAAAAGCATTTAATGAAACTGGAGAATGGTTACCTTCTGAAACATTGGATGTAATTAGAGAGTATTTAATTGCTATAAAAGGGCCATTAACTACACCAGTTGGCGGTGGTATTCGTTCTTTAAACGTTGCCCTGCGCCAAGAATTGGATCTTTTTGTTTGTTTACGTCCAGTGAGATGGTTTGAAGGAGTTCCTTCTCCTGTTAAAAGACCTCAAGATACAGATATGGTTATCTTCCGTGAAAATACTGAAGATATTTATGCAGGAATTGAATATGAGAAGGGTTCAGAGGCTGCTTCAAAATTAATTAACTTTTTACAACAAGAGATGGGAGTTAATAAAATTAGATTCCCTGAAACATCTGGAATTGGAATTAAGCCGATATCAGAAGAAGGAACAAGTCGTTTAGTAAGAGCTGCGATTAATTATGCGATTAAAGAAGGTCGTAAATCGGTAACTCTAGTACATAAAGGAAACATTATGAAATATACAGAAGGCGCATTTAAGAACTGGGGTTATGAATTAGCAGAACAAGAATTTGGAGATAAAGTATTTACATGGGCCCAGTATGATCGCATTAAAGAAGAACAAGGTTCTGATGCAGCAAATAAAGCTCAATCTCAAGCGGAAGCAGAAGGTAAAATCATTATTAAAGATTCTATTGCTGATATTTTCTTACAACAAATTCTTACTCGTCCAAAAGAATTTGATGTAGTTGCGACAATGAATCTAAACGGAGATTATATTTCTGATGCTTTAGCAGCACAAGTGGGTGGAATCGGTATTGCTCCTGGAGCAAACATAAATTACGAAACTGGCCATGCTATTTTTGAAGCTACACACGGAACGGCTCCTAAATATGCTGGTTTAGATAAAGTAAACCCATCTTCTGTTATTCTTTCAGGTGTTCTATTGCTTGAACATTTAGGCTGGACTGAAGCTGCACAATTAGTGATTCAATCCGTGGAAAAAACAATTGCTTCCAAAGTTGTTACATATGACTTTGCTCGTCTAATGGATGGTGCTACAGAAGTGAAATGTTCCGAGTTCGGTGATGAATTAATTAAGAACATGAATTAATTAAGAACATGAATTAATAACAAATTGAAGAAGAGATCGTCTCATCTCTTCTTCCTTTTTGTCCAAAATAGAAGATTTACGGTATTGGATTAGAATGGGATAAGCTGGGAAAAGTATTTACTAAATAGAGTAAAAGGGGACTCTGCTTTGTAACTGCTTATTGGTGGGCTTCATTCATTCTCGGTCTAATAAGGGGGAAATAATATGGTTAAACGTAAGAAGATTTCCATCATTGGTGGAGGTTTTACTGGGGCTACAACTGCTTTTTTGCTTGCTCAAAAAGAACTTGGTGATATCGTATTATTAGATGTTCCGCGAAATGAAAACTCTACAAAGGGAAAAGCATTAGATATGTTTGAAGCAAGTCCTGTACAAGGGTTTGATGCAAATATAACGGGAACTTCCGACTATAAAGATACAGCTGATTCTGATATTGTCGTAATAACTGCTGGTATGGCAAGAAAGCCAGGTATGAGTAGAGATGACCTTGTACAAACAAATCAAGCTATTATGAAATCGGTAACAAAGGAAATTGTGCAATATTCACCTAATTGTGTCATTATCGTGCTTACGAACCCTGTTGATGCCATGACATATACTGTTTATAAAGAATCAGGCTTTCCTAAGAATAGAGTAATTGGGCAGTCGGGGGTTTTAGATACAGCACGCTTTCGCAGCTTTGTGGCAATGGAGTTAAATCTTTCCGTTAAGGACATTACAGGATTTGTATTAGGCGGACATGGTGATGATATGGTTCCACTTATACGTTATTCCTATGCAGGTGGTATTCCATTAGAAGCACTAATTCCAAAACATCGCTTGGATGAGATTATTGAAAGAACAAGAATTGGTGGAGCGGAAATTGTAAATTTACTTGGAAACGGAAGTGCTTATTATGCTCCAGCAGCTTCTGTGGTAGATATGTGTGAAGCTATAATTAAAAGTCAAAGACGTATCCTTCCTACTATCGCTTATTTAGAAGGAGAATATGGCTATAACGATCTTTATCTAGGTGTACCTACAATTCTTGGCGGAAACGGAATCGAACAAATTATTGAACTGGAACTAACTGAGGAAGAAAAGGCAGCCTTAGATAAATCTGTTCACTCCGTTCGAAGTGTATTGACAGTATTAAATTAAGTATAAAAGTCGGCAGCTCGATAAAAAAGAGCTAGCCGATTTTTTTATTTCATTTAATCAATAAACTTAACCAGAGACACCTATAATAATTTATAAGAATTATTTCCTATTTGTAAACAGGATATAAATGTTTTTTCCATTTTTATTGGACAATATATTATAATGTAAATAGGTATAAGGGGACTTTAGGGGAATTAACATATTTGGAGGCTGTATATGAAGAAAAAGGTTTTAGTTGTAGATGATGAACAATCTATCGTAACTCTACTTAAGTATAATTTACAACAGGCAGGTTATGATGTATTAACTGCCATGGATGGAGAAGAAGGATTGAATCTAGCATTAACTGCTAATCCGGATGTCATCTTACTAGATTTAATGCTGCCAAAAAAAGATGGGATGGATGTTTGTAAAGAATTACGCCAACAGAAAGTGTTAACTCCTATTTTAATGTTAACAGCTAAAGACGATGAATTTGACAAAGTTTTAGGGCTTGAACTAGGTGCAGATGATTATATGACTAAACCTTTTAGCCCCCGGGAAGTCATTGCTCGAATTAAAGCTGTATTAAGACGAATTCAAATGCAAGTGCCAGCAGCCTCGGATGAAGTAGATGAAGAAGAGGACGATGGTATTAAAATAGGTGAATTAAGAGTGCTTCCTAATTATTATGAAGCATATTTCAAAGGGGAACTATTAGAGTTAACTCCGAAAGAATTTGAGTTATTATTATATCTTGTTAAAAATAAGGGAAGAGTTCTTACAAGGGATCAACTATTAAGCGCTGTTTGGAATTATGACTTCGTCGGAGATACAAGAATTGTAGATGTACATATTAGCCACTTACGTGAAAAAATTGAAGAAAATACGAAAAAACCAATATATATTAAAACGATTCGTGGATTGGGTTATAAGTTAGAGGAACCAAAGTAAATGAAGAGCTTTAAATCTCGATTAATGGCGAGTGTTTTATTTACTATATTTATTGTGTTTTTGTTCGTAGCAATATTTATTGAATCATATAATAAAAAGACGTTTATGGACTCTTTTGACAGTCGATTGAAACGCGAAGGTACTTTAATCGCAAAGCAAATAATGAAAAATGGCGATGGGTTAGACATTAATAATAGTCTATTAAAAGAATATAGTGAAGCATTAGATATACAAATTACTGTTATAGATGAAACTGGAGAGATTCTCTTTAACGAAGGAGAGCTGCAGACAGATACAGAATATGAAAATCGAATGCAAAGGCTGCTTTCAAATGAAAAAGCAAAAGCGGTATCTATTAATGGAAATCCTAACTTTCACTTTTATCAACAACAGTTAACTGGTGAAGAGGGGAGATTAGGATATCTATTAATTGGTGCAAAAATAGAAGAAATAGAAAAGGCTTATCAGCATATTAATTGGATTATTTTTGCTTCTTTTTTCTTGTCGCTTTTAGTGATTTATTTAATTGGCTATAAATTAATTTATCGTTATACGAGACCTATTGAGTCAGCTACCAAGGTTGCTGTCGATTTAGCGAATGGGAATTACCATGCGAGAACCTATGAAGATCGAGTAGATGAAACAGGAGTACTTAGTTCTTCGCTAAATAAAGTAGCTAAAGATATGCAAGAGATGGTAAAAGCACAAGAAATTCAAGAAGATCGTCTAGGAACATTGATTGAGAGTATTGGTAGCGGATTATTATTAATAGATAGCCGAGGATATATTAATTTAATCAATAAATCCTATAAGGATATGTTCTTAGTCCGTTCTGCTGATTATCTCTATAAACAATACTACAAAGTCATTCCATATAGACAAGTGACTGATTTAGCGGAAGAAATATTTATGACTGAACATAAAGTAATCCGAGATATGACCCTAGAGATTAAAAATGAGAAAAAAAGCTTTCAAGTGTATGGAGTACCTATTATTGGGACGAATGACAGATGGATGGGGATTTTACTCGTTTTTAATGATATAACAGAATTGAAAAAGCTTGAGCAAATTCGTAAAGACTTTGTAGCCAATGTCTCTCATGAATTAAAAACTCCTATTACTTCTATTAAAGGCTTCTCGGAAACACTTCTTGATGGAGCGATGGAAGATAAGGAGACGTTAGAGGAATTTTTACGAATCATTTTAAAAGAGAGTCACCGATTACAGACGTTAATTCAAGACCTTCTGGATCTTTCAAAATTGGAACAGCACCATTTTGCCCTTAATAAAGAGGAATTTAATCTGATGGAAATTCTCAATAAAGCGACAAAAATGTTGGAAGGTAGAGCGGAAGCGAAAAATATTAAGTTACTGTTTCCTCAAGCGAATGAAATTGTTCAAATTGAGGGTGATAGAAGTCGATTAACGCAAGTTTTTTTAAATCTTATAACGAATGCGGTTATCTATACTCCGAATGATGGAGAAATTACTGTCTACGTCGTGGAGAAGAAAAAGAAAATCGAAATAAGAATTCAGGATACTGGAATTGGAATAGAGCAAGAAGAAATTCCTAGAATATTTGAACGCTTTTATCGAGTGGATAAAGCGCGAAGTAGAAATTCTGGAGGCACTGGATTAGGACTGGCGATCGTGAAGCATTTAGTAGAGCTTCATAGAGGAACAATTCAAGTAGAGAGTGAGATGGGAGAAGGAACGACTTTCACTGTTATTTTGCATAAGGAATTTCCATTTTAGGAAAAAGGCTGTAGCTTAAGTGTTTTAACTAAACATAACCCCAAACAACTATACGTAAAATGCTGGAAAATTCGTATAATGTTTTGGGGTTTTTAATTTATTTTAAGAAAGAAGATTATCCTTTATCTCAGTCGATAGTCTCCAGTTTGTACACCGATGAACAGTCTCCTCCGCTTTTCATTGTCTAGCTGCGGAGCCTATCGGTTAGCAAACTTCCGACGATCTCCCTACGATAAGTCAACATCGACTCTCTATCGTTCGTCGTGTATCCTTTATCTCAGTCGATAGTCTCCAGTTTGTACACCGATGAACAGTCTCCTCCGCTTTTCATTGTCTAGCTGCGGAGCCTATCGGTTAGCAAACTTCCGACGATCTCCCTACGATAAGTCAACATCGACTCTCTATCGTTCGTCGTGTATCCTTTATCTCAGTCGATAGTCTCCAGTTTGTACACCGATGAACAGTCTCCTCCGCTTTTCATTGTCTAGCTGCGGAGCCTATCGGTTAGCAAACTTCCGACGATCTCCCTACGATAAGTCAACATCGACTCTCTATCGTTCGTCGTGTATCCTTTATCTCAGTCGATAGTCTCCAGTTTGTACACCGATGAACAGTCTCCTCCGCTTTTCTACTTGTCTAGCTCCAGGTACCAGCGCCAGCTAAACTTCACGATTATCTCTACGATAAGTCAACATCCATTCACTAGCGTTCATGGTGTATCCTTTATCTTGAGAGAATCGCTCCAGTTTACAAGGCGCTAAACGGTGCCTTCCGCTTTTCTACTTCCTTTACATTGTTTTTACATTTGGTTTATGGTGGGTTTACACTTTGTTGGTACAATTATTTTTGAAGTCCCCCTTATCCATTTGGTTAAGGACTTAAGCTAAAAGCTACCCCGCTTTTGGCTTCCCCTTTTAATAGTGGGTATGGTAGGAAAGGAATCGTAAATGATTGTTGGTAGAATTGTGATCCTCTTATCCATGCCAGTGTCGATATACCTAAATTGTTTTTTGATGCTGTAAAAATAGCGGAGTTTGTTGCTAAAAGATGTGTACTGCACGCTTATTTCCTTGTAGGGTGAAATAAGCACGTGTCTGGTAAGACCTCTTTTATCACAATCTCTGCTTTTTTACATTTATGAATATGTCATGTAAAATAAATAATATTAAGTCGTGTAATAATCCCCGTTTATATACGAGAAAATATACCATATTAAAAGGATGGAGGAGGATTTCTTGAAAAAGAAATTAATCTTAATTGACGGTAATAGTATTGCGTATCGAGCGTTTTTTGCTTTGCCTCTATTAAACAATGATAAAGGTGTGCACACAAATGCTGTTTATGGTTTCACGATGATGCTTATGAAAATTATTGAAGAAGAAAAGCCAACACATGCTCTTGTTGCCTTTGATGCAGGGAAAACAACTTTTCGCCATAAAACGTTTAGTGAATATAAGGGGGGGCGCCAAAAAACGCCACCAGAATTGTCGGAGCAATTCCCGTATATTAGAGAGTTGTTGAAATCCTATGGTATCCATCATTACGAATTAGAAAACTATGAAGCTGATGATATTATCGGAACACTTTCTCTTCAAGGAGAAAAAGATGGTTTTGAAGTAGTTGTAATTTCTGGTGATAAAGATTTAACCCAATTAAGTTCGGATAAGACAACTGTCTATATCACTAGAAAAGGAATTACAGACATGGAGTCCTATACGCCAGACCATATCCAAGAAAAATATGGCCTGACGCCTGACCGAATTATTGATATGAAAGGTCTAATGGGTGATAGCTCAGATAATATTCCAGGTGTCCCCGGTGTTGGAGAAAAAACAGCTATCAAATTGCTGAAGGAATTTGATTCCTTAGAAAATTTAGTCCAATCTATTGACAAAGTAAGTGGTAAAAAGCTGAAGGAAAAGTTAGAAGAATTTAAGGACCAAGCATTAATGAGTAAAGAACTTGCTACTATTTTCAGAGAAGCTCCTTTAACCATAACATTAGAAGATACAGAATTTCCTGGGATGCAAATAGAGAAATTAAAGGAGATTTTCAAAGAGCTTGGCTTTAATTCTCTTCTCGAAAAATTAGGAGATGCACCAGAAAAAGAAGAACTTGTTTTAGAAGATATCGAGTTTAAAACCGTTGAAAATATCACAGACGATATTTTTTCTGATAGGAATATTATGTATGTTGAAGTATTAGAAGATAATTATCATTATGCACCTATTCTAGGGATTTCTCTTTTAAATGATAATGGCGCATACTTTCTTCCAATTGATCATGCTTTAAAGTCGTCTGCTTTTAAAAATTGGGCAGAAGATGAGAAGAAAGAAAAGATTGTTTATGATGCTAAAAGATCGGAAGTATCGTTACGTCATCAAGGAATTCATTTAAAAGGAATTACATTTGATATTCTTATCGCAGCATATTTAGCGGATCCTTCTGCAACGATTGAGGATGTTGCCTCTGTTGCTAAAAAATATGATTTTACTAATTTACAATCAGATGAAGTATTTTATGGAAAAGGAGCAAAAAGAAAGGTTCCCGAACAAGAAATATTAGCAGACCATCTCGTGAGAAAGGCATTCGCATTGAAGGCTATCCAAGAGACAATGGAAGATGAATTGAAAAAGAACGATCAAGAAGCCTTATTTTACGATTTAGAAATGCCTTTAAGCTTGGTACTTGCTGATATGGAATCAACGGGGGTTAAGGTGGATGTATCTCGCCTAAAAGCAATGGGGCAAGAGCTTTCCGAAAGATTGAAAGAAATTGAAGGGCGAATTTATGAGCTGGCTGGTGAAACCTTTAATATCAATTCTCCAAAACAACTTGGTGTGATTTTATTTGAAAAACTTGGATTGCCAGTTGTAAAGAAAACGAAGACAGGCTATTCCACATCTGCTGATGTATTAGAGCAACTTGCTAGTTCACATGAAGTAATTAGAGAAATATTAGAATATAGGCAATTGGGGAAATTGCAATCAACCTATATAGAAGGCTTACAAAAAGTGGTCCATAATGGAAGAATTCATACAAGATTTAACCAGGTACTAACACAAACAGGTCGCTTAAGTTCGATTGATCCTAATTTGCAAAATATCCCGATTCGTTTAGAAGAAGGAAGAAAAATAAGACAAGCGTTTGTGCCGACAGAAGAGGATTGGGTAATTTTTGCTGCTGATTATAGTCAAATAGAGTTACGGGTACTTGCTCATATCGCTAATGATGAGAAATTAATCGAAGCATTTAGAGAAGATCATGATATTCATACAGAAACAGCTATGTCTGTTTTCCATGTAGAAGCTGACGAAGTAACCTCTAATATGCGTAGACATGCTAAAGCAGTTAACTTTGGTATTGTATATGGAATTAGTGATTATGGACTTTCTCAAAGTCTGCATATTACAAGAAAAGAAGCGGCGAAATTCATTGAACGTTACTTAGAAAGTTATCCAGGAGTAAGAAATTATATGGAAGAAATTGTGGCAGATGCAAAGCAAAAAGGCTATGTCTCCACTTTGCTTCAGAGAAGAAGATATTTAGCTGATATCACAAGCAGAAACTTTAATCTTCGCGGTTTTGCAGAGAGAACGGCGATGAATACACCAATCCAAGGAAGTGCAGCTGATATCATCAAAAAAGCGATGATTGATATGGCAAAGCGCTTGGAAGTAGAAGGGTTGAAAGCAAAATTGTTGCTGCAGGTTCACGATGAATTGATTTTTGAAGCTCCTAAAGACGAAATAGAAAAGCTGAAAGAAATTGTGCCAGATGTAATGGAACATGCAGTTGAATTAAGCGTGCCTTTAAAAGTGGACTATTCTTACGGTCCAACTTGGTATGATGCAAAATAATAAAGACTGTTCTCTAAAAGATTATTCTTTTTTCTATAGAAATAATTAGGCGATAGTTTAAAGGAACAAATTTTCACGAATCTTATAATAGAAATTTTTTACATGAAAGGAGGGGATGGAAATGCCAGAATTACCAGAAGTTGAAACGGTACGAAAAACGCTGAAACAGCTGACGCAAAATAAAGTAATAAAAGAAGTGGTTGTATCATGGGCAAAAATGATTAAAAAACCAGAAAATGTGGAAGAATTTTCGGATGCATTGGTTGGTCAAACCATTTTAGATGTTAAAAGACGTGGGAAATTTATATTAATTGAAACAAATGATTTTACCATCGTCTCCCATTTGCGAATGGAAGGCAAATATGGAGTATTTCAAGCACAAGAGCCAGTTGATAAGCATACCCATGTTATTTTCTTTTTTGAAGATGGTTCAGAGCTACGGTATAAAGATGTCCGGAAATTCGGTACCATGCATTTATTTAAAAAAGGGGAAGAATCAAACGCCATGCCTCTTTCGCAATTAGGACCTGAACCTTTTGCTGCTGACTTTACGATAGCGAATTTTTCAGAGCGTTTATCGAAAACAAATCGCAGTATCAAAACAGCATTGTTGGATCAAAAGATTGTGGTTGGGTTAGGAAATATATATGTAGATGAATCTTTATTTCGAAGTGGCATTCATCCGGAGAGAACAGCAAATTCCCTAGATGTGAAAGAAATAGAAAAATTATATAAAGAAATCATCGCTACTTTATCTGAAGCGGTCGAAAAAGGTGGTAGCACGATTCGCTCTTATGTAAACACCCAAGGACAAATTGGAATGTTTCAGCTTGAACTATATGTATATGGTCGTAAGGGCCAAGAGTGCAAAGTATGTGGCCATACTTTAGAAAGAATTATAGTCGGGGGAAGAGGAACCGTTTTTTGTCCTAATTGCCAAAAAAAATAAAACAATAAACCTGAATTAACATTGGATGGGCTCTTTCCATATAGTATATTACTATTGATTTGGAAGGAGCTTATCTTTATGGTCCAGGTGTTTTCTCTTTTATTGTTAGCAATCGCTGTTAGCATCGATAGCTTTAGTGTTGGTTTTACGTACGGACTTCGAAAAATGAAAATGCCCTTAAATTCTATCCTGATTATCGCCTGTTGTTCCGGTTTAACACTTCTGATAGCGATGTTAGTTGGTCATGTTATCTCAAGGATATTCTCCCCTTCGTTTGCAGAGAGTATAGGTGGGATTATTTTAATCCTATTAGGTGGTTGGATTCTTTACCAATATTTTAAGCCGAGCAAGGAAAAGGAAATACTAACAGAAGAAAAGAATATTATTAATTTTGAAATAAAATCTTTAGGGATTGTCATCAATATTTTAAAGAAGCCATTAACAGCCGATTTTGATAAATCAGGAACAATTACAGGGCTAGAAGCAGTTGTGTTAGGTTTCGCCTTGTCTTTGGATGCATTTGGAGCTGGAATTGGTGCCTCTATGCTAGGGTTTCCTCCATTATTTTTAACACTTGCTGTGATTTTTATGAGTACTTCCTTTGTTTCATTAGGGATTTATCTAGGGAGATTTCTTTCAGAGAAAAGTTATATGGATAAATTCTCCTTTATTCCTGGGATTATCCTAATCATTATTGGGATCTTTAAACTTTAATTATTTATTTATGAAATAGGTTGTTTCTTTTAGGCGGTGAACCTCCTTGGTGAATCGCCTTTAGAATTCATCTATCTTCTCTATTAATAAAAAGAGAAGGCTTTTTTATCGATTTTGTTACATACTAAAAATCAATAAGGTAGGTATTTTTATGACGTTAATAGTTGGATTAACGGGAGGAATTGCGAGTGGAAAATCAACAATCTCCTCCTATTATCAATCACTAAATATTCCGATTATCGATGCGGACATTGAATCAAGACTTGCTGTAGAAAAAGGAGAACCAGCATATCTAAAGATAGCGGCTCATTTTGGCAAGGGAGTTTTACATTCAGATGGAACGCTAAATCGTCAAAAGCTGGGAGAAATTATTTTTTCAAATGAAGAGGAACGCCGTGTGCTTAATAGCATTGTGCATCCTGATGTTAGAAGAAGGATGGATGAGAAGCAGAAAAAAGCAGTGGAATCGGGCGAAAAAGTAGTGATCTTAGATATTCCCTTGCTCTTTGAAAATAAACTAAATCACACAGTTGATCGAACAATCTTAGTATATGTGGATCAGGATACTCAAATTACGCGATTAATGAAAAGAAATGATTTAAGTTATGAGCAAGCGCTCAAAAGAATAAACGCTCAAATGCCGTTACAGGAGAAACTTGCTCTTGCTGATGAAGTAATTAATAATAATGGATCGATGGAAGAGTCAATCCAACAAGCAAACAGAATTTTAAAAAAATGGAATGTTTCCCCTCGCTGAATTTCATCTTTTGATAGAGAAATTTAGATAATTACTTGTACAAGCTTGCAATTTTATATAATATGAAGATAAGTATATACATGGAACAATGAATTCGGAGCTGATAATAGAAATGAGATGTCCTACCTGTCAACATAATAACACCCGCGTTCTTGATTCACGACCAGTTGATGAGTATAAATCGATTCGAAGAAGAAGAGAATGTGAGGCTTGTGGGAATCGATTTACTACTTTTGAAAAGGTAGAAGAAATTCCTTTGATTGTAGTGAAGAAGGAAGGGACGCGTGAAGAATTTAGCAGGGATAAAATATTGCGTGGCTTAATAAGAGCTTGTGAGAAGAGACCGGTAGCTTTAAAACAATTAGAGGAAATAACAGCAGAAGTAGAGAAAGAACTTCGCAGTAATGCTGCTTCCGAAATAAAAAGTGAGGCAATCGGTGAGATGGTAATGGATCGATTGGCGAAGATCGATGAAGTAGCGTATGTACGTTTTGCATCTGTATATCGCCAATTTAAAGATATTAATGTGTTTATTGATGAATTGAAAGAATTAATCAAAAAAGATTATTAAAAAGTTACATGGAAAAGATTACTAAGGGAGCTAAAGATTTCTTTGGCTCTTTTTTGCCTTTCCTCCCTCTATGGCGGGAAGGATTGAAATAGAAAGGAAGGATGATGAGTATGTCTCAGCATTGGCAAGACCTGCTTCCTGTCGATAGATATCGAGTAGCGGTGAATGGACTGTTGAGTGATTATGATCGAAAGACAATCACCTTCTTATATCAGCCATTAATTGGGACAAAGTGTTTAGCTTTATACATGACCTTATGGGCAGAAGTGGAAGAGAATCGCTTGTGGTCTCTGACAAATACACATCATAGCTTAATGAATTTTATGAGTTGTGGTTTAAATGATATATATGAAGCAAGACTAAAGTTAGAAGGAATTGGTCTTTTAAAAACATATTTAAAGAAAGAAGATGGCAATCGGTCGTTTATATATGAACTACAGCCGCCTTTATCACCCGCTCAGTATTTTCTTGATGGAATGCTAAATGTTTATTTATATAGAAAAATTGGAAAAGCACAGTATAGCAGATTGAAGAAGTTCTTTTCTGATGAAAAAATCGCAGATCCTAGTTTCCAGCCAATAACGAAAGCATTCCAAGAGGTATTTATGTCTGATCATAGTGGTGCTGTTCGAGCAATACATGAATTAGAGGAAGAAGAGATTACTGATCAGACCTATGTGGGGAGAGAAGAACAACCGGGAATACAAATTACTAAGAGCGACTTTGACTTTGAATTGTTATATGCGGGAATTCACGATTCTTTATTATCGAAAAAGGCATTTACGAAAAAGGTGAAGGAAGCGATCCAAAATCTTGCCTTTATTTATGGAATTGATCCAATTCAAATGAAGAATATTGTTATTAGTGCGATTAATCAACAGGATGAGATTGATATTGAAGAGCTGCGTATAGCTGCTCGTGATTGGTATCAATTTCAACATAATGATTTACTGCCGATGTTAGTTGATCGGAAACAGCCGCAAAAGGATTATTCATCAACCGATGCTCCAAAATCACAAGAGGAAGAATTAATCTATTATTTAGATCATGCTTCACCGCGCCAAGTGTTGAAGGATGTTTCAGGAGGTGCAGAACCTTCCAAAACAGATTTGCAAATAATTGAAGAAATTATGTTCTCGCAGAAGCTGCTCCCGGGTGTAATAAATGTGCTGATTCAATATGTTATGCTTAAAACAGATATGAAATTGACAAAGGGATATATAGAGAAGATTGCTGGCCAATGGGTTAGAAAGAATATCCGTACAGTAAAAGAGGCAATGGATCTAGCGAAAAAAGAGCACAAGCAATATATGGAATGGGCTCAAGGTAAAAAAAATCCACAGTCGAAGTCAACTCGAAAAGCTATCCGGACAGAAAAAATCCCCGAATGGTTTGGGCAAAATCAGGATAACGAAGGAACGAAAAAAACGGAAGAAAATACTTCTTCCAAGGAAGCAAACGATCAAGATTTGGAACAAAAAAAGCGTGAACTGGAAGAGCGCATAAAAAAATTATAATATCAGGTGGTGGAGTAAACGGTGGAAAGAATTAACGATACCTTAAAGAAATTTGGTGCGGGTAATAATTTTCAGGAACGATACCGTGCTATGAAACAGGAAGTGCTTGCACATCCTGATGTAAGGGCCTTTCTACGAGAGCATGAGGACGAGCTTACTTCCAATGCAGTTGATGTTGGCATGATAAAGCTATATGAATATGCCAATCAAAGCAAAGCTTGCAATAAATGCCCTAGTCTTCAAGGATGTGTAAATATGATGCAGGGATACCATCCTAGTCTAGTAATAGTCAGAGGGAATATTGAGATTCAGTATGACCGTTGTCCCCGTAAGTTGACGGAAGATAATCAGAAGAAAAAAGAGAAGTTGATTAAAAGCTTATATGTACCAAAGGATATTCTGGAAGCTTCCTTCAATACCATTGATCTTGACGGAGAGAGAATGGAGGCAGTGGAAGCTGCTATCCGATTTGTAGAGGATTATAAACCTGGTGAAAGACATAAAGGAATCTATTTTTATGGAGAATTTGGGGTTGGCAAATCATATATTTTAGGAGCCATTGCTAATAAACTTTCTCAAAAGCAAATTTCGTCTATGATTGTATATGTTCCTGAATTATTTAGAGAAATGAAGAGCTCCATTGCTGATAGCACATTAAATGATAAAATCGAAAGTATAAAACGTGAGCCTATTTTAATGCTGGACGATATCGGAGCAGAAACAATGTCTAGTTGGATTCGAGATGAGGTGCTTGGACCGATTTTGCAGTTCAGAATGTTAGAGAATTTACCTACGTTATTTACGTCTAATTTTGACTTTAGTGGCTTAGAGCATCATCTTACTTATTCGCAAAGAGGAGAAGAGGAAAAGATGAAAGCGATGAGAGTAATGGAGAGAATTCGTTACTTATCTACACCTATTCGCGTGAAAGGAAAAAATAAGCGAACATAATAGAGTTAAAAAGTTTCAATTTTTAGTAAGGAGAAGTGTGCGTTGACGGAAATTTCAAATGCAGAAAAATTAGTAATAAAG
The DNA here is from genome assembly GCF_038005605.1 of Niallia sp. FSL W8-0954. NCBI lineage: Bacteria > Bacillati > Bacillota > Bacilli > Caryophanales > Bacillaceae > Niallia > Niallia sp. FSL W8-0954. Next base: position 3,538,620 of record NZ_JBBOTN010000001.1, on the reverse strand, counting down.
CGGTATAACCAGTTTCTTTTCTTTGTATCGATGACGATATTGTTATTATTAATTCCCTTTTTTCTGTCTTTTTATAGTCCGGGAATCTATAAAATAATCCTAGCGTTATTGGTATTTGGTTTAACCTATACGTATATAACAAAGAATAGAAGATTACTTGCATATATAAGAACTCGATGCGAAAAACGATCCATTTCGTTTCAAAAATTGTATAGTGGATATATTATTTTGTATGCTCTCGTATTAGGAGCTATCCTATTGTTTTTGTGATGGAATTTTATTAATGATGAAGATAGACTAAGTCGATAATCTGTCTCTGTTTGTCGATAAAAGGATATGGGAGAAGTATAATTGCATTTTCACACATTGCTTGGAGTGGAGGGGGTGAGACTCCTGTGGGATTAGTACGAACCTCACGGAAAGCGAACCCCTGAAATGGAAAGTAACATCCCTATTCGAAGGAATTGATAAATATACTGTAGCCAAACCTCTATTTCCAAAATATGGGTGTTTGACTACAGTGTGAGACAGACTAAGTGGATAGTCTGTCTTTTTTGTTTTTTAACTATTTTTTATAAACGTCCATTCATCTGCATACATATTTTATAGTCTAATTTCTACCTCTTCCCCATATATATGAAATCGAGGACTTCTTTATAAAAGGGGGGATACGGTTGATTGAAATTCAATTTCATGATCAAAAAGATGCTTTGAGGTTTTTGCGCATACTGAAGAAACAAGTAAAATATGCGGAGTCGTTTGACAGAATAGACGACGACAATAAGTGTATTATTGTTAAAACAGATGGAAGCAGTAAGGAGATAAAGAAATGCTTAACTGCTTTTATCTTGCATATAAAAACAGATGATTGGGCAAGAGAAATATTAAAAAATCGTTATTTCTATATGGATGAACTAGAACAGCGAAGTATATTAGAAATACTTCATAGTTTAGTGGAGGAAGAGCGGGAAGGACTTACCACTTTAACAAAAGAGATAAACATAAAAAGTTGTCTGACAGAGTGTATGAATAACTTCATAATAGAACAACATAAAGAATTTTCCTTTGATTCCTTTGTGACCTTTCGATTAAAGTCTTTTATTGGAAAGTTGATAAAATACATAGAATTATCGATTGATGAGTACAAAATGGAACAAGAATATCAGGTGTTTATTCATACTTTGCGAAATTCCCTTTCCAAAAAGGCTGCAAAAGTGAATCATATCCATGTGTTAATCGATCTAGAAATACAATTTTTTGATACAGAATACCGGGAAATTCCCCAGCAAGAGCTAATGATGCTGTATGATCAAAAAAATGTTGTTTCTTCTACCCATTATATCGATCCCTATTCTCTAGGACCATTGCTTGCCCTCGCACCGAAAACTATCTTTTTGTATACAGAGGATAGAGAATTACCTATTGTGCGAACTATTTTAAATATTTTTGAAGAACGAGTGCAACTTTTAGAAAAGGAACAATTTTTTCTAAGAATAAGCACACAGACAGAAATGAAGTAAGTTTCCCTTTAATTCCCTTGATTTTATGTCTAGAAAAGCATATAATAACGTACATAAATTAACTATAACTTATACCTGTAATGATAAGGACAATAGTTTTCTTGTACGGTTTTAAGAGAGGGAAGGATGCTGGGAACTTCCTAACACGATAAGATTGCTTACCACCTTTAAACTTCAGTCAGGAACGGGATTATCCTCAGTAATGACTGGCGGTCTCAGCAGCCGTTATCTGTTTAAACTAAAGCCAGACATTTTCATTGTTTGGGAATTAGGGTGGAACCACGTGTTTTTACTATAAAACTCGTCCCTTCGTATAGGGACGGGTTTTTTTGCGTTTTAATCGGTTCTTATCGTACAAGGAAAGCTTAATGGCAAAAATAAAGGAGGAAGTTTCATGTCAGAATTAATTAAGATTACATTTCCAGACGGAGCGGTAAAGGAGTTTCCAGAAGGGACTACAACAGAAGATATTGCAGGTTCCATTAGCCCAGGCTTAAGAAAAAAAGCACTAGCAGGGAAGATTAATGGCTCTTTATATGATTTGAAAAGACCTATACTAGAGGATGCTTCTTTTGAAATCATTACACCGGATAGCCCAGATGCTTTAGAAATCTTGCGCCATAGCTCAGCACACTTAATGGCACAAGCTATTAAACGAATTTATGGAAATGTTAAGCTCGGTGTAGGGCCAGTTATCGAAAATGGATTTTACTATGATATTGATTTAGAGCAATCGTTAACACCAGAAGACTTACCAGCAATTGAAAAAGAAATGAAAAAAATTATTAACGAAAACCTGGAAATTATCCGTAAAGAAGTAAGTCGCGCAGAAGCGATTGAGCTTTTTAAAGAAATGGATGATGAATATAAACTAGAATTAATTGAAGCAATTCCTGAAGACGAGACAGTAACATTATACCAACAAGGAGAATTTATTGATCTTTGTCGCGGTGTTCACGTACCATCTACTGGAAAACTAAAAGAGTTTAAATTGCTGAACATTGCAGGTGCATACTGGAGAGGGAACAGCGATAATAAAATGCTTCAACGTATTTATGGAACAGCATTTTTTAAGAAGAATGAGTTAGAAGAGCACTTACGCTTTTTAGAAGAGGCAAAAGAAAGAGATCATCGCAAAATCGGAAAAGAATTAGATTTATTTATGACTTCTCAAAAAGTGGGACAAGGCTTGCCGCTATGGCTGCCAAAAGGCGCAACAATCAGACGCATTGTAGAGCGTTATATTGTAGATAAAGAAGAGCGATTGGGCTATAACCATGTATATACACCAATCATGGGAAGTGTCGATTTGTATAAAACATCTGGACACTGGGATCATTATCAAGAAGATATGTTCCCTGTGATGGAAATGGATAATGAGCAGCTAGTTCTTCGTCCGATGAACTGTCCGCACCATATGGTTGTTTACAAAAATGATATTCACAGCTATCGTGAATTACCAATCCGTATCGCAGAACTTGGCACAATGCATCGTTACGAAATGTCTGGTGCTTTATCAGGATTACAGCGTGTTCGCGGGATGACTCTAAATGATGCACATATTTTTGTAAGACCAGACCAAATTAAAGATGAATTCAAGCGTGTTGTAAACTTAGTGTTAGAAGTATATAAAGACTTTAATATTACAGATTACTCGTTCCGTTTATCTTATCGTGATCCTGCAGATACAGAGAAATACTTTGATGATGATGCGATGTGGAATAAAGCACAAAGCATGCTGAAAGAAGCAATGGACGACCTAGGTTTAGATTACTTTGAAGCAGAAGGAGAAGCAGCTTTCTACGGTCCGAAATTAGATGTGCAAGTGAAGACAGCCTTAGGAAAGGATGAAACACTTTCTACTGTCCAATTGGACTTCTTATTACCTGAACGCTTTGACTTAACATATGTTGGAGAAGATGGAAAGCAGCATCGTCCAGTAGTTATCCACAGAGGTGTAGTGTCAACAATGGAGCGTTTTATTGCATTCTTGATTGAAGAATACAAAGGAGCATTCCCTACATGGTTATCACCAGTACAAGTACAAGTTATTCCAGTATCACCTTCTGTTCATTTTGAATATGCAAAAGAAGTACAAGAAAACTTACAAAGACACGGTTTCCGCGTAGAGTTAGATGAGCGCGACGAGAAAATCGGCTATAAAATTCGTGAAGCACAAATGAAAAAAATTCCCTACATGCTAGTAGTAGGAGACAATGAAGTGGAAGACAAAGCCGTAAATGTCCGCAAATACGGAGAACAAAAATCAGAAACAGTTTCTTATGTAGATTTCTTAGAAAAGTTAACACAAGAAGTGAAATTATCAAATTAAAAGAGTTGTAATTCCAAACGGGATTTTCTAATTTTCAACCTATATTCCGAGCTTTTCTGAAATTATGCATAAAAAGTATTGCATTGAATCCATTATTTTGATAAAATTTTTCTCGTTGTGATATTTCTTTCGTTGACTTATAGATATCAATTGTGATATAGTTACTAAGGTAAATTGAATACGAGTTTGAGGAAAAGAAGAAGCACCCGCTTCTCACCTGATTGACACAGATTCCAAGTAGTTAACAGGTATTACGTAAAACATTTTAGGTATTACTTTTGTTTCGTAAGTGTGGGTGAATTCATCATCCACACTTTTTTATTTGGATGATAAAGATTACAAAGCCTACGATGTCAACTTGGGAGTCAAGTGTCAATTAGTATCTAAACTAGAGAAGGTGACCTAGGATAGAATATTCTTGACCCGAACGTTGTATTCGTCATTAACCTTGGAGGTGTTTAACTATTAGCAAAGATATGATTTTAAATGAAGGCATTCGTGCTAGAGAAGTTCGTCTTATTGACCAAAATGGAGAACAGCTTGGGATTAAAACGAAATTTGAAGCTCTTGAAATTGCAACACGTGTTAATCTTGATGTGGTTCTTGTTGCTCCAAACGCAAAGCCGCCGGTAGCTCGTATCATGGACTACGGTAAATACAAGTTTGAACAGCAAAAGAAAGAAAAAGAAGCACGTAAAAATCAAAAAATCATTAATATTAAAGAGGTTCGCCTTAGTCCAACTATAGATGAGCATGACTTTAATACAAAGCTTCGTAATGCTATTAAGTTCCTAGAAAAAGGCGATAAGGTAAAAGCATCCATCCGTTTTAAGGGACGTGCTATTACACATAAGGAAATCGGTCAACGTGTACTTGTTCGTTTTGCAGAAGCTTGTGCAGAAGTTGCCACTGTGGAATCACATCCAAAAATGGACGGTCGAAGCATGTTCATGACTTTAGCGCCTAAAAACGACAAGTAAGAGGAGGAATACCAAATGCCAAAAATGAAAACTCACCGCGGAGCTGCTAAACGTTTCAAAAAGACAGGCTCTGGTAAATTAAAACGCTCAAAAGCTTATACTAGTCACTTATTTGCTAACAAATCTACTAAGCAAAAACGTAAACTTCGCAAAGCTGGATTAGTATCCAAAGGCGATTTCAAACGCATTCGTCATTTATTAGACAACATTAAGTAATTTTTTCAATATAGGAGGGAAATAATATGCCACGTGTTAAAGGCGGTACAGTTACACGCAAACGTCGTAAAAAAGTTCTTAAATTAGCTAAAGGTTATTATGGTTCAAAACATACATTATATAAAGTTGCAAACCAACAAGTAATGAAATCATTAATGTATGCATACAGAGATCGTCGTCAAAAGAAACGTGATTTCCGTAAATTATGGATTACTCGTATCAACGCAGCTGCTCGTATTAATGGTCTTTCTTATAGCCGTTTAATGCACGGATTAAAATTAGCTGGTATCGAAGTAAACCGCAAAATGCTTGCTGAACTTGCTGTAAGCGATGAAAAAGCATTTGCTGAATTAGCAACAGTTGCAAAACAAAACTTAAAATAAGTTTTTAAAAGAAGGTAGCTTATACCTTCTTTTTTTCTATACTTTTTTGCGAAAGGGGAAGAGCATGTGATTACATATGTATTAATCTATTTGGCAGTAGTGAATATATTCGCATACTTTTTAATGGGAATAGATAAAAAAAGGGCTATTAAGCATCAGTATCGGATAAGTGAAAGGACATTATGGATTACGGCTATTCTATTTGGGGCGTTTGGTTTATTTATTGGAATGCAAAAGTTTCGTCATAAAACAAAGCATGCTTCTTTCAAATATGGTTTACCTCTCTTGACATTACTAGATGCTGGGATTGTACTTTACATACTAAATGTTTAGGCATATTCTCGTCTTTTTTCTTATACACTGTAATAACAACATGATTCTATAGAGCAGAAGGTGATAAGATGGAAGAGCAGTTATCAGTCCTCTTTGTTATGGTAGAAGTTAGTGGCATATTAGCACCGATTATTTTTATTTTATTCCATACACTTCGGCAATTTTTGTTTATTCCTCCTATTCTAGTCTGTATTGCGGGAGGAATTTTATTTGGAGTGACGCTTGGCACCATCTATTCTATTATCGGCTTAACCATTAATTGTCTCTTATTCTATGCAGTCATTCACCGCTTGCCAAAAACACATAACAAACTATCTCATCTTAAAAAAAGATGGTTTGGTGAATATCGTAATTTAACACTCGGACAAATCTCCATTTTAAGATTGATCCCAGTGTTTCATTATCATTTATTAAATTTCTGCTTGTTGGAAAAAAGAAAAAGTTTAAAGGAATATAGTAAAACTTCTTTTATAAGCAATATTCCTTTAGCATTTTTCTATACTATTTTTGGCCAATTCATAAGCCAATTCTCGTTGACGATGGTTGTTATCATTATGTTTGCTTTGGCAATTCTTGTTTATATCTTACGAGAAAAAATTACGATAATAAAATGGAGAGAATTTTTTAAAGAGGCTCATGAATAAAAAGAGAGAATGAAGATCTTCTTTCTTAAAATGAATAAACCCCCAAACAATAATACGAAGCTTTCTTAGTAAGGAAGTATCATTGTTCGAGGGTTTATTTGGTTGATTACGTATGTCTGAGCTTCCGGTATTTACGATTTTTTAAACCGTGTCCATTCGATTCTTGCCTTTGGATAGATAGACAAAAGCGACTGCTCTATATAGGCTTTGTCTTGAGTGGACAACTTTGTATTATAAGGATTTGTAGGAAAGAGTAAAATGTGATCCACTTCTTCAGCAGCAGCGTATTTTTCCCCCTCAAGCAAATGACCTTTATATGTTAGTAAGAGATTCATTCTTATATTGTCTTTTTTATCAAACAAATAAAATGTTCCACGCTTTTGCGCGAATGTTAATCTTCGCTGCGGATTCGTTAAGAAAGAAGTGAGTCGAAACAACCCATAAATAAGAAATGCGAGAAGAACGAATAACAAAAGCCATTTCATAAAAGAGCCTCCAGTAACTTAAATTTTCAGGATTAACTAATAGAATACGAAAGAGAACATAAAAGGTTTCATTTTTAGAAAAATATTTTAAAAAAGAAATAAAAATAAATAGAAACAAAGAATTGATACATAATATAAGCAAGGATTCTATTCTGTACCCATATGACGAAGGAGAAATCTCTTTTCAATAAAGCTATAAGTAGTATTTTATATTTTGTACTATAATTATTTTCTAGTATAATAATGAAGAATATATTATATTAAGGGAGTCGAAATAATGGCGAAATTAGATGAAACATTAACAATGCTTAAGGATCTTACTGATGCAAAAGGTATTCCAGGAAATGAAAAAGAACCAAGAGAGATCATGAAAAAGTACATAGCAGAATATGCAGACGAGGTAACAACAGATAATTTAGGAAGCTTAATTGCTAAGAAAGTTGGCCAAGCAAATGGACCGAAAATAATGGTTGCAGGTCATCTTGATGAAGTTGGTTTTATGATAACCCGTATTGATGATAAAGGTTTTCTCTATTTTCAAACAGTAGGCGGTTGGTGGTCACAAGTAATGTTAGCTCAACGAGTAACAATTGTAACAAGCAAAGGAGAGATCACTGGTATTACAGGATCCAAACCACCTCATGTATTAAGTCCAGAAGCAAGAAAGAAACCAATCGACTTAAAAGATATCTTTATTGATATTGGCGCATCTTCTAAAGAGGAAGCGATGGAGTGGGGCGTGAAACCAGGCGATATGGTCGTTCCATATTTCGAGTTTACGGTCATGAATAATGAAAAAATGCTGCTTGCAAAAGCATGGGATAATCGTATTGGCTGTGCTATTGCGATAGATGTATTAAAGAATTTAAAAGACAGCAACCATCCTAATATTGTCTATGGTGTTGGTACTGTTCAAGAAGAGGTCGGCCTTCGTGGAGCAAAAACAGCTGCAAACTTTATTGAGCCGGACATTGGTTTTGGAGTAGATGTTGGTATAGCTGGGGATACACCAGGAGTAACAGAAAAAGAAGCATTAAGTAAAATGGGCAAAGGTCCACAAATTATTTTATATGATGCTTCCATGGTGTCTCATAAAGGTTTACGTGATCTGGTAACAGATACTGCTGATGAGTTGAAGATACCTTATCAATTTGACAGTGTGCCAGCAGGTGGTACAGACTCAGGCTCCATTCATTTAACACATAATGGAGTGCCGGCTTTATCTATCACGATTGCAACTCGCTATATTCATTCACATGCTGCAATGCTGCATCGTGATGATTATGAAAATGCTGTTAAGTTAATCGTCGAAGTAATAAAAAAATTAGATCGTGAAACAGTAAATTCATTAACATTTGCATAATTAAAAGGGAATTTGATTTTTAATCAAATTCCCTTTTTTAAGAAGCTTTATCGACAAGTCCTATATCTTATCCCTAATAGCTATATGATATTTATTCTAGTGGAGGTATCTTAGTATTCAATATCGCTGCCTTCCTTGCTTTGAGCAGGCGGTTAATATTGATTACAATCGTTTTAACAGCAGCGTAAGTTGGTACTGCAAGAATCATTCCTAAAATACCTGCTAAATTTCCTGCTACTAATAGCAGAATAATAATGGTTGCTGGATGTGTATCCAATCTTTTTCCAAGAATTAAAGGAGATAGAATATTTCCTTCAATTTGTTGAGCAATGGTAATGACGATAATAACTAGTAAGGCTTGTGTTGGTGATGTGAAAATAGCGATAATAACAGCAGGAGCACCACCGATTAATGGTCCAACATATGGGATCATGTTTGTTACAGCCACAAGTAAAGCCATTACAAGCGCATAATCAAGACCAATTATTAAATAACCAATTAAAGCCAAGGTTCCTACAAATAGAGCTACAATAACTTGTCCTTGTATGTAGGCAGCAATTGTTTCGCTTGTATCTTTGATAATATGTAATCCTTCTTTACGATAAGATGCAGGGAAAAATTTAGAGAGAGCCTCTGGAAATTTGCTGCCATCTTTTAAACAATAGAAAAGTAAAAATGGAACTGTGACAATCGTAATGGTTATATTAGTCATAGTGCTGATGATTTTACCGATTCCATTTGTTATATTGCTTGGAATTGTTTGAGCATAAGCCTTTAAGTTTTCTGTTATATCTTCAATTTTTACATATTCTTGATTCATAATCCATTTGTACTGTTTTGTATCATTTAAGTATTGGAAATATTGCACTGCTTCATCAGCATATTTAGGTATATTTTTAAATAACTCACTAAATTCTTTGCTGATCATAGGAACGATACTGCCAATAACCAAAATCAAAATGCCGATAACACCAACATAAAGAATAATAATGGAAAGTGTCTTTGGAATTTTATTTTTTTGCAAAAACTTAACGATTGGATTAAGTAAAAAGTATAAGAAACCAGTAATGATAATGGGAACAAAAAGAGTAGAAAATAACACTGCAACTGGTTTAAATAAAAATGAAATTTTTGTGCATAAATAAACAATCGCAACAATGATAAGAACTTGTAATAACCAATAATGAAACTTCTTTTTTGTCAAAATTTTTCACCTTTTTCATATTTTGTATAGCAAGTATAGCATATTCGCTCTATTTCTTGTAATGATAGCCAAACATTATATAAAACGATTATAGCATCCTTATATCCATCATGATATTAACGAAATAACTGTGAAAAAAGTTTCAAAAAACGATAAAAAAATAATGGTATTTTGGGAAGGTGTGAGGTAGAAATAAAAAGAAATGATACAATCTACTCCACTTGTATGAAAAGATTGTATCACCCTTTAACGTAAGCAAAAAAAGTCGTGTTACTCTACATTGATAATTTTTAAATGGGAAATATTTAAGAAATTACGAATGTTTAGAGCGGTAGCGCCGAATAAAGATGCCTTAGAACCCAGACGTGAATTTTCAATGGCGATATCTTTATTAAAGGAACTTTCTAGGTTATTATGAATGATTGAAAGTATATCAGGGATTCTTCGAATAACAGAACTATTCATATATATAATCTTTGGAGCAAAAAAAGTCATTATATTGTTTAACCCTTTTGAAAGATTATAACAATGTTGCTGAATGAGTTCTTGTATAGCTGAATCATTATCATAATAATGCTCAGCTAATAAATCTGGTGTAACATTGGATAATTGTTTTAACTCTTTAAACTGCTCTAGAAGCACCTTATCGGAACAATATTGCTCTAAGCAGCCTTTATTTCCACATGGGCAAGTTCTGCCATCAGGATAAAGAATTGAATGACCAACTTCACCAGCTCTTCCGTCTAAACCTGTAAACAATTGCCCATCAATAATAATTCCAGCACCAATACCACTATGGATACTTAAACTAATTAAGTTATTAAATTCTGTTGAAAAAGTAGACTCTCCAATGGCAGTTAAATTAGCTTCATTTTCAATATGGATAGGATACTGATACAGTTTCGTTAACTCTTCATAAAGTTCTATTTTGTCTAAATCATAATAGGGAGTAAATAAAATGTTATTTTTATTTACAATACCATGTATAGCAATCCCGATCCCAACAATACCATAGGTTGTCAGATTACTTATTTTCGCATATTTTTCAATAATATCAGAAATATGGGTAAGAACATTTTCTTTCTTAATAAACGTACCCCTTTCTTTATTATAAAAAACCACTTCTCCATCTAAATAAGTAACCATTGTAGAAATAAAGTCATAGCCAAGCTCTATGGCAATCGAAAGACCAGCTTTCTTATTTAGTTGTAAAAGAATTGGCTTTCTTCCCCCAGAATGACTACTTTCGCCAATGCCGATTTCTTCTATTAATTTCTCTTCAAGTAACTTCTTTGTTATATCAGAAACAGTTGCTTTATTTAACCCAATATTAGCCGAAAGGGTTGCCCGCGAGATAGGGGCATGCTGAACAATTTGCTCCATAACAAGAGAAGCATTTTGTTCTCTAATTACATATTTGTCTGTAACCATTATTTTCCTCCAAACAGTTTATCACCTAGTAACGATGTATGTATTGTTAGGTTACCATACTAATTATAATTCTTCTATCAAATTTATTAATAAAATAACAAAAATAATATTGTAAGCGCTTGACAAAAAGCAAAGTTAGATTTATGATAAATTCAGTTAGTATATTGAACTAACAAATAGAAAGTAAATTAATAGATTTGTAGAAAATGGATGAGAAAAGAAAAAGTAAGTTTAAATGATCTTGATTTTTATAACAAATAGGAGGGAATTAGAATGGAATTTTTTCCAATGATTAAAAAAGTAAAATATGAAGGACCAAAGACGGAGAATATTTATGCATATCGTCACTATAATCCAGAAGAAGTTGTATTAGGAAAAACGATGAAAGAACATTTGCGTTTCAGTATGGCATGGTGGCATACATTAACGCAGGATGGTTCTGATCCATTTGGTGCTGCTATAAATAATCGTAACTGGTTTGGTGAAACGCCAATGGAAACAGCAAAAAATCGTGTAGAAGCTGGATTTGAATTAATGGAAAAAATGGGTTTTGAATACTTCTGTTTTCATGATGTGGATATTGCTCCAGAGGGTGATACGCTTCAAGAGTTCTTCGATAATTTAGATGTAATCACAGATTTAATTAAAGAAAAGATGGATCAAACAGGGATTAAATTACTATGGAATACAGCTAATATGTTTACAAACCCTCGCTTTGTACATGGTGCTGCTTCTTCATCCAATGCAGAAGTTTTTGCATATGCTGCTGCACAGGTGAAAAAAGGCTTAGAAATCAGCAAAAAGCTTGGCGGCAAGAACTATGTATTCTGGGGTGGACGTGAAGGTTATGAGTCTTTATTAAACACAGATTTACAATTAGAACAAGATAACATGGCTCGTTTCTTCCATATGGCAGTTGATTATGCCAAAGAATTAAACCATGAAGTTCAATTTTTAATTGAACCAAAACCAATGGAGCCATCCAAACACCAATACGACTTTGACGCTGCTACGGCAATGGCATTCTTACAAAAATACGATCTTGATAAAAACTTTAAACTAAATCTAGAAGCAAACCATGCTACATTAGCAGGACATACTTTTGAACATGAAATGGCTGTTGCGAGAAGTTATAATGCACTTGGATCCCTAGATGCGAACCAAGGAGATATAATGCTTGGATGGGATACAGATGAGTTCCCAACTAATATCTATGATACAACTCTAGCAATGTATCAAGTGCTTGAAAATGGAGGAATTGCTCCAGGTGGTATTAACTTTGATGCGAAAGTTCGCCGTTCTTCATTCTCTATGGAAGATTTAGTGCTTGCACATATTGCTGGTATGGATACTTTTGCACGTGGACTTAAATCAGCTGCAAAACTAAAAGAAGATGGTTTCTTCGATAAAGAAATTGAACGTAGATATAAGAGCTATACAACTGGAATTGGTAAATCTATTGTAGAAGGAAAAGAAAATCTGAAAACATTAACTGAATATGCATTACAACATGATCAAATTGAAAATGAGCCAAATCATCTGGAATTCTTAAAATCTCGTTTGAATGATTATTTAGTATAATACAAATAGAAAAATAAGTAATATAACACCATAAAGGGGTGTCTCAATAGAAGGAGTTGGCATCACAAGTTTATTAGTAGTAGCTAATTGAAAAAATCTACTAGAAATACTTGTGGAGGTCGAAATCTCTCTGAATGAGACATCCCTTTACATTGGTCTTCAGAAGGGAGCGTTTATAAATGTCATATGTAATAGGGATTGATTTAGGAACAAGTTCCTTAAAGGGATTGTTAGTAGATAAAGAAGGAAAGGTTCTTATCACAAAGAGCTCCGAGTACGAGCTTTTAACTCCACAGCCGAAGTACAGTGAACAGAATCCAAATGTGTGGATAGAAGCATTAGATATTGTACTAAAAGAAATTATTGAGGCATTTCCAGAAGCAGCATCCAAAACGGAAGGAATTAGTTTTTCTGGACAGATGCATAGCTTAGTTTTATTAGATGCAAATGGAAGCCCCCTCAGGAATGCTATCTTATGGAATGATGTAAGAACAAGTAAGCAATGTCAGGAAATAATGGATAGGGCAGGACAAGAAGTTATTAGCATCACGAAGAACAAAGCACTAGAAGGGTTTACCTTGCCTAAGCTGCTTTGGGTAAAAGAAAATGAACCGACTATATGGGAACAAGCAAAGCACTTTTTATTGCCTAAAGATTTTTTAGGATTCTATTTAACTGGTAATAAGCAAATGGAGTATTCAGATGCTGCTGGAACATTAATGCTGAATGTGGAAAAGAAGGTTTGGAGTGAATCAATTGCTGAATTATTTGATCTTCCATTAGGTATTTTTCCTAAGCTTGTTGAGTCCTCTGACAAAATAGGCGTAATGAAAGCAGAACTTGCAAAAAAGTATGGTTTTACAAATGATATTGCTGTATTTTCTGGAGGAGCAGATAATGCCTGTGCAGCAGTTGGTGCAGGAATTGTTAAAGAAGGTATGGGATTAGCTAGTATCGGAACATCAGGCGTATTTCTTTCCTATGAACAAGATGGGAAAGAAGATTATGCAGGGAAAGTTCATTATTTCAATCATGCAATAAAGGATAGTTTTTATTCCATGGGGGTAACATTATCTGCAGGATATAGTTTAAATTGGTTTAAAAATACGTTTGCTTCAGAGAAAAGTTATGATGAGTTACTTTCAAATATTGAAAATATTCCAATCGGTTCAGATGGATTAGTGTTTACTCCTTATATAATGGGAGAAAGAACACCCTATACAGATAGTCAAATAAGAGGCAGTTTTATTGGAATGGACGCTAGACATACAATAGATAACTTTGCACGCGCTGTTGTAGAAGGTATTACTTTTTCATTGAATGATAGTAAGATTTTGATGGAGGAAAATGCGAATAAGCAGTTTACACGCATTGTTTCCGTAGGCGGAGGAGCAAAAAACAGCAAGTGGCTACAAATTCAAGCAGATATTTTTAATACGCCAGTTGTTAATTTAACAGTGGAACAAGGGCCAGGTTTAGGTGCGGCGATGGTTGCTGCAGTTGGGTTAGGGTGGTTTGCAACGATGAATGAGTGTGTGGAAAAGTTTGTTCAATATAAAGAAGAATTTCACCCTATTCCAGAAAATGTGAAAAAATACGAACAAGTATATAATATTTATAAAGAAGTTTATGCGGAGACGAAAGAAACTTCACATAAATTACAAGCGTTAAATGAATTAAAACAAAACTAAATGGTCGGAGTCCAATAGTATATCGAGCTCAGAACAAAGGTTAAAATAATGTGTCTAATTTTTGGGGACACTCCAAAAGCCTGTGGAGTCTTAGGTTTTGCATCCCGCAGGAGTCAGGTGTCCTCCGCTCCATTTTACTCCGTTTTTAAAGATTATTTAGTTTTTAAGCAAACTAAAATTACTAGGAGAAAATGGAGCAGACTGAATAAAAACCCGAATAATTATGAGAAAATCCAATTATATTGGCATTTCCCTCTAATCGTTCGGGTTTATGGTTGGAATAGTTGTTTTACTTTAGTCCATTTTCTAATGTCTGCAGCATTTCTACTTTATCTTCTTCAGAAGAATTTTTCCAAATTACTTCGAATAAAACGCCTAAACCAGGCAGCATTTTTTCTTCTCCGTTTTGGATAGCATCCACGATTGTATCTTTTAATTCATCTTGAGAATTGCCAGAAACATTATGGATTATTGCATTTCGTAAATTTAAATTCATAATAAGCACCTTCTTTCCCATTGTTACCTATCCACATCCAATCACTTATTGAATGATATGGTATAGAGTTTTTGTAAAACATATCTATTTTTATCATTTCACTAATGGCGTTTATTATGTATTTTATTTACGCTATAATAGAGGCAATAGAGATCAATTGGTGATTGTGAAGGAGAATAGCAAGTGAAACACATACTTTCGGTTAAAAATCCACAAATTAAAGAATGGAAAAAACGATTAACAAAAAAGGAAAGAGATAAAACGGGAACGTTTTTGGTGGAAGGCTTTCACCTTGTGGAAGAAGCATTCAAAGCAGATTCTATTATTGATTTAATCGTTTCAGAGGATATCGATGTACCTGCTTGGGATTATGGAGATACTCCGATAACGATCGTTACAAAAGAGATTATTAAGGAGCTTTCAGATACAGAAACACCCCAAGGCATTCTGGCCTTATGTAAGCAGCAAAGCCATCCAGAAATTCTCCCTACAGCGCAAACTTTTATTGCGATTGATCAAGTTCAAGATCCGGGGAATTTGGGAACGATTATCCGAACAGCTGATGCAGCAGGAATCGATGCGGTTATTATCGGAGAAGGAACGGTAGATATATACAATCCAAAGGTAGTTCGATCAGGCCAAGGAAGCCATTTTCACTTGCCAATTATAAAAGCAAATTTAGCATCGTTTATGGATGAATTAAAAGAAAGAAATATTCCCATTTATGGCACTGCCCTTGAAAATGGAAGGGATTATCGGGAGGTAGAAAAAACAGCCACATTTTGTTTAATTGTTGGGAATGAAGGTAATGGTGTAAGGAAAGAAGTATTAAGTAAGACTGATACCAACCTATATATACCAATTTACGGGAAAAGTGAATCTTTAAATGTTGCAGTCGCAGCTGGTATTTTAATGTATTATTTTAAATAATGTGTTGGTAGGCTGGCAAAGGCAAAAAAGGCATTTGAAAACTAATTAGATATATATTATAATTAAAACCAAATTACATGAATAAAGACATTGATGGAGAAAAGTAATTGATGTTTTTTAATTAAGGGAGAAAATGCCGCAGACTGTAAGCATTTTTATTAAAAACATGAATGAAGTTCACCTCCTGAGTCGGCATCGGGACCATTTTTCTTGTTTAGAAAGATGTAAAGATGTACCGGTATAGACTACCGTTATCCAAATGAAGTGAACTTGTTTTTTTATACATACAAGTTAATTAGGGTGGTACCGCGACAATAACCTCGTCCCTTTTTGGGGATGGGGTTTTTTTATGCCAATTTTCATGCGAGAACAAACCATATATAAGGAGGAAATGTAATGGAAGATAAATTAAAAGAATTGCAAGCTGAAGCACTAACACGCATTGAAAGCAGTATTGATATGAAAGAACTAAATGAAATTCGTATCGCATACTTAGGGAAAAAAGGCCCAATTACAGAAGTATTAAAAGGAATGGGCAAACTATCTGCTGAAGAAAGACCAAAGATGGGGGCGTTAGTAAACGTTATTCGTGACGAAATTACAAGCCGCATTGAGGCTAAACAAAAGGCGTTAGAAGAAGCGCTCGTCCAAGAAAAAATTGCTTCTGAAACAATTGATATAACTCTACCTGGTCGTCCTGTTTCTACAGGTAATCATCATCCTCTAACAAGAGTCGTAGAAGAAATTGAAGATTTATTTATTGGAATGGGCTATACCGTTGAAGAAGGCCCCGAAGTGGAAAATGATTACTATAATTTCGAAGCATTGAATCTGCCTAAGGATCACCCAGCAAGAGATATGCAAGATTCATTTTATATTACAGAAGAAACATTGCTTCGAACGCAAACATCACCAATGCAAGCAAGAACATTAGAGAAACATAAAGGGAAAGGTCCAGTGAAGATTATTTGTCCGGGTAAAGTATATCGTCGTGATAATGATGACGCGACACACTCCCATCAATTTATGCAGATTGAAGGACTTGTGGTTGATGAAAACATTCGTATGAGTGATTTAATTGGTACGCTTGAAGTTTTTGCGAAGAAAATGTTTGGGGAAGATAGAGAAATCCGTTTACGCCCAAGCTTTTTCCCATTCACAGAGCCTTCTGTTGAAGTGGATATTTCTTGTTTTATTTGTAAAGGTGCAGGCTGCAGTGTCTGTAAAAAAACAGGCTGGATTGAAATTCTAGGAGCTGGAATGGTTCATCCAAATGTATTGGAAATGTCCGGTTTTGACTCTAAGAAATATTCTGGGTTTGCCTTTGGAATGGGTCCAGAGCGAATTGCGATGTTGAAATATGGAATTGATGATATTCGTCATTTCTATACAAATGATGTACGTTTCTTAAAACAATTTTCAGTACCGGAATATTAAGGGTGGAGGAGAAAAAATGTTAGTATCCTATAATTGGTTAAATGAATATGTAGATTTAAATGGCATAAGTCCTGATGAATTAGCAGAAAAAATTACAAAGAGTGGTATCGAGGTAGAAGGCGTCGAGGTTCTTGATGAAGGAATTAAAAATGTAGTAATCGGTTATGTTGTCGAGCGTGAACAACATCCGAATGCAGACAAATTAAATAAATGTTTAGTCGATGTTGGCGAGGGAGACCCAATCCAAATTATCTGTGGCGCTCCCAATGTAGATAAAGGCCAAAAAGTAGCTGTAGCAAAGGTTGGTGCAGTTCTTCCAGGTAACTTCAAAATTAAAAAAGCGAAGCTACGGGGGGAAGAATCAAACGGGATGATTTGTTCCCTGCAAGAGCTTGGTATCGAAGGAAAAATTGTCGCAAAAGACTATGCGCAAGGAATTTTTGTTTTTCCAAGTGATGTAGAGGTCGGCAAAAACGCATTAGAATATTTACAACGAAATGATGCTGTACTAGAACTGGGGTTAACTCCAAACCGTGCTGATTGCTTAAGCATGCTTGGTGTAGCGTATGAAGTAGCTGCCATTTTAGAAAAAGAAGTAAAACTACCTAATACAGAATATCCAACTATTAACGAAAAAGCATCTGATTATATTAAAGTTTCAGTAGAAGAGAATGCAGATGTACCATTATATACAGCAAGAGTGATTAAGAATATTAAAATCGCTCCATCTCCATTATGGATGCAAGGAAAATTAATGGCTGCAGGAATTCGCCCACATAACAATGTGGTCGACATTACGAACTTTATTTTACTAGAATATGGTCAACCGCTGCATGCTTTTGATTATGATAAAATTGGCTCAAAAGAAATTCTCGTAAGAAGAGCACAAAGTGGTGAAAAGATTACAACACTTGATGAAACAGACAGAACATTATCAGAAGATAATCTACTTATTACGAATGGAAAAGAAGGAATAGCTGTTGCCGGTGTAATGGGTGGTGCGAATTCTGAAGTTCAAGCTGGCACTACTACTGTTTTATTAGAATCGGCTTATTTTGACAGTAAAGTAATTCGCAGATCCTCTAAAGTAATTGGTTTAAGAAGTGAAGCGAGCGCAAGATATGAAAAAGGAATTGATCCAAATCGAGTACGTGAAGCTGCAGATAGAGCTTGTCGATTATTACAATTATATGCTGGCGGAGAAGTGCTTGAAGGGGAAGTCGCAGTTGATACACTAACTGCCGAGCCAAAAGTAGTTTCGATTACGCTCGAAAAAATCAATCAAACATTAGGAACGACATTAGAGACGAATGCAGTAACGGCTATTTTTAATAGTCTTCAATTTGCGACACAAATGGAAGGTGATACATTCATCGTAACTGTGCCAACAAGAAGAAATGATATTGTTATCGAGGCAGATTTAATCGAAGAAGTTGCTCGTCTTTATGGCTATGATAACTTGCCGAAAACATTGCCGATAGGTGCTGCTACACCAGGTTCTTTAACTGCTTATCAGAAAAAACGTCGTATGGCACGAAGATATTTAGAATCGGCTGGGTTATATCAAGCAATTACCTATTCATTAACAAATGAAGCGAAAGTGCATAGCTTTGCTTTAGAGAAAAGAAACCCAATCAACCTTGCAATGCCAATGAGTGAAGAACGTGCATTATTACGTCAAAGCATCGTGCCACAGCTGCTAGAGGTGCTTAAATATAATGCAGCAAGACAAAATGAAAACATAGCTGTTTATGAAACAGGGGTTGTGTTCTTAGCGAATGGAGAGCAGGAGCTTCCTGAGGAAAAAGAACATCTAGCTGGTGCAGTTACAGGCATTTGGAGTATGCACCCATGGCAAGGAGAGAAGAAAACTGTTGATTTCTTTGTTGTAAAAGGTGTATTGGAAGGATTATTCCAAAAGTTAGGTGTTATGGAGCAAATTACATTTGCTAGAGCGAATTTGGATGGTATGCATCCAGGAAGAACGGCTGAAATCGTTCTTAATGGGGAGATCATTGGATTTGTCGGTCAAGTGCATCCGCAAATGCAAAATGATTTAGATTTAAAAGAAACATATTGTTTCGAACTAGACTTAAGTAAGTTATTTGCTGTAGAAGTAGAAGCATTACATTATACGTCCATCCCTCGTTTCCCGTATGTAACAAGAGATATAGCGCTTGTTGTTGAGAAAGACGTGTTAGCTGGTACGCTTCAAGAAGTTATTATTGAAGCTGGCGGAAAGTTATTGAAAGATGTCCAAGTGTTTGATTTATATGAGGGCGAAAAAATGGAAGCAGGCAAAAAATCGATTGCATTCTCTTTAACATATTTTGATCCAGAACAAACATTAACAGATGAAATGATTAGCAAGACCCATGACAAAGTACTTGCTGCAGTAGAAGAAAAAGCTGGTGCTTCGCTAAGAGGCTGAGTCGGATAAAAAAAATCCCAGAGTTCAATTCTGGGATTTTTTATTGAAGCTGGTATGTGGTGAACACAACAGCCTGAATTCATTTTTTCTTTCCATGGGGCGAATCGGGAGAGAAGCATATAATTACGAAAACGGTTTCGAATGGAAATTCTTATTTATTCACTATTTATGGCGATAATAGTGAATAAATAAATTAAAATTATATGATTTTTTAAAAAAATTCAATAAATTGGTTATTTTTATATTGATTTTTTGAAGTAATGATATTATTATATGTTTTGTAAGCGATTTCTGTAAGTGCTTTCGAAACCGATTTCGTTAAATTGAAATCTATCATTTTTGGGGGTGTTCATTTCTTTATAGAAATCTCATATTTAAGAAAGACTATTAAAATATTAAATAATTTTGGGGGGTTATGATTTTGAAAAGAATGAAAAAGTTTGCTGCCATAGGTTTATCGTCATTGCTTGCACTGTCTTTAGCAGCTTGTAGTGGGAATGATACATCAAGTAAAACAAGTGGTAAAGATGAAAAAATCACGTTGGATTTTTGGACATTTGGTTCGACTGGTTATGAGGATTTAGCAAAAGAATACGAGAAAGAAAACCCAAATATTAAAATTAAAGTAAAGGCATCTGAAACAGCTGATCATCATGATGCGCTTTTTACAGCATTATCTGCGGGGAGCGGTGCACCTGATATTACGATGTTAGAGATTGACCAATTTGACCGTTTTAAAGTAGCTCAAGATCGTTTTGAAAATCTATATGATCTTGGTGCGAAAGATGTGAAAGACCAGTACTTAGAGTGGAAATGGAAGAGTGGAGAAAACCAGGACGGAGATTTCTTATTTGGTCTTCCTACAGATATTGGACCTAAAGGATTGTACTACCGAACTGATGTATTTGAAAAAGCAGGACTTCCAACTGATCCACAGGAAGTAGCCAATTTGATTAACTCACCTGAAGCATTTGAAAAAGCTGGATTACAAGTTAAAGAGAAAACAAAATTGCCATTTGTTGATAGTATTGAAATGGCATATAGAGCTTATCTAGATTCTGCGAAAACAGCTTATTTGACTCCTGATAATAAATTAAATTTAGGAGCAGACAGTGAAGTGAAAAAAGCATATGACTATGCTATTCGCTTAAATGAACTTGGAATTATAGGTAAATATGATATGTGGACTCCAGAGTGGGCAAATGCTGTTAACAAAGGCGAATTTGCGGCAGAGTTAGGAGCAGGATGGTTAAAAGGATGGATGGAAGGAAATGCTCCTGATGCTGTTGGGAAATGGAGAGTTGCTACATTACCAACTGAGTTTGCTGCAAACTGGGGTGGTTCATACATTGCCGTACCATCTGAAACAAAACATTCCCAAGAAGCTTATGATTTTATTGAATGGCTTGTATCACCAGAAAATCAATTGAAATCATTCCAAAGCCATGGATTATTCCCATCTGCTCAATCTGTATATGATATGGAAGAATTTAAAACGAATGCAGATGAATTCTTTGGTGGCCAAGCAACAGCTCCAGTATTTGCAGAAGCTGCAAAGGACATTAGTGGCATAGGATATAAAGGTGAAAAATATGCTTCAATCCATAGCGAAGTATTGAATGCGCTTAAGAATGTCCAAAATAAAGGAGCAGACCCAGAAAAAGAATGGAAAGCTGCCGTGAAGCGCGCAGAAGATTTATTAAGCCGTTAATCTAGCATTTGTTCTATAAAAAACAAAGTTACTAAAATCTACTAACCTTTAAATAATTTGAAAAGTCGGTCGGCTTACATATATGAGCCTTTAGCGAGAAAAAGGTTTGTGGTAAGCCGGCGATACTTCATATATTGGTTTTTGTGAGGAAAATGAATAATGATGGATAGATAGGGAAGTTTGGACGTTTATATGTACCATGCTCCCTCGAATATGAAAAGAGGTGGGGAAATGAATCCTAGCAGTAATAAGGAAACTGTGAACACTGTCAGTAAGAAGCAACCTATTCATAAAAAACAGAAAAAATTTAGGTCGGAGCAAAAAAAGGATATGCTGTCAGGATATTTATATATAGCGCCTTTCTTCATAATTTTTGCCGTTATCGGCTTATATCCTATGCTTTTTAGTATTTACCTAGCCTTCCAAAAATGGAATGGCTTAAGCCCGATGACATTTAACGGACTGGCTAATTTTGAGACTGTACTCACGGATCCTCTATTTTGGAAATCGGTTTATAATACGATAATTATAGGAATTATGGGAACAGCTCCACAGTTAGTCGTCGGTCTTATTTTAGCTTATTTGTTGAATATGGCTTTTCTTAAATTTAAAAGCTTCTTTCGTGTAACAATTTTTATGCCCTATTTAACTTCCATGGTTGCTGTAGCCCTTATCTTTAGTGTGTTATTCAGTAATCATGAATCTTCTTTAGCCAATTATGTATTAACTCATTTCTTTGGACTTGACCCTATCCAATGGGCAGCCTCTGAATGGGGGACGAAAATTGCGATATCCATTATGGTGTTCTGGCGATGGGTAGGATATAACACGATTATCTATCTAGCTGGAATTCAAGGTATACCAAATGATTTATACGAGGCAGCTACCATTGATGGTGCCAATAAATTTCATCAGCTTTTTTACATTACTATCCCAATGATGAAACCATTTATTATTTTAACGGTATTCACTTCAACAGTTGGTGCCATGCAGTTATTCTCTGAACCAACTGTGTTTTTAGGAACTGGTGCTTTCACAAGGGATGAAGCGATGACAATTGTTATGTACCTGTATAGAGATGCATTTAAATTGCAGTCATTTGGAACCGCATCCGCAACTGCAATCATTCTATTGGTCATTATATCATTATTTGCTGTCATAAACTTAAGTTTAACGCAAGGATTTAGAAAGAAAAAGAGAGGTGTGGATCAATGAGGAAGCATGACAAAAGAAACCGGAGAAAGTTTTCCATAGGCAGATTATCCGTTTACTTATTTTTATTTATTGCTGCTATCGTTTCGTTGTTTCCATTTTACTGGATGTTTGTCATGGCAACAAGGCCGAGTGCTGCCTACAATTCCATCCCACCAACTTTAACACCAGGAAATATGCTGGTTGAAAACTTTAAAAAGGTATTAAGTCAAATTGATTTTTTTGGTGGGATGTGGAATTCATTTATACTCTGTTTTGTTGTAACGATCATAGTACTACTCATTAGTTCATTAGCAGGCTTTGCCTTTGCCAAATTTAGATTCCCAGGAAGAAACATTTTTTTCATTGCTATTTTGGTAACCATGATTATTCCACCGCAATTAGGGTTAATCCCACAATACTTCTTAATTTCTAAAATAGGACTTCTAGATACCTTACAAGGAGTTATGATTGTATCCTTTTTAAATCCTTTAGGGATATTTCTAATGCGCCAATATATATCCGAGGGAGTTCCTGATGAATTAATAGAAGCAGCGAAATTAGATGGGTGCTCGAATTTCCGTATCTATTGGGGAATTGTATTACCGATTATCTTACCAGCGTTTGCTACTCTTGGAATTATTGTATTTACTGCTGTTTGGGGAGAGTTCTTATGGCAGTTTACGGTTTTAAGAGATCCAGAAATGTATACCATCCAGGTTGCATTAGCACAGTTGGGCAATACTCATAATATTGATTTCGGTATGATTTTATCTGGTGTGTTCTGGGCAACTGTTCCATTATTAGTCATTTTCTTATTATTTAACCGATTATTTATATCAAGTATTACGGAAGGGTCTGTGAAATAAAGACTATTTCCTGCCATGCTATTGTTTCATTCTCTAACTTTTATTAATCTAATATTAGGAATGAATTTAGACGGAAATAGAAGGGAAAAAACGATGAGTTTAACGATAAAGGACATTGCACAATTGGCAGGGGTATCACCATCAACCGTTTCGAAAGTATTAAATAATTATGGCGAAATAAGTGAGATGACTAGAAAAAAAGTCATGACAGTTATTAATGAAAAGGGCTACGCACCAAATTTTTCGGCTCGGTCACTGGCAACGAAAAAATCAAATCTCATTGGTCTTGTCTATGCAGGTAAAATCAATGTAGACATGACCCATCCATATTTTAATGAAGTTATTTCGACTTTTAAGAAAAATATTGGATTACTTGGATACGATATCTTAATGTTTTCTAATGAACAATTTCAAGGAAGTTATTTAGCAAGATGCAAGCACTTTAATTTGGATGGCTGCTTGATAATTGCAGGTGAAGAAGTAGAGGACGCTACTTTTGAACTTGCTGAGAGCGGTTTTCCTTGTATTGGAATTGATATTGAATTAGTAGGTCCAAAAGCGAGCTACGTCATGACGGACAATGTAAATTTATCAAGGAAAGTAGTAGAGCATTTTTATTTGAATTCTCTTAGAAAAATTGGCTATATTGGCGGGATGAGTGAATCCGTCATTTCTAATTTAAGGTTAAAGGGATTCAAGGATGCGATGAATCAGTTTGGTCTTGAAATCAGGGAAGAGTGGATTCAATATGGAGATTACCATGAAGAGAGTGGTTATATCGCAATGAAGAGAATACTAGAGTTGAAGGATTATCCAGAAGCTATTTTTGCTGCATCCGACTTAATGGCTTTAGGTGCACTAAGAGCTATTAAGGAAGCTGGACTTCATACACCTAGAAACATCCGAATTGTAGGATGTGATGATATTGCTGCTTCCCGCTATAGTGATCCTAAATTGACCACGGTCAAACAGGATAAGGAGAAAATCGGTAAATTATCTGCTTTTATGCTAAATGACTTGATAGAAGGAAAATCAAAATTAAAGCCAGTGTATACAGACTCTAAAATTATTGTAAGGGAAACGTGTGGGACGAACAAAGCCTTCAGGTGAGCTCTGGGCTGATTTAGGAGCTTTCTTACATAAATAATAAGACTTGTATGGATGTCAGGAGGTTTTTTGGTGAATTATTATGCAGTATTTGATGTAGGTGGCTCTGCAATAAAATTTTCGCTTATGAATGAATTGGGAAACTTTGTAGAAAAGTCTTCTGTTCCAACTCCAAAAGATGGAATCGATTCTTTCGTGGATACAATCGAAACAGTAGTGAAGAATTTTCAAGAAAAGAATGAGATAATCGGTATCGCCTTAAGTATGCCAGGAGCAGTAGATGTTGAAACAGGATTTATAAAAGGAACCTCAGCTCTGCCATATATTCATGGGCCGAATATAAGGGATGTCATCCAAGAACGGACAAAATTGCTTGTTGAGCTTGAAAATGATGCTAATTGTGCAGGGTTAGCGGAGGGATGGATGGGTGCTGCAAAAAATGTCGATGATTATATTTGTATTGTAATTGGGAGTGGTATTGGTGGTTCTATTTTTCTAGATAAGAAAATTCGTCATGGTAGCCATCTTTTCGGAGCCGAATTTGGTTACATGATTTTAGAGGATTATCTGAATCAGCCGCTAGGGGAATCATGGAGTTCTCTTGCAGCAACTGGAGGTTTAATTAAGCAAGTTGCGAAACGGAAAAACTTGGATCCAATAACTTTGGACGGTCAAATTGTATTTAACATGTCTGATGAAGGCGACTGGGAAGTACAGGAAGAAATAGAAAAATTCATTAAGCGCTTAGCTGTAGGAATTTATAATTTACAATACATTATTGATCCGGAGAAAATTCTAATCGGCGGAGCAATCAGTAAACGCGAAGGGCTTATTGAACAGATTAACGAAAAGCTAAAAATTATGAAGCCAACAGAAGAGTGTTTAAACATTCAAGTTCAGCCATGCCAATTTGGAAATGACTCGAACTTAATTGGAGCTCTATACCATTTCTTACAAAGAACATCTAGTCCATTAAGTGGTGTATCTAAAGGGAAATAAGTACATCCTCTTTAAAACCTGTTTCTGGATAAGAAAGAATAGGAGGGGTGCCTTTTAGTGTTTTTTCTCATTCACTTCTATAGCTGGAAGGAATGTCATTTACGTGTTAATTTTTCAGTAGTAATCATTTGATTGTACATAAAAATCATCCTTTCTTTTAATGTTGTTGGTAACTTCATTTTACTCAAAAGGATGATTTTTTTTTGTTCCAAAAATCAGCTTTCATTACTTTTTGGACAGCCCCCTATTCACTATGTGAAGCTAGTTTTGTCCCAGTCTGTTTTTTTAATCATAATTATTTCTCTATATCAAAAGTCTTAAGATAGAATCTATTCGAATGACTTCCCTACCAAGAATAGTTCATGATATGATAGAAACTAGGATTCTTTAGATTGGAGGCATGGGCGTGTCAAATACCCCTAAAAATCGTACAAATGTTGATATATATGGAACACAATATACAATAATAGGGAAAGAACCTTCTAACCATGTTAGACTGGTTGCCTCCATAGTTGATGAAAAAATGCGTGAAATTCATGTTTTGAATCCCTCACTTGATACCAATAAACTTGCTGTACTTACCGCAGTAAATATAGTAAACGACTATGTAAAGCTAGAAGATCGAGTGAAAGAATTAGAGGAAGAATTAAAAAGAAGAGAAAAGGACTGACATTGTTCATGTTAGATATTATTTTGGTTATATTGCTGCTTTTTGGTCTTCTTAGAGGACTAAAAAGAGGATTTATTATGCAAATTATACACTTAACAGGATTTATTGTTGCGTTTATTGTTGCTAATAAATATTACATCCCATTATCGCAAAAATTAACACTATGGATTCCATATCCAAATATAGGGGAAAATAGTTTGCTGCAATCTTTTATTCAAACGGCAAATATGGAAGATGTCTTTTACAGAGGGTTCTCCTTTGTGGTGATATTTTTTGTAGTGAAAATTATTTGGCAAATTATTGGAAGTATGATAGATTTTGTTGCTAGTATTCCTATTTTAAAACAGTTAAATACATGGGCTGGTGCGGTCCTAGGATTTGTCGAAACGTATTTGCTATTATTCCTTCTATTATTTATTTCTATTTTAATTCCGGTTGATTTTATTCAATCTCAATTAAATGAATCCTCGGTTGCCGCATGGATGATAGAAAACACTCCATATTTTTCAGAGAAAATAAAAGATTTATGGTTTGATTATATGGCTTCATAGAAAGAGGAAACTCTTCTAGCTTTATATGTAGCTAGAGAGTTTTTTTGTTTAGTTAAACAGGTGCTGCATGATTATTGAATTTATACAGTTCATGGTATGATAGGTAGGATGAGAAGATGAGTTATTTTACATATGTGGGTGATAAAGGATGATTACAAATAAAGATATTATTCGATTATTAGAGCAAATCGCGATATATATGGAGTTGAAAGGAGAAAATCCATTTAAAATATCTGCCTTTCGAAAAGCTGCCAATACGATTGAAACAAGTGAATTAAACTTAACCGAAATAACCGATCTTACGGAACTGCCGGGAATAGGAAAGGGAACAGCAGCTGTTATAGAAGAATATCTAAAAGAAGGTAAGTCGTCTGTTTTACAAGAGTTAAAAGACGAAGTTCCAAAAGGGTTAATACCATTGCTGCAGCTGCCAGGTCTCGGTGGGAAAAAAATTGCAAAATTATATAAAGAGCTATCTGTTGAAAATGCAGAGGATTTAAAAAATGCATGTTTAAAAGGAGAAGTGCAAGCATTAAAAGGTTTTGGCAAAAAGACGGAAGAAAAAATTATGGAAGCCCTTCAAAATGCCGGTTCTCGCCCAGAGCGACTGCCGATTGCATTTATGATTCCGATAGCAGTTTCCATTGAGGAACACCTAGCTAAGATGGCAGGTGTTGTGCAATACTCTAGAGCCGGGAGTTTAAGAAGAGTTAGGGAGACGATTAAAGATTTGGATTTTATTATTGCCACAAAAGATCCTAATCAGGTGAAAGAGCAGTTGATTCAGCTTCCGTCCATAAAAGAAGTAAATGGAGCAGGATTGACAAAAGTTAGTGTAATTCTGGGGCTGGATTATGACGTTTCTATTGACTTTCGGTTAGTGAAACCAGAGGAATTTGCAACAACCTTACATCATTTCACAGGTTCAAAAGAACATAATGTGCGAATGAGACAGCTAGCTAAAGAACGCGGAGAAAAAATAAGCGAGTATGGTGTGGAAAATAATGAAACAGGCGAAATAAAAACCTTTAAGACAGAAGAAGCGTTTTATCATTATTTCGAACTGCCCTTTATTCCTCCTGAAATAAGAGAAGATGGGAAAGAAGTAGAAAATTATTCAGATGATAGTGAGCTTATTTCCTTGGAAGATATTAAAGGAGATTTGCATATGCATACTACTGCGAGTGATGGTGCACATTCATTAGAAGAAATGATAGAAGCAAATCGAAAATTAGGCTATCAATACATGGCTATTACAGACCATTCTCAATATTTAAAGGTTGCCAATGGATTAACACCAGATAGAGTGAGAAAGCAAATCAAAGAAATTAAAAGGTTAAATTCAAAATATGAGGATATAACTATTTTAGCTGGTGCTGAGATGGATATATTACCAGACGGCACACTAGATTATGATGATGAATTATTGAAAGAATTAGATATTGTAATTGCCTCCATCCATTCTGCCTTTTCACAATCGAAAGATAAGATAATGAATAGATTAAAAGCTGCCATGGAAAACAAGTATGTTAATATCATTGCACACCCGACTGGTAGGAAAATTGGCAAAAGAGATGGTTATGATATTGACATGGAAATGCTTATTCAGTTAGCGAAAGAAACGAATACTATCTTGGAATTGAATAGTAATCCTAACCGCTTAGATTTAAATGCAGCACATGTCAAAATGGCCCAGGATGCGGGCGTAAAGATTGTAATTAATACAGATGCTCATTATAAGCATGAGCTTAATAATATGGCTATCGGAGTATCCACCGCGAAAAAGGGCTGGATAAAAAAATCTACTGTATTGAATGCAATGTCCAAAGAAGAATTATTAGCCTTCTTATATAAAGGATGATCAGTATATAGGTAAGTAGTTAGCTTGGAAAACAATGGCTGAAACTCTGCAAGGAAAAGCTGTTTTCGCCTCAGTCCAAGTCTTGAAATGAAAAGCAATCTCTCTGTTGAAAGATAGCTCAACGGAAAAGAACGCTCAAAAAGTCAGAAGAACCATTAAAAAATATGATTAAACCCGAAATGGGGATAGCAAAGGAGATTACTCCATGCAGGAAAGAGTATTTAAAACGTTAGAATTTGATAAAATTAAAGATCAATTAATCGAACATGCATCTTCTTCATTGGGAAGATATAAAGTGGAGGAATTAG
Source organism: Niallia sp. FSL W8-0954 (assembly GCF_038005605.1). Classification (NCBI taxonomy): domain Bacteria; kingdom Bacillati; phylum Bacillota; class Bacilli; order Caryophanales; family Bacillaceae; genus Niallia; species Niallia sp. FSL W8-0954. The sequence continues at coordinate 3,509,896 of NZ_JBBOTN010000001.1, read as the reverse complement.
TTCCATCTACTGATTATAATGAAGTTGTAAGATGGCAAGAGGAAACAGATGAAGCTGCTAAGGTATATCGCATGCGTGGATCCATCCCTCTTGATGGAATCTATGATATCCGCGCCCATGTGAAAAGATCTTCTATTGGCGGTATGCTTAGCCCATCTGAATTAAATCAGATTGCAAGTACTGTTCATGCTAGTAGACAAATGAAACGATTTATTGAAGAATTTCATGAAGAAGAGCCTATTCCGATACTGTTTACTTTAACAGACAGTATCATGGTGCTTGCTGAAGTAGAAGAAGAAATTAAGATGGCTATTGATGAACAAGGTGCAGTGATGGATAGTGCAAGTGATGCTCTTAGAACGTTAAGAAATCAGCTGCGTAGAAATGAATCAAAAGTACGAGAGAAACTAGAAAGTATGATTCGTTCCTCAAGTGCCCAAAAAATGCTGTCTGACAGTATTATTACAATTAGAAATGATCGGTATGTTATCCCGGTTAAGCAAGAATATCGAGGCAATTATGGGGGGATTGTTCATGACCAAAGTGCCTCTGGGCAAACCCTGTTTATTGAACCACAGTCTGTAGTGACACTAAATAATGAACTTCAAGCTATTCGGGTCAAAGAACAACAAGAAATTGATCGTATCTTAACGCAATTAACTGCACTTGTAGCACAATATGAAGAAGAGCTATTGCATATTGTCACTGTATTAGCAGAAATTGATTTTATGTTTGCAAAAGCAAAATATGCTCACCGCTTAAAAGCATCCAAACCAAAAATTAATAATGAAGGAAAGATTGTTCTTCATAAGGCGAAGCATCCACTTATACCGCCAGAGGTTGTGGTAGCGAATGATATTATTCTTGGGGATTCCTATACATCTATTGTTATTACCGGACCAAATACGGGCGGTAAAACAGTAACTTTAAAAACAGTAGGTCTATGTACTTTAATGGCACAGGCAGGCCTGCAAATACCAGTATTAGACGGTTCAGAAATGGGCGTTTTTAAATCTGTATACGCAGATATAGGGGATGAACAGTCTATTGAACAGTCTTTAAGTACGTTCTCTTCCCATATGGTTAATATTGTTAGTATTCTTGAAAAAGTGGATCATAAAAGTCTTGTTTTATTTGATGAATTAGGAGCTGGTACAGATCCTCAAGAAGGAGCAGCTCTAGCTATTTCAATTCTCGATGAAGTAAATAAACGCGGGGCAAGAGTTATTGCAACTACTCATTATCCGGAGTTAAAGGCTTATGGATATAATCGCGAAGGCGTTGTAAATGCAAGTGTGGAATTTGATATTGAAACATTAAGTCCAACCTATCGATTACTCATTGGAGTCCCGGGAAGAAGTAATGCCTTTGAAATTAGTAAGCGCTTGGGTTTAAAGGAAGATGTGATTAATACAGCTCGGTCACATGTAAGCGAGGATAGTAATAAAATCGAGAATATGATTGCCTCTCTGGAGAATAGTCGTAAGCAAGCAGAAAGAGAGCATGAAGAAGCGAAAGATCTATTAAAACAAGCGGAAATGCTTCATCGTGATTTACAGAAACAAGTAATGGAATATTACGAGAAGAAAGAAACACTGCAAGAAAAAGCAAAAAGAGAAGCGAAAGAAATTATCGAAAATGCTAAAAAAGAAGCCGAAGCGGTTATTGGCGATTTACGAAAAATGCAGCTCGAAAAACGAGCAGAAGTAAAAGAACATGAACTAATTGATGCAAGAAAACGTTTAGATGATGCAACACCACAAATAGAAAGACAAAAACAACCAGCTGCATCGAAGACGAACCATGTTTATCAGCCTGGCGATGAAGTGAAGGTTCTAACCTTTAATCAAAAAGGCCAATTACTAGAAAAAGTTTCCGACAAAGAATGGCAAGTCCAAATTGGTATTATGAAAATGAAGGTCAAAGAAAAAGATCTTGAATTCATCAAAGCGCCTAAGGTAGTAGAAACAAAACCACTAACTACGATAAAAGGAAAAGACTATCACGTTAGCTTGGAGTTAGACCTACGTGGCGAAAGATTTGAAAATGCTCTTGCTCGAGTAGAAAAGTATATAGATGATAGCTTGCTTGCTGGCTATCCGCGAGTCTCCATTATTCATGGGAAAGGAACAGGAGCCCTCCGTTCAGGTGTTCAAGAGTATTTGAAAAATCATCGCGCAGTAAAAAGGATTCGTTTTGGCGAAGCAGGAGAAGGCGGCAGCGGCGTAACGGTTGTCGAATTTAAATAAATATTCTTTTGGAGAATAATGGTAGAGGAGAAACCTTATGGCACAATTTTGGGAAAATGAATATGTAAAAACGGCCGGCGATTATAGTGTTGTTATTCTAAGCCTTGTTGTATTTTTAGCTATATTTGAACTTGTAACAAAATATAATAATTGGGATGAAATAAAAAATGGGAATCTAGCAGTTGCGATGGCGACAGGCGGAAAAATCTTTGGAATAGCGAATATTTTCAGCCATTCAATTATGCAAAATGATTCTTTACTGAAAATGATTATCTGGGGTGTATATGGTTTTGTCCTATTGTTAATTGGTTATTTCATCTTTGAATTTTTAACCCCTAAATTTAATATTGACGATGAAATAAAAAATGATAATCGAGCAGTCGGCTTTATTTCTATGATTATTTCTGTTGGTTTATCTTTTGTAATTGGTGCAGGTATCTCTTAATAAATATAGTATTTTAAATGAAGGTTGGACGTAAATATTCAAAGCCAAAAAGCCAAACAAATCACATTCGCATGATTGTTTGGCTTTTTTAGTTACTATTAAAAAGGCTGTTTTTATGCGGAATTGTGTCAATTAAAGGGAAAGTAGGCTTATACATAATCCAATGAATATGTTCCTCCATATAATAAGCTAGTACAACAATAGAATTAAATGGAGGAATTGTGTTGGAAACAGAGAAAAGATGGTTAAAACTTTATCCTGAACAAATTGCCAAAAATGTTTATTATCGTGCAGATACTCTCCCACAATTATTAAAATACGCGGCAAATGAGTATCCAAAACATAAAGCTATTCATTTTATGGGAAAAGAAATGACGTTTAAAACACTTTATAAGAAAACATTGCAATTTGCAGCTTATTTACAGCACTTAGGTGTAAAAAAAGGGGACAGGGTTGCAGTAATGCTGCCGAATATTCCACAAACAGTTATTAGTTTCTATGCAATCTTGCAGGCGGGAGCTATCGCTGTACCAGTAAATCCGCTTTATCAAGAGCGAGAAATAGAATTTATTATGAAAGATTCAGGGGCGAAAGTAATTATAACATTAGATATGCTCTACAATAGAGTGGAAAGAGTAATGAAGCAAACAGATCTTGAACAAATTATTGTTACATCTATTAAAGATTATCTCCCATTTCCCAAAAATATTGTCTATCCATTCATTCAAGCGAAAGAGCAAGGAAAACCTCCAACAATTTCATCATCAAACTCTACTCATCTATTTATCCAAACATTAAAGTCCAAAGAATCAGTACTAAAGGAAGTACCGATAAATTTTGAAGAAGATATAGCGATTCTACAATACACTGGCGGAACGACAGGTTTTCCAAAGGGAGTTATTCTCACCCATCAAAATTTAGTAGCCAATACTTCTATGTGCAGACAATGGCTATATAAGATGGAAAAGGGAAAAGAAAAAATGCTTGCCGTCATGCCATTATTCCATGTGTATGGGCTTATGACAGTTCTTGTATTATCAGTAATGGAAGTATATAAAATGATTCTTGTTCCGAAATTTGATGCGAGTGGTTTGTTAAAAACAATCCATAAACAAAAGCCAACTGTCTTTCCAGGAGCACCTACTATCTACATTGGTTTAATGAATCATCCAGACATAAGCCAATACGATCTTTCCTCGATTAAAGGAGCGATTAGTGGTTCTGCTCCATTACCAGTTGAGGTTATTGAGAAATTTGAGGAGAAGACAGGCGGGAAAATAGTAGAGGGCTATGGATTAACGGAAACTTCTCCTGTTACCCACGTGAATTTTCTTTGGGACAATGAAATTGTAAAAGGAAGTATTGGTGTTCCTTGGCCAGGGACTGATGCAGCTATTTTTTCATTAGAGTCAGGTGATATATTGCCAGTGGGAGAAGTTGGTGAGCTTGCAATTAAGGGGCCGCAAGTAATGAAAGGATATTGGAACAATGAAGAAGAAACCAATAAGGTTTTAAAAGATGGCTGGTTACTAACTGGTGATATCGCATATATGGATGAGAAAGGGTATTTTTATATCGTCGATCGGAAAAAGGACATTATCATTGCAGGCGGCTTTAATATCTATCCTCGTGAAATTGAAGAAGTTTTGTATGAGCACCCAGCTGTTATGGAAGCATCAGTTGTGGGAGTGAAGGATTCTTATAGGGGAGAGACAGTGAAAGCATTTATTGTATTGCGCGAAGGAATGACGGTTACAGAAGAAGAACTGAATCAGTTTATGCGTAGGAAATTGGCATCTTTTAAAGTACCTCGTATTTATGAATTTAGAGAAGAACTTCCGAAAACGGCAGTAGGAAAAGTATTAAGAAGACAATTGAAGAAAGAAAGTGAAGAAGAAAATGAGTAATAAAGCATTGCAGATTGTGGTTTTATTATCGAGAACCGTTTCTCCTGAAGCTTCCCTCGTACTTGAAGCAGAACAACCATTGGTAGAAGAAAAAGAGTTTATCATCAATCCGCCAGATGCGATAAGTTTAGAAGAAGCCCTTCAATTAAAAGAAAAATATGGTGGGCGTATAACGGTGCTGATGGTAAGTAAAAAAGAAGGAGAAAAGCAATTGAGAACAGCTTTAGCTATGGGAGCAGATCAAGCTGTTTTAATAGAATCTAATCCTAATGAAGATCATCCAGCTCATATAGCTAAAAAGATACAGGAATATTTGCAGAATATAGACTACGATGTTCTATTAGCAGGAGATTTTTCTACAGATGGAGCAACAAGTCAAGTAGGTCCTAGGGTTGCTGCTTTATTAGATATTCCCTACTTTGTGAAAGCAATTCGAATCGAACAAGAGGAAAAACATGCAAGAATTATAAGAAATGCAGATGGAGACATCGAAACATATCGAGTTCCGTTTCCTTTTTTAGCTACCATTCCACAAAGTTTACATGTTCCAAGATTGCCATCACTTGCTGGAATCATGAAAGCAAAAAAGAAGCCTTTTCGAATCATCCAGTTAAAGGACAGTCGAGCAAAAAAAACGCTCAGCCACTATTCGTATCCACAATTAAATCGTAAACAAATAATGTTGCAAGGGGAAATAAAAGATCAAGTTGCTTCATTATCCAAATTATTAAAGTCATAGTAATGGAGGAGTTAATATGAAGGGAAAAATCGTTGTGTTGGGAGAACATCAAGAAGGAAAACTTGCCTCCATTACCCTTGAATGTATTTCAGCAGCAAAGGAATTACAAACGGAGGCAGAAACGATTCTCTTGCTAATGGGAGAGGATATGAGAAAGAACGCATCTGAATGGGATGAAACGGATGTCGATCAAATCATTATCGTGGAACATCCTTTGTTAGCTAGATTTTCGAATGAATCATATATAAAAGCCCTCTTATCTGTTTGGGAACAACTTGAACCCTCTATTCTTTTATGTGGACATAATGATATCGGCAGATCCATCTTCCCGTATTTAAGTGAGAAATGGAATCTATCCTTATTTTCAAATATAGAGAGTTTTGTCTTTCATGATAATAAACTGTCTATAACTCGGTCTGCTTATTCTGGAAAATTAACGGAACGGACAGAAGTTGAAGATTCTTCTTTTCTTATGACAATAAAGCCCAAAAAATGGACGACTCTCCCAAAGAAAGAGAAAACAAAACCGAATGTTCGTTCTTTGAAAGTAAATATCGATAAGCCGGTAGCTACTTTAATTGGACTCGAACAAAAAAGAGAAAAGGCAGCTGGCTTAGTAGATGCAAAAATTATTGTTGGCGCTGGAAGAGGCATTCAAAACGAAGAGGGATTTGCACTAGTGAAGAAATTAGCTGACACTCTTGGCGGAACAGTTGGTGTTTCCAGAGGTGCAGTAGAATTAGGAGTATGTGATGCTTCTATTCAGCTTGGTCAGACAGGAAAAACCGTGGCTCCAGATATATATATCGCCTGCGGAATATCAGGGGCTATTCAACATCTTGTTGGGGTAACATCTGCCAAAACCATTATCGCTATTAATAAAGATCCAAATGCTCCCATTTTTGAAGTAGCTGATTATGGGATTGTAGGAGATATTTTTGAAATAATACCTTCTTTATTAAAAGAATGGGAATGATCTAATTATGGGTGAATGTATTAGCTGATAGTAGGGGAAAATGATATTTGAAACATATTATTAGTATCATCTAAGAAACCATGGTATACTTTCGATATTGTTAGTTTATCAAATAAGGAGGCAAATTATAAATGGCCATTACACATGCAACAGATCAAACATTCCAAGAAGAAACAGGTTCAGGTGTAGTATTAGTAGATTTCTGGGCACCATGGTGCGGACCTTGTAAAATGATCGCTCCAGTTCTTGAAGAACTTGATGGCGAAATGGGAGATAGTGTAAAAATCGTTAAAGTAGATGTAGATGAAAACCAAGGATCAGCATCTAAATTTGGCGTAATGAGCATCCCAACTTTACTTGTTCTTAAAGACGGTGAAGTAGTAGATAAAGTAGTTGGATTCCAACCAAAAGAAGCTCTTTCTGAACTATTAGCTAAACATGTTTAATGAAACTCTTTCATTTTTGAAAGAAAAAGACCTGTAGACACCACTAGTGTCTGCAGGTTTTTTATGGAGAAAAAATAAACTTGCTGGTAGAAATGGAAAATATAATCATAATCCGATAAAAGCCGTTATAACAAAACATCGCAATAAAATCATTCCCCCTCTTTTCTCCTTATTTTTTCATATAACAATAAACCGTTTTCCCTAAAATATTCCCATTCCATACTTTTTCCTTGATGAATCGATGAAATTCTCTATAATTAGAGAAGATAGTATATATGTTCGTTTATAAGGTTTGTGAGCTGGGAGGGAAAATTGTGAACGACATCATTAAAAATAAATTAATGATCTTACCTGATCAGCCTGGATGTTATTTGATGAAGGACCGACAAGGTACCATTATTTATGTAGGAAAAGCAAAGGTATTAAAAAATCGAGTTCGTTCCTACTTTACAGGCTCTCATGATGGCAAGACATTAAGACTAGTCAATGAAATTGAAGATTTTGAATACATCATAACCTCTTCCAATATTGAAGCATTAATATTAGAAATAAATTTAATTAAGAAGCATGATCCAAAATATAATATTATGCTGAAGGATGATAAAAGCTATCCATTTATTAAATTGACGGCTGAAAGGCATCCAAGGCTGATTACAACTCGAAATGTAAAGAAAGACAAGGGCAAGTACTTTGGCCCATATCCAAACGTCCAAGCAGCAAATGAAACAAAAAAACTGCTTGATCGCATTTATCCTTTACGTAAGTGCAATGTGCTGCCAGATAGAGTTTGTTTATATTATCATTTAGGACAATGTTTAGCTCCTTGTGTAAATGAGGTTACCGAACAAGAATATAAGAAGATGACAGATGATATCATCAAGTTCTTAAATGGTGGATATAAAGATATTAAAAAAGAACTATCTGAAAAAATGATGGCAGCATCAGAAGAATTAGACTTTGAACGCGCTAAGGAATACCGTGACCAAATCGCTCATATCGAAGCAACAATGGAAAAGCAAAAAATGATGATGACGGATTTAGTAGACAGAGATATTTTTGGCTATTCCTATGATAAAGGCTGGATGTGTGTTCAAGTATTTTTTGTTCGTCAAGGAAAGTTAATTGAACGCGATGTTAGTACGTTTCCTATTTATCAAGAGCCTGAAGAGGAAATGCTAACATATCTAGGGCAGTTTTATGAGAAAGCCAATCATTTTAAACCAAAGGAAATTTATCTTCCAGACGAGATCCAAGGAGATATTGTCGAAGAATTATTAAATGTAAAAGTGATAAAGCCGCAGAGAGGGCAAAAAAAGGAACTTGTATTATTAGCTAATAAAAATGCGAAGAATGCTTTAACAGAAAAGTTTGCATTAATCGAACGTGATGAGGAGCGTACGATAAAAGCAGTGGAAAACCTAGGCAGACAAATGGGGATTTACACACCACTGCGGATTGAAGCATTTGATAACAGTAATATTCAAGGGACGAATCCAGTTTCAGCGATGATTGTCTTTATCGATGGAAAACCAGCGAAACGAGAATACCGCAAGTATAAGATCAAATCGGTAAAAGGACCAGATGATTATGAATCCATGCGGGAAGTAGTTCGAAGAAGATACCAGCGTGTTTTAAAAGAAGGGCTGCCGCTTCCAGATTTACTATTAATTGATGGTGGAAAAGGGCATCTTGAAGCAGTTAGAGAGGTTCTACTCGATGAATTAAGCTTAGATATTCCAGTTGCTGGTTTAGTAAAGGATGATAAGCACCGCACTTCTCAACTGCTATTCGGAAATCCATTGGAGATTATCCCGCTTGAGCGAAATAGTCAGGAATTCTATTTATTACAAAGAATCCAAGATGAAGTTCACCGCTTTGCCATTACGTTCCATCGTCAATTAAGAGGGAAGAATGCTTTTCAGTCATTATTGGATGACATTCCTGGGATTGGAGAAAAGCGCAGAAAATTACTTTTAAAAACCTTTGGATCTGTGAAGAAAATGAAAGAAGCTACGATCGAAGAATTTGTGAAAGCAGGTATTCCCGCAAATGTGGCTGAACAATTACTTGCTAAATTAAAGGAATAAAAAATTAATTGTCGGAATGAATCCACTGTGCTATAATGATGGCAACTTATAACTTAATAAGTGAAGGTAGAGGTGCGAGCTTCAAGAGTAATAATTCGGAGAAGAATGAGCTTCAGGGAAGAATTATGAAAGGGATAGATCGCCGAAGTAAGGAAAGTTCTCATGACTTTCTTTGCTGGTTTTGCATTGAATAAATGTAAGACTGTCAAAACAAGAAACTGTTTTGGAGAGCTATCTCACTGTTTGTGCATATTTATAATGTATTTAGCTGCACGGCAATGAGATATTCTCATTGCTTTTTTTATTTGTCTTTTACTAATTAAGATTGCGAAAGAGGAAAAGAAAAGTACATAAAAAAAAGCAATGAGAAATAAAAAGAAACCTCTAAGATTACAAGAAGGTAGGGAATGAAGTGGGATTAGTTGTACAAAAATTTGGTGGTACTTCCGTAGGCAGTGCAGAAAGAATTCTTCATGTAGCAGAAAGAGTAATCGAAGAAAGAAATCGTGGCAATGATGTAGTCGTCGTCGTATCCGCTATGGGGAAAACAACCGATTCGCTTGTAACGCTTGCAAGTGAAATAAATCCAAAGCCATCTAAACGAGAAATGGATGTCTTACTATCCACAGGAGAGCAAATTACCATCAGCTTACTATCTATGGCTTTACAGGCGAAAGGAGTAGATGCCATTTCCTATACTGGTTGGCAAGCAGGAATAGAAACAGAGAATGTTCATGGGAATGCGCGAATAGTAAATATACAAACAGAAAAAGTACAAGAACAGATACAACAAGGAAGAGTAGTAGTAGTAGCTGGATTTCAAGGAGTAACTGACGCGGGAGATATAACAACACTTGGACGTGGTGGATCGGATACAACGGCGGTTGCGATTGCAGCAGCTTTAAAAGCGGATAAATGTGATATTTACACAGATGTAACAGGCGTATTTACAACCGACCCACGTTTTGTGCAAAGCGCACGAAAACTATTAGCTATTTCTTATGATGAAATGCTGGAATTAGCTAATTTAGGGGCAGGAGTCCTGCATCCAAGAGCAGTAGAATATGCAAAAAACTATCAAGTACCATTAGTGGTTCGCTCAAGTATGGAACAAGAAGAAGGAACAATCATCGAGGAGGAAGTTTCCATGGAACAAAATTTAGTTGTACGCGGAGTGGCATTTGAGGACAATATTACGAGTGTGACGGTATTTGGATTAAGAAATCCCTTAACAAGTCTCTCTACTATTTTTACCACCCTTGCGTCCCATCATATAAATGTCGATATTATTATTCAAAGCTTAACAAATGACCAGCTGACAAATTTGTCTTTTTCGATAAAAGATAGTGACTTAGAAGAAACATTGAATGTGCTAGAAGAAAATAAGGCGGAATTAGGATACGATAAAGTAACTTCTGAACAAGGATTGGCAAAAGTATCGATAGTCGGTTCTGGAATGATTTCTAATCCGGGAGTTGCAGCAGATATGTTTAAAGTATTATCACAAGAAAAAATTATTATTAAAATGGTTAGCACATCCGAAATTAAAGTATCAACGGTAATTGAGAAAGAGAAGATGGTAAAAGCAGTAGAAATTCTTCACGATGCATTTGAATTAAGTAAACTACCTGTGCATGCATAAGAAATGATTAGTAGAAGCAAAAAAGACTCCAAAGGAAGGAAGACTATTAAAATTCTTCTTTCTTTTGGAGTTCTTTTTATCCTTCTACAGGATCTTTACTATCCCAGCGAACCGTTATGGTTACTTTTTTTTCTTTTCTTTTTGGGTCTTCAAAGGCTTCTGCAATAACTTTTTTTGTCTGTTCGTATTGTTGAGCTAAATAACCTGCTTCTAATTGAAAGGTGCATTTCCCTTTTTCCTTTAATCTTTTTTCAATCAGCTCGCTGGATAATTGATAGATAATTTCATTTTTTGTTTGTTTAACAACTTCTAAATTTCCCCATCCGACCTTTTGAAAAAAAGCATACGCTTCTTCTACAGTATTTAAAGGAAATAATCGGGCAATACGTTTACCGGCCCAATATAACAGATCAGGCGTGTCCCGACCTAATAATTCGGGGATAAGTATCTCTCGAATTAATTCATATCCATACGCGGGAACAGTAAGGGGATCTGACTCCACCTGTGTTTTTTCTTCTAAGGATGTTAAATCACTCAATATGCTCTCCTCTTTCTATGATTCTATTATATTTACATAATTACAAGATAGTCTCTTCCTAAAAGTTATCATTTTTGGCATTTGCAATATTTCCATACATCGGTTTATGTAAAAAGTACGGAAACCAAATAAAATAGAATAAAATATATTGTCTAAATAGTATACTGTAAAAACGGAAAAAAATCATAAGAAAAGGGAACGATTTTTGAATTAGGGTGACTAAAAAACGTGAAAATCTATTTAAACAATAAGCAATTTTTTTAATAATGTCTTAATAATTTTTTCCTTTTAAAGGAAAAAATCTTGCTTCCATAACGATAAAATCAATATTTGTTCAAGTTCTTTACATTGATTCTATTATTTGATTTGTTTGTTAAATTTATGCACAGAAGAGAAAGGAGGAAATTTTTCCTTTTTTGGGACATATAGATAGAAAAAAAGCGAAAGAAAATTTATTTAATGTATCCGTTTTCTTGACCGCATTTTTTTTTAAGAGTACAATTAAATTGTCACTAAATTGTAAGAATTTTTGGTTATGTTATCGCTTTATGGACAATGGGAGTATGTCATCAATTAGGGGGGAATTTTATGGCAGCAAATCGAGAGTTTTTATTCAGAAGGCTTCACTCGTTATTAGGAGTGATTCCAGTAGGTGTATTTTTAATCCAACATTTAGTTGTCAATCACTTTGCAACTAGAGGTCCAGAAGCTTTTAATAAGGCAGCTGGCTTTATGGAGCATTTACCTTTTCGGTATTTTCTCGAAATTTTTGTAATATTTTTACCGATTTTGTATCATGCGATTTATGGAATTTATATTGCGTTTACAGCCAAAAATAATACAAAAAATTATAGTTTTTTTCGAAATTGGATGTTCTATATTCAAAGGGTGACAGGGATCTTTACGTTAATTTTTATCGTATGGCATGTTTGGGAAACAAGAGTAGCAGCTCAATTAGGTCAAGAAGTAAATTATGACATGATGAGTGAAAATTTAGCAAACCCAGGGATGCTTGCATTTTATTTAGTGGGTGTTATCTCCACGATTTTCCACTTCTCTAATGGCTTATGGTCATTCTGTGTAAGCTGGGGAATTACTGTTTCGCCTAAGTCTCAACGAATTAATACATATGTAACGCTAGGAATATTTGTTGCATTATCAATTGTAGGTGTACGAGCAATATTGGCGTTTGTTTAATAAATACTAGATTAGTAGAGTAATAGATGAAGGAGTGAACGGTTGTTATGAAGAAAGGGAAAGTGATCATCGTTGGCGGTGGTTTAGCAGGATTAATGGCAGCAATCAAAGTAGCAGAGACAGGGACTCCTTTAGAATTATTTTCCCTTGTGCCTGTAAAAAGATCTCATTCTGTTTGTGCCCAAGGCGGGATTAATGGAGCGGTAAATACAAAAGGAGAAGGAGATTCTCCATGGGAACATTTTGATGATACGGTTTATGGCGGTGACTTCTTAGCGAACCAACCACCGGTTAAAGCAATGGCTGAGGCAGCTCCTGGCATTATCCACTTGATGGACAGAATGGGAGTTATGTTTAACCGTACACCAGAAGGATTACTGGACTTCCGCCGCTTTGGAGGAACACAGTATCACAGAACGGCTTTTGCAGGTGCAACAACAGGACAACAGCTTCTATACGCATTGGATGAGCAAGTAAGAAGATACGAAGTCGACGGACTTGTTGTGAAGTATGAAGGCTGGGAATTCCTTGGTATTATCACAGATGACGAAGGAGTATGCAGAGGAATTAAGGCACAGGATTTAAAAACAATGGAGATTAAATCCTTCCCTGCAGACGCTGTTATTATGGCAACTGGCGGCCCGGGAATTATCTTTGGGAAATCCACAAACTCTATTATAAATACTGGCTCAGCAGCATCTGTTGTTTATCAGCAAGGAGCTTATTATGCAAATGGTGAATTTATTCAAATCCATCCAACTGCAATTCCTGGTGATGATAAATTACGTTTAATGAGTGAATCAGCTCGTGGAGAAGGCGGTCGTATCTGGACATATAAAGATGGTAAACCATGGTATTTCTTGGAAGAGAAGTATCCAGCTTATGGAAACCTTGTACCAAGGGATATTGCTACACGCGAGATTTTTCATGTATGTGTCGATCAAAAGCTCGGCATCAATGGAGAAAACATGGTGTATTTAGATCTATCTCATAAAAATCCAAAAGAGCTTGATATTAAACTGGGTGGTATTATCGAGATTTACGAAAAATTCACTGGTGAAGATCCTCGTAAACTTCCGATGAAAATTTTCCCTGCTGTTCATTACTCCATGGGTGGATTATGGGTAGATTACGATCAAATGACGAATATTCCAGGCTTATTTGCCGCTGGTGAATGTGATTATTCACAGCATGGAGCAAACCGCTTAGGTGCCAACAGCTTGCTTTCAGCTATTTATGGCGGCATGGTAGTAGGTCCGAATGCGGTTAAATATATAAGCGGATTAAGCAAAAGTGCAGAAGATTTATCATCATCCATCTATGATTCCGCTATTAAAGCAGAAGAAGCTAAATGGCAGGGCATTTTGAAAATGGATGGAACAGAAAATGCCTATGTGCTTCATAAGGAATTAGGGGAATGGATGACAGATAATGTTACAGTGGTTCGTTACAACGATAAGCTGCTGGCAACAGATGATAAGATACAAGAACTGTTAGAGCGTTATAAAAAAATTAATATCAATGATACAGCAAAATGGTCTAACCAAGGAGGCGTATTTACGCGTCAATTAGAAAATATGCTTCAGCTAGCACGTGTGATTACTCTCGGTGCATACAACCGAAATGAAAGCCGTGGGGCACATTATAAACCAGAATTTCCAGAAAGAAATGATGAAGATTTCCTAAAAACAACAATGGCTAAATTTGTTGGCGCAAATGAGGCACCAGATTTCCATTATCAAGAAGTCGATACCTCCTTAATCAAACCGAGAAAAAGAGATTATTCAAAGCAAAAAGAGGGAGTGAAATAAAATGGGGGAGCAAAAAACTGTAACATTACAAATTGAAAGGCAAGATGACCCTAATTCACCATCTTATGTAGAAGAATTTAGTTTACCTTATCGTCCTAATATGAACATCATTTCTGCATTAATGGAGATTCGCAGAAATCCAGTTACAAGCGACGGGAAAAAGACCTCTCCAGTTGCTTGGGATATGAACTGTTTGGAAGAAGTTTGCGGAGCCTGTTCTATGGTCATCAATGGAAAACCACGCCAATCCTGTACAGCACTCATTGATCAATTAGAACAGCCGATTCGTCTAGAGCCAATGAGAACCTTCCCTGTGGTGCGCGACCTGCAAGTCGATCGAAGCCGCATGTTTGACAGTTTAAAGAAAGTCAAAGCGTGGATACCAATTGATGGCACATATGATTTAGGGCCTGGACCAAGAATGCCAGAGAAAAAACGCCAGTGGGCATATGAGTTATCGAAATGTATGACATGTGGAGTCTGCTTAGAAGCTTGCCCAAATGTAAATAGTAAATCTAATTTCATTGGACCAGCACCTCTTTCTCAAGTCCGTCTCTTTAATTCACATCCAACAGGAGAGATGAATAAGGAGGAAAGACTGCAAGAGATAATGGGAGACGGCGGACTGGCTAACTGTGGTAATTCTCAAAACTGTGTGCAGTCCTGTCCAAAAGGCATTCCACTAACTACATCAATTGCAGCCTTAAACCGAGAAACAACGTTCCAGGCATTTAAAGAGTTCTTTGGAAGTGACCATTAAACAAAAGACCACCAGTTAAGGTGGTCTTTCTTGTGCTAATATTTTTCCATAAATTGATGATAAGTGAAAATGAATTCCTCTGCTATTGTTTGTTCCTCGCTAGCTAGTCTACTTACATTTGTCTTTAGATATTCAATAGCATGTTCGAGGGCTTGCAGATTCTCTGTTAAGATACGTTTATCTTCTTCATTTTTTATATCAGCAGTCTTTTGCCCGTAATCATACTCGTATAAGGTATCATATAATTCATTATTACTGGCCGATAAGACCATTTTTCTTTGCAAGCATGGCAGACAAATTCCGCATGGAACTTTCGCTGATATATACCCATCTCCTCGTATTCGGAGACACTCTGCCGTGTTTTTTATTTGCAGCTTATATTCTTTAGGAATCTCATTGATGACACGATGGAAGGGTCTATATAAGATAGGCGTCTGGATAGTCAAATCAAGCTCCAAGCTGGAATAAAGAGCATTTATTAGATTAAATGTTTTTGGATGAGTAGCTTTAAGCAGTACATCTCCATCGATAGAAACATCCTTATTAATTTTGCTATTTTGATAGACATATACAGTACCTTTCCCGTTAAAATATGTTTTTGCTGCTGCAATCGATACAAGCAAGCATATGCTAGCGGCTGATCGATTTCTTCTGATCTTCTTGCAAATTGCCGAGCCTAAATGAATAATCTCTCCAGCATCTGAAACACTACTTCGTAAAAATGTAGCTAGTTTTTCTTGTTTGCTCTGTTCATTGTCCATGTTTTTTAGTCGAATGTAGTCAGAAGTGATGGGCGGATCTATGCAATTATTTTTCGCAACACCCACAAGTGATGCTATATCATCCAAAAATAAGGTTACTTCCTGATGATTAGGAAGGTAAAAAGATGGAGCAAAAAGCTCTGCTTCATTTTGCTGGAAAGTCAGATAAACAGGTTCATCCATTATCCAATCTATTAGCTCTGTTAAGATAGCTTTATTTTTTTCCCAGAGGCTTAAATTAAAAACAGGCACAATTAAGCGATTATTTTTTCGCGCCTTTTTCGTTTGTTGCTCAAAATAAAATAGACTCCCCATAATCGTTACCATATCAATATATGTAGTACTATTCTCTTCATAATCAAAATACATATCCTGAAGAATTTCTATATGTAAATTTGCCAATAATTCAATGTTTAAGTCCATCAATATCACCAAAACTTTCTTTGATAACAGAAATTTACTACGAACTAAGGTTCATTGTTTAAATTATAACACGATTTTTTTAGAAAGCTTGGAAAAAGGGATGATAATTGCACGTACTACATTTTGACTATTTTATAATGAAAATTCGTGTGTTGAAAGTTCATAAGTACGTAAAATTATCGTCAAATGATGGGAATGGAGTACTAATCATGAAAAACCGAAAAAACCTTTCCTAATTTGCTTAAATCCAGTCACTCCAAGGTGTCATCTTACATAATATATTCAGACTATAACTATACCCATCCCAAAGTTCATAGCTGGCAAAGGCAAGGAGGGTTACACTACTTGAAGGAGAATGAATTTACTCACAAGCCATTATTAACCAAAAGAGAAAGAGAAGTATTTGAGCTGTTAGTCCAAGATAAAACGACTAAGGAAATCGCGAGTGATTTATTCATAAGCGAGAAAACAGTTCGAAATCATATTTCTAATGCTATGCAGAAGCTGGGCGTGAAGGGGCGTTCACAGGCTGTTGTAGAACTCCTTAGAATGGGAGAACTAGAACTATAATAAAGAAGATGATCTTGTATAAGCGGGCAGGAAATTCCACTCCTTTACCGCTTATATGGGTCATCTTCTTTTTAATGTGAATAAGTAGTGGAATCATGGCTTTATTCGGCAATTTTTACATGGACATTAACTTTTTACCTTATACATTTACGAGGGGAGAATTGTAGATTATAATTAGAGGTACTGAATTATAGAAAATTGTCGGATATTCATTATATTTGTATATTTATATATGGGAGTTGTAATCATGATGACTGAAGAAAAAGATGTAAAGGAATACTTAGAGAATATAGCTACAATCGAAAAAGATATGCGCTACATATCTGGTATTATCAAACAAAAGGGAAGAGAGATTTTAAGTAATTATACGATGACTCCTCCTCAATTTGTTGCCTTACAATGGCTATTTGAAGAAGGGGATATGACGATTGGGGAATTATCTAATAAAATGTTCCTTGCGTTTAGTACTACGACAGATTTGGTTGATCGGATGGAAAAAAATCAGTTAGTTCAAAGAGTGAAGGATCCCAATGATCGACGTGTGGTTCGTATTCATATGCTAGAAGAAGGAAAAAGATTAATTGACGAAGTTATCAAGAAGCGTCAAGGTTATCTTCAAGAGGTATTAAATGAGTACTCAACGGAAGATATTGAAGAATTAAAGAAAAATTTTATGCGGTTACATCAAGTAATGCGAGAAAAATGAGGCGGTTTTTTGGAAAGAGCAATAGGGGTTATAGATTCTGGGGTTGGTGGATTAACAGTTGCAAAGGAGATAATGCGCCAGCTTCCTTTTGAAAATATCGTTTACTTAGGGGATACGGCAAGATGTCCATATGGCCCAAGAACGGGAGAAGAAGTGAAGAAATTTACTTGGGAAATGACTAGGTTCCTGTTGAAGAAAAACATAAAGATGCTTGTGATTGCCTGTAATACAGCTACTGCAGTCGCACTAGAGGAGATACGCGAACAGCTGTCTATTCCGGTGATTGGCGTAATCGTTCCAGGTGCACGGACAGCAATTAAGGTAACGAAAAATAATTATATAGGCATGATTGGAACAATAGGTACTGTTCGAAGTCGGGCATATGAAACAGCATTAAAGAAGATTAATAATCGAGTGAGAACAATTAGTTTAGCATGTCCAAAATTTGTCCCTTTAGTGGAGAGCGGCGAATATGATGGACCAGTCGCAAGGAAAATTGTGAAAGAAACGCTGTGGCCATTAAAGAATAAAGAGATAGATACTCTAATTCTTGGTTGTACCCATTATCCTTTGTTAGCAAAAGTTATACAGGAAGAGATGGGAAAAAAGGTAAAGGTAATTAGTTCAGGAGCAGAAACTGCCCGCGAAGTTAGTACTATCCTCAACCATCATGATGAACTTGCTTCTGGAGAGAATCAAGTAGAACATTATTTTTATACAACTGGATCAAAAGAGATGTTTGCCCGCATCGCTTCCAATTGGCTGAATCAAGAAATACATGCTGTTGAAACAGTTAAATTAACATAATAAAGAAGACTGTCTTCTGTTCTATTACATCATGTTTAGACGATTTCCCATCTAAACATTTTGCAATGGAAATAGGGAGACAGTCTTTTTTTGAAAAAAATATCCTAAAGACGGTCTAAAAAAAATATAGGCTCGTATATATATTAGTACAAACTGTCTTAGGAGTGATGAAGATGTCTAAGAATAACAAATTGACCATTGTTTCAGCGGTTATCATATCATCTGTGTTGATCTCTGGTTGTAGCTTGTTAGGAGATAAAGAAAAAGTCGATCCACCGCAAACTACTTCGTATAAAGAGGATGCAGTTAAAAAGGATGCGGATAAGGAAACAACTGGTGAAGTGGCGAAAGAGGATGCAATGCCAGTTGAATTATACTTAATGGATAAAAATGGGTATGTCGTTCCTCAAACATTAAATCTGCCAAAAACGAATTCGATTGCAAAAGAAAGCTTGGAATATTTAGTTAAGGGTGGGAAAGTTTCTGAATTGCTGCCAAATGATTTTCAAGCAGTAATTCCTCAAGATACAAAAATAAGTATTAATGTAGATAAAGATAAAGTGGCTACTGTAGATTTTTCCAAGGAATTCAAAGAATACGAGGCTAAAGATGAAGAGAAAATCTTGCAGTCCATTACATGGACATTGACACAATTTGATTCCATCGATAGTGTGAAGCTTTCGTTAAATGGTCATGAGCTGACAGAGATGCCTGTAAATAAAACGCCAATTCAAGGGGCATTAACAAGAGCGGATGGCATCAACATTAATACAGATGATGTCACAGACATTACAAACACAAGACCATTGACTGTTTATTATATTGGTGGAGAGTTGGACTCCTATTATTATGTGCCAGTAACGAAGCGTATTAGTAATGGCGAAGAAAATAATGTCGCTGCTGCAGTAGGAGAGCTAATAGAAGGACCTGGTATGGGCGGAGGAGCAGCTCTGACAAGCTTATTACCTAATGACGTAAAGCTGTTGGATGATCCAATTGTAGAAGATGGCAAGGTTACGTTAAACTTTAACGAGAATATATATTCGAGTGGCTTAAATGGAGAAGAAAAGGTACTGGCTGATGAAGTATTAAATTCATTAGTATTATCCTTAACAGAGCAAGAAGGCATTGAAAGTGTTGCTGTTACTGTGAATGGAGAAGCAGATTTAGTGAACGCAGAAGGAAAAAGTTTAACTAAACCAGTGACACGCCCAGAAAATGTGAATACTGGTAGCTTCTAATAATGGATAAAGGGGACGAGAATAGTTATATTCTTGTCCCCTTCTTCGTATGAACGTTATTTTTTGGGAGACAAAAACTTTCCTTAGCAAATAATAAATATTAACTTATCACTTTACATTCATTTAGTAAAACACCTTTTTGAATCCACGTTTCGACCATATGATTAAAAAAATCAGGCATAGCGAAAGATACTCCATGGCCAATATTAGGGATAATCACGCCGATTCCATTCGAATTTGCCGCTACAATATCTTTTGCAGATTTTTTCATCATGGCTTTTTCTTTTTCACCAACCGTAACCAATATTTTTCCAGTGGCCTCTGCAAAGTTTTTAGGGAGTTGATAGGACATATTTTCTTCCAATACTCGAACAAGGGTATCAGAACTTATTTGACAACTTTCTTCATAATATTTTTCAAAATAGTCATCGCTGATATATAGTGTTCTGGCTTGCAGTTTGGAAAAGGTCTTATTTTGAATTAATGGGTAGGTTAATGCAATAGTAGGTTTTATTACTTTCTTTGCCCATAAAATCGGTCTAACTGAAGCGCTATTGATTATGGCAAAATTCATTATATCTGGTTTCATACTGATCATTTCCACAATGACTTGAGAACCTAAAGAAAATCCAATTAAGATTACTTTCTTTCCTCTAGCTTTATCTTCCACTAATTTAATTAATGCTTGTGCACTCCCTTTTATAGTAAATTTAACTTTATCATTATTCAATCCATGTTCAGGTAAGAGGGGAACAACACAGTGATAATGAGTGAAGTATTGAATTTGCTTATCCCACATCCAATCACTTACTCCACCACCATGTATAAATAGCATCAGTGGAGCACTTTTATCACCATACTCCTGATAGTGTAAAGACATGTTTTACCTCTTTTCTTTGATTAGTGGTATAAATTGGCTTGTTATAATAAATACGTTCTTAGGGTGAAATTGTTTCGTTCAAATGAAATAATAACTTTATTTTTATTTAGTGATAAGTGATTCTAGGAATAATGGTTTGCTTTCTGTAGGTGAGCGAATGGATATCATCGCATAAACTTCACAAAACTGCCTTTGGAAATAAGAAAGAAAGGGTATATACTGATATTAGACGGATGATTTTAAGCGTAGTAAACTATAAGAAAGTACATTAATTTACATAGTTCAACATAAGAAATAACAAATAGAGACTAAAGGAGTTTTACAATGAAAGAAATTATTATTGCAACTAAGAATACAGGCAAAGCAAAAGAATTTGTACAAATGTTTTCACCACTTGGCTATGAAGTAAAAACACTATTAGATTTTCCAGATGTCCAAGATGTAGAAGAGACAGGAACAACATTTGAAGAAAATGCTCTCCTTAAAGCAGAAACGATTTCTAAGCTGTTAAATCGTGTCGTTATTTCCGATGATTCTGGTCTTGTTATTGATGCATTAAATGGGAGACCAGGAGTATATTCCGCACGTTACGCAGGAGAACAAAAGAATGATCAAGATAATATGGACAAGGTTTTGTATGAATTAGAGGGTGTACCATTAGAAAAACGAACTGCTCGTTTTTGTTGTACATTAGCAGTTGCGATTCCAAATGAAGACTCCTTAACATTTACTGGAACTTGTGAAGGGGTTATTCTGGAGGAAAGAAGAGGAGAATATGGATTTGGCTATGATCCAATCTTTTATGTAGAAGCAGAAGAAAAGGCAATGGCGGAATTGCCGCCTGAAAAGAAAAATAAAATTAGTCATCGTGCAAACGCATTGAAAAAACTAAAAGAACAGCTTCCGACTGTTTTTAAAGAAGGGAAATAGAACTGGATGAAAATTTTGATTGTAAGTGACAGTCATGGATTGGTATCCGAGTTAGGTGCTTTAAAAAAAAGACATGAAGAAGATGTCGAGTTATTTCTGCATTGTGGGGATTCTGAGCTATCAGCAAGTGAGGAAGTGATGAAGGGGTATATTACTGTGCAAGGTAACTGTGATTATGAAGACAAATTTCCAACAGAGACCACTCAAGAAATTGCAGATAAAAAGATTTTTTTAACACATGGACATCTATATGGCGTCAAATCCTCCCTTAATAACTTGCTGTATAAGGCAAAGGAAGTGGGGGCAAATATTGCCTGTTTCGGCCATTCTCATTTCTTGGGGATGGAAGTAGTTGATGATGTTCTTTTCATTAATCCCGGTAGTTTAAGACTGCCTAGAGGAAGAAAAGAACAAACGTATGTTATTTTAACGATTGAAATGGATCGATTTGTGACAGAAGTTTATGATTTTCATAGTGGATTACTACCAGAATTAACAAGTGAATTTCCTTTTTAGTCGGCTTTTTCCTAATGAGGAAGAAAAAAATTCCTCATTAGGAAAAAAAGGTTCACTAAACTATTGACTTTATGTTGCTATAATCATATAATAACTATTGTCCTCATAAGGACTGAATAAATACATAGCATGTCCCAGTAGCTCAGCTGGATAGAGCAACGGCCTTCTAAGCCGTCGGTCGGGAGTTCGAATCTCTCCTGGGACGTATTTTTGTAAATAGTTAATTGGTTGTTTCAGGGCTTTTTGTAAATGCGTTATTGACGAATAATTAATGAGAAGATTTGCTTAGAGATACTATTCTAATGAACTTGTATATGATATACTAGTTGAGGTAGTTATCGCTGAAATAATTGATTGCAATTTAAAACATGTCCCAGTAGCTCAGCTGGATAGAGCAACGGCCTTCTAAGCCGTCGGTCGGGAGTTCGAATCTCTCCTGGGACGTAACAATAAAGGATTCTGTCGCGGCTTCGGCCATCGATTCGAATCCTTTTTTATTATGCAAGCATTTTAAGCTATGCTTTTAAATGCCCCTCCAGTTTAATGTAACTGGAGGGGTTTTTATGTGAGAAAAGAAGAAATTTTACCTAATTAAAGGTTGGGACATATCAAAAAAAAGAGGGGGCGTTCCCCCTCTTTTCTGGCTATATTTTTTTGCGTTCCACTGTTGTATTCATCGTTTGAGATGGTATAACATCTACTTCATTATTATCGAAGTTTAATTTATTTAGCTTCTCTTCTTCTGACTCTGTGTCATTATCGAGAAGAACAATGTATTTCCCTTCTTGTAACTCTTTTTCATATGGCTCTGTATCAGTATCGGAAAAGAAAGTCTTTAACCGATCTAAAAAAGATGTTGGTTCTACTTCATCAATTCCACTTGCAGTATCTACATTTGTCTCTTGCTCGATTAATGCAGTTTGTTCGCTTCTTGTAATAACGGAAATATGATTTGGTGAATATCCTTTAGAGAGAAGTTCCTCAATAGCATTTACTGTAGCTTCAGGAGAATCATATATACCTACAACACTTTTTGTCATATACCTATTCCTCCTTTAAACAATTAGTTCTTGCATATAGTATATATTCCCCCTTATGAAAAGAATAAACAGAGATTTTTTTAGAAAAAGAGTCCTTTATTAGCTGTTAGGAAGTTTTGTTTTTCAAATAGAAAGAAAATTTTGTCTATCTTATATTAGAATAATGATGAAGGAATAACCTTTGTGAAATCCTATTATAAACTCTTGTTTGGTTATCTTTTTTTACAAACGATGTAAGAGTTAGAAAGGGATACCCCTTTTCTATATAACGATTTATTCGCACTGAACTTTCCCAATCTACAGATGCAATAGGAATTGGCAAGGAAAAAGGGGGAGAAAATTACCTGGAAAGGAATAAAGAGAAACAAAATAGGTAATAATGGAAGTAAGAAAAATAATGTTCAGAAAATCACGTAAAATACTTGAAAACGCTTACTATTATTATGTATAATAGATTTAAGTTAAATAAACTAGAAATGAAACAATGTGAATAGATGAACATTAATATAAAAAATATAGAAGGAGATATGCACCATGATTCTCAAGGAATTAGGAAGAAGTAGGCTTATAGTTATTAATTATTATAAGAATGGATTATTAGAAACAATTAAAGGACAGGTTCAGAAGTTAAATCTCAACGATCAAACAATTGATTTAAAAGATGACAAAGAAAATACGTATCAAATCCGTTTATCGTGGATTCAAGATATATGTGCCGTATCTTAATTTAACTCTCTAATGCAATCGCTTTCTTTAAGTGCGGTTGCATTTCTTGTTTTAGGGAGTATGTTGCGCAATAAAAAAACGTGTTAGATTATTTAACACTTTTCTTTAAAAGAAAGAATTATTTTATTATAATGAGCACCATAGGAAAATGGAAATGTAAGAAAGTGATGTATTTTCAGTAAAAAAAGAATTTTAAAAAATTTTTTGAACGATTAAAAAGTACAGGCATTCTTTATAGACCAATAATGTAAGCGTTTCCTGATTAGTGGGTTGTTGTTTAAATAATCAAATAATTCTCAAAAATGGTGTTGACTCCTGTTTAAATTCAGCGTAAGATAACCTCAATAAATGAAAAACACAAGATGTTCAACTTGTAAAAACAGGCAAAAGACAACATGACAAACTGACTTTGTTTAACATAGTAAATATAGTAATTCGATGAAGAGGATAAGTAGTTTTCTATTTGGATTCCACAGAGAGCCGGTGGTTGGTGTAAATCGGTGAACCAATAGTTAATGAACTCACCTCAGAGTGTTAGCTTGAAAGGTCTCCCTATTAGAGCTAACCGAGTGTTTCCACTCGTTATCAAAAGAGAACGAACCGTTCATAAAGTGCATACGCTTATCCATTAGTGTATGAATGAGGGTGGTACCGTGGAAAGGAAATGCCTTTTCACCCCTTTGTTTACTAAAAGCCATTAGTAACCATTGGAGGTGGGAAGGCTTTTTTGTTAGCAAAGCCTTTCTTGGTAGTATTTATGTAAAGAAGTAAAAGGAAAGTATTTTAGGGAGGTTATACAAATGTTACAGGAGACTGCCTTTGAAAATACAAAGGCCCAAGTGAAACCGTTAACTGGTGCTGATCTCTTATTGCAGGCTTTGGAGAAAGAAAATGTAGAATTTATTTTCGGATACCCTGGAGGGGCTGTTTTACCAATTTATGATAAGATTTACGATTCGAAAATATTTCATGTTCTACCTAGACATGAGCAAGGCGGCATTCATGCAGCAGAAGGGTATGCGAGAATTTCTGGAAAACCAGGAGTAGTCATTGCAACATCAGGTCCAGGTGCAACAAATATTGTAACAGGGCTTGCCGATGCGATGATGGATTCATTACCGCTAGTTGTCTTTACAGGCCAAGTAGCAACAGGGGTGATTGGTACAGATGCTTTTCAAGAAGCGGACATTTTAGGGATCACTACCCCAATAACAAAATATAATTGTCAGGTTCGTAACCTTGAAGATATTCCAAGAATCATTAAAGAAGCGTTTTATATAGCGACAAGTGGAAGACCTGGTCCTGTATTAATTGATATTCCAAAGGATATTGCTGCAACCATTTCAGACGTTCCTGCTGAACAGGATATTGAGCTTCCTGGTTATCAGCCGAAGACACAGCCGAATTACTTGCAGATTCGAAAATTAACAGAAGCTGTAAGTGCTGCAAAAAAACCAGTAATTTTGGCAGGTGCTGGTGTCAATTTTGCAAAAGCGAGTGCAGAATTACTGGAATACGCAGAACAACAACAAATTCCAGTTGTACACACGCTTCTTGGATTAGGTGGTTTTCCAGCTGATAATAAGTTGTTTGTTGGGATGGGAGGAATGCATGGGTGCTATGCTGCTAATATGGCCTTATATGAGGCGGATTTATTAATCAATGTCGGAGCAAGATTTGATGATCGGTTAACAGGAAATCTAGTTCATTTTGCACCAAATGCTATTAAAGCCCATATAGATATTGATCCAGCAGAAATCGGCAAAATTGTCCCAACGAAGATTCCAATAGTTGCAGATGCGAAAGAAGCATTAACTATGCTAATAAAACAAAAAGGCTTGCAATCAAACCATAACGCATGGTTAGAAAAGATTGAAAATTGGAAAAATGAGTATCCGTATTATTACAAAGAATCCAATCTTCTAAAACCGCAGCAAGTTTTGGAGATGCTCTTTGAAAAAACAAAAGGGGAAGCGATTGTTACAACAGATGTTGGACAGCATCAGATGTGGGCAGCGCAATACTATCATTTTAAAGAATCCAATCGCTGGGTAACATCTGGAGGATTAGGAACAATGGGATTTGGTCTTCCATCCAGTATTGGAGCGCAATTAGCAGATCCAAAAGCAACAGTGCTTGCAATCAGCGGGGATGGCGGCTTCCAAATGTGCAGTCAAGAGCTTGCTTTAATAAGAGAATTAAATTTGCCAATCAAGATTATTATCTTTAATAATCGGGCGTTGGGAATGGTAAGACAGTGGCAAGAAATATTCTATGAATCTCGTTTTTCACATAGTAAAGAATCTTATCAACCGTCCTTCGTTGCTTTAGCAGAAGCATATGGAATAAAGGGATATCAAATCTCATCAGTTGATGAAGCTGCTAATATTCTGGATGAAGTGTTAGCGATAAGAGAACCTGTATTATTGGATTTCCGTATTGATCCAGATGAAAATGTCTATCCAATGATTGCACCAGGGAAAGGATTACACGAAATGGTAGGGATGAAGCCATGAAGAAAATAATTAGCCTAACTGTTATGAATAAATCTGGTGTGTTAAACCGAATTACTAATCTTTTTTCAAAACGAAACTACAACATTGAAAGTATATCGGTAGGGCATACGGAGCATGAAGGAATTTCAAGGATTACTTGTGTGGTGCATGTTGAGAGTGATGGCATCATTGAACAAATCACAAAACAGCTAAATAAGCAGATTGATATTTTGAAAGTGGTGGATATCACCGATCAAGCAATTGTCCAAAGAGAGCTGGCTTTAATTAAAGTACTTGCAACACCGCAGACAAGGCATGAATTATACTCAGTTATTGAGCCATTTAGAGGTTCGGTAATCGATGTAAGTAAAGAAAGCCTCGTTATTCAAATTACTGGTGAATCATCAAAAATTGAAGCTTTTATTGAACTGCTTAGACCATATGGGATTAAAGAGTTGGCTAGAACAGGCACAACCGCATTCCCTCGTGGCTCTCAAAAAATAGCAAATCATAAAAGTAACTATTCTATCGTTTAATTCTAATATTAAATAAATCTAATTTTTACAGACGAAAGGGAGATTAATTATGGCAAAAATGTATTATAACGGAGACGCAAATTTAGGATATTTTAACGGGAAAACAGTTGCAGTGATTGGTTATGGATCACAAGGCCACGCACATGCTTTAAATATGAAGGATAGTGGTGTTTCAGTAATCATCGGGTTAAGAAAAGGGAATTCATGGAATAAAGCAGTGGAAGACGGATTTGACGTATTTCCAGTTGGAGAAGCAACAGCTAAGGCTGATATTGTGATGATTTTGCTTCCAGATGAACTACAAACAAAAGTATATAATGAAGAAATTAAACCTAACTTAACAAATCAAGCGTTAATGTTTGCCCATGGATTTAATATTCATTTTAATCAAATTGTTCCACCTAGTGAGAGTGATGTACTATTAGTTGCTCCTAAAGGTCCAGGTCACCTAGTAAGAAGAACATATGAACAAGAAGCAGGAGTCCCAGCATTATTTGCAATCTATCAAGATGTAACTGGTGAGGCGAGAGAACTGGCACTTGCTTACGCAAAAGCGATTGGAGCATTACGTGCAGGAGCGCTGGAGACAACGTTTAAAGAAGAAACAGAAACAGATCTTTTTGGTGAACAAGCGGTTCTATGTGGAGGGCTTACAGCACTAGTAAAAGCAGGCTTTGAAACATTAGTAGAAGCTGGATATCAACCAGAATTAGCATATTTTGAATGTTTACATGAGCTGAAATTAATTGTTGATTTGATGTATGAAGATGGAATGGCAGGAATGAGATATTCTATTTCTGATACCGCACAATGGGGCGATTTTGTAACAGGACCACGTATTGTTACAGATGAGGTGAAAAAAGAAATGAAAGCTGTCCTTACAGATATTCAAGAAGGTAAATTTGCAAAAGGATGGATTCTTGAAAATCAAGCGAATAGACCAGTATTCAACGCAATTAATGATAGAGAGAGCGAGCATCTAATCGAGAAGGTTGGGAAAGAATTGCGGGCAATGATGCCATTTGTTAAAAGCTCGCGAAAGAAAGAAGTGGTGGGTAGTGGCAAAAATTAAGATATTTGATACGACATTGAGAGATGGAGAGCAATCTCCTGGCGTAAACTTAAATTTGGCTGAGAAGTTGGTTATTGCTGAGCAGTTAGAAAAATTGAATGTAGACATTATAGAGGCAGGCTTTCCTGCTGCCTCTAAAGGTGATTTTCAATCTGTTCAACAAATTGCACGTACAATAAAAAATAGCTCTGTTACCGGCCTAGCAAGAGCGGTAACATCTGATATTGATGCAGCTTGGGAAGCATTAAAGGATGGAGCAGAACCAAGAATTCATGTATTTTTAGCAACAAGTCCTATCCATCGGGAATATAAGCTAAAACTTTCGAAAGAGCAAGTGATCGAAAGAGCTGTTTCAGCTGTAAAGTATGCAGCTGAAAGATTCCCAGTTATTCAATGGAGTGCAGAGGATGCATGTCGGACAGAATTGCCATTTTTAGCAGAGATAATAGAAAAAGTTATTCAAGCGGGAGCACGAATTATTAATATACCAGACACAGTAGGCTATATAACGCCTAACGAATATGGAGAAGTTTTTCAATATTTAAAAAATAATGTTCCATCTATTGACAAAGTTTCTCTCTCTACTCATTGTCATGATGATTTAGGGATGGCGACAGCAAACTCATTAGCTGCTATCGAAAATGGGGCAACACAAGTAGAATGTACGATTAATGGTATCGGAGAGCGTGCTGGCAATGCTTCTATGGAAGAAATAGTGGTAGCGCTTCATATTAGAAATGATCATTATCAAGAAAAAACAAGAATTAATTTAAAAGAAATTAGTAGAACAAGCAGTCTTGTAAGTGAATTAACGGGCATGCTAGTTCCTGGAAATAAAGCGATTGTTGGTCGCAATGCTTTTGCTCATGAATCTGGTATTCATCAGGATGGTGTTCTTAAGGAGAAAACGACTTATGAAATTATTTCTCCAGAGCTTGTAGGCTATGTAAACAACAATAATATGGTTCTCGGGAAGCATTCAGGCAGCCATGCGTTTAAAACAAAGCTGAACGAACTAGGGCTGCGAGTGAATGATGAGGATGTGAAAGATCTTTTTATGGCCTTTAAGGATTTAGCAGATCATAAAAAAGAAATTTCTGATGAAGACATTATTGCCATTGTTTTAGAGAAGAAGCTAGCTAAAGAAGAGAAGTATTATGAGTTAGTGGACGTAAAGGTTCAACATAAAAATGATAATGAAGCAGATGCAACAGTGAAACTTTTCGGTCCGAAAAATGAACTGATTATTCAACATGGCACTGGTTCTGGAAGTGTTGAAGCATTAT
Source organism: Niallia sp. FSL W8-0954 (assembly GCF_038005605.1). Lineage (NCBI taxonomy): Bacteria > Bacillati > Bacillota > Bacilli > Caryophanales > Bacillaceae > Niallia > Niallia sp. FSL W8-0954. The sequence goes on along the minus strand of NZ_JBBOTN010000001.1, from coordinate 3,481,110 downwards.
ATAACACATTGGAAATGTCTATATCTGGCCAGGTGAAGTTGGAAGATTATCGAATTCAGTCACTGGGAGCTGGCAGAGATGCATTAGCTCAAGTATTTGTCAGAGTTCAATATGACGAAAAAGAAAGTACAGGAAGAGGTTTAGACCAAGATGTATTAATAGCCTCTGCAAAGGCCTATATAAATGCGATTAATAGAGGGATTCTTGCCAAAGAACAATTTCTTGAAAAAGTGTAGGGATTGAGGTCTAAAACATCAAGCTTTGATATAGGGAGCGAGTAGAAATGAAAAAAAGAATCGCCGTATTGCCAGGTGATGGAATTGGACCTGAAATAGTAGCAGGCGCTATGAAGATTTTGCAGTTAATAGAGACATTATTTAGTCACCAGTTTGAAGTTACATACGCAGATATTGGTGGATGTGCGACAGATAAAACAGGAACACCATTACCTAATGAGACGATTACCATTTGTAAAAATAGTGATGCAATTCTTTTAGGGGCAGTAGGTGGACCGAAATGGGATGCGCTTCCTGTTGAAAAACGTCCAGAGCAAGGACTATTAAAAATAAGAAAAGAATTGAACTTATTTGCGAACATTCGTCCAACAACCTGTTATGAAAGCTTGGCGGAAGCATCTCCCCTTAAAGCAGATATTATTGAAGGAGTAGATTTGGTTGTTGTCCGTGAATTGACAGGCGGCATCTATTTTGGAAAGCCAAGCGAACGAACGATTATCGATGGGAAACCTGGTGCTGTAGATACACTATTATACAAAAATGAAGAAATCGAGCGAGTTATTGAGAAAGCATTTGAAATTGCTAGAACGCGATCAAAAAAAGTTACTTCTGTTGATAAAGCCAATGTTTTAGAGACTAGTAGAGTATGGCGAGAAATCGCAAGTAAAATAGCGGAAAAATATCCAGATGTTATGCTTGAACATATGCTTGTAGATAATGCAGCAATGCAGCTTGTTCGAAATCCAAAACAATTTGATGTGATTGTCACAGAAAATATGTTTGGTGATATCCTAAGCGATGAAGCATCCGTGCTAACAGGATCATTAGGAATGTTGGCATCAAGCAGCATGTCAGCAAATGGACCATATCTTTATGAACCGATCCACGGATCTGCACCAGATATCGCTGGAGAAAATATCGCTAATCCCCTTGCAACGATTTTATCTGTAAGTATGATGCTGCGATTATCTTTTCAAATGGAGAAAGAAGCTTCGATTATAGAAGAGGCGGTAAATAATGTTCTAAATCAAGGTTATAGAACAAGAGATATTCTTTCACCAAACTGTAAAATTGTTTCGACGACTGCGATGGTGGAAGCAGTTGAGAAAGAAATTCATCAGCTTGCAAAAGTGACACAAGTATTATAACAAGGTTGCTCTGCTGTAGGATAATGAGATTGGCTGATAAGTAGCGTGGTTTGGCTGAAAAAACAGAAGTTTGGCTGATAAATAGCGTAGTTTGGCTGAAAAATCAAGAATTTGGCTGATAAGTAGCGTGGTTTGGCTGAAAAAACGAAATTTTGGCTGATAAGCAATGCAAGTTAGTTAAAAAAAATAGAAAATCACCTTGAGAACAGCTCAAAATTATGTAAAAACTGCACAAAGGGCATATAAATAAACACAGTTCATCAAAAGTGGCAGTGATTGGATAAGGGACTAATAATAGAGAGAAATGAAATGTTAAAGGGCTCGTCAAAAGAATACTTTGACAGCCCTTTAATCAACAACAGGGAAAAAATATGGATTGGAGGGTAAAGTAATGGGAAAATCCATTATCGATAAAATTTGGGAAAAACATGTAGTATATAGAGAAGAGGGAAAGCCGGATTTATTATATATTGATTTGCATCTTGTCCATGAAGTAACCTCACCGCAAGCATTTTCCGGATTAAGAATGAAAAATCGCAAAGTGAGAAGGCCAGACCGAACTTTTGCCACAATGGATCATAATGTGCCAACGATTAACCGCTTTAAGATAGACGACGAAATTGCCTTAAATCAGATGACCACATTAGAAAAAAACTGTGTAGAATTTGATATCCCATTAGCTGGTCTGCAAAGTCCGGAGCAGGGGATTGTTCATGTGATTGGTCCAGAACTTGGATTAACTCAGCCTGGTAAAACAATCGTTTGTGGGGATAGTCATACATCAACCCATGGTGCGTTTGGGGCACTAGCATTTGGAATAGGTACAAGTGAGGTAGAACATGTACTTGCTACGCAAACGTTATGGCAAACAAGACCTAAAACATTAAAAGTTGAGGTCAATGGAAAGCTAGCCTTTGGTGTGAATGCGAAAGATGTCATTCTTTATGTGCTTTCTAAACATGGAGTCAACTTTGGAACTGGCCACGTTATTGAATATACAGGGGAAGTGATTCGCAATCTATCGATGGAAGAAAGAATGACCATATGTAATATGTCCATTGAGGGCGGAGCGCGTGCAGGCTTAATTTGTCCAGATGAAACGACTTTTGCCTATTTAAAAGGCAGAAAACACGCGCCAGAAAATTGGGATGAAGCAGTACAAGAATGGCGTAATTTAGCTTCAGATAAGGATGCTATTTACGATAAAGTTATCACAATTGATGGCAATGATATTGCGCCAATGGTAAGCTGGGGAACCAATCCATCTATGACGGCTAAAGTAGATGAAAAGATTCCAACAGCAGATTCTTATCAAGAGGAAACGGATCGTCGCGCTTTACATAGTGCTCTTCAATATATGGGGCTAAAAGAAGGAATGGCGATTACCGATATCGCGATCCAGCATGTGTTTATTGGTTCTTGTACGAATTCAAGAATAGAAGATTTAAGACAAGCAGCATCAGTGATTAAAGGACAAAAAGTTTTTCCTGGAGTAAGAGCATTAGTTGTTCCAGGTTCCCAGCAAGTTAAAAAACAGGCAGAAGCAGAAGGCCTAGATAAACTGTTTGTTGAAGCAGGGTTCGAGTGGCGAGATGCAGGATGCAGTATGTGCTTAAGCATGAATAACGACGTAGTTCCAAGCGGTGAGCACTGTGCTTCCACTTCTAATCGTAATTTTGAGGGAAGACAAGGAGCAGGTGCAAGAACCCATTTAGTCAGTCCTGCAATGGCAGCAGTAGCAGCGTTAAATGGACGATTTGTTGATATTCGCAAAGTGAATACAGAATTACAAGCAACAGTGTAAAGGAGGAGTCTCTAATGAGTGGCTTTAAGAAGCTTTATGAAAAAGCAGTAGCAATGGATCGAGTAAATGTGGATACAGATCAAATTATCCCTAAGCAATTTTTGAAACGTATCGAAAAGACAGGATTTGGTAGATTTGCGTTTTTTGATTGGCGCTATTTGAAAAATGGCGAACCGAATCCTGAATTTGAACTGAATCAACCTGAAAATCAAGGAGCCTCTATTTTAATTGCGAATAAAAACTTCGGATGTGGATCTTCAAGAGAGCATGCACCGTGGGCTTTGCAGGATTTTGGCTTTTCCGTTGTCATTGCTCCCTCTTTTGCAGATATCTTTTATCAAAACTGTTTGAAAAATGGGATGCTTCCAATTCAATTGCAGACAGATGAAGTAGAATATCTTTTAAAAGCTGCCCAAAGCCAACCCTATTTTCTTCATATAGATCTTGAAAAAGAGAGAGTAGAGGACGACCAAGGGTTTTCAACATCGTTTTCTATCCATCCATATTGGAAAAAAATGTTGATTAACGGCTGGGATGAAATTGAAATCACCCTTCAATACAGTGATAAAATAGCAGAATATGAAAATAGAGCCGTTTCAAAATAATCTAATGAAGGGACCCTTAGGAGATCACATCATTATCTTCTAAGGGTCTTTCCTTTTGCTGTTGTTTGTTTTTGTAGATTAAAAATATTAGCAGCAACCACATTATGGAAGAGGTAGGTTGCATCCTAGAGAAAAAAAAGCTACACTAGCAACAAAAAGAATATGTATAGGCGGTTAAAAGGATGAAGAAACGGGAGCAGGAAAAAAAGGATAACGTTGTTTTTTTTCCCGATTTAGATAAACGATTATTGCAAAAAGGATTAGATGCTATTCAAGAAAAGCAATACAAAGAGGCTATTTCATTTTTAGAAGAAGCAAAAGAACGAAATCCATTTCATCGTGACATAAACATTGGACTCATTCTCGCTTACTATGAATTAGGATTGTTGGAACAGGCAAAGCATCTAGCGAAGGAAACACTGAAACAAGATGATGGAGACTACATCCATGTACTTGAATTGTATATTATGATTCTAGTCCAGCTACATGAATATGAAGAAATAGTTACTACGATTGAAGGTTTGCTAGAAGAACACCAAATACCAGCAAATAAAATAGAACATTTCTCTAAAATGCTTTTATTTAGCAGAAAAATGGCTGAGTCCGCTTCCCTATCGCAAGCGGATGATTATCGAGAAGAGGAATCTGAAGAGACAACCGAGAGTTTAATGAACTTAGAGGATCCTCAGGAAGAAATGTTGCTAATAGCTAAAATGTCTAGCAAAAATATTCGCGCATATATAGAAGAAGTAAAGCAGTATCTTCTTGATGTGGAGAAAAATCCTTTTTTAAAAACGATGCTAATCAATATTTTAAGAGAGCAAGAATATGAAAAAGAAGTAGAAATTGAGAAGTTTGATCGAAAGATTGTCATACAACCAACAGCATTAAAGGATATGAAAGAACAGGAGCAATATAAGAAAATTATTACTATTCTCATTGATTATGTGGAAAGTAATAACCCTATTTTATTTAAAAATATTAAAATGTTAATAGATCGACAAATGTTTTTGCTGTACCCATTTGCGCTAGCAGAATACAAGGATGAAACATGGGCTGCGGCTTATCATGCAGTTGTAAATCAATATTTTGGCCAAGAGGATGAGGAAGAAATATTTGTATTATACGAAGTAGATGAGACTGAATTTGAACAAGCAAAAACGTTTATTTATCAGCTGGAGCAAATTTCTTATCCTAATATTTAGGCAAGGATGTTGAAACAACTAGAACCTATGATATAATGTAATGGTTGCATTTAGAAAATGCGAAGATGTATATTTCTTACTAGATAACTTTTTTCCTATTAGGAGGTTCTTTCTGTTTCGATAGAAATAGTAGCCAAACAAGAATAAAGAAGTTAATCTATACATTAGTAGAAGTAATGAAAAAGTAGAATAGATTGTTGGAGGGAATTTATAGTATGTCAGCTAAATGGGAAGTTTTAGAAGGGAACCGCGGTGTTCTTACAATTGAATTAGATGCAGAAAAACTAAACGAAGGTTTAGATTTAGCATTTAAAAAAGTAGTTAAGCAAGTAAATATTCCAGGTTTCCGTAAAGGTAGAATTCCACGTGGAATGTTTGAACAACGTTTTGGTGTTGAGTCTTTATACCAAGATGCAATTGATATTCTTTTACCAGAAGCTTATGCAAATGCAATTGATGAAACTGGAATCGAGCCAGTTGATCGTCCTGAAATCGATGTAGAACAAATCGAAAAAGGAAAATCTTTAATTTTCAAAGCAACTGTTACAGTGAAACCTGAAGTAACATTAGGTGAATACAAAGGGTTAGAAGTACCTGCTGTAGAAACAACAGTTACAGATGAAGAAGTTGAAGCGGAAATTAAAGCATTGCAAGAAAAACAAGCTGAATTAGTAGTAAAAGAAGAAGGAACTGCTGAATTAGGAGATACAGTTGTTATCGACTTCGAAGGATTCCAAGATGGAGTTGCTTTTGAAGGTGGAACTGCTGAGAACTTCTCATTAGAACTTGGTTCAGGACAATTTATTCCTGGGTTTGAAGAAAAATTAGTGGGAGTTGCTACTGGCGAATCAACTGAAGTTGAAGTTACATTCCCAGAAGAATACCATGCTGAAGATTTAGCTGGTAAGCCTGCGACATTTAAAGTAACAGTTCATGAAATCAAAGGGAAAGAACTTCCTGAATTAGATGATGAATTTGCTAAAGATGTAGATGAAGAAGCGGAAACATTAGCTGAATTAAAAGAAAAAATTAAAACTCGTTTAGAAAATGATAAAAAGCATCAAGCAGAGCACACAGTTCGTGATACAGTTGTAGAAAAAGCTTCTGAAAATGCGAAAATGGATATTCCATCAGCAATGATTGATACAGAAATCGACCGCATGATGAGCGAATTTGAACAACGTTTACAAATGCAAGGTATGAATCTTGAGCTATACTTCCAATTCTCAGGACAAGATGAAGCAGCACTTAAAGATCAAATGAAAGAAGACGCTGAAAAACGTGTTCGTTCAAACTTAACACTTGAAGCTATCGTTGCTGCAGAAAACATCGAAGTAACAGAAGAAGAAGTGAAAGCTGAACTCGAAAATATGTCTCAAATTTACAATATGCCAGTAGATGCTATTAAACAAGCATTAGGCGGAGTTGAAAACTTACAAATGGACATAAAAATGAGAAAAGCAATCGATTTCCTTGTAGAAAACAGTAAAACTGTTGCATAATAGAAGTAAGTAAAAAAAACTAAGGCGCGACTATTTCGTGCCTTAGTTTTATATTAGTGTTAAATAACATATAATATGGGTAACTATAAAATAAGTTACTCTAACCGTACAGGAGTATACAATCAAATAAGAGATAATTTTCCAGATTTAAAGAAGCGAAATCTGGTTATGATTAAAGAAGTATATCCATTTTACCGTTATTGGATGATAGAGAACTGCAAATCCGAGTTGTATTATTTCCTGTACATTACTATCATGTGATACAATTCAATACATAACTGTTGAAAAAAGTAAAATTTGTTTCTGAACAAATAATAATCCGTAACGGTAAAAATATACAAAAGAAGTTTTAAGGGGTGAAGGCATGTTTAAATTTAATGACGAAAAAGGCCAGCTAAAATGTTCATTCTGCGGAAAGACACAAGATCAAGTTCGTAAATTAGTTGCTGGACCTGGTGTATACATTTGTGACGAATGTATAGAATTATGTACAGAAATCGTAGAAGAAGAATTAGGGACAGAAGAAGAAGTAGAATTTAAAGATGTACCAAAGCCAGCAGAAATTCGCGATATCCTTAACGAATATGTAATTGGACAGGACCAAGCGAAAAAGGCTCTTTCTGTTGCAGTGTATAATCATTACAAACGTATTAACTCAAATAGTAAAATTGATGATGTAGAATTATCAAAAAGTAATATTGCGTTAATAGGACCAACTGGTAGTGGTAAAACACTTCTTGCCCAAACATTGGCAAGAATATTAAATGTACCATTTGCTATTGCAGATGCAACTAGTCTAACAGAAGCTGGATATGTAGGGGAAGATGTTGAGAATATTCTTTTGAAATTAATCCAGTCTGCAGATTATGATGTAGAAAAAGCAGAAAAAGGTATTATTTATATAGACGAAATTGATAAAGTAGCACGTAAATCTGAAAATCCTTCTATTACACGTGACGTTTCCGGTGAAGGGGTTCAGCAAGCATTATTAAAAATTCTAGAGGGTACCGTTGCAAGTGTTCCGCCTCAAGGTGGCAGAAAGCACCCTCATCAAGAATTTATTCAAATTGACACAACGAATATTCTCTTTATTTGTGGTGGAGCATTTGATGGTATCGAACCAATTATTAAAAGACGACTAGGTCAAAAAGTAATTGGATTTGGTTCTGACGGTAAACAAGCTGAAATAGAAGATAAAGATTTATTATCTAAAGTACTTCCAGAAGATTTATTACGTTTTGGCTTAATACCTGAATTTATTGGTCGTCTTCCAGTTATTGCCAGTCTTGGTCAATTAGACGAAGAAGCATTAATGGAAATATTAACAAAGCCCAAAAATGCATTAGTAAAACAATTTAAGAAAATGATGGAATTAGATGATGTCGAATTAGAATTTGAAGAAGAAGCACTGAAAGAAATTGCTAAAAAAGCAATTGAAAGAAAAACAGGTGCACGCGGATTACGTTCTATTATCGAAGGCATTATGTTAGATGTTATGTTTGACCTGCCTTCAAGAGAAGACATTGTTAAATGTGTCATTACGAAAGAAACAGTAACGGATAATGCTTCACCTAAGCTTGTTCTAGAAGATGGAACAGTGGTGGATAAAGAAACAAAAACTTCAGCTTAACAACAGTTACGAGAAGAATCAATGATATCTATCATTGATTCTTTTTTTGCGGGCGAAAGTAGAAGGATGTAACAATTGCTACAAGCCCATACTTCGATTTTAATCATCAATTATATATCATTCCTATATATTTTTTCCTTGAAATCTTGTTTATTCCAACAAAGGGAAGGAGATACTATTTTTTAAAGACAAGGCACAATTTGTATATAGTCTTTATGGAAGAATCTATTTATAGCCTGATGCGACTGCGGAATTTGATGCTGATATTCAATCAAAAAATTTTCCTTTCCATCTGAGCTGTAGGGGTAGATACATATCGCTAACCATTGAAGGAAACTTGAGCTAATACATGTGCGAAGTTTTAAAACAACAAGATTTCAGGAGGTAATTTTTTATGAGTTGGGCGGAGATTGCTTTATTTGTACAACTATTCTTTGGAATTATTATCGGACTATATTTCTGGAATTTATTAAAGAGCCAGAGAAGCCAAAAAGTTTCGATTGACCGGGAATCAAAAAAAGAAATGGATCAATTAAGAAAGATGCGCGCCATTTCATTAACGGAACCTCTTTCTGAAAAAGTACGTCCAACAAGCTTCTCAGATATTGTGGGACAAGAGGATGGGATCAAAGCTTTAAGAGCCGCTCTCTGTGGACCAAATCCCCAGCATGTCATTATTTATGGACCACCAGGGGTTGGAAAAACAGCTGCAGCTAGGCTTGTATTAGAGGAAGCAAAGAAAAATCAAAAGTCACCCTTTAAGCCAAACTCTGTGTTTGTAGAATTAGATGCTACAACAGCTAGATTTGATGAAAGAGGGATAGCGGATCCATTAATCGGTTCTGTACATGACCCGATTTATCAAGGGGCTGGAGCAATGGGGCAAGCTGGAATCCCACAGCCAAAACAAGGTGCTGTTACAAATGCACATGGCGGCGTTCTATTTATCGATGAAATCGGAGAATTGCATTCTACGCAAATGAATAAGCTTCTAAAAGTATTAGAGGACAGGAAGGTTTTTTTAGAAAGTGCTTATTACAATGAGGAGAATACGCAAATTCCTTCCCATATACATGATATTTTTAAAAATGGACTACCGGCTGATTTTCGTTTAATCGGGGCGACGACAAGAACGCCAAACGAGATACCTCCAGCCATTCGCTCGAGATGTATGGAAGTGTTTTTTCGAGAATTAACGAAAGAAGAAGTGATTCAAATTGGCAAAAAGGCTGCTGATAAGGTGAAGATGAGAATAAGTGAGAAAGCCCTTGATACACTCTCTGAGTATGCAAGAAATGGAAGAGAGGCTGTTAATATGGTCCAGATTTCTGCTGGACTAGCAATTGGAGAGGATCGCGATTTTATAAAGGATGATGAAGTAGAATGGGTGATTCATTCTAGTCAACTTTCTCCAAGAATGGAAAGGAAAATTAATAACCATTCTGTTATTGGAGCTGTTAATGGATTAGCAGTATATGGTGCCAATATCGGGGCTTTGCTGGAAATTGAAGTAACAGTAATTCCAGCAAAAGATGGAAAAGGAAGCATAAATATTACTGGGATTGTCGAGGAGGAGAGTATTGGCGGACAAGGAAAATCCATTAGACGGAAAAGTATGGCGAAGGGATCCATTGAAAATGTCATTACTGTATTACGTTCTATGGATGTTCCTGCAGATCAATTTGATATTCATGTAAACTTTCCAGGCGGTATTCCAATTGATGGGCCTTCTGCAGGCATTTCAATGGCTACAGGGATTTACTCAGCGATCTACAAGCAGCCTGTAGATCGGCAAGTAGCGATGACCGGTGAGATCAGTATTCACGGAAAAGTGAAGCCTATCGGGGGAGTTGTCGCAAAGGTGAAAGCTGCTAAAGCTGCGGGTGTTCAAAAAGTTATTATCCCACAGGAAAATATGCAAGCAATATTAGAGGAAATAAAGGATATCACCATTATTCCTGTGAAGACATTAAATGAAGTGCTGGAAAATGCGCTCCTTAAAGAAGAGTGGAAAGAAGAAGCAATCCCAGCTTCCACCATTGCATTAACAAAGAAAGAGAGTATATAATTTTAAGCTAAAATGCTAATTAAATTAAGCATTGTCACTGTCGGCTAATTCTGTATAGGGAGAGTTAGTCGGCGTTTTTTTTGTGGGAAAATAGCCTAAACAAGCTTTATAGTTTTTCGTGCAGAAATATCCTTTTAAAATAAGGCTATATTTTCTTAAATCCAATTATTATTATATAATTGAATATATATGTGTTAGCATAAACAGTCTTTTTTCTTGAATGGAAATCGTCTAAATAAGCCATTTTAAATAAGGAAGGCTTGTTTTTAATTGCAATCTTTTCTTTTTATCTTTCTGCTTTCTTTAATGAGCTATTTTAATAAGGATTAGCAAAAAAACGAAGGCGAAAAGTAGTTCTATTTTTACGGCTTGTCTAATAACCCTAGTTAATAGACACATTTTCATAAATAAGATAGAATTGTACAAAGCATTAGAATGCAAAGGGAGCCTATGTGGTAAATAATGATTAGAAATAGGCGATATAAGGAAAGAGATTTTTAAAGCTGGAGGTGCAACGTGATGGAGGAAAATAAAAAAACAATAGTCCCCCTCCTGCCGCTTCGGGGTTTACTGGTTTATCCAACGATGGTGCTTCATTTAGATGTTGGTCGTGATAAGTCAGTGCAAGCTCTCGAAAAAGCAATGGTAGAAGACCATTTAATTTTTCTTACAATGCAAAAAGATATGGATATAGATGAACCTGAAGAAGAGGATCTATATAAAATGGGAACTTTAACAAAAGTGAAGCAAATGTTAAAGCTGCCAAATGGAACAATTAGAGTTCTTGTTGAAGGGGTACAAAGAGCAGAATTAGAAGAATTGATGGAGGAAGATGGTTATTTTGCTGCAAGACTACGTTTGTTTGAAGAAGAAACTACCAAAGACGTAGAAGATGAGGCATTAATGAGAACAATGCTTCAATATTTTGAGCAATACATAAAAATTTCTAAAAAAATATCGCATGAAACATATGCAGCTGTTTCCGATATGGAAGAGCCGGGCAGAATGGCCGATATTATTGCTTCCCATCTACCAATTAAATTAAAAGAAAAACAGCAAATTTTAGAAACTTTAAATAATAAGCAGAGAATGAATTATGTTATCGACATTATTCAAAATGAAAAAGAGGTGTTAAACCTCGAGAAGAAAATAGGTCAGCGCGTAAAGAAATCAATGGAAAGAACACAAAAGGAATATTATTTACGCGAACAAATGAAAGCCATTCAAAAAGAATTAGGTGACAAGGATGGCAAAACTGGCGAAGTAAGTACACTGCTTGAAAAAATTGAAGAGGCGGGCATGCCAGACCATGTAAAGGTAACAGCATTAAAGGAATTAGATCGCTATGAAAAAATTCCTTCTACCTCTGCAGAAAGTTCTGTCATCCGCAATTATATTGACTGGCTCTTGGCATTACCATGGACCAATGCAACAGAAGATGATTTGGATCTTATTAAGGCAGAAAAAATCCTTAATGATGATCACCATGGACTAGAAAAGGTAAAAGAAAGGGTATTGGAGTATTTAGCTGTACAAAAGCTGACAAATTCTTTGAAAGGCCCTATTCTTTGTCTTGCTGGACCTCCTGGAGTGGGGAAAACCAGTCTTGCTCGTTCTATAGCTCGCTCCTTAAACCGTAATTTTGTCCGCATCTCTTTAGGTGGTGTGCGTGATGAATCAGAAATTAGAGGTCATAGACGAACTTACGTTGGGGCGATGCCAGGAAGAATCATTCAAGGAATGAAAAAGGCAGAAACCATTAATCCGGTATTTTTATTAGATGAGATTGATAAAATGTCTAATGATTTCCGAGGCGATCCTTCATCAGCCATGCTAGAAGTACTTGATCCAGAACAAAACCACAACTTCAGTGATCATTATATTGAAGAAACTTATGATTTATCGAAAGTTATGTTTATCGCAACAGCTAATAATTTAGCTACCATTCCTGGTCCATTACGTGATAGAATGGAAATTATCTCGATAGCTGGATATACAGAAATCGAGAAAATTCATATTGCGAAAGATCATCTATTGCCTAAACAAATTAAAGAGCATGGATTATCGAAAGCACAGCTCCAAATTAGAGAAGACGGACTCCAAAAAATTGTTCGTCTCTATACTAGAGAAGCAGGAGTTCGTACTTTAGAAAGGCAATTAGCTACAATTTGCCGCAAAACAGCAAGAATGATTGTAACAGCTGAGAAGAAAAAAGTCGTTATCACAGCTAAAAATGTAGAGGATTTCCTTGGTAAGCCAATTTTTCATTATGGTCAAGCTGAGGAAGAGGATCAAGTTGGCGTAGCAACTGGTCTTGCCTATACTACAGTTGGTGGTGATACTTTGCAAATTGAAGTATCCTTGGCGCCTGGAAAAGGTAAATTAGTCTTAACGGGAAAATTAGGGGATGTAATGAAGGAATCTGCCCAAGCGGCATTCAGCTATATACGTTCTAAATCGGAAGAGCTGGGCATTGATGCGAATTTCCATGAGAAATATGATATTCATATTCATGTTCCAGAAGGTGCTGTACCAAAGGATGGCCCATCAGCAGGAATCACCATGGTAACCGCACTTGTTTCTGCTCTTTCTGGAAAGCCAATCAAGAAAGAGGTTGGAATGACGGGAGAAGTAACATTGAGAGGGCGTGTTCTTCCAATTGGAGGATTAAAGGAAAAATCTCTTGGTGCTCACCGTGCTGGGTTAAAGACAATTATTATCCCGAAAGATAATGCGAAGGATATCGATGATGTTCCTGAAAGTGTAAGAGAAGAACTAGACTTTATCCTTGTTTCACATGTAGATGAAGTATTAAAACACGCGTTGAACGGAAGTGTAAATCTTTGAAAGTAAATCAAGCAGAAATAGTAATTAGTGCCGTAAAACCAAACCAATATCCTGAAGGAAATCTGCCAGAGTTTGCTTTAGCGGGTAGATCGAATGTTGGTAAATCTTCCTTCATTAATCGCATGCTTGGGCGAAAAGCATTAGCTCGCATTTCCTCGAAGCCAGGGAAAACACAAACATTAAATTTTTACTTAATTAATGAAATCATGCACTTTGTAGATGTACCTGGTTATGGATATGCAAAGGTTTCGAAAAAGGAACGAGAAGCATGGGGGAAAATGCTGGAAACGTATTTCACCTCTAGAGAACAATTAAAAGCAGTAGTTTTAATTACGGATCTTCGCCATCCGCCAACTGCTGATGATATTTTAATGTACGACTTTTTAAAGTATTATGGGATTCCATGTGTGGTTATTGCGACAAAAGCCGATAAAATATCCAAATCTCAATGGCAAAAACATTTAAAAGTTACAAAAGAAACATTAGGACTAAGTGCAGATGATTACCTTATCCTATTCTCATCTGAAACTGGAGAAGGAAAAGATAAAGTTTGGTCATTACTAGAGCATTTAGCTAATAAATAAAAAAAGCGACTCACATCAGCTAGCTAGGTTGAAAAGTGAGTCGTTTTTTTATATTTGTTTATAAATGAAATAATATCCTGAATAGCAAGCCTAAAAAGACGTCCAACCCGCGGAAAGCGAACAGGAATCATGCTTGTGAGTTATTCTCATGTATTATGTACGAACATCATTATTTCCTCTTTTTCGAAACTAAATAATATCCCCCCAAGATAATGAATAAAATAGGTATTAAATTATTTAACGTATGAGGACTTATTTTTAAGAATGTTAGCGAACCAAGAATTTCTTGATAGAAAAGCAAAAGAACAGCTAACAAAAGAAAAAGAAGACCGTTTAATAAGCCTTGCCCTGTTTTTTGATTTTGAAGAATAAAGCCAAGAGCGATAATTAGAATAAAAGTGCCCGTATGATCAGGCCAAATAGCAAGTTTATTTACTAAGTGAAAGTGTAAACCAAAGCCAGTTAAAATCACACCTGGCAAAATAACGCCATAATCCTTTCCTCCATAACCTTGAAAAAGAAAAGCAATCCCAATGATAATTAATAGGGTTGGCCAAGTGTACAGATTGGGTAGAATAGTAATATCAAATTCCTTTAAGATAAAATAAAATCCAAAACCGATTAATACGATACCAGAGAACCATTTTTGTGTTTTCATTATTTCCTCCACTTCCAAAAAACTAAGCTTGAATACATAGAAGATTTTTGTTACTGTACAATGAGTAAAGTGCAATATTGTACAAAAAAACGAATAAAATAACGATAATTTTGCAAAAGAAGTACAAACTATTATAGTAAATAACGTAAGTATAATTCTTTTTCTATTATCAATACTATATCTTACCATATGAATTCACAATTTGTTCACAATTAATAGGCAAATTGTTACCCATTTTTGAAATGATTTTGTTATAATAACTACATGTTAATAATTATTATAATTTAATCCGTTTATATAAAAGGTTTAAAAAAATTCAATAGGAATAATTAGGTATAACTTACTTTGGGGGTGTCACAAAGAAATGCATATAGTAGCTGTCGGACTAAATTTTAAAACGGCCCCAGTAGAAATTCGTGAACGTTTAACATTTGATTCAGAGCAAATAGGGGAAGCTATGAATCAATTACAACATAAAAAAAGCATTTTAGAAAATGTGATTATTTCAACATGTAATCGTACGGAAATATATGCAGTAGTAGATCAGCTTCATACTGGTCGCTATTATATTAAACAATTTTTAGCAGAGTGGTTTCAATTGGAACAAGAAGAGTTTGTTCCTTATTTATTTGTGTATGAACAAGATGGTGCATTAAACCACTTATTCCAAGTGACATGTGGCTTAAATTCCATGGTGGTTGGAGAAACACAGATTTTAGGGCAGATACGAACTAGCTTCTTAACAGCGCAATCCATTAAATCGACTGGATCGGTGTTTAATCAATTATTTAAGCAAGCTATTACCTTTGCGAAAAAAGCACATACAGAAACAGATATCGGTGCGAACGCTGTATCTGTAAGTTATGCTGCGGTAGAATTGGCGAAAAAAATATTTGGTACCTTGCTAAATAAGAATGTCCTTATATTAGGTGCAGGAAAGATGGGCGAGCTTGCTATTCAGAATCTGTATAGCAATGGAGCAAAAAACGTAACTGTGATAAATCGCACATTTGAAAAAGCAGAAGTACTTGCGCATCGTTTCGAAGGTCAAGCCAAACCGATGAATGAACTACAATGTGCTTTAATAGATGCAGATATTGTGATTAGTTCAACAGGGTCTAATGCATTTGTCATTACAAAGGCAATGATGAAGGGCGTGGAGAAAATTCGTAAAGGGAATCCACTATTCATGGTTGATATTGCTGTGCCAAGAGATTTAGATCCTGAAATCGCGGAATTAGATAGCGTATTTCTTTATGATATTGACGATTTAGAAGGAATTGTAGAAGCGAATCTGCAAGAACGACAAAAAGTAGCAGAAAAGATTATGATCATGATAGAGGCAGAAATTATCGAGTTTAATCAATGGCTTCACTTATTAGGTGTGGTGCCAGTCATTTCTGCTCTTCGCGAAAAGGCACTTGCTATTCAAAGTGAAACAATGAAAAGTCTAGATCGAAAACTTCCTAACCTTACTGAAAGAGAAAGAAAGATTTTAAATAAGCATACGAAGAGTATTGTGAATCAAATGTTAAAAGATCCAATTCTTCAAGCGAAGGAATTAGCGGCTCAACCGAATGCAGATCAATCAATGCAGCTTTTTATGAAAATCTTCAATTTAGAAGCCGATGCACCGAAAGAAGCGAGCGATATAGGAAAGAAAGAAGAGAAAGAAGCATTTTCTCCAATTGCACAGCCGTCTATTCAAGTATGATTGAGATAATGTTTTAATTACTGCCTAATGTGAATGAGCTCTTGATTTCTTTCTTTGTCATCCGATAATAAACTTTTCGGGTCGTAGTTTCACTTTCCTTTTCTTAGGTTAAAATATAGATGGGGTTATAGAAATAAGAGTTATATTAAGTTGAAAAACTTGGTATTATGATCTTTTATGTTCAAAGGGGAAGCGCTGATGCAGGATATATTTATGACTAGACTCCATGAATTCACGATTATTCTTTATGCGTTATCTGTGCTATTATATTTTTTTGATTTTATGCATAATAACCAGAGAGCAAATCGAGTCGCTTTCTGGTTACTTTTATTTGTCTGGATATTACAATCATCTTTCTTAATTATCTATATAGTGGAGATGAATAGGTTTCCGATTCTCACAATTATGGAAGGATTATACTTTTATTCTTGGGTATTGGTAACCTTTTCTTTGGTAATAAATAAGTGGCTGGAAATTGATTTTATTGTATTTTTTACAAATGTAGTCGGATTTATTGTTATGGCAATACATACTTTTGCTCCTGCACGAGATTCTGCCAGAATTCATGTGGAACAGGTTGTTTCTGAGTTACTGTTCATTCATGTGACAGCGGCCCTTTTAGCCTATGGAATGTTTACGATCTCTTTTATTCTTTCTGTCCTTTATTGTATACAATATGATTTATTGAAACAGAAAAAATGGGGAAGGAGGGTAATGCGGATCGCCGATTTAGCCAAACTAGAACATATATCTTACTTATTAAGCGTGTTTGGTGTACCATTATTATTAATTGGCTTAATTCTTGGGGTGCAATGGGCCATTATTCAAAAACCTGATTTTCTCTGGTATGATCCGAAAATTATCAGCTCCTTTATTGTGTTACTCGTATATAGCAGCTTTTTGTACTTACGAGTTTCTCGAAAAATGAGGGGGAAAAATATTGCCCTCTTAAATATTGCTAGTTTTTTAATTATGTTAATTAATTTCTTGTTAGTAGGTAATTTTTCCACCTTTCATTATTAAAAGGAAGACTACATAACGGAAATATGTTGGAGGTACTTTTTATGCGTAAAATAATTGTTGGTTCGAGGAAAAGTAAGCTTGCTATTACTCAGACAAATTGGGTAATTAATCAGCTGAAGAAATTAGATTCTTCTTTTGAATTTGAAGTGAAAGAAGTGGTTACCAAGGGAGATGTTGTGCTCGATGTCACTTTATCCAAGGTTGGAGGAAAGGGGCTATTTGTAAAAGAAATCGAGCAAAGTATGCTGGATAAGGAAATTGATATTGCTGTTCACAGTATGAAAGATATGCCGGCTGAGCTTCCAAAAGGATTAACCATTGGCTGTATTCCTGAGCGTGAGGATTATCGAGATGCTTTGATTAGTAAAAATCATATTCCTTTAAAAGATTTAAGAGAAGGGGCAGTCATTGGGACAAGCAGCTTGCGAAGAGGTGCTCAATTACTTGCAGTTCGTCCTGATCTTGAAATCAAATGGATTCGCGGAAATATAGACACCCGTCTAAATAAGCTAGAAACAGAAGAATATGATGCCATCATATTAGCTGCTGCTGGGTTAGCGAGAATGGGATGGACAAGCGATGTAGTGACAGAGTTTCTAGAGCCTGAAGTATGCTTACCGGCAGTTGGCCAAGGTGCCCTTGCTATTGAATGCCGCGAAGATGATAAAGAGGTATTGGAACTTTTAAGCAAGCTGTCCAACCAAGATACGACGCGTACTGTTTATGCAGAAAGAGCCTTTTTACAGCGTATGGAAGGCGGCTGCCAAGTTCCGATTGCAGGGTTTGCACAAGTAGAAAAAGATGAAGTGTCATTAACAGCATTAGTTATTTCACCTGATGGCAAACAGATATACAAGGAAGAAGTATCGGGAAAAAACCCAGTAGAAGTAGGGGAGCAAGCAGCAGCCATTTTAACAGACAAAGGTGCGAAGGCCTTAATTGATCGGTTGAAAGAGGAGAATGTTATCGATGGCTAATCTGCTTCTTGGAAAAAAAATTCTCGTCCCTCGATCAAAAAAACAAGCGAGTGTGTTATCAAAGCAGATTATTGATCTAGGCGGTATTCCGGTTGAAGTGCCTTTAATCGCGTTTCGAGAAAAACAACTTCCAGATGGAGTAATTGCTTCTTTAAAAAATAAAGCATATGATTGGCTTGTCTTTACGAGCCGTAATGGAGTAGATGCTTTTTTTAAAGAAATGAACAGATTAGAATTAACCCTTGTAGCTCCAATTGCTGTTATTGGCGAAAAGACAACAGCTGCTATTGCGGGATATGGGTATCAAGCTGATTTTATGCCGACAGATTTTGTTGCTGAACAGTTTGCCAAAGAGTTTGCAGCCATTTTGGAAAAACAACAGAGAATTCTAATTATAAAAGGAAACAGATCAAGAGAATTTCTAGCAGAGCAATTAAAGAAAGCCTGTTTACAAGTAGATGAAGCTATATTGTATGAAACGTATTTCCCGCTAGAAAGTGAAGAATTGCTTGTTAATGAAGTAAAGGAAAATGATATAGAGGTATTACTGTTTACCAGCTCCTCCACCGCCCATCATTTTATGCAAATCATCCAAAAACATCAATTGATTGATAGGGTGGAAAGGTGTATCGTGATTAGTATTGGACCAATCACAACAGAAACCTTGCACAGCTATGGAATGCATGTAACAATCACAGCAAAACCATATACAACAGATAGTATTCTGGAACATTTAGTGCAGTATTTAACAAATTAAGTTGGGGGTAAGAACATGGTTGAATTTAAACGTCATCGCAGATTAAGACAATCTGCCAATATGAGAGCATTAGTGAAAGAAACATATGTACATCTGGATGATTTAATTTATCCGATTTTTATTACAGAAGAAGAAAATAGTAAAACTGAAATTTCCTCTATGCCTGGTATTTATCAGTTTTCCATTGATCGATTGAAGGAAGAGATGGATGAGGTTCAAGAGCTTGGAATCAAATCTGTGTTATTATTCGGTATTCCAAAGGAAAAAGACGAATGTGGAACGCAAGCATTTCATGATCATGGTATTGTTCAGGAAGGTATCAAATACATTAAAGCTAACTATCCGGAAATGATTGTCGTTGCAGATACATGCTTATGTGAATATACTAGCCACGGACATTGTGGAGTAATTGAAGCTGGAAGAGTGCTTAATGATGAATCATTAGAATTACTTGTGAAGGCTGCAGTAAGCCAAGCAGAAGCTGGAGCGGATATTATTGCCCCTTCTAATATGATGGATGGCTTTGTAGCTGCGATTAGAAAAGGGTTAGATGAAGCTGGATTCATTGATATACCAATTATGAGTTATGCTGTAAAATACGCTTCTGCCTTTTATGGTCCATTCCGTGAAGCTGCTGATAGTACTCCACAATTTGGAGATCGCAAAGCCTATCAAATGGATCCCGCTAATCGTCTGGAAGCATTTAGAGAAGCTGAAAGTGATGTAGCAGAAGGAGCAGATTTTCTTATTGTTAAGCCAGGTCTTCCTTATTTAGATATTGTTCGTGATATGAAAAATGAATGGAATCTGCCGATTGTTACCTATAATGTAAGTGGAGAATACAGCATGGTAAAAGCTGCGGCACAAAATGGCTGGATTGAGGAAGATAGAATTATAATGGAAACAATGATTAGTATGAAACGTGCTGGAGCAGATTTAATTATTACGTATTTTGCTAAAGATGTTGCACGTATGTTAAAAGAACAATAAAGGAGGAAAGATAAATGCGTTCCTATCAAAAATCAGAAGCTGCATATAAAGAAGCAGTAGAATTAATGCCAGGAGGGGTAAATAGCCCTGTCCGTGCTTTTAAATCTGTTAAAAGAAACCCAGTGTTTATGGAGGCAGGGAAAGGCTCTAAAATCTACGATATTGATGGCAATGAATATATTGACTATGTTTTATCATGGGGGCCGCTTATTTTAGGACATGCTGATGATCGAGTAGTCGAGGGTATTAAAAAAGTTGCTGAAAAAGGAACTAGTTTTGGAGCACCAACGTTAATTGAAAACGAACTTGCTGCCCTTGTAAAAGAACGAGTGCCTAGTATCGAAATCGTTCGGATGGTTTCTTCTGGCACAGAGGCTACAATGAGTGCAATCCGTTTAGCTCGAGGCTATACGGGGAGAAATAAAATTCTGAAGTTTGAAGGTTGTTATCATGGTCATGGCGATTCCTTGCTTATTAAAGCAGGATCTGGGGTAGCGACACTTGGTTTACCAGATAGTCCTGGAGTGCCTGAAAGCGTTGCAGCAAATACGATTACGGTTGCTTATAATGATTTAGAGAGCGTAAAATACGCCTTTTCTATGTATGGCGAAGACATTGCAGCTATTATTGCGGAGCCGGTTGCGGGAAATATGGGAGTTGTTCCTCCGAAGCCAGGGTTCCTGCAAGGTTTGCGTGATGTGACAACAGAATATGGTGCTTTACTTATTTTTGATGAAGTCATGACAGGATTTCGTGTGGACTACGGATGCGCGCAAGGCTATTTTGGCATTACACCTGATATAACTTGTCTCGGAAAAGTAATTGGTGGAGGATTACCTGTTGGTGCATATGGTGGAAAAGCGGAAATTATGAACCAAATTGCGCCAAGCGGACCAATATACCAAGCTGGTACCTTATCTGGTAATCCACTTGCAATGACAGCAGGTTTTGAAACAATATCGCAATTAACAAAAGATACGTATAAAGAGTTTATCCGAAAAGCGGACCGTTTAGAAGAAGGCTTAAAAGAAGCAGCTGCAAAATATGAGATTCCGTTCACAGTAAATCGCGCTGGCTCTATGATTGGTTTCTTCTTTACTAATGAAGATGTAAAAGATTATGAAAGTGCAAAAACATCTAATCTAGATTACTTTGCAGCCTTTTATAATAGTATGTTAGAACAAGGCGTATTTCTTCCTCCTTCTCAATTTGAAGGGATGTTTTTATCTACAGCATTAACGGATGAGGATATTGAGCACACGATTCGTGCTGCTGAACAAGCTTTTTCTACGTTGAAGGCTTAAATAAAACTGTAAAGTAACTTATTCGTTATAGCAAAATAAAACAGCCTAAAATCCCCATGGCAATTTATCGGGATTTTAGGTTGTTTTACTTGATCCCATCTTTCTATGTATTCAAATTACCTAGAACTGTCGATTTTTTGCCACTTTATGAAGGGAAATAGTATGTTATGATGCAACTATTAATAGGACAAGAAGGGATTTTTATGGATTCATTTATAAAGATGCAGGACGTTAGTTTTACGTATGATCATACTACTATCTTACATAAAATCAATTTGGATTTAGAAAAGGGCAAATCATATGCTTTAATTGGTAAGTCTGGAGTGGGGAAAAGTACACTTCTCCATCTTCTCGCTGGTTTCTTAAGCCCAACGGAGGGAGAAGTATTAATGGATGGGAAGAAAATCCAGCAACCACAAAAGGATATTGGCTTTATGTTTCAAGATTTAGGCCTTTTTCCTTGGTTAAAAGTTTTTGATTCTATTTCAATGCCTTTAAAGTTAGATAAAAGAAAAACAAAACAGGAAATAAAGGAAAGTGTAACAGCATTAATGAGAGAAGTGGGATTAAGTGGGATGGAGAATAAATATCCAACGGAGTTAAGTGGAGGGCAGCAGCAAAGGGTAGCTTTAGCAAGAACACTTATTAATAAACCTGATTTGTTGCTAATGGATGAACCAACATCTACATTAGATGAAATGACAAAAGAACAAATTCAACAGTTAATTGCTGAGCAGGTGGAAAAACGGCAGACCACGTTATTGTTTGTTACGCATAATATTGAAGAGGCAGTCCTTCTTGGGGAGTATATTTTATTGCTACAAGATAATGGTGATATCGAGATGATCGAAAATCCCCTATTTGGAGTAGAGAGAGCAAAAGAAAATCTGTCCTTCTATAAGGCTTGTATTGAAGTCCGAAAAAGATTAGCGGTGGTAGAGGTATGAAGAACATTATAAAAAAAATCATCGTGAATCAACTATTCTTAGGTTTTATAAGTGTCGGTTTATTTTGGTATATTGTCTATTTTCTCCTCCAGTCTCACACCATCCCATCTCCGCTTTTAACAGTTACCTATATGTGGCACAACAAATATATATTGCTTCTTCATTCAGGAGCCAGTTTGTTAAGAATTTTCATTGCATTATTTATTTCTTTGGTAATAGGTATTCCCATGGGAATTATTTTAGGGAAAAATAAGAGAGTTAATACATGGCTATCCCCTTTTTTATATTATATATATCCAATTCCCAAAGTAGCATTTTTACCGATATTTATGATTTTGTATGGTTTAGGAAACGAGTCTAAAATCATGTTAATTATTTGGATTATTATTTTTCAAATCATTTTGTCTGTCAGAGATGGTGTCTTACAAATACCGGCAAGCTATTTCAGAGTGATGAACGGCTATCGGGCAGCTATTTTTCAGCAATTCATTTATTTAATTTTTCCAAGCATACTACCTGCGATATTTACGGGGATAAGAATCAGCATAGGGATTAGTTTAGCAACCTTATTTTTTGCCGAAAACTATGCAACGACATATGGAATTGGCTACTATATTATCAGCGCCTGGACAAAAATGAATTATGAAGAAATGTTCGCAGGAATTGTAGCCTTAGGATGTATTGGTTTATTGCTATTTATTTTATTAGATAAACTAGAATTAAAAATGACACCTTGGAATTATAAGTAAAGAGAGATACATATAGTTTAGAGGGAAGGCGTTAATTTGTTCCATTTAACTTAAGAAAGTAGGCTGGGGGGAGCACATCAGCATGTACTTCGCGCAGCCCCATAGGAGTATTCCTGTGGGATTAGTTATAAAGAAGATCCTCCTATATGCTGCATATATCAACTGCAATCAATACACAGCAAGGAGAATCTACTATGAATAGTATTCGTAAACAAATTAAATCAGTCTACTTGTATTCTGTTTTTCCTAAAAAGTATACTTTTTAATTTGGCAACAAAGTAAAGTCTGTTAAATCTTCATAGGAATAGCTTTCTTTAATTTGCCCTTTCTCTTTTGTCCATTGAACAATCGAATCAAAGGAATTTTTTGGCACTACACTGGCATAAGGAAAGCTTTCTTTTGTTGATAAATAATTGCTCATAGCATCAGGAAATTGGTATTTAGTTAATATATCAGCATATTCCTTAGCTTTTGTATTGTTCATATAGTCAATAGCTTTATTATAAGCTTTATAAAAAGCTTTGATATCTGCTGGTTTAGAGGATATTAGTTCATCTGAAAATAAAATGGTTCCTCCTTTAATCCCTGCATCTGTTGAGCTTCCTAAAAGGTGAGCTCCTTGGCTGACTAGCATGCTAGCCTGTGGTTCTGTAAAAACTACTCCATCCACTTTATCTGCCATAAGTGCTTCCGCACGGCCAGAAAAAGAAGGGATTTCCACGATATTATAAGTGAAGTCTTCTTTCGCTGCAAAATCATCCATAATATATTCCAAGATAAAATTCGGGACAAGTGAAACATTTTTACCATCTAACTCTTTCATCTCTGTCACTCCTGAGTTTGGAGAGGAGAGAATTTTAAAATCTTCACTTATATCAGAAGTAATCTTCATCTTTATGCCATTCTCCATAAAAGCTGCTGCTGTCATGACATCTGCGATTGTCCCGTCTACTTCATTCGCTTGGATGGCAACATTTCGATCAGTAGGAGCAGAGAAGGATTTGATGGAAACCTTTAGTCCTTCTTTATCAAAGTAGCCATTTTCTTTTGCCAAAATAATCGGTATTGCTGATTCTGCGGGCAAAATGCCGATCGTTAGTTCTTCCCCGGATGGTTTTTCAGTCGTGTTACTTTTTTGATCATTTGTTTTAGTTGCTGTTGTCTTTCCACAAGCAGCAGCAACTAAAACGAAAACGAGTATGAAGGATAGGGTCCATATTTTTTTCATCATTTTTCTCCTAAATAGTTATAATTTTTTTAAATGCCTCTAAGTCTATTAAATAAGGAATGGCATTTCTTTTTAGTAAAAGAGGATTAGTCTGCATATCATTGTGACCATTTTCACAAGTGAATGCAAGTTTAAATTCTTTTTCTTTTAAAGTGAGTACATTGGATTCGTTAAATAGGCCAAATGGATAGGCAAATACATTTTTATGGTTGATTAGAATATGATTGTTGCATTCATCTAGATCTTTGGCAAAGGTTTCTTTACGAGATGTCATTAATAGACTTTCTGACTCACTTGTACGTATATGCATATGATGTGTATGGTTAGCATATTCAAATACGTCTTTCATTTCCTCTAGGTCCCTTGCAGATAAACATACAGATTTATCTTTTACAAATATACGTTTATTATCATGCAGCCATCCTGTTACCACAAATGCTGTTGCGTGAAATTGATATTTTTTGAGAATCGGGTATGCATATTCTTTGATGGATTGAAAGCAGTCATCAAAAGTAAGTAATATTGATTTTTCCGGTAAGGGATTGCCTCTTTCATAATATGCCTTTACTTCCTCTAAAGATAAAGTGTGGAAACCATTGTGAAACAAATACTCCATTTGTTGTTCAAATTTTTCTAGTGTAATGAAAAGGGGAGAGGGCAAGAAATCCTTATATGCTTGTTTGACATCAATGGGATGTTGTTCTGCTGCTTGAAAATCTTCCTCTTTTCTTATTTCGTGATACATTAACACAGAAAAAGCCATCATAAAACCTCCTCTTTCATAAAATGCAGAATTTCTGCGTTTCCAATTTAAGTAATTTTGTTAACTTACAAAATCTTCTTTTATTATATCGGACCCTAATAGGAAAAAACGGCTAGAATTATAAATAGTTTTAACAATTTGGTGTATAAATTCAGAAAAATTAGATTTTTGTTAAAGTTCGATTCTTTCTTAGCTAAACAAATAAAAGAAATATTCATAAAGTGTTACAGATAATCATAAGTTTTTAAAGACAATAGTGATATACACGTGAAAGGAATGAGAGGAGGAGTCGCTTTGTCTCAAGAAAATTCGTCTATTTTACGGTTTTCGTTGGAAGAGTCCGTCTGGTTTCAAAAAGGACAGGAAGTAGCAGATCTGCTTTCCATTTCACTTGATCCCAATATAACAATCCAAGAGAACGATCAGTATATTATCATTCAAGGCTCTTTAGAGCTTAGTGGTGAATACAAGCGCTACAATGAAGGGGAACAAGAAGAGGAGGAGGTTTTTAAAGCTCCTAAATTAGTGCATTCTGTTATGGAGAGAGAGGAAGGGGTATGTGAATTTTTACACCATTTCCCTGTCGATATTACGATTCCTCTTGAAAGAGTGACAAGTCTTGATGATGTGGAAATCGAGATTGATACTTTTGATTATGTTTTTCCCGAAAGAAGCTGCTTAAATTTAACGGCTGATTTAACTATTTCTGGCTTGGCTTCAGAAGAAGTGGAGGAGGATATAGCGGAAGAGGAAAGGGAAGAAGAATTGGAAGTAGCACGGCATACGCAAGAAGAGGAAGAAGTAGTGGAACTAATACGGGATCATTCGAAGGAAGAAGAGGAGGTTTTAACTGATTCCATAGAAGAACCTGTTGAAATTGCCGTTAGTCCATTTCAAAATGTTAGTCCCTTACTAGAGGAATTACGTGAAGAGAAGGAAACAGAGGATGACTTATATTCTTCCTTCGAACTAGAGGTTAGAAAGACTCCAGAAGAGGATGATGAATGGAGCACAAACGAACATACAAAGATCCCTTATTTTTCTGAGGAAGTTAGAAAAGAGGAGGAGGCTGCTCCTGCAGAACCAGAGATGAAAGTTTCCATATTACGTAGTGAAGAAAAAGTATTTACTGCAGAAGAAGTTTTCCAGAAACCGGATCACGAGTCCTCCTCTGAAGCAAAGCAAGAAGAGGTTGTTATGGAAGAAGAAGAACTAGAAGAATCATCTTCTTCTCCTAATGAGGAGCCTAAAAAGAAGAAAGGCCTTTTTAATAAGACAAAGTCTCTTACTTTTACAGAATTTTTTGCTAGAAAAGAAGAAGAGAAGCATACAAAAGTGAAAGTTTGTATTGTACAGCAAGGCGATACATTAGAAAAATTAAGTGACCGATACAATGTAAATATCCATGCATTGTTAAAAGAAAATCGCATGGAAGCAAATCAAGATATATATGAGGGGCAAGTTCTATATATTCCTGGGAATTTTGTAGAGAAATAGGGCACAAACAGCAGGCAGGAGAAAATCCTGCTTGACTGTTTTTCTTGACTTTTCACCCGTCTTTTATTCTTGAAGTTTAAACGGTAAGAGAGTGAAAGGAATTGGAAGGAAAACAAAACAGAGTCGATTGTTAATCGAATATATGGTAAATGCCCGAATCGTCAACTAACCATCGATAGAAACGGAGAAGATGGCAGTTTCACTTTATGAGAAAGTGTGGGCGGATATGAATGAACAAAACATATTAAAGAAGTATACACCGATTTTGAAGCCATATGCAGTCGAACCGAATTTTGTAGAGGAGTTCGGAAAAGTAGCGAAGATTTACAGTAATAAAGGAACTTTTGCTTTGAAACGAATGGATCCTCATCACGGTGCTGATTTCACCCGTCATATTCGAATGCTATATCAAAAAGGCTATAATCGGATTGTTCCGATCTATCCAGCTGTAGATGGTAGATACGCTATTTTTTATGATAATAAGCTGTTCTACTTAATGCCCTGGTTACCAAATGAGGAAAGAGAGAATTATTCCAGGAAGCATCAGCAAATGTTTCGCGAGCTTGCACGCCTTCATATTTTATCTTCGAAGGAAGTGAAAATTGAGAAGGAAGATCGACAGGAGCATTTTGAAAATACACAGTTAGATATTGAAAAAGAACAAGAGTTTTTAAATGGCTTTATTGAGCTATGCGAAAGTAAAGAGTATATGTCACCATTTGAATTAATGTTCTGTCTGTATTACCATGATATTCGGCAGGCGTTGATCTATTCGGAAACAAAGCTAAAAGAATGGTATGAGGAAACGAAAGAAGATGAAAAGGCAAGAGTCTCCATTATTCATGGGAAACTGTCACCAGAGCATTTTCTTTATGATGATAGAGGATATGGCTACTTTACTAATTTTGAAAAAGCTAAGTATGGAACGGCCAGTCATGATTTACTTCCATTTCTCGCACGCTCATTAAAAACGGGACCGAAGCAGAACGATGAATGTATTGAGTGGCTATATACGTACTTTAAGCATAATCCGTTAAAATACGATGAAATGCTATTGTTTTTAAGTTATTTAGCTCATCCAGGCCCCATTATTCGAGTTTGTGAGAAATATATGAAAGCAAATAAGAAAGACATTAATGAACGAAAATATGTTCAAAAGCTGCTTAAACAATATTGGCTTTTAAAAAATACTGAATATGTTGTTATGCGAGTGGATGAGATAGAAAGACAAAAAAAAGCACAGCAGGATGCTGCGGAACAAGCAGAGACCCAGGATTAAAAAACTTGGGTCTATTATTATTGGGTGTAATAATTGTCACCATTTTTTCACATGTATATAAAGTAAAGACAAACAAAAAAGGAAATGAATAAAATTAAAAAATTTAGGCAATCCTTATTGACGAGATTAAGTTATTTTCGGTAGTATAGCATATATAAAATAAATTATTAAAGCAATGACAGGGAGTAGTACAATGTAAGTTGTTTCAAAGAGAGGAAATCAACAGCTGCGAGATTTCTATTCAACCCATTGGAAGGTAGCCCTCGAGCTTCTTTTGCGAACGGTGTGCTTATTAGTAAAAGACGGACAGTATCCGATATCATCTTTTAAAGAGCCAATACCTATTTTGTATTGGAAAAAAGGTGGTACCGCGAACAAACTCCATTCGTCCTTTTAAGACGAGTGGAGTTTTTTATTTGCTTTAAAAAGTACAAAGGAACACGATTAGGAGGAAATTAGGATGGAAATGAAAGAAATCTCCATGCCGACAAAGTATGATCCAGCAAGTATTGAAAAGGGTCGCTATGATTGGTGGTTAGAAGGCAAATTTTTTGAGGCAAAGCCAGATGAAGGAAAAAAGCCTTATACAATCGTAATCCCGCCTCCAAATGTAACAGGTAAACTGCATTTAGGGCATGCGTGGGATACAACATTACAAGATATTTTAACAAGAATGAAAAGAATGCAAGGTTATGATGTATTATGGTTACCTGGAATGGACCATGCCGGTATTGCTACCCAGGCAAAGGTAGAAGAAAAGCTGCGCGCCCAAAATATAAGCAGATATGATCTTGGTCGTGAAAAATTTGTAGAAGAAACATGGAAATGGAAAGAGGAATATGCAAGTCATATTCGTGCCCAATGGTCTAAATTAGGTCTAGGATTAGATTATTCTCGTGAAAGATTCACATTAGATGAAGGGCTATCCAAAGCAGTTCGTGAAGTGTTCGTTTCTTTATATAAGAAAGGGCTTATCTACCGCGGAGAATATATTATCAACTGGGACCCAGCTACCAAAACTGCACTCTCTGATATTGAGGTAATCTATAAGGATGTACAAGGTGCCTTTTATCATATGAAATATCCTTTAGCAGATGGATCTGGATATATTGAAATAGCAACAACTCGTCCAGAAACAATGTTAGGCGATTCAGGTGTTGCTGTTCATCCGAAAGATGAAAGATACCAGCATTTAATTGGTAAAAAAGTAATTCTTCCGATCGTAGGCAGAGAAATTCCGATTGTTGCGGATGATTATGTGGAAATGGACTTTGGATCAGGCGCTGTTAAAATGACTCCAGCCCATGATCCTAATGATTTTGAAGTTGGAAACCGTCATAATTTAGAAAGAATCTTGGTAATGAACGAAGACGGTACAATGAATGAGCGTGCTGGCAAATATGAAGGAATGGACCGTTTCGAATGTCGTAAGCAAATTGTCAAAGATTTACAGGGAATGGGAGTTTTGTTCAAAATTGAAGAGCATATGCATTCTGTTGGTCATTCTGAGCGAAGTGGTGCAGTAGTAGAGCCGTATCTATCTACGCAATGGTTCGTTAAAATGCAGCCATTGGCTGATAAAGCAATCGCCCTGCAAGATAAAGATGCTGAAAAAGTTAACTTTGTTCCAAATCGCTTTGAAAACACGTATATGCGCTGGATGGAAAATATTCGCGATTGGTGTATTTCTCGTCAGCTTTGGTGGGGGCATCGTATTCCTGCTTGGTATCATAAAGAAACAGGTGAAATTTATGTAAACCATGAAGCACCAGCAGATATAGAAAATTGGACACAGGATACAGACGTATTAGATACATGGTTCAGTTCAGCATTATGGCCATTCTCTACATTAAACTGGCCAAATACAGAGGCAGAAGATTATAAGCGCTATTATCCTACTGCTGCTTTAGTAACTGGATATGATATTATTTTCTTCTGGGTATCTCGCATGATTTTCCAAGGTATTGAGTTTACTGGGGAAAGACCATTTAAAGATGTATTAATTCACGGACTTGTTCGGGATGAACAAGGTCGCAAAATGAGTAAGTCTCTAGGAAATGGTGTCGATCCTATGGATGTAATTGCTAAGTATGGTGCAGACTCCTTACGTTATTTCTTATCAACAGGAAGTTCACCTGGTCAAGATTTACGTTTCAGTATTGAAAAAGTAGAGTCTACTTGGAACTTTGCGAATAAAATTTGGAATGCTTCCCGTTTTGCGTTAATGAACATGGATGGTTTAACGTATGATGAGATTGATTTATCAGGTGAAAAATCAGTTGCGGATAAGTGGATCCTAACGAGATTGAACGAAACTATTGAAACTGTGACACGTCTATCTGATCGTTATGAGTTTGGAGAAGTAGGAAGAGTCCTTTATAATTTTATCTGGGATGATTTCTGTGACTGGTATATTGAGATGGCGAAGCTTCCATTATACGGTGATGATGAAGCAGCAAAACTAACAACACGCTCTATTTTAGCGTATGTGCTTGATAATACAATGCGTTTATTACATCCATTTATGCCATTTATCACAGAAGAAATCTGGCAAAACCTTCCGCATGCTGGCGAATCGATTACTGTTGCAGACTGGCCAGAAGTAAATCCGGCATTTACAGATGATAAGGCTGCAAATGATATGAAGCTGTTAGTAGAAATCATTCGCTCTGTTCGTAACAGCCGTGCAGAAGTGAACACACCAATGAGTAAGAAAATTAGCATTTTATTAAAAGCTAAAGATGAAGAAGTGAAAGCTACCCTTCTTGAAAATAAATCTTTTATTGAGCGTTTCTGCAACCCGGAAACATTAAGTATTGATACAGATATTGCTGTACCGGATAAAGCTATGACGGCTGTAGTAACAGGTGCTGAAATCATTCTTCCTTTAGAAGGTTTAATTAATATGGAAGAAGAAATAGCTCGATTAAATAAAGAGTTAGAGAAATGGAATAAAGAAGTAGAACGTGTTCAAAAGAAATTAAGCAATGAAGGCTTTGTAAAAAAAGCACCAGAAAAAGTAATTAACGAGGAAAAAGCAAAAGAAAAAGATTATTTAGAAAAACGTGCCGCAGTTGAAGCACGTATTAATGAACTAAAAGGTTAATTTCATAGTAGAACGAAGGGTGTCTCCGCTATCAAACCTTTGAGGCACCCTTCTTCTATGGATGAAGCATTTACTTTTCATAATACTAGCCAAAGTTAATTAGAGAAAATACTGGCAATCATTAATCTTATAAGAGGGTGTAGCAATGTTTCATAATTATGAGGAAGCATTAAATTGGATTCATTCTCGTTTGCGTTTTGGAATAAAGCCTGGGTTAACAAGAATGGAAATGATGATGGAAAAGCTAAATCATCCGGAAAAACAGATAAAGACAGTTCATATAGGTGGAACAAATGGAAAGGGATCTACTGTTACTTATTTAAGAAATATTTTGCAACAAGCAGGATTAACAGTTGGAACCTTTACTTCTCCATACATCGAACAATTTAATGAGAGAATTAGCGTAAATGGAATACCAATTAGCGACGAAGAAATTTTAGCACTAGCAAATAAACTATTACCAATTGTCGAAGAAATGGACCAGATGGAGATTGGCGGACCAACTGAATTTGAAATTATTACAGCGATGTCTTTCTACTATTTTGCTTATATCAATAAAATGGATATTGTCATTTATGAGGTAGGATTAGGTGGTCGTTTTGACTCAACTAATATCATCTCCCCTTTGCTTTCTATTATTACAAGTATAGGATTAGATCATACAGCGATTTTAGGAGACACCTATGAAAAAATCGCCTTTGAAAAAGCTGGCATTATTAAAACAGAAACGCCGATTATTGCAGCAGTGAAACAAAAGGGTGCTCAAAAAGTAATCGTAAATCAGGCAATGGAAAGGAAAGCGCCTATCTATCTATTAGATAAGGACTTTATGATTGATAAATACCATTCAACACCTTCTAGTGAATCATTTGAATTAAAGTCAATGTTTTTTAAATGGGAAGATTTACAGATTACCATGTTTGGTAAGCACCAAGTGGAAAATGCATCACTAGCTGTAATGGGTGCCCATATATTGCAGGATACATTTGAATCCATAAATGAAGATAGTATTCGAAAGGGATTATACCAATCCAAATGGCCTGGTCGATTGGAAATTCTGTCAGGAAATCCTTTTGTCGTAGTAGATGGGGCGCATAATGAAGAAGGAATCGATGCACTGGTAGATGTATTAGTTAATCGCTATAAAGATAAGAAAAAACATATTATCTTTGCAGCACTTTCTGATAAAAAAACGGACAAAATGATTGCTAAATTGGATCAAGTGGCAACTTCAATTACTTTTGTTACATTTGACTATCCAAGGGCTGCAAGCAGCAAGACATTATATGAAGAAAGTAACCATCCATCGAAGGAGCAGAATAGCGACTGGCAGAAAGCAATTCTCACGCAACTGGAAAAGATTAGAGTAGATGACCTGTTCCTTATAACGGGATCTTTGTACTTTATTTCAGAAGTAAAGGAATTTTGGAGAAACTATCTGAAATAACTATATCGCACAAAAAAATATAGATTATTAGAAAAGAAAAAGGTAGTATATATTTATTAGGTTTAAAATGTGGGAATTTTAAGAATTTGATGCGATTTTTTTGTTTCTATATAAATTAAAAGTTATATAAAAATATAAACTTAACCGACAGATGAAAGGTAGGGGGAGAGAGTGGATGATTAATCCAAGCTACAAAAAAATAATATGGACAGTTTGGACACTCCTTCTACCTTTGGGTTTGTGGTTTTCTTATACCTTGTACCCTCCGCAAATTTATGATAAGGGTTGGGAGTTAGTTGCTTTTTTACTATTTATGACAATTGTCGCTAGTATGCCGATGATTATAAATGGCACCCCTGTGTTTTTTCTGCAATGGGCAACTTTATCTGTTTTCTTAATTTTTGGATTAGTTACGGAAATTATTCTTGTACAAATCTCATTATTAGCGGTGCTCTATCAGGCTAAATTAGATAGGAAGTCGTTATTCCGCTTACCTATGAATTCGATTATGTTTTTCCTTGTTTCCTTTTTTAGTGGGATTATTTACTATAGTTTCGGAGGGGGACATGGATTTGATATTGCCTTAAATTTTAAATCATTTTATTTAATTACTGTATATCTTATTTCCTATCTCTTACTCAATACTTTGGGTATCTTTTTTATTGTTCGCTTTATCTATAAGCGAAAGCAACGGTTTGTCACGAAAGACTTAATTTGGGAAATAATCACAACGATTATCACATATCCGGTAGGTATTGTTTTATATCTCATGTATGAATATATTGGTCTAGCTGCCTTAATCTTAATCGGTGTTCCATTTATATCGTTATCGCTTATATTAAAGCTATATCATTCTAGTCAAACGGCAAATGATTATTTACGAAAAACAGCCGAGATTGGCCATCAACTTTCTCAAAATTTGTATGTAAATGAAACAATCGATTTCTTTATCGAAAAGCTATATGAATTATTTAAAGTTGATTTCGTGTTTATTCATCAAGTTAATACGAATGAAGAATTAGAAATGATATCACGTGTGGAGCAGCAAGAGAAATTACCGCTATTACCTGAAATAATGAAAGAAAATGAGGGGATATGTGGGAAAGTGTTGGCGTCGAAAAAAGCAGAAGTATACCATTCTAAACAGGATTGGCAGAAGGTAAACAAGGGGTATATGCCGGATGGAGTTCAAAGTATACTTTGTATGCCGCTAATTAAAAATAATAAAGTAATTGGTGTTTTATTGCTGGGAAGCAGACAGAAGAAGGCATTTGCAAACATCAAGTTAATGGTTTTGGACCTTTTATGCAGCCAATTTGCTATTGCGCTAGAAAACGCTAAATATTTTGAAACAACAAAGGAAAATAGTGAAAGATGTGCTCTAACGAAGCTATATAACTACCGCTATTTTGATAAAATCTTAAGTGAGCAGTTCACTGAATTGAATGAAAAGAATTTGGACAATCTAGTGCTCATTATGTTGGACATTGACCATTTTAAAGCGATTAATGATCAATATGGTCATCAAGCTGGAAATGAGATTTTAATAGGTTTCGCCAAAAGAATTCAAAATCTTATTGGTGACCACGGATTGGTTGCTAGGTATGGTGGAGAAGAATTTGTCATCCTCTTAAGCAATATAGAGAAGAAAGAAGCATTTGATTTAGCGGAGTTTATCCGCAAGAGAATTGCCTCTAGTCCATTTGTCATTAAACAAAATATCGATGATCGTCACCAAGTGAAAAATGTAAATATTACTGCTTCCCTTGGATTAGCTTATGCGCCAGTAGATGCGGATGAGCCGTTAGCATTGATTCGCCATGCGGATCGTGCATTATATGTGGGTGCTAAACGAGCAGGACGTAATCGTGTCGCGGGTTATGTGAAATAAATGCTTCTTGCAAAAAGGGTCGAATAACCAGAAAAGTATATTTACCTAACTGTTTGATAGTTGGGTGAATAGTCAATAATTAAAAGCTCTTTGAACTTCTTGGGAGAAGTTCATTTTTTTTTGAGATTTTATCGTAAAGCGATTATTGATCCCCCTTATAAAAAGGCTATACTAGTTCAAAAGTACTTGATATAATGATGGTAATATTGCGTTTATAAAATAAAACTAGTAAAAGAGTTATAAATAGAGGTGCAATTTAATGAGGAGAACGAAATTAGCTAGTAAATTTTTCACCGTGTTATTGATTTTAGTATTCATTTTACCTGTACAGACTAATGCATCTACCACTACTCCATCTGTTAGCTTTTCTGTTACCCCATCCCAAAATATTATTGTAAAACCAAGCGGTGGTGTAGCACAAGGAAATTTAGATGTTCGCTTGACACCGGAAGGGAAAGTGACCAGCAGCAATCGTTCTCCTATTGATTTAGCATTTGTATTCGATAAATCAGGATCGATGGACGAGCTTGGTTATAATCCATACAAATTTCAAAGTGCAAAAAATGCAATTACACAGGCTGTTAATTACTTTAGTGAAGATCCAAATGTATATGATAGATTTGCATTTATTCCCTTTTCAACGGATGTAGAAAAAGAAAAAATGGTTTATTTTCCTATTTATGCTTATAATTCAGCTGATAATGTCAGAAATAATTTAAAGACTATTAATAATGTAGCGAATCGCCTTGTTGCAACTGGGGGAACAAATTATACTCAGTCCTTTCAAACAGCGGGATCTATGCTGGCAAGCGGCAATAATAATGCTAATAAATATATTGTATTTTTAACAGATGGCGAACCAACTTCTTCTATGATGGAGGAAACATTTACAGATAAAGTTTGCACAAATTATTATTTCTGGCAATCATGTTCAAATAAGCAGGTTAAGGATACAGTTACGTATACTATTTATACAAATAACACTGCTAGAGCTGTTAGATCCAATGGAACTATCGTTTCAACAAGTTTAAGTTATGTGGAAAAAGCAATAAAATCTCATATCGAAACAGAGGTAAATAATCTTGCCGCCAATAACTATAAACTCTATTCCATTGGTTTTGGAACAAACAAGGATGTAGA
Organism: Niallia sp. FSL W8-0954; assembly: GCF_038005605.1. NCBI lineage: Bacteria > Bacillati > Bacillota > Bacilli > Caryophanales > Bacillaceae > Niallia > Niallia sp. FSL W8-0954. The sequence continues at coordinate 3,446,011 of NZ_JBBOTN010000001.1, read as the reverse complement.
TATGAGTTATTTGAATAAATTGTCCGAAACAACAGGCGTAACAGCCCAACAAGCATCTGAACAATCTATTGCAAAAATATTTGAGACGATTTCGGAAAAAGTAAATACACCTACTATTTCAGCTACGATAAAAATAAATATTGCGAAGTTTGGTAACAAGGTCAAATTAAGTGATAATGCAAATGTAACAACAGATAGCGTGGGGGATATCATTATTAAGAAAGACATTCTTTTCCCTGTCAATCAAGAGCCATCAGGATCTATTGATATGGCTTTGCCGTTGACTTTTAGTGAAACGGGAACGTATGTATTTGATGATATAACTTTGCAATATAAAGATTTAGATGGAAATAATCAAACTAAGAAAACAAGTGCAACAATCCAAGTAAAAGAGGATGCACCAGCTAGTTTTTCTTCGACCATGATGTTAGAAAAAGAAGTAAATGAACTAAATGATTTAATTAAGACAAGCAATTCATCAGATAAAACGAATCATTTTAATGTCAAATACACGCTGAATCCGATTGGTCTTGTGAATAATACAGTAAGTGGCACGCTATCTAACTTAGTTATCGAACAACCTTTGCCAGATAGTGTATCCATCGTCACCACAGATAGTGTGAAAGAAGTGACAAAGGATGGCAGTCGATATGCCATTATTACTTTACCGAATGAGATTCATTACTCGACTGGAAGCTTTACTCCTTCGACAATTAATAGAACAGTTGAATATAAGATCAATTATGCTGTAAATAATATAAGTATGCCAAGAGCAGACTTATATTTTAAGGATTCTCGTTTCCAGCCTATAAATGCCACAACTATATCTCCGTCTGCACAAACGATGAATATGAAAGTACAATTAAAAGAGTTTACAATGATTAAATATACTGGAGATGCAGCAGGGATAATCGAAAAAAGGGAACAAGAAACAAATAAGAAAGTAGCTAATACCGAATACCCCAATGATTATAATCTTGCTAATAAGCCTGTAAAAGAAATGGTATTTGCGCAAGAATCTGAAAACCAAACCATTGAAATTACCTATTCAGATAACAGTAAAGCATATTTGCACTTTTTACCTGACTTTGAATTAATTGGACAGGATACTAAAAAACGCTATAAGAGTGGTTCCACTTCAACAGAGTTTATTGATACTGTATTAACCCAGAAAGTACCAGGACAAAATGTGACTTATGCTTATAAAATCGATAACGGTTCTGAGAGTACTGGCTGGAAAACATTCAAGCCAGAGGATAATATCAGCATCGAGACATCAGGGGAAAATACGCTATCGATCAAAGCAGCTGGTGGGTTTGCGAATAATACAGAGATAATAAAAACGATTAAAATAGCATGGCCGATAACTTCCATAACAATTGAGCCTAATCCGATAGAAATGAACGTTGATGGTACAAAGAGCTTTACGATAAAAGTCGAGCCGAATCATGCTACGAATAAGACTTTGGATATAGCTGTCGCTAATCCATCTATCTCTAGCTTAATTCCTGGACAAAATACCTTAATAGGAAATGCAGCAGGAATGACAGAATTAATTGTGAAGACGACAGATGGATCCAATCTTGTACAAAGGGTTCCAGTACATGTTATAGAACCCCATGTAAAACTAGAGGATATTTCATTTACGAAGCCAGTTTATACAATCGAACGTAGTGCTGAAACAAATGACAAGCTTATAGCAGTAGATGATCTCTTAATCTTTAACCCTGCTAATGCAACAGATAAAGAGATTGAGCAAGTTCTGTCAAATGCTCCTGATATCGTGGAAGTAATTAAGCAGGATGGTCAATATTATTTGAAAGCAGCGGATGTTGGTTATGCAGAAATAACCGCCATTGCAGAAAAGCAAAAAGATGGTACCCAACCTAAAGATTCTACCCTTTTCAAAGTAGTAAAAGAAAAGGAAGGAAATAATGGCAGTGGAGAAGACAGAGATGGACGCTGGTAAATTGTTTGTACCCTAGCGGAACAAAGACTGGAACACAAGTATCCCACAAATTAAGCCCGAATAATTACAGGGAGGTAAATAGTCTCTCGTGTAATTGTTCGGGCTTTTTGTGATATTTAGGAAAGGTGGTTTGTGATTATCACTATCAGACTGACTACTAATTATTCAATCACAAAGTCATCCGGTATCATTTGTAGTCGATCCACTATAGGAAGTGCATCTATTCCTCTTAATAAAACATCTTGGTCATAATCAACGATAAATCGAGAAAGCATTCCTTCCCTTGAATTTGGGATATCAGAAATGGAAGAGAACTCTCTGTTGGCGCGAATTGCATTTATTTCGAGAGAATCTCTTGCAAAAACGCCACCTTTAATATAGAACAGGGAACCAACACCATATAATTCTGCGTTTTTTTCCGTGTAAAAGAAAGCTTTTAAAGGTTGGATGATTGTCTCCTCCTCTGGAAGATAAGGAAAACCAGTTTCTTTCATTGGATGAAAATGATTAAATTCATTCATCCTTGTAATCGTCAGTTTTTCCTTGGCTAATAAAATCAGTTGTCCCACTTGATTGGCACCTGTTCTGTTATCAATATATGGCAAGCCAAGAATATTAATGTTGGAAACGAAGCTTTCATTTAATGTGTAAACAACAGAGTTAATTTTGACTATATCATTTTCTCCAGACTCTTCTCCTTTTTCATCTCCGTTTATAGTAAATGAATCTAGACTGATCATATTGCTATTTAAAGAAATGGTTGTATTTAAAGGACGGATATGGATAGACTTCCCTGTAAGAATATCTCCGTTGATTCTGATACCGTTATGAGGATTACTTTTATTGTCAGCAGCAGACTCGATATTTAAATCACCTGCAACAAATAGATTTCCTTGTAAATCCATTTCACCATCAAAATTGATTAGATGTAAATCACCCGAAACATAAATATTATCCGCTAACTTTAATTGGTTGTTGCTTACTAAATATAAATCACCGTTAACAACCAAATCTTTGTCGAACGTAATAGGATAATTGCTGCTGTTAATAACGGTATCTCCATTGATGCTTACTTTGTTCTTGAAATCTAATGGATGATTGTCACTCTTAATCTGAAAACTATTGGAGAGTCGTTTGAGAGAATCTCCTAATACAGAAGAAGGTGCTTCTTGTTCTGGGACATTTTCAATCAAGGCAGCACTGTTTGGTTGATCGTTCACCATACTAGCCACTTTGTGCTGAAGAAGACTTGGAAAATTAGCTGTTTCACTTATATCTCCAATAGCTATACTATTCAAATTATCATCTGTTCTTAACATAGTATCCATTCGTTGGATAAAAGTACGGTTGTAATCAATATTAATAAATTGACTATCATGATTTAAAGAAGGTACTTCTCCTTTATAGAAATTCTTGTCTTTCAGCACTGGTAATAAGTTTGCAGAACTACTATAAATATTACCGGTAATAGAAGGGGGAAGAGATGATTTTTCTTGTCTACTTCCATTTTTTAGCTGGTATTTCGCATGATCATTAATTTGAAGCTGATTTGCATAAATATTGCCATTAACATTAGGTGATCCGTTAATAAATAGTCCTTCATCATCCTGTTCAGAATAAGATCCTAGCGCATACTTCAAAAAGCTAGGAAGGGGAGATAAAATTACTCGCTTCTTTAAAGTTCTCGTGATAGCTCCTTCTGTTTCGTTAGGGTTATTGGTTACAAGAATAATTTCTAGCACTCTGGTGAAATCCAATCCTCGATCAATCGAATAAGTGCTATCCGAATCGTAAGTATTTTTAGAGCACGCTTTATGAGAGGGAATCTCTACTTTAGTAGCAGCGCTTAAATCCACTACACTAAGACAACTAATCGCTTCATTATACGGTTGATTTGCTAAAATTTTATTTAATGTTGGCATAATAACATTGGATGCAAGCTGTGTATCAAAAGAATCACTCACGATATATTGGTTATCGATCTGCTTATAATCTAACGGTAAGGATTGTAAGGCATTAGCCATTTCGTACGTTATTTCTTCGAGTACTTTTTTGCTCTCGTACGTAATACTGATATCTGACTCTCTCGTCTCTACCCTTTTTGTACTGCTTATACTAGATGCTACAATTGCAAGACCTATTGTGGTGAAAACTAATGAAATTAATAATACGGTAATTAGGGCGTTCCCTTTTTGATTCCAATTGAACATAAATGGTATTCTCCTTAAAAGCCAAATTGACTTTCTAAAGTTAAAGGTCGATTTAATCGTGCTTGATCAATGACAAAAGTGATATAGATTAACCCATGAAGGCAACGATTTTTATCTTCTTGGGCCGTTTTACTACAGGACAACCTTATTTTAGAACCAGTAAAATCCCCGCTCCCCTCTAGAATTTGATTATTGATCGAAACAGCAGTAATCGTTTCGCTTTTAAGCTGCTGATCAACAAATTCAATACTTCTTACTTTTGCATTCTCTGGTGTTATTTTTTCTTTCTCATAAGTATAAAAAGAAGAATTCTCTTTAGTATTCTTTTCAAATACAGTCTTTTCTGTATCATAGAAGCTGATTTTCGAATCACCTTCTATCGTCACATAGTCATAAGGGATACTGTTAAAGGAGTTCATCATCATAGAAATGGCATAATCTGCATCGTCGCGGATTTGTCCTTCTATCTGAATTTTATTATATAAAGATAACCCAGACTGAAAGACACCATAGATGACCGGCAATACGATCGCAAGAATAGTGATTGTTGCCAATAGTTCATATAGTGTTATCCCTTTTTCATCGAAGATCCTCACTTTTGATGGCTCCCTCCATGGAAGTATTGTACTCTTTTTTGTTTACATTCCATGTAACAGTTACCGTTAAAGGAATGAAAAAATTGCTGTAATTTTTATCTAAAACAGGCTTAATGGTTACATGATAATCAATATTATTAATTTTAATAGGTGTACAGGAAGCTTGATTATCTTTGTTCCAGATTACTTTATACTCATTATTGCAGATGAACAGCTCACCTGTTGCTTCCTTATTATGGTCTATTCTATTTTTTATGCTGATAAAGGAGTCTTCTTGGGTAGTTTGTTCCATGTATGTCAAAGCATTTCTAGCAACATTTATACCAGCAGTTTTTTTTTGATTAAGATTTGTATAGGAATAAGCCTGAGTAAAAAAGTTCATTATACCTAAAATGATTATACTAAGGATAGTAAGAGACAATAAGACCTCTATTAACGTCAATCCTTTGGAACTAGATATCAGCTTTGAAATTTTCATATTTTTTCCCTGCTTTCAAAAATACTAATCTTATTATACAATACTAAATAGCTATTATAGGATGGAAAATGCCAAAAAAATAATACAAAAGTTTTAGATAATTTACAAAAAATGTCGTATGATTAGAGAAATGATTCGAAAAGAGGAGGTGTTTGAATGAGTGTATATATTTTGGCGCTTTTGTCCTTGATTTTTGTTGTGCCTATTCTGTATATCTTGCCTTTAGGACTTTCGAATCAAGGGAAGTTTACTATTATCGGATTAGCGTTTTGTATTTCTGCTATCGGATTACTTTCAAGGGAGCTCTTTTCTTTCTGGCAAAGTATTTTAATCATGCTGTTGTTCCTTATTAGTGCAAGCTATCTTTTGTTGAAAAATTGGTCAACAGTACTTTTTGTCATGCCAGAAGAAGTAGAAGAATCTGTTATAGAGAAGAGACAAGAACCACGAGAAATAAAGCCTATAAAAACTACCCAGAGTGACGTAAAACAAGAAGGGGATATCATTACCTATGTCCCAGAGGTAAACCGAGAAGGTATTTTAACAAATGAAGAGGATATCATTCAGGAGGAAACAGTCGAGAGCATAGACATAAACCTTGATGTGATGGAACAGTTAGAAGTTGTTGAACTGGATGAAGAATTTTCACTTTCCATAGAGGAAGAAGTTATCGATAAAGAAATAGATAAAGAACCAGCGGAGACAAACTATCTAGCTGAAATTGAAAAAATGCTGGAAGAAAACGATCTTTCCACTGCAAATGAAGCAAATGAGGAAATTGCCGAAGAGGATCAAATAGAGGAAATCTCTTTTTCTATTAACGAGTACGCTGAAGTTGCAGTGTCAGTGGAAAAGATGGAACAGGAACAGATCTGGAATAATATAGAAGACAATGATTTAACGGAAGAGGAAAAAACAATCCTATCAGAAGAAATGACTGCTATAAGTGAACATATAGAGGAATCGCAAGAGTTTTCTGCGATTGAAATGTTGGGTGAACAAGCAGAAGTATCCCAGAATCAAAGCCAAGAAAATCAAATCGGATCAGATGACGACAAACACGAAAATGTGGTAAGTGGATTAGCTCATAAGATAATTAACAATACTTTAACACAATTAGTAATGTTGAAGAATTCCATGGATATGGAAGAATTTGAGACTGTATTAACTCTGTGTTTGAAGAAGCCTATTCCTTTAAATGAATATTTTGCTTATTCTGCTTTGTTAATCGATGCATATGTTCAAAATAACGAAAAGGATAAATTAGAAAGTTTAATATATTCACTTAGGGAAAAATTTATGGAACAACCGATTGTATTGGAACAAATCAAATTTATGGAAGAAAAGTATCTGAAGAATAGATAGTATAGGGGAGATAGATTATGAAAATTAGCACACAGTTTAAAGGTTTACCGATTATCAGCATTTCTAACGGACAACAAGAAGGAAATGTGCAGTCTTTAATCATCAATCCAGAAAAAGGTTTTGTGGATTTTTTAACATTAGAGCAAGAAGAATGGCAAGAGAGTATTCAAGCAATCCCTTTTAAAAAGGTGATTGGTGTAGGAGAATATGCTGTAACGATCGAAAGTGCAAACTCTATCATTGATTTAACACAGATTCCTATTGCTAGTGAGCTGGCAAGCAAAAAAATCGCGATTATTGATACAAATGTTATTACGAGAAAAGGAGATCTTGTAGGTAAAGTGACAGAGTATCAAATGAATGAAGAGACAGGTGAAATCATTGGACTTGTTTTGGAGGAACAAGAATCAGTCATTTCATCCGAAGCTGTTATCACCTATGGAAAAGATATCATTATTGTGAAAGAAGAAGTAGCTACACCTAATTTTGTTCAAGAAGAAGCTGTATCTTCAAATGACCACTTAATTCAAGCGTTAGAAGAAGTGGAGCGAGAAAATGAAGCTGGTCTTAATGGGTTAAAAGAAAAACAAAGAGAATTATTGCTAAATAAACAAGTAACAAAAGATATTTATGCAGCAGATGGTGAATTGATTGTTGCAAAGGGTTCGATATTAGCACTAGAGGATATTGAGAAAGCGCAAAACGCGGGACCGAGTGTAGTAATTGATTTATCCATGAGTGTGTATGCATAACAAAAGGAGTCATTACTTCATGAAAAACGTTCAAGCTGTAAAGCTATTTATAGCTATAGCCATTACAACTGCATTTATTTTTAGTTTTTCGCATTTTGGTGTAAAGGCATATGAAAGGATTTTTTCGACCAAGCAAGGGTATGAAGAGGGCACAACTGTGGGTGGAATAGATATCTCTGGAATGTCTTTAGAAGAAGCTTTAAAAGCATTGAAGGATTCTCAAGAAGAATGGATTCAGGCAGTCTCCATTAAATTAAATTATAAAGAAAAAACAATTGACTTTGCTACTGATTTATTTACATTCCAATTCCAAGAAAGCTTAGAAAAGATCCATCAGGGCACAGACAATGCATTGATTGTATCGTTAAATCAAGATGATTTAATCGGATTACTTTATTCAATATCTCCCTATCTCGTAGAAGAAGATGTTTTTTACGTCAATAAATGGAGTGATTCTTTAATAGCGATAGCTTCCCAGTTAGACAAAGGAAATCACGAACTTGCGCTCCAAGATTATTTAGTCAGCCAAAAGGAAGAAGAAGTAATCTTAGTAGATACTACATTAGACGTTCAGGAAAACAAAAAAAATGTTGCAAAATGGGTAAAGCAATTTCCAATTATTGAAGTGGGGCAAGAAGCGACGGTCTCGTTGCTAGATATAATGGGAAAACAGACAGATTCCTATTCAGATACCACCTTAAGTATGGTTGCGACAGCTCTTCATCAGCTAGTCTTAGCAACTAATTTTACTATTACTGAGCGGTTTATAAGTAATCAATTGCCTAACTATGCTCCATTAGGATATGAAGCGAAAATCAATCAATCTAAAAAAATGGATTACCGGTTTTATAATCCTAATGCTGCTGCTTATCAGCTTCAATTCAAAATGTCTGGCAATAAATTATATGCTTCGGTAGTCGGGGTTCCGTTTTTATTTAAATATGATGTTGTACTCTCCAATCAGGAAGCATTTAAGCCAAAAACGGTCATCCAATTTGATTCTTTATTAGAGTTTAATGAATATAGAACAATCACAGAAGGAACAGATGGACTTTTAATTAAAGTCTATCGTTTAGCCAAAAATGAAGATGGAGTCGAAGTGAAAAAAGATTTAATGAGTGAAGACTTTTATCCTCCAATCAATAAAGTAGTTGCTTCTGGATTAATAAAAGAACAGGAAACAGTGATTGATACAGATAATGTCGAAGATTTAACCGATTTAAATGATCCTTCAGATTCTGGAGAAAACATCAAAGAGGAAGAGAAGGATAGTAACAATCAAACGACAGAGAATCCTTCACAGACAGAATCAAACAATCAGGATTTGAAAGAGAATAAGGAAGAGACTCCACAAGCAGAAATAGAAAAATAATAAGTATAGAAATCAGGAGCTAAAGCAATGAAACAAATACGAAAGCGTTTAGGAGATTTGTTGGTGGAGGCTGGCTTGTTGACAGAAGATCAATTGCAGCAAGCACTTAAAGATAAGCATCCAGATCAAAGGCTTGGAGATAGTCTGCTTCAAAAGGGTTATATTACAGAACAACAATTGATCGAGGTATTAGAATTTCAATTAGGTATTCCTCATGTTAGTTTGTATCGCTATCCCTTTGATCCTAAGCTATTTACGATCGTTTCAAAGGAAACAGCGAAAAGACAGTTAATTATTCCGCTAAAAAAAGAAGGCGAAAAGTTATATGTGGCAATGGCTGATCCAATGGATTTTTATACCATAGATGATTTGCGCTTATCTACTGGTTTTCAAATCGAGACAGCTATTGCGACAAAAGATGATATTTTGCGTGCAATCAATAAATATTATGATATGGACGAAGGGTTTGAAGAGTTGCTATCTGATAATGGCGCAGTTGGCGAAGATGTGAGCGACAGCATGGTTGAACAACAAGATACGCCGATTGTCCGCTTAGTCAATCAGATATTATCGAATGCTGCGACCCTAAAGGCAAGTGATATTCATGTGGACCCTCAAGAAACAAAAGTGGTAATCCGTTATCGGATTGATGGCGTATTGCGTATAGAAAGAATTTTGCCAAAACATATGCAAAGTGTATTGATAGCACGGTTGAAGATTATGGCAAACTTGGATATTACAGAGCACCGCATCCCGCAAGATGGAAGAATGAAGTTCAATTTGGACTTTCATCCCATTGATCTCCGTGTATCTACACTTCCAACTATTTTTGGAGAAAAGGTAGTTATGCGAATTTTGGATCTTGGAAGTACACTAAATGATTTAGATAAACTAGGTTTTAATAAAGTGAATTTAGCTAGATTTACAAAACTTATTGAGAAACCAACAGGGATTATACTTATTACAGGTCCTACAGGATCTGGTAAATCCTCCACACTCTATGCAGCGCTAAACCGTTTAAACAGTGAAGAAGTCAATATTATTACAGTAGAGGATCCGGTTGAGTATCAATTAGAAGGAATTAACCAAATTCAAGTAAATACGAATGTAGGGATGACATTTGCAAAAGGGTTACGGGCAATATTACGTCAGGATCCTAATGTAATCATGGTCGGTGAGATACGAGATAAAGAAACAGCAGAGATAGCCGTGCGTGCTTCTTTAACTGGTCACCTTGTTTTAAGCACCTTGCATACAAATGATTCACTAGGCTCTGTTACAAGACTGTTAGACATGGGGGTAGAACCATTTTTAGTGGCTTCATCTGTAACAGGAATTGTAGCACAGAGGCTTGTTCGTAAAGTATGCAGAGACTGTGGACAAGTTCATAGTGCAACAGTCAGAGAAAAAGAAATCTTCGCAAAACGGGGTCTAACAATCGAAAAAGTTGTTAGAGGAAAAGGTTGTGCTTCTTGTAATATGACAGGTTATAAAGGAAGAGTAGCTATTCATGAAGTGCTAGTTATCAATGAGGAAATGAGAAAAGTCATTATGAATGGCGAATCTTTTTCTAGATTACGAGATCTTGCAATGAAAGCAAAAACCATCTTCCTAATTGATGATGGATTATTAAAGGTGAAGCAAGGAATTACTACTACAGAAGAAGTATTAAGAGTAGCTATCCCTGATTAGGAGGGACATTATTGAACCATAGTATTGATTACTTATTGAGAGTAGGCTTTGAATTAAAAGCATCAGATATTCATCTTACAGTTGGTGTTCCTCCTGTTATGAGAATAAATGGAGATTTAAAGCGGTATGGCAAAAATAATCTAGAACCAAATGATACAGAAATAATGGCAAGAACAATGGTTCCAGAGAAGTTATGGGAAGTCTTCCAAGATCGTGGTGAACTTGATTTCTCATACAGTTTAAAAGGAGTGTCTAGATTTAGGGTTAATGTGTATAAGCAAAGAGCATGCATTGCTTTAGCTATTCGAGTTGTACCAACATCGATCCCTAGTCTAGATGATTTAAAGCTTCCTGCTATTATAAAGAAAATTGCTGAAAGGCCTCAGGGGCTTATTTTAATTACAGGACCGACAGGCAGTGGCAAATCAACGACATTAGCGGCGATGATTGCCTATATGAACGAAACTATGCGCAAGCATATTATCACGTTAGAGGATCCGATTGAGTATTTGCATAAGCATGGCAAGTGTATTATTGACCAACGAGAAGTTGGGTTTGATACCAATAATTTTGCCAATGGCTTACGAGCATCTTTGCGCCAAGATCCAGATGTGATTCTTGTTGGAGAAATGCGTGATTTAGAAACAATTCAAACAGCCATTACAGCAGCGGAAACGGGGCATTTGGTACTGGGAACACTCCATACATCGAGTGCTCCAGCAACCATTAACCGAATTATTGACGTTTTTCCACCCACGCAGCAGGATCAAATTCGAATCCAGTTGGCTTCTGTTTTAGTAAGCATTGTAGCTCAACGCCTATTCCCAACCCCAGATAAATCGGGAAGGGTTTCAGCAACAGAGATTCTTGTGAACAATTCAGCTGTAGCCAATTTGATTCGTAATGAAAAAATTCATCAGATATTAAATATTATGCAAACCTCAAAAGCAGCTGGAATGCATACATTGGAAAGCAATGTAAAAGAATTAGTTCACGCTGGTGCTGTATTAAGAGAAGCTGCACTTCCTTATCTACAAGAAAAGGAGCAATAAATATGGCTCGCTATAAATATACGGGAAGAGATCGAAAAGGAACAAAAAAAGGGATAGTAACAGCTTCATCCAAAAGAGAAGCGATCGTGCAGTTAAAAGAAAAAGGGATTAAGATAACAGAAATAATAAATGAAGTTCCTGAAACTCTTTTAACAAAGGAAATTACATTTGGCAGTCCTGTAAAGCTCCAAGACTTTGTCATTTATTTGCGCCAGTTCGCTACCCTGATAAAAGCAGGTATATCAGTAGTGGATGCAACTGCGATACTTGCTGAGCAGACAGAAAGTAAGGCATTGCGGAAGGCTTTATTAGTGGTAGAACAAGATTTAAAAGATGGGAATCCTTTATCCACGGCAGCAGCGAAACATAGAAAGGTTTTCTCCAGTATGTTTGTAAATATGATTCGCGCAGGAGAAGCTACGGGGAGTATGGATGAGACTTTAGAAAGATTAGCCAATCATTTTGAAAAACAGCATTACACAAAACAAAAAATTATTTCAGCCTTAACATATCCGATTGCGATTGCCGTTATTGCTTTTATAGTTGTTATATTTTTATTGGTGAGTGTTGTACCAACGTTTGTGGATATGTTTGCTGATTTTGATAGTGAGTTACCTGCCATTACACAATTTGTTCTATCGGCAAGCAGCTTTATGCAAAAATTTTGGTGGCTAGTATCTTTGTTGCTGATCGCATTTATTATTGCCATCATGGTTATACGAAATAATAAAGCATCGAAGTATTATCTCGATTATTTTCTATTAAGAGTGCCGATTTTTGGAAAAATTCTGCAGAAAGCAGCGATTGCGAGAATGACCCGCACACTTAGTTCGCTATTTTCAAGCTCTGTTCCCATCTTACAGGCCATTTCGATTGTCGAAAGAGTTATTGAAAATGAAGTAATGGCAAAAGTCCTTGTTCAATCAAGAGGTGCGCTTGAACAAGGTCAGTCATTAACTGTGCCAATGAAAGCCCATTGGGTGTTTCCGCCACTTGTGACGCAGATGATAGCAATAGGGGAAGAAACAGGATCATTAGATGACATGCTTGCAAAGGTAGCTGACTTCTATGAAAAAGAAGTCGATACAGCAACAGATCGACTAAAGTCCTTGATTGAGCCTATTATGATTGTTTTTCTTGCAAGCATTGTTGGGACAATTGTGTCATCTATCCTAATACCAATGTTTGAGATTTTTAATCATGTCCAATAATTTCTAGAGGATTCTAGTAAAAAAAAGATATAATTAAAATTAACAATCTAGTATAATAGTAATAGATTTAAAACAAAAAATACCAATTTTAAGGAGAAAGATATATGCGTCAATTAATTAAGCAACGTATCAAAAATGAAAAAGGATTAACACTTATCGAGTTATTAGCGGTTATTGTTATTTTGGGAATTATTGCAGCGATTGCGATTCCTAGTATTTCAGGAATTATTCAAAATTCAAAAGAAGATGCAGTTAGAGCAGATGCAATTACTATTTTAAATGCTGCCAAGAATTATGCTGCTGCGAATGATGTTTCAAAAATTGATGGAGGTAAAATCACTGAAGATCAAATTGATAGTTCTTATGTAAATAACTTGGAAATCACCTCATTTTCTGTGGATGTAACAGACAATGAATTTAAATTAACTGCTGGTCCTGTTAAGGCAGGAAAAAAAACTATTGAATTTAAAGGTGCTTCCATAAAAAATATTAATGATAAAAATGCTACTACAGTTGTAGTGAAGTAAATAGTAAAATAACATGATCTACCTACTAATCTTCCTATACGGCATAACCCTTGGCTCTTTCTACAACGTAGTAGGCTTAAGGGTGCCATTAAATGAATCGATTGTTAGGCCGAGATCTCATTGTTCAAGCTGTGGACGCACGTTATCAGCGATAGAACTTGTACCAGTTTTAAGCTATGTATTATTAAGGGGGAAATCAAAATGCTGTAAAGCATCGATTTCCCCCTTCTATCCTATATTTGAGCTTTTGACAGGTATTCTCTTTGTCGTTAGTCCGCTTCTGCTTGGCTGGAGTTCTGAGCTGTTTGTTTCCTGGACACTTATTTCCTTATTTATCATTATTACTGTTTCTGATTTAAAATACATGATTATCCCAGATAAAGTGCTGTTGTTTTTTTCGATTGTTTTTATGATCGAACGATTCTTTATTCCTTTGCATCCCTGGTGGAGTTCCTTGCTGGGGGCAGCGGTTGGTTTTACGCTTCTTCTAGTTATTGCGATTGTATCAAAAGGAGGAATGGGGGGAGGAGATATAAAGCTTTTTGCGGTAATTGGCTTTGTTTTAGGGACTAAGCTAGTCCTTGTCTCCCTTTTTCTTTCGACCTTTCTAGGGACAATTGGCGGTATTATCGGAATGGCTATTGGTAAATCAAAAAAGAAACAACCAATTCCTTTCGGTCCGTACATAGCCTTAGGAACTCTTATAACCTATTATTTTGGTAATCAGATTATCCAATGGTATCTAAGTATTTTTCTTTAAAAGGCTGATACCTTTTTTGGGGAGTAATTTTTCTTCCTCCATCTAGTAACAATAAGGAGTTTTCAATATGGCATTAAATTTTAATTTTGGAAAAAATAAAGTAGTTAACTTAACCATAAAAGATCATGTAATACGATTTGTGGAAATGAAGAATTCCCAAGATGCTGTAGTGCAAAATTTTGGAGAACGCTATTTGCCGCCTGGATTAATTCATGATGGAGTGATTCAAGATGTCGAGAATTTTTTATGGATTTTAGAAGAATGTGTGGATGAATGGAAACTATCAAAAAAACAAGTTCGTTTTCTAGTTCCTGACTCCTCCATTGTCATTCGAAAGCTCCCTATTCCGGAAGATGTAAGCGAAGATGAAATTAAAGGGTACTTGTATATGGAACTTGGAACATCGATTCATTTGCCATTCGAGGATCCTGTATTTGATTATTATCTATTGAAAGCAAAAGAAAAAAATAAGCAGCAAATTATTTTATTTGCTTCACCAGAAGAAAGTGTCGCCCAGTATGCGGATTTATTAGAAGAGGCGAAATTATCGCCACAATCTGCTGATATATCTGCATTAGCACTATATCGCTATTTCTATCGCTCTGAAAAAGTCGAAGACAATGACATTATCATGTTAGTTGAAATCGATATTAAAACAGTGAACGCAAGTATTTTTGAAGAACATTATCCTTTATTGATGAGACATTTATTACAAGAGATGGAGGAAGACCACTGGACCGTTACGACAGATGAGTTACTACAGCAAGAAAAGCTGACATTTACTGGCGATCATACTGAAGTTTGGAATGGTCTTGAAGATGTTTATAATGAATTAGAAAAAGTGATGAGCTTCTATCGCTATACTTTAAATAAGGGTGACAAACTAGTAACAAAATTAGTAGTAACAGGTGATCATCCGTGGCTTTCTGCCATTATTGAAAATATGGTGAATCGTTTTGAAATTCCTGTTTTTGAATTAAAAGTGAACCAATCAGTTTCTAATAAGCCTATACCATCGAGTTTCCTTTTAAACATTGGTTTAGGATTAAAAGAGGTGTAAAAATGTTAGTAGAAATTAACCTCCTTCCTAAAAAAGAACCAAAGAGAAAGTCGCAATTGCTTTGGATTATCCTAGCTTTCTTGATTACTTTTTTATTAATAGGCTTATTTATCTGGCAGTATATGACTAAAAAAGCTGAATTAACGGCAACAGAAAACTCGTTAAAAATGACGACTAATCTGGTTGATACTTACAATCAGAAGTTAGAGAGGTACAAAAGTTCACAGTCTGTCCAAAGCCTTGAATCAGCAATCAGTTGGGCGAATAATCAATCAATGGATTATGTTCTTTTTCTGCAGGAATTAACAAAGAACTTGCCGGAAAGAGGTTTTATTCAGGAACTAAAGGTATCTGATGACCATAAGACAAACATGATTGTCCAGTTTGATACAAAAAGTGATGCTGCCTATTATTTAAATTCTTTGCTTGAAATTAGCTGGATAGACGAGGCGCTTTTGACGGAAGGAAAATCAACCGATGCACTTGAAAATAAAATTAGCGAACAAGTAAATCAAGCCATTGATATTTTAAAACAATCAGAAGTGGAACCTCGCTATTTTGCAAGCTACGAATTTGTCCTAAATAAAGCAAAGCTGCGAGATGAAATGGAAAAGCAAAAAGACAAAAATGAAAAAGGGGAGGATTCCCCATGAAATTAAGCGATCATAAGCCAATGATATGGTTTGCATTTAGCATTATTTTCCTCGCATTAGGAGCGATATATAGTTATTATTTCTATTTAATGCCTTTAAATAATGAACTAGCTATGAAAAAAACGGAGCTGCAAATGACAGAGCAGCAAGCGGATATTTTGGAATCCAAACTAAAATCGACTGGTTCAGAAACAAGTACGAATACTATCGAGTTGCAGAAAAAGGTACCGGTTAAACGCTTATTAGAACAGGCGCTTCTTGAAATAGAAAAAGCAGAAATTATTTCTGATTCGAATATACTAGAAATAAGTGTGAATGGATCTGACGTTGATGAAAATGTTACAGATGGAGAAGTTTCTACAGCAGATGAAGCAATCGATGATGCCAACAAGCAAGAAAATAGGGAAACAGATGAAAAGAAAAATACAGAAGAAATCATCCTCCCAAGTGGTATCCATCAAACAACAATCAATATGATAGGAGAGGCAGCTACTTATTTTGAACTAGAAAAATTCTTAGAAAAAATCCAATCCTCTCAGCGTATTATGACCTTTGATTCTTTAAATATTACTGGACCTAAAGAAATCATCGCCGTTGAAGAAAGTGATCAACAAATAGATTTTGAATTAACAGTGTCTGTATATTATTATCCGACATTAACTGATTTAATGGAGGATCTTCCGCAATTGGATCCACCAAAGGTATCTGAACGAAAGAATCCTTTTGATACTGGAACATTAGAAAATAGTAAAGATCAATAGAGGAACTGAAAAAAGAAGGTGGGTCTAGCGATGCTAAAAACTAGACTAAATAATAAGGGATTAACCTTGATGGAATTGCTTGCTGTGATTGTCATACTTGGAATAATAGCTGCAATAGCGATTCCCTCTGTCTTAAAAGTAATAGGAGATATGCGCGATCGAGCTTTTATTGCAAACGCATGGAATATGAAGGAAGCTACTGATTTTTATATTAAGGAAGCGACAACTAGTGGAGCAGATGCAAAGGAAAGAATCACTTACTTTGAACTTGTTGAAAGTGGGTATATGGGCACGTTTCATGATCCAGATACAGATCGAGAGTTAGTTCCATCAGATAAAAGCTATGTAACCATTCAAAATAACATAGCGATTGCTGTTTGTTTAAAAGGGGAAAATCGGAAGCTTTGTACAGAAGAAGAGGGAGTAGACCAAGCTATACAATATAACGATCTTTCTCCAAGTCAGATTGTGTCTAACAACAACTGAATTTGACGAAATCATTCTATAACAAGACGACAAAAGTCTTGTTATTTTTTTTTGCTTGTATGATAGGATTAACGAAATAAATGGAAATGGGGGTAGGACGAGTGAATGAAAAACCGGAGAATCGCAAAACGATAACGATTAAGATCAACGGAAATGACCGTCCATTCCAAAATAAGGACAATGACGACATGGTGGAGCGGAGTGAACCTTCTGTTTTTTATAAGGATCAAAATAGCGAAGGAAAAGAACAGGATATTTTTAAAGAAGAGTCTGCGGCTGGACAAGAAGCTGAATTTGAGGAAAGCTTTGATTGGATTTTGCCCGCATCAGAGGAAATTCCAGCAAAAAATAAAGAAAAAAGTATATTTAGCTTTCAATCGTCTGTAAATAAAAAGGACAAGCAACCATTCACAAAAGGCAAAAAAGAGAAAGAGGGAAAGAAAAAGCGGTTGCCAAAGGAAGTAATTGCTTCTATTTTCTTTGCTGTATTTTTTGCTGTCATCTTAGGCACTAGCTTTGGATTTATTTTATTAAACATGGTAAGCAATGATCAAAGCAACACTACAAATGGAAAAATAGCAGCTTTGGCCAATGATTCTTCCGATAAACCTAAAAGTGGACAAGCTGTATCGACAACAGAAAGTGCTACCAAACCGGATATTACTACATATGTCCTTCAAAAGGGAGTTTTCTCTAATGTAGAGCGTGCGAAAAGCGAGCAGCAGAAGCTAACAGATGCAGGGAAGAAGAGTCAAATTCTTCCGATAGATAAGCAGCAGTTTCTTCTTGTTGGTGTTGTGAGTAATTTGGAGAATGCGAAAGCATGGCAGAAACAAGTAAAAGATACTTACGCAAAAGAGATGGTGTTTAGTGGCAATGAAGTGAAAAATGTCTCGAAAGAAGAGAAGGAGATTATTGAAGGATCGTCCGCTATCTATTCTGCCATTCTGCAAATGGTAACAAGTGTTCAATTTGATCAATCTATTGCAACGGAGGATAAAAATAAGCTAGAGAAGGCACTCTCTCTAGTCGACGAGAAAAAAACAGCCAAGTTTACTAATGAAAAAGTAAAAAAAATGGCAGCCTATCTTTTAGAAGGTGGTGAGCTTACCATAAAATTAAAGGAAAAGAGCAGCGAGAACGAAATAGCGGAAGTTCACCAGAAATTGCTAGACTATTTAGCTGTATATGTCTCATTATAATGGATTAGGGGAGCGCACTGTTTATTAAACGGTGGCTCCTTTTCTTTTTTGCAAAGGAAGTTGATGGGGGAATGGTACCCCATCTATACAGCTTCGAACGATTGACTAGAGTATAGATTATCTGCCGCAATACAACTAAATAGGCAAAAATATCTTTTGTATTAATTGTATAAATATTTCTACAAATTTCGTCATATTACATTTTATTTACTATTATATAAAATTTTTCGTTTCAAAATTGTATATCGGCGAATTCTTTGATAGGATTAATCTGTATCTCACAATTTGAAATAGTAGGTAGGTGTAATCATGTTAAAGCAAACCCTCATATTGGCCTCTTCTTCTCCTCGACGAAAAGAGCTCCTTGAAGAACTCCAAATACCATTTGTAATATCCAGTAGTAATGTAGATGAAAGTTTCGATCCTTCTCTTTCTCCTAATGAAATTGTCATGGAATTAGCGAGACGAAAAGTTGAAGCAATTTATGCTGATGAACAGTATCCATATATACTAGGTGCTGATACGATAGTATATCTTAATGGTGCGATATTAGGCAAGCCTGCTTCGCATGGGGAAGCGTTTCGTATGTTAAGAGAACTTTCTGGCAAAACGCATTCTGTCTACACTGGTGTCGCCATTATGGCAAATGGAATATGTTCCACATTTTATGAAAAAACAGACGTGTTATTTTGGGAATTAACAGATGAAGAAATACACGATTATTTAGACACCGGGGAACCATTTGATAAAGCAGGTGCGTATGGAATTCAAGGAGTAGGCAGAACGCTCGTGAAAGAAATTAAAGGAGATTATTTCACCGTAGTCGGTCTTCCGATTTCTCGAACGGTACGCGAGTTGAAAGCGAAAGGCTTCAATATGCCTAAATAATTCAAAGGTCCCTTATTCTTTTCTTCCCAAAATCAAATGATAGGGAGGAACTAAGAAAGAATGGATTCACTATTAATAAGAGATTTTCCAAATGATGAACGACCAAGAGAACGTTTTATGAAACAGGGACCAAAAAGTTTAGCAAATCATGAACTGCTTGCTATCTTGATTCAAACAGGTTCCAAAAATGAATCTGTATTAACATTAGCGAACAAACTTTTAGTCCATTTTGATGGACTTCGCTTATTGAAGGATGCAAGTCTTGATGAGTTAAAAGAAATGAAAGGAATTGGAACGGCAAAAGCGATTCAATTGATGGCAGCAATTGAATTAGGGAGACGTGTTTCCAATTTAGAATTTACCGATCGATATTGTATTCGATCACCAGAGGATGCTGCCAAATATATGATGAATGAAATGAGATTTCTAACTCAGGAGCATTTCGTCTGTCTATATTTAAACACTAAGAATCAAGTCATGCATAAGCAAGTCATTTTTATTGGTAGTTTAAATGCTAGTATCGTCCACCCTAGAGAAGTATATAAAGAAGCATTTAGAAGATCTGCAGCTTCTATCATTTGTCTTCACAATCATCCATCAGGCGATCCATCCCCAAGCAGAGAGGATATTGAAGTGACAAAAAGATTAGTGGAATGTGGAAAAATAATTGGTATTGATCTGCTAGATCATATCATAATTGGGGAAAATAAATTTATCAGCTTAAAAGAAAAAGGGTATGTATGATACTGTTCTTTTTTGTAGATATAAGCTATAATATAATTTATGATTTTTTGGCTATTTATGTCTAAACATGACAAAATATAGATAAGTAACATTTAAAGGAAATTACAAAGAGGAGAACATCTACCTACTTTATAATATTGCATTAGTTTCAGAAAGGGAGATACATTTATGTTAGGTTTTGGAACAAGAGATCTTGGAATTGATTTAGGAACAGCAAATACGCTAGTTTATGTAAAAGGTAAAGGAATTGTACTAAGAGAACCGTCAGTTGTTGCACTACAAACCGATACAAAGAGCATTGTAGCGGTTGGTAACGATGCAAAGAATATGATTGGTAGAACACCAGGAAATGTTGTTGCACTACGTCCTATGAAGGATGGTGTAATTGCAGATTATGAAACAACAGCAACGATGATGAAATATTACATTAAACAAGCAACAAAGAATAAGGGCTATTTTTCTGGCAAACCGTATGTAATGGTTTGTGTACCATCAGGCATTACAGCTGTAGAAGAAAGAGCTGTAATTGATGCAACACGTCAAGCTGGTGCAAGAGATGCCTATACGATTGAAGAGCCTTTTGCTGCTGCTATTGGTGCTAATCTTCCAGTGTGGGAGCCAACTGGTAGTATGGTTGTTGATATCGGTGGTGGTACAACAGAGGTAGCTATTATTTCCCTTGGTGGTATTGTTACTAGTCAATCCATTCGCATTGCTGGTGATGAAATGGATGACGCAATCGTTAACTATATTCGTAAAACGTATAATTTGATGATTGGGGAAAGAACTTCTGAAAGCATTAAAGTGGAAATTGGCAGTGCTGGAAACCCAGATCAAATTGAAAACATGGATATTCGCGGAAGAGACTTATTAACAGGTCTTCCAAAAACAATTAAAATTACTGCAGATGAAATTTCGAAAGCGTTAAAAGATACAGTTGCTGCAATTGTTGATGCAGTCAAAGTAACGTTAGAAAAAACGCCTCCAGAATTAGCTGCAGATATTATGGATCGTGGTATAGTTCTAACAGGTGGTGGAGCATTGCTTCGTAATCTTGATAAAGTTATCAGTGAAGAAACAAAAATGCCTGTTGTGATAGCAGAAGATCCATTGGATTGTGTAGCTATCGGAACTGGTAAAGCTTTAGACCATATTCATTTATTCAAAAATAAAGCAAAAGATTCACGATAATTTTAGTAGAGGTGTAGAAGCATGCCACAGTTTTTTATGAATAAACGCTTGATTATATTGCTTGTTAGCATCATTATTCTCGTGGCATTAATAGGGTTTTCATTGAGTAATCGAAACAAATTAACCTGGCCGGAACAATTCGTAAAGGATACTACCGGCTGGGTTCAAACCCTTGTATCTAGACCTGCCCATTATGTGGTGGGTTTTGTTGATAATGTCCAATCCTTGCAAGATACATATAAAGAGAATAAAGAATTAAAGGCAAAGCTAGAGGAAAATGCTCAGCTTAAATATCAGGTTCAAGGTCTCAAAAAAGATGTACAGGCATTACAGGAAACATTGGAAGAAAAAGAGTCATTAAGTGACTACACACTTATGAAAGCAACGGTAATTCGGAGAAATCCTTCTCAATGGACAGAACTAGTTACCATTAATCGGGGAGATAATGACGGCGTAGAGAAAAATATGGCGGTTATAACTTCTGCTGGGTTAATAGGAAAAATAAAGTCAGTAGCACCTAATACTGCGACTGTGCAGCTGCTTAGTTCTGAAGATCCAGCTAATCGAATTTCTGCTTTTATTCAGTCAAAAGATGATGGTAAAAAGAAGAAAGAAAAATCCGAAGTTTTTGGGATTATTGCTGATTATGATAAAGAAACAAAGCAATTAATTATGACTTGGGAAGAAGTTCCTAATGGGTTGAAAGTGAAAAAAGGTCAGCTTGTTACAACCTCAGGTATGGGTGGAGTCTTTCCGAAGGGATTAGCTATTGGTACAGTAGATAAAGTAGAGCCAGATGAAAATGGACTGCAGAAGAAAGTATACATTAAGCCGGCAGCGGACTTCTATGATATTGAGCATGTAATGGTGGTAGACAGGGCAGCGTTATCTCCTAAAGAGGAAGAACAATGAGAAAAGTTTTAATTGGCTGTTTAATTTCCTTTATGTTTATTTTGGAGAGTGTATTTCTTGAGTTGCTCCCTACAGATCCTTTTGGGAAAAACTGGATTTTTGTCCCGTACTTTTTGCTCATTACTATCCTTTTCTTTTCTGTTTATGGAAATAGAAATGTTGGTGTCATATATGGCTTTGTTTTTGGACTACTTTTTGATATTGTTTATACAGAAATTTTAGGTATCTACTTTTTTACTTTTCCTTTTATCATTTATATTTTTAATAAATTGATGAAAATTTTTCATAGTAATATTGTTGTTGTATCTGTGATGAATTTACTCGCTGTTTCGGCACTGGAAATGATTGTGTATCAAATGATAAAAGTGATAAATTTGACAACGATTGATTTTGCGAGTTTCCTACATTTACGACTTCTACCGTCTTTAGGATTAAATCTTATTTTTATCATCATTGTCGCTTATCCTTATAAACGATTATTTGAGAAGTATGCAGCAGAGTTAAAAGAATGATATAGTTAGAATGCATGATAATAAATTTCAGGTTGGACATTAAGTTGTCAACAATCTGAAATTTATTTGATTAGTGACTATTTGTCTTTTGTTCTTTTTGAGAAGAAATATATTTAGCTCGAAAAGGAATTTTAAAAGCGTTTGTCGAATGATATAAAAAGGAATTAGAAATAAAGGTCTAAAGTCCTTACTCTTATATCATAGTGTTGGTGAAAGACACTTATTTAAAAAGTGAACGGAGAAGTAAAACATTATTTTTGCATGTGGAAACAGCATTTATGCAAAGCAGTAAATGCTTTAAGTTAAAGTGCCAACCATCTATCAAATTAAATTGTTGGATCGATTAGGAGACTTGTATCATCTAATAGACAGCATGATACTTGTTTAGAATCGATAGCTCTTCTTTATTTGATAAGGATGTTTGCGCTTTTTTATGCAAAGTGAGATTTATAAGTATAACGATATCCGAGCATTTGCGTCTTATATCTAAGGAACGATAGACTATTAGTATGGTGGATGAAATAGATGTATTATGTCTTTATGTCCAAGCAGGATAAAGAGACGCTTACGCTTTTCTTACAGAGGTGAACAACTTGAAATGAAAAAAAGGCAACTAGTAACAATTAAAGGAACAAAAAATGGGCTGGGTTTGCATCTATATGATAATTGTTCTTACGAGGATCTACTAAAGGAATTACAGTATAAATTGAATGAGAGCTCCAGTCTACATAATGAAAATCGAGACATAAAAGTGACAGTAGAGCTTGGAAATAGATATGTAACAGATGAACAAAAAGAAACCATTATTCATCTCATTCAGGAAAAACAAAATTTAACTGTTCAAGCGATTAATAGTAATTTAGTGACAAAGAAAGAAGCGGAGAACTGGCTAAAACAAAATGAATTGAAATCGATAACCAGTATTGTGCGCTCTGGTCAAGTTTTAGAGGTCCCCGGTGATTTATTATTAATAGGTGATGTGAATCCAGGTGGAAAAGTAATCGCCGGCGGCAACATCTATATTATGGGACAGTTAAAAGGAATAGCTCATGCTGGATATAATGGGAAGGATGACGCGGTCATTGCTGCGTCCGTTATGAAACCGACACAAATTCGAATTAGTCGTTTTATTGAGAGAGAGCTTGGAAATACCTCATCTGAAAAAACAAGAGAAATGGAATGTGCATATGTGAATGACAGTGTCATTAAGATTGATAGATTACAAGTATTACCACATTTAAGACCTAATTTGCTGAAATTGGAAGGAGGATATTAAGATGGGAGAGGCAATTGTTATAACATCAGGAAAAGGTGGAGTTGGAAAAACGACCACTTCTGCAAACATCGGAACAGCACTTGCGTTACAAGGAAAAAAAGTTTGTTTAATAGATACAGATATTGGCTTGCGAAATCTTGATGTCGTGATGGGATTAGAAAATCGTATCATTTATGATTTAGTAGATGTGGTGGAGGAAAGATGTAAAATTCATCAAGCGCTTGTGAAAGATAAACGATTTGATGATCTATTATATTTATTACCTGCTGCGCAAACGAGTGATAAAACGGCTGTACGACCAAATCAAATGAGAGAATTGGTTCTTCGCTTAAAGCAAGATTATGATTATATCATCATTGATTGTCCTGCAGGAATTGAACAGGGATATCAAAATGCAGTGGCTGGAGCGGATAAAGCCATTGTTGTTACGACTCCTGAAATATCTTCTGTTAGAGATGCAGATAGAGTAATTGGGTTATTGGAAAAAGAAGAGCAGATGGAACCTCCTATGCTTGTTATCAATAGAATTAGAAATCATATGGTGAAAAATGGCGATATGTTAGATATTGATGAAGTAACTAGCCATCTATCCATTGATTTATTGGGAATTGTAGCAGATGATGATGCGGTTATAAGAGCTTCTAACAACGGGGAGCCGATTGCTTTAAACCCCAATAGTAAATCTGCGATTGCTTACCGAAATATTGCAAGAAGAATTTTAGGCGAAACGGTTCCTTTGCAGCAGTTAGAAGAAGAATCAAAAGGCGTGTTTGCAAAAATTAAGACATTCTTTGGTGCTAGATAAATACAACGATTGTAAATTTATATACTTGTATAAATAAGTCGGTTGCGAAACTGTTTTAAAATATGAACGAAACTTCTATCTGCTGATAGGAGATAATCGTAATAGCTGGCCCTGTAAAGAGTAAATTGATTCATGCGTAATCAATTTATTTCTTTACAGTTTTTTTATATCTCTACCATTCTTTTATTAGTGGCATAACTTATAGCTCCCTAACATAAATATAGGGTAAAGAGGACAAGTATGTTAGGGGAGAGGAGTATATGGGGTCAAGAAATGATGAGGTTAGAAAAAAAATCGAGAGAAGAAGAAAAGAACGGGCGAGAATAGAAAAAAATATTGATAACCGAGTGCTTTGGTCTGATGAAGAGGACAACTTCGATTATACGTTTTCATCAAAAGAGGAAAATTACCCTCCTAAAATTCACCCTTTATTTCGAAAAGATTTATTTATGTTGAAAATTTTAGGAGCAGCTATTCTTTTTCTTGCTGTTGCCATCATAGTAGACCATCCATCCACAAAAATAGCAAAAGTCGAAAATGCGATTAGACAAGCAATGTCGACAGAATTTAATTTTATGGTTGTTACAGATTGGTATGAAGAGAAATTCGGTAAACCATTAGCTTTTTTACCGGAACAAAAAGGAAAAGAACAAGATACAGAACAATTGCAACAATATGCTTTATCTGCTTCTGGTAAGGTATTAGAAGAATTTCAGAAAAACGGGCAAAGAATTGCGATAGAAACCGGAGTAGATACAACGGTACAATCCTTTAATGAAGGACAAATTACCTTTATTGGCGAGAAAGAAGGCTTTGGAAAAACTGTCGTTATTAAGCATAGTGATCAGAGTGAATCATGGTATGGCAACTTAGAAGAAGTGGATGTAAAGTTATATGAAAATATTAAAAAAGGAACAAAAGTTGGAAACGCTTCAAGATATGAAGGAGATGAAACATTAGGTTTATTCTTTTTTGCGATTAAGCAAAATGATGATTTTATCGATCCTTTACAGGTGATTGAAATTGAATAGGTTTCTTAGCGTTTTTAAGTACCTTCATATTCATCCACTATTATGGGTTGTCATTGCTATCGGGGTAATGACTGCCCATTTTTATGAATTATGCTTATTGTTTATGATTATTTTTATTCATGAATTAGGTCATGCGTTTGCTGCCGCATTTTTTTCGTGGAGAATAAAGAAAATATCTTTATTACCATTTGGCGGAGTGGCGGAAATGGATGAACACGGAAATCGTCCTTTGCGAGAAGAGGCAATCGTTATAATATCTGGACCTATACAGCATATTTGGCTGGTTGGATTAGGGTTTCTTTTATGGCAGTGGGGGATTTTCACAGAATCCTTGTATCATACCTTTATTCAATATAATTTCATGATCCTTTTCTTTAATTTGCTACCAATTTGGCCATTGGACGGTGGCAAATTGATGTTTCTTTTATTTTCCTTGAAAAATTCCTTTCCCAAATCTCATAAATATACGCTTTATTTTTCCATTGTTGGAACCTTAATCTTTCTGTTAATGGTTCTTATTATGATGCCGAAGAATGTAAATGCATGGATTATTATTAGTTTTTTAGTTTTTTCTATTTATTTTGAATGGAAACAAAGAAGGTTTCTGTTTATGCGATTTTTACTGGAACGATATTATGGGAAATCGACTGAATTAAGAAAGTTACTTCCTCTAGAAGTCCAAGAAGACGATTCCTTATTGGATGTGTTAGAGCGATTTCATCGAGGATGCAAACATCCGATTATTGTAAGGTCCAAGCGGAAAGAAAACACGATTTTGGATGAGAATGAGCTATTACATGTTTATTTTAAAGAAAAGAACGTAACGGCAAAAATAAAAGAAATACTATGCGTCTTATAAGATATACATAGTTAAAACGGTGATTACTGATGAGATCTCTTTAGTTAGAGTTTACTTGAAATTTGTCCAATAAATAGGTCCTTAAGTTTACTAAAACATTTCATCTAAGCTACAATAAAAGGATAACCAGAAAAAGAGGATGTATGATGTTGAATCAAGTAATCATTAATATAAAAACAAGAGAAAATAGATTTGCTTATCTAAAAGATGGGAAAGTAGAAAAAATATATGTCCAGCAGCCGCAATATAAAACAACTGTTGGAAATATTTATTTAGGACAAGTGACAAAGGTGATCCCAGGAATGAACGCTGCATTTGTAGAAATTGGGGAAGGCAAAGGAGCCTATTTGCCGAGAGAGAAAATGGCTTCATTTGTGCGGAGTGATGGAACTTTAGAGGAGAAAAAAAAGAAAAGTGTCTCATCTTATATAAAACAAGGAGAACGAGTATTAGTTCAAGTAATAAAAGATGCTGCTGGGCCAAAAGGTGCTAAAATAACGGGGATAATTGAGATTAACGGAGAGCATTTAGTGTATATGCCTTATGGGCGATATGTAGCGGTATCCAAAAAAATTCATTCTCATACTGCGCAAAAAGAGTTAAGAAGCATAGGGAGTCGTATAAAAACAGACAAAGAAGGCTTAATCTTTCGCACATCTGCAGCTAATTGTTCGGAAGAAACAGTAAAGGAAGAGCTCGAAGCATTACGGCAGGAATATAAGAGATTGGAACAAAAAGCTAGCCAAAAGAAAATAATGCTTGTCTATGAAAATGATGAATTTACTAAACAGTTGAATGTTCTCTTTAAACAAATGAAAGAGGGAGAAGTCATTGTGGATAGTCTTGAAGAGCAGAAAAAATGGCAAGCGATGTACCCCCATTTAACTGTTTCGTTTCATCAAGGAAATGAAAATTTATTTTCTTATTACCATGTCGAAAGGGAAATAGATAAAGCTTTGAAAAGAGTTGTTTGGCTAACAAATGGCAGCTATTTGATAGTCGATCAGGCTGAGGCGGCGACTATTATTGACGTAAATACAGGTAAATATGAAGGGAAACATCAGTTAGAGCAAACGGTCTTTCAAACAAATATACTTGCTGCAAAGGAAGCTGCAAGGCAAATTAAATTAAGAGACCTTTCTGGCATTATATTAATTGATTTTATTGATATGAAGAGCGAGGAAGAAAAGAAAGTGCTGGATATCCTGGAGAAGGAATTGCAATCAGATAATAGACAATCGAAAGTAATTGGATTTACTACACTAGGAATATTGCAGCTCACCCGAAAGAAAACGATGAAATCCTTATCCGAAACACTGCAAAGTAAGTGTGTGATTTGCGAAGGCACAGGCTTAGTGAATAGCGCAAGTAGTATGGCCTTTCAATTAGAAAGAGAGTTATGGGAATATCGCCATATGGATATCGAACTTGTGGAAGTTATCGTATCACAAGATGTCCATACTCTATTTACGGGAGTAGGAAATAAACATAAAAAACGATTAGAGGAAGTATTAGGCTTTATGATTAAAATGGAAATAGCTGAATTTCCAAAGCCGGATTATTTTATTCGAATGGTTAAATGATTCACCATAAAGCTAATAATAGATAATATGATTGACAGTATCTTTTAAACATGTTAGTATTTTAATGTTGTTTGTAGCACCCGTGCTCTACAACCGCACATAGCAGGTAATTAAGCTTTTGCTTCGCAAAACGCCTGTCATTGGCGAGTCTTAGTCTATTAAGGAGGTGCAGTTTAATGTACGCAATTATTGAAACAGGCGGAAAACAAATCAAAGTTGAAGAAGGTCAAGCTATCTACATCGAGAAATTAAACGGTGAAGCTGGTGACACTGTTACTTTTGATAAAGTTCTTTTCGTTGGCGGAGAAAATGTAAAAGTAGGAAGTCCAGTTGTTGAAGGAGCTACTGTTACAGCTAAAGTTGAAAAACAAGGCCGTCAAAAGAAAATCATCGTTTTCAAATATAAAGCGAAGAAAAATTATCATAAAAAGCAAGGTCATCGTCAACCTTACACTAAAGTCGTTATCGAAAAGATCAACGCATAAGGTTGAATTTGTATGATCGAAATTACGATTAACAAATCGAATGATGGTCTCATTCATTCCTTTACGATAAGTGGTCATGCTCTTTTTGCGAATAGTGGGGATGATATCGTGTGTGCAGGAGTATCAGCTGTTTCTTTTGGAAGCATTAATGCCGTTATTTCTCTTACTGGTATTACACCCATTATAAAGCAAGGAAAGGATGGAGGTTTTATTTCTTGTACGATTCCTGGAAATATTCCGGCAGAGACAAGAGATAAAATTCAACTTCTATTAGAGGGAATGATTGTTTCTTTAGAAACAATTGAACGAGACTATGGAAAATACGTAACTATCACTTATAATTAAATAGGAGGTGGAACGAAATGTTAAGATTAGATCTTCAGTTTTTTGCATCTAAAAAAGGGGTAGGTTCTACTAAAAACGGACGTGACTCCATTTCTAAACGTTTAGGAGCTAAACGTGCAGATGGTCAATTAGTAACTGGTGGAAGCATTCTTTACCGTCAACGCGGTACAAAAATCTATCCAGGAGTAAACGTTGGTCGTGGTGGCGATGATACACTATTCGCAAAAGTTGACGGAATCGTTAAATTTGAGCGTCTTGGTCGTGATCGCAAACAAGTTAGCGTATACCCAGTAGCACAAGAAGCATAAGATAATGATCAGATAGGCTGGCTCGTATAGGGTCAGCCTATCTGTTTGTTAAGGGATAGATTTTTTTGATTAAGAATATATGTTGTGATCAGATAGGTGAAGGATGATTTCAACACTTAGACAAAAAGCAGGAGGGGCTTTTTGTCTAAGTGTTGAAAAATAGAGAGAAATCAATTGCTTTTTTGTATGCAATCAAGAAGGTTGCCTCTTATGTATATAGTTTGTTGTTACCACAGTCTTCATATACTTCGCTTTCAACATTTCTTTATCGAATCAACCCAAAATAACTTGGTGCATAAATTGGATAGAACTTTTAGAAAACGGGTATTTTTTAATTCATATTTCCAGTAGCGAAAACCTAAAGTTCAAGTGGATATAATTGAATGGCTAACATGATGGAGTTATCGTTTTTGTTCATAGATGGTTCATTTTTTGTTATACTTACTTCAAGCAGTCTTCTGAGACTTAATAACCTTTGTAGGAGTACAAGAATGAATAAAGACTGGAATACGATAGAGTTTTTAAGACATGTTCGTCATGATTGGCTAAATAAAATTCAATTGATAAAAGGGAATTTGGATTTAAATAAACCGGATCGAGTGAAAGAAATTATTAATGATATTATTACAGAGACAAAACAAGAAGCTAAGTTATCAAATCTAGATATTCCACAATTTGCTACAAAATTATTAATCGCAAACTGGGAAAATTATTATTTTCGATTGGAATATGAAGTGTTGGCCGAAGAAAAATGTCAAGGGACAGAAGATGAAATACTTGCCAAATGGACAACCTTATTTTTCCAGACGTTAAATCAATATAGCAAACCCTTTGCAGATAATCATTTATACATCTCCATTCATTCCATGGTAGAAGGATTTCGTTTGTATGTTGATTTTAACGGAGAGCTGTTAGATAGTGAATCTATGTTTCAATTTCTTCATCAACCTTTTTCTCATTTGAAATTGGAAAATATTGAAATGAGAAAAGAAGAACTCCTATTTGAAGTTTGGATGGATAGAGAGCAAACAGGTAAATAATAAGAAGGACTTGTTTGCAATAGCATAAAAGAAAATTGTGATTTTTAGAAAAAATAGCTGCAAATGTTTGTAGGAATAAAATAATTAGTCCTTCTAGTGAGGAGAGCAACCCTCCTTTCATAAGGATTAGTCCTTGTTCACTATTAGACAAGTAAGCTGCTTATGTTTTTCTTAATAGGAGGAAATAAATTTATGTTTGTGGATCAGGTTAAGATTTATGTGAAGGGCGGAGATGGCGGAAATGGTATGGTAGCCTTTCGCCGAGAAAAGTTTGTTCCAAAAGGTGGCCCAGCTGGTGGCGATGGTGGAAAAGGTGCAGATGTAATATTCCAAGTAGAAGAAGGTCTGCGTACTTTAATGGATTTCCGATATCAACGTCATTTCAAAGCACCTCGCGGAGAGCATGGAATGTCAAAAAATCAGCATGGTCGCAATGCCAAAGATATGATTGTCAAGGTTCCGCCTGGTACAATCGTTGCAGATGCGAATACAAAAGAAGTTATTGCGGATTTAACTGAACATGGCCAACAAGCAGTAATTGCACGTGGCGGTCGTGGAGGAAGAGGAAATTCTCGTTTTGCAAGTCCATCTAACCCTGCCCCAGAATTATCGGAAAATGGGGAACCAGGTCAGGAAAGAGATGTTACTCTGGAGTTAAAGGTATTAGCAGATGTTGGTTTAGTTGGATTCCCGAGTGTTGGTAAATCTACATTGCTGTCTGTTGTATCTGCTGCCAAACCAAAAATAGCTGACTATCATTTTACAACAATCGCTCCTAATTTAGGAATGGTGGAAACAGAAGATAATAGAAGTTTTGTTATGGCGGATTTGCCGGGGTTAATTGAAGGAGCTCATTCGGGTATCGGATTAGGTCATCAGTTTCTTCGTCACATTGAACGTACAAGAGTTATTGTCCATGTGATTGATATGGCTGCTATTGAAGGCAGAGACCCATATGAGGACTATGTTACGATTAATAACGAGCTTCAGGAATACAATATGCGCTTATTAGAAAGACCACAAATTATTGTTGCTAATAAAATGGACATGCCAGATGCAGAAGAAAACCTTAAAGTATTTAAAGAAAAATTAGAGGAAGACTATCCAATTTTTCCAGTGTCCGCTTTAACTAGATCAGGTCTGCGTGAACTTCTTTTTGCAATTGCGGATAAATTAGAGAATACTCCTGAGTTCCCATTAGAGGAAGTAGAAGAGGAAGCAGGTATTCACCGCGTTGTTTATAAACATGAAGTAGATGAGCGTCAATTCTATATTACAAGAGATCCTGATGGTAGCTTTGTTCTTTCAGGTGAAGGTATTGAAAAGCTATTTAAGATGACAGATTTCTCTCGTGATGAGTCTGTTCGCAGATTCTCTCGTCAAATGCGCGGCATGGGCATCGATGAAGCATTACGTCAGCGTGGCGCTAAAGATGGAGATACTGTAAAGTTAATGGAATATGAATTTGAATTCATTGACTAAGAAAACATGGTTTAAAAAAGATGAAAGATCTTCCCTCTCGTAAAAATAAATAATACGAGAGGGCAGTTTCTCATACGGAATAGAATGACTAAATCGAAATGTCTAGTTCTTATAAACCAGAGTTATTTCTATCATACATATTAAGTATCCGTTATACCTTATAGGGGTGAGCAGATGAAACAAAGTAAAATAGATCATAAATTTTTTATTGTAAGAGAAGATGTACTGTCAGAGGCAATGCGCAAAACCCTAGATGCTAAAGAGCTCTTAGAAAGAGGAAAAGCAGAATCTGTCCATGAGGCAGTAAAAAAGGTAGACCTAAGCCGAAGTGCGTTTTATAAATATCGTGATACAATCTTTCCTTTCCACACAATAGTGAAAGAAAGATTGATTACGTTATTCTTTTATATTGAAGACCGATCGGGTACCTTGTCTAAATTGCTAAGTGTTGTTGCTTCTGCTGGATGCAATGTACTGACAATCCATCAAACGATTCCGCTGCAAGGAAGAGCCAATGTAACACTGTCGTTAAATACCGCAGAAATGGAAATATCCATTGATATGTTGTTAGAGCGATTGCGTATGCTTGAATTTGTGGAGAAAGTGGACGTTTTGAGTACGGGCGCATAAAAAGTCATTTATTTATAAGGAGACCCTGTTGTTTATTAGGAAGATGACTTTTTCAGTCAATCTTCTTTTTATAAAGATTAAATTCAGAATAAATAATTTTTTTTTGGAGGAGAAAGAAGTGAAAGTAGGCTACTTAGGTCCAAAAGCAACATTTACAAATATGGCGGTAAATCAGCAATTTCCTGGGGTGGAATCCATTCCTTTTCTAACCATTCCCAATTGCCTCGATGCTGTGATGGAAGATAAAGTGGATGTTGCTTTAGTTCCGGTTGAGAACACATTAGAAGGATCGGTCAACATTACATTAGATTATTTAATACATGAAGTATTTTTACCTATTCATGGGGAAGTGACGGTTCCGATAAAACAACATATAATGGTTCATCCATTCCGGGAAGACACATGGAGAGAAATTGAAGTAGTCTATAGTCATTCCCATGCAATTGCTCAATGCCATAAGTTTCTACATACAGAATTAAACGGGATAGCTTGTGAGTATATGACGTCAACAGCAGCAGCAGCACAGTTTGTTAAAGAAAATCCGCATATCAACGGGGCTGCTATTGGCAATTTGCTAACAGCTGAAGAATATGGTCTGAAGATTGTAAAACATAATATTCATGATTCAATGAATAATCATACTCGTTTTCTCATTTTATCGAAAAATCCTGTACATTATTCAGCAACAACAAGTCAACTGGTTGGTCATAAAACAAGTCTTATGGTCACTTTGCCTGCCGATCGTTCTGGTGCTCTCCATCAAGTATTGTCTGCCTTTGCATGGAGAAAACTAAACTTAGTGAAAATTGAATCAAGGCCAACAAAAACTGGATTAGGGAATTATTTCTTTCTTATTGACTTAGATAGAAAAATGGATGATGTATTAATACCAGGTGCTATTGCAGAATTAGAGGCAATAGGCTGTGAAGTAAAGATACTGGGGAGTTATCCTTATTACATGACGGAATAGATAGAACCACTATACGAAGAATGACAAAAAATCACTAATGACGATTAAAGTCTTAGTGATTTTTTGTCATTTACGTTAAGCTTCTTCTTCCATTAAAAAATCTGCTTTTCGTAAAGCTTCTTCTGCCTCTAGTAATGTATCAAGGGATGGTGCGGTAATGGTATGCAGATGAATACCTGCCGTTAATTCAGATAAATAAGCAGCATTTGTATGCTTAATTTTCTTCATAAATTGTTTCACTTCTTTTCGATTAGAGACGAGGATGGAAGCCGTCAAATCGCCGTATACTGGATGTTCAATTGTGACATCCTTAACAGTTACTCCATTATCAACAAGGATATTTAACTCTTCCTCCGTTTTTTCTGGTGGATGATTACACGCAATAATTCTTTCGTAGAGCATCGGTTTTGATTCTTGTAAATATAAATAGCCTTGACTAGTTGCCAAAATTGGTTCATTTTTCGCCTTTAGCAGTGTAATATCTCCAACAATTATTTGTCTACTAACATTTGTCAATTTTGAAAGTTCACTGCCGGTATAAGGTCGATTTTTCTCTTTTAGTAAAGTAAGAATATAAGCCCTTCTTTCTTCACCAAGCATTTTTTTTGATTCAGTCATCCAATCTCTCCTTTTGTTGCAGTTACTCTGATTAGAAAGCTTCCTTTTCTTTATCTGCTTTTTCTGTTATCTCCGGTAAAGGTAACAACACAAATTTATTTGGCATTTACTTTAAAAATAGTGGCAGTTAGCCTGTTTCACTTGAAAGGGAGAACTCAGTATTTATTTTTCTTTCTTTCTTTCTATTTTACCAAAAGAATATCTAAATGAATAAACCAATTTATTTTTATAAATTAATGGCGAAAAGAAGGACAAAGATCTGGGCAATCTTTGTACGACCAGAACACATATTTTGAAAAAAAACGCATAGATTTTTGAATAGAATGATAACCATTTTGCAGTGTGAACATAGACTATATGGACATATGCATAGGAGGGAATCTATAGTGAAGATCCATATTGTTCAGAAAGGGGATACTCTTTGGGAAATTGCCAAAAAATATGGGGTGAATTTCGAAGAGTTAAAGTCGTTAAATTCCCAATTGACTAATACTGATATGATTATGCCTGGCATGAAAATTAAAGTCCCTACTTTAGGAGGGAGTATAAAGAAAGAAGCTCCTCAAATGGGATCAAAAAAAGAAATGCCGATTACGATGGAACCAATTGTGAAAGAAGCACCGAAAAAAGAAATGCCAGTAAAAGAAACACCAAAAAAAGAAGCGCCAAAAAAGGAAATGCCCAAAAAAGAGATACCAAAAGAGAAACCATTTACACCAAAAATGCCTGCTCCAATCATTCCCGAAATTGATATAACGAATTATTATTCCATGAATATGACTAATGTTGATGTGGATATTGATGTGGAAATGAAAGAAAAACCGGCACCGGTAAAACCGACACCAGTAAAACCGGCACCAGTAAAACCAGCACCAGTAAAACCAGCACCAGTAAAACCGGCACCAGCCAAACCAGCACCAGTAAAACCAATGCCAGCCAAACCAGCACCAACAAAGCCTGAACCAACACAACTTGCACCTGTTTTGCCAAATCAAGAACCAGTTCAAAAAGATGTATGTCCACCCATTGTCCCTTATCAGCCTTATTGTTATGAAGTATCGCCAATGATGCCAGGTAGCGGTTTTCCTCCAGGGGTTTGCCCTCCTGAAGGAGTTCCGGTTGAACAAGTTGCATCCCAAGTTTATCCAACATTTCCTGGAGTAGAATTTACAGAAAAACACCATTGGGAAGAGTCTTCCTCGTCCTATTCTGCTTTTATAAATCAGGCGCCTTCCCATGTTAATCAGATACCACAGGAAAATAGTCAAAAACCATGGGCTCAGTTTAGTCAGATGCCTATAGAGAATGAACCTACTTCCCATGTAGCTGGTGCAGCTCAAAAACCAAATGTTGCGCATAAACCAAATGCACCTACGCACACAGCGGTTCATCCGACTATTACTCTTCCTGTTAAAGAGGATTGTGGTTGTGGTCCATCATTCCCTACAGCAAGCAATTTTCAAGTAGATGGAATGATGCAAGGAGCCACTTCTGGAAAAGGAGGAATGCCACAAGGATTCGACCCACAAATGGGAGGACATCCAATGGGTGGAGGATTCGACCCAGGAATGGGAGGAATGCCACAAGGATTCGACCCACAAATGGGAGGACATCCAATGGGTGGAGGATTCGACCCAGGAATGGGAGGAATGCCACAAGGATTTGGCCCAGAAATGGGAGGACATCTAATGGGTGGAGGATTTAATCCAGGAATAGGAGGAATGCCACAAGGATTCGACCCACAAATGGGAGGACATCCAATGGGTGGAGGATTCGA
Source organism: Niallia sp. FSL W8-0954 (assembly GCF_038005605.1). Classification (NCBI taxonomy): domain Bacteria; kingdom Bacillati; phylum Bacillota; class Bacilli; order Caryophanales; family Bacillaceae; genus Niallia; species Niallia sp. FSL W8-0954. The sequence goes on along the minus strand of NZ_JBBOTN010000001.1, from coordinate 3,410,409 downwards.
CCCAGGAATGGGAGGAATGCCACAAGGATTTGGCCCAGAAATGGGAGGACATCCAATGAGTGGAGGATTTAATCCAGGAATGGGAGGAATGCCACAAGGGTTTGGTCCAGAAATGGGAGGACATCCAATGGGTGGAGGATTTAATCCAGGAATGGGAGGAATGCCACAAGGATTTGGTCCAGAAATGGGAGGACATCCAATGGGTGGAGGATTTAATCCAGGAATGGGAGGAATGCCACAAGGATTTGGTCCAGAAATGGGAGGAATGCCGCAAGGGTTTGGCCCAGAAATGGGAGGACACCCAATGGGTGGAGGATTTAATCCAGGAATGGATATGAGAGGAGTGCCAAAAGGATTTGGCTTAGAATTAGGAGGCTATCCGATGGCGGGAGGATTCACTTCAGGAATGGAAATGGGAGGACATCCGATAGGATATCAACCATCTATAAATCAATCTCCGTATCCTCAAGATGCTGTTGGAAATACGCCAATCTCATATACAACGGAAAATTATGGTGCAGATCAAGAAGCGCCATCATATGAAGGTAGTAGTATGGCGCAGCCAGTTTCTACAGACGTGACATCACCTGTATATGGACCGGGAGGGAATGCTCCAGTATTCACACCGCCTTATAATCCTACTATTGGGCAGCCGCCATTTATGAATCCATATGGCATGAATCAAGGTACTCCATTTGGAATGCCAAGATACCAAGAGGATGAAAGCAGTGATCTATGATTTTTATCATAGAGGGGACGATACTTTTTTTTATCGTCTCCTTTCTTTATTAGAAAAAAAAATACCAATCCAAATTATCGAATTAAACAGGATTAGAAATGATGTATATCTAATAAAAACGAAGCAATATTGGATAATTTTAAAAGGGTACAATAGTTATCAAAAACTCAAGGTTCAAGTTGCTTTTACAAGAGCACTTAAACAAGAAGGTTTTACACAGACATATCAATTTTATGATTTCGATGATGAGCCAATCATTATCGATAATAAAGTGTATGGGCTGATTGAATATCTTCCCCCTCATAGAGATACTTTTTCCTATCATAGTAAGCGGAATAGAAGGGAAGCACTTCAATTATTGGAACATTATTATTCGGTTACAGAGCGACTGGTAGAAATATATAAGTATATCTTGCCAACTTTTCATTTAATAAAGAAATTTGAACAAAGGCTAGAAGAATTTCGAGGGAATTTACTAATTATTGAGCAATATATAAAAAAAGACATAGCGGAGGAAATAATGGAATGGGCTGATTATTCATTTGGTTTAATAAAAAAACAAATGGACTACTTGGACACAACCCCAAACGTAATCATACATGGGGATGTTGCTCATCATAATTTCTTACGAGTTAAGAATAATGAATTATACTTAATTGATTTTGATTTAATAAGTATTGGTCCACGAATTGCTGACTATTTACAATTTGCTAATCGCATTCTCCCTGATATAGGATGGTCTTTACAAGATTTACAAAAAATGCAAGTATATGCCGATCTTTTTAAAGATAAATGGTTTTTAACAGCTTTAATATATCCGACAGATATTTTGAGGGAATGGAATAGAATAATCAGAAATAAAGATGTAAATAATGACTTCTTGTTAGATCAAGTACAATTACTAACAACTAATCAATATAAAAGGAGGAAGAAGTTTTATCAAAAACTTCAACAACTCGTAGGAACATAAGACATGAAAAAGACTGGCTAGACTTTACAGTATGTTTCTTTCCAAACAGTAGAAGATAAAAGAGAGCAAGGATATTGCTCGAGATTTACATGAAGGGGAGAATTCTACTATGCGTAAAGTTAAACTAGTTGCTCCAGTTCTGTTGACACTGTCTTTTGGATTGACAGGTTGTGGTGTAAATGAGGATGAGACTGCTGATCGAAATCGCCTTAATAATACTAGGCCGATTGGATACTATTCAAATGAACAGCATGAAGGAAACAATGGCGTCGGCAATACAGATAACGATGGACCAATTACAGAAATGATGGACCATACTTTTGGGGATGAAGGCAATAGAAATGGATCGAATGTTCGAAATGTAAACAATAGAAACGGAACAAACGTTAGAAATATAAATAATCGCAACAATGATCATGATAACGTAAATACAAATGATCGGGATGAAAGAGTATCCTATGACACGGAATTAGCTGAAAAAATATCCGATCGGGTTACTAAAATGGATAATGTTAAAAATGCACGGACGCTTGTTTATAGAGAGAACGTTTTAGTTGCATTGGAAGTTGAAAACACAAAGAATATAGCCAAAACAAAAGCGCAGGTAAAAGACAAACTAAATGATTTACTAAATGGAAGAGATATTTCAGTCGTCACAGATAGAGGAGTATTTAACAGTATAGAAGATATAAATCGTTCGATTCGAAATGGTCAGCCGCGACAAACGATTAACAATAATATTGAAAATATTTTTCAGGATTTAAATCCTGCAAGAGATAACAGATAAAATAAAAACTAACTTTGAGTGGAATAAACCACTTGGAGTTAGTTTTTATACATTTGTTCTTTATAAGGAACATATTAAAAAAAGTAGACAAGATTCACCCAAATTATAAAAGAAGAAAAGAATGAATACTAACAGAAAAAAGAAAGAAGGAAAAGAAGGTGTTCTATATAATGAATTAGTTGTTGTAATTATAAAAGAAAAGATGTATACTTTATAATGAAAAAAAACATTCGTTATAAAGAACTATCAGAGAATTAGTTAAAAGCCGAAAATGGCGGAGGGATATATGGTGAGAGTGCTAATCGTAGGTGGACAAGAGAATAAAATTAGATATGCTCTAATGCAAGAACTTTCAAACAAGCAAATTTATCATATAGTAGCTGATCAAGCAAATGATAATAGTATCCTTACCTCTCTAGTTCAGCATCAAGTACACACTTTCTTAAACACGATGGAATTAGCAGGTTTAATGGCAAAGTATCAAATCGATTGTGTAATTGACTTATCGAATGAGCCAATTATATCAAACAAAATGAAAGACTCCTTTGAACAGTCAGAGAAGAATATTGGCCGTACGATTGAAGTACTGGAAGCATGTGTGGAAGCTAAAGTAGAAAAAATTATCTTTCCATCTACCATAGCAGTTTATGGGGACTTGGAAGGAGTGATCACAGAGGATATGACTTTACAACCAGTACTATTTGAAGGATTATCGAAGAAGATAGTGGAAAAATACATACAAAATTATCATACATTATATGGTCTTTCTTATACGATTTTAAGATTTCCTATTCTTTATGGAGAATATTCCTTCCATAATCAGAATGACAATATAGTGGAAACAACAATCAAAAATGTGCTAGAAAATCGCCCGTCTAATTGTTTTAAAGATGGAGAACATAAGAAGCATTTCCTATATATTAGTGATGCTGTTAGAGCCTTTGTTTCTAGTTTAAATAAAGGCGGGAATGAAATTTTTAATATTTGTCCAATGGAAAAATACTCGATGAAAGAAGTTGTCTCTATTATTCAGTCGTCGATAAAAGAGGATTCTCTCCCTCACAAGGGTTTGAAAGAAGGAGAGAAAAGTAGAATTTCAATAAAGAAGGCACAAGTCCATCTAGGATGGCAGGCACAAGTGCCGTTTTTAAAGGGGATTCGTTTAGCGATAGATAATATAAAAATAGGCACCAAAAAAGAAAAATGAACTATTGAATAGGATTCTTCAATAGGAAAAGAATATGCAAACTGGAGTGAGGTACTACAATACGTTATGAGAGAATCCTCCGGAATAAGATTGCTATAAATTAGGAATGAAATTATTTTTTATGGTGAGAATAATAGAGAGTAAGGTTGTTTTAAAACCAAGCTTTAGATTGACAGTACCCTATTTCCTTGGAAATAAAGCTACTGTTGTGAGTAATGTGAAGAGGTGGTTATAATGAAAACCAGATTCCTTTTATTTTCAACTGTTCTTCTTGTCAGTATTCTTACTGTCTTTTTATCTAATGGACAAGTATATGGAAAGACTGGAAGCGGTGTCTCTCAAAATGAGAATCCTAAAAAGTTGGAAGTCGTATTGCAAAGGATTTATTTAGACGGAGAAATGAGTGAAGAAACAATAGAAGAGACAGTATGGTCGATGGAAGATTTCTGGTCAAAGTATGATAAATGGCAGCTGGTAGATATGACAAGCAGGGAGCTTGTTTTTAAACAAGAAGTTGATGATATATCACCATTGTTGAAAACAAATGGTTATTTTGGTATTAATGAAGAAGGGATATTAACCATTTATAATGGAAAACCTGCTGAAGAGAACATTATTCAGTCCTTTTTCCAGATTGATCTGAAGAAACTGGAATCGAAACAACATGAAGATTTACAAAAAGGGATTCCGATTAAATCAAGAGATCGCTATGTTAAAGTACTAGAAACCTTTAAAAACTTAACAACAATTGAAACTACTAATTAAGGAATTGGCAGTGAACAGAGGAAGCACAATGAAATGTGTCGAATCTGCTCACTTTTTTTGTTTTTTTGTAAGAATATTATGAAAAACATCTATAATAGCAGTTCTACAAAATAGTATGATAAAATAAGGGCTAGGATTTATCCCACACTCAAGGGGCACGGAGCCCTATTTATGGAAGTTTTCTTTATAAGGGAGAGAAATTAATTTGTACGAATATATAAAAGGGAATGTAGAATTTGTTGGACCAGAATACATCGTAGTGGAGAATAATGAGATTGGTTATCAGATTAAAACACCTAATCCATTTTCGTTTTCTGCTTTTTCAGGTAGTAAGATTACTGTATATACATACCATTATGTTAGAGAAGATAATATTAGCTTATACGGTTTTCGTTCGCAAGATGAAAAAGCTTTATTTACAAAGCTCCTTAACGTTTCAGGAATTGGTCCTAAGGGAGCATTGGCTATACTTGCATCTGGAGAACCGAGCCAAGTAATATCCGCCATTGAAGCGGAAGATGAAGTATTCCTTGTGAAGTTCCCTGGTGTTGGCAAGAAAACAGCAAGACAAATGATTTTGGATTTGAAAGGAAAATTAGCAGAGTTTATGCCAGATTTCTCTCCGGATCTATTTACAGTAGATAAGCATGTAGCGAAAGCAGAAAGTGATTCAGCAATGGATGAAGCGATGCTTGCTTTAACTGCACTTGGATATTCGGAGAAAGAAGTCAAAAAAATTATCCCACATTTAAAGAAGGAACAGTTAACAACAGATGGTTATATCAAACTGGCATTAAAGCTTCTTTTAAAAAGATAAGTGTGGTTCAACGAATTAATTTTGGATAAACGACTATCTAGAAGAAAGGAGTGAATGCTATGGATGATCGAATTATTTCAAGTGAAGCAGATAATCAAGATTTATCATTTGAAAAAAGTCTTCGACCCATTCAATTACAGGAATATATTGGGCAAGATAAAGTAAAAGAAAATTTAAAAGTGTTTATTGAAGCGGCTAAATATAGAGAAGAAGCTCTCGATCACGTATTGTTATATGGCCCACCTGGATTAGGGAAAACCACACTTGCTACGATTATTGCTAATGAAATGGGAGTTAATATTCGAACAACTGCTGGTCCAGCAATCGAAAGACCAGGTGATTTAGCAGCAATTTTAACTGCCTTAGAACCAGGTGATGTGTTGTTTATTGATGAAATACATCGCTTGCCGCGAGCTATTGAAGAAGTCTTATATCCTGCAATGGAAGATTACTGTTTAGACATTGTAATAGGCAAAGGTCCTAGCGCTCGGTCAGTCCGGCTAGATTTACCTCCATTCACGCTTGTGGGTGCGACAACCAGAGCTGGTTCCGTTTCTGCACCGTTAAGAGATCGTTTTGGGGTTCTATCTAGATTGGAATATTATGAGGTAGATCAACTCAAAGATATTGTTTCCCGAACAGCAGATGTACTTCAAATTGGAATAGAGGACCTTGCCGCATGGGAAATTGCTAGACGTTCAAGAGGAACACCTCGAATTGCGAATCGCCTTTTACGAAGAGTGCGGGATTTTGCACAAGTAAAGGGTGATGGAATGATAACGAAAGAATTGGCAGATCATTCCCTTGAACTTTTGCAAGTAGACCGTTTAGGGTTAGATCATATTGACCATAAATTATTACTAGGAATGATTTATAAATTTAAAGGTGGACCTGTAGGATTAGAAACCATTGCTGCTACAATTGGAGAAGAAGCACATACGATTGAAGATGTCTATGAACCATATTTGCTGCAGATTGGTTTCTTGCAGCGAACTCCTAGAGGAAGAAGTGTCACCCATCTTGTTTATGAACATTTAAATATAAAATTGGATTGAGGGAAACATCTAAATAATAAAAAAGAATATGCGAAATGAAGGACGAAAACAATGAATGACATTCCTAAGTATATAATGACTATTGGTGTGATTGTATTTCTTATTGGATTAGTAATGCAGTTAGTCCCGATTGGAAAACTTCCAGGTGACATTTTGATAAAAAAAGAGCATTCAACTTTTTATTTTCCGATTACAACTTGTATTGTGATTAGTATTATTTTATCTTTAGTTTTTTATTTTATTGGGAAATTTCGCTAAAAAATGATTGTATAAAAGAGAATAGGTGGATAGACATGAAAGTAGATTTATTTGATTTTCATTTACCAGAAGAATTAATTGCGCAAACTCCATTAGAGGATCGTACAAGCAGCAGACTCATGATCGTTAATAAAGAAACTGGCGATTTAGAACATCGCAAATTTAAAGATATATACGAGTATATTAATCCTGGAGATTGTTTAGTATTAAATGATACAAGGGTATTGCCAGCAAGATTACATGGCGAGAAAGAAGATACTGGAGCACATATTGAAGTATTATTGCTGAAGCAGCAAAAAGATGACATGTGGGAAACACTTGTTAAGCCGGCAAAAAGAGTTAAAGAAGGTACCGTAATTTCCTTTGGAGATGGAACACTAAAAGCGGTTTGTGTAAAAGAGTTGGAACACGGTGGTCGTATTCTTGATTTTCAATATGAGGGCATTTTTTATGAAATCTTGGATCAACTCGGCGAGATGCCGCTGCCTCCTTATATTAAAGAAAAACTAGACGATCAGGATCGTTATCAAACTGTTTACGCGAAGGAAAGGGGATCTGCAGCAGCTCCAACAGCAGGGCTCCATTTTACGACAGAATTGTTAGATGCGCTGAAAAAGAAAGGTGTACATATTGCCTTTATTACTCTGCATGTCGGTCTAGGCACTTTCCGGCCTGTAAACGTCGAAGATGTAGATAAGCATGAAATGCATGCTGAGTTTTATCAGCTTAACAAGGAAACAGCTGCTTTATTAAATAAAGTAAGAGGTCAGGGCGGACGAATAATTTCTGTAGGAACAACCTCAACTAGAACACTTGAAACAATTGCTGCTGCGAATAATGGTGAATTTGTAGAAAGCAGTGGCTGGACAAGTATCTTTATTTACCCTGGATATGAATTTAAAGGAATTGATGGCATGATTACGAATTTCCATTTGCCTAAATCGACGTTAATTATGCTAGTAAGTGCACTGGCAGGAAGAGAGAATGTACTTCATGCTTATGAAACAGCAGTCAAAGAAAGATATCGTTTCTTTAGTTTTGGCGATGCAATGTTTATACAATAGTAATAGATCCGCATGATAGGGTTTATCAATTGCTTGAGTTTCGTAGTAATATTCATTAGAATAATATAGTTGATTCTATTGCTTTTTTGTTAATAGATATTTTTCATTAAAAATGGAAGTGAATTATGAATCTCGAGGAAGATTCACTTTATATGAAGGAGAAAATAATTTGACAGCAATACGTTATGAATTCATAAAAACTTGTAAGCAAACAGGCGCCAGATTGGGGATTGTGCATACACCTCATGGATCTTTTGAAACGCCGGCTTTTATGCCAGTTGGAACGTTAGCAACAGTAAAAACAATGGCTCCAGAAGATTTAAAAACGATGGGAGCAAATATCATTTTAAGTAATACGTATCATTTATGGCTAAGACCAGGTCATGACATTGTAAAAGAAGCGGGCGGGCTTCATAAATTCATGAATTGGGATAAAGCGATATTAACGGACTCTGGCGGATTTCAAGTTTTTAGTTTAAGTGATTTCCGCAAAATTGAGGAAGAAGGTGTACATTTTCGTAACCACTTAAATGGGGATAAATTATTCCTTTCTCCAGAAAAAGCAATGGAAATCCAAAATGCATTAGGGTCAGATATTATGATGGCATTTGACGAGTGTCCGCCATACCCAGCAGAATATGATTATATGAAGAAATCAGTGGAACGTACTTCTCGTTGGGCAGAACGCTGCCTAAAGGCACATAATCGTCCAGAGGATCAAGGTTTATTTGGTATTATTCAGGGTGGAGAATACGAAGAACTTCGCAAACAAAGTGCAAGAGACTTAGTTTCTTTAGATTTACCTGGCTATGCAGTCGGTGGATTATCAGTTGGAGAACCTAAGGATGTGATGAATCGTGTCCTCGAATTTACAACACCATTAATGCCGGATAATAAACCGCGTTATTTAATGGGAGTAGGTTCACCAGATTCATTAATCGATGGTGCGATTCGTGGGATTGATATGTTTGATTGTGTGTTACCAACTAGAATAGCAAGAAATGGTACGGTGATGACAAGTGAAGGCCGTCTTGTTGTGAAAAACGCTAAATATGCTAGAGATTTTGGACCTTTGGATCCAGATTGTGATTGCTATACTTGTAAAAATTATAGCCGGGCATATATTCGTCACCTTATTCGATGTGACGAAACATTCGGAATAAGGCTTACATCTTACCATAATCTATATTTTCTGTTAAACTTAATGGAGAATGTCCGAGACGCAATCAGAAACGACCGTTTAGGAGATTTTAAAGAAGAGTTTTTCGAACGTTATGGATTTAATAAGCCGAACGCTAAAAACTTTTAATAGAGAATTTGAAAGGAGGGGAAATATAGATGGGAAATTTAGCTGGTTTACTACCGTTTATTTTAATGTTTGTACTATTCTATTTCTTGCTTATCCGTCCACAGCAAAAGCGTCAAAGAGCTGTGCGTGATATGCAGAGTAGCTTAAAAAAAGGGGACAAGATTGTCACGATTGGCGGCATGCATGCTACAATCGATGCAATTGATGAAGGAACGGTTGTGTTAAAAGCAAAAGATGGTTCACGCCTGACATTTGATCGTAATGCAATTCGTGAAGTCGTAGAATCCTCTGCTGCAGTAGCTAGTCCAACATTAGAAAAAACAGAACAATAAGTAAAAAAAGTGCAGTCTTAAAAAATAAGACTGCACTTTTATATTTTATTTGAAGTATTTTTGGTTAGTTATTTTTGGAAAGATTTACCCCTAATATCCCTCCCATCATACAAATAAGGGTATAACATACATGATAAATGGTTTGTTCTATCGTAAATAGTTGGTCTGAGCCTAAAAAGGAAAATAAAAAAATGATGATGGAATAGATGAACCCAGTAAGTCCCCCAAGAAACCAACCTCTTTCTTTTCCTTTCCCGCCAGAAATAAAACCACCTGCAAATAAAGTTATAAAGGATACGGCTGTAATAATATGTTGCAGGGATGATTCTTGAATAGATGTAAATCTTAATAAAAGGGAAAAGAACAAACTACTTGCTATTAACATAATGAAAATGGCAATTAGACCGTATAAAATGGAACTGCCAACATGTTTACTCTCTTCTATTGTAAACCTCTCCTTTCCAAAACATCTAAAGTTTTCTATAAAAGTTCTCTAGTACAAGCATATTCAGGAAGGAAGAAAATAGAATTAAAAAATATTTAAAAATACATTTTTCTCTCATCGTTATAATGCTGCTTTCCCGTATTATTTTTATCTTATAGAGCAGATTAAAAGAGAACATATTTGATCGGAGGAGATAATATGGACCAGTATTTGATCATTTTGTTTAGAACGATTTTAATCTATTTCTTAATCGTTCTTATTTTTCGAATGATGGGAAAAAGGGAAATAGGGGAATTAAGCATACTAGATCTTGTTGTATTCATTATGATCGCAGAAATTGCTGTTGTTGCTATAGAAGATTATAAGGATCCGATTTTACCAACACTATTTCCAATGTTTATCCTTCTAGCCATCCAAGTGCTTCTTGCGTTCTTTTCCTTAAAAAGCAAAAAAATGCGTGATTTTATTGAGGGAGAACCAACATTGATTATTAAAAATGGCAAGATTGACGAAAAAGCCATGAGAAGTCAGCGCTATAATTATGATGACTTATTAATTCAGCTGAGAGAAAAAAATATCCGAAATATTGCAGATGTAGAGTTTGCCATACTAGAAACATCAGGTAAACTTTCTGTATTTGAAAAGGAAGAAAATAAGTCATCTATTACCATCCCATTAATTATGGATGGAATTATTCAAGAGAGCAACCTAGATAGAATAGGAAAAACTAATCTATGGTTAAGACAGCAATTGAAAGATAGAGGATATGTTAATATAAAAAATATCTCCTTTTGCAGTTATCAAGAAGGTGAATTTTATATTGATTTGATTGATCATTAAAGAAAGAACAACAATGAAATCTTTCAGTAAAAAAGCAACCAGTGAGAAGCGGAATGCTCATTGGTTGCTACAGTTTAAGTAGTTTTAAGAAAAAAATGGACCAATCCAAGGGATTTTTGCTAAATCTCTTTTGTTCATTAAACGGAAAAGGAAAAGCAATACGATATAAAAGATACAGATTAAACTAGTAATACTAATGATTTGTATCAGAATGGAAGGGAATGTTATTGATTTGACTAAAAGAGAGCCAAGATAGGCAGTTAGCATGATAACAAGCAGCATTTTTACATAATCTTTCACAATAATCGAGAAACTGATTGTTTTTAATATTGTAGCAAAATGAAGGATCGTTACTAAAACAAATCCAACAATTAGAGCAATAGCTACGCCGAAAATTCCAAACTCTGGTCGACTTGCAAGAATAAAAATTAACGCTGTTTTAACGGCTGCGCCGATAAAGCTGTTAATCATTGCTGCTTTAGCAAAATTTAAGGCTTGCAAAGTAGCCTGGAGTGGGCCTTGGTAATAATTAAGAATAAAGAACGGTGCCATAAGCTGAATAAAGGAAGTGCCTCTTGTGCTTCCGTACATAATGGTCATTAAAGGCTCAGCCAAAACATACAGCACTACAATGGCAAGTCCACCTGTCATAAAGGTGAATTTAAGTGCTTGCTGTAATAAATGTTCGATTAGCTTTAGTTGATTATTAGCCTTTGCTTCACTAATAGCAGGCACAAGAGATGTTGATAATGATTGAGTGAAGAAGGATGGCAGCATTAAGAGTGGGAGTGCGAATCCAGTTAATACTCCATATTGTTTTGTTGCATTGATAGCAGAAAGACCAGCTAATGATAAACTATGGGCTACAACAATAGGTTCAATAAACCAGGCAATGCTACCAATCATACGACTCCCCGTTGTTGGTAAAGCTATTGTCATTAATTCTTGGAAAGTATTTTTTCCATTATGTACATATTGGAAGAATTTTTTCCGTAAGTGAAATTTCTTTTTCCATTTAAATGATGCCAGTAAATAGAATAAAGACGCAAGTTCTCCAAGAACAGAAGCTAACATTGCCCCTGCAGCTGCATATTCGACTCCAAGAGGTAGAAAAGCTTTTGTTAAAGTCGCAATTAACGCAATCCGAACGATTTGTTCAATCACTTGAGAAATTGCAGCTGGCTTCATATTTTGTCTACCTTGAAAATACCCTCTTAAAACAGATGAAACAGCGATTATTGGGATAATTGGTGTAATCGCAAGAAGTGGCAAAAGAGTTCTTTCATCTGTAAATAGTGTTTGGGAAAGATAAGGTGCTAAAAGAAATAAAGCTGGAGTGAAGATTACTGTTAGACCTAATGTTGTACTTAATGAAATGATTAAGATGCTCTTGACTTTTCGTAAATTCCCTGCAGCTTCTGCTTCGGCAACATTCTTAGAGATAGCTACAGGCAGTCCAAGCTGAGTGATGGTCACAACTAATATCATTGTCGGATAAACCATCATGTAGAGTCCAACCCCATCATCTCCGATAAATCGTGCAATAACAATTCGATTTATAAATCCGAGGACTCTAGTAATAAATCCTGCTATAAGTAAAATCATTGTTCCCTTTAAAAACTTAGACATTCTATTCCCTGCCTTCTCAAATAGCGAATAATACTATACAATTATCTATATGCAACAGAGTGGACAAAGCATGACAAGGTTTTTTATAAAAGTACGTTTGTTGTAAGGAAGAGACGATATTTTATTGTTAGGATGAAAATGGAATCATATTTTTTCTATGTAAATTGGTTTGCTTAGCATTATGGAGGTATAGAAGTAAAAGCAGATAGCTCATGTTTAAAAGGAAACATAAAATGACTGTAATGGAGTGAATAGGAATGTCGTCAACATCAACACACATATATGACCAATATCGTTCACAAGTTAAGCCTGTATTAAATAGCAAGATAGAAGAGTTTCACTTACTAGGCTATGAGACTATTAAGGAAGACGAGCTATGGGTATTTTTAACGAATAAAAAATGGAGAAAGCCCGCTCAAGAAATTAGAATTTCGGAGCTAGTACAGGATATACTGAATGTTAAGGTGGCAGATTATATGAACTTTGCCACTATCGAGGCATATAAAACGGCAGATCTTTTCTCTGTCTTATCAGAAGAAGAGAAAAAAGAATTATTGAAATAATGGAGTTTTATTAATCAAAACTTCTTCTGGTAGTTTTTTAATTGATGATGGTCTGGGATGGTGGTATTAAAAGCCAAGTCGTTAACTTTATGTGACAATTAGAATAACTTTACTAGTATATTTTTCTATACAAATTGACAGTCATGATAAACTGTTCCATAATGAGTTTATTCTAAGTAACAGAAGAAATCGCTAGTTTAATTTACTGGAAAGAAGTGAACCGCAAAAATAGAATAACACCTAATTATAAGGTTCATATTAAAAGAGGACATCATTCTTGATAAATAACAATGAATATGGCTAGTATTAGTTGGGGAAGTTTCTGCTTTGTATTTCATGAGGAGGATTAATACATAATGGTTAAACGCAGTAGAATTGTTGCTTTTTTGTTAATCATTGTCTTGGCGGCAGGATTAATGGGAGGAACAACAAATAAAATTTTAGACAATATTAAGCTTGGATTAGACCTTCAAGGTGGATTTGAAGTTCTTTATAAAGTAGAACCGCTGGAAAAGGGCAAAGCAAAAATTGATGAAGCGGCTTTAAAAAGTACAGCTCAAGCTCTAGATAAAAGGATAAATGTTTTAGGAGTAAGCGAGCCTGTTATTCAAATAGAGGGAAAAGACCGAATAAGAGTTCAACTTGCTGGTATAACAGATCAAAATGAAGCAAGAGAAATGCTTTCAACAGAAGCTAACCTAACATTCAGAGATATCCACGATAAGAAATTGCTAGATGGCTCTGATTTAGTGCAGGGAGGAGCAAGTCAAGAATTTGACCAGTATGGAAAGCCTAGTGTTTCTTTAAAACTAAAAGATGCAAATAAGTTTAAAGAAGTAACGCAATCAGTTTTAGGTAGTCCTTTAGTCATCTGGTTAGACTTTGAAGAAGGAGATTCTTATAACGCGGAAGCAGCCAAAGAAGAACCTAAATACTTATCCGCACCGATGGTAAGTGAAGTGATTAATTCGGATACTGTATCTATAACTGGTAATTTTACCGTAGATGAGGCGACCAGATTAGCTGAATTATTAAATGCTGGGGCGTTGCCGGTTAAATTAACGGAAGAATATTCAACAAGTGTTGGTGCACAGTTTGGAGATCAAGCGTTAAAAGATACAGTATATGCGGGCATAATTGGTGTAGGCCTAGTATTTTTATTTATGCTTCTCTATTACCGTCTGCCTGGATTAGTTGCTATCATTACATTGTCCATCTATGTTTATCTAAATCTGTTGGTTCTTGATTTAATGCAAGGGGTATTAACGCTTCCAGGAATTGCGGCACTTATTCTCGGTGTTGGAATGGCTGTAGATGCAAATATTATTACCTATGAACGAATCAAGGATGAACTGAGGGTAGGAAAGTCGCTGCGAGCTGCATTTCATGCAGGAAATAAAAACTCCATTGGAACCATTCTTGATGCAAACTTAACTACCATTATAGCTTCGATTGTTTTATTTATTTATGGGACAAGTTCAGTAAAAGGGTTTGCTACACTCTTAATTGTTAGTATATTAGTAAGTTTTATTACTGCTGTTTATGGTTCTAGATTATTACTCGGTTTACTAGTGAAAAGTAAATTGTTTGATAAAAAAATTACGTGGTTTGGAGTCAATCGTAAAGACATTAAGCATATTAGCGAAAATTACGATACTTTAACATTGCCAACCAAATTTGATCGTCTTGATTTTGTAAAATATAAGAATATATTTTTTACAATTTCTAGTGTTTTAATTGTGGCAGGGATTGTGATTATGTTTATATTCAAGCTTAATCTTGGAATTGATTTTGCAAGTGGATCTCGTATAGAAGTTATGGCAGATAAAGCATTAACAACTGCTGAAATTGAAGATCACTTAGATAAGCTGAATGTAAAAGCAGACGATATCATCATTTCAGGTGATAAGCAAGAGACTGCTGCTATTCGTATTAAAGGTGATTTAAGTCAAACTAAAATTAATACGATAAAATCAGAGTTTAATAAGACGTATGGGCATGATCCAAACGTCAGCAGTGTATCACCAACAATTGGGAAAGAATTAGCTAAAAATGCCTTTAAAGCGATAATTTTTGCCTCTATCGGAATCATTATTTATGTGGCAATTCGCTTTGAAGTATATATGGGTCTTGCAGCTGTAATAGCATTACTGCATGATGCCTTCTTTATTATCGTGATCTTCAGTCTCACACGACTAGAAGTAGATATTACTTTTATCGCAGCCGTGTTGACAATTGTCGGTTACTCGATTAACGATACGATTGTTACCTTTGATCGTATAAGAGAAAATTTAGCGAAGAAAAAGCGTATCAAAACACCACAAGAAATTAAAGATATTATCAATAGAAGTATTCGACAGACATTCGCTCGTTCGATAAATACTGTAATAACGGTTGTGATTTGTGTAGTGGCTTTATTAATATTCGGAAGCAGTGCCATCACAAACTTCTCTTTAGCGTTATTAATTGGTTTAATCGGCGGTGCCTATTCTTCTATCTTTATTGCATCCCAGCTTTGGTATGTTTGGAAGAAGAGAGAGTTAAAGAGAAAAGGTGTCTTAATTACGTATAAAGAAAAACGCCCAATTTCAGACGAACCACAAGTATAAGAAACACTTCAAAAACCTGTCTCCTAAAGCAGAAGGAGCAGGTTTTTGTATGTTCGCTAAAAAAATACTTGTTTATGATAGTGGAAAGATGGAAAATAGGAAATAATAGAACCAAAAATACAAAGGGAGGGAAGTAAATGAAATTTCAATGGAATATGCTTTTGGGAATTATTTTTGCTTTAATTGTTGCGGTCTTTGCTGTTATTAATGTCGAACCGGTTTCTGTTAATTACTTATTTGGCGAAGGGGACTGGCCGCTTATTTTAGTCATATTAATTTCTGTTCTTCTTGGTGGATTAATTATTGGCTCTGCTGGAATTATTCGTATTTATTCATTGCAACGTAAAATTAAAACATTGGAAAAAGAAAAAAAGGCATTAGAACAAAAAACGGATGATAAAAAAGAGAAGGAAAAGGTTCTAACAGATCTAAAATAAAAAGGGATGTCTGCAAGAAGAAATTCGTTGGGGAGTGTTTACTTCGATTAATTTCTTTTCAGACATCTTTTTTTTCTATTTTTTCATCGGAAATGATTTCTTAAATAATTTTTTTATATTTAAAGTTATTATGAAAAAAATGACTATTCGTTTTTCCATTCTTCCTGCATTGAAACGACTTCTTTTAACTTGTATAATAGTTAGATTGAGGTGATTGAATGTTACGTTCCAAAAAAAGATGGATACAAGAAGAAACTTCTAATCAAGAAACTATTTCACTATTAGCAGAAGAGCTAAAACTAGCACCAATTGTAGCCTCTCTTTTAATGAAAAGAGGTTATCATACATCAGAGGAAGCAAAAGCTTTTTTATTTGATGATAATAATGATTTTCATGATCCTTTCCTGCTTTTAGGAATGGATATAGCTGTAGATCGAATACAAAAGGCAATTACTAACAAAGAATTAATTCTTATTTTTGGAGATTATGATGCCGATGGAGTAACTAGCACGACCGTTATGATGAAAACGTTAGAGGGTCTTGGAGCCAATGTGCAATTTTATATTCCAAACCGATTTACCGAAGGATATGGCCCTAATGAGAGGGCTTTTCGCTATGCTAAAAGCATTGGTGTTCAATTGATTATTACAGTCGATACGGGTATTGCTGCTGTTCATGAAGCGGAAGTGGCAAAAGAATTGGAAATAGACTTAATCATTACCGATCACCATGAGCCAGGACCAATATTGCCAGAGGCACTTGCGATCATTCACCCCAAGATAGAAGGTAGCGAGTATCCGTTCCGTGAGTTAGCAGGGGTAGGCGTTTCTTTCAAGTTATCTCACGCTCTTTATGGAAAAGTTCCCCATCATTTATTGCCATTTGCGGCAATTGGAACAATCGCTGATCTTGTCTCCTTAACAGGAGAAAATCGCCTTCTTGCGAAAAAAGGCATCAGGGCACTGCAAGAAACAGATAATATCGGTTTAAATGCATTATATCGTCAAATGAATATCGACAAAAATACGATTAATGAAGAAACAATAGGATTTATGCTTGCACCACGTATTAATGCTATTGGCAGATTAGGAGATGCGGATCCGGCTGTTGACTTATTATTAACAGATGATCCAGAGATTGCAAAAGAACTAGCATTAGAAATGGAAGAAACAAATAAAGAAAGACAAGCGATTGTAAATCAGATAACAGTGGAAGCGATGGAACAAGTGGACGAGCTCTATCCATTAAATGAAAATCGTGTTCTAATTGTAGGGAAAGAGGGCTGGAACCCTGGCGTTGTGGGGATCGTTGCTTCTCGATTGGTAGAAAAGTACTATCGACCAACGATTGTATTAAGTTATGACAAGGAAACGGGAATAGCAAAAGGATCTGCTCGCAGTATTGAGGGATTTGATTTATATAAAAATTTATCGACGTGTAGAGATATTCTGCCTCATTTTGGTGGGCATCCAATGGCTGCAGGAATGTCTTTGAAAATAGAAGATGTAGATGTTCTTAGAGATAGTTTAAATAGATTAGCCTTTGAACAATTAACAGAAGAAAATCTCATTCCATTAACAAAGGTGGATGGCAGCTTTTCAATAAGTGATATATCTATTAAATCAATAGAGGAAATGCAAATGCTCGCCCCATTTGGAGTCGATAATCCCAAGCCTAAATTAACCTTCTGTGATCTAGAAATCGACAATATGCGGAAAATAGGTTCCAATCAAAACCATTTAAAGATTGTATTAAAAGATAATGAGTTTGAATTAGATGGAATAGGATTTGGAATTGGTGACTTATGTGATCATATCTCTCCAAGTGCAAAAGTGTCTGTATTAGGGGAGCTTTCGATAAACGAATGGAATAATCGTAAAAAACCACAAATCTTTATTCAAGATATGGAGGTTCCTCATTGGCAGCTGTTTGACTATCGAAGTTTAAGAAAAGTGAATCAATTATACGAAGTAGTGCCTAAAAATGCACAGTGGATTTTTTTTCATCAAGATTCTGTTCCTAAGGATATGGATGAACAAGTCTCTTATCAGGTGATTGAATCAATAGAGCAAGCAGCATTCCTAGAATCGATGAATAATACTATGGTACTGGCAGATTATCCCCCTAGTTTGGATATGCTAAAAACATTGTTATCTAACAATGCTCCTGAAAGAATCTATGCTGTTTTTTATAAACAACAAAGTGACTTTTTTAGTACCATGCCAACTCGTGATCATTTTAAATGGTTCTATGCTTTTTTAGCAAAACAGGGGAATTTTCACCTGCAAAAATTCGGCGGAGAGCTCGCTAGAAGAAAAGGTTGGAGTAAAGAAACGGTAGATTTTATGTCAAAGGTGTTTTTTGAATTAAATTTTGTTACAATGAAGGATGGATTTATTTCACTGAATAAGAATGTTCCAAAAAGAGATTTAACAGAATCTATCTCTTTTCAACAAAAACAAGCGCAATTTGAGCTGGAAAATGAATTAATTTATTCATCTTATGAACAACTTAAAAATTGGTTTGATCTTATTCTAAAGAAATCCGTCAATAATGAGGAGGAAGTAAAAGAATGGATTTAAAACAATATGTTACGATCGTTGAAGATTGGCCAAAAGAAGGGATCAGATTCAAGGATATAACAACATTAATGGATAATGGTGATGCATATAGATATGCAACAGATCAAATTGTAACGTATGCAAAAGAAAAAGAAATTGATCTTGTTGTGGGACCAGAAGCAAGAGGCTTTATCATTGGCTGTCCTGTTGCTTATTCGCTTGGAGTTGGCTTTGCTCCAGTTCGTAAAGAAGGCAAATTACCGAGAGAAACGATTAAAGTAGAATATGGCTTGGAATATGGAAAAGACGTATTAACAATCCATAAAGATGCGATTAAACCGGGCCAACGTGTTTTAATTACAGATGATTTATTAGCGACAGGCGGTACAATTGAGGCGACAATTAAATTAGTTGAAGAACTAGGTGGGGTTGTCGCTGGTATTGCATTTTTAATTGAATTGTCTTATCTTGAAGGACGTAAAAATTTAGATGGATATGATATTTTAACATTAATGGAATATTAATCCGTATACATGAAAAAAAGAGCGCTGATCAAGCGCTCTTTCAGACTGTAGACAAACTCGATAAAATCGAGTTTGCATACAGTCTTTTTTTATTTAAAATATTTATTAATAGAAATTTTAGAGGTGATGGATAATGATGACAAGAAACAATAATACTGAAAGAGATCAGTTAGAAGTTATCGCAATTGACCAATTAGTACCACAAGATCATTTTGTGCGTAAAATTGAATCTGCTATTGATTTCTCCTTCATTTATCCATTGGTTGAAAAACTCTATTCAACACTAGGTCGTCCGAGTATTGATCCTGTTGTATTGATTAAAATGACATTTATTCAATATGTATTTGGTATTCGTTCTATGAGGCAAACCATTAAAGAAATTGAAACAAACGTGGCATATCGCTGGTTCTTGGGATTCGGTTTTTATACAGAAGTTCCTCATTTCTCTACCTTTGGTAAGAATTATGAGCGTCGTTTTAAAGAAACGGATTTATTTGAACAAATCTTTTATCGGATTCTAAAAGAGATTACAGATAAAGGTTTATTGAGCGCAGATCATGTATTTATTGATTCAACTCATGTTAAAGCTAGTGCTAATAAACGTAAATTTGAAAAGAAAACAGTGAGAAAAGAAACTCGAGCTTATGAAGCGAAACTTCAGGCTGAATTAAATCAAGACCGTATTGATAACGGAAAGAAGCCTTTTCCACCTGAAAAGTTTGAAAAGGAAGAGATAAAGGAAATTAAGGAAAGTACTACTGACCCTGAAAGTGGGTACTACGTAAAAGATGAAAGAACAAAACAGTTTGCTTATTCTTTTCATGCTGCTACTGACCGAAATGGTTTTGTGTTAGGATCCATTGTAACGCCTGGAAACATTCATGATAGTCATATACTTCAACCATTAGTAGAAAAAATAATGGATAAAGTAAAGAAACCTTTAGCTATTGCTGCTGACGCGGCCTATAAGACTCCTGCGATTTGTAATTTTCTAATAGAGAATGGCATCACTCCTGCACTTCCTTATACTCGACCAAAAACAAAGGAAGGGTTTATCCGTAAACATGAATACGTTTATGATGAGCACTATAATTGCTATATCTGTCCGCAAGGAGAGATATTATCATACACAACAACCACGAAGGAAGGATATCGGCAGTACAAATCCAATCCCTTGAAGTGTTCAAAGTGTCCTTTACTAAAACAGTGTACTCAGAGTCAAAATCATCAAAAGTTAATCCAACGCCATATCTGGGAAGACTATTTAGAAGAAGCCGAACACCTTCGTCATAAACAAGAAGTAAAAGAAATATATGCACGTCGAAAAGAATCCATTGAACGAGTCTTTGCAGATGCAAAAGAAAAGCATGGTATGCGATGGACAACCCTACGGGGACTTAAAAAATTGTCCATGCAGGCGATGCTAACTTTTGCTGCAATAAATCTTAAGAAATTAGCCAATTGGACTTGGGGAAGTCCAAAAATGGCATAAAAAATATGAATAATAGGCAATTTATACTTATTTTTAAGATAGATTCTAAGAAGAAAATCAAAAATTAAAAAGGCATTTGGGAAATATAGCTTTCCCAAATGCCTTTTGTCTTCAATCTGAAAGAGCGCTGATCAAGCGCTCTTTTTCATAATCGAAAAGAAAAAGAAAGAAAAAATTGCTATGTTTAGGCAGAAATCGCCTTCATTCGACATTTTTCTTTCTTTCCATATAAAAATTACTTCCAATCCCTTTACAATCTCCCTTTTTTTTTCGATAATAGTAATAATCATTCTAAAATAAATTTTATTCTTTTTTGTAATCTTGCATAAAAGTAGTAGGATAGAAAGAATGTCTAAAATATGCTAAATTTAAATAATATAATTGTAATATGAAAGGTGATTACATGGCGAACGATCAAGTGTTAACCGCCGAACAAGTCATCGATAAGACTAGAGGATATTTAAACGAAGAGCACGTAGCTTTTATTGAAAAAGCTTATGACTATGCAAGAGAAGCTCATCGTGAACAATATAGGAAATCTGGGGAACCATATATTATTCATCCAATCCAAGTAGCAGGAATTTTGGCTGATTTAGAAATGGATCCAGCAACAGTAGCAGCAGGTTTTCTCCATGACGTTGTTGAAGATACGGAAATTACTTTACAAGATATAAGTAAAGTATTTAACAGTGAAGTGGCCATGCTCGTTGACGGTGTAACGAAGCTCGGTAAAATTAAATATAAATCACATGAAGAACAGCAAGCAGAAAATCATCGCAAAATGTTTGTAGCGATGGCGCAGGACATTCGTGTTATCCTAATTAAATTAGCAGACAGACTTCATAATATGAGAACATTGAAGCATTTACCTGCAGAAAAGCAGCGTCGTATTTCAAATGAAACATTGGAGATTTTTGCCCCACTTGCTCATCGTCTAGGAATCTCTACAATTAAATGGGAACTAGAAGATACTGCATTACGCTATATGAATCCACAGCAATATTATCGTATCGTAAATTTAATGAAAAAGAAAAGAGCAGAACGAGAACAATACCTAGATGAAGTAGTTACTGAAATTCGTGAAGGTACGGCAGAAGTAAAGATTCAAGCAGATATTTCGGGAAGACCAAAACATATATACAGCATTTATCGCAAAATGGTTTTACAGAATAAACAGTTTAATGAAATATATGACTTATTAGCAGTAAGAATTGTTGTCAACAGTATTAAAGATTGCTATGCCATACTAGGGATTATACACACGCGATGGAAACCAATGCCTGGCCGCTTTAAAGACTATATAGCGATGCCCAAGGCTAATATGTATCAGTCTCTCCATACAACTGTTATCGGTCCTAAGGGTGATCCTTTAGAAGTGCAAATTCGTACACAGGACATGCATCGAATTGCTGAATACGGGATTGCAGCTCATTGGGCCTACAAAGAGGGAAAATCCGTAAATGAAGGATCCTCATTGGAAGAAAAATTAACTTGGTTTAGAGAAATATTAGAATTCCAAGATGATATCGTAAATGCAGAAGAGTTTATGGAAAGTCTGAAAATTGATTTATTTTCAGATATGGTGTTTGTTTTTACACCAAAGGGAGATGTGTTTGAGTTACCTTCTGGCTCTGTACCAATTGATTTTGCTTATCGTATCCATTCAGAAATCGGAAATAAAACGATTGGAGCAAAAGTGAATGGCAAGATGGTCACTCTTGATTACAAGTTAAAAACAGGTGATATTGTTGAAATCCATACGAGTAAACATTCGTATGGACCAAGTCAAGATTGGTTAAAAATAGCGCAAACATCCCAAGCGAAAAATAAAATTAGACAATTTTTCAAGAAACAACGTAGGGAAGAAAATGTCGAAAAAGGGAAAGAATTAGTTGAAAAAGAAATTCGTAATATGGAATTTGATTTAAAAGAAATTCTTACACCGGAGAATGTGAAGGCAGTAATTGAAAAATTTAATTTTATGACAGAAGAAGATATGTATGCTGCTGTAGGCTACAACGGAATTACAGCACTACAAGTTGCCAATAGGTTAACGGAAAAATGGCGGAAGAAAAGAGATGCAGAACAGATTTCAACTATCTCAAATGCAGTTGCTGAATTAAAGTCTTTTTCCAATAATAAAAAGAGTGCTTCTGGTGTTCGAGTAACAGGGATTGATAACTTATTAATTCGTTTATCTCGCTGCTGTAATCCAGTGCCAGGTGATGAGATAGTTGGTTTTATCACAAAAGGAAGAGGAGTTTCCGTTCATCGGGCAGACTGTACCAATATTGACACTGAAGATGCAAAGGCTCGACTAATTCCTGTGGAATGGGAAACGAATTTAAATAACCGCAAAGAATATAATGTTGAAATTGAAATAAGTGGCTATGACAGAAGAGGTTTATTAAATGAGGTTCTCCAGGCCGTTAATGAATCGAAAACTAATATATCAGCCGTATCTGGTAAGTCTGACCGTAATAAAGTTGCGACGATTAACATGAGTATTATGATTCTAAATGTCAATCATCTTCAAAAAGTTGTCGATCGAATTAAACAAATTCCAGATGTCTATTCTGTACGAAGAATAATGAACTAAGGAGTCTTTAGTGTGCGTGTAGTATTACAAAGATCAAAAGAAGCAAAAGTGGAAGTAGACGGAGAGATAGTTGGCGCTATTGAGAAAGGGTTCGTTCTTCTTGTAGGTATTACACATAGCGATACATTGGAAGAGGCTAAATACCTTGCAGATAAAATTATCCATCTTCGCGTTTTTGAAGACGAGAATGGGAAAATGAATCATAGTATTTTAGATAGGGAGGGAGCCGTTTTATCGATTTCCCAGTTTACCCTATATGGAGATACGCGTAAAGGAAGAAGACCTAACTTTATGGATGCCGCAAAGCCAGAGCAGGCAAAGGTGTTATATGATCAATTCAATACGCTTTTACGTAGCCATGGCCTAACTGTTGAAACAGGTATTTTTGGTGCGATGATGGATGTTCAGCTAATAAACGATGGACCGGTAACATTAATATTAGATAGTAAATAATTAAATGATTGATTCCTATACAACTAAAAAAGGTTAGAACCATAAGTAATCTAGACAGAAAAAAAGCCAAACAATCACGAAAGCTCGGATGATTGTTTGGCTTTTCATTTCTTTTTATATGACTATTCACTAAACAGGCTTTAATAGCTAAAATAATTCTCTAAGCCATTATGGATAGCTGTTGTAATGGTCTCTTGATACTTGTTAGAAAGTAACGTTTGTTCTTCAGCGGGACTACTTAGGTATCCCAACTCTAAAAGAGAGGCAGGTTGTCTATTTTGCTTAAGGACGATATATGAATTTTGTTTAACACCTCTGTCCTTTCGATCGGTTGCTTCAATGATACTTTTATGTAAGCTGGTTGCTAATTTTTTCTGATTAGATGTGTAGTAATAGCTTGTAACACCATTTACGGAACGATCACTTATGCTATCATAATGAAGGCTTATAAAAGCATCTGCATGATAGAAATGGCTTATATCGACCCTGGTTTGTAACGGGATAAAAAAATCGTTTTTTCTAGTTAGGATTACCTTTGCACCAGAGGCTTCGAGTTTATTAGCAAGTAACTTTGCGGTACGAAGATTTAATGTCTTTTCAAGTGTACCGATAATGCCTATTGTGCCACTATCCTTTCCGCCGTGCCCAGGATCTATAACGATTGTTTTTCCCTTTAAATCCTTTGTAGCTGTAGCATTAGTAATTTGGAGATCATTTGATGCCGAATCTTCAACCAGCCATTCCGCAATGTATCCAAATTCGCCGTCTGCAAGTTTAATTTTATACCAATCATCAATTATTTCTACTGCTTGAAAGGTTTCGCCGCTATCTGCGACAAGTAAGATTTTTGAATTGACGGTTGCATCGCTTCTAATATTTGTTCTATCATAGAGCAGTTTAACTTTCTTATCGATTGTTTTTCCTTTTCTACTTTCTATATCACTACTCTTTAACAGATCTTTATGAACCCAGCCGATATTACCAGAGTATTGAATTTTTGCCCAATTAGATTCTTCTTCTATTATAGTAATTACAGTGCCAATGCTGATTTTCCCGATGATTTCTGCACTAGTAGATGGATTGCTGCGAAGATTAATCTGATCTTCTGCAACAGTAGCTATTTCCTGTTTAGACTTTTTTTGTACTCCTGTTTCTGTATGATTAGAAGAATCTTCAAACAGAAGATAATCATTGTGGACCCATCCAGTTCCTAAAGCTGTTCTGATTTGGTACCAATCGTAATTTACGGAAAGGACGGTAACTTCAATTCCTTTACCTAAAGTGGTAATCACTTCATAATTTGTACCTGGTCCTTTTCTTAGACGAAGGCCATTCTCTGTAATTGTGGCTTTGTTTGAATGGGAAGTAATTGCTTCTTCTTCTTTTTCCATTTGGTCGACAGTTGTACTTTGTCCATTTTGGGTTACTAAATAAGCGGCTACCCATCCAGTAGAAGAAGAGGTATATTGAATTTCAATCCAATCCTTTTCTTCCTTTATTAAAGGATATGCTTTTCCTATCTCCATTTTCCCAATAACATTTTGATCAAGCCCAGGATTTTCTCTAACGTTTACGACCGTATTAGCTTGAACAGTTGATTGATTTTCTGCTGATACATGTTGATACTGTGTAGGAATGAAGAAGATGCTGACTAAAAGTAATAGCATCCATCTTATATTCTTCAAACAAGCTGCACTCCTTCCGTAATTGTCTAAAGCTGACTAGTATAATTTCACATAGAATAAGATTCTTCTTTTTGAAGGTATATTCCTTTATGCTACTCTTATTTTTTTTAATCAAATTTAGACAAGAAACTATTTTTTTGATGAAATTTTTTAGCCACTCATGGTAATACTATAAAAAAATAACAGAAAAAAGGGTGAAATGCATGAGATTTGGTGAAAAAAGTTCATCAACTAGTGAAATTGATTCCAAATTACTAGGTGTCGATTTTCACGATTTTATTCAAAGAGAAGGAAATTCAAATGCGGTTGAGCTAGCTTCTGAATTCGGTCTTTCATTAGGCGAAGTAAAAAAACTAAAGAAACAGCTAGGAAAATTATAATAGAGCGGGAAATCATTTTCATATCCTATTGACAATACAATCTTTCCTATTTATTATTAATTAAATAATAATAAATAATCTAGTAAAGCCATTGATCGAGAAGAGTATCTAAGAGACACATGAACAGAGAGGAAATGTCATGAAGGCTGCAAGCATTTCTACATGATGACTTAGAGAAAGAACACTCAGGGAGGCTTTCTTCTGAAAATATTCTTCATTAGTAGGTAGAAACGTGCGCAGGCGTTAACTGCAAAGTGGGAGATTTAAGAAAAAATCTTCAATTAGGGTGGTACCACGGGAAAAATCTCGTCCCTTGTATTCAGATGGATGCAAGGGACGAGATTTTTTTATTTGAAAATATTACGAATTAAGCGCGGATATCAGCGTTTTTCTAAAAGCAGGGAGGATACATAAAATGCATATTAATATTCCAAGAGGAACCCAAGATATTTTGCCAGGTACCGTAGAAAAGTGGCAATATATTGAAGGGAAAATTAAACAACTTTGTGATCGATATCAATATAGCGAAATTCGCACTCCTATATTTGAACATACAGAATTATTTTTACGAAGTGTTGGAGACACAACGGATATTGTTACAAAAGAAATGTATACTTTTGAGGATCGAGGAAAAAGAAGCTTAACATTAAGACCAGAAGGAACAGCGGCGGTTGTTCGTTCATTTGTGGAGAATAAAATGCATGGATATGCATCTCAGCCAATTAAGCTCTTTTATTTAGGGCAAATGTTCCGCTATGAGAGACCACAAGCTGGACGTTTTCGTCAGTTTGTTCAGTTTGGTGTGGAAGCAATTGGGAGTAAAGATCCTGCTATTGATGCGGAAGTAATTGCACTTGCATATTCCGTTTATCAAACAATGGGATTATCAAAGTTAAAAGTAGTTGTTAACAGTTTAGGTGATAAAGAAAGTAGACAAGCTCACCGAGAAGCGCTAATTGCACATTTTCAACCGAGCATCGGGGAATTTTGTCATGATTGCCAAACAAGACTAGAGAAAAACCCAATGAGAATCCTAGATTGCAAAAAGGATCATGATCATCCATTAATGAAGTCTGCACCATCTATCCTAGAGTACTTAAATGAAGAGTCAAAAACATACTTTACAAAGGTACAAAAATATTTAACGGCTTTAAATATTCCCTTTTTTGTTGATTCCAATCTAGTTAGAGGTTTGGATTACTATAACCACACAGCTTTTGAAATAATGAGTGAAGCAGAAGGGTTTGGGGCTATTACTACATTATGTGGTGGAGGCAGATACAATGGCTTAACAGAAGAATTAGGCGGTCCTGAAGCTCCTGGAATCGGCTTTGCTATGAGTTTAGAACGATTACTTTCTGCCCTTGAAGCAGAAAAAATCGAATTACCTATTGAAAAGAAAGTGGATTGCTATTTAGTTTCGTTAGGAGAAGAAGCGAAGGATTACACGGTAGGATTAGTAAATGAGCTTAGACAGGCTGGTTTCTCTGCTGAAAGGGATTATCTTGATCGCAAAGTAAAGGCCCAATTTAAAGCAGCTGATCGTCTTCACGCTAAATATGTCGCTGTTTTAGGAGAAAATGAATTGCAAAATAACAAAATTAACTTAAAGCTGTTAGAAACAGGAGAACAAAAAGAAATTCCGCTAACCGAGCTTGTAAGTGCCCTAAAGGATTTTAGTGCATTCTGAGCAAGGGGGATGAAGGGTAGGGCTATTTTCTTTGTTTTCAATATGGAAATAAAGAAAATAAAACATATGAATGAGTCGTTAGGAATATAAAAATGTGAATAAACAAATGTTGATTATAGGGAGGATACTTCATGTTTGGAAGAACATATTTTTGTGGTGAAGTAACAGAAAAATCGATTGGTGAGAGTATTGTTTTAAAAGGCTGGGTGCAAAAAAGACGAGATCTAGGCGGGCTGATTTTCATTGATTTACGTGACCGTACAGGTATCGTTCAGGTAGTATTTAATCCAGAGATAAATAAAGAGGCAATCGAAATTGCTGATAAGGTTAGAAATGAATTTGTACTAGATATAAAAGGAAAAGTAGTTGCACGCCAAGAAGGTACAGTTAATGAAAACCTTAAAACAGGAAAAATTGAAATAATTGCGGATGAAATTAAAATCATTAATGAAGCAAAAACTCCTCCATTCGTTATTTCTGATCAAACAGATGTTACAGAAGATGTACGTTTAAAATATCGCTATTTAGATGTTAGAAGACCTGTTATGTTTGAAACCTTAAAAATGCGTCATCAAGTCACAAAAGTGATGAGAGATTTTCTTGATAGTGAGGGGTTTTTGGATATTGAAACACCAATCTTAACAAAAAGTACGCCAGAAGGGGCAAGAGATTATTTAGTACCTAGCCGAGTTCATCCAGGTGAATTCTATGCATTGCCTCAGTCACCGCAAATTTTCAAGCAATTATTAATGGTCGGTGGAGTAGAGAGATACTATCAGATTGCTCGCTGTTTCCGTGATGAAGATTTACGTGCAGATCGTCAGCCAGAATTCACACAGCTTGATTTGGAAACAAGCTTTATGAGTCAGGAAGATATTATGAGTATGATGGAAGCAATGATGGCAAAAATCATGAAAGAAGTTAAGAATATTGATGTTACACTCCCATTTCCAAGAATGCCTTATGATGAAGCAATGAGTAGATATGGTTCAGATAAACCAGATACTCGTTTTGAGATGGAATTAGTTGACCTTTCTGAAATAGTGAAAGACTCTAGCTTTAAAGTATTTGCTTCAGCAGTTGAAACAGGTGGTCAAGTAAAAGCAATAAATGTAAAGAATGCTAGTGGAAACTATTCTCGTAAAGATATTGATGCATTGACAGAGTTCGTAAAAGTGTATGGAGCAAAAGGTCTTGCTTGGTTAAAAGCTGAAGAAGACGGCTTAAAAGGGCCTATTTCTAAGTTTATTTCCGAGACAGAGCAAAAAGGCTTTGAGCAAGCGTTAAATATTGAAGCAGGAGACCTGCTTTTATTCGTCGCTGATAAAAAGAATGTCGTTGCCGATGCATTAGGAGCACTGCGTTTAAAATTAGCAAAGGAGCTAGATTTAATTGATCAAAGTAAATTCAATTTCTTATGGGTGACAGATTGGCCATTATTTGAATATGACGAAGAAGAAGGCCGTTTTTATGCAGCACATCATCCATTCACAATGCCTCAAAGAGCGGATTTAGAATTACTTGATACGAATCCTGAAGCAGTGAAAGCACAAGCTTATGACATTGTGTTAAATGGTTATGAGCTAGGCGGTGGTTCTCTACGTATATTTGAAAAAGAAATTCAAGAAAAAATGTTTAGCTTATTAGGATTTACTAAGGAAGAGGCTTATGCTCAATTTGGTTTCTTGTTAGAAGCATTTGAATATGGAACTCCACCACATGGAGGAATTGCAATTGGTTTAGATCGCTTAATTATGCTGCTATCTGGACGTACGAATCTTCGTGATACGATTGCATTTCCTAAAACAGCAAGTGCAAGCTGTCTTTTGACAAATGCTCCAAGTGAAGTAAGTGAAAACCAATTAACAGATTTACATTTATCTTTGAAACTGAATAAATAATGATTAAGAGACTGGAATAGAAGTATTTCACCAAATATAGACCCGAACAATTATGCGGAGATATCAACAATATTTCGTATGATTGTTCGTTTTTTTATGTCGAAAAAGACGTTTTGTGTTTATTTACTGGAGTTAAATATGTATCGCTTTATACTGGCTACCAGAGCATTTAGCTATGAATAGAGATCGATCCTCTTTACTCATTACATATTTTGTTCTTTAGTACTTGCAATATTTACAACTATCATTTAATTGGAAAATTTTAATTCTTATCGGGAAACAAGGAAAGGGTAGTGGTAGCTGATAAAAATTTATGTTATATTTCTTAAGTAATAATTTTATTCTTT
The DNA here is from genome assembly GCF_038005605.1 of Niallia sp. FSL W8-0954. Classification (NCBI taxonomy): domain Bacteria; kingdom Bacillati; phylum Bacillota; class Bacilli; order Caryophanales; family Bacillaceae; genus Niallia; species Niallia sp. FSL W8-0954. The sequence goes on along the minus strand of NZ_JBBOTN010000001.1, from coordinate 3,380,951 downwards.
CAGAATGAAAATTCCTGATAAGGGAATATGTAAACATAATTAGTTGGTAGGAAAAATTAAATGGAGTTGAAAACAGATGTTGCATCAATTTTCGAGAAATGAGCTAGCCATTGGCAAAGAAGGGCTAGAGACAATGAAAAACAGTACGGTTGCTGTTCTAGGAATCGGAGGCGTTGGTTCCTTTGCTGCCGAAGCGTTAGCTCGTTCAGGCGTAGGAAAATTAATCTTAATTGATAAGGATGATGTGGATATTACGAATGTCAATAGACAGGTAATTGCATTATTATCTACAGTTGGCCGTCCTAAAGTAGATATTATGAAAGAACGTATTGCAGATATTAATCCAGACTGTGAAGTAATTGCATTGAAAATGTTCTATACCGAAGAAACATATGAAGAAATTTTTGCTTATGGCTTAGATTTTATCATAGATGCATCTGATACGATAGCTTATAAAATTCACTTAATGAAAGAGTGTTTAAACCGAAATATCCCAATCATTTCAAGCATGGGCGCAGCAAATAAAATGGATCCTACTCGTTTCCAAATTGCAGATATTAGTAAAACACATACAGATCCAATTGCAAAAGTTATTCGTACAAGACTTCGTAAAGAAGGAATTAGAAAAGGGATTAACGTCGTATTTTCAGATGAAAGTCCCATTGTAATTCGTGAAGACGTTCGTAAAGTGGTCGGAAAAGATAATGCGCCGATTCGGAAGGCGAAAATGCCACCATCTTCAAACGCATTTGTTCCTTCTGTGGCTGGGTTAATAATGGCTAGCCATGTCGTAAAAGAGTTACTAAAAGAGATAAAAATCACACGTGTAAAAGACGAGAAATAATCATATAAAATGACGGTAAATATTTCTTGATTGAAAAAGATTGGAACAAGTGTCTAGCTTCATTTAAACCAAAACAATTATACGAAAATGCTGGGAAAAGCTACGTATAATTGTTTTGGTTTTTTTTACATAGTGTTTTGCCGACTATTTATATAATTGTTAGAAAAACTAGCTGAAGCCTATTGACTAGTATTGGAGTATTAGTGTACTATGTAGATAATACACTAATACAATGAGGTGATTTAAATGAATTCGTTTAATGGGCTATTAAAAAAAGATTTAAAACTTGGTCTTCCTTTTCTGTATACGAGTATTATTATTGTCAGTTTGGGATTGATAACGTCTATTGTACTATCTAGTTATTACAAAACAATTATGTTGGTCGCAATTTTTGCCATCACTTTCTGTTTTGCGCATGTGTTTTACCTTCCATCTTTTTTGTTAACTTCTTTAAATATAGAAGGGAAAACACAATTATGGCTTCATAATCCTAACAGCAGCATAAAACTCCTTTTATCAAAATGGATTGCAGGAATCCTGTATTCGATAATATCATTGTTTTTAATGTTTAGTGTGGCAGTGATTAGTATGAATGTTGGAGAATTGAAACTAGCTTTCAATCAAACAAATTTATTTTTTATGTGTTTAATCCTGTTAGGAATATCCATATACCTCAGCAGCTGGGTCTTTTTCTCATGGACACTTTATCACAGCATGAAAAAAATCGTATGGTTAAATAAAATACGCTGGGTCGTTTTAATCCTTCTTTGGAATATTTGGAATATTGCTGTCTATTGGTTTAATAGAATCCCGGTTATTGATGCTCTTAAAAGAAAATCAGTAATTTCTGTAGACAATACACTTGCTTTTGAAGCACGTCGGAATTTTTTTAAGGCTTCTATAGAAACAACAGAGATATCTATTCTTTCATTATGCGGATATATTCTAACACTATTCTTCCTATTTCTAATAGCTTCTTGGTTATTGGAAAAGAAAGTGGAGGTGTAGATTACCATGGCAGATGAATTTGAATCATCCAGACCAATTTACATGCAGATCGTAGAAAAAATTACACAGCAAATTGCGCGCTATGAACGGATGCCAGGAGATAAATTGCCATCTGTTCGAGAAATGGCTATTGCATCTGGAGTTAATCCAAATACAATTCAACGGACGTACGGTGAATTGGAAAGGATGAAGATTGTGGAAACGAGAAGAGGTCAGGGTACATTTATAACCGAATCAGAAGATATTATAGAGGAGCTAAGAACAAAGCTTCAACATGATTTACTGGAACAGTTTATTCGTAATATGCAAGAGCTAGGAATCAAAAGAGAAGAAATGGTTCAGTTATTAGAAATCTATCTTCAAGAGAAGAAGGGTGAAAAGTAAATGATACAATTTCGCAATGTAACCAAAAGATATGGTAGAGAGTATGCAGTGGAAAATGTAAATTTAACCTTAGAAGAGGGAAAAATTTATGGTCTTCTTGGTATAAATGGAAGTGGAAAATCAACCACGTTGAAAATGATTGCTGGTCTTGTCCAGCCGACTAATGGCGAGGTGTTAGTCAATGGAAAAAATGCTACACGTAGAATTGCAGAGGATGTTTCCTATTTAACGGAGCTAGACCGTTTTTATGAATCTTTTACTATTCAAGAAATGATACGATATACAGCATCGCAGTTTCATGATTTTCAGCTTGGTAAAGCGCAAGAATTACTAGATTTTATGCAGTTAGAGCAAAATAAAAAAATAAAGAATCTTTCGAAGGGAAACAGAGGAAGACTGAAGCTTGTTCTTTGTTTAGCTCGGACAGCGCCAATTTTATTACTGGATGAACCTTTTTCAGGTTTAGATCCACTGGTGCGGGAATCAATTGTTAAAGGATTATTAAACTATATTGATTTTGAAAAACAGACCGTTGTGATAGCAACACATGAGATAGTAGAGGTTGAATCCATTTTAGATAATATAGTTGTTTTAAATAATGGGAATGTAATCGCCAATCTTTCAGTAGAGGATTTAAGGGAAGAAAAAGGTCAATCCATTATCGAGTGGATGAAGGCAAATATAAACAAATGAAAGGCTGGTAAATAATAGTGACATCCGTAGTGGAATTAAAAAATGTCTCAAAAATAATCAATGGAAGAAAAATAATTGATTCGTTGAGTTTCCAAGTAAAAGCAGGAGAAGTATTTGGTTTTCTTGGTCCAAATGGTGCAGGGAAAACAACGACGATCCGGATGATTGTTGGTCTCATTAATATGAGTGATGGGGATATCACTATTTGCAAGGAGAGTGTTCGCAATCAGTTTGAGAAAGCAATCCAGCATGTTGGAGCCATTGTAGAGAACCCGGAAATGTACAAATTTTTGAGTGGGTATGAAAATCTTCTGCACTATGCTCGAATGGTGAAAGGTATATCAAAGCAAAAAATAATGGAGACAGTTGAATTAGTTGGTTTAAAAGATCGAATTCATGATAAAGTTCGCACTTATTCACTTGGAATGCGACAACGTTTAGGCCTTGCGCAAAGCCTTTTGCATGATCCTAAGGTATTAATCTTAGATGAGCCAACGAATGGATTAGATCCTGCAGGGATAAGAGAGATAAGAGACCATTTAAGAATGCTAGCTAGAGAGAGAAACATGGCAGTTATTGTTTCCAGTCACTTGTTAGCAGAGATGGAAATGATGTGTGATCGCATCGGCATTATTCAAGAAGGTAAACTGGTCGATGTACAGTTAGTAAAGGACTTTGTTGCAGTAGAGCAAGTATTTGAAATGGAGCTTCATCCTGTTGATAAGGCCATAAGTCATATACATGGAATGATGCCGGAAGTGCAAGTTATGCCAAGAGAGCAGGGAGTTCATATTACGGTAACAAAAGAACAAATACCTGGAATAATAAAAGCACTTGCTTTACAGGACGTTCAGATTTTTGGCATAAAAGAAGTATCAAAAACATTAGAAGATCGATTTTTAGAATTGACTAACCACAGGGAGGATCTGAATTAATGCAGCTAATAAGAAATGAATGGATGAAGATATGGAAACGTCCAGCAACATTAGTAATGATCGTGCTCTTATTAATTGCTGTTTTATTGCTTGGTGTTTTTAATAAATATCAATCAAGTGGATTTTCTGTCCCTGATAATGAGAACTGGAAACATGGACTTGAATTAGAAAATAAGCGCTATAATGAACAGCTGGAAGATGAACACCTTCCTGAAGAAACAAGGAATTATTATACAAAAGAAATAGCTATAAACGAGTATCGAATTACACATAATTTTAGTACAAATGTAGAATACTCTGCATGGGATTTTGTTGCTGATAGTATCCAACTGCTTAGTCTTGCAGGCTTATTTACAATTATTATTGCAGCTGGAATCGTAGCAAACGAGTTTAATTGGGGTACGATAAAACTTCTGCTTATTCGTCCATTAAGCAGAATAAAGATTCTATTATCAAAATATTTAACGGTATTACTTTTCGGGTTATTAACTATTTTTATCATCTTTGCCTTTTCTTTTATATTAGGTGCCATTCTGTTTGGACTGCCGAAAGAAGTGTATCCATATTTATTTTATTACAATGGGGTAGTGAAGGAACAAAGCATTCTCATGCATTTAATAAGCTATTATGGATTAAATTCGATCAGTTTATTTATTCTCACTACTATGGCATTTATGATTTCTTCCGTTTTTCGGAATAGTTCACTCGCAATTGGGATATCGATTTTCTTAATGTTTATGGGCAATACAGTCACTTTATTATTAGCGAAATGGTTTGATTGGGCGAAATATTTATTATTTGCCAACACCGATTTAACGCAGTATTTGGAAGGAACTCCTTTAGTGAGCGGCATGACTTTGTCTTTCTCCATTACTATGCTCGTTATTTATTTTGTCGTATTCATTGGCTTAGCTTTTTGGGTGTTTAGGAAGAGAGATGTTGCGGCGTAATTTTTCATAGAATGAGGTCTTTTATGGACTTCATTCTATTTTTCTTCTTTCCTATCTTTACGTTATAATGGAAGTAAGAAGTTAAACAAGAAGGTGTATAAATGAACGGGGAACCACTTGCTTATCGAATGCGCCCGACGAATCTTGATGAAGTAGTCGGGCAAAAGGATATTATCGGAAAAACAACCAGTTTATATAAAATGATTAAAAATGGTCATGTTCCATCGATGTTATTGTATGGAGAGCCTGGCATTGGGAAAACCTCGATTGCCTTTGCTATTGCTGGTACAACAAAATTACCTTTTATTGCACTAAATGCGACTACATCAGGAAAGAAGGATGTGGAAGCTGTAGTGGATGAAGCAAGATTGACAGGGAAAGTCATTCTTTTTTTAGACGAAATTCATCGTTTTAATAAAGCGCAGCAGGATTATTTACTTCCTCATGTGGAGAGAGGGGATATTGTTTTAATAGGTGCTACTACGGAAAATCCCTTCCATGATGTAAATCCTGCGATTCGCAGTAGATGTGGACAAATCAAGCAGTTAAAAAGATTAACGGATGATGATATTGAAGAATTATTGCATCGAGCATTACAAGATGAAAAAGGACTTGCGAATCTGTCCATTCAAATTTCAAAGGAACAGATTGCAAAAATTGCAAAAGGCACTAATGGAGATGCAAGAAAATCATTAACTCTTTTAGAGTCTATTGTCTATTCATCTGATAAAGAGGACGACGTTTTTATTATCAAGGATGATACCATTGACCAAATGATTGAAAAAGTCGGTGTTTTTGGGGATAAAAAAGGCTCGCATTTCTATAATTTATTATCTAGTCTACAGAAAAGTATCCGAGGCAGTGATGTTGATGCCGCTCTATATTACCTTGCTCATTTATTAGAAACTGGAGATTTAGTTGCCGTAAACAGGAGATTGCTAGTTATTGCCTATGAAGATGTTGGCCTTGCCAATACATCTGTCGGCAATAATGTTTTAGCAGCAGTGACGGCGAGTGAGCGACTTGGTTTACCAGAAGCGCGAATTCCTTTATCTGTAGCGGTTGTGGAAATGTGTTTATCCTCTAAATCTAACGCAGCCTATAAAGCATTAGATGCTGCCATAGCAGATGTCCGCAATGGGAGAGTCGGGGATATCCCTATGCATTTAAGGGATGGTCATTATGAAGGAAGCAAAAAGTTAGGACATGTCGGATATATTTATCCACATGACTATCCAATTGGAACGTTTGGTGGATGGGTTGATCAAGAATATTTCCCGGAAAAATTAAAAGGAACTCAGTATTACCACCCAACTGAAGCTGGTGAGGAGAAGAAGCTGGGAGCGATATACGATAGGCTTAAAGGATTTAAAAAAAATAAATAAGCATAGACTTATATAATGGAGTCTAGTTAAATGCATGCAAGAAATGTATGGCGGTCATTTAACTAGGCTTCTTTTTTTAGGGCTTGTTAGAAATATCTATACGAACATTCTCAAAAGATGGTAGATAATATCGTTTTCGCCAATCTATATTTTTTGTTATAATCTTCATTTTTTCAAATATCTAAGAAAAATACTGACTTTCCTCTATTTTATAGATTGAAAAAGAGGCAGCTAGAGATTAAATTGAAAGTGCTTACATTTTGGTAGGCGGTTATTTCACTAGCGAATAATTAAAAACAAGGGGTTGAAAAAATGAAAAAGTCGATTAAAAAAGTATTATTGCTTCTTTTATGTTTTCCGTTTTTATTAATTGGTTGCTCAAGCGAAAGTAATTCAACATCTGATGATGGGAAGGTTGATGGAAAAACCCAGATTAAAATTACATGGAGAGATGTAGGAGAGCATGATAAATTAAAAAAATATTTAACAAATACATTTATCCCGGAATTTGAAAAGGAGAACCCAGACATAAAAATAGTTTTATCGCCAATTACAGCTAGTGAGGGGGATTATTTCTCTAAAGTGGCTTTATCGATGCAATCAGAAAGTACAGCACCTGATGTGGTTGCAGAAGACTCCTTTATGTTAAATTCAGATGCGAATGCAGGCTATTTATTACCCCTTGATGATTATGTGCGTGATTGGGATCAATGGAAATATTATACAGAAAATTTAAAATCAGGCTCGATTGGAGAAGATGGAAAATTATATGCCATCCCAGGAACTTCTGATTCTCGCGGGTTATGGTATAACAAAAATGTTTTCAAAAAAGCTGGTTTGCCAGAAGACTGGCAGCCTAAAAATTGGGATGAGATTATAGAAGCTGCTGAAAAAATAAAAGATTCAGCTAAGGATGTTATTCCTCTTTCTATGGGAGTGGCTAAAGCAAACGGGGAATCCGTATCGATGCAGACTTTTGAAATGCTGCTCTATGGCACAGACGATGTGTTATTTGATGCTGATACAAAGAAATGGCATGTGAATACTAAAGGAATCGAGGAATCCTTACAATTTATTGATCAAGTTTATAATCAGAAAAAATTAGGTCCGCCACTATCTATTGCCATTAACAGCAACTATAGTTCCGTTTTATTCCAAGAAAAGTTCCCTAATGATGAAGCAGGAATTATATTAGATGGATTTTGGAATACAGGTAATTATACAGAAACAGGAGCAGTTCCAATGGATAATGTCACAGAACGATTTGGTTTTGCGGCCATGCCGACTCAAAATGGACAAGAGCCTGGCACTACGACTATGTCTGGAGGATGGACATGGGCAATTCCATCTAAAGCAAAAAATCCAGATGCTTCATGGAAGGTTATCCAAGCTTTAGGTGGGAAAGAACAGCAGGCAGCTCGCGCTGTTGCAGAAGGAAACTTAACAGTACGTGATGATTCAGCGGAAGTACCCGCCTATAAAGAACAAAATTTCATTTCGGAAGCAACGGAGTATTTGAAGAATGCTCATTTCCGTCCTGCTAATGACAAATATCCGAATGTTTCCGTAGAAATACAAACAATGGTGGAGGCAGTCGCAACTGGTAGCAAGACACCAAAACAAGCTGCCGAGGATTATGCGAGCAATGTAATCAGGATTGTCGGTGAAGGAAACGTAGTTAAATAACTGTACAAAAGGCTGAACACATGACCAGCAGGGAAATTTACTACCTATTCCTTGTATGGTCATCACCTTTTGTTATAGTGATAACCTTTTTAAAGGTGGGATGAAATTGGAAGCAGTATTAGGAAAAAAGCCGAAACGAAAAGGAAAGTCGGATCATGTTAAGGCAGCTATTTTTCTCGCTCCGACCTGGCTTTTATTATTGATATTTTTCATTGGACCGATGCTATTAACATTACTTTTTTCATTTACAAACTTAGCTCTGACTGGTGCGGAAGCTAGTCAGCTAAGGTTTGTAGGATTTGAAAACTTTACCCGGATGTTTCAAGATCCCGACTTCCGTGTCAGTGTGTGGAATACAATTGTTTTTGTTTTTTTCTCAGCGGTGCTCGGACAATGTTTCTTTGGCTTTTTGATCGCTTTTTTAATGAAAGAGAAAAACAAAACATTTAGAAGAATTGTTGGTCTAATTATAATTGCTGCCTGGGTAACTCCAGAAGTCGTGGTAGCATTTTGCTGGGTGGCATTTCTTGGCGAAAGTGGAACTGCTAATTGGCTGTTGAGTCTTTTTGATATGAAGCCGATTGCCTGGCTATTTACTTTTCCAATGGTGAGTGTTGTGATCGCGAATATGTGGAGAGGAACTGCTTTCTCCATGATGGTATTTCAAGCAGCTTTAGACGATATTCCAAAAGATGTAGAAGAGGCAGCCATAATGGATGGCGCCCGTCGATTTCAGGTTATTCGCTATATCACCATCCCCATGGTAAAAGGGACAATCGCCACAAATATGATGTTAGTTACGCTGCAAACACTTGGTGTATTTGCTTTAATTTATACAATGACTGGTGGCGGTCCAGGGGTAAGTACAGCAACGCTTCCTGTATTTATGTATAAACAAGCATTTGTCAGTTATCAGTTAGGGTATGGGACAGCGATTTCCTTTGTGTTATTAGTATTGGGTGCAATTGCCAGCTTCATATATATGAAAACCTTGAAAGTGAAAGTGTAGGTGAAGTGAGTTGGTTCAAAAAGGATATAAAGTGGAAAAACTTATTCATTATTTAATCCTGTCTATTCTGGCAATTTTGTTTTTGCTGCCGTTATTATGGATGCTATTTGCATCAGTAGATCCAGGGGCAATTCAGGCACTGAAGATGCCAGAAAAGATAACCTTAGACAACTTTAAGTCGATATTATCTGAAGCTGCGATTTTGCGTTCGTTTTTTATTGGAATAGGAATATCGACTTCACAGGCATTGTTGGTTGTGATTTTATGTGTGATGGCTGCTTATCCATTGTCTAGGTATACATTAAAATATAAAAATAGTTTTATGATGACCATTTTGTTCATGACTTCCTTACCAATGACAGCTGTTATTGTACCGGTATTTCAGCTATTTCTTTATTTGAAATTTCAAGATTCTTTGATAGCGATGACGCTTTTTTTAATAGCTTCTTCCTTGCCATATGGTATTTGGATGATGAAGAATTTTATGGATTCTATTCCCTTGGATTTAGAAGAATCAGCATGGGTGGACGGAGCATCTATCTTTCAAGGAATAAAAAAAATTGTTGCTCCATTAATGCTTCCCGGAATATTCACAGTTGCTATCTTTACTTTTACAGGCAGCTGGGGAAATTATTTTGTTCCTTATATCCTCATTCAAAGTCCAGAAAAGCTGCCGGCTTCTGTAACGATCTTTCAATTTTTCGGTAACTTTGGAATGGTTAATTACGGCAGATTGGCAGCATTTTCGGTAATGTATACATTGCCTGTCGTTATTTTGTATACAATTTCACAAAATTTTATGTCAAAGGGCTTCAGTTTAGGCGGAGCTACGAAAGGATAGGGTGCTATGTTTTATATAATCGAAAAATTAGAAGCTAGAATGAAAGAATTAAATCCTTACCGATACATGGAAAGACAAAGTCTTAACAATTGGAAAGCAAAAGAAAGTATAGAAGGAGCAGAGAAATATCCACCTAGTATTACTACTGATTGGCAAGACTTTTCGTTAGGCGATATTTGGGAAGGAAGGGACTATTATTTATGGATTCAAACAACCTTTAAAGTTCCTAAATCAGATGGAAGGATAGTCTTACTATTGGACTTTGGTCGAACAGGCGGTGGCTATAACTCCGGATTTGAATCCTTGCTTTTTGTAGACGGCCAACCATACCAAGGCGTTGACTCCAATCATAAAGAAGTCTTTCTTGACCCTGGCTATTACGGAAAGGAAGTAACACTTTCCTTGAAATTATGGTCCGGATTAGAAGGCGGTGGTCCTGAGCAAATCCAATCACATACATTTAAGATGGCTGAATATACCATTTTAAATGAAGAATGTGATGATTTATATTTTACCGCAGATTGTGTTTTAAAAACGATTAAACAATTAAAGGAGGATGACTCAAAACGATATGAACTTTTGCCTTTATTAGAAAAAACCATGAAATATATCGATTGGTCCTACCCAGGCAGTCCTGCTTTTTATAAAAGTATAAAGTTAGCTAATGATAATTTACAAAAAGGAATAGATGCTTTAGACAAGCGAGAGTTAGTAACAATCACCGCGATTGGTCATACCCATATTGATGTCGCTTGGTTATGGAGACTGAAGCATACAAGAGAGAAAGCCGCTCGCAGTTTTTCAACTGTTTTACAGTTAATGAAGCAATATCCAGACTATATCTTTTTACAAACTCAGCCTCAACTCTATCAATATATAAAAGAAGATTATCCGGAGATCTATGAACAAATAAAAAATAGGATAGAAGAGGGCCGTTGGGAAATAGATGGTGCTATGTGGCTGGAAGCGGATTGTAATATACCATCTGGCGAATCACTAACTCGGCAAATTCTCCATGGAACACAATTTATAAAAAAAGAATTCCATAAAGATGTCCACTATCTATGGCTGCCAGATGTTTTTGGTTATTCATGGGCTTTGCCTCAGATTTTAAAAAAGAGTGGGATAGATACATTTATGACGACAAAAATAAGCTGGAATCAATACAATCGGATGCCACATGATACTTTTGTCTGGCGGGGGATAGATGGATCAGAGGTGTTAACCCATTTTATTACTACACCAGAACCAGGAAAAGACATAGTAGATAATCAATGGGCATCTCGCTGGTTTTATACGTATAATGGACAGTTAGAACCAGAAACAGTGTTAGGCAGCTATAAAGCTTATCGGAATAAAGATGTAAATAAACAACTGCTTATTTCGTATGGATATGGAGACGGTGGCGGTGGAGTCACAAGAGATATGTTAGAAAACCGCCGTCGTATGGATAAAATCCCAGGTCTTCCACATGTGAAAACAGGGCGTGCGGATGAATTTTTTCACCAGCTTCATGACACTATTGATTCTACAGAAAATTACGTTCATACGTGGGATGGGGAATTATATTTAGAATATCATCGAGGAACCTATACATCTCAAGCCTTTGTCAAAAAAATGAATCGTAGACTAGAGTTAACTTTAAGAGAACTAGAAATTTTGTATACAGCTGTACAAGACTCAAAAGGAGTTCATTATCCAAAAGAAGAAATAATGAGCATATGGGAAGTGTTATTGCGTAACCAATTTCATGATATTATTCCTGGTTCATCCATAAAAGAAGTTTATCAAGATCATAAGGTAGAAATAGGAGAGGCGATGGAAAGCTCTACTCAACTCTTAGCACGGTTAGATGAGGCAACAATAAATCAATGGACCATATTTAATTCGGCTGGCTGGGTGAGAAAGGAATTAGTAATAATTGATAAAAAAGAATCTGGTAAATTCATAACAGATTCTGGAGAAGAATTAGAAGCAGTGCCGTGTGAAGCAGGATATCTTGTCCAGACACCGAACATACCAGCTTTCGGAACTTGTATCCTGAAATTTGAACCGATGGAAGCAAAAAGGCTGGAAGCTCCTTTTATGAAAGCAATAGAAAACGGTATAGATACGAATTATTATCTAATTCGCTGGAATGAGAAAGGACAGTTAATTAGTATTTATGATAAACAGTATCATCGCGAAGTACTTAAAGAAAATGGCTTGGGGAACAGGCTTCAATTATTTGAAGATAAACCAATGAACTTTAATGCATGGGATATCGACATATTTTATCAAGAAAAGTATAACGAGTTAGCCGCAGAATCAATTATCATTAAAGAACAAAACAACCTATACGCAAAGGTTGAATTTGTTTATTCATTTGGTACTTCGAGAATTATTCAATATATGCAGGTTTATAAACATTCACGTCGAATAGATTTTATTACAAAGACAGATTGGCAAGAAAGGGAACAATTACTGAAAGCAGGATTTGATGTCGATATTCGCAATACTGTCGCAACCTATGATATTCAATATGGCAATGTCCAGCGGCCTACACATTGGAATACAAGCTGGGATATGGCGAAATTCGAGACAGTAGCACACCAGTGGGTGGACTATTCGCAAAGGGATTATGGAGTCAGCATACTTAATGACTGTAAGTACGGCCATGATATAAAAGACCAAACAATGCGAATTACCTTATTAAAAGGGGGAATATATCCAGACCCAACAGCTGATATAGGAATGCATGAATTTACGTATAGTCTTCTACCACATAAAGGAGATTTCGTAAATGGAAGAACGGTTGAAGAAGCTTGGGCTCTAAATCAGCCATTATCCGTACTACAAGGGAAACGAGTAAATCAGAGACTATTTAAATTGCATACAGAAGAAAGCGTATACATTGATGCTGTGAAAGCGGCGGAAAATGGTCAAGGGATTATATTACGACTGCATGACCACCTAGGAAGTAATAGAGTGCTAACTTTAGAACCATTATTTGATTGTCGACAATGGAATGAAACAAATTTGCTGGAGGAAGATATGGAACCTCCTGTGGATATAGAGGGAAATATTACATTGGAGTTAAGTCCCTATGAAATAAAGACGATACGAATTGTATAAAGCTAAACATTTTTTTAGCGATTAATAGGTGGAGGGTTTATTCCCACCTATTAATCATCTTTATACCATAAGTTTACATACCTCTTTCTAAATATTGTTTTTATTATAACGGAAAAAATATAATTGGAATAATAACAAAGAGGGGGATAACATGTTTCGGAAAACTATTTTTAAGAAACTATTTCTATCATTCTCCGTGGTTATCATTATCTATACTTCTATTATTTTGTTTGTGACTATCTCGCAAGAATATTCCCAAAATCGGCTTGAAATAAATAAATTAAATGAAATGTTTTTGGAAAGAGAAAGTAATATAATTGACTATCGCCTAGATGTTTCCTTAAATGTGGTCAAGCTGTTATCCCAGCAAGATGTTATTGCGGAATTTTTAAAGGAAAATCAGTTTAATTATAGTGTCTATAGTAAAATGTTTAATGAGTTAACAGGCAATCATTTTTCAAACGATCAGTTAGGTTTTAATCTTGCTGTTTTAAAAGATTATGGGACAGATGTAACTAGTTCAGATGGTTATTTTTTGTTTAAAGACTATATGAAATTTATCCATATGGATGAGAATATCACAGAGTTAGAAGCTTTTATGGATTTAAAGGGAAACAATGATTTACAGTGTTATGACGCCAAAGATAAACTAGTTATTGTCAATAAAATCTATTATCAGCAGGAAAAGCAATATCTCTATTTTTTCATTGTGTGGGAGAAAAAGGACTTATTAATGAGCAATTTACCAGATGCGAATAGTATTCTTGCGATGGTTGATTCGTCTGTCTTAGCCTCTACAACCATTATGGGAGAAAACGTACTAGCTAGTTTTTTACCGGTGAAAAAAACCAATGAAAATCAAATTGTCTATCGCTCGGTTAATAAATACGATGGCTATCAAAAGCGCTCCAATGCGATACCAACTATTCATTATTTATATATAACGAATGTACATACAGGAATTGGATTACCAATTCATACCCTTACCAGTATCGGAGTAATTTTGATTGTCCTTCTTTTGTTAGGTTTTGTTCTAACTACCACTTTAAGCAGAAAATCATATTCACCCATTGAAGAAATTATCAAAAATATTAAAAGTGGAGAGGAAAAAAATAGTTCGGACAGTTATATAAAAAATGAGTTGGATTATATTATCTCTAAAATTCATATTATCAATAAAACCAATCAGAACTTAGTACAGCTTCAACAAAGCTCATTAGTTGATTTGCAAGAAAACTTTCTCAAAAACATCATTTATGAAAATTATGATAAGCAGAATATGGAGAGAAGGTTGAAACTCCTGCAATTAGATCCATTCAGTCAGGGCGGCATTCTTGCCATTATAACCATGCAGGGGATTTCTGAATGGGAATCCAATTTAAGCGAAGGGAATATTTTAACATTAAGGAAAAAAGTACTAGCTTTATGCAATGAAAAAGAAACCAATCAAAAATTTATTTCTTTTCCCATTGATTATAAACATTTTTGTTTGTTTTTTGCAGAAAAAAATCAGCATCTTATTTTAGATGTTTTACATCGAATGATTGGGAGGATAGAGCAAGAATTAAGAGTAGAAATTACTTTTACCCTCTCACAAGCCTTTCCATCTTTAAGCGAATTGCCAAAAATATTTAAATCTTCCTTTCAGCTTATGGAACAGAAATACTCTTTTATTGATACAAAATCTCTATGCAGCAGCCATATTCCATTATCATCTGGGAAAGATTATTCCTATAGTGTAGAAACGGAAAGTATTTTAATAAATTTTATGCAGAAAAGAGAGTTGAAGCATGCCAAGAAATTGATAAATGAGATAGTTGAAACAAATTTTAGAGAAGAAAGCATGGATATATATAATATATATGATTTTCGAAATGCTCTCATCAATACGATAAAAAGAATTTTAAATAAATGTAATCTGTCTTTTAGTGATTTTTTAAAGAATAATAAAGCGCTATTCTTTCATTTAAACAGTTCTGATATCGAGATACTAAAAAATACCTTCATCGATATATTCAATGAGTTAATGTTACTTCTAGAAGAAAAGCACTCCATTAAACTTTCTACAGTTGAAAGTGTTCTTCGTTATATTCAAGAAAATTACACAAGCGATCTATCTTTAGGCGAAGTAGCAGATCATTTTCAATTAAGTGAATCCTATGTTAGCAAGTTGATTAAAGATCATTTAAAATCCTCGTTTAAAAATTATGTAAATCAATTGAAAGTAGAGAAATCAAAAATTTTATTGGAATCGGGTAAATATATGGTATCAGAGGTTGGTGAAATGGTTGGCTGTAAAAATGTGAATACTTTTATTAGGATTTTTAAGCAGCAGGAAGGAATAACACCAGGAAAATATGTTATTAATAAAATGGCTAAATAAATAGTTACACAGAGAACGGCATACATCCTTCAATTTTTTTACATGAATAAAACCAAAACAATGATAGGAGATATTTTGACTATCTACGTATTTTGGCTTGTGTTTATCTTGAGGGTGGAACATAAGTATTTCAACCCAATATAACCCCGAACAATTATACGTACATATTAGAGAATATTCGTATAATTTGTTTGGTGGTTTTTATTTATTTTAAGAAAAAAGGTTTGTGGTAATCACCCGCAGACTGAATACACTTCGCTTTCCATGGGGCGAGCGCCAAGCCTCCTCGTTCCTGCGGGGTCTTGGACTTTCTCGCAGCTCCCATAGGAGTCTACGTGTATTCAGTCTGCTCTGTTTTTTCCTAGTAATTTTAGTTTGCTTAAAAACTAAATAAGCTTTAAAAAAGGAGTGAAATGGAACGGAGGATACTCGACTCCTGCGGGAAGCAGAGCAAAGCCTAAGACCCCACAGGCTTTAGCCGAGGAGACTTAGGTTGCTCCCCGGCGCATCGTGTGTCTGTAGTGTAATGGAACGAATTGGTTTCACCACTGAATTAGAGATTGTTCGTCTTTATCCAATATATATTTTGTTTTGTCTCATTTATGTTTTTAAAGAAAAAATTTTAGTAGATATTTCGATTTTTTAAATAAATTTATTCCATTAATCCAAATTACTATTAAAATAGAAGAAAGATACTAGACAAGAGGGACGTGAAATGGTGAAAATTGATAAAATTGAAGTCCAACATGTGAAAATGCCGCTGGTTAGTCCGTTTAAGACAAGTTTTGGTGAACTGTTAGAAAAGGATTTTCTGATCATTAAAATATATAGTGGTGAGCACATTGGGTATGGAGAGTCTGTCGCTTTACCTGATCCTACTTATAGCGAGGAAACAACTGGAACTGTTATTTATATGCTAAACGAGTTTTTGATACCACTCTTGTTTAAAGATGAGATAACGCACCCAGATGAAGTTTCAAAAAGATTCGCTCCAATCAGAAGAAATAATATGGCAAAAGCAGCTTTAGAAGGCGCAATATGGGATTTATATAGTAAACAGCAAGGTATTTCTCTTTCGAAAGCGCTTGGAGGTATTCAAACATCGATTGATGTTGGGGTAAGTATTGGAATCGAACCAACTACAGACATGCTTTTAACAAAAGTGGAACGCTTTTTGAATGAGGGCTATAAAAAGATTAAAGTGAAAATTAAACCTGGCTATGACTTAGAGCCTTTAGCAAAAATAAGACAAACCTTTGGTTATGACATCCCACTAATGGCAGATGCGAATTCTGCCTATACGTTAGCAGATATCGAGCGAATTAAAGAATTAGATCCACTTAAGTTGATGATGATTGAACAGCCATTAGCATATGATGATATTATTGATCATTCTATTTTGCAAAGTGAGCTCGCAACACCAATATGTTTGGATGAAAGTATTCATTCCGTAGAAGATGCTCGAAAAGCGATTGAATTAGGAAGCTGTAAAATAATAAATATTAAGATTGGCCGTGTCGGCGGTTTGACGGAAGCTAAGAAAATACATGATGTATGTAAAAAACACGATATTCCTGTATGGTGTGGCGGCATGCTGGAAGGCGGAATCGGAAGAGCGCATAATATCGCGATAACCTCCCTTCCGGCTTTTACAATTGCGGGGGATACATCTGCATCGAATCGATACTGGAAAAAAGATATTATTTGTCCAGAGGTCACATTGTCTACGCCAGGCAAAATAGAAGTACCAAAAGGAGCCGGTATTGGGTTCGATTTAAACGAAGCAGTGATTAATCAGCATTTAATTTTAAAGAAGGAATATGCTAATCCATTCATTTAATAAGGGGGGAACGGCGACAGTGGATCCTTATATAATAAGAGAAGTAACTGAAAAAGCTGAAATCCAACTGGTAGTTTCCCTTCAAGATTCAATTTGGGGCAGGACTAATACTACACCCTATCCATTTTTAGTTGCCTCTATTCATAATGGTGGAATGATTATAGGGGCTTTTTTGAAAGAAGAACTGGTAGGCTTTTGCTATAGTTTCCCTGGTTTTCATCAAAAGGAAATCTATTTAGTGTCCCATATGATGGCAGTGAAAGCAAAGGATAGAAATGCTGGATTGGGCTTTAAAATGAAAGTAAAACAAAAGGAAATGGCCTTGAAACGTGGCTATTCAAAAATTATTTGGACTTTTGATCCGCTAGAATCACGGAATGCCAATCTAAATATAGCGAAACTAGGAGGGGTAGTGAAAACATATTATCCTAATCATTACGGATCCATGGAGGATGAATTAAACGGAGGCCTTCCTTCAGACAGGTTTTTGTTAGAGTGGGATATTGGGAAACTATCAGTAAATCCTCATCCGGCAGGAGAGCAAATTCCATCACTTGTTACTTGGAAAACGATAAAAGAAATCCCTATTCCTTTATCTTTTGAACTCCTATCCAAAAAAGCGGATACCTATAAGGTTCCTGTTCCTAAAAATATACATACAATAAAAGAAAAAGATTTTGCCACAGCCGAAAAGTGGCGTATGATGCTTAGGAATGTTTTTACTCATTTGTTTTCAAGGGGATATATCATTCACAGCTATCACAAGACAAATGAACTAGTGAATTATTATATTGTAAGCTTAAACAAAGAGAATGAATGAACTTATTTGAATAACGAATTACATAAACGAGGAGGGGAAAAATGCACGAACAAATAGACAGCTGGGTAGATGGGAAAAAGGAAGAGATAATAGCTATGTATCAGTTTCTTCATAATCATGCAGAAATAAGCTGGGAAGAAGTCGAAACAACGAAATTTATAAAAAATGAGCTGGAGAAATTATCCATTCCCTATCAATTATTCGATGATCAAACTGGGATTGTTGGGGAATGGGGGAAAGGAAATAATCCTGTTATAGGGTTGCGAGCAGATATGGATGCATTATGGCAGCAAGTGAATGGAGAATGGAAGGCCAATCATTCATGTGGTCATGATGCACACACGACGATTTTGCTTTTTACCTTAAGATGTCTGAAGGAACTAGGCGTAGAACCAAATGGGAAAATAAAGTGCCTGTTCCAACCTGCTGAAGAGACTGGTGCAGGGGCAATTTCCTTTATTAATAAAGGGCTTCTAGACGATATTGATTATTTATTAGGATTACATGTGCGACCAATTCAAGAAATGAGAATGGGAGAATGTTCTCCTGCAATCTATCATGGAGCAGCGGCAAGCTTTAAAGGAAAACTATATGGAATGCAGGCACATGCCGCAAGACCGCATTTAGGGATAAACGTTATCGACAGTCTTACAGCTATTAATATGGCTATTCGTTCTATTCCGTTGAACCCGATTATCCCTGCTTCTGCAAAAATGACTTTTGTCCAGGCGGGAGGAAAGAATTTTAATATTATCCCCGATTATGCGGAGTTTGGCATCGATGTTCGTGCCCAAACCAATGAAGCGATGGAACAATTGATTTCCAGACTTGAAAGCCAAGTGAAACTTGCAGGTGAAGCGAATGGTGCTCGAGTTGAATTAGAACTTCTATCCGATATGCCAGCAGCAACACCAAATAAATTGATGGAAGAAATAGCAGCTGAAAGCATTAAAGAAATACTAGGAGCGAAAGGGCTTGTGAAGCCTCCAGTAACACCTGGTGGAGAAGATTTTCATTATTATGCGAAAGTAAAGGAACAACTGCAAACAACAATGATTGGCTTAGGCACAGATTTACAGCCCGGATTACATCACCCAGACATGTATTTTCAGTTAGAAAGCCTACTGCATGGGATAAAAATCATGGCTTTATCGGCAGTAAAATTAATGGAAGAAAAACAATAGATTGAAGGAATTTCTTCTTTTGGCAAAGGAGGAATTCCTTTTTTTAATCTAGTAGATGCTTCTATGTACAGCAATAAAAAAAGCAAGTTTATCGAAAACGAAAAAATATGATATCCTATTGAATAGATAGGATATAAACTAATTATACTGAATAAAGAATGAATATCAGGTCTTTACTGCAACAATTATAAAAGTAATTATGCTATAATGCATAATGGCAATTATACAGAAAAAACACTTACGATAGGGAAAGCAAAAGGGACTGCAGATGAAATCATTAATAGGCCAAGATAAACCAGTTCAACGACTTTTTATTTTTATTATAGGGCTTTTGATTATGTCATTAGGCATTGTATTAATTATTACTGCAAATTTAGGTTCAGCCCCATGGGATGTTTTGAATATTGGATTGCATATTCAGTTTGGTCTGACCATCGGCAGCTGGGCAATAATAGTTGGTTTTTTAATCCTATTGATAGCTGCCATCCTTTCAAAAAAACTTCCTCCTTTTGGTGCTTTATTAAATATGGTGTTAGTAGGAGTATTTATTGATTTTTTCCTACTACTTCCCTTTATGAATACCCCTTCGACCCTTTATCAAAAATGGATTATGTTTTTAATTGGATTGATTATAATGGGCTATGGAATGGGATTCTATATTTCTGCGAAACTTGGTGCAGGACCGCGAGATAGTCTTATGATTGTCTTATCGGAAAAATTTGGCGGGGGCATAGCAAGAACGAGATTATTAATGGAGGCAATTGTTTTAATAATAGGATGGATACTTGGTGGACCTGTATCATGGGGAACGATTATCTATGCTGCCTTAATAGGAAGAGTTGCAGGATGGAGTATCCCACAGTGTACAAAATGGACGAACTATATATTGGACCGAAATAAAAGAACGGTGAATAATATTCACCAACATAATATGGAGCGGGAGGCAAAATAATGAAAATATCTACAAAAGGAAGATATGGATTAACTATTATGATGGAGTTAGCAAAAAAGCACGGAGAGGGACCGATTTCATTAAAATCAATTGCTCAAACCAATAATTTATCCGAGCATTACTTGGAACAATTAGTTGCTCCGTTACGTAATGCTGGTTATGTGCGCAGTATTCGTGGAGCATATGGTGGATATGTATTAGGTGATGAACCGAATAAAATTACTGCTGGAGATATTATTCGGATATTAGAAGGACCTATAAGTCCTGTCGAGGGAATCGAAGATGAAGAACCAGCTAAGAAAGCTTTATGGATGAAAATCAGAGATGCGGTAAAAGATGTATTAGATTCAACCACAATTGAAGACCTAGCTAACCATCAAGAAGACGATAACTCAGATGGTTATATGTTTTATATTTAATAAGCTGTTTTTTGGAAAATCGATGGCTGTTTCTTTATAATAGCAATCAAGTATGTAGAAAGCTCTTTGGATGATTTTTTTTATATTGGACAAAAAATAGAAACCTGAAATGATCACAACTAATTAATTGTAGGTGAATAACTTGGAACATATTTATGTGGATCATGCGGCAACTTCACCCATGCATCCAAAAGTAATCGATAGAATGTATGAAGTCATGAAAGATCAATTTGGCAATCCTTCAAGTATTCATGCCTATGGAAGACAGGCAAGAAATATATTGGATAATGCTAGAGCAGTAGTTGCTTCTAGTATAGGTGCACACGAAAATGAAATTATTTTTACGAGCGGTGGTACAGAGGCAGATAATTACGCTATCTTTGGAATTGCAGAAGGCAAAGAAGCGAAAGGAAAACATATTATTACAACGGAAATTGAACACCATGCTGTATTGTATGCTTGCCAAGAATTAGAGAAAAAGGGCTACGAGGTTACTTATCTTTCTGTAAATGAATACGGACTAATAGATTTGAATGAATTCAAAGCAGCATTAAGAGAAGATACTATTCTTGTTACGATTATGTATGGCAATAACGAAGTGGGTGCGATTCAACCGATAAAAGAAATAGGCTTATTGTTAAAAGATCATCCTGCTGTCTTCCACACAGATGCGGTACAAGCCTATGGTTTAGAAGATATTGATGTAAAAGAACAGCACATCGACCTTTTATCCGTTTCTTCTCATAAGATTAATGGTCCTAAAGGAATAGGTTTTTTATATGTTAAGAACGGCATTAAACTAAATCCTCAATTATTTGGTGGCGAACAAGAGAAAAAAAGAAGAGCTGGAACTGAGAATGTTCCTTCTTTAGCAGGCTTTCAGCTAGCAGTAGAAATTTCTCAACAGGATAGATTGCAAAAGAGAGAGCAGTTTAAAAAGTATAAAGAAATCCTAATTGGTATCTTAAAAGATAATAATATTTCATTTAAACAAAACGGATTAGTTGATAATACCTTGCCACATGTTTTAAACTTAAGCTTTCCCGGTACAAATGTGGAAGCAATGTTAGTTAATCTTGACTTAGCAGGTATTGCTGCTTCGAGTGGTTCCGCATGTACTGCTGGATCAATCGAACCTTCTCATGTGTTAGTAAGCATGTTTGGCAAAGAATCGGAAAGAACAAAAAATTCCATTCGATTTAGCTTTGGATTAAATAATACGGAACAACAAATAGAAAAGGTCGGTCATGAGTTAGTCAAAATCATTAACCGTCTGACAAAATGATAACCTTCCCTTCCATGTAAAGGGAAGGGCTAAGGGGGAAATGGAAAATGGAAAAAGCACCAAAAGATACCCGGGTAGTAGTAGGAATGTCTGGTGGAGTTGACTCATCAGTTGCTGCGTTACTTTTAAAAGAACAAGGCTATGATGTTATCGGTATATTCATGAAAAACTGGGACGATACAGACGAATTCGGTGTCTGCACTGCAACGGAGGATTATGAAGATGTCATTCGTGTCTGCAATCAGTTAGAGATTCCTTATTATGCGGTGAACTTTGAAAAACAATACTGGGATAAAGTGTTCACTTATTTTCTTGATGAATATAAAGCGGGGAGAACACCTAATCCCGATGTAATGTGTAATAAAGAAATTAAATTTAAAGCTTTCTTAGAGCATGCAATGAGTCTTGGAGCTGATTATCTTGCAACAGGGCACTATGCACAAGTAGTCAGAGAAGATGGTCAAGTGCGCATGCTTAGAGGGAAAGATGATAATAAAGACCAAACATATTTTTTAAATCAACTAACAGAAGAACAATTAAGCAAAGTAATGTTCCCTATTGGCGGCATGGAAAAATCAAAGGTTCGTGAACTTGCTGCTAAAGCAAATCTTGCGACAGCAACCAAAAAAGACAGCACAGGTATCTGTTTCATAGGAGAGCGTAATTTCAAAGAATTCTTAAGTGGATATCTTCCTGCGCAAAAAGGAAATATGGAAACAATGGATGGAGAAGTAATTGGCCGTCACGATGGACTTATGTATTATACAATCGGGCAAAGACATGGTCTTGGCATTGGCGGAAGTGGAGAACCTTGGTTTGTTATCGGCAAGGATTTAAAACGGAATGTCTTATATGTAGGTCAAGGATTCCATCACGAGTTGCTTTATTCTGACAGCATTATTGCGACCAACGTTAGCTGGGTATCCAAAGATCGCATTGGTACATCATTTGAATGTACAGCTAAATTTCGTTACCGTCAACCAGATAATAAAGTAACGGTAGAGGTTATCGATGAAAATACAGTCAAAGTTATCTTCCACGAACCAATTCGTGCTGTAACGCCAGGACAAGCAGTTGTATTCTATCAAGGAGAAGAATGCTTAGGCGGAGGAACAATTGATAAAGTGTTCCGTGATAATGAAAGATTAACATATGTAGGTTAAGGATGAACTGTCGACTAACATTAGTTGGTCGACAGTTTTTACATACTGCAAAAAGCAGCTAGCAATTCTCCTGTAATAGGAGGATTTGCTAGTTTCTTTTGTGTAGTTGCTTTTCTCATTTTTGATTAGAAAATATGCTATACTACCAATAAGAAATGGAGTGTTTTAAGATGGATAATAGTCAATTAGGAATACAATATATGCAAGAAGGCAAATGGGAAGAAGCGGCAAAAATTTTTATGGAAGAGATTGAGAAAAATCCGAACAATGCAGTTTCTTACGTTAATTTTGGCAATGTTTTATCAGCTTTAGGTGATGATACAAGAGCATTATCTTTCTACCAAAAGGCGATTGAAATAGATGATACAACGGCTGCAGCCTATTATAGTGCAGGAACCGTTTATTATGAAAAAGAAAATTTAGAATCCGCAAAGAATATGTTTGAACTAGCATTAGAAAAGGGACTAGAATCAAGTGATAATTTCTTTATGCTTGGACTTACTTATGTTGGTTTAGATAAAGGGAAATTGGCAATCCCTTATTTTCAAAGAGCAGTTGAACTAAATAGTCAAGATGCAGAGGCGTTCTTTCAACTAGGGCTCTGTTTGGCACAAAATGAATATATTGAAGAAGCAATTACACAATTTCAATCCTGTCTAGCATTAGATGCCACTCATGCAGATGCTTATTATAATTTAGGGGTTGCCTATGGTTTTAAAGAAGAAACAGCGAAAGCAGTCGAAATGTTCAATAAGGCGCTAGAAATCCAGCCAGATCATCTTCTTGCTGGTTACGGAAAGCAAATTATCGAAGAAAAGTAATGGAAAGAGAAATGAAATGTAAGGGAAGAAAGGAGGAATTCAGTTGAACGAGCAGAACTCTTTGGATCTTTTTGAAAAGGAAAAAAAGTATGTGAAGGGACGACATCTTGTTACCATTTTTCATAATGAACAGAATCTTTACTCTGTGATAAGAATAAGAGTCGATGAAACGAATCATGATTATGACGATAAAGAAGCGGTTATTACTGGCTATTTGCCAAAGATGAACGAAGAAGAAACGTATACATACTTTGGTGATTTTAAAGAGCATCCGAGATTCGGTTTACAGCTGCAGGCAACTTCCTTTCGAAAAGAAATGCCACAAACAAAGCAAGGGGTTATTGCTTATTTATCGAGCAACTTATTTAAAGGGATTGGGGAAAAAACAGCAGAGAATATTGTGGATACTTTAGGAGAAGAAGCAATCTCCAAAATCATGAATCAGCCATCGATTTTAGAGACAGTGCCCAAACTTGCATCAGATAAAGCGAAAATCCTCTATGATACATTAATGAAAAATCAAGGGTTAGAGCAAGCAATGGTTTCTCTAAATCAATATGGGTTTGGTCCGCAATTGTCGATGAAAATTTATCAAGTATATAAAGAAAATACGCTAGAAATAGTCCAGACAAATCCATATAAATTAGTGGAGGATATTGATGGGATTGGTTTTGGAAAAGCAGATGACCTTGGTTCACAGATTGGAATTACTGGGAATCATCCAGATCGATTAAAGGCTGGCTGTTTGTATATCTTAGAGTTAAGCAGTAATCAGGAAGGCCATGTCTATCTCCATGCCGAATTTTTACTAGAAAAAGTAAAAGCCCTGCTTGAAGAAAATCAAAAAGAGGAGATAGAATTTTCGCAAATAGCAGATCAGGTTATTCAGCTGGAGGAAGAAGGGAAAATTATAGTGGAGGATAAAAAAATATATTTACCTTCATTGTTTTTTTCAGAAAAAGGACTTGTACGAAATATAAAGCGAGTAATGGAGCAATCTGAATATAAAGACCAATTTCCAGAATCGGAGTTTCTGCTGGCGTTAGGAAACTTAGAGGACCGTATCGGTGTTCAATATGCTCCCTCTCAACGAGAAGCGATTCAAACGGCGCTTATGTCCCCGATGCTAATTTTGACAGGTGGTCCCGGAACGGGGAAAACAACTGTCATAAAGGGAATTGTTGAATTATATGGTGAATTGCACGGCTGTTCCTTAGAGCCTAATGATTATAAAAAAGATGAACCCTATCCATTTATTCTTGCGGCGCCAACTGGCCGAGCGGCTAAACGAATGGCTGAATCAACAGGTTTACCAGCAGTTACTATTCATCGATTGCTGGGATGGAATGGGACAGGAACATTTGAAAGGGATGAGGAACATCCTTTGGAGGGAAAAATCCTCATCGTCGATGAAACCTCGATGGTTGATATTTGGCTAGCCCATCAATTATTTAAGGCTTTACCTGAACATATTCAAGTAATTATTGTAGGAGATGAAGACCAGCTGCCATCAGTAGGACCGGGCCAAGTATTAAAAGATCTACTTGATTCAGCATGTATTCCTACTGTTAAGTTGAAAGATATTTATCGACAAGCGGAAGGATCATCGATAATCGAGCTGGCACATGAAATGAAAAAAGGCCAGCTGCCGGCTAATCTTCTTGTGCCTCAAGGGGATCGTTCATTTATAAAATGCTCTTCCAGTCAAATTCCGCAGGCAATTGAAAAAATTGTTTTGAATGCGAAAAACAAAGGCTTTGCGCCAATGGATATTCAAGTATTGGCACCGATGTATAGAGGACCAGCAGGAATTGACCGCTTAAATGCCATCTTACAGGAAATCTTAAATCCTAATCCAGATGGCACCAGAAAAGAACTGAAATTTGGAGATGTTACATACCGGATCGGTGATAAAGTCCTTCAGCTAGTCAATCAACCAGAAAGCAATGTTTTTAATGGTGATATGGGTGAGATTGTATCGATCTTTTATGCGAAGGAAAATACGGAAAAGCAAGATATGGTTATTGTTTCGTTTGATGGAATAGAAGCAACCTATACGCGACAGGATTTAAATCAAATTACGCTGGCTTATTGCTGTTCTGTCCATAAATCGCAAGGCAGTGAGTTTCCAATCGTCATTATGCCCGTCGTCAAAAGTTATTATCGCATGTTAAGAAGAAATTTAATTTACACCGGAATAACTAGAAGTAAACAATTTTTGATTCTTTGTGGAGAAGTGGAAGCAATGGAATTAGGCGTTAGCCGGAATGATGAACTAAATCGGCAAACAACCTTAAAAGAAAAAATCAAAGAGGCATTTGCCGATGTATATCAACCAGACGAGACGATGGAAATAACAAAAGAGAATTCATTTGATTTATTGTATGAAGGTAAAATCAATCAAATCGATCCAATGATTGGAATGGAAAATATCTCCCCATATGATTTTATGGAAGCATCTGAATCCTAAGAAAATTACTTAAGTACAAACTTTTTAAGAAAACCTCTATTTTTACGGAGAATTCCTCTTTTTTAGAGGATTTTTTTTGCCAATGTTTGTACTACATGTTTTAAAGTTCTAGGTGAAAAATAGTAATGCTATCTTCTTCGAAAAAATCCAGTCGGATTCTAATTTTCCAATAAAAACAGCCAACTCCTAAAAATACTGGTATATTTGGATGGGTTAAAGAGCATAATGGGAATACTTACCTGGAATTTCCATGTTAGGTGGAATATTTCATGAAACGAATGAAGATGAGGTGTTTCCTATGCTCAAATGTCCAAATTGCCAGAGCAAAGATATTGGGAAAATTGGAATAAATCAATATTACTGCTGGAATTGCTTTATTGAATTATCGCTTACGAAAGGGATTATTCATACACATCAAGTAGAAGAAGATGGAAGCTTAAGTTCTTTAGACGACTTATTTGACGAAGAAGAGCGTCGATTAAGCTAAGTTTTTCTCCGTGTAAACTTGGCGCTCACTTCCATATAAAAAGGGGTGCAAAGTAAATGGGTAAAGCGATAAATACAGCAATAGCTATTGGGGCTGGTGTAGTGGCACTTAGCTATATGCAAAAAAATAATATGATGAGTCAAAAACAACTGAAAAAAGTGCAGAGGAAAGTAATGAAGATGTTTTAATTGTGAGTTAGAAGACAAGGCTGGAACGAACCTTCCTGCCGAAATTTTAACCCAAGCAATGATACCGGAATCAAAAAATTCGTATCATTGCTTGGGTTTTTTCATTTTATTATTATGTTGATAATTATAGTCAAGCAGGCGTTCGGTTGTCCTGCAGCCACGCTATGTGTCGGTAAGCAAGCCTAAGTCTGTGGGGGATTACATAGATAGCTAAGCCGTTTTTACAATTTAATACTAGATAAAAAAATGCATAAAAATTCCTATTATCTCTCACAATACATTAAAGAGGGAGGAAAGGAAATGGATATAAGAATAAAATGGTATTATCGATTAGGATTTACCTTATTACTTTTTATCGTTTTATTTATTTTTATAAAATTATCACCGATATGGTTACCCATTTTAAGTCTTATAACAAAGGTTATAACTCCTTTTATTATTGGTGCGTTTTTTACGTACTTACTTCATCCAATAGTAGAATTATTACATAAAAAAGGTTTACATAGAGGGTTGTCTGTTGCATTTATTTATATTTTATTTTTTGGCGGGATTGGGTATGCGATCTATAAAGGTATCCCCATTCTTATTGAGCAGCTGGAAGAGCTGACAGTTAGTGCTCCAAAGCTTGCAGAGCGATATAAAGATTTAATTGATTCGATTCAAAATAAAATGGAATCTTGGCCGCTTAACCTACAGGAAAAAGTTGACCGTGGAATTGACATATTTGAAAGGAAAATGGAATCCCTTTTGAATAAAGTAATTAATGGTGCCATGGGGATTGTCAATTATTCGATTATAATTATGCTTATTCCCTTTATCTCTTTTTATATGTTAAAGGATATAAATGCGGTAAGAAAAGGCTTTAATGGATTAATTCCTAATAAATGGCGCAATAGTGCTCGCTTATTTTTAGAGGATGTAAATGAATCATTAGGCAGCTATATAAGAGGACAATTATTGGTTTGTACAATTATTGGAGTTATTTCTATGCTTCTTTTTTTGATTTTTCATATGAAATTTGCCCTTGTATTAGGAATGATCATAGGAATAACGAATGTCATTCCGTATTTTGGACCGGTAATTGGAGCTGTTCCAGCTTTAATTGTTGCAAGTACTGTTTCTGTGAAAATGATCATTATTGTCGTGATTATCATTATTATTCTGCAATTTCTCGAAGGAAATATATTATCGCCATATATAGTAGGGAAAAGTACTCATATGCATCCCTTGTTTATTATGTTTGCGCTATTGCTAGGAGAGGAGATAGGCGGGATGATTGGAATGATTGTGGCAGTCCCTTTATTATCCATTGTAAAAGTAGCAATCATTCATATGAAAACCCATTTTGGAAAAAAAGAACGAGAAATAAAACGTATATAAATAGACCAATATTGACAATACTGCCTAATAATCAGTATAATTCGAATGAAGCATATATCGATAAAATGGTGAAAGAAATAAGTAGATTATAGTCCACTCTAAAGAGAGGAATTCCCTTTGGCTGAAAGGAGTTCTAGGTGAAGGATAATTGAAAGCTAATTCTTGAATGCAGCTAATCACTGCCGTTTTCCGCGTTAAGGAATGTTGAGAGATGGATATTATTTATTGTTATTTTTTTATACTTTTATCCATAATCAGGGTGGTACCGCGAGCAATACTTTCGTCCCTGTCCAGGGATGGGAGTTTTTTTTATGCCTTAAAACGGCAAACGTTAGTGGTTGTAGCAAATACATAAGAAAAAACAGGAGGATATGTGATGAAAAACTTAACTGGTGCAGAAATAAGAAGCAAATTTTTAGAATTTTTTCAGGGCAAAGGGCATGCGATTGAGCCAAGTGCATCTTTAGTGCCTCATGATGATCCGTCATTATTATGGATTAATAGTGGTGTAGCTACCTTAAAAAAATATTTTGATGGTCGCGTTATTCCTGAAAATCCAAGAATAACAAATGCGCAAAAATCAATTCGTACAAACGATATTGAAAATGTGGGCAAAACGGCGCGTCACCATACTTTTTTTGAAATGCTTGGTAACTTTTCGATTGGGGATTATTTTAAAGAAGAAGCAATCGAATGGGCTTGGGAGTTCTTGACAGATGAAAAATGGATTGGCTTTGATAAAGAAAAGCTTTCTGTAACCATCCATCCAGAGGATGAAGAAGCATATGTTTTATGGCGAGATAAAATTGGCATACCAGAGAATCGCATCATTCGCTTAGAAGGTAACTTTTGGGACATAGGTGAAGGTCCAAGTGGTCCTAATACAGAAATATTCTATGATCGTGGTCCAGAATATGGCAATGATATCAACGATCCAGAATTATATCCAGGTGGAGAAAATGATCGTTACTTAGAAGTATGGAACCTTGTTTTCTCTGAATTTAACCATAATCCAGACGGCACTTATACACCTCTGCCAAAGAAGAATATTGATACAGGTATGGGCTTGGAGCGTATGGCGTCTGTTGTTCAAAATGTTCCAACAAACTTTGATACAGATTTATTTATGCCGATTATTCGCGCGACTGAACAATTAGCAGATGTCCGGTATGGCAAGGACTCTTTAAGCGATGAAGCATTTAAAGTAATCGCAGACCATATACGTACAGTGGCTTTTGCAATAGGTGACGGGGCTCTTCCGTCAAATGAAGGAAGAGGTTATGTGTTAAGACGTTTGTTGCGCAGAGCAGTTCGTTATGCAAAGAAAATTAATATAAACAGACCATTTATGTTTGAATTAGTTCCAGTAGTGGCTGAAATTATGGTAGATTATTATCCTACTGTAAAGGAAAAGACAGAATTTATTCAAAAAGTCATGAAAAGTGAAGAAGAACGATTCCATGAAACATTAAATGAAGGTCTTGCTATCCTTTCCGAAGTAATGGAGAAAGCAAAAGACAATGGAGTTATAGCTGGAGAAGATATTTTCCGTTTGTACGATACGTATGGATTCCCAGTTGAACTTACAGAGGAATATGCAGAGGAGCAAGGTCTGGCTATTGATCATGAAGGTTTCGAAAAAGAAATGGAAAGTCAGCGTGATCGCGCCCGAAAAGCACGCCAAGAAGTTGACAGCATGCAAGTTCAAAGTGGAGTGTTAGGCAATATTAAAGTGGAAAGTGAATTTATTGGTTATGATCAGTGGTCAAATGAAGCGCAAATCGTGGCTTTATTAAGAAATGGTCAAGAAGTAGAGACTGCAGAAGCTGGGGATGAAATTCAGTTTATATTAGACAAAACACCATTCTATGCAGAAAGCGGCGGTCAAATTGCTGACAAAGGAACGTTAAAATCGGATCATGTGACAATTAGCGTGGAAGATGTTCAAAAAGCGCCAAATGGTCAAAATTTACACAAAGGAATAATTGAAACAGGAGCTGTTAGGGTAAATGATAGATTAGCAGCTAAAGTGGATAGTAAAAATCGTTCCAAAATTATAAAGAACCATACAGCAACTCATTTATTACATCAGGCATTAAAAGATGTTCTTGGAACACATGTTAATCAAGCAGGATCTCTTGTACAACCAGATCGTTTACGTTTTGATTTTTCTCATTTTGGGCAAATTACTGCAGAGGAATTAGATGAGATTGAACGAATCGTTAACGAAAAGATATGGGAAAGTATTGCAGTTCAAATTGATTACAAGGATATCGATGAGGCTAAAGCAATGGGTGCAATGGCTTTATTTGGTGAAAAATATGGAAAAGTAGTACGTGTTGTCCAAGTTGGTGAGTATAGCTTAGAACTATGCGGCGGGTGTCATGTTGATAATACTTCAGCAATTGGTTTATTTAAAATTGTTTCGGAAGCTGGAATTGGCGCAGGAACAAGACGTATTGAAGCAGTAACTGGACAAGCGGCATACCAACAACTGACAGATCAAATTCACTTATTAAAAGAAGCGGCGAATAAGTTAAAAACTAGTCCCAAAGATGTCGTTACTCGCGTAGACAGTCTTCTTACAGAGGTGAAGCAATTACAACGGGAAAATGAATCACTTGCTGCAAAACTAAGCAATATTGAAGCAGGCAATCTTGTTGATCAAGTGAAATTAGTGAATGAAGTCCCAGTATTAGCGGCTTCTATCCCGAATGTAGATATGAATAATCTTCGCACAATGGCAGATGAATTAAAACAAAAAATAGATTCTGTCGTATTAGTACTTGGAAGTGTCAATGAAGGAAAAGTAAATATTATTGCTGGTGTAACCAAGGATTTAATGGATAAAGGTTTCCATGCAGGAAAGATAGTAAAAGAAGTAGCTTCCATTTGTGGAGGCGGCGGAGGCGGCCGTCCAGATATGGCTCAAGCAGGCGGTAAAGATCCTTCTAAACTAAATGAAGCATTAGAATTTGTACAAGAATATGTGAAATCCGTTTGATATTAAGGACAAGTAGTGTAAAATGTAGATAACTCTTAACAGAAATTGTTCGAAAAGGAAATGGGGTGTTCAAAATGAGCTCATTTGATAAAACAATGAGATTCAATTTTCCAGAAGAACCATATGAACATGATGTAAAAGAAGTACTTTATCAAGTTTACGATGCACTTCAAGAAAAAGGCTATAATCCAATCAATCAAATTGTTGGTTATTTACTTTCTGGGGATCCTGCTTATATTCCCCGTCACATGGATGCACGCAATATCATCCGAAAATTAGAACGAGATGAAATTATTGAGGAACTTGTAAAGTTTTATTTAAAACAGCAACGAGAGGAATAGACGTATGCGATTAATGGGCTTAGATGTTGGCTCAAAAACAGTAGGAGTTGCTGTTAGTGATGCTTTAGGATGGACAGCACAAGGAATTGAAACAATTAAAATTGATGAAGAGAAAGAACAATTTGGGCTTGACCGTATTGCGTCCTTGATTGTTGAGTATGATATAGGTAAAATAGTGGTTGGACTTCCTAAAAATATGAATGGCAGCATAGGCTTTCGTGGAGAAGCTAGTCAAATGTACGGGCAGCTTTTAGAAGAACGATTTGAACTGCCGGTTGTTTTTTGGGATGAACGACTAACAACGATGGCTGCTGAAAGAATTCTATTGGAAGCAGATGTTAGTAGAAAAAAACGTAAAAAAGTAATCGATAAAATGGCTGCATCTATCATTTTGCAAGGATATTTAGACAGTCAAAAATAATGAGGTGGAAATATGGAACACGGTGAGACTAATACAATTACAGTTGTAGACGAACAAGGAAATGAACAATTATGTGAGATTCTATTTACATTTGAATCAGATGAATTTGGAAAATCATATGTATTATATTATCCTCTTGGAGATGAAAGCGATGATGAAGAAATCGACATCCACGCATCTTCCTTCATTCCAAATGAAGAAACAGGCGACGGTGAACTATCTCCGATTGAAACTGAAGAAGAATGGGATTTAGTAGAAGAAATGTTAAATACATTCCTTGCTGAACAAGAAGAAGAGTAATAACGGATAGAAGAAAAGAGAGTCCTTTTGGGCTCTTTTTTTATTTTTTGTTAACTACTAGTCCAGCTTTCAGTAGTATGTAAATTTCACTAAAAGCTACAACTTTCTTAGCAAAATATAGTATAATAGGTCGAGATATGTAAAAAATGTTGGAGTGGTGTGTGTCAAGGAGGGAAAAGATTGACGAATAATAAAGACGAGAACAATACAATAAATAGTAAGAAGGAGTTATTTATAGCTAATTTAAATCAGAGACAACAAGAAGCAAAATTAGTCAGAAGAGTCGTGGTCATTGTTGCCTTAGTATTAATTATGATTGTAGCAGTTGTAGGGACGTCTGGTTACTTTTACATAAAATCAGCATTAAAACCAGTTAATCCAGATAGTGATAAAGATATTGTAGTGGAAATCCCGATTGGGTCTGGTGTAAGCACTATTTCCCAATTGCTTGAAGATAAGGGGCTTGTAAAAAACGCAAAGGTGTTTAAATATTATGTGAAATTTAAAAATGAGTCGAATTTCATGGCTGGAGAATATCATATGAATCCATCCATGTCGATTCAAGAGATTATTGACAGCTTGAAAACCGGAAAAATTATGCAAGAACCGGTCTTTACCATGACGATACCTGAAGGAAGACAATTAAAAGAAATTTCCGCTATTATCGCGAAGAAGACAAACCAAAAGGAAGAAGAGGTTTGGAAACAATTAAACGATGAAGCATTTATCAAAGGGCTAATGGCCAAATATCCAGATTTATTAACAACAGAAATTTGGGCGAAAAATATCAAATATCCGCTAGAAGGTTATTTATTTCCTGCAACTTATTCTTATTATGAAGAAAAGCCAACATTGGAAGCAATCATTTCCGTAATGCTTGATAAAACAGAAAGTGTAGTAAAAGCATATGAAACGGAAATTGAACGAGATAAATTAACCGTCCATCAATTTTTAACAATGTCTTCGTTAATTGAAGAAGAAGCAACCAAAAATGTGGATAGAAAGAAAATTGCCAGTGTGTTCTATAATCGTATCGAACAAGGGATGCCATTGCAAACAGACCCGACAGTACTTTATGCTTTAGGAGAGCATAAGGATAGAGTTTATTATAAAGATCTAGAGGTAGATTCACCTTATAATACCTATCAAAATGTAGGCTTACCACCTGGACCTATTGCCAATGCAGGAACTGTTTCTATGGAAGCGACATTGCATCCGGATAATACAGATTATCTCTATTTCTTAGCTTCAAAAGATGGGAAAGTGTACTTTTCTAAATCGCTTAATGAACATAATGAATTGAAAGCAAAATATATTACAGAGAATGACTAACATTCTTCAACAAAAAAAGACTACAGTCAAACAAAAAGATGTTTGGACTGTAGTCTTTTTTTGAAATTACGTTATTTTGTTCGAAAAATTGTCATCTTTTATATGGATTGCTGTTGATATCTGAAGATTTATTAGCATTCTCCTATATTTTATGATAAAATGGTACAAGTGTTTTTGAGTATACATTTAATGAAATACCCAAATTATATACACTTTTTTGATGTGTTAGGTTCTTAATAAGAAGCTAACTATTTTTAGGTAGAAGAAAAAAGGATAGGGCTTTATGGATTAATTAGGAGGGACTCATCCTTGCAAAATAAACAAATCCTGGAGTATATTGAAAATTTAATTCCAGAAAGAAATAACCAGATTAGTGAAATGGAACATTATGCGAAACAAAATGAAGTTCCCATTATGGAGTTAATAGGGATTGAAACATTATTACAATTACTACGAATTCAGCAGCCTAAAAAAATATTAGAAGTTGGCACAGCGATAGGATATTCTGCCATAAGAATGGCGGAAGCATTACCATCTTCTCAAATAGTTACGTTGGAAAGAGATGAACAAAGGTATTTAGTAGCGAAGGAAAATGTCGAAAAGTTTAAGCTTGAAGCACAAATTGTCCTTTTACAAGGTGATGCCCTTGAATTAGGTTCCATAGTTGAGCAATATGGACCGTTTGATGCTATCTTTATCGATGCGGCAAAGGGACAATATCAAAAGTTTTTCGATCTTTACAGCCCTTTGTTATCGAATGACGGAATCGTGTATACAGATAATATATTATTTCATGGTTTAGTGGCAGCAGAAGAGATAGATAGTAGAAACCTTCGTCAATTAGTACGGAAAATAAGAAATTATAATCAATGGCTTATGGGAAATCAGGATTATCACACAGCAATCTTGCCTGTGGGAGACGGTATTGCAATTAGTAAAAAGAGGGGATAAGAATGAAAAAACCGGAATTACTAGTAACGCCAACCAGTATAAACGATATAGAGCCGCTTATTGATAATGGAGCAGATGCTTTTGTTATCGGAGAACAAAAATTTGGTTTGAGATTAGCCGGTGAATTTAATCGGGACGATGTAAAAAAGGCGATTGAAATCGCACACCAAAGAGGGAAAAAAGTATATGTGGCTGTAAATGCAATTTTTCATAATGATAAAATCGAGGATGTAACAGAATATCTGCGGTTTTTAGTGGCTGTAAATGCGGATGCAATATATTATGGCGATCCAGCTGTTTTAATGATTGCCAGAGAAGTTGCGCCAAATATGAAATTGCATTGGAGTACAGAAACAACAGGGACAAACTGGTACACATGTAATTATTGGGGACGCAAAGGTGCAAAAAGAGCGGTCCTAGCAAGAGAAATTAGCATGGACGCCATCATTGAAACAAAAGAAAATGCAGAAGTGGAGATTGAAATCCAAGTTCATGGAATGACGACGATGTTTCAATCAAAACGTACTTTACTAGAACATTACTTTCAATATCAAGGGAAAGAAGTGGAATTGGAAGCAAGTAAATCAGATAAGCACTTCTTTCTGCATGATAAAGAAAGAGAAAATAAATATCCAATTTTTCAGGATGCAAATGGGACACATATTATGAGTCCAAATGACATTTGTATCATTGATGAGCTTGCAGATCTATTGGATGCTGGCATTGATTCTTTCAAAATCGACGGTCTTTTGAAAGAACCAAGCTATATTATTGCCGTTACTGGACTATATTATCAAGCAATAACTTTGTATTTAAATGATCCAGATCGATATGAAGAAGAAAAAGACCATTTACTTGCTGAGATAGAAAAAATTCAACCACCTAATAGACCATTGGACACAGGATTTTTCTTTAAAGAAACGGTTTACTAAACAAGTGGAGGAGAAGGGAAAATGACATTAGTTAAAGATCCTATTTCTGAAATAAGAGATGGAAAAAGAGTAATTGTAAAGAAACCGGAACTGCTAGCACCTGCTGGTAATTTAGAGAAATTAAAAATTGCTGTTACATACGGTGCAGATGCTGTCTTTATTGGTGGACAAGAATATGGGCTTCGTTCGAATGCTGGAAACTTCACTTTTGAAGAAATGAAAGAGGGAGTGGAGTTTGCTAAGAAATATCAAGCAAAAATATATGTTACTACCAATATATTTGCACATAATGAAAATATTGACGGTTTAGAAGAATACTTACTGGGCTTAAAGTCAGCAGGTGTACATGGAATTATTGTGGCAGACCCATTAATTATCGAGACATGCCGTAGAGTAGCACCCGAAATAGAAGTGCATTTAAGTACACAGCAATCTCTTTCTAACTGGAAGGCAGTTCAGTATTGGAAGGAAGAAGGTTTAGAACGGGTTGTGCTTGCCCGTGAAACAAGTGCAGAAGAGATAAAAGAAATGAAAGAAAAAGTAGATATCGAAATCGAAACATTCATTCATGGCGCAATGTGTATCGCATATTCTGGTCGTTGTACATTGAGTAATCATATGACGGCTCGAGATTCTAACCGCGGCGGCTGTTGTCAATCATGTCGCTGGGATTATGATTTGTACAAGCTAGATGGTGTGGAGGAAAAGCCTTTATTCTCTGAAGGTGATGCTCCTTTTGCGATGAGTCCAAAAGATTTAAAGCTTATCGAATCTATTCCACGTATGATTGAACTAGGCATAGACAGTTTAAAAATTGAAGGTAGAATGAAATCCATTCATTATATTGCTACAGTTGTTAGTGTTTACCGAAAAGTGATTGATGCCTATTGTGCAGATCCAGATCATTTTGTCATTCAAGAGGAATGGCTTAAAGAACTAGATAAATGTGCAAATCGAGATACAGCACCTGCTTTCTTTGAAGGTCAGCCAGGGTATAAAGAGCAAATGTTTGGAAATCATAGCAAAAAGACCACTTTTGACTTTGCTGGTTTAGTGCTCGATTATAATGAAGAGACAAAAATAGTAACATTACAACAAAGAAACTTCTTCAAACAGGGGCAGGAAGTGGAATTTTTTGGTCCGGAAATTGATAATTTTACAATGGTTGTTGATAAAATTTGGGATGCAGACGGAAAAGAAATCGATGCTGCAAGACATCCTTTACAAATTGTTAAATTCAAAGTGGACCACCCTGTTTATCCAAATAATATGATGCGAAAGGAGCTTTAATAAGCATGCAGCCGAAACCAGTAGTTATTGGTGTCGCAGGTGGCTCCGGATCTGGAAAAACAAGTGTGACCAAAGCTATATTTGACCATTTTAAAGGACATTCGATTTTAATGATCGAACAAGATTATTACTATAAAGATCAATCTCATTTACCATTTGAGGAAAGATTAAAAACGAATTATGACCATCCGTTAGCATTTGATACAGAATTATTAATTGATCATATTCAAAAATTATTAAATTATGAAGCAGTGGAAAAGCCAGTATATAATTATGCCATGCATACCCGCTCCGATGAAACTATCCTAGTTGAACCTAAGGATGTAATCATTGTGGAAGGTATCTTAATATTGGAGGATGAAAGTCTTCGTGATTTAATGGATATGAAGTTATTTGTTGACACAGATGCGGATTTACGTATTATCAGAAGATTAATGAGGGATATCAAAGAAAGAGGAAGAACGATTGACTCTGTAATTGAACAATATGTTAATGTAGTTCGTCCCATGCATAATCAATTTATTGAACCAACAAAAAGATATGCAGATATTATAATTCCTGAGGGCGGTCATAATCACGTAGCCATTGATCTTATGGTTACAAAAATTCAAACAATTCTTGAACAAAAATCACTTTTATGAAACAATAGAAAGTATTCATGAAAAATTTCTGGGAAATAGGCTGTTCCATTATAGACAGCCTATTTTTCCAAATATGGATTATGCAAGAAACCAATGGGTTAAAATAATGGGATAAATAAAAGAGCTCTCTGTAATGATATTTGATAATTTTTCCTATTGTTAATTTCATAAAAATAATCATTCTTTTAACAAAAATCGCTAATTAGTGAAAAAATGTTAAATCATTACAGGCAATCTAATAGAAAATGCTTTCTTTTTTCTTCAATCCGTATTAAACTCATTCTATTAGAAAAAAAAGCGCGTCCATTTCTAAGATGTCGTGCTATTATCTTTAAATACATAATTATTAGGGATTTTACAAATAGTTTCATGGCTATTCATTAATCCCATACTTGAAGGAGTGAAGATTTTGGCAATCGAAAAAGAATTTCCAATGACATTAGCAGGTAAAGAAAAATTAGAACAGGAACTAGAACAGTTAAAAACAGTTAAACGTAAAGAAGTTGTAGAACGTATTAAAATTGCACGTAGTTTCGGTGACTTATCCGAAAACTCAGAGTATGATTCTGCGAAAGAAGAACAAGCTTTTGTAGAGGGTCGTATCACTACGATCGAAAATATGATTCGAAATGCAAAAATTATCTCGGAAGATGAGTTAGATCGCGACACTGTTTCACTTGGTAGTTCTGTTACATTCGTCGAGCTTCCAGACGGTGAAGAAGAAACATATACAATCGTTGGTAGTGCGGAAGCAGATCCATTCGAAGGGAAGATTTCAAACGATTCTCCAATCGCTAAAAGCTTAATTGGCAAAAAAGTTGGCGATAAAGTAATTGTACAGACTCCAGGCGGAGAAATGAATGTACAAATCGTTACAATTAAATAAGTAATTTAATGGAATGGATAACGGAATAAAAAGTTATCATGGACTTGTTTATAAATGGGACACCTCGTCAACACTTTTGATGAGGTGTTTTATTTATGTGGAGAAAAAGAATAGTTGGCATCGGTATCCTTTTTTTATTTGCTTTATGTATATTGCTAGGAAGGCTAATACAAGTGCAGTTAATAGAGACAAATCATTTCACTAAGCATAATATTAATTTGGTGGAAGCAAGTGTAAAACAAAGATCACAAGAAATGCTTTTGGACAATGGTCGAGGAACCTTTCTTGATAAAAATGGAAATTCGCTAACACATCAGACAAAAGCAGTTTTAATATTATTTCCTTTTTTAAAAAAAATGGATTGGGATAGCAAAAAAGTAGCGGATATTATTGGGACAAGTGAATACAATGTAAAGAATAGTATTATCGATGCAAAAGATCCGGTTGTTTTTGGAGGAAAGAAACCATTGGAATTAACAAGCAGGCAAATGTCTGCTATCAATCAGCTGAAGATTCCAGGTGTTTTTGCCGCAGAGAAAAAGTTTCATATCAATAATAGTATCGCCGAACAACTGCTAGGGATTACTGGTCAAAATGAAGAGCAATTAGGAAAGCGATATCCTGATAGAAAGCTAGGAGGTTCTACATTAATTGGTTTAACAGGCTTAGAAAGAAGCTTTGATGAATTTCTTTTGCCTGATGGCGAATCGAAGCTTGTCTATCATGTAGATGCAAAAGGAGGACCACTCTTTGGCTTAAATGTTAAATATGTAGAACCTGCAAATCCGTTTTATCCTGTAAATGTCCGCACAACCATAGACACAGATTTACAGCAGATGGCAGAAGACTTAGTAGATGAACAAGGCATAAAGAAAGGTGGACTAGTTCTGTTAGATCTAGACGATAATTCGATTGCTGCAATGGTTTCTAGGCCGAAGATAAATGCAGAAGATCCTTATCAGACAGATGGAGTTAATAACTATATGCTAAAACAGCAGATTGTCGGCTCTGTCTTCAAAACAGTCATTGCAGCAGCTGCGATCGACAATAAATTGGATGATAACAATAAGCAATATGATTGCAGCAAGAAGATCAATGGCGAAGAGGACTTAACATATCAGCATGGAATGTTAAATTTTACAGATAGCTTTGCAGTTAGTTGCAACAATACCTTTGGGACAATAGCGAAGAAGTTAAGTGATATAGATGAAAATTTAATCGAGGAATATGCAGCTAAATTATCATTGACTAGCCTGGTGGGGTGGCGAGGCAGTGTTTTTCATTCTCCTGATTTTAAACAATTTAGTGGCGAAGAAATGGGAAGAGTGTTTTTGAATGAGGAGGCGAAAAAGGATAAGAACTATGTTGCATTAACGGGAATCGGACAGCATGAGGTACGGGTTACACCATTAGAAGTGGCAAATATGATGGCGACTATTGCTAGAGGAGGAGAAAAGGAAAGTGTCAGAGTTGTTTCAGATATTCAATACAAAAATGGCACAACCTTTTATTCCTTTGATAAGCAAGAGTTAGATGGAGGAAAAATATCTCCTTATACCGCCTCAAGGCTCCAAAAACTTTTAAGAGAAGTTGTTACAAACAATAAAGGAACTGGCAGATGGTTTCAAGATCTTCCCTATGAAATTGCTGGAAAATCAGGAACGGCAGAAACAGGCGTATATAAAGAGGAGAAGCAGTTACATAATAAATGGTTTGCAGGTTATTTTCCTTATGAGAAGCCTAAATATGCCTTAGTAACAGTGAATTTAGATGTTTATTCAGACGAAGGCGGGGTCAACCAACTATTTGCAGAGGTAGTTAAAGGAATCGATAAAAAGCAGCAAAATGCTGCTCGCTAGTACGCCAATAGGTTCTTGCTTTTCTAAAAGTGTACTGCCATGTTAAAATATGTACAGTGAAAGAAGAAAAGTGAGAGTTAAATCAACTTATATAAAGAGGAAATGGAAAGAAAATAGGGGGAGAAACACCTTGAGTAATGAAATAAATAATGAAGGTAAAACGAGATATGCACAACGTTCTAAAAGAAAGAAAACGAATCTTATTTTAAATGGATTAATCGTTGCTGTGATTTTACTAATTGTATTTGTATCATATTCTATTTTTCATACAAATGATGAAAAAAATACAGCTAAAAATAAAGAAAACGAACCGAAATCAGGTCAAGAAGTATCGGATGAGAATAAAACAGCTGCTTCGACGACTAAATCAGATAATAAAGAGGAGAACACTACTTCAGAAGAAGAAAAAGAATCTGATGGGGAGGAAATTGTCACAGAAGGTGGCAGTGACTCGAATGTTATTAAAACGATTGAGAATCCTTCCTGGAAGCCTGTTGGAACATCCCAAACAGGGGAGCATGTAGCTACTTATTCAGAAGGGGCAGACTGGAACGAACAAATTAAAGCATTATCTTATGCAACCGGCTTAGATAGCGGGAATATGACTGTTTGGTTCCTTGGAAATAATAATCATGATCCTCAGAAGTCTATTGGAACAGTATCATCTAAAGATAAATCTGAAAAATATAGAGTATATATAGAATGGGTAGATGGAAGTGGATGGAAACCAACGAAGGTAGAAGAAATAAAAGACTTAAATATTCGTTAAACTCGAACTGGAGAATCAAGCTCCAGTTCTTTTTTATTGTTTTTTAAAACTGCTTTTTCATTTTAAAATGGACAACGGCGGTGTAATAAGGCCGACCATTCTCTAGTAAAGTAACTTGATGGGAGACAGAATGAACAGAAAGCAATATAGCTTTATTGACTTCTACTTGTTCATTGATTTTTTTCTCGATTGCTTTTAGACTTTCTCCTTCAAAAAACTCTACCTTATCTTCTAT
Source organism: Niallia sp. FSL W8-0954 (assembly GCF_038005605.1). Classification (NCBI taxonomy): domain Bacteria; kingdom Bacillati; phylum Bacillota; class Bacilli; order Caryophanales; family Bacillaceae; genus Niallia; species Niallia sp. FSL W8-0954. Next base: position 3,339,749 of record NZ_JBBOTN010000001.1, on the reverse strand, counting down.
CATTTCTAATTGGATATTCATGCTTAAATCTTCCTTTCTTCCTAACAGTAAAAATATCATAACATAAGGAGACAATGGATTAATATTAATACATAAAAACAGTCTGATAAAGATTGAAAATAGGGAATAAACTTACTATTTTTTGCATCTTGATAACAAAAAGAAAGATATGATAAATTAAGAACAAGAAATATTTAAAACCATAGTATACTTATAGGAATTATATATTTAAGAAAACAGGGGTGCAATGCTATGGGAAAAGAGTTTCTTGAGATTTTTGAACAATGGGCGGATTCTTACGATGACAGTCTCACTAACAATAAAGAATACGAAGCTGTTTTTCACAAGTATGATTATATATTAAAAATGGTAGCAGAACGTGCCACAGGGCATGTTGTTGAATTTGGGCCTGGTACAGGAAATTTAACTGTTAAACTGATTGAAAAGGGTTTAACGGTTACCGCCATAGAACCATCGCCTGCAATGAGGAAGTTGGCGAAGGAGAAAATTAATGCAAAAGCAACCATAATAGATGGGGATTTTCTTCACTTTAAGCTAGATCAGCAACCAGATACCTTTGTAAGTACTTATGCTTTTCATCACTTAACCGACCAAGAAAAAGAAGAAGCGATTAAACAGTATAGTAATCTCCTCCCTTTAGGTGGTAAAATAGTGTTTGCAGATACCATGTATGTCACTAAAGATGCGTACGATGAGGCAATTAAGAATGCCAAGGAAAAGGAGCATCACCATTTAGCAGAAGACTTGCAAAGAGAGTATTATACAACAATCCCCTTTCTAACGGAAATTTTAGAGAAGTACGGTTTTTCCGCATATTTTAAGAAGTTGAATGACTTTGTATGGATGATGGAAGGGGAAAAAATAAGCGAAAGAGGTAAGTGAATTGAAAATCGCAATAATCGGTGCAATGGAAGAAGAAGTAACTTTACTACGTGAAAAAATAGCAAATAAGAAAGAACAGACAATCGTTGGATTTCAGTTTATTGAAGGTGAATTATTTGGGAAAGAGGTTGTTTTACTTCGTTCTGGCATAGGAAAAGTGAATGCCGCAATGAGTACAACGATTCTAATGCAAACATTTAAACCAGACTATCTAATCAATACAGGTTCAGCAGGAGGATTAAATCCAACTCTTGAAGTAGGAGACGTTGTTATTTCGAGTGAAGTACGTCATCATGACGTAGACGCCACTATTTTTGGTTATGAATACGGCCAAGTTCCACAAATGCCAGCAAGCTTTAAGGCGACTGAAAGATTAATTGCTGCAGCAGAACAAAGTGCAAAGGAAATTGGCAATCATTCTGTAGTGACAGGTTTAATTACAACTGGTGACTCTTTTATCAATCAACCAGAAAAGGCAGCCTTTATAAAATCAAAATTCGAGAATCTGCAAGCTGTTGAAATGGAAGCAGCTGCAATCGCTCAGGTTGCTTATCAACATAATATTCCATTTGTTATTATTCGCTCTTTATCTGATATTGCTGGAAAGGAATCCCATTTATCTTTTGATCAGTATTTAGAAAAAGCGGCTGTCCATTCAGCAAATCTAGTGTTAGGAATCGTTGAGAGAATATAAAGAAGAGCAGAAGGGGAAACCCTTCCTTTCTTTTCTTCTAAATGCAAGTAAACAACTAAGAATAATAAGTTATGGAGAAATTTTTGTCTAGGAAGAAACTTGTTATATAGGGGGAAAATAAGTGGGTGGTGTGGAGTTTGAATGTTTATCGAAATGTGCATGAGTTAATAGGTCATACACCAATGCTTGAATTGACTCATTTTTCATTACCTAAAAATGTTCATTTATATGCGAAATTAGAATTTTGTAATCCAGGTGGAAGCATAAAAGATAGACTGGGTTATGAATTAATTCAAGAAGCGTTAAAAAGTGGAAAGCTTACTAAAGGTGGAACCATTATTGAGCCTACGGCAGGTAATACAGGTATTGGGTTAGCTCTTGCCGCATTAAATACAGGAATAAAGGTAATAGTTTGTGTGCCGGAAAAATTTAGTATCGAAAAGCAGGAAATTATGAAGGCATTAGGGGCGGAGATAATTCATACGCCTACTTCCTTAGGCATGCAAGGGGCAATTGAAAAAGCGAAAGAATTGCAGCGGAACATTCCTAATGCTTATGTACCAGGACAATTTGAAAATGAAGCAAATCCAAATACTTATTATAAAACACTGGGGCCAGAAATATGGGAGCAATTAAATTATCAGGTTGACGTATTTGTTGCTGGTGCTGGAACAGGTGGTACTTTTATGGGAACAGCCCGCTATTTAAAAGAACAAAATCCAGCTGTCAAAGCGGTAGTAGTAGAACCAGAAGGCTCTATTTTAAATGGTGGGAAAAGTGGACCACATAAAACGGAAGGAATTGGGATGGAGTTCATCCCAGCCTATATGGATACCAGCTATTTTGATCAAATTTCTACCGTTTCTGATGCAGATGCATTTGAGTATGTGAAGCTTGCAGCTCAAAAAGAAGGTTTGCTTGTAGGAAGTTCCTCTGGAGCCGCTTTATATGCCGCTGTACAGGAAGCGCAGAAAGCAGAAAGTGGCAGTAATATCGTTGTGGTTTTTCCAGACTCTAGTGATCGTTATATGAGCAAAAAAATATTTGATGGAGGGATTTAAATGAAAAGAAAAACAAAATTAATACATGGTGGAATTCCTGGAGACCCGCACACAGGAGCAGTGAACATTCCGATTTATCAAGTAAGCACATATAAACAAGACGGTATTGGCAATCATAAAGGCTTTGAATACTCTAGAACTGGAAACCCTACTCGCCATGCATTAGAAGAGCTTATCAAGGATTTAGAAGAAGGGAAAAGAGGCTTTGCATTTAGTTCTGGTATGGCAGCAATCACTGCGGTTATGATGCTATTTAAGAAGGGGGACCATATCCTCTTAACAGACGATGTATATGGGGGAACCTTCCGTGTGATGACAAAGGTTCTGAATAAGTTTGGAATAGAGGCAACCTTTATCGATACAAGTGATATTAACAATATCCAAGAGGCTATAAAAGAAAATACAGTAGCTTTGTATATTGAAACACCAACAAATCCATTATTAAAAATCACAGATATTGAAGCCGTTTCACGGATTGCAAAAGAAAAGGGATTATTAACGATTGTTGATAATACTTTTTCTACTCCTTATTGGCAAACGCCATTAACATTGGGAGCAGATATTGTCCTTCATAGTGCCACAAAGTATCTTGGTGGTCATAGTGATGTGGTATCCGGGCTTGTTGTTGTAAAGGACGAAAAATTAGGAGAAGAGCTTCATTTTGTGCAAAATTCAACTGGTGGAGTGTTAGGACCACATGATTCTTGGCTATTAATAAGAGGGATGAAAACACTAGGAATTCGAATGGAAGAGCATGAAAGCAACACAAGGCAAATCGTTAGTTTTCTAGAAAAACATCCAGCCATTGCAAAAATATATTATCCAGGACTGCCTACACATCCAAACCATGAAATTAGCAAGAAACAAGCACATGGCTTTGGAGGAATGGTAAGTTTTGATGTGGGAAGTGCAGAGAATGCTGATAAGCTTTTAAATAAAGTGAAATATTTTACACTTGCAGAAAGTTTAGGAGCTGTAGAAAGTCTAATCTCTGTTCCAGCAAGAATGACACATGCCTCCATTCCGCCTGAAAGAAGAGCAGAGCTAGGGATAACAGATGGTCTTGTAAGAATTTCTGTTGGATTAGAAGATGTAGAAGATTTAGTGGAAGATCTAAAACAGGCATTACAATAATGATCGACAAGAGATTTACGGATAGGAAACCTATTTGTAAATCTCTTTTTTTTATGGATGAATCGTGATGAAGCGCAATAATTTTTTCCATAATATCGCAATTTAGCTATTGATTTCATAAAGCTTAATCTACTATTCCTATGTTATGGTAATTATATAGTTTAGTAGAAAGTAGGGGAAGAAATGGAGAAAAAGATAAAAATTTTAACAGATAAGATATCTGATTATCAGCAATTTGGCACCGTTTTGCTAGCTGTTGGAGCATTTTTTTATATAGGAGTAATTATTCCTAAAATGGATAAGGTAACAGGTTATAATGAAGGCATGCTTATTACTTCAATTGTCTTCTTAAGTGTTTCGATTTTATTCTTTGCCAAAGCGAAGAAATTAAAAAAACTTTTGGATAAATGGAAAGAATCGTGATGGAGAGGAATAGGATGTTAGACAATGAGATGCCAGCTAAAGCAACACCCGAACTTATAGGAAGTGGAAACTTCGTATAATTGTTTGGGTTTTTTATTTGTTTAAAGATTGCTTTATGATGTTTGTTGTTATCACGATCTGCGCTTGAAAGGAAGAGGGAGAAGGTAACAGAGTGATTGCTGATCAAAGAAAAGAGACTTGGGATTACTCTTTTTTATTTAATTACGAGCCGCTCTACCCTATTGTAATAAGGATTTCATTCTCAATACATCGGGCAGCATAAGTAGCTAATTTTGTTCCTTTTCCTTCAGAAAAGCTTTCTATCCCTTTTATTAGTCCAATGGTTCCAATCGAAATTAGATCCTCTGAATCTTCACCTGTATTTTCGAATTTTTTTACAATATGAGCAACTAAGCGTAAATTATGCTCTATTAACATATTTCTTGCATGCGAATCTCCTTCAGCCATCAATCGTAAATATTTTTTTTCATCACTCGCTGATAATGGTTGGGGAAATGCATTATTCTTTACATAGGACACAAGAAAAACTAATTCTTTGAGTAAAGCTCCAATTGACAATAAGATTCCAGACATTTTTCCACCTCCACATTCAAGGACATTTGCCTATACTTCATTACTATGTGAAAAGAGAGTAGGTTTTGCATGTCCAACCGACAATAAACTTTGGAAAATATATTTTATTTTGGTTTATTGTCTGCATATTGTGGGTAGTGTCAGGAAATACCTTTCTACGATAAAAAAGAGCTGTAAAGGTTCGATTTGCTGCTAGTAGTTCACAGGCTGAACATAGAAGAATCTCCCAGTTTGCTACGAGGCTACGTTTTATTTTCCATTTATTATTAAAATCTTATTAAATTCTTTTTATTACCTTGTATAATACATATATTAATAACTTTTTTCTATTACTCGGAGGTGGACCAAATGGATACGAAATATTTAGATTTGCTTACAGAAAAGTATGATTCGGAAGAAAAAGTAGTAACAGAAATCATCAATCTGGACGCAATATTAAATCTTCCTAAGGGAACGGAGCATTTTGTCAGCGATTTGCATGGTGAGTTTCATGCTTTTCAACATGTATTAAGAAATGGTTCAGGAAATGTGAAAGAAAAAATTCGCGATTTATTTAAAGATGAGCTTTTAAGTGCTGAAATCGATGAATTCGCCACTTTGGTTTATTATCCAGAAGAGAAATTGAAAAGAATAGTGAATTCATTTATACATACGAAAGAACTAGATAAATGGTATGCAGATACCATTGAAAGAATGATTCGCTTAGTTTCTTATGCATCCTCCAAGTATACCAATTCCAAAGTTCGTAAAGCATTACCACAACAGTTTGTTTATATTATTGAAGAATTATTATATGAAAAAAATGAATTAAATAATAAAACAGATTATTATTCAAGCATCATTAACAGAATAATTTCACTAGGACAAGCTAATAAACTAATTATCGGACTTTCCTATACTATTCAAAGACTGGTTGTCGACCATTTGCATGTTGTTGGCGATATATACGACCGGGGGCCTTATCCTGATAAAATTATCGATACATTAATGGATTATCATTCCGTGGATATCCAGTGGGGTAATCACGATGTTCTATGGATTGGTGCATATGCAGGATCTAAAGTCTGTCTTGCTAATATTATTCGGATATGTGCTAGATATGATAATTTAGATATTATTGAGGATGCTTATGGGATAAATTTACGTCCACTCTTAAACTTAGCAAATAAATATTATAAAGATAACAAAGCTTTTCGTCCAAAAATGAATGCCAAAGAAAATACAGACGAAAATATTTTACAAATCACAAAAATTCACCAAGCTATTTCTATTATTCAATTTAAACTTGAAATACCTATTATTAAAAGGCGACCTGATTTTCAAATGCACCACCGCCTGCTTCTAGAAAAAATTGATTATGAGCATAATACCATAGATTTAAACGGTAAAATTTATTCGCTTGAAAATACCTGTTTTAATACAATTGATCCGAAAGATCCATCTCTCCTTTTAGAAGAAGAAGAGCAAGTTATTAATAAACTGCTTTTTTCGATTCAACATTCTGAGAAACTAGCAAAACATATTCATTTTCTTATAAATAAGGGGAGTTTATATTTAAGATATAATAGCAATTTATTAATCCATGGTTGTATTCCATTAAATGAAGATGGATCAATGAAATCGATGCGTATAGACGGGAAAGATTATCGAGGAAAAGAATTATTTGATCTATTTGAATATTATTTGCGTTATAGCTTTAATCATCCTGAAATAACTGATGACTTTGCAACAGATTTAGTTTGGTATTTATGGACTGGGGAAAATTCCTCGTTATTTGGCAAAAAAGATATGACTACATTTGAACGTTATTTTATTAAAGAAAAGGAAACACATAAAGAAAAAAAGAATCCTTACTACTCCTTACGGGAAAACGAAGAGGTCTGCCGCCATATTTTGGAGGAATTTAATTTAAACCCTGATCAGGGGCATATTATAAATGGTCATACACCTGTTGCGGAAATTAATGGAGAAAATCCAATTAAAGCGAATGGAAAAATGATTGTGATAGATGGAGGATTTTCCAAAGCCTATCAATCTAAAACAGGAATTGCCGGCTATACCTTATTATATAATTCCTATGGCATGCAATTGGTTGCCCATAAGCGCTTTACTTCAAAAGAAGATGTGTTAGAAAATGGCACCGATGTCTTATCGGTAAAAAGAGTAGTAGACAGAGAATTAAAACGGAAAAAGGTACTTGAAACAAATGTAGGGCAAAAGTTACTTGAGCAAATGAATGATTTAAATCGATTATTAGAATATCGCTATCTAAAAAAATAAGAAAAGAACAAGCAGTGTGGCTTACTGTTTCCCACTGTTTGTTCTTTTCTTATTTCTTCATGCTTGGTGGCTTGCTACATTATATTTCTTTCCCTACGTTAGTCTGTGTCTTTATCCGCCCATAAGATTGATTGTCGACTCTGTAAAATAATTAAAAACATTTTTATCCACCTCTCCTTAATTTTTATTTTATTCTATTTTTTTAGAAACGTATGATTGAATATTGTTTTCTTCTATTTTCTTCCATGATTTCTTCAATCATTTGCTGATGAGTAATTTCTTCGGCTGTCATCTTTTTGGGATGAACGGTAATGGTAAAAAACAGCATATTTATTATCATAGTTAATACCTCCTATTTATTATTAGTAATGGAAATTTGAAAAATATCCAGAACGAATTTGCTTTGTTTTCGTTTCTTCGAATATTTGCTCGATCTCCTGTAAATGATTCTGTTCTTCTTCCGTCGGTCTTTTCCTATTTATAGTTATGGTAATAAAGAAAATATTTAAGGTCATGTTTTCACCTCCTATATGTGAATGTTTTACAACCTATAGCCCATTTCATGGAGTTTTCTGCGATTTTCTTCTATTCTCTTTTCCATTTCAATTTCTTGTAAAAATTCAGCATTTGTATATTGCTTTTTCTTAAACGTAACTGTTAAAAAAATTAGATTTAATGTCATTTTTCTTTCACTCCTAGTTTAAAATTTTCCATAAATGGAATTTTTTTCTCGTGAGTGCACAAAAAAACCGCAAATAGACTGATCTGCGGCTTAAAAAGGGCATAATAAAACCGCAGGACACGACTACCCTGCGGTTGGATAATTTTAGTTAAATGAAAACTAAGATAAATAATCCCATTCCGAAGCGGTTGAATTCGTGTACGTTAAATATTCAATTAGTACTACATTGTTTAATTCTGGTAAAATTCTGATCATTTTATTCAACCTCCTTCGATTTTTTTTGTTCTCACATTGGTAATTATATCCTCGAATGCCAATCTTGTAAACCTTTTTTTGAAAAAATGGATATTCCACACGGTTTTTTAGGGTTTTTGTTATTCCAGTCTGCTGTTCAAATGGAAGAAATAATGTTATTTCATTGATGTACACATATACATGCACCAGGGGAAAATCTTAGTGTGCAAAACTTGAAGAGGTATCCGATTGCCAAGCAGTATTTCTCCAAAATCAAGGAAGTTACTTGATTTAAAACTGCCAAACATGGAAATAGAAAGTAATTTTCAATTCGTTGCTTTTCCCTTTCGAATCCAATTTGATACAGAAAATTATAAAAGTCAACAAACCTTTGGTTCTTTTATATATTCATTCAAAATAGCGATTGAATATAGTTAGAGGGATAATAAATTGTTTAACATAATTTGTATTTACAATTATTTTTATCATCATTATGTTTTTAACTATGGTTAAAAATAGTAAAAGATAATTCAAAAAAATAATACCTCAAAAATTTTTAGTTAGAATGACTTTTAATCACAAACGTTAAATTGTGAAAAGGGTAATTGAAGAATTAGTTATTGTAGACAGTGAGACTATAAATAAATCTTTTAATGTGGAACTATTATTATTAAGAATGAATCTTCTAAAACTTATATCGTTAAAAAGAGGGATAAAGCCACAAAAATTGCTAAAGCACTTAATACTACTCTTGCTAAGTTTAAAAGAGGTTAAGCCTTCTAAGAAAAACTGGAATTTAGACTATCCTGAAGACAAAATGCTATAAAATGATCTGAATGGATATGTTATACAATATGATTACCTCACACATCCCTGTTCTTTGGAATGGGCATTTTTTCTTTATTAAATCAAAAAATTAAAGAAATATTTCATACTTAGAGTTAATATGAGGATAATAAAATACAAAAAGGGAGAGAATTGGAAATGAACAGATATAAAAATAGTATAATTTTTTATTTTATAATGATAGTTTTTTTTGTAGTGTATGTGAAATTAGTAGGTTATGTGTTCAATAGATGGATTCCATTAAGTCCGACAGCTGATTTATTTACTATTATAATTATTGGGCTTATTGTTATACCGGTATCCGCAATCTCTGCTCATCATTTAATAAAATTAATCCAAAAGTAATGAAGGCTTTCCTTTTTACTGGCATTATTGTTGTAGATGCAGCATTTTGCAGGGTGATCATTATGGTAAATAGTTCCATTTATTTGGATTGATTATGTTACCTGGACTGTTAAAGAGAAATATCTAATATTTATTTTGACTAAAATTAAAAATCGTAGAAAACCTTCACCTTAATTGGTGAGGTCTTTTTTAATCAAAAAAAATAAGGCACAATGCCTTATTCTTCTTCTTCATAAGGTTTATGTTTGATTTCAATGGTACGTTGGTCATCGAAACCAACTACAGGATGTAGATTATAAGATGTGTGGTCAAAATCTACATGAGAATTAGAAACTGTAAAGATAGTAATTGTTTCATTATCTGAGTCAACAACTGAGTATTTAAATTCATTGGCTAAATCTTTGAATAAGGAATATTCTTCGTGGATTGTTACAACCCAATTATAACCTATTGTAAATTGTTTTGTTTTCATAACACCTCCAAATATGGTCATTTATACCTTTTATTGTAAGTGATTTGGTGAAGTTTGGCAATTAGAAGATTTACTATTTGGTATCTTTTTTATTATGTTTTTTATTATTTTAAAGTAAACTGAAATCAATGGTTGGTCATGGTGATTAGTCTTATTACCAGAAATTTATGCTGTGTCTCATGCATTAGAATTTAAGCCTAAGTTAAAAGAAATGATGTTAGGGGGATGACAAGGTATGTTAACTATTTTTAATGAAAAAACAAGAATAATGATAAATTCGAAGAAAGTTGCAATGTATTATAAAAAACTAGTTGGATTTTGTAATTACCAGCAGCTAATATATCAGATTTGGTGATGAACAGACAATCATTAATTTAAGTTTCCTATAATAAAAGTAAAATTGAAAAAAGTCCTTGCTTTTGACGTAACGTCAAGTGTTAAAGTTCAATATGAAAGGGAGTGATAACAAATGTCAATAGAGAAAAATTACTCTATTGGAGAATTTGCAAAGCTAACTGGAGTCACTGAACGAACACTGCGTCACTATGATCAGATGGAGCTATTGAAACCTTCTGGATACACAGAACATGGACATCGGATCTATAACAACAATTCCATCGCTCAGCTTCAAAAAATATTATTACTAAAGTTTTTGGATTTGTCACTTGGAGAAATTTCGGAATATCTTAAGCAACCGGAGCAAAATTTAGCAATGACACTGGTCAATTATGCACAGATGCTGGAAGAAAAGCGAAAACAGATTGGAAACGGTTTTACAAGCCATTACCCGCGTTCAAAGTATCGTTTCCGGACCCGAACCCGTCAATCACGATTCGTTGCTTGTACTCATTCATGCTTTGAAAAATGAGGAAGCTCGAAATCGTTGGATTAGTGAACATTCGTCCGATTCGGTGCATAATAAGCTACACTCGCTTACTGTGCAACTTGAATTAGAAAAGGAAATGGCCACATGGACTGGTAAAATGAAACGATTTATTTAAGAAGGAAAGGCACCTAATGATACTAACGTTCTTGCATACATTGAAGAGTTGGTATATCTTAATCGGCAGATAATAGTAATTGATTACGTTCATCAAATTTTCTCCAGCAAGGGGATAAAGGCAATTTATTGTTTAGTCTTTAATTTTAACCCTGCACTTCGATAAAAGCTCGAAGTACAGGGAAAGATATTTTTATTTTGCTTGTGTTTCTAATCGAATTCCTTTTCCTGTCCCTCTAAGGGCAAGGATTTTGGGCGGTCGCACGTACTTTTCATCAGATAATGCTGACCATTATCTGATGAATCATGGAAGCCATACATCGCCTCTAAAACGTGATACGCTAAATCACTATTTGCGCGATATTTTCCACCTTCGATAATCGCTCTAGCCATGTCAGCAACGCCTAGACCTCTATTGTTTTGGGTATATCCATAAGTAAGAGGAACTTCTTTAAATTCTTTTTCATCACGTTTTCTTATTTTCACAGGACCGCTGAAGGTGTTAGGGTCAGGAACAAGTAATGTACCTTCACTTCCATAGACTTCAATAGGAGGTAACGATGTACCTCCGAAAGCATCGAAGCTCGTCGTAATGCTTCCAATTACACCTGAAGCGAAATCAATCACTCCTGAAATATGCGTAGGTATTGATACTTTCAATTTCGTGCCCGCTTTTGGTGTACTAAGTATCGTTCTTTCTGGGTAACTAATGCGAGTGGAACCAGAAATTCGTTTAATCGGTCCTAATAGAGCCACTAATGCTGTTAAGTAGTAAGGTCCCATATCAAACATAGGACCCCCGCCAGTATCATAATAAAAGGCAGGGTCTGGGTGCCAATGCTCATGACCACGGCCAATCATAAAGGCAGATGCACCAATTGGTACTCCTATTTCTCCTTGTTCAATCAGATTAACAGCAGTTTGAATACCAGCACCTAAGAAGGTATCTGGCGCACTACCAACGAGCAGATTATGCTTTTTAGCGGCTTCTAAAATTAGTTGTCCTTCCTCGCGTGTCACAGCAAGTGGCTTTTCTGTATAGACATGCTTACCGGCCTCTAATGCCTGAATGGTTACGGAAGCATGTGCTTTAGGAATCGTTAAGTTTATCACTAGTTCTATCTCTGGATCCGAGAGTAATTCTGCAACGGAATAAGCCAATGGTATACCAAATTTTTTGGCTTGAGTACGGGCACGCCCTGTATCTAAATCTGCACAAGCCACCAGCTCGAGATAAGGAAGCTTCGGGCAGTTTTCCATATAAACGGAACTAATATTTCCACAACCAATGATGCCAATTTTAAGTTTCCTCATAAGAGATCCTCCGCTTCATTATGTTTCTGATAGTATTTGCTGTATCCTTCCTTATTGACTGTCCCCCATACCTGTATAGTTACGTACGTTTTCATAACTAGAAGCTGTGTCTACATTTTCGATACGTTTTTTTCCTTCAGCTGCCCATAGAAATCCGCGGCGCATAATGAGTGAAACTTCTGGCATAGCAACGATATTAGCTTGATGCCCTAATGAATTATAAAACACATTTCCAAAGCCCCAGCGTTTGGTCCAAACTACAGGCATATCTACCGCTTTATTAGCAGAGTGTGGTCCATGAATAACTGGGAAGCGGGTGGTAGCTAGCACTTCAACAGCTGGATCGTAATGAAGGTAATATTGCTCACTGGTAACTTTAAAATCCGAGAGCCCTTCTAATAGTGGACTAGAAGTATGTTTTATGTTGACCATGTACTCCACACCATCATTTCCAGGATGGGCAACCCAATTACCGCCAGTCATAAATTGCCAGTCAACATTATTACGAAAGGAATCACACATTCCCCCATGGCATCCAGCTAGACCAACACCAGAAGCAACTGCTTCAGAAATATTTAAGATATACTTTTTTTCAATTTCTCCCATTGTCCAGTGGGGAACAATTAGATCTAAGCTTTTTAATTTTTCTTTGTCTGCGTAGGAGTCTAATGAATTAGATACTTCTACTTGGAAGTTCTCTTCTTCGAGGATTCTTTTAAAAATTTCTGCTATCTGTTCAGGCTGATGACCATCCCAGCCACCCCAAACGATTAATGCATTTTTTTTCATAGTATAAGCAGCTCCCTTAACTTTTTTAAACGTCAGAAATTCGTATCCATTGACGATTTTTAATGGATACATCAACGGCTTCTAAGACTTCCTGGCACTTTACACCATCACGAAAGTTCGGAACAGGCTGTCGATCTTGCTGAAAGGCTTCCATAAGTTCAACCATCTCGTGAATAAACGTATGCTCATAGCCAATTGTATGCCCTGGCGGCCACCAATTTTCAGCAAAGGCGTGCGAAGGGTCAGTTGCTAATACGCGTCGAAATCCTTGCACATCATCCTTATCATCTGTAAAATACACTTGTAGCTCATTCATACGCTCAAAATCGAAGATAACGCTACCTTTACTTCCATTGATTTCAAAGGAATTGGTACTGCGATGCCCTGTAGCAAAGCGAGTTGCTTCAAAGCTTCCTAAAGCACCGTTCGCAAAACGAGCCAAGAACAGTGTCGCGTCATCAACAGTTACTTTACCTTTTTTATCACTATCACTACCTTTTGCTGATAAGCCCATCATTTGTGAAGGAATTGGTCGTTCTTTTATAAAGGTCTCATTCATACCAATAACCTCTGTAATATCTCCGATTAAAAAGTGAGACAGATCTATAAGATGCGCCCCAAGGTCTCCATGAGAACCGGAACCAGCGATTTCCTTTTGAAGTCTCCAGGCTAGAGGGAAATTGGGATCTACAAGCCAATCCTGTAAATACCAAGCACGGAAATGATAGATCTCTCCAAGACGTCCTTCCTCTATAAGCTTCTTAGCCAGCATAACAGCAGGGGCAAAGCGATAGTTAAATCCAACCATATGTTTAATACCAGCAGCTTCCACTAAATCAAGCATTTCACGTGAGTCTTCTAATGTAAGCGCTAACGGTTTTTCGCAAAAGACATGCTTGCCGGCCTTAGCAGCGGCAAAGGTAATTTCTTTATGTACATTACTAGGTGCGTTTATATCGATTAAATCAATGTCATCTCGTTCTAGGAGGCTCTTCCAGTCGGTTGTATATTCCTCCCAGCCAAATTGTTTGGCTGCAACTGTCACACCATTTTGATCTCGCCCACAAATAACCTTCATTTCAGGATGAACAGTATTTGGGAAAAAGAGTGGAAGATCCCGATAAGCATGACTGTGTGCTTTACCCATAAATTTATAGCCGACCATTCCAATTCGAAGTTTTTCCATAGCGTGTCTCCTTTTCATATAATAAAATAACGATGTTACCAATAAATCTATCATCAATAGGTTTGACACAACAAGTAAAAACTTATATAATCCTAGACAAAATTTAGTATTCACTAAAGGATGGTTTTTTCGTATGTTAATATATGAAGCACACCATTTTAATTTAATAGCAAACTATCAAACGGTTGATTTAAACTTTCCAAGTCATCTGCACCGTTGCTTTGAAGTATTATTCCTCCTTGAGGGAGAAATGGAAGTTATTATTAGTCAAAAAAATTATCATGTGAGGGCTGGACAATTTTTATTAATATTGCCTTATGAAATTCATTCATTTGTTACAAAATCTCATTCTCGTGCTAATATTTGTGTCTTTTCGCCTGAATATGTCCCCACTTTTTATAAGATGATAGAAAATAGTTCCCTGAAAAATCCGATTTTTAACCTATCATTGGCAGCCAATACCCTGTTCACTAAGGCGCTTTTTAACGATAATGCAAATCTTCTTGAACAAAAAGCATCTCTTTATCTGTTATTATCTGAGCTAATGGAACAAACAAGCTTAATTCAAGGAGAAAAGCAAGATCAAGAATTATTACATAAATTATTAACTTATATCCAGAATCATTTTACCGAAGCAATTTCTTTAAAAAGTATCGCTAGTAACTTAGGGTACAATTATAATTACTTATCGAAATATTTTAATAATAATGTTAATATGTCTTTTGTTGATTTTTTAAACGGAACAAGAGTGAATCATGCATCCTATCTTTTAATCTATTCAGAGAAAAATATCTCAGAGATAGCTTTTTTATGTGGTTATGAAAGTATACGTTCATTTAATCGAAACTTTCTAAAGATAAAACAATGTACACCAAAGGAGTATCGAGAAAGGCACCCTCGGCCGTTTAGTGATCTGGATCCTTTTCTTACTATTTGATTTTTAAATCGAAGTTTAGGGAATGGGACTTCTTAATTTGTATGCATCGAATTTTAGCATCCACCACAAGGAGTTTTGATTTGCTTAAGTAAATGGACTTGGAATAGGACTGTCCACTTGGCGGACAGTCTTTCTTTTAAATGGTTGATGAAGAGGAAGAATAGTCTTTCCATTCGGCTAAATAGAAGGGAATAAAGGACAATAAAAAAGAAGCTCGCAGCATCCACTAAGTTTATTTCCTTTGCATAGAAATTATGACAGCATGGTTCTTCTGTTATTTAATCTATTACTTTAAAAAACTCGAAACAATTACAACGATAATTATAACAGAGAGAATAAGTATAGCTGTCCCCTTGTTGTCTTTCATTTAAACATCTCCTATATAATTCTAAATTTCAAATAAATAACCATTAACTATATTGGGCTATTCTTCCCCTGTAGACTTATATTTCAAAAAGCGTTAATCCATCTTGGATAAACGAACCTGGTTACTTTACATGTAATGTTGCAAATAATTTTACTGATAAGATTAGAAGATTAATTTTTAATATTATCCAGTATAACATTTATTACTTCTGCTGCTTGTAATGTACCATCAACAACAAAGTCTGCATCAGGTTTAATTGTTTCAAGCATATTAAGATAACCACGCCTACCTCTAGATGTGTAATTTTTCATATCAGATAAAATATCCTCCGTTGAGCTATTGCAAAAATCTCTAGTTACTCTCCTTGCCAAAGCAATGTCTAATGGAGTATCAATAAATATGGAAAAATCAATGAATTTACTTACTTGACCATGTTTATAAGAAAATGGGAAGTCTAAGATTATATAATCAAGCGATTCCGTTAATAAAACTTGCAAGTCCTTTATTAAAGGATTTACATCCCAATCATTAGCGTCTCCTCCATTATCTACCCAGTTAATAATGTCATCTGGACCATTGAAATCATATTCATCAAAGAACAGTACCTTAGAATTATGTAATTCTTGATTTAGAAGCTTGGTTATTGTTGTTTTTCCACCTCCAGATACAGCAGAAATAGCAATAACAAATGGTGTTTTTTCTTTTATCATATTGTCCTCCATGCACTTAATCTCATATTTATTCTTTATTAATACAAATTTTTCCTTCTTGCGCTAACCTCCCCCGTTTATTATATAAGAACAAATTCAGCTCAACACTTGGGGGAACTGCATCAATTGTTCAATAAGCGCAGTTATATAGGGATTACCTGATAGTTAGTAAATAAAGCCTATGACTTTTTATATAGAAGCTTTAATTAGTCAAATTTTAGACTACTAAGTACAAGCCATTACATTATATAGATTGATGAGGTGATGACAACATGAAGGTCAACATTATCGAGGGTCCTAATACGAATAAAGTTATCCAAGATTGCTATCATTTCGATACATTAGGATTAAGAGAAGTAAACGTTGTAAAACCAACATACTATACTTATTTGATAATTAGGTTCGCTAATTCGGATTTAAACATCACAAGCATCGCCTTTTTAAGTAATAATTAATATTTATACGATTAATTTATAAAAATGTTTCATAAATTAACACAAAGAAAGAGGGAAGGAAAATAAAAGCTATAACAATTAGGCAACCTTGGGCAACGTTGATTGCTCTTGGTGGAAAAGAATTCGAAACGAGATCTTGGCAAACTAAGTATCTTGGAAAATTGGCAATACATGCCGGTAAGAGTGTAGATAAGGAAGCATGGCATCATAAAAGAAATACAAAAAACATTAATAAAACATGGGATAAAACTAATCAGTGATTTGCCTATTGGATTCATAATTGCTATTGGTGAATTAGCAGATTGTCAAAGGTTTATAGGTGATTATGGATACTTTGCAAGAACCGAAAAAGCAAAAATCAGTGAGAAAGAATATCTATTTGGGGATTTTAGTGAAGGGCGATATGGATGGAGGATATCTTCTGTAATACAAATAGAGCCTATTCAGAAAAAGGACAGTTAAGCCTATGGGAGTGGAATGAAAGAAATTATGGATTACCCAGTATTCTAGATTAACAGATTAATAATGTAAGGTATAAATGTCAACACAAATATGTACATTTTCGCTCGTTTAAGGATGTACAAAATCACTCGTTTTCTTGCACTAAATGATCCTTTAAACGATAGGAATTTCCCACCATTGTCACAACCTTCGCATGGTGTAAGATGCGATCTAAGATGGCATTTGCCAGCTTAGGCTCCTGAAATACTTCATCCCATGCCTTAAAGTTTACGTTCGTTGTTAAGATCGTACTGCGCTTTTCATATCGCATGTCAATCAGTTGGAAAAATAATTTCGCATCTTCTTGATCAATTGGCAAATAACCAATCTCATCAATGATTAATAGTTTATATTTTGTATAATGTTTTAGACGAGTTTCTAAGCGGTTCTCCAATCGTGCTCGTCTTAAATTCTGAATTAAATCATGGCATTTAATGAAATAGGTACTTGTTCTTTTCTTTGCTGCCGCAATCCCTATGGCGGTGGCCAAGTGTGTTTTGCCAACACCACTTGGTCCTAAGAAAACAATATTCTCGTTCTCTTCAATAAAGCGAAAGGTTAGAAAATCTTGAATCTGTTGCTGATTGACTGAGGTTTGGAAAGTGAAATCAAAATCTTTTATTTCTTTCATATGTGGAAATGCAGCCACCTTTACCATCGACTGCGTCATATTTTGTTCTCGCACATCAATTTCATAGTTGGTTAACTTGATTAACGTATCAATAAATGACAGCTGGTTCTGGACTCCGAAATCAATTACTTCATTTAAATGTAGAGTCATTTGCTTCAGCTTTAGATACTCTAGGTTTCTTAATAATTGTTGATAATTAGTGGATAGATTCATTATTTATACACTTCTCCAATCGTTGCTAGATTTTTCTTTGCCAAATCATCGATTTCCGGATAGTTATAGTAAGGGGCTGAAACAGCCAAACCTGCTTTATAATGTGCTTCCTGATAATTTAGCTTCGCTTTGCTGATTGGATGCTGTGCAATAAGTTTCATGTTATAATAAATCCATAAGTTGTTATCATACACTTGTAAACCTACTTTCTTTCCTTGATATTCTGGTGGTACGGAATACTGGTTTGATTTGTAGGAGATCATGTTGGATGCATTGACTTTTACTTGTGTGTGCTTAATGCGATAGGAATCTCTTACTTTATCAGTTGGTAGCTGGAGTAAGTGGTTCCTTTCTTTTTTATATTCAATCATTGGTATTCTTCCTGTCCCTTGGTGAATCTGGTGATTCACTCTGTTGGCTAACTCTTGTATAAATTGATGCAGTTCCTCTAAAGAGAATTGTCCTTGATAGGCATGAATTTCGTCTAACAATTTCATTGTCGTTTCGACTTTTCCCTTTGTCCTTGGTCTGCCAGCGATACAGGCTTTCACTTTAAAGCCAAAGTCTTTTGCGAATTGCTCAAACTTTGCATTCACTTTACCCGGATAATGTTCCGTTCTTGCTTCATCCATCACTGTTTTCATATTATCCGTAAGGAGTTCCTCAGGAACACCGCCAAACGTTTCAAAAGCTTCTGTTAGAAAGGAAAACAGCGTACTTTGTGACTTGGAAATACTCAAGTGGAATACTCGCAATCTTGAAGTAGATAGAATAAGCGCAGCTACATTGATCTCGACCTGCTCGCCATCTTTTGTTTCATATTGAATATTTTCCTTCCAATCTAATTGAGCTTGTTTACCTGGCGGAGTTTCATAGCGAACCGTCCCCTTCGGAGAAGCAATACGTTTGTCCTCCACAAAGTAAGCATTAAATTCAGGTATTCGAGCGATATAGGCTCGAAAGGTCGAAGCACCACAGTCTAAACCGTGATTATCCTTTAAGTACTGCCAAAGCACCCGCCGATAATAAAACACCTGTTTAGAATCCTCAGATAAAAGAGCAGCGATCACTTCATAATATTCATCAATTTTTGAGGACTTTTTTCTTGTCCTCTTGGGGACAAAACCATTTAGATATTTCTCAACTGTTCGTCGATCTACTCCAAGTTCTTCAGCCAATTTACTCTTATTAATTTTCATTTTCATATGCTCCATTATTTGTTTGAATTTTGGTAAGTCTGAAAGACTATTAATCTCAAAATTAACATCGACATTTAATGATATATACATGACTAGTCACCTCAAGACTAGTATGTAAAATGAAAGCAAATTTGTACATATTTATCCAAGCATTATTGTACATATTTAAAATAGCATTTCTAGTAAGGGAAGTGATCCTCATGAGGCTTAAAGAATTAGAGATAAATACTAGTACAATGCGCCTAGAAGTTGATATAATGGAACAAAAAGGAATCTTTGCCATTGTTGTGTGTGATGGAGGAGCTAAGCTTACTAGGCTACCGGAACATGGGGAGACAAAAATCATTACTCATCAAGGTAAAGTTAAAAGGGTAAAGTTTGATGAAGGAGAAGAATTTTAATAATAAGAGTAAAAGAACAAGATATGATGAACTGGATACTAAAAATTACTTGAAAAAGGTTGAAAAAAATTATTGAAAATAAATATATATAATAATAAAGGGAAACTTAAATTCAAGGAGTATATGGAAACCCATCATCAAAAGGATGAAATACTCATGATGGCAAATGAGTTAGAATTAAATTTAGAACATAGTAAGGAATATAATAAGACTTTAATAGGTTTATTAATTCCACTAATTAGTGTTTTTCTCACTTTTTTTTCTTCGTACTTATTGTTTATTGGGAAAGTAGACTTTGATTTAGCAATTAAATCCATCGAATTAAGAGAAGAGTATCAGCCAATTAATATGGGAGCACTTCTTACGTATTTTGCCATAATATGGGGTTCATCATATTTTGTATTAAGTGTGTTGGCCTTTTTTTGGTTGTTTTTAACACCGAGAAGGAATATAGCATATTTAGTTGTACTAAAAACATTTGAATAATAGTTCTACCAGCCAACTGGAGGACACTGAACAAGCGGTTTATACCGTTTCGTTTGGTGTCCTTTTTTTATTTATCAAATGAGGTGATAATGATGAATCCTCCATTAAAAACACAGCTTAAAGAATGGGAAAAACAACATCTTAAGACTCAATCAACTAAGAAAAAGTCAGTTGCAAATAAGGAAGAAAATCTTTCTCATAGAGACTTAGAAGAGCTAATGGGCATGAGAAAGCCTACATATAGAAGACATAATGGGGCATTAAGACAAAGAGGGTAATGGTGAATGGAGATAAATATTGCAGAATTAATTAGAGATTACCGAATGATGAAAAGAGAAATTGAAAGGCTACAAAGAATTATTTATGGGAAATCTGTACCCATGCGATCCTGGGGAGTTGCTCAATATGGGATTGAAGCAACATTACCTCATGGGAGTTTTGGCAAAAGACAAGCAGAATTGAGGGACATGGATATTCGAGAAAGAAACAAATAATGAGATTGCGAGAATATCAACGAAAAGTATTCGCCATTGAAAGCGCTGGAGATTTCTTAGACAAAGAAATATTGAAAATTGTTTATGATTGTATGCTAAGCGGAATGACTCGGCAGCAAATAGCGATACATTTAGAGATTTCTAGAGATTCTATTGATAAATTAAGAGCTGACATAAAGGCGCAAATCGGCACAAATACGACTTTTTCCAAACTTTTGCATGGTGAAAAATCGGTAGTGTAAAATGGAAGGCAGGACGGGGAGTCGGTTAATAGGCTGCTTCCTCTAATTTCGTTAGAGAGCATTGTCTTCGGTAAAGCAAAATAGAACTACCATTTTTCCATATTTACCCGATATATTATTTGGAGGTGTTTTATGGAAAAAATCGATTTTAGTCCTGTTGGGAATACAGTAAATGGAATGGCTATCCAATTTGGAATAGTCATGATTACTGGAGCAATAGCATTTATAGTAGTTTTTATTTTATTAAGAGCATTAAGATTTCCAAAACAATTAGCTAATTTTCTTGCGACTGTAGCATTGTTGGCTGCTTTATATTATTCTTTTACGACAAATTATTTATCATGGGTCCAAAGTTTGGTTGGATAATAGCAGGAAAATATCTCCTTTTGTCGAATTAACAAAGAAAAGACGGAAGGGGAATGTTAATGAGTGATAGCAAAACTTGTTTTATAATTACACCAATAGGAGGAGACGAATCTACTATTAGAAGACATGCAGATGGAGTCATCGATGCAGTTATTAGCCCATTACTTAATGATTTAAATTTTGAAATCGTAGTAGCGCATAAAATTAGTAAAGGTGGAAATATAACACGCCAAGTTATTGAAAATATTATAGAATCTGATTTGGTAATAGCGAACTTAACTGGACTAAATCCTAATGTAATGTATGAACTAGCAGTA
This sequence comes from Niallia sp. FSL W8-0954, assembly GCF_038005605.1. NCBI lineage: Bacteria > Bacillati > Bacillota > Bacilli > Caryophanales > Bacillaceae > Niallia > Niallia sp. FSL W8-0954. The sequence goes on along the minus strand of NZ_JBBOTN010000001.1, from coordinate 3,318,473 downwards.
AGACATGCTGTAAGAAAGCCACTAGTGCAAATTTGTGAAAAAACAACGGATTTACCATTTGATATTAATCAGCTTAGAACAATCTTTTATACAAATGATATGAAGGGGGTCGTTGAATTAAAAGAAAATCTTGAAGCAATGATTCATGAAGCTTTAATAGAAGAAAAACCTGAAAATCCAATTTATAGTACATTGGAAAGTATCTCAATATTAAAGAACCCAGAAGTAAGCCAACCTGAGAAGTACATATTAGAACGTTTCAATGAGTTAGAAAGAACGGTAATGAGAGGATTAAAAACATTCGCAGAACAGAAGTATTTTGTTAAATATCAAATGAATGAACAAGAAAAATCTGTTGTTAGAGAAGTAATTAATGATTTAATCAATAGGCAAGGTTCTTTTAATTTGGACAATTTAGAAAAAGAGCTGATTAATAGAAATATTCATATACCTAGGGATATGATTAGAGATAGTGTCAACGAACTGATATATCAAGATTCACGAAAAAGAGAAAAGAAAATCTTTAAAAATACTAGTGACTAAACATCCGATTCGGATGTTTTTTTGTTATCTGTAAACCAGATATTAAATCATTAGTATATGGTTTAGAAATAACAAAACTTTAAAAAGCATTAGCCCTTCCGATAAAGAGTTAAGGAGGGGATAGAGATGTTATGGTTTGGCTTAAAACGTAAATTGGATGGAATAGAAAGAGAAATGAACAGTATTCGTGCAAAAGTTGAAAAAAACGACTTTTTTGAACAGGAAATTCAGAGGATACTCTTAATAGGGGAAGATGAAGAGATATTAGCATTAGTTGATAAATTCTCAGAATTGAATCATAGTAGACTTAATTCATATTATGATATGCATAAAGTATTAGATAAGTTAGATGAGTATACACTTGTAGGAAGTATTGCACGATTAAAAGGAATGGAAGAAGAGACAAATAGTTCAATTCATGTATCACCAATAGTTGCAATTGTTGCTTCTTTTGTAACAAGTTTTGTGGCATTTAATCAAATAGCAAAATCTATACTAATTGCTATAGCAATAATGTTTGCTGTACTTGCGATAGTGAACATTATAGGGAATTTATCAAAATTGAATAGAAAAGGAAGAAAGAGAGTTGTTTATTTTAGGAGTTTGCTAGAGCACCGACTTAAGAAGCTTAAAAATAATATTTTTGTTGACAAAGAATAAGTATCTACATTCGTAGAAGCTCAGGCTGTCGAGAAACTCTCGACAGTCTTTATTTTATGCTTTCGCTTCACTAATTCACCGCGTTAATATGATATAATATAGTTAATATTACTAGGATGGTGGATGGTATGTTCAAACCGAAAAAAGAATCACAAAATGAAGCTGAATTTGTTTTTATTGAGGACTTGGTCCCGGAGGATCATCTTCTAAGAAAGGTTGATAAGTACATTGATTTTTCTTTTATTGGGGAGAAAGTCCGTCCCTTCTATTCAGAGAAAAACGGGCGTCCTTCGGATCCAATTATGCTATTTAAGATGATGTTCATTGGTTATTTTTATGGCATCCGCTCAGAGCGACAATTAGAACGCGAAGTCCAGATGAACGTGGCATACCGATGGTTCCTTGGCTTAAAGCTCCATGACCCCGTTCCAGATCATTCAACCATCAGTTGGAACCGACGAACTCGTTTTAAGGATACAAACATCTTTCAAGAAATCTTTGATGAAATTGTCCTTCAAGCTATCAATCATAAAATGGTCGGTGGAAGAGTTTTATTTACTGACTCCACTCACCTTAAAGCAAATGCCAATAAGCACAAGTTCACTCGTGAAGAAGTAGAAATGGAGACTCGTGAATACATAGATGAACTCAATAAAGCTATTGATGAAGACCGATCAAACCACGGAAAAAAGCTCTAAAAGATAGAGAGGAGGTGACAGAAACAAAAGAAATCCGAAAAAGTACAACCGATCCGGATTGTGGCTTTATGTCCAGGGATAACAAGCAGGAAATGTTCTGTTACCTTGACCACCGAACAACGGATATGAAGTTTAATATTATAACTGATGCCTATGTTACTCCTGGAAATGTCCATGACTCTGTCCCTTACCTTTCTAGATTGGATCGCCAGATTGAACGATTTAGATTTAAAGTGGAAGCTGTAGCACTAGACTCAGGTTATTTAACGAATCCCATTTGTAAAGGTCTTCACGACAGAAGTATTTTTGGCGTCATTGCCCACCGAAGATTTCAGCCCACAAAAGGACTTTTCCCAAAGTGGAAGTTTACTTATGAAAAAGAAAAGGATGTCTATGTTTGTCCGAATGGCCAGGAGTTAGTTTATCGCACTACAACAAGAGAAGGATATAGAGAATATAAGTCGGATGCTAAAAAATGTTCGGAATGCCCACTCCTGAAGGAGTGCACAAGGTCAAAGAACAAATAAAAGGTCATAACACGCCATGTGTGGGAAGACTTCAAGGAGAAGGTACGCCTAAACAGACTCTCCCTTTCCGGAAAAATGCTTTATAAACTTAGAAAAGAGAAAGTCGAGCGAAGCTTCGCAGATTCAAAAGAACTGCATGGGCTTCGTTATTGCCGGTTACGGGGCTTGCACAACGCGAGTGAGCAAGTGTTACTCACCGCAGCGTGTCAGAATATGAAAAAGATCGCCACGCACCTAGCCAAGCTAGGGTAATTGTGACGATCCTTGTTTTTTACATAAAAATGATGGAAGGCAGTGAAAAAAATAAATATTAAACCAAATAAAAAAGCTTGTGGAAGAAAATATAGTGCCTTTCTCCACAAGCTGAGTTAATGCCCTCAAAAGAGGGCATTAACTCTTTTTAAAAAAACTGGTACTAAAGCAAAACAATCCCAAATGATTAAACTAGATATAGCTATTGGTCCTCAAACCGAGTATAAAATGCTGGATATCCTAGTTATTTGTAGCTGCCCCAAATTGTTTTTCCACCAGTATGCCCAGTTTTATCATGTAAATTTTTATGTACTAGTTGAATTTCTCCTGTATTTTGATGGTGGTGTATTCTAAAATTTGCAGGTTTAATTCCTTTATTTATGTCACTTATCTCCCTTTGAGTAAACTGCTTTTTAAATTTAGTATTAGTTTTAAGTTCAGCTTTTACATTACCCTTGATTTGATTCCAAATGGTCGTATTGCTTGATTTCCAGTATTTAGCAGATATTTTGAACGTTGGACCTGGGAATATAGGGAAACCTTGATAGTTGAATATAATTTTCGTAACTGGGTGATATTTCCCTGCCAGATGACCATTAACTAGATTTTTAAATAGTGTAGTGTTATAGGTTTTATAAACTTTAACTTGCACAGTTTTAACATTTATTCTTTTTACTGTTGGCGCCTTTCCAGAAATTCCCCCAGCTGGGAATTTTTCATGTTTTTGTACTAGAATAGAAAAGTTATTATCTGAATCACTAGAATTTTCTATCCTCTCTGTTTCGTTATAAGGATCATCTATAATATGATCTTCCAATGTATCAAGCGGGACAGTTTCCAATAGATCAATTGGTGTATTCTCTAAAATTTCATTTTGACTATCAGTGATAAATTCCGATTCCAAATTTTTAGATACAACTTTGTTATCAGCTCCTAATGCAAGACCAGGCGAAAAAATAGTAATGCATAAGGAAAAAATTAATGTAATAACTGATGACTTAATGAAAGTTTTACTCATATACCTTCCCCTTTTTTGTAAAATTTAGTATATTTATAATACAATATTGATTATATAGTAATAAAAGGAAAATATAAACATTTTTTTAAAAAAGGAGAATTATTGTGAATATTTGGAATGTTGAGGTTGATGATTATACGTTAGAAGACTTAGTTCAAGATGATATTATACTTGCAGAAAAACATTTTAATGTAAAATTACCTAAATCATATATTGACTTATTAAAAATTAAAAATGGTGGAACATTACAATATAATGCGCTGCCATTCAAACAGAATCAGGAGGAAGATGACAATTATATTATAATAGAGTATTTATTTGGAATTAAGCAGGGTGAGGGAATATTTCAAACGAATTACTTTGTGGAAGAATGGAAAATTGAACGAGAAAATATAATAATACTTAGTGGAGATGGTCATGAGTGGCTAGCATTAGATTATAATGAGTCTTCTTCTAATCCAAGTGTAATTTACATATTTTCAGAGGAAAATGAATTTATCCGCTTATTCGATTCATTTGATGAAATGTTAGATAATTTGTACATATATGAGGAAGAGGAGGAAGAAGTAGATGGTGCTATTGTTTTCACCTTAGAAGAAGCCAGAGAACTAATAAAAAGTAGTGATACTACGGATGTTTTAAATGGTATCAGTGCATATGAAAAATTATATGGTGAAGATGGAAAAGTTCTTAATGAACAACTTCAGAATTTATTAGTTTTAATAAAAAGTGAAAATGAAATTATTTCAAATGAAGCAGGGAGATCTGCATGGTATTTAATAACCTATGAGTTAACAGATGATAAACAATTCATAAATGAAATAGTAAAAATATTTGGGGAAAGTACAAATCCAGTATTTAAACTATTCAGAGATGAGATATTAGAATATATTGAGGATAAAAAGTAATTTGAGATGATAAGTAAAGCAAAAACATCATCTTTTACGATGACTGTTTATTGTTTGAAGGGAAAAATTGGAAAGTTAAAGCGCCTTGCTTGGATAGCAACACTAGATGAGCGTTTAACAAGTCATCTCCAATTTTAAAGAGAAAGTTGATAATATGAATTTTATTAAGGCGTATCTGATTAGTATTGTATATTATATAATCGTTTTTTCTCTTGTTTTTATTTACCAATTTGGTACAGAATATATAATAACAATAATTTTTTATCAGGTTATTTATTTAAGTGTAATTGTTATTATACTTAGCATGATTTTAGAACAAATTATAATTTTTAAAAATCATAGTAAATTGTATGTGATGTTCGCTGGATTTTTATTTGGAATATTGATTTCTATTTTATTTGGTGTCTCTAATACAAATAATTTAGAATTCCTCTATAATTTGTTGTTAGGGGTTATATTCAGTGTTGGTTCACTAATTTTCACTAGCATTAGAAACAAAAAGAAGATTAAAAGATAGAGAAAGTAAGCAACCGCCGGTAGAACCGGCGGTTAATTTCCCCTATACGTGTCCCTTTATAACGAGGCCCTTCTTAGAACAATTTCCTGTAAAAGATCAATCTAAATGACGATGCAAAAAATAATAATTAAGTAGCTTTACTGTGTTATTCCGTAAGTTGTCATTAAAATATCTATGCACTTCGTGAAAACCATTGAAATAGAAATTATACTCGGTAAAATAACCATCATTCTCACCTTTTACTAACTTCCATCTACGTTTATACATCTTATTATTGTTTTCACGCATATCTCTTTGTACCTGTTTCATCGTGTGTTCGATTAAGTTTATATAGACTTGCCTAAGCTTAAAGGGAGCTGCATTAGCAACTTTTAAATCACGATCAAGTACTGTAAGAAGCATCGGTAAGTATATAGCATTTTCAAATATGTTTCTATCGTCTTCAGATAATCTACTCATTATTTCTGCTCCGTTTATGCTCTTTCTACATCAACTAATGTAATGTATATAATATTTTTTCATCTTGAATACGTAACTGGTTATTAAGATAGTCAATATAAACAGTACGGCCAATCAAAGTGTTTATGTATCCATTATTATATAGACTGTATTTAAGAAGCTGATTATATTCCATTGCTTCATGGATCAAAACGTCTATATCATTCAACTTATCTTCGTCTAGTTCCAGGCTTCTCAATCTTATTATTTCTCACAATAACTTCTTTTACACCTGCAACATGCTCTGGTAACATAATTGCAACCCACTTCTTCTTAGTCCCACGGTCTTTTAACATATCCCACTTCTCCCTTTTTGATAGGATAATTATATAAGAACAATTGTTCGTTTTCAATATTGTTTTCGAACGAATGTTCGTATATAATATATCCAAAAAGGGGGGCTAACTGATGAAAGGTTTACTTAAAAGAGCTGTTATGAATGGTGAAGTTTTAGAAATGATTTATCTAAATACAAAAGTGTTTATGGCATCATAAAAATGTAGGGTATGGCATTAAATTTGTGCAATAGGGCCGTAGGCCCTGCACAAATTAAAAAACCACTTGTCAACATTCCAAAATACACATACACTTCCTGTTGGGACAAACAAGCGCAGGAGGTATTAAGGAGATGTTGGCAGTGGCCGAAATTAATTATATCAGACATGAGGTAAACATAAAAGACAGTAACTATTCGGAGATTGCACAAAGAATAGGAAGAGATCGTAGAACTGTTAAGAAGTATGCAGAACAGGATGATTTTAGTCCTGTAGAAAATATCAAACAAGACAGACCATCTCCAGTGATGGATCCTATTAAACATATAGTAGATGAATGGTTAATAGAAGATTTTAAACAAAAGAGAAAATTCCGTAGAACTGCAAAGAGAATTTGGGAGCAATTAAAAGAGGAGTTTGATTTTAAGGGTTCTGATCGAACAGTAAGAAACTACATATCCCATCGAAAAAAAGAACTATTAAATGAAGCGAATCAAGCAGCGTTATCACTAGAGAGCAAACCTGGGTCAGCTCAAGTGGATTTTGGAGAAGCTCCGTTTAAATATCAAGGGGAACAGATAACTCTACCCTATCTGGTTCTTTCTTATCCATATAGTAATTCATTTTATTTTCAGGTATTCCCCGCTCAAAACAAAGAGTGTTTTTTAGAAGGATTAAAGCGTATTTTTCACCATATGGGTGGTGTTCCAAGAACAATTAGATTCGATAATCTTTCAGCTGCCGTAAAGAAGGTATTGCCAAATGGCGAACGGCAGTTAACAGAGGAATTTCAGAACTTCGTTCTACACTATGGGTTCGAAAGTGAATTTTGTAATCCTAATAGTGGGAATGAAAAGGGTCATGTGGAAGCAATGGTGAAATATGTGAGAAACAATTATTTATTGCCTGGTCTCCACGTACTGAATTTAGACGAACTTAATAAGACGTTGTGGGAAAAAGCTGAGAAAGATCGTGAGAGAAAACATTATGAAAAGGAATCTTTCATATCCCAGCTGTTTGAAGAGGATCGGAAAGCCTTTTTGGTTTTACCAAGTAAGGAATACCAATGCATCAGATACGAAACAGTGAAAGCCGATAAGTACGGTTATATTAAAGTAGAAAAAAATCTATATTCTACTTCACCAAGATACGCTTTAAATAAGGTTCTAATTCGTATTTCATATAATTCAATTGATATTCTTACAGATGATTATCAACTAGTCGTTAGCCATCCTCGACTCTATGGTCAATATAGAAAATCGATTAATTGGCAGCCATACTTAAATCTAATGGCCAAACGTCCTATGGCACTTAAATATACTAGTTTCTATGAGCAGTTACCACAAGAATGGCAAACATATTTTAATTCATGTACTTCCTCTGAAAAATCAGAAGCCCTGAAGTTATTAGGTACAGTGATGAAAGATTATGATTTTAGTAAAATTACTGAAGCGCTGAAGATTGCATCAGAGCATGGTCATCCTTCGGTTGAATCAATTAAACAAGTATTCTACCAACTAATTAATGGTCGAGGGATACGCGAAGAAGTACATCTCCAAAAGTCATTGCCTATTATGCCGGAGGCTACTAGAGGTCTACAGCATTATAATCAGCTTCTAAAAGGAGCTGAAATAAATTGAGTACGCAGATTCAAGAATTCGCTAAACGATTGAAATTAAGTTGGATTAGAGAACATTATCAAGAGATAGAAGCCACATCAAATGAAGAGTATTTACTGAAGCTTTTTGAAAAAGAAATTGAGCAACGAGAAGAACGAAAAACAAATCTTTTACTTACACAAGCAAGCTTACCTAAAGTCAATGGGAAACCTTTTGATTGGAAGGACATTGTCCTAACAGCAGGACTAAGTAGTGAAGACCTATTAAATGGAGTATTCATGGAGCAGCAAGAAAATCTAATTTTCTATGGGGGTGTAGGTGCAGGTAAAACCTATTTAGCTACGTTAATTGGATTGAATGCCATACAAAGGTATGGCAAAGCTGTTAAATTCTATACAGCGGCATCATTAGTTAATCGATTATTAGAAGCAAATGAAAAAGGTAATCTCAATAAGCTTTTTAAGCAAATAGAGAAATTGGATCTTTTGATTTTGGATGAGTTAGGTTACATTCCTCTTCACAAACAAGGGGCTGAATTATTGTTTCAGGTTATTTCGATGTGTTATGAAACCAAAAGCATCATAATCACGACAAACCTTCAATTCGGTCAATGGAATCACGTTTTTGGGGATCCAATATTAACGGAGGCAGTAATTGATCGACTCATCCATCATTCGCATTTGATTGTATTTAAAGGCGATAGTTATCGTTATAAGGAGTCAATTATTCAGAATTAAATTTCGTTGGCAAGTGGTTACATTTTTGATTGCCGTTTTATGCATTTTTTGCTTGCCAAATACATACAAAAGGAGAAATTAGTCAACGTAAGATTAAGGTCATCAAACTTTATGAAGAATCATGTAGTGCTTATTGCTTTTCTCGTAAGCAGCAACGCACTTTTAAGATAAGCAATATTCTATCAGTTGGACCAGTACGAAAAGTAAGGAGAGGTGCATAATTATGACGTTAACAAAACCTAAGAAGGTTAAAAAACCATCAAGACCAAGCAGAGATGAATTTGAACTAGAGGAAATCGCCAGTACTTTAACAGAAGCATTAGAGGATAAGACTGAACTTAGATTAACTGTGTGGAAGAGAGAAGATTCGGTCAGAGGGAAAGTAGTTAAAATGGATGGGAATACAAAACTCATTCATATAGAGAATTTTTCTGAAACAATTAAAGTTCCATTTATGGATATTTTACAAGTGAAAAGAGTTTAAAAGCCCAACTCGTTTGTAGAAGGGCTTTTTTTAATATATAAAAAAATTATTTAATATTAAAATTTTGTTCGCCTAATTTATCGCCACCCAATCCTTGTGTAGCTATTAATGTTACAGGAGTTTCTAAATCATCTAATTCATAAGCTACCGCGTTTTTAACTGTTCCATTTTTTTTAATTGTTTCTAGTTGAGAATCAAGGAATTGATCATCTGGAAGCCCGCCAACTTCAAGAGTATTAACTGAATTAGGATTATTATCTTGTACTGCTTCGAATACTGCCATCCATCCAGTAGTTGGATCAATATCTTTATCACTTAAATTAGTTGTTTCATACCAAATTGCAAATACAGGTTTTTCTCCATATTCATTTCCTTTTTCACCCGGTTGGATAACTTTAGTTTCTGTGATTTTGATTTTTAAATCAACTAATTTTGCTTCATTATCTTTAAAATAGACTTTATTATTCGTCTCTTTTTCTTCACTTGTATTTACTGTAGTTTCCTTTTTATTTCCAGATTCAGAACTGTTTTTCGTTCCTTCTTCTTGATTTCCGCAACCTACTATTAAAGATAGTGTCAACGCAGAAATTAATATTAAAATTTTTTTCATTGAATTTCCCCCTAATATTTGTCTGCTAAGCAACAACATTTTACATTTTAAGAGGAAATATTACTACACTTTCGACAAAAGTAGACAATGAGAAATAATTAAAAAGATCCCATATATATGGGGAGGGCTGCTTTATGTAAAATTAATAGTTACTTTTTTATTCTCAAATTCTTCTACAGTAATATACCATCAACTAGTACTTCTATAAATTTGCAAATTTCACTTGCTGTATCAATTTCTTGTTTGTTTTCTGAATTCTGACCACTTTTCATACTTAAGAATAAAGGGATTTATAGACCGGTATAATAAGGAGATTAATGTATTCTATATAGCTGCCTCCTTCATTACTAAACACCGTAAGATGCACACATAAGAAAGCCTATTCTCTAGAGGGGGCATTTTTTCATATTAATTAACAAACGCCCCCTTTTGTTTAAGTGTAATTATTCACAATCTTCTTTAGCGCAGTAAACTAGAAATTCCCAATTTATATTATACAGCATATCCTGTATGCATTTGGAAATATTATTATAGAGGTGAATCAATTATGAAAAAATCAATGCTAACATCTTCTGAAATAGGTTCCTTATGGGCAGAGTATATAAATGGAACAGCGACAGACATTATTAATAAATATATGTATTCAATAATAGAAGATAAAGCAATAAAGGAAATATTTCATACTGCAATTAAGACATTTGACCAACAAAAGAACACAATTGGTAAATTCTTCAAGGAAGAAGGATTTCCTATTCCTATTGGATTTAATGAATCTGACCTATATCTAGGAAAACAGAGATTGTTTTCAGATGCATTCTGCCTAAATTATTTACATATCATGACTATACATGGAATCTTAGGGCATACCACTGCCCTAAGCATTTCAGTCAGAAAAGATTTGAGAAACTTTTACGATTCATGTAGTACAGCTGGAAATAAGATGTATCATAAAACTATTGAGTTATTACTTGAAAAAGGTCTATTTCAAAGAGATCCACAATACTATGCATACGAACATCCAAGTTATGTCACCAGTAAAGATTTTAAAGATGGTTTTTTTGGAAAAGGTAGAACGCTTGCTGCAACAGAAATTATAAGTCTTTCGTTGAATCTTAAGAAAAGTATAATGGCTAAAACTCTATCTATTGCATTCTCACAGATAGCAGGATCTAAAGAAATTAGAAAGTTTCTAACTGAATCAGAGAAAACATCAGATGGTCAAATAAAAGCATTAGCAAAAATACTTCAAGCAGATAACTTACCAGTGCCAAAATCTCTGGAAACAGAAGTAACCACCTCAACTGATTCACCATTTTCTGATAAGTTAATCCTTTTCCATATGGGTCTCCTGTTTCAAGCGGCTCAAAATTATCATGGTGCTGGATTAGCATCAGCCATGAGAACAGATCTTGTAGCCACTTATGAGAAGACTATATTACAGAATCTTATAGTTACAAAAAATTGGTTTGATCTTATGGTAGAAAATAAATGGTTAGAACAACCACCACTGGCACCTAATAGAAAAGAAATTGCAAAAAAGATATAACCAACATCGCCCTACCACTCGGTCGGGCCTTTAATTTATTTGTAAATTAAACTTTCACTAAACTGCCCCGTTTGTTATATAAGACAAACTCAACACTTTTTATAGAGAATTACATCAATTATTAAATAAGCGGAGTTATATATCGGGAGTACTAGATAGTTAAAGTAAGCAAAGCTTACGATGTAGTCTAAATATTCCTTAAATAGGAGTTTTTTGGAATAAAAAGAACTAAGCTAAGCTATATTCACTAAAACAGACGCAAAAAATAATCCTTGTTTGAATCTGAGGAATATTTTTAAGAATCTAAAGAATATATTATTTATTGCTCCTTTTGTTAATATCCAATGCTATCATTTCTAACTTACTAATCCATTTATAATAACCCAATATCATAAGTAGAAGAATAGGTACAATAATAAATTCAAACCACAATTTCCACCAGCCTAAATGAAAATAGCCCAAAGGTTCAGGGAGTAAAGTCAGTGCTTCATACATTGTAATCCCTACTGTCCAGTATGTAATATATAATACCTTTTTAATAATACTGTGGTTAAATGGAAAGTAGCTTATAAATAGTATATTGATTGGAGGAATTAAAATCGTGTGTGCAAAAACTCCAAACCAATCTACACCTTTATCAAAATACCAATACCCTCCGTACTTAAATTCAATAATCACATCAAAACTGATCTGAAAGGCAATAGTAAAAGTCCATAGACTTACTTTTCTGTTCATTGTAGGTATTTTATTTTTCTTATATGCAATGAAATTAAATAAGATAATCGAAATAGTAAGCAAGACCATAAATTGTTTTCTTCCTTTTTAATAGTAGATTTTCTGAATGAGTCTAATAATACATAATTGTTTTAATTAAATAACCAAATAAATTAGAACTAAATAGCTCACTTACCTAGGTTTCCTATTCAATAAACCTGCTTCGGTATTACCAGAAGAAATCAAATAAGTAGTTAGAGGAATACAGCTCTTTAGTTCTAAAATAAATATACGGTCTTTTAATTTTCTAATTTAAAACGTTCTTCCTTTTAAGAAAAACATAATATTTATAAACGAGATAATAAGGAAACAGATAGGAAAAAAAGGTAAATATAAAATTCCAATCATTTCCGTATATAATCTTTCCAGTTAAGACATATACCACTTCAAGTAAAGTTGTAAATAATGATATTAAAAAGATATAAAGAAAAGGACTCTTCCTTCTTTTAATAAAGAATATTAAATAACTTGCTAATATTGGATATATACCTAAATTAAAGGGCAGAAAGGAAAATGTACTATTAGAGGAATTTACCTTCCAAAAGTTCAAATAAAAACCTAATTCATTTACAGTAAATGCTATTACTGAAAAAAATGAGCCAATGAGCGGGATTATCAATCTATCCTTTTTGTAAAGATGAAAGCACCCTACAATCCAAGGCAATATAAAGACCATCATGACATTAAAAATCATATTATTTTTCCTTTTTATTTTTATCTTTTCCTCAGAACTGAATTTTATTTATTTCAAGAGCGCAATTATTGGTAAATATTTTCACTTAAACCATTTCCCTATCTTTCCCGGTTGTATAATAAAATAATCTCAACAGAATATACGGAAAAAGACTTCTAAATATAACGCGGAGTACTAGATAGTCAAAGTAAGCAAAGCTGAAGATCATTTATAGGAATTTTTTTGGACTAATAAGTACGAGCCATCACTTCATATAGATTAATGAGGTGATGACAACATGAAGGTCAACATTATCAAAGGTCCTAATACGAATAAAGTTATCCAAGATTGCTATCATTATATTGTAAAGAAATATAGAGAGGAGCAAAATAATCTTGATAGGGATTTACGCAAGGGTGTCGACAGAGGAACAATTAAAGGGATTCAGCATAAACGGCCAGATTGAAGAGTGTATTCAATTAGCTGGAAATGAAGAATACCTAAAATACGTTGATGAAGGAATAACTGGCGAAATAATGAATAGGCCTGCGTTGACTAGATTACAAGACGATATTGAAAAGGGACTTATTCATAAAGTGATATGTTATGATCCTGACAGGTTATCTAGAAAGTTATTAGTACAGCTAATGATTACGGAGACACTGCAGAAGAATAACGTAGAGTTACAGTTTGTCAGAAGTGATTACAAAAACGACGCTGAAGGACAATTGTATTTCCAAGTTAGGGGTGCCTTTTCTGAATTTGATAAAGCTAAGATTAAACATAATACTATGACAGGAAGATATCGAAAAGCCAAGTCTGGCAAGGTTGTTAAGAACAATCATTTATATGGCTACCATTATAATAAAGAGAAAGAAACATACGAAATAAATGAAGAGGAAGCAAAAGTAGTCAGGATGATCTTTGACTATTACACCAATCCTAACAGTAAATTTCAGGGTATAAATGGTATTGCTCTTCACCTGACAGATATAAGTATTCCAACAAAACGTGGTGCAAAGGTCTGGCATCGGCAAGTAGTTCGTCAAATATTGATGAATGAAGCATACACAGGTAATTATTATCAGAACAAATATGATACGGTTGGTAATTATGTAAAAAAACAAGCAGGGGAAAAAGTGGAATATGGAAAAATCAGGCCGGAAGAAGAATGGTTAAAAACGGAGATACCTGCAATTATTTCACTAGAACAATTTGAATATGCCCAGTCCCTATTAGAGCAGGGGAGAAGACGCCAAACAAAAGTTAGCTTTCATCATTATTTATTATCTGGTTTAGTAAGATGTGATCGTTGCGGAGGAACTATGACAGGTAAAAAAACGAAATCACACGGTAAAGATTTTTTTATTTACACATGTCGTAAAAACTATGCTGGTTCAAAATCAAAGGGATGCGGTAAACAGATAAGTGAAAATAAATTAAATAAGTATGTATGGGACACTATAGTGGATTTACTCAGTGATCCAAAGAAAATTGCTGAATTTAGAGAACAAGATGAAAAGACCTATTTAAAAGAAGAAATGGAATACGTCTTAGCAGAAATAGAAAAAGCTAAAAAGGGCCGCAAGCGTTTGTTTCAACTTGTCAGCCTAAGTGAAGATGATGATATGGATCTGGAAGAAATCAAAGAACAAATAAGAAATCTTCAACTAAAAGAAAAGAAGTTACAAGATAAGTATAACGAAATGTTAAATGAAAATGAAGTAGCTGCAGGTAAAGAACCAAGTGTGGTTGCCTTGGAATCTGCAATCAATATGTATATGAAGAATAAGAAAAACGAATTTTCTTTTGAACATAAACAAGAAATATTGAGAAGGGTAATTAAAGAAGTAATGGTTGTAGACAGTGAGACTATAAATATACAAATCTTTTAATGTAGTACCCTATTGTAATCAAGAACGAAATCCTTATGCATCTAAGAGCTTTGAAAAAAACCAAAAAAGATGTTTCCTTGCATGATCCAATTGGTCAAGATAAAGAGGGGAATGAAATCAGTCTTATTGATGTTCTGAAATCAGAATCGGAAGATGTTGTGAATACGATTCAGTTGAATATGGAGCTGGAGAAAGTAAAGGAATATATTGATGTTTTAGATGAAAGAGAAAAAGAAGTAATCATCGGCAGGTTTGGTCTAGATTTAAAGAAGGAAAAAACACAACGAGAAATTGCAAAAGAATTAGGAATTTCAAGAAGCTATGTTTCAAGAATAGAGAAAAGAGCATTGATGAAAATGTTCCATGAATTTTATCGAGCAGAAAAGGAAAAAAAGCGAAAAAATGAATAAAAACTTTACATAAGGATGTTCTATAGATTTGCATTCTTATGAAGAAATCGTTTATATAGACACATCAATAATGGTATTTTAAGGGATAGAAGAGCAGCTTAGTCGCTTCGTTTTTTAACATTTGACTAAGCGGCTTATTCTATCTTTTATTTTTTGCATAATGAAGGGATTCTGTATTGTCGGTTGCTACCGTTTTTACAACTTCGCCTTGCCGATTTTTATAAATTTCATATTCACGGTAAACTTCCACTATAAACCCATCCTCTTCTTTTGTTTCTTCTAATTTATATTCAAGATCAGGAGCTCCAAATATTTCATCTCCATTACTGCTAACTTCTTGCTCTTCCTTTATAGCTCCGTAAAAGAGAACATTATTTTTGTTAATTTTTGCGGTTGGTGTTTCTATGTAAGCAATAAAACCCAATAGAATGATTATGGATATTAAAGAGATTTTTTTCATTTTGTGCTCTCCTCCTTCCATACATTGTATGCATGTCCTTTAGAAGTATGCGAATAAGAAAAGGAAGAACGATTGCGTAATTGGAAAATTTAATCATTTTTAAAGTGGGTTAATCATATCGTTAGAAAGGTACAGGCCTTCTTTTTTTATAAAAAAAGGGAACAGGTACAAACTTAGAATGCAAAAAATGTCTCAAAAAAATTTTTCACTTCTTGTAAATGTTTTATAACATTTGTAATATACATGAAATATAAAGCTGCTAAAAGCAGAAAAGATTAAAGTTCATCGAAGGGGTTGAAGACCTATGTTTATGAGACATATACTATTCATTACATTATTGATATCCTTGATTAACAATTTCTGGCCCATTCCTAATATAGATGATTTACAGGATGTTACATATCAAGAGGGGGACGAAATTTCCATTTCTGAGCTAAAAGATGCGGTAAGAAGTATGCAAAAGAAAGCTGATATCAACTCCTATTTCACGATGAAGCATGCAGTAGTAAGTGGGGAATTATATAACAATGAAGTTTGGAGATTTGATTTGGGTTTAAACACACCATATCAATTTACTGCTGAAAATGACAGCATTGACATAGCAGGTTTGCAAAAAGGATTGGTTAAGTTTATCGTGTTTTTTAGTTTTGGAGAAAATGAGAATTCCATTATAAGTAAGTCCATCTATTATTGTGATGAAAATGATTCCATTCATGAGGTGAAATTTATCGAGAATACAGAAAGAGAGAGTATTATCTTTTCATAAAAAAGTAAATCAAGAGAGAAAATTGTTATTTTTTCAACTCTGCCTATTATGCCGGCATTTTCCCGCAGATAATAGGGCTAGAATCTAACATTCGGTATATGGGCTTTTAAACAAGCGAATTTTCACCATCTATCTATACTATTAGAAAGGTGGTGAAAAGCATGGTTAAAATTTTTATCGATCCTGGTCATGGTGGTTCAGATTCAGGTGCAGTAGGAAATGGACTGCAAGAAAAAAATATTACCTTAAGTATTGCTCAACAGATTAGAAGGTTTCTTCTGAATGAATATGAAGATGTAGAAATTCGGATGAGTCGCAATAATGATTCAGCCGTAAGTTTGTCCGCAAGAGTGAATGCTGCTAATAACTGGAATGCTGATTTTTATCTTTCTATTCATGTAAATGCAGGTGGGGGTAATGGCTTCGAAAGTTATATTTATCCGGGAGTTGGTGCACCTACGACGACTTATCAGAATGACATTCATAAGGAAGTAATAGATGAGACAGGATTTAATGATAGAGGAAAGAAAAATGCAAATTTCCATGTATTAAGAGAAACAACCATGCCCGCTTTGTTAACAGAAAATGGCTTCATTGATACAGTAGCAGATGTGAATCAGTTAAAAGATAGTAATTTTATTACAAAAATTGCTAAAGGGCATGTCCAAGGATTAGAAAGGGCTTTTTCTTTGCAGAAGAAGAAAAATCAACCACCGATCTATCGTGTACAAATTGGAGCATATAAGGAAAAGGAAAATGCAGAAAAAAAGGCAATGGAAGCAGCTGAAAAGGGATTTGATACAGCTATTTTATTTCGAAACAATCTGTTTAAAGTACAAATCGGGGCATTTAGTAATAGAAAGAACGCAGAGCGTTTAGCAGAAAAAGCGAAGGAAGCTGGGTTTCATGCGTTTATATCTCGTAAGTAAACAACATTTATTTGCGGATATATAGGAAAAAGTTAGAAATGGGACAATTGCCTAAAACATTCACAACAAATTAAGAATATTTTATAGAAAGAGAGGAGGAAAATGAATGGCTGGTTATGGATACCCAAATCAAGTACCAGCAGCTGTTCCGCTTGGTGGATTTGGACCTGCACCTTTTGGCTATGGTGGTGCCCCTTATCCTGCTTATGGCGGTGTATATGGTGGTGCTGGTGGTTTCTGGTACGCATTTTTAATCATTCTTTTTATTGTTATCATTCTATTTTGGGGTTTTTGGGCATTCGGTGGCTTTTATCGCTAAGAGAAAAAGACGAAAAAGTTAGATGTTCTAATAGTAAATATAGTAATTCCTATACAAACAGGTTAATTCATATAGATTCTAGCATCATGTATCTGTTTTAGATAACGATGCTTTTTCTTTTGTTATCAGAAATATTTAACTATTTTAACAGAAAGAATGGAAATATTTCGATAGTCAAACTATAATGACATAGTAGTAACAGTGGAAGGAGATGGAGAAAAGTGAAGATAGAAGAATATCAAGCTACATGGGATTTAGAAGGATTATTTCCTGGAGGAAGTAATTCTCAAGAGTTTAGAGAGCATTTAGCTTTGTCTATGGATGAAATTGACAAATTATCAGCATATGTACATAAGTATGAGCCATTACAGGAGACGGACAAAGATTCATTGCAGCAAATTGTGAATCAGTTTGAAGTAGTCGTAAAGAAAGTAAGACAAGCAGGTGCTTTTGTCAGTTGTTTAGAGGCACAGAATATGGAAGATAAAGGAGCAAGCGCTTTAAGAGGTAGAGTAACTGAATTAAGTGCTGCGTTTCAAAATGTATTAACGGTTCTAGATGGGAAATTATCCTTATATAGTGATATGGAATGGGATTCCTTGTTCAAAGGCAGTAATCTAGAAGAACTTTATTTTGTCCTGTCAGAAAGAAGAGCGGCTGCTAAAGAAAAATTATCCGAAGAAGAAGAAACACTGATAAATAAGTTAAGTGTTGATGGCTATTATGGCTGGGGCCAAATGTATGATACCATCGTTGGAAAAATTCAGATTCCTTTTGATGAAGAATATCTCTCCGTTGGACAAGCTGCTAATAAATTTTCAAACCCTGAACGCGCGGTTAGAAAAAAGGTGTTTAAAGAATGGGAAAAAGCATGGGATGCAAATGGGGAAATTCTGGCAAAAACATTAAACCATTTAGCTGGTTTCCGATTAAATGTTTATGGGATGAGAGGCTGGACTAGTTTCTTAAAAGAACCTTTAGCGATTAATCGGATGCAAGAAGAAACATTGCAGGCGATGTGGAATGCAATTTCGAAGAAAAAACAGCCATTTGTACAATTTTTAAATAGAAAAGCTAAATTGTTAGGTTTAGAAAAATTAAGCTGGTATGATTTGGATGCTCCTCTTGGTAAAATAGAAACAAAAATGTCTTACCAAGAAGGTGCCGAATTTATTATTAAGCATTTCGAGCAATTTGGTACGAAAATGTCAGGATTCGCAAAGAAAGCATTTGAAGAGAGATGGATTGAAGCAGAAGATAGAAAAGGGAAAAGACCAGGAGGCTTTCACACCTATTTCCCTGAAAGTGCTCAGTCACGTATTTTTATGACGTATTCTGGCACGCCATCAAATGTTTCAACTTTAGCCCATGAATTAGGGCACGGCTTTCATACATACGCTATGCGCGATATGCACACATTAAATAGAAATTATGCAATGAATGTCGCAGAAACAGCGTCTACATTTGCGGAAATGATTGTATCCGATGCAGCTTTAAAGGCTGCTAAATCAGAGGATGAAAAGCTAGTATTATTGGAAGATAAAATTCAGCGATCTATAGCTTTGTTAATGAATATTCATGCTCGTTTTCTTTTTGAAACAAGATTTTATGAAGAACGTCAGAATGGATTAATTTCAAAGGAGCAATTAAATACGTTAATGCTTAATGCCCAAAAAGAAGCATATGGGGATGCTTTAGAGGAATACCATCCTTCTTTCTGGGGCTCAAAATTGCATTTTTATATTACAGGTGTACCTTTTTATAATTTCCCTTATACATTTGGGTTTCTATTTTCACTTGGAATCTATGCAAAAGCATTAGAGGAAGGAAAGGGCTATGAAGAGAAATACATTGCCCTATTAAGAGATACAGCAAGCATGACAGTAGAAGAATTGGCATTTAAGCATCTTCAAATTGATTTAACAAAAGAGGATTTCTGGAATAGTGCTATAGATCTTTGTATTAAGGATGTAGAAGAATTTTTAGCATTAACGAATGAATGAAAGGTCTTTTTATAGGATTATATAGAAATGACTAGAACCACAGCATTCGTTTAAAAGGAATATAGATAAAAGACCTCCTACATACCAAAAGCTGCTGGTGTGTAGGAGGTCTTCATTTTTTGATGAATAGCTTTAGTAAATGCTTATATTTTTTTCCATTTGAAACTGCCAATCATCAAGATGGAAAGAATAAGCATAAGAAATAAATAAATATGGCTCGGTATAAAAGTAAAAAATAGACAGCTAAAGGTTAAAATACAGCCAGCTGCTGTTATCGGCAGGCCTGTAAAAAAGCCATGACTTTCCGTAATATTAAATCGAGCTAATCGAAAAGCGCCACACACAATATAAAGGACTGTAAAGAAAGATCCTGGTGCTCCCAACTCAAATAAAATCCCTTGATACACTAATAATGCCGGTGCTACCCCAAATGAAATGATATCACTCATAGAATCAAGCTGTTTGCCAAGCTCTGATTCGATATTAAATTTTCTGGCAGTCATTCCATCCAGTCTATCTGCTAATGCAGCGATAAAAATAAGTAATAGACTTAATTGGAGATGTCCCTTTAAACTATAGATAATTGCAAAAGCACCTAATGAAATATTTGTTAAAGTTAACACATTAGCGAGTTGAGTTTTAATTTTCTTGATAGTTTGTTCTAAAACTCCATGTAAAAACATTAGATTCACTCCTAGTATGAAATGTTTTGCATTTCATACAACCATTTTTTTATATAATCATATATAATTCTAATTAGTATATGATCATTCGTAAAGAAAAATTTTTATTTATTGGAGGATTGCTTCATTGAAAGAAACAATTTATCGACTTTGTATTGAACTGACAAATGGAAGATGGAGTTCCTATATGATTAAGAAATTTGCTTATTCTAGATGGAGCCGATATTTAATTCCTTCCTTTGCAAAAGTTTATAAAATAAATATAGAGGAAATGGACAAACAACTAAAGGAATACGGATCCTTACATGAATTTTTTGTTAGAAAATTAAAAGCCAACTGCCGAAATATTCATGCTGATCATAGAGAAATAATTAGTCCTGTTGATGCAGTGATTGAGGATATTGGAGAAGTAAGAGAAGATAGCTCTATTTTAGTTAAAGGAAAAACGTATTCTATTCATGAAATGCTTGGGGATGAAAAAACAGTGGATAAATATATTGGTGGAACTTATTTAATATTTTATTTAAGCCCAAGTCATTATCATCGCATTCACTGTCCTGTCACAGGTACTGTAACAAATCGTTGGACACTTGGAAATAAATCGTATCCTGTTAATAAATATGGTTTAAAGTGGGGGAAATCTACCCTCTCCAAAAATTATCGGTCTATAACGGAATTAAAGACAGAGGAAGGAAACGGGATATGTATTGTGAAGGTTGGTGCCATGTTTATTAACTCTATCGTCCTAAACCATAAGAAAGACCGCGTAGTTCAGGGAGAGGAAATTGCTTATTTTTCATTTGGCTCAACTGTTGTGTTACTATTTGAAAAAAATACATTTAAACAGAAAGGCTTTCATTCCATTCCATATCCGGTTAAAATAGGAGAGGTTATTGGAGAGAGCTTCGAAAAGCGCAATGAATACAAAAATTAATAGTTTAAAAGAAAAACAGCCTTGTACAAGGCTGTTTTCAAATGGAATATATTATTACTTTTATTGGGTTAAGAGGAGACTTTTATCTTGTTGCTTAAAGAACGTCGGTGAATCTCTGTTTCGATGAGACGAATAAATTCAGGGCTTAAGTTTAATTCCCTTGCTTTATGATAGGACTCAATCAATAATTCATCTGACAGTTTTCGCATGCCAGAAACACCTCCATTCAAATATAATGAGAAGATTTTCATAGAAAACATATATAAATGTAGTTGTTTTCAGTGTTGAAATAAGATTTTTTTAATTCGCTGATTAAAAAGTGCATACTAGATGTATCATTCGACAATGTTTATCAGAAAACTAGCTTGTCTATGTAAAAAAATTGCTATGTAGAGAACACTTTTAATCTTCTTTTTTTAGTGGATTAATCTTGGAAGTTTTTTGGATAGTATATTGTATCCTTACTTTAACAAAAATAAACATAGAGAACAACTGTTCGTTTATCCACAGCGTTCAGTGGATAACCTGTGATTATTTTGTTGAGAACTATGTGGACTATATGTAAATCAATGGGTATTATGTGTATAATGTTATCCACATATGTTGAAAAATGCGTATTTTGTCGAAAATTATTTTGCTATTATTAAAAAAAGAATGAATATGGTATCTTCTTTAAGAAGAAAAACGGTATAATATTATTTTCTTCTATCGTAAAAATGGTTACCATAACAATAGGAAGACATACTGGTTAAACTGGTTAAACTATAGAAATGAAAGAATTAAGAGGTGTTTTTTAGTGTTAAATCAATTTTTGCCAAATCAGTTTGTTAAAAATATATTTGAAATTTCCCCAGATGATTTAAAGAAAAAAGGAATAAAAGGCATCATAACAGACTTAGATAATACGTTAGTAGAATGGGATCGCCCGCTTGCGACTCCTCAAATTATTGAATGGTTTGCAGAAATGAAGAGAAATGACATTAAAGTCACAATTGTTTCTAATAATAAAGAAGCAAGAGTAAAATCATTTTCTGACCCGTTGCATATTCCTTTTATTTTTGCTGCTAGAAAGCCGCTTGGTCGTGCTTTTAAAAAAGCTATCATGCAAATGAATACAAAAAAAGAAGAAACAGTTGTAATTGGTGACCAATTATTAACAGATGTTCTTGGTGGGAATCGTAGTGGATTTCATACTATTTTAGTCGTGCCTGTTGCGCAAACAGATGGGTTTATGACTAGAATTAATCGTAGAATCGAAAGAAGAATTTTGAATTGGTTTCGTAGAAACGGAAAATTAACTTGGGAGGATTAATACGTGACAGAAAGAATACATTGTATCGGCTGTGGAGTAGTTATTCAGACGGAGAATAAGAATGAATTAGGTTATGCACCTTCTTCTTCGTTAGAAAAGGAAGAGGTTATTTGTCAAAGATGTTTCCGTTTAAAGCATTATAACGAAGTACAAGATGTTTCTTTAACAGACGATGATTTTTTAAAGATTCTAAATGAAATAGGGAAAAGTGACAGCCTAATAGTAAAATTAGTAGATATTTTTGATTTCAATGGAAGCTGGTTACCTGGTCTTCATCGTTTTACTGGGAACAATAAAGTAATACTAATAGGAAATAAAGTAGATCTTTTACCAAAATCGGTGAAACACCAGAAGGTTATCAATTGGATGAAAAAAGAAGCAAAGGATTTAGGATTGAGACCAGAAGATGTATACCTTGTCAGTGCAGAAAAAGGAAAGAATATTAAAGAAGTACTGGATGCAATTGAATATCATCGTAACGGAAAAGATGTTTATGTAGTGGGCTGTACAAATGTAGGGAAATCTACTTTTATTAATCGAATTCTTAAAGAGGTATCTGGAGAAGAAAATGTAATTACAACATCACATTTTCCTGGTACAACGCTAGATATCATTGAAATTCCATTGTCGGATGGTAAATACCTAGTGGATACCCCTGGAATTATTAATCACCATCAAATGGCTCATTTTGTTGATAAAAAAGATTTGAAAATTATCACGCCAAAAAAAGAAATAAAATCGAGAATTTTTCAATTAAACGATCAACAAACATTATTCTTTGGCGGGCTAGCTCGATTTGATTTTGTAAAAGGCGAGCGCAGTAGCTTTGTATGCTATTTCTCTAATGAAATAACGATCCATCGGACGAAGTTGGAAAAGGCAGATGAGCTGTATGAAAAACATGCAGGTGAATTATTGACACCTCCCAACAGAGAGCATTTGGAGGCTTTTCCAGAGTTGGTAAGGCATGATTTTTCTATAAAAGAACCAAAAACAGATATTGTGTTTTCAGGCTTAGGCTGGATAACGATTAATGAACCGAATATTCAAGTTTCTGTTTATGTGCCTAAAGGGGTACATGCCTTGTTGCGTAAATCGTTGATATAATCTGTTTTGCAATAAAGCAAGGGGAAAAGGAGAGCAGCTATTTATGAAGAACTATGCAGTAATTGGTGATCCAATTCAGCATTCGATGTCACCTGTTATGCATAATGATCTTTTTCATTTCTATGGTTTGGATGCTGAAATGAAAAAAATGCATATTAAAACAGAGAGGCTCGAAATGGGACTAAAAAGTTTGAGGGATAGTAATATAGATGGCTTTAATGTTACCGTCCCCCATAAACAAGCAATCATTCCCTTTTTGGATGAACTAGACCCATTGAGTGAAGCGATTGGCGCAGTTAATACGGTGGTTTGTAAAAATGGAAAGTGGGTTGGGTATAATACGGATGGGGAAGGGTATTTAAGAAGTCTATTAGACCAGCTATCTAACTTGAAGCAGAAAAAAACATTGATTATTGGTAGTGGCGGTGCCGCAAGAGCAATCTATTTTTCACTAGCTAATTATGGAGTACACCATATAGATATTTGTAATCGTACGCTTTCAAATGCAGAAAGGCTGAAAGAAGCGTGTCCTTTTTCAGTTGTAACAAATATACTGGAAGTTGCTTCAGTGGACAAAAATCTTGAGGAATATGATCTTATCATCCAAACAACTTCCATTGGAATGTCACCAAAGATAGATGTTTCGCCTATTCAAGTAAGCAATTTGAAGCAGGGCACATTCGTTAGTGATATCATCTATAATCCATTAGAAACAAAAATATTAAAAGATGCAAAAGCCAAAGGCGCTGTAACGCAAAATGGAATTGATATGTTTGTATATCAAGGAGCTTTAGCGTTTGAGAAATGGCAAGGAATTTTCCCAGATACAGCTAGAATGAGACAAAATGTTTTAACACAATTAGGAGGATCATCATGTTAAGAGGTAAACAAAAAAGGTTTTTACGAGCAAAAGCACACCATTTGAGCCCTATATTCCAAGTAGGAAAAGGTGGCGTTAATGACAATATGATTAAACAAATTAGTGAGGCATTAGAGGTTAGAGAACTATTAAAGATAAGTATTTTGCAAAACTGTGATGAGGATAAAGATACGGTAGCAAGTGAATTAGTAAATGGAACAAAAAGTGAGCTAGTTCAAATTATAGGAAATACAATTGTATTATATAAAGAATCAAAAGAAAATAAAACGATAAATTTACCATCATAAGTCGGTAGAAGAGGCGATTTTTTTGAAAAAAGTTGGAATATTGGGAGGGACGTTTGATCCTCCTCATATAGGACATCTAATTATAGCAAATGAAGTACTGCACGCAAAAAAATTAGATGAAATATGGTTTATGCCAAATCAAGAACCTCCACATAAAATAAAAACAGGGACGGTAACAAATACTCAACGAGTAGAAATGTTACAATTATCAATAGAATCCACTTCCTCTTTTCGCATCGAAACGATGGAATTAGACAGAGAGGGGAAATCCTATACGTATGATACGATGAAGCTTTTAAATGAGGCTTACCCAGACAATGATTTTTATTTTATAATTGGAGCCGATATGGTAGAATATTTGCCAAAATGGTATAAAATTCAAGAACTTATGGAAATTGTACAATTCATAAGTGTGAACCGCCCTAAATATCAACTAGAAACGGCTTACCCAGTGCAGTATGTAAAGGTTCCTGATATAAATATTTCTTCGAGCTTAATTCGTGAAAGGGTTAAGGAAGGGGAAACCATTTCCTTTTTAGTCAGAGATGAAGTAAAGAGATATATTGAGGAGAATCGTCTATATGAATCGTGAAGAAGCATTACAAATAGTAAAAGAACAAATAACGGAAAAGCGTTATATTCATACAATCGGTGTAATGGAAACAGCAATTAAGTTAGCGAATAAGTACGGTGGAGATGCTAGAAAGGCAGAAATAGCAGCGATTTTTCACGATTACGCAAAATTTCGCCCAAAGGATGAAATGAAAAAGATTATCATACAGCAAAATATGGATCCTAATCTTTTATTATTTCATTCAGAACTTTGGCACGCTCCAGTTGGTGCTTTTTTAGTTGAGAAAGAAGTCGGAATAAAAGATAGAGAAATATTAGATGCTATTAGATACCATACATCAGGAAGACCTGAAATGAGTATGCTAGAAAAAATAGTCTATTTAGCCGATTATATTGAACCTGGCCGAGCTTTTCCAGGGGTAGATGAAGTAAGAGAATTGGCAGAAGTGAGTTTAGAAAGAGCTTTTTTGCAAGCGGTGAAAAACACGATTATGTTTCTTATTCGGAATAATCGAGCTGTATTTCCTTTAAGCTTTGAAACATATAACAGTTATTGTATAAAAATGGAGGTTGATTGAATGGATGAACGTACTTTATTATGGACTGCTGTAAAGGCAGCTGATGACAAAAGAGCAGAGAATATTGTTGCCCTAAATATGAAAGGTATTTCTCTTGTTGCTGATTATTTCGTAATCTGTCATGGTAATTCTGACAAGCAAGTACAGGCTATTGCGAATGAAATTAAAGAAAAGTCTGGTGAACTTGGAATTACGGTTAAACGTTTTGAAGGTTATAATGAGGCAAAATGGATCTTAGTTGATTTAGGAGATATTATTGTCCATGTCTTTCACCGCGATGAAAGAACTTATTACAATTTAGAGCGTCTTTGGGGAGATGCACCAGTGGAAAATGTGGAAAGTGTGATCAGTCAATGAGTTATGAGCAGTTTGCCTATCTTTATGATCGCTTAATGAATGATGTACCTTATGAGAAGTGGATACAGCTTATCAAAAAGGCAGCAGCCGATTATAAAGTTAATGGAGCAAACCTTTTAGACCTAGCCTGTGGAACAGGAGAGTTATCGATTAGGCTGGCACAGACTGGTTATAATGTAACTGGGATTGATTTATCGGAGGATATGCTAAGTGTTGCTCAAGCGAAGACAATGGAAGCAGGAGAATCTGTATTTTATATAGAACAAGATATGTCTCAGCTAGAGGGCTTACCCGTTTTCGATCTTATTTGTATTTGCTGTGATTCCATCAACTATTTAAGAACCGAAGAAGAAGTCATAAATACTTTTGAAAGTGTTTATGCCCATTTAGATGAAAAAGGCTTATTTATATTTGATGTGCATTCCTTGTATAAAATGAATCAATTATTTATCAATCAAACCTATACAGTCAATGATGAGGATTTAAGCCTTATATGGCAATGCTATGAAGGAGAATATCCCAATAGTGTTGAACATGATTTAAGTTTTTTTGAATTAGATGCAGCCTCAGGAATGTATCGTCGATATGATGAACTCCATTTTCAACGAACTTATTCCGTTGACCAATATTCGGAATGGCTCGAACAAACTGGGTTTACTTTATTGAAAGTTGAAGCCGATTTTTCTCAAGATATATTAGATGAAAAGGCAGAGCGAATTTTCTTTTATTGTAAGAAAAAATGAGATGTTTCCTCAGTAAAGCAGTTTTGCAGTTGCAAGATAAATGCTTCTAGGAGAAAACTTGGAAACATCCTTCCTACATATTGTTTTTTATGGCGAAAATGTGAAAGGGGGAAATGGTCCTTGGATGGATCATTTCCCTTTTTCCTATTCTAAAAACAGCCATTTGTAATTTTTTTTGAAAAATTTGAAAAGGGAGAAGGAATTCGAATGGGTAAAGTAGAAAGTAATAGGAGCATTATATATTTTTATGCCATGTGACAAGATTTTTAAGGGATTGCTTATCATCCTCATATTTTGCCTGTGTTGCTTGAAATAGTTGATTAAAAGTATCTCCTATTTGACGTTCCAAAACATTTATTCCTTCGCCTGTAATCCCGCCCTTTACACATACCTTTTCCTGTAATGTAGGTAAAGTGTAATAGCCCTTCTTTAATAATTCTCCTAAGCCAATAAGCATTTCGCTAGCTAATTTTGTTGCTGTTTCTGTATCAATTTCTGTTTCATCTACAGCGCCTTCTATAAATCTTTGGGTAAGATAGCTGAAAAAAGCTGGTCCGCAACTTACTATATCAGAGGCAACCCTCGTAATGTCATCTTCAATTTCTAATGGTGTCGAAAATTTTTCATACAAACTTTCTAATTGTTTTTTCCACTCTTCCGTACAATTGCTTCCAAAGGAAAACAAAGAAACGCCTGCCAATGCTCTATTGGTAATGCTTGGTATAATGCGAGCAACAGAGCACCTAAATAAAGAATCAAGCTGGTCAGGGCTTATTGGACTAGTAATCGAAATAACGCATTTTTCTTCTGTTAAAACGGGAGAAATAGTATGGGCTACCTCATACATATCATGTGGCTTTACACATAAAAAGATAAGCTCTGCTTTTTTTGCTATTTCGATGTCGCTATCGCATATATTTATGGTAGGATACTCTTCCTTAATTTCTAAAGCTTTGTTTCTTGTTCGATTGAAAATAAATAAGTCTTCGGGGGAAACCGCTTTTCCATCAATCATTGATTCTATTAGTATTTTCCCCATATTTCCTGTACCAATCATTCCAATTTTCAATTTTCCTTCCCCCCTTAAATTGAGCGTTTTCTCATATAACGATATGTAGCAACATTTCAAAATATACCTGAAAGGATGATTAGTTATCATGGACTGGCTTCGTAAAAATAAGAAAATAATTTTCTTTGGTTTAGGTGGCATCGTACTTTTATTGCTATATCGTTTTTACCCTATTCTTATCTCGAGTAGTGAAGAAGAACAAATTCCCCATGAAAACTTGTTTGCTGAAAGAAACTTAGAGGAGAAGCCAGAAGAAGCACTAGAGGAAGAACCGCCTGTTACCGTAATGCTGGTAGATGTGAAAGGGGCGGTTAAGAATCCAGGTGTTTATGAAGCGAATGAAGGAGAACGGGTGAATGATGTGATTGAAAAGGCAGGCGGAATTTTGAAAGATGGAGAAAAAAATGCAGTGAATTTTGCAATGAGAGTGACAGACGAAATGATTATTAATGTTCCTTATATAGGAGAAGAGGGGGAAGCAGCTAATGGAAATGCAGTTGGTAACGAGACTTCCGTTCCTTCAAATGAAGGTACAGTAAATATTAATAAAGCTAGTGAAACGGAATTGCTTGAATTACCAGGAGTGGGTCCGTCTAAAGCAGCGGCCATTGTGGAGTATCGTGAACAGAATGGAGGTTTTTCTACAAAAGAGGATTTAAAAAACATAAGTGGAATTGGAGAAAAAACATATGAAAAATTAGAATCCTTTATTTCGATAAAATAAATCTAGGGATATGTATTTAAAGCAAGAGATTGCTTTATGTGCCGCATGGAAATCCTTTTCGCAATTGACTGGTGACATAGTTCTCGATAAACTTAATGAGGAATGAAAAGTATTAGAGTTTTTCTCAATTCGGTTTATGTATGGGAGTGAAAGTGAAAGTGGAAAGAATTTCATGGGATGAGTATTTTATGGCACAGAGCGAATTGCTGGCTTTAAGAAGCACATGTACAAGATTGGCAGTGGGGGCAACAATAGTTCGAGATAAACGGATAATTGCTGGAGGGTACAATGGTAGCATCGCTGGTGGTGTTCATTGTATTGATGAAGGCTGCTATGTAATTGACAATCATTGTGTCAGAACTATCCATGCGGAGATGAATGCTATCTTACAATGTGCTAAATTCGGCGTTCCAACTGCTGGGGCAGATATATATGTTACGCATTTTCCTTGTCTTCAATGCTGTAAGGCGATTGTCCAAGCAGGTATTAAAACAGTTTATTACGAATTGGATTATAAAAATCATCCATATGCGCTAGAGTTGTTTGAACAGGCTAATATTGAAACAGTGCAAGTGGAAAGAAAAGAGCTGGAGAAAAAAGAGGAGAAAAAGGCATTAGTAGAAGCTCTTGTAAAACAATTAAAAGAAAATAATGCAGATTCTGTAGAGGCAAAGGCTTTGGAAAAAAGAGCGGCAGAATTATTCTCCATTATACCTACCGCAAAAACGTCTATTTAATTAAACCTCTCTACTGCCTGTCTACAGCGGTCTTGTGAGGAGCGATTTATGATTCAAACAAAGCTATTGTACTTCGCAGTATCAGCCTTATTCGGCTTGTTGTGTGCCTATACACAACAGGTATTGGTCTATATATTCTATTTTTTATTTATAGGCTGGTTACTTTTTATGAAGAAAGGGAGATGGAAATTAGCTGCTTTTCTGCTGTGTACATTTCTTTTATTCCTTGTTCGAGGAGGTTATGATGATCATGGGAACAGCTCGAAAATAAGGGAGGATACTTCCTCTTTCTTCGTTACTTTTATAGAACCAGCTGAGATAGATGGAGATAGGTGGCGGGTAGTAGGTAGGGAAAAACAAACAAAAGAAAAGCTACTGCTTTCTTACAAAATAGAAACGAAAGAAGAAAAAGCCTTTTTAAAAGCGAAGAGGGTGATAGGGAAGACATGCTCTATTAAGGGATCTTTGTCACTTCCATCTTCTCAGCGAAATGAAAATGGTTTTAATTATCAGCAATACCTGGAAAATAATTCGATTTATTGGCTAGTATCAGTGGGGAATTTGGATTTAAGCAGTTGTGTGACAGAAAGAAATATTATTCTATCATTAAAGCAGCTAAGAGAAAAAGGGACTATTTGGATTGAAAATCATTTTTCAGAAACAACAATTCCAATTGCAGAAGCTTTAATTTTTGGTGATCGT
Source organism: Niallia sp. FSL W8-0954 (assembly GCF_038005605.1). NCBI lineage: Bacteria > Bacillati > Bacillota > Bacilli > Caryophanales > Bacillaceae > Niallia > Niallia sp. FSL W8-0954. Next base: position 3,288,447 of record NZ_JBBOTN010000001.1, on the reverse strand, counting down.
AGTATGATGGAGGAAGATCTGCAAAAAGCATTTCAACGTATAGGCATTATTCATCTACTAGCTATTTCTGGTTCCCATGTTGTCGTTTTAATAGGTATCGTTTATTTTTTACTAATACGAGTTGGTTTAACGAGAGAAAGAGCTAGTACTATTCTGCTATTGCTTTTACCAATATATGCAGTTTTAACCGGGCTAAGCCCATCCGTAATTAGAGCTGTATTTTCTGCTTTTATCCTCTTAGCTATAAATAAATTTTATACTTCCTCTTCTTTGCCGATGATCGATATAATCAGTATAGTTTTTACCGTATGTTTATTTATTCAACCAAGAATGTTATTTAGTGTTGGATTTTTATTATCTTTTATCGTCTGTTTTTTTCTCATTGTTTCATCCTCACTAATTAAAGAATACCATTCCTCAACCATTAAAATGTACTTCTTCCTGACATTTATTTCTGAGTATGCTGTTATCCCCGTTATCCTATACTACTTTTTTGAAATTCCCACCTTATCTTTACTAGCAAATCTTATTTTTATTCCTTTTTATACGGTAATTGTTTTGCCGTTCTTACTTGTTCTCTATGTCCTTTCCTTTGTATTCCCACCATTTATTTCTTTTTTTTCTTTCCCGTTAGATGCTGTCATCCTATTATCTGATAAGCTGGTGTTGAAATTATCGAATTTTCCATTTAGCACCATTATATTGGGAAGGCCATCCTTCTTTTTTATGTGCGCTTATAGTCTCAGCCTGCCCATCTTCTTTTATTTATACGAGAATTTGGCGAAGGCCGCAAGAAAGTGGTTATATTGTCTTCCACTCTTGCTTTTGAGTGTTCAATTTCTAAACAATATCTATCCACCAAAAGGAGAAATTACTTTTATTGATGTTGGGCAAGGGGACAGTATTCTTATTCAACTGCCATATAATAAAGGAACTTATTTAATAGACACCGGTGGTACTGTCAATTTCCCGAAAGAAGACTGGCAAAAGAGGAAAGACCCTTATGAAGTGGGAGCCAAGACCGTTGTCCCCTTTTTAAAAAGTAAAGGGATTCGTACAATTGATAAATTAATCTTAACCCATGGTGATTTAGACCATATAGGAGGAAGTACTGCTATTATTGAACAATTACGTGTAAAAGAGATAATGTATCCAAATGTGAAAGGAGATTGGTCTGTGGAAGAAGAGCACTTACTAAAATTAGTGGAAAAGAAACGAATCCCCATTCGTTTTATGCAAGCAGGTCAGAAGTGGAGTACGGGGAAGGAGTCTTTTATGGTTTTAGCACCAATAGAGAAGGAGAATTTAACAAAAAATAATAGCTCGATTGTCATTTTTGCAAAGATCGCTGGTATTACATGGTTATTTACCGGAGATTTAGAAAAAGAAGGAGAATTAGCACTTATGAACAAATATCCGGATTTAAGAGAAATAAACGTTTTAAAGGTAGGACATCATGGTAGTAAAACTTCTTCAACGAGTGTATTTATAGAGCAGCTTAGACCGAAAATTGCCGTTATATCAGTTGGGATAAATAATAGGTATCATCATCCCAGTATGGATGTGCTCACCATTTTAGAGGACTATAAAGTGAAAGTATTCAGAACAGATGAAAATGGGGGAATTTCTTTTTATTTTTCGGAAAAAGGTGGCACGTTTCAATTGCAAATTCCATAGAATATAGCAATAGTGAATGGCTATAATAATGGAAAAATGTCATCTAAATACCTATCCGATTGGAATAAAAAATACTTACCTATATGGACATGAATCGTACTGATTTCCTTTGTTGTCAAGAGTTGACACAAATAGAATTTAGCCATTGGAGCACACTATTAATATAATTGCACCGTTACACATTAAGTATCCTAGGCCTTAATGTGTAACGTTCATTATAGATTGAAGGAAGGTCCTTAAGATAGTCATTTCTTTGCTGCTAGTAAATCTTCCTAGAGCTTAAACCAAAGCTTTAGGATAGAGTTTCGTTAACAAGAGATGATGTCGAAAGGACCTTCTTTCTGTATGTGAATTTTCGAAAAGAAGGACAACTGTTAGGAATTTCGTATATAATAATTGATTAGGGATAGTTTTCTATGTAAATAAGGAACAATGGTTTTTTTAGGGAATGGGGAGAAGAAATGATCGAAGAATTATGGAAAAAAATAAAGAATAGAGATTTTTCTTTTGTCTATCTATTATATGGGCTTGAGTCTTTTCTAATAAATGAAACAAAATATTTATTATTGCAATCATTATTAAACGAAGAAGATGAGGATTTTAATTTATCTACATATGATTTAGAGGAAACACCAATAGAAGTAGCGATAGAGGATGCAGAGACAATCCCATTTTTTGGAGAAAGAAAGGTTGTTGTATTAAATAATCCCTTTTTCTTAACAGCTGAAAAGTCTAAGTCTAAAGTGGAACATAATGTAAAAAAACTAGAGGAATATTTGAAAGAGCCATCTCCGTTTACAATTATGATTTTTATAGGAAGTTACGAAAAATTAGATGAAAGAAAGAAGATAACCAAACAACTAAAAACAACAGCATCTATTTTAGAAGCAAAAAAATTAAATGAACAAGAACTAAAGAAATGGTTAAAACAACGTGCTGCATATAATCATGTGGAGATAAATGAAGATGGACTTGATACTATTTTAAGTCTCGCTGGAACTAATTTGTCTCTTTTGACAACTGAAATTGATAAGATGGCTTTATACGTCCAAGATTCAAAGTTAATTACGAAAGAGATTGTGGAAGAATTAGTTGCTAAATCGCTTGAGCAAAATATTTTTTCTCTTGTCGATAAAGTAATCTCTAAAAAAATAGATGAAGCTTTGCGGATATATTATGACTTATTAAAACAAAATGAGGAACCGTTGAAGATTCTATCTATCATTACGAATCAATTTCGCTTAATTTATCAAGTGAAAGGACTTGCACAAAAAGGATATGGACAACAGCAAATTGCTAGTGTTTTAAAAGTTCATCCATTCCGAGTAAAATTGGCAGCTGGACAAGCTAATCGATTTACAGAAGAGGAACTAACAAAGTGTATCCGTCTATTTGCGGAAGGTGACTATCAATTAAAAACAGGGACAATGCCTAAAAACATGGTCATAGAATTGATTCTGTTTCAAATAGGACGTGGAGTATAAAGGCGATCTAATCAAAAAGAGGTAGGACTGCCTCTGCGTTCCTATAGGTGTCTTGAGTGTGGTGACGATAAAACTTTTTAACCTGAACAATTGTATGAAATTGTTCAGGTTTTTCTCTGTTTAATTCATGTTTAGTGGAATCCGTCTGCCCAAGCTTTATAAATAAAAAAAGACTATCAGGAAGATAGTCTTTTTTACTCATTATGCGTTTAAAGCATTTTTTCTTTTAGCTAAACGAGATTTTTTACGAGCAGCAGCATTTTTATGAATAAGACCTTTAGCAGCAGCTTTGTCTAACTTACTAGCAGCTTCTACAAAACTTTCATTTGCAGCAGTTGTATCATTAAGAGCAATAGCAGCTTCAGTCTTTTTAACAGCAGTACGCATTGCAGATTTAACTGTAGTGTTTTGAGCGTTACGAGCTTCACTAGTTTTCACACGTTTAATAGCAGATTTAATATTTGGCATTTACGTTCACCTCCTAAAACGAAGCATCAAGTTCATTATTTAAACTCGATATATACATTCCTAAAAAACTTAAAGAACAAGTGATATTTTATCAAACGAGGACTAATAATGCAATACCTCCAGTCAAATTGCACAATATGAATTTTTTTTGAGAGAAAGGCAATGCTAGTAATAATAAAATGATTAATTGAATAGGAAGGGGATAACAATGGAGGAAAAACTAGATTTAAGTATGTATTCAGTACGAACAGATTTGGCAATTGAAGCAAAAGATTTAGCTTTACATAATCAAGGGCTTGTTCAAAATGAACAAGATCAGTCACGTCTCGATGGGGTAATTATCAAGGAGAAAGAAGAAAATGGTATTAAGATGTCCTATGTGGAGGTCACCAAAAAGGGCGAAGAACTAATCGGGAAAAAACAAGGGAAATATTTAACGATAGAAGTGTTAGGTATTCGACAGCAAGATACTAAATTGCAAGAAAAGGTAGAGCAAGTATTTGCAAAAGAGTTTTCTCAATTTTTAAAGCAGAGCGATATAAAAGAGGATGCTTCTTGTTTATTAGTTGGTCTTGGGAACTGGAATGTCACTCCTGACGCATTAGGACCCCAGGTTTGTGAGAATATACTAGTAACGAGACATTTATATGAATTGCAGCCAGAAAGTGTGGAAGAGGGCTATCGACCGGTATCAAGCTTAGCCCCTGGTGTGATGGGGTTAACAGGAATCGAAACAAGTGACATTATAAAAGGGGTTGTCGAGAAAACAAATCCTGATTTTGTGATTGTTATTGATGCTCTTGCATCCCGCTCTATTGATCGTGTGAATTCTACGATTCAAGTTTCCGATACAGGTATCCATCCTGGCTCTGGTGTAGGTAATAAACGGAAGGAACTAAGTAAAGAAACGCTAGGCAGACCAGTAATTGCTATCGGTGTACCAACTGTCGTAGATGCTGTGTCTATTACAAGTGACACAATTGATTATATATTAAAGCATTTTGGCAAGGAGCTAAGAGAAGGAAATAAACCATCGAGAGCTTTGGCGCCAGCTGGCTTGACCTTTGGTGAACAAAGAAAATTAACGGATGAAGATTTACCAGAAGAGCAGCATCGTAAGACATTTCTAGGTATTGTTGGAACATTGCCTGAGGAAGAAAAGAGAAAGCTAATCTATGAAGTATTATCACCAATTGGTCATAACTTAATGGTAACACCTAAAGAGGTCGATGTCTTTATAGAAGACATGGCGAATTTACTTGCAAATGGCTTAAATGCGGCGCTTCATTCAGCGATCAATCAAGAGAATGTAGGGTACAATACCCACTAAATTTATTAAAAGGGTTCTACCATTTCTAGTTACTTCATATATTTCAATAGAGTTACTAGGGATGGTAGTTTTGGAAAATACAAACTTGGTACTGAAAATAAAGGAGATTGATCAAGTTGAAACTATATACATTAGGTGCTGTCGGAATTGTTTTGTTGATGTTTATTTGTGTATTATTTGGCATGCAGCAAGCAAATAGTGGAATTCATAAAATGAAAGGGTATGAAGATGAGGGATTCCAAAGTGCTGTAGCCATAAATAAGGAGAATGGAAATTTAGAAGCATCTGTCCTTGGAGAAAATATTACTAGTCATGATCTGGATGAAAAGAAACAGCAATTAGAGGAAATGAAAGCTTTTAATTTATTGTCTAGCATCGGAAAAGGAGTAGCAGATACGATATCTTCTGTAGCAGAAAAAGGAGTCAATCTTGTTGGAGATATAATGGGAGAAAAAGAAAAATAGAAGACTGTTTAGTAAATCATTTTACTTTTCGTTGAATCTTATTCTTCACACTGCTATAATCAAAAATAGTGTACATGCGCGATTATTGTAGGAGTGAACTAAATGAACAGAGAAGAGATGTTAAAGAGACAATCAAAAATTAGAAATTTTTCTATTATTGCACATATAGATCATGGGAAATCAACCCTCGCTGATAGAATATTAGAAAAAACAAATGCACTCACAGCACGTGAGATGAAAGATCAGCTTTTAGATTCAATGGATTTAGAAAGAGAACGCGGAATCACGATTAAACTAAATTCCGTCCAATTAAAATATCAAGCAAAAGATGGAGAAATTTATACATTACATCTCATTGACACACCGGGACACGTGGATTTTACATATGAAGTATCTCGAAGCTTGGCTGCTTGTGAAGGGGCTGTATTAGTAGTTGATGCCGCTCAAGGAATTGAAGCTCAAACATTGGCTAACGTTTATTTAGCGATTGATAATGATTTGGAAATTGTTCCAGTTATTAATAAAATTGACCTACCAAGTGCTGATCCTGAAAGGGTTAGAAATGAAATTGAAGATGTTATAGGGTTAGATGCTTCTGAAGCAGTGCTGGCTTCTGCGAAGGCTGGTATTGGGATAGAAGATATCCTCGAACAAGTCGTAGAAAAGGTTCCTGCACCACAAGGAGATCCAGAAGCACCATTAAAGGCACTTATTTTTGATAGTTTATATGATGCTTATCGTGGTGTTGTTACTTATATTCGAGTAGTCGATGGAACAGTTAAACCTGGTGACAAAATCAAAATGATGGCAACAGGAAAAGAATTTGAAGTTATTGAAGTAGGTGTGTTTACACCAAAAGCAGTTAATGCCGATCATTTATCTGTTGGGGACGTAGGATTCTTAACAGCAGCAATTAAAAATGTTGGCGATACTCGAGTAGGTGATACTATCACTAATGCGAAGAACGGTGCAACAGAAGCACTGCCTGGCTACCGTAAGCTAAATCCAATGGTTTATTGTGGTTTATATCCAATAGATAGTGCAAAGTTTAATGATTTACGTGAAGCATTGGAAAAATTAGAGCTTAATGATTCTGCGTTACAATTTGAACCAGAGACATCGCAAGCATTAGGATTTGGTTTCCGTTGTGGTTTCCTAGGTTTGCTTCATATGGAAATTATTCAAGAGCGCATCGAGCGCGAATTTAAAATTGACCTAATTACTACTGCACCAAGTGTTATTTATGATGTTATTTTGACAGATGGAACAGAAATAAAAGTAGATAATCCATCAGCAATGCCTGATCCTCAAAAAATTGACAGAATCGAAGAACCATATGTAAAAGCAACGATGATGGCCCCAAATGAATATGTTGGTGCGATTATGGAATTATGCCAGCAAAAGAGAGGTGTCTTCCTCGATATGCAATATATGGATGAGACTCGCGTTAAAATAACGTATGAAATTCCTTTATCGGAAATTGTTTATGATTTCTTTGACCAATTGAAATCAAATACAAGAGGATATGCGTCTTTTGATTATGAACTAATTGGCTATAAAACATCGACGTTGGTTAAAATGGATATTCTGTTAAATGCAGAACAAGTAGATGCACTTAGCTTCATCGTTCATAAGGATTTTGCTTATGAAAGAGGAAAAGTTATTGTAGAGAAATTAAAAGAGCTTATTCCGCGTCAGCAATTTGAAGTGCCGATCCAAGCTGCAATTGGGCAAAAGATTGTTGCTCGTTCTACCATTAAGGCGATGCGCAAGAATGTATTGGCTAAATGTTATGGTGGAGATATTTCTCGTAAACGTAAATTGCTAGAGAAGCAAAAAGAAGGGAAAAAACGAATGAAACAAGTTGGTTCGGTTGAAGTACCGCAAGAAGCGTTTATGGCTGTATTACGTATGGACGACAATAATACGAAAAAGTAAAAATGACAATAAAAGCATTGCATGGTCATTATGCAAGAAACTTGCTAATCGCAACATGGACTGCTATAAGTAAAGGGGTAGATGCCAGGTAGGTATCAACCTCTTTTCTTATTTTTATTGAAACAAGTAGGAGAAACTTATTGGTTAATATAGTTTAATTAATTTAAAGGTTGTGAAAAATTGATACAAGCAGCATATATCCATATTCCATTTTGTGAACATATTTGTCACTATTGTGATTTTAATAAAGTATTTTTAAAAGGACAGCCAGTTGATGAATACTTAGACTCTTTAGAGAAAGAGATGAAGCTGACCATTGAAAAATATGGACAACAAGAGCTGTCAACGATTTTTGTTGGAGGAGGTACACCAACAAGCTTATCTGCTTCCCAATTAGAACGACTTTGTGGAATGGTGAATAAAGAACTTAAGCTTCGTCCAGAGCAAGAATATACGTTTGAAGCCAATCCTGGTGATTTAACAGAAGATAAATTAAAAGCTTTGTATGAAGGAGGCGTGAATCGTCTTAGCTTTGGAGTACAATCTTTTAATAATGAGCTACTAAAGAGAATTGGGAGAACGCATAAGGCGGAAGATGTGTTTTCATCCATTGAAGCAGCTAAAAAAATCGGTTTTAATAATATCAGTGTAGACTTAATTTATAGTTTACCAGGTCAAACGTTAGAAGACTTTCAAGAAACATTAAAGACAGCATTTACATTAGATATTCAGCATTATTCAGGATATTCTTTAATTATAGAGCCTAAAACTGTCTTTTATAACTTAATGAGAAAAGGAAAACTACCTACACCTGGAGAAGATGTGGAAGCAGGTATGTACAGCGTCTTAATGGACGAGATGGCAAGACATGGTTTTCAGCAATACGAAATTAGTAATTTTGCGAAGCCTGGATTCGAAAGTCGGCATAATCTCACATACTGGAATAATGAAGAGTACTTTGGGTTTGGAGCTGGATCCCATGGTTATGTACATGGGAATCGCTATTCTAATTATGGACCTTTAAAGAAATACATGCAGCCTTTAGAGCAAGGTGAGTTTCCGATTATGCATGAACATAAGGTAACCGTTATAGAACAAATGGAAGAGAAATTATTCCTTGGGTTAAGGGAAAATAAAGGAGTAAGTTTATCTTCATTTGAACAAAAATATAATGAAAATGTATTAGAGCTATTTGATAAGGAAATAAACAAGCTAATAAGCAGAGAGCTTATTGAAATAGAAAGTGATTATTTAAAATTAACACATAAAGGCAGATTTTTAGGGAATGAAGTGTTTCAATCCTTTATCGGAGTTCTTGAATAATCATAATCTAGGTTTGTCATGAAGTAGTATACGAGAAGGGAAAAATTTCTTATAGAAATAAGGTGCAAATTATTGACACAGCCCCTTTGTTTTTGCTACTTTATATATAGATTTAGCACTCGTTAATAAAGAGTGCTAACAGAGGTGATTAATGTGTTAACTGATCGTCAATTATTAATATTACAGGTGATTATTGATGATTTTATTTCAACAGCACAACCAGTAGGCTCAAGGAGCTTATCAAAGAAAGAAAACATTACATTTAGCTCCGCCACTATTCGCAATGAGATGGCAGATTTAGAGGAATCTGGTTTTATCGAAAAAACCCACTCTTCTTCTGGGCGTGTTCCTTCAGAGAAGGGTTATCGTTTTTATGTTGATCATCTTTTATCACCACAGAAATTAAAGCGTTCAGAAATATTGAGAATTAACTCACTGTTTGCAGAAAAAATATACGAATTAGAAAATATTGTACAAAAATCTGCTAAAATATTGTCTGATTTAACAAATTATACTACTATTGTCCTTGGGCCTGCCGTTAAAGAAAATAAATTGAAGAAGATTCAAATTGTTCCTTTAAACAACCATACGGCCATTGCTATTATTGTGACAGACTCAGGACATGTGGAAAACAGAATGTTTCACTTGCCAGATTCTGTTCACGCAGGGGAAATAGAGAAACTAGTAAATATTTTAAATGACCGGTTAACGGGTGTGCCGATTGATAAGCTTCATAATAAAATCTATAAGGAAGTCGCTACCTTATTGAAACAGCATATTAGCAATTATGAGTATTTTATCAACTCTCTTTCTGAAACCGTGAAAATCGATACCCATGAAAAGTTATTTTTTGGTGGCAAGACAAATATTTTGAGACAGCCTGAATTTCATGATATTACAAAAATAAGAAATTTGTTAAATATGATTGAAAAAGAGGATGGAATACCAGAGCTCATTCGTAATAACTCATCCGATATTAGTATTAAAATCGGGAGAGAAAATAATAATACGGCAATGGAAAATTGCAGTATTATCTCTGCTTCTTATCGGATTGGGAATGAGCAAATTGGATCGATTGCGATTCTTGGCCCAACAAGAATGGAATATTCAAGAGTTGTGAGCTTATTAAATATATTATCGAATGACCTGACAAAAGTACTCACTAATTTGTATCAAAAGTAACTTCTGTGGAATATTTAAAAGTGTGGATTGAAGGTCTAAAGTAAGTAAAGAGAAGGTTGGTGAATTTCTATTTGCCAATCTGTCCCGTCTTTATGTAAATAATCCTTTAAGGGAGGTGAACAAGTTGGCAGAAGAAAAAGCAACGAACAATGCAGAGATGGAACAACAAGCAGCACAAGAAGACGTTAAAGTCGAAGAAACAGTTGAAGAAGTTTTCGAAGAGGCAGAAGCGTCTCCTTCCAATGAGGGAAATGTAGCTGAAGAATTAAAAGCTGCTAATGATAAAATTGCAGAGCTAGAAGCTAAATTAGAAGAAGAATCTAATCGTTATCTTCGCTTGCAGGCTGATTTTGATAATTCACGCCGCAGATCAAGGCTCGATATGGAAGCGGCTCAAACATACAGAGCGCAAAGTCTTGTCATGGACTTATTACCAAGCATCGATAATTTGGAAAGAGCATTAAAAATTGAGGCAGTAGATGAACAAACACAAAGTTTATACACAGGTGTTGAAATGGTTTATCGCGGAATCCTTGATGCTCTTAAAAAAGAAGGTGTAGAGGCTATCGAAGCAGTTGGAAAAGAATTTGATCCACATCTTCATCAAGCAGTAATGCAAGAAGAAGTCGAAGGAACGGATTCAAATATTGTGGTAGATGAGTTCCAAAAAGGGTATAAGCTTAAAGACAGAGTCATTAGACCTGCAATGGTTAAAGTAAGTCAATAAGCGTTACATATTAAAAAATAGGAGGGAAATTTCCATGAGTAAAATTATTGGAATTGATTTAGGTACAACAAACTCTTGTGTTGCTGTACTTGAAGGTGGAGAACCAAAAGTTATCCCAAATCCAGAAGGCAATAGAACATCTCCATCTGTAGTAGCATTCAAAAACGGAGAACGCCAAGTAGGGGAAGTTGCTAAACGTCAATCTATTACAAACCCAAACACTATTATGTCTATTAAACGTCATATGGGTACGGACTATAAAGTAGAAGTAGAAGGCAAAAACTACTCTCCACAAGAAGTTTCTGCGATTATTCTTCAATACCTAAAAGGCTATGCAGAAGAATACTTAGGAGAAAAAGTAACGAAAGCAGTTATTACAGTGCCTGCATACTTTAATGATGCAGAACGCCAAGCTACGAAAGATGCTGGTAAAATTGCTGGTTTAGAAGTAGAACGTATTATTAACGAACCAACAGCTGCAGCATTAGCATATGGTTTAGATAAAACAGACGAAGATCAAACTATCTTAGTATATGACCTAGGTGGAGGTACTTTTGACGTATCTATCCTTGAACTAGGAGACGGCGTATTTGAAGTAAAATCTACTGCTGGTGATAACCGTCTTGGTGGAGATGATTTTGACCAAGTAATCATCGATTATTTAGTAGAGCAATTTAAAAAAGAAAATGGCATCGATCTAAGCAAAGATAAAATGGCTCTACAACGTTTAAAAGATGCTGCCGAGAAAGCGAAAAAAGATCTTTCTGGTGTAGCTTCTACACAAATTTCTTTACCATTTATCACAGCTGGAGAAGCTGGACCACTTCACTTAGAAGTAACTTTATCTCGTGCTAAATTCGAAGAAATTTCTGCTTCATTAGTTGAACGTACAATGGGACCAACTCGTCAAGCGCTTAAAGATGCTGGTCTAAATGCATCTGAAATTGACAAAGTAATCCTTGTAGGTGGATCAACTCGTATCCCTGCGGTTCAAGAAGCAATCAAAAAAGAAATCGGTAAAGAGCCGCATAGAGGAGTAAACCCTGATGAAGTAGTTGCAATGGGTGCAGCTATCCAAGGTGGTGTAATTACTGGTGATGTAAAAGACGTTGTTCTTTTAGATGTAACACCACTATCATTAGGAATTGAAACAATGGGTGGGGTATTTACAAAGTTAATCGAACGTAATACAACAATCCCTACCTCTAAATCACAAGTATTCTCAACTGCTGCTGATAACCAAACAGCTGTAGATATTCATGTACTTCAAGGGGAACGCCCAATGGCTGCGGATAACAAAACATTAGGCCGCTTCCAATTAGCTGATATTCCACCTGCACCACGTGGAATTCCGCAAATCGAAGTTTCATTTGATATCGATAAAAATGGTATTGTAAATGTTCGTGCGAAGGATCTTGGTACAAATAAAGAACAAACAATTACGATTAAATCTTCTACAGGCTTATCAGACGAAGAAATCGATAAAATGGTAAGAGAAGCAGAAGAAAATGCTGAAGCTGATAAAAAGCGTAAAGAAGAAGTGGAACTAAGAAATGAAGCAGATCAATTAGTTTTCACTACTGAAAAAACGTTAAAAGACTTAGAAGGTAAAGTGGACGAAAGTGAAGTTGCCAAAGCAAATGAAGCAAAAGATGCTTTAAAAGCTGCTATCGAGAAAAACGAATTAGAAGAAATTCGTGCGAAAAAAGACGCTCTTCAAGAAATCGTTCAAGCTCTTTCTATGAAATTATATGAAGAAGCAGCACAAGCGGCCCAAGCTGCACAAGGTGCAGACGGCGGTGCATCTGATAAAGATGACAACGTAGTTGATGCAGAGTTTGAAGAAGTAAAAGACGATAAATAAAAGAAATAAAACCATATACGTCTAGCGAAAAGTCAAAGTCAGGTTATCTTGACTTTGACTTTTCTTTTCAATCGGAAGTTTTTTAAGCGATAATTAGGAAAGATAGCAATAAACTATTGTACTTTAGAAAAGCAAAATGATACAATAGCATCTATGTGAAAAGAATCGGGGAGTGGTAATCAATTATGGATAAACGGGATTACTATGAAGTCCTTGGAGTCAGTAAAGGGGCTTCTAAGGATGAAATAAAAAAAGCGTATCGTAAGCTTTCAAAAAAGTATCATCCAGATATTAATAAAGAAGCAGATGCAAATGAAAAGTTTAAAGAAGTGAAAGAGGCCTATGAAGTACTGAGTGACGATCAAAAAAGAGCGCACTATGATCAGTTTGGACATACAGATCCTAATCAAGGCTTCGGCGGCGGCGGAGACTTCGGTGGTTTCGGTGGTTTTGAAGATATCTTCAGCACTTTCTTTGGTGGTGGAGGATCAAGAAGAAGAGATCCGAATGCTCCGCGTCAAGGGGCTGATTTACAATATACGATGACACTATCATTTGAAGAAGCAGCATTTGGGAAAGAAACGGAAATTGAAATACCAAGAGAAGAAAATTGTGAAACATGTAATGGCACGGGAGCAAAACCAGGGACTAAGCCAGTTACATGTAAGCATTGTAGTGGTACTGGACAATTGAATGTGGAGCAAAATACACCATTCGGACGTATTGTGAATAGAAGAACATGTAATTACTGTAATGGAACTGGTAAAGAGATTAAGCATAAATGTTCAACTTGTGGCGGAACTGGAAAAGTGAAAAAACGTCGCAAAATTAGTGTTAAAATTCCAGCAGGTATCGATGATGGTCAACAATTAAGAGTCTCTGGGCAAGGAGAGCCTGGCATAAACGGCGGGCCAGCAGGAGATTTATATGTTGTGTTCCACATAAGAAGACATGACTTCTTCGAGCGTGATGGAGAAGATGTATATTGTGAAATGCCGATTACTTTTGTTCAGGCTGCTCTAGGTGATGAAGTGGAAGTACCTACCATTCATGGCAAAGTGAAATTGAAAGTACCTGCGGGAACACAGACTGGAACAAAATTCCGCCTTAAAGGCAAAGGGATTCCAAATGTACGTGGATATGGCCAAGGTGACCAGCATGTAATCATTCGCTTAATTACACCTACAAAATTATCTGATAAACAAAAACAACTATTACAGGAATTTGCTGAAGTATCTGGAGATACTCCTCGTGGAGAAGAAGAGGACAGTTTTTTCTCTAAGGTAAAAAAAGCATTTAAAGGTGAATAATCAAAAAGGAGTTGGTAGAAATGAAATGGTCAGAAATCACAATTCATACGACAAATGAAGCGATTGAACCTATTTCAAATATTTTGCATGAAGCAGGTGCTAGTGGGGTAGTTATTGAAGATCCCTTTGAATTAATTAAAGAAAGAGAAGACCAATTCGGCGAAATCTACCAACTAAATCCTGATGATTATCCAGAAGAAGGCGTTCTAGTTAAAGCGTATTTACCAATCAATAGTTTTCTTGGTGAAACAGTAGAGGCAATTAAAGAAAATATCAATAATTTAGTACTGTTTAATATTGATATTGGATTAAATAAAGTTTCCATTATGGAAGTAAATGAAGAAGAATGGGCAACAGCTTGGAAGAAATACTATCATCCTGTTAAAATATCCGAGAAATTTACGATTGTGCCTACTTGGGAGGATTATACACCGGTCCATACGGATGAATTAATCATCGAATTGGATCCAGGGATGGCTTTCGGAACAGGAACGCATCCGACAACTGTATTATGTATCCAAGCTTTGGAAAGAATAGTAAAAAAAGGCGATATGGTTATCGATGTTGGTACAGGTTCTGGTGTACTAAGTATTGCAGCAGCCATGCTGGGAGCTAAATCTGTGCTTGCTTTAGACTTGGATGAAGTGGCTGTCCGTTCTGCTAAATTAAATATTAAATTGAACAAGGTTCATGAGAAAACATCTGTCCGTCAAAATAATCTTTTAAATGGTATAGAGGAGCAGGCAGAGGTAATTGTCGCAAATATTTTGGCAGAGGTAATTGTTCGTTTTACAGATGATGTTTATCGTTTACTTCAAAAAGATGGATACTTTATTGCTTCTGGCATCATTCTTCAGAAAAAAGAAGAAGTAAAGGATGCTATTATCGCATCAGGCCTAGAAATAATAGAAACAGTACAAATGGAAGATTGGGTAAGCATTACGGCTCAGAAAAAGAGCTAATGGAAGAAAATCTTTCATAGCAACAAGCTATAAGAGTAAGCGTATATTCTAAAGGAAAAAGGAAGTTTCGTCTTACGATTCTTCCTTCTCTATTGCTTAAAGGAAAGTAGGTATTCGATTGCAGCGTTATTTTGCTAAAAACGAAGAGGATACATTTTTTATTCAAGAGGATGATTATCATCATATTGTACGTGTGATGCGAATGGATATTGACGATGAAATATATTGTGTCAACAGTCTTCAGCAGGCAGCACGGTGCAGAATAGAAAAAATTTCCGAAAACGAAGTCATTGCAAAAGTGGTACAATGGTTAGAAGGAGAAATAGAATTACCTGTTTCTGTTTCTATTGTGAGCGGACTGCCAAAAGGGGATAAGCTGGAATGGATTATCCAAAAAGGAACAGAATTAGGTGCTTTTAAGTTTATCCCTTTTATCGCAGCTCGCTCTGTCGTTAAATGGGATGAGAAAAAGGGTGGAAAAAAATTAGTTCGCTGGAATAAAATTGCAAAAGAAGCAGCAGAACAATCCCATCGAACCATGATACCAGAAGTAAGTTCTCCAATTAGTATAAAAGAGTTGATAAAACTTTCAGAAGGTTATAATGTAAAATTAATAGCCTATGAAGAAGAGGCAAGAGAAGGCGAATCGTCCGTGTTAACGAAAAGCTTGCAATCGATGACAAAAGGACAATCTATCCTTGCTGTATTCGGCCCAGAAGGTGGCCTGACTGAATCTGAAGTAGCATTATTAAAAGAGCATGGTTTTATGACATGCGGACTTGGTCCAAGAATATTAAGAACAGAGACTGCCCCATTATACCTATTGTCTACTGTATCTTATCATTTTGAATTGATGGAGTGATAAAAATGCCAACAGTTGCTTTTCACACTTTAGGATGTAAAGTAAACCATTATGAAACAGAAGCGATCTGGCAGTTGTTTAAACAACAAGGCTATGAACGTGTAGAATATGAAAATATATCTGATGTATATGTTATTAATACATGTACCGTTACAAATACAGGGGATAAAAAGAGCCGCCAAGTAATTCGTCGTGCAGTTCGTAAAAATCCTGATGCAGTTATTTGTGTTACAGGGTGTTATGCCCAAACTTCTCCAGCAGAAATAATGGCTATTCCTGGAGTTGATATTGTAGTTGGTACACAGGATCGCGTGAAAATGCTAGAGTATATTACGCAGTATAAAGAAGAAAGACAACCAATAAATGCTGTTGGAAACATCATGAAAAATCGTGTGTACGAAGAAATGGATGTACCTGCTTTTACGGATAGAACAAGAGCTTCCTTAAAAATCCAAGAAGGATGCAATAATTTTTGTACATTCTGTATTATTCCATGGGCACGGGGATTGATGCGCTCAAGAGACCCGCAAGAGGTTATTAAGCAAGCGCAGCAATTAGTGAATGCTGGCTATAAAGAAATTGTATTAACAGGAATTCATACAGGTGGATATGGCTCAGATATGAAGGATTATAACTTAGCTAATTTACTGCGTGATTTAGAATCCCAGGTGAAGGGACTAAAACGCCTTCGTATTTCTTCTATCGAAGCAAGCCAAATAACAGATGAAGTGATTGAAGTCTTAGATAAATCAAAAATAATAGTAAATCATCTTCACATCCCGATTCAATCTGGATCAGATACTGTTTTAAAAAGAATGAGAAGAAAATATACGATGGAATTCTTTGCTGAAAGAATTACAAGATTAAAAGAAGCCTTGCCAGGGTTGGCCATTACCTCTGATGTAATCGTTGGTTTCCCAGGAGAGACAGAAGAAGAGTTTATGGAAACTTATAATTTTATTAAAGAGCATAAATTCTCTGAATTGCATGTGTTTCCATATTCAAAACGAACAGGAACTCCTGCTGCGCGAATGGATAACCAAATTGAGGAAGATGTAAAGAACGAACGAGTCCATCGTTTAATTTCGCTTTCTGATCAATTAGCAAAGGAATATGCGTCTAACTATGAAGGCGAGGTAGTGGAAGTTATTCCAGAGGAAGTCTATAAAGAAGATGGCAATGGAAAGCTTTATGTTGGATATACAGACAACTATTTAAAAGTAGTTTTCCCAGCAACAGAAGAAATGGTTGGGAAAATTGTGAAAGTCAAAATAACGAAAGCTGGCTACCCTGTAAATGAAGGACAATTTGTCCGGGTTTTAGAGGAAGTAGAAGATCAAGCTGCGATTGTTTCTTAAGTTAAGCTAGCTACAACTGTTCCTTTTTGTTTTATAAAATTAATTTTAATAACATTAAATGTGGAAGCTCTTTGTTTGTTCAAAGAGCTTGGCATATATCTTTAATTAGTACATATACCAAAGGAGAATCTTAATGAACATTGCAAAAATGATTGATCACACTTTATTAAAAGCTGATGCAACGAAAGAACAAATTGTGACTCTTTGTGAAGAAGCTAAGCAATACAAATTTGCTTCTGTCTGCGTAAATCCAACATGGGTTAAAGCTGCAAGTGAATTGCTTAATGGTACAGAAGTAAAGGTATGTACAGTGATCGGTTTCCCTTTAGGAGCATCTACTTCAGCAACAAAAGCATTTGAAACAGAAGATGCCATTAAAAATGGGGCAACAGAAGTAGATATGGTTATTAATATTGGCGCTTTAAAGGATAAAAATTTTGATTTAGTCAAAGAAGATATTAAAGCGGTTGTGGATGCGGCAAAAGGTAAAGCCTTATCGAAAGTGATTATTGAAACTAGTCTCCTAACAAATGAGGAAAAAGAAATTGCTTGTAAATTAGCAGTAGAAGCAGGAGCTGACTTTGTAAAAACATCAACAGGATTTTCAACAGGCGGAGCAACAGTTGAGGACATAACATTAATGAGAAAAACAGTTGGACCAGATATAGGTGTGAAAGCTTCTGGAGGTGTACGCAGCAGTGAAGACACGGAGAAAATGATTGCTGCTGGGGCTACTAGAATCGGAGCAAGCTCTGGAGTTGCAATTGTGAATGGTTTGACAAGCAATAGTGATTATTAATATATCCTTTTAAAAAATCCTTAGAAAACAATTATTTGTTTTCTAAGGATTTTTTTGTCAATCTATCGCTGCTGTGTCATTAATAACTTTCCATATAAATTTTTCGATAATTAGTTGGGGTAGTGTTCATGATTTTTTCGAAGTTTCGATTAAAGCTGCGAATGTTTCGATAGCCAACCATATCGGCAATTTCGGTAATTTTACTATCCGTTGTTTTTAATAATTGAGAGGCCAAGGTTACACGATGCCCATTCACAAAATCAACAAATGGTATATGCAGTATTTTCGTGAAAAATCTTGATAGGTAGGAATAATCGTATCCAAATTTTTGTGATAAATCCTTTAAGGAAAGCTCCTCGGTAAAATGATTTTGGATATAGTTCAGTAAATCATGTAATAAATAATCATCTCTCCTTGTTTCCTCTTTGAAAGATGTTTGATTTAGCAATTCCGCACAAATTAAGTACAGAACCCCTTTTTTGGCAAACATCGAACTATTATTGTTGGAGAATATCTCCTTTATCATCTCTCTTGTGGCAGCCTGTAACTGAAATATTGGATGAATTAAATCTTTGTTTTTACTAAGCTGATAAAATTGATTAACCAATTCTGGAGAAAAAACATAAATCCAGGCGTGGTTTTTCTGATTGCTTTGTAAACTATGTATTTGATTCGAAAGAATGAGAGCGTTTTCTCCTTCGTGGAGAGTATAAGATTTATCTTGTATGGTAAGCTCCAGTGTGCCTTTATCAACCATCACCAGCTCCAAGCTGCGGTGAAAATGAGGCAGGTTGGTAGGATTGAATGCTGATATACGATCAAAATCTCCATTTTGTCCAAAATAATTTGATTGATAGTATAACATTCAATGTACTCCTTTCAAGTCAAATTTTGTCCATAATTATACAATTTAAGTACTAGTTACGTCAAATCTTCGTGACTAAAATTAATCTGTGATAAGAAAAGGTTTTCTCATTTCTTATCGCATAACATTATAAAATGGTAACGTTCCCATTTATTGCGTTTATTCATGGCTAAAAAGGAGGATTATGATTAAGTCATTTGCTGCCTGTTTGTAATAATTGGAGAACAGCGCCGAGGATGGGAGAGAAAGTAAAAATGATTATAAATTTTGTATACACACCTTTACATGTTTTAAGAGATATTATTGATTTTACTTAGTGAAAAAATTTTACCAAGCCTATTAAAGGCGATTACCCATAGTTAAGGAGAAGGAAAAATCTCCTCTTCGGAAAATTTATTTATAAGTATATTTAGCTATCTTTTGAAATATTATTTTGGAAGTAAACAAATTAAAAAAAGAAAGCGTGTAGATTCCTATTGAATAATTACCAATGGATTTGGAGTTACGTAAAGAAGAATAAGAAAAAAGTAATTGTTGCATCCTTGATTTTATTAGCAAATTCTTTCTTTGTAGTGATTATTCCTATTTTAAGCGGAAGATTAATTGATGAAGTCATTGAGAATAATCAAGTCCAACTCTTAGTACCTATTTTACTAGCAATGATAGGAGCGACACTGATCAGAACTGTTACTCGTTACATCTATCAAATGTTATATGAATATGTTGGTCAAGACGCACAGTTTGATATTAGGCAAGATATGTATAAAAAGCTTCAAGAGCTTGATTTTGACTTTTTTAATCATAATAGAGTAGGTGATATTATGGCGAGAATGACTGGTGATATGGACGCTATACGCCATTTTGTTTCATGGGTCTGCTATAATATTGCTGAATGTGTTATCTGGTTTGTCGTTGCCATTATCGTAATGATGAACATCGACTGGAAATTAACGTTAGCATTACTTGCTGTTACACCGTTTATCTTTATTTTTACACAAAAAATGTCCAAAGCAGCTCATCCAGTGTTTCTAGAAATCCGTGAAAGTTTTTCCAGACTAAATTCCATGGTGGAAGAAAATATTAGCGGCAACCGAGTAGTTAAGGCATTTTCTCGGGAAGAGTATGAAATCGAAAAATTTAATCATTTTAATGATGACTATCGAAAACGTAATCTTGATTCTGCTAATGTTTCTAAAAAGTATTTGCCATGGCTGGACGGATTTGCCGGAGTATTAGCTGTCATTACTTTATTATTAGGTGGCTTATTTGTTATACAGGGGAATATGTCCATAGGTGACTTGGTTGCATTTAACGGATTTATGTGGCTTTTAAATATGCCAATGCGCATGAGTGGATGGTTGATAAATGATGTACAGCGATTTAATGCATCTTGTGTAAAAATTAGAAATTTATTAATAACGGAACCACAAATTATGGTAGAAGACAAAAAGAAAGGCAAGCAAATTGCTGGATATGTAACATTTAAAGATGTCTCTTTTGCGTTTTCCGACGACCCTGAAACCCCTATCTTAAAAAATGTTTCCTTTACCGTCCGACCGGGGCAAACTGTTGGGATTTTAGGGGAAACCGGATCTGGTAAATCAACGCTTGTTAATTTAATTGCAAGATTCTATGATCCAACAGAAGGAGAAGTATTAATTGATCAAATAAATGCAAAAGAATGGCCAGTGAGGAAGCTTCGCGATCAAATTTCGATGGTTATGCAAGACATTTTTTTATTTTCAAATACAATTGAAGAAAATATTTCCTTTGGAAAACCATATTTAAACATGGAGCAAATACAGCGTGTGGCTGCGATTGCCGATGCCCATAACTTTATCGTTAAAATGCCGGAAGGGTACGATACAATCGTAGGCGAGCGCGGGGTGGGATTATCTGGTGGTCAAAAGCAAAGAATCTCCTTAGCAAGAGCGTTAGCGAAGGATCCATCTATCTTGATATTAGATGATACAACATCTGCTGTAGATATGGAAACAGAAAGTAAAATCCAAAAGGAATTAAATCAATTGACACAAGATAAAACAACCTTCATTATTGCACACCGTATTTCATCTGTAAGGGATGCGGACTTTATTTTAGTTCTTGACAAAGGGGAAGTGAAAGAACAAGGGACACATACAGAGCTTGTGGCGAAAAAAGGGATGTATTACGATGTGTATAGAAGACAATTAGGATTAGTAGAGCAGGAAGAAGGAGGAGCAGCCATTGGCCCGTAATAAGTTTAATGTCGACGAAGAATTAGAGACCGAATTTAACTGGAGTCACTATAAACGAATTGGTGCTTATATTAAACCTTATAAGAAGGCATTGTTTATTACATTGCTAATCATCTTAACAGCCAACGTGGCAGGAATGCTCGGTCCGTTTTTTACAAAAATAGCAATTGATGAAATTATCCCAGATAAAAATATTCCATTATTAATCGGGATTAGTATTTTATTTGTTCTTTCTCTATTTGTAATTGGTATATGTATGCGGTATCGCATTCAATGGATTACGCAGATCGGTCAAAATATTCTAAAGGATATGCGTTTAGATATTTTTCAGCACTTACAGAAGCTGCCCTTTTCCTATTTTGATAATCGCCCTCATGGGAAAATCTTAATCAGAGTCGTTAATTATATTAATACATTAAGTGATCTATTAAGTAATGGGCTGATAAACCTGATCTCTGATATCATCAGTGTCATTATAACGTTAATGTTTATGTTTGCCATCGACGCAAAACTAACATTATATAGTTTAGCACTGCTGCCGATTTTAGGAGTCTTAGTATGGGTAATCAAAAATATGCAGAGAAAAGCGTATCAAGTGTTAAGCAATAAACAATCCAATATGAATGCCTATATTCATGAAAGTATTGCCGGCATAAAAATTACGCAATCCTTTGCAAGGGAAGAAGAGAATTTTGAAATTTTTGATGAAGTAAGCAATGAAACCCGAACATCTTGGCTTAAGGCAGTTTCAATCCAGTTTCTTCTATGGCCAGGTGTTCAAAATATCTCTGTTTTAACAACAAGTTTAATTTACTTCGTAGGAATACGGCAAATTGGGGTAGATGTTAGTACAGGTACACTTGTAGCGTTTATTGGCTATGTCAATAATTTCTGGAACCCAGTTATTAATATGGGGAACTTCTATAATGCGCTTATCACTGCTTCTGCTTATTTGGAACGTATTTTTGAAACTCTGGATGTTGAACCAGATATTAAGGATCAGCCAAAAGCAATCCCAATGCCAACGATTAAAGGGAATGTCACCTTTGAACGAGTTACCTTCCGTTATGAAGAAGGGAAAAACATACTTAGTGATGTCAGTTTTCATATTAATGCAGGTCAGAGTATCGCCTTAGTCGGCCCCACAGGTGCAGGTAAATCTACTATTATAAATTTGTTAAGTAGGTTTTATGATGTAAATGAAGGCAGTGTCAAAATTGATGGGATTGATGTAAGAGATGTAACATTAAAATCTTTACGGTCGCAAATGGGTGTGATGCTTCAAGATACCTTTGTATTTTCTGGAACCATTCTAGATAATATTCGCTATGGAAAGCTAGATGCAACGGAAGAAGAAGTGATTACCGCAGCTAAAATTGTTAGAGCACATGACTTTATAAAAGACTTAAAGGATGGATATCATACTGTTGTAGAAGAAAGAGGTAGTACTTTATCAGCGGGGCAAAGGCAGTTAATATCTTTCGCAAGAGCTCTCTTAGCAAATCCCAAAATATTGATATTAGATGAAGCAACCAGCAGCATTGATACAAAGACGGAAGAACTTCTCCAAGAAGGAATTACTGAATTGTTAAAAGGAAGGACATCCTTCATCATTGCCCATCGTCTATCAACAATTAAAAATAGTAGTCAAATATTTTATGTGGATGGTGGGAGAGTTGCAGAAAAAGGCACCCATGATGAGTTAATGGCACAAAAAGGATTGTATTATCATTTATATCAATCACAATATGATTTATTGAAGGTTATGTAAAAAAAGGAGGGTGGGACAAAGCAAAATAAATAATGGATAAAGACGAACAATCTCTAATTTAGTGGTGAATCCAATTCGTTCCATTGCGTTACAAACACTCCCTTTCCGCGGGGAGCAACCTAAGCCTCCTCGGCAAGCTGCAGTGACCCCTAAAAGTTAGACGCAGTTATTTCATTAGGCAACTTGTTGAAAATGAGTTCGGTATTGTACCGGACTCATTTTGAATTTTCCCTTTAACCGTTTTCTATTATAGTATTCTATATATTTTTCTAATTCTAGTTTAAAGTGGTTCACACTTTCAAATTCCTTAAAATAAAGGAGTTCTGACTTCAGTATCCCAAAGAAGTTTTCCATTACAGAGTTATCGTAACAGTTCCCTTTACGTGACATACTCTGTTTAATCCCTTTTGCTTGAAGCAAGTTGCGATATTGTTTCATTTGATAATGCCAACCTTGGTCGGAATGCATGAGTAATTGATGCCTTTTTGGTAAGGATTCTAATGCTTTTTCTAACATGTCCGAAACTAATGAATACGTTGGTCGAGAACCGATGGTATACGTAATAATTTCCCCATTAAATAAATCTAATACAGGCGATAGATACAGCTTTTCCCCAAATAACTTGAATTCTGTAATATCTGTTACCCATTTTTCATTTGGTGCGTCCGCACTAAATTGACGGTCTAAATGATTTGGCGCAATTTTACCGACTGTGCCTTTATAAGATTTATATTTTTTCATCCTCACTAGACATTTTAAACCCAGCTCTTTCATGATTCGTTGAACCTTTTTATGATTTACTTTTTTTCCACGATTCACTAGCTCATCCCGAATACGTCGGTATCCGTAACGACCTTGATGTTCTTCATAAATGGCTTGGATTTCTCTTTTTATATCGGTGTCTGGATCAGGTCGATTCATTCGTTTTACTAAATCATAATAGGTGCTGCGTGGAATGCCAGCGAGTTTTACGAGTGACTTCACCGAATACTTATGCCTTAACTCATAGACTACTTGTGCTTTGTCTTGTTTGGTGATTTTTCCTTGTTTTGAACTAAGGCATTCAACTTTTTTAAATACTCATTTTCCATTTCCAGTTGTTTTATTCGATCTTCTAGTGCTTCAAAAGAACGATCAGTAGAACTTTGTTTATTTGAATCTTTTTTCATGGATAGACGCCCCTGTTCCTGTGACTGAAGGGCCTCTATCCCTTGTGTTTCAAACTTTCTTTTCCAAACAGCTAGAGTGGAATGCGCTGGGATATTAAAAATAGCTGCCGTTTCACATAGAGAAGTACCATTTTCAGTCATATATTGTAGTACTTCTAGTTTAAACATTTGTGTATAACTTGTACAACGTTTCATCAATGCCTCTGCACCATTGTAGTTGTATTGTCTTACCCATTTAACAATCGATTTGTGATCTATTCCAATTGATTTTCCAATTTCTCTGTAACTTTCTTTTCCGCTTAAATAGCGAGTTACGGCTTGTAGCTTCATTTCCGCAGTAAATTTGGACAAAAAAACTGCACCTCCAATTATTGTAGATAGTGTCTAACAATTGGGGTGCAGTTCAGAACGAGGAGGTTTGGCGCTCGCCCCATGGAAAGCGAAGTGTATTCAGGCTGCGGGTGATTACCACATACCTTCTTTCTTAAAATAATAAAAAACACAAACAATTATACGAATTTTTTTTAATGTGTACGTATAATTGTTCGGGGTTAGATTTAGTTGAAATACTTATGTCCCACTCTCTTTTTAGCATTTCACTATAATCCATCAGCTGTGTAATCGCATAATCAATTTGCCAAAGCGCTCGGCAAAGGGTAGAACTAGGAGCGAGGACAGAACATTAAATAATAGGCTTGCATGAGCTAATTGAACATCCATTTCTGCTGTCATATTTTTGACAATAGCAGCTAAATCATTGATAAATGGATAAAACAAAATGACCCCTCCAATATTTAACCAAATATGGGCATAAGCACAGAGTTTTGCACTTTTTTCTGTGCCTATTGAGGCTAAAAAAGAAGTTATACAGGAACCAATATTAGACCCCAACATAATGGCTATAGCAATTTCAATTGGAAGCAATCCTGCTGATAAAAAGCCCATTATAATACCAATTGTCGCTGTACTTGATTGGATTAGGGCAGTTATAATAATGCCAACTATAAGGGCGATGAAAGGACGGTCTGCTAATGAAAGGAAAAAGGAATTTAATGCAGGATGATGTTCCATCATTCCAGCGAAATATTTAAAGCCTCGCATGGTTGTAAAGACAATGGAAATACCGAATAAAATGAAGCCGATACTTCTTAATTGATATTTGTTAATGATAATCAAGAGCACACCTAGGATGGCAAGTGGCAGCAGATAATTATTCATGTTAAAAGTAATAAATTCAGTTGTGAATGTGGTTCCGATATTTGTTCCTAAAATAATCCCGATAGATTGAGGAAAGGTTAAGACTCGTGCTGAAATTAGTCCAATCGTTAAAACCATAACGGCAGCGCTGCTTTGAAGAAGTGCTGTAATAATAATAGAAACAAGTAACCCCTTCCATGGCTTATCTGTCAATTTTTCGAGCGAGTTTTTTAGTGATTGAGAAGATAAATTAAATAAACCTGTCCGTAAAAGGGTCATCCCATAAATAAATAAAAGAATAAGTATAATAAAAAGTATAAGATAAATCATTCTAGACTTCCTCCTTATCAGAACTATATGAAATAAAGAAGGCGGACATGTCATTTTTAACTAATTAATAAGGACAAACCTGGCACTTATACTAGAGGACAGAGTGTTTAAAAAAATGGATAGAGGGAAAAATACAAAAAGAGAAGGGATTGGAGGGAGAAAAAGGCTAATTCCTTATATAAAACACCTTTTTTTTACGTTTTTTTAAAACATTTTGTCTAACTAGGTCAAATACAGTTGACCTTGTAACTTTGATATATTATAATGTCAAGGTACATGGAAACCATGTTGATGTTAGTGTGTTGTGTTCGGAGGGAGGGAAAGAGAATGTCTAAAACCGTCGTTCGTAAAAACGAATCGCTTGAAGATGCTCTTCGTCGCTTCAAACGTTCAGTATCAAAAACTGGTACTTTGCAGGAAGCTAGAAAGCGCGAATTCTACGAGAAACCAAGTGTGAAACGTAAGAAAAAATCAGAAGCAGCAAGAAAACGTAAGTTCTAAGAGAGGGTGTAGCAAAATTGAGTCTTCTCGAACGCTTAAATAATGATATGAAGCAAGCGATGAAAAACAAAGAAAAAGATAAACTAGTTGTAATTCGAATGATTAAGGCTGCCATTCAGAATGAAAGTATTAAGCTTGGTAGAGATCTTTCTGAAGAAGACGAGTTATCTGTCCTTTCTCGCGAAGTAAAACAACGCAAAGACTCCCTCCATGAGTTTGAGAAAGCAGGTCGTGAAGATCTTGTTGACAAAATACGTGCGGAGTTAAAACATGTTGAAATATATATGCCAGAACAACTTTCAGAAGAGGAGTTAGCAGAGATTGTGAAACAAGCAATCGTTGATACTAGAGCTTCTTCAAAGAAAGAAATGGGAAAAGTGATGGCTGCTTTAATGCCTAAAGTTAAAGGAAAAGCAGACGGTTCACTAGTAAATAAACTTGTACAACAACACCTTTCATAAATAAGTTTATGTTTTAAAGGCTGCAGATTATATCTGCAGCCTTTTTACATAGTTAATAGATTTTTTGTTTTATCTATTTCTAATATAACATATAATAAAAATAGATGATTTTATTAAAAAAGTAACTCTGTTGCTTTCCTTCGGTAGGACCATATCTTATCCTTTGTTTTTCTCGATTTAACGATAAAAATCATTAACTAAATAAAATTTTTAAAAAATGAAACTTTTTATTTAGTTAAACGTATACATAGCCATAACATTTTTCTATTACCATTTAGGAAAGGAGGGAGAATTTGAGAAGACAAAAGAAAATATGGATGATTCCTCTTCTTTTTATTTTTTTTCTATCCTTCATTCCTAGTATCATTTACGCTAATAATGAAGAAAAAGTATATGTAGTGCCAATAAAGGATACGGTTGAAAAAGGGTTAAGTCAGTTTATAGATCGGGCAATTACCGAAGCAGAAGAAAATCAGGCTAGTGCGATAGTCTTTGATATGCATACACCTGGCGGAGATGTGTCGGCTGCTATTGAAATAGGAAAGAGAATTGCAGAAACCGACATAAAAACGGTTACTTTTATTAACCAAGATGCCATTTCCGCTGGTTCCTATATTGCATTAAATACCGATGAGATCTACATGGTGGAGGGAGGAAGAATAGGATCCTCTGGCGTGATAGACGGACAAGGGAATGCAGCAGAGGAAAAAGCTCAATCTTACTGGATCTCTGCCATGAAAGGGGCAGCAGAAAAAACAGGGAGAGATCCACTTTATGCAATGGCGATGGCAGATAAATCTATTTCTATTCCAGGTATGAAGGAAGCTGGCAAGTTTTTAACTTTAACTTCATCTGAAGCAAAAGAGATAAATTATTCCAATGGTACAGTAAATAGTTTAGATGATGTGCTAAATCATTTAGGGTTACAGAATGCAAAGATAGAAAAAGTTGATGAAAGCTTTGCAGAGAAAATGGCAAGGTTTGTAACAAATCCTATTATCATTCCTATTTTATTATCAATTGGGAGTCTCGGGTTAATCATCGAATTATATTCACCTGGATTTGGACTGCCGGGAATAGCGGGAATATCTGCTTTATTGCTCTTTTTCTATGGTCATTTAGTTGCAGGACTTGCAGGATACGAAAGTCTCATTCTCTTTGTGATTGGAATCCTTTTAATTATACTGGAATTCTTTGTCGTCGGTGGAATGGCTGGAGCAATAGGGATTGTTGCTGTCATTGCAAGCATGTTTCTTGCAAGTGGAGATATTGCGGTCATAGGGATAAGCCTTGCAATCGCAATAGGAGTTTCGATTATAGCATCTATCTTATTAGTAAAGGTGTTTGGTAGAAAAATGAAATTCTTTAAAAAAATCATATTAACAGACTCAACCAATACAGAAAGTGGGTATGTTTCTAATCAGAACCGCAATGATTTGGTGGAGAAAACAGGCGTTACCTTAACTGCCTTACGTCCTGCCGGAGTCATACTTATTGAGGATGAAAGAATCGATGTCGTGAGTGATGGTAGTTTTATTGATAAAGGTAAGAAAGTAAAAGTAGTAAAAGCAGAAGGTTCAAGAATTGTTGTAAGGGAAATACTAACGATAGATATACAAAAGGAGGATGAGTAATGCTAGTAGGCGGATTTGAAATATTTTGGATTATTGTTGTAGTATTGGCAATTATTTTATTAGGGGTGCTATTAACGTTTGTGCCAGTAATGCTCTGGATTTCTGCTTTAGCTGCCGGAGTGAGAATTAGCATTTTTACATTAGTAGGGATGCGTTTAAGAAGGGTTATACCAAGTCGCGTTGTAAATCCGTTGATTAAAGCCCATAAAGCGGGATTAAATGTAACAATCAACCAATTAGAAAGTCATTATCTTGCCGGTGGTAATGTTGATAGGGTCGTAAATGCTTTGATTGCTGCCCATCGTGCTAATATTGAGCTAACATTTGAAAGATGTGCTGCAATTGATTTAGCAGGGCGTGATGTATTAGAAGCCGTACAAATGAGTGTTAATCCAAAGGTAATTGAAACACCTTTTATCGCTGGTGTTGCAATGGACGGTATTGAAGTAAAAGCGAAAGCAAGAATTACTGTTCGTGCTAATATTGAAAGACTAGTAGGTGGAGCTGGTGAAGAAACGATTGTAGCCAGAGTTGGGGAAGGTATTGTTTCGACAATTGGTTCTTCTGATAATCATAAAAAAGTATTAGAAAATCCAGATATGATTTCTCAAACCGTTTTATCTAAAGGGTTGGATGCTGGTACAGCTTTTGAAATTCTATCGATTGATATTGCAGATGTAGATATCGGTAAAAACATTGGCGCTGAATTACAAACAGAGCAAGCAGAAGCAGATAAGAAAATTGCTCAAGCAAAAGCAGAAGAGCGTAGAGCGATGGCTGTTGCCCAAGAACAAGAGATGAAAGCAAAAGTTCAAGAAATGCGTGCGAAAGTTGTCGAAGCAGAAGCGGAAGTTCCTATGGCTATGTCTGATGCGTTGCGTTCAGGGAATATGGGAGTAATGGACTATATGAATTTACAAAATATCACGGCTGATACAGAAATGAGAGGCTCTATCGGTAAATTAACAGATGACCAGAAAAATAAAGATGATGAGTAAACTTTAAGAAAGGGAGGGAAAAGATTTGGAAATCCTTCCAATTATAATTGCGGTTGTAGTTTTTCTCTTCTCTTCTGTTTTTGATAATAGTAAAAAAAAGCAGGTGCCCAAACCAAAGAGTCCACAGGTGCCAAAACAAGTAAATGCAGAAGTGGAGAGAGAACGACAAGTCATGACTGCCCCTGTAAGGCCCAAAAAAGTGGTTCAGGAGGAAAAGCCGCTTTCTGAGCTGGAAAGGCTGCAAAGGGAAAATGCAAGTTTACAAAAGAAGATTAAAATGATGGAAAAACAACGAAATAGAGTCGTTTCAGGACCAACTTTAAATAAGAACCAATTTCCTAAAGAGTCTGAAGGCTTATTTACAAAGGATAATATTGTTCAGGCAGTAGTATTTTCGGAAGTATTAGCATCGCCTCGTTCAAGAAATCCACATCGAGCTTCAATGCAACACAGAGTAACAAATAGAAAATAAAAACAATAGAGAGTTATTATCGAGCGTTATTTCTCTTTGGAGAATTGACTTGCTAGATAATAGCTCTTTTTTGTATAAAAGGATAATTTGAAGAAAATGTCCGCGAATGCGCGATGTAAAAGTTTTTCTTAGCATAATGTAGGACTCCGTGAATATGATGATAGTAAGTGTAAGAAAGCGTACTGTCTATCCAGAGAATCTCATAAAAGAGAGGAAAGGGGGTTCTTTTTTTATGGCTAAAAAATGGGGACACAACTTGCGGAACTGGATGATAAAAAATTTAGAACTTCCTCAAGATGTCATGATGGACTTACCTAGAATCACAATGATCGGACAAATACATATTTATGTAGAGAACCACCGAGGGTTAATAACCTTTTCAGATAAAGAATTGCGATTGCTTTTAAAACAAGGGCAGCTGTTGATTAAAGGAAAAGGGTTTGTTATAAAGACAATTTTACCAGAAGAAATATTATTAGAAGGGAAAATAGATCAAGTTTTATACATAAATGAATGATTTGGGAGGAAATTATGAAAAATCATTGGATAGAATATTTAACAGGGATTATTACAGTGAAAGCAACAGGCAAAGGTTTAGAAAGGTTTTTAAATAAGTTATTAAAAAATGGTATGTCTGTTTGGAACGTAAAGAAGCACGGACCGCAAGCTGTAACCTTTCAGATTAGTCTAAAGAATATCCATTCTCTTCGTCATTTAGTTAGAGGGAGCGGTATAAAAATAGAGTTTCAGCGCCGAGCTGGAGCTCCGTTTCTATATAAAAGAATGTGGAAAAACAGCGGTTTTGTGCTCGGGTTATTCCTTTTTTTAGGACTAGTTCTTACTTTATCCAATATGGTCTGGGGAATAGAAATCAAGGGAGCGAATCCGGCGACTGAATATCAAATTCGTAAGCAGCTGGATAAGATGGACATAAAAATTGGTAAATCACAGTTTTTTGCAAAGGAATTAGATGAAATCCAAGCGGAATTAACGAATAATATTGATGCAATTACATGGATTGGTGTGGAGTTAAAAGGGACAACTTATCATTTTCAGGTGGTTGAAAAAAACGAGCCGAAGAAAAAGAAAGAAGCTGGTCCGCAAAATTTAATAGCGACGAAGAAAGCGACAATTGTAACAGATTTTGTGGAATCTGGTACAAAACGATATGCCATCAATGAGGTTGTGAGAAAAGGACAATTGTTAGTTGCAGGCAAAATAGGGAATGAAGATCATGCGAAAAGCGTATCTGCTAAAGGGAAAGTATGGGGAGAAGTGTGGTATACGACAGAAGTGACTGTTCCTTTGAAAACTACTTTCCAAGTATTTAATGGAGCGGAAAAGCAAAAAATTTATATGAAGCTTGGTAAGTGGAGTATTCCTGTATGGGGGTTTGGCAAAATAGAGTATAAGGAATATGAGGAAGAGGAGAATGAGTCAAACGTTAAGTTTTTTAAATGGGAATTACCAATTAAGATTGTAAATAAAACATATCGGGAAAAAGAGATTGTAACAAGAGGATATAGTGAGAAGGAAGCTATCGAGAAAGGGAAGGAGGATGCTAGAAAGGATATTATGAAACGAATTGGTGAAGATGGGAAAATTAAGGAGGAAAAAATTTTACAACAAGATATAAAGAGTGGTAAAGTTAAATTAAATATAGCTTTTACAACAATAGAAAACATTGCGAAAGCACAACCTCTAACTCAAGGAGATACAGAATGACAGAAGATTTAAAAACGATGAATGTAAAGTTGAAAGATCCAAACGAAGCAATTGCTTTACTTGGTAATGGAGATAGCAATCTGCAAGTGCTTGAAAAAGAATTAGATTGTAACATCGTAACGAGAGGAGAAACGCTGCTTGTTTCTTCTGAGAATCCTGATTCAATAGAGCTCGTTGGGGATATTGTTGATAAACTTTTACAAGTAATCCGAAAGGGTGTTTCCATCAGTCAACGAGATGTGGTGTATGCGATCTCTTTGGCAAAGAAAGGAACGCTTGAATATTTTGGGTCACTATACGATGAAGAAATAGCGAAAACGATTAAAGGAAAATCAATTAGAGTAAAAACGATCGGCCAAAGCGAGTATATACGCACGATTAGAAGAAATGATCTAGTTTTTGGGATTGGTCCCGCAGGAACAGGTAAGACGTATTTAGCCGTTGTGATGGCGGTAAATGCTTTAAAGAGCGGGAAAGTAAATAGAATTATTTTAACAAGACCTGCAGTGGAAGCGGGGGAAAGTTTAGGTTTTTTGCCAGGAGATTTAAAAGAAAAAGTAGATCCTTATTTACGACCGTTATATGATGCATTGCATGATGTGCTTGGTATGGAGCATACTGCTCGTTTGATTGAAAGGAATACAATTGAAGTAGCTCCACTTGCCTATATGCGCGGGAGAACATTGGATGATGCTTTTGTTATATTAGATGAAGCACAGAATACAACCCATGCACAAATGAAAATGTTTTTAACAAGACTTGGTTTTGGATCCAAAATGGTAATTACAGGTGATAAAACACAAATAGATCTGCCAAAGGGCGTTAAATCAGGTTTAGTAGTTGCAGAACAAATTCTGCAAAATGTAAATGGGATTGGTTTTGTTCATTTAGAAGAAAGCGATGTAGTGAGACATCCATTAGTCGGAAAAATTATTCATGCATATGGAAAGCAAGTTATGTAAAAGAAAAGAAGGACAATATCGTAAGTTTATTCAAACTTACGATATTGTCCTTCTTTCTATATTGGATACATTCAAGATACATGAAATATTCGAAAAAGGATGAAAACGATCGAAAAAACTGTTATCATTTTACATATCATCAGATTTTTTTCTTTTTAATTAATAGTGGTTTTACTTATCTATTGAGGAAAGTAATAAGTGTTTGAATCAGCTTTTAGAAGGAGAATTTACATCTAGATAGGTTAAGGATTAAAAAATAGGTTTAAGATGATAGAATAAGCAAGTGAACCTATTTTTTGAAATAGGAGGTAAATATGAACGTTTGGCAGAGAATGCGTAATAACTTAATAAAACTAATGAATATTACCTTTTTTAAAATAATTCTCTTTGTTTTACTTGGTGTCATTTTATTCTTTACACTCTATGGAAACGTAAAGCCGGAAAAATTAAATGTACAGTTATTTTCTGTAGCGGATCAAACTATTAGGTCGCCCATAACGGTGGAAGATAAAGAAAGTACAGAGAAAAAGAAGGAAGAAGCAAAAAATCAAGTACAGGATGTCTATGTGGTTAATAAAGAAATTGCCCAGAATCGTGTGGATTTAATATCTTCTATATTTGATTCTGTAACAGAGGTAAATAATGACGTTGAGAAACAACTGGAAGAAAAAAGAAAGAAAGCAGAAGAGGAAGAGAAGAATAAAGAATCAATAAAAGAGCCGTCCGTTGATGAGAAGCTTGAATTACTAAAAGGTAAGCTGACAAATGAAGTAACGAATGAAATTATGGACCGCTCTTTAAAATCTCTTATTCCTTATTCGGAAGATCAGTTAGAAATCGCAAAAGATATTACGGTTACAGCTATACATACAGTAATGAATGGAAAGATTCCTTCAGATGAGGTGGAAAATGCCAAAAAAAGAGTGGAGGAT
The DNA here is from genome assembly GCF_038005605.1 of Niallia sp. FSL W8-0954. Classification (NCBI taxonomy): domain Bacteria; kingdom Bacillati; phylum Bacillota; class Bacilli; order Caryophanales; family Bacillaceae; genus Niallia; species Niallia sp. FSL W8-0954. The sequence continues at coordinate 3,255,445 of NZ_JBBOTN010000001.1, read as the reverse complement.
ATCTTAAAGGTAAACGATGGTTTAACATCTGATTTAAAGAGTGCAAGTATCGATTTAGGTAGATTTGCAATCATTCAAAATGAATTTTACGATCCTACTGCAACAGAAGAGATGCGTCAGCAAGCTGTTGATGGTGTGGAACCGATAAGAGTACTTCAAGGCCAAGTTCTTGTGGAAGAAGGCCAACTGATAAGTAGAGAGATACATAGACAGCTTGAACTTGTTGGATTATTAGACAGCGATAATTCCATTCAGCCATTTATCGGTTTAGGTTTAATCATCCTGGCGATGCTAGCGGCACTTTATTTTTATACACTTAAAAGAACATCAAAGGAGAAGGAGAATAATATCCAGTTCTATTTAATGTTCTTTCTTATAATTAGTGTAACGATTGTATTAATGAAAACAATAAGCGCCTTCCAACAGTTTGAATACACAGAGATTGGCTATATATTTCCAGCTGCTATGGCGGTTATGTTAATTAAGATATTAATGGAAGAAAAATCTGCTTTATTAGTAACGATTATGCTTGCGGTTTGTGGAATGATTATGTTTAATGAAGGTGTTGCTGGAACTTTTAATGTAGGAATGGGTATATATATTATTACTAGTGGTTTAGCCAGTATTTTATTTTTAAATAAAAGAAATCAGCGGACCAATATTCTTTATGCAGGATTCTTTATTTCTTTCATAAATATTGTTACGATATTAGCGATTTTATATTTGCAAAACGGACATTATGGTGCAAAAGAATACGGTGTATTCCTTTTACTGGCCGTTATTTCCGGAATAAGTTCAGCTGTTTTAACAATCGGTTTCTTACCTTTCCTTGAAACCGGGTTTGGGGTGCTTTCTACCATTAAGTTAATTGAGCTCTCCAATCCTAACCATCCATTATTACGTAAAATCTTAACAGAGGCACCTGGTACGTATCATCATAGTGTAATGGTTGCCAATTTAGCGGAATCAGCATGTGAAGCGATTGGCGCCAATGGTTTATTGGCAAGAGTTGGTTGTTATTATCATGATATCGGGAAAACAAAAAGGCCACATTTTTTTATTGAAAATCAAATGAATATGGGAAATCCACACGACCGTATTCCCCCACAGGCTAGTAAAAATATCATTATTGCCCATGCAACAGATGGAGCTGAGTTATTAAGAAAATATAAATTACCGAAGGAAATCGTCGATATTGCCGAACAGCATCATGGAACCTCTCTCTTAAAATATTTTTATTTTAAGGCAAAGGAAAAAGGGGGAGAGGTAAAAGAAAGTGATTACCGTTATCCAGGCCCAAAAGCTCAAACGCGTGAGGTAGCAATTATAGGAATTGCGGATAGTGTAGAAGCTGCTGTAAGAAGTTTAAATGCACCAACCACCGAGCAAATTGACTCATTAATTAAGAATATTATTTCTGACCGTTTGCAAGATGGACAATTGGATGAATGTGATTTAACATTAAAGGAATTAGATATTGTTCGAAATACATTAAGTGAAACGTTAAAAGGGATTTTTCATTCGCGAATCGAATATCCAGAAATGAAAAAGTAAAGGAAGTCGAATATGAATTTAGAAATTGATTTTATTGATGAAACCGAAAAGGTGAAGGAAAGTGAAATTGCGAAAATCGAGGAAGTCTTACAATTTGCAGCCGAAAAACTAAATCTCCAAGGAGAAATTGAGCTTTCCATTACCTTCGTTCATAATGAACAAATTCAACAAATAAATAAAGAATATAGAGAAAAGGATCAACCGACAGATGTTATTTCTTTTGCGCTGGAGGAATTAGGAGAAGGCGAAATGGAATTGGTTGGAGAGGGACTTCCTAGAATGTTAGGAGATATTGTCATTTCTATCGATAAAGCGGAGGAACAGGCTAATGATTATGGTCATTCTTATATGAGAGAACTTGGGTTTTTATCTGTTCATGGCTTCTTGCACTTACTAGGATATGACCATATGACAGAAGAAGATGAAAAAGTGATGTTTACTCTTCAAAAGGATATTTTAGATGAGTTCGGATTACAAAGATAAAAGAATTCGAAAGAACAGTCAATTATCCTCCTTCCGTTTAGCGATATTGGGAATATTAACTGCTATTAAACAAGAAAGAAATGTAAAGATTCATTTGGTTATTACCATTCTTGTTATTATATTGGGCCTTTTAAATGATTTGTCCAAACAGGAATGGATGTTTATTGCGTTTTGTATTGGATTAGTAATTAGCCTAGAACTGATAAATACGGCAATAGAACGTGTGGTGGATCTTGTTACTAGTGAATATCATCCATTGGCAAAAGAGGCAAAGGACATAGCTGCTGGTGCTGTTTTTATCGCAGCAATTCTTTCGATTGTGATTGGCGGAATCATCTTTATCCCGAAAATATGGAGCGCTATAACAGGTTAGAGAATAAAAGCTATCTGATAAAAATTAAATTTTAGACAAATAATTATTTGTTTAAGATTTAATTTTTAAAAGGTAGTTTTTTATTTTGGGGGTTTTATACGTTCATTAATCACTCCCTACTTCTTTCTCTTTATTGTGCTTCCAAATTAGTATATAATTTTAAGACAGTACATTTTACATAAGATTAAGTGTTACTGAAGTTTGAAAACGTTCCATTTATTCTTTAAAATAATGGGTAAGGCGAGAATAGGGCTTACTAAAAAGAGATACTCACTAAAATGAAAAGTTATTTTAAAATAAATCTTAGCGCTAAAGGGGAAAGTATTTGGCTAAGCAAGAACCTTTTCGGCTTGTGATATAGCCAAAAGTGGACTTGAAATAGCATGAAAAGCTGCTTTAAGAAAAGAGGGATTTGTATGAAAAAGGAACTTCTAATGGAAGAAGCAAAGCTTGCACGTGAGAAAGCGTATGTACCTTATTCAAAATTTAAGGTAGGAGCAGCTCTGCTTTCGGAAAAGGGTGTCGTTTATCGCGGGTGTAACATTGAAAACGCAGCGTACAGTATGACGAATTGTGCAGAACGAACGGCATTGTTTAAAGCTGTCTCAGAAGGTGATACTACTTTCAAGAAGCTTGTTGTTGTGGCAGATACAGAGGGACCAATTTCTCCATGTGGTGCTTGCAGACAAGTGATTTCTGAACTTTGTCCAAAAGACATGGAAGTAATATTAACGAATTTAAAAGGCGACGTACAAACATTAACTGTGGCAGAGTTATTGCCAGGAGCATTTTCACCGGAGGATTTAAATGAACATTAATAATCAAACAGAACACAAATCAGGATTTATCTCCATTATAGGAAGACCTAATGTTGGAAAATCAACATTTTTGAACCGTGTAATAGGGCAAAAGATTGCGATTATGAGCGATAAGCCACAGACTACAAGAAATAAAGTTCAAGGTGTACTTACAACAGATGATGCACAGCTTATTTTCATTGATACACCTGGAATTCATAAACCGAAACATAGACTTGGCGATTTTATGATGAAGGTAGCGCAGAACACACTGAAAGAAGTGGATCTAATCCTTTTTATGGTTAACGCTGAAGAAGGCTTTGGTAAAGGGGAAGAATTCATTCTTGAGAAATTTCAGTCTGTAAAAACACCAATATTTTTAGTGATTAATAAAATTGATACGATTCACCCAGATCAATTATTTGCCATTATTGAATCATATAAAGAGAAGTATCCGTTTAAAGAAATTGTTCCAATCTCTGCTCTAGAAGGAAATAATGTCGAAACATTATTAACACAAATCAAAAAGTATTTACCAGAAGGACCGCAATTTTATCCAGCTGATCAAGTGACAGACCATCCTGAACGCTTTATTGTTTCTGAGTTAATAAGGGAAAAAGCACTGCACCTAACAAGAGAGGAAATTCCTCACTCCCTCGCAGTAGTAATTGAGAAGATGGAGAGAAAATCAAACGATGTTATTAACGTAATGGCCACTATTATCGTTGAACGAGATTCTCAAAAAGGGATAATTATCGGTAAACAAGGTAGTATGCTGAAAGAAATCGGAAAAAGAGCAAGAACGGATATTGAAAATCTTCTTGGAAATAAAGTCTATTTGGAATTATGGGTGAAAGTACAAAAAGATTGGCGCAATAAAATGACACAATTGCGTGATTTTGGGTTTAGAGAAGACGAATATTAATAATTAGAACGGAACAGCTATAAAGGCTGCCATAAGAAAAAGAAGGAAATCCTGTTGTCTCCTTTATTTCAGCAATAGGAAAACGTATTAAACAAGAAGGCATTCGGTTATTTGAAAATTATACATGCAATCAATTAGCAATATTTTCGTCTCATGATTTTATAAAGACAGGCTATGATAAGATTAAGGTTGTAAACAGCTAGTTAAAAATCGAAAGGTGGGGTTTTACATGTTAGACTTTACCTGGAAAGTTTTTTCCCAAACAGGTAACATTGATACTTATCTACTCTTTAAAGAATTAGAAAAGCATAATCATGAAATACCAGGAATGCAAGAAGAGGAACTAGCGGAACTCGATTATCCCATTTCATAGTACTGTCCTTATAGTAAGGGATGGTGAATGGTGATGCTGGAAAAGTGTGAAGGGATTGTAATTAGATCCATCGATTACGGTGAATCCAATAAAATAGTAACTTTGTATACAAGAGAATGGGGAAAGGTTGGGGTAATGGCTAGAGGTGCAAAAAAGCCTAACAGCAGGCTTTCTGCTGTAACCCAGCCTTTTGTCTATGGATATTTTCTCGTCCAGCGAAGTAGTGGATTAGGGCTTTTACAGCAAGGGGACATAATATCGAGTATGCGCTCATTAAAAGAAGACATTTTTCTTACTGCATATGCTAGCTATATAGTAGAGCTTACAGATAAATGTACAGATGAAAAAAAGCCCAATCCTTATCATTTTGAATTATTATATCAAACGTTGAATTACATGAATGAAGAATATGATCCGGAAATATTAGTAAATATCTATGAACTAAAAATGTTAAACAGCTTAGGATTATATCCAGTATTAGATCGCTGTGTTTTTTGCGGAGCTACAGAGGGCCACTTTTCTTTTTCTATCAGAGAAGGTGGATTAATCTGTCATCAATGCCTGGAAAAGGACCCTTATCATTATAAAATCTCACAGGCTACAGTAAAGCTGCTCCGGGTTTTTTATTATATGGATATTTCCCGTCTAGGAAGTATCTCCGTAAAAGATTCCACTAAGAAAGAGCTGAGTATGATTATTGATGCTTATTATGAAGAGTATTCTGGATTGTATTTGAAATCTAAAAAATTTATTCAATCAATGAAAAATTTAGGGGATTCCTTTACATAAAAGTAATTGAATGAAGAGTGATCTTCATCAAGAAGAAATCGAAGCAAGGTTGACAACTAATATTTTTTTCGTTATTATTCATGTAAATAAGAGTGTTGCATTGAAAAGAAAGTAGTACTTAATTCACCTCATGAAAAGCGAGCTTGGGATAGTGGAAGCCAAGTTCATGAGCGTTAAGGAAGGCGTTCTTGGAGCAACTGCGTATGAAAGCGGCTGTAGTTATACAGCAAATAGGGTGGAACCGCGGGTTAACTCTCGTCCCTATGTCAAGAGATATTTGGCATAGGGACGAGAGTTTTTTGTGTTCTTTACGAGAACAAACTCTACATAAATCTATGCTGAATATACGTTTTATAAATTCGGAGGTGTAGGAAAGCAATGAATATTCAAAACATGATTTTAACATTGCAAAAACATTGGTCTGACTATGGTTGTATCCTAATGCAGGCATATGATGTAGAAAAAGGTGCAGGGACGATGAGTCCATACACTTTTTTAAGAGCGATTGGTCCTGAACCGTGGAATGTTGCATATGTAGAGCCATCAAGAAGACCGGCAGATGGACGATATGGAGAAAATCCAAACCGCTTATATCAACATCATCAATTTCAAGTAATTATGAAGCCGTCTCCTGACAATATTCAAGAATTATATCTAGATTCTCTAAGAGCACTAGGGATTAATCCGTTAGAGCATGATATTCGCTTTGTAGAGGATAACTGGGAAAATCCTTCTCTAGGCTGCGCAGGTCTTGGATGGGAAGTATGGCTTGATGGAATGGAAATTACTCAATTTACGTATTTTCAACAAGTTGGCGGTATTGAATGTAAGCCAGTATCGGTTGAAATAACATATGGAATTGAGCGATTGGCTTCCTATATTCAAGATAAAGAAAATGTTTTTGATTTAGAGTGGACAGATGGGTTCACAATCAAAGATATTTTTTATCAACCAGAATTTGAACATAGTAAATATACATTTGAAACGTCTGACACTGATATGCTGTTTAATCTATTCTCAATCTATGAAAAAGAGGCGCATAGACAAATGGACGAAGGGCTAGTACACCCTGCCTATGATTATGTATTAAAATGCTCTCACGTTTTCAACCTATTGGATGCTAAAGGTGCTATTTCTGTTACAGAAAGAACTGGGTATATTGGAAGATGCAGAAATTTAGCACGTAAAGTGGCAAAAACTTTCTACGAAGAAAGAGAAAAATTAGGATTCCCGATTTTAAAAAGTAAGGAGGGAAAAAGTCATGAATAAAAGAGACTTATTATTGGAAATCGGTTTAGAAGAAATGCCAGCACGTTTTATCTCTGCTAGTATACAATCACTAAAAGAGAAAATGGAGGCTTGGCTTGCGGAGAAACAATTGGGTTATGCTTCGGTTCAGGCTTTTTCTTCCCCGCGTAGATTGGCACTTCTTGTTACTGGCTTAGATGAATCACAGCATGACATGGAAGAAGAGGCAAAAGGTCCTGCAAAACGTATTGCATTAAACGAAGCTGGTGAATGGTCTAAAGCAGCTGCGGGATTCACCAGAGGGCAAGGCTTAGCGGTAGAAGACATCTATTTTAAAGAGATAAATGGTGTGGAATACGCTCATGTTAAAAAATTTATTAAAGGGAAACAGACAAGTGAACTATTATCAGAATTAAAAGAGTTGATTCTAAGTTTAACATTCCCGAAAAATATGCGTTGGGCCAATAATGAATTACGATATATTCGTCCAATTAAATGGCTTATTGCCTTATTTGGAGAAGAGGTTATTCCATTCTCTATTACTAATGTAGAAACGTCTAATCAGTCACGTGGTCATCGCTTTTTAGGTGGAGAAATCGTCTTTCAAAGCTCTTCAGATTATGAGAAGAAAATGTTGGCTCAATATGTGATGGTTAATGCAGCGGAAAGAAAAGAAGCTATCGTTTCACAAATAAATAAATTAGAAGAAGAAAACAATTGGATCATTCCAATTGATGAAGATTTGTTAGAGGAAGTTACTAATTTAGTTGAATATCCAACTGCCTTATATGGGACTTTTGATGAGTCTTATTTAGAGTTACCGACAGAAGTATTAATTACGAGCATGAAAGAACATCAACGCTATTTCCCAGTTAAGTCGAAGGAAGGAAAGTTGTTACCTTATTTTGTAACTGTTCGGAACGGGGATCATCAACATCTTGACAAAGTTGCAAGGGGAAATGAGAAAGTATTAAGAGCTAGACTTGCTGATGCTGCGTTCTTCTACAAAGAAGATCAAAAGTTAGCGATAGACGACCTTCTAAAAAAACTAGAAGCAATCGTATATCATGAAGAAATTGGTACTTTAGCAGAAAAAGTAGCTCGTGTTCGTTTACTTGCTTCTAAGTTAGCCGACGAATTACAGTTAACTTCTGAAGAAAAACAGGATGTCGATAGAGCTGCGCAAATTGCTAAGTTTGATCTTGTAACAAATATGGTTTACGAATTCCCTGAGCTGCAAGGATTAATGGGAGAACGTTATGCCCTTCAAAAGGGAGAAAAAGCATCAGTAGCGAACGCTATTAATGAGCATTATATGCCGCGTCATGCAGATGACGAAACAGCACCAAGTAATGTGGGGGCAGTACTTGCATTAGCAGAAAAACTGGATACAATTGTTTCATTCTTTAGTATTGGATTAGTACCAACTGGTTCACAAGATCCTTACGCATTAAGAAGACAGGCAACTGGAATTGTCCAGACCCTAATAGATAAAAACTGGAATATTTCGATTGAGCAATTGGTTGAACTGTCGATACAGGCAATAGAGAATACGTCAAAAGTTTCCGGGCAAGAATTAGTTGATTCAGTGCTGTCATTCTTCAAATTACGAGTGAAGTATATTTTACAAGAACAAGGCATCCGCTATGATATGATTGATGCAGTTTTAGCAGAAAAAATCGGTGGGGCTGCAAGTGTTTTAAGAAAGGCAAAAGTTCTAGAACTACACAAAGATGATGCTAATTTCAAGGAAGGCATAGAAGCTTTAAGTCGAATTATCAATATTTCCAATAAGGCAGTAACCGTTTCAGCGGTTGATCCTAGTTTGTTTGAAAATGAATATGAAAGTGATCTATATAATCGTTTTACAGCAGTTAAAGAAAAAATTAATACCAAAGTGGAAGAAAAAGAGTATTTTGAGTTATTATTCTCTTTACAAGAAACAATCTCCGCATATTTTGACCATACTATGGTAATGGCTGATAATGAGAAAATTAAAGAAAATCGTCTAAATTTAATGGCGGAAATGGCTTCTTATATTAAAGGTTTCGCAAGTGTAAATGAAATAATTGTGAAGTAGTAACTAGATAGTTTAACAAAAAGCTAGGCAGGGGATTCCCCTACCTAGTTTCCTTTTGTTATGATTAGGCATAATGAATATGTACTTGAATGTTAAATATGGTTGTAGCAAAAGAGTTATCTTTAGATTCTTTTTCTTTTGATTCTGGCTATTTCGTATATAATAGTTAGTAGATATCGTTACCTAAATGAAGGTGGTGAATAGGAAATCGAACTGAATAAACGTCAAGAAAAAATTATTGAAATTGTAAAAGAAAATGGTCCGATAACAGGCGAGCATATTGCGGATAAATTAAACTTAACAAGAGCTACTCTTCGACCAGATTTAGCGATATTAACAATGGCCGGCTTTTTAGATGCAAGACCTCGTGTAGGTTACTTCTATACGGGCAAGAACTCAGAGCGGCTAGTAATTGATAATATCCGTAATATCCTTGTGAAAGATTATTATTCACATCCAGTAGTTGTTCACGAGAATTCCTCTGTCTATGATGCCATTGTCATTATGTTCACAGAAGATGTTGGAACTATTTTTGTTATTGATGAAGCTTCCACATTAACTGGAGTTGTTTCCCGCAAAGATCTATTACGAGCAAGCATTGGTAAACAAGAGTTAAACTCTTTGCCTGTCGCTATTATTATGACAAGAATGCCGAATGTCACATATTGCTTTAAAGAAGAAATCTTAGTAGATGTTGGCTGCAAGTTAATGGATCACGAAATAGATGCACTTCCAGTTGTAGAAAAAAATGAAAATGGTCTTCTTGTAATAGGAAGAGTTTCGAAAACAAATATTACTAGAGCGTTTGTAGACTTGTCTAACAATCGTAAAGGAATTGTGGAGGAACATAATGACTGAAAGACAAATTATTTATGTTGTATCTGATTCAGTTGGTGAAACAGCTGAACTAGTAACAAAAGCAGCAATCAGCCAATTTTCTGGACATAATGTAAATGTATTAATTAAAAGGTTCCCGTTTGTGGAGGATAAATCGAATATACATGAAGTAGTCATGCAAGCTAAAATGGAACATGGGATGATTGCTTATACGCTTGTTAAACCAGAGGTTCGCAACTATATGAGTGAATTGGCTCGCCAAGAGGGCGTATATGCCTGTGATATTATTGGTCCGATTATCGATCAATTCCAAGTTTTATGGGGGAAAACGCCTTTATATGAACCAGGGCTTGTCCGCAAACTTGATGAAGATTACTTTAAAAAAGTTGAAGCGATAGAATTTGCTGTGAAATATGATGATGGAAGGGATCCAAGAGGGTTAGAAAAGGCAGATATTATCTTAATTGGTGTATCACGAACATCCAAAACGCCTTTATCGCAATTTTTGGCACATAAAAGAGTGAAAGTGGCAAATGTTCCAATCGTGCCAGAGGTTGATCCGCCAAAAGAACTTTTTCAAGTACCAGCAAGTAAATGCTTTGGCTTAAAAATAAGCCCGACGAAATTAAACAATATTAGAAAAGAACGCCTTATTTCTCTGGGCCTAAGTGATCAAGCAAGCTATGCTCAAATTGAAAGAATACAAGAAGAATTAACCTATTTTGATGATATCGTAAATCGCATTGGCTGTCCGGTTATCGATGTTACGAATAAAGCAGTGGAAGAAACAGCAAATATTATCCACAATTTATATTATCGCTCTAAGTATAATGCAGATAATTAGTTTTTATCTATAAACAGCAATTGGTAAAGACTTGGTTCTCCAAAGTAGAATCAAGTTTTTCATTATGGCTGCTTTACCGCAGTCAATAGAAAAATTCGCTTTGTTTCGCATTTTTTTGTTCTAGTATGATCTAAAAGGAATAATTATAGATAAAAAAAGATGGAATTTCAAGCTGATTTATACTATAATAAAAAATTGTGATAAAAAAGTATCATGTTTTAGGTTTAGACTTGGCTTATTACGAATAAACTATTTATTGTGAGAAGTCAAGGGAAGGGATAAAAAAATTTTCGACATTACTTCTTTCGTGAAAAAATAATTTAGGAAGAAGGAATATGTGGAGTGATGTAGAATTAATAGTACATTAGGAAAACACATGATATATGTTGATGCTGATTCCTGTCCTGTAAAAGAAGATATTGTCGAAATAGCTTCTTATTATCATTATGAATTGCAGTTCGTTGCATCCTATGCCCATATGAAGCGGGAGAATGACGGACAAAACTGGAAGTATGTGGATAGTGATAAAGAAGCTGTTGATTTATTTATTATGAATGCTACCAAAAAACAGGATATTGTCGTAACTCAAGATATTGGCTTGGCCTCCACCTTATTGCTAAAGCAAGTTACTGTTCTTTCACCAAGAGGGGTAATGTATGAGGAAGAAACGATAAATACTGCATTAGATATGCGTTATTTATCTGCTAAAGCAAGGCGAAAAGGGGTATATGGAAAAGGTCCTAAACCATTTACAGAGGAGGATCGACAAAAATTTAGAAGAAATTTTATAAGGATTTTGTCGAAAAATGAAGGAGAATCGATTGGACACGTCGAATAATTCATTAAAGTAGGCAATAAGTAGGGAGATGTGTTAGAAAATGGTGGCGCGCATTCCTGAAGAAAAACTTAATGAAATTAAACAGGCAACTGATATTGTAGAGGTCATTGGAGAACATGTATCCCTTACAAGACAAGGGCGCAATTTCATCGGTCTTTGTCCTTTTCACGGCGAAAAAACACCTTCTTTTACTGTATCGCCAGATAAGCAGATATTCCATTGCTTTGGCTGTCATGCAGGCGGAAATGTATTTACCTTTCTAATGGATTTAGAAGGCACTTCCTTTGTAGAAGTGGCTACAAGTCTTGCAGACAGAGCAAGCATTGATTTAGGAATTGAAATCAGTGAATTAGAAAAAAAACCAGCTATCCCCAATGATTTACAGCAAATGATTGATGCACATGAATTATTATCTAAATTCTACCATCATTTGCTCGTAAATACAAAGGATGGTCAGCACGCATTGGAATATTTGACTAATAGGGGCTTTACATTACCTATTATTGAAAAGTTCCAAATAGGCTATACATTAAACTCTTGGGATTTAGCTGTGAAGTTTTTAGGGAAACGTAAATTCGATGTTTCGTTACTAGAAAAAGCTGGTTTAATTGTAAAAAGTGAAAGGGATGAAAAATATTTTGATCGTTTCCGCGATCGAATTATCTTCCCAATCAGTGATCGAAATGGTAACACAATTGCGTTTTCTGGACGTGCATTAGGGGATAATAATCCCAAATATCTTAACAGTCCCGAAACACCAATTTTTAATAAAAGCAATACACTTTACAATTTTCATAAAGCAAGGCCGATTATAAGGAAGCTACAACAAGCTGTTTTATTTGAAGGGTTTGCAGATGTTATAGCTGCTAATAGAGCGGGAGTGGAAAATAGTGTTGCGACAATGGGTACCTCCTTAACGGAGGAGCATATCGCAATTCTAAAAAGAAACGCGCGAAATATAACGATTTGTTATGATTCTGATTCAGCTGGGATAGAAGCGGCCTTTCGTGCAGGACAGCTTCTTACTAAGGCTAATTGTATTGTTAAAGTAGTAATGTTACCAGATGGAATGGACCCCGATGATTATGTGAACAAATTTGGGGAAGATAAACTACAGCAGGAAATTCTTCATGGTAGTATTCCTTTTATGGGATTTAAAATGCTGTACTATCGAAGAGGGAAAAATCTTCAAAATGAAGGAGATAAACTCGCCTATATAGAAGAAGTAATAGGAGAAATTGCTAAACTGGATAAGGCGGTAGAAAAAGACCTCTATTTAAGACAACTGGCGGATGAATTTTCGTTATCTTTAGAGGCATTAAAGCAGCAAGAAATGCAGATGGAACAATCAAGTCCAAACGAATATGTTGATGAAAAAACAGTTGTTCCTGTAAAACAATATACAGTAAAAAAAAGAGCAACTGGTTTACTACCCGCATATCATACTGCAGAAAAAAGACTGCTTGCACATATGTTTAAAAGTGAGGATATTGCCTACAAAGTGCAAAGCTCATTACAGGGAAGAGCATTTAACATTGATGAACATCAAGCAATTTTTACTTATCTCCTAGCTTTTTATGAAAAGGGTCTAGGCACTGATACAAGTTCATTTATGAATTTTATTGATGATCCTGATTTACAACGGATTGTAGCCGAGATCGAAATGATGGAAGTGAATGAAGAGGTTAGTGAATTAGAGATTAGTGATTATATGAAACAAGTTACTAATTATGAAAAACTGCTTGAAATAAAGGAAAAAAAACAACAGCTTAAAGAAGCAGAACGTCAAAATGACTATATAAAAGCTGCTCAAATTGGCATGGAAGTATTATTATTAGAAAAAACGTTAAAATAGGTATATTATTGTCTTGATTTTTTGGAAGGAGGGGGACAAATGGCTGAAAAGTCTGCCCGTTCAAAAGAGATTGAAACGGAACTAACCCTTGATCAGGTAAAGGAACAATTAACAGAAGTAGGTAAGAAAACCGGTGTGCTCGCATATGATGATATTGCGGAGAAATTATCTAGTTTTGAATTAGATTCACACCAAATGGATGAGTTTTACGAATTTTTAGGTGATCAGGGAGTCGAATTAATTGGTGATGGAGAAGAAGAAGCTCCAAATGTCCAAGAACTCGCTAAAGGGGAGGAAGAATTCGATTTAAATGACTTAAGTGTTCCCCCAGGTGTAAAAATAAATGATCCAGTTCGTATGTATTTGAAAGAAATTGGAAGAGTTGATTTGCTTTCAGCAGAAGAAGAAATAAACCTAGCAAAACGTATTTTACAAGGTGACGAAGAAGCAAAACGTCGTTTAGCAGAAGCTAATTTACGTTTAGTTGTAAGTATTGCCAAACGCTATGTTGGCCGTGGAATGCAATTCCTTGATTTAATCCAAGAAGGTAATATGGGTTTAATTAAAGCTGTTGAAAAATTTGATTATGAAAAAGGATTTAAATTTAGTACGTATGCAACATGGTGGATTCGTCAAGCGATTACGCGTGCAATTGCCGACCAGGCAAGAACAATCCGTATTCCTGTTCATATGGTGGAAACCATTAATAAATTGATACGTGTTCAACGACAATTACTACAGGATCTTGGCCGCGAACCATCTCCAGAAGAAATTGGAGAAGACATGGATTTATCACCAGATAAGGTAAGAGAGATATTAAAAATTGCACAAGAGCCAGTTTCTTTAGAAACACCGATTGGTGAAGAAGACGATTCCCATTTAGGTGATTTTATTGAGGACCAAGATGCTACTTCTCCTTCAGAGCATGCTGCATATGAATTGCTTAAAGAGCAATTAGAAGATGTATTAGATACACTTACAGATAGAGAAGAAAATGTATTAAGATTGCGTTTTGGACTAGACGATGGTCGCACACGTACACTAGAAGAAGTTGGTAAAGTATTTGGTGTTACACGTGAACGTATTCGTCAAATTGAAGCAAAAGCATTAAGAAAGTTAAGACACCCAAGCAGAAGCAAACGATTAAAAGATTTCTTAGAATAAGTTGCCAAAGGTTTAAGTGGTCTTCAAGTACGATCCTATAAAGAAATAGTTTACTTCCTGTAAGAAGTGGCTATTTCTTTTTTTTAAGGTTTTATTTTTTCTTGGTTTACTTAAATTAAACTACAGGAAGTGATACTTAAAAATGCAAGATCAGCGAAAAACAATTATTGTTAAGGAAATCGCTTATTGGAAAGAAAATAAAATGCTTCCAGAACATTATTGTGATTATTTACTTACCCTATATACAGAAGGTAATGGGGTGGAGGAAAATACAATTAGTAAAAAAAGAAGTGGTTTCTTACTTTCTTCTTTACTATTTTTTTCTTTCATCCCAATAACTATATTTTTATTATATTTTACTGAATTGTCTTTTATTTTGCAAATGGCTATTTCACTAATTTTTCTGATTTTTTGTTTTGGCGGTATTTTTTTGTATAATAAAAAACAGTTAAATGTAGATATACCAGCCACCGTTGCTGCTATTATTTTTCTTTTATTCAGTGTAGCATTTGTTTTGTATTTTTTTGTAAATAAAATAATATTTTTATATATTATTTTATTTCTAAACTGTTTATTTTGGTATATATGCGGTAAAAGGTTTAAACTGCTATATTTTACGATTTCTGCTTATATTGGAGCTTGTTTATTAGTCATACTTGTTGTATCCAAGTATATGTTTAACTAGAACTTGAAATGTGGGGGATATAATGAATACAGATAGATTATCAAAACGATTAGAAACCGTTGCTAAATACATACCTAGAAATTCGAAATTTGCTGATATTGGTTCAGATCATGCTTACTTGCCATGTTATATGATAAAAAGAAAAGAGGTTCAGTCTGCCATTGCAGGTGAGGTGGTGGAAGGACCTTATCAATCAGCGGTTAAGCAAGTAAAACAAGAAGGATTAACTTCGAAAATATCTGTACGAAAAGGAAATGGTTTAGAAGTAATCGAAGGAAATGAAGTAGATTGTATTACCATTGCAGGAATGGGCGGGACATTGATTGCATCTATTTTGGAAAATGGAAAAGAAAAATTGCATTCGGTACAGAGGTTGGTCCTTCAGCCCAATATTAGTGCATTTTCTATTCGCGAGTGGCTATTAAAAAATAACTGGACTTTAGTGGCAGAAGAAATTTTAGAAGAGGATGGGAAAATATACGAAGTTCTAGTAGCGGAAAAAGGGGAATCTCCATCTTTAAACGAAGAAAGTGCCCTATTATTTGGACCATTTTTAATGAAAGAAAAAGATGCAGCATTCGTTAAAAAATGGGAGCTTGAGAAAAAGAACTGGCAAAGAATTCTTACACAGTTGGAATCTGCACCAGATTCTGTGGAAAATACGCAGAAACGGACAGAACTGCAGCATAAGATAA
Source organism: Niallia sp. FSL W8-0954 (assembly GCF_038005605.1). NCBI lineage: Bacteria > Bacillati > Bacillota > Bacilli > Caryophanales > Bacillaceae > Niallia > Niallia sp. FSL W8-0954. The sequence continues at coordinate 3,239,905 of NZ_JBBOTN010000001.1, read as the reverse complement.
AATTAGTGGATGAGGTGATAAACGATGAAGAATATTAATGGCTATGAAATAATATCTTTATTTGAACAATTTTCCCCTAAAGTGTATGCAATGGAAGGCGATAAAATCGGGCTGCAGGTGGGAGACTTAAGTAGACCAGTTAAACGCGTTATGATTGCTCTAGACGTTCTCGATGAGGTAGTGGAAGAAGCAATATCAAAAAAGGTGGATTTAATCATTGCACATCATCCTCCTATTTTTCGCTCTCTTTCCAAAATAACAATGGACAATCCATCAGGAAAATTAATGCATAAATTAATTAAGAATGATATTACTGTATATGCTGCTCATACGAATCTTGATGTTGCAAAAGGTGGGGTAAATGACCTTTTAAGTGATGCTTTAGGTATACAGGATGCTGAAGTTTTAGTTCCTACTTATGAAGATAAATTAAAGAAATTAGTAGTATATGTGCCGAAAGAACATGTTGAACAAGTGAAAAAGTCGATTGGCGATGCCGGAGCAGGATCAATAGGGAATTATAGTCACTGTGTTTTTTCGACGGAAGGAATTGGAGAATTTCAACCATTAGAAGGAGCCGTTCCCTACATAGGTAGCGTTAATAAGCTGGAGCAAGTAGAAGAAGTCAAGATAGAATCGGTTTATCTTGCTTCGAAAGAAAAGAAAATAGTAAAAGCAATGGTAAAGGCCCATCCTTATGAAGAAGTAGCTTATGATATTTATGATTTAAAGATAAAAGGTGAGCAGTTAGGATTAGGGCGTATTGGAAGAGTAGAAGAGACAACATTGGGAAAGTTTGCTGACCATGTCAAAAAGGTTCTTGAAGTGGACAGAGTGCGTGTAGTGGGGAATTTAGATTCTCCAGTTAAAAAAGTAGCCGTATTAGGAGGCGATGGCAATAAGTATTATTCCCATGCCTTAATGAAAGGGGCAGATGTCTATATTACAGGGGATATGTATTATCATGTTGCCCATGATGCCCAAGCAGTGGGACTAAATATTATTGATCCTGGACACAATGTTGAAAAAGTGATGAAGAATGGTGTAACAAAGGTTTTAAAGAGAATGTGTGAGGAGAAAGGCTATGAGGTGGAAATTTTCCCTTCTGTAACTCACACCGATCCTTTTACATTTGTATAATCTAGATTTAAGGTAAAAAGCGGACAAACTTTTGGAGTGCAGACCAAGGGAGTGTCTGCTTTTTTCTTTGTAAAGAAAGTATAAAAGGGGCGTTTTTTAAGGTGGTACGCTGAAAAAGGAGTGAACGCCGAAGTTAGAGAGAGAAAAGAGTAAAGCGGTGTTCCTGAAAGGGATGAAAGCTGAAATTGGAAAGAGAAGAGAGTAAAGCGTGTTCATAAAAGGAATGAACGCCGAAATTGGAGAGGGAAGAGGACAAAGTGGTGTTCATAAAAGGGATGAACGCCGAAATTGGAGAGAGAAGAGAGCAAAGTGGCGTTCATGAAAGGAATGAACGCCGAAATCGGAGAGGGAAGAGAGCAAAGTGGCGTTCATGAAAGGAATGAACGCCGAAAATGGAGAGGGAAGAGAGCAAAGTGGTGTTCATAAAAGGGGTGAACGCCGAAATTACCAGTGAAGGAAGAAAACAAGCGTTCATAAAGAGAGAATGTACCAAAAAAAAACAAGCACTCCATTTAAAGAAGAGAGTGCTTGTTCTATACATTATTTCGCCTTAACTTTTGGCAAAATCTTATTTAATGGAACTTTCTTTTCAAATTGCCATGTATTCTCGTCTTCTGGATCGTATTGGTCTAGAAAATTTATTACCTCTTTCGTAATAGGAGTTGGAGTGGATGCACCAGCAGTCACTGCAACACTGCTTGCTCCTTTCAACCATTCTAGCTTGAGTTCTGAGATGTCTGCTATACGATAAGCAGTAGTATGGGCAATTTCTTCGGAAACTTGTGCTAATCGATTTGAGTTATTACTCTTAGGATCGCCAACAACAATTAATACATCCGCTTCACCTGCTTGTTTAGCAACAGCTTCTTGTCTAACTTGAGTTGCTAAGCAGATTTCTTTATGAAATTCAGCTTGTGGGAATTTTTCTTTAATGCTTTCCATTAAATCAGCTACATCCCATTGACTCATCGTTGTTTGGTTGGTAACGAGGATTTTTTCATGGTTAATTTCCAAGCCGCTAAGATCCTCAAGTGTTTCTACTAGGGAGACGGCGTGTGGAGCAACACCAACAGCTCCTTCTGGTTCAGGATGGCCTTTTTTTCCAATATAAATGATGTAATAACCTTCTTTAACCTTTTCGCTAATTAAATCATGAGTTTTGGTTACATCTGGACAGGTTGCATCCAATGTTACTAACCCTTTTTCTTTTGCTATTCTGCGGACTTCTGGTGATACACCATGGGCAGTGAAAATGATTGTTCCCGAATCAACTTTGTCTAATATTTCTTTTCTATTTTGTCCGTCTAATGTGATAATACCTTCCTCTTCAAAGGCATCTGTTACATGTTTATTATGAACAATCATCCCCAAAATGTAGATGGGGCGAGGTAATGTTTTATCTAAAGCAGCATTTCGAGCAATTACCATAGCATCAACAACACCGTAGCAATAACCTCGTGGTGCAATTTTAATAACTTTCATTCTCCGATTCCTCCTGCATGATCCTACTATATAACAAATATATTAAGTTATAGATACTATTATTTCCTTTATAATATAACATGTTTATTATATATAACATAAGAGAGGTTTACAAAGCATAAGTGTCTGGAAAATAAGTTAGCCAAAAAGGATAAAAAAAATACTGACCAATAGAAGCAAAAACCGATCCAATTTAATATACTGAAGGTTTTTGCTAGTTAAGGCCAGTTGAATTTATACATAAAGTTTGGGTTTTGAGGCACCAGATGGGTTTTCTGAGAATGATTCTGTTTCAAAATCATGATGATCTGTTTCTGTTTTTTTAACTTTTTTCTTTGTTTGTGGTTTGCTAGTGGTTTTGTCATTTATTTCCTTACTAGTTTTTTGCTCCGTAACTTCTGTCTCTTCTGTCTCCTTGTTTGAACTTGTTAGTCCTCTATACATTTTCCATATCGCAGGGATGTTTTTCACCATTGGTCCATATTGGTTAATCATGGGACCGATTTGGCTTGCTGTATTAAGGAATTTTTGAGAATTAGCCAAAAATCCATTAATGGAGGAAGGGTTAGTTAACGTTTTTAGCAATCCACCGCCTCCAGAAGCGGCACTTCTTGCTCCAGCATTCGTAGCTGCCCCAGCAGTATTATTGCCTCCTCCAAGTAACCTTGATAAGAGTCCACCGCCTCCGCCATTTCCTCTGCTTGGCATTGCACCTCTCCCCATCGGACCGCCAGGAAAATTTGAAGGACCTCGCATTCCTGGCATTCTTCCGCCCATTGGCGGTCCTTGAAACGGTCCACGCTGTCTTGGTGGCATCATATTTAAAACGCCTCCTTTCACTTATACTACTTTATAGAATATGCAGTTGATACTAATATGTTTAGGTTTTAACAGAAAATTTGGATAGCTAGCAAAAGAAAGATAAAAGCTAGAAATAGAGTAAAATACATTGGTAAAAATAAAAAGGGCGCACGTTATAGCCTTTTAAGCGATTTTTTATTATAATTAAATGATGGACAAAAGAGCTATAGGTAAATGTCAAATCTGTGCACACTCATTTATCTGGCTAATAAGGAGTTTTTATATGAGTAATAATCTATTTAACCAATATGAATTAAAACCATTTATTATAGATGCAATTGATGAATTAGGTTTTTATGAGCCAACGGAAATTCAGCAGAAAGTCATTCCGCTTGTCTTAAAAGGGGAAAGCGCTATTGGTCAGTCGCAAACAGGAACAGGCAAAACGCATTCTTATGTATTGCCGATCATTGAAAAAATCAATCCGGAAAAGCAAGCAGTACAAGCAGTTATTACAGCGCCGACAAGAGAATTGGCTAATCAAATCCACCAAGAAATACAGAAAATTACGAAGCATTCCGCCCAGCCGATTTCTTCGCGATTATTTATTGGGGGAACGGATAAACAACGTTCGATTGAAAAATTAAAAACACAGCCACAAATTGTTGTTGGAACGCCAGGAAGAATTAATGATCTTGTCAACGAGCAGGCATTATTTGTGCATACAGCAAAAATCCTTATTGTAGATGAGGCAGATCTGATGCTAGATATGGGCTTTATTGAAGATGTGGATCAAATTGCTGCAAAAATGCCTAAAGATTTAAGTATGTTTGTGTTCTCAGCAACAATACCTGAGAAATTAAAACCTTTCTTAAAGAAATATTTAGAAAATCCAACCTTTATTCATATTGAGCCAAAGCAGTTAACGGCAGCAAAAATTGAACACGTATTAATTCCTTCGAGACATCGAGATAAAATTACAACGGTATATGAGGCATTAGTAAGCTTTAATCCTTATCTTGCTATTGTATTTACGAATACAAAACAAATGTGTGATGAAGTTGCAAATGGATTATCAAGTAAAGGTCTTAAAGTTGCTAGAATTCATGGTGGCTTAACACCTCGCGAACGTAAAAAAGTAATGAAGCAAATTCTTGATTTAGAGTTTCAATATATTGTGGCAACAGACCTAGCAGCAAGAGGAATAGATATTAAAGGAATCAGTCATGTTATCAACTATGAGCTTCCGTCAGACTTGGATTTTTATGTACACCGTGTTGGTAGAACGGCCAGAGCTGGATATTCAGGCATTGCATTAACGATTTATGAGCCTTCCGATGAGGATAAACTTAATCAATTAGAAAAACTAGGCGTTGAATTTAAGCATATGGATCTAAAAAAAGGTGAGTGGATTGAATTAGATGATCGCAATCGTCGTAAAAACCGCAAAAAACAAGTAGATGAAATTGATTTAAAGGCTAAATCTCTTGTCAAAAAACCGAAAAAAGTGAAACCGGGCTACAAGAAGAAAATGCAGCAGCAAGTAGAAACAATTAAAAAGAGAGAAAAGCGTATTAAGAGTAGAAGAAAATAGGTGAAGAGGAGAGATTGAATTGCTGAAAATAGGTTCACATGTATCAATGAGCGGAAAAAAAATGTTATTAGGGGCGAGTGAAGAAGCTGCTTCCTATGGGGCAAATACTTTCATGGTCTATACAGGTGCACCCCAAAACACGAGAAGAAAGAAAATAGAAGATTTAAATATTGCTGCAGGACAACTTCATATGGAGCAAAATGGAATTGATGATATTATTGTACATGCACCGTACATTATTAATATTGCCAATACTACAAACCCGGCAACCTTTGAATTGGGTGTAAATTTCTTACGCAGTGAAATTGAGAGAACAGAAGCGTTAGGAGCAAAACAAATCGTGTTACATCCCGGTGCACATGTAGGTGCTGGTGCGGATGTAGGGATTAAAAAGATTATTGAAGGCTTGAATGAAGTACTAACAGGAAATGAAAACTTACAGATAGCTCTTGAAACAATGGCTGGAAAGGGCTCTGAATGCGGCCGTACATTTGAAGAACTAGCGATGATTATGGAAGGCGTTACACATAATGATAAATTATCTGTATGCTTTGATACATGTCATACACATGATGCTGGTTATAATATTGTCGAGGATTTCGATGGGGTATTAGAGGAATTTAATCGAATCGTTGGAATAGATAAATTAAAGGTATTGCATATTAATGATAGCAAAAATATCGTTGGTGCAAGAAAAGATAGGCATGAGAATATTGGGTACGGGCAAATTGGCTTTGATGCATTAATGAAAATTGTTCATCATTCAGAGTTAGCGGATGTTCCAAAGATATTGGAAACACCGTATGTTGGTATCGATAAAACAAACAAAAAAGCGCCATATAAACATGAAATTGAAATGATTAAAAAGAAAACCTTTAATGAAAACTTATTGCAAGAAATCCTAGAAAGTTAAAAAAACGCTCATTTGAGCGTTTTTTATTTCCGTTAAGTAGATTACTGTTCGGCAAATAAATTAAATAAATCATTTAGTTCTTTTGCTGTCGCAGGACTTGTTAATTTAGCTACCTCTCTAATTAATTGCGCACGTTCATTAGGCTTAAAAATATTCACTTTTCGGCCGTTAAGGTGATTAGCAAGCTTTACTGCTTCTTCATTTGTAATTTTAATTTTGAATTGCTTGCTGTATTTCAATAATTCAGTAGAGGTTATGTTGTTAATTTTATGATTGATTATGTTTTCAAAAATTTTCATGTCATCACTCCCCATTCTAACATATGAGGGGAATAACAAAAATGTGCTAACTTTTTTGATTTCTTTGGCAAACTTATCTGAATGAGATATCTTTACAACAATCAATCGTTCTTGTATACTGATTTTGAATCATTTATTGTGAATAAATCGTAATGATTACTATAGATTTATATTTATATATTGGGGAATTAAATATTTATCAATATTATGTTTTCTTTCCTCATTATTCCATGTAAGTATTTTATAAAAAGTGTAAGAAATGAGGTGGAGAAATGAATGTACAAACTGCACTTGATATTCTGAAGGAAAAAGGATATAAACATACCGATAAAAGAGAAGATATATTAGCACTATTTTCTAATGAGAATAAATATTTAACAGCTAAGGATGTTCTGGAATCGCTAAAGGATGATTATCCGGGTCTTAGTTTTGATACTATATATCGAAATTTATCGTTATTTGAAGAGTTGGAAATTTTTGAAATGACGGAATTAAACGGAGAGAAGCATTTTCGGTTTACTTGTTCGCACCAACACCACCATCATCATTTTATTTGTTTAGATTGTGGAAAAACAAAAGAAATTATTACTTGTCCAATGGAAGAGTTATCAGAAAGCTTGAAAGGATACGATGTATCTGGTCATAAATTTGAAATTTACGGGAAATGCCCAGAGTGTAGAAACTAAAAAACGAAGCATATCATAGATATCGCTTCGTTTTTTATAGGTTTTTAGTATCTTTGCAACGAAATGAAGGGGTTATTTCACAGAAGAATTAGCCCATTCATCTACCCATTTTTTTGCTTCACTCCAGGAGGTTACGCGTTTAACGCCGTTAGGAATTGGTTTTCTATTGTAAGGTGTGTCAAAAAGAATAACCGGTATCCCTAATTCTTCATGAAGCATCACTGCATTATCATGCTTATCTTCAAAGAAAATATCGACCTTATTTTTTTTGGCGGCCGCTATTTTATGATGGGAACCAATTAACTCGATATGGTTAAAACTGATACCTTGATTAAGAAACCATTCTTTTGTCAATTCAAGCATTCCTTCGCCTCTAGCACTAATAAAGATAAGTTCATGTTGTTCAGCCCATTCTTGGAGAACAACATTTGCACCCTCTGCAAGAGGAGAGGCTGTATAAATTCTTGCCTCGTTCTCGATAAACCATTTGTCGAATTCCTCATTAGATACATTTACAAGAGGGTAAAATTCGTACTGTACAACATCCTCTAGCGTAATATTTAATTGAAAGCTCTCATTTAAAAAAGGAATAAATGCAGCTGGGCTGGTTACTGTTCCATCAATATCGATTCCAAAACGCAATTTCTTCATTTTGTGCTCCTTTTCCACGTTGTTCTTTTCTAGCTTACCAAATTATAGGGATAAGGGAAAGAAGGAAGGAAGAAATCATGTAAAACTTTAACAGACATACGAATCAAAAACTTGGTGATGATAATAAATGCTCCTATGAAAGAAAGCGAGGGATTATCATGGCAGATCAAAATAGCAATGAAGGATATGGTCACGATTTTCAGGATAGAGAGCGAACTGAATCACCTGTTGATTATTTGGAAGAAACATCAGCAGAAATAACACCTCCAATGACTTATAATGCTACACCTCCGATGACTTCTACTGGTACACGCCCAGTCACTTCTGATGCGGAGGGAGACAGGGGAGTAGTAGGCGGTAAAGGGATTGGTATTACGGCGATAGTTATTTCTATCCTCTCTTTATTTGTAATGCCTATCATTTTAGGGATTGTTGGGATAGTATTAGGATTCGTCGCAAGAAGCAAAGGAGCAAGTTCACTAGGAACATGGGCTATTGCATTAGGTGCTATCTCCATTATCATTGGAATTTTTATTGCTCCATTCTTTTAACAAGAAAAGGCAATTAAAAAATCTAACCTCTTATTTGAGGTTAGATTTTCTTAAATTTATGGCTGGACACTGATAGTATCCATCTCTTTTTCTTCTGCAGCTTTTTTTGCAAAGTATTCCGCTGCAATTGCATCGATTTCTTTCTTTAATTCTTCGACCATCGTATCTTCTGGAACCTTGCGGACTATTTTGCCTTTACGGAAAAGTAGGCCTTCTCCACGAGCTCCAGCAATGCCGATATCGGCTTCTCTTGCTTCTCCTGGTCCATTTACTGCACAGCCTAGCACAGCTACTTTAATAGGTGCCTTTATAGTAGAGATATAATCCTCTACTTCGTTTGCAATACTGATAAGATCAATTTCAATACGGCCGCATGTTGGGCATGAAATTAATGTTGCAGCATTAGAGGAAAGTCCAAATGACTTTAACAGTTCTCTAGCGACTTTTACTTCCTCAACTGGATCAGCACTTAAGGAAATACGTAAAGTGTTACCGATGCCTTTGCTTAAAATAGCTCCTAACCCAGCCGCACTCTTTACAGTACCAGCAAATAACGTACCAGATTCTGTTATTCCTAAATGTAGTGGATAGTCAAAAGCCTTTGCAGCCTTTTCATATGCTTCTATTGCTAAATTAACATCAGAAGCTTTCATGGAAACAATGATATCATGAAAATCAAGGTCTTCTAATATTTTGATATGATGCAGGGCACTTTCAACCATGCCATCTGCTGTTGGATATCCGTACTTCTCCAAGATTTTCTTTTCTAACGATCCGGCATTAACCCCAATTCGAATAGGAATTCCTTTCGCTTTTGCCGCTTTTACAACAGCTTCCACTTTTTCTCTTTTCCCAATGTTGCCCGGATTAATTCGGATTTTATCTGCTCCGCCTTCAATTGCTTTTAAAGCTAAACGATAATCGAAATGGATATCCACTACTAGTGGTATATTTATTTGCTTTTTAATTTCACTGATAGCATTTGCCGCACGTTCATCTGGACATGCTACGCGCACGACTTGACAGCCAGCTTCTTCTAAGCGTTTAATTTGGGCTACAGTAGCTTCCACATCATGTGTTTTAGTTGTGGTCATACTTTGGATAAATAATTCATTACTTCCCCCAATAGTGATATTACCTACTTTTATTGGTCGGGTTTTTGTACGATGTATAATTTCACTCAATGGTGATTCGCTCCTTTTATATTGGACAAGCCAAAATAATTAGCTTTTTATTTAAATCTTGATATCCTTACCTATTGTATCAATGAAACATTGAAATTGACAAGAAACTTGCTAAAAAATGCTTAGCTTTTTACTGGGAGCACCTCAAGGATGGGGATAACTAACTTGTTGATTAAAACAAAAAACTTCCTCAAATTAGATTATTTTTGGAAGTTCTCTTTTATGCTATTTATAAATCGGAAAGAGATAGGTTTTGCCAATTTGAATATCTTCCGGTTTTAGTCCATTATTTAATTTTTGAAAGTCGTTCACTACTGTCTCAAGACTTACGGATAAACCGCCAGTCGAATATTGTTCAACAATTGAGAGAACGGTGTCACCAGATTTTACTTTTTGCTCAAAGGATGAGGCCGAATCTTGAGGTGTGCCCTGTGTTTCTATTGTCGGTTCTTGTTCTTTTCGGGAGGAGAGTGTGCCTTCGTTTAAATCAATATAAATGACATATATGGTAACTAGAACAACAAAGGTAATAAAAAACCTTTTCATCGTAAATCCCCCTAAACTGATTATAGGAAATTATATGCTTGTCCACTATCGATTAGACCAATGAAAATGCTAGGAAGGTGGATATAGGTAAAAAGTCATAAAAATTAACATTAAATTACTTTGCTTTTACATGTTCTTAACAAATATTTGTGAAAATGTTTGAGTAGGGGGGACAAGTAGATGAATAAAACCAAGGACAGGAAAAAAGAAAAGGAAAAGCTTTCTATTCAAAATCGGTTATTTCTGTTTATTTTACCGTTATTTATTATTACAATTTTAATCTTGACATTTATTTCTATTAACAGTTCTACTAAAATGATGATTAAGATGATGCATGAAAGATTAGAAAAAGAGGCAAATACTATTTACGTAATGGCGCAAAATACAATGTTAATGTATGTTGGCCAGGAAGAAAAGTTCCAAACAAAAATGGAACAAATAATTAGAGATCAAGATGCTAGTTTTGCTCAAGAAGGTTTAAATGCCTCTTTTTTTGTACTCACAGAAAAGGAGGTTAAGCCTTTTAAAGTAAGTCAAACGTCTGATTTTACGTGGGAGAATTCCTTCATTCAGAAGATACATGATTTAGAGTCAGGAGTATTGGAAACGAAATGGAATGGAAAAACATATACCGTTGCTTTTCAGCAAATCCAAGAATTGAAGGGGATATATTTATTAGTTGTACCGCAAGAAGAATATTTGCATAATGTAAAGCAATTAAAAAATAGTCTACTACTGTTTTCGGCATTGAGTATTATTATTATAGCAATGGTTATTCGTTTTTTTGTCAAAACGATGGTAAGTCCCTTATTGAAATTACGGGAAATCATGAGGATTGCCAGAAATGGTCATTTAAATGAGGTAACATCCATTAAAACCTCAATACCAGAAATAAATTCGCTTATAAACAGTTACAATTTATTGATTAAGCGGTTAAAGCTTGTCCTATCTGAGATGCAAGCAATAAGCGCTCATTTATCCAAAACAAATGATATATTACATACTGAAGCTGTGCAGATGATTGGAAGTGGAAAAAGCCTCACGGAAATGATAAATACGGTGAAAAATGGAGCTGAGCAAACAGCTATTAGTTCCGAACATAATATTAGTGTTTTTCAAGAAATGAAGGCATTAAGCGAGCAAATTGAAAAAAGCAGCCAGAAAATAAAGGATCATACGGAAGCAATGAATCTCGCTGCTATTCATGGTGAAGAAAATATGAATAATTTGTTTGCCAGCCAACATATGCTACAAGACAAAGTGAAAGTGATATATAGCAATAATGATCTTTTAAATAACCATGCATTATCGATTAAAAAGGTGGTAGAAGATATTAAAGGTTTGGCTGAACAAACTAAGCTTTTAGCTTTGAATGCCACATTAGAAGCGACTCGAGCAGGCAGCCAAGGAAAGGGATTTGCTGTAGTAGCAAATGAAGTGAAAAAACTAGCTGTTTTATCATCTAAATCCGCTGAGGATATTAAATCCTTCACACTCGATATGGATCTAATTATTCAAAAGTCATCATCTGATTTAGAAGATATTCAAATGAACTTTACGAAAAGTGAGGGTTTAGTTCAAAAAGCAACAGTTTCCATTAATCAGTTATTGCAAGGAATTTCTCTTGTCAATACGGGACTAAAGGAAAATCATTATTTATTAAATGAACTTCAAGCCTTTTTTCCTAAAATGGAACATAGTACACTCCATGTTACATCGATTAGTCAACAAACACTTGCTAGTTCTGATGAAATGAAAAGAATAGGAGACATACAGCAAGAGAGTATTCAGGTAAATGCAGAGATAAGTGCAAGATTAACAACGTTAGTAGCAGCCTTAGAAGAGAATATTAAGATGGAAGAACAAACAGCTCCTAAGGATGGGAGCGAATAAATTAAATGATCAGACGACTAATCCCGTTCGTAGCTTAAGAGAGACAATATCCTTTATAAATAAAAAAGCCAAACAATTGCACAAAGCGTTCGTGATTGTTTGGCTTTTTTTCTAAAATACCTAGCCTATTTTTTAAGGTTGTAGTGGCTTTTCTGTTTGTATTTCTTTAATAGCTAAGCAGACAAGGAATAAACTAATAAACCAATTTAATAAGTATCCATTAGGAACAACTGTCTGTAAACAATCCATAATAGCAAAGAAAATTACTGGAATAGTGATACTGTAGACAGTGATTTTCCAGCACTGTGCATAAGTCAATCCTTTGCCGAATATTCTCGCGAAAAAGCTTCCAAACATAGCAAGCACAAGAGTTTGTAAGACTTTATAGAGAAGCATGAACAGAATGTAAATAACAACTAATATAATGATAAACACATAGGATAATGAATCCATTCCTTGGATAAAGTCAATGAGCTCCTCACTTGTCATGGTAAAGTTACCGAATGAGGAATAGGCAAATGTTTGAGCTTGTCCAGAAGTTACTATTACGAATTCATTCTTTAAAAGGGCTACTGTATTGCCGTAGGAACTAACCTTCGCGTGATCATAAGTTCCTGAGGAATCAACAATGATTGTTAAATCCGGTTTTTCAATAATAGTAGGTTCTTCATTATTATCTGTATGTAGGATATTATCACTTATTGTAAAAGAAGGTACTTCGTCCTCCATGGTTACACTAAACGTATGTATTGCTTCATTTATTCCCTTATTTAAATAATATAGATTAGGTAGTGAGGCAATAATCGTCAAAAGCAACAAATAAATAATGGTTTTTCCGATACCTTGAAAACGGAAGCTTGCTATATCTTTTGGAGAATAGAGGCTTCGATAAAACTGCTTAAAAATATTCATTCTTACACATCCTTCAAAAGTTTCATCCCTATTGTATCTTTTTACAACCGATAGATACAAGTCCGAGCATTTGATTTGCAGAAAAAAGTGTGGTAAACAAGATGAATGGGTAACATAATAGATAAATAAGAAGAAAAGAGGATCGTTATGGATATTATTTATTGGACAATTATCAGTATATTATTCATTATTGCGTTTATTGGACTGATTTATCCAATCATTCCAAGCGTGATCTTTATATTAGCCGGTTATCTTTTATATGGTCTGTTCTTTTCATTCGAAGAACTTAGTATCCTTTTTTGGATTATCCAAGGTATGTTTGTAATCTTATTATTCTTTGCCGATTCCGTATCCAATTGGATTGGAGTAAAGAAATTTGGAGGGTCAAAGGCTGGTATCTGGGGAAGTACAATAGGGTTACTTATAGGTCCTTTTGTTATTCCTGTAGTAGGAATTCTTCTTGGCCCATTTATTGGGGCGGTCCTAGCTGAACTCGTGGTTAGTAAGACAAATTGGAAGAATGCCCTGAAAATAGGAGTAGGTTCATTAATAGGCTTCCTAAGCAGTGTAGTAACAAAAGGAATTATCCAAGCAATCATGATTATTTATTTCCTCTTTAAAATATAAAAAAGCTTATAAGATGAAACTTACAAACCTCTTTCTAAAAAAATGAATAAAAAACCCGAACGATTATTCGAAAGCATTGGCATCTTCAGATACTTGTTCGGGTAACTATTTGTTTGAAGTAATGGTATATCAGCTTCTTTTAATTAAGTCCACAAATATCGACCGGACAGTTTTGACAATCAACTGCTCTTTTTAAATAGGCAAGGTTTTTCACGGTGATTTTTTGGTTGCTATAGTCTATTACTTCCCTTTCTCTTAAATCTTTTAATATTCGTTGAATCACTTCTCGTGTTCCAAAAGTTAAGTTTGCTAATTCTTGATGAGTGATAGGGATATTAATCAAAATTCCTTCATTATTTTTTATTCCAAAGGAATGACATAATCGGATTAAAATACTGTAAAGTCCCCCTTTTTTTCCATTCATAATAAGATCTTGGCATTTCATATGTGCTTTTAGATAGCCTGTACTTAACCAACTTGTAATAGAAGTTAATAAGACTGGATCTTTTAATGCTAATTGTTCAAATTCTGTTCGATCTATAGCAAGGACATCACAATCAGTCAGACTTTTCGCAAAAAAATAGTATTTAGGAGAATGTTTAAATAATTGATATTCTACTAACAACTCCTCATCATGAAGGATTTTAATGACGAATTCTTTTCCTTTTTCGTGTACTCTTCCAAGCGAAATGGTTCCATTTAATAATATATATATCTTTTGGACAGGGTCTTTTTCTTGGAAAAGTAAAGTCCCTTTTTTTATATGCTCTATTTTTTCAATCTCAAAAAAATGTTGTATAAGTAAACTATATAATGATAGCTGCACTTCATTCATAGGAAAGCACTCCTCTAAAAAGCCTCTTTCCTTGATTAAAAAACATTGTGAAATATTTGTCAATCTGAAAATGGGATATATTGGAATAGGAGTAAGTGTAATAATATTTAGGAATATCAGGAATGTTGATGCATAGGGCGAAAATGGAAAAATGACAATTTAACGAACTTATTCAAGGAGAAGTTTTAGATATAATTAGTATATTTATAAATAGGTAATTCTTTGGGGTGATGTTAATCACAAGAGAATATAAGCATTATTACTTAAGAATTCCAAGAGAGAAAGTTAAAAATTTAAAGCAATAAAATGATTTTCTACTTGCTGAACGCGAAAGGAAAAAGGCAATTGGCATTAGGTGTTTAAGCTCATTTATTCAGATGTTTTAAAATAATAACAAATGGGTACTTTAAAGAGGGAATCTTTTCAAGCAAATTGATTGAAAGTAAGCACTTTATTTGATAATGTATTGTTAAAGGCCTTCTCATATAATAATTGTCGGAATAGGGCAAACTATTAGAGGGAAGAACATAATACATAAAATATTAGGAGGAATTAGACATGGCTTATTCATTACCACAATTACCTTACGCTTATGATGCATTAGAACCACACATTGATAAAGAAACGATGAACATTCACCATACGAAACATCACAATACTTATGTGACAAATTTAAACAATGCATTAGAAGGAAATGATGAATTACTTTCTAAAACAGTGGAAGAGCTTGTATCTAATCTTGATGCAGTTCCAGAATCTGCTCGCACTGCAGTTCGTAACAATGGTGGCGGTCATGCAAACCATTCATTATTCTGGGAAGTAATTTCTCCAAATGGTGGCGGTCAACCAACTGGTGATTTAGCTGCTGCTATTGACAGCAAGTTTGGAAGCTTTGAAAACTTTAAAGAAGAATTTTCAAAAGCTGCTACAACTCGTTTTGGCTCTGGTTGGGCTTGGCTAGTTGTGAACAACGGTGAATTAGAAGTTACTAGCACACCAAATCAAGATAATCCATTAATGGAAGGTAAAACACCTGTTTTAGGATTAGATGTTTGGGAGCATGCATACTACTTAAATTATCAAAACCGTCGTCCTGAATACATTAATGCATTTTTCAATGTTATTAACTGGGATGAAGTAGCTAAACGTTTTGCTGCTGCAAAATAAGAAATAGAAATGTAAAAACCTGTAAGCATAAATTGCTTACAGGTTTTTTTGTCCCATTTTATTTATCATAATTTGGTCTTATTTTCATAATTGTTAGTTTTTATATATAATGCATAACGAAATTTGTTTTGTTAGAAACTACTCTAGAACAAAGGGGAGTTTCTATGATGAAAATAGGAAAATTAATAGGTGATGTAGAGCTAACAAAAGACTTGAAAATTTTGTTGCTTACAGGGGGGCTGTACTCACTTAGTGTAGCACTTTCTAATACTTTCGTTAACGTGTTTTTATGGAAACAATCAGGTGAATTTAGAGATTTAGGCTTGTATAATCTTGCGATAATCTTGTTGCAGCTATTTACCTTTACACTTGCTGGCAGATGGGCGAAGAAAATTGATCGAGTTATTGTATTTCGAATTGGAGTAGCTTTCCTTACCATCTTCTATTTAACAGTATTATTAATAGGAGATAAAGCATCAACGTTTCTGTTAGTACTGGGAGCCATTCTTGGAATTGGCAACGGATTTTATTGGTTAGCTTATAATGTCTTAACTTTTGAAGTGACAGAACCAGATACGAGAGATTTCTTTAATGGTTTTTTAGGATTGTTAAATTCTGTTGCTGGAATGATTGGACCAATGATTGCAGGATATATTATCTCCCAGCTCACGAAGTCAACAGGGTATATGATTGTTTTTGGAATGTCTCTTGGGCTTTTTCTTCTCGCAGTTGTTTCAAGTTTCTTTCTAAAAAGACGGCCAGCAGAAGGTAAATATTTTTTTAAAAGAATTGTCAAAGAGAGAAAACATAATTATAACTGGAAATTGATTACGAATGCCCATTTTTTCCAAGGTTTACGAGAAGGTGTCTTTGCATTTATAATAACTGTCTTTGTTTATATAGCAACAGATAGTGAATTGGCTTTAGGAAAATTTGGGTTGATCAATTCAGGAATTTCCTTTATTGCCTATTATGTTGTTTCAAGGACAGTCAAAAATAAGAATCGTAATAAGTCCATTTTAATTGGCGGAATAATGTTATTCTTATCGATGTTTATTATTGTTTTTGACTTTTCTTATACGAAATTATTGATTTATGCAGGTATAATAGCTATTGCTTACCCACTGATTTTAGTACCTTACACCAGCTTGACTTTTGATGTTATCGGAAAAGGCTGGAAAGCAGGAGAAATGAGAATAGAATATATAGTAGTGAGAGAATTATTTCTCAATTTGGGAAGACTTTTATCGGTTATTCTTTTTATCATTGGCGTCAGTGTATTCAATCCAAATAAAGTAATCCCAATACTGTTATTTATACTTGGGAGCGGACATTCTCTGATCTATTTCTTTGCTCGAAAGATTAGATGGAAAACGGCATAAAGCAAAAAAAGGATTTGTCATATTTACAGATCCTTTTTTTGCTTTATCAATAAGTTGAGAAAAGAGTATTCAGTTAAATATAAAATAATCATATAGTAATCTTTGTAAATTTCCTTTAAAATAGAAAATAGGAAAGTTTTGGAGGAAAAGGTGGGATCGATCGTGGGGGAAAAAAAGAAAAAAAAGAGAAATCCAATACCTTTAAGGGTAAATATTATCTTCTTTGCGGTATTTTTATTGTTTTCAGCACTTATTTTAAGATTAGGATTTGTCCAAATTGTTTATGGAGATGAATATAAAAAGCAAGTCGAGAAAAAAGAGGACATTACTATCAGCACATCTGTTCCAAGAGGAGAAATTTATGATCGAACGGGAAAAAGCATTGTAAGTAATGTCGGAAAAAATGCGATTACCTATACGAATTGGAAAAAATATAAACCGAATGAAATGCGGGATACCGCTGAAGAATTAGCAAAAATTATTAAGATGGACAGTGAAAAAGATCTAAAAAAAATATCAGAAAGAGATAAAAAGGATTACTGGATTCTCATTCATCCGAAAGAAGCAAAGAAGAAAATATCCAAAAAAGAAAATGAGAAACTACAACAACAACATAAGGATGACAATAAAGAATACCAAAAAGCATATGATGAGCTTTTACGTGAGCGAATAACAGAAGCGGATTTAAACACACTTACAGATCTAGATATGGAAACATTAGCTATTTATCGCGAATTTCAAAGCGGATATTACTATACACCACATATTGTTAAAAATGAAG
This sequence comes from Niallia sp. FSL W8-0954, assembly GCF_038005605.1. NCBI lineage: Bacteria > Bacillati > Bacillota > Bacilli > Caryophanales > Bacillaceae > Niallia > Niallia sp. FSL W8-0954. Next base: position 3,222,461 of record NZ_JBBOTN010000001.1, on the reverse strand, counting down.
GTGTTACTGATAAGGAAATCGCTATAATCAGTGAAAATTTGGACAAACTGCCAGGTGTCGATACAGTTCGAGACTGGGACAGAAAATATGATTTTGGTTCGACATTAAAAACCGTATTAGGGAATGTCAGTACTTCACAAAGAGGCGTTCCTGCAGAAGAAAAAGACAGTTATATCGCTAAAGGTTATAGCATGAACGACAGAGTCGGACTAAGCTATTTAGAAAAGCAATATGAGGATCTTTTAAAAGGACAAAAGAAAAAGGTTAAATTTATCAAAGATAAAAAAGATGAAATTGTTAATTCAGAAGTGATTGCCAACGGAGCTGCCGGAAATGACTTAGTATTGACAATTAATATGAAATTACAGCTAGAAGTAGAGAAAATTATTGAAGAAGAGCTGAAAAAGACGAAATATGGCTATGCTGGCACCCAATATTTAGATAGAGCATTTGTTGTATTAATAGATCCCCATACGGGCGAAGTATTAACGATGGCCGGAAAGCAGTTAGGCAAAGATGATAAAACAGGCAAGCAAGTTGTGCAGGATTTTGCATTAGGAAATATTACAACTTCTTATAATGTTGGCTCCGTTGTTAAAGGTGCAATGGTATTAACTGGATATAAAGAAGGAGTTATTTCTCCAGGTTCTTATATACAAGATGCTACTATGCAAATAAAAGGGTCAAATCCTTTTAAATCTTGGAAACAAATGGGCATGATTAGTGATTTGAAAGCATTGCAGGACTCATCTAACGTCTATATGGCTAAAACAGCTATCATGATTGGAAAAGGACATTATGCATATATGCAGCCATTAAATATTGACGTGGAAGCATATCCTAAAATAAGGAATTCTTTTTCAGAATTTGGTTTAGGGGTTAGGACTGGAATTGATTTACCAAATGAAATGGCTGGGTTCAGAGGAGCAGTGGATCCCAATCAGCCAGCGAATCTAATGTTCTTGTCGATTGGACAATATGATACTTATACAAACATGCAATTAGCACAATATGTTTCAACAATTGCTAATGGAGGATATCGTATTCAGCCACACATAGTGAAAGAAATACGCGAGACTTCTAAGGAAGAAGGAAAGTTAGGACCGATAGTTCAAGAAATTCAACCGAAAGTATTAAATAAGTTGGATTTGAAGCCTGGGTGGATGGAACAAATTCATAGAGGATTTCGTCTTGTAATGACAAGTGGTACAGGAGCCAAAGCTTTCGCGGGTTCTTCTTATAGTCCAGCGGGAAAAACTGGTACGGCTGAGGCATTTTATGATGGACCATTAAGAAAAAATAAAGATGGAGAACCACCACAAGTAATGAATGTCAGCTTAATCACCTATGCGCCTTCCGAAAACCCAGAGGTTGCCATGGCTGTCATGGTTCCTTGGGTATACACAACCAGTGAAGGGCCATCGCCAAACTTAACTATCGGAAAGCGTGTTATGGACAAATATTTTGAATTAAAGAAAGAAAAAGAATAGTTTAAGAGATTCATAAATAAAAAACATTATCTATGGGTATAGTCGTTACTGCCTTTTAGATAGTGTTTTTGGTTTTTTTTGGATAAAAGAAACGTGGATATATAGAGGTATTTACTCTCATATTAATGAATAACAGAGTAAGTTATAGCATGGTTTGATACAGTCAATAATCCTAGCATATTATTCCAATTAGTTATTAATAGAATAATCTACGATTTTCTATTACAATAGAAAAAGAATATCGAAGGAAAGTGTGATTAAACGTTGGGAAAAAAGAAAAAGAAAAAAACGATACCTGTACGTCTTAATATTATTTTCTTTTTTGTCTTTTTATTATTCTCCGCATTGATTCTGCGTCTAGGCTTTGTGCAGATTGTTTATGGTGAGGATTATAAAAGAGAATTAGAGAAAACAGAAGATGTTACAGTAAATACCTCTGTGCCACGTGGCAAAATGTATGATGCAACAGGAAAAGTGATAGTAGATAATGTAGCAGAAAAAGCAATTACTTATACGAATTCTGGTGCGAAACAAGAAGATATGCTCAAAACCGCTGAATTACTATCAAAATATATTATGAAAGATACGAAAAAGGTGACGGAGCGCGAGAAAAAAGACTATTGGATTATAAAAAATAAAAAAGAAGCGGAAAAGAAAGTCACTGAAAAGGAAAAAAAAGCTTTAGCTGAGAAGTATCCAGATCAAGAGGAATATAATAAGCAAGTGTATCAATTGCAGCTTGATCGGATTACCGAAGAGGATATAAAAACACTTACTAATCATGATTTAGAAGTGTTAGCTATCTATCGTGAGTTTATAAGTGGATACAAACTAACACCGCAAATGGTCAAAAATAAAGAGGTAAGCGACAAAGAATTTGCTGTAGTTAGTGAAAATTTAGAAGCCTTACCTGGTGTAGGTACCACAACAGACTGGGAGAGATCCTATTCGTTTGGAGATACGCTAAAATCTGTTTTAGGGAATGTAAGCTCCGCCGAAAGAGGACTGCCGGCAGAGAAATTAGATTATTATGTTTCTAGAGGATATAGCAGAAATGATCGGGTCGGTACCAGTTACTTAGAACTTCAATATGAGGATGTTCTAAAAGGGCAAAAAGAGAAAATTCGCAATAAAACAGACAAAAAAGGTAATATAGTCAGTACCGACGTCATTACAGAAGGAAAACGCGGTAATGATCTGGTTCTATCAATCGACATGGAACTTCAATTAAAAATAGAAAAAATCATTGAGGAAGAATTAAAAAAAGCAAAAACATTTGCGGGAACTAAATTACTTGATCGAGCCTATGTTGTGTTAATGAATCCAAATACAGGGGATGTCCTGTCAATGGCAGGGAAACGACTAGTGAGAAATGATAAAACAGGTAAAATGGAAGTTCAAGATGACGCGCTTGGTAATATTACAACCACTTACAACGTAGGTTCTGTTGTCAAAGGTGCAACTGTCTTAACTGGTTATAAAACAGGAGCCATTTCTCCTGGCACCGTATGGAATGATACTCCTGTGAAAATTGGAAATACTACCAAAAAATCGTGGACAACTATGGGGCCAATCAGCGATCTTACCGCTTTACAACGCTCATCCAATGTTTATATGTTTAGAACGGTGATGAAGATGGCTGGTGCTAACTATGTTTACGGTAAACCACTATCTGTTTCATTAGCTGACTTTTCGTTAGTGAGAAATGAATTTGCCCAATATGGACTTGGAATCCGTACTGGTATTGATTTGCCGAATGAGCAAGTTGGCTTTAAAGGACAAGATACATTACCAGGTTTCTTACTGGATTTATCCATTGGACAATATGATACGTATTCGAATATGCAGCTTGCACAATATGTTTCAACCATTGCTAATGGCGGGAACAGAATGGAACCGCATATTGTAAAAGAGATTCGCGAACCAGTGGCAGATGACAGTACACTTGGACCAGTAGTAGAAACAGTTAAACCCAAAGTATTAAATAAGGTTGATGTTAAACCTGAATGGATCAAACGAGTGCAGCAAGGATTTAAAATGGTGGCACAAACTCCAAAAGGTACTGCTTATTCTAATCTAGGTGGGAAGGATTATTCACCTGCGGCAAAAACAGGGACAGCAGAGGCATTTTACGATGGACCTTCTCGCAGTGAGTATGGAAAAGAACCGCCGCAAGTTATGAATCTAAGCTTAATCAGCTACGCACCTTCCGATAACCCAGAAGTAGCAATGGCTGTAATGGTTCCATGGGCATACCAAGGAAGTGTAGATAATGGTTCCAATAAGAAAATCGGGGAACGTGTATTGGATGCGTACTTTGATTTGAAAAAAGAAAGACAAAAAGAAGAGAAAAAAGACAAATAATAGGATCAAAAAGGACAAAACTACCATTTACTAGTTTTGTCCTTTTTTTATAAAAAAAACAAGGAATACCCCAATTAACAAAAATAGGGCGAAAACCCTCTAAATTTACAATGTGTTTACATTGATTTACAAATAGTTAAAACCAAGTTAATACTAAAGTCTTATAGTTATCTTGTAAACAAAACAAGCATCCTTAGGGGGTAAAGAGAAAAATGAAGAGCCTTAAAACAGTAGGATTGACAGCAATGATTGGAACAATGTTAGCATTATCAGCGTGTGGTGGAAATAACGATGCCAGTTCATCTAAGTCATCTGATTCATCAAAAGATAATGGAACTGAACAATTATCTGGCCAAATAAAATTAGACGGTTCATCAACTGTATATCCAATTATGGAAGCAATCGTTGAAGAATACCAAGCAGAGCAGCCAAACGTGAAAGTTTCTGTAGCATCATCTGGTACAGGTGGCGGCTTCAAAGCATTTATTGCAGGGGAAACAGATTTCAGTAATGCATCCCGTCCAATTAAGGATGAAGAAAAATCAGAGTTAGAATCAAAAGGAATTGACTATACAGAATTAAGATTAGCATATGACGGTTTATCTGTTGTAGTGAATAAAGATAACACATGGGTTGACCACTTAACATTAGATGAATTAAAGAAAATCTGGCTTGAAGATGGTACAACAAAAAAATGGTCTGATATCCGTGAAGGATGGCCAGAAGAAGAAATTAAATATTATTCTCCAGGAACTGATTCTGGAACATTCGATTATTTTGATGAAGTGATTTTAGAAGAGCAGCCAATTGCTAAAGCAGCGACATTATCAGAAGACGATAATATTTTAGTACAAGGGGTAACAGGCGATAAAAACGCAATTGGATACTTTGGCTATGCTTATTATGCTGAAAACAAAGATAAGTTGAAAGTAGTACCAATCGACGGAGGGAACGGCCCGGTTGAACCAACAAATGAAACGGTTGAAAGTGGCGAATATTCCCCATTATCAAGACCATTATTCACTTATGTAAAAAATGAATCGGTGAAAAAAGATGAAGTAGCTGATTTTGTAGAATTCATGATTGAAAATGCGGCTGACTTATCAGAAGATGTAGGCTATGTAAAATTGCCAGATGAGGAATACAAAAAAGATTTAGAATTAATCGAAGGACTTAAGTAATAAGTTTTGATGGAAAGCTTTGTACTTAGCTTTCCATCTTGCTGTTGGATTAAGGGGGACTTAAAAGCATGATTAAACAAACGACAAATGTGAATGCAAGATCTGTACAAGAATTAATTGCTGAAAAAAAACAAAAAAATAATTTAAGTAAGCTGTTAGAAAAAATTATGCCTAAAGTATTATTGATTACTGCAATCTTTTCGGTATTAACGACGCTCGGTATTCTATTTACATTAGTAATGGAAACATTTACTTTTTTCGAAAGAGTGAATATAAAAGAGTTCTTAACAAGTAAATCATGGTATCCATTTTCTGATCCAGGTTCTTTTGGAATCATGCCACTTGTGTCTGGAACGTTAAAAGTAACGCTGATTGCTGGGATTGTTGCTGTGCCAATAGGGTTGGCATCTGCCATTTTTTTAAGTGAATACGCGAGTGATAGAACAAGAAGAATAATTAAGCCAATTTTAGAAGTACTTGCTGGTATTCCTACAATTGTCTACGGTTTTTTCGCTTTAACATTTATAACACCATTACTTAGATCCATTATTCCTTCTTTAGAAATGTTTAATGCTTTAAGTCCAGGAATTGTTATTGGGATTATGATTACGCCAATGATTGCTTCTTTATCAGAAGATGCAATGAGTGCTGTTCCCAGAGCAATGCGGGAAGGAGCATTAGCAATGGGTTCTACTAAATTAGAAGTTGCTTTAAAGGTAGTCTTACCTGCTGCAGTTTCTGGAATTGTTTCTTCCATTGTATTAGCTTTATCAAGAGCAATTGGGGAAACAATGATTGTCGCAGTTGCAGGAGGCAGTACACCTAATCTAAGCTTCAATGTAACAGAATCTATACAAACTATGACAGCCTATATTGTTCAAGTAAGTCAAGGAGATGCAGGATATGGAACAACGATTTATTACAGCATTTATGCGGTTGGATTTACATTATTCCTGTTCACTTTCTTGATGAATCTGCTTGCTCAGTACATTTCTCGTCGTTTTAGGGAGGAATATTAAGATGAAGTTAGTAAACCATTCAGAAGTTATTAAGCGAATGAAACCAAGATTAATGAAAAACATCATAATGAAAGGATTATTTTTTAGCGCAACTTTATTTGGTTTAATTGTTCTTGGTGTCCTTTTTTATCGAGTATTGACTCAAGGAATTGGCTATTTAGATTTTCAGTTTTTAACAAGCTTACCTTCCCGTAAACCTGAAAATGCTGGCGTCTATACTGCATTGATAGGAACAGTGTGGCTTATGGCGGTAGTTGCACCTGTATCACTTTTGATTGGAGTGGGCACGGCGATATATTTAGAAGAATACGCAAGTAAAAATAGATTTACGAATTTTATTCAGATTAATATATCGAATCTTGCGGGTGTACCATCCATTGTTTTTGGTCTATTAGGATTGACACTATTTGTTCGTGCTTTGACACTTGGAACAAGTGTCCTTGCAGCAGGGTTAACAATGAGCTTATTAGTATTGCCAATCATTATTGTTGCAGCTCAGGAAGCTATTCGATCCGTTCCTAGTGAATTAAGAGAAGCCTCTCTTGGAATGGGAGCAACGAAATGGCAGACAATTGTCAGAGTAGTCATGCCTGCAGCTATACCAGGTATTTTAACTGGAGGAATATTGGCACTTTCTCGGGCAATTGGCGAAACTGCTCCACTAGTAGTATTAGGTTTACCTTTATTCCTAGCATTCTTGCCGAGAACTGTTTTTGATATGTTTACAGTGCTGCCAATGCAAATCTATAACTGGACAGGAAGACCGCAAGAAGAGTTTCAGAGTCTTGCAGCAGCAGGAATAATTGTTCTTTTAGTTTTATTGATTTTAATGAATTCTATTGCAGTATTAATTCGAAATAAATTTCAAAAACGTTATTAAACGTGTAGGGGGAACTTCAAATGAGTACAGTTTTTGCAGATAAAATTAAAAAAGCAGTAGAAATAAATGCTACAGACAGTAGAGTGAAAAACTCTGTTTATAAAACAAATCAGCTTAATTTGTGGTATGGGGATAACCATGCGCTGAAAAATATAGATTTAGACATTATCGAAAATGAAGTAACTTCTATTATTGGACCATCAGGCTGTGGTAAATCAACATATATCAAAACTTTAAATCGGATGATTGAATTAGTGCCAAGTGTAAAAACTTCAGGGGAAATTAATTATCGTGGCAGAAATATTTTTGATAAAGATTACGGAGTGGAAGAACTAAGAACAAAAGTTGGAATGGTCTTTCAAAAACCAAATCCATTTCCCAAATCTATTTATGAAAATGTTGCATATGGACCAAAAATTCATGGGATACGAGATAAGAAAATTTTAAATGAAATTGTCGAGAAAAGTTTAAGGGGAGCGGCAATTTGGGACGAAGTAAAAGATAGATTAAACCAAAATGCATATGGACTTTCTGGTGGACAACAACAGCGTCTTTGTATTGCAAGATGTCTTGCAATTGAACCAGATGTTATTCTTATGGATGAGCCAACCTCTGCACTTGATCCAATTTCGACATTAAAAGTGGAAGAGTTAGTTCAAGAACTAAAAGAAAACTACAGCATTATTATTGTTACACATAATATGCAGCAAGCAGCCCGTATCTCTGATAAAACAGCATTCTTTTTAAATGGAGAAGTAATAGAGTTTGATGTAACCGATAAAATATTCTCTAATCCAAAGGATAAAAGAACAGAAGATTATATTACAGGTAGATTTGGATAATTATTTAAGCTGAATTCCGAAAAAGGAGATCTTACTATGCCAGTTAGAGAGAAATTTGAAGCAGGGCTTAAGGAACTGCAAGAGAAACTGACAGAGCTTGGTGAATTTTCGATTCAAGCTCTTGAAAGATCATTAGAAGCACTTGAAACACAAAATATAGAAATGGCTTTAGAAATTATTGATGATGATCAAAAGGCTGATCATTTGTATGAAGAAATAAATGACTTTGCGATTCTATTAATTGCGAAGCAGGCACCTGTAGCAATTGATTTAAGAAGGATTATTGTTGGAATTAAGATTGCGACTGATATTGAAAGAATCGCAGATTTTGCTGTTAATATTGCAAAAGCTACTATTCGAATTGGGAATCAAGAATTAGTGAAACCGATGATACATGTTAAAAAAATGTTAGGGATTACTAACGAAATGCTGCGCTTATCCTTAAATGCTTATAATAAAGAAGACACAAAACTAGCTCGAAAAATCGCGGAAATGGATGATGAGGTAGATGCTTTAAATAAACAAGCGTTTGTGGAGCTTTTAGAAATTAGTAAAAATAAACCTGAGTATTTACAGCAAATTTCGCAATTGACATTTGTCTGTCGTTATTTAGAAAGAGCAGCAGATCATACTACTAATATAGCTGAAAATATTTTCTATTTAGTTAAAGGCCGACAATATGATTGGTAAATAAAAAAAGACCGGAACAAAGGATTTCACCCCAAATATTATACGGAGATACTAACAACATCTCTATAATATTTGGGGTTTCATTATTTCATAGCTTTTAACTAATTAGTGTGCTTCATTTATACTTAATAGCTAAATATGGATTGTTCGACCTTTTAGATTACTTATTTAATTATGTTCCAGTTCGTTTATTTTGTAAGAGTTTCGGCAATTTTTTTATGACTCATGTCACTAGTTAAAGGAAAGCTGCCAACTTGAATTTTGGTATGGTAGCCATTATCAATTAAGTATGTTTCAAACTCTTCTTGATCTTTGACGATTTTTTCTTTATATAATAACTCAGCAATTTCAGAAATGCTCATACCGCTTTTAACTTTTAACGTATAGGCAATGTTATCTTGTTGTTCTTCTGTTGGCTCTTCTTGTGTTTTCTCTTTTTCATTTGCTGCTGATTTTGCTTGCTCTTGTTTCTTCTCTGCTATTTGCTTTTGTAAATTATTATATTCGTCCTCTGCTAACACAGTAAACCCCTTTGTTTGAAGATAGGATGTTGCTTCAGATACACTTATCGTTGCTTGTTCTTGACTTTTATTTTCTAAATAGTAATAAAAACTTCCAATAATGCTTGCTGAAAGGAGCATTCCGATGGCAAATGAACGTAAACTATGTTTTTTCATTTAGTTACTTTTCGACCCTTTCCTTTATAATTTGCTGAACTTGAGTGATAGATAAGGAAGATTGACTGGCAATCTGCTCAATTGGTACACCACTTGCTGCAAGGGTCCAGACTTGGTTTTTAATAATAGCGTGAATGGGCTGTGGTTTATCCCTTTCCATTGCGGATGGTTTTTTTAGGGTAGAAGATGGCTTTAAAGAAAAATCTTCCTCACCGATCATTAACTCTTCTTCTAATAGTTTTAATTTCTTTTTTATTTTGTATAGCTCTTGTACTTGTTGAATGGAAAGCTGATCTATTTCCTCTCGTAAATCTTTAATGGGATCACGAAGGAAAAGAGACAGAATAAGAAGGAATAAAGAAATTCCTATAATTACTAACATTACAATTAACATAATTCACCTCAGAATAAAATCTTCATTTCAAATGATATAAATAATAAGAGACCTAAAGAAGAACAATGCAAGCTAAAGATATTTTATCATTAACTATCGGTAATTCCTATTAAATCAAGATCGTGGGTGACAATATTCGAATAGATGTGCGAAACAGTTAAGAATATGTCGTAATTCATCTGGAATTTTTAAAACCATATGTCGAATCGATGTTGTAATAGCTAATGGAAAAAGGCAAAAAAAAATTTTTTGCTCCATTACAATAAACGTATGTATGTTTAAGCATAATCCGACAAAATCTGTTCGTTGTGGCAATACTCATTCAGTGGTAACATAATAGATATAATTAGCGAACTAAAAGGAATCTTGTATGCATATACTAGTAAATTGCGGTACATACACCTATGAAATGAAATGACATTTGATAAATAAAATTTAGAAAGAGGTGCAATTTCTATTGATTGAACAAATTGTAAATTTAAGACGTAAAGGACTGTCTTTCCGGAAAATTGCCATCGAACTAAATTCAACTGTAGGAAAAGTTCAGTACCAATGGAAAAAATATGTGAAGGAACAAGAACAAGATGGGAATGTTGGACAAGCAGAGGAGCAAAAGAAGGCAATCCAAATGCAAAAGCAGGAATCATATATAACGGAAAGCTTTTGGACAAGCGTTGATTTATTAGCAAAGAAAAATGGGATGGAGGCTTGGTTAACGTCAGAAGACACTGCATTAATATTTTGGAGAATTCCCGAAGGAAAATGGCAGTTAATTTCAACTTATTATGATATTGATCCGGAAACTTGTTCGCTTGCAGTAAAGATTAATGATATAACTAGCATTATCTATAATGGAAGAAATGCGCATAATTCTCGTATTCTGCCTGTTGAAAATAGGCAAGAATCAGTTGTGTTACAGGACTTATCACCAAATAGAAGTTTTTGTTTTGAAATAGGGGTTCTTGATGTGTATCAATCCTTTTTACCGATATTACAGTCAAATCCCTTGCATACACCGAGAACTGCCCATAACCAAACAGGCCAACTAGCAAAGGATTTACAGGAGTGGGAGAATGGGGATGTTTCTGTCCCGAATTGGATTGAACATGTAAGCACTTATAGTTATTATGAATTAGAAGAGCAAGAGGATGTGAAAAAGAAATGAATGGTTCTTATTTTCAGCTGATTGTAATTAATAAGATTCCTTTTATGAACTATTTTTCAAAAGATAAACAGAAGAAAAAGGAATTATATACACAAACTATTAACTTTATCAAGTTTCTTTTCGAAACAGAAAAGAATCAACTTCCATATACCATTCAAATTGTTGTGCCGCCAATTTTTCTCGAACTGCTTGATGTGCAGTCATTTCGAGAAGAAATAACAGAATTTTTAGAGAAATACTGTTGCGATGATGAATTGTATTCTTTCTGGATAGAAAAAGAAAAAAATCTATTAAAGGTCCTTAAGTCGCTTCTTCAAGAAAAGCGGATCGAATTGCTGGCAAGTCCCGCTTCCTTTTCGCCTTTATCAAATGTATCGACAAGTACAGGTATTCAATTACAAATAGAGATAGGCTTATCTATTATTGATGATTATTTAGACTACCGACCGACAGGATTCTGGTTTCCAGAAGGAAATTTTTCACCTGGTTTAGATTTATATTTGAATAAAGAGAACTTTTCTTATAGCTATCTTAACAGTAAGACAATCAATCATAGTGATCCCTTACCAAGCGGTACAGGTATTGCAGTTGAATCACCACATAATATTGTGTTTTTTCCTGTTGAAGAAAAGCTGTATCAACTTTTTAAAGGGGAGAATGTAACGAAACAAATATGGGATAAATGGTTATTAGATTTGCTAGAATCCTATCCTCCATACATAAATGAGTCCATTTTATCCTTATCAATTGATTTAGCTGACTATGTGAAGATAACAGACGAGCTGAATAAAAGTATTCGTTATTTAAATGATGAAGGCTATGTGGTTCATATCATGCCTGAAACATATATAAAGCAATTCAGTCAAGGAATGGATCGTGTCCATCTCTGTGCTTCCTTCCTAGAACGTAGAGGGGGAGAGGCGGTTGTTACACATAGTTCTTTCTATGCTGCTTTAGCATTTTTGGAAAGAGAGCTTCATGAATGGAGACAAATTTCTTTACCACCAGCAACTAATAGAGTGCAAAAGCAATTGGAAAAGGAATGGTTGTTATTAAGCGCTCTCCTTTATCAAGATAATTGGACAAGTGAAGAAGTAACAAACCATCTAGAAGCGGCAAAGAAGTTAAGCGGATTTTGGATAGGACCAATCGATAAAGACTGGCTTTCCTTAAGAGAAAGAGAACAACCAATTTTAAATACAACAATCCAGAACCATAAAACGGTTCGGTCTCAAAAGGAACCAACAAACAAGAAGAGCATTTTAATCTTATCTTGGGAGTACCCGCCCAATCTAGTTGGTGGTCTTGGTGCTCATGTAGTTGGGTTAACAAATAGTTTAATAAAAAATGGCTATGAAGTTCATCTTGTTACAGCACAAGCGATGAACAAAAATCCAGAAGATGTAGAAGAAAAGGCTGGCTTATTTGTTTATCGAGTTAAGCCGATTTATAGTAAAGAGCAAAACTTTATTCACTGGATTGGCGGCTTAAATTTAGCAATGTGGGAAAAAGCAATAGAGATAGGAAAGAACACAACATTTGAATTAGTGCAAGCACATGATTGGCTAGTAGGTGCAGCTGCTATTTCTTTAAAGAATCAATTAAATATTCCTTTAATAGCTACCATCCATGCAACTGAGCATGGAAGAAACGGTGGTATCTATACGGAAATGCAGAAATTTATCCATAGGCAAGAAAGGCAGTTAATAGACACAGCTGATTCTTTAATTGTGTGCAGTGAATATATGCAGAATGAGATAATGACTATTTTTGATGTAGAACAAACGAAAATTAATATCATTCCCAATGGAGTCGAAATGCTGAAAAAGGAAGCCGTTTCAGCAGCTCCGGTTGATAATTTCTCAAGAGACAACAAAAAAGTTGTTTTTGCCATGGGGAGAATGGTAAAAGAAAAAGGCTTTGGAACATTATTAGAAGCAGCAAGAAAATTGCATAAAAAGCGAAATGATCTATGTTTTGTTATTGCTGGAATCGGTCCAATGTATGACGAATATCAACAATTTATTGAGAGACATCAATTAGCAGAAAGTGTTCATTTAATAGGCTATTTGCAGGAAGAACAGAAGAATGCACTCTATGCACAAGCAGATATAGTTGTTATACCAAGTTCCTATGAACCATTTGGAATCGTAGCATTAGAATCCCTTGTTTTCGCCATTCCAACGATTGTATCCCAGACAGGCGGCTTAAAAGGAATTATTAAGGATGGAGAAACAGGACTATATATGGAAACAAATAATGCAGAGAACTTAGTAAAGAATATCGAGTATTTGTTAGAAAATCCAGTCGTAGGTAAAGAAATTGGTAAGAAGGGGCAAATATTAGTTAGCCAGCTTTTTAGCTGGAATCGAATTGGCGAAGAGACAAAAAGAGTTTTTGATGAATTGATTGTACAGGCAAAGGTGAAGGAATCCATATCTAATTAAAAATATTAGAGTAGGTGAAGGAAGAATGAAAATTGAGGCCAATTTACAAAAAGACTATCAAAGTGTTCAAAGAAAGTTATTAGTAAAAAAAATAACGACAACTCCTGGAATCTGGGTTGATGGAAAAACGTATTGGATTCAAAATGGTTATGAAAAATTAATACCAGAACATTCTATTTCCGTTCATGTAAAACAAATACACAAGCACTCGAAAATTCAATATAATGAGATTTTCGTCAGAAATCACTCTCAAGAACCCCAAAAAATGAAAATCCTAGTGTTGAATTATTTTTCAAAAGCTTTTCATAATCATCTTTCTTTTGTATCACCTACGGAAAACGTTATCTATCATTCCATTGATGACCAGCTATATTTAGTAAATGGAGAACATAACTCAAACAGCATGGAACAGAGAACCGTACAACCTCTCTGGAATGTGCATACTGATCATATATGGAGCAATAATCAAAATGGAGTCCTAAAATATCAGCCTATGGCAAAAGGCTCCAGTGTAAGTATTTTTTCTTTAAATATGGAGGTAATGCCTCAATCAACTGGTATTAGTCGCGCTTGGTCCATTATGGGGACAGAAAAAAAGGATATTTTAGATATGAATCATATTCTAATGCAAACAAGTACTAGCATTTCCTAACAAAAGATGTTATCATATAAAAGTCGTATGCACGAACTAGCAACCTATAGTTTGGAGGGAAATAAACATGCGTGTAAACATTACGTTAGCTTGCACTGAATGTGGTGATCGTAACTACATTTCTAAAAAAAATAAACGAAATAATCCAGATCGTCTTGAGCTAAAAAAATATTGCTCAAGAGAAAAACGTACTACAGTTCATCGTGAAACAAAATAAGCAGAAGGGGGATATCCCTTCTGTTTTTTTTTCATATTTATAACGAAAATTGTAAAGAAGGTGTACATAAAATGCAGGAAAAAAAACATTTCCGATCAGAAATGATAAAACAACTCCAGTCAATTAATAAACCACTATATGAGCATATGTCCTACCAAATAGCTTCCCGATTATATAATGATGCTGCCTTTATCTCTGCTAGTCATATTGGGATAACCATTTCCAAATTTCCTGAGGTGGATACATACCAAATTATTCGTACAGCTTGGAAATTAGGCAAAAAAGTAAGTGTTCCAAAGTGCATACCTGCAACTAGACAAATGAGTTTTCGCGAATTAGAGCAATTTAATCAACTTGAATCGGTCTATAGTAACCTGTTTGAACCAGTTATAGAAAAAACGAAACAAACGGATTCCAAACAAATTGATTTACTGCTAGTTCCTGGATTAGCCTTTTCGCCTAAAGGATATAGATTAGGATTTGGGGGCGGTTATTATGACCGATTTTTGCAAAATTATGATGGACAAACAATATCACTGGCATTTTCCATGCAAATACAGCAGCAAATTCCCATTGAGAACCATGATTTAGCTGTTCAGAAGATCATTACAAATGAAGGAATTATTTGCGCAAATGAGTAGTATGATGTATGCAGTAGTCATTTTGTTTGTCTCTTATTTGGCATATAAACGCAGGTCATTAACGAAGAGTGGTGCGATCGCGGCTTTTTTTGTTGGGAGCGGAATTGCGCTAGGATTTGGCTCTAAAGGATTAGTAGTTCTAGGAGTATTTTTTGTTTCTTCTAGTATGTTTTCAAAATACAAAAGCAAAACGAAACAGACGATGGAGGACAAAACCAAAAAAGGGTCGAGACGTGATGCATGGCAAGTTATGGCGAATGGAGGCTTTGCAGCAATAGTTGGTATCATCTATTTTTTTACAAAAGAATCAGTCTGGATTATTGTATTCGCCATACTTCTAGCGGCTGCCAACTCGGACACATGGGCATCAGAGATTGGATCGTTAAGCAAGAAAAAGCCAATCTCTGTTCGAACGTTTAAACAAGCGGCCACTGGAACGTCGGGAGCGGTCAGTGTCCTAGGAACAATTGCAGCATTTGCTGGATCACTATTAATAGCTTTAACAGCGAATTTCTTATTTGCTCTGGAGCCTGGTAGTTTTGTGGTCATCCTTGTTTTTGGATTTTTAGGTAATATCGTGGATACACTTTTAGGTGCCTTTGTCCAAGTGGAATATAAATGTCCTGTTTGTGGTCGAATAGTTGAATCAAAAGTAGAATGTCACACTACCTTAGTGAAAACAAAGGGTTTTGCACTTTTTAATAATGATATGGTAAATGTTCTTTCCGGTTTTTTAGCTGCGTTGGTATATGTTTTTTTCTTTTAGTAATATTTTAACCGGGTCCATACAAGAACATTTTCATTCGTTAATATGGATAAAAAATAATATTATTACCAAACTAGTTAATAGGAGGGATTTCAAAAATGTCAAAAGTATTCTCCGTTTTACTAATTGTTTTAGGTGGATATTATTTATTTCAAAAACGATATCGTGTCATTAATACGGTATTAAGAAGTCCATTTATTCGTAAATATGCAGTTAGAATATTAATGAATATTCCAAGTGTAAAAAGAATGACAATGAATTCTGTTTTTGGACGTTCGCAAAATACGATTTATCAATGAATAAAAATGAACTGATGAGACGGAAAATAGCGTTTAAATGAGCTGGGAATAAGTAACCTCACAAAAATAAGAGCAAACAATTACAGAGAAGTAACGTAATTGATTGCTCTTATTGGCTTTTAAAAATTTACGGACAGCCAGTGTATGCCTGAATGCGCAAAGTCTTGTTAATCTAAGCTCTGCTTTTAAACTGTAAAAACTGTCCCGCTAATCTAAGCTAAGTGTATTTAGTTTTCCTATTAGTATTACAAACGATATCTTTTTTACTTTTAAAGTGGTGGATTGTCTACCCCTATGCGAATCCAATCTTCTTTTGATGGTCCATAAACTCCAAAAGGCTTGATTCCAGCTTGACGCATCAGAATTGTAACTTGTCCACGGTGATGAACGATATGCTTAATGAGACCCATTAAAATTTGAGCATTTGTTTCTTCTCTGCCAAATGCGGTTTGCACGTCCTTTAAGGATTCGTCTGTCCATTGTTCTTCTATCACTTTGATTGCAGTAGAACTGAGAAGTTTAAATGTTGCGGCTATTTCTTTAGCTGTAGCTGGAATTATTTTTGCGTTATCTAGTTCATTTATTTTTAGCCCGAAATGAGCTAAATATTCAGGGATATTGGTTGTGAAATGCCAAACAATTCTTCCTAATGTTCGACCTTCAGGGTAGACTTTTTGCTGTAAAGAATCATCGGTTAAACCTTCTAAAACCTTTTGAGTCAGCTCTGCCTCCCACTTCCACTCTCTAATAAAGTCTGTAATCGTTACATACATAAAAATACCTCCATAGTCAAATGTCAAAGTTTTTTAATTTCATACAGGAAAAATTTCCGCTTTTTATATACGATAATTGCTTGATATCCTTTGACATAGTGCTAAATACTTGCTATCTTAATATCGAATCGAACAATTGTTCTTATATGAATAATATCAAGAATATCGACATATATCAAATATCATTTGTTTGAGTGGTGAAAATTTGATAAATAGACATCGAAAAGGAAAGGGGATGCGCAAAGTGTTCATAACATAAGGGCATCAATGGGTTACTTTTGTTCTATCCTTTTTTTCATTTTGCCAATGTGTTTTTAATCTTCTTAAAAAGGTAATAACAAATAATAACCTTTACGTCTTCAAGCGGTATGTTTATCGAATGTCACTCTCATTTATAAAATACATAAAATAAGCTAAAATGAAAGATGGATTTTGTGACATTTAAAAGAAATGAAGGAAAAAAAGAAACATATATAGTATTGTTACATAGAAAGCGTATTTCCTTAAAAAGGAACTATTTAAGAACTTGAAGAATATAGTGTCATTACCTTTCAAGATGTTCGGAGAGTAGGGAGAGAACAGATGGAGCTAGAACATTATAAGTATTGGAGAATCATCCATATACTAGTAAATGAATATCAGTATAAAATTATCTACTTAACAGAAGATCAACAAGAAATATGGCTCGAGGCTCAAGAGAATAAATCAAAATCCCCCGTTATTCGTCTATTTCAATTTGATATTAACTGGAGTAATTGGTTAAGCAGGGACATAGAAAGGACAGCGTTAAATGCTGAAAGGATAAGAAGTTCGCTGCATAGTCGTTCCCTTAAAGTGGTGAGCATTTATATATCCGCTTATCCGCCTGTAGACTCATATGAACATATTATCAATCCATTATTTTTAAGTCCAAATAAAAAAGTACAAATTGAATCAATACTTCTCGATCGATCCGTTCAAGACTGGAAAATAGGAGAGCATAAAATAGCTGAATTACAACGTATGCCAGAAACGGAAGCAGAGCGAGAAACCCATATACAAGAATATAAAGAAGCAATCTTTACGAGCTTAAGACAAAAAGAAAAAGAAGAAAGACAGTTATTTAATTTTGGAAAACCATTTATCACGTATCTTTTCATTGCTATACAAGTGATTGTATTTTTCTTAATGGAATTAAGCGGCGGAAGTACAAACAGTGAAACGCTAATTAAATGGGGAGCAAAAGTAAATTATTTAATTGCCAATGGGGAATGGTGGCGATTTATAACACCTGTTTTTTTACATATTGGTATATTGCATTTACTTATGAATTCCATTGCCCTATATTATGTTGGGCCACTAATTGAGCGGATTTTTGGATCATGCCGATTTTTGTTTATTTATTTATTTGCTGGGTTTAGTGGGGTATTTGCTAGTTATTTATTAAGTCCATCTTTATCGGCTGGTGCAAGCGGCGCAATTTTTGGTTGTTTTGGAGCTCTTCTTTATTTTGCCTGGCGCTTTCCACAGCTTTTTTTTCGTGTTATGGGTTGGAACGTCATTATTGTCATTATTATCAATCTTATATTTGGTTTTACTATACAAGGAATTGATAATGCAGGACATATTGGTGGCTTGCTAGGCGGCTTCTTAGCCACAGCGATTGTTCATTTTCCAAAGAAGAAAAACTGGAAAATTCAGCTTGGTGCCGCCTTTGTTACTATACTGCTTTTGGGAATTGGTGTTCTTTATACATTCCATCAAGATGTACTGCAAAGACAAGATCAATCAGCCTATAAGCTGGTCCATGAGTATATTCAAGATGAAAAACTTCAACAGGCTGAGTTGGCTTTGGAGAAACTTGAACCAAAGGATAATGAAGTTTACTACTTTTTACTTTCTTATATTCAACTTAAGAAGCGTAATCTACATGATGCAGAGAAGAACCTGCAAAAAACAATCGCGATAAATCCAGAGTTTCATGAAGCATATTATAATTTAGCGGTTGTTAGTCTATATAATAAGAAATTGGAAGAAGCAAGAGAATATATACAAGCAGCTTTAGCTTTGGACAAAAACAATCCTGAATATCTTCTATTATGGGATAAAATTAAAGAGTAGATATTTGCTGTCTTAAAACAATTGCTTCACCATCTGCTGTTGTAAATAAGATAAGAAGATGGTTATCATTAATTAATAATACAGGGATAGAACTACCGATGGGATCAGCAATGGTTCCATCTTCTTTAATAACGCCAAGAAAATAATTTTTATAGAGACCCTCTGTTAATTGGCCGATTATTTTTGCGCTTTGTTCTTTTGAAAAGTTCGGAAGAGGTGCATCGTTATAGTTGATTAAGTCTGTAAGTAATAGTTTGGTCTGATATTGCTCGGGTGAAATATGGAATTTTTTTAATGCTTGAAGATAAGCATACTCTACATAATTTAATGTTTCTTTCTCCAAAGCTTTTGCCCAATCTTTCTCTGTTAAGTTACTGGGAGTATGAAAGTTTAGGGGAGCATTTTCAAATTTGGAGTTAATAATATATAAGCTGTCTGCGGAAGTTTTTTGTGAACTGAAAATTCTTTCACTATTATCATGTATTTCCGCATAATGAAAAGTTATTGTTTGTAAAAAGTTACTTTCTCTTTCCACAATTGTTTTTTTTTCTGAAAGCTCTAATGTGTTTTGTTTCCATTCTCCCATTTTATTTATTAGTTTTCCATTTGCATACAGAAAGCTCATATCCTGTCGTAAATATGCTACTTTATTAATGGATGAATGGCTCTCCCAAAGTATGCTGTATTCATCGAACCTTTTTTTGCTAAAAGTAAGGGTCGTGTTTGCTTTCGGAAAGGTGACTGTAGGATCAATCGGAAAATAGGTGATACTTTCCTTAGCAATCTGCTTTTGCTGAAAAATATAGAAAATAGAAATAAGGATAATAAGAGAAAGACTTAAACGAATAAAATCTTTTTTCATTATTTTCACCGCTCCATGTTAAGTATGCTCAAAATATGAGCCTGTCTCATCTATACTTCTTTCAATATATGTATGGAAAAGAAAATTATGATAAAAGAAGAAAGGAGAGGGAATAACTTTTGTTTTCTAGCTTTAACCATATATTTACTTTCCTAATAAGGGAAAAGAATCTGCTGTTGAGGAAACAGTCCGTATCCTTTATACTTAATTTGAAAACGATTAATTTATCACTTTATGCAAACCTTTGCAGTGGATAGAAAAAGAATGAAATCGAGGGGTACCATGCAAACAATTTATGACGTACAGCAGTTTTTAAAAAAGTACGGGACAATCATTTATGTTGGAGATCGAGTAGGCGATTTACAATTAATGAAATCCGAAATTAAAGAATTATATCAATCTCAATTAATAAAAGAACAAGAATTCGATTCTGCTATGCGACTGCTTAATCAAGAAATACAATACTTAGAGGATAAGAGAAATCGGGGGAATGTGTGATGCAAGAAAAATGGGTAGCTGGAATAGATTTAGGCGGAACAACGGTGAAAATTGCTTTTTTATCTTTAAATGGCGATTTAATTGATCATTGGGAAATCCCAACAGATAATTCTGAGGAAGGGAAAAATATAACATCTGATATTGCAAAATCCATAGATGCTAAATTGAAGGAATTAGGTCATTCGAAAGACGATGTTTTAGGTGCAGGAATGGGTGCGCCAGGTCCTTTTGATTATGAAACAGGAATTATTTTTAATACGGTAAATTTAGGCTGGCCCGATAATTTTCCTTTAAAGGCTCGCCTTGAAGCAGATTTAGGATTGCCAGTAACGATTGATAATGATGCTAACTGTGCTGCTTTAGGTGAAATGTGGAAGGGAGCAGGAGAGGGAGCAAAGGATTTAGTTTGCGTAACACTGGGTACTGGTGTTGGCGGTGGCGTTATTATTAATGGAGATATTGTGCAAGGCGTTAAAGGAGCTGCTGGTGAAATAGGTCATCTAACTGCAATTGTGGAAAATGGAGCTCCTTGTAACTGTGGGAAAACTGGCTGTTTAGAAACGATTGCATCTGCAACGGGAATTGTTCGTTTAACGAAAGAAAGATTAGCGGAAAGACATACATTAAGCGAGCTTCATTCGTTACTAGATCAAGAAGGGGAGATTACAGCAAAAGATGTATTCGATGCAGCGAAGAAAGGGGACGAATTAGCTAATGAAATCGTTCAATTTGTTGCATTTCATTTAGGGCTAGTATTAGCAAATATTGCTAATACGTTAAATCCTGAGAAAATTGTCATAGGTGGAGGAGTATCAAAAGCCGGAGATGTCCTGTTAGATCCTGTAAAAGAGAATTTTATGAAATTTTCCTTTAAAAGTGTAGCAGAGTCAACGGTCATTGATGTTGCGACACTTGGAAATACAGCAGGGGTAATTGGTGCTGCGTGGTTGGCTAAAAATTAATCGAGCTAAGTGTAAATAGATAGGATATTAAGCATGATAATAAATCTTCTTCCGCTGCGAAGGAGATTTTTTTTGCTGCCTTTAAACAAAAAAGAAACTTGTCGTTAAAATTCATGAAACTTTTCGTCAGATTGGACGTTTAAAAAAGAGTAAGCTATTATAATAATACACAAAGATGAAAATTTGATTAAAATTTCATAAAGATTAGCTTTATATAATAAAATTATTGTAAAATGTGTAAAGTAATAATTTTCGAGATTTTGTTTGATCAATAGTTAGGAGGATTCACCATTGTTTAAGAATAAATTGGAGTGGTCAAAGCTATCACTTATAACGATTGCAACAGTTTTACTATGGATTAAAACAAATATTGCCTATATTACTAGCTTTGATATTAAAATTGAAAATTGGATTCAACAATTCATATTAATCATTAATCCTTTAAGTTCGATATTATTTATACTAGGAATATCCATGTTTTTCTCAGAAAAAAATCAAAAGCGATATATATTTATTTCAAGTTTGATTCTTTCTTTTGTTTTGTACGCAAATGTGGTTTTTTATCGAGTTTATACAGATTTTTTAACCCTGCCGCTTTTATTTCAAACAAGTAATATGAGTGATTTAGGGAGTAGTATTAGGGAGTTAATTCATGTTACGGATATTCTTTTCTTTGTTGATATTATTTTGCTAGTTGTCATTATGAAAAAGAAACCAGCCTTTGTAAAAATTCCGCAATACACAAGGGTTCACAAGAGTATTTTCTATTTACTTACAATAAGTTTAGCTTTTTTTAATTTAAGTTTAGCAGAAACGCAAAGAACGCAATTGCTAACTAGAACATTTGATAGAGAGCTTTTAGTGAAAAATATAGGAACGTATAATTATCAACTTTATGATATTTTCCTGCAAACAAAGACTTCTGCACAAAGAGCTTTTGCAGATGGTAGTGAATTAACAGATATGGTTAATTATAATCAGGCTAATTATATAGAACCAAATAAGGACATGTTTGGTATTGCTAAGGGGAAAAATGTAATTATGATTAGTCTAGAATCTACTCAGTCGTTTACAATCAATCGAGAAGTTAATGGCGAAGAAATTTCACCATTTTTAAATGACTTTATTAAAGAGAGCTTTTATTTTGAAAATTTCTACCACCAAACTGGACAAGGTAAAACTTCAGATTCGGAATTTATTGTAGAAAATTCAATGTATCCATTAAGTAGAGGGGCTGTTTTCTTTACTCATTCTGGGAATGAATATCAAGCGGCTCCTGAGATTTTAAATGAAAATGGTTATTACACAGCTTCCCTTCATGCAAATAATAAGAGTTTCTGGAATCGTGATATTATGTACCAAAGTATAGGATACCAACGATTTTATGAGATAAATGATTATGATGTGAAGGAGGAAAACTCTGTTGGCTGGGGTTTGAAGGATATTGACTTCTTCGAGCAATCAATTGCTCATTTAAAAGAAATGCCGCAGCCTTTTTATAGTAAATTTATTACGCTGACAAATCATTTTCCTTTCGAGTTAGATGAAGAAGACAAATTTATCGAGCCATTAACAACTGGCAGCAGAACACTGAATAATTATATTCCTACTGTCCGTTATCAGGATGAAGCATTGAAAATTTTTATTGAGAAACTAAAAGAAGAAGGTCTCTATGATAATAGCATTATTGTCCTGTATGGAGATCATAATGGCATTTCCGAAAATCATAATAAAGCAATGAGTGAGTTATTAGGAGAAGAAGTGACTCCTTTTGTAAGCACTCAATTACAAAGAGTACCTTTTGTTATCCATATTCCCGGAATGGAAGGGAAAACATTGTCAACAGTGTCCGGTCAAGTGGATATTAAGCCAACTCTTCTTCATTTGCTTGGGATTGAGACAAAAAATGATATTCAATTTGGATCTGATCTTTTCTCTGATAACAATGATCCATTTGTTGTCTTACGAGATGGCAGCTTTATCACAGATGATTATGTGTATACGAAAGAAGTTTGTTATGATCGAGCAACTGGAGAAGCAGTCGATGGAGACAGATGTGAGCCTTATATAGAGCAGGCGAATTTAGAATTGCAGTATTCTGATAGTATTATTTATGGAGACTTATTGCGGTTTTATGATAAAGAAAAAGGGATGCTTGATATAGTAGAAGAAGCGAATAAAAAAGAGTAGAGTAATAGAGCTTTGTGATAAATGTAGAAATATCTACTTTGTCATAAAGCTTTTTTTTATGAATAAGGAAATGTACCATAATGAATGTTTTTTAGGGAGGTTCATATATATATAGGGAGAGGAGTGGGCATATGGAGATCAAATTAAGACCAGGAGATACACTTTGGTACTATAGTCAGCTTTTTATGGTTCCCTTGAATCTTATTTTAGACAGTAATCCACATGTTAACCCGAATAAATTAGCAGCTTCTGAAACCATCCAAATACCTGGATTTGAATTACAGGTTCATCAGATAAAGTCAGGAGAAACTCTGTGGAAATTGGCAGGAGTAAGAAATATTTCGGTGGATAGTATTTTGTTATTAAATCAACATTTAAATCCAAATAATCTTCAAGTAGGCGATGAAATTTATATTCCAAATCGCATTATTGGAAGAATAGTGCAGGGGAAGAAAAAGTATGATTATCAATCCTTGCAAGTCGATTTAACGAGATTAAAGAAGCTTTTTCCATTCATTCAAGTGAAGACAATTGGTAAAAGTGTATTAGGACATAATATTGAGGAAATTAGAATAGGAAAAGGTACAAAAAAGGTTCATATAAATGCATCCTTCCATGCCAATGAATGGATTACTACGCCGATTTTAATGGTATTTTTAAATGACTTTTTACTATCTTTAACGAATGGGACAAATATCCATTGTGTTCATACAATGCCATTATATCAGTCTATTGATCTTTCCATTGTACCGATGGTCAATCCAGATGGAGTTAATTTAGTCTTGAATGGTCCCCCAGAAGAAGAGAAAGAGAAAGAGAAACTTATCTCGATAAATGAAGGAAGCACTGATTTCACTAGCTGGAAGGCGAATATACGAGGAGTCGATTTGAATAATCAATTTCCGGCAAATTGGGAAATTGAAAAGGAACGGAAAGAACCAAAAGCGCCAGCACCAAGAGATTATCCAGGAGACGCTCCTTTGTCTGAACCAGAGGCTCAAGTGATGGCGAAGCTCGCATATAAAGAGAACTTTGACTGCTTATTAGCATTGCATACGCAAGGAAAAGAATTTTATTGGGGCTATGAAGGATTAGAACCAGCAGAATCGCAAACGATAGCGAATGAATTTTTTAGAGTGAGTGGATATAAGGCCATTCAAAATGTAGATAGTCATGCAGGCTATAAAGATTGGTTTATTCAAGAATTTAGAAAGCCTGGATTTACTTTAGAGCTGGGTAAAGGGATAAATCCTCTTCCTTTATCCCAATTTACTGAAATCTATCATGACACATCTACAATCTTCTTAGCGTCTTTATATTTGTAGTTTTACAGTAAATGTAAGCATGGATTGTCAATAAGTGCCTAATATTGAGGGATATTTCTTATTTTATTAAAATATCACAGCATATTTGAAAAAAAGCCGAAAAAATCGGCTTTTTTATGTTACTATTCTATAGAGTAAATAAAACATGAAAAGTAGTATAGGAGTGTGAAAAATGTTTCCATTAGGTAAGAGAAACACACTAGGAATAGTTCTTCTCTTCACTTTTTTCACACTTATTCTGTCTGGTTGTGTCCCAAGACAGAATAATTCAGCCAGTGAAAATGAAGCGAAGAACAAAAATATCCATAACAACACGATGCTTCCTCCTATTAGTCCAATTGAAGGAGATTTTGAGCAAGTATATGGCTGGATAAAAAATGATACAATTTGTTATTCGGCGAAAGTAGAGGGTGTTAATAAAATTTATACATATAACATCTATACTGGAAAGCATAGCCCTTTATATAAATCGGTAACAGAATTGTCAAATGTGATAATAAATAAAAATCAACTTTTAATATACAATGCTCTTTCTGATGAAGAAGGGGAAATTCATATAATTGATATGAAAGGAAATGAAGTGCTTACTAGAAAACTGCAGAGCTATGAAACAGATTTTGTGTGGAATCCTTATAATGAAAATGAACTGTTAATTACGACCTTCACCAAGGATTGGGAAAGTAAAGTATCTGTATTGGATATTCAAGAAAATGAATTAAGTGATTTTCCTGTGTCTACGCCCTTTCCTCAATGGCAATCAAAGGAAAAAGTAATGTATTTAGATTGGGACCAAAGCTCCCCTTCCTTTTACGCTCCTCTTAAACTATTCAATATGGAAACAAAAGAAGAAAAAGAATGGGACGTACCTGATATTTATTTTATAGAAGAGAAAAATGGTTATCTCCTTACTCTGTCCGGTTCATCTAAAGAAGAGGAAGCCATTTATACTTTTTATGATTCTGAATTAAAGGAGCAAGGAAGTGTCCGCCTACCAAGATTATCTAAATTTTCCAATTGGTTGATACCAAACTATACTTTTTATGAGAATAAATTTCTTACTTTTGTTCCCAAAAATAGTGGTAATGCGGAAACTTATCAAGATGGCTTTGATCTTGTTGAAATAAATATGGAAACAGGTGAAAGCCAAAAGGTAGATACGGAAATGGAATTAGAAGATCAGCCCATCCAAATTTCTAGTGATGGAAAGTATATTCTATTTGGTTATTACTATGAAAATATGCTGGATATGAAAACGGGTGAAATTAGCTCCTTATTTTCTACCACTATTCACAATAGTTGATGATGGCATAAAAATATGCCATCATAATCATGGAACTTAAATCAAGTATCTTTGTCTTAAATAAGATTAAATAGCCGGTTGAAAGGAGAACATAGTTAATGGCAATTGTAGATGTAACAGTTATACCAGTAGGAACACAAACACCAAGTGTAAGTGCATATGTAGCAGATATACAAAAAGTGCTTATGCATTATGAAGAAAAAGGGCAAATTCGGTTCCAATTAACACCGATGAATACAATTATTGAGGGAGAGCTTCCTGTTTTATTTGAAGTAATCCAAGCTATGCATGAAGTTCCTTTTGAAAAAGGTCTTGTTCGTGTTTGTACGAATATCCGAATTGATGATAGACGGGATATAAGTAGAAAAATGGAAGATAAAGTAGAACGTGTTGTAAGTCAATTAGAGAGTAAATAGGAGGGGGTATGGGATGGAGTATAAACAAATTCCTTTAGGGCCAATCCAGACCAATTGTTACTTAATATGGAATGAAAATAAGGATTGTTTGGTGATAGATCCTGGGGCAAATGGAGAAAAGTTAATCAAGATAATTCAGGAGTTAGGATTATCTCCGATAGCTATTCTGTTAACACATGCTCACTTTGACCATATTGGTGCTGTGGAAGATGTTCGAACAGAGTATAGTGTTCCCGTTTATGTACATATCAAAGAGGAAGAATGGCTAATTAATCCGAAATTAAACGGTAGCGAAGCATTTAGACTGCCAAATCCGATTGTAACAAGACCGGCCGAGCATTTCTTAGATGAAAATCCAAGCATGACAATCGGTGATTTTACTTTTCAAGTGATGGAGACACCAGGGCATTCTCCAGGCAGTGTTACGTTCTATTTTAAAAAAGAGAATTGGGCATTTGTAGGCGATGCGCTTTTCTATGAAAGTATTGGCAGAACAGATTTAGTTGGCGGTAATCAAAGAACATTACTAACAAGTATCCATGAAAAGTTATTGAATTTGCCTGAAGACACATTAGTGCTTTCCGGTCACGGTAGAAAAACGACGATTGAGCATGAAATGGATCATAATCCATATATTAATGGCTTTTAAATAAAGAAAAAGGGGCTGAGACAAAACTAAAAAGGATATGCTTAAAGCTGAATAATCATTTGTTGAATTAGACGAATGATAAATAATATCTATTTTTGTTTCTCGCCCCATTTTATAAGGTTAGTGAAATGGAGTGGAAGACACTCGACTCCTGCGGGAAATAGAGGAGGCTCAGCTTCCTCCCCGCGGAAAGCGAGTGTCTGGAGTGCAATGGAACGAACTTGTTTTTTAGCTATAAAAAAGATAAATCAGCGAAAAGAAAAAACCGAACTATTACGATGTTTTATTGTATTATAGTTTGGCTTTTTCTTTATGTAAAATTCTTTTGTCCCACCCTTGTATATTAAGCACATGAGGTTCGCTACCTCTAGTGCTTTTTTTAGTATAGTTTTTTATACTAAAAGCAACGCTGTGGATTAGTAACTCACCCTACAGTACTTTTATAGTAACTGGTTTTATAGAGACTCTAACCACAGCTCTTTGTTTATCTGTTAATTAGTTAGATAACGCTAGACGTTTGATTTCGTACAAGGATACAGAACAAGGAGTGCGTGGCTTGAAAGCACAGCGTAATATATTTTAGAAAGAAGGAATTATTCATGATTTATGTGGGGATTGATGTAGCTAAACAGAAACATCAGATAGCCATTCTTGATGATGGAGGGGAAATTTATCGCGACAACTTGGTCATACAGAATAATTATTTAGGATTTCAAAAACTTCATGAAATTCTTAGCCATATTCAAACAGAGACAGCGCAAGAATGCCAAGTAGCACTGGAAGATACAGGCCACTATTCTCTTCCTCTTCTACAATTTTTAAGAAAGAATAGGTATCTAACTTATTGTTATAACCCTATCTTAATCAAAGAATTTTCTAAGGTACATACCTTGAGAAAAACCAAAACCGATAAGATCGATGCTTTAATGATTGCCAAAAAGCTGATGGTGGATTGGGAAAAAAGAGAAAAAAAGCAAAATCAAACTTCTATGGAACTGAAAGAATTAACCCGGCACAGGCGAAGAATGGGAAAACATCAATCGTTTCTGAAAACCCAATATACACGGATATTGGAAAAAGGTTTTCCCGAGTTGGCGACATATGGGCAAGTGAGACATTCCGCTTATATGATAAAGATATTAAAAAAATACCCAAGTCCAAAGAAAATAGCTGCAGCTCATTTAAAGACACTTTCTTCCCTTTTAGGTGCAAATAATAGTCAATTGTCAGCCTCAAAACTACAACAATTAGCAAACGAAAGCATTGGATACCATTCTGAAGTGGCAGAATTAGAATTAATTCAGACGATTGAACAGCTATACTTGTATGAAAAACAAATAAAAAAAGTTGATAAACGTATTCAGGAAATAATGGATATACTCGATTCGCCAATCGTAACCATTCCCGGAATATCTTATCAACTCGGTAGTATTATCCTAGCAGAAATAGGAGATATACATAACTTTAAGACCTCTAGTCAGTTATTGGCTTTTGCGGGAATGGAGCCATCCATTTATGAATCTGGAGAAGGGAAAGGGAAGGGACAGATGGTTAAACGCGGCTCTCCCTATTTGCGGTGGGCCATGTATCACGCAGCACGATTGGTTGCCATCTATTCCCCAACATTTAAAAGATATTATAAAAAGAAGCAAGCAGAGGGAAAACATTATAATGTGGTGATTAGTCATTTAGCTAAGAAACTAATAAGGGTTATCTTTCATTTACTTCGAAAAGAAGAACCATATAAAGAAGCCTTATAATAACCCCTATTTTTTAAATAAGGCCATTATAAGGCTTCTTTGTCATGCCTACATTTCTATTTTAAAAAACGATTAACTTGTTCTATTTACTGCTTGACTTTATATAGTTAGTCTCTTTCTTATTGCACCATTGTTTTATATGCGCATTGATCACAACCAGAAATAATATTTTGTTTCTCAATTAACTGGACATCTTTAAACAAAGCTTCAAACATGCCCGTAAAGAAGGATTGGTGCATAGTACACACTTTATTTTTATGTTCTATAGCAACTTCTTTAAATGGACAGTTATAAATTTCAAAATATAAAGATGTTTGATCGTCATTCCATTCCAATGCAGGTAACTGTCCAGTCATTAAACTCGCATTTTGTAATAAACGTAGCTTATCCTCATTCGATAATAGAGCTGTGTTGTTTGTAATACGAGCAATTTCCTGCTCCATCATCTCTTTACCAAATGTTTTTCCTGTTTCATAAAGTGCCTTGCTGCCATCTGCTCCAAGACTTTCAAACGTTTTCAATAAAATGCTGCTTAATAATTGATAATCTCGAAAAGGAAAGCTAAATTGAATAACTTCATCTGATAAACGATATAGTCTGCTGGGGCGACCACCTTTGCCTGTCTTTTTTGTTTCTGAGCGTAGCATTCTTACATCTTCTAACTTAGATAAATGCAAGCGAGCTACGTTTGGATGGATGGAAAATTCATCCGCTATTTCTTGAACCGTGACATCTTGATGACGTTTCGTAATGTACTGATAAATATAGAAACGAGTTGGATCAGATAATACATTTGTAACTTTTAGTGTATTTTCCATATTAAATGTTCCTCCTAAGGACTAATTTTCTTTATTATAATATAGCAATCTACCATAAACATGGTTAAAACGATAAGTTTATAAAATGTTCACAACTTCACAAATATTTTGTTCATAAATTGTACATATTCACTATTTGAAGCATGAGCAACGTTTTAAATGGATTATTATAAGAGAAGTGGAACTTATTGTTAATTTTTATTGACAGATTTATTATTTAAATTTTATAATGTATATATGAACATATATTCATATAATATAGGGGCGATTGTGATGGATTACGATGTAATAATAATTGGCGGCGGGCAAGCTGGACTTGCGATGGGCTACTTTTTAAAGAAAAGCGGCTTATCTTTTCTCATAGTAGAAAAAGAAACTTCCATAGGTGAAAGCTGGAGAAAAAGATATGATACATTAACTTTATTTACTCCACGTTTTTACAGTTCTCTACCTGGGTTGCCGCTGAATGGGGATTTAGATGGCTATCCCACAAAAGAAGAAATAGCAGACTATTTATTTGATTATGCAACAACGTTTTCGTTGCCAGTTCAATTAAATACAGAGGTAAAAGAACTATCAAAGACCAAGGAAGGTTTTAAGGTAGTCACGAATGCCAGTTTATTAGCAGCTAAAAAAGTGATTATTGCTACTGGATCCTTTCAAAAACCATTGATACCTTCATTCGCTTCTACCTTATCTAAAAATGTGGTCCAGCTTCATACATCGCAATATCATAATCCGAAACAAATTAAAGAAGGACCGGTTTTAATTGTAGGAGCTGGGAATTCAGGGGCGCAAGTTGCAGCGGAGCTTTCAGACAAATATTTGGTATACCTATCAGTAGGTCATAAAATTCGTTTTTTACCACAAAATATAGGGAATAAGAGTATTTTCTGGTGGTTTGAGAAAATGAGAATATATAAAGCAAGTACCAATTCTAAAATAGGTCAATGGCTAAGGAAGAAACCAGACCCACTTTTTGGATTTGACTTAAGAGCAAAAATAAAAAGTGGAGCAATAACAGTATTTCCGCGTACAGAAAGAATTGTTGATGATACTTTTGAGTTTCTAGATAAACGGACACTAAAAGTTAACACTGTTATCTGGGCAACCGGTTTTTATCATGATTATAGTTGGATTACCATTCCACAAGTAGTGAATGTAAAAGGCGATCCTATTCATAAAAAGGGAATAACGAATATTGCTGGATTGTATTTTTTAGGATTACCATGGCAAAGAAATAGAGCTTCCAGTCTGCTTCAAGGAGTTGGGGATGATGCAGCATATATTTATCAACATGTACGGAGAAACATGGAATAAAGAAGTAAATATCATATTATTAGAAACAGGAGGAAGATAAGATGGGACATTCTCATGGGCACGACCATAGTCATCATGGACATCATCATGGATTCTCAGAAATAAGAGAAGGAAATAAAAAGGGCTTACTTATAGCGTTAATCATAACAGCTGGTATTATGATGTTAGAGTTTTTTGGCGGCTTACTTACAAATAGTCTTGCTTTATTGTCAGATTCTGGACATATGCTAAGTGATGCAAGTTCTCTTTTTTTAAGCTTTCTAGCAATCTGGTTCGCCACACGGCCTGCCTCTTCGAATAAAACCTACGGCTATTATCGTTTTGAAATTTTAGCGGCTTTATTTAATGGTGTTACTTTATTTGTTATTGCCTTTTTTATCATATTGGAAGCAATCGAACGTTTTTCCCAACCACCGACTGTCTCAAGTGGAACGATGATGATAATAGCTGTAATTGGACTATTAGCGAATATGATTAGTGCTTTAGCTTTAATGAGAAAAGGCGATGTAGAGGGCAATGTTAATTTACGAAGTGCTTATTTACATATCTTAGGGGATGCGTTAGGTTCTGTTGGCGCAATTATTGCAGGCTGCCTCATGCTCTTCTTTAAGTGGTATATTGCTGATCCAATCATATCTGTTGTAGTGGCGCTATTAATTTTGAAAAGCGGCTGGGGAGTAATTAAAACGTCGATCCATATTTTAATGGAAGGAACACCAACCACTATTAATCAAGAAGAGGTAAAAAAGGAGTTGGAAGGAATCGCTGGAGTAATCGATGTACATGACTTGCATATATGGACAATCACCTCAGGATTAGATTCACTAAGCTGCCATCTATTAATTGATGATAAGAGTGATAGTCAAGTGATTCTACAGAATGCGATTGATCGTCTGAAGACTAAATTTAAAATGGAACATACAACAATCCAAATCGAAAAGTCACAGATTCAGCATGAGGATATGAATGTATAATAAAAAATAAGGGACTGGAACAAAACTAAAAAGGCTATGCTTAAAGCTGAATAATAAATTTGTTGAATTAAACAAATGATAAATAGAATCTATTTTTGTTTTCACCCCATTTTATAAGATTAGTGAAATGGAGAGGAAGACACTCGACTCCTGCGGGAAATAGAGGAAAGGCTGAGACCCCGCAGTGTGGAGGCTCAGCTTCCTCCCGCGGAAAGCGAGTGACTGGAGCGTAATGGAACAAATTGGTTTCACCACTAAATTAGAGATTGTTCGTCTTTATCCAATATATATTTTGTTTTGTCCGCCCTTCTTTTTTGACAAAAAAAAGACCCGAAACACGGGTCGCTACTGGGCTAGCTGGATTCGAACCAACGAATGACGGAGTCAAAGTCCGTTGCCTTACCACTTGGCTATAGCCCAAAATAGTTGATATATATAGTATGGATAGGAGCTGTTTTTTTATACAGACTATTGGAACTTTCTTGGAAAGATTGTTAATCAATGTATCAAGGGAAAAATACAATCCAATTGTATAAGTAGCTCTAATATTAAATTCGTAAAAAAATTAAAAAGAAAGAAGGAATTTACCCTTTTTTTGTCGAAAGATATATTTGAATAAATATAAAGGTGGTGTTAAATATAAGTGTTATCAATTGAAGCTCTAGCAAATCGTATTATTTGTGAGGCAGTAGAACAGAATGCTACTGATATTCACATAACCCCAAAACAAAAGGAATCTGTCCTCCAATTCCGAATTGCCAATCATTTAATTAATCACTTAGTAATTTCAGCAAATGAATGCGACAAGTTGATCTCTCATTTCAAATTTACAGCATCTATGGATATTGGCGAAAGAAGAAAACCGCAAAATGGATCTATTTCCACAACAGTCAAAGGTCAGTATATTGGCTTACGACTTTCAACCTTACCATCTCACCCTCATGAGAGTTTAGTAATTCGTATACTTTCCGACCAAAATATGCTTCCAATCTATCACATCTCTTTATTTCCGAATATTTCTCGTAAATTAATCTCCTTGTTAAAGCATGCACATGGATTAATAATTCTGACCGGTCCAACTGGGTCTGGCAAGACAACAACACTCTACTCTCTCCTAAATGAAAATGCACATCTTTATCAGCGAAATGTGATTAGCTTAGAAGATCCCATTGAAAAAACGCAGGAAAACGTTTTGCAAATTCAAGTCAATGAGAAAGCTGGTATTACGTATTCCACTGGCTTAAAAGCAATTCTTCGCCATGATCCAGATATTATTATGGTTGGAGAAATCCGCGACAAAGAAACTGCTCATATTGCGATAAGGGCGAGCTTAACAGGTCATTTAGTATTGAGCACAATGCATACGAGAGATGCGAAAGGTGCGATTCATCGACTGTTAGAGTTTGGTATTAAAGAGACTGAGATTGAACAAACCTTAATCGCTATTACTGCTCAAAGACTAGTTGAAATGGTATGTCCTTTTTGTGATAAAGATTGTTCCCCTAACTGTTACCGTTTAGATAACCACTTAAAAAGATCAACTGTGTTTGAAATGATTACAGGCAGGATGATTTCTGATATTCTCTATAACCGAACAGAAACTAAGAGAGCTAACTATAAATCACTAGGAGATATTATTTGTAAAGGGATTGCCTTAGGCTATATAAAGAAAGGAGAATATGAACGGTGGATTTATGATGAAAAATAATCATGCATGGTCTAATATAGAACAAGCGAAATTTTTAAAGTGTATTGGTGAGCTGCTGGATAGAGGCTATTCGATGGCAGAGGCAGTCCAGTCTTCTCGTTACTATATGCCCGATCGTCGAATGGAAGATATTAATGCATGTTACGGTTCTTTAAAAGGAGGAGAGTCGTTTTTTGAGAACCTAGTAAGATTCAATTTTGATTATCAAGTGATAAGTTTTGTTTACTTTGCTGAAAAGCATGGCGGATTTGCTAGTGCTTTTCAAGATGCAAGTAGAATGATTCAGAATAAGCAAGATACGATAAGAAAATTAAGAAAAATCCTTACCTATCCTCTTTTTCTTTTGTGTTTTACCTTCGTTTTATTTTTCTTTGTTCAAAGTATCCTCATCCCGAAGTTTAATTCTATCTTTTTAACGATGAATATTAACAAGAATTTCTTTCTCCTATTTCTCCAATTTATTGGTCACATTATTCCATTTCTTCTTGTTTTCTTATCCCTATGTTTTATTTCCGCGCTTCTCTACTATTATTTTTCTTTTCGAAAATTAGATGTTATCAAGCAAATAAATGCACTAGCGAGTATTCCGATGATTGGGATATTTGTTAGACGTTATTTTTCCTATCTACTATCCGTGCAGTTAAGTTATTTATTATCAAGTGGTTTTTCGATTTATGAGTGTATGCAATTTTTTCTTGAAAACAAGGAGCAAAAACTATATTCCCAAATAGGCGAAATCACTATTTCACAGTTAAAAAAAGGAGTGCGACTTGAACAAGCTTTTGCTTCCTTTGATTTTTTGGAAAAAGAGCTATTACAAATTATTCAGCACGGCCAGGAAAATGGAAAGCTTGATCAGGAATTCTATTATTTCGGAAACTATTGCTTAATACAAATAGAAGAAAATTTACAAAAAACATTAAAAGTCCTTCAACCTACATTGTATACAGCTGTTGGAATTCTAATAATTTCTATTTATTTATCTGTGTTAATGCCAATGTTTCAATTACTGGACGGCTTTTGAAAGGAGAAAAAAATGAAGAATGAGCGAGGATTTACCCTAATTGAAATGATGATTGTTTTGGTAGTTATTTCCATATTATTGATTATCACCATTCCCAATATAACCAAGCATAATTCCAAAATCAATAATACTGGGTGTGAAGCATTAACAAAGATGGTACAAGCAGAGGTTCAATCTTACTATATAGAGCATAAAGCGTATCCAGAGAATCTTGCTAAACTGGAAGAAGAAAATTATATAACAGCAGACCAAAAAAAATGTCCCAATGGCAAGGCGTTAATTATTAAAAATGGAGTAATTACTACCTCGGGATCAGACAGTCCATGATAAATAATCAAAGAGGTTTTACGTTAATGGAAATGTTTGTTGCCATGTCTTTACTAGTTGTTCTTTCCTCTCTATCCATATTCCTTGTTACTTCCCAACAAACTTCTCTTAATGAAACTCACTTCTTAACCCAATTGGAAGGTGATCTTTATTATGCTCAAGCGTATGCGCTAGAAAATCAAATGCCCATTCAAGTGAGGATATATCCAACTTTACATTATTACTACATGCGTGCTGATGCTAATACTGGGAATATTGTGGAACGTTATTATGCAGATGATATTATTTTTTCTACTAACGCGACACTTTCCTTTAACATTAATTCAAATGGTAATTTTTCGAAATTTGGCACTTATGAATTTAGAATTGGTAAACAACCCTATAAATTAACCGTTTTAATAGGGAAAGGACGATTTTATGCGACTAAATTGTAAAGGCTTTATGCTGCCGGATTATTTATTGTCCTTTACGATATGGTTGTTGATAGCGCTAACATGGATGCCGGTTTATGTCCATGTGCTAAAACAGCTAGAAGATTCCGAGCATAGTAAGCTAGTAAATGAATTATTTTATAACCATTTAATAGAGCTTAAATTAGGGGAAGTGGAAAGAGGAAATACGACTATTGAAAACGAAGGTACGAGCTACTCGATTGTCTGGGAAAAAGATAGTATTGTCTGTTTGCAATATAAAAATGTATTTCAAAAAAACAAAAAAATCTGTGAAGTGTGGAAAGAATGATTAAACGAATACTTCTTAATAATAAGGGCTATGTTTTGGCAGAAATGCTTCTTTCTTTTTTTATTTTCACGATTATACTTACTCTCCTGTTAACTCCTTTGCGACTTATGCTTGACAAGCACTTTTCGGAAAAAGAATTACAAGAAATGGAGTGGGAAGTGTTCATTCTTGAATTAAAAAAAGAAACAAAAATGTCACAAGGGATTTCTGTTTCAAACAATAAATTGGTGCTCTATGTGGATGGAAGGGTTGTTACTTATGAAAAATATGGCAGCAGCATTAGAAGGCGAGTAGATTCAACAGGGCATGAGGTAGCATTACAAGCTATTAACAAAGTAGAGTTTATTATGCAGAAGAACGGATTTCGAGTTAAGGTAGTAGACCGATTTGGTAGGGAAAAAGAGTCTAGTATAAGATCTTATCTTACATTTTTGGAGTGATCGGAATTGATCAAGAACAATAAAGGATTTATTTACCCATTATCTTTATGTGTATATATTCTTTTTATCCATTTTTTATTTATACTGTATGGAATTTATGTGAATAAGAAGGGGATAGATGCAGGAGTGAAAAATAGCAATATTCAAGAATATTATTTTCTATCTTCCTTAAAAGAAATTGAGCACGAACTCTCTACAAATGAACATCCTGACCTTTCAGGTACAAAGAATTTTTCACATGGTAATGTCTTTTATACAATGGAAAAAAATTCACGTACGACTGTTAAAATCGATTATCAATTAAAGATGCAAGGGGCGATAAAGCCGATTTATGCGATAAGTTACTTTGATATAGAGCAGAATAAAATGACGAAATGGGTTGAATGAATAAAAAACAAATGATAGGGCTATCCTAGTACAAATGCTAGAGTAGGTGATTAGATGAATACCAATGATTATGTGAAGTATTTAACCCAAACATTTGTCCAGTACATGGATCAGCCCAAAGAAGAAAGAAAAAAGTTAAAAGCGGAAAGAAAAGGACTGAAAGAACCTTTCATGTTGAGGTGGTTTGGGATTTTACCTTATTTAATTTTATTCAGTTTTAATCGTAGAAAACTAAAAAAATAGTTTGGGAAAGGAGTAGATACTGCCTTTGACAGTAATTTACTCCTTTTTTAACTAAAGATGATCTTTACGAAACAGCTTCTGAAGCTAAATAAAAAAGCCCGCCATTAATAATCGAAATATTAATCTTTGGTTCGTACTGCTCCTGTAGAGCTAATCTTTCCGTCTCCAAGGTTTCTTGTCCTTCCTCCATGCCTTCCATATCTTCATAAAAATGCTCTAGTAAGTCTAAATCCTTTTTCCACCTTTTTTTTGCTTCATCTGCCCATGTATGATCTTCTGCTAATAAAGATTGCTTTATCATATTCTCAATTCTTGTTATCCCACTTATTGGCATGATTAAGGGAGAAAGTGTGAACGCATAATCAGGAATTTTGGCAGAAAGGTTCATTTTCTCTACTTTTGCTTGGAAATCTGTTGCGATTTGACCATTGATAAGCTGCAGTCCAATCGATTGAAATACATCTCGTTTTCTGTCACATTGATACGAAATTTTCACATTAAGTGCAAGCCATGGTTGTAAAGCGGTTTGCTGCTTTCCGTGTGTTATCTTATTTTCATATAAACGAATATACTTCGATAAGTTTTTTGCAGAAGCAAAAAGTTGATGAAGACGGGGAGACCCAAAGTGAATCAGTTCACCCTTCAAATCCTCTGGTGCCAGCTTTGGATCAGTAATGAGGGTAAGACTGGCAGGATTCGGAACACCACCAGTCTTTTCAAGATAATGCCAATAAAACGGTCGATTCATTAACTCCTTGTCCATTTCAATTGTTAATTGGACAATGAGATAACCAGGTTTATTCTCCACTATCTCACAATCATTTGCGACAAAAAATCGTTCAAGAAATTGATGAATTTCCTGCTGCTTCATACGGCTGATCCTCCTTCATACTTTGTGCGAATTCAATCATGCTTGTTAAATTATCCATTTTGATTTTCATTTCTCCTTCAGATTTAGAGTGGGAGAAAATATCAATCATATAATCATCCATATTGCCAAAATCCAATTTCGTCAAAATATCATCTAGCTCGCCAATAACTTTTTCAAAAAGATGGATTTTTTCATAAAGTAATTTTAAAATATGATCTTCCACTGTGTCTTTTACGGCAAAATTATAAATCTTCACATCTTCTTTTTGACCAAGTCGATGAATCCGGCCAATTCTTTGCTCCAATCTCATTGGATTCCATGGTAAATCAAAGTTTATAATATGATGACAAAATTGGAGGTTGATACCTTCACCGCCGGCCTCTGTGGCAATTAATACTTGTGCATGATTCTGGAAGAGATCTCGCATCCAATCCTTTTTGCCTCGTTTAAAGCCGCCGCGAAATGGAACAGATGTAATACCGTGCTGCTTCAAAAACCATTGTAAATAAAGTTGCGTAGCCCTATATTCGGTAAAGATGATTACTTTATCATTTATCTTCTTAATAAGCTCTAGTGCCTTGTTTGCCTTTGAGTTTTGCTGAACTGCTTCGACTTTTTTTATTAGTTCTTGTATTCTTTGTTGGAATTGTGGTGTTGGATTTTCCACTTTCCTTACCATGTTTTGCAGTGTATAATATACTGCTTCCCTGCTGGAGCATGCCTCTCTTTGTAATGTAATCATCGAAAAAGGACTGCGGGAATTTTCGATGTTGCTAGAAAGATTGGTTTCTGTTTTTAAATCTACCAGTC
Source organism: Niallia sp. FSL W8-0954 (assembly GCF_038005605.1). Lineage (NCBI taxonomy): Bacteria > Bacillati > Bacillota > Bacilli > Caryophanales > Bacillaceae > Niallia > Niallia sp. FSL W8-0954. Next base: position 3,184,239 of record NZ_JBBOTN010000001.1, on the reverse strand, counting down.
CTTCATATAATGCTCTTTCTTCTTTCGTAAATTCAATAGGAACGGCTTCAACAATTCTTTTGGTCCATTCAATCCCTGTATCATGGCGTCTGTTTCTGATCATGACTTTATTGACCAATGCTTTTAGATTTTCATCGTCATCAATGGAGCGAGCATCTTTTTTATATTTTTCATAGAAAGATGATTCACTTCCTAGATGACCTGGTTTTAATAAAGATACTAAATTAAAAATTTCGCTAATTCTATTTTGGATAGGGGTAGCTGTTAATAGCAAACAAAATTTCTTTTTTAAATTTTGGACAAACTCATAGTTTTTTGTTTTATTGTTTTTGAGTTTATGGGCCTCGTCAATAATCACCAAATCATAGTCCAGATTGTTTATAATATCACGATGAGGCTGTCTTTTTGCTGTATCAATAGAAGACACGACAATGTCGCATTGCTCCCAAACATAGCTTTTGCGCTGAACCATTGCAGGAATATAAAATTTGCTATTTAACTCATACGCCCATTGTGTGACTAGAGAGGCAGGAACTAAAATAAGCACTTTTTTTACTAAACCACGAATCATGTATTCTTTTAGTATCAATCCTGCTTCAATCGTTTTTCCAAGACCTACTTCATCTGCCAAAATAGCTTTTCCATTCATATCTTCTATTACTTTTTTCGCAACCTCCAGCTGGTGAGGTAATGGAGAAAGGTCTGATAGGTATTTAGGGGCTTGGAGACCTTCGAATTCTGGTATGATATTATGTTGTTCCACTTCTACTGCTAGCTTATATAGTTCCCAATTGGCCCATGGGCCATCATCTGAAATTCGCTTTAATAGCTGATTATTCCACGAATCATCAAAATTGATTTGGAGCGTCATCTTTATTCATCCTTTCTAATGTTTCCATTGGTAAAGCTAAAATATTATGTATATAAGAATTAAAAAAAGAGAGCTAGTAAACATAAAAACTTATTGCCACCTTTTCATTCGGATGTTAGGATAAAAGGGTAAAAAAGTTTTTAATTTTGTCACAATTTATTTATATTGGGACAAAACATGAACATTAAATGAAAAATGATCAAATATTAATCGTATTTTGCTAAGTACATAAACAAACATTATTTCTGGTAGTATTTAGTATGACCAATGGAGAAAATTTTATGAATCGCGGATGAGAAATAGGGGAGAGACTACGTTCGTAGCGCCGAAGGAGCAAGCAATATTATTTGTGAATCTCTCAGGCAAAAGAACTCTATTTGGACGCAGCTCTGGAGAGTGCTTACAAGTACATGTGTAAGCCACCAAAGGGGACAGCCGACATTATATCGGTAAACTTTCAGGTGCAAGGACAGAGCCCTTACTTTTTTTAAAAGGGGGGTTTCTGTCTTTTTTTGTTGCCATTTTATGATATGCAATAAATGAGAATGTCTAATACATAGGGGAATGGAGTGTTGTTCATTGACTTTATTAAAGCAAACACCGTTATACGAGGTGTATAAACAGTATGGCGGAAAGACAATCGATTTCGGAGGCTGGGATTTACCTGTACAATTTTCTGGCATAAAACAGGAGCATGAGGCTGTTCGTACAAAAGCAGGCTTATTTGATGTTTCTCATATGGGGGAAATCGAGGTTAAAGGGAACGATAGTTTAGCTTTTCTGCAAAAAATTCTTACGAATGATATTGAAAAAATCAAAAATGGTGCTGCTCAATATTCAGCAATGTGCTATGAAAATGGTGGCACTGTGGATGATTTATTAACATATAAGCTAGCGGATAACCACTATTTATTAGTTGTAAATGCATCCAATATTGAAAAGGATTTCGAATGGTTACAAAAGCATGCAAGTGGGGATGTAATCTTAAGTAATTTATCAGAAGATTTTGCTCAATTAGCACTGCAAGGTCCATTAGCAGAAGAGGTTCTAAGGAAAATAAACCCTTCTATTGATTCTTCTATTAAATATTTTCACTTTCAGAACAAGGTGAATATAGCAGGTAAAGAAGTTCTTTTATCCCGTACTGGCTACACAGGTGAAGATGGATTTGAAATATATTGCCAAAGTGAAGATGCTATTGACTTATGGAGAGAAATTTTGACAACAGGAGAGCCGCTAGGTGTACTTCCTTGTGGGTTAGGTGCAAGGGATACGTTGCGCTTTGAAGCAACACTCGCCTTATATGGGCAAGAATTATCAGCAGATATCTCTCCTTTAGAAGCTGGAATTGGCTTTGCTGTTAAAGTAAATAAAGAAGCAGATTTTATTGGAAAAGCAGCTTTAACGAAGCAAAAAGAAGAAGGACTGATTAGAAAATTAGCCGGTATCGAAATGGTAGATAGAGGAATACCGAGACATGGCTATAAAGTATATGCAAATGGATTATGTATTGGGGAAGTAACTACTGGTACACAATCACCAACCTTAAAGAAAAACATTGGTCTTGCATTAATTCAAAGTGATTATACAGCAATAGATACAGAAGTAGAAGTAGAAATTAGAGGAAAGTATTTAAAGGCAAAAGTAACCAAAATTCCTTTTTATAAACGAAAGTAATTTTTAGGCTTTTTTCTACAAATAAATCAAATGGGCTAATGACTGGGGGAAAAACGAATGAAGCATCGTTATTTACCGATGACGGAACAGGATCAAAAGGAAATGCTAGCGGCAATAGGAGTAAGTTCAGTAGAAGATTTATTTTCAGATATACCAGAAAAAGTGCGTTTTCAAGGAAACTATTCGATTAAACGCGCAAAAAGTGAATCAGCTTTATTGAAAGAATTAACAAAACTTGCCCAAAAGAATGCTGATGCAAAAGCGAATGTTTCTTTTTTAGGTGCAGGAGTTTATGATCACTATTCGCCTGTTATTGTCGATCATGTTTTATCACGATCTGAATTTTATACAGCCTATACTCCATATCAACCAGAAATTTCTCAAGGGGAATTACAGGCTATTTTCGAATTTCAGACAATGATATGTGAACTGACGGGAATGGACGTAGCAAACTCTTCTATGTACGATGGAGCAACGGCATTAGCAGAAGCAGGAATGTTAAGTGCCGGTACGACGAAACGGAAGAAAATTCTTCTCTCAAGTGCTGTCCACCCTGAAGCAAAAGAAGTAGTGAAAACCTATGCAAAGGGACAGTATATTGAAGTTCAAGAAATTCCTCATAAAGACGGGATAACAGATATAGAGGCATTAGAGGATATGGTAGATGATACAGTTGCAGCTGTTATGATTCAATATCCGAACTTTTTTGGAAGAGTTGAGCCGCTTAGGGACTTAGAAGCAATTATTCATGCCCATAAATCATTATTTGTTGTATCTAGTAATCCATTAGCTTTAGGGGCGTTGACACCACCAGGAAATTTTCAGGCAGATATTGTCGTGGGGGATGCGCAACCTTTTGGAATTCCAATGGGCTTTGGAGGTCCGCACTGTGGTTATTTTGCGGTAACGTCAAAATTAATGCGTAAAGTGCCTGGGCGTTTAGTGGGGCAAACTGTAGATGACAATGGTCAAAGAGGTTTTGTGTTAACTCTGCAGGCGCGAGAACAACATATTCGCCGTGACAAGGCAACTTCTAATATATGCTCGAACCAAGCACTTAATGCATTAGCTGCTTCCGTTGCTATGACCGCACTTGGAAAACATGGCGTGAAGGAAATGGCGATTGCTAATATCCAGAAAGCCCATTATGCTAAAACCAAATTAAAAGAAGCAGGATTTGAAATAGTGTATGAGGGACCATCCTTTAATGAGTTTATTATTAAATGTAATTCCTCTATTTCGGCAGTAAACCGAGCGTTATTAGAAAAAGGTATGATTGGTGGCTATGATTTAGGAAGAGACTTCAAACAATTAGAAAATCATATGCTCATTGCCGTAACCGAATTGCGTACAAAAGAAGAAATAGATGAATTCGTTGCAGAAATGGAGGATTATCATGTCTAATAAAAATCAACCTCTTATCTTTGAAAGCAGTACACCAGGCAGAATTGGCTATAGTTTGCCAGAAATGGATATTCCAGCAGCAGATCTTACGGAATTGCTGCCGAATGATTATATAAGAGAAGAAAATCCAGAACTACCAGAGGTCTCTGAATTAGATATTATGCGTCATTATACTGCATTATCCAAACGAAATCATGGCTTGGATTCTGGTTTTTACCCATTAGGTTCTTGTACGATGAAATATAATCCAAAAATAAATGAAAATGTGGCAAGATTTAATGGGTTTGCCCATATTCATCCGCTCCAAGAAGTGTCAGCTGTACAAGGGGCTCTTGAGTTAATGTATGATTTACAACAGCATCTCGTCGAAATCACAGGGATGGATGAAGTAACCTTGCAGCCGGCTGCAGGTGCACATGGCGAATGGACGGGTTTAATGCTGATTAGAGCATACCATGAAGCCAATGGGGATATGCATCGTACAAAGGTAATTGTTCCCGATTCTGCGCATGGAACCAATCCTGCTTCGGCAACTGTTGCTGGCTTAGAAACAATAACGGTTAAATCTAACGAACATGGACTTGTTGATCTAGAGGATTTAAAACGAGTAGTAGGAGAAGATACTGCAGCATTAATGTTAACAAATCCTAATACTTTAGGTCTATTTGAAGAAAATATTCTAGAAATGGCGGAAATAGTCCATAATGCCGGTGGGAAATTATATTATGATGGCGCTAATTTAAACGCTGTTCTTTCTAAAGCCAGACCTGGAGATATGGGCTTTGATGTTGTTCATTTAAATTTGCATAAGACATTTACAGGACCACATGGCGGCGGTGGACCGGGTTCAGGACCGGTAGGAGTGAAAGCTGATTTAATTCCATTCTTGCCAAAGCCAGTATTGACTAAAGTAGGGGAAGAATTTGTATTAGATTACAATAGACCTCAATCGATCGGCAGAGTTAAGCCATTCTATGGTAATTTTGGGATTAATGTCCGTGCTTACACTTATATCCGTTCTATGGGACCAGATGGCTTAAAAGCGGTCACAGAAAATGCTGTATTAAATGCAAACTACATGATGCGTCGTTTGGCTGAATATTACGATTTACCATTTGATCGTCATTGTAAACATGAATTTGTATTAAGCGGAAGACGACAAAAGAAGCTAGGTGTCAGAACACTTGATATAGCCAAAAGGCTTCTGGATTTTGGCTATCATCCACCTACTATCTATTTTCCGCTTAATGTAGAGGAGTGTATAATGATTGAGCCGACTGAGACCGAGTCAAAAGAGACATTAGACAGCTTTATCGATGCAATGATCCAAATTGCAAAAGAGGCAGAAGAAACACCGGAAATCGTTCAGGAGGCTCCACATACAACGGTGATCGGTCGCTTGGACGAAACATTAGCAGCGAGAAAACCTGTTTTACGCTATACAAAGTAATTCGTCTGGGTGCTATGATTTAAGTAATAAAAAAGCTGATGTCCAAGTAAATTGGCATCAGCTTTCTTCTATATAATAATTTCAATAAGAGCATTATTATTTTTTTGCTTTAATTTTCCCTGTCCACTTTTTAAATCCGCCTTCTAATTGGGTTAAATCCTTGTACCCTTTACGATATAGAAATTGAGCAGCTCTGCCGCTTCTCATCCCATTTTGACAGTATAGATATACTGGTTTATCAGGACGGATTTCACTTTTTCTCATCTTTAGCTGTGATAGTGGAATATTTCTTGCGCCAAGTACATGTCCTGCCTCATATTCGTTCGGTTCACGTACATCAATTAATTGTGCTTTTCTGTAGCCTTGACGAAATTCATCTTGGTTAACAGTTTTAACAATTCGGCGTTGATACAGCCACATCACTAATGAATATACAAGGAATGCGACTAAAATGATGAGAAGAGTATAAATCATTGTCAATTCTCATTTCTCCTTTCAATTACTTGCACTATCTCTATTATATCTATCAACTGGTATAGTAGTAAAGTAAATACTTACATGAACCTTCTAAAGTTTGAAGAATAGCATGTTTTTCATGCAAGTTACTTTTAAATAATCTGATATTTTGATATCCTTAGTAAGGATTTAGGAATACATCATACATAGAAAAAGAGGGTTCATCATGGTAAAAGAAACATGGAGATTTATTGATTCAGGCAATCATTCTCCTTCTTTTAATATGGCATTAGACGAAGCTTTATTAGAATGGCATTCTAAAGGAGTTTTTCCGCCGGTTATCCGTTTTTATGGCTGGAATCCTGCTACTTTATCTATTGGATATTTTCAGAAGGTAGAGAAAGAAATTGATTTAGACGCAGTGAAAGAATTGGGACTTGGATTTGTTAGAAGACCGACAGGCGGAAGAGGTGTACTGCATGAACACGAATTAACATATAGTGTTATTGTTTCAGAAGAGCATCCTAATATGCCTAAAACAGTTACAGAGGCATATCGTGTAATTTCGGAAGGCATTTTAAAAGGTTTTCATTTTTTAGATTTGGATGCCTATTTTGCAGTGCCGAAAACAGAAGAGCAGCGAAATAATTTAAAAAGCCCAAGGTCCGCAGTATGCTTTGATGCTCCTAGCTGGTATGAATTAGTTGTGGAAGGCAGAAAAGTTGCTGGAAGTGCACAGACAAGACAGCAAGGTGTAATTTTGCAGCATGGTTCCATTTTACTTGATTTAGATGAGGATAAATTATTCCGTTTATTTAAGTATCCAAATGAGCGTGTTAAAGAGAGAATGCAAAAAGCATTTAAGAGCAAAGCAGTGGCAATTAATGAGTTAACCACAAGAAATATTACCATTGAAATGGCGAAAGAGGCCTTTAAAAAAGGGTTTGAAGAAGGGCTACAAATTCAATTAGAAAACTATCAACTAACAGATGAAGAAGTAGAATATGTTGAAAAAATTGCCAAAGAAAAATATGAAAACGATGAATGGAACTTTAGACGATAACATCCTTAAACACGAAATTCTTTTATTAATGGAATTTCGTGTTTTTTTGTGGACAATTGTTAATGTGAAAAACGAGTATTCGCTTATAAATGCAAAAAAATTTGAGCTATTTTATCAATCGATAAATCGCTCTATTCCAATGGCTTATGCTTTTTTGTATGTTGCAAGTGCAAAAAGAGTTGAAAATCCTTTTAAATAACCTGTTATCTTAATTTCTCTTTCCTTTTCTTTAGAATCTATTTATTTTATCATTTGACAAATAGGTTAACACTCTATCTATATACAATATATAGATGTTTTTCATTTGTTTATATACTATATATTGATTTCACTGTTTTTGTGTGATAGATTTAGGTTATCACATTACTAGACACCTATTGATGGATTTATCCCACTCTTAAACTTCTATAAGGAGAAGGGTAGATATCAACTGTTTGGAAAGGTATGTATGGATCAATTAACCATGATTATGGATAGAAGTTTCTTAATTTAAGTTTAATAGAAATTTTTCATCAATTAGTTAGCATTTTTTTATGAGTGAAGGAGTTGTCTGCATGTCAGTATTGTTAAGCCAGGGTATTAAGTTAAATGTTGAGAAGCTGAATAAGGATATTGCTTTATTTCCGGAGGTCCATCCAATTACCCCAGATATGAAGCTAACATATAAAGGCGTTTCTCGACTGGTAATGCTTGATCGTTATACGTATAAAGATACAGAGAAAATTACATTAACTGCTGGTGATTTTGTGGTTTTAACTATTAAAGAGGATCCTAAGTTTCCCGCAAGAGGACTAGGATTTATTCAAGAAATTGATCATGTCTTAAACACGGCAACAGTGTTAGTAGAAGAAGATTATCGTGGTGTGCTGGAAGGAAAAGAAGCAGAAACAGGTGTTGTCATTCGTTCTTTAGAGGTTATTGAAAAACCACTGGAGCTATATTATGAGCAAATCGCTAAGCGTAATGCAACTGGTCTAGCGTCAGTAGAAAAGACGGAAGAGAAAAGAAAAGAATGGTTCGAAAAGTTTTACCATGAGCTTGTTAATTTGAACTTCATCCCGGCTGGTCGTGTGTTATATGGAGCAGGTGCAGGAACAGATGTTACATATTTTAATTGCTATGTAATGCCTTTTGTTCCAGATTCAAGAGAAGGTATTTCTGAGCATCGTAAGCAGGTTATGGAAATCATGAGTCGTGGAGGCGGTGTAGGAACAAATGGATCTACATTAAGACCGCGGAATACATTAGCCAAAGGAGTTAATGGAAAATCTTCAGGTTCTGTTTCTTGGTTGGATGATATTGCAAAATTAACCCATTTAGTAGAGCAAGGTGGATCTCGTCGTGGCGCTCAAATGATTATGCTAGCTGACTGGCATCCAGATATTATTGAATTCATTATTTCGAAAATGCAAAATCCCCGCATTTTACGGTTCTTGATCGATAATACACAAGATCAAACCATTAAAAAATATGCACAAGATAAATTAAAATTTACGCCATTAACGGAAAAAGAGCGTGCCATGTATCGAGGCATTCTAAATTATAAGAATATCCCTGGCCAAGGTGGTTTTAACGAGGAAATTTTCAGGGATGCAGAAGAAAAGCTTTCAATCGGCGGGACATATTCCGTTCATCAGACAGAATTTTTAACTGGCGCAAATATTTCTGTCTGCTTAACAAATGAATTTATGGAAGCGGTGGAAAAGGATGAAGAATATGCACTTCGTTTCCCAGATGTAGAAAGTTACGATGAGGAGCAAATGCAACATTATAATGAAGAATGGCATAAAGTTGGTGATGTAAGAGAGTGGGAGGCAAAAGGAAATAGAGTTCGTATTTATCGTAAAATGAAGGCAAAGGAATTATGGAATCTAATTAATATCTGTGCAACTTATTCTGCAGAGCCCGGTATCTTCTATATTGATAATGCGAATGAAATGACAAACGCAACTAGCTACGGTCAAAAAGTTGTCGCGACAAACCCATGTGGTGAGCAGCCGCTGGCACCATATAGTGTATGTAACCTTGCTGCTGTTAATCTTGCAGAAATGGCAGATAAAGAAAACAAGACCGTTAATTTTGAGAAGCTTAAGAAAACAGTAGAAGTAGGCGTAAGATTGCAGGATAATGTTATTGATGCCACACCTTACTTCTTGGAAGAAAATAAAAACCAGGCTCTAGGAGAGCGCCGTGTTGGACTTGGAGTAATGGACCTTCATGATTTACTCATATACTGTGAAACAGAATATGGCAGTGAAGAAGGAAATGTCTTAGTAGATAGAGTATTTGAAACGATTGCAACAACTGCATACAGAACATCGATTGACTTGGCAAAAGAAAAAGGCAGCTTCCCATTCTTACAAGCAGAAACAGAAGAGGAAGAAGCGGGATTACGCAATGCTTTTATTCATACTGGCTACATGAAAAAAATGCCTGAGGATATTAGAGACAATATTCTTCAATATGGTATCCGTAATTCCCATTTATTAACTGTTGCACCAACCGGAAGCACAGGTACAATGGTTGGGGTATCAACTGGTCTAGAGCCATACTTCTCCTTCTCTTACTTCCGAAGCGGGAGACTTGGAAAATTTATCGAAGTAAAAGCAGATATTGTTCAAGAATATTTAGATGCACATCCAGAGGCAGACTCAGATAATCTTCCCAATTGGTTCGTTGCTGCAATGGATCTGGCACCTGAGACTCATGCTGATGTACAATGTATCATTCAGCGATGGATTGACAGCTCTATTAGTAAAACGGTAAATGCGCCAAAAGGATATAGTGTAGAGCAGGTTCAGAAAGTATATGAGAGATTATACCGTGGCGGCGCTAAGGGTGGTACGGTATATGTTGATGGTTCACGTGACAGTCAAGTGCTAACATTAAAGGCAGAAGAGAATACATTCGAAGATATACTACTACAAAAACAGGAAAAAACACATGTTGTTCTTGTTGATACAATAAATGAATTGCAATCAACAAACGTAACGATTGGGTCAGAGATAGGCGATACTTGTCCTGTATGCAGACAAGGCGTCGTCGAAGAAATTGGCGGCTGTAATACTTGTACGAATTGCAACACACAATTAAAATGTGGACTTTAATAAATTTTAGATATAGAAAAATGGCTGAATTGAAAACATTCTCCCAAAAAACCTCTTCTTAATATTAATGAAGAGGTTTTTTTATAGCTGAAAGTTGAGAATGAATTTATGTGATACTAAATAGGGACAGGAGAAGTTGCGTAAAAGTAGTATAACAGCTTATAGTAATGAATAGAACTAGGAGAGGATATATTGAAAAACGGTATTCCTCCTAACCATTTTTGAAGCTTGGAGTTGTGCTATTAAAGCGATGAAACTTCTTAAAGGAGTGAAACAGATGAAAACTATTTCGATTTTAATTGCAGATGATGAGGAAGAGATTGCTGATCTGGTTGCAATCCATCTAGAAAAAGAAGGTTACAATTGCGTGAAAGTGCTTAATGGCCAAGATGCAATATTAGCTATCCAGACTCGGTCCATTGATTTAGTGATTTTAGACATAATGATGCCGATAATGGATGGATATGACGTAACTCGCCTGATTCGGGAAAAATATAATATGCCTATCATTTTTTTGAGTGCAAAAACTTCTGATTTTGATAAAGTCCATGGATTAGTGATTGGAGCAGATGATTATATGACAAAGCCATTTACTCCCATTGAATTAGTGGCACGTGTAAATGCTCAGTTACGACGATTTATGAAGCTGAATAATCCAATCGCAAGCACTAATAAAACAATCTTGGAATTTGGTGAAATAGTCATTTCACTTGAGCAACGTACTGTGTTGCTTCAAGGAGAAACGATTGAACTGACACCGAAAGAGTTTGATATATTACATTTGTTAGCCAGTCATCCGAAAAAAGTTTATAGTGTTGAAAATATCTTTCAAAAAGTATGGGGGGATGCATATTTTGAAGGAGCTAATACGGTAATGGTGCATATACGTACATTGAGGAAGAAGCTTGGAGAAGATAAGCGGAAAAATAAGATTATCAAAACTGTATGGGGAGTGGGGTATGCTTTCAATGGCTAAATTTATGCGCAGTTTTCGTGCTAGAATAACTGCATTATTTGCTGCCAGTATGTTTCTGACAGGTATCATCACTTATTTCATTTATAAAGTGTTACAACTTTACTATCATACGATGGTTCAATATGGTGATTCACTAGTACTACTTCGTCAATTCATCAAAAGTATTGGAGATTTTGCCTTCTTCTTTATATTATTTTTCTGCCTGTCCTTATTGTTTTTTTATATACTCACAAAGCCTTATTCAAATTATTTCAAGGATATATCCAATGGAATTCATTATCTTTCTCATGGGCATTTTAAACATAAAGTAATAATCAACTCAAATGATGAATTTGGAGATATTGGACAAGCAATTAATCTGGCTAGCGAGAAATTAGAAGATGCCATACAAAGAGGAGACTTTTCAGAAAGTAGTAAGGAACAGTTAGTTGTAAATTTGGCTCATGATTTGCGTACTCCCTTAACTTCTATTTTAGGTTATTTAGACTTAATCCTGAAGGATGAGAAGTTGACTAAAGAACAACGGAGGCATTTTTTAACGATTGCTTATACTAAATCCCAGCGTTTGGAAAGATTGATTGATGAATTATTCGAAATTACTAGAATGAACTATGGGATGCTGCCAATTGATAAGAAGGAAATTAATATAAGTGATTTACTTCTTCAATTAAAAGAAGAATTATATCCTGTTTTCGAAAAAAATGATTTGATTGCCCGAATAAATATTCTCCCCCGTTTACTTATTTGGGGAGATGGAGAGTTATTAGCTCGTGTATTTGAAAATCTTTTAACTAATGCTATTCGATATGGATATGATGGCCGGTATGTGGACATTAATGGTTTTGTTGAAGAAAATGTAGTAGTTGTTCAGATTGTGAATTATGGAGATAGTATTCCGGCTGAAGAACACCCTTTTCTTTTTGATATGTTTTATACAGGTGATAAAGCACGAACTCAGCAAGAAAATAGCACAGGCCTTGGTTTATTCATTGCAAAGAATATTGTGGAGCAGCATAATGGCACGATAAAAGCTGAAAGTAATTTGATACGTACTGTGTTTGAAGTACGTTTACCGCAGGAAAATGCACCAATTGAAATTTTATAAAGAATTTAAGAAAAATTTAAACTTTACCCTACTCTTTTTTTAAAAAGTTGCCCCTATTCTATTATTTATAAGAATAAGGAGGATTTTAAAATGAAGAAGTGGGGATGTTTATTGTTATTATTAATAGGTGTGTTTTTTTTCTTTGTCTATAAAGAATCTCCTCTTTCAGATAAAATAGTGATTCAAAAAAACAGTGGATATTTAGACAATCGTGCTAACGATGAGGGTTTACGAAAAATAAAGATTTCAAGAGAAATGGTCTTTCAAGGAAATTTGCTTCTGATTAATAAAGAATTTCCGGTTCATCAAGAGAGTATAAAGTCAGATGTTGTCGAGTTATTCAGACATAAAGAATGGACACAGGGATTTGTGCTGTTCGATAATAAAATTAAATTGTCTAAGGAGGTACTCCATAAATTCTCAGAGATGATAGCTGCCGCTAAAAAGGAAGGGGTTAATCATTTTCTAATTAGTAGTGGCTTTCGAGACTTTGAGGAGCAAAATGTTCTGTATCATGATATGGGGGCAGACTATGCTTTGCCGGCAGGCTATAGCGAACATAATTTAGGTTTATCACTTGATGTAGGATCTACACAAATGAAGATGGAGGCAGCACCTGAAGGTAAATGGTTAGAGAATAACGCTTGGAGATATGGCTTTATATTACGTTATCCCAAGGATAAAACAGAAGTTACTGGAATTCAATATGAACCTTGGCACATTCGCTATGTTGGATTGCCGCATAGTGCAATTATGGCGGAAAAGGATTTAGTTTTAGAAGAATACTTAGCTTATTTAAAAGAAGAAAGAAACATTTCTATTACGCTAAATGAGAAAAAATATGATGTCTCTTATTATCCACTCGCAAAAACTACGGATATTCATGTACCAGACAATCTTCACTATGAGCTATCAGGCAACAATATAGATGGTGTTATAGTGACAGTATTTAATGGGGAAACAAATCCTTCTCAGATGGATAGATGAGGGGGATGCAAAATGTGATTAATCCCAAAACTGAATTACATGTAAAAGAAGGCTGTGAAATGCACAGTCTCTCAGACTATAGACAAACTCTTTGAAATTTGAGGTTTTGCCTATGGTCTTTTTTTATGACCTCTTCTAATAAGGTATTTATTTCCGCTACAGGGGTTCGCTTTCCTTGGGTCGAGCGCCGAGCCGCTTCGTCTCATACGCTCCTGCAGGGTCTCAGACTTTCTATCAGCCCATAGGAGTCTCACCCCTTCCGCTCCAATTATTGGTAGAGAAAGTAATGATTTAAAGTAATAACTTCTTTCATTCTTAAATAAAACTCTAAAAAACTTAACTAAATTATCATAAAAATTAAAGTGTAGATATAAAATGTTTTTAATAAAATTAATATTTTGTTTTATTTTTTTCAAAAATATGTTAAACTAATTTTGTGATAAATAGAAAGGAGTGAGGTTGTGTGGATATAAAAGATGTACCAAACTGGATTTTAACATTAGAAATTGAAGATCTTGAATTTATCAAGAAGTTTATTCTAACTTCAGGATCGTTAAAAGAAATTGCCAAAATCTATGAGGTTTCCTATCCAACAGTGAGACTTAAACTTGATCGTTTAATCGATAAAATTAAAATGAATGATGTCTTGGAAAACGAAGAGTTTATTAAATTTATCAAGGGCCTCTCAATTGATGATCGTATAAGTGTGGAAGATGCAAAATTAATTATTGAAAAATATAAAAAAGAAAGGAATGAGAAATAATGGATATAGATTTTTATGGTGTTTTTATTACTGCTGGTATTTTAGCTGTTCAGTTCTTCTTTTCAACTAGAAACAGCATTTACTGGGGAGCAGTTTTACCTTTACTTTATATTGGATTTGTTACATGGATGCTGGCAACAGATCGAATCGAAAGTTTTATTGCATACATCCTTATTCTGTTATTAGGAAGTTTATTTCTTCTTGCAGAATGGAGTGGCGGAAGAAAATATCTTCACGAAAAAAGAAGAAAAGAATTAGATAAAATGAAATCTCATGATATGAAATAGCGAAAGCTTAGTAAAGGTACTTCTGAACTATGTATATTGGTCACGAATAAATACCTAAACAATAATGTAATGGAACTTACATATTATTGTTTAGGTTTATTTCTATTGCGATAGTGAATTCTTCTTTTTAACAAATTCGCAAATGATTGCTAGATTAAGTTATGATTTATACTGTTTTCACCATACATAAACTATAGGGAACAACCGGTTTTTAATAAAAACCAAATGGCGGAACGCCAAAGCCGAAACCAAATGGTGGATAACCCCATCCTCCAACAAATGCTGGACTAAGCAATGCACCAGTTGCAAATCCGCCTAATAATCCTAGTCCAAATCCAAATCCTGGTCTTCCAAACCCTGGTCTTCCAAAACCAAACCCTGGTCTTCCGAATCCTGGTCTTCCAAAGCCAGGTCGAATTCTTCGTAGGTCATTTGTATAAATGTATTGATTTTGCATAACATTTCCTCCTCTTTGTATTTTTGTTTTAACACATATCCTTAAAACAAACTTCATCTTTTTATTAGCTTTTTTGCAAAGGAAAGTGCCTAGATTTTTCTGCTTTCGAAATAGTGTATGTTTCTCAGCGCTATTTTGCTTGATACAAATGCCTAACAAGCATACGGCAATTTTATAATTTAGCTAAAAAGATGCTTATAAAACCACTAACTTTTAACTTGTCTTCTGTACTATTTTTCACTTTGTAATACTAAATTTGAGGTAGGGAGGTGTAGGGATTCCATCTATATCTTTCGTCTTAACCGCTTTTAAAAGGAGTGATTATATGTATATAGACGGGGTATTTTCTGGCGGGGGAATTAAGGGGCTGGCATTAGTAGGCGCCTATGAGGTAGTGGAACAGCGTGGCTTTCAGTTTGCTAGACTAGCAGGAACAAGTGCTGGTTCCATTATTGCAGCCCTAATTGCTGCAGGCTATACAAGCAGAGAGATAGCAAAGCTACTTGAAGAATTGGATTTAAATTCGTTTTTAGATGAAAGAAAGTTATTCATACCCTTTCCCCTTGCAAAATGGTTCTTTCTCTATTGGAAATTAGGACTATATAAAGGGGAGGAATTAGAAAAATGGATAGAAGAAAAATTAGCAGCAAAAGGATTAAGAACTTTTGCGGATATTCCTCATCAAACATTACGTTTTGTCGCTTCAGATATTACAAATGGCGTATTAATGATCCTGCCAGATGATTTACCGAAATATGGTATCAATCCTCAGACATTTTCCATTGCAAAGGCTATTCGAATGAGTTGCAGTCTTCCTTATTTTTTTGAACCAGTGATAATCGGCAATAAGGCAAATAAAAATGTCGTTGTCGATGGCGGTGTATTAAGTAATTTTCCAATGTGGTTATTTGATCAAGAAAATGTATTGAAAACACGACCCGTATTAGGGATTAAGTTAAGTCATAATATCACGGAGCATCCAAAGCATAAAATCACAAATGCCATAGATTTATTTGCAGCAATGTTTGAAACAATGAAAGACGCTCATGATTCGAGATATATTTCGCGTAAACATGAGAAAAATATCATCTTTGTTCCAACTGAAGGGGTTTTAGCAACAGAATTTGCGCTTACGAAAGAGGATCAAGCGAAGTTAATACAACTAGGGAGAGATTGTGCCATGAAATTTTTTAAATCATGGGCTTATTAAATAGTTCTTTAAAGAGGTGTATCGCTATTGATAAGAATGTTAAAAAGAAGAATCGAGCCTTTATAAGGAAGCTCGATTCTTCTTTTTGCTCTTCTTGCCTTCAATAACAGTCAAATGAGCAGTGCTTTTACTTCTTTTATGCTTATTTGCTTTTATGGAAGAGGTTTTTGTTGATTGTTGTTGTCCAGAAGATGATCTGTCTTTTGTCTGTAGCCTTTTCTTTGATTGCTTTGCAGCTTTTAGAAAAGCTTTTTGCTCTCTTTTTTGGGGACTAGATGTACTTAAATGGCGATAAATGAACCATATAATGCCACCGACAGCAACCATCACAACAATGTTTAGAAAAAATCCACTAGGATTCTTAATTAAATTTACAGTTAGACCAATGAAAGCAAGGAAAATGATACTTCCAAATAAAATAAGTGAAAATCGGTTCTTCAAAAAAGCCACCTCCCTAAAAGCATGATGAGCATTTTTTCTAACTTTTAAACTATTAATAAGAAAAGTTTATTCAAAAAAGGTTAAATTGTTCACTTGAAAAAGTTTTCAGAAAAAAGATTTTTCGTATTGGTAGGGATAATACCCATTAAAAAAGGGATAATCCCTTTTTAAAGATAATACCCATTACTTCTATTTATTCAATCATTTGTTGTTGATAATTGTGCTTCAGTTTCTTCCTCGCGTCTTTTTAATTCATTGAAGGAAAGTATCGCTACTTCTACTTGATCATCACTTGGTTCTTTTGTCGTTAATAATTGCAGCCATAGTCCAGGTAAACCAAGATATTTTAACACAGGAACGTCTCTTAATTTATTCGTGATTTGAAGTACTTCAAATGAAATCCCGATAACTACTGGAATTAAAGCAATTCGGATTAATACTCTTTCTAATAGATTTTCTGGATAGAAGAATAGATAAAGAAATAAACCAACTATTACGGTAAAAAGGATAAAGCTTGATCCACAGCGATAATGTAATCTAGAAGCTGCTTGCACATTTTGCACAGTCAAGTCTTTCCCATTTTCATATGCGTTAATTACTTTATGTTCAGCTCCATGATACTGAAATACCCTTTTTATAATGGGAGTGAGGGAAACAAAGTAAATATATCCAAGTAAAAGAATTAGTTTAAACAAGCTTTCTAACAATATTTGGGCAACATGACCAGAAATGATAGGCATAAATAAAGCTGCTAAAAAGGTTGGAATAAGCGTGAAAATGAATTTTCCGAATAGAAAGGATAGGACTCCGAGAACAGCTACCCCTAAAATCATCGATAATTTAGAAGGTTCTTGTTCTTCTAATTTATAATCTTCAGAAGGATCTAAATCAAATCTGTCTGTTGAGAAATTTAAATGTTTTGTTCCATTTCCACTCGATTCAATAATGGCAATAAGCCCTCTTAAAAATGGAATTTTTTTTAATCTTGTAAGCTTTTCATTATACGTTCTTGGAAGATGAAAGTAATCTACAGACTGATCTTTTCGTCTAATCGCGGTGACATAATGATGTTTACCACCAAACATTACACCTTCTACAACAGCTTGGCCTCCGTATAATGGTTTTTGTTCACTTGACATGTATAATTACACCAACCTCAGGATAAATTAGGTGAAAACAACAAGCTTCCTATAAAAGGGAAGAATATGAAGGTTGTAAATTCCCCTATTACTATATTACTAAAAAATTCAAAAAACCACTAGCAGGACATTCCTTTCTTTCATATTACTTTGTTCAAAAAGATGTTAAAGAGATATTTTGCAAGGAAAGAAAAGGAATGGGACATACTAATATTCGGAGGTGGACAGGATGGGTAATCAACAAGATTCACATGAAAAAGAAAGACCAATGTCTTTTATTTCATTAGTAATTTGGACAGGAATGTTTGGCGGAATATTCTGGACGTTTATCGGTTACATAGGATATATTTTTAATTTTACCGAATTACGCCCTAATTTTATTTTAGAACCTTGGGCGATTGGGAGCTGGAAATATGGATGGCTTGGAACGATCATAAGCTTCATTGCCATAGGTTTTTTCTCCACTGGAGCAGCCTTTGCCTATTATTTAATATTAAGAAAATTTAAAACCATTTACATTGGCATGGGGTACGGTATTGCTTTGTTTGTTTGTGTTTTTGTTATTTTAAATCCCCTTTTTCCAAGTATGGCACCTTTTTTGGAATTAAAAAGAGATACAATCATTTCGTCAGTTTGTTTATACGTTTTATATGGGGTATTTGTGGGAACTTCAATCTCTTATGAAGAAAGTGAAATTCAGTTGAAAAAATATAAAGACAAAAAAGCAGTTACGAATATGACAGGGAACGAAGGGGATTAAACCTATAGAATATTGAAAAGGGCAAACGAACTCTGATTTTTTCAGTTTTTTAAGATGTTTTTTGGATCAGCTAGTTAGGGTAACTAAAATCTCTGTTTACATGCAATTTTGCCTGTATTCTACCTGTATTTATGTTAAACTAATTAACATGAGTGTACTTTTTTCATCATTCAGATTTTTACCTTGTCTAGAATAGGGAAGGCTGAACTGTGAGCCTCTAGAAAGTGTATAAACTAAGGGAGAGGATTATAAATGGAGAAACTGAAAAGAATAAGAGAAGCGCTGACAGAAGTTGGGGCAGAAGGTATTTTAATAACAAGTACCTATAATAGACGCTATGTAAGCAATTTTACAGGTTCTGCTGGAGCAGTCTTAATCAGTGGCGAAAAAGCGTTATTCATTACAGATTTTCGTTATGTAGAGCAAGCTGGGAATCAATGTATTGGTTTTGAAATCGTCCAGCATAAAGGAGCAATTTTGCAAGAGGTTGCTACTCAAGCAGAGAAATTAGGAATCAAGAAATTGGCATTCGAACAAGATTATACGACTTTTACTCAGTATAAGGAGTTAGAAACAGTAGTAAAAGGTGAATTAGTGCCTGTTTCAGGAATTATTGAAAAGTTACGCTTGATTAAGACAAATGAAGAGATTAAGATATTAAAGGAAGCTGCTAAGATTGCTGACGCTGCTTTCACCCATATTCTTGATTTCATCAAGGTCGGGAAAACAGAATTGGAAGTTTCGAATGAATTAGAGTTTTTTATGAGAAAATTAGGCGCCACTTCATCTTCCTTTGATACTATTGTTGCATCAGGAAAAAGATCTGCATTGCCGCATGGTGTAGCATCCGATAAAGTGATTGAAGCTGGTGATTTCATTACATTAGATTATGGTGCGTATTATAATGGATATGTATCTGATATTACGAGAACGATCGCTGTCGGTAACCCAGATGAGAAATTAAAAGAAATCTATGATATTGTTTTAAAAGCTCAACTTAAGGGTATGGAAGGCATTAAACCAGGTATGACTGGTGTCGAAGCAGATGCACTTACGCGTGATTACATAACTGAAAAAGGATATGGAGAGTATTTTGGACATACAACCGGACATGGAATAGGGTTAGAAGTACATGAAGGACCGAACCTATCCTTCCGAAATAGTGCTCCATTAGAACCAGGTATGGTAGTAACAGTAGAACCAGGAATTTATATTCCAGGTCTAGGTGGAGTGCGTATTGAAGATGATACAATTATAACCGAAGATCATAATGAAGCTTTAACCCATTCAACGAAAGAATTGATTATTTTATAGGAGGATTACTGCATGATATCAGTAAACGATTTTAAAACAGGTTTAACAATTGAGGTAGACGGAGGAATTTGGCGCGTATTGGATTTCCAACACGTTAAACCTGGTAAGGGTGCAGCTTTTGTTCGTTCCAAATTAAAGAATTTACGTACAGGTGCTGTTCAAGAAAAAACTTTTAGAGCTGGGGAAAAAGTGGCGAAAGCACAAATTGATAACCGTAAAATGCAATATTTATATGCAAATGGTGACCAGCATGTATTCATGGATGTTGAATCTTATGACCAAATTGAACTTCCTGAGGCTGTTATTGAATATGAATTAAAATTCTTAAAAGAAAATATGGAAGTCCATATTATGATGTACCAATCAGAAACATTAGGGGTAGAATTACCAAATACAGTTGAATTAGAAGTTACCGAAACAGAACCAGGTATTAAAGGGGATACTGCTTCTGGGGGTACTAAACCAGCTGTAATGGAGACAGGGCTAACTGTTCAAGTTCCTTTCTTCGTTAACCAAGGTGATCGTTTAATCATTAATACATCTGAAGCAAGTTACGTTTCACGCGCGTAAACAGGCAGGGAAATCAGAGGATATACTTTATTTTCCATTTGCTTTTCTTTCCATAATCATGTATGATAAAAACATAGAAGCTGCGTTGTACGTTATCGTATGAAGTTTCAACCTTTATCGATAATTAGGGAGTTCTATATTAAAGCAGGATCAGCAGGCCTAATGCCATTTGTCATTAGGACATATGATGAGAGCTTTTGCGAACACCCACCTGGTGGAGCAGGTTTTGAAACTCCATACATCAAAGCGGCAAATGCGGCAAAAAGAAGGAAACCATTGGTTTCCTTCTTTTTTTATTACTCTTTTTAAACCACAGGCTCTGCCTGTGTGAAAATAAAACTTGTAGAGTCGTATTAGAAAAAAACTCCAATCGTTATAATAGAAGATGGCCGTCAAACCAACTTCAAATAACGAGAGGAGTTCTGCTCATGTCGAGCGACAATAGTTTATCACATACAAGATGGAATTGTAAGTATCATATCGTATTTATTCCCAAATACAGAAGGAAAGTAGTATATGGGAAATTAAGAAAAGATATAGGTGCTATATTGAGAAAACTATGTGAAATGAAAGATGTAGAAATAATGGAAGCACATGCCATGCCAGATCATATACACATGCTGGTAAAAATACCACCGAAAATGTCTGTTTCGTATTTCATGGGATATTTAAAAGGTAAAAGTTCATTGATGATCCATGATAGACATGCAAATTTAAAATATAATCATGGAAATCGAACGTTTTGGGCGAAAGGATATTACGTAAGTACGGTTGGATTAAACGAAAAAACAATTGCAAAGTATATACGAGAGCAAGAAGCAGAGGACCGTTTGCGAGATAATATGAGCAAACGAGAATACGTCGATCCATTTAAAGATAAGTAGGGAGAGTAAACGGTTGGCGGTCAATTTAGAGGTCCCTTTAGGGGCTTCGTTGGTAAAGTGCCCTTATAGGGCGAAATTAAAACCGCCGGTTCTACCGGCGGATACTTACTTTAATCGATCGTAGAAACCACTAATTTTTCTATTTTTATAACTAATATTTACAGCTATTTTTAATAGCATAATTGTTATTATTAAAATATGTAAGCGCAATCATAAGTGTGAAAGGATTGATTCTTTATCAAAAAAACTATAAGGTGCATATTGCAAATGATCAATCAAGCGGCTGCAGAATGCTTAGTGATACTATTCATCCCGTAGGTGCAGAAGTATTGGCGACCTACTGGGAGACAGAACCAAAGCTGTGTAAAAAAATATCTGGTTCATTATAGATCATCGAAATAGCTTACTTTAAAGATAGGGGATAGTTAATGATGACAAAATTAATTAATCGTACCATAGCTGATCGTTGGGAAGATGGCCTATTAATTGGAAATGGAAAGATTGGGCTGGCACTATATGGAAATCCACATATAACTTATTTGGATTTTACAGTTCAAGACCTATTTCTAAAAGGTAATCAAATGCAAAAGCTACCATATTTAGCTCCCTATCTGGAAGAACTTCGCTCCATTATAGATATGCAAGGCTATAGGGAAGGAATTAGATATTTTTATGAGAGAGCCCAAGAACAAGGCTATAAGGGTTTAACGATGAGTGATCCTTTTATACCAGCTGCTAGGTTCCTTATAGAGATAAAACAAGCATCAATAGAAAATTATCAGAGGATCACTGATTTTCAAAATGGAATGATTCAAGTAACTTATGATTCTTCAATAGGAGGCAAGGTAGAAGAAACCTTATTTGCCTCCAAAAAGGAAAATTGTATTTTTGGTAAAATTAAAAGTGAAAAACCGTTAACTGGAAGCATTATTCCGGTTAATTGGAAAGAAATAAAAATGGAAGAGAAGATAACTGTCGCAGCGAATGGCAAGTTAAAATGGGAACATAGATATCAAGATCAAACTGGCTATGATGTAATCTGGTCTATCGATTCCACTGATGGGAGAATCATCTCTAAAAGAGATAGCCTGATGTTTCATGATTCTACCACCATTTATTTTACAATCCAATGCGTTGAAAAAAACAGAGAGGAAAGACAAGTCCGTTGTTATGAAAAGGCAGTTATTGAACACAAAAAAAGTTTTTCAAAAAAATTTAATGCTGTCAAACTTTTATTAACGGATGAACAAGGAACTATTTATCTTGAAGAAGTTCTTTCAGAAATGAGAACTAGAAAACAAATAACACCAGTATTTATGCAGCTTTTTTATCAAGCATCACGATATATCATTCAATCAATGGCAAATGGAATTCCGACATTGCAGGGAATCTGGTCGGGAACCTTACATCCTGCTTGGAGTGGTGATTATACATTTGATACAAATGTCCAGCTGGCTATTTCATCATTAGCAAGCAGTGGCTATTTTGCAGAATATCGCAGCTTTTTTGAACGATTAAAAAAGTATTATCCAGATTTTAGAGAAAATGCGCAATCCTACTATGGATGTCATGGATTTTTGGTACCTGCACATGCCAGTACTACAGCAAAACATGTACATTGGAATGAAGAATGGCCGCTCATTTTTTGGATATCAGGAGCCGGTTGGCTCGCTTACTTTTATCATGAATATTGGCATTATACAAAAGATGCAGCTTTTTTGAAACATGAATGCATCCCTTTTTATGAAGAAGTGCTGGCATTTTATTTAGACTTTGCACAGTGTAAAGAAGGAAAACTTCGCTTGTCCCCAAGCTATTCAGCTGAAAATGGAATGGGAGACAATACAACAATGGATATTGCGATTGTTAAGAGTGTGTTAAAGTACTATATTGAGGCGAAAACCCACTTGGGTGAAGAAGTGGCAAAGATTTATAAGCAATTTTATAAACAAATCCCACCTTATCGTTTGTTAGAGGATGGTGGTATAGCGGAATGGCTAGATCCAAGAACAGTAGAAAATGATAATCATCGTCATTTTTCCAATTTGTATCCGCTTTTCCAAACAAAAGAGATAAATCAAGATACACCGGAATTATGGGAATCTGCAAAAATAGCTTTTAGAAAACGAATGGATTCTTGGTTAAATAATATAGAAGGCGATACAACATCTTCCCATGGGAGAATGCACGCAGCAATGTGTGCGATTAGTTTAGAGCAAACAAAAGAAGTAACAGAATCTTTAGAAGCACTGGTGTTGGAAAACGCATTTATGGATTCATTGGCAACTGCCCATTATCGAGATAAAAATATATTTAATGTAGATGCGAATGGTTCTTTGCCGAAAGTAATTCATGATTGCCTAATTTATTCGGAACATGAGGATAGTGTCACGATCTTAAAGACGGTCCCTTACTTTTTAAGCAGAGGAAAGGCTACTGGTATTTGTTTACCCGATAATTTTTATGTCCAAGCTTTAGAATGGGATATAGAAAAGGGTGATGTTTCTATCACTTTAGAACAAAAGGAAAATCGCTTTCCAAATCTGAATTTAGGTAATCAATATCATGTGAAAAAGGAGACCACGCATCTAAAACAGTTAAATAAAAATATGTGGCAATATACTTGGACTTGTACTTTTGATACATGGGAAAAAAGATAAGTCTTTGAATAGTACTTGCTAGAAGATGTTATTAACAATGCAATAACGAATTAGACACAGATATCGTCTTCATCTAAAAATAGTGCTGTCTAAGTAGAGAGGCGATGAAAGATGCGTAGTAAATTTATACCTATAAAAAGAAGATTGATGCTTATGTTCTTAAGTGTAGTTATCCCAATATTTATTGTAGGGATTTATTTAACGATAAATATAAGGCAGGATATGATTAAGTCTCGAGAAAGAGATATACTAGTTGAAACCGAAAGAGTAAGGAAGGGGCTAGAAGATAATTTCACTTCCATTATCCAAATATCAGATTGGATATATCAGGATGAAGGCTTGGAAGAGCTTGTAACAAAAAGGTATGCCAATCCAAAAGAAATGATTGAAGGGTATAATGAATTCACTTTATTTGATTATTTTCTTAGGTATCATAGTAATTTAGCTAATATTCGATTTTTTGTAAATAATAAATCATTTATGACCAATTCGAACTTCGTTTTTGCTGATGAACAAATAAAAGAGATGAATTGGTATGAAATGGCTCTAGAGGGAAAAGGAAAGATTTATTGGTGTAATCTAGTAGACCCAGTAACAGAGAAACCTTTTTTGGCATTAGTCAGAAGTGTGTATAACTTGGAAAATCAGTTTCTTGGTATTCTTGCCATTTATGTGGATGAGTTATCGTTAATGGATATATTAAATTCGGCAACAATTGATAACGCTTTACTATTAGACAAAGAGCTAACGAATTTTCAATATACAAACCATACACCGAAAAACTACTTAACAAAACAATTGCAAAACAAAATGAAAAATCACCCAATAAATGTTGGGGAGACATATTCCATTGAAATGAAAGAAACAAAACCATTTATATTTTATGGGCAAATGTTAGATTTGCCTAAGTCCATTACGAATCATTTTCAAGTAGTGACAGTAATGAATAATCAAGAAATATTGAACGAAGTAAATAAAATAATGATAAAGAGCTATACAATTATTGGTCTTGTTATGTTACTAGTATTATTTGTTATTAAAAGATATACAAGTTCTATGGATAGAAGGATATTACAATTAAAAGATTCTATGCATAAAGTGGCAAACGGTGATTTTGATATTCCGATAACGATTGATGGCAATGATGAAATAAGAGATATCTATATTCAGCTTTATACAACAATGGAAAGCCTAAGAGATCTATTGCATAAAAATTATCAGCATCAATTACAAGAAAAAAGCTGGCAGCTGCAGCAGAAGGAATCGGAATTTAAATTATTGGCGAGTCAAATTAATCCACACTTTCTTTATAATACATTAGAAATGATACGGATGAGAGCATTAAAGAATAAGGATAAAGAAGTATCGGAAAGTGTAAAAATTTTAAGCAAACTATTAAGAAGATCCCTTGAAAATAATCAGCAGAAATATGTGAAATTAAGTGAGGAAATTGATTTTTTACTGCTTTATCTGCGAATTCAGCAGCTTCGCTTTGGAAATAGAATTAGATATGAAATTACATCAGATGTAAATACAGCACAATATAATATTCTTCCCCTTATCTTGCAGCCTATTGTTGAAAATGCATTTGTGCATGGGATTGAAGAAAAAGTAGAAAGTGGACTTATTCTAATAAATATTGTGCAAATGGAAGAAGCTATTCATATTTTTATTCAAGATGATGGCAAAGGCATATCGAAAGAAAAATTAATCGAAATTCAACAAATATTACATAAAGAGAAAATAGGAAACCGCATTGGCTTGAATAATGTGAACGAAAGAATAAAAAGAATGTATGGAAAAAAATACGGACTAACAATAACTAGTACAGAAGGGAAGGGAACGATTGTTAAAGTTACCATCCCAATAAAAGCATAGGGGGCGTATAAAATGAAAAAAGTACTAATTGTTGATGACGAGCCGGTAATTAGAGAGGGACTTCCTTATATTATTGATTGGCAGGAATATGGATTTGAAATTGTTGGTGCTGCTCAAAATGGGAAAGAAGGAATAAAACTAATTAATGAATACCAGCCTGATTTAGTAATAACAGATATACGAATGCCTGAGATGGACGGGTTAGAAATGATACAGACTGCCCAAAAGAGAGGAGAAACTTTTTATTCTATTATTCTATCAGGATATTCAGAATTTACTTATGCTCAAAAAGCCATTCGCTTAGGAACAGTATCATATTTGTTAAAACCAATAGATGAAGATGAATTAACAGATATATTGTTAGGGATACGCAAAGAAGTAGATAAACAGAAAGGGACGAATAATGATATCTACAATCTTCTAAGGAAAAATATTTTTGAAGGAGATTTTAAGCACTGTACGCTTGAATATCGTTTAGCTTGTTTAATTCGTTTTCCAAACCAATCAATAGCAAGGGAATTTCAGACAAGAATAAGGGAGAATAAAAACGTTCTTTGCTATTTATTCACACACGATGATTATACGTATGCTTTGACGCTAATTTTAGATGATTTTGATTTAGATACCGTGGAAAAGGAACTACTGTCTATAGCCAGTCAAGAAGGTGAAGTTATACTTCAGTCTTCATGGCAAAATAAAAGCAGTCATTTGAAGCAGCTATATAAAGAGATAAGAAAGTAAGGATATTACCTTTTCTTATGCCAACTTAGGGGTTATTTCAAATGAAAGGATAAAAAGTTTACAAGCTAAAACTCATTTTACAGGAAATATACCAGAGCAGCTGTTAAAGGATATTTTGTATGATGGAGATCTTGCAAATTCTTTATTTAAATATAAGGAAAACTTCCGTTATCATCCCCTCCATGAAAATGAAATCAAATGGAATGTCAGTAAGGAGTTACAAAGTGTTGTAAATAACGTGATAGATACTATTAACCCAACAGATAGAGAGCGCTTGCAGGAAGTGGCGAATACTGCTGAAAGGAGTATTGCAAGAAGTAGGACGATGGAACAGTTAATGAAGGAAATGGAAAATAGTTATCGTGTGTTACAGCAAATTGTGAATGAAAGCTTTAATAGAATTAATACGATCCAAGAAATAGAAAGATATACACAAAAACACTATAAGGAAGATTTAAATCTAAAAATTATATCAGAGCACTTTAATTATAACAACGCTTACATCGGCAAGAAATTCAAAAAAGAAACAGGAAAAAGCTATTCTCAATATTTAGATGAAATACGAATGGGCAAAGCAAAACAACTACTAAAAGATTCTAATTTGATGATTTATGAGATTGCAGAAAGAACAGGTTATGCTAATTTGGACTATTTTTATAAAAAGTTTAAGCGACACTGTGGCATGTCACCAAATGAATACCGAAAATTACAAGGCAATGGGTGAAGCGATGAACAGTAGGCAGCTTTATCATATTCTAAATTACATATCCACTTTCTTTCTTTTGAATCTATGTTTTGTATTCAGTAATATATTATTCTTTACTGCTTTACTACTTTTTCCATTTTCCCTAGAAAATATTATGCTGTTTTATATATCACTTCTCCCTATGGGAGCAAGTCTCACTGCCCTTTTCTCAACTAACGGACGATTGTTAAGAGAAGGTGGTATTACTCCAGTAAGAGATTTTTTCATGGATTATAAAACAAATTTTAAACTCAGTTTTATTTATTGGTTTATACAGTTAACCATCCTTTTTATCTTATTTATTGATTTTTTTTATATGCTACAAAAAAATAATTTAATACTGGCTTGTGTAGTTGCTATTCTTTTAGCAATCGTCTTTATCACCACAAGTATTGGTCTTAGTGTATTAAGCCGATTTGAAAGTAATATGAAAACACTATTAAAAACAGGACCATTTATATTGTTGCGATTTCCAGGAAAAGCATTTTTACACTTGTCCACTTCTGTTATTCTTATTGTTTTTTTTTACTATGTCCCCGCTGTATCCTTTTTATTTGCTTTTAGCCTGTTCGGCTTTATTTTAATGTATTATACAAATCCGGTGCTGTATCAGCTAGAGAAGGAGTTAAAAAAATGAAAACCAGTCCAAAAAACTATCTATATATTTTTATCCCTTTCGTAATGTGTCTGTTGGTAAGTTGCAATCAGGAAAGTGAACATGCTTCTCCCAAACAAAGCAGCATAAACTTAAAAAACATCGAGCAGGCAAGTGAGTTGCATATTAAACAACAGGACAGTTCGATAAAACTCAGCAAAGAAGGAAGTGATTGGACTGTAAAGGAACAGACTTTCCAAGATGATATGGCAAATCAATTTGTGCTAGCTTTTTCAAATATGAGAGGAGATAAAGTGAAAGAGCAGAATGAAATGGATTTATTATTCGAGGTGGCAGCAGATCAATCACAAATGAAGTTATATAAAAAGAAAAATCAATATTATTTAGTGAGACAAAACCAAACCTATCAGCTTTATAATGTTCCAAATCTTGTGAAATACTATTCGCCGGTCATTTTTTCGGAAAAGAAGGCATTTCCGCTAGAAGCAGATCAGATAAAAAAAATTGAATTTCGGGGAGAGCGAGATCATTATTCCTTGAGTAAACAAACTGATTATTCATCTGTAGAAAAGGCCCCCTTTATAAGTGGATGGTTTCTTCATGACTATTATTCACACGACTATTCAGTGGAATACAAAAAAATGGATGAAATCTTATCTACACTTACACATTTAAAAGTATCAGATCCATCAAATGAAATCGATCAAAGTAAGCTGATCAATTGGAAGGAGATTATTATTCAAGAAGAGGGCAAGGAATATACTTTAAAATTGTTAAAGGATGAAAATAATCAATACTATGCTACCGTTAATAAAGAAAAAAATTTGTTTGTCGTTCCAAAAGGGCAAATCGAAAATTTAGTAAATCGCCCTTTTTCTATTATCGATAAGTTTCTGTGCCTTATTATGGCAGATGCTTTGAACAAGTGGACAATTGAAGGCAAACAATCAGAGCAGATAACTGCTATCCATCGACTTAATAGTACATCAGACAAGATTATTTCTACCTTTCAATTGAATAATAGCAATATAGATGAAGCAGACTTTCGAAATTTATATCAATATATTGCTGTACTATCTGCAAATAAGGAATATAAAGGAGAAGCATTAGAAAAGAAACCTTATTTGAAAATGGCGTATGAGTTTGCGTCTGACGGAAGAGAACATAGTCGAAAACTAGAATTTTATCCTTTGAAAACAAATAATAACATGTTTGCTATTAAAGAGAATGGCAATATTGATTTTGTTATCAAAAAAGACCAATTAGTAACGATGCTTAAGCAAGTTAATGAATTTGATTAATCGAGCAATTAGATGGCTGAAATTCTTTCATATAAGGTAGTTTAGAAATATATCCAATAGACAAATTGGTAGCAGTACTTCTAGAAGATAAATTTGCATCTTATCAAAGTGCTCATTCAGCCATGAGCACTTTTGGTTTATTTTAAAGAATATATCAATAAATTAAACGCTTTCAAAACACTATTTTTTACTACTTACTACACTAAGAATTACTATTAAAAATGAAAGCGTATCCAATTATACTTTATTTATAAAGAAGTTACTTTAGATAGGGAGTGGGGAGAGATGGAGATAGCACCTCTTGTTAAGCAAGAAAAAAAGCCCCAAAAGGAGAAAAAAATAACCTGGAAAAAGCTGAAAGATCAAAAAGTACTTATCATCATGGCACTACCCTTGGTAATTTGGCTTATCATTTTTTGTTATCTACCCCTTTTTGGATGGATTATGGCTTTTCAAGATTATAAGCCAGCATTAGGAGTACTAGAATCTCCATGGGTTGGTCTCAAGCATTTTAAAGCGCTGTTTGAGGATGAATTATTTTATCGGGCATTAATTAATACATTGGGTATGGGTGGATTAGGAATTGTTTTTGGAACCGCAAGCTCAATTGCTTTGGCTCTCTTATTAAATGAGCTGCGATTCACAAGATTTAAGAAATTTACACAGACCGTATCATATCTTCCGCATTTTGTATCGTGGGTAATTGTAGCAAACATTGTAACTACCATGCTTTCAACAAATGGAGCATTGAATGAATTATTATTGTCCCTCCATATCATTGATACCCCAATACAATTTATGAGTGATCCCAATAAGTTTTGGTATATTGTCACATTCTCTGATGTTTGGAAAGAGATGGGGTGGAATGCCATTATTTATCTCGCCGCAATGGTGAGTATCGATAAAGAAATGTATGAAGCAGCTTGGGTAGATGGAGCAAGTCGCTTTAAACAAATGATCCACATTACACTTCCATCTATCAAACCTATTATCCTTATATTACTAATTTTGAGTATTGGCAATCTTATTAATATTGGATTTGAAAAACAAATGCTGCTTGGAAATAATATCGTAGCAGATAAAGCGCTTGTACTGGACAAGTATGCTCTTGATTACGGTATTGGTATGTTTAGATATTCCTATGGTACAGCAATAGGAATTTTTAAATCAGTCGTTAGTATTATTCTTATCTTTATATTTAATAATATTGCCAAAAAATCAGGAAATGGCGGACTTATGTAAGGAGGCTAAAATGACAAATTTATTCAGGAAGAAAAAGAGCATAAATCGACCTACTGGCTTTGATTTAGTCATTGGAGCAATAATGATTATCATCATTATCGCCACACTCTATCCATTTTTAAATGTTCTAGCTATTTCATTAAATGATTCAGTGGATACAGCTAAAGGTGGATTGCGCATTTTGCCAAGGGAATTTACTTTTGCAAACTATATAGAAATCTTCAGCAATAATGATCAACTGCTGTTAGCCTTTACCAATTCTGTTTTAAGAACAGTCATTGGTACTATAGCAGGAGTTTTATGTACATGTGTAATGGCTTATGTCATTAGCCGAAAAGACTTCATCTTTCGAAAACATCTTACAACATTATTGATCGTTACGATGTATGTCAGCGGCGGACTAATCCCTGGATATATTTTAATTCGCAATTTAGGATTGATTAACAGTTTTGCTGTCTATATTATTCCAGCATTACTAAGTGCTTTTAATGTAATCGTTATAAGATCCTTTATTGATAGTTTACCAGATGCACTGGAAGAATCAGCAAAAATAGACGGAGCAAATGACTTTGTTATATTTTACAAGATTATTATGCCGTTATGCATTCCAGCGATTGCCACAATAGCTCTTTTTATCGCTGTTGGTCAATGGAATAGCTGGTTCGATACCTATTTATATGCGAGGGGGAATGTTAATCTAACAACACTACAATATGAATTAATGAAGATTTTAGACAATGCTAGTGCACAATCAACGGGAAATGTCAGTAATTCAGCTATGGAGCAATTAAATGCAGGAAAAACTACTCCAGAATCTATTAAGATGGCAATCACTATTATTGCTACTGTACCAATATTGCTAGTATATCCATTTCTGCAAAAATATTTTGTTTCAGGATTAACATTAGGAGCAGTGAAAAATTAATCAGCTAGGTTAGCCTATTTTGCTTATTATTAGGAGGGATTTTTTTATGAAATGGAAGAAAATGATAATGGCAGGTTCGGTGTTATCGGCAAGTCTGTTACTTGCAGCTTGTAATAAAGCTGTTGATTCAGAAAAAGAGAAAGATGGAGACATAACAACCCTAACGTTTTTTAGTGCGGATTTAACGAAGGATGACAAATTTGATAATCCGGTTGCTAAAGAAATTACCAAAAAAACAGGGGTAAAATTAGAAATTTCTCATCCGGTTGGTGGCGATACACAAGCAGTTCCTTTAATGATTGCTAGCGGCGATTATCCTGACTTAATTTTTGGCAAAGGCGATCTTAATAAATTAATTGATGCTGGAGCTGTTATCCCATTAGATGAACTGATTGAAGACAAGGGGGATAATTTGAAAGCTCTGTATGGTGATCAACTAGTCCGCCTAAAGAACAATACAGAAGATCCGCAGATTTACCATGTGGGTACAGGCGGCATGACGAATACAGTATTAAATCCTAGCGGAACATTTAAAATACAATTAGAAGTATTAAAAGAATTAGGCTATCCAGAGATTAAAACTTTAGAAGATTACGAGAATGCTTTAAAAGCTTATAAAGAAAAGTATCCGCAAATCAATGGACAAGATACGATTGGCTTATCTTTATTAGGTAGTGACTGGAGATGGCTCATTACAGTAGGAAACCCAGCAGGATATGCATCTGGATATCAGGATGATGGGCAATGGCTGGTGGATGAAAGTACAGGCGAGACAAGATATAAATTCCAAGATGAGAAAGTAAAAGAGTACTTTAAATGGCTCAACCATATGTATGATGAAGGATTAGTAGATCCAGAGAGTTTTACTCAAAAATATGACACATACATTGCAAAAATATCTTCGGGCCGTGTCATAGGTTTAGCGGATCAAAACTGGGATATAAATGATGGAATTGCGGCTCTTAAAGCAGATGGACAGTCGTGGAGAACTTATGCACCACTTCCTGTGACATTAGAAGAAGGTATTTTACAGCCAGATACAAAAGACTATGGATATACAGGCACGGTTGGTGTTTCCATTTCCTCTACAAGTAAACAACAAGAAAAGGCTTTTGGATTTTTAGACTGGATGGCGTCAGAAGAAGCACAAATCTTAGTTAACTGGGGGATAGAAGGAGAAAACTATGAAATCAAGGATGGAAAACGTGTTGCGACCGATATTAAAGAATCGCAAACAGATCCTAATTATTCCCTTAAAACAGGAGTCGGGAACTATATTTACCCGTTTCCACAATGGGGAACAGGAGCAGTTGACTCCACTGGGCAACCAATATCAAGGTCTGATACGAAAGAATTAGCCATGTCGAATTATACGGAGGAAGAAAAAGAGGTTATAAGTAGTTATGGTCATGAAGTGTGGGCAGACTTCTTCCCATCTCCAGATGAACTAGGTCAGACAAAGCATGGTCGTGCTTATGAAATAGCTATTCCAGCAAGCAGTGATTTGACAGTGATTCAACAAAAGGCAGACGACTACACAACACAAGCAATTACTGATATTATCATTTCCCCTCCAAGTGAGTTTGAACAGAAATGGTCAGAAATGCAAACAAAATTAAAGGAGATGGGGATTGATAAAGCTAGTTCGGATATGACTGGATTAGTAAAAGATCGAATGGAGTTATGGGAGAATTAAAGATTTACTTTTTTGGGTGAAACATCTGGGAAATAAAAACTATTTCTTCTTAAAACGACTCTGTTGGAACAAAGCAGAATAGTTTTTCCTATCTTTCTAATGTTTCATCCCTTTAAGGGGAGATTGGTTATGGCTGTGATAAGTTTTGATGTAGGTGGAACATTTGTGAAATATGGACTAATTGAACGCTCTAACATTGTCCAAAAGGGCAAATTCAAAACAGATAGACATGACAAAGAAAGTTTTCTATCTAGTTTGACTGCAAAAATAGTAGATTTGAGCCTATTAGCATCTATTAAAGGGATAGGTATAAGCTTTCCTGGATTTATAGATTCAGTAAATGGAGTTCCTATTCTAGCAGGTGCAATTACTTCTATTAATGGAGTAGATATAGTAAACGAATTAAAGAAAAGATTAACAATAGATTGTCCAATCTATATAGAAAATGATGCGAATTGCGCCGCGCTAGCAGAAAAGTATAACGGTGCAGCAATCGATATTAATGACTTTATTCTCTTAACACTGGGGACTGGAGTTGGCGGCGCGATTTACTATCAGAACCAAACAATAAAGGGCCACTCTTATCGAGCTGGTGAATTAGGCATGATGCTTACAGATTATGGGAGATTCCCAAATAAAACACTTCATGAGTTAGCATCCACAAGCGCACTTATTAGCCTTTATAAGGGAAAATATGGACTCCCACCTGAAGCGGAAATAGCTGGCGAAGAAATATTTTCTTTAGCAACAGATCATAAAGTAAAAGAGATAATTAGAGAGTGGTGCAAGTACGTTGCAGTAGCGATATTTAATTCTGTCGTTATTTTCAATCCCGAAAAGGTCCTAATTGGTGGCGGCATAAGTCAAAATCCTGCACTATATTCTTATATAAAGGAGGCATTAAACACAATACCATACTGGCAAGATTTCATGGTACCTGTACAAATATGTAAGCATTATAATGATTCGGGCTTATGGGGGGCATATATTTTAGTTGAAAACCATTTAAAGCAAGGGGAGTGTGAAAGGAATGAAATTTCTTAATGGCGGATGGTTAGTTAAAGACGGTTTTGAAGTGAACTATGCTACACATGTGTATTCGACAAGACAATCAAAAAATATCTTAACTTTATATGCTCCTTTTTCCTATATAAATCATAAAGGGGCAACATTAGATGGAGGGATGATGACTGTTGAACTATTCACTCCACATCCAGATATAATTGGTGTCAGAATGTACCATTATAAAGGAACAAAAAAGCTTGAGCCGCATTTTGTTATCAATAAAAAAGAAATTGTTCCAGATATTTCAGAATCGGAATCTACCTATTCTTTTGTTGCCGGGGATTTAAGTGCCATTGTGACAAAGGGAGAAACCTTTACGATTACTTTTAAATATAAGGGACGAATTCTTACAGAAAGCAATCCGAGAAGTAAAGGATATATTAAAGATCCACAGGGAGATTACCATATCAGCGAACAATTGTCTATTGGTGTAGGAGAGAACATTTATGGTTTAGGGGAACGGTTTACCCATTTTGTGAAAAACGGGCAAACAGTCGAAATTTGGAATGCGGATGGTGGGACTGGTACGGAACAGGCATATAAAAATATTCCATTCTACGTAAGCAACAATGGGTATGGTGTATTTGTGAATACTCCAGGCAAAGCTAGTTTTGAAATTGGAAGTGAAAAGGTTTCGAAGGTGCAATTTAGCGTACCTGGTGAAATGATGGAATATTATGTTATTGGTGGCGGAGATCTAAAGCAAGTGTTAGAAAATTATACTGACTTGACAGGGAAACCATCAATGCCACCCGCATGGTCCTTTGGTCTTTGGTTAAGCACTTCCTTTTTAACTGATTATGATGAGAAAACAGTTACTTCTTTTGTTGATGGAATGGCAGAGCATGATATTCCTTTAGAAGTTTTTCATTTTGATTGTTTATGGATGAAAGAATATGAATGGTGTAATTTTACTTGGGATCAAGATATCTTTCCAGAACCTGAAAAGATGTTAGCGAGGTTAAAAGCGAAAGGATTAAAAATCTGTGTGTGGATTAATCCGTATATTGGCCAAAAGTCACCTTTATTTGATGAAGGGATGGCAAAAGGCTACTTCTTAACAAAAGCTAATGGTGATATTTGGCAATGGGATAAGTGGCAAGCAGGAATGGCAATTGTGGATTTTACCAATCCTGCGGCTGTGAAGTGGTATCAGTCCCAGTTAACCTCTTTGCTTGATATGGGAGTCGACTCTTTTAAGACAGACTTTGGCGAACGAATACCAATAGATTGCGTTTATTATGACGGGTCTGATCCGGAAAGAATGCATAATTACTATGCCTATTTGTATAACGAAGTAGTTTATAACCTTTTAGTAGAGGTGCGCGGAAAAGAAGAAGCAGTAGTATTTGCCAGGTCTGCATCCGTTGGTTCGCAAAAGTTTCCGGTACATTGGGGTGGGGATAATACTTCTGATTATCCATCAATGGCTGAGACGCTTCGGGCAGGGTTATCTTTTGGTCTTGGCGGTTTTGGTTATTGGAGTCATGATATCTCAGGATTTGAGGCAGGAGCAACGCCAGATATTTATAAAAGATGGACGCAGTTTGGTCTATTATCTTCCCACAGCCGCTATCACGGAAGCTGGGAGTATAAAGTGCCTTGGATGTATGGAGAAGAGGCAGTGGAGGTTACACGCACCTTTACAAAATTGAAACTGAGTTTAATGCCATATTTAATTGCTCAATCTGTATATACTGCAGAAAAAGGGATACCTATGATGAGACCAATGGTTTTAGAGTTCCCAGATGATATATCCACTCATACTTTAGATCGTCAATACATGCTCGGAGATAATCTATTAGTAGCACCAATTTTTAGAGAAGACGGCAAAGTTAATTTTTATGTCCCAGAGATAAAAGGTGTTTGGACCAATTATTTAACAGGAGAATTATATGAAGGTGGTCATTGGTATGAGCAATCGTATGATTATTTTACACTGCCGTTATTGGTCCGCCCAAATAGCATTATTATCGAAGGAAGCTGCAAGGAACAAGCAGTATATGATTATACGGAAAAGCCGAAGATTCACGTATTTGATTTACATGAAAACCAACTCCTTTCAGCTGCAATATATAGCAAAGATGGGGAAAAACAAGCGAATGTCATGGTATCGAAAAAGCACGGGCGGTATGAAATAGAGGTTACTGGCATAAATAAATATGAAATTATTTTACATGGAGTAACGGATATTCCTCCAGCCCCAGAAGTGAAGGTAGAAAATAATTCCACCCGGATTATTTCATCAAAACAAAAATGGACACTTGGCTAAACGAGTAGAAGGGTTAAGGAAAAGGAAGGGACAGAAGTTATGTACCATAAACAATTGGATGACTTTCCAGCCGATTTTCTATGGGGGGCTGCATCTGCTGCGTACCAAATTGAAGGAGCTTGGAATGTTGATGGAAAA
Source organism: Niallia sp. FSL W8-0954 (assembly GCF_038005605.1). Lineage (NCBI taxonomy): Bacteria > Bacillati > Bacillota > Bacilli > Caryophanales > Bacillaceae > Niallia > Niallia sp. FSL W8-0954. Next base: position 3,148,039 of record NZ_JBBOTN010000001.1, on the reverse strand, counting down.
GGACCGTCTATTTGGGATACTTTCTCTAAAATAAAAGGAAAAACATATGAAGGAACAACTGGAGATGTAGCCGTCGATCATTATCATCTATACAAGGATGATGTGAGATTGATGGTAGAAATGGGTTTAAAGGCATATCGCTTTAGCATTTCTTGGAGCAGAGTAATCCCAGATGGAGACGGTCAGGTGAATGAAGCAGGTTTATTATTTTATGAAAGATTAGTAGATGAGTTATTGGTTAATAAGATTGAACCGGTTATCACTCTTTATCACTGGGATTTACCACTATCATTACAGGAGCGCTTTAATGGCTGGGAGTCTCGAGAAACAATTAAAGCCTTTAAAAAATATTGTGAAGTGTTATATCGTAGATTGGGAAAAAAGGTTACTTACTGGGTATCCATGAATGAACAAAATGTTTTCACCACACTTGGTTACCGATGGGCCATACATCCACCTGCGGTTACCGATTTAAAAAGAATGTATGAAGCCAATCATATTATTAATCTTGCAAATGCGGAAGCAATTAAGTTATTTCATGAAATAGTACCGAATGGAAAGATCGGACCAAGTTTTGGGTATGGACCGATGTACCCTTTAAATGCAGATCCAGCTAATGTATTAGCTGCAGAAAATGGCGAGGCATTTAACAATGATTGGTGGCTAGATGTATATTGTAAAGGAACTTATCCAAAGTTTGTCAAGAAACAACTAGAGAGACTTGGAATTGCTCCCACCGTTTTGAAAGAAGATGAAATTTTATTAAAATCCGCTAAACCAGACTTTTTAGGTATTAATTATTACCATGGTGGTACAGCACAGCAAAATCGACTGGAGCTTGCTGACAAGAATGGCGAAAAAGAATTTTCAGGAACTGATCCATATTTAATGCAGCCTAAAAGCGGCCAAGCAGTATCTCCAGAGATTCCGATGTTTAATGCAGTCGACAATCCATATTTGCAAAAGACAGATTGGGGATGGGAAATAGATCCAATTGGTTTTCGAATCGCATTAAGAAGAGTACAGGCAAGATATGATTTACCAATTTTTATTACTGAAAATGGCTTAGGTGCTATTGACACAATCGCTGAGGATGGCCGCATAAAGGATCATTACCGTATTGATTATTTAAAAAAGCATATAATAGAAATGAAAAAAGCAATAACAGATGGAGTGGACATTATCGGGTATTGCGCATGGTCCTTTACTGATTTATTAAGTTGGTTGAATGGATATAAAAAACGTTACGGTTTTGTTTTTGTAAATAGAACGGAGCATGAAGAAAAGGATTTAAGAAGGATACCGAAAGAAAGCTATTATTGGTATAAGCAGCTTATTTTAGAAAATGGTGTGTCGATTAAATAGCGGAAAACAACCCCCTGTTTTAAAGAAATTAATAAATATACTTAACTCAAACTTCTATTTCCAAAAAATAAGAGTTTGTCTACAGTCTAAGAGTAGGATAAATATAAATTATCCTACTCTTAGTTTTTGGCCAGGGTAAATTTTGTCTACATTTTTCAATTGATTCCATTCCTTTATTTTTCCCGCACTTGTATGAAAATTTTTTGCTATTCGGCTGACTGTATCTCCTTTTTTCACCACATAATAGACAGCCTTTTGGGATGGTATTTTAATTTTTTGTCCGACATTGATGATATCTTGGTTTTCTATCTGGTTAAAAGCACGTAGAACTTTAATTGTTGTCTCATATTTTCTGCTAATTTGATACAGGGTATCTCCTTTTTTTACAATATATTCTGTATTACGTGAGGGGGTTGTATTAGAATCTGATTCGAAATATGGTAATGGATTGACTGCGTTAGATTTATTGATATTCCAACGACCAATGTGTAATTCAAAGTGCAAATGCTGACCTGTTGATTCTCCTGTACTCCCCATAATGCCAATAACTTGTCCTTTTTTTACATAATCGCCAACCTTCACTTTTCGAGATCCTCTTTTCAAATGCGCATACACTGTTTCATATTCTTGTCCAGATATTTTATGAAGAATCATAATGCATTCTCCGTAACTCGCCGAGTAATAGGATCTGCTGACAATCCCGTCAGCACAAGCTTTAATTGCATTGACGCCATTGTGGGCAAAATCTATCCCAAAGTGCATGTTTTTACCAGTTGCACGAAATTCGTTTGATATATATGTCACGGAAGTTGGTTTAGAAAACATATCATATCACCTCATGATAGCATATGATGAAGTGCTTATAATTGGTTGGACTTTCCCTTTTTATTTCTTAGAAGGCATATCCCATAATCGCAGCAATTTTTCTAGGGATATCGGTGTTATCTAAAACACCATGAAATTCTTCTGCTCCTGTCCCAACTGCAAATACAACAATCATATTGCTTGTATGGCCGCCTGTTGAACTAAGCTGCTGGGTGAGTGAATCTACAATTCCTGCATGATAATGGTTCGCGATAATAGTGCCAATTTTCCAGTCCATTTGTTGTTCTCGATATACTTGTCCGTTATTTACTTTCGGATTTATTTGCAGCTGAAGCAGCTCATCTTTCCTGAGGTCTATTCCAGCATAGTCTTTAAAAACTTTCTTTATGCTTTTTGCCGTATAGCCATTATTTGTTTTTTTCTTTATTAATTGCTGAGCCATATAATGAGGGGACGCTGAAACCTTTTTTAAACCACTAATATCTAACGCTTCTGTAGCAGATATGCCCATTGTTTCGTGATCTGCTGCAACAACAACCAATGTATCGTTTCTTTTCTTCGCCCATTCCACACAGTACTTAACCACTTCATCAAATGCAACTGTTTCTTTCCATATACCAGTTATATCAGAAGCATGTGAGGCGTGATCTATTCGACCTCCTTCAATCATTGCAAAAAATCCTTTTTGTTCACTTGATAGCACGTCTAATGCCTTTTTCGTCATTTCCTCCAATGTTGGTTCGGTTGTTTTGATATGACTTCTATCAAGTTGAAAATTCAAATGAGCATCACCGAATAATCCAAGCCATTTTTGGGACTTCGTTTTTTCTAATTCCTCAGCAGTTGTTAGAAAATCATATCCAGCTTTTTTATAAGCATCTATAAGATCTGTTCCCCGTTTATCCTTATGAGTAAAATATTTTTTGCCTCCTCCCATGATAATATCCACCTTATTACTCAATTGTTGTTTAGCAATTTCCTCCTGATCAGCCCATCTATTATTGACGCTTGCGGTAAAGCTGGCAGGTGTGGCATCTGTAACAGAATTTGTTGTGATGATGGCCGTTTTTTTTCCATCTCTTTTAAATTTGTCTAAAATACTATCTACATTTTTTCCTTCTGCTGTAATACCAATCATTCCATTATTTGTTTTCCTTCCAATGGCAAGAGCTGTCCCTCCGGCAGCAGAGTCTGTTACCCGATTATTGCTAGATGAAGTATGAACAATGGCGGTATGGGGAAGCGTTTCTATAAAAAGTCTCCCATTTGCTCCATGTTCAAATAATCGAGCAATCTCCATTTGTCCAACTCCCATACCATCGCCGATGAGCAAGATAACATTCTTTGGTTTCCTCTTTTGTTCCTTACTGAAAGCAGGCTTTTCTGTTCTTGGTTGCATGGAAAGAACAAGAACAAAACTTAGACTTATGGAAATAAATACGAGAAGCAGCTTTTTCATGTTTTTTTCCCTCCCTACTTTTGGTTTTTAATTAGGTATAGCATTTGAAAAAAAGTGGTTTTTTAACCATGTATAACTCAATTGTCTGAAGTCAGCAGATTTTTGTATGTAGTGGAGGTTAGGATAGACGTTCTTTCCCAAAGAATGCATAAATGGCAGAATGTATGATAAAGAGAGTCTACTCTTGGGAAATCAGCTGAAATTCCTTGCAAGGTAGGGATAAACTGCAATAATCAGAAGGAGAAACGTAGGTAGAAAGGGAATTATTTAGTTTATCGGAGTAAAAAAAGGGAGAGAAGATTATGAGTAAATCATTTATTGAACAAGTACATTATATTAGAATTCCTGTAAAAGATTTAGAACTGTCTGCAAGATGGTATAGAGATGTATTAGGGCTCCAGTTACTAAACAATACGGGGGAACTTGCTATTTTAAAAGTAAATGAAGGACCTTTCTTACTTATCTTAGTTCCTACCAACGATGAAACATTTGCACATTTTACAATTGATAATGAAGAAGAATTTAGCATTGGCTTTACAAGTCCACAGTTATCTGAGTTTCATCAACACTTAATGGACAATCAAGTTAAGGTAGAGGATATAAAGGAAGACAATGGTCACTTCTTTTTCCATTTTTATGACCCAAATGGTAATAAGCTTCAAGTCCACTGGTAAGATGATCATAAATTAAATTATCTTTTCCTTAACGAAATAAGATTGGGAACGTCAATTTAGACGTTCCCATATTTTTTGTCTGAAAAAACAACCTTCGAATACTTGTACCTCAACCATTCTCCTAAAAACAATCAGAAAAAATAGCTGAATTAATGGGGAGATGACATAAAAAAAGAAGACAAGCATACATTTTAATAAGTCATCCTATATATGTCATTACAAAGCAGCCAATCTAAACTAGGAAATTTCATTAAGGAGGAACTATTGTGAATACTATCTATTCTTTTTTGCCTAAAGCAATCGAAAATCTTATTCTCACAATCCCTCCATCAGAAAGATTAGGGATGGAAGAGATTCGAGTACGCATAGGTAGACCTTTAGAAGTATTTATAAATGGACGGTCTATCTTTTTTCCGTTTATTGTTTCGAAAGAGGATGGAAACCAATTATTGAATAAAATCAGTCAGTATTCCGTTTATACAATGGAAGAAGAATTGAAAAGAGGATATATCACGGTTCAAGGTGGACATCGGATTGGCCTAGCAGGCAAGGTCATTTTACAAGATAGCAAAGTTAAGGCAATAAGGGACGTAGCATCTTTTAATATTCGAATTGCAAAGGAGCAAATTGGCATAGCAAATCCATTTATTCCTTATTTATATGATAAAGGGAAATGGCGTCATACGATGATTATTGGCCCTCCACAGACCGGGAAAACGACTTTATTGAGAGATATTGCTAGATTGATTTCTTCGGATGCGGATAATTCATTAATAAAACCAGCAAAAGTAGGAATTGTGGATGAGCGGTCTGAAATTGCTGGATGCTTGGATGGTATTCCACAAATGACATTTGGTCCTCGTGTAGACGTACTGGATGCTTGTCCAAAAGCAGAAGGAATGATGATGATGATTCGCTCCATGAGTCCAGACGTCCTCATAGTGGATGAGGTTGGTCGGAAAGAGGATGAAGAAGCAATACTAGAAGCAGTGAATGCAGGTATTCAATTAATAATGACTACACATGGTTCAAGCTTGGAAGAAGTTAAAAAACGACCAATGCTTTCTAGCATGATAAAAATGGGCATATTCGAACGATATATTGAATTAAATAGAAGGAAAGGTCCTGGGACTGTAACAGCGATAAAAAATGGACAAGGCCAGTTATTGATGGATGAAATGAAGGTGAAATAAATGATTAAAATAATTGGGGCAATCTTGATCCTTGCTTCTACAAGCTGGGGTGGAATGGAATTTTCCAAGCTATTAAGTCAAAGACCGAAGCAAATACGCGCATTAAAATCTGCCCTGCAATCTTTGGAAGCGGAGATTATGTATGGACATACCCCCTTGCATGAAGCAAGCAGACGCTTAGCTGAACAATTAAATGAACCATTACGTTCCTTTTTTGCCGGTTTTGCAGAACGCTTGCTTAAAGAGGATACAACGGTGAAAGAGGCATGGACAGCCTCTTTGCATGAGATTTGGAAAAAAACAGCGATGAAGGATTCAGAATTAGAAATTATGAAACAATTTGGAGAAACATTAGGAAGGCATGATCGTTTTTCTCAGCAGAAGCAGATCATGTTAACACTTACCCATCTGGAAAGAGAAGAAGAGGAAGCAAGGGAAATACAAGGGAAATATGAAAAAATGATAAGGAGCTTAGGATTTCTTTCGGGTCTGCTGATTGTCATTTTATTGATGTAGTTTAGGAGGAGACTTTTATGGGTTTAGAGGTCGATATTATATTCAAAATCGCTGGTGTTGGAATCGTTGTTGCTTTTTTACACACAATCCTCGACCAAGTCGGCAAAAAAGAATATGCACAGTGGGTCACATTATTTGGATTTATTTACATTCTATTTATGGTAGCGAATATTGTAAATGACTTATTCCAGAAAATCAAAGCAGTATTTTTATTCCAAGGGTAAGGGAGGATATCATCATTGAAATTCTTCAAATAGTTGGAATTGCACTTGTTTCCACATTTTTAGCACTTGTTGTAAAAGAACAAAAGCCAAATATCGCCTTTTTATTAGTTGTTTTTGTCGGGTGTGCCATCTTTCTTTTTCTTGTAGACCAAATAGCTGCAATCATTCAAATGGTGGAAAGGATAGCATTGAATGCAAAAGTAAATACCGTTTATGTCGAAACGATTCTAAAAATAATTGGTATTGCCTATATTGCAGAATTTGCTGTGCAAATTACAAAAGATGCTGGACAAGGATCGATAGCATCTAAGATTGAACTAGCAGGGAAGATATTGATATTGGCAATGGCTGTTCCGATTTTAACCGTCTTAGTAGAAACTATTTTAAATATGATTCCCAATTAACTTAGGAAACCGCTTATTTCGAGGTGAAAAAATTGAAAACAAAGTTGAAAGTCGTCCTACTCGTTATGGCAGCTCTCTTTTTTCTATATCAACCGATTGTACAAGCCTCACCTCATGAATCACAAGACTCACTAGAAGCAGAAGCAGCAGAAGAAATAAAGGAAGAAGGAATGGACCCCACAAAAATAGTTGAATCTCAACTAGAATCTCTGGATCTTAATGAATTAACAACTTTTTGGGATTCCATCAAAACAGAGTATGGTGGATTTCTGCCAGAAAGTCAAAAAGGCAGTCTCTATGATTTTATGACAGGGGATAAAAGCTTTGATTTACAAGGCTTCTTCCATGGGATACTTCAATTTGCTTTCCACGAGATTATTGTAAATGGCAAATTATTAGGTTCGTTAATTCTACTGACTATTTTTAGTGTCATGCTTCAAATGCTTCAGAATTCATTTGAGAAAAGCTCCATCAGTAAGGTAGCATACGCGATTGTCTTTATGGTTTTAATAATTCTTGCATTAAATAGCTTCCATGTTGCTATCACTTATGCAAGTGATGCTATTTCGAAAATGACCCATTTTATATTAGCCTTTGTCCCGTTATTGCTTGCCCTTATGGCAGCCTCTGGCGGCGCCATATCTGCTGCCTTCTTTCATCCAGTTATCTTATTTTTGATGAATACAAGCGGTATGTTAATTGAATATATTGTGCTGCCCCTATTATTCTTATCAACCCTGCTTCATGTTGTGAGCAGTTTGTCCGAGCAATATAAAGTTACTCAGCTCGCCAATTTGCTGCGTAATATTAGCATTGGGATTTTGGGTATTTTCTTAACAATCTTCTTAGGAGTAATTTCTGTGCAAGGAGCATCATCTGCAATCACAGATGGAATTACAATTAAAACAGCTAAGTTTGTAACTGGTAATTTCATCCCGGTGATTGGACGGATGTTTACCGATGCAACAGATACGGTCATTAATGCTTCATTATTATTAAAAAACACGGTTGGAATCGCAGGAGTTGTTATTCTCCTTCTTCTCGTAGCATTTCCTGCCATAAAAATTTTAATGATTTCCTTTATCTATAAATTTGCAGCAGCCATTCTCCAGCCAATTGGCGGCGGGCCAGTTATTAAATGTTTAGATGTTATTAGTAAAAGTGTCATTTATGTCTTTGCTGCACTTGCAATTGTATCCCTAATGTTTTTTCTAAGCATTACAGTGATCATTGTTGCCAGTAATCTGACGATGATGGTTAGGTAAAAAGGGGGCGAAAGAATGAATTTTATTACAGAATGGGTAACAAATATTATTCTCTTTATACTGTTAGCAACGGTTGTGGATATGCTATTGCCTAACTCTACTTTTCAGAAATATGCAAAGATGGTCGCAGGCCTGCTCCTAATAACCGTCATTTTAACACCTGTATTTAAGCTGATATCCAGTGACTTTGAAGCCGTGTTTTCAGCTAGTGCAATGGGTGAACCTGAACAAAAAAATATGAATAATTCCATTGAATTAAAAAAAAGAGAAATACAAGCCTCACTTGATGAATATACATTAAATAAAATGGCTGTCCAATTAAAAGAGGATGCAAATGAGGAGTTGATAGCAAATTACGGAATGGAGATTAATTCAATTCAATTATCAATTGACAAAGAAAAGGAGGGTGGCTTTCCTGCAAATCTAACTGAAATGGTTATTCATATGAAGGAAAGCCAGGATCCCAATAATGTTGTGGAAGCTGTAAGCCCTGTTCGAATTGATACACAGCAACCTCTTCTTGATAAAAAGGAAACAAAACAAATGGACACAGAAAGTATTATTTCCTTTCTTTCTGAAAAGTGGGAAGTGCGAAATGATGCAATTGTAATTATGTACGAAGGAGGGGAGGAGGGGAAAAATGGATAAAAAGGACAAAGGGCCATTAAGCTGGTTGAAAAATATTCTGTCAAATGACGGAAACGAAAAAAAACAGGGGAAAACCACTTATATTGTCATCGTTGTATTATTTGGAGTCGCCATTATGCTGTTAAGCAATATGTTCTTTAAAGACAATAATAAAGCTCAAGAAGTCGCTGCTTATAATAATGAAGCTTCTTCTGAAGAGGCGGAAGAGACATTTGGGCAAAAAGCCAATAGTAGTAATTTAACTATTGCTGATTATGAAGAACAATATAAAAAAGAAATTAAAGAAGCAATATCAGCGATAGCAGGGGTTAAGGATGCAATTGTCTATGTAAATATAGAGGGATCAGAAAAGAAAGTATATGAAAAAAACCAATCCCAAACGATCCAGAAAACAGAAGAAAAGGATACACAGGGAGGTAATCGGAATGTGGAAGAAACATCGAATGAAGAAACAGTTGTATTAGTACCAAATGGAGATAAACAAGTTCCGATTGTAGTGGAGACGATGAAACCTAAAATAGCCGGAGTTCTCGTTGTTGCAAAAGGAGCTGGAGATATAAAAGTAAAAACAATGATTGTTGAAGCAGTTACTCGGGCGCTGGATGTTCCTAGTCATAGAGTTTCTGTACAACCTAAACAAAACTAAGGGGGAAGAATAGATGTTATTAAAAAAGCAAACGGTATGGTTGTTAACAATGTTAAGCTTGGTAGTTGTGTTGTCGGTATACTATATTACTTCACCGGAATCCCGATTAAATGAATTTGCAGCAACAGAGGAAGATAATAATAAAGCAAAGAGCAATGATGCAGAAGAAGCAGCCAAAGATAGCAAAGGAGAAAGCACAGTTACTACTACAGATTCTGAAGCAGTATTTGAACAAATGCGCCTAGATTTAATGGAACAACGTGACAAAATGAAAGAAGAGTTAGTAACCATTCAAGGATCTAAAGATAAAACAGCAGAAGAAAAAAATGAAGCTACTGAAAAAATCAATGAACTTCAAGAAATGACAGATAATGAAAAGATAATGGAAAGCCTTATTAAAGCAGAAAACTATGATGATGTACTTGTTCAGACTGCTGATGATGGCACAGTAAAAGTAACAGTGAAAGCAGAAGAACTTTCCGCAGATGCTGCCAATGAAATTGTTCAGCTTGTCCGCAAAAATATGGATGCACCAAATGCAAATGTTGCGGTAAAAATTGATCCGAAATAAATAGAGATATGAAGCAGCAAGGACAAGAAGAGGGGAAAAGCGAATAGTACGTTTAAAACTGTAGATCACTGCTAGTAAGTGACTACAGTTTTTTAAATAGATCAGCACGAGTAGCAGGAAGATAATGAAGCTTTCTCCTCAACATATCTTATCTCTTTGGAGAAATTCAGTTAAGCGTATTTGAAAGTGAGATTAGATAATTCGAAGAGCAGCAGTCTCATTTAAGAAAATAGCATGGAATTTTAAAACGACGGTTATGAGGGGAAAACTTCCGATATTCTTTCAGAAGCTTTCCACCTCACGATAATTAATTTTTGCTCTTTTTTTAAAGTAAATATAATAGTAAGCGATTTCGGATAATTGGTCAGCTTTAATTAGTTATTTTAAAAAGATAGTGGTATGATAAGTAGGTAGAAAGAGAGATGATTTCCTACAGATTTAGCTTTCTGAGAAAAATTTGAAAAAAGATTTAGTAGCAAAAAAGTCATGTTTTAAAGATGCATATTGAATTATCATAAGGTCTTATCGTATGATATTAGTATCTAGTCCTAATAGAATGATTTAAGGGGTGCAATTATATGTTAAAGATTTCAGAAATAAAAGAACTAATAAAATTAATAGATGAATCGACTATTAGCAATTTTTTATATGAACAAGATGGTGTGAAAGTTGAAATTCAAAAGAACGTTGGGGAAATAGTAGCACAAGCTCCAGTTGTGACAAAAACCATTCAACAACAAGAAGCCAAAGCAACAAAAGAGGTAGCAGTAGAAAGTGTAGTTGCAGACACACCTGTTAAATCAAGTGATGATAACTTACATAAAATTACTTCTCCAATGGTAGGAACTTTTTATCAATCAGCCTCTCCAGACTCTCCTTCATTTGTAAAAGTGGGGGATAAGGTTACAAAGGATTCTGTTGTTTGTATCGTAGAAGCGATGAAGCTATTTAACGAAATTACAGCAGAAGTAGATGGCGAAATTGTAGAAATCCTTGTAAAAGATGGAGAACTTGTTGAGTACGGGGAACCATTATTCCTAGTAAAGGCGTAACAAAGAGGGGTTAATCCATGATAAAAAAACTATTAATCGCAAATAGAGGAGAAATAGCTGTTCGTATTATCAGAGCTTGTCGGGAGCTGGATATTCAAACGGTAGCTATATACTCAGAAGCAGATCGTGAGGCTTTACATGTCCAAATCGCAGATGAAGCATATTGTGTTGGACCAAAAGCTTCAAAAGACAGTTATTTAAACTTTACAAACATAATTAGTGTAGCAACTTTAACAGGATGTGATGCTATCCATCCTGGATATGGTTTTTTAGCAGAGAACGCTGACTTTGCAGAACTTTGCAGAGATTGCAAAATCACGTTTGTAGGACCTAGTCCAGAGGCTATTAATAAAATGGGGACAAAAGATGTTGCAAGAGAAACAATGCGTCAGGCAGGTGTGCCAATTGTACCTGGTTCCCAAGGCATTATTAAAGATGTAGAAGAGGGAATGGAATTAGCAAAAGAAATAGGATATCCAGTAATTATTAAAGCTACAGCAGGTGGCGGTGGTAAAGGTATCCGTGTAGCCAAAACAGAAGAAGAGTTGATTAAGGGGATTAACATTACCCAGCAAGAAGCATTAACGGCGTTTGGAAATGCAGGTGTATATTTAGAAAAATATATCGAGGACTTCCGCCATGTTGAGGTACAAGTGCTTGCTGATAATTATGGGAATGTCATTCACTTGGGCGAAAGAGATTGCTCGATTCAGCGAAGATTACAGAAGCTGTTGGAAGAAACACCATCTCCAGTATTAACTGAAGAAATGCGGGCGAAAATGGGAGATGCTGCTGTAAAAGCTGCAGCTGCAGTAAATTATACAGGTGCAGGAACTGTTGAATTTATCTTTGATTATCAGAATCAAGCATTTTACTTCATGGAAATGAATACTCGTATTCAAGTAGAACACCCAGTAACAGAAATGGTAACAGGTATTGATTTAATTAAAGAACAAATACTAGTTGCATCAGGTAAACCTCTTGAACATAATCAAAAGGATGTTACATTTACTGGCTGGGCAATTGAATGCCGTATCAATGCAGAAAATCCTGCGAAAAATTTCATGCCTTCACCAGGGAAAATTAAGATGTATTTACCGCCAGGTGGTTTAGGAGTACGTATTGATTCAGCTGCTTATCCTGGTTACACGATCCCTCCGTACTATGATAGTATGATTGCGAAAGTGATTGCCTATGGATCTACTAGACAAGAAGCTATTTCCCGCATGAAACGAGCACTGAGTGAATTTGTAATCGAAGGTGTCGATACGACGATTCCATTTCACTTAAATCTCCTTAATCATGAAAAGTTTGTGGCAGGCAACTTCAACACAAAGTTTTTAGAAATGTATGATTTAATGAAATCAGAAGATTAAAAGGAGGAATAGGTAATGAGCGAAACAACAAGTTTAGAAATGAACCAAGAGTATACTGGTCTAGGAAAAGTAGAAATTGCTCCTGAAGTAATTGAGGTTATCGCAAGTATTGCTGCTTCTGAAGTAGAAGGTGTTGCACAAATGAGAAGCAATTTTGCATCTGGTGTTGTGGAAAAGTTCGGGAAAAAGCTCCATAACAAAGGCATAAAAGTCGACCTCAGTGAAGAAGGAATAAAAGTGGAAGTATTTTGTGTAATGAATTTTGGTGTATCTATTCCGCATGTTGCTCAGCAAATTCAAGATAACATTCGTCAAACGTTAATCAATATGACTGGCTTGGAAACAGAGGAAGTAAATATTCATATTGTTGGTGTTCAGTTCGAAACAGCAAAACAAGAACCTGAATTACAGCAAGAAATGTAAGGAATATTACTCCCTAAAATTAGCATAGAATGACTTTAAATAACAAAGGCTGAACAGGAAAGAACAAAATAGTAACTAATAGGTCTTCCTCTTAGTTGCTATAAGTTTTTTCTATGGACAGTCTTTGTTTTTGTGAGAATGACCAGAATAGTAAACTAATTATAGGTTTTTTTCTTGTAAGATAGAGTTTTGTTTTTATTTATGCTATTATTCATGTAGCATAGCTAAATAGGTTGTCTTAAACCTATGGAAGGATTTTAAAGGAGCTTAAATAATGAAGAGAAGAACTGCCAGAGAAAAGGCCTTACAGGCACTATTTCAAATTGATATTAGTGATATAGACAAAGAAACAGCAATAGAGCATGTATTAGAAGGAGAAAAATCTGATCCCTACCTTACAAAATTAGTGGATGGGGTATTAAATAATCAAGTTTCTATTGATGAAACCATAAAGCAATATTTAGAAAATTGGACGTTAGAAAGAATTGCAAATGTAGACCGAAACATTCTACGTCTTGCCACATATGAAATGATTTATGGACAAGCAGATGATGTACCTGTAAATGTTGCGATTGATGAAGCTGTTGAGATTGCCAAACTTTATGGTGATGATCAATCTGGTAGATTTGTTAATGGATTATTATCAAAGATAAAAGAAAATCAGTAATATTAAGAGAAACGTTGGTTTGATGAAAAAGACTGATTAGTGGACAATGTAAATCTATTTTGCAATATCAGCAAATATGATTTGTTATCATCCTAAATTGTTTCCTTCTATAACCTATAAACATGAATGATTAAGGGATGTGGTGTACGATACTACACCCCTTTTTCCATCCTGTATAAGGAGTTTTTATAAATGGAATCACGGTATTTAACGGTACATGCTTTGACGAAATACATAAAAAGAAAATTTGATGCAGATCCTCATTTACAGCAAGTCATGGTAAAAGGCGAAATATCCAATTTTAAGCAACATTCAAGTGGGCATATGTATTTCACCTTAAAAGACGAGAAAGCCAGAATTTTAGCAGTTATGTTTGCCCGGAATAATCAGCAAATGAAGTTTACGCCTGAAAATGGGATGAAAGTGCTGATTAAAGCAAGTGTTACCGTTTATGAATCAAGCGGGCAATATCAAATGTATGTGGTAGATATGCAGCCAGATGGCATTGGTCAGCTCTATCTTGCTTATGAACAGTTGAAAGCTAAATTGGAACAAGAAGGATTGTTTCTTGCAGACCATAAACAGGCAATCCCTAAATATCCGAAAACCATTGGTGTTATTACCTCACCGACCGGAGCTGCGATTAGAGACATTATTACAACCATTAAAAGACGCTACCCTATTGCAAACATCCAAATCTATCCTGCGTTAGTACAAGGTGAAGCAGCGGCTCTTTCTATTGTAAAGGCAATTCAACGGGCGAATGAACAGGAGTCTCCTGCAATTGATGTCCTCATAGTAGGCAGGGGCGGCGGTTCCATTGAAGAATTATGGGCTTTTAATGAAGAAATCGTTGCCAGAGCCATTTTTACTTCCAGAATTCCCATTATTTCTGCTGTCGGTCACGAAACAGACTTTACCATTGCAGATTTCGTTGCAGATATGCGTGCACCGACACCAACTGGTGCAGCAGAGCTTGCTGTTCCTCATATCGATGAGCTAGTTGAACGAATTTATTCTAGACAAAGCCGTTTAATAAGAGGGATAAAAGAAAAAGTAGAATTGCAAAAGTTACGTTTAAATAGAATTCAACGTTCCTATGCTTTTCGTTATCCTAAGGTTTTATACGATCAAAAAATGGAGCAATTAGACAAACAGACAGAATTATTAATACGAAATGTACAAAGAGTTTTTGAGCAAAAGAATAATCAGCATCAATTAATGCAAAAGCAGCTAGTAAGAAATCACCCACATCAATATGTGATGAAGGCACAACAAGATTTGGCTAATTTACAAAAAAATATGATTCGTAATACGGAGCTAATTCTTCAAACTAAAAAGCAGTCTTTTCTTTCGACAATAGGAAAGATGGATGCATTAAGTCCGTTGAAGATAATGGAAAGAGGCTACAATGTAGCATATGATCAAAATGGGAAATTAATAGCCAGTATAAAGCAAGTTAAGCCTAAGGAGCATATTGAATTAAACTTGGCCGATGGTACGGTACAGGCAGAAATTATGGAGATAAAGGAGAGATAAACATGGCAACTAATCGAGAAAATAAGCCAACCTTTGAAGAAGCGATGGAAGAATTAGAACGAATCGTTGAAAAACTAGAGGAAGGAGACGTTCCTTTAGAAGAGGCTATCAACACGTATAAAAAAGGAATGGAGCTTTCTAAATACTGTCATGAAAAATTAAAAAATGTCGAAGAACAATTAGCGGAAGTAGTGCTAGAAAACGGCAAAAAACAACCTTTTTCTATCGCTGAGGAGGAATAACACTTGAATAAAATTTCTTTGTCAGCATTTACAAAAGACTATAAAGAAGTACTAGAAAAAGAATTAAAGAAAAATGTCGAGAAGCTTAATGCTCCTTCCAGTTTAAAAGATTCCATGCTCTATTCCTTAAATGCAGGGGGGAAGAGAATCCGACCACTGCTTTTATTTGCTACCCTCAAAGCATTTGGAAGAGATCCACTTGAAGGTTTGCTGCCAGCGACTGCCATTGAAATGATTCATACTTATTCTTTGATTCATGATGATTTACCAAGTATGGATGATGATGACTTGCGGAGAGGCTTACCGACGAATCATAAAGTTTACGGAGAAGCGACTGCTATTTTAGCAGGTGATGCACTTCTTACATATAGTTTTCAAATCATGACATATATGACAAACCAGAATATCCCATCCGATAAGATTCTTGCTAGTATTGGCTTTTTAGCAAAAGCAGCTGGAGCAGAAGGGATGGTAGGTGGACAAGTTGCTGATATTGAAGGGGAAAGCAAGACGTTAAATCAAAGTGATCTTGAACATATACATCTACATAAAACAGGAAAGCTATTAGAAGTAAGTATCATAATTGGCGCGTTATTAGCAGATGCTACTAGCACGGAATTGGAAACATTAAAACGTTTTGCTTATCATCTAGGCTTAGCCTTCCAAATTAGAGACGATATTCTCGATTTAGAAGGGGATGAAGAAGTGATTGGAAAGCCAATTGGCAGCGATACGGATAACCATAAAAGCACCTATCCGAAAATATTAACAATGGATGGAGCAAAAAAAGAATTAGAGCTGCATATTAAACAGGCTAAAGACCTTCTCTCCGGTTTGAATTTTGATCGTTTCCTATTAGAAGAAATTACAGATTTAATTGGCTATAGAAATAATTAAAATATCCTTACTAAACGGTTTAAAAGCTTTTTATAGATGGTATATAATAAAACTAAGCGAAATATATATTAGGAAATATTATTTAGAATAACGAATAACACATATTAGGGTGTCTCAATATTTGACATTGCTAATGCTTTTTTCAAAAGATAATTTGTAAAAAGCACTAGTGATGTTCCGCTTTGAGGCATCCTTCTTTTAAGCGCGAAAGTACTCTGTTTGCTAACTATGTAGAATTACTACTATTATCAGTGAAGAAATGGTATAATACATATTTAATAATACGAATAAATTAGGTTTTTTGATAAAAATAAGGTATTCTAATATATAATACGATCTTGATAAATCAAATGGTTAAACGGAAGGAAGATATACCAATTAGTCAGTATTTTTCATCGCTTTATTGGTTATATACTGAATGAAAGTGAGTTGTTACAAATGGATTTAATGTCTATAGAAAATCCAGCTTTTTTAAAAGGATTATCGAACGAGGAACTGAATAGCCTTAGTGAAGATATCCGTCACTTTTTAATTAATAGACTTTCTCAAACTGGCGGCCATATCGGTCCGAACTTAGGAGTGGTGGAATTAACCATTGCTCTTCATAAATGTTTTGATAGTCCAAAAGATAAATTTCTTTGGGATGTAGGTCATCAATCTTATGTTCACAAAATATTGACTGGCCGCGCAAAGGATTTTGATACGCTTAGACAATATAAAGGCTTAAGTGGTTTTCCAAAAATGAATGAAAGTGAGCATGACGTATGGGAAACAGGTCATAGCTCTACTTCCTTATCTGCTGCAATGGGAATGGCTGTTGCAAGAGATTTAAAAAAGGAAGATTCCTATATCATTCCTATTATTGGGGATGGAGCTTTAACAGGCGGGATGGCTCTTGAAGCACTAAATCATATTGGCGACGAAAAGAAAAACATTATTGTTATCTTAAATGATAATGAAATGTCGATTGCTCCAAATGTTGGCGCTCTTCACCAAGTATTAGGAAGATTAAGAACTGCTGGGAAGTATCAATGGGTAAAAGATGAACTAGAAATGCTTTTAAAGAAAATTCCTGCCGTAGGTGGCAAGATGGCTGCAACTGCTGAAAGAATTAAAGATAGCCTTAAATATTTGTTAGTTTCTGGTGTGTTTTTCGAAGAGTTAGGTTTTACGTATTTAGGCCCAGTTGATGGTCATGATTATGACGACTTATTTGAACAGCTAAACTATGCAAAGAAAACATCTGGCCCTGTTTTACTGCATGTCATTACGAAAAAAGGTAAAGGGTTTTCTCCGGCTGAAAAAGATAAAATCGGTACATGGCATGGAACAGGTCCTTATAAGATAGAAACAGGAGATTTTGTAAAACCTGCTATCACTGCACCGGCATGGAGTAAACTAGTGAGTGATACGGTGTTAAAATTGGCAAGACAAGACGATCGAATCGTTGCTGTTACTCCTGCCATGCCAGTTGGCTCAAAATTGGAATCATTTGCAAAAGAATTTCCTAGTCGAATGCTTGATGTTGGGATAGCGGAACAGCATGCTGTAACATTAGCAGCTGGACTTGCCACACAAAAAATGAAGCCGTTTTTAGCTATTTATTCGACTTTTTTACAAAGAGCTTATGATCAGATGCTTCATGATGTTTGCCGTCAGAAATTAAATGTCTTTATTGGCATCGATCGTGCTGGCTTAGTAGGAGCAGATGGGGAAACCCATCAAGGTATTTATGATATTGCGTTTTTACGTCATATGCCAAACTTAGTTTTAATGATGCCTAAAGATGAAAATGAAGGGCAGCACATGGTAAATACGGCAATACAGTACAATGATGGCCCAATTGCAATGAGATTTCCAAGGGGAAATGGCATAGGTGTGGAGCTCGATTCTACATTAAAGACGATTCCAATTGGTACATGGGAAGTATTAAGAGAAGGATCTGATGCAGCAATTCTTACATTTGGCACAACGATTGAAATGGCAATGGAAGCAGCCAACCAGCTTGAATTACAAGGGATTCATGTTAAAGTGGTAAATGCGAGATTCATTAAGCCGTTAGACGAAAAAATGCTTTCTGACTTATTGAAAAAGCAAATACCAATTTTAACGATTGAAGAAGCTATACTGCAAGGCGGATTTGGAAGTTATTGTATCGAATATGCCCATGACCATGGTTTTGGAGCAAATGTAATAGATCGCATGGGAATTCCAGATGAATTCATTGAGCATGGAGATGTAAATTCATTATTAGAAGAAATAAAATTAACAAAAGAGGAAGTTGTAAAAAGAATTTCAGCCATTGCTAGAAAAAAACAAAAGAGGGCTTAGAGCATTCATGAAGAAAGAAAGAATTGATGTATTATTAGTTGAGCAAGGTTTATTCGAAACAAGGGAAAAGGCAAAAAGAGCTGTAATGGCTGGAATAGTCTACTGTGAAGAGAATAGACTAGATAAACCCGGTGAAAAAATAAATGCAGATTCTAAGTTATCTGTTAAAGGAAAGACGCTTCAATATGTGTCAAGAGGTGGCTTAAAACTTGAAAAGGCACTTAAAATATTTGATGTTGATATGAAAGATAAAGTCTTACTTGATATTGGCTCCTCGACTGGAGGATTTACGGATTGTGCCCTGCAAAATGGTGCGAAACAATCTTATGCATTGGATGTAGGCTATAATCAATTAGCATGGAAGCTTAGACAAGATGAACGTGTGATTGTCATGGAAAGAACCAACTTTCGTTATGTAACTCCTGTCGATTTAAAAGGCGAGATGCCGAATATTGCTTCGATTGATGTTTCTTTTATTTCTCTGAAGCTAATTTTACCAGTCCTAAAGACATTATTAGTTTCCGGCAGTGATGTTATTGCTTTAGTGAAGCCACAATTTGAAGCTGGAAGAGAACAAGTTGGGAAAAAAGGAATTGTCAGAGACCGTAAAGTTCATGAATCTGTTTTAGAAAAAATTATTGATTTCTCTATAAAAGAAGGATATATCGTTAAAAACCTCTCATTTTCACCAATTACCGGCGGAGACGGTAATATTGAATTTTTACTTCACCTCTATTGGGATGAATGTGCAGAGGAAAAAACGCATTATTATCAAATAAAAGAGACGGTAGAAGCGGCACATTCCGAATTGAAAGCAAAAAAAGAAACGGAAGAATAAGCTATGTAAAAGGGTTTGACTGCAGCAAGAGAACTATTAGTGCGTGGGATGCTAATGGAAAGGTTCTCCATGCAGGCTGACCCTTTTTTGGCTTGTCTAGCATGAATAAAGATAGAGCGGAAATGTATTTTGTTTTCTTTGTTCTTGTAAAAAGACGAACAAACACGGTAAAATAGATAAAAGGAAGCTTGTCTAAAAAAATCGAATGAACGTATGATAAGGAACAAATACTTTTAATAAAAAGTGATACATAAGGAAATAAAAATGATAACCAATGATAAAGGATGGAATATATGAATAAGGGCCAGAGGCATATAAAAATAAGAGAAATCATTACAAATAATGATATTGAAACACAAGATGAATTAGTAGATGAACTGAAAAGTGCTGGATATAATGTAACACAAGCTACTGTATCAAGAGATATTAAAGAGCTGCATTTAGTGAAAGTGCCACTTCAGGATGGCAGATATAAATATAGCTTACCAGCTGATCAGCGCTTTAATCCATTACAAAAATTAAAAAGAATGTTAATGGATTCCTTTGTGAAAATCGATTCAGCTGAAAATTTGCTTGTTCTAAAATCGTTGCCAGGTAATGCACAAGCGATTGGAGCATTAATTGATAATCTTGATTGGGATGAAATATTGGGGACGATTTGTGGAGATGATACCTGTCTAATTATTTGTCGCACTGCAGATGATGGCAAGAAAATTAGTGATCGTTTTCTTGATATGCTTTAATTTGGGGGGACATTAATTGCTAAGTGAATTATCGATTAAAAATTTTGCAATCATTGAAAGTCTATCCATATCCTTTAAAAAGGGGCTGACTGTATTAACTGGTGAAACGGGCGCAGGAAAGTCTATCATTATTGATGCAATCAATTTATTAGTTGGCGGCCGCGGTTCGGCGGAATTTGTTCGGCATGGAGAAGAAAAAGCAGAAATAGAAGGGCTATTTTATATAGAAGACGGTCATCCCTGTTTTCAAAAAATGAATGAGTTTGGTATCGATATAGATGAGGGTGCTATTGTATTAAGAAGAGATATTGCTTTATCTGGTAAGAGTGTCTGCCGGATAAATGGCAAGCTTATCACAATCGCCGTATTAAGAGAAATAGGTTCCACTTTAATTGATATTCACGGTCAGCATGAACATCAAGAATTAATGGATGAAACAAAGCATTTACAGTTGCTGGATACTTTTGCAATGGGAGAATTAGCTCCTGTTTTAGAAGAATATGAAGAAATTTATCGATCTTATACACAAACTCAAAAGAAACTTATGAATTTAACAGAAAATGAACAGCAAATGGCCCAACGACTTGATTTACTACAGTTTCAGTTCAATGAAATTGAAGGTGCTCATTTGAAAATCAACGAAGATGATGAACTGTTAGAAGAAAGAAAGAAATTAAGCAATTTCGAGAAAATTTATGATAGCATACAAACAGGTTATACTGCCCTAAGAGGAGAACAAAAGGGGCTGGACTGGCTTGGCGAGGTTATGGGAAATATGGAGGAAGCTGCAAGCTTAGACACCGAATATAAGGAAATGGCTGAATCTGTCTCCAATAGCTATTATATTTTAGAGGATATTGCAAGACAGATGAGAAGCGCTTTAGATTACCTGGAATATGATCCCGAAAGGCTTAATGAGATTGAAACAAGACTGAATGAAATCAATACCTTAAAACGTAAATATGGAAAAACAGTAGCAGAGATTTTAGAGTATGCTGCGAAAATCGAGGAAGAATTAGAAACATTACAAAACAAAGAAACGCATATCGATTTGTTGGAAAGGGAGTTAGCCTCTCTTAAGAAAGATCTTTTAGTGGAAGCAAAGGAATTGACTGCCTTAAGAAAGAGAGCGGCTCTTCGTCTCACAGATAGTATTCATCAAGAATTAAAAGAACTCTACATGGAAAAGACTGTTTTTGAAGTAAGAATTCATGCAGATGAGAATAATGTTACGAAAAAAGGGATAGACGAAGTGGAATTTTACATTTCTACAAATCCTGGAGAACCATTAAAACCACTATCCAAAATTGTGTCCGGTGGAGAGCTTTCTAGAATGATGCTAGCTTTAAAAAGCATTTTCTCTAAGCATCAAGGAGTGACATCCATCATATTTGATGAGGTTGATACCGGTGTGAGTGGAAGAGTAGCACAAGCAATCGCTGAGAAAATCCACCATGTGTCGGTTGATTCTCAAGTGCTCTGTATTTCCCATCTGCCGCAGGTGGCAGCAATGGCAGATACCCATCTATTTATCGCTAAAAAAATTGAAGATGGCCGCACATCTACGTCTGTAACACCATTAGTGCAGCAAGATAAGGTAAAAGAGATAGGACGAATGATTTCAGGAGCGGAAATTACGGAATTAACAAAAAAACATGCAAAAGAACTGTTAAAATTAGCGCAAAAAGCTAAGAATAAAATATAGACACGTAAAACCTCTGTATATGTGCAGAGGTTTATTTTATTCTTATGAAGAGTTGTCTATTTAATGGTGCATGGGAAACTAATTGCAAAGATTATCCATTATGGGTAGGTATTTAAAATTTTTAACAGTTATAAATGATGCTGTTACAGGCAAACTTATAAATGTAGCCGGAGAAGTAGTGGTGAAAAGAAGCGAGGAGAGTGAAGTGAATTGAAAAGTGATATCCTTAGAAAAATAATTGGTGGGATTCTCCTTGTTTCATTAATATCTTTAGTATGTAATCAATCATTTCAAGAATATCTTCATATCCCAAAAAGCATTACATTGTTTGAAGGACAATCAATGGAGATCAACAATAGTGAGGCGATTTCTGTGACAGCAAATGTAGCAGACGAAGATTCGGTTGTTGCATTAAGTCAAGAAAAAGGGAAATTTTCTTTGCAAGGAAAAGTTAGTGGGAAAGATGAGATGATGCTTGAACTTGCAGGTATTCCAATAAAAAAAGTGGATGTGAATGTTCTTAAAGACTTTAAAGTAATTCCCGGTGGTCAGTCCATTGGGGTGAAACTAAATACTGTTGGCGTACTGGTGGTAGGGCACCATCAGGTTAATACAGAAGAAGGAAAGCAATCACCTGGTGAAAAGGCTGGAATAAAAGTTGGCGATATGATAGTCGAAATAAATGGCATGAAAATAGAAAAAATGGCAGATGTAGCACCTTTTGTTCAAAAAGCAGGCGAAGGAAACAAACCTTTAGATTTAGTTGTAAAAAGAGAGAAAGAGGAGTTTAAAACCAAGTTGATGCCCCTAAAAGAAAAAGGGGATAACACATATAAATTAGGGCTTTATATAAGGGATTCAGCAGCTGGGATTGGAACAATGACTTTCTATCACCCAGACTCCATGAAATATGGAGCGTTAGGACATGTAATCTCAGATATGGATACAAAAAAACCAATCGTTGTGGATGATGGAGAAGTACTAAGATCAACTGTAACAAGTATTGAAAAAGGAAGTAATGGAAATCCTGGTGAAAAATTAGCAAGATTTTCAGAAGATAAAGAAATAATCGGGGATATTAAAACAAATAGTCCTTTTGGAATATTTGGTGTATTAAATAAACAAATTAAAAATGGCATAATGGATAAGCCAATGCCCATAACGTTATCAGACCAAGTAAAAGAAGGGCCAGCGCAAATCTTAACGGTTGTAGATAATGATCAGGTGAAGCTATTTGATATAGAAGTAGTAAGCTCTGTCCCTCAAAAGTATCCTGCGACAAAAGGATTAGTCATCAAAGTGACAGATAAAGAATTATTAAGCAAAACAGGCGGTATTGTACAAGGAATGAGCGGAAGTCCAATTATTCAAGATGGCAAGGTCATCGGAGCTGTAACCCATGTATTTGTAAATGATCCGACAAGCGGATATGGGGTTCACATTGAATGGATGTTAAATGAGGCAGGAATCGATATTTATGAAAAAGAGCAAAAAGCATCATAAAAAATAAAATGTCTCATGTAAAAGGATGAATCGACAATCCTTTTACATGAGACATTACTACTACTACGCATTTTGCAT
This sequence comes from Niallia sp. FSL W8-0954, assembly GCF_038005605.1. Taxonomy (NCBI): domain Bacteria; kingdom Bacillati; phylum Bacillota; class Bacilli; order Caryophanales; family Bacillaceae; genus Niallia; species Niallia sp. FSL W8-0954. The sequence continues at coordinate 3,124,855 of NZ_JBBOTN010000001.1, read as the reverse complement.
AATGAAATCTAACAAATAACCAACCGTGATAAATAATCCAAACATGGTGTTTGTTAAACCAGTGTTTTTCATGGCAATCGGTGTTTGGCTTCGATCTCCTTTAAAACCCCTAATGGCATCTAATGGCTTTTTGAAACTAAGCAGTACGATTAATAGCCAAGGACTAAAGAAGCCGAGAGCAACGAAAATAATAATCCAGAGGTATGATAAGATAAATAATGCCGCAAGTAGATTAACCGCTTTGTTAAAGCCGATAAGAATAGCAATCGTCTTTCTGCCACCTAATGTATCCTCTTCAATATCCCTAATATTATTCGATAAATTAATCGCACCAATTAGAATAGCGATTGGAACAGAAATAAGGATGCTCTCCTCGCTAATGTGACCTGCTTGGATAAAGAAAGAGATAAGGATGAAGATACATCCCATACATATGCCAGAAAAAACTTCTCCAAAAGGTGTATAAGCTATTGGAAGCGGACCTCCTGTATATAAATAGCCAATCGCCATGCCGAGAATGCCGACTAATGCAATCCACCAAGAAGTATTAGAACAAATATAAATACCTAAAAGTAGTGCAATTATATATAGGCTGATTGCCATATTTAAAACTAATTTTGGCTTCATCCCATGATGAACAATTGCTCCGCCTATTCCTACTGAATCTGCAGTATCAATTCCTCTTACATAATCATAGTACTCATTAAATAAGTTGGTTGCGATTTGAATAATCAAACAAGCAAACATCATGGCAAAAAATAAACCCCATTTTGTTGAGGCATGAGGGAAAGATAATACCGTACCAATGGAAACTGGTACAAAAGAAGCTGTTAACGTATGCGGTCTCGTTAGCTTCCATAGTATTTTATAAGTGTTGTTTTCCTTAGTGACGTTCTCCATAAAAAAATCCTTTCTATACTTTGGGAAAATGAAAACACAAATACTTAATAAATTTGTGCAAGCTTTATCTGTTTTATGCAGATAAATGTAAAAACAAAAAAACTAGACGTTTTTGTGTCCAACTTTAATAATACCGCATAAAGTTGTATCCCAACAAGAAAATATTCATAAAAAAGCCATAATTTTTTCTTCCAAATAAAATTGTTTGGGTATATGGAAGATAAGTCACTTGATTGCTTTTTCTATAGCCATGTGTTGTGTATAATAAAGTCGTAAAGATTTTTCGACAAAAATATGAAGGATATCGAAATCAGTCGAAAACGTGAGAAAATGAGAGAAATAATGGGGTTTTTCCTATTTTTTAAGTTTTTTTTATAAAATCAAAGGATTTTTGGTTGCTTTGTCGAAAATGTCATTTAGAATAAAAATATAGATAAAATTAGAGACATTTGGATTGAGGGAGGAAACAATCGTTGAAGAAAATAAAAGTATGCATTGTGGATGACAATCGTGAACTGGTAGGATTATTGGAAGAGTATATAGATGCTCAGGACGACATGGAAGTAATTGGTGTTGCCCATAACGGCCAGGAGTGTCTAGAGCTAGTAGAGCAGCTAGAACCAGACGTGATGGTGCTAGACATTATCATGCCTCATTTAGATGGTTTAGCCGTATTAGAAAGAATGCGCCAAATGAATAAACCTATGCCTAACGTGATTATGTTAACTGCCTTTGGTCAAGAAGATGTTACAAAAAAAGCGGTTGAATTAGGTGCCTCTTATTTTATTTTAAAACCGTTTGATATGGAGTATTTAGCAAGCCATATTCGTCAAGTAAGTGGCAAAACAACCGGATTTGTCAGAAAATCTTCTTCTTCTTTCAAAACACAAGAACCAAAAACGAAGAATTTGGACGCAAGCATTACAAGTATTATTCACGAGATTGGTGTTCCTGCCCATATTAAAGGATACCTCTATTTACGCGAAGCCATTTCCATGGTTTATAATGATATCGAATTATTAGGATCCATTACAAAAGTATTGTATCCAGATATCGCGAAGAAATTTAATACAACAGCAAGCCGTGTCGAGCGGGCAATCCGTCATGCTATTGAAGTGGCGTGGAGCAGAGGCAACATCGACTCCATCTCATCCTTGTTCGGCTACACTGTCAGCATGTCCAAAGCAAAACCAACTAACTCAGAATTTATTGCGATTGTGGCAGATAAATTAAGGCTGGAGCATAAGGCTTCTTGAGAGGGTTAGGGGCTGCTGGTTATGAGTGGGTTTTAGAGAAACGGTAAAACCCACCAATATGTAAAAAATAAACTTTCTCTTTGGATTTAAACCAATAAATTTTTACCAACAAACCCAATAAATCAAACGATTTATTGGGTTTGTTTTTGTTGAGTATAAGTAAGAAAATAAAAGGACCTAAAAAGTTGAAAAACAACCTTTTTGTGTCCTAGGGGGGAGTGGCTCTTTAAACAGATTTATTACTCTATTAAAGTGATTCAGCACTTTTTTTCATGGATCTATAACTATCTTTATGTTTGAAATCATTCTCGCTATAATTTAAGCTATTACAAGCAAAAAATAAATTCTCTAGCCAGTCTAAATCCTTTTGTTTGCATGCTGAAATACACTCTTGTTCTATATAAGGGGTAGCTATTGCTTTTCCGAGTTCACGAAAAAGCTCAATTGCTTCAAGAGAACCTGGCCAATTTCTATCTTGTAATAATCTTGCTAATTTAGGTAAAGCTTTTTTATTGTTTGGATATCCTATTTTTTTAATAACCCTAACACTATTTTCCCAGCACTCTTTCCCGTATTTAGGGATAATCATATCGGCTTTATCTGGAGGCAAATTAATTAGAAAGTCAATTGCTATCTCTTGATTTTCTTTAGGTAATAGCCAGTTTAAATTATATACATAATATAAAATTTCAGCATCCTCTATTTCGTCAATCCTAGACATAATGGTACCTCTCTGTTACTTAATTGGATTATGTTTTAATATAACAGCCTAGTCTATTTTAGCCATTCTTGCTTTAGATTAATGTTACCATGTATTCGAGAGGGATTAGGGATTTCCTATAAAATTTTTTCAAGAAGGGAAGCAAATAGGAACAAAAAGCAATGGGGACAACAAAATACTAAAAAGCAAGAAAATGAAGCGCTTTAAATAGCTAGAATAAAAAACACGCCCATATAGTTATATTCCCGCGATTATTTAACTGATTAATCCAAAATAAGGAATTTATTTTAAAAAATTGAAAAATAATCGTTCAAAGATTTGCTTTCTGCAGATTAACCTGTTACTATTAAGGAGACTTATTTTTGTTCTTTAGAAAATAGTTGAGAAATACATATTTCTTTATTTTTTACTACGAGCAAGGATAGTAATACATTTGTGCATAAAGCACATAGGAGGAAACAAGAAATGGCTACAGGTAAAGTAAAATGGTTTAACGCAGAAAAAGGTTTTGGATTCATCGAAACAGAAGAAGGACAAGATGTATTCGTACATTTCAGCGCTATTCAAACTGAAGGTTTCAAAACTTTAGACGAAGGTCAAGAAGTAAGTTTTGACATAGAAGAAGGTCAACGCGGACCTCAAGCTGCTAACGTAGTAAAAAACTAATTTAACAAAAGTAATACAGGCTCTGACTTAGGTTAGGGCCTGTTTTTTTCATCTAACCAAAACATTATGTAAATGGCTTTATATAATGAAGTTCTACATAAGGAAGTGATTTTGTTATGACGAAAATATTTGCACACAGAGGTTTTTCGGCACATTATCCGGAGAATACAATGAAGGCTTTTATCGAGGCAGAAAAGGCAGAGGCTGATGGGATTGAAATTGATATTCAAATGTCTAAGGATGGAGAAATAGTCATCATCCATGATGAAAAGGTTGATCGAACAACGGATGCTTCAGGCTATGTGCAAGCATTCAGTTATAAGGATTTAAGATCATTTAATGCAGGACATCGATTTAAGCAGGCCGAAAATGAGCCTATTCCCACATTAATCGAGTTATTTGATTGGATGCAAGATAATGACATAATCTGCAATATTGAAATGAAGAATAACAAGGTTGCATATGAAGGAATGGAAGAGAAAACGATTGCGCTCATCCGCAAATATGGTTTTGAAAAAAGAATTATTTTCTCCTCCTTTAATCATTATAGTCTTGTACATACTTATCGCATCGCCCCAGAAATTGAAACAGCTCCTTTGTTGTCTGATGGAATTTATCAGCCTTGGATTTATGCCAATGCTATAAATGCTAAAGGATTTCACCCTAATTATAAACGGATAAATCCAGAGATAATAAAAACCTCAGAAAAAAATAATATTAAAGTTAGGGCATATACGGTAAATAATCCGAAAACGATGCAAGCATTAATGGATGCTGGAATATCTGCCATTATTACAGATGAGCCAATTATTGCACGAACTGTCCTGACACAATCATAAAAAATGGGTTTTCTGCTGTAATCTCTAATATAGAGAAGAGGCGGAAAACCTTTTTTTGCAAGAAAAGAATTCTTAAACAACTATTTGAATATTCCCCCTCAATGAGTCAGCGTCTCAAAATATTTAAACAGACATAACCTTTCTACTTTTCAGAAATAAAAGAAAACGGGAAAAAAATTGCATAATTTTTAGGGAGTAGGTATAGTATAGATATGAAATAAATTGCACGGATAGACAGATGGGAAGTGTGCGAATGATTGATCGAATGATACAGTCAACCTCTTATACGCTTTTTGATGAAATAAAGGAAGGCGTAATTATAGTAGATAATTGCGGACTTATCTCTTATTTCAATAAAAGTGCGCAAAGTTTGATGCAGAACCAATATTCACTTCAAAAAGACCAGCATATTTTATCCGTTATCCCTAACAGTGGGATGATGAGAGTATTACATACGAAAAGAATAGAGGAGCAGAAAAAGTTTGCTGTTTCTGAAACGGATTATCTTCTTATTTCCCGTTATCCATTGATAGGAAAAGATAATAGTATAATCGGTGCTGTAGCGGTATTACAAGAAGAGACTCAAAAAAGACATTGGATAGATAAAGATAACCTTCAAATGCTGCTAACATTGCTTTTGCAAAAAAGTGCAGAAGCCTATGTTGTAGTAGATGAATTTGGTCATATTGTTATGCAAAATTCGTCATATAAAGAATTGGCTGTGCTTCTTGATCAGCAAAATAATCATCAATTAATGAAAAAAAATAGAGAAGAAGTTATTCAAACAAGAAGAGATGCAGAAATAATCATTCAGACAGGCACCTTATGTTTAACGGTAAAAAGTACACCTATTATAGTGGATGGAAAATTAAAGGGCTGTTTGCAAATTCTTCATAATGAAACAGAAACGGCTCAGTTAAAAAAGGAACTTCAACAGACAAAAGCCATTATCCGAGGATTAGAACAAAGCTTTCAGTTTGATGATTTTATATATCAGTCTCCATCCATGAACTTTGCTATTGAACAGGCAAAGTTAGCAGCAGGGAGTAAACAGGTTATATTTATCCGCGGAGAAGAGGGAACTGGTAAGTTTATGCTTGCAAATGCCATTCATAATTGGGGTGGAAATAAGTTTCATCTATTTAGACGGATTCGTCCACAGAAGCATCGAGAACAGTTACGAGCATTTTTAAATAAAAAGAACCCTTTATCAAAAGGAACTGTATATCTTGAAAATATTACCTGTTTATCGATGGCTGAACAAACCTTGCTTTTAAAAAGATTGAAGGAATTAGAACTGGAAGAGAAGCAGCTATCATCTTTTCGCCTCATTGTTTCCTCCCCTATTAAGCTAGAAAAAGCACTAATGGCAGGGGATTTTTTAGAGGAGCTTTATGATGAATTAATGAAATCAAATATATACTTACCACCTTTAAGGGAACGTAAAGAGGATATTTATCTGCTAGCAAAACATTTTCTTATCGAGTTGAACGAAGACAGTGGAAGATGGATAACTGATATTGACCCAGAAGCACAGACGGCATTAAAAAATTATGGTTATACAAGGAATATCCTTGAATTAAAGGCAATCCTCCAGCTTTCGATGATACAAGCTAAGGAAGAAGATACCGTGCTCAAATTAGAGCATCTCGCGCCACCGCAGGTAATAAAAAAGCAACAAGCGGAATTTCAAGAGGAAGCCAATGCTGACAATCAAACATTATCTGACCTGGTAGAGAAATACGAGAAAGTTATTATCGAACAGACATTGAGAAAGCTAGATGGAAATAAAACATTAACTGCTAAAACATTGGGTCTGTCAGTCCGTAATTTATACTATAAATTGGATAAGTATCATTTAAATTAAATTTTTTAGGGGCTTATAAAAATGAGGAAATATCGCATATTGGTCATAAACCCACGGGCAGCAGAAACCGAAATCGCCTTATATGAAAATGAAGTTCCGATTATTGTAGATGATTTACACCATGATTCCAATAAATTGCTAGAATTCCCTTCGATTGTTGCTCAATATAAATATCGATCAGATGAGGTTTTATCTTATTTAGTAAATAAAGGAATCAACCTTTCCAAATTGGCAGCTGTCTGTGGAAGAGGCGGGCTGCTTAAACCGATCGATGGTGGAACTTATTCGATAAATGCTGCTATGCGGGAGGAGCTGTTCGCTCAAACAAGAGGAGAGCATCCTTCCAATTTAGGAGCCCTCATCGCTTATGACATTGCTGAACATTTAGAGATTCCTTCCTATATAGTTGATCCAGTTGTTGTCGATGAAATGGACGATATTGCGAAGGTTTCTGGATATCCGAGCATTACAAGAAAAAGTGTTTTTCATGCACTTAATCATAAATCAACGGGAAGACGAGCAGCGATGGAGTTAGGCAAAAAATATGAAGAAGCACATTTGATTATTGCCCATCTTGGGGATGGAATTACAATTGGTGCACATGCAAAAGGAAAAGTAATAGACGTCAATAATGGTTTAAATGGGGAAGGGCCATTTAGTTTGGAACGGTCTGGTACTTTGCCTCATGGTGATTTAGTTGATTTATGCTATTCAGGTAAATTTACATATGAAGAAATGAAGCATCAATTATTGTATCATTCTGGAGTGAAATCCTATCTTAATAAAGTGCCTGAAGGTTCTTTTGACATAGAGGAAGAGCTTGGTAAACGAGATAATCCCAATATTCTTATTTACGAGGCGTTAGCTTATCAAATTGCTAAAGAAATTGGCAGTGCGAGCACCGTGCTTTTTGGCAAAGTAGATGCCATTATCCTGACAGGTGAACTGGCCTATAGTAACCGTTTTGTAAAATTAATTATGGAACGTGTTAATTGGATTGCAGATATAATGGTATATCCAGGTGAAAACGAACGTCAATCTTTAGCAGAAGGTGTTTTAAGAGTATTACGTAAGGAAGAGAGACCAAAAGAATATGGGGAAAGAGAGGAGTGAAGATAGATGGCTAAAGAATATGATCTTGTCATTCTAGGAGGAGGAACGGGTGGTTATGTTGCAGCGATCCGTGCTTCTCAATTAGGTTTAAAGACAGCAGTGGTTGAAAAAGGAAAATTAGGTGGAACGTGTTTACATAATGGCTGTATTCCAAGTAAAGCGTTATTAAGAAGTGCTGAGGTTTATGCAACAGCGAAAAAAAGCGAGGAGTTTGGAATTATTTCCTCAGATATAAGATTAGATTTCAATCGGGTGCAAGAAAGAAAATCCACCATTATAAGCCAGCTTCACAGCGGTGTTCAGTATTTAATGAAAAAAGGAAAAATTGATGTTTATGAAGGAAATGGAAGAATAATGGGACCATCCATTTTTTCCCCGATGCCAGGCACTATTTCGGTTGAAATGAATAATGGAGAAGAAAACGAAATGCTGATTCCGAAACATGTAATCATTGCAACAGGGTCCCGGCCAAAAAGCTTACCTGGCCTAGAGATTGATGGTTCGACTGTCATTAGTTCAGAAGAAGCGCTGCAAATGGAAAAACTTCCTTCGTCCATTATAATCGTTGGCGGGGGAGTAATAGGGGCTGAATGGGCCTCCATGCTTGCTGATTTTGATGTGAAAGTAACTATTTTAGAATATAGTGACCGATTGGTGCCAACAGAGGATAAGGAAATCAGTAAAGAATTACAAAGAATTCTCAAGAAAAAAGGAATTCAGATCGTAACGGGTGCTAAAGTACTTCCCGAAACCTTACAGAAGAATGTGGATAAAGTAATCATTCAAGCAGAAAAAAATGGTGAGACCAAGTCCTTTGAAGGGGAAAAGCTGCTAGTATCTGTAGGCCGCATAGGAAATGTAGAAGGAATTGGTCTTGAAAATACCGACATTGCGGTTGTTCAAAATCAAATTCAAACAAATGAATACTATCAAACGAAAGAATCACATATTTACGCAATTGGTGATTGTATAGGAGGATTACAGCTTGCGCATGTTGCCTCCCATGAAGGGATAATCGCTGTGGAGCATATAGCCGGTGAAAAACCACATCCACTGGATTATAAAACAGTTTCCAAATGCATTTATACAAGTCCTGAGATTTCCAGTGTAGGATATACAGAAGAAGAAGCAATTGAGCTTGGATTTACGATTAAAAAAGGCAAATTTTCCTTTAAAGCGATTGGAAAAGCGCTTATTTTTGGAGAACAAGATGGATTTGTCAAAATAATTACAGATCAAGAAACCGATGATTTATTAGGTGTGCATATTATAGGGGCCCATGCAACAGATCTTATTGGAGAAGCTGCTCTTGCCAAAGTGCTAGACGCAACAGCTTGGGAAATTGGGAATACAATTCATCCCCATCCAACACTGACAGAGGCAATTGGAGAAGCAGCCCTTGCTGTTGAAGGAAAAGCCATTCATGGTTAATAAAGAAATCAAAAAATAATGTCTAGCTAAATAGGGGGAACAAACATGAATCAATTAGGAGGTAATAGTATGACAATGGTTCATAATCGCCATTTAGAGGCGGGATTAACGGATGATCAAGTATTAGAAATGTATGAGCAGATGCTCCTCGCCAGAAGAATTGATGAAAGAATGTGGTTACTAAATAGAGCAGGAAAAATTCCTTTTGTTATCTCTTGTCAAGGGCAAGAAGCAGCCCAGGTAGGAGCAGCATTTGCCTTCGATCGGGAAAAGGATTACATGCTTCCATATTATCGTGATCTGGGTGTTGTATTAACCTTTGGCATGACACCGAAGGAAATAATGTTATCGGGCTTTGCGAAAGCAGAAGACCCAAACTCAGGCGGAAGACAAATGCCAGGACATTTTGGGCAGAAGAAAAATAGAATTGTTACAGGTTCATCACCAGTAACGACTCAAGTACCTCATGCAGTGGGAGTTGCTTTAGCTGGGAAGATAGAAAAGAAGGATTTCGTAACCTTTGTCAGCTTTGGAGAGGGTTCTTCTAATCAGGGAGACTTCCATGAAGGGGCCAACTTCGCCGGTGTGCATAAGCTGCCTGTTATTTTTCTTTGTGAAAATAATAAATATGCGATTTCCGTTCCAATTGAAAAGCAATTAGGATGTGCAAATGTTTCTGACCGTGCAATTGGTTATGGCATGCCGGGATACACTGTAGATGGAAATGATCCAATTGAAGTGTATCGAGTGACGAAAGAGGCGGTTGATAGAGCAAGAAGAGGCGAAGGGCCGACTTTAATTGAAACGATTTCTTATCGTTTAACACCTCATTCTTCTGACGATGACGACAGCAGCTATCGTGCGCGCGAAGAAATCACAGAAGCTAAAGCAAAAGATCCATTATTCACTTTTAAAGCGTATTTGCTTTCTACAGGAATACTAACTGAAGAAATGGATCAAGAGTTAAATAAGAAATTGGCAGATGTGATCAATGAAGCAACGGATTATGCAGAAAAAGCACCATATGCACAACCAGAAGATACATTGAAATATGTATACGGGAATTAAGGGGGAAACAGAAAGATGCCAGTAATATCCTATATAGATGCAGTAACTCAAGCCATTCGGGAAGAAATGGAGAAGGATGACAAAGTATTTATTCTTGGAGAAGATGTAGGAGTAAAAGGTGGAGTTTTTAAAGCGACAACAGGTCTGTATGATCAATTTGGAGCAGAGCGAGTAATAGATGCACCTTTAGCGGAGTCGGCAATAGCTGGGGTAGGAATAGGAGCTGCAATGTATGGCTTAAAACCAATTGCCGAAATGCAATTTGCTGATTTTATAATGCCTGCTGTCAATCAAATTGTTTCAGAAGCAGCAAAAATAAGATATCGATCTAACAATGACTGGACTTGTCCAATTGTTATTCGTGCTCCATATGGCGGAGGTATTCATGGTGCGCTTTATCATTCTCAATCTGTAGAAGCTATGTTTGCTAATACACCAGGACTAAAAATTGTTATGCCTTCTACACCATATGATGTCAAAGGCTTGTTAAAAGCGGCAATTCAAGACCCTGATCCGGTATTATTCTTTGAACATAAGCGTGCTTATCGATTAATTAAAGGTTTTGTTCCAAAAGAAGATTATGTGTTACCAATTGGTAAAGCAGATGTAAAGCGTGAGGGCGAAGATATAACAGTCATCACATATGGTTTATGTGTCCATTTTGCCTTGCAGGCTGCTGAAAAGTTAGCAGAGGATGGCATTTCTGCACATATTTTAGATTTGCGAACAGTTTATCCACTTGATAAAGAGGCTATTATTGAAGCCGCTTCTAAGACAGGAAAGGTTCTGCTAGTAACAGAGGATAACAAAGAAGGTAGTGTTATTAGTGAAGTTGCAGCAATTATTGCAGAAAACTGCTTATTTGATTTAGATGCACCAATTATGCGTCTAGCGGCTGAAGATGTTCCGGCAATGCCATATGCACCAACAATGGAAAAATTCTTCTTGGTAACACCAGAAAAAGTCGAAACAGAAATGCGCAAGCTCGCAGAATTTTAAGTCGTACAACAAGGAGGGAAAAAGAATGCCGATTGAAAAGATAACAATGCCTAAACTAGGAGAAAGTGTAACAGAAGGAACAATTAGTAATTGGATTGTTGCTGTAGGGGATGTCGTAAATAAATACGATCCTCTTGCAGAAGTAATGACAGATAAAGTAAATGCAGAAATTCCATCTTCTTTTTCGGGAACCATTAAAGAACTTCTTGCAGAAGAGGGGCAAACACTTGAAGTAGGGGAAGTAATTTGTACCATTGAAGTAGAATGGGACGATACGCAGGTAGAGAAAGAAGTAAAAGCAGAATCGAAAGAAAAAACTGAAGCACCTCTAGCTGATGCTGCTACAAGTCAAAAGGCAAGATATTCACCAGCTGTTTTACGCCTTTCTCAAGAAGCGGGAATTGACTTAACGCTTTTAACTGGAACAGGTGCAGGGGGAAGAATTACTAGAAAAGATGTTCAAAAAGCAATCCAAGAAGGAATTCCCCAAGTTAAAACAGAAGAAAAAGGCTCTGTTAATGGAACAGTTGAACATGCTCCTCAACGAGAAACAATCGTACATAATGTGCCAACAAGTGCAGGGGATAAGGAGTTTCCAATTACGGGATTAAGAAAAGCCATTGCTAACAATATGGTAAAGAGTAAACACGAGATTCCTCATGCCTGGACAATGATCGAAGTGGACGTTACCAAACTGGTTCAATACAGAAATGAAGTGAAAGACTCCTTTAAAAAAGAAGAAGGCTATAACTTAACATTCTTTGCTTTCTTTGTTAAAGCCGTTGCGCGTGCATTAAAAGAATTTCCGCAAATTAATTCGACTTGGGCAGGCGATAAAATTATCCAGAAAAAAGAGATTAATATCTCCATTGCTGTTGCGACAGAAGATGCACTGTTTGTCCCAGTCATCAAAAATGCGGATGAAAAGTCGATAAAAGGAATTGCCAGAGAGATTACAGAACTTGCAAACAAAGCGAGATCAGGCAAGCTTACAGTTGATGAAATGCAAGGCGGCACATTTACTGTTAATAATACCGGATCATTTGGCTCCATTCAGTCAATGGGAATTATCAATCATCCTCAAGCAGCGATTCTTCAAGTGGAATCAATCGTGAAGAGACCAGTTATTAAAGATAATATGATTGCGATCTCTGATATGGTGAATTTATGCATGTCTCTTGATCACCGTGTATTAGATGGTCTTATATGCGGAAGATTCCTTCAGAGAATCAAGGAAATATTAGAGACAACGTCAGAGGAAACAACACCAATATATTAAAGACTGTAATGAATAAAGAAGTTTTGCAATCAAATAAATTGAAAATGAATACTTTTTTTATAATAATGTAAAAAGAAGATATTTCATAAAAGGAGCGAAACGATGAATATTGATTTTAATTTATTCATGAATGATGTTGTCCGTCAAGCACGCCAAGAAATAGTAGAGGCTGGTTACGAAGAACTTACAACAAAAGAAGCTGTAGATGAAGCATTATCCCAAAAAGGTACCACTTTAGTGATGGTTAATTCTGTATGTGGATGTGCAGGTGGAATTGCAAGACCAGCTGCAGGTTACTCTTTACATTATAAAAAAAGGCCAGATCAATTAGTAACTGTATTTGCAGGACAAGATAAGGAAGCAACAGAACAAGCCCGTTCATATTTTACAGGTTTTCCTCCTTCCTCTCCGTCTTTTGCATTAATGAAAGATGGTGAGCTTGTTAAAATGGTAGAACGCCATGAAATTGAAGGTCATGATCCTATGCAAGTGGTAGAAAAACTACAAAATGCATTCGAAGAATATTGCACAGAAGTAAAGTAAGCTTGCTTTATTGATGATAATATTGCACCTTGAAAGTTAAAGTAAATTTGGCTTTCAGGGTGTTTTTTTATGGAAATAGAAGTTGGCAATGCTTTTTGCAGCAAGAAAAAAGATTAAAAACGTGTACTAGATAAAATTAGCGACATGAAATTATCCAACTTTATTATTTATTTGAAAATTACATTTTTTCAGAATAGTATTTCATTTGATGAATTTGTATAAATTGTATTGAATAATTATTAGCATGTGTTAAAATTCATATTGTTGCATGAATATAAATTGAAAGACTATCTAATAATTTGCAACAAACTACTAATATTAATAGAGAATAAAAGCATAAGTATGTATAGGGGGATTTTAAGATGAAAAAATTATTAGCATTAATGCTGTTGTCTATAGTAGTCATTTTAAGTGCATGTGGCGCTTCTACTGATGAAAAAGGTTCAAACAGTGGAAATGGATCGGCTGATAAAAAAGTACTTGTGATGGGAACATCAGCAGATTATGCACCATTTGAATACATCGATACTGCAAAAAGTGATGAGATTATCGGTTTTGATATTGATTTAGCCAAAGCACTAAGCGAAAAGCTAGGTTACCAAATTCAAGTGAAAGATATGGATTTTAGCGGGTTAATTTCTGCCTTACAATCTGGCAAAGTGGATTTGGTATTATCTGGTATGTCTCCAACACCGGAAAGAGCAGAAAATGTTGACTTCAGCGATGTCTATTTCACGGCAAAAGACTTAGTTGTAACAACAAAAGATAGCAATATTAAAACTGTTCAAGATCTTGATGGGAAAAAGGTTGGAGTACAACTAGGATCGATTCAAGAAGATGCAGCAAAAGAAATCGCTAAAACAGTAAAAGTTACAGTAGAGAACCGTGACCGTATTCCTCAATTAATTCAAGAAATTAAAGCAGGTCGTTTTGATGCAGCAATTATTGAGGATGTTGTTGCAAAAGGTTATTTAAATAAAGAAGATACATTAACATCTTTCCCGGCGAAAGAAGCGAATGAAGACGCTGGTTCGGCTATTGCATTTCCTAAAGGCAGTGACCTAACAGAAAAGTTCAATGCTGAATTAAAGAAAATGAAAGATAGCGGCGAAATTGATAAGTTAGTTGTAAAATGGTTTGGTAACTAAGAAAAGGTATATGTGGGGGATAGTTTAGGGCTGAATATGCCCTAAACATTTTCTTGTTTTTTAAGCTATATAATAGATAAAAACATCCCCCCGTTTTTTTAGAAAGGATTGAGATAGTTATGGGCTTAGATTTCCAACAATTTATTCCTTCTCTCCCATATTTGTTAAAGGGAATCACTGTGACATTGCAAATTGTTGTGGTGGCAGGAATAATTGGTTTTGTTTTAGGTATTATACTTTCGATATTTAAACTTAGTAAGCTGCCAGTGCTTAGCTGGATTGCTGCTATTTATACATCAGTTTTTAGAGGAACGCCCCTTGTTCTTCAATTAATGATTATCTATTTTGGTGTACCACAATTAACTGGTATCCAAATTGAGCCAGCTATTGCAGCAATTCTTTCCTTTGGTTTAAATTCAGCTGCTTATATTTCAGAAATTATTCGAGCTGGAATTTTAGCAGTAGATCGCGGCCAAAAAGAAGCTGCTATGGCGTTAGGTGTTTCCCCTAGGCAAGCAATGTTCGATTTAATTTTGCCTCAGGCTTTAAAGAACATTTTTCCAGCATTAATCAATGAAGCTGTTTCCTTAACAAAAGAGTCAGCTGTTGTTACTGTTATTGGTGTTACAGATATTATGCGTAGAGCTTATATAATGGGCGGCGAAAAATATGCATACTTGGAGCCAATGATTCTTGCCGGCCTTATTTATTACGTTCTAGTAATGATACTGACAACATTGGCAAAAGCAGTTGAAAGGAGAATGAGAAGAAGTGATTAATGTTGAAAATTTGCATAAATCTTATGGCTCTCTTCAAGTTTTAAAAGGGATAAATACGCAAGTAGAAAAAGGCGAAGTAGTAACGATTATTGGTCCTTCTGGCTCAGGAAAGTCTACCTTTCTGCGCTGTATTAACTTACTGGAAGTACCTACAAAAGGAAAAGTAATAATTGATGGTACGGATATTACTGATAAAAATACAAATATAAAAAGAATAAGAGAAAACGTTGGGATGGTATTTCAACATTTTCATCTTTTCCCGCATAAAACGGTTTTACAAAATGTGACATATGCACCAATCAAAGTAAAGGGACTAAGCAAGAGTGAAGCGGAAAAAATGGGTCAAGAGCTTCTTGCTAAAGTGGGGCTTGCCGATAAAGCGCATGTATACCCTAGCCGTTTATCAGGCGGACAAAAGCAAAGAGTGGCAATTGCACGTGCCCTTGCCATGAATCCAGATGTAATCCTATTTGATGAACCAACGTCAGCTTTGGATCCTGAAATGGTTAAAGAAGTGCTTGAGGTAATGAAGTCACTCGCAAACACTGGAATTACCATGCTTATTGTGACACATGAAATGGGCTTTGCCAGAGAAGCGGCAAATAGAGTTCTATTCTTAGATGGTGGAGTGGTAGTGGAAGATGCTCCTCCAGCTGAGTTCTTTACAAACCCTAAAACAGACCGCGCCAAAGAGTTTTTGGAGAAAATGCTATAAGAATGTTAAACAGGTTTCTTTGTCAATTAGATGAAGAAACCTGTTTCTTTTTGATAAAATGGACTTTCTATTCCGCATAAAGATACAACAATCACACAAACTAAGGAAAAAAAGAGAGTGTGATTGGATGTTGAAACTAGTTTTGTCTATTCTCTTAACAATCTCCCCCGTATGGCCGTTGGGGATAAATCCATTACCAGGAGATCCTTTTCTAATTATTAATAAAAAAACGAATCAATTAACCTTGATAGACGAAAATCGAGTGCAGACAACAATAAGTGTTTCGACCGGAAAAAAAGAAGATTTAACGCCAGAGGGTTTATTTACGATAACAGTTAAAGCCACAAATCCCTATTATCGAAAAAAAGATATTATGGGAGGAGATGAGGAAAATCCATTAGGGACACGATGGATTGGTTTTGATGCAAATAATACAGATGGAAGAATGTATGGGATTCATGGCACAAATAATCCAGGAAGTATCGGGAAATACGTGTCACAAGGCTGTGTACGCATGCAAAATGAGGCAGTGGAATCCATTTATGATTTCATTCCTTTAGGAACAAAAGTGTTGATTACCAATTCAGATAAAAGTTTTCCAGAGCTAGCGAAGGAATATGGGGCGATTGAATAAAAGCGAAGAAGTTTTATCCTTCTTCGCTTTCTTAATTTTAAATTAAAATAACATTCCAATTCCAATCAACAGGGTAGATGCAAGCATAACAAAGATCATTAAATATACAACAATCTTTTGTAATCTATTTTTCTTTTTCTTCATAGTATCCTCCATGTCTTAACCATTCTTATTGTCTATTTTACTAAGAATAACAGAATGGTACAACTATAAATAGATGGAATATTTGCTTGTGGGAATTTTTCGGTATTTATAAGAAAAAATGAGATTCCTCTCTTGTTATTTTTATTTGATGTTCTTTTTTTATAGGCGTATACTAATAATGTCACTAATTTTTGGAGGAACGAAAAATGATCAATCAAGAACGTTTATTAAATCAGTTTTTAGAACTGGTACAAATTGATTCGGAAACAAAATATGAAAAAGAAATCAGTATCGTACTAAAAAAGAAATTTGAAGAATTAGGCTTAGAAGTGATAGAAGATGATACTACAGCTATTACTGGTCATGGTGCAGGAAATTTAATTTGTACGCTTCCTGCAACGAAAGAGAACGTGGATCCTATTTACTTTACCTCACATATGGATACAGTAGTACCAGGCGTTGGCGTAAAACCATCCATTAAAGATGGATACATAGTAACAGATGGCACAACAATACTCGGCGCAGATGATAAAACTGGTCTATCTGTTATGCTTGAAAT
Organism: Niallia sp. FSL W8-0954; assembly: GCF_038005605.1. Classification (NCBI taxonomy): domain Bacteria; kingdom Bacillati; phylum Bacillota; class Bacilli; order Caryophanales; family Bacillaceae; genus Niallia; species Niallia sp. FSL W8-0954. Next base: position 3,108,194 of record NZ_JBBOTN010000001.1, on the reverse strand, counting down.
ACTTACAGTAATCAAAGAAAATAATATTCCTCATGGAACGATCCAATTTATCATTACAGTTGGAGAAGAATCTGGATTATTAGGTGCAAAAGCACTTGATCCAAAATTAATCCAAGCAAAATATGGGTATGCACTAGATAGTGATGGGAAAGTAGGAAATATCGTTGTGGCAGCACCGACACAAGCAAAAGTTAAAGCAACGATTCTAGGAAAAACGGCTCATGCTGGCGTAGCACCCGAAAAAGGAGTTTCTGCTATTACTATTGCGTCAAAAGCGATCGCAAAAATGCCTTTAGGTCGTATCGATAAAGAAACAACAGCTAATATTGGCAGTTTTGCTGGTGGTAAACAAACAAATATCGTTTGCGACCATGTAGATATCCTTGCAGAAGCACGTTCATTAGTAGAAGATAAAATGCTTGCACAAGTAGCGAAAATGAAGGAAGCATTTGAATCGGCAGCTAGTGAAATGGGTGGACAGGCAATTGTCGAAGTGGATGTTATGTATCCAGGCTTTAAATTTGGAGAAGGTGACCATGTTGTAGAAGTAGCGAAAAAAGCGGCAGCGAAAATCGGCAGAAGCTGCGAACTACAACAAAGCGGTGGCGGAAGTGATGCCAACGTTATCTGTGGTTTTGGTATCCCAACGGTTAACTTAGCGGTAGGTTATGAAGAGATTCATACAACTAATGAAAAAATGCCAATCGAAGAATTAAATAAATTAGCTGAAATGGTACTTGCTATAATAGATGAAGTAACAGGTCAATAATTATATGATGGAGTTGTGGGTGTTTCCTTTTTAGGGAAGCACTCTTTTTAGTATAAATCAAACAAATGTTTCTATTTTTACTTGCATTTATCTAGAAAACAGAGGAAAATATTGTATAGGTAAATACTACTGTAAAATAGAATCTTTGGGGGGAATATAAATGGAAGAAAAGAAGGTTGTTATATTTAAAGTGGCAAACGGAGAATATTCCGTAGATGTTTCTTATGTCATATCAATTGAAAAGGAAGAGCAGATTACCCCTGTTCCTCAATTGCCATCCTTTGTCAGAGGAATAAGAAAAGTAAGAGACGAGCTTATCCCTGTTATTGATTTACAGATGGTTTTATATAATCAAAAAACAGAGGAAAATGAAAATAATAAATTAATTGTTGCACGAACAGAAGATATTTCGTTTGCAATGATTGTAAATGATGCAAAAGAAATTCTTGATATAAAAGACGAAGTAATAAAAGAAGTGGGCATTTCCGCTTATCAGAAAACAGAATATATAACAGGTGTTCTTAATTTAGAAAATCGTTTGGTATTAATGCTTGATCCAACTATTTTACTAGAAACACTTGAAGGTGTAAAAGAAATTAAAGACTATATGAAAAATCAGCCTGCGTAAGCAGTAAGGTTTGCGCTAAAAGCAGAGGAATAGAAGTGACTATAAATGATCTTAAAGAATTGGTGAAAGCAAAATGAAAGAATTTTATCCAAAAAAAGGACGAGTTATTTTACACGTAGATATGAATAGTTTTTATGCATCTGTTGAAATGGCTTATGATCCACAGTTAAAGGGGAAGCCATTGGCAATTGCAGGAAATGAAAAAGAGCGCAGAGGTATTATTGTCACTTGCAGCTATGAAGCAAGAAAATTTGGTGTAAAAACAACCATGCCTTTATGGGAAGCGAAGAAAAAATGTCCGGATTTAATTGTTTTGCCTCCAAATTTTGATCGTTATCGAACGGCATCTCTTGCGATGTTTCAAATTCTTCACGAATTTTCCGATATTGTTGAGCCTGTTTCCATTGATGAGGGATATGTAGATATTACGCATTGCCATGAGTTAGGAACACCGATATATATTGCAAGAACGATTCAGAAACGAATTTTTGAACGGTTAGACTTACCATGCAGTATCGGGATTGCCCCTAATAAATTTCTTGCCAAAACAGCTTCTGATTTAAAAAAACCAATGGGAATCACGATTTTAAGAAAACGCGATATTCCTAAAATACTTTGGCCGATGCAAGTAGAAGAAATGCATGGTATAGGAAAAAAAACAGGGGGAAAACTAAGAGCAATTGGCATAGAAACTATAAAAGATTTAGCAATGGCGCAGTCTATTCTTTTAAAAGCAACACTTGGCATCAATGGAATTCGTTTAAAGGAGAAAGCCAATGGAGAAGATAATCGACCAGTTGATCCAGAAGCTGCCAATGAATTTAAAAGTATTGGCAATTCAACAACATTGCCGCGCGATATAAAGAATCAGCAGGATTTATTCCAAGTATTGGCATCTTTAGCGAATAAAGTGGCTACAAGAATGAAAAGAAAACATGTACATGCTAATCATCTATCTGTAACCATTCGCTATGGGAACAGAAAAAACTATTCCAAGAGCAAAAAATTAGCAAATCCAATTAAATCAGAGGAAGAGATATTTCAGCAGAGCAAAGAGATTTTTACGACAGCATGGGATGGAAATCCTGTTCGTTTATTAGGTATAACAGCAGGAGATTTAATCGACAATAATATTGTAGTAAAACAACTTGATCTCTTTTCCTTTGAAAAAGAAGCAGCGAAAGAACCATTATGGACAGCAATAGATAGGCTGAAAGAAAAATATGGCGCTTCTATTATTGAACCAGCATCAGAAAGAAATAATATTTCGAAAAAAGAAGAAGACATTGGTACCAAAACTAGTTTTAATAAAGATTTTTTGCAAGGAAAGAAATTTTAGTTAAGTTATTTGTGACAAAAAAAATTTTTTTAAATAATCAAGAAAAGTAGTTGCATTTTAGTTGCATAACTTAAAAAATCTTGCTAAAGTTAAGTGAATTCTACTATAAGGATACATAGTTTAGAAGGGACGTTAGGAAAAATGACAAAACAGCAATTTGGTGTAATCGGTTTAGCGGTTATGGGTAAAAACCTTGCTATGAATATCGAAAGCAGAGGCTATACTGTTTCCGTTTTCAACCGTTCAAAAGAAAAAACAGAAGAAATGCTTAAAGAATCAGAAGGCAAGAATATTGTTGGAACATATACATTAGAAGAATTTGTACAATCTTTAGAAGTTCCACGTAAAATCATGTTAATGGTTAAAGCTGGTCCAGCTACAGACGCAACAATCGAGCAATTAAAACCTTTATTAGATAAAGGCGATATTGTCATCGATGGCGGTAACACATTCTTTAAAGATACACAAAGACGTAATAAAGAGCTTAGTGAACTTGGTATTCACTTCATCGGTACAGGTGTTTCTGGCGGTGAAGAAGGAGCATTAAAAGGACCTTCTATTATGCCTGGTGGCCAAAAAGAAGCATATGAATTAGTTGCTCCGATTTTCCGAGATATTTCTGCAAAAGTTAACGATGAGCCTTGTACAACTTATATCGGTCCAGACGGTGCCGGCCACTATGTAAAAATGGTGCATAACGGAATCGAATATGGAGATATGCAATTAATCTGTGAAGCATACTTCATCATGAAGCATGTTTTAGGCTTAGAAGCGCAAGAACTTCATGAAGTATTTGCAGAGTGGAATAAAGGGGAGCTAGACAGCTACCTAATTGAAATCACTGCAGATATCTTTACTAAAGTTGACGAAGAGACTGGTAAACCTTTAGTAGATCTAATCTTAGATACTGCTGGTCAAAAAGGAACTGGTAAATGGACAAGCCAAAGTGCTCTAGACTTAGGTGTACCACTTCCAATGATTACAGAATCCGTATTTGCTCGTTTCATTTCTGCAATGAAGGACGAACGTGTAAAAGCAAGCAAAGTACTTTCTGGCCCAGAAATTAAACCTTTCACAGGTGATAAAGCAGCATTTATCGAATCAGTTCGTAAAGCTCTATACTTAAGCAAAATTGTTTCTTATGCCCAAGGTTTTGCGCAAATGAGAGAAGCGTCAGAAGAATACGATTGGAACTTAAACTATGGCGAAATCGCAATGATTTTCCGCGGTGGTTGTATTATTCGCGCTCAATTCTTACAAAAAATTAAAGATGCATATGATCGTGATCCAGAATTGAAGAACCTTCTATTGGATCCATACTTCAGTGAAATTACTGAAAACTACCAATCAGCATTACGTGAAGTAATTTCTGGAGCTGTCTTAAACGGTATTCCTGTACCAAGCTTTGCAGCAGCATTATCATACTTTGATAGCTACCGTACAGCAACTTTACCAGCAAATTTACTACAAGCGCAACGTGACTACTTCGGTGCTCACACATATGAGCGTCTTGACAAAGAAGGAATCTTCCATACAAACTGGATGGAAAAATAAGAATGGCGATAAAAAGCACACTACGATTTTATATGTAGTGTGCTTTTTTTTGAAGGAGAAGGTGGTGTTCATGAGATGGATGAACACCAAAAATAAGAGAGAGCAGAGGAAAAGAGGTGTTCACAAGATGGATGAAAGCCAAAAATAAGAGAAGGAGGAAGAAAAGAGGTGTTCATAAGGTGAATGAAAACCACAATGAAGAGAGAGCAGAGGAAAAGAGGTGTTCATAAGATGAATGAAAACCACAAATAAGAGGGGGAGGAAGAAAAGAGGTGTTCACAAGGTGAATGAAAGCCAAAAATAAGAAAAGGAGGAAGAAAAGAGGTGTTCATAAGGTGAATGAAAACCACAATGAAGAGAGAGCAGAGGAAAAGAGGTGTTCATAAGGTGAATGAAAACCACAATGAAGAGAGAGCAGAGGAAAAGAGGTGTTCATAAGATGAATGAAAACCACAATGAAGAGAGAAAAGTAGAAAAAAGGCGTTCATCAGCCATTTTAGAACCAACCAAAAAAGAAAAAGGCAGTAAAGTGACCTTCATACATAAATTTTACGTATCCAAAGAGTTTAAACAACTACAAAAATCTACAAACAAATTACAACGAGAAGACAAAAAAATATGCTGCTATAACAAGCAGCACATTAATCTAGCAAATTACTTTTTCACAAAAATAAATGTATTAAAAACAACCTACTCTTTAAAAGTTATATCAATATAAACAATTTCCGATCTGCTGCCAATTCTAATGGGCGGTCCCCAAAATCCAAATCCAGAGGAAACTATTGCATGAAGCTGCTTCTTTTTCTTATAGCCCCAGTCCAACTCAAAAACTCGTTTGGTAATTAGATGGTTTGGTGCCATTTGCCCGCGATGGGTATGTCCAGATAGAATGATATCAATTCCATCATTCATTGCTGCTTCCAGTTCATCTGGCTGGTGATCCATCATCAGAATTGGTAAATGGTTACTTTCACTTTCAAGAAGGCTAGGAATGGAAAGTCTTTCTTGGTCCGTTTTATCTTTACGACCAATTAATCGAATGGTTTCATCGATAGTTACTTTTTCGTCCATTAAGATGCGAATACCAATTCGGTTCATTTCTTCTAGAAAAGTTGGAATCATTTTGCCGTAATATTCATGATTACCTAATACCCCAAAAATACCTAAAGGAGCTTGTAATTGTTTTAATTGTTCTCCCATATCCTTTTTCAAAAAAGGAATGGGATCGTCATCAATGATATCCCCGGGCAGCAAGATTAAATCTGGCTCTAAACCGTTTATTTTCGTTACAAGGCGGTTTAGATGACTTTTCCCAGATAAAGTACCAAAGTGCATATCAGAAGCCATAGCGATCCTCAGAGAGTCTCTTTTCGCTTGTTTTTTGTCTACTGTGAGTTTATAGGTTCTAATAACAGGAGAATAAGCGTTAAATGTTCCGTAAATAAGTAAAAACAGAAGAATTACCGCGGCAGCACTTCCTACTATTTTTGTTGCATCTTCTGACGGAATAGATAGGTTTAATAAAAGCCATCCTAAATTAGCTAATGGAAACAGTATGATACCATATTCAAAAATAGCAAGCCAGTACGCACCAAGTACTTTAAATATGGTAATGGACTTAAGGAAATGGCTGACAATATATGAATAAGAGAAAAGAATAACTGCTCCAATATAAATGGATGGATAGGTTAATAGATTTAAGGAATCAAGCCATACATAACCATTCCATCCTAAGTAGAAGACGAGTAGATTATATAAAAGGAATACGAGAATGACAGATAGGATTAATTTGATTTTTTTCATGAGAAACTCCTTAGACTGAAATCATAATTTAGGGAAAGAAAAAACGTGAATACAATAAGATTCACGTTTTTTTAGAGAGTCACTTGAAGTGTGAGTTAGCAAACATCTACTTCAAATTGATTAACTGGCCACCAGAAGAAACCATCTTTTTCTAATAATTCATCAGCTTCTTTTGGTCCCATTGTACCAGAAGCATAATTAGGGAATTGAGTAGCAGGTGTTTGTTCCCAAGCTTGGGAAATTTTATCGACATAGCTCCAAGATAATGCCACTTCATCCCAATGAGTAAAGTTAGTAGCGTCTCCATGCAAGCTATCGTCAATTAGCTTTTCATATGCTTCTGGCGTATTGATTCCTGCAATACCAGTATTAGCATAGCTTAGCTTGATTGGTGTTGCTTCCATATTTTGTCCTGCTTTTTTGGCGTTTAAATGTAAAGTAATTCCTTCTTCTGGCTGAATGTGAATAACAAGAAGATTTGGAGTGATTTCTTGATTTGGACGATTATATAAATTCATTGGAATATCTTTAAATTGTACCACTATTTTTGTTGATTTACTTTCTAATCTTTTACCAGTACGGATATAGAATGGTACACCAGCCCAACGGAAGTTATCAATCATTACTTTTCCAGCGACAAAAGTTTCTGTGTTGGAGTTAGGGTCTACCATTTGTTCTTCGCGGTAGCTCGGTACCTCAACATCTTCCACAAGTCCTTTTCCATATTGTCCTCTTACAAAGTATTTATCAACTTCATCTACTTCAACAGAACGCATGGCACGGAAAACTTTCACTTTTTCTGAGCGAATCTCATCTGGTGTAAGTTTAATTGGCGGTTCCATTGCAAGTAGTGCAACCATTTGCAGCATATGGTTTTGAACCATATCGCGAAGTGCCCCGCTTGTTTCATAATATCTTCCACGTTCTTCCACGCCTAATACTTCACTTGAAGTAATCTGAATGTTACTGATATAGCGGTTATTCCATAGATTTTCAAAAATTGCATTGGAAAAACGGATTGTTTCGATATTTTGAACCATCGCTTTTCCTAAATAGTGGTCAATTCGGTAAACTTCATCTTCAGAAAAAGCAGTACGAATTTGTTCATTCAGTTCTTTGGCCGATTCTAAATCATGACCAAATGGTTTTTCGATAATTAGACGTTTGTACCCTTTTACTTCTGTTAGTCCATCCTGCTTTAAATGAATGGCGATAGGACCAAAGAATTCAGGTGCCATTGCTAAGTAGAATACACGATTACCATTTAAGCTATGTTTTACATCTAATTCATCAGCTATGTTTTTAAGCTCAACATAAGAACTTGAATCTGTAACATCATGTGAATGATAGCAGAAATAAGAAGCGAATGTCTCAAGATCATCATTTTTAGAACTTGCAATTGCTTCAGAAACAGAATTAACAACATTTTGTTTAAACTGTTCTTGTGTTAATGTTCTTCTCCCGACACCTACAACCGCAAAATTTGCTAATTTACCTTTTTTATACAATCGATAAAGAGAGGGGAAAAGTTTTCTATTCGCTAAATCTCCTGTTGCCCCGAAGATCATAATAAGTGCATTTGATGTTTGTTTTTCATTCACTTTCTAGTACCTCATTTCATTTATATATGTATGAAAATTATTAAATTGCTGTTTTACATAGGTGCATTTTCACTTAAATAATACATGTACCTATACAGTTATAAAATTTTATCTTTTTCTTAAGGAGATAGCAACAAATTTGTTTGTAATTTTTGCAAATATTTTTACTATTTGTATTTACAGCAGAAATTTTTCATTCATCCAACATGATATTACAATATATTAGCAAAAGTTACTAGTTAAAAGATTTACGTATTTGGATAAACAGGCAGCTGTAAAGTATACTTAATACATCTATTCTATTTTAGTATTTAATGATACGCTTTTATTTATACAAAGGATTCATGACAAGAAAGAAAACGAAAGGGGATTAGTAAGCTTATTATGAAGTTGCAATTTTTAGGAACTGGGGCAGGTATTCCAGCAAAAGCAAGAAATGTTACAGCGATTGCTTTAAAGCTTTTAGAAGAGAAGGGAAGTATTTGGCTGTTTGATTGTGGCGAAGCAACGCAGCATCAAATTTTACATACCAATATTAAACCAAGAAGAATTGATAAAATTTTTATTACCCATTTGCATGGAGACCATCTATATGGTTTACCAGGTTTTCTCGCCAGTCGGTCTTTCCAAGGGGGAGAGACACCACTAACGATATATGGGCCGAAAGGAATTAAGGAGTATGTACAAGTTAGCCTTGCTGTCAGCAAAACTTTTTTAAAGTATGCGCTAAATATTGTAGAAATCGATGAAGGCATTATTTTGGAAGAACAAGATTTTATCGTGGAAGCAAAAATACTTGAGCATGGTGTTACAAGTTATGGCTATCGGATTATAGAAAAGGACCGACCTGGAAAATTAGATACAGATAAATTAAAGCAATATGGAATAATGCCTGGCCCTATTTATAAAAAAATTAAAGAGGGGGAAGACCTCGTCCTTGATGACGGTACGGTTGTAGGTAGCCAAACCTTTCTTGGCCCGAATATTAAAGGGAGAATTATCACTATTTTAGGAGATACAAGAACCTGTGCTTCTGCTGAGATTTTGGCGAAAGAGGCTAAAATATTGGTTCATGAAGCAACCTTCTCCGAAAAAGAAAGTTCCATCGCAACGGAATATTATCATTCTACAACGGCACAAGCTGCCAAAACAGCTAAAAAGGCAAATGTAGACTGTCTCATTCTTACACATATTAGTGCCAGATATGATTATGCATTAACAGAACAATTATTGCAGGAAGCAAGAACTATCTTTCCCAATACATATATAGCAGAAGATTTTTCAGAATACGAGATATAAGTAAAAGGATGTTGTCAAAAAAGCGGCAACATCCTTTCTATATTTAAATAATGTTATTTGGACAGTTTTAGTTCTTCTGTAAGTGCTTTTCCCATCCTTTTGGATTGGGCTGTTGCCTCTTCCATACACGAAATGAAGGCCTTCTGTACATCATATTGCTCAAGAATGTTAATGCCTGCTTCTGTTGTGCCACCAGGACTAGTTACATTCTTGCGAAGCTCAAGTGCACTCTTGGAGGACGATGCGATCATTTCCGCTGCACCAAGGATTGTTTGTACAATCAACTCATTAGCTACTTCCCGATTTAGTCCGATTTTTACAGCTCCTTTTTCCATCGCTTCCACTAAATAATAGATATAAGCTGGACCGCTTCCAGAAAGACCGGTTATGGCATCTAATTGTTCTTCTTGAACAAATGTAACTAATCCAACTGTTTCAAACATGTCCAGGACGAATGTTTTTTGTGCTTCTTCTACAAAGGAGTTGAAGGCAATACCTGTTGCTGATTTTCCAACTGTTGCAGAAGTATTGGGCATAGCACGTGCAATGGGAACTTCCAGTCCGATTAGCCGTTGCAGACTGTCCATATTTACGCCAGCAAGCACGGAAATGAGCAGCGTTTCTTTTGTGATATAATTTTTCCATTGTACAGTAGCTTCTTTTACATCTTTCGGTTTCATCGCGAGAATAATGGCATCAGCTTCTCCAACTAATCTTTCTAAATCGAAAGAGTATTTAACACCATAGCGATTCTGTAATTCAATGAGTCTTTCTGTATTACCGCGGTTTGTGACGGTAATTTCTGTACTCTCCTGCAACTTACTAGAAACAATCCCCGAAATTAACGCTTCGCTCATAGAACCAGCACCAATGATAGCAATTTTTTTCATTTTTATTCCTCCTATAAAAACGTTGTATGGAAATAAGAAAACCTCTCGTCATAATGAAAGGACGAAAGGTTTTTTCCGCGGTACCACCTTAGTTTAACTATAATCAGCACACGTGTGTGATTATACAACTCTTTTCCGGTAACGACGGTTTACGTTTAGGTTTGCCTAACAACTCCTAAGTAGGTTCAATGAAATGAATCTTGATGAAGTTTTGCAGCCATAGAACTTCACTCTCTAGCAAGCCATTGTCATTTACTAATCTTAATCATCGCATTCCTATGATAAATTTATTTGATTATGCAAGAAAAAAGGCTTGTCTGTCAATAGAAAAATAGAATAGTGGGAAAATTAGTCCGTTGATTGTATAATTAAATTTAGAATTTTACAAAAAAAGGATTCGCAATGGAGAATAGAATAAATGGTTCTTATCTATATTTCTTGATAGATGATAATCTCATCTATTGTTACAAATTAGAGTCACACACATACATTACATTAGATGACTAAAAAAAACTAAGCATTCTCCTCTTTATAATATTAAAAATAGACAAGAGTTTCAAAGCTTTGAACATGAAAATAGTGAAGCAGTGCAAGGTCTTGGATTATTTTTGGATGAAGAAAGTTTAAACGAAATAGTTACGTGCATCAACAAAGCGATAACAAACAACAGAAGAAAAGACCGTGAAACATAAAAAAGCTATTCATCTTGTCGCATCCCAATATATTGCAGGTAGATTAGCTGTTAATCTTCAAAAGAATGTCGAAGTGATCGGCTTAGATGGATCCTTTATGTTTGGACCATTACGTCAACTGGATGTACATAATGGTCAAAAGGAACGGTCTGAATGGATTTATGATAATATTAATCGAGAATTCGAGGAGAAAAATCCATACATAACTGCACTACAGAATAAAATGAATAGTTTAGATGACATTGATGATAAAAGACAAGTATATATATGGTATGGGAATAACATCGAAGAACAGCTAGCATTAAGATTTTTCATGTTTATATTTAAAAAAAGATCAAATCCTCTTTATCTTATCGATACAGCAGAAGTACTTAAAAAAATTGCACCAAATGAAAAGTCAATGATTCATACAGCAGAAATAAAAAACGAATTATTACAATCTATATTAGACCATATTGATAGCAGCTATATGGTAACAACTAATCAAAGAGAAGGATTAGCAACTGAGTGGCAATCGATAGCCAATGCTGATGAACTTTTAAGGATATGGGAAAACCAAGCGATTGTATCGGTGGATTTGGATTATTTTGATCAAACGATTGTAGAAGTACTGAAACGAATGAGTGAAAAGGAAAAATTAGATTATATCAAGACTAGTCAGCTTATTTGGAGAACGATAGAGGAAGAGCATCTTTATATGGATCCCGATTTTCTTGAATATCGGATTCGTCACCTTGTTTATTCAGGGGTGTTTAAGATGAAAGGAATTCCTAAGAATATGAGACGTTATTTTGTTTGTTTACAAAAAGAAGAGTGAAGTCTATGTTGTTATTTTGAACCTTCTATGTGAAAATGAGAAAGGAATCTTGTCTTTATTAAGGCTAAGAAAGAGAAAAGTAGGTTTTAATCGATATAATATATCAATATAATGATGATTATTTAGGAAATAAGTAAATGGGCATTTTTACATCATGCATGTGCTTTTTGAGGTGGATAATGAAGGGATTAAATGGAAAGAACATTGTAATTACAGGTGCATCATCTGGCATAGGAGAAAAAATTGCTATAAAAGCTGCTCGTTTGGGGGCTCGTCCCATCCTTCTTGCTCGTTCAGAAGATAAGCTCGCTGCTATTTGCAAGAAAATAAATAATCAGTTTCCCGGACAAGCTATTTATTTTACTTTAGATGTAAGCAATCCGGAGCAAGTAAAGGAAGTCTTTGCTAAGATATATCAAGAGGTTGATTTTATTGATATTTTGCTCAATAATGCAGGATTTGGCATCTTTGATATGGTTCATGAAGCAAAGATGGAAGACGTTAATCGAATGTTTCAAGTAAATGTAATGGGGCTTATCGCTTGTACCAAAGAGGTATTGCCTTCGATGCTGCAAAATAATGGCGGGCATATCATTAATGTCGCCTCCCAGGCAGGGAAACTCGCTACAGCCAAATCAAGTGCCTATGCTGCGAGTAAACATGCTGTTCTAGGATTTACAAATAGTCTCCGACTGGAAGTAGCCAATTCAAATATAAAAATCTCTGCTGTAAATCCAGGACCAATCGAGACAAATTTTTTTCATACAGCTGACAAAACGGGGAATTATGTGAAGAATGTGCAGAAATTTATGCTTTCAGCTGATACAGTCGCTGAAAAAATAATAAAATTAATGCTACATCCAAAACGTGAGTTAAATTTACCTTTGTGGATGAATTGGGGAAGTGTTCTTTATAATCTATTTCCGGGAATTGCAGATAAGCTCGTTGGCGGGATTCTAAATAAAAAATAGAATTAGCTAAAGTGTATTCGTAATGTAACTATAAACAACATCTTGAACTAGATCATAAAGTTCATGGGCAGGATGTTGTTTTTTTAAAGCGATGATGTGGACTGCTAATCGTTCATATTCATGGAGAGGGAGTGAATTGGGTTCCATATGATATTGTTTAAGTGATTTCTGAATCATTTTTTTTATGAATAATGTATTCATCTTATCTTTCCCTATTAATAAGTAGTTTTTCTTTTAAGTATAAAAAAATAGTATCTTTGTTCAAAGTATTATATACTAATTTTTATCTAATAAAAGGATTATCACTAATTTTTGATTAAATAAACGATAAGGCCAAACCTATAGGGAGATGAGATAAATGGAAAAAGCAACTTTTGCAGGTGGATGTTTCTGGTGTATGGTATCCCCATTTGAAGAACAGCCAGGTATTGGCGGCATTGTTTCAGGTTATAGCGGGGGGCATGTAGAAAACCCAACTTATGAACAGGTGAAAACAGGAACGACAGGACATTTTGAAGTAGTGGAAATCACTTTTGATCCTGAAATCTTTCCCTATGAACGTTTATTAGAGTTATATTGGCAGCAAATTGATCCGACAGATCCAGATGGTCAATTCCATGATCGCGGGCCACAGTATCGAACAGCGATTTTTTATCATAATGATAAGCAAAAAGAACTTGCAGAGAAATCAAAACAAGCTATGGCAGCAAGCGGAAAATTTAAAAAGCCAATTGTTACATTAATTGAACCAGCTGCCATCTTCTATCCAGCAGAAGACTATCATCAAGATTACCATAAGAAGAATAAGCAGCATTATAAAGAGGATAGAGAAAAGTCAGGAAGAGATGTATTTATCAAAGAACACTGGTAAAAAAAGAAAAAAGCGAATTTTGCTAGGAAAACTATCTTTAATGATAGATGTAGCAAAATTCGCTTTTTTGTATTTTATTCAAGCCTATTGTACTATATTTTTTCCTAATAATCCTAAACAGTTTCGCCCTTCGAAGTTTTTTGTTTTTTAAGCTAAAGTATCGTCGATATATGTCGATATGATATAAGGATTAGATCAATGAAAAGAGGTAGCTTTAATGAAATTTTTACAAAATATCAATATTTCTAAAAAAATATTGATTATCATTATGTTTAGTACTATTGGACTAGTGCTGATCGGATTATTTGGAATATATGGTATAAAGGAGATGGCGAAAAGTTCTAAAGAAATGTATGAAGAAAATTTAATACCTAATACTTACATAGCAAAGATCCAAAACTATCGCCGCACAAACGACAGCTTAGTTATAGAGCTAATGATAACAGAGGATAAAAAGAGAAATGAAGAGTTATTAGAGACTATTAAAAGGAATTCGGAAGAATCGGATAAATATGTCAAAAAGTTAGATGCTATTTCGCTTTCCAAAAAAGAAGCGGATGAATATAAAATTTTTAAAGATGCCTATACAGGCTTTAGTAGTATTCAAGATGAAGTGATATCATTAGCAAACAATAATTTTAATGACTCAGCCTATAATCTTTACACGAAAAACCTTGAATCGAAGAGAAATATTATTAACAGTCAATTGGATGAACTCCAAACAGCAAATGAGGAAAATGCAGAACAGATATCAAATGAAAATAACAAGTATTATAAGACAATGCTATATATTTCTTGGGGAGTTATATTTGTTGCTGTAATACTTGCTGTATTATTAGGTCTCTATATATCCGCAATGATTGTCAACCCAATTAAACGTCTACAGGCTTTAATGGAAAGAGGAGGACAAGGAGATTTCTCTGCAAGATCAAGTTATCAGGCGAAGGATGAAGTAGGTTCTCTATCTGATAGTTATAATAGGATGGCGGATGGAATGAAGGGGCTTATTGAAATGTTATCAGAAACGTCCCATCATCTCGCTTCATCATCGGAACAATTGAGCTCCAGTTCAGAAGAAAGCAGTAAAGCAAGTGAACATATTTCAGAAACAATCCAGCAGCTTGCAGAAGGTTCTGAAACCCAAATGAGATTGATGGAATCAAGTACAGCTGGCATCCGTAATGTAAATGAAACGACTGGCCATATAACAGTGCGTGCAAAAAAAGTGGCTGAAACAGCAGAGCAGACAGCGGATGTATCGCTTGAAGGTGCAAAACGTATTTCAGAAGTAACGACACAAATGAAATCCATTAATAATAATGTGGTGACACTTGCTGAATCAATAGCTACATTAGAAACTAGAATAAATCAAATAGGAGATATTACTATGGTAATATCGGACATTTCTTCCCAAACCAATCTACTAGCATTAAATGCAGCTATCGAAGCGGCAAGAGCTGGGGAACAAGGAAAAGGTTTTGCTGTTGTAGCGGATGAGGTAAGGAAATTAGCGGAACAAACAGCAGGATCGGCTGAGCAAATTACTAATCTTATCAGCCAAATACAAATTGATTCTAAGAATACTTCTTTATCGATGACAACTGCTGCAAATGATGTAGATACAGGATTAACAATTGTTCAGGATGCAGGAGAATCATTCCATAGAATCGAACAATCTGTGCAAGAACTAGTTATATTAGTAGAGGAAGTAAGTCAATCGCTTGATCAATTAAAAGAACATACTAATACGATTAATGGTTCGATTTTGGAAGTGAATTCAATGGCAAGTGAAGCAGCAGCTAGTACAGAAAACGTATCTGCTGCAACCGAAGAGCAGGTTGCATCCATGCAAGAAATAGCAGCTTCTTCTACATCATTAGCACAATTAGCTTCTGATTTACAAGATAAGATAAAGCAATTTAAAATATAAAATTTCATAGAGAATTGCTTAAAATGTATGGCAGTTCATTTCATTTAGTATACGAATAGAGTATACAACAAATATAACCCCAAACCCTTATACGGAAATGGTAGTCAAAATTTCGTATAAGGGTTTGGGGTTTTTATTCAAAAGAAATGAAAGAATGATAGATTTAGAATTTGATCTAAGAGGTTATAACAAAAACTTTTTTATGGGTTCAAAGGAATATCGTATAGTAAGTATTATGCGCATTTAAAGATCGTTATCCTTTCGGCAGTATCTTCTAAATTAATATATTGTAAAATTAATCATAGTTTGAAGGAAAGTCGTAACATTTGGAGAAAGCTGGATAGTTTTTGTCACGATAAAATAAATTTGAGGAGGGGTAGCTATGAAAACTCACTATTATTTAGGTTGGTTTAACAATTTTTTCCCAGAGAAGCTAGGAAGAATATTGCAGGAGGATATAACTGATAGAAAATCGCTTGTAATGATCAGCTCGAATCCTCTTTGTGCTCAAGAGAAGGGGGCTACAGAACGATCTTGGCTTGACCAGGCTGGCATTATGTTTGATACATATCATTTAATTAATTATAGTGTTCAGAAAAAAGATGCGCATGCTCTAATCGAAAATGCTTCAGTTATATTCTTATTGGGTGGAGATACACTTAATTTAAATAGTTTTTTGAAGGAATATGAACTGTCGGATTTGATACGAAAAAGCAAGGCTGTTGTAATGGGGGCAAGCGCTGGTGCGATCAATATGTCCGCAAAATGGTTATGCTCTGAACACTTTGGCTATGAAGTGGAAATAAGCACTGTTTATGATGGAATTAGTCTTGGCAATTTTTCGGTTCTGTCTCATTTCGATCTAGAAAATAACCTTGCATTGGTTCAAAAGGAACTATCTTCTTTATCAGAGGAAATAGACATTTATGCATCGAATAAAGATTGTGTTGTACGAGTAAAGGAAGATAAAGTGGACATTTTTGGTGATGTGTATTTAATATCCCACTCAAAGATTCATAAATTAAAGGAGACACTCTAATTTATTTAGTAATATACAGAAAATTCTTATGTTAACTTCTTTTATTTTCCTATATTATGGTATGATTTAATTAAGAATAATGAGGGTTCGTTACTGAAAGGGAGGATATGAGTTGAGAAAGTATATTTTTACTGCATAGCAAAGGCTATGTAAAATGCATAATGTAGCTTTTGTTTATTTCTAATAAAACGAAAAAAATTATTAGGAGTGCAAAATGAGCTATAAAAACGCAATGGAACTTTTACCTTCTGAACTGTTGAAGGAGGTTCAAAAATATATCGATGGTGAATGTATCTATATACCAAGGAATGAAAGTAATAAGAAAAGCTGGGGGACTAACACAAGTACAAGGCAAGAATTGAAGGAAAGAAATAAGAATATATATAATGATTATCTAGCTGGTACTGATATGAATATATTAAGTGCAAGGTATTATTTATCTGTCAAGAGTATTCAAAGAATAGTATTAAAAGAAAAAAAGAATAATAGTTAAAAATAAGCCAATGCGTTTTTAAGTGTCGCGTTGGCTTATTTTTATTTATGAGTTAAATATTAGGTGTATCTTACAGATTTAGCAAAATATAATTTAATGAGAATGCTAAGATTCTTTTATTAGATTATATTGGGGGGAAGCGGAGGATGGCAAAATATCAACTAATAAGTGACTATAAACATATCGAAACATATAAAGAAAGCTTTAATGAATTAGCTCAAAAGGTATTTGGAATAGACTTTAGTAAATGGGATGAAAATGGTTGCTGGAATGATAACTATATATGTTATTCGTTTATCTATAGGGAACAAGTAATAGCAAATGCCTCTATCAACAAAATGACCGTTGTGTGTAACGGGATTGAATATAAAGCTATTCAAGTTGGTACAGTAATGACACATCCTGAGTTTCGTAATCAAGGTCTTTCTAAAAAATTGCTGAACCATATCATTGAAAAGCATGAAAATGAAATAGACTTTATCTACTTATTTGCGAATGAAACCGTTTTGAACTTTTATCCGAAGTTTGGATTTGAAAAAGTACAAGAAAGCAGCTTTTCTCTTTGTATAGCTGATTTAAAAAAACAAACGGTGCCAACCAAGACCATACGCCAATTAGATATAGAAAATCTAAGTGATTTGCTACTGATGAAGGAATTTGCAAAGAAACGGACATCTATTTCAACCAAATTAGCTGTCGAAAATAACGAGCAACTATTAATGTTTTATTTTCTCCAAGTATTTAACGACGCAATTTTTTATATCGAAGAGGAAGACGTAATCGTTCTCTTTAAGAAGGAAGATGAGCAACTTCATATTTATGATGTCATCAGTAGAAAAGAAGTGGAATTGGAAACCATTATAAATTATCTAATTTCCGATGAAATAAAACGAATTCATTTCTATTTCACACCAAATGACAAGATTAAAAATATCGATACAAAATTTATAACAGCGAGTAATGATACATTGTTTGTCCGTCCATTACTAAAAGCTCTACCGAACCATTTCTTATTTCCTTTGACATCCCACGCATAAATTGTAAGAGAATATATATAAAGAGAAGGATAGAAATTAATATTCTAATTGGGGAAGTATGGAACAATCTACTTACATTAAACTAAAACGGGTAACAAATTATATCAATGGGATGAGAAATGATCAAAAGGGAGTTAGAGGGAGTGTGGTAATAATTAAAGATACAGATATTATCTCCTCTAAAGGTTTTGGCTATGCTTGAAAACAATCCTCAAATAGCGGGATGGATGTGATTCTTTAATAAAGGGAGATTTCTCGTGAATGAAATGGAAGTAACTCCATCAAGCAATATTTTAGACTACTAAGGATGATATATATTAGAATTAACGGAGTATTAGAAATATTAACGAAAGAGGGGATATAGATAATGGAAGTAAAACTGTTAACTCTGCAAACGAATAATATCAAAAAAATGAAGAGTTTTTATGTAGAGACTCTTGGATTTCCATTGATTAAGGAAGATAGTCATAGCTTTTGCATTAAAGCTGGTTCAAGCAAATTGAAATTTACATCAGAAAATGTATTGGGGAATCCATATTACCACTTTGCTTTTAACATTTTTGCTAATAAATTTGCAGAAGCAAAGTCGTGGGTAAAAGAAAGGGTTGCCTTAAATATTAATGATGAGGGAGAAGATGAAGTGTATTTTTCCAATATCCATGCTCATTCTCTCTATTTTTATGATCCTTCTGGAAATATAGTAGAGTTTATATCAAGGCACTCTATTTCTGAACTAGATGAGGCTCCATTTTCTATTGAAAGTGTCATAAACATCAGTGAGATAGGGGTAACGGTTAATGATGTAGCAGCCGCAGGGAAAAGATTGATGGAAGTGGGAATTAATGAACGGGATAATAAACCTTTAGATCTAACATCCATCAACTTTATGGGAGATAAATCAAAAGGCATCTTCTTAATCCTCAATAAACCAGGAAGAGAATGGTTCTTCTCTAATAAAATTTCAGCTGTATTCCCTCTGGAAATTATCACCTCGCAGCATCACACAATTGTGGTTGATGTAGAAGGGAATTTAGAAGTTCTATAATGAAACTCAACAGCTGTATTTTTTTAAAATTTAAATGTTGTTTTATATAAGAAGAAATATAAATTGTATAAATTTATATTTGAAACTAAAAGGTTAATTATTCGTATAAGGTATTATAGATTAGAGGAGGTTGGAGAAAATGGATTATACTAAAATATATAGTGAGGAACTGATTACCTTAGTACAAGAAAAAATAAAGTCCGTCGGTGAAATTAAGGCGGTGAAGTTTGTGAGAGAACAAACAGGCATGTCCTTAATACAAGCAAAAAAGTTTGTAGATTTTTGTAAAGAATAGATATAGAATTTAGAGTCACTATATTGTGGCTCTAAATTCTATTAAGAATAGCTTCCATTTTTTATCTGCAAATATATAAAGTTCAACTATCCAAACTGTTCTTAAACACAGCCAAATATAAGTATAGATTGATATTCTAGAAAAGTTAAGTGAAATTAGGTTTAAATGTAACCTTATTAATTATTCTTTTCAAACAAAAATGAGGTTGAGAAATTTTATGGATAGAGATAAAGACTACATTCGTTATATTCGAGGAAAAGTGGGACATGATTTAATATTCCTTAATTTTGCTGGTGGTATTGTTTATAACGAACGGAATGAAATTCTTTTACAAAAACGAGGAGATAGAAATGAATGGGGGTTTCCAGGTGGTGCGATGGAACTTGGAGAATCTCTAGAAGAAACAGCTAAACGAGAAATACTTGAGGAGACAGGAGTAAATGTTGAGGTTGAATACCTTATTGGTGTTTACTCTAAATATTTTGGTGAGTTTCCGAACGGAGATACAGCTCAGACTATCACTCATTTTTTTCAATGCAAACCCATTGATGGAGAACTTATCGCAGATGGTTCGGAGACTTTAGATTTAAAATACTTTCCAAGAGACAAAGTACCGAAATTATTCACCAAACAACACGAGGATGCTTTAGAAGATTGGCTTTCCAATAGAAAAGCGGTATTTAAATAATATCTACATTGTATAAGTATTTTAATAAAATTAGCCTATCGGGCAATAAAAAATGTTCAGATTGCTGACAAAAGCTCATGAGAATTGGGATATTCTCATGAACTTTCAAGGTCTTATTATAGGAAAAGCACTAATGAGTATGTGTATTCAGTATTATTCCTCCATATAAAACGCTGCTTTCGAAGGCCGTGTATTAAAGATAAATAATATAATTGTTACTGCAAACATAATGATGCTTCCTAATATGATAACAGACTTAATGGAAATCATTTCAGCCATTATCCCAAAAAGTATGGTCGAAATAATGATAAAAAAGGCTTCAATGCATCTGTACACACTACCAACCCTTCCCATTATATGTATGGGAACGTTCTTTTGATAAAATGTGTTAAATCCAGTGTTAAGAAAAGCCATGGAAAAGGAAAGAATAAAAAAGCCAATTGCCGCTATCAAAAAATTAGCGGAAAATGCATAAATCAGATATCCGATTGATACCATTAAGGATCCAAGACCAATCAGCCAAGAGGTAGCAACCTTTTTAACAATTATGATATTTACTAGTGCACCAACAATTATCCCCGCACCAGCAATACTCACCAGAAATCCATAATCTCTCTCTGACAATAGAAGCACTTCTCTCGAAAACGCTGCTTCCAGTGAATCTACTGCAGTTGCCAAAACCATTACTGTACTAAAAAGTAAATAAATAATGATAATATACAGGTGGTTCCGGCTAAAATCTACAACTAATCTCCAATCTTGTTTTAAAATCTTTAAAGTAATTTTTTTATCTTCTGTTTCAATAAAATCATTTCTTTCAATATTTGGCATAATAAGTGTGATAAGAGCTGAAATGAAAAGGGCTATTGCATTACTATAGATGGCAAAATTAGGTGAACCAATCATAAATAGCATTCCCGCAATAGCAGGCCCTATCACAAATGCTCCAGAATCAATTAAGCTTCGAAGTGAATTAAACCTTTTTCTTTGATCTGGAGGAATTAACTTGGTAATGTACGGTACTGACGTTTGTTCATACATGGAACTAGCTACATTAATAAAAAAAACGAGTGTATAAATGGCAGAAAGAGATGCTAGGGAAGGCAATATGGCAATGAAAACTGCTTGGAATATATTCAGCAGAACCATCAGATGTTTTTTATTCAATCGGTCTATTAAACTACCGGACCAAAAGTTTGTAAAAAATGCAGATAGAGCCCTAAGTATATACAACCCCGAAACAGCAAGTACTCCCATCCTATCAAGAACGATTAAATTTAGTGCTATAAAATAGACCCATTCTCCAATACTGGAAACACCAATGCTTGATAATAAGATAGAAGGGTATTTCCACGACTTCACTAACTTGTTTATACGCAATTTATTTCCTCCTTAAAAATGTAAAATTGGATAATAAAAAAACTCACCCCCAAGATTTTAGTCTTGAGGACGAGTTGCTGCGCGCCGTGGTGCCACCCCAGTTTGACAATATGTTACCATATTATCCTTTGTAGGTACGGTATGAAGTCCATACGTATACCCTAGCTCGATAACAGGAGCACCTGTCACACCATCACCTATATGGATCCGATGTGCCGATCAGAGGCTTGCTTCCAACCATTATCCTACTCCTTTCCACCAACTGGAGCTCTCTTTGAAGAATTGCATGATTGTACTCTTCTCTTCATCGCATGTATTTGTTTATGGCATTTTAATGTTATTTACCATATCAAACCTTCTAGGGGATGTAAAGAAATTTTTAAAAATAATGAAATAATAATTATTATAATGAATGTGTATAGTTTCTCTTTTACGAAGGGGCAAGATGAGCTTTTCAAGAAGGCGATCTTATAATAAAGAATTATAAGAAAAGCCATCGTTTCGATGGCTTAATCTGAATACATTATTATTTAGTAGAATTAATGTTGTTAAGCCTTAAATTTTAACTTTGCACATATTCCTTTAAAAAGTCATCGACGGCTTTTTCATAAGCCTCTTTGTTTTCATTATAGCTTTGAGCATGTGTACCATTAACAGCGAAAAATAATTTTTTCGGCCCCTTTTTTTTATCGAAAAGTTTTTGTGTCATTTCTGGCAAGATAAAATCATCTTTCTTGCTATGGATAAATAACATCGGACTTTTTATTTTATCAATGACAGAGATAGGGGAAATATCTTTAATCGAATAGCGAGCTCTGGCACGTAAGAATAAATTAGCGATAGGAATAAAGACTTTTCCAGGCAGTTTTATTTCCTGTTTGATGACATAATTTAACAGCTCCTTGAAATCGGAAAAAGGACAATCTGCAATATAGAAATCGGCTCCATCCTCGATTCCTCCAGCATAAAGAATCATTGTTGCTGCACCCATCGATTCCCCATGTATCCCCAAGAGTATATCTTTTCCTTTTTCTCGTTTAAGCCAATCGACAATTTGCTTTAAGTCGAATTTTTCGTAATAGCCAAAGCTTGTATTTTTCCCGCCCGATTCTCCATGTCTGCGATGATCATAAATAATACCGTTGAAGCCTCTTTCTAAAAATAGGTTCATATACTTAATCGAACTCGTTTTATTTTCCGTGACTCCATGGGAAATAATGATATATTTCTTCGTATCAAAAGGCTCTACTAGGATTGCTTTTAAATCATAACCATAAGGAGATGGAATGGTAATTTCTTGTTTAGTTAAATTTTCATAAGAAACAGGGTCTAATCTACCAGCTTCTTTTTCTCTATTTACAATAAAATCATTGTCTTTTTTCTTCATATACATTAATCGATTGGAACAGTATAAACCAATGGAAGTAATAAATAATAACACAGAAAATAAATAACGAAACAGCTTTCTCAAACCGATTCCTCCAGTAAGTTGAAAAATTTAGCAGAAACTAATTTGAGTGTATCATTTCTTTAGAAAGAAACAAAATGGACAACTTCTTTAATTATTAAAAATTAGACGTATACAGATGCATGGTATGATAAAAAATTTTATGCGAAATGAAATAAATGGTTACAAATAAAGGCAGATGAGAGAGAAGAAGCCACACCTTCATAGAAGGTGTGGTGAAGAATAGATTATTGTTTAGAATTTTGTCTGTTTGTTGGATGAATGGCCTTTTCTAATTCTTCTGCCGCAATTGTTTGTTTGACAGTATCTGCATTAGGCTTACCAGCTTGACTGTAGCCTTTGTCACGTTTCTGAGTCATCATTCTTTCCTCCTTGTGTAGAAGTGATGATACTAGCAATCGTCTTAGTATCCAATTCTCTAATATAACTTGAGTAAAAAAATATGTTATTATACATACAGCATAGTAAAAAGAAGGGTGAATTATGGCAGAACATCATTTTTATTTAAAAGCTGATTGGCCAGGATATCGAAATGATATTGGGACAATCGAAAGTGGCAATTTAAAAACAAAAATATCGATTCCAAAAGAAATGGAAGGACCTGGTGTCGGTACTAATCCAGATGAAATGCTTCTCGGAGCAGCAGCAACTTGCTTTATTATTACCCTTGCTGCAATGATGGAAAGAAGTAGACTTGAGAAGGAAAGTTTAACATTAGAATCAGAAGCAGTAGTTGATGTCACAAACGGTATATTTACTTACCAGAAAATTATTCATCGCCCGAAGATTGTGCTCAAAAAAGACGCTGCTGAAAAAGACATAAAGCTTGCGGCAAAACTTGCGCACAATGCGGAAGCAAGCTGCATGATTACAAGGGCAATTAAAGGGAATGTAGAAGTCGAATTAGAAGAAACAATAGAACTTGCACTGTAAAATCCAAAGAAGGAGGGGGATTCAGATGGCAAAGCAGCGGAGACATGTACCAAAAACAAAACAGGAGGATAAGCCTGTTACATTAGGGGATCTTCTAAATGAACAGTTAGCAGATCAACTGAAAAATAAAAAGCAAGAACTAAAACAACAAGAAGAGGCCAAGCAAAAAGCAGAAGAAGAAAGAAAAAGAGAAGAACGTCGACAAAGAGAAAAAAATAAAAGTTTTGAAGAACTGTTAAATGAAAATGCAATGAATTGGAAGGATTTTAAGTAAGAAGAAAAGGATATCGATAAAGGTATCCTTTTTTTAATAATTACTTTATTTCTGTTATTTGGGTGAAATTTTCTTCTTTTATTTGACTATTTTCTAGGGGAAGCAAAGCTTGGAATTCTTGAAATAACGCAACAATTTCCGTTTGTTCATTGATTAAAGCAATATTGGCATGATAGTCTTGTTCAGTCTGATAGGTCGTATTTCCAGCCATTTTGTCGGATCATCATTACTTTGTAAATAGGTTGTTGTTGAATTGATATACTTGCGATAGATGTTGCTTGCTTTCTCTTGAATATAGAAATATTCTTTGATTTTATCGGTTGGTATATGATATTCATATACTTTTACATACATTTTCTCTCCTCCTTCGTTTTTAATTAATTTGTGATTCTTATTTTAGCATGTTTACAAAGCCATTTAGTGAGAATGTATCAAGATAAGAATATTTTGTGCTGAATATTCTGTGGATTTGATCTGGATAAATGTTTGTTTTGCCTATAATATAGGGGAAAAAGAGTTAAGTTGAATCGAATTTGGAGATGGTAGAGTGGTAAACTTGCAATTAAAGGGTAGAGAAAACATAGTCGAACGGAAAATTCGCTATGATTCTACTATAGAAGAATATCAATGCAAACTTCTTCAATCGGATAAAAGGAAAATCACCCTCTTGCATCAAGTGGAAAAGTCATTTGAAATGAGGAAAGGCAAACAAAAACTAGTTATTCCGAAAGGGACCTATACGTTTGCTTATTATTGGTTGGATCAGCCATATAATTTATATTTTTGGCGAGATACAACTGGAAAATATTTAGGAGCGTATTTCAATATTGTGAGAAAAAATTGGTTTCAAAATGATATGGTTATCTATGAAGATTTAATTATTGATATTGTCATTAAACCTAATCAAATGTATTATATTTTGGATCAAGAAGAATTACCTCAGCCCATTGAAACGTTTGAAAAAGGGTTTGTTCAAAAAGCATTACAACAATTGTTAAAGCGGAAAGATGGTATTCTTACAGAGGTTTCTAGAGAAACAGCAGATTTTTTTCGCTCATAAAATGGAGCTATGTACTTATTTAGCTTAAATTGGCGGAATTTATTTGAAAAGGTGAAAAGCTTGGCTATTACCCACGAATTTGGGATCATTCAAAATTTCAATAAACGGCATGTATATAATCATTACACCCCTGATCTTTATGATTGTATACCTGTAAATGATCATTTTATACAAGAGTTGATAAAACCATTAGCAATGATGAAAACATATTTCCATACATATGAACGACCGGCTAATGGTTTGGCTATTACGGAATAACACTTATACCTCCTGAATCATTACCAATATTTTTAGATATTGTTGCGGATAAAAAATCAGGGGAGCTTATCGATCTAGCTCGAAAAATAACAGCAGCGCAGGAAGCAGAAAAATACATGATTCACTATGGGATTTAAGCCATAGTAAATCATGTAATTTTGTCGCTTTATTTTTTACTTTTACTTTGAAAATAAGGAATATCCAGAAACGTAAGACCTATTGCTAAGCCAAGAGAGGTAAAAGAAAATGCAAAAGTCTTCTGATTCGGATGAAAAAAATAAGAAAATAGATAATTAACTAAGCTGAATAAGAGAAAAAAGCAAATACATTGCGATACCTTCTTTGCCAATAAAGACCAGCTAAAGTTTTTCTTCCACGTGAATACTGCCATCCATAGTAAGTAAAATATAAAACAAAATAGGAATATGATATATCCAATGATAAAATAAAAGGGAAAAGTGGTAGTAAAATCTTTATAGATAAAATAAAAAGCTATTCCAGTTAGGAGGAAAAAAATAATATATAAAAAAAGGGTTAGCCTGCTAAAAAAATTATTCATATTACACCTTTTTCTAACTTTTATTAATACTATGATTCTAGCATTACACTACAATAATTATAAGCGAAAGTGGTAGATTAATCCAGCAGGCTAAAATAAATGTCAGTAAGAGAGTTAAACTTCATCCTCATCATCCAAATCTCTTCCTTTTTTATTCCGTAAATAATAAGTATAAAGTACAGGTATGATCCCGCATATAAATACTATTCCGCCAATAAGAACACCATTTACGATACGCTCTCTATCAGAGAGGATTATCAGAATTCCAATAAGCACGGAAAGCAGAGTGACAATAGTAATAGAAAGAGATAGCCCCTTTTTAGGGTCCTTTTTGCTGTTTTCATGATCGACGCTTATATTCATTGATAGATAAGCTGAAATGATGCTAGTAATAATAAATACATACCATAACGGATTGTCTCTCATTCCAGCTAAGCCCTTTGTAATAAGGTCATAAGCTAATATGCCAATAATTCCAAGCGTTTGAATGATATAGGCTACTTTAATATTTTGTAAGTTTTTCATAATTAGACGTTCATCTTTTATTTTTTTCATTTTTCTTCCTCCTTGTCTACCCAAAATAATTCATCTAATGTTCTGTTGAGGGAATAACAGAGCTCAAGACAAAGTTTTAAAGTAGGATTGTATTTTCCTTTTTCAATAAGACTGATTGTTTGACGAGTAACGCCAATCTTATCCGCTAATTGCTGCTGGGTTAAATCTGCTTGAATTCTTGCAATTTTAATATGGTTCTTCAAGGCAATCCTCCTTATTGATGGAATGTATATATTACATTATAACCAATATATATTACTTAATGCAACATATATATTCCGTTTGGTGGTTATTGATCCATAAAAAAGAGAGAATCACTACTTAAATTCTCTCTTTTTAATCATCTATTTTTTAGTGAACGCCATTACTTCTTGCGAACTTGGAATAGAAGAGGAGGCCCCTTTCCGTGTTACAGCAATGGCAGCAGCTTTTGCAGCCATTTGCAAGGCACTTTTTATTTCCTCCTGCTGGGAAATTTGACTTAAAAAGTATCCTAAAAAGGTATCGCCAGCAGCGGTTGTATCAACTGCATCTACTTTAAAAGCGGCTTGTCTATGTTCTTCGACACTATCTTTATAAATTACGCCTTCTTTGCCCAATGTTAAGACGATTTTTAGCTGCTTGTTTAAGGATAAAAGTTTTTGGAAAATCTTGTCATTTGTATGTTCGTTCGTAATGGCTTTTGCTTCTATTTCATTTAATATTAAGTAATCAATTTTTGAAAAATCTAGGGTGGTAATTGTCTCATCGATAGGTGATGGATTAAGGGCAATTTTTAATCCTCTTTTGTGCGCAGTTTCCACTATGTATGCTAAATCGTTTATTTCATTTTGCACTAACAGTAAATCGTTCTGGGAAAAATTCGCTAAAACTTGGTTAATATGATCGATCGTTATTTCTTTATTTGCTCCGCCTAATAAAAGAATACAGTTTTCTCCACTAGCAGAGACTTGAATAATGGCGTGGCCAGTTGTGTTCCCATTCTCATCAATCCAATCAACATTTACATTTGCTTCCGCTAATACTTCTTTTAAAAATAAGCCGTCTTTTCCAATATTTCCTCCGTGGTATACTTGTGCTCCAGCTTTAGCAAGTGCAATTGATTGATTTAATCCTTTTCCGCCTGGAAATTCATCATAATTCGTAGAAGATAAAGTTTCGCCAGCAGAAACAAAGTGAGGAACCGAATATACTTTATCAATATTTAAAGAACCAAAGTTCAAAATCTTCAAGTCTTTCACCCCATAGTTTTTAACTTATTTATAGAATATCACTGATTCTACTTTAAATAAACGGGTTAAGTTTGTTAAAGTAATAAGATAAGAGGAATTATTAGGAAATTTTAGGAGCGTTTTGGGTAGTAAGCAAGAAATGATAAATGATTGGGTAAAGGCTGATTTAAAAGGAGGAGTAATAATATGAAGCATGCCTTAATTATTGGAGGCACAGGAATGCTTTTTGATGTGTCTGGATGGCTGGCTGAGCAAGAGGATTGCAGATTATCTATTGTTGGCAGAAAAGCTGCCCCAATAAATAGTTTAATAGATATCCTGGACGATAAAACGAAAATAACCCCCTTACTGGTTGATTATACAAATCACACTGCGTTTAGGGAGAAATTAGAATGGACTATACAACAGAATGGACCAATTGATTTGGTTGTAGCATGGGTTCATTCGATAGGAAAAAATGCTTTGAATATAGTGAAGGACGAACTTTCCGAAAGCGGACAGAAATGGCGTTTGTTTCACATTACTGGGAGCAGTTCGGATTTGTCCAAAATAAAGAAGGAACTAACGATTCCCCCTAATTGCAGCTATCATCAGATTCAATTAGGATTTATTGTGGAGAATAGCGCTTCCAGATGGCTTACACATAAAGAGATTTCTGCTGGGGTGATCGATGCGATACAAAATAATTGGCAGAGAAAAATAGTAGGCGTAGTGGAACCATGGGAGAAGAGACCATAGACAATGTTTAAAAAGGAATGGAGGAAAAAAGATGACAGAAGATTTTTATTGTGATGAAGTTCTTAGTGGAAAAACAAAGGTTAGAAAAGTGATGGAAACAGAAAATGTGTTAGCGTATTATCATACAAAACCCTTTTATCCAGTTCATATAGTAGCAATTCCGAAAAAACACATCGCTTCTCTTATTACATTAGAAGAAGGAGATAATCATTTACTATTGGAGCTTTTGGGCGTTGTAAAGCAAGTAGCTGCTAGTGTAACCAAGGAATATGGTGCATGCAGAGTTATCACCAATCTTGGCAAGTATCAAGACTCCAAACATCTTCATTGGCATATTGTTCACGGCAAACCGCTAAGGTAAATGGTCGAATCTAAAAAAATAGTAAAATATCATTATTCATTTTAAATACTGAATATTTCTGAAACGGATGCTGAAGGCATTCCCTTTTTAGATGACTATTTATATAAAATGTTGTGGACGGGAAAAAGATAAAAATACGGAAGAAGATTACCGATAAAAAAGAAGAAAGGAGAATTATTGTCGTTTAAAATCAGCAAAAAAGGATTTAAAAATAAATGAAAGCTTGAAGGTCAATTGTCTTTTATATTAAGTATAAAATTAATGAAACTAAACAACGATTATAGAGAGACTTACAGGGGGAGAGTTTTTTGCGAAAAAAAGTGCGTTTATTTATAGCTATTATACTGCTGGTATCATTATTTGTTCCTTATGGTTCTAACAGCAAAATAAAGGCAGCATCAAATGCGATATCGATTAATTTCCAAGCAGATGATGCAGTGATTGATCCAAATCGCCCATATATTTATATGGTAGAAATAGGTAAGCCTCTTTTGCAGAGAGTAAATTATCTAACGGGAGAAATAAAAAAGATAAATCTTAAATACCCAGCAGAAAAAGTGGAAGTATACAAAGATAAAGTCTATGTGACTCAGCATTTAATGAAACATTCGTATTATACGGAAAAGGGCTTAAAAGGAGCCATTGCAGAAGTGGATGCCGGAAATTTTACTTTATTAGATACCTTTCCAATATCCACAGATCCATGGGATATTGCGATAGATCAGAATGGCTACCTTTATATAACTCCTGGTTCTAATCAATGGGAAACTATTAAGGTTTATTCCTTAAATACGAAAAAAGAAGTAGCAGAAAATGCTGGCGATGATAATACATCCATTTACATGGAATCTAGTATTTCCTACAATGAAAAGTTACACCGTCTTTATACATTGGACTCAGCAATAAGTCCAATAGATGCCTATGCCTATCTAATTGATAATGGCAAGATTGTAGACCATTATGACTCCCCATATCACGGAGACTATCATTTAAGCTCGGAAATGGTTATAAGCCCAGACGGACAATATATGTACAATATGAATGGGGTTGTATTTCGTTTATCAACTGTACAAGAAGAGGATATGACTTTCGATTTTGAATTTAGGATGGCCTATGATGAGGAAAATAATGAATATGAAACTTTTAATGACATTGCCTTTGATGATTCTGGAAGAAGAACTTATATAGCTAGTAGTTTTGGGGGAATAGATGTTTATGGCTATGGATCTGCCGATTATTACTATTCATTAAAAGAAGATTATTTTGTTCATTCTCTCTTTTATCAAAATGGATTAATTGCTATCTATGAAGATGAGAACGGAAATAACTATGTAGAGTATATGAAAAACACTGAGCCGTCTTCCTTTGAATTAACGGATTCATTGTTTTATGATGTTAAAAATGACGTGTGGGCAAGTTTAAGACAAGATAATAGTAATCTGGAAATCGATTCTGAACTTTTATTCTTTTTTAATCAGGGGATTAGATGGAAGGATAGAAATGGAATAACTCTTATGGAGGGGGATAAGAAGATTCCTATTCAAATAGAGTCTGATGATAATTATTTGCATATACTCCCAGAATTATTAACAAAGGGAAAAAAATATAAATTAACGATAAATAAAAATGCTATTAGCGGTTATGCAGGCAAAAGCTTGGATCGTGATATTGTCATAACATTTGGAACGATTGTTGAACCAGTGTCAGAGGTGTTTCTGGAAAAAGATAGTTCACAAGCACCCAAGATGTATACATTTATTGGAGGAACTACGGGAGGAAGCAATCCTCTATATGAGTTTTATATAAAAGACGGGAATAATTGGAAAAAACTACAAAGTTATAGTAGGAATAATAAGCTAGAATGGCAGCCAGCAGGTACTGGAACTTTTCAATTTAAAGTATATGCGAAAAGTTCTGGTAGTAGGAATCTCTATGATTCTGTACGCGAGTTTAGCCAAAAAGTTACAGATACAATAAAGCCGAGTATTACTATTACACAAAAAACTAAGAAACCAACAAACCGAGATATAGAACTCCAAATAACCGCAAAGGATAATTTTGGAATTCGGTATATCCAGCTACCTGATGGGAAGAAAGTGAATAATGAAAACGTAAAGTACATGGTGAAAAAGAATGGAACATATACCTTTACTGTTGTAGATTTGGGAGGAAATAAACAGGTTAAGTCTATAACCATAAAAAATATCGATAAAACACCTCCAAACGAACCTCAAATTAAGGAAGTTACAGATAAGTCGACAACTGTATCAGGAAAAGGAGAAGTAAATGCAAAAGTTGTTGTACTGGCAGGTAAAAAGGAACTAGGAAAAAGTACCGTACAAAAAGATGGTCGTTTCCAAATAAAGATTTCAAAACAAAAGGCAGGAACCAAATTAGTAATTAAGATAATAGACGCAGCTGGGAATAGTACATCCAAAGCAATAAAAGTTATCGACAAGACTCCTCCAGCAATGCCAAAGATTACGACAAATGTAACATCGAAGACGACACTTATTGCTGGAAAAGCAGAAGCGAATGCAACTATTACTATTTATAATGGAAAGAAATTCGTGCAAAAAACAACAGCTGATGCAAAAGGTTCCTTTAAAATGACAATCAAAAAACAAAAGAAAAATACAAGCTTATTGATATATGCACAAGATAAGGCAAAGAATAAGAGTCAAGCAACAAAAATAAAAGTGAAATAAAATAATAGGATATCGTTTGTGTAAGGAAAGACGATATCCTATTATTATAGTTTTTTCCATCGTTTCTAAAATTCGAAGTTTTGGCAGAAATGAGTGAACATTTTGAGATGGGGAGTGGAGAAACATTTTGAATAAAATAGAGCTGATTGAATTAACCTCAGAAAATATACAAGCAAATGGCTGCTATTGTTTAAGAAGCAAACAGAAGTCAACAGGCTATCAAGCAAAAAAAGCATGGTTAATGGATCAATTTGGACAAGGATTGAAATATATTCAACTAATGGAGAATGACAAGCTCGCCGGTTTTATTGAATATACACCCATTGAACATTCCTCCAGAGTAGTATATGGGGAAAATTACTACATCATCCACTGTCTATGGGTAAATATAACGGGTAAAGGCTATGCAACTCAGCTAATTGAAAAGGTAATTCAAGATGCAAAAGATCATAAAAAGAATGGCGTTATCGTGGTAACAAATCCAACAACCTCTTGGACGCCAAGTAAGGAAGTTTTCTTAAAAAATGATTTCACTGAACTAGAATATGCTCCCTATGGATTCGAGTTATTAGTCTACAAAATAAATGAAGCAGCAAATCCATATTTTCCGAATGATTGGGAAGAACGACTGACTCGTCATAACAATCAATTAACCATTCTCCGTACAGCGCAATGCCCATATATCGATATAGCCATCGATAATGTAATAGAAGCAGCTAGTAAATTACAAATAAAGGCAGAAATTCACCATCTCCAAACACGTGAAGATTTATTAAAGCTATCGCCAACTCCATATGGTGTTTATGGAGTGATTTTTAAGAATCAATTAGTCGCTTATCACCGGCTTACAGTTCATTCTGCGATGAAAAGAATAAAGGAATTTATATAAACAGAGAATTACCGAAAGTGGACCTCTTTGCAGGAATCCACTTTTTATTTTTGAAAATATTTAAAAAAAGTAAAACTTTTTAGAACTCTATCCGTCTATACATAGAATTTTTAATAAAGGAGGGGAAATGGTGGAAAATGAGAAAGATAAAATCATCCTAGAATGGTATGAAAAGTTTGGAGAAGCTATTTTTAAATATATTTTCATCATGATTCAAGATTATCAGCAAGCAGAAGATTTAACAAACGATACTTTTTTGAAAGCTTTTATTCACTTGGATACATTTAAAAGGAATGCAAGTGAAAAAACGTGGCTGTATCGGATTGCTCATAATCTCACCGTTGATATGATTAGAAAAAAGAAGCCGGTAATACTGCTAAAAGAAGCTTTTCTATTCAATAAAGATAAGAATCCATTACCTGAAGAGATGCTGCAAATTAGAGAACAATCATTAGAAATTTATAAGGCGTTAAGTACTTTGAAATCAACTTATCGAGAAATCATTATTCTAAGAAAACTAAAAGAGTTCTCTATTGAAGAAACAGCAGGGATTTTAGGATGGTCAGAGGCTAAAGTGAAGTCAACTTTATTTCGAGCAATGAAAGCTTTGGAGAAAGAATTAAAAAAGGAGGGAGAATTAAATGGAAAAATTATATAAGGAACAACTAGATGAGGAATTGAGGGACTTAGAAGCTGATATATATTGGGATAAAGAACGAAAGAATACTTTGCATTTAAAGCTGAAAGAGCAGATGAAGAATAATCGGAAAACGAAAAATGCACTTCAACCATTCCCTTTTGTGGCAATTATAGGAGCAGCAGTGATCCTCTTTCTTTTCACTCATATGGAAATGGAATCACTCCCATTTGAAAAAGGGGGAGCAAAAAATGCAGCTTTCGATATGGAAGCGAACCGAGGTGAAAGAGTAGCTTTTACAGCTGAGGAGCAGATTAAACTTGAAAGTAAAACAACCGTATACCTGTCGGAAGAAGCAACTTTACCATATAACCTAAATACTAATAATCTATCTTCCATTGTAGTTGCCGGTGAACCAAAAATAAGTGCGAGAAAAGAAAAGAATTCTATTCTAGTTAATGTTGATTATCCGTTAAAGAATGGCCAAAATTTTTCTATCCGAACAGAAAAAAAGCCTAATAATATGCGAGGAAACGGAATAAACAGTGTAGTGAAAAAAGAATATGAGATCACGATTAATAATCAAGAGGCTGTTTTAGTAGATATGGAGAAAAAGCCAAAATTAATACTAAAAACAGATAGATACCAATATACTATCTCGGGTGTAAAAGATGTAAGAGATTTAATCAAAATTGCTGAAATGATTGAATTTTATTGAAGAACAGAATGATAAATTTGTGATTGGAAAATTAATTGTTATTGCTAGCGAGGAAAATCCGAATGGTAAAAATAAGGGAGAGTTAATACGTTGAGAAATAGGGGTTCTGTTGTTATGGATGTAAAACCTAATGTCGTAGCTAAAAAAGTGCAAGAATATTTTGCTAGAAAGCATTCATCTTAGAAAAAGTGACCTTTTTTATCGAAGGTCACTTTGCTTTTTGGTTTTGAAAATTTAATCATATTTAGAGGTTTAATGGTATAATTTTGAAGTGGAGCGAATCGAGTTTTAATCTTAAACGCTTATGCTAAAAAAGCATCATAACAGGTTGAATGGAATGAATTTGAATTTTGGAAATTGTTCTTGGCTGACAAAATTGACAAATAAAATAAAAAATAAGTAGGCAGACGACATGAAAATAGAAATACGAACATCGCGAGAGAAACCAATAAAGGCTTGCGAGGTGATAGAACTATATAAAAATGCAGGATGGTGGAAGGAAAGAACGGAAAAGGATATAGAAAAAATGTTATCCCAAACATTTGCTGTAGGTGCATGGGAAAAGAACAAGCTCATTGGGTTTGCAAGAGCAATAACGGATGGGATTTTTAGAGCGTATATAGAGGATGTCGTTATTTCCAGCTCCTTTAATCGGAAAGGAATCGGCACAAAGCTAATTGCTAAAATGGTAGATGAATTATCCAATATTGATGTTATCAGTTTATTTTGTGAGGAAGATTTAATTCCCTTTTACAACAAGAATGAGTTCAAAAAAAGCAACTCACAGTTTGTCATGCATAAAGTAAACAGATGAAAAAGGGACATATATTTCCCTAGTTTTGATAGGAGGGAGAATTTGAATTTAATAGAAAATATATTTCCAATGAAGGAACAAGAGTTAAAGTACTTCTTAGCAAATAAAAAAATGAAAGAGATAGCATCGGACGAAAAAACAAAACAGAAAGTCATCCTGTCCATGCTTAAACATATTGGCTCCCCTGATAGCGAGTTAAGAGATAACTTGATTTATCAAACATTTTGTCAGTTTATATTGGAATCCAAACTAGATAACGATCTGTTAACTGAAATATTAGATATTTGTATAAGGGATCAATTTTTATTTAAAGGAATTGGCGAAAAGAATACAGATTCTGTTTTCACTCGTTCTTTCACCTCTTTATTAATAGCACTTATACTTTATCAAGATAATCGCGATAATTTCTTATCAAGGGCAAAGGTTCTTGAAGTGAAAGATAAGTTGATTAGCTATGTAAATCTTGAAAAAGATGTAAGGGGATATGTTAGAGAAAAAGGATGGGCCCATAGTATGGCACATGTAGCTGATGCTTTCGATGAACTTGTCAAAAATACAAAAATGAAGCAAAGTAATTATCCGGAAATAGTGAGGGCGATTTTGGGTAAAATCTATCAGGCGGAAAGTGTTTATATTCATGATGAAGAAGGGCGCATGATTATTCCCATTGTACAAATGGCAGATAACGGGTTAGAGAAGTCAGTGTTGGAATCTTGGATAAAAAATAGGAGGAAGGAGTTAGAGAAAGATAAGAATGAATTAGAGGAAGTAAATTATTGGTTTTTGGTAGCAAATTACAAAAATTTCTTAAAAAGTTTATCGCTGACAATAATAGATAAACCTTCCTTATCTTCTCTACAGTCAGTCGTACTCCATGCTATAAAGGAGATTTATTAACGATGGACTGGACACTATTTGATACGCCAGATTATTTACAGGGAGGTAGTGCTAAACAGCAGCAAGCATATTTAGCATTGAAGAAATTAAAAATAAATGAAATTTTACATTCTTATAAGCCAATTCTTTGCGGAACCATTCCAATTGGAGTGGATATAGAGTCTTCCGACTTAGATATTATAATGGAAGTCTACGAATTTGAAATTTTTAGCCAGATTGTCATCGATTATTTTGGAAAAATGAATCATTTTCGTCTAAAAAGATTAATGATTAGAGAAGTGGAAATAATCAAAGTAAATTTCTATTTTGATGGTTTTGAATTTGAATTGTTTGGTCAGCCTATCCCGGTTAAGCAGCAATATGCGTATCTCCATATGATAATTGAACACGCCGTTTTAAGGATAAATCCATCCATAAAAGAAGAAGTACTTATACGAAAGAAACAAGGTTATAAAACAGAGCCAGCTTTTTGTCAGGTTCTAGGGTTAAAAGGTGATCCTTATCAGGCGCTGATTGAATATGGGAAAGAAAAGAGATTCATTTAAGTATCAGTAGAAAAAGGAAGGGACAACAGTGAAAAGAAAAATAATCGGTGAATGGAAGTTTTATCATTCAAAAAATATTCATAATAAAGACAAAATTGTAATCTTATATCATGGTTGGGGTGGAACAGCGAAGGGATACATAGAGTTGGCCGAAAAAGTGGCTCAAGAAGGATATGGCGTATTAATTCCTGACATCCTATATCACGATGAAAGATTTCCTATAGAAGATCACTTTGGTTACAACATTACTCAGCAGTACTTTTGGGATACTATTTTCCATACTATTGATGAATTTAATGAGTTTTTAAGCGTAGTAGGTGTAAAGAAAAACAGTATCCTATTAATAGGCAATTCAATGGGGGGATTTATAGCCAATGGTATTTTTGCGAGAGAGCCTGACATAAGAGGCTTAGCAAATATCAATGGATCGGGTTCCTTCCTCCTTACAGAAAAATTATTTCGAATACGAGATGATAGAGAAGAGATGTCTCAAGAAGAAGAGGAGCTAATAAAGAAATACGATCCAATAAGCACAACGAGGAGTCTATCACCAGTTCTTCTTATGCATGGAGATAGTGATACGATAATTCCAATCGAGGGTCAAGAAAATCACTATAAGTATCTTAGCCAGGAGAAGGGACGAACCAATGTGGAGTGGGAAATTTTTAAAAAAGTGAATCATGCATTTACACCGGAAATGGTAGAGAAACTTATTGCTTGGTTAAAGGAAATTTAAAAAAGGCTGAGGGGATAGGATGGACTTAATATTTATACGACATTAAGAGGGAGAACATACACTTAACTTCCTGCTAGTTTACAAAAAAGAAATCCTTCTCTCACAAAAAAGGGGAGGGGTCAAGCTAATAAGCTAAAGGAACGTTTGCCTTTAGCCACTCAGGATATTGTGTTTATTAGCCCCTTAGTAAGGACATTGGAAACAGCTATGCTATGGACTGATGAAGTC
This sequence comes from Niallia sp. FSL W8-0954, assembly GCF_038005605.1. Lineage (NCBI taxonomy): Bacteria > Bacillati > Bacillota > Bacilli > Caryophanales > Bacillaceae > Niallia > Niallia sp. FSL W8-0954. Next base: position 3,071,443 of record NZ_JBBOTN010000001.1, on the reverse strand, counting down.
GATTGTCAAAAAATAGTAACTCCTTATGTTTCTCCAAGAATGTTCCCTCTCTTAACGAATAAACAAACCTTGCCTTGTGATCTAATGATGGAAAAGGAGAAAATACTAGATATTTTTCCTGTCTTTGAACAAGACGACAATCCTCCTGCGTCATTATGGGAGAAAGGATTTAATACAGTCATAGACGAGGATATCCATATAATAAAAGAAAGATATCAAGAATATGCAGACCTACCATTAAATGCAAATAGAGGTGGATCCTTTAAATTTATTCAGTTAATTATGAAGATTGAAAGCTTAGCTGATATAAAGTTAAATTATTTTGATTTGCAAGTTGAAGTGAATAAGATGATGTATTCAACCTTAGAGTATCAATTGAAATTTTTTTAACAGACTTAAAGCAAATATCTTTTAATAATAATAATTTAGTGTTAACTTTTAAAAATGCAAGTATGGTTTATTGTCTATGAATATCAGAAAAGAGAACGTGACGGTGTATCGAGTAGTGTTTTCACTGATATCAAAGTTGGTTTTACATATATTTATTATGAAAAATGGCTTTTGTATTTATTGATAGCATCGCTTTTAGTTAACTTTTTTATAGCAGAATTCGAAACAGTACTAATATTCAAATATTAGGAAAAACTTAGGGAGTAATTAATGAAGAATATAATATTAGGTAATATCGTATGAAAGCATTTACATTTTTAAAGGTCTATGATAATATAATTTCATAACTTGTAGGACATGAGACAAGAGAGGGAAAAAGAATGGGACTTAATTCCATTGATAAAAAAAATATTGTTAATTCAGTTTATGAACAATTAAAAGAACATATTATTAACGGTACTTGGCAACCAGGAAGTAAAATTCCTTCCGAAACGCAATTACAGAAATTGTTTAATGTAAGCAGAGTGAGTATTAGAAGCGCCATACAGCGTTTGAGGGATTTAGGAATTGTTGTTACATATCAAGGAAAGGGAACTTTCGTATCAGATGATATTAATGGAAAAAGCATCAATGATTTTGTTCCGGTAATGCATCTTAGCGAAGAAGAATTTTTTGACATGATGGTATTTCGCCAAACCATTGAATTCAAATGTTTAGAATTAGCTGTACAGAATGCAACAAAAGAAGATATTGATAATATTGAAGAGATTCTAAATGATATGTTTCGATATAGAGATGACTATAAGAAATATTCGGAAATAGACTTTAATTTTCATTTAGCTATAGCTAAAGCGTCAAACAATATCGTTTTTTATAGAGTGATGCATTCAATTAGAGATTTCTATTATTATTATTTAGAAGAGTTAAATAGAGTGATTGGGATTACTTTAGATAGTATTGAAGCACATTTGCAAATCTTTCGAGCTATTCAAAATAGAGATGCAGAATCTGCTAAAACTAGTCTTAGTAAATCCATGGAAAGTAATATTGAAATTATAAAAAAAATAAAGAGTTCAAGAAAATAATTCACCTCTTTTGATAGAGGTAATTATTTTTCCTGCCAAACTTGTAGGACAACTAACGAGTTGATGATATTTTAATTCAAAAATTAGGAAGGAGCAATGAAATGAATCACTTAGAAATTCGTGATGTAAAAGTAATACTAACTGCACCTGGAGGAATCGATCTAGTTGTTGTAAAGGTTGAAACAAACGAACCAGAATTATATGGACTAGGGTGTGCAACCTTTACTCAAAGAATATTTGCCGTAAAATCAGCTGTTGAGGATTATCTTAAACCATTTCTTATTGGGAAAGATCCAAGAAGAATTGAAGATATTTGGCAGTCTGCAAATGTAAGCGGATACTGGAGGAACGGCCCAATTATGAATAATGCACTTTCTGGGGTCGATATGGCTCTTTGGGATATTAAAGGAAAATTGGCAAATTTACCAGTCTATCAATTATTAGGAGGTAAGTGCCGGGATGGAATTCCTCTCTATCGACATGCTGACGGTCCAGATGAAGTGGCAGTGGAGGAAAACATCATAGCCCTTATGGAAGAGGGTTATCAGTATGCTCGTTGTCAGATGGGCATGTATGGTGGGAGTGGAACCACTGATACAAGGTTAATAGCCACTGTTTATGAGAAATCTAACAAAATAGTTCCAAAACGATCACCTAAAACATCATTAGCCGGATGTTATTTTGATCCAGAAGCATACTCGAAAAGTATAGAAAAACTATTTGATCATCTGCGCTCTAAGATCGGATACAATATGGAATTTATCCATGATATTCACGAAAGACTTCCAGCAATTGAAGCTGTAAGATTAGCAAAAAAATTGGAACCTTATCATCTCTTTTTCCTAGAGGATCCCGTTGCACCTGAGAATATTGAATGGTTGAAAATGATTAGACAACAGACGTCTACCCCAATAGCAATGGGAGAATTATTCACGAATGTGAATGAGTGGAAAAGTTTAATTGCTAATCAGCAAATCGATTTTATTAGATGTCATGTTAGTTCGATTGGCGGTATTACACCAGCTAAGAAACTAGCCACTTTTAGTGAACTATACGGGGTACGTACTGCTTGGCATGGACCAGGTGATATTTCACCTGTAGGAGTAGCAGCTAATCTTCATTTAGATTTAAGTACACCTAACTTGGGCATTCAAGAATGGACTCCATTCAATAATGCGTTGGAAGAAGTTTTTCCGGGGTGCCCACAAGAAGAAAATGGCTTTGCTTATGTAAATGAAAAACCTGGATTAGGAATAGACATTGACGAAGAAAAAGCAAAGAAATTTCCCGTTGCAGGTGGAATACCGTCCTGGACTTTAGCACGTATACCAGATGGAACTGCTGTAAGACCATAATATGATTTTCTTTAATTAAGTATGAGTCAACAGTGTAAAGCTTTGCTAGAATCATAAGGCGGTTCAAAGGTGGATATCTTATTGTCGTAATGAAACTATTTTAGGAGGGTTGGTAAGTATGAGGCTCTTGGTATCATAGAAATAGTATCGGTTTAATAATGGATATTTATAGATGAAAAGGAGTGATTTCTAATGAAAGTAGGAGCTTATGTAAACTCTATGCAAGTAGAAATGATAGAAAGAGAGATACCAACTCCTAAGGAGGGGGAGGCCTTAATCAAGGTATCTTATGCGGGAATATGTGGAACGGATATGATGATTTATCATGGATTACATCCAAGAGCAAAAGCACCACTAATATTAGGACATGAGTTTAGCGGTGTAGTGGAGGAAGTTGTGGAAAATGAACAGATAAAAAAAGGGGATAAAGTAACCGTTGAGCCACTTTTAAGCTGCGGAAAATGTGCAGCTTGTACTAATGGCCAAATGCATGTTTGCGAAAAATTGCGATATATAGGGATTGATCAAGATGGTGGCTTTGCTGAGTATACTACTATTCCGATTAACAGACTAAGAGTACTACCGGATGGAGTTACAGAGAAAGAAGCGGCTATGCTTGAGCCTTTGACTGTTGCGATACATACTGTTAGACGTTCAAATATGAAAGTCGGAGACACGATAGCAATTCTGGGTGCCGGACCCATTGGTTTGCTTATTGCTCTTATTGCGGAACGTGCAGGAGCAGGAAAGATATTCATTTCTGATGTAAGTACGATGCGTCTAAAGATTGCCAGAGATATGGGCTATGAGGGCATAGATGCAAAAACCATGGATATTGTTCAAATAGTTAAAGATTCAACAAATGGTGTAGGAGCAGATGTGGTATTTGAAGTAGCTGGAAATCAAATTACAGCTAATCAAATGATTGATTGTATCAAGTATCAAGGGGAAATCACAGTTGTTAGTGTTTATAAAAAGCCCCCTACTATTAATCTTGCAAGTATGCATTTTAGAGAAATCTCACTTAAGACAACAAGGTGCTATAGTTCAGATGACTTTACAAAAGCTATTGAGTTACTTGGCCAGCGTAATATAGATCTTAATCCATTAGTCTCTCATGTCCTTCCATTAGAGGACATAAAACAAGGTTTTGATTTAATGGAAAAACCAGATGAATCATTAAAAATTTTATTTAAACCATAAGGAGTTGGTGAAGATGACGCAAGCGTTTGATTTATCAGGAAAAGTAGCAGTTGTTTCAGGAGCTACTCGGGGAATTGGTCAAGGGATTGCTATTGGACTGGCAGAAGCTGGTGCAGATATTGTGCTTTTACAACGAAGTGATGATACATCCACTGAAGAGAAAATAAAAGCATTAGGTGTTCGTTGTAAAATTATTCAATGTGATCTCATGAATCTGAATGAAGTAAAGCAAGCAATTCCAAAAGCCATTGAGACTATGGGCTCAGTTGATATCCTTGTAAATAATGCTGGGATTCAAAGACGTTCACCTGCAGTAGATTTCTCTGAACAGGATTGGGACGATGTATTAAATGTGAATTTAAAGGCAGTTTGGATTCTTTGCCAACAAGCAGGAAGACATATGGTTGAAAAAAACAGTGGGAAAATTATTAATATCGCATCTCTTGCTTCGTTTCAAGGTGGTCTGTTTGTTCCAGCCTATGCTTCTGCTAAAGGGGCAGTGGGTCAACTTACAAAGGCTCTTGCAAATGAGTGGTCATCACAAGGTGTAAATGTGAATGCCATTGTTCCAGGTTATATTGCTACAGAAATGAATACTGCTTTAATCAATGATCCTGTACGCAGTAGACAAATCACAGAAAGAATACCTGCTGGTCGATGGGGAAACCCAGAAGACTTCAAAGGTCCCGCTGTATTTCTAGCATCTGATGCAGCCAATTATGTGCATGGTCATCTGCTTGCAGTTGATGGCGGATGGTTGGGCCGTTAATTAAAATAGCTTTAAAATTTCATCATGTCTTGTTTAACTAGTCTAAAGTGGTTATGACTTTATTGTCATAAAGAATGATTACCATAAAGGGGAAAAAGGGGGAGACTAGTATGAGTTTAGAAAGAAATAATTCTATAAAAGATTTTATTCCAGCACCAGCAATGAAAAAAACGAATATTCGCTGGATGATTGTATCTATGTGTTTTTTAGTCACCACTATTAACTATGCAGATCGGGCAACAATTTCAATAGCTGCCTCACCTTTACAAAGTGATTTAGGGATTAGTGCTATAACAATGGGGTATATTTTCTCTGCATTTAGTTGGGCTTATGCTCTTGGTCAAATTCCAGGAGGTTGGATTTTAGATAAGTTTGGAACAAAAAAAGTTCTTTTTTGGAGTCTATTTCTTTGGTCAACCTTTACTTTATTACAAGGGTTTGTTGGATTTTTTAATGCTAGTACTGCCATAGTAATGCTATTTATTCTAAGATTTATTGTGGGGCTAACTGAAGCACCTTCTTTTCCTGGAAATAGTCAAGTAGCTGCATCTTGGTTCCCTGATAATGAACGTGCAACTGCATCAGCTATTTTTAGTGCCTCAGCGTTTCTTGCTATAATTATTTTTAACCCATTTATGTCCTGGATAACACAATCGTTTGGTTGGGAATACGTTTTTATTATCATGGGCGCATTAGGTATAATGATTGCTTTAGTTTGGTTAAAAGTAATCCATAATCCGAAAAATCATCCGCATGTTAATCAGGCAGAACTGAACTATATAGAGCAGGGCGGCGGGATACTAGAGATGATGGAGAAGGGAGCCAATAAAGAAGTCAGTGGCATCAATTGGTCACATATTAAACAGTTACTGAAAAGTCGTATGTTAGTAGGAGTATATATTGGGCAGTATTGTATTTCAACACTTACTTACTTCTTCATGACTTGGTTTCCTGTTTATTTGATTCAAGAACGAGGGATGTCTATCCTTGAAGCAGGATTTGTTGCGACATTACCTGGACTTAGTGGCTTTTTAGGTGGAATTTTAGGAGGGGTCTACTCTGATTATTTATTAAGAAAAGGTAAATCTCTTACTTTTGCCCGTAAAACTCCTATAATTATTGGTATGATTCTTTCAGCAAGTATGATTATTTGTAATTATACTGATGCAGAATGGCTAGTTGTAGGGATTATGGCCTTAGCTTTCTTTGGTAAAGGATTTGGACAATTAGGCTGGGCTGTAATGGCTGACTGTTCTCCAAAAGAAATTGGAGGGATAAGTGGAGGCTTATTTAACACTTTTGGAAATATTTCAGGGATTACAACACCTATCATTATAGGTTACATCATTGCTGCAACAGGTTCCTATAATGGTGCGTTGGTTTTTGTTGGAATTAATGCAATAGTTGCTATGATTAGTTACTTATTTATTGTTGGAGAAATTAAACGTGTTGAATTAAGCAATTCTGCTAAATAGGAACTTAATGCAAAATAACCCTATTTTTGAAAGGGTTATCAATATAGTGGGATTAGAAGAATTAAAACTTATTGGATTCTATTCGATTATTATATATATCGGGATAGTTTTTCTAATTAATAACAAATAATTAAGCAATGAAAAAATATCAGGAATAGTAACAGTTGTCAGTGCAAATTTCACTGAATAAAAAATTCTAAGAAGTTATTTCTTCTTCACACTAAAAAATAAGCGTGTCTTATAAAACAAATGAGGTTTGTTATGGGAGAAGGAATTTACAAAACTCTATAGAATATAAAAGTTAGTTACAATATGAAAGTGTTGTCTGAATTGAATTACTCATAATTTATAAGGACCTTCTTCTATGAAAGAGAGGTTCTTTTTTTATTAACTAGTAGGAGAATAGTATTAATTATATTGATAAATTTACAGAAAGAGTTTTTTAGGGGAGAGAATGATGAAGAAAGCACAGCTAGTTATTGACGCTCAAAATGGGATGTTTCAAGAAGGGGATGTTGTTCATAATAGTAAGAATAGAGAATCAAACTTAGTTGATAATTGAATCAAAACAATATGTCTTTGATGTTTTATACGATGAGGAATTAGGATAGATTGTTCAAACTTCCTATTGTCAAATTGGAGGATGTATAGTTAATTACATTCCTTGCCAATCTAAAATCTCGGCTATTGAACTCTCTGCAAGGATGACCTTTAAAGGATGAAACCTGTTGCTAATGGAATCTGCTTAACTTGTAACGAAGACACATATGAAATGCAAACATAGAGAATAGCATGAATTCTATAATTTTTTTAATACAATGAGGTTGATAAATCTCATTATATTTCTACCCTCCACCCATAGATTTATAATCGCAGTGAGAAGTACTTGCGGAGCAACAAAATTTGCAAAATTTTATTACTTAACTTTTCACTGTTTTTCTAAGTTTTGTATAACTAAATATCGTTTGCAAAGAAGAACACTAACTATTAGCAGAAAAACTAAAATAGAAACCAAGAGATATTACGAACGAGGAAATTTAGATGCTTTAAAGAGAAGAAACTCGAAAACAGAGAAAATAAATCCAATTGTGAGTTTCTTCTCAACATAAGATAATACAAATCCATGTCATTATGTAGGATATAAGTAGTAATGTACTATTTAATTATCTAAGAAGTTTTTGAAAATGTATTTTCAATGAAGTAAACAACATTGAAAAATATAGCGTCAAAAATAAATGAGTGAAAGAAAATCTAAATTTTTTGCTGACATGTGGAAGTTTTCAGTATGTGTAAATCATACTCATATATGATTTATTTACTATTAAATGTTACCCAAACTTTATAAATAAATGAATCCTCTACCTTTAATCCTGGACGAATATTGAAACTTTTTTCTGTATGAACAACATAATCAGGATTAGAAGCTAGGAAAAATGAAAGAGCATATGCTATTTTATAATCTGGTGTAATATACCCATTTATTGTTCTACCATGTATTTCGTTTGCTATAGAATCAGCCCATACCTCTGATTCTCTTAAAGTTTCAAAAATAATACTTTCTTTTTTCCATTCTATCTCCATCATTTACAACCTCATTTCTTTATTTCTTATGTTTCGGTTTATTCTTTAGGGCATTTTGCAAGTTAAATATCGATAACCATATCTTTCCGGATTTGTACCCGTTATATGCCAAGAAAGATTAACTATATCACCTTTTTTGAGTGGATAACTTTGACCCTTAATTTGATAATTTTTCATGCTTCCATGAAAATTATATGATGCTCCTTCGGAATGAGGTTCATATGGTGTGTTTATAGCTTTACCGTTTACTGCTGCAGAGGGCATTTTAACTACTACAATTGGACCCAAAAATGATCTAGCTGAAGAAGTTAAATGAAACCCCCACATTAAAGATCTATAACTACCTGTGAGATTTTTAACTTGCATTGTTACAGTGGCAACATTATGTGAATGAGTTCTATTACAACTAGGTGGTCCTAAAGAAATTGCAGCATCAGGGCTACTCAGATTGTTAGGTCTATCTTCAACTTCTAAATCACTAATAATTTCATTTGATCCTTCTTTAATTATCTCATTCTCAGAAAAACCACCACCCTGGTACTCTTCTGCATTTCCTATACCAGTATTAGTGAATAGAAGTAACAAAACTGCTAATATTCCGGATTTTATTATTTTCACTATATTACCTCCCACATGATTTTTGGTATTTTGATTCCATTTTAAGGATAACACACCTATTTTTCTGAGTATACAGAAAATTTTGATTATGTTCATTTGATATTAAATTTAACTTATTATGATATAAGAATAAAAATATACTATGTCGCAATCTAAATAAAAAAAAGGAGGAAAGAAGTGTACCTATCCTTCCTAAATTGATAATTAAATAGATTCTTTTTATCGTATGTACTGGTATTATTATTAATTAATAAAGAATGTTTCTTTTTGTAGGTTTATAAAAAGATTGATCATTTAAAACAAAGTTCGATTATTTAAAATAAAGTTTGATAAAAATATCTATTTTGTATAGTAGTTCTTTGTTCCGCAATCGGGCCAGATTGTTGTATAAAAAAAGGGGGAGTCACAAATTTTAGTAAAAACAAATAAAAATTATATTTGGGTATTTTTCATTATCTTTTTTGTTCTTTGGTGTGTGAGAGAATTATGGTTAGTCCAATACTTAGACATGATGGAGTCCATACCAAGGGCTATAACATCAGCAGTTATCAAAATAGCCATTTGGGTCACTCCTGTTATATTTTTGGTTAAAGTTATGGAGAAACATAATCCGTTATCCTATTTAGGCTTACGTTACAATTTTAAAAAGGGGTTAAAATGGGTATGTTGGGTGTCTTTAGTTTTCATATCTTATTTTGTAATTTTAAATTTTATCGTTTTAAAAAGTAATATTGATTTTCAAATGGGGTTGCATGAGTGGCTTAATATAGTTCTGTTGGTGGGAATTACTGAAGAAATTGTGTTTAGAGGTTTTTTACTAAGAAAATTAATGGATTCTTATAAATTCTGGATAGCAAACACAATTACAGCTTTGCTCTTTGTATCAATTCATTTCCCGATTTGGTTTTATAAAGACCTATTCGAGTTTTCATATCTTTTAAATGGCATAACAACGACCTTTGTTTTAGGTATTATATTGGGATTTATATATAAAAAGAGTAACTCACTTTGGTCAGTAATTATTGTTCACTCTTTATATAATTTGTTAGTATCACTGTTCTACTAACGGGCGCGATTGTCATTTTATATTTTATAGTATTCGTTCTCTTTAGGGCTTAACTCTAAGTTCACCTATTTGTTCTAACAGTTATATCTGCGTCTGCGCTAATAATCAAGAGAGACATAGTAAATCCTAAGGCTATAATTGAAGTGAAAATAATCTTTTTTTATACATTTTTTTCCTCCCGTTATTTTTAAAAATTTTCATCACAAACCTATTTATATATTGGTATAGCCAACTAATATTAGGAGGAGGTACTATGTTTATCATGAAATTAACAAACAACTTTTTTATCAGGCTATTAATTTGTTCTGTTTCTTCAGCTTTTTTTCTTGCTCTTTTTTTGTTTTACTTTATTAACTCGGTTCCATTTTCCTTTTTCGACTCTTTTGATTTAGCTTCATTCATGTTATTTTTCACTATTTTTAGTTTAATCTATCTAGTAATAGGAGCGCCAATTCAGTTTCTCTTTAGAAAGTCCCTAAATAATTCCTATATTAAAAATTTTGTATTATTTTTTATAGTAGGTTTTATAGTTAATTTGATTTTCTTTCCGATTGCTACCGATCTAAATCCCAAATTTTACTTAGACCAAAATTTTTACTATATGATCATCTCTAGTAGTGTAATATTCTGGTCGAATGATTTAATTTTCCTAAGAATTAATCACGAGAAATTAAATTTCTAAAATCATATTAATAAATATATCAAGAGCCGCATTATCTAGTATTTCTTCTAATAGTTTTACTTTCTGATCTTTATAGAGATAATAAATTATAGTTAGGTTTCGTATCAGTATATTTTTTGGCTGAAATGCCTTGACCATATTTCTTGTTTTTATTATGTAAGGTTACAAGTGAAAAAACAACAGGAAGTCCACAAGAATTCTATGGCAATGTACATAAGTACAATCTTCCATAGTCTAAAATATACCCTATGTAAAGGACAAAAAAGCCTAGACTACGTTAAGTAGAGATGATTTTCCGAAAGAGACAGATTGGTTTCAGATATCTTGTTGAATTAGGATGGGTGTATATGCAAGTAAAAAGAAAATTTGGTAACCATAAAAACTGGAAACGGATAGTAGAAAAGCAATATGCTCAAACGTTTATGAAGACAGAAGAGTTTACAGGATATTTGGCGCTCTTTCATTCAATGAAGGTAGTGGAGTCAGTAACAAAAAGGTATGATCAGAAAGCTGTGTGTATCCTTGATGATGGCTATATGTGGCTTCATCAGTTTCCCTTATATAAACATCATTCTGTCACTACTATGTTTAATGCAAATGGAGATAAGGTTAGTGGGTTAGGCTGAACAAAAAAGCAAATAAAAACCACTAAACTTCAAGTGGTTTTCGTAAATTTATATTAATTTCCCATTATAAGCGTGCCTAGTATGTGGTAAAAAACAGGGAACAAAAACAATACTACATTGGCAATTATACCTACTAATGATAGGGTATCTCTACTCCGTTTATACCCTAAAAAGCCGATGACTGCTCCAATAGGACACACAAAAAGCGGCATAAGCACAGGTAATCCTTGAATCTTTTCCAACGGAATGATGTCTGTAAAAAAATTAAGAATCAATAGTCCAAGGACAATAGGAAAAAGAATTGACAGTACACCTAAAAAGCTACTTTTATTGCTTTGTTTTTCTCTGATATTCTGATGCACATTCATACTCCTTTCAGATTTGCTTTTCATAAATTCATTTTTTGAAAACATGACAGGATAAAACATTATATGTATACTTTACTATACAATTATTGGAAGTGTATGAAATTTTTTAAAAAAAGTTGTATTTTTACATTGAATAAGAGGGAGAATAATTTTGCTAATATCTGATAAACTGTACGGGAATTTTGAGATAGAAAAAGTTTTAATAGAATTAATAGAAAGTAAGCCAATCCAGCGATTAAAAGGAATTCATCAAGGCGGAGCAAGTTATTTAGTAAATGAAAACTGGAATGTCACGCGCTATGAGCATTCAATTGGGGTTATGCTTTTAATCCGAAAGCTTGGAGGTTCGATAGAGGAACAAATTGCTGGTTTATTGCATGATGTGTCTCATACTGCCTTTTCCCATATTATTGACTTTGTCTTAGATAAACAGAATGAGAATTATCATGAGGAAATATTTCTTTCTGTGATAAAGGATTCTGAAATACCGATAATCTTAGAAAAATATCATTATGACTATGTGAAAATAATCGGAGACGATTCTAAATGGACCATTTTGGAGCAACCTGCACCAAAATTATGTGCCGATCGTGTGGACTATACATTACGAGATATGTATACATATGGAAAAATATCGTTAAAGGATGTAGAAGGATTTTTAGAAAATATTGTAATAGTTGAAGGGAAAATGTGTTTACAACATGTCGATTCGGCAGAATGGTTTGTTGAAACCTATTACAAAGAGGTCATCGATTTTTTCATGCATCCGTTAAATATTTATGGATATGACCAGTTAACAAAAGTTTTAAAAGCAGCATTAGCTCATAGCATCCTACAATTTTCTGATTTTCTAGGCGAGGATAAGGAGTTAATCCATAAAATAAGTACAGCAAAGAATGTGGAGCTCCAAATGCTATGGAATAAGCTCCATCCCAGTGTGAAAGTAGTCGAAGATGAAGAGGATTTTGATATCCATTTAAAGAATAAGGTTCGACTTATTGACCCATTAATTTTCTGCCGAAATAAACTACTAAGTGCTTCAAGCCTTTCGCAAAAAATTCAAGGGATGAATCATGCAGCTTTGCAAAAAGCGAGGAAAGGTGCTTATGTAAAAGTGATAGAAGCGTAAGGGAGTTGTTTTATTGGTTACTCGTTTCAATCCCTTCTGTACTAACTTTTAAGCATGCAAAGTAAATCCATATATCGTTCTAATAGATTAATAGATAACTATTGCCTCTGACTTACTGCATGATTCTTAAATTTAATGGTTAATCCCTTTCAAAAAAAGTCATATGTTGTTTTTCGGTTTTATAGTAATGGATGCGGTCACTTAATGTTCCAGTATGAAATTCGAATTTATGGCCATCTGGATCAGTAAAATAAATGGATTTTTTATCTTTTTCATCTCTTTCTCTGCCATCGAGAAGGCGAACATTAAGATGCTCTAATTTTTTTAATGTTTTATCATAGTCAGCTTCCTCTATCGAAAAGGCAATATGTGTATAAGAATGGTGAATCTCGTTTCTTGGAATATCTTTCTCTTCATTTAAGGCTAACCATATTCCACCTAAATCAAAATAAGCGGTAGAACGACCTTTTACTAACAATTTTGCATCAAATACCTGTTGGTAAAAAAGAATAGATTTTTCTAAATTGGAAACAGAAAATAAAAAGTGATTAAGTCCTTTTATCATTGTAATCCCTCCTGTTATTATCATTCTTTAGAGTTAAGGTAACTCCTTTTTTAATAGTAATACAGTATATTAAAAGGATACTAGTTATTTAATGATAAAAGAGACATTTCCTTAAGTAGCAAATGTCTCTTTTACTTTCCATTAGATTTTTTTCAGATAAACATAGCTTACTTTATCATATTCCATTTTTTCTTCATAAAAGCGATGGGCATCGATTCGCTGTAAACCAGAGGATAAAGACACGATAGGATAGTCATTAGCGACAGCCCACTCATGAACATAGTTTAATAATACCTTTCCATATCCTTTCGACCGATGCTTGCTGTCTGTAATTAATTCGCATACCCAGATGAATTTGCCGTTATACAAGGTTATCATAGGCATAAACCCACAAAGGGCGACAATTTCATTCTGATTATAAAGTGCAATCAAACGGTAGTCTTCTTTTTTTACAGACTCTGACACTAATGTAAGATAAGTATCCAAATTTAATTGCGTTCTCAATTGTTTCATAACAGGAAAAGCTTTTTCCCATTCTGCTTCAGAAGTTAATTCTTTAATAAGTAATTGGTCATTTAACATATCCATTCCTCCCTTTCTATCTCTAATGTAATGGCAATCTGGTATAATCTAAAGTACCAGAATTGTCCTTTTTAAAGGTATCAGCTGAAGGGAAGGAGTGGATACTAATGCTAGAATTAACACCAATTTTACAGAAGGATAGTGGTAAGCCCCTTTATATGCAGTTAGCGGATTTTATTAAACAAGAAATTATGAATAACCATATTTCACCGAATGAAAAATTGCCATCGAAAAGAAAGCTGGCGGAACATTTGCAAATTAGTTTAAACACAGTCCAATCGGCCTATGATCAACTTTGTGCAGAAGGATATGTGGAAAGTATTCCGCGTAAAGGATTATTTGTATTAACTATTGATGAAGAATTTCGTAGCCGGCTCGATACTGAAGAGAATAAGGAAATGCAAAAGGTAGAACAGGCAAATCCTGTGAAAATAGACTTTAATTCAGGAAATGTCGATAGTAGCTATTTTCCTTATAATACTTGGAGAAAGCTTTCTATGCAATCGATATATGAAGACCAAAACTTCTGGTTTTCGAACGGAGATCCACAAGGGGAATTTAATTTAAGAGAGCAGATTGCTAAACACTTATATGCGACAAGAGGCGTAAACTGTCATCCTGACCACATTATTCTAGGTGCAGGTACGCAAATGCTAATTGGGTTAATTGGTTTATTGATCGGAAGGGATAAAACATACGCTCTTGAAAATCCAGGCTATCATCGAATTAGAGTTGTTTTACAAGATATGGGGATTAACGTTTTACCAATTTCGGTTGATGACAATGGCATGAATGTTTCACAGTTGAATAAGAGTAAAGCAAATATTGCTTATGTAACTCCTTCTCATCAATTTCCATATGGAATGATTATGCCTATTACACGTCGATTAGAATTGCTTAAATGGGCAGAAAAAAAAGGCGGTTATATTATAGAAGATGATTATGATGGGGAGTATCGCTATAAGGGAAAGCCGATTCCGGCACTTCAAGGACTAGATAAGAACAATCGGATTATTTATCTAGGAACCTTCTCAAAATCCTTAATTCCATCCCTGCGCATAAGCTTTGCTGTCCTCCCAAAATCTTTATATTCTACATATAGGAAGCATTTTACCGTGTATAAACAGACTGTTTCTCGCATGCATCAAGACACTTTGTATCGTTTTATTAAAGAGGGCCATTGGAATAGTCATTTAAATAAAATGAGAACATTATATCGAAAGAAGCGCCAAGTATTACTGCAAACGATTCAACATTATTTAGGTGGATTTGTAAAAGTGATTGGAGAAAATGCTGGTCTTCATATTGTTTTAGAAGTTTATACTGAGTGGACAGAAACACAATTAATAGAAAAGGCATTGGCCTGTGGAGTTAAGGTATATCCGCTTTCCATGTATTACTTTGAGAAACGCTATACAGGTAATCCAAAAGTAATTTTAGGGTATGGGGGATTAACAGACGCAGAAATGGATGAGGGTATTGGTTTACTGAGAAGTGCTTGGGAGATCTAGAGTGATTAATGAAATTAGCTAAACAAAAGCCATTTTTAAGATGACTTTTGTTTAGGAATTTTAGATTATTCTTGAGAGAAAATTATCGATATGTATCATGAGTAGGCGTAAACAAATCCTCGGCAGCATTGCGAACTATGGAAAAATGATCGACATTATAATGGCCATGTAATATTGTATTGTGATGCTTTATAATGGTCTCGGCAGAAAGGATAGAAGAATCGGTTGTGGAATGTCCATCCCCAACTAGGGTGACATCCATATGATTAACCGTTGCTGTTCGGACCGCTGTATCAATACAATAAGGAGTTTCGCACCCCATAATAACAAGATGGCGCATTTCTTTTTCCTGTAGATACTCTAATAAACCTGTTCCATAGAATGCATTGGTTGCATATTTATCAAAGATTTTAACTTCGCGAGGGACATTTATATCGGAGTGAATGTCAAATCCAGGTCCTTTTCCTCCTGCAACATCTTTATCTCTTACAAAAATGATCTCTATCCCTGATTCAATAGCTTTCTTTATTACTAAATTGATTGTTTCTAATAAACCTTGTTTGTTATAGACTCCTTTTGCTTCTGCATTTCCTTCAACCAGCTCTTGTTGAACATCAATAATTAATAATGCTTGATTCAATCGAAAAACCCCTTTAAGTAAAGAATAGTAGTAGCTTTTTAACTACGATATTATATTCGCGATTGTGGAGAGGTTTTCCTTTTGGAGATTAAATAAACTTTTAGAGGCTTTTTATTCCAAGTATTAATTTGAAGGATTTTCCATTTTTAGTAGCTTGCTTAAATCCTTCTTTTGAGTCGATAATAAGCACTGTTTTTCCAATCCAAATTCTAGTATATAGTGATTGAAATTTAATAGGTCTCTTTATTCCTTTTTCCTCAAACTCTGTTCCATCTTCTAATTCTGTTTCTGTTCGTATAAGCCATTTGTTGCCTATACCAAATTCTATGTATTTCAAACTGATTCCCCGTTTCTCCTATTTAGTTAAGGTGTTATTTCGATAAGAATAATATATTGGTGTTAAAATAATCGTTCAAAACCAAGATGAAAACCGCTTTTCAAGAGACAGAGCCCAAAAAAGGGTGTCATAAGCAAGATGAAAACCATTATTCAAGAGACAGAGCTCGAAAAGGTGTTCATAAGCAAGATGAAAACCACTATTCAAGAGACAGAGCTCGAAAAAGGTGTTCATAAGCAAGATGAAAACCACTTTTCAAAAGACAGAGCTCGAAAAAGGTGTTCATAAGCAGGATGAAAACCATTATTCAAGAGACAGAGCTCGAAAAGGTGTTCATAAGCAAGATGAAAACCATTATTCAAAAGACAGAGCTCGAAAAGGTGTTCATAAGCAAGATGAAAACCATTATTCAAGAGACAGAGCCCAAAACTAGCGTTCAAAACCAAGATGAAAACCACTTTTCAATAGATAGAGCCCAAAAAAAAGTGTTCATAAGCAAGATGAAAACCACTTTTCAATAGATAGAGCCCGAAAAAGGTGTTCATAAGCAAGATGAAAACCGCTTTTCAAAAGACAGAGCTCGAAAAAGGTGTTCATAAGCAAGATGAAAACCATTATTCAAGAGACAGAGCCCAAAAAAAGGTGTTCATAAGCAAGATGAAAACCACTATTCAATAGATAGAGCCCGAAAAAGGTGTTCATAAGCAAGATGAAAACCGCTTTTCAAGAGACAGAGTCCAAAAAAGGTGTTCATAAGCAAGATGAAAACCACTATTCAAAAGACAGTGCTCAAAAAAAGTGTTCATAAGCAAGATGAAAACCACTATTCAAAAGACAGTGCTCAAAAAAAGTGTTCATAAGCAAGATGAAAACCACTATTCAATAGATAGAGCTCGAAAAAGGTGTTCATAAGCAAGATGAAAACCACTTTTCAATAGATAGAGCCCAAAAAAAAGTGTTCATAAGCAAGATGAAAACCACTTTTCAAAAGACAGTGCTCAAAACTAGCGTTCAAAACCAAGATGAGCTCCGCCCGCCTACAAAAACAATAAGTAAAATTGGCATTCATCCATCATAAAAAATGGTTCATAGAAAAATTCTATGAACCATTCGGGGAACAAGCTCCGTAAAAAACACTTATCCTATTAACGATGTGCTTCATAAACAGATGCTTTGGAAATCTTTTTAATGAATGCTATTTCATCCGCAGATAGAGGGGCACTGTTAACTGCTTTTGCGTTAGCGCGAAGCTGTTCTGCTGAGCTTGCTCCAGCAATGATGCTAGCAACAGCGGGCTGAGCTAAATTATATTGCACGGCAGCCTCTGTAAGTGTACGATTATCTAAGAATTTTTGTTCCAGTGTATGTAACACTTCTGTTAGTTCTTCACCAGAATAATCTAAATAGCCTTTCTCCGATAGTTTTTCACGATATTTAGGGCTTAATAGACCTTTTGCAACCGGTCCGCGAGTGACAACACTAATATTGTTTTCGGCAAGTAATGGCAGTGCTTCTTCCTCAGGACGTCTGTCCAAAATGCTGTATTGCATCATCACAGAAACAATCGAAGAACGTTTCACATATTCGCGAATGACATTAGGACGAATGGAGGAAATGCCATAATAATGAATAAATCCTTCTTCTTTTAATTCTTCAAATGCCTCAATCGTTTCCTCTATCGGATCTGCCATCGTGCCTCCATGCAGCTGATATAAATCAATATAATCTGTGCCAAGGCGCTTTAGGCTTTGTTTTACTTGTTCTTTAATATAGGCTTTACTTGCATCCCAAACCCAGCCTTCTTTTCCTTCTTCCCACTTATTGCCTACCTTTGTAGCAAGAATGACATCTTCGCGATTATTCTTGAAAAACTGACCGAGCAATTGCTCATTTTTCCCTTGATCATATAGATCCGCTGTGTCAAAATAATTAATTCCTTCTTCAAGTGCTGCTTCTAAAATTGGGAAAGCAGTTTTTTCTTCGGTACCGAGACTCATACAGCCTAGACCTAATTTGGAAACAAATAAGTTAGAATTGCCTAATTGAGACTTTTGCAAAATTGAACACCTCTCCACTAAAGATATCTCTTATTGTACGAAAGATGCTGTTTATTCACAAAGAATATGGCTTATTTTTGAGAGCTGTCAGCATTTGCGTTTATCCAATCTTTTACATAAGTAAATTCCGTTTGGTATTTTTTAAGAATATAGCGGATTTTCCAAGCCTTTCCTGATAAAATAATTCCTTTTTCCTGGATATATACTTTCAAAAGCTTCCCCCAATCCTTTCCATTGAACAGAAATGAAGTATAATAATCTATATGTCAGAGCTTTGGCTTAATAGAACAGGAGTGTGTCAAATGAGTACATTGGAAGAAAAAACATTAAAAACAGAGCATATTTATAGCGGGAGAATCATTCAAGTTCAAGTGGATGAGGTCGAATTGCCGAATGGGAAAACGTCCACGCGCGAACTTGTAAAGCATCCAGGCGCGGTTGCTGTAATAGCGATAACGGATGATAATAAACTAGTTATGGTAGAACAATATCGAAAGCCGCTTGAAAAAGTAATTGTGGAGATTCCTGCTGGGAAATTAGAAAAAGACGAAGAACCAGCTCTTTGTGCTAGAAGAGAGTTAGAAGAAGAGACGGGATATGAATGTGAATCTCTGGAATTGGTAAGCTCATTCTATACTTCCCCAGGATTTGCTGATGAAATTATTCATGTATATGTGGCAAAAGGATTAAAGCAAAAAGAAAATGCAGCCGGACTTGATGAAGATGAGTTTGTGAATGTATTAGAAATTACACTAGATGAGGCATTGGAATTTATCAAAGAAAAGCGTATTTTTGATGCTAAAACGATTTTTGGGGTACAATATTTACAAATTGCAAATTTAAAGGAGTAAAAATGAATTCGTATTACACTGATTTACATATCCATATTGGTAGAACAAAGAGCGGGAAACCGGTAAAAATAACAGCATCAAGAAACTTAACTTTAACGGCAATCATAGAATATGCCAGTAAGCAAAAAGGTCTTGATATGATTGGGATCATTGATTGCCATTCTCCTGAAGTAATATCGGAAATGGAGGAGTTAATAGCACAAGGGAAGATGCTGGAATTAGCCGATGGTGGGGTAAGAATGGAAGGGATTACGATTATTCTTGGCTCAGAGCTCGAAATATATGATTCTTTCTGTAAGGGTCCTATTCATGTGCTATGCTATCTACCGACATTGGCTAAAATGAAGGAATTTTCTAATTGGATTTCTCACCATATGAAAAATGTAACATTAAGCTCGCAGCGCCTTTATATCAGTGGAAAGGAATTACAGTATAAAGTAAAGGAATTAAATGGATTATTCGTTCCTGCCCATGTCTTCACACCGTTTAAAAGTTTATATGGCAGCGGAGTTAATCGTTCCTTTAAAGAAGTTTTAGACGAGAAAATGATTGATGGGATTGAGCTTGGTTTGAGTTCTGATACCGAGATGGCAGACCAAATCAGAGAATTACATTCTTTTTCATTTATAACCAATTCTGATGCCCATTCTTTAGAAAAAATGGCTCGGGAATATCAGGTCATGGAAATGGAGGACGCTTCTTTTGCTGAATTTGCAAAAGTTCTTCATCAAGAAGAAGGTAGAAAAATTATTGCCAATTATGGATTAGATCCGAAATTAGGTAAGTATCACGAAACAGTTTGCATGAAATGCTATTCTCCATTTTCGGAAGCGACAGGGATCTGCACAGAATGCGGAAGTCATAAATGGGTAAAAGGGGTGGCAGCAAGAATTAGCGATTTAAAAGATGCAGCCAGTGCGCCTAGTAGACCTCCGTATATTCATCAAATTCCGTTAGAATATATACCTGGATTAGGAAAAAAAACGCTGCAAAAATTGCTAGATTATTTTTCAACTGAAATGCAAATCATTCATGAAGCCCCCTATGAAAAGCTAGTGGAGGTTGTGCCAAAGAAAGTGGCAGATTATATTGTTGCAGCGAGAACGGGAATGGTAGACTTGCAAGTTGGCGGGGGCGGCAAATACGGCAAGGTTAGAGTAGATAAGTTATAGCAAAAATCCCACATCACAATTGTGGGATTTTCTGCATTATGCCAAAGAATAAAGACAAATATCTCTTAATTCTGCTGTATCGGCACTTAGTGTTTCATTTTTCAAAATCCCATCTAATGAGAAGCCAAGTTTTTCTGGGATAGCACGGCTTTTCATGTTGGTGGAATCTACTCGTATCTCAATACGATTAGCCTCAAGTGTACTTTGTGCGAACTTTATTAATGCTTTTGTACTCTCGGTAATATAGCCTTTTCCTGTATGAGCTGAATCACACCAATAGCCTATTTCAAACACGCGGACTTTCCAATCGATCGAATGTAGACCGGTTGATCCAATAAATTCATTTGTTGCTTTTAAATAAATATGTAATCGAATATCTTCTCTTAAAATATATTTGGCATATGATTCTCGTACGCCTGCTTCCACTTCCTCTAGTGTTTGCTCCTGATTGGCAAAACTCATCCAAGGTTTAAAGTCTTCTTTAGACCGCTGAATGCTTTCATATACATCTTTGCCATCTCCTGGCATACAGGGGCGTATGACTAGCCTGTCTGTTTCGATCGTTTCTGGTAAATCGATTAATATTGGTTTCAAAACACTCACCTCCATTTGTTAATCTATCTATCTCTATAATCAATAATATAATAATCTTATTATTTTTTCATTTCTATTAATAATAGATTTATAGTCATATGCCCTTTTTTTTTGCATAAACATTAACTAACAGAATTGGCGGGAGGAAAGGCAATGAAAAAGAAAAAATATCAGAATATCCTAGTGAATCATATACGCGAACATTCCTCAATTTATTTATTTATCATTGTATTGTTTTTAATGGGGGTTATTTTTGGTGCAATTGTAGTGAATAGTTTGTCTCTCTCCCAAAAGGAAGATCTCTATTATTATTTAACACAGTTTTTTGGACAGGTTTCAAATGGACAGGTAGCGGACAGTAAAGATTTGTTTTTTCAAAGCTTTTCGCATAATAGTAAGTATATAGGTTTTATTTGGCTGTTAGGTATTTCGATCATTGGATTGCCTATTATTTTAATTCTACTATTTATTAAAGGGATGGTAGTTGGTTTCACGGTTGGCTTTTTAGTAAATCAAATGGGATGGCATGGATTTTTACTATCATTTGTGTCGGTTCTGCCACAAAATCTAATTGTTATTCCAATTTTTATAATTTCTGCTACACTATCAGTAGCATTCTCTTTTAAAATGATTCGCCAGCAATTTATGAAGAAAAAGGGAGAACCAATGCTGCCGCTGTTTGCTAGATATACTATTCTTCTAATAATGGCCTTTATAGTAATCGGCATTGCTGCTGCAGTAGAGGCATATATTTCGCCATTATTAATGAAAGCTGTCATTAATATGGTACAATCTATTATTATTACTATCCCTTTTGGATAGTGGGAAGCTTGTTGATTTATTATCAATGATAGTCATTATAAATTAATAATTATTATTAATTGTTATTTATAATAATTTTTATTAGGATTCTTTTCCTACTTCTGTTATAATGAGATGGACAGTGGCTAGGGAGGGACTTTCGGAATGGAAAGTAGAATAGATAGAATAAAAAAGCTGTTGCATTCTTCGAGCTATAAATTAACTCCCCAAAGGGAAGCAACAGTTCGAGTATTATTAGAAAATGAAGAAGACCATCTCAGTGCAGAAGATGTATACTTACTCGTTAAAGAGAAATCTCCTGAAATTGGATTGGCAACCGTATATCGCACACTTGAACTACTAACGGAATTGAAGATTGTTGATAAAATAAATTTTGGTGACGGTGTTTCTAGGTATGATTTGAGACAAGAAGGTGCAGCCCACTTTCATCACCATTTAGTATGTATTGAATGTGGAGCAGTGGATGAAATTCAAGAAGATTTACTAGGAGATGTAGAGAAATTAGTAGAGCGTGACTGGAATTTTAAAATTAAAGATCATCGTCTAACATTTCATGGTATTTGTCATCGTTGCACGGAAAAAAGCGAGGATGTTTCATCCGCAGAATAAACCTTTTCAGTAGAGAAGGTTTTTTATTTTTGTTAATTACTAATCGAAAATAGGAATGTTACCTTTATCGCATTTACATAAGATACCAAATGAAAAAGTGGAAGTAAATTATTCAACGCATAACGCTTTAAATAATATTTATTTCTATTATAATAAGAATAATAGGTCCATTAGGTATATTAAATGTCCAATCTGGCATAGCTTGTATTATAGAAGTTATGGAGGGATTTTGGATGAGATGGACAAAAGCAATTATAAATACACTAAAAGTATTTCTCCTATTTACAGGATGTACGATTCTTTTTTATTATGCAATCGTTTGGTTTAATCAAGAATATCAACAACTACATCGCTATGATGAGCCATCAGGTTCTGCCATCAAGGTGAATGCAGATAATAGTCTGGAAACAGAAAAATATTCATGGAGGGATCGAATATTCCTGTTTTACTTAAATGGGGAATAGTCCTATGGAAGATCAATTAAAAGATTTTATACATTATTTATTAGTGGAAAAGGGTTTAGCGAGTAATACACTTGTATCATATGAAAGAGACTTGAAAAGCTATATAAAATATATGAAAAATGTAGAACAATGTAATCTCAAAGAAATACAGCGTTCCCACATTATTCGCTTTTTAGGTTTTTTAAAGGACCAAGGAAAGTCCTCTAAAACAATCGCACGACATATAGCATCTATTCGTGCATTTCATCAATTTTTATTCCGCGATCGTGTGCTTGAAGAGGATCCAACTGTACATATTGAAACACCGCAGGCAGAAAGAACATTGCCAAAAGTTCTTTCTATGGAGGAAGTAGAAGCACTGCTTGATTTTCCTCATAAAAATGACCATTATGGACTCAGAGATAAAGCGATGCTTGAGCTTCTCTATGCAACAGGAATCCGTGTGAGTGAGTTGATCAATTTAAATATGGATGATGTTCATCTTACAATGGGGTTTATCCGCTGTATAGGAAAAGGGAACAAAGAAAGAATCATCCCTATTGGCGGAGCAGCTACGAGGGCATTGGAGGATTATTTGCATCAAGGGAGACCAACATTTTTAAACCAAAAGAAATCCACGGAGCATTCCTTGTTCTTAAATCACCATGGCAATCGATTAACAAGACAAGGCTTTTGGAAAATTTTAAAGCGTTTAGGGAAGGAAGCCCATATTGAAAAAGAAATAACACCGCACACATTAAGACATTCGTTTGCAACTCATTTATTAGAAAATGGTGCTGATTTAAGAGCGGTGCAGGAAATGCTCGGTCATGCTGATATCTCGACAACTCAAATATACACCCATGTAACAAAAACTAGATTGAAAGATGTATATAGTCAATTTCATCCTCGTGCCTAGTGGGCGGGAGAGAGTTTTTATTTAAAAGGGTAAATAGTAAGGAGAAAAAGACACTGTCAGCAACTTATAAAACAGTAGCAGGAAAAGTATAGTTTACGGATAGCTCCTTGGATAAATTGAAGTCTTGGGGCTATTTTTGTTGTATTTAAATGTACTCTTCTTCATCAGCTTCATTCAAATATAGTTTTTTTTACTCGGCTCCATTTCCATATATTTTTTTTACTCGGCTCCATTTCCATATATTTTGTTTATTCGGATAAGAATTCTCTAAGTATTTGTATCTTTCTAAAAGTCCTCAATTCTAAGTATTCTTTCAATAAATCCTCATTAAGAAAACTCCTTTTTTCGTTATTTAACTTTCACATTTATAAAAGCAATAAAATATTAAATCCATTTCATCCTTATAAGGCTCAAGGATTGCAGGATTTCAAAAAATATACTAAGGAGGATAGAATCTAATTTTAGAAAATTTAGTAGGAAAAAGCAAAACTAGCGTTTGAGGGAGTCAAGTCTTTCGGGATTTAAAATTATCAGAGACAGCATTTGAATGAAGAGTTATTTAGGAAAATAAAGGAATATAAGTAGGTCTTTGGTATTTAGCTATTTTTCACCTTATCATTTTCCATTCCCTCATTTATAATATATGTATGTAAAATATTTACATGGCAGGGAGGGAGCCATTTGAATGATAGAAAACAGTTAAAGGCGTTGGCAATGAAAAAAATAGCTCAGCTCATGGATTCTTTATCCGATGAATCAAAGGATAAATATCGTACGGCAATCCATGCGTTTGCTGACTTATATCTGGAGGACGAGCTCGTCTTTCGGGAACTCTATTTTGCTTATAAGCAAGGGCTCCGTTCCTATGATATAAAGAGCACCAACCAGGAGGCCATTTATTATAGAAAAGAGGATAAGGAGCATGTGATTCAGTTTAGACAGTCCCATTATCGTTTACAGGACCATCTTTTCTTCCCCTTCGTTACTTCCTGCATAGAAATAATGAGAGAAGTGCTGCCATTAGGGTCAGTTGTGGAACTGAATCCCCTTTACTTTCTGCCAGAACAGCAAACTTCTTCAGCAGCCAAAATTGTCATCACTAAACGTTATACCGTTCCAACAGGCTATCAAACGTTTTTTCCGTACGGCGGTGTGGTTTATCCTGTAGGAGAAATGAAGAAAGATGCTATCCTTTATTTCACAGAGCCTTTGATTACAAATGTCCTACATATGGGTTTTAAAGATGAGATGGAAGAAGCATTTGAACTGCTTATGAAAGAAGAGCTAGTTGTAGAAAAAAAGATGACATCAATTGAGTTTTCCGCACAGGACATGCAATCGTTACAAGTGGAAATGGAAAGAGCTGGTGAAAGATAATGGCAAACTATACGTCAAGATTTTCCTCTAGCTTAGTATCAAATATGATCTCTTTTTTGGAAGATGCCAAAGAGGGCATACAGAAAAATTTTGAGCAAATGGACTTAGAAAATGCCTCAGTGGAAGAAGAGATGCGGGAAAAAATAGAAGAAATGATTAGAGAACTGAATCGACTGATTGTCGCTATTGAATCCGTTCCTTTTAGATGAGAAAATAGGAGAGAGGAGTTTACCATTGGGAACCGCACAGATAAAGATGGATATCCGTGAGTTACAGGCAACTTTACAAACCCTGCAATCCAGTATCGATGAGTTTAGTAGTTACACAGACACCTTTCGTACAGGCACAAGAAATCAGCTGAAAAACTTTCATTCTGATTTCATCGATAAAGTAGATGCTATTCTGGATCATATGAATAATGATGTAAATAAAGAGTTAGTAAAAAATATGCATGCTGTCTATACAGCCGGTAAAAGCATATTGGAAGAAATGACAAAGGCAGACGAAGAAATCGGCAAGGACATTCGGAGCGGTCAGTCATGAAACGGGACTTGAAAATTAACTATGGGATTCTGGATCAGATTATTGAACAGCTTCATACATATAAGCGGGCCCTTCATCAGATGCAGACTTCTCTAAATACGATAGCAGGCTATACAGAGAGGAACGCGGGAAAGAGTCTGGAAGCATGGGAAGATCTTATGCAGGAATCCAAGAAAAATATCCAAAGCTACCAGACGCAAATAGAGGATTTATTAACATTGTTTGAAAACTATGTGGCTGATACAACGGCCTACATTACCCCTATTTCCAGAAACAGCATGATGAGAGTCGATCGGAACGATATTTGGGGGAATCTCACCCAAATTGAATGGGGAGTAACCTATAGACTTAGCCGCGCCATTCAGGAAACATATCGGTCCCCCAGCCTTCTATTTAGTCTGTTTGACGATACAGATCTGGAAGAAAGAGAGCGAAGCAGATATAATAAACAACAGCTGGAAAGCATTCGAAATGATATGGAATCTGTTCAATCCAAGTTAAAAAATAAAATGGAAGAGCTGTGGGATCTCTATGAGTCAAAAGTAAAAAAGTATGAAAACACAGATGATGAATATGCAAACAAGGCCTCTCAGGTCAAGGATCGCTATACAACCTTCTCTGAAAAGGTAAGCGATGTGATTTCTGTAACAGCAGAGGGAGCTTGGGATTTTGTAAAGGGGCTCGCAGTAGCGATTTATGAGATAGCCAAAGGCCTTATTACGCTTGTGATCGATGCTGGAATCGTAGCCGCATCAGGAATCATTCCAGATTCTATAGAGCCGGATTTTCTAAAAAAAGCTTCTACGAAAAGGATAGAGAGTGCTACAGAAACGCTCGATGCGATTATACACGATCCCGCAATCGTCCTTGAATCGATGGCGCAGTCTATAACAGACACCGCTGAAAAAGAAGGGATCATGTATGTATCGGGAAGTGCAGCCACTTCCTTTATCCCATACGCCGGCCAAGCCAAATACCTTAAGCTGTTAAAAGGAGAAAAAAGTATCAATAAAGCCAGCGGAACCCGCTCAGTCGTTTCACGAAAAACAACAGAATCGCTCCAACGGATCGATGGAAGCAAGAAAGAGAACAGCCTATGGCCTAATGGCATAAAAAATAGTGGAAAACAATATGTCCAAGAAGTCACCCACTTCTTTAGACAAAACTTCATGCCCCATCCGTCCTTCCAACTAAGCACAGCGAATCAGGCTCCTGTCAATGTGTGGAGCAGAGCCACGATAGAAAATCGGATGGATTCCATCGTTCCGGTCTCTTTGAGGAAAGTGGAAGGGAAGGGGACTACTAAGGGTACGGGTAATACTAGTAAGGCTTTTGATGATGTAGTTAAAGATGGTAGTCACTTTTTAGATGAATTTAAATTGAAACCTAATGTAAAATATGAAACGAATGGATATCTATATCAAACAGATGAACTAGGAAGAATTGAGAGAGCTTCTGGAGAATTAACGTTAGAGATGGGAGAACGTAATAGTAAACATCAGTTAGCTGCTGGTGGAGAAGACCGAGTTAAAGCTCCTAGTACTCAAGGCGATCATGGTGGACATTTAATCGGTACGCAATTTAATGGATCTCCGCTAATTGATAATATAGTTGCAATGAATGGTAATGTTAATGTAAGTGCTTATAAAAAATTGGAATTTGCTTGGGCAAAAGCTTTAAGAGATAAGAGGGAAGTTATAGTTGATATTAGACCTGTATATGAAGGGGATTCTGTGAGGCCAGTTAGCTTTAACATAAAATACAGAATTGATGGAGAAAAATTTAAAGCCAGTTTAAAAAATGTATATGGAGGAAAGTAAATGAATACAGAGAACATGGAAAGTATTTATCAAAAAGTAGCCATACAGTTAAACAATATTATTCCAGAACCATGGGAAAAAGTAATGGTATATTCAGAAGTTGATGAATATAGTGATTCGACGGTATTTTTCTACTATCCAAAAAATAAGCAGGAACCAATATACAGTTTAGATATTGAAGATATGGAAGGAATTGATGAAGACGAGACTGATCGACAATTAAATCTTCTTGACAGCATCTTTAGAGAGTTATGGGAAGAATTTAAAAGAAATAAGCAGGAACCTTGGACTAATTTAACATTTGAGTTATATTCTACTGGTAAGTTTGATATTGAATTTGATTATACTTTATTAGAGGAAGAAAATAATTATAATCATTATGAGAGATTAATTATATGGAAGTATAAAAAATTAGGAATTTTCCCTGATGAAAAGAGAGAAAGTGATGTGAAACTAATTAGAGAATATATTAATACACAAAAATGATTTCTACTAGAGTTATAGATATAAGGTGTTTGAAAATACATACTCCATGATGGTGTGCAATGATAGAATAGAAAACGAAGTACGAGCTTAGGCGAGATGACATTTTACTGTGCGACGAATATAAAGACATGGAATGGACATAAAACTAACGAACTCGTAAGTTTTAACGTAGTAGTTGTCATGACATACAATAGGTGTCATACTGTTATTACAAAACTTACAAATTTAATGTTTATTAAAAACATATGAACTTAAAGCACTTGATTGTCAATTAAAGACAACAAGTGCTTTTTTGGTGTGCCCGGCATGGGTGCAATCTTTAGGGTGAAAGTCCCGAACTGCGAAGGCAGAAGTAGTAGTTAGCCTAACGCAAGGGTGTCCGTGGTGACGCGGAATCTGAAGGAAGCGGGCGGCAAACTTCCGGTCTGAGGGACACGAACTTCATAGAAGGCTAGGTATCATTGGATGAGTTTGCCAAACAAAACAAAGTCCTTTCTGCCGAAGGTGATACAAAGTAAATGAAGCAGATAGATGGAAGGAAAGATTGCACTCTTACCCGGGGAGGTCTGATGGATACGGGAAGTACTCTTCCTAACCTACTTAGCGATAAGTAGCTGAACCATCAGAAGTCAGCCGATGTCATAGTACAAATCGGTCTAGAACGATTTGGAAGGACGGAACAATTAGGAGAGAATAGCCCTTGGCTTTCAGTAGGTCATGAGGAACACAGAAAACATAGTACCTCACTTGAGGAAGGAAACGGTGAATTCCGTGGGGGATCTCTTGGAGGGTGGAGTGACCACTGGCATAAGAAGATAAGCTATTCACGGAAGGAAGAATAACGATGCTTTTAAATCAAATCCTGTCACGGGAAAATATGCTTCAAGCATTAAAACGAGTAGAACAGAATAAAGGAAGTCATGGAGTAGATAGGATGCCCGTACAAATCCTACGACAGCACCTAGTCGAAAACTGGCATTCTATCAGAGAGGCTATTTTCAAGGGTACTTATGAGCCAATGCCTGTCCGAAGAGTCGAAATCCCGAAAACTGGTGGAGGTTTTCGGCTACTAGGTATTCCAACCGTGAGAGATCGTTTGATTCAACAAGCCATTGCCCAAGTATTATCGAAGATATATGACCCGATGTTCTCCGAACATAGCTATGGCTTTCGACCAAACCGAAGCGCCCATGATGCGGTAAGGGAAGCAAAGGGATATATCAAAGAAGGATATAGATGGGTTGTAGATATGGATTTAGAGAAGTTCTTTGATAAGGTCAACCATGATAGACTCATGAGTACACTTGCGAAAAGAATCAAGGACAAACCACTATTAAAGCTAATCCGCAAATATTTACAGGCGGGCGTTATGATGGATGGAGTTATTTCAAGTACAGAAGAAGGAACGCCACAAGGCGGACCATTAAGTCCATTACTCTCTAACATAGTTCTGGATGAACTAGATAAAGAGCTAGAAAGTCGAGGGCATAAATTCGTTCGTTACGCAGATGACTGTAATGTTTACGTAAAATCGAAGCGGGCAGGAGAACGAACAAGGGCAAGCATTCAACGATTTATCGAAAAGAAACTTCGATTAAAAGTGAATGAGAAGAAGTCAGCAGTAGACCGACCATGGAAACGGAAGTTTCTAGGTTTTAGCTTCACGTCTTCTAAAGAACCAAAGATTCGTATCGCAAAAGAAAGCTTAAAACGAATGAAGAAGAAAATACGAGAAATCACTTCGAGAAAGATGCCCTATTCTATGAGATATCGGATGGAGAAATTAAACCAATATCTAATGGGTTGGTGTGGATATTTTGCATTAGCGGATACTAAATCACTGTTTATAAAATTAGATGGTTGGATACGAAGAAGACTTCGCATGTGCCAATGGAAAGACTGGAAGAAACCAAAGACAAGGATTCGCAACCTTATACATTTAGGTGTCCCAAAAGGGAAGGCTTATGAATGGGGAAATAGCCGAAAGGGCTATTGGCGCGTCTCGAACAGTCCTATATTAGATAAAACCCTCGATATTTCCTATTGGAATAATCAAGGGTTTAAAAGTCTACAAACTCGTTATAAATTCTTGCGTCATTTATCTTAATTGAACCGCCGTATACGGAACCGTACGTACGGTGGTGTGAGAGGTCGGGAGTTAATCACTCCCTCCTACTCGATTATGGAATGTACTCTTTAGACAACATAAATAATGAGTGTATGATTTCATTGCTCATGAAGATAGTATCATCATGGAGTATTGATTTTATATTTGGATTTTGTGAGAAGTACGATAACTAGGCGAAATAACATTTTAAATAGTAGGGGTGGTTTAATAACATGGAATGGCTGACAAACTAACGGGATTAGCTCCTGACGATAAACAAGAAGTAACACGAAAGTGCTTGCATGTGCTACCTTGGCTTAAAGTTTTTGGTTGGTTTTTTACTATAGACGGTCGTAAAATATTCGCTATTGGTTTTAAAATGGTAAATATTTAATCCGCCAGTGAAAAGGTAAGATTGTGGTAGGAAGGAATGAATGATTTATATTTTTTAGAACCAAAAGTATCAGGTGGCCAGGGGGAATATACCATTTAGGGAATAGAAGAAGAAATTGCAACAGAAGAGAGGGGATATCAGAACAGATAAAATATTTACATTATGAATTTGAAGGATGGATAGGAGCTAATCTTTTAGAGTCAACTCCTGCCTTCATCGTGTCAAGTAAACTTGGAACAGAATTAGAGAATAGTGATTTTATCGATTACAAAGTCAGATGAGTTTATAGAAATATATCCAGATTAGAAATGCTATTTTAAATATGTACAATAATGCTTGGATAAATATGTACAAATTTGCTTTCATTTTACATACTAGTCTTGAGGTGACTAGTCATGTATATATCATTAAATGTCGATGTTAATTTTGAGATTAATAGTCTTTCAGACTTACCAAAATTCAAACAAATAATGGAGCATATGAAAATGAAAATTAATAAGAGTAAATTGGCTGAAGAACTTGGAGTAGATCGACGAACAGTTGAGAAATATCTAAATGGTTTTGTCCCCAAGAGGACAAGAAAAAAGTCCTCAAAAATTGATGAATATTATGAAGTGATCGCTGCTCTTTTATCTGAGGATTCTAAACAGGTGTTTTATTATCGGCGGGTGCTTTGGCAGTACTTAAAGGATAATCACGGTTTAGACTGTGGTGCTTCGACCTTTCGAGCCTATATCGCTCGAATACCTGAATTTAATGCTTACTTTGTGGAGGACAAACGTATTGCTTCTCCGAAGGGGACGGTTCGCTATGAAACTCCGCCAGGTAAACAAGCTCAATTAGATTGGAAGGAAAATATTCAATATGAAACAAAAGATGGCGAGCAGGTCGAGATCAATGTAGCTGCGCTTATTCTATCTACTTCAAGATTGCGAGTATTCCACTTGAGTATTTCCAAGTCACAAAGTACGCTGTTTTCCTTTCTAACAGAAGCTTTTGAAACGTTTGGCGGTGTTCCTGAGGAACTCCTTACGGATAATATGAAAACAGTGATGGATGAAGCAAGAACGGAACATTATCCGGGTAAAGTGAATGCAAAGTTTGAGCAATTCGCAAAAGACTTTGGCTTTAAAGTGAAAGCCTGTATCGCTGGCAGACCAAGGACAAAGGGAAAAGTCGAAACGACAATGAAATTGTTAGACGAAATTCATGCCTATCAAGGACAATTCTCTTTAGAGGAACTGCATCAATTTATACAAGAGTTAGCCAACAGAGTGAATCACCAGATTCACCAAGGGACAGGAAGAATACCAATGATTGAATATAAAAAAGAAAGGAACCACTTACTCCAGCTACCAACTGATAAAGTAAGAGATTCCTATCGCATTAAGCACACACAAGTAAAAGTCAATGCATCCAACATGATCTCCTACAAATCAAACCAGTATTCCGTACCACCAGAATATCAAGGAAAGAAAGTAGGTTTACAAGTGTATGATAACAACTTATGGATTTATTATAACATGAAACTTATTGCACAGCATCCAATCAGCAAAGCGAAGCTAAATTATCAGGAAGCACATTATAAAGCAGGTTTGGCTGTTTCAGCCCCTTACTATAACTATCCGGAAATCGATGATTTGGCAAAGAAAAATCTAGCAACGATTGGAGAAGTGTATAAATAATGAATCTATCCACTAATTATCAACAATTATTAAGAAACCTAGAGTATCTAAAGCTGAAGCAAATGACTCTACATTTAAATGAAGTAATTGATTTCGGAGTCCAGAACCAGCTGTCATTTATTGATACGTTAATCAAGTTAACCAACTATGAAATTGATGTGCGAGAACAAAATATGACGCAGTCGATGGTAAAGGTGGCTGCATTTCCACATATGAAAGAAATAAAAGATTTTGATTTCACTTTCCAAACCTCAGTCAATCAGCAACAGATTCAAGATTTTCTAACCTTTCGCTTTATTGAAGAGAACGAGAATATTGTTTTCTTAGGACCAAGTGGTGTTGGCAAAACACACTTGGCCACCGCCATAGGGATTGCGGCAGCAAAGAAAAGAACAAGTACCTATTTCATTAAATGCCATGATTTAATTCAGAATTTAAGACGAGCACGATTGGAGAACCGCTTAGAAACTCGTCTAAAACATTATACAAAATATAAACTATTAATCATTGATGAGATTGGTTATTTGCCAATTGATCAAGAAGATGCGAAATTATTTTTCCAACTGATTGACATGCGATATGAAAAGCGCAGTACGATCTTAACAACGAACGTAAACTTTAAGGCATGGGATGAAGTATTTCAGGAGCCTAAGCTGGCAAATGCCATCTTAGATCGCATCTTACACCATGCGAAGGTTGTGACAATGGTGGGAAATTCCTATCGTTTAAAGGATCATTTAGTGCAAGAAAACGAGTGATTTTGTACATCCTTAAACGAGCGAAAATGTACATATTTGTGTTGACATTTATATCCAGATAAAGAAATTCCACATTTAGCAGACTTATTCTGCTTGGTAAAATGGAAGTAGAAGAAGAGAATTTTAAAAATTTGGTGAGGACATCATTTCTGTTTACCCCCTAAAGGCGAGTTAGTTGTAACTCTTCCACCTCTAACACAGGAATAAATTATATAAAACCATAGAGATATAAACAATTAGACTGACCTAGCAATATGGTGCAGTGATAAAACATCTTTGAGTTAGAACTTTGTTTAAGTGTACCGTTCAAAGGTGTTTTATGGGGTTCATTTATTTAGGTTAGTCAACTTCGAACAGTGTTCTTTTTTCTTTTCATCTGAAAAAAGGTATAATGAATAAGAAAATGGAAAACAATTTTTATTTTTCTAAAATGAAGATAACAATCTTGAAAAAGATGTCAGACTTCTGACGATTATGCTATAATTTTTATGGTTAATAAAGATACATATAGTAGGACAAAATAGGTTAAATCATATGGTAAAAGGAGGAAAAAGATGTCAACATATAAATATAATCGCGTTTTCTTAATTGTAATGGATTCTGTAGGAATTGGCGAGGCACCTGATGCGAAAAAATTTAATGATGAAGGAGCACATACATTAGGGCATATTGCTCAAAGAATGAATGGTCTTCATATGCCGAACATGGCGAAATTAGGTCTTAGTAATATTGAGGAAATTGCTGGTGTTGAGCGTGCTGATAATCCACTTGCTTATTATACAAAAATGCAAGAAGCATCAAACGGAAAAGATACCATGACTGGACACTGGGAGATAATGGGTCTAAACATTGCAACACCATTCCGCGTATTCCCGGAAGGATTCCCAGATGAACTATTAAATGAAATCGAAAAAAAATCTGGACGCAAGATTATTGGAAATAAACCAGCTAGTGGAACGGAAATTCTAGATGAGCTAGGTGAAGAACATATGAAGACCGGTGCTTTAATCGTCTACACCTCAGCAGATTCTGTACTGCAAATTGCTGCACATGAAGACATTGTTCCTTTAGATGAATTGTATCGTATTTGTGAATTAGCAAGAGAATTGACACTCGATGAGAAATATATGGTTGGTCGCATTATTGCTAGACCATTTATTGGCGAACCAGGCAACTTTAAACGTACTGCAAATCGTCATGACTATGCCCTAAAGCCATTTGATCGGACAGTAATGAATGAATTGAAAGATAATCAAATTGAGAGTATTGCTATTGGGAAAATCTCTGATATTTATGATGGAGAAGGTGTGACCAAATCATTGAGAACGGTCTCTAACATGGATGGGATGGACAAACTAGTAGATACATTAAAAATGGATTTTACAGGTCTAAGCTTCTTAAATTTAGTAGATTTTGATGCTTTATTTGGACATAGAAGAGACCCAATTGGCTATGGAAAGGCATTAGAGGAGTATGATGCTAGACTGCCAGAAGTATTGGAATTACTGAAGGAAGATGATTTGTTAATCATTACCGCAGATCATGGAAATGATCCTATCCATCATGGGACAGATCATACAAGAGAGTATGTGCCGTTATTAGTATATAGCAAATCTTTAAAGGAACCGAAAGAACTGCCTCTACGTAAAACGTTTGCTGATATTGGAGCAACGGTAGCAGATAATTTCAGCGTGAAGATGCCAAAGCATGGCACAAGCTTCTTAAATGACTTAATATAAGGGGAATAAAAAATGAATTATACGATGATTAAGCAATCAGCTGATTTTTTAAAACAAAAGTATGCAAAAACACCTAAAATTGGTTTAATTCTTGGCTCTGGCTTAGGAGTTCTTGCAGAAGAAATCGAAAATCCAGTAAAAATACCTTATGAAGAAATCCCAGAATTTCCGGTATCAACAGTAGAAGGTCACGCTGGACAACTTGTATTCGGTACAATTAAGGGGATCGAAGTGGTAGCAATGCAAGGTCGTTTCCACTTTTATGAAGGGTATACATTTGATAAAGTAACTTTCCCTGTTCGCGTTATGAAGGAATTAGGAGTAGAAAAATTAATTGTAACTAATGCTGCAGGCGGGGTGAATGAAAACTTTGCACCTGGTGATTTAATGCTAATCTCTGATCATATTAATAATATGGGCACCAATCCATTAATCGGACCAAATGACA
The DNA here is from genome assembly GCF_038005605.1 of Niallia sp. FSL W8-0954. Classification (NCBI taxonomy): domain Bacteria; kingdom Bacillati; phylum Bacillota; class Bacilli; order Caryophanales; family Bacillaceae; genus Niallia; species Niallia sp. FSL W8-0954. The sequence continues at coordinate 3,036,637 of NZ_JBBOTN010000001.1, read as the reverse complement.
GTAAGTTAGGGGTGAGATTCCCTGATATGTCAGAAGCATATTGCAAAAGTCTGCGTGAAACAGCACGCAAGGTCGCAAGCAGTATTGGACTGAGTATTCAGGAGGGTGTCTATGTGGGAAACACAGGTCCATCATATGAAACGCCAGCAGAAGTAAGAATGCTTCGCGTATTAGGCGGCGATGCAGTGGGGATGTCGACTGTTCCAGAAGTAATAGTCGCTCGTCATGCAGGTCTGAAAGTATTAGGGATTTCTTGTATTTCTAATATGGCTGCAGGTATTCTAGATCAACCACTGAATCATGAAGAAGTAATCGAAACAACAGAAAAGGTAAAAGCAAACTTCCTGCAATATGTGAAAGAGCTAATTAAACATATAGGTGCATAATGAAGTTTTCATCCTAAAGAGTTACTGATTTACCGGTAACTCTTTAGACAGCTATATTTTTACACCGTTTACATAAATCAAAAAATTAAAAAAAAGCAGTAATTTGACTTGGGTTTTTGCAATTTTAAAGAAAATAATTCCATACATATGAAGGAGAATTCAAATTATGGCATTCAGAATGGTCGATTTAATTGAGAAGAAAAGGAACGGTTTAGAATTATCCAAAGAAGAAATCTCTTTTATTATTAAAGGCTATACAGATGGAACGATTCCTGATTATCAAATGAGTGCATTTAGTATGGCTGTGTTTTTTCAAGATATGACAGCAGCTGAACGTGCTGAATTAACAATGGCAATGGTTCATTCAGGAGATGTCATTGATTTATCTGCCATTGAAGGAATTAAAGTGGATAAACATTCAACTGGGGGAGTTGGCGATACTACCACATTAGTATTGGGACCATTAGTGGCATCAGTAGGTGTTCCAGTGGCGAAAATGAGTGGAAGAGGACTCGGTCATACTGGTGGAACCATCGATAAATTAGAATCAGTAAAAGGTTTCCATGTGGAAATAGAAAAAGAAGCGTTTATTGATCTAGTAAATAAGAATAAATTAGCGGTTATTGGACAAAGTGGGAACCTCACTCCTGCTGATAAGAAATTATATGCTTTACGAGATGTAACCGCGACTGTTAACAGTATTCCATTGATTGCCAGCAGTATCATGAGTAAGAAAATTGCAGCAGGTGCGGATGCTATTTGCTTAGATGTGAAAACAGGTGCTGGAGCATTTATGAAAACATTGGATGCATCCAGAGAGCTTGCTGAAGCAATGGTGCAAATAGGGAATAATGTGGGCAGGAAAACAATGGCGGTTATTTCTGATATGAGTCAGCCTTTAGGATATGCAATCGGAAATGCACTAGAAGTAAAAGAGGCAATTGATACATTAAAGGGGCATGGACCAGAAGATTTGACGGAACTATGTTTAACTTTAGGAAGTCATATGGTCTATTTAGCTGGAAAGGCAGAATCAACGGATAGAGCGAGAGAAATGCTGCAAGAGGTAATAGATAATGGCAAAGCGCTCGAAACGTTTAAAATTTTCTTAAGTTCCCAAGGTGGTGATGCTTCTGTTGTGGATCAAACAGATTTATTACCTAAAGCTAAATTTATAACGGAGCTTCCAGCAAGAGAATCAGGCTATGTCGCAGAAATAACAGCGGACAGCATTGGGACTGCTGCTATGTTATTAGGAGCTGGCCGAGCAACAAAAGAGTCAGAAATTGATCTGGCGGTAGGCTTAGTTTTACGCAAGAAAATAGGAGATAAAGTGGAGGCTGGCGAATCACTCGTTACAATTTATAGCAATACTGAAGAAGTAGACGATGTAATAAAAAAATTGGTTGAAAATATAAAGCTTTCACCCAATGAAGTAAAAGCCCCTACGCTAATTTATGAAATAATTACAGAATAAGAAGAAAAGACTCACGATTGAAGCTAGCGTAATTGCTGATCATTTGTGAGTCTTTTGCTTTCTTTATTGAAGAGGAATAGCTAAAGTTTTATTGTACTTTTTCACATAATGCAATCCGCCAATATGCAGTTCCAGCGGCCGAGATTTTGTGTCAAATAGCAATGATCGCTCATTATTAATTGTTCCATCCTTGTTAGTGATCAACTGGTGATTGGTTGTTGTTTTTAAAGGAATTCTTTTTTGCTCTTCGTTAATAATACTTACTTTATCGAATAAAACAGAATCACTCGTGGAGATACTTATTGATAGCATATCATTTAACTGGATGTTCTTTATGGTTAATTCATCATTCTCTAATGGTATTACTCTATTTTCTTCTTTCTCTGTAAGCGCAATGGATTTATTTATCGATTTATAACCGATAAAGTCTTTCATGTGAATTTCGAGTGAATGGATATCTTCTGGAAGGCCATCATATTCAATCGAAAATGTATTGTTTTTGTTAATGGATGAAGAAGTAGTATAGCCTTCTTGGGAGAGAGGCTTACCATTTGCGACTAGCTCTACTCCATTAAAACCATAATTGAGTCGGTCATAATTATCGACATGAAACGAGCCTTCTATAACCGTTTGAGTAGGAGTAGCTGTGATTCTTTTAAAATGAATAGTACCTTTATCTACATTCCATTTTTTATTAATAGATTGCTTCATTTTTGTTTGTAATGCTTCCTTATGATTATAGGGAAAGGAGATATCAGTTGTACCTTCCATTGTTTCATCATCTTTCCAGTAAACATAGTGCAGCTGGAGCTTTTTCGAAAAAGCATTAATGGGATCAAAATTTAATATTCCCGTGATTTTTGTTTTGTCATCATTTTTTTCAAAAACAGAGCTATTCATTTTTGCATTTGTAAAAAAACCAGTAATGTTCCTTGGAGAAAAAATATGATCTAGATCATCTGGCAAGCCTTTATCATTTTCTAATGTAATATAAACAACCAATCTATTTTCATCGGACATAAGTCCATTGATTGTTAATACAGTACCATTTTCTAATAGATAAGACTTCTCAATATTTTGTCCGAATCCATTTTCATTTAAATCTTTTAAGGATTGATTCATAATGGTATCAAATCCTAACAGTTTTTTGCCGTAATAAGCCAATGCACTTGATTGATACGTCATAAAAATTAAGAGAATAATTGCAGCAGCAGATAAGGGGTACCATCTCTTTAGGTTAGGAGAGTTTGTTTTTTTATCAAAAAGTGCTTTGCTTAGTCGCTGTTCTAATTCTGGCGGAGCTGTTATTTCTGCGATTTTCTTTTTTTCCTCTAGTAGTTTATCCTCTAAAGATTTCACTTGTCTTCCCCTCCATACATCTTCTTTAATCGTTTTAAGCCATTGTGTATTCTAGATTTTACGGTGCCGGTAGATACTTTCATGATGCTGGCAATCGTCTCATTATCGAAATCGTGAAAGTACTTTAGCTTGATTGCTTCCGCTTGGACTGGGGTTAATTTTGTTAATAATTGTATAATGTCTAGTGTTTCTACTGAATATTTATATGGATCGGTTGTATGTAAAAGATTGTGCTGCTCTAAGTCATCCATAACTATTTCTCTACGTTCCTTTTTTAATTTCCCCTTACAAATATTCACTAAGATAGTTTTACTCCAGCTATAGAAAGATTCAATTTTTTCGAGCTGAGCAATTTTCTCATATAAGATGACGATCATTTCTTCCATTGCATCCATCGCATCATGAGAATTCCCCATATAGGAATACGCTAGACGATAATAATCGTCTTTTTGCTGCATCACTAATTGAAGCAAGGCTTTTTTATTCCGCTTTTTTGCCTTCTGTACAAGTTGTTCATCATTCATGTCTTCACCTCTCGCTTATAAGAGTATTGTAGCGTTTAAAAAGTTCATTTTTTTTGGATTTAATATATGAATATTTTCAGGATAACAAAAAGACACCCAATGGCTTGCAATCTGCCATTGGGTGTTTGTCTTATTGTTTTGTTAAGATTACTGGTCCATTAGCTGTAATGGCTAAGGTATGTTCATATTGCGCAGAAAGGCTGCCATCAACAGTTCGTGCTGTCCATCCATCCAAATCAACCTTGGCATGATACATACCGATATTTAACATTGGTTCAATTGTAATAACCATTCCCTCTTTAAGAGGTGTGCCAACATGTGGAGGGCCATAGTGAGGGATTTGTGGGAGTTCATGCATTTCTCTGCCAATTGCATGTCCTACAAAATCTCGCACTACCCCATAACCTTTTGCTTCTGCGAACATTTGAATGGCATGGGAGATATCGCCTACTTTGTTTCCGACGACTGCTTGTTCTATTCCTATGTATAATGCCTCTTCAGTTGTTTTTAATAAGTTTTTTGCCTCTTCGGAGATATTCCCAACCGGATATGACCAGGCGGAATCAGCAAGCCATCCATCTAAGTTTACTACCATATCTACCGTAACAATATCTCCGTCTTTCAAGGGATTTTTGGAAGGAAAACCATGACAGATTACGTCATTAATAGATGCACAAGTTGCAAATGGATAACCTTGATAGCCCTTTTGTTCTGGAGTGGCTCCTCTTTGTAAAATAAAGTTTTCCGCAAATACATCGATTTCTTCCGTAGTAATACCCGGTTTGATTAACTTTTTAATTTCTTTATGACAATCAGCAAGAATTTCTCCTGCTTTTCTCATTTTTTCAATTTGCTCAGGTGTCTTTAAATGAATCAATTGTTAACCTCCTTTGAACTCCATTCATTATAACCTAGATCAGTAAACTAGCCTAACGATACCTATAAAATGCATGAAACATTCTATCTTCCTTTAGTGCTATTCAAATTATTTCATGAATATTCTTCATTGACTGTATAAACTTGTTTTTTTTGGAAAAAATGGATGCTATATAGAATGGAGGGTCAATAGATGAAACGCATCATATCATTGTTAATCATTACCTGTTTTATGACATCAATTTTGGCACCGGGCACTTTAGCTGCTGAGAAAAAGCAAGAATTAGTTGAAAATGTAAAATCAGCCATTTTAATTGATCGAGATACAGGAACTATTATGTATGAAAAAAACAGCGAGGAAAAACTTCCTCCTGCCAGTATGACAAAAATAATGACGATGCTTCTGATCATGGAAGCAATTGATCAAGGAAAATTAAAGTTAGATGAGAAAATACGTACAAGTGAGCATGCGGCATCTATGGGAGGCTCACAAATTTTCCTTGAACCTGGGGAAGAGATGACAACCGAGCAAATGTTAAAAGGAATTGCCATTGGATCTGGAAATGATGCAGCTGTAGCAGTTGCGGAAAGATTAGCAGGATCTGAAGAAGAGTTTGTTCAATTAATGAATGAAAAAGCAAAAGAATTAGGCTTAGAAAGCACTAAGTTTCAAAATGTTACAGGACTTCCAGTAACAGATCATTACAGTTCTGCAAAAGATATGGCATTAATGGCAAAAGAGTTGCTGAAATATGAGGATATTACGAAATTTACTGGCACATATGAAGATTATTTAAGAGAAGATACCGAGAAGAAGTTTTGGCTAGTTAATACAAACCGTCTTGTTAAGTTTTATCCAGGCGTGGACGGATTAAAAACAGGGTTTACGGCTGAAGCAAAATATTGTTTGACCGCAACTGCTATGAAAAATGGAATGCGTGTAATTGCAGTTGTTTTCGGTGCGCCAACCTCGAAAGAAAGAAACGCTCAAGTAACAAAAATGCTGGATTATGCATTTAGTCAATATGAAACACATCCTTTGCATAAACGAGAAGAAGCGATTGGCAAAGTAAAAGTAAGCAAAGGATCAGAGAAAGAAGTAACAGCCGTTACGAGCGAACCAATTTCTATCTTAACGAAAAAAGGGGAGCAAATCGATAAATTACAGAAAGAAATTACGATGCATAAAAAATTAAAGGCTCCAATTGAAAAAGGACAGGAGATTGGAAAAATCACCTATAAACAAGACGGGAAAACCCTTGTGACAAGTCCATTGGTAGCACAAAAAGAAGTGAAATCGGCAAAATGGTGGACATTATTTAAACGATCTGCCGGAATGTTTACAAAAACAGAATAGTTTTATTTCTTTTGTCGAATTCATTTATTTTCCTTCTGTTTTTAGCGAAAGAACACTAGTTTTGTCTGTGGAGAAGGAAATTGCATGAAAACCTAGAATAGTTTCTTTAAACCAAATAAGGAGGCTATTCTAGTGAGTCTTAATATTGAGTTGGAAATAAAAAACAATGTACTTTGTATACGCCTATCTGGGGAATTGGATCATCACTATGCAGAAGAATTACGGACAAAAGCAACAACTGCAATAGAGAGCTATAGTATTCGTCATATCGTGTTAAATCTTGAACATTTAACATTTATGGATAGTTCTGGCTTAGGGGTTATATTGGGAAGATATAAGCAAATTAAACAGCTTGGAGGAGAAATGGTCATTTGTGCTATCTCTCCAAGTGTTCAGCGTTTATTTGATATGTCTGGTATGTTTAAAATTATGAAGCTGGAAACAAATGAAGAATTTGCCCTACAACGATTGGGGGTAGCTTAAAATGAGAAACGAAATGCATATTCAATTTAGCGCACTTAGCCAGAATGAGTCATTTGCACGTGTAACGGTTGCTGCATTTATTACACAGTTAGATCCAACAATGGATGAATTAACGGAAATTAAAACAGTTGTTTCAGAAGCTGTGACTAACTGCATTATCCACGGTTATGAAAATGATCCGAATGGAATTGTTTATATTTCTGTTATATTAGAAGATTCATACATTGATTTAACCATCAGAGATGAAGGGAAAGGAATTTTCGATGTAGAGGAAGCAAGACAGCCATTATTTACGACAAAACCAGAACTTGAACGATCTGGTATGGGATTTACCATCATGGAAAATTTTATGGATGAAATCGAAATTCAGTCAAGTCCAGATAGCGGAACAGAGATTCGTCTGCGTAAGCATTTAATGAAAAGCAAAATGCTAAGCAATTAAGGAGAATCGTCTATGGATGTGGAGGTAAAGAAAGACAAGAAGGAAACGTATCTAAAAGACCATGAAGTCAAGGACTTAATAAAGCTAAGCCAAGATGGAGATCAATCAGCAAGAGATACTATCGTTCAGAAAAATATGCGTCTTGTTTGGTCAGTCGTACAAAGATTTTTAAATAGGGGATATGATCCTGATGATTTATTTCAAATAGGATGTATCGGGCTATTAAAATCAGTTGATAAATTTGATTTAAGCTATGATGTAAAATTTTCTACCTATGCAGTACCAATGATTATTGGAGAAATTCAACGATTTATCCGTGATGATGGGACGGTAAAGGTTAGTAGATCGTTAAAAGAATTAAGTAATAAAATTCGAAAGGCGAAGGACGAGTTATCGAAGCAATATGGCAGAACACCAACAGTCGGGGAACTTTCCGAGTTTTTAGAGATACCTCCAGAAGATATCGTTCTCGCACAAGAAGCTGCACGAACGCCATCCTCGATTCATGAGACTGTTTATGAAAATGATGGGGATCCCATTACATTACTGGATCAAATTGATGATGGAAATGAAGGGAAATGGTTTGATAAGATTGCTTTACAGGAAGCTATTAGGGAGCTTGATGAACGAGAGCGTCTGATTGTTTATTTACGATATTATAAAGATCAGACTCAATCCGAAGTAGCGACGAGGCTTGGGATTTCTCAAGTTCAAGTTTCTAGGTTGGAGAAAAAAATATTAATACAAATGAAAGAGCAAATGGATCTTTAAAGATAATAGCCGTCAGTCCGCATCGTGGATTGGCGGCTATTTTATTTTTATATATAAAGTGAAAAAATTACCATTTAACAGTCTTTCATATTTTTATCATGATAATCGAATACTACAGTCATGGTGAAAACAACGTGTTAGGACGTGAAAAAATGGCAGAGACAATATATATCAGAATGAGACATCGCATTCAAAAAAAGTCAAATGAACGGATATTTCTGAAAGATCTTGCACAAATCATTGCAACAGATGAATTGCTGTCTACACTAAAGGATGTATGTCTATACCATATTACAGAACAAGATAAGAATATTATCATTATTGATAGTACGTTAGTTATTCGCGAAATTAAAAAAATCGATAAAGAAGTAGAAATCCAATTAATAGGACCAGCTCAAACGATCATTGAGGTTGTTTTTAAGAAGAGGAAAGTAACACTTCCGTTATTTATCCTAGTTTGGCTATTACTTTTTATTGGTTCTGGATTAACGATTATGAACTTTCATGAAGATGTAAGCATGCAATCTGTCCATCAGAGAGTTTATAAAATGATTACAGGGAAGGAAGTCGAAAAACCATTAATTTTTCAGATTCCTTATTCCGTAGGATTAGGTTTAGGAATGGTTATTTTTTTCAACCATGTGTTTAAGAAACGCCTTAATGAAGAGCCTAGTCCATTAGAAGTGGAAGTATTCAATTATCAGCAGTCCTTAGATCAGTACATGATTATGCATGAAAATAAAGAAAGCATAAAAAAATCAGATGATCATTAATATCTTATTTGTGATTTTTGTCGGGTTAGCGTGGGGAATAACCGTTGGGGCTGGTTACGTAGCCTTTTTAACCGTATTTGGTATTATCCCAAGACTGACACAGCTAACCAAAACCTTTAGTAAGATTTATGCATATGAATGGGCTGCTGTTTTAGGAGCTGTTTCTGGGACACTTGCTTTCTTGAGAGAACCTAGTTTTTCCTTACCATCATTTCTACTTATCATAATAGGCATTGCAGGAGGAATTTATATTGGAATGATAGCAGCAGCATTAACAGAAGTGCTGGATGTATTCCCCCTTTTAGCAAAGCGAATTGGAATTGCTGACAAATTATTAGTATTAATGATGGCTCTTGTATTTGGTAAGATCTTTGGCTCCTTATTTCATTGGATATATTTTATTCCTTGAGGCTGAATGTAATGGAGAAGAAAGGAAGTATGGGAAATGGAAAATAGGAGAAAAGTAATCTTAATAACAGATGGAGATGAATATGCCAGAAGAGCTGTTGAAATGGTTGCGAAGGACGTTGGGGGAAGATGTATCTCTACCTCCTTTGGAAATCCAAGCAATCATAGTGGAGAAGAAATATTAACTTTTATTAAGCAAGCGAAAAATGATCCAGTACTAGTTATGTTTGATGATAGTGGCTTTGTGGGAGAAGGAAATGGCGAGAGTGCACTAAAATACATAGCTACTCATCCTGATTTAGAAGTCTTGGGAGTACTTGCCGTGGCAAGCAGAACAAGACGAGAGGAATGGACAAAAATTGATGTTGCCATCGACCAAGATGGTGAATTGACGCCATATGGAGTTGACAAATATGGAATTCCAGAAATGGAGTTAGGAAGAGTGAATGGAGATACTGTGTATATTCTAGATGAATTAAATCTTCCGCTTGTTGTTGGCATTGGAGACATTGGGAAGATGGGGAAAAAAGACTCTTATGAAAAAGGTGCCCCGATAACACGGAAAGCAGTAGAATATATTTTAGAAAGAAGTGGTTTTTATGAGCAGCAAGACAGAAAAGAAGATCCAGATATACGAAGAACTAGATAAAATCGAAAAGTATATGAAGGATCGGGTTGGGCTTGGAACTAGCTTCGATCTGGGTGTTCGAAAATTTAAAGTAATGCGAAAAGAAGTCAATTTATATTATGTAAATGGACTATGTGATAGTGCGTTGATTGCCGAATTATTGGAGCAGCTACTATTTTTAAATGATACGGATCGTAAATCGCAAGCAAGAGATACATTTGAAATCATACAGAATCAATTGGTCCACCAAAGTGTACAAGTTATTGAAAAAATGGATGAATTAGTAGACCAAGTTCTGTCTGGATTAGTAGCAGTTGTTATAGAAGGATACGATCATGGTCTTATTATTGATGTGCGAAGCTATCCAGGAAGGATGCCAGAAGAACCAGATACAGAAAAGGTAGTCAGAGGTTCACGCGATGGATTTGTTGAGAATATTATCGTTAACACTGCTATCACTAGAAGAAGGATTAGAGATGAACGATTGCGCTTTGAGATTATGAGAGTGGGAGAGCGTTCTAAAACCGATATTGCCGTAGGGTATATTGATGGAGTGGCAGATCCTGATTTAATTGAAATTGTAAAAAAGGAAATGAAAAGCTTAAAAACAGATGGACTAACAATGGCTGATAAAACGATTGAAGAGTTTTTATTAAAGCAAGGCTATAATCCCTACCCTCTCGTAAGATATACGGAACGAGCAGATGTAGCTGCGACCCATTTATTAGAAGGTCATGTCATTATTTATGTCGATACATCTCCAAGTGTCATTATAACACCAGCAACTTTTTTTCATCATTTGCAGCATGCAGAGGAATATAGACAATCGCCAATGGTTGGAACCTTTGTGAGATGGATTCGCTTCTTAGGGATTATTGCCTCTATCTTTTTCCTGCCATTTTGGTTTTTAGCTGTGCTGGAGCCATCCCTGCTGCCAGAAAGGCTTGCTTTTATCGGGCCAAATGAAACAACAAACATTCCAATTGTTGTACAAATTTTCATTGCAGACCTCGGGCTTGAATTTTTAAGGATTGCTGCCATTCATACTCCAACACCATTGTCAACCGCGATGGGATTGATAGCAGCTGTTCTTATTGGGCAAATTGCGATTGATGTTGGACTATTTGTTCCAGAAGTTATTCTGTATGTATCAGTTGCTGCAATAGGTAACTTTGCTACACCTAGTTATGAACTTGGGATTGCTAACAAAATTGTTCGACTCGCCTTGTTAATCGTTGTAGCCATTTTTCATACACCTGGCTTTGTTATTGGAATGACCCTGTACCTTCTATTTTTAATTCGAACAACCACATTAAATGTTCCATATTTATGGCCATTTATTCCTTTTCATCCAATAGCTTTGTCCCAAATTCTCATTCGCCGTGCAGTTCCAGGAAATAAAATTAGACCAAGTCATTTGCATCCACGGGATCGAGTTAAGAGATAGTGAAAGTATATTTATGCGGACCGATTACTTCTTTTTAATACAGGAAATAATCTGTCCGCTCCTTTGTTAAATTAGCTAAACAGCTACTTGAGAATTGGCTGAATTTATGGTACATTTGGATAATTAAACAGAATTATTAATAAAGTGAAACTTTCATTAGCGCTTCTTTCTCAAGTTTATCACGGTGAGACTAATGTTAATAATGATGATATTTATATGTTTCACAAACAGACAAGTTCTTCTTTAAGTAGACTGTCTGTTTTTAATAGGGGATATAATTTTATAGAAGAATAGAGGGGAATCTATGCACTATTACGGAACTTCGAAAGTGAACGATGCAGGTCATCTTGAAATAGGTGGAGTCGATACGCTGGAATTAGTCGAAAAATTTGGAACACCTGTTTATGTATATGATGTTGAATTAATTAGAGAAAGGGCGAAAGGCTTTAAGCAGACTTTTGATCAACTTGGAGTAAAAGCTCAAGTAGCTTATGCAAGTAAAGCTTTTTCTACTATAGCAATGGTTCAACTAGCAAACGAAGAAGGCTTATCATTAGATGTGGTTTCCGGTGGTGAGTTATACACAGCAATCGCTGCAGATTTCCCTGTAGAAAGAATCCATTTTCATGGGAATAATAAAAGTAAAGAAGAACTTATAATGGCAATTGACAAACAGATTGGCTGCATCGTTGTCGATAATTTTTATGAGCTTGAGATGCTTACTCAACTATGTGAAGAAAAAAATAGGAAAATGTCGATCTTACTCAGAGTGACTCCTGGAATTGAGGCGCATACTCATGATTATATTTTAACTGGTCAGGAAGATTCTAAATTTGGGTTTGATTTACAAAATGGACAAGCAGAAAAAGCATTGTTAGAAGCGATTAAATCGCCGTATATAGAGGTACTAGGCCTTCATTGTCATATTGGGTCTCAGATTTTTGATACAACAGGTTTTGTTCTCGCTGCCCAAAAAATAATGGCACAGTTATCAGAATGGAAGGCCAATCATCATTTTGAATCAAGAGTATTAAATTTAGGTGGTGGATTTGGTATTCGTTATACCGAGGAAGACCAGCCTATTCAGCCAGCTGAGTATGTAGATGTAATTATCAAGGAAGTAAAGGAACAAGTTAACAACTTAGAAATGCAAATGCCGGAAATTTGGATTGAGCCAGGCAGATCTCTTGTAGGGGATGCAGGAACGACTTTATATAAAATCGGTTCACGAAAAGAAGTACCGAATGTCAGAAATTACCTGGCAATAGATGGAGGGATGAGCGATAATATTCGTCCTGCTTTATATCAGGCCAAATATGAAGCGGTACTGGCAAATAAACCGCTGCAAGCCCCAGATGAGACAGTTTCTATTGCAGGAAAGTGCTGTGAATCAGGAGATATGCTTATTTGGGACCTTCCTTTACCAAAAGCAGGGGATCATGATGTACTTGCTGTTTTCTGTACAGGAGCTTACGGATATTCGATGGCAAATAATTATAATCGAATCCCAAGACCACCTGTTGTGTTCGTGGAAAATGGAGAAGCAAGATTAGTAGTGAAGAGAGAATCATTTGAAGATTTATTACGCTTAGACTTGCCATTAAAAGAAACAGCTTCATTAAAAAAATAAAGGTAAAAAAGGGAGTCGCTAGGACTCCCTTTTTTATCTGAGTAGATAATAGTTAAGAGAAGAAAGATTTGATTGCTTCTACGATACTTGTAAAGACTTCTTTAATCTTTGCTAAAAACCCTTTTCCTTCTTCGCTTTCTAAATAGCCAGTTAATTTATCCTTTGCTTCACTCAGTTGATTTCCAACTTGATTCCAGTCAATATTAAGTTCTTTTAATTTATTAAAGAAAGAAATAAGACTTTGAAGCTGTTCATCCGTTAAACTGATATTTAATTCTTTAGCAGAATCTTGAATAATTGTTTGTACTTCTTCAACTGTTTTAGGTTTTTGCTCTGCTATTTGCTCCTTCACTTTAGCCATTAAAGCAGTAGCTTCCTCTTGTCCGATATCTTCCCCTAAATTAGCTGTCTCCACCATCTCTTCATTGGCAGCTTGCTTTACGTCTTCTGGGATAACAGTATCTGTTGAAACTTCGTATGCTTTAATAATTCCTGTTAATGCAGCTGTACCAGAAACTTCAATAGGGGCAGTAATATAAATTTTTGCATCCTTTACGCCAGCAGTAATCAAGGCATTAATGTACATTTCGTCCGTAACCCAATTGATATTTTTGGTAGTAACCTGAATTCCAGTACCTTTGTCCCCGATTGTAATGGCCGAAGAAGAAATCGCTCTAGTACCAATTAACGATTTTGAAATGTACTTCCCTAAATATTGGTGCTCTTCTTTATTAGAAACAGTAATAATTTCTGCATCTTCAGGTGCTTTCATTTCTGTTAATAAAAGCTGTTTTTGTTCCGGTGTTAAGTTTTCGCCAAGGGTAACAATCATGTCACCAACTGCTACATCAGCATAAGCTGGAATCGGTATTAATAGTAAGAAAGCTAGGACCATCCATATCCATTTATTTTTTTTCATTCGTTAACCTCCTGTTTTCCTTCTGCTGAACTAGGTGAAAAGTTGTGCTATCCATATTTGGTTAAAATAGCATAAATTTGCGTGAGATAAAATAACTACAACTAATAGACGTAACTCAACCATAATAAGTTTCCTCTTCTAGTTATATTGTCTTCTTTCCCTTTATTATTCACTATAACTCCTGAAAAAATAAAGTTTTTCTGTAGCTTTTTTGCATAGGATGCATATTTTATATAGTATTAAATAAATTTAAAGTGGTAAATATTTTGATTTAGTTTGGAAAGTAAAATGATTTTCTTTTAAGAAGCTAGATAGCCATTTTCTCAAAATCTTTATGTGTAGAATTCAGAGTTGACTTGTTCGGGGGTAAACAACAAAGCGATCAACGGGCAAGAATAATAAGAAGTGAAGGAAGTAAAGGGAATGATATTGGAAATAAATTTAAAAAAGTTTAGCGGATAAATTATTAGCAACGAAGACGAGGAGGGACAACCAGAAATTTTAGAAGTCCTTAAAAATTCTCTTCAACGGATGTATACGGATGAAAGGCCTGGATAAATAGTATTATCTCTATAAGGGTAATTTGGCATAGGTAGGAATGAATCCTTATGCTTAAAAGATTTTCATTGAAGAATATCGCTAATTTATGTATGATAGAACCAATAACATTTATCATATTTTTGGGGCGGTCCTAAATGATTCTTACAAAAGGAAGAGGATGATAAAAATTCGTTTCAGTTTCATAAAGATGAAAAATTTTTAATTTAACATCAGGAGATTGATTGAATCTTATTTTTGATGGGAAAACTGTTAGTGAATATGTTTTAAAAATAATGAGGGATATTAATGATTATTCGATATAAAAAGGCATTTGAAAAGATTGCAATGGGATTGCTTTCATTTATGCCTGCAGAAAAAGATTTAAAAGTATTACAACAAACAATTAAACAATATGAGTCGGAAGAAAATTGGCAATTATTTTTATGGAAGGATGAGGAAGATATTATTGGCTTAATAGGCGTTATCTTTGAAGATGAATCTTCCATTACCATCCAGCATATAACTGTTAATCCATCTCATCGACATCAAGGTGTTGGAAAAGCTATGGTTCAAGCTGTTAAAGGTCTTTATCCGAACCGTACATTAAAATCAAATGAATTAATTGTCAATTTTTTATCTAAGTGTAACGATGGTGTTCAAGTAGATAAATAAAAAAGAGGTGTTTTCTAAGAAGAATCCATTGAATTGGTTCTTTAAGAAAACACCTCTTTTGTGATAAGGACGGCACTATTAAAAGTGCTTATCCTTTTGTTTTCTTTGAAGCAGTGCGTTTTCTCGTTCCTTTATAACCATACTTCTATCTCGGCTTATATGACGATGAATGATTTCAAAAGGAACCGGCTCTCTAGTTTTCCATTTCAGTCCCTTAATATGTGCTGAATCGATACAGTTCATTTCTAAGTTGTGGTCTTTAATTGGTAAATGATAGGTACAGAAGGCATGATGCTGTTTAATATGCTCTTCTTGTATCTTTAATAACAGAAGTAATTTTGAGTTATCAAGACCTAATTTCTTAATTATATCCTGCTTTTTTTCTAATAGCTGTTTGCTTTTTATGAGCGTTTTTTCTGCTCCTTTAAAATTTTTTCGTCGATGATGATAGGCAGATACTGCCAGGAGAATAAATCCTACCCAAATAGAATCTTTATTGCCAGGATCGACTTTTTTCCAATATTCCTCTAAAATTTCATGACACTCAAAATAATCTTGATCACAATGAAAATGTACTAGAAACTCTATATATTCATTCGGATACATTATTATCTCCTTATTTTTTACTGAAATTAAAATGGGGTTAACGGATCCATTATATGTCTGTTATTATATCGATAAATGATAAAAAATGTAACGATAAGACTTAAAATTAGGGAAATGATGATTTTTCTGTTGGATAACTATTGTGTTTCGTTTATATTAATACTATCATTATTAAGTTAAAGGGATTCTATTAGGATTTTGGTGAGAATAATGCAATATAATGTGAAAATTGATAGTTTTGAAGGACCATTAGATTTGCTTCTTCATCTAATCAATAAATTGGAAATTGATATTTATGATATTAACGTCGCAGAAATTACCGAACAGTATTTAGATTATGTTCATGCCATGCAAGTGTTACAATTAGACGTAGCGAGTGAATTTTTGGTGATGGCAGCAACTCTTTTAGCGATTAAGAGTAAAATGCTTTTACCAAAGCATGAAGAAGAGTTACTAGATGATGATTTAATGTATGAGCCAGAAGAAGATTCGCGAGAAGAGCTAATTGAGAGGTTAGTAGAATATCGTAAATTTAAAGAGGCGGCAGATGATCTTAAAGAGATGGAATTAGAAAGAGGGCTTATTTTTACAAGACCTCCAAGTGATTTATCAGATTTTAACGTAAGTAATGAAGAAAGCATCAAACAAGAGTTAGATGTTTCTTTATATGATATGCTTGCTGCCTTTCAAAAATTGCTAAAACGTAAAAAGTTACAGTCACCGTTAGCAACAAAAATCACGCGGCAAGAAATTCCAATAGAGAGTCGAATGGAAGAAATTGTTGGATTCTTAAGAACTCGGAGAGAGAGAACATCTTTTGCAGAACTTTTTCCAGTCGCAACAAAATCACATATTGTCGTGACTTTTTTGGCAATTTTAGAACTTTTAAAGCGTCGACAAATATTTGTAGAACAAGAAGGAAACTTTGCAGATATTTTTGTAATGGGAAAGGAAGTTGAATAACAGATTGAAAGTGAATGATTGGAAAGCAATCGTTGAGAGTCTCCTATTTGCCGCGGGAGATGAAGGATTAACGGTCAAGCAATTAATGCATGTTCTAGATATGGAGCAATTAGAAGTAGAACAATTAATAGATGAGCTAATCAAAAATTATCGCAAGGATAAAACAAGAGGAATTTCTATTATAGAAATCGCTGGTACGTATCAATTTGCTACCAAGAAACAGCATTCGGATTATCTAAAAAAGTTAGTGGAATCTCCACATGCATCTACCTTATCACAGGCTGCCCTTGAGACATTGGCAATCATTGCATACAAGCAGCCAATTACACGAGCAGAAATTGAGGAAATTAGAGGGGTAAAAACAGAACGCCCACTTCATACGCTTTCAGCAAAAGCGCTCATTAAAGAAGTGGGTAGAGCAGAGGGAGCGGGAAGAGCAATCCTATATGGAACAACAAAAGAATTCCTAGACCACTTCGGATTAAAGAATATTGGGGAATTACCTCCATTGACAGAAAAGGAAGAAGAGTTTAATCAAGAAGAGGCTGATTTGTTTTTTGAATCGTTTCAGCAAATAGAAGAATAAAAAAGGAGTATCTAGGCAATGGCTTAGATACTTTTTTTATTATTTTTAAAATAAGGTTAATCTTTAGCTGGAATATCTATGTCCAACTCTTCACGTATTTAATAAGAACTCATTCATCAAGATCAGTGAGGACGCAATTTTAAAGACATGATGCTCATCCTTTTATCATACCTTTTATAAGAACGATAATGGAGGAAATGGAGTTGGCACATAGATGAGTAGTTATAATGAATATGTTAGAAATGTGTTGATTTGGAATCAGGAATTAAAGCAGTTATTAGAATCGGAAGAAGTTCAAAAGGAAGAGAGCATTTGGAAAAGGCTCGATAAATTTACGCAGTTAATGGAAGGTGTGCAAAGAAAACCAATCGAAACAGAGGAATTAATTAGGATTCAGCATGAAGCAGAAGAGCTTCATGAACAAATGGAAAGCTATTTTGCCCAAAGACAGCAGCTTGGAACAATATTTATAAAGGAGCCGACGATTGCAGCTGGAGAGCATCAGTTGCCGCAGTTAGCATATGCTTATGATGCCCTTGAACCTTATATTTCAAAGGAGATTATGGAACTTCATCATCAAAAGCATCATCAATCCTATGTGACAGGACTGAATAATGCAGAAGAGAAACTAAAAGAGGCAAGAAAAAACAATGATTTTGCTCTTGTGAAACATTGGTCTAGGGAGCTAGCATTTCATGGTTCAGGACATTATCTCCATACAATTTTTTGGAATAATATGAGTCCTAAAGGTGGAGGCAAGCCTAAAGGAGCGTTACTGGAGGAAATTAGGAGTTATTTTGGTAGTTTTAAGGCTTTTAAAAAACACTTTTCGGAAGCAGCAAAAGCGGTGGAAGGTGTTGGATGGGCGCTTTTAGTATGGTCTCCACGAGCAAGGCGCCTAGAAGTTCTTCAATCTGAACGACATATGCTGTTAACCCAGTGGGACACCATTCCATTATTAGTACTTGATGTTTGGGAACATGCATACTATTTGCAGTATAAAAATAATAGAGGCGATTATGTAGATAATTGGTGGAACATTGTTAATTGGAAAGATGTTGAAAATCGATTTTTAAAAGCAAGTGAATTGAAATGGCGCCCCTATTAAAGGGAAGTCATAAGCATAATTTAATAATATCAGAAATATATGCTATAAAATATGCAGTCCGTTATAGGATTGCATATTTTATTTGTGAGGAAGCTCTATTTATTAGTCATATGCTTGTCTTTTTTTTCATAAACTTGTACAAACCATTAAAGGAGACGAGGTTGTGTTAAATGAAATTACGTAAACTAATTTTTCTTACAATCATTACCTCCATTCTGTTTCTCGCCATTCCCCAAAAAAGCAGTGCACAAATGTATGTAAGTGCACAAAGTGCGATATTAATGGAACAAGACTCTGGACGAGTTATTTTTGAAAAGGACGCACATACAAAAAGAAGGATTGCTAGTATTACAAAAATAATGACCGCGCTGCTCGCGGTGGAGTCTGGAAAATTAGAGGAGACAGTGACTGTTAGTAGTAATGCAATTAGAACGGAAGGATCATCTATTTACTTACAGGAAGGGGAAAAAATTAAGCTCGAAGATCTTGTATATGGATTGATGCTTCGCTCAGGAAACGATGCCGCAGTTGCTATTGCTGAAACTGTTGGTGGAAGTCTAGATGGCTTCGTCTATTTAATGAATCAAAAAGCAGAAGAAATCGGCATGAAGAACACTCATTTTGCTAATCCTCATGGACTTGATGATCATGAAGACCATTATTCTACAGCTTACGATATGGCACTGCTTACCCGTTATGCAATGAATAATGATACATATAAAAAAATTGCTGGGACAAAAAGCTATCGTTCGGAAAGTACAAATAATGAGTGGGATCGGGTCTGGAGGAACAAAAACAAACTTTTAACAAGTCTATATGAACATTCAACAGGAGGAAAAACAGGGTATACAAAGAGAGCAAAAAGAACATTGGTCAGTACAGCGGAAAAGGATGGAGTAGAGTATATAGCAGTAACGTTAAATGATCCGGATGACTGGGATGATCATATTAATATGTTTGAAACCGCGTTTAAAACATATAAAAAAGTGCAGGTCATTGAGGAAGGGAAAATAAAAACAGTTAAAGATAAATTTTATAAAAATAAAGTTTATATAAAGTCTGATTTAGAATACCCAGTGACAGAGAAAGAAGAAGATTTATTTAAGGTTGAGTATAGCTTAACAAAGGTCAAGAAAAATTGGAAAAAAAATCAGGAAGAAGTACCTGAAATAGTAGGAGAAGCAAAAATATATTTAGATAGTAAGCTTGTAGATAGCGTTCCTATTCATTTTAAACATATTAAGGCAAAAGAATCAAAAAGCTTTCTAGATTATTTTAAGAATATGTTTACAGCAATGACTGGGGTTGGCCAGGATGGTTAATTATATTTGGGCAGCACTAGCTATTATAGGAATTGTTTTTGCAGCAGTTAATGGAACGATGGATGAAGTAAATAAAGCGATTTTTTCTGGAGCAAAAGAAGCGGTAACAATATGTATTGGTCTTATAAGTGTTTTAGTTTTCTGGCTGGGGATGATGAAAATAGCAGAACAGGCTGGGTTACTTCAAAAACTTACAAATCTATTTAGACCAATAGTAGCAAAGCTTTTTCCTGAGGTTCCAAAAAACCACCCAGCGATGGGGTATATATTATCGAATATGATTGCTAATATATTTGGGCTAGGTAATGCTGCAACACCGCTAGGAATTAAAGCAATGGAAGAATTGAAAAGATTGAATGGGGGCAAGAATTCAGCAAGTAACAGTATGATTACTTTTCTTGCCTTAAATACATCATGTATTACTTTAATTCCGACAACGGTTATTGCAATCAGAATGAATTACCATTCTGATTCTCCAACCGATATAGTAGGACCAACCATTATCGCAACCATTTTCTCCTGTATAGGTGGGATTTTGATTGATCGCTATTTTTACCATAAGAGAATGAGAAAAGGGTGATGTATGATGGAGATAGTATCTTTAATTTCATTGTGGATGATTCCTTCCCTCATCGGGTTTATTTTACTGTATGGAACATTTAAAAAGGTTCCAACATACGAAAGCTTTGTTGAAGGTGGAAAAGAAGGAATACAGATTGCGTTCTCCATCATTCCCTATTTAGTCGGAATGCTTGTTTCTATATCCATTTTTCGAGCATCTGGAGCATTAGAGTTTTTTATGAGTTTTCTTAAGCCTGTATTAGACTTTATCGGTGTTCCCTCTGAAGTAGCACCATTAGCAATTATTAGACCAATATCAGGAAATGCAGCGTTGGGAATGACAAGTGATTTAATCGCAACATATGGTCCAGATTCCTTTATCGGCAGGCTTGCCTCTGTTATACAAGGAAGCACCGATACCACTCTTTATGTATTGACCGTTTACTTTGGGGCAGTAGGGATAAAGAAAATGGGGGATGCCTTGAAAGTTGGATTACTAGCGGATCTCATTGGATTTATCGCTGCTATTGTAGTTGTAACTTTAATGTTTGGTAAATAATTATAAAATGTCTTAGGGAAAGTTTGTTGTTTTGGAACTATTCCTAAGGCATTTTTGTTTTTTGTTTGGCAGATTCTTTCTAAAAGATTGTTAAGGTTAATGAGAAAAAACATCACACGATAAAAAATTTAATTTAATGAACAAATCCCTCATTTAAAGATTTCTTTGAAATTTCGTCAATTTATGTCATAATTCATAGGAATGGCAAAAAAAGAACGATCAAGGTTTTGAAATTAGTCTATTTTAATAATAGGATTAAAAATAAACGCTTAGAAGATGTTTTGTAAAAACGATCAATCATTTTTTACTGTTGAGAAATTGGATGAGGTGATTTAGATGGAAAGACTACAAAAAGTAATTGCACACGCTGGAATTGCATCAAGAAGAAAAGCAGAGGAATTAATTCTTGAAGGAAAAGTAAAAGTTAATGGAAAAACAGTTAAAGAACTAGGTGTGAAAGTAGGCTCTAACGATAAAATTGAGGTAAGTGGAATTCCTGTTGAGAGGGAAGAACCAGTTTATTTTATCCTCTATAAACCAAGAGGGGTAATTTCTAGTGTCAATGATGATAAAGGAAGAAAAGTAGTAACGGATTATTTTTCTGAAATTGAAGCAAGAATTTATCCTATAGGACGCTTAGATTATGATACTTCAGGTATCATTCTTTTAACAAATGACGGGGAATTTGCAAACCTTATGATGCATCCAAAAGGAGAAATTGAGAAGGTATATGTTGCAAAAGTCAAAGGCATCCCTGCTCGGGAGAAAGTAAAGCAACTGGAAAGAGGGATTATGCTTGAGGATGGAAAAACAGCCCCTGCCAAGGCAAAAATTCTCTCTGTCGATAAGAAAAAAGGAACAAGTATTGTCGAACTGAAGATTCATGAAGGAAGAAACCGCCAAGTGAGAAGAATGTTTGAGGCGATAGGAACACCTGTAATGAAATTAAAAAGAGAAAGATATTCATTCTTAAATTTAAATGGCTTACAGCCTGGAGATGCTCGTGAATTAACTGCACATGAAGTGAAATTACTAAGAGCAGAAGCGCAAAAGAAAAAAGGATAACCAATATATTTTTGTATTCTTCAGCGTCTATGTCCTTGCATTGCATAAAAATGCTTACCTACTTAATACGGCAGAAATAACCCAAAAATGTTCATAAAAGTTTCACATATTGCAATGGATGATAACAATATCTACATGATAATAATGCTATAATAATTGTGGAAGATTAGATAAATCATTTATATAAATTACTATGTAACTGGAAAAATGCAGTATAAATAATAGACGATAATATAAATTGCTATTACAAATAAACATGGCACTTATTTATACATGCAGCTAACGAAACAGCAAAAAAAACAATCGTTTCGTGTATTTTTGTTAGGAGGGTATGAACGATGGAGAAAGAAATAAAAATCCTAGTGGTAGATGACGAAGAAAGAATTAGACGTCTTCTAAAGATGTACTTAGAAAGAGAAGAGTTTATTGTAGAAGAAGCGGAAGACGGAATGAGTGCTCTTTCTAAGGCATTAAACACAGATTATGATGTTATCTTACTCGATCTAATGATGCCTGGTAAAGATGGTATGGAGGTATGCAAGGAGCTAAGAGAAAAGAAGACTACTCCAGTAATTATGCTTACAGCCAAGGGAGAAGAAGTAAATAGAGTTCAAGGATTTGAAGTTGGAACAGACGATTATATCGTAAAGCCATTTAGTCCAAGAGAAGTTGTTCTTCGAGTAAAAGCTATATTACGTCGCTCTACTAAAACGACTTTTGAGCAAAGTGATAGTTCTTCAAAAGATGTCATCATCTTTCCAGCATTAACTATTGATCATGATGCACATCGCGTATTGGCTAGTGGAAAAGAAGTAAGTTTAACTCCAAAAGAATATGAACTGCTATATTTCTTAGCTAAGTCACCAGATAAAGTATTCGATAGAGAATTACTCTTAAAAGAAGTATGGCATTACGAATTCTTTGGTGATTTAAGAACAGTCGATACACATGTTAAACGATTAAGAGAAAAGTTAAACCGTGTATCAGAAGAAGCAGCAAGCATGATTGTGACAGTTTGGGGAGTAGGATATAAGTTTGAGGTTAACAATGGATGAAGTTTTGGCGGAGCGTAGTATTTAAGCTTTGGATTACTTTTTTATTATTGGTTTCCGTTGTATTAACGATTCTAACAATCATGCTTCTTGAGTATTTTGAGCAGTATTATACAGAGCAGACGGAAACAGAATTAACAAATACTGCGACAAAAATATCGGAAATAATGAAAGAGCATAATAATCAAATAGGATTAGAAATTGTTGGAGAACTCCTTGATCATTCGACAGGGGCCATCATCGTTTCCTCTCCAGATCAAGTTTATTATTACCCAGAGAATGGCTTGCAAGAACTTTCTTATTCTTTCATTCAGGGAAATGAAGACTTAAATAAGGTGATGACAAGCAATAAGACAGCTGTTGTAAGGACAGAATTAACAAATAAAGACAATAAACCTGAGCAAGTAGCGATTGTCGGATCCCCTCTCCATGTAAATGGAGAGGATGGAGCTGTTTTTATTTATCAGTCCTTACAATCGATGAATGAATCTAAACAATCCACCGCCAAATTTATTGTGTTAGCAGCTGTTATTGCGATTATTTTAACAACGATTTTTGCTTTTTTCCTTCTAACAAGAATTACTGCTCCGTTAAGAAAGATGAGAGAGGCTGCATTTGAAGTTGCCCAAGGTAATTTTGCAACAAAGGTTCCCATCATGGCACAGGATGAAATTGGCGAACTTTCCATCGCATTTAATGAAATGGCGAAAAGATTAAACTTTAATATGAATGCCTTAAGTCAAGAAAAAGAGCAGTTAGATAATATTCTAAGTGGAATGGCAGATGGAGTGCTAACCCTTAATCGAAATGGTAGTTTATTACTTACGAATCCTCCTGCTGAGAAATTTTTGCAGCATTGGTATTATGAAAAAGGCGAATTAAGTGATATGCATGCGCAAATCCCAGAAGAACTACGTAAGTTGTTCCAGCTTGCTGTTCATACGGGTAATGAACAAATAGATGAAATCACTTTACAAGGAAGAAACTGGGTAATGATTGTCAGCCCTTTATATGATAAGAAGGATATTAGAGGAGCAATTGTCGTCATTCGCGACATGACAGAGGAACGTAAATTAGACAAGCTTCGGATTGATTTTATTGCTAATATTTCTCACGAATTAAGAACGCCAATAAGTATGTTACAAGGATACAGTGAAGCGATTGTGGATAATATTGCTGAGTCAGAAGAAGAAAAGAGAGAGATGGCTCGTATTATTTATGATGAATCATTACGAATGGGTCGTTTAGTCAATGAATTTTTAGATTTAGCCAGAATGGAAACAGGTTATCTTGAATTAAGGAAGGAAGCAATTGATTTATATCCTTTTATTAATCGCGTAGCGAGAAAGTTTAATGCTATCGCTAAAGAAAAAGAAATCACCTTTACTGTCTCTATATCGGAGGATATGGGGGAATACGAACTTGATCCAGATCGTATCGAACAAGTTCTAACCAATATTATGGATAACAGTATGCGTCATACCCCAAGTGGTGGAACAGTCTTTTTAAGAGGCAGATCGGATGATTATGGAGTGTATCTAGAAGTAGAGGATACCGGTTCTGGAATTCCAGAGGAAGATTTACCATATGTCTTTGAGCGCTTTTATAAAGCAGATAAAGCTAGAACGAGAGGCAATGCTGGGACAGGCTTGGGATTAGCTATTGTCAAAAATATTATTGATTCCCATGGCGGAGATATATCTGTTTATAGTAAATATGGGCGAGGAACGACATTTTTTATCTTTTTACCTCGAAATAAAGAAGAAAATTAGAGAATGTGCCGATTCTTCTTGATTCACAAGAAACAATTTAACATAATAGAACGTATGGGGTGTCTAAAAAAGTATTTGGCCCTGCAAGGTATTTTCCATTTTGTATGTATGAAATTGTTACATACAGATATAACTTGTGAGGTCAAATTTTTCTGGGCATCTTTTCTTGTGTTTACAGACTAATGGAATAATTACATATAACGAGTGAAACTAAATAAGTTATATTTACGACTAATATAGTGAACGGGGGAGGGAATGAGATGAACTCCGTTTTTGATGAAATCTATAATAAGTATCATCATGACGTTTTTCAATTTTTATTTTATATGGTGAACCATAAAGAAACGGCCGAAGATTTAATGCAAGAGGTCTATATTCGTGTACTTAAATCTTATCATCGCTTTGAGGGGAAAAGCTCTGAAAAAACCTGGTTATTTAGTATTGCAAGGAATGTCGCAATAGACCACTTTCGCAAACAAAAAAATTGGAAAGACCGTATCATGGATAAGTTCGACTGGTCGAAACAGCAAGTAAAAGCAGATGGATTTTTACCAGAAGAAATCACCTTGCAATCAGAAGAAGTAAAAGGTGTTTATCATGCCTTGCAATATTGTACAGTAGACCAACGGATGGTTATTGTGTTTCGGTATATTCAAGAATTATCTATTGCTGAAACAGCCAAAGCACTAGGATGGACAGAAAGCAAAGTCAAAACAACCCAGCACCGTGCCCTCAAAGCACTGCGGAGCATTTTAGAAGAGTACGATGGAGAGGAGGATTCTTATGCCGAAACAAAAGTGGAATGATGACAAAATTAAACTGGTGCTTAAACAAATGCCGTATATAAAAGATGAAAGAAGTCCAGAATTCATCTATCATACGATTCAAATGAAAAGGAAGAGAGAACGAAAATCGCGCAGATTAATGCCTGTTCTGGCCACTGTATGTACGGTTATGCTCTTGTTCATTATTAGTCAAAGCTTCTTTGATAGTAATAGAGAGGACTCCTTTAAGGGTGAAAGCAAGATGGCTGATAATTCTGCTGAAATGAAAAATAAAAGCTATGATACAGCTGAGACCGCTGAAAGTGAAAATTATGACATGGCAGACGAACAAGAAGAAAGACGAACTACTTCACTCATCCCATCGGCTATTTACGAGAATGAGGTAGGAAAGCAAGAATTATTAACGTATCCAATACCAGATAAAAATGTCCAAGTTATTGTTCCTGTCAGCATTTTAGTAGAAAATCCAAATCAGCTGTCTAGATTTGATTTGTATGTTGAAAACGTGAAGAAAGTAATAGGTGTTAACAAACAGTTAAGCAGCAATTTTCCGATTAGTCCAGAGCTGTTTGCATATGATTTAAGAGATGATTACATCGAAGTAAATGTGAAACAGGATTTTGCAAATTTTGGTTCACATTCTGAAGACTTTTTTAATACAATGGTTCAGCAGCAGTTACAAACCATTGGCGCCAAGAAAATGGAGTTTTATACAGACGGTAAACTAGGAGCAGTACTAGGAAATCGCGAAGAAACAAGTATTGATTATAAACCATTAGAGAATAGAGCATATTTTCTTTTAGAGAATGATGAATCAGATGATCAACCATTATATGTGCCTTGGGAAAAGCCATATGATACGATTGAAAATGCTTTTGATGCCATGGAAGATAATATGGAGACACATGGTTTGGTAGCTTCTATCCCTGATACTATTGATATTGATAAGGTTTCAAAAGACGAGAATAAGGGAGAACTAGTTGTTCATTTATCTAATGAAAGTAAAATGGAAGAAGACCAAAAAACATTACATGCGATTGAGTCCATTTTATTAACAGCGAAAGATTTTAAATATTCTACAGTAAAGTTTGAGAATACCAATGTTAAAGAAGTAGGTGGATTTGAGCTAACGAAAGAATTAGATGTTCCGGTTGCCGCCAATAAAGTTGATATTGAGCAATAATAAAAGAGAATCTTTTTTATTAGTACTAGTAAAGTTATATAAAAGATAATATTACAATCGTTCATTTACGTGCTTTAGCACTTTATATAGAGAAAAAACATATTAAGATAGGGTTTGACATAAGTATTTCAACAAAATAAAACTCCGAACAATTATATGTATATCCTAAAAATTCGAATAATTGTTCTGGAGTTTTATTTCATTTAAGAAAGAAAGTGTGTGGTCATCATCTGCAGACTGAATACATTTCGCTTTCCATAGGACGAGCGCCGATCCACTTCGTTATTTCGAACTACTAAAAACCTATATAATGAATAAATTTTCAGATAAATGATATATAAATAGAGATGCTTAATCATTATTTAACTTATCAGTTATATCCCACAATAGACCAACAATAACTCCTAAAAAAATAGATATTCCATATAAATGGGTCATATCAGTAGTGCTAATAATACTTAATCCAGTATGGACTACCCATCCCGCTACTCCTCCAGCGATTACACTCACAAATGTTAAGTTTCCACTTCTCCTTTTAATATTTTTTTTCAAACTGTACACTCCTTTAATAGCTTTTTCCTATTAGTATTAAGAGAATATTTGTATAACCTAAATCTCCAAAAGATTAAGAACAATTCTTTAACATTCTATTTTATTTTAACATAAATTTACAAAAAACTTGTTTGAAAATAAGAATTATATAAGAAGTGAACTTTAGTGTACGTAGTATGAATATCCATAATCAGCCATACATAAGAAAGAAAATATAAAAAATCCAATATGAGGTCTGCTAATGGTTATGTTTTTTTACGTTTACCCCTTAGTCTCGCTATCCATTTTTTAGGATGTTTTAATTACCCTAGAATAAAATCAGAAAGAATGTAGACAATATATCTTGTCTCTTTCCAATTAAAATCAGCTATTGGCACATACATAAGAAAGATATGCATTTTTCTCTATGTATTCTATAGTTCTAACCTTTAACATGTACTCATAAGTTGAAAGAGAAGATTGGAGAGGGACAGATAGGAAACTTGTGTGGAGAGTATTCTATATATCTTTGCAGGCGATTAAAACATACATAGAATGCTGATAAGCGAATAGGATAGTGAGTTAAGCGCTCTTGTAAAGAAATCTTCTCTTCTTGTGGAATTCTTTATAACGATTGGTATGATATTTTATCAACCAAAAGCGAATAGATAGTATTCAACAGAACACGATCATAAATAGAATGTCGGGCACGGACAGAATAGGAGGATACCAAATGGGAGACTATATTAGGAGGATTCTTATAGCTGCTATTATGCTTTTGTTCATCAGTTTATTATTTTTAGGAGGGAAGCATTCTCAAGCACAGTCTTTCTCCTTAGCGGAACGAACAAAAACGTGGACTTGGCCCAGTGAAGGAATTATTACGGATACCTTTAATACTAGAAATGGTGCACATAAAGGAATAGATATTGCAGGAAATTTGGGAGAAGACGTTTATGCAGTTGATGAAGGAATTGTAACCAGATCTTATTATTCCCAATCTTATGGAAATGTTATTTTTGTTAAACATAAAAATGACCTTGAAACGGTCTATGCTCATTTGAATAAACGATTCGCAAAGGAAAAGCAATTGGTAAAAAAAGGAGAAGTAATCGGTGAAATGGGCAATACAGGACAGTCTTCTGGTGTTCATTTGCATTTTGAAATACATAATAAAGAGTGGACTATTGCAAAGGAAAACGCTATTAATCCATTTTTAGTTTTAGGAGAAGTAGAGGTAGGACAGACAGTGAAAATAGCTGTGGAAGAAGAGAGTGAGGCAGCCATAACAGAGCGATCCGAAAACCTTCCCCACAGACCACATGCGAACTTAGTTCACGAGGAAGAAAAGAAGTTAGAAAAAGAATACATAAGGAGAAGTATAGAGGAAATGGAAATTAATATAGAAGAAGATAACTCGGAATTATCGACGATACCCTACAAAAAAGCAAGTATTTATTTGAAAAGTAGTAAGTATCTTTTATTTTAGAAGACACAAGTGAGGATTATACATAAAAACTATATAAAGAAAGGTAAAAAAGTGAGCTTTTCTGAGTGATGAACCACGAAAAGAGTTCACAAGATACTATGTTCTAGTAATGAATAAATATAATAGTATTTTGTGAATTCTTTTTGAGTTTAAATGACAATATTTGTGAATTTATGAACAAAGTTTGAATTTATAAGCAAACTTCTTCACAAATATTTATTCTTTAGGGTATAATAACTTATGTAATAAAACAAATTAATATTGGTCTATCTTCGGGGCAGGGTGAAATTCCCGACCGACGGTGATGAGTTTGTACTCAAAGTCCGTGACCCTACTACGGTAGGTTGATTTGGTGAAATTCCAAAACCGACAGTAAAGTCTGGATGGGAGAAGATGGAGGTTCTGCAATCGTTCAAATTATCTATTAAGAACGTTTATTAAGTTTGCTTACCTTTAATTACTCCCTCAAGTCTCTAGAGCTTGAGGGTTTTTTATTTGGTGCATTCCTAATAAATTGCTGAATCTTTCTTCTTAGGTAGATGGATCCTAATTAGAAGGAGAGAAGAAAATGAAGAAAAAAATGAATGTAAGAAAGTATGTTTTAATTGGGATGATGAGTAGTTTAGCATATGTGCTAATGATGCTCAAATTTCCGATCCCACCTTTTCCAAGTTATTTAAAAGTTGATTTTAGCGATATTCCAGCTTTAGTTGCTGCACTTATTTTAGGTCCAGGGGCTGGAATATTAGTTGAGTTGATTAAAAATATATTAGATTATTTAATAACCGGAAGTGATACTGGAATTCCTGTTGGTCATTTCGCGAATTTTATCGCTGGAATTTCTTTCATCTTACCGACTTATTTTATGTATAATGCAATTAAATCCAAAAAAGGAATGGCTATCGGCTTAGCCCTTAGTATTATCATAATGACAGGATTATTAAGTTTGTTTAATTACTTTATTATGTTGCCATTCTATAATACAGTAATGAAAATACCGACTGATACAACTTTATTAAAACAAACGGTTCTTTCAGCGATTATTCCATTCAATTTGTTAAAAGGAGTAATCATTTCTATCATTTTTGCATTAGTATTTTCAAAAATGGGTGTATGGATTAATAAACAAATCCCTTCCAGAAATGTTTAATCAAGAAAAACAGTTCAGTGTCTATCTGAACTGTTTTTTTTATGGCTCGAACCGTTAAATATAAAAGAACAGAAAGGAATTATTATCCCTTTCTGTTCTGTGTATGATAAAGAGCACTATTCGAATTTAAGAGGATCTCCATCAAAGGATTCGTCGCTCACTTTAATCGAATCTGTCGGACAACCTTCAAAAGCATCTAACATATCATCTAATAATACTTCAGGTACTTCCACTGTTCCTTGATTATCATCTAACATAACGAAAGCAATCCCTTCGTCATCGTAGTCATAAATATCAGGTGCCGCTGCTCCGCAAGCTCCACATGCAATACATGTGTCTTTATCAACAATTGTATATTTTGCCATGAGTAAAAAAACCTCCAGTGTTATTCATACGGAGTATATACATGACTAGCATACTCCTTACTATTATCTTATTGTAAGACTGAATCTTTAACTTTTCAATATAAAAGAAAGATAAAAAGTAGAAAATAAGAACTACCTTTCTTAAAATAGTCAAAAATTCAAACGCTTCCCAATGTATTTAAAGTCCTTTTCATTGAAAAATATGTGAAGGATGTGTTATCAAATTACACTATAAAATAAAATTCATGGTAAAATATAAGAAATGTTACAAACAAATTTCAACAAAATTTGTCAAACTGAAGGAAGATGAAAATATGTCCTTTTTTAAAATGATCATTTTAAAGTGTCTATATAAAATGAATGGAGAAAGAACTATTTACTCTATTCTTCATATATTAAATGGAAAAAAGTCATCCCAAACCATCCAAGATATCCATATTTTTCAGCTGACCTCCCTATTTCAGTCATTCCCTTTATTAACAAGAGAGCAACTGGATCAAATAATCTATACTTTACATAAGGAAGAATGGCTGGAAAAAACAGGAGAAAATCATTATTTTGTTAAAAATGATAGAAAGCTAGAATTAGAAGTATTACTGAAGGAAAATCCATTTCCTAGATATTTGAAAGGCTGGAGATATCATTCAGTAACTGGGCCATATTGGCAAAGACTTTCTTTATTTGTACAAGTTACTTCTCACTTATCGAAAAAAAGTAATCACTATATGCCGATACAAAGAAATCCTGCAACACAACTATGGTTGAAGGATACTTTATATACTATGTCGTCTATAGATAGAAGTAAAATGAATCACTATCTCTACCAAGAAATAGTTAACTGTCTGGAAGAGAGTGAATTAGATCCTTTACTTCTTATTATCCGACTAACCGGAAGTGATAGAATAGGTCTAACTTCAGAGCAAGCAGCAATAGAATTGGAACTAGATCCTTACTATTATCAGTTATCTTTCCTTGCTATTCTTCATTACATGATAGAAAAAATTCTATCTGATAAGGGGGAGTTTCCACTGTTAAGTCAAATGATTAAGGAAGGTAAGAAACCATTTACACTTACGGAGTCAACGGCTAAAACATTTAATTTAATTCAAAAGGGGTTAAGTATCGAGCAAATTGTTCGCGTGAGAAATTTAAAACAAAGTACAATTGAAGATCATATTATTGAAATACTGTTGAATGTGCCTAACTTTCCTATGGCTAATTTAGTGAGCAGTGAGAATATAACAAAAATCAAAGCATGTATGGAACAATCGCCTTCTAAATCTTTAAAGGTAATTAAGCAGCAATTAGCAGATGTTTCCTACTTTGAAATACGTGCAGTGATGGCAGGATACGGTGATTTTTCATGAATTTAGAAGCAATCTTAAAAAAGTACTATCAGTTAAGTGCTTTTCGAGGTGGGCAAAAAGAAACGATAGAATCCATTCTTAACAAGAGGCACACATTAGCGATGCTGCCAACAGGGACAGGAAAGTCTTTGTGTTATCAATTAGCTGGCAAGCTTTTGGAGGGAACGGTAATTATTATTTCTCCTCTCTTGTCACTCATGCAGGATCAAGTGGAGCAAATGAAAATGAAAGGGGAAAAAAGAGTCGTTGCTTTAAATTCCTTTTTGAACCCGACAGAAAAGAATAAAGTATTACGCCAAATTAAGCAATATAAGTATATCTTTATATCCCCAGAAATGATTTCATTTCCACATATCATTGACCAGCTGCAAAAAATGGAAATTAGTCTATTCGTTATTGATGAAGCCCATTGTATTTCCCAGTGGGGATACGATTTTCGACCAGATTATCAAAAATTAGGGGAGATTCGACAAAAATTAAATAATCCCTTAACTTTAGCTCTAACCGCAACAGCAACGGAAGCAGTTCGTGAGGATATTATAAAGTCCTTACATCTAGAAATGGTAGAAGAAATCATTTATTCTGTCGATCGAGCAAATATTGCTATAAATATAGAAGAAGTCTCACACGTTCAAGAAAAAGTGGACAAGCTTTTAGAATATATTCAAAGGCTTGATGGGCAAGGAATTGTGTATTTCTCTAGCAAAAAGCTAGCTGAACAAACAGTAGCTTTTTTAAAAGAGAAATCTTCCAAACGAATAATGGCATACCATGGCGGGATGACACAAGAAGATCGTATTCTTGTTCAACAGCAATTCCTAGCAGGACAATTAGATGTTATTTGTGCAACAAGCGCCTTTGGGATGGGGATTAATAAGGAAGATATTCGTTTTATTATTCACTATCATCTGCCAACACAATTAGAATCCTACCTTCAGGAAATAGGCAGAGCTGGTAGAGATGGCAATCCGAGTGTTTCCATCATCCTGTATACTCCAGGCGATGAGTGGATTGCTTATCAGTTAATTGAATCGGAATTGGCAGATGAATTACAAATCAATCAGTGGAAAGCACGCTTAAAAAATTTCCCTTCATTTGAAGCATGGCAGAAAAAAGAGGGATATCAATTAGAAATGCTATTTACCGAGACCCAATGGCGCGTGTTGGAGTCTTATATTGAACCGAATAATAAAACGGTCTCCGAGCTATTGCATTCTCTAAAATTATATAATGATTTTAGAGAAAATCGGGTAAATGAAAAAAGACGTAAAGTGCAAGACCTAATGGAATGGCTACACTCTATATCTTGCCGGAGAAGGTATATATTAGAGTATTTCGGAGAAAAGTACGAAAGCAAAGAAAATGAAAATTGCTGTGATAGATGTGGAATAGAGTTATCCAATTTCTATCATAAAAAAAGCATGGAGGATGACGAGGTACTAGTGGATTGGAAGAGTCAGCTGGCATTTATTTTAAATATAAAAAAGTAGGATATATAAATGAATAAAGCAAAATATACGGCCCTAATTAATCAATTGTCAGACCGAGACTTAATAAAAAATGTGTATATAACACAATTTATTCTCCTTATTGTCGCTTTCATACTGTATACTTTTATTTTTCAATCGAAACCTCCGTTAACAACAGTATTTAAGTATGAACAGACAGATTTTATCATTGGTTTAATAGCAGGATTAGCAATAACAGGAATAGATATATTCTTGATGATACGATTTTCTAAACATTACCACGATGATGGTGGCGTGAATAAGCGAGTCTTTCAAAATAGGAATCCTTTTCATATTGCATTCATAGCATTAATGGTAGCATTTAGTGAAGAAATACTATTTAGAGGAGTAATCCAGACGAATTTAGGACTGCTGCTAAGTTGTCTCCTTTTTGCTATGATGCATTACCGCTATTTATTTAATCCTTTTTTATTTATGAATGTCATATTGGTAAGTTTTGTTATCGGTATCTTATTTGAAGTAACAGAAAATCTCTGGGTGACAGTGATTATGCATTTTCTTATTGATTTCCTACTCGGTTGTATTATTCGATTTAAATTATTTCAAAAGAGTTGAGTATATCAAGGGAAATGTCTATGGAATAACCGCTCCTTTTAGTTGGGGATTTTATGGGGAATTGTAAGGATGGGATGTTTATGAAAAAAGAGGATCCATATAGAGTTCAGGCAGAATTACAGAAACAAAGATTAAAGAAAGTGACAAGTGATGAAGAAGTACCAGTTACAGAGGAAAGAGAAGAATCTTCCCTCCCATCAAGAAGTACTGTTCACAAAAATAAGAAGAAAAAAATAAAGATACCAATTATTAGCTTGTTAGCATTTTTATTTATTTTACTACCAGTAGCTTTATTATTAATATTAAATGGTAAAGATATTTCCAATCTTTTATCAACAGAGAATACTTCAGGAGTATTTGAAAATGTAAATATTCAAAAAGGGTACTCACCTAATAATAAAACAACACCTGACGATAGTGACAATAATCAAGACGAACTTGTAATTGAAAGTAATTCAACAGTGAAAAAAGAAGAAATTCCTGCAGATAAATTCAAAGAAAAAGCTGATGAAAATGTAAAAGAAAAAGAAAAGAAAAAAGAAGCAGAGAAACAAAAAGAGCAAAAAGAACTAAAAGAACAAAAAGAACAAAAAGAAGAAAAAGAAGAAAAGCAACGTTCAGAGAAAAAGGTAGAAAATGAGCCGAAGCAAAAAGAAGAGGAATCAAGTCAAACAAATCCTAATGAAAAAATTGTGTACCATACGGTTGCAAAGGGTGAAAATTTATATCGAATAGCTTTAAAATATTATCCCAATGGAGATGGTATGGGGAAAATCAAAGCAGCCAATAATATGACAACAGATCAAGTGCAATTAGGGCAAACGCTAAAAATTATC
The DNA here is from genome assembly GCF_038005605.1 of Niallia sp. FSL W8-0954. Classification (NCBI taxonomy): domain Bacteria; kingdom Bacillati; phylum Bacillota; class Bacilli; order Caryophanales; family Bacillaceae; genus Niallia; species Niallia sp. FSL W8-0954. The sequence continues at coordinate 3,002,561 of NZ_JBBOTN010000001.1, read as the reverse complement.
ATGGAACCATAATAACTTATTCTAACTTGTCCTTCCTCCACATATAGTTAAGTAAAGGTGTTGGAATTATTGTTTATACATACAACGCTTGGTAAATCAGACTTGATGTGCTATTTAAAGGAGGAAGTGACTTTGGAACGATCAATCTTCCCTGAAAGATATGATTTGGATGGAACGACGAAAAAGGTTCTCCTAAAAATCATTGAGAAAAAGAAAAAATATGATAAATTAAAAAATCGGCATTTGTTTATTATGTGGTTTACTATTTTTGCGTCATTTTGTTATTTTATTTGGTTGTATAAACATATAGCTATCCCATATTCTCATTCATTTGCAGTCATGTTTTCTGTATATGTAGAAGAGAGTGCAAATTTATATCTCTTATTTCTGTTGATTGGAGCATTTGGGTATATGAATGTCATGAGACAAAAAAGAGACAAAGCAGAAAAGGAATACCATGACTTACGCTGTGAATTTATTGATAAAAGCAAAGATTTATTCGGAAATAGTGAGACTTGGAATGTTCGGCATGAAATTTATAATACAATCAAAGAATCATATGACATTAATTTATTCCATCAAGCGAAGTGACAATTAGTTAGGTGGGAAGATTACATATCCTCTTACTTGTTTAAATATCTGCTTTATATCTTATATCTATAAGTAGTTAAGTTGAAAAAAGCGGAAATATAATTAAATAGATAATACTCAGTTCCAGCACAAAAAATAATTATTAGGAAAAACGGAGCAGACTAAAATACACGTAGACTCTTATGGGAGCTTGCGAGAAAGTCCCCGCAGGAACGCAGAGGAAAATTGGCGCTCGTCTCTTGGAAAGCGAAGTGTATTCAGTCTGCTTATAATGACTATATGAATAAAAAGTTGAAACAGTCATACGAAATATTGTTGGTATATCTAAGCATTTCTCTCTGAATGGAAAACTTGTGACCCTGCACTGTATTTATATAAAGAAAACACTAAAATATCTTCCGTTGGGCACGATCTTCTTTAATAATTTCTACTGCTTCTCTAAATCGTTGCGAGTGGACGATTTCTCTTTGTCTTAGAAAACGAAGGCTATCATTTAAATCTGTGTCATCACTCATATTAATAATCCATTGATAAGTAGCTCTCGCCTTTTCTTCAGCTGCTATATCTTCATACAGATCTGCGATGGGATCTCCTTTAGCTTGTATGTACGTTGCTGTCCAAGGATTTCCAGCAGCATCATGGTAGAATAAGGCGTGGTCATGATTGACATAATGGTCACCAAGTCCAGCAGCTTTTAGCTGATCTGGAGTGGCATCTTTTGTCAGTTTATAGATCATAGTCGCAATCATTTCTAAATGAGCAAATTCTTCTGTTCCTATATCTGTTAATAACCCAATAACCCGATCAGGTATGGAGTACCGCTGATTTAAGTATCTTAATGCTGCTGCTAGTTCTCCGTCTGCCCCGCCATATTGCTCAATCAAAAATCTAGCAAGCATAGGATTACAAGTACTTACTTTAACAGGATATTGTAATTTTTTTTCGTATATCCACATATGGTTTCATTCTCCTTTATCGCAAAATTATTTAGAAACATATTTTTTATACTTGCCAAGGCCAAGGAGCAGCATCCCAATCCCATGGGGAACCAGATGGGCTATTTCCAAATTGTAATAAAGGGCCAAAATTATTTTCATATATTTTTTTGAATTTTTCTCTTTCTTTTACATAATGGTTAAATTGATTTATGGCATCTTGATCATAATGATGAGTATCTAAATATAAAGTAAGTTCAACTAATACAAAGTCTACAGCTTGAAGCTGTTCTAATAATTGATAATATTCTGGTGGCAACTGCTTCATTGACTTTTCACTCCCTTTTCGTTTTTTCATATGGGCTGAAGTATGGGTCATAAAATGCCTTCCATAAGGTTCCTGCTTTTAATGCTTCCATAGGACTAAATTGGGGCAGATGTGGTGGCTGAAAACCTAAAAATAAATTAGGCGGTGTGGAAAAAACCTTTGTTTTTATGGGGGGGCAAGGATCAAATGGACTGATATAAGGGTGATATTCTCTATAAAATGAAGACATAGAATTCCCTCCTTTTTTTTAATTTACTTTACATCTTATGTTGAAAGATTTAGTTACATGCTTGCTTTTAATAAAGCAGTAAATTGGTTTTGGTTTAAGTATGAATAGATGAAGGGAAGGAAAAAGAGAAGCTGTAATTCTTGAGTAAATAACTTATCATTCGGAGCTGTATAGATGGGAAGTGAATATAGAAAAATTTTCTTGAAAATGGTATTTCATGTAAGAGATGTATTAAAATATAAACATTATCCTTATTCAGATGGAGAAAGTTAGGGGGACTTTATGATATATGTACTTGTTGGATTTGTTTTGCTTGTTTTGGTAGGGATTGCTTTAATTTTACATATGAGAAAAATGGCAAATGAGAACCATGTTAAATATGAAATGTTTTATTTTCCTAATTTCCCTGCTTCCTTCCGTGAAATCACTCTTTTCTTTATTTCAGATGTTCATAGAAGATCAATTGATGATTCTGTTATTAACGAGGCGGTGAATGTAGCTGAGATAGTGATAATAGGTGGAGATCTTTTAGAGAAGGGAGTAAAGTTGGAGAAGACACGTGACAATTTGCGGAAGTTAAAAAAAATCGGGCCTGTTTATTTTGTCTGGGGAAATAATGACTATGAGATAGACCGAGATGTTTTGGAGACTTTATTAATAGATGAAGGTATTATTTTATTGAATAATAAAGCAATAACTTTTCAATCTGCAGATGGGGAAAGCTGGTCCTTAGTCGGTATCGAAGATTATTCATTAGAATATGATGATTTAGAAAAAGCGTTAGAGGAAGTGGAGGATAGTGATTTTAAAATATTAGTCAGTCACAATCCGAAAATAGTGGAAAAGATGGAAGAGAATGAGCAGATTTCCTTAGTGTTAAGTGGCCATACCCATGGTGGCCAAATTCGAATTTTGGGATTTGGTCCATACGAATTAGGAGGAACGAAAGTAATTGGAAATACAACTATATTTGTCAGTAATGGATATGGCACGACAAGCATTCCATTAAGGCTCGGCGCACATCCAGAAACACATATTATCAAAATTCAACATAAACAAATGGATAAATAAATTTCCAACATGGATGATGATTTGGCCAACATTTCTTTTTGAATGCTTGGCTTTTATATATCATCCTCCACTTTGTAATATTACTCACCGATTCCTGCTTTCTTTCATAAACTGAACTAAGAGTTTTTTCAAGGAGCAGGCAGGAGGCGTAGTCATGCGTTTGGAGAGATTAAATAGCAACAGAATTAAAATCCATCTGACCACAGATGATTTGTATGAACGTGGATTGACCAAGGAAGATATATGGAAAGACTCGATAAAGTGGCAGTATTTTTTTCATGAAATGTTAGAAGAAGCAAATGACATATTTGATATGGAGATACACGGATCGGTAGCAGTTGAGATATTTTCCATGAAAGCACAAGGAATGGTAATGATCTTAACAATAAGTGAAAATGAATTGGATACGGAAGAATTATTATCAGAGGGCTTTTTAGAGATGCAAGTGACGGTAGAAGAAACAGTGGATATATTATATGAGTTTACTGATATAGAATATGTAATTGATGCGGTAAAACAGTTAGAGCAAAATAATTTTAAGGGTGGTTCTTTATATAATTTAAATGAAAGGTATTATTTATGTTTTGTCGATATTTCTTCATTTAAGGAAGAACAAATTATCGCTATTCTAAGTGAATTTGGAGAAGCGAGTTTAAAAAGTATATATGTTATTGAAGAATATGGGAATGTCATCAAAAAGGATAATGCCATTGAAACATTAGTACATTTTTTTTAATCAGCCATTTTCAAGGTAGAACAATTCCAATTTTTGAAGTTAATCTCAGATAACGGGGATATAGGAACTTCGACGGAGTTTGGAATTATCTATCTTTTTTTGTGTGTTTAAAGGGGATTTTGTACATAAAAATTTCTTAGTTGATGATTGGTAAAACTTGTTGAAAGTGTTAAAATGGAATGGGGAAGATACATAATAGTATTTCACCACTAGATTTTTGTTTAGCCTCAGGAAAAGCTGTATGGGAAAGTGTAGAAGAAAAAGGAATTAATGATAATTAAATGAGGGTGAGGTAGGACAAAGAATCGTTTAATTGAATATACTGATACTAGCAATGGGGAAAAACAGTTTATCACAGTAAAAAAAGAATATATTATGGAATGAAAGCCTTCTGAAAGGAAGGGATTCGTATAAATCTAAATAAGTAAATAAATGATCTTGCATAATGTAAGTAAAAGTGTATACTGTGCTTAGAATTAGCAAATAAAATTGTATTTATGTTTTGCATTCTATTGAAGCTAAATAATTATTCTTATAAAGAAGAACTGCAGTGGATAACTACAAGTAGTTTTTTAGGAGGATTTATTAATGGTAGCCAACAAATCTAATGAGAAGAATCATGTAGAAGAGCAACACGATGTTTTGAAATCAACACAAACAGTAATTCATAAAGCTTTAAATAAACTTGGATATTCAGATGAAGTTTATGAATTATTAAAAGAGCCGATTCGAATGATGACAGTCAAAATTCCAGTGCGGATGGATGATGGGACTGTAAAAATCTTCACAGGCTACCGCGCTCAACACAATGATGCCGTGGGACCAACAAAAGGAGGAATTCGTTTTCATCCTAATGTTACGGAAACAGAAGTGAAAGCACTTTCTATTTGGATGAGTCTAAAATGTGGAATCGTTGATCTTCCATATGGTGGCGGAAAAGGAGGCATTATCTGTGATCCACGTGATATGTCTTTTCGTGAATTAGAAAGATTAAGCAGGGGCTATGTACGAGCAATCAGCCAAATTGTTGGACCAACTAAAGATATTCCAGCTCCAGATGTTTTTACTAATTCACAGATTATGGCATGGATGATGGACGAGTATAGCCGAATTGATGAATTTAACTCCCCTGGATTTATCACAGGAAAACCACTTGTATTAGGTGGTTCACAAGGAAGAGAAACTGCAACGGCTAAAGGTGTTACTATCTGTATACGAGAAGCTGCAAAAAGAAGAGGGATAGAGATAGAAGGAGCGCGTGTCGTCGTACAGGGATTTGGGAATGCGGGTAGCTTTTTGGCTAAATTTATGCATGATGCTGGAGCGAAGGTAATTGGTATTTCGGATGCATACGGTGCTTTACATGATCCTGAAGGATTAGATATTGACTATTTACTAGATAGACGAGATAGTTTTGGCACTGTTACAAACTTATTTAATAATACCATCTCAAATAAAGAATTATTGGAGTTGGATTGCGATATTTTAGTACCTGCTGCGATAGAAAATCAAATCACAGAACATAATGCAGATAATATTAAAGCAAGTATTGTAGTAGAAGCGGCGAACGGACCAACTACATTAGAAGCTACTCGTATTTTAACAGAAAGAGGAATTTTATTAGTTCCAGATGTATTAGCTTCAGCTGGCGGAGTAACTGTTTCTTATTTTGAATGGGTCCAAAATAATCAAGGGTATTATTGGACAGAGGAAGAAGTGGAAGAAAGACTGGAAAAAGTAATGAGTAAGTCCTTTAAAAACATTTATGATACTGCCAAAATACGTCGAGTTGATATGAGGCTGGCAGCATATATGGTGGGGGTTAGAAAAATGGCGGAAGCATCTAGATTCCGTGGTTGGATATAAATTTGATTAAATCTATTGCTGATTTTACAAAAATCTCCTATCCTTATAGGTAGGGGATTTTTTATATTGGACCTTTTTTGAGGGACGCCTTTTCGATTATGAATCATCTAATAGCTAAAAAAGAATGCATGATAGTAAAGCAAGGATTTTTTTAGAAGGGGCTAACCTTTTTGTAAAATGTTAGGAGTGACTATGTTGAAACGAGAAGAAGCAATTATCATTGGTGCTGGTCCCTGTGGTTTAGCAGCAGGGATCGCTTTAAAGGAAATAAATATAAATCCGTTAATCATTGAAAAAGGAAATGTTGTAAATGCCATACATGGTTATCCTACTCATCAAACTTTTTTCAGTACAAGTGAAAAGCTGGAGATTGGGGATGTCGCCTTTTTAACAGAACAATATAAACCAAATCGGAATCAAGCATTAGTCTATTATCGCGAAGTGGTTAAAAGAAAAGATCTTCGTATCCATGCATATGAAGAAGTATTAGACGTTCAGAGAACAGACGGAACAGACGGACAGGAGTTTATTGTAAAAACGAAAAAAGAGGAGTATATCGCTCCTTATGTTATTGTTGCTACTGGTTATTATGATCATCCCAATTATATGAATGTTCCAGGCGAAGACATGGATAAAGTAATGCATTATTTTAAAGAGGCACACCCTTATTTTAATCATGATGTCGCAGTAATTGGCGGGAAAAATTCAAGTGTGGATGCTGCGATCGAGCTAGTAAAAGCTGGTGCAAGAGTAACAGTTTTATATAGAGGGAGCGAATATTCCACTAGTATCAAACCGTGGATTTTACCAGAATTCGAGTCTTTAGTCCGCAAAGGAATTATTAAAATGGAATTCCATGCAAATGTTGTCGAAATAAAAGAGGGATCTCTTCTGTATGAAGTAAATGGAAAGCTTCATGAAATAAAAAATGACTTTGTTTTTGCAATGACCGGCTATCATCCTGATCATGCATTTTTGAAAAAAATGGGCATTGAAATTGAGAAAGAAACAGGAAGACCTGTATTTGATTCGGAAACTATGGAAACAAATGTGGAAGGAATATTTATTGCTGGGGTAATTGCTGCTGGAAATAATGCGAATGAAATCTTTATTGAAAATGGTAGATTTCATGGTGCGCAAATCGCAAAGGCTATCCAAGAAAAAAATAAATGAGACCGTGCAACTCTTCTATAGGGGAAAAGGGGAAATAAAATGTTGGCGATTTTTTCAGCCGGACTTGCACCAGGTTTAGCGTTATTAAGCTATTTTTATTTAAAAGACCAATACGGTTCTGAGCCAATATCACTTGTTATGCGGTCTTTTATTACAGGGGCACTTCTTGTGTTTCCTATAATGTTTATCCAATATGTTATTCAAGCTGAGAATGTCATTCCAGAGGGAATTTGGAGTTCCTTGCTTACCACAAGCTTATTGGAAGAATTTTTTAAATGGTTTATTGTTTTTTATACAGCGGTGAAGCATGCTGATTTCGATGAGCCTTACGATGGTATAGTCTATGGGGTTGCCGTGTCCTTAGGATTTGCTACGATGGAGAATATTTTGTATTTAGTGGCAAATGGACTAGAGTATGCAATCGGAAGAGCCTTGCTTCCTGTATCTAGTCATGCCCTTTTCGGGGTTATTATGGGTTATTATTTTGGAAAAGGTAAATTTATTGTTCCTAGAGGGAAATGGCTTGTCTATTCCTTGCTTGTTCCTTTTCTGCTTCACGCTATATATGATTATATTGTCTCTTTAGAGAAAAATTGGCTTATCTTCATCACCCCTTTTATGTTTTATTTATGGTGGTTAGGCCTTAGAAAGGTGAAAAGTGCTAGAGAACTAAGTAGCGAACCTATTCGAAAAATGACGGGAACCTAAATAAGAATAACGTAAAGGATATATTTACCATGAAGGAAGAGGAATGGTTAAAATCCTCTTTGGAATAAGCATTTATAACATCTAGCATGTAAGAAAGAAGAGTGATGTCATTCACTCTTCTTTTTTTTTGTATAAAAAACCAATTGCTACAAAAAATACAGTTAATGTTAATAGTAATTAGTTATGGGGGTAATAAGCATGAATAAAAAGTTTTTACTCACAAAAATATCAATCAGCCTTTTTGTTATGTCAGGACTACTAGTATTTCCTTTCGCCGAACAAAAAGTACATGCTTTTTCCAATCAGGTTATTCAGCATGGAGCGGTAGGAGATGATGTTATTGAATTGCAATCAAGACTTCAATATGTAGGATATTATAATGGGAAGATTGATGGAGTATTTGGTTGGCAAACTTATTGGGCACTAAGGAACTTTCAATATGAATACGGTTTGCCGATTGATGGATTAGCCGGTACGAAAACGAAAAATAAGTTAGCAAGTGCAACAAAATACAATGAGCAATTTGTCAAGGAACAGATAAATCGCGGGAAAAAGTTCTCTCATTATGGAGGAGTAGATTTAGAAAAGCAAAAAATGCCTTCTTCGAACAAAAGCAAAGCAAAAAAGCAAAATGATACAGCACAAAAGAAAACAAATAATAACGATCAAGCATCAAAACAAAAAAATGCAGCTGGAAACAACAATACGACTAATAAAAGCAGTAATCAAGGGGCAACTAATAACGACAATGCTCCCCAAAATACTACTAATACAAATGGCGGAGAAAATACAACGGGGAAAAAACCAACTGCAGCTAATGTTCCAAATGGTTTTTCACAAAATGATATTCAATTAATGGCAAATGCTGTATATGGTGAAGCAAGAGGAGAGCCATATGTAGGACAGGTAGCTGTAGCATCAGTAATTTTAAACAGAGTTAATAGTTCAACATTTCCAAATACCGTATCAGGCGTAATCTTTGAGCCGCGTGCCTTTACAGCAGTTGCAGACGGACAGATTTGGTTAACGCCAAATGAACAAGCAAAAGAGGCAGTTCTAGATGCAATAAATGGGTGGGATCCTACTGGAAATGCTCTGTATTACTTTAATCCAGATACAGCAACAAGTGGATGGATCTGGGGTCGACCACAAATTAAACAAATAGGTAAGCATATATTCTGTAAATAGTGGGGTGAGACAATGTTAAGAGGAATATTAATAGGAGTATTAACACTCGGTGTCGCAGGGGTGGCCTTTTGGGGCTATCAAGAACATAAAGAGAAAAATGCTGTATTATTAAACGCAGAGAATAACTACCAGAGAGCTTTTCATGATTTAACTTATCAAGTAGACCTACTTCATGATCAAATCGGGACAACTTTAGCAATGAATTCACAAGAATCTCTGTCTCCTGCATTGGCAGAAGTATGGCGAATTACTTCAGAAGCCCATTCAGATGTAGGTCAATTACCATTGACATTATTACCATTTAATAAAACAGAAGAGTTTTTAGCGAATATCGGAGATTTTAGTTATCGGACAGCAGTCAGAGATTTAAATAAAGAACCGTTATCGGATGAGGAATCCAAAACGTTAACAAAGCTGTATAAAGATGCAGCAGACATTCAAGATGAATTACGAAACGTGCAGCATTTGGTACTAGAAAATAATCTTCGCTGGATGGATGTTGAAATGGCATTAGCTACCGATAAACAATTGGATAACACCATTATAGATGGGTTAAAAACGGTAGAAGATAAAGTAGAAGGTTATCAGGAAACAAGCTTTGGTGTGACAAATGTAAATATGGAAAAGAAAGATGAAAACTTTAAAAATTTAAAAGGCAAGACAATAACAGAAAAAGAAGCCAAAGAAATCGCAAAAGAATTTGCAGATTTTAAAAATCCTGTTGATGTAAAAGTTACAGGAAATGGTAAAGGATCAAACTATGGTTTTTATAGTGTTTCTCTTAAAGAAAAGGGAACAAATGTAGAAGCTAGCATGGATATCACGAAAAAAGGCGGATATCCAATATGGTCAATTGTTTCTCGAGAAGTTAAGAAAGATAAAATAAGTCTAAATGAAGCAAGTAATCAAGCAGTTGAATTTTTAAAAGAACATAAATTTAAAAATCTAGCGTTATTTGAAAGTATGCAGTATGAAAATATTGGTGTGTTTAATTTTGTCACTGAAATAGATGGAGTGAAGATTTATCCAGATAGTGTCAAAATGAAGGTTGCATTGGATAATGGAAATATCATTGGTTTTGCAGCAGAGGATTATTTAAAGGCAAATAAAGAAAGAGAAATAAAAGATCCGGTTATTTCCAAACAAGATGCACGAAAAAAAATTAATAAACAAGTAAAAATAATGGATGATGGATTGGCAATCATCTTAAATGACATGAATGAAGAAGTATTATGTTATGAATTTATCGGGACATTAGGTGAAGACACTTATCGAATTTATATAAATGCTGATAATGGAGTGGAAGAGAAGGTAGAGAAGTTAAAAAATGCTGAACCTGTATATGAAGAAGTTGTGTAATTAGAAAAGAGCTGTCAACAAACTTTAATAAAAGTCTGTTGACAGTTTTTTAATTATAGGTACATAGAATTAGAATTACTGTGTTGTTAATGATGGAATGGACGGTATTGCCAAATATAAAACATTCATGCAATAATGATACATAAAAGTAGGTATTTTGGTATAAATAACCGGATTTGAACGTTAGGTCTTTAGGTCTACTTAAGATTTTCTAAACGAACTACATAATTTATATAGAAAAAATAAGATCAGTAGCATTAAAACGTTTATATAAATAGGAAGGAAAGTGTGAGATAAAGTGATTTCAATAGGAGACACATTAGTCATTGAACCGATTCATGGCGAAACAAAAGTAGAACAGTATAAAAGTCGTATTTTAGGAGTCGAGGAGAAATCAATCAGTATTGAATATCCAATTCACCTTGAAACAAACAAGCTTGTTTTTCTCATGAATGGAGCTCAGTTAAGGATTAACTTTGTAACAAACGAAGGTAATGCTTATTTATTTCATTCAGAAGTTATCGGTAGGAAAAAAGAGAATAATGTTCCCCTGCTAATCCTTTCGCTACCTCCTGATGATCAAATGATTAAGATTCAGCGAAGACAATTTGTAAGGATTGAAACAAGTGTTGATATGGCTATCCATCCTTTCGAGAAAGAGAACAATTTAGAACCATTTACAACTGTTTCTCTGGATTTTAGTGCAGGCGGAGCTGCGGTAATAGTTCCGAAACATATAAAACTTCAGCAAAATAGTAAAATTAAAGTTTCAGTAGTCTTACCTTTACAAAATGGTGAGTATAATTATCTACATTTATCTGCGAAAATAAAAAAAATCTTCGAATACAACGAACAGAACTATAAAATGGCTATCGAATTTTTGGACGTCGATCCCGTTGATCGACAATCCATGCTAAGATTCAGCTTTGACCGTCAACTATCACTGAAAAAGAAAGGGCTTGAAATTTGAATAAAGGCATGCATTTACTCCGATACTATTCCTATAATCTAAATATTACATGAGTCTAGCTTTGTTTATAAGAGCAGTAGAAAAAGGAGTTGCATGGAGTGAAAACGGTTGAAAGAATTTTATTAAAGATTATCGCCCTTCAAATTGTCTTTTTTATTATTGGGCAAATGCTTCATACTTGGGATTTTATACCGGAAATAAGAACAATCACTCAATATGAAGGTGTCATGGATTCGAATTTTGTCTCCTTTCTTGAGACCTTCGGTAGATAAGGATGATTATTCATAAATTGTCCTATCCAAAGAGATAGATAAAAGAGAGGATTTAATGATAAAAAATCGAAAGAATATGTTAAAATAAAAGAAAGTGAAGCCGTAAAAGCAAAGCTTTCTCTCCGTATTATTAATGTTGTTTCTCTTTTGTTAATGGGACTAGCTATGATTTCCCATTCCTTTTAGAGGAGAAATAGAATAGGAGAATTTTTTAATAAGTTAATTGGTATATTTGAGCCAGTAGTTCAGGAGGATTTATGGAAAAGAAAATTAGCATTGCAATTGATGGACCTGCAGCAGCAGGAAAAAGTACTGTTGCAAAGATTGTTGCGGAACAATTAGGATACATTTATATTGACACAGGTGCTATGTATAGAGCATTGACCTTTAAAGCAATTAATCATCATTTAAATTTAGAAGATGAAAAAAGTTTAATAAATATGTTAAATGAAACAGTTATTGAGCTTTTCCCAGGTGAACATGGTCAACTAATTTTTTTAGATAACAATGATGTCACAAAGGAAATTCGTTCAAGTGAAGTAACAAACTCTGTTTCCATTGTTTCTAAACATAAGCTCGTAAGGGAAGAAATGGTAAGAAGACAACAAATGTTTGCTGTAAACGGCGGGGTGGTAATGGATGGTAGAGATATTGGTACCCATGTGATTCCGACCGCTGAAGTAAAGGTCTTCCTTTTAGCTTCTGTTGATGAAAGAGCAATTAGAAGACATAAAGAGAATGTATCAAAAGGTTATCATTCAGACTTAGAACAGTTAAAACGAGAAATTGCTGCAAGAGATAAATTAGACTCAGAACGTGAAATTGCTCCATTGAAGAAGGCGGACGATGCGATTGAATTGGACACAACTTCTTTATCCATAAATGAGGTAGTCGAAAAAATTATGGAGCTAACTAGAGAAAAAATAAGTAATTAATGAAAACGAAAGCAAAAATCACTTAATCTTTCAAACTAGTCTAGTGTTTCTTACTTGACAAAAAAAGAAGTTTGTAAGAACTTTAAAGAGAAGGTTTCTTATAAATCGTATGCATGATTAATTTATTTTCGGTTGCCTAAACATTCTTTCGAGAATGTTTAGGCGCTATAGAGTCGAAGGAGGAGTACATATGTCTGAGGAATTAAATGATGTAGTTGTAAATAATTATACTGTCGGAGACGTAGTAAGTGGTCAGATTACGAAAGTGGAAGAGAAACAGGTGATTGTTGCAATCAGCGACAGTAAACTCGATGGGATTATACCAATAAGTGAATTATCTAGCCTTCACATTGAAAAAGCGAGTGATGTAGTAGCTGAAGGAGACAAACTTGAGTTAGAAGTAATTAAAGTGGAAGAAGATGCTCTGGTTTTGTCAAAAAGAAAAGTGGATGCGGAAAAAGCATGGGATCAGCTTGAAGAGAAGTTTAATTCTGGCGAAGTGTTCGAAGCAGAAGTAAAAGACGTCGTAAAAGGCGGACTTGTGGTTGATCTTGGTGTCAGAGGCTTTGTTCCTGCTTCCTTAGTAGAAGCTCATTATGTAGAAGATTTTTCTGATTACAAAGGGAAGATCATTTCTTTTAAAATTGTAGAATTGGAAAAAGACAAGAGTCGCCTTATATTATCCCACCGTGCAGTTGTTGAGGAAGAGAAAAATAAACAAAAACAAAACCTCCTTGACTCAATTGAAGTTGGCGAAACACTTACAGGTACCGTGCAAAGAATTACAGATTTTGGTGCTTTTGTTGATTTAGGCGGAATTGATGGATTAGTTCATATTTCGCAATTATCTCATGATCATATTTCTAGTCCGACAGATGTAGTTCAAGAAGGGCAAGAAGTAAAGGTGAAAGTATTAAGTGTTGATCGTAATAATGATCGTATCTCTTTATCTATTAAAGAAACACAACCAGGACCGTGGGCAGACATTGCAGCGCGTGCTGAAAAAGGTAGTGTTCTAGATGGAACTGTAAAACGTATTGTTTCCTATGGGGCTTTTGTTGAAGTATTCCCAGGGGTTGAAGGTCTTGTTCATATATCTCAAATTGCCCATAAGCATATTGGAACACCTCACGAAGTATTAAAAGAAGGACAAGAAGTCCAAGTAAAAGTTTTAGATGTGAATGAAGAAGAACAACGCCTTTCTTTAAGTATTAAAGAATTAACAGAAAAAGAAATAGACGAAGAAGAAGTATATGAACTTCCTGAAGAATCAAAAGGTTTCCAATTAGGAGATATGATTGGTGAGCAATTGAAAAAGTTAAAAAATTAATGTTATATAATCAAGAGGTGGCCATTTTGGCTACCTCTTTGTCTTTTTACTTATTATCGTTTAGTAATCTTCCTTCTTCTGGACTTTGTAAGCGAGTGGAACCATTATAATGAAGTGCTTGATCGCGATCAGATTCTACTCTGTTACTATTTTTTAATTTTTTTTCCTGTCTATCTTTACCCATTTACAATGCCTCCTGTTTTTCATTTCCATTATAAAATGGATGTCTCCTTCTTTCTTTCATAGAAGTTCTTTTTATTATTCTTCCGTATGCAGAAAATACTTAATGAAAAAAATTCCTAAAAAAATTACCGAATAGTCCCTATGCACTCTTCTATCTTTTTCGTTTAAATTACATAGTTCCGAGACATAATGGAAAAATAGAGGAGAGTGAGGATATGGAAGGATCAATCTTTTTATTCTGTACATGGTGTATCTGGATAATAACAACGTTTTTTATGGACAAAAATAATCCAAAGCGAACAAAATATTCTATTTATATATTAACAGCAATTATTTTAAGTCCTTACCAGTGGGAATGGCAAGGAAAAAGTTGCTCCATTTTGCTCCTAGTTGTGTTAATAATGTCGTTTTTTTATACAGGTACTTTGCGATGGAAGAACTGCATTTATACGATTGTTTCGTCTTTTTTTATGATGTTAGCTTATGTTACATATGAGTTAATGGCCATCATTGATCCTTTTTGGGTATTCATTCCGGGTGTATGGCTGAAAACAAGTATATTATTTACATTCCTTATCTTGGTGCACAAAAATATATCTTGCCAAATACTTGTTTTGCTGATTGGAAGTATTAATGGGGAGATAGTTTTAAGCTTCCTTTTAAGAAGCTATCAGATGGATTATTCCATTGGTTCAATGGCCTTTTTCGATTTTTTAACACTTGGTTTGCTAGGATTGATTTCTCTTTATTACCTAAAAATAACACTTGTTAGATGGGAAAATTATGTATTTTTGCTTGAAAAGGAGAGACAAAAAAACTTATGAGTAATTTCGTTTATCCAATTCTATTTGGAGTAATTGTTGGAACCTTGTTAAGGATGTTTATGCTGCGCACTGATTATAGACAATATCCGACTTATTTACATGGGAAAATCATTCATATAGCGTTAGGTTTTATTGCAGCAGGTTTAGGATCCGTAGCAATACCATCCATATTAAACAAAGATTTTACAGCAGTAACTTTCCTTACTGTTGCCGCCTCTCAATTTCGTGAAGTTAGAAATATGGAGAGAAATACGTTAACAGAACTAGATAGTTTTGAAATGGTACCAAGAGGAAAAACATATATCGAAGGAATCGCGATTGCTTTTGAAAGTAGAAATTATTTAGTAATGTTTGCTGGCTTAGTCAGCACGTTTGGTTATATTGTTTTCAACATATGGACAGGAATACTTGCAGCAATCATCTCGGTTGTCATAGCGAAGAAACTAATGTCTGGTGGTCAATTAAAGGATATAGTAGATATAGAATATGTTCAACCGACATTTAAAGGGGCTGGTTTACATATTGATACCATTTATATTATGAATATTGGGTTACCGGAGCGACAGAAAGAAGTGTTGAAATATGGGATGGGATTTATTCTCACACCAAAGAATTTTAATGCGAGAACTACCATTGCAAATTTAGGTCAAAGACAAGCAATTTTATATGATGTTACAACAGCTCTGGGTGTATACCGTGACTCCGGAACACCTGCGTTAGTACCTCTAGCTAAGAGAGACCTAGAAGATGGAAGAGTTGCTGTATTTGTGTTACCTCAAATACATAATGAAAAAAAGGCCATTCGTATCATTGGTGCAGTTCCAACTCTAGAAAATGCGATTCGCATGCCAAGTAAGCGTGAAGAAAGGGAGGATGAGTTAGAATGACTTTAGAGAAATACATTTTAGCCTCCATAACAACTAATCCAAATAAAGTTGCTCCAGGAACAGGTGTATTTTATTGCCAAGATACAAAGGAATTAGAAACAGTTGCGACTAATTTAGAAGCAATATTAGATGGGATTGCCCATAAAATCAGCGAGGAAGTTTTTATTATTGTAAAACATTAATTATCATAAGAGAGCTAGAAAAAAGTAAGGTTATGCAAAAGAAATATAGTTTTATGTTGCTAGGTTATCATCTCTTTGATAAACTATTTTAGTTAGGGGTCTACCTCTCAGTTTAAGGGTTAACCCCTATTTTACTATTTTTTGTTAAAGGGTATTACTTGAGCAAATCGATTATTGGTTTTGTTTTGAAGGAGAATTTTTTGAATTAGTGTTTATGACATACTCAAAACGAAGCTATAAAAACGGAAAGTACAAAAAAGCTTTAGTGCTTACGTTCATAAAAGAAATAAATAATCTAAGAAATGTTCTTTAACATCGTGATTACCTTAGGTTTATACTGCTAAGGAATCATGCTGCATGGATAGAATGATTATGTATATGAAGGGATGATAGCGATGGCGAAACCAGTTATTGCAATAGTTGGACGACCGAATGTTGGGAAATCTACTATCTTTAATCGGATAGTAGGAGAACGGATTTCTATTGTAGAAGATATACCAGGAGTAACGAGAGATCGTATCTATAGCTCGGCAGAATGGTTAAATCATGATTTTAACCTTATTGATACAGGAGGTATTGATATTGGGGATGAACCATTTTTAGACCAAATACGTATGCAGGCAGAAATTGCAATTGAGGAAGCAGATGTTATTATTTTTATAACAAACGGTCGTGAAGGTGTTACTTCCGCAGATGAAGAAGTGGCGAAGATTTTGTATAAAGCGAAAAAGCCTGTTGTGTTAGCTGTAAACAAAGTAGATAACCCAGATATGAGAGAACAAATTTATGATTTTTATTCATTAGGATTTGGAGAACCGTTTCCGATCTCTGGTTCACATGGTCTAGGACTTGGAGATTTATTGGATGAAGCTGCAAAGCATTTTCCTAAGCGTGATACAAAGGATTACGATGATGATGTTATTAAATTTTCGCTTATAGGAAGACCCAATGTTGGGAAATCTTCATTAGTGAATGCAATGTTAGGCGAAGACCGCGTAATCGTAAGTAATGTTGCAGGAACAACGCGTGATGCAATTGATTCCCAAGTAACGGTTAATGGTGAAGAATTCGTGATTATCGATACAGCTGGAATGAGAAAAAAAGGAAAAGTATATGAGTCTACAGAAAAATATAGTGTCCTTAGAGCATTACGAGCAATCGAAAGATCGGATGTTGTCTTAGTAGTTATTGATGGGGAAGAAGGCATTATTGAACAAGATAAAAAAATTGCTGGTTATGCTCATGAGGCAGGAAGAGCAGTTATTATTGTTGTAAATAAATGGGATGCAGTAGAAAAAGATGAAAAAACAATGAAAACCTTTGAACAAAATATAAGGGAGCATTTCTTATTCTTAGACTATGCACCAATTGTATTCTTATCTGCGAAAACAAAGAAACGTATTCATACTTTAATTCCGATGATTAAAGTTGCCAGTGAAAATCATACACGCCGAGTGGAAACAAGTGTGTTAAATGATGTTATAATGGATGCGGTTGCGATGAATCCAACTCCAACAGATAAAGGAAAAAGATTAAAAATATACTATACTACCCAAGTTGCAGTTGGACCGCCTACTTTTGTTGTTTTTGTAAATGATCCAGAATTGCTTCACTTTTCTTATGAGCGATTTTTAGAAAATCGGATTAGAGATGCCTTTGGTTTTGAAGGAACACCGATTAAAATATTTGCAAGAGAAAGAAAATAAAAGAGGTGTAAAGGATGAAAGATAAAAAATCCGTAGCGATGATTGGTGCTGGAAGCTGGGGGACAGCACTATCATTAGTACTTGGCGACAATGGTCATACTATTCATATTTGGGGAAAAGATGAGAAAAATATTGCAGAGATAAATAATTTACATCAAAATAGTAAATATTTGCCTGGAATTACCTTACCCAATGAAGTAAAAGGCACTACTTCGTTAGAAGAGAGTGTTCATGATGTGGATATCATTGTTTTAGCTGTACCAACAAAAGCGATGCGTGAGGTAATTCCTCAATTACTCCCGTATATTAAAGAACCGAAAACGTTCGTTCATGTAAGCAAAGGAATTGAACCTGGTACATTACTTAGAATTTCTGAAATAATGGAGGAAGAGATACCTGAAAGCATCCGAAAGAGTATTGTTGTGCTCTCTGGACCTAGTCATGCGGAAGAAGTAAGCTTGCGTCATCCGACGACTGTTACAGTATCTTCTAAAAATATGAAGGAAGCTGAACTGGTACAAGATTTATTTATCAATCATAATTTTCGAGTATACACAAATCCGGACCTTATCGGAGTAGAAATTGGCGGGGCGTTGAAAAATATTATTGCAGTGTGTGCAGGGATTGCAGATGGATTAGGTTTTGGTGATAATGCAAAGGCCGCATTAATTACAAGAGGACTTGCTGAAATGGCAAGACTTGGAACAAGAATGGGCGCAAATCCACTTACTTTTGCTGGTTTGACTGGGATTGGAGA
Organism: Niallia sp. FSL W8-0954; assembly: GCF_038005605.1. NCBI lineage: Bacteria > Bacillati > Bacillota > Bacilli > Caryophanales > Bacillaceae > Niallia > Niallia sp. FSL W8-0954. The sequence continues at coordinate 2,984,331 of NZ_JBBOTN010000001.1, read as the reverse complement.
TTTAATTGTTACTTGTACAAGTGTTCATTCAAGAAACTGGCGAGCAGGTAATATGCTTGGAAAAGGTCATGCACTAGAAGAAGTACTGGAGCAAATGGGAATGGTTGTAGAAGGAATTCGAACAACGAAAGCAGCCCATCAGCTTTCCGAAAAATACGATGTTACGATGCCTATCACAAATGCATTATTCGAAATTTTATTCAATGGCCAAGATGCAAAAGCAGCAGTCGAAAGCTTAATGGCCAGAGGAAAAACGAACGAAATGGAAGATTTAATAAACATTCTTGCTTCTCAGTACATAGAATAAGGAAAAGATGTGTACTTTGTAAATCCTTTCTTATGAAAGGAGAATGAACGAAATCTTTTTATGGAAATTTAGGCGTTTTAATGGTTCGAAAATGGATGTAATAACATAAAATGCCTTGAAGCAACCTAGTGGAATGAACAGGGTTTGGGTCAAATAGTCAATGGAAATCAAAGTGAGAAGTTTCCCCTACTTCTTACTTTGATTTTTTTTTGTTTTTCGACGCTTTACATTATCCTATATTGTTTGAACGATATATGTCTTTGTAACAGTTTGGCAAGTTTAATAGACTGGCTGATAATCAGATTAGTTTTTCTAGTCTTTTATAGGTGATTCCAAACAAAAAGTGTCATATCCCTTCTCTTCTTGTATATATTGAAGAGAAGGTTTTATTTATTCATACACAGAACAAATTGGATTAATATAGCTTATAAATGAATTCATGCTAGTTTCATAAAAAGAAAACGTATAGATGGGCATCATTTTTACGTTCATAAACAAAGGTCTTATTACTTTAAAATAAAAACTAGCAAAAAAAAGGGGAGGAAAATAAAAAATAAGGCATAAAGAGATAGGACAACATCATAAATATATATTGTCTAATAGTATTAAATGGATAATTCTATCCCATGTACTAGGAAAAGTTCAGGAGGGGATCACTTGGAAAAGGTAAATATTTTTAAAGATATTGCCGAAAGAACGGGCGGTGATATTTACTTAGGTGTAGTAGGAGCAGTGCGTACCGGAAAATCAACTTTTATAAAAAAATTCATGGAATTGGTTGTTATCCCAAACATGGACAATGAAGGTGATAGAGCTCGGACTAAAGATGAGCTTCCACAAAGTGCAGCAGGAAAAACAATTATGACAACAGAGCCAAAGTTCGTTCCAAATCAAGCGGCCTCTATTAAAGTAGATGAAGGATTAGAAGTGAATATTAGGCTTGTAGATTGTGTCGGGTATACTGTGCCGGGTGCACAAGGTTATGAGGATGAAAACGGTCCTAGAATGATCAATACACCATGGTATGAAGAGCCTATTCCATTTCATGAAGCTGCTGAAATAGGAACAAGAAAGGTTATTCAAGAACACAGTACAATTGGAGTCGTTATTACAACAGATGGTACGATTGGTGATATTCCAAGAAGTAACTATCTAGAAGCTGAGAATAGAGTAATTGAAGAGTTAAAAGAGGTTGGTAAACCATTTATTATGATTATTAATAGTGCTCAGCCTTATCATCCTAATACTGATGCTCTAAAACAAGAGCTTTCCGAAAAATATGATATTCCAGTTATTGCCATGAGTGTAGAAAGTATGCGTGAAACAGATGTATTAAATGTTATGCGAGAAGCATTATTCGAGTTTCCAGTTTTAGAGGTAAATGTAAACTTACCAAGCTGGGTAATGGTATTAAGAGAAAATCATTGGTTAAGAGATAATTATCAAGAAGCAGTAAAAGAAACAGTTAAAGACATTAAGAGATTAAGAGATGTGGATAGAGTCGTTTCGCAATTTAGTGAATATGAATTCATTGAAAATGCTGGTCTTGCAGGTATAGAAATGGGGCAAGGTATCGCAGAAATTGATTTGTTTGCACCAGATGAATTATATGATGATATCCTTAAAGAAATTGTAGGTGTGGAAATTAGAGGAAAAGACCACCTACTAGAATTAATGCAAGATTTTGCACATGCTAAAACGGAATATGATCAAATCTCAGATGCTTTAAAAATGGTGAAACAAACTGGGTATGGCATTGCTGCCCCCTCATTAGTGGATATGAGTTTAGATGAACCGGAAATCATTCGTCAAGGCTCGAGATTTGGGGTTAGATTAAAAGCCGTTGCACCATCCATCCATATGATTAAAGTGGATGTGGAAAGTGAATTTGCCCCAATCATTGGATCTGAAAAGCAAAGTGAGGAATTAGTAAGATACTTAATGCAAGATTTTGAGGATGATCCATTATCTATCTGGAATTCGGATATTTTTGGAAGAAGTTTAAGTTCCATCGTCCGAGAAGGCATACAAGCAAAATTGTCATTAATGCCAGAAAATGCACGTTATAAACTGAAAGAGACATTAGAAAGAATTATTAACGAAGGCTCTGGTGGACTCATAGCAATTATTTTGTAAGGACTCTATTTTAGAGTTCTTTTTTTGATGAATAAATAAAAAGGCATTTCTTTTATTAGATATATACCCGTTTATAACTTTGTTGAAACAACGGGAGAATAGTTCCATTTCTGCTCAAATTATGGATGAAATTGGTAAAAATATGGTTTTAATGTTACGCTTTTATTTCAAAATAAGAAAATATTGCTATCAATATATAAAATTTCTTGATATGCAGAAATGATTATGATAATCTTTTAAAGGAATTAGCGTTATAAAAGGTTTCTTAATCTTTATTAAAAGCTTAAGGCTTTTCATACTGGAATTTCTTTTTAGTAGAAACCAATTGGTCTCAATTAAGAAAAAATTCAGTAGGACGTATATAATTCCGTTAATTTGTTTACAAATAAAGATATGAAACTAATTTTTAGCTTTTATTTGAAACACTCGGGAGGAGGTGAAAGGCATGAACAAGACAGAATTAATCAATGCAGTTGCTGAAGCAAGTGAACTATCAAAAAAGGACGCTACTAAAGCAGTTGACGCTGTTTTCGATACAATTTTGAATGCTTTAAAAGATGGTGATAAAGTACAACTTATCGGTTTCGGTAACTTTGAAGTACGTGAGCGTGCGGCTCGTAAAGGTCGTAACCCACAAACTGGTGAAGAAATTGAAATCGCAGCAAGTAAAGTTCCTGCTTTTAAACCAGGTAAAGCACTTAAAGACGCAGTGAAATAATTACATACAATGATAGTATTTCACTAAAACCGCGAAAATTATCGCGGTTTTTTTCTGTTATTTTTAATGGTGCAAAGAAACAAAGCTGAATTATGTTCATTTAATTCGGAAAAGATAAAGCAGACCCTTTCCTAAGTGCCAATTGTATCCCTTTACTTTTTCTTGTGATATAATAATTAGAATATGTGATAGAAATGGAAAGTATTTTTTTTAAGTTTGCTTTGTTAATTTGTAGCTCTAAGATAGATAGACAATCTTTCGAAAGATAGTTTCACCTGTCTTAATTAAAAGCAGATGCGAGAAACGAAATTATAGAAAACCAGGAATAAATGGGGAACAAGGGTGATGTTATGGTTATGCAGGAATTAATAGAGAGTGTAAAAAAAAGAGTGATTGAGCGAACTTCGAATCATTATTTGCAAAAACATATACCAAATCCGGTTATAGATGAACATAAGATTTTACTAATTATATCTGTCCTTTTAGAGGCAAATATACAAAAACAAGAAATAATTACATATGCAACAACTATTACACTTATACAAATTGCCCTTGATACCCATGAGCTTGTTACAAATGAAAAGATGCATAAAGGGAACGAAAGAAATCGACAGTTAACAGTATTAGCAGGGGATTTATATAGTGGGCAATATTATAAAATATTAGCTGAAATCGAAGACCTTAAAATGCTTAAATTCCTTGCAGAAGGAATTAAAGAGGTAAATGAGAATAAAATATTCTTTTATCATCAGAATGCGAAAACAATAGAGCAGGTAATAGAAAGCCTGAAAAATATTGAGGGAGCATTAATTAAAAAGCTTGTGGACTTTTATCAATTAGATGGATGGAAATCGCTTGTAGAGGAATATTTGTTTCTTTATCGAATACAAAAAGAAAAAGAATTATATGACCGCACGCAAGGATCAATCGTTGTCGAAACATTTTATAAGTATGAGAATAAGAACAATTTATTATCTATAAGTGCTAAAACAGCCGTATTAGATAAATATTTAAAAGAGACAAGTTCACGACTAGAAGAGATGCTAGAAAATCTTCCTGAATTACAAGCAGTGTTTAGAGAAAATACCTATCAGTTATTAAATGCAATAAACAAACAACAATTGTACGTAGAGGAAGGGTAATTAAAAATGCAAGAGCAGCAATCTAAAGAAGAAAAGGTACATAATGTATTTGAAAAAATTTATAGTAATTACGATAAAATGAATTCAGTCATCAGCTTTCAGCAACATAAACTATGGCGAAAAGACACGATGAAGAGAATGAATGTGCCTAAAGGAGCAGCATGTTTAGATGTATGCTGCGGAACAGCTGATTGGACAATTAGCCTAGCAGAGCAAGTTGGACCAAACGGCAAAGTAGTTGGACTTGATTTTAGTGAAAATATGTTGAGTATCGGTAAACAAAAGACAATGGGATATGAGAATATTGAGCTTATTCACGGGAATGCTATGGAATTGCCATTTGATGATAATCAGTTTGATTTTGTGACAATCGGCTTTGGTTTACGAAATGTTCCAGATTATTTAACTGTTTTAAAAGAGATGCGAAGAGTGGTAAAGCCAGGTGGATTGGTAGTTTGTTTAGAAACATCCCAGCCGACAATGCCGATCTTTAGACAGGGATACTACTTTTATTTTCGATATATCATGCCGGTTTTCGGGAAATTGTTTGCGAAAAGCTATAAGGAATATTCATGGCTTCAAGAATCGGCACGTGACTTTCCGGGTATGAAAGAACTTGCTCTGATGTTTCAAGAAGCTGGACTAAAGAAAGTGACATATAAGCCTTATTTTGGTGGTGTTGCTGCGGTTCATATAGGATATAAATAATCGTGCAATCATAGAGGAGAGTCTAAATCAAAATCCAATAAGCAATATTTGGATCAAGATGGGAGGACTACATTTTAATCCTGTATTCTTGTCCTTGTATTTAGACCTCTTTTTTTCATAAATAGGATTAAATTTATATATAAGCATTTTTATGCTGGATAATTATTTTAAAATATCGATACAAGTTGGGTGAGTAGTTAGTGAAATTAAAAATGATGTACTCATTTTTGAATTCGGATATAGATAAGATTGAGAAAGCTTTGGAAGAAACGGTACAGGCGAACTCTTCCATTTTAAGAGAATCATCGTTACATTTATTGCAAGCAGGTGGCAAAAGAATACGTCCGATATTCGTATTGCTTGCTGGACAGTTTGGTAACTATGATATTCAGGTTATAAAAAAGGCAGCTATTTCATTAGAATTAATTCATATGGCATCCTTAGTTCATGATGATGTTATAGACGACTCCGATTTAAGGAGAGGCCAACCGACGATTAAAGCAAAATGGGATAATAAAGTAGCCATGTATACAGGGGATTATATTTTTGCTAGGTCAATAGAAATTATGAGTGAGATAGATAAGCCAGCTGCTCACAAAGTCCTTGCTAATACGATAGTGGAAGTATGTATCGGTGAAATTCAGCAAATAAAAGATAAATACCGATTTGATCAAAATATAAGGGATTATTTTCGACGAATTAAACGGAAAACGGCATTATTAATATCGGCAAGCTCGTTAGTAGGGGCTATTGTTTCTGATGTTGAGGAAGATTATCAACAAAAGTTATATCGATTTGGTTATTATGTTGGAATGTCTTATCAAATCATAGATGATGTTCTCGATTTTGTAGGTACGGAAGAAGAATTAGGAAAGCCTGCTGGTGGAGATTTACTTCAAGGAAATATTACTTTGCCTGTTTTATTCGCGATGGAACAAGAAAAAGTGCGCGATAAAGTGATAACTGTTCATGAGGCAATGCCTAAGAAAGAGTTAATGGAAATTATCTCCATGATCAAAAATACAGATGCTATCGATCGTTCCTTGCAGGTTAGTGATTTGTATTTAAAAAAGGCTTTGCAAACTATCCATGATTTGCCAAATGGAAAAGCAAAATCTGCACTTAATAATATCGCTAAATATTTAGGAAAGCGCAAATTTTAAGGAATAAGCATACCTTTTGTACATGTTTTTGATGAAAGCGTTTTTAAATTTCTTTTGCATAAATTGGGTTTTTGTGGTAAGTTTTTCATGAATGACCATGTTTACTAGTCTAATACATATGGTAGGAGTGAGCTTATGGAAAGAACATTTCTAATGGTAAAGCCAGATGGGGTACAAAGAAATTTAATAGGGAAAATAGTAACCCGTTTTGAAGAAAAAGGTTTTCAACTTGTTGGAGCAAAGCTTATTCATATTACGGAAAATTTAGCGGAACAACATTATGCAGAACACAAAGGCAAGCCGTTTTTTACACAATTAGTAGATTTTATTACTTCAGGTCCTGTTTTTGCAATGGTTTGGCAAGGAGAGGAAGTTATTGCCAAGGCAAGACTGATGATGGGAAAAACGGATCCTTTGGAAGCTTTGCCTGGTACGGTTCGTGGTGATTTTGGAGTAGTAAAACATAAAAATATTATCCATGGGTCTGACGGGATAGAAAGTGCTCAAAGAGAAATTGCTCTTTTCTTTAAAGAAGAAGAAATAGTAGAGTATAAGAAACTATTAGATAGTTGGATTTACTAATATAGCTTACTTAGCTGTCCTATGCAGGGCAGCTATTTTTTTTGAATGATTAAACTAAGAGACCGGCTACCTTGGAGTATGGGCGATGATATCCAGCCGCTTCCGCTTTTGATGTCTAGCTCCGGGCACTAGGGGCTGATGGGCTTCTCGACCGTTCCCTAGGATAAGGCAACATCGATTCACTAACGTTCATCGTGTATCCTATATCTCAGGAACGGTCGCTCCATCCCACACGCCCCTACCGAGTGCCCTCCGCTTTTCAATGTCAAGCTTCAGCGCCTATCTTCTAGCAAACTTCGGTCGCTTCCCTACGATAAGTCAACATCGTCTCACTGCTTCCCCGTGTTTCCTTTATCTCAGTCAGCGCCCTCCAGTTTGTACGCCGATAACCAGTCGCTTCCGCTTTTCTAGTAATTATATGAATTATCGGAATAAAATTTGGCCGTTTTGTGGGAAAATCGTATATACTTAAAAAGTAGTTGATTTTATTATACTTGTGAGGAATTTTAAATGGAGAAGGATTTTCAAGATTTTATAAAGAATTTTTACAAATTATCAGGAATAGATTTGTCTTTGTACAAAGAGGCACAAATGAAAAGAAGGTTGACATCTCTTTATGAAAAAAGGGGTTTTACTTCTTTTGAAGATTATTTTAAAGCGATACATAAGGATAAAAATTTATTGGACGAGCTATTAGATCGAATGACAATTAATGTTTCTGAGTTTTACCGGAATTATAAGCGCTGGGAAGTACTGGAGAAAAAAATCTTACCCTCTCTTCTACAATCAAAAGCACAATTAAAGGTTTGGAGTGCCGCCTGCTCAACAGGAGAGGAGCCTTATACTTTATCTATGCTTCTTTCCAATGAAATGAAGTTGAGAGACTTTCAAATTCTTGCGACGGATATTGATATTAACGCCTTAGACAGGGCAAAAAAGGGCATTTATTTAGAGCGAGCATTAAACGAAGTACCATCCGCTCAAAAAGATAAATATTTTGAAAAAGATGGTGCAATGTTCAAAATAAAAGAGGAAGTTAAAAGAAATGTAACATTTAAGAAGCAAAACTTATTATCGGATTCGTTTGGCGGACCATTTGATTTAATTGTGTGTAGAAATGTTCTTATCTATTTTACAGAGGATGCAAAAGATTTACTTTACCATAAATTTTCTCAAGCTTTAAAACCTGGTGGAATTTTCTTTGTAGGGAGTACAGAGCAAATTTTTACACCTGCTAAATATGGATTTGAGACAGCAGATACTTTTTTTTATCGGAAAATATAAGTTAATGGCAAAACAACACTGCAAATTTATCGTTGTTTTGCCATTGTTTACATGATTGCTATTTTTCTTATGAAAAGGATTATCGCGTTGTAATATTTTGCGAAGATTTTTAGATTTTCACTATTCATAACAGGATTGGTATGTTATATTGGAACATAATCACTTTAAAGCGTTGAAGGGAGAAAGGATTCATTATGAGATATTTAACATCTGGGGAGTCACATGGTCCCAAATTAATCACAATTATCGAAGGACTTCCTGCTGGAATGCCTTTATTAGCTGAAGATATAAATAAGGAGTTAGCTAGAAGACAAAAAGGGCATGGCAGAGGAAGAAGAATGCAAATAGAAACAGATACCGTTGAAATTGGCGGCGGTATTAGACATGGTTATACGCTAGGTTCACCGGTTTCATTGATTGTAGAAAACAACGATTGGAAGCATTGGACTAAAGTTATGGGACAGGACCCAATTGATGAAGCGGAAGCAAACGAAATAAAACGAAAAATAAGTCGTCCACGCCCAGGGCATGCAGATTTAAATGGCGCTATTAAATATGGTCACCGCGATATGAGAAATGTGTTAGAGAGATCTTCTGCCCGTGAAACGACAGTTCGTGTAGCGGCAGGGGCAGTGGCGAAAAAGCTCCTTGATTTACTAGGGATTAAAGTTGCCTCACATGTCGTTGAAATTGGTGGTATAAAATCAAATATAACTAATTATGAGTCGATTGAAAAACTTAGGGAAATTACGGAAAATTCTCCTGTTCGCTGTTTAGATGAAGAAGCAGGCTTAAAAATGATGAATGCCATCGATGAAGCGAAAGCAAATGGTGATTCCATTGGCGGTGTAGTAGAAGTAATAGTGGAAGGTATGCCGATTGGTGTGGGAAGCTATGTGCATTATGACCGTAAATTAGATGCAAAGCTTGCTGCCGCAATCATGAGTATAAATGCATTTAAAGGAGTAGAGATTGGAATAGGCTTTGAAGCTGCTAGAAAGCCAGGAAGTGAAGTTCATGATGAGATTATATGGGATCAAGAAAATGGCTATTCTCGCAGAACAAACCGTCTAGGTGGCTTAGAGGGTGGAATGACAAACGGTATGCCAATTGTTGTAAGAGGGGTAATGAAGCCAATTCCGACCCTATATAAACCATTAAAAAGCGTGGATATCGATACAAAAGAAGAATTTACAGCTAGCATTGAACGCAGTGATAGCTGCGCAGTTCCAGCGGCATCTGTAGTAGCAGAGCATGCAGTTGCTTGGGAGCTTGCTGCAGCTATTGTTGATCAATTTTATGCTGATCGATTTGAAGGACTTGTAGCTAATATTGCTGAGCACAATAGACATGCGAGGGAATTCTAATGCAGACTGTTTCCATTCAAACAATGTCAAAACATTATGATGTATGGATTGGGGAGAATGTAATTGCAGAACTTTCAGCATTTCTGCAAAAGGAATTTGCTGATGTAACAAAAATTTTAATTATTACAGATGAGTCAGTTGAAAAGCTGCACCTGAAAACGGTTGAAAAGAAACTTTCCTCCTTTCCTGTCGTTAGCTATACAGTGCCAGCAGGAGAAAAGGCAAAAACATTTGATGTTTTTTATGCTTGTTTGACCTATATGCTAGAACAGCACCTTGACCGTAAATCGCTAGTGTTAGCATTAGGGGGCGGAGCCGTTGGGGATTTAGCAGGCTATGTAGCTGCTTCCTTTATGAGAGGAATTCCTTTTATTCAAATCCCAACCACTATTTTAGCTCATGATAGTGCAGTTGGCGGAAAAGTAGCTATTAACCATCCTTTAGGTAAAAACATGATTGGTGTTTTTAATCAGCCAGAAGCTGTCTTTTATGATACAACGTTTCTATCTACACTGCCGCTTCAAGAACTTCGCTCAGGATTTGGTGAGGTAATCAAACATGCATTAATTAGCGATATAAGCTTTTATCATGAACTACGTAGCAAGATAAGTGATTTATCACAAGTAAAAATTGCTTATTGGTCTGAAATTCTTGAGAAAGGTATTCTTGTTAAACAAGCGATTGTTGAAGAAGATGAAAAGGAAACAAGTGTACGTGCCTTTTTGAATTTTGGGCATACATTAGGTCATGCAATTGAGGCAGAGATGGGGTATGGAAAATTTACTCATGGAGAAGCTGTCGTGATTGGAATGATATTTGCGATAAGATTAAGTAAGCGAAAATATGACATAGCATTTTCGCTAGAGGAGTATATAAAGTGGCTTAAACAGTTAGGTTATACTTGTGATATTCCCAATGATTTAGAAATAGAACGTTTAATTGATCGAATGAGACAGGATAAGAAATCTATAAATGGGACGATTCGTTTTGTCCTTTTACAAGAAATAGGATCTCCTGTGCTAGTAGAAGTGAACGAAGCGGTAATTAGAGAAGAATTAGGTTTATTTAAAGGTGGGAAGTAGATGATTAGAGGCGTTAGAGGAGCAATAACGGTTGAACACAATATCGAAGCAGAAATTTTATCTGCAACAGAAAGACTTTTTAAAGAGATGATAAACGCAAATAATATAAAAGCATGTGATGTGGCATCCGTATTTTTGTCAGTAACAGATGATATAAATGCTGCTTTCCCAGCTAAAATTATTCGTATGCAAGAAGATTGGACATATGTACCAGTTATGTGTATGAAAGAAATAGCAGTTCCTCATTCATTAGAAAAGTGTATTCGGATTATGATGCATTGGAACACGGAGCTGCCGCAAGAGGAAATACAGCATACTTATTTAGAAAAAGCAATTCAATTAAGACCTGATTTAACAAAACAATAAACTTGAGGTGAAAAATATGAAATGGAAACAGCAGCTTTTAGGGTTGAAAGCTTACCAGCCTGGTAGAACGATAGATGAAGTGAAAAAACAATTTAAACTTGAACATATTGTTAAGCTTGCGTCTAATGAGAACCCATTTGGAAGTTCTCCAAAAGTATTAGAGGCTTTAAAAAAAGTCGATGGCTCTTATGCATTGTATCCCGATGGATATGCAACAAACCTTCGCTATGCGTTAGCTGATTTTTTAAAGGTTAAACCAGAAGAGTTAGTGTTAGGAAATGGTTCTGATGAAATTATCTTAATGATATCTAGAGCCTTATTAAGACCAGGGTTAAATACGGTAATGGCTAGTCATACATTTGGACAATATAAGCACAATGCAGTCGTTGATGGAGCAGAGGTTCGAGAAGTTCCTCTAACAGAAAAAGCAGAACATGACCTGCCTGCAATGCTTAAAGCTATTGATGATAATACTAGTGTTGTCTGGCTATGCAGCCCAAATAATCCAACCGGTACATATATCCCTGAGCAGGACTTACTTGCTTTTCTAGAAAAAGTTCCAGAGGATGTGCTTGTAGTACTTGATGAAGCGTATTACGAGTATGTAGTGGCAGAAGACTATTATGAAGCTATTTCGCTCACACGACAGTTTAATAATTTAATCGTTTTACGAACATTTTCAAAGATATACGGTCTTGCGAGCTTCCGTGTAGGATATGGTGTTGCCAATGCTAGCTTATTAAACACATTAGACCCGGTTAGAGAACCATTTAATGTTAATACATTAGGGCAAATCGCAACAGAAGAGGCCTTAAAGGATCAAGAATTTGTGGAGTCTTGTCGACAGAAAAATAGAGAAGGTCTTGAACAGTTATATCGTTTCTGTCAGGAAAATAATTTATCCTACTTCCCATCACAAACAAATTTTGTGCTAGTTGATTTCAAAATAGATGGGGATGAAGTATTTCAATACTTAATGAGTAAAGGGTATATCGTCCGTTCAGGTGTTCCATTGAATTATCCAACCTCTGTTCGAATTACAATAGGCTCAAAAGAAGAAAACGATGGTTTGATTGAAGCAATGAAACAGTTTCTTGCTGAAAAGAAAGTGGCGCAATAACAATTGGGAATAGAAGGCGGTGATAGAATGAACGGTCGCGTCTTCATAATAGGTTTAGGACTTATAGGTGGATCGTTAGCTTTATGTATAAAAAAAGAACACCCAGAAAGCATCATTACAGGTTTTGATATTTCCGAGGATAATTTGAAATTAGCCAGTATGATGGGGGTTATTGATAATCTTTCAACAACGATAGAAGAAGGTGCAAAAACTGCTGATTTGATTATTCTTTCTACACCAGTTAAAGAAACAGAAAAAATCATCGAAATACTTTCTAAAATAGAATTGAAAGAAAATGTTATCATCACAGATGTTGGAAGCACTAAGTCTGTTATTACAGAAAAGTCACAAGTACTATTAGATAAAAACGTTACTTTTATTGGGGGACATCCAATGGCTGGCTCCCATAAAAGTGGTGTTTCCGCATCAAAAGTACTTCTTTTTGAAAATGCTTTTTATTTATTAACTCCCCATGAAAAAATCAAGGATCAGCATGTTCAGTGTTTATTAAAATGGTTACAAGGCACAAATGCGAAATTTCTTGTTATTTCTCCTGAAGAGCATGATTTGTTAGCTGGGGCTATCAGTCATATGCCGCATATAGTTGCTGCATCACTGGTGCATCAAGCAGATCAGATTAGTGAAAAGCATAAGCTAGTAACTAGGTTAGCAGCCGGAGGATTTAGAGACATTACGAGAATCGCCTCTAGCAGCCCTTCAATGTGGCGCGATATATTAATACATAATAAAAACGTGTTAATTGAGTTAATGAATGAATGGAAAAAAGAAATGGACAGAGTCCTTACTCTCATTGAAAATGAACGGGCCGAAGAATTATATGACTATTTTTCCCGAGCAAAAAAAGTAAGAGATGGTTTGCCCCAAGATCAAAAAGGGGCAATCCCAGCTTTTTATGATTTATTTGTAGATGTACCGGATTATCCAGGGGTTATATCTGAGATTACAGGTTATTTAGCTCAAGAAAAAATAAGTATAACGAATATTAGAATAATGGAAACCAGAGAAGAGATATTCGGAATTCTGGCAATTAGTTTTCAAACCGAAGAAGATAGAATAAGAGCACAGAAGTGTATTGCTACCTATTCTAATTATGACACTACGATTGGATAAAAGGATGTGAAGCTATTGGACTTAATCACACTTAAAACAAAAAATCGAGGTTTAAAAGGAGAAATTGCAGTCCCAGGTGACAAATCGATTTCTCACCGCTCGATTATGTTTGGATCGATAGCAAATGGGACAACAACGGTTACAAATTTTTTATTAGGCGATGACTGCTTAAGTACGATCGCTTGTTTCCGGAAGCTAGGTGTTCTAATAGAACAAAATGAAAAAGAAGTGGTAATACACGGAAAAGGAATGGAAGCATTACAAGAGCCAAAAGATATATTGGATGTTGGGAACTCGGGGACGACTATCCGCTTGCTAACAGGAATATTATCCGGTTTACCATTTCATAGTACGCTAATTGGTGATTCATCCATTGGGAAACGGCCAATGACAAGAGTTGTTGCTCCTCTAAGAGAAATGGGGGCGAAAATTGATGGCAGGGAAGACGGAAAATATACCCCTTTATCCGTTCGAGGCGGTAATTTACAGAGTATTACCTATCGATTACCAGTAGCAAGTGCTCAAGTTAAATCAGCGATTTTATTTGCAGGTCTGAATGCAGATGGAGTTACAAAAATAATAGAGCCTGTACCTACTAGAGATCATACCGAAAGAATGATTCAGCGATTTGGAGGCGAAATTAGCAGAAAAGACAAGGAGATCTTTGTAGAAGGTGCTCAAAAGCTTTCTGGAACCAACATTCATGTGCCAGGAGATATTTCTTCTGCAGCCTTCTTCCTTGTAGCTGGTTGCATCGTTCCTAACAGCAAAATTTCATTAAATAATGTCGGGCTTAATCCTACTAGGACTGGTATTTTAGAGGTTCTTCATAACATGGGAGCATGCATGGAGATTCATAAAAATGATACCGATGTATTTGAACCTACAGGAACGATTACTGTGTCTACAAGTGATTTAAAGGGAACAACGATTGAGGGAGAAATTATTCCGAAGTTAATTGATGAAATTCCGATTATTGCTTTATTAGCTACCCAGGCTGAAGGGGTAACGGTTATAAAGGATGCGCATGAGCTTAAGGTGAAGGAAACGAATAGAATTGATACAGTAGTAACCGAGTTAAAGAAATTAGGTGCGGATATACAAGCGACAGAGGATGGTATGATTATCCGGGGAGGGAAGAAGCTTATCGGAACGAAAGTGGATTCCCATGGAGATCACCGTATCGGAATGATGCTGGCGATTGCTGCGCAGATTTGTGAAGGCGAACTTACCCTTGAAAATGCTAAGGCAATTTCAGTATCTTATCCTTCGTTTTTCGAGCATCTCAATGAATTATCGAATAGAAAATAACAGAGCCCGTCGATGAACATAGTATGTTTATCGGCGATTTTTTTCTGGCAGTAAATAAGATTAAATTCTTGCTGGAGGAATATTTGCAAATCTTAAATCATAGCTTGTCTTAAAAAGACTAGGCGGTGATTTAAGATGCGATATATCATCGAAAATATACATTTATTAAAGAGGCAAAGAGTAAAAAAGACCTCCATTCTAATTGAGGATAACAGGGTGGAATTGATGAGAGATACCTTTAACTCCTATCAATATATGCGAATGGATGGTTCTCCTTATATGATGGCTCCCACCACAGTTATGCTTGATAATCATGTCACGAGAATTCTTTCCTATACTCAACAAAAACAATACATTGAAGAAAATTTAATTAAAAAAGGGTGTACAACCTTGCTGTTTTATTTAGAGGTTAACAGAGAAAGGGAATTGCCGTTACAAGTGAAAAAAATGAAGACTCCTATGTTAAACTGTGCGATTGATTTTGTTGCTGGCGTGAAAATTCCTTTAAAACTGCTATCACCAAGTTTTATACGAGGATGCAAAAGAGAAAAAATCCCTGTTATATTTATCGAGGTAGAAGATGTAAAAGCGTTATACCGAGTACCTTGGGGATGGATAAAAGAAGCCCTATTCCCCTATAACGCTCCATTGGTTCCCATTTTTTTAACAAAAGATCAACAAGAAAAGAAAATAGCACAAAATATGTGGTCAAGCTTAATGAGAGATGTTAAAATACCCTCTATTCCCCATGAGATAAAAGAAGGAATAGCGATAGCTTATCCGGATTTAGTGAAAATGGGGATATATCCATTTAAAGGTAATATATATCAAGGTGGAGAAGTAACATATAATTTATTTGCTATGGATGATGCAATCATAAATATTGAAGAAAATGATTTGTTTCATTATCATTATGATAGAATACAAATGACCATACACAAAGGTAAATGTATTCGAGCAGGGGATAAAGTGTTTTACCGCCCTGGCTTTGGTGAATTACTGGAAGTAAAAGTACCTTCCTTCCTGACAGTATAGAAGGGGATTAGAGAGGATTATTATATGGAAAGAGTTAATGAAATTATATCTTTATTAGAGGACGGTCAACAAGACAAAGCGTTAAAATATTATCAGGATGTATTAAAATCAGGGAATAATGAAGAAAGATTTGTGCTGGGGGAAGAATTATTTCAGTTAGGCTTTTTGGAGGAAGCAAAAGATTTATTCTTAGTTTTACTGGAAGGTTACCCAGAAGAAGGAGAATTACTTGTTCTTGTCGCGGAAGTAGAAATGGAATTAGGCAATGAAGAAGCCGCGATTTCTTATTTAGAACAATTAAACCCAAATGATCCTTCATTTCCTCAAGCATTGCTTTTGCTTGCTGATCTCTATCAAATGGATGGGTTATATGAGGTTAGCGAACAAAAACTAAAAGAAGCGCAAAAAATCTTACCAGATGAGGTAATTATCGATTTTGCGTTAGGTGAATTATATGCAGAACAAGGAAAAATTACCGAGGCGATTAAGTCCTACCAAAAGGTATTACCCAAAGAGGAACATATCGCTGGCGTAAATATAAATGGGAGAATTGCAGATAATCTAAGTGCTGGGGGTGCATTTGAGGATGCTATTCCTTATTATGAAAAAGCACTCGAGGAAAAAGTCGAGATCAATACGCTCTTTAATCTCGCTTTGACTGCATCGCAAGCAGGATTATATACAATTGCTATAAATCGGTTTGAAGAGGTAAAAGGATTGGATCCCTCTTATCATTCCTTATATCTTTATTTAGCTCGCAGCTATGAGCAGGAGGAAATGCTGAATGAAGCGTATAATACAGTTATCGAGGGAATAAAGCAAGATGAGTTTAATAAAGATTTATACTTATATGGTGGTAAATTAGCTTTAAAACGTGGTGACGAACAAAAAGCCGAGGAACATTTTAGAGAAGCGCTTGCAATAGATCCTGAATTTACAGAAGCAGTTCTTTTATTGAATAAATTATTTTTAACACAAGATCGATTTGATGATGTTCTTGAGCTAATTGAGATGATGGATAACCAAGAAATAGAAGAACCTCAATTACATTGGGATGCTGCTAAAGCATTTCATGGAATAGAAAAATATTCAGAGGCATTAAACAAATATCAATTAGCATATACTTTCTTTAAAGAACTTCCAGATTTTCTATATGATTATGGATATTTTCTTTTAGAAGAAGGAAAAAGAAAGGATGCTGCCGAAATTTTTAATATGCTTTTACAAACAGATCCAAGTAATGAAGAGTATATTGAAATATTACAACGCCTTATGGATAACGAATAAGGTTTTTGGATGAACAAGTTTTAATTGACGTTGTAAAAGGCTTATCGAGTGCAAAGAGAATTGTCATTTCCTTAGACGCAGGTAAAACAGGTTGGATAGTAAAAATTTGTTGCAAGCAGAGGAGGGAATTACAAAATGAAAACCCCTGTATCTGTCAACGAGAAAAAAGACTTCATTCGTTGGTTTTTGAATCACTATCAATTGAAGAGACGGGAATGTGTATGGATTTTAAATTATTTAATGAGTCATGATCAATTGATGGAAAAAGTCCATTTTGTTGAAAATGCAGAGAAATGTCCAAGAGGTTTAATTATGTCCACGCATTGTGTTGATGAAGTACCTTTTAGATTTTATAAAGAAAATGTGATGACTACAGATGCAGAAAAGTCTTTTCATGATATTCGCCTTAATCGTGATGAAGATATTTATATTCAGCTTAATTTTTATGCATCGAATCAAGTTCATCAATATGCAGCTGTGTTAGTAGAAAATCCATTTATGCCGAAAAAACTGCAAATTACCGAAAAAGATAAAATGATTGCAGAACAATTTTTAGTGAAGAGTATAGAAAAATTCCAAAAAGAAAAACTTCTCCAGTTAATTGATGAGGCGCTAGATAATGGTGATAAAGAGATGTTCATTACCTTAACAAATCAATTGAAGTTCTTTCAAAATAAATGAAAAAGCATGTAGTCCCGTAAAGCCGATAATAGACTTTGCGGGATTATTTTAATATCGATAGATTTTCCGATGCTTTATAAACTATGGTAAAATAGGAGGATAAAGATAGTAAAAGGAGAAAAAGTGTGAGAAGCATTTACATGATATTAAGTAATCGATCTTTTATTGGACTATTACTCGCTATTAACCTCTTCGGAACTGTGTATGGCTATTATTGGTATAGATATCAGTTAGCAGAAACACCTGCGAAATTTTTATTGTTTGTACCTGATAGTCCGACGGCAAGCCTTTTTTTTGTGTTAGTATTAATTGCGTTTTTATGGAGAAAAAACTGGCCACTAATTGAAGCGCTGGCATTAGTAACATTATTTAAATACGGTATATGGGCAGTAGTTATGAACTTCCTTGTTTATTTTGAAACAGGAACAATCGGCATTGATTCATGGATGCTCATAATTTCACATGGGGCTATGGCCATTCAAGGATTATTATATATTCCTTTTTATCGTTTTAAATGGGGGCATATTATTCTCGTAGCGATTTGGACATTACATAATGATGTGATAGATTATGTGTTTAAAATGATGCCTAAATATAGCGTATTAGATCAATATATGGCAAATATCGGCTACTTTACTTTCTGGCTCAGTGTTTTAAGTCTATTGATTGCCTATTATGCCTATAAAAAGAGCGAGGAATTACAATGGAGGATTCAATAGAATTGCATTTTTTTTAGTCTAACCTTGTCCAACTCATCATACATTTTTAATAGTAGATAGAGGAGGGACAAGAATGAAGGCTAAATTGGTTATGTTGTTAATGATATTGATTTTACTTTTGCCTATTTCTTTTTCTGTATATGCAGACCAAAAAACGCCTGCAAAGGAATTGGATGAACTAGATACGCTTTCAGATGAGGTATTACAGCTTGTACGATCAGAACGTTATGAGGATGCCAAAAAAATTCTTGATTATTTTTCAAACCAGTTTAGCTCAGTTAGTGTAAATGGAAGTCCGTTTACAGTAGATGAACGGAGGATTTTAACTGGTACACATGATGAAGCGGTAGAGGCAATCACTAATCAATCGATTAAAAATGACGAACGGATAAATTCGGTAACAAAATTTCGATTGGCGGTTGATGCTGTTTCATCAGGTGAACAACCTTTATGGACTCAGATGGAAGAACCTGTTATGTCAACCTATCGAGAGATGAAGGATGCTATCCTTTTAGATGATAAAGAAAAATTTGATGAAAAGTTAGATTCTTTTCTATCGTTATATCAAATTATTTATCCGAGTCTTAAGCTGGATGTTTCCGCTGCACAATTTCAAGAATTAAACTCCCTTGTAGAGTTTATGAATACGTATCGGTTACAAGTTTTTAATCAACAAGGAGATTTAGAGGAAGTAACCCAATTAGAAAGTGAATTGCAGGATGTTTTTAATCAACTCTATGAGGATGAGGCAGATCCCTCTTTATGGTGGGTAATTATTTCGACGGGAAGTATTATTATTCTTACTTTATCCTACGTTGGCTGGCGGAAATATCTCGGAGATAAAGCGGAAAAAAGAAAAACAAAACAAAAAAGGGATAATATTTGACTTTGGTGTTTTTCCTGCTTACAATAAAAATATACTACTAGAAATAATAGGGGGAAAAACATGATTTTTATATATTTTATTCTAATTATTCTCATCCCTATTTGGGCACAAATGAAGGTGAAGAGTGCATACAAAAAATATTCCAAAGTAGCTTCTTCCTCCCATATGTCCGGTAGAGAGGTAGCGAGAAGAATATTAGATTCTAATGGGCTTTATGATGTATCTGTCGAGGAAACAAGAGGGGTATTATCTGACCATTATGATCCCCGTTCTAAAGTTGTCCGTTTATCGACTGATAACTATCATGGTCATTCAGTAGCAGCAGCAGCTATTGCAGCACATGAAGTTGGTCACGCTATCCAAGATCAGCAAGAATACTCTTTTTTACGTTTTCGTTCTACATTAGTTCCAGTTGCTAACTTTGGAAGCAATGCATCATGGATCTTTATTTTAATTGGGATGTTTGCAAGACTTCCAGAGATGATGTTATTAGGAATCATCTTAATGGCTGCCGGCGTACTGTTCCAATTTGTTACACTTCCAGTGGAATTTAACGCATCGAACCGTGCGATGGATCAAGTTGTGTCATTAGGGATTATAAGAAACGATGAGGAAAGAGAAACGAAAAAAGTGTTGAATGCAGCAGCATTAACATATGTGGCAGCGGCAGCAGTTGCTGTTCTCGAACTAGTTCGTTTGCTGTTGATTTATACAGGAATGTTAAGAGATGAATAGAAATTAAAAATAAGCTGGGCTTTAATTTATTCAGTCGAAACTAAACCCAATCAATGATACGAAAGTCTTTTGTATCATTGATTGGGTTTTTTTCATCAAAAAAGAAGATTTGTGGTATTACACGGAACTTCTTATGGGAACGAAATATATTGATGAATCAACTTATTTGAATTTTGATTTTTTAGAAAATTATAGATTTTAAAAAATGCTAGGTGTATAATAAACAATGCCATTTACATAAAAGAAAACAAAAAGAAAGAAGGGTTTTTTTGCAAACTGCTGAATATGTACAAGGGAAAAAGCGGCAGGAGATGACCATTTATCGGATTTTATTTGCGATAAGTCTTGGACATTTTTTGAATGATTGTATGCAATCGGTTGTGCCTGCCTTATTTCCTGTTATCCAAAAGTCAATGGAATTAAATTATACCCAAATTGGTTGGATTGCCTTTGCTTTAAACATTACATCCTCTATTCTACAACCTGTGTTTGGTGTTTTGGCAGATAAAAGGCCAGCACCATATTTATTGCCGATTGCAATGTTCTCAAGCTTAATCGGAATGCTAGGCCTTTCTCTCGCTCCAAATTTTTACTTGGTCTTATTATCCGTTTTATTTATTGGATTTGGTTCCGCTATCTTCCATCCAGAAGGATCTCGTGTTTCTTATATGGCAGCTGGAGCGAAACGCGGGCTTGCCCAATCAATTTATCAAGTGGGCGGAAATGCAGGTCAATCATTAGCACCTGTATTTACTGCTTTTATTTTTGTACGAACAGGTCAATTCGGAACCATTTGGTTTACTCTTCTAGCTACAATTGGCATGATTGTATTATTTCAAGTATCAACTTGGTATAAGAGAGAATTGTATATTAGAAATCCACAAAAGAAACAACAAGGAAAGCGGGAATTTGTTGTTAATAAAGAAATTATTCTGGCAATATGTTTATTAATTTTCCTTGTATTTGCACGTTCTTGGTATGGAGCGGGAATTAGTAATTTCCTTCACTTTTATTTAATTGAGAAGTTTAGCTTAAGTATTGAAAATGCGCAAATATTTGTTTTTGTGTTTTTACTTGCTGGTGTAATTGGGACTTTTCTTGGAGGACCATTGGCAGACCGCTTTGGGAAAAGAACGATTCTTCTCTTTTCTTTAATCGGATCTGCACCGTTTGCTTTACTGCTCCCACATATGCCGTTTTGGCTAATAGGGCCTTTATTATTTATTATTGGCTTTATTTTGCAGTCTAGTTTCAGTGTGACCGTTGTTTATGCACAAGAACTGCTTCCAGGTATGATTGGCCTTGTGTCAGGCTTAATTGTAGGGTTAGCATTTGGAATAGGGGCACTAGGTGGAGTAATCTTTGGTGTTATTGGAGACACATTTAGTTTGCAAGCAATTATGATTATTTGTAGCCTGCTGCCGCTTTTAGGAATATTGACATATTTACTGCCGACGGATAAGCGAGTTAGTGAAATACATTCTACTTTAAAATAGATAATAGTTAGTATGACATCACTTATAGGCGCCGTAATAAGCTTCGTTCTTGAGCTAATTATAATTAAAATAGACCATACGTTCGTTTTGTGCTATGATTGCTCTAAAAGAAAACAGGAGGAGTTAGGATGGCACTAACAAATCTAAATGTAGAAGAGCGAATGAAACATTATAAAATAGCTGGTTTAAGCATAGCGGTAATACAAGATGCAAATCTTAATTGTATCAAACAGTATGGTGTGAAGGAAGCAGGTAAAACGGATATTGTTAATGAACAGACACGCTTCCATTCTGCTTCTATAAGTAAATTTGTGACAGCTATGTTGGTTTTAAAGCTAGTAGAAACTGGACTGCTTGATTTAGATGAAGATGTTAATGTTAAACTTAGCTCTTGGCGTTTAACAGCAAATAAATGGATAAAAGGCAAAAAAGTAACTTTAAGAGATCTTTTGAGTCATCAATCAGGGATTATTGACCCAGAAGGTAGTTTTAGGGAATGGAAAGAAAACGAGGAAGTTCCTCCTATGATAGACATATTAGAAGGAACTTCCGTATTCAATCGGCAGAAAATACAGATCAGTTGTGAACCAATGAGTGCATTTCATTACTCGGACGCTGGCTTTTGCATTATTCAACAACTGATTGAAGATACTTTGCAGAAATCTTTTCACATAGTATTAAAAGAATTTCTCCTTCAGCCTTTACATATGAATCAGAGCTGTATTGATATAAGAGGTGTTGAAAATATTTCTTCTGGTCATGATAATAAAGGACAAATTATCTACGGAAACTACCCCTTTTATCCTTATCCAGCAGCCTGTGATATTTGGACTACTCCTGCTGATTTAGCGATTTTAGTATTGGAATTAATGAATGCTTTGGAAGGTAGAAGTCAATTAGGATTATCGAGGCAAAATGCTAAGGAGATAATCAGTCCGCAAGGGAACATAAATTGGATCGGACTGAGCGTGTTTTTAGATAGCTCTAATAAAGAAGTGGAAATTTCTGCATTAGGATGGGGGATTGGATTTCAGAGCATGCTTGTAGCTTACCCATTATTAAAAAAAGGGGCGATAATTATGACAAATACTGATTTAGGTGTACATCAAATGAAAGGGATAATAGGAGAGATCTATCATTCTATTTTTGGCAATGATTATTAAGTCAATAGTAAGAGCAAAAAAATTGTATTCATCGTTGCAAGTAATTTAATATTAATTGCAAAGTGAATACAATTTTTTAGTTTATTTATCGAGAGGTTGTTTATATTCATCTAAAGTGAAACCTTCGCCCATTACATCATGAACGATACTAACCGATACAAACGCATGGGGATCTATACTTGTAATGATGCTTTTTAAACGAACAATTTCTGTTTTTGCGACAACACAATAAAGTACTTCCCGATCTTGTTTAGTAAAGGAACCATGTCCTTTTAAGACAGTAACACCACGATCCATTTCACTCATTATCTTATTGGCGATTTTTTCATTGTCGTCAGAAATGATCATTGCTCCTCTAGCTGCATATGCCCCTTCTTGAATAAAGTCGATTACTCTTGCCCCGACAAAAACAGCAACCAATGTATACATCGCTTCTCTATATGATAGATACGTGATTAACGAAAGCGTAATGACACAAAAGTCAAAGAAGAACATGGTTTTTCCCATACTCCATCCGAAATACTTAAACCCTAATCTAGCTATAATATCTACTCCGCCAGTTGTCCCTCCATAGCGGAAAATAATACCTAAGCCGACACCAATAAATGTTCCTGCGAATAAAGCAGCTAGAGTCAAATCTTCAGTGAGGGGAATATGTAACTCGATCTCTGGAAGCTGGAAAAACCAGAGGAAAATAGAGACTGCAACCGTTCCAATAATCGTGTAAATAAAGACGTTTTTCCCTAATAACTTCCACCCGATGAAAAACAAAGGGATATTAAGTAGTAAATTTGTGATGGAAGGATCCAAATTCCATTCAGCATATAATAAAAGCGTAATACCGGTAAAACCACCTTCTGCTAAATTGTTCTGCATATTGAAATGAACAATACCGAAGGAAAATATCGCAGATCCTAAAAGGATGAACAAGATATTTTTAACTTTAATACTTTTAAACATCGACTCGCCTTCTTTCTTAGTACAAAATGCACTATTATTAGCGTATCCATTATATCGAATCACATGCAGATGGGCAATCTAGCAGATAAGCAAGCAATTAGTTAATGTTAGGAAAAGAAGAGCATGCATTTTTAGACACTTATATTAATATCGTCAAAAATGTTTGTAAAAATGGTTTAGATTAGCTAACATGGAATTGGATAAGATTACTTATTGACTTGAGGTGCTTATATTGAATCAGGATAAAACGGTAAAAGATATACAAAGAGAAGTAGATGAATACATCGGACAATTTAAAGAAGGGTATTTCAGTCCGCTGGCCATGCTTGCCCGACTGACAGAAGAGTTAGGAGAGCTGGCTAGAGAAGTAAACCATTACTATGGGGAGAAACCAAAAAAAGAAACGGAAACAGAGAAAGAAATTACGGATGAAATTGGGGATATGTTGTTTGTGTTAACTTGTTTAGCCAATTCACTTAATATCGATTTAGAAGAAGCACATAATCGTGTTATGCATAAATTTAACACACGGGATAAAGATCGTTGGACAAGGAAAGATCAATAAAGACAAAATACATATTAAGGAGTTAGGACATTGAATAAAGTAAAAATCGTAATCGCAGGACCTAGAGGCAGAATGGGAACAGAAGCAGTTTATTTAATGGGAAGAACAGAGAATTTTGAACTTGTTGCAGTTTTAGATCATAAGAATGAGGGGAAAAGCTTAAAAGAGATAGAAGGCTTTGCTTCTTATGATGTACCAATATATACGGATATAGAAAAATGTCTACAAACAGAAAAACCGGATGTGCTTATTGATTTAACAACGCCTGAGTTCGGCATGCATCATGCTAAAACAGCTTTAAGCTATGGTGTTAGACCAGTAGTAGGAACAACCGGGTTTACGAAAGAAAACTTAGCCGAATTAGAAAAATTATGTGAAGAAATGGATCGCGGCTGTATCATTGCGCCAAATTTTGCTTTGGGTGCTGTGTTAATGATGAAATTCTCTAAAATGGCTGCACGCTATTTTGCCGATGTGGAAATTATGGAAATGCATCATGATCAAAAACTGGATGCACCATCTGGAACTGCTGTGAAAACAGCTGAGCTTATTGCAGAAGTAAGAGAAAGCAAAAAACAAGGACACCCAGACGAAAAAGAGACCATACCAGGCGCAAGAGGCGCAGATTTCGATGGAATGAGAATACACTCTACACGTCTACCAGGCTTAATTGCCCATCAACAGGTTATGTTCGGATCAGATGGAGAATCATTAACCATTAGACATGATTCTTATAATCGGGCTTCCTTTATGTCAGGTGTTAAATTTGCAGTAGAAGAGGTATTAAAGCTAAATGTATTGATATACGGTTTAGAAAATATTATGGAGTAGGAGTGGAATTAGGATGAACATTGCTTTAATTGCTCATGATAAAAAGAAAAATGACATGGTTGCTTTTGTTGTTGCTTATAAAAATATATTTGCAAAGCATACTTTATACGCAACTGGAACAACAGGTGGTAGAATTCAAGAAGCAACAGGATTAGATGTACATCGTTTTCATTCAGGACCACTCGGCGGTGATCAAGAAATAGGCTCGTATATTGCTAATAATGATATGGATATGGTTTTTTTCTTTAGAGATCCTCTAACTGCACAGCCTCATGAACCTGATGTTACAGCATTAATCCGTTTATGTGATGTTTATTCTGTTCCGCTGGCAACAAATATGGGAACTGGAGAAGTATTAATTCGAGGACTCGAGCAAGGTGACATAGATTGGAGAAAGATAGTTCATGGAAAGACAGAACCAGTGGCAAAAAAATTCACAGAAAAACTCAATGAAAACTGATGAAGTTGATATACTCGCTTTTGGTGCTCATGCCGATGACGTAGAAATCGGCATGGGTGCAACCATCGCAAAATATGCTGCACAGGGGAAAAAGATTATTATCTGTGATTTAACAGAAAGTAATCTTTCTTCAAATGGCACAGTAAAAAGACGTAAACAAGAAGCGGAAAAAGCAGGAGAAGTGCTGGGAATTGCTGAAAGAATGACATTGCAGATTCCTGATCGAGGTTTATATCTAGAAGAAAAAGCTATAAAAAAAGTAGTGGAAGTGATTCGTACATACAAACCAAAGATTGTGTTTTCTCCTTATTGGGAAGATAGACATCCGGATCATGGCAATTGCACCAAAATTGTGAATGAAGCAGTCTTTTCAGCAGGGATAAAAAACTATCAGGTTGGAAATACATCAGCCCATAAAGTACAGAATCAATACTATTACATGATAAACGGTTTTCATAAACCTGATTTTGTTATTGATATTAGTGATTATATGGAGCAAAAGCAAGCTAGTCTTAATTGTTATCAAAGTCAATTTGTTAAAGGTGAAAACAGTGTGGAAACTCCGTTAACAAATGGCTATATTGACACAATAGAAGCAAGAGAAAAACTTTTTGGCAAAGAAGTTGGTGTGATTTACGCAGAAGGATTTATTAAATCTAAGCCAATATTATTAAATCAAGATTTATTAGGTGGAGACAAATGAAAAAATTAAAAATCGGCATTACCTGTTATCCGACAGTTGGCGGATCAGGGGTTATTGCAACAGAATTAGGAAAGATGCTGGCTGAGAGAGGACATGAAATTCACTTTATTTCTTCCAGTATTCCTTTTCGTTTAAATAAAATGTATCCGAATATTTATTACCATCAAGTGGAAGTAAATCAATATGCTGTTTTTCAATACCCGCCATATGATTTAGCATTAAGCAGCAAAATGGCGGAAGTCATTAATCGAGAAGAGTTAGACTTGTTGCATGTTCACTATGCAATCCCACACGCTGTTTGTGCTATATTAGCAAAACAGATGAGCAACAGGGATGTCAAAATAGTTACAACACTTCATGGCACCGATATAACAGTACTAGGATATGATCCATCACTTGCAGCGGGAATACGTTTTGGAATTGAAAAATCAGATCTCGTAACAGCAGTTTCTAATTCATTAATCGCCCAAACTTATGAAGTAATTGAGCCAAACAAAGAAATACTCCCTGTTTATAATTTTATTGATGAGCGAATTTATCGGAAAGTCGATGCAAGTCATTTGAAAAAAGAACTGGCGATTTCCGATACAGAAAAAGTTGTTATTCATGTCTCTAATTTTAGAGGAGTAAAAAGAGTTACAGATGTTGTACAAGCATTCCATCAAATCGCAAATCAGATTCCCGCAAAACTATTGCTTGTTGGTGATGGACCTGAAATGTCGAAGGTGACCAAATTAGTGGATGAGCTTCAATTAAGACAAAAGGTATTATTTCTTGGCAAACAAGAGAATTTGGAGGAGCTCTATTCTTTAAGTGATCTCATGCTGCTTCTTTCGGAAAAAGAAAGCTTCGGTTTGGTGGCATTAGAAGCTATGGCATGCGGGGTTCCCGTCATAGGAACAAATGTCGGCGGTATTCCTGAGGTAATTGTTCCAAATGAGACAGGGTATATTTGTGAACTTGGGGATATAGAAGATATTGCTAAACATTCGATAAAGCTGTTAACGGATGAAAAGAAGCATGCCCAATTTTCGCAGCATTCTATTTCGAGAGTACGAGATTATTTCCGGGCCGATATCATCGTTGACCAATATATAGAGATTTATAAATCTATTTTAGAAACTGGTGAAATGAATGATAAATCCGTTTGAAGAAGCTCTCCCGATTATTAATAAAATCGAGAAAGCAGGTTATGAAGCATATTTTGTAGGAGGAGCAGTTCGAGACCATTTATTAAATAAGCAAATTCATGATATCGATATTGCTACTTCCGCAACACCGGAAGAAATTAAATCGATCTTTCCTCACACTATTGATGTAGGGATTGCCCATGGGACTGTGATGGTAATATGGGATCAACATACATATGAAATAACAACATTTCGAACAGAATCCGCATATAGAGATTACCGCAGACCAGAGCAAGTACATTTTGTACGGGAGTTAAAAGAAGATCTTAAACGCCGTGATTTCACTATTAATGCAATGGCGATGGATAAAAACGGTCGTGTCATCGATTATTTTAATGGAAAAGAATCCTTAGAAAAAAAAGAAATTAAAACAGTTGGCAATCCGAACGAACGTTTTCAAGAAGACGCGTTAAGAATAATGAGAGGAATTCGGTTTGTGAGTACTTTAGGCTTCCACTTAGAGAAAGACACGCTAAATGGCATTAGAAACAATCAACAGCTTCTTTCAAAAATAGCGGTAGAGAGAATAACAGCTGAATTTGAAAAACTTTTACAAGGTTCATGGTGTTTAGAAGCTTTAAAAATTATGGTAGAAACTAAAATATATCAATTCTTACCGATGCTATCATCAGAAGAAAAAGGGGTTTCTATGTTCGCGAAATTACCACTGACCAAGCTTGGATTGCTAGAAAAATGGGCTGTTTTAATTTTATGTCTTGGAATGAAGGAAAAGCAGCAAATAGAATTGTTTTTACGTGCGTGGAAATTATCAGTCAAGCAAATAAAGACTATTCAAAAGATAATATATTGGATGCTGCAAAGAGAGCAGATGACTAATTGGTCTAATCAGGCGCTGTATTTTGCAACATTATCTGTTGCGGTTAGTGCGGAAAAAATGTATCAATTGTTAAAAAATTGCGAGGTAAACATAGATATTGTTCATTTAGAAGAAAAGTATGAGAAGTTGCCGATTAAATCAATGGAAGAACTAAAAATCGGCGGAAACGATCTATTAAGTTGGACAGAAAAAAGACCCGGTCCATGGATAAAAGATGTTCTCTCCTTAGTGGAAAGGAATGTCGTGGAAGAAAAACTTTCTAATGACAAGCAATTAATAAAGGAGTGGCTGAAACGATGTCATCAGATATAAGAAAAGGTTTAATTGAAGCCTTTACTAATAATCCTGATCAATACTTATCTGGTGAATCACTAGCAGAACTTTTAGGGTGTTCGCGAACAGCCATTTGGAAACATATTGAGTCATTGCGAAAAGATGGCTTTATATTAGAAGCTGTCCGAAAAAAGGGCTATCGAATTATCAGTTCACCAGAAAAAATTGTACCAGATAAAATATTCTTTGGTTTAAATACGATGTACATGGGTAGAAATATCCATTTTGAAGATTCGGTTGATTCTACTCAAACTATCGCTCAGAAACTTGCGCTAGAAGGAGCAGAAGAGGGAACCTTAGTGATAGCAGAAGAGCAATTAGGTGGCAGAGGACGGTTAGAAAGAAAATGGCAATCACCTAAATATAAGGGAATATGGATGAGTCTTATTTTAAAACCGAACATACCGATAATGAGAGCGCCGCAGCTGACATTGCTGACAGCTGTTGCAGTCGTCCAAGGAATTCAAGAAGTAACTGGGGTACAAGCAGATATTAAATGGCCAAATGATCTTTTATTGCATGGGAAAAAACTAACAGGCATCTTAACAGAAATGCAAGCAGATAGTGATAGAGTTCATTCGTTGATCATCGGAATAGGAATTAATGTGAATCAGCAGCTTGAAGACTTTGAGAAAGATCTCCAATCAAGTGCCACTTCTATTTATCTGGAAACACAAAAGAGCTGGGATCGGGCAGAACTTATCCAAGGAATCATGTTGCAGCTAGAAAAATTATATCAGCTTTATTTAGAGAAAGGTTTTTATCCAATCAAGCTTCTGTGGGAAAGCTATTCGGTGAGCCTAGGACAAAAAGTGACAGCTAATACGCTGAATGGAAGCATAGCGGGACTTGCAAAGGGTATTACAGAAGATGGTGTTTTGCTACTTGAAGATGAGCAAGGGGCTATGCATTCGATTTACTCTGCGGATATTTTGTTGGAAACGTAATTTGCCCATAGTCAGGATAGAGAAATATTTGTTATAATGCTTTTGTCGGGCAGTATCTTAATGAACTGCACCAGTATGTTTGAATGTGCATAAACCATAATTTAATCTGCCTAGATCCACAATTGGACAAGGACAGAGGGATGAAAATAGACATATAAAACAATCCTTCTATGCTTTGTAGAAGGTTTTTTTTTCGTGTAAAGCCATTCCCTCTTCCTATTTAAAAGGAGGAAAACTTAGTGAAAGCAACAACTGATTTTATCAAAATGAAGCAGAAGTGTGAAAAGATTACGATGATCACCGCCTATGATTACCCTTCTGCTAAATTAGTTGAACAAGCAGGAACAGATTTAATATTGGTAGGGGATTCCTTGGGAATGGTTGTACTTGGATATGATTCAACTGTACCAGTAACAATGGATGACATGATTCATCATGGAAAAGCGGTTAAACGCGGTGCTGAAAATACGTTTATCGTCATTGATATGCCGTTTATGAGCTATCATTTATCTCGTCGCGATACTTTATTAAATGCGGCACGCTTGATCCAAGAAACAGGCGCAAATGCAGTGAAAATAGAAGGTGCAGACGATGTAATTGAACAAATCAACTGTTTAACAAATGCTGGTATTCCAGTGATGGCGCACTTAGGTTTAACCCCTCAGTCAGTAGGTGTATTAGGTGGCTATAAAGTACAAGGAAAAAGTTCGGATGAAGCGAAACGGCTTATGGATAGTGCATTAAAATGCCAAGCTGCAGGAGCTTTTGCGATAGTATTGGAGTGTGTGCCGATGCAAGTTGCTAAAGAGGTGAGTAAGAGATTGGATATTCCTACAATCGGTATCGGAGCTGGAAGTGAAACAGATGGGCAAGTTCTTGTTTATCACGATTTGATCACATATGGTGTGGATCGAGTTGCAAAATTTGTAAAACAATATGCAAATGTCAATGAAGCTATTTCTCTTGCAATCGATCAATATATTTCTGAAGTGAAAATGGGGGCTTTTCCAGAAATGAAGCATAGCTTTCAGATGAAAGCGGAAGAAATAAAAAGCTTATATGGAGGAAACACCCAATGAATATCGTCACAAATCCAAAACAATTACAGGATATAACTACTTCGTTACAAAAAAATAAAGTAACCATTGGCTTTGTGCCGACAATGGGGTATCTACATGAAGGTCATCGAGCACTGATTAAAGCTGCAAGAGAACAAAATGAAATTGTGATTATGAGTGTATTTGTTAATCCACTGCAATTTGGACCAAATGAAGATCTTGCTTCCTATCCAAAAGATTTTGAACATGATAAACAAGTGGCAATGGAAGAAGGAGTAGATTATTTATTTCATCCCTCGGTGGAAGAAATGTATCCAGGGCAAATGTCTGTGACTGTAAAAGTGGAAAGACGTACGAACTGTTTATGTGGTAAGTCAAGACCTGGTCATTTTGATGGAGTCGCAACTGTATTAACGAAATTATTTCATTTAGTTCAGCCGACGAATGTTTATTTTGGTAAAAAGGATGCACAGCAAGTCGCAGTGGTAGATGGATTAATAGAAGATTTTCATTTTCCTATTAATCTAGTTGCAGTGAATACGGTCAGAGAAGAAGATGGCTTAGCAAAGAGTTCTAGAAATGTTCGCCTTACGCCAATAGAAAGACGAGAGGCAGGCATTTTATATAAATCTCTTAGTATAGCTAGAAGTGAGTTAATAAAAGGAACGGCAGATATAGAAGCATTAAAAAAATCTATTATCACTTTCGTTGAAAAAGAGTCAAGCGGCAAGGTTGACTACTTTGAGATATTATCCTATCCCCAATTAGAGACATTAAAGGAGCTAAATGGGAAGATGGTTATAGCGATTGCTGTCCACTTTAGTAAAGCAAGGTTAATAGATAATATAATCTTTGAATTAGACCATGCATCTAGGTAAACATTGACAAAAATGGAGGGTTATCCTTATGTTTCGGATAATGATGAACGGAAAAATCCATCGAGCTACTGTAACAGAAGCAAACTTAAATTATGTTGGCAGTATTACAATTGATGAGGATATTTTAGATGCGGTTGGAATGGTAGCGAATGAAAAAGTTCAAATTGTAAATAACAATAATGGCGCAAGATTAGAAACATATATTATTCCTGGAGAAAGAGGAACTGGGACGATTTGTTTAAACGGCGCAGCCGCAAGATTAGTTCAAGTAGGAGATATTGTTATTATTATATCTTATTGTTATGTTTCAAATGAAGAGCTCACCCAGCACCAGCCTAAAGTAGCGATTATGGATGAAAATAATCGCATTACAACTATTCTTCAGCAAGAACCAGAGAAAACAGTATTATAACAACTGAAAATTCTTAAAAGCCAAAATAATTATATAAATATTTCTTAACATGTATGTATATTGTTCAGGTTTCTATTTGGTTGGAATATTTGTGTTCCAACCTTTTTTCGTTTATTTTTCTCTAAAGTGTAAAATAAACGAAAAAAGCACAATAAAAGAATCATTACATAAAGTAGGAACATCTTTCCCTTTTTTCATTTTTATGATACCGTTTGATTGACTGAAAGTTTGAGGTGGACGTAATGAGTAACAAATTTGTAGTAGTTGATTTGGAGACAAACGGTAATTCTCCGAGAAAAGGGGATCGAATCATACAGTTTGCAGCGGTAGTTATAGAGAATGGGAACATTGTAGAGGAGTACTCTTCCTTACTTAATCCTCTTCAGCCAATAACACCGTTTATTGAAGAATTAACTGGGATCACAGATGAAATGGTGGAATCAGCGCCAATTTTCGAAGAAATAGCAGACAAAATTGTTCATTTATTAGAAGATGCTTATTTTGTTGCACATAATGTTTTATTTGATTTATCTTTTTTAAATGAGGAGTTAGAGCAGGCAGGGTGTAGACAATTTTATGGCCCTATCCTTGATACAGTTGAACTGGCAAGGATTTTATACCCTACAGCAGATAGTTATAAATTAACAGACCTTGCCGCACAGGAAGGAATTGTCCATACTAGACCGCATCAGGCAGATAGTGATGCTTATGTGACAGCAGAATTATTGCTTTTATTACTAGCAAAACTGAACGAACTGCCTCAAGTTACGACAAAGCAATTAGAATTTTTAAGCTCATCGCTAAAAAGCGATTTAGATATTTATTTACAATCATTGCTGCAAGAGAAACAATCAAAAGTTGAGTATATTCCTGAAAGCTGGGAGGTATATCGTGGATTAACGCTAAAAAAATTACCTAGTAATTTGATTAGTAACCAAAGTAAAGATTATACCGATTCTTTTGATGTTCATACTGTAGAAAAACGGATGAAAGATACTCTATCTTTTTATCAAAAAAGAGAAGGGCAGATCGAAATGATGAATGCCGTTCATCAAGCACTAACAAGTAATCAGCATGGACTTATTGAAGCGGGTACCGGTGTTGGAAAGTCTCTTGGTTATTTAGTGCCAGCTGCTTATTTTTCGATAGAGAACAAAGAGCAAGTTATTATTAGTACATTTACCACTCAGTTACAGGAACAACTATTTCATAAAGACTTGCCTTTGCTTAAAAGAATTCTTCCGTTTCCAATTACTTATACGCTTTTAAAAGGCAGAAATCACTATATTAGTTTAGATAAATTTGAAGTATCCTTAAAGGAGCAAGAGGATAACTATGATATTATTTTAACAAAAATGCAGATTTTAATATGGTTAACCGAAACGGAAACGGGTGATAAAGATGAATTAAATTTAACAAGCGGTGGAATAAATTATTGGGAAAAAATTAAAAATGATGGGAATTTTTCATTACCAATTTCAAAAGAATGGGCCCAGAAGGATTTTTATCGGAGAACCCGGAATGCTGCGCAAAAGGCTAATATGATTATTACGAATCATGCTTTGCTTGTAAAAGATTTAACAACCGATCAACATTTGCTACCATCTTATCATTATGCCATTATCGATGAGGGCCACCATTTTGAAAAAACAGCTACTAAGCATTTTGGTTTCCGCTTTTCATATGTAGCCGTACGATTAAGTATCAATGCGATTGGGACGACAGATCAAAAGCAGCTAATGTATCATTTAGAACATATGCTAGGTGATTTATCTCTAACGGATAAAATAGAATTCAATCAATTTATTTTATCGCTACATGAAGAATTAGATGAACTGTTTCGTGCTGTTCTACGTTATGTGAAAAAAACAAATCAATCAAGTAAAGAAGGAAAAGGTAGCTATCGTATAAAGAAAACAGATACAGGAGATTGGAATGCAGTCAAAAGTGTTGCAGAGAGAATGGTTTTTCTCTGGAAGGATGGAAGAAACGCGCTTAGAGAAAAAGTGCTTCGATTAAAAGAGCAAAATAGGAAATTTAGCTCTTCGCAAATGCTTGTAGTTGAACGAATTGAATCGACATTAAATGATTGGCAAATATATATTAATCATTTGCGAGAAATGTTTTTGCGCGAAGGAGACAATATAGCCTGGTTGGAAACAGATAAGAAAAATTTTCTTAATAATGCTGTTTTGTATACACAGCCATCTTCTGTTGCAGAACCTTTACAGAATCGTTTTTTTAATCAGAAACAAAGCATTGTTTTTACCTCCGCAACTATAACTGTAAATAATTCATTTGATTATTATGTGAAAGTTTTAGGGCTAGGGAAAAACCAATTAGAAGTTCAAATAGATTCACCATTTAACTATGAGAAACAAGTACAACTGCTTATCCCAACAGATGTACCCGAAGTAAATACAGTCTCATTAAATGAGTATGTATCTACTATTGGCAAACAAATCATTAACATCGCGCAAGCTACGAAAGGGAGAATGCTTATTCTTTTCACAGCAAATGAGATGCTGAAAAAGACATATGATTATATGAAAGAAAGTGGCTGTCTAGAAGAATATGCTATTTTGGCCCAAGGAATTACCAATGGAAGTCGAATGAGATTAACACGTAATTTTCAACGATACGATAAGGCGATATTATTGGGAACGAATAGTTTTTGGGAAGGAATTGATATTCCAGGAGAAGACTTGACCTGCTTAATTATTGTTAGACTTCCGTTTTCTTCACCGGAAGATCCATTAACAGAAGCGAAAAATGAACGTATTAAGAATGAGGGCGGAAATCCCTTTTTAGAAAATAGTCTTCCAGAAGCAGTTTTGCGATTTAAACAAGGATTCGGAAGATTAATTCGTACAGAAGAAGATAAAGGATTTATTATTGTATTTGATCGCCGAATTGTTTCCACTTCTTATGGAGAAACCTTTTTAAAATCTATTCCTGCTGTGCCAATTAAGCAGCTAAATAATACCGAAATGGTCAAATTTATTGAAAAGTGGCTGAAGTAGAAGTAGATAACTATTTTGTTCTCTAATCAATGCAGCTTGCATGCACATCATCTTCTAGAAAAATAGAAGAGGAAGTGGATGCTGGCTGGTCATTTCTAGCAAAAAACTACCGATTATTATTATTATTATTTCTTTCTGTTTATAAATCCTGTTATAATAACCTATGTATAAAATAATGTATTAAAGAGTGATGTAAAATGAAGAAATGGATTTGGATAATTGTTGTTGTTGTTCTTATTGGACTAGCTGTAAGTATTAATACATATGTTCAAGCGATGAAGCCTGTTAAATCTGCAAGAGAAGTTGCAGAAAATATTGCTAAGAAAGAAGCCGATTTGAAAGAGGTCGACAGCTTTCAATTATATAATGGCAAGGAAGCCTATTATATTTTAGAAGGTAAAAACGATGATAATAAGGATATTATTGTTTGGATTAATGAAAAATCCCATAAAGTTACCGAAAAATTGAAAAAAGATGGGCTGACCAAACAAGAAGCGCTTAATATATTATTATCGAAGCAGACACCAGAAAAAGTCAATCATGTGTGTTTGGGAATGTATGATGGTATACCTGTATGGGAGATCTATTCTCATACAGATAAAGATTCCATAAACTATCATTGGATTGATTTTGAAACAGGAGAAATTCTTTTAACAATTGAAAATTATTAACCAATAGGAGTGGTAAATAACAATGAAAATTCAATTAGCACAAAGAGTGAATGCATTAACTCCATCAACAACTTTGGCCATTACTGCAAAAGCAGCTAGTTTAAAAGCAGATGGTCATGATGTGATCGGTTTAGGCGCTGGAGAGCCTGATTTTAACACTCCTCAAAATATTATTGACGCTGCGGTTAGAAGCATGAATGAAGGACATACTAAATACACTCCTGCATCAGGCTTACAAGTACTAAAAAAGGAAATTGCGGCAAAGTTAAAGCGAGACCAAAAACTAGATTATGAAACAAATCAGATTATCGTCACAAATGGAGCAAAACATGGATTATACACTTTGTTCCAAGTAATTTTGGACAAAGGGGACGAAGTTATTATTCCTACTCCTTATTGGGTTAGTTATCCAGAACAAGTGAAACTGGCAGAAGGAGAGCCTGTTTTTATTGAAGGTTACGAATCGAATGAATTTAAGATTACCCCAGAACAATTAAAAGAGGCTATAACTTCAAAAACGAAAGCAATCATTATCAATTCGCCAAGTAATCCAACTGGAATGATCTATACAGAAGAAGAGTTAAAAGCAATTGGGGAGATTTGTTTAGAACATAAAATTTTAATTATCTCTGATGAAATTTATGAAAAATTAGTTTATGGAGATAGCAAGCATGTATCAATTGCTTCTCTATCCCCTGAACTGAAGGAAGCCACTATTATTATCAATGGGGTTTCCAAATCTCACTCTATGACAGGCTGGAGAATTGGCTATGCAGCGGGTTCTAAAGAAATTATTACAGCGATGACAAATCTAGCAAGCCACAGTACTTCTAACCCGACGACACCATCTCAGTATGCAACGATAGAAGCTTATGCAGGCCCGCAAGAATCAGTCGAAGAAATGCGTCAAGCATTTAATAAGCGCTTAGATATTATTCATGAAAAATTAAATAATATTCCTGGATTTTCATGTTTAAAACCAAAAGGGGCATTTTATCTTTTCCCTAATGTGCAAAAGGCAGTAGAATTAACTGGATTTAAGTCTGTAGATGAGTTTTCAACAGCTTTATTAGAAGAGGCATTAGTAGCAGTTGTTCCAGGTTCAGGATTTGGAGCAGATAGTTACATCCGACTATCATATGCAACGTCACTTGAAAAATTAGAAGCTGCCGTAACGCGAATGGAGCAATTTGTCGAAAAAAAGATGGTCGTTAACCAGTAAAGTTTTATTAGTAGAGTATGCCCACAAAGATACTATATCTTTTAGGGCATTTTCTCTTTTTCTATTATTTATTTTGGAAGAGAAATTGATCGGAGTAGGATTGAATAAAAGAAAAGTCTTTGTACACGCCAATATTATACTAGAAGGTGATCGATAGTGTTGATTGTCTACAGATGTAAAGGTATAATGTTTTGGTAGAATATTTTTTATCGAGTAGAATAATTTCTATTAAATCTGCTACTAATAGTAGACAATCGGTTTTTAATACCCAACTTTATATAGGGCAAGCCGTAGTATCTATTTAAGTACATATATTTTTTTGTTTTTGGAGGAGTTAATCGTGATTAAAGCAACTATTGCCGAGTTACCAAAATATGTTGATAAAGAGGTTAAAGTAGGCGCGTGGATTGCCAACAAGCGATCTAGCGGAAAAATTGCCTTTTTACAGCTTCGCGACGGATCAGGATTTGTACAAGGAGTTATTGTTAAAAGTGACGTAGCGGAAGAAGTTTTCCAAACAGCTAAATCAATTACACAAGAATCATCTGTATATGTTACTGGTACTGTTCAAAAGGATGAACGTTCCCCGTTTGGGTATGAGTTATTAGTAACAAATATTGAATTGATTCATACTTCAACAGATTATCCGATAACGCCAAAAGAACATGGAACAGAATTCTTGATGGATAATCGTCATTTATGGTTACGTTCCAAGCGTCAGCATGCCGTAATGAAAGTTAGAAATGAAATAATTCGTGCAACGTATGAATTTTTTAATGAAAATGGATTTGTAAAAGTAGATCCACCCATTCTAACAGGAAGTGCTCCTGAGGGTACAACAGAATTATTTGCAACTAAGTATTTTGAAGAAGATGCTTATCTTTCACAAAGTGGACAACTTTATATGGAAGCAGCAGCAATGGCGTTAGGAAAGGTATTTTCATTTGGCCCTACATTCCGTGCCGAAAAATCTAAAACACGCCGTCATTTAATCGAGTTTTGGATGATTGAGCCTGAAATGGCATTTGTAGAGTTTGATGAGAATTTAGAAGTTCAAGAACAATACGTATCATATGTTGTTCAATCTGTGTTGAAAAATTGTCAGCTTGAGCTTAATACGCTAGGAAGAGATGTTTCTAAATTAGAAAAAATCACTGCTCCTTTCCCAAGAATAAGCTATGACGATGCAATCACATTCTTACATGAAAAAGGCTTTGATGATATTGAATGGGGAGATGACTTTGGATCTCCACATGAAACAGCTATTGCGGAAAGTTTTGATAAGCCTGTGTTTATCACCCATTATCCAACTAAAATTAAACCTTTCTATATGCAGCCAGACCATGAAAGAGAAGATGTCGTCCTTTGCGCAGATTTAATTGCTCCAGAAGGCTATGGTGAAATTATTGGTGGTTCAGAGCGTATCCATGATATGGAACTATTAAATAAACGAGTAAAAGAGCATCAATTAGATCCGGAAACATACAAATGGTATCTAGAACTAAGAGAATACGGTTCAGTACCTCATTCTGGTTTTGGTCTCGGATTAGAAAGAACAGTTGCTTGGATTACAGGAGTGGAACATGTTCGTGAAACCATCCCATTCCCAAGATTATTAAATCGTCTATATCCTTAATTAACAATAGTAGGGTAGAAAATACGGAAAGTTTAGGTGGAGGACCTCACAGAGAATAGATAATGTGAGGTTTTCATCTTTGATAACATTCCTCGTTTTCTCCCTTCTTCTTTTTGTTAACTATTGCTAGGTTTGGGTGATTTTCATTATTACATGCTTATTGCCAACATGATATACTTAATTAGAGGTGTCCTTATGAATAAAACAATTTTTTTAAAATGGCTGCAAGAAGGGAATGTAAATATTCCTTCCACACTTCTAACACATTACAAACATTTAAAAATAAATGAAAAAGAATTAGTTCTTTTACTGCAAGTACATTATTACTTAGAACGAGGGAAGGATTTTCCGACCCCTGCAGAAATAGCTGCACAAATGACAATAGATATTAATGAATGTCATGAATTATTAAGTCAACTTATCCGCAAAGGCTTTATCGACATATTAGATGGAAATAGTGATACCGGAATCCGATTTGAGAGATATTCCTTGGAGCCTCTTTGGAATAAATTAATTGAGCAATTTCTCCTTAATAATAAAAAAGAAGAAGAAGCTTTAATAGAAAAAGAAGAATCAGATTTATATACTTGTTTTGAAAGAGAATTTGGAAGACCATTGTCTCCTTTTGAAATTGAAACATTAAATATGTGGGTAGACGACGATCAGCATGAAATAGTAATTATAAAAGCAGCGCTTAGGGAAGCTGTGATTTCAGGTAAATTAAATTTTCGTTATATTGACCGAATCTTGTTTGAATGGAAAAAGAATGGAATTAAGACAATCGAGCAAGCAAAGAGCCATGGGAAAAAGTTTAGACAGCATCAATCTGTTGGCTATAAAGCAGAACAATCGGAAGAATCTTCTAACAAAAAGACAGTGCCTTTTTATAATTGGTTGGATCAATAATCTTTTGATGGAGAGGAAGAATGTATAGGAGAAAGTAAATGGGACCGATCCTTTTAACTTTCCTTCTGAGAACTAATGGTTCTTCCTAATATAGGATAAAAAGCAGCAAACCTCGCAGTAAAAGGTGACATAGAAAGCTAGGATTGTCAAGAGAATAACGTTTAGACTTTCATAAAAACATCTACAAATAGAAAGAAAGACTTCTTATGTAGATGTTAGTCTAGCTATTCGTAGAATGACTTTTTTTTATTGCGAGTAAGTATAGTATATTCATTTCGGAGGATCACATGTTAAAAAAAGATGAAATTAGATATTGTCTTGATACGATGGGAGAAATGTTTCCTGAAGCGCATTGTGAATTAGTTCATTCTAATCCGTTTGAATTAGTGATTGCCGTATCATTATCTGCCCAGTGTACCGATGCCCTTGTTAATAAGGTAACAAAAAATTTATTTCAAAAATATAAAACACCAGAAGACTATTTGAGTGTTCCCTTGGAAGAATTACAGAATGATATTCGTTCAATCGGTTTATATCGAAATAAAGCCAAAAATATTCAAAAGCTATGCCAAATGGTTTTAGAAAAATATAATGGTGAGATACCAATGGACCGGGATGAACTGATTAACTTACCAGGTGTGGGAAGGAAAACGGCTAATGTTGTTGTTTCTGTCGCTTATAATATTCCCGCTATAGCTGTTGATACCCACGTGGAAAGAGTTAGTAAGCGATTAGGTATCTGTCGTTGGAAAGACTCCGTTTTAGAAGTAGAGAAAACACTTATGAAAAAAGTTCCCAAAGAGGAATGGTCTGTAACGCATCATCGTATGATCTTTTTTGGAAGATATCATTGTAAAGCTCAAAACCCGCAATGCGAGGTTTGTCCACTACTAGCATTGTGTAGAGAAGGGAAAAAGAGAATGAAGACAAAGGGTGTTGTCTGATGGCTAACAATCAATTAGATGCACCACTTGAGCTTATATATGGACCGTTCCCCGTTATAAAACAATTTCCTTTTATTGCTTCGGATAGTTTTGAACTAATGCCAGCTTTTTTACATGAGGCTAATTACTATCATAATAAGGTAGTTTATCAGCCTTGGAATAAAGAAAACTTTCCTGAGTGTGTAAAATTGGTGTTTGATAAGTGGAGACAGCTTAAACAGGAAATACAATTATTTGTGAAAGAAAGAGATTCTAATAGACTTCAACAAGGACTAACGATTGGAGCAGAATACTTCTTAGAATGTTTATATTGGGTTAATGAAAAGCCAGTCACATTTAAAAATGGTTTGGTAGATCCTAGTTTAGAAGTAAAACCTTTCAATTTAGAAGATCGACTTCAGTTTATTTTAAAAAGATTAAATGGCTATCATTCCTTTAAACAACTGGATGAGTTATATAAAGAATTAGAAAAACAGTTTGCGATTAAATTAGTTAAATTAAAAAGAAGCAATTAAATAATAAAAGAAGCCAGAACATAAATGTTCCAACAAAAATAAACCCAACCAATTATACAGAGATGATAACTTCGTATAATTGCTTGGGTTTATTTATTCATTAATAAAGAGGTTAGGTTAATTTAACTAACCATTCAACAGGGGGAGGAAAGCCCCCACTGTTGGAAGTTCGTTTTATTGAGAATCATTTTGATTTTGTTCTCTATTACGGTTTTGGTTCTGGTTTGGGTTTGGGTTAGTATCATTAGGGTTAGGATGATTATTTGGTCCATTATTGTTCCCATTATTGTTGTTGCCATTGTTGTTTTCACCATTATTTCCATTCCCACCGTTGTTCCCATTGTTATTATCTTGATTGTTTTGATTTTCATCTCCATTGTCTGAATCGCCATTGTCGCCATCATCTTGATTGTCATCAGAATCTTCGCCATTTGAATCGTCTGGCTTTTCTTCGTCATCTATCGTTTCATTTGGGTCCTGTGGCGGCTGTTCCTCAATCTTTTCCGGGACAGTAATACTTGCAGACGCAGGATCACTTTCTTGATCACCTTTAATTACTTTTACGGCGAAATTATAGGTGCTGCCAGGAGTAGGTTTAGCAATTTTTAAACTTGTGTCAGAAGTAACAGTCAATTGCTCACTAGCTCCACCATCTACACTGACGCTGACATCAAATTTGATGCCATCTTTCTTGCCGTAATTCCAAGATAAGTCAATTTCATCACTGTTTTCATTATAACTAGCTTTTACTCCATTTGGTGCGTCTGGCTTATTATATTTCTGTGAAACTTCATTAAGAATATTTCCTTTTACCGCATACTCGGTCTGTATTTGACTACTTGGCGTATAGGAACTTGCTAACCGGGCTGGATAGGTGCCTTTCTCAATTTTAACGGTTTCCACACTATCTGGTTTCTTGAAATCTGGTGTTTCTACATCTTCGGAAATATGCCCCATGACAGCTTTGAAAATTTGTTGGGCAACTTTCTGATTAGCACCAGGCGTGAGTGGATTTTTTCGCTCAGTGTATCCGGTCCATACAGCCATGGTGAAATTCGTTGTATAACCAGCGAACCAGGCGTCTGGTACACTGTTTTGATTCGTTATTCCCCATTTATTTCGTTCTTCTTCTGTATAGTTAGTTGTTCCGGTTTTACCAGCAACAGGCAATCCAGGGATATTTGCAAGTGTTCCCGTTCCATCGCTGCTTGTAAGGACCCCTTTTAA
This sequence comes from Niallia sp. FSL W8-0954, assembly GCF_038005605.1. Taxonomy (NCBI): domain Bacteria; kingdom Bacillati; phylum Bacillota; class Bacilli; order Caryophanales; family Bacillaceae; genus Niallia; species Niallia sp. FSL W8-0954. The sequence goes on along the minus strand of NZ_JBBOTN010000001.1, from coordinate 2,942,593 downwards.
CATATCAGATATTAAGAAGGCAGTATAATCCTGCATTACTACTTTTGATTTAGGTTCCATATTTATTTTTGTACCATCTTTTAATTTAAAGGATCGTACAGCATGAGGGGCATTATATACTCCTTCATTTCCAAAGGCGCTATAAGCTCCAGCAATTTCTAATGTGCTAGCTTCAAATGATCCAATTGCATATGATTCATATGCTTCCTCAAGCGGGATACCAAGATTCACGGCAAATTCTTTAGCATTTTCAGCACCAACAGCTTGGAATGCTTTAAGAGCAGGGATGTTTCTTGACATTTCTAACGCTTTTCGCATAGTCATAGAGCCTTTATACTTATTATCCCAGTTGTTAATCGGTGTTCCGTCTGAATAGGTACTGCGTTCATCTACGATTGTTTGATAAGTACCCCATTTTAAATGTTCAATTGCTGGACCATAATCTAGGATTGGCTTAGCTGTTGATCCTGGCTGGCGCTTCATATCTGTTGCATAGTTTGTGCCTAGCTTTACTTCAGGATCACGATCTCCGCCAAGTGCTAAAATACCGCCTGTTTTTGTATCTAACAATGTAATTCCAGCTTGGAAATCTTTGTCAGGGAAAGGAACGATTTCTCCCTCATACATTAATTTATCTACATATTCCTGAGCTTTCTTATCCATTGTTGTATAAATTTCTAACCCATCTGTAAATACATTAACATCTGGATATTTTTTCTCAATTTCGGCAATAACTTGTTTTATAAATGGATCAAATGGCAGGTCATTTGATTTACGTTTTTCTTTTTTCACTAATGTATCTTCAACAGAAGTCTTTTGTGCTTTTTCCATTTCTGCTTTAGAAATATAACCATGCTGGTGCATTAAAGATAAGACGATATTCCGTCTTTTCTCTGCTCTTTCGGGATTATTAAACGGATTATACGCATTTGGCGCCTGTGGCATTCCTGCGAGAAGAGCTGCTTCAGGCAACGTTAATTCGTCTAAAGGTTTGTCAAAATATACCTTTGCTGCGGTTTTCACCCCGCTCATATTTTCAGACATAAAGATTTTATTGACATACATCTCAAATATTTCTTCTTTGGAGTACTTGCGCTCTAATTCAAGAGCTAGCCATGCTTCTTGCGCTTTTCGGCTCAATGTTTTTTGTGGCTGGTTAAAGAAGAAGTTTTTCACTACTTGCTGTGTGATCGTACTTGCACCTTCAGAACCAAACCCGTCTCGGAAGTTCGCAATAACTGCTCCGCCTAAGCGAATAGGGTCAATTCCATGATGCTTAAAAAATCGCGAATCTTCGGTTGCGATAAACGCATCTTTTACTAAATCAGGTATATCTTCATAGTTTACATAGTCCCGGTTAACGGCACCTACTTTGGCTATTTCTTCATTATTTTTATCATAGATAGTAGAAGAAATAGGATCTTTTAATGTCTCTGGATTTAATTCAGGTGCGTCTTTTACCATAATAGCAAAGGCCACTCCACCGGCAATAATGCCGATAATACCGATTGTTAATAAAATAAGCAGAACGCGCTTAAACAAATTCATACCGCTTTTTTTCTTTCCTTTTTTAGGAGCTTTTTTCTTAGAGGCTTCAAGTTGTTTACGGCGCTCCTCTCGCGTTTGATATTTATCTGTCATAATTATTCCTACCTTTCTTTCTAAAAACAAAAGGAATTAGTTGAATCCATAAATAGTATCGATTACTTTTATATAGTCAATTCGAGGTCGATAACCTAGGCTGATGGAATGACCATTGCTTGCTAATTCTTGTTTTGTAATCGATTTTCTTCCGCCATTTATCATTCTTTCCCAAAATATAAATAGTTTTTCTGCATCTAAATAGAATATTTCATTCGTTTCAGAAAAAGAGATAATGACAAAGCAAATTCCTTGTTGCTCACATACCAAGCGCATATGCCTGATTTGGTGTTCATGGAAGTTATTCAGCGGGAAGGAAGTGGTATGCTTCGTTTCTTTCGCTTCAAAGTCAATATATTTACCTCGATAAACACCGTTATAGTCTGTAGTGGAAGCTTGTTTAAAATAGGCTTCTTTTATTACTGCAGCACTTCTTTTAGGGTAATCGACTTGAACAATTTGAACAGGCGTTGGCTTTTTATGTATGACAGCCTTACCAAATTCTAAATAGTATTTGTTGGTTTCGTTCAAATCATCCTCTAGTGTCATTCCCCGATTACTATAACTTACCTTTTTTTGCGACTTGGTATGTACATTTTTCAAGGGAGTGTACCTTTTCCCATTTGGATAATGAATCTTCATATTTCCACCTCACAAAGATTCTTTCAAAGTATAACTTAGTGCAATCAACAAACAATAATACCATAAAGCGTTCATAAGAGGTGAACAATTTGATAGGTAAAAAATCATATTTTTCTTCCTTGGAAGAAGAAAAACTTATTAATAGAATAAGACTAATTACCGATATGCGCAACTTTGACAATATTTCAAGAACGAAAGCATATCTCCACTATTATAACAAACATAAAGAAATACAATGGGCGTTTCTCGCGAGTCAGGTTTCCCGAAATGCAGGCTGGAATATGTGCGATTTGAATGGAACTTGGCTCCCACAAGTAGTTAGTCAAGAAAAAAGACAGCAAATATACTTAACTTACGAGAAAGCAAATTGGCTGATTTTTCAAGATGCATACCCCCAATTATTACTCTATGAATATTCGACGAAAAATAACTTGCCAATGTTTCATTTATTAAAATTTTTTCAAGTGTCCTCTTTTATGGTAGAAGAATGGAATCATTATTGGAAGAAAAAAGACAAGAAAAGATTAATGAATAGCTTAATCATCAATGAACAAAATGTTATTCATCAGCCTGTCATGGAAAACAAAAGAATAAAACATCATGTTTTTCATTATCTTCCATATCTTTTTCAAGATTTGTTTCATTTTAATGCAGTCCTCTTTCCAACTACACAAGGAACACTTTATGGGGCAAGCGTTTCTAACTTCACATCACTAAGCGCACGGATTAAGCTTGGCAATACATTAGCAAGTCTTTTATTTAAACCTAATTTATATCAAGAGTTCTATGATTTTGCAAGGAAAAATGAACATACAGGTTCGAGGAGAGATTATGAAAAATATATATATCCTAATTTAGCCAATACAACACCCATTTTGCGAGCTGCTTATCCAGTGGTAAGGCATCAACATATACTAAGGGGGGATTGGTTCAAAAAGCATATTAAGAAAAAGTGGCGAAACCTTAGTGAACAGAAAGAACCTTTTCATATAACAGATTGGTATCTGAGAAAACAGCGGCAGTTACATGCACTTATTCGTCAGGAAAACAAATGGTTTAACTAATTTTTGCTTAATCTTGTCGAAATATAAACGAGTAATAAGAATATGTACTTTCTTTGCCGAATCTCTTCTAGTTTTGTCAACGATGCAGGATAGTTGCTAAAAAAAAAGAAATGAGTATATATCAAAATAGCTTGGGGGGATTTGCGTGGAAAATGCTTATACAAAAGAAAAGTTATTGAATATGTTAGAGGAAATTCAAGAGGAGCTAGATACATTGGATGAAGTGCTTTTAAATTCCGGTAAGCAAAACATGCAACTTGTGAAAGAGCATATTACTTCTTTAACTGATATAGAAAGAGGAATCGCTGCAATGGAGAAAAAAATAGCAGGCAGTAAATTAAATATTCGAACAGATAGCCAACGACAACGAATGCCTCTTTACTTGAACTTAGCAAAGTAAATCGTTAAAATAAAACCATTAACGATAATAGCAAAAAAATGGAGTGGCAAAATTGACGGAAAATCATCAGTTGATGGAACATACAGCTAAGCTTCTAGAAGCAGTAGAGTATGCAGTAGATACGTTTTACAAAGTGAAGGAATCAGGGGTAAATGAGGATTTTTATGAGGTTGTCCGACCATTTGCCAATCAGATTAAAGTGCTTAATGATAAATGGAAAGAAATGGCGACAGAGTGGGTGCGGAAATCCAAGCCTGATTATTTGAATACAATACAAATAAATACAGCGGCTGATCATATCGAAATTATTTCCATCCAAGCATTTTTTACGCAAACAAGTAAAAAACGCTTTCTTGATTCAGCTAAATCGGTAAAATATATATTGCAAACATTACTGGATGCGTTAAAAAGTGAATCGAAATAAGGATTAGTAAAAGGGAGATGAAATTTCTCTTTTTTTTTGCTTTTTTGATAAATATAAAGTTCAGTTCCTTTTGGGATAACAAAAGAGGTCAAATTAGTTGTACATCAATGCACAGTATAGGCGGTATTATCATATAGTAGATAAGGATATCTTTAACGTGGGAGGATAGAATTTCATGCATAAAGCATCTAATCAACAAAGCTGGAACATACCATCTTATCATACCGCTTATACGCATCCTGTGTCTTTTGATAACAGACAGTATCATCCATATTTAAATCAAGGTCAATGGAATGGAGCAGGCATGAACGGGCAAAATTTCTATAACATACCACCGATGCAGCCGAATTATCAAAATAACCAATCAAGTTATTACCACCCGCAAAATGCTTATAAAAACAATACACAAGATATATTCCAAAATCCACTTCATTATATGGAGAACAGCGAACAGAATCAATATACAACCAATTATATGAATCAAAATCAAGGCTTTATGAATCCATATCCAAAGCAGTCCTTTATTCCAAAAAAACAAGGAAATATGAAAAGCATCATGAATTCTTTTAAATCACAAGATGGTTCTTTAGATTTTAATAAAATGATGGATACTGCAGGAATGATGATGAATGCAATGAACCAAGTAACAGGCTTGGTAAAAGGAGTCGGTGGAATCTTTAAGGTGTAACATACCATACTAATACGAAGTAATAAGCGGAGGCTGTCATGTGACAGCCTCCATTTCTTTTTCTCTACTTACCAGCGGTGTGCTTTTGCATTACTTCTTAGAATGATATTATTCTGAGACATTTGCGTATGCCCATTTACTTGGGATTTAGAACGTTTAGGTCTCGTCCAATTGTGATGAAAAAGCGCAGAATGAGAATCTAACTGATCTCTATAACTCATCATATCACCTCAGGAAGTAAGATTAGAAAGAAGTAGAAGGGATAGAAAAGATATCTCTCCTTCTAGCGTATAGAAGGAGAGGATTTTCTTTTAACACCCACTATTAATATGTGCAGAGAAAGGAGAATTTACTCTTTCTGAATTAGTTTCTATCCTCAATCATAATTTTTTTCCCTTTTTGTTTAGGGACTTTAATTGTAAGCAATCCATTTTGATACGATGCTGTTACTTTTCTTTCATCAATTGGATGAGGAAACGCAATGCTTCTGCTGTTTCGTTTATACGTTTTACTTGTATGAAATGTTTTAGTCTGCGAATTTTCCTCTGTTAGAATTTCCTGATGATTAATGCTGATAGTTAAATAATGATCATAGATGTCCAATTGAATTTGCTCTTTATTAACTCCGGGCAGTTCTGCTTTAATAATCGTGGCACCTTCTGTTTCATTTACACTTAATGGAAAAGCCATATTTGGAAATGGGTTACTAAAAAATTCATCCATTTGCTGCAGGAAGTTTTTCACTGGCTTTTCCTGAAAAAACTGATTCATGGAACGCATGAATCCATTAAATGGTTGCGGTGTTTTTTCTTTTTTGTTTGGGTCGATTGGGAAATTGGATGACATAATTAAATTCACTCCTTACACTTAAAACATGAATGAAAGATTCAAACATTTTTTAATTACTTTTAAGATAACTGAAAGGGATATACCTTTTTTTCCTATCCTATGTCCAATAGCTTAAATTGGTGTTTGGATTCTCATATTTTGAAATACAATATGCTCAGGTGGGTTTTTCGTTCATCCATATTGAAAAAAGTGATATATTAAAGGAAAAAGAAAGAAAGGAAGTTTTTATAGATGAATCATATTGTAGTTGACAATGAACAACTATCCTATATAGAAGAAGGAAAAGGAGAAACCGTTATATTAATTCATGGTTTTTGCGGCAGTGTTGATTATTGGGAGTATATTATTCCACTCCTTTCAGAAAATTTCCATGTGATAGCAGTAGATCTAAGAGGACATGGCAGCTCTACCTATAGGGGCGAATCATTTGAGATAGAAGATTTAGCCAAGGATATAAATAAACTATTGGAAAAATTAGAGATAGACAAAGTATATATGTTTGGCCATTCGCTCGGCGGCTATGTAACATTGGCATTTGCTGAACTTTTTGCCGAGCATTTAAAAGGATTTGGCTTAGTACACTCCACTGCTTATCCTGATACAGAAGAAGGGAAAGAAGGACGATTAAAGGCTATTCGTAAAATCCAAGATCTTGGAATAAAAGAGTTTGTCAATGGGCTAATTCCTAATTTATTCGCAGATGAATCACTAAGGGATTTACCTAATGAAATAGAAAAAGCGAAAAAAATTGGCTATCAAACCGATGGAATTGCGGCGATGGAGACACAAGCAGCAATGAGAAAAAGACCAGATAGAAATGGTGTAATTGAACAGGCAAATGTTCCTGTTTTACTTATAAAGGGGACGAAAGATAAAGTGGTTTCCTTAGATCGCGTTACTTCTGCTTCAAATCCGAAAGTGTCAGAAGTTCAATTAGAAACAGGGCATATGAGTATGCAGGAAGCCCCACAGAAGTTGGCAAACGCCATTTATTCCTTTATTTCGTCAAATAGTAAATAATGGTTGCTTTTTTCTTGTTAAAATCTCTTTTAAATCGAACGTCTATTCGGTAAAATAGATATAGTAGAGGTGAAACAAAATGAAAGTACGTAAAAATCTTCAAGAAATTATAAGGGATTTAAAAACAAAAGATGAATATAAAGAGAGAATTTCTTTTTGGCATACAATAGAAGCGAAAGAGGCGGTTACCGTTCCTCTTCCAGATGATTTAATTCCTAATTTAAAAGATGCTTTGCAAAAGCGCGGGGTCACCCGGTTATATACACATCAACATTCATCGTATCAAGCAATTCGGGAAGGAAAAAGTATCGTTGCTGTTACCCCAACAGCATCAGGTAAAACGCTTTGCTACAATCTGCCGGTCATCCAGTCGATTGCAGAGGACAAAAACGCCCGAGCATTATATATGTTTCCTACAAAGGCACTTGCACAGGATCAGAAAAGTGAATTGAATGAATTAATTGAAAGTGCAGAACTACAAATAAACAGTTATACATATGATGGAGATACACCAGCTTCTATTCGGCAAAAAGTTCGAAAAGCTGGCCATATTGTTATTACCAATCCAGATATGCTTCATTCTGCCATTTTGCCCCATCATACAAAATGGGTATCTCTATTTGAAAATCTTAAGTACGTCATTATCGATGAGCTGCATATATACAGAGGTGTATTTGGGAGTCATGTAGCCAATGTTATCCGTAGGTTAAAACGGATTTGTGCATTTTATGGCAGCAATCCTATCTTTATATGTACATCTGCTACGATTGCAAATCCAAAAGAATTAGCGGAAAATTTAACAGAACAGCGGGTTCAATTAATAAATAATAATGGTGCTCCAAGTGGAAAGAAACATTTTGTTTTTTATAATCCTCCTATTGTGAATATCCCTTTGAATATAAGGAGAAGTGCTACTTTAGAAGTACGCCAATTAGCAGGTGAGTTGCTAAAAAATAAAATTCAAACAATTATTTTTGCCAAAAGCCGTGTACGAGTAGAGATATTACTTACGTATTTACAGGAACTTGTCAAATTTCAACTTGGACCTAAGTCTATTCGCGGCTATCGAGGTGGCTATTTGCCAACAGAAAGAAGAGAAATTGAACAGGGATTACGTCAAGGCAATATTTATGGAGTGGTCAGTACAAATGCGTTAGAGCTAGGAGTAGACATTGGACAACTTCAAGCTTGTGTCATGACTGGATACCCGGGTACAATTGCAAGTTCGTGGCAGCAAGCAGGAAGAGCAGGTCGCAGACATGACGAATCTCTTGTCATTATGGTCGCTAGCTCAAGTCCTCTTGATCAGTATATGGTGGCAAATCCAGATTATTTTTTTAGCAGAAATCCAGAAACGGCGAGAATAAATCCTGATAATCTTATTATTCTCATAGATCATATGAAATGTGCAGCATATGAACTACCCTTTAAAGAAGGGGATACCTTTGGTAATTGTGAAATTACCGAAATTCTTGAATTTTTAACAGATGAGCGCATTCTCTTTCAAAATGGGGATAAATGGTATTGGATGAATGATTCTTTTCCAGCTCATAATATTAGTCTCCGTTCCGCTTCTCAAGAAAATATTGTTATTATTGATATCTCGGATGTAAGTAAAAGCAGAGTAATTGGAGAAAGCGATCGCTTTTCAGCGATGACGTTATTGCATGAAGAAGCAATTTATATGCATCAAGGAATTCAATATCAAGTAGAAAAGCTTGATTGGGAAGAAAAGAAAGCCTATGTCCGCGAGGTAAGTGTCGATTATTATACAGATGCAAATTTAGCGGTATCTTTAAAAGTGTTAGAAGAAGACAATAAAAGTAACTATCAAAAAGCAGAAACTGGATTTGGTGATGTCAGCATTGTTGCAATGAGCACCATTTTTAAAAAAATAAAATTTGAAACCCACGAAAATATTGGATCTGGCCCGATTACTCTGCCAGAAGAGGAGCTCCATACAAATGCAGCATGGATCTCTTTCCAACCAAGTGATCTAGAATGGGAACAAGAGCAAACAGAACAGGGGCTATTAGGGGCTGCTCATGCGTTAAAGCATATTGCCCCATTACTTGTCATGGCAGATCCACAAGATTTGCATGTAGTCCCACAAGTTAAAGCAGAACATAATGAAAAAGCAACAATATTCTTCTATGACCAATATCCTGGCGGGATTGGTTTAAGTAAGAAGATATATGAAGAAATGCCTGCAGTATTAAAAGAAGCAAAAAAAATGGTGGGAAATTGTTCCTGTGAATACGGCTGTCCTTCCTGCATAGGGACAGAGAGCCATGCACATAACAGTAAAAGAGATGTAATGAAAATTCTCTCGCTTTTAGAGAATAGTGAGATTTCCATATAAGGGGATTAAAATGTCTATTAAAAATAAATTGAACAGAATGAAGACGCATCTAAAAAAAGAAGAGCAAACCCTTCCTGTGAAAAATCCCGAAGCAAAAAAAGGGACAATCCCATTCATGAAGGTGTGGGAACAGGAAAATGTCTCGCCTTATTGGTTAGATAGTGAATATTGCTTAATTCGGGAAGTGCGCTATCCTCTTGATTATAAACACGGGAATTATACGTTTCGAGATTTTTGTGGGGTGGTCGATGAATGGAATAAGGCAAGCTATGATCATCCCCTTTCTGCAAAAGGACATCAGCCTAAGGATTTATTCTTTTTTGATACAGAAACAACAGGACTTGGAGGCGGTGCAGGCAATACTATTTTTATCCTTGGTTACGCTCAGCTACAACAAGAGGAGATCGTTTTAAAACAGCATGTATTGCCACATCCTGGAGCAGAAGTGCCTTTATTTAATAGTTTTTTAGAAAATGTAGACTATACAACGCTCGTAACCTATAATGGCAAGGCCTTTGATTGGCCGCAAGTAAAAACAAGGCATACGCTAATTAAGGAGCATGTACCAAAGCTTCCTGAATTTGGTCACTTTGATTTGTACCACGCTTCCCGCCGTATGTGGAAGCATCGTTTAGAAAGAACAAAATTATCTATCGTGGAAGAAGAAATTCTTGGAGTAAAACGGAAGGATGACATTCCTGGGTTTCTTGCTCCGATGATTTATTTTGATTTTGTAGAACGAAAAAATCCTGAAGGCATGCTTGGCATCTTAAAGCATAATGAAATAGATATTCTTTCTTTAATCACCTTGTACACCCATCTAAGCAGTCAATTGCTAAGAAAAGATCAAGAAATCAGTGCAAGAGAGACTTTAGAGGTAGGGAAATGGTACGCAATTATCGGGCAAACGGACGTTGCCAAGCAAAACCTAGAGAGTATCAAGGACCAGGATAAAGAAGTGCTTTTAGAAGCAGCTTTTTTATTGGCTAAGGAATATAAAAGAGAGAAGAAGTTTGAAGATGCTCTTAGCTTGTGGCAAAAAATTACGGAAACATATACATGGGAGACGAATCAAATTATTGTAATTCAATCACTTATCGAACTAGCAAAATTCGCTGAACATAAAGAGAAAAATCCGCAAAAAGCATTGCAACTCACAAAAAAAGCGCAAAATCTACTTTATGAACAAGAAACTTTACCGAAGATGGAGCAGGAACTCCAAAAAAGGTACGAACGTCTAATTAGAAAACTGCATACGATTTAATGAATTCAATAATTCCATTAATAACCTAGTTGGATGTACTCTCTTTCCCTATTAAAATTAGTATTGGAAAATACTATTTTCCTGAATGAAGATAGGGAAAAAGAAGTAATTTCATAGAATGATAAATAGTCTAATTGAAACACAATGGAGTGAACGAATTGTATAAAGTAGTTATGTGTTTATTTTTTGTGCTAGTTTGTTTAACCATGATTTTATTTTCAACTCTAAAAGACAGCTTTTATACCTTCCTTTTATACAATTTTTTGCATTGATAAACAAAGCTTTAAAAAACATAACAAAATAGGTGTTTGTATTAGTACAAGATTATCCCTTTCAACATAAGTTGTTACTGTAAGATAACTAATTTATTTGAGAGGAGATTTTCTTATGCATTGTAAACCTAATAATATTTTACCTGCAGTAGTTCATCCGACAAAGTGTTGTGTGAATAACACTTTTACAAATAATATTGTGCCACATATTCACCCAACCCATACTACTACTGTAAATCATGTGAACTACGAGCACCAACATTTCTTCCCGCACACTCAATCTAGTGAGACAGTAGTAACTAATACTCAAGCTAATATGGGTCCTGCTCCAGCTCCATTCCCAACTGCGCCTACAGCACCTGCTTTTCCTCAAATGGGAGGAACTCCATTTACAGCTACTGGTCAATTCTTCCCAGGTCAAGCTGGTATGTCTGGAATGCCTGGTGGATTTCCATTCAGAAAACGATAAGGAAAAAACGCAAGAGGCTTTTTCAGTTCCTTGTAGATGATTGTAGACAAAAAGGGATCGGAATGTTTTCATTCTGGTCCTCTTTTGTCATTTCGGGTCTGTTTTTTTCATTATTATACGGAGTTTTTTGCTATAAAACAGAACAAATTAGCCTTAAGCTATAGATTAATGAGAATACGAGGAAGAAGTAGTGTAGCATTTCTTTTTTTCATCTGGAAATGAGTGGAAATATATTAGGTGGATTATTTTCATTCATTTTATCAAATACTTATCATATAATGAATCTGTAATGTTAGACTGGCTGGGAAAAGCAATCTTTGGCTAAAAAAGTATAAATTCTTTATGGGTTAATATATTTATGATATATTTTAAAGTAACTACGGTAATTGTGAAGGAGTTCCTTATATTATTATGAAAATAGCCGTCATTTCTGGCTATAAGCCTTTCGAAATTGGAATATTTAAGCGAGACGAATTAGCAGCCGAATACATAAAGATAGCAATTAGAAAGAACTTGCTAGCAATGCTGGAAGAAGGACTTGAGTGGGTATTAATTAGTGGCCAGCTTGGAACAGAGCTATGGGCTGCAGAAGTAGTATATGATTTGCAGATGGAAGAATACCCAGACTTAAAACTAGGGGTGATTACGCCTTTCCTTGAACAGGAACAGAATTGGAAAGAGGCTAATCAAGAATGGTATGAAGAAATAATCATGCAAGCTGATTTTGTTGATTCTGTTTCGAAGAAGCCCTATGAGAGTCCCCAGCAATTAAAAGATAAGAATATTTTTTTACTAAAAAAAAGTGATGCATTACTGCTTTTTTATGATGAAGAGAAACCTGGCAGTCCTAAGTACTTATATGAGCTAGCACTAAAGTATCAAGAGCAAAACACGTATGAAATTCGTAAAATTCAATTTTCAGATCTCCAAGATATTGTTGAAGAAATAAGGTTTCAGGACGAGTATTAATAGATTTATTGACAAAATGGCGTTTCTTTGAAAAAATAATTGAGATAAATGGTAATCGACTGAGGTGAGCGATAAATGCTATCAGATAAAATGAAACTAACAGCAAAAGATATTTTAGAAAAAGAATTTAAAACAGGTGTAAGAGGCTATAAACCAGAAGAAGTTGATAAGTTTTTGGATTTAATTATTAAAGATTATGAAACCCTTCACCAAGAAATTGAAGAACTGCAACAAGAGAATTTACGTTTGAAGAAGCTAGCAGAGGAAGCTAGTCGTAGACAGCCTGCTCCAACGACAGCTGGAACTACAAACTTCGATATCTTAAAAAGATTATCTAATTTAGAAAAGCATGTATTTGGAAGTAAGCTATATGATTAATGTTATTTAATAGACTGTGCATTATTGTAGTTGGAAAGATTATAAATTCCTATAATAACCATTGCATTAAATAGGTAAAACAACTATAATAGCTATTGTATCAATAAAACGCTTTGGTAATCGCTGCAAACATTGTTTGTAGAGGAAAGTCCATGCTCGCACAAGCTGAGATGCTTGTAGTGTTCGTGCCTAGTCAAAAAATAAGCTAGGGCAGCATATTAATGCTGACGGCAGGGAAAATACCTAAGTCTTCGGATATGGTATGAATACTTTTAAAGTGCCACAGTGACGTAGCTTTGTCAGAAATGACAAGGGTGGAACGAGGTAAACCCCACGAGCGAGAAACCCAAATTATGGTAGGGGAACTTTCTCTGAGGAAATGAACGGAAGAGAAGGACAGAAATTAATTTCTGTAGATAGATGATTACCGCCTTAGTACGAGATAAAAAGTCGCATGAGTACAAAGGAACAGAACATGGCTTATAGAGCGTGATATTGATTATGATGATAATAACATGACAAAGGGTGACACGTAGATTTGTGTCTGATATGCTGGGAGAATTTTTTCTAATCAGTATGTCATTCATATAATCTGGTCATCCTTTTTATATGGAATATACATACTAATTTGAAGCTATAGAAAGAGTAATAATGATACATAAGAAAATACAGCTAAAAGGATGATAAAGGAGTCGTTATGAGAAATTTTGACTTAATTGCTACTGCAGCAATGGGACTTGAAGCAATAGTTGCAAAAGAGGTAAGAGAGCTAGGCTATGAATGTACGGTTGATAATGGTAAAGTTTTATTTAAAGGCGACGAAAAGGCAATTGCAAAAAGTAATATGTGGCTTCGTACTGCTGATCGTGTAAAGATTAAAGTTGCTGAATTTAAAGCCACAACCTTTGATGAGCTTTTTGAAAAAACGAAAGCAATAAGATGGGAAGAATATCTTCCGGTAAATGCACAATTCCCTGTTTCAGGTAAATCTGTGAAATCAAAGCTTTTTAGTGTATCGGACTGTCAAGCAATTGTTAAAAAGGCGATTGTTAATCGGATAAGCACTCATTATAAGAAAACAGGTTGGCTAGAGGAAAACGGCGCGTTATTTAAGATTGAAGTTGCTATTTTAAAGGATATCGTTACATTAACGATTGATACTTCAGGACAAGGACTCCATAAAAGGGGATATCGTGCAGGGCAAGGGGAAGCACCTTTAAAAGAGACACTTGCTGCTGCCTTAATTTTATTAACCAATTGGACTGCGGATCGACCTTTTGTAGATCCTTTTTGTGGATCTGGTACCATTCCAATTGAAGCAGCTTTAATTGGGCAAAATATTGCACCTGGCTTTAATCGTGATTTTATCTCGGAAACATGGGATTGGATGCCAAGTGAAGTCTGGGAAGAGGTACGTCAAGAAGCAGAAGAAATTGCAAACTATGATCAACCACTGGAAATCATTGGCACAGATATCGATCATCGGATGATTCAAATAGCGCAAGAAAATGCTTTTGAAGCAGGATTGGGAGACCTTATTACATTTAAGCAAATGCAAGTAAGAGATTTTACCACAATGAAAGAGAATGGTGTTATTGTGGGTAATCCGCCATATGGAGAACGGTTAGGCGATAAACCGTCTGTTCAAAAAATGTATCAGGAAATGGGCCAAGCATTTGCACCACTTGAAACATGGTCTATTTATATGCTTACAAGTGATGAAGAGTTTGAAACACATTATGGCAGGAAAGCGACGAAAAAACGCAAACTATTCAATGGATTCATTCGAACAGATTATTATCAATACTGGGGCAAGCGAAAAAGAGACTAATACATAAAGTCTGCTTTTTAGGAAGTTACATCTGATAAATAAGTATATTTTTTGAGTAACAGTATATATTTATTCTATACGTAATTTTCTGGAGGGAAGTTTTATGAAAGATAGTAATATAGATTATACAAAAATAATCGGTGCTTTAAATTCATCAGTGAATTTAATAGAAGAAGAAGGTATTGCCGATCAAGCTGTTTTACAGCAATTATCTACAGCACAACAAATGGTTCAGCAGGCCATGACTTATTCCTTATCAAGGGATAGAGGGTAAGAGAAAGCAAACTGTTATAATCCAAAACAAATAATAATGAAATGATGTAAGAGAGGGTGCCTGATTCTTTTGAAGGCAACCCTCTTTTCACTTGAATATTGCAGTCAAATTGACTATGATTAAGGTTCGTCATGAAAAAATTAAGCAAATTATTCTTTGCTTATTAAATAGATAAAGATTAAAGACAAGCAGCATAATTCGTAGGTCGGAGGGGTTTACATGCAAAATAGCATGCCATTTGAAGTATCAAAAACTGAATCATTTTACGAGAAGCTGGGAGAATGGATTGGCGATGTCTTTTATGACATTCTTCCAGAAGCAGGTTATGAACTACGTGATGAGCAAGTATATATGGCTTATCAATTAGAAAAAGCGTTTAAGGAAAGGAAAACAATTTTTGCAGAGGCTGGAGTAGGAACTGGAAAGACCTTTGTCTATTTATTATATAGCATTTGTTATGCCCGTTATGTAAACAAGCCTGCCATTATTGCTTGTTCAGATGAGACGTTAATTGAACAGCTAGTTAAAAAAGAAGGCGATATTGCAAAGTTAGAGGAGGCGCTTGGATTAAATATTGATGTTCGTTTAGCTAAATCACGAAATCAATATTTATGCTTAACTAAACTGGATCAAAAAATTACATTCGAAGATACGTATAATACGATTTATGACAGCCTTCCAGATTTTGTGCACGGAACAGGTTCATTACAATCTTTTTCACCCTATGGAGACAGAAAAGACTATCCAGATTTGAATGATAAGGAATGGGAAGGGGTAGCATGGGATTCCATGCAAGATTGTTTTACTTGTGATAAAAGACATCGCTGTGGGCAGACATTACATCGAGATTACTATCGTAATGCTAAGGATTTAATCATTTGTTCTCATGACTTTTATATGGAGCATATTTGGACAAAAGAAGCTAGAAAAAGGGAAGGACAGCTTCCTTTATTACCTGATAGTGCTTGTGTTGTTTTTGATGAAGGACATTTATTAGAATATGCTGCCCAAAGTGCATTAACATACCGATTGACAGAGCAAAACTTAGAAAATCTCTTAACGCGTTTAATGGCAAACGATGTACGTGAGAAAACCTTAAATATTATTGAAGAAACTATTTATCAAAATGAACAGTTTTTTAGAGAACTAACAGATGCTTCCTATAAAACAGAGGGTTCAGATAAACAGGAAATCAAAAAAACGGATCGAGTAATCCAAGCCGGTAAAAAATTAGCAGGCTATATTTCTGAGCTAGAGGAAGAGCTTGTCTTTGAAAGTGAAATGTATGTTATCAATGAGTACGATTTAAAAGTTGTAGAAGAATATTTAGAGCAGATTTCTCATTCGTTAGGGTTATTTTTAAAGGAAATGAACGGAATAACCTGGTTTGAGGAAAATAACGGGGAAAGAACACTTGTTATTATGCCAAGACTTGTACAAGATATTATGCAAGAAGAAGTATTTAGTCAACAAAAACCGATTGTCTTCTCTTCGGCAACATTATCTGAGAATAAATCCTTTGAATATATGGCCAAAAGTATTGGCGCAGCTGATTATTTATCGTTTTCTGTTGATTCTCCGTTTGATTATGAAGAGAATATGGCTGTATATATTAAGTCATTCAATCAGAATGAAGACAAAGAAAAACAAGCATATTGTTATGAAGAGTTAATAAAAGCAGATGGTCGATCGCTTGTTCTTTTCAATAGTAAAGAAGATTTAGCTAGATTTAAGGACAATCTGCCACAGGAATTTTCTTTGCCGATATATTTTGAAGGGGAAAGAGAAATTAGTACCCTTGTTTCAAAATTTCAAAATGAGGAACAATCAATCCTTTGTGCAGTAAACCTATGGGAAGGACTAGATGTACCAGGGCGATCATTAGAAAACGTATTTATCTATTCTTTGCCATTCCCTCCAAATGATCCGGTTTATAAAAGCAAACGGGAAAATGTGGAAAATCCTTTTCTAGAAGTCGATTTACCATATATGGTATTAAGACTGCGTCAAGGTGTTGGTCGTTTAATCCGTACACATGAAGATAAAGGTACCATTCATTTATGTATGGATACCAATGTAGCAGACCTAGTAAAGAATGCTGTAATCGAAGCATTACCAGTAACAGCAATGTAATTGGTTAAATAATAAAATGACTCATAAGAAATTCTAAGTTGTTATCGAACAATGCATGAATTATCTTATGAGTTTTTTTGTATGGTTATTCTCTTATAGGGTTGTCCGATTCTGTGCGTGATACCCACAACCCTTTTTTAGGTTATACAAAGTTTCTAAGTACATTCCTCTAATTGTTTGGTTGTATATTTGCTTGGAATACCTATATCTCAACGCAAAACAATATGTTAAGATAAAATTATATAGATAAGAAAAGAGGAGAGTATATTGTCTATTAATCAAAAAGAAATGGAAGAACAATTTTTAAATTATGTGAAAAAGATAGGGGCATACAATGAAGCACTTGCTCTAATTTACTGGGATTTACGTACAGGTGCTCCAAAAAAGGGAGTAGACCAACGAACAGAAGTAATTGGTGTCCTATCTTCTGAATTATTTGAATTATCAACTTCTGAAGAGCTAGAGGCCTATCTTACTGTCCTGTCTGAGGAAAGTATCCAAGATCAATTATCACCAATTACAAGAAAGACAGTGGAACAAATGAAAAAGGAATTTGATCGCAATAAAAAAATTCCTGCAGACGAACATAAAGAATATGTGATGCTCCAATCAAAAGCGGAAAGTGTATGGGAAGAAGCGAAAGAAAAAGCGGATTTTTCCTTGTTTCAGCCTTATCTTGAAAAATTAGTAGAGATGAATAAACGATTCATTGAATATTGGGGACATAAAGAAAATAAATATGATGTTTTATTAGATATGTATGAGCCAGGCATGACGGTTGCGATTTTAGATGAAGTATTTTCAAATGTAAAAGATAAAATTATCCCGTTAGTACATAAAATTGCTGCTTCAAAGAATAGCCCGACTACTGACTTTTTATATCAGCCATTTCCAGCAGAAAATCAAGAGGCGTTTAGTCTTGATATATTAAAACAAGTAGGTTACGATTTTGATGCTGGACGTCTAGATAAAACGGTGCATCCATTTGCGACTGGAATCAATCCTGGAGATGTTCGAATTACAACTAAATACGATGAATCTGACTTTAGAGTGGCAGTTTTTGGAACGATCCATGAAGCAGGTCATGCACTGTATGAACAAAATATTTCGAAAGAGCTAATCGGAACACCATTATGCACTGGTACCTCAATGGGTATTCATGAATCCCAATCACTATTTTATGAAAATTTTGTGGGAAGAAATCTTGCTTTCTGGAAGCATAATTATGAAGCTTTGAAATCATTTGCTAATGGTCAATTTGATGAAGTGACTGTGGAAGACTTTTATCGAGCAATTAATGAATCAAAGCCTTCATTGATTAGAATCGAAGCAGATGAACTAACATATCCACTACATATTATGATCCGTTATGAAATGGAGAAGGGCTTATTTGATGGTGATTTCGAAGTGAAGGATTTGCCGGCTATATGGAATGAAAAGTACAAAACTTATTTGGGGGTAGTTCCTGAAAATGATGGAGAGGGTGTTCTCCAAGATGTACATTGGGCAGGGGGAAGCTTTGGATATTTCCCATCCTATGCTCTAGGCTATATGTATGCTGCCCAACTAAAGCAGGTAATGGTGAAAGATATACCTGATTTCGATGCGTTATTAGAGCAGGGTAACTTGCTTCCTATTAAAGAGTGGCTGAATGAAAAAATTCATCGTTTTGGGAAAATGAAAAAACCGCTCGAAATATTAAAGGATGTAACAGGGGAAGGATTAAACGCCCAATATTTAATTGATTATTTATACAAAAAATATAGTGATGTTTATCAGCTTGAACTTTAATAGATCTATCCTCCGATCGCGATATGGAGGGATTTTTATAAGGTAGCTCTCAATAAACCAGAATATAAGCTAAGCGGGTAAACTTCTCTCGTTTCGGCACATATTCCACAATTGATAAATATACTAATATATGTTTATGAAGAAGTGAGTGTGATATATATGGTGAATTATTATTGTAGCTACTGCCTGACCATCTATAAAGAAAAGACAATATGCAAATGCTGTGGGCATAAAGCGGAGAATCTAATAAAAATAGAAGTACAAAGCCATACAGATAGTAAGTAAATTGTGAAAAAAGCAGAAGAAATATTTACTTCTGCTTTTTTCGTGTTTGTTCTATGATAATATGCAATAAGAGTTATCTATCATCATGTGGAAAATAACAAACAAGTTATGAGACAAAAAAATGTGGCAAGCTAAAAGATTGTCAAAACAATACTTTAAATCTCTAAAATTAGCACAATGTTTAATTGCCCAATATTTTGAAGCGAAATCGGCAGGGTTAGAGCCTTATCAAACCCAGAAAGCTTCGTTTGACCTGCTAAAACAGTAGGTGGTGTAATATCTATTTCAATTCCACTTTGAGATACAAAGGTAGATAAATTTCCAGCAAGCATATTACCTAATTCCCCAGAGAATGATTCTAGCATTGGCCCTTCCAAGAACATCCCATACATGGATTCGCCAATCTTACCAAAAACCTGTTCGTTTCCGTCAATAATAATTCGACCACGGAAATCACCTGTTAATCCTATTAAAACCCCTAAAGATTGTAAAATAAATGGTGATACAGTTAAACTTGGCTTCTCAATTTGTAGTTCGCAGGGAATAACACCTTTTACAGCTTCTATAGTTGCGTTTAAAATTTCAGTAGTACTTTTTGTTAATGTCACTAACTATTCCCCCATCCGTCTGATAAAAATATCTTATCATAAATTAGACCTATTTTGTTTATATTTTTTTATGAAAATAGGTTATTTTTCGTGGTACATATTTCCTATTTTTGTTGGTTTAACAGACTTTATAAGAAAAA
The DNA here is from genome assembly GCF_038005605.1 of Niallia sp. FSL W8-0954. Lineage (NCBI taxonomy): Bacteria > Bacillati > Bacillota > Bacilli > Caryophanales > Bacillaceae > Niallia > Niallia sp. FSL W8-0954. The sequence continues at coordinate 2,923,089 of NZ_JBBOTN010000001.1, read as the reverse complement.
ATACTAAAAATTGGATAACTTTTTTCTTATTGAAAATGATTTTCAATAATGATATTATTTAATTGAGATAGAGAATTATTCTCAGGTAAAATGATAGGGGTGTAACGAATGATAGCTTTTCCTATTGGTGTAACGATTATCAGTTATTTATTTATTATGAAATATGTTTTACATAATACTACAAATGCAACGAAATAAAGGAAATAACATATAAAAAGGATTATACTGTTTTTCCTTTACAGCACTCCTACAGGTAGGTACATAGTGCTGTAAAGGAAAAACAGTTTTTTATTTTATTATGTAAATTATAGTGAGGGAAAAAGTTATAAGGGTATTTCTTATCTTACCGTCACACACATTAGTCAGTACTTAAATTACAAGGAAAATGAACCAAGTTATTTTGTCTTCGCTTTCAATTTTCAGTTTATTTTACTTTATTGTTATGTGGAAAATAGTTAAAATAAAAGAAATACATAGATGAAAAGGAGTATATCATGCTTTCAACGAATATAGACACATTACATAAATGGGCAGCATATTACCAATATTTTTTGGCATATGATGATCAACAAACTGCGCAAAGATTGCAAGAGCTTATTAAAAAAGCGACAAGACAAGAATTTATTGCAACTTTTTGTGGTCATTATTCTGCCGGGAAATCAAGCATGATTAACAACCTAGTTGGTACAACAGTTTTACCAACAAGTCCTATTCCAACAACAGCTAATATTATCCGAGTAAAAAAGGGTGGCAACCAGCTGAAAGTTTTATATCATTCTAATCAAGCAGATGTCTATAAAGAAGTGCTTGATATCAAAACAGTTCTACAGGCAACAGAAAGAGTGGAGGATATAAAGGAATTAGAGGTTCGATTAGATACGGAGCTGCTAATAAAGAATGCTATTTTAATGGATACCCCAGGAATAGATAGTACAGATCAAGCTCATCAATTAGCAACAGAATCTAGTATCCATCTTGCAGATATTATTTTTTATGTAGTTGATTATAATCATGTTCAGTCGGAAATCAACTTTGACTTTACAAAAGAGCTTGTGGATTCAGGTAAGAAATTTGTGTTAATTGTTAATCAGATGGATAAACATCGAGAAGTAGAAATTTCGTTTGCAGATTTTAAGCAAAGTGTATATGATTCTTTTTTATCCTATGGGATAAAGCCAGAGAAAATATTCTTTACAACCTTAATCGAAACCAATTATTTCTATCAAGGATTGGCAGAATTAAAGACCTATATTATAAGAAAAATGGAAGAACAAGAGTTAATACTGCCTTACTCCTTGGAAGAATCTTTTCAAAAGCTATATAAAGATCATATTTCCTTTATAGAAACAAAGAATGCTGAAATAATCGCTCCTTTCGAAGATCAGTTATCAGAATTAACAGAAGAAGAGTATCATTCTTTAGAAGCAAGCTTAGAGTCAACCAAAAAAGCCATTCAAACAATGGATGAAACTGAAAATAAAACAGTAATGTCATTAGAAAATGAGTGGCATTCAATTATTAAGAATGCCTATATCATGCCATATAATCTTCGGGAACTGGCTAAATCATATCTAGAATCAGAACAGAAAAATTTTAAAATTGGCCTATTTGGTAGTAAAAGCAAAACGCAAAAGGAAAGAGAAGATAGACTTTTAACTTTTTACACAGAATTGGAAAAGCTTGTTCAAATTCAATTAATAACACCATTATCTCAGTTTTTTGAGAAACAGGGGAAGGCAGAGTTTTTTTCGCTAATTAAAGGACTGACATCTATTTTAAGTATCCAGACATTAAAAGCGTTAGTAAATAAAAACGCACAGCTTTCCGAAAATTATGTTCTAGTCTATTGTGAAACAGTTGAAAATGATTTGAAGCAGTCTTTCAGGAAGGAAATCACCCAACTATTTAATAGGTGGAAAGAAGAACGAAAGCAACAATTACAGATTGAAAAAGAAAACCTTCTAAAAGAACAAAAGAAATGGCAAGCATTTGTAAACTGTAAGGTGAAAAAAGAAGAAGTAGAGACTAAATGGCAAGTGTGGAAAGAAGAGCTGGAACATCTTTGTGAAGCACAAAACGTAGACGAGAGCATTTTGCGAAGTTTACTTGATACAAGCGAGGAAGAGATAACTTATCGGTCACTATCCTCTTCCAAAACAAAAAACGTACAAAAGAATCTAAAACCTGCTGAAGTTCAAAAACAAAACGAAAGGAAGGAAATGGATACAGATTTATTATTAAAACAGTTGCGCTTTTTAAGCAGCAGGCTTCAACAAGTAAAGGGATTTGCGCATATAGCGAAGAATTTATTCCATAAAGCTGCCATTATTGAAAATCGAACATATACTATATGCTTATTTGGAGCTTTTAGTGCTGGAAAATCTTCATTTGCCAATGCCTTACTTGATTATCCCATTTTGCCGGTATCACCAAACCCAACAACTGCTACCATAAACAGAATATTACCAATTGATGAAGAGCATCCACATAAAACAGTTATTGTAAAATGGAAGTCAGAGTCAGAAATGCTTAGAGAAATAAATGACTATTTACAGCTAGTGAAGGAAGAGGCCAATTCTTTAGAAGCTGCACAAAAGATAATAAACACGCTCGCGGCAAATCCAATGGAGAGATATGCTAATGAATTTCGCTATCTTCAAGCTTTCCTGAAAGGGTATTCTGACCATCGCCATTATTTAGGCAGTGAGACCAATATTGAATTAGAAGAGCTTTCAAATTATGTGGCAATAGAAGAGACCTCTTGTTTCGTGGCATCCATTGATGTTTATTTTGATTGTCAGATTACGAGAAAAGGAATAACACTTGTTGATACTCCAGGAGGAGACTCCATTAACAGCAGACATACGGAATTAAGCTTTGAATTTATGAAAAAGGCAGATTGTATTTTTTATGTCAGCTACTATAATCACGCATTTTCCAAAGCAGACCGTGCGTTTTTAATGCAGCTTGGACGATTAAAGGATGCCTTTGAAAAGGATAAAATATTCTTTGTCATTAATGCAATTGATTTAGCAAAGGATCAAGAAGAGCAAGCAGCAGTAGAGGAATATCTGCAAGAGCAATTGCAGTTATATGGGATACGTTCGCCAAGAATTCTTCCTGTTTCTAGTCTTTATTATAAGCATGATGTTTACGGGAAGTGGATGCAAAAAGCAGAAGAACAAATGTATGACTTTATCGAACATGAGTGGCTGTCTATGATGCTTCAATCTGCTCAAAAAGATTACGTGGAAACAATAGATTTATTAAAGAAATTGGTGGAATCAACTTTTGCAAAAAAAGAAGTAGCAGAACAAGAGTTATCGAGATTGAAGGAGGAAAAATGGACCATTCTATCTCAAATAGAAAGTAAAGATTTCCAGCATGCTCTGGAAAAATTCAAAATGGAAGTAGAGGAGCAATTGTTTTATATAAAGCAAAGAGTGATGTTTCGACTGCATGAGATAATGAAGGAAGCTTATCATCCATCAATCTTACGAGGAGACAATAAGAAAAGGGAAATATCACTTGCGACTACTTCGTTTCTCATTCAGTTGAATTTTGAGTTTGAACAAGAGTTACGAGCAGTAAACGTGAGACTAGATCAACTCTTTTATAAACAAAAAATAGAGGGTTATGAGGAAGTTCGGCATTTGATTCAGTCTATCAATAAAGAAATTCGTTTACAAGAAGAAATAGAAAGAGAGTTAGATTCTAATATAATATTTCATGCCCCTTTTAAAGAATTAGATACTATTCTTAATAAAATTGGCATCAAATATTACAAAAATCCGAAGAGTTTTTTTGAAAAGAATGAACGAAAGAATATGGGAGTAGAAATGGAACAATTGGTGGATGAGCATGGTAACAAATATATAAAGGAACAAACTAACTCCTTTTTTGCTTTTTATAAAGAATTGTTTGCACAACATATCGATATACTTCTTGTTAATCTGAAAGAACAAGTAGCCGAATATTATGATGGCAAAACGGCATTATTAACTGAACATGAAAATATTGAAAAACTAGAGTGGATTATTAAAGAATCAGTACAAACAGAGTTTGCGCAACAAACGAATTAGAAAAGAGAACAGTCGTGGAGGGATAACGATGGAAATTGTAAAAAATGTTGATTGGTTAAATAAAAACATAGATCAAGATACGATTAGGGTAATTGATTGTCGCTGTGATTTAAAGAATCCTGATGCCGGTATCGAGTGGTATAAAAAAGGTCATATCCCAAATAGTGTTTATTTTCACCTGGAAAAAGATCTTTCCGCTCCAATAAGCAACCATGGGGGACGGCATCCATTGCCAAATATAGAAGAATTTGTTCATAAGTTAGAAAACATAGGTGTTGCAAAGGATACAATAGTCATTGCCTATGATAATGGGGATGGGGCATCTTCCGGGAGACTATGGTGGTTAATGAACTATATAGGTCATTCGAAAACATACATTTTAGATGGCGGCTATAAGGAATGGCTAAAGAAGGATTATCCTACTTCACAAGAAGTCCCTGCTTTTTCAAAGAGTAATTTCTCTCCTCTGATTCAGTCGCATATGATTGCCACTTATGAGGAGGTTTCAGAATTAGTAAAAACAAAAGACCAAGATAAGATATTGATTGATTCTAGGGAGCATAAAAGGTATACAGGAGAAATAGAGCCAATTGATAAGAAAAAGGGACATATTCCAGGAGCAATAAACTTTGTATGGACAGAAGGGATAGAAAACGGCTTCTTTTTAGCAGAAAGGGAGCAAAAGAGTAGATTCTCTTCTCTAGATGCAAATAAAGAATATATTGTCTATTGTGGTTCTGGCATAACTGCTACTCCTAATTTTATTTCCTTAAAAATGGCTGGACTTGATAAGGTCAAGCTTTATCCAGGCAGTTTTAGTGATTGGATTTCTTATGAAGAAAATGAAGTTGAAACCTGTTTGCCAATTGACTTGAAAGATGAAAAAGAGGAGAATTCTCTTTGAAAAAATATAAAGAATGAGACTAACTTTTATTATGGGAAATGAACAAAAATAGGGCCAAACAATCAAACTTTTAAGTGATTGTTTGGCTTTATTTCCTTGTGGCGGATCCGAATGCCTCGTTAGACTCATAGATGCTGCCCTCAATATTCATATTCTATTATTTATCTATAGTGTTTGTTTACCTATGAATGACTACATTATTTCGTTTATATTGTTTGAAATTCAACCGTCCTCCTTTTTCTAAAGGCGCATTTTTCATTAAGGAATAAGACAATAAAAGAAAAACAATTGATAATCCAAATAAAATGGCAACAAATTTTAAATGATGTTCAAAAAATGTGGTTATGAAGATGCTCATATCACCAAATATAACAGCAATCGTTCCGAGTATTAGCAGTAACGTGGATGCAGCGAGTAAAAACGCCGTTCCGTAATTAAACCAAACCGTTTTTGCTAGCATTCCCAAACTAAATAGAAAGAAAATCCAAGAAAAATCTATCCAAAAATAAATAAGCCAGTTTGTGGTGTGGATGAATTTTGCAAAGTGAAAAAGATAATTGCCGCTTGTTAATAGTGTAGTGAAAAGATAGAATAAATTAAGGATTACTCCACTCAAAACACTATAAATGGCTGCGGAAAGATAGAAAGCTAATACAAACTGTTTTCTTGTCCCGCCTAATGAAAGGATATATTGATAACTAGTAAAATTAATAAATGGGTATAAAAGGAAAACGACAAATAAGGGACCGAACAAAATAAAGGAACCAGATTCTGCTACACCTATATATCCTAAAATATTATAAAAAACAAACAGAACAAAAGTAATACAAACGTTGATATAAAATGTCATGCTCATTTCTCGCATCATTAATCGGAATGGTCCTCTAAAAGTATTCATATTTTTTGTCCCTCTTTTCTGGTTGTATAGTTAACAAGATAATCCTGTAATTTAGTTTTTTCTATAGTAACACCTGCATCTTTTGCTTTAGATATCCAGTTATCCGAATAGATGTCGTCCATCATCACAGTCATTTGTTTTCCGAGTTTTCTTTTCTCTAAAATGGGATATCCTTCTATTAAAGGCTCAATTGCTGAAGCTAATCCAGATAAATGAACTCCACGACTTTTTAATTCTTCTGTTTCCTCAAACCGTATGATTGTCTGCTCGTTAATGACGGCAATTTTTTCACACAATGCTTCCATTTCATCAATATGATGTGTCGATAGAATGATTAAACGTGGATCTTCTTCATACGTATTTAAAAGTGCGTCATAGAACTGTTTTCTCATATGAGCATCCAGTCCATTTGTTGGTTCGTCCATAATCGTTACAGGTGATTTACTAGCTAAACCAAGGATGATTTGTAACATCGTTTGCATACCTTTAGAAAAATTCTTGATTTTCTTTTTCCGTGGTAGTTCGAATAGGGAAACCAGATGTTCGGCTAAATCTGCATCCCAGTTTTTGTTAAATAATGCACCGTAATGTAAGGCATCTTCGACATTCCAAAGAATCGAGAATGGATGATTTTCTTGTATATAAGTGATATTGTTCATTGTTTCTGTATTATTATATGGGATAATTCCACTTACATTGATTGTACCTGCATCAATATTCTCCATACCCGCTAAAAGTTTCATAAACGTTGTTTTACCAGAACCATTTCGACCCCAGAGCCCCATAATGATTGGTTCTATTTCCTCAATACTTACATTCCGCAGAGCAGGCGTATTTCCATATGAAAAAGAGACATTTTCGAGTTTAATCATGCTTATAATCCTCCTTAATTATTTTTAGTAATTCTTCTTTTTTTAATTCAAGACGCTTTGCTTCCTCAAACATTGGTTTTAAATAATCGTTGTAGAATTCTTCTTTGCGCTTTTCAAGCAACTTTTGCTTAGCATCTTTAGACACAAACATTCCAACACCCCGTTGCTTATATACATATCCAGCTTCCACTAATGCAGCGAGTCCTTTTTGCACCGTTGCACGATTTACTTGATAAAATTTAGAAATTTCGGTGGTGGAAGGAATTTGGTCACCTTCTAACAACTCACCTTCGACGATTTCATTCGCAATCATATCTGAAATTTGCTGAAAAATAGGTTTTGAGTCATCAAAAACAGCTTTCACGATCTGCCCCTTTCTTATAATGTTGATTGGTTGATTAGTTGTGTAATCAACTATAAAACAATAACAAAATATTGTCAATATACTTAAGCGGATATTTATTCTTTTAAGTAAGTAATAAAAAAAGAAAAAGCTACCAGCCACAAGGTTTAGAGATTCTGTTATAATGAACTAATGGATAAAGGAGAGATGCATTTTGAACAAGGAGAAACAGGCAAACCTAATGTTAGTAGATGGAATGGCGCTATTATTTCGTGCATTTTTTGCCACAGCAGTGACAGGTCAATTTATGGTCAATACAAAAGGAATTCCAACCAATGCGGTTCATGGTTTTGTAAAACACTTTTTCACAGCGATTGAACATTTTAATCCCTCTCATGTGGCGGTCTGTTGGGATATGGGAAGTACAACATTTCGCACAGAAATGTATCCGTCGTATAAAGCGAATCGTTCAGAAGCCCCAGTTGAACTAATTCCACAATTTGATTTAGTTAAGGAAGTTGTCGAAAGTTTTAATGTACCGAATATAGGCGTAGCAGGATTTGAAGCAGATGATTGTATAGGAACGATCGCAAAGCAAATGAAAGGGGAAGCTAATGTCACCATTCTTACAGGTGATCAGGATATCCTGCAATTATTAGATGACCATATCTCCGTAGCTCTATTAAAGAAAGGCTATGGTAATTATATGCTTTATACACCTTCTAGTTTTCAAGAAGAAAAAGGAATAACACCAAAACAAATGATTGATTTAAAAGGCTTAATGGGCGATACAAGCGACAATTACCCCGGAGTTAAAGGAATTGGCGAAAAAACAGCATTGAAGCTGCTGCAAGTTCATGAAAATATCGAAGGAATTCTAGCTAATTTATCACTTCTTACAAAGGGACAACGAACAAAGATTGAAGCGGATTTAGAAATGCTCCATTTAAGCAGGCAATTAGCAGAAATTAAATGTGACGTACCAGTAAGCTGTTTGCTAGAAGAAAGTTACTTAAATATCAATCCAGAAACTGCAGTAAAAAAATTCGAAGAGCTAGAGTTTAAAAGATTTCATCATTATGTAGAAAAGAAAGAAGCACTTACTTTATTTTAATAAAAGATTAACCCAGAAGATTAGGCGGAATGTTAATGGAATGTTTCGTATAATCTTTTTTTATTCGTTTGGTTTTTTAAAGGGAAACTAGACATTTACATTTTTACAGATTATCTTTTTCTGTTCCTTTGTTCTATGTCTATTTGTAAGAAGGGGGAAAGAATAAGAGAAGCTGGATGAGGCTTTAATACAGCCCTATCCTCATAGAGAATTACTGGACTATCATTATTTTGTATTTTTCTTTTTCGCTGCATTTTCCAATTTACTTTTTGGAGATGGAGTTATATCGGCGTCTTGACCGTACCCTTGTGGATTTACTCCTCCAGCTGTTTTTCCTCTGTTTCCATGGTTTTTACTCATTGCATTCACCTCATCAACTAGTTGTGGAAATAAAAATCATTCATAGTATGAACAACCAAGAATAATATCATCCATAAAGAAAGAGACTATTTGAAAGAGGTGATGAAGATGAACAAGGGCATTTATGTTGCTTTAATTAGTATTGGATTGGCACAGTTTTTAAAGATACCTATACAATTTTTTAAAACAAAGAAGTGGGATAAAGGCTTGTTTTTTCAAACAGGCGGAATGCCAAGCTCTCATTCGGCGGGCGTATCTTCCCTTACAACATTTATAGCATTAAAGCGTGGTTTACCAACCATTGACTTTGCTATGTCTTTAATTTTTGGTTTAATTGTTATGTATGATGCACAAGGGATTAGAAGACAGACTGGTGAATTAACCTTAAAAGTGAATGATTTAGGAGAGTTAGTCGGTAAAATTAATAAAGACAAAAATATCGCCTTTAAGGAGCAGTCACCAAAAAAACTGAAAGAAATGCTTGGCCACCAGCCTCAAGAGGTGTTAGGAGGAGCTTTATTAGGTGTACTAGTTGGTTTTCTTGGCCATGTATGTACAAAAAAGAAACGTTCATTACTGCGGTGATAAACAAAAGGCTAGAGAAATAAAGTTCTTATGATCTCTAGCCTTTTTCATTGTATAAATTGAATATGAAAAATAGGTGACAAAAGCTTGGTAAGAGACGGAAAAATGTTGAAAAAGCTAGAAAATTGTCGTGATATAAAGTAACATATAGGTAAAAGGATAGAGGGGAATGTACGTTAAGTTTGAAAACGGTAGAGGAATTTTTGCTCTTTTTAGAAAGTAAAGGCTTTTCCTTTGGTGAAGATGTGATAGGTTTTATTTATTTTGGTAAAGCATATACAAATGCTACAGATGAACTTGTCATAACTGCAATTGAATGTACTTTAAAAATACAAAAAAAATTTGATGGCAGTTTTTTCGTTTCCTTACTCGAGATGTTTAACGACAACGAATTGAAAACAAAAAAAGAAGTAATCGGCTTTATAAAAAGAAATCACTTATTTCCCCTCTAGAAAAAGGGGATATTATTTTCTCATCCAGAAGAGTTGATATTTGACGTCATCAGATAAACCCTTGCGATTATATGGGTACGCTATTAGAAAATCCCTATAATCGCAAGGGTTTTTGCTCTTTTTAAGTATTTTAGAAGTATCCTTCGTGCTATACAGCTGTTATTTTGCACCTTAATAGTCTAAATGCTGTTTCATTAATCATTTGCAGTCATCTAGATTATTACTTGACTAACTTCAGGGAAATCATAAATAACCAGTTGTATGATAGCAGCACTACTTACTAGTATTATTAATGGTTTTTACCAAGCTGCGACTTGCTCCAGCCACTTTCCCATTGATTGAAATCACTATTTTCTAAAAAAATCCAGTTTGAATGCTATGTATATTTTATTACTTTTGATGGGAAGGCTTAAACAGAATGGGTGAAAACTTCCTCATTTATTTTTTCTAATGGCAATTCTTGCTAATTCGTCTGCTGTTTTATTCTCATTACTTGGAATCCATTTAATAAAGAATAACTCTAATTGACTGATAAGCTTTAATGCTTGCTCCAACAGCGGAGCGAATTTTTTGTTTTTCGCAAATTCCTTTTCCACTGCGCGACTTACGAGGTCTGAGTCAGTACGAAAACTTACGGAAAGATATTTATTATGGATACAGATTTCTAAGGCTTTTATCAATGCATGATATTCCGCTTCATGATTACTCATTGAACCAAGAGGAAATGAATATTTTTCTGCAGAACCATGACCTTTTATGAAGATACCAGCACCACTTGGACCAGGATTTCCAGCGCTAGCACCATCTATATAAACTTCAATCATTTTGCTACCTCCAAAAATTTTGATATGATTAAGCAATGATTATGTACGATCTGTGACTATTTTATTTTCATACTAATTGTATAAATTGTATATAAATCATTAAACTTCTATCGACTTATGATGAGTGGGAAGTTTCCATCAAGGTGGAAAAGAAAAACAAAATAAGAAATAAGATGTATAATATTATAAATGAAAAGATTGGTTTCTAAAAGTCCGTTGCTTTTGCAATAGTTACAGTAAAAAGTGAAATACTGAGAAGTCCGATTGATTACGGTAGATGGGAGAAAGTGAGAGATCCTACAGCTGAAGGAAGGAGCCAAAAGGATTTTGGGCTCCATCTTCAATCTTTATAAAACATAAGGATTAGTGGATTTTTATATCTTTTAGTGGAGAGAATTAGTTTTTTCCTTAACGGACAGTAAGAATAATCCCGCTCTTATTGACGTCATTCTATATGTAGAAAGGTTGTTCCGTTGTGAAATACAAATTAGAATATAAATTTCAAATGAAGAAAAAGAAAGATTTTATCTATTTTACATCAGATTGGATCCAATCAAGTCTGGCTCTCGAAGCAGGGGATGAGTTGGAAAAACGTAATGATGTAGCAGATATTCTTTTTTATGATGAAAAAGGCACAAGCTGGACATTAAAAGAATTACGGAAACTAAATGAAGAAATAGAAGAAGAGCCTCATGACTTTACGATATATTTTGATGGAGGTTACCATAAGGAAACAAAAACGGCGGGAATCGGTGTCGTACTTTTCTTTCATCAAGGAAAGAAGAAATTTAGAGTTAGGGCAAATGAATTATTTCATGATATCCTCTCCAATAATGAAGCTGAATATGCTGCTCTTTGTCATGCATTAAATCTCTTAGAAGAATTGGAAGTCAAGGGTGTTACTTGTGAAGTGAAAGGGGATTCCCAAGTAGTATTGAAACAATTAGAAGGCGAGTGGCCATGCTATGAAGAAGATTTAAATAATTGGCTCGATCGGATAGAGGCGAAAATCAAAACTTTACGTTTGAGCATGGTTTATACTTCAATTAGCAGAAACGACAATAAGGAAGCAGATAAACTGGCAACTCAAGCGTTAGAAGGGAAACGTATCTATAGTAAAATGCAATTGCTCTAATCGGCCAGTAAGAAGAAAGGAGGGGTGAAGCTTGCAAAGAAAAAAATGGATGAAAGAAGCAGATGAATTAATGCAAGATTATTGTAAAGATTGTTTTCTATACCGACAAAACAAAGTAGAGTATGGTAAAAGGGGAGCTCACCGCTTTTGTATTTCGCAATGTACGGTGGGAAATAAGCTAAAGGAATATGGGGAAAAACTATCGAGTTCAAAATGATGGGATCATTTTCCATAAGTAAAAAATAAAAGGGAATTTTGCAAGAAGAAAATTCCTTGCAAAATCCCCTGAATACTATTATTAATAGATATTATTATTAATTATAGTTTAACAACATTAGCAGCTTGAGGTCCACGGTTTCCTTCAACGATTTCGAAAGAAACTTCTTGTCCTTCTTCTAATGATTTAAAACCTTCGCCTTGAATAGCAGTGAAATGTACGAATACGTCATCTCCGCCTTCAACTTCGATGAAGCCAAAACCTTTTTCGTTATTGAACCATTTTACTTTACCGTTTTGCATAATAAATTTCCTCCTAAGCCTTTCAAGACACATGAATTGTGCCTATAAAATAAATATTTTCATAGAACAAAATAATAATAGAAAATAATTATTCTGAATTTTGTTAAATGATGTCTATAATATACACGATTACCCATATGTAGTCAAGGTTTCTAAGCGTTTTTTCGGAAAACTTAATTAAATTTTTGGAAGGGTTTTCTTATTAGCTGAATAAAAACCAAAACGAATACATAGGATGATTAAATTTGGTGTGATTCAAAATAAATGGATGAAAATATAAATACTTGGATGGGAAAAAAGGAGGGATCTGAAAGAGGTTTTTACCCATACTATTAGGTTACATAAATAATGATTTTCCACATATGATGAAATAGCAGTTTTGTTTTTTTAGGAAATAGAATAAGAGGGTGGCTTAATGTATCGATTTTCAATGGAAAAGGAAAATTGGATTTTGCGATTTACCCCAAATATTGTTCTAGAGGAAGACAGTAAGGAAGCGATAGTAAAAAGTATTCTTCAAATAGGGAGTGTGCTGCCTAGTTTTTCACATGGCGAGTCCTTTGTCATTATGGTAAAAAAAATTGGCTTAATCGTATTCAATGTAGAAAAAATCCCATCTCTTATTTTAACGGTATCAAACATTATTGAAAAAGAAAATTGGTATATCCAAACAGACAGCAAAATAAAGAAGTATTTTATGTAAACTAGCTAACAGCTAGTTTTTTTCATAAAACAAATAGAAATAATTTTAAAAACAACCTGTTCGCGCTTTCATTGTTATATCTGCGGGATTCAATCCTGACAGACATTTGAAAGAAGTTTTTTATGCAAAAATTTCCTATGAAAAAAAGCAGAAATTATCCATGAAATTATTGAATTATAGGGGGAAATGTGTTTTTATTAACATGATTACTATTATATTACTAAGTTTATTTATCAATGAAATAAACCCAAAACAAGTAAAGTAAAAAAATAAATAAAAGGGAAGATTTATTAAAATGATTGAAACGATTGTAAAGAGCAGTCAAAGTCCGTATTATGAAATTTCCAGAGAAGACCAGATGATCCTTAGTCCGTTTGAAGGCACTGTTAGTGAGATTCTAATGAAGGAAAAAGCTTATTTCTATGAGTGGGAACCAATTTTGACTATTAGAACATTAGCAGGAGAAATAAAAGATGTCAGTGTTCCTTTTAGTGGATCTGTGGTGGAACTTTTAGTAAAACCTGGTGATAAAATTGCAATAAATACGAGGTTAGCTTCTTTACAGGATGATTTATTAGTTACTGGTTGTGATTGATGATGCAAATGCATAGAGCTTTGCGAAATCTGAAAAAATATAAAATTGGTTATCGAACCTTTAAAACAGCAGTTGCGGTAAGTATAGGAATAACTATCGCCCAGTTTTTTCACTTAGATTTCTATGTATCTTCAGCGATTATAACCATACTTTGTGTTCAAAACTCGAAGAAAAAGTCTTTGCATAGTGCATTTTCACGTTTTATCGCATGTATGCTTGCCATTCCATTTTCCTATATTTTCTTTGAGGGGATGGCGTATGAACCGTATATCATTGGTTTATTATTGCTATTATTTATCCCAACCACTGTCTTACTTAAGGTAAATGAAGGGGTTGTAACAAGTACTGTTATTATCCTCCATATATATTCCACCAACCATATGACTTGGGACGTTGTTCTTAATGAATGGGCATTAATCGTAATTGGAATTGGAGCAGCATTACTTGTTAATAGCTATATGCCTAGTCTAGATAAGGAAATGAAAGTACATCAAAAGGATATTGAGTCCTATTTTAAAGCATTATTGATGGATATGGTTGTTTACTTGCGGACAAATGAAATCACAGAAGAGTATGCTTCAAAATTAAAGCGTGCATCAGATATTGTACAATGTGCAAAATCAGTCGCCTATCGTGATGTAGAAAATCATTTTACTCGAAAAGAGAATTATTATTATCATTACTTCACAATCCGAGAAAAGCAATTAGAGATTATATCAAGGCTTTTTGATCGAATTTTATCTGTAGAGACATTAGATAATCAACGAGAGCTGGTGGCAGACTTTCTGGAAGAACTTAGTTTATGTGTCCATTCAGGAAATACGGCCGTATTATTTTTAAGTAAACTCCAAAGAGTAGAAGAGCTGATCAAGCATGATAAACTGCCTGCTGACTGGGATTCATTTGAAGAACAGGCGCATGTTTTTTTTGTTTTAAAAGAATTAGAACAGTATTTACAAATTAAAAAATCCTTGAAGGTGGCATATTAGTTATCTTAAGGAAAGACGGAGAATTTCATTTGCTATGTTCTCCGTCTATTTATTATGGATAGGCAAACTTCCCTTTAGTATTGGTAAATTAATAGCATAAATATAGTAATCTCTATAAATTAATAGAAACACTTCTATGATCCTCTAGTTGCATTTCTACTGCTTTTCCCCTTTCTATACAATTATCTTTTTTGCGATTATAATATTATTTTGTATAAAATAACAAGAAACGTAAGTTATGAAAAAAGGTGATATAGATGAAATTAATATTGGCAGAAAAACCATCTGTATCGAAAAACATTGCAGATGCTTTAAAAATAAAAAACAGACAAGATGGCTATTTTGAAGGAAATGGCTATATTGTTACATGGGCTTTTGGCCATTTATTGCAGTTAAATGATGCGAAAGACTATGATGAAAAAATGTCTACATGGAAGTTAGAAAATTTTCCATTTATTCCTCCGAAATTTCAATATAAAGTAAAGTCTGATCCGAAAGATAGAGACAAGCCCGACCGTGGAGCAGAAAAACAACTGAAAATTATTCATAGGTTAATGAAAAGACAAGATGTAGATTCAATCATATCTGCCTGTGACTATGATCGAGAAGGACAGCTAATTGGAGATAGTATTATTTATAATTTAAAAACGGAAAAAGAAGTTTACCGACTATTGCTGAATGAATGGACACCGAATGAAGTATTGAATGGATTAAATAATCTTCGTTCTAATAAAGAGCTGAGACCTCTTCAAGCTGCCGGAGTTAGCAGACAATGGGCCGATTGGTTAATTGGTATTAATTTAACCTCTGTGGCAACCTTGAAATATCAAAAAGGCAAAGGGAAGGCATTGAATATTGGAAGAGTTTTATTGCCAACGCTTAAAATCATTTATGATCGTGATAAAGAAATCGAAAATTTCGTTCCAGAAAATTATTATAAACTGCAAGCAACGTTTTTAACGGAAAATGGAAGTAGTTATACAGGTACTTATCTAGAAAACAAAGAAGAAAAGTTTAAAGAAGAACTATATTTGAAAGAAATAGAAGAACAGATTAAAGGCAAAACAGCAGTTGTAATAGATAAGAAGGTACAAAAGAAAAAGGAATATCCGCCTTTTTTGTTTAATCTTTCTAATCTTCAAGGCTATATAACTAGCAAATATAAGGGATGGACAGCTGATAAAGTATTAAAAGTTGCGCAAAGTCTCTATGAAAAGAAATATATCACGTACCCAAGAACTGCGAGTATTGCCCTAGAAGAAAGTCTTATTGCGAAAACAGAAAAAGTGGTAAATCTCCTCGCCGCAGATTTACCGTTTAAAAATGAAGTGAAATTTGTGCCATCCAAACGAATTTTTGATAACAAAAAGGTGGAAAGTCATAGCGCAATTATTCCTACTTATGTTCTCCCCAAAAAATTAAGCCAAGAGGAAGAACAAGTATATGTAGCAATAAAAAATAGGTTATTAATGCAATTTATGCCTGTTGCTGAGGTAGAAGAGACGAGAATCATCACAAGCGTGAATCAAGTGGAATTAAAAGGAAGATTCGTAACAAAAGGAAAAGTTCAATTAGTAGAGGGCTGGAAAAAAATTGAAAATATACAATCGAAAGATGTTATGCTTCCGTTAGTAAATTTGCAAGAAGAGGTTTTAACACAAAAAGCATCCACTAGCATCCATACTACACAGCCGCCAAAGGAACATACGGAAAAGACACTGCTTCGGCTGATGGAAACTTGCGGGAAAAATTTTGATGCGGATACAGAGGAAGATGTATTATCCATTTTAAGCGGATTTAGCATTGGGACGCCAGCTACTCGTGCTGAAACGATAAAAAAACTAAAAGATATTGGTTATATAGAAGCAAAAAATAAAAGCTTAGTTTGTACGGAGTTAGGAAGAAGAATGGTCGAAATCTTTCCAATTAAAGATTTGTTTAACTTAGATTTCACAGGAAGACTTGAAAAAACACTTTATGATATTGAAAAAGGACAATTTAGTAAACAACAATTTTTGCAAATAATTAGCAGCTTCACAACAAACGCGGTGGAAACAATAAAGAAGGAAGAAGATATCATTATCCAAGAAGTTACATATACCAAGGGCAAAACAGAAGTATTGGGGAAATGCCCCCTTTGTGGTCATGCTGTTATAGAAGGAAAAAAGGGGTTTGGCTGCAGTAACTGGAAAAATGGCTGTAAATATGTCATTTGGAAAAATGATAAATTTCTTGGGACCATGAAGAAGAAGCCGACGAAAACGATGGTTAAAGCACTACTCAAGAATGGGAAAGCGCCAGTTAAAGGATTAATTAGCAAAAAAGGAAATAAATTTGATGCTATCATGAAATATGAGAAGAATCAGGATAACGAGTATTTTAGTTGGAAAATGGAATTTCCCGAATAGATTTTGCTACAAATTTGTATCAGTGCTAAAATAGAAAGATAAAAGCACATGGAATTTACTTGAGGGAACGAGTTTTTTAAGAAGCTTATGTTAGAAAGAATCTTGTTTCCTTATTTTTTTTATAGTAAAATGCTTAAGAAATACTTTTATGCCACACTATTTTAACTAGCTTATTCTAAAACGTTTATTCCCTCTGTAAAGAGGTGAATTTTTTGTTTAAACAAGTATTTACATACATATAACGTAGACAAGCATGATGGAATAGAATAGAAAAAAGGAGTAATCCTGGTAAAGGAGGGGTTGAATTGCCGACACCTAGTATGGAAGACTACATTGAGCGCATTTACAACCTAATAGAAGATAAAGGATATGCACGAGTATCAGATATTGCCGAAGGCCTATCTGTCCATCCCTCCTCTGTAACAAAAATGGTTCAGAAATTGGATAAGGATGAGTATCTGGTTTATGAAAAATATAGAGGCTTGGTTTTGACCCCAAAAGGAAAGAAAATCGGCAAGCGATTAGTGTATAGACATGAACTTTTAGAGCAATTATTAAGAATTATTGGGGTGAAAGAAGAAAATATATATGATGATGTAGAAGGAATAGAACATCATCTAAGCTGGGACTCTATTGATCGTATTGGTGATTTAGTGCAATTTTTTGAAGAGAATCCAAAACATGTAGAAGAGTTAAAAATAATTCAGCAAAAAAACGATTCAATCGAATAAAGAAAGGGCAATTTTCTCTAGGTGTGTGCTTTAATAAAGCAGAATAAACGCCTACAGAGAATTGCCCTTATTGTCTATTGGAAAACGGTTAAAAAATAGGTGGATAATTGTCAAAGTTATCTATTATCGAGTAGGGTAAATCTTCTTGCTCTCTTTCATTTTCCATAATTTCTACTCCGTCAATTATCCCAGTTTCGATATCAAGCAAAGCTTTTCGATAGGAAATTACTCTACCATTAGATGTTTTAAAACTAATAATGTCTCCCATATAATTTCGTTCTACTGCAACAATTTTTTCCATAATTAGCTCCTTTCTTCGTAATCACATACGATTTTTTCTTGCCAATTAATGTATATAAAATAGTATATACAAACCCATTTGAAATTATCATGAATTGCCGGATGCAGTGATAGATTATAGAAGAAAATATATTTAACATTACCCTATATTTTTATTTTCATGCAACTAGCTAAATGATATCCTTAAATTAACAATTTTAGAAGAGGTGAGAAAATGGGGAGATATGACTTAGAGGAGTTTTTAGCTAAGACAGAGCAGCAAGATAAAAATGAAGGAATTTTCGAACTAGAAACAGAAAGGATGCTTGAAATTAATTTAACAAATAAAATTTGGGCGAAAGCAGGAAGTATGGTTTCTTATCGAGGAAATATTCGGTTTACTCGCGAAGGTATTTTGGAACACGGAATAGGTAAAATGTTTAAAAAAGCGTTAACTGGTGAAGGTGCTTCTTTAATGAAAGCAGAAGGAACGGGTAAACTTTACTTAGCTGATCAAGGAAAGAAAATTTCCATTCTCCGTTTAAATGGTGATTCTATCTTTGTAAATGGCAATGATTTACTAGCATTTGAGCCGTCTATCAAATGGGATATTAAGTTAATGAAAAGAATTGCCGGGATGCTTTCTGGCGGCTTATTTAATATTAACCTGTCAGGAAGTGGCATCGTTGCGATTACGTCACATTACGAACCATTAACATTAAGAGTTACTCCAAATAACCCTGTATTCACAGATCCTAATGCGACAGTTGCTTGGTCGGGAAGTCTACAACCAGAATTTGTAACAGACATTACTCTTAAATCATTTTTTGGAAGAGGCAGCGGAGAATCCATTCAAATGAAATTTTCGGGAGAGGGCTTCGTCGTTATTCAGCCATACGAAGAAGTATATTTTTCGAATAGTGGAAGCAATAACAGTTAAATAAACTCTCATTAAAAAGAGACTAACTATATAAAGTCAAGCAGTAAATAGAACAAGTTAATCGTTTTTTAAAATAGAAATGTAGGCATGACAAAGAAGCCTTATAATGGCCTTATTTAAAAAATAGGGGTTATTATAAGGCTTCTTTATATGGTTCTTCTTTTCGAAGTAAATGAAAGATAACCCTTATTAGTTTCTTAGCTAAATGACTAATCACCACATTATAATGTTTTCCCTCTGCTTGCTTCTTTTTATAATATCTTTTAAATGTTGGGGAATAGATGGCAACCAATCGTGCTGCGTGATACATGGCCCACCGCAAATAGGGAGAGCCGCGTTTAACCATCTGTCCCTTCCCTTTCCCTTCTCCAGATTCATAAATGGATGGCTCCATTCCCGCAAAAGCCAATAACTGACTAGAGGTCTTAAAGTTATGTATATCTCCTATTTCTGCTAGGATAATACTACCGAGTTGATAAGATATTCCGGGAATGGTTACGATTGGCGAATCGAGTATATCCATTATTTCCTGAATACGTTTATCAACTTTTTTTATTTGTTTTTCATACAAGTATAGCTGTTCAATCGTCTGAATTAATTCTAATTCTGCCACTTCAGAATGGTATCCAATGCTTTCGTTTGCTAATTGTTGTAGTTTTGAGGCTGACAATTGACTATTATTTGCACCTAAAAGGGAAGAAAGTGTCTTTAAATGAGCTGCAGCTATTTTCTTTGGACTTGGGTATTTTTTTAATATCTTTATCATATAAGCGGAATGTCTCACTTGCCCATATGTCGCCAACTCGGGAAAACCTTTTTCCAATATCCGTGTATATTGGGTTTTCAGAAACGATTGATGTTTTCCCATTCTTCGCCTGTGCCGGGTTAATTCTTTCAGTTCCATAGAAGTTTGATTTTGCTTTTTTTCTCTTTTTTCCCAATCCACCATCAGCTTTTTGGCAATCATTAAAGCATCGATCTTATCGGTTTTGGTTTTTCTCAAGGTATGTACCTTAGAAAATTCTTTGATTAAGATAGGGTTATAACAATAAGTTAGATACCTATTCTTTCTTAAAAATTGTAGAAGAGGAAGAGAATAGTGGCCTGTATCTTCCAGTGCTACTTGGCATTCTTGCGCTGTCTCTGTTTGAATATGGCTAAGAATTTCATGAAGTTTTTGAAATCCTAAATAATTATTCTGTATGACCAAGTTGTCGCGATAAATTTCCCCTCCATCATCAAGAATGGCTATCTGATGTTTCTGTTTAGCTACATCAATCCCCACATAAATCATGAATAATTCCTTCTTTCTAAAATATATTACGCTGTGCTTTCAAGCCACGCACTCCTTGTTCTGTATCCTTGTACGAAATCAAACGTCTAGCGTTATCTAACTAATTAACAGATAAACAAAGAGCTGTGGTTAGAGTCTCTATAAAACCAGTTACTATAAAAGTACTGTAGGGTGAGTTACTAATCCACAGCGTTGCTTTTAGTATAAAAAACTATACTAAAAAAAGCACTAGAGGTAGCGAACCTCATGTGCTTAATATACAAGGGTGGGACAAAGCAAAATAAATAATGGATAAAGACGAACAATCTCTAATTTAGTGGTGAATCCAATTCGTTCCATTGCGTTACAGACACTCCCTTTCCGCGGGGAGCAACCTAAGCCTCCTCGGCAGAACGAGGAGGCTTGGCGCTCGCCCCATGGAAAGCGAAGTGTATTCAGGCTGCGGGTGATTACCACATACCTTTTTTCTTCAATAAATAAAAATCCCAAATAATTATACGAATCCTTTTTAGTATGAATGTATAATTGTTCGGGTTATATTAAATTGAAATACTTTTATCCCAACCTCTTATTTTAAGTTGGAATCTTATGTGCCAGCTATTTTTACTTGATGTGTGTCATTTCCACTCATAAGGTGTTTCTTGATACACATAATAATTCAGCCAGTTGGAAAATAGTAAATGAGCGTGGGACCGCCAACTATTTAATGGCTTTTTATTAGGATCATTCTCGGGAAAATAACCGAGGGGTAGGTGAATATTTAAACCTTTTTCTTTGTCTCGTTTATATTCTTCAGCAAGTGTGCTAGAATCATACTCTAAGTGACCGGTAACCATGATTTGTTTGCCTTTATTTCCACTAATAATAAAGGCGCCAGCTTCATCAGAAGCAGACAATAGCTCAAGTTTTGGATGTGCTTTGATTTCTTCAATTGATACATTAGTATGTCTTGAATGGGGAGCTAAATAGCTGTCATCAAAACCACGCATTAATTTATCTGCCGGATTTAAGACATGGTGGGAGTAAATTCCATAACACTTTTGTTCCAACTCATACTTATTAATGCCAAAATGGTGAAATAAAGCTGCCTGAGCTCCCCAGCAAATATGCAGAGTAGACGTTACATTTGTTTTCGACCATTCCATTATCTTGGTTAATTCATCCCAATAATCAACTTCTTCAAAACTCATTAATTCCACAGGCGCTCCTGTAATAATCATTCCATCGTATTTATTTGTTTTTATTGCTTCAAAATCGCGATAAAACTGTTCCAAATGATAGGAACTTGTATTCTTTGACTCATACGATGCTGTTCTCAAAAAGGAGATATTGACCTGCAAAGGAGTATTCCCAAGCAAACGCAATATTTGTACCTCCGTTTTTTCTTTTTGAGGCATTAAGTTTAATATTAATATGTTTAATGGTCGAATATCCTGGGTTCTTGCACGCCCTTCTTCCATTACAAATATATTTTCATCTTCAAGTATTTCTCGTGCTGGCAAGAGCTGAGGAATTCTTATAGGCATAAAGGTATGTCTCCTCCTATAGTTATAATCGTCTTTTCTGTATTGTCTGTGGTGTCACTGCCGTTTTTTTCATATCAATCGCATTTAAACGATAAATTAGTTATTACTTTCTCCCATCAATATCATAGCTTATTATAAATTTGATTGGAATATGTCGCAATCATAATGTTTTGAATTTTTGAAAGATATTATATAATCTTGTGAAAGGAAGGAATGTTAAAAGGGATTTATGGATTATTTTTAAGTATGTTTGTAAGATAATGATTTTGTCGAAACGTGTATGTATCATGTCTCTTTTAATGTACAATGTTAAAGGAAGACTGAAATTACCAGAGGATAATCATGGAGGTATAGACGAAAAATGAAATCTGACATCGAAATTGCTCAACAAGCTGTAATGAAACCAATAATACATATTGCCGAAAAGCTAGGTTTATCAGATGATGATCTTGAATTATATGGAAAATATAAAGCGAAAATAACAGCATCAACCTTAAATAAGTTGAAAAATAATAAATCAGGTAAACTTATCCTTGTGACGGCTATTAATCCAACTCCTGCTGGAGAAGGCAAATCAACTGTTACAGTCGGATTAGGAGACGCGTTGAATAAATTACAGAGAAAAACCGTCATAGCAATGAGAGAACCTTCTTTAGGTCCTACAATGGGGATCAAAGGAGGGGCAGCAGGCGGAGGAAAAGCGCAAGTATTACCTATGGAGGATATTAATCTGCATTTTACTGGAGATCTTCATGCTATTACAACAGCCAATAATGCGTTGGCAGCTTTAGTAGATAATCATATACATCAAGGCAATGAATGTCGTATTGATCAGCGCCGTATAGTTTGGAAAAGAGCAGTTGATCTAAACGATCGTGCGCTGAGAAAAGTAGTGATTGGTTTAGGAGGGCCATTACAAGGAGTTCCGAGAGAAGATGGCTTTGACATTACGGTTGCTTCTGAAATTATGGCTGTTTTATGTCTGGCCGCAGATATTAATGATTTAAAAGTTCGACTGGCTCGAATGGTCGTTGCGTATAATGTAGACAGAGAACCTGTAACTGTGGGAGATTTGAAGGTAGAAGGTGCGCTTACATTACTTTTAAAAGACGCAATTAAACCAAACTTGGTTCAAACAATCGAGCATTCTCCAGCGATTATTCATGGCGGTCCGTTTGCCAATATTGCCCATGGTTGCAATAGTGTCATTGCAACTACTGCTGCTGTCAAATTAGGAGACTATGTTGTCACTGAAGCTGGGTTTGGTGCGGATTTAGGAGCAGAGAAATTTTTAAATATTAAGGCTAGGAATAAAGAGATAGATCCTGAAATCGTCGTGATAGTTGCGACAATTCGTGCCTTAAAAATGCATGGAGGAGTCGAGAAGAAAGAGCTAGGTGTTGAAAATATAGAAGCGCTGCGAGCGGGTTTTGCTAATTTAAAAAAGCATGTAGAAAGTATTAAAGAATTCGGTTTACCATTTGTTGTTGCTATTAATAAATTCGTAACAGATACTGAATTAGAAATTAGTGTGTTGAAAGAGCTTTGTGAACAAGCACAAATTCCTGTTGCTTTAACAGAGGTTTGGGAAAAAGGTGGAGATGGCGGTATAGAACTTGCTCAAAAGATTTTAGCGATTCTCGAAAAGAAAGAACAAAGTTTTCGACATTTATATTCGCTTAATACTACAATAGAAGAGAAAGTGCTTGCGATTGCCACAAAAATTTATGGAGCGAATAGGGTAGAATATTCTTCAAAAGCAAAGAAACAGATTGCCGACTTTGAAAAATTTGGTTGGGGGCATCTTCCTATTTGTATGGCGAAGACACAATATTCTTTATCCGATGATCCATCATTGATTGGCAGACCAGAAGGATTTTCAATTACAATCCGTGAATTTAAGCCATCTATTGGGGCGGGCTTCCTTGTAGCACTCACTGGTGAAGTCATGACAATGCCAGGTTTACCGAAAACTCCTGCTGCTTTAAACATGGATGTTGATGAAGACGGTAAAGCAGTTGGATTGTTTTAATATCCGGATGTATTAAGGAAAAAGGAGAACAAAGGATGTTTGATCCCACAGCGTTTGAAAATATGAGAACAGTAATGGAAGGCTTGATATATGATAAAGATTTAGATGGGGATATTATTGTCTTAGATCGAAATGATGTATTTAATAGTAGTAAGCTATCAAGAAATTATACCATTACTTTTCGATTGAAAAATCAACAAAATGCTAAGCTAATGTTTGAATTATCCGCTGATTTACAAAATTTATCGGCTGAACTTTTAGCGAGTGTAAAAAAAGAAAAGTGGATTGGTGCAACCGTATATATTCATCTTTTTTTACGACATAAACAAGACAAAACTCTTTATCCCTTGATACAGCAATTAGTGGAAGAGATATGGGGAAAAGATTTGAAGATTAGGCAAGAAATCAGCTATCAGCCACTTGAGGCGGAGCAAACGATTCTGAATCATATTACGATTGATTTTAATCGTTTAATCACAGAAGAACAGATAGATGATATGATTACGATGATGGAATTTATGGAAAAAACTTTAACTGCACTTCAATCGATTGATTCATTATTAACTGTATAAGGAGAGTGTAAAATGAGCATTTACGATTTTAAAGTAAAAACGATGGATGGAAAAATGCAGGCATTAAGCACTTTTAAAGGGGATATCCTATTAATTGTGAATACTGCAAGTAAATGTGGTTTTACTCCTCAATTTAAAGAGCTGCAAGAATTGTATCAAATGTATAAAGAGGAGGGGTTTGTGGTTCTGGGTTTTCCAAGTAATCAATTTATGAGTCAAGACCCGGGAACAAATGAAGAAATAAAATCATTTTGTGAAGTGAATTACGGTGTGACTTTTCCGATGTTTGCTAAAATTGATGTGAATGGTAAAGAAGCAGATCCTCTTTATCAATATTTAACAAAAGAAGCACCAGGTGCATTAGGTGTGAAAGCAATCAAGTGGAATTTTACGAAGTTTCTTATTGATCGCAATGGAAATGTCGTGGACCGCTATGCACCAAGTACAAGTCCTAGCGAGATAAAAGCAGATATTGAAAAGCTTATCCGATAACAGAAAAAAATAGGGATCTTCTGCTTTTAGTGAACGAACACCCTGTCACTAAAGGCTGAAGATCCTTATTTTTTATGATAAGGAACGATTAACGATAAGAAAAGAGGCGGATAAATCCACTTTTTTTCTCCTTCGTTTCCCGCTCATTTAGATCGGCCAGCTTCTTCTTTCTAGATTTAGCATAGTATTGTTCCTCTTTTTCTTTTAGAACAATTGGATTTTCTAATAAAGTTATTTTTCTTTCTTGACTGGCAATATGTTCTTGCTGAAATTCGATATGCTCTTGCTGCTTTTTTAGTTGCTGTACTAATACTTGATTGAAATTTTTTTGGAGTTCTAATTCTTTTTTGATTGTTTGTAAATCCTGAAGAATTTTTTCCGTAGCTTCAGTGGCAATGGGGATAGAGGCAGGTAAAGGCCTTGTCAGCTCATCTTCAATTTGTCTTAAAGACATTTGTTTTTCATTACGCATTTGTTTAACTTTTACTAAAATATCTAAGCTTTTTTGATCGAAATATCGGTAGCCATTTTCGCCAATAATGACTGGTATGAGTGTTTTCAATTCTCTTAACCAATTTCGAACAACACCAGGACCTTCATTAATATATTCCGCAGCTTCCTTCACACTTAATAATTTGCTGTTTTCTTCCTTAATCGTAAGTTCTTTTTTTTGTACGCTTAACATTCTATACACCCCTCATTATAAAATAATCGAAACAGACCAATGGCAAGAAGGACGTTTAAAACCCTTGTCTTTATAATTTTCGTGAAAAGAAAAAAAAATCCTTTGACGAGCTTTGTCTAGTTTTGTTGGATATACATAATTATTAGAAAAATTATTATTATGGTATCTTTACAAAAATTCTTAATAATAATACGATAGAATAGGGATGCTGGAAAAACATTCCTGCAATGAAGAAAGGAGGAGCTAGGATGAATACAAATAAAAATATATCAATACAAACAAAAATGAAAAATAAGAGGAAAGAGGGTTCTTAGTGGAAAAGACAATCAAGGGTTTAGAGGAAATTAAAATAGTAAGCTATCATGATGATCTTGCTGGTAAAGTGGCCGACATGTGGACAAAAAGTAAAGATTCATGGGGAGGAACAGGAAAAACAGAAGAACAAGTACGCGATCAACAGCAAAGCTCAGATAATATCGATACCTTCTTAGCTGTTATAGGAGAAGAAGTAGTAGGGTACTGTGGTTTTTCTGTTTATAAAGAAGATGCAGGAGCCTTGTATGTTCCTTTATTAAATGTTCGTCCAGATTATCATGGCAAGAAAATTGGTAAGCTGCTTTTGCTCCATGCACTCAATGCAGCGACAGAATTAAAATGGCCAAGACTGGATTTATATACTTGGGCAGGTAATCTTAAGGCAGTTCCATTATATAAACGCTGCGGTTTCTTTTGGGAGGATAACGACCAATATACACATCTAATGAATTTTATCCCAACAGTTCGAAATGACGCAGTAATAAATAGTTATTTAAAAAACATGGATTGGTATGCAGATTTAAAAAGAAATCTTGAAATAAAGCCAGATGGGGTGTTTGAAAGAGGCTTTACACATTATGAATATGTGTGGCAAAAAGAAACAGAGACGATTGTTGTAAAATTTGAAAAAACAAGTAGAGGAATCTGCTCTTTGGAAACTAAGGATTTTCAGATTGAATTAACAATGGATAATCATAAATGCATAGAAGAAATAGAGCATAAGGTCTATTTAAAGATAAAAAATAAAACAGCAAGCCCAATTTCTTTAGAAGTATTGGCAGATAATCAGGACAGAATTCAATGCAGTTTTCAAAGATCACAAGAGATAAAGGGTAATCAAGAAATAACGATTTCTTCTTCTTTTGTGATTGAAAAAGGAGAAGAACCTGTAAATGGAAAAACCTTTCCGGCATTAAAGGTTGCAGTTAGAATCAATGGACTAGAAACAGGCTTACAACTGGGGGTTTTCCCACAAGCACCTATTTCGATTGAGGGAAAGGAAATAGAGGCCATTTTAGCGAAAGGAATGAACACATACTTAGATTTAGAGATTAGAAATAATTTAGAAAAAGATATTTATGGATATTTCACCATTCCTAAAAATGACCGCTTACATTTTGAAGGGGATAAGTATTCTTTCGATCTGGCTAAAAAAGCGAAAAAGTGGATTCGCATTCCGGTTCAAGTGAAGAGTTGTGGTAGTTTTAAAGAAAAAATCATCGGAGAAATTGTGGAGAATGAGCAGGGAATTTTAACGTTTGAAAAGGAAATTGCGCTTGCCTTCAAAGGGATTGGTGAACAGTTTGTAGTAGAACAAGAAAAGAGTTGGCAGGTTTATAACGGTCCACATCAACTTACCGTAAGCAAAATGGATCTTACGACAGAAATTGCTCATACAGACTTTGCTCTGTTTGCACCGTCTATTGGAAAGCCTTATTCTAATGAGCTGTCTAAACAAAAGCCATATGAAGTTCGTACTGAAAAAACTGGAAACAGTATTAAACTGGAACTATTCTTTAAGTCTAATGCTTTTCCATATCTAGATATTATGTTAACAAATCAGCTCTTTGCGGAAGGGTTGATTAAACGTTGGATAACCATTGCTAATAATAGTTTGGAAGAAAAAGAAATAAGTGTACAGGAAACTTTTTTTGACATATGGCAGAATCTCTATTTCCCTTTAAATGGGGAAGTTGTTTCCTTTAATGAATGGAACCTCGTACAACCTTTTGAATTAAATTCTAAGGATATAACGGGGAATTGGTATTTTTCTTCTCCAAATTCTATCCCATTCGGTGTTGCATGGGCTAAAGAAGCCCGCGTTAAAATGGATAATTGGAAGGTGCATATAGAATCCACACGCATGCTCGGAAAAAATGAATCCGTTGCTTTTTCGCCTCTTAGAGTGAATATCGGTGCCTATCGTAATTGGCAGCAATGGGAGTTAGCAGCAGAAGGGCTACAGAAAGAGCACGCAAGTACTGTTATCTCAGGATTTAAAGTTGAATTTAATGAGGAAAATCTTATTATAGATAGAGATAATGACTTAAAAGTACGAATAAAGAATTATAGTAATCAAGCAATACAAGGTGAAATGACCATAACAATGAATGAAAGACAAGGAGATTCACAGAGAATTGATACGGAAGCATCCGAAGTCTACCAAATTCAGCCTCAAAGGGATCTTCAATTAGGGCTAAACACAGTGAAAACAACCATTTCTTTGCCGACAAAAATAATAGATACCGAAGATTTACTTTTTGTACCAAGTAGTAAGAACATGACAACAGAAGTGATAATAGAAGAAGGAGTTACCATATACCATGTTTCGAATGGAATAATATCTTTTAAAGCTTCTCCTGATTACTATCCAGGCGTCTATTCTTTAGTAGTAAATGGGAAAGAATGGTTGGATCATGCATTTCCTAAACCTATCGCAAAAAGTTGGTGGAATCCGTGGTGTGGGGGCATTAAAAATGGTCCGCCAGATTTAAATGTATTTTCTGTCTTAAAGGAAGAGACAGCTTGTGCATTTACTAGTTTAAAAGATATCCATCATAACGAATGGACTGGTGTGAAGCTGGTAACAACGATAAGGCATCATGAGAAATGGAATGGGTTAAAGTATGAACAATATTTCCTTACAATGCCAGGCATTCCTTTGCTCATTACATTTGTAGAAATAATTGATGATGCAGGCAGACGTATGGCAGAAGAAGAATGGCATACAAACCTATTTATCACTTGCAATGAGGAGGAAAAAGCTGTACTCCATATTCAGGATAACAAGGTTAGTACAAAACAATATATGGTTGCTTCAGAAGAGCAAGAAGTTAATATAAAGGGTCATTCCTATTTATCGCTAGAGCAAGAAAAGTGTTATTATATTGCAAGTGATAAATCAAAAGGTATAGATTTCTATAGTAATAAAGATGTGATACAGTTGATTTCCTATGCTAAGTGCAGAAGAACAGAGAACCGCTTATTTACAGAACCAACCTATCTTCTGTTTACCGAGGGGGAATTACAGTCTTCTTTAGTTAATAAGGTAAGGCAAATAGCATTTTCAGAAAGGGAATACGTAGATGAAAATAATTGATGCCCATATACACTACTCAAATATTGGATCGTTTAAAGAGACAGCTCGAGATCTTTCCTTTGTAGATTATAGTTATAAAGGTTTGAAAGAAGAGATGAGGAAGGCTGATATTGTCCTTGCGATTGGGATGGGGGTTACAGAAACGCCAGAGATGGGCTTTCCTGATTATAAGGCCCAGACCCCAATGGGATTAGATTTGGACTTATTGGTTCCAGACAATGTCGTCTGCTGTGCTGGGATAAATCCATATGATATGGATTTATCGGCACAAGAACGATTAGAGCAGGAGATTCAAAAGCCACATGTTGTGGGAATAAAAATTTATTTAGGCTACTACCCTTTTTATGCCTATGATGAGGTATATGAACCTGTTTATCGACTAGCAGAAAAGTATCAATTACCAGTTGTGTTCCATACTGGAGATACATACTCTGAAAGAGGATACTTAAAATATAGTCATCCTCTTGCAATTGATGAAGTGGCTGTGAAACATCGTAATGTGAATTTTATGATGGCACATTTCGGTGATCCTTGGACATTGACTGGTGCGGAAATTATTTATAAAAATTCGAATGTATATGCCGATTTATCTGGTTTAATCGTTGGAACAAAAAAAGAACTGGAAGAAGCACATGAAGGGATTTTTCTCGATCATTTACGCCATGCATTAGTTTTTGCCCAATCATATGATAAATTGCTTTTTGGGACAGATTGGCCGCTAGCCCCATTTGAACCATATATAGAGTTTATAAAAAAGCTCATTCCAGAAACTTACCATGAAGACGTATTTTATCGAACAGCATTAAAGGTATTTCCAAAAATAAAGCCCTTTTTAAGTAAAAAATAGGAAATGAATAATGAAACGAAAGCCGGAGTAGAATGATTGAATTTTCTACTCCGGCTTTCGTAATTATATTGATTGTTCTTTCATATTCGAAAAACTACTTTTCATGATACAATATGGACATAATAGATTGCTGGATGTGAGAATAAATGAAGCTTATTACGAAAGTAGAAAATATAATAGAGCAAGAGATGGAGAATGATGCTAGTGGTCACGATTGGTATCATGTAGATAGAGTACGTAAAATAGCCTTATTACTATCAGAAAAAGAAGGAATTGAGTATTCTCATATCATAGAACTGTCTGAGTTATTGCATGACATTTCAGATGAAAAATTAAATAAATCCAAAAGCGAAGGGCAACGAAGATTAGCAAATATACTAATGCAGATTCCAATTGAGAATCAAGAGAAGGAACAGATTAAAGCTATCATCGAAACAGTTGGCTTTAAAGGAGGAAATGGGATAACTCCCAAAAGTCTGGAGGCAAAAATAGTCCAAGATGCTGATCGATTAGATGCGATTGGAGCACTTGGCATTGCTCGTACATTTGCTTATGGAGGAAGTATAGGAAGTCCTATTTATGATCCACATAGTGCAATAAGGGAAAAGATGACAGAAGAAGAATATCGAAAAAACAACTCCTCTTCTATTCACCATTTCTATGAAAAACTATTGAAAATTAAAGACCTTTTACATACTGAAAGTGCTAAAAAAATGGCAGTGGAAAGGCATCAATTTATGGAAAGCTTTCTAAAAGAATTTTATAAAGAATGGAATGTACAAAATGAAGAGTATTTCAATTGAAAATGTAACAAAGACATATGGAGAGAAAAAGTTATTTGAAAACATCTCTTTTTCAATAAGTGAAAAAGAACGGGTAGGTTTAATCGGCATCAATGGAACTGGGAAATCATCCTTATTAAAAATAGTTGCTGGAATAGATATTCCAGACGAAGGAGATATCATAGCACCGAAGGATTTTCGTTTCGCCTATTCTGCCCAAAGCCCAGAATTAATTCCAGATCTTACCGTATTAAACCAAGTATATGCTGGTGATGCACCGGTCTTAGCATTAGTTAAAGATTATGAAGCAATGTTAATGGAAATCAACCATGATCCAGAGGACAATAAGCTTCATGAAAAATTATTTGATTTACAAAAAAGAATGGATGCTTTAAATGGCTGGGAAGTTCATACAAATGCAAAGACGGTGTTAATGAAGTTAGGAATTACTAATTTTAATAAGAAGATTGGTGAATTGTCAGGTGGGCAAAAAAAACGGGTTGCTTTAGCACAAGTTCTGATTCAAGAACCAGATTTGCTTATTTTAGATGAACCGACAAATCATCTTGATTTTGAGGCAGTTAAATGGCTGGAAGATTATTTAAGCAGATACACAGGAGCACTTTTATTAGTAACACATGACCGCTATTTCTTAGATCGTGTCACAAACAGAATGTTTGAATTAGATGGGGGCAATTTGTATAGCTATAAAGGCAATTACGGTGACTTTTTACAGGCGAAAGCTATCAGGGAAGAAAATGAAGCAGCTACTCTTGATAAGCAAAAGAATTTATTTAGAAGAGAATTAGAATGGATTAGAAGAGGGGCAAAAGCGCGTTCTACTAAACAAAAAGCCAGAATTCAGCGCTTTGACGCATTAGATGATAAATTAGCTAATGTTAAAGCTAAAGATAAATTAGATATCTCCTTGAAAGGAAGTCGATTAGGCAAGCAAGTCTTTGAATTGGTGGGGGCAAACAAGCGTTTCCATGATAAAATAATCTTAAATAATTATAATTTGCTTGTAAAACCAGGGGATAGAATTGGAATAATAGGAAAAAATGGGACTGGTAAATCGACCTTCTTAAATATTTTAGCAGGCAAGGCATCCCTCGATTCTGGCGAAAGAATCATTGGGCAAACAGTAAAAGTGGCTTACTATACGCAAGAAAATGAAGATATGGATACATCTAAAAGAATGATTGAATATCTAAAAGAAACGGCTGAAGTAATAGAAGCCTCTGATGGAAAAGTCATTACAGCTGCCCAAATGCTGGAAAGATTCTTATTCCCTCTTCATACCCATGGAACGATTATTGGAAAGCTATCTGGTGGGGAAAGAAGAAGACTTTATTTGTTGAAAATACTAATGGGAGAACCAAATGTACTCTTATTAGATGAGCCGACAAATGATTTAGATACACAAACATTAATGGTTCTGGAAGATTATTTAGAAGATTTTAACGGCGTGGTTATTACCGTATCCCATGATCGCTATTTTCTTGATAAGGTTGCTGAACAGCTGTTGATTTTAAAAGGAAATGGTATTATCGACACCTATTATGGCAATTACAGCGAATATTTAGAGGTGGAGAGAAAAGAAGAACAACAAATAAAAGAGAAAACAGAAATACCACTTCCTAAAAAGGAACCAAAGGAGAAAAAAGTAAGACTAAGCTATAATGAACAAAGGGAATGGGCAACCATTGATGAGGATATCGAAAAAGTCGAAGTAAGATTAGCTACTATAGAAACAGAATTAGCCGAGACAGGCAGTGACTTCGAAAAAGCAGCTGAGTTAATGAGCGAGCAAGAACAATTAAATAACCAATTAGAACACCTAATTGAACGCTGGAGCTATTTATCTGAAATCGCTGATAAGTCATAAAAGCTGTTTATTTTCGATATAGCATCAAGCATGATAAGATAAATGTTGAAAAAGAGGGGGATGGAATATGAGAATTATTTCTATAGAACCAACACCAAGTCCTAATACGATGAAAATTAATTTAGATCAAGAGCTGCCAATGGGAAAAAGTAATAATTATAAGCTTGATAATTCAGCGGAAGCACCTGAATTAATTCAAAATATCCTTTCCATTGAAGGGATTAAAGGGGTTTACCATGTAGCTGATTTCCTAGCGGTTGAAAGAAATGCCCGCTATGATTGGAAAGAATTACTTTCAAAAGTGCGGAATGTCTTTGGGGAGGACGAGGCTACAGAGGTGTCAAAAGAGATAAATGAGCATTATGGGGAGATAAATGTTCAAGTTCAAATGTATAAAGGTATTCCTATGCAAATTAAATTATCGGATGGCAATGAAGAAAGAAGATTCGGTTTACCTGACACCTTTATTCAAGCTGTATCGGAAGTTCGTACACCTGAAGATAATGTAGTAATGACACGTAAATGGAAAGATTTCGGTGTGCGCTACGGTGAATTTGAGGAAATTGGGCATGTAATGGTGGAAGAACTTGTTGCTGCATACCCACAAGAGCGAATTAATGCGATTATTGAGCATGCAAAAAATCCGCAAACAGAAGCAAATGATAAACAGGTACGAGTGCGAACAAAGCTGTCATTTGCAGATTTAGAGAATCAAGATTGGAAAGTTAGATATCAAAAGCTAGAACAAAGCGAAGATCCTACAGTAGATGATATCCCTGTGCTAACGAAAGCACTAGATGATGAAAAACCATCTATTCGCAGACTTGCGACTGTCTATCTTGGAATGATTGAAGATACAGCTGTTCTTCCTTCCTTATATAAGGCACTAAAGGATAAAACGGTAACGGTGCGGCGCACTGCAGGAGATTGCTTATCCGATTTAGGGTTTCCCGAAGCAATGGAAGAAATGATCCATGCATTAGATGATAAAAGCAAGATTGTTCGATGGAGAGCCGCTATGTTCTTGTATGAAGTTGGAGATGAGCGAGCATTGGCTGCGCTTAAGGCTCATGAGGACGATCCAGAATTTGAAGTGAGCTTACAAATAAAACTAGCTATTGAACGAATTGAACTAGGGGAAGAAGCAAAAGGTTCTGTTTGGAAACAAATGACCGAAGCGCGAAAATAAGCTGTAACTATATTTTCCTAATGCTAAAGATTGTACGAAAAACATTTCTAATGTATATTTAGGAATAGAATATACGTATATAATGGAGGGATTACTTATGTCAATGGCATATGATGAGTATATGAAACAAGTAGTAAAACCGATGAGAGCAGAATTAACCCAAGCAGGCTTTGAAGAATTACTGACAGAAGACGCAGTGGAGCAATTTATTGAAACAAACAAAGGTACATCGTTAGTAGTTGTTAATTCTGTTTGTGGATGTGCTGCAGGTTTAGCAAGACCAGCGGCAACTCAAGCAGTGCTTGCATCTGAAAAAAAGCCAGATCAACTAGTAACAGTATTCGCTGGCCAAGATAAAGAGGCAACAGCAAAAATGCGCGAATTCTTCGGGGATATTGAGCCTTCTTCTCCGTCTATGGCATTAATTAAAGATAATAAAGTTGTTCATTTTATTCATCGCTATGATATTGAAGGAAATTCAATGGAAGCAATTATGGAAAATCTTGTATCAGCTTTTGAACAATATTGCTAAAAAATTTGGTTCATGAGAATAAAGGGTTACCTTTTTCTCATGGACTTTCTTTTTTAGTTCTTTTTGTATAGGATTTATATTCGTCGATAGATAATTTAAAATTATCTATTTTATAATGAAGACCTAATTTTAACATGATTCGCATTGAATATAGTATTACATAGAAGTAGGAGAAAAAATATGATTGTAACAACTGCCAGTAGGACAAATAAGGATATGCAAATTCTCGCAGATAGAATTGCCAAAGACTTCAACTGCAGATATGTCAGGAGAGAAAAAGTATCTATTCAACACTTAAAAGAGCAATATCAATCAGATATTCTGATAATTGGAAAAAATAGATTTGAATTCTGTTCATTAAATACAGAGGAGCCTTTCTTTTTTCATCCGAATTCAGCAGTCTTTCGAATAAAAAGGCTGATGAATAAGGAAAATGATCCTTTTATTGTTGCGACAAATTTAGCAAAGGGAAAAAGTTTTTTAGATTGTACTTTAGGTCTTGCTTCTGATAGCATTGTTGCAAGTTATGTGGTGGGCAGTAGTGGAAACGTAGAAGGATTAGAAGCGAATCAAGTGATAGCATTTCTTGTTAAGACAGGTTTGAAAGAATGGGAGACAAGTAATCCTGCTATCGATGAAGCAATGCGAAGAGTTACAGTCAAGCATATTAACGCATTAGAAGCACTTGCTCGAAAAGAAGACAATAGTATTGATTGCGTATATTTTGATCCTATGTTTGAGGAAACTATTTCATCTGCTGGAATCAACCCGTTAAAACAACTAGCACATTATGAAGAAGTGTCTGTAGAATTAATCAATCAAGCAAAGCGAGTGGCGAAAGAAAGAGTCGTTTGGAAAGATCATTTTAGGAGCAGCAGATTTAACCGATTTCAATTTGAACAGGTAAAGCGAAAAACAGCAAAATTTCATTACGGAATCTGGTTGAAAAAAGAATGATAAAAAAATAGCCTCAATGATAAGGATAATAGTAGAAGATTAGATAGTAAATAATATATACTTAATCTATAAATATTTTTTCGATTTATAATAACATCAGGATGCGGAAAGCGAGGTGTAATAAATGCCTAATTGGCTTCGTAAAAGCCTGGTCGTATTTGTTTCTATTTTAACGTTTGGTCTTGTTTCACCATCACCAGCAACCTTTTTAAATAATAATAATAATGATAAGAAACCAATTGATGAGCGAGAAGTACCATTTGCTAGAGAAAGTATCGAAGATGAAGCGATATTTGTTGATAGTACTGAGGGGGATTTCTCAAGAGAAGATTTTATCAGCAAAATGATGAAGGAAGCAGAAGCACAAAGCTATTTAAAATTCGGGCCAAAAATTAAACCAGTAATTGAAGATGAATTTCGTTTAGTTGTTCTTCCAAATATGGAAAAAGCAATTAATGAAGTAACGCATATTTTTCCAGAAGAAGAGTTAAGTTATTTAACAGTAACTGAATTTCCTGCTGCAGGTACAAGTGAACGGATATTTCATATTACGAGAGATAACGAGGATATTATCCGATTTCATGTAAGAAGGGATCGTCCCCCACAGGAAGGTTATTATTTTAACTTCCATTACCACACGTATCATGATCAATTCCAAACTCATTATGCACTTGGAGAAATTTACTGGGATAAAAATACTCCGCCAAAGTGGATGAGCTAAAAAGGAAAATTGAAACTTTTTTATCTATGATTACGTAAAGGAACTATACTGAAAAAACTTGGAGGTAGAAAGATTATGGCAATTAGTTTATCCAAAGGACAAAAAGTAGATTTAACAAAAGGCAATCCTGGTTTATCAAAAGTAATTATTGGTTTAGGCTGGGATTTAAATAAGTATGATGGCGGAACTGATTTTGATTTAGATGCTTCTGTATTCTTACTTGGCGAGAATGGAAAAGTAACAAATGATGCTGACTTTGTATTTTACAATAATCCAACAGGTGGAAATGGTTCGATTGTTCATTCCGGAGATAATCGTACAGGAGCAGGCGACGGAGACGATGAACAAATTATCGTAGATTTAAAAAGTATTCCAGCTAATATCCAACGTGTTACTTTTACCATTACTATTCATGATGGAGAAGCAAGAAATCAAAATTTTGGACAAGTTTCTAATTCGTTTGTACGTATTGTTAACGAAGAATCTAATGAGGAATTGATTCGTTACGATTTAGGGGAGGATTTCTCTATAGAAACAGCGTTAGTTGTTGGGGAACTATATCGTCATAATAATGAATGGAAATTTAGTGCTATTGGCAGTGGATACCAAGGTGGTTTAGCTGCATTAGCAACAGACTTTGGTCTGCAAATTGGCTAAGACTTTATAAGCATATTTTAGGAGGAACCTTTTTTCATGGGAATATTTGAAACGATTATGGATACATATGCACAGTTTTTTAACTGGCAAATGTGGGGAGAGGTACTAACAGATCCAGTCAGCTGGGGCTATATTGGAACACTTGTAATATTGGAAGGCTTATTATCAGCGGATAATGCATTAGTTCTTGCCGTTATGGTTAAGCATTTACCACCAGAACAAAGAAGAAAAGCATTGTTTTATGGGTTACTAGGTGCATACATATTCCGCTTTATAGCTATCGGTATTGGTGTTTATTTAATCGAATTCTCATGGGTGAAAATACTGGGAGCGGCCTATTTGGCGTATCTTTCTATCAAGTACTTCGTAGATCGTAAAAAAGCTGCGAATCAGGCAGAAGACGGAGAAGAAGAAAATAAAGGCATCAATAAAAATGGAATTCTTATTCGCACATTTGGCTTATTTTGGGGAACGGTAATTTCTGTTGAATTAATGGATATTGCCTTTTCAGTGGATAGTGTATTAGCAGCATTTGGTGTCAGTAACCAAGTGTGGGTATTATTACTTGGCGGTATTCTAGGTGTCCTTATGATGCGTGGTGTAGCGGGTGTTTTCCTTAAATTAATTGATAAAATTCCAGAGCTGGAAGCAACTGCTTATATTCTAATCTTGATTATCGCAGCGAAGATGCTATTAGGCGTTTTTGATATTCACATCGAACATATTTATTTCTTCGGATTGCTAGTAATAGCATTTGGAGCCACTTTCATTGTTCACTTTAGAAATAAAAAGAAAGCAGAACAACAAGGCGAGGCTTAATAATTTCTGAGGATATTTCTAGTTTCTTTAAAGTAGTAGTACTAGGGATATCCTCTATTTTGTTAATTAGAATACTTCAATACTGAAACCACTTCTCGAAAATCCTCCTTTATATATATCTTTTGTATATCAGACGACTTCATCCTAAAGTCATTCAATAAGAAGTAATACTCAAATATTGAATTTTATAGTAAAATAGTAATAATTATCCTGCTTTAAATAAATTATTTATTAACAAAATTTCAGAATAGTATATAAATAGAATGAAAATACTGGAATGGAGTAAAGGAAATGAAATTATTCTCTGACTTAAATGAAAAACAATTGGAACGTCTTTTCTTCCAGTTACCAGAAGAGGTGTTTAGCACTTCGGAGAAAGAAGTATTATCCTATGCACTTGCTTCAACATTGTATATGCCTGCAACTAGACCTAATATTTATCAGGATTTATTGAGAAAGAAACATCCTGCTTTAACCTCTATGGTTATTTGTCTTGAGGATTCAATTGGCGATCATGAGGTGGATTTAGCAGAAAGAAAATTAGTAGAAGAGTTAACTGATATTAATCAAGCCATACAAAATGGACTTCTGCTAAAAAGTGAATTGCCATTGATTTTTATCAGAATACGTTCTATTGCACAGTTTTTAAGTTTAATGGATATACTTGGTGATAAGATCGCTTTATTAACAGGTATAGTAATCCCAAAATTTGAAGCAGAAGCAGGAGAAATTATCTTAAAAGAATTACAAAAATATAACAAGCTCGGATACTGTTTATATGCAATGCCGATACTGGAGACGAAGAAAATAATTGAAAAAGAAACGCGAATGAATGAACTCCTCTCTATCAAAAATGTGCTTGATCATTATAAGCACTTAATTTTAAATGTTAGAATAGGAGCAACTGATTTTTGTGGATTATATGGGATACGTAGAAGCCCAGAAACAACCATATATGATATTGCCATTATTCGCGACTGTATTTCAGATATTATTAATATCTTTACACGTGCAGATAGTGCCTATGTCGTTTCGGGACCAGTCTGGGAGTATTTTACGACGAAAGAAAGAATTTTAATCCCACAATTAAGAGAGACACCTTTTCGAAAACGTTATGGAAAAGCTGGAATGAACATGCGAACACAGCTAATTGATAAACATATGGACGGATTAATAAGGGAAGTTATGATGGATATAACAAATGGATTAACAGGGAAAACCATTATTCATCCGACCCATATAAAGCCAGTTCAAGCATTAAACGTAGTTCCCTATGAAGAATATTTGGACGCATTAAATATTATGGATAGCAATAATGGAGAAATTGGTGTTGTAAAGAGTAGCTTTTCCAATAAAATGAATGAAATTAAGCCTCATTTATATTGGGCGCAGAAAATTATTTTAAAATCAAAGGTTTACGGGGTGTTCCATGAAGGAGTTACATACATTGACTTACTTAAACAAGAAAATTTCATTACCAATCATTGATCATTTACAGATGAACATTAATGTCGAAGAAAATCCATTTCAGCTTCCTATTGAGGACTTTTTTAAAATGGCTGCAAGAATCAATAAAAGACGGGCATTTTTATTTGTCAGTAAACTACTGGGAAAGCATTTGCCAATTGAGCCAAAAAAAGGTCTGCTAACAGGTTTTATTCTTGCTGCGAGATATGAAGAAATTATGACCGGAAAGCATTCACCGCAAAGGGAGAGATTATTGGAAATTTATCATGATACCTCTTTGCCTTTTGTGGACAAGCCCTTTATCCAAAAAGAAGTATCCAATCCTATTATTATAGGGTTTGCCGAAACAGCAACTGCACTAGGTCACTCTTTTTTCCAGGCTTTTAAGCAAGCATCCTTTTTTCATACCACAAGAGAAAAGATAAACGGGCTGGATCCTATCATCTCATTTGAAGAAGAACATTCACATGCTACTTCCCATCGATGTTACGTGAAAAAAGACATTCTTGATAATAATAGGGAAATAATCCTCGTTGATGATGAACTCACAACTGGAAAAACAGCGATCAATATCATCCGAGATCTTCATAGAAAATATCCAAGAGATAAATATACGGTGGCATCCATTCTTGACTGGCGCTCTAATAAATGGCAATTAGAAATGAAAGCTCTTGAAGAAGAACTGCAAATAACGGTTCATTCTGTCTGCTTATTGAAAGGATGCTTTGAATTAGTTGGAGAGCAAATAAATCTTCCACCCATAATGGAGAGTTTGGTAACAAATGATGGAACTCCATCTGTAGAATATATTAGTCTAGAAAATTATGTGAAAGCTCGCATTATACCATTGATTTCCACAAATCTTGCAGGTGAGCGCAATGACTTCCAATATTTAAAGGATACTGGAAGATTTGGTATATATACAGAAGAAGGAACAGATGAGTGGATAAAACAAGCTGCAAAGGTGCTTAAGAAGAAGAGGGTGGGAACTAGTCTTTGTGTAGGAACAGGGGAATTTATGTATATACCCATGAAGTTAGCTAGTTTCATGGGGGAAGACATATCTTATCAATCGACAACAAGAAGTCCAATTTATCCAAATGATGAAGAGTATTATGGAGCTCAAACAGCATATTGCTTTGCGAATCCAGAAGATTTAGAGATTGTAAATTACTTGTATAATATAAAGCCTAATCAATATGATGACATTTTTCTGTTTTTCGAGAGAAACGTGAAAGAAGATAGTTTAAAAGAACTGCTAACAGCTTTAAAAGCAGTACAAGTAAAAAAGATTAATGTTGTTTATTTTAGTGGGAGGTAAAGATGCATTTAAACATAAATCAGCAAGCGAAATTCGGATCTTATAATAGTGAAGATGTCATTTTTCTTTTGAAAAATTTAAATGGAATACTCTTAGAAGGTTCCACAGAGGAACGAGAAAAAAAGATTCAAAGTGGGGCACATTATAGCGAAACATTACCAATCGAATATAATCCACCAGAACATTATTTACAGCTTTTTTG
The DNA here is from genome assembly GCF_038005605.1 of Niallia sp. FSL W8-0954. Classification (NCBI taxonomy): domain Bacteria; kingdom Bacillati; phylum Bacillota; class Bacilli; order Caryophanales; family Bacillaceae; genus Niallia; species Niallia sp. FSL W8-0954. The sequence continues at coordinate 2,882,958 of NZ_JBBOTN010000001.1, read as the reverse complement.
GAAGACACTGCATGTTTATAAAGATAAGGTTGCACTTAGTACTGCCGTTGTTGCAGAGCAGATATATCGTAAACATGGAAAACAAACGGTTTTAGTTTCATTAGCAAGAGCAGGTACTCCTATTGGGATATTAATCAAACGATATATAAAAGAAAAATATCATGTTTCTTTACCGCACTATAGTATTTCCATCATTAGAGACAGAGGGATAGATGAAAATGCTATTAAGTATATATTAAAATCACATAAAGAATCTGCTATCCAATTTATTGATGGCTGGACAGGTAAAGGCGCCATTTCAATTGAATTAACAAAAGCGTGTGAAAGTTATTTAAATAAATATCATGTTCATTTAGATGATACATTAGCTGTACTGGCAGATCCAGGATACTGTACCACGCTTTATGGAACGAGAGAAGATTTCTTGATACCGAGCGCTTGCTTAAATTCTACTGTTTCTGGGCTTGTTAGCCGCACCGTATTAAATGAAAGATATATTCAAATGGATGATTTTCATGGTGCGAAATATTATCAGGAATTAGAGCCGTATGATGTATCGAATATTTATTTAGATGAAATTACAGAAGCTCTACAAAAAATTAATCCAAAGCAAGTAGTAGAAAGAATGAATGAGAATCTTCTTGATCAATCGGTTGATTTTCGGGGGATGAAAGAAGTTCTAGCCATTAAGGATGAATTTCAAATTGAGAGCACGCATTATGTAAAACCCGGAGTTGGAGAAACTACAAGAGTCCTATTAAGAAGAATACCATGGAAGATATTAATGAAAGATCCTGACAGTCCTTATGTGCAGCATATCGTTATGCTTGCCAAAGAAAGAGGCGTAGAAATAATTCCATATCCCCATATGAGCTATACATGCTGCGGTTTGATTAAAAAGGTTGTGCAAAAGGGATGAAATTATTTGCATCTGACCTAGATCGAACATTAATTTATTCAAAACGTGCTTTAGAAGAAATGGAAACTCCTTGGAATCAATCAATGATTGGGGTCGAAGAGAAGAATGGGAAGTATGTCTCCTATATGACAAAGGTGAGCTATAATTTATTGAAAGAGATTGCTTCCCGCTATTTATTTATTCCAGTAACAACAAGAACATATGAGCAATATAAGCGGATTTTTATTTTTGAAAGAGAGGTACCAGTATCTTACTGTGTAACCAGTAACGGAGCAAGAATACACTATAATGGAGAAATCATGACAGAGTGGGAAGAGAGGCTAAAGGGGAAGCTTGGTGTGGAATGTAGTGAAAAAGAGGAAATATTGGCAATGCTCCAAGCGTATTCTCTCCCGGGAGATTTGAAAATTGCTGATAATCTTTTCTTTTATTATGTGTTAAATACAACAATAGCCGCTGATTTAAAAATAGAACTATCAAAGATTGCAGCAAAAAACGGCTGGAATATCTCTTTACAAGGAAGAAAACTTTACTTTATGCCAAGTCCTGTTTGCAAGGGAGAGGCAATAAAATATATTAAGGAACGAGAAGGAATCGAGCAATCAATTGGAGCTGGAGATTCTTTATTAGATCTACCTTTTCTAAATATATGCCAAACTGCGTTTATTCCTAGGCATGGAGAGCTAATAGGTGGTGGAGCAAGTAGATTTTCTCATAAAGCAACAAGTCAAAAAGGTGCGTTTGCTGGAGAAGAAATCATAAGAAAGGTTCATAAGGAATTTATTATTTAACGACTCTAAGGCGACCATAATTGGTCGCCTTAGAGTCGTTAAAAAGATGGATTTTGTTGGAAGGTAAATATATTTTATAGATCATCAGGTGAATCTTTTATCAATTTGAGCAATAAACAATAAATGGCGACAAAGAATAAATAGCTGCAAACAAATATAATAATCCCAAATAAGATAGATTCGAAAAAGATGGCCATAAAAAAACTAATTATTAGAGAAATAAAGATTAAATCAACAAAAACATACATGTTGGAAGATAGAACATTTTGTACATAATTTAAATCTGTTTCAATTTCATGATACGTGTATTTTCGAAAAAATGATCTCATAGTTAGCACCTACTCGCCTAATGTACTGTATTATATGCACACCCAGAAGGTTAGGTGCTAAAAACACAGAATTGGAGAATATAAAGAAAAATCTTACGAAAGGTTTCCTTTCTGACTACAAAAAATGAAACTTTTTTATTAAAAATTCGTAAATAAATATAAAGTAGAATGTTTAGTGTTCACATGGAGCTATGCTATGATAAAGATAGAAAGTTATCTTTGGGTTAAAATTAGGAAGTGGAGAAAATGAACAAAGACTTTTATACCGTTAATAATATAATACTTCCATTGTCTGAAGAAAATTGGTTTAATCTTTTGCTAAAGCCTATTAAAGAAAGACCATTATATGATACCACTAATCGTATATTTACTTTTGGGCAGGCAGTCGTTAAATTACTAGGAATATCATTAGACGAGGATGAATATTATAATCAGCTATTTAATTGGATATATAAAGATAATACTGGCTTACACTTATTAACAGATGAAACACTTGATAGGACAATCGACAATCAGCATTTTCAATCTATTCAAAAAGTATTTAATCGAATGAATGAGCAGAATTTGTCCATTAATCGATTTGTTGCGTTTCTTGATGGGGAAAATGTACTGATAAAATCTTCAGTTCCGGCTATTCATCGGAAATTGCGCGAAAGCTTTATTAAAGTAATTCAGCATTTTGTAGAAATAGAAGAAAACGGCATAAAAAATAAGGATTTACGAAGATTAGTAGTGGATATTGTAAAATGGTCGATTAATCATTTACAGCCTGCCTTACAAGAAACGGTACTAAGTGAAAATATGCCTAAGTTTCTCTGGTATGGGGATGCGAATAAAAGTCAGTCCTATTTTATCTATTATCTCCTTACTATTGGATGTGATATTGTCATGGTTCATCCTAATGGGGAAGATATTTTGGAAAAAGTAAAACTGGATAAGGAGCTTTTTTTTCAGCATCAATATCCACAAAGAAAAGAGCCTGAAAGTTTTCCTACAGAAGAAAGAAAAAGAACAGCGACAGTAGCATATCGGGCATCAAAGGAAATAGAGAGTATACTCCATCATGAAGGATCCAACCTATATAAACCATGGCAATTTAGGGATTATATCCCGTTTTCTGTTACCCTAAAAACTACATATGATGAAATTTTTCTTCTGGAAAAAGAGCTGGCTATGATTCGACCAAATTTCGAAGTGAAAAATGGAGAAGTGCATATCCCGGCTATTTTTGCTAAAATATTTGGTGTAAGTAAAAATCGAAAAGAATACTGGGATCGCATTCACGAAATAGTCAATCGAGATGAGACGCTATTAATTAAAGAGTTTCCGTTTACAAGGGCCATTATTAGCGATTACCGATACCATTATCGGGGAGCACTTGGAAGAAACGGCTTACTCGATCCGGAGAAGTTGATGAGTGCCCATTATTGGAATTATAAACAGCTGCCACTAGGCTTACAAAAAGGGATAGCAGCTGCAATTTCAAGGGTGTGTTCTAACCCAGTACTTATAAAACAGTCGAATGAATCAAATGAAGATGTAGCAATTTTTCTATTTTCTCAATGTTTACTTATACCAGATGAACTATTAAAAATGCTGCAGAAATTTGATTACTCACAAGAAGTACCAAGTATTGTATTATTTAAAACCGAAAAAAATGGCGTATTTACGCGAGAAGATGCAGCAATGTTAGTTTTAATGAATGCATTGGGTCTTGATATTATTATTTATAATCCAGCTGGTCATGTTGATATGGAGAACTTTATGCAAGACAATTTATTCGATACCCATTGGCTGGAGGACGTTGTATTCGACATGGAATACAAAGAACCATCCTTTTTAAAAAGGGGATTATTTGGCGGATTTTTAAAGAGTAGAAAGGGAGATAATGGATGAATATGCAACCATCAAATATAAACAATGCGGATAACCAAGTCGCAGAATTATTAACAGAAGAAAAAGTATCGGAAATTAAATTGGCGCTTAGAAATGAGCCAGAGGTGCAAAAGTTGGCCCAGTCTATTGATGAAAAAGATCAAATACAGATACTTGAATTCGGTAAAGAGCCGGCAACGCAAATTTCAAAATTCTCCGATAAAATCCTTAACAATATGAGAACAACTAAAGTAGAAGATTCTGGAGAATTATTAAAACAGCTCGGCAGAATCATGGATAAATTTGATAAAAAAGATTTTGAGGATACGTCAAAAGGTTTCTTTGGCAAACTGTTTAAAAAAAGCGAAAAGATTATGGAAAAACTTTTTGGTAAATATCAGTCTATGGGACAAGAGATTGATAAAGTATATGTTGAAATTTCCAAATATCAAAATGAAATGGTTGATTCGACATCGATGCTTGATGAAATGTATGAGCAAAATTATCAATATTATTTGACGCTCGAAAAATATGCTGTTGCGGGAGCAATGAAGTCAGAAGAATTAAAGACGCAAGTACTTCCGCAAATTGAAGCAAAAGCAACTGCTGGAGATCAATTAGCGGGAATGCAGCTTGACTCCCTTAGAAATGCAATAGAACTCCTTGATCAGCGGGTTTATGATTTAGAAATGGCTAAAATGGTTGCCTTGCAAACAGCACCGCAAATACGGTTGCTTCAAAGAGGGAATACAAAATTAATAGGAAAGATTAATTCGGCATTTGTTACTACAATTCCAATTTTCAAAAATGGGCTAATCCAAGCTGTTGCTGCAAAAAGACAAAAATTAGTTGCAGATAGCATGAGTGAGCTGGATAGAAGAACAAACGAAATGCTTGTCAAGAACGCTCAAAATATATCCCAGCAGAGTGTTGATATTGCAAGGCTTGCAGGAAGTCCTAGCATTAAGATTGAGACGATTGAAGAATCTTGGAATATTATTATAAAAGGAATGCAAGAAACAAAAACAATTGAAGAAGAAAATAAGCGATTAAGAGAAGAAGGCACAAAGAAATTAGAAGAATTACAAAATAACTTTAAGCAAATGAAACTTCAAGGTTAAATGGTATAAGGGATAGATATTTTTAATCACTTTTTATGAATTGTGGTTAGTGTTAACAGCATGAAAGAGTTCAAATGGATTTATTTTCCGATACGACTGATCGTCCGGGAAAATAAATCCGTTAGCTACTCTTAAATAAGTATCATCCTAATTTATTACCCTTATCATAAGATAATAGATAAATATTAATCGAGGGCCTTCTAAAGTTAATATTCTATGAAAATGAGTAATAGCTCTATTTTAAAAAGAGGACTTTATAAAAAATGAAATTATATCATACATAGGAGTTGGGAATAATGGCGATTAATTTACAAAAAGGTCAGAGAGTTGATTTAACAAAAGGGAATCCTGGATTAAGTAAAATTTTAATTGGACTTGGTTGGGATCCTGTTCAACAAAACAAGGGTGGGGGCTTATTCGGTTCTCTTTTTGGTGGAGGACAGGCAGCAAGTATTGACTGTGATGCATCTGTAATCATGGTAAATGAACAAGGTAAAGTTCAAGCGAATAGTGATGTTATTTATTTTGGGAATTTAAAAAGTCGCGATGGCAGTGTAATCCATTCAGGTGACAATCTAACAGGTGATGGGGATGGAGATGATGAACAAATCCGCGTTGATTTAAGTAAAGTTCCTGCACATATACAAAAACTCATTTTTGTTGTGAATATTTATGATGCAGTAAAGAGAAGACAAGATTTTGGGATGATTCAAAATGCCTTTATTCGAATTATTAACCCATTGACGAACCAATCACTTATTCACTACAATTTATCAGATGATTATGCTGGGAAAACGAGTTTAATCGCTGGGGAGTTATATAGACATGGACAGGATTGGAAGTTTGCAGCTGTTGGCACAGGTACAAATGCAGGTAGTTTAGGAGATGTGGTTAAATCATTTTCATGATCGGACTATAGCAATCGAATTTTTACAATCCATCTATTATTCAACGAGGGAGGAATAGAAATTGAGTATTAATCTTTCTAAAGGCCAACGTATTGATTTAACTAAAACAAATCCAGGATTAACTAGAGCAATTATTGGATTAGGCTGGGATATCAACCAATATGATGGTGGGGCTGGCTTTGACTTAGATGCATCGGCTTTTATGGCCGATGACAATGGGAAAGTAATAAATGATGTAGATTTTATCTTCTATAATAATCTTGTTCATCCTAGCGGCGGTGTGGAACATACAGGTGATAACCGCACAGGAGAAGGCGATGGGGATGACGAGCAAATTATTATTGATTTCACAAAAATCCCTGCACATGTAAGCAAAATTGGGATTGCGGTAACCATCCATGATGCTGAAGCAAGAAGGCAAAATTTCGGACAAGTGTCCAATGCCTTTGTTCGTGTTGTAAATGAAGATAACAACATGGAAATATTACGCTTTGATCTAGGGGAAGATTTTTCAGTTGAAACAGCTGTGATAGTATGCGAACTTTATAAACACGGCGGAGAATGGAAATTTAACGCTGTTGGCAGCGGCTTTTCTGGAGGACTTGCTGCTCTATGTCGGAATTATGGTTTAGAGGTTTAATGAGGGAAATTAGTAAAACTTTTTCTTGATTTTACATCTCGCTGACATATGTCCAAAAGAATGAACATAGAAGTATGCATTGATTTCTCTATGTTTCATTCTTTTGGATTTTTTTAGGAGTTATCACCCAATATTAACTAGTATTTTGCGTTGACTCACCATGCTATAATTTTAATAGACTAGTATTATTCTTATCCGTTAAATAAGTAATGGGCAGGAAGCGCAATCAGTTTATTGGGGAGGAAGAAGGATGAGATGGCTCAAAAGATTGGCACCAGTAGGAATGATAGCAGCAACCAGTATTCTTATGGGAAACTCACAGCTTCCTAATAATGAAATATGCTTAAAAAACCTGTCTGATCTAACAGTTATTAAAGCACATCTTTCCACCGAGGCAAAAGAAAATTTAGGGAATATTATTTTACTGCCTGATGCACATTTTGACCAAGCAGAAGCAGCTACTATTATTGAAAGATTAAATAAGTTACCACCTACTCTATTAAATAAGATACAATCTAGTGGAATAAAGGTGAAATTGTTTACAGGTAGTGCGGCACGTTCCGCTATAAGTGTAGCTTAAACACGAAAAGCGGGGGCCGAATCTTTATAAGATTGGTTACAACTCTTTAAACGATTTACAGGGTGAAATTTCCCTGTCATGGCTAATATTCCAAGTCAAGTCATGTCTATGAGACTCCTACATGCGTCTATCATTCCAATGTGATAGAGGTCTGAAGCTAGGTGAAGTCGTCCTTGAAGCGAACTCGTTGAACGTGGATATAGGGCGGTAGGCTTTAAAAACATTCTATGATGAGCGAAATCGAACCCTCGTATGTACGCTCCGTTACTCATTCCCCAACCTAATAACGAGATATATGGTTGGGATTTGCGTGAAGGTATTTCCCTTTTGCCAGTAGAGAAATTGCTTATATAGGTCTTTCCAGTGCCTATATAAGATTCATGAGAGTTAGGAATAGTCTACTCATGAACAAGTTGCGCCGGAGTATAGAGGGCATCTAAGGAATGTAAAAGAAGGGCTGGTTTAAAGGGAACGTGCGAGAGCCAATAAGTGGAGGTATTGGAACTTATGAAACTTATTGGAAGTCAGCGACACCATAGTACCAATAATGAATAGCCGTTTGTATCTTGCTATAAGTTGCTTCTGCAACGAAATGTAAGAGAGGGTAGAAACTATTCTAGGGAAGGGTGTTAGTCGAGAAGTATTGCACTAATTGAGGAAAATGTTCAAACGAACCATGTGAGAGTAAAAGAGTTAATTCATTTCGGATAGTCCATTTTCTCTAATCAAGGGGGCGATCCACATAGAAATGAAGGATAATAAACAATTTCCACAAAACGAAAAAGAGCTAAAACTAGCACTTGATAGTATGTACCGATTAGCCAAAGAAAGCAATAAACCTTTCTATAACCTTATTGAACTTATGAAGAACGAGCAGACTATACTGACCGCCATTCATAATATCAAGGGTAATAAAGGAAGCAAAACTGCTGGTATTGATGGTAAGACTATTGATTACTATCTTCAAATGGACAGAGATAAGTTGATGTCCCTAATTCGTAGGAATATCAATAATTATCAACCTAGTCCAGTAAGAAGAAAGTACATTCCCAAATCAGATGGTAAGCAACGTCCCTTGGGTATTCCTAACATGATAGACCGCATCATACAAGAAATAGCCAAAATTGTCATTGAACCCATAGCAGAAGCTAAGTTTTACCATTACAGCTTTGGTTTCAGACCAATGCGTTCAGCTGAACAAGCCATTGCTGAAACACTAGAACGTATTAGGAGAAGCAAAACCTATTGGGTAATAGAGGGCGATATTAAAGGATATTTCGATAATATCAATCACAATAAGTTGATTGAAATAATGTGGACATTAGGAATCCGAGACAAAAGAGTGCTTATGATGATTAAGAAGATGCTAAAAGCAGGAATTATGGAAGAAGGTAACTTCAGAGACAGCGTTAGTGGTTCACCACAAGGCGGTATCATCTCACCTCTTCTGGCTAACATTTATCTTAATTACTTTGATTGGGAGATTGCTAGAATGTTCCAAGAGCATCCAGCTAGGTATAAGGTCAAAGACGTTTCTCGAAATGGGTTACAACGTGTTCGTCAAAGACACGAAGATACATTTCTAATCAGATACGCAGACGACTGGGTTATACTCTGTAAAAGTGAGGAAAATGCCAAAAGGATTCTCAAAAAAGTGGAGAAATATTTTAACCACCAATTGAAACTGGAGCTATCCAAGGAAAAGACCTTAATTACTGATGTGAGAACTAATAGGGTCAATTTCTTAGGATTCTGGATTTTTGCAGAAGAACATCGGCTTAGAAAAGGCAGCATACAAGGAAAAGCTATTCCTAATATGGATAAAGCCAAATTGAAAATAAAGGAAATTAATAAAGATATTAAAACCCTTTATGACCATCGCGGTACTAAATCCAAACAGGTTGCCATAATCGAGAGTATCAACTCAAAGATTGTCGGTATAGCAAATTATTATAAAATCGCCAACGTATCTACTATATTTCAAGGGTTTGATAAACGTATTCATTATGCCCAATGGAGAACATGGTTGTTTATGAACAATCGTCGAGGACGATATCATCAACTAACTACTCCAGCGGACACCCTTATAAATAGAAGAGATAGACATAAAGAGCAAAAAAGCAAGGTGTTCTTCGTTGAAGAGCATGGAGCCAAAGTAGGAATAACCAAATTTGCATTTACTCCTAAACGTAATGCAATGAAAGTGAATCTCTTAATGTCTCCCTACACAGAAGAAGGTAGAAATATTTATAAACGGACAACTGGCAAACGTGAGGCACTAGAAAGACCGAATTTCTTCCAAGAGGATATTCCTTTCTATCAACTCAATAACCGTTATCCGATATATAATTTCGAATTCTATCTAAATAGAGAGTACGCATTTAACAGAGATAGGGGGAAATGTAACTGCTGTAAGGTTTCACTATATGAATGGAATCTTAATACACATCACAAAAACCCTAAACTACCGCTCAATAAAGTCAATAAGGTGATAAATCTAGTTTCCTTATGCAAAACATGCCACAAGCTGGTTCACAATGAAAATCCTGTTACCCATACCAAAGGTGGAAAGAAAATAGAGCAACTTAGAAAGTTGCTTAAAGAGGCTAAATAAGTACGGCTTTCGAGGATTAATTAACTCTTATTCGTATTTGAACAAATTAGTGTGATGTCAGTTATAGTCGCAATGCTATAACAGGCTTTATGGAGAACTGAGACAACAGTTTAAAATATGGCTTCCCGATGGAACGCCGTATGCGGTGAAAATCGCACGTACGGTGTGAGGCGGGGGAAAAGATGGAGATTACTTCAAATTCTTACCTATCGCACCCGAAATGGGTAGTGGCTACCTCAATCCTTACGGATTGGGATGCCACACATAATTAACAGATAATAAAACGGCGCAGAAATTTGCCGGTATTATTCCTAGAGGTTACAACTCCCAAAAAACATGGGATGATGTACCTGGTATTGGTGGAGGCAAGGTTGTGCTAGTGAAGATTGGTGCAAGCGAAAAAGGAAAAGGTCATAGTTCAGTTAATTTAGAGTATCATGAATTAGCTCATTCTATTGACTATAAAATTTTAAAAAATGCAAGTAAATCAGAACGTTATAAGGCAATATGGAATGAAGAAAAAAGGAGTCTATTTCCAACTAGACAATATTTTCTTCAGTATGCGGAAGAATATTTCGCCGAAACATTTGCTATGTTTTATGTTGGCGGAACAGACAAGGAAAAACTTTTTGAATCTGCTCCAAAAACATATCATTATATCGCTTCTATTAAATAGCTTGATTAACAAAAAAAGGGTGTTTTAATAATGAGACAATATTTAGATCTTTGTGAACATATTTTAACAAATGGTGTAAAAAAAGAAGATCGTACAGGAACCGGAACTATTAGTACGTTCGGATATCAAATGCGCTTCAATCTTTCCGAAGGTTTTCCTTTAATTACGACAAAAAAACTCCATTTACGTTCGATTATCCATGAATTACTTTGGTTTTTAAAGGGTGATACTAACGTGAAATACTTACAAGATAATAATGTTCGAATTTGGAATGAATGGGCAGATGAAAAAGGGAATTTAGGTCCTGTTTATGGTCATCAGTGGCGTTCATGGACGACTAGAGAAGGAAACACAATTGACCAAATTTCAGAATTGATTCATGCCATCAAAACAAATCCTGATTCCAGAAGATTAATTGTAAGTGCATGGAATGTAGGTGATATTGAGAAAATGGCATTGCCACCTTGCCATTGTTTATTTCAATTTTATGTAGCAGATGGCAAATTATCTTGTCAATTGTATCAGCGATCAGCAGATGTATTTCTAGGAGTGCCTTTTAATATAGCTTCCTACGCATTACTAACACATATGATTGCACAAGTTTGTGATTTAGAGGTAGGAGACTTTGTACATTCTTTTGGTGACGTGCATATTTATACGAACCATATTGAGCAAGTAAAGCTGCAGCTTACGAGAGATCCTAAGCCGTTACCACAGTTAAAAATTAACCGAAATGTAAAAGATATCTTCTCTTTTGAGTTTGATGATTTTGAAATTATCAATTATGAAGCACATCCTCATATTAAAGGAGCAGTAAGTGTATGATTTCTTTAATTGTTGCTATGGATCGTAATAATGTAATAGGAGTAAATAATCAATTACCTTGGCATTTACCGAATGATTTGAAGTATTTCAAAAGAGTAACAACTGGGCATCCAATCGTAATGGGTAGAAAGACAAGGGATTCAATCGGCAGAAATTTGCCTAATCGTGAAAATGTAATTATTACGAGAAATCCTGCGTATCAGTGTGAAGACTGCACAATCCTCCATTCTGTTCAAGAATTTTATGAGTGGAGCAAAGAGAAACAGGCTGAGGAGATCTTTATCATTGGCGGTGCAGAGCTTTTTGCAGAAACAATTAAGAAAACAGACAGATTGTATATAACACAAATTGATCATAATTTTGCAGGAGATACCTTTTTTCCGGCATTAAATTGGCAGGAATGGAAGCTGGTAAGTGAAAAAAAAGGGGAAGTTGATGAGCAAAATATTTATCCGCATACTTTTTTAGTTTATGAGAGAGTGTGATAAGGGATAGAAAGACAAGGACATAAGTATCCTAACTAGCGATAAAGTTGAGAAGAATGAACTTAAGTGTTTTTTAACTAATTAACCCCGAACAATTATACGTACAAGATAAGTTCGTGTGATTGTTCGAGGTTTTATTAATTTTAAGTAAAAAAGGTTTGTGGTGATCACCCGCAGACTGAATAAACGATTTTCAAATCCAGATTTTTAATGATAGAAATGGACTTGATTATATTTTGGGAGGTTAAACATTAAAAACCTTATCCTGCAACCATTAGAAAATCAATTGTCTTTTTTTATTGCATACTTAAATTTATCTCCACGCAAAACTTGTTTGGAAATATGCAAGGGATTGTTGTGTGTGTCATAAACCTTATCTTTTACCAACATGAGAGCAGAGCCCCGAGGTATATCTAATAAGTTAGATTCTTCTAATGTTGCATAACAAATTTCAATTGTCTTGCTGCCTGTATAAGGGGTGATACTGTACTTATCTTCTAAAACGGCATAAAGGGATCCATTCAAATTTTCATCTTTTAATGAATCAAACTTTTTGGTGAAAAACACTGTTTCAATTCCAATCGGTAAATTATCCACAATCCGGAGTCTTTCGATAATTAAAATATCTTCTGGTTCTGTTAGATTAAAGAATTCTATTTCTTGTTCCGTAGCTTTACGATAATAAACTTTTTGTGTTTTAGTTGTTAAAGTTTTTCCAAGTGTCTCCACGTTGCTAGTAAAACTCATAAAAACTCGATTATTTTGTTCGAGCATGGGGGCAGCTACAAATGTACCTTTCCCATGTATTTTAACAAGTAAATCTTCTTCTACTAAAATTGAAATGGCTTTTCTTACAGTGCTTCTACTTATTTCGTACATTTCACTTAATTCGAATTCTGAAGGAATACGCTCATCTTGTTTAAATTTCCCCTCATAAATATCTTTTCTAATTGTTTCCGCTAATTGGTGGTAAAGTGGTTTACTACTAGTTATATTTAAATTTTCCATATGAATGCCTCACTAACAATTTTAGTTATATAATACCTAAAAATGCATACAAGTGCAAATGAGATATTTCTAAAGTTGTATGCTGTTGTATCTAATTATAGAAGAGTATATCAGGGTGAAACAAAATGAAAACAGTTACTTTGATAAAACTTGTATGTAGATATATCTAAAATATGTTTACATGGAGGAAAGTATATGCTATTATGATCTTGTCCTTAGGCAGACATCATAGGACATCACAAAATAAAAAGGAGATTGTTAAAATGAATGTTAACGAAATTTTAGTAGAGATTTTAGAGAAGAAAAAAGAAAATGGTGGAATTAAAAATGTTGTATGGATTGCAGCGGGTGGATCTAATGGTGGGTTTTATCCAGCACAATATTTTATGGATAGAGAATCAACAACCATTCGATCACAAATGTTTTCCAGTAATGAATTTGTTTATGCTCCGCCAAAGTTTTGTGGTCAGGATACATTAGCAGTACTATGTTCAATGAGAGGAACTCCTGAAACAATAGAGGCTGCTAGAGTGGCAAAAGAACTTGGTGCTACAACAATTGGATTATATGTTGAACCATCTGGATTGACAGAAACATGTGAATATAACATCCAATATGAGAGTATTGCGATTGATTCAAGTAAAACAGAGAGGGTCAATTCCAGTTTCGGTTTACAGATTGCTATCACATTATTGCATTTATTGGAAAATTATGAAGGATACGATGATGCGATGGAAGGCTTTGAAATAGTAGATACTATTTATAGAGATGCTGTGGAATATACAACTCCACTGGCAAAAGCTTGGGCGGAACAAAACAAAAACGAACAAAGTATTCACGTTATGGCGAGCGGTCCAGCAATGGGATCTGCATATATATTCTCTATATGCAATCTAATGGAAATGGTGCAAAAGGATTCCCCTACTGTAAATAGCTGTGAATTTTTTCATGGGCCGTTTGAAACTATTGATAAAAACACTTCGGTATTTTTATTAGCCTCTGAGGGCAGAGTGCGTTCTGCAGATGAAAGAGTAATTAAGTTTTTAAAGAGATATGGTGGAGAAAAAGTATATGTCCTTGATGCTAAAGAATTAGGAATTAATAGAATAAAGGACTCGGTTTCTGAATATTTCAACCATATTTTATTTTCCCCTATTTTAAATAATGTATATCTAAGACAACTATCTTATGCTACTAAAAATGATTATATGACCCGTAGATATATGTGGAAAGTTGAATATTAAGATAGTTTTCTAGAAAACTATTATTGAATAAATCAGTATGTCAGCTTGAGAAGGAGGTAATCTATTTGAGGAGATTTTTATTAGCCTCGCACGCCAATTTTGCAGAAGGAATTTACGGTTCATTGAGGTTAATCATGGGTGATCAGCCCAATGTAGAGTTTCTTTGTGCATATATGACAGAAGATTTTGACTTGAACAAAGAAATATCTTTCATTCTAGAAAACTTAAAACCAGAAGATGAATTAATTGTTGTAACCGATCTCTTAGGGGGGAGTGTTAACAATGAATTTATGAATTATGTTAATAGAATGGATAAGAAAGTCTTCGTAGTATCAGGACTTAATTTAGGATTATTAATTACCCTATTATCAAGACAATTTGAAGAAAAGGATACAGGACAAATTATTGTTGAATCAATAGATGAATCCAAGGAATCTATTTGTTTATGCAATAAAATCCTAGAAGATTCTCAAAATATAGATGATGAGTTTTAGAAATGAGGGAAGGTTATGATTTTATTAACAAGAGTGGATCATCGTTTATTACATGGACAAGTTGCTGTTTCTTGGACATCAATGCTCGGTGCAGATTGCATTTTAATTGCCAATGATGAACTAATGAAAAATGACCTAAAAAAAACAACAATGAAGTTAGCTAAACCGGCCAATGTTAAATTAGTCATAAAAAATATCGAGGATTCGATTAAAGCAATTCAAAGCGGAGCAACCGATAAATATAAATTATTTATTGTTGTTGAATCTATTGCAGATGCCGCTAAGTTATCGGAAGCCATTCCAGAAATAAAGCAAATTAATTTAGGTGGAATAAAGGCAAAAGAAGGATCAAGAAATGTTTCGAAAGCAATTAATGTTCTACCAGAGGAAGAACAATTACTGAAAGAAATGCTGACGCGAAATGTGGAAATTGAGATAAGACAAATTCCTAATGATAAGAAAATTTTGGCCAAAAATGTACTGTAATGCATATAAAAAAGGGTGTTCCTACCCTTTTTTATATGCAAGCATTTTGTTTCCTGAGTGTTTTTTGTAAGAATTAATAAGGAGGGATAAATGGTGTTAGAGGTTATATTAATATTTCTCATTGCATGTTTTGGATATAGTGATTATTTTACAGGAAAAACATTACAAACACGACCGATCGTTTTAGGACCTCTTGTAGGATTGGCTTTAGGGAATTTAGAAGCTGGATGTATAATTGGTGCCACTCTGGAGTTAGCGTTTATGGGGGCCGTTGGTGTTGGAGCAGCACTTCCTCCTGAAGTCGTTTCGGGGAGTGTTCTCGGTACTGCTTTTGCCATTATTGGGGATAAAGATGCCGGGATGGCAGTCGCATTAGGTTTGCCGATCGCTATGCTTGTTATGATGCTCCGCAACTTTCTTTTTATCGCTATTGTTCCATTATTTGCAAATAAGGCAGATAAGTATGCGGCTGCAGGAGATCTTAAAGGGGTAAGCAGAATGCACTGGTATGGTGGTATATTTGGAATGTATCTTCCTTTAGCAATTTTGACCACGCTTTCATTCTATTTAGGATCGAATGTAATGGAAAATGTTTTAAATATGATTCCAACCTTTATTCAAGATGGACTATCTATTTCAACGGGAATTCTGCCTGCGCTTGGTTTCGCCATTCTGCTTCGGATGATTTTGAATAAAAAAATTGTTCCGTTTTTATTCATAGGTCTTATCCTAACAGCTTATCTCAATTTGCCTGTTCTTGCTGTAGCTATATTAGCTGTTTGTATTGTTTTCATTATGTCTCAAACGAGTGAAAAACAGATGGCTGTCGGAAATAATGAAATGGAGGTAGATGATGATGACTTCTAATAGGAGCAATGTTTCTAATAAAGGACTTGGTGAAAAGACAGGGCTGGAAACTACGACAATTACTAAAAGTGACTTAAGGAAAGTCTTTTGGAGATCTTTGCCTTTTGAAATTTCCTGGAACTATGTAAGACAAGGCCATATGGGATTTGCTTCCTCCATGATACCTATAATTGAAAAATTATATAAAAATAACAAAGAAGAGAAAGCAAAGGCATTACAAAGGCATATGGAATTTTTTAATATTACAGTTTATTTTTCAACGTTAGTATTAGGTATTATAACAGCAATGGAAGAAAAAAGAGCAAGGGATCCCAAAAACTTTGATATCGATTCGATCAATAATGTCAAAGTAAGTTTGATGGGGCCATTGTCATGAATAGGCGATTCAATTTTCTTGGGAACACTTCGCATTATTGCAGCTGGAATTGGAGCATCACTAGCCTTAAATGGAAGTCTTTTAGGTGCCATTCTTTTTTTACTGATATACAATATCCCAGCGCTTGGAATGAGATATTTTGGAATGATGAAAGGTTATGAACTAGGAGCAGGTTTGTTAGATAAAATTCAAAAGTCCGGTTTAATGGAGAGAATTACAAATTCCACAGCGATATTAGGTTTAATGACAATAGGGTCAATGATTGCGACAATGGTTGTTGTAAAAGTACCCCTGAAATTTGGTACTGGTGATGCAGTGACGAAAGTACAAGATATCTTAGACGGAATCATGCCTAGTCTCTTACCCATTGGTGTTACCTTCTTAATTTACTGGTTGCTTGGTAAAAAAATAAAGACAACTTGGCTGTTAATGGGAATTATCATTGTTTCAATTATCTTTGCATGGTTAGGCATCCTTGCTCCATAAACAGTTTTTATCTTCAAATTAAAAATGGCAGGTGATTAGACCTGCCATTTTTTCTATAGCATTTTTTGAAGAAAATAAAAAACCTATCATATTGATAGGTCAGACTGTAGACAAACAGAGATATGATTACTTCTTCATCTTTTTTTATAACGGAACATCAAGGATTGTTAAAACTTGCGGCTATACATAAAGATACACACAAAAATACATTAAGGCACTCCCTGCTAATACGAATAGGTGCCAAATAGCATGGAAATAGGGAATCTTTTGCATAACGTAGAAGATGCTTCCAATAGTATATAAAAGGCCGCCCCCTACGAGAAGCATAAAGCCAGTGGTGCCGATGGCATGATATAACGGGACGATTGCCATCACAATCAGCCAGCCCATAATAACGTACAAGATGGTTGAAGTAACAATATATTTTTTTACATAATAACATTTAAAGACAATACCAATAATGGCTAATGCCCATACAATTCCAAATAGTGTCCAGCCTAACCCGCCACGGATAGCAACTAAAACAAAAGGAGTATAGGTACCTGCGATTAAAAGATAGATTGAAGAATGATCGAGGATCTCGAAAAAATCTTTCACTTTCTCATGGGTAATGCTATGCAAAAGGGTGGAGCATAAATATAGGATAATCATAGTTGCTCCAAAAATAGAAAAACTGACGATTCTCCATGGATTATCTGTTTCAACTGCATTAATGATCAGCATCACTAGCGCCGGTATACTTAATAGAAAGCCAATCCCATGGGTAATACTATTTGCAATCTCTTCTTTTAATGAGAAATCTTTAATCGAAAAATTCATAACTTTATTCACTCCTTATCCCTTAATTGTAATGGATTTCTTTCATAAAAACAAACAATTGCCGAATATGCCGTAGTCAATAATTTTACGCAATCAAAAATGTTTAAAAAAAAAGAAAATTTAAAATTTTGTTAGTGATAAAAGAATAATTCATGGTATAATGTACAAATTAAAATTGTTAGAAATGAGGGTGTGGAAATGGAACAAAATGTAATGAAAAAATGGGTGCAATTAGAGGATATTATTATTGCATACCAAGGTATTAAAGACATAGTAGCCCATACTCCCTTACAAAAAAATTATCGGTTATCCGAAAAATATGATTGCAACATTTATTTAAAAAGGGAAGATTTACAGCATGTGCGTTCCTTTAAACTAAGGGGTGCATTTTATTCCATGAAGATGCTGGAAAAAGAGAAAATGAAAAATGGAGTAGTTTGTGCAAGTGCAGGAAATCATGCGCAAGGTGTAGCCTACTCTTGTCGTTATTTAAATGTGCATGGGAAAATATTCATGCCTGCAACAACACCAAAGCAAAAGGTTACACAAGTTAAAATGTTTGGCAAAGAAAATGTAGAAATTGTTTTAACAGGTGATACGTTCGATGATTCATATGTAGAAGCAGTTGCCTGTGCAGAAGCGGAAGAAAGAGCATTTATCCATCCATTTAATGATGAAAATGTTATTGCCGGACAAGGCACAATGGCAATAGAAATGATGAATGATATTGACGTCCCGATTGATTTTGTGTTTGCAAGTATCGGAGGCGGTGGTTTAATGGCAGGGTTAAGTACATACATGAAAAGCGTTTCTCCAGCAACGAAAATGATTGGTGTAGAACCAGCTGGTGCCCCTTCGATGAAGGAAGCCTTGATTAGAAATAAAGTAGTAACATTGAACAAAATTGATAAATTCGTAGATGGAGCAGCAGTCAAAAGTGTTGGACAAAAGAATTTTGAAATTTGCAGAGATTATGTAGATGATATCGTATTAGTACCTGAAGGCAAAGTATGTACCTCTATTTTGTCTTTATATAATGAGCATGCCATTGTCGCCGAACCGGCTGGAGCTCTCCCAGTTGCTGCTCTAGACTTGTATAAGGAAAAAATAAAAGGCAAAAATGTTGTGGTTGTCATTAGCGGTGGTAATAATGACATTGATCGCATGCAGGATATTAAAGAACGCTCCTTATTATATGAAGGATTATTATATCACTTTATTGTTAATTTTCCGCAAAGGGCTGGTGCTCTAAGAGAGTTTTTAGATGATGTTTTGGGGCCTGATGACGATATTGTCCGATTTGAATATGTTAAAAAGAATAATAAGGAAAGTGGACCTGCACTTGTCGGTTTAGAACTGAAAAATAGGGATGATTACAGAGAATTAATTGAAAGAATGGATAAAAAGGGATTTCCGTATACGGAAGTGAATAGAGATTCTAACTTATTCCATTTACTAGTATAATATCTATTTAATATGACCATGCGTGGTTATTATGCGCATGGTTTTTTGATCATGTATCATTATTATTGTTTATAAAGTCTTTGTAGTCAGTTAATTCGCCATGGATTGTGATTCAATTCACAGGTTACGAAATGCTTAATTTGTGGTATAGTGGGTAATATATGCTCAATAAAATAAAATACACAGTAGCATAGGAAAATAATAAAAATAAATGTATAATAAAGTAAGCGCTTAATTAAAAAATGAAATGATTAATAGGAAGTGTGAAATGAGAAAAATCAAAATTGTAACAGATTCAACGGTAGATTTATCGCAAGAAATTTTAGAAAAATATGAAATTGAGGTAGTATCTTTATCTATTTATATTGATAATAAATCATACTTGGATCGAGTAGATATATCACCTGCGGAATTTATTGATAAGATGATAGAAGCAGATGAGTTACCTAAAACCTCTCAGCCATCTGTTGGCACTTTTGTGGAAAAATATGATGAACTTGCAGACGAAGGATATGATATTATATCTATTCATATGACGGGTGGAATGAGTGGGACAGTAGAATCAGCTAAAAGTGCCAGCCAATTAACAAAGGGAACGGTCTTTGTTGTAGACTCGGAATTTATTTCTAAAGGTTTATCTTTTCAAGTATTAGAAGCAGCAGAAATGGTGAAAAATGGGCATAATGCAGCTGAAATTTTGCAAAGATTAAATCATGTAAAAAAACATACGAAACTTTTTGTTGTAGTAGATACATTAGAGAATTTAATGAAGGGCGGAAGAATTGGAAAAGGGAAAGCTTTTCTCGGCTCTTTATTAAATATTAAACCCATTGCAACTCTAGAGGAAGGTGTATATACACCTGTGGCAAAAGTACGAAGTCGTTCACAAGCAGTGAAGTTTTTAGCTAGTGCCTTTACGGAAGACAGCATCGGAAAAAAAATCAAAGGGGTAGGGATTACACACGCGGGAAGCCTAGATGTTGCGCTTAAATTAAAAGAGGCAATAGAAAAGGCTACTGGTTTTAATAGAGTTGATATTGACTATACAACTCCTATCATTTCCACACATACCGGACCAGGAGCAATCGGGTTTAGTTATTATATGGAATAATCCTTCTTTTATTGTTTGTAGGATTCAGTAAAAGGCAGATTGCTGCTCCATAAAATAGAATGTAGTGTTTATTACACCTTTTTTAACAACAATTTAAAAAGAATAAAAGCCAAGCGATCATACGAAATTTCCTGTGATTGTTTGGCTTTTTTCTGTCCCAATTACTTGTATCTGTTCCGCTTATATTTTTTGAGGGTAAAAGTAGACTTCTTTTATTCGTTAGGAGAAAGACCTATTCATGGCCCTTCATTTTTAAAATTAGTGAATTAAATAAAAATGGGGTAATTAAAGGGATTTTAAGCGAAAATGTCGAATCAACATATAAATTAAGATTACGAACATAAATAAATAACGATATATAATTCAATTGTAATTAGAAGAAGTAATTCAAATATCGTATGTCTCTTGTAGACTAAGGAATATAAGAAATAGGTGGCCAGTATGATAAAAAAATTTTATACTATTCCTTTTGTGAATAAATATCAAGTTATTTCTTTTTTTCTGCCTTTTTTTCTTCTCATGCTTTTTGTAACATTCGTTTTTTATTGCCAGTATAAAGAGTGGAAGACAAATTTTGAAAAGGATGGGGAAGAAATCCTAACTCTATTAAGTAATAATGCTTCCTTGCAAATGCGGGAAGCGAAAAGGACTGATTCAAAGCAGCTACTACAAAATATGATCAACTCTTCAGATTTTAATAAAAATAATTCCGAAATAAAGAAACTCATGTATATATCGGTGTTAGCAGAAAATGAGAAGCAAAATCATATAGCTGTCATCTCTCAACAAAATCAAAAAATAGGAATTCATTATGTTGATACTATAGCAGATAAAATAATGCCAACATATAAGAGAACAATTACCATGCATGAAATTCAGCACAGTAACATATACAAACTTAATAAAGACCATTATATGAGCTCTTTCATTCCTATTAATGATAAAAAAGGACAATTGATGGGCGTTGTCGGGATGGAAAGGAAGCTCAATGACCAGTTTTATTTTCTGAAAGAACTCGCACTTCAAACGATATTCTTCCTTTTAATTAGTTTTATCTTCCTTTTTATTTATATAAGAAAATGGTTAAATAAAATCCTTCACCCTATTAACAAAATGATGGTAGGTTTGAATGAAATAAGTGGTGGGAATTTTGATGTTAAGATGGATATAAATGATAACAAAGAATTACAAGGGCTGATGAAAAATTATAATGAAGTTGTTGATAATCTTGCGTCTCTTTTTTATCGTTTAACCAATACTGCTAAAGAGCTTGGAACAATATCAAAGGATTTTCAACTCACTACAATGGAAGAAGCACTTAGGCAAATGGATAATATTGTAGATTTTTTGAAAATTAATAAAGAATTACAAAAAGCGGAGAAAATGAATGCAGTTGGTCAGCTTGCTGCATCCGTTGCTCATGAAATAAGAAATCCGATGACTGTCGTCAAAGGCTTTTTGCAAATTTTTTATGCAAAAGAACATATGAGTGAAGAAGAAAGAACATATATTAAATTAATGATTGAGGAAATGAATCGCGCAGAAACAATTATTAATGATTATTTGTCTTTAGCAAAGCCTGATGTGGAACAATCACAAAAGGTTAATGGAAGAGACTTGGCAAACAAAGTTATTGACTTAATGCACTCTTATGCAATGATGAGTAAAGGTATCCACTTTAAAAAGAATATTCAACAAGTATACATAGAAGCTAATAATAATGAATTAAAGCAAGTACTTATAAATATTTTAAAAAATGCAATTGAGGCAATGAAAAATGGAGGAACCATAACCATTAACCTTTATCCAGCAAAGGAATATGGGGTATTTGAAATAGAGGATACTGGAATTGGAATGACAGAAGAAGAGATAAACCGATTAGGTACTGCGTTTTATTCGTTAAAAGAAAAGGGTACTGGGATGGGTTTAATGGTTTGTTATCAGATGGTTGAGCAGATGAAAGGGTATATTGAAGTACAAAGTGAAAAAGGTAGGGGCACGTTATTTAGAATTTTCATCCCTCTCTATCTTAGTGAGTAAAAAAGTAATTCTTCTTATATATAGATGGAATATAGAGTTTCATAAAAGAAAAAAGTTTTTAATGGGAGAATTTTTTTCGCAGTGATTAGGATGCATATTGGGAGCTTATTGGAAAAAAATAAGTGCATAAATTCATTTCGAATTCTCTTCAATATGCTATACTATAAAAAATGAAGGTAGGTGAAAAGATGAAAAAACCATTTACCTTTCTTGTTTTATTATTTTCTCTTTTAATGCTTGTTTCCTGCTCCAATCAGACACTCTATAATACAGAAAAAGATATGGTAGTTATGAATAAAAAGGATATACCAGTCAGCTTTTTACCAAAAGATTTATCAATAGTATCTGTTGGAGATTCTCTTACACAAGGTGTTGGTGACAGCACTGGAAAAGGGGGATATGTTCCATATCTGCAAACTTTACTTGAAGAAACCAAAGGAGTAAATAAGGCGGATTTTTTGAATTATGGGGTAAGAGGCAACAGGTCTGATCAGTTATTAAAAAGAATTAAAACAGAGGAAGTTAGTGAGTCAATTAAAAAAGCAGACGGTGTTATTATTACGATTGGCGGAAATGATATTATGAAAGTCGTCCGGAATAATATTACCAATTTGCAAATGGATTCATTTTTGGCACAATTAAGCGAGTATGAAGAAAATCTCAATAATGTTTTGGCTAGTATACGAGAATACAATCCTAAAGCTGTCGTAATATTAGTTGGGGTCTATAACCCATTTATCAAGATGTTTTCTGATATCAAAGAAATGAATCAAATTGTGGCCGATTGGAATAGCACGAGTGAAGGGGTATTAGCAAAATATAAGCATACATATTTCGTTAGTATCGAGAATATTTTTGAAAATCCAACGTCAGATTTACTGTATGAAGATTATTTTCATCCTAATGACAAGGGGTATCAGCTTATTGCTGAAGCCATCTACGAAAAGATGTTAACAGCACCACTAGCTGATATACTAGAGAATTTGCAGACGGAGAATTGAGGAGAAAAGGTTGTTTAAGAATAAGTGGAAACTAGCATTTTTAACATTAGCAGGTGCTCTTGTACTGGGAATCATATATATAGCGATAATGATATTTAAACCAGTGGAGAAGACACCGATAATAAAGCAGCAAGGAGAAGAAGTTCCATTTGCTGTTACGACAAATCGAGAGGATTTGACGAAGTTAATTAATCATTTTCTAGAAAAAGAAGGGCTTAATGGTCCGATTCATTATGAAATAAATATAGCGGATCAAGTAGAGCTATATGGAACGATGCCAATTTTTCATACAGATATTCAAATGAAATTAACATTTGAACCAATAGCATTAGAAAATGGGGATTTATTATTAAAACAGAAAGAAATAAGTATTGGTCATCTGCCGTTACCCGTATCTTATGTAATGAATTTTATTGAAAATCAATATAATTTTCCAGATTGGGTTGATATTCAGCCAAATGAAGAAGAAATATATGTTCATTTAACTAAGATGGACTTGAAAAACGGAATGTTAGTAGAGGCGAAAACATTTGATTTAGAGAAAAATATCATTCAATTTAATTTATTGCTGCCAACTGAATAAGTAATATTTGTAAGGCTATTTCTAAAAAATCTCCTGTCCAAGATGATAAATGATTATTGGTGGGAGATTTAAGAATAGCCTTTTTATGTTAACAGGAGAAAATTAATAATTCACAAGTTTTTTCATCGGTTCCTTCGACAAGAAATCCACTATATGTTTTATCGGCTTCTAATTGGAGAGCAGGAAATTTCTTTAGTACTTCCTTTGTTTCTGCATTTCTTGCCTCTAAATAGACAGTCATTGGAAACAACCCTAAATAGGAACTTGCACCTTTATAAGGTATAGATGGAAATACGATATCTCCTTTTTGAACGGCGATATCAATGGTTGGCAGGTTTTCTGCCAGTTGAATGATCCGTAGTTTTGTTTCGTTTGCTGGTACAATTGGAAATTCAGGAAATAACTGTATTGTTAGGTTTCTTTCATTGCCGGCAAAAGCAAAAGTATGATATACATTACTATCTATCTTCAATATTTGACTAGATAATGGATCAATCTGCTTCCCAGTTTCATATATATCCAGTTGATATTTTCCAGTAGGTAATGTTAATTCATTACTCATCGTTTTAAACGATACTTCTTTTAACAGACATTTACCATTCATGTAAATATCAACAGTTGGCAAGTTATTAGTAGCTTGTAAGAATCTGACTTTTCCATACTCATTTTGCCTCTGGATATCCGAAACAATAGCAGACTTACTTTCCTTCTTTAAAGCATGGTTTAAGCTTTGAAGATGCTTATGATAATAATATACATGTAATTCAGGATTCGTATATTTATAGTAATCACTTAATACGTTATACATTCCGGCTTCCTGTATGGAGTGAAAATGATCTCTTGTCATCGAACTTCCTCCTCGTGTTCATATTTATCCTATTTTTCATTATGATTTAAAAGTAAACGCAGTCTGACAGATATAGAAAAGAGTCTTTTGAAAATAGAATATGCTAAAGATTAGGGAGAGTGCCTAATAAAATAGGCTTTACAATTTATTTGAATATTTATATAATAAAATTAATAAATGAAAGGGGCTGATGTTTTATGAGCAAAATTACATTTTTTAAATCAATTATTCATATAGCATACAGCCCAAACGGTTACCTCAATAGATGAGATTTGTCATGAATAGATAGATGATACATTCTTATGTAGGGACTTCTAAATGTTTGTAGGGAAAACATGGGCTGTATGCACCATGTTTTTTTATTTTACAAATATTTGGAGGTCAATACATGGAATTAACCCATATTGGTTTGAACGAAAATATTAAAGAAGCATTTGAGATGGTTGCAAAGGAAAATCAAATAATCGGCAGAATTTCTTTAGAACACAAAAGAATGTATCGAGTATGGACCGAATATGGTGAGCTGTTATGTGAAGTTTCCGGAAAATTAGCATACGTAGCAAAATCAAGAGAAGAATTACCTGCAGTAGGCGATTGGGTAATTGTTTCGCCGAGAATTCCTGAAGAAAAAGGAACCATTACAAACATATTGCCTCGAGTAAGCAAATTTTCTAGAAAAATAGCAGGTAATAGTACCGAAGAACAAATAGTAGCAGCCAATGTTGATACTATTTTCTTAGTTAATTCATTGAATGAAGATTTAAATATAAGAAGAATAGAGCGCTATTTAACTTTAACATGGGAAAGTGGAGCAAGTCCGGTCGTTGTTTTAACGAAAGCAGATTTAGCAGATGATATTAATGAAAAAGTTACTTTAGTAGAATCAGTAGCTTTTGGCGTTCCTATTATAGCAGTGAGTATTGTGAATAATATTGGATTAGAAACGTTGAAAACATTCCTTTCTCCTGGAAAGACAGTCGCTTTATTAGGTTCATCCGGTGTCGGGAAATCTACTTTGACAAATTATCTATGTGGATTCAAAAAACAGGAAGTCCAAGGAATTAGAGAGACAGATGCAAAGGGTCGGCATACGACAACAAACCGAGAGATGGTCTTGTTGCCGAATAGGGCAGTATTAATTGATACTCCTGGAATGAGGGAATTGCAATTATGGAATAGTGAGGAAGGTATTGCTAATAGTTTTTCTGAAATAGAAGCGTTTGCAGCGTATTGTAAATTTCGAGATTGCCAGCATGAAAAGGAAATAGGCTGCGCAGTAAAGCTTGCTATTGAAAATGGGAAAATCGAAGAAGAACGATTACGCAGCTACAAAAAGCTGTTAAGGGAACTAGCTTTTCTTGAAAGACGACAAGATAAAAAAGCGCAATCAGATCAAAAGAAAATATGGAAAAAAAGGAATAACCAATTTAAGATAAAGTAATTATTACTTGATTACTTTTTATTGTAAATCCCTTGGTCTTATGAATCAGGGGATTTACGTTCCTTTTAGAGACTTAATTTTTGCATATTTCTCTTATAAACATTAAGCTAATAGTGTGAAATCATGATGATGTGGGAATATAAGTGAGAGAAAGTTATTCAGGGGGGTATATAAGTGGATGAAAATGTAAAAGTAGCAACATTTGCAGGAGGATGTTTCTGGTGTATGGTTAAGCCTTTTGATCAGGAGCCAGGTATTATCAAAGTAGTTTCTGGGTATACAGGGGGACATAAAGAGAATCCAACCTACAAAGAAGTTTGTTCAGAAACGACGGGACATTATGAAGCAGTCCAAATTACATATGATCCACATGTTTTTTCGTATGAAAAATTGCTTAGTATTTATTGGCAGCAAATTGATCCAACTGATGCAGGCGGTCAATTCTATGATCGCGGGCAATCCTATCAAACAGCAATCTTTTACCATAGTGAGGATCAAAAGCAAGCAGCTGAAAAATCTAAACAACAATTAGAAGCAAGTGGGAGATTTAGTAAACCGATTGTGACTAAAATTCTTCCAGCATCAACTTTTTATCCTGCTGAGGATTATCATCAGGATTATTACAGAAAGAATCCTGAACATTATAATCGTTATCATATTGGTTCAGGACGTGCAGCATATATTGACGAGAATTGGAGCGATCAGTAATGGAAAAAGACAAACTAAAAGAAAAATTAACGCCCATACAATATGAAGTTACTCAAAACAATGGAACCGAACCACCATTCCGTAATGAATATTGGGATGAATTCGGTGATGGGATTTATGTAGATATTGTTTCAGGAAAACCATTATTCAGTTCACTTGATAAATATGATGCTGGCTGTGGGTGGCCAAGTTTTACAAAACCAATTGATGAAGAAGAATTAACAGAAAAGAAAGACACAAGTCATGGAATGATACGTACCGAAGTGAGAAGTAAAGAAGCTGATTCTCATCTAGGCCATGTATTTAATGATGGTCCGCAACCTACAGGCTTACGCTACTGCATGAATTCAGCAGCAATGAAATTTATTCCAAAAGAGGAATTGGAAGAAAAAGGATATGGTAAATATTTAAGTTTATTTAGATAATAAAAGAAAAGGGGATGGGACAAAACAAAATATATATTGGATAAAGACGAACAATCTCTAATTCAATGGTGAAACCAATTCGTTCCATCACACTACAGACACACGATGCGCCGGGGAGCAACCTAAGTCTCCTCGGCTAAAGCCTGTTGGGTCTTAGGCTTTGCTCTGCTTCCCGCAGGAGTCGAGTATCCTTCGTTCCATTTCACTCCTTTTTTAAAGCTTATTTAGTTTTTAAGCAAACTAAAATTAGTAGGAAAAAACAGAGCAGACTGAATACACGTAGACTCCTATGGGAGCTGCGAGAAAGTCCAAGACCCCGCAGGAACGAGGAGGCTTGGCGCTCGCCCCATGGAAAGCGAAGTGTATTCAGTCTGCGGGTGATTACCACAAACCTTTTTTCTTAAAATAAATAAAAACCCCCAAACAATTATACGAATATTTTCTAATATGTACGCATAATTGTTCGGGGTTATATCGGGTTGAAATACTTATGTCTCACCCTCAATAAAAGAAAAGGGGATACCTATCAAGGCATCCCCTTTTCTTCAAGGAAGTAATTTTTTGCTAATTAGTGATAATAGAAGATACTTGGATTAAATGTTGATCGGTTATATTATATCTTGATTTATGTGCAGAAATTTGAAAAGTAACTTTATGGTCCGTATCTTTTAGGCCGCTCGTGACATAAAGTGATCTTTCTTTTTTAAATGGCCACCATGTGGAAATAGTAGTTACATAGTTATTGTCTATAAAAACATCCATCATTCCGCCTTTTTCGCTTCTGATTACGTTTACCCCTAAAAAAGGACCAGTAAAATGATATTCAATATTAGCGCCAATCTTACTGGATGTATAATAACCATCTTTCTTTCGAAAAGAAGGATCGATTGATTCAATAGGATAACTGGTTTTCATCTCCAAACTAGATACCTCATTAACAGGTATAGTAGAAGTTAGTACTGTTTTTTTGTCGTGAATTGCTTTTTGCAGCGTATCAACGATTTCTTGAGCATATAGATAATACCCATAGTCATTTGGATGTACAAGATCATTTGTTAATCGCTCAGGCGATAATCTAGATTCTCGAAAAGGAAGTCTCATATCAATATTTGTTGCATAAAAATTTTTAGATAATTTTTTTATAACGTTCACAAAATCCTCATTATCCAGACTGCTTTCTGTGATTGTTATTAATTCTGCATCCGGATAACGGTACACAACCTCTTCTAATAAAGATTGATAAAAAAAATAAAATTGCTTATCATCCATATATTTTCGATCATTTTCTCCAAATACAATAAATACTAAATCAATATTATTAGATAAACTATTTTTCAATTTATATAATCCCTCAAATGCAGTGGCTCCGCTTTGAACTACTAACTGTTTCTTAAATGAGCCTCCATATTTTTTTGTTAAGCTCCTTTCCACAAGGTGAAACCATTTTCGATGGTTGTTGCTTGCGCCTGAACTCCTGCCAATACTATCGCCAACAATTAAATAGTTCACTTGTTTTCCATCAATAATTTTATCGTAGACATTTCTTTTCGGTTGTTCAGAATGAACCAATACATATGTCATGCTGATTATGACAATAAAAATGAGAGAGTAAATAAAATATTTCAAACCCTTTTTCATTTTGCTTTTTTATTACCCTCCTTATTAATTAACGAATATCAACTCTGTTCATTAAATTACCCTCCAGAAGTACAAGGTAACCAGTAATTTTATTGTATTTAGAAAGATTAGTAATTTAGGCGCTCCTGCTAATTGCTATAGAATGAGTTTAAATTCAGCTAAATCACTTGCACCATTATTTTCAATTATGTATAGTATACGTTATATCTATCGATCAAGGAAGGTGAGATCATGACTAAATCCTTTTATCATTTTCTTATGAAGTTTAGACATCCCGAACCAAATGATCAAATTAGCGAATTTGCGAATGAAGCTTATCTTGATCATGATTTCCCCAAAAATAGTTTTGATTATGATGAAATAAGCGATTATCTAGAATTAAATGGTCATTATCTTCCAAGCATGCGTATATTTGATGAGGCATGGGAGAAATATTTATTTCAAGAAGAAAAGAAGAATTATAGCTATTGATAACATCCAACGATAATTTGTTTGGATGTTTTTTTATTCTCATATTGTGGCCAACCTAAAAGGTTAATTATTCCTTAAAATATTAAGAAAAAAGGAAGAGCTGCAGCCCGTACTTAAACATTGGAAAGTATTCTTCCTATTAACATATATACATATAATGAATAAACCGTTTAAGAAATGTTGGATAAATAACACAATTCAGAAGACAAAGAATTTTTATGCGCGAATAGTGATTTATTGCATATGATAGTAGTACCAAATAAGTGAAAGTATAGACGAAAAAGGATGGAAATTACATGGTAACTGAAGATAGGATTATATTCCTTTAATATCCCCCATCTTCATAGATCAAATATTCTACTCAAGAGTGTGGGGGAAAACCGCATAAATAGGCAATGCCACACAATCTTGTTTAGAGAGGATTTGTTATTATGGCGAATCGAAAAAAACCTAAATTCAAAATTGGTGATACTGTTGTGATCACGATATACGGAACAGTAGGAAAAATCACGGACGTAAAATATTTGGATCATATGCATGTATATGAAGTAAATAAAAGTGAAGGTTTATATTTGGAATCCAGTTTGCAAATGCTTTCTGAGTATGATGGTGAAATTATGGATTCAGAGAAAATTGATATTGAGTATCGTTTCTTTATTGGTGATTTAGTAAAAGTGAAAGGATATGGATCCAATCTTTTTAAAATAATGGGTTTTCGAACAGAAATTTGGAGATATAAAAACGATGCATGGGAAGATGTAATTTATGAGCTTTCTAGAGTAAGTGATGGAGAATGGCTAGAAGCAGGGGAAGATGAATTAACCTTGGTAGCAGATGCAGATAGCGCGGATTCATTTATACAAAAATTAGGACTACTCTATATATTGGATAAAAAACAAAAATCCATTGAGTTAAAAAAGTCAAATAGCTCTTTCCAGCAGACAGAAAAAGAATTATTAGAAAGAAGTAAGGAGAAGAAAGAGCTCATTGACGGATTGCTAGATATCTATAATGATTACAGTATTTTATATTCTTTATTCAAAGATATCGAATATGAACAGGTTATGAAGTTAACTCTTCGAAAACTCAAGTTGGTCAGCAGTAGATCTGATAAAGACAATGAAACGAAAATCTAGAATAATAGATAGATAAACATCGGTATGCTGCTAATGACTAGAAGGGCAAAAAGCTTTTGTAAAAGGGAATGAAAGATAGTGAGGATTTCACTGTTTTCTTCATTTAAATCTATTTTTATTTCTTCGAATAGGTATTGGATTTTATTCATTTTTCGATGCCTCCCTTTTTTATTTAAACTATATGTGGACCTGCTGCTGAACATGTCTACTTTTCCAATTAATTTTCTATAGACTAAAGATAATATTTCTTGAAAAAAAGACTGTTTTGTCAGATAATTTTATTGTGAAAGCATTTTTTTCTTAATGTCACATATATTCTTTAAAAAAGGGGGCGATAAGCATGAAAGAAATCGACGTAATTATTGATACTGAGGAAATAGCAGAGTTTTTCTTTCGTGAGCTATTAAAAAGGGGATTCGTTCCTAGTGAAGGTGAAATTGAAGAATTGGCTGACATTACATTCGAATATTTATTAGACAAATGCATTATTGACGAAGAAATTGATGAATAAAGATAATAAAAATGGTGAGGAAATCTCACCATTTTTTTATACATAATTTTATAATACTCTGAAAGCTTGAAATGTCATATTATCGTTTGCGACCGGTTGCAGAGTATTCTTTTCCATGCGCTTCCTGTTCAGCAATAATAGCCTCTTTTGGTATATGATTATTTTTCTTTGGAGAATTAATCCTATTTCGATGTTTTTTGCCCATTATAATCCCCCTCCTGAAAGAATACTTTATTTTCCTATAAAATAGGATGAAAATAGTTTTGCCTCACTTAGTGTAGGAAAACTAATTTTAGTATAACCTTATGAAAAATTGTTATGCTAAAATTAAATATGTTTTACAGCATATTAGAATATGATATAGTACAAATAGTGAAGTTTTCATAAGCATGTAATATTTGGATAGAAACAATGAAATGAGTGTCAATTGGAGGAAATAAAAATGAGTGTACATATTGGTGCAAAAGAACAGGAAATTGCAGAAACAGTCTTACTTCCAGGGGATCCTTTAAGAGCAAAATATATTGCTGAAAATTTCTTAGAAGATGCAGTATGCTATAATGAAGTTCGTAATATGTTTGGCTATACAGGGACATATAAAGGAAAAAGAATTAGTGTACAAGGTACAGGGATGGGTGTTCCATCTATTTCTATCTATATTAATGAATTAATTAGCAGCTACAATGTCCAAAACTTAATTCGTGTTGGTACATGTGGCGCTATCCAAAAAGATGTAAAAGTAAGAGACGTCATTCTTGCAATGAGTGCTTCAACCGATTCTCAAATGAATCGCTTAACATTTGGGGGAGTAGATTACGCGCCAACTGCAGACTTTGATTTGCTTAAGAAAGCGTATGATAGTGGATTGGACAAAGGACTATCTTTAAAGGTAGGAAATGTCTTTACCGCAGATATGTTTTATAACGACAATTCCGAGCTGGAAAAATGGGCGAAATATCAAATCTTAGCAATAGAAATGGAGACAGCTGCACTTTACACGATAGCTGCTAAATTTAATCGTAAAGCACTTTCTGTTTTAACGGTAAGTGATCATATTTTAACTGGTGAAGAAACAACAGCACATGAAAGACAAACCACATTTAATGAAATGATTGAAGTGGCATTAGAAGCAGCAATAAAATAATTAATAATAGAAAAAGGTATGCTTTTTGCATACCTTTATAAAATCCAGTAGTTAGAAAATTTAATGATATGTAAGGTGACATAAATGAAGAAATCAGTAGCCATCTCTTCTTTAGCATTAGCGATTGCAATGTTAACGGGGTGTGAAAAAGTAGATTTAAAATCAATACAAGATAAAGTTTCTTTTTGGGATAAAAATGAAAAGGAGCAAGAAGTGGAACAACCAGTTAACAAAGAAGATCAGGTCAAGGATGAGGAACAACAAGCTCCAGAGAAAGTATCAGAAGAAGAAAAAAAACCTTGGACACTAGAGTCTGTTTTTTTTAATGACATAAAAGAAGTAGATGGTAGAAAGGTCATTCAAAACCCGACAAATATTGTTTCGCTCGTCAATAAAGAATTTGGCTTACCAGATGGATATGCTCCAGAGGATTTAGTGAGACCTAAAGTTGAATTTTCATTCGGTAATCAAGATATTGAAAAAAGTTATATGAGAAAAGAAGCGGCAAAGGCATTGGAGGACATGTTTAACGGTGCGAAGAAAAGTGGCATTACACTTTATGCAGTTTCTGGATATCGTTCTTATAATCGTCAAACCGAGGTTTATGATGCAGAGGTTAGCCGGGTAGGAGAAGAGAAAGCAGTACAAGCCGTTGCATACCCTGGAAATAGCGAGCATCAAACAGGGCTTGCTATGGATATATCAAGTGAGAGTGCCGACTTCTTATTAACAGAGGGATTCGGTGAAACAAAAGAGGGAAAATGGTTAAAGGAAAATGCTCATTTATATGGATTTATTCTTCGTTATCCAAAAGGGAAGGAGAAAATCACGCAATATAAATTTGAACCGTGGCATTTCCGATATGTAGGTAAAAAATCTGCAAAAGATATTTATGAAAATGACTGGACTTTAGAAGAATATTTTAAGGTTGTACGAAAAATATAAGCTAGGGTGCAGAAAAGGAATATCTCTTTAATCATTCCTTTTCTATTCCCTATTAATAGAATAAGTTTCCTTACATTTGATTAAGTAAAAATAAACATGGTATTCTATTTCCATACATAGTGTAAAACTCTCTTGGAAACGAAAGTGGTGAAGCATTTGGATAATGGTAACAATAATACAGAAAAAGAAATAGAGCAAGAAAGTGAGCAAGGGTATATAAAAATTAAGAAGTTTTATTTTGTCATGCTTTTATTTGTAGTAGTTATTGCCGCTGCTGGGATTACAACAATTGCCTTTTCTTTTGGTGATGAACCTGCAGTTAAGGTGAATAATCAGAGGGAAGAATTCAATAAACTTTATACAGCGTATGATACATTAATGGATAACTATTACAAAGATTTAAATTCAGTGGATTTAGTGAATGGTGCTATTGACGGTATGTTTACAGCACTTGATGACCCTTATTCTGATTATATGAATGAAGAAGAGGCTGGAAACTTTCAACAAAGTATTTCCTCCTCCTTTGAAGGCATTGGAGCAGAAATTCAGCAGTTAAATGATAGCATTGTAGTAGTATCGCCAATAAAAGGATCACCAGCTGAAAAGGCAGGCATAAAACCGAATGATAAAATTCTGACAGTAGACGGTAAGTCATTACAAGGAATGAGTTCTTCAGAAGCTGTTCTTTTAATTCGCGGTGAAAAGGGAACAAATGTTGAATTAGAAATAGAACGTTCTGGTGCAAGTGAACCGTTAAAAATGACGATTACAAGAGATACGATCCCGATTGAGACTGTTTATGGAGAAATGGGTAAAGACAAAATTGCCAAAATCCAAATAACTAGCTTCTCGGAGCATACAGCAACGGAATTAGTTGATATCTTAAATAAATATCAAGAAGATGGTATGAAAGGCATAGTTCTTGATTTACGTCATAATCCAGGTGGGTTACTAGAAGAAGTCAAGAAAATTGCTGGTCTATTTGTTCCAGATGGGGAAATTATTTATCAAATCGAACATAAAGATGGAACCGTAGAAAAAGTTACTTCGCAAAATAGCAGCAATATGGACATTCCACTTGTTGTGCTAATTGATGGTGGAAGTGCAAGTGCCTCAGAAATATTAGCTGGTGCTGTTAATCAATCTGCCAATGTTCCGCTTGTTGGCGTTAAGTCGTTTGGAAAAGGAACTGTTCAACAAGCAAAAAGTTTCACAGATGGAAGTAATATTAAATTTACGGTCGATAAGTGGTTAACACCAAACGGTAGCTGGATTCATGAAAAAGGGATTGAGCCAACCTATAAAGTAGAACTTCCAAGTTATGCAAGCCTAACAATGATTAATCCAGAAAGCAAATTGAAAAAAGGCAGTAATTCAGAAGAAGTTAAAACGGCGCAAGAAATGTTGAAAGCATTAGGATATGATGTAGACAATACAAATGGCTATTTTGATGATAGTACGGAAAAGACTGTAAAAGAATTTCAAAAGAAAGAAAAATTAAAAGAAGATGGAATTATTACTGGAAAAACAACAACAGAATTAATGAATAAACTCCGGGAAAAACTTCAAAAATCAGATACACAAATGAAAAAAGCAATAGAAGTATTAAAAGATGAAATGAAAAAATAAGACTTTCATGAAAAAGGGTGACAGACAATTGTCATCCTCTTTTTCTTAGGTTGCTTTTAAAAGTAAGCCATTGTATGACAAGTAGTGAAAGTATGCATGATCCTTTTCGCAAAAATTAATATAAATAAAGGAAGATATAAGATGAAACAAACAGATATATACGTCCTTTCTGGATTTTTAGGCAGTGGAAAAACAACATTATTAAAAGAAATATTAAAAAAGGAACAAGAGCTTGGTAGAAAAGTGGCTGTCTTAATGAATGAATTAGGCAGGATTTCCATAGACTCCAACGAAATAGATGGTGATATTCCATTAAAAGAGTTACTTGGTGGGTGTGTATGCTGCACAATCCAAGATGAAGTGGAAGCGCAAATACAAACTTTATTAGTGGAAGAAAAACCAGATGTTATTTATTTTGAAACAACAGGGGCTGCACATCCTGTTGAAACGATAGATGGGATTCTTTCTCCTCTTTTTGCCAATCGTCTACGGTTTAAAGGAATCATAACAGTTATAGATGGAAGACAGTGGCTTGAGCGATCAGCGTTAAATGCACCAATTCAACAACTTATTCTTGAGCAAGCAAGGCACGCAAGTATATTAATTATTAATAAAGAAGATCAGTTAACTGAAGCTGAAAAAGCCAAAATTAGTTTTGAGCTTCAATCGATTAATCCACATGCTTTTAGTGTGCTGACTAATTTTTCTAAATTTCCTTTTGAAAAATTACTCCAAATGGCAAGTCATGTCTATAAGGATATCGAAAAAACCTCCATCCATAGCTTGCATTTAAGTACATTTGTGTATACATTTCAAAAGAGCATTGGAGCAGACCAATTTGAAGATTTCTTAAGAGCGTTGCCTGATACGATTTATCGCATAAAGGGATATGTTCAATTTCACCAAGCAAAACATCCAGACTTATTTCAGTATTCATACGGCATGCCTTTATTTATGAGAGAAGACATGAAAATGCCATTGAATATGGTATTCATTGGAGAAAATGTTGATTGGAAGAAGATAGAGGCAGCGTTGGATCAATTATAAATGGTATGACATTTTAACAAATGAAGATAAATTAGAGTATAGAGAAGAAAATAGGGCAAACTTTCAATAGTAAAAATCCTATTGAAGGTGGTTTATTGTGAACAAAAAAAATTTCCTGTTACTTTTTCTTTGTTATATTCTTATAATTCCTGTACCTTTAGTGAAGGGAGCCGAAGAAAATATTTATTCTCCGATTAGTTTTGATATTCAATTATTATCATGGAACGTGATTAATGAGATGATTCCAAAATATAGCAAGTTTACGATTTTAGATATTGAAACAGGTAATCAGTTTAAGGTACAACGGAGAGCAGGCAGCCAACATGCAGATGTACAGCCATTAACTGTAAAAGATACAAAGATAATGAAAGAAATTTATGAAGGGAAATGGAGTTGGAGAAGAAGAGCGATTCTCATTATGGTAAATGATCAATGGTTCGCAGCATCTATGCATGGCATGCCCCATGGAGCAGGTGCCTTAGCAAACAACTTTCCTGGACATTTTTGTGTGCATTTTTTAGGAAGCACAACACATAAAACAGAGAAGATGGATTTTTCTCATAAATTAATGGTCTATAAAGCAGCAGGTCAATTAAGACAGTACTTAGAACAAATGAATCCAAACGATGCAGTCAAAGCCTTTATCGCAGGGATAAAAGAAAAGGATGCAACCATTTTATCATACATTACAACGAAGCAAGATTGGTCTTCAGAACTTGCTTTGATAGAGAATATTAAGATAAATCGTTTAAATGAAGTTAAGCCAAAGGTTTATGAGCAAGCACTACAAGTTACTCTTGCCATTGAGTGTAATGTATATATGAAAAATGCCAGAACAAGAAATATGAAAAAAGACCTAGTATTAGTTCGGACTTCACCATTAGAAGGATGGAAGGTGAAGGTTGAAGATTCATCCATTTGAATAGTTCCTATAAAAGAAAATCCCAGCACTTTTAAATCTTGTAGTGCTGGGGTTTTTTACTATTGTTTAAATAATAAACTGAGTAAATTTATTTCTTATCCTTTCATTTCTCCAAATTTAATAAAGGTTTTTTCATCTTCAACCAAACCACAAGCAGCGCATTGAACTCGATAATCTGGACCAGAATATCCCATATGGAAAGGGGATAAATTCTCAGATGAATATTCCTCTAAAACCTGACCAGTTTGCGGATCGACCTTAACGGATTGAGGAACTTGCTGAATAATATTAAAGCGACTGCGATTTGTTTTGCAATTGGGGCAGCAATACGGTTTGTTCATATCATTACTCCATTCTTTATAAGGTATATTAATCCATATTAGGTTTCCAAATTTACCGTTTTTTATGCATATAGAAGAAATGAGAATGAATTATGAGTGTTTGTAACAAACACTAAATTTTTGTAAACTGTTTGTCTTTAATGTTATTTAAAGGCAGTCCCAAAAAGTCTGTCAAGTATGTAATTTACTCTAAAATATAGTTATACTTTAAAAAAATAGAAAAAAAGGTTTTTTTATCCATATCCTCTTTCAAGAAATAAAGAGAAAAAATTAGTTGATATAGCTATTAACCTATTATATATTCCTTTTTTACCCATGAGAAATGCTTCCTATTTCCTTCTATTGGTTTTAATATCCAGAAATATGACAAAAAAACGTATGGTAAGATGTTGTTGTAAGTCGAAACAACAAAATCTATGACTATTTCGATTTGGACAACCAAGGAGGAAATAAACAATGAAAAAGAAGAATTTAATTTTTTCAGTGGCAGCAGCTTCAACGTTATTGATGGCTACTCCACTCGCAAATAAAGCGGAAGCTTCAACTGTTCAACCACAGGAAGCCAAAACAATCTATCAAGCACACAATCTTTCAGAAGAACAGCTAAATAAAATTTTTCATAATATAGCTTCTAATTATCATATAGATATAGATAAAGTTTTGAATGAATTAATAGGATCAATGGATAAACAACAAGCATATTATCCTATTACTAAACAAAAGGATACGCAAAAAGAAGTACAAAAAGAAACAGTGAAACCAAAAGAAACACAGAAAGAAACAGCAAAACCAAAAGAAACTAATAATGTACAACAGCAATCAAATTCAAAACCTAATACAACAACACAACAAAATACTACTTCTGAATCTACAAAAAATAATTCAGCTAATGCAAGTTCTTCCGTCAGCGCATTTGAAAAGCAAGTAGTAGATTTAACGAATAAAGAAAGAGCGAAGAATGGCTTGCCAGCACTTACTTTAGATAATGAATTAAGTAAAGTTGCAAAAGCAAAGTCACAAGATATGAGTGCAAATAATTATTTTGATCATACAAGCCCAACATACGGAAGCCCATTTGATATGATGAAACAATTTGGTGTAACGTATAAAGCAGCAGGAGAAAATATTGCCAAAGGTCAAAGAACCCCAGAAGAAGTAGTAAATGCATGGATGAATAGTGAAGGGCATCGTGCGAATATTTTAAGCAATAAATTTACCCATATTGGTGTTGGTTATGTAGAAAATGGTAATTACTGGACTCAACAATTTATTGGTAAATAAGCATATCTTTTCTGCAAGTTTATAAATACAGCTTCGTTTTAATTGATGACGAGGCTGTATTTTTTTGTATTTCAAACATCTTTTTATCTGAAAAATGGAAATTCAAGAAAGGAGAGCTATTTTTAAACAAAATAGTGGTATTTTTGAGTAGAAATTTATATAATGATTTTTCCTGAATATCTACTTTTATATAAAGCAAACTAAAGAATAGGGCATCAGGTGATAAATTTATTGTATAGGAGAAATTATTTGTGGAAATTAGACAAGGACATATAGATGATTTAGCATCAATTATGGAGATAGTAAAAAAGGCTTTAGTTATTATGCAAGAGGAAGGTAATGATCAATGGTCTCATAAATATCCAAACGAAGCCAGCTTCCTGGCTGATATCGAAAACAATAATCTTTTTGTAGCTATTATGGATGATAAAGTCGTTGGATCCATTACAATAGATCAAATTGGCGGTAAAAGTTATGAGAAAATTAATTGGAGCTATGATAATAAGGAATACATGGTTATACACCGATTAGTCGTTGATTCTGATATCCGTGGAGGCGGCATTGCAAGTAATTTATTAGCATTTGCTGAAGTGTATGCGATTGAACAAGATATTTTTTACTTAAAAACAGATACATATTCATTAAATGATAAGGCCCAAAACTTATTTGTGAAGAATGGATATAATAAGGTTGGTTCGACATTTTTTGAAGGGAAAGACAAACCGTTTTATTGCTATGATAAATTATTTCTATAATTATAACCAGTCATTTTAAAGAGGATAAAGGAAAGGAGGGAAGTCTACATTCCCTCCTTTCTCATTTCTTTACAGGGAAAGGAAAGCTGCAATATTCCATTCTCATATTTCTTGTTGATCTCTTTTTCCTTTACATATGCGGGTATTTTTATATTCTTAATGAAATGTTTATTCTGCCGTTCTTTTGATAGATAGGCACAATCAGGAATGATGGTTTGATAATGACCTTCTATACGCAGTTGATTGTTATTTAAATGAATCGAAAGCTGATTCATATCTATCCCTGGTAATTCTATGTCAATATAATATCGAGAATGAAATAGATAAAAATCGCAAGCAGGAAAAGCATCACTATTTTTTATGGATGCAGCTGGATGGGAGAACCACTCTTTTTCATTTGGTTCAAACATATCTTTCTAGTAGTCTTTCTTATGACTATTCTCTGAAAATTGATAGATTTTTTTTAAGTTATCAAAACTCATAAATTCTCCTCTTTCTATTAATTCATTTCTGTAACATCAATCTCTGAATAGTGAATATCAATATTCTTTAGAATTCTTATTTCCAAAATATCATCCTTATAAAGTGCGACAGATCCTTTTTTACGAACAATTGCTGGAAGGGTAATTGTATGCTTATCTTCAAATAAGGGAATATGTTGTATAATTAGTTGATTGGAAGTATAGAAAATTTTAATATGCTCTAACCAACTGCTATCGAGGATAGGAATTCGGACATAGACATGATGATGCGTCTCAAAAACAATATAATTAAATTTTTCGGCATGGTTAATGTTATCTTTACGAAAATTTGCTTCTTTTGAAAAGCTTTGGAACATTTTCTCTGGTTCCATTTTTTGCAGAGATTCAGGCATGAGTTTATCCATCATTTCTTGCACATACTTTTGGATATCTTGCGGATTCATTTGGTCCATTCTACTTTTGGCGTCTTTATTAAAAGGGAATAAATTCCACGGGAACATTGGAAATTCATCCTTTCTTACTTACAAATATATGCTTATTTTTTATTGTATTCACACATGACAAAAGTGTGTATTTGCCTAGTAAATTGAAGGAAATACTTTCTAGATGAATGACAAGATGGGGGAACAGTTTCAAATCAAAAGGAAAAGCTTGATCTTCCAGAAAGAGGGT
This sequence comes from Niallia sp. FSL W8-0954, assembly GCF_038005605.1. Lineage (NCBI taxonomy): Bacteria > Bacillati > Bacillota > Bacilli > Caryophanales > Bacillaceae > Niallia > Niallia sp. FSL W8-0954. The sequence continues at coordinate 2,842,821 of NZ_JBBOTN010000001.1, read as the reverse complement.
TGGGACAAAAGAATTTTACATAAAGAAAAAGCCAAACTATAATACAATAAAACATCGTAATAGTTCGGGTTTTTCTTTTCGCTGATTTATCTTTCTTATAGCTAAAAAACAAGTTCGTTCCATTGCGCTTCAGTCACTCGCTTTCCGCGGGGAGGAACCTGAGCCTCCTCACTGCGCTGCGGGGTCTCAGCCTTTCCTCTATTTCCCGCAGGAGTCGAGTGTCTTCCACTCCATTTCACTAATCTTATAAAATGGGGCGAGAAACAAAAATAGATTTTATTTATCATTCGTCTAATTCAACAAATGATTATTCAGCTTTAAGCATATTCTTTTTAGTTTTGTCTCAGCCCCGGTGTTAATTTCCGTATTGTTTATCACTAAATTTGTGTTTTTGAATTTTAAATAGTCGGCTTGTTAAGAAAATTGCACCGGTTGCAAGGCCGATAATGAGACCAATCCAATAGCCGAAGGGTCCTAAGTTAGTGTAGGCAGCAAGAATATATCCGCTAGGTAGACCTATCACCCAATATGATAGAAAACTCATGAGAAGGGTAACATTTACATCTTTATACCCTCGCAAAGCTCCTTGGATTGGTGCTTGAATTGCATCAGATAGTTGAAAGAATATCGCGTAAATAAGAAAGTGGGCTGTTAATTGGAGAACCTCCCAGTCATTTGTATAAATACCAGCAATGTTAGTTCGAAACGTCAAAAGAATCATTCCACTTATAAATGCGATGCTTATAGCAAGCCCAACACCTAACCAGCTATATGTTTTGGCATCTTTCATACGTCTAGCTCCTACTTCATAACCAACTAGAATGGTTAATGCGGTAGAAATACTGAGGGGAACCATATACAAAAGAGATGCAAAATTAATTGCTGATTGGTGGGCAGCAATTGTATTTGTATCATAATTGCTCATTAAAATCGTTACTGCACTAAAAATACTTGTTTCAAAGAATACAGAAAAACCAATCGGGACGCCAATTGTCAATATCTCTTTCCATTTACTCCATGATATAGTCGGAAAGTGGCTAAATAACTGAAAAGCTACAAAAGGGTGTTTTTTATGAACGATATAAACCGCAATAAAGAGCATAACCCAATAAGTAATACTTGTTGCATACCCAGTGCCCACTCCACCTAATTCAGGAAAAATCCAAATACCATTGATCAGTGCATAATTTAAGAGAATATTAATCGGTATTGCAATTAACGTTATAAACATGGAAATTTGCGTCTGGCCAAGAGAATCAATAAAAGAACGCAGTACAAAGTATAGAAAAATAGGTATAATTCCGGTACTCAATGCGATTAAGTAATGATATGCGACTCTATAGACATCCTGTTCTAAGCCGAGATTTGCAAGAATTGAATCTAAACAGAAATAACCAATAATTAATAAGGCGATAGCCATAGTAAAAGATAAGTATGCTGCTTGGATAACAGAAAAAGATACGCCTTTTTGCTCATTTTTCCCCATTAATTGGGAGACAATTGGAGGTAAAGCCAGCAATATACCACTAAGTCCTGTATATATTGGCGTCCACAAGGAGCTGCCGACTGCTACTCCGGCTAAATCAACAGGACTATAATGTCCAGACATCGTCGTATCAAAAAAACTTAATGCAAAAATACCAACCTGCGTAACCAATACAGGAAATAAAATAATAATCATTTGAGAAAGCTTTTGTTTTATAGAATATGTTTGTTTCATCTGCTTGTCCTCTTTCTTAACAATAACGTTTCGTATTATATCATAGATAAGGAGATTGAAGGAGAGAAAAAAACGAAAACTTCTAAATTGTTCGCAAATAGGAAGAGGAATCGCATTCATTTTTTACTTGCAAAGTATTAGTATTCCCCTTATCATGAAAGTTAAAAATATGAAAGGGTAGCACCGCTTTTTTCTATTCAATTGGTGTAGATAATGGGATAGCAAATACTTTTAAGTACCTATATGTTTTTTGTTACCTGATTCATAAATAAATAAGCATATGCTTATTTATAATACATAAATGAGGGTGGATAAAATGAGTAACAAAGACCAATCTTTAAATGTATTATCTTTAAAAGAGACAGCAGATGTGTTAAAACTGCTTGGAGATAAGACAAGGTTATCAATTGTTAGTTTGTTGTCTGAACAAGCATGCTGTGTATGCGAATTGGTAGAAATATATAATATGTCGCAGCCAGCTATCAGCCAGCATCTACGTAAAATGAGGGACTTAGGGATTGTTAAAGAACAGAAGAAAGGTCAATGGGTCTTCTATTCATTAAATAAAGCAAGTCAATATGATGGATTGATAAATGAACTTTTACAGCATATACCAAGTCAGCATGGAAAAATGACAAGGTTAAAAGAAAAAGGCATTAAAATATTATGTAACTAATGGAGGTAGTCTTGATTTGCTACACACATTTTTAGCAATTATTATTTTTTTATTAACATTAACTTTTGTGATTTGGCAGCCCAAAAACCTTTCTATTGGTTGGTCTGCTTGCGGGGGAGCGATATTAGCTTTATTAGTCGGGGTAGTAGATTTTCATGATGTTGCAGATGTGACTGGAATTGTTTGGAATGCAACACTTGCATTCATCGCCATTATCATCATCTCCCTTATTTTAGACGAAATAGGTTTTTTTGAATGGGCAGCACTACATATGGCTCGAATGGCCAATGGAAGCGGGCTAAAAATGTTTTTCTATGTTTCCCTTTTAGGTGCTCTTGTGGCAGCATTATTCGCAAACGATGGTGCAGCGCTTATTTTAACACCGATTGTGCTGTCGATGGTTCGAGCATTAAAGTTAGAAGAAAGAATGGTTCTTCCATTTATTATGGCAAGTGGTTTTATTGCGGATACCACGTCCTTACCCCTAGTCGTCAGTAATTTAGTAAATATTGTTTCTGCTGATTTTTTTGGAATTGGATTTGTTGAATATGTTTCTAGAATGATTATACCAAATCTATTTTCTTTATTGGCAAGTATGCTTGTTCTATATCTCTACTTCCATAAGAGAATTCCTAAAATATATGATTTAAACCATCTAAGGTTGCCAGCAGAAGCTATTAAGGATCGACAAATGTTCCGGATTTCCTGGATAATCTTAGCCTTTCTTCTAATTGGATATTTAGGCAGTGAAGTTCTGGCGATTCCGGTATCCGCTGTTGTTGGCGGCATTGCTCTTGTATTTCTTATTTTTGCAAGACGAAGCAAAGCAGTATCTATCAGAAATGTAATAAAGGGAGCTCCATGGTCAATTGTTTTCTTTTCGATCGGAATGTATGTAGTCATTTACGGACTACGTAATGTAGGGTTAACAGGCTTGTTATCAAGTCTTATTCAAGTAGCTGCCGACCAAGGCTTGTTGATTGCGACAATCGGTATGGGATTTATTGCAGCTGTTATTTCTTCTATTATGAATAATATGCCTACTGTTTTGATTGATGCTTTAGCTATAGCGGATACAAATGCAACAGGAGTAATAAAAGAAGGCTTAATTTATGCTAATATTATCGGCTCTGATTTAGGACCAAAAATCACGCCTATAGGTTCATTAGCAACTTTATTATGGCTTCATGTATTGTCGCAAAAAGGGGTCAAGATTTCATGGGGAACTTACTTTAAGACGGGAATTATTTTAACCATTCCAACCCTTTTGATTACATTAATTGGTTTATACTTATGGCTATCGATCATTTCTTAATAGACATAAGAAAAATCGTTTATGGGAACAGTACTGGCAAAGATAAATCATAAAATACACTATTATTTTTAGGAGGGTGATCATGAAAATTGTTATCATAGGATCAGTAGCGGCAGGTACATCAGTAGCGGCAAAAGCACGGAGAAATGACGAGCAGGCAGAAATCACACTTTATAATGCCGATTATGACATTTCTTACTCCGGTTGTGGGATTCCTTATTTCTTAGGCGGAGAAGTTGATGAAATAGAAAGTTTAACACCGAGAAATCCAGCTTGGTTTAAGAAAAGATATAATGTAGATATTTTTGTCAGGCATGAGGTTATCGCTATCGATGTAAATCGTAGAAAGATCCAAGTGAAAAACTTGGATACAGATGAAGTGATAGAGGATATTTATGATGTATTAGTATTTGCAACAGGAGCATCACCTTTAACGCTACCAATTGAGGGGGTAGAAAAAGACCATGTTTTCCACATTCGAACCATTCAAGATACAAGTGCTATTGACAGGTTTATAAAAAAGAAGGAGCCAAGAAGAGCTGCAATTATAGGTGCAGGGTATATTGGTTTAGAGATGGCTGAACAGCTAACAAACAGAGGGTTAGAGGTTACATTAGTGCAACGCAGTAATCACATATTATCACATATGGATCAAGATATTGTTACATATGTAGAAGAACATCTAGTAAAAAAAGGGATTAACCTTCTTTTGAATGAGGAAGTTAGTGAAATAACTACTAACGAAATAAGAACAAAATCAGGAAATGTTATAGAAACAGATTTGGTTATTTTAGCAACAGGGGTTAGGCCTAATGTTCACTTAGCAGAGTCAATCGGTGTAAATATAGGACATTCTGGTGCTATTGCCGTAAATAATAGGATGCAAACTAACTTACCTAATGTATATGCGGTAGGGGATGTTGCAGAGAGCTATTCTCTCATTACCGGTAAATCATTATATCGGCCATTAGGAAGCACAGCAAATAAAATGGGAAGAATAGCCGGTGATGTTATAACAGGGGGGGCTTTAGAACATAGAGGCATTTTAGGAACTGCTATTCTTCGTGTTTTTGACTTAGCTGTTGGACAAACTGGTATGAACGAAACGGAAGCATTGGAGGAAGGCTATGATATAGAAGTTCTCCATAATATCAAGCCTGCAAGAGCTGAGTATTTGGGTGGTAAACAATTAGTCATTAAGGCAATTGCAGATCGCAAAACAGGTAGAATTTTAGGTGTACAAATAGTAGGGGAAGAAGGAGTCGATAAAAGAATAGATGTTTTTGTTACAGCCATTACATTTAAAGCAAAAGCGGAAGATTTATTTCATCTTGATCTTGCATATGCCCCGCCTTTTAGTACGGCAAAAGACCCTGTTATGTATACTGGAATGGCTTTACAGAATGCTATTGAGAAGAAAAATCAATTAATCACGCCAAAAGATTTAAGTGAAAAGATAGAAAAGAGAGAGGCTATTCAAGTTATTGATACACGCTCTGCAAAACAATTTAATGCTTCATGTGTGGATACAGCTATTAATATCCCTTTGGGTGATTTGCGAGAGAAATGCAAGGAACTAGATCCAAATTTACTCACTGTTACCTATTGTAATAGTGGTGTAACCGGAAATGCTGCCCAAAACGTACTACGTAATTTAGGATTTATGAATATCTATAATCTTTCTGGTGGAAACAAGAATTATCAAAGTTATAAAAAGAAGCGATAATTTACTATGATATTCATTCATAGGCGAGAATGAATACATGGAGGATTTCTCCATCCAATTTTCGTTAGATTATTATAGAAGAATAAAAATAAGATCAGTGATAGTTATTTTTCTATCGACTGATCTTATTTTAGTATCGGAGCTAAATTACGCCTCTCTACAATCATTTGTCGTCTCTTCCGTATTTTGACGTAAAGTGTATAGAGTAAATAAATCTTTAGGAATTTCGAATAGTTGATAAGGGATTCCAGAAGTATTTAAAATTTGTAACAGATTACTTCTTGTTTCATTTGCTGACACCGCATAGGGAAGCTTTTCAGCCGCTTTTAGTGAGCGGATATTATTACTTCTAATTCGCATTAATATACTTTCAATATTCAGCTCAAAAAATGCTTCAGCAAAGAATAATTCTTTTGCTATTTGATTGTATCCCATGCCATGATAAGGTTTTCCCAACCAAGTACCGAGGAAACCGATATTTTCGTTTATATCATATAGATTAATGGTACCAATCGGATTTTGCCATTCATCTAATATCGTTCTAGAGATAAGTTCTCCTCTTTCTTCCGCTTCTATTGTCTGCTTGGTAAGAAAAAGGTATTCTTCATATGAATAAGCTTTTTGACGCACGAAAGGGAAGACATCAGGGTGCGTCATTAAAGGATATAACGCTTGACATTCCTCAAGATCTCTTTTTTTTAACACAATAATCCCTCCAGTTGAGGGCAGAACTTATTCATGAAAAAGAAAAAGCCCACCCTCGAAATTTTTAATCCATTTGAAAAAAAATTTCGGGGTGGGAATCGAACCCACTAGAACCAAAGCGGTGGCGCACCATTTGCCTTCCCATCTTTAATTATTATCTCATGATAACAAATTACTTTTCTATATCATACAAAATTTCGGTGAAATTGAAAATAGGAAAATACAAACAAATTGTAAAATTTTAATGAAATGATGTAAAGAAAGGTAAATTATTTCACTATAACAAAGAGGGATGAAAACTTCCGCCAATTAATTGGACATAAATTATTTCAAAATGAAACATTTATATGAAATAATCGTATATAATAACATAGCAATTATTATTTTAGTTGGAGGTTTCTTTCATGGATTTAAATAAAGACAGATCATCAAATGATGATAGAGTTTTTGCGATGTTGATTTATGTGTCTAGTTTTTTTACTACTTTTATCGGGCCATTAGTTATCTGGCTCGTGAAAAAGGATTCGCCTTTTGTGGATTATCATGGTAAAGAATATTTTAACTTTTTAATTTCTTATGCCATTTATTCCTTTATAGCATGGATTCTTGTGTTTCTTTTAATAGGATTTATTATTTTACCAATAATCGGAATCATGGCATTTGTATTTACAATTATCGCTGCCATTAAGGCTTATGAAGGCCAGGATTATCATATTCCTTTAACGATTCGTTTTATCAAATAATCATTGTTAGATCATTAACTGTTTATAAAATGACAGCCTATTCGTTTAAATCAGCGACCAATTTCGGTGACCCGCTTTTTAACGAATAGGCTGTCATTTTTCGGTTTTTATATTTCCACAATCAATACTTACTAATAGATTAGACTCTTTTAAAATTTTTCTTCTAATTAATCATAGATTTCAATAGAAATTAATAGAATAAGAAGAATGAGAAAGATAAGTGCACAGCCGCGCTAACCTTTCATTACAAGAATGGATATAAAGGAGTCTTCATGATGAATATTGAAAAATACTATAAATATACAGCCATATCTTCCTTGAACGCTAGTTTAATTAGTTGTATTCCTCTATTCCTTTTTATAGGCATATTTTTATTGAATCATTCAAGTATTACTTTTCTTTACCTTTTAGTCCCATTTGCAATGTACAGTGTAATTTGCTTTTGTCAATTTTATTTACATAAACAGCGTTTAGAGAAAATGGATAATTTTTTCTCCGTAGGACAGGCAAGATCCATTTTAAAATCCAATACGGTAGTTTTATCTTTTTTACCTGCCCCATCCTTAAGAATGATTGTTTTTGATAGAGAAGGACAAGAGATAGGGGAAATAAAAGATGAAAAATTCTCAGTCATTCGTTGGTATCTACCATTCTTATTCGATCGATTTTATACAAAATCGTACGGCTTTTATAATACGCAAGGGGATCTCCAATATGTTTTTACCTTAAAAAGAGACAGAATAGATATACAGAATAAGGATAAAAAAATAATCAGCAGAATTTTAGAAATAAAGACCGAAAAACGATTAGTGAACCAATTTCTTTATGGGGAAGACACAATCATAATGAAAAAAACCTTTGGTCACATGGAGTACCAGTTTGAGCAAGAAGATGGTCATAAATTAGCTCAGTTAAGAAAGGGCTGGATGCCGAAAGAATGGGCAAAACGTTTTCAAGATCCTAATCTGCCGCTGTTGACAATTGATCACCACGCGTCTGATAAAGAGGTTATTCACCTCTATGCGATATTAACAAAGTTATTCGCCTATACGAATCATTAATATGGGTGGAGTTGAGCATAGAAAGTTTTCCTTTGCTAAGCTGATTTAATGAAAACTGACTAAATAATAATAAACCACTAAAAGGAAAGTAGGAAAAAATGAGTATTTTCTCCTGAAAAACATTGGCAAAACATTGGTAATCTGCTATCATAATTTCTTGTGGCTACCTTATTGAATGCTAAAAGTCATGTCAATCATTGGCATGCTTATATTGTATTTATAGGGAAGCGGGTAGGGAGAGGGATACAACTAAATAGGTATATCTGATGAAAGATTATATTTTTTCATTTTTTCAGCTAAAGGAAAGTCAAACATCCATTAAACAAGAGGTACTTGCAGGGATTATTGGGTTTTTTACTGTTGTATACATCGTGGTAGTAAACTCCTTAATCTTAGCAGAAGCAGGTATTCCATTGGAAGCAGCAATCATTGCAACCATTTTAACATCCGTTGTTGGCTGTTTTTTAATGGGCTTATATGGAAATGTGCCCGTTTTGCTTGTACCTGGTATGGGTATCAATGCTTTGTTTTCTTATACCATTGTAAATTCAATGGCTCTAACCTGGCAAGAAGCGTTGGCAGTAGTGTTTGTTTCTGGAATTCTCTTTATGATTGTGGCTTTTACCAAACTAGCTAGAATTGTAAGTGATTCTATTCCTGTTTCGTTAAAAGAATCGATTAGCGTTGGATTAGGTCTATTTTTAATGCTAATTGGTTTGGAAAAAGGCGGGATAGTAGAAAGAGGAACAAATTCAATTATTGCCTTAGGATCTTTTAATGATTTACATGTATTGGCAACAGTACTCACATTTTTAATAAGTATTATTCTGTTTTTAAGAAATGTGAAGGGAAACTTTCTGATTACGATTATTGTTGGTACTTTCATTGCTTGGCTGTTTGGACTGATCAATGTAAACGCAGGAAGTAGCCAATCGATTCACCTTCAAGAATACAGGAGTGTGTTCGGCCATCTGTCTTTTGATAAACTTGTAACGATTCCTTTTTGGATTGCCGTATTTTCTCTTACAATGGTACTTGTGTTTGAAAATATTGGATTGGTCAATAATCATGTTCAATTTATAAACAAACCTAAGCGATTTCAAAAAGCTTTTCGAGCTACTTCTATTTCTGTTTTTCTATCTAGTTTATTTGGCACAAGTCCAACGGTAGCTACTGTGGAAAGTTCTGCAAGTATGACTGCTGGTGGGAAAACAGGCTTAACCGCTGTAACGACAGGTTTTCTGTTTATTTGTTCAGCATTTTTTATTCCTGTCATTAAATTAATCCCAGACAGTGCCATTGCACCAATTTTAATCATTATTGGAGGGTTAATGCTGCAGAATATCCGAAATCTGGATTTAAAGGATTTAAGTGAAAGTTTTCCTAGCTTTTTTATTATTGCGATGATTCCGTTTACGTACAGTATCGCAGATGGCATGGCTATTGGGTTTATTCTTTACCCGATTTTAAAGATTGCATTAGGGAAAGCGAAAGAAGTTTCACTGCCTTTGTATTTCATATCCTCATTATTTTTGATTAATTTTGTACTTCAATATACACATTAATCTAAGACACGTCCATTCTGAAATTTGAAGTTATTTTCTTATTTCAGAAGTTGTCACTAGCAGTCTGACATCACTCGTTTGTGTATGAGTATATGCTTTTTGTCTTAGCAGCTTTACTCTATTTAACGATATGTCAGACTGCTCTATATATTTTTAGAATTCCCCGTTTTTTTCAAAAAAACTTTTAAAAAAATAGTATGCAAAAAAGTTCTTTTTTCTAGATAAACTATCATTTTTATTATCAAGGTCCTAGAATCAAAGAATCTATTCTTCATTCCCTTTAAATACAACTTAGATAATCCTTAAACTTTCATGATGACATTTTTTTGTGAAAAAATTATTTTCTTACAAGCAAGGTTCGACAACCTTCTACTTATAAATTTATTAAAATGACAATAACTAAGCGTAAAAAGATTGACGGAGGTAAATAAATGGAAGTTTTTGTGGCGAGACAGCCACTATTTAATCGAATCGAAGAAGTTTATGGATATGAACTACTTTATAGACATAACAATATTAATTCCTTCCCCAATGTGAATGGTGATCAGGCAACGACAGATGTTATTATTAATAGTTTTCTTAATATTGGAATAGATAAATTATCAGATGGTAAACCTTGCTTTATTAATTTTACGGAGAATTTATTAGAACTTAAGCTTCCTACATATTTTCACCCAAGGGATATTGTAATAGAAATTCTAGAAACAGTTGTTCCAAGCCAAAAAATAATAGATATTTGTTTAGAACTCAAACAATTAGGCTACAAACTAGCTTTAGATGATTTTATTTTTGAGAAAAGTAACCCATACTCTTATTCTTTGCTAAGATTAGCAGATATGATTAAAGTCGATTTTCAAAATACGACAAAAGAAGTGCGAGCAGAAATAGAAGATGTTGCTAAAAAGCATCATCTTGAATTAATTGCTGAAAAACTTGAAACAAGTTCGGAGTATAAACAAGCAAGAAATAGAGGCTATCATTATTTTCAAGGTTATTATTTCTCAAGACCATTCATTATGTCTTCCCATGATGTGCCAACCTATATGCCGACGTATTATAAGATTCTTGAGCTACTACATGATGAAAATCCAGACATAAACCGTATTTCTAAATTGATCGAACAGGATATTTCTTTATCCTATAAGCTTTTAAAATTAATTAACACACTAGAATATGGAGTAAAACAAAAAGTAACTAGTATTAAGCATGCCATTATATATATTGGGCTTAGAGAACTTCGAAAATGGATTTATATTCTTACAGTTAGGGAAAAGGACTGGAAGAATGGAATTTCTTTAGAAGTGATGCATAATTGCTTAATACGTTCTAAAATGTGCGAATCAGTAGCAAAGCTTGTACCGGGAAGGATTGAATATGGAAGTTTTTTTTTGACGGGCATGTTCTCTCTTATGGATACCATTATGAACAGGGATATGGATAGCATTCTTTCCGATCTACCATTGGATGAAACAATTGTACAAGCTTTATCAGGACAGAAAAATGTTCAACAAGACGTGCTTCAATTGGTCATTGCAGCAGAAACAGCTGACTGGCCCGGAATTGCACTTGGTTGTAAAGAATTAAATATTCAAGAAAAAGAATTATTTAAAGTATATGCAGAATCTATTTCATGGGCAAAGAAGCTATTAGATGATGATTATTTATATGGATGAATGGAAATAACCTTAACGACTTGATTATAAGCTGTTAAGGTTTTCTCTTTTTTAGTCAGGAAGAATTGATTGCAGGTTAGACAAAGGAACAGTAAAATAAATAAGAAACAAATTCAGCTTGGAGGAATTATGAAATGAATATAAAAATTACAAAATGTCATGGAAGTGGCAATGATTTTTTAATAATAGATGAAATTTCAGACGCCTATCAGTTTTCCGAAGAAGAAAGAACGGAGATAGCTAAAACGTTATGTAATAGAGGTTCTTCTTTAGGGGCGGATGGTATTCTTTTTGTAATGCCTAGTCAAGTTGCGGATGCAAGAATGAGAGTTTTTAATGCCGATGGTTCCGAAGCTTCCATGTGTGGAAATGGGATTCGTTGTGTCGCTCGATATGTTTGTGAACTTCTTCAGGTAGAGGAAGCAGTGATTGAAACAATGAAAGCTAATTTAGAGGTGAAAAACGAAGCAGATATTTATCCTAATATTCCAACGTATTTGGTAGAAATATCTCCTGTATCTTTTCAAACAAAGGACCTGCCATTACAGGTAGAATCGACTACACTAATAAATGGGAAAATTCCGGGATTAAATAATGATTTATTATTTACTGCTTTAGCTGTGCCTAATCCACATTTAATTACACTTGTAGATAAAGCAGTACTTGATTCTGATATTCAAGAAACATTAAGTAAATATGTGAATGGTCCGAATGAGTATTTTCCAGACGGTGTAAATGTTAGCTTTGTATCGATATTAGAAAAAGGTAACATTTATGTACGTACATACGAGAGAGGGGTAGGTTTTACAAATGCTTGCGGAACTGCTATGTCTGCTTCAACCCTTGTTTCCATACTAAATGGGTTTAATGAAGAAAATACCTATGTAGATGTGTATAATAATGGAGGCAAAGTCCGCTGTTATGTTCATCATCGTAATGATCAATATCGTATTGATTTAATTGGCAATGCCACTTATGTTTATCGTGCTGATGTATCGTTTAAATGGGATGCGATGGAAAGTTTTTCCGTATCGAATAAGTCCTATTTCGAGGAAGAAGCTGTTCAATATAAAAAACTGCAACAAGAAGCAAAACAATATGTCGAAAACCATTTAAAATAAATTTGCAGAGAACAGTAGTTGGTTAGTATGGGAGGAAAAGGTTAGGTCTATTCAACATTATGTTATGTGGAATAGGAACTGACCTTTTTGTTACCGTCTTGAGAAGATTTTAAAATGATTAGAAAATGGACAATAACCTGCATTTTTAGCAGGAAAATAGCAAGGATAAGAGCGCCAAAAAGAGGAAAACTAGACAAAATCTTGTATAATTTTTTTCCATTTGCAAATGGTAAGGATAAAAGGAATAAAGGACATGAAACCAATAAAGCCGTTTGAACCACTACTAACAGAAGCAATTCCAAAAGGGGATCAATGGATAGCTCAAGTTAAGTGGGATGGAACAAGAATTCTCTCCTACTATGATGGAGAGAACACAAAATTATTTAATCGAAAGAAAAACGAAAGAACGCAGCAATATCCTGAATTACTAAAGACTAGTTCCTTCGTACAGGCAAAAAATTGTATTCTCGACGGGGAAGTTATTGCTTTGCAGGATGGGAAACCATCCTTTTATGAAGTAATGAAACGGGACAGAGTGAGAAATTTTGAGCGATTAAGTGGTCTGCAAGAAGAGATTCCCATTACCTATATGGTTTTTGATATCCTGTTCCTCGATGGACAGTGGTTAGTAGATAAGCCGTTACTGGAAAGACAAAAAATATTGCATGAAAAAATAGCTGAGACGAAAGTTGTTCGACTTGTTGAAAATTTTGCTGATATGCAAGGTTTATTCACTGTTTGTCAACAACATCAGTTGGAAGGAATCGTCTGCAAGGATCTTGGCAGTTCCTATGTTCTGGGCGGAAAAGATGCAAGATGGCTTAAGAGAAAAAAAGAGCAGGATTTAATTGCTATAGTGGGAGGAGTAACAATTAAACATAAAACGGTTCATTCTCTCCACCTCGGGTTATTTGATGAGTCAGGACAGTTGGTTTATATTGGAAGTGCCGGTTCGAGTAAATTGACCGCAAACGACTGGGCTGCTGTCTCCAAGGCGATTGAGCCAATCATTATAAAAGAAAGTTCTTTTGTTAATCTTAAGGAAGCGAAAGATGGAGTCTGGCTGCGACCAGCACTCACTGTCAAAATCTCCTTTTTAGAATGGACAGAAGGCAAAACATTAAGGCATCCAGTCATCGAGTCATTTGTCACTATTCCCATTGAAGAATGCACATTAGAATAACAACACGCATATCTAATAGTATTTTAGAAATAAGCCCAAACATTAGACAGAAAAAATTCCGTACCATTGTTTGGGCGTTTATTGTCTTTATGTTTAAATACAAGGATTTGATAATTCGTTTTCGCAATTATCTATTTAGATGTTTTCCTGTCCCTTCCTCGTTTTTTATATTTGTTAACACATCTAGTACTTGCTGGAAAGGTTGTTTTTCTTTTGCCTCAAAATAACCACCGAAAGAATGAATCCCATTTTGAAGTCTTTGTAATACAACATCCATTGAAAATTGACTAGGATGAAGATCTTCTGTTAATTCATCCCATGCAATTGGGCATGCAACATATCCGCCTTTATTACCGCGAATGGAATAGGGAGCGATAATTGTTTTTCCTTCACTATGTTGGATGTAGTCAATGTATAATCTGTTTCTGCGGTTTTTCTTTAATCGTTCTATGGTGAAAAGCTCTGGATTTTCCTCAATCATATAATTAGCAATAAATTCTGTGAATAAACGTACTTTTTCATAAGTAAATGTTCTTTCTGGAAGTGGTAAATACACCTGAATTCCTTTATTTCCTGATATTTTCACAAAAGATAAAAGCTGTAATCGTTCCAAAATCTGTTGCAGAACTTTTGCAGCTTTAATAGCCATATAAAAATGTTCCACAGAAGGCGGGTCTAGATCAAAGACAATTTCAGAAGGCATGCTATTAGAATAAATTGTTTCAAAAGGAATGTGAAATTCAAACGCTAATTGATTTCCGAGCCACATAAGCGTTTCTACATTATTACAAACAATATATTCTATGTCTTCGTTTTTATATGTTTCCACATAAGAAGGAGCGTAGTCTGGACATTGTTTTTGATAGAAAGATTCGCCAAATAAACCATGGGGAAATCGAATCGTAGTCAATAATCGATTTTCTAAAAAAGGAAGTAAATATGGACTGACTTCTTTTAAATATAAAATATAATCAAGTTTCGTAATCTTGGTATTGGGAAAAAGAGGTTTATCAGCATGAGTAATAGGCGTAGACTCTGTTGCAATAACATTCTCTAATGTACAGTCTTTCCAATCTTTATTATATAAAAATTGGATAAAAACAGGATTGTTTAGTCTATGCTGTTGAAAAGAGGAAAACTGTAATTCTACGCAAATTCCGGGATCTAGAAAATAAAAGTTGTCATCTTCCTTTATAGCATGTTCTTTTATAATCTGTAATAATGCTGTTTTTTCTGCTCTTTTTAAGCCATTTTGAAAAGAACCTACAGGGATTATGTTCTCATTTCCAATGACGCTGACACCAAATGAGTCTGTTTTTTTATGATAATTACTAATAAAAAATGCAGCTTTATGCATTTGTCTATCCTCCTGATTTGACTATCTCTTACTAGTATAACTATTTAAGTACATAAGTATGAACAGTGTCTGTTACCAATAATTAAATAGTATGAAAAAAAACCGGTGACACAATGTATAAATAGATAGAAGTAAAGCGATGATGAATTTTGCTTTTGCATTCAACTAATGAGATGGGAGAATAAATATGCATACAATGTGGAAAGGAAATATAAGTTTTGGACTAGTTAGCATACCGATTAAGCTGCATTCGGCAATAGAAGATAAAGATATTAAGCTTAGAACACTTCATAAGGCTTGTCATGCCCCGATTAAATATGAAAAAAAATGTTCTGCTTGTGGAAATGAAGTTGCTCCAGAAGAAATCGTGAAGGCATATGAATATGCAAAGGGAAAATATGTTGTCCTTGATGAAGAAGACTTGGAAAATTTGCGTAAAGAGAATGAAGATAAAGCAGTGGAAATTATTGATTTTGTGAAGATGGAAGAGATTGATCCCATTTACTTTGAAAAATGCTATTATATGTCTTCCGGTGAAGGGGGGAACAAGGCTTATGCCTTATTAAGACAAGCTTTACTTGAGACAGGGAAAGTTGGAATTGCGAAAATTATTATTCGTTCCAAAGAGCAGCTGGCAATTATTAGGGTGTATGAAAATACCCTCGTAATGGAAACCATACATTTTCCTGATGAAGTTCGTAAAGTGGACGATGTACCAAATGTTCCGGAAGTAAATCAACTCGAGAAAAAAGAATTGGAAACAGCGATTTTATTAATTGACCAATTAACAACAGAATTTACTCCGGAGAAATATACTGATGAATACAGAACAGCTCTTCTTGAATTGATTGAAGCGAAGAAAGCTGGCAAAGAGGTAGTGACAGGCACAGATAAGCCAAGGGAATCTAATGTCATGGATTTAATGGCTGCACTACAAGCATCTATTGATAATACAAAGCCTAAGAAAACTGAGGAAAAAAAGAAAAAAACAACAAGAAAGAAAGTTGTAAAAGAAGCTTAAAAAAGAAAAAGACAAGGTGCTAGCTTTTACTATTTTAGGAATAGCTAGCACTAAAATATAACAGCGAGGGATTTACATGGAGAAAAGAATAACATCAAAATATATCGGTATAATGTTAGCAATTATCCTGATTTTTAGTGGGCTATTTTATATTATTGCAAGACATGTAAAGAGCTCTGATATTATTTCATTTGACGAGACAATCATCCACTTTACGCAATCATTCATTTCAGAAGATTTAACAATATGGGTTGAAAGAATTACCTTTTTAGGATCTAGTCTGTTTATTGCAGCCGCGATACTAGTTATTACAGTACTTTTACTATGGAAGAAAAAGTATGCTTTAGTTATTTTTTTCATTTCAACTAATAGTTTTGGTGCATTATTAAATACACTTCTTAAATGGTTCTTTAAAAGAGAGCGTCCGGATATATTGCCTGTTATAATAGAAAAAGGCTATAGTTTTCCAAGTGGACATTCTATGGGTTCGCTAATTTTCTTCAGCTCATGTGCATACTTATGTATACATTTGCTTAAATCTACTGGGAAGAAAGTGCTGGCTTACATAATTGCCTGTTTTTTTATTCTTTTAATAGGGACAAGCAGAGTATATTTAGGTGTCCATTATCCAACAGATGTTGTTGGTGGCTACTCAATAGGTATCGCCTATTCTGCTGTTTGCATATTAGCATTTCGACTATATGAATTTAAATCGAAACGCTAGTGTGAATGCAGAATGAATAATAATTAAGCGGAGAAGAATGAAATATTTTTGGGGGAAATGAAATGAATCAGCATATTATTCCAGCATCATCCAATATGAAGGAATTTGAAGCATTTTTAAAAAGTGATTATGAAATTGGCGTATTTTTAGAAGTACATGTTTCACAGTTAAAACATATAAGTTTGCTTGCAAAAAAAGCAAATAAGAAAATGATTTATCATGTTGACTTAATCCAAGGATTAAAAAGTGATGATTTTGGAACAGAGTTTATCTGTCAAGAATTTAAACCATATGGACTTATATCTACAAAATCATCGGTTATCTTAAAAGCAAAGCAGAAAAACGTGATAGCAATCCAAAGGGTATTTCTCCTTGATAGTCATGCAATAGCGAAAAGCGTTAAGCTAGTTCAACGAACACATCCTGATTATATCGAAGTGCTTCCAGGAACAATGCCTTGGATGATTAAAGAAATAAAAGAGAGTTTAAATGTACCTATTCTTGCAGGTGGTTTGATTCGCTCGGATAAGGATATAAGTAATGCAATTGAAGCAGGGGCTACTAGTATAACTACTTCAAAAAAAGAATTATGGCAAAAAATAAAGTAAATAATTTTTTTATAGTGAAAACGATAAAAATAATTGACAGACTGTCAGGAAGCGTTTACAATTACCTTACAAGTTAATTTAATGTGTTGGAGAAAAGGAGATACACGCAGTAGTCACCATAATTTTAGTGGCTTAATCTGTCGTGTTCTCCTTTTTTGCATGTTTTAATGACAATCACTCTGTAATTATGCTAAAAATAAATATTAGTATGATGGTAGTTTAGGGGTATTTCATTTTAAGATAATTATCAGAATAAAACAGAGTGAAACAAGGAAAAGGGGGATTTTGATGTCTGCGTTTATGGGAGAAGTTGTTGGAACCATGATTTTGATTATATTCGGGGGAGGAGTCGTAGCTGGTGCGAATTTAAAGAAAGCGTTCTCTAATGGGGGAGGATGGATTGTGATTACTCTTGCCTGGGGGCTGGCGGTTACGATGGGAGCATTTGCTGTCGGAAGTATCAGTGGGGCCCACTTAAATCCAGCAGTTACCATCGCGCTGGCAATAACAGGTGATTTTGCTTGGAATCAAGTATTGCCATATATCTTGGCACAAATGATCGGCGCTTTTTTAGGTGCATGTATTGTATATTTACACTATCTCCCGCATTGGGGTGCAACAAAGGATGCGGAAGCAAAATTAGCAGTCTTTTCAACAGGTCCTGCTATTCCACATACCTTTGGAAATATATTAAGTGAATTGATAGGAACGTTTATGTTAGTGCTTGGGTTATTGTTTATTGGAGCAAATAGCTTCGCTGAGGGACTTAACCCGCTTGCTGTAGGTTTGCTTATTGTTGTAATTGGGATGTCATTAGGGGGAACAACTGGCTATGCCATTAACCCAGCACGTGACCTTGGTCCAAGAATTGCCCATTTTGTTTTACCAATTGCCGGCAAAGGATCATCGAATTTCCGCTATGCATGGATACCAGTTGTTGGTCCCATACTAGGTGGATCCCTAGCAGCCGTTTTTTATACGTATATCTTTAAAGGGGTTGTCTTATCAAGCTTTTGGATTGTGATAGCGATTACTGTCATTGTATTATTACTTGCATTTTTTAAGACAAAAGGGGAAAGTAAGAGTATTGGTAAAAAAGTAGCATAATCATTTACTAATGGGAGGTTTTATTTTATGGAAAAATTTATTTTATCATTAGACCAAGGGACAACAAGTTCTAGAGCAATTATTTTCAATAAAAAAGGGGATATTGTCCATGTAGCACAAAAAGAGTTTACACAAATATTTCCGAAGCCAGGCTGGGTTGAACATAATGCAAATGAAATATGGGGTTCTATTTTGGCAGTTATTGCGACAGTTTTATCAGAATCGGATATTAAGCCGGAACAAATAGAAGGTATCGGGATCACCAACCAACGGGAGACGGCAGTTGTATGGGATAAAAATACTGGGGCGCCCGTCTACAATGCTATTGTGTGGCAATCAAGACAAACAAATGAAATTTGCGAAGAACTAAAAGCACAAGGGTATAATCAGCTTTTCCGTGATAAAACAGGACTTTTAATTGATGCTTATTTTGCAGGTACAAAAGTAAAGTGGATTTTAGATCACGTGGATGGAGCAAGACAAAAAGCGGAAAATGGGGATTTATTATTTGGTACAATTGATACATGGCTAATCTGGAAATTATCTGGTGGGAAAGCGCATGTAACAGACTATACAAATGCTTCACGTACGCTAATGTTTAATATCTATGATTTAAAATGGGATGACGAATTACTTGAAATATTAACAGTTCCAAAGTCTATGCTGCCAGAAGTAAAAGGATCTTCTGAAATATATGCTCATACAGTGGAAGGGCATTTCTTCGGAAATAGAATACCAATTGCAGGAGTGGCAGGAGATCAACAGGCTGCTTTATTTGGTCAGGCATGTTTTGAAGCGGGAATGGCGAAAAATACTTATGGCACTGGCTGCTTTATGCTAATGAACACAGGTGAAAAAGCAGTAAAATCAGATCATGGCTTGTTAACAACAATCGCATGGGGAATAGATGGAAAAGTGAATTATGCGCTTGAGGGAAGCATCTTTGTGGCCGGATCTGCTATCCAGTGGCTAAGAGATGGATTGAGAATGATAAAAGATGCCAAAGATAGCGAAGACTATGCAAGCAGAGTAGATTCTACAGATGGAGTTTATATTGTACCAGCATTTGTTGGACTTGGGACTCCTTACTGGGACAGTGATGTTCGCGGGGCAATGTTTGGGGTAACGAGAGGGACAACAAAAGAGCATTTTATTCGGGCGACACTAGAATCACTTGCCTATCAAACAAAAGATGTTTTGGGTGCAATGGAGACTGATTCGAATATTCAAGTCAAAACATTACGAGCAGACGGAGGAGCCGTTCGAAATAATTTCCTTATGCAGTTCCAGGGAGATATTTTAAATGTTCCTGTAGAAAGACCTGTTATAAATGAGACAACTGCATTAGGAGCAGCTTATCTTGCTGGTTTAGCTGTCGGTTTTTGGAAAGATCAAAAGGAAATTGCGGAGCAATGGAGCCTTGATCGTTCCTACGAACCAAAAATGGAGGAAGAGACAAGAGAAGCATTATATACTGGCTGGAAGAAAGCTGTTAAAGCCACGATGGCTTTTAAATAAAAGGAATAGCTTTCTGTTTAAAAGTTTAATAAAATAGTATAAATACTATGAATATATAGATTAATATGATATAATAAAAACAAGTTAATATTTTTTGTCTGGAGAAATGGAGAGACCACAAAGCATTATCGTTTAATTGGTAATGTAGCTTTGTGGTCTCTTTTTGTTTGTGTTTAGATCATGTACGAACCAAATTGTTTTGAATGAATAACGTAAGGAAATTATTTAACTAACAAGTTTTTTAAGATATAGGGAGGGTTTTACTTTGCAAAAGAAGCCAAGTAGTAGAGAAAAAATGCAACAACAGTTAATGAATAATAAATTTGATGTGTTAGTTATCGGGGGAGGCATTACAGGAGCGGGTATCGCTTTAGATGCCGCAGCAAGAGGAATGGAAGTTGCACTTGTAGAAATGCAGGACTTTTCAGCAGGAACTTCAAGCAGATCAACAAAGCTCGTTCATGGAGGTCTCCGCTATTTAAAGCAATTCGAAGTGAAGATGGTGGCAGAAGTAGGGAAAGAGAGAGAAGTGGTGTATGAAAATGGACCACATGTAACTACACCAGAATGGATGTTACTTCCCTTGCACCAAGGAGGAACGTTTGGTAAATTTTCCACCAATATCGGTTTAAGAGTATATGATTTTCTTGCTGGAGTGAAAAAGTCGGAACGAAGAAAAATGCTATCGAAAGAAGAAACCCTTGCGAAAGAACCATTAATTAAGAAAGATGGGCTTAAAGGTGGAGGATATTATGTGGAATATCGCACAGATGACAGTCGCCTGACTGTGGAAGTAATGAAAAAGGCAGTTGATTGTGGTGCAACGGCGATAAATTATACGAAAGTAGAGAACTTCCTATATGATAAAAACGGTAAAATAGAAGGCGTAGAAGTTAGAAATCTTATCTCTAATGCGGTTTACCCCATTTATGCCAATGTCGTGGTAAATGCAACTGGACCATGGGTTGATACATTAAGAACGATTGATGGAAGCCGAAAAGGAAAAACGCTTCAGCTGACAAAAGGGGTTCATTTAGTTATTGATCAATCTGTATTTCCTTTAAAACAAGCAATTTATTTTGATACACCAGATAAGAGGATGGTTTTTGCCATTCCGCGGGATGGCAAAACATATGTTGGGACAACAGATACTTTTTATAGTGAAGATCCCATTCATCCATCGATGTCGAAAGAAGATAGAGATTATCTTTTAGAAGCAATTAAATTTATGTTTCCTTCGATCTCTGTTTCCGCAGAAGATGTGGAGTCAAGCTGGGCGGGAGTGAGACCGTTGATTTTGGAAGATGGAAAAGATCCATCCGAAATTTCTCGAAAGGATGAAATCTGGGAGTCTGACAGTAAACTTATTACTATTGCTGGAGGGAAATTAACTGGTTATCGTAAAATGGCTGAAACAGTTGTTAATCTTGTTTCCGCTAGATTGCAAGAGAAGACGGGGAAATCATTTAAACAATGTATGACAAAGACAATGCCAATTTCCGGTGGAGATGTCGGTGGTTCAAAAGGGTTTTCTGCGTATATCCAGGATATTTTAACAAAAGGAATGAATGGAGGACTCTTAAAAGAGGAAGCAGAAAAAATTGCAAGACTATATGGCAGTAATGCTCCTATTCTTTATGAACTTGCGAAGGATTTAAGCGGGAAACATGAAGAACTTTCTCCGGTCCTACTTGCACGAATTCACTATGCAATGGAATATGAATTTGCAATGACTCCGACAGATGTACTCCTCAGACGGACAGGAATGCTGCTATTTGATATTGCAAAAGTAAAGGAAGTAAAAGATGCGGTAATTGAATACATGGCAGAATATTATGATTGGAGCGTCGAAAGGACTAATACTTTAACAGCCGAACTAGAAAAGGAAATACACAAAGCAACTGTACCGTTCGCAGGATAATTGAAAGTTAATAGGGAATAAGGCTATCCTCATTAAAACGTATATGATAGGTTGGTTAGCTGGAGGTGCCGCGCTTATGTGATTCATGCAGTCGCCTCTAGCTAACAACACGCCAGGAATCGCACTGATCAAATTGTGGTAATTAAGTGTATGAAATGGAGATTGATAATAGTAAGAATAACGATTTTACCATCCACAAAATAATGTTTTTACAAAAATAGGGAAACTAATGGTTGACTATAAGCAAATTTTGCGATAAGATGTTCCTTGTATGTATTTGAGGTTTAACAGAATTTTGTAGAATTATTGTGTAAAGTAACAAGAAATTTATAAGTAAACGGAACAACTATATAATAGCATTCAAAACAATTACACTCCATTTATCTTCAAAAACACATTTAAATCCTTCCTAATGCGGATTAATCCTTCCATTATTTTTTCGAAAATGTATTTTTGTGTTCTGCACAATTCACCCTAAATTCACACTGGCACGGTCTAGGAACCGTAAGGATGAAAGAGAGGTAGGGCTTTCGTTGTTTTAGGCATTACACCATTTTAATAGATGTGTATTTCCTTAAATATATGCATTGCTTAATTGTATTCAATCGATGAATACACGAATGGGACCTTTAAATCTGAGTTGATCATCAGATTTAAAGGTCCTTTTTTATTTGATAAAGCTGATCTGGTACTTTCCTCTATTATTATAAGAAAATAATGGGAAGATTATTTTCTTTAAAAGGGAGCTATGATATGATACAAATGAACTTATCAATACATAGTGACTGACGACATAAATGGAAATAACCATATGGGAGCTGTGTATATGTATAGCCGGTCGTCTGGGCAGAAGGGCATAAAGCACTTCTTTTTATAATTTACCAGGAGGTATATACATGTCGGAAAAATTAATTTTAGACGGAAATGTAGTAGCAAATGCAGTAAAGGACGAATTAAAAGGAAGAATAAGTGCTTTAAAGGAAAAAGGGATTACTCCATGCTTGGCAACGATATTAGTTGGCGATGATCCTTCATCCGCAACGTATGTACGAATGAAAGGAAATGCGTGTGCAAAGCTCGGCATAGATTCAAGAAAAATTCATTTAGATAAACAAACAACGACAGAAGAATTGTTAGCAACGATTCATTCATTAAATAACGATGAAAAGGTGCATGGCATTCTTTTACAACATCCCGTTCCAAGCCATATAGACGAACGGAAAGCATTTGAAGCAATTGCGATTGAGAAAGACGTAGACGGTGTTACTAGTTTTGGATATGGGCAAACAGCTTTAGGATTTGGTAAATATCCATCCTGTACTCCAGCAGCTATAATGAAAATTATGGAGCATTATAATATAGAAGTTAATGGGAAACACGCTGTAGTAGTAGGGCGTAGTCCGATTTTAGGGAAGCCTGTTTCTGCATTGCTTTTAAATAAAGATGCAACGGTGACAACCTGCCACTCGAGAACGGTTCATTTAGAAGATCATGTCAAACAGGCAGACATTGTGATTGCTGCTGTTGGAAAACCTAATTTTATTCAAGGTGAATGGATTAAACCAGGTGCTGTTATTTTGGATGCTGGCTATAATAAAGGCAATATTGGAGATGTTGATTATGAAGCTTGTTTAGAAAAAGCTTCTGCCATCACCCCAGTTCCTGGAGGAGTTGGACCAGTTACGATTAGTATGCTGTTAAAGCATACGGTTGATTCTGCAGAAGCAGCAATCGAGTAATAATGAAATCAAACAATAGAATATGAAATTTCTTAAGTTTTGAAAACGTTATTGACAAAAACGCAAAAAAATTATATTATAAATGTAACGCAATTAAGTTCGGTATATGTTTTAAGGATAAGGTGGTCGTAGCTGCAACGTATGTAGGCGATTTTCTTCTACATCATTTCAGCTACGGCTTTTTCATGTTAAATGACGTATCGATTCCTAAAAGTTATATTAGGTGCTTAGTGTGTAACACATTTTTGGAGGTTTTACAATGAACACAGGTAAAGTAAAATGGTTTAACGCAGAAAAAGGTTTTGGATTCATCGAGTCTTCTGAAGGTCAAGACGTATTTGTTCACTTCTCTGCAATTCAAACAGAAGGTTTCAAAACTTTAGAAGAAGGCCAAGACGTAACTTTTGAAATCGTTGAAGGTAACCGTGGACCACAAGCTTCTAACGTAACTAAAGCTTAATAAAAAAAACAAAAAAAGGTGATGCCTTTCAAAATGCATCACCTTTTTTAATGATGTTTCACATAAAGCTTTGTTTTTCAGTGAAAGGAAGAATAACGAAAATAAATGGCTTAGATTGGCATTTAGATAAAAATTCTCCATCAACTTCATTATATTCATCCGTTAAAAAACCACATAATTTCCCACTAAAGTATGGTATGCAGGCTTTTAATTGATCCTATTTACCTTAATGTTTTGGAAAATGAAAAAAAGTGAAATAAAATGGAGAGTATATATTTATAACAAAATAAAACAATACACTCTAGGTTGGTATTTTCTAAACAAATAATGTCCCTAATAATAGGGCGGTGTTTTAAGGTCTATATAAGAGTAATCATGCGCTAAAATTAGTGGAATCCATTCATTTAAAATGATAAAGATCCTATCCTACGACATTTCTGGCCCTATATTCTAAGGAATATCAATCAACGGAGTACAATAACAAGGAGGAAAAAGTATTGACAACTTTTTCAGATTTTAAATTAAGCAGCAGTTTAGAAAAAGCATTATCAAATATGGGATTTGAAGAGCCAACACCAATTCAGGCGCAGGCGATTCCGATTGCATTATCAGGTAAGGACATGATTGGACAAGCTCAAACAGGTACTGGTAAAACAACTGCCTTTGGTGTGCCTTTACTAGAGAAAATTGAGGTTGGCAAAGCAGTTCAAGGACTAGTAATTGCTCCAACAAGAGAATTAGCAGTCCAAGTAGCAGAAGAATTAAATCGTATCGGCTCTGTAAAAGGAATCCGTACATTGCCAATATATGGTGGGCAAGACATTAACCGCCAAATTCGTGGGCTAAAAAAGAAGCCGGAAATTATTGCGGCTACACCTGGTCGATTAATTGACCATATTGAACGTAAAACAATTCGCTTACAAGATTTAAAAATGATTATTCTTGATGAAGCGGATGAAATGCTTAACATGGGATTCATTGATGATATTGAAAGGATTTTAAGTGAAACGCCAGATTCTCGTCAAACATTATTGTTTTCAGCAACAATGCCGAAAAGAATTCAAAGCCTTGCAGAAAGATTTATGGTTGAACCTCAAGTAGTAAGAGTGAAGGCAAAAGAAATGACTGTTACAAACATTGAGCAACATTATATCGAAGTGCAAGAGCGTCAAAAATTCGATGTGTTATGCAGCTTGCTGGACATTCAATCACCTGAACTAGCTATTGTTTTTGGTCGTACGAAGAGACGTGTCGATGAAGTGGTAGAAGGCCTTATTAAACGTGGATACTCTGCAGAAGGAATTCACGGTGATATTCCACAAGGTAAACGTGACCAAGTTATTCGCCGTTTCAAGGAACAAAGCATTGATATCATGGTAGCAACAGATGTAGCAGCTAGAGGACTTGATATTAGCGGTGTGTCTCATGTTTATAACTTTGATATTCCACAAGATCCAGAAAGCTATGTTCACCGAATTGGTAGAACAGGACGTGCTGGTAAAAAAGGACTAGCTGTAACATTTGTATCTCCTAGAGAACTTGATCATTTACGTATTATTGAAAATGTTACGAAGAAATCAATGACGAAAAAGCCAATTCCTTCTCTAACAGATGTGTTAGCTGGAAACCAACAAGCAACAATTAGTAAAATTGCAAAAACTATTGAAGAAAATGACTATGCAGAGTATAAGCGAGTTGCAGAAGGCTTATTAGAAGAAACAGATTCTGTAACACTTCTTGCAGCAGCATTAAAGCTTCTTACAAAAGAGCCAGATGCTACACCAGTTAAATTAACGGCTGTTGAGCCATTGCGTTCAAAGAAAAAAGATAACCGATCTGGCGGCGGTAATCGCAGACGTCGTTCTGATCGTGGGGGAGAACGCGGCAGCTATGATAGAAAACGCCCGAACTCTTCTGGTGATAGAAGACCTAGAAGTCGTAACAGAAGTAAGTAATCGTTTATAGCTTACTTTATACCGTGGTTTCCCTTTTATTTGGAAGAAAATATTGGTATTTGATGTTTCAACGTTTTAAATGAAATAAATTGGGGAAACTAGGTAAATGAAGGATAGGATATATCCTTGTTATTTAAATCTAGGAGGCAATAAAAAAATGGCAACAGGTAAAGTAAAATGGTTTAATTCAGAAAAAGGCTTTGGATTTATCGAAGTAGATGGCGGAGAAGATGTATTTGTTCATTATTCTGCGATCCAAACAGAAGGATTCAAAACTTTAGACGAAGGTCAAGAAGTTAATTTTGATATAGAAGAAGGCAGCCGCGGACCACAGGCTGTTAATGTAACAAAACTATAAAATGTAAGGAAGAGTCCTACGGGGCTCTTTTTTTTGCTAAATGAATGCTATTTGGATAAAATAAGAAAGAATACTTTCATCAAGCCTAAATGAATTTGCTTGATGTTTGTTTCTTAGCGGATCATGCAGTTGTGATTCATATTGGGTTTAAAGTTCAGTTTGTTTTGATCTGTTAAATGATATAGAGAAAGAAAGAGGTGCATAACATGAAAGAATTTACGGTGAATTTTCATGTAGAAGATGGAGTAGACCAAATGATTGTGCAAAAACTAAGTGAAGATGATTTTAATCGTGTTACCAGTGGCGGTACACGTCAATTATTTGAATTAGATACAAATATCGGATTCTTTATATATTTTGACGCTGAAGACGAACAAGGTAAAGAATCATACTTAGTCCTGCAATATGAAGAAGAAAAGGAAGAACCAACAGCATGCTTTAGTTTTCAATTAAAAGATTTTTATCAATTTGTTGCCCTGCACCTAAATGATCTCCAGTATGAAGAAGGCGAAGAAGAGGAAGAAGAAGACTTTGGTCCTATTCACTATCTGGCTCATTTAATGCACCATATTGTAGAGGATGGAAAATTGGTAGAAGTATAAAGAGAAAAGCTGGAGATTATTTTCTCCAGCTTTATTAGCTTAATTCCATTTGAACGGAATTGGTTTAATATTAATCCTCTAAATAATGTTGCTTGCAAAATGCTTGTATTTCTGCTAATTCATCTTCCTCTAAACCATAATCCAAATATTTATTTTCTAAGCTATCATAAAAATGATAATTCAATATATGGGAACCATTGTCGTCCACAGAAAATAAGATTTTTATTTGTAAATGATCTTCATTTGCTAATTCATCTTCCTCATCAAACTCAACAGTAAGGAAAAATTCAAAACGCTGGCCAGCAAGGATGCCGGTAGGATCTTTAATTTCCTCAACTGTATATTCTTTAATGTTCACTATTATAAACCTCCAATAAATTCAAAACAATATTATAGTACTTTTACTTTGAAAATAATATCATATTAAAGTCAGAATAGCTAATTGTATTCCTTTTAGGGGGCGAATCGATTTTAAAAAAATAAAGTAGTTTTTAAAATAATATTTGCATTGGAGGTAGAAAGTATGGCATAATAAACTGTTTGACATTTTTATTAGTATATGGTATATTTAATATTAGTTTTTAGATTATATTTTTTGTTTACACTTGTTTAGGGATTTTTTATGTTTTTCTCTGGTTTACAAGTGTTTTTTATTTTATCCTGTTAAGACTTTCGTTTTGTAGTTCATGAATGAGTTTGTAGAAGTAATGTTTTACTTTTTATGAACAGAGATGGAAAACTAAAGTTTTAACAAATAATTAGCTTCCTGGAGGTGCTTCATTTGGCAATGGGATTTGGTAGAAGAAATAATGAAGAAATTGTTAAAGAAGAAGTGGTGGTTTGGGATTGTACATCAGATACGTGTAAATGTTGGATCCGTGATAATTTTAAAAGCAGTGAGACACCAAAGTGCCCAATCTGCGGAAGTGACATGGTAAAAACAACTAGAGAGCTTCAAGTGGTTAATAATAATAGTATATATTCAAAATAAAAAAGGAATTTTCCAAAATAGGATGGACCTCACAAGATTTTCCAGGTGGATAATCTTGTGAGGTCTTATCCACCGATGGAGATTTTTTTATTTGCGTTTATTTTAAGCTGGGGCTTAAATATATTCCAGCTTAAAATAAACGCAAATAAATATATAAATGCAAACATTTTTGTTTGAGCTCTTTGGATCATTTTTATCATATACACTATGGTGCTAGAGACACCTAGACTCCTAAAGCCAGGAGAGTGTCTCTAGCACCATTTTTTCATTTTTAATACTAAATCGATAAAACTTTTTTAGTTGGAAAAAGAGTGCAGCCTTCATACACTTCGCTTATCATGTGAAGTGTATGAAGGCTGCGATAGTAATAGCGAAGCTAAAATTTATTTCTTGTACCAAAAACTTGCTTAATTATACAGTCAAATTAAGCATTAATGGAATTAAGGATGTACCCCATAGGACAGTAATCCACGCTGCTAATATCATGGCTAATGTCGAGAAGGTCGCTTCTTGTTCACCAAATTCCATTGCTTTTGATGTTCCAACTCCATGCGCTCCCATTCCAAGCGCTAGGCCCTTTGCAATGGGAGAACGAAGGGATAGCCATTTTATTGCATATGGACCTATAATTCCTCCAAGAACCCCTGTTATAATGACGAATATCGTTGTTAATGTTGGCAAACCACCGATTTCTTCTGAAACAACAATAGCAATAGGGGTAGTTATGGAACGTGGTAAAATACTCATAATAAAATCATTGTTTAAGCGAATCAAAATAGATAATAAATAGGATGAAAAGATGGCAACTAATGTGCCTGTTGTTACACTGACAATAATAATGGAAAAATGCTTTTTTAATAAATGTAAATTTTTATAAATAGGAACAGCAAAAGCGATAGTCGCCGGACCCAATAAATGGGTTAATGGCTGGGCTGATTCCATATAAGTCGTTGCTGGAATATGAAAAACAGTAATAAATAAGATCAGCAAGATAGGGGTAACTAACAATGGGTGAAATAGCGGCATATTATATTTTTTATAACATGCTTTTGCTATTCGATAAAGCACATAAGTAATAATGGTAAGAATTATAATTTTGATCATTTGCTAAAACGTCTCTTTCTGTTATATATTTTTTCAGCAGTAAAACCTGTAGCCCCCATAACAAAAAATGTGCTTATTGCAATTAGTAAGACTGTTTCAATTCCTTTTATATTTAAAATTTCGTTGTAATTAACAATTCCAACAGCTGATGGAATAAAAAATAACAACAATTCTGCAAGCAGCCAAGCTGCCCCTTTTTCTACCCATTCCACTTTCACTAATTTAAGCTTTAAACCAATAAAAAGAATTATTAATCCAATCATTGAAGCAGGAATTGGTATTGTAACAATCATTTTAATTCCCATCCCGATAAAAAGAAAAACATGAAGGAATATGATTTGCCCAGCAATTATCACTATATTCTTCAATGAGATCACCTTCTGATATTCATTTGATGGAATGAAATCTTCCATCTCTTTCGTATATGAATATCATACGCTTAACTTAGTTATTCGTAAAATACATAGTAATTATAGTTAATATAACTAATAGTTATAATGATATTAGAAGATATATGGACTTTATTCATTGTTAAGAACAAAGTCAATGAATCTTCTGCTAGCAACGGATAAATAGCGATCCTTTTTCGTAATGATGACTAGTTCCCAATTGGTAATAGGCTCTAAGTCAACAAAGCGAACTTGATTATTATTTGCTCGATTACATATTGATTCGGGGAGGATTGAAATTCCTAGATTTGCTGCCACAATCTCAACCATAAAGTCCCACTGGGAGCTTTTGAAGATAATATTTGGCTCAAATCCTTCTTGGATAAATTTTTTGCGCATAATTTCATATAAGGCAAATTCTTCACTGTAAAAAATAAATTCTTCTTCTTTTAATTCTTTCATTTGCACCTTTTGTCTATTTGCAAACCGATGAGATACAGGTACAATTAATTTCATTTCTTCCTTTACAAGTGGGAAGATGTTAAAAGCTTCATCTGCTAAGGGAAGTACAGCGACACCCATTTCAAATTCACCCTCTTCGACACTTTTAACAACTTTTGCCGCACCATATTCTTTTATATTTATTTGGATATTTGGATATGCTTTATGAAATGCGGCGATTATTTTTGGGAAGAATAAGCTTCCGATGATTGGCGGAAGGCCAATATTAATATTTCCTCTAGTTAAATTGGTCATATCGTGCAGGGTAGATGACATTTCTTCCACTTGTGCAATAATTTTTTGCCCATATTCATATACGACTGACCCTGCATCTGTAAGCTCATGGGTTTTATTGGAGCGGTGAATTAGGGTTAAACCAATCTCGGCTTCTAAGCTTTTGATTGCTTTACTTAGCGCAGGCTGTGAAATATGAAGCTTGTCTGAGGCTTTTGTCATATTCTTTTGTTTCACCACTTCCACGAAGTAATGTAGCTGTCTAATTTCCATTATTTTTCCTCCTTTTATGATTGAAAAGGGCTGTCCCTATCATAGAGACAGCCTTGTGACTGGATGGAAATGGACATTAGCTTTAACCCCTTTTCCATCCAGTTATTTAGGGATTTTTTTTAGAAGGGATAAGTTTCTAATCATTGAACCAACAAACATAGTTCCAGCTCCTCCGAAAAGAAGAATCAAGACCGTTTGCTTACTAATAACATCAAGTGGATAAAGAATACTACTTAAGATTGCAAGAAACCCAACCAACGTTAAAACCCAACCGAATTTTGTCATAATTAACTTCCTGTCCTTTAAAAAATAGATAACTATTTATTTATTTTACGCAAAGAAGAAGGGAAGTACAACTATTGTGTGATTCTTTTTAGCAAAAAATACTTTTACACTAAAAATATAAAAATGGATAAGAATATTAGGTTTAAAGAAGGAATATAGGTGGGTATACATAGATTATCATTTTGAAAAGGTGGGAACATCATGAGTATTTTTCACGAATTAAAAGAGAAAATCGTCTTTCCTCGTAATTGGAAAGATAACTTAATTGCCCACAAAAAATATGAAAAATTATACAAAAAAAATCCGACAGAGCTTATATACAGTAATATTTACCGTATTCAATCAAGAGAACAAATAGAGAAAAAATAGACTAGGGTGAAATCCATCCTAGTCTTTGTTATGTTGCAAAATATACTTATATATTATTAGGCCATCGATGTTTCTTTTAAATAATCTGAAAAAACTTTTTGTACAAGATCTTGTTCTTGGATATCATCAGCGCTATGTAAATCCTTAATACAGACAACGTATACTGATTTTACAAATAAGTGAAGTGCTTCATCATCGGTTAATTTCTGGATTTTTTTAATTAACTGATTATCGGTAATGTAATTAACAATACGACCAAGGAATTCCTTCGGATAATCTTTAGGTTGTTTCCCTGTTTCTTCTTGAAAAATTCCCCCTTGTCCTTCAATTTCGACATGACGTATTACTTTTTCTAATTCTTGAATACTAAATATCTCCATTGATTAAACACCTCTTTCCCTCTAGTATTATAACAGGCTATTAAACTGTAGTAAATTAGTGTTTTTTCACTATTTGAAAAAGATTATTATAATAGTATTTTAAAGGTGTTATATAAAAGAAATAGACGATTTTTGCTGTGGAATTTTTTAAAATTAATCGAATCCCCTGCAAAACAGGGAATCTAATGGTACAATATTTATGATTAATTAAATCAGCATTTCTTAATCTAATTGAAAGAAATGGCAGAAGTTGTGAGAAGGAGTAATAATGGATAATAATACAATGTATCATATGGTAAAAAAATTTCATGAAGCATTTGGACACGAAGTAGCTACAGAACCTACTGCAATCGCAGAAAAAACAGCTGTTAATCGAGCCGTTTGGACTGGAGAAGAGTTAGTAGAATTTTTATATGCAACAGCAGAAGGGGACGAAAGTAAATTTAAAGCGTTATATGAGCAGTTTTTAAAGGGATTAAATAAAGCTGCTGATAAAATACTTACAGAAAAGAAACCCGTTGACGATAAATTAGTAGCACAAATGGATGCTTTAACGGATGTAGAATATTTTAATCAAGGAAGTTTTGTCATTGCCGGTGTAGAACCATTTTCACTCTTCCAAATTGTTCAAGAAGCAAATATGGGCAAGCTGTTTGAAGATGGTAAACCAAGATTTAGAGAAGAAGATGGCAAAATTATTAAGCCGCCAAATTGGGAAAAAGATTTCGCTCCTGAAGGGCGCCTACAAGCAGAAATAGAAAGACAAAGAAAAAATAAAGACAAATAGCAGTTGAATATTCAATAAAAAGACGAACACGAATAATTAATAAAAGCCTGCAAACGAGCTTCTATAATTATCCGTGTTTTTAATTAGCTATAAAAATAACGTTTCTGTAATAGCTTTTTCATAATAAGTCTTTTCGGATGATGTTGCTTTTCCCTTCGAGCAATACTTAATAATGCACCTTTTTACTTTTTAAATTAACTTATTTAGAGAGTACAGATGCCGGAATGAATATCGATGGATTGCCAGAAGCGTACGGGGCAACTTCGTATTGCTGGAAAATGAGTACAATTCCGTTGTCTGCTAAATAGAAATTCGTTTCGTTTGTCACTTTAAAATCCGTGAATTCTTCTGGATCTGCGAAAAATATTTCTGGGTGTTTTTTCATATATGCTATTGCATAAGTTGTTACTTTGCCATAATGTTCCTTGGAAGGTAGAAAGTCATCCAATGTTAATAGCTTTCCTGATTTGAGGTCGAAATTATAGGTTGTTATCACCGTATTTCCATGTGCTCCCCCAGTAAATTGATAGTCAGAAAATAAAATGCTTAATTTATTATTTTGGTTGTATTTCACTTGATAGTTGGTTATGTATTCGAACTGACAGGCAGATGCTGATTCTTTACAGATCGATTCTTTTTTGAGTTTTTCCATTTCTTTCATTAACTTTATGTATTGATTATACGATGCTTTTATATGTTGTAATAAGATTTTGTTTACACTATTCTGCGCTTTGTTGTTAGGGGCACTAACTAGAAATGGATATTTTAGTTTTTCAATATTTTTATATTGTTTTGTCATAACAACATTTGGTGATTTAATGGCAACTGTAGATATAGGTTGAACAAAGGTTATCAGGATTAACATAATAATAAATGGTACCAATATATATGTTTGTCTTTTCATACATCACTTCATTCCTTTCTAGTCTTCATGCTATTTTTCCCTTTTTTGAGTGTATAATGTATGGATATAAAAAAAATGCTAAAAGGTGTAGATTATTCTACATCTTTTAGCATTTTTTCAATCGAATAAAGTTGTTTATTTAAGTCATTAATAATGGTCATTTGCTGTTTATGTATGGAAAGGCTATCTTTTTCTACCTTTAATCTTTCTATTGCTCTCGCTTCTTTTCGTTTTAGAAATTGTACTAAGATAAAAATCAGCAAAGCTGGGATGAAGATGTAAAGGAGTAGAGTTGGTAAAAGTAATAAAAGATCGCTCATCATTTATCTCCTTTAATTTGTCTCATTTAACAATTTTTCGATGTTTACAATTCTTTCTTTCACTTTGTTTAGTGCTTCTATTTGTTCCTTTTGATAGGCTATATTTTCTCTTTCTAAGTTCAACTTTTCATCTGCGCGCGTTTCCGCTCTTTTCATATATCTTGCTATATAAAATATGAAACCAAGCACAATTAGAATAGGAATACTGACGATAAAGAGATTGATCACACTGAATACTTGCATTTCGTTCCCTCCTGAAATAATTTTTGGTTTACTCCTTTCTTTTCTTAATCGTGACACTGTCAGCCAGGTCTGCAATTAATTCCTCTGATAAAGGAAGAGAAAAGGGAATTAACGCATAATACTTCATTGCTTTTCCATCTTCAGAAATTTCATGATGCCCTTTAATTAACTCGGCATTTTCTAATTTTTGAAGATGCAAATATAATAAAGGTCTACTTATTCCAAGTTCTCTAGCTAGTTGGCTGACATATTTCTTTTCATTTTTCAAGATAGCGATAATTTTCAAACGATATGGGTTTGATAATGATTCAAGAATAAGTAGTAATTTGTCTCCGTTTTTTATATGTTTCATATGTAATAATAATATTACAGGTATAAAAGAAAGGCAAGTAGATATTTGCGTATATTTTGCAAACAATAGACAGAAAGTGGATAATTAGATTAAGCTACAAATCATAAATTTTTATGGAGTTGATAAAATGGGCTTTTTAAATGGGCTGATGGGAAATGCAAGTGAAACAGATGTGAAGGAACTAGAAAAGGAATTAAGCAACGTAATCGGTTCTAATGAAACAATCGAGCTTGCTTATAAATTAGTCAGAGATTTAATTGTGTTCACAGACTTACGACTAATTTTTGTCGATAAGCAAGGATTGACAGGTAAAAAAGTCGAGTACTTGTCTGTACCATATAAAAGTATTTCGCGTTTCAGTATAGAAACTGCAGGTCATTTTGATTTGGATGCTGAATTGAAAATTTGGATCTCTGGTGCAGAATTGCCAGCCATTTCTAAACAATTCAAAAAAGATAATAGCATTTATGACGTGCAAAAAGCATTGGCAAGTTATGTTGCTAAAGCCTAAATTTGAAGATTGCAGTCCAGCATAAAAGCGAGAATGAAAGCTGGGCTGTTCCTATCAATTAATAGCAGGAATGTAATATTCTTTGTGGAATATTTATTTAGTATGGTGGGAATAGGATAAATCAGGGAAGAAGGAAAGAGAATGGTTAAAGAGGGGGAATACAATGAATTCAAAGGCTAAATTCTCAGGGAAGTCCACATTGTATGATCGTTATCGTCCAGGTTATCCTAAACGTTTTTTTAAGGAGCTTATTTCCGAGTATAGTGGCTCGAATGATCATTTTGTCATCGCAGATGTCGGAGCAGGCACAGGGATTTTTACCGAGTTAGTTGCGAATATCGGCACATATATTTTCGCCATAGAGCCGAATGATGAGATGAGATCTATTCTGAAAGCTAGAATGGAAGACTTCAAACAGGTGACCTGTCTAGATGCATCAGCCGAAAACACGGGAATCGCAGATAATAGTGTAGATCTAATTACAGTTGCACAGGCGTTTCATTGGTTTGATGCCAATGTTTTTAAAAAGGAATGTAAACGTATTCTGAAGGAAAATGGTCAGGTCATGCTCATTTGGAATAGTCGTGATCATACGAGTCAATTAAATTCGGAAACTGCTAAAATATCGAAAAGATACTGTCCGAATTTCCAAGGGTTTAGTGGCGGAATAAATATTGAGCGTTTGGGTCTGCAGCATTTTTTCACAAATGGATATGAACATTATGCGGTATCCAATCCATTAAAAATGAATAAAGAACATTTTATTGGTCGAAATCTTTCCGCTTCTTATTCTCCGCAAAAAGACGATCCTTTTTATGATGAGTTTGTAGAAGAACTAGGGTTTCTTTTCGATAAGTACAGTAAAGATGGAAACATTCTCGTTCCTAATGATCTGCATGTTTATGTAGGCGCTGTCATTTAGCTGAAGGGCAAATTAAACCAAAAGATGTTGACATTAAGTAGGGATCTATTTACAATAAGTCTTAATAAATTTGTTTAGCGTTGATAAGGAAAAGTAAATAAGGGGAGATTTTAAAGAGAGCTTCTGATGGTGGAAAAGAGGCAAATGAACCTTATTGAAAATGACCTTGGAGCTTCGTACCGAAAGCGATTCGTGAGTAGACTACGACGAGATAGGCACTCGTTATAACAGCAGCAGTATCTCTTGTTTTTTTAGACGTACTGATTAGAGGCAAATAGTGTGAACTATTTGTAAAGCTAGGTGGTACCACGGGTTAACTCGTCCTAATCTTTTTAGATTAGGGCGTTTTTTTATGCTTTTTTATTTGAAGAATAATTTTCAAATGAATGAAAAGAAGGAAGCAATTCTATAAAAGGAGGAAGTAAATATGAGTATATTTATAGGAGGAGCATGGCCATATGCGAATGGCTCTTTGCATTTAGGTCATGTGGCAGCATTATTGCCAGGAGACATTTTAGCTCGTTATTTTCGGCAAAAGGGAGAAGAAGTTCTCTATGTATCAGGTAGTGATTGTAATGGGACACCTATTTCTATTCGCGCCCATCAAGAGAATTCATCCGTTCAAGAAATAGCAGATCGCTATCATAAAGAATTTTCGCAGTGTTTTGCTAAGCTAGGCTTTTCGTACGATCTTTACACAAGAACAGACGCTAAACATCATCATGCATCAGTTCAGGAGATTTTTCTAACTTTATTGAAAAAGGGCTATTTATCCAGAAAAACAGTAGAGCAGGCATACTGCCAAAAGGACAATCAATTTTTGCCAGATCGATTTGTAGAAGGAATTTGTCCCCATTGCAAGCAAAAGGCCAGAGGAGACCAATGTGATCACTGTTCTACGATTTTAGATCCACTAGAATTAAAAGATAAACGCTGTAAAATTTGTGGGGAGGAACCTGTCATTAAGAAAACAGAACATTTCTATTTCACTTTTAGCGATTTTCAGAAAGAGCTTGAAAACTATGTGAAACAAGCAGAAGATAATCAGCTTTGGAATGAAAATGCAATTTCCTTAACGAAAAGGTACTTGCGAGAAGGACTGCCAGACAGGGCGGTAACTAGAGATTTACCTAATGGGATTGACGTACCATTAGAAGGATTTGAAGGAAAGAAAATTTACGTATGGATCGAAGCGGTAGCTGGCTACTTAACAGCAAGTATGGAGGCTTGTAAAGAAAAAGGTCTTCATATGGATGATTATTGGGGCTCTGAAACAATATCTTACTATGTTCATGGCAAGGACAATATTCCGTTTCATACAGTTATTTGGCCGAGTATTTTACTTGGATTGGGAAGAAAATCGCTACCAACCCATATTGTCTCCAGTGAATATCTAACATTAGAAAAAAGGAAATTATCTACCAGTCAAAATTGGGCTGTTTGGGTTCCTTATATTTTACAGAAATATGATCCTGATTCGATTCGGTATTTTCTAACGATAAACGCTCCAGAAGCAAGGGATACCGACTTTTCTTGGCGAGAATTTATTTATAGCCATAATAGTGAATTATTAGGTGCCTATGGGAACTTTGTGAATCGAACGTTAAAGTTTATTCAAAAAGCTTATAATAGCAAGGTTCCTGATAAACAAGTTTCCCAAAAAATCATTGCTAGCACAGAAGATGTTTATCAAAGCGCTGGTAATTGGATAAAAAGAGGAAAAAGCAAAAAAGCATTAGAAGAAATTTTTTCTTATATTCGGTCTGCAAATCGCTATTTTGATCAACAAAAACCGTGGGAACAAGTAAAAATAAATAAGGAGGCTGGTGAAATGACATTAGCAAATTGTACATTTATGATTGTCAATCTCGCCCACCTTCTTGAACCATTTCTCCCATTTTCCGCGCGTAAAATTAGAGCAATGCTTGGAATTACAAATATAGAGTGGCATATACAATATACACTTCCTAAGGAAATAATATATGTCGCTCCCCTTTTTGAGCGCTTAGATTTAGGATTAATAGAAGAAGAACTAAATCAACTGATAATGGGACAAAAACATTCCTGATTTTTGTCATTTCTCTCCTCTTTTTAAGGTGATTGAAAAAGGGGAGAGCTGAAAAATATGCTGTAGAAAATTGCTGTATTTTCAGAGGAAAATAGCTTGTACTTAGCGAATAAATTATCTATTGCATGATTCTTTATAACTTTTTCGTGATATATAGAATATACTAGGTTAAATATAGGATTTTGAAAAGAAGTGTTTGCTTGGCAATATATCGATTGTAACAGAATAAATTAGATGATAACGAAAGAGCGAATGGTAAAAGGGCTGAAGGAGGCATTTAATAAATAGGAGGGAGCGGAAATGAAGTGGAGTGAGTTTGTATCACCTGGAACAAACAGAGTCTTGCCAGTTATTGTCGAGGTATATGGAAAGAAATATCCCCCTTATGCAAGTAAACTTTATCCCATATGTTATACAAGCTTTAATGATTTAGGTATTCTGTTTACACCATGCGGGTTATTTAGACGGAAAAAGAAACGGAATTTACGAACCATTCGGTATAAAGACATTGTTTCTGTGGAATTTAATGTGCAACGAGTTCCTACTGTTTATCTATATCTTTTAGGCTCCTCATTACATGTCAATATGATTATCCAATTAAAGGATCAATCGATTTTACATTTAGAAAGTGAAGACATCAGTATTTTGCCAGAAGTATTTCAGCTATTAAAAAAACATAAGGTAGTCAGGAAAGATCCTCAAAAGCTTCAAACTATTTTAAAAGAAAAAGATACAATGGAAAAGTTTTATTCCTATGTAGATAAGCATTTACAAGCAGATATGCACTACAGTAAGAAAGAACCTAAAATAAAATAGTGGCCATGAAAAGAAAAGGATCATCTTTTACTTTTTTCAATCGCTTCTAAAATAGCTAAAGCCTGTTTATTGTATATGGAAACAGAAAAATGCATGGCTGGTACAGACATATGCCGTCTATTGGGATTATGGATTTGTTTTCTTTTTAAAGTCATACAAAAATTGCCTCGTTACTTTTTATTTATAGGTTGTCCGTATAATTGGTGTTTTTATACAAGTAATTTAGAAAATGAAAGACAGGATATAATATAACAGCAAGAAAGTGAAAGTAAACGATATATGATATTAATTTTCCAGCTCCTTCTTCAAACTGGTGAAAGCTTTAACATTAAGGATTATGCTTAATAAATAAGAGTACTCCTAAAATAAAGAAAAATGGTGTTAGTTATTCGTCCAATAAAATAATGTCATTAAGATACCGCCTGCTATCGGAAAAATCAGTGGCAAATTTCCGAACCTCCATTTATTAATACGTTTACCATTTATTGCGAAATATTAAGCCGTGACATTAAAAAGATTTTAATATATAGCCTAAAAAAGAAGAGTCTTAGAAAAGGAGAGGGGTTTTTTAGAGTAGAAATCTCCCCTCCTTTTCTATAGACTCTTTTCATTAGGCACGTTTAGCTAGTAAGTTCAGTGCTTTCTTATTCATGTCATGAATATCTTCAAATGTTTCTGATACTGCTACAGTCATCTTTCTCCTATTCGGATTCATTGATTTTTTTGTCTGGTTCTTTGGTTTATTGAATGGTGCAGGAGTAGAAGCAATTGCAGTTTTCTTTTTTTCTGCCATATCAATTCCTCCTTTATAGAAAATTTTATAAAATCCGGCACAAGCTATTAATCTCCAAAACTATAAAACTTTAGATCGTGAAATTTTGCTCATGCTTTTTTTCTACATATTATTATACTACAAAGCAGGTAAAAAGGAGCCTTAAACCATGTACCAATCGAAAATTTGTGCTAAGTTAAGGATGTGGGAAGCATCAATTCCATCCACTTCGACGAACTGGGAGCTGATACCTATCAACATATTATAACTTTCCCCATAATATGCAACGATAAAAACATTTTTGACTAAATCCTCATTATTTATATTATTTTCTTGGTCTTTTAAGGGGATACTTTTCCCTGCTAGAAGATCTTGAATAATATTTTCTTTCACTTCTCTGTCTAAAAAGCTAATATTATAGCAAATTTCTACACTATTAAAAGCAGATTCTAAGTTTTGCTTTAAATCATCCCCGCTTGCACTAATTGCAAAAGGGAAAATCGCAATATGAAATTGAAATGTGTCTGCATACAGGTTTAAATAAGTACGTAATTCATCTTTATATTGACGCCAATGCTGGGGAAGATTACGTTCGATAAAATGATCAGCTGTTTTGGAAATAACTTCAGTAAAATTCTGAACCTTTTTAGCATTGTAGCCTAATACTTCTTCATTTTTGCGAATCGTTTTTCGAATATAATTACTATGTTGAAATTCAGTATTCCAAATTTTAAGAATATCAGGTGTTTGGAAAACCGCAATATCAATGAAAACGGCAGCACTTGCTAACGACAAAATCATTGTCCAGTCAGACATTTGCAGCTGCTTTGTCAAAATTCCAAGACAAACAAGGAGAAAAAATAAAACATAATATGATTTTCGAATTGCTTGAAGATTTTCCACATATTTATCTGTTCGCCACCAAAAATAGATGAGTGAAAGAACAATCAATAAAATCATTGCCGTAATAAAAACAAAATAGATTGCCGCCAATGTTTATCCTCCCTTTAATCGCTTACCAAACTATTATACCACGCATTAATAATTGTAATGGAAAATAAAAGAAAAAAGAAATCCTTCTTTACATATAAACGTATAGATAGCTCGACATTTTCTATAAAAGAGAATGGATTTACACCCTGAATTTTTCCTATTTTAATTGAATGTCTGGATGAGAATAAAAAAGTAAAGGGAAGTGAAAGCATATAAAATAGTCCCCCTAGGATAATCTAAAGTTATCCCTTATAATAAGAAAATAATGGTAAACAAAAGACGTGCAGAGAAAAGGGGAATAAGGATGTTTCCAATATTAGAGACAGAGAGATTGCTATTAAGAGAGATTAAGAAAGAGGATGCTGGAGATTTATTTGCTTATTTTTCCAATGAAGAAGTTATGCAGTACTATGGGCAAGAAGCATTTACAAGTATGGAACAAGTAGAAGCATTAATTGGACATTTTGCTAATAACTTTGAAAATCAACGAGGAATTAGATGGGGCATGCAGATCAAAGGAACTACCCGACTTATTGGTACACTTGGTTTAAACAATTTAGTTCTTTCTCATAAGAGAGCAGAAATCGGATATGAAATCAATCCTGAATATGGGCGCTCTGGTTATACATCTGAAGCAGTCCAAAAAGTTGTCTCCTATGCATTAGAAGAGCTTCATTTAAATCGGGTGGGAGCTATGATTTATTTAGAAAACGAAGCATCAAATAAACTTATTCAAAAGCTTGGCTTTCAGCATGAAGGTGTTTTGAGAAAGTACTATGAACAGAATGCAAAGGCCTTTGATATAAATGTATACTCTATTCTGAAAGATGAATAAAAAATGCTGGGTGGGATGAACAATTTGGAATCTAGAACAACGATTTATTTTGTCAGGCATGCACATTCCGTATATTCGGCAGATGAATTAGAAAGGCCTTTGTCGGAGAAAGGCCTTTCTGCTGCTAAACAAGTCGCTAAACGAATGGAAAAGGAAGCTATCGATATTGTTTTATCGAGCCCATATAAGAGAGCGATTCAGACCATAGAAGGGGTTGCAGAATATTTTCAAACAGATATCAAGCTTATACACGATTTTAGAGAACGTAAATTGGCAAAAGGATCTATTCCTGATTTTAATACTGCCATCGAAAAAGTTTGGAGAGAGGAAACCTTTTTCTGGGATGGTGGAGAGTCTAATTTAATAGCCCAAAAAAGAGGAGTCCAAGCTTTATTTCACATACTAAAGCAATATGAAAATAAAAGAATTGTTATCGGAACACATGGAAATATCATGGTTTTAATGATGAATTACTTTTCAAAGGAGTATGATTATACATTTTGGAAGAATTTAGAGATGCCTGATATTTATAAATTAATATTTGAAGGGAAGCAAATATTAACGGTTGAGAGAATATGGGAGGATAATAATGAATAGACATTTATTCTTATTTGGCGGCGGCCCGCCATTTACCTATAAAATGGCAAGAAAATTTTCCGAACTGGTTTCTGTACGAACAGGAAAAATTTCTTTTCTAATTATCGATAGACCAAACTGGAAGGAGTATCTGGCTAAGTATACAAAAAAATTGATAGAAAATGGAATAACAGAATTCCAATTTATCCCTTTGCTAACTATTTCAGAGAAAGACGCCGTTGAGCTGCTAAAGAATAGTGCCGGGATTATCATTGGTGGAGGTAATACGGAACAATATGCAAAGTATATTGTCGAGACATCTTTATCAAGGATTCTCCAAGAACAATTTTCAGCAGGAGTACCAATTGCTGGATTTTCTGCGGGAGCTCTTATTAGTATGGAGCATTGTATCATTTCAGCAAATGACAATGAAGATCAAGTTTTTAAGTGGCAAACAGGATTAGGGCTGTTGAAAAATACAGTTATTGCAGTTCATTTTAGTGAATGGATGGATGAAAATCATTTAAGGAAAGCTGTTATAAAGTTTCAGCCACATGTACATTTTGGAATAGATGAAGGTACGGGCATGTATTTTTATAACAATCGGTTAATGGCTGTGGAAGGAAATAATGTTTATCAGATTAACAACAATCGTCTCGAAAAAATGGAAAAAATCAATTTTTTATAGGATTATAAATTTTACGCAATCAATTTTATTAACCATAAGGAAAGAAGACCTTTAGTATAGTATTTTTATGATTAACCTTTTTTACTAGGAAGCTATTTATTATAACCTAGTCTAAAATGAAAAAGATTAAATGATTGTATTTTTTATTTTCGGAAAATTTCGTTGTTTTTCGTTTATGCAGATTGATTACAATATAGATCTAGAAGGGTGGATAAAAATGGTTCAAACAACAGATCCCATTTACATAAGATTATTAGAGGAAAAGGATGCAGAGGGACTATGGAACCTAGAATTAAGAAATCGAGATTTTTTTAAAGACTATTCGACTGCTCGGAAGGAAGAGTTCTATACATTGCATTTTCAAGAACAGCTTATTAACACATGGAAAGAAAATGCAAAGCAAGACAGTGATTATCATTTTGGCATTTTTCTACAAGAGTCCAATGAGTTAATTGGGAGTGTTAATTTATACATGGTAAGACGAGAGCCAGCACATAATGCCATTGTTGGTTATGTTCTTGATAAAGACAGTAACGGCAAAGGCTATATGACTCTTGCTGTGAAAAAATTAGTTGACTATGCCTTCCATACACTTAGTCTACATCGATTAGAAGCAGGAGTGATGCCCCATAATGTTGGCTCGATTCGCGTATTAGAAAAGGCTGGGTTTCACAAAGAAGGGATAGCCAAAAGCAATGTGAAAATAAATGGAGAGTGGAAAGACCATCAAATTCTGGCTATCATTAATCCTAATGATTAAGGTTAATGGATTAGGAATCTTTTGCCGACTTCAGCCGTAAAGTAATAAAAGGAGAAGGAGGAGGAAATGGATGATAGCAGACGTTCAAATATTGCAACAACAACTAAAGAAAAATGAAACGATACAAGGATCTCTTAGATGTTCATTGGAAGTGTTTATTTATAAAAAAATAGTGCGTCCGGGTATGCTGGCAGCAACAGAAAAACGATTAATTTTCTGTGCAGACTCCATTCCTGGAAATGAACTAATCGAAAGTTTTGATTATGCCAATTTAGAAGCCATTCAGTTAAAGCGAAATTTAATGAATCAATATATAACGATAAAATATAAAAAGGATACAGTGAAATTTAAACAGATTATTAGTGAGGATATAGAGGATTTTATGACGAAAATAAAAACGTATAAATAACTGTTTATCCTGTGACAATAAAAAGAAAGGATTATGGTAAATGAAATTAATTACAATTGGCAAAGGAAAAAGCATAGAACAATACAATTCTGTGTCTGCTAGCTATTGTAAAATCATGAAAACAGATGAAGCTACGAATATTGGCATTATCACGCTTGGTCCAAAAGGCATATTAGGTAATCATCAAGCACCGGTTCCACAGCTGTTCCATGTAGTCGAGGGTGAAGGCTGGGTTAGAGATATCGATGATAGGAAGCTTCTTATAAAGAAAGGGGAGGCAGTTTTTTGGGAGCAAGGAGAATGGCATGAAACAGGATCTGATACTGGTTTGACAGCATTCGTAATTCAAGCTTCAAACTTAAAAGAGCCTTTTTAAAGCTACCTAGCTATCTATTATTATCATAAATGTGAAAGGCAAGGTGCTTTCTATATCATATGGACAGTGGAGAATAATGGATAAAAGATTACTAGTAATGATATTCGTTCTTGGTATGATTGTCATTCCTCGTATGTTTTTTATATGTAAGAATCATCACCCATCCAGTAAACGAATTGTTCTATAAAACGGATTTGGAA
Organism: Niallia sp. FSL W8-0954; assembly: GCF_038005605.1. Taxonomy (NCBI): domain Bacteria; kingdom Bacillati; phylum Bacillota; class Bacilli; order Caryophanales; family Bacillaceae; genus Niallia; species Niallia sp. FSL W8-0954. The sequence goes on along the minus strand of NZ_JBBOTN010000001.1, from coordinate 2,798,905 downwards.
ATATAAAAATTAAGCCCGCGGATAATGAAGATGGGAAATTACTTTAAGAGTGGAGAAAAGGTATATGGATTATTCACTTATACTACTATTTTGTTTTGCGATTACACTTCATAATATAGAAGAAGCAATTTGGCTGCCTAAATGGTCTCAGCAATCTTCCAAGTTTCAAAAGCCTGTTACTTCAAGGGAATTCAATTTTGCTGTTATTTTTGTAACTATATTAGCTTATCTGTCTGCAATCAGTTTTTTATACAGACCAGAATCAGTTTTATCGAAATGGATTTTTGTTGGATTTTTAGGTTCTATGATATTAAATGCTATTTTTCCGCATCTTATTGCAACTGTTTGGTTGAAAAAGTATGCACCCGGACTTCTTACTGGTTTATTACTTAACTTTCCAATCAATTCATTCGTAATTTATCAAATGTTATCCATAAATTTAATTAGATGGCATGAGCTAGTCATTTCCACATTTACTGTAGGAATTACTTTAGTGGTGCTTATTCCTTTTTTGTTTAAAATTGGTGGCAAAATAACACTTTCTAAAGATAGCGCTTTGGATTAAAAAATGGATTGGAAAGAAAACAGGAAATCTGGTTGTCGAAATGAAAAGGAACAAAAAATCTCATGGCAAATGCCATGAGATAACTTTTATTTTTGTTTTATAACGCGTTTATATATGTATAGACCAATTACTGCAAGACCAATCACAGCAAGTATAACGTATGCTACATTGGAGTACATGTCCATATAATGAACGATGTCTTCCCAAGAATCACCAACTGTAGCGCCAATACGAATAAGAACGAAATTCCATGTGAATGTACCTATAGTTGTTAAAAATAGAAAAATACCAAAGTTCATTTTTGCCATGCCTGCTGGCAGCGAGATTAAACTTCGAATAAGTGGAATAAAGCGGCAGAAGAAGACTGTCCAATAGCCAAATTTATCAAACCAGCGATCAGCTTTATATAAATCAGCTTTTTTTAAGCGAAGGATATGGCCCCATTTTTCAATGATTTTTTCCAATCTTCTTATATCCAATAAAGAACCAATAAAATAAAGAATAATAGCTCCAAGTACAGAACCAATTGTAGATACGGTGACAACGCCTGTTATGGTCATACTAGTCTTTACAGTCATTGCGCCTCCAAAGGTCAAAATAACTTCCGAAGGGATTGGTGGAAAGATATTTTCAAGCATAATTAATAGTAAAATACCAAAGTAACCAAAATTTTCCATTGTTTCTATAATCCAATTTTCCATTCCGTGCACTCCTTATATTTTCCATTCACATATATAAAAATATCTTAACATATGCTTTTAAAACCATCTAATATAATCCTATTTCTCCAATTATGATATCATTCACATTTTTACAAAATGAGATGTTGTTATTTGGTAATTGTGCTAAAATAAGGATTAATTCAATAGATTTATAGGAGAATGTATATGGTTGATTATTGGATTCCCAATGCGTTAAGTACAAGTATAATGACTATAATTGGTTGGGGCATACTTATCGGTGCAGTATGTTATTTGTATAGAAAACAAACAGAAAAACCTGTTATATGGAAAATGGTCATTATTATATACATTGGTTTATTTTGCTTTAACTTTTCATTTATCGTTAGTGAAACACCAGTAAAGATAGCTATTTTACCACTTGGTGTATGGATACTTATATTGGTTTTTGGAAAGCGGAAAGAACGTTGGAAGGTGTATCGACCATTTGCTTGGCTTGGATTCTTTGGAAATTATATTTTTCTTATTACAACCTTGCTTAGTTCTCTGGTACAAAGTTTGTTGTATCCAACTGATAAAGTAGAGACTTTTTTAGCTGAACTAAATAATCCTGGCATTCTATTAATTCATCCTTCAGGCAAACAAGCAGATCTTAATAAAGAGCTGTTTATAGAAAGTCTGTCCTCTTGGGGGATTGGGAAAATGGATACACAGCAATGGTATTATGAATCATTTCCAGAAATTAAGGAGGAAGAATTGGAAGAGGAAGGACAGATGCCACATCAGACAATGGAACGCTTTCCCTATATTCTTATAGGAGCGACTCCAAAGTGGGGGATTGGCTATGAATCTACCATTTATATGGAAAGAGATGGAAAAGGGATGCTTATTTCAACAGAAAAGGGTCAGTACTATTTTCGCTCCTCTGAATCTGTATTAAAAGGGGGAACAGAATAGATGAAATTTAACAGAGTATGGTATTTATTAGTTGTAGTCATGATTGCTATAAGCTTATTTATTTTTCTTTTCTTAAAGGAAGCTGAAAGCTCTCCATCCGATCTTCCAAATGAAACTAGTATAAGAAAAATGATTGAAGATACTGGTGAAATTAGCATAAATAGAGTTTTTGACCAAAGAGCATTAGATGAAAAGCATGTTTTCATTCCCCATCTTTCTAGTGATAAACAATATGGCTATAGTTTATTAGAATGGATAGATAATAAATGGGAAGTAACCTATGTAACAACCACTGGAGAACCGCTTTTATGGAGGATAAAGGAGGGAAATCAGTCAGAATCCTATTTTCTATGGAATCTTGATTCAAAAAATAAGATAGAAACTATTACTTTCTATTTAATAAGAGACCGACATTTTACCAGTGGCTGGAGCGGTGAATGGTATGAACCAGCAATTCAAATTGAGGAAGACGTATCAATCAGTGGAAAACCATATGGTATATACAAAGTGCCAGATAAATGGGGAGCCATATGGAATGCAGCACAAATAAAGATAGAGAATCAGGAGGAAGATTTTATTTCTTCTAATGGGGAAGGACTATATTATGGAATTAAAGGATTTGATAAGAAAAATAATTATATAGTGCCACTTAATAGCTATGAAAATGGTGGAAATACTTTTTCAGGTGCAACAATAGAAAATATAACAATTATGGATGAATGGGAAGGTGAACAATGGTAAAAGGCTCTCCATAAAAAGGAGAGCTGAGTATCTAATATTTATTTTTCAAATTTTGGTTTCATTTTTACAATAAACAGGATGGATAGTACAGCAATTATCCCTAGAAAAACTTCAATTATAAGTAGGTTGGTGATAGTACCCGCCTGATATAATGCTGGGAAGAAATTGACAGCTGCGTGTATAAGAATCGCATAAATAACATATATAAATTTTTGCTGTCTAATTGCATATAGGACTAATATGGATAATGCAAGATGTAGCGCAAGGGCAAAAACTCTTTCTAAGCCGCCAGATGCAAAAAGCATTACATTAGCCTGTTCAAATTGCTCTTTAATATTGTTAATGTCTTCAGGTTTAGCTGCTGGACCTAATAATGTTTCCAAGTTCCCCGTTTTTATCATAGATGAAATGAGCAGAGAATTCAGTGCTGACATGCCACCAATAAATATAGCTTCTATTCCTCCATGTCCTAATCCATATGATAGTCCATCATTAAACTGATGATTGTTCTTCAACCATACTGTAAAAGCAAAATAGCGACCGAATTCTTCAAATATACCAGCAGCAAGGCCACCGTATAATGCAAAAAGATAAGGATTACTGCTCCATTTTAATTCAGTGCCAGTCGGGCTAAGCACGATGAAATGAACGATTTTTTCAAGAATTTGTGAAAATACAATGAAGATTACAATACCAACAAGTAAGGATTTCCAAGACATCATTTTTTTTCTTTGTAAATATACCATTAATATAATTGGAACTATTACTGAAAGAAATAGTTGCAGAGATATCCCAATATAAATAGAGTTCATTCTTTTTATTCCTCCTATTCTAGTTCAATCTGTTATATTAAGTGTATAACAGATTGAAACTATACGTCAATGATTAACCAAGCTAATTATGTGAAAAAATTAAAAAGGAAGTGACCAAATGATTGAATTAACTGGTAAATATAATAGAGCTAAAGTATTTACGGATCAATTAGAAGAAGTGGCTGAGGCACAGATTAAGGAATTATGTGATCAGGAATTTGCTAAGAACAGTAAGATTAGAATTATGCCAGATACGCATGCAGGAGTTGGCTGTACGATAGGTACAACAATGACTATTCAAGATAAAATTGTCCCTAATCTAGTAGGGGTAGATATTGGTTGTGGCATGGCGGTAGCAAAATTAACTGTAGACAGAGCAAATTTGAATTTTGATGAATTAGATGAAACGATTCGCAAGTTCATCCCAAGTGGATTCTCGATCAGAGATAAAGCTCATTCATATAAGGAACAAATTGATTTAGATGAGGTGAAAGCTCCAATAAATAAAAAAAGAGCAGAACACAGTATTGGAACCTTAGGTGGGGGCAATCATTTTATCGAGTTAAATGAAGCAGCTGATGGCAGTGTATATATCGTTATACATAGTGGAAGCCGTAACTTAGGTGCACAAGTAGCGGAATATTACCAAACACTTGCTTACGATAACTTAGTTAATATCGACGGGATAAAAAAAGAAATGATTGTTAAATTAAAGAAAGAGGGCAGGCATGCTGAAATTCAGGAAAGCTTAAAAAATATGAAGCTGTCAAAACTAAACAAAGAACTTGCTTATTTAGAGTCGCAAGGATTTAAAGACTATATGCATGATATGAAGATTGCGCAAAAATATGCTTATTTAAATCGACTTGCCATGATTGATGTTATTGTTACAAAGATGAATTGGGCAGTTTTAGATCAATTTACTACTATTCACAATTATATTGATATGGAAAATATGATATTAAGAAAAGGAGCTATTTCTGCTAGAAAAGGAGAAAGAGTGATTATTCCCTTGAATATGAGAGATGGCAGCATTATTGCCTTTGGAAAAGGAAACGATGATTGGAACCAATCCGCTCCACATGGAGCAGGAAGATTGATGTCGAGGACCAAGGCGAGAAAGACCGTTAGCTTAAAAGATTTTGAGACATCCATGAAAGACGTTTGGAGTACTTCCGTGAAGAATAGTACGTTAGATGAAAGTCCATTTGCGTATAAACCAATGGAAGAGATAATTAAACATACAGCAGAGACTATTGATATTGCAGAAATTATTAAGCCGTTGTATAACTTTAAGGCAAATTAAGAAGGAAATAGAAAGGATGAAATAAATATAAGGAGAGAGAAAGCATTTTTCTTCTGTCGCTCTCCTTATATGTACATTCAGAAGAATTTCAAAAGTGAGCGAAATAAAAATCGGAAAAATCCATAAAAAATTTCAAAAAAGTCTATTAATATGTCTAAAAGGCTCCCAAAAAAGGAGTCTTTTTTCGTTTTTTTCCGTTCAAGCTATAACCTCCCATTTTTCATTAACGTATGGCACCATGCTCGATTAACCATTTGCGTAATATGTAAATCAACAGCAAGACTTGCTAATGTGAAATGATATTAAGATTATTTAATTTTGATTTTCGTAGATTTATATATGTTTGTGCTCAAAGGAACGTCTTTAAAAGTAACATGGATACTAAGTGATAGCGGGGCGAAATCATTTTCTTTTGTATATTACGAGAGATAATGACAAAAGCGGCTCGTGGATTCAAGGACCACTTAGAGACGTCTTTTACCCACGCAGGAAAGCTGCAATCCGTTTCTGTACTACTGCTGAAGGAACTAGTTGGATATGTTCACCTTTATCATTGCAGGTGAAAATTCCTTTGAAAACATTAGGCATGGCATCGTACTGTTTTTCTAACTGTTCATTAAATTTTTTGAAACAGTCATAAGGATATATTTCTAGCAGGTAGGGTAGCAAAAAAGCTGACCGCAAGATCTCATATTCCTGATAATTATATGGAGTACTTTCGGGGCGCTTTGTTAAGATTTCCAACATCCTATTCATTAAAATGGCCACCTCTTCTTCACTTGCAAAGCCAGCATATCCTCGAATGGCAGTAAGTCGCATATCTAAATATCGCTCTTTTTTATATGGTTTTAAAAAAAAGTCCTTTCCGTCATCTGGCAAGTCAAATACTAATTGCTTTAATAAGGCATTACGTTTGGCAATATCCTTTGTATTAAAATATGTTTCCATTTTTTGTTTTTTTCTTCCATGCAACCCACCTACTTTGTTTGTTGATCTAATTTTTGTAGTCTCTTCTCGTGATTCTTACGTTTTGTGTATTCTTAAGGTTATTAGTTCCACCATTCTAATTATACTAAATACCACGTTAGTTAAAGAAGAATTTTCAAAGAATTATATTATTTTTTAGGTGCGTTTATTATAATTTATCAGTCTTCCCTTAAACATCATCTTCTTTTCGTTAAACTATAAACCTTTGTAGCAATGATATGTGGTGTAATCCGTTCTTTTAATGTAGGAAATACAGAACCCACATACTCTTCGGGATTTCGAATATAGGCTTTTTCGTACATATAAATGGTAAATGAGCAGGAAACACGGACATAAATATCTCCATCCATATCATATGGTTCTGAAATCGTCAGAACTTCAAAAGAGTCATCGAATTTATTTGTTTTTGCATTAATCCGCTTTGTTACATTCTCTTTATATTTCGTTGTTCTCATTGGCTTGTAATGAAAATCAACGACGCCAATTGCTTGAATCATATTTTCCTCCCAATTAAATCATTCGAACAAATATTATACCATTTATTTATAGGCTCTGTTAAAGTCTGTTGTTGATATTTTGATTTATAAGAACTTATGTTCTGTAATTTATATAACTATATAAAAATGGTGATGAACGTGAGAGCAACTGATATTCTTAAAGCCATACAAAAACTAAATCCAGCAGAAAAGCACCGACTATGAGAGTATTTAATTGATGCACTTACTGTGTCTTCTTCGACAGGAACTGGCACATACTCAATGATTGTTGATGGAGATGAAGTAACGAACAAGTTTGTGTCTTAGTCGCAAGAACCGTGAAGAGATGACTTTTTTTGCAGGTATTGGGAATGGGTCGATTAACAAAAGAGCAATTAGACAAAGCTATCGGTCATAAACTTTCAAATGCAAGTGTTTTACGCACCGATTCTTGGCATGCCTTTAAAACATATGCTGCTGAAAAAGGGATGGATATTTTTCAATTCAAGTCAGATGGTAAGGTTCGCACAAAGAGACTATACCATATCCAGAACGTTAACAATTATCACCGAAGGCTTAAAGGAGGGATACAACGTTCTAATGGAGTTGCAACTAAATACCTGAATAATTATCTTGCTTGGTTTTAGGTGTTAGAATCTATTCAATATCAAAGGAATCCTATTACTATGGATGACTTGTTGATTAAAGGGAATTTAATTTAAAATATGGAAACGTATGATACACTTAGGTTATCAAAATTGACGATATAAGCATTACTGCTTGTTTAACTAACGAGGGATTTAGTTGAACAACAATTCCTACATCACGAGATAGGTACTTAGTGCTTTTTAGGAAATAAAAACCATCTACATACTTAAAAATATAGATGGTGTATGTAGAATATTCTTTTTTAAGGTTGGCAACATAAATTTCCTTCGCCATTTTCGAGAGCAGATTTTAGACTATCAAGAACTCCTGACCAAGCCATTTGGTGCCACTTAATTGCTTCGGTCCAGTCCTCATTATCTTTAAATCCAATATGTTTAACAATAACCTTGGTAGAATCCTCATTGATTGATTTAAAACTTACGTTTACATTTGTTAATTCATTTTTATTGTTCATTAATGTCTCAAATTGGTCTGGTCCTTTCCAAGTAAAATGTAGCTCTTTTTCATTAATAAGTTTTGTGATTTTACAATCCTTCGTATTCATACCCTCCTTATTTCCAGGTATAAAGTAAAGTTCATATGCACCACCTTCTTTAGCTTCTATAACAGTTTCAGGTGCAAACCATTCAGAAACTCTTTCAGAAATTGTCCAGGCAAACCACACTAAATTTAATGGTGCATTAATTGTTACATCTTTAATAATAGCTTTATCATTTGTAGTAGTTGTCATAAAAACCTCTCCTTTGTAAAATAATTACACTTTAATATTATCATAATTGAAAAATTTTGAAATGATAATTTGAATGTGCGTTTCATAATCTTCTTTACGAACGGATGCAGTATACCCTGTAGTAAATGAAATTTTGCCTATGGAAGTAAAGAGGGAGGTTCATTGAATAAGGTAATAAAATAGGATAAATTTTCCAAATGAAATGATGAAATAAAATTAAGTACTAATAAGAGGTTAGTTTCTTGAGTAGAGAGGAGAAAAAATATGAGAGAGTGTAAAAATATTGAAGAAGTAAGAGAAGGTGTTAATATGGCTTTTGAAAAGATATCAGAAGTGATTGGAAAATTAGAAAATCAAGTAGAACGTTTGGATAAAGAAGTTTATAACTTGAATTCTAAGATTGAACTTTTAGAAAATCTTTTGATGAAAATTATTGAGGACCAAACTATATCTTCAGATTTACTATCTGATATTAATTATATTGTTTTGAAAAAAGAGTTAAGTGGAGAAGAAAAAGCCCAAATTCCATTTTTGCTTCTTAAAATCCAAAAAGAACATATGCGTGAAGGTAAAATACCTACCTTAGAAGAATTCCATGATGAATTACTACAAGTTTTGGGAGTTAATCAAAACGAGAAAACAAATTATCCAATTCAAATTTCAAATCAACTGCTTCAAAAACATATGCAATTAGGTGAATTTCCGGTTGCAAAAGAAATACTAGCAAAAAGATAAAAACTTGAATTTTTAGCCCAAATTAACTTTACAAACCATAACGTACAAATGGATATTATAGAAAACAGTGAAAATGAAAGCATATTAAATATAGATTCTAACAGTAATGAAGTTTGTACAAGAACTTATATTGGTGAAAAAACAGTTATTATTATCAGAGATATAAACACTTAAAGGAAAAAATAGATTAATTTTAGAAAATGAAGTCTTATATATTTTTAATAATAAATAATAATTAAACATAAAGATACTGAAGATGTTAAAGCACTAAAGAGAGTTGAGGCTGTAATTCAAAAAGTAAGGATTATCCTTGATGAATACAATTCAAATCCTGATATTATTGAACAAATCTATAGAACAATGATTTTCTTCTTTTATAAATCACGAATTAGTTCATCATTCAAAAATTAATACTAGGCAAGGGTAAAAAACTGAAGTTACATAAGGCAATGCTATAAATTCATAGACTTTTTTGTATTTTTGATGATGGAGCTTGTGAATCAATGCACTTAAACAGTTGGGAGCTTTCAAATAATAGAGCGTTTTTCTTATAGTGCTATGGGAAGATTAGTTTAAGTACATTCCTTCATAAAATAAAAATAATCCTCTTTATTGGAGATTTTAGACATAAAGAATAAAAGGTATAAAACAAAATCCTCTATTGTTGGGGAGATAGAAGAGGCAGTGTAATTACCCAAAAACTCCAACAGCAGAAAGACCTTCTCCCTATTTAGGAGAAGGTCTTTCTGCTGTTAAACGGCTTTATCTTTATCTTTTTCTTCCTTTACCCAAAAGTCTGCATTTTTGATTCCCAATGTTTCTGGATTAAAAACAGGATCTAAACCTTGCTTTTTCTGTTTTTCATAGTCTTTTAATGCAATGAAAGCGGGTTTAGCCAATATCACGATAGCAATCATGTTAAGCCAAACCATTAAGCCTAAACCAATATCACCAAGTGCCCAAGCTAGGCTGGCTGTTTTAGTGGACCCATAAAAAGTGGCAAAAAGTAAAACCAGTTTCAGTAAGTCAGAAAAAAATCGGTTATTTCTATTACGGAGCAGATAGGTCAAGTTTGTTTCTGCAATATAATAATAGGCCATGATAGTCGTGAATGCGAATAAAAACAAAGAAATAGCTACAAAACCAGAACCAAATCCAGGGATTTGACTATCGATTGCTGCCTGAGTAAACCCTGGTCCAGCCTCTACACCTTCTACATTATTAATAATCATTGTTCCATTTGGGGCTTTTGTATTGTACATTCCTGTGAACAAGATCATAAAGGCAGTAGCTGAGCAAACAAGCAAGGTGTCGATATACACAGAAAATGCCTGAACAAGTCCTTGTTTTACAGGATGGGATACTTCTGCAGCAGCTGATGGGTGTGGTCCGGTTCCTTGTCCTGCTTCATTTGAGTAGATTCCCCGTTTTACACCCCATGCAATGGCCATACCCATCATGCCACCGAATGTAGCTTCAAGGTTAAAGGCACTTTTAAAGATCAAAGTAAAAACTCCCGGTAGTTCTTTAATGTTCATTAAAACGATAACGATGGATAAAAGGATATAGCCTAGAGCCATAATCGGAACAATTACCTGAGCTACATTTGCTATCCGTTTGACACCACCAAAGATGATGAACCCCAACAGTAAAACTACCAATAGTCCTGTTATATATGTAGGCATGTTAAAGGCGTTTTTCATGCCAACTGCTATTGAATTCGACTGGACACCTGGCATTAATATCGACATGGAAATGATTGCTGCTCCTGCAAATAGAAATGCAAACCACTTTGATCCGATTCCCTTTTCGATATAATATGCAGGCCCTCCTCTATACTGGCCATCTTGCTTTACTTTATAGATCTGTGCGAGTGTTGATTCAATAAAAGCTGTAGAAGCTCCTATAAAAGCCATAAACCACATCCAGAACACGGCACCAGGTCCTCCAAAGGCAATGGCAGTAGCTACCCCAGCAATGTTACCTGTCCCAACTCTACCGGATAATGCGATGGAAAGTGCTTGAAAGGAAGAGACTCCAGCCTCTGAACTCTTTCCATGGAACATGAGGACAATCATTTCCTTTATATGTCTAATTTGAAGAAATTTAGATACAAACGTAAATATAAGACCGATTACTAATACAATATAAATGACTGGGGTACTCCATAGTATCCCGTTAATAAAAGTCACGATTTCTTCCATATTCATACTCCTTTAAGTGGTGTGTTTTAATATTCAGAATTTAATTATAATTTATTAGAAACTATAATACAATAAAATTTATTGCCCTATTATCCACAGTAAGAAGCTTTTATTATTTTTTATATTAATAGATGAATCTAAAAGTCCAATGATCTACAGATAATTTAGTAAGGTCTTTTTAGATTCTTCTCCTTTTTAATCCTACTAGAAGAAAAATTTTTAAAAAGAACATTGTGAATCATTTCTCTCAAACTATAGGAGACTTTCCTAATGTAAAGGGAGGCCTTTTTCATGTGGTGCTAAAGTGGAAGTAAACTGTAATATGTAAGATCTTTCTTATGGTAGAAATGGTCAGTTTAGTAAAAGATAGGATTAAACCGACAAAATGGTGCACATAATGTCGGACGGATACATACAACTCCTGTTATTCTATTGATGAAAGGGGGGCATTTAATGGATTTGCTTAAGAACATGAATGATGCAATGGGATATATTGAGGAGAACCTCACGAACGAAATAGACTTTAAAATAGTGGCAAGAATCGCTCATTGCTCCGAATATCATTTTAAAAGAATGTTTTCTTTTCTTGCAGGTATAACATTATCAGAATACATTCGCCGTAGACGACTGAGTTTGGCTGCATTTGAGCTTACAAATAGTATTTTAAAGATAATTGATATTGCGGTTAAATATGGATACAATTCTCCAGACTCTTTTACTAGAGCTTTTCAAAATTTCCATGGTGTAACACCATCAGAAGCAAGAAACAACGGACAGCAATTAAAAGCCTTTCCACCAATGACCTTCCAATTATCAATTAGAGGAGGAAATGAAATGAATTACCGAATTGAACAAAAAAAAGCATTTAACATAGTTGGTATGATGAAAAGAGTTCCAATTATTTTTGAAGGGGAAAACCCGGAAATTACAGCAATGTGGAAATCTTTGACTATGGAAAAAATAGATCAATTAAAAAAACTCTCTAATGCTGAACCTAAAGGAATGATTCAAGCATCTACAAACTTTTCTGATGGACGTATGGAAGAAAAAGGAGAGCTTGATCAGTATATAGGAGTGACAACAACAGAAGAATGTCCTGAAAACTTTTCAAAACTTGAAGTTCCTGCTTTAACCTGGGCGATATTTGAATCAACGGGAGCTTTTCCTAGTACTTTACAGGAAACTTGGGGGAGGATTTTTTCTGAGTGGTTTCCATCTTCCAATTATCAAGTAACAGAAGGACCCGAAATCTTGTCGATTAAAACCCAAGATTTAACTTCACCATTTGTGAAAAGCGAAATTTGGATTCCAGTTTTAAAAAAATAATTTTATTTTTTAGATCAAAGAGCTGCTTGGGTCAGCTCTTTTTTCTATAGGAGGTTAGTTTAACAAGAGGTGAGATAAATCGGTTAGTAATATATTTGAATCGGAGAAAGGGATTTGTTCGCCTAAATTACAAAGATTGTTAAGGGAACTTTCATTTATGAAAAAAATAAGTTTAATCTTATCCTATATCTTCTATCAGTTGGTTTTATTTGTTTGCAAGCAAAATAGTGAAGTAAAGGTTGATAATCGACAAAATTATCATAAAAGTATAGAAAACTATTTATCCAATAGAGAACAGTTATGAATCATTAGTTATAGGGGATATAGAAATAATTGAAATTTGGGTTGATGAAAAGTCAGAAACCATTATGAATACAGAAGACACATATACGATTTATTCTTTAACCATTAACTCAATTGTTTATGGCATCATAAAAATGTAGGGTATGGCATTAAATTTGTGCAATAGGGCCGTAGGCCCTGCACAAATTAAAAAACCACTTGTCAACATTCCAAAATACACATACACTTCCTGTTGGGACAAACAAGCGCAGGAGGTATTAAGGAGATGTTGGCAGTGGCCGAAATTAATTATATCAGACATGAGGTAAACATAAAAGACAGTAACTATTCGGAGATTGCACAAAGAATAGGAAGAGATCGTAGAACTGTTAAGAAGTATGCAGAACAGGATGATTTTAGTCCTGTAGAAAATATCAAACAAGACAGACCATCTCCAGTGATGGATCCTATTAAACATATAGTAGATGAATGGTTAATAGAAGATTTTAAACAAAAGAGAAAATTCCGTAGAACTGCAAAGAGAATTTGGGAGCAATTAAAAGAGGAGTTTGATTTTAAGGGTTCTGATCGAACAGTAAGAAACTACATATCCCATCGAAAAAAAGAACTATTAAATGAAGCGAATCAAGCAGCGTTATCACTAGAGAGCAAACCTGGGTCAGCTCAAGTGGATTTTGGAGAAGCTCCGTTTAAATATCAAGGGGAACAGATAACTCTACCCTATCTGGTTCTTTCTTATCCATATAGTAATTCATTTTATTTTCAGGTATTCCCCGCTCAAAACAAAGAGTGTTTTTTAGAAGGATTAAAGCGTATTTTTCACCATATGGGTGGTGTTCCAAGAACAATTAGATTCGATAATCTTTCAGCTGCCGTAAAGAAGGTATTGCCAAATGGCGAACGGCAGTTAACAGAGGAATTTCAGAACTTCGTTCTACACTATGGGTTCGAAAGTGAATTTTGTAATCCTAATAGTGGGAATGAAAAGGGTCATGTGGAAGCAATGGTGAAATATGTGAGAAACAATTATTTATTGCCTGGTCTCCACGTACTGAATTTAGACGAACTTAATAAGACGTTGTGGGAAAAAGCTGAGAAAGATCGTGAGAGAAAACATTATGAAAAGGAATCTTTCATATCCCAGCTGTTTGAAGAGGATCGGAAAGCCTTTTTGGTTTTACCAAGTAAGGAATACCAATGCATCAGATACGAAACAGTGAAAGCCGATAAGTACGGTTATATTAAAGTAGAAAAAAATCTATATTCTACTTCACCAAGATACGCTTTAAATAAGGTTCTAATTCGTATTTCATATAATTCAATTGATATTCTTACAGATGATTATCAACTAGTCGTTAGCCATCCTCGACTCTATGGTCAATATAGAAAATCGATTAATTGGCAGCCATACTTAAATCTAATGGCCAAACGTCCTATGGCACTTAAATATACTAGTTTCTATGAGCAGTTACCACAAGAATGGCAAACATATTTTAATTCATGTACTTCCTCTGAAAAATCAGAAGCCCTGAAGTTATTAGGTACAGTGATGAAAGATTATGATTTTAGTAAAATTACTGAAGCGCTGAAGATTGCATCAGAGCATGGTCATCCTTCGGTTGAATCAATTAAACAAGTATTCTACCAACTAATTAATGGTCGAGGGATACGCGAAGAAGTACATCTCCAAAAGTCATTGCCTATTATGCCGGAGGCTACTAGAGGTCTACAGCATTATAATCAGCTTCTAAAAGGAGCTGAAATAAATTGAGTACGCAGATTCAAGAATTCGCTAAACGATTGAAATTAAGTTGGATTAGAGAACATTATCAAGAGATAGAAGCCACATCAAATGAAGAGTATTTACTGAAGCTTTTTGAAAAAGAAATTGAGCAACGAGAAGAACGAAAAACAAATCTTTTACTTACACAAGCAAGCTTACCTAAAGTCAATGGGAAACCTTTTGATTGGAAGGACATTGTCCTAACAGCAGGACTAAGTAGTGAAGACCTATTAAATGGAGTATTCATGGAGCAGCAAGAAAATCTAATTTTCTATGGGGGTGTAGGTGCAGGTAAAACCTATTTAGCTACGTTAATTGGATTGAATGCCATACAAAGGTATGGCAAAGCTGTTAAATTCTATACAGCGGCATCATTAGTTAATCGATTATTAGAAGCAAATGAAAAAGGTAATCTCAATAAGCTTTTTAAGCAAATAGAGAAATTGGATCTTTTGATTTTGGATGAGTTAGGTTACATTCCTCTTCACAAACAAGGGGCTGAATTATTGTTTCAGGTTATTTCGATGTGTTATGAAACCAAAAGCATCATAATCACGACAAACCTTCAATTCGGTCAATGGAATCACGTTTTTGGGGATCCAATATTAACGGAGGCAGTAATTGATCGACTCATCCATCATTCGCATTTGATTGTATTTAAAGGCGATAGTTATCGTTATAAGGAGTCAATTATTCAGAATTAAATTTCGTTGGCAAGTGGTTACATTTTTGATTGCCGTTTTATGCATTTTTTGCTTGCCAAATACAAACTCAATCCAAAAAATTAATAGGGTATGTCACTAACAGATGCCTTAGTTTAATAAGCAAATATTATAAAATGGAACTTTATTTTATAAGAAATATCATCTTTAAACTTTAACAGAGCCTATTTATAAGAAATTTAGTAAAAATATTATTTTAAAATTCGCAAAACGTGTTAGGATGTAAAGACTAGAGTTGTTAATTGATTTTTCTTTATTTTACATATATATCTATTTTAGGGGGGAACATGAAGGAACTAATTGTCGGAATATTCATTTACAATGAAGTAGAAGTATTGGATGTTGCTGGTCCATTTGAAGTTTTTTCTTTAGCTGGTGGGGAGAATAAATTATTCCATGTCTATACTATTTCAGAAAAAGGTGGAACTATTTTAGCAAGAAATGGTCTTAGAATAGAAGCAGATTTTTCTTTTGAAAACCATCCTGTTCTGGATATTCTCATTGTTCCAGGCGGCTATGGTGCAGAAGAAATCGAAATTTATAATCCGGTTTCCATTAAGTGGATTAAAAAGCAATCAAGGAAAGTGGAATTTATGACTTCTGTCTGTACAGGAGCATTTTTATTAGCGAAGGCTGAGTTGTTGGATAATTTAAAGGCTACCACGCACTGGATGGATATTGATCGCTTAGAGCAGGAATTCCCAAAGGTTCAGATAGTTAGGGAAGTGAAATTTGTAGATGAAGGAAAGATACTAACTTCTGGTGGGATATCTGCCGGAATCAATATGTCCTTTCATATAGTGGAGAAGTTATACGGCGAGGAAGTAGGAAGGGAAACAGCAAAGCGGATGGAATATGATAGATAATAAAGGAAGAGATAAATAGATTAGTAGGAGGAAAATGGAAATGAAGAAAATTACTGTTTTACATTATGATGCATTTACTGATCAGCCGAATAAGGGAAATCCTGCTGGAATCGTGTTAGCGGGAGAGCAATATACCGAGATAGAAATGCAGAAAATAGCCAAAGAGGTAGGTTTTAATGAAACGGCGTTTGTTTTACCATCAGAATGTGCTGATCTAAATATTCGTTATTTTACTCCTGGACATGAAGTGAATCTTTGTGGTCACGCTACTATCGCTACTGTTTTTGCACTAAAAACGATGGGGCTGCTCTCAGACAAAGAACTTTATTCCATCGAGACAAAGGCGGGAGTGCTTCCGATTAAAATTAATCATCGTAATCAGTCTTCGCCTGCCATTACGATGAAGCAAGTTACACCGCAATTTAAAGAATTCAAAGGTTCACGTTTAGCATTAGCAGAAGCAATCGGTCTTAAAGAATCTGATTTAGATCCAAATTTTCCGATTCTTTATGGCAATACGGGGCTGTGGACACTCCTCATTCCTATTAAAGAACTGCGTGTATTTCCAAAAATGGCTGTTAAAAATGACTTGTTTCCAGCTATTTTAGCGGAAATTCCTCATGCATCCATTCATCCATTTTGCCTGGAAACCTATGATATAAATGCAATTATGCATGGAAGGCATTTTTCTTCTCCTTACTCTGGGACAACCGAGGATCCAGTTACGGGCACAGCGTCAGGAGTGATGGGGGCATATTATATTAAGTATGTGGATGAGGCATGGAAAAATAAGACTATTGTTATTGAACAAGGTCAGGAGATAGGTCATGATGGGAGAGTATCTGTTATTGTTTCTGAGAGGAATGGTCAATTAGATGTGGAGATTAGTGGAACAGCAGTATTTGTCAAGGAATTAATAATAACTATTGATTGAATATAATGATTAGGAAAAGGAGTTAATTACATGGAAAGATTAGAGCCAGTAGAAGCAGCCGGCCTTTTTATAGATACATATTATGCAAACTGTAATGCTGCTGTTTTAGCAGGAAGTGTAGTAAGGGGACAAGCAACAGCTACTTCCGATCTTGATATTGTCATTTTTGATGAAAAGATCGTCTCCTCTTATAGAGAGTCTATGATGGAATTTGGTTGGCCAATTGAAGTATTTGTACATAATTTATCTTCCTATAAAGATTTCTTCTTAATGGACTATAATATAGCCAAACCTTCTATGCAGCGAATGGTTACAGAAGGAATCATATTAAGAGACGACGGAGCTTTGCAAGCAATCAAACAAGAAGCAAAACAAATGCTGGCAGAGGGACCGAAAGAATGGTCAGAGGAAACAATTCGTACGAAGCGTTACTTTATAACAGACGTGCTAGACGATTTGATAGGAGCGGACAATAAACAAGAGGAAATTTTCATTGCAAGTACATTAAGCTTTCTTCTCCATGAATTTGTTTTAAGAGTAAATAAGCAATGGATTGGCACATCGAAATGGATGGTCAGGGCTTTACGACAATATGATTCTCTATTTGCGGATGAGTTTATTGAAGCATTTGATTGCTTTTATCGAACCAGAGAAAAAGATAAAATTATAGAAATTACGGAAAAAGTATTAAAGCCATATGGAGGCAAGCTGTTTGCGGGATTTTCACTTGGTAAGGAAACATAAAACCTAATTTGTACCTTCGCTAGTCTCCTGGTTTTTATATATGATTTATTCTTTGCCGTATTTTCATAGTATCTAAGGAGATAAATGACTTATTTACCATTATTTACCATTATTTTTTCTAATCATAAATGATTAGATTTACGATATGTTTTATTTGGCTAGACTATTATAAAATTAATAGGACGAAGATCTGGGAGGGAAAAGGAAGATGACTATAATTGGTGTGCATCATGTGCAAATAACCATTCCTAAAGGAATGGAACAAAAGGCTAAGGATTTTTATTGTGGCGAGCTAGGTATAAAAGAAATAGCGAAGCCTGCATCCTTACAAGGAAGAGGGGGTTTTTGGCTATCTCTAGGAAATATGGATGTACATGTTGGAACAGAAGAAGGATTTGATCGTTATTCAACTAAGTCCCACCTTGCTTACCAAGTAGATAGTATGTTGGATTGGAAAAATAAACTGAGTGATCTAGGAGTAGAAATAACTGATTCTATTCCTATTGAAGGCTATGAACGGTTTGAGTTTCGTGACCCATTTGGAAATCGCGTGGAGATTATCGAAAAAAAGATATCGGAATAATTAATAGGCTAAACTAGTAGTAAAATGCGAAAAGGAGTAAGCGGATGAAAGAAGGATATATAGAGGTTACAGGAGGAAAAGTATGGTATATCATACATAATGAGACAGCAGAAGGAACTCCACTGCTTATTTTACATGGAGGACCTGGTTCTAGCTCATACTCTTTACAGGGGTTAAAGGACTTGGCAACCGATCGACCAGTCATATTATATGATCAGTTAGGCTGTGGAAAGTCAGATCGACCAGATGATGATTCCCTATGGACATTAGACAGGTTTGTCGAAGAAGTCGCGCAAGTTCGTAAAGGATTAGAATTGAAAAAAGTCCATATTCTTGGCCATTCATGGGGCACAACTCTTGCCGCTGCTTCTTATTTTAATAATCGAGAAGGAATTAGCAGCATTATTTTCTCCAGTCCGTGTTTAAGTGCACCATTGTGGGAAAAAGATCAAAAGAAAAATTTAGCTTTATTACCACTAGAGGTGCAAGAAACGATCAGAAGCTGTGAAGAAAACGGAACGACAGATACACCTGCTTTTCAACAAGCGATTGAAGTGTTTAATGATCATTTTGTGTGTAGATTAAAGCCTTATCCAGAACATTTAAAACAAGGAAAGCACTTTAGAAATCCACATGTGTATCAAATAATGTGGGGACCTTCAGAATTTACTGTACAAGGGAACTTAAAAACATTTGATTGTACGGAACAGTTAGCAGAAATTTCTATACCAACATTGTATACATGTGGGCGCTATGATGAAGCAACACCAGCATCAACAGAATATTATAGTAGCAGAACTCCACATGCATCTTTTCATGTATTTGAAGAAAGTGCCCATATGGCCTATATAGAAGAACCTGAGCAGTATAGACAGGTAATGAATGAATTTTTAGCGCCATTAGACAAGTTATAAAGCGGTGCTAGGAAGCTGAAAGGTCGAACAGATCTTTTGGCTTTTGTTATACCATAAGAAAAAAAGCTAAAAATCTACTTTCTCTTTCTGTTTTTAGGTGATTATTGGTATACTACTGAATAGAGGTTCTACATCTAAAAAGATGTAAAAACGATTTTAAAAGTAAAATGAGGGACAATGCGTGGAAAAAAAATCATCAAGAAAGCTTGCAAGGTATTCACTTCTTATTATGGGATTGGGGTTTATCCTGACATTTCCATTTCAAGATAATAGTTGGATACATTTAATTCATGGCGGTTTTGAGGCTGGACTTGTCGGTGGTCTAGCAGACTGGTTTGCCGTTACAGCACTATTTAGACATCCTTTAGGTTTGCCAATCCCACATACTGGTTTATTACCTAAAAATAGGGATAGGATGGTAAATGGGCTAGTGACTGTTTTGAAAAAGGATTGGTTATCAAAGGAAAGTATCCAGGATAAAGTGAAGAATATTCCTTTTACCGAAAAAATCACTGCTGCCATCAAAACAAGAATAGAAACAGAGCCAGTAAAGAAAGCAATGATAAAGGCTACACAGCAAGCAATTAGAAATATAGACGTTGAAAAAATAACTCCATTTGTGCGTAAGCAAATGTCAGCAGCTTTATCAGATGTACAAATAAGTAATATTCTACAGCTGCTTACAAAGCAATTAATTTCAGAAGAAGTGGATAAAAAAGCATTGGATCATGTTCTAGTAAAAGCGGAAGCTTGGCTGCGAAAAGAAGAAACAGCTCTAAAACTTGGTTCTGTTTCGATGAATGTGTTAAATAATGTTGAGGCAAGCGGCATGCTGCAATTTGCGTTAAAGACATTGCAGAATATTTTAACAGAAGAAAAGTTAGGGCAAATTGTCCAAAATCTTTGCTTAAGTGGAATGCGTAGTCTTCAAAAAGATGGGGAGCAAAACCGTGAAGCATTGGTTCACTACATTCGTAAGGAAATTGAAAGCCTTCCAGAAAACGAGAAAGTATTAGCAGGAATCTATACATGGAAAGATAAAGTCCTTGATTCGCTTGAGTCCAATCATACAATCTTAACAAGCCTCAAGCAAGCACAAGAGAAAGCAATCGAACTTCTTGAAAATGAGGAGTTTATGGAAACAAAAGCTCTTCCATTTATTCTTCAGCTAGTGGGAAAAATTGAAGAAAATGGCGAAAAGATTGATCCATGGATTATTCACCAAATTTCTCATTTTATTGAGAAAAACCATGATCAAATTGGCAATTTAGTAAAAGAAAATCTGGATAAGCTGGATAACGAAACACTTGTCGATATGATTGAGAATAATGTTGGCAAAGATCTGCAATGGATTCGGGTAAACGGAGCCGTATGCGGATTTATTATCGGTCTGTTTCTAAGTGGAATTCAGTTAGTGGCGAATATTTTATAAGAAGATAATAATTGAAAACGGCAAACAAAACCAATGCATAATTTTGTTTGCCGTTTTAATTTGTTTAATAACGATTATATTCCAATTTAATAGGGGGGACGCTTTTGAAAGTTTGGTTTAGATAAGCTTTCAGATGAGAAAAATAAGCTAAGACTCAATAAACCAGCAATTCCACCTATACTATAGATAATACGAGAAAATCCTGTATGCTGTCCTCCAAAAACCACTACATCAAGAACGTACTGAAATAATCCGATAAGTCCCCCATTAACAGCACCAATCACGATTAGCATTAAGGCAAATTTCTGTAATACACACATCTTTTAACCTCCTATTTGTTTAAGAAATTTACTAGTATGTTTATCCCTCTTTTATAAAATTAAAATACAAGAAATATTACCAGTTTTTGAGAAAAAGAACTATAATAAAAAAAGACTTAATTTTACAAAACATGTTTGGAGTGAAAAAATGAAAGGGATACAAACACCGATTTGCAGTGCTAGGATAGCGGTTGTCTTTAGATAAAGTTCTATTATTGAAACGAGCAACTCCAGTATTTAAGATATGTGGTGTTGCATAGGGGGAAGCCTAGAACAGGGGGAAAAAGCTTAGGAAGCAGTTTAAGAGAGGTAAAGGAAGAAACAGGTATTACCAAGCTAGCCCTTTATAGTTCGAATACATTTGACCAAATATATTCGCCTGGAGAAAACTCCCTATATATTACCCCAGTATTTGTTAGCTTTATAGAGGAAAATCAAGATGTACGTTTAAATAATGAGCATAGTGGCTATAAATGGTTGTCTTTTGAAGAAGCAAAGGAATTCGTAACACTGCCAGGAAATAGAGGTTCTTACCTTTATCGAAAAGAACTTTATTAAGAAAAAAACTACGGAATGGTTACGTATTAGAGGGGAAAATGTGGGAGAGTAAAATGATAACATATATTTACATGGTAAGACACGGTGAATCGCCAAAGGCCAAGGAACAGAACGAACAAGAGGGTTAACAGAAAAAGGAAAAGAGGATTCTGAACGTATAAGCAAAATGCTACAAAAGGAAGAAATTGATCTTTTTGTTTCCAGTCCTTATCAACGTGCTATCTTAACCATTAATGATTTAGCTGCAGCCTTGGGCAAAGAGGTGTTCATTATGGAAGATTTAAAAGAAAAAGTGTTTAGTCTAGATACTGTTCCATTAACTAATAATGAATTGTATCCATTTCTTAGTAAATCGTTTTCGAATCCAGATTATGCGTTAGCTGGAGCTGAGTCTAATAGAGTATGTCAAAAACGGGCAATAAAGGTTTTAAAACAGTTACTAACTACATATGCAGGAAAAAAGATCGCAATCGGAACCCACGGTGTAGTAATGACGTTAATGATGAGCTACTACGATAGGCGGTTTGATTTAGAATTTTTACTTCATACGACAAAGCCAGATATTTACCGAATGAAATTTATGAAAAATGAATTAGTAGAAGTGGAAAGATTGTGGGAGTGATTTTAAGGGGAGGACTTTCTTATGAATGAGCAAAGTGCGACTAATAAAGCGGCATGGGAATATCGTGCCTATGAATTTTGGATAAAGCGAGATGGCCACCCAAAGGAAAAAGCGAAAGAAATAAGGAAAGACCCTCGAGCAAGTTTAAAAAAGCATCAAGCATTATTAGAGAATGTTGAGGGGAAAAAGATAGCAAATCTATGTGGATCAAATGGCAGGAAGGCAGTGCCATTAGCACTGTTAGGAGCTGATGTGACAGTCTTCGATATATCAAAGGAAAATGAACAATACGCGAACGAGCTAGCTTATTATGCTAATACTTCCATAAATTATGTGGTAGGAGATGTTTATGACATCGATTTACAAACATATGGAGAAACGTTTGACATTCTCTATTTGGAAGGGGGAGTACTCCATTATTTTCATGATTTAGATCAACTTATGTCCCTTTTATTTTCAATTTTAAAAAAGGATGGCACAATGATTCTAAGCGATTATCATCCTTTGCTGAAATGCTTGAATAAAGATTTCTCGGCGAAGCACACTTATTTTGATACGGAAATACATTCAGGCGATATCGCATATAAACATTTTTTCCCTGAAGAAGAGCAAGATGGTTTTCCCGATGTTTCTCTCCGCTTTTATACACTTAGTGAAATTCTTAATGCAGTTATTACGGCTAGGTTTACATTAGATCGATTTGAGGAACATCCTGGATGGAAAAAGGAGAATATTCCATGGGAATTTACGATTATTGCCAGGAAATGAATTGAGAAAATGATAATGAAATTTCACATGCTTATTTGATGGAAAGGGAACGATAGGATGAATCGCAAAATGAGGAAATCCCAAATTAATAAAGCTATTTATGGTGTTTGTGGGGGGATTGCTGAGTTTTTTGGAATTACGCCACTAGGTATTCGCTTAATCTTTATAATCACTATGCCAGTATCCATTCTAATTTATATTATTTTAGTAAATAGTATGTCTGATTCCCCGAGAAGCTTGTAAATAAATTACTAGGAGATTTAGAAATGATTAATGCATTAAAGTCGGATTGTCAAAATTGCTTTGGATTATGTTGTGTAGCATTGCCATATGGAGAATCAGCAGATTTTCCCTTTAATAAAGAGAGCGGGATACCATGCAGAAATTTATGTTCAGACAATGCTTGTTCCATCCATGATAAATTGAGAAAAACAGGATTCCGCGGCTGTGTATCATATGAATGCTTCGGTGCAGGGCAGCATGTATCCCAAACCATTTATAAAGGGAAAGATTGGCGGAGTGGTAAGCATGCAGAAGAAATGTTCCTTATCTTTCCGCTTGTTCAACAACTACATGAAATGCTCTGGTATCTAAATCAAGCACTTACGTTAAAGGAAACTGCTTCTTTTCATGATAAACTTCAACTTATTTATGATGAAACCGTTGAACTAACGGAAAGAACACCGCAAGAGATTTTAACAATTGATCTTAATTCCCATCGAAGGAAAGTTAACGAGCTCTTAATTGCTGCAAGTATAAATTATAGAGGGAGTAGGACGAATAAAGGGAAAAAGAGGTTGAAAAATAAATCGGACCTTATAGGGGCCGATTTAAAAGGATTAGATTTACAAGGGGAAAATTTTCGAGGCAAGCTGATGATTGCTGCAAATCTAAGTAATAGTGATTTGCGAGGAGCTGATTTTATTGGTGCGGATCTTCGAGACGCTGACTTAAGGGCAGCAAACCTGGAAGCTGCGCTCTTCCTTACACAATCGCAAATTAATTCCGCTATTGGCGATGTTCATACTAAAATACCAAACTATTTAGAAAGACCCAAACATTGGATAGAGAGAGAGATTTTGTGAATATTTATGGAGCTTTTTTATGGAATGCGCTCTTTCTTAACTGAAGTCCTAAACCGGCTTCAGATTTTTTCATTTAAAAGGAAAGGACAAATTTAGAAATGCATACATATTCATATAGCTACTAATTGTTAGATCATCCATAGAAAGAGGCGATATTACATGGTGAGACTAAATACTTTATATCAGCATAAAGTAAAGGGCTGGCAATCAAAGCAAGTTATTTATCAAATTCCTCCCTCCATTGGAGAAACAATTGTCATTGAAAAAGCTTATTACAAAATTGTGAATATCATCCATTACAGCGAGGAGGGCTCTTTAGAGGTAATAGCGGACACTGAATAATAACTTACAGAAAAAAGCTGTGAGATAGGTAGAAATATTTGTTGTTTCTTAAGACCAAATACCCATAGTTTCCATTATCCCAATTAAAGATGTCTAATTATCTTCATTTAAGCTATAATAGTAATAGACACACTCGAAAAGGAGAATGTATGAAAACAAAGGCTAAGATTAAAGGTGTAAAGTATAGCACAGATTACAAATTTCCAAGGTATAAAGTGAAGTTAGAAACACCTGAGGGGAAAGTATTAATCATTGCCTTCGATCATACTTTAGCTTCCAAAACAAAAGGGTATGTTCCATTAAATGTTAATTATGATGGGGAAGACATGGGGAATAAATTGTCATGGTATTCTAAAAAAATTGAAAATATGACCATTAATGACTTTTTAAGAATTTTAGCTGGTAAAATTGATAAGTTTTATAAAGTTAGTTAAGGAGACTCTCTGTTTGAGAGTTTTTTTTATTATTGCAAAGATAACGCTTACAAAAGAAGGAATGCTTCATATTATATATTAGATAATCGAATAGGATAGGAGCATGTATATGATATTCGAAGCGTTCCCATTGCTAGTGAAGTTTTTATTTTACCTAATATTTATTTTATCGACGAATCATACTTAACAGGAGCAATTTTCTATGTTTAAAGAAAATCTTGTTACTGAATACAAAATATTCAAATGCAAAATTATTTGCTGAATTCTAAACTGAATTTAGCTTTTTTTATCAAGTAATCACGATATAAAGAGTACTATGATAACGGAAGAAAACTATTTACGCTTAAAAAGTGAATCCTATGGTATATCTATATCGTCTAACTTGCGAATCTATAAGGGGGGGAAGAAGTGATTTCGAAAAGAGAACATATTTTTTGTATGAGAATAAAAGATGTAATTTTTGGATGAAAAGATGTACTATTGCCAAGGAATAAATTTTTAATGTAAGATTTATATTGCATTCTATCGTTGTATAATGTAAGATAAATCTAACAAATTGTTAAATATATATTTCATTGTGTAGGTGAGTATATGGCAAGTAAAATGAAACTAGCAAGAATAGAAAAAGGTTTAACACAAGAGCAGCTTGCAAAACGAGTGAATGCCACTAGGCAGACTATCGGGTTGATTGAAAAAGGAGAATACAATCCTAGTCTGAATTTATGTATTGCTATTGCTAAAGAATTAAATACAACATTAGATGATTTATTTTGGGAGGTCGAGTTGTCATGAGATCTTGGATATCTTTTTTATTACCTAATGATGAATATAAGGAAAAAAGGATTTTGTACTTTTTTTCAGAAGGAGCAATAATCCTTTTGCTTATCCTTGCAGGAATGCTTATTTTGAATAACTATGTTAATTTAGATGCTAAAACATCTCTATTACTACCTATTGCGATATTTCTCCTTTATGTGTTAGGGCGGTATATACTATCTGGTATTGAGTATGCAGATATTGCAACAGAAGATTCCTATAAGAAAGAATTAAGAAGTATTGTGATGAAAACAAGTAGTTTTGTTATTTTATTTTTCTTGTTTTATGTTATTTTTTTAGGTTTGCCAGCCAACATAAATGAATGGATGGAAACAATTGTGTTAATAGTGTTCGCAGGTTTGCTATGGTTTTTCGTTAACTACATTTCTTTAAAACGTTCTTATAACAAAAATAAGGATTTGCTATAAACAATTTATATGTTCATTTGTTAAATAATAAAATAAACAAAGATTATGAAGATAATAGAATCCAAGCATTCCTTGTTTGCTTTTTCGGTGCAAGAACACAATGTTTTTGCACCGCTTTTATTATATTGTCGCTATCACAGCGCTTCAAACCATTTTCCAAATTTACGAATACAGGACTCTTCTTTCTTTTCTTCATATATATGGAAATCATCTTCCGTAAATTCAGCAAGTGTTTTATTAAAATGGTTGGGAATGAAAATATACCAGAGATCAGACCATTTATTATTATTATCTAAACCTCTTATTTCTTCAGCTATCGTTCCTTGTGATTTGCTCGCAAAGTATGTTATTTGTTCACCATCATAATAGGCCAAACACGATCTAAATTCGCAAGCACGGTTATTTTCCTCTTTTAGTAATTTTAATATACCAGTAATACCGATAGTATCTAACATATGGTTTACATATGCTCTAGGAAACCCGTTTAATTCTTCGATGAAAAAGCCGGAATCTAAAGCAATGCATGGTCTCTTAACGATTTCATATGCTTGCAAGACTTTTTGTTTAGCAATCTCTTTAATATCGTCAGTACGTGGCTCGCTTAACTCTTCCTGTATAGGAGTCACTTTTATATTTTTTAATTCCTTTTCAGCAGATGCAACTTTTCCTTTGTTGGTTGTTACAAATATAATTTCCTTCATCAAAGTGTCTCCTTGTGTTCGTAAATTACTTAATGAATTTTCCTGTTCTTTTAATATAACAAAATTTATAGAGAAAAAGAGAATTTTAGCTGATCGGTAAATAACTTTTTTACATTTTCATATAATGATCATAAAGAAGGGAGAAGAATGAATCCGATTGTTGTTATGATAATAATAGGATTGGCTGTTCTTATAGATTATTTTTGGCTTGATAGAAATAAAAGCAGATGGGGATGGATGAAAAACTGGTCTAGCTTTGGCAAGGGGCTATTCTTTTCAGTGTTTATTATCATTTCTATATTAATTTATGTTGGATTAAGTGCAGTATATTTTTAAGGATATTCGTTAAAAAATGAGATTAAAGAACAAATAACTATAGCAAAAGTGATGCATCTTAACCTTGTTTGTAGCTAGAATAACAAATGAATATGCGATATGATAGACTCAGGAATCAAAATGAGATTATTGGCAATAGAGTGTATGTTGGAGGATGAATATGGAAGTTTTTGCAGAGTTTTTAGCAGGGATTGATAATCCCGAGCATCGGGATCGAACAGAAGAGGTCTTGCATTGGGTAATGAAAAAATTCCCCAGTTTAGTGCCGAAAATTGCTTGGAATCAGCCGATGTTTACGGATCATGAAACATTCATAATTGGCTTTAGTATTTCAAAGCAGCATTTGGCAGTCGCACCTGAAAGAGCGGGAATCATCCAATTTTCAGATGAAATTGTACAAGCAGGCTATGATCATACGAAGCAGCTCGTACGAATAAAATGGAGCAATTCCGTTAATTTTTCTTTATTAGAAAAAATGATTGACTTTAATATTACTGATAAAGCAGATTGTAAGACATTTTGGAGAAAAGAGTAATAATAGAAGGGTGTACTTGTATGGCAAATAGAAAATTAAATCCACAGGTGGAGGAATTTTTAAGCAAAGATAGCCAGTGGCAGGAAGAATATGTGAAGCTACGACAGCTTGCTCTTGAGTGCGAAGAGCTGACCGAAGAATTTAAATGGATGCATCCATGCTACACTTATAAAAATAAAAACATTGTGCTCATTCATGGATTTAAAGAATATTGTGCTCTTTTATTTCATAAAGGTGCTCTCTTAAAGGATCCTCAAGGAATTCTAGTCCAACAAACAGAAAATGTCCAGGCAGCGCGGCAAATTCGCTTTAAGAACTTACAAGAAATAATGAAAAGGGAATCTGCCATAAAAGAATATATTCTTGAAGCAATTGCAGTGGAAAAATCAGGTTTGGAAGTGACGGTAAAAGAGCACAAAGAATACAGTATTCCTGAAGAACTTGAAAGGAAATTTGAAGAAATACCTGCATTAAAAACTGCTTTTGAAGGATTGACACCAGGGCGCCAAAGAGCTTACATTCTTCATTTTTCCCAGCCAAAGCAAGCAAAAACAAAAGTAACAAGGATTGAAAAGGCAATGGAGAGAATCCTAAATGGCAAGGGATTAAATGACTGCATTTGTGGACTTTCCCAAAAAATGCCTAATTGTGATGGCTCACATAAATTTGCCGGCAAAAAATAGTCGCAAAGGGACAGTATTAATGTTTCTGAAAGGAAGCGGAGAACTGTCTTTTTTGTTTTATTTGAAAAAGAAGGAATTTTCTGTCTAAACATAGAATTATTCATAAAAATATGTTTAGAGAGGTGTAAGAATGGACCAAATTAGTTGTATTTCCTACATATTGCATCAGTCTCGCGAAGAAAACATACAAAAAATAGCAATTGATCTATTAATTGGAGACATTTCGTTAAAAGAAGCAGAAAAAATTTCTCCTAAAATGAAGAAAGAGCTGAAGAAGGCAGAAGCATTGTATAAAAGCCATCGAGTTGATTTAAAGGCGGTTTCCGTATTTGTACAAGACTTTATGTTTGTAACAGGATAGTTTATTGATAAATAAGTCTATTGTTAAAGTATTTCTTTCCATAAGAGATACTTTTTATTTTACTCTGTTTTTTTATAAACAATAAAAAACAAATAATTATTAATAAAAATTTATTGTAAAACGATAAATTATATGGTAATTTAAAATAGAAATAAATTAGTGAGGTGTTTTTGATGAAACAAGTATCAACGCTCTTTTTAAAGATTGCTGTTATTCTTATTGGCGTACCTATTCTGGCCTTATGTATCTTCTTAGTACCAGAAATCGGAAATTTTGCTGCTGAGTTGTATCCAAATAATGCTTATTTAAAATATCTGATAATGTTTGATTTTTATGCAGCAGCAATTCCTTTCTACTATGCATTATATCAAGCATTTAAACTGTTAAACTATATTGATAAGAATGAAGCATTCTCGGAGTTATCCGTTAATGCACTAAAGAAAATAAAAAACTGTGCTCTTTCTATAAGCGCGATTTTTGTGTTGGGATTGCCGCTATTCTACCTTTTAGCAGAAAGGGATGATGCGCCAGGAATTATTTTAATTGGACTTGTTCTGATTTTTGCTTCGATGGTCATTGCCGTTTTTGCTGCAGTGCTTCAAAAGCTATTAAAAGAGGCAATTGATATAAAATCAGAAAACGACTTAATCGTCTGAGGTGATACAAATGGCAATTATAATAAATATTGATGTAATGTTAGCAAAAAGAAAAATGAGTGTAACAGAATTATCGGAAAAGGTTGGAATAACAATGGCTAATCTTTCTATTTTGAAAAATGGAAAGGCAAAAGCAATCCGTATTTCAACATTGGAAGCAATTTGCAAAGCATTGGATTGCCAGCCAGGCGATATACTGGAATATAGAAACGAAGAGGAAATCTAGTGATAAGAGCATTAAAGCAGCTTATTTGTTTCGGGTGGCAACAAGCTTTAGCTTGTGTTTTTCCTGTAGCTATTTTTGCATCACTGGCAATGACAAAAATGATAGAACTTCCCTTGTTACCAAGATACGATTGGCTGCTTCTTATCTGTCTTTTTATGCAGTGGGTGATGGTCCGTACTGGTTTGGAAACGATTGATGAGTTAAAGGTTATAACCGTTTTCCATTTGATTGGACTTGCCCTTGAGCTTTTCAAGGTTCAGATGGGTTCATGGTCTTATCCAGAAGCGGGCTTTACAAAAATTTTTGGTGTCCCTCTCTATAGTGGCTTTATGTACGCAAGTGTTGCGAGTTTTTTATGTCAGGCATGGCGGAGGTTAAAGGTAGAGCTAGTAAATTGGCCATCTTTTTTAGTTGTTGTGCCACTTGCTGCTGCTATATATTTGAACTTTTTCACCCACCATTTTTGGATAGATATTCGTTGGTATTTATCTGGATTAGTCATAATCGTATTTTGGAAATCCTGGGTATTTTACAAGGTAAATGGCATTAAATATCGAATGCCGCTAGCACTCTCTTTTGTACTGATTGGATTTTTTATTTGGATAGCGGAAAACATTGCAACTTATTTTAGTGCATGGGAATATCCCAATCAAAAAGATGCTTGGAGCCTTGTTCATGTTGGGAAAGTGAGTTCATGGCTATTATTGGTGATAGTTAGCTTTCTTATTGTGGCAACTTTGAAGCTGGTTAAGGGGAAAAAAACAGCTTAAATAATAACGGGAAATAAAAAGCGTAAACAGATAGCTCCTTGATGGGAATGAAGTCTTGGAGCTATTATTAAATTTATTTTAGTCTTCCTCATCAGCTTCATTCGAGTACACTTCTTTTCCTACTCGGATCCATTTCATCATATTTTGTTTATCTGGATAAGTTTCCTCTAAGTAATTGTATTTTTCTAAAAAGGCTTGTCCCTTTTTCGTTAATCTAGCTGGCTTTAGGGAGAAAAAGGTATCGATTCTAAGTACTCTTTCAATAAATCCTTCATTTTCTAAAAAAAGGATGAAATTTTCAAATTGCCGCTGTTTCATATCATAATCTTTTGCTGTCGGTAAAGCAATGCCCTTATGTATCTCTCTTAGAACGCTGTAGGCAGCCCTCATTTAGAAACTCCTTTTTTCTTTATTTTAAACTTTCACATTTAAATCATTTCGAGTAATCGCATAGATAAAACTACAAATATTACCAATAAAACCTATCATTATGGCAAACAATCGATTATGTCCTTCTATTTTAAAACAAAGCTCCATTATCATGGTCTGGATTAAAATAATGAAAAGTCCACTAATAGACTGAAAAATAAGAGCTTCAAAAAGTTCATCTATCTTATTTTCTATTAAAAATAAGATAGCATAAAGAAATAGATAACAAAAAAAGCTCGCGAAAAAACCTTTTATCACATTTATCATAAAAAAATCCTCTAATTTATTTTTGAACTATTCTATATTTTACCAAAGAACAGAGCTAATATGTTTTAAAACCAATAAAATAATAAATCCATCTCATCCTTATAAGGCTCAAGGATTGCAGGATTTCAAAAAATATACTAAGGAGGATAGAATCTGGTTTTAGAAAATTTAGTAGGAAAAAGCAAAACTAGCCTTTGAGGGAGTCAAGTCTTTCGGGATTTAAAATTATCAGAGACAGCATTTGAATGAAGAGTTATTTAGGAAAATAAAGGAATATAAGTAGGTCTTTGGTATTTAGCTATTTTTCACCTTATCATTTCCTATTCCCTCATTTATAATATATGTATGTAAAATATTTACATGATAGGGAGGGAGCCATTTGAATGATAGAAAACAGTTAAAGGCGTTGGCAATGAAAAAAATAGCTCAGCTCATGGATTCTTTATCCGATGAATCAAAGGATAAATATCGTACGGCAATCCATGCGTTTGCTGACTTATATTTGGAGGACGAGCTCGTCTTTCGGGAACTCTATTTTGCTTATAAGCAAGGACTCCGTTCCTATGATATAAAGAGTACCAACCAGGAGGCCATTTATTATAGAAAAGAGGATAAGGAGCATGTGATTCAGTTTAGACAGTCCCATTATCGTTTACAGGACCATCTTTTCTTCCCCTTCGTTACTTCCTGCATAGAAATAATGAGAGAAGTGCTGCCATTAGGGTCAGTTGTGGAACTGAATCCCCTTTACTTTCTGCCAGAACAGCAAACTTCTTCAGCTACCAAAATTGTCATCACCAAGCGTTATACCGTTCCAACAGGTTATCAAACGTTTTTTCCGTACGGCGGTGTGGTTTATCCTGTAGGAGAGATGAAGAAAGATGCCATCCTTTATTTCACAGAGCCTTTGATTACAAATGTCCTACATATGGGTTTTAAAGATGATATGGAAGAAGCATTTGAACTGCTTATGAAAGAAGAGCTAGTTGTAGAAAAAAAGATGACATCGATTGAGTTTTCCGCACAGGACATGCAATCGTTACAAGTGGAAATGGAAAGAGCTGGTGAAAGATAATGGCAAACTATACGTCAAGCTTTTCCTCTAGCTTAGTATCAAATATGATCTCTTTTTTGGAAGATGCCAAAGAGGGCATACAGAAAAATTTTGAGCAAATGGACTTAGAAAATGCCTCAGTGGAAGAAGAGATGCGGGAAAAAATAGAAGAAATGATTAGAGAACTGAATCGACTGATTGTCGCTATTGAATCCGTTCCTTTTAGATGAGAAAATAGGAGAGAGGAGTTTACCATTGGGAACCGCACAGATAAAGATGGATATCCGTGAGTTACAGGCAACTTTACAAACCCTGCAATCCAGTATCGATGAGTTTAGTAGTTACACAGACACCTTTCGTACAGGCACAAGAAATCAGCTGAAAAACTTTCATTCTGATTTCATCGATAAAGTAGATGCTATTCTGGATCATATGAATAATGATGTAAATAAAGAGTTAGTAAAAAATATGCATGCTGTCTATACAGCCGGTAAAAGCATATTGGAAGAAATGACAAAGGCAGACGAAGAAATCGGCAAGGACATTCGGAGCGGTCAGTCATGAAACGGGACTTGAAAATTAACTATGGGATTCTGGATCAGATTATTGAACAGCTTCATACATATAAGCGGGCTCTTCATCAGATGCAGACTTCTCTCCATACGATAGCTGGCTATACAGAGAGGAACGCGGGAAAGAGTCTGGAAGCATGGGAAGATCTTATGCAGGAATCCAAGAAAACGATCCAAAGCTACCAGACGCAAATAGAGGATTTATTAACGTTGTTTGAAAACTATGTGGCTGATACAACGAGCTATATTACCCCTATTTCCAGAAACAGCATGATGAGAGTCGATCGGAACGATATTTGGGGGAATCTCACCCAAATTGAATGGGGAGTAACCTATAGACTTAGCCGTGCCATTCAGGAAACATATAGGTCCCCCAGCCTTCTATTTAGTCTGTTTGACGATACAGATCTGGAAGAAAAAGAGCGAAGCAGATATAATAAACAACAGCTGGAAAGCATTCGAAATGATATGGAATCTGTTCAATCCAAGTTAAAAAATAAAATGGAAGAGCTGTGGGATCTCTATGAGTCAAAAGTAAAAAAGTATGAAAATACAGATGATGAATATGCAAACAAGGCCTCTCAGGTCAAGGATCACTATACAACTTTCTCTGAAAAGGTAAGCGATGTGATTTCTGTAACAGCAGAGGGAGTTTGGGATTTTGTAAAAGGGCTCGCCGTAGCGATTTATGAGATAGCCAAAGGCCTTATTACGCTTGTGGTCGATGCTGGAATCGTGGCCGCATCAGGAATCATTCCAGATTCTATAGAGCCAGATTTTCTAAAAAAAGCTTCTACGAAAAGGATAGAGAGTGCTACAGAAACACTCGATGCGATTATACACGATCCCACAATCGTCCTTGAATCGATGGCGCAGTCTATAACAGACACCGCCGAAAAAGAAGGGATCATGTATGTATCGGGAAGTGCAGCCACTTCCTTCCTCCCATATGTCGGCCAAGCAAAATACCTTAAGCTGTTAAAAGTGGAAAAAAGTAAAAATAAAACCAACGGAATCCGTTCAGCCATTTCACAAAAAACAACAGAATCGCTCCAACGGATCGATGGAAGCAAGAAAGAGAACAGCCTATGGCCTAATGGCATAAAAAATAGTGGAAAACAATATGTCCAAGAAGTCACCCACTTCTTTAGACAAAACTTCATGCCCAATCCGTCCTTCCAACTAAGCACAGCGAATCAGGCTCCTGTCAATGTGTGGAGCAGAGCCACAATAGAAAATCGGATGGATTCAATCGTTCCGGCTTCTTTGAGGAAAGTGGAAGGGAAGGGGACTACTAAGGGTATAGGAAAAGGAGAACAAGTATTAGATAAGGTCAAAACATATGAACAAGCTAGAAACAAGGCACTTGACCTAGTTGGAGATTTAGGACCAAACTCACAGCCATACACAGGTACGCTTAAGTCAAGTGTTGGATATGGTCAAGTTGTTGGTAGGCAGTCTGCTGACGGAAAAGTAAGATGGAGATTAGATTATGACCCTAATAAGGGGACACATATAAATATTGAGGATTTTCGTAATGGTAAAGGGGCTAATGCCCGAAAAATCGCTATCCCATTTGAGGGTAACGAAAGCACCTTTAAATCTTTATTAAAACAATTAAATAGATAAGGGGATTTTAGATGAGTTTATTTGATGAGTGTATTGAAGCACTGGATGAGGATGTACATGTCTTATCTGATAATAATAGAGAGCAAATATTAAGCAATTTTGAAAGTTCTTTTCCATTTGCTGAGTGGGGGCGTATTGAATGGGAGAAAGTGTCTAATCATGCTGCAGTGGATACAGTCGATGAGATAATCTCCTTTTTACACCAAAACATAGATGAATACAGTAATGTTGTTTATATAATTTGGGATGAAGGGACGTTACCAATTATCCAATCTACTTTAGATAAAGTATTTAAAGTTATAGATGATGTTACTGCTGTAAGTTTTGATACATGGATATTTTCACCATCTGCAGGATATGTTATTGAAATATTTCATGATGGTGAAGTAAAAGTAGGATTAAAGTAGAATGGATTTAACCCTCAAAAGAGAATTAATGTTACTCATTTGAGGGTTTTTTTAGTGACGGAGTGCCGAATTAACTGCTTTTTATTCAGAGGATTGAAATAACTCTTGTAAGCCGTATATTATATTTTATTGATTTACATTGACGTACAATTGCTTTAAAATGTGTACCTTATCTAAAGTATTTTATATCCTATAAATAACCTATAAATAATCAGATACCACCATTCCTAACCTCAATACTTTACCTTTGATTTCTCCTTGCCTTTTAAATTTTTCGCAACTTTTACGTACATAGAACGATTACTAGTACAAGAGGACTACTCCACCTCGATTAACTCCTGAATGTCGATGTCTAACACTTTGCAAACCGTTTCTAATGTTGATAGATACACTCTGTCCACATTGTCTGAACAAAGATGGCTGATTGTATTTGGTCGCAAACCTGTCATTCGTGCCAATTCACGCTGTGAAAGGTCTCGTTCTTTAAGGATTTCCTTTAGCTTGATTGTAATAGGCATGGTACTTCCCTTCCTCTTATTCATGTTACCTTTTACGATACATCACAAACTTGTATCGGTAAAGGGGTTGATTGTATCGCTAAAGCCGCATACAATGAATTTATATTAATTATAGCGGCTAAGCGTTACGTTAATTGAGATTAGCGTAACGGAGGGGGAAACTACCATGAAAGTTATCGGATATATTCGAGTATCTACACAAGGACAAGCAAGAGATGGTTACAGCCTTGCTTACCAGGAAGAGGAAATCAAGGCATATTGTCAGGCTCAAGGGTACACGCTTTTACGCTTGTTTAAGGACGAGGGTATCAGTGGTGCTAAAGTAGATGAAGAAGCGTTAGAAGTGGATAGGATGCTTTTAGGAGATGTTGGAGTATCTCTCCCACAATGAGGTGGGATTATGTTGTAACACTTAATACAAGCCGTTTATGGCGGTCAGACATTGTGAAAGTGTTAGTACATCGGGAATTGAAAAAGTATGGAGTAGACATTCGGAGCATTGAACAACCGCAATACAGTATCCATAAGAAAGACCCTAGCGATTTTTTAATCAATGGTTTAATGGAGTTATTAGATCAATATCAACGATTAGAAATCTCTTTAAAGCTAGGGAGAGGGCGGAATAAGAAAGCCCAACAGGGCGGCTATTCAGGTGGAAATGTCGCATTAGGCTACAAAGTGGAAAAAGGTAAGAAAATCCTTGTCATAGATGATAGACAAGCCAAAACCGTACAACGAGTGTTTGACTTAAAGGAACAGTATCCTTCATGGTCATTAACTCAACTAGCGGAACAACTGAATGAGGAAGGTCATCGAACAAAACAAGAAAAGTTGTTTACTAAAGTCCAAGTCAAAAGGATTTTAGATAGAAAAGCCTTTTATAGTGGGTTATACCACTATGGTGACATAACAGCAGATGGCAAACATCAAGCCATTTTATAACGGTTAACAGATAGAGAATGGATAGGCTTTCGTACCCTTGCGAGTCCCTAGAGACTAACGCTCGACCTAAGGTTGCTGACATTCTCTGTCTTACTTTATCCGTTCAATCGAATATAGGGGTGAGGTTTTCTGATGAGAAGAGATAAGTATATTTATATAGGACTAGATTTACACAAGTTTCAACATACAGCGGTGATATTGGATTGTTGGAATGAAAAGCTAGGGGAAATGACGTTTCAAAATAAACCAGCCATCTTTCCAAGTTTACTAGAGTATGTGAATAGGTATTTAACAGAAGATTTGACCCCTATATTTGGATTAGAAGATGTAGGTGGTTACGGACGAGATTTAGCGTTGTATCTGCTTGAACAAGGTTACATTGTGAAATTTGTTAACTCCTCTTTATCCAATGCAGAACGGAACAGCTATGCGATGACACAAAAGAATGATAGTTGGGACGCTCAATGTGTGGCAAGGGTTTTAATACGTGACCTACCGTATTTACCTGAAGCTACACCATTTGATATTCATTGGATAATCGCTCAACTTGTTGGTAGAAGAAATGCTTTAGTGAAAACACAAACATCCTTGAAAAACCAACTGCATATGCAATTAAACTATCATTATCCAAGTTACAAGGATTTCTTTTCAGAAGTAGATGGAAAAACAGCTTTAGCTTTTTGGGAAAGCTACCCTTCACCATCTCATTTGGAGGGGGAAACAGTAGAGGACTTACGGAAGTTCCTATTAGAAGTGAGTAACAATGCTTGTTCCACTAGAAAGGCAGAGCAAATATTAACACTTGTTCAAGCAGATGGAGAAGTAAAACGAGAATACCAAACATCAAGAGACTTTATCATTCAAAGCATAGTTCGAGATATTAGCTTTAAGAAAAGGGAAATC
This sequence comes from Niallia sp. FSL W8-0954, assembly GCF_038005605.1. Classification (NCBI taxonomy): domain Bacteria; kingdom Bacillati; phylum Bacillota; class Bacilli; order Caryophanales; family Bacillaceae; genus Niallia; species Niallia sp. FSL W8-0954. The sequence goes on along the minus strand of NZ_JBBOTN010000001.1, from coordinate 2,762,074 downwards.
AAGAAGGTAGATAGAGAATTAAAAGTAACTATTCAGAAGTTAGGTATGCAGCTTGAAACCATGCCAGGGATTGATACGGTTACTTCATCCGCTTTAATTGCTGAAATCGGAGACATTCACCGGTTCGCAAACTCTGACAAATTAGCAAGATATGCAGGGATAGCCCCTATCAAGATGGGTTCGGGTGGCAAGGAAACGATGAAGAAAACGAAACAAGGCAACCGAAAGCTATATGATGTTTTTTACAACCTAGCTGTTCAACAAGTCCAAGTAAGTAAGGGGAATAAAATTCCTCGTAATCCTGTGTTTTATGCTTACTATAATCAAAAGCAAAGTGAAGGGAAATCCAAGTCACAAGCCCTTCTCTGTATTATGAGGAGATTAGTCAGAATTGTCTATGGTATGATGAAAAATAAAACGGCTTATATTCTGCCAAGAATGCCTGAAACGAAGGCAAGTTAATTAGTTTGGGTGGTGGTTAAATAGACTGCCATCCTTTTATTAAGTACTAATTTAGATATTCCTAAGGGTACGGGTGATGTTACTCCTAAAAAGAAATCTGTACTAGATTTGCTTAAAGAGCGTTGGGAAGCAGGTAATAATTTTAATAAGGAAAATCGTCCTCGTTTCCCTTATAATGATGAGGTAGAGTTGGAAGCAAAAGAAGTAGGGGGCAAAAAGTAAGTAGTTGATTCAAATGTACCCAACAAGGAAATAGTATCGAGAAAATTTACTCTACTTAGTGAAGTGCAAGAAAAAAACAGCTAAGAGTTACTTAAATGAAATCACAAAAAAACATTCTTGGGGTTTTAAAATAACAAATGGGACTTTTAATTCTAACGCTTTCAAAGAAGGGCGACTTAAAGTGAATTAATATTAGAAATACCTGTACAAAATAAACCAATTCACCAAACAATTCTTGATGAGGCAACAAAAAGCAGGATTATTATTAGGGATATTAAGGGGAAGGTGTATAATTGACTATGAAAATTTATTATTGTGACGAATGGTCGGACATCAAAAAGAAGCCTTGGAACATACTTGATGTCCGTACTGCATACACATACCATCAAAAACAAGAACCATATACGGCGGTATTATTAGAGGATGAGAAACCTAAGTATATTGTAAATGTTACAAATGAATGGGTTTCGTTGGGGTTTTATGATGACCTGATTCGTAAATATTTAAATTATGATTTTGAAGTTATGAGTGATGGTAAGATTTTTTTAAGAACAGCCATGTATTGGGAATATGATGATGAAACTGACATGGAAGTAAGCACCTTGATTTTGGGCTTCCGAGAAGATGGCTTTATAGCAATGGAAAAGACAGATTTAAAGACCGGTTCAGTCGAGGAGCGCGAAACTAGCGATATCCTTGAAAGAAACTGGGATGTATTTCCTGAATTTGGTCATTACAATTATTTGTGTAAAGAGGAAAGATAACGTGTTTAGAGTACTCTAATACCTAAATTAGTTATACGAAAGGGGTTTACGTGTACATAAAGCAAGTGAATTAAAATACAATTAAGATATTTGAGTTGGACAAAAAGAGCAATGATATGTTTGAAAAATAGAGACTCCATGAAGGTACTGCACATCATGGAGTTTTATTTTATATAGGATTGATAAAAAAATACGAAAATTGGATGATTTGACATTTACATGGTGTGGGGGACTTCTGATACTGCAAAACACGTAAACTAAAGACAATGACAAAGCTCGTGGCAATAAACAATAGGGTAACGTGAAAGTGTGTTCTGTTATTAATTTAGCTTAGCTTATTAATTATAAGTTGTATTCTTACTAGAAGCGGTCGTATAGTACTTGCTATTCATTTAAAAAGTGTTACGAAAATTAACATTTATGTAATGAGAGGTTAAAATACGCTAAGATAAAATCGAAGTAACATCAGAAATGGGTGAAAACATAAAAATAACTAGTAGGCTTAATTTAATGATTAAAAATGGAGAATAATGATTAGTGGGAGGTTAATTATGGAAAATGCTAACTTTAGTAGTTTAACAGAAGATGGTAAAGTAATATTTTTCCTTGGACTCTCAGAAAAAGTTTTGTCGGTATTTTCTCGCAAAGAAGATCAAATGTTAGCCCAAGAAGTTATATATAAATGTTGGGAATGGCTAAAAGGGAAAGAAAATATAGGGGTTATTCTTTATGAATTGTTAGATAATGAGGAAAATGGTATAACAATAATTCAAGAGATGTCAGATAATGAAACAGACTTCATAGCTTGGAACTGTGTTATTGATGCAGTTGCTTATACTAGTAGAAAAGCATTTGAAAGAGAAGGTGTCAAATATTATCCAGAACCAATTGCTTTAGTTGATGATACATTAGTAGACCATTTTATGGATTGTTTTGGAAAATGTGTAGAGAATGCAGATAGTTATATTCAAAGAATAAATTTTTTATTGGATAATTATAAGAATGGGAATATTGCGAATGATTGGCGGACAGAAATTTTAAAGGAATTACAACTATACAATTAACTATGACTCTATTATTATATGAACTTTCTTGAAAAATGCTACAGAAACGGTCGATGCGATTATACACGATCCAGTAATCGTTTCTTGAATCGATGGAATCAAGTAAGAGAACATCCTATGGCGTAACGACATAAAAAATAGTGGAAAATAATATGTCAAGAAGTCACCAAAGAATACTTATTTGAATGTAAAGTTGACACATTAAATTAAGGGAGCATTTTAATTGGATACCTTTGAGAATTTTTTAAAACATAATACTGTTGATGAAAGGATTATCTTAAAATATAAAGATAAACTTCCGGGAGAACTGATAGAAGTATGGTATAAATATGGTTTTGGAACATTATTAAACGGTTTTTTAAAATTAATTAATCCAGATGAGTATTTGGATATTTTAGAAAGATGTTATAGAAGGTACGAGCAAGCAATTCCAATTTTTACGACCTCGATGGGTGATATTATCGTGTGGGAAAAAGATAAATATGTTAATTTGTTGAACTTTAGGAAAGGACTCGTACACATTGTTTCATCTGGCTTTAACTTCTTTTTGGATGATTTAAAGGATAATGACTTTATAAATGATGAATTAATGTGGGAACCATACCCTAAAGCTTATAGTAAGTATGGTAGACCTGATTATGAAGAATGTTTTGGATACACTCCTTTACTAGGTCTAGGTGGATCTGAAAAAGTAGAAAATCTAAAAAAGGTAAAAATAAGAGAACATATTCTTATTATTACAGAATTTATGGGACCGATTGAATAGAACCAATCTCAATATAAGCACTTGATCGCATTTAAGGTATCAAGTGCTTGTTTGTATGTAATATGCTTAGTTAAGCAAATGAATAATACTGCTTGAAATAGAGACCCCATGATGGCAATACCATTATGGAGTACGGTTGTAATACTAACTAAAGATACGGGCTCCTTTTGATTAGTGTAAAGCATTTAAACTAAAATGAATAATAATGCATGTGCGCTAAACAATGGATAACCTAAAAAGGTCACATAATGTACAATTTCTGCAGCGGTAGGGTGAAGAGGTTGAACGTTGTTGGGTATATACTTGTTTCAACGTAAGTCGCTCCCTTTTGTAACAGTACAACCTCAGTAGACTAACAGTTGGCAGCATTTTTATTAAATAGGAGGAACATGATTAATTAGATTAAGAACAAATCTGGGTGATGGACCTCAAACTGAAGTTTCTACTTTTAATGAGGCATTATTGGCGATGTCTGATGCGAAGCTGGAAGAATTTGTGGTATATTAATCCATGCAAGGAAGCTCAATAATTTCATGCCAAAAGGGTACAAAAAGCAAAAGATAAGATATCCACACTATGCATACATCATAGCCTGATCTTAATATATACTAGAGGTGCTTAATTATGGAAAATGATAGTAAATATACAAAGGATTTTGTCTTGAAAAACGGTGTAAACTTTGATGATTTATGGTTTACTTCATATAGTGACGAGATTCTTGATAACCCTGAAGATGAAGGTGGAAAGCCATTTACCGGATTAGCATTCGAACTGTACGAAAATGGGAATCTAATTTATTTTTGTTTCTATAAAGATGGATTAGCTCATGGTTTAAATCGCGAATTTTATGAAAGTGGAAAAATAAAATGTGAAGAGTACTTTAAATATGGACTAGTTAATGGAAAAAGTATTTGTTGGCATGAAAATGGAAATGTTAAATCGACAAGTGAAGTCGAGTTATCGATTGAATTGAACTATAAAGAATGGGACGCCAATGGAAAACTTATAATGGAAAAGGAATTAGAACAAGATAAAGAAAATGCGCAATATGCTATTTTATTAACAAGAAGAGAAATAAATCGTAACATAGGTAGGTAAGAAATCATTGAATAATAGATTTGTTTCAATTTAGAATATAAACATTATGCAAAAATAGAATGAAAAAGTGGTGTTTTCGTTGTTATTAAAACCGGAGTATGCCCAAAATATAATAGTCGGGGTAAAAACTTCTTCTCAATTCTCATGGTATCTAACAGAAAGAGATGTTTGGATACTAGATATAGTAAAATATAAAAAATTATATGAAAGAAATGGATTTAGTTTTGATATGGACTTTGCTCTTTCTCTAAGAAATAACATTTCAGTTGTAAATGAAAAGAATTATCGTCTCTATTTACAAGAATATACTGATTATACCGTACCGACTTCAGAATTAAAAAAGTTAGTTGAACATCAAGATTATGGAAGTACTATTCTAGAATTGAGGCCATCATTATTTATAGACTTTAATCAAAAAAAGCTTCTCTCCCTTTATCCTGAGCTATTACCTTTTGAAAATTATGTTCCTAATAATTGGTCAGGGATTCGTGAGGATTTTACTAGTGATATTCCTGAAGAGGATAGATACTGGATTTTTGATAATATTAATTACATAGACAAACTATTTAATGAGAAAGAAAGAGAGTAAAGGAAAAATAAACCTCAGAAGATGATAGGTAATAGATGGAATTTATCACTTCTGGACATTGACAGTGATAGGGAGGCCAAATAAATACTTACTAACCATTTTCAAGATACTTTTAAAAAACACAGAAGATTCTATTCTAAAGTATGATTTAGATATAGTTATAAAGAAGATTGTAAACAAAAGCTAGGCATTGAATTTGCAGATGAAATACAAAAGAAGAGTTAGCTAAATGATTGTACTAACACAATTAATATTCCTAAATGCGCATCAAGCTGATATACATGAAAAGCCCAAAAGCAAATACCCTATGTATAGGAGGTAAAAAATAATGAGCTATGAATTTATTAAGACAAACCAAGAAAATAGTTTTTATCCTGTGGCTGAAAACAAAATAAAAGAGGCTGAGAAGGCACTTAATTTAAAATTCCCTAAGGAGTTAGTTCATTTTTATAGAGAGGTGGGCTACGGTTTTATTAAAGGTTCAGAATTTAATATTAATCGAATTATGGGTCCCTATTCTGTAAGAGATTTTCGATTAAGAGTTAATGATTTTGAGTTTTATCCCGACATAGAAATCTATGAAGAATTTGAGAATAATAAACTAATATTTTTTGAAGGCAGTGAATCAGCATTAATGTCCATCGAATTGAATGATAATAATAGAAATCCAGTTTATTATTATGACGTTCAAATTGCCACTTCTCTTGAAGAATTTTTAAGAAAGATGGAAGAAAATGATAATTATTACTTGGAATTACTACCTGATTAAAGAACGGTAATAAGACATATCTTGAATGTTTTTACGCCTTCGTTAATTTATAATAAATTAACTGGTATTTAAGACATTATAGTGGGAAAATTCAGCAAACAAATTTGGTCACAGAATAAGTCATTTATTGGTGGAGAGTATTTAACTATCCACAAGCGAAAATTGATAAAGTAAAAAGCAATTGCAGATGGAATGGAATTTGGTTTTGTAGTTTTCAAGGGTGCTGGATTTCGTGGTAGAAACTAAAGATGTACCAGAAAGTCTCTGGTTAAAGTAATGTCGAGGCACAATTTGAATGGCTAAGATACCGTAATTGGAAGAAGACTAGAAGGTGTGATTTGGCACCAGATGAAATGAACCTAATACCTATTGGAATACAGTGAACAACTATTCATAATGGTGACAGATTCAATGGAATGTAGGTAGCTGCCCGAGATAACCAAGACAGTTGGTATACTCACGTTACTACTTTTTATTGGGGACATAAAGTGTTTTCTGCACGCGCTAAAGAAAAGTATAGATTTATTTAAAGGAATAGTAGAAATAGATGAAACCTATTTCTGGGAAAGTCAAAAAGGTCAAAATGATATTAAAAATCACAAATCTAGAAAAACGTGGTGGTTCTTCTACTGTCGGTATCCATAATGAGGAAAAGGAATGGGGGTACTGGGGTAGATGATGAAACTGCAAGAAGGCTGGATACCTTTATAAAAGATTCAAGAAGGTGAGAGAAGAATGGTGATGACACCAGAAGAATTTATTAATAAATGGGATTATATTAAGAATGGCCCACTGAACAAATTTAAAGAAGCAGATTTAATGAATACATATTTTTCGGAGGAAGTTAAGAGGTTTTTGTCTATAGGAGGTCTACCGGAGACTCCACCGCCGTATTTGGAATTTACTACGTCCCAATTTAGACCTATTACCGATGTATTTGATATGCCAGAAGAGTTTCAAAAATATTGGTTTTTAGGGTCAACTGGTTCGGGGAATCCAATCTGTATAACGGAGAAGGATGAAAACATAGTGTCACTTACTAATGGGGATAATTATAAAGTGATATTTGTTAATTCATCTCTGAATCAGTTTGCAGAATGTATATTAGCTTATGTATCCATGATTGATAAAGCAATAGAGATTAACGGAGAGGATGCCTATATTGATAACGATATACCTAAAGTAGTAATGGAGTGGCTAAAAGGGGAACTAGAGAAAATTGATAGTAAGTGTATGGAAGCAGGATTCTTTTGGTCTACTGAGTTTGAAAATCTATTTGAATAACCTCTCGCGTATGGGAAGATCCTTAAAATATAAGAGCTTTAAATTAGACAGAAGTCTTCAAACCCACACCAAACTTATATAAAAAGAGTCAATTAGTGTAATGCCAAGGAGATAAACTGTTAGGTAAGCAATTTAATTCTTTGATAATTTTAGAGAAAGAGAAATGGGATAATATAGGAGATGATAACCTTACAAAGGAGTTTAAAAACCAAAATATTTCAAGGGTGTTAGAGGGAAGTACTTCTATTGTAGAACATGGTGGTAAACATAAATCATATATACTTACATAAAAGCCTATAGACGAGGGGAGAGAAGTGTTCAAACTATCAAAAATACACTAAAATATGTGAAAACCTGTTTATCAATTTGGAAAGAAAGGGCAGTAATTTAGGAATGGTAGAAAAATGAGTGAAAAGTTATCTAAAGATAAGTTAGTTGAACTAGTAAAAAAAATAGGTAATCCTAAGCAGTCTGATGAAAAGGTAAGTGAATATATAGAAATTTTGGAAGAAAATGTTCCTCATCCTGCTCCGAGTGACTTAATTTTTTGGAATGATGAGGATTTATCTCCAGAGGAAGTAGTAGAGATTGCCTTAGCATATAAAGAAGAGAACTAATCGGTAAAGGGGGTGATTGCATCGCAAAGCCCCATACAATGATTTGATTAATATAGAGGCTAGCGTTACGGTAATCCTAAAGCATAACATGTTATGAAGTTATCAGAAATATTCGAGTATCTACACAAGGTCAAGCAAGAGGCGGATATAGCATTGCATATGAAACGGTGAAGAAGACGAAACAAGGCAATCAAAAGCGATATGACATCGGCCATTATTTTTAAATATTCCTAAAGTTATAGATAAGCAAAATAGACATATTCCATGGGCTTCTGGAAATCCTCCCTTACGCGTTCCTAGGAAAAATTCACTAGAGTTAATGGGGTTACCCGGCTCTATAAGTTGGCTAGGTTATCAAGCAAGATATAAAAATTCCTACTCCATAAAATAAACATCCAGTTATTAAAAATGGAAATGAATGACTCTGCAAATGGTGTATTTTTACCTATACTTTTTGGCGATGTTAGTAGCCTATCTAAATATAGAGGCTTTCAAAACGTTTATAACAATATTGTAAGAAAAATAGAAGAATTAAGGGAAAGGTGGTTATCTAAATGAAATTGGGTGAAAACACTCAATTAGTAGAAGAAGTAATGGATTTTATACGTCATAATAAGATGTTTAATATGAATAACTTTCATGTAAATAATTTAGAGGTAATAAATAATTTCAAGGAAGCACAAAACCTTGCTTGGTCTCAGGACTCAAGTGAAGTTGATACTGTATGGGAAAATGTTAAATCACAGGAAGCAGGAAGTATTGTTCAACAGGTATATGATTTGGATTTAGTAACTGAACAAGATGATTTATATGATTTTTTTAATGACTATAACAATTACTCGAACGACTTTCTTCCTTTTGATTATATTGATATTAATGAGGAAGTTGAGGGTGACCTCATGATGTGTGCATTAAATCGATTAGTTAATGGGAAAACAGACAACTTTTATGAAAAAATCTTTGAGATTTATAAGCAAGGAGGGTGGCCGTGTGGGTGGAAGGGGACATACCCGATTGGTGAAATTATTGTGTATGTGCCTAAAAAAAAAAAAATTACAAATCTTGATTGGCAAAGTGCCTTTTCAAGTTTTTTTTATTTATAATAAATTAAACTGATATTTAGTGAAACAAAATGAAAATAATTTGTTTGAGAACGGAGAGCTTAGGATCCTAGTACCATCAAGGCATTATATTTTAAGTGGTTTGTGAAAATAAGACGATAATTAGGTGAGATAACATGGTACATGCAGGTGGAAGGGGTAAGAGTTGACTTTGAGAAAGGTGGTATAAAAGTAATGAACGATGGTGTATTTAATAATTTAGTTGAAGAGGTAATTCGGTTCTCGAAAAATTTCCAGAGCGAACTTACTAATAATATTACCAATAAAATTGTTATTATTAATGATATAAAAAAAGCAGAATATTTAGCTTATGATGAGATTTTTGGTGAGGATGAGTATAATTGGAAAGATATCAGAGAATTGGAAATGAGTGAAGTTTGGGAGACTTATTACGCAATGTCAGAAAAGGAAAAGCCTAAAGGATTGGAAGAATTATTAGAAGTTATTGCTGGTAATGTGAGCAAAAGCTCATGTAAATATAGTATGTTTTATAATGATGTTGTAGCAGACCTTACTAATTGTGCCATTAATCGAGCGGTAAACGGAAAGAATAACCCTTTTTTTGAAGATTTGTTTGAGATATATCAACTTGGTGCCTTTCCTTGCGGTTGGAATGGTGCTTATCCAGAAGGAAAAATTATTGCTTATACATTGGATTAAAAATAAAAAATCAGAAAGAAAAATGCACGTCAACTTAGAAAATCAAGAGATTTACATGAGTAGAACTTAGTTTCAAAGGTTCCTCAATTTAAGTGTGGATATATTTAGTACTGAAGAGATTAAAGATTTAAGAACAACTATATCAGATGTCAATCCAAACGTGTTTATGTAGGAGGAAGCCCCGTTAAAGCACATGATAATTGTTAGCAGTAATAGATTAGAGGGTGGAGTTATGTCTCTGCCTCATGCTTTAAGACAAAATAGGAGGCTACTATTATGGAAAAACAAGGGTGCGTTTCAGTTTGGTTAGGGAATATAAACGATGAGGACTCAATAGGAGAGTATGTTGATTTAACTTATGATGAGGATGGCGAGTCTGTCCCATCCCAATTCTTTATCGATTTTAAGATTGATGTGGATGAAACAGATGAGGATACGATAGAAAAGGAAGTGTATAAGAATAGTAGTAGTGATATTGCAGCATTATTAGAAGGGTGTTCGTATGAAGAAATTGTCATCCCAAAAATCCAGAAAAGTATAAATCTAAAGAAATCATATAATGCTGTGATTTTAATATATAATTTTCAATATCAAAATGAAATTAGCTCAACAGATGATTTTGATTTTATTGCTGCAACAAATTATGAGTAAGATAAATTTTAAAGATATGGAGAATGGAATTAGTTAATGGTCAACTCAGAAATTACTTATCTCTTCTTAGTAGCCTTATGTTTTACACTTACTATATCAGAAGTCAAAAGAAGGAAATATAAAGGCACGGAATAATCTATGGTTTTTTGAAAGATATAACGACTTATATCATGCTAGGTCAACCGGAAACATAGCTAGTTAATCATTTTGTTGGAGGTTGAAATTAGCAATAGAACAATGAAAACTTTCTCATGAAAAGAAAGGGCTTTCCAATTGAAATAAAGAGTGTATTTAAGTAGATGAAATTTAAGTGAAGGTTTCCGATCAAAGGAAGAACTTTTTTAATAATAATGCAAATAAATAGTAACTAATTATGGTGCTGTTGTAATGGAAGATTTAAATTATGAAAGGAATATACATACATTTAAATATTTACTAGAAAACAATTAAATGTATCAGGAGGGAAAATGAAAATACTAATTAGTCAACCAAAAATGGAAAACAGCTTACAGCAATTGACAAAAGAAATAGAACGTTTTCCCGAAGTCAATGTCATTCTATTTCCAGAGGGTTACTTTACTGCTGATTATATCGAAGAAGTATGTAATCTAGCGATAAAACATCATACATATATAGTTACAGGTTATAAAGATAAAAATAAGAAAGATAGAGCATTTATAGCCAATCGCGCGGGGAAAATAATTTTAGAAAGAGCAAAAACGCCTGAGAATGAAATATTATATACACCGTCTAAACAAAATTATTATGCAGAGAGATATTTCAAGGAGTAGTAGGTTTAGAGAATGGTAAGGTTGAGATCATTTTTAATCCAATAGGTGTTGGAATGTTTAGCGAGAAACAATACGAAGAATGGACATGTGAAGCAAGAAAAATAGCAATGAAAGAAAATGCTATCGTAGTCGGAACAAGTCATGCTGATGGTTCCTATAGAAATGGCGGTTTTTCTATCCCAATTGCTTACTGTTTTGATCAAGAGGGAAATGATTTATTGCTTTCTAAAGATGATATTCGCACTAGAATTTTTGATACAGAGACTAATAGTATAAAGATAGCAGAGTAATTAAGATAAAGATGGAAGAAGAAGGGGAAATTAACATAAATTCCAAGTTCCCTTCCGTAACTAAATTTCATTACATAATAAAAAAGTATATAATAAACACTTGCAAATCGTAATCATTTCGTTTTATTATAGAATAGTTATTACTTCATCAGAAATAACTAAAGTGGAAAGTTTAAATCGGAATGATGACGATTTGTTTATTGGGAGTGAGAGTATTGAATAATAAGAAAATCCCTGTTACTGTTTTAAGCGGTTATCTCGGGTCGGGCAAAACTACTTTGCTAAATCATATTCTATCCAATAGGGAAAGCCTAAAGGTGGCTGTGATTGTCAATGATATGAGCGAGGTAAATATTGACGCTTCATTGGTGAAACAGGGCGGTTTTTCAAGAACGGATGAAAAATTGGTGGAAATGCAAAATGGTTGCATCTGCTGTACACTTAGGGAGGATTTAATAATTGAAGTGGAAAAGCTTGTGCAATTAGGTGATATTGATTATATCGTAATTGAATCAAGCGGAATTAGCGAACCGATTCCGGTTGCGCAAACATTTACATATGTAGATGAGAGTGTAGGGATTGATTTATCGCGATTTTGTCAGTTAGATACGATGGTTACAGTCTTAGATGCTCATCGTTTTTGGCATGATTATGCATCTGGTGAAAGTCTTTTAGACCGAAAGCAAGCAGTGGGTGAAATGGATGAAAGAGAAATAGCAGATTTGTTAATTGATCAAATTGAATTTGCGAATGTCATTTTGTTAAATAAAACGGATTTAGTTTCGGAAAGCAAACTACAGGAACTGAAAGCAGTTATCCAAAAATTTAACCCAGAAGCCAAAATTATAGAAAGTGAATATTCCAGAATTCCTTTAAATCAAGTTTTAAATACTCAGTTATTTGATTTTGACGCTGCTAGTCAAGGTGCAGGCTGGATAAAAGAATTAAATGAAGAGCATATTCCAGAGACAGACGAATATGGAATTTCTTCCTTTGTGTATCGTAGCAATAAACCTTTTCACCCTGTGAGATTAATGCAGTGGTTGCAAGACTGGCCAGTTGAAGTAGTTCGGGCGAAAGGATTTATTTGGTTGGCTACGAGAAATGATATTGCCGGATTACTTTCCCAAGCTGGACCGTCCTTAACCATACAAGAAGCGGGCATGTGGATAGCAGCTTATTCGGAAAGCGAGCAGAAAGAAGTTTTAGAGGAAGATCCAGATTTACAAAAACGTTGGGATCCTCTTTACGGAGATCGCATGACAGAGTTAGTGTTTATTGGGATTGGCATGAATCAACAGCAAATGGAAGACGAGCTAGATGCTTGTTTATTGACTGATATGGAAATGAAAAAGGATTGGACTAAATTTATTGATCCACTGCCTGCATTTTTTGTAGAGTAAGAAAAAAAGTCAATTTAATTAGGAGGAAGAAAAAATGAGAGTGAAAATTACTTTAGCATGTACAGAAACAGGAGATAGAAATTATATTACAACAAAAAACAAACGAAATAATCCAGACCGTATCGAGTTGATGAAGTATTGTCCGCGTTTAAAAAAGCGCACTTTGCACAGAGAAACAAAGTAATTTTTTTATAGTCGTTAAATCGTAATCATTTCGTTTTATATAATTCGAATGTATTGGAGGAAGTAGAAATGGCAAAAAAGTCGAAAGTAGTAAAAGAAAAAAAACGCCAAGCCATGGTTGAAAAATATGCAGCGCTTCGAATGGAGTTAAAAGAAAAAGGAGACTTGGAAGCACTTAGAAAGCTACCAAGAGATTCCTCACCGACCCGTTTAAAAAATAGATGTGAAGTGACTGGTAGACCAAGAGGGTACTTAAGAAAATTTAAAATGTCCCGTATTGCTTTTAGAGAATATGCCCATAAAGGACAAATTCCAGGAGTGAAAAAATCAAGCTGGTAATGAATAGAAAGAAAAGTCGTCAGCATATTGGTTTGACGACTTTTATCTACACAAAAAAATGGAGGAATAAGAAATGAATTCCGTTAATCCTGTATTAGTGCAAATTTTTTATCGAAGCGCGATTGCTAACTTGCCAGAAAAAAAACGGGAGATTTATCGATACATAACGAGTAAAGAAGAAGAATTAGAGAAGATAGCTGTAAGCGAGAAACAGTTTATGGAGCTGATGGTTAATCATTCCCCATTTAAAGAGGCGTCTAGTTATTTTTCCCTCAGTATGTCAACAATTAAAGAGATTATGGATGAGGCCCAAGCGGAAATCGATTTAATGATTATGACCAGAATTAATCAAATGAGATGGATTAATTACTCCAAGACTGATAGAAAAGCGCGAAAAAATAAAAAATGGACATTTGTATTTGTCTCCTAATTTTGCCATAATGGCACTCTTATTTAAATAGGATACGTTGGAATAACATACATAGCTACCATGCTTATCTGTTTTTTCACATTAACCTGGTATGTGTTTCATCCTTTACACTTTAAGCAATAAGAGAAGCGGGGCAGAAATTTATTTTGCTTCTATTTTATAGCTTAGCTTATGTTTGCTTAAAGTCGTCTGGACAATCAATGGATGCAACATAAATTGCATCTTTTGCAGGCTATTTCATTGGGGTATACAGAAAAGACCAGAAACTGTATTCTTAATATATAAGGTAAAAAAGATATTGGGTTTTGAAAAGGTGAAAAGTATGACAAACATTAAAGATCTAGCAAAGATGGCTGGTGTTTCTGTAACAACTGTTTCCCGTGTCCTTAATAATCATCCATATGTAAGCAAAGAAAAGAGAAATGCTGTATTAGCGGCAATTAAAGAAAGTAATTATGAACAAAATATTAATGCAGTTCATTTAAGTAAAGGAAAAACACAAATGATTGGTGTTGTCCTTCCTTTTTCTGACCATCCTTATTTTGCGCTGCTATTAAAAGGGATAGCAAAACAAGCGCTGGAGAATAATTATAAACTTGTATTGTTTCAGACGGATTATATGGTAAGCAGGGAATTAGAGGCATTACAAATGTTGAAGCAAAAGCAAATTGACTCCCTCATCATTTGTTCGCGAACTTGCGAATGGTCTGTAATTCAAGAATATCTTTCCTATGGAACAATTGTTTTATGTGAAGACACAAAGGGGAAGGAAGTTTCTTCGACATTTGTTAACCAATATAAAATTTTCAAAGAAGCTTTAGCATTTTTACATAAAAAGGGTCATCAAAAAATCGGCTACTGTATTGGAAGAAAAACGGGTCCAAGCAGCCAATTACGTGCAAATGCCTATCAAGAGTTTCTTTTGGAACATCAACTTCCTTATTGTGAAGAATATATTATCGATCACTGTAATTACTTTGAAGATGCCAAAAAGGTGATGGATCATTTACTGCAAATGGATAATCCTCCGTCTGCTTTAATTGTGACAAGTGATCAAGTTGCAGCAGGAATTGTTATCTATTGTCAAAAACAAGGAATCAAAATTCCAGAAGAGCTTGCGATAATAGGTTATCATAACGAATCCATTGCAAGGCTGATGGAAATATCTACAATGGAAATTCCGCTTTTAGAGATGGGAAAGAACTTATTTCAACAAGCTATTAGCAAAGAAATATCGAAAGAAGAAATGTTTTTTCGTTTTATTGAAAGAACCACTGTATAAACAAGTTGTTCTTTAGCTGCAAATAAGAAGAGGATGAGACATAAGTATTTCAACCCAATATACCCCCGAACAATTATATGTACATATTAGAAAATATTCGTATAATTGTTTGGGGTTTTTATTTATTTTAAGAAAAATGGTTTGTGGTAATCACCCGCAGACTGAATACACTTCGCTTTCCATGGGGCGAGCGCCAAGCCTCCTCGTTCCTGCGGGGTCTTGGACTTTCTCGCAGCTCCCATAGGAGTCTACGTGTATTCAGTCTGCTCCGTTTTATTTTCTTTTGAAAAAATGCTAGAACGAAATAATCTTCAAAAACGGAGTGAAATGGAGCGGAGGACACTCAACTCCTGCGGGAAGTAGAGCAAAGCCTAAGACCCCACAGGCTTGAAGCCGAGGAGGCTTAGGTTGCTCCCCGCGGAAAGGGAGTGTCTGTAGCGCAATGGAACGAATTGGTTTTACCACTAATTTAGAGATTGTTCGTCTTTATGCATTAATTATTTTGTTATGTCTCAACCTTTTAATATTTTTTAACTCGCCTCTTTACGATTTTGCTCTAATTAGAAGGAAAAAGGAACAAGTTTTATTTTTTGACTAGGTTTTAGTAAGGATAGAAGCGGTATATCTGCATCAATTACCTTTCCGATAACGTTGACTCGCTCATCTGCTGGAAGATCGCACAGGGTGATTTGTATTTCTCCGCGATAGCGTCCATAGAGGTCATTATCTCTTGTGATTGTGCCGGCTGGACGTGCTTCTGTGTTCTCTGGGTAGATATTCTCTAGACTTCTCGTACCTAGGAAGCGGAGAACATCACGGGAAAGATCAGGACGAAGTTGGAACTCGCCTTCTTGATAATCCTGGATACGGATGGAGACATAATGATGCTGATCAAAATCGATTAATTTATGAAGTAGTGCTTCACTTACTCCAGGATCACCAATGTAAACATCCTCAACCCCTGCTAGAAATAACTCTAATGCACCATGATATGGCTCTAAGTGCCGATGATTTTCCAATGTAGGCAGCCCGTCAAATAGAGGACCACGTTTTTCTTCATCACCTGGAATATATGCACTAATAGGTATTCCGAAGCGCTGGAAGATTTTATTTTGCGATTGAAAAAAAGAAAAGGATAATCCCGTTTCTTGTCTTGGATAGAAATTATGCCATGCTATCAATTGGTTGGCATTCAGACCAGCTTTTATAAGTGCAGACAAGTCCTCCTCTTGGAAAGCACTAGCATTAAGAGCCAATTTAAAATCTTGGGAAAGGGTTAAAATCATTTCATTATCAAAACCATCATCTAATCGAAGACCAATAACCCCTAGCTTCTTTAACTCCATTAAACTGTTTAATCCTAAATGACTAGGAGTTCTTAAGGAAACATCGGCAAAAACCTCTATTCCTGATTCAGCAGCTAGAGTCATAAGTGCTTTAGCTCTAGTCGCTAATTCACCAGACTCCTCCGGAATATGAAGGGAGGTGAATGCCCGCTTTACTCCTAATTTTCCAGCGCGGGTAATTCGTTCTTCCGCTAAAGGATCCTTTAAATAAAAGGAAATGCCAATCATTCAAACTCACCAGCCATTTCATCTTTGAAGCCAAATAAATACGTAAAAACAAATCCAGCAGCATAAGCAATTAATACCCCTGCTAAATATAGAAACACTTGACCGGTAACAACAAGGAATGCAAGTGGGATACCAGATACGCCGATAGCTACAGTAGCAACTCCGAATGCAGCCTGAAACGCTCCGCCGATTCCAGCTCCCAAACATGCCGTTAAGAAGGGACGCCCTAGCGGAAGGGTAACACCAAATATCAATGGCTCGCCAATCCCAAGAATCCCTGCAGGAAGACCACCAGCAATAGCTCTCTTTAATCGTGTTTTCTTTGTTTTAAAGTAAATCGCAAACGCTGCACCTACTTGGGCAGCACCACCCATTGCAAGGATTGGCAGAAGAGGATCATTATCAATTGTATTAATTAACTCAAGATGTATTGGTGTTAACCCTTGGTGTAACCCAGTGACAACAAGGGGAAGGAAGGTTGCCCCAAGAACAAATCCTGCAACTACACCCCCCATTTCCAGTAAGGAGGTTAATCCTTTTGTAATGACATCAGAAATAAGACCGCCAAGCGGCATAAATATGAGATAAGTCAAGATACCAGTAAGCAATAAAGCGACAGTCGGCGTAATAAAAAGATCTAGCGAGGTTGGCACATATTTACGAACCTGTTTTTCAACTAATGCGATAAAGATTGCTGCGAATAGCACGCCAATTAGTCCGCCTCGACCAGGCAGTAAATCTGTGCCAAATAAATGAATGCCAGCAACAGCGGGGTTTATTATCAAAATACCGGCAATAGCTCCAAGCGCTGGCGAACCGCCAAATTCTTTTGCTGCATTTGTACCAACTAATATGCCGAGGTATCCGAATAATCCACTGCCAATCACAGATAAAATGATGGCAAGTTGTGATTCTTCTGCCAGCACACCGGCCTGGACAATGGCTTTTGTAATTCCTGTTATCAATCCAGACGCTACGAGAGCAGGAATTAAAGGAATGAAGATACTAGCAATTTTGCGCAAAAATAATTTAAAAGGTGTTGCATTTTTTTTGTTAATTTCAGCTTTTGTGCTTGCTGCCTTTTCTTTTAGATTAATCCCGCCAGCATCTTCGATTAATCTACTAAAGGCTTCTGTAACTTTATTTACTTTTCCAGGGCCAAGAATAATTTGCAGTGTTTCTTCAACTACAACTCCTAATACTCCATCCACTTTTTTTAATTCTTCTTTATTGATTAAGGAAGAATTTTTCGGTGTGACACGAAGTCTTGTCATACAATGTGTGTAGCTAACAATATTTTCAGGACCACCTAATTGTTCGAGAATCTTTTCTGCTAAAATTTTATTGTTTTCACCAGCCATCTTAAATTCCCTTCTCTCCACTATTATTTATTTTTGCACTCCTATCAAATGTGTCCAGGCACCATGTTGTTTCTAGATAGGGAAGACACATTTAAGCGAATGCTACTTTCCTTCTTTAATAAATTGAATAGCTTCTCTTGTTTTATCAATAGAGGTAATAGTGTCCTCATATTGAACTGTTGCCATTGAGAGAAACAAAATATCCATGATATATAGCTGAGCTAGACGTGACGATGTGGCTGCACTTCGAAAGGGAGCTTCAGCTGAATAGGAAGTAAACAGCTTTATATCTGATAATGATGCAACAGAAGATTGACCGTATTTTGTTAGACTGATTGTTTTTACACCATGTTTCTTGGCAAGTGACATGACTTTAATTACTTCGGGAGTTTCGCCTGAATGGGAGATTCCAAAGACAATATCATCCTTGCCTGCATTTCCGATTAATGTAGCGACAAGATGTATATCAGTAAAGGCAGTAGCGTTTTTATGAATTCGCAGAAGCTTTTGCTGAGCATCTTTAGCGATAATATTGGAAGCACCAATCCCAAAAAAATGAACATTTTTTGCAGCAGATATAGTGTGGACAGCGCGCTCCAATTCTTCATAATTAATTATTTCTTCAGAATCACGGATACTCTGAATGCTGTTACTAGTTGTTTTTTGAACAATAGAGTAGAAGGATTCATCTGGTTCAATATCGCGATATCCTTGTTCAAGGGGCTTCACTAAATCGCCAGCAATTCTAACTTTTAAATCTTGAAAGCCATTTAAGCCTAAGGATTTACAGAGTCGAATAACCGCGGCTCCGCTTGTACCTGCATGCGCGCCGATTTCATGAACGGTACTGTTTAAGAGCATATTTGGATTTTCTAGTATAAATGCAGCAATCTTTCGCTCGGAAGCGGGGAGCTGCTCCAACATGCTTTGAATAATTTTTAAACCACCTGCTACCACAATCTTAACCACCTTTTCAGATTACTTCTGAATTGCTTTTTTTACATAACCATTAGCATTTGCTAAAAGCTGCTCTGCTTCTTGCTTGCTTGAATTTGTTTTTAACATGACGATTGCTGTTTTGACTTGTAAGTTTGCCTCTTCCAATGTTTCTAATGCTTGTTCATAGGAGACATCTGCAATTTTGCAAATAATAGCGATTGCTCGTTCCTTAAGCTTTTCATTGCTTACATGAACATCTACCATTAAGTTTTCGTATGCTTTTCCTAGCAATATCATGGAGGAAGTGGAGATCATATTTAAAATCATTTTGTGTGCAGTGCCTGATTTTAACCGGGTTGAACCGGTAAGCACCTCAGGACCGACAATCACTTCGATTGCTTGCTCTGCTTCTTTACTGATGGCTGCATTTTTATTACAGGATAAGGCAATTGTTTTTGCTCCAACTGCTCTTGCATACTGCAATGCTCCGATAACATAAGGAGTCCTTCCACTGGCGGCAATACCAATCACCGTATCATTTTTTGAAAGACTTATAGCTTTTAAATCTTTGATACCAAGCTCTGGCTGATCTTCTGCTCCTTCGACCGCTTTAAAAAAGGCTGTTTCTCCACCAGCGATCAGTCCTTGCACCATTTCGGGATCTGTACCAAATGTTGGTGGACATTCTACAGCATCGAGAACGCCTAATCTTCCACTCGTTCCTGCGCCCACATAAATAAGGCGACCGCCTTTTTGGAAGGATTCAAAAACGTATTGGACGGCTACCTCTATATCAGATAAGACTTCCTTGACTGCAAGAGCCACTAGTTGATCTTGTTCATTCATCAAACGCAATATTTCCATTGGTTCAGCCGTATCGATTTGCATTGTTTGCTCATTTCGAGATTCTGTTGTTAATAGCTCAAGCTTTTCTTCCATGGTAAATACTCCTTCTCCAAGTTTGTTTAGATTTGAAAACGATTTCCTTGAGATGATTATAATAAAACTAAAATGAAATTTCAATAATTCATAACAAATAATAAAATCAAATTTTATTTCAAGATGCTTACATAAAAGAAAAGACAATTGACTGAAACTTACTGTTATCCTTATACGTATGATAAGAGGAGGGGGTAAAAACATGATTTTCCGTTCGAAAGTAGATCGCTTCTTTATTATCATGTTGTTAGTCGTTATTTTTAGTATTGGGCTTGTTACGTTAGGTCCATTGTTTATAGAGAAGGAACGAACCATATTGCCCAGTATTATTATGAGTACCATTTTTATCTTATGTACTTCTTTTTTTGCATGGATTACATTTGGTATTAAGTATGTGTTTACCGATGAGTATTTACTAGTAAAAGGGGGACCTTTTCACAGTAAAATCCGCTATGAAAATATTACTAAAGTTGCTAAGACGACTGATATATTTACTGGTTTTCGACTGTTAACTTCCAAATCAGCAATCGAAATATTTTACATGACAGCGAGCCTTGGCAGTGTAAAAATATCGCCGCAGAACGCTGAATTATTTTTAATAGAATTAGAAAATAGAATTTCAAAAAGAGGAAAAAACAATAATTAACGATAAGTTATTTTAACGATGGCGGTGGAGATGTGAAGAAGATAATATTAGTAGGCACTTTTCATTTTGCGGAAAATGCTGATATGATAAAAAGGAAAGACGAAGAGATCGAAGAATTAGTTCAATTATTAGCAGAATGGAGACCTTCCAAAATTGCCTTAGAATGGGATAAAAAAGATGAGCAGCTTCTTATTGAAAAATTTCATCAAGAAAGTAATCAATATTCTTCAGATGAGATTGAACAAATTGGTTTTAGATTAGCGAATAAATTACACCATGATAAGGTATATGGTGTAAATTTGGAAGGGGAATTAGGGCAAGAAGATGTTCAAAACCTATTTAATGAAATAAAGGAAAATTATCAAGAACTATCTGAAAAAATGGAAAGTTTAAATAAAGCTAGTCCCGTGTTGTCTGCAACAAGTTCATTAATAGAGGCATTTCGCCGATTGAATGAGAACGCATATATACATAGACTTGAGGATCTTTATTTATCTTTTGTCTTAGTTGAAAATAAACAGGGTGTAAAAATTGGTATTCCCTTTCTAGATAAATGGATGAAAAGAGAATTGTATATATTTAATAATGTGCTAGAGATTACAAAGGATAATGATCAAGATTGTATTTTGCTTCTTATTGGCAGTGACCATTTGTGGCTATTAAGAAAGTTTTTTGAAGGAATTGGCTGGGAAGTAATAAATCCTTTTTCCTATACAAACAAAATATAAGGGGCAGGAGGAATGTTTCATGTATTCAATAGAAGGCTTCCATTAACGTTCAAGGTTACTGCCATTTTCACGAGCTCCCCCATTTTCTATAGGCATAAGAAGAATGGAAAAAGGGAGGATGAAAATCGATGGCAATTCACTACTTGAACATTAATAATAAAGAATTATATGTGGAAACGCATGGGAAAATGACAGGAAAAGCTATTCTATATTTACATGGCGGCCCAGGTGAAGGGTGTTTTGACTTTTCCATGAATCAAACACATCGTCTAAACAATTTTTTTCGTTTAGTTGTTATAGATCAGAGAGGAGTATGTCGCTCTGAAGAAATTTTTAAGGAGGAGTCTTTTGGAATAAACCATTTAATAGAAGATTGCGAAGAACTACGTATCCAACTAGGTATTTCTAAATGGTCGATTATAGGGCATTCTTTCGGTGGATATTTAGCCGTCCTATATGCAAATCGCTATCCATTTAAATTAATCGAGAACGGACGTTACGATCATTTTCAATATACAGATATAGACAAGAAAAAAGAAGTAGATATGATAGATAAGGAATTAAGAACGGATGCCTATTTCCAAAAGAAGGTTTTTTCCTTAAAAGAATATTTTGACGATTTTACAGAACTTCTGAGAGAAATACAAAAACCGACTCTGATTATAGCTGGTAAATCTGATCATGCTGTTGGACCAAACCATCATTTAACTTTTCCGTGTGAAAATGCAGTCATTCACTATATTAATGGCGGGCATCATCCATACATAGAGAATCAAGATGTGTTTAAAGAGGCAGTATTAAGCTTTGTAAATGATAAAAAGACTGTTTAGAATTAAATTAAATTAAATCCGATGATAATATTGTATTCATCATTTTGTCAGGAGTGAAAGGAAATGCTAGCCTCTCTACAGGTAATTCAAGAAGTGAGACAAGGAAATAAAGAGGTATTACGTCAACAGAAATGGCTGCAATATCTTTATATAACAAAAGAAAAGAATGTGAATTTAGAACAAGTTCCTTCGTTAGAAGGGTTAGAAAGCAATCCGGTTTTATCCTATGTGGAAAAGACTCTATTAATCTTAGATAATTGTACGAGTTTAAATGATCCTGAAAAACAAATAATAGAACAGGTTTTAATTTGGAGTGATGTAGCAAAATGTGGATCGCCTTCTCAGCGCAAATATTGGAGAGAAAGGGGATTTCAATTAGGCATTCATAATATTGGTTCTGCGCAAATTTATGCAGAGGAAATAAGAAAGACAACAAATGGCGAACGTAACTTGGTTTTAGAAGAGCTTATTTTTACACTTATTTATACACATGGATTAATAGGTCAATTTATAAGAGGAGAAGTTCGCTATTGTCAGTTAGAACCATTAATTTTATCTATGAATAAAAACATCGTAGTAGATCAAAATGATAGGTACCGTTTATTATATGTCTTGAATCAATGTATCATCGAAGCTGTTTCACCGCAAATATGGAAGGAAGTTCAAAAGGAAGTTAAAGAAGTTATCAGCTCTATTTTGGAAGGGAAAAGGGAGCAAGAGTTGCCATTAAAGGAAAGAATAAAGAGGCTGAGAAAAGCTGCTATCCAAAACGGTGAAAATTTTGATGAAGAGTATAGTCGTTTTTTAAAAGAATCGAAAAGAAATGAAATGCTTCAATTATTTTTTCATAAAACGGATATGTGGTATGTGGAGTCTGCTCTGCATGATTTCTCCTTGGAAGAATTTTTGAAAATCTTCCTATTAATCTATCAAAAAGTCGATCCATTAACAATAAGGCAAATCAGCTTTGAACCGTTTATGAAAGACATCTATTATGACTATAAAGGTAAAAAGACAATTAACTTATACAAAAAGAGAATCATTGAGGCATTTTTGAAAGAACAAACGATTGATGATTTAATTGCCGGCACAAAGTGCGCAAATGAACATGTCGAATTAGTGATTATTCCGCTTGACTCTTTAAATGAAAATATTAGCGTAACATTTGTTTATTCAAAGGCTGGGGAGAAATTAATTGAGTTTTGTCAGGAAGCAGAAAAATCCCCCCTTTATGAACGGGCAATCATTCTTTTATATGATTTTTTTGGTTTTCGAAAGGATGGCTTTGATCGAATGCAAAATGAACAAAACTATCTTGCTGATATGAATAATGCTGAAGACCATAAAAAGATGATTGCTGACTATGCAATAGGAAATAAGCTGCTGGATATAGGGGCAGGCGGTGGAATTATGTTAGATATTCTATCGGATCGTCATCCCCAAGCAACTGTTATCGGCATTGATATTTCTACCAATGTTATCGAGGCATTAGAAAAAAGGAAAATAAGAGAAAAGAAAACATGGCTTGTTAAACAGGCAGATGCACTGCAATTAAAAGAAACTTTTGCGGTGAATAGTATGGATACCATTGTATTTTCTTCGATACTTCATGAGATGTATTCTTATATTCCATATAAAGGGATGAAATTTAATCCAGAGGTTATTTTGGATAGCCTAACAAGTGCATTTGAAGTCCTTAAACCGGGCGGCAGAATCATAATTAGAGATGGTATTATGACCGAACCGAAAGAAGAATGGAGACAAATTGAATTTAAGCAGCCAAATGGTTTGGATTTTTTTAAACGCTATGTAAATGATTTTAAAGGCAGACAGATCGAGTTTGAGCAAATTAATGAAAGCACTGTTAAATTGCCGATAAATGATGCGATGGAATTTCTATATACTTATACATGGGGAGAAGAGGCCTATCCGCATGAAGTACAAGAGCAGTTCGGGTACTTTACCCCTGCAGAATATAAAGATGTTATTAAAAGGGTGATTGGCAATAAGGGGAAAGTGCTATTGTTTGACCATTATATACAAGATGGCTATGCAGAGCATCTATTACCGAAAGTAAAATTGATGGATTCCTCTCAAAACGTGGTTAAACTTCCTGACAGCACCTGTTTTATTGTGATTGAAAAACATCTTAGATAGAGCTTTAAATAGTTTTCAAGTAAGGCAAAAAAATGGAGAGAATAGATTTCCGCCTACTTTCACATAATGAAAAAGGATCTATTTTAATAAAGGAACCCTATGGGGAACTTAACATTTCTTTATATAGAAAGTAGGTGGAATGATGGATATTAACAGAGCAAAACAAATACTTTCCTCATCAGCAGAAATAGAAGTAAAGTATAACGGTGCCTCAGTTTGGCTGGAAGATATTAAAGAAAAAGATGCAACCGCAATCGTTCATCTGGTAGGCGGAAGTCAAGAACAAACAGAAGTTGACATTGCAAGCCTAGAAGAAGCTTAAAATCTCTCGCAAGACAACCACGAGGATAGAGGTTCCAGTTGGTAGACAAAAGGAGAGGATCAGAATGTTTTCATTCTGATTCCCTTTTTAACACTTGTAGCGGAAAACAACATCTCTATTAGAAGGGATTACAAAAAAAGAGTATAGGCAAAACTCCTAATTCAAGGAGTTTGTCCTCATTCTGCAACCACTCGTAATAGTGGTTCTTTTTTATGAAAAATATGGTAAAATAGTATTCAAATGGTTTTGAGAGAAAAAGAGGTGAGTTTATGCAAATAAGTCTTAAAGTATATGGCGAGCATGCAAGGATGGTCTCCCATCTTATTGCTAAAAATCCCCATAACTTATATGAAAGAAAAGAGAAAGGCGGGTTAGTGCGCATTGTTTTTACCAAAAACGAGGAGCATGAAGTCCAGATATTATTTTTCGTTACAGTAGATAATATGGAATTAACGAAAAATCAAACTAACTTTTCGTCTATTACACATTATATTAATGATAGAGAAAGTGCTGTCAGCAGTATTTTCTGCTCAGTTTTACGAAAGGCAGTTGGAACTGCATTAAATGGAAAGCCAAAAGATGAATTCAAAGAGTGGGTGAACTATTCTTTTCCCCTAGAAATTACATTTGGACCGCTATCTACCAAGTTAACCAATCATGAATTAGCAGAACTCTTTGAACCTTTAGGATATGAGCTTACGATCGAAAATGGCAAGGTACTTTTACCAAAGTCATTCGCGAAAAAAAGTTCAGCAAAATTTATTACGTTAAAGGCAAAACAGACGATACAAGACTGTTTCCGTCATTTGTTTGTGCTGATTCCAGTAATGGACCAATATAAACATTATTATATTGATGAAAAAGAAGTGGATAAGCTGAAGCGTTACGGAGAAGGATGGCTTTCCTCCCATCCGAAAAGAAATGAAATTATAAAGGAGTCGCTTGTTTTTTCAGATTTAATAGAAAAATCAAGGTTAATAGAATCAAAGCCTTCAGAGGAAAAACAAGCACCTTTGACAAAGAAGAAAAGCTTAAATCAATGGCGCTATGAGAAAATTATAGAAACTGTAAAGAAGCTTCCGCATAATAGCCGAATTGTAGATATGGGTGCTGGAGAAGGAAAGCTAACGGCCCAATTAGGCTTTATAAGCGGAATAGAAGAACTTATCGCAGTAGATCCTTCTGAACGAGAACAGTTAAAAGCTAAAAAAAGAATCGAGGCATTAGTGGATAAGCCTGACTTTCTTCTTCCAACTTTTAAATGGGGCTCTTTATTTTATTATGATAGTGAATTGGAAAAGAAAGATATCTTTATTCTCTGTGAAGTCATTGAGCATATTGACGAAAATCGATTAGGGAAGGTATTTGACACCATTTTTACAAAATACAAGCCTTATCATGTAATTGTGACAACGCCTAATCAAGATTACAATGCTGTCTATGATATGAATGAGGCAAAAAGGCACAGCGACCATCGATTTGAATGGACGCAGCAACAGTTTGAAGAATGGACCAAGTATTGGGAAAGTCATGCTAACTATAAGGTACAAATCGATGGGATAGGTGAATATATAGAAGGTTACGGCTATCCTACACAGATGGCCATATTTTCGCAGAAAAGAGGTGGATAAATGAAAACGATTCGAATACCCTATAACAGTATTGTTTTATTAATAGGACCATCAAATAGTGGCAAATCAACAACATTGGAAAATTGGATAAACAAAGGTTTTCTGCAAGCGGAAGAAGTAATTAGTTCCGATCATTTTCGGAAATTAGTCAGTAATATTGACTTTGTAGACTGGACAAATCAACCTAAAGAAGTAGCTGCCAACTTGATGGAAGAATATAGCCAAATCTCAACAGCGGCCTTTGAAATGATGAAACAAATGATTAGCGCAAGAGCGACATTGAATAAGCGAAGCTATATCGACGCAACCCATTTAAAAGAGGCAGAACGGGAAAAGTATCGACTTCTGGGAAAAAAATATCATGTTCCTGTAGTAGTGATTGTTTTTGATCTCTCTTTATCTGTCCTTCTGGAAAGAGACGAAAAGCGCACCCATCCGAGAGGAAAAGGGAAGGTAAAAAGACAATTTGAAATAATGCGTCAGGAAATCCGCAAAATCCAAAGGGAAAGCTATCACGCAATATATTATATTAGAGATCGGGACGAGTCAGTAAGTATCGAAACAGAAGAAGCTTCGTACTATTTAAATGCTGATAATGGCTTAGATATTATCGGAGATATTCATGGATGTATGGATGAATGTTACGAATTGCTAGAACGTTTAGGTTATATAAAACATGATGATGGGTTATATCGCCATCCAGAAGGTCGGAAATTTGTTTCGGTAGGGGATATTATGAGCCGCGGCCCAAAATCTACAGAAGCACTTTTCTTTTTCTCTGCTCACCTTAACCATAATCTTGCGTATATGATTGATAGTAACCATGGATGGAAAATAGCAAGATGGCTTGATGGGAAAAAAGTGACACTAAATCACGGAGATGAATGGATTAAAGAAACGTTTACTTCCTTTTCCCTTACATATACAGATGAGCAGATAGAAAAAATAAGAGAAGATTGGAAAACTATGCTTCTTCAGTCACCTTCCCATTATGTTCTGACAAGAAATGGTGTGAAAACAGCAGTTGTTGCTCATGCAGGGATAAAAGATCATTATATTGGCAAACAATCAAACACGATTTCCGATTTTACAAGATATGGAGAAACATTAGGAATGGACACAGATGGGAAGCCGATCCGTGGAGACTGGTACAGAAATCATCTATCAAAAGAATTAATTATTTGGGGACATGATCCGAAACCGGAGCCGCTCTTTGTGAATAATACAATCAATATTGACCAAGGGGTTGTTTTTGGCGGAAAGTTAACGGCTTTTCGTTATCCAGAAAGAGAATTTATTTCGGTTAAGGCTCAAAAGGATTATGCTCAAATTGAAGATAATCCATTAAAAAAATGGCAGGAAACAAGGCTTTCTCTGCCGAATGTTCAGCGATTTATTAATGGCTATAGTGTTTGGACAGATACGTTTGGAGAAATTAGTTGTCCGCAAAATAATGTGAAAGCAGCGATGGACAAGGTGTCCCATTTTACAATTCCCATGGAAGAGTTAATCTATATACCGCCAACGATGAGTCCTCCGCCGCAAACTTCAACAATCGAAGGATATTTGGAACATCCAATCGATGCCTATCATTACTACAAAGATAATGGGATAGACCAAATGGTTGTCGAGAAAAAGCATATGGGCAGCAGAGGGATACTTTTGTTATTTAAGAATCCAGAGGCAGCAGAAAAGTATGTTGGGAAAAGAAGTTTAGGCACTATCTATACAAGAACAGGGAGAGCCTTTTTTTCTATAGAGCTCGAAGAAAAAATTCTGACAAAGCTCCATTATGATCTGACAACTGTAAATTATTTTGATAAGAATCAGACAGACTGGGTATTGCTTGATGCTGAAATCCTTCCATGGAATTTAAAGGCAAAGGATTTAATTATTCAGCAATACGCACATGTGGCTGAAATGAGCGTGATGGATAGAGACAAGATTTACGAGCAGCTTCTTTGTGCGCAGCAAAATGGCATGGCTGTTAATGGCTGGGTAGAAGAATTTGCACAAAAGCGACAAAATGCGCAAAGTTTTAGTGAAGTGTACAATCAATATTGTTGGGAAATTCAACAATTAGAGGATATAAAAATCGCTCCATTTCATATCCTTGCACATAGCAACGAAAGTTATTTTCATCAAACACATCAGTGGCATATGGAACAAAACGAATATTTCAGCACAATTAGCAGTCTTTTTATGAAAACAGATTATCTGATTGTAAATGATGATGAATCATTAAAGAAAGCTGTCAGCTGGTGGGAAGAAATTACGACAGATGGCCATGAAGGGGTTATCTTTAAACCTTATCAATTCCTTGCGAAAAATCCAAAGGGAAAATTACTGCAACCAGCCATTAAAGTAAGAGGACGGAAATATCTTCAAATTATATATGGCATGGATTATTTAGAAAAGGATCAATTAAGACGATTAAAAGACCGTAAAACAGCTAAGAAGCAGCGCAATGCCTTAAAGGAATTGGCTTTAGGAATAGAAGGGATCAATCGTTTTATCCAGTTGGAGTCAATGGAAAGAATTCATGAATGTGTCCTTGCGACATTGGCTTTGGAAGAAGATCCGATTGATGCAAGATTATAAGGTGAAAAGCAAATTCAGAGGATATTTTCTCGATGAATTTGCTTTTTATCCCAGCTTGATATTTATAAGGGAATGCACTGGTTAATTTTTCATTATCTTTTTCTTTTCCATGCATCGATTATAAGAGAAGGAAATAAAAGCTTTTCCCCGTTATTTCTTGGATCATATTTTTTGGACCTAAAAATCACGCCATCTTTTCCGTGCCATTCATTTTCATGAAAAACACCTTCTTCATCACAATACTCCAATAAATGTACTTCGAATCCTGCTAATTTAAACATTTTTGACAATGATTGATAATTATGAACAATCTTATGAGTGAAGGCAGGATGGTGTTTAGGCCCGGGCCCTCCGATTTGCACTATTCGTTGATACGATTCATCCGGAAAGAAACCGTCTGGTACAGCACAGCGAATATAACCTCCTGGCTTCAAATATTGATAGCAAAGTGAGGCTGCTTGAACGCCTTCCTCAAAGGTGAGATGCTCCCATACATGTTCCGCTAAAATAGCGTCTATGGAACATTTTACAAACTTTAGCCAAGTTGAATCGTCCAATAAGTTAAGCTCATCTTCCTGTGTATGAATCCAGCCAGGATTATTCCTGTATTCCCCAGCACCAATAACAATCTTTATCGTTTCATCCTTCATATGAATCCCTCCATTTTAGAAATTACCATTAGCATACAATATAGAATATAAATGACTTTTTCGACAAGATAAAAATGTTAACGAGTAACAAATAAAAAACAGGCCAAATGACATAGGAATCATCGCCTATCTATTGTAAAATAATAGTACAGAAAGGATTACCTTTTTTCTTGTAAGAATGTATGCGTATTCAAAGAGAGGGGAGATGACAATGAAAAAATTTCTTATAAAAAAAAGAAAAGGAATTCCGTTAAAAAAGAAGCTTATTATTTCCTTTTTAGCAATGCTATTAATTCCGAGTATCTTAATTGGTGCATTTTCTTTTTTATATGCAAACAAGCAGATGGAAAAAGATTTTATAAGCAATGCGAGTACTAATTTAAACATGCTGGATAAGAGTATAACCAATTTAATGTCTGAAAAAATTTATGATGTGTCAGCATTAACAGAAACAATGACGAAAGAACTATTGGAAAAAGATCCGGAAACTCTGCAGAAAACCATTGAGCAGTATAGCCAAGTCCATCCTGAAGTTTCTAGTATCTATATTGGAACAAATGATGGAAAGCTTTTTCAGAAGTCTATGGAGGAAAATAATGATCATATGGATCCAAGGTTGAGAGATTGGTATAAAGCGGCTGTTAATAAACCAGGAGAAGCAGTTATCATGGATCCTTATCTTTCCCCAGTTTCTAAAAAGATGGTTATTACCATTGGAAAAACGATTGCAGATAATGCTGGCGTTATGGCAGTAACCATGAATTTAGATTACTTAGCAGAACTCGCAGGTGAAATAACATTTGGAAAAGAAGGCTATGTCATCTTACTTGATCAAAAGAAACGGTTTATTGTTCATCCAGATGAAAAACAAGGGGGTGTGGTGAAAGCCTCCTATTATGAAACACTTTATAACCGACAAGCTGGCACATTGGATTATTCAGCAGATAAGATTAGTCGGAAAATGGTTTTTCAGACAAATAAGCTGACTGGATGGAAGTTAGCAGGAACGATGGAAAAATCAGAAATTGTCAATCATTCCAAAGATCTATTGTATGCGGTAACAGGGATATTAGCTGTCTCTATTATTATTGGAGGGATCATGATGATGGTGATTGTTTCCTCTATTATCAAACCAATTAAAAAATTGAAAGAACAAGCCATTACAGTGAGTAAAGGGAATTTAACTACGGACATTAACATAACTGCTAAAGATGAAATTGGCGATGTTGCAGCAGCATTTCATACGATGCAAAATAATTTACGACAGCTTATTAGCAATATCGAGCAAAGTTCCGAGAATGTCGCTGCAAGTGCCGGTCAGTTAACAGCAAGTGCGAATGAGGTGACTATTGCATCAGAGCATGTAACCAATACTATCCAGCAAGTAGCTAGCGGTGCGGAAATTCAGACAAAAGGTTTGGATAATAATGTCGATAGTCTTAAGTCTGTCTTAAATGGAACAAATCAAATCGTTATTTTTAGTAAAGAGGTTTCAGATCTTTCAACAGGCACGATAGAAAAAGCATATGCGGGAGGGAACTCCATACAAGCAACACTGGAACAAATGCATGTAATCAATGGGACAGTTGCTGAATCAAATAAAATGATTAAAGAACTCGTAGAACAATCCAAGCATATCGAAAAAATAACAGAAAGCATTACTACTATCTCCGAACAAACGAATCTTCTTGCATTAAACGCAGCGATAGAAGCAGCAAGGGCGGGGGAGACAGGCAAAGGTTTTGCTGTTGTAGCAAATGAAGTACGTAAACTTGCGGAACAGTCTGGACAATTTGCCAGTAATATTTCGCAATTAATTACGGATGTACAGAAAACGACCGAGAATACAGTTCAAAGAATGGCAGAGGTATCACGAGCTGTTCAAACAGGACTAGAAGTAACGGATGAATCTCATATAAGATTTCAAGAAATTGTACATAGTATGAAGGAAATGACCCCACATATTCAAAAAGTTACGGACACTTCAAATGAGATGGCAACCACTCTAAAGGAGGTAAGCATCACAGCAGGCGAATTAGCGCAGATTGCCTCTGATAATTCGGCTTCTTCTGAAGAAGTTGTATCCCTAACAGAAGAACAGCTGGCTGCTATTGAAGAAATTTCAGGTTCCGCAAAGAATTTGTTGAATATGGCGGAACAACTCAAACGAAATCTTCATCAATTTACCTATTAATCGTCATATGAAAAGTACCTCTTGCATAAAGTAGCGTTAGGCTTTATATGCAGGAGGTATTTTCGTGGAAAAAATAAAAGTTTATTTAATAAATGGGTTTCTTGGGAGCGGAAAAACAACAACTCTATTAAAATGTATGGAATATTTTAAAGGGAAAAATAAAAAATATGCTATTATCTTGAATGAACTTGGGGAAACAAATATCGAAAAACACCTTTTTAAAGAGGAGTCACTCTATGAATTGTTAAATGGATGTGTCTGTTGTTCCATCAAAGAAGATTTAAGATCAACACTTAATGACCTAACCGTGACATTGCATAAAGAGAACATAGAAATTGTGTTGTTAGAAGGGACAGGAGTAGCAAATCCTTGCGAAATAATGGAGACATTTAGTGAACAGAGATATAGAGATAATTTTGAGGTCGTTGAAAGAATTTGTTTAATTGACAGCTTGCATTTTACAGAATATACAAGTATTTTTTCGAGCAGCAAAGAAGTGAGGCAGCTGCAGAAAGAGCAAATTGAGAACGGAACAGTATTAGTCCTAAATAAAATCGATCAGCTTTCAAGCAAGCTTGCTGTTGAAAAGGTGGAAAAGCGAATTAGAAAGATAAATCCTGATGCTCCGTTATTACATAGTAACTATGGCCATGGAGTAACAGCATATTTGGAAAAACAGGAAGGTACTAAAATCAAAGACCAATCTATTTCCCATCATCATCACCATCATCATATTAAAGCAATGAAAATAGTTCAAACAACCCCTATGACGAAAAGCGAATTACGAGATTTCTTAAAAAATAATCAAGATAAGTTACTGCGAGCTAAAGGAACAATCAAAAATAGTGATGATCATTCTTGGTATCATTTTCAATATGCTTCTGGTTTGCTAGAATGGCAAAAAGTAAAGGAATATCTTCCTGATCGAAAAGGAGAGATCATTTTAATAGGTGAAAAATTACCTGAAAAAGTAATTCTATAATACTTTCTTTGTGTATCTTAATCGAATCTAGCATAAGATACACTATTTTTTGCATAGATAGGATAGGACAAGCATAGATATAAACTATATAAGGATACATGATCGAAGAAAAGGAGTATGCTATGTCTATCCCAACTCGTATGAAGGATATTTTTATCTTTTGCTTATTTATCGCTTTAATGTATCTATTTTTTTTCGGGGATCTTTATGTGGCAAAGCAATGGAGCTTCGCATTGCCAGATCAAATAAAAACTATTTTTGTGTTATTTCTTGGGATTTTGCTTGAGGCACTTCCGTTTTTATTATTAGGTGCTATCGCCTCCTCTATAATTAATATTTATATTTCAGAAGAGTATATTGCTAGAATTATGCCGAAAAACCCAATAGCGGCCATTGGTGCTGCTTTAATTGCTGCAGTGATTACACCAGTCTGTGAATGTGCCATTATTCCAGTTGTTCGCAGATTAATTCAAAAAGGAATTCCTGTCCATATTGGTGTTGTCTTGTTAATGGGAGCTCCAATTCTTAATTTTATCGTTTTTGGCAGTACGTACTATGCCTTCCAACATAATTTATCGATTGCATACGGACGTTTTATCATTTGCGTATTGGCAGCCATTATAGTGAGTCTCATTATTTATTTCTTTTTTTCGAAACAAAAGGTATTAAAAACACAAAGGGAAGATTTAATGGCAGCCGTTCCTATTAATGAAAACAAAGGTGATTCTAAATGGAAAGGAATTTTGCATCATACGTGTCATGAATTCTTTACGATCGGGAAATATTTCATTGTTGGAGCAGTATTTGCAAGTGTTGCCCAAGTATATTTAAAGGATAGTTTTATCATGCAGGCGGGGGAATCACCAATTGAAGGAACAGCAGTAATGATGGGGCTAGCATATGTGCTATCACTTTGTTCAGAGGCAGATGCTTTCGTAGCAGCTTCCTTCTCCAAGATGTTTACCCCTGAAGCGATTATTGGTTTTTTAGTTTTTGGACCAATCCTTGATTTTAAGAATACATTTGTCATGATGGCCTCTTTTCGGGTGAAATTCGTATTCGTGTTTATTACGATTGTTACAATGATTGTCTTCTTGCTTTCGCTAGCTTCACGATTCATTTTGTTTTCATGACACATATAAGGAGGAAAAATGGTGAAAATTAAATGGAGTCCAACCTGGCAATTAGCAAACGAACTGCAAGGAATTGTGCTGATTGGCTTCAGTCTCCTTATTTTCAAGTTATTGGTGACAGGAGATGTCGGACAGCTTGTTGCCCCTAAAATGGTGCCATTATTAGGTATAACGATGACATTAATGTTTCTTCTTGGTTTTTTCCGGTTGTTAAATAGCAACTTAAAGGGAGCAGATTGTGATTGTGATGTATGCGACGAGAATGCCTCTTTCCTGAACCTTACTTTTTCTTATCTGCTATTCTTTAGCCCGTTGATGTTGTTTTTTACCTTACAAGACATGTCGATTGATAAAAGCATGCTCCCAAATATTCAATTTGAGCAAGGACAAACCTTTTCTGTTAGTGAAGGTCAGCTCAAAACCTCTGAAAAAGAAGATATGATTACAATTGAAGATGACAATTATTTGCAGACAATGGATATGATTCATACAAATTTGGATGATATGGCGGGTAAAGAAGTGATGATTACGGGTTTTATTCATCGGGAAGAATCCTTTTCCGATAATCAAGCAGTTATTGCAAGATATGTCATGACCCATTGTATTGCAGATTTAGGCTTGTTTGGTTACATGCTGGAGGGCGAAGTTGGTGGATTACAAAGTGATCAATGGTATGTGATAACAGGAAAATTGGATAAGAAGGAATATGAGGGTCAAATAATGCCTATCATTAAACTAGAAAAGGCCGAAGAAACAATAGCACCTGATGAAGATTACATATATTCATTAGACTAATAGGCTACCATTCTTGCATTATTCCTATTTTTTCGTTAAAATTTAAGAGAATTCAATTAAATATAAGCGGGGGCTTGTGGAAACAGGCTGAGAGTATGGCTAATCTGCCATTGACCGAATGAACCTGTTGGATAATGCCAGCGTAGGGAGGTGTAATGGGATCAAAACACTTTGCTTAGGCGTAGTGTTTTTATTTTGCCATAATTGCTGAAAAATCGCACGGCGCTTCCTTCGTATCCGTGTTAGGAATTCAGTTAGTTATGGCTTTTTTTGTTTGTACGTAATTTATTTCACGTTTGAAACGGAAGATGCCATTGTAAGCATATCTATATTTGAGGAGAATAAATCGGCCTCAGAAAATACTATCTGCAAAGGTACTATGAAAGGGAATTCCCGTGAGAGGGAGATCACTTTGCCATCAAAACGTTAATAGTCTTAAGATTAATAGGGAACTTTAGAAAGGAAATGAGATTAAGAGATGAATGAAAAAGTTGACATGGTAATTCCGGCTATTTTAACAAAACTTCGAAAACATGTTCCGTTGGTTCATAATATTACTAATGTTGTTGTTACTAACTTTACGGCAAATGGATTACTAGCATTAGGAGCTTCACCGGTAATGGCATATGCAAAGGAAGAAGTTGCAGAAATGGCAGCAGTAGCGGATGCTCTTGTCCTAAATATTGGAACACTAACAGCTGAAAATGTAGAGAGTATGATTATTGCTGGGAAGGCTGCGAATCAGGCGAATACACCCGTAATTTTAGACCCTGTTGGTGCAGGAGCTACTAGTTACCGTACGGAATCTGTGCACCGTATTATGAAGGAAGTAAAAATCAGCTTGCTTCGCGGAAATGCAGCAGAAGTAGCGAATGTAGCTGGAATTAAAGCAAAAATGAGAGGAGTAGACTCTGTCGGCGAACATAATAATCAAGGAATCGCGCTGGAAGCTGCAAAGCTTTTACAAGTACCAGTGATTATAACAGGTGAACAAGATATAGTCGCAGTTGACGGGAAACTGGCTATTATCCATAATGGGCATTCCATGTTAACAAAGGTTACAGGAACAGGTTGTTTACTTTCCTCCATTCTTGGTGCATTTATTGCAGTAGAAAAGGATATCTTTCTTGCTTCTATAGCTGGTTTAGTAGCATATGGAGTTGCATCAGAACATGCTTTTGAAAAGACGAGTGAAGAAGGTCCAGGAAGTTTTCAAATCGAATTATTAAATCAATTATCGAAAATAAAGGAAGAGAATGTAAAAGAAGCGATGAGAGTGGAGATTAAGAGGGGGTAATTTTATGGCTACAGCAAAAGCATTAACAATAGCAGGGTCAGATAGTGGCGGAGGAGCTGGAATCCAAGCAGATCTAAAAACCTTCCAAGAACTTAAAGTATATGGAATGAGTGCCATCACCGCTATTACCGCGCAAAATACCCGAGGTGTAGATGGGGTATACCCAATGACGCTTGAGGCAATTGAGAAACAACTAGAATCTATCGCAGTGGATTTACGACCAGATGCGTTAAAAACAGGTATGCTATTTAATAGTGAAATAATTGAATTGGTAGCGGAAAAGATAAAAGAGTATCATTGGAAAAATTTGGTGATTGACCCTGTGATGATCGCTAAAGGTGGTGCTAATTTATTGCAGAAGGAAGCAGCAGAGTCCATGAAAAGAAAGCTCCTCCCTCTAGCTACTGTTTTAACACCGAATATACCAGAGGCAGAGGTATTAACAGGGATGGATATTCGAAATATAGAGGAAAGGAAAGAAGCTGCCAAAAGATTAAATGCGATGGGGGTTGCTTATGTCGTTATAAAAGGTGGACATGGGGCCGAGAAGGAAGCGATTGATCTATTATTTGATGGCAGCGATTTTTCAAGCTTGGTGGCGGAAAGAATTCCAACGAAAAATACGCATGGAACAGGATGTACTTTTTCGGCTGCGATTACAGCGGCCCTTGCCAATGGTTATTCTATTAATGAAGCTTTCCGATTAGGGAAGGATTTTATTCATCAAGCTATAAAAAATGATCTTCATATAGGCAGTGGACATGGTCCAACCAACCATTGGGCTTACCAAGAAAGCAAAAGATAATATGGGGGATATATGACAACTTATACAAAAGAACGAATAAAACAATTGTTGAAAATTTATTTTATAACGGGAAGCAACAATAGTACATCTGATCCAAAAGTTATTTTGGAAGAAGCACTTAAAGGCGGGATATCGATTTTCCAATTTCGCGAAAAGGGAAATGGGGCATTAAGAGGAGAAGACAAAATTCAACTGGCAAAAAGGTTGCAAGAACTTTGCAAGCAATATCATGTTCCATTCATTGTGAATGATGATATTGAATTAGCCTTGGCCATTGATGCTGATGGGGTACATATCGGTCAAGATGATGAAAATGCCATAAAAGTTAGAAACATGTTAGGTAATAAACTGTTGGGGGTTTCTGCTCACTCCATAGAGGAGATTAAAGCAGCGATAGAGGCAGGAGCGGATTATATTGGCATAGGTCCTATTTACCCAACAAGTACGAAAAAGGATGCCAAAGCAGTACAAGGCACCTCTCTTATTGAAAAAGTAAGACAAGAGAACATTTCGATACCGATTGTTGGGATAGGGGGAATTACTACTGAAAATGCTCCTCCTGTTATACAAGCAGGAGCAGATGGAGTTGCTGTTATTTCGGAAATAAGTTTGGCAGAAAATCCTTATAAACAAACGATAAACTTAAGAAAAGCAGTTTTTGACCAAGCATAAGTTATATTTTTTTTAAGTAAAATGGCAAGAGTTTATATTTTTTGCGGAAAATAGACATTCACCCAACCCAAATATAGCTGCCTGCATACAATGGTTTTGTAGAGGAGCTAGAATAAAGAAAATATAAAGGTTACTTATTCGTTAACCAAAAAAGAAATGGTTAATCTACTACAAAAGAGAAAGGGAGATGTATATATGTACGGTTATGGTGGATATGGATGCGGATATGGTACTGGAGCTGTTGGTGGTGTTGGCTACGGTGGCGGATTTGCATTAATCGTAGTATTGTTTATCTTATTAATTATCGTCGGTGCGACATTTATTTGTTAATAAAAGATAAAAAGCTGACCTTGTGTCAGCTTTTTTTACATATAAAAGAATTTACGTTTTGTTCATTAATGGGTATTTTTAAAATATAAATGGTAACGGTTTCGGAAAAATATCGAAAAATACATACAATTATCGTAATAAAACAACAGGTATAATAAAATAAATATAATATTTTAAGTTTTAAGAAAATTAAATTTAAAATTCTTATTGACAGAAAATTTAATATGGGTAAAATAAAGTTATTAGAGTGTTAGATTATATGACACTTGATGGTAAATTAACGTACATAAAGGGGGAAGGTAACTTAATGGAAAATTTAGAGTTTTTAATGAACAGCTTGTGGACGATGATTGCTGCAATTTTAGTTATTTTTATGCTTGGTGGATTTATCTTATTAGAAGCAGGTTCCACAAGAATGAAAAATGCAGGCCATATTGCTGGTAAAACAATTTTTACATTTGGGATAGCTTCGTTAGTTTTCTGGGCTGTTGGTTATGGATTTATTTTTGGAGACAATGCTAATTTCTTTGTCGGAATGAGTGAGTTTTTCTACAATGGCGGTAGCGTTGGCCAAATAGATGGAGATGGATTACAAACTACTGTTTTCTTCGTCTTTCAACTAGCGTTTGCAGGGATTTCTTTAACAATTGCACTTGGTGGTTTTGCGGAGCGTGCGAAATTATCTGTATATCTAATTTTCTCCGTATTATTCGGTATATTGGTTTATCCTATCATTGCCCATTGGATTTGGGGAAGCGGCTGGTTAGCAGAACATGGAAAGCAAGACTTTGCGGGCTCAACTGTTGTTCACTTAACTGGTGCAGCAGCGGCGCTTGCAGCTACAATGCTTTTAAAGCCGCGTATTGGAAAATACAATGCTGATGGTTCGGCTAACCCGATATTTGGTCATAACCAAGTTTATACAGCGTTAAGCGTACTAATTCTTTGGGTCGGTTGGTTCGGATTTAATGCAGGTAGTACAGTTTCTGTAGCGGACGGTTTCTTTGGATATGTTGCATTAAATACAAACTTAGCAGCAGCAGCTGGCGCTGTAGCAGCACTACTAATTTCCTGGATTGTTTTAGGGAAGTCAGATATTACAACCATGCTAAATGGTGCCTTAGCAGGTCTTGTTGCCATCACAGCATCTTGTGCATTCGTTGAGCCTTGGGCAGCAGTAGTAATTGGTTTAATTGCTGGAGTACTGGTATTTTATAGTGTACGCTTCTTCGAGAATAGAAAAATCGATGATCCAATTTTTGCATTATCTGTTCATGGTACTGCAGGAATTTGGGGAACATTATCTAATGGATTATTTGCAACAGCAGAGTTAGCGGAATATACGGGAGTAGGGAAAGCTGGTCTATTTTATGGCGGCGGCTTCGGGCAATTAGGAGTGCAAGCGCTTGGCGTTCTAACTTGTGGGTTATTCGCTTTTGCAATAAGCTATGTCATTCTATTTGTTATCAAGAAGGTTAGCGGACTACGTGTAACAGAAGAAGAAGAAATCATGGGCTTAGATATTAGTGAACATGGTTCATATGGCTACCCAGAAGCGTTCTTGTCAAAAGATGAAACAAAAAGCTTATAAAATCAGACGATTAATTGTCGCGATTAAGAAAATAGACTATAAACTTAATGAGGATAGAAGTCTCGCTGAAAAGTGAGACTTTTATCTGTTTTCATTAATCAATTGCAAATAAGAACATGTTATGATAGACATACAGATTCATATAAATATCCCTTATCGAAGAAGGAAGTGCATGGATGTGCTCTAAAAGTCATAGGTTTAATGAATGGAAAAGAGAAAAGGAACTTTTTTTACAAACAACCACCTATCAAAACACTCAGTTAAATAATTTTTACGATGAAGTATTTATGGAGTTATTTCAATTTGTCCTTTGTGAATATAAAAAAAATTACGGTGAACCTCCATGTTCATTTGTCTGGTTTGTTACAGGAAGTGCTGGCAGAAAAGAACAAGGCATCTTTAGCGATCAAGATCATGGCATTATCTATGAAAGCAATGAAGAAAACAGCAATCAATATTTTATCCAATTTGGAGAATGGCTAAGTGATGCGTTAAATGAAATAGGTTATCCATATTGTGAAGGGAAAGTCATGAGTAGTAATCCTATCTGGTGCAAATCCGTAGAAGAATGGAAACACCAATTAGAGCAATGGATGGAAAAAGAAAACTGGGAATCAATTAGATTTTTGCAAATCTTTTATGATAGTAGACAACTGTTTGGAGAGGAAAATTATGTTCAAGAGTTGAGAAGTTATATTCATCAGTACTGCGTTCTTCATCCAATGCTACTAAAAAGATTTATGAATAATGTAATGCGTATAAAAAAAGGGGTCGGAATATTCGGTCAATTTTTTGTGGAAAGAACGGGAAGACATAAAGGTACCATTCATTTAAAGCATACGATGTATTTACCGTATGTTAATTCGATTAGGCTTCTAGCTATTAAGGAAAAAATCCAGGAAACATCGACATTAGAACGTATTAAGACATTAAGAACGATGGAGACATATGACAACTGGTTAAGACTATATGAAAGCTCTTTTAGGAGAATATTAGATTATCGCATCGAATTATTTAAAGAGGCAAAAACATATGAAGATGTTCATTATTTGAATATAAAACAGTTAACAAAAGAACAAAGGCAAGATATAAAAGGATTAATGCGCCATGGTATCAAATTATATCATCAAGTACAAAGGATAATTGAAAAAGGGTGTTAAAATGGGAGTCGAATCGTTTCTACAATATATGAGAGATTTATATGGAAAAGTCAATTCGAGTGTATTGCACGCTACCTCGAGTGGGAGTAATTCTCAGCAAATTGCTTTTATGAGACAGCTTCAAAAAGATTTAAAGGTTGAGGCTGCCTCCAGGTTACCATTAAATAATTTAAAAGCAGTTGTTTTTGATATTGAAACAACGGGATTTTTACCTGATAAAGGCGATCAAATTATTTCAATTGGTGCTATAAAGGTAGAAGGCTGCGATATCTTAGATGAGCAATTTTATACCTTAGTTAACGCTGGAATAGATATACCAGAAGAAATAAGCTCTTTAACGGGAATTAAATCCGAAGATTTACATAATGCCCCGCCCCTATCCGATGTACTGGTGCAATTTTTTGGATTTGTTAAGGATCATACACTGATTGCTCATCACTCTTCCCATGAGAAAAGCTTTATGCAGTCTGCATGCTGGAGAAGTTTTAAAACACCATTTAAACATCGAATCGTTGATACTTCTTTTTTGTTTAAAATTGTTGAACCACAACAAAAAATATTGACATTAGAGGAATGGTGTGAATTTAGTGATATTCCTGTCATAAATCGTCATCATGCCTTAGGGGATGCTAAATTAACCGCTGTTCTATGGTGTCAGTATTTACAAAGGGCTGAACAATTGGGCTGTCGCACTTTACAGGATATATATGAAAGATTAGCATGGCGGTAAAATAGAGGACAAAGTTTTAATAATTAACTGGTGGTGAATGTAAAATGGATGTATTTGAGACAAAAAGACTGTTGCTAAGAGGGTGGAGGGAAGCGGATTATAAAGATTTATATGAATATGCGCAAAAGGAAGAGGTAGGTCCGTTTGCTGGCTGGCCACCCCATAAAAGTGAACAAGAAAGTAAAGAAGTAATCCGCTATTTTTTACAGAATGAAAATTCTTATGCGATTGTGTGGAAAGAAGAGAATAAGGTGATTGGAAGTATTGGTTTTCATGAACGAACGCCTGATACTAAACTCTCTCATTTAGCACAGCGTGAAGTAGGATTTGCTCTTAATCCCCGGTATTGGGGAAGAGGGATCGTTCCAGAAGCAGTCAATTATCTGTTAGAATTTGGATTTGAACACTTGTGTTTGGATTTAATATGGTGTGGTCATTTTGATTTTAATACGAAGTCAAGACGAGTAAATGAAAAATGTGGATTTCATTATAAATTCCAGAAAACCAACCGCTATAAACTTTTTGATAACCAATTAATTACAAGCGTTTATTATTGTATGACAA
The DNA here is from genome assembly GCF_038005605.1 of Niallia sp. FSL W8-0954. Classification (NCBI taxonomy): domain Bacteria; kingdom Bacillati; phylum Bacillota; class Bacilli; order Caryophanales; family Bacillaceae; genus Niallia; species Niallia sp. FSL W8-0954. Next base: position 2,720,658 of record NZ_JBBOTN010000001.1, on the reverse strand, counting down.
AAGAGGAGTATTTTAAAAAGTTACAAGAACCTTCAGCAAGTCAAGTGTATCCCATACAAATCAAGTAAGAAGCACATAATAGAGACCGCTTCCCTAAAGGTGGAAGTGAATAATGAATAGGCTGCCTCGAACTTATCGGGCAGCTTTTTTGTATGAATTTTGGTAATTAAAAAGCACTTCGATCAAAACATTTAATTAATAGGGGGATATTAAAGACGGATAGAGGAAATTAATCCAAAAAAAAGTCGCTTCATAGAAGCGAAAAGAGACATTGGATTAAAGATTGAATCGATAACTATATATAGTGTGATTTTATAAAAAAAACAACTATATATTGATTTGATAGTATCATACAATTTATTTTTACGCAATTATTTTCTATTAAATTAATCTAGGAAACAATGAGTAATACAATATAAAACAAGAGGATAAATCCTATGCCGAATAGTATTAGGTATTTCGTCCACATCGAGGAAAGCTTTTTTCGCTCTCGATTTTTAGTAAAGCCAATAAAAGATAGAGTGTTTTTGTATAACACAAAATAAATCAAGGCAAATCCTATATATTGTAAAATAAACAATCCTGTTAAAGACTGCTTTCCCTTTAAAAATTCCACATTAGGAAATGAGTAACCAGTAATAAGTTTTATAATCGTATCGTTAACTGTTCCGAAAATGGCAAATAAAAGGACCGCAGAAAATAGTATTTTAACAAAGTCTAAATAATAATAAGAAATTCTCTTCATATATTCCTTCCTTTTCTTTTGTAAATATTTTTCTCACCAGAACACAGAATACCATAAACAACGAGGAAATGATAAAGGAAATTCTATCTGTGTTGAACATTTAGTGCTGCGATTTTCGTAAAATCGGTAAATTAAAAGAGATAATTTAGGGAAAAATAATGATAGTTTTAAAAGGGAGAACAATAAAAAAATTCATATTATACTAAAAACGTTCACAAAACGTCAAAAATATGATAATATTTGATTGTTTTTGAAAGAAAATGCTTGAAATGTGAAATCGTTTACAGTATGATGTTCTTAAATTAAGTTGTTTTTTAATGAGGGTAAAAATCATATTTATCGTAATCCTGTTTAGTTAAGGTTAATCACCTCAAAGAAAATGACATAATCCCAAGACATACCCTAAAAGGGAGCGTGATAATCTTGTTAACACCTGAAAGGCATGAACTTATTTTACAATTACTGAAACAACATAGTGTTGTGAAAATTCAAGATTTGATAGATGTTTTGAATACTTCAGAATCCACCATCAGACGCGATTTAACTCAATTAGAGCAAGAAGGGTTCTTGAAACGGGTGCATGGTGGAGCAGCTAGGCTCCAAAGGAAAATAACGGAGCAGAGTATGAGTGAAAAAGCGTTCAAAAACCTCCAAGAGAAAAAAATGATTGCGGCATACGCAGCAAAGCTAGTAGAAGATGGAGATAGTATATATTTGGATGCTGGTTCAACCATTAAAGAAATGATTCCATTCTTAAAGAATCGAGACATTGTTGTGGTAACGAACGGACTTACGCATATGACAAGCTTACTTGAAGCTCGTATTCAAACCTATATAACAGGTGGTTATGTCAAAGAAAAAACAAACGCGTTAGTCGGTCGTGGCGCATTATTAAGTCTTGATAACTATCGATTCGATAAATGCTTTATGGGTGTCAATGGTATTCATCCTGAATATGGGTATACTACTGCTGATCAAGAAGAAGCAATGGTGAAAAGCAAAGCATTATCATTATCAAGAGAAGCTTTTTTTGTCGCAGATGATAGTAAATTTTCCGAAGTTTACTTTGCAAAGATAGCTGATTTGCACAATGCTTCTATTATTACTAACTATCTGGATGAAGAGGTAAACGATTTATATTCAAGGAAAACTAGCATAAAGGTTGTGAAAGAATGATTTATACCCTAACTTTAAATCCTTCTGTCGATTATATAATCGAAGTGGCAGAAGTGCATTTAGGAGAACTAAATCGCTTAGAAAAAACAAGTAAATTTGCAGGTGGAAAAGGAATAAATGTTTCAAGAGTGTTAAAAAAAATGGGCGTGCAAAGTAAAGCGTTAGGATTTGTCGGCGGATTTACTGGAAGCTTTATTGAAACACAACTATTATCAGAAATGATTGAAACAGATTTTGTGAAAGTAGAAGAAGATACACGTATCAATGTGAAGTTAAAGAGTGATACAGAAACAGAATTAAACGCAAATGGTCCCGCTATTTCTGAAGTAAAGTTTCAGGAATTGAAAGAGAAGATTGCTGCTCTAACGTCAGAAGATCTACTAGTTTTAGCTGGAAGTGTTCCGTCTACTCTTCCTAAAACCACCTATGAAGAGCTAGTCAAAATCTGTCACGCAAATAATGTTTCTTTCGTCGTAGATGCAGAAGGTGAATTATTAAAAGCAGTCTTGCCTTATCAACCGTTTTTAATCAAGCCTAATCATCATGAACTGGGTGAATTGTTTGGGGTAACTATTTCGACTCCAGAAGAAGCGATCCCGTATGGAAAAAAACTATTGGAAATGGGAGCGCAAAATGTGATCGTCTCTTTAGCAGGTGATGGCGCAGTCTTGATTACTCAACACGAAGAAATTATTAGTACGGTTCCGAAAGGGCAAGTGAAAAGCTCAGTTGGCGCAGGAGATAGCATGGTAGCAGGCTTCTTATCTAAATATGAGGAGACACAGGATATAAAAGAATCCTTCCGCTATAGTATTGCCTCAGGAAGTGCGACTGCTTTTTCAATTGGATTATGTACAAAGGAAAAGGTAGAAGAGCTTCTTCCGCAAGTCCAAGTACAATCATAATCGATACACACCATTTCATAAGAAAGATAGATGAAAGTGGATAAAAATATAAATAAAAAGGGAGCGTTATGGAATGAAAATTACTGAATTATTAACGCAAGAGACTATCCTTTTGAATATTGAAGGAAATGGTAAGCTTGATGCCATTAATCAGTTAGTGGATATTCTTCATTCAGCGGGGAAATTAACAGATAGAGAAACGTATAAGCAAGCGATTTTAAATAGAGAAGAGCAAAGTACAACGGGAATTGGCGAAGGAATAGCAATTCCCCATGCAAAAACGAGTGCTGTAAAAACTGCTGCTATTGCGTTTGGGCGATCAAGCAGTGGTGTCGATTATGAATCATTAGATGGACAGCCGGCGAATTTATTTTTTATGATTGCTGCACCAGATGGAGCTAACAATACTCATCTCGAAGCACTTTCAAGACTATCTACACTATTGCTTAAAGAAGAAGTGCGCAGTAAGTTATTAACTGCAACTACAAAACAAGATGTAATATCAATAATTGACAGCTATGATGTAGAGGAAGAAACGGTTGACGAAAATATTGCCGATAAGAAGAATTTTATTGTGGCAGTAACTGCTTGTCCAACCGGTATTGCTCATACTTACATGGCAGCAGATTCATTAAAGGCAAAAGCAGCTGAAATGGGTGTTGATATTAAAGTTGAAACAAATGGTTCCGGTGGGGCAAAGAATGTTCTGACAGCAGAGGAAATTGACAAAGCAACAGCTGTAATTGTTGCTGCTGATACAAAAGTGCAAATGGAACGCTTCAACGGGAAACATGTGGTTGAAACACCTGTTGCAGATGGTATTCGAAAACCTGAGGAATTAATCAATCGCGCTATTAACCAGCAAGCACCGGTATATAACGGTGGATCAGGCTCTAATTCCGGCGAAGTTAACACAGGAAAAAAAGGCATTGGTAGTCAAATTTACAAACACTTAATGAACGGTGTTTCGAACATGCTGCCATTTGTTGTTGGTGGCGGAATACTAATTGCTATTTCCTTTATGTTTGGTTATAACTCAGCTGATCCGAATGACCCGAGTTATAATGCTTTTGCTGCTGTTATTAAATATATTGGTGGCGATAATGCCTTTGCATTATTAGTGCCAGTTCTTGCTGGTTTTATCGCGATGAGTATCGCAGATCGCCCAGGTTTTGCTCCTGGTATGGTTGCAGGATTTATGGCTGCTCAAGGTGGTGCTGGTTTTCTTGGTGGATTAATTGGCGGATTCTTAGCTGGTTATTTAGTTATCGGTCTAAAGAAAGTGTTAGAAGTACTTCCTAGATCATTAGAAGGAATTAAAACGATTCTACTTTACCCATTACTAGGAATTTTCTTTACTGGCCTTATTATGAATTATGTGATTATGGAACCTGTTGCAGCTATTAACACTGGTATGACAAATTGGCTGTCAAATATTGGTACGGGTAATGCCGTCTTCTTAGGAATTATCTTAGGGGCAATGATGGCGATTGATATGGGTGGACCAATCAATAAATCGGCATATGTTTTTGGAACAGGGCTAATTGCAAACGGTGTATTTGAGCCAATGGCTGCTATTATGGCTGGTGGAATGGTACCGCCATTAGCAATTGCTTTAGCAACAGTTTTATTTAAAAAGAAATTTACAAAGCAAGAAAAGGATGCAGGTTTAACAAACTTTATTATGGGTCTTTCCTTTATTACAGAAGGTGCTATTCCTTTTGCAGCAGGTGATCCGTTACGCGTTATACCATCTGTTGCAGTTGGTGCGGCAGTTACGGGTGGACTATCAATGTTCTTCCATATCGGTTTAAGAGCACCACACGGCGGTGTGTTCGTAGTTGGATTGGTTGATGGAAATCCATGGCTATACCTATTGGCTATTGTAATAGGGGCGATCATATCAGCTTTATTGTTAGGATTAGTAAAGAAGCCTGTTCAACAAAAATAAGTATAGAAAAAGCTGTAAATTGACTTTACTCGTTAATTTACAGCTTTTTTAATATGATCAAAGAACTGATGGAAGTTTTTCTATTGGTTTATTTTATTTTCTTTCTTTTCTTCTTGACCATCCACGTACTTTAAACGAAAGAAGGCAGCGATCGCAGCGATTAATGTGATTGCACTTAGTAAATAAAATTGTAAATGGTCGATATGCTTCATTAAAATTGCCATAATAGGTGGTCCTGCAGCGACTCCGATAAACCGCATACTGCTATATATACTTGTGATGGTTCCTCTTTCTTTTTTTTCAATTCCCTCCGTAATAAGGGCATCAAGAGGTGGTAAACTAGCACCAATGCCAATGCCAGCCACTGTAAGAAAGAGAATGATAAACCACATATTGTCCGAGAAGTTGAGTGCAATCGTACCAATAATGATTGCAAGCAATCCAATAAAAGTAATCCAGCGCATTAAGTTTTTGTCTTTTTTAATTTTTTTCCCGGTAATATAGGAAGTAAGACATAAAGCACCAAGCGGTATAGCAAGATAGAGCCCTTTTTTAACATTTTTTATATGATATTTTTTTTCTAATATATCTGATAGGTAAAACATTTCGGCAAATAATACAAACATAACGATTACCCCAATAAAGAAAATGGCATAGAGCCATTTTTTATCTTTATGCATTGTTTCTTTTGTATGCTGAATAAATTCCTTAAATGGTGCAGGTTTTTCTTTACTTTTTGGTGATTTTACAAAGATCAAAATCAAAACGATGGAAACCAAACAGAAGACAGGAATAGACATAAATGGGATGAACCAAATAAATCCTGCCAAAAAAGCTCCAAGAATGGGACTAAGTACTTTCCCAAAAGTGTTAGCTGTTTCAATAACTCCTAAAGTACTACTAACTTGTTCTTCATCCTTAAACAAATCACCTACTAGTGGCAATACTATTGGGAAGGCCCCAGCTGCTCCAACACCTTGAAGAGCCCGTCCAATAAGGATAATCCAGTAACTGTTATCCATCAGCCATGCAGCTAAACCAGAAATTACACCGCCAACACCTGCGATTATTAGGCTGGGGATAATCACTCGTTTACGACCGATACGATCAGATAGATATCCTGCCACTGGAATTAATATGATCGCTAAAACGGAATAGACTGTAATAATCATACTAACTTGAAAAGAGGATATATCCAGCTTTTTTTCAATCGAAGGCAATACTGGAATCAGCATACTGTTTCCAAGGGTCATTACTAATGGGATGGAAGAAAGTGAGAATATCGCCATTTTTGAAACCTTGACATTTTGCTTCTTCGCTGTCTTTTGTGCTTTGTTTGTAAGGTTTACTATGTTTTTATCATCATTTACATGATCCATTTTCATTCTCCCTGCTTTCAAATAGTTAACTATAGTTAATATGTACAGTCATGGCAAAAAATAAAGCATTTTCTTTCATCCAAAAACTGGATTTCATTATTTGGTTTACAAGCACTTTTCGTACAATAATATGGTATGATGAAATAAAAATAGTGGTGGTGTTTAATTAGTGGGGAAAATTATCACACTTAGTATTGGGAAGGAAAAAACATTTATATGGAAAAATAAAAGTATTTCTTCCGCGATTGGCAAAGAAAAAGTGAGTGAAGTCAGTCTAACATTTGATGGTTTTGTAGGCGATGGTGTTGCTAATCCAGCATTTCATGGTGGCAAGGAAAGGGCTGTCTGTTATTATCCTTTTGAACATTATAAAAAATGGGAAGACGAATTTAAAACAAAAATAAATCCTCCGGCGTTGGGGGAAAATATATGCGGAACGGAATTCACAGAAAAAAATACATATATTGGGGACATTTTTTCTTTAGGAAATGCTATTGTTCAGGTAACACAAGGAAGAGTACCATGTTCAACCATTTCAAAATATAATCAGATTGATCCATTTTTAAGTAGAATTGTGGAAACTTGTTATACCGGCTATTTTTTTAAGGTATTAGAAGAAGGCGTAGTCAGCGAACATTCTACGATGGAGCTAATAGAACGTCCGCAGAACAAGATATCAGTTTGGGACGCAACAAAAGTAATGCTTCTTGATCGTACAAATAAAGAAGCAATGCTTTCCATCCTGCAAATTGACGAATTAGCAGAAGATTGGAAGAATCGCTATAGAAAGGCACTTCAAAAAGTAAAATAAATTTTTGGGGAAAATGGTTGACTTTTATGTGAGAGTTCACTATTATGTAATTAACATATCGAACGGCAATGATGAAGAGTAGTATCTTTATTGAAAACGTCAGAGAGCTGGTGGTTGGTGTGAACCAGTGTGGACGATAAAGAGAATGGACTTCTGAGCTTCTAAACCGAACCAACCTTTGTAGTAGGCTTTAGCGAACGTCTCATCGTTACAAGAGACAGAAATTTGTCTAATAAAGACTGATTTCTTAAAGTGAGCTTAATTTTATTAAGCTAATGAAGGTGGCACCACGGGTTTCTCGTCCTTTTTATAGGAGAGAGACCCTTTTTTATTTTCAAAAAAATATGGCAAAACAATGAGGAAGAGTAGTAAGTATAAGAAAGATGTTAAAGAGAGTCGGTGGCTGCTGTGAACCGATACATTGATTATACTGAATGGACTTCTGAGTGGGGGCTTGAAAAAGAAGTAGGGCCTGACGGTATCCCCCGTTACTGGGATAGAGTATAATATTGTACTCGTAAAGAGAGAGTGAAGCTTCGCTCTAACCAGAGGTGGTACCGCGGTTTATGAATCGTCCTCTATTTGCAAATAACAATGCAAATAGGGGACTTTTTTTATAGAATTTTATAGATGAGCACTTTTCAAAAGCATCTGACTAGGAGGATTTATGATGGAAAATAGCATTTTGTTAATCGATGAAATCCAAGGAGATACACTGACACCCATTAGTATTTATCAAAGATTGTCTGGAAAAAAGAAATTTTTGCTCGAAAGCTCATTAAAACATGAAGATTCTGGAAGATTTTCTATCATTGGCTGCGATCCAACCTTTGAAGTTATAGGGAAAGGATTGGAAACAACTATTGTGGAAGGGGAAAAGCGAGAACAAAGAAAAGGAAGAGCACTCGATTTTATTAACGAATTTTTACCTGAAAACAAAGCGACGCTTCCCTTTCAACTACCAGTTAATGCGGGAGCATTTGGATATGTTGGGTATGACAATATCAGACTATATGAAAACATTGGCCCAGAAGCAAAGGATGAAATCGGGATTCCAGATGTGCATCTAATGTTTTTTGAAGATTTGGTAATTTTTGATCATTCAGAACTTAAAGTTTATTTAATTGCTAGCCCATTAAAGCACACAACAACGGAAAAAGAGTTAAAGTTCCGCCTTCAGATAAGAAAGTTAGAGATTACTGCACCATATAAAGAAGATTCACCTGAAGTAAAGGTAACTCCCTTTCAAGCAAGTATATCAAAAGAACAATTTATGGAGAAAGTGAAGAAAGCAAAACAATATATTTTAGAAGGAGACATCTTTCAAGTAGTTCCATCGCAGAGAATGACAGCTGAGATAGAAGGATCACCATTTTCTTATTATCGTAAATTGCGTATCAAAAATCAGTCCCCTTATATGTATTTCTTTGATTTTGAAGATTATGCAGTGCTCGGAAGTTCTCCTGAGAGCTTAATTAAAGCCGTAAATGGCAAAGTCATTACCAATCCTATTGCAGGTACAAGACCAAGAGGTAAGACGAAGGAAGAAGATATCCAGTTAGAACAAGATTTACTATTGGATGAAAAAGAATTGGCGGAACATAAAATGCTTGTTGACTTAGCAAGGAATGATGTTGGGAAAGTGAGTAATTTTGGCAGTATTGCGATAGATAAATATATAAAAGTAGAAAAGTTTAAGCATGTTATGCACCTCGTATCGGAAGTAAGTGGAGAATTAAAGAAGGATTACTCGTGTGTAGATGCTTTAATTTCTTGCTTGCCTGCGGGAACAGTGTCAGGTGCACCTAAAATTAGGGCAATGCAAATTATAAATGAATTAGAAGGAACAAAACGAGGTATTTATTCTGGAGCTGTTGGCTATTTTTCCCAAAATGGGAATATGGACTTTGCTTTAGCAATTCGCACGATGGTTATTAAAGGCAAAAAGGCATTCATTCAAGCTGGAGCAGGAATTGTTCATGACTCTATTCCAGAAAAGGAATATGAAGAAACAATCCATAAATTAAAATTATTTTTGGAGGGACAACATGATTTTATTAGTCGATAATTATGATTCTTTTACGTATAACTTATTTCAATATTTAGGGGAGCTGGGAGAAGAGATAAAGGTTGTTCGAAATGATGAAATAACTGTAGAGGAAATTCGGACATTAAATCCTCATGGAATTGTTTTGTCTCCTGGACCAGGCAGGCCAGAAAATGCAGGCATCTTAATCGAACTTATCCAATCCCTTTATCAAGAATATCCAATTTTAGGGATTTGCTTAGGGCATCAGGCAATTGGATATGCCTTCGGTTCTGAGATAGTAAAGGCAGTAAATGTCATGCATGGAAAGACATCGACTTTACGAGTTACTGGTCATCCCTTTTTTCATGCTATGGAGGAACCGATTGAAGTGATGCGTTATCACTCTCTTGTTATTAAAAAAGGTACATTAACGAAGGAATTTGAGGTTTTGGCTAGTTCAACAGATGACCATGAAATTATGGCGATCAAACATAAAGATTATCCGTTGTATGGCTATCAATTCCATCCAGAATCGATTGGGACCGAGAGCGGCAAGCAATTTTTGCAAAATTTTATCAATGAAACTCGAGAGGAAGTGGAGAGATGAAACAATATGTGGAGAAAATCATGGCTAATGAATCATTAACTGAAACAGAAATGGAAGGGGCCGCTGATCTTCTTTTTTCTGATGACATTACCGATACAGAAATTGCTGCTTTTATGACAAGTTTAAAAATGAAGGGAGAAACAGTGGAAGAGATCGTGGGTATTGTAAAAGCCGTTCGTAAACAAACATTGTCTTTTGCTGAGCCTGTCAGTGGATGTATCGATAATTGTGGAACAGGTGGAGACAAATCACAAAGCTTCAATATTAGCAGCACGTCGGCATTTGTGTTAGCTGGAGCTGGAATTCCTGTCGCTAAACACGGAAATCGCAGTATTTCTAGTAAGACGGGAAGTGCAGATGTATTAGAAGAGCTTGGCATTAAGCTAAATATCACTCCAGAACAAAACATGCAGCAATTAGAAGAAGTTGGGATCACTTTCTTGTTCGCGCAACATGTGCAGCCGAAAATGGGGAGAATTATGAAGGTTCGCCGAGAATTAAGACTTCCAACTATATTCAATCTAATTGGTCCATTAACCAACCCAATTTCTTTGGAAAGCCAGGTGTTAGGGATATACAGAAGTGATTTATTGCTTACCTTTGCGGAAAGCTTACGGAAACTTGGTAGAAAACGAGCAGTTGTATTAAATGGAGCAGGTGGAATGGATGAAGCTTCCCTGCAAGGCGATAATCAGCTTGTCATTTTACAAAATGGAAGAATAGAGAAAATCGTCCTTACTCCAGATGATGTTAATCTGCCATATTATACAAATCAACAAATACGTGGAGGCGATGCTAAGGAAAACGCAGCTATTTTATTAAAAGTGTTGAAAGGAGAAAAAGGTGCATATCGAGATACAATCCTATTAAACGCAGGCATTGGTATCTATACAGCTGGAAGAGCGGAAAGTATTGGAGAGGGAGTCCATATAGCAAAGAAAAGCATTGACTCTGGAGCCGCACTTTATAAGTTAAACCAATTAGTAGAGGTTAGTAAAGAATTGGAAGGGGCAGGGATTTAAGTGACAACCATATTAGATAAAATTATTACAAAAAAAAGAGAAACAATTGCTGACCTTTATGAGAGAAAAGAAGTACTGCATACGAAAAAGCATTCTTTTAAAAAAAGATCCTTTACAGAGAAACTGAAGGATGCGGAAAAGTTAGCAATTATAGCTGAGTTTAAACGGGCATCCCCATCAAAAGGGGATATAAATATCGATAAAGATCCGAAGGAACAGACGAAAATGTATGAAATATATGGTGCAGATGCCATTTCTGTTTTAACGGATACCCCATTTTTTAAAGGCACATATGAGGATTTGGCGGAAGTAAGAGAAACAGTAAATCTGCCGATTCTCTGCAAGGATTTTATCGTCGATAAAATTCAAATTGATTTTGCGAAATATTATGGAGCGGACATTATCCTATTAATTGCTGCAGCTTTAAAAGATAATGAACTTCATGAGTTATATACGTATGCAACAGAAATTGGTCTGGAAGTGTTATTAGAGGTTCACAATGAAGAAGAGCTAGAAAGAGCTTTGAAGACAAAGGCGCAATTAATTGGGGTCAATAATCGGAATTTAAAAACATTTGAAGTAACATTAGATACTACCGAGAAACTGGCAGGGAAAATTAAAGAAAGTGGCAGGTATATGATTAGTGAAAGTGGCATCTCCACATATACAGATATCCAAAAAGTTAGTGCAAGCGGAGCAAATGCTATTTTAGTAGGGGAAAGTTTTATGAAAGCAGCGGATCTTGAAACAAAAATGAAAGAAATGAAAGTGTCTATAAGGGCGGAGATAGAATGAATGTAAAAATTTGCGGAATTACAACAATAGAAGCAGCAGCATGTGCTGTTAGCTATGGTGCAAGTGCAATCGGTTTTGTATTTGCAAATAGTAAAAGAAAAATAAGCGAAGAAGAGGCTAAGGATATTATCGCTACTCTTCCTAAAGATTTAATGAAGGTAGGCGTTTTTGTCAATGAGTCCAAAGAAAATATAATGAAAATTGTGAATGTTACAGGCATCAATGTAATTCAGCTTCATGGTGATGAAACGGCAGAATTCGCAGCAAGTTTTTCCTTGCCAATCATTAAAGCATTTAGTATTTCCACGCCAGAGGATTTAAAACAAGTGGCAGCATATCCTTGTGACTATGCACTACTTGATAGCCCGAGAGGAAAGTATCATGGCGGAAATGGAATAGCGTTTGATTGGAATTTGATAAAGGATTATGACTTTGGCAATAAAAAAGTTATTCTTGCCGGCGGTCTAAACGAAAATAATCTTACGGAAGCAATAGAAACCACCCATCCATTTATGGTCGATGTAAGCAGCGGCGTGGAGACAGATGGCGAGAAAGATTTAGAAAAAATAAGAGTTTTTTTAGAATTAGCAAAAACTGTTCAAATTTAAGAAAAGAGGGAGCTTATTATGACAGAAACTTATGTTTATCCAGATAATAGAGGCCATTTTGGAAGGTATGGAGGTAGATATGTTCCGGAAACTCTGATGCTGGCAGTGACAGAGCTTGAAGCGGAATATAAAAAGGCACAAGAAGACCCTGCTTTTCATGAAGAATTAAATAATCTCTTAAAGGATTATGTAGGCAGAGAAACACCGCTATATTATGCAGAAAATCTTACAAAATATGCTGGCGGTGCAAAAATCTATTTGAAAAGAGAGGATCTAAATCATACTGGTGCTCATAAAATTAACAACTCTCTTGGGCAAGCACTTCTTGCAAAAAGAATGGGCAAAAAGAAAGTTGTTGCAGAAACAGGAGCAGGCCAACATGGAGTAGCAACGGCGACAGCATGTGCCTTATTAAATTTAGAATGTACGATTTTCATGGGAGAAGAGGACATTCGAAGACAGAAATTAAATGTCTTTCGAATGGAGTTATTAGGCGCAAAGGTTGTTAGTGTTACATCCGGAAGTGCTACCTTAAAAGATGCGTGTAATGAAGCCTTACGTTATTGGGTAACAAATGTGATAGATACTCATTATATCCTTGGGTCAGTTATGGGACCACACCCATTTCCGATGATGGTACGTGACTTTCAAAGTGTTATTGGTAAAGAAGCGAAAAAACAATACATCGAAAAAATTGGCAGGCTACCTGAGGCGATTGTGGCATGTATTGGCGGCGGCAGTAACGCAATGGGAATATTTTATCCATTTATTGAAGAGGAAAGTGTCGCTTTACATGGAGTAGAGGCTTCAGGACATGGCCTTGATACAGATAAACATGCTGCATCATTGTCGAAAGGAAAACCAGGTGTTTTACATGGTTCATATATGTACTTATTACAAAATGAAGACGGTCAAATCCAAGAGGCACACTCTATTTCAGCTGGTTTAGATTATCCTGGTATCGGTCCTGAACATAGCTTTCTACATGATATCGGACGTGCTAACTATGAATCTGTTACAGATGACGAAGCCTTTGAAGCACTACAATTACTATGTAAGATCGAAGGAATTATCCCTGCTTTAGAAAGTGCGCATGCCATTAGTTATGCAGTAAAACTTGCAGCGAAGATGGATAAAGAGGAAGGCATTATTGTTTGTTTATCTGGTAGAGGAGATAAGGATGTAAATACAGTTATGGAAAGAATGGGGGAGTAAGCGGATGATTACAATTGAAGCAGCCTTTAAAGCGACACTTGATAAAGGGGATAAAGCTTTTGTTCCATATATTATGGCTGGAGATGGAGGACTGGAAACATTAAAGGAGAAAGTACTTTTTCTTGAAGAAGCAGGCGCAACAGCAATTGAGCTTGGCATTCCTTTTTCTGATCCAGTTGCGGATGGACCGATTATTCAAGCAGCAGGGATTCGTTCTCTTCAAGCGGGCACTACTCTTAAAGGGGTATTAGAAACTATACAGTTGTTTAGAGAGCTAACGAATATCCCGCTTGTTATCATGACTTATTTAAACCCTATTTTAGCCTATGGCGTGGAGAATTTTTTTCAGGATTGTGAAAAAGCTGCGATTAATGGATTAATCGTACCTGACTTGCCTGTTGAAGAAGAAGCATTACTAGAGGAAGTAGCAGCAAAACATTGTGTTGAAATTATTCGATTAGTAACCTTAACAAGCCCATTAGATCGCATCGAAAATATTGCCAAAAAAGGGAATGGCTTTTTATATGCTGTAACTGTTACCGGTATAACAGGGTCTCGAACAAGCTTCCAAGCTCATTTAGGTACCCATTTATTAAAGGTCAAGGAAGTTAGTCCTATCCCTGTTCTTGCTGGATTCGGAATATCTTCTCCTGAACATGTTGTCAGCATGACTGAGTATTGTGATGGTGTCATTGTAGGAAGTAAAATTGTACAACTATTTTCTGAAAATAAACTGGAGGAAATAAAAGCATTAATAGCAGCTAGCAAAAAAGGGAATACATTACCCGCTATTTAAGTTTGGAGCATGAGTTCCATTTAGTGATAATAGTGAATAGGATTGAAAAATCGCAAATTTCTGTATTTTATTATAATTAAAAAAGAAGGTTTCAGTAAAGTCACTTGTTATTTACCCGCAGGCTGAATACACTTCGCTTGCCGTGGAGGTTACTGCATTCAGCCTGCGAGTGTTACCACAAACCTTCTTACTTAAAATTAATCAAAAACCCCAAACATACGAATTTTAGTGTATGTGTATAATTGTTTGGGGTTATATTTGATTGAAATACTTATGTCCCAACCTGAATAGAAAGAAATGGTTTATACTAATATTCATCAGCTAGCAAGCTAACATGAGAATGTTTTTCTTTGTTATTTAGTTTTGTTCGAATGCTTCTAACGTCGTATATTGGCTAAAAAAAATGCGCAAATTATTTCCAAATCACGGATCATTAGCTCAATAGCATTTTGTCCTTCTTGTCTCCTAGCAGTACTGGAAACTCTCCTACATATTACTCTCCTAAATTTATGTTTCGATATAATCGTTTATTTTCTTTCGTCAGCTCCTTGATTAGCGGAGATACTGCATGATGTTTAAAAGAAAATTCTGGAGTGATATAGGAAAAATATCTGGTAATTGGCCTATTTTTGATCCGTAATATTTTTAGACTTCCCATGGAAAATTCTTTTTGGATAGCGTATTTAGAGAGAATAGAAATGCCTAAATCAGCTTCGATTGATTCTTTAATAATCTGTATGCTCCCAAATGACCGAATCATTGGCGGGGAGAATGCCTGGTTTTGAAAAAACTGATTAATAATCTGCCTCGTACCGGACCCCTCTTCCCTTAGGATCCAAGTTTCCTCATATAAATCGCTTAATTCCACGAATGTTTGATGGGCAAATCGATGATTTTTACTGACGATGATTACTAATTCATCTTCTTTAAAAGGTGTAATGGATAGGTGAGGGTGTGTTTTTAAAGGACTATCAATGATACCTAAATCAATTTCTCCACGTAAAAGTTGATCAACAATACGGTTCGAATTTCTAATACTTATCATTGGTTTCTCTTGGTTATTATTGATTCTAACATTGTTAGCCATTATTTTTGGCAGTAAATACTCTCCAAATGTAAAGCTTGAACCGACGGTGAGAGGACGGCTTTCTTTTTCGGAAAGGTGTTCAATTAAATTATTTACTTCCTTGTATTCCGATAAAATTTTCTTAGCATGAAAATAAAATAGTTCGCCTGCTTTTGTTAGCTTTACATACTTATTCGTTCTGTCTAAAAAGGTAATATTATACTTTTTTTCCAAGGCTTTAATAGAAAGAGTTACTGCTGATTGCGTAATATGTAAGCTTTCTGCGGCTCTCGTAAAATTCAGTTTTTCAGCAACTGTTACAAAGGTTAAGAGATGATAATCCAAAAAAAAACACGCTCCTTTATAAGACATAGAATACATGATACATGAAGAAAGCAATATCGAGATTACCTAAAATAAGAGACAATACATTCTTTCTATCTATTATACTAAAAACTAGTAAAGAAAAAAGATTAATTAATAGAATAATCTAAAAATAAAGAATATTAACTAAATTATTATTTCTTTTTTTTTATTATAAACAAGCAATCAGTCCTTACTCCTATTTTCATAAATGTTTTCTTCTGTAATTATTTCGGAATGATAAATATTTTTCTTGTAGAAAAAGTGAATTGCTAATATAATCAATAATGATTCTCATTATGATGGTATTTGGTAAAAGATTACATTGTGCGCTTTAGAAGAATCGAAGCAAGAGAAGGTTAGGATTTCGCAATAATAAATAAAGAGAAAACTAGTTTGATTGGTAAAATGGTAAATAAAACGATAGGAGTGAAGGAGAAAGATCATGATAAAACGCTTTTTTTCATATTATAAGCCACATAAAAAATTATTTACACTCGACTTTTCCAGTGCAATAGTGGTTGCTTTATTAGAGCTGGCATTTCCACTTGCAGTCTCTTGGTATATTGATGAACTACTTCCCGAAGGTAATTGGAGTAGTATTTTATCTGTAGGAGTAGGTCTGTTGCTATTATATGGTATCAGTACTTTTCTTCAATACATTGTTAACTTTTGGGGACATAAATTAGGGATTAATATTGAAACAGATATGAGAGGTCAATTATTTACTCATGTGCAAAGACAATCCTTTTCGTTTTTTGATAATACAAAAACGGGACATATTATGAGTCGGATTACCAATGATTTATTTGATATCGGGGAACTGGCCCATCATGGACCAGAGGATTTATTTATTGCTATTATGACATTTGTCGGTGCATTTTGGATTATGCTTACGATTAATATTAAACTAGCACTTATCGTTATCTTTATTGTTCCAATTCTAGTTTGGTTAATTACATACTGTAACCGAAGCATGAACAAAGCTTGGGGACAAATGTATGGAGATATTGCAGATGTTAATGCAAGAGTGGAAGATAGTGTATCTGGGGTTCGTGTTGTTCAATCATTTACAAATGAAGAGTTTGAAATTTCTAGATTTACAGTGAATAACCGAAGATTCCGCAAAGCAAAAATCGGAGCATATAAAGTAATGTCGATTACTTCTTCTTCTGTTTATATGTTAATGCGATTTTTCACATTAGTCGTTCTAGTATTTGGTGCCTGGTTAACTTTTAATAATCAGATGAAAATTGGCGAATTAGTATCTTTTATCCTTTTTGTAAATATACTGCAAAAACCGATTGATAAAATTAGTGCAATTTTGGAACTTTATCCGAAAGGAATGGCAGGATTTAAACGGTTCTTGGAGTTGTTAGATACGGAACCGAAAATCCAAGATCGCGATGATGCAATTGAAGTAGAATCCTTAAAAGGAAATATCCATTTAAACGATGTAAGCTTTGGCTATGATAAAAATCCTGTCTTGAAAAATATTAATCTTTCCATTTCGGCTGGGGAAACAATTGCTTTTGTAGGTCCATCCGGAGCTGGAAAGACTACGATTTGTTCATTAATACCACGTTTTTATGATGTAAATAGTGGTAGTATTAAAGTTGATGGTATCGATATTCGTGATATGACAATGAGTTCATTAAGATCACAAATTGGAATCGTACAGCAAGATGTCTTTTTATTTACAGGTACACTGAAAGAAAATATTGCATATGGAAATTTACATGCTACAGATGAAGAAATTCACGAGGCAGTAAGAAGAGCACATTTGGAAGAGTTAGTGCTTAAATTACCAGAAGGATATGAAACACAAATTGGGGAAAGAGGATTAAAGCTTTCTGGTGGTCAAAAACAAAGGATTGCCATCGCTCGGATGTTCCTAAAAAACCCGCCAATTTTAATATTGGATGAAGCCACTTCTGCCCTTGATACAGAAACAGAATTAATTATTCAAAATTCTTTAAATGAACTAGCTAAAAATCGAACTACTTTAATTATTGCTCATCGACTTGCAACTATTCGTAATGCTGATCGCATTGTAGTAGTTACTGAAAATGGGATAGAAGAAGAAGGAAAGCATGATGAATTATTAGAGCGTAATGGTATTTTTGCTAACCTTCATCGTGTTCAATATCAACGATAAACATATGGTCTGTACTTTTAAAGGTGCAGACCTTTTTTTATTGGTTGGTCACAACAATGAAGCATCCACAATTAAATTAAACAAAAAAAAACATAGTTCAGAAGGAAATAAAAAAATATTGTTATTAATATCCAATATGCGATATATTGGATATAAGTTTTCAAAATTAACCAAAAAATAGGGGGGTAACAATTGAGACCAATCATTTTAGGGATATTTTCAGCTGTGTTTTTTGCGTTTACTTTTGTATTAAATCAGTCCATGGAAATAGGAGGAGGAAGCTGGATTTGGAGTGCTTCTCTGCGTTATTTTTTTATGGTCCCGTTATTGCTCCTAATAGTTGGGTGGAGAAGGAATTTAACAGCAGTATGGAAAGAATTAAGAGAAAATCCAGTTACTTGGATCTTTTGGAGTTCAGTAGGATTTGGATTGTTTTACGGTGGTATTTGTTTTGCTGGAGCATATGGACCTGGTTGGCTGGTTGCAGGAACATGGCAGCTTACTATTATATCTGGAACATTGCTTGCTCCCTTTTTTTATGAGCAAAAAATGGACGGAAATGGCCGTATTCAAAAAATCAGAAGGAAAATTCCTTTTAAAAGCTTAACCTTTTCCATGTTAATTGTATTGGGTATTATCATTATGCAGCTTGAGTTTGCCGTATCTATTTCCTTAAAGAATGCATTATTTTGCCTTATTCCAATTCTTATTGCATCCTTTGCCTACCCACTAGGTAACCGGAAAATGATGGAGGTATGTGATGGGAGATTAGATGTATTTCAAAGGGTACTAGGTATGACTGTAGCAAGTATTCCTTTTTGGGTTCTATTATCAGGTGTTGGCGCATTCACATTAGGATTACCTGGAAAGCAACAAGTGTTTCAATCTGCTATTGTGGCCATATTTTCCGGTATAATTGCTACCATCTTATTTTTTGCCGCAACAGATTTAGTAAAAGACAATTTGATTAAATTAGGAGCGGTAGAGGCAACACAATCATTAGAAGTTTTATTTGCCTTAATAGGAGAAGTTCTATTTCTTTCTGCCCCATTACCTAGCCATTTAAGTTTTTTTGGTATCTGTTTAGTTATGTTTGGAATGGTTTTACATAGTGTATATTCAAGTAAAAAATTACACATAAATAGAAGCATGGAAGCATCTTCATAAATCTTACGATCATATGTTGAAGGTAAGGTAAAAATTGTGTTAAAACCCTAATGATTTTATGAAGTTTTGTTAGACTTATCGGAATTTTTTACTTTTTTATCCCCATTCGTTATACTATGGTAATGAGTAGGAAAGGCAAATTTAGAAGTTGAATATGTTAGTCAGAAGAAATGATTTGAATTTTGTTACTACGTGGATTGGCAAAAAATTTTAGAGGATTATTGCAAACAGTTTATTTAGCATAGCGTGAACATGCTCTGTTTCAAAAATCTAGTTATGGTAAAAAAAGATAAATATACAGCTTAAGAATACGGAAATTCTGACAGTCGTGTTTTTTGGCTATCACTTCTAAAAATAATCATTAGGAGGAACAGCAAAATGACAAAGAGGTTAGAAGACAAAGAGATTAAATTAATCGCACTAGATATGGATGGTACTTTATTAGATGAAAAAGGAGAAATTCCAGAAGAAAATAAAAAAGCGATTAAAGAGGCCCATGACCAAGGACTGCATGTTGTATTAAGTACTGGTCGAACTATTGCAACTTGTAGAGATCATGCAAAAAGTCTGTTATTAAACTCTTATTTAATAACGGTAAATGGTAGTGAAATATGGGATATGAATGGTAATTTAATCGAAAGAAATCTTGTCGATGCAAGCAATATTCAATGGATGTGGGAATTAGCACAACAGCATAAAGCTAAAATGTGGGCTGCTAGTTGTGAGAAAGTCTGGGTAGATGAAATGCCAGAAGACATAAATAAATCAGATTGGCTCAAATTTGGCTATCATATAGAAGATGATAAAGTTCGTGAACAAGTCTTAACTAGTTTAAACGAGAAAAAATGCTTTGAAATCAGCAATTCTTCCCCAGTAAATATTGAGGTCAATGCGCTTGGTATAAATAAAGCAAAAGGACTTAAAAAAGTATGTGAACTTTTAGATATTACAATGGATCAAGTACTAGCGGCTGGAGACAGTTTAAATGATATTAGCATGATTAAAGAAGCAGGAATAGGCGTGGCAATGGGAAATGCACAAGATATAGTGAAACAGACAGCAGATGTTGTTACCTTGACGAATAATGATAATGGTGTCGCTTATGCAATCAGAAAATGGGCCTTAAAAAAAGAAATGGCCGGGATAAAAAAATAATCACTTACTGACAAATAGAACAAAAATTTTTTTGCTATTCTTATAAATTTCAAAAAACGATTGAAACAATAGTGAAAACTGCTTATAATTAGAAAAAAGAAAATCGAACGAAGCGAAAGGATTAGTATGTGAGAACCTTTCATAAAAGAGAGTGAAGTTTATAAGCTGAAAGACTTCATAATGAAAGAACACAGAACCTGCCTCTCAAGTCCTACTACAGTAGGCGCATTTCTTGCGTTATCAGACAAAGTGGAATCAATATTTATATTGGTTCAATTAAGGTGGTACCACGGAAAGCTCATTTTCGTCCTTTTAATAGGATGAAAATGAGCTTTTTTAAATGGGTGTATTCGGAGTAACTTAGTACGGAGGAAATCAAATGGAGAAGAAAAGAATTGTTGTAAAAATCGGGAGCAGCTCTCTTACAAATACAAAAGGAGCAATCGATCAATCAAAGCTAAGTGACCATATCGCAAGCATTGCAAAATTAAGAGAATATGGTCATGAAGTACTTTTAGTATCATCTGGAGCAGTGGCTGCGGGCTTTGGAAAACTCGGCTATCCTTCAAGACCAGTTACATTGAAAGGGAAACAGGCAGCAGCAGCAGTAGGTCAAAGCTTGCTAATTCAAAGCTATAATGAACAATTAAGTAAGTTTGGGATGGTTCCCGCTCAAGTATTACTAACAAGAAATGATTTTTCCAAACGTGATCGCTACCGAAATGCTTATTCTACATTAACAGAATTATTAGAAAGAAATATCTTACCAATTATAAATGAGAATGACACTGTATCTGTAGAAGAATTAACGTTTGGAGACAACGATATGCTATCAGCCCTTGTTAGTGGACTTGTCCATGCCGATCAATTAATAATTCTCACAGATATTAATGGCTTATATGACAAAAATCCAAAGGAAGATGCCTCAGCAAAACGGATTGATTATTTGCCTGAAATAACGGTGGAATGGAAGGATGCTGCGAAGGGAACTGGGTCAAAGGTTGGAACTGGTGGCATGAAATCAAAGTTGATTGCAGCAGAAACAGCAAATTCCTTAGGAGTAAAGGTTTTTATCGGAAAAGGCGAGGGGGAGAAGAAGCTCATCGATATTATAGAGGGGAAAGGAGACGGAACCTATATTGGTTCAGATGCTTTATCATCTATAAACAGTAATCGTCAATGGATATCCCTTCATTCTACAGTAGAAGGAAGTCTGTATGTGGATGAAGGAGCAGAAATGGCGTTGCTAAACAAAGGTGGGAGCTTGCTTCCAGCCGGTATTTATAAAGTTGAAGGGCTCTTTGAAAAAGGAAATGTTGTCGAAGTCTATGGTGAAAAAGGAGTTATCGGTAAAGGGGAAGTACTCTATTCTTCTGAAGAGCTAAAAGCGATTATTACACAAAGAGCAGAAGAAAAAACAATGATAAAACATCCTAAAATCGAAGTTATTCACCGTGACAAATGGGTGAAATTATAAAAAGGAGAGATGGAAAATGGGCGAAGTATATCAAAAAGGTAAATTAGCAAAGAATGCAAGTTATCAATTATTAAATAAGACAACGGAACAGAAAAATGCAGCTTTATCTTTTATTAGTAAACAATTAATAGAAGATCAAGAATCAATAATAAAAGCAAATAAAATAGATCTGGAAAACGGGAAAGAAAATGGTCTATCTTCTTCTGTTTTAGATCGAATTATGCTGGATGAAAAGCGGATTAATAATATGGCCTTAGCACTAAAAGAGTTAATTAAACTGAATGATCCAGTTGGTGTAGTGGTGGAAGAAATCGAAAAAGAAAATGGCTTAAAAATTATCAAGAAAACTGTGCCAATTGGCGTAATGGGAATGATTTATGAGGCGAGACCAAATGTAACGATTGATGCAGCAAGTCTTGCTCTGAAAACAGGGAACAGTATTGTCTTAAGAGGAAGTTCATCTGCTAAGCAATCAAATCTGGCTCTTGTTGACACAATCCATCGCGCGCTGGAGAAATCCGCAATTCCAAAAGAAGCAGTCCAGCTAATTGAAGATACAAGCAGAGAAACAGCGAAAGAACTATTTCATTTGAAAGAATTTTTAGATGTATTGATCCCTCGTGGCGGCAAAGGGTTAATTGAAACGGTAGTAAATGAAGCAACCGTTCCGGTCATTGAAACAGGAGCTGGCAATTGCCATTTATTTATTGATGAAACCGCAGAGTTAACTATGGCCCTTGCGATTAGTTTGAACGGCAAAACGCAGCGTCCATCAGTATGCAATGCCTTAGAGACTATTTTAATAGAAACAAAATGGTTTGCTCAACATGGATTAGCACTATTAGAAGCACTACATCATAATGGTGTGGAGATTTATGGAGATGAAACTGTCTGCACTACTTTTTCTTTTGCAAAAAAAGCGACAGAAGAAGATTGGTATACAGAATACTCTGCTTTGAAAGTAAGTATAAAAACAGTAGATGGAGTGACAGAAGCAATTAACCATATTAATACTTATGGTACTAAGCATTCAGAAGCGATTATTACAGAAAATATTGAAAATGCCGAAACTTTTTTATCAGGAGTAGATGCAGCAGCAGTCTATCATAATGCTAGTACAAGATTTACAGATGGATTTGAATTTGGTTATGGGGCGGAGATTGGAATCAGTACGCAAAAACTGCATGCTAGAGGTCCAATGGGATTAAATGCTTTAACATCCTTTAAATATTTTATTTATGGAGAAGGTCAAGTTAGAAATTAATTGCTGGCAGTTTACACCAGGGTATGTCATAGTTCACGAAGATTGGATGATGTTATTGGAATATTTAAGTATTTTATTACCTATTTTCTTTATTTTTTCCGTTGGTTTCATTGGACAAAAGATGCTTCATATTGATATAAAATCTGTTTCAGCTGTATCTGTTTATTTGATGACGCCGTTGTTGTCTTTTAGCGTTTTTTATGAAACAACTTTTACAATAGACTATTTGTATATGACACTGTACGCATTAACGTTAGTATTAAGTATTGTCGCGATCGTTTACATTATTGGATTTTTTAGAGGTTATTCGGTTAGAAAGACATGCGGAATGATACTATCCTCGGCATTTATGAACAACGGTAATTATGGAACTCCGCTTGTTTTATTTGTTTTCGGAGAGCCAGGCTTGCACTATGCAGTTATCTTAATGGTTATTCAGCAATTAATTATGGTTACGATCGGTGTTTATTATGCAGCCAAAGGCTCTGTTGATGATGGAAATGGGAAAGATACTTTAAAAAAAGTATTAAAAGTACCAGTTATGTATGGAGCAATTCTAGGAGCAGTCTTGCATTCTCTTCATCTACCGATTGGAGCAACGATGCTTGAGGCTATTAAGCTAGTTGGCAATGCGGCGATTCCAACCGTCATGCTTGTTTTAGGAATACAGCTTGCTAATGTCCGTCTAAAAAATATTTCTTATCGCCCTCTATCTGTTTCATTGTTACTTAAACTTATAGTATCACCAGTGATTGCATGGCTGCTAACGCTTGTATTGCCAGTAGATGAGATATTAAAACAAATAATGATTCTGCTTGCTGGAATGCCAGCAGCAGCAAACACAACCCTTTATGCTGTCCAATATGGAACAGAACCTGATTTTGTATCAAGTGCAACCTTTTTTAGCACATTAGCTAGTTTAATAACATTGCCTGTTATTTTGTCTCTGATTTAATCATTATTGTAAAATTGACAGGGGATATCAGTTTTTCTGTTTAAGATCAGAGATGGGGGAGAAATATTCCATTTTATTTTAAACCTGAAAATTATGTGAGTATGCTAAGACATGTTCGGATAATTATTCGGGTTTTTACTCGTTTTTTTAGAAGAAAATAGCATTTGAAAAAAGAACTGGAATGAAAGAACCAATTCATACGTTAAACTATATACAATGGCTAAATGAAGAATGCTAGTCTTTAAAGGCGTAGATTTGAGCAAAAAATTAGATTGGAGAGTCATATTTCATATTGCATTATAGCGATAGGAACGATACAATACTAACAAAGTACATTTTATTTCTAGGTAGGTGAAAATATGTTCAATAGAGAGCTAGTAAAAGGGAGTACATCTTTAATACTTCTACAGCTATTAGCAGAGAAAGAAATGTATGGTTATGAACTAGTCAAAGAAATGGAAAAAAGAAGTGATTATTCTTTGCAAGTAAAAGAAGGGACCTTATATCCCGCTCTACATAAATTAGAAAAACAAGAATATGTAGAATCTTTTTGGAAAGAATCAGAAAAAGGACCAGCAAGAAAATATTACCGAATTACCGATTCTGGTCAGCAAATATTGGAGCAAAAAACAGCAGAATGGAAAAACTTTGTGCAAACGATTGATAAAGTGATTGGGAGAAAGGGAATATGATTTCTTCAAAAGAATCCTACATGAAACAGCTGCGGGATTTACTCAAAGATCATGAGCAATCTGAAGAAATATGCATGGAGTATGAACTTCATCTAATAGACATATTGGAAGAGATTGCTTTTGAAAAACAATGTTCAGAAGAAGAAGCGTTAATTATGGCAATCCAAAGATTAGGAACACCACTAGAGGTTGTTGCCATGTATCAAGAAGAGTTAAACATGACTGCGAAAAAAACGCAATGGAATTTCTTTTTCGCTAATTTGTTTTTCTTTGTCGGCGGAATTGGTTTGACGATCATTTATCATCGCCTATCTAATCCAACAATCAGTAAATTATGGTCACTCTTAACCAGTATTCCATTTTTTCTTATTGTTCTTTACTTATTCTTTTGGCTTTTACTTGGATATGAAGTAGGCAAGGAATTTGGCCTTGGCGGAAAAAAACTTTTATTGAAGACATTTTGTATTTCATTAGTTCCTAATCTATTGCTTATGTGTTCCGTTGTCTTTAAGATTATTCCATTAACACTCTTTGATCCATTATTAACACCGGAATTTGTCCTTATCTGTATTTCTTTTACGATAATGTTATATCCAATATGTTATCTTGCCTTTCGCTATGGAACAACAAGATCGGTATAAGTTGTTCTTTTGTATACTACCTAGTATTACTGTGCAACGAATTTCTTTTTATTTCACTATATAGATAAACTATGTAAAGGGAGGGAAAATAACTTGAACAAGAAAAATTTCATTTATTTTATAAGCTGTTTTTTACTGGCAATTATTGCAGAAATAACGCTATTTACAGAGATAATTGGGATTTCTCTTAGTATTTTTGTTGTTGTTTTTTATGTTTTTTATTTTTATCTAACGAGGAAACAAACGCACACACATCGTTTAATTGGTATATATCTATTTGTGTGCATATGGCTATTATCATTGTCTTTTGTTTTCATAGCTAATCCTTCTTTTTATTTCTTTAATTTTATTGTTATTTTTAGTTTAATTGGTTTTCATACCACGTTATTAACAAGTCCTTCTTTTCTTAGTTGGTGCAATACCGATGTTTTCTTTTATTTAAGAAAGAAAGTCTCTTCCTTTTTTAAATTAGGAAAATATTTAACCTTTCTAGTATGGAAATCAGTAAATGTACGTTCTGATGAAAGGAATTATATCCCTATAAAAAGAATAGTATTAGGAATGGTAATTGTAATGCCGATTTTAATGTTATTAATTTTCCTGCTTAGTTCCTCAGATCAGCATTTTAATAATATGATGGTAACCATAATCACCCGGCTTTTTTCATTCCATATAGATGGAATAAGTACATTGCTAAGAATAGGTTTAATATTTGTTTTTCTATTACTATTCATGAAGACAATTAGTAAAAGGTCGATTATTATTCCAAGCGAAAGAAAAGGAAAACAAGGAAGATGGGAGCAAACAACTTTATTAACCATTTTACTTTTCATTAATGGGCTGTATATATTTTATACCATCGTACAGTTCCAATATTTTTTCAATGATGTATTATTGAATGGTTTTACATATGCTACCTATGCGAGAAGAGGATTCTTTGAACTTATTATCGTGACTGTGATTAACATATCAATTATTTTGTTAGTAAATAGCTTTGCTAAAAAACGCACTCTTTTTTTAAAAATATTTTTATCCTGTTTAATTGCTTTTAGTTTTATCATTCTTTTGTCTGCTCATTTACGATTATCTTTATATGAACAGGCGTATGGATATACATATTTACGATTATTTTCTCATTCCTTTATTTTACTCTTAGCGGTATTTTTCTCCTTCACATTGATAAAAATTTGGATGAAGAAAATTCAACTTATGCGTTTTTTCTTATTATTTTCCCTGTTATATTACTGTAGCCTGAATGTCATGGATATCGATCGCATAATCGTTAGCAAAAATTTGCAGCGGTTTGAGGAAACAAACTTAATTGATTTTCTTTATATAGATTCTTTATCTTATTCAGCTATTCCGGTTCTAGTAGATTATTACGAAAAAAATCCTGATATGGAGAGCGTAAAACAATTATTGCTTGCTAAAAAGGAACGCCTTCAGCAGACAGATCAAAAATGGCAGAGCTATAATATCGTGGAAGACCGTGCAAGAAAGTTACTTAATGCAATGGAGTTGGCTAAGAAAGTGCCTGAAAATCATGAAGAGAATAAATATCGATTAGAAGAATAATTTTTTTGACCCCGTATCTTTTTCGCTACCTGAAACGTTCTATATATAAACAGTAAAAGGAGGGATTTATCAATGAGGATGGAAATGCAAAATATAAAAAATCTGTATCAAAAACTCGATTCCTATTGTCGGTATCTTTCCTTAGATAAATGGGAACGAGAGGATTTAATTCAAGAAGCCCTTTTAAAAGCGATGGAAAATTATCAAGATAAAGATATTACACCTGCTTTGCTTAAAAAAATAGCTGATAATCAATGGATTGATAAAATAAGAAAAAAACAAGATATTATTGGTATCCAAGTAAAGGAACCAAGAGCAGAAGAAAAAAATTTAACCTCTATGATGCTGGCAGAATTTCTATCTGAAAAATTAACCTTTAAGCAAGGGATTGTCTATCTGCTCGTAGAGGGGTTTCAATTTCGCTTAAAAGAAGTTGGAGAATTATTAAATATAACAGAAACTGCTGTGAAATCAGTATTGTTCCGAGCCAGGAATCAAGTGAAAAAAGAGGCGATGATCGTTAAAAATCAGCATGATGAAGATAAGGAAAACATGCAAAGGATGTACTATGAAGTACTTAAGAGAGAAGATCCCGCTATTCTAATTAATTCAATCTATAAAAACATCCTTTTAGCTAAAGAAGATAAAAAATATTTGTCTCAACAGCCTATGCTTATAGCCGCATAATAATAGAATACAGGAGGTTAATAACAATGAGTACTATTCCTTATGTTATTGAACAATCAGCAAATGGAGAAAGATCCTATGACATATATTCAAGACTTTTGAAGGATAGAATTATTATGCTTGGGGATGAGATCAATGACCAAGTTGCTAATAATATCGTGGCTCAGCTGCTATTTCTCTCAGCAGAAGATCCAGAGAAAGATATTTCTATATATATCAATAGTCCTGGCGGTTCCACCTCTGCTGGTTTTGCTATTTATGATACGATGCACTATATTAAGCCAGATGTTCGGACGATTTGTACAGGAATGGCAGGATCCTTTGGTGCGTTATTACTTCTTGCTGGTACGAAAGGAAAAAGATATGCCTTACCGAATAGCGAAATTATGATTCATCAACCATTAGGTGGAACGAGAGGGCAGGCAACAGAAATTGAAATATCTGCGAAACGAATATTAAAACTTAAAGAACATATTAATCGTATTATGGCAGAGAAAACGGGCCAGTCTTTTGAGAAAATAGCAAATGATACAGAAAGGGATTATTTCATGAGTGCTGAAGAAGCAAAAGAATATGGCATTGTCGATGAAATAATTAGCGTGAAATAAAAAGAGGCGGAGCAAAAGGAGTCTAACCGAATATAAAACCGAACGAATATACGGCGATAGTTAAAGGGTAGCGTATATTTCGTTTGGTTATTTGTTTTTTGGTAAAAGTATTGTAGTAGCGGCCTATTCCATTGTGATCTCCGAAGCAGGATCTAGGAATTCTCGCGGCTTTCTTAAGAGAGTATCTAGACTTCTCCCTTTTAGTTAAATTCTTTCTTTCTTTCTCTCTCTACTTACATTATACCATTACTAACAGTACTATTTATAGACTAGTTTTTTTATAATTTCCCACTATACTAATATTGTTCTACAAAAATGAAAATAATAATTTAGGAGTGCATTGAATGAATATTAAAACAAACGCTTTAGACAATGGCCCGTTTTTTCATGGTACGAAAGCAGAACTGAAAATTGGCGATTTATTAGAACCTAATCACCTATCAAATTACCAAGATAAAAAATCGAACCATATATATTTTACTGCAACGATTAATGCTGCTAAATGGGGTGCTGAATTAGCAAGGTCTACTTCAAAAGAACGTATTTATATTGTAGAACCATTAGGTGAGTTTGAAAACGACCCGAACGTAACGGACAAGAGATTTCCGGGAAACCCAACTCGTTCCTATCGTTCTAAGTCTCCTTTGAAAATAATAGCGGAGTTAGGCGCGTGGGAAAGACATTCTGATGAAGAAATAAATCATATGCTTGAATCTTTAAAAAAATTAAGCGAAGCAGGAAAAAATGTAATTTACGATTAAGTCACATAACGATAGAGAAGATTAGCGTCTAGCTTCATTTCATGTATAATAGAAAGGGCATATGAAAATATTAGGTCGGAAAGTTAAAGGTGGCAAAATGGAAATCGTAACAGTACAAATTGAAACACCATTTGAGAAAAATTTATTAAATGGAAATCCCTTAATTTATAAAGAAGCTATAAAAGCTAATATTTCTCTTGAAGAAGGGCAAATAATAGATGTTGTAACAAAGAAAAACAAATTTATTGGCAGAGGATATTATGCCATTCAAAATAAAGGAATTGGTTGGATTTTGACAAGAGAAAGAAACATTCCTATTGATGATTCTTTTTTTGAAAATCGATTAAAAAAAGCAATTGATAAAAGAGCAGCCTATTTTAAGGATCCTGAAACGACAGCATTTCGGATCTTTAATGGGGAAGGCGATGGAATCGGAGGCTTTTCTGTTGATCTTTACCAAAATTATCTGTTAATCCAATGGTACAGTATTGGCATTTATAAATATAAAAGCTGGATTGTTGAATCGTTGCAGCGATTATTAGAAATAGACGGAATCTATGAGAAAAAAAGATTCGATGATAATGGAACATATATGGAAGACGATGATTTTGTGGTTGGGAAAAAAGCTGATTTCCCCCTTACTATTTTAGAAAATGGGATTAAATACGCAGTAAACTTGAATGAAGGTGCGATGACAGGAATCTTTTTAGATCAAAAAGATGTTCGTAAAACAATTCGAGATCAATATGCAAAAGGGAAAAATGTTCTAAATACTTTTTCTTATACAGGGGCTTTTTCGGTTGCGGCAGCTGTTGGTGGTAGTTTATCGACTACTAGTGTTGATTTGGCAAATAGAAGCAAGCAGAAAACGGCAGATAATTTTCTGTTAAATGATATTGACTTATCGAGTCAAAAAATTATCGTAGAAGATGTTTTTCACTATTTTAAATACGCAGTGAAGAAACAACTAAGCTTTGATATGGTCATTCTAGATCCTCCTAGTTTCGCACGTTCAAAAAAGCATACTTTTCGCGCAGCAAAAGACTATACTAATTTACTTAAAGAAGCAATTGCCATAACCAATAATGGCGGAATTATTGTCGCTTCCACTAATTGTGCAACCTTTGATATAAAGAAGTTTAAGGGATTTATTGATGCTGCCTTTCATCATCAGAAAGAAACATATCAAATAGTCGAACAATTTGGTTTACCTGCCGATTTTGCGAATATTAAAGAGGTAACAGAAAGTAATTATTTAAAAGTTGTTTTTATAAAAAAACTAAAGTGATATCTTAGAATATTATTTTCGATTTGAAATATCAAAGAAGGATTTTGCTGTTCAATAGCAAAGTCCTTTTTTATGAAAAAGAAGGGTTTACGTGGTTTAAAAACACTTGTAATCTTATAGAGAAAGATTTCTTTTGCTTGGCTATGCTTTGAATAAAATATTTTTTGTTTAAAAGGAGAACGGAAAAATGACAATTAAAGCAATTATTTTTGATTTGGATGATACACTACTATGGGATAAAAAAAGTGTACAAGAAGCTTTTTTTAAAACATGTAAATTGGCAGAAGAAAAATATAAAATTTCTCCTGTACGTTTAGAAGAAGCTGTGCGGAAGGAAGCCAGAGCTTTATATGAAGGTTATGATACATATGAATTTACGAAAATGATCGGGATTAATCCCTTTGAAGGACTTTGGGGAGAATTTCTTGAAGAACATGCTTCTTTTCCAATAATGAGAGAGATTATCCCGGTTTACAGGAAAGATGCATGGACAAAAGGATTACTAGCACTCGGAATTGATGATCCCGAATTTGGCGAAGAATTAGCGGAAGCTTTTCCAGAAAACAGAAAGACATCTCCTTACGTATATGAAGAAACATTTTCTGTCCTTAATCAATTAAAGGGTAAATACTCATTGTTATTATTAACAAATGGTTCGCCTCATTTGCAAAATACTAAGCTATCTATTACACCAGAAATTTCTCCTTATTTTGATCATATTGTAATTTCTGGCGATTTTGGCAAAGGTAAGCCTGATCCTTCTATCTTTGAGCATGCTGTTTCTTTAATAGGTGTAGATAAAACTGAATGCTTAATGGTGGGAGATAATTTAATGACAGATATTTTAGGGGCTAATCGGGCGGGAATAAAGTCCGTTTGGATTAATCGCGAAAAGGCTGCAAAGCAGGATGTACTGCCCACATATGAAATACATCACCTTGAAGAATTATTCGCTTTATTAGATTAAGAAAGAAGAAAAGACTAGTGATCATTGGAG
This sequence comes from Niallia sp. FSL W8-0954, assembly GCF_038005605.1. NCBI lineage: Bacteria > Bacillati > Bacillota > Bacilli > Caryophanales > Bacillaceae > Niallia > Niallia sp. FSL W8-0954. Next base: position 2,689,765 of record NZ_JBBOTN010000001.1, on the reverse strand, counting down.
ACATTTTGCCTCTTATGACGACTAGTCTTTTCATTTTTTAATTCATTATTGTGATTGTTCATTGTGATTGTTCGTTAGGTAATATATGCCTAAAAGGAACAGGTGAAGCTAAGATGACGGAAGTATTAATAGTGCCATAAGGAATTAAGCGGTCGACCAAGTTTCTCATTCCGTCAATTCCAGAAACAGCTGCTTTAATAATATAACTGACAGTACCGGTTACACGATGGCATTCAATAATGTCTGCTTCTGTTTTAATAAATTCCTCAAATGCATGTGGTTCTTCTTTTAGTTCACTGATTTGAATGTATAAAAGCGTTTCTCTCCCCAACTTTGCAGGTGAAATTCGGGCGCTGAATTCTAAAATTATCCCCTTTTCTTGCAATCTTAATAATCTTTCCGAAACACTCGGGCGACTCAAAGCTAATTTTTTGGATAAATCACTAACCGTAATTCTGGCATCTTCTTGTAAAATTTTTAGTAGTTGTATGTCAACCTTATCCATTTTAATGAATACTCCTTTTTGCAAAATGAATGTAATGATGCATATATTTATGCGAAATAGAGGAAGTACAAGGTAATTACATTCATATTGGTATGTAAAAACACTTCGATATATTCTATCATTATATATGTAAGAATTCCACCCTAAAATCACAAATTTTTAGGATTTCATCGATAAATCCTCGTTTATCTTCCGCTTATCATGATTACTATAGGAGTGTGTGGCATTGAGAAAAATAATTGTAATGATGTTTGGTTGTTTAATTACATCATTCGGTCTGTTTTTATTAAAAGGGTCAGCAATTGTTACTGGTGGAACAGCAGGACTCGCATTAAGTATCTCTTACTTATTACCTATTTCATTTTCCATCTTATTTACTTTAATAAACATACCGTTTTATATTTTATCCTACTTTAAAATGGGGAAGAAATTTACGTTATCCACCATCTTAGCTGTATCCTTAGTTACTTTATTTTCCTATTTATTATCCATCATTCTACCGCCGCTCGCTCTATATTCCCTACTAGGGTCTATCATCGGTGGCTTTATTATTGGAATAGGAACTATTATTTTGTTTATGAATGGTTCGTCTTTAGGGGGAGCACAAATTCTATCTATTACGCTTCAAAAACAATTAAATTGGAATATGGGAAAAACAAATTTTATTTTTGATTCAATTGTTATTTTAATTGGCTTGTACAGTGTAGGATTAATTAGAGGTCTTTACAGCATTGTGTCAGTATTTATCATTTCGTTTATGATGAGTACGTTTAAGGAAAAAATAGCTAAAAGAAATACGAGTAATGCTAATATCGAAAAAGTTAACTCTGTGGTTGAAACACAATCTGTTTAACAATAGGAACCCCTAACTCCCCTCCTTCATATGAAAGAGGGGAGTTAGAGGGTTGTTTTTTGTTATAATAAAAAGGATATTCTTTATATTCAATATTATAATAAGGAAAAATAATTGACAGTGATAATCATTTTCATTTAAAATGTAAACAAATAACGAAATGAATAGGAAGGTGTAAGATATAATGAAAAATGATTTCATTGTTTTAGCTCCATTTCAATATATGATCGAATGTACCTGTCCTAGACCTGAACATACATTCATTCTTGATTTACATAAAGGGGATATCATTACCATTACTGAAGAAAAAAAATACGTTGATTCGCTTGGCTGGCTACTGCTTGTTATGGTAAATGACTATAGTTTCTTCATGTTTATCGATGAAATAGAAGAGTTTATTGCGAATAAAAAGATTACTTCCTTAATGGATATGGAATTAAGAATGAATTATTTAGAATATAAAGTAAATGAATCGTTAGATGGCTTAAATAAAGAGCAATTTGAGCTTTTTGCCAAGGAGCTTAATGATTTAAAATCCATTCAAAATGAGCTTGCATTGATTTGATTATATAAATTTTCAAGAGTAATCCATGTAGATAAATTGGATTGCTTTTTTATTTTTATAAACGGATAGCGAAACAATCTAAGTAAATCCTATGAAAGAGCCAAGGAGATTTTTTACGAAAGAAACAGAAAAAATGAATTAATTCAAACATAAAGTCTTGAATATTTGCAAACGTCTTTCTAGAAGATTACAATGGGATAGTATTATGAAGAAGGCAAATGTTCGCTTAGGAGGATTATTAGATGAAAGTCAAAATAAACAGACACGCTGTTAAAGTACTTAATCAAATGTTAGAAAAGGCTGAAGAAGGAGAAATGATTCGTGTATACATAACAGAGAATCATGGAAACCATGCACATTACGATTTAAAATTGGACAAGAAGACAGAACATGATGAAGTGGTGCAGTCTGATAAAGATATTCCTATTTTATTAGATACAAGAGATGCAGATTTCTTGGATGGTGTTTGGATTCAATATTTCCATGTTCCACAGCCAGGATTCACTATTTATAATCCATCAAAAGAACAACATCATCATTAAAAAAACAGGAAGTGGAAACACTTCCTGTTTTTTTATATTTGCTTTTGTCCTCATTTTAAATGAGATATTTCCATACTGATTGTTATATGTTATAATTAACTCCTAAATGAAAGTTGTTCTGTATTTAATCCGTCACTTTTAAGTGTAACAGAGCATTTAGGTTTACATATTTCATTTTTTAGGCTATATACTTTAAATGACATAAATGATGAGAATCAAGAAAAAATAATATTTAGGTCTCATATGTTCCCATAAATCTACCAGAAAATTTACATAAAAATCCAATGGAAGTTAATTGTTGTATGATTAATATAAAAAATAGATGATTTCTTAAAGATCTATCTTATCTATCTATTAATTATCGATTTTTGTTAATGAATTTTTAAAAGAATAATGATAGGATTAATGGTAATAAAGTATTTATGTTAAAAAATTTAGATTAAGGGATGGTAATCTAATGACAACAACGATAAAAGGAAATGAGAGCAGTTTACCTTTACGAAAAGATGTGAAACACCTTGGTAATATTCTTGGTGAGGTACTTATCCACCATGGTGGCCAAGAATTATTAGACAAGGTAGAAATAATTCGTAAATTAGCAAAAGAACTGCGGGAAACGAATAATGAACATACATATAACCAATTAAAGTTCGAAATGGAAAGACTAGATAAGCCAGTTCGCAGACAAGTTATTCGAGCATTTTCGAAATATTTTCATTTGGTGAATGTTGCTGAGTTAAATCACCGTATACGTCGTAGAAGAGAATATCAGCTAAGTCAAGAAAAAGGTGTACAGCCATATTCCATTGATCGTGCAATCATGGCATTTAAACAAAAGAATTTATCTGAAGAGACCATTCAAGAAGTCTTAAATACTCTTTCACTTGAACTTATTATTACAGCACATCCAACAGAATCAACAAAACGTACGATTTTAGAATCGCAAAAGAGAATTGCTAATATCTTAAAACAACTTGATAACCCAATGTTGACGAAGAAAGAGAGACAGCATTTAAACGATGATCTCTTTGAAGAGATAACGATCATGTGGCAGACAGATGAATTACGGCAAGAGCGTCCTACCGTAATGGATGAAGTTAGAAATGGTCTTTATTATTTTGAGCAAACATTATTTGATGTATTGCCAGAAATCCATCAAGAGGTTCAGGATGCACTGGATGAAAACTATCCTAATTTCGAATGGAAAGTACCTAATTTCTTATGGTTTGGTTCTTGGATTGGTGGAGACCGAGATGGTAACCCAAATGTAACACCTGATGTTACATGGCAAACACTGCATAAACAAAATGAATTAGTCATCCAAAAATACATTCATGCAGTAGATGAATTGATGAAGAGATTCAGTCATTCTACTAATCGTGTTAAGGTTAGTTCAAAGCTTATTCAGACAATTATGGAGGAAGAACAACTATATCTTACACCAGAAAAGAAATGGCCAGTTGAAAAAGAAGTTTATCGCCGGAAATTTTCAATTATTTTAGAAAGATTAAAAGAATATGGCAAATCTGAAAAAGGCTATGTGAAGGCAGAAGAGCTACTTGAAGATTTATATTTAATTCAAGAAAGCTTCGCCTTGCATCAACCAAAAGCCCATCAGCAAAAAGATTTACAAAAATTAATTCGACAAGTGCAATTGTTCGGTTTTCATTTAGCAACTCTGGATATTCGTAATCATAGTGGAGAGCATGAGGCAGCTATAGATGAGATTCTGCGTAAAGTTGGCATAACAGATAATTATAAAAATTTACCAGAAAATGAAAAAATAAGAATTCTTGAATCTGTTTTGAATGACCCTCGTCCTATTCTTTTATTAAACGAAGATTATTCAAATGAAACACAGGAAATGATTAGCACATTTAACATGATTAGAGAAGCACATAAGAAATTTGGAGAACGAGCTATTAATGTTTATTTAATCAGTATGACCCAGTCGCCAAGCGATATTCTTGAAGTACTTGTATTAGCAAAAGAAGCTGGAATTTATCGACTGCATGCGGATGGAACCGTAGAAAGTCACTTAAATGTAGCACCATTATTAGAAACAATTGATGATTTAATCGCGGGACCTAAGATTATTGAAACATTATTCCGCATGCCGGTTTATCGAGAACATTTAAGACAACATAATGACCAGCAGGAAATCATGCTAGGATATTCTGATGGCAGTAAAGACGGTGGCACATTAACAGCAAACTGGAAATTATTTAAAGCTCAGCGTGAAATTCACGAAATGGCTAGTAACTATCAAATCGGCTTGAAGTTTTTCCATGGTCGTGGTGGTTCACTTGGTCGCGGCGGCGGTCCGTTGAATAAGAGTATCCTATCTCAACCAGGTGAAACATTAGGGGATGGCGTAAAAATTACGGAACAAGGGGAAGTATTATCCTCGCGCTATTTATTAGAAGATATTGCTTTTAGAAGCTTGGAGCAAGCAACTTCTACATTGCTCATGGCAATTGCTCATATTTCAAAGGATATTAGCGAACATAAAGAAGAGAGAAATCTTTGGGAAGATTGCATGGAAGAAATATCTGCTATCGCGCTTGCAAAATATCAATCATTAGTTTTTAATGACCCTGATTTTATGACTTATTTTAAAGAGGCAACTCCTTTAAATGAAATAGGAAATTTAAAAATTGGTTCACGGCCAATGAGCAGAAAAAATACAACAACTTTTGAGAATCTTCGTGCTATTCCATGGGTTTTTGCATGGACTCAAAGTAGACAGCTTCTGCCCGCTTGGTATGCTGCTGGTACTGGATTAACAGAGTTTGCTCAGCAAAAGCCAGCTAATATTGAAATTTTAAAACAAATGTATGCAAAGTGGCCATTTTTCCACTCGACAATTGATAATTTACAAATGGCCTTGATGAAGGCAGATTTAACAACTGCTAGAGAATATTCTTCTCTTGTGGAAAATGAAGCAATCGGCAATCGGATTTATCAAAATATTAAAGAAGAATATGATAAGACAAGAGCTATTTTATTAGAAATCACTGGTATAGAAGAATTACTTGATCACACACCTTCTATTCAAGAGTCTGTTTATAGAAGAAATCCATATGTAGATCCATTGAATTTCTTCCAAGTTGATTTAATTAAACAGCTTCGTGAACAAGAAGTTCTTGACAAGGAATTACTGAATCAAGTTCTATTGACCATTAATGGTATCGCTGCTGGTTTACGAAATACAGGCTGATTTGAGGATAGCCTGAAAAAAAGATGAGTCTAATCTCAGACTGTAGACAAACTCCTTGAAATTCGAGGTTTTGTCTATGGTTTTTTTGTATAACCTCTTCTAATGGAGTGGTGTTTCCGCTACAGGGTTTTGCTTTCATATATGACAAAAGGGGATCAGAATGAAAACATTCTGATCCCCCTTTTGTTGATAAACTGAGAGGACAAATTAATATTACTCCTCTTTTTATTTCCCAAAATTATTTATATGATGCTAAAAATTCTTCTACCTGTTCAGGTGTTTTGGCATTGGCGCTGTGTAAGTGGCCAATTTTTTCACCGTCTTTAAAAACTAACAGACTTGGAATTCCCATGACATCATACTTTTCAGCTATTTCAGGAAGCTCATCTTTATTTAAACTATACCATTTTTTGTCATTATTTGCTTCCATGATTTCCCCAATGAACATATCCATTCTTGTACAATCAGGACACCAAGTGGTAAAAAACTTCACAATATTTGTATCACCATTGTTAATAATTTCCTCAAATGTTTCTACTGTTTTAATTTCATTCATATCTTTAAGCTCCTCATTAAATAAATTCCAAATAACTATGAAAAGTTACTACAATTTTTATTATACACATGAAACGTATTTCTTTCCTCCAAAATGCATTCTTTTCTCTAAGCATTTTATTTGCATTATAACGTTAGAAAGATAAGAATATACAAGGTAGGAGATGAAGGATGCAAACAATATGATATTGCCATTATAATTTATATTTATGCAGTTATTTTTTGACCCCTTATTTCGTTATAATAAATGAAATGTTGTCATATGATAAAGAGGGTTCATTTTGCGGTTTCAAGTAAGAGGAGGTAACAAATGAGTTCAACAAAAATAAACATCTCACCAGTGGAAAATACGTACATACGCTTAATATTAGCAATAGAGAATATGGATAAAGAGAAATTAGTAGATCTAGGTGATTCCTATTTACTAAAAGTCAATAAGAAAAATAAAAGCGGTAACGAACTTCACTTTTCCATGCTTTTTAACAAAAAGTTGATAAACAAAGTAGCAAGAAGTACGAATCCAACTGTAAATATTACAAAAAATAAACATCTTATCTCTCTTGAAATCACTATTATGCTTGATTTAACAGAGCCAATAAAAGAAGAGAATTTTTTCTGGATAAAAAAAGAATTTGCCAGCACTCCAGCATTTGAAATCTCCTACAAAATGAATGAAGAATATTTTGATAAGAAAATATTACAGCATCTGAACAAAGAAGCAAATGAGGAAAGTACAGAAGTTTAACAAAAAAGGATCAGTTTCCGTTTTAGGAGACTGATCCTTTTTGTTAAGGAATGATTACTTATTCTTCGATTAATCCAAGCCATTTTAAGCCATTGTAAATACCTGAATCGGTAACAGATGTGGTTGTATGCTTAGCATAGGAAAACAACAACTCATGTGCATTCCCCATCGCGAATCCTTCTCCAACTACTTGGAGCATTTCTTTGTCATTTAGGCCATCTCCAAAAGCAATAGAAGCTTCTTTCTCGATTCCTAATCTTTTTAAAATAAGGGAGACAGCAAACCCTTTATTTACTTTATCACTAATAACATCATAGGAATGTCTAAATCCATCGATATTAACTTGTGATAAGTGGATATCAGGGAAATCTTCGTATAGTGAAATATCTTCCTCTCTTAAATTGATTATAGTAATTCCTAGAATATTCGCTTTTTCATCTAGAGTAAAAGCTCTATTTTGCTTTAAGTGGAATTTTGCACTAAATTGTTTTGTCATTTTCCCTTCAGGGTGGGAAAGTAAATTATGAGTATTTGTATATAAAATTAGTTCATTTCCTTTTTCATTGGCAATATCTAAGTATTTCGTGACCAAGTCAGGACTCATCGGTTGTCTAAAAACATCTTTTCCATTATGTATTGCATATGCGCCATTATAACCGATAAACGATTCTATGGCGAGTGTCTCTCCAATATGTGATATTTCATGCAGTGGTCTTCCAGTTGCTAAAAAGACCTCTAATCCTTTTTCTTTCATTAATTGCACTGCTTTTTTTGTGGAATCTTGGATCGTATCTTCTGGTGTTAAGATAGTTCCATCAATATCTAGGAACAAAACTTTATAAGTAATTGACATTTTTACCTCCATTAAATTTACATTTCTTCAATACCATACTACCATATAAAAAGGACAAATGAAAAAGAGTAACCAAAAAGGGAAATTATTTGGCTACTCTTTCAGCAGAATTTAAATGTTATCCATTATTTGAAAATTTTCCACCAGGATCTCCTTTTTTCTTGAGTAGCTGCGGCATGACGAAATGTTTGTACAAGTTCTTGAAAACTTCTTTCTCTTTGTTTAATTTCTTTATTCAGTTGTTCTCTTTCTAGCTGCAATGTTTCCATAAAATATTGATCATTTTCATTTAATTGCTCGACTGTTTTGTTTAGCTCTTCATTTGATTTCGAGAGATGCTCAATCATTGATTTAATTTCTTTTGCGGAAGAAACATTAGATGTCCATTGTTTCGAGTAGGTTTTTCTTTCAGCTTTCGAAATTTGGGAAAGTTTTTTGATTTTCGTTTGAATTTCTTCATATTTTGTTGTCGTAGTTTCTGCGTTTTTATGTAAAAGTTCGGAAAATTCATCTAAATGTTCGGATGTTTGTGTCTGCGTTTCCTTTACTGTATTAGTAATATGGGAAATTGTTTCTTCATGACCAGCTTTTATTTCCTTTGAGATCGTTTCTAATACCTCTGTTTTAATCCCATTTCTAATTTCATCTTTCACTTCTTCAAGAAAATCTTGTTTATAATTTTCCAAGGAAGAAAGTAATAAGCGAAAGTTTTGTTCTGTAATTTGTGATTTCGCCGTCTCAACAGGTTCTAAAGCTCCCTTTTTAGGAAGCAATTCGACGGTTGTGTTTTCGCTTTTTTCTTTTATTTCCACAATCTTTTCTTTCTTAGGTCTGTTAAGGAGCATTGTTAATGTTTCTTTTACTTCAGCTGTTTTTCGTTTCTCTTTATATAAATTTTTCACCTCATGTAGGAGGGTTATTTCTTTTTCGGTATAAATACGTGCTCCTGTTTTGGTTCTAGGTATCACGATAATTCCTTGAAATTCCTTTTCCCATTGTTTTAGCATTGTTGGCGTTGTCGTCAGTTTTTTTGATGCTTCACCTATCGTATATGCTTTCATTTTTTCTCTCTCCTTTTGAATAATCAATTTAATTGACCATCTTTACTGTATGTATTTAGAGAAGCGGGAATTAATTTCCTGCAACAAGACAAAAGCTATCAAAACTTCTGATTAGTTGACAAATTTCCCACTTTTTCTAATTTAGGAAACGATATTATTAATTCCTTTCTTCATTTATGTGTAGGTATGTTCATAAATGTATAAACTAAGACAATCGAAAGGTGTGCTCGGAGAAAAGGGGAGACTTACATATGAAAAAGAAATTCTTTGTTAGTATTTGTATTACTTTTATCCTTTTTATACATGCCAACCCTCTACTTACAAAAGCTTCTGATGAAAATCACAAGGAATCTATCTTTCCACTTCGAATTTTAGAAACAACGGATATTCATTCCTATCTTTTAGATTATAATTACGAAGAGAAAAAGAAAACGATTGAATATGGATACAATCGTGTTGCAAGTTTAATATTGCAGGCAAAAAAAGAACAAAGAAATACAATGTTGTTTGATGTAGGGGATGTAGTAAAAGGAAGTCCACTTGCTGAATATGTAGCAAGTTCGCCGATGTTTTATTCTAGTGATATTCATCCAGCCTATAAGAGCATGAATTTAATGGGATATGACGCGGCAACGGTAGGGAATCATGAGTTCAATTTCGGATTAGATTTTTTGTTAAATACACTAATAGGGGCAGATTTTCCCTATACGAATGCCAATATTTATGTAGATGATCATAATGGTTATGAACAAGATGATATTCATTTTTTTCAACCTTTTCTACTATTAGATAAAATATTAGTAAATGATCAAGGAAAAACGGAAAATATTAAGGTGGGTGTCATAGGATTAATTACTCCAATAACCGGGGTATGGGACAAGGAGCATTTGGAAGATAAACTTATCATAAAAAATATGCAAAAAACAGCAGAAGAAATTGTCCCACAAATGAAAAAAGCTGGCGCAGATATAATTGTTGCTTTAGTGCATGCCGGTTTATATTCTGATCAATATTGGCCAAAACAAGGGAATAATGTCAGAGATATTAGCAAAGTCAAAGGAATAGATGTTATTCTTTATGGTCACTCGCATGGTATCTTTCCAGTTAAAGGAGAAAAAGGACCAAAAGGTGTTAACCATGAAAAAGGTATAATTAATGGAAAACCGACGGTCCAGGCAGGAAACTGGGGAAATCACCTTGGAATAATTGATTTAACGCTTAAGAAGAAAAAAGGAAAATGGGCAATTGTCGATTCAAAATCAACTGCAAAACCAATTATTAGGATTATAAAAAACAAAAAAATACCGATTGTTTCCCCAATGCCGCAATTGGAATATATTCTTTCGCGATATCATCAAGATACATTAGAGTATATAAACAGTAAGCAATTACTAAATCATTTTGATTAATATATTCGCAGAAATTTCAATATACAGGCAATAAAGTTGAAGGGAAGAACGGAACAGCTTTATAGTAAGTAGAGAGAAGGGGTTGGATATATGGGAAAAACATTACAGGAAATAAAATATTCCGTTCTTGATTTAGCACCGATTAGAGAAGGAAGCAATGCTGCTGAAAGTTTTAAAAATAGTTTAGAACTTATTCAACATGCTGAACAGTGGGGTTATAACCGCTATTGGGTAGCTGAGCATCATAGTATGCCTGGAATTGCTAGTAGTGCTACTTCGGTATTAGTTGGCTATTTAGCTGGGGGTACAAGCAAGATTAGAGTCGGAGCAGGCGGAATTATGTTACCGAATCATTCGCCTTTAGTTATTGCTGAGCAATTTGGTACATTAGAATCTATGTACCCCAATCGTATTGATTTAGGTCTTGGAAGAGCGCCTGGCAGTGATCAACTGACGGCAAGGGCATTAAGACGTTACCATCAAAGTGATGGAAGTGATTTTCCTGAATTGCTAGAGGAATTAAGAACGTATTTTAAACCATATGAAGAGACGAATTTACCAGTAAGGGCTATACCAGGGGAAGGGGTAACGATACCGATTTGGCTGTTAGGCTCTAGTGACTTTAGTGCTAGATTGGCTGGTCAACTTGGTCTGCCTTTTGCATTTGCTAGTCATTTTTCGCCAGACTATACGATTCCTGCACTTAATACTTATTATCAATCATTCTGTCCATCAGAAATTTTAACGAAGCCATATGTGATGGTTGGAGTGAATATTATTGCAGCAGACACGGATGAAAAAGCGGCCTATCTTGCTTCATCTTCTCAGCAGCAGTTTTTAAGTCTTATCCGGAACAAGCCGACACAACTGCAGCCCCCAGTTTCCAATATGGAGGAGATGTGGAGTACTTATGAGAAAGCTATTGTTCACAAGCAATTGAAAGCATCTATTATCGGCTCCAAAGATACAGTTACTCAGAAATTACAAACATTTTTAGAGGAAACCCAAGCGGACGAAATAATAATCAACACACAAGTGTATTCTCAATCTGAACGTCTTCGTTCATATGAAATTGTAAAAAATATTTTAAAATAAAAAGGCTGTAGCAAGTACAAAATGATATTATTTCATTTTGTACTTGTTTTTGTGTATGATAAAGCTATAGATATTTTGTCAGCTGTAAATACTTGGAGGGAACTGTTGTGAAAACAACTATGAAGTTGGTTAATCAAGAAAAAATCAAACAGATTTTAAAACAAATGGTCGATGATGCTTATGCTAATATAAAAGGAGAAGAGGTTTTACTTTGTATGGAATGTTGTGACGTAGATTTATACGTTGCGGCAGAATCTTGCGAACCATTTATAGAGGCAGTGAAAGTAAACTTTGAACTTGATGATTTAGGTGAAATTATGGATAGAGAAGCATACCACATATTAATGAGGGAACTCGATGAATACTATGTGGATTTACATGTGAAGTCTGGCTATTATGATTATTTTCCAGCAGGCACATATAAAGTCGATGGGAGAGAAGAGGAGTCAGAAACCAATGTTCTGGCACCTAAAGGAGTATTTTATGCGCCGTTTGAAGACGCGGTAATTAAATAGATTCTTTGTTAATTTTAAAGGCCAGGGATTTTTTATGTATTCCTGGCCTTTAGCATAGAAGAATAGTTGATTTTTAATTCACCTATTCAAGAATGAACCTTATAATCTTTGATTTTAATTTGTATGCTTTTCAGCCATCTTTTTATGCTTATCCAATTCGGAAATAAAATGGGGCCATTTTAAAATACCATCATCTTTATCAAATTCGATAATCACATCAGATACGCCTTTTTCTGATAAAATCTGCTTTTCAATTCGTTGTCTTATTTTATCTACTTGCTCAACGGTTAATTTACTATCGATTTCGATACTGAGTTCTACATGAAAATCTTCCCCTTCTTTGTAGACTGCTAGATCTTGGATATCGCGTACATCAGGATCTTTTATCGCGATATTGCCAATTGTATCTTGCATTTCTAAATCTGCTTCTCCTATAGCTCCTGCAGCGTTATCTAAAAAAACTCTCCCAACAACAATAAACATAAAAATGCCGATGATAATGGATACAACGCCTTCAGCTTGTTTAAAGTTTGTATATTCACTTACTATTACTGCCGCAATTGCTAAGATTCCTCCTGCTGTTGCTACGGAATCTTCTAAAAATACCAATTTTGTTGCAGGCTTGGCAGATTTTAAATAGGCAATGCTGGCAGAAAACAATTGTAAACCTCTTGTTTTTAAACCTGCTGTTGCAACAATTTCTTTCATTGCTTTAATTAAAACGGTAAATTCTAAGCAAACAGATATGGAGAGGATAATGATAATGAGTAAAAAGCCTGTTGATTCTTGTGGCTTAAAAACATGATCAAGCCCTTCGCGAATTGTTTCATAAGCCATAATTCCAACAATTAAAACCGCAAATAATAAAACAACATTGACAAGTCTGCCAAATCCTCCTGGAAAGCGTTTTGTTGGAGCTTTTTTACTTAATGCAGATCCAATAAACACAAAAAATTGATTGGCTGCATCACCAAGGGAGTGCATTGTTTCAGCAAACATCGCCACATTGCCGGTGAGAAAGTAAGCAACTCCTTTTAATAAGGAGATAACGGTATTTACTAAAGCAGCAAGCAGAGCTGAACGGTTTCCATTCTTTAATAATAATAAGAATTCCTTCATCCTATCTAATACCCTTCTTCCTCAGTAAAGGTCGTATACAAATAAAAAGAGAACTTCCCGTTTGTAACCAATTAAAGTTTAAGTGGTTACATTGTAAGGGAAGCCTCTATTAACTTCTAATTGATACTGAAAAAAAACGTGTTCATTAAATTTTTTTCGTAAGTCTATGGTGTTATCAGACAATCGTTGAATATGTATGTCTAAGAAGTAGTAAATCCGGCATTTTTAAGCTGATTCGCTTTTTTCAACCGCACTGTTCCAATCAGGAAAATAATGGAGCGCATGGCGCATTAAATCTGGATGGCTTTGTTTTATCTTCTTTTTATTCATATTCATGCCATTTGAGCGTAATTGTTGAATGGCCAACAATACTTCATCAGCATTCATGCTAATATCCATGGACCTACCTCCTTTTAAATTTATTCATATTATTTACCAGTTCAACATATTTTATTCGCTTTTTCTGTAAATATTTCTTGGGAAAGCGCAAAAAATGCGCTATAAAGACAAATGTTGACTTCTCTACCTAGTTTAATGTCGAACTCTTTTAGGAAGGCAGCACTTCATTGTACGAATGTCTATTCTTTCGCTATAATTGGGAGGGGAATGAGAAAATAGAAGGACGTGATTTTAAAAGTGAATAGCAAAAAGTTGCTTATGATTCTTCCTTTCGTTGTATTAATGTTTAGTCTTTTAGGGATTAATAATGTTTCTGCACATGCTTATATTACAAATTCAAACCCTAGTGAGAATGAAATATTAGAGTCAGCGCCAGAGAGAGTATACATAGAGTTCAATGAAAAGATCCAAACTGGTTTTAAAATATTAAATGTTTTAAATTCATCGGGAGAAAGAGTAGACAAGAAAAATGTAGTCATTAATCCTGATACAGAAAAATCAATGGAAGTTGATCTAAAGTCAGATTTACCGAATGATATATATACGGTAGAGTGGAGAGTTGTTTCTGCTGATGGCCATTCTGTGTCTGGGATGATTCCTTTCAGCATTGGGGAATTACCGGATGGTGCAGATTTTCCAACTCAACAGGACAGTGGAAATCTAGTAAGTTTTATAAGCACGATGATCAATAAAGGCTTTCTTTATATAGGTTTTTCTGTCTTTATGGGATTATTGTTATTCTATACATTTTGGTATAGAAATAATAAATTATCCGCTAAGCTAGTAAAAAGAACGAAAAGAATTTCTATTATTGCTGTCTTATTACTTGCTATTAGTATTATTAGTGCATTAGTTATTCAAACACAAAGCTATGCTGGTGTAAGTCTATTAGCTAGTTTGAAGCCAAGTAATTTAATGGAAACATTGACAAGTACAAAGGAAGGAATTATTTGGATTGTACAAATGATCCTTTTAGCTATTTTATTCCTTGGACAACGATTTATTTGGGCAAAAGAAGCTTATTTAGATAGAAAACATTGGATAATTCCTGGATTAGCATTTATAGGCATCATGCTTTCAAAAGCATTTCTTGGCCATCCTTCCAGTTCACCTTATGAGACTGTAGCTATTGTACTTGATTTCTTTCACTTAATAGCAGCATCTATTTGGCTTGGCGGAATGATTGTTATTATTCTCTTTTTACGAGAAGGCATATTTGCTAAAGAAGGGGAAGGGCATGATTTATATTGGGGAACTATGGAGAAATATTCATTATGGGCCCTTTTTACTGTTGCGGTTTTAGCCATTTCTGGTGCAGTAAATGCTTCCTTATTAATTCCTGATTTTCAGTCATTAGTAAGTACGGCATATGGAAAGGTTTTGCTTATTAAAATTGGTTTACTTGTATTAATGTTGATTTTTGGTGCATATCACCTCGTTAGCAGACTTCTATTAAGAAAGAAAGACTTTTATAAAAAATCAATAAAAGTGGAAATTACACTTGGCATATTAATACTGATAGTAACTACAGCATTTACTCAAATACAGACACCGACCTTGCCTATCGACCTGCCATTTTATGAAGAAGCAGAACTTGGGTATAATGAAAATATCAGTTTATCGATCACACCTAAGAAAACGGGTGTGCAAAATCAGTATGAAGTATTTGTATTTGATAATAATCGTAAGCCAATTGATCCCGTGGAACAAATTACAATTAGTTTAAAACAGGGAGACAAAGAAATGGCGTTTCCATTAACGAAGGAAAAGGAAGGACATTATTTTGCAGAGAATCTTCAATTAAATCAGCCGGGAAAATGGGATGTAGAAATACATGTGTTAACCGATAAATTAGAATCACTGGATTATTCTTATTCTATTGACATAAGATAAAGTTTCATATAGAGGGCAATGGGAAATAGAGAAGAGGATAATTATTTCTCGGGAAAGCGCATAATCAGACAGGATTTTTAGAAGAGAACGTCGTATAATAGCGAATAACATAGAAAGCAATCGGTTTTAGTAACAAACTTGTTCGCTATTACCGAGGATTTTCAGACTATAGGCAAATACCTAAAATAATTATGGGGTTTGTCTATAGTCTTTTTTATTAGCTAAATGAGAGATTGTCCTTTAAAATGTGCCAGTCTTTCTTATCGAGAAAAATTTTCATGCTAATGCACGCGAAAGGAACTTTTTTTGATGACGGAATAATATAAGCGATGTCCTATAATACCAGCAATAAAAGTTAGGATAATGTCTTTTATTAAAGGTAGAGCCATCCAACTCCACATTAGTTGGTAGGTAAACCCTTCTGGTGCAGCATACCAAAGTTTGTAGGACATATACATCCAACTAGTCCCAATGATGTAATTAATCAATAATCCAATGAAGGCGCTAAAAATATAGAATGGGACGGTTTGCTTTTTTTCGATTAAGGAACCCACAAGAAATGCTGTCATAATAAAAGCTAAAATAAATCCAAACGATGGCCTAGTAATCACCATAAGACCGCCAGATATCCCCGCAAAGATAGGTATTCCAATAAGGCCAACAAGCATATATACAAACATCGCCACACCGCCTAACCTTTTCCCAAGAATCAACCCTGCAAGAATAGAAAAGAAAGTCTGAAGAGTTACGGGAACACCTCCAATTATAAGAAAACTTGTAACATTTGCTCCCACCGCCATAAAAGCAACAAATAAGGCAATCATTGTTATATCTATTGGCTTCCACTGTTTCAAAATGGCCACTCCCTTTTGTTTAATTTCTGTAATAAATATACTTCTCTAATTAATTTGTGTCAACTTATAATTTTAATTGGTTAACATATAAAAATACATATATTTTGTTTCTCTGTTCATACTAGAAATAACAAGAAAGGAGATGTTTGCATGAAAAAATTAAAATATCCATTCATAAGCATCTTTTTGGTAAGCTTATTCCTTATGCAGCTTAACGGTCCTTTACATACAGGTGCGGAAGAGCTGCCTTCCTATGTAAAATGGGGGAGAATTGCCATAACAAAAACGCAAGAAAAATATCCTAATAGTGAAGTTACTGATTATCTTCATGTAGGCAAGGAAGATAAGAAAGGAACATCTGTGGAAAAGTTTAAACTAATTGTAAACAAAGATCAAAAGGAAATTGGTGTATTTGTTCATTTAACTTTTGACACCCGCACAGAACGACTATTGTCGGTAGATATGCAGGAAACAAAGCCTTAATTTTCGAAAAACTCTCTAAAAGAATTGGTTTTAGAGAGTTTTTTTGTTTTAATAGAAGAAAGAGAAGTAAAAGGGGAGAAATTATGATAGGGAATATACAAAAGATTATGCGCTATCCAATAAAATCATTTACTGGAGAAAGCTTGGAAAAGGCACGGATTATGTCTTATGGAATATACGGCGATCGTAGTCATGCTTTTATCGATAAAGCAAATAATAAACATCTAACAATAACACAATACCCTAAAATGGTTACATATAGAGCAGGCTTTTCAGGAGAAGAGTCAATAGAAAAATTTCCTGATTTAACTATAACTGCAAATGATGGCTCGGAATATATTTGGGGGGAAACAGCATTACTAGAAAGATTAGAACAAGAAACGAATCGGACACTAGATTCAATTACCTATGCTCCGACCTTTGTTCCCTTTCCAGCAATTGAAGAAGACAATCTTTTATTAATTTCCACAAAGGCCCTATCAGAATTATCTACATCATTTGGTGAATCAATTGATGAGAGAAGATTCAGAGGAAATATTGTCTATGATCTCCAAGAAAGTGGTATAAACGAACAAGATCTACTAGGGAAAAAAATAAAAATCGGCTCAGACGTAATTCTGAAGATTAATAAGTTTTGTGAAAGATGTATGATCATAACTGTAGATCCAGAAACAGGCATCCGACAGCCGAAGCTATTAAAACAGATAGTTAAAGAGCGAAATAACCATTTTGGTTTATATGCAAGTGTGATTCATACTGGAATTATTCATATTGGTGATGAGATAGCTATTTTATAAAGAAATGGATAAATACGGATGGTAGAAACATAAAAGTAAATTATTTAAAGTTGAACAATCTATAATTACGAGTATCCACCCGCCATTTCCTTCTGATTTAATGGCTATTGATGATTTAAATAACAAGTTAGTAGAAATGGTATATATTCAATTTAATTTTTTCCAATAATACAGAAAAATTTTGAAACTTAATTCCTAACTATCCGTATGAATTTATGAATATATAGACAAGAGTATTCGTAAAGGATGGGATTTACATTGGTTAGGAAACAAAAAGCTTCAACATTTCTGGAAAAATATTGGGTATCTTCTATTAGCGTATTTGTATTGTCACAAATATTCTTTTTTACTTCAGAAGCCACAGGATGGATACTTAAATACAGAGATATGGATGGAACAATATTTGGGAGGCTTCTTGACAGTTATATTATCACTGAATGGTTTAATTTCTATGAAACACCACAGTATAATTTACTCACTGTCTTTTTTGTCGTCTTTTTTCTTGTGCCCGGAATAATAAGTGCGATAATAAAGATTTTTACTCGCGGTAAATAATAATACCATTGCGGATTTAAGCTGTAATAATAGATATGTGTGCAAGTGGGGAATAGAATAACGCTGGAGGCCATATTTAAACACTGCTGCTATTAAGCTGCCTGCTTATAGAAAAATGGTAGGATAGCGAAAGATCTATTCAGGCAGTCAATTTATAGTTATTAACCCAGAATAGGTACCTAAATTTTATAACGGGAAGTTAGAAGATGAAAATTAAAACAAGAAAGCGTAACAGTTTTTTTAAAGAAGTATTATTTGAGGTAGTAGGGGAAGTAGTCTGGAATATTGTACTGTTTATACCAAGAATGGTATTTCGTTTAATTAGTAGCATTTGGTAAATAGTTAGTTGATGTTTAAGTTTAATTAGTTACAAATTAAAAGACTATAGCAGCTTGTCATCCAGAAACATTGCTTCATTCAAGTTTTGGGGAAGATGTCTGCGATACACTACCGAATAAAGCAGCAGAAACATACTAAGATTAATAGCACAAACCAAGGCCATGGTTTGTGCTATTAATCTTAGTATGTTTGTATTATGTTTAATCAAACGTTTGTTTAAATGAAATATTATATTGCCATCTCCCACAAAGATATGATATAGTTACCTAGGTAATTATTTTTAGATCGGAGAAAGCAATGAACACGACTCATGATTTATTCCATTCTATCCAGCAGCTCGCACGACAATTAACCAAACAATTAAATACAGCACTTGAGCCATTTGATATTTATAGTTCTGAATGGGCAATTTTGTATGTATTAAAAAAGAATGGTCCCCTTACCCAAAAGGAAATCGCCGATTATCTATCCATAGAACCCCCTCCAGTAACACGTACCATAAAGAAGCTTGTGGAGAAAAAATATGTTCTGCAAATAAAGGGAGAAGACAAGAGGACAAATAGAGTTTTTCTAACAGATTTTGCTATACAGCAGTATGCGAAATGGGAAGCAGCTGTTCTGCAAGCAAATCAGGAGTTACTTGAACAATTGCCAATCGAATCTCGAAAGACTTTACAACACATAATTTTTGAATGGACTCATTCATTAACAATCAAGGAGGAAAAGAATTGAATAAAGAACCATTATGGACAAAGGGATTTATCCAAATATGGATAAGTAACTTTTTTTTATTTATGACGTTTTATTTTTTATTAGTTTCATTACCAATTTATGCGATTCGAGAATTGAATGGAAAGCAGTCTACAGCAGGCTTAATTGTTACGGTATTTATTATAACAGCTATTCTCATCCGCCCAGTAGCTGGTAACTTGATGCAGAAGTTTGGCAAAAAAGCTATATTTGTTACTTCATTACTTATTTTCTTAGTGGCAGCGGTTTTTTATTTATTTACTGATTCAATTACTAGTTTGCTCATCGTTCGCGCAATACACGGCATTGGATTTGGTATGGCTACAACTGCAACAGGAACGATTGTTGCAGATATTTTGCCAAGTTCTAGAAGAGGAGAGGGCATGGGGTATTATTCGATGAGTATGAATTTAGCAATGGTAGTCGGTCCATTTATCGGACTGCAAGCAATTAACTCATGGGGAACTTCTACCTTGTTTACATTGGCGCTAATTTTTGCTTTCTTTGCGATTCTAACAGGTGGATTTATGAAACTAGAGTCAGATATAGAGACAGAGAGAGTAGACAAAGAAGCAGAGGCGAAAAAAGGATTTCAATTTGATAGAATTATAGAGAGTACGGCAGTAAAAATTAGTATCATAGCAGCGATATTTGGGATTGTTTATTCATCGATTCTTTCATTTGTTTCGGTTTACGCTGAAAAAAAAGGATTTATAAGTGTTTCAGGATATTTCTTTGTGGTTTACGCTATCTTTATGTTAATAGCAAGACCTTTTGCTGGTAAGTGGTTTGACCGCTATGGTGCAAATAAAATTGTTTATCCGTGTATCATCTTATTTTCCATTGGGATGATTATCCTGGGGACTGCACAAACAGAATGGATGTTCTTACTTTCTGCTGCATTAATCGGCTTAGGATATGGATCAATGTTTCCATGTCTACAAACCATTGCGATTCAGAAAGCAGCGCCACATCGAAGAGGGCTTGCAACAGCTACATTTTTATCCATATTTGATATAGGAATAGGGTTCGGCTCCTATATTGTAGGAATTATCGGTGATGCTATTGGGTTGAATTCATTCTATTCATTAAGCAGCATTTATATTTTAATCGGCATTGCTGTTTATTACTATTTGCATGGTAAAACGATTAGAAATGAAACGACAGTAGCTAAGGAAGAACAATTAAATACAAGTGCTTAAAAAAAGACTCTCCTTTTAGAAATGGAATTTTTCTAAAAAGGAGAGCCTTTTTATTATTTTGCCTTTGTGACCACTTTTTTAACAGGTTTGCTGACATTACCAGATGTATCTTTTGCCGTAATAGTTAAAGAGGTTTTTTCTTTTTGCTTTTTAATTTTGATAGAAAAAGCTCCTTTTTTATTTGTTTTTCCTTCTGCTAATACTTTGTTGTTTCTTTTAATGATAATGGTCGCATTTTTTTCAGAAGTTCCTGTCACTTTTGTTGTTTTCGTCGTGATCGTATTTACTTTTGGCTTAGCAGGAGCTATTTTATCTACTACTGTAATAGTCTTCGCTTTACTTATATTTTTTGCCTTATCTGTAGCTGTAACACTGATTTTCGTATTTTCTTTTTGCTTTTTAATTTTAATCGTATACTTTCCTTTTTTATCAGCAACTGCAGAACCGAGCTTCTTTTTGCCTGCTTTGGCAGTAACAGTAGAATTAGCTTCCGCTTTACCAGTGATTTTATCTGATTTATTACTGATTGTTCCCGTTATCGTTGGGATGGGAGGTGGAGTGTTATCCACAACTTTTACGGTTGCTGGTTTACTTGTATTTTTTGCACCATCTGCAGCTGTTACAGATACAATTGTATTAGCTTTCTGTTTTTTGATTTTAATAGCGAATTTCCCATTTTTATCTGCATTTCCTTTACCAATCAATTTCCCCTTAACCTTTGCATTAATATAAGCAAAAGGTTCACTTGTACCTTTCATCAAACTATCATTATCGCCAAGTTTTTGAATCGTTGGTAAATTTGGAGCTTTCGTGTCTCTTTGAACAGTCGTTCTGAGGGAAGTACTTGCATTTCCATTTTTGCTTGAAAGTTGGATATACATAAGCTTATCCGGTTTTTGTAAAGGTATTTCTACTGTAAACTTGCCATTTTTGTCTGCTGACGAAGAATAGGTTTTACTGCCAAGTTTTACACTTACTTTGCTTCCTTGTTCAGCTGTCCCGGTAAGTAATCGAGTACTATTATAAACAGGATTAATTTTTGCGTTTAATTTTAGAGCACTAAAAGCAGAAAATGCGTTTAATCGCCCCCAGCCAGATACTTTATCAAAACCGATGGGATTACTACTAGCAGGTAAATCTTCTGGATATTCTTCCGAAAATTCATTTTCAGGATTGTCATTTTCCTTAAAAACAATAGATGTTGTTGTTTCAATTAAATATTTTTCTACTTCTTTAGGCTTCAGCTTTCCATTTAAAGAAAGCAATAATCCAGCTACAGCAGATACATGTGGAGTAGCCATTGAAGTACCACTGTATAACACGAGATTTCCATTGGGAACCAGACTTGGAATGTTGGAACCTGGTGCAACAAGCTTAAGCTCTTTTCCATAACTTGAATAATCAGCAACGATATCTAAATCGTTGGAAGCCCCAACAGCCGTTACATATTTGGAAGAGCCCGGATAATCAAGGCCTTCATAACCATTATTTCCGCTTGCGGCAATAATAGTGACATTTTTGCTGTTGGCATATTGCAGCATGGACTCAATTACTCTACTATAACCACCACCCAAACTCATGTTGATAACTTTTGCACCATGATCTACTGCATATTTAATTCCTTTTGCAATTTGTTCCGTGTCACCAGAGCCAGATGCATCTAATATTTTGACTGGCATAATTTTTGCGTTTGTATGGATGCCAGACATTGAATAGCCATTATTTATGCCCGCTGCAATAATGCCACTTACATGTGTGCCATGATTATTGTCATCATATACATTGTCTGATTCGTTAATAAAATTATAACCCGCTGTGATTTTATTTTTTAAATCGGCTAATGAAGCATCCACACCAGTATCTAAGACAGCAATTTTCATTTGTTTAACATCAGTAGATTGTTGAAGCTGATAAAGCTTTTCAAATTGAATATCAGCACCATTTTTCCCATTTGTTTGGGCAGTGTTTTTTAATGACCATTGGTAAGGTGCAGAAACATCACTTGGCAAGGATAGTAAGGTATACTGCTGTACAGGCTCTATATATTCTACTTCTTTTGCTTTTTGAATCTTGTTAATAAGAGTATTAGCACTTTTCGTTGTGTATTTTCCTTCCTTTAATTCAAGGGTAAACATGCCGTCAGCAATTTTTTCGCTTCCTTCTAAACCTTTAATCGTTTGAGCAGAAGCCTTACCCAAGCTGTTTTTTAAAGAAGAAACTGTTTTACCAGCTTTCATTTTTACAATATATTTATTATTTATCTCTTTGTTCGTAATACTTGAACTGGAAGCTCCTAATAAAGTAAAAATGTCATCAAGCGTTTTTCCTTCAATATTAGATAATTCTACTTTGTTAGCGAGGGTTGAAATCTTAGTTTGTAAAGCGGTAGGAGAAGCTTCTAAGGCGATTTCATACAAATTATTTATTGCTTTTGCTTCGTTTTTCCCTATCTTATAGGTGCTACTTGTACCATTATCAAGCAGATTAGCGAAAATCGGTTTTAATGTATTTAAATTTGTTAATACATCTTGTCTTAGCTGCTTATTAAATATCATTTTCGCTGATAAAAATGGAGATACTTGATAGTATAAAGAAGATAGTTTTTTCCCATTTTCGGTTGAAGACAAAATGGTATCTCTAATGGTACGTAATTGTGTAAGGAGTGGTTGATTGTCCTTTGTCTCCTTAGTACTTAATTCAACTGGACATGCTTCTTCTGTTTCAACAGTAGGAGCTTGCTTTGTATCCGTTACTTTTAAGGAAAATTGACTATTCGGTTCAGGTACTTCCTCTTCTTCTATGTATTCCTCGTCATCTGTGTTGGAATAATACTCAACCTTAATATAGTATGGCCCTTCCCAAGCAATCGGGAAGTAAATGACGCCCTTATTATCCATAAAGCTAACGGCGTTATATCGATCGAAGGTGTTGTCTGACATAGCATTATCTTTACTTGAATATACGCTAATATTCATTTCTTCCGTCGAATTCAATTCGACCTCCAGGTGAGTTGCTTTAGTCACGACAGATTTTGGATCAATCTTAAACCATTTAACATATTCATCTGGCTGAAAGCTCGAGGATAACTCTTTTCCGATTGAAAGAGTATCAGCTGAAATTTCTCCTTCTGATGCTAGAATCTCTTTCGATGGCATGGCGCTTAATACTAATGTCACTGTTAATAACAAAGCAAATAAGGTTTTCCATTTACGCTTTTTATACATAATTCTCCTCCTATTAGTAATATATTACAAATCTATTAAAACACCTTTCTACCTCTTTGTCCTCATATTTTTTGTATTTTTAGAAAAAAATGTATGTTATCAATTTCATTTAATAATATAGAAAGCAGATCGACATTTTCGTTTTATGAAAATAAAAACCAATTTACTTTGGAATATGATAGAATAGTCTAGTAAATATTGTAAAGAAGGAGTTCCAAATCACATGAACGAGCCATTATTTTTTAAACCAGTATTTAAAGAAAGAATTTGGGGCGGTACAGCACTACGTAGCTTTGGGTATGATATTCCCAGTGAAGTAACAGGAGAGTGCTGGGCGTTTTCAGCACATCCTCATGGTCAAAGTATGGTGAAGAACGGATCATTAGCGGGTAAAAACTTAGAAGAGTTATGGGAGAATCATCGTGAGCTTTTTGGAAATATGGAAGGTGACCGTTTTCCTTTATTAACAAAAATATTAGATGCTAATCAAGATTTATCTGTGCAAGTGCATCCAAATGATGACTATGCAAAAGTTCATGAAAATGGAGAACTTGGTAAAACGGAATGTTGGTATATTATTGACTGTCAGGATGGAGCAGAAATCATTTTTGGGCATCACGCGAACACAAAAGATGAATTAACAACGATGATAGCTGAAAATAAATGGGATGAATTACTAAACAAGGTACCAGTGAAAAAAGGTGATTTCTTCTTTGTACCTAGCGGAACGATTCACGCTATTGGTGAAGGGATTATCATCCTTGAAACGCAACAAAATTCGGATACCACATATCGCGTATATGACTATGATCGTACAGATAGCGACGGCAATAAGCGAGAGCTGCATATTGAACAGTCAATTAACGTTACAACTGTTCCACATCAATTAGCGGCAACTACTCCACTTGTTAAACAACAAGGAAACATGGAGATTACTAAATTTGTTACATGTGATTATTTTACAGTAGAAAAATGGGTGTTGGACGGACAGTCTACTAGAGAACAAGACCAAGCTTTTTTACTATGTAGCGTAATTGAAGGAGATGGATCTCTGCAAAAGGATGGCAAAGAATTCACTTTCCAAAAAGGGGATCATTTCATACTGCCATATAAATTTGGTGAATTTGAATTGGCTGGGAAAGCAGAGCTGATTGTTTCCTATATCTAAAGCGAATTTGCAAAAATAAAAAAAGAGTGTCATTTGGATACTGATCTCCAAAAGTTAGAATAACAATACTAACTTTTATCGGTAACTACCTATGCACTCTTTTTTTATTTAGTTTGGGATGATTATTGAGTAGTGCTGTATTATCCTTTTAATTGATAATTTTTTCATCCTATCCTAACGGAATGGTCGGAAATCCTTCTACTTTCTCATTACAATAGAAGAGTCTCTGCTAGTATAGCTCTAATGCTTATAAGAAGCTGTTAAGATTTTTACATATCTATTCGAATAGGTTTTCTTTTTTCATATTTGTAATATGCTGTAAAACCTGCTTTCTTTGCTAGATTAAGAGCTTGCATGAAACCGGCGCCAACATCGTCTTTTCTATGGGAATCAGAACCAATTGTAAGTATTTCGCCACCTAACTTTTTATATAATGCCAAAACTTCTATAGAAGGTAATGATTCATTTAAGCTTGTTCGCCAGCCAGAAGTATTAATTTCTAAACCAATGTTTCTTTTGATTGCTGTTGTTAAGATAGTAGTGATAATCTCCTGATAGTCAGGGAAGTGATAGATACCTCGTATGGGATGGGCATAGCGCTTCATTAAATCAAAATGAGCGAGGACATCAATATCTGCGTATGTAACTAATTCAAGAACCTCTTTAAAATAAGTAAGATAAATATCCTCATCAGGGTGAGTATTCATATATTTACGAAGTGTAAGCCCATGTAAATTGTGAACAGAACCAAGGATATAATCAAAAGGAATCGGTGCTAACACTGCTTTATATTGTTCACGTAATAAATGGGGTTCACATAGTTCAATTCCTAATTTAATTATTAATTGATCCTGATAACGAATTCTACATTTGTTAATGTCTTCTAGATATGTTGGCCAAATCATATGACCGTAAGTAGGAGCATTCGGATTGACAGAAAAGTGTTCGGTAAAACAAATTTCGTTTACCCCTTTACTTATGGCATTTTCACAAATATCCATCATTATTGCCTTAGAATCAAATGAATGGTTGGAATGATGATGATAATCAATATAATACATAAGAATCTCCTTTAATGACGCGCTTTAATTAATGAAATATTGCTTGTTTATTCTACCATATTTTAATAACAAACTTGAAGTTGGAAAGAGGTTCTATTATTTTATGAGGAAAAAGATTTCAGAAAATTCTTCTTTTAAACTTACTAAACAGGTAGGAATAATGTATAATAGATATATGAAGTATTTAGGAGGAAGAAATAATGACCGAGGTAAGAACAATCAACTGGAAAGACGATACTATTGTTTTGTCTGTTGATTATCCAAAGAAAATACAGAGTGAATATAAAGTAGTGATAATGTGTCATGGGTTAATTGGCAGTAGAATTGGCGTTGATCGCTTGTTTGTAAAGGCAAGTAATGTACTGACTGAATTGGGTTATTTAGTGATTCGTTTTGATTATAGGGGATGTGGTGAATCAAGTGGTGAGTATGGCAGCACGCAATTGTCTGATTTAATAGAACAGACAGAAGCAATTATTCAATTTGCTTATGATGGATTCTCGATAACGGAACTTATTTTACTTGGTCATAGTCTGGGAGGAGCTGTCGCGGTATTGACAGCTATCAAAGATTCACGGGTCAGCCGGTTAATTCAGTGGGCTGCTGTCGGAGATCCAGCGGTTGATATTAAACGAATATTTGGTAAAGCTAGATTATCTGAATTAGCAGAGAGGGAAGTTGTTGATTTTTATGGTTATTCTTTTTTTCAAACTTATTTTGATTCTTTAACAGATTATCAACCATTAACTAGCTGTCATAAATTTTCAGGAGATGTGCTTCTAGTGCACGGTACAGCTGATGAGGATATTCCTTATCACTATTTGAATAAATATAAAAATGAATATTTAACTAGAAATACAGGAACAGTTGATTCCATACTTATTGAAGATGGTGTACATACATTCTCATCTGGAAGGCAATTTTTGAAGCTGATTAATGGAACGGTTGACTGGTTAGAAAGGAAATAATTAAAAACGCAAATGGATGAAATAGATATCCGTTTGCGTTTTTTTAAGTAAAAATAATTATTTTGCTTATTATAATGGAAATTTATAAGTAAATAACTTAAAATGTAAATAGATGAAATGAATTTGAGGGGATAATATGGCACAAGAGCAAAGATTAGTGGAGATTATACAGCACTTAAATGAGCATGAAAAAATAACGGTGGAAGAAATTTGTTCTCTCTTTCATGTTTCCAGAGATACAGCTAGAAGGGATTTAGTAAAACTAGAAGAGGAACAAGCAATTATTCGAACAAGGGGTGGTGCGCTTTTACCAAAAACTCATCGCAAAGTAGATAATTATCATAATCGATTGAAAGCTGTCTCAGAAGAAAAGAAAGCAATTGGAAAATTAGCTGCATCCTTTGTTCGTGAGAATGATCATATAATTTTAGATGCTTCTACCACTGTACAGGCAATCGGAAGTTTTATTAATCAAGAATGTACAGTGATAACAAATTCTATTAATTTGGCAGATATTTTATCAGATAAACAATTGCCGAAAATCCACTTATTAGGTGGAGTAATGCAAAAAGAACATCGCTATTTATATGGGAATTCTGTTATTCAACGATTGGATAAATATTATGTAGATAAAGTGTTTATTGGTATTGTCGGTATATCTGAAAAGGGACTAACAATTGTTGACGAAGAAGACGGCGATGTTAAAAAGAAGATGATGCAGCAAGCAAAGCAGGTTATTGTAGTTGCCGATAATAGCAAGATTGGCATCACTGACTTTTACCAATTCGCGAATCTTTCCGATATTGATCTCTTTATCACTGATAAAGAACCGGAAGAATGGTTTATTCAATTATTAAAGGAAAATGGTGTGGAATTATTAGTGGCAGACAGGAAGGATGGAGAAGGATGATTACATGTATTGTAACCGATTTAGATGGAACTCTTTTAAATCATGAAAGTAAGATTAGTCCAGAAAATGCAGCCAGTTTGAAAAGTGCACAAGAAAAAGGAATAGAAGTAATTGTAGCAACAGGGCGAAACTATCCAGATGTTATGGAGATTTTCAAAGAAACCGTACTAAAAACATGGGCTATTGGCGCAAATGGTGCGACTATCCATGATCCAGAAGGAAAACTATTTGATCATCTTCCGATGGATAAGACAAAAGCAATGAATCTATTGCAATGGTTAGATGAGAGAGATTACTATTATGAAGTTTTTAGCAACGATTATCTATACTCGCCACAGCGTGGTAGACAATTAATTGCCATTGAACTAGATCGTTTATGTACGGCAAATCCTCAAATTAGCAGAGAAGAGCTTGAAAAACATGCGACTATTCAATTTGCACAAACAGGATTTTCTTATATTGATAGCTATAAAGAAATAGAAAATCCAGCAATTGATGTCTATAATATTTTGGCATTTTCCTTTGATAAGGAGAAGCTAGACACTGGATGGAAAACGTTCGAAGATGATTCCAGCATCACCATTGTGACATCTGGTACCTATAATTTTGAATTTGAACATAAGGATGCCTCCAAAGGAAATGCACTGGCAAAATTAGCAAATCACTTAGGAATTCACTTAAAGGATGTGTTAGCAATGGGTGACAGTATGAATGATCTTTCGATGCTGACAAAGGTCGGATATCCTGTGGCGATGGGAAATGCAAGGCAGGATGTAATAGAAGCTTCACTAGAGGTTGCTGAAACGAATGACCAGGATGGAGTCGCAAATACGATTAAACGATTAGTATTGTCTTCGATAACCGTATAATATAGGAACCCTGCATGGATATAAGACTTAGAATCAAATATAAACCTAAACAATTATACGGATAGGCCATTAGAATTTCGTATGATCGTTTAGGTTTTTTTATTATTTGGATAAATAAAGGTTGTGGCCATTCTTTGATCACCAACTTGTTTGAAAATTAGTTCGATAAATTACTGCTTTAATTACAGTTGATCCATTATGTGGAAGACGCCTATTTTGTAGTTGTTTGATACTATTTTTTTTAAGGAGAATGAGATATAATAAGTAGGTAGTAAAAAAATAGTATCTAGTACTAATAGCAGATGATATTATTTTTGATAGCGGTTTTTAACAGCGGAATATTTGTATTTGGCCATTTTAAAAATCTTACATATAGTATAGCTACACATAAATAATAAGTAATTTTCACATAAAGGAGAAAGAAAAAATGTATGCATTTACGAGCAGATTTGCAAATGTTGTCTTAAAAATTTTCGGCAGAACAAAGGTAATCAATAAAGATAAATTACCGCAAGATACTGGTTATGTGGTTGCATGTTCTCATATTGGATGGGTGGATGTGGTTGCGCTTGGTACTTCTTTATTACCAAATGAAATTCACTTTATGGCTAAGAAAGAGTTATTTAATAAACCAAATGCAGCGAAATTTTTGCATAGTATTAATGCTTTTCCAGTGGATCGAGAAAATCCAGGCCCAAGCAGTATTAAAACGCCAGTAAAACTTTTAAAGGAAAAAAAGATAGTAGGAATTTTTCCTAGTGGAACAAGAACTTCTGAGGATGTGCCATTAAAAAAGGGAGCTGCTACGATTGCAAACTTGGCGAGAGTACCTATCGTTCCAGCAGCTTATAGTGGTCCTACGGATTTAAAGGGGCTGTTAAGGGGAAGGAAAATCCGTGTTATATTTGGTGATCCAATTTTTTTGAAAAATGAAGATGGTACGAAAAAAGATCCAGCTGATATTACAAGAGAATTAAGCGATGTAATGGCACAATTACAAAATGAATTAGATAAAAGAGGCGGTAAGCAATGATGAATCTACAGAAAGTGAAGGATATACTAAGTCGGTATCCTCTGCCTCTAGTAGATGAAATATTAGAGTTAAAAGAAGGCAAAATGGCAGTTGGAGTAAAGCAGATTAACAAGGAAGACACATTTGCGACGGGGCAAAACCCCAATAATCCGATTATGCCAGGCGTCCTTATAATTGAAGCGATTGCGCAAGTTACAGCAGTAGCTATTCATAGCGAAGAAAAACATAGGAATAAATTCGCCTTATTAGCAGGCATTAATCATTCCAAAATTCGAAAGCCAGTTTTTCCTGGAGATGAACTTTGTATGGAAGTAATGGTTGAAAAGGTGAAAAATAGCTTTGCTAAAGCAAGTGGGAAAGCAACAGTAGCTGGTGAATTGATTTGTGAAGCAGAGTTTCTTTTTTCCTTTCAATAAGCAAAGTAGTTACTTGGTCACTTTCTAGAAAAGGACAATCTTTCTAGAAGGTGATTTTTATTTTTATGGAAGACTGGATAGCTAAAAATAGCAGCTTCCTATAGTCTTTATAATAAATTTTACGCAATCAACATAATAAAAAAATTTCTCAATCATCTTTAAAATAATTACATTTCCCTATCAAATATTTCATAGATTACAAGACTATTTTCTAGTAAATAGACATATATCTATAAGGAGAAAGGGGATGTACCTATATGCAAACCTCCAAAACACGTACATTAATCCAATATTTGAATACAACAATATTAGGAATCATCCTAATGTTTATCCTTATTGCGGGAATCACGACCTCTATTTTTTCCTTTAAATTAACTTCTGATAATGTTGCCAATATTTTAAAATCAGTAAATACAACGGAAATTTATACAGAAATATTTCATAGTGAAAATCATCTTTTTCCAAAATCAGATGGAAAGGGACTTTCAATCGGAAATATTCTTTTTCAAATTGCCACTAATATTCGTTTAGATGACACACGCACTCTTTTAGGAAGAGAACTACCTGCTCTGACTTTTTTTCATACTGAAATAGTTGTCGCAGAAGAAGGGACAAGTCTTGCTAATCTACCATTTGAGTCAACTCCTTCTAAGGAGCTTATGAAGAACCCTAAAGAAGTAGATGAAGAAAAAGTGGAGAAGGAAGATAAGCCTTCAGAGAATAAAGCTCCAGTAACTACTCCTAAAAATAAAACAGTATTGGTTTACAATACTCATAATCTAGAAGCATATCTACCACTTTTAAAGAATGCAAATGAAAATGAAGCAGTCAGCTCAGATGAACGGGCCAATGTAGTTGGGCTAAGTAATAAATTAAGTAGTATATTGCAAGATGAAGGAATTGGCGTGCAATTAGATAAAACAAATATTAACCAAAAGCTTCTTGATAGAGGCTGGAATTTCTTCTCATCTTATGCCGTTTCTAAAGAGGTGGTGGAGACAGCAGTTAGCGAAAATAAACATTTAAACTATTTAATTGATATACACCGAGATTCAGCAAGGAAAAAAACTACTAGTGCTACGATTGATGGTAAAAGCTATGCCAAATTACTATTTATTATAGGCAATGCGAATAAAGGCTATGAAAAAAATCAAGAATTTGCCAAAAAGCTTCATGCAGAACTGCAAAAAAAATACCCTGGAATATCGAGAGGCGTATTCTTGAAGGGAAAAGAAGAAGGAAACGGAGTATACAATCAGAACTTTTCTGATCGTGCTATTCTACTTGAAGTAGGTGGGATAGACAATACGCAAGGAGAACTGAATCGCAGCATTGAAGCATTTGCTGACGTATTCTCAAAGGTGTATTGGGAAGAAAATGATGCGACACAGCAATAACGAAGAAAAAGCTGGACCAACTTTTATATTGGAGGTCCAGCTTTTTTCTATTTATCTATTGATTTTATTTTGCAAATATTGTTTATACCTTCTAAGGGCAGCTTCACTTGTTAAATGAAATTGATGCATTACCTTCTCATCGCTTACGCCTAATGCTAGTTCTTTTAATATAGCAGCATTGCGAAAATTGACTGCAGAAATTTTACGCAAACCTGCTCTTTTTACTTCATCTTTAATCATTTCTTGAATAGCGCGGACAGACAGAGCTTTTGGTTTTTGTCGATCATAATCATATTGAAAAGAATAAGAAATATTGTTAAAAGCAACAAAGACGGGATCATTAGAATAATATTTTGGCCGCAAGACTTCCGGAATGGAAAAGTAGTATGCTCGTAATTTTGTCAGAATATCATTTGGAATGGTGAGAAGGAACCCAGATTCTTCTCTATGAAGAGTTAGTTCTCCTTGTGCAAAGTTCACATCTTTCATTTTAATACTGTGTATATCGAGAGGTGTCAGGCCAAAGGTTTTTAATAAAGTCACAATTGTCCAATTTCTTGCCAGCAGATAGTTTCGAGCCGATTTTTTAGTTCCTTCAAAATCCTTTGTCAGCAGGTTTTGCAATAATTTATTAGATTCTTCACTTGTAATAAAATCTTTTGTAGTTAGGGAACGCAATGGGGCAGCTTCAGCTAGTTTATGAATTTCATGGGCGCAAACACATTGGTGGTACATCAATAGTCGGCTAAGGACAGATGCAAGTCGGCGTATAGTTGCTTGTGACAGTTGCTTTTCCTTTAAATAATGAAAGTAAGCGCGAATATCATCAGCACCTAATGCCTTTATTGTTTCAAATTTAGTATTTTCCTTGTATGTAGAGAGCCAGCTGAAAAATTTCTTTAAATCAGATTCATATTGTTTTAATGTAAGTTTGCTTCGTCCAGATTGATTTAAGTTCTCCATATAATCAAGTGCATAATCAGGCAAGGTAATCATCATATATGTTCCATCCTTCTTATGAATTTTTTTCAAACTATCCGAAATGCAATAACCTCTCTTCTTATTTTGACATAGGTTAAAGAAGGAGAGAGAAAGGGGATTTTAAATTGATTAGAATTAAAGTTGGTGAGTCTGTCTACCAATATCATACTAAATTAGAGCAATATTTTTCAAAAATTAAGCATAATATCATTGGCAATAATTTAACCTTTTCTACACCTTATGGAACGCAACAGCTGCTATATGCGGATTGGACGGCAAGTGGCAGATTATATAAGACTATTGAAGAGAAGATCATCCATAAATTAGGACCGTATGTTGCTAATACACATACAGAGTCAAATATTACGGGTACTTATATGACTAAGGCATATAAGGAAGCAAAGCGAATCATCAAAAAACATGTTCATGCAGACGAAAATGACATTATTTTATTCGATGGATTTGGTATGACAGGGGTTGTTAATAAATTACAAAGAATAATAGGTTTAAAGAATGGCTGTGCCTGTGCGAAAAAAGAGAAAATCGCTGTAATATTTGTCACTCATATGGAACATCATTCTAATTATTTATCATGGTTGGAAACAAATGCAGATGTCATAATGATTAAGCCAAATGACAGTGGGGATGTCAGCATGGAACATTTAAAATCTCTGCTAGAGCAATATAAGGACATCCCATTAAAAATAGGGGCATTTACAGCATGCTCCAATGTTACTGGAAGGAAAACAAATTACCACGAGCTGGCAAAAATAATGCATAAGTATAAAGGCTATTGCTTTGTTGACTTTGCTGCATCAGCTCCTTATGTAGAAATGAATATGCATCCTGATGATAAAGAGGAACGATTAGATGCTATTTATTTTTCACCTCATAAATTTCTAGGTGGACCGGGAACGAGCGGAGTGCTAGTGATGTCAAAGAAGCTTATTTATTCCAGTATACCGGATCAGCCAGGAGGGGGAACCGTTGATTTTACGAATGAGTGGGGAGATATCCTTTACAAAAAAGAGGAGGAAGAACGAGAAGATGGGGGAACACCAGGATTTTTACAAGCGATTAAAATAGCATTATGTATACAACTAAAAGAAGAAATGGGAATAGAAAGAATAGCAGCTAGAGAGAAGGAATTAATTCAATTAGCTATGACAGAACTGAAGAAAATCAATAGAGTTCGAATACTAGAAAGCGAAAATGAAGATAGGTTAGGGATTATCTCGATTATTTGTGAAGATATTCATTATGATTTAGTTGTACTATTATTGAATGATCGCTTTGGTATACAAGTAAGGGGTGGCTGTTCGTGTGCTGGTCCATACGGACATTATTTACTACCAATTACAAAGGCATATTCAAAAGAAATAAGCAAAGAAATACAAGAAGGAAATTTCTCGCATAAACCAGGGTGGGTGCGAATATCCTTACATCCTACTATGAGTAACGCAGAAGTATATTATATAGTGGATGCTATTAAAAAGATTCTAAATTATCAAGATGAATGGAAAAAGGACTATGTAACAAAGCCGTTCTCTTGTGAATATCATTCAATAAGAAGAGATAAATTACAGATGAAGGATTTGTTTACGATATAAGTGACAGCAACGAACGACATACATTTACTTCACTCCCTTAATAAGGGAGTTTTTAGTAAGGGGATAAATAGTTTGAAAATTTCACAAAAAGAGTTTGACTACCAATATTTTCTTTTATATAATATGATTGATTAATCAATCATTTAAAAAATGAGGAATTCAAATGGCTAAACCAAGATCTGAACAAAAAAAAGAAGATATTTACCAAGCTGCTTTAAAGTTGTTTTCACATAACGGTTTTAGTAAAACAACCATTAAGGATATTGCTGCAGAAGCAGGTGTTAGTTTTGGAACGGTATTTACTTATTATGAAAATAAAGAAACTTTGTTTACAGAATGTGTAAATAGACCTCTCCAATTATTTAAGGAGATAATAAATGAAACCAAAAATGAACTTACTGATTTAACTGAAGAAAAACTTAAATATATCATTCGAAAACATCTGAATTTATTCATGGAGTCCGAAAAAGAACTTCGTATTGTGCAATATGTGATTGGGCAGCCAGATAGATTCGCTGAAATTCATGCATTAGATGAATTTGTTGAACTATTTTTAGTTTATATTCAAGAAATTGTTCATATAGGAATGGAAAAAGGCTTCTTGCCAAAAAGTAACTCCAAAGAGGTGGGGTATGGATATCTGGCTTTCCTAATGGGAGCTCGGTTAACCTATTCAGATCATGCGCATGCTATGTTTACAAGCACATTTACAAATCAAGCTTACCGTTTATTTGGTATGGAAGGGGAATATGCCGATGAAAACATTTAGCCAATTACATATTTCCCTTCGTATCCGCATGTATTTACAGTTTGTTACTTCTTTAACATCAAGTGCAATCATCCCTTATATATCTGTTTATTTTAGCTCACTAATCGGAACAACGGTAACAGGAGTAATTGTCATCATAGTCATTCTCTCTGGTATAGTTGGCGCATTAATCGGCGGCTACTTGGCAGATAGAATCGGGAGAAGAAAAATGATGATAATAGCAGAAGCGGGCATAGGAATAACCTATCTTTTTATTGCAGTCTTTAATTCACCACGGATTAATCTACCATATATAAGCGCAGGTTTATTTATGATTAATTTATTTTTTAATGGCATGTTTTTCCCTGCATCTACAGCAATGATTCATGATTTAGTATTGGCAGAGCAACGGAAATTTGTTTTTACAGCGATGTATTGGCTAGCAAATTTAGCAACCGCACTTGGTACTATCACAGGAGCATTTTTCTTTATTGACTATCATTTCTATTTCTTCCTATCAGTTGGTATTGTGTCACTTGGATCAAGCTTAGTTACCTATTTATTTATTAAAGAATCTCTTATGAAAAATAAATTTTTAAGGAGCGACAATAAATCTAAATTTACTATTTGGTCTAATTATCTTCATGTCTGGAAAGACCGGACTTTTATGATTTACTTACTTTCCTGCTTCCTTATCTTCTCTCTTGAGAGCCACTTAACAAATTATATTGCCATTCACTTAAGAGATACAATGCAAGATACTAACCTTTTTGGAATCCTTACTGTAAATGGTATCAATATGGTGGGGATTCTTCATGCGGAAAATACTATACTGGTAGTTTTTTGTGTAGGTATTGTTACATGGATGATGAAAAAAATATCGGACAATAAGCAATATTTTATAGGAATGTGTTTATTTGTGGTTAGTTATTGTATCCTAACCTATATCTCGTCACCATTATGGCTTATTATGATGATGCTGTTTATTTCAATAGGCGAATTGATGTATGTTCCGATTAATCAAAGCATCCTTGCAGATTTAGTGAATGAAAATTACCGCAGCTCTTATTTAGCTCTGAATGGATTGATTGGTCAAGGACAGATGATAGTAGCTGGCTTAGCAATTACGATAAGCACTCAAATTTCTGCCTTAACCATGTCTTTAGGATTATTCTCATTTGGGATATTAGGTTTGTTATTAATGGGTTATGTTGTTAAAAAGGAAACAAATTCTAAAAAACAAATGAACATAACCCAAACAGTTTAAAAATCTCATTATTGATGCTATAAACATTAACGTCTGAATTTTATTTATTTAAAGAAAACGCCTATTTATAATAAGAATCTATGTTATAATGAATGTAATTTGATAAAAAGCAAACCACAAGGGGAGCGTAATGCTGAGAGTGATCAATCGATCTGACCCTTCGAACCTGTTAGTTAATTCTAACGTAGGAATGTGGGAAGAGTTTATATAGTATAGCTATATTATTCATTTCGCGCGTTAGTTCTCCTTTTGGTCTGCAAAAAAAGGAGATTTTTTTATGAGAAATATGAAATTAGTTGTCATGATAGAAGTGGCAATCATGGCGGCCGTTGCACTTATCCTTGATTTATTACCTTCTATTCCAATATTTAATACTTCGATTTCTTTTGCCATGGTACCTATTTTTATCGTCGCATTTCGCTGGGGCTTTAAAGCTAGTGCAAGTGCAGGATTTTTATGGGGACTACTGCAAATAGTTTTTGATTTACAAGCTTTAACATTCTGGCAAGTAATTTTAGAATATTTAGTTGCATTTGCTTGTATTGGCTTTGCTGGATTATTTGCTTCCTCTATTCAAAAAGCGTTAAAAACGGAACAAAAAGGAATAGCGACTGGCTTAATAATATTAGCAGTGGTAGTTGGTGGGTTTACTCGCTATATTTGGCATTTCATTGCAGGTGTAACTATTTGGGCGAGCTATGCACCAAAAGGAATGTCACCATTTATCAACTCCTTGATTGTAAACGGCGGTTCCTACGTAGGAGCAACTATTTTATGTTCGATTATTCTAGTTCTTTTATTAGTTTCTGCTCCGCGCATTGTCCTTGATCGACCGGTAAATGGAGCTTCTAAAAATTAAAGAGTACAAAAGAAGGCGTTCCTTGAGGAGCGTCTTTTCTTATCATATGGTACAATATTCCAAAGGGGAAAATCATATTTTTTATAAGAAATGATTGCAATACACCAATAACTACTAAGATATTCAAAAATTAGAAAAGTAGGTGTGCGAAAATGATTAATTTAAAAAATGGGTTAGGTATTCAAATTCGTCCATATAAAGAGGACGATTTCCAATCAATTCATGAATTAAATAAACGAGAACAATGGACTAACTTAGTAGAGAAGAAAGAAGATACTAAGTCTGCCTGGAATCATTCGAATGCAGCCTATGTTGCCACTCTTAATGATCAATTAATAGGCTATATTAGAGGCATTATCGATCGATCGATTACTTTGTTTATTTGTGAGTTACTCATTGCTCCGGACTATAGAGGGATTGGTCTTGGGGAAAAACTCTTATACTATGTACATAGTAAATACCCCTCAACAAGAGTAGAAATGCTGGCTAGCAGTACTTCTAATACTTACTATGAAAGCAAAGGCTTCCGGTCATTTTATGGATTTAGGAAAACGTTCCTTGAGTATAATTAGTAAGGTATTTATGAGCGAATTAAGACGCACTTCCAGAAGTGAGAGGAGAGTTAGTAATGAACAATAAGAGTAATTTTATATTCATCCTTTTATTTTTATTTTTCCCATTAATATTTTTGATTAGTTCTTTCGGTTGGAGATATATCTTGCAACAGAAAGAGTTAATGGTAGTTGCAACAGACTGCTTTGCTATTTTAGGTATTTACTATGTGATTAGCAGTGTTTTCTTTTCTTTTACTTTTAAAAAGATAAATTTAAAAGATTTATAATAGAAAAGACATACGAGTTGAGAAATCGAAAAAAGAATAGAGGTATAGCTATTCCTTAAGAAAGGGAGCCATCTTTTCGTTTGGATGGTTCTTTTTTTTGTCGAATTCTGTGATAATATGAAACTATTATCATTCGAAAATCGTCTAGATTTTGAGAGAATCTGTTTTGCAAGGACTACTTCAAGGAGGTACAAATGACAGAAATAAAGTATTCATTTCAAAAAAAGCCAACAAAGAGAAAATTAATTGGCGGCATTATCATAGCGGCATTATTAGTCGTTATATCTTTCATTATGCTAATGTTCTACCCATTTGCCAATAAGGATAAGGTGGAGTATTTCAAAGGAAAAAATCCTGTATTATTAAATGGAGAACAAGTCGGCAATGCTATTATAGACAAGGGCACGGTTTATTTGCCTCTAAATATTTGGCAGGAAAAAATAGATGAAAGTATCACTTATGATGAGAATAGTAATTCCGTTATTGTCACGACTAAAGATAAGGTGATCCAATTTCCGTCTGATTCTGTTTCCTATTATGTAAATAATAAAAACACTAAACTTTCCTTTCATCCATTAAGAGATGAGAATGGAACAGTTTACTTGGCTTTAGATCCATTAGCGAGCTTTTATCCAATCCAATACTCTATAGTAGAGGATAACCATGTGGTGCTTTTAGAGGAAAATGGACAAGAAAGAGCAAGCGGAATATTTACTACGAAAAAAGTTAAAAACGATTTCACCAGATTGCGTTCGGAGGCTGCATTGCGATCTCCTTATACAGGGGAATTAGTACCTGGTGAGCATGTAACAATTGAAAAAGAAGTAGATGGTTTTTATTTTGTAAGAAAAGCGAATGGAATTGCCGGGTTTGTAAAAAAGAAATATGTAGATAAAGGGAAATCAGAGGTTGTTGAAGTTGAATTAGAACAGAAAGAACCTAAATTGAAGAAGATCAATGGGCCAATCCAATTAACATGGGAAGCTGTTTATTCTAGAAATCCAGATACTTCAAAGATATCAAAAATGCACGGTGTAAATGTTGTTTCCCCAACTTGGTTTAAACTGAAGGGAACTGACGGTAATGTCAGTAATTTAGGCTCAAAAGCTTATGTTGAGTGGGCGCATAAACAAGACTATCAAGTATGGGGATTATTTTCTAATGCTTTTGATCCGGATAAAACACACGAAGTATTCAAGGATTATCAAAAAAGGCAAACAGTGATTAGACAACTTTTAGTTTATAGCGAAATGTACGATTTAGATGGAATCAACATTGATATTGAAAATGTTCGGGAAGAAGATGGCAAATATATCACCCAATTTGTGAGAGAAGCTACACCTTATTTACATGATGCGGGTCTGACTGTATCAATGGATATAACGTTTATAGCTGGCGGGAATTATTCTGCATTCTTACAGCGAGACCATTTAGCCGAGATTGTCGATTATCTTGTTGTGATGGCATATGATGAGCATTGGGCAACAAGCCCGAATCCTGGAAGTGTGGCAAGTTTTCCATGGGTTGAAGCGAATTTAGAAACATTACTTGATATTGTTCCAAGTGATAAGCTTGTCCTCGGAGTACCATTATATGCTCGACTATGGGAAGAAAAAGAAAATGGAGAATTATCCTCTAAATCACTTTCGATGGAAAGTGTGGAGGAATGGTTAAAAGAACATAAAGTTACCCCTACCTATGATGAAGCGAGCGGTCAAAATTATGGGGAATATTATGATGAAAAAACGAAATCAACCTTTAAAATTTGGCTGGAAGATGAATTATCTTTAACAAAGAGAGCAGAATTA
Organism: Niallia sp. FSL W8-0954; assembly: GCF_038005605.1. Lineage (NCBI taxonomy): Bacteria > Bacillati > Bacillota > Bacilli > Caryophanales > Bacillaceae > Niallia > Niallia sp. FSL W8-0954. The sequence goes on along the minus strand of NZ_JBBOTN010000001.1, from coordinate 2,650,296 downwards.
GTCGAAAAGTATAACTTAGCTGGACTTGCAAGTTGGTCGCGTACTTTTGCTAATGAAGCAGCATGGTCTGCTTTATCTTTAGAGAAAAAAGAACAATAAGTAATGCTTTAAAACCACTTTCCCATACAAAGGAAAGTGGTTTTTGCTATCATTTTATATTTTAAATAATTTAACTATCGTTTGTAACTCTTCAGCTAATTTCGCAAGAGATAAGGAAGAAGAAGAAATTTCCTCCATGGAAGCTAGTTGTTGCTGTGTTGCTGCTGATATATTCTGGGTTCTATTTGCAGATTCAATCGCAACATCGCTTACTTCATAAATCGTATGACTAATAATGTCTGTACCTTCTGTAAATTTAACTAAGGCATTCGATATTTCTTCGATTTGACCTACAACGTTCTTTACAGCTATCTCTATTTTTTGAAAAGAGCTTCCGGCAATCTGGACAATATCTAGTCCAGATTGTACTTCGTTAGAAGCTTTTTTCATTGTTTCAATGGTTTGCTCAGTATCCTTTTGGATCATATGGATTAACTTCGCAATATTTTCGGTAGAGGCCGTTGATTCTTCTGCAAGTTTTCTTACTTCGTCAGCAACAACGGCAAATCCTTTTCCGTGCTCACCAGCTCTAGCAGCTTCTATAGCGGCATTTAAAGCTAAAAGGTTTGTTTGGGCTGAAATTCCAGTAATAACATCCGTTATCTGGCCAATTTCCGCTGAACGTTCATTTAAAATACTTATTGCATCTGAAAGACTATTAACATTAGAATAAATCGAATTCATTTGCTTATTTACTTGTTGAATAGCTTTGTTACCTTCTGTCGACATATCAGATGCATGCTTTACGTTTTCAGACATTTTTTCCGTATGAGCAGCAATTGAATTTGTATGTTCCGAGATTGTTGTGATGACTTGGTTGCTTTCTTTTACTTTCATTACTTGTGTTTCAGATCCAGTTGCTAATTCTTGAATGGTTAGACTTATATGCTCACTTGCACTGCTATTTTGTTCTGCACTTGCACTAAGTTCTTCCGATGCGGACGCTACATGCTGCGAGGATTCCTGTACAGTACTAAATACATTGCGAAGTTTCTCCGTCATTCGGTTGAAAGAGGTAGTAAGTTCGCCGATTTCATCTTTTGATTGATAGGTTCCCTTTACCGTAAAGTCCCCTTGTTCTGCTTTAAATAATAAATCTTTTATTTGTTTTACTGGTCTTACAATCATACGACTGATAATAAGACTAATAAATAATAAAAGGATGAGAGCAGCAACGCTAATGATAAAGACAATAATAGTAACTGTTTGTACACTCTCTATGTTTTTTTTATAAGTAGCTTCTGCGGAGGAAGCCTTTAAGTTTTGAAGCGATGTCAGAGTGTCATTTACTTTGACTCTATATTCCTCGACATCTGTTGTGAAAATACGGTAAGCATCTTCATTTTTATTCTGTAAAGCAAGGGAAATTACATCTTTTCGCGCATCATTTAATTTTTGCATTTCTTCGTTATATACGGTAACTAGCTCTTTTTCCTCGGTTGTTATGTTGTCTTTTAAAAATTCAGACAATAGATGATCTGTTTCTTGAGATGTAGCTGTTAACTGATCATTTAATTCTTTGTTTTTGGCTGATTCAGTAGTAAGCAAGAGTTCTAAAGTGTAGCCGTTACTAGCTCTTGTGTTAATTCTCATCTGCATAAGATTGGATATTGGTATTAAACTTTTCTCATACATTTCTTGTGAATCTTTTGCCATATCCTTAATGTAGTGCAATCCCGTGTAGCCAATAGTTCCCAGAGAAAGGGCACTTACTAAAATAATGATAAAAAGCTTCCGAGTAATATTTAGATTTTTCAGTAGTTTCAAGCAGATTTCTCCTTTAAATTAAAATAATATTTACACTACTATATCGGCAAGGATATGGCAGTACATAAGTAATTTTTAAAAAATATTTTTGCAGCTGAATTTTTTCCTTTTTTTAAAAGAATCAAAAGAAAATGGATAGTACTATATATCAAATTTCGTTTTATCGAAGCATGCTGTTTTTAGAGCAACTATTTTTAAAAGGATAAGTGGAAGGAGCATTAATAATATTGTTGAAGTGTTTATATAAAACAATTGAAAGGGTCTCTCTGGGAGAGTTATGCTTACGGCGAGCAATTCTTAGAGCAAAAAGTGGGGAATTTAAGGGTCTCTATGAAAAATAACCCCTTACATTTATAAATTGTTTAGTTAGAGAATTTTATTGCCAAAAACTTTATGTAGGCATAAATCTATGCAAATAATGCAATTTTCTTTTGAAGTGTGGCAAAATTTGCTATTGTTAGAGTGTGTTCTATTATGCTTTCCATCGTTTTTTCTTCCCTCTTTGGGGAAATATACTAGAAATGAATTGGAATAGGAGCGATTTTAATGACAATTGAAAATCCAAGTCGAGAAGAGATTGGCAAAATTTTAAAAAAAGCGAAAAAAATTGCGGTAGTTGGTTTAAGCGATAATCCTTCTAGAACATCCTATATGGTTTCAGAGGCGATGCAAAAGGCAGGATATGAAATTATCCCCGTAAATCCAACGGTAGATGAAGTATTAGGTGTGAAAGCAGTTAAGCAATTAACAGATATCAAGGGACATGTTGATATTGTTAATGTGTTTAGAAGATCGGAATTCTTACCAGAGGTTGCAGCTGAGTTTGAAAAAATAGATGCAGATATATTTTGGGCTCAATTGGGACTTGTACATGAAGAAACATTTCATGATCTAACAGAAAAAGGCTATACGGTAATCATGGATCGCTGTATTAAAGTAGAGCACGCGATGACAAAATAGAAAAAGAAAAAGCAGAATGGTTGTCACTAATCATTCTGTTTTTTCTTTTGTAATAGAATAGCATTTATCCTAAAAAAACTGTTTGTTTGAGTGGATAAAACGATATCATTTTAAAAAAAATGAACGCGGTATTTATAAACTTATTCGTTTTTCCAAAGAATCTGTGTTAACATAATATAGATAAAAAGAGGAAATCCTCTTAAAAAAATCTTTTGCTTTTGCGATTATTGGTATAATATTGGTTTTGTCAGGAAAAAATCGAAAGATAAAATGGAAAATGAACGTGAAAAATGAGATTATGTGCTACAATACGATATAAGAACAAATGTTCTTTGTTGGACAGGTATCAACAACTGTTTATTAAAATTCGATAATTTGAAAAAAAGAAGGTTAGTAGAAAAGCCTTCTTTTAAACTCGTCTAATAAAAGTAGGGCTGTTTTAGAATTTTTGTTAACGATAGAAATTACAGCTTTATATAAGAAAGTGACAAAAATTCTTAACTGCCTAAAAAACAATTACCCGATAAATATTTTGGAACTTAGAGGATAATTCGTTTTTTAGACGAATACATAAACAATTGTTCGACATGATACATAGAAAGATACTATGTCGGATTTGTAGAAGTGAAAGGGGTATGTCAGTGGCAAAAGATCAGCAAGCATTCGAATATAATGATGATGCCATTCAGGTGTTAGAAGGTTTAGAAGCTGTCAGAAAACGTCCGGGAATGTATATCGGGAGTACAGATTCTAGAGGATTGCATCATCTTGTATATGAAATTGTAGATAACGCAGTCGATGAAGCACTGGCTGGATATGGAGATGCGATTATTGTAAAAATTCATCGTGACAATTCCATTAGTGTCAAAGATAGAGGACGTGGAATGCCGACTGGAATGCATAAGATTGGAAAGCCAACTCCTGAAGTTATCTTTACCATTCTTCATGCTGGAGGAAAATTTGGACAAGGCGGTTACAAAACTAGTGGCGGCTTACATGGTGTAGGTGCTTCTGTTGTTAACGCATTATCAGAATGGGTTGTTGTAAAGATCAAACGCGATGGTTTTATTTATGAACAACGTTTTGAAAACGGCGGAAAACCTGTCACCACACTAGAAAAAGTCGGGAAAACAAATCAAACTGGAACAACGATTCACTTTAAGCCAGATCCAGCGATATTTTCAACAACAACTTATAATTATGAAACGCTTTGTGAACGTTTAAGAGAATCTGCCTTTTTATTAAAAGGGCTAAGAATTGAAATTATCGATGAAAGAAATAATGAGCACGGTGTTTTCCATTATGAAAATGGAATAGAAGCTTTTGTTGAATATTTAAATGAAGAGAAAGATACCCTGCATCCAGTCGTAAGCCTTGAAGGCGAAAGTAACGGGATTGAAGTGGAATATGCTTTTCAATTCAATGATGGCTATTCAGAGAATGTTTTGTCCTTTGTTAATAATGTCCGCACAAAGGATGGCGGGACACATGAAGCTGGGGCCAAAACAGCCATGACACGTATGTTTAACGAATATGCGCGAAAAGTTAACCTTCTGAAAGAAAAGGATAAAAACTTGGATGGTTCGGATATCCGTGAAGGCTTATCTGCTATCGTTTCTGTACGTGTACCAGAAGATTTATTACAATTTGAAGGGCAAACAAAAGGAAAATTAGGGACCAGTGAGGCAAGATCAGCGGTGGATGCTGTTGTCTCTGAACACTTAGCCTATTTCTTTGAGGAAAATCCTGAAGTCAGCTCTCTTTTAATTAAGAAATCGATTAAAGCGGCACAAGCTAGAGAAGCTGCTCGAAAGGCAAGAGAAGAAGCAAGAAGTGGGAAAAAACGTAAGCGTGGAGAGGCAGTTCTTTCTGGTAAGCTAACTCCTGCTCAATCGAAAAACCCACAAAGAAATGAATTATATTTAGTGGAAGGAGATTCTGCTGGCGGTTCCGCAAAACAGGGGAGAGATCGTCGCTTTCAAGCTGTTCTTCCATTGCGCGGAAAAGTAATCAATACGGAAAAAGCAAAGCTTGCAGATATCTTTAAAAATGAAGAGATAAACACAATTATCCATGCAATTGGGGCTGGAGTGGGAGCCGACTTTAAAGTAGAGGATTCTAACTATGATAAAGTCATTATCATGACAGATGCTGATACAGATGGAGCACATATTCAAGTACTTCTATTAACGTTTTTTTATCGTTATATGAAACCTCTTGTGGAAGCAGGTAAGGTATATATCGCTTTACCGCCATTGTATAAGGTTAGTAAAGGTTCTGGAAAAAAAGAAGTCATTGAATACTCTTGGAGCGATGATGACTTGCAAGATACCATTAAAAAAGTGGGGAAAGGCTATATTTTGCAGAGATATAAAGGTCTTGGCGAGATGAATGCCGATCAACTTTGGGAAACAACAATGAATCCTGAAACAAGAACGTTAATACGAGTTAAGATAGATGATCTTGCTCGTGCTGAACGTCGTGTCACAACATTAATGGGTGATAAGGTGGAACCACGTAGAAAATGGATTGAATCAAATGTTGCATTCGGATTAGAAGAAGAAGGCAATATTCTCGAAAATGAAAATATTATGGTCACTGAGGAGGAGAGTCCATCATGAGTTCATTAGAGCAATACCGTGATTTACCTTTAGAGGATGTTCTCGGTGATCGTTTTGGACGGTATAGTAAATACATTATTCAAGAACGGGCATTACCGGATGCGAGAGATGGATTAAAGCCTGTTCAGCGTCGTATTCTTTATGCGATGCATGAAGAAGGAAATACACATGATAAACATTTCCGCAAATCAGCAAAAACAGTCGGGAATGTTATTGGTAATTACCATCCCCACGGCGATTCTTCTGTATATGACGCGATGGTAAGAATGAGTCAAGAATGGAAGGTTCGTAATGTCCTAATTGAAATGCACGGAAATAACGGGAGTATTGACGGGGATCCACCGGCGGCTATGCGTTACACAGAGGCTAGATTATCGGCTATTTCTGCAGAGTTACTTCGTGATATTGAAAAAAGAACTGTGGATTTCATTCCAAACTTTGATGATACATCCAATGAACCAACGGTGTTACCAGCGAAATTCCCGAATTTGTTAGTCAATGGTTCTACAGGTATCTCGGCTGGATATGCAACAGATATACCACCACATCACTTGGGAGAAGTTATCGATGGTGTGATTGAGCGTATGGATTCACCAAATTGTACGGTGGAAGACATTATGAAACATATTAAAGGTCCAGATTTCCCGACTGGTGGTATTATCCAAGGAGTAGAAGGCATTAAAAAGGCATATGAGACTGGTAAAGGGAAAATCATTGTTCGTGGAAAAACAGAAATTGAAACATTACGAGGCGGCAAGCAGCAAATTGTCATTACAGAGGTTCCTTATGAGCTAAATAAAAGCAATCTGGTGAAAAAGATTGATGAATTGCGTTTGGATCGTAAAGTAGAGGGAATCGCAGAAGTAAGAGATGAAACGGATCGTACAGGATTGCGAATTGTAATCGAGTTGAAAAAAGAAGTCGATGCAAACGGAATTCTAAATTTCTTATTTAAAAATACCGATCTACAGATTACTTACAGCTTTAATATGGTAGCCATTCATAATAAACGTCCAAAATTAATGGGAATTATCGCTTTACTTGATGCTTATATCGAGCATCAAAAAGAAACGATTAAACGACGTACTGAATTCGACTTGCAAAAAGCTAAAGATCGCGAGCATATTGTGGATGGATTAATAAAAGCATTATCTATTCTTGATGAGGTTATAGCAACGATCCGCGCATCAAAGGATAAACGAGATGCGAAAAATAACTTGATGGCTGCTTTTCAATTTACTGAGCCTCAAGCAGAAGCAATTGTGTCTTTACAGTTATACCGCTTAACCAATACAGATATAACGGCATTAGAAGCAGAGGCGGCAGAGTTGGCCCAAAAAATTGAAGAGTGGACGGCAATCCTAGCAAGTGAAAAGAAATTGCTATCGGTTATCAAAAAAGAACTTAAAGATGTAAAAAAACGCTTTGTTAGTGAAAGACGTACATTAATACAAGATGAAATTGAAGAAATTAAAATCAATCTTGAAGTCTTAATCGCGAGTGAAGATGTAATTGTCACTGTAACGAAAGATGGATATATTAAGCGCACAAGCCAGCGTTCATATGCAGCAAGCAATGGCCAAGATTTTGGTATGAAAGATACAGATCGAATACTTGCCAAAATAGATGTAAACACAACCGAAGTCTTGTTATTGTTTACAGACAAAGGCAATTATCTCTATTTACCGGTACACGAGTTGCCAGATATACGCTGGAAGGATCTAGGTCAGCATATTTCCAATATCATACCAATTGACCGAGATGAATCGATTATTAAGGCAATGCCTATAAAGGACTTTGAACAAAATCAATATCTGCTTTTCTTTACAAAAAATGGTATGGCGAAGAAAACAGAGTTGATTAACTATAAAGCACAGCGTTACTCTAAACCATTAGTTGCTATTAACCTAAAAGGAGACGACGAAGTAGTAGATGTTTTCCTAACAAACGGTAAACAAGAAGTTTTAATAGCAACTCATATAGGTTATGCCTTACGATTCCATGAGGAAGAAATCAATATTGTTGGTGCAAGAGCAGCTGGTGTCAAAGGTATTAATCTTAAAGACAATGATTATGTTGTTGCTGGTAAAGTTATAACAAATCCTCTGCAGGAAAGCGTCGTAATTGTTACGCAACGTGGTTCCATAAAAAAAATGAAACTCACTGAATTTGAGTTTTCTGGAAGAGCAAAACGAGGCTTGATTATGCTTCGAGAATTAAAAGCAAATCCTCACCGTATTGTTGGGATGACAATAGCAGGGGCACAAGATATCATTTATCTTCAAACCGAGAAAGGCGATATTGAATCGCTGAAAACGGCAGATCTTCGCTTTAATGATCGCTATTCCAATGGATCCTTTGTTATCGATGAAACAGAGGCAGGTAAAATTGTTGAATTATGGGAAGAAAAAATTACCGATGAGCAAGTATAAATAATATTAGTTTAAGAGGTTCCCGATTCGTAAGGTCAATTGCGAATTGGGAACCTCTTTTAATTAGAATGAAATTGTTTTGGATATAGGGAAGGTAAAGCGATGAAAACCACTTTGGAAGAGAATGTCGAAGAAAAAGGTGTTCATCGAGTGAATGAAAACCACTTTGAAGGAGAACGCAGGAGAAAATAGCGTTCATCGAGTGAATGAAAGCAACTTTGAAGGAGAACGCAGAAGAAAATAGCGTTCATGAAGAAAATGAAAACCACTTTGCACCAGAACGTAGGAGAAAATAGCGTTCATCGAGTGAATGAAAACCACTTTGAAGGAGAACGCAGAAGAAAATAGCGTTCATCGAGTGAATGAAAACCACTTTGAAGGAGAACGCAGGAGAAAATAGCGTTCATCGAGTGAATGAAAGCAACTTTGGAAGAGAATGCAGGAAAAAATAGTGTTCATGAAGAAAATGAAAACCACTTTGCAGTAGAGCGCAGGAGAAAATAGCGTTCATCAAACAAATGAATACTACTTTTTATAATACCACTGAAAAAGGCAGTCTTTATCCGAGCAAACCCCGCTTTTTTAAATACGAAAATCATAAACAATGGAGTTCATTTACCTTCTAATAATGCCAGTTTACTTTATGCAAAACCTCCAATTAAAATTTCTTTTCCTTTCTTACATGATTTTACCAAAAAAGGACATCCTAAAAGTAATAAGACATAGGGAGGTTTTAGCATGAGAAGGGAAATGCTTGTGGCTTTATGTGCTTTCTTTTTGATGACTTTAACTGCTATTACTGGTGTATATGCAATGGAGAAAGAAGATAAAACAAACAAATTAATTTTGGAAGAAAAAATCGATATAACAAATGATGAACAGGAAGAAACCGTGCAATTAAAAGGAGATGCATCCGATCAGCCTGAAAATAGCAATTTCTTTAAGGAATTTTTTTTAAAGGTAACGAAAGGAAAAGATAAGAGCGCCACTCTAACAGTGGAAGGTGGATTTGATCCTGTATTACATATAATCGATATAAATGATGATCATCAAAAAGAAATATTACTTACTGTTTCTGCGAATGAAAGAGGGTCAGAAAAAAACTTTTATTTCTTTCAACTACAAGGCAATCATTTAATAGAATTGCAAAAACCAGAGCTGGCATCGGTTGAAAGTCAGTTTAAAGATGCCTATAAAGCGGAAATAAAAATAAATAATGAAAAAACATATATATTCGATTTATATGATCGGAGAAATCATTATGAGAAACTTGGTCTTTATCATAAAGCAAGATTAAATGAACCAACTGAATTAATTTTATCCCCCTTTTCCGAATTAAAAGTAACAAGATTCAACAATCAAACGGCGATGAAAGGGAAACAAAGAATTAGTGGGCTGGCAACAGTTGATACGATTGGTTACTTGGAAACTTGGTGGATATGGAAAAAGGAAGAATGGATATTAGAAAAAGTAAAAGTGAAGGAAATTAGTTATAAAGGATCGCAACACCATTAAAAAAAGAGATTCTTCATTTTAAGGAGAAATAAGTAGTATAATGAAAGTACTTATTTCTTTTATGAAAGGATCGCATTTATGTCATTACTTTTCTTATGTTTGAGTGCTGTATTTGGGGGATGGTTGTTTCAAGTATGCCAGCTTCCTCTGTCTTGGCTGCTTGGCCCCATGTTCAGTACCATCCTTTATGTTCGACTTGCCAAAAATTCTCCGAATTTACCTTTCTCCTTTCGAGATATCGGACTCCTTGTTATTGGCTACCTCATTGGAAGGCAATTTACCAATCAGACACTTATTGAAATGGGAACCCACCTCCCCTCCATGCTTTTGATGACGGTTGTTATGCTTGCCTTTAGTTTCCTTCTTGCCTTTACAACTTCAAAATTAACGCATAGTAATTTAAAATCAACTGTTGCCGGTAGTATCCCAGGAGGACTATCTCAAATGGTGGCGATTAGTTCAGAAATAAAAGGAATTGATCTCACTGTCGTTACAGTTATTCAAATAAGTAGAATTTTATCTGTCATGATTCTTGTTCCACTCCTCGTATATAGTCCTATTTTGTATGGCAATCAAGCAGTTGCAGCAGTAACAACCACTAGCGGAAGCCCGAGCTATCATTGGATGATTTTCCTAATCTTATTCTTTTGCTCTCTAATTGCAAGCAAAGTGAAAAAGTGGAAGTTTCCAGCGCCGTTTATGATTGGTCCAATGATTTTTGTTGCAACCATATCGATTGCTGGGATGGATGTACCCGAAATTCCGACTTCTCTTGCATGTGTGGCACAAACATTGATTGGAATTGATCTTGGTTTACAAATTAAATTTGGTAATATCGAAAACAAAGCAAGGTTTTTAAGTGTTGTTACAGTAACTTCTGCCTTACTAGTCCTTTTTTCTTTAGTACTTGGCTATATTTTAGTAAGAGTAGATCAGGATATTTCATTATTGACTGCTTTTATTGGATTAGCTCCAGGAGGAATGGCGGAAATGGCCGTACTGGGGCAATCCGTTCATGCTAACTTGCCGATTATCACAACGTACCAGTTATTTCGATTGTTGTTTATCTTATTTTGTGTCCCAATTATTATGAAATGGGGTTTTCAGCGTGTAGAAAAAAGATTAGCAGAGCGAAAAGGTTAATTTCAATAGGATTAATTTGTGCAACAATCTAATTGCTACTTTTAAGTTTTATTTCCGAAAAGAAAAAGACGAATCATTCCAATTAGTATAAAATAGGATAGAAGCAAGTGGTTTGAATATTCTTACAGGAAGGAGGGAGAAAAAATACCGCTTTTAATTTGCTTTGGAGATAGTATTACTGCAGGGAGAGAAACTAGAAATGAACCTGTTTTGACAGCCATGCTGGCAGATAAAATCGATCATTATGAAATAATCAATGCAGGAATAAATGGGAATAACACAGTTGATGCATTAAAAAGAATACAAGCAGATGTTATCCAGAAGCAGCCTGATTTAGTAACGATTCTATTTGGTGCAAATGATGCAGCCTTTCATAAGATGATTGACTTACCCACCTATCGAAAAAATATGAAGAGAATCGTCCAATTGATTGGTCCAGACAAGGCTATTCTGATTACGCCAGCTCCAGTCGATGAAACGTTGCAGTTTGCAAGGACAAATGAGGTTTTAGCTAGGTATGCAAATGCAGTTAAGGAAGTTGCTAATGAAACAGGAGCAAACTTTATTGATTTTTATACTGAAATGCTCTCTTTAAAAGATTATCAGAAGAAACTAAAAGGTATACATAATGATGGTCTTCATTTTGGGGAAGCAGGTTATGCTATTTTAGTAGATTTGCTTGTGAAAAAAATAGATAAAATTTGGTAGGTGGAGATATGGCATATACAGGTTCTTCTGTATACGATCAGGAACAGTTCTTTGAAAATTATCGGGCTAGAAGAAATCGAGAAACAAGCCCCAATAATAGTATAGAAAGCCCTATTTTATCTGAATTATTAGGGAAAATAGACGGTAAGTCTATCCTTGATTTAGGTTGTGGAGATGCAAGTTTTGGTATAGAACTTTTAGAAAAAGGTGCAGCAAGTTATACAGGAATAGAAGGTTCGAAGAGAATGTTTGACGAAGCTTCCCATATTTTAAATGGCACAACTGCTTCTGTGTATCATTCTACACTAGAGGATTGGAAATTTAGCAATAGCAAAATGGATATCGTTGTCTCAAGGCTAGTATTTCACTATATTAAAGACTTACAGCCAATTTTTCAGGGTGTATATGATCAGTTGAATGATAATGGTAAGTTTATCTTTAGTGTGCAACATCCTCTATGCCTTTCTACATTTGACAGTTCCGTTTCCTCGAAAAAAAGAACGAATTGGATTGTCGATGATTATTTTTCTATAGGAGAAAGAATAGAGCGATGGATAGATGAGGAAGTAGTAAAATATCATCGCACGATTGAGGAGTATTTTCGGCTGTTAAAAGAAGCAGGCTTTAAAATAACCGATTTACGAGAAGGAATGCCGAAACGAGAAAATTTTTTGCGTAAAGAAGAATATGAAAGACGAATGAGGATTCCGCTTTTCTTGATAGTATCTTGCGAAAAATAAAGCAAAGGAAGGGAGTTTCAAATGAAGAAGGAATTGAGACTGTATTTTATCAGACATGGAGAGACTCAATATAATATCGAAAAGAGAATGCAAGGGTTTTGTGATTCTCCTTTAACAGAAAATGGGATATTACAAGCAAGGTCAGTTGGTGCTGGTTTAACAGATATACCTTTTGAGGCTGCTTATGCCAGTGATAGTCAGAGAGTGTTAGATACGGCAAAATTTGCTATTGGTAATAGAAATATTCAACTAACAAAAGATGCAAGATTAAAAGAAATGAATTTTGGAGTGTTGGAAGCAATGCTGCAGACAGACATTATCGCACAGCATGGAGATATAGTGGAAAGACTCTTCTCCTTTACAGATATGGAAAGCAAAGTTCAAGATGGAGAATCCTTTACTGAATTATTAACGCGAACAAGAACGGCTGTTGACGATATTATTGCTAAGCATAAAGATACAGGCGGCAATATTTTGGTTTTCTCTCATGGTGTTACGATTGGATTTTTCATTAAATCTCTGCTAAATATGGCTGATTACCCACACCATGATAATTGCTGTGTTTCTGTAATTAATGTAAAAGATGGTGTATTAATGGTCGAAAAAGTAGCAGATCCTTCGTTTCGTGATAATGGAAAGCTATCTTTATCTTTAAGTATAGATTAGATATTTCCCCCAATACTTATGTGAAAACTTATATAAAGGAGGGGGGAATAGTGAAAGCTACTCCTAATAAGATTCATATCATTGGTTCTGTAGCTAGTGGAAAAACGACATTAGCAAAAGATTTATCAATGAAATTACAAATTCCCTATTATGAATTAGATAATGTTGTTTGGAAGCGATCAGATCGTGGAGATATTAGAAGATCGGAAGAAGAGAGAAAAGCAAATTTACAATCCATAACCCAAACAGATAGATGGATTGTAGAAGGTGTGCATAGTGAGGAATGGGTACGTGGCAGCTTCCAACAAGCAGATGTCATTGTTTTTTTGGACACCAATTATTCTAAACGTACCTATCGTATAATAAAACGATACGTTAAACAGAAGCTTGGTCAAGAAAAGGCCCATTACCAGCCAAACTTAACGATTTTCTTTAAAATGTTTAAATGGAATAAGCATTTCGAGCAAGTAGGTAAACCTTCTTTCTTTCATACATACAAACAAGTATCAGAACAAAATTTTTGTGATAAAAAATGAAAATGAATTATCGGACCTATTTAAAAATAACGATTGACATTTTTTGAAGTTTTTCCTAAAATGACAGAAAGTTTCAATTAGTTCCATAAGATAAACACGATGATTAGGAGTATTAAGAAGTAAGTATGCTAGAGAGAGCTGTCGTTTGGTGAAAGATAGCGCATATCACTTCCCAACTCGCCTAGGAGTGGTTAGGTAGAAATGTATATCTAGACGGTTGGCTCTCGTCATTGAGCTTAAGAAGGTTCGTTTTCTAACGAATGAAGAAGAGTGGTACCACGATAAATCCTATCGTCTCTTTTAAGAGACAATAGGATTTTTTTATACTATTTTAGGGGGGAAAGGGAAATGGAAACCAATTGTTTCATATGCGATAAACATAAAGGGATTATTAAAACAGCAGGAATACCAATCTATGAAAATGAATATGTTTATGTTGGTCATATTGATAGAAAAGGCAAGGGCAGTTACCTAGGACATCTTATGATCGATTTAAAAAGACATATTCCTACACTTGCTGAGATGACAAATGATGAAGCAAAGGCGTTTGGACTTATTATTTCAAGAGTCAGCAAGGCATTAAAGGAAACAGAAAACGCGGAACATATTTATGCTCTCGTCTCAGGAAATTCGGTTCCTCATCTTCACCTTCATCTAATTGCAAGATATCCGAATACTCCTGAAAGATATTGGGGACCAACGGAGTTATATGATTGGCCAGAGGCTCCGATTGCAAACGCAGAGGAAATGAGCTCTTTATGTAAAAGAATAAAAAATTACTTAGCAAATGAAGTTTTTGAGGAAGCGTAATGGAATATAAATGGGTAGGTTCTGATAAGAATTATGTAGATGAAATTAATATCCTCCATCTAAGAAATAATTTAGTACTTGGACGCTTTGGAGGAAACTCCTCTGCAGGTCAATATAAAAATGAAGACGGCTGTTTCATTTGGATAGAACGCGAATGGGAGCTTGTCATCCTCTTGGATGCACATGATTCAGCACAAAGTGCAGAATTAGTAATAAAAAGTATAGCGACAAAGAAAGAGGAGATCAAAACAATTCTCCAATTACCGTTAAAAAGAGTGTTCCAAGAAATTACTTCCTTTTTCTTAAACCATTTCGCAAGCAAGGAATTTCTGGAGCAATGCAAGATGATTCAAGGAGAAACTGCATGCTTAATCGTTGTAAGAAAAGCACACTATTTATGGTGGTTATCAATTGGCGACTGTATACTTGCACTCCATCATCCAGAACTTTCAAGGTTAGGAGAATACCAGCAAAATCACCGAAGCTTCTATGAATGGATTGGGGTAAATAGTACTTTCCATCAAGAAGTACCCTCCTATAATCAAGGAGTGAAAGAATTAAGAAAGGGTAAAACACATATCTTTCTCACTACAGATGGACTGATTGAGTGTCCCAACACGGATTATCATAGGATGGAAGCCATTTTTCAAGGATTTGATACGTTTTCTAATCAAGAGAGCGTCTATTATTTATTAAAAGAAATAAAAAAGAAAAATGTCCGTGACAGCACAACGATAATATCTTGGATTGTTCATAATAACAAAGAAGATACGATGCCAAGTGATTTTTTAAAAGGAGTGAGATAAAGTTCAAGGCGCTATAAGAATACATCTTATTTTTAATCAAATAAGATGTATTTTATTTTAAATGTGTTATACTTATTATAGAGTATTAATTTAATAGTATAACATATTTAAAAAGGAGCGAAGTCTATGACAATATCAGTTGCAATAAATGGCTTTGGGAGAATTGGAAGAATGGTGCTTAGAAATGCTATTAATGATCAAAGTATACATATTACTGCTATTAATGCCAGTTATCCTTCTGAAACGATAGCACATTTAATAAAGTATGACACAATTCACGGTAAGTTTCCAGGTAAGGTTGTGGCTAAAGAACATTCGATTTTTATAAATGACCAAGAGATTCTATTAGTGAATAACCGTAATCCAGAAAAACTTCCGTGGCGTGAATTGGGAATAGATATCGTAGTAGAAGCTACAGGGAAATTTAACGCGAGAGACAAAGCAGCAATGCATTTAAAAGCTGGTGCGCATAAAGTAGTGCTTACCGCTCCTGGTGTAAATGCTGATGCAACCATCGTCATGGGTGTGAATGATAGTATATTAAATATTGATAAACATCATGTTATTTCGAATGCATCATGTACGACCAATTGCTTAGGACCGGTTGCTAAGGTTATAGACGAACATTTTACGATAAAGAATGGATTAATGACAACAATTCACTCCTATACCAATGATCAAAACAATATAGATAATCCCCATCATGATTTACGGCGGGCAAGGTCATGTGGGCAAAATATTATTCCCACTTCGACTGGAGCAGCTAAGGCCTTAAAACAGATCCTTCCACATTTAGAAGGAAAACTTCATGGAATGGCGTTAAGAGTGCCAACACAAAATGTTTCTTTAGTCGATTTAGTCGTCGATTTAGAAAAAAATGTGACAAGTGAAGTTGTTAATCAAGCTTTTGAAGAGGCCTCAAACGGAAAACTGAAAGGGATTCTAAGCATTACAGAGGAACCTTTAGTATCTGTTGATTTTAATACAACAACCGAGTCTGCAACTATTGATGCTTTATCAACAATGGTCATCGGGCAAAATAAAGTGAAAATACTAGCTTGGTATGATAATGAATGGGGCTATTCTAATCGAGTGGTTGAATTGGTAAAGCTTGTTGGAAGCAAGTTGCGTGTGAAAATGGATAGTCAAGCTGTGTAAAAGATAGTTAATCGATTAAACGATAGAATAGATGCAGGAAGGTAAGATTATCTGACTGCATCTATTTTTTTGTTGCTTTCTTCATGATGCTCCTATATTTATAAAACGAATTAAATCAGAAATAAAGCAACTGTTTTAGGCCTGCACCAGTGGTCCGATTTTTTTATCTCCAAAAATTTTTTCTAATTTAGAAACTTTCTTACAGATTTGTCCGTATGAAAGAAGAACGTGATAGGGAGGGTGTGTAAATGTCTCTTTTAGAAGTAAAGATTCAATCAGCTGGATATGAGCAAAAGAAAGAAATTATTAGAGAAATTAATTTTACTATTGAAAAAGGAGAATTGGTTGGTTTAATTGGGCCAAATGGTGCTGGCAAAAGTACGACAATCAAAAGTTTATTAGGTTTAATCGAACATTTAGAAGGAACGGTTTCCTACATAGATGGCATAACTTATTCCTATTTACCAGAACGACCTATTTTCTATGATGAATTAACATTATGGGAACACCTAGACTTTGTTGCAGCAGTAGAGGGGTTAGAAGAAAAGGAATATAAGCAAAAGGCTAATGAATTGCTAAATGTGTACAAGTTAGCGGAACACGCGCATGAAAACCCAACTAAATATTCAAAGGGAATGCAGCAGAAAGCGATGCTTATACTTGCGATGATTACAAATCCATCCTTATATATTATTGATGAACCGTTTATGGGACTTGACCCAAATGCCATGAAGCTTTTTCTCGGATCGATGGAAATAGAGCAAAAACATGGTGCTGGCATATTAATGTCTACCCATGTATTAGATACAGCAGAAAAGATTTGTGATCGATTTCTTATGATCCATAATGGCCAGCTAGTGGCAAAAGGAACATTAGAGGAGATAAGGGAGCAATGTCAGTTGCCCGCTGGATCTTTGTATGATTGTTTTCATTTGTTAGCAGAGGATCATGGTAATGAATAGTAGAAAGTTGTTTTTTTCACGTTTAATTAGGAATTGGCACTATCAATGGAAAGTGCTTCGATCGATTGCTGATTGGACGGTAATTGTATATATCTTAGTCCCTCTAGGTGTTTTCTGTGTAGCTATCTATCGTTCTTGGTGGCTGGAGATACCTGTCTGGATACATAAGATCCCTTTTATTGTTCCTTTTTTCTGCCTTTACTTTCTGGCATGGATTGGCAATATCAGAACCCTTATTGTGGAAGCTGATAAAGTATTTTTAGTCAAACAGCTTCATTTGATTGGAAGGTTAAAAGCACTGAGCTATTTCTATTCTCTGTTCTTTCAAACAATGGTGCTTTCAGCAGGCTTCTTATGCTTACTACCATTTTTACTCCATTATTATTTGTTAAATTGGTCAGTAATCCTTGTCTTATTTGTCTATTTCACTGCTTTACAATCTTGCTTCATGTTATGGAAGTACCATATCCGAAAAATAGGTTCTATGTGGGCAAAAAGCTTGCTGGTGGTTTTCTTGTTTCTTGTATTTAATTGGTTTAGTCAATGGATTTATCATATAGTGGATATGGGAATGACTATTCCAGTATATGCTCTGTCACTAATTATCCTCTTGTTGTCGATCTTCTTTAGTTTGACAGCTTTACAAAAGATCGCATCTATTGATCTCCATATTGAATTAGAGCAAGAGCGTAAAACTAGTATCGTTCAGGCCATCTATTTAGCAGCTCCTGAAATAGAAAAGCCGGTCATTATGAGAAGAAAGAAACCGCGTATTTTCAAAAACTCTAAACGGATCTTTCAAAATCGCACACCAGTTAACGGCTTTATCGAATTATTTATTAAGATAGTTATACGTAATTCTAGTTATTTATATGGGTATTTGATGTTAATTAATAGCACAACCGGTGCCATGATTATAGTACCGCCCCTATGGTTAAAGATTCTTATTTTTGTAGGGTTTTCTATTATCATGAATGGGTGGCTTACGACCCTATGGAATAAAGTGTGCCACTACCATCCGTTGATGAAAAAATATATGGAAAGTGATGCTTATTACTCAGCAAGGAAAAAAGCTGTAAGAGGTATGCTAAGCTTTGCGTTAGTGCTGGTACTTTTTTTAACTTGTGTTTTTGGTTTTATCATTGGAAGGTAAGTCAAAGCAATTTGTAAAGGAGGTCATTAGATGGAACCGAAATGGTTACAATGGGCGAAACAGCTGCAAGCAATCGCCCAAGCCGGATTAACCTATTCAAAGGATACTTTTGATTTGGAAAGGTTTGAAGATATCAGAAAGATCAGCTTAGAAATTATGTCGGAATATACCAAGGTGAATGAAACAAGAATTCGTGATCTTTTTGCAAATGAAACAGGGTATGCTACGCCGAAAGTAGATATTAGGGCAGTAGTTTTTCAAGGTACTAAAATACTAATGGTGAAAGAGAAGACAGATAATTCCTGGGCCTTGCCAGGAGGTTGGGGCGATATTGGCTTAACTCCAGCTGAAGTCGCAGTAAAAGAAGTACAAGAAGAATCAGGATTTAAGGTGAAAGCAGTAAAATTAATTGCGGTTATGGATAAGAAATGCCACCCGCATCCTCCATCTCCTTACCATGTATATAAAATGTTCATCCAGTGTGAGATTGTAGGAGGAGAGGCGCAGGAAGGAGTAGAAACTAGCTCTGTCGGTTTTTTTGCAAAAGAGGATCTCCCGCCTTTATCCATTCCAAGAAATACAGAATCACAAATATTACTAGCTTTTAAACATATGGCTAATCCGTTGGAGCCTGTTTATTTTGATTGATTCTTTCTATTCTTTAGAATCAATTAGTTGAATTGCCATTTTTTTATAATTAAAATGGAATAGAAGTGAAATAAATTTTGAGGGTGGAATATTTATGAAGGAAAATGAAATACATACATTTCGTCAAGCAGACCACGAGATTGATCCTATTTTTTAAATCGTTGGTCACCCCGTTCTTTTTTAGATAAAGAAGTTTCTGAAGAAGTCTTAATGCGCCTGTTTGAGGCTGCTCGCTGGGCGCCTTCTGCAAATAATTTGCAGCCATGGCGTTTTATTATTGCTCGAACGGTAGAGGAACGATCATTATTTCATTCTTTTATTTTTGAAAGAAATTTAGAGTGGTGTAAAAATGCACCGGTATTAGCAGTGCTTATTTCGGATAAACAAAATGGGATGCATGCCTTTGACAGCGGAACTGCATGGGGATTCTTATCCTTGCAGGCTATAAAAGAAGGTTTAAAAACACATGCTATTGGTGGATTTGATAAAGCAAAAGCTCGTGAAGTATTAAACATTCCAGAAGAATTTGATATTCAAGTAACTATTGCCATTGGTTATCAAGGGGATAAAGAAGCGTTGCCGGAAGATTTTCAAGCAAGAGAAATTCCGTCTAGCCGCCGTCCGTTAGAGGAATCGATTTTGCAAGGTAAATATAAAAAATAAATAAGGAAAACAGACGCTTTGTATCATACAGGCGTCTGTTTTTTCTAATGTAAACAAATATTATGTTCGCTTAATAAATCTATAAGAGCAGGTCGTTCATTCCCGTCTCGTCCAATTACATGGGTTGCAGTTATCAAGGAATTTAGCACAGCTTCTTCTGTAGCTTCTCCAACGGCTCTAAATGCAACATCGATATCCTCTTCATGAATGGTTGAAATAGGGACACTGGAATAAGGATTTTCATGTGGAATTTTTGTTGCCGTAGAAAAACCAATGACTACTTCACCGCTTCCAGTTGTAATAATCGAACCTGTTCGTGATAATCCTGTTACTGCGCGCTTAATAATTCGATTTAATTGTCTTTCCGAAACGGGAAGATCAGTAGCTACGATGATGATGACAGAGCCCTTATCTTTATCTTCATTTGCTTGTGTAAGCTTTTTTTTGAGCTGTTGTCCGATTGGATTCCCTGCTATTACTAGATCACTCAGCGTACCAAAGTTGGTCAGAGCCAGTACTCCTATTGTATAGCTACCATGTTCCATATGTATTATTCGGGAAGAGGTTCCAATTCCACCTTTTAAAGAATAGCACAGCATGCCGCGGCCAGCACCAACTGATCCTTCATCAAATTCCGCAGAAGCATTAGCGATTGCCCCGAAAACATGGTCTTTCTTAATCTTTCTTGCTCTCACATCATTAAGAAACATATCGTTACACTCACACACAATGGGATTAACAGTACCTGTTGTTCGACCAATATCCTCGTTATGCTCTAGCATATATTCAATTAATGCATCAGCTGTCACACCGATACTTAATGTATTGGTTAAAAGAATAGGTGTTTCAATTGTTCCTAATTCTGTTATTTGCATTAAACCCATTGTTTTACCAAACCCATTAATTACATGGCTTGCAGCGATTACCTTTTCTTTAAATATATTGCCTGGATGGGGCATTATTGCGGTAACACCTGTCTGAGTGTCCCTATTATTTAAAGTAGCATGGCCAACTGTGACACCTTCTACATCTGTAATGGCGTTTCTTTTACCTGTTTCTAATTTTCCAATTGTTATTCCATAATCTCGAAGCCTCTTTTGTCCATTCACTTAAAAAAACCGCCTCTCCTTTTTATTATTTTTATTTTTTCAAAAATCAGTCAGTTAATCAAGTTTAAGATAATTTATCTCTCTATGATGAAATTCTTAAGTATAATAATAATAAGTAACTAGCTAGAATATGGCTTTAACGAAGGAGAGAGATAAAATGCAAACCGACCAATGGAAAATAGGGATATTTCTATTCAATGATGTGGAGGTATTAGATTTTGCTGGCCCGTTTGAAGTGTTTTCTGTTACAGCAAGAGAGGATGGGTCTAAACCGTTTATCGTGCAGACTATTTCGGAAACGGGACAAATGATTCGAGCGAGAAATGGATTAAAGGTATATCCGGATTATAGTTTCCAAACAATGCCTAAGTTCGATCTTTTAATCATCCCAGGGGGACTAGGTGCAAGAGAACGAGAAGTACATAATAAAACGGTGATTAATTGGATTAAGGAACAAATGGGAGAGGTTCAATGGATGGCTTCTGTATGTACGGGAGCGTTATTGCTTGCTGAAGCAGGGCTGCTTGATGGATTGAACGCGACAACACATTGGGCGAGCCTCACAAGGCTTAAGGAGGAATACCCACAAGTGAATGTGGTAAAGAAGGTGAAGTTTGTCGATGAAGGGCGCATTATTACTTCAGGTGGCATCTCGGCAGGTATTAATATGTCCTTTCATCTTGTCAAACGTTTAGCGGGTGTGAAAATAGCGAAAGAAACAGCAAAAAGAATGGAATATGATGTGGAACTTTCTTAAAAAACTGCTTATATAGCAATTTTTTTATGAAACGAAAGATGAGAAATAAACTAACAAGAAAAAACAATGGTAGAACAGATGTTCTGTGGTGGTAAAAAAGGCATAATACGGAATGAAACAGAAGGAAAACGAAAAAATATTTGACAAAACTTAATGAAACGGAATAAGATGAATTTAGATTTTAATGGGAAAGGGAATAGTATGCTAGCGGAGGAAAGAAGAAAATTAATTTTAGAAATAATTTCTAGAGATGGGAAAGTTATTGCTAAAGATCTAGCAAGTAAATTTGAGATGTCTCTTGATTCCATTAGAAGAGACTTAACAATCATGGAAGAACAAGGGTTGCTGCAAAAAACATATGGTGGTGCCATTCTCTCTGAACCAATACCTAAAGTAAGAACAATGCCGCCGCCGTCATCTATTCGATATGGAACGGCTGCCCAACACGAAAATGCTATTTCAAAATTAGCAGTATCATTTATTAAAGAAAATGATACGGTTTTTATTGGAGGAGCAGGTATCCATTATGGAATGGTAAAATATTTGCCAACTGATTTCCCTTATACAATCGTTACAAATTCATTGAAAATTGCCGACCTTATTAGAATGAAAGAAAACATAAGTTCTTATTTAATCGGAGGGAAATTAAGAGGAGCTTCATCAAGCAGTATAATTGATTGTATTGCAATGGAAATGATGCGCAAATTTTCCTTAGACATTTGTTTTTTAACTGGTGGAGGAATTAATGCCAAAGGTATAAGTACCTCTACTCCTGAAGCAGCTGCATTTGCTCAGACAGTTGCCAGTGTTGCTCAAAAAGTGGTCTGTTTAGCACCCCATGAAAAAATCGGTCGTGAAATGTTTATGCAATCCGTACCAATCGAAGAAATTGATATCCTTCTAACAGATCTTGGTGCACCGCAAAAAACGATTGATGAAATGAAAAAGAAACAACTAAAAATAAAATTTGCTGATTTACGTTGATTAGATAGATTGGAATAGGAGATTTAAAATGAGATGGATGAATATAGAGGGACCTTCTAAACTAGAAGGATCCTTATCAGTACCAGGTTCGAAAAATAGTTCTTTGGCAATTCTAGCTGCTGCATGCTTAGCTAGTGAGCCTGTAACATTAAAGAACATCCCAAACATTGCTGATTTCAAAGTACTTCGTCAAATTGGAGAAGAAATAGGATGTATCATGGAGCGAGATAGCCGCGGGGATGTTTATATTGACCCGACTAAAATATATAATCCGATAATTGAACCTGAAAAGTCAAGGAAGTTTAGAACAGCTTATTATTTCATTGGAGCATTACTTGCTAAATTCGGAAAAGTATCACTTGGCTATCCTGGCGGGGATGATTTTGTAAGCAGACCAATTGATCAGCATATAAAGGCGTTTGAGAAAATGGGCGCAACTTTTACTTTTCATGAAGATTATTATGTGGTGGAGGCCAAAAAATTAAAAGGGGCAACAATCTATTTTGATACGATTACATCAGGTGCCACTATTAATAGCATGCTAGCAGCTGTATTAGCTGAGGGAGAAACAATTTTATTAAATGCTGCAAGAGATCCAGAAGTAACAGATACGGCATTATTTTTGAATAAAATGGGTGCGAGAATTAAAGGTGCTGGTACGGATACAATCAAAATTAAAGGTATAAAAAGCTTGAATGGTTGTAGTTATACCGTAATTCCTGACAGGCTAATTGCTGGAGCTTTCCTGATTTCATCAGGGATTACAGGTGGAACGATTACAGTGAATGATATTATCCCAGAACACCTAACATCTTGTCTCACGAAACTGGAAGAGATCGGTGTCGGTTTGGAAATAAAAGAGAATAATATTACGTCTTTTCTAGATGGTAGTTTAAAAGCATCGAGGGTAAGAACTGCTATGTTCCCTGGATTTCCAACGGATTTGCAACAGCCATTAACCGTTTTGTTAACACAAGCACAAGGGAAAAGTATACTTCGCGAAACTGTTTATCCGAACCGATTTAATCATGTATACCAATTAAACAAAATGGGTGCATCTATTGAAGTATCAAATGGGATTGCCCATATAAAAGGAAAGTCAGCTTTACACGGAGCCTTAGTGCATGCTTCAGATGTCCGTGCAGGTATTTGTCTAATGTTAGCTGGAGTAATAGCAGAAGGGACGACAACAATTACTGGAATTGAACATATTGAACGAGGATATGATGAGGCAGTTGCAGCTTTTAACAGCCTTGGTGCGAAAGTCTCTTTACATCATTCTGATGAAATTACAAATGATCTATTAATGATGCAAGAATTCGAAAAAATAATGAGATAGATAATATATTTTTCCTAAATTGATAGATAACTAGGGGAGAATTAACTGACCAAAAAACCAAAGATGTTCTTTGTATAGACGTCTTTGGTTTTTTGAATGATTTTAGCTATAATATATTTCAACTTGCAGTATAAAGACATTTCATCCTTTTAAAAGTATAGAATATTTATCAATATACGTGAGTGGCGGATTTATGATTTTTTATAGATCAAAAAAAACAAAAAAAACTAGTTTTAATCGTTTTTTTTGACGAAAGATGAAATTAATTTTTAGTAGTTTTCAATGAAAAATTATATAGAGCATATAAAAAACTAATAATAATTTTTAATAAGCTAACTAAATAAATTTCAAATGTCCATATAGATACGATGCAGTTAGTTAATAATAGATTGTAAGAGATAACAATTTTTTAATTTTGTCTCACTATCTAGAGTATACTTTGGAATGAGATGTGATTTATTAAAATTTTAATCACTGTGTATAATATATATTATGTAAACTAGAATAAAAAATAATTAAAGTCCTTATAATCCAATTAGTAATCATTCCCCTTTTTTTACGATAAAGATGATCCTAATAAAGAATCATCTTTATTAAATATTAAATAATTTTAACAATCATTTGTACCATCAATGCACTTATGATAATTAACAAAAGAGTTTTTGCTGCTTTTTGAGAAACTTTTGGCAATACGAGCAATCCAATCTGTGATCCAATAATGGAACCAACTGCCATGCAAATGGCATAATACCAATTAATAAAACCGTTCTGGTAATAAATAATAAATCCTCCCATACAGCTGCCAAGAATAATAACTCTTGTCATTTGCACAGCTTTCATATAGGTGAAATTACTTTTTAAATAAAATAAAATACTAAATGTGGCGGATCCTGGTCCAAATCCCCCATCATATGCTGCAATAAAGAAAGGAATGTATAATCTTTTCTTTATTGTTTTTTGTTGTTTTTGCTTTTTATCTTGTTGTATAGTAGCAGTCCATTGTTTATTTTTCATTGTCACTATTAAGGCAAAACAAAGTAATGCAAATGCAATGATATTCATCGTTTCTTCCTGTATATTAGTAGTTACTAGTGCTCCCCCTATTCCACCTAAAACAGCGATTAGGATAGTAATTAATAGAAAGTGGACACTTAGCTGTTTATTTCTTATTAAATAGAAAACACTAGAAAGTGCCGCAATTCCTGAGGAAAACTTATTTGTAGCGATACTTGTTTGAATAGGAATACCTGTTAACATCATACCAGGAACGGTAATTAAGCCACCCCCTCCTGCTAATGTTCCAATAAAAGAAGCTCCTAAGCCAATTAGCATTAATGTAAAAAGTTGATAATTCCCCTCCCTTCTTCCTAAAAATGCTGTTGTTAGTCCGATTGATACTAGTATGATTAGAATAATACAGAAAAAGATTTTTTGACGTTTTATTTGTATTTGTTGTTCGCTTTCTTCTTTTATCATTGGTAAGTTCATGATTATAGGCTCCTTTTTACCATTTCTAATAAAAAGGTTATATAATTATAATAGATAAGTCTAATATATATTTCTTGTGTATATATAAATAATATTTATAGGAGTGAAGATTAGTGAACCTTCATGCTCTGCGTATATTTATCACCGTTGCCTCTGCAAAAAGTGTTACAGATGCAGCAAGAGTTCTTTCTATTAGTCAGCCTGCGGTAACTATGCAAATCCGAAATTTAGAAAAAGAAACAGGATTGACATTAATTGAGTCAGCGGGAAGAGGAATTAAATTAACAAAGGAAGGAGATTTTTTATATAAGCAAGGGGAACGTTTATTTGATTTAGAAAGAGATATTGAGGGGAAAATAAACAAACTGAAAGCTGGAATACTAGATAATATCAAAATAGCATCCACGCATTTACCGGCTAATTTTTTATTACCATCTCTATTAGCAAAATTGAAAATAGATAATCCTTTACTCCATATAGAGTTATATAGTGGTAATTCAAACGAAGCGATTGAGAAATTACTCCGCTATAAAGTAGATTTAGCACTTGTTGTAAAAGAACGGTGGGAGCAACCAGAATTGCATGTCACACACATAATGGATGTTGATTTTTGGTTCATCGTGCCGCGAAAGCATAAATTTGCTGGCGAAGAAGTTTCGTTTTCACAGTTGGTTCAAGAGCCTTTTTTAGTAAGAGAAAATGGAAGCTCAACAAGAGACATGTTATTTTCTTTGTGTAAAATTCATGGTGTGAACCACCCTCCTATTGGATTGCAATTTCATGGCTTAAACGAATCTATTCATTCAGTTATTGCAGGTTATGGAGTCATGTTA
Source organism: Niallia sp. FSL W8-0954 (assembly GCF_038005605.1). NCBI lineage: Bacteria > Bacillati > Bacillota > Bacilli > Caryophanales > Bacillaceae > Niallia > Niallia sp. FSL W8-0954. The sequence goes on along the minus strand of NZ_JBBOTN010000001.1, from coordinate 2,624,399 downwards.
GCTCCTTCACTTGCAGTTAAGGAACATGTGCTTCGTAAGGAAGTAGGTGTGGTTAAAGTGAAAGGAGTTGAAATTAAACGGCCGATATTCCTTTGTAGACGCAATGAAAACGTAGAGCTTTCTCCTCTCGTTAATCAATTACTGGATACAATAAGAAATATGGATTATATGAAATAAAATGGGGGTTTTTAGATTTTCAATGAAGTTAAGGATTTTAGCTGTCGTTTTTTAATTCTTATTGTTTTCCAAGGAACGACTGGTGAAATTCGTCTATTTAATCTCACCAGTCCCGCTAATCCTTAGGAAGTCTAAAAGACAAAATCATTAATAGAAAATTAGGGGTTATTCGATATATTACTCCTTATCTTTTATATCCCTCTCTCTATTCAGGTCTCTAATTAATTTGTGTTTCTACTTTCTCAAAGTGATAAATCAATGTTTTGTAATCTTCTTTTACCCGTGGGATGGTTACTCCTGCATAGTTAAGTTCACTGCCGGAATATAGTCTTCCGGTTGCTACATCCTTATAGATTGCAAGATCTTCCAGATAATAAACAGGGAGATAGTTAACTGGCACAGCAGGCCGTGCTATCCCGTTAAAATAAACAACGATCGCTTCTTTTTCATTTTTAAACATCCATGCACTTTCGAAATATTCTCCTGGCGCTTTCAATCGGTAAAATTTTCCGAACTGAAAAAGCTTTCTCTGTTGTTTATAAAAAGATATTTGGTTTTCTATTTCTAGTAGTTCCTCTTCCTCTGCTTCTGTTAAATCTAACTCGTATCCAAGATTGCCACTCATTGCAACCCTTCCCCTTGTTTCAAGTGAAGTGATTCTTCCCACCTGATGGTTAGGTACGCTAGAAACATGTGCTCCCATCATAATCGGAGGATAAAGCAAACTGTAGCCATATTGAATCTTTGTCCTGCATAATGCATCTGTATTATCGCTTGTCCAAGTCTGGGCCATATAACGCATCATTCCAGGGTCAAATCTCCCCCCTCCGCTTGAACAATTTTCAAATAGTACATTTGGAAATTGATTCACTAATGTATCTAGGATTCGATATAAGCCTAGTATATATCGATGGGAAATCTCTCCTTGCTGATCTATAGGAAAAGAGGTACTGCCAATATCGGTTATATGTCGGTTCATATCCCATTTAATATAATCAATTTTGCCTGTTACTAAATATTCCGATAATACGCTTATTAAAAAGTCTTGTACTTCTGCATTAGATAAATCTAGGACTAACTGTCTTCTTCCTTCTATGGGCTTATATCCATGGGTATGGATAATCCAGTCTGGGTGTGCTTTAAATAACTCACTATTGGGGGAAGTCATTTCTGGTTCGAACCATAAACCAAACTTCATTCCTTTATTTTTCACCATCTCAGCTAAACCAGCTATTCCGTTTGGCAGTTTATCTTTGTTCTCGATCCAATCACCAAGTGAGGAAGTATCGTCATTTCGGTTTCCGAACCAGCCATCATCTAATACAAACATTTCTATGCCTATTTGTGCTGCTGTCTCCGCTAATTTCCAACTTTTTTCTTCTGATATATCAAAATAATTGGCTTCCCATGTATTCAATACGATTGGCCGTTCTTGATTTCGAAATGACTTAGGGCATAGATATTGTTGATAAAGTGTATGGAAAGTATGACTCATCTCATTTAACCCATGATTAGAATAAACCATCACAGCTTCTGGGGTATCAAAGCTGCCTCCAGGTGAAAGCTTCCATGAAAATCCTTCCGCATTTATGCCAAGTTGTACACGTGATGAACCATATTGTTCTACTTCAACTTGTGCTTGGAAATTCCCACTATAAATAAGATGGAATGCACGTACTTCTCCGCTGAATTCATCTGTATTCGGATTTAAAAGGGCTAAAAATGGTTGATGCTGCGGACTGCTTGCACCACGAGTACTTTCTATTTTTTGAATTCCGTTATGCAATTTCCTTCTACTTATATTAGCCTCATTTGTGTGAGACCCGTAAAGAGTTAATAAATCAAAAGTAGCTGCCGCGATATCTACTTGAAGACTTCCGGCATTATCAAGGAATACCTCTTGTTCCCCATGATTGAGAAAAGCAACATGTCTTGTTATAACCGGTAGTTGTTCATAAAGATGATAGTAAAGCTTCATTTCCAGCTGCTGAATATCATCATATAGGGTTATAATTAATGTCGTAACATTGGTATCTTCTCCTTCTAATGTAGGTAAACCTTCCAGTGGCTGTTTTCCAGTTATGATATCAAATTTCTTAAAAATAAAATCAGTGCGTGTTTGATTGGTATGCGAACGTATTGTATAATTCGAGATTCGATGATCACCGCTTTGTTGCGTACTTGTTTCCAGAGGGAGTGCATTTAAGCTAAACACTCTCTCCTCAGGAAACGGATTAGTGGCAAAGCCGCGATCTATCATTTGAATCTGAGTGCTTCCATTAAAACTTTCTAGTCTTCTTCCCCAATATCGATGACAGACATATTTATCTTTTTCTATGGAGAGAACATAACTTATTTTCTTGTTTTGTAAATGAAGTGTCTTGCCATCTTTTTCAAGAAATATAGGCAATGAAGTACCTCCTTGCATACGTTTTTCTTTCTATACCAGTCTATTTCACTAATTAAGAATTAAGGGACGAACATTAGTTCCTTTCTGATTGTATTAAGGTTAAAGCTTTCTCTCCTACCTTAATATCTGTATCCTTAATGCTACTAATCTCTAAGTATTCACTAGAATTGGTGACAATCATCATCACGGTAGAATCAAACCCTGCTTCTTTGATTTTCGCCATATCAAATTCTCCTAGCAAATCACCTTTTTTCAACTTTTGACCTTGCTTAATATAGGTTTTAAACCCATCTCCTGCCATTTTTACTGTATCTATACCGATATGCAGAAGAATTTCTGCACCTTTTTCCGATTGAATTCCATATGCGTGGTTAGAATCACTAGTAACTGTCACAACTCCATCAATAGGAGCATAAATCTTCCCTAAACGCGGAATAATGGCAATTCCTTTTCCCATTGTACCAGAAGCGAAAACCGGATCATTTACACTCCTTAAATCAACAGCGTTCCCCTCGACTGGTGCCGCAATCTCTTCACTTAATGCTATTTGTCTATTAATCGTAGAATCTTTTTCTGTTGTTTCAGTACCTTGAGAATTAGTAGATGGAACATTCAATTTTTTTCGTCCATAAAGCATTGTAGCTGCAAAGGCGAGCACAAAACTAATAACAACTCCAATCAAAAACATGGGAATTGCTTTAGGGCTTATAGCGATAAAGCCAATTATTCCGGCAGGACCTAAAGATACATTGCGCACTCCAGTGAATCCCATAAATGCTGCTCCTACACCTGCTGCAACAAGGCCGATAAAAAATGGGAATTTAAGTTTTAAATTAACCCCAAATAATGCTGGCTCTGTTATTCCTAACATAGCTGAGAAAGAAGCTGAGGATGCTAATCCCTTTTGCTTTTGGTTTTTTGATAAGAAGAAGATCGCTAAACATGCCGCTCCTTGTGCTACGTTAGCTGCTGATGCAATTGGAAATAGAAAGCTTCCTCCAGTTTTTGCAATATCCGCTAACAATTGTGTTTCTATCGCTGGGAAGGATTGATGCAAACCTGTTAATACAACTGCAGAGTAGCCCAATCCAAATAAACCATAACCAACTCCACCAAGTGTATCAATTAACCACAGTAATCCATCTGTTAATTGATTGGAAACACCACGTAATAATGGACCAACAAATGCAAATGTGACAAAACCAGTAATAATTACGGAAAACAATGGTGTAAAAGTAAAATCAACTGCATTGTTTAAATGCTTATGAAAAAACTTTTCAAGTGTTGCCAAAATCCAAGCTACTCCAATTACAGGTAAAACTTGTCCTTGATAACCGGCTTGAGCGATATGTAAGCCGAATACATCCCAATGCGGCATCTGCCCTGAAGCAACAGCTTCTGCTACTCCATAGCCATTTACCAGTTCGGGCATAACAAGCATCATCCCTGCCGCTGCTCCAAGATAAGGATTTCCGCCAAAACGTTTTGTTGCAGAAAAACCAATTAAAATTGGTAAGAAGGCAAATGGTGCAGAGGCCATTAAGTTGACAATTTCTGCGAAGCCTTTAATACCTGGGACCATTTCAACAATAGATTTTGGCCCAAATAAACCCTCTCCTGTTAAGACATTATTTAAAGCCATTAGTAGCCCGCCGGCAACTAAAGCTGGAATTAGCGGAACGAAGATATCGGATAAGAGCTTTACTAATTTCATGACAGGATTCGTTTCTTTTTGTGCCGTTACTTCTTTTAAATCATCTTTTGTTGCTTCCCCAACACCTGTGATGCTAATTAATTCTTTATACACTTCATTTACGTCACCAGGACCAACGATAATTTGAAATTGACCATTCGCTTCAAATGTTCCTTTTAAATCTGGATCATCATCTAAAGCTGCTTGGTCAATTTTTTTTGTTTCTTTTAAAACAAGTCTTAATCTAGTTGCACAGTGTGTAGCAGCAATTAAGTTATCTTCACCCAACGCTTTGGCTACACGTTCAGCTACTTCTCTGTGTTTCATGTAAATTCCCCTTTCTATTAAATCGCTTTCAAATCCTTTTGCACGATTAATTTAACATCGTTTTCATTTTATGTCAAACGTTTATCATAAAATTTTATTTTATTTAGATAAATGTAATAATTGAACTGATAGTAAGTGAGAAAACGTTTGACATATTTTTGAGAACGTTTTAAAATTCCCTTAAGTACACTTATGAACTACAATGAAGGAGTTTTAATTACATGACAGATATTGTTAGCAATTGGACACGAGATCTTAGATATAAACCCTATTCAGAATGGGACATTGACTATAAGAATGCTTTAAATAAATCAGTGGAAAACTCCAAGTGGCGTACCGGATATCATATTGAGCCCAAAACAGGTTTGTTAAATGATCCAAATGGCTTCTCATTCTTCAATGGAAAATGGCAGCTCTTTTTTCAGTACTATCCATTCGGCGCTGTCCATGGTTTAAAAAGCTGGTACCATTTAGAAAGCAAGGATTTAGTACATTGGCAAGAAAATGGGATTGCCCTACAATCGGACAATAATTTTGATTCACATGGGGTTTATTCAGGTTCAGCATATCCCATTGATGAAGACAAGCTCTTCCTCTTTTACACTGGTAATGTTAGGGATAAAGATTGGAATCGTTATAGCTTCCAAAATGGGGCCTTTATGTATAAAGACGGAACCATTCATAAATTTCCTAAACCATTGATTAACCAGCCAAATGAAACAACAGATCATTTTAGAGATCCGCAAATTTTTTGTTATCAAGATCAACTGTATATGATTATTGGTGCCCAAAAACAGTCAGATAAAAAAGGGGCGATCTTTCTCTACAAAGCATTAGAAAATGATATTAAAAATTGGACATTGGTTAGTGAATTAGCATTTTCTGATCAAGAACTTGGCTTTATGATTGAATGTCCGAATCTTATCTTTATTGAGGATGTGCCTGTTCTCTTATTCTGCCCACAAGGCTTATCTAAGAAAATTCAATCCTATGAAAATATTTATCCAAATATGTATACCATTGGAGATACGTTTGACCCTGTTAAGGCGGCGATCACTAAAACTACAAATTTGCAAAATCTTGATGAAGGCTTCGATGTCTATGCAACACAAGCATTTAATGCTCCTGATGGCAGGGCCCTTGCGATTAGCTGGATTGGATTACCGGAAGTTAATTATCCGACAGATCAAGAAGGTTATCAAGGTGTATTAAGTTTAGTGAAGGAACTTACATTACAAGATGGGAAACTGAAACAATATCCAGTAATAGAAACAAAAAAATTGCGGGAAATGGAGACGTCTTTTCATGAGTCATTTGACACGAAGACCAATCGATTTGAACTTGAAGTAATCATACCTGAAAATGAAATTGTGAAAATATTGCTCTTTTCAAATGTGGATAAAACGCGTTATTTAGCCTTTACACTCGATTCGGTAAATGGTAAAGTTTCTGTAGACAGAGAATATGCAGGCGAACGCTTTGCACAAGAATATGGTTTCCAGCGGGAAGCATATGTTTCGAAAAATACAGATATAAAAGTAAATATATTTGCTGATACCTCCGTTTTTGAGTGCTTTGTAAATGAAGGAGAACGAGTTATTACAGGACGTGTTTTTCCAGATGATTCACAAACATTAATTTACCTGCATTCTAAACGTAATGTCAGCGGTACAATATGGAGACTAAATAATCAGAAGAGGTAAATTAAAATGGTTGCAAAATTAACCGATGTAGCCAAATTAGCTGGGGTGAGTCCTACAACGGTCAGCCGTGTTATTAATAAAAAAGGCTATCTATCAGAAAAAACAATTGCTAAGGTTCATGATGCAATGAGAGAGCTTCATTACCAACCAAATAATCTTGCTCGCAGTTTGCAGGGGAAGTCCACAAAGCTAGTGGGATTAATTTTTCCTGCTTTAAATAATGTCTTCTATGCGGAATTGATTGATCATTTAGAACGAGAACTTTTCCGTGCAGGGTATAAAACAATCCAATGTAATAGTGAACATAATTCAGATAAAGAACGAGAGTACATTCAAATGCTCCAAGCAAATCAAGTAGAAGGAATCATTGCAGGTGCGCATAACTTAAACCATGATGATTACACGAATATCAAGGCACCTATTATAAGCTTTGACCGTTTCCTTGCTCCTAATATTCCAATTGTAAGCAGTGACAATTATCAGGGCGGTGTTTTAGCAACACGCTCCTTGCTCAACCATGGTATCCAAAAAATAATCATGTTAACTGGAAGCAATGATGTTAAATCACCAACCTATTTACGAACAAAGGGCTATATAGATGAAATGAACAATGCTGGTTTACAACCAAGAGTATTTTCTATAAATGGAAGCTTTACTCCCTTGAGAAAATCAGTTGAAATCGCTAAAATACTTAAAACAGAGCAGCCAGAGGGAATCTTTTGTTCAGATGATATGAAAGCACTTTTAGTAATAAATGAAGCGGAAAAACTTGGTTTAACATCCCCGCAAGATTTTAAACTAGTTGGATATGATGGGACTTCCTTTATAGAGGATTACTTCCCTAAACTAACTACAGTGAAGCAGCCTCTTGGAGAATTGGCTAAGCTTTGTGTAGAACTTCTTATTCAAAAAATAGACGGAGTAAATGATCAGGAAGACCGCTATGAAATCCCCGTAAAACTAATAAGCGGACAAACAAGTTGATTTTATCCTTGTTTGTCCGCTTATTTTTTCAAGTCTAGAAATCCCCTTCCTTTTCTACTGACTTTTCTCTGAAACAGTTGGCAACTTTATTCTCTAAATTGCCCACTTGGTATTGGTAATGAGAAAGACAAGAATCTAGCTAATGCTGAGTTACATTCTCTTGTTTTTTACTTCTTAAAATTCCTCATTAATTAAGTCAGCTATTACTCCTGAAGCAGCTCTGCTGCCTTGGCTTGCAGCGTTTATTAACTGTGGTGGTGTTAGTAGAGTATTATCTCCACTTGCGTATACTCCTTCTATATTAGTTCGCCCAAGAGCATCGGTTTCCACTCCACCCATCTTATTTAATGTACATCCAAGTGCTTCAGCAAAGGGAACGGCTTGTTGAAGTTCGGCTGTGACAAAGCCTCCTTCTCTATCAACCTCTTCCCCATTTTTAAAGATAATCTTTTGCAATTGTCCCTTATCACCGTACAGCCTGTCTATTTCTTGTTCGATTACTTTAATATTTTTGTTATTTAGCATGTCAAGTTGCTCTTTTGTAAGTATCTTCTTGCCGTTTGTGCAAACGATAAGGTTTTTACTCCAATTAAAAAGCAATTTAGTTAAATGAAAAGCATGATCATTTTCTGCCAATACTGCTAAAGCTCGATCTTTAAGTTCCCACCCATCACAAAATGGACAACTATATATGCTTTTTCCATAAAAATGATGCAAGCCAGCAATATCGGGCAGTATATCAATCAGTCCAGTAGATAATATAATTTTCTTTGCCTGATATGATTCATTTTGATCGGTGAAAATGATGAAGTATTTATTTACCTTTTTAATCTCTGTAACTTGTTGGTGTTTAAAGAATACATCGGGATATTTTTTTAATTCTTCTTTCCCAATTTGCTTAAATTGGGAAGGCTTAATACCGTCTCTTGTTATGAAACCATGGGATTCTTGGGTAACGGAATTTCTAGGTTTATCGTCGTCGAATAAGATCGTTTTCATTCGTGCTCTTCCAAGAACAAGTGATGCATTTAAACCGGCTGGGCCTCCACCTATTACAATACAATCTAACATTACTTTTTCCTCCTCAATAAGAATAACATATATTAAAGACTCTTAATATCCGTAATTAGACTAAAAATAAAGATGAGTTATCACCTTTATTTTTTATTTAGCATTATGTTCAATTTGATTAGCAATATCGCGTATATATTTTTGGCTTAAATGTTCACGCATCTTTGTTTCAGCCTCTAACATGACATTTTCAATTAAGCATTCGCCGTTTTTTCTATCATCATGTTCCAATGAACAGCTAAACAAAGATGTCTTTCCCTCAATGGCTGTAATAACATCTAAAAAAGAAATTTCCTCGGCCTGTTTTATAATACGATAACCGCCATTAACACCTGGTGTTGACTCAATTAAGCCTGCTTTAACAAGTTTGGTTAATATTTTCGATAGATATGTTGGTGATAAATCTTGGATTTTGGCTAATTGATCTACTCCTACCGTTTTCCCTTTTGTTGCAAGGGTTAAATAGACCATTGTGTGTAATGCATAATTCGTTGCTCTTGAATATTTCATCATACTACCTCTTTACGGATATATTAAAGACCTTTAATGTCTATAATTGATTATAAAGAAAGAGAGTGAAGAAAACAAGTTTTAGAGGGAATTTCCTTTTATTAAGGAGAACTCCCTTCCTATTTACTGGTATGCCTCTATCCCTAGTAATTCATCCAGTCCGACTATTTGAAAGTCTCTTTCCTGAATAGCTTCAATTATTTTCGGTAATGCCTTTGCTGTTTCTGTTTTTTCTGAATCTGAATGCATTAAAATAATATCGCCGTTTCGCAAATGGTTGGTGACATTTCTAATAATATTGTCTGCCTCCATTTGTGACCAATCAAGTGTATCGATGGACCAAATGATAATAGAATATCCTTTTAGTTCAGCATTTTTCATTAGCGTTTCATTTGTTTCTCCATATGGTGGGCGAATCATTGCAGGTTCTTTTCCAATAAGCGATTGAAGAGCGCTACCTGCTCGTGTTATTTCCTCTAATTGCTGTTCCTTATCTAAAACAGATAAGTCAACATGATGATAGCTATGACTCAAAACTAAATTCCCATTTTTATAAGCATTTTTTACAACTTGCGGATGTTTTTCTGCTTCACTGCCGATAAAGAAAAAATTCCCTTTCACTTTATATTGCTGTAATATTTCAATGATTCTTGGTGTAATGCTATCATCAGGTCCATCATCAAAGGTTAAAGAAATTTTCTTTTCATTCCGCCCATTGAGGTATACATTTGCTTTATTCTCTTGGAATTTCACGATCTCCCTCCTCCAGTTTTGCATCATTTCCCATTGTTTATTGGTAAGTTGATTAGATTCGCCTTGGATAGTTAAGGTATATTCCTCTTGTATACTTCTAGGTTTGTGATAGACAGATAAATGGTCTACCCTCTTGGTTTTATTTAATATAATAAACTTAAGCTGAATATCTTCACTAAGGTTATAGACAATTATTTGTTCGCCGTCCCCTATTCTAATTTCTGCTGGGTCCCCTATTTTCTTTTTTAAATCTGATAGAGATAATCTATTTAATCGCTTTTTATTGGAACGAACATCATAAATATCGCCTTTGGCAGTATAGCCAAACACGGTATCCTTTTCCTTATAGATGGCATAGTATCCATCTCCTACTTGATCTGTTTGATCCGGTTCTCCCCATTGGCTAATTACTTGTTCGATGGTACTGGTAAAGACATTAAAGGAACTTGTATCCGTCATGCCTTTTTTTGCAGCTTCTACTAGAACAGTTATAAAGTCAGAAGTTAACTGCCAATTCTTTTGTTCTGGATTTATATGACTCTGTTTAAGATTTACTGGGTCTTCTGGTAACGGAGCACTACATGCCACAATGAAAACAGATTGTGATAGTGCGACCAAATAGAGCAAAAGCTTTCTCTTCAGCTTTTTTCACTTCCTTCCTGCTTTCCTACTATTTAATGTAAAGGTTCGTGTATTCGTTTGCAATACATAATTATCATTTGTTGTGATTCTCTTTTATTTTCATCTGATTTTAATAAATCTTCTTTATAATGATGACTTTCTGATTTTTACCAAAAAAGTAGGTGTTTAAAAAATGAATATGGAAACCTTATTACAATTAAATACGATTTTTATCAGTATTATCATTGAGGCATTGCCCTTTATTCTAATTGGGGTTCTTATTTCGGGAATAATCGAAATTTTTGTCTCAGAGGAACTTATTGCAAAAATGATGCCGAAAAATCCAATACTGGCCATTTTATTTGCTTCTTTAGTTGGAAGCATTATCCCAGCATGCGAATGTGGAATTATTCCTATTACAAGGCGGTTAATTTTAAAAGGAGTACCGGTTCCTGCCAGTATTGCCTTTATGCTTACCGGACCGATTATTAATCCAGTAGTTATGTTCTCGACATATGTTGCTTTCGGGAATAGCTGGAGAATGGTAATTCTTCGTTCTGTATTGGCGCTTGTTTGTTCCATTCTTGTTGGACTTGCTCTGCATAAATCAGTAAAGCAATCTCCGTTGAAAAGTCATGTGATTGAACATGTGCACTTTCATTCTTTTAAAGACCGAATCGAAGCAATGTTCAAACATTCGATCGATGAATTTTTCTCTGTTGGAAAATACTTAGTTATCGGCTCGTTTATTGCTGCAGCAGTACAAACTTTAGTCAAGACTTCCACCCTAGTCTCAATAGGAACCGGACAGGCTTCCTCTCATCTTGTGATGATGGGACTTGCGTACATACTAAGTCTTTGTTCCCAAGCAGATGCTTTTGTTGCAGCGAGCTTTAGAAACAGCTTCTCTGAAGGTTCTATTCTTGCTTTCCTAGTGTTTGGTCCTATGTTGGATATCAAAAATACATTGATGATGCTAAGCACTTTTAAAGCCAAGTTTGTCATTCTATTAACAGGCCTTATTACAGTTTGCGTGTTTCTCGTAACAATTTTTCTATAAAGAGGTGAAAAAAACATGTTTCGAATATTTGTATTAATAGGCTTTACTTATTTATTTCTACATTTACATGCAACAGGCGATATTTCAAAATATATTAATATGAAATATGCTTATATTTCAGAGTCTGCTATCTATATATTTGTTCTCTTTACAATTATATGTGTCTATAACTATGTAAAAAAAGATAAACATACACATGATGAATCGTGTAATCATTGTGGACATGATCATGCTCATGAAGAAAATAGTTGGTGGAAACGTGGATTAACGATTATAACCTTGCTTATTCCTATTCTTACTGGTTTAGTCCTTCCAGTGGCTACTCTTGATTCGAATATTGTGGAGAAAAAAGGACTCTACTTCCCTGCATATGATGAAGGAGATGAATATAGTCAGCATCAATTCCTGCAGCCGAATACGAGTAGCTATTATGGCAAAGAAGGCTATGCAGAAGTGATGGATAAAGGCTTAGATAAAATAAAGAATCTCCCTGAAATTAAACTAGGGGAAGATAATTTTTTAAATGATTTGGAAACAATTTATAATTACCCAGGACAATTTATGGATAGAAAAATTACATTGACAGGCTTTACTTACAAGGAAGAGGATTTAACCAATAATCAGCTGTTCCTCCTGCGTTTTGGTATTATCCATTGTATTGCAGATGCGGGTGTTTTTGGAATGCTTCTTGATATTCCGGATGAATTGAAAAGAGAGAATGACCAATGGCTTCAAGTAACAGGTAAGCTTGAAACAGTGTACTATCAACCATTTAAGAAAACCATTCCGATTCTTAAAGTTACAGATTGGAAGTCCATTAATCAGCCAGATGATCCTTATGTATATAGACAGTATTAAAAAAAGGAGAGAATGTTTGCATATATGCAGCATTTCTCTCCTTTTTTTCATATATATTTTTCCATGCGAATATCATCCCACATTCTATCTTGATAATAAGTGAAGAATTTATTTTTGCCGATTTCTTGGTATCCAAGCTTTTTATATAATTTATATGCGTTTTTATTAAATTCAAATACGCCTAATTCAATCCTGTTAAATCCTTGTTTTTTGATCTGCTCTTCTAAGTAGATTAATGATGTTGAGCCGATCCCTTTTCCTCTTGCAACTTCTTCGCCGATTGTAATAGCGATCCAGGCGGTCCCCTGTTCTTTTTTATATAAATGGACGGGATCAATCGTATAATTCATTTCTCCAACAAGTATATCATCTAAATAAATAGCATACATATGGTAATTGGTTAAACGTTTTGTTATATCCTCTATTGTGACAAGTACGCGGTTTTCTGCATCCTCTTTATCTCTGCAAGGATGAATGAATGGGATAAGTCTTGGATCATTTTCCCACTTATTTAAACAAGAAACTAATTGATCAGTTGGATTATCTATTTTTTTAAAGGAAATGTTCATATATGGTTCCCTCACCTTTGTTTATTCTTTTCTTATTATAAGCGAAGATCAAGTAAGTTTGTTTGAAAATATTTTTAAATGAATGGAAGTTTGTCTTTCCAATGCCTAGCATGTTTATCGTTCTAAATTATTTCCTTTATCCATATTAATTTTAATATCCGAAAAAACTTCCTTTAAAGGAGCGATAATGAATGATTACTGTCCATTATTTTGAAAATAGTACCAATGTATTAACCCAATTACGGCAAGACATACCGAATATTGATGAACCAGTAAAAATAAAGGGACGAAAAGGCAAGATCCTTTCCGTGAATCAACTAAAAGAAGAAGTATATCAAGTAAATGTGGAATTTGAAAAGGTGGTAAAAAAAGCCGTACTTGCAACAGATAATAAAAAAAGAAAGCGTTAGATATTGTAAAGGAGATATCATATGCATGATGTCTTCTTTTTTATGATTTCAGTCCACTTTGTATAAAATACATAATTCACAAGTGATAGACAAACGCTATTTAATAAATGGTTTAAAAGGAGAGTAGAAAATGTTAAGTAATAAAGTTAGTCGTGTAGCATTAATCGGCACTGGGTTTGTTGGATCTAGCTATGCATTTGCTTTAATGAATCAAGGAATTGTCGATGAACTATTATTAATTGATCTAAATAAGAACAAAGCATTTGGCGATGTAATGGATTTGAATCACGGCAAGGTATTTGCCCCTAATCCAATCAGTATTAAATATGGGGAATATAAAGACTGTGCTGAAATGGATTTAGTTGTCATATGTGCAGGAGCCAATCAAAAACCAGGAGAAACACGTCTTGATTTAGTGGAAAAAAATTTAAAAATCTTTAAATCCATTGTCGAACAAGTAATGGCAAGTGGATTTAATGGAATATTTTTAGTTGCCACAAACCCAGTAGATATTTTAACCTATGCTACTTGGCGCTATAGTGGTTTACCGAAAAATCAAGTCATTGGCTCTGGTACGATATTAGATACCGCAAGATTTCGCTATTTACTAGGAGATTATTTTAAAGTTGCCCCAACTAGTGTACATGCCTATATTATTGGTGAACATGGGGATAGTGAACTACCTGCCTACAGCTCGGCAGATGTTGCTGGTATCCCGGTTTATAAGTTAATGAAAAGAGCTGCTCATTATAAAATGGAAGATTTAGATAATATTTTTGTGAATGTACGGGATGCGGCATACAAAATCATTGAAGGAAAAGGGGCAACCTATTACGGAATTGCGATGGGACTTGTACGGATAACAAAAGCAATCTTAAGTAATGAAAATAGTGTATTAACGGTTTCTGCCTATTTGGATGGTCAATATGGGGAAAAGGATGTCTATATAGGTGTTCCTGCTGTTATAAATAGAGAGGGAATACGAGAAGTTGTTGAGTTGGAATTAGCTTCAGATGAACAAGAAAAATTTCATCAAAGCGCTGCTGTTTTAAAAGATATTCTCAAACCGCACTTTAGCTAATAATCTAATTCCTCTGTTAGCTGTAGCTGCAATGATAATATATTCTCTCCAAAAATAGCCCACACCCAAATTCCCTAATTTACATACTTTATAAAGTAAGTAAATTAGGAAAGGTGTGACAGAATGGATTGGAAGAAATACCTTCTTATAGCAGCTGCTACTTTCTTGATTCTTTTTTCTGGAATTGTTACTGTTTTGCTTTTTCAAGCAAATAAAGTGGAAGCGGACAAAGAAAAAGGCAATTCAGTTAATTCCGAAAGTAATGTCACAACGGAAAGCGGTCAAGGCAATGTTAATATTTCTGTAACAAACAATATACAAAATATAGTGAGTGGCGAATCTAAAGCAACAATAGAAAATAAGGTGAAAAATGATTTAGAAGATAAAGAAGCAACAATTGATAATAGTATTGAAAATAAGACAGAAAACGAAGCATCTGTTACTATTAATAATGCTATTGAAAACTTGTTAAAAGGACAGGTAAATGGTACGACCAATAATAATATTACGAATAATATTCTCTCTAGTAATAAAGCAGAGCTAGCGAATAATATATTGAATGATTTAGATTTAAATGTGGACGTTAATGTCTCCAATGAAGTTAATACAAATGGGAAGAAAGAATCTTCCAATAATGATAATGGAGATACAAACGACAACGGAAATAATAAAGAAGATAATGGTAAGGAGGAAAACGACGGGAAAGAAACAAACGGAAATGAGGAAAACAAGGAAAAAACATCCTATTTATGGGGAATTGATTCTGCAAGTGAAACAACACAGGATTTTCTTGCTTGTGTAAGAGATAACTTTGGAAATCCTAGAGTGATTGCACGCTATCTAGGAACAAATGAAGGTGTTTCTCATGGCTTGACGGCAGATCAAGTCGATTTAATTCATTCCAATGAAGCGGATATCTTACTAATATATAATGGGTTTACAGACGCAACAGGGTATGATAATGGTGTAAGTGAAGCGAAGAAGGCAATTGAGTTGGCTAAGGAGCTTGGAGCCCCAGATGGTGTAGCTATTTTTGCGGATATAGAACCCAATTATCCTGTGGATGCCGCCTTTATAGAAGGTTGGTATGCCGAAGTTAGTAAATCTATCTATAAGCCTGCTATTTATGGTATTTTTGATAAAGATGAAGCGTTAACTGTTTCCTTTAATGAAGCTGTAAAAAACAAAGAGGAAATAAAAGATAATACATTTCTATGGTCTGCCTCTCCTAATATTGGGATAACTACAGAAGAAGATGCTCCCAAATTTAAAGTGGATGCACCGGAAGAGTCGCTTGCCTATGGCTGGCAATATGGTATTAATGATCAGACATGTAATATAGATACTAATCTATTCGACAGCAAACTGACAAATGTATTATGGAAACAATAAAAAATGGACATCTTACTAACGAATAATTCGAAAAGTAAGATGTCCATTTTTTAAATCTAGAAATGAAAATCACCGATGCCGCGTTATAGGAACTTATAAGCGTCTGCCTCTCCATCCGCCATTGATTTCCAGTCGAAATCGCATGAAGTCAGAGATCAGTCTGGCTGTCTTCCCTTCTTGAGTTCGTTCTCTAGATTTTGATTGGACACAATGGAGTAATTTTTCGTCACAATAGCGACAAGAACCATA
The DNA here is from genome assembly GCF_038005605.1 of Niallia sp. FSL W8-0954. Lineage (NCBI taxonomy): Bacteria > Bacillati > Bacillota > Bacilli > Caryophanales > Bacillaceae > Niallia > Niallia sp. FSL W8-0954. The sequence goes on along the minus strand of NZ_JBBOTN010000001.1, from coordinate 2,608,531 downwards.
TGTCTCTACACATTGATCATGCCTTCGACAACAGGAGTCAACATAATTGATCGGTGCACCAGGGCCACTGCAGCCGGGTCCGCAATATCGATATCCGCCAGGCAAGCATAGTTTAATCGGATTTCTTTTCCTTCTTTTTTTTGGCATTTTCTGATTCTCCCTTCTGTATAGATTATGATGCTTGTATGAAATAGCTTGGGGAATCAATCTAAAAAGGAAAACTTCCATATGAAAAATTGTTTCATAAAAAATAAAAGCTTGTCCAAAGGAAAACTTCGGACAAGCTTTTATAAGTTAACTTCTTTTTTTGAAGATAGTGGAAATAATTTCGTCGGTTGACATATCGCTTTTAATTTTAAACGATCCTAGTTTTAAGTATTCTGCTACGCCTTTTTTATCTACTTTTTGCGAGAATTCTAAGGCACTTTCTTTAATGATTTTTTCATCATGTAAAATGCTTCCTACATCATAACTAGTCATACCACTTGAAACTTTAACAGTAACTGTTTTAACTTCCTCTTTTTTCTTATCTTCTTCTTTTTTGTCTTTGTCATCTTTCTTTTCTTCAGAAGTATTAGATTTAGATGCTTGTTTCTTCACATCATCTTCTTTTTTCTTTGCTTCATCAGAAGTTTGAACGACATAGCCACTGCTTGTTAAGATATCTTTCATTTCTTCAACAGTTGGCGTATTTGCTGCATCACTTGCTACTTTATCTACTTTTTGGACATTATTGTTTGTTTTAGCATTCGCTGTATCATCCTTCGTAGAAAAATAGACAATGCCACTAACAGAAGTCGCTAAAAGAACCCCCGCTGCGAAGCTGGTAATTATTGATGGCTTCATTGTAAAACACTTCTCCTTTCCTCTTTTCCAGTTAAGTAAGGAGCTAACATTTCTTCTACTTCAGCTTGAGTAAGCTTTTTTTGAGCTGCAATTGTTTCAACTGAATACTTACGTCTATGCAAGTCAAGCACTTCTCGTAAAACCATTCGGTCTTTAGAAGCTAGCTGAACGCCTGTTTGTTTTTCTAATATTTCTATGTCCAACTCAAGATGGCGTATTTGTTTTTGCAACTGTGCTATTTCTTCCATCACAGAAAGGTGAATTACATCTATTTCACGTTGCTCTGATTTTGACGTTTGTTTTGCTTTAATTACGGAAGTAATGAGCAAAATGGCTGCTGCAATAAACAATATGGCTAGTGTCCATTCCATTTTAAAGATCCTCCCTCTTTCAGAATCTACTTTCCTAAGTACCTATTATACATTCTTTTTCATTATTTTTCGATGATATTCTACAAAATCCTTCAATAGTTAGATAAGTTGGGATAATTATGCAACTTTTATTATATGAAAATAGTTGCAAACAGCCCTTCTGCCAATTGAATTTTCCAAGAATCATCGAAAGTATTTAAAGATAGATTTTAATAGCGGGTCCTTGTACCTATGAACAAAAAGACCCAAAGACATTTGCCTTTGAATCAAATTTTTTATTGTTTAGTTATTTGATATCCGTTTTTCCCTGATTTTTTCATATGATACATAATTTTATCAGCATTTTGCATTAATGTTTCGATATCTTTCCCATGATATGGATAGATACTGATACCGATACTGCAAGATATAGAATAAAGTTTATTGTCCATTCGAAGAGGATGATTAAAGATAGCAAGTATTCTCTTGGCGTAATTTTCTAATTCATGTTCTGTATTCATATCCTTAATGAGAAGAATAAATTCATCTCCACCCAAACGACATAAAAAATCTGTTTCTCTGATTGATCCTTTCATCCTAGCTGCAATCAGCTTCAATGCTCGATCACCGTATTTGTGTCCTAATGAATCATTTATTTGTTTAAAGTCATCAATGTCTATAAACAGTAAAGCAAATGAATGGCTTTCATTCTGGACTTCTATTAATTCAGTCATGGTTTTATATAAATAGCGTCTATTAGGCAGTTCTGTTAATGTATCGTATAGTGCTTGGCGTTTAATAATTGCTTCATATGCCTTTCTTTCTGATATATCTCTTGCAATGGTGGAAAGAAAATGAACATTTTGATAGGTAGCTTTATGACTGACAATAGTTTGCGATACAGGAACTTGTTTCCCGAGTGCGTTGCATAGGACATTTTCTCCTTGCCATATACTTTTTTCGTTTGAAATGCCGTTTTCATTTAATTCAACAAATTTATTTGTCCAAAGTTGTGCATTCACAGATTGCAAGTCTTCCGTACTTTCAGAAATGCCAAGAAAGAATCGAGCAGAAGGATTTAAATAAGTGGTATTTCCTTTACTGTCTGCCGTCGCTATAAAATCTGGAGAAGCCTCAATTATATCTAGTAATTGTTGCTGACGCTCTTGATTTTTCTTCCATAAGGTAATATCTCGATTGATTCCTCTATATCCGATTGCTTTGTTTTGACTATTTATTATAGGCTTCGCATTTGTTTCGATCAATACATCATAGCCATTTCGGTGTATCATGGTGAAGTCCATATTATGGAGAATTTTGCTATGTTCCTTAGCGGTTGAAAATATTGTTTTTAATGTTGGAATTTCATCTGCTTTAATATAAGAAAACAGAGATTGCCCAAGTATTTCAGCAGATGAATAACCTAATATGTCTTCAACGATTGAATTGGAATACGTAAATTGCCAATGTTCGTTTAATTGCCATATCCAGTCACTTACATGTTCAACAAGCATGCGAAAAAAATCAAGAGATGGCGTATCATTTTCATTCATAGTTATGTCTCCTACTAAAAAATAATTATAGGCAAATAGGTATTTTCTTTTTTAATATTATATCATTGTCAGTCTATTATTAAAAGATGTCCTCTCTTTCAATAGAAGTACTTACTATTCGATTTTGCTTTTGCAAAATATAGACAATCCAATTATGAATGGAAAAAGTTTTCTAAAAATGTGGTACATGCTCTCCTTATTGAATACGTTAATTATAGACGTTTATATTAGGAGGATCTTTATGGACAGTATTTTATATTATATTGCCTTGGGTTTATCATTAGCAGCCCCGATAGGGCCAGTAAATGCGGCGGTTATAAACAGAGGACTTAGGTATGGAATTCACCATGCTTGGGTTCTGTCGCTAGGTTCTCTCTTAGGTGATGTATTCTTTATCATTCTCGTATACTTTGGCGTGGCAAAATTGGCTAATATCCCAATTGTTCAAACCTTTCTTTGGTTGTTCGGTGCATTTGTCCTCATCTACACAGGAATAGAAGGAGTCATGACTAAAACTAGCACTATATCAAGTAGGGGTAAAGACAATAATTCTATGCTTCGGTCATTTGTTACAGGATTGCTGATGAGTATTATGAATCCGTTATCGATTATCTTCTGGTTAGGAATATATGGATCTATTTTAGCCTCTACTATACATAATTTTAGTACAAGCACGGTACTTCTATATACGGGATGCATGTTATTTGGCGTAGCAATCTGGGATATTACCGTATCGGTGCTGTCCAGTTTTTTCCGAAATGTCGTATCTGAACAGCTAATCACTTTTGTTAGTAGAATTTCTGGCCTGATTCTTGTTTTGTTTGGAGGTTATTTTGGGATTCGCGGAATTCAGTTCTTTTTATAATGTCGGCTGTTTCTTTTATTCTCCAGTAGAATCCCTTTTCCTTGTCTACATGGAGAAGCAAAACCTTTGTGGTTTAAATAATAGACTAAGTGAAAGGGAAAGTGACTATTAGAAATATCTCCTAAAAGTATGTAAAGCATTTTTAGGATTATTTCTAATAGTGCACTATTTTTAAAGAGTTTTCGTTTGAACCAAACCTTCTAATTGCTCTTGGATATTTTCTGTAACCATTCCTCCATGAAAGCAAACGACTTGTTTAATTGGATAAGCTAAAAACTTTTTGAGGGATTGAATCGCTAGCTTCATATTTGGTGTATGTACTGGATTTGGGTGCTGCAAGCGACCATTGGCAGCTATTAAGGCATCTCCAGCAATTAAAGTACCAGATCTTTTATGAAACAGGCTAATATGCCCTGGTGTATGACCAGGTGTATGAATTATCTCTATACCTCCATCTATGTCTAATAGTTGATTATTCTGTAGAGAAGCAGTAACTTTTGCTTTAGGTGGATGGAGATAAATAAATTTTAATGAATCAGGAAGTGATTTCCATTCTTTTTCGTTAAAATTATCAGGATTTGCTTTTAATAAAGGTATATCCCCTTCTATAAAAGGTATATCTCCTTCATGTGCGTAAATCGTTAAATGCTGCGTACATGCGGTTAATATTTCTGGTAAGCTACCTATATGATCAATGTCTTGGTGTGTTAACAAAATTCCCGTTAAGTCCTCCAAGGATTTATTTGCTTTGGCCATCGCTAAATTTATATCTTCCATATACCCCGGCATTCCTGTATCTATTAATAAGGTTTGTTTTTCATCCCATATAAGGGTTGGGTGAATGACAAAGGAATTTTTTTCAATCGTCAAGATCTCTATTCCTTTTAATTCTGCCATAATATTGTTCCCCATCTCTGATAGTTTTTTTTATAAGTATAGCGTTTTCGTTTTAATTAGTAAAACATAAATTTATAAGAATAGGGATGATGTATAGTTTGAAATAGGGGCAGATGTTTTCTCCCCCATTTTCTTCTTAAAATAAAGATAACTCGAACAATTATCCGAAAATTCTCTTAGGATCTCCGTATAATCGTTCGAGTTTATATTGGTTGGAAAACTTAGTCCCAGCCGATTTCTTTTCTTATTTCATTAATTTACAAATATTATTCGTAAATTCGACAGGATCTTCAATAGACAAACCTTCAATCAATAGGGCTTGATTATATAAAAGGTTTGTATAAAGAGCCACTTTGTCTTTGTCTTTTTCATAAGCCTCTTTTAATGATTGGAAAATTTCATGATTTTTATTAATTTCTAACACTTTGTCTGCTTTGATATTTTGATTGTCTGGCATCATACTTAACACTTTTTCCATTTCAATCGAAACTTCCCCTTCTGCCGTTAAACATACAGGATGTGATTTTAAGCGGGTAGACACTTTTACGTTTTTGACTTTGCCAGAGAGAATCTCCTTCATGTAATCAAACAACGCTTTGTTCTCTTCTGTTACTTCTTTTTCCTCTTTTTCTTCCTCTTGATCAAGGCCTAAATCTCCGCTTGATACGGATTTAAATTCCTTCTCTTTATATGTTGCAATCATTTTTATTGCAAATTCATCAATATCATCTGTTAAATAAAGAATTTCATAGCCCTTATCTGCTACTAATTCTGTTTGTGGAAGTTTTTCGATACGATCAATCGAGTCACCAGCTGCATAATAAATGAATTTTTGATCCTCTGGCATTCTCTCTACATATTCGTCTAATGATACTAGTTTTTTCTCTTTAGATGAATAGAATAAGAGAAGATCCTGTAACATTTCTTTATTCATCCCGAAATCATTGTAGACACCGAATTTGATTTGTCTTCCAAAGGATTCATAGAAGGATTCATACTTTTCTCTTTCATCCTTTAAAAGGCTGAGGAGCTGGCTCTTAATTTTCTTTGTTAAGTTCTTTTCAATCCGTTTTAATTGACGATCATGCTGCAGCATTTCTCTTGAAATGTTAAGGGATAAATCTTCAGAATCAACCATCCCTTTGACAAAACTAAAGTAGTCTGGCAGCAAGTCTGCGCATTTTTCCATAATTAAGACACCATTTGAATAGAGCTCTAGTCCTTTTTCATACTCTTTAGAATAATAATCAAACGGTGTTTTTTCAGGAATGTAAAGTATTGCATTATAACGAATTGCTCCATCTACGCTAACATGAATATGCTTCAATGGCTTATCATAGCCATAACGTTTTTCTTCATAGAAATTTTGATAGTCTTCTTCTGTTAACTCGTTTTTATTCTTTTTCCAAATGGGAACCATACTGTTAATGACTTGTTCTTCGCTAACTTCTTCATACTCATTTTCTGTGCCTTCTTTTAGCTTACTTGTCGTTACATCCATTTTAATTGGGTAACGGATAAAGTCAGAGTATTTTTTAATAATCGATTTTAAACGATAATCTTCTAAAAATTCATCATACTGCTCTTCTTCTGCATTTTCTTTAATTGTAAGGATGATATCAGTACCGATTGTTGATTTCTCCGTTTCTTCAATGGTATAACCATCAGCACCTTTTGACATCCATTTATAAGCTGTATCACTGTTCAGTGATTTAGTAATAACGGTTACTTCATCTGCCACCATAAACGCTGCATAGAAACCTACACCGAATTGCCCAATAATATCATGGCCATCCTTCGCTGCATTTTCCATTTTGAAAGCAAGGGAACCACTTTTAGCAATTGTACCTAAATTTGCTTCTAATTCTTCCTTTGTCATTCCAATACCAGTATCAGAAATGGTTAACGTACGGTTTTCTTTATTAGCAGTAATTTTAATAAAATAATTATCCTTTTCAAAATTAATAGAGTCATCTGTTAAAGCTTTATAATAAATTTTATCAATTGCATCACTAGCATTTGAAATTAATTCACGTAAGAATACTTCCCGCTGCGAATAGATGGAGTTGATCATCATTTCTAATAAACGTTTCGATTCGGCTTTAAATTCTTTCGTTTCGATCAATTTTCATACACCCTTTCTTCATTGTCTTATGTAATAATATTAGCACTTAAATGTAATGAGTGCTAATCTATTAATTAAATATCATATTTCATAAGGGATGTCAATTATTGTTATATAAAGGAAAGGAATGCACGGAATGGTCGTTAGCACAAAAAAATTCCCCGCTAAAGTCAGGGTGAATGGATGGTTAATAGGTCTAATAATCCTAAAAAGGAGACACAACTTTAAATGTGTCTCCTTTTTAGGATTATGAACTTTTAGTAGCTGTTTTTTCTATCTACCATTCCACTTATTAATAAGGATCAGCTTCATGGCTTTTCTTCACGGCATCTTTTGTAGCTTCATTGGCATCTATTGTTCCTTGCCCATATTTTGATTGACCTGCTTCACGCCCTGGAACATTTTCTTTGGCCATTTCTTTCATCTCTTTCATTTTCGTTTCGATGCCCTCTTTTACACGGCGGCCATAATCTTCATCTGCTTGTGTAAAGTGTTCAATCATTGCATTTTGAATTTTTTCATCACAGATTGCCAGTGCTTCCGATAGGTTTTTTATTAATTCTTCGCGCTCCCAATCTTCAAAGCTTCTGTATGTGTGACCAGCTTGTCCATAGTTATTAGGTCGGTCTATTGGTGCACTCATCGCCGCAGCATTATAGGTCGGCTGATGAGGCACCCGCTCTTCTTTCCCTGCCTCCTTAAAACCACCAAGCATAGATGGTTCATAGTTGATATGTGGGTTGTCCCCAGATTCTTTCGGATCACGTACATCCATTTGCCCACGATGTTGATTTGTGCGCACAGGTGCTTTTGGAGCGTTTACTGGTACTTTCAGATAATTTGCACCAACACGATAGCGTTGAGTATCAGAGTAAGAGAAGGTGCGCCCTTGTAACATCTTATCGTCAGAAAAATCCATTCCATCTACAAGTACACCAGTACCGAAAGCGGCTTGCTCAATTTCGGTATGAAAATCGACCGGATTACGATCGAGGACCATACGCCCAACTGGCAACCATGGGAATTTATCTTCTGGCCAAAGCTTCGTATCATCAAGAGGATCAAAATCTAGTTCTGGATGATAATCATCCTCCATGATTTGCACGTAAAGCTCCCATTCAGGATAATCCCCACGCTCGATTGCTTCATATAAATCTTGTGTAGCGTGGCCAACGTTCTTGGCTTGAATAGATTCTGCTTCCTCTTGCGTCAAATTGCGAATGCCTTGTTTTGGTTCCCAATGGTATTTTACTAATACTGCTTCACCTTGTTCATTTACCCATTTATAAGTGTTCACCCCAGAACCCTGCATATGACGATATGTAGCTGGAATTCCCCATGGTGAGAAAAGGAAGGTTATCATATGTGTAGCCTCAGGAGTGCGGGAAACAAAATCAAACATACGTTGTGGGTTTGGTACGTTTGAAACTGGATCTGCTTTAAAGGCATGTATCATATCTGGAAACTTCATGGCATCACGAATAAAGAATATCTTAAGGTTATTTCCAACCAAATCCCAGTTTCCGTCTTCGGTATACATTTTTACAGCAAATCCACGTGGATCGCGTGCTGTTTCAGGTGAATCCTTCGCCCCAGCAACAGTAGAAAAACGAACCATCAATGGTGTCTTCTTCCCTGCTCCGGAAAACACTTTTGCACGAGTATACTTTTCAACCGGTTCATTTCCTACTTTTCCGTAAGTTTCAAAATACCCAAATGCTCCAGACCCACGTGCATGTACGACACGCTCTGGTACTTCTTCCCGATCAAAATGGGAGATCTTTTCAATAAAATGGTAATTTTCGAGTGTGGCAGGACCGCGGTTCCCAATAGTACGGATGTTTTGATTATCTAATACAGGATGTCCTTGTCGCGTTGTTAACGTTTCGCGATCTTGATCTTGTCCCTTTTTATTATTCATATCTTTTTTCTCTGTCAAATAAATAACCTCCTAGTAATTAGTCATTATTAGTTGTATCCAATAAATGTTAATTCATGCTGTTGGAAGTAAAGGATGGAGTAAAACCATTTAAATATTGGGGTTACGGTATTTTTTTTACTCTCATTCTCAAAGAACTTGCATAATACTAATAAAAGGAATGAAATAGTAAATGGATTACATACCTTTTCTTTATTTACTTTTACCCATTAAATTCTTGGTTAACCTATTTCTATACATGCAAATTCTGGTATAAAATGAAACAGATTTTTAAAGCAGTTAATAGAAAAAAGTTAAAAAACTATGTAACATATTAAAAGCAACAATGAAAGTAAATTAGATCAATAGTAATAAAGGCTCTTCGATTTGCTGGTTATTAATCGAGTAGATGACCTAATCTATTGGTTCAGACTTTTCCTAGATGTTAAATAGTCATTTCCTTCTTCTTTACACTCCTCCTCTTTAAGTACGTAAATAGTGTTACCAGAATAAGGATGGATATGCACAAGAAAAAAATAAAAAAAACACATACAAAATGCAGTTTTTAAAGATGGAGAGACATGCCAGGAGCATCTTGTTCTCTTTCTATGAATCCTAATTTTTTATAAAAGGGATGTTTTCCTTTGGCTGAAAATAATTGAATGGATTGAATACCTGATTGCTGGCATTTAGATACGAGCTTTTCAATTATTTGCTTTCCTAATCCTTTGCCCTGCTCATCAGGATGAACCATTACGTCGCAAATTAATGCTTGATATACTCCATCTGATATCATGCGACCAAAGGCGATAAGTTTTTGATCATTATAAATAGAAACAGAGTACCAGCTGTTTTTTGCTGCTTTATACAATTGTTCCCGGGTATAGTTTCCTTTTTTATTTTTTAATAAACCGCTGTCCTCATGTAATCGGGCAAACTTTATGAATGGTGGGAGCTCTTCTGTTATAATGTAATCCATGCTTCTTTTCCCCTTTAATCTTCGAATTCTTATAATTATATTTATACATTATTATGAATTAATATTCAATTATTTTTTACAAAAAAGCATATCTTTTTCAGATATGCTTTAAGAGGTTATTAAGTAGATTTTTGCGCCTTTTTTCCTTGCCAAATTATCCAGATAAAATACCCGAACAAGAATACAAAGAAAATAATGGATGATGTTATAGTCTTCATTTCTTCTGACATAGGTAAAGGTTTTACTAGAAGGTTTGGAAGATAGAGAATAACAGGGAAAAAGACAACCCATGATTTACTCCACCAAGCAAACCAGCATAAATAAACAAAAGGAATAAGAAAGAATAGTAGTTGTTTAGTTACCGTATCAATCATATATACTGGTCCATAATTATTCCCGTAGAACATTAACACAATAAACATTCCTATAATTAATAATTGTAAGGGGAATATTATGGCAAATGCTTTTTTATTAGAGACATTTCTTGATGAAATGAAACGGAATATGACAACGTACATACCAAGCATGACAACACTAATCAATAGAGAACCTAATCCAACTAATAAAGATATTTGATTTTCGCCTAAAATAACTTTTCCAATTAAGGTATAGGCAATTAAACTAATAAATACATGTGGTAATAGTTTCCCCCATTCGATTAAATCTGTCTGCATTTCTTTTGCTAAACTTTCCATATATGCTTTTGGGGAATCTCCCGTTATTTCTGATATATTCTTTCCATTTGCTTCTGCTTCTTGTAAATGATCGGTCAATTCTTCGACAATCTCTTTGATTTCTTTTTCCTTTTTTCCTGTTGTTAATAAATATAGATATAAATTTTCCACAAAAGCTTCTGCTTCTTTCGATAATTTCACTTACTTCTCCTCCCTTATATCTTTTAATAACCAATGTACACTTGTTGCCAGTTCTGTCCACGTATCAGCAAATTCATCTAGGACTTTAGTTCCTTTATCCGCAAGAGAATAATATTTGCGCTTTGGACCAGATGGAGATGCTTTTGTTTCTACTGTAACAAGCTCTTCCTTTTTCATTCGTAAAAGTACAGGATAAATACTTCCTTCACTAATCATGGTAAATCCATAAGCTTCTAATTTTTCAATCATTTCATAACCATAAATCTCTCCTTTGGATATAATTGCAAGTAAACATCCTTCCAAAACTCCCTTTAACATCTGACTTTTTGACATGGACATATATCCTTTCTATTCAGACTATATTGTATAGCAAGATAGACGCTATATTGTAAAGCAACATTCTATCTTTAAACTTATCTTACCATATGGTATTTTGCATTGCAAGATACTTGTAGAAAATTAGGCTCATCTTTTTCCAATTAGCTTTCATAGTGGACTTCCACTCCCTCATACAGTAAGGAGAAGGAGGTGGAGTAGTGAAAAAAGTTATTAAAATCTTGTTTTTACCCTTTCTGTTTTTAATTACAGCTTGTTCAACGGATCCAGTTCGAGAGGATTTACTTGAATATGTAAATGAAGATATGAAAACAGCGTTTGAATTAGAAGTAAAGGCTGTTTCTGCATACGATTCTGTTTCGGGTATTAATTATACGGATGATTGGACCATGTATGATACAATCCAAACTACGGTTATACCCAATTATAATGAATTTATTAAAGAGTTGAATTCAGTACAAGTGGAAACAGAGGAATTAAGAGAAATTCATGAAATATATATTGAAGGTGCTGACACACAATACAATGCATTTGTGAAAATACTTACAGCGCTAGAAACACAGGATATCGCGCTAATAGAAGAGGCAAATGCTATGCTGGAGGAAGCTCGTAAACTGATTCGACAATATATGAATGAATTAGATAAACTTGCGAAAGAGCATGAAGTGGAATGGGATGATAATACAGTGAGTGAATCACTTTAATCCGTTATAAGAAAAAATCCGAGAGGTAAAAACAAAGTTTTTACCTCTCGGACAATTGTGTTATTCGGGTTTAGTTCCTTTATTCAATTGGTTATAGAAAAAAATTCCACTTAATAGTAAAAGTACTCCGAAGCTAAATGTTTTAATATCTGCAGTTCCTGCAATAATTACCCATATAGAATATATCGTTGCAATGATACCAATAACAAAGTCTACTCTTCTCGATTTCATGGAAGTATACGTTTCTCCTGACATAACTAATTTTAATTGGAAAATAGACGAAATTAAATAAGGAACAAGATAGCTTAATGTCGCAATATAAATGATAAAGTCAAATGCCTGCGAAATACTCTTTGAAACGGTGGAGAAAATAAACAATTGCCCTAAAATATTGGTCACGACTAAAGAAAAGGTTGGAATACCCTTTTTATTTTCCTTTAAGAAAGCAGGAATAAAAATTCCTTGTTTAGCAGCAGCATAAGGTACTTCTGCGCTTAACATAATCCATCCGATCGTAGAGCCAAATAAGCTGATTAACCCGATAGCTGCTAGTACTTTACCGGCAATTGGTCCCAGTACAGTTTCGATCGCATCGATTAAAGGTTTCTGCGAAGCAATTAGTTCATTTTGGGAAAGAATTCCCATAACAAGTGTGCTTATACCAATATAGATTGCTAATGCAATTAATAGTCCAATAATGGTTGCTTTTTTAACATCTGACTGTTTTTTTGCTCGAGAGGCAAAAACGACGGCCGACTCTACCCCGATAAATGCCCATAATGTGGTGATAGCTGCACTGTTGATTTGTCCGAACAGACCAACCGAATGATTTACTTTAGGTTCAGCAAATGGAAGGATATTGCTTGTTTCAAATGCAAATAAAGCAATAATAATAAATAGCATAAAACCGATTACTTTTGCTGAAGTAGCGAGTATATTTAATTTTCCTGCATTCTCTAGACCGTTTAAAATGATCCAATGGGTTCCCCATAATAAAATGGTACAAACAAGAAAGGTTAACGCATTTCCCACGTAAAGGGTAAAAGAGCCAATATTTATTAATGCTGCTTCACTTGTTAGAATAGGGAAAAAAGTGGATAAATAGCCTGCAAAAGTAGTGATAATGGCAACATTACCCGCTAAATTTCCAATCCAATATCCCCATGTTGACATAAAACCAGATAAAGTAGATTTTTTGGACCCTCGTTTAAATAACTCTTTCGCATAAATTTGTGGACCACCTGTTAATTTTGGTTTGCGTATAGCTAAATTTCCAAATACTAAGGCTGTAACTAACACACCAAATCCGGTTAATAACCATGCAAGAATAACCCCAGCTGGACTTGCGACTTCCGCTAATGAGCGTGGCAGCATAAATATTCCCGAGCCAACCATATTTCCAACGACTAAGGATATTAATATCCCCAATCCTAATTTTCCTTTTGTGTTCATATTTGTCTCCTTTATGATGTATTTTGCTCATGCTAGGACATAGGAGATTTACTTGAAGCCTTATATCTGTATACAATCAATTGTATTTTTATTATTTCTAAGGCATAAAAAAAACACACCTTTAAATGGTGTGAAACGCTAAAACACCATCAGATAAACAGGATAGTTCATCATAGTAAGATCCTATGACAGTTCTGCACCTATTCGTATGCAGACCCAGCTACTATTATCAGAGAATAATAGTGCTTCGGCGATATTTCCTTTCAAAAGCAATCAATAAGCTCTCTGGCTTTCCCTCTTTTTACTAATAAAAATCGCGACCTCTACCTCATCTCGAGCTGATAAGGATTTTGTTATGAAATTACATGTACTAGGTTACGGGATCTGACCATCAATGTCAATGGATATATAAATAGAGGGAAATGTCGCTAAATTCACAATTATAGATTCTTTTATCGTTTATTCGTTTTAAGAACTTTCTAAAAAGCACTGTCAATTGCTTTATTATGTTTTTCCCAATTTTAAATTTTTCTAAACAAATAAGCTCTGCTTTAAAACAGAGCTTGAGTTTACTGTGAAATCAATGGAGTTCAATTGTTTAATGAATCGTGAAAGTATCCTCATATGTCTCTCCCTCTTTCTGCCATTTTACAGCCATTTTATAAATATGCCCTCTTTTCGGACTATTTCCTAAATAAAATTCTGTAGCAAAAGGATGCAGAGTAGTGACTGACCCATCTATGTCTGTTCCTTCCACAAAGGAATCAGTTTGTGCTAATATCTCATCGTTGTCTGTAAATGTTAATTCTTTTACTTCCACTTTTTGTTTATCTAATTGTTTTAATTTACCCTGCCAGCCTGTAGGCTCACTTAGATCTAAATTTTTCTTATAGGTATACTTCCACATGCCATTGTCTGACTTACCAGAAATGGACAGAGTTGAAGCATATGCATAGAAACTTGAAAAAATAACTATAAATAAGACTAAGCCGGTGATTAGAAACTTCTTCTTCAAAAAAATTCTCTCCTTTCATTCAAGCGGTAAAGCAATTCTCTACTTTGAATTTAGCACCTCACTACTCCTAATTCGAACTATTAATTTACAAATATTTGTCTGCGTGAACACATAAATACATTGTATCACCAGTTTTTCATAAATGAACATAGAATAGGGATATCTTACAATCTCAAATTGAACTTTTTCAGTGTCTTCCCTGTAGCAAAGTAGTCATACTTGTCCTTGTCATAGTGAACAGTTGTCGTAAAAAGGAATAAAAAAAGACCATAGGCGAAGACCTTGAATTGTAAGGTGTTTGTCTATGATCTGGTACTTTATTTTGGTACAGAGCTTGCTTCTTTATATTTATAAAGTTGTTATAATTGGTTTTTCTTTTGTAATAATTACAGTGTGCTCATACTGGGCAACATAGCTTTTATCTTTAGTAGTAAATGTCCAGCCATCATTTCCTTCATCTACTTCCTCTGAACCGGTTGATATAAATGGTTCAAAAGCGATTACCATTCCATCTCGAAGCAGTTCTGTATCCCATGAATCAAAATAATTTAGAATATGATCTGGTTTCTCGTGAAGAGATGTTCCAATTCCATGTCCTGTCAGGTTTTTAATTACCGTAAATCCGTTCTTTTTTGCTGTGTTGTATACAAACTTTCCAATACGATTCTTCTTCGCTCCTGGTTTGAAGCATTTAAGCCCTTCTTCAAAAGCTTCTTGTGCTACTTCACAGAGTTTAATAAGCTTAGGATCGCCATTTCCTACTACAATCGATTTTCCAGTATCAGCGAAATATCCATTTTTGCTTGCAGAAACGTCAATATTAACTAAATCTCCTTCTTGAATGACACGATCTCCTGGGATTCCGTGAGCGACCTCTTCATTTACAGATATACAAGTATATCCTGGGAAATCGTACATTTCTTGAGGGGCAGAAACCGCACCATGTTCGGCAAATAACTTTCCAGCCAGATTATCTAATTCTTTTGTCGTCACTCCCGGTACTGTATTTTTTATTAATTCCTCTCTGATAATGCTTACGATTTTCCCGATTTCTTTTAAACCGTTAATGTCTTGTTCACTTTTTACTATCATGTAAATTCTCCTTGTTTATATCAGTTCTCGAATCTTTTTCGCGTATACTATTATATGCTAAATAAAGCACTAAGTAAAAGAAATTCCATTATTATCGCCAAATAAAAAAGAAGAACAGAGAGATGGCTTATTCTTTTTTAACGTTCTCAATTATGTTGGTTTAAATATTTAGTGAAGTTATTTTGCTAATAAAGCGTTGTTATCCATTGATTATAAATAAGTTTTCATTTTTCTAATTAAAATCACATATCATCTATTTTTTTTACATAGCATGTACAAGAAAGGATGTGGGAGAAACGAATGTTCAGTATGACCATCTTACTTAGCTATATCTTATTAGGATTAACATTAGCTGCTCCGATTGGTCCAGTAAATTCCGCTAGAATTGATAAAGGAATTAAAAATGGCTTTTGGCATGCTTGGATTGTTGGTTTTGGATCCATGCTTGCAGATGGTATTTTTATGATAATGGTATACATAGGAATGGTTCATTTTCTTGAAATAGAAATCATTCAAATATTTCTTTGGCTATTTGGGGGCTTTATTTTGATTTATACGGGGATGGAAAGTATTGTAGGTGCCCAGCATCTTAAATTGGATTCCCTTCGAGGAAAAGATTCTTTGTTTAAATGTTTTTTAACAGGTTTTATCATGTCTATAACAAGTCCATTATCCATTTTATTTTGGTTAGGCATATATGGCTCGATATTAGCAAAAACGGCCCAAGAAAATGGGACTAGTTCTTTATTGATATATAGCAGTATGATTTTTCTTGGTCTTACTTTATGGGATTTGATTGTAGCTGCTTTAACAAACGGCTTTAGACGTTTTCTTACACTTAGAACTTTAAGAGGCATTTCCATTATTTCTGGTGCTTCCTTAGTTATATTTGGCGTGTACTTTGGTTATCAAGGAATGATGAAATTATTCTTTTCCTCATAAAAAGTGTGGGGATGTTGTTTTTCGCAATATCCCCACACTTTTTTAATCAGCTAATCCCCATACGGAAACACTCTTCGCATTAACAGGAAATTCGCCGTATCCATCTTCATCAATTGTCACGCGATCTTTTCTTGTATTTGTAAAATCGATCCATTCTTCACCACTTCGTGATTCACCAACAAACATTTTTTTGTTTCCATCATCCTTATTGGATATAACAACAGCACATCCGGATTTTTCCATTTCAGCTTCTCCATGGCGAACCCAACCAATTATATTTGGATTATCAAAATAGTCATCCTGTTTGCCGTAAGCCTTTTTCTTGCGAACATATAATAAGGGGTCGATGGCTGCCTTTTTTCCATCTATTGGCTCGTCCCCGCTAATTCCAAAATAATCTCCATAAAATATGGTTGGATAGCCGTCTTTTCGAAGTAAAATAAGGCTGTAGGCAATTTGCTTAAACCAATCTTCTACCCATGATTCTAATGATTCATTTGGCTGTGTATCATGATTATCAACAAATGTTACACAATTAAGAGGATTTTCTTTTACTAACGTTCCCTCGAAAATCGTTGTTAAATCAAAGTTACTTCCTTCCATGGAGGCAGTATGCAATTTATAGTGTAGTGGGACATCAAATAAATCGATTTTGTAATCCATTTGCTCTAAAAATTCCTGACATTCTTGCAGATCAGCTTTCCAAAATTCACCTACGAAATAAAAATCGTCTTTTTCTTTCAGCAAGGAAGTGGCGAATTTTTTTATAAAATCGTGGTTTATATGTTTAATGGCATCTAATCGATAGCCATCACAATTTAGTGTTTCGTAAAGCCATTTTCCCCATGAAATCATTTCATTTTGGACTAGCTCATTATTATAGTCAATGTTTGCAAACATTAAATAGTCATAATTTCCAAATTCATCATCGACGTTTGAATTCCACATTTTATTATCGCCTACAATGCGGAATACCCCTTCTTTTTTTGTCTTATTATCATAATCGGTTCCGTTAAAATGCTGGAAGTTCCACTTAAAGGATGAATAAGTATCTCCTCTTCCTGGAAAAGTGAATTTTGTCCATGCTTCGATATCATGTGGTTCTGATATCTCTTCTTCTCTATTTTCAGGATTTACTTCAATTGCTTTAAATGTTTCTTTCTCATCTGCTGCTGCTTTGTGATTCATTACCACATCCACATAGACTTGAATTCCGACATTATGACATGCCTCAATAGCTTCCAGTAATTCCTTTTTCGTTCCATATTTTGTACGAATACTGCCCTTTTGATCAAATTCCCCTAAATCATATACATCGTAAACGCCATATCCATTGTCTTCATTGGAGGCAGCTTTCGTCACAGGTGGAATCCAAATGGAATCAATACCAGCTTCCTTTAATTCTCCAGCTTTTTCTTTCAATCGGTTCCAATGTTGACCATCGGCGTCTAAATGCCATTCGAAAAATTGCATCAATGTCTGATTTTCCATCTATCATTTCTCCTACTCCATATAATTTGTAGCTTTTCTCACAATGAAAATTATTGAGAAGCTTTCATATGAAGTAATACTACCCAAAAATACTATATTTCAAGCCTACTTGAAATATAGTATTTAAAGAAAAGTAATTTTATTTAATGGATAGGAAGACATTTCTTATTATTAATAATGAAATTGACTGATTAGATTTTTTAAATGATCAGCTGTTTCAGCAAGTGTAATGGCAGAAGCAGATACTTCCTCAAAGGATGCGAGCTGCTCTTCAGAAGCTGCTGAAATTTCTTCTGATAATTCAGCATTTTGTTTGCTAAATAAAAGTAATGTATCAAAGGTTTCAGAAAGCAATTTAATGTGTTGATACACCTCTTCAGAAGAGATAGTTACTCGATTAATAATCGGCATCGTTTCATTCATACTAGTGGAAATAGAGTGAAATGCTGATTTGACCGAAGACATAATGGATAGTCCCCCATCTACTTGCTGATGAACACTTTTCATTCGATCTACTGTTGAATGTGTATCCGTTTGAATCCCTTTTATTAGGTGCTCAATTTCTGTGGCAGAGTGTTGCGTAGTTTCCGCTAATGTTCTAATCTCCTCTGCTACTACCGAAAAACCTTTTCCGCTTTCCCCTGCTCTTGCTGCTTCTATTGCAGCATTAAGAGCCAATAAATTCGTTTGGTTTGCAATGGAACTTATCAATTGAATAATTGATTCCACTTCTTTTGAACGCTTATTCAGATCATCAATTTGTTTATCAGACTTATTGACTGATTCCACAATTAGCTGCATTTGTTCTTCTGCTTGATAGATGGCGCGTTCTCCTTCTTTCGCTTTTTCAACTGTCATTGTGCTTAAATTGGACATGGACAACGAGTTTTCTCTAATAAATCCCGTTCTCTCGGTGATCTCTTTCAGCTTAGTAGAATTTGCTTCTATCTGTTGTTTTTGATAATCCGCTTTAGTTGCTATTTCTTGGGTAACAGACACTAAATCTTCAACAACCTTCGTTGATGAAGTAGAGCTGATGGTAAGATTCTCACTAGAGGCAGCAACTTGGCTGATACTTTTTTCCATATAGATAATAATGTGCCTTAAACTATCTTGCATTTTCTGAAAGGAAGAAGTTAAATGACCAATTTCGTCTTTCCTTTTAACAATTAGTTTTTGTGTTAAATCACCTTTCCCAACTAGTCCTGCTTTTTCTTTTAATTGATTTAGTGGCTTAAGGATAGATTGGGTATTGAAATAAATAAGAATGGAACCAATGAAAACAAAAAGAATGATGGCCCAAAATGATGCTTTCAAGATTGGAGATGAAGCCTCTGATACTTCTTTTGCATACATGGAGCCTGCTATTTTCCAGCCTGTAAGCTTATTGGTGAGATAAGTAAGTTTTTTTTCTTTGTTATCCAAACTATATGTAAAAGTCCCGTTTTCTTTCCTTTTCATCTGCTCGATATAGTTTTCTGTACCGATTTCTCCAATTTTTTCGGTAGGATGTGCCATATAAGCATTATTTTCATCAATAAGGAAAGCATATCCTTTTTTACCTATTGTGACATTGTTCACAATAGATTGTATGGCACTAAGTTTAATCTTTAAACCAATTACTTTATCGCTATCTTTAGTGCTTCCAGCAATCGTAACAACCATTTCATTTGTACTTGCAGATATGTATGGATCAGAAATATAAATTTCTTCAGGGTTCTCTTCTGCTTTAATAAACCATTCACTTGCGGTTGGATCGTAATTATCTGCCATTTGCCTATCTGGCTTTTGTATATATTGTCCTTGCTTTGTAGCATAAAATATGCTGTCAATGTCATCATAAAAATAATAATAATCTTCTAGTGTAGCAAGGATTTGATCGTTTGATACAGGTTTACTTTCTTCTCCCCAATCTTTTCGAAGTTTATCCACTTGCTTTATTTTAGTGGATAATTCGATGTTGATATTTTCGTCTAACCGTTTAACTTGCTGGGAAGCGTTGTCCATTATTTCTTCCTCTAGCTGATTTTTGGAATTGAAGTAGGAAAAGCCCCCAATGAAGATAGTTGGAATAAATAATAGAACAAAAAAGCTTGCATATAGTTTCTTTTTAATCGTCATGCTGTAATGAAATCGCTTTAGTATTTTTCTCATTTTGATTAATAGCTCCTTTACGATTGAGAATAGGACCTATTTATTATAAATGAATCTTTTTCTTCTATATCGAAAGAAGGATAAATGTCATAAAAATGCCTTAATTTAACAAAAAAACCTTACATTCAAATTAGGTTATCATTTGAATGTAAGGGAAAAGTACTAGTTTTTATTTTTTATAAATTCGGCTTTTATTTCTGCGAGTACTTCTTTATTCGTAAGAATTTCTAAACCTGTAAGAGCCATTGATTTTGCACCTAAAATCATGGCATCTCTACCTTGATCAGACATAGCAGCTTCTCTAAATTCATGAGTATGACAAGCGTATGCCTCATTACAGATTTTTACATAGGGATGAATAGATGGAACTACTTGGCTGACATTGCCCATATCAAGGGATCCTGAACCATCCCGCTGCTCCTGTATTTCAGATGCATCTACGCCTAAATCAACAAGCTGTTTTGTAAATAAATCAGATAAAGTTTGGTTGGTAATCATATCATCATAGGAGAATTCATAGAAACTAGATTTAACTGTAGCACCTGTTTGCAGGGCAGCTCCCTCTGCACATTGTTTTACTTTTTCTACTAATTTATTAACTTCTTCTCTTTTTCCTGCTCGGACATAAAACTGTGCAACAGCATAGTCAGGGACAATATTTGCCGCTTTTCCACCTTCTGTGATTACTCCATGGATACGTGCATCTGACTTTATATGCTGTCTTAGAGCATTGATACTATTAAAGGTCTGTAATACAGCATCTAGTGCATTAATGCCTAAATGCGGGCTTGCTGCAGCATGAGCAGCTTTGCCGAAAAATTCAAATTGGATAGCGTCCATTGCAAGTGAATCGCCGCTCGTCATATAATTATCTAATGGATGGACCATCATTGCCACATCTAGCTCCTCAAAAATTCCTGCTTCTGCCATTGTTACTTTCCCGCCTTTTGTTTCCTCAGCAGGCGTACCGTAAACAATCACTTTTCCTCCTGTTTCGCTTAAAACTTTACTAAGACCAATTCCAGCAGCAATTCCCATAGTCCCGATTAAATTATGTCCACATGCATGACCAAGCTCAGGAAGTGCATCATATTCTGCCATATAGCCGATAACGGGACCATCATTGCCGCTGTCAAAGGTTGCTTTAAAGGCAGTAGGTAAATCACAGATCCCTATTTCAACGTTAAAACCATGCTGTTTTAAGGTATCAGTTAAAATTTCACAAGCTTTAAATTCTTCATGGCCTAACTCAGGATTTTCTCCAATATAAATACTTATATCTTTAAATTTTGCTTCGTTTTCATTAATTGTATCTAGGATGATTTGTTTCATCATTTTCGCACCTTTCTATCTTTCTACAATAATAGTTTACCAATTTTTTATAAAAAAGCTAGAAAAAATATGTTTAAAAATAATATCGTTAGTATATTTATACATTAGATTTATAAATATCTTACGATAAATGAAGAAACTGGCTTCGCTTTATTTAAAAGTTGTCGCCAGTTTTGTAATAGATCACTTTATATTTTTCCCATAAAAAATTTCATTCATTTCCTGTGTGAGTTTTGCTGTTATCATCATACGATCATCTTCAGTCAGTTCTTCTTCTTTACAGGCAAATAAATAATTATTTAAATGGAATTGTTTTAACTTGCATTTTGTATGAAATATATTTTCTTGATAGATATTAGCATCAATCATATCAAATTGTGATTTTGCTTCTTCGGGAATATAGTTTTGAATGGAATTGATATCATGATCGATAAATAGTTTATGCCCATGTATATCACGGGTAAATCCCCTTACACGATAATCTATAATCATTATATCTGTATCAAAAGAGTGGATTAAATAGTTTAGTGCTTTTAATGGCGAAATTTCTCCACACGTCGAAACATCAATATCGGCACGAAATGTACTGATTCCTTCATCTGGATGATATTCAGGATATGTATGGACCGTTATATGGCTTTTGTCGAGATGCATAACAACGGAGCCTGGAAGTGGTCCAGGTGATTCCTCAAATACTTCTTTTGAAGTATCAGCAACTGGTCCCTCAGATACGAGCAGTGTTACACTTGCTCCTTGTGGTTCATAGTCTTGCTTTGCAATATTTAGAACATGTGCGCCAATAATATCGGAAACATTTTTCAAGATTTTCGTCAGCCGCTCAGCGTTATACTGCTCATCGATATATTGAAGATAAGCTTCTCTCTCGCTTTTTGTTCGAGTATAACAGATATCATACATATTAAAGCTCAATGACTTAGTTAAATTGTTAAAACCATGTAATTCTATACGCTGCTGAGGTGTTAAACTCATGTTTATCCCCCTTTTAAACAATTGGTACAGTTATGTTACCCGAACAGATTGGGGAATAACCAAAAAATCACTAATCCTCATTTTTAATAGAAAAGATTAGTGATAAGCTTTATTATTAGAACATACTTAAATCATATTTTTTTGCAAGAATTTCTAATAGTTTTAAGCCCGCAACACTATTGCCTTTGTCATCTAGTGCGGGACCAGAAATGCCAATTCCAAAGCGAGAAGGTACTGCGCCTAAAATTCCGCCGGAAACACCACTTTTTGCAGGGATTCCGACCCGAACAGCGAATTCTCCAGATGCATTATACATGCCGCATGTAACCATAAATGTTTTGCAAATACGAGCTACATGTGCTGGCATTAACTGTTTGTTTGTGACAGGTTCCTTACCATCTAAAGCAAATACGATCCCGATTCGTGCTAAATCTAAACAATTTACTTCGATTGAACATTGCTTTGTATATAAATCCAATAATTCTTCCACATCTTCATTAATGATGCCATGTTGTTTCATAAAGAAACAAAGTGCTCTATTCAAATGCGATGTATCAAATTCTGATTTAGCCACCTCTGCTGAATAACCTATATCACTATTTCCTGATAAGAGCTTAACAAATTCAATGATCTTCTGGAATCGTTCATCGACTGTGTTCCCTTCAATCATATGAGTAACAGCAAGAGCGCCTGCGTTTATCATCGGATTTAATGGCTTCGATGGGTTACTCATTTCTAGTTTTACAATAGAATTAAATGGATCGCCAGTAGGCTCATAGCCAACTTTACTAAAAACATACTCTTCTCCTGATTCAATTAGTGCTAATGCTAAAGTAATGACTTTTGAAATGCTTTGTAAAGTAATTTTCTCATGAATGCAGCCTGCTGAATAACATGTACCATCAGAGTGATAAATAGCTACAGATAAATCATCTGGGTTTGCTTTGCTAAGTGCTGGGATATAATCAGCAACTTTCCCATTATGTGTATATTGTTTTGCTTCTAACAAGATACTTTCTAATTCTTCATTAGATTGACAAGGCATTTTTTCACCAACTTTACGAAAAATTTTTGCATCCCTTTTTATAAAATATAAAAAAGAATTTCTTTATGATAATAGTATATCCTTAGAAACAAAAAATGAAAAAGATTTCTCGTTTATAAATAGTACTTTTCTAACTCAGATGAGGTCAATGGTTTGCTAAAGTAATAACCTTGTACGATATCGCATTGATGTTTAATGAGAAAATCGATTTGATTTTCTGTCTCTACTCCTTCTGCAATGACAAAAAAATTCATATTATGTCCCATATCAATAATGACTTTAGCTAAAGAGCCTTTGTGGATAGGATGGCAAATATCATCAATAAAAGTTTTATCAATTTTAATGGTATCAATAGGCAGTGATGTTAAATAACTTAACGAAGAATAGCCTTTGCCAAAATCATCAATCGATATTTGAAAGCCAAGGTTTTTAATATTAGCTAATTCGATTTGGGCTAATTCAATATTTTGCATAATGCTTTCCGTTATCTCTAACTCGAATTTTTCTGGATTTATTTCTAATCTTGTTATTTCTTTTTGTAGAAAAGGTATGAAATCAGTGTATTGAATTTGACGAGCCGAAATATTGATAGCAAGTTTTAAATCTTTTTTTCCTTCTCTTTCCCATTTCTTTTTCTGCGCAAATGCCTCCGTTATGACCCATTCTCCAATCGATAGTATTAGATTAGATTCCTCAGCAATTGGGATAAATTCATCTGGAGACAAATAGCCGTATACCGGGTGTTTCCAACGTAGCAGAGCTTCGACACCAAATATGCTGCCAGTATAGATATTGATTTGCGGCTGATAGTACAACTCTAGTTCTTTATTGATAATAGCTCTTCTTAGTGCCATCTCCAATTCCATTTTTCGCGCTCCTTTTTCTGCAATGGAAGCGGAGTAAAATTGAAAATTATTTTTTCCCTGGTCTTTGGCAACATACATCGCTGTATCGGCATTTTTTATTAATGATTCTTGATCTTTTCCGTCTAATGGATACATACTGATACCGATACTTGGTGTCACGAAAAATTCGTCATCTTTCACTACAATAGGATAAGAAAAGTGGTTTATTATTTTTTGGGCAGTCTCAGCTGTTTCTAATTTTGTTTTATTCTCTAATAGGATTAAAAATTCATCTCCCCCCAGGCGAGCAACAAAATCATTTTTTTCGATAGCTGATTGCAAAATAGTAGATACTTCTTGTAAAATGATATCTCCTATCCCATGTCCTTTCGTATCATTTATTCGTTTAAATTGATCCAAGTCTAAAAACAATATAGACATTCTTTCCACTTCTTGGTTATAGAGTCGATCATTTAAATGATGCATACAACTGTTTCGATTTGGTAATTTTGTTAGCGTATCTGTGAAAGCTAGTTCTTTAATTTTTAATTCCGCCTGTTTCCGGGATGTAATATCTCTTCCAACAACCAAAACAGCTTCTTGTCCGCCAAAAAGAATTGGCATGCAATTGATTTCCAAAAATACGTTTTTCGTTAATTCTTTCGTCAATTCAATTTCCATCTCAACGACATTTTGGTTTAACTTTTTGCTTTTCTTATATTGTTGCACAATATTTTGATAAGTATCTGCAAAAAGTAAATCGCTTATGGCTAGTCCCTGTAAAGAACTATAGTCTTTACCTAACATTTTGGTGCCAGCCTTATTTATATATTGAAACTTGTAATCAACTACTACTGCAATAATATCTGGTGAAATATCGACCAGTTTACTGAATTTATCTTCGTTTTCTTTGCTATCCGTTATATCAATTAACACGCTTGTAAACTCGGTCATTTCCCCAGTTGTTTTATCAAATACAGCGATTCCTCTATCTTTTATCCAGCGGATTTTTCCATCTGGTTTAATAATACGATAAGTGCTGACAACGACATCTTGATGGGTTAAAAGCTCTGCTCGTTCCGCCAAAACTTCTTGATCAGCTGGGTGGATTACATCTTTCCACAAATTGTAATTTTTATAAAATGCCTCTGCTGAATAACCATAAATAGCTTCAATTCCAGCTGTTACCATTAATTTATTTGTTTTCAAATCATGAAACCAAATCGCAATGTCCAGTGTGTCAAAAATAGACTGTAATTTTTTATTGCTTTGAGCAAATTCGCCAAGTACATAGGTGAACTTTTTTATTAATTGATAAAAAACATATAGTAAGCCACTAGTAATAATTAATTGCAGTAGAATAAAAAGCTCTTTATTTATAGAAGCAGCAAAGATATTTAAAATTACAGATAAAAGTACAAAAAAACAAATGGCTACCATCCATTTTGTTTCACTGTGTTTATAATCCATAGAAGAACTCCTTACGTTTATTTATGGCAAGAAAATTTTTATTAAAATTATTACTAGGTAATATAACAAAAATACTTCTCCCTTACTATCCATAATTCCATAAAGTTAAACTATTGACAATAAGTTTTTAAGTATACGTATACATAGAATACACTTATTAGGATTCGTTTATAATTTTTATTTGAGAAATCTATTTATTGGGGGAAGATAGTGTGGATATATGCAAAATGGGAATGGACATGGGAATAAGAACAAATATAAATCTTTTTATAGTCACTTCCATTTTTAAAATATAAGTCAGATGGAAAATCAATTTTCAAATGAATAAAAAACCCAAACAATCATACGAAATAACACAGCAAGATTCGTAGATTATTTGGGTATAGCTTTGACAGGAAAATTAGTTTAAACCATTCTATCTTAATTTAGATTCGGTGCTTCCACATGAACGCGGGGCGTATTCCAGGTGTCAAACCATTTTTTGGTTGCAGCTATAATTATGATAACCCCTAATATTAGCATGATGATTGATAGTACGGCATTAAGCACATTATAACCTGACGCTTCTGGGTTTAAATAAACGTTTTTAACCATCCACACCCCAGCATAATTTACTGTTACAAATAAATATGCCATCGGTATAAGACAAGTCAGCATATATCTACGTTTATCAGCCACTTTTAAAATAACGGTTGCTCCAACAATCAGCCCGATCGTTGCCATGAGCTGATTTGAGACACCGAATAGTGCCCATACCGAGCTAATATCTCCTGAAAATAAGAGATATCCCCACATTAAACATGCTAATGCACTTGCGAAAATAGAACCAGGCAGCCAATCCACTCTTTTTAGTGGTTTGTAGAACTCACCAAGAAAATCTTGAATTAAATAGCGTGCAGTTCTCGTCCCTGCATCAATGGCTGTTAATATAAAGACCGCTTCAAACATAATCACAAATTGGAAGAAATAAGATGCTAGATGGGAGAACCAAGAAATTTCTGTGAAAATATAAGACATTCCAACTGCTAAGGTAACTGCCCCTCCCGTTCTTCCTTCTAAATCAATGCCGATTTCCCGACTTAATTCTGGTAAGTTTGATACACTCATGCCAAGTGTTCGAAATACTTCTGGGCTAGAATTGATCGCGAAATAATCTCCGGGATGAAGAGCAGTTGCAGCAATAAGTGCCATAATCCCTACTAAACATTCGACGAGCATCGCACCAAAACCAACTACTTTAATATCAGTCCACTTATCAAGCATCTTTGGTGTTGTGCCAGAGCCGACAAAGGCATGAAATCCGGAAATAGCACCACATGCAATCGTAATGGAAATAAACGGCCATACTGGTCCTGCGATAACTGGTCCCCCTCCATTTACAAATTCCGTAAATGCAGGAAATTCAATAGCAGGGTTAATAATAAATACACCAATAATAAGGGCGATAAATACACCGATTTTCATAAAGCTACTTAAATAATCTCGCGGTGCCAATAACAGCCATACAGGTAGAGCAGCTGCAAAGAATGCATAAATAGGAAGAATAATAGCTAATGTTTTTGTATCAAGAGTTAACCAATCTCCCATTACGGTGTCTTGGATCATCGGTCCTACAAATACACCTATCATTAACAGAATAAATCCAATGGTTGTGCATAGTTTGAGATTACCTGTTTTTTTATAAAATATGCCTACACCCATTGCAATTGGGATAGTAATTCCTACCGAGAATGTCCCCCATGGATTTCTTTCTAAAGCATGTAGAACTACCATCGATAAACCAGCCATGGTAATGGTGATAATAAATAACATAGCAAGTCCTGTGCAAAAACCTGCAACGGGGCCAAGTTCTTCCTTTGCTACTTCAGATAATGATTTTCCTTTTTTTCTCATACTCGCAAATAATACGACCGCATCATGTACAGCCCCTCCGATAACAGCCCCAATCAACAGCCAAATCAATCCAGGCAAATAACCAAACTGTGCAGCAAGAATAGGTCCTACAAGGGGACCAGCTGCCGCTATTGCTGCGAAATGGTGTCCAAAGGTCACCCATTTATTGGTCGGTACATAGTCTTTTCCGTCATTAAGTTCATGTGCTGGAGTTTTTTCTTTATCGTTAAGCTTTAATACTTTTACTGCCATAAAAGTCCCATATAACCGATAAGCAATCATTAAAATACAAGCAGATGCAATAACGATTGTAACCGCATTCATTTTATCTACCTCCTTTAATGGTTTTATTATAAAAAATGAAAAGGATAAAAAAGCGTTTTCAAGGTAAAATGCATAGAAAACTAGCTGAAATGCAAAAATGACTGGATAAAATACAATATCCAGTCTGTATATATAACAATTAAAATTACTTAAAATCCGAATAATTGTTTAATCTCTTTTGTATAGTTTCTACTTAAAGGCACTTTTTCGCCATTATTCATGCATAGTAAATACGTAGAATTAAACCATGGTTCGATTTCACAAATTTTTTCTTTATTAACTAAAAAAGACCGATGTACTTTCATAATGGGACTATTTACTAACTTTTGCTCTAATTGCGTTAATGTAAAAGTAATGACCAATTCCTCTTCTTCTGTAATTAGCAATGTTTTGCCATTTTGTGCACTTATATAGACGATTTTATCTAAATCAATAATCTTTATTTTGTCATTGGCTGTGACGGCTAACTTATTACTTTGAAGAGACGATTTGCTTGGCGCTTTTCCGTGTGTTTCTTCTTTAGTTTCGCTCCGCTGATTCTGGATCTTTAAAATCGTTTGATTAATTCGTTCTTCTTCAAACGGTTTTAATATATAATCGACAGCATTTACGTCAAAAGCTTGAAGTGCATATTCATCATATGCAGTTGCAAAGACAATTTCCGGGCGATTTGCGGTATGCTTTAACTGTTCCGCTAAATTCATTCCATTATCTTCCCCAAGTTGAATATCTAAGAAAATAACGTCTATTTTTTGATTATCAATTATGTACAGAGCTGTTTCCAAATCATCACATTCGGCCACTATCTCTATTTTGCTGCTTCTTTTCAAGAGATATTTTAATTCATCTCTTGCTAATGGTTCGTCTTCGACAATTAATGCTTTAATCATCTACTTCCCTCCATATGCTTGGTTCCTTAGAAGGCAATGTAATCATCACCTTTGTTCCTCTATTCCATTCACTTTCAATGGTGAATTTGCCTTTCTCCGCATATAACTTTTTCACTCGTTCCTGAATATTCCAAAGTGCCGTACCTGTTCCTGTACTGGAGGATATATTTTTTTGCCCAATCATGTATAGAGTGTCCTCACTCATGCCTTTCCCATCGTCTTCTGTAATTAATACCATCCTATCTTTCTCTCTATATGCACATATCGTGATGGTCCCAACTGTACCCTTGGAAAAACCGTGACGAATGGAGTTTTCTACTAGAGGTTGTAATGTAAACGGCGGAATAAGGACTTTTTTTAATTCCGGCTCTATGGACTCTTTTATAATAAACTTATTGGGAAATCTCGCTTCTTCTAATGCTAAAAAGGCATGAACATGCTCTAATTCTTGACTTAAAGGGATCAGCATATTTTTAGCCCCTTGTATGTTGCTGCGGAAATAAGTAGATAATCTTTGGATCATCTGCCGTGCTTTTTCTCCATCTGTACGAATTAGCGCAGATATGGTGTTCATACTGTTAAAAAGAAAATGAGGATGAACTTGTGCTTGCAATGCTTTAATTTCTGCATCCTTCCATAATTTTTGTTGTAATTCTGCTTCTGCTAATTCAAGCTGTAAAGAAAATAACTTGCTTAACCCTTCTGCCAAAGTATATTCTACTAATTGAATATTTTTGGGATTGGCAAAATATAATTTAAGAGTGCCGACAGTTTTATTATTTGCTTTCAATGGTAACAAAATGGCAGCGTGCAACGGACATGCTTGATTGCTGCATTGAATCTCGTCTTTCTTTTTCGCTATAAGAATATTTCCTTCCCTTAACACTTTTTCTGTTAGTTTGGTAGAAGTTTTCTCTAATGGGATATGATGATCTCCGCCGAGGCCCTCATGTGCCAAAACAATGGATCGATTCGTTATGGATACTGCATCAGCATTAGTAGCTTTTAGCATAATTTTAGCAACTTGCTTGCTAGATTCAGGATTTAGTCCTTGACGAAAGTAAGCAAGCGTAGATTGAGCAATATTTAAAGCAATATTCGTTTGTGCTGCTTTCGTTTTTTCTTCCTCTAACAGAATATTTTGAATGATATAGATGAAAATCAGCATTCCAAACCCATTAATGACAATCATTGGAAAAGCAATGATTTTGACAAGTTCGAATGCAAGCTCAAAAGGGGCAGCAATTAAAAGGATAAATAGCATTTGAATAATTTCCATGGTGATGCCGATAATCACTGCTTTGCATGCAGAATCCTGTTTAATGGAGTATTTCCTCCCAAGCAGTCCAGTCAATAATCCAGCAGCAATGGTAGATAATCCACAAGCTAGTGCAGTGAATCCACCTAAAGTTAATCGGTGAAGGCCAGCTATTAATCCTACTCCCAGGCCAACTAATGGGCCACCAATCATTCCACCAATGGCTACCCCCATAATTCTTGTGTTAGCAATAGCACTTGAAACATCTAATTCATGCTGCCATGTATGGGTGCTAATACTTCCTTTTAATATTTCGACTCCAGTATAATTACTAATTATTCCGAAGACGCCAAAGATAAGAATTAACGATAGTTTATCGTGCCATTGTGACTCATGATGAATAATCGATCGGAAAATCTTTATTCTCGATAATAAGAAGGCAAAAATAACTAAAATACCGACTCGTTCAATCATTAGTGGAAGTAATTGCAGCAATTTATTTCCCCTCCCTATTTTACTCAACATCATTATAGTAAATTCCTAGATTTATAGAAAGCCTTTTCAAACATATTGTGGAGATCTGTCAGCATTTTCGTTTCGATCCCTTCCTGTGATATGATTATTTAATAGTTGTGAAAGGTTGGATGAAAATATGGCAGCAAAAAAATATTATGTAGTATGGAATGGTAGAAAAACAGGGATTTTCTCTACTTGGGCGGAATGTGAAAAGCAAACAAAAGGTTTTAAAGGTGCTTCTTTTAAGTCATTTCCTACTTTGGAGGAAGCAGAAAAAGCCTTTAAGCAAGATGGAAATATATCAAAATCAGCATCCAAAAGTTCTTCCGCTCAAAAACAATCTAATAAAACATTGGCGGCGATTGAGGAAAATAGCATTTCTGTTGATGCGGCATGTAGTGGTAATCCTGGAATGATGGAATATCAAGGCGTTGATACGAAAACAGGAGAAGTTCTTTTCCATTATGGTCCAGTATTCGGTACGAATAATATTGGCGAATTTTTAGGAATTGTACATGCATTAAGTCTTTTGCAAAAACAAGGCAAGAACACCACCATATACAGTGATAGTATGACGGCGTTAGCTTGGGTACGTAATAAAAAGGCTAATACAACATTAGTAAGAGATAAGCGTACAGAAGAATTGTGGCAATTAATTGAGCGTGCCGAAAAATGGCTGAAGCAAAATAACTATTCAAATAAAATTCTAAAATGGGATACGAATAAGTATGGTGAAATCAAAGCAGACTTCGGTCGTAAGTAAGGCTGTTGTTAATAATTATATTGTTTTGAGAACTTGGAGGTTTTCCAAGTTCTTTTTCTTCATTAAACATTCTTGTCACTTAAAGCTTAAATTGAATATTATTAATAAATAGATATTTTATTTAATTTACTAATTATTCACATTGATCTGATAGTATTATAGAATAGGTATAGAAAATAACTAGTTTATAAGTTTATTTACATAGGAGTGAATTTTTTGAAAAAGAAAGTATATTTTAATCATGATGCCGGAATTGATGATTTAGTTTCTCTGTTTCTTCTCTTACAAATGGATGAAGTAGACTTAATTGGTGTATCAGTTATCCCAGCAGATGGCTATTTAGAACCAGGCATCAGTGCAAGTAGAAAGATTATTGATCGATTTGGTCAAGGACCAGTAGAAGTTGCTAGATCTAATTCTCGCGGGGTTAATCCATTTCCGAAAGAATGGAGAATGCACACGTTTTATGTGGATGCCTTGCCGATTTTAAATGAAAGCGGTGAAATAAATACCCCTGAAAGTGAACTTCCAGCACATGAACATTTAATTAAAACAGTAAGGGGAAATCCCGATAAAACAACACTCTTATTTACTGGACCGCTGACAGATTTAGCAAGAGCACTTGAAATCGCTCCAGATATTCAAGAAAAAATTGAAAAATTAGTCTGGATGGGTGGAACATTTTTAGAGGTTGGTAATGTACAGGAACCAGAACATGATGGAACTGCTGAATGGAATGCTTTTTGGGATCCTTGGGCAGTTGCAGCTGTTTGGGCTAGTGATTTACAGATTGAAATGGTAGCGCTAGAAAGTACGAATCAAGTTCCACTAACCCTCTCTGTCCGCAATCATTGGGCATCATTAAGAAAATTTACAGGGATTGATTTTGTTGGTCAATGCTATGCTGCATGTCCTCCTCTTGTTCATGTAGAAACGAACTCTACCTATTATCTTTGGGATGTACTAACAACAGCAACGATTGGAAAAAAAGAACTAGTTAAAATGAAAGAAGTTAAATCAATTGCTTTAACAGAAGCGCCGTCCCAAGGGAGAACCTTAATAAGTGACAATGGCCGGCCTGTTTCTGTTGTATATGATGTAAAGAGAGATGACTTTTTCGCATACATTACCGACTTAGCAAAAATGGCGAAAAATAATTTATAAAAAATATCCGTTCCTATTTGAAAAAATAGGAACGGATATTTCAAAGCAGCCACCTCAATATTCTGCCAATGTTTCCATTATCTTATCCTCAATCTTTTTTCCCTTATCTTCATCCGTTAGATGGTTCAATAAAATAGAAAAAATATATTTCTTGCCTGTTTTGCTTTCCATGTAGCCAGATAATGAACTTACAGAGGTAAGTGTCCCCGTTTTTGCGAGGATTTTTCCTTTAGTATTCTCAGAATTCAATCGATGGCGCAGTGTTCCGCCAATCATTTTTTCCTCGTGACCTGATACAGGTAATGATTGACTAAATGAGGGAAACCATGGTTGTGCTTGTACTTCATATAAAAACAAACTTAAGTCGTTTGCTGAAATAAAATCTATAGGCGATATACCGGACCCATCTCGAATAACCATCTTAGTTGGATCAAGATGAAAAGCCACTAATTCTTCTTCTAAGGCCTCGAGTCCTTTTGCAAAGCTACCTTCTCCTTTTTTGACTACTCCCAATTCCTTGATTAATGTCTCAGCAATTGTATTATTACTTAATTTCAGCAATGGAAGTAGCAATTCACGGAGAGGAATCGAAGAATGAGTGGTAAGGATAGAAGCAATTTGTGGTGTTCTTCCTTTTTTGACCACCCCTTTCCACTGTATTCCTTCTTTCTTTAAAGCTTGTTGAAACACATCTAATGTATAGCTTGTAGGATCATGAACAGATACCCACTCTTTTTTTAAGGAATCGTCAATTGGCAGGCTTCCTGTTATTGTTACTACTTTACTGTTATGTTCTCTGTTAACTTTTAAACTTGCAGCAGATTCTTTATCTGCTGTTATACCATTATTGACAATTTTAATTTCGCTTGTTCTTGGCAAAGTATTGATTATGACGGGTTCATTTTTTTTCTTACCAGGTTTTATTTCAAGCAATACAGTACCTGCGTCATATTCTTTATCTGGTGATAGTGTTAAAGCGGAAATTGGGGCCCCGTAATAGGTAGATTCATCACTCCATGCCAAATCACTTGAAAAAGGAATGTTGTCATACCAGGAGTCATCGCCTATTATATCTCCATCTATATAGCTAATCCCTTTCCTTTTAATTTCTTTCGAGAGTTTTGCTAAATCAGAGGCTAAAAGGCTTGTATCCCCATTTCCTTTTATGTATAAGTTTCCTTTTAAATGAGCATCTTCTACTCTTCCATCTCCATAAATTTCTGTAATAAATTGATAGTCTTCTCCTAAAATGTTCAATGCTGCTGCTGAAGTTAGTAACTTCATATTAGAAGCTGGCGTTAGTCGTAAATCGGCCATATGTTCATAAACAATTTTCCCTGTTTCTTGTTCGCGAATGCTAATTCCTGCTAAACTTCCTTTTAGTTCTGGTTCTATATTTAACAGTGATTCAAGTGCCGTGGACAATGTAGCTTTTTTATGATCTTCTGCTGCGAATACTTTCGGTGAAAATGTGTTAGGTGTGCTTCCAGACAAGAATATAGAGAATAACATTACTACTATTATTCCCTTTTTCCATAAAGTCATCTTCTCACTCCTTATACTTCTCCTTGATAAAAGTGCGTTGAGTTGTTAAAAGTATATTATGTCCAGGAATTGCAGAATTATCCGCATGAATAATTAAAACTGACAACCTGGACAATAAAAACACTTTTTAGAAGATACTTTTATAAATACTATTTTGTGCTGACACCTTGGACATATTTCTCCTTCTCTGTCATATACTTTGCAAAGCTTATCATATCCTCCGGTTTTTTTATCCCCTATATAAAGGGGATGCTCCATATAACCACCCATATGAGTTGCCGCTCTTAATATTTTCAGTATGGAATTATAGAGCTTATTTAGCTCCATTTCTTTTAAATCCTCTAGTTTCCGAGTCGGTAAGATTTGCGCATCAAAGCAGATTTCATCGGAGTAACAATTGCCAATACCTGAGATAAAATGTTGATCGACTAATTTAAGCTTTATTGTCCCCTTCCTAGAGTTAATGATGTTTTGAAAGCTGTTTTCAGTAAAATGAGGTTCAATAGGATCTGGACCTAAGTCGTTCAGCCTTTCTTTACATTCTTCAAGAGTTAGTAAATGTAGATAACCTAATCGGAGTCCAATAAAATACAAGTGATTTTCTCCAAATGTTAGTTGGATTTGAATGGTTCTATTTGGTTTTTCTTTTTCGGTTCCAAAAAACATCCATCCACCTAACATTAAATGCAATAGAAGAACCTTTTGATTGTTTAAGTAAAAGAGTAGATGTTTCGCACGCCTTTCCACGCGAAGAATAGTAGTATTCACTAATTGATTCTCAAATGATTGTTTCGTAATATTAATGGACTTTTCTCGGTTAACGGCTATCGAGGTAATGGGTTGAGTGGTAATCAATTTATTTAATAAGATTTTATAGTTTTCCATTTCTGGCAATTCCGGCATTTATTCATTCTCTCCTTTTTATTTCCTCCCTTATTTTTGCCAAAACCATGAAAAACTATTTATGACACTTTATGATCAATATGTAAAGTTTGTAAATCCTTCATTTAGATGAGAAACTTGCTCATAAAAATGAAGATGACTGGTTGTATGGGCCTCTATAAAACGTTGTAAATTATCATTAATAAAACTTATCTATGCCACAGTAAGCATAATAGTAAGAAAACTACCCCTTAATAAACTTTTAACTAACCACCCTTACTAACTACAGTTTATTGCTTATCTTCCTTTTATAAATTACTTACCCGTAACTCCTATTCCTTCTTGAAGTATCATAGCTTCGCTGTTATACAAGATCTACGTCCCAACCAGCCTCA
Source organism: Niallia sp. FSL W8-0954 (assembly GCF_038005605.1). Taxonomy (NCBI): domain Bacteria; kingdom Bacillati; phylum Bacillota; class Bacilli; order Caryophanales; family Bacillaceae; genus Niallia; species Niallia sp. FSL W8-0954. The sequence continues at coordinate 2,573,625 of NZ_JBBOTN010000001.1, read as the reverse complement.
AACATGTTTCTACAAATAGGGGGCGGACAGTTTAGTTGACAGGTTCAATGCCCACCCACATATGGCCTAGTCTGGCTGCTAGTATAATAGATTCTGTTAAAAAAGGTCAACCATTGAAAACTGGTTAAGCTTATAATGCGAACGCTACTATTCGTTTAAGTATATTTCTTCATAAATATCGTTCTTTCATTCCATCTACTTTAAATTTCTTGGGTTATTTCTCTTAAAAATTGCTTCCTCTTCTCATCTGTTGTTAAGTTAACTCTAGAAAAATGAATCCATTTAGTGTATTCGTTTTTAACTCCCAGGTCAGCTAAAGTTCGGTTAATGAAAACTCCTTGAATAGCATTGCCTCCTTCAGATTCAATATAATCTTTATCCGTTGTAGAAGTTGAAATCACAGTTGTTTTTTCTATATTTGTCAATAAGCCTTTCAAAGCACCTGTTGTTTTATCCTCGAGAAAAGCGAATCCGCTCAACATCACTTTATCAATAAACCCTTTTAGAATAGCAGGTAAGTCCCACCACCAGACAGGAAATATAAAAATCAACTCAGTTGCCTGACTTAATTTTTTTTGATAGTCCTTAACTAATTCATATGGTGTTTCTCCACTATTAAATTGCGCCAATTCTTCTGCTGTAAATACTGGATTAAACCCGTCTTTATAAAGATCGATCACTTGAAATGTTTCTTCCTTAGCTTCTAAGTCTTTCGTGATAGAATTTAAGATTGCATGATTATAGCTTCCTTCCCATGGATGTGCATAGACGATTGTTTTCATTACTAGTTCCTCCTTCTCCCTTATTTGCATCATATTTTGATGTACATTCATCTTATTGTATGCTATATATTTTTACAAGTACGGTAATTAAAGTGTGATACTAACCTAAAGGAGAGTGCTGAATGGAAAACGATTCTTATCTATTTGAAGAGAATTTGAAGGATACTGGTTTTGGATATACTTTGTCATTAATTGGTGGGAAATACAAAATGACAGTTTTATATGCTTTATATTTAAACAATAACCCTATTCGCTATAACCAGTTGAAACGGAGGCTTGGCAATATTTCTTTTAAAACACTAACCAATACATTAAAGGAACTAGAGAGTGATCAACTAATTAATCGGAAGGAATATCCTCAAGTGCCTCCAAAAGTAGAATATTCTTTATCAGATAAGGGTTTGTCACTGATTCCTGTATTAGATGCAATTTGCTATTGGGGGGAAGAACAATTGGATAAAAGGAAGGAAGTCACGATGAAAGGGAACAATAACTAAATAAAGCTGTCTGGTCAGCAGCTGTAGATTTATTTTGCATAGTCTTAAACAATAAACATACTCAGGATTATGAAAAAGAATTGATCATTTACAAGCTGCTGTCACTATTGTTTAATAACAAGCAAACAACAGTGCCTTTTACTAGAGTATTAATAAATTGAATATATGAAGTTATTTTAGGTGAAAATACCAATGTTTATAATGTAGAAAGTATATTTTCGGAGGTTGTTTTACGAAAGGAAATGGAAAATGTATGTTTAAGTGTTGTTTAAACCAGGGGGTTTCTTCTATTGTCTCAGCCACACAAAGAATGCAAATTATGTTAACCTGATCTCCGCGTTAATATCTGAACAAAAAGGTAGGTTGGCTACCTTTTTGATTAACACTCATTAATAAAATAAGTTAGTCTCTTATAACTGTAAACTCATAGTAATTGTCCTGATGTTAAATCCCAATTTCTCATACAGTTTAATTGCGTGATTCCCTGCAAATGCACTTAGACGGATTTCTGAATATCCATCTTGTTTTAGATGGTCAATACCTGCTCTCATTAACAGTTTGGAGATTCCTTTCCCTCTGAATTCTTCTATAACAAATAGCTCGTAAATAAATCCAATCATCCTATCAGTAAATTGGTCTTTGCTTGTCCCTATAAAAATCCAGCCCATTATTTTGTTGTTTTTTGTGGCTATTAAATAGTAGCTTCCTTTTTCCAAAAGTGGTTTAACAAGCTGGTCAATTTTTTCCTTCGTAGGTTCAACTTGTCCTAAAGTACCATCAAAAATAGCTTGTGGCGAAAGAGATAATACCATTTTTAATTCAAGATCATTAGGTTTTCTAATATCCATTAATTGCATCAGTCCTTTCATTTTCCTTTAGTTATTTATTAGTTAATATATTTATTGTGCTTCAAAGCAACTTTTTTTAGGTTAGAAATAGTTTCTTCAAATGTTTTAACTGGCATATATCCTAATCCTTTGATTTTTTTATTAGAATAAATTGGACGTTCTAATCTGCGCTCTGGTAGTATATATTTTTTACCTATAGCATTTATTAATTCTAATCTATATTCTTTATCAGGATAGTTTCCATCAATTGCATTATAAATTTCACCACTAATACCCTTTAATATAGCGACAAAAATCATTTCAATCAAATTATCTCTATGTACCCATGGTATAAGGTCATCTGGATTTACCCAGTTAACAATGTCGGTATTTATCATCCGTTCAACTTGTCTATCACCCCAATAGGAGTTTTTCTCTGCACAAATCGCTCCAGGTCTTAAAATGATTAAGCCGAGTCCATTATTTTTATACTTATTAAGAATTCTTTCAGAATGAGCTTTAGTCTTAATATATACTTCCGGATGACTTTCTGTAATTGGTGAATTTTCATCAAAATATCCCTCTGTTGGCTCGCCATAAACGGATAAAGTTGATATATGTACAAATCTCTTTATACCTAATTCTATTGCTACGCTCGCTAAATTTTCCACACCAATTACATTTGAATTCATCGCTTTCTCTAAATCCTCGCCTAAATAAGCCGCACAATGAATAATAATATCAATATCTTTAGCTGCTTCTACTAATGAACCTCGATTAGTAAGTTCTCCTATAATTGGTTCTATGCCGATTTCTTTCATTTCTTTATAACTCTTTTCGTCTCTTACTAACCCTTTGACCATTGCACCTTCCTTTAAATATCTTTTTGCAACCTCACCACCTAAAGTCCCTGTTACTCCTGTAATCAATATCTTTATATCAATTATTGACATTCAAATCTTCCTTCCTATTTTAATATTTACCTGTAAGAAGAAAAAGCTTCTTCACTAACCAGTAGTACAAAAAATATATCTAAACTCAAAGCAGAACTATCTTCTAAGCTATAGCTCTTTAACTATTTCTAACTAAATATAACAAAATATTCTAATTTGAGTAGTAAGTATAAAGCAAGTTTATTTCCTATGGTAGTATAAATTAACTGTTTTCATTATTTCTTGTGGTGAATCAGCTAAATTAATGATTAATGATTGCTTTACAATTGCAAGAAATCTCCAAAGTATTCATAAACATAAAGAAGATTGCTAAAACCTAAAAGTAAATAATTCTCCACAAGCGAAACGGGACCAATTGTTTTATACCACCTAGGAAAATTAGAGACTATGAAGAAGAGAGAGGAATATTACCCTTAAAATTGAAACTTATCTATCCTATTATTCGTAGATAGATTACAAATAGAAAATGAGGGAGATTGTCTTGAAAATGACACTATGGATTACAATAGGTATTATCGTTTTGCTAAGTTTCATGATCGGAATGGGAATTTATATGTTTAAGAAGGAAATTAACAAGGAAGATCCTGATTATATTTTTCAATTTATTAAGGAAAATGCAAAAAGTGAAAGAGTTGCGCTTTCGATCAACTATAATAAACAAAAGTGGGTAAAAGTTAATCAAAATAAACAGTTACCTTTAGCAAGCACCGTTAAAATTATTATCGCCATGGAATATGCACGACAGGCAGCAGAGGGGAAAATTGATCCGTTGCAGGAAGTTAGTTTAGAGGAACTAAACAGCTTTTATATTCCTAAAACAGATGGTGGAGCACATGAAGCTTGGATTGCTAACCTAAACGATGGTAAAGAGACAGATAAAGTTCATTTAAGTGAAGTAGCTAAGGGAATGATTGCTTACAGCTCAAATGCAAATACCGAATACTTAATTCATGTGCTAGGGCTTGAAAATATTAATACTTCTCTAGAAAGCCTAGGGATTTCAAATCATGAACCTTTGTATCCGATAGTAAGTGCGTTGTTTATCCCTACCCAGCTAATGAAGGAGCAAAATATAACTAAACAAGAAATGCTCGAAGTAATGAAAAGTATGGATATTTCTGAATATCGTAAAAGAGCGATGGATATACACAATAAATGGCTGAACCACCCTCCAGCTGCTGAAGAAAAAAAACAAATAGTGAATACTTTAGACATGGATGTTCAAAGAATATGGTCTAATCGTTTACCGCGATCAACTTCAGAGGATTATGTCTATATTATGGAAAAACTAAATAACAAAACATATTTTGATGAAAACACCTATAAATATCTTGATCCAGTAATGGAACAGTTAATGGAAAATCCAAACAATCGAAAATGGCTTGTTCATGCAGGGCAAAAGGGTGGATCTACTGCATTTATTATTACAACGGCAATGTATGCTACAGATAAAGACGGTAACCAGACTGAGTTGGCCTTTTTTGCAAATGATTTGACTTCATTTGAACAAACAAAACTATCTCGAAATTTGAATGGCTTTAAACTGAAATTTTTAAAAGACGCTGAATTCCGAGCACTAATACAAAAAGAATTATCTGCTCTAGAAAGTCGAATTCCTTAATGTTGATAGGAATTCGACTTTCTAGATTGTAACTTACTTCGTATGATATCCTCATTTAGTCGGCAGATCCCATTATGTTCTTAAAATATTAATTACTCCTGCCAAAACTAGATAAGAGAGTTTAGTGTTTTTCTTTAACATATTCTACAAGAAGTTTAGAATCTTCTTAAGTTAAATTCTCTCAGATTCAATCTGTTTAAGAGAATCCATAGCCTGTGGGGATAAGACATTTGGAGAATAATTCTAAATGATGTATGAATGTAATTGCAGGCACTCTCTTAATCGGATAAACCAAAACCCATAGTTTAGCAGGAAGGTTAATTCTCTTAAGCTATGGGGATGGATACTATTTTATTTCGTTAACTCAGGGTTGTTTCTCAATCCGATAACCAAGAGCTTCAATTGCATATTCAATGCCTTGTTCTAATGTCGCAAAGGTATGGATATGTTTTAAATCAACGCCTGATTGAATAATTTGCACACTTAAATGTGGATTAATCCCTACGAGGATGCATTCCCCGCCAATTAATTCAATTGCTTTTACCAATTCCTGCAGTCGAAAAATAATAAACTGATCGAATTCGCTTATTCCAGTTAAATCAAGAAGTAAATAACTTGCTCGACGCTCGGAAAATTCCTGCAAACCTTTTTGCAGTAAATCTTCAAAACGCTCTTCATTAAATTTCCCAATTAGCGGTATAGCGAGGATGCCTTTCATGACAGGCATGACTGGTGTAGATAAATGCCTGATCAAAGTGGATAGCTCTTTCGTGCGGTCCTCAACTATTGTTTCTAATTCTGTAATGTATTTTGTTTCTTTCCCTCTTACTAGTTCATGGACACTTTGATGGGGAGTGTGGTTAGAAACGAATATGTTTAATTCATCATATTCATCTCCCCTCGTTTGACTTTTAGTTAACTCATACCACATCTTTTCTTTAAATAGTCCGCTAAAAACACCTGCCCAATGACTCGGTAATAATACAGCAGATTGGCTTGGATTTAAAGATTGGAAGATTCGGTGCTCCCATGAATTTTTCAAACGTACCGTTACCGTTTGCTTGTCTTTGTTAAACGCTGTTATCGTTACATTTCCCCAGCCCGCACTTGAATATATTTCACTATATTTCTTGATAATTTCTTCAATGGAAAAGCGATTTTGATAATAATCATTTACTAGCAGTCCCATCCGGAAACCAGTTGTCTCAAAAACGGCATTAGATGCATCAGGACCGGAAATTTCCATAATGGTGCTTAAAAAAATCTCAAATGCATTATCCCAAAATAATAGTGCTGGAGCGCCGTCAAAGTGGAATACACCGTTTTCGCTATTCCATGAAAATTCGCTAGATTTGATCTGTATTTTTTGATTTGATTCTTTTGTCAAGTCTCTCCCTCGCTTCCAAACATTCGAAATGTATCTAATTTTATCCGGTTTTAAAACAAAAAAGTGCTATGCTGATAATTTTTCATTTAAAGAGAATAAAAATAAATAAGCTAATTTTAACGCATCCCCGATTTGCATTTCTTTATCGAAGCCGTTGATTTTTTCTAACGGGAAATTGACATCCCAAACGCCATCGTTACCATTGAACATTAATTGGTAAGGCGTGTCATCACCTATTAGTTGATTCTCCATAAATGCTCGAATTTCTTTTTCTGTTTTTTTAGGACTCTTTAATCCACATAAAACTTCATAGGTACCAAAAACAGAATCAACTTCTATGGACATAGAATCGATAGAGACAATGTCAAATGCTTTTGTCTCTACATAGAGATAAATGTCTATATTTCTCTCTAAATAGTCTACAGTATCCTCAAGAATCCTCTCTTGAGCATTTTCCTGCACCACTTCGTCTGTTTCTTTATTGGCAAGCTCCATATATAAATCAGAAAAACGCTCAGCTGTCTGTTCCATCACCATATGATCGTCTGCAAGGCCTTCTTTTCTAACATAATTCATTTCCTCTTCGAAAAGAACTACTTTTCCTGAATTTAGTGATTTGCACTCTTCTATATACTTATTTATTTCTTTTTTTAACAATGGAATGAACTCCCTTCATTATACAATCGTTTTTTTGGTAGAAAATTAGGATAGCTAAGCCTAAAATTCTCCCTTTAAATCCTCAAAAGGAACCTAAAGCAAAGGGGAACCTTCTTTATCTTTTTCCATCTCGTTTTTTAGGTTTCGCCCATTTTTTTGTTGGGGATTGACTTGAATTACCCCTATGTTTATTGTTTGTTGAAAATGACTTACGCTTATTGTCACTTCCCTTTTTATCTGATTGAGACGAACGAATAACTTCGTCCTTCTTTTTTGTATGGCTTTGTTTTTTGTATGGCTTTTTCGCTGGTTTAGATTCTTCGCTTTGTTTAGTTGAATCTGTCTTTTTGGGTTGCTGTATTTTTTCTATTTTTATATCTAATTGATTCTCTATTGAATCTAACAATGGTCTATCATCAGATGAATAAAAGGTAACTGCATATCCTTCTGTACCAGCTCTTCCTGTTCTGCCGATTCGGTGGACATAAGACTCCGCATCTTGCGGAATATCATAATTATATACATGTGTAATTCCATCAATATCTAAGCCTCTTGCTGCTACATCTGTCGCAATTAACAATTGGAATTTTCCATCACGAAATGCTTTCATTACTTGCTCTCTTTTTGTCTGCGATAAATCCCCATGTAATTGACCACAGCTAAATTTATTTGCGAGCAATACTTCATATAATTTAGTTACTCGACGTTTCGTCCTGCAGAAAATGACTGCCATATACGGATTTGCTTCCTTCACTAAGGTCATTAATGTACCTTGCTTGGCACGATCAGTTGTATGTATACTTACTTGCTTAACGGTTTTTGCTGGTCCTTGTTTTGCTTCAACAGTAAAATAGTCGGCGTTTTTCGTATATTTCTTCGCAAGTTTTTCGACTTCCCTTGAAATAGTCGCGGAAAATAGCATTGTTTGTCTTGACTTAGGGATACGTCGCATAATATAGCTAATTTCTTCTAAAAAGCCAATATGAAGCATTTGATCTGCTTCATCTAAAACAAAATAGGAGATTTTGCTTAAATCAATTGTTCCTCGTTTTAAATGGTCAATTAATCTTCCTGGTGTCGCTACGACAATGGAAACGTCTTTTTGTAAGACTTTCAACTGTTTGTCGACATCTTGTCCCCCGTATACAGCAAGAACATTTACTGCTTCCTGTTTCATTTTCATGATTTCATTCGTTATCTGAATAGCAAGTTCTCTAGTTGGGGTTAAAATTAGTGTTTGTATATGATTTGCATCGATAATCATTTTTTCTAAAATCGGCAATATAAAAGCAAAAGTCTTTCCTGTACCTGTTTGTGCTTGCGCAATTACATCGCTTCCTTTAAGAAGTGGTGCAATAACCTTTGCTTGAATAGGGGTTGGCTGTTTTATTCCTTGTTTATGAAGTTTTTCAATAATTGTTGAAGACAATCCAATGTCTGTAAATGATTGCATGGATTTTACCTACTTTCCGTTCAAATATACGAATTCCATTTTCTTATTTTGGCTTTTTCTATCAAAATTATCAAGTGAAATCATCTTCTGCATAATGAAAAAGACTACAAGTAGAGAGGAAGATGCAAACTCTACCTATAGCCTGATACATGTATATTAATAGCGATTTAATTCTTTTATAATTTCTTCTAAAGCATTTTTGCTTTTGTTCTTTTCCATCTTTTCTGCCATACCTTGCTTATTTTCTTGCATTTGTTTTAAGGTATGAAGAAAATGCTCTTTTGTTAATGCTTCCTCTTCTATCATATAGGAGTAACCATTTTCCGTAAAGACCTTCCCATTTAATATTTGATCTCCTCTGCTTTGCTGTTTGGTTAATGGAATAATAAGCATAGGAATTTTTAAGGCAAGAAATTCAAAAATAGAATTAGATCCGCCTCTCGTAATAACGAATTCTGTCGCTGCTAGGATATCAGCTAATTCATTATAGACATACTCAAATTGTTTGTATCCATTTATCCCTGCATGATCTTCTGAAAGATTTCCTTTCCCACATAGATGCACAATTTGATAGGATTGTAATAATGTATCTAAATTATCACGAACGATTTCATTTATTTTCTTGGCCCCTAAACTCCCCCCCATAATTGTAAGAATCGGCTTTTGACTAGTAAAACCAAGGAAGAACTTCCCTTTAGAGGCAGATCCAGTTAGTATTTCCTTTCGAATCGGAGAACCGATTGCTTTACTTTTTTCTTTTGGCAGATAATGTAAGGTTTCTTCAAAAGATGTAAAAATTTTTGAAGCAAAACGGACAGACAATTTATTGGCTAAACCTGGTGTTAGATCACTCTCATGCAGAATGACAGGAATTTTCAACTGGCGGGCTGCGATGACAACAGGTACAGATACAAATCCACCTTTTGAGAAAACAACATTTGGTTTGATTTTCTTTAAAATTTTTCTTGCGTCATAACAGCCTTTCATTACTTTGAATATATCTTTTATATTTTCTTTTGATAAATATCTTCTTAATTTACCACTCGAAATAGAATAATATGGAATGTCAATCTTTGCGATTAAGTCCTTTTCAATCCCCGCTTTACTGCCAATATACGAAATATCCCAGTACTGTTTATTTAATTCATTTATGATAGCGATATTAGGGGTAACATGGCCGGCAGATCCCCCGCCTGTAAACACAATTTTCTTCAAAGTAGATTCGACTCCTATTCTTCGTATCGATTTTCACAGCGAAAAAGCCAGAAGTTAGTATAGAGATCCCGGCTTTAACTAGTCTAATATATGATGGTTACACTAATTTCAGAATCTTTTCAATGGCGTATGCAAACCCATCCTCATTATTACTTTTCGTAACGTCGCTTGCTCTTTTTTTGATTTCTTCAGGAGCATTTTCCATGGCAAAAGATCTTGTTGATACTTCAAATTGTGTAATATCATTACCTCCGTCACCAAATGAGTAAATCTCATTAAAAGTAAGGTTCCGAAGATTTTCATACCGTCTAATCGCTTTCCCTTTTTGTGCATCAGTTGATGTGATTTCACAGTTGTTAGGAAAAGAAGAGGAAAACGAAATAGCCTCATATTTTCTAAGCATTTCTTTAACGTGGTCGATTTTATCTAGCTGTGTTTCATCGACAACGGCGATTAACTTATAAATTTTTACATCCTTTAAATGCAGGATCGCCTCATAATCTTGTTGATCAAAGAGTGTTTGAATCTCATCCCATGATTTGCCGCGAAGCATTGGCAATGTTCCTGGAAATCCACCTTGATTCGTATAAACTAGAACTCCTACTTCCAAGTTTTGTAATACTTTAAGTAAAGTTTGATATAAATCAATGGAAATTTGTGTTTCATATAGTAGCTTTCCTTTTTCGTCGTACATCATGCTGCCATTTAAACAAAAAATGGGAAGTTCTAATTCTTTTACGCCGTCTACTTTAATAACATCTGCGTATTGACGTCCTGTATTTAAAATTACTTCTATATGTTGATCCTTTAATTTCTGAATAATCATTCGGTTTGCTTCAGATATTTGATGATGGTCATCTAGCAAGGTACCATCTAAATCTATTGATACGCATTTCATTATTCATTTTCCCCCTAGTAATTCCAACAATTGTTTCTTTCAATATTGTAGCATATTTGCATACTACTTTGTTTTTTCGTTTATCGTTTCGGTTAGCTATTACTTTTCTTTTCTATTTGTGTCTAATGGTTCTAGGATTGCCTCAATATCTGACCGCTTAGACTCTAAAAATGGTGGAAGTGCAAGAGATTCCCCTAAATGTTTTAGATCTTCGTCTGTTGCAAAACCAGGGCCATCTGTAGTAATTTCAAACAAGATTCCATTCGGATCTCTAAAATACAGTGATTTAAAATAAAAACGATCTACATATCCTGAGTTTTGGAAGCGAGCTTCATTCACCTTTTCAATCCAATAATAAAGTTCTTCCTCATTATCCGCTCGTAAAGCTACATGATGAACACCGCCTCTACCAAGGCGCTGCACTTTCAAATCGTTTCGCTCCTCTAGATGTACCTCCGCCCCAGAGCCACCCTCCCCTGTTTCGAATACCAGAATAGGGGGTTGATTCTCCATAGTGGATGGATACGAAGTTTTTAAGCGGAATCCAAGTAAATCAGTTAAAACGCTAATAGTCGCTTCTGGGCGTCTTACCGTTAATTGTACTGGTCCAAGACCTGTAATCGCAAACTCTGCTGGTATAGGACTCTTTTCCCAAGGAATACCAGCCTTCACTCCATTATCGTTTTCATCAGATACTAAAAAGAACCGTTGTGTTTCAAAATCTCTAAATTCTAATGTTAATCTGCCTGCTCTCTCTAAGATTTCTCCGTGTTTAACATTATATTCTTCGAAACGTTTTAGCCAAAATTCTAATGCTTTATCACTTGGAACACGTAAAGAAGTAGCAGAAATGCTGCTTACTCCTTCTCTGTTAAGAGCCATATGGGGAATTTCAAAAAATGTTAGTTCTGTTCCTGGGCTGCCTTGCTCATCCCCATAAAACAAATGATAGACAGAGGGGTTATCTTGATTGACTGTTTTCTTTATTAGCCGTAGACCTAAAATATTTGTATAAAATGAGTAATTTTCTTTTGCTTTTGCCGTCATCGCAGAAACGTGATGAATTCCTTTTAAATTCATTTGCGGTTCGCTCCTTCTAAATATGTATAATGAAACGATATAAATTTATTTTAAATGGATTGATATCTGCACAACAAAACAGGGCATCTGTACCATATTTGTTTTCTAACATGATAGCATGATAAAAATGCCCTGTTTATTAAATTATATTTCTATATCAAGTTGTACAGGGCAATGATCGCTTCCCATTATATCACAATGAATAGTTGCATCTTGGATGCGCTCTTTTAATTGATTAGAAACGATAAAATAGTCAATACGCCAGCCAATATTTCTCTCTCTTACTTTCGCCATATAGCTCCACCATGTGTAGACATCGGTTCGCTCTGGGTATAGATATCGAAAGCTATCAACAAATCCTAATTCAAGTAAGCTTGTCATTTCGTTTCTTTCTTCAGTTGTGAATCCCGAGTTTCCAATATTCGGCTTCGGATTTTTCAAATCTATCTCTTGGTGAGCCACATTTAAATCCCCACAATAAATAACAGGTTTAATAGCTTCTAATGATAATATATAGTTTTTTAGTTGTTTTTCCCATTCAACTCGATAAGATAATCTGCTTAAATCTCGCTTTGAATTAGGGGTATATACATTCAGTAGGAAAAAGTCTTTAAATTCTAAGGTAATGGCTCTCCCTTCCAATTCCTCAAAGTCTTCTCCAATGCCATATTGAACAGAAAGTGGCTTCTCCTTTGTAAAAACGGCTGTTCCTGAATAGCCCTTTCTTTCTGCATAATTCCAAAACTGATGATAGCCTTCTAATTCTAGTTTAATTTGTCCTTCTTGTAGTTTTGTCTCTTGAAGGCAAAAGATATCTGCATCTATTTGCTGGAAAAAATCGAGAAAGCCCTTTTTCACACAAGCTCTAATTCCATTAACATTCCAAGTTACTAATTTCATAAAAATACTCCTAACTATATCAATCTTCTAATTATTAAGGGTATCATGAAATAGCTATTCGTTAAAGGATTATATCTTGGCAGAAAATGACGCTATAGCCATCTCAAAATGATAGAGAAAAATAAAAAGACAAATCGTTTTTTTCCAAACACCTATAAATATGGGATGGCAAAATAATGATTTGTCTACTTTTAGTTTACATAACTATATTATGATTAATTAAATTTCTTTTACTAAATTCTCTGTATTATACTGATAAAGAAGTTCCCTAATTCCCTCCCTTATTTCAGCTCCGTACATTGGCATACCATGTCCTGTATATAAAATTTGCGGATCTAGTGCTAATAGCTTTTCTATCGATTGGAAGCTGGTGTTTATATCTGGTGTAAAATATGCGGGTGGACCATGAATCTTTTTTTTCTGGGTTAAAACGGCAAATAATGACTCTTGTTTGACTGTAATCAGCGCATCCCCTGCTAGAAGCAACCGATCCTTTTCTCTAAATAAGGAAATATGTCCTTCCGTGTGTCCTGGCGTATGAATCCATTTCCAGTCATCTAAATATGGTAAAGAACCATCCCATGGAATAGGCTTGATACTGGAATGAAAATCAATGCCATCTCGCGGGTAAAATGGTGAAAGAAAGGACATCATCCCTTTTTCCCTTAATGGCGTAGGTGGCGGATATTTCTTCTTACTTTCCAAATAGGGAATTTCTTGTTCATGTATATACACAGGTACATTCCATTTCTTAACAAGTGTTTGTAATGCACCGATATGATCAAAATGAGCGTGTGTTAGAATGATTGCTAATGGTTTCTTTCCCTTGAAAAGTTGGTCTGTGTTTTTCAAAATAAATGGAGCAGAATAAGGAACGCCTGTATCGATAAGTACCCATTCCTCTTTCCTATTTCCTAGTCCTGCTATATATGCTATATTCGCAATTGCTGTACGATAGCCAAAAACATTTTCTGTAATTTTCATTCTTGTGCCACCCCTTTTTCTTTTAGTGTGACCAATTCGATAAAAGAAACACCTTATTGAGATTATTTTCCCTTTACTCGAAGTGCAAAGATGGTGCTTGAAAGAAAATATTTGATAATTAAAAGGAAAAGGTGTACGATACAGTTAATTAAATAGTTATGATTACACACTATGTGTGATCGCCTTCGGGGTCGGGTGAAATTCCCAACCGGCGGTGATGAGTGGACGTAAAACTCTAAGCCCGTGACCCGTTTTGTAAGATTTAAATTTATAAAACGGTGGATTTGGTGAGAAACCAAAGCCGACAGTAAAGTCTGGATGGGAGAAGGCAAATAACAATAAACAAAATGGTATGATTGATAGAATGAAAAGAATGAGTCTCCTTTCTTTTTCTGTTTCTGTTTTTCTATAGAGATGTTTTGTTGTATTTGAGATGCAGTAATAAGGGCGCTCACAGTTGAAGTGATCACTGCTAAATATACTGAAGCTTAGAGTGGTCTTTTTTGAAAAGAATGGTGAAATGCCCATTGACAGCGTTAAGTACAAACAACAATCCATAAAAAACAGCTATTCTATCGTCCACATGTTTATTTAAGTATGTATTTGACCCCGTATAAATTTATTATACGGGGTTTTATTTTGTATTTTTATGGACTTTAAGGAGTGTTTTTTTCTATCCATATAATGTTTGACCCCCTGCTATTTAAGAGCTATAAATACACTCTGCAGAAAGGAGGAATTTCCATTGTTTACTGGATTAGTCGAAGAATTAGGTGTTGTAAAGCATAGTAAAAAGACGGGGCACACTATTTCTATAACGATTCAAGCAGAACAGATTCTCGAGGATATGAAAATTGGTGACAGCATTGCCGTAAATGGGGTTTGTCTAACAGTTACTGCCTTCCGTGATTGTTTGTTTACAGTCGATGTTATGCCAAACACGTTTAACGATACGACTTTAAGGCTTCTAAATAGCGGCACAATTGTTAATTTAGAACGAGCAATGGCTGCCAATGGAAGGTTTGGCGGGCACTTTGTGTCTGGGCATGTTGATTGTACGGGCATGATTATATCAACAAAAAAAATAGAAAATAGTACATTAGTTGAAATTCAGATGCCAGAGGAGCAAATACACTTAGTAATGGATAAAGGTTCTATTACCATTGATGGAACGAGTTTAACGGTTTTCCAAACGACTCCAACCTCTATTTTTGTATCACTCATCCCGCATACTTCTAAGGTAAGCATGATTGGGAATAAGCGAAAAGGTGAACTAGTGAATATTGAATTTGATCTTTTAGCTAAGTACTTTTATTCCTTTATGAATAGAGACAAAAATCCAGCTATAAAAAAAGATTCAACATTAACTGCTTCATTTTTAAGAGAAAATGGTTTTTAATCATAAATTTATTAAACGAAAGGAAGAAAACGATGTTTGATTCCATAGAAGATGCATTAAACGATTTAAAAAATGGCAAAGTGGTAATTGTTTGCGATGACGAAGATCGTGAAAATGAAGGAGATTTTATCGGCTTGGCAGATCACGTTACACCAGAAATGATCAATTTCATGGCAAAAGAGGGTCGCGGTCTAATCTGTGTCCCTATTCAACAAAATTTAGCAGAAAAACTACACCTTCCTGCAATGGTTACTAATAGTACAGATCCGAGAAGCACTGCATTTACAATTAGTATCGACCATAAAGAGACAACAACAGGGATTAGTGCATATGAACGAGCTTTTACTATAAGCAAAATGGTTGATTCAGACGCTAAAGCCGATGACTTTACAAGACCTGGACACATCTTTCCTCTCATTGCAAAGGATGGCGGTGTGCTAAATCGCAATGGACATACTGAAGCTGCTGTTGACTTAGCGATACTAGCTGGTGCTAATCCAGTTGGAGTGATCGTGGAAGTATTAAAGGAAGATGGAACAATGGCAAGAGTGGATGATTTAAAGCAAATCGCTGAAGAATTTGCTTTGAAAATGATTACGATTCAAGATTTAATTCAATACCGACAAAATTTATTACAAAAGGTGGAATAAAGAATGAAACAAGTATTTGAAGGAAATTTAATTGGGACTGATTTAAAAATCGGGATTGTTGTATCCCGTTTTAATGAATTTATTACAACAAGGCTTTTATCTGGAGCAGAAGATGCATTAAACCGACATGGAGTAAACGAGGATAATATTTCTGTTATGTGGGTGCCTGGTGTATATGAAATTCCCTTAGCAGCCAAAAAAATGGCCGCGTCTGGTAATTATGATGCTATTATTACATTAGGTACTGTTATTCGGGGTGCAACACCTCATTTTGACTACGTAAGCAATGAAGTAGCAAAAGGCGTAGCAAACGTTTCGTTAAGTACAGAAATACCTGTTATCTTTGGAGTTCTTACAACAGAAAACATCGAGCAAGCAATTGAACGAGCAGGTACAAAAGCTGGAAATAAAGGCTGGGAAGCTGCCGTTAATGCCATTGAAATGGGAAATTTATATAACCAATTAACACAAGCTTAAAACACCAAAAAACCTATAAACGAGGCTCTCTCGTTTATAGGTTTTTTTAGAAAAGTTATAACTACAAATAAGGAAGCAGCATCCCGCCCAATGCACCCGTTATAACAACAATCCATGGCGACAGTTTCCAATAGACTAACATCGAAAATAAAATGGCTGCAAAAGCAAAATCACTCGCATCTGAGATACTGCTTGTCCAAATAGGCTGGTAAAAAGATGAGACTAGAATACCAACAACCGCAGCATTTACACCCATTATAGCTCCTTGAATTTTTGGATTTTTTCTGACAAAATTCCAGAATGGGAGTGTTCCCACAATTAATAAAAAAGCTGGCAGAAAGATGGCGAATGTCGCGAGTAGTCCCCCACCCCATCCATTTAAGACGGTTCCAATATAGGCAGCAAACGTAAACAAAGGACCAGGAACTGCCTGGGTTGCACCATATCCAGCTAGGAATGATGCTTCACTCAACCATCCACCTGGGACAAATTCGCGCTCTAAAAGTGGCAATACTACATGTCCTCCTCCAAACACTAAAGACCCAGAACGATAAAAACTATCAAACATAGCAATCCATTGGTATGAAAATACCTCGCGAATTATCGGTAAAAGAAACAGAAGGGAAAAAAATAAGACTAAAGAAACACTTGCTACTTGTTTTGAAATTGGAAAAGAAATATCCACCTGATTTTGTTGTCTCACTTGCTGCTTATAAAGAAAATAACCAATGATAGCTGATAAAATAATTACTCCTACCTGGGAAAAGACACTTTGCCATAAAAGTGTGAGTATTAATGCAAAAAGTGCAATGGTCTTCCTTTTTAGGTCTGGTGTTAAGTTCTTTGCCATACCAAATATCGCATGGGCAACAATGGCTGTCGCAACTATTTTTAGACCGTGTATCCAACCCGCATTCCCTATGTCTAAGACATCTATCATCCTAGCAAAGATTATTAGAGCAATAACAGAAGGAAATGTAAATCCTAAAAAAGAAATAATCCCACCGAGGAGTCCTCCCCGTAAAATTCCTATCCCTATCCCAACCTGACTGCTTGCTGGACCAGGCAAGAATTGACAAAGGGCAACTAAATCAGCATAGCTTTTCTCATCCAGCCATTTCCTTCGACTTACGTACTCATCGTAAAAATAGCCTAAATGTGCAACGGGGCCACCAAATGATGTCAATCCTAGTTTTGTGGAAATAAGGAAAATTTCTAAAAAATTTGTCCTATTCTTCAATTGTTGTCCTTTTTTCAATGACAAACCTCCAAAATAATTAGTAATCTTTATCATAATGGACAATGCCTATTTAACCAAGTATAGGAAAGGGAAATTTACATAAAATTTAGAAAAGCATTAAATGATTAAAAGAATATTCCTTTATCACTTAATGCTTTAAGTTAACATAATCATATTATTGCAAATCCTCAATAGCCTTACTAACTGCAATTGTCAATTCTTCTGCGATTTCTTCTAGCTTGGGCTCCATAAGATTATTTGTTATAGTAGGAAAAGTACCAGTTGAATTAATTTCTAAATAGCCTGTCATTTTCGTATAATTAGCATCCTTTACCTCTACCATAAAATAGCCATTTCCTTTAAAATGATCATTAATTCCTTCTAAGTCAAAGGTAACCTTTGTAGGTTCTTTCCACTCTAATATCGTTACCTTCATTTCTATTTTTTTCTTAAAAAGCCCCATATCAATTTTAAATTCCCAAGTTGATACTGTGTCGTTGATGATTTCATGGTTCACATATCCTGGCACTAATGGTGCCCAGTTGTTCATAGAGCGAACAAAATCCCAAACCTTTTTTGCATTTGCATGGACGATAATTGAATGCTTTTTACTTGGCATCAAAACACTTCCCTTATCTTTCATTGACAAACTAATCTTACTTTTATCGTCATTCTTTTTCTGTTCTAGCAAATAAAAGAGATTGCTTTTTAACATACATCATGGATATATATATGCTGTCAAATGTCCGATTATGAATAAGAAAGTCATTTAGTTTACATAATAAAGTTATGATAAACTTATATGTATTCTGAAATTTCCAAGTCCATTGCTTGCTCTTTTTGTAAATCAGATACATGCGTATATTTCTGTGTTGTATTTAAATTAGTATGACCGAGTAGCTCTTGTACTGTTCGGATATCTCGTCCATCTCTAACTAAATGTGTCGCAAAACTATGTCGTAATTTATGACTAGAAATCCCTTTTTCCTTCCATTTTAGCTCCGGATATTCTTTTCGCATTTGATCAATGATCCGCTCCGTTATTTCTTGAATACGTCTTCTGGATATTCGCTTCCCTCTCCTTGAAATAAAGAGTGCATCTTCCTGTCCTTTCATGGGGAAAATCCTGTTTTCTTCTATATATAATTGTAATTCTTCCATCAACTTTTTCGGTAACGGAATATAACGAGTTTTATTTCCCTTTCCCAGTACGTGAATCCCCCTGTTTTGATTAATGGACGACAGATTAAGAGAGTGTATTTCCATTACCCGTAATCCTGCAAATGCCATGAGTCCAAGGATGACTTTGTTCCGTCTTTGATGCTGCTTTTGGGATACCTTGCCAATCATCTCAAAAAAAGATTTTAATTCGTCTTTTTCCAAATAACTTGGTAGTTTTCCTTTTTGTTCTTTCGCGCTCTCCAAATCAATAGCGGGATTTTTTAGGACAAGCTCATAATCCACTAAACATTTATAAAAGGATCGAATGGCTGTCAATCTTCTATTTCTCGAACTAGCAGAATTTGCGCGCTTAGTTTTTAGTTCGTTCATAAAAAGGGTAACCTGTAATTTTTTTACTGAATTTAAGTCCATATATACTTCTTTTTTTCGTGTAATAAATTCGAGGAATAAATAGATGTCCCGTAAATAATTATCGATCGTAAATATACTGTAGTCCTTATTATCCATTTCTGTTCGAAAGAGCGTTAACTCTTCTTCATACCAAGAAAATAATGTTTCTTTTGTGATCATATGTATTGCCACCTAATCTATATAGTAATAATTCTAGTATACAATAATTCTTAAAAAACCGCACATAAGAGATATTATGCGCGGTAATGATGAGAAATTAATTAGAAGAGATTTAAAACTTTAATGACAGGTATACATTTAGATAGCGGAGTGGCAAATAAAAAAAGAACAGTACCTTTAAATGTACATGTTCTTTCTTTTCACTATATTTAAAATTCTCGCTTACTATAAAAGCTCAGTGAGATAAAATAGGATACTAGAAGAAGAAGAAGTGGAATTATCAGGATTAATCCCAGTTCTTCTTTTGATAATGTCGATAAACGAATCATCGTTTCTTGGATAAATTGATTATCTAGTTTTGCAAAATACTTCATTATACCAGTTGTTCCAAACACTATTACGAAAAGAAGAATAAAGTTAGCCATTTTTGCTTTTAAATAGCCAAATTTAAAAATCATAGGTAAAGAAATAGAAAAACATATTGTTACCATTATTGCTCCCCCTATGAGAATGATATAACTAAAAGGAACATCCAACGGAATGTGAAATAGTTTCACAAGAACATGGATCAGATAAAAGCCAATTGCTGCAAAAGCTGCATAAACATAGATGGACACATATTTTGATAATACTATGGTAGATAGTTTTATCGGAAGACTAATAAGAACTTTATCACTGTTATTTTTATCTTCTAATGCACTTGCTCCCAGAAGGAGTTGATAAGTAATTGCTAGTATTCCAACCATTAGTCCAACTTCTCCAAGACTGGAAAGAGAAACAGAGAAGAAACAAATTAACAATAGTGATAAGGCTATTGATCTTTTTTGGATAAGAATGTCTTTTTTAATTAGATGATACATGACCACCACTCCTTCTTGTGTAAAACACCATAATATCTTCTAAAGTTGGCTTTTCATAGAAATAAGAATTTCCAAATTGCTTTCTTACCTCTTCTTTGTTTTTACATAATGCTTCAAAACCAAAATCATTACTCTTTAAACCGATTAAATTTTTATCATTGATAATCTGTGTGCTATCTTTGCCTTTAACCATAGTATATTCTTCTAACAGCTCATCCTTCGTTTTATTTAAAATGATTTGTCCATTATTAATTAAAGTAATATAATCGGCTATCTTATCTAAATCTGAGGTTATATGAGTCGAAAAAAAGATTGTCTTATTTTCGTCTTGTATTAATGTTTGCAGTACATCTAGCAATTCAGTCCGAACCAGTGGATCTAAACCAGAAGTTGGTTCATCCATAATCAAGAGTTCAGCTTGATGAGAAAGAGCGATAGCTAATGAGAATTTCATTTTCATCCCTTTTGACAGCTCGTTGATTTTTTTATCCATTGGTAGAGAAAAATCCTTAACATATTTAAGGAATGTGCTTTCTTCCCATTGTGAATAAAATGGGCGGATGATGTTCTTCATTTCTTTTATTGTTAACTCTTCATAAAAGTGATTATCATCATAAACAAAGCCAATTCTCTCTTTAATTTTCATACTATGCTTTTCATTATCTAATCCAAAGACTTTAATCATGCCGCTATCTTTTTTGATTAAATTCATAATTAGTTTGATTGTTGTGCTTTTTCCAGCTCCATTTGGACCAATAAAGCCCATTATAAATCCTTTTTTTAAGGTAATATTAATCTTGTCTAAAGAAAAACCTTGTCGGCTCTTCGATACATTGATAAGTTCTAATGTGTTTTCCACTGTGCTCATCCTTTATAAATAATTTTTAATATTTCTTGTAATTCTTCTAATGTTAACCCGATTAGCTTAGCTGTACTGCTGGCTTCTGTTAAATGTTCCTCGATTGTTGTCAATTTGTTTTCACGAAGTATTTCTTTGTTTATTGCTGCAACATATGAGCCCTTTCCAGCGACTGTAACAATAAAACCGTCTTTTTCAAGTTCATCATAGGCTCTTTTAGTTGTAATAACGCTAATTTTAAGTTCTTTTGCAAGACTTCTAATAGAAGGAAGAGATTGTGTTTCTTTTAGTTCACCTGCTACTATTTGCTCTTTTATTTGCTTTACTATTTGCAAATAAATAGGCTCCTCTGAGGAATTGGAGATAAAAATATTCATTAGAAACACCTTTCAACTGTTATATCTGTATATAGTCAGTATATACAGATATAACAGTTGTGTCAACCCTCATAATTAGACAAGTTTTTAATTTATCATAATAATATTATGTAAACAAACAGTTTCTTCTATTTTTATCATTAGTATCTAAAATAATATACAAAACATGCAGGAAGAACTAAATGGGGAAAAAATAAATTCACGCATGAATCAATTTAAACAATTAGACCAAAGTCGCGAGTCTCTTATTGAAGAGGCAATTATACTTTGCAAAACTGGAGAGACACAAATAAATGAAGTTACAGAGCGAATAAACGAATTGGCAAGACATGGTGTCATTCAATTAGAGAAAATGTTACATAAGCAATGGTATGTGAATTTGTAAATCGTTCTAAATAAAAAAACAGTTCTGGACGTGAGCTCCTATCCAAGACTGTTTTTTTATTAATTAATAATTTTCCATAACAGGATAAAATCGAAAAACAGCTTTCCCGACAACAGCATCCTCTGATATACAACCAAGCTGTCTACTATCCATACTATTTTGCCTATTATCCCCTAATACAAATAGATGCCCCTTAGGTACTGTAACTTTAAGATTTTCCGTCAATCTCTGATTAGGAAGTAAATGCTTCTTTTTCTCTTGAAGATATGGTTCGTCATATTTTTCGCCATTAATATAAAGTGTATCATCATAAATTTCAATCGTATCATCAGGTAAGCCGATTACTCTTTTTATATAATCTTCTTTTTCTATTGGTGAATGAAAGACGATGGTATCAAAATGCTTGATTTGGCCAACTTTAGAGACAATCACTCTATCTTGATTTTCATATGTTGGCTGCATGGATTGTCCTATTACCTTAACAGGGGCAAAAATAAAGTTACGGCAAATAAACACAAATAGTAATGCGCAAATAAGTGCAATAATCCACGACTTTAGCTCTCTTTGAAAAGCTGATTTCTTATTAATATTGCTTCCCTCTTTTCTCTTTAAAAATTAGTTGGTTCTATTTAGATCACCATTTTATACATTAAAATATCATCTATATATTCATTTTCTGACAGTTTGATTTCTTTTATTTTACGACCTTCTTCTATAAATCCCATACAAGTATATAAAGAAATAGCCCTAGTATTTGTTGAGAAAACACCTAAGCTAACTTTTTCAATCAGCGGGTTTTCTTTGGCCCATGCTAGTAGTGCTTTTATAAGTTATTTTCCTATTCCTTTACTTCTATGCTTTTTACTTATCATCATCCCAAGTGATCCTGTGTGATTAAGTCTTTGTCTATTTTTTGTTTGAAAGACAATAAAGCCAATTACTTTATTGGTTTCTTCCGCAATTAGGATAGTTTCTCTCTCATTATGATGCAAAATTTTAGCGACCCATGCCTGTTGATCTTCCAGTGTTTGATTAAACTCTTCGATAGTAGTTATCAGATAATCTTCTTCGGCAATCACAGATTGCTGAATAGCAAAAATTGCTTCTGCATCTTCTAGTTTCGCATGGCGGATAAGATATTGATCAGCTGATTTCAATTTCTTTAGCCACTCCTTAATAAATATGAATGTGATGATATTAATAGATTAAACTCCCACTGGAGGAATTTAATTCCATTATAGCATAGCCACGATAAAATTACTCTGACCTGTTTTTCTTTTTTCTATATATAATCCAAGCTATTACAATAACTACAACAGGAATTAAAATTGGTGATAATCCAACAATCATCACGATGACACTTGAAAGGAAGGAAATTAACCCGTTAATCGTGCTCACGAATTGACTTTTTGCTTTTTCCCATGTATTTAAAGACTCTTTATCTTGAATAGAACCCACTTTTACTAACTCTTCTTCCAGTTGGATCGTGACAGTCGAATAGTCTACGTTATTTTTTAAGTATTTCATTCTACCTAATATTTGTTCTTTTTCTGCCTGCACAGTTGCAAGATCATTTGAAATTTTAAGAAGGTCTTCTGTTTTTTCTGCTTGTTCCATTAAAGCTAGTAGCCTTTTTTCCACTGCTTCCTTAGCTTTTAGCCGTGATTGCAAATCCACATATTCTTCAGTCACATCGTTGCCGGTGATACTCTTCTCTGTAACCTTTATACTTTTCTTTTCGATATCGTTTAGGTAAGTTTGGAAATGCTTTTGAGGTATTTTTACGATAATAGTTCCGTTTATATAATCAGTACCACTATCATGAATGGATGATTCCACTATATACCCGCCTAGCTCTGCTGCTTTTGATTGGATATGCTTCTCTACGTTGTGATAGTCTTTCACCTTTAAGGATAGATTACCATTATAAATAACTAATCGGTCATTATTACTAATTGCTTGACCGTTATTTTCTTTTACCGTTTTACTATCTGTTGCGGGTAGTTCTCCTATTTCATTCTGGGCATCGATGACATTGGAATCAGCCTTTTCATAATCTCTGCTATCAGCTGCTTTATCTTCGGAATTTTGTGAGCATCCAGTTAATAATAATAGAAATAATAACGACCAATTAAATATAATTAGAAATTTTTTCATTTTTTTCCTCCTGCGTTTTGTTAATGATTAGACGGATAAGAAGAAATTAAGTTTCAGTTTAATTCCATTTTTTATTATAAAACTCATTATTATGTTCATCTAAATAAAGACCATTTTTTACACCAATTCAGTATTCTTTGTATACGATAATACAAATTTAGTTACAGGGATAAATCCATTTGATTATCATACAATGTTATAAAAGTGGTGGAAATAACGTTTATACGGAGGGATTCTTTGTGGAGTTAGACAGGCATATGGAAATGACTTTTCAAAACTTACAAGAGAAAAATATGACCTTTGATATCGTTTTTCAGCGTATCCTTGCTTTTATGTCTAGAAGTCCTTCGGGAAATTATCAATTAATGATTGGTACAGATTCACAAGTGCATTCCACACATACGAAGTTTATTACAGGAATAGTCATTATGAATAAAGGAAAAGGTGCTTGGGCATGTATTAGAAAAGTGATCATACCAAGGAAGATTCTAAGACTTCATGAGAAAATCTCCTATGAGACAACACTTACAGAAGAGGTAGTTAGTCTGTTCACAGAGGATAGGAAAAGCCAACTAATTGATGTTGTCCTCCCCTTTGTTTATCAAGGAGCAACTTTCTCGATAGAGGGACATATAGATATTGGAGCAGGCAGAAGAAATAAAACAAGAGAATTTGTCAATGAAATGGTAGCAAGAATGGAGTCAATAGGTATCGAACCAAAAATTAAGCCTGATTCATTTGTTGCTTCATCCTATGCTAATAAGTATACGAAATAATTAAATAAAAAAAACCTGTCCACAAACGGAACAGGCAAAATACATTTATTTTTCTTTTGAAGAAGCAACTTCTTCAGAAACCTTTTTATTTTTGTTAATAAAATGAATGATAAATGTGATAATAAACGCAGCAATTAGAATCCCAAAAAATACATAGTGATCTAATTCATATCCAAAAATGCTAGCAAACATCTTTACCGCGATTATCCCAATTAATACAAAGGCGGTATTCTCTAATTCTGGAACTTTTTCAATGAGAACTAAGAATAATTTGGCAACAGTTCTCATCATTAAAATACCGAGCATTCCACCAATCAGTAGAATCCAGATTTCATTTGAAACAGCCAAAGATGCTAATATGCTGTCAACCGAAAAGGCTAAATCCATTAATTCTACGGAGATAACAGTTGCCCAGAATACGCCGAACAATCTTATTGTCCAACTGTCTTTCTTCATCGCTGAGGCATCTTCATCTTCCTCACCAAGCCAGAAATGCTTAATTACAATCCATGCTAAGTATGCTGCTCCAATTACTTTTATCCAGGTAAAATGGATTAAGTAAACACCAATTCCAATAAAGAAGAAACGGAAAAAATAGGCTCCGAATAAACCATATGTCAATGCTTTTTTTTGTTTATCTGGCGGTAAATGTTTTACCATTACTGCTAATACGAGCGCATTATCTGCTGATAATAAGCCTTCTAAAATGACTAACGATCCGATTAATCCCCATGATACTGGATCTGTTAATACTTCTGCCCACATCTTCCAATCAAAAAATGAAGCATAGGTTGATAATATCTGATGTAAAACGTCCACTTAATGAGCCTCCATTATTATATGTAATCATATGGAAGCTATTATACTCCTATCATTTTCAGATAGCAACTGTAATAAAGGAAAGAAGAAAAAATACCTTCTATTATTCTTCATAAATCATTTTTACTGTCATACCACCGTCTACCATAAGATTCGTTCCTGTAATAAAATCATTTTGCGGATTTGTGAGGAAAAGACATGCTCTCGCAATATCCTCAGGTTTACCTACTCTTTGTGATAGATGCTGTTCATGATCGCTTTCTCGCAGATTTTCATAATCTTTCGTTTCGATCCAGCCTGGTGATATGCTGTTAACTGTTATATGTGCATCAGCTAAACTATTTGCCAAAGCATGAGTAATAGCCATAATTCCACCTTTGCTAGCACTATAGCTTTCTGTATTAGGTTCCGACATATAGGCTCTGCTAGATGACATGTTAATAATCGACCCTTTTGCGCCTTGAGTTCGCATGATTTTTGCGACTTCTCTTGAACAAAGAAACACGCTGCGGAGATTCGTATTTATCACATCATCCCATTCTTCTATCGTTAAATCGTAAAATGATTTAAAAATGCCTTTACCGGCGTTATTAATTAAGATATCAATCTTTCCAAATTTCGCTTGTGTTGTCTCAACCATTTGAATGATATCTGCTTCGTTTCGAACATCGGTTTTTATAAAAATTGCTCTCTCTTTTTGCTCTATAGAATCAAGTACATGTTTTCCTTGCTCTTCATCTATATCAGCTAGGATAACATAGGCATCTTCTTGCAAATAAGCTTTTGCAATTGCTTTGCCAATACCATTACTAGCCCCAGTTACAATGACAACTTTATCTTTGTACATTCTAATCACCAACCATTCATATAAAAAAGCAAGCCAATTTCTCAGCCTGCCTTGTTGTATTTATTCTTCAGTGATTTCCACTTTTTCCATAACATCGCCATTTTTCATTGCTTTTACAGCAGCAATACCGGACGTAACTTGTCCAAATACTGTATGAACACCATCTAAATGCGGTTGTGGCTCATGTACGATAAAGAATTGGCTTCCGCCTGTATCACGGCCAGCGTGTGCCATAGAAAGAGCTCCTTCCACATGTTTGTGAGGGTTTCCTTCTGTTTCACATTTGATTGTGTATCCAGGTCCTCCTGTTCCATTTCCATTTGGGTCGCCGCCTTGGCTGACGAAACCAGGAATTACACGGTGGAATGTTAAACCATTATAGAAACCTTTTTTAATAAGTTCCACAAAGTTAGCTACTGTTCCAGGAGCTTCGTTTGGAT
Organism: Niallia sp. FSL W8-0954; assembly: GCF_038005605.1. Taxonomy (NCBI): domain Bacteria; kingdom Bacillati; phylum Bacillota; class Bacilli; order Caryophanales; family Bacillaceae; genus Niallia; species Niallia sp. FSL W8-0954. The sequence goes on along the minus strand of NZ_JBBOTN010000001.1, from coordinate 2,547,333 downwards.
ATAATTCGAATTCAATTTTTTCACCATTTTGCATTAATATGTATCCTTTAGTTGCCATGATCAACATCTCCTTATTTCAAAATCAGCTTTTATCATATCATCTTTTCGGAAAGAAAGAAAATATTACGTTCCTTTTATCCATTATTCTTTTATTTTCTTTGGTTCTTCATAATCGATACCTTTTGTATCTACAGTAACTTGTTTCATTTTTATCTCTTCTACTGGTTTGTCATTCTTATCTCTTTTTGAAGAGACTATTTTATCGACGACATCCATGCCTTCTATCACTTTCCCGAACGGAGCGTATTCTCCATCCAAATGAGGGGCGTCTGCAACCATAATGAAGAATTGTGACCCAGCAGAATCAGGCAGTTGAGACCTTGCCATGCTAATTACGCCTCTTTCATGCTTTAAGTCATTTTCAAACCCATTCTCTGAAAATTCTCCTTTAATCGAATAGCCTGGCCCGCCTGTTCCATTCCCATTGGGATCGCCGCCTTGGATCATAAAATCAGGAATAATCCGATGAAAAATTAATCCATCATAAAAACCTTTATTCACTAATGATACGAAATTATTGACTGTATTAGGGGCTTTATCAGGATAAAGTTCTAATGTAATGGTCGAATTATCTTCCATCGTAATCGTTACAATAGGATAGTCGTCTGGTGAAATCACTTTTGCTTGTGTTGTATTTTCTTCATTTGATGGCTCACTTTTCGTTGTGCCACAGCCTGACAGTAGTAAAAGAAGGACTAAACTCAAGAAAAATACTATACCACCTCTTTGTTTTCTACTCAAATAACATCATCTCCTCTGTATGGATTCTTTCCTATTTTAACGAAAACGTTTTTATTTGTACAATGAATAACTGATAATAGCTAAAGAAAGAGCATTATCCCAAATCTTCGGATAATGCTTTTTGTTCATGATATATATTTTAATAGATAACTAGCTAAATAAGGAGAATGTATACGCACTGCTAGTGACGGTGGAGTACTGCCATTCACTAATTCGGACGGCAAACCAAACCAAATAACTTTTTCATCAATAATAATGAAAGGAAACGGTATACCAGGAGCTGAACCTATACTCCCTCTATTAAGAAGCTGTTTCCATTGTTGTTTTAATATCTCGTTCTGTTTTGGAAAAGAGGCTATTATTGTATGGTTGGATCGTTTGATATCTTTTTCTAGTAATTCTACTCTTTGTGCGTGCGTCCAAAATAGCTTAGGATTCTTCTTTTGAATCCACTCGCCAATTTGTTGGTTGGTTACCACTTTATTAAAACTTTCTTGATGATTGACAAGCTGTCGGATCGTTTTCTTCCTATCTATTTTTGTTTTTATATAGTTCCTGTTTGCTATATGAATAAATTTTCCTTTTGCCCTGCTGATCGCCACATTTATTAACCGACCGCTTTCTTTACCAGTTAAAAGCATTCCAGGCTTTAAAAATGCCTGTCCTTCTACACTATCAAAGATGATTATATCTCTTTCGCTTCCTTGAAAACGATGAACTGTAGCCACAATTAGTCGTTTTTCCATGATGGCTTCCGGGAAAAATTCTGCTGCCATTGCTTCCATTATTTCTGCCTGCGCTCGATATGGAGTAACATAGCCGATACTCGTTGTTCCTTTTTCACTTAAAGCCTCATTTATAACTTGCAGAGCTAATAATAGATGGATATAATTCATACGGGACTTCGAAGCTCTCTCAAAGGTGGCATATGCGCCAAATTGACTTGAATCTAATAAAATATTGGCATCTCCTTGGAAAGGTAGTTTTTCTGCGATTGCTTTTCTGTTTCTTTCCACCCTCTTATGATCTCCTACAAGGGAATGATAGATATATTTATTGGTAAATTGAGAGATGCTTGGATGCATCCTTCTTTGTTCGTTTAATAACAAAAGCTGAGGATGAAGCGATGAACTATGAACCGTTTTGGCAACGCCTGTCGCGTGGAATACGTCTTCTCTTAACCATTTATCTACTAAAGCATGACGGCTAGTTGCGATAGGAGGTAACTGTTTAAAATCTCCACAAATAATGATTCTTTTTGCTAGTGATGCAGAAAAAGCGACTTGTGGAATATATGCCATGCTCGCCTCATCTACTATTACTAAATCGTATTCATCTTCATAGATGGCTGGATCTGTGGCAGCTTTTACTATTGTCGTGCCAACAATTTTTGCTTTTTGTACAAATTGCAGTTCCCTTTTTCTGATTTTTTCCATCACATTTGCTAATTTCTCTTCCATCTCTAATAACTGAGCAGAATCTCTTGTTGTAAACGAATAAGAAAGGTCTTGTTTAAGTTTTAGTTTTTCTTCAAAAAAATACTGTTTTTGCTTGGCAAGATCCATATCCTTTTTATCTAATAAGGAACTTGTTGTAATTTTTTCTTGTTCAAGTGATGCATTATTGCTATTTCCCCCATAGCGAAGGATATCCCCTATTTTAAATCGGTCCTTTTCTTTAATCGTTGTCGTTATTTCCGTGAGTAGAACATCTACAGCCTGGTTACTTTGTGCTAAGAGTAAAATCCTCTTACCTTTCCAATAACGTTGTAGAGCAACTCTAGCTAATGTATATGTTTTGCCTGTTCCAGGCGGCCCCCACACAAAGGAGACGGGGTTATATTTGCATCTTAAAGAGAGCTCATGAACATGATTTTTCAGTTGCTCACTTGGGTGCTTTGTTTCTTCACTAGGTTGCATTAATTTAACGATTCTACTAAGCTTACGTTTATTTTTTTTAATAGTATCAAAACGGATTTGCAGCTGTTCTAATAGCTCCCAAGGATCATGGGATAAATATGCTTCTGAGACATCCTCCCCAATCTCCTTTTCCAAAATAATAAGAAGGCTCTTGCCATCTGCCGACAATACTCTCCCCCTTACAGCCTGACTTCCCCAGTGGATCATTACATTTGATCCAATTGGAACCTTTAGATTGCTGATGCTTTCAAAATAATACGTAAAGTCATTTTCTGTGTTTAGGAGAATTCCATTATATAAAGCAACTTTCGATTGCCCGTATTTTTTTAAATGATTGATCTCGATTTGTAGTGCTTGCTGCCATTGTTTAATGGTAGTGATAATGTTTGTCATTTTCCCCTTTAATTCCTTTTCTAAAAAAGTCGATTTTTCTATTATAGCATTTAAAAGAAAAGAAGAATAGAAACAGGGAAATCCAGTTCTATCCTTCTAGTTCTTTGCTATTCTTCGTTTGTTGTTCTATATATTCATCAATTTTTGCATCTAATCGTTCTAAACTCTTTATTGCCCGTTCCTTTGTTATCGTACGATAGTGATGATGTCCCCCAGGCTCCTCGTCCTTTTCATCAGCTAGTTTAACAATTTTTTGTAAGGGGGTTAAAATCACGGAACCACCAGGAATGAAACTATCTGTATGGAAAAGAACGGCTAAAGCTATTTCTTTTGCTTTAATTGGATTTTCTCCTAAACGGATTAATAATTTATGTGCTCTTTCTGCCCCTTTTATTGGATGAATGTCATTTTGTCTATATAATTTATAATCCCATTTTCCATCTTTATACCATGTATAGTGTCCCATATCATGTAAAAATCCGGCTTTAGCTGCATTATCGACATCGACATTTGATTCTTTTGCCATTTCAAAAGCATGATAAGCAACTGCCAGAGCATGAGCTAAACCTGAACGTGTAATATATTTTTGTGCAATATGATGATTATATATATCGAGAAGTTTAACGTCTCTCATCTCCGACACTTCCTTTCTTTATATACAATAACACTCGATATTGAGAGAGTGTCTGATAAACTTTATTTGCTTTATCCTACCCGTATTAATCCGTTTAAAAAAGTATTTTTCCTATTATATTATATTTTTTGTAAAATGATAATAAAAAACACTTGAAATAGCTAAATGGCTTAGATTATAAGTTGATTATTAATTGTTTTAAGGAAAGCGTTTATTTGGAATTTTATTAATATTTTGAATGCGTAAAATTTTCTTCCTTTGTAAAAGAGATTTTATAGGTTAGATATTAACGGATATAGAAAAAAGATGTGATATCTCATTAATCACATCTTTTTTCTCGTTTTATGCATTTACAGTGGGTAAAATCGAGGTTCCCATTAAGTATTCATCAACTTTTCTGGCAACTTCTCTGCCTTCGTTAATTGCCCATACGATTAAGCTTTGCCCTCTGCGTGCATCACCAGCAGCAAATACACCTTCCAAATTCGTTGTGAAATCGCCATATACCGCAGCAACTTTACGACTTGTTGTTTCTAGTCCAAAATGTTTCAGTACTGGTTGTTCTGGACCTTCAAAGCCGATTGCAATAAATACTAACTGTGCTGGCCATACTTTTTCCGTACCAGGAATTTCTCTGAAAATAAACGTTCCGTCTGCTTGCTTTATTTTTTCCATCGAAACAGTATGAAGCTCTTTTAGCTTTCCGTCGCTATCTTTTACCATTCTTTTTGTTTGAATACCATATTGTCTTGGATCTTCACCAAACTTTTGTTCAGCTTCTTCGTAAGCATATTCTAATGTGAATACATTAGGCGCTGCTGGCCACATATTTTCACTTGAACGCATTATCCCAAGCTTTGGATGCTTCCCAAATTGAACTACACTTTTACAGTTCTGACGTAATGCAGTTGCTACACAATCTGCACCTGTATCGCCGCCACCGATGACGATCACATCTTTTCCAGCAGCATCAATGAAGTTTTTATCTTGAAAATTGGAATCTAGTAAACTTTTGGTTACACCAGATAGATAGTCCATGGCAAAATGCACACCTTCAGCATCTCTGCCTTCCATTACTAAATCTCTTTGTTTCTGCGCGCCAGTACATAGAATAACAGCATCATACTGTTCTCTTAATTCTGAAGCTGTTATATCTTTCCCTACTTCTGTATTAGTAATAAAATCAATACCTTCTTGTGTAAGTAGTTTCACTCTTCTTTCCACATCTTTTTTTTCAATTTTCATGTTAGGTATCCCATACATTAATAATCCGCCTGGTCTATCTGCACGTTCATACACAGTTACGGAATGCCCTGCTTGATTTAACTGATCTGCACTAGCTAGCCCTGCTGGTCCTGAACCAATAACGGCTACTTTTTTCCCTGTTCTCTTTGCCGGTATCCGCGGCTGGATCCAGCCCTGTTCAAATCCTTTATCAATAATAGTCCGTTCGATATTTTTAATCGCCACAGCAGGATCTGAAATCGCTACAGTACAGGAACCTTCACAAGGAGCTGGACAAGCACTACCAGTGAATTCAGGGAAATTATTTGTTTTCAATAAACGATCTAATGCCTCTTTCCATCTTCCTCTATAAACTAAATCGTTCCATTCAGGGATTAAGTTATGGATTGGACAGCCGGATGTACTTCCCGCAATTTCCATCCCGATATGACAGAATGGTGTTGCACAGTCCATACATCTTGCCCCTTGTCTTTGAAGTACATCATCAGAGAAAGGAGCAGAATATTTCTTGAAATCTTTTAGACGGGAAAGCGGATTTCTTTCTTCCGCTTCCTCCCGATTATATTCGATAAATCCAGTTGCTTTTCCCATTCTGTTCTCTCCTTTCTACTGCACTAATACGCTAATTTTATTTGCTTGTTTTTTTTTGTCTTGTTTGGAATTATTCGCAAAAGCTTCCATTGCGGCATCTTCTTCCGATAAACCATTTTCAAGTCCCTTTTGAATGTTGGCGATCATTCGTTTGTAATCTTTTGGAATAACTTTGACAAACTGTTGAACGTATTTATCCCAATTAGCAAGTACTTGTTGACCTGCTAAACTACCTGTTAATTCAATGTGCTTTTTAATAAGCCCTTTTATTCTCTCTATTTCTGCTTGTTCTTCTAATTGTTCAAAGATTATCATTTCTTTATTACACATTGCTTTAAATTTGTCCGCGTCTTTCGATAAAACATAGGCAACTCCACCTGACATACCTGCAGCAAAGTTTTTTCCGACATCACCTAAAATAATGACTTCTCCGCCAGTCATATATTCTAAGCCATGATCACCGATACCCTCTACTACAACACTCGCTCCACTGTTACGAACCGCAAATCTTTCTCCTGCTTTTCCGTTAATAAACGCTTCCCCACTTGTAGCACCGTAAAATGCAACATTTCCGATAATAACATTATCTTGCGCAATAAATGAATTGTCTGCTGGTGCCTTTGCCACAATTCTTCCTCCAGAAAGCCCTTTGCCAATATAGTCGTTTGCATCACCTGTTAAGTACATGCTCATGCCTTTGGGAATAAAAGCACCAAAGCTTTGACCCGCTGAACCTGTGAAATGTAAATTGATTGTATTGTCAGGAAGTCCTTCCTCTCCATATAATTTTGATACTTCACTGCCAACAATTGTACCTGTTACACGATTAGTATTTTGGATAGTATAATGCAAGTGGAGCGCTTCTTTATTGACAATAGCTTTTTGAACTGCTGGAAGTATTTTTTGAATATCTAAACTTTCATCAATTTTATGGTTTTGTGGTGTTTCGAATGTTCTTGGTCCATCGACTTGATACAATAGTTTCGATAAGTTTAAATCTTTTGCTTTCCAATGCGATTGCGCCTGTTCACTTACCTTTAATACATCTGTTCTTCCAACCATTTCTTCTATTGTGCGGAATCCTAATTGTGCCATTAGTTCACGTACTTCTTCTGCAACAAAACGCATGAAATGGACAATATGATCTGGATCTCCAGCAAATTTATAGCGTAATTCTGGATTTTGGGTAGCGATCCCCACTGGGCATGTATCCAAATGACAAGCTCGCATCATCACACATCCCATTACAATAAGTGGTGCTGTAGCAAAGCCGAATTCTTCGGCTCCCATAAGGGCTGCAAGTACTACGTCTTTTCCTGTCATCAGTTTACCATCTGTTTCTAAAACAACACGATTTCGTAAACCATTTAGCATCAACGTTTGATGCGCTTCTGCTAAACCTAATTCCCACGGAAGCCCAGTGTGTTTAATACTTGTTTTCGGTGAAGCCCCTGTACCTCCATCGTATCCACTTACAACAATTACATCGGCAGCACCCTTTGCAACACCAGCAGCGATGGTACCAATTCCGCCTTTTGAAACTAATTTTACTGAAATACGTGCGTCTCTATTGGCGTTTTTCAGGTCATGAATGAGCTGAGCTAAATCCTCGATAGAATAAATATCGTGATGCGGGGGTGGGGAAATTAATCCAACGCCTGGTGTAGAACCGCGAACTTCAGCAACCCACGGATATACTTTATTCCCTGGCAATTGACCTCCTTCACCGGGCTTTGCTCCTTGAGCCATTTTAATTTGCAATTCTTTTGCGTTTATTAAATAATGGCTCTTAACCCCAAAACGTCCAGAAGCTATCTGCTTAATATTACTTCTTCTGTTATCGCCATTTTCATCTATCATATATCGAGAAGGATCTTCTCCGCCTTCCCCACTGTTACTGCTGGCACCTAATCTATTCATGGCAATTGCTAATGTTTCATGTGCTTCTTTACTTAAAGAACCGAAGGACATTGCACCAGTCTTAAATCGTTTTACGATAGATTCTACTGATTCCACTTCCTTCATATCGATAGGCTGTCGTGCTGAATCAAACGCAAATAAATTTCGTAAAAAACTCATGCTTTCTTCATTTGCAGCCTCAGAAAACTGTTTAAATAAGGAATAATCTCCTTTGCGGCATGCCCATTGTAAGGTGTGGATTGTTTTCGGATTAAAAGCGTGATGTTCCCCGCCTTTTCTCCATTGAAAATCGCTCCCCGAATCTAATGTTTCGTCCATCCCATCTTGATAACCCCATTCATGTCTTTTCGTTGCTTCTTCGGCAATTATATCTAATCCAATACCGCCAAGCTGTGAAACAGTACCAGTAAAATAACGGTCGATAACTTCTTCGCCGATACCGACAGCTTCAAAAATTTGAGCTCCTCGGTAGCTTTGGACAGTAGATATACCCATTTTAGACATTACTTTTACAACACCTTCTGTAATGACTGTATTATATCTTGTTACCGCCTCTTCATAGGAAAGGGACAGCATCCCATCTTTGATTGCTTGATTGTAGGTTGCGTATACTAAATAGGGATTAATTGCATCGGCTCCAAAGCCTATTAAACTTGCAAAATGATGAACCTCTCTTACTTCACCAGATTCTACGATAATACTTGCTTTCGTCCGCAGACCTTTTTTAATTAAATCCTGATGTAAAGCACTGACAGCTAATAAAACGGGAATCGCTTTTTCTTCTCGTTTCATTGCACGGTCTGAAAGAATAAGCAAGGACACACCTTGTGCAATTGCTTCTTCTGCCTTTTGCATGAGCTGATTTAAACTGCTTTCTAAATCATCTGTAAACAAACTATCTAGTGTTCGGGCTGTAAATTCAGTAAATGTATGAGATCGTAATTGTTCTACATCACTATTTGATAATATTGGTGTTTTCAATTGGATTCTATGACAATTACTTGCATCAGGATGTAACAAATCACCTTCAGCACCTAACCAAGTTAAAGTAGATGTAACCAAATGTTCCCGAATAGCATCAATTGGCGGATTAGTTACTTGTGCAAATAGCTGTTTAAAATAATTAAATAAAGATTGCGGCTTATTAGACAAGACAGCAAGCGGCGTATCATTTCCCATCGATCCAATCGGGTCTTTGCCCTCCAAAACAACTGGAAGTAGATTTTTTTGGACATCTTCATACGTATAGCCAAATGCTTTCTGCCTTGCAAGTAAATCCGTAAAGTCTTCTGCTTTTTCTTCTACATTCTCCTCTAGTCGAATAACTTCATCTAACCACTCATCATAAGGATGTGCCGAAGCAATGGTATTTTTTAATTCCTCGTCTGAAACAATACGACCTTCTTCAAGATCAATTAATAGCATTTTCCCAGGACTTAAACGCTCTTTATAAAGAATATTCTCTTCTTCGACTGGAACAACTCCCACTTCTGAAGAAAAAACAATATAATTATCTTTCGTTACATAATATCTTGCTGGACGCAAACCATTACGATCCAATATAGCACCGATTTGTTTACCGTCCGTAAAAGTGATTGCCATAGGGCCATCCCATGGTTCCATTAAGCTACTATGATATTCATAAAAATCTCTTTTCGCCTTTGAAATATGGGGATTCTCAGTCCAAGGCTCTGGGATCATCATCATAGCTGCATGAGCAGGTGTGCGTCCAGAGAGGATAAAGAATTCAAGTGCATTATCGAATACAGAAGAATCACTACCATTTGCATCTAATATCGGCAGTACCTTTTGCAAATCCTCTCCAAAAACTTCTGATACAAATTGCTGCTCTCTTGCTTTCATCCAGTTGAAATTTCCTCGTAAAGTATTAATTTCTCCGTTATGAATTAAGTAACGGTTTGGATGTGCTCTTTCCCAGCTAGGAAAAGTATTTGTGCTAAAGCGGGAATGAACAATAGCAAACGCGGATACAAAAGCCGGATCCTGCACATCTAAATAAAAGCTTTCGACTTGGTCTGATGTGAGAAGTCCTTTATAAACAATGGTGCTAGATGACAAACTTGCGAAATAAAATTCTTTTTCTTCTGCTCTTCCCCAATTTTCAGCAAGTTTACGGATAATATATAATTTTCGCTCAAAAGCTAATTTATCTTTGTTTTCTATGCTTGATTGAATGAATACTTGGCGGACAATCGGACAACTTTCTTGTGCGACTTTTCCGATTTTTCTGAAATCTGTTGGTGCAGTTCTCCAGCCAATAAGTTCTTGACCCATTTCTTTAATATATTCGTTAATTTTTGCTTCGATTATTTCTCTGTGAGGATCATCTTTAGAAAAAAAGATCATTCCTACTGCGTATTTTCCGCTTTCGGGAAGATTGAATTCCTTAAGTTCTTTTCGAAAAAAGGTATCAGGTATTTGAACCATTAATCCAGCTCCGTCTCCTGTTAAAGGATCGCTCCCTTGACCGCCGCGATGATCCAATTTACAAAGCATACTTAAACCTTTTTTCACAATGTCATGCGTCGCTTCCCCTTTTATATGAGCGTACAGTCCGATTCCACATGCATCATGTTCAAATTCCGGTCTATATAAGCCCTGTGCCTTTTCCATTTGGTTGTACGTCATTTCAACCACCCCTGTCAGATTTTCTAACAAATTTTTTTATTCAGATAATTTAATTATACTATACAAATTCATATGTACAATATATCATTTAGATAGAACTAATCTAAAAAAGAGATTATTATAAAGAAGGTCGGTAAAAATGGAACTTAGACAACTAAAATACTTTATTGAAGTAGCTGAAAGAGAGCACGTCTCAGAAGCTGCTGAGCATCTTCATGTTGCTCAATCTGCTGTTAGTCGTCAAATTGCAAATTTGGAGGATGAATTAGGTGTTCAATTATTTGAACGAGAAGGAAGAAATGTTAAATTAACTCCAATTGGAAAAATTTTTTTAACCCACTCCCAATCAATCCTGAAATCAGTTGATCGAGCTGTAGAACAAGTTAATGCCTATCTGGACCCAGAAAGAGGTTCGATTAAAATTGGCTTTCCAACTAGTCTTGCAAGCCACTTACTGCCTACTGTCATATCAGCATTTAAAGAAAAGCATCCACATGTAAAGTTTCAATTAAGGCAAGGCTCTTATCACTTTTTAACCGAAGGTGTAAAAAATAGAGATATAGATTTAGCATTTTTAGGACCTGTACCAACAGATGACTTCTTATTAACAGGAAATATTCTATTTACAGAGAAAATCTTCGCACTATTACCAAGCAATCATATTTTGAGTGAAAGAAAATCACTACGCTTACGGGATCTGCGAAATGATGAATTTGTTTTATTTCCCGAAGGATATATATTGCAAAAAATCGCGATTGATGCATGTAAACAAGAAGGATTTTTACCTAATATTAATGCTGAGGGGGAGGATTTAGATGCAATCAAAGGGTTAGTTTCCGCAGGAATGGGTGTAACTCTTCTTCCAGAGAGTACATTTTATGATACTGTTCCCAAATTTACAGTGAAGGTTCCTATTGAGGATCCAATTATTAGTCGTACAGTTGGTATCATCGTACCAAGTAATCGAGAATTGCCACCATCTGTACAAACATTTCGTCGATTTATCATCGACTTTTTCACGATTCTAGAAAAATATCAGTAACAAAGAAGCAATAAGGGCCACACCTTTGCAAAAGGCAATGGACCCTTATTTTTTTGTGAAAACTTTTTTATTTTTTTAATACTTCCTTCACTAAAGAATGAAAAATTGTTAATGCATGATTAATTGGTTCAGGACTGGTCAAATCGACACCGGTTTTCTTTAGAAGTTCAAGAGGATAATCCGAACTTCCGCTTTTTAAAAACTCTAAATAGTTCTCTACATCTTCTTTCTTTCCTTCGAGAAGTTTATCAGCAATATTAATCGCAGAAGCAAAGCCAGTCGCATATTTATATACATAAAATGGACGATAGAAATGCGGAATTCTTGCCCATCCATATTTCACTTGTTCGTCTATTACTAAAGCACTGCCATTGTATGCTTTAAATAATTCTTCATAGGTTTGATTGAAAAAATCCAAAGACAGTGGCAACCCTTTTTCTGCTTGTTCATGAACCGCTTTTTCAAACTCACCAAACATAACTTGTGTAAAGAAGGTTCCTTTAAAGCTATCAATAAAATGATGCAATAAATGCTCGCGTTTTGTTTCGTCATCTTCTGTTTTTAACAAATGACGAATTAATAAGACTTCATTAACAGTAGATGCTACTTCCGCAACAAAAATACTATATCCTGCACTTATTTGCGGCTGATGCTTACTACTAAAATAAGAGTGCATACCATGTCCGCATTCGTGAGCTAAGGTGAATAAGCTATCTAAATCATCTCGATGGTTCAGTAAAATATACGGATGGACGCCATATAAGCCTAAATTGTAAGCACCTGAACGTTTCCCAGGAGTTTCACGTACATCTATATATCGTTTTTCTTTAAATGTTTTTAACACACTTAAATATTCTTCACCAAGAGGCTTCAGCGCCTCCAGCATAATCTGAAAAGCATCATCATAGCTGATCTCTTCTTTAGCGGCCTCGCCAACTAGTGGAACGCTTAAGTCATAAGCATGAAGTTCATCAAGTTGCAGCCGTTTCTTACGAAAATTCATATAGTCATCCATATAAGGTAAATTTTTTCTCGTCGTACTAATTAAATTATCGTAAACCTCAACAGGTACTTGATCACCAAATAAACTTTTTTCTAAAGCAGAAGGATAATTTCGAAGTTTTGCTGTTTTTACATTGTTTTTAACGGCGGCGCTAAAGGTCGCAGCAATTGTGTTCTTAAGACCAATATATGGCTTATAATACGCCAAATAAGCTTCTTTTCTAACATCTCGGTCCTCATCTTCTATTCTTTTTGCATACATTCCTCTTGTTAATTCAATCTTTTCACCATTATCAGTTGTTACTTCCCCAAAGGTTATATCTGCATTATTTATCATACCGAACACATTACTAGGAACAGATAACGATTCTCCAAGTTCAGATAGTACCTCTTCTTTCTCTTTGCTTAATACATGTTTTTTATAGCGGAAAGATTCCAAGAGATCTTTTTCAAAATACGCTAAGCCCTCTTCTTCTTGTATGTAAGTATTCAATTCCTGCTCATCTAAGGATAATAAATATGGCATAAAAAAGGCAGTGGCACTACTATATTTTTGGCCTACTAACCGAGCTTTTTCAATAAGACTTTGAGCATGTGTATTCCGTGTATCTAGGTCTAAAAGAAGCATGCCATATGCGTAGACTTTCCTATATAAATAACTAACTTTCTCTGATAATGTTAGATATGCTAATAAGGTTGTTCCGTTTGTAATTTTTCCGTTGAATCCTGAAAGAGTCGTTATTTTTTCTTTTACCGCTTCTAAATCGTTATCCCACGCAGCCTCTGATTCGTATATATCACGTAAATTCCATTTTTCACAATCAGCAACTTCTTCCCTTGTTTTATATGTTTGCATAAACTTCCTCCCATTCTTTCTGTTTCTATTTTACCCTTATTTATAAAAGTCTTATCATTTTGTTTAAAATAGAAGAGATTTTATGTATATGCAATAATGATACATAGCAGAATGCTTTTATGTAAAGCAGAAAAGACTAATACTACTCTTTCTTCTATTTTGGAATGACGATCAATATCTAATTTAGTTTTGTGACAATTAATAAGCTCCATTGGCAGTTTTTTAACATGTTCAAAAGCAATGCTAATTTTTCGGAAAACAATGCAGTCCGTATGCTCAATTGGACAATAAAACTACTATTCTTTTAAAAAGCTTGTCAGCATCATTTATATGTGATATATTTATCAAGCGATGAGCTATATTGAATAAGTCAATGAACGTTATTGCGCTATGTGGAGCGTAGTTTATTGCCTCAATACGTAGGACACACTTAAGTGTCCCTTAAACTGCTGATAAACATATTGTTTATCAGCAGTTTTTATTTGTTCTGAAATTAGGTAATGGAATAAAAAAACTATCCTTTTTCAGGCGAAAACCTCGCTTGAATTTCTTCTCAGAAATATAGCGAGGTTTTTCTCCTCAAGGATAGCGAATATGAGTATATTATATATTTTACGGTAGTTATTTTGCAGTTAATTGATTTAATTCTTTTGTTAAACGATAAAATAATTCTTTGTCACCAGCAATTAATGTTTCATCGATTTGTTTTTTTAGTGCAGCTTTTTGAAAGTCATAAAGGGCCTTTTCCAATACCATTTCTGCAAATAAAGAATCCACAACATTTCCTACAGACTGTTTTGGTGCATTTAATAAATATTTTTCCATTTGAATCAACCCCTTGTTCTTTTTTATAGTATAGCAGTAATATTCTGATAATTCAAATACTTTTTTTGAGGTAATTTATTCCATTTTATTTTTTTATTTAACTCCTAATTAGTAACTGTATTTAATTACTTCCCACTAGAGAAATTTATAAACATAAAAAGGTGCAATTCGAAGTTTTGTTTCGCTCTTTTATCACCAATTTGATATTGGCTATTTCTCTATTTTCATGTATTCTGTAAAGAGGTTATGAAAGGGGAAATACAGATGAGCTATAAAATGATCGTATTAGATATGGATGATACTTTATTAACAGATGACCATATTATTTCAGAAGCAACCAAAACTGCTTTAATGCTTGCACAAGAAAAAGGTGTAAAAGTAGTTCTCGCTTCTGGAAGACCAACATATGCAATGCTGGACGCGGCAAAAGAATTAAGACTTGCGGAATATGGCAGTTTTATTCTTTCATTCAATGGAGCAAAAATAACTAACTGTCAAACAAACGAAGAATTATTCAGCAGTACACTTTCTCCCGAAACTGTTCACCAGCTATTTGATTTGAGCCAGAGAGAAAACATTTGGATTCATACTTATATGAATGACGAAATTATTACGCAAGAAAATAATCCTTTTACTGAAATCGAAGGAAAACTTACAGGCTTGCCGATAAAAACAGTTGCGGATTTTAAGCAGACCGTTTCTTCTCCTGTTGTAAAAGTATTAATGGTGAAAGAAGAAAATTATCTTAAAGAGGTAGAAGCAAGACTACAAAAAGAATTGGCTAATGATTTAAGTGTCATGCGCTCTAAGCCATACTTCCTTGAATTTACTGAATTAGGTGTTACTAAAGGGACAAGCTTAGCGATACTTATTGAAAAACTTGGTATCTCTAGAGAAGAAGTGATTGCAATAGGTGATAGTTATAACGATGTTGCCATGATTGAATTTGCTGGCCTTGGAGTTGCTATGGGCAATGCGCCAGATGATGTAAAGCAGCTTGCAGATTACGTAACTGATACAAATAACAACGATGGTATAGCAAAGGTAATCGATATGTTTATTTTAGAACCCTTGGTTACGAAATCTGTTTAATGATTTATTTTATTCGCATATAAAAGAGATAAAGCTTCGATTATAAATCGAAGCTTTATCTCTTTTAAGATTTCCGTTATTCTTCTTTTAAAAATTTACTGGTTCATTCTTCTTCATCAGGCTCATTAAACACCTTGATTGTTTTAAAAGCTAAATTTACTTTAAAATGAAGATTCCAATTACTACGAAGGATTTCAATCTCATGGTCTTGAACAGAAACACATAAGACAACGTCCCCATCCCAATCCATTAAAACATATTCATTTTGATTAGAGAAAAGTTTATAATCTTTATGTGCTATTAAATTCCATCCAAAATTTAGCGTGTGGCTTTTATTCACCATTAAGATACTCCTTTATTTTCCTCGCAAAAGGAATTATTTCACTTCAACAGCCCATCCAAATGGATCTTCTTGTCTTCCATTTTGAATATCTGTAATTGTATTATATAATTTGGATGCTAACTCCCCTGTTTCTCCATTATTTAAAACGATTTTTTCCTCGTTCCAGAAGAACTCACCAATCGGGGAGATAACAGCAGCTGTTCCTGTACCAAATGCTTCTTCTAATTGACCATTTTTATGTGCTTCAAAGATTTCAGCAATAGTTATTTTTCTTTCTGTTACAGGAATATTCCAATATTTCAGCAACTCCATAACACTGCTTCTGGTTACCCCTTCTAGTATGCTTCCATTTAATTCAGGGGTATATACTTCCCCATTAATTTTAAAGAAAACATTCATCGCTCCAACTTCTTCAATATATTTCTTTTCTACGCCATCTAGCCAAAGAACTTGGGAATATCCTCTTTCATTTGCAATTTGCTGCGCTTTTAAGCTTGCTGCATAGTTTCCAGCAGTTTTAGCAGATCCTGTACCACCAGCAACTGCACGAACATATTCATTTTCCACAAAAATTTTAACCGGTTTAACTCCTTCTTTATAATACGAACCAACAGGAGATAAAATGATCATAAATTTATAGCTAATTGATGCAGCAACTCCTAAGAACGGCTGTGTGGAAATGATAAATGGTCTTATGTATAAAGAAGTACCTTCCCCTTTCGGAATCCACTCTCTATCAATATTAATTAATTGTGTTAAGGCATTTAGGGCAAACTCTTCATCTATTTCTGGAATACAAAGTCTGTCATTTGATTTATTTAAACGCTCCATATTTTTCTTTGGTCTGAATAATAGCACTTTACCTTCTTCCGTTAAGTATGCCTTCATGCCTTCAAAAACTGCTTGGCCATAGTGGAAAATAACAGAAGCAGGATCTAAAGTTATTGGTTGATATGGCAAAATTTGAGCATCATGCCAACCTTTGTCTACTGTATAATCCATCATAAACATATGGTCTGTAAATACTTTACCAAATACTAATGTAGAAGGATCTGGTTTCGGTTTTTTATCTTTTGCTAAAGTCACAGTAATTGTTTGATCTGTCACGTTTCCATTCTCCTCATCTTAAATATTATTTCTATTTATTATAACGCAAACTTACTGTAGTGAAAGTAATTTCGAAAAAAAGATGTAAAAATTTTTACTAATAGTTATTTACAGCACAAAAAAAGCAACCAATATCTACAAAATTTGTACATTTGGTTGCAACAATTAATTCCAATGCTTTGTGTCTTCTAAAAGTTCATCAATTTCTATGTCGATTAAATTCCATGTGGATATTTCCTGCTCTAAATCGGCTGTGTTTGTTAAAATCTCATCGATGTCGGTTCTAATTAAATGCATAGTAGCCTCCTTTAAAACCGTCTTAAATCTGTCTAGAGTGCTTATAACTAAAATTTCCCAAATGGGAACGGTTATATTCATTATAGCAGTTTATACTGTTTACATATAATAAAGATGCTTTACAAATTGATTACACAGTCTAGACAAACCAATTAGGACGTAATGACATGGTATAATAATTAAATAGGATAAAAAGTGAAAAACAATCTATCTCAATATACCCAGATAAAATAGTTTTAAACCTAATTTTTTTGGTTATAATTAGAAGACTATTGGAGGTTACTATCAATGATTAGACTATTAAAATGGGTTATTACCATTCTCCTTATATATGGGGCATATAATTTTTATCTTAAAGACAATGGACATAATGCTGAAGAAAGCAAACCTTCTGGTTCCATGGAAAATCGCATAAATCAAGATTCGATCACTTCCTTTTTCCAATCTTTTACTGATGAGTTTGAAAAAATAAAATCCTTTTTTAAAGATGCAGAGGATATGTTACCAGACTGGAATTTTGAAGAAAATACTGAAGATACAGAAGAAATTGATAAACCAGAATTAGTTACACCGCAAGACCATCCTTTTTCGATTCATAATATATCTCTCGGCGATGATAAAAAGTCGGTTGAAAAGTCACTGGGATCACCAAAGCGTGAAACAATTAATGAATACGGCATCTCTTGGTATGCCTATCATCAAAATTATCACAATTTTGTTATGGTAGGCTATGATGAACATAATCAAGTAGAAGCTTTATATACCAATCAAGATTTAATTGCTTCAACAAACGGGATAAAAAAAGGAACAAAGAAAGAAGTTGTCTTAAAAACATTAGGAAAACCATTAACAGAGATAAGAAAAGGACTTGTTTTTTATAAAATGGCAGAGGACAGGGATTACGAAGTGTTCGCACTTGATGATTCATATGTAACGGTATTCTTTGATAAGCATGAAAATAACACCGTAACTGCTCTGCAAATTATCAGCTCTTCCTTAGAAGAAAATCGCAAGGATTTTTATGTGGAAGGAAATGAAAAATTAAAAGAAGGCTTTGAATACCAATTATTTGATTTAACTAATGCCAGTCGTGTCAATAACCATTTAAAGCCGCTGACTTGGAATGAGGCAGTTCGTGATACGGCTCAAAAACATAGTTTAGATATGGCAGAAAATAATTATTTCAGCCATACTAATCTGGAGGGTGAATCTCCATTTGATCGCATGCTTAACGATGGTATCCGTTACACGATAGCAGGGGAAAATTTGGCTTATGGCCAAAACAGCAGTATATTTGCTCACGAAGGCTTAATGAATTCGAGCGGCCATCGAGAAAATATTCTTCAAAAAGATTTCGCCTCTCTCGGCGTAGGAGTTGCCTTTAACAATAAGTCTCAACCATATTATACCGAAAACTTCCTGACAGAATAAAAAACGAGGCTGGAAAATTGATTCCAGCCTCGTTTTTACGATTAACAAACTTTCTATTTATACAATTAAATTACCAATCATCCAAATTAAGAAAAAACTAATGACTATCGATAAATTAGCAGCAGTTCCTACAAATCGTTGGTTATATTTAAACTCCACACTATACGGTAAAACACTTGATGCCATCGGCAAGATTAAGCAGATTAAAATGGTATAACGAAACATATCTTCTGCTGGCCATAAAAAATATGCTAGTACGCCTAAAAAAAGCCCTGTCCCGTACCGAATCCCTAGTACCCTTCCAATTCCTTTCCAGTGACTCTTTTCAAAAGAAAAGTTCAAATAAATACCGAGAAGCAGCAAAGAGAGTGGCATATTAGCCTTCGAAATGGTAGATGTCACATCAATTATCTGATGGGGTATCTCGATACCTACAATACTGATGAAGAAAATAAGTACATAGGTCATCAGCGGGATCGATCGTCCCAGCTTCCCTACCACTTGCTTCGCTGAAAGTTCGGATCCTTCTTGTGAATAATAGC
The DNA here is from genome assembly GCF_038005605.1 of Niallia sp. FSL W8-0954. Classification (NCBI taxonomy): domain Bacteria; kingdom Bacillati; phylum Bacillota; class Bacilli; order Caryophanales; family Bacillaceae; genus Niallia; species Niallia sp. FSL W8-0954. The sequence goes on along the minus strand of NZ_JBBOTN010000001.1, from coordinate 2,528,644 downwards.
TGCCAATTAAATAACTAATTCCGAAAGTGACAAGGGCATTCCCAATATCGAACATACCAAAATATTTTATCCCTTCAGCCCCCCATATACCCTGCACCAAAGGATATGCAAAAATACCAATGTTAAATCCGGGTATCAACATACCTAACATCCCTTTTTGCTTATTCGCTTCATTTCGGAACAGAAATAGTCCAATTATGGAAATAAGAACACCATAGAATAAACCAAGAAATACCAATATTAACAAAGATTTTTCAATTATGACATTATGTAAGGTGGTGATGATTAAACAAGGTAAAGTAATATTGAAAATGATCCTTGCAAGCCCTTCTCCATCTTTTTCTTTAATAATATTTCTTTGTTTAAAGAAATACCCCATGCCAATAATAATCACGGAATACAAAAATTGCGTATTAAAATTTTCCATTTTCTAATTTCCCCTAACTAAGCTGCAAATTTCCAATGAACCTACTATACTACTAATCCGTATACTTGCAAAGACTTAGATAGAAAAAGACTTATTACGTTTGAGAAAATTTTAGATGCATCAAACGTGATAAGTCTTTTTTAAATACTATTAGAAGCTATTACTTTCTGTCGCTGATTTATTCAATTCTTTTAATCTGCGAATATCTAAACGAATAAGTAAAGAAACAGCCAGAGATACAATAAACATACAAGAGAAAACAAGTAATGTTCCTTGATAGCTTCCTGTTGTGTCACGAATCCATGATACAATGCTAGGTCCAGCAACACCTGCAGCTGACCAAGCTGTAAGAATATAACCATGAATAGCTCCTAGCTGTTTTGTGCCAAAAATATCACCAATATAAGCTGGAATGGACGCGAAACCTCCACCATAGCAAGACATAATTATAAAAATAATGATGGAAAAGGCAATATAATGATGTAAATGTGGCAGTGCAAAGAATGCAACTACTTGAACAGCAAAAAACAAAGTATATACATTGGGTCTGCCGATATAGTCAGAAATTGTAGCCCATGCAATTCTTCCAACTCCATTAAATACACCCATAATCCCAACTAGGGTCGCAGCACCCGCAACTGACATGCCTGCCAATTCCTGTCCCATGGGCGAAGCAACGGCAAGAATAGCAATACCACATGTGATGTTGATAAATAGCATAATCCATAACGCCCAAAATCTTTTTGTTTTAACTGCTTCATTTGCTGTTAATTGTGATAAATCTTCCTTTACTATTACATTACCAGCTTCAACTGATTGCTGAAAACCTTTCGGCAAATAGCCTTTTGGAGGTGCTTCTAAATATTGTGCTGAAACAAATATAATAACAAAATAAACAGCTGCAAGAATATAAAAAGTATTAGATATACCAACTGTATTAATTAAATGATTCATAACTGGGCTACTGATCATTGCAGCAAAACCAAATCCCATAATAGCTAATCCAGTTGCCAATCCTCTGCGGTCCGGAAACCACTTAACTAATGTGGATACAGGAGTAATATACCCAACCCCTAAGCCAATCCCCCCAAACATTCCATAAGTAATGTAGAGAAGTGGTAAAGATTCGATACTTGTAGCAAATCCAGCACCAGCCATCCCTAAACCGAACATACAAGCAGACAACATGCCGGAAGTTCGTGGTCCGTATTTTTCAACAAAATGTCCTAAAAACGCCGCTGATAATCCTAAAAATAAGATCGCAATACTAAAAGTCCAGGAAATACTCGTTAATGTCCAATTATACTGTGATTCAAGCGGCTTTGTAAATACACTCCATGCGTATACAGATCCGATTGAAATATGAATACCAACTGCAGATAAAGCAATAAGCCAACGATTTTTTGTTTTCATTGTAATACCCCTATTGTGTTTATTTGTAAATTATCTTAAATTACATTTTCTAGTCAGCTAGAATAGGTGATGGAAAGTGGCGCGGAAGCTTTCCTTACCCCTTCTAACGCTAAATCCACCGTTTCATTTGTATGCAATACTACTGCCATTCTCCGCCCTTTTGTTGTCTTTGGTTTTCCAAAAATGCGTATTTGGGTATTTTCAAATGATAGCGTTTCTTCTATCCCCTGAATGAAATAGCTGTTACTTTCTTCAGTTGCTTTTAATGTTTTACTAGCACCTGGGCTATGTAGTTTCACTCCTGAAACTGGATACCCTAAAATCGCTCTAACATGTAACGCAAACTCAGAAAGGTCTTGAGTAATCATTGTTACCATTCCAGTATCATGTGGACGTGGTGAGACTTCACTAAAATAAACATCATTTTCCGTTAAAAATAACTCCACACCAAAAATTCCATATCCACCCAGACTATCCGTGATTTTCTTAGCAATCATTTCTGCCTCATCTAATTGTTCAGCCGACATGAAATGAGGCTGCCATGATTCTATATAATCTCCGTCTTTTTGGGTATGCCCAATTGGAGGACAAAAGGTAGTGCCATTAACTGAACGTACGGTTAAAAGCGTAATCTCTGATTCAAATTCAATAAACTCTTCCACTATGACTCTTGTTTTCTTTCCTCTTCCGCCATCAACAGCTTCTTTCCAGGAAAATTCAATTTCATCTATGCTCCGGCAAATACTTTGCCCTTTTCCAGAAGAGCTCATGACTGGCTTTATTACACAAGGAAAACCTATATTATGTACGGCATCTTTCAATTCTGTTATGTTATTGGCAAAGGCATATTTTGCAGTCGGTATGTTCAACGTTTCACTTGCTAATCTTCTTATACCTTCACGATCCATCGTTAAATAGGTAGCTTTAGCAGTTGGAACTACCGAATACCCCTCTTCTTCTAGCTCCATAAGCGCACTCGTTGCAATCGCCTCAATTTCAGGAACAATATAATCTGGTTTTTCTTTTTCAATTATTGCTTTTAATTGGTTAACATCAAGCATATCTACTGTATATGCGCGGTGGGCAACATGACTTGCTGGTGCTTGTTCATAACGATCGACTGCGATTGTTTCTAGTCCCAGTCGCTGCGCTTCGATAATAACCTCTTTACCCAATTCTCCAGAACCTAATAACATAATCTTTCTTGCTTGTGAAGTATTTGGTGCTCCTAACACGATTGCCAATCCCCCTAAACAATTAATTATTCCTTTATTCTGCATAATATCGTAAAAATCTCTTCTATTCAAGTATTTTTTTCTCCATTTCCGAACGTTTTTATAATTTAGTTATTAATAATTCGTATTTTGTTATAATGATGGAAAAATTAATTGTTGATAAGTGTTAGTGCATTTAGGGAAGAGGAACGCTGCTTTTCGTGGAAAGGATGGCGTAAGTGGATTTCATTCAACAAATGAACGCTTTTTTTTGCGAAAAAGATAATATAAGTGGTTTTCATTCTCCAGATGAACGCCACTTTTTGCGGAATAGATGGCATAAGTGGTTTTCATTCAACAAATGAACGCCACTTTTTGCGATAAAGATAGCGTAAGTGGTTTTCATTCTCCAGTTGAACACCACTTTTTGCGGAAAAGATGGCATAAGTGGTTTTCATTCAACAAATGAACGCCACTTTTTGCGGAATAGATAATATAAGTGGTTTTCATTCTCCAGTTGAACACCACTTTTTGCGAAAAAGATAGCGTAAGTGGTTTTCATTCTCCAGATGAACGCCACTTTTTGCGGAAAGGATGGCGTAAGTGGTTTTCATTCAACAAATGAACGCCACTTTTTGCGGAAAGGATGGCGTAAGTGGTTTTCATTCTCCAGATGAACACCACTTTTTGCGATAAAGATAGCGTAAGTGGTTTTCATTCAACAAATGAACGCCACTTTTTGCGGAAAAGATGGCGTAAGTGGATTTCATTCAACAAATGAACGCCACTTTTTACGGAAAAGATGGCATAAGTGGATTTCATTCAACAAATGAACGCTTTTTTTTGCGAAAAAGATAGCGTAAGTGGTTTTCATTCAACAAATGAACGCCACTTTTTGCGGAAAAGATAATATAAGTGGTTTTCATTCTCCAGATGAACGCCACTTTTTGCGGAAAAGATGGTGTAAGTGGTTTTCATTGGCAAATAAATACTTTCTATACAAAAGGAAACAAAACAATCCATGATTAGAGGTTTTTCCTCCTCAATCATGGTTAATTACAAACACCAAACACTCCTGTATCCTTATTAATAAATTGTGAAAGTCTTGCTATCCATTAAGAGTTGAATAAACTATTTCTCCTTTGCAAATAGTTGCTTTCACTTTACCCCTAAACGTTTTGCCTATATAAGGGCTTATTTTATGCTTATAATACAGATCTTCCTTTTGGAGTGTATAGGTTTCATTTAAATCAACAATAGCTATATCTGCATCACTTCCATTTGCGAAACTTCCTTTTTGTGGATAGAGACCGAAGCGTTTAGCTGGGTTCGTACTTGTTATTTTTGCGATAAGCGGAAGAGAAATTCCTCGTTTCCAAAAGCCTTCTTCTAATAAAACAGACAGGGTTGTTTGACAGCCGGCAATTCCACCCCACGCTTCTAATAAATTGCCATTTTTCATCGATGGCAGAGATGGTGAATGATCAGATCCAATCATATCAATTTCCTCTCGTTTGATTGCTTTCCACAAGTCATCTACTTCCTTATCAGAACGCAGGGGTGGAGCACATTTTGCGACTGCTCCTAATTCTTCTAAGTCATCGATTGTTAATGACAAATAATGAGGACATGTTTCGACGCTTATGTCCAGCCCTCGCTTCTTTGCGGAAACTATTGGTTCCAATACTTTCGAACTGCTAATGTGAACAATATGCAGTTTACACTTTGTGGATTCGGCATAAGCAATGATGCGTTGAACAGCCTCCACTTCCGAAAATATCGGTCTTGCATTGGAAAAAGCAAGGCCAAGATTCGTCTGTTGATGGATGATTTCTTTGCTTAAAAACTCTGTAATCGTATCACTTTCTGCATGTACAGCCAAGATACTATGTAAGGCTGCGATTTTTTGCATCGCTTGATATAAAGTGCGGTCATCAGCGCTTTGGAAATCTTCTATCCCGCTATTCGACATAAATGCTTTAAAACCAATGACACCACATTTTACTAATTTTTCAATCTCATCATAATTTCCTGGAACAATTCCGCCCCATAAACGGTAATCAATAATTGATTTTTCCTTTGCTAGCCTTTCTTTTTGCTGGAAACCATATTCTGTTGTTGTAGGTGGATGACTATTTAGAGGCATATCAAAAAATAATGTTGCACCACCAGCAGCTAAGCTTTTGCTGCCTGATTCAAGCCCTTCCCAGTCGCTTCTTCCTGGCTCGTTAAAATGGACATGTGAATCAATAACACCGGGAAATAGATATAGTCCATCCGCATTGAAGATTTTTGTAGCGTTATTTCCGTTAATTTCCGAACCAACCAGGACTATTTTCCCACCCCTTACTCCGACATCAGCTTTATATAATGTTTCCTCATTTACAAGGATTCCATTTTGAATGATTAAATCTAAATCCACCAAGTCATCAGCTCCCCCGATAGGTTTGATATCCCCAGCCAGATAATAATAAAGGAATATGATAATGCGGCTGGGTTTCATCTGTATAAAAACGGATAGGAATCGTGGTGAAAAATGGGTGTTGTTCTTCTAAATGACGATAATACTCTTGTATATGAAATACTAATTCGAATTCTCCAGTCTCTACTTTTTCTAATAGGATAGTGTCGACTCTGCCGTCTTGGTTGGTTATTCCGCTTGCTAAAAAAATTCTTTCAGAATCTAGTAATCTCCACAGCTCAACTTTTATCCCTTTTCCTGGTTTCCCCTTGGATAAATCTAATACATGAGTTGTTATGCCCATTTTCATAATCTATGCACCTTGTCCTTCTGTTTCTAGTTTGACTATTTCCTCTAATCGGAATTTCGATATAGAAAATATCTCGGTTAATGCAGTTTGAAATTCCTCTTCCTTTGTGTGGTTTACACGTTCTTTCATGGACTGATAAACGGAATCCTTGGTATGACCTTTGACAGCTAAGATAAACGGAAAGCCGAATTTCTCGGAATAGGTCTTATTTAAGGCTGCAAATTGCATGTATTCTTGCTCCGATAATTGATTCAAGCCAGCACCTTTTTGTTCCTTACTAGAAGAGGAGGTCATTTTTAACTTCCCGCCTAAATCAGGATGTGCCCGGATTAAATCAAGCTGATCTCCAATTGGCGCTTCCATTACTGCCTGTACCATTAGTTGATAGAGTGTATTTAAGCTTGGAAAGGGGCGATAATTCCAAGTTTTATTGGCAATCCACGGACTATGCTCGAACACCCAGCCAATCTTTTCGATGAATTCCTGTCGATTCATTTGATTAATTTCTGCTATCGTATACATATATTCATCCCTTTTCATCCCGTTTATTAGTTAACAACGTAACAGCTCTTAAAATTCCTTCATATCCTGTACAGCGACAAAGGTTTCCAGATAAAGCAGTCAGTACTTCCGCTCTAGAGGGATGCTCGTTTTCATCTAGTAAACTTTTTAATGCCATTACCATCCCAGGAGTACAGTAACCACACTGTAGTGCGCCCGCCTGTAAAAATGCTTCTTGGATGGGATGAAGATTTTTTTCTGCTAAGCTTTCAATCGTTAAAATTTCTGCATTTTCTAATTGATATGCCATTACTAAACAGGAATTCACCAGCTTTCCGTTCATGATGACTGAGCAAGCACCACACCTACCAGCTTCGCAAGCTATTTTCGTCCCAGTAAAAGTTAAAACCTCCCTAAGAATATCAACAAGGCGAAATGTTGGAGGAAGACTTAGCGTTAAAGATTCTCCATTCACCTTAAAAGTGGTTGTTTCCGTGATTTCATTTGTATCCATTTGCCCCCTCCTAATCTAGTAAACCTTGTTGTTTTTCCAATGCTTGTAATAGTATATCCGCACGCACTGGTAGTTGATTAAGCCATATGCCTGTTGCGTCATGAATGGCGGAAATGATAGCAGGAGCAACAGCAACTGTGCCGATTTCCCCCACACCTCTTGGCCCATAGTCATCTCCGGGGACTAATTCTTCTATGGCTGTTACCGTTGTCTCTATCGGAATATCGAGTATCGTTGGAATAAGATAGGTATCAAAATTTTCATTCATGTATCGGCCATTTTCCATTACTGCATCCTCCATAATCGTAAATCCTAACCCCATATTAGCTCCCCCTTCAATTTGCCCTAAATATCCCATTGGGTTCACTACAGGTCCAGCTGAAATAACATGGTCCATCCTAGTTACTGCAACGATCCCGGTTAAAATATCTATTTCGACCTCTGCTGCTACTCCAGCAAAAGTATATAGGAAGTGACCGCCGTCAATCGAGTTTGGCGTAGTAGGAAAGTGATAGCTTGCTGAAACAGTTGGTAGCTCTTCACATGAATCTGCTAACTGTTTATAGGAAAGAATAAGCGCTGGTCCCTTGTTTTCTTCTTCCTTTTTCCAAATGCCGTTTTTACCAAGGTATAAGCTTTCTTTTGAGCATTTAGTTTGTTTTTCTGCTAATGTAAGGAGTTTTTCGCTAAATGGAGCTTTTAATTTACTGATCCCTAGCCACACCATATTTGTTGCTCGTGAGGCAGTAGAAGATCCAGAATGAGGAACTTTAGCTGTATCACCAATAATAATTTCAATATCACTAGACACGCAAAAAAAGGTATCTGTCATAATCATTTCAATGGTTGAGATTAATCCTTGCCCACATTCTTCGAAACCAAAAGACACCTCTAATTTTCCTGCACTGTTTAAAGCCAATCGGGCACCAGAAGCATCTGCTCTTCCATATCCCAACCCCCCTCCATGCATGGTAATACTATATCCCCTTCCTTTTATTTTCCCATCTCCATCCATCGCATTGGTGTCCAAGTTTTTTTGAAGTATTGCTGACTTGGTAATTTCAGCAAGGACAGCATAAGCACCAGTTGTTGCAACAATAGGCTGATCTACCGGGCCAAAATCTTCTGTCTTGCGTAAATTAGTGAAGCGTAATTTAGTTGAATCTATTTTTGCTTTTTCCGCTAAGCGTTCAATTTGCGTTTCTAATGCAAAGGTGATTTGATTGCCGCCAAATCCTCTGAATTCACCGGCAACGCCGTTATTCGTATAAACGGAATAGCCATTAACATCTACATTTTCGATTATATATGGACCAGTACTATGCTCTACAGCAAAGTCAAGTACTGCCGGTCCTAAAGTCGCATAAGCACCAGTATCTGCCGTAATCTTCACTTGGTGGGCAATTATTTTTCCAGATGCATCGGCACCTGTCTTCATATAGATTTTCATTGGATGTCTTTTTAAACCAGCCTTAATCGATATTCTTCTTGATTGATGGATTTTCACCGGTCGCTGTGTTTTTAATGCCAGCAAGCTGATATAGGGCTGAACATTTAATTCGTCCTTCCCTCCAAATGAGCCCCCAATCGGGCTAGAGATAATCCGGATTTTTTCCAGCGGGAGTGTTAAAATTCGAGAAAGCTGCAGCTGATCTTTAAAACCATGCTGGGTTGGTGCATAAATGGTAATGCCTCCTGCTTCATCTGGTACAGCCACACCACCTTCCGTTTCCATATAAGCATGCATTTGTCTTGGTGTCTGATACGTTTCTTCTATGATCCATTCACACTTATTAAAAGCTTCCTCTATATTGCTTTTTCCCTTCTTAAAAGCAGCATGGTGAAGGAGATTTCCTTCTTTATGCAGCCTGATTGCAGTGTCTTTTAAGGCTTCATCTGGATCTGTTATTGTCTGCAACGGCTGATACTTTACTTTAATTAAGGAAATGGCTTTTTGTGCTATTTCCTTTGTTCTAGCCGCAACAGCGGCAATTGCGTCGCCTACATATCTGACTTTCTCTTCACAAAAGACAGGTTGATCCTGTATAACAATCCCAAAGCCATTTAAGCCTGGTACATCCTTATAGGTGATAACAGCAAAAACCCCAGCAAGCTCTTCTGCTTCTTTAGTATCAATCGATTCAATTTCCGCATGAGGATATTCACTTCTTAGAACGGTTCCATAGAGCATATTAGGAAACGTTAAGTCTGTTAAATACTTAAGTTTTCCGGTCACTTTAGGCTCGCCGTCTCTTCTTATTTTCCAACGACTACCAGCGCTTTCGATATCAAGAACCATTTTAACAACTCCCTTCTTCTCTATTGGAGTAATTCTTTCATATTAGCAACAATTACGTTTGCTGCGACTTTTTTGCGATAAGCTTCTGATATAAAGGGATCTGTATAAGAAGAGAAATCTTCCTGAATTACTTTAAAGATGCGGGACCAATCAATAGCACTATGTGAGCGGGTAAACTCCCTTTCTGTGCTTATAAGACGAGTCGGAATGTGACTGCCGCCGCCAATTGCAATTCTTATTATTCTTATATTTTTTTCTTCAAACTCTAGATACCCTGCAATCGAGATAATAGCGGCAGTAAAACTGGCCCGTCTACCAATCTTTTTAAAAAAAGAATATGTTTCTGTCTTCGGTGCTGCTATTGGTATGAGCACTTTTGTTAACAATTCAGATGAGTGGCTTTTTTGTGATGCCAGCCAATCCTTTAATGTGACCAAGTAGGTCTCCTTGCCATTAAAAAATGTTAATTGTGCCTCCAAAACTAATAAAGCAGGAATGCAATCACCAATTTTGCTGCATATATTTCCGCCAATTGTTCCTCTGTTACGGATAGCAGGAGCTGCTATCTTTTCACATGCTGCTACTATAAGCGGAGCCTTTTTTTGTACCAATGGGTTGATTAAACAATCAGAAATAGACATGCCTGCACCAATCTGCAAGAAATATTGACCATTTCGCTCTACTTCTGAGATTCCTTTTAACTCTATTAATTTTTCTGTACTAATAAGATGGTTTGGCTTGTCATGACCTGCTTCCCAATTTACTTGAAGGATCGTTCCGCCAGAAATGAAGGCATAATCTGATTCATTCCATTTATTAATAGCAGCTAGGGTGGTAGGTATTTCCACAGTAGTCGGATAATTGAGTGTTGAAACATGCATGTTATTCCCTCCTTTTCAGCACTTTTTCATAATCATTTTTTGTATCAATATCAATAAAATATTCTTCTTCAGAAAATTCAATCTTTTCTCCTTGCAATATACCATCTTTTAATAATTTTCTAGCTCCTTTATCTCCTTCTAGCTGGTTTACATCTGATAATGCGCTCTGATGGAACAAAATCGGTGGTTTGTATACTCCATTATGCATGCTTGCTACATATTTATATGGAGGGTGTAATGGAGTAGTCACGATTTTATCAATCATATCATGGGTAATGAAAGGTTGATCTGCTAAACATACAAGAATCTTTTCAGCTTGTTGCTCGATAGCTGCTCTAAACCCTTTTTTTAAGGAATAAGATTGTCCTAGAGACGATTCGTCACAATTAATCACTTTCCCTTTTTTTCCATTTAATAAGAGTTTATTGACAGGAGTTATCCAGTTTAAGTCATCGTCTGGTTGGGTGATAACAATTACAAAATCAACAAATGGCGAGGTCAGCAACACGGATAATGCATGATTACCTACTGGTTCATTCCGAAGAGGAAGGGACAGTTTATGTTCACCCATCCTCTTGCTATTCCCTGCTGCTAAATATAGAGCTGCAATCATCCAATTTTCCCCATAACAGAATTCTTGCTATTTTTTATCTTAATTAATTGTGCTGTTATACTAATGGCGATTTCTTCTGGGCTTTCTGAATGAATAGATATCCCCACTGGATAGTGGACCCAATCTGGCTTTATTTTTTCTGCCAATAATTTTTCCGATCTCTTTTTGGAGCCTAATAAGCCTAAGAATTTCACCCTTCGTTCCAAAAGTAAATGTACGAATTCCTGATCTTTACTAAAGTTGTGTGTCATCAATAATAGATAATCATTTTCTGAGGGATTTATTGCGTCTAGTACCTGAGTCGGAGAACCTATTTGGTATTCTTTTGCATCAGGGAAATTATCTACTGAACAATTAGCTTCTCGCCAATCAGATAAAATGACATAAAACCCAGCTTTGCTTGCAAAATAAACAACTGGCCTAACATCAGGTCCTGCCCCATAGATAATTAATCTTGGTTGAGGAGAGAGAACTTGTGTAAATATATAATTATTTCCGGTATCCAAAAAAGAAGTTAATGCTGGATTTGTTTCTTCTTTTCCTAGTGGAATAACCGTATTAACAAGGAATTTATTTATTTTATGGAAACTCTTAATAAGTTTGACACTTTCTCCTTTTTGCATATATGATTTTAATTGCTGAAAAACAGCGCTTGTTGCTGGTGTGATCGGTTCAACCATAATATAAATTTTCCCATCACATCCAACGCCTTGCCCCCATGTTAAGTCATCTTCAGATCGCAGATCGTATTCCATCAGAAAGGCTTTTGCTTCTTTCTGCATTTCGATTCGTGCGAGTAAATCCTGTTCTACACATCCGCCTGTTAGTAATCCCTCTTCTTTACCGGTCTCTGTGATGTACATCAAAGTTCCTTCTTTTCGGTAGGCTGTTCCTTCCACATTCACAATTGTCGCTAAATAATTGTTTTTTTCCATTGCAATAACCGCATCAATAACAGCATAATGATCGGAAGACATGCTAACTCCTCCATTCCAATCAAATTTTTAGTCGGATCGAAAATAATTGTTACCTTTTATTACATTGGATGTTATTACATCATATTAATTCCTTCCCTTTTATATGTCATTGGACTAATTAAATAATAATCAAAGAGGTAATTAGATAAATTGAACAAATTATCTAAAAATTACAAAAGAATTGTTGAGGTTTCAAAATATTTGTATTCATTTTTACTAGCTTTATATATTTACATTTCCTTGATTATCAACTATAATTCTCATATCTTGGATTAAAAAATTCTTCTTTTCGTCTTTCTTATTTATTCTTTTATTTAATTAAATGAGGTGGACTATGAATAAAGAAATTATTAAATTTATTAGGAAAAATTACGAAATGACACAGAGAGATTTTGCCCGTGTTTTAAATTGCAGCTTTGCATTAATTGCTTTAGTGGAAGTCGGAAAGCGAAGAGTTAGTAAAGATTTAGAAAATAAGATTAGACAAACGTTTAACATTGACGATCAAGATATCGCCTCCATTACATCCATAATATCAGAAATTAGTAAAGGAATTCCTCCGTTTATGTAATTTCTAGAAGAAAATAGCAAGTACATACAGATCCCTCATGTTGTGTTTTATGTAGATACTTTCTATTTTCTTCTATTTAAAAATTATCCTCCCTGCACCCTTTTTTCTCTCTCCCAATAGGATAAAGAAGGAGAAAGGAGGGGAAAAATGCCTATTAATGAACATCACAGCAATTCTTCAAAAATTTATCTTCCCAAACTTTCTGCAGAAAGTTTAAATAATCAATCCCGTTACCACCATAATTATTTACAGGAATATCTTTTTAAACAGCACAAACAAAATGAGCAACTAATGACATTATGGAATAAATTTCAGGAAGATTCGATTGAGAAACAGAAGAAGCATCTTCAACAATTTAACGAAATCGATTCAAAATTAGAACTTAATGATTCAGCTACAAAGGAGCTTTTAACTAAATTTACTGCTTTGGATAATGAAACATCCAAAATAGAAGAACAACTTGACACTATTATCTTACTAGCGCAGGAGCAAAAAGATTTAACAGAGGAAGAATCTCTGCGGCAAACAGCTTTATTTGACCAGTTATCTTTTCAGGAGAAAGATATTGTGATGATTTCTAATAAAATGGAAGACTTTAATCAGCTTGCTACAGATGTGAAAACAAAAATCACGGAAACAGAAACGAACTATCAACATATTGCAGAAAAGCTGGATTTACAAGAAATATTTCAGCAAACCTTATTAGAAAGCATGAAGGAAACAACTGGGAGCGTCAATAAAATCAGTCGACAGCTCGACTATCTAAAAGAAGTTATCTTCGAAAGAATACACTATTTAGCGGAAAAAATAGAAAACAATATCAAAAGCATCTCACAGCCAATTCAGCGATTCTTCGTTTCTTCTGAAAAGGATGAAACGATAAAAAAATAAAATGGTAACTGGTTTATAACCAAATAAAAAAACCTAAACAATTATACGAAGATGCTAATAAAAACATTCGTATAATCGTCTAGGTTTATTTTTTGTTGGAATACTTTCCAGCACTATTTACTTAATCAAGAATTTTTACTGATACTTGTTTTCTTCCCCACTCTAATGCTTTCGCTTGAGATGGAACAAAAACATCGATTTTCTTCCCTTTAATTGCTCCACCTGTATCACCAGCAATTGCAGTACCATATCCTTCAACATAGACCTTAGAGCCAAGAGGAATTACGTTAGGATCAACTGAGATAACCTTTTTATCTGGATTATCCTTTAAATTAATTCCAGTTGCTGTAACACCAGAACAGCCTTCACAATTTGCTGTATATGCTGTTGCAGTGACTGTGATTTCTTTTGCTGCTGAATTTGTACTTTCAGCCTTTACTGTATTATCTGCTTTAACCGGCTTGTTAACTGGCTTTGATTCTGACGTTTTTTGTTCAGAACCTTCTTTGGAAACAATCAATACATCATCCTTATGTATTGTATCACTATTCAGCTTATTCCAATCCTTCAGCTGATCTACAGTTGTATTATATTTTTTAGAGATTTTCCATAGATTATCTCCCGCTTTTACTTTGTATTTCTTTACCTCTTTAATAGTAAGTGTATCATCCACTTTAATGATATCACTATCTAAATCATTCCATCTTTTTATATCATCAACACTTACCTTTTTTTCTTGTGAAATAGACCAAAGGGTATCTCCTTTTTCAACTTTCATTTCTTCTGCACCTACAAACGGAGCAGCTGTAGTTAGTATTGACGCACAAGTTAGAATAGAAAAGATTTTTTTCATTTTATACCTCCTAAAATAGCTCCAGTTGAGCTAACAGGTATAATCTTAACATGAAAAACGTCAAAAAAAAGAACAGGCAGTTGTTAATTCGATTACGTATATGACAATCCAATAACAAACACAATACGAATCGTCAGAATAATCAACTAACTTACACCTGTTTTCTTTTTAAACATATTTTTTAATGAACGGAAGGTAAGGTTATATGGAAGCTTGTTCCTTTATTTAATTCACTGTCAACATATACTTTTCCATTTAAATTCTCAATTATTTTGAAACTGACCATTAGTCCAAGTCCATTGCCTTCTTTTTTAGTTGTAAAGAAGGGCTCACCTATTTTTTTTAGTTGCTCTTTTGACATGCCAATTCCGCTGTCTTTGATTAAAATGGAAATATTCCCCTTTTCTTTTTTTACATTTATATCAATAGATCCCCCATCAGGCATTGCTTCGACCGCGTTCTTTATAAAGTTCAAGAAAACCTGTTTTAATTTATTCTCGTCACATTCTACGAAAGGATTGGAATCTTCGTAGTAGCGATTCAATTGGATTTTATTTTTTCGCAGCTGGTAATCTAAAATCGAAAGAACATTATCTATAATAGGAAGTAGCGGTTTTTTCTCTAATACAGAAACAGTCGGCTTAGAAAGAAGCATGAATTCCTCGACAATAGAGTTTACTCTTTCAATTTCATCTAGAATAATCTCAAAGTATTCCTGTCGATCTTTCTCGGTTTCATCCATACTCAAAAATTCCGCATATCCTTTTATGGAAGTTAGAGGGTTGCGGATCTCATGAGCAACACCAGCTGCTAATTGACCAATCGCGGCTAATTTATCTTGTCGATGAAGAACTTCTTCTGTTCGTTTCTTTTCTGTAATATCATTTCTAATAGCTAAGTATTGATAAGGCTTATTGTTTTTATCTAAAAAAGGGACTATAGTTGTGTCCACCCAATAATAGGAGCCATCTTTCCTTTTATTTCGGATTTCCCCCTTCCAAATTTCTCCTTTTCCAATTGTTTGCCAAACATTTCGGAAAAAATCTTTTGAATGATAGCCAGAATTTACAATACGATGGGTCTTCCCGATTAATTCCTGTCTACTATATCCGGATATCTCACAAAATTTAGAATTAACATTTGTAATAATTCCTCTTTTATCTGTAAATGCAATAATACTTGATTGTTCTAATGCATAGGTAATGTCACTTACTTCACGTACAGACTCTTCCAGTTGATGCTGAACCATTTTTTGCTCTGTAATGTCACGTCTTATTGCTACATACTGATAAGGTGCCCCCTCCTTATTTAAAAAAGGGACTATTACGGTATCAACCCAATATAGCGTACCATCCTTTGCTTTATTGAGTATCTCCCCTTTCCATATCTCCCCTTTTTTAATCGTATTCCATAATTGTCGAAAAAACTCAGGCGAATGATGGCCAGAATTCAAAATACGATGATTTTGTCCTAACAATTCCTCACGACTATACTTCGATACTTCCACAAATTTATCGTTTACATATGTAATCATTCCATTATTATCAGTAAAAGCAACGATTGCAGACTCATCCAAAGCATGCTGCATATCTCTCACATTAATTGCTCCTACATCCATTCGTTCTCCAATTAAGGTACTTGTTCCAATTAACCCACCTAAAACTAAGACAGAAACAAATAATGCAATGTAAATAATGAAGCTGCTTTGATAGGAATCCCTCACAACGGAAACTTCTGGTGCACTTACATCACTTAAGAGAATGAAATGACTGATCATACACACTCCTGTCATTAGTAAACTACATACAGGACGTATCCATTTTTTAAAAACGGCAGAGATATTAACAGGATAAAATGATAGCCATATCGAAATAAAAAATACAAAAAATAACAATAAAAAACTGATAAATAATTGCGGAATTTGATAATATACTATACTGCCGATTGAATAAAAACCAATAATGGATACTGATAATAAAGAAAGACTAAAAAAGAAAGCAGATACATAAATCCTTCTCTTCTTTTTTTTCTTATCTAATAGCGCATAAAATGCCATACCACTAAAGCATATGCCTACTACCATTGATAAGATAGTGATAGGGATATTATAGTTAGCAGTTGCATACACATTTTTAATCATCATATCAATAAAACTTAAAATCCAAAATCCAAAACCTATCGTAAATGTGCTTGCTAAAAACAAAAATCTACTATTTTTCTCTCCATTTTTTACTAATTGAAATAAATCAAACGAAGAATAGCATGCCATATATACGATTAGGATACTAATGAAAATTAATATGGAGTTATACAACAAAAATCCTCCTAATCTATTTTTTGCATTCTATTTGATTGTAAATCAAATAAAACAGATAAGAAAGCATTTTTGTATAAATGATTCACAAAATAGCCACATAACCATTCGTCTGTGGAGAGATTTAATAGTGGGATATGAAAGGACTTGAATATTTTATGAAGAAAGTCGAAGAGTTTCCTAAATAAGGATATTGATTAGGAAATCTCGACGACTTGGCACAACAAAAATAAATATATTTATCAAGTTTTCGCGATTAATAATTAATTACTGATTTGAGGAAGCTCTCTCATTTCAGCTGTTGTCTGATCTCCGCATAAAGGACAAAGAAGATCGTCTGTAGCAAAATCCTTTCTCATCCACCCGTTACAGGAATTACATGCATATACTTCCATACTCATTAACACTTCTTCCGGTTTTTCTTCCACACCTTTCCGATTAAAAAACATATGAGCACGCCCCCTTTTTAAACTATTATTGCCAGCACTTCTAATAATTATGTATGTAAACCAAAACATTGAAAGAAATAAACCACCTATTACTACTTACAATCATAATGGGTAGTACCCATTTACCATCCATTTTCTTTAAAGCGAAAAAAATGAACAAATATTTTTCAAAATCTGTAACTAAGTGTAATCGTTATGGTAATATGATGAAAACTCAACGTGAAGGAGCTAATAATGTCTACAAAGTTATTTTATTCAACTCCATATGAAACAAAATGGACAACCACCATAAAGGAAGTTATCGAAACGAAAAATCAAATTTATGTCCTTTTAAAAGAAACAGCGTTTTATCCAGAAGGTGGAGGTCAACCAGCAGATACTGGATTCATTGACGGGATTCGTGTCGTAGATGTACAGATGAAGGATAATCAAATTTATCACCTTATGGAAAGAAAACCAGAAAATAAACTCGTATCATGTGAATTAGATTGGGATAGACGATATGATCATATGCAGCAGCATACTGCTCAGCACATGTTATCAGCTGTTTTGGAAGAATTATATCAAATTCCAACAGTTAGCTTTCATTTAGGAAAAGAGTACACAACAATTGATATAGATACAGCTGATCTAACAAAGGAACAAATGACTCAACTAGAAAAATCCTGTAATTCCTATATTATGAAAAACTTAGAAATCAAAACGCATATTACAACCTATGAACAAGTGAGTAAATTTCCTTTAAGAAAGCTGCCAAAAGTAACTGGTGATATAAGAATCGTGGAAATCGATAATTGGGATTTTTCTGCATGTGCTGGAACACATGTAGGCAGAACTGGAGAATTAGGCGTCTTTAAAATATTGAAAACTGAAAAACATCGTGGTCAAACGAGGATTTTCTTTTTAAGTGGGTGGAGAGCCATTCGTGACTATCAAACAGCACAATCTATATTAGATAACTTAGGAACGTTTTTTAAAACAAATAAACTGCAGCTTGAAGATCGTGTAAATAAAGTGGAATTAGAGAAAAAGGCATTAACTAAAGAATTAGAAACACTAAAAAGAGAAAATATAGCGTTTTTAGCAGAACAAATTCTTTCGACACATACAGAAAAAGTAATTTTCCTTTCATTTGCAGACAAAACAATCAAGGATTTATCTATTCTTGCCAAATATCTATTGCAAAAACAATCTAGCAGCATTATTCTCCTGAGTTCGGAAACAGATAAAAAAATACTAATACAGCAGAATGGTGATTATCCTCTTCATTGTGGAAAGTTTCTTAAGGAAACAATCCAAGGATATGAAGGGAAAGGTGGTGGCAATGTACTGCAAGCACAAGGTACGTTCTCTTCCGTTTTACAATTAAATGCCTGCCTAAAGGAACTAAGACAAAGATTAGATGAGAGTATATAAAAAACTAAAAACGTCCTCGAGATAACGGCTCTGCCAAGATCTAGAGGTCGTTTTTGTTAATTTCGAATTTGTTGGTTTCTTTTTTCTAGCATTATCGCAACTTTAATCATAAAATAACTAATCTCTTCTGGAAGTTCTTCTTTAATGGGCTTTAATTTATCCATGCCCACTTTTTGAATTGCTTCCACTATCTTCGTTTTATCTTCTGGCTTTAGAAATTTTGTCCAATCAATCTCTATTTCTTCTTCTCCGCAGCGTAGCAGATGGTTTTCTACCGTTTGAACATTTAATTGTCTTTCTTTTGCGATTTCCTTAATGGATAATCCGCTTTTCCATAACTCAAAAGTATGGAGATGGGAATTTTCCACCTGTTTTTTTGCTCTTTTGTCTTTTTTTGTCCTTACTTCGGAAGAATGAATATCTTCCCTGTCAGCTGAATAAGTCTCCTCTTTTTGAAACGCTAAAATATGATCAATGATTACATCTCCATATTTTTGTAACTTATGGTCTCCTATCCCTTTTATCTCTCTAAATTCTTCATGCGATGTTGGCATTAGCACTGAGATATTTCGCAATGTTTGATCGGAAAATACCACAAATGGAGGAACGTTTTCTTCCTCTGCCAATTGTTTGCGAACACCTCTCAAGTAATCAAATAATGCGTTATTTTCACTAACTTTTACTGTCTCTATTTGTTCTTTTCGGACCACCCTTATTTTTCCTAAAAGAACTTCTTTTCCTTTATTGGAAACTTTTAATATTGGCATCGTACCTGTACTTACATCTATATATTGTTCAGAAATAAGGAACTCGATAAAATCACTAATTTCTTTTGCTGATTGCTCTTTCATAAGGCCATATGTTTTAATTTGATTTAATTGAAAATCCATTAATTTTTTATTTTTTGAACCAGTTAATACTTGTGCAATCATTGTTTTTCCGAATCTTTCACCCATTCTTATCATGCACGACAATACTTTTTGGGCATCCACTGTAACATCGATTACCGTCCTTTCATCTGTACAGTTCGAACATTGGCCGCATTTCTCTGTATATTCTTCACCAAAATAATGCAAGATATATTCTTGAAGACAATCTTCTGTATGACAAAAATTTATCATGGATTGTAATTTATCGAGATCTTGCTTCTGTTTATCTGGATCGCTTATTGTCTGATCAATTAGAAAACGCTGAATCCGAATATCTTGTGCTGAATATAACAATATACACTTACTCTGTAGACCGTCACGTCCTGCCCTTCCCGCTTCTTGATAATAACCCTCCATATTTTTTGGAAGCTGATAATGAATGACATACCGAATATTACTTTTATCAATCCCCATACCAAATGCATTTGTGGCAATCATAATGGATACATCATCTTTTATAAACGCTTGCTGTTCAGCCTCTCTTTGCCCATCGTTCATACCGCCATGATATTTTGCAACTGAATAGCCTTTTTTTGCTAATCTTTCATACAGTTTTTCCACCTCTTGTCTAGTCGCTGCATAAATGATCCCAGATTCCTCTTTATTTTTCTTTAAAAAGGATTCGAGAAACTTCCCTTTATCTTGCCCTTTAATAATGGAAAAAGATAAATTATCACGAGCAAAACCTGTCTTAACTGTATTTTCCCAAGGAATATTTAATAATTGACAAATATCTTCATGAACTTTAGGTGTTGCCGTTGCTGTTAACGCAGCGACAAGTGGCCTTTCCACTAATTTATTGATGAGAAAGCCAATCTTTGCGTAGCTTGGACGAAAATCATGTCCCCATTGTGAAATACAATGAGCTTCATCTACAGCAATAAAAGATAGGGAAACTTCCTTTAATAAATCTGTAAAATAATCTGCTTCTAGTCGTTCTGGTGCAATATAAAGTAATTTATAATGACCGTTTTTTATATCATATATCCTTTCCTGCACTTCTTCATTATGTAACGTACTATTAATATAAGTCGCTGGAATGCCAACTTCTGTTAGTGCATCTACTTGATCTTTCATTAAAGAAATTAAAGGGGATATAACTATCGTCAATCCAGGGAAAATCATCGCGGGCACCTGATAACAAATAGATTTCCCCCCGCCAGTTGGCATAATTCCTGCAACATTTTCACCATTTAATAATAGGCGAATAATATCTTCTTGTCCTTTTCTAAAATGGTCATATCCAAAGTACTCTTTTAAAATACTACGTGCTTTATCCATCATTACCTAAATCTCCCCACTTTTATCCGAACATATCTTTAAAATATTGTAACATTAATTGGATGAATTTTGAATGAAGCTTTATCGCTACAAGTGCTTGTCCAAATAGAAGTGTTATAGCACTCCGACAAAAAATAATAAGCAGCTTGCTAATTCCCATATAGATGAATTAGCAAGCTATCAATTATGCTAAGCTACACCTCTCCTAACGGCATTAATCGAAAGTAGAGGATCAGCCTTTAATTTAAAATTATAGCCAAGCAGCTCCAACGATGATTAACAAAATGAACAGTACTACGATTAAAACAAAACCATTTCCGAATCCAAATCCTCCGCCAGTAGCTACTGGTGCAGCAACAGGTGCAGCATAACCGCATCCACAATTATCGTATCCAAATCCTCCGTAACCCATTTTATGAAACACTCCCTTTTTCTATCTTTATTCCTATCAGAAACCGACGTAGCAAGAACCTACAATTATTAATAAAATGAATAGCACTACTAGTAGAGCAAAACCTCCACCAAAACCAGCTGTATGGCCACCACTCATTTATTCCACCTCCCTCATACACATAAGCATCATATGAGTCTAGAGTTTGTCCTGTTTGGGCGTTTGAAGAAAAAGCTGAAAATATATTATAGTATGTAGACAGATTCCTTTCAGAAAGAAATCTGTCTTTAATAATCGTTTAAAAGAAAGGAATAAAGGCCAATGCAGCGATTAACCCTAAAGATACTCCTACAGCGGCTGCACCAAATCCCCAGCCCCAACCCCAGCCCCAGCCGGGTCTATTACCACGTCTATAACCATATCCGAATCCACCATGGCTCCGACGATTTCCACCTATTGGTCGAATATACACTTTATTAGGAGTGACTCTTTCGATGATTCCGGTATGAACCTCACCACTATGGGTTCGGATTCTTACACATCTTCCAACACCGTTTGAACACTGATTATAAAAATTCTTAGCAGACATTTATCACACCTCCAACCATTCATCCCTATTATCCTATGTACAAGTCTAAAAAAAGAATGGACAACTATCATAAAAGGAGAGCGGATATTTTGACTGATCATTTCATAAAATTAAATCTGAAAAATTTCCCTTCAATTACAATCAGCTTGAGGTGAACAGAATGAAAAATTGCATATTCCAAAATAGGAATACCCAATTTAAAGTAGCTTCTAAATGTGTAAATTTCAAAATAGTTGGGTAGGAATAAGAAAAAAGGAGATTTCATATGTTAGTTGCAGCAATGTGGGGGGCAATAGCAAGCCTTTCCTTACTCGTGGGATCTATCGCTGGTTTGTTTTTAATGATACCCAAAAGGATTATTGCTTATTTTATGGCTTTGGGTACTGGTATTTTAATAGGGGCCTCTTCTTTTGAGCTTTTAATTAAATCTGTACATAAAAGTGGAATCATTACAACAGCTATTACTTTTTTAACTGGTGCAGGTTTATTTACTTTAATTGAAATATTTCTCTATAAAAAGGGCGGATCCAATCGGAAACGATCACATAAAAATCCAGAAGGTCATTCCGGACTAGCTATTTATATTGGCACTCTGATGGACGCGATACCAGAATCAATGATTATAGGATTAAGTCTATTAATAACACAGAAGGTGGACATGCTCTTTTTGATCGCCATTTTCATCAGTAATTTTCCTGAATCCCTTTCTTCAACGGTGGGTCTAAAAAAAGACAACTATTCAAACAAGAAAATTTTATTTTTATGGAGCAGTGTCATCCTTATTTCCGCGATAAGCAGCTCAGTGGGATATTTATTTTTAGAGAACGCATCAGCAGTAATGCTTTCTGGAATTCAGTCATTTGGTGCCGGTGGATTAATTGCAATGGTTTGCTCCACTATGCTTCCCGAAGCTTTTGAGCAAGGAGGACCAACAGTTGGATTTGTTGCATGTATGGGATTAATCTTCTCTCTAAGCATGAGTCATCTAGGATAGAAACTGAAACTGTCGAAATATGATTTCGACAGTTTTCTGGTCAATAAAAAATGGCTGTTACTTTGCTAATGATTTAGGTGTAGTAACACGTAAAGAGGATTCATTCGTTTTTCTTTTTTTCTTAGGAAAAATATAGAGGTTTAATGCGCCAACAAAGAATGCTCCGCCAACGATATTACCGATTGTAACAGGTATTAAGTTATGTAAAGCATTTGCCAATGTAATTGTCTCTGGATGTGGTACGATGAGGGCAATAGAGAAAAGCGCCATATTAGCGACACTATGCTCATAACCAGAAATCATAAAGGCAAAGACAATTAATAATGTGGCAATTATTTTTCCGACATCCCCCTTCACATTCATCGGTATCCAAATAGCCAAACAAACCAACCAGTTACAAAGGATGCCTCGAACAAATAATTCAACTGTTGTAGCACTCATTTTAGAATTAGCAACATCCATAAGCCAAGTTGTTTTAGGAACTAAGCTAAATAAGCCTGAGTAATAGATTAGTAAAGCAAAAAATAACGCTCCAACCAAGTTGCCAAAATATGTACTAACCCAATTATAAATAGTATCTTTCCAACTAGTTGCTCCTGACAAAGTACTCATAGCAAATGCCATTGTGTTTCCTGTAAATAACTCCCCACCACCATACGAAATAAGGACTAGCGCCAACCCGAAAAATAAACTAGTCATCATATAGGTGGCAGGCGAATGAATATCGAAAAATGGTTGTGCTAAACGATAACACAGCATTAAAGCAAAACCAATGTAGATTCCTGCTAAAATGGCTTTTACAAAATAACGAAAGAAAGAATCGTCGATTGTTTCTTTCTTTTTCAATGCATAATTAATAGCCTTATCAACTGGATGAATTTCCATTGCAATACCTTCCTTTCTGTATAACATTATTATACAAAAGGAAAAGCGAATTACCTTGTGAAAAAATGAACAATTTTTAACAATTTGGTTTATAGGAAAAAACATCTCATTTACAAAAACAAATATATATTATGTACTATTCAAATAGAAATAAGCTTATAAACTCACTGTGTCGTAGTCGATAATTTACTATTCTGTTGAATTGCTACCGAAAACTGCGATCTTGGCTTTGTAAAGCTAATTTTTATACCAGATTTTTTCATTTTATTAACTAAATCAACTAGCTGTTTTTTAGCCATCATATACGACTCCTTTTTTCTTAATAGTTTTAGTGTACTAGAAATTTATGAAAAAATTATGAACAAATCATAAATAATTTTAGACAATCGTTTATTAGTTTAGAGACATATTAAAACACTATCATCTCTTCTTAATAAATTCTCTTTATTAGAAGAAAACCCTTTATTTTATGATATTTTTTTACCCTTTGGTTCTATTATCGTAAACATTTTTTCATTTTTCTATCGGGCATTTTTCATATTTTTGGTTTTTTAAGCATAAATGAATCCATAAATACTAGATTCTTATCTTGCTAAAGCAAATTATTTATTTTGGAATGCGGATAACTTTCATCTGAAAAATTCATCTAAAGAAAGATTTATTTAAAATAATTCGCGCTCTGATAGGAAAAATGATATAATTTTAAGGATATTGGAGTTTGGAGGATTTTTAAATGATAACAGTTACGAATGTAGGTCTTCGATACGGCGATCGCAAATTATTTGAAGATGTTAATATTAAATTTACACCAGGTAATTGCTACGGTTTAATCGGAGCAAACGGTGCAGGAAAATCTACTTTCCTAAAAATACTATCTGGTGAAATAGAAGCTCAATCAGGGAATGTTTCTTTAGGACCTGGAGAAAGACTTGCTGTTTTAAAGCAGAATCACTTTGAATATGAAGAACATGAAGTATTAAAAGTGGTAATAATGGGGCATGCAAGATTATATGAAGTAATGCAAGAGAAAGATGCGATTTACATGAAAGAAAATTTCACAGATGAAGATGGCATGAAAGCCGCAGAGCTTGAAGGAGAATTCGCCGAATTAAACGGATGGGAAGCAGAATCTGAAGCTGCGATTCTTTTAAAAGGATTAGGCATTGGTGAGGAGCTTCATTATAAGACAATGGCGGAATTAAACGGTTCCGATAAAGTGAAAGTGTTATTAGCGCAAGCACTTTTCGGTGAACCTGATGTTCTTTTACTAGATGAGCCTACTAACCATTTGGATATTAATGCAATTAAGTGGTTAGAGGAATTTTTAATTAACTTTGACAATACTGTAATTGTTGTGTCCCATGACAGACATTTCTTAAACAAGGTTTGTACACATATTGCAGACTTAGACTATAGTAGAATCCAAATTTATGTGGGTAACTATGATTTTTGGTATGAATCAAGTCAATTAGCTTCTAGAATGGCAAACGATGCAAACAAAAAGAAAGAAGAAAAAATTAAAGAACTTCAAAACTTTATTGCTCGATTTAGTGCAAATGCTTCTAAGTCGAAACAGGCTACTTCTCGAAAAAAATTACTTGATAAAATTTCGTTAGATGACATTAAACCTTCATCACGAAAATATCCATATGTTGCATTTACTCCTGAGCGTGAAATTGGTAATGACTTATTAAGAGTTGAAAACCTAACAAAAACCATTGACGGGGTTAAAGTTCTTGATAATGTAAGCTTTATTATGAATAAAGATGATAAGATTGCCCTAGTTGGTCCAAATGAAATTGCTAAGACTACTCTATTCCGTATTTTAGCGGGCGAAATGGAGCCAGATAGTGGCACTTATAAATGGGGAGTTACTACTTCTCAAAGTTATTTTCCAGCTGAAAACTCGGAGTATTTTAATAACGATGACGAAACTCTAGTAGACTGGCTTCGCCAATATTCTCCCAATGATCAAACAGAAAGCTTTTTAAGAGGATTTTTAGGCCGCATGTTATTTTCTGGAGAAGAAGTATTGAAAAAACCTAGCGTTTTATCAGGTGGAGAAAAAGTTCGTTGTATGTTATCTAAAATGATGCTGAGTGGCGCAAATGTTCTACTTCTAGATGAACCTACTAACCATTTAGATTTAGAATCCATCACAGCTTTAAATAATGGATTAATCAACTTTAAAGGTTCATTAATTTTCACTTCTCATGACCATCAGTTTGTATCAACAATTGCAAATCGCATTCTTGAGATTACCCCACAAGGACTTGTTGATAAGCAAATGAATTACGATGAATATTTAGAAGATGAAGCATTACAAAAAAATATTGCAAATATGTATAAATAAAAAAACCGGGATTCCCCGTTTTTCAGACTGTCGACAAACTCCTAATTCAGTAATTAGGAGTTTGTCTTAGTTTATTAAATATACATTTTTTAAATAAGAGTTGATTTCCGTTGCAGGGGTTCGCTTTCCGTGGGGCTCGCGCTGAGCCGCTTCGACCTAAAGGTCTACAGGATCTCAGACTGTCTTCGCAGATCCCAGCGGAGTCTCACCCCTTCCACTAAAAACCGGGATTCCCCGTTTTTTTAACGTTTAATTGCCTTTTTTCTTATCACATAGATGAAATAAATGGCGAACGGAATAAGGAAAACTATTCCTGGAAACGAAGATTTCTTCTCGTCTCTTCCTGCTTCATCCGAAATATTCTTTTTAAACGTTTCCTCTGCTGGCTCAGCATTTGCTAATTGTACCGATTGAATAATATCATCGTTCTCATTTTTAATCATTAAAACACCGGAAGAGCTAACCTCATCTTTTCCTTTTGTGCGTGGAACCGTTATGTTAACTTCATCTGAAGTTTCATAAGTTGTCCCCTTAGCAAAAAATGATTTTCCTCCTGGAACTAATTTATG
Source organism: Niallia sp. FSL W8-0954 (assembly GCF_038005605.1). Classification (NCBI taxonomy): domain Bacteria; kingdom Bacillati; phylum Bacillota; class Bacilli; order Caryophanales; family Bacillaceae; genus Niallia; species Niallia sp. FSL W8-0954. The sequence goes on along the minus strand of NZ_JBBOTN010000001.1, from coordinate 2,502,549 downwards.
CATATATTGACTAAAGCCATAATCCATTAGTTCTTCCGTATCATTATATACATCCTGCTTATATGTCCCTTTTAAAATAATAGCAATCAAACTTAGCTCCCCATTCTCAGCGGTAGTAGCCAAAGTCTGTTTTGATTCGTCTACAAAACCAGTTTTCCCGCCAGTCACTTTGTCGTATGGGCGACTACCGTTTACCATTTGATGATGGCTTACTAATGTAGTATCCCAAGACAGACCATCCCACTTTAATTCATCTGTGCCGAATATTTCTCTAAATGTTTCATTTTTCATGGCGTACTGGGTGATTAATGCTAAATCGTTTGCAGTTGTGTAATGATCTTTATCAAATAAACCATTTGGATTTTTGAAATGCGTGGAATGAACATTGACTTTTTCCTTTAAGTACTTGTTAATATTTGTCTCAAAATTACTAATAGAACCATCTAGGTATTCAGCAATAGCTATCGCTGCATCATTACCAGAGTTAATTAGCATTCCATCAAGTAAATGTCTCAGTGTTACTTGCTCGCCTTTCTCTAAATAAACTCTTGTCCCTTCCGCTGAATACGCGTTCTCACTTACTGTAACAATATCATCTAATTTTCCATGCTCAATCGCATAAATGGCAGTCGCTATTTTTGTTAAACTTGCCGGATACATTTTTTTATACCCATTCTTTTCATATAATACCGCTCCAGTATCACTATCTAATAAGAAAGCTGCCTCACTTATTAGTTCAGGTTCCTTATTATCTTTAGCATTACTTATAGCAGGAAAGCAAAATAATAATAATACGAAACAAAATACAATGGTCGTTTCCTTCATTTTCCCCCACCTATTATTTTCTATGTTTTAAATACCATGACTATTGTACCAAATAATTGAGAATAATAAAGGTCAATCGGGATTTTGTCACAAAAATGAAACGCTTCTGTATTTTTTTATCATTATTCAAGTATACTTTTATTGCTAAACATATAGATTATTCACTTGAAAAAGCCTTTAAATAGGCTGCCGCATTTTTCTTAATGTTTTTTCCAATTTCTATTATAAATAAAAAAGCTGCCAATAAAAATGGTAGAAGATAATATCCAATTCGATATAAAAATAGGACTATCAACATTTGTTCTGATTCAATCCCTAAAGATTCAATCCCCCATAAAAATACTAATTCAAAAGAACCCATCCCACCAGGTATCATACTGATTATTCCAGTACAAGCAGCAACTAAGAAAAGCAAGAAAAAATCCCCAATAGAAACTGGCAATGCTATTATTCTAGCGATAGAATATAAATATGCAAATAAAAATATCCATTCCAACAGAGAAACAATTATCAAACCAACTATCTGATTTTGGTCAAAGACAAAGTTATGCTGCTTGGCTTTCTGATAACTTACGAGGAGCACTGGAAATATTAATCCTACTATAATAATGGCTGCAAATATCCAAAAATGATCTTCCATTAAATTCAGTCTTCTACTATAAAGAATAGCAATCCAAGACAATAAGCTAATACCAGATAAATAAAATATCGTTACTACCGCAATCCCTTTAAATAGTTTTTTTCGGTCTTTTTCATATCTTTTATAAAAGAAATTTCGTAAGGCAATACCAATTAAACCACCAAAACCAATTAAATTTGAAAAAGAATTACTAATAAATGAATATTTACCTACTTCTACAATTGGAACACGCTTCTTTAAATGCCTTACAAGAAAAAAATCATAAAAAAACATGGGAAGAGTCGCCATGAATCCGCCTATTGCAATGTAAAACAAACTATGAAATGGGATAGTCTGTAAATATTCATATAATTGGTTTATATCCGCTGATACAATCATGTTTTTAATTTCTCTTAAAACGATGATAAATATAACAATCGGCAGTAGTATCTTCGCTATATTGATCAAGATTTCTTTTTTTCTGATTGACATATTTACACCTCATACATTTCGCTTATGTTAATTCTAGTATTAGAGACCTAAAATTAATCTTACCTTATATATGGAAGAAAAGAAACGGAACTTTTTTCAAAAATTTTTATGTAAATAGCTTTATTACTTTCCAATAGTATGGACAAAATGAATAGCAATATTCTATTACAAGGAAAACATCTCCACTTCCTTTCTCTTTCCTCCACGATGAATACTTACCCTATTGTATAACAGAATAGAGAAAAAATCATAAATTTATATAACAGATATAAAAGATATTTTCCAACCTTCTTCTTTTACCCTTTTAAAACCACCTCTATAAACCCTTGGTATTATTAGAGTTCACATATACGACACAGAAAATTCGCAAGATGTACACAATTATTGTGATTGTTCTCACATATTATCTGTTATAGTTAAAACAGAAAGAAAAAAGCTTTCTGTTATATATTTTATTAAATCATGAGGTGATTATAATGGAAAAAGTTGAAACAACTAATTATTGGGAAGGCTTTAAAAATGGATCTTGGCAGAAAGAAGTAAATGTTCGTGATTTCATCCTGAAAAACTTTAAACCATATTATGGAGATTCTGCTTTCTTATCAGGTCCTACATTAGAAACTACACAATTATGGGAACAAGTAATGGAATTAAGTAAACTAGAAAGAGAACGAGGCGGTGTTTATGATTTAGATACTGATATCGTATCAACCATTACCTCTCACGGCCCTGGCTATTTAGATAAAACAAAAGAAAAAATCGTCGGTGTACAAACAGATGAACCTTTCAAACGCTCTTTCCAACCTAACGGCGGTATTAGAATGGCTGTTCAAGCTTGTGAATCATACGGCTATAAAGCGGATGAAGAATTAGTGAAATTCTTTACTGAACATCGTAAAACCCATAACGCAGGAGTTTTTGATGCTTATACAGATGAAATGAGATTAGCTAGAAAAGCTGCAATCATTACAGGTCTTCCTGATGCATATGGTCGTGGAAGAATTATTGGTGACTATCGTCGCGTTGCACTTTATGGTGTCGATTTCTTAATTAATGAAAAACAAAAAGACAAAAAAGCAACAAGTTCTGTTATGACAGAAGAAACAATCCGATTAAGAGAAGAACTTTCTGAACAAATTCGTGCTCTACATGAATTAAAAGAATTAGGTGCAAGCTATGGCTTTGATTTATCACGACCAGCAGCAAATGCCCAAGAAGCATTCCAATGGGTTTATCTTGCCTACCTTGCAGCAATAAAAGAACAAAACGGTGCTGCAATGAGCTTAGGGCGTGTATCTACCTTCTTAGATATTTATGTAGAAAGAGACTTAGAAAATGGCACATTAACAGAAAAAGAAGTACAAGAAATAGTGGATCACTTTATTATGAAGTTACGCCTGGTAAAATTTGCTCGTACACCTGACTATAATGAATTATTCAGCGGCGACCCTACTTGGGTAACCGAATCAATTGGCGGTATGGCTAATGACGGTAGACCTTTAGTAACAAAGAACTCTTTCCGTTTCCTTCATACTTTAGATAACTTAGGACCTGCACCGGAGCCAAACTTAACTGTTCTATGGTCTACACAGTTACCAGACAACTTTAAAAAATTCTGTGCGCAAATGTCGATTCAAACAAGTGCAATCCAATATGAAAATGATGATATTATGAAACCTCAATGGGGCGATGATTACGGAATCGCATGTTGTGTATCAGCAATGGAAATTGGTAAACAAATGCAGTTCTTTGGAGCTCGTGCCAACCTTGCTAAATGTTTATTATATGCAATTAATGGTGGTAAAGATGAGAAATTAAAAATCCAGGTTGGACCTAAATTTGAACCAATCACTTCTGAATACCTAGACTATAAAGAGGTTACCGAAAAATTTGATAATATGATGGAATGGTTAGCTGGCCTCTATATCAACACATTAAATGTTATCCATTATATGCATGACAAATACAGCTATGAAAGAATTGAAATGGCTCTTCATGACACAGAGATTCTTCGGACAATGGCTACAGGTATTGCAGGATTAAGCGTAGTTACAGACTCATTAAGTGCCATAAAACATGGAAAAGTTAAAGTTATTAGAGACGAAAACGGTCTTGCTGTAGATTTCGAAACGGAAGGAGATTTCCCTAAATACGGTAACAACGATGATGCAGTGGATAGTATTGCAGTTGAGATAGTTGAAAGCTTTATGAAAAAACTACGTAAACATCAAACATATCGCAATTCTATGCATACTATGTCTATCTTAACCATCACTTCTAACGTTGTATATGGTAAGAAAACAGGTAATACTCCAGACGGCCGTCGTGCAGGGGAACCTTTTGCTCCAGGAGCTAACCCTATGCATGGCCGTGATACAAAAGGAACTTTAGCATCTCTATCTTCTGTTGCTAAGTTACCTTACGATTATTCATTAGATGGTATTTCGAATACCTTCTCCATTGTGCCAAAAGCTTTAGGTAAAGAAGAAGATATTCGTGCAAATAACTTAGTATCAATTTTAGATGGCTATGCAACAAAAGCTGGGCACCACTTAAATGTTAACGTATTTAATAGAGAAACATTATTAGATGCTATGGAACATCCAGAATTATACCCGCAATTAACTATTCGTGTATCTGGATATGCAGTTAACTTTATCAAATTAACTCGTGAGCAACAACAAGACGTTATTAGTCGTACTTTCCATGAATCCATGTAATTCTTAAAGACTGGGCTGAGGGATTTTCTTATTCCCTCTCCCCCTCTTCTTACAGTGCTACTACTATACTGGATTGCGGGTTTATTATAAGGAGGAAAATAATCATGAACGGCAATATACATTCAATAGAAACATTTGGAACAGTAGATGGCCCAGGCATTCGCTATGTAGTGTTTACCCAAGGCTGCTTACTTCGCTGCCAATTTTGTCATAATGCAGACACTTGGGAAATTGGTACAGGAAAGCAAATGTCTGTTATGGACATTATCAATGATTTAAAAACATACCTTCCTTTTATCGAACCATCTGGTGGTGGTATTACTGTAAGTGGCGGGGAACCTTTATTACAAATACCATTTTTAATAGAATTATTTAAAGAGTGTAAAAAACTTGGTATTCATACAACGATTGACTCTTCTGGTGGTTGTTACTCAAAAGCCCCTTCTTTCCAAGCACAATTAGATGAATTAATGCAATATACTGATTTAGTCTTGCTTGATTTAAAACATATCGACCGTAAAAAACATATTAAATTAACTGGTATGGGAAATGATCATATTTTAGATTTTGCAACCTATTTATCAAATAAGAAAATCCCTATTTGGGTAAGACATGTTTTAGTACCTACAATTAATGATACAGAAGAAGATTTAACGAGACTAAGTGATTTCATTGCAAAACTTGAAAATGTAGAAAAAATTGATATACTCCCCTATCATAAGTTAGGTGTATATAAATGGGAGACGCTCGGATTAGAATATCCTTTAAAAGACATCGAACCACCTACACAAGAATCAGTTGATTTTGCGACTGCTATTTTAAATAGAATGATGTAAAGATTTAAAAACATAGATAAGAGGCATTAATTCACAATGTGATATCAATGCCTCTTACTAGCTATTCTCCTATTTAAGCATCACGATTAGCGTATGGGGGGTATGGCGGATATGGCGGTTTTGGTGGTTTGTGTGGACAACATGACTTCTTCTTGCAGCCTACAGATAATTCAGATTCAAAGGATATAGGGATATTTAAGAGTGTAACTTCTACGTCTAAACCTAGAATTTTAATCATTTATTTCCCTCCTATAATTTTTTTCGTACAAAATATTGTTAAACAACATTTACATATTTTGTACTTACATTATAGAGTATGTTAATTATTGGTACATGTTTGTGCTGTGTCATTAATTTAAGAGAGAAAATTGCCAAGAAAAAGAGACCGACAATTAATTTATTGGTCTCTTTTTCTTTTCTACTATTCTTTCCACCATTCATCAAACATTGATGCAGGTACTTGTCTCTTATGCTCTGTCAATAAGTACCGAGCTTCAATCTTCTCTGCCACATCTTGTGTAACTTCTTTTCCTTCTAAATAATCATCTAATTGGTCATAAGTAATACCAAGTTCGGTTTCATCTGCTTGCCCTGGTTTATTATCTAATAAATCGGCAGTTGGCACTTTCAAATAAAGAGCCTCTTCTGCATTCAACTCTTTTAATAATTGTTTTCCTTGTCTTTTTGATAATCCTGTTAATGGTAGAACATCCGCACCGCCATCTCCATACTTTGTAAAGAATCCTGTAACAGCTTCGGCAGCATGATCAGTACCTATCACTAGTAAATTTTCTTGTCCGCCAATTGCATATTGTGCAATCATTCGCATTCTAGCTTTTACATTTCCCTTATGATAATCAGCTAATGGCGTGTCACTCATGTCATCATAAACAGTTTTCACGTCGTCAACAGGATTTTTAATATTAAATACATATTCCTTATCCGCTTTTATAAATTCCAATGCACGTTTTGCATCTACTTCATCTGCTTGAACTCCATATGGCAATCTTACAGCTACAAAAGTTGCATTATAGCCTTCTGCACGTAATTCTTCTACTGCTAATTGTGCCAGTCTTCCTGCTAAAGATGAATCTTGGCCACCACTAATTCCCAAAACAAATCCTTTTGCTTTCGCTTTTTTAGCGTAATCCTTTAAAAATTGAACTCTTTTTTCAATTTCTTGTTTTGGATTAATTTCAGGTTGTACATTTAAATCCTTCATAATTCTTTCTTGTAAATCTCGCATGCTATTTCCTCCTCATTTGCGATTTTGAATAGATACTTTGACCTTTTCTATATGACTCATTTTATTTTCCCAGCATAATGGGCTTAAATCTACAGGATATTCCTCAGGATTTAAGGAACGCTTATATTCATCCCAAAGTATTTCTAAGCTTTGCTCTGAGTACTTTTGAATGCTCATGATATCAGGGGTTGCATATATTAACTTACCATCCTTAAAAATATCTTGATGGATATCTACTGCAGTAAAATTAGTCACAAATTTGCTTATATACGTATGGGTTGGATGAAACATCTTTAAGCGTTCTTCGTTTTCAGGATGTTCGGATTCTAAACAAATATAATCCCCTTCTGATTTACCATTTATATCATTTATAATTCGATATACCCTTTTTAACCCAGGTGTAGTCACTTTTTCTGGATTCCCGCTAATTTTAATCGTATCTTGCATGTTGCCTTCTTCATCTTCAATAGATACAAGCTTATATACGCCCCCAAGTGCTGGCTGATCATATGCTGTAATTAATTTGGTTCCTATTCCCCAAATATCTATTTTTGCCCCTTGTGCTTTTAAGTTAATTATCGTGTATTCATCTAGATCATTACTTGCAACTATTTTTGTATCATAGAAACCTGCTTCATCTAGCATTTTTCTTGCTTCTTTTGATAAATAAGCTAAATCACCGCTATCCAAGCGAATCCCTCGGAAGTTTATGCTATCGCCTAATTCCTTTGCAACACGAATAGCATTAGGGACGCCTGATCGCAAAGTATCATATGTGTCTACCAAAAAAACGCACTCCTTATGTCTTCGCGCATATTTATGAAAAGCTATATACTCATCATGATAGGCTTGAATCATAGAATGAGCATGCGTTCCAGAAATCGGAATACCGAATAATTTACCCGCTCTGACATTTGAGGTGGAATTAAAACCACCGATAAAAGCAGCTCTTGTTCCCCATAGTGCTGCATCTAGTTCATGTGCACGTCTACTTCCAAACTCCATTACGATTCCATCACCAATAACATTTTTAATTCTGGAAGCTTTCGTTGCAATTAATGTTTGGTAATTCACAATGTTTAAGATGGCCGTTTCGACAATTTGTGCTTGCGCAAGTGGTGCTTCAATTCTCATTAATGGTTCATTTGCGAAAACCACTTCTCCTTCTGCTGCTGACCGTAGACTTCCAGTAAAATGCAGATCTTTCAAATAAGCTAGGAAGTCTTCTTTAAAGCCTTCTTGTCTTAAATACTCAATATCCCCTTCAGAAAATTGCAGATTCTCTAGATATTGAATCACTCGCTCTAAACCAGCGAAAACAGCATAGCCATTATTAAAAGGTAATTTTCTAAAATACACTTCAAAAACAGCATTCTTTTCAGCAATGCCATCCTCCCAGTAAGTTTCAGCCATATTAATTTGATATAAGTCCGTATGTAACATTAAACTGTCATCTTTAAAATTAAAACTCATTATAGTCCTCCTGCAACCCCTAAACGACTAAAGGATAGTAGCCCCTAGTACATTTTTAAAATGTTCCAATGCCCATTGATGGCCAATTTCATTAAATGAAGCAACGGCATTTTCATATATATGAATATTATAACCAAGATTATAAGCATCTACAGCAGTATGTAGCACACATATATCTGTACAAACGCCAACTAGATAAATATCTTTGATGGATCTCTCTTGCAATTTTATATGTAAATCGGTGCCTGCAAAAGCACTGTATCTAGTTTTATCCATCCAATACACATTGGTTAAATCTTTGTGATCTTCATAAGTCTTTTGAAGTGTTCCATATAAATCTCTTCCTCTTGATTCAGCAATATTATGAGGTGGAAATAGCCTTGATTCTGGATGATATGGATCATTTAATGTATGCAAATCAATTGCAAATACAGTTAAATCATCATTATCGATAAAATTCTTCGTAATTTTTACTATTTCATTCTCAATTGCAATGCCTGGTTCACCACATGGTAGATTGCCTTCTACGAAGTCAAAAGTGTAATCAATATTAATTAGAGCTTTCATTAAATCCCCCCTTAATTTTTACAGAACTTATTAAAAACATCCTATAAGAAAACACCTTGATTATATTAAAACTATCATTTATTATACCATTCATTTTATTTTTTCCTATTGTAAATACTTAATTATTCCTGATTTTATGCAAATAGTACCTCTTGAAGGGTAATATCTTTTATCATTCAGCATTAAAAAATGTCATAAAATATACTTAATATTTGTAATCTTGACCTTTATCTCTAGTTGTTAATTGCTTTTCAGCCCTAGTTTCGATATAATTTTATTTGTTCACTAATAATGAGGTGTATAAATGATTGATTTATTATTAGACTTAACGTTTTTTCCTAGTTATCAAACGGTTTACTATACATTTTTAGTAGGTCTAGTACTGAAATATTTATGGGATTGGAACATTAAGACAACGGTTCAGCAAGAATTCTTTGCAACAGATCAAAGGTTGTCATTAGATGTTTCCATTACAACGATAAATATGAATGTTCAAAAATATAATACTCCTATTTTGCACTGGATTGTTAAAAATATCCGTAAAAGAATAGAGAGTTCACATGATGATCCAGAGAAACCAATTACCTCCTTTGTTAGCTAGTATTTAATTAACAATTTGGAGGAATTACAATGAAAAAATTATCAAAAAATACATTATTAATCATGCTATTAGGTTTATCAACTATTTTACTGAGTGCTTGTTCTTCATCAGCAAGCGGAAATAATGATGGATTTTTCCATAAAATATTTGTTGAGCCTTTTACGGCAATTATTCACGGAACAGCAGATGTATTTGCTGGAAGCTACGGCCTTGCGATTATTCTGATCACTTTAGTAATTCGACTTGTCTTAATGCCTTTAATGCTGAAACAATATAAAAAACAACAATTAATGAAATCCAAAATGGATACAATTAAACCTGAAATGGAAGCAATTCAGAAAAAGATTAAGGCCACTAAAGATCAAAAAGAACAGCAAAAACTGCAAATGGAAATGATGGATCTTTACAAAAAAAATAATATTAACCCACTTAATATTGGATGTTTACCAATGCTGATTCAAATGCCGATTTTAATGGGATTCTATTATGCAATACGTGGTTCTCAAGAAATAGCTAGCCACTCCTTTTTATGGTTTAATTTAGGACAGTCAGATTTAATTCTAACCGCGTTAGCAGGTATTGTTTATTATTTACAATTTAGAGTATCGCAAAGTACCATGACACAAGAACAACAAAAGCAAATGAGTAAAATAGGATTGATTTCTCCTATTATGATTGTAATAGTGTCTTTAAATGCTCCAGCAGCTCTACCACTATATTGGACAGTCGGTGGAACTTTCCTTATCTTCCAGTCTTTAATCGGAAGAAAACTATATCCACCTCAACCTAGTAATACAAAGGTAGCTACAGACAAATAAGTAATAAAGGACAAATTTTACGTGATAAAGCATTAAGCCACGCGTGAAATTTGTCCTTTTTTTAGATAATAAATGTTTCTTTTATAAATGGAGACCAACGTTCCACCCTGCAAAACAGAATAAAATCCCCCCTAAGAATGTCCCTAATATGTATATATATAACCCCATTCTTCTCTTTTCTCGATATAATGTTACTGCCTCAACAGCAAAAGTAGAGAAGGTTGTAAATGCTCCTAAAAAGCCAATTGCTAAAATAAAATAAACACTGGCGGTCACATCCATTCCAACGATTAATCCAAGTAGAAACGACCCTCCTATATTGACAATCATGGTCGGGATTGGGATAGACGCTTCCATTATTTTTTTTAGTTCATTTATAAAAAAGTAACGAGAAATAGCGCCAATAAAACCGCCAACTCCAATCAATAAAAGATTACTAACCATTTGATTTGCTCCACTTTCTTTCTCCAATTTTCATTCCTACATACGCAAAGCTAATTCCGATAACAGCACTACCAACAACGTAACAAATAGCGAGCAGATCACTACCATCAATTAACAAATGGACTGTATCCATACTGAAAGTTGATAAGGTAGTAAAAGAACCAATCATGCCTGTTCCAATGGCTGCGGCATACTCTGATTTTAGCTTTTGTCTTTTTATAATGGCACTTGTAAACCATCCTAGCATAAAGGAACCAGCAATATTTATTCCCAATGTTTGCAAGGGAAAATCATAGACAAAAGGAATTTGTCCTACAATATACCGCAAAATGCTCCCAATCACACCGCCAATCCCAACAAATATATAGTTCATTATTATTCATTCCCTTAACAATTCAATAATATCAAATCAGAATTATAATTATAATAAAAAAAGATGTCTAATGAAAAGAATCGTTATGATCATCAAAGGATTTCTATTAATCCATTCATCCACTAAAGATCCATAACTTTTCTATCATAAAAGACATCTTATATTCTTATATTGTTTGAAAATAGTCTTTGTAAAAACCGCCAATTTTACCAGAGTTATCTACAACAAAGTAAAATTCCTCTGTCTCGTTCTTTACTTCATACTCTTTCCCTACTGTTAACACTCTATTAACAATGTATTTGTTTGCATCGGTATGTATACATTTTACTTTTTTAACAGATGGTTTCTTTTCCCAGTTTTCATGTATCATTTTATTGCTCCTTTCATTCTAGTACTATCCTAGTATAAAGGGAAACCGATACATAGTGCAATAGATTCTCGTTATGAAACTAAATTCTGTAGTTCCTTTTCCATCCACATTATCTTATTTCTTTCAAATGTAAACCATTTTCCTGTATCTACTTGTAAAAAAGTCATGTAGCATTTGCCATTAATCCAATCCAAGCGTTTGAAATCCAATGCATAATACGATGTATGATTATATTTGATGACATAAAAGTTTTTATGTTCTTGAATATACATTTTATGACCTTCTTTCTAAGATGTAGTTACTATTCTATACCACAGCTAAACTGTCCCTTAAACCCAAAAAAATATTATATTAGTGTAACATTATATTTAATTTTTGTTTCGATATGCTCTTCATCTGCCTCCTGTAATTTCCTTTTTGAGCATTTCTGGTTTATTGCAAACATAAGTAAATGCCTCCCCAGTAATTTCTTTTTGATGAACAGTAACGATCTTTCGGACATATAAATTATCAATGCCGTTTTGGTAATGGTCAGCAAATCCATCTAAAATCAACAAATCCGCAAATGGTACAGCATATAGTTCTCCATACACTTTTTATGATCAGCTAATATTAAAAATGGATAATCAATGTTTCCATCGTATAATTTTCCATGTACCCAAGCTTCTTCTGTCAGACACGGAAAATTTTCTACCATATAATGATTTATTTCTTCTTTTAGCAAAGCCTCCTAGACATGTTTCTCATCCAGAAAACTCCTTAGCTATTGGTTCGAATCAACACTTTTTGTGCGATTTCAAATACTATTCTATTATAAAAAGATACAGGGAGTTTCCGGTAGTAGAAACTCCCTGTATCTATATTTAGCAAAGTAATTAAGCTTCAAACAATAGGGACTCAGGATCTTCTAGTAGATCTTTTATTCTTGCTAGGAATGTAACTGCTTCTTTCCCATCAATGATACGGTGATCATAAGACAGAGCCAAATACATCATTGGTCGATTTTCCATTTTCTCTGCATCGATCGCTACAGGCCGCAGCTGGATTTTATGCATTCCAAGTATACCGACCTGCGGTCCATTAAGAATTGGAGTAGATAACAAGGAGCCAAAAACACCGCCGTTTGTAATAGTAAATGTCCCACCCTGTAAATCGCTTAAAGATAGTTTGTTACTTCTTGCTTTACTTGCAAAGTCTAATATTTCACTTTCTATTTCAGCGAAGTTTTTACGGTCAGCATCTCTTAAGACTGGTACCACAAGCCCTTCATCTGTTGATACAGCAATACCAATATCATAATATTTTTTTAAGACAATTTGGTCACCTTGGATTTCAGCATTTAATAATGGTGCTTTCTTTAGAGCTGCTACGACAGCTTTTGTAAAGAAAGACATAAAGCCAAGCTTCACATCATTCTCTTTTTGAAATGCATCTTTTCTACGATTTCTTAATGCCATAATATTAGTCATATCAACTTCATTAAAAGTAGTTAGCATTGCCGTATTTTGTTTAACCTCTAATAATCGATTAGCGATCGTTTGTCTTCTTCTTGTCATTCTCACTCTTTCCACTCGATTATCTGATTCTACAGCAGGTGCTTCCTTTTCTACTTTCGGCGTTTGGGCTGACTGTGGTGAAACTGATGAAGCCGCCTTTTGATCATGTGCTGCAACATCTTGGGCTCTTACTCTTCCTAATGGATCATTCGTTTGGACTGCTGTTAAATCGATTCCTCGCTCTCTTGCCAGCTTGCGAGCAGCAGGTGAAGCAATTGGATGTTGTTTATTAACTAGTTCTTCTTTTTGTTCTTTTGGCTCTTCTGCACTTGGAGTTTCTGGTTCAACCTTTTCAACTTTTTTTTCTTCTGCTGTCTGTGGTTCTTCAGCAGCTCCTTCTGCATTTACTATCGCAATTGTTTCACCAACTTGAACAGTATCTCCTTCATTTGCTTTTAATTCTTGAATGATTCCACTTTCTTCTGATATAATTTCCACATTTACTTTATCTGTTTCCAATTCAACAATATAGTCGCCCTTTTCCACATATTCCCCTGTTTTCTTTAACCATTGCGCTACAGTTCCTTCGGTGATTGATTCAGCTAATTCTGGTACCTTAATCTCTGCCATTTTAATTTTCCCCCTCAATTCATTCCATAGTCAATGCTTCATTTATGATTCTTGCTTGATCTTTACGATGAACAATTGGATCCCCTTCAGCAGGACTAGATCTTCTTCTTCTACCAACATATTGTAAGGAAATAGAATTGGAAATTAGCTTTCTAATTCTTGGTTCCATAAAGCTCCATGCTCCCATATTCTTTGGTTCTTCTTGCACCCATACTACCTCTTTTAAATTTGGATAGCGTTGAATAATTTCTGTTAGCCTCTCTTCTGGGAAAGGATAAATTTCTTCAACTCTTGCAAGATGGATTGCTTCTCCATTTTCAAGCTTTTTGTGTGCTTGATATAAGTCAATCGAAATTTTACCTGTAGATAGAACTAAGCGTGTAACAACATTGTCATTTTCACCAGTATTATCTACTTCCAAAACAGAATGAAAAGCACCTTCACTGAATTCTAATCCATTAGAAGCAACATCAGCATTACGCAGTAAGCTTTTTGGTGTCATAATAACTAAAGGTCGTACTTCTTCTTTGTTTAAAATTGCTGCCTGTCTTCTTAAAATATGAAAGTACTGAGCAGATGATGATAAGTTTGCAACAGTCCAGTTATTTTCAGCTGCTAAAATTAAGAATCGCTCCAATCTTGCACTTGAATGCTCTGGTCCCTGTCCTTCATAACCATGTGGCAAAAGCATAACTAAACCAGATTTTTGTCCCCATTTCGCTCTGCCAGCTGCAATAAATTGGTCAAACATTACTTGTGCTGCATTAGCAAAATCACCAAATTGCGCTTCCCATAACACAAGTGTTTCGGGAGCATGAACATTGTAACCGTACTCAAATCCTAATACAGAACCTTCAGACAACGGACTGTTATGAACAGCAAATGATGCTTTCGCTTTAGATAAGGTATGTAAAGGTGAATACTGGTTGCCAGTTACATAGTCATGTAAAATAATATTACGATGAGCAAACGTACCACGTTCCGAATCCTGCCCAGAAAGTCGGATTGGTGTTCCGTCTTCTAAAATCGTTGCAAAAGCCAATGTTTCCGCTAAAGACCAATCGATCTTACCTTCTCCTTCCAATGCAGCATTTCTCCGCTTTAAAACTTTTCCTAATTTATCAAAAACTTGAAATTGAGATGGATAGGAAAGCAACTCATTATTTATATGTTTTAATTGATCAATCGGAACAGCCGTATTAACATTCGGCAATTGTCGCTCCACAGAATTAGGCGGATTAGTAATAACCGGATCTTCATTTTTCTTCGGTACTCTATCATGTGCTTCTTTAAGTTTTCTTGTAACTTCTTCTTTCAAAGCTTGGATTTCTTCTTCTTTTATCACATCCTCCGCAACTAGCTTTTCCCCGTACAGCTTAGTAATGGTTGGATGTTCGTGAATTAACTTGTACATTAATGGATTTGTCGTCATTGGTTCATCCATTTCATTATGACCATATCTTCTATAGCCAATTAAATCGATTAAAAAGTCCTTCTTAAACTTCTCTCTGTATTCGATAGCTAGTTTTGCAGCTTTTATACATGCTTCTGGATCATCTGCATTAACATGGATTATTGGAATCTCAAATCCTTTTGCAAGATCACTAGCATATCTAGTAGATCTCGAATCACTAGATTCTGTTGTAAATCCAATTGTATTGTTAGCAATAATATGGATCGTTCCACCTGTTCGATAACCCTTTAATCCTGTTAAATTTAAAGTCTCCGAAACAATTCCTTGCCCAGGAAAAGCAGCATCTCCGTGGATTAGAATAGCTAGTGATTTAGTAGAATCTTCCTCTGGAAACCCAGGTTTTGTTCTGTCATCCTGTGACGCTCTAGTAAATCCTTCTACTACTGCACCTACAAACTCAAGATGACTTGGATTATTTGCAAGAGTCAGCCGAACATTTGAAACATTATTTGATTTAATTTGTCGATCTAAGCCTAAATGGTATTTTACATCCCCAGTCCAGCCAAAGCTAATACCTATGGACCCTTCAGATGGTACCAACTGTTTATTAGGAGCATGCTGAAATTCTGCAAATATCATTTCATAAGGCTTTTCTAATACATGTGCTAACACATTTAATCGCCCTCTATGCGCCATTCCTATATTAATATTTTGAGCACCATTTACTACTGATTCAGATATAATCTTATCTATCATCGGGACCATTGTATCAAGACCTTCAATCGAAAATCTCTTTTGACCGACATATGTTCTATGTAAAAAACTTTCAAATTCTTCTACTTCTATTACCCTTTTTAGAAGCTTTCTTTTTAACTCTCTATGACATGCTGGTTTTAAGCTCCCTGATTCTACTTTAGACTGCAGCCAGTTTTTTTCTTTAATATCATTAACATGATAGTATTCAAATGCAATGGTCTTTGTATAAATTTCTTTTAAATATTGAACCGCTTCATAGCCATTTGATATATGGTTAGGAGCATCTGGACAAATTAAACGGGCTGGAATCTTTTCTAAATCTTCTTTCGTTAAATCAAAACGAGCTAAATCAAATAACTCATACTCTCTCTTATGATCCTTTAATGGATAAATATCAGCCGCCAAATGTCCATAGGCTCTTATCTTATTCACTAATGTTACTGCTGCAATAATTTTTTCAACTTGAACTTCGGATTGTAGAGATAAATGATTCGTGTTAGTTTTCTCTTGATTATCAATCGGGGGTCCCCATTGATCAAAATGCCTTTTCATTTCTTCATCAACTGAATTTGGATCTTGAACGTATTTCTCATAAAGCTCCATTACAAGCCCTAAATTCGGCCCATAAAATCTTGGTTGGTATGAGACTGTACCATCAGATGGCTTCTCCATGAAAATTTCCCTCCACCACTTTAATTATCATTTTTATCTTCCCTTTGTTATTGCGCTTTACACCTTGTAGTGAAAAAACTTTTTTAAAACGTTTACATTTCTATTCTATCATGGTTTAATTACAGCTTCAAAAGTTTTACACATTTTTATGGTAAAAAAATTAAAAATATTTTTTATCGGCCTTATCTTCAGAAAAAAAACAATCTTACTAGTAATCTTATGCAGCATAAAATTTTACATGACAAAGGAAAAGAATGTGAAATATAATTAACTTGGATAAAAAAAGCCAGACAAACATTGTTTCATCTGTTTGTCTGGCTTAGTTAGTTGCTCTTAATATGAATACTTCAAAAGAAATTGCAGGCGCTTCGCTCAGGCTATATTCGGCGCCCTGCTCATCTTCCCCCTTTTTCTTTAGTAGTAACTATATATTAAAGCGAACAATTACTTTTGTTCCTTGACCAACCTTACTTTTAATTTCAATTGACCCATTATATAAGCTTACAATTTGCTTTGCGATGGCTAATCCAAGTCCTGTTCCACCTTGTTCTCTACTCCTAGCTTTATCTACTCGATAAAACCGATCAAATACTTTTTCAAGATGTTCTTTCGGTATTCCAATTCCATGATCGGTAATTTCTAGGATAAAATGGTTGCCTGTTTCATACGTATGCAGAAAAATATTTTTTTCATGTACAGAATATTTCACCGCATTATCAAGTAATATAGTAGTTATTTGCTGCAAATGTTGTTCAGATACCTCATAAAGATGGAGAGAGTCAAGCTTTACCTCGAAAGTAAAATCATCATGAAGCATTACAAAATCACGAATAGTATGCTCAAAAATCCACTTTACCCTCTCTGGCGTTAAATCTGACTCCATTCTATTTTGCTCTAATTTGGATAAGTCTAATAAACTGATAATTAGTTTTTTTAGTCGAGCAACTTCTTCAGTTGATGTTTGGAGTGACTCTTCTAATATATCTTGATTATTCTTCCCCCATCTATTCAGCATGGAAAGATGACCCTCTAAGACAGAAACCGGTGTTCTCAATTCATGGGAAGCGTCTTCAATAAATTGTTTTTGCTGCTGAAAGGATTGTTCAATCACATCCATCATCTCATTGAAAATATGAGATAAATCAGCGATTTCGTCCTTTTGAGGATAGACTGGCATCCTTTCCTTAAAACCACTGTTTTTAATTTTTTTCATTGTTTTTGTCATCGAATTAATTGGTCGTAATAATAAATAGGAAATAAAATAACCAATAAGGGCACTGATAATTAGTGCAGCAATTGCAAACATTGTCATGGCAAACCATAAGTGTTCTCTCACTTTATCTAAGGATTCCAGGGAACGAATAATTTCTACTCTGCCATTAAATGCTTTTGTCTTAATTTCCTTACTATAAACTAATGAATTATGATCTCCAATTGAAATATAATGAAACTGTTCATCATTATATATTTGATTTGGCTCAATAATTGGGAAATCTCCATTCATATCTGCAAGGATGGCTTGTCCATTTTTATCTAAAATACGAATAAGCTGGTTATCGTTATTGAGTTTTTCTAATAAAGTGACATTTGCAGTGATTTCTTCGTCTGTAGGATGCTTTTCTTGCAGGTTCAATTGTTTAACAACTTGATTCATTGTTTGTTTTACATCTGTTTCTTCCTGATTTAATAACCAAGAAGAAACAGTGTGAAATTCAAAAAAGGAAAAAATAGAATAAGTTAAAAAAATACTAAATGATAATCCAAGCGTTAATTTCCATTTCCAAGGTAAAAGAGATATTTTTTTTATCCATTTCATCTCATCACATATCCTATCCCTCTGACCGTTTCGATATATACTTCTTGTCCAGATGGATCAAGCTTATTCCTTAAATACTTAACATATACATCGATTACGTTTGTTTCTACTTCTGATTCATAGCCCCAGATTTTTTCTAATAATATATCTCTTGATAAGACAATATTAATATTGGTCATGAACATATAAAGCAAATCATACTCTCTTTTGGTTAAGGACAGAATCTCTTCTCCTTTTTTGGCGATATGTGATTCCACCTCCAGTGTAATATCTTTATAAGTCAACTTTGTCATAATTTGATTGGAAGTATTTGTTTGTGGCTCTATACGGCGAAATAATGCACGTAATCTAGCAAGCAGTTCTTCAATCGCAAATGGCTTAACCAAATAATCGTCTGCGCCACTATCTAATCCAGAAACTCGATCTAAAACGCTATCCCGTGCAGTTATCATTAATATTGGGGTGTTTTTTGTTTGACGGAGTCTTCTACATACTTCAATGCCATTTAATTCAGGTAGCATTAAATCTAATAAGATAATATCCCAATCTTCCTCTAGTGCCTTTTGAAGACCGCTTCTACCATCTGAGCAAACCTCTGTTTTATATCCTTCATATGTTAATTCTAACTCGATAAATCTCGATAAATTTTTTTCGTCTTCTATAATCAAAATTTTTTTCATTATACCACGCTCTCTATTTTACATAAGCAATGTTACAAGCGGAATGTTGAAATTTGATTTATAATGAAAGGAAATTTCAACAAAACTGCTTTAACCTGCCTAAAGATATGATTATTTTATCATGTTAGAAGCTTGATATACAAAATTTACCCCGTAATCTTTAATTTTGCTTCGAAAACATTGAATCCATAATAGCATGTGCCATTTCTACAAATTGAAATCCGAATAAAGACGCTGCAGTTATGGAACTAAAAACAATCATCGCAATGCGAAGAAAATGCATGTTTCATCTCTCCTTTGAATTGAACTTTTGCATGAAAGTATGGAGAATTATTATTCCATTCCCCATTAATACATATAGTAAGCACTTTTTCTGTTAACTTTATAAGTTAAAAAACTTTTCTAATGTGCTTAAGTGAATAAAACTTATGGTATACCTCTTTTTGTAAAAAAGCATGAAAGTAACATTAAAATTTGATGAGAAGAAAAAAATAAGGCATATAATTGATGGAATGAGCCATTATAATGTTAGAAACCTTTCGGATAACTATCAGCCCTGACAACAGATTTAGTACATTCATACGAAAGAATCGAAGTGATCATGAAGATATAATTATCTATATGAACAATCGTTAATTACTTTTCATTAAATAGAGAGTTTTTGGTAAGTTTAGGAGGTCGATCAATGAATATTGGACGTGCGATTGAAATTATGAATGCTGCAGATATGGTAGATGTTAGTTATCAAGGAGAAAAGATCATTATCCAGAATGTAAATGAAAAAACAAAAAAAGCAACTATCTATACGAAAACAAATCCAGATTACGAGTTAGATGTTGATGTGTACCAGCTTATCGAAGAAATGTGATGATATATTCACCTTTATTACAATAGGTAGAATATAGTTTCTTTTCAGAAATAACAAAATATTTCTTGCCAACAAACGAAATATATAGTAAATTAATAGTCAATTACATAAGTAATTCTTATCAAGAGAGGTAGAGGGAATGGCCCAGCGAAACCTCAGCAACCTTCAGTATTTTCACATACTGAAAAGGTGCTAATTCCATCAAGCATTTAAGCTTGAAAGATAAGAAGAATGACCATTAATAATCAAAGTCTTCTTCTTATAACGAAGAAGACTTTTTTCATGTCATTTTTCTTGACCACTTCTTGATTTGTTTTGATTACATAAAAATTCCAAATATGAGAATAGGAGAGTTATAGAATGTATAGTTTAGAAACAAAGTTAGCGCAAATTGGTAATAGAAGTGAAACAACTACTGGTGCAGTTAATCCGCCCGTTTATTTTTCCACTGCCTATCGTCACACAGGTATTGGAGAGTCGACTGGCTATGATTATACACGGACAGGAAATCCTACACGAGAAATATTAGAAAATGCAATTGCCGAATTAGAAGAAGGCGACCGCGGCTTTGCGTGTAGTTCAGGAATGGCAGCAATTCAAACAATCCTTTCCCTTTTTCAAAGCGGTGATGAATGGATTATTTCTAAAGATTTATATGGCGGCACATACCGTCTATTAGAACAAGGTTATAAAAAATGGGGCCTTCGATGTACGTACGTTAATACTTCAGATACAGATGCTGTGCGTGCGGCCATCTCCTCAAAAACAAAAGCAATCTTCCTTGAAACTCCTACGAATCCTTTAATGGAACAAACGGATATTTCTGTGATTGCTTCCATCGCAAAAGAACACAATATTCTGCTTATTGTTGACAATACATTTTATACTCCTATTATCCAACAGCCGATCCGTTTAGGTGCTGATATCGTTATCCACAGTGCAACAAAATATTTAGGTGGGCATAATGACGTTCTTGCTGGTCTTATTGTTGCAAAAGGAGAAGAGCTTTGTAATGAGCTCGCCTTACACCATAATTCTGCTGGAGCTGTTTTAAGTCCCTTTGATTCTTGGTTATTGATGAGAGGAATGAAAACACTGGCGTTAAGAATGGAAAAACATGAAGAGAATGCGAAAATACTGTCTACTTTTCTGCAAAAACATGAGGCTGTTGTAGATGTCCTCTACCCTGGTCGTGGCGGAATGATCTCGTTTAGAATCCAAAGTGAATCTTGGGTAAATCCATTTTTGCAAAGCTTAACGTTAATCTCATTTGCCGAAAGTCTTGGAGGGGTGGAAAGTTTTATTACATATCCTGCCACTCAAACTCATGCAGATATTCCACTAGAAGTCAGATTAGAAACTGGTGTCGATAATCGACTATTACGTTTTTCAGTTGGTATTGAAAATGCAAATGATTTAATCAAAGATCTAGATAAAGCTTTCTCTATTGCAAAGGGAATTGCACAGGAGGTAACAATATGACAACATCATATACATTTGAAACAAAATTGCTTCATAATAAACATAAATTCGATCCAGACACTGGAGCTGTCAGCGTGCCAATTCAGCACGCTTCCACCTTTCACCAAAAGGATATTGATGAATTTGGAAAATATGATTATAGCAGAAGCTTAAATCCGACAAGAGAAGCACTAGAAGAAGTGGTGGCAGAATTAGAAGAAGGAACGCATGGCTTTGCCTTCTCTTCTGGAATGGCTGCAATTTCAACTGCTTTTCTATTATTATCACAAGGTGATCATGTCGTTATTTCTGAAGATGTATATGGTGGAACATATCGTATGGTGACGACCGTATTGAACCGATTTGGAATCGATCATACCTTTGTAGATATGACGAATCTAGAAGAAGTTGAAGCAGCTATTTTACCAAACACAAAAGTGCTTTATGTAGAAACTCCTTCCAATCCTTTATTAAAAGTAACAGATATTGAAGCAATTAGCTTACTTGCCAAAAAATACAGTGCACTTACTTTCGTGGATAATACGTTTTTAACACCAGCCTTACAAAAACCATTAACGCTAGGTGCGGATGTTGTACTTCATAGTGCTACTAAGTTCTTATCTGGTCATAGCGATGTAATCGCTGGAGTAGCAGTAGTTAAAGATGCAGAGCTCGCAAAGCAAATTGGTTATTTACAAAATTCGTTTGGCGCAGTTCTTGGTGTTCAGGATTGCTGGCTACTCCTTAGAGGAATAAAGACCTTGCATGTTCGGATGAAGCATTCAAGTGAAGGGGCAAGAGTGATCGCAGAGCATTTGCAAAACCACCCATTAATAAAAAAAGTGCATTATCCAGGATTCGAAGACCACCCTCAATATGCGATCCAAAGAAAACAAGCGCTAAATCCAGGCGCGGTTTTCTCCTTTGAGTTATATTCAGAAGAAGCAATGCGTACTTTTGTAGAGAATGTAAAACTGCCTGTATTCGCCGTTAGTCTTGGTGCGGTTGAATCGATTCTATCCTATCCAGCAAAAATGTCTCATGCTGCGATGAATCCTTTAGCTAGAGCAGAACGGGGAATTACAGATTCCCTTCTACGTTTATCCGTTGGATTAGAAAATCCACTAGATTTAATCAATGACTTTGATATAGCTCTTAAGAAGACAGCAGAGTTACATTTTATTTAACTGGAGGCTTACAATGAACTTTCTCGATAGGCTAAAAAATGAAATCTTAATTGGTGATGGTGCTATGGGCACCCTCCTCTATTCTTATGGAAAAGATACATGCTTTGAATCTTTAAACCTTTCTCACCCTGAACAGATTGAGCAGGTTCATCAAGCATATATCCATGCCGGCGCAGATATTATCCAAACCAATACATATGCTGCCAACTATTTAAAATTACAAAGATACGGATTAGAAGATAACGTGAAGGAAATAAACAGCGCAGCCGTAAAAATTGCCAAAAAAGCCGTGGAAAATAAAAATGTAAATGTACTTGGTACAATTGGTGGAAATAGAGGAATGAAGCCTCAAGCTATTAGTTTAGAAGAGTTGAAGCGCAGTTTCCGTGAACAGCTTTACTGCTTGTTATTAGAAGATGTCGACGGCATTCTTTTGGAAACATTTTATGATTTGGAGGAACTCGAAACAGTCCTGGAAATTACGAAAAAAGAAACAGATATTCCAGTCCTAGCCCAGCTTTCCATACACGAAATAGGGATTTTACAAAACCAAATATCCCTTGCTTCTGCTTTCGATAGATTAGAGAATTTAGGTGCTGATATTATTGGGTTGAATTGCAGATTGGGACCACACCATATGATTGCTTCACTTGAACAAATACCATTACCGAGGAATGCATACTTATCTGCCTTTCCAAATGCTAGTTTACCAAGTTATATTGACGGAAAATTCGAATATAAAGACAATGCGGAATATTTCCAAAGATCAGCAGAAGAATTTAGAAAGCAAGGCGTTCGACTTTTAGGAGGCTGCTGTGGAACAACACCTGAACATATCAGAAATTTCGCAAAAGTGTTGAAGGATGCCTCTCCTATTACAGAAAAAACAATTGAAACTAATAAGGCTGTTGTTGATTCTATATTGGAGCATTCCCCTCCCCCTAGGGATTACACCCCTTTGGAGGAAATTGTAAAAACCAGAGCTTCTGTTATTGTGGAATTAGATCCTCCAAGAAAACTAGATACGACGCGCTTCTTTGAAGGTGCAAAAAAACTTAAAGAAGAAGGTATAGATGCATTAACACTTGCAGACAACAGTTTAGCCTCTGCACGGATTTCCAATACAGCAATTGCTACATTAGTAAAGCAAAACATTGGGCTTCGCCCTCTCGTTCATATTGCTTGTCGGGATCGTAATATAATTGGTTTACAGTCTCACTTAATGGGACTACATACATTAGGAATTCATGATGTCCTAGCTATTACAGGAGATCCAGCTCGAGTTGGGGATTTTCCTGGTGCTTCTTCTGTCTATGATATGACTTCATTTGACTTAATTTCGATGATTAAGCAATTAAATGAAGGTCTCTCTTTCTCTGGGAAAAATCTAGGACAAAAAACGACATTTTCTGTTTCAGCTGCATTTAATCCAAATGTACGTCAGGTAGAAAAAGCGGTAAAACGGTTAGAGAAAAAAATAGAATGCGGTGCTGATTACATTATAACCCAGCCTGTTTACTCCGAACAAAAAATAATCGAATTATATGAAGCGACAAAACACATTGACACACCTATCTATATTGGTTTAATGCCATTAACAAGCAGTAACAATGCGGAGTTTTTACACAACGAGGTTCCTGGCATAAAAATAGATGACTCCATTCGGCGCACCATGGCACAATTTAAAGACAACCCAGTACAAGCAGCACAGCAAGGTCTCAAAATCACCAAATCTTTAATCGACACTGCAGCCAATTATTTTAACGGTATTTACTTAATAACACCGTTTTTGCGGTATGAGCTTTCTGTAGAATTAGCTCGCTATACGAAATTACGAACTGCTGCACTTAGGAGGACAACTGATGCAACAAACTTCATTAGCTGAACAGCTTAAACGAAAAATTATCATTATGGATGGCGCAATGGGAACAATGCTCCAGCGAGAGAACTTAACGGCAGCCGATTTTGGTGGAGAAGAATTAGAAGGATGCAATGAAAATCTTAATCTAACAAGACCAGATATTATCACGAAAATTCATGAATCCTATCTCCATGCCGGAGCAGATATTATTGAAACCAATACATTTGGTGCAACTAAAATTGTCCTAGATGAATATCATCTAGGACACATTGCTTACCAGCTAAATGTTAAAGCTGCAAAACTTGCCAAAGAAGCAGTCAGGAAATATTCTACACCTGATTGGCCAAGATTTATTGCTGGTGCAATGGGCCCAACAACGAAAACATTAAGTGTCACTGGCGGCACTACATTCGAAGAACTCATTTCTTCTTACGAAGAGCAAGCATTAGGATTAATCGACGGCGGTGTTGATCTTCTCCTTCTAGAAACAAGTCAGGATATGCTGAATGTTAAAGCTGGATTTTTAGGTATTAAACAAGCATTTACAAAAACTGGGAAAGAACTTCCGCTAATGATTTCTGGCACGATTGAACCAATGGGGACTACTCTTGCCGGACAGTCGATCGAAGCATTTTACATTTCCGTTGAACATATGCATCCTATCGCTATTGGCTTAAACTGTGCAACAGGCCCAGAGTTTATGCAGGATCATATTCGCTCACTTTCAAGTCTGTCTAAGTTTGCTGTTAGCTGTTATCCTAATGCTGGCTTGCCTGATGAAGAAGGAAACTATCACGAAACTGCCTCCTCTCTAGCCAATAAACTCGTTGGATTCGCAGAAGAAGGCTGGCTAAATATTGTTGGAGGCTGCTGTGGTACTACACCTGAGCATATTCGTGCAATCGCCGAAAAAATGAAAGAAATCTCCCCGCGAAAAGTTGCAGAAACTAATTTTCACATGGTTTCTGGAATTGAGCCCTTTATTTATGATGATCCTACATTAAGACCAATTATGGTTGGAGAACGGACAAATGTTATTGGTTCTAGAAAATTTAAAAGGTTGATAAAAGAAGGAAAATACGAAGAAGCATCAGAAATTGCCAGAGCTCAAGTCAAAGGCGGAGCCCATGTTATTGATATTTGCTTAGCAGATCCCGATAGAGATGAAATGCAAGACATGGAGCTTTTCATGAAAGAAGTTGTAAAAAAAGTCAAGGTACCACTTGTTATTGATTCAACTGATGAACAAGTAATAGAAAAGGCACTCTCCTACTCACAAGGAAAAGCAATCATTAATAGTATTAACCTGGAGGATGGCGAAGAAAGATTTCAAGCTATCGCCCCTCTCATCCATAAGTATGGAGCCGCTGTTGTTGTTGGAACTATTGATGAAGATGGCATGGGAGTTACTGTAGAGAAAAAACTACAAATAGCAAAGCGATCATATGATTTGTTAACGAAAAAATATCAAATTAATGGTCAAGACATAATATTTGATCCCCTTGTCTTTCCTGTAGGAACGGGAGATGAACAGTACATCGGCTCAGCATTAGCGACAGTTGAAGGAATTAAGGAAATAAAGCAAGCATGCCCGGACGTCCAAACTATTCTTGGCATAAGCAATGTTTCCTTTGGTCTCCCTCCTGTCGGTCGAGAAATATTAAATAGTGTCTTTCTTTATCACTGCACACAAGCAGGCCTTGACTACGCAATCGTTAATACAGAAAAATTGGAAAGATTTGCGTCCATTAGTAAAGAAGAAATTGAATTAGCTGAAAAGCTATTATTTGAAACAACAGATGAAACGTTGGCTATTTTTACGGACTTTTATCGAGATAAGAAAAAAGAAAAGATCAATTCACTTGAAAATTTAACATTAGATGAACGGTTAGCTTATTATGTTGTTGAAGGAACAAAAGAAGGATTAATAGCTGATTTAGCCATTGCACTTACTACATATAGTGCCCCACTAGATATTATTAATGGTCCTCTTATGGATGGAATGAAGGAAGTTGGCCGCTTATTTAATGATAATCAGCTAATTGTCGCAGAAGTGCTGCAAAGCGCAGAAGTAATGAAAACGGCTGTTTCCTTTTTAGAAGGATATATGGACAAAAATGTTTCTACCTCTACTAAAGGGAAAGTTATTTTAGCAACTGTTAAAGGAGATGTTCATGATATCGGCAAAAATCTCGTTGATATCATTCTCTCTAATAACGGATATGAAGTGATTGATCTCGGCATCAAAGTTCCCCCAGCAGATTTAGTTTCTGCTATTAAAAAGGAACAACCAAATATTGTTGGCTTGTCTGGCTTACTTGTCAAATCGGCACAACAGATGGTACTAACAGCTGCAGACATGAAACAAGCTGGCATAGAAGTTCCTATCTTAGTAGGCGGAGCAGCATTATCAAGAAAATTTACCGACACAAAAATTTCACGTGAATATGATGGATTAGTGTTATATGCAAAAGATGCTATGAATGGCTTATCTCTTGCAAATCAGCTGACTAATAAAGACGAATTCGATTTGCTTAAACAGGAACATGAAAAGAAAAAGCAATTACTTTCAGCTAGTCCTGTAAAAGAATATACAAAACCTGTTATCACTGGTATTAAAAGAAAAACTGTTAACACAGATGCTCCCGTCTTTGTCCCGCAAGATATCAAAAGACATATATTAACGACTTATACGACTAGTCATATTAAACCATATATTAATAAACAAATGCTCTTAGGTCACCATTTAGGAGTTAAAGGAAAAATTGATGTTTTGCTAGAAAAGAAAGACGATAAAGCTGTCCAATTAAATAATATGATTGAACAACTGTTAAATGAGGCTGAACAAAATAATTGGATACTGCCAAAAGCGGTTTATCGCTTCTTCCCTGCTCAATCAGATGGCAACAAGATCTATATCTATGATTCAAAAGACAAAACGAAAATAATCGAAACCTTTGATTTTCCAAGACAAGAAAGAGAACCATTTTTATGCTTAGCAGACTATCTAAAATCAGTGGATAGTGGAGTGATGGACTATGTTGCTTTTTTTGCTGTAACAGCTGGTACTGGTATACGGGAAGCAGGAGAACAGCTAAAACGAGATGGAAGATTTCTTGAATCCCATGCCCTTCAATCCCTTGCACTAGAAACAGCTGAGGGGTTAGCAGAATTAATTCATCGTCAAATTAGAGATAGATGGGGATTCCCTGACCCGGCAACTTTTACAATGAAGGATCGCTTTACAGCAAAATATCAAGGACAAAGATTTTCATTTGGATATCCAGCTTGTCCTGAATTGGAAGACCAGAAAAAATTGTTCAGCTTATTGTCACCCGAAGATATTGGCATAACCTTGTCAGAAGAATGTATGATGGAGCCAGAGGCATCTGTTTCAGCAATGGTATTTGCCCATCCAGATGCACGTTACTTTAACGTCTTATCCAGCAATTCCTATTAATATTATTCTCTAGTAAGATGTTTACTAACTTCAAAAATCCAATCCAGCTGATAGCAAAGCTGGATTGGATTTTTCTTTCCTCTGTCTGTGTTCATTTTTTAACTGTAAAATACTATTTATAATTATCCTATTTTTATCCTTTTAGTTCTATATACATTCTTAATATTATGATAAACTTACAATTAACTATTTTCAGAAAGCAGAAAGAAGGTTATACAATGATTCGAGAACTTACAGAGCAAGATCATGCTGAGGTAATGAGATTTTTGCTTCAAGACCCTTCAATGAATCTTTTTATTATTGGCGATATTGAGGCATTCGGGTATCATTCTGCATTTCAAAAACTTTGGGGAGAATTCCATAGTGGAGAGATAAAAGCAGTACTTCTCAAATATTTTGAAAGCTATATATTTTACGCTGTCGATAAAGATCATTTTGATGTCCAAGCTTTTGCAGCTATAATGGAAACCAATACGAATCCAGTAACCTTATCAGGAAGAGCTGATTTAGTAGAAAAATTTGAAAAGCTTCCCTCTTTAAATTTAGGAAAGAAAAAAGTGACTTATTTTGCTCAATGCGGCAAAAAGCGAGAGATCAAACAAATAGATATGATCAAAAAGGCTACCCTTGATGATATTGATCGCATTGTCACATTACGGAATTCTATTGCTGAATTTACTACTACAGAAGATTCGAAAAATATGCTCAAGAAAGCGATCGAGTCTCAAACCGGGCGGACATATTTTCTGGAAAACGATAAAGGAGAAATTATATCAACGGTCTCCACTACGGCCGAAAATTCCCATTCAGCAATGATTGTCGGCGTCTGCACACATAAAGGCTACAGAAATAAAGGATTGGCAAGTAAGCTAATGACGGCTCTTGTTAATGATATATTAGACGACAAACAGTTTGTCTGCTTATTTTACGATAATCCTGACGCTGGTAAAATTTATAAAAAAATCGGCTTTGAAGATATTGGATTATGGACTATGTATCGCTAAATCCTTCCGATATTTCCCAAATGATTCCTAAGATATTTTCCACCTAACACGTATGAAATAATCTAGAAAACGAACTATTCTAATATGAAACAAAGTAAGTATCCGCCGGTAGAACCGGCGGTTTTAATTTCGCCCTATAAGGGCACTTTACCAACGAAGCCCCTAAAGGGACCTCTAAATTGACCGCCAACCGTTTACTCTCCCTACTTATCTTTAAATGGATCGACGTATTCTCGTTTGCTCATATTATCTCGCAAACGGTCCTCTGCTTCTTGCTCTCGTATATACTTTGCAATTGTTTTTTCGTTTAATCCAACCGTACTTACGTAATATCCTTTCGCCCAAAACGTTCGATTTCCATGATTATATTTTAAATTTGCATGTCTATCATGGATCATCAATGAACTTTTACCTTTTAAATATCCCATGAAATACGAAACAGACATTTTCGGTGGTATTTTTACCAGCATGTGTATATGATCTGGCATGGCATGTGCTTCCATTATTTCTACATCTTTCATTTCACATAGTTTTCTCAATATAGCACCTATATCTTTTCTTAATTTCCCATATACTACTTTCCTTCTGTATTTGGGAATAAATACGATATGATACTTACAATTCCATCTTGTATGTGATAAACTATTGTCGCTCGACATGAGCAGAACTCCTCTCGTTATTTGAAGTTGGTTTGACGGCCATCTTCTATTATAACGATTGGAGTTTTTTTCTAATACGACTCTACAAGTTTTATTTTCACACAGGCAGAGCCTGTGGTTTAAAAAGAGTAAAAAATAAAAAGCCAAACAATTATACGAAGTTGCGTATAATTGTTTGGCTTTGTTATCCCTATTATAAATGAATGGTTGCAGCTAGCCTCTTTACCTTATCAAGGGACAATAACTGCGTCTATTTATCACTCATACTTCCCAATCGATTAACTTATTTAAGCAATAATTCTAAATCAGTAAAAAGAGAAATCATTTTCTGCAGTTGTCTCCATTCCTTTGATTGCATATTCACTAAATCGACCGTATAAGTCGAGGTTACAGTAACCAATCGGGCAGTACATTTAACCGTTTCAATTCCTAGCAGCTCTTCTTCCCAATCCCACATTTTCAAGCGATATAATTCCATCCTTAAAGCATCAAACTCTTCCGGTTCAATTTTATTAAAAACCGGAGGAATCACAATTGGAAACTGACTCCATTCTTGAATTAAGTAGTTGCGAAGATCAAAATCGATATGAATACTGAAAGAATGTTCTTGATTTACTTTATATTCAACAATTAGTTTTGTAATTTCTTTTTCTGGGTGAATGGATACTATATCATCGTAAACCTCAAACAAGTCTTTTTTTCGAGAAAGTACAGACTTTATGGAGGACATAGAAATAGGTGTTTCTTCCTCTCCTAAATAACTATTTAATTCATTAAAAATAGCGGAAAGGGTTGTCGGTCCTTTTTGTTGCAAAACATCAATTATTTTTTCGTACAATGTGCTCATCTGAATTTCCTCCACTATTTAAATCTACCTATTGATGACTGCTTGTCCCATTATCTTATCGCAAATTCCAAAAATATTCCATACCTAGTGTGTATAAAAACTATTCCCACTATTTTCTTACAAAAAAAGATAAGTTACGATAATTGTTCGTGTTGTCTGCCGGTTAATCGATTCATCTCCTCAAAAATGAAATAACTCATTTTCTTGTAACCTTCAGCATTTAAATGAATTCCATCATCACTGATAAAATCAGCAATATTCCCAGCCTTTTTAAGAGCTGAGCGAACATCAATACTTGGAAGATTTAATTGCTCAATTAATTTGTTTAAATGAAAATTATATAAACCATGCCAATGCTCTATCCCACCACAGCAGCTAATCCAATGACTAATAGTTGTCCCATATCTTTCTGCAATTGATTTATAATATCTTACTGGATCAAGTGGTGGCAAAGTTAACAATATTGGCGTGATATTAGATTGCTTCATTTTTGTGACCATTTGAGCAATGTTTTCGATATATTGATTTATCGGAACAATCGGCTCATGATTACTATCAGGATCTTCGGCTACTTCTTGCCATTGAAAATTGCAATCATTCCCACCAACGTTTAATAAAACATATTTCGGCTCCTCAGAAAGAACATCCTTCTCTAGTCGCTTCAGTAATAAATCAGAATTGTCATTAAATACACCTTTATTTAAGACAATCGTATCATCCGAATTATTTAAGGCAAATAATTTTCCAAGCAAAGCGGGATAATTATCTTTAATAATTCTTATCCTACCTTTTACAAATGAGACACCTCTAGTTAGGCTATCTCCAAAACAGATAATTTTCATTTAACATCCCTACTTTTTTCATTCTATTACTATAACTTATTATAACAGAAAAAAGGTTGTGCGAGAAAATTTCAGGTTTTTCCAAAAATAGGTTGCAATTTGTGTTCCTGTCATGAAATAAGCAAACAAAAGGCTGTCTCCAAAAATTTGGAGACAGCCAAATCGCATTCGTATTAAGATTTTTGTCTATCTAAAACGATATTTTCTTCCTTCTTTTCTTCAGGAGCTGCTTGATTAGATGTTCTTAAAGGAATTTCTTTTAAGAAGAATACTAATAAAAAGGCAACAACTAATACGATGGTTCCAGTTAAGAATACCGTTGATAATGTATTTCCTAATGCATCTCTGATTCCTTGAATCATTTGTGCAAATATCGGTTGTACATCTGCGGGTAAATTTGCTTCTGTCTGTTCAAGTAATGGTTTATTCATCAATGCTTGTGGATTGGCGAAACCAACCATTTGCTCTGTTACTTTCGGATCTAATGTTGCTAAATCTTTCACTACTGGCAAGTTTTGCATCGTATCTTGCAAGTTTGTCTTTAGATTATTTGCCATAACGGTACCCATGACAGCAATACCAATTGTACCACCTAGATTACGGAATAATTGAGTGGAAGCAGTTACTACTCCCAATTCTTTATGGGAAACGGCATTTTGGGTAGCAATTGAAAATACCGGCATACCAATACCTAATCCCAAACCAAACACAATCATACTTAAAATCGCCATTGGTACACTATTCATAAAGATCATAATGGCCATACCAGCGATCATTGTTGGAACTCCGATTAATGCAAAACGTTTATATTTCCCTGTTTTTGAAATTAACTGACCGATAATGGTACTGGAGATAACCATAACAATAGACATCGGCATTGTTACATAACCAGCATAAGTAGGAGAAATCCCTAATACCCCTTGAACAAAGAAAGATAGATAAATCATGGCACCCATCATTCCAAAGTTCATAATAAAACCAATTATATTAGAAACAGTCACAATATTATTTTTGAATAGATGTAATGGTAAAATTGGATTTTTTGCTTTCTTTTCCACCAATACAAACACAATAGCAAAAACAATACTAGCTGCAATCAATCCGAGAATTTGTACAGATCCCCATGCATACTCTGTTCCTGCCCATGAAAAGGCCAATAATAATGGAACAATAGCAACAGTCATAAATAAAGATCCAATATAATCAATACTTTGTTTTCCGTTTCCTTCAACTTTAGGGAATAGTGCCATAATCATACCGAAAGCAATAATACCGATTGGTAAGAAAATCCAGAATAACCAGTGCCAATCTAAATGATCAACTAAGTAGCCTCCTAATAGAGGTCCTAGAACACTGGAGAAACCAAATACAGCTGTTAATAATCCCATCCATTTTCCACGTTCACGAGGCGGGAATAAGTCACCAACTGCTGTAAAAGCGGAAGATTGAATAATACCAGCACCTATCCCTTGGATACCACGGTAGGCAATAAATTGAAATACATCATTGGAAGTACCTGTTAAGAAAGCACCAACCATAAATAATAATATCCCGATTAATAAAAACGGCTTACGTCCATACATATCGGATAGCTTTCCTACAAGAACTGTGGCAATTGTGGATGTAAGCATATAAATATTAATGGTCCATGTATAATAGTCCATCCCATCAAGGATAGAAATAATTTTCGGCATTGCAGTACTAACGATTGTTTGGTTAATCGCTGCAAAAAACATAGCTGCCATGATAGCTATCATAATTGACAGTTTTTTCTTGTGTGTTAAATGTTCCATTGCATTCTCTCTTTTCTTATAAAATTTTAGAAATTTTCGTTTAATAATTTAAAGATACGTTTTAAATGTTGAATATCTTCCTCTGTTAGCTTATGAAAGTGTTCCTTCATTTTATTCTGCTGCTCTTTTTTCATATTATTAACGATACTTCTTCCTTTATCGGTAATGGTAATATTGACCACTCTTCGATCAGTTTTTGATCGATCTTTTGTAATATAGTCTTCCGCCAATAGCTGATCGGTTATAGTTGTTACAGCAGCATTTGTAATGTGTACGCTTTTAGCAAGATCTGAAACATTTAGGGATCCTTCCTTATCTAAATGAAAAAGCAGTTTATATTGAGTAATATTTAAATCACTGCTATTTTTATTAAAATCACTAGTTATATTTTTAATAAAGTTGCCAAACATCGCTGCAACTTCAAAAAGCTCTTCGCCATTATGCACCTATCCCCCGTCCTTTCTAAAATTACTTAATAAATAAATGTTTAACTTCTTAATTATTAACCATTTAATAATATATAACTTAATTAATTACATGTCAATTATTTTTGTTTTATTGTTTTTTCCTCATTATATAAAAAAAGACTTTATCACAGTTTATGCTGCTTTTTTCGTACAAGAAGCTTTTAAATTATAGAAATTAAACTCTATTATGGTAATCGGAAAAGAATGTAAAAAGAGGGTTAAAACTAATGGCTTCAGATGTGTAATCTCGAACAACGTCTTGATTAAACGATTCAAAGAATCGGTAAAGGCTTTGTAATTAGCACTTGTACCATATTATTGGTAATGAGGAGAGGATAATAAAGTATTCTCTCCTCAGATATTTATAATCAGATTTACTCTCCTTCCTATCAAGAATCTTAGAGCATATTGGTGATCATTATTTCATTTCCTTTATTGTATTGGTTATATTCAATAAAAATCATTTATGAATTGCTTAAACAAGAAAAGAGGGTGGGGCAAAAGGATTTTACACAAAGAAAAACCGAACTATAATACAATAAAACATTGTAATAGTTCGATTTTTTTCATTGATTTATCCTTTTTATAGCTAAAAAACAAGTTCGTTCCATTGCGCTCCAGTAACCAAATGATTATTCAGCTTTAAGCATAGTCTTTTTAGTTTTGTCCCAGCCCCTCATATAAAAAAACGATTTAAGAAAACATTTCACAATTGTTTAGTATTTCCTCTGCACTAAGTAAGGTTGCTTCTCCTATCCCCACATTATTGGTTTTTATGAAGGACTGTACTGCATGATACCCAACTGCATATCCCGCAAACGGTGATAGGCCAACAGGTTGATATCCCTGTTCTATTGCAATGGTGTCACCAAACATATAACTGCTAACCTCCGCAAATCCCTTAACATTTAATGCATCTTTTATTACTTCGATTGAGTATTCTAAATCCTCTTTATGAAAAGAAGTAACCCAAGGACCTAAATGTTTTTCTCCGTATAACTCTTTTGCAAATGACTCTGCTAAACCTTCTATTATTAGGTAATCTCCAACCGTAACATTACCATGATCCCAATCAAAATAAGAGAAACGGAGATTATGATGAAATTCATGTGCAATGACAGCAGGGATTTTAGGTATATTATAAGAGTTGGGGAAAATTGCCACTTGAATAAACCCAGGAATTCCCCCAAAGCCACAATAACCTTTTTGTAATTGTAGCTTTTTAGGATCAGCTATATACATTCCAAATTTCAATTCATCAGTATTTAATTTTAAGTTGTTCTCTTGTATAAAATCAACACAGTGATTTAAGGTATCATATGCCGTTTGAAGTGCTTGAATCTTCTCTAGATTCTCTAACGCTATCTTTCCGATTTCGGTTTTCGTAACATCAAGATACCCAAGCATTTTTGTAGTCAATATTACGTCATATCCATTAGATTGATTAGCTTTTAAAGGAACATTAATAGTATTCCACATTTTTTCAAAAGGTTTCATCATGGAATACCGAAAGTAGTTTTCTTTTTCATCCTCCATAGAGAACAACTTTTCATATTGCTCGGTTGTATTTTCGATTACTATTTTCATTGCTACCACCTTTTTTGATTATCTGAATACCAATTTATCAAAGTTTTTCGGTAAATCGTTAATATGGATTGTCTATCCATAAAGGGAACAGGATAGTATTTGGCAAGTTTTTCATTAAAAAAGCCATACCATTCTTTAATTTTACTTATACTTTTTTAGATTCGGGAGATAGATCACAAAGGGTGCAAGTTTATTGAAAATTATATCCCGCTTCAGCTACTCCTTTTACTCTCCTATCCATCTTTTTGTACCTCCTTCAACTGCTACTGTAAAGAATTACGCAACGTTAGTGTCAATAGTTAGAGGATATTTTTTATTAGATTTTCTATATGAATGGGGAAATTGTGACTATTATCCGATTAATGTTAGGTGTTTTCTTTTAAGTAGGAAATCTCAACCATAATCCGAATACCTTAAATAATAAAAAATGTCTCACTCGATCTTAAGAGGAGTAATCTATTCACTCCTCGAAGATCAAATAAGACATTCGCTGTTTTATATGTTTAGAAAGGGATTTTTCCATTCCATTAATACGGCATAATTTAAAGAATCTTCATCGTCCAGGTAGTTAGACAATATCGTTACTGGCGTTCTTCCGCATCGCAGCAAAAACGTTAGAACAGGGTCTTGCAATTTGCCTGCCATTACATAGTCCAAATATTTTGCGGGAGAAAGCTTTTCAGACACCTTCTTGTAACCTGGCATTCTTCCACTGCCCAGCAATCGTTCTATGCCTAAGTGTATAACTAAATAATAGGCACTTTGCATTAACACTTTACCTAGACCGAGCTTACGATATTTTGGCCGGATACTAATATCGACTACATATAAGGCATTTCCATTCTCATCATGTGTGGTAATATAGCCATTATCGGTTATTTCCTCCCATGTGTGCTGGGAATGTTCAGGATCATAAATTGTACGGAGACTTGTTAATGATCCAGCAAGTTCTCCCTCCACTTCCACACAGATTGCCCCTTGTGGGAAATAAGCAAGATGACTTGCTTATTGTTCATCGTTCCACCAGAGATCTTCTGGAAACGGGGCAGGAAAACATTCTGCTTGAATAGCCATTAGTTCGTTAAAATCCTTTTCTTGATAATTTCGGACCGTACATCGAATCGGTTTTTCCTCATCATAAAGAAAAAACTCACTAAAGATCATGCAGTAATCATCCTTCCACAGTCGAATTCCAGTCTGGATAAAGATCTGTTCTTCTATCTCTCCATGTTGTGACAGAACCTTTTTCTCTTACTTCATATAATAAGGAAAGATCTAAATCTGCTGTTACAATCATATCATTATTTAATTCCCCTTCAACGAGAATTCCTTGTGGGGGGAATGGGATATCATTAGGAGTAATGACTGCTGCCTGCCCAAAGTTGGCTCGCATAAAATCCACATTCGTTAAGCTTCCAATTGTTCCTGTTACAACTACATATACTTGATTTTCAATGGCTCTTGCATGACAAGTATAGCGAACACGATGAAAACCATGACGATCATCTGTACAAGAAGGACAAAAAATCACATCTGCTCCTGCTGCTTTTGCCATACGGACAATTTCTGGAAATTCAATATCATAACAAGTTAGAATGGCAATTTTTCCTTTCTCTGTATCAAAAATACGGAAGGAGTCTCCTTTTTCCATATTCCATTCATATTCCTCTGTAGGTGTGATATGAAGCTTTGCTTGTTCTTCTATTCTTCCATCTGGATAAAACAAATGCGCTACATTATATAATTTATCTTCTTTGCGAATGACATGAGTTCCACCGATAATATGCATTCCCGTTTGCACAGCAAATGATCTGAATAATTCCTGATATTGCTCCGTAAATCCTGGAAGCTCATTAATTGTTAAAGCGTTATTTTCATCTCCCATGGATAAAAGCTGTGTTGTAAAAAATTCAGGAAATAACACAAATTCCGCACCAAATTCAAGTGCTGTTCGAACATAATGCTCACATTGTTTAGCAAATTCTTCAAATGACTTAATGTTTTCTAATTTGTATTGTACGGCAGAAACTCTTATTTTCATCTTCCATCTCCCTTTATATGTTTATTTTATATCCTTATATAGGTAAAGCACTTTTTTATAAATGTGTTTAAAATCCTTAAAAACGATTATTCAAGATATGATTATGCGTTATTCTTCTATATTTTTCAATGGTTTCGCACTACTTTTTTATTGGAATTTACTATTTATATTTATGTTCTTAAAAAGATAGATGTTCATATTATTTTATGATAGTCCATTGTTTTGATTTTCGAAAAAAAAGGAATAGAAATAGAAGTTATAAAGCTTGCTGAAGGAGGGATTTTTATTGAGTATTTTCATTTTTGCATTCCTTGGTTTAATTTTGATAGAGGAATTGGTAGTGATTGGATTAAAAAGATACATAAATGGTGCGTTTAAAATAGAAAATTATTTTCTACGCCTTTATCAGACGTATAGAATAAAGGTTGATAGGAAAAAAGTTAGCTAAACATATGTTTGTGGTGGCTGGGATAGTAGTATTCCAGCCACCATCTATTTCCAAAACAAACATCCGTTGTTTCCTAATACTCTCGACTCCGATGATAGATAAGTTTTTTTCAAAAATTCCTTTTGAAATATTATTTAATATTCATTAATAGACTTTTGCGCCAGCTGATCAAGTGTCATATCATCCATTGGTGGGTTATGTAAGCCTGCGCGTACATCTCGGTAATAGCGTTGAAGCGGACTTTTTGCAGAAAGACTGCGGGCTCCGACGATGCGCATTGCCATATCTACCACTTCAATGGCAGTATTCGTAGCTACTAACTTAACAGCACTTAATTCTGGCAGCATATGGGATTGTTGCTCTTTATTTGCTTCATCCCATTTTTTACTTACAGAATATAGAAAGTGTTTAGCCGTTTGCATTTTTAACTCTATGTCTCCTATTTTAGATCTTACACTCGGAATATCGCTGATTGTTCCTTTAATACTATTTGGAGAATAGTTTTTCGCAAAAGTAACTGCTTCTTTTTGTGCAGCACCGGCGATTCCTAAATAACATGCCGGAATATGCAGAAGCCATGGATTGATTTTTTTTCGACTATCTAATTTTTCAACAAAATAACGAGCTGGAATTTCCACATTTTCAAAATAAACATCATTGCTTCCTGTTCCTCTTAAAGCAATGCTATCCCATGTGTTTTCAATACGAATGCCTCTGCACTCTTTAGGTATTAAGAAATTCCCTACATTATCTGTATCTTTTATGGATGCTGTTACAAGAAAATAATCTAAAACAGGAGACATTGTTGTAAAGGTTTTATGACCATTTATAACCCAATCCTCGCCCTTTTTTTCAGCGGTTGTATGAGGTTTTCCACCTCTAGTGGGACTACCAGTTTGCGGTTCTGTCGCAGCTCCATTTATTAAGGAGCCAGTTAATAATTTCTCATATATCTCTCTTAATGTATCTTTATTCCAATTTGCTTCTTGGATATTTCTTACGATTCCCATGTGCCAACCGATGGATAAAGCAGTAGACCCATCACCTTGGGCAATCACTTCTTGTAATCTTACCATTTCATATAAAGAAATTTCTTGACCGCCAAACTCTTTTGGTATGGTTAAACTTGTGTAACCTGATTCCTGTAATTCTTTAACATTATCAAAAGGAAAAGATGCACTTTCATCTATTTCCTTTGCTCTTTCTGAGAATCCCCTGCTCATTTCCTTAAGTTTATTTATTTTTTGTGCTAAATCTTTTTCCAAACTGAAAAATCCAGTCACTATAGCGCCATCTCCCTTTAACAAGATCATCTATATGGTATATCATAGCACTATTTCTATATACTGATAAGTAAAATGCCATTCCCTTTAAATAGGAAAGAACTATTTTCTGTTTATTAAATTTTGACGATTCTCCATTGCTGGCGGCTCTTCTGTATATCCTTTTTCAGCCATTAACTCCGCCCCTTGTACTCCATAATCATAAATCTTCGCAATAAGAGGAATAAAGGTTGCTGACAAATCTTTGCGCAAGCTAAAGGTCGTACCAATGGCATTGCTGCCAAGTCCAAAACTACAAAATAAACTTATACAATAAAGCATTAATTTATCGGAAAATGGAGCAATCGTAGAAAGCGTTGGACTACCAACCCACCCTAATGGAACTTGTATATCATCATCCGTTAATTTCTTTGAAAGTTTCGCAATTATTTTTTTGGAAAGTTCTTTACCTTGTGTAAAGAATTTTTTTAACTCAGGATCTTTTGTTACTTGAGCGAATCCAGTTATTAATTGTTGCCCAATACTATTGCTTTCAATTGATTGATAGAGAAAAGAAACCTCTACCGTATTTAAAACTCTTTTATCACCTAATATGTTTGTACCTTTCAAATATTCCGTACTAACAACCACTTCTACTTGTTCAGGCATTGCGACTTGAGGCGGGCGGCTTAAGGCTCCTTTATCTATTAGCAGTTCAGTACATTCTTCATAACAATGCTGGGTTGTAACAGATAAATCTTGGTATAAACGAATTATATCCTTTCGATAAGATCTTGCTAAATGTAAAGCGTGTAGTCCCATGCCTATTTCTGCGAGCATTCTTACGATTTGCAAGGCGAAAGTTGGCTGAAATAAAGGCGGTGCTTGTTTATTCACATCTTGGTCAGAAAACCCATGCGGAATAATAGCTCCTTCCGCTGTCAATATTGCTTCAATTTTCTTTATTTCTTTTGCTAACTTGGTGAGATGACTTTCATAGAAGTTCTTCTCTTTCTTGTCTTCATTAACAGCATGGAAATATTCAACAAATCGAAGAAACATTGTTTTTTCTTGATAAGTCATCCATAATGTTGCAAGCTCTGATGAGGTTAATATATCTTTTTTATTCATTATCTTTCCCTCCGTTTCCGTAATATTAGTATTTGAAAAGGATCAGAAATTATTAATTAACTTAATAAGTCGTAAAGCCTAGCATCCTTTGCAAACGATAAATAATATAGCGAAAAATGGGGAAGTTTTTTTGCCTATCAACTTCTTTTGTAAAATCAGCCTGCTCATTTTCCCATAATTTTTGGAAATACCTCTTTGTATCTCTCATAATTTTTTCTTTTTGTCTCGCGATAATTTTTATATCTGTCTCCAAATTAAAGTCATAAAGATTTCTTTGCGTAAGATTGGCTGAGCCGCTTATAATGGTGCTTTCTCTAGCTTTCAATCTTTCTATATATAAGAGTTTCGGGTGAAATTGCTCTTTTCCTGCGTTATACCATTTAATGTGAATGTTGTTTGCGGCTTTTGCTTTTCTTAGTTCAGCTACAACGGGGATATTGGGTAAGCCTGTTTTTTTATTGCCAAATGCATTTTGATTTGGGTCTAATATTATATATATCTTTACATCTCTTTTGGCAGCTGCCTTTATTTCCTTGATTACTTTTTGATCTGCTAAATAGAGCATGCCAATCCAAATAACTTCACTTTTTTGGGTATTTTTAATTTCTTGTAGTATATGCTTACCAATTTTTCCTTCTGTTAATAATTGAATTTTCACATTAGTATTTTTTGTTTCAGCTTGTTCTTTTATTCTCGGCAAATCAATCGGTTCACTTAATCTTGCTGCACTCTCCTCACTTTTCAGCAATTCGTTAAGGATATTCCCATGCAATTTAAAGGCAACATTTGAATGATAACCGCTTGCATTATGAATATTACCACTCGAGATAATTGCTGTATTTTCAGTAATCATAACTTTACGATGATTTGCTTTTATGTTTAGTAACTCTAAATAGGATATAGCTGAAACTTTTGGAGCGCTTTTTGCAAGAAAATTTGGCAGATGTCCATCTCCTCTTGTTTTTACCCACTGTCCAAACATACGCCAAAAGCCAGAGTAAAGTGGATTAGAATCTCGCAAATCGTTCAGCTCAGTTTCAATCACTTTCACTCCGTTTTCTTTTAATTCTTTAAATTCTTCTGAAGGATACGAATCGTACACAGTATTAATTTTATCCGTTATAAAAATAATATTTATCATTGGGTTTTCTTGCTTTTTCTTAATTAACGCTTCTGTAAATTTTTCTACTATCTTTGGATATTGTTGGTCTTCATTTGTATCATTATTAAATAAAAACATATCAATTATGATAAATTCATTTGCCTTCTCTACTTCCTTTAGCATAGAATTAATTATTTCATGTTGAACCATTCTGTTTTTTTTATTGTTTTTGTAGGTTATATCTATTAATAGTTCAACATCCTTTACCTGATGAATAACACCTTCTATAGACAACCCTTTAGGCAGTGGCTTTTTCAAATGATGATAAATGGTACCACTATAAAACATGATAAAAATAATAAATAGAAGAAAGAATATTCGTTTCATCTCTTCCCCTCTTCTCACCAAATTTCAGCTTGTATTCCTTTAGTTTTTACCTTTAATGGCAAGATATATAGATTATTTTTTTGAAAAAATGATGAGTTTTAGCAATTACATGGTACAATATAAAGGCAAATAGTATACATACGTGAAGGAGAATACGAAATTGATTATTGGACTTTTAATTATACTCGCTTATTTAATTGGATCTATTCCTTCTGGACTAATAATAGGCAAATCCTTTTACAATATAGATATACGAGAACATGGCAGTGGAAATTTAGGTGGTACAAATACATTTCGCGTTCTTGGAAAAAAAGCAGGCTTTGCTGTTACAATCTCCGATATACTGAAAGGAACGATTGCAACAGTCCTTCCACTGTTGGTCACACTTATTTGGAATGTGGAAATGGATATAAATCCACTTATAATTGGAGTATTTGCTGTTATTGGCCATATGTATCCCATTTTCGCAGGTTTTAAGGGAGGGAAAGCAGTTGCTACTTCAGCAGGAATTCTTCTTGGACACGAACCTATCTTATTCCTGATTATTGTTGCGGTCTTTTTTATTTCCCTCTATTTATCAAAATATGTTTCGCTGTCCTCTATGGTTGCTGGTTTGGCAGGTTTAATATATTCCTTTATTCTATGGGAAGATAAATTACTCATTATCATCTTGGCGATTCTTACTATTTTTGTTGTCTATAGACATCGAGCGAATATTAAAAGAATTATTAATAAAACAGAGCCAAAAGTAAACTGGTTATAAGAAAAAAAGACCGATTATGGTCTTTTTTTCTTGGTCGAATATTTATTTGACATAAAATGATTTATTTCGTCATACCTTTTACTATAATTGTTAAAGGAGCGAATGCAAAATGACCTTACCAACTACATCTTTTCATGAACCTGAGGCAACTTTTCAATGTTTTATCAATAAATGGAAGCGTGTGGAGGCAAAGCTGCAAGAACAATCAGCAACCATGGAAGCACTAACTGATAGTTTGCAATCACTGTCCCTTTCCACCACTTACAGTGAAAATATCGCTAAAATGGTTACTAGTATTACACATGAAGTGCGTAATCCATTAACTACTGTAAGTGGCTTCCTTCAATTAATAAAGCAAACAAATAATGTCGAACTTATTCACCAGTACACTGCTATCGCTCTGGGAGAATTAGCACGAGCAAATGAGCTAATCACAAACTTTTTAACACTTTCGAAAACACAAGGAGACGATATTACTCCATTATCTATAAACGAATTACTCCTAAATTTAATACCTATTTTTAAATGTGAAGCTAATTTAAAAGACATAAATCTAATAACGAAATTTTCTAGAGATGAACTTTTATGTAAAGGCAATAAACACCATTTCACACAGGTGTTTGTTAATATAGTCAAAAATGCTTTTGAAGCTACAGAAGCAAATCTTTCATCTATTCCAAAAGAAATAGCAATTGTCACAAGAAAACAAAAAAATCAATTAGTTATTGAGATTAAAGACAATGGCTGCGGAATACCGAAAGCACAATTAAACAACTTATTTACACCACTGCAAACAACTAAAAAAAACGGAACAGGCATGGGACTATATGTATGTAAACAACTAATTGAGAAATATGATGGAAAGATGAAAGTCTGGAGTTTACAGGACAAAGGTACAACTATGAGTATCTGTTTTCCGTTGTATATTTCTTAAAGAAAATATGAAACAAAAAAGTTACTGTTAGCCTATTTTATGTAAAAATTCCCTATTTTCCTTACAAACTAATATTTTTTTGGTATGCTATTAATTGTAAAGAAACAAATAAAATTTAGATTAGTAAAGAGGCTAGTTATGCAGAAAAAAACATATCTACTATTCGTTTTCTTCCTTCTTCTTTTTGGTATAATCGGCATAATACTTATAAATACAATTGACAACTCCTCTTCTACCTATAAAGAAGTACGTTCTAATTCAGGGAGAGACAAAGAAAATTTAGCAAAAGAAGAATCCAGCGAAATAACATTAGCTGCTATCGGCGATATTTTAATCCATGATCGTGTCTACAATGACGCACGAGAAGGAAATCGGTTTAATTTTGATAAAATGCTAGATAATATAGCAAGTGAATTAAAAAAACCTGATTTGCTAATAGCAAATCAAGAAACAATTGTTGCCGGAGAATCGATTGGTTTATCCGGATATCCTGCTTTCAATAGCCCTCATGATATTGCCGATAGTTTAAAAAAAGCAGGCATCGATATTGTCACAACGGCTAATAATCATGCCCTCGATCGTGGAGTTGATGCACAAAAGCTCTCCCTTGATTATTTAAATCAAATTGGTCTCCCTCATGTTGGAACCTACTTGTC
Source organism: Niallia sp. FSL W8-0954 (assembly GCF_038005605.1). Taxonomy (NCBI): domain Bacteria; kingdom Bacillati; phylum Bacillota; class Bacilli; order Caryophanales; family Bacillaceae; genus Niallia; species Niallia sp. FSL W8-0954. Next base: position 2,458,941 of record NZ_JBBOTN010000001.1, on the reverse strand, counting down.
TAAGGATGATCAAGATAAAGTCGTTGTCTTAGAGAAAAAGGGCATTAAAGTTGCTTATTTAGCCTATACTTATGGGTTAAATGGAATCCCTATTCCTGAAGGAAAAGAGTATATTGTAAATCTCTTGGATAAAAAAAGAATGAGCAATGAAATCCAAAAAGCAAAAAAAGAAGCAGATGTTGTCGTGATGATGATTCATTGGGGAAACGAATATCAACGGTTCCCATCTAATGAGCAAAAAGAATTGGCACAATTTTTTGTAGATGAAGGTGTGCATATTATATTCGGCAGTCATCCACATGTTTTGCAGCCAATCGAGTGGGTAAAAGGTCATAATGGACATAAAGGATTAGTAGTCTATTCATTAGGAAACTTTTTATCTGGTCAGGACGAAGAGTATCGGGATATTGGTGGAATGGTAACTGTTACAGTCAAGAAAAAGCAATTAGGAAAGCAGACATCTATTACGATGGAAGCACCTTCTTTCTATCCCACTTTTGTTTCTAGTAAGGCTGAAAAAGATTATAAAATGTATCCATTGCAAGATTCACAGCATGCAATCAATAAATACAGTCCTTCTATTTATAAAGAAATCATGGAGCATATGCAAAAAGAGGGACAGGCAGACTAAAATAAAACTTGCAGCTCTTTACAAACATTTTAAAATAATCTTAAATTCAAATATTAGATAATTCTCGTCCATTCCTTTATAATGAACATATAATTAGAATAGAATTAAAATGCTTCCAATGGTCGAAGCAAAATTCATAAGAGGTGTTAATATGAAAATTGTAATTAGTGATAAAGCAGCTGAATGGTATAAAGATGAAATGATGTTAAAAGACGGTGACTATGTACGCTTCTTTGCACGTTATGGTGGATGCAGTACTGTTCAGCAAGGATTTTCATTAGGAATCTCTAATGAGCAGCCGGTTAACATTGGAGTAGAAACAGAAAAAGATGGTATCCATTACTATATCGAAGAAAAGGATTTATGGTATTTTGATGATCATGATCTATTTGCAGATTTCAATGAAGTTGCAAATGAACCAGAATACCGTCATGCTCATTAAGCACTATTGTTGTTTAGTGGTACGAATGTTAAAAAACAGTGAGATACATCTAATGTCTCACTGTTTTTTTATAATAACATTTTTTCTAGCTTTATCTCGATCAAGTGTAAAAAAAGTTACCTTCCAATACCTAATCTCTATCGTAAAGGTTGGTCAATCCCTTCCTCTTTTAAAATCTTCTTTTGAGTATCGCCTAATAGGTCAAAATGGGAATAGCCGTCATGACGATAATGTATCCATTCCTCTTTTAAGCCATATTTCTTTCCCCAGGTTTTTAATTTCTCTAGATCCGCACAGCCAACTTTCGTAACAGTCTTACAGCCTGGAAAACGATCATCCAGCCAATAATGAGTTAAAAAAGCAATTTCTCCATTATCAATTTTTCTTTTCCATTCTCTTAGTTCGCTTTTCTTCAAACCAAAGGCCATATCGGCAACTCCCTTTTGCTATCCTTACTTGTCAGAAGGTTGCTTTTTAATTTCTTCATATTTATTAAACCATTCTGGAAACATCTTTTTAAACGATTTAGGACGAAATGTTTCTTTTGAAACGATAATATGCGTAGTAGTTCCCTCTACGCAAACTTCTTCGTCCTGATTAATTATCTGATATCCATAAACTGTTTTTATGCCATCGTTTGTTTCTACCCAGGTTTTCACCTTTGCCTGATCTCCATAGCGTAATGGCTTTTTATATTGGGCATACACATCATAAACAGGTGCAAAATACCCCTTGTTCTCCATTTCTAAATAGCTATACCCAAGATCTTCAATTAAACCTGTTCTTCCTCGTTCAAAAAATTTAAGATAATTCGCATGATAAATAACCCCCATCATATCGGTATCAGCATAATACAATTCAATATCCCTAGAACTCACATATACCACGGTTTCTAGCACTTCCTTTTCTCAACTTTTTATAAAATAATCACCATTTTTATCACTCTGTGATAACGTTAAATTTCTTAACTGCATCAGATATGGCAATTGATGCATTATATGACCATAGGTTCTTAAAAAGATTTTTATTGTCCAACATTATATATAAGCTGTTTAATTTAATAACTCTTTCACCTAGTCTCATAAATTCATCAACTAAATTACTTATAATAGAGACTTACACTTTCTCTTTTTTATTTATTCAACAAATTCTTTTAATACAGTTATAATATTACTCATTTTATGTATGTAAATATGGTATCAACTAGAATTTAATTTTTCATTAGAAAGCATCTTAAGTAGTCCAATTCCCTGGTTATTACTGCTTCAAAACAGAAAAGACCAATGAATATTATTCATAATACTACATCTTTTAAATAAATCCAATCGCAATATAGTAAATAAAAGGTCAGGGCTATTATCACCCTAACCTTTATAAAGGAAATTGTCATATCTAATTCATTCACACAGATTGTAGTTTGAAGGAAGATATAACATAGCCTTAATTAAACAATCGGGGAATTTGCTCATCTAATTCAGGAAGATGGATATAGAAGGAAGACAAGCAATAGCCCAATTTTAACTTATAAATATTGTGACACAATTACATCCTGGTCAAAAGGAGTAACACCTTGATTTATAGAAAATACAATATCTGCCTCTTCTATATTATCACATTTTTCCCCTCTTGCCTTAATATTCAATTCTATTAACTCATAAAGATTAGGTTTAATTAAAGTAGTCATTGCTTTACCCATTAATACCATACCTATTTTATTACCTTCCACATTATTGTAATAATCAGGATTGTTTCTAAGTGCTATATCTGTCCATATCACTTTGTTTTCATGAAGATCGATTATCATAGGTATACTTACTCTAGCTTCAGAAGTTACATCCATTCTGTTCTCGACTGTTTTAGGTTCGTAAATTTCTCCAGAATTTGGATTTTTCCTGCTCATCCATCCCATAAAACATTCGGGTAACTCACTAAAAGTTTGACCTGTAAAGGATTGGATTGAAAGCACTATATATCTTCCTCCAAATTTTCTAACAGATTCAATTTCTAAATCGATAAATTCACTTGCTCCATGAGGAGCTGAAGTAATATCACCACTATGAAAAGCTTTATACTTTGATGATCTCAGATTTGTATAGGACACATGCTCTAAGTAATCCCAATTATCATCATACATTACTGCAGACAAATCTATATCGGCTCTATCCAAATTATTTTCTTTCCAATAAATAAAGGAGCGAATAGTACTGGTTGAATCGCTTATATCTAATTTTGAACCTCTTACTACTGATTTAAGTGACTTACTTGCTGAACGTTGCGAAAAAGGCACAAGATAATTTTTTAATGATTCATCTAGATAAACCTTACCAAGATAGTCCCTTTTCTTATATTCATTTACTAAACTATTTTCGCAGATTTGTACTATGCTATTGCATATATTCTCCTCAATCTCAGGAAGGTTATTATCAATGACAAATAATTTAGCAACATTACCTTTAGGGAAAAATGTTCTTTTCTCTTTTTGATTATTTCTATTTTTAAAGTGCTCCCTAACTTGCAATAGCACTGTAGTTTCAACACTATCCGCCACATTTTTAAATTCATTTAGTATTACATTTGGGTTAGTATGCAATCTTATTAAATGATCTAATTTACGTGCGAATTCCCCTGGTCTTTTCACTAATAAAGATAATGCTTGATCCATTCTATTATTTTCTAGCGCATTAGTTAACACACCATTAAAAGTTTGAATTGGTTGATTATTTCTCAGCTTAGTAAAAGCCTCTTTTACTTTTTCATATCTTTTAAATTCTGTAGGATGTAATCTTTCACCTAATCTAATCCATCTATTCTTATATCGTTTCATATCCTCTTCAATATTAGAACAATTTTCTAATAAGGACATTAATAAACGTCTTTCCTTACGTTTGAAACTTTTAAACTTTGTATTAGTTGCTAAACTAATATCGCCTTCTGACATAGCAACGGCAATTCTTAATACATCAGTAGCTGTCTTTACATAATCAAATAATACAGAAGTATTTATGTTATTATGCAGTAACAATATAGATAACAAAGCTACATTTTCTTTTGAAGGTATTTCTTTAGGTAAGATATTGTTAACTTTGTCAGGATATTCATTGAAAAACCAACTTAAATCCTCTTTATCAGTTTCAGAAATAGAAGTTTTAGAAGATAATAGATTTATAAAAATACTTTCAAATTCTTCCTCGGTACCCGTCTCTATTACTTTCTTGGTTGTTATATCATATAATGGTAATCTCTCTTCTTTGTTATAATTAGGAAGTAATGATCCAAAAGACCAGTAATGAAAAATAGCATTAATGAATAATTCTGAGGCATCTGCATCCATTACTTGGTGGGGAAAATTAGGATACATTGGATTGTATTGTTTGTTTGCTCCTACTAACTCTTTTAAATTTTTAACTAAAGCAATGTAGAAACTATTTAATTGACTTATGGAATATGTATATAGGATTTCAATAATATCATTTGATAATGTAAATCCCAAATTATCAATGTTTAATAATATTGTCGCAATGTATTTTTTCTGTGGAGTTTTTTCATTACCTTTATTCAATAGTAATTTGTTTTTTCTTCTTAGGTAAACATCATTTATAACCATTTAATCACTCCAATTGAAAATATTCCCTAAACCATACTTCTTTTAGTTTTACACTTCATTTTCACTCTGTTTCTATCGTACTATATCCATAATTTTCTTGCAGGCTCTGTAGGTTTGTATTTGTTTTACTTTTTGTTGTAAATTCTATAAAAAGTACCAACAGATAATAAAATTTAGCAAGTGTCGTATTATCTAATATATACCTTTAAACTCATCAAGTTCGATTTTAATTCTGTTTCTTTTATGTCTATGGCTAAGGAGTTCTAGGATTAGGATGAGGATTCCTTATGTTTATTTCCTAATAATGCAAGTGCTAATATAAGTTATTTATTTTTTCTCTTTCAGCCTCAGTTTTTTTTTATACTTATAGGCAACAAATTCTTGCGCACGATTTCTAATGTTTAGTATATCGTTTATTTTTCTTTATTCACTTTCAAAAATCCCCCCCTTCTAACCTCTCCCTCCTACACTTACAACTAGGTCTCTTCTGGCAACTAAAATTGCATCATTAAACAAATGATGTATATTTTTTACCACTTGTTGTCACGGTGATTATCTTGGATTGACTATAATCACCGCAATTTGTTAATTACAAGAAAATTCAGGATAAGTTAGGAAAAATCAGCAAGTTAAAAAACAAATAAAAAACTCCAATAAATCCCTATATATCAAGATTTATGCTCTAATTCAACATTTGAAGCTTGACTTTTTTAGCAATTGTTTAACGAGCACCCTATCATATCGATATCAACATAATCCATTTCAATATCCCTTATTGAGAGAAAGTAATTGTCCATCTGTATTCGTCACCAGCCTATTCGTCGATTCTCCTTTTCTCTTTTAGTACACTTTCAATATCCTCAGCAGTTATCGTAGAAACATCTGCATCTATTCCTTGTTCTAATTGCTCAGATAGTCGTAAAGCCTGTAATTGAACTGCTTCATCGATTAAATTAGTTGCAAATCGTCCATTTCCATCCGTAGATACTGTCGGCAGCATATTTTGCAGTAATTGGATTGCATCTGTTGATAATAAATAATCGTATTTATCTGCATATAACTTCATGATTTCAACCAATTCTGCTGCAGAATAATCTTCAAAATGGATAAATTTTTTAAACCTTGAAGTTAATCCTGGGTTGCTTTGTAATAGAGTATTGGTTTCATTCGGATATCCTGCAAGAATAACAACTAAATTCTCATTATGCTTTGTCATTTCCATGACTAATGTATCAACAACCTCTTTCCCAAAATCCTGACCACTATTTCCTAACAATGAATAAGCTTCATCGATAAATAGCACCCCGCCAAGGGCTTCTCTTATTTTTTTTCTTGTCTTAATAGCTGATTGGCCAACATAGCCGGCGACAAAATCTGCCCTGCTTGTAACAACTAAGTGACCTCTTTTTAATATTCCGCAATCCTTAAGAAACTGGGCGTATAGTTTAGCTACCGTAGTTTTTCCGGTACCTGGATTTCCCGTAAAGACAGCATGCAGTTGAATAGGCAGATTCTTTTTGGCTTTAGTCTGTCTCAATTGCTGCACCTTAACAAGCGCAATAATTTTTTTTATTTCATCTTTTACTTTTGCTAATCCAATCAATTTATTAAGCTCTTTTGCAGGATCAAGTTGTTTGTCATCTTCTTCACAAACAAAATCAGCCTCTTGCAATAGAGTATATTTAAATATTTCTTGTTCGTTTGCTTTGCGAGAACCTTTGCTAAATATTGCATCCAGCACAATATTGCGAACAGCTCGAGCATTTCCGAAGCTCTCATCTACCTGTTCTCTCTCAAGCCTCTTTAGCAATGCTTTTTTTCCGTCCTCAGTCATGACATAGTCATTCGCTGAAGCAATTCTTTCTCCTATCACCAATAATTCCGTTGGTGTATAATCTGGCAAATGAATCATATTAGAAGCAGGAAAGCGACTTCTTAAACCATGGTTTCCGTCTAAAAATTGACGCATTTCTTCAGGATATCCTGCTAAAATGACAGCAAATTTACCACCAAATTCTGAACCTGTCATTAAAGATACAAGAGTATCTATTGCCGTTTGACCATAATCATTTCCAGACTGTCCTTCTCTTTTTAGGCTATAGGCTTCATCGATAAATAAGACACCGCCAACCGCTTGTTTTACCACAGAACGGACATTTTCCTCTGTTTGTCCCATAAAGCCGCCGATTAATTGAGACCGATCTGTCTCCACAACTTCAGCGCTTGGCAATACGCCCAATTCATGATAAATCTTTGCCATCAATCTTGCCAAAGTAGTTTTCCCAGTACCTGGATTTCCTGTAAATATCATATTTAAGCTTAATTCATCTTGAATATTATAGCCTAGCTTTTTCCGAGACTTTTGATAATGTAAAAATTGATAAAAATCATAAACTCTTTTTTTTACAGCATCCAATCCTACCATTTGCTCTAGTTCCTCTAAAGAGGAAAGAGACTTATTATCTTCCTCTACATCTTCTACAAAAAGGCTTGTCCATTCATCCTTTAATTCAGTCAATTCTTCAATTAATTCTTTTACACTCTCATAATAAATCGATGTGTGAAACACGCCGCTAATAGACTCTTCATATTCTTCTGCTGATTTTAATAACTGAGACGTTTTCTCCATTACCTTTTGTAATAATTCTTCAATTGCTTCATATTTTGCAACAGCATCCCTATTTTCATATAGGGATGCATTTTTCTTCTGATTTTGCAGATGGGTAGCTTCCTCATCCATCTGTTCTAAAAACGAGCGGCAATTATTAATATATTGCTCAGCAATTTTTCGTTTGGCGGTCCGATTATCCGTTTCGCGAATATTAGGAAAAACCAGTGAATCCAGTAAGCCGCTGAAATTTTTCCAATCGAATTGGGAAAGGTATTTTAGAGCTGTTTTATTCTCTTCATCCAGCTCAATCGCTTTATTCAACCAGGCAACCGCTATCGTATCTTCTTTATCGGTGTACATTCTTGATAAAGCAGCAATCGTTAATAACTGAGAGATTTCTTTTCCATTCTCACCCTCAGTTAATTTTTGTATTTCATCTAAAATCTTCTTTTCATCTTGCACAAATCCATGTTCTTCAAATTCCTTTTCTATCAGAAAAATTTCTGGATATTTTCTATTTGTAATTATTTTCTCGTTATTCAATATATTCACATCTCTTAATAAATTTAATTCCTTATTAATACTAACATATTCCTTCTTTTTCGTTAATGATTATGTACTTTTCACACTGTGAATATCTGATAACCATAATATATGCAGGATGCAAATTGCTATCCTTGAAAAATGTGTAACTCAATCATAGAAGGCAAAAAAAGCAATAGCCTCAATTAGAAAAGAAGCCATTGCTTTTTATTCATCTTCCTTTATTCGATAGGAAGGATTATTCGCCCTTTGTTTGTATTACTTGAGCATGTTGTCCTGATTTGTCCTGCATTTGCTTTCCTTTGTTCCCACCAAAGCTTCTAGATTTAGTTCCGATATGACTTGGAACAAAGTGTTTGCTGTCTTTTTTAGGATTACTCATCAAATCAACTCCTTCAACTATAGTTTGTACAAAAGAACAAGCAGAATTGATGGTAATTTCTTCATTAACGTGCTTTTTTCAAATGTTTTCTTTCTAACCGTTCTTCTATTTTTTCAATCGCTTCTCGATCCTTTAATAACTGCATTTTATTTTCTAATACGAGTTCTTGAAATGAACGTTTACGAGGTTTTCTCATCTTCATTCTCCTTTAATAAGTATTTTGTATTCACATATTTCCCAAAAAGTTAGATAATTATTACAATAAAAAGAAATAATCTTTAAATCTATTTGAAAAGTTTGTTTTTTCAGAAAATAAATAAGGTGTGCACTCCTTTGCTACATTTGTAATTATAGTATAGGTTGCTCCCTTTGTAAACCGCTTACATTGTTAATTTTTTGTGAACTTTACTCTGTTAATCTTGTGTCATTTTCATCATTTGTTGAAGTGTTAACATACTGAAACCCTTATTAATAATGATTCCCTCTTCATTAAGAAAAAACGTTGTGGGAATACTAAGAATGTGATATTGATTTGAAACCATATCGTTATTATCTATTAAGACAGGGAATGTTAAATTTCTTTCCTTTACAAACTGTCTAACTCCTCTTTCATTTCCACCATCCACATTAACCGCGAGAACAACCCAATGATCTTGCATTTTTTTAGAAAAAGTTTCTATATCAAGCATCTCTTTTTTACAAGGTGGACACCAAGTTGCCCAAAAATTTATCATGACAGATTTTCCTCTATAATCAGACAACCGCACTGTCTTTCCATTTAAATCGTTCAGTTTAAAATCTGGCGCTTCCTCACCAATATTTAAACCTGTTTTTGCTTCTACATTAGTGGACATAATAAGGAAAAAGCTAGAAAAAAACAGAAAGATAAATATTGTTTTTTTTAGTGACATATGCCCTCCTCCTCTTATTTGGTAAAGTATTTTTCTAAGTTCTACTGTTAACCTTCTTATAGATTAACCAATTAATTTATAATTATTAAATTGAGTGCGTAAAATTTGTTGAATTTTTAACAGGAAGATAATTTGCATTCTAGTTACAATGACGGCTTTTTTGACTCCCATTAAAAGTATAAGTAGTTCTTTGGAAATGAAATATATATAATTCAACTTACATATTATAGAAAAAACGTCGACAGAATCACTTCGCTTTCCATAGATTAAGCCACAACAACTTCAACGTTGCACTGCATCCCGATTATTTTAGTGTACAAAAAATGGAGTGCAGTTCACATGTATCTTCACCACAGCACCCTGTTAATGTAAAAACAATAAATATCCCTATAAACAATTTGAATATTACTTTCATATCACGCCCTCTTCATTTACTTTAAACGTATCATATATCCCAACAAAAATTTACCAATTAATTACATAACTAATAGGACAGCAGTATTTCAACCAATTACACTTAGACCAATAAAAAAGGCAGAACCGTTCACAATGCGAACAGACCTGCCTCTTATGCTCTAATTCACTTGTTTGCTTTCCCAATCAGCACCATTTATTAAAAGACCATTTGAACAAGTGATTATAGCGCTTCAAAAGTCTCTGTTAAAACTGGTACGATTTGTTTTTTACGAGATACGACACCTTTTAATAAGGCACTATTATTTTCTAATAATACATTAAATGCCTTCTCTACTGTTTCTGCTTTATTGCCTAAAGCAACAGCAACAGAATCGTTATTTAAAATATCCGTTACGACAAGCAAGAATAAATCTAATCCTTTTTTGTCGATAATTGCTTGAATAGACGTTTCTAATTCAGCTTGTTTGGAAATGACATCATTTGTATCAACTGCATTCACTTGCGCAATTTCTACTTTATATGTACCCATTGTAAATTCTTTTGCATCAATACTTAGTAATTGATCAACTGTTTTATCACTTAAATCAGCACCAGCTTTCAGCATGTCTAATCCATACTGTTCTGCATTTACACCAGCAATTTCCGCTAATTCCTTGGCAGCTTGTACATCTTGTTCTGTGCAAGTTGGTGACTTAAATAATAAGGAATCAGAAATAATAGCTGAAAGCATTAATCCAGCAACTTCTTTCTTAATTTCAACATTATTTTCTTTATACATTTTATTTAATATAGTTGCCGTACAACCTACTGGTTCAGCACGGTAGTATAAAGGATCACTTGTCTCGAAATTAGCGATACGATGGTGATCAATAACCTCTAAAATTGTAACATCTTTAATGTCTTCCACACTTTGTTGGAATTCATTGTGATCTACCAAGATAACTGAATTAGCTTCTGTAGCTGCCTTTTCAATAAAACGAGGAGCCTCTGTTTTAAAATAATCTAATGCGAATTTTGTTTCTCCACTAACGTCACCAAGACGAACAGCCTCTGCTTCTACTCCAAGTGCCTTTTTTAATTCTGCATACGCAATCGCAGAACAAATAGTATCCGTATCCGGATTTTTATGACCAAATATCAATACTTTTTCCATTTAGCAAATCTCCTTATTACAATAATCTGATGACGTATCCATTCTATTTCATACATCCTTCTTTATTTTATCATAACTTACCGGAAATTAAAGAAAAGAACATAAAAAAGAGAAGGAATTCCCCTAGAGGCATAGTGAATATTACGCTTATTGCTTGAATAAAAAGAAAAACTGCAAATCAACAACCCGAAAAGGTGGTTATTTGCAGTTTATGGAATCTATTAACTTATGAATTAGAATTTATATTGATAGTTTTCAATTTCCCAAGTATGGATTGTTGTACGGTAGCTATCCCACTCTTCTTTCTTCGCAGCAACATACTCAGTGAATACATGCTCTCCAAGTGTTTTAAGACCAATTTCTCCTGCTTCTAGTTCAGCAATAGCAGCTTCTAAACCACCAGGTAAGCTGTCAATTCCAAGTTCTTCACGACGATCATCTGTCATATGGAAGATATCTTCGTTAATTGGTGCTGGTGCTCTTAAGCCTTTTTCCACTCCATCTAAACCTGCTGCAGCGATAACAGCAAATGTTAAATATGGATTAGATGATGGGTCTGGACAACGAAGCTCCACACGAGTAGCCATTCCGCGTTTGGCAGGAATACGGATTAAAGCAGAACGATTGGATGCAGACCATGCTAAGTAGCAAGGTGCTTCATATCCTGGTACTAAACGCTTATAAGAGTTTACTAGAGGATTTGTAACAGCTACGAAACTCTTAACATTTTCTAAAACACCCGCTATAAACGAATAGGCTGTTTCAGATAATTCTAAATCATCGTCCGCATCATAGAAGCAATTTTCTCCATCTTTAAAGAATGACATATTAACATGCATTCCTGAACCATTAATTCCGAATACTGGTTTTGGCATAAATGTTGCGTGTAAACCATATTGAGAAGCGATTGTTTTCACAACCCATTTATATGTTGTAGCCAAGTCAGCTGCAGTTAATGCATCTGCATATTTGAAGTTAATCTCATGTTGACCTTCTGCTACTTCATGGTGAAGTGCTTCGATAGTGAAGCCCATTGCTCTTAATGTTTTGAAAATTTCAACGCGGACTTTTTCTCCCAAATCCTTTGGTGATGGTTCAAAATAGCCGCCTCTATCTCCTAATTCTGTAGTTGGATATCCATTTTCGTCGGTTGCAAATAGGAAGAATTCTAACTCTGGTCCGACAGAAATACTATATCCATTTTCAGCAGCGCGCTCGACTGTTTTCTTGAGAACATTACGAGTATCACCTTCAAATAAAGATCCATCAGGATTTGTTACAGAACAAAGGAACCGCGCTTCTGAATATCCTTCTGTTTCAGTCCAAGGTAAAACTGCGAATGTGTTTAAGTCTGGTAATAAATAAGAATCTGATTTGTTAATAGGAGAAAATCCTTTAATGGATGAACCGTCAATCATGATTTTTCCTTCAACAGCATCATCTAATTGTTGAGCAGTAATTGTAATATTTTTTAAAATTCCTTCAATATCCACAAATTGTAGATGTAATAATTCTACATTTTTTTCTTTTACAATACTTTCAATTTTCTCTAATGTAATTTCACTCATGTTAACTTACCTCACAATTCATGTTCTATTATCTAACTTGATTTCATTATAAGAAAAAAATTCTGTTAAAACAATGTTTTTTTTTAATTTTTTAAAAATTTTATTAGGTAGCGTTTACATTTATTTCTTACCGTATTGTCCGTTTTTCCACCTATATCCTGTTAGATAGTTTTTGTAATTTTTGTCGAATGATGGTCATATGTAAGATTATTGACCGAAACAGATATTTGCCTATATGGAAGCAATAACAAAAATTTATTATAAAAATTACAAAATTCCGAATATTCGTTATTTAACTATGCTTTTATCGATCTATCTCTTGTTTTCTCTCATTTTTAGGCATTTTTAATATTTCCCATCACGAAATAAATAGCTTATATTTATTAAAATCTATCTTTATAAAGCTTTTAAATAAATTTTGGACGGTGATACGCATGCAATTATTAAAACCTTTTTCCTATAGTAGAAGATTTCCTGACATCGAGGTAATCGGTTCCGCCTTCGCTCAAAATCAAGAAAATCTGATTCCCTTATCATTTGGTTTTCCAGCACCCGAATCACTTCCGGTTGATAAAATGACCGCCGCTACAGAAGCTGCCATGCAAACACAAGGAAGACACGCATTAGCTTATAGTGGCGGAACAGGAGTAAACGCTGTTATTAACTGGATTAAAGAAAGATCAAAGTTACGTGAGATAAAAGCCACAGAGAATGAAATACTTATAACTGCAGGCAGTTCACAAGCAATAGATTTAGTTACAAGAACCTTAACCGACCCTGGCGATGAAGTATGGGTAGAAGCCCCTACATTCTTCGGCGCATTGAAAACATTTCAATTAGCAGAAACAAAATTAGCTTCTTTTCCTATTGATGAAAATGGCTTAAGAGTCGATTTAGTGGAACAAGAATTAAGCGAAAGAGTAAAAAACAATTTACCGCTCCCCAAATTAATGTATGTAATACCGAATTATCAAAATCCTGGTGGGGTTAATCTATCAGTAGACAGAAGAAAACGACTTGCTGAATTAGCCTATGAGTATAATTTCTTTATTATCGAAGATGATGCTTATGTCGAGCTTTCTTTTGACGGAATATATAATCCTGCTATCTATTCGTACGGACCTGAACGAGTCGTTTACTTAAGTACTTTTTCCAAAATTATCGCCCCAGGTTTACGACTCGGCTGGGCTATTGGCTTAACAGAAATTATCGAAAAAATGAGAATTTTAAAAATAGATGGGTTAACAAGCGTCTATGTTCAAGAGGTTACAAAAAATTTACTTGATCAAATCGGTATGGATGAACATATTTGCTATTTAAATTCTCTTTATTTATCGCGTAAAAACGCCATGGTTTCCGCCATAAAGCAATATTTTGGTAATGATGTTACCTTTCATGAAGCAAATGGCGGATTTTTTCTTTGGATTACCTTTCCTTGCCATATTGACACAAGTGAATTTATAGATGCTGCAGCATCAGCCGGAGTTTCCTATATCGCTGGTAAGCATTTCTTCTTAAAAGACGAAGGATATAATCATATGCGATTATGCTTTACTTTCTGTCAGGAGGATATCATTGAAGAAGCCATTAAACGACTCGCAAATACTTATTATGAGTATGTAAATAGCAAACAAATGATTAAGGGAGTAAATTAATGATAAACAGGAAAACAATTCCTAAAATATATATCAGAAGAACTATTCCACAAAAGTATTTAGATAAAATAAAATCTTCAGGCGCGGAATATATAGTAGATCCATGGCAATTCGGGGAGCCCGAACCGCCAATAAAGCAAGATATTAGTGATTGCAACATAGTCTTGACTTTGGGATTAACAGATTCATTAGCCATCACTGAACAAGCGCCCTATATTAAATGGGTTCAATCTTTAAGTGTTGGCTTAGATGCACTTTTGACAGAGAAAATGAAAAAGAATGATATCATCATTACAAATACAAAAGGATGCACTTCTGTACCTATAGCAGAGCATACAATTGCAATGATGACAGGTTTAGCGAGGGGAATTTCTTATATGATTCGGAATCAGCTAAATCGAAGTTGGACATCTACCCCTATAACCGATCTTTCAGGGGCAACCGTTGCGATTATTGGTTATGGGGAGATTGGCAAGCAAATCGCGAAACGTGCTAAAGCACTTGATATGTTTGTGATTGGCTGCAAAAAAAGACCGTCCATACGTGCAACTGACGATCCTGCCGACAAAATTGTCGGGCTTGAACAGCTAGAATCAGTGATGGCAGAAACTGATTTTTTGATCCTAGCCTTACCTTCAACGCCAGAAACGTACCATCTTATTAATAAAGAAAAATTAGAAAGCATGAAAAAAACTAGTTTTTTAATTAATATCGGAAGAGGAAATACAATTGTGGAAGAAGAGCTCATTAATCACTTAAAAGAAAAGAAAATTGCAGGAGCAGCTCTTGATGTCTTTGAAACAGAGCCATTACCACCACAACATCCTATTTGGCAATTGGAAAATCTGATTATTTCCCCACATAATGCATATTTTTCTCCCAATACTCTTGAGCGTTACATGGATGTATTCTTAGAAAATATCGAGCGCTTTAAAGAAGGCAAGGAACTTTTGAACCTCGTAGATAAACAATTGGGGTATTAATAACATAAGGAAAAGACTATTACTGCCGATAAACATTTGTTTACCGGCAGATTTAATAACATATCTTAATTAAACTGTTTCAAAACCCTCTTTTTTCCACGCGGTAGTTCCACCCTCAATGAAGGCTACATCTGTGAAGCCCATTTGCTTTAATAGGTAGGCACCAAGTGACGCTTGTCCACCAAGACCACATGTAACAATAACTGGACGGTTACGATCCGCTAATTCTGGATCTCTTAATTCTTCAGGTAATTCCAAATCTGCGCGAATTGGAAGCATTCCTAAAGAGATATTAACAGAACTAGGAATTAAACCACAAGCACCAGCATCTGCAGCATCTTGAACATCAATTATGTAAGTATTTGGGTTTTCTTCAATTTTCTTTTTTGCCTCAACAGAAGAAATACCAGGAACATTTTTTCTAGCCTCTTCTACCAATTTTCCAAAAGTTAATGCCATATCTTCATCACTCCTTTATTATCTAACATATACATAGTAACAAAGTTTATTCTAAATTACTAATGAATCGTTTTCCATACCATTAGGAGAAAAATCGAGACATTAAAATGGTAGAATAATATTTCCCGTTAGTTAATCGTTTATCTTTTTTTAAGACTCCTTCTATTTCAAAGCCAAATCGTTTATATAGTTTAATCGCTTTTTCATTTAACTCTATAACCGATAATGTCATTTTTGTAATATCATTTTCCGCTCCCCAATTTATGGATTCTTCTAATAAATGGGTACCTATTTGATATCCCCAATATTCTTCTAAGACAGCAATACCGAACTCGACTTTATGCTTAAGACGTCGCAAACTAGAACCCTCACAACGAGAAAAGCCAATAATTTGCCCATCTTCTCTCTCTGCAAGTAAAAACAAATGATTTGGCGCTTCGCTATCTGAGCGGATTAAGTGTTTAAATTCTTTTTCAGTAAGTAAGCCCTCTCCAGGTTCGCGATCTAGAAAAGTTGTTTCTCCATCGATCTGTAACCTAACACTAGCAAGCTGTTCTGCATCGCTTTCCTCCGCACTTCTTATTATATAAGGAAGCTTATTCACATCATAACGTACAGGAATTATTTTCATAAAATAGCTTTCTCCTTAAGTTATAGTTTCTATTAAGTAAAATAGACTTTTAGTTAGAATGACAAAACTCTCTCTATAGAGAGACTTTTTACTAACTTGTGAGCAAAGAATTTCACCCAAAGATTAGAAAATAAAGTCAACTTTAAATAGAGAGAGTTTTTCTCTTAATCTATTAATTTTTTAATTTATCACGTAATACCATTGGTAAAATACCACCATGGCGATAGTAATCAATCTCTACTTCTGAATCGAAACGTACTAATGCTTCAAAAGTGATTTTCTTACCATCTTCCGTAGTAGCTGTAACTTCTAGAAAATCACGTGGTTTAACTGTTTCATCTACATAAACATTGAATGTTTCTTTTCCAGTTAATCCCAAGCTTTCCGCATTCTCGCCTTCTTTAAACTGTAGTGGAAGTACTCCCATTAACACTAAGTTAGAACGATGAATTCTTTCGAAGCTTTCTGCGATAACCGTCTTAATGCCTAACAGATTTGTTCCTTTTGCAGCCCAGTCACGAGATGATCCCATTCCGTAATCTTTCCCTGCAATAACCATTAAGCCAGTTCCTTCGTCTTTATACTTCATACATGCATCATAAATGGAGGTAACTTCCCCAGTTGGCCAGTGCGTAGTGAAACCACCCTCTGTACCTGGAGCAATTTGGTTACGAATACGGATATTCGCAAATGTCCCTCTCATCATTACTTCGTGGTTACCACGACGAGAGCCATATGAGTTGAAATCACGTGGCTGTACACCATTATCTTTTAAGTACTTACCTGCAGGAGTATTTACACCAATGGCACCAGCTGGAGAAATATGGTCAGTCGTTACAGAATCACCGAATTTCCCTACAACTCTTAAGCCTTTTAATGGTAATACTTGCTCTGGATCAGGTTTTAAGCCTTCAAAGAATGGCGGGTTTTGAATATAAGTAGACGTATCATCAAAGCTATATAAAGAATCACTGCTAGTTTGAATTTCATTCCAGCGTTCGTTATCATCAAATACTCTTTCATATTCTTTATTAAATAGTTCAGGTGTAACTGTACGATGTACTACTTCATTTACTTCTTCTGTAGATGGCCAAATATCCTTGAAGAATACATCATTCCCATCCTTATCTTTTCCAATTGGTTCTTTTTGCAAGTCAATATCAACAGTACCAGCAAGAGCATATGCAACTACTAATGGCGGTGAAGCTAAATAGTTTGCTTTAACTAGTGGGTGGATACGTCCTTCAAAGTTACGATTACCAGATAGCACACTTGTTACAAGTAAATCAGAATCCGCGATAGCCTTCTCGATTTCCTCGCGAAGCGGACCAGAGTTACCGATACATGTAGTACATCCATATCCTACAAGGTTGAATCCAATTTGTTCTAAATAAGGAAGAAGGCCAGAATCTCTTAAATAACCAGTAACAACCTTTGAACCTGGTGCTAAAGAAGTTTTTACAAATTTAGGTACTTCCATTCCTTTTTCGACTGCTTTTTTCGCAACTAAGCCTGCACCAACTAATACATATGGATTCGATGTATTTGTACAGCTTGTAATTGCGGCGATAGCAACAGAACCTGTCTTCATTGTAGTAGAATCCCCATTTGCAAAGTTCACTACTACTTCTTTATCAAATTCGTCTGCTTTTAAGCCAAACCCTTGGTTTCCTTCTGGAGCTGTTACAGACTCATTGAATACCTCTTTCAATTTAGAAAGTGGAATTAAATCTTGAGGACGCTTTGGACCAGAAAGATTTGGCTCAATTTCTGCTAAGTCAATTTCTACAATATCCGTATAAACCGGTTCTAAGTTTGGATCGAAGAATAAACCGTTTTCCTTACAGTAAGCTTCAACCACATTGATTTGCTCTTCAGAACGACCAGTTAGTCTCATATAAGCTAAAGATTCTTTATCAACTGGGAAGAAACCGCATGTTGCTCCATATTCTGGTGCCATATTCGCAATAGTTGCCCGATCAGCAAGTGGTAATTGCGGCACACCAGGTCCGTAGAATTCAACAAACTTTCCAACTACTCCTTTTGCACGAAGTACTTGCGTTACCTTTAAGGCTAAGTCTGTTGCAGTAGAGCCATTTGGCATTTCGCCAACAAGTTTTACCCCTACAACTTCCGGAACTGGAAAATAAGAAGGTTGTCCTAACATACCTGCTTCCGCTTCGATACCACCAACACCCCAGCCAAGAACACCAATACCATTAATCATCGTTGTATGAGAATCAGTACCTACTAACGTATCAGGGAATGTTTCATACTCGCCTTCAGCTGTTTCATTTACATGTACTACATTTGCTAAATATTCTAAATTCACTTGGTGAACGATACCAGTTGCTGGTGGTACAGCACGATAGTTATCAAATGCCTTTTGCGCCCAGCTTAAAAATTGATATCTTTCTGCATTTCTTTCAAATTCTAATTCCATATTTGCTTTTAATGCATCCGGTGTTCCATATTTATCAACCTGAACACTATGGTCGATAACTAAATCAACTGGTTTCTCCGGATTAATTTTGCTAGGATCTCCCCCTAGGTCAGCCATTGCTTTACGTAAAGATGCAAGGTCAACCACTGCTGGAACACCTGTGAAATCCTGGAGGATTACCCTCGAAGGTTTGAAAGGAACATCAATTTCCTTTACCTCATCTGTCCCCCATTTTGCGAGATTTTCTACATGCTCTTGTTTAATAACAAAATCATCCATTTGTCGTAAAACTGATTCTAGTAATACCTTGATAGAATACGGTAATTTCGATACTTTACCGATTCCTGCTTTTTCTAAAGCTGCTAATTGATAGTAGTGATAACGCTTCCCACCCACTTCAAACGTTTGGCGGGCATTATAAAAATCTTTTGCCATATGTATTACCCCCTCATTGTAATCATATACCAACAATAGAAAAATAGTCGAACAATTTGATCTCTATTATCTATTTACCATTTATAATTTTAATACAAGGAATGTGATAAGTAAATAATAAGAAAGTTATCAAATACGATAAGTTTATCTTATGGCATTTCTTTTCAAAGCAAAAAGTAGACCATCGAAAAAGCTGCAAACTTTCTGATGGTCTACTTCTTTAAATTTCATTTACTTCATCCACAATGCTTTTTAAGTCTCTTTGAAAGCTTTCTAATTGCTGTCTTTGATGCTCAGATGCTACTTCCAGAGCATTCTCAATTTGTTGATAGGTCTCATTAATTTCTTGTTTTAAATGCTTTAGTTGATGTCCATAGTTTGCAGAATCTTTTACGATATCTTGATAAAGATTTTGTGTTTCAAATAAATTCCGTTGAGCATCTTGAAAAGCTTCTTGTTTATTACTATGATAAGGCATATTCTTATCCTCCTGCTAGTTATATTCATGGTGCTTACCAATAAGTTGTGCAGAGAATCGTGAAAATATGCGGTATAAATCAGTGTATAAAAAACCATTCTATAAAGGATAGTATTGCATTACCTCTTCATGATAATAGAAAGGAGAGAAAAAAGTGAACAAAAATGATAGCAAAGATATGCACAGAAATGCTCCTAAAGGAAATCAATCTGGTCAGCCAGAGCCACTTAGCGGGAGCAAAAAGGTGAAGAACCGTAACCATTCTAGACAAAAACATAATAATCATCACGATATGTAAGAAAAGTACACTAATTCACTCTACAACATTCTAGTTAACAAAGCAGCTTATATTAAAATGTTTTTCAAGTATTTACCCCAATTAATGCATATGTGTGGTCAAATGTGTGGTCAATATGCGGCCACTCATTTGGCCTTTTTAATTAAATAGCCTAATCAACATCAGTCAATAAGGATAAAAATGCACATCCTTCCTCTCCATCATTTTAAATTGACTGTTTTTCAGTAATTAATCCATGAAATAGTTTTTATACTAATAATAAGAATACAAATACAAATTTACAATCCTTTTATGTATGATGAATGAGCATCTTAAGAAAAAAGAGACCGAATCCTTAAGGAAACGATCACTCTATATTTGAGAGTACTATTTAGCTAACCCAACACTAGTTTCCGTTGTAAAATTCGGCAGCCAGTCACCATGTGCTTCTATTAACTCGTCACATAAGGAGATGATATCGTCCATCGATAACTCAGAAGCTGTATGTGGATCAAGCATTGCCGCCTGGTAAATATATTCCTTTTTCAATGTCATTGCTGCTTCAATTGTCAGCAATTGTGTGTTAATATTTGTCCGGTTTAAAGCTGCAAGCTGTTCAGGGAGATCTCCTACATAGGTTGGAGTAATCCCGCTTCGATCCGCAATACAAGGAACCTCTACACATGCTTTTTCCGGCAGATTGCTGATCAATCTTCCTGTATTAAGCACATTGCCACCAAATTTAAAGGGGATATCTGTTTCAATCGCTTCGATAATGCGTGATCCATATTCACGGGAACGAACATGTTCCAAGGCTTTATTGTTAACTAGATCCTCTCTCATTGCAACCCAATCATTAATTTGCTTTTCACAGCGACGAGGATATTCATCTAATGGAATATTGAAACGGTCAATTAACTCAGGATAACGAGATTTAATAAAATACGGATGATATTCCGCATTATGTTCAGATGACTCTGTTACATAATAACCAAACTTATCCATCAATTCAAATCGAACCATATCGCCATGCTTTGTATTTTGCAATTCACGAGCTCTCCGCTTAATTTCTGGATATAAATCAACTCCATCCTTGCTTACTTCAAGAAGCCATGCCATATGATTTATACCGGCAATTTTCTCTTTCACTCCTGTTCGGTCCATCCCTACTGCTTCAAATAATTCTTTTGTACAAATTTGCACACTATGACACAGTCCAATTGTTTTAATCGGCGTGAAACGATTCATAACTCCGGTTAGCACAGCCATAGGGTTTGTGTAATTTAAGAATAAGGCATCTGGACAAACTTCTTCCATGTCTTTTGCAAAATCAAGCATAACGGGAATAGTTCGTAAATTTCTAAATATCCCCCCAATACCGACTGTATCGGCAATCGTTTGTCGTAAGCCATATTTTTTGGGGATTTCAAAATCAATTACCGTACTTGGTTTATAGCCGCCTACCTGAATCGCATTGATTACATATTTAGCTCCTCTCAAAGACTCTTTTCGATCCGTATACGCTTTTACGATAATGTTTTTTCCTAGACTTTTCTGCAAATTAGTAAGCATTTGTTCCGAATCCTGTAAACGCTGTTTATCAATATCATATAACGCAAACTCATATCCTTCTAAGGCATCAACGAACATACAATCTCCAAGAACATTTTTAGCAAATACGGTACTTCCTGCACCAAGAAATGTAATTTTCGACATAGTAATCCTCTCCTCCCAGCTTTCTTTGATTTATCCGTTTACTGATATTCCTTTCGTAGTCATTCCAATCCCTGTGCCATGGTCCATTCATAAAAGATGCTATCAAATAAATTTTCTTTCTTCCTAAATTGCTGACAGATTATCTTTAGGAATATAAGCTTCTGCTTTTTATGCTCCTCCATTCTTTACAACCAATAAAGCAGCTCCCTGTGTAAGTAACATTTGACTGATTCGCTATGTTCAAACTTTCAGCATGTTGAATCTTACAGTTCTTCCTTCAGCGAATTGTTTATGTAATAAAGTTTTCTATCTGACTAATAATCACAGCTAGTATATAGGCATATTAACATTAATTGTAAGGGGTTTCAATAATTATTCTCACTTTTCAAAAAGTTACTTTACTAATCAGCTTTTATACTACATTACAAGTAAATATTTTAACTATTCTCCCTAATTACTTTGTTTTATAGTTACAACTTTTCCCAAAAGAAAAAAGGAACCGTTCAAACAAACGAGTTCCTTCTATATCTTAAAGTATCGGTAAGTTTAAAGCAGTATGAATGTTTTGCAAATTAAAGTTCACTTGTTCCTTTGGATCCCATGCATGGTACCACCCTTTTTCAGCCATATAACTGGATAGTTGTTCATGTAAGTCAAGTGCTTCATTTAGATGGCGGACAAGGATTTCTTTTATCTCCGGATGTCCCGTTTCTGTGATGGCCATAGAATAATTTCTAATTCCGCTCTTGGCAGAAATTAATAGATCTGTTGCAATCATTTGATCTGTTAATGCATCCATACCTGTAAAATATTCAATAATGGAATTCATCCGTTCTCTCCCCCAATTCCTGGCATTTCTTGCGCCTTCGATAAAATAGATGAAAATTCCTGTAGCTGCCTTGTTGATATATCCACATCTTGCAGCATTAATTCTTTTAATTGTGGATCGGAAACAAGTGCGCGCATCGTTTTAGCTTTTGTTATGCAAATCGTTTTGAATGTAGCTAGTTCTTGAACTTCTAATACTTCATGTAGTACATAATCCATTTCATACTCCTGCCTTTCTTATGGTTTTAAGACAACTTTTATACAATTATCCATTTTCGTATCAAAAATTTCATAGCCTCGTTTTGCTTCACTCAATGGTAATACGTGACTTACGACATCACTCGGATCAATTTTTCCAGTAGAAACTAATTCAAACATATATGGCATGTAATGAATAACAGGTGCTTGTCCAGTACGAATATTGACATTGCGCTGCATGATATCTCCTAATGGAAAAGCATTATATCTGCCGCCATAAACGCCAGTAATTTGAATGGTTCCACATTTCCGAACCGCTTGGGCAGCCATCACAAGAGCGCTCATTGTACCGCCTTGCAGCTTCATGCCGCTCGCTAGAAATTCCATATCACTCATTTTTCCATCCATGCCAACAGCATCAATCACCACATCGGCACCGCCTTTTGTGAGTTCTTTTAAGTAAGCACCCACATTTTCTACCTGTTCAAAATTAACAATTTCTACCTTATTTGTACGTTTCGCATGCTGTAGACGATAATCAACATAATCGACAGCAATGACGCGTTTTGCCCCTTTCAGCCATGCGAATTTTTGCGCAAATAATCCAACTGGTCCACACCCAAACACTATGACTGTATCTCCATCTTTCACACCTGCATTATCTACACTCCAATATCCAGTTGTCATTGCATCGGCAATAACCGTCAATTTTTCATCCGGTTCTTCACAAGTTTCTGGAATCTTAAAGTGAGTGAAATTTGCGAAAGGAACCCTTAAATACTCTGCTTGTCCGCCTGGATAACCACCAGCATTGCCTGAATAGCCAAAATAAGCACCAACATCTCCATTATCATTGGAATTGTCACATTGACTTTCTAAATTACTTTTGCAGTACTGGCATTCCCCACAGGCAATATTGAAAGGAATAATAACCCGGTCACCCTTTTTAACTTTTGTCACTTCTGGTCCAACCTCTTCAACTATTCCCATCGGTTCATGGCCAATCACATAATTTTCTTGTAAGTTTGGCATCATTCCATGAATTAAATGTAAATCAGATCCGCATATTGCAGTACTTGTCACTTTAATGATCATATCATCAGGTTTTAAAATCTTCGGATCTTCCACTTCTTTTACTTCTACATTTTTAATCCCTTGGTACGTTACTGCTTTCATTCTATCTAACCTCCTTATTTAATGCTGATCAGGCGTCCGATCAAACATTCCTTTTCGATTCGTTTCACCAGTAAACAAATGCATATTTCCAATCATAATAGTATTCTTTGCCGAAAGTTGATCTAACTTATATTGTTGACTCAGATCATGGGGATGGAACCATTTTTTTTCTACCATTAAATCTGTTATTTCTTGGTGCATCTGGATTGCTTGGTTAAGCTGTTTTCGTAAAAGTACTCTTAAGTCTGGTGAAGCTGTTTCAGTTAACGCTGTTGCTATATTTCTCACTCCTTCTTTTGCGCGAATAAGAAAATCAACCGCAAATGTCATATCAGCAAGCTCTGGCATATTTAACGCATTAATGGGATCTAAGTAGTCATTATTCAATGGATAACACCCTCCTCTCCACCTATAATTGGCGTTGGACGCATTTGAGGAATTTCTGCTGCGAATGGCACATCCTTATATGCTTCTTGTAACTCGCTAAGTGCTTGAATAGACTGTTCTACATCTTTTTGCATTAATTTTTTTAAATCTTCATCAAACACAAGCCCTTGCATTAACTTGGATTTTGCTACACAGAGTGTTTTAAAATTTATTACTTCATGTAAATCTAATGATTCGTGTGGAGCAAAGCTTTTCCTTTCCATGATCAATTACCTCCTATTCAAATAAGAAATACTATGCTATTATCCCCTACTTTTTTTCTCAATTCGCTAGCAATATTTAACGATTTTTTTTGGAATAAAAAACATCTTTATTTTCGTAGAAATTGAATTATGTACATATTTCCTTTAATGTTATCGTTTCTTTTGCTCATACTAATAAAGCAAACGACTTCTTGAAAGGATTAGGTTATTATGCTAAATAAACAACAAATGTCCCATTTTCAAAAAGTATTAACGGAACAAAAACGTGATTTAGAAGTGAGATTTGAACATAATGATAACTTAGATTTGAAAGATGGACATTACCATGAGTCTCTTGGAGAGCTATCCAGTTATGATAATCATCCAGGAGATGAAGGAACGGAGCTTTATGAACGCGAAAAGGATATTGCCCTTGCTGAACATTACCATCATGAATATATGGGTGTGTTAAATGCTTTAAAGGCAATAGATGAAGGAACATACGGAAAATGTGCGGAATGCTCTCAAGATATACCAATAGAAAGATTGGAAGTTATCCCTACAACACTTTATTGTAAGGAGCATTCTCCTGATCAGAAAATTTCTGAGAAGCGACCTGTGGAAGAAGAAATATTAATGCCTCCTTTCGGAAAATTCGATATGGATAATAAAGATGAATCTGTCGTATATGATGCAGAGGATTCTTGGCAGGAAGTATCTAGCTGGGGAACATCGGAAACGCCATCTGATTTTGCACATCCTGTTTATGACCATTATAATGACGTCTACACAGAAAGTGATGAGAACATTGGCTATGTGGAAGATTACGAAAACTTTGTCGGTGTGGATATAGAAGGGAAAAATATAACGGTTTATCCAAATGAACAGCATAAACGCTATGAAGAAAGCTTGGATGAAGAAGGCATTATGACAACGTTCGGTGACTTGCCTGCATACGAGCATGAGCCTTATGTGGAAAATGATGAGTAAAAAAAGGGTTGTCTTAATAAGGTGTAATGCCTTTAGACAACCTTTTTACATTTTTCATCACGCTTTCCTCCTTATCAGAATATGTTAAATATACTAAGGAGGATTATATATGAATGATGATAACTGGTTAAGTTTAATGGATGAATGGCTGAAAAACCATTTTCTTGATCCGTTGACTTCGGTATTAGATGAAACTGAGTTTCGAATTGATGTGTACGAAACGGATAAAGAATTTATTGTGGAAGCATTATTAACGAATTGCCAGAAGAGCAGCATCTATCTTTCTGTAAATAAAAATGTGCTTACTATTAAGGCAATGATTCATGATTCTAATCTTTTTGAAGAAAAACAAAGATCAATTGAATTTCCAGTTTCAATTGATCAAAATCCCATTCATGCTGTATTCGCAAATGAAATTCTTGAAATTTTTATTCAGAAGGAACAACAGCAAAACAAGAAACTAACATCTATTATTGACATTCAATTTTTATAAGGCGAATTCTCTTTCATATGTCTTTTTTAAGATATAATATTGGATTCCTTTCGTATGCTTTAAAGCACTTTTAGCATGCTTTTTCGCTACATCCTTTTCTTCTTTTTTTAATGCAATTTCCGCTAATAGTGCTTCTTTCATCCATTTCTTATTTAGCCTTTCTATCCATTGCCAGGCAGCATTAAATTGCCGCTCTTCAATATTTATTAAAGCTAAATAATAGGACTTCATTTCCGAATCTTTTATTTTCTCAGCTTCTTCTCTAAGGCCTAGAGTTTTTCCAAAATAAAGAGAAAATAAAATCGTAAATAACGGATAATGAGCTTGATATTTTTTTCGTTTCATTAGTTTCCGGTAGCTTATAATTACCCTTTTATCCTCTTTCAAACTTAAAGCATAAACAAAGCTATAATAGGGATGCTTTTTATTCTTTCTAAAAAGTTTTTCCAATTTCTCAATATTTCTAGTTGTATGAATACGATACCAGGTTGTCATTAACATCGTAACAAATACAATTACATAACATATAAAAATATTTAGAAATAGAGGAGGTGTAAAATTGTCGAGTACAAAAAAAGTAATAATTGCTACAGCTACTCCGATTATAAATGTGCCAAAAGATACCAAAAATATTCCTCCTCTACATAAACCATGCGTCTGCTAGGCTTATAATTCCTTCTTCTATTTCCTTTTCTTCTAATCCTCCAAACCCTAATAACAGAGGATAACACTCTCTTTCCTCAGCAAAATATGGTTTTGTAGAATAAACCTTAATCCCTATTTTTTCTGCTTCTGATAGCAGAATGGCTTCATTTTTAAAAGCTATACGAATAAGCAAATGTAAACCTGCTTTTTCACCAATTATTTCTACCTTATCTCCCATATACTGCTTGATGCATTGGATCAAAAAAGTATATTTTCTTTCATATACTTTTCGCATACGCTTAATATGCCGTTCAAATCCTCCTTTTTGGATAAATTTCCCTAAAGCTAGCTGTAATAGCGGGGAGCTCGATTGAGTCTCGTTATACCTTTTCGTTTTCCATTTTTCCAGTAAAACATTAGGTAATACCATATAGCTTATTCTTAATGTTGGTAAGAATGATTTAGAAAAAGTCCCCATATATATAACTCGATCATGCTGGTCAATTGCTTTCATACTTGGGATTGGCGAACCTTGAAAACGAAATTCGCTGTCATAATCATCTTCTACTATATAACCGTTCTCCCTTTCTGCCCACTCTAATAGCTCAATCCGCTTTGAAATAGGCATAATCTTTCCTGTAGGAAACTGATGGGAAGGGGTAATATAGACCAAATTACAAGAACTATTTAATAAGGAAGATAAGTCATGTCCTTCTGTTTCTAATACTGGAATAGAAGATATGGCAAGCCCTTTTTCCTGGAATACATTGCGCACGTCATTATAACCTGGCTCCTCCATCCCTATATGTAATGGGCAATCATTTAAAAGTGATAATACAACTCGGATTAGCTGCTCTGTCCCCGCTGTAATAACAAGCTGATCGGCTGTCGTCTGAATTCCACGTGACCTATATAAGTATCCAGCCACTTCTTCTCTTAATTTTAATTCTCCCTGCTTATCTCCATAATTCATCCACCTATTATGCTTGTCCTCCATTATTTCTTTAAGGGTCTTTTTCCAAGCATTTGTTGGAAAATTAGTTTGATCAATATCTCCATAATGAAAATTAACGGAATACGGCTCCATTTGCTTCTCATTATTTTTATGCTCTGATTGATTTTGTCCATCTTTATACTCATAACTAGGTAAGGAAACAACCGTATACCCACTTTTTTCTTTACTTTCTACATACCCTTCCATCCATAATTGCTGGTATGCATCAATAACAGTATTTTTACTAATCTGCATATAATTTGCTAAATATCGAATGGATGGTAGTTTTGTGCCCGCTTCTATCTTCCCTGTTAAAATCTCTGCTTTAAAATAATTATATAATTGCATATATACTGGCTCCGTGCTGTCTTTATGCAAATGAATAGCCATATTCATGCTCTCCCTCTCCTTTTTCTCTCGGTTTTGTACCCTTAAAATATCTCCTAACTGTACCTATGTAATATACTCATTTCATTTTAAAATAAAGGGACAAGAAATAGAAGGAAATGATTTTAATGTGTGACAAATTATTTTTGGTGGAGGTAAGCGTAAAATGAACATATCGCAAGCAACAAAGAAAGACATCGAAGGAGTAGCTCGCTTATTTAATGAATATCGCATGTTTTATAAACGAGAAGATGATATCGTGAGTGCAGCAAGTTATATAAAAGAACGAATCGAAAACAGCGAATCTGTAATCTTCGTTGTTCAAGACGGTGATGATTACATAGGCTTTACTCAACTTTATCCTACCTATTCCTCTTTATCGATGAAAAAAATATGGATATTAAATGATTTATATGTTCAAAAAAGAGCAAGGAAAAAAGGTATCGGAAAAATGTTATTACAACAAGCAAAAGAATACGCAAAGAATAACGGAGCCAATAGTCTAAGTCTTAGTACAGCTGTAGATAATTTAACTGCCCAAAGATTATATGAGAAGAATGGCTATAAAAAGGATACGCAATTTTTTCATTATGAATTAGATTTGAATAATTAATCGATTTTATGTTTACTCTAGTTTAAATAATTTTTTATATACAAAACCCGCTTTACGGGTTTTGTATTTGTTATGCTTTGGCTGATATTTTTGTGCTTTGGCTGATTCTTTCTCTGCTTTGGCTGATTTCCTCCCCACTTTGGCTGATTTCCTCCCCACTTTGGCTGATTCTTTCTCTCCTTTGGCTGATTTCCTCCCCATTTTGGCTGATTCTTTCTCTCCTTTGGCTGATTCCCTCCCCATTTTGGCTGATATTTTCCGCTTTAGTCTAGAAATCCTCTCGACTTTCGCCAATAATCTTTCACCACCTAAAAAAATCGTCCCTATTTCCAAAATCTCTTCTAATATGCACGTATTATTTTCATAAATTAACAAACACTACCAATACAAAGATGATGGAGGGTTTGTCTAATGAAAAAAGTTCTTTTTTCTTTTCTTCTTTTTTGGGGTTTATCTCTTCAAGCTTCTTCAGTTGCCGCCTCTCCAAGTGAGAAAGAGATTGAGAGCTTAGCCAATAACTTAGGATGGAGCACAGAAGACTTAGAAGAGTATTTATCCTTTAAAGGATTAAAAATAAGTGATTTTGATAATATTCGTGTTTTGAAAAAACAACTTGGAACTCCAATCACGCCAGCTAATCTCGATAAATTGCTTGTACAAAATTCGATGACACAGGAAGAATTAGATATTTTATTGGCTGGATTTCATGAAAGTGTAGATGATTTCTGGTTTTTAGAAGATTTAGAAGTAGCGATTGATTTTTATAAAAACCATGAAGATAAGATGCTGCAATTAGAAAAATTTCTTGAGAATATTGGTTTTGATGATAAGGAGAAGCAACAATTTTATGGCCATCTGAATAAATTGGACCCTGCTTTCTTAGCTGCAAAAGTGGAGGATTGGAAAGTAAAATTATCAACATTTCAAGCTATGGATCAAGAAGGCGGAATAAGCAAGGAAGGAAACCATGCATTAACTGATTTCTGGAAAGATTTTTTTACAGCAACTGCTTTAAAGCCAGTCATCATTAGTATCGATGATAATGGAAAAAGAAACGAACTTTCCTTGAATGATCTAAAACATAAACAGATGGATACGACAGTTGCGATTGAATTATACGATCATGATCAATTTTTAATTGGAGATGCAATTGTGACATCTGATATGGTATCTTCTGTAGATGCTATCGACAAAGTAGTTGAATTGACGGAAGTGACAGAAGGTTTAGCTAATTTATATGCTGCTCAGCTTCCTAATACGGCATCTTCTCTTCCCATTATGCTTTGCATAGGGTATATGCTAGTATTACTAGGGTTGTTTGTAACCTTCAGGAAAGTTCCCTATGAAAATTAGAAAGAAAATGGGGATCCTCTCTATTTTGATAGGATTAGGAATGATTTTCTATACTTTGTCTTGTTATATGAAAGTGGAAACTATTACAAAACAACCATTCCTTCCTAAAGATAGTCAAGTAGTTTTCTCTCCATCAGTATTTTTAAAAGAAGGAGAAAAAATGGGAGTCATCCTCGTGCCGAAATCAGAGAAAACGATTCCTATTTATGAGGGGATAAGTACGGGGATCTTAACTAAGGGAGCAGGTCATTATCCCAAAAGTGCTTTACCTGGCGAAAACAACAATGTTGTATTGTCAGGACATCGTGACACCTTTTTCCGATTCTTGAGAGATTTAAAAAAGAATGATTCTCTTATAATTCAAACAATGGAAAAAGAATATGAATATAAAATTACGAAATTCTCTATTGTCTCGCCTAATGACCGAACCATTCTTACTCCTAAATCAAGACCTGTCCTAACACTAACTACCTGTTATCCTTTCTCCTTTATTGGACATGCACCAAAAAGATATGTAGTAACAGCTACGTTAACACATTCAGAGGAATTCGGAAAAAATAATCGATCAGAATAATCCCCTAACTAGTTAGAATGATTTTTACATATGCACGTACCACAGCCAATTAAATCCCAAACAAACACACGAAGGTTAAAGTTGTACCTTCGTGTGCTATTGCGGAATCTCATAAACTTAGGCTATTTCCAAGTTTTTAAAAAATTCCTTATTCTATTTTTCCACAAAAGTATTTTTGTGAATATTTTTGGTTGTTTTCCTTGCTTTTGCATTTCATACATACTTGCAATGGTAATTAGAATAGTTCCAGCAATTAATAAATATACCCACCAAGGAAAATTACCCCAATATGGTCTAGTTTGCAATAATACATTTAATATTAATACACCAATTCCCACAAAGAAATAAGATTTATAGCGGAAATAAAATCCTGATAAAATGGATATTACCGCAAGCCCACCCAAAATGATGGCATCATAGATTGTATGAGAGAGATAGCCATCCATTGCTAAGAGCAAGGCCGAAATGGTTACAACGCCCCATTCGATCTTCGTTAGTAGTCCGGACGCATGCTTGACGATCTTCTTTGCGGCAACCATGACGACAAGTACTGGTAATACTCTTAGCTCTGTCTCGATATATTCCTGGATAGAAATAATTGATAACATAGAGTAATATGGCAACAGTAGTGTAACCAAGCCAATAAGTTGAGGTACCCATTTAATTTCTTTCCCCACCCTATTTTTTTGGATAAATACTAGCAATGCGAGTAACACTCCCGGAATAACATTATCCCACTTTAAATTTGTTTCTATTACGTATAAAGAGAAAATGGTAAGAAAACTTGCTAGGAAATAAAAATCAATCCACTTTTCTCCTTCTTCCTGCCACTTTGTAATGAATGGATATACAATAGTGCTAATAAGCATAAATATAACTCCCCAAACCAGCGTAAACAGATACCGATCGATTGGCAGAAAATCATGCATGAATACTTCATTATTCATAAATAGGAAAACTATTCCAATAAACGAAACAAGATATAATTTTTCTAGATGGATTATAAGTAGCAGGAGTGCAATATAAACAAGGATGATGGTGTAAGTTATGATAGTAAAAGGTGATGCAAACATCCAATATATTATCCCAACTGAACTAAATGGTAAGAAAAAGAAAACAAGCTCTTTCTTTTCTTTTTTCAGATAATAAATCCCAAATAACGCCATTGACATTACCGTAAATGCGATGTTATAAGCATTCCCTCCTGCAAAGCCAAAAGGAAAAGCCGCTGCTATAAAGAAATAACTAGATAGATAGCTACCATATCGAAATGTCATTTTTACATATTTATTCGCTACTAAATAGACACTTATACTATAAGCAATGAATAAATAGATAAACGGCAGGAAGGAATTATTTTCTATTATTAATCGATCAATGATAATACTTCCGATAATATAAATATGGGAAAGCGTGAGAAACGGCAGCTTGAATGATGTGTTTTTTAATCCTAAAGACAGCATAAACAGACCAATCCAGCCATACTTCATAAGTAGTTCAAAAACAATTGTATCTGTGTTCCAAATAGAACCTACAAGACTGAAATAGCTAATCAAACTAACGATTCCGATTAACCAGGCTATAAGGATGTTTTTTATTTTTCGATACAAATCATAAAAAATAAAAATTGACGCTAAATATATTCCTGTAGCCACCCATTTGTTTAGTATGAAATATTCCAAAATTAACAGCAATCCAAATCCGTACATGATTTGTCCAATGAAATAGCCGTTTCTCCCCATCTGCTTATCGATTTTTTCATATATACTTCCCGTTAAGATGGTAACTAAACTTCCTAATGCTATTGACAATGGAAGTCCTTGCTTCTGGATTAAGCTAATGGATTCTGCTGTTGTAAAATAAACACAAAAAACAGTAAACGGAATTATATAGGCAAGAAGTTGCTGCTGAATTTTATTTTTTATGAAACGACTGCCGCTATATAGACTTAGGGCAATTCCTGCTATCATAAAAGGTATATACCATTTCCCTAAAAAGATTGCTGTTGATAAAAAGGCTATTAGTACCATCCAGGCAATATTATAAATGGCAGAAGGTTTTCTAATATCCTGTAATAGATACCAATTATTAAAAATCCCTAGCAAAAATAAAAGCCCGATATTAATCCCGTAGCTGACAAGGAAAAAACTGTCGAGATCTTTTATTAATGGAATTAACAGAGCAAGATTCCATAAAGCTAGGTTGATAAAGAGAACCGGCAAATAACGAATAATTACATATGTTAGCCTTTTTGCTAAAAGGATGAATTCTACAGCCAGTAAGAGATAGGCAAACACTAAATACAAACTTCCAGCGAGAAAAAGTTCCCAATAAAAAAGAATGGTTACGAAAAATGTTGCCAGAGCAATGACAAAGCTTGTAAACTCCCAAACTTTCCCCCACTCTATCTTTCCTTTTAAGATAAAGACAAAAGAAAGAAGGAAAATACTAAAGCAAGCAAAGGCTATTGGCAATAAGTCTTCTAGAATTGGATAGGTAAAAATTCGATAAAGCCCAAAGGCTATAGCAGTAGTTATGTAAAAATGATCATGCTTTCGTTTCGTTAATGCTACGGTCATAATAAATAGACTGCTGATTATCAAATAGTAAAAGCCATTTATCACACTGCTCTCAAACAGAAAAGTCATAAATAAAGCAGTTAAGATTAATTGCACTTGAACAATGGGTGTGAGTTCCTTCTGAAAATAATTAATCCATTTCATGTGCTGATACCTTAATAAAACATAGATGGTTATAAATTGATAAATGATCATAAAGAAGAAGAATCCATCTAGTGCTAATGGTAAAAAAGCAAGCAGAAAGGCAATCGTTCCAGTGATAGTCCCAATCGTTAGTATTTTATAGAGACGGGACTTTAAATAAATCGCTAAAGCTGCATATATAGGGAATAGAACCAAACCAGCGATTACTCCTAATAAGAAACGTCCCTCGCCATATATAGAAAGATAGTCACCTGCTAACTGAAAAAAGCTTATTGACAAAAATCCTATTGGAAGAAAAAGACTCCCCAGAAGAAAGAAAGCAAAGGCTGTATGGTCGATCTTTATTATTTTTTTCGATAACATGGCAAAACCAAAAAATAAGATCGAAACAAAGAAAATAGATACTGCCTTCAACCAACCGGGCATAGAGTCCCAATTACTAGTTGCAACCACTAATCCACCTATTAATAATAGAAAAACTCCTAAATAAAGCAACACCCCTATATTTCGTTCGCGCAGCTGTTCAGGAGTATGTTGTTTCTTTTGTATGGAAGGCTGCTTTTTCTTTTCTTGTTTCTCCATTACTTTTACTTTTACTTTTTCTTCTATTTCTCCATTTTCTTTTATCGCCTCGTCCTCTAAATACTTTTGGAAACCAGACTTAATATCGGTATAACTCGTTTCTGTTATATATTCCTTCGAATACAATGATTCTACCATCCGATTAAAAAAAATAACCATATTTTTTTGCATTTTATGCATCCTTTCTATAATCACATGCATTTCATACCATTTAAACTAATGGTGTAATTTTACAATAAAGTTATTTATTTTTCAATATATTTTATTTTCAAAAAAAGAGGATATTCTTCTTATATAAGCGAATTTATTTTCCATATCGAAATAATTGGAGGAATGGATAGAATGGATGTTATTCAACAATATTTAAAAGAAAAAAGAAAAGAGCACTTAGAGGAATTATTCTCCTTTTTATCATTAGAAAGTATTAGTGCCCTTCCTGAACATCAAACAGATATTGAAAGAACCGCAGAATGGTTAGTGCACGCTTTAACAAAAGCTGGATTAGAGAATGCTGCCATTCATCAAACAAGCGGCAATCCTGTCGTTTATGCAGATTGGCTACATGAGGAAGGGAAGCCGACCGTATTGGTGTATGGACATTATGATGTTCAGCCAGTTGATCCCCTCGAATTATGGGAATCTCCTCCCTTCACACCCGAAATTCGTAACGAAAAGCTTTATGCTAGAGGAGCCAGTGATGATAAAGGCCAAGTTTTTATGCATATTAAAGCAATCGAAGCAATTCTTAAAACGACAGGTTCAATACCAGTAAATATTAAATTCTGCATCGAAGGAGAAGAGGAAATCGGCAGTCCAGCCTTACCGTCTTTTGTAGAAGCAAATAAAGATTTATTAAGTGCCGATGTCATCGTTATTTCAGATACAGGGATGATGGAAAAAGGGAAACCAACGATTTGCTATGGCTTAAGAGGATTATGTGGGATGGAAATCTATGTAAAAGGTCCAAAAAGTGATCTGCATTCTGGGTTATTTGGAGGAGCAATTCAAAATCCTATTACAGCTTTAAGCCACCTATTAGCAAGTTTTCATGACGAGAATGGAGTCATTTCTGTCGAAGGCTTTTATGATCGGGTAACTCCTTTAACAAAGCAGGAAAAAGCTGCTTTTACAGCATTGGATATCACAGATGAATCAATTATCGAACAAACCGGCTCTCCTTCCCTGTTTGGAGAAAAAGAGTTCACTACTTTAGAAAGACTTTGGGTACGCCCAACCCTTGAGATAAATGGAGTTAAAGGTGGATTTCAAGGAACGGGCGTCAAAACAGTTATCCCTTCTGAAGCGAGAGCAAAAATAACATGTAGACTAGTTCCAGCGCAAGATCCAGATGAAATTGTTGCTTTATTGAAGAAGCATATTGAAAAGCATAAGCCAAAAGGAGTGGATGTAACGGTTCAATTATTTGATAAAGGCAATCCCTATGTTACTCCCTTTGATCATAAAGCTATTCAAGCAGCTGGAAGAGCGTATGAAAAAGTATATCAAGTACCTACTTCCTATACACGCGGTGGAGGTTCTATTCCTATCGTAGCCGCTTTTGATCAAATTTTGCAATTACCAGTTGTCTTAATGGGATTCGGCTTACCAGATGAAAACTTCCATGCTCCAAATGAACATTTTCATCTCGAAAACTATGACAAAGGCTTAGAAACCATCTGTCATTACTGGTTCGATCTGGCAGAGGTTTGGTAAAAATAGCGCGAACTAACACTAAATATCAAATCAGCTCCCGTCTCCCTGCTCCTTTGAAGGATAATCCGCCATTAGCATAGATAAAGGGAGCTGTATTTTAAACTACAAATTTAGCTAATTAATTTCCAATTCTTCATAGACATAGGTTGTATGATCTATTTTTTCAAAATACTCATTTTGTTTTCCGTTTTCTATATACATAGTCAGTTCATGCATTGCTCTTGTACAAGCTGTGTAAAATAATTCTTTCTCTAATTCGCCTTCATAGCTGGAAGCATTATAAAGGATAACTCCATCAAACTCTATTCCTTTTGCTAAATAGGCTGGTATCACAGATATACCTTTTTCATAAGAAGTCGTTCCTTTTTGAATCAAACGAACATCCAATTTTGCTTTAAGTCGCTTATATACTTCCTTACTTTCTTCAATTGTTTTGCAAATGATCGCAATTGTTTTATGGCCTTTTTCCATCCACTCTTCTATTTTCTTTTGGATGTTCTTTATTTTCTTTTCACTATTTGCCGCATTTACGACTGCAGGTTTTTCACCATGGCGATTAAATGGTTCAATTAAGTCTCCATTTACAGTCAAGCCTCTTGTAAACTCAATTATTTCCTTTGTTGAACGATAACTTTTCATTAACTCTATTCGTTCAACTTCTTCACTCTCTTCATTTCCAACAATCTCATTGTGATGGTGTGCATAGATAGCTTGGTTAATATCGCCCAAAAGCGTCATTTTACTATAGGGAAAAAGTTCCTTCAAATAGTTAATTTGGAAATCAGAATAGTCTTGTGCTTCATCAATAAATACTTGGCGAATACCAGACGTTGATTTTTTGCCTTCTAGTTTATCTTTTAAGTAAGCAAAAGGAGTTCCATCCTCATACGCAAGGAAGCTTTGATTAAGATTAGCAATCGTTTGTATTCCTATCGTTTGCCACTCTTCCTTTGATAACTCTTTAGGACATGCTAAATGAAAAATATTTTTGTATATAGCAGCAAAATCAATAAACCTCATTTTTTTTACGGCTGCATAAATAGATTTAAAATATCGGTTTACAATAATCTTGCGTAAAAATTTTTCCTCTTCCTCAAAATACGCAAATTCTTGCTCTTTTCCATTTTTCGTTTCAGATGCATGGAATGCTTCTAAATATTCCTCTTTATCTAACAGCTGAATTTCTTCATCCACCCAAGGTTGATTTCTTTCTGCTTTAGCATGTTTTTTCATTTCCTTTTGCGCCCATTCAATTAATAATTGCATTCGATTGGGAATCGTAATAGTGCTATCCATTTCGTAAAATTTTCGCGTCAGTTCTTCGCTAGAGATAAATACTTTTTTCCGAAACATAATATCCTTAAATACAATCCCATCATTCTGCAGATGTTGAAGATATTCATCGATTAGCTCTTTAAATGCAGCACTACTTTTATATTGAATACTTATTAATCTTTGCGCTTTTTTTGCCTTGTTTGTTTCTGTTAACAAATACTCTAATTGAGAAAAGGAGTCTTCCACTTGATAAGATTTGCCAATCCTTGATTGCAAATACTCATAAAAGGTAGACTGACGCATATTCTCTTCTCCCAGCTCTGGCAGGACAGTGGAAACATAACTATTAAATAATGGGTTTGGCGAAAATAGCATAATATTATCCGATTTTAATGTATCTCGATGTTTATATAGTAAATAGGCAACTCGTTGCAAAGCCGCGGAAGTTTTCCCACTTCCAGCAACTCCTTGTACAAGCAAATATTTACTTTTATCATTTCGAATAATTTGATTTTGCTCCTTTTGAATAGTAGCAACAATTGATTTCATCATGGAGTTGGCATTATTACCAAGCACTTCTAGTAATAATTCATCTCCAATAGTAACACCAGTATCAAATAAGCTGATTAGCTTTCCATCACGGATAATGAATTGTCTTTTTAACAATAATTCCCCATTAATTTTACCACCTGGTGTTTGATAAGACGCTGGTCCTGGTGAATAATCATAATAAACACTAGAAATCGGTGCCCTCCAATCATATATGTAAAACTCTTCATTCTTTTTATCCATAAATGAACGTATGCCAATATAAACTGGTTCAGTTTCCTCCCCCTCCTCCTTAAAATCAATCCTTCCAAAGTAAGGAGAATCCTTTAATTTATGAAGAATCTTTTGTTGTTTATGAATCTGTCCATATGTTCGCTCCCGCTCACCAAGTAGTTCTGCTTGCTGCTTAATACTTGTAAATGTTTCAATGACATCATCTGGTTCATCTAAATTTACAGTAACATCTTCCCAGAAACTAGAACGCAGCTGACTTACATCACCGCCAATATGGTTAATATCAGTTTCTAATACTGTTAGCTTCTCTTCAATTTGTTTACGAACGAAATCTATTCGTTTTTGTTCCTGGTCTTTTTCTAGTTGTTCCTTATTGTTCATAGTGTCTCCACCCCTAATAAATTATCTTGACAAGCAGAATCATTTTGTGATATCATTATTATAGAAATAATATATTCTTTTCTAAAAATGAATTCACTAACAGATTCATTTATTTTAACATATCTATCAACAAATTACCATTATTATAATAAAAGACATCCCATATCCTTTACGGATATGGGATTTATTATGTGTTTAGTTATATTTTTGCCATGTTCCGTTTGATTAAACCTAACTCCTTCGCTCATTTTTAAGCAGAAAGACAAAAATGGACTCCTACACGTTCATAAAATCTTGATAGATCCATAAGCCGAAATAATGATAAATAGCCTGCAACCTAAAGAAAATATTTCAACCTCTCCTGTCTGATAACCAGATATAGCAAAAATGATTATAAAATATTTTTATGTTTATTAGCAAAAAAATCTCTTTCCACTCACTGGAAAGAGACTTTTTTTGCTTATTCTTCCGCTGATTCCTCTGAATCAGCCTTGCTAGTATTACCTTTTATATAATTATAATCCTCACGATTTATTGGTTTAAATCCATCTGGTTTATGGAATCGCAATAAATCCTTCGTCACGATGCTATCAGATGCTTGTAATTCAGCAGCTGCTGCTTCCGCTTGTTCTTTTCCTTTTTCTGCATCCACTAACTCGCCATTAGCATCATAATAGTTATCGCCTATCTTCGTTAGTGTAGGAGAAACAAAGTCACCATTTCTAAATGGAACAGTTTCACGATGCTGCTTAGAAAGCAAATCAGAACCAACTTGTAAATAGTCCTTTGTATCAATACCGAGAAGATGCATTAACGTTGGCATTACATCTACTTCGCCACCGTATTTACTTACGACATTTCCTTCTACACCTGGTACATGAATAAATAATGGTACACGTTGTAACTGCGTGTTCATAAATGGTGTGATTTCCTCTTCACCAAGTACTTTTGCCATTGCTTTATTATGATTTTCAGAAATTCCATAATGGTCACCATACATAACAATCACTGAATTATCATATAAACCAGATTCTTTAAGTTCTTTAAAGAATAAACGGATTGATTCATCTAAATAATGAGCAGATTGGAAATAATGGTTTACAGCATTGTCACCAAAGTCACCTGCTGGGAAGTCAGTATCCCCCTCATCCATTTCAAATGGATGGTGATTAGATAGTGTAATAAACTTTGTATAGAATGGCTGCTTTAACCCTTCAAGCAGAGGCATACTCTGTTCGAAGAACGGTATATCCTTCATACCATAGTTTTTTGTATTTTCTTCTGACATATCATAATACTCTGCGTCAAAGAAATAATCATATCCAATCGTTTTATACATTTCATTACGATTCCAGAAAGTTTTATAATTTCCATGGAATGCAGCGGAGGTATATCCTTCCCCTTTTAAAATAGCTGGTGCTGATTGCAGTGTATTTTGCGCTTTGTTTACAAAAACAGCTCCTTGGGACATTCCATATAGAGAATTTTCCATCATAAATTCTGCGTCAGATGTTTTTCCTTGTCCTGTTTGATGGAAGAAATTATCAAAATAGAACGTATTGTCATCTTTGATAAGTGAATTTAAAAATGGTGTTACTTCTTCTCCATTTAATTTGTAATTAATAATAAAGCTTTGTAAAGACTCTAATGAAACATAAATAACGTTTTTACCCTTTGCAGCTCCGAAGTATTTGTCATTTGGCTCTGCATAATTAGCACTAATAAAGTTTTGTACTTCCGTAATATCGCTGCTGTCCGCCAATGCTCTTTGACTTTCTGAACGCGCATTTTGGACGATATCATAAATTGTGAAGTTATATGCACCTAAATATTTCACTAGATAGTTTCTATCAAATGAACGACTTAATAATTGCGGGCGATCTGCCTCCGCTAAACCTAAATTAATAACAAATGTTAAAATAGCTAGTGCAAAAACGGATTTTGCTGCTCTTCTATTTTTTTGTACCGTAGGTTTATACGCTTTAGTTGCAAGTAATACGATTAAAATAATTACATCTAGGAAATAAAGTATATCATAAGGTTTAAGTAACGATAGAATACTATCACTTAATTGTCCACCATTTACCTTAACCTGCGTTATTACCGGAACTGTTATAAAGTCCGTAAAGAAGCGATAATACACTATATTTGCATATAATAATGCTGACATTAATGCCGTAATAATCGTAATATAGATAGGCTGTGCTTTCCCTTTAACAAATAAAGCAAGTCCAATAAAGAGCAGCGCTGAGCTCAATGGATTAATAAATAGTAGAAATTCCTGCATAGGTCCCTGTACGCCAATGCTGAACTCTACTTTATATCCAATATACGTTTTCATCCAAAATAAAAATATGGCGATTAAAAAGAAAGAAGAATGTTTTGTTAAAAATTTGCGAAATAATTCTACCGTACCTTTCAATCCCGTTCACCTCAATTCAAATAATTAATACCTCTTAATATAATGTTTATTTTCCCTTAATTAGTGCTACCTTATCTACATATGTTACTGCCCTTCTTTTTGTTCATCTTCTTTCAGAAGTAGCAGATGATGAAATGACGTAATCCATTATAACACATCATTTTCAAAATGGTCATTTCTTTTCCTTCCTATTAATGTAAATTTACATTAAGAAGATTTCAAATTAACCACATCTTACATTAAATTAATGAATATTACCAGCAATATCTATATTTATACGAAAAAAAGAAAGAAAAGCACATGTTTTGTGTTTTTTCGACAAGAATTTATACTAACATTTTTTTCGCAAAAGGAAAATGGTAAATACTCACAGTTCTTTCTTACTACCCTAGGAATAAGTAAGTTAAACAGCGGATAAGCATATTTAATCTTTCCATTATTAATAGTATAATGATTAGGATATTAAAAGGAGGAATTCTACTTGGTACAAATTG
The DNA here is from genome assembly GCF_038005605.1 of Niallia sp. FSL W8-0954. NCBI lineage: Bacteria > Bacillati > Bacillota > Bacilli > Caryophanales > Bacillaceae > Niallia > Niallia sp. FSL W8-0954. The sequence continues at coordinate 2,418,349 of NZ_JBBOTN010000001.1, read as the reverse complement.
ATCAAAAAGAATATTTCGATTTATTAGAACAAATATTGAATGTTACAAGTCCTTCAGGAAACACAGAAACCATTATTCAATTAATGGAAAAATACTTACATAGCGCAAATATTTCAACATATCGAAATAATAAAGGGGGATTAATTGCAACTATTCCAGGCAAAATCTCAGAAAAGCAGCGGATGTTGACTGCGCACGTTGATACACTTGGTGCTATGGTGAAAGAAATCAAAGCAAATGGTCGCCTCCGCTTAGATTTAATTGGCGGATTTACGTATAACAGCATTGAAGGAGAAAATTGTATAATTGAAACTTCTTCTGGCAAGACATATACAGGGACAATTCTCCTTCATCAAGCATCAGTTCATGTATATAAGGAAGCAAGAACTGCTGAGCGCAATCAAGCTAATATGGAAGTTAGAATTGATGAAATCGTAAAAAACCAAGAAGATGTTAAAAAACTAGGCATTTCTGTTGGTGATTTTGTTTCTTTTTATCCGCGGGTGGAGATTACCCCATCTGGATTCATTAAATCTAGGCATTTAGATGATAAAGCTAGTGTGGCCATTCTGTTATTATTAATGAAAAAAATAACGGAAAATAATATTGAGCTTCCGTATACAACTAATTTTCTTCTTTCCAATAACGAGGAAATTGGCTATGGCGGCAATTCAAATATTCCAATCGAAACAATCGAATATATGGCTGTTGATATGGGGGCAATGGGAGACGGACAATCCACAGACGAGTATACTGTCTCCATCTGTGTGAAAGATGGTAGTGGACCATACCATTATGCCTTACGAAAAAATCTTGTTCAATTAGCTGAAAAACACGAAATTCCCTATCAATTAGACATTTATCCATATTATGGATCGGATGCATCTGCCGCAATACGATCTGGTCATGATATTAAACATGCATTAATCGGACCAGGTATCGATTCCTCTCATGCATACGAACGCACCCACTTTTCGTCTATTGAGGCAACTGGTCAATTGATTTATCATTACCTGTTAAGTGATTTAGTCTAATTTCTAGCCAACTACCAATGAGCTTTAAGACGTTCACATAATGTAATTGTAATGCGTCCGGATAGATAGATGGTGGTTTCTTAATAGAAAAAAGAGGATGACATCTTTTATTATGAGTCACCCTCTTTTTTGTTATTCAGGCCTTTTCCCTTTTTGCAATTCCTCAATTGTTAAACCAAAATCCATTTGAAAATGGGGATAATCTTTAAAGTTTGCCCAATCGCCACCCCATTGAAAACCTAAAGATTTCGCTATTTCAACCACTTCTGACCAATCGCTTTTGCCATTCCCATTACCATCATATTTCATATCCCAAATAACGACTCCATTAATATCCATAAGAGCAAAATCAATCGCTAGTCCATAATTATGATACGACTGGCCTCCTTTTGCATTTGTGACAATGGAACCTTCTCTCGTTCTTCCTTGTTCATATAAGCGATTCTGTTCCTCTACACTCCTGAAGTCCTCTGTGATAACTACCCGAATTCCAATATCACCAGCTTTTTTAACAAGAATATCCTTCTTTTCATTTACAACCGGGTTTAATTCAACAGGCATTGGAACATCCCTATAATCAGGCTGGTTTAATTTCCAATATAATAGAAGAATAAAGAAAAAAATCAATATAATAAATAGGCTTCTTCCATGCTTCTTTCTTTTTTTTCGCAAAATACCGCTCCCAGCTTCTAAAGTTATTATTAGGTTTTCCTCCAAAATGATTCTTTCATTTCGTTATCGTAAATATTCAAATCGCGTAGTACTTCCCGTTTGCCCAGCGATTACCTCGAGTCTAATTTCCATTCGATCTTTCAATTCTGGAACATGGGAAATCACCCCAACTAATCGACCTGAATTTTGGATGTCCATCAATGTTTCAATTGCTTGATCCAATGATTCTGGGTCTAATGTACCGAAACCTTCGTCAATAAACATCGTTTCAAGGGAAATACCACCAGCAAAGTTTTGCACAACATCACACAATCCTAACGCTAGGGCAAGTGAAGCTTTAAAGCTTTCTCCTCCTGACAGTGTTTTCACATGCCTTTCTTGGCCTGTATACTGGTCAAATACGAGTAACTCTAAACCACTTTGGACATTTCCTTTTGATCGGTCACTCTTGCGGACAAGCTGATATCGTCCGCTTGTCATTTTATTTAATCTGCTATTGGCTTGAAGCAATATTTCATCCAGGAAAGAAGCCAATACATAGCGTTCAAAAGTAATTCGTTGAGCATTTTGTCCTCTGGAAATATCATATAAGTGACCGACAAGTTTATACTGATTTTCCAGATCCTTTACTTGTCGATTTATTGAAATCACCTGATTATATATTTCTTTATTTTCTTTTTGCTTTATTAACATATTTGTATGTTCTTCCTGCAATTTATTTGCTTCTTCGATAATAGTCTTAAGCTTATTTTGAAGATCTTCCATGTTCGGAATGGTAATATCTTTAAGCGTATTTTCTAAATCCTTTAATCGATCGGAAACAGACCGACATTCTTCTCGGTAAGCTTGTACTGACTCTTTGAGCTTCTCTACTTCCTTTTCCAACAATTTACTATCTGAATAAGAGCGATAGGTTGAAAAACCTTGCTTTGTCATGCTTTCTAAAAAAATCTCTCTTTCTGTCTGCAAGCTATCAGTGAGCTGTTTAATTTGTTTTTGTACACTTTCGAAACGGACGGATTCTTTTTGCCAATTTTCTTTCGACATCTGCACTTTTTCTTGCGCTAACTTTAATTGAGCTTCTAACTTCTCTAACTGAAGCGAACTTTCCTTCCACACTGTTTTATACCGAGATAGATCACGCAGTTCAGCTGGAATAGCATCTTTCATATTTTTCCATGTGGTATTATGTTCTGTGTATTGGATAGTAGTCTCTCGCATCACCACTGCTATTTTTTCAAGCTCAGATTGCAATTCATGATAGCGGCGCTCAGCACTAACAAGAGATTGTTCCATCTTATCTCTTTCTGTCAATTGTTCCTCAAGTCTCTTCTGTTCGGTATTAATTCTGTGAAGTTCGCTTTTAATCGTATTTACTGCTATCGTACTTTCTTCATTAGTAAAATCCGGATAAATATCTTTCACTTTCATTAGCTTATTTTGAGCATCTTCCTCTAATAATTTCCACTGTGTATTTGCTTCAAGCCAAGCCGCTTCTGCTTTTGCCTTTTCCCTCTCTATTGCTTCAAAATCTTTTTTCGCATTCTTACGGTCTTCTTCCGTTGCATTGTCTTCATGATTTCTATTTGTTGCCGGATCAGGGTGATGTACACTTCCACAAACTGGACAAGCCTCGTCTGGCTTTAAGCTGCTCGCTAAAATATATGATTGATTGATAAGCCATTTATTTTCCAGTTCTTCTACTAGTTTTTTTGCATCTTCCACTCTTCTTAGTGTATTGTCTAGCATTTTTTCCTTTGATTCCGCATCTACTTTTTGTCTCATCGTGCGATTTAGTACTTCTAAATAATCATTCATTTTCTCTAAGATAGATTGTAAATTCCGGAGCTTGTCTTTGTTTTCTAGCAGCATTTCCTTTATTCCGTCTAACTGCTTTAAACGTTCTTTCACATTTTGTATCATTACTTCTTTCTCTTTTCGTTGATTTTGAAGTAACGCTTCCTTAGCCCCTAGACTATCTAAATCTTTTTTTATAATGCTTAGTTTTCCTTCTACTTCCGCAAAACGAAAGACATCCTTCTCCATATTTTTTAAATCGACAAGATAATCAGACAACTGTTTTCGTTCTACTTCTTTTTCTACCTCTTGATTTAGTTGTTTTTCTGCCTCTTTTAATTGACTATTAAGCTTTTCTAACTTGAATTGAATCATTTTCTCTTCTAAATTTCTTTCATCGATTTGTTTTTTTAAATGATGGCAAATTTCTTCCTGTTGGGCAAGAAGCGCTGCTTTTTGCGCCATATTAATTTTATTTTCTGTTTCTGCATATTCCTTCTGTTGATTATTTAGTTCTTTTAAACGGGTAGAAAGCTCTTCTTTAAGCTTTATTTGTTTTAATATAGATTCTGCTTCATATAAATGTTGCTTCAAACTATCTCGATCTGTGTTTTTCCGATCCAATTTTTTCTGTAGCTTTTCTATCTCTTCTCCCATTAATACAATTTCTTCTTTTAATAGAGGAAGAATCGCCACATCATTATCACGATCTGCTTCCAATTGAGTGATGAGATCCTGATGATAAACTGCCGTTATTTTCGATAAGGCATTGGTACGTAACAGCACTTTTTGTTCTACTTCTTTTTTTAGTGCTTGTGCTTGTTCCTTTAACTTCTCTTCAATCCGCTTATACATTTCCGTATGAAATAATCGCTGTAGGATATTTTCTTTTTCTTTACTATCGGATGTAAGCAATCTACGAAATTCTCCTTGAGGGATCATTAGAATTTGCCGAAACTGATTGCTATCTATTTGCATGATTTCTTTTACTTTTTCATCGACATCACGGATAGAGGAGGCAACAAGTTGTTCATTTCCATCTGCATCAAACGTATATAATTCTGCCTTAGCACCGATAGTTGTATATCCATCTCCTCTTTCCTTTTTCTTCTCTTGCTGAGGTGCTCTTGTAATTAAATATCGGTTTTCTTTTAACTTAAACTCAAAACTGACTTCTGTTAATAAGGAGTCTTCAGCGAACTGGCTTCTTAATTCTGGACCATTGCGGTCTTCTCCACTTGCTTTCCCGTATATCGCATAACTAATTCCGTCAAAAATCGTTGTTTTCCCAGATCCCGTTTTTCCTGAAATAACAAACATAGTACGATTTCCTAAAACAGTAAAATCAATGACTTCTTTTCGTGCATATGGGCCAAATGCTTGCATCGTTAGCTTTAATGGTCTCATTTCGCTCCCTCCTCTCTTAGAACCTGGTTAATGACCGTTGTCATCCATTCCTGTTTTTCTTGCGTAAAATCGGCTGTTGTCATTTCTTCATAAAAAGAAGCGAATAACTCTAATTCATTTTTTTGAACTTCTTTTTGAACTTGTAAAATACTCTTTTCTTTCCGGTCTTTATTTTCTATTTTTCTTTCTAAATGAAGAACATTGGGATAAACTTGTCTTAATTTTTGAATCGGATCAAGAATTGCCCCTTCATCAAGTAATGTAATTTTTAAATAATCATCTACTTTTTGCTGCTGATAATAGGAAACGTCTAGCAATTCTTCTAAGTATCCTTCCATTTCTCGCATATCTCTTTTCGGCATTAATGTTTGATAGCTTTGCGTGAAATTCCCTTTTTCATCTATTTCAATGATAGATACTGATTTCTTCTGTTTTGCTTCAGAAAAAGAATATTTCATCAATGATCCCGAATACTTTACAGTTGGATGATGTATAGCATCTGGACTGTGCAAATGTCCTAAAGCTGTATAAGAGAAGGGCGCAAATAATTCTGCACCGACACAGCCAGATCCGCCAACAGATAATATTCTCTCAGAATCTGTTGTTTTTCCGCCAAGTACAAAGCTATGTCCGATGAATACATTTGGCTCATTTATATTTAAATTACTTTCGATCTTGCTAATAATCGCTTTCATTGCATCATGATGATTAAGAATAGTATCATCCGCTAATAATTTTCTTACCACTACCGGCTCACAGTATGGCACTAAATAAAAATTCACACCAGAAAATGAAATCGGAGTAAAGCTATTTTCTATTTTACCGTTTAAATAAAAACGATTCTTCTGATACCAAGAGCTTCCAAAAGATAATCTTTCGGCACTATCATGATTTCCGGAGATCGCAAGAATCGGAGTATTTAACTCGACATTAATAAAATATAATACTTCATCCAATAAATTCACGGCATCAGTCGGAGGGATCGAGCGATCATATAAATCACCGGCTATAATAACTGCATCTGGTTTTTCTTTCTCCACTAGGTCCATAAATTGTTTCAGCATAAATCGTTGATCTTCTGTCATATACAAACCATGCACTAATTTTCCTAAATGCCAATCGGCTGTATGAATAAATTTCATTACTTTCACCTCTATGTTTATGAAAAAAACTTACGTTTTTTTAGTATATTAATTATTAATAAAAGAATATATTCTATTATTATAACAAACTATGAAAAGATGAGGATATCAGAGAAGGAGTAAACCAATTATTTCTATAAAAGGAGACATTATTCGTTTGACAGATTACCAAAAGAAAAAGGCCAGACCATTTTTTGGTCTGACCTTTTATATATGAAGAGTAGCTATCCTTATATTTTAGTAACGTTAGCAGCTTGTGGTCCACGTGCACCTTCAACAACTTCAAATGAAACGTCTTGGCCTTCTTCTAGAGATTTAAAGCCTTCAACTTGAATCGCTGAGTAGTGTACAAATACGTCATTACCATCTTCAGCTTCAATGAATCCAAACCCTTTTTCTGCATTAAACCATTTTACTTTACCGTTTTTCATGTAAAAAAATCCTCCTAAAAAAGCTTGCTAGCTTCATCTTTTAATTACCATTTTCACGCATAAGCATTTGGCTATTAATCTATCATTTTAAGTTGTTGATTGAATAAATAACATACTAAATACGTCAATAACGGTTAATGTAAATTTAACAGTTTTAGCTATTATTGTCAATAGAAAACCCTTTCATTTTTCGGATAATTATAAATTCCGGTTATTTTTTTAGCGATATACTACTTTTTGATTAATTCTGGTAAACTCTGAATAGATTTTATCATTATATCTAACTTTGTTTCGATACGATTCAGCAGATAAAAGCTGACAACTATCGGAAACCCTACTTGGCTTATAAATGATATAACCTCATCCACTCTGTACGCCTCCCAATAAAGTTTACCTATTACGTTTCAGGCGGATTAATTATTCCCAGACGCAATAGGTAAGCTGTTTAACTTGCTATTTATGCGTTAGATTTCATAATCTGTTACCATTCTTTCCACTAATCGAATTCCTTTTACCGCCATTAAATCACCATTATTTGAAGTAAAGACCTTGGATGCAATAATACTTTGCATGACAGTTAATACTTCTTCAGAATTAACTGGTTCAATCGGGCTTTCAAGGGATAATTTTGAAGTTTTTCCATTACTCGTTTCAAATGTGATCTCTAATGTTTTTGCCATTATAATTTCTCCTTTCTATTTTTTTACTATTGCTGTGAAAATCACTATGCTTCTACTATTTCTGAAGTGTCATTTCGTTCAACCGAGTACAAAGAATAGGTCACTAATGTTGCCATCCCTTGTGCAGCTGCAAAAATTTGTTCTGGAGTTGCCATTTCATTTAAATTTCTAAACGTCTTTGTTACAAGATTCGGCTCTCCATTTTCTTTCATTCCATTTAGAAAAGCCAACTTTAAACTTGCTTCATTCCAAAGCGCTTGTGCCATCAACTCTCACCTCCTTTCAACTTTTAAATAGAGAGAAAAAGTCAAAAAGGACAGTTGTTTTTTTAGAAGCATGAAAATAGTACTTTCTGCTGATGACAATGGTTATGTAAACAATCCGATTTTCTCATCTGTGCATACGATAATCATATAAAATAAAGGAGGGAAGATACTTTGGAATGGTTACAGAGTTTTCTACTGGAACATTATTATATATTAGTACCGGTCCTATGGATTATTGGTTATGCACTTAAACAAACACCCATTATCTCTGATTGGTTGATCATTTGGATTCTTCTTCTAACCTCCATTTCTTTAGCAGCTTTTGCTTATGGAATGACATTTGAAGCTATCACAAATGGAATTATCGCAACAGGCGTATCTGTATTTGGACACCAGCTTGCAAAGCAGACTATATTTAAGGATAAATCTAAATGACAATAATGACAGATTAAAGCAGAATAACTTAATGAAGGATCAATCACCTAAATAGAGTCGATTTTCCTTTTGTTGTTGCAAAAAGAATAATCGACTCTATCATTTGAATTAGTGAATTCACTTATTGTGTCATTAAAATATTATGAAAATTTACATATAATTGGAGTGATCTTGTTGAAAAAAGTTTATATTATAAGACATTGCGAGGCTAAAGGCCAACCATCGGAAGCGCAACTTACTGATAAAGGTTTTAAACAAGCAATAGAAATATCTAAATTTTTTGCAAGAATTAAAATTGACCGTATTATTTCGAGTCCTTATAAGCGTGCTATTCAATCGATCCAGCCACTTGCAGCGCGATTAAATTTAGAAATAGAGATTAATAGAAAATTAATAGAACGTGTATTAAGCACAGAAAGTCTTTCTGACTGGTTGGATAAACTAAAAGCAACTTTTGAAGATTTCGAATTAACATTTGAAGGTGGAGAGTCAAGTCAGGAAGCGATGAAACGAATAGTAAAAATTATTGAAGACGTTTTTAATAATGAACATGAAAATACAATCATTGTTACACATGGGAATCTAATGTCATTACTTTTAAATTTTTATAATAAAAATTTCGGGTTTGATGATTGGCAAAATCTTAGTAATCCTGATATATACCTTTTAAAAAATGTGGGTAATAAAGTAATTTATGAACGGCTATGGAAACAATAATAGCTTTAAGTACAGGTAGATTATGAAGAGATCTACTTCTATTATCGTCTGCTTTCGTTTAGTCAAAAACAAAATCAAATGTAAGAAACTTGCTGCTGTCTAATTATTTATCGCCTTTATTTATTATTTCTAATCTTTGTGCATGTGTTGACCACTTTCTTCATCTCTTCTAGCTAAAAAACTAGCTGGATGACTACTCTACTCATCCAGCTAATTTTTCTGTATATCCTGTTAGTTAGTTGTACTTAAATTCTTTGTTAATTTTTTATAGTTTATAAACATGGCAATTCTCCAAGGAACAATCATACAGAAAGCAAGCATCCAAAACATGCCGCCTAATGGGCCAACATCGATGGAACTACTTAGAATATACTTTGCCACAATTCTGATTGCTAAGAGTCCAAATAATATATAGATAAATGCCTTTGAATTAATTAAATATATATCATTATCTTTTATTTCAAATTTTGTTGTTTTAATTAATAAAAATGAAAACAAGATTCCAGCAATAGCTGCTTGTAAAATTTCTTGTCCGCTAATACGAAAGTATGGAAAAATAAACATTAAAGCTCCAGTACTCATAAAAAAAGGCGGCAATATAATTTTCTTTGGTGAAACTGGCTTCTTAGCCGCTTTCATTCTCATAACCATAACGGAGACACCCATAAACACTGCAATACATGTTGAAATTATGACAGAAGTCATAGAAAAACCCCTTTACTAACCTTTTATCATTGCCTTAAGAATACTTTTAATCTTACCACTAAGATCAGCACACTGTCTATTTATATAAATAGACACAAAGAAAAGATAGGATATGATTATATCATATCCTATAAAAGCATCTACTATATTTGTTATTTTAAAACTCGATTTATTGCATCTAATACTCGCGTATCATCAAAAGGCTTTACGATAAAATCCTTCGCACCAGCTTCAATTGCTTCCACTACCATTTTTTGCTGGCCCATTGCTGAACACATAATAATTTTTGCTTGGGGAAATTCTTTCTTAATTTCTTTAACTGCGTCTAATCCGTTCATCTCTGGCATTGTAATATCCATTGTGACCAAATCTGGATCCAGTTCGCGATATAATCTTATTGCTTCCTTCCCGTTTTCCCCTTCTCCGATAACTTCATGATTCGATCTAGTTAAAATATTTGAGAGTGTTAGTCTCATAAACTTTGCGTCATCCACAATCAATATTCGCGCCATCTTACTTCCTCCTCAACAACCGAAAACACAATATCTAATAGGTAAATAAAATACTAATACTATTACTATTACTATTACTATTACTATTACTAATCCAATATAGCGAATCTTTATCATAATTTCAATGTATTTCGGCATCAAAGTTGACAAATCATGGTATAAAATTATGTAATTCATCCTATTTTAAATCTCTTGCCATTGTGCTTGTTAAATATTATAGCATGGAGTAATGATTAAAAACCTTGAAAATCACCAAAAATTGGTGAAATAACACGTGTTAACCATTTCATCCCATCTACATACAATAAAATTCCCATCACAATCATAAAGAATCCGCCAAATTTCGTCCACTGTACACTATACTTTTTAAGCTTGTTCCAATGAGAAATAAAAAAGGATAAAAAAATAAACGGAAGTGCAAATCCGATAATATATGCTCCTAAATATAGTAAGCTTGTTTCTGGATGCAGGCTTGCTAAAGATAGAACCGCTGCTAGAATCGGACCGTTGCAGGGAGTCCATCCTGCCGCAAAACTTAATCCAATCAAAATGGATCCCAGATAACCAGTTGGTCTGGTCTTAAAAGAAAACCGATATTCTTTCATTAACCATTGAGGCTTTATTAAGCCAATGATAGTTAGACCAAAAAATATGATGATAAGCGAACCAATCTTTCTTATTTCTTCTTGATAGACTTTAAAATATTCTCCTATCAAGGAAGAACCAAAACCAAGGGCAATAAAAATAATCGAAAATCCAAAAAGAAATAGAATTGTATGAATTAAACTAGCATTATTAAGTAGTTTCTCTTCTTTTAACTGTCCGCTAGACATTCCAGTTATATAGGATAAATAAGCAGGATATAATGGTAAACAGCATGGAGAAATAAAACTCAAAAAACCTGCCCCTAATGCAATAAAAAAATTTATATCTACCACTATCTATCTCTCCTTTCTCCATTTCTTATAACTATATGCTTGTACAGCCTATATATGTATCTTTGCGATATTTTTGCATTTACTTCCAAAAATAGATATAATTAAGTAAATTAATTTCCACTTTAACATTTATTAAATAACAGAATTTAGACGGAAAGGAAAATTAACCATGCTAAAAAAGCAATTGCTTACTCAAATTGAATTAAAGCGTACAGAGCTTATTGAAATTGCTATGAAACATGGTTTTTCATCTTCCTCAGCCATTATATGCAGTCAAGAATTAGATGTATTACTAAATAAATATAATGAAATAAATTTAAAAAATAAGTTTCCTGCTTTCCCAAAATCAAAAAAACAATGGAATATCTAAAAAGAGAAAAAGCAAAAAAACCGAAGTTCACTGCTAGATTAGCGAACTTCGGTTTAATTTTATCATTCTAAAGTTAAATCACCTTTCTATGTGAGTTCCACTTTATGCTCTACTGTCTCTTCAATAGAATCGGCAGCTCCATTTTGTAGTAGATACATTTTATAATACAATCCTTTTTGTTGCAGAAGTTGTTGATGGTTACCCTTTTCCACAATGTTTCCTTTGTGAAGCACTAAGATTAAATCTGCATCTTGAATGGTAGAAAGGCGATGAGCGATGGCGATGGTTGTTCTGCCTTTACGCATTTTCGATAATGCTAGTTGAATAGCTTCTTCCGTTTCTGTATCAATATTGGCTGTTGCTTCATCCAATATTAGTACTTTCGGATTTGTCAAAATGGTTCTCGCAAATGCAATAAGCTGGCGCTGTCCACTTGAAAAAGCAGAACCTCTTTCTACCACTTTATGATTATATTGATCTTCTAGCTTTTCAATGAATTGATTAGCTTGCACAAACTTAGCTGCTTCGATAACTTCTTTCTCCGTTACTTCCTTATTATATAAACGAATATTATCTGTTACTGTTCCATAAAATAGGAATGGATCTTGAAGTACTAACCCCATTTTTTCCCGAAGTTCTCTTTTACTGAAAGACTTTAATGATTTGCCGTCAATCAGAATTTCCCCTTTTCCAAAATCGTAAAACCGCATAAGTAGATTGACAATAGAACTTTTTCCACTTCCTGTATGTCCTACTAATGCAACAGTTTCCCCTTCATTAGCCGTAAATGAGATGTTTTTCAACACATCTTGTTTCCCATCATAAGAAAAAGTGACATCCTTGAATTCAATCACACCATTCTCAATTTTACTTTTGCTATCAGCAACTAAAGATGGCTCTATATCTTCTTCATCTAATACGGTAAATACGCGAAAGGCAGACACAATTGCTTGTTGATAAAGTGATAGGCGCATCATCATATTATTGACTGGCTCAAAAAAACGATCTAAATAACTTACAAAGGCATATAATACCCCAATTTCAATCGGATTGTTAAAAGAAGATATCCCAAAATAGCTTAAAACAAGAATAAGCCCAAGTACGTAAACAAGGTCAATGGCAGGTCTGAGGAGTAACCCTTCTAACTTGATATTACGCATTCCTGCTTGATAGTGCTTAGTATTAATATCATCGAACTCATTTTTCAATCTTCTTTCTTGTCTAAATACTTGGATTATGCTCATTCCTTGTAAAGATTCACTAAGTTTTGCATTTAATTGGCTTAATCGTTCTCTTATATCTTGGTAGAAGCTTGAGCTATATTTCCGATACGTATAAATAATAAATCCTAAGATTGGCAGTAAAATTAAACAAATTGCCCCAAGCTTAACATTCAAAACAAACATAGCAATGATAATACCAAAAATCATAAATCCGCTTTGAATAAAGGTTGCAAGGACACTGACAAACATATCTTTAATTGCTTCCGTATCATTTGTTACTCTCGAAACGATACTTCCAGCGGGTATTTTGTCAAAATAGCGGAGTCCAAGTGTATGAATCTTCGAAAATATATCAACCCGAAGCTGCTGAATAATATATAAAGCAATTTCTTGAAACTTATATAATTGAAAATACATAATTACTACGTTCATGATTTGAATGAAAATATAGGTAATTCCCAAAACAGTTAATGGCTGAACGGCTAAATTTCTTGGTGTTAAATAATCATCTATGAAGACTTTAATTAAATATGGTCCAGCTAATTCTCCCAATGTCGATAAAATTAAGAGACAGAATGCAATCATTACCGCTTTTTTATGTGGTTTTATATAACCTAGTAATCGAAATAATACTTTTCTTTGCTGTTCACTTGTGAGTTTAATAGTTTTATCCATTTGTATCCCCCATGCTTACCATTACTTCTAAAGCCTGGCGATGGTACATTTCTTTATACCAGCCGCTTTCCTTCACAAGCTGTTGATGGTTCCCACTTTGAATAATTGCCCCTTCATCTAGTACGATAATAAGGTCGGCATGTTCAATAGCGCTTAATCGATGGGAAGTGATAATCGTTGTTTTACCTTCCCTATTTTCCTTTAGAGCTGTCAGAATACTTTCTTCCGTTTTTGCATCGACTGCTGATAAAGAATCATCTAAGATAAGTATTTCCGGATTCATCAGGAGTGCTCTCGCGATTGAAATGCGTTGTTTCTGCCCCCCTGATAAAGATACTCCTCTTTCGCCAACTACTGTATTATAACCATCTGTGAATCCAAGAATATCATCATGAATATTTGCTAATACAGCGGCCTTATGAATTTCTTCCTCTGAAGTATTGGGATTAGTAAAAGCAATATTATCTCGGATGCTGGCAGAAAACAGAAAATGTTCCTGTGGTACATATCCAATGGATACTCTCAATGCATCTAAACCCATTTCCTTTATTTCTGTTCCATTAATCATAATTTTTCCATCATAATGGTCATATTCTCTAAATAACAATTTTAAAAGCGTCGTTTTTCCAGCTCCTGTTTTGCCGACAATCCCTAGAGTCTGCCCTCTTTTCAAACAAAAGTGAATATTTTTCAGAACATCAATTTTATGGTTATAAGAGAAAGATTTTAAATCATACACAATATCCCCCGCTGGCGGTGTTGTAATAGCTGCGGGCTTATTGATAATATCTACCTTAGTTTCCATTAATGCCGTAACACGGTCATATGAAGCTCTCCCTCTCTCCATAATATTAAAGAGCCATCCAAATGCCAGCATTGGCCAAATTAACAGTCCTAAATAAGTAGTAAAAGAAACGAGCTGTCCTAAACTAAGTTCTCCATTAATAACATACCGTGACCCAAATACAATTGCTAAAAAGAAAGAAATACTGACAATAATGGATATAGTAGGGTCATATAGAGCATCTACACGAGCTACTTTAATATTTTTATCAACTACATCAAGAGATGATCTGCGAAAGTCTTCAACATCTTCTCTTTCTTGGCCAAATGTTTTTAATACTTTCATTCCAGAAATACTTTCTTGCGTTTTATCATTTAACGATGAAAAAGCAGCCTGAGCTTGATGAAAGTACTTATGTATTAAAGAACCATAATAGCTTGTTAATATCGCCATTAATGGCATTGGCAATAAACAAATAAGGGTAAGCTTCCAGCTAATTGTTGTAGCCATTGCAATAATAACAAAGCCACCTGTTGCTAAAGAATCTACTAAAGTGAGCACCCCTTGCCCTGCTGTCTGTTGAATCGCCTGTATATCATTTGTTGCATGTGCCATTAAATCTCCAGTACGATTTCGCTGATAGAAGGACTGAGACATTTTTGTAAAATGACTATACAGCTGATTTCTCAATAATCTCCCTAACTTTACAGCGGACCCGAATATCAGTACTCGCCAATAATAACGAAGTACATACATTGCTAATGCCGAAACAACTAAAACGCCTGTCCACTGTAATAAATTGCTCCAATTTAATGTTTTTCCTTGAATATGATCAACGACTATACCAACTATTTTCGGAGGAATCAATTGAAGGATAGCAACTAAAATCAACAGAAAAACCCCTCCAAGATAAGCTTTCTTCTCCTGGATAAAATACCATTTTAAATTTAAAAAAACTTTCAACCCATACACACCTCTTATCTGTTGGCAACTAAATATGTAAAAATACCCTTCACTAGTTTAGCAAAATATTTAGGAACTGGAAAGAAATTTTATTATATTTTCAAAATATTTAATAGAGTGGAAATATTAGTTTTTCTTCCTATAATTAAAGAGGATTCCTAGAACGAATACTGTTCTTTTGCTTGAATGGCTGTTTGTCTTATTATTCTCCTCCTTCCTTTATAACCGAATGTACGTTCGTATACATCTTAAGTTTAATATTGTCATAAGTTATCTGTCAACTAAAACAGAAGTGTCGTTTGATTATTTTAAAACAAATGTAATTCTGACAAAAATAAAACCGAACAATGACAAAATTTTTGTGATTGTTCGGCTTTTTTAGTCACTAAAAAAATGTAATATCCAGCTGCTATAGAGCAAGGCTGTCTTCATAAAGTATCTTTCACATGATTGTCGAATCTATTGAACCTTTTGTCATATCTTGCGGTTTCCGGGGAAATGATGAGTTGATTTCCATTATGTCTTGTCGTCCTCTGCCTTGAAATTTTGTCTTCTTTTTATTGAAAATTATTATCAAAATACAAATAAACCACTTTTTTCATATTTAATCTGAAAAAAGTGGTTTAGAAATTCTGATGAGAATTACCATTTATTTATAAATAATGACAGAATCCTCTCTTATCAAAACAGAAAAATAGGTTTTACTGAATGCTTGTCCTATTATTTCCCTTGTTGTTTGTTCATTGCTGTCATCATTTGATTGATTTTCTTTTGAGAAGGTTTCATAAAAAATCAATTTTAATCGGTATAAATGTTAATTTATCAATGTTAATTTATCAAGGTTTTATTATCTATTCAATTCTACTAATCTATTATGAATAAATAAACCACGATTAATATAGCTTGTCCATAGATAAAGTAAAAAACCAACTAACTTTTATTTATTTTTCATTTTAACATGAAATAGACGGTATTATGATTTTGACAACACCGTCAGAGTATTATTCAATCTCAAACCAACAACAAAATTGTGGTCATTGTTAAAAACTACTTCCTATATCTTTCAATATAATCTCTCCTTTTAAGTAACCCCAATACAAAATTGAATCTGTATGATTTCTAATAGTTACTTTTATAATTATAAGTTGACATCTTCTTCCATTTGTTAGGTTTCCATATTAATATTTAAAACAGACTTTATCCTTAGTTTTTTTTACGTTATTTCATATAAAAATTAACTATATTTATAGAATTTGAAGAATAATTTGGTTCCTTAACTAAGATTCATTCTCTTTTTTAGTCCATTTTTTTATAATTCCATGATATACACTTAGGATAAAGTAGTATATACAAAGAATAATTGCTACTTCAGATGGAGTACTATGATAAGGTCTATCATCAAATATCCCATATAGTAAAAATACAGTAAAGAATATAACAGGATAAACGATAAAAGAATAAACAAAATTCTTTATAAACATTCTAACCTCCTCAGTCCTTTTATTTCAAATGTTGATATTTAGCTACACATTGCGTGTGATAATATACTAGAGTAACAGCCATTGATAGCGCATTATTTTTAACGCCCATTTTTAATAATCTTTTGGCTATCTTTTTATAATTTCCATCCTTAACATATTGAATCAAAGTTGTAATAGCTGCAATTGATAAAGTATCCCTATAATTATCCTTTATTTTCTTACGAATACAAGCATCAATTTTATCTCGCTTATTTTGACTTGGATACCAAGAAGGGGTTCTATTAATTGAAAACGTACTAATTAAATCTGAATATTTTGTAACTTCTTCATTAGATATATCTAAACTCTCTTCCTTTAGTTGCTCAATATTTTCATCCATTCCAAATGTCTCATCATACTTTTCAAAATTAATATTCACAATATTTCCATCATCATCTAATTTTACTACTTCTTCAAATACAAATTCTAATTCTTTAGCTAGTTTGTTGATTTCTTCTTCACTAACTTCTATGTCTTCGTTTTCTTCAGCTAGTGTTACTTTTGGAGTAAGAACTGATAAAAATAAAGTGAAACACAAGAAAAATACACCGAATCTTTTTACTTTCATATACATATTCTTAAACCTCCTAAGTTAATATATTACTAGTATATAATAAATTAGGTTTTTTTTTGGTAATTCAAAACTTTTTTTTCAAAATTTTATAACATTTTTACTAACGCTGTATATATTTACTATTTTATATGTACGTTATTCTCCCATTATTACTTTTAGCTTGTATTTAGATGGTACATTTTGGGTGTTTTGTTAACGAATAGTTATGCGAATGGTAAAGTGTATTATTGGACTGTGTGTACAATATACTTTGTCCACACAAATATTTTTTTAGGAGTAAATCAATTGGTTAGGTAGAGACAAATTATACGAATTATTACGGTACATAGATTTGATAAATGATTGATGGCTGTCGAAAAAGATTTCTATGAGTAGTTATATAGTGATAATAAAAAGAAGAATTTATATGTATTTAAACTAAAAGGACTTGTAAGAGTCCTCAGCTTGTGGAGAAAGCCACTATATTTTCTTCCACAAGCTTTTTAATTTGGTTTATTATTTATTTTTTTCACTGCCTTCCATCATTTTTATGTAAAAAACAAGGATCGTCACAATTACCCTAGCTTGGCTAGGTGCATGGCGATCTTTTTCATATTCTGACACGCTGCGGTGAGTAACACTTGCTCACTCGCGTTGTGCAAGCCCCGTAACCGGCAATAGCGAAGCCCATGCAGTTCTTTTGAATCTGCGAAGCTTCGCTCGACTTTCTCTTTTCTAAGTTTATAAAGCATTTTTCCGGAAAGGGAGAGTCTGTTTAGGCGTACCTTCTCCTTGAAGTCTTCCCACACATGGCGTGTTATGACCTTTTGTTTGTTCTTTGACCTTGTGCACTCCTTCAGGAGTGGGCATTCCGAACATTTTTTAGCATCCGACTTATATTCTCTATATCCTTCTCTTGTTGTAGTGCGATAAACTAACTCCTGGCCATTCGGACAAACATAGACATCCTTTTCTTTGTCATAAGTAAACTTCCACTTTGGGAAAAGTCCTTTTGTGGGCTGAAATCTTCGGTGGGCAATGACGCCAAAAATACTTCTGTCGTGAAGACCTTTACAAATGGGATTCGTTAAATAACCTGAGTCTATTGCTACAGCTTCCACTTTAAATCTAAATCGTTCAATCTGGCGATCCAATCTAGAAAGGTAAGGGACAGAGTCATGGACATTTCCAGGAGTAACATAGGCATCAGTTATAATATTAAACTTCATATCCGTTGTTCGGTGGTCAAGGTAACAGAACATTTCCTGCTTGTTATCCCTGGACATAAAGCCACAATCCGGATCGGTTGTACTTTTTCGGATTTCTTTTGTCTCTATCACCTCCTCTCTATCTTTTAGAGCTTTTTTCCGTGGTTTGATCGGTCTTCATCAATAGCTTGATTGAGTTCATCTATGTATTCACGAGTCTCCATTTCTACTTCTTCACGAGTGAACTTGTGCTTATTGTCATTTGCTTTAAGGTGAGTGGAGTCAGTAAATAAAACTCTTCCACCGACCATTTTATGATTGATAGCTTGAAGGACAATTTCATCAAAGATTTCTTGAAAGATGTTTGTATCCTTAAAACGAGTTCGTCGGTTCCAACTGATGGTTGAATGATCCGGAACGGGGTCATGGAGCTTTAAGCCAAGAAACCATCGGTATGCCACGTTCATCTGGACTTCGCGTTCTAATTGTCGCTCTGAGCGGATGCCATAAAAATAACCAATGAACATCATCTTAAATAGCATAATTGGATCCGAAGGACGCCCATTTTTCTCTGAATAGAAGGGACGGACTTTCTCCCCAATAAAAGAAAAATCAATGTACTTATCAACCTTTCTTAAAAGATGATCCTCCGGGACCAAGTCCTCAATAAAAACAAATTCAGCTTCATTTTGTGATTCTTTTTTCGGTTTGAACATACCATCCACCATCCTAGTAATATTGTAAGCCATCTTTCTGTTTCTTTCGTAAATAAGCCTTTAAGTCAAATGTAGTCACACTCTCTAAATCTGTTATTCCTCTGTTAACTTTTAAATACTCGAACAATTGCTTACACTCTTGATTTTTATTTTTAATGGTGGCTCGAGTAAATCCCTTGGACTTGCAGTGATACATATACTCATTCAAAACATCTTCCAAAAACAAAATAAAACCACCTCTCTGCTGAAGTTTTCATACAGATTAGTGGTTTCGAATAGATAATAAGAAAAATCAACCACTTCCATTCAAATTGATAGATGAAAAATTCACTCTACAACCTTGGAATCAGAAAAAAGTGGTTTAGAAATTCTGATGAGAATTACCATTTATTTATAAATAATGACAGAATCCTCTCTTATCAAAACAGAAAAATAGGTTTTACTGAATGCTTGTCCTATTATTTCCCTTGTTGTTTGTTCATTGCTGTCATCATTTGATTGATTTTCTTTTGAGAAGGTTTCATTCCCATTTGCATCATCATCATTTTTAACATTTGTTCATTAATTGGTGGGTTTTTCTTTAAGTAGTTCATCATGTATTTACGCGCAATAAAAAATCCGATAACGATACCGGCGATTAGTGCTACGACAATACTTAACCATGCGTACCAAGGCATATCTTTTTTCCTCCTTCATGTTGTCTATACTTTAGTGTACTAGACCAGATAATATTATACAATATCTGTTACAGAATTTCTCCATTTTAGACAAAATTTCTTTCCTTAATTGGTTTTAACCAGCCAAATCGGCCATTTTCCACATCAATTGCTAAGAAAGAAGGTTCGTATTTCCTTATAATTTCAAAGAAAATGGATTCCGCATCATAGTAACCCTTTGCTTCTATAAATAAAGAATCATCTTTTATCGTTAATGTTGCACTGCTTAAATTTCCGTTTTCAATATAAAAAGTACCATCTTTATATCGGAAGCTCTTGTTTCTTTGTAAAGCGGAGTATAGTTGATTTTCGATCATCCATCTAGAAATAGGAAGCGTAATAAAATCCACTTGTTTTTGCAGGATCTCCTTTAATGGTCCATCGTCTGTTTTAGTATGGTCCGAAAATAAATTGTAAAACAAACGTTCTCTACCATTATAGTGAATAGCGATTTTTTCTTTAATTAAATACAATTGATATCTTCTCATACTGAATCTTCACCAACCTGTCCACTTCTTTTCCTTCTATTATAAAGAAGGATATCTCCAAGATGTGTCTCAAGGTGTTAAAAAAACAGACTTATTTTGTCGAACGAAGAAAATAGGATGGAATGGAAAATGCGATCCCCCCCATTGGTTGGTGAAGAATTCTTTTCCAGCCATCCTTGATGAGTTAACTTTCTAGTAATGATTTTAACCGTTTGACCACATTGGACACTGTAAATCCATATTCCTCTAATACTTTATTTCCTGGCGCAGATGCTCCAAAAGTTTCAATTGAAAGAACATCTCCTTCATCTCCAACATATTTATGCCAGCCGAGAGAACTTCCCATTTCGATTGCTAATCTCTTCTTTACGTTTTTTGGAATAACGGTTTCTTTATACTCTTTTGTTTGCTGTTCAAAACGGTCCCATGCTGGTAAACTGACAACTGAAACATTGATTCCGTCTTTTTCTAATTCTTTTTGTGCATCAACTGCTAAGCCGACTTCTGAACCTGCTGCTATTAATAATGCATCAGGGGTTTCCGTTTTAGAAGGAGATATAATATATCCACCTTTCGATACACCTTCATATGCATTATCTTTTGTCCCTTTAATAGTCGGTAAATTTTGTCTAGTTAAGACTAAAGCAGTTGGCTTATTTGTAGACTCAAGTGCAATTTTCCAAGCAGCAGCTGTTTCGTTACCATCCGCTGGACGAATGACAGAAAGATTAGGCATTGCTCTTAATGAAGCTAATTGCTCAACTGGTTCATGAGTTGGTCCGTCTTCACCTACCGCAATACTATCATGGGTGAAAACATACGTAACAGGTAATCCCATCAAAGCAGCGAGACGGATCGCAGGTCTTAAATAATCAGAGAATACAAAGAAAGTACCCCCAAATATTTTTAATCCTCCATGAAGAGCAATTCCATTCAAAGCTGCACCCATTGCAAATTCTCTAACGCCAAACCATATATTTCTTCCATCAGGCGTTTCAGGAGTAAAATCCTTTCCTCCTTTAATCATTGTATTATTACTTCCTGCTAAATCGGCAGATCCTCCAACTAAAAATGGCAGCTCGCTTGAAATGCTATTAATAACTTCCCCTGAAGAGGCACGACTTGCTAGACTGCTGCCTTCCTCATATACAGGTATTTGATGATCCCAACCTTGTGGTAATGTATCTGCTAGAGCAGTTTTTAATTGCTGAGCTAGTTCCGGAAATTCCTTTTCGTAATTTGCAAAAAGTTCCTTCCATTCCTGTTCTCTTTTCTCACCATTCATAAAGACTTTTTCTTTAAAATGATTATAAACTTCTTCTGGAACATAAAAATCTTCATCAAACGTCCAATTATAAGCTTCCTTCGTTAATTTTAATTCATCTGCACCAAGTGGCGCTCCATGAACTAATGATTTTCCAGCTTTATTTGGTGCGCCAAAACCAATAATCGTTTTCACTTCAATTAATGTAGGCTTTGATTGATCTTTCTTTGCTTCTTCTATTGCTTTTGCAATTTGATCTGTATCATTGCCATCATCGACACGGATATATTGCCATCCATATGCTTTAAATCGCTGTTCTACACTTTCGGAAAACGATTTATCCAAATCACCATCTAAAGAAATATCGTTGGAATCATATAGCACAACTAATTTCCCTAACTGTAAATGTCCAGCTAGAGAAGCCGCTTCTGCAGATACTCCTTCCATTAAGTCCCCATCGCCACAAATACTGTATGTAAAGTGATCGACAATTGGATAATTATTTTTATTATATACACCTGCCAAATGTTTTTCTGCAAGTGCCATACCAACCGCCATCGCAATTCCTTGTCCTAAGGGTCCAGTTGTAGCATCCACTCCTGCGGTATGTCCATACTCTGGATGTCCTGGTGTTTTGCTTCCCCACTGTCTAAACCCCTTTAAATCATCAAGGGATAGATCATAGCCTGATAAATGTAATAAGCTATATAGTAAAGCAGAGCCATGTCCTGCAGATAAAACAAAGCGGTCTCGATTAAACCACTCTGGATTTTTAGGGTTATGATTCATATAAGATGTCCATAACGTATAAGCCATCGGTGCAGCACCCATCGGCATTCCTGGATGGCCTGATTTAGCTTTTTCGATTGTGTCAATAGAAAGTGTTCTAATTGAAGCAATAGATAAATGATCTAATTTTGTATTCAATGTTCAACATCCTCTCATTTCCTTGATTTTAGTAGCCAATATGATTCTTTTTCTATATATGTACACTAGAAAGAAGCACCACTATATAATTTCGACATTTATTTTGTATTTTACCCATAATTTCCTTTAGAAAACATAAAAAACCTTAACATATAAATGTTAAGGTTAGATTTAAAGGAAAAAATCAGTGTAATTTCTTTTTATTTTGAATATCTTTAATCTTTTGAGGTGTTACATCCGTTCCATTTGGATCAAGAATTTTTACATTTTCAATTGTATTTACCATAGTTGAACGAAAATTTTTTAAATAATCTGCGCGTAATTTTGTTTGTTCTTTTGCTTCTTCTAGCGTTAAGCCAGTTTCCTTTTTCTTTTTTGCGAGTTCATTTATACGATCAAGTTTATTTTTAGGATACATATTATACTCCTTTTATTAAAGTTTTCATGGTTGGTGCGATAAGATAACTTGTTTCATCATCTGTCAATAATGCACTAACTGTGTATTTTTATTTTGGCAAAATAAAATAAAAAAGCCCAGTTTACTTGTAACTGGCTTGATGAAATCTATTATAACATAAATAAAAGCAGTTTCCTATTGTAAAGACTGACATGAAGATTTCTCATTACTTTTCTTTTATTTGCTCGATATAATCTTGATATCTCCTATGTATAGTAGCTTTAGAAAAGCTGTATCCTAATCCTTTTAAAGTAGATGTTATTTCGGCAAAAGTTAACCCATTTTGCTTTAATTTCACCACTTCTTCAATAGGAACATCTATCTTCTGCCTTCCTGAATGATCTCCTAAGTTTTTTAAGTTTCTATCAGGGCGATATCCATTTTCTACAGCTCTTCTCATGCCTCTTTTTATCTTTAAATTATGTATCTTTCGCTGATATTCTTCTACAATACTTACAATTTTTAATACCATTTCATCTGCTTCAGAAAGTGTTAGTTCTCCTGATGAAGAAACACTATAAACTTTGACATTTTCCTTTAATATACAATGTAAAATCGCTATTCTAGCATTTCCCCTGCCTAATCTTGTCTCATCTTGGATAAGAATGGACGATATATCCTTTTCCTTTATCCTTGATAAAAGTTCCAGTAATCCTTCTCTATCTAAATCATATCCACTTGCTCTTTCGGAGATGATTTCTTTTACTTCAAAGCCCATTTTACTTGCCAATTGTAATAATTCCTCTTCCTGTCTTTCAAGGGATGTGGTCTGTTCTTCTTTATCTGTACTTACACGACAATAGATAATTGCATTCTTTTCCTTATTCATTACTATTATAATTCCTTTTCTATTATTCTGATGCTAACATTAGTTGATGATCCTCTTCACGTACTGGGATAAGTATTTCTTTTCCTGCCGAAATATTATTTGCAGAGATATTATTTTGTTGTTCTACCCATTTAATAAATTGCTTTTTTGACATATTATAAGAGCCTGCATATTCATTAGATATTTCCCAGACAGTTTCCCCATTTTTCACGGTAACCGATAAATATTTGCTAGAATCTGCTTCACCTGTATTAACTACAATTATTATACACGCTATAAAACCACAAATTAAAAGAATAATAGTATATGAATATTTTTCCCACAATTTAGACATCTATAATTCCACCTTTTTTAGAATGTATGTTCGTTTATGTTTTTAGTTTAATACGAACAAACGTTTCCTGTCAACAATAAAATAGAACTTATGTTTGTATCCTGTTCTTAAACATGCTATAATTAATGCAAGAATAAAATAACGAGGTGCATATAATGCAGAAGCTTTCAAAGAGGCAATTAGACATACTAGAATACATAAAAGAAGAAGTAAAGCTAAAAGGATATCCACCTTCTGTTCGTGAAATTGCAGAAGCGGTTGGTCTTGCATCGAGTTCTACGGTACATGGCCACTTGGCAAGGTTAGAAAGTAAAGGGTTAATTCGTCGTGATCCAACGAAACCTAGAGCAATTGAAATTTTGGATTTAGAAGAAAGCAATATACCAAAATATAATATTATTAATGTGCCTGTTGTCGGTAAGGTAACAGCGGGTATGCCTATTACGGCAATTGAAAATGTAGAAGAATATTTTCCACTGCCTGAAAGACTAGCACCAAGTGATGAACAAATTTTCATGCTTGAAGTAATGGGAGAAAGTATGATTGAAGCTGGGATCTTAGATGGTGATTATGTTATTGTGAGACAGCAGCATTCAGCAAATAATGGAGATATAGTGGTGGCAATGACAGAGGAAGATGAAGCTACTGTTAAAAGATTCTTTAAAGAACGCGATTTTATCCGCCTTCAGCCAGAGAATAGCACCATGGAACCGATTATCCTACGAAATGTAAGTATTCTTGGAAAAGTAATTGGTGTATATCGTCATATTCAATAATATTTAATAGTAGAATAAGAGGCAGGAAATAGAGAAGCTTGTTGACAAAAGGAATTTAGGAAATGCAAATGGAATTATTATGCATTGATTGGAGTGAAAGGGGTGAGACTCCTGTGGGATCTGCGAGACAGTCTGAGACCCTGCAGGCCTTTAGGCCGAAGCGGCTCAGCGCGAGCCCCACGGAAAGCGAACCCCTGCAACGGAAATCAACTCTTATTTAAAAGAATGTATATGTATAATCGAGTAGGAGGGAGTGATTAACTCCCGACCTCTCATACCACCGTACGTACGGTTCCGTATACGGCGGTTCAATTAAGATGAATAACGCAAAGTTTCGTAACGAACTTGCAGACTTTTCAGCCCTTGGCTTTCCCAATAGGAATTGCCGAGGGTTCTGTGTAATATGGGGCTTTTAGAAATGCGCCAGTACCCTTTTCGGGTGTTTCCCCACTCGTATGCTTTTCCAAAAGGAACTTTCAACCGAGTAAGATTTCTGACTCTTGTTTGAGGTTTCTTCCAATTCTTCCATAGACACATCCTTAATCTTCTTTTAATCCAGCTATCTAGTGATTTGAATGTGGAACTTGTATCTGCTAATCCAAAATAACCACACCACCCCATTAGATATTGGTTTAACATCTTGATTCTGTATTCCATGGAGTATGGCATCTTTCTTGAGGTAATCTCTCGTATTTTCTTTTTCATTCGAACTAGACTTGTTTTCGCAAGACGAACCTTTGGTTCTTTGTGACTCGTGAAACTAAAACCTAAGAACTTCCGGTTCCAAGGACGGTCTACCGCTGATTTCTTTTCGTTTACTTTTAAACGAGTTTTCCCTCAATAAATCTTTGTACACTCGCCATTACTCTTAGACCCGCACGTTCTGTTTTCACATAAATATTGCAATCATCTGCGTATCGAACGAATTTATGTCCACGTTCCTCCAACTCTTTATCGAGTTCATCTAGAACTATGTTTGAAAGTAAGGGACTTAAAGGTCCACCTTGTGGTGTTCCTTCTTCTATACTTGAAATCACTCCATTTATCATGACACCAGCTTGGAGATATTTACGAATAAGTTTTAATAAAGATTTATCTGAAATTCGTTTCGCTAATGTTGCCATTAGTCGGTCATGATTGACCTTATCGAAGAATTTCTCTAAATCCATATCAATCACCCATCGATAACCTTCCTTTAAATAACCCTTTGCTTTCCGAATAGCGTCATGGGCACTCCGATTTGGACGGAATCCATAACTGTGGTCCGAAAATGTTTTGTCATATTCCTTTGATAAAATCTGCGAGATAGCTTGTTGAATAAAACGATCTGTCACGGTTGGGATACCTAGTAAACGCACACCACCATCTGGTTTCGGGATTTCGACTCGACGTACTGGTTGTGGTTCATAGGTTCCATTCAAAATCTGCGATTTAATGGTTTCCCAATTTTCGAGGATGTGCTGTCGTAAGGTTTGTACGGGCATCATGTCTACTCCATGGCTTCCTTTATTCGCTTCCACTCGCTTTAGCGCTTGTATCATATTTTGCCGTTCAAGAATTTGATTCAACATCACCATTTCGTTCCTTTCCGTGATTAGCTTATCTTATTATGCCCATCTGAACTCCACCCTCCGCAAATACCCTCGTGGGATTCACCACTACTTTCTAAGCGTGAGGTTTCTCTGTTTTCTGTGCTATTTCATTCTAGATGGAAAGCCAAGGGCTAATCTCTCTTAATTGTTCAGTCCTTCCGACTGGTTCTAGACCCAATCGTACTATGACCTCTGCTGACTTCTGATGATTCAGCTACTTGTCACCAAGTAGGTTATGAAGGGTACTTCACGTTTCCATCAGACCTCCCCGGGTAAGCACATGCACTTTCACACCATCTATCCGCCTCATTTACTAGGTATGACCTTCGACAGAAAGGACTTTGTTTTGTGTTGCAAACTCATCCAGTCGTAACTAGCCTTGTATGAGATTCGTGTTCCTCGGACCGGTGTTTTGCCTCCAGCTTCCTTCAGATTCCGCGTCACCACGGACACCCTAGCTCTTGGCTAACCTCTACTTCTGTCTTCGGGGTTCGGGACTCGCACCCTATAGTTCATGTGCATGCCGGGCGCACAACTAAGACAAACTCCTAATTACCGAATTAGGAGTTTGTCGACAGTCTGAGAGAAGCTTATCACATAGTGATAAGCTTCTCTCACGATGCAGTCCCCTTTAAAGCTACTAAATTATTCTCATATTAATAAAGTCCATAAGTTCCTATATATATATTGCACAATTACCTATTTGGCTAATATAAAAAAGAGCTGATGATTATTTTTCTAATTAATGCTCAAACAATTTCTTTTTTGTATCACTCCCAACCCTTACATACATCCACCCATTCCTCTACATTTCCGTATATATAAAGTTCTTCATTGGTTAATTCAATAGCTGAATTGCTACTGCCGCAAGCCGGAAAGACCGTATTAAATCGCTTCAATGATTCATCCATGTAGACAGGTAAATCTTCCGTTAATCCAAAAGGACAAACACCGCCTATAGCATGACCAGTTTTCTCTAAAACTTCTTCTGGTGAAAGCATCCTTGGTTTTTCCGAAAAAGCTTGTTTGAATTTTTTATTATCAATTTTAGCATCACCTGCTGTAACAATTAATATCGCATTATTATCCTTACGAAATGACAATGTCTTCGCTATCCTTTGTGGTTCTACCCCTAAAGTTTCAGCTGCCTCCAAAACCGTTGCACTAGAAGTTGTAAATAGTCGTATATCTTTCTCTTTATTCCATTTACTTAGATATGCTTGTACATTTTCTAACGACAATGACGGACCCCCTTTAGAATTTTCATAATATTTTAAATATATCACTTAACAGATCTCAGCTCAAATACTTTTTCCTGCACTCCATTACGCCTAAAAAAAAGTGTCCTCTAACTAACAAAGGACACTTTCTATATTGTGTAGACACAATATAGACAATTGGTTTAGAAAGTAATTAGTTTTTTGAATTCCTTAAACCCAATAATATAGCTTGCTGCAATTAACGCATTAATAAAGAGGATATAAAATAAGCCAATAATATAAACTTTGTATTTTTTCCACTTTTTTTTCATTTGTTGTCCCACCTTTATAACTATTAATATCCTCTTTATTGGTAAATTTATGTATACATAAATTAATACTAATAATAATTTTTTAATCCACTCATACTAATTTTATAAAATCTTCTTCAAATCAAGGATAAAAAGTGGTGACATACATGTTAAGTTTTATCTTACACTATCCTAGCAATATTGAAATCGAACAAGAAAAAGAAAAATTAACTCAACTTTCCATCGATCATTGGCTGCAGCATGACTTTTTGTCGACGAACTGGTGGATTCTATTTCTCGCAACCATTATTCCTTATTTTATTTGGTGGAAACTTGTAGATAAAAATCGTTTTTTTGAAATTTTTTCTTATGGGATGGTGTGTGCCACTTTTTGCATGATCCTTGATGTTATTGGTACTGAGTTTATGCTATGGAGCTATCCAGACAAAATTATCCCCATTATCAGTCCTCTCATTCCTGCTAATTTGGTCATTATTCCGATAACGGCTATGATTGTCTATCAATATTTTACAAATTGGAAACACTTTATGTTAGCGACATTAGGTTGGTCGATTCTATTCTCTTATATTATTGAACCATTATTTATGCTTCGAAAAATGTTTATATTAGGCGAGTATTGGTCCCATACAAGATCTTTTATTGGTTTTATCATACTAGGCGTTATCTTAAAAAGTATTTTTGAAAAGATAAAAAAGGCACTTCCTAATTAACCTTTTCTTTTATATCACATATAATTTTCATTTTTTCACAAACTAACGAAAGTAATAACTTAAAAAGGAGGGAACAAAGATGAAAGATCCTAATGTAAAAAATGCGAACTTTCAAGATCGATTAGGTCTAGATGAAGATGAACAAGAAATGAATGGTTTATACGGCATGGCGGAAACAAAAGAAGAAGATGTGCGTCATAACTCAAATAGTCAATTAAAGCAATAACTAAAAAAGCCCCTGCAGCATACATATTAGACTACAGGGGCATTTAATCTTATATTTTTTTTCTTTCTATCGCTTTTAACATCGCTGTTTCGATCTCTTCATAACTTGTACAGCGACATATATTCGATTCTAGCCATTCTTTTATTTTTTCTTTATCAGGATTCTCTTCATTTAGAAGCAATGCATGGCCGTTCATAATAAACCCAGATGTACAATACCCACATTGGAAAGCAAATTCCTCGATAAATGTTTGTTGAAGAGGACTATTCTCTAATCCTTCTATAGTTATTACTTCCTTTCCAACAGCTTCTATTGCAAGCATTAAACACGATTTCATCGCCATTTGATCAACCATAATGGTACATGCGCCACAATCTCCATTGAAACAGCCAGGCTTAGATCCTGTTAAAAATAAATCTTCCCTTAATACTGCTAGTAGGGTTTGATATGGAGGAATGACTACTAAATGATTTTCCCCGTTGACACGTAACTTCATCGTCAGCAAATTAGGTTCTTTTTCGACCATTAATCTCCCTCCAGTCGTGCTATTACTTTTTCTAAAAGATCTGTAAGCACAAATATACGGTATTCATCTGATCCCTCGACATCATTTAAAATGGGCCCAGGTAATTGATTTACGATTTGATTGATTCGTTCTTGCCGACTGAGCACTCGATTATTGATTATATTTTCTAATATGAGGGAACGGAACGGATAAGGGCATAAACCACTAAAGGCCATTCGCATTTCACCATCTATTTCTAATGCAGCAATGGTAATTAACGGATAACCGGTTTCCCATTGCTGCCTCACTTTAATGGCAATGTACGCACAAGTTATGTACCTTTTTTCAATAAATGCCTGCACAAATAATTCTCCATCTGGAAGCTGTAATTGCTGATGGAAAACATCATGAATATATTCTGTTCTCAATCCATTTTTGCCAGCAAGCACAAGAATGCTGTCTGTCAAAAGAAAAGGTAAAACAGCCTCTCGATAAAAAATAGCACCGCAAATATTACCACCAACTGTTATTTTATTTCTCGCAGTACGATCGGCAATTTCTTTGCAGACATCTGTTAGTAATGGAAAATGATTATGTTCCTCTATTTCAGTTAGAGTGAGACAGGAACCATAAACAAGATAGTCTTCTGTCAGCTGATGAACAAGGCAAGCTGGAATATCTTTAATATCAATGGCTACATCAATGTTTAACTGTTGAACTCTTTGTAATGTGAGGATTTCTGTGCCACCAACATAATAAGCAGGTTGTCGTTTTTCCGTCTTTGTTTTGGCAAACTGTGCAAATGCTTGACCGATAGTAGATGTCTTCTTAAATTCAAAGTCCATGTACTTCCTCCTTTGTCTGCCGCCAGATGGATTCTGGAGTCAAAGGCAGCCGGACTAATTCATGATTAACTGCTTTTGAAAGTGCATTTGCTATTGCTGCAGGAATACCGATCAAACCATGTTCGCCTGCTCCTCTTGCTCCAAACGGCGCTTCTAAATGAGGTGTTTTTATTATTGCTACCTCATATTTAGGATGTTCGCCAAACCTTAGAGGCCGATAGGTTCGTAATTGCAGATTAAGAATCCTCCCATTCTCATCAAAATAAAAGGCTTCCCTTCCAGCCCAAGCAATGCCCATGCTCATGGCCCCTTTAATTTGTCCCAGTACTCCTTTGTAGTTCAATACCTCGCCAATATCTACAACGGTTATTGCTTTAAGGATTTTGTAGCGAAATGTTTTTATGTCTATCTCTATTTCGACTCCTTGTGCTGCGACTGCCCATTCAGGACCAGGATTCCCTGCACCAGTTTCAGGGTCTAATTTCGTTAATCCAGTAAGTGTATAGCTTCCATTTGCAATAATTTGCCCACCAATAGAATTGCCATTGGGAAAGGTGTAACCATAAACAATATCTTTAAAAGGCACTAATTTTTGCGGATTATCTCGTAAATATACCGTTTCATTAGCAACCTCTATGTCATCTTCTGAAGCCCTTAATACGATTGCTCCCATTTTTTTCAGTTGGCGAATGGCATCATCTGCTGCAGCCATTACTGCTCTACCGGCCATTAACGTACCCCTGCTTGCTACTGTCTTCCAATGCTCTGGTTCTGTTTGTGTATCCACCGTCATTCTTACATGAATTCTCTCCACCTTCATTTGCATCTTCTCTGCTAAAATTTGTGCCAAGACCGTTTTTGTTCCCGTACCTATTTCCACTAAGCCTGACATAAGATTGATGCTCCCATCGGAGTTAAAGGTAATAACGGCACCCGAACTGACACCAGGACCAATAGTTGAATTTTTCCAGCTGCATGCGATTCCTTTTACGCGTACTTTATTAGGAGAAATTTCTTCTAATTGTCCTTTTTCCCATTCCATCATTTCATGTAATCGATCAATGCATTTTTCAACATTTCCAACTTTACTGCTTGTTAACAACACTTGTGTTGGTGTGGTATCACCTGGACGGATTGCATTTATTCTGCGAAACCGAAGAGGATCCATTCTCACTTTTTTTGCCAGCATATCCATTGCTCTTTCAAAAGCAAAATGTACCTCTCCATGACTGAAGCCCCTATATGGAGCAGGATATGGATGATTGGTATATATACATAAAGCATCACACCAAACATTCTCTATTTTATAAGGTCCTGTACAATCAACCGCTCCAGCTGTACTAAGATGTGGAGATTTATCGGCATATGCGCCCCCATCAAATACGTATTTCAGTTTTGCAGCTGTTAGTTTTCCGTCCTCTGTGCAAGCGAGCTGAATGGTTGCTTCTAAACTGATATGTACTGGCGAAACCGCAATATCTTCTTCTCTTGTATTAAATAAACGCACTTTTCGCCCGCCGACTGCTCTTGATGCAATAAAAGCAAAAATTTCAAGCTGTACAGATGCCTTGCCACCATAGCCACCACCAACAAAGGGAGTTTCCACCACAACCTTCCCTGTTTCCACCTTGAAATCCCTGCTGATAATTTTTTTCACCATATAAGGGGCTTGAGAGCTGGTTACAATTCGGACAATCCCGCTTTCGGTAATTTCACAAAGAGCTGCTCTTGTCTCCATTGCGGCATGATCGGATAAAGGAATGGAAAAATGAGATTCTATTTTGACTTCCCCTTCTTGCAAACCTGCCTGAATATCCCCTTTTCTGATCTTAGTATGATTAATAATATTTGTTCCTTCTACAGGGTATATTCCTTCGTCTTTTGTATAATCAAGCATATTTTCATGAAGAAGAGGTGCGTTTTCTTCAAGACCTTGAAGCGGTGAATTTACAATAGGTAGAGGGTCGTATTCAATGCGAATAAGCTGTGCTGCCTTTTTGGCAATAGGAATGGTTTCCGCTACAACAAGCGCAATTACTTCCCCATAATAACGAACTTTATTAACTGCAAGGGCCGGTCGATCAATTACTTCCTCCCCAATTAGAGGAAGATTATCTCCGAGAATTATTGCTCGTACGCCATCTAGCCTTTGTGCTTCTTCTATTTCAATGGAGCGAATATTTGCATGAGCATAAGAGCTTTTCACCATTTCCACATGTAGAGCATCACTAGCGAGATAGTCAGCCGTATACCTTGCTCTCCCTGTCACTTTTTCGAGGGATTCTTTTCGAAAAACACTTTTTCCAATATACGTCACAGTGCCCCTCCTCTTCTATTCCTCGAGATTATTCTAGAATGGATTTTATGAGATTATTCAATTATAAAAAAACTTGGTCAATAATAAACAAATCTCTATATGTATATGAGGATATTTTCAAAAATATAGGTGGTGTAAGCAAAAAAAAGGAAATTTTATGAATGGTTGAGGAAAATCCGTTAACCATTCTCATTGTCTAATGAAGAAAATAAACAAAAAAGAACAGTCTATAAATTTTGTAAAGGTTAATGAGGTAATGGCTACTATATAATAATTAAGTAGCTAGAACAATACAATCCATTACTTTTTTATTCTGAGGAGAATTCCATTATAAATGAAAGGATTAAACGGAGTAACCGGAATACACATAAAAAACAGCGCAACAAGACTGGAGAGCCTGCAATCATAAAGTAATCGCGACTAACCCAATCCTTCTGTATTCCGGCTCCGGTTCAAACCTTCATTATCTTCTCGAAATCTATTTAAGCACAGAGACGAAATTAAATTGTCCTTTTCGGAAAACTATTCAGATTCAAATAATCCCTTGTTTACTGAGAAAGAGCTTTCCTACTATCTTCTTAATCCCACCCCATCTTTTTACATAAATTGATAATGTGAGCAAGATGGTGCCGACCATGCCAGGCATACGTTCCCATTAATAATTCAATCGACTGCTTACCATTTTCAGGATGTAAAAATTCTTTTTTTCTATCATCAGTAAAGAGAATGGAACGGAGTAAATACGTCCATCTTTCATGAAGTGAAGTAAGCAATTGGAGCGAGACAGAAAGAGGCAGTGCAGAATCGGCGAGCTCTGCCCATTGTGCTTCTTCATACGGCTTAATCGTCGGCTCTTTTTCTGTTAAAGTTAATTTTGTTCTGATATAGGCATTCATATGGCTATCTGCTACATGGTGCACCACTTGACGAATTGTCCAGCCGCCATCCCGATATGGAGTATCTAACTGTTCTTCATTTAAAGACACAACTGCTTTTGCTAGTTTATCAGGATATTCCTCCAATTCAGCAAGCCACTGTTGTAAGACTTCTTCGGTAATTTCGCTTTGCCATTCAAATAATCCAATTGGATATTTTTCATCCATATTTTTTATTCCTCCTTATTGACGTTGTAATTTTGAAAAGACCTTCATTTCTCCAAAAATAATAAGATAGAATCGATCTTTGGCTCATATCCAATTTCCATGTAAATCTTATTGGACGTAGGATTTGTTATATCCGTATAAAGACTCGTAGAGGAAAATCCAGAGGATAATAATCGTTGTGTAAGCTCTGCAACACAATTTGATGCATACCCTCTTTTTCGGAATTCCTTTGGTGTATAAACAAAATTTATCGTTATATTATTTTTCGTCGGTCTGCTTGCATTAGCCATGCTGACTACCTGATTATTTACTTCCCAGAACGCTAGCCGATTACTATCAATCAGTTCTTCTGCCCGTTTAGCAGCTTGGTCTATTTCCATAGGCTCATTGATTGAAACTGCGAAATCATAAACCCATTGCTGGGTGATGGCCTGATCGCTTTTATTCGCCCATCTAAAAATACCAGTATGATCTGCCTTTTTCTTTAATTCCTTCAATTGATAAATACGTTGATCCATGCCAAGAACAACTTTTAAGTTGCGTAATGAGGCAATATGAATGGCAAGTTCTTCTACAATTGCTTTCTCTCCAATTAAACCAGGAATATCCGTGATACTTTCATGTACCAACTTGCTAATAAGTGGTAAATCATTAGGCAAAATCCTCTCAAATACTGCGACGATGATTTGTTTTGGATGTGTTTGCAATAACATGAGAACAGGTTGTTCATTATCATATAAGCCAGCCATTACAGGTGGCTTTACATCTTGATTAGCGTTCATTAAAATTCCAAGAGGCAATCCATTTACCGCTTCATCTTTCTCTAGATGAGGAATCATCACGTTCTTGAAATCTTCTAAATCATAAAACTTCTGTACTAGATACATAGCTGTTCTACTCCTATCATGAATAAATTTAAAGGTAAAAAAATTACGATTGACTTACTTCAATGAACGTTTTAATGGCTGGCGGGGTATAAGTAGTGAATTGATCAAGTAATTGTTTTGGATTAGAATCTACTATCGCAATGGAACGGTATTGCTCTTGTAAAAATTCCGCATCCGCCATATGATTAATTAATCCCACAAGAGGATCGTAATAATGATTAATATTCAAAATTCCTAAAGGTTTTTTATGTAATCCAAGCTGTGCCCAAGTAAATATCTCAAAAAATTCTTCCATCGTTCCTGCACCGCCAGGAAGAGTAATAAAGCCATCTGCAAGCTCAGTCATTTTTGCTTTTCGTTCATGCATGGACTTAACAATAATTAACTCACTTAAAGCTGGATGTGCTATCTCTTTTTCTTGCAAAAAGTCTGGAAGCACACCAATTACTTTACCACCAGCTTCCACCACACTGTCTGCAATGGCTCCCATTAAACCTACGCATGATCCACCATATACAAGTTCTAAATTTCTTCTTGCTAATTCCTTCCCTAACGCAATTGCTTCCTCCGTATAGATT
This sequence comes from Niallia sp. FSL W8-0954, assembly GCF_038005605.1. Classification (NCBI taxonomy): domain Bacteria; kingdom Bacillati; phylum Bacillota; class Bacilli; order Caryophanales; family Bacillaceae; genus Niallia; species Niallia sp. FSL W8-0954. The sequence continues at coordinate 2,383,516 of NZ_JBBOTN010000001.1, read as the reverse complement.
GGCGAAGCACCTGTACTTGAACCACAGAACACAGCAATTTTTTTCACCTTGATCCCTCCATTTTAAGAATAGTACACTTTCTATTTACCAACCTGTGTTCAACAATGTTGAAATGGAAAAATTTTCTCCTTCCTATTATTCTAACTGGATTAACGGCTTAAAAGAAGTCTTATTTTCACTAATTCCCTATTATATTTTTATGATTTTCCTAAGATTCATAGCACATAAGAAAACGGGAACCTATTTTTCAAAAAAAAATAATAAAAAATAGGTTTATATTATTTCAAGATTGGGTAATTGAAACAAGAAATCATCTCTAAGTACACCTAATATCAAGGAGGTTTATAATGGAAGAAGGGAAGGTTTTGTATAAAGGCAGAGTGTTCAAAGTTTTATTTTGCTATGATACAGGTTACTGTGAAATTAGGGATATTTATAATGTTTTTAAGGTAGAACTCGTACATAATTCTCAGCTTACACAATTAGAAGATGTCTGCACACAATAGGTTTATTTTTTTGATAAAATGGAACACTTTTCTTTTCAGATATAAAAGTAAGCGCTATCCAGTTATTTTTCCCTAGATCAACTCCTTTTTTAGATTATTGACCATTTTACATATTTAACAATTTTTGATGAACTTGTCCACACCATAGTCGGTCACTTTCATATCATATAGTAAATCTATAGGTGGAGGTGACTGATATGTCTGAATATGGAGGCGGATTTGGAAGTAACTTTGCTTTAATCGTCGTATTATTTATTTTATTAATTATCATCGGTGCATCTTATGTAGGCGGTTATTAATTCATGTAAAGATTACTAAGGTCTCAAGAACAATCATATATGTGATTGTTCTTGAGGCTTTTTTCGTTTTTAGTATATCTAGTCTATTATTTATTAGTTGTAAGCCTTTAATGAAAAAGCCTTTTGTTCTACCTATGGGATTCTTGTCCATTCACTCTTCTACTTGTTTACATAGGATATATTGTAACTAGTAGAAGGAGGTGGCACACATGTCAGATTGTTATGGCGGTGGCGGCGGTTACAGTAGTAACTTCGCTTTAATAGTTGTATTGTTCATTTTATTAATTATCATTGGGGCTTCCTATTTAGGAAGTTATTAATCCGTAAAAAGAAAGCACGGTTTGTGCTTTCTTTTTTTGTCCTTTTTTGAATACAGATCCTCGCTTATACAAAAAAGGGCACCTATATATATTTAAACAGGTGCCCTTTCCTACTTGCATTAGAAGAATCTTCTTCTTGGTCTACAGTTATTTGAGTTATTAATGTCAGCTCCACAATCAAAATCTTCCACTACTGTTTCGTTTACTTGTCTTTCTGTTACAGGGAAAAAGTTTTCATTACGAACTACAGTTCTGTTTACATTGATGATTTCTGTTGGATGAATATTACGGATTCTGCGTTCATTTGTTGTTGTACGAACAACTGTTTTAGTTGGATGGATGATATCTTCTACTGGGGAAACACGATTAGAACATTTATTGCAATGTTTGTTATTACCTGAACCACCTACATTATTATTATGACGACCCATTCTCTTTCGCTCCTTTCAAATTTTGAATTTCACTTACAATATATATTATGTAAGGAAACAATGCTTGTCCGAGCTTTTATACTATTCTTTGTCAAAATATGCAGAACTACTAAGAGAAAAGTCTATTAATAGAAACGCGGATAATATGTCTAGTAAATATAGATGATTTTAATAAAGCTAAACACAAGGAAATCGGAGCATTTTATAATACCAGCAAACGATCTACAGCTAATGATTCACTAATTAGAACAAAAGCTTATAGATTCACAATCTAATATGATAGATTCCCCTTTTTTAGAAAGAACCCTACAAGTCTGAAATATCTATACTGGCTCCCATTCATCTGCAACAACATTCAATCTTATCTGTTCAAAAATAAAAAGCTATCTCCTCAGGAAAAAGCTTCTAAGCATACAATGGATGTCTCTTTTTTACAAAGGAGGCTGCTAAGATGGAACCCAACTTGAAAATGCGTGGCTGCTTCTTTTTTAGACAATAGGCCATTATGTATATGTCTGTGACTCCATACACCAGTATTGTACGCTGGGAGACAGTATTATCCTTTTTTACATAGATAATCTCAATTGGTCTTTTTTCTTTCCATGCTTTTTCTAATTGCTTTACCATCGTTAACTCCTCCTTCTTTTTCATTATACAAGAACATTCGTTCTTATTCAAGTCATTTGCGAACTAATGTTCTATCCTAAAAACTTTTTACTCTTTCGGGGAGATTTTTTTATCTTTGCTGTTAGACACCCATTTTAATAAAGACAACCAACTTTCCACAGAACTAAGAATAAGATAAAGCAAAAACAAAGGAGTTTTAAGATGAACCTAGCTATACCGCATAGGCTCGAAGGATATCCATTTTCCTCTCATAGCCAATGGAGCCAACTATCCAATTCTCCTCATCAAAAATATTTTACACCTTTTAATCTACCATCATATTCCTACAGTCTTTATAGGCAACCTAATCAAACTTCTATCCGAAAGAACCATTTACTTTCACAAATTACAAAAGCAATTAATGGAGAATATGCAGCCATTTCTTGTTATCATACCCTAAAAAATATCGCTCCTTCGAAAAAGGAACAAACAGTCATAACAGAAATTCGAAAAGATGAAATTAGACATTATAATACTTTTTCCAATTTATATACTCAATTAACAGGAAAAAAACACACACCAATAATGAAAGAAAAATGTCCAACTAATTATCGAAAAGGAATCGATGCTGCCTTTCTTGATGAACAAGAGACTGTCGATATGTATTTAGAAATCGCCTATAATACAACGAACCATCAAGTAAAAGAAGCTTTTTTAAGAGCCGCGCATGATGAGCAAAATCATGCCGTTTGGTTTTTATATTTTATGAAATAAAAGAGGTTAATCTATAATTAATAAGCTCCCCGGAGAAGTTATTCTTCAGTCATAGGGAGCTATCTTTCTTAAATTCAGCTTATTTTCCAATATAATGTAAGACAGTCGGAATACTAAATGAGAACAAAACAACTAAGCTAAAGAGTGTGCCGATTAACAAATAGCTATTTGTAAACTTCCCAGACAAAGTAAACCCTTTCAATTTTGAAAATAGGACAACTATAAAAAAAATTAAGATAGGTAAAAACGAAAATATAAATGCTACTAATAACGCGGCAAGCAATTGAAAAAACACTAATCCACTCATATTAGTAAAATGGCACCTCCACTTTTTCTATGATTACACTCGTACTATATGATAGATATAACGATTTATTACTGTTTTTCATGAGAACTTGACAAAGAAAAAAATAATCGTTTCTCTTTTTGTATGAATCCGTTTACATATATAATTTCTTATTTCTTCCTCTTTACTTATTATCTATCTAACTTATTATACCATTTAACTAAACGAATTTTCTGATACGTAATCGTTTTTTTTTTAAATGATGGATTACTAAACTCCTATTAACTCCTATTAACAGGTTTGTCTATAGTCTGAAATAATTATTATCATTTAGTTGTCATGAGACTACCTGTAATTAAAATAGCTTTAATTAGGAGGTGTTTCCATTGATTAAATTATTTAGAAAACGATGGATGCTCTTTGATCAAATAGTGAAGACTTATAAACCTTTTGTTACAGTTGATTATGGTGTCATATCTGTATCTCCAAATGACATCATCGGCCTTTCTACACCAGTTAATCAAGTAAAGAACAGCGATAAAATGAAAGAACTTCGAAATTCACTTGAACAAAAGGGCTGGCATGATGAATGTCCCGTCGATTTACATTTATATAGGCTTCCTAATGGGAAATATACAGTTGCAACAGACGGGAATCACCGTACCTATTTAGCAAATCAACTGGAGATACCAAAAATAAAAGCAATGGTTTCGCTCCTTATTCCAGAAACCTATATCCCGGAAAATATCAAAGCAAAAATCGAGGAATATGAACAGAAGGAAAAAACATACCGTTTCGAAGCAGAAAAGCTTAGTAAATCATTGCAAAGTCTTGGAGAAAAACGCAAAAAAGCTAAAGACGAATTCGCTTATAAAAACTTTTGTAAACTAATAGATGATATGTATAGTAAACGACAATATATGCTTCTTGGATTTGCCCGTTTTTTAAATTTTGTACCAAATGAAACAGCGGACTAATCCGCTGCTTTAGTGATTACTTCTCATCGTTACTCTTCTAGGCATGCATGGGAAAGGCTATAAATAGATCATATTTATAGCCTTCTTAAACCATTATAATTATGCTTTTACAGGAAGATGATGATGATCATGATGATGTTTCCCTTTGTGCTCTTTACCAATAGTAATACTATATTCTGCATTAAAAGGAATATTTAAAATAGTAACAGTTAAATCAAAACCGAAAATTGTAAATGGCATAAATTTCACCCCTTTATTAAAAGAATACCTCCAAGCAATCAAAGGATTTATTAATTGCTTGTCCTTTCCATATATAGTATGAAAATGGTGAAACAAATGATTGTGCCATTAATAATTTTTCTATAAAGAAAACCATAAAAAATAAGAAAGCAGCAGTACTGCCTTTGTTTAAATATAGATTTCTTAATTTTCCCTATAGTTAGTTTATATTGCTCAAATTCAGGTAAATATACATTAATTAACAATCAAAGGAGATTGCAACGGTGGATTCATTAAGAAAATTAAGTAATGATCACTTAATGACTGCATACTTTTCTGCAGTTAAACTCAAATTATCAAAAAGACGAATGGTACTTACTTTAAAAAGAAGTATCATTTTTTATTATCAGCTGTTAATCATGTCATCCCCCCTCATTAACCTCTTACCATTTTCCAATACTATTGGACTTCTTTCATAAATATAGTGGTTGTTAATCGCATTTTGGTTAGTTTTATTTCTTTCTCATAACAGTCTTGTTATAATAAAAAAAGATCAATACGAAGGGACTGAATTATGCACAGATATCAATATATAACCCCAAACTAAACTTATAAAATGGAGGGAAAATATTGATTACAGAATTACACACTACAAGACTATTATTAAGAAAAATGAGAGACTCAGATTCAACTAGTTTATTTCCGATTTGGTCGGATCCAGAAGTGACAAAATTTATGAATATCGACAGTTTCACAGAGGAAAGTCAAGCTAAAGAAATGATTTTTTTCTTAGATGAGCTAGCAAAGGAAGATAAAGCCATTCGCTACGCCATCATTGAGCGGGAATCGAACCAAATTATCGGTTCTTGTGGCTTTAATTTTATTGATTTTGACAATGCGAAAGCGGAAATAGGATATGAATTAAGCAAACTCCATTGGGGACAAGGATATGCAAAAGAAGCAATTTCATGCTTAATTCAATCTGCTTTTACTGATTTAAACCTAAATAGGATTGAAGCTAAAATCGAACCTGATAACTTTAATTCAATCAGACTTATAGAAAAGTTATCTTTTACTTACGAAGGAACTTTAAGAAAAGCGGAAAAGGCTAAGAATCGTTTTATTGATCTCAAATTGTATTCACTTTTAGCTTCAGATTAGATTTTTATTAATCAAATTCCTTCAAAAGCGGAGTGATTTATCATACGCTGCTTTTGAAGGATTATTCACGCTTCGTTTATCCCAGTAAGCAAAGCCGCTTAGAAGGAGGCTTGCATTATTTTTTCATACTATTATTGTAAACAACTGTTATATATCCTTTGAACCTTTATTTTTTGAAAAAACTTTTCTAGTAAGACGTTGTTCCAAATCCTCATAATAGGCTAAAAATTGATTAGTCAACTTTAATTTTGGTAAAATCAAATATACTAAAATGGATGACATAGTCGCAATGAATGCCCCAACGAAAACATCCATTGGATAATGTACTCCAACCCATATACGCGATATCCCAACAATAAGTGCAAGAATAACCCAAAACAACCAAATCCCTCTTTTAAACAAATAAAAGGATAGACAAATGGAAAAAAATAAAATTGTATGATCGCTTGGAAAAGAATTATCCACAGTCTTTTCAATCAATTTATTTACATTTAACAACTCTTCAAAAGGTTGATAATTTGAATGCAGTATTCCAGCTATTTTCCCTCCAATTTCTGCAAATAGGAAACTAACCATGGCACATAATACCATCATCCTATTTTTCTTCTTGCTACTGAACCAGAGCAGCAAAGTTGCAATAGCTAAGAAATAAACCATATACTCGGCAATAAGTATCATTGGTATATTCAAAAAGGTGTATTGCTTTCCTAAATCATTAATGTACCTAAATAAGTGAATATTAACCTCTGAAAAAATCATAAATATCTAAATCCTCTCTTTTGATATACTATGACTTTTAATTTAAAGTAAAATACGATTTTTCTCCTTCCAAATAGATAACATTTTTCTTTATACACGAACAGTACTGTAATTTTAATGTGACAATAATGTTTGATTTATAGCTGGATTATTCAAAAGAGAGTAAACAAAGGATGTTATTTTCCAGCTGCAGCTTGATCTTTTTCCTCCTTTGAATGAAACACAGCAAGTATTACTGTATTTGGCAAGCAAAAAATGCATAAAACGGCAATCAAAAATGTAACCACTTGCCAACGAAATTTAATTCTGAATAATTGACTCCTTATAACGATAACTATCGCCTTTAAATACAATCAAATGCGAATGATGGATGAGTCGATCAATTACTGCCTCCGTTAATATTGGATCCCCAAAAACGTGATTCCATTGACCGAATTGAAGGTTTGTCGTGATTATGATGCTTTTGGTTTCATAACACATCGAAATAACCTGAAACAATAATTCAGCCCCTTGTTTGTGAAGAGGAATGTAACCTAACTCATCCAAAATCAAAAGATCCAATTTCTCTATTTGCTTAAAAAGCTTATTGAGATTACCTTTTTCATTTGCTTCTAATAATCGATTAACTAATGATGCCGCTGTATAGAATTTAACAGCTTTGCCATACCTTTGTATGGCATTCAATCCAATTAACGTAGCTAAATAGGTTTTACCTGCACCTACACCCCCATAGAAAATTAGATTTTCTTGCTGCTCCATGAATACTCCATTTAATAGGTCTTCACTACTTAGTCCTGCTGTTAGGACAATGTCCTTCCAATCAAAAGGTTTCCCATTGACTTTAGGTAAGCTTGCTTGTGTAAGTAAAAGATTTGTTTTTCGTTCTTCTCGTTGCTCAATTTCTTTTTCAAAAAGCTTCAGTAAATACTCTTCATTTGATGTGGCTTCTATCTCTTGATAATGTTCTCTAATCCAACTTAATTTCAATCGTTTAGCGAATTCTTGAATCTGCGTACTCAATTTATTTCAGCTCCTTTTAGAAGCTGATTATAATGCTGTAGACCTCTAGTAGCCTCCGGCATAATAGGCAATGACTTTTGGAGATGTACTTCTTCGCGTATCCCTCGACCATTAATTAGTTGGTAGAATACTTGTTTAATTGATTCAACCGAAGGATGACCATGCTCTGATGCAATCTTCAGCGCTTCAGTAATTTTACTAAAATCATAATCTTTCATCACTGTACCTAATAACTTCAGGGCTTCTGATTTTTCAGAGGAAGTACATGAATTAAAATATGTTTGCCATTCTTGTGGTAACTGCTCATAGAAACTAGTATATTTAAGTGCCATAGGACGTTTGGCCATTAGATTTAAGTATGGCTGCCAATTAATCGATTTTCTATATTGACCATAGAGTCGAGGATGGCTAACGACTAGTTGATAATCATCTGTAAGAATATCAATTGAATTATATGAAATACGAATTAGAACCTTATTTAAAGCGTATCTTGGTGAAGTAGAATATAGATTTTTTTCTACTTTAATATAACCGTACTTATCGGCTTTCACTGTTTCGTATCTGATGCATTGGTATTCCTTACTTGGTAAAACCAAAAAGGCTTTCCGATCCTCTTCAAACAGCTGGGATATGAAAGATTCCTTTTCATAATGTTTTCTCTCACGATCTTTCTCAGCTTTTTCCCACAACGTCTTATTAAGTTCGTCTAAATTCAGTACGTGGAGACCAGGCAATAAATAATTGTTTCTCACATATTTCACCATTGCTTCCACATGACCCTTTTCATTCCCACTATTAGGATTACAAAATTCACTTTCGAACCCATAGTGTAGAACGAAGTTCTGAAATTCCTCTGTTAACTGCCGTTCGCCATTTGGCAATACCTTCTTTACGGCAGCTGAAAGATTATCGAATCTAATTGTTCTTGGAACACCACCCATATGGTGAAAAATACGCTTTAATCCTTCTAAAAAACACTCTTTGTTTTGAGCGGGGAATACCTGAAAATAAAATGAATTACTATATGGATAAGAAAGAACCAGATAGGGTAGAGTTATCTGTTCCCCTTGATATTTAAACGGAGCTTCTCCAAAATCCACTTGAGCTGACCCAGGTTTGCTCTCTAGTGATAACGCTGCTTGATTCGCTTCATTTAATAGTTCTTTTTTTCGATGGGATATGTAGTTTCTTACTGTTCGATCAGAACCCTTAAAATCAAACTCCTCTTTTAATTGCTCCCAAATTCTCTTTGCAGTTCTACGGAATTTTCTCTTTTGTTTAAAATCTTCTATTAACCATTCATCTACTATATGTTTAATAGGATCCATCACTGGAGATGGTCTGTCTTGTTTGATATTTTCTACAGGACTAAAATCATCCTGTTCTGCATACTTCTTAACAGTTCTACGATCTCTTCCTATTCTTTGTGCAATCTCCGAATAGTTACTGTCTTTTATGTTTACCTCATGTCTGATATAATTAATTTCGGCCACTGCCAACATCTCCTTAATACCTCCTGCGCTTGTTTGTCCCAACAGGAAGTGTATGTGTATTTTGGAATGTTGACAAGTGGTTTTTTAATTTGTGCAGGGCCTACGGCCCTATTGCACAAATTTAATGCCATACCCTACATTTTTATGATGCCATAAACAAGTATTACATATAATAAAAAAGACTTGATTACAAAAATACCAAGTCATAAAGGATCGAATATAAGCATATGGACACCAAAGCGATCTGTCTCATGAGAAGACAAACAGAAAAACTACATATTTTTATTGATGACTGAAATTGTACCTAAATCTACATGGAGGAACTGCAATAATGTAGAAAGTGGTATAAAATCCTCTTTGGAGTTTCTTTGCATGTAAAAAGCATCCACTGGATGCTTTTTATACTTTAAATCCTATTTACTATTTCTGAATATTTTTTAAATAATTCTTCAATTTCTTCTGGCCTTACATCATCTCCAAAAAAATCTGCCTGTTTCACATGTAAGGCTATTAACTCCATAATCATATCGTACTTATTTCTTCCAGTAGTTTTTAACTCCATCTTTGCACCTCCCTCCCTTTCATTATTAAAGAAAAGAAATTAATGGACAATCTATATATTTCGTCATTTTTCGACATAAATCTTCTTACCTATTTTTTAAGGTTAATTCCAAAAGGTGATCGCAATTAATGGGGAAGCTGCAGTATGTTACGATTAAAAAGGTAGTGGGGAATTGATACGATTTCTTGTATAAAACAATTATATATGCATTTCACATTTTTATTTTTCTTTGCCACCTCATTTGGTTATCTTATGTAATACTGGGAAAGTAGCTGTCTTTGTATACTCTAATCTTTTTTTATGTTAGGGTAAAGCTATCATTAATCTAAATTTCATATATCAATTATTTAATTAAGTAAATGAAATTATTTTTTTGAAATAAAAAACAAAGGATGATTTGTTGAATAAAATTATAACGTTCGGCCAAAAGGTAATATACAACGGCAGAATTCACTTTTGCTTTTCAGATTTTGAAGAAAATGGGCTCATAGAAATAATTGATCCAAAAACGAAATCAATTTTCTTAACTCAACTTGAATGTCTTATATATAGGGTAAAATAAGCTATCCATTTAACTTGATTGTTTTTTCATGCTCTTACACTTCCTTTTCCTTGCTAACATTTTTCAAAAGTACTGTTTCCCTTGCCTTATTTCTAATATTAATGTTTAGAATCTTGGCTTGTTGTATTTCCTGCTACTTCTTTTACAATCAGCATCATCATACAAATTATTAGATATAGGAAAAATAAAGAAGTCTTATATGGATAAGAGAATACTGAATTTCCTAACTGAATCTATTTCACTTATTTTAAATCTCACACAGAAAATGTGCTCCTAAACAAATTCTCCCATTCCCCGTCCTTACTAATAAAATTTATAAATGAACAGTGACAAGTTGAGGTAGTAACCTAACAAGCAAAAGCACTTTCGAAAGATTGCTTACTTATCCAATTCTTTATTTTCTAATAAATTAATACGTTTAAGCTTATTATTCTCATAAATAGCCCCTTCCCGTTCTCCTTCTCTCTTACAAAACCCATTTTATTTTTAGACAAACATTTTCTGGAACTAATTAACATAAGATATCTAAAAGTAAAAGGAGGTAAACTATGTATCCAGAAGTTATTACAGGGCTTGACGGTCCAATATATCACGGCACTACATTTTTTCAAGCTGGTCCTTGGAATCAGCCATTGCATTGCCAGGATAATAAGTGTCATGTTCACTATTCCCACGGAGTTATCAATTTGAAATATCCCCCTTATCATTCAACTACTTATCCTTATCCACAATTTCTAGGATCTTACGTTCCAGGTGTACCAGGTTTTACTACGCTTTTTCATGCTCATTCTAGAAATAATATTTATTCATTCATTGAGAAGGCAATTGATGGTGAGTATTCTGCTATCTCTTGTTACCAACATCTGATTAACCTAGCACCATCAAAAGAAATCAAGGAAAGAATCACGGAAATTAGAAATGATGAAATGCGACACTTCAGAACTTTTTCGAATTTATATACACAATTGACGGGGAAGAACCATCAACCCAAAATGATAGAAAATTGCCCAAAACAGTTTAACGCTGGAATAGACTTTGCATTTAAAGATGAACAAGAGACCGTTGATTTTTACTTAGAAACTGCCTCCAAAACTGATAATCTAAAAATTAAAGAAGCATTTATCAGAGCAGCCCATGATGAACAAAAACATGCAGTTTGGTTTCTTTATTTTTTAAATAAACGCGTAAGCTAGGATAATCACCTAGCTTATTTATTGGATTGGCAAACTATCCTTTTAATTTTCCATCTTAATAAAATTTCGTCTATTCCATCTAAAAAAGCCTTGGTATAAAAATACCAAGGCTTTTATCATTAATACATTTCCATATACTGGTCGCGCTCCCATGGGTGCACTTGGACACGGAACATATACTATCTCATAATAGTGGGCAAAAGTTCATATAAATACAGAAGTTTTACGCTTTCCTTTTTATCTCATAATAGATAATATAAAAGATGTTAAAAGTGAAGTAGATAGAGTAATCGTGGAATATAACCATTATCGTTATCCATGGGGATTAAATAAAATGACCCCGGTACAATACCGGGACCATCTAATTGCTGCTTAGCACTTTTTTAAACTGTCCGTAAAATGGGGCACAGTTCAATCAAGAACGCTTTTATATTTTTATTTTAGTTTCATATTAGCCAAAACAAAATAATTGTCATACCAAACTGCCTTACTATCTGTTTTAATTTCAAGCTTTTTAACACCTTTAACGGATATAGACATATTAATTGGTAAGTCACCCGCATTAAAGTTATACTCTTTGATTAATTTACCATCACCATAAAATGCAATATGGCCAGGAATTTGACCACCATCTTGTAAACCTAGCATACCAGAAATAGATGAGTACTTCCCTTGAAGGTTAAAGTCATATACGTTGCTCTCGTTATCGTTTGCAACATAGAATGCATAACCTTTGGAATATTTATTTCCTCCTGTTTTTAAAGCCCAATCTTCATTGGTATATGAGCTACCAGTTTGATGATATGGTTCCTCAAAGACATCAGACATATAAACTCCATTTGTACCTTCACCTAAGTACCAAGTTTTCACTTTACTATTATAAGAAGTACCAACATTATACATTGAACCTAATAGTTGAACAGGAGCGTAAGGTACACCATTGTAGTTAACTAAGACAGGAACCGATTTACTTGATATTGTTGTATTACCGCTTTTTGTATTACCAAGATAACTTAACTTAGCGTCAAGAGGTTGAATTACTTTAGCCTTTAGGCTTTTAATTTCTTTATCACGAGATGCTACCTTATCTTTTTGGCTTTTTATTTCTTTATCTTTACTTGATATAGTTGATTTTAAACTTTTTATTTCTTTATCCTTAGAAGCTACATTACCCTTTTGTTTTTTTATTTCTTTATCTCTGCTGGAAACTTTTGATTTTAAATCCTTTATTTCTTTGTCTTTTGAAGAGACTTGTTTTTTCAACTTGCTATTTTCCGCTTTTAAATCTTTAACTTGCTTTTCTAATGATGACTTTGAAGCTGCATCTACAGTGCTACTAAATGTAACAAATGTACCCAATGTGAGTACAAATGCCATTAGAAACATTAATACTTTTCTGTTTTTCACTAATTCTCCCCCTTTATGTATATATACCTATGACTAAAGTATTATATTATATCCATTCTATAAAATCAACCATATTTTTCTATAAAAATACATATCCTACGCAATCTAAAAAAACCCCCTAAGGAGGAACGCTTCTCTTTGAATATTTTCTTAATGATATAAATTTAATATGTATAAATGCAAACAATTTAAACTTAATAGAAAATAATTGTTTATATTTTTTTAATTTTATTGAAACATTTTTTCATCTTTTCGTATTTATCACTATCTTACATAAAAGGATGGTTAAGAATACTTATGTCATATTTACAATTTAGTGAGGTTTTTATAAAAAATATTCGAGAGCAATTGAATGCAGACTTCTTTGTCTCAAAGGACTTCGTGATAGAAACTAATTATTTTTCACCTAAAGCAAAACATCTTTACATAATTTATAAGTATCAGAAAAATTATGAATTTACGCTACGCTATTTTTTGGGTAATGATTCATTTTCCATCACAATGCAGCCTGGTGATATTATCTTGAAAGCATATTGAGAAGAGCAGAATTACCTCAAATACCGATTCATGCCCTTAGAGATACTCACGCAGTTTTATTATTAGAAGCTGGGGCAACTATAGAATATATACAAAAAAGACTTGGTCATAAAAACTACCAAGTCACTGTAGATACCTATTCACATATATCTAAAAAAATTGAAGAAAATTCTTTATCTAAGTTTGAAAGTCATATGAATAATGTCCTCGGAAAAATTTAATTTCATGGGCGTTTTATGGGTGCTAGTTATTCTGACCAATAACTAACCATTTCCACCCATGAAATAATTTAGCTAAATCCCTTATGAATAAAGGATTTTTCCAATCAATACATTTCCATATACTGGTCGCGCTCCCATGGGTGCACTTGGACACGGAACATATCCCATTCAATCTCTTTAGCTTCTACAAAGTGATCAAAGATATGCTCGCCTAGAGCGTCAATCATTGTTTCATTTTGCTTTAGCTCATCTAATGCTTGCGCTAAAGTTGATGGTAAATCAACAATGCCTTCCGCAATTCTTTCTTCTTTGCTCATGATGTAGATATTTCGATCTACTGGAGCAGGAGGAGTCATTTGGTTTTCGATTCCGTCTAAACCTGCTTTTAATAAAGCTGCCATTGCTAAGTATGGGTTAGCAGCTGGATCTACACTACGTACTTCTACACGAGTACTTAAGCCACGTGAAGCTGGAATACGCATTAGTGGAGAACGATTTCTAGCAGACCATGCAACATAGCAAGGTGCTTCATAACCAGGTACTAGACGCTTATATGAGTTTACAGTCGGGTTAGTAATGGCTGTAAAGCTAGTAGCATGTTTACCGATACCAGCGATAAATTGCAATGCTGTTTCACTTAATTCTAATTCACCTTTTGGATCATAGAAAACATTTTCGCCATTTTTGAATAGAGAAAGGTTGCAGTGCATACCTGAACCATTCACACCAAATAATGGTTTTGGCATAAATGTTGCATGAAGTCCATGCTTGCGAGCAATTGTTTTAACAACTAATTTAAATGTTTGAATTTGATCACAAGCTGTAATTGCATCCGCGTATTTAAAATCAATTTCATGCTGTCCTGGTGCTACTTCATGGTGAGATGCTTCAATTTCAAAGCCCATCTCTTCCAATTCTAACACGATATCACGACGACAGTTTTCTCCTAAGTCTGTTGGTGCTAAATCGAAGTAACCACCATTATCATTAAGTTCTAAAGAAGGTGCGCCTTTTTCATCCAATTTAAATAAGAAAAATTCCGGCTCAGGCCCAAGATTGAAATCCGTGAATCCTAGATCTTCCATCTCTTTCAAGACTCTTTTAAGATTATTACGAGGATCTCCTCCAAATGGTGTTCCATCTGGATTGTAAATATCACAAATCAAACGTGCTACTTTTCCTTTTTCAGCAGTCCATGGGAATACTACCCAAGTGTTTAGATCAGGATATAGGTACATATCTGATTCTTCAATACGTACAAAGCCTTCGATAGAAGAACCATCAAACATCATTTTATTATCCAATGCCTTATCTAACTGACTAATTGGAATTTCCACGTTTTTGATTGTTCCTAGGATATCCGTGAACTGTAAACGGATAAATTTCACATCACTTTCACTTGCAAACCTTTTGATATCTTCTTTAGTGTAATTTTTAGCCACGACTATTCCTCCACTCCCTACTTTTCTTCTTATCTATTTTTGAAAATAACGAGACATGTCTCCTTGTCTCATAGAGGGACGATGAGTATCATTAAAGCGACCTGCATTTAATAATTCTTTACGCAATAATTTACGCAAATCCTCATCCGATAATTCTCTGCGTGCTTTTTCTGCTTCTTTCTTTACTTCATCTGTCAGCACTTGTTTTTCTTGAACAGAGAATATTTGTTTAATTCCAGCAAGGTTTACTCCTTGATCAATTAGATCTTTAATCTCCAATAACTTATCAATATCCGATAATGAAAAAAGTCTTCTATTGCCATCCGATCTTGCTGGAGCCACTAATTCGTGTTCTTCATAGTAACGAATTTGTCGAGCAGACAGCTCTGTTAATTGCATGACAATACTTATTGGAAAAAGAGGCATCGATCGACGAATTTGACTACCAGACATAGCATTCGGCTCCTTTAAATTGATTTAATTCCCCTTCATTATATGATTGGGAAAAAAAGATGTCAACTAATGTTACAATTTCTTCCCAACTGATGTAACAGATTGTTATACTCAAATAGTAATCAGTTTTTGTTCTAATAATTGATTAATGGCAATGCATATAGCAATTTTAACATGCGAGTACGTTAATCCCCCTTGAACATAAGCAACATACGGAGGTCGGATAGGTCCATCTGCTGTTAATTCAATACTTGCACCTTGAATAAAAGTCCCAGCTGCCATAATGACATCATCTTCATATCCTGGCATGTAATTAGGATATGCCGTTACGTGGGAGTTTATCGGCGAAGCATATTGAATGGCTTGGCAAAAAGCAATCATTTTGTCTTTATCATCAAATTGAACAGACTGAATAAGATCCGTTCTTTTTGCATTCCAGCTAGGCGAAGAATTCATCCCCAATTTCTCCAGCATAGCTGCTGTGAAAATTGCTCCTTTTAAGCTTTGACCAACTACATGTGGAGCAAGAAAGAACCCTTGATACATTTCTTGTAAACTGTAAAGTGAAGCCCCTGCCTCCGCCCCAATACCTGGAGACGTCATGCGGTAAGAACAAGCTTTAACGAATTCCTCTTTTCCGACAATGTAGCCGCCTGTTTTAGCGATTCCCCCACCAGGGTTTTTGATTAAAGAACCTGCCATTAAATCAGCACCAACATGACATGGCTCCAAATCTTCGACAAATTCCCCGTAGCAATTATCAACAAATACAACTACATCACTTTTAATTTCTTTAACAAAAGCAATCATTTTTTCTATTTCTTTAATGGAAAAGGAAGGTCTCGTTGCATAGCCCTTTGATCGCTGTATCCCAATCATTTTTGTATTTGCATGGATAGACGCAGCGATTTTTTCATAATCTGGCTGTCCATCTGGAAGTAAATTAACGCTGTTATATCCGATGTTAAACTCTCGCAGCGACCCACTCCCTTCCCCTCGTATCCCAACAATTTCTTCTAATGTATCATACGGTTTGCCTGTAATATATAGAAGTTCATCGCCTGGTCGAAGGATTCCAAATAGCGCCGTACTGATAGCATGTGTTCCTGATATAATTTGTGGTCTCACTAAACCAGCTTCCCCGCCAAACACTTCCGCATAAATACTTTCCAAAGTATCGCGACCAATATCATCATATCCATACCCAGTAGACGGAATAAAATGTGATTCACTTACTTTGTGATTTTGAAAGCTTGCTAAGACACGAAATTGATTGGAATCAATTCTTTTATCGATTGATTGATGTACTTCCTTTATTTGTTCTTCCACTTCCATTACTAATGTTTCTAGCTGTGTTCCATATGTTAACTGTTTATACATTTATTTCTCCCATTCCTCTTTTTCTATCGACTTTTTATAGTTTAAAATAGCATGTTCTTTAAACGCATACCCTTTACACAAATAGTTTTGCGTTTCTTCATCAAAAATTAAGCTGCGCAGGACTGTTTCATTTTTTAGCTGCGACAATAATTTCCCGTTATTACTTTCAACCGTTGTTTCATAATATTCCATGTTTTCCATCATCATTTGTTCAATTGTCTGCTTTAGCTGTTCCCGGTCTTCTTTATCAAAAGCACTGATTAAAATACTTTCTGTTTTGGATGTAGGGACAAATTTTGGATGCACTAAATCCTTTTTATTATAGACCGTTAAATGCGGAATTGCAGGTATTTCCAAATCTTCAAGTAATTTATGTACGGTTTCCTCATGCTGATAATATTCCTCATTGGAACTATCCACAACGTGAAGCAATAAATCAGCTTCTCGGACCTCTTCTAAAGTAGAACGGAAAGCAGCAACTAATGTTGTTGGTAAATCTTGAATAAAGCCTACTGTGTCCGTAATCAGTGCCGAAAATCCGCTTGGCAAAATAATTTTGCGTGTCATTGGATCTAAAGTTGCAAACAAAATATCTTCTTCAAATGAATCTGCTTCCGAAAGGCGATTAAATAGTGTCGATTTACCGGCATTTGTATAGCCGACTAAGGCGATTTGGAATGCTCTGTTTTTCTTTCTTCTCTCTCGATAGCGATCACGATGCTCGACAATCACACTTAATTGCGTTTTAATATCATCAATTCTCCGTCTAATATGCCTTCTATCTGACTCAAGCTTTGTTTCACCAGGACCTCTTGTCCCAATCCCCGCTCCTAGTCTCGATAATTGCAGACCTTGACCGCCTAAACGCGGCAATAAGTATTGTAATTGAGCAAGCTCTACTTGCAGCTTTCCTTCTTTCGATCTTGCTCGCGAAGCGAAAATATCTAAAATAAGCTGTGTACGATCAATAATTCTAGCGTCCAAATTTTTTGATACATTACGCACCTGACTTGGCGATAACTCATCATTAAAAATGATTAAGTCTGCTTCTAACTCCTCTGCAAGCATTTCTAGCTCTTCTACTTTTCCTTTGCCAATATATGTAGAAGGATGAATTCTTTCTCGCATTTGGGTTAGAGTAGCGACAACTTCTCCATTTGCTGTTTTCGTTAAATTCGCAAGTTCTTCCATCGAATATGCAAATCGGGCAGCATCATTTTGTGTCTCGCAGCCGACCAGGATTACTTTTTCTTTTTCTATTTTAGTTTCTTTCAAGTATGTAAACCTTCTTTCCATGTCGAACTTTATCTATTATAGCAAACAAACAATGTTTCTTCTATTTGCTCCTTATAAGGTTACCCAAAATATGTCTTAGTAAAAATGCCTTTTTAGAAAAATACAGAAAAAAGGTTATTCCACGAGAATTACTTCTTGTAGAATAACCTGCTATCCTTATTTTTCATGGGAGTTTAACATTAAATCATTACTTCTAAGAGTCATAAGTTCGTATTTATCATAATTACTTTCTAATAGTAGCCTCATCGCTTGTGCTCTTATCGATTTTTCAATGATATTACGAATATAGCGGCCATTCGAAAAACTTTTTGGATGCTGGACATTTCGTACATATGAAAGATGTTCTTTAAGTTTTTTTTCTGCCTCATGACTTAAAGCATACTCCCTTTCTTTTAACATTCGATCAGCAATTTCCATTAGCTGATCTGTCGTATAATCGGGAAAGTCAATGACAAGCGGGAATCTGGAGTGAAGGCCAGGATTTAATGAGAGAAAAAAATCCATCTCTCTAGAATAGCCTGCTAATATTAGTATAAAATCATGCTGTTTATCTTCCATATGCTTGACTAATGTATCAATTGCTTCTTTCCCGAAATCCTTCTCTCCACCTCGACCTAAAGAATAGGCTTCATCAATAAATAAAATTCCGCCCATTGCTTTTTTCACGAGATCCCTTGTTTTTTGTGCTGTATGTCCGATATATTCACCAACTAAATCAGCACGCTCGGCTTCTATTAAATGCCCTTTTGATAAGACATTCATTTTTTGAAAAAGCTTGCCAATTAACCTCGCAACCGTTGTTTTACCAGTTCCTGGATTCCCTTTAAACATCATATGCAATGCTTGTTTTCCAGTTTTCAGGCCACTTTCTTCTCTTTTTTTATTTACATAAATCCATGCGTATATTTCTTTTATCATTTTTTTCATTTCATCCATGCCAACAAGACTTCCTAATTCCGCTTCAATTTCCCTAAGTGCTTCATGTTCACTCGGAACATTTCTGGGGATTGACTCAGCTTCTGGCTTTTCCTTTGGAAGAACCTTCTTTTTCTGTGAATTGATTACTACGCTGATCTGTCCATTATTCTTCATCCGGATTGGATGCTCCAAAAGCCACACCTCCTCTTAAAACAAAACGCTTTAAACACTTGCCCATCAAAAGCATTATTTATCACTATTTATAAGCCTTTTCATTGATTCATACTGTTTGCTACTATTCCCCATTGTTAATGTATATTCAGAACCTTTACTATTCATTAAACTATTTTAGATTATTTTTTTTAGTGCTTTCGAGGAGACTTCTGGAGAGTCCATTCTATGGAGTAAGTTATTATGCTGAAATAAAGAAATATTTCAAATATTATATTTAAGCAAAAAAGGAGATAAAATGGCTTAGCATATTTTTAACTTCAAACGTTTTTTTACCGAAACAATTAAAGCTGAATTCTTATCCATACTAAATCAGTATAATTTGAACCCAAAAACTGTTATCAGACGACCAATATATTCTTTTTCATACACGAGAAAGGATAAAAAAACAGACTAAACCTATATTTGATTTAGTCTGTTTCTCATTAAGCTATTCCATATTCATTTCCTTGCAAATGCCTATGTATCCCTATCTTTAACTCGATTGAACAATAGGACTTATATTTGCCCTATAATGAGACTATTTTACTGAACTTGCGTGCCTTCTAAATCAATCTGTACATTTTTTTGTGGAACAAACGTAGAAATTGCATGCTTATAAACTAACTGCTGCTTACCTTCTGATTCAAATAATACCGTGAAATTATCGAAACCTTTTATAAATCCACGTATTTGGAATCCGTTTAATAAGAATACCGTTACGTTTGTGCCATCTTTACGTAATTGATTTAAAAACTGATCTTGAATATTAACTGATTGCTTCATGAAAATCCTCCTCTTTTCTCTCTACTATTATGTATTCGATTTAATCTCTAGCATTCCTTCTAAATAAGAAGAAATTTCCTGTATTTTTTTTGTTATGTCATTTGTTTTGACGGTTTCTGTCATATCATACCATTGTACATCCATTTTATTGCGAAACCAAGTTAATTGCCTTTTGGCATATCTTCTTGAATTTTGTTTTAACTCTTCAATCGATTCATGTAAGCTTAGAAGTCCATCGTAATACTTATAGATTTCCTTATAGCCAATTGCTTGAATGGACTGACAGTCTCTTATGCCTTGATGATAAAAATGCTCCACTTCCTCTAACAATCCATTTTCAAGCATTTGATCGACTCTTTTGTTAATTCGCTCATAAAGAATTTCTCTATCCATTGTCAAACCAATTAATGCTGTATCATAGAGTGGCTCTTGCTTCTGCTCTTTTTGGATTTCAGACATTTTTCTTCCCGTGACATGAAAGACCTCGAGTGCTCTTATTACACGTCGTACATTATGGTGATGGATAGCAGCTGCAGCCTCAGGATCTATTTCCTTCAGCCTGTCATGAATTCTTAAGCTTCCTTCTCTCTGCGCCATTTCTTCCAGTTTCATCCGAAACGCCTGATCTGAAGCTGTTTCTTGAAATTGATAATCGTATAAAACCGCTTGAATATACAAACCAGTTCCGCCTACAATAAATGGCAACTTTCCTCTTGCTGTAATCTCTGTTATTTTTTTGCGCACAAGCTCTTGAAATTGGGCGACGGAAAAACTTTCGTCTGGTTCTACAATATCAATTAAATGGTGCGGAACCCCTTGCATTTCTTCTGGAGAGATTTTTGCTGTCGCAATATCCATCCCCTTATATATTTGCATGG
Organism: Niallia sp. FSL W8-0954; assembly: GCF_038005605.1. Classification (NCBI taxonomy): domain Bacteria; kingdom Bacillati; phylum Bacillota; class Bacilli; order Caryophanales; family Bacillaceae; genus Niallia; species Niallia sp. FSL W8-0954. The sequence continues at coordinate 2,362,820 of NZ_JBBOTN010000001.1, read as the reverse complement.
AATCTCCACTAATAATTTCTCCGTTGTATTTTTTAGCCAGTTCAATACTAAGATTAGTCTTTCCTACAGCAGTAGGTCCAATTAGCACCACAACTTTTTCTTTAATTGTCAAATGATTCAACTGCCTTTTACTAACATTTAGCCAAAATATATATAAGCTATTATTATTATTTTATCACATTCTTCCGCGCAGTTTAACCTGTAAGCATTATTACCAATCCTTTATGAAATATACGGAATTTTATCAATCAATTTTTATTTTTTCCTTCTCTGCTGAGTAAATGGTTACATTATTCTGTTACTTTCCCTTGTTCGGAAAAATCCCCTAGCCATAGTTTTATCCCTTTTTTCTCCGCTTCTGTAATAACTTGATAAGCTTCTTTCTCTTCCCCCAAGAGTATCTTCCCGATAATATTATTGGACGATGTGTTAATATTATTGGACGATGTAGGATGTATTTTTCTTTTTCAAAAAATCAGTGACAAAGCGAGTGATTTCTTTTACTTGGAGCTTGCCTCGATTTATTCAATAGGACCCCTCCCTAATATTTGTGTTAAATATCGAATTCTACTTCTTTTCTATTATTTCCATATATTTTTATAACATAGGGAGCATGGTTAAAGAGTTTTTGAATGTCTTCATGTTGGAAAAAGAATTGTATAGATCTTTTTAACTCTTTGGCTGTTTCTATGTTTTTCGCCCGATCTTCATCTGTTGTGAAGGCTAATTCAGTATATATATCGAATTTCAATTGCTCGTCTTCATATGTTGGATAGACATCATATACTTTATATTTGTCGCCGCCAAACATATAAGCTTCTAAAAGAGCTGGTACAATATTCCACATTGCTTTTTCCATCTCTACAACTTCTGCATCGACCTTTCCGAATGAGAAGTTCCATTCACTATCAAATTTTGTCATAATATTTTTGATTTCTTCCTTGATCATCGTTTCTTCTTCTTTTGGAATAGACTCAGATAAAAGGATTTCCCTTGATTCGCCAGATGAATCACTTACATAGTTTTGCATATAATAATAGGTATTTGATGTAAGTAATTCGTATATTTCTTGTTCCATTTCCAGCTGTTTATTCTCTGCTGTTTGTTCATCTGTTTGTTCTGCTTCAATCACTTGGTTCATCTCTTCATATCTAATTTCGTAATCCAAGTCCCTTTCCTTTAAATAAGATTCGATGAACATTGTTACCTCTTCTTTATTTTCTAAACTCTCTGCTGTGCTAAATTGGACATATAAAATATTATTTTCCTCTTCTGGATAGGCATAAATATCGGTATAGCCTTTTTGTTGAATCTCCCTTCCTAGCTGAAACACGCCTCCCTCCTTATAAATTTTATATACATCCGGTCCGAGACTGACTCTTGTCTTTCCTAGCGTTTTCTGATTAATGGATCCACCAGCAAATAAAACAACTATCGTAAAGATAAGGAATAGTGCCTTTCGCTTACCTTTAAGGCGAGTTTCTATGTATTGGTTTTTCTTTTCAAAACGGAAAGAATCTAGTAAAAAATTTTTTGCGAGATTTATATCTTTATTTATAGCAGCTTCCACTTGTTCAATGGGAATTAACTTGCCATTATTTGTCCATAGAAGAAGGGCATCATAAATTATTATTTTCGCTTTTCTCTCAGAGATATGTAGATTCCGCGCTATTTTCTTATAAGAAAAGCCGTAATAATACTTTAGTAAAAAAGCAACTCGGGCATTTCCTTCCAGCAAACCTATTCGATTTAATAGTGTGCTAAAATCCAAAAATTTATCATTACATTCATTATTTCGACTAAATTTAATATATTTCTTGATTACTGGTTTTGCCCATAAACGCTCAAAATGGCGATAGGACCACTTATCCTTTACTTGATCTACCGCCATATTTAACAATTGTTCTGCTGTTACTCTATCTCCAGTTAATAAAAATGCTAGAAGATACCATTCATTTATATAGGCTTGTATTTGTTTCTTCCATTGTCTATGACGTCTATTCAGCGTATATTCCACCTTTCGCCATTCTCCATATATTACCTATATTTTAAAGGAAGATAGAATACTTGTCATTAACCATCTGTTTGAAAATTCAACTTTGAATAAATATTCTGGTTAAATTATAACTTACTTCTTTTTATTGTTGCGATATGTAATGGCATCTTAACTTAACCAAAAAAACTGCCTTTATTTTACAAAGCAGTTTTCAGCTTAGAATTCAGGATAATTCCAACATTCTATCCAATGCTATTTTTGCATTAGACGCTATTGGCTCTTCGACATTAATTCGATTCCTTTCAAAATTGTCTTCAATTGATTCTAAACACCATACGAGATGAGGTAAATCAATCCGATTCATTGTTAAACAAGCACACATATATGGGTTAAGGGAAATAATTTCTTTATCCGGGTGTTCTTTCATAATCCGATTAACTAGGTTCATTTCCGTACCAATAGCAAAAGCACTTCCAGACTCTGCATTTTCGATTACATCAATAATATAATTGGTTGAACCAGCTAAGTCAGCTGCCGCGACAACTTCTCTGCTGCACTCTGGATGGACAATAATTTTCATGTAAGGATATTGCTTTCTAACTTGCTCGACATTTTTCACGGTAAAATTTTCATGCACAGAACAATGACCTTTCCAGAGTATTACTTTAATATCTTCTATCACGCCTTCATAAACAAGTTCATTTTTGGCCGGATCCCAAATGGCCATTTGCTCTAAAGGAACCCCTAAATTATAGGCAGTATTTCTTCCAAGATGCTGATCTGGTAAAAATAGTAATCTTTCCTTTTTTGTAAAGGCCCAGGATACCATTTTTTCAGCATTAGAAGAAGTTACGGTTGCTCCCCCATTTTCTCCGACAAAGGCTTTAATGGCTGCTGTTGAATTTACATAGGTTAGTGGTATGATCGTGTCTCCGAACAATTCCTGCAGCTTGATCCATGCTCGATTAGTCTGATAAATATCGGCCATATCCGCCATCGAGCAACCCGCCCGCATATCTGGCAAGTAGACTTTCTGCTTCTCTGTAGTAAGGATATCAGCTGTTTCTGCCATGAAATGAACCCCGCAAAAGACAATAAACTCTGCTTCTGTATTTTCAGCCGCAACTTGCGCTAGCTTTAAGCTATCCCCTGTAGCATCAGAAAATTGAATAACTTCATCCTTTTGATAATGGTGACCTGGAATAAATAGTTTTTTGCCTAATCGATTCTTTACACTAACCACTCTTTCTTCTAATTCCGCATTTGACATGGCCAAGTATTTCTCTGGTATTGTATTTGATGCTTGCAGCCCCTCTAAAAGATTCATTTTCCTCTCCCCTTTTTACTCTTTAATCAAAGCTTACTTTCACACTAATATCTACTGCTTTCACCGAATGGGTTAAAAATCCTAATGAAATATAATCCACTCCACACTCTCGATAGGAAGCAAGATTTTCTAATGTAATTCCACCAGATGCTTCTGTCGTTACAGTTTCTGGAACATGTGTAATCCACTCCACAATTTCTTCAGGCTTTCGATTGTCAAACATAATTACATCAGCGCCAGCAGCTAGAGCTTCAAACATTTGTTCCTTTGTTTCCGTTTCAACTTCTACCTTAACCATATGACCAATTGACTGTTTAACCGCTTTTACAGCATTAGCGATCGAACCGGCGAAAGCAATATGATTATCTTTAATCAACACCGCATCATACAATCCGAAGCGATGATTATGCCCTCCGCCAACTGTTACCGCATATTTTTCTAACATCCTTAACCCTGGTGTCGTTTTTCGCGTATCACTTATTTTGGTGTAGCCACTATTTAAAGTTTCTACTGCTTCACATGTTTTTGTGGCGATACCACTCATTCTTTGGACAAGATTTAAAATAACACGCTCCCCTTTTAATAAATCACGAATCTTTCCTCTTACCGTCGCCAATTTTTGACCTACTTCCATTCGGTCTCCATCATGGATACGCATTGTGACTTCTGTTGCCGGATTCAAAACTTGGAATCCTACCTGAATAATCTCTTCCCCACAAAAAATTCCATTATCCTTCGATAAAAACACGATTTCTCCTTGCTGCTCTTTGGGAAAAATCGCATCTGTCGTCACATCACGTTCACCGATATCTTCCATAAAAAATGCTTCCAGCAGTTTCTGCAATTTTAATTGGTTCATTTTGATTCTCCTTTGTTTGTTCACGATTCATGCAGATCTTTTTTTTCATCCATTCATTCTTTTCCATAGGATAATCAGAACGAAAGTGGCCCCCTCTGCTTTCTTTTCTTTCCAATGCAGATTTGGTAATTAGAAAAGCTGTTAAAAGCATAAAATACTTTTCTATCTCCTCGACTGACTTATTTTCTAAAGAGATCTGTTCCAGATTGGTTATTCTGAAACCTTCAAGCCATTCAAGATGCATCCGTAAGTGGATTCCATTACGGACAATGCCTACATACTCCATCATTCGATCTTGAATCTCTGCTTTTTCTGGCAAAATCGGAAAGAAATTCTCATTTTTTTCTTCGTTTTTCCATTGAATCGTTTCCGTTTTTATTTTTTGCTTTTTATGAAGAAGTGTCGCAAGGTTTTTCCCCATATATAAACCCTCTAAGAGAGAATTGCTTGCTAAACGGTTCGCTCCATGAAAACCTGTGCAAGCTGCTTCACCAATTGCATAAAGATTATCGATATTTGTTCTTCCATGCAGGTCTATATCAATTCCCCCCATTAAAAAATGACTGCCTGGCGCAACTGGGAGCAGACCTTTCTGCAAATCAATGCCTGCTTTTAGACACATATTTGTAATTGTAGGAAATCTCTCTTGAAAATTTGCAATCATGGAAATATCTAAATAGACTGGTTCCCCTTTCGATAAATACTGATAAATTGTTTGGGAGACGATATGCCGTGGAGCTAAGTCTTTATAAGGATGGACATGTTCCATCACGTACTCTCCAAAAGCTGTAACTAGTCTTGCACCCTCTCCTCTGACAGCTTCTGAAATCAGTCCAATCGTTTTTCCGTTAACATAAAGCAGGGTAGGATGAAATTGTATAAACTCCATATCGCTAATATTTGCCCCTGCTAAATAAGCAAGCGCAATTCCATCTCCCGTAATGGTGGAAGCACTACTCGTATAGGTGTAAAGATTTCCACACCCACCTGTTGCAATAACAGTATGAGCGCTATAAAATTCTGTTCGTGTTCCATCTGAAAATATGCCTTTTGCGCCAAAGCATTGTTTAGTATTAGTATTTACCATTAATTCATAGACGAAAACATTTTCGATGATTTTGATATTATTAGTCTTTGTTTCCACTAAATACTGCATCAACTGTTTTCCAGTAGTATCACCGCCACTGTGTACTACTCTGTTTTCCGAATGAGCACCTTCCATTCCTAATGCAAGATTTCCTGCCATATCCTCATCAAATTTGCATCCCCCCTGCCGCAATTCATTTATTAAGATGGGTGCTGCGTTTGTAATTTTCGTTACTACTTCAGGATTATTGTGAAAGCGTCCAGCTTCAAATGTATCAAGTGCGTGCTTTCTATAATCATCTGAATCTCCCATGCTTGCAGCAATTCCACCTTGAGCTAAATAAGAATTGCTGCTTTCTATTTTAGATTTTGTGAGAATTATCACATTGAAATCTGTTGAAAGTTTTTTAGCTAGCTGCAAGCTAGCGATTCCACTACCAATAATCAATACATCCGTGTCCATTTTTCACCATCCTATTTTACAGGTGTCTTGACACTTATATTTACATAGTTTTAAAATTAAGGCAAGGGTTTTTTATGGATAGATTTTTAGCTTATTAATCTGGTTCCCGTAAACAACTGATTTTTTTGGAGGAATTTTTGATGAAATATTTTGATTATGCAGCAACTACTTCTTTAGATTCCGATGCTGCTTCTACTTATGTCGAAGTTGCTTGTAAATACTTTGGAAATTCGAACAGTCTTCATGATATGGGAGATACAGCTACTAGAATCGTCGAGAATTGCCGTGAAGAATGGGGAAGATTAATAAACGTAGATAAAAAAGGCATTTACTTTACAAGCGGTGGTACAGAAAGTAATTTTCTTATTTTGCAAAGCTTACTTAAGGGGACAAAAAAGGAAGGAAAACACCTTATTACATCAATAGCAGAGCATGCTTCAATTCACGGTACGATGCATGTCTTAGCAGACAAAGGCTATGAAATTACGTATTTGCCATTATCAGAAACTGGCTTAATCGATACTCGGTTACTAGAAGAAACAATTCGTCCTGACACCGTGCTTGTTTCTATCCAACATGTGAATTCTGAAATTGGTACAATCCAACCAATAAAAGAAATCGGAGCGATTTGTAAAAAGCATCATGTTCTTTTTCATAGTGATATGGTGCAAAGTATTGGAAAAATAGAGGTTAAAAAAGTAACCCCCTATGTCGATGCATTATCCCTTTCGAGTCATAAATTTTATGGACCCAAAGGTGTCGGTCTTGCCTATATTAATCCAAATGTTCCTTGGATTCCAATCGTATTAAATGGTAGCCACGAAAATGGCTTTCGCTCTGGTACAGTTAACACAGCTGGGATTGCAAGTATGACCGTCGCTGCCCAAAAGGCATGCTCTACAATTTCGGAGAACGAAACGAAGCATTCTAAGTTCCGAAGGTTATTTACAGAGATGCTTCCGAAAGAAACCGTTACTGTTTTTGAATGTACGGATCAATATCCAGGAATTATCGGATTACGAGTTAAAGGGATAGAAGGTCAATGGCTTATGCTTGAATGTAATCGTCGTGGATTTGCCATCTCCACAGGCAGTGCGTGCCAGGTCGGAAAACAAGCCCCTTCCAAAACCATGAAGGCGTTAGGATTGGCTGATCAAGAGGCAAAAGAGTTTGTTCGGATATCGATGGGCAAAGACAATATGGAAGAAGATGTAAGAGATTTAGCCAATACGATTAAACAGCTTGCACTAAACAGTTCACTTCCTAAGTAAACCATTTTACTCGTATAAATTGTGTATCTATTATGGAAACATCTATTATAGCCTACTCACTTTAACCTATTTTCGCTTCTTTAACATTTTGTTTAATTCTTACATAGAAATGGCGCAACTATGAAATATTAATATAAAATCAAAAAATAAAATTGTATTTGATATATGCACTTGTTGGAGGAGCTTTTATGAAGAAGATCAGTCATGATGTAGAACTAACCACAGCTGAAATAGCGAACCTTTGGACTCAATACATAAATGATTCTTTATCCATATGTATTCTTACCCATTCAATTGAAAAAGCAAAAGACGAAGACATTAAAGAAGTACTCTACTTTTCCCTTAGCATTGCTGAAACCCATATCACTAAAATTACTGATTTCTTTACTCAAGAGAACCTTCCCATTCCCAAAGGTTTTTCAGTGGAGGAAGATGTTAATTTAAATGCTCCTTCTATCTTTACAGACGCTTTTATTATAGCGTATTTACATATTATGACCTTACTAGGATTGACTGGATATGCAGGTGCCGTTTCTACATCATCAAGAGCTGACCAGTTAGATTACTTTATCCAATGTAACAAGGAAACGATGGAGTTACATAAACGGATCGTTTCCATCATGCTAAATAAAGGATTCTATAGTAAAACTGCTAGAATTAATACACCAGAGCAAGTCAAATTTGTCGATAACCAAAGTTATTTAGCTGGATGGTTTGGGAAAAAACGACCATTAAACGCTATTGAAATAAGCGGTATGAGCTTTAACATGAAAAAAGACGTAGTAAAAACAGTTTTAGAATTAGGCTTTGCTCAGGTTTGCCAAACAAAAGATATTCAAAAATATTTTGAAAGAGGCAAAAAAATTTGTTTGAACCACTTCACTACTTTTAATACTATCCTTACAAAGGAAGACTTATCTTCTCCAAAAACATGGGTGTCGGAGGTAACAAATTCCACCGTTTCTCCTTTTTCTGATAAATTAATGTTATACCATATCGTTACATTGGTTTCTTCTGCAGTTGGCTATTATGGTGCTGGCTTATCTGTTTCTCAAAGAAGAGATATTGCGGCAGAATATACAAAATTCATGGCTGAAGTAGGTTTATACGCTGAAGATGGATGTGAGTTATTAATAAAGTATGGATGGCTAGAGCAACCTCCTTTAGCTGATAACAGGCAGACTTTAGCAAATAATAAGGAATAATTCTTATTACTAAATTTACTATTTAGGGAAAAAGTATATGGAGCATTGTCTTCTAGACTTTGCTCTACTTTTAGAATCCATTTGAAGATTGCTCTTTATTTCATTTCGCTCATGTTTACTTACTCATTTTCAAATCCTGTCTTTCTATTAATTGTAGAAATTTATTCTTTGTTTCTGGATGATAAGTTATGATTTCCCCATTATATATAACAGTAAATACGCCAAAAGGTGTCGGAGACAGATGTTGTACCATTTCATTATCGTTCATTTCAAGGACAGTTACTTTTAAGCCATGCTCATCTGCTGCAGCTTGCAAATTATCAACAGCATCTTGCGTGAACGGACATTGGTCTGACTTGAACACCGTAATCCCATTATCATATTCGTTTGCTATCAGCGACCAATCGATAAAGCTAGGTTTCCGATCATTTTGAAAAGCATAAGCCATTAATTCAAAATCCCCTCTTTTATCCACTTGATTAAAACCCTTTTTTTCAAAGAGAGTTTTGTCTGGTAACCAGCTTTTCTTACTGGTGACTATTGCAACACCATCCAAATGTAATTCTCTCGCATCCTTTATACATTCCTCTAAAAGCTTGCTCCCATAACCTTTTCCTTTGCTCTTGCCAACGATCCAGAAGCAGTGAATCACCATATATTTCTTGGCATTTATCGCTCGCCATGTAAATTCACTGGGAATATACTCAATAAAACCTCTTTGTTTACCGTCTTCTAAAAGGATTTTTACTTTTAACCCTTCTTTAAACCGTTTCTTCATCCACGCTAGTTTATTTTGATACCCTTTTGATTTCGGTTTGCTTCTCATACAAAAAAATCCGTATTCATCCACGTTTTCAGCATTTACATTCAAGATTTCAAACATCGTCTCTCCTCCTTATCTTTTAAATGGAATGTTCATCAACTATATACATTCTCCTACAGATTTAATGCTTCTCTATTGATAACAGCCGAACCACTTTATCTCTCCACCCTCCTTGCTATAGTTTCATTTTCAGCCCTTCATGTGTTGCTTGAAAGCCTAATCGTTCATAAAAACGCATGGCATCTGGTCTTTGTTTGTCAGTCGTAAGCTGAATCAAATGACAGCCTCTTTCTTTAGCACGCTCGATTGCCCAGTTAATTAGTTGAGTACCTACCCCTTTACCTCGTACAGAAGAGACAGTTCTTACCCCTTCAATAGTCGCTCGCCATCCTCCTTGATGGGTAATATATGGAGTAAAAGTAATTTGTTGAACACCAACTACTTCATTTCCAAAACATGCTACCACTAATTCATTATTGGGATCTTCTGCAATAGCTTGAAACGCTTGCAGGTAACTGGCAGGAAGCGGCTGTTCATAGCGCTCTCGCTTACTGCCTAACATATCATCAGCAAGCATAGCTACAATCTGATCTAAATCTTGTAATGTCGCTAACCTAAACTCTAATGACACTGTCATTTTTAATTCCTCCTTTAGTAAAAATTATTTTGATAATTCTCAAATGTTCTTCCATTCGTTTGAAAAGCTAATAGATCTAACGACAATTTTATTGATGGCGGTAATTTACTTTTCAGCTCCTATTTTAGATTAAAGCCATTCTGCAAACCAAGCCACATAATAAGCTGCAGGCAAAAAGATTATTTGCGCTACTATCGTGCCGATAAATTTAGAGCTAACCATTGTTAATGAGTAGCTTTTCAAATAAATATAGTCCGTTTGTTTTTTCATGACGCGATCAGCTAACACAGACGCCTTTGGATCAATAAATAAGGTCAGAATGATGGTGGCAATCCCGTTTATTACCCCTGAGGACATTAAAGCTGCCTGAGAAACTTTTGCTGGAACTAACATGGAAGCATATATGGAGGATATGACACCCGTCGTAAATATAGCTGAAATAATGACATTTAATACAAATAAACGCTTTGGAACTGTGTTTAAGGTAATTCCTTTAAAATAGGATAATCGCGGTAATTTAAGACATTTTAGAAGCTTGTTTAGGTTGTTCTTCTTGAATAATTTAGAAAAAAGAGCTAGCATGGACCCTCTTTCATTTGCTAATTGGACAATTGCTCGTGAAAAGATATTTATAAATGTTGGAAACAACAGGATACCAATTAATACCCCCATTGATGTTACTCCTATTAAAATTCGATATTGCGCCGCAATAAAAGTTAATTTGTCTGCCCCTTTGGGAACTTCTGCTATCAATTTTGCTGTTAATGGCTGTTGAAACATAGTAGAAAATCGCGAAACAATAACCATCGTGCTAAATAACGATATTGCAGTAGCTATTAACTTAACTCTCGTACCAGATATTCTCGTTGAATAGGCTAATGTTTCTATCATTGTAATCACTAACAGTAAAATAGATATGATGATGACCTTTGACGTTATTAATTCCATAAAAACTCCTTTAATTTTTCTTCTAGCTACATTATAACTCTTTTTTTGGAATTAACTAGAAATATTTGCTAAAGTTGATTTTACATTAAATAGATGTTGTTAAAGTAATAAAAGGACACCGTAATAAGTGTCCTTTTTCGTTTATATGTATTTATTTTAAAGGCTATTTTGCTGTAACTTTACGATATATAATATAATTCGCCGTGTTCAAAATAATTGTCACAGAAAGGAGAAAGGCAGTCGCAACCACTACCCCACCTGATGTGTCCATCATTGCACTCCAATCCTCCATTTTTACAAGATAATAGCTATAGAAAATCTGAAAAGAGATAGAAATCGCACAAGCACCCATGCTAAGAAAACAAATCATTAGCCCATTTCTCTGAACTTTCTTTTTATCTCTCATTAAGTTTGTAGCCGGCAATATCCAAGCAATTAAACCAAGCACCAGGCTCCCAATATTCAGTAACCCCATCCTATTTTAATGCCTCCTATTATATACATTCCACATTTAATAGCCCTAGAAGTATATTCCCTTATTTTAGTATAAAGCTAGCTCTTTATCATAGAACTTAATTACTTCCTTATCTAGTATCATTTTTTAACCATTTAAACCATCGTCCATGTCCGTCTGTTTCTGCAATGCTATTTTCACTCTTCTTACCGGCCATATAATAATCTAAGTGTAAGTATCTATCTTGAATATTATTATAAAGATGAAATACTTCTCTGTGCTTCCCAATTTCTTCCACACCTTGTAACAGAAGCTCCTTCCCTTCTCTTGGTATTTGATTCGCTACATGGGTATGAAAGATGCAAATGGCACTGCCCTCTGGAATAGTTTCGGCATAATATGGCAGCAAGCTTACTCCATCACCGCTCACTACGTTCAAAGCACCTTCTCTTCTGTAATCTGCCGCTTTTTCAAATAAGAATAATCTCTCTCTATGTTCTGGCCATATCAATGCTTTTAGCCATAATTCTTCGTCTTTGTCATGTAAATCTATCGTATGTAAATCAAAACCAATCCTTATCGTAACAGGAGGAGAAGTTTTCAATAAGAATGGCATATTTTCTCCTATTACAGTCGCAGTAATTGGCAGTTCTGACTCTGAATTTCCATACCATTCTTTACCGTATGAATAGGCATACTTATCCCATTGAAGCTGAAAGCCTGCGCTAGTGCCTATTTCGATTAACGCTAGCGGTTTCTTAGCTAGATTATATATCATGCAAAAAGCAGGATAAAGGTAAGAACATCTTCTCACCTCATTCGTTTGAACTAACTTCGTTTGGAGAATCCATGTAATCTCCTTTTGATATTTGAGGCAGAAATCTTTAAAAATAGGAAACGAAGCCTTAGCTGTTTTGGGATTCTCTGTGATACTAGGGTAATAATCTTTTAGCGAGTGATTGGTCCCCTTTAACAGAAGGTAGTGAACGGCACCAAATAATAGATTAGGGACAGGCTGCCCAACTCTAGCACATTTAGCAATATTAAGAAGCGTTTTATCCATTGCAATTTGTTTAGACAAAAGTGCGTAGAGGACGCTTGATCCCTTACATTCCTTTTCTGCAAAGGTTAAAAATGTTTGAGACAGCATTTCATTAGTACGCATTCTCCTAATCATCCCCTCATATGAATTGGTAATCTATCCTGTTTAATGCTGTATGTGCAAAAATGCTTTAAAAATTTCTCTACTTATTATATGCAGTTCGGCCTGATCCTCTTCTTTTTTGGCTGATAATTTCGGTGTTTGGCTGATTCTCCTCTAATTTTGGCTGATAATTTCCTTGTTTGGCTGATTTCCACCTTACTTTGGCTGATAATTTCGCAGTTTGGCTGATTCCCACTATACTTTGGCTGATAATTTCGTAATTTGGCTGATTCCCACTATACTTTGGCTGATAATTTCGTAATTTGGCTGATTCCCACCTTACTTTGGCTGATAATTTCCTAGTTCGGCTGATTCTCACCTTACTTTGGCTGATAATTTCGCAGTTTGGCTGATTTCCCTCTTACTTTGGCTGATAATTTCGCAGTTTGGCTGATTTCCCTCTTACTTTGGCTGATAATTTCGTAATTTGGCTGATTCCCACCTTACTTTGGCTGATAATTTCGCAGTTTGGCTGATTCCCACTATACTTTGGCTGATAATTTCGCAGTTTGGCTGATTTCCCTCTTACTTTGGCTGATAATTTCCTAGTTTGGCTGATTCCCACTATACTTTGGCTGATAATTTCCTAGTTTGGCTGATTTCCCTCTTACTTTGGCTGATAATTTCGTAATTTGGCTGATTCCCACCTTACTTTGGCTGATAATTTCGCAGTTTAGCTGATTTCCCTCTTATTTTGGCTAATAAATTCGTTATTCAGCTGATTCCCTTCATATTATGGCTGATATTATATACTTCTCTATTTAATTGAGAGCCTATTAATTTATCCACCATAACTCCCCATTATAATTTCAACTCCAAATATCTAGGCTTCTCATATTAAATAGAATAAAGCATAGTAGACTCCATTTAAAAAGATTTATTGATATTCAACTTCTTTATTACTCGTATTGCTCGTTCCCCAAAGAGCTGAATAATTAAATTAGACTTAACACTTAGACAAAAATAAATACTTATTCCCACAACCATACAAACAATCACTATAATACATGCGTCTACCTTAGCTTGAGCTGATAAAAATAAAGTTAATAGCATATAGGTAAATAGTGTTCCAATAAACATAGCGAGTGTAAAGAATCCGATTTGCAGTACTCTTTTGATAACTAATCTTAAAGAATAGCCAGCAAACTTTTTTATCACATAAAAATTAATTATAATTGCCATTAAATACCCAATACTAGTAGCTATTACTGCCCCACTGGTTGCAAAAATTTTGATAAGTGGTATGTTCAGACATAATTTCACCATTAAACCTAACAGCAAACTTATAATAGTATATTTTTGCTTATTTATTCCTTGAAGAACCGCTGCTGTAATAGAGAAAAGGGAAAATAGAATAGCTACCGGAGCATATATTCTTAATATGTCCGTACCAAGTTCTTTATGATGATAAAATACGGTATAGATCGGTTCGGCAAGCAGCGAAAGACCTACAACAGCAGGTAATGTAAAGAATAGAACAATCTGAATTGTTTGATTCACTTGTTGAACTAAACTGACATGATCTTTTTCTGTATATGCCTTCGTAATGGCAGGAACTAGCGTTAACGAAAAAGCAGTTGCTAAAGAGACTGGAATAATGACAAGTTTATGAGTATTTAAAGTCAAAACACCAAATGCAGTTACTACTTGATCTTTTAAGCCAATAGATTCCATTGCACCTTTGAAAGTAAGTTCATCAATAAACTGGAATAATGGATTTGCAAGCCCTACAAAAATAAAAGGGATTGCATATACGATAATCTCTTTATATGTTTCCTTAAGTGAAACATCAATGACTCCTTTATCTTCTAAAAGAAGCTTATCAAGATGGGGTTTTCTTTTATACCAATACCATAATAAGACTACTAAACTTCCAACTGCACCAATAAATGCCGCAAAAGTTGCTACACTGACCGCAGTAACCAAACTTCCTTTTAAGAGATTTAGTATGATATAAGCACCAGAAAGCATAAAAATAACTCGTACAATCTGCTCAACTACTTGAGAAACTGCCGAAGGTCCCATTGATTGATGCCCTTGAAAAAAACCTCTAATTAAACTCATAAATGGAACTATGACTAAAGCAAAGCTAACCGCACGAATAACAGTCGTCCCATCTTGAACACTTACATCGGCGTTATCAGGTATGCTAGCTGCTGCTAAAATGGGCGCAAAGAGATATAAAATAACAAATGCAACAATTCCAGTACAACTCATCATAATAAGCCCAGATTTAAATAGTTTTCTCCCTACTGCATACTCCTCTAGAGAATTATATTTAGAAACAAACTTTGCCACTGCTAATGGCAAGCCAGCAGTGGCTATACTGATAAAAATAGAATAAGGGATATAAGCCATCGAGTATAAAGCATTTCCTTTTTCCCCTACTATATGATAAAAAGGAATAACATAGAGCATACCAAGAACTTTTGAGATAATTGTTCCTAGCGTTAAAAGAAATGTTCCTCTTAGAAGTTTTGATGATTCCATTAAATCCATCCTTTTAATTATCTTTTCAAATAACCATTAAAATTAAGCCAGCAATAATTTTTATTTTTCTGAAATTCCATTTGCCAGCAACAAAAAATATGTCCAAATGGTTATTGGAATCAACAAAATAATATTAGATAAAATACTAAAAATTTTTATGTTTTTATTTTTAGATTGTACACCTATAATAAGTGAAACTAGTAGGCCTAAGTCTATTAATAAATATAAGGATATTGGTATCCACAGAGTTAAATTAGACCCCCTTACAAAAAGAAAAACTGCAATTGAGGCTAAGAATAAGAATAATGTTAAAATAATGGATATAAATTCTTTCTTATTTTTTTGATTCAAGTTTTCCCCTCCTTTATTAATAGATTATAAAATACTTGTTGAAAAAAGACCAATATATGGTAATGAAATATTATGCAAATTAAATAAGATATAGAGCGTTTAAAAAGTGATGGAATTAATCGCCCCTAGAAGGATTCCTCTTGGTGCTGTAATAACTATGAAGTAAAAAATGTCTTGAAGATTGAGCTTAATAAATGTTTCGTTTTTTTATCCTATCATATTACCTGCAGGATCAAATTTTTCGATTGTCTTACGAAACTGTTTATAACTCCTCTCCCAAATGCTAAAATATGGTAACAACTATGTAGTGCTTTCAACAAATATCCGGCATGATGCTGAGTTAATAAAATTAGCAGATTAATAAGTAAACCTTTTACATCCTCATACATAACAAGAGATTACCTTATTGCATTTGAAGGGAGTATATATGAAGAATTGGACTAGAAAGTTATTAAATACCTCTAGGGGAAAATTTGAAATTTTTATTAAAGGGCAAGGTGAACCTCTTTGTATAACCCACCATTATGCAGAATTTAATGAGACAGGAGATTATTTTGCAGAATCCTTTGTCGATACGCATAAAGTATTTCTAGTTAATCTCAGAGAAGCTGGTAGCTCCGATAAGGCTACTCAACCATATGAACTAGGGTTACTAGAGTCTATCTTCGACTTAGAAGCAATACGGGAAGCATTAGGATTTAAAAAATGGAACTTGGCAGGACATTCCACTGGGGGTATTCTAGGAGTTATTTATGGGATATATTACTCTAACAGTTTGAGCAAACTTGTTTTAGTAGGAGCTGCTGCAAGAGAATATATGACATTTTCTCCTGACTGTATATACATTGATAAACACCCATCTTTTAAGAAAATGCAAGATTTGATAGAAAAGCTAAAACGATCTGATTTAACAATTACAGAAAAGATGAGAATTACGAAAGAACGAACAAAGTTAACCTTATATACTCCTGAAAACTACGAAGAGTATTTTTCCCTTCCTATTCAAAAGAAAATATCCTCGATTAGACTGAACTATTTTAGCCGGGAAGTGCAACTTTTTGATGTTACTAGGAAGCTTAAGTTGATTTCAACTCCAACATTAATCATTTGTGGAAAATTCGATGTTCAATGCCCTCTTTCCTATTCGCTTGAAATGAATGAGTGCATTCCTCATTCAAAATTATTGATATTTAATCAAAGCAATCATTATCCGTTTCTAGAAGAAGCTTCACGATTTAAGGATGAAATAGATGCATTTATGGGGGAAATTTCATGCAATTAAAGAAGATAGATATTGATATGATCGCTCACTCATTGCTTACTTCTCTGATAACCGCTATTTGCATTAGTACGATTTACCTTATTAATTCCTCTTATTTTAGTTTGTTGGGAATACTATTATTTAGTTTTATTTTCTTTTGCTTTTATCTGGTTATTGCGTCGCCGCTGCAAATTTTGCTAAATCAAAGACCAAAAAAATTTAGCATTCTCTACCTCGCGATCTATAATGTTTTTTCTGGTGTTGTCACATGGATTGTTGCCATGTTTTTTTGATATGGAAGATCCTTTCCATTCTTCCATCTTTTATTTTGTGTGCATCTCTTTTTTGGAAAGTTGATTCTCTGTTACTTCAGAAAAAAGCGGAATAAATATTGAAATGTGCTGTGAGAAATTAGGAGGAAACGTATGAAAAACTCATTACAAATAATAGCAGAAGCTTCTTATTCATTAAATTTTTTGGTTTATGTTCAAAATATCTTTCTCAACCAAAATGATAATAAGGATAATTGGAAATTCCCCTATCCGCTAACAACGTGCGAGTTTCGAAAGGATTTTTTATTACAGTATCGCGACTTATGGACTAAGGTAACGAAAAGTATTTCTGAGAATAGAGATATTGACCAGGATATTTTCTATAATGAAAAACACTTATTTTATCATGAATTGTGTGATGTTAATGTCGATAATCTAACTGCTTTTGATCAAATATATGATTCCTTTTTCACTTGGTGGACTAGTCTAGCAGGTGGATTTTCCATTGAAAGAGCTATGGGCGAAACAATAGAGCATATCTATCATGATATTTCAACTATACTATTAGAAGAAAAAATCATCCCCAAAAAACCATTACATATTAACTTTATTTATGATAATTCTATAATAGAAGATTTAACCTCTTTTTCCTATTTCGCTGTATTATCAATAAATGATTGTATACTTCATTATAAAGAGGCCGTTGCTCGAATTAAGATTTGTGTAGATTAATTAGCTTCTATAATGGATTCAAAGTTATTTTTCATTTATAGAAGCCATAACTTAATAACAACCTACCTACTTCTTCCCAGTCCTTCACTTTTGTTATTCGTTCGTGCTTACACATTTGATTGTATGGCTTATCAAGTAGCAATACATCTATTCCACTATTTGCAATAGATAGTGCATGGGTAGGGTTGTCTTCAATAAATAGAGTAACATTATGAATGAAAGCGCATTCAGGCTTACCATTTATATATTCTGAAGCGCATACTATATCATCTATGGGCAACTTATTTTTAACTATCCAAAGTTCCGCTGAATTCATCCACGCTTTAGGCCTCCCCGTCATGATTGATAGTTTTGAAGTTTTGCTTAGTTCACTAAGTACATCAATTAAAAATGGATATGGTTTAGCTGAATGCAGTTCCTTTTGGTTGTTTGTAAAAAAATCTACAAATGCTTCAAAGGAATATCCATATAAATCCGAAACTCCATACTCTACCATTTCTTCGTAATCCCAATTTTTGTTATGTATTTTATTTAAAAGTTTTACAATCGATTTTCTCATATCAACAAGTGTATCATCAAAATCTATTCCAATATGGTTCATATAGCCCCTCACATTTTATTTACTCTTAAAAGATTATAGAGCACCAGTATATTTGTTTTATTTTGGGCTCTAAATCCCGAAAAACTGTGGCACTTTTACTCCCCAGTCAAACAAGATTGCCATTATCGTACATACAAAAAACACCACAATGCAAAGGTTTACAATTAATTTCCCAATTCGGTTGTCGTTTTTATCTTTACTTTTCTGTTTTACTCTTTCTCTATATAGTTCTTGGACCATTTTCTGTTTTTGTAATTTCTCTTCCTTATCTCGCTTCATCCCTTATTCCACTCCTTTTTCAAATCCTTTCTTTTATACGCTTCTCGACTTAAAATATCATTCCATTTAGCATCGTTCTATTCTTACATTAACTTTTCTATAATGAAAGGCAATTCTCCTAAATCATCTACAATATAATCTGCTTCGGCATTTCTCCAATGCAAATCCTTCTTCCAAATCCCTTTCATCCCTACTTTTTTCGCAGCAAGCACATCATTTTCTGGATGGTCTCCGACAAATATAGCTTCATTTGGCTGCACATTCAGTATGTTTAAAGCTTTATTAAATATCCTAGGATCCGGCTTTTTTATTCCTTCCCATTCGGAAACCAATATGACATCAAAATATTTTTCAATCTGCAAAGACTTCATATTATCCATTTGAAATTGTCCAAACCCATTGGTTATCATTCCTAAAAGAAGATTCTGGCTTTTTAATCCCTCCAACATCTTCTTAAGATTGTGAAAAGCCATGCAGTGATTTTTAAATTGGCTAAGATAATCTTGTAAGAGCTCTTCCCATGTTATCTCCTTAAGCTCGAATTCAGCTGCTAATTGTTGATATACCTTATCCTTCCAAACATAGCCGCGTTGATCCAATTCAATAAATCTCTTTGTATATGTATCTTTGGGAATATGGCCAAGCTCTATATTCAATCTATCATATTGACAATCCACAAACATTTCTATTGATGCATCTCTATTCAATAAGGTACCATCTAAATCAAATATAATCGCTTTAATCATGGTTAATTGTCGATCCCCCTCCCTAATGTTAAAATTTTTTCTCTGTACTAAATTCATTTTTTTTAAACGATTCTCCTTTTTAATTACATTATTTGTTAAAATAAAGAAAGTGAAGAGAATTGGAGGAAGACAACATGCTTAAAAGAAAAGTAGTATCAGCTATTCTGACTTTATTTTTATCCACTTTTGTATTTACTGTTTTTCTTCCACTAGACTCATTTTTTACTCAACCGGTTATTCAAGATGTTGATTTAAAAGAAGATCTTATAAGCTATACTCTTTTTTTCAGCTTAGGTTTACTTCTATATGGGCTTCCGATCTCCATCTTAATAGAGAAAATATCAAGCAAACTTCCTCAAGGCAGGCTTGCATTCAGCTTTATATTATATGTTTTCTTTGGTTTTCTACCTTTCTTTTTTCTTTGGATTTTCTTTATCTACTCCTTAAGTATATCTATTATGTTCTTTCTTATAGATGAATCCATAAAGCGATTTAGGCAAGAAAAAGATCGTATCATAAACAATGTTTATTGACTTTTTAATTGTCGGTAAGTCTTTTTAAAGGAGGAGCAAACATTTGAAGAAAAAAGCGCTTATTATCTTTACTACCGTGACTTGGCTAATGATACTATGTCCTTTTGCTATATTAGGATATATCAACTATCAAAAACATTCATTAAAAAATGACGTATATGCATATCTTTTGGAAAAATATCAAGAAGAGGACATACTAGAAATTGATACTACCTTGACAAAAGCAAGCTATCACTTTACCACGTTTGTGACTTTTAGAGATGAACCGGACCAAAAATATGAATATATACGTATTGATAAGGAAATTAGACAAGCTTCCCCCAATCCTAATGAAGAGGAGGAACATTTATATAAACACCTTGATTTTAACAAATAAATTAGTTAAAATACAAATTTTCCCATCTCCTACACTGTTTTGCTGGAGAATGTTTTGTATTAGAGTAAAAGGGATTAGTTCGATATGTAACTTCTATTATTGATAATGTTCGTTGTATTTTCCTTCTTCATAAATTTCTCTTGCGCCAAGAGCTGTCCATTCTTGGGGTGTGAAATCTGGATGTAAATCTAAATAGGATCTCATCATCTGATAACCGACATTGTAACCATAATTATAAGGCAGTCCATTCCCGGCCGATATTATTTCTGCTGCCCTGTAGGGATCTTCTTGGAATAAATCTGGTTCAATTTGATTCCAATCATCCTTATTAAAATTGTAATTAACAGTAGTTAGAGTAATATCTTGATATACAAGCTTTTCAAACATTACTGCTTTTCCTTCAAGAATTAAGTTATCCAATACGGTATGAGAGTGAGAATTATTAAAGTACTTTTCCGTCCACACACTATGATGATATTCGTGAGCAATTCCTGCTTTAAGAGTTCCCTCATTAAAATATTCATTGTATAATACACTGATTTTTCCTGCTCCCTCTGTAAACATTAAAGTTGTACTCTTAGTTGCCTCTGTAGGATAAATACATATATTCGTTTTTTGATTTGATGGTATATAATTAGAAGATTTTATTAAACTTTCCTCAATGGCTGAATTTATAGCCTTCACATCCATTGTTTGAATGATATTATTAACTTCTTCTCTATTTTCTGGTGCTTTAACAGTCTCTGTGAAATACTCTGCATCCTGATAACATGCCTCATAAATAGGATTAATTACTTCCTCGTCAAACACCTGACTTTCTGACATATTTACATCTTTTTTCATCCTTTTCTCGAAGTTCTCATATAGTTTATATACGTGAATTATATTGTACGCTTGACCAGTTTCAGGATGTTGGAATGAGTATGTAAGTCCTTCTTTTACCTTTTCTTCTTGTTCTACTACCTCATTTTGTTGACATGATGATAAGAAGAATATTGTAAATATCAAAAGATAGTATTTGATTCCCCGCAAAGTTACCCCTTACCTCCCATAGATTTTTCATTATTTGTACGTCGCTGCATACAAATAGTTCCCGAAAATTCTAATAATTCTTTATATGAAAATAGAAGAAAATTTTTAAAATCCTCCTCTATTCATCTTAGAAAGAATATGCTACCAATACAGTTAGATACTTATATAATAGTAGAACTATTTGTCCAAAGTAAACTCGAATTCAAGACCAGTTGGCTTTCTTTTGAGAGGCTCATTGTATTCCTTAAATATTAATTTAATGTTTGACATATTATCAGGCAAGGGCGGTGTTACAATGAATTCGAATGATATATGCCCACCGGAAGCTCCACCATGATCGTTTCGACAGTCGTAAACAATATTGGTGCCATTGATGGAAAGTTCTATAAATATAAAATGGTGCATATCTCCAGGCTTCTCTTCGGAGACGTCCTTATCAATATTCAAGTGAACTACGCTGGCATTTTCATATTGACGAATAAATGATACTGAATAGAAAACATTATTATCTTCATACGATTTTAAAACTGGTTTATTTTTCAGAAATCCTTTAGGTACTTCTATTGGTTTATATATATCCTCTCTTAGTAAATGGCTAAAAACATCATTTAAAAACTCCCCATTCAAATTATATTTTTTAGACCAAATAGCTATATGCTGCGAAGTTGGATCTCCAGGATCACTTGATATTATTTTTCTTTGACTTATTAATTCACATATTTTTTCATCAATTGACTCCACACGTTTATCATAATAGTTACCATACGATTCAAGTGTCATTTTACACTCTCCTATACTCACGTTTTTATTTCCAATATAACACAATAAAGGGAATATTTTAAATCTAATAACAAATCATTTATAGTGTAAATTTTATTAGTCTTTCATTCTTTTTTATTTTTTTGTTGGCAAAAAACCAACCGAATTATATAACCAAAGATGGGAGAATAGAATAAGAATAATTTATCCCAAAATTATCAGAGAGAACTTTAGAATCAATTAAAAAATTCTGCAGAAATTCTATTAAGTTCAGCTGGTCTCTATAACAGTCAATGTTTACAGGTCTCCATTAATCTACCATGTGGAATAAAATCTGAAGCAGCTTCTTTATTTTAATACGTGTTAATAATTATCTAAATACTTTCAAATACCCTTTTAAAAGGATTCTTATAATAGGAGACACAGTTATTGATTGTTTTACAACGTGATTCTTATTCTGTAAATAGTTTTTAATTTGTTTTCTTCTATTAGGCACCATATGTAAAGGTAAATGGCGTATATTTACCCATGCAACTTTTTCTGTTTCCGGTCCTTCTTCTATTGGTTTTCCTCCTTTCAATTCCCCCAAGAATAAATACTGCATATCATTGAATTGCGGTTGGAAATATTCCCCGATTTTTCGTTTAATTTGAATAAGGTATCCAGTTTCTTCTTCTGTTTCACGAATGGCACAATCTTCTAATGTTTCGCCTTTTTCCCATCTACCTCCAGGCAAATCCCAAATTGGAAAATCCTTTCGTTTCGTCAATAAGACTTGTCCTTTGTCATTTATTACTATCGTAAAGCAACCTGATGTTTTTGCCATTTTCAATTCCTCTCAAACTTTTTCATTTAGTATTGTATAATTTTAACAGATTTTTCTAAATACATGAACTATGAGTCAAATTATTAGTTTCATAAGATTTTTGAGCTTAGTTATTTACTTCATAAAAACAAAAGCCATTAATCATCGCGTTTCAACAATGATTAATGGCTTCCTAATAGAATACTTAGTGATGTACTAAAAATGAATAATTAAATCAGGTATTATTTCTATACAATAGGAAAAGTAACAGTAACTTCTGTTCCGTTTCCTTCCTTACTCTTAAAATGAATGGTTCCATCATACTTTTCGATAATATTATAGCAAATCATTAATCCAAGCCCTGTTCCTTTCGCTTTTAAGGAATAGAAGGGTGTTCCAATCTGCTCTAATTGTTCTTCGTTCATCCCTGTACCGTTATCGATAATCACAATTTTTAATATGTCTAATTCTCCTATTAATTTTACATGAATTGTATCACCAGGCTGGGAGGCTTCAATCGCATTTTTCAATAAATTTACGAATAATTGTTTAAATTCCATGATATTACATTGAATCTTATAGTCCGTTTCACTTTCTAATTCAATATGTATTGTATCATTCATTGCATATGAATTCAGTAAGTCCATCACAGTATGCAGAGCTAGTTTGACTGAAATAATCTCTGTCTTCGTTTCGCTTGGTTTTGCTAATGATAAAAAATCAGTAATAACCGTTTCGGCTGCTTCTAGCTCATCTAACATTAGCTTATATTGTTTTTTTATATGTTCTGGTATTTCCTTATCCTTTTCATGAAGCTGGATAAATCCTTTTACTACCGTAATAGGATTGCGAATTTCATGTGCAACAGCTGCTGCAAGCTGCCCTGTTGTCCTCAGCTTTTCAGCTTGCTTAACTTGAACATAATATAGCTCTTGATCCTTCATTCTTTTTTGAAAAAGCAGGAAAAGAAATAGCAGCAAAAGCTGTGTCCCCAAGAAATTAGTGATAACTCCTATAAAATCCAAATAGCTATAACTATGTATGCCAGGGGATTTATTCATCATCAAATAAATAATTACGCATAACATAATAGTAATGTTCCCTAACAATGTAATATAAAATAATCTAATATGTAAAAATAAGACAGGAATAACTGGGATAAAACAAATCAGCAATATCAAAGCAAATCTGTCAGGAAACCGTAAATACATAAAGAAAAAGTAGGCAGACATCAAAAAAATAATCGTTGCTCTAAAATTTAATGTATCTTTTTTGGGAAAAATGACTAGTAGAATAGAAATACTTACAACGAATAAACATTGCAAGATTAAAGACATCGAAATAATTCGATTATCCTCTATGTAAACTATCACTATCCCTGCGCTCATTAATATGATGAATAAGCCAATAATCATACGATAAAGCTTTATACTAGGTAAAAATTCATTGTCTATCATTAAAACAGTCCTCACATTAATATTAAATTGTAGGTTATTTAAATGCTCCTGAAAAATGGTACATCATAATCATAACTGAAGTTTTTATAGTACACAATTTGTAATCTTTATTCACTAAGACGTTCAATTTCTTGTCAAACGAAGGGCAAGCTTTTTATCCTCACTACTATGTAAAAGTCTATTTTACCTTATTGTTCCAACTTTTTGTAGTCTAATCTGACTATTCCTTGTTGTTAATTCTATATTATTGCCGTGATTATCATTTATTTAAAAATCCCTATGGTTCATTTATTAGTATTATTCGATCATTGTTTCCATTTAAAAGAATTCAAAAGACCACCTAAGAAATCAAATTAGATGGTCTACTTAAATACATATGGAAAAATGTGTACATTTATAGTTAATTACTTTCTGCTTTTAAATTACACGACAATATCGCAAGGAAGTGTAACACTCTCCTTCTACATTGCCGTATGTATCTTGTTCTTTCTTAAAAATAAATCCTTTCGCTTCATAGAATGGGATTCCTTTTTGATTACCTTTCGCTACTGACACCCATTGCTCACTTGCAGCGAACTCTTCCTTCTGCTGTTTTGTGAGAACATCTAATAATTTTGTACCAATGCCTTCATTCCGCCTATCCGGATTGATGTATAAAACAAACACTTCGCCAGCGGTATCATTTATCATGCCACCACCGATGGCACCGATTATTTCATCATTATCAACGGCAACAAAATAGCCTCCCCATTCTCTACTTGTTTCCGTAACTTCCTTGTGAATTCTTTCCCGATTATAAAACGTTGAAATAATTCTAGTAATATATTCTTTTGAACTGAGATCTTCATATGTTGCCCAGTAGCCATCCCTGCATACCTTTGCAATTCCTTCGACATCTTTCGGTTCCGCTTTTCTAACTTTAATCATAATCTCACCCCCTATTTTTTATGTTATATCCATTATCTCAAAGGTCGGAAATCTATATATTATATCCATCTGGATCTTCAATAATCGCCTCTACTACTCTATAATTTCTTATCATCATTTTCTTGGTCAAGATGCACTATCAGATTATAAATCTCTTTTCTAGATTTCTCTATATGATGTATCTTTCTAAAGGTAAATAATGAAGCGAAGGACGCAACTAGATATTTAATATTTAATTCGTTATAATTTTGAATGATAATCTTTTGCATATAATTCTCCTTTGGCAGTATGCCTTATGAATAAAAAAATATCCAATAGCGTTTATTTATCCCCGAAGCTGCAACTCACTATACCTATCTCGCTTTTTATATTTTCATATTTCTCTCCATTATAGGATTATGAGTTTGCAGCCATTTTTCCGTGATACTTATCATCCAGTCTCCCATTACATTTAAAAAGTTTATGATTACCTCTGAATTAGTTATTGGGTTAACAGCATACTCCAGTGCTTGTTTCATTTTTGATTGTTTGCTTGGAAAGTGTTCAGAAAATATTTTATATGCTGGGTACAAATCCCTTGTGTATTTGTTTTCTTCCACTAAAACCAGGGCTAGTCCTGACCTAATTATAATTTTCATAATCCACCTGCAGCAATACACTACATCTTCAACATCTTCGTTCCCAGAAAGTTCTTCTTTTGCCTGTTGAATTTGACTTTTTAAATTGACAAGATGTTCATTGGCAAGTGTTTTGTCTGCTTTATAGTTAGGTAAAAAATCCCTTATATCTTCTCCGTAAACACAAATACTATGAGTTTTTATCATAAATGGTATTATCGAAAAGTTAGTAGTCTCTAAAATATCTTCAATAAAATAAAAACTAAGTTCAACGCCATCAACTGCTTTAAAGTTTTCATTTAAAACTTCTTCTGCTCTATCAACCCAATTTAAGTCAATGGAATCAATATTTTTATTGGTAATAGCTATTGTATCCAAATCTGATACATTATCTATTCCTAACCCACGAGGAATAGAACCTCTAATATACACACTATGTAAATGTTCTCCTAAATGAGATACATATGTTGCTACCGCCGCTTCTATAATACATTTAAATTCAGGCTTTATGGCATTTATAGTCGAATCATTTATGATATTGCCTCTTGAATCTGTCCGACAAATACGCCCAATATTTTTAATTTCTATCAATAATCTCTCCTTTTAAAAAAATTCATGATTCTTCCAATTAAATTATGATACTATCATATTAACAGATTTTTCTAAACTCATGAACTAGGAGTATTGCTTATGAAAATTATCATATTAGGCTCTACTGGATTTTTAGGATCTTCCTTATTTGCACTTGCCTCATCCATACCTGATTTTTCCGTTTACGGGACTTCTCGTTTTGCAAATGCCCATTCACATATTTTACAACTGGACATGAATAACAAACATCAAGTAACCCAACTAATGAACCATATTAATCCTGATGTTGTTATTTGGTCTTTGATGGATGGAGAAAATGAGAAGCAGCTTATTGAAATTGGCCTCCACAATATATTAACTGTCATTTCTCCAAAAACAAAATTAATATATTTGTCAACAGATGCAGTTTTTGTGGACGGCAAAGGTAACTATTCTGAAACAGATCTACCAGGATTTCTACCTAGTGGAGCACCATTATCTACATATATAAATGCCAAACACATTGGGGAGAATTTACTCCTTACAAATCACACAAACCATCTAATTATTCGGACAGGTCCTATTTATGGCAAAGATGCTAATCAAGAGATTTAAGCTAGAACAAAACGACTCATTCATGAAATTAAAATAGATGGATATGCGCATGCCCCTGCCAACACATTCAAAACTTTTGTTCATATTGATGATTTATCAAACGCAATAATGAAATCATCAATATGAATTTAACAGGAATTTTACACGTTGGTCCAATACAAAAGGAAAGCTATTATTCTTTTTATGGCAAAAGATTATTGCAACTTGGATTTGCAACTACAAATCTTCTGCCCTTTTCCATTAACAAGTACGAAAAACCTTTTCATGCTTTTGATACTTCTTTAAATACTAAAAAAGCCACTAGCTTACTTAGAACTAACTTTCGCAATGTTGATGAGCCAGGCGGTATAAAAAAGATCATAGAAACAAATAATTATGAATCGCGATGGAAATAAATAGAAAAATCCCCAATACAGAAGAGAATATAAATATCATGCTCACACTTATAAAACTACAAGGAAAAGAATCGTGAAAAAAAAACAATGATTTTGTGATTTAAAAGGAAAATAATTCCCTTCCATTATAACAAGGCTACATGCTCTTTTTTATCCTAAATGCAAACCAAAATGGAATTAACGGTACAATCACTAATAATCGAAACCAATTATTCGCTCCTAAAAAATAAAGGGCAGGCACAAAAAAGAGAATTCCACTAATTAAAACAATTTCCCAAGATTGCCACCGTAATCCTATTAGGAAGAATAAGAAGGCGCCACCAGTTAATAACCAGAAAAGTTGACCGAACCAATAGACATTCAATAGGCTGCCTCCTAAATATTTTAATTTTAAATGTATGATATTGCATATTACTAGTTCGAAAGGTTCTATTGTATTCCAACTAAAGCTATAAATGAAAAAATAGCAATTATACATTTAAGACAATGGTTGTTCAAAATATGCACTTAGGAGAAAAAGAAGAATTATTTTTATAAGAGTGTTATGCATATAAGACTATTTCTCTTTATATGAAAATTACATCAGCTCGATAGAATTGGGTAAATGCTCCTTACCCTCTTTTTCCAACTGTATATTTCCAAAATAATAACAAAAACTAATCATAATACAATATTTATAGGAGAAAATTTTTATTATGAGAACCTCTTTTTTATTATTACTTCTTTTCACATCTTTACATCCTGTGGTAGATGTAACCACCATATCAGAAGGCATTCCTCCAAAGGTAAACTCTACATTAACAGAGTCTGCTTTTTTAAGATTTCTCGGTCCAACCATACTTGAAATCATGGAAAAGCATGGCGATAACCAGCTTTATATGAATGAAAAAATAGAGTCGATTACTTTTAACGAACATGAAGATTCGTATGATGTCACATTCCATGTAGTTGGGTTTGAAGGAGCCCATAATCCTCCTTATAATTTCATTCGAATGGTCATTCGTATCCCGGGGAGGAAAAATATAACTGGTTATTATGATGTCGTCTCCTATAAGAAGCATTTGGTTGATAATGCGGATTACAAAGAATAATTATAGATTAGCCATTCTCCCTATTCCTTATCTTCAATTTGCTAATAAACTCCATTAATTTTTCTACTAGAATATTATCAATCATCATCCAGTTAGGTCGCTAGCAGTATTTGCAGGTTTCTTAAGTTTCATACCTGGGATGTATTAAAGTGGATTATCTTTCTCGATATGCTTCATACCAATGATATGGTTGTACTTCTGTTAATGTCTTAAAAATAATTTCATTGCCAGGATTCGTAATAGCTACTTTCACATCTGATCCCCAATAAAAAAGCCTTTCCTGGCATATTCCACATGGCGTGAGGATTGTAAAAGCAGCTTTTTCATTTTCCCTCACTACACAAATGGAATGGGTAATTCGGACAGCAAGTTTATGTGCTTCAAGTACAGCACCTGTTTCTATACATAATTCTGTAGAAGCATTAATAATTTCAGGAGCAACACTACTCAATATTTCCCCTTCATTTGTATACATAGCAGCAGCGCCTCCCCAACCTACTGGATACCTTTTTTCTATTAACGCTACTGCTTCTTCATATAGTCTTTTCTCTATATTCATTCTGTACCTCCTGAGTATCTGAATCTATTTTTGTAAAAATTATATTAACAGCGCAATTCGTTTCGAAAAATTCTGTTAAAAACAGTTTATCATATAGTGTAATAACGGAAAATCAATTAGTTCCATTAATGCGCGGAAAACCTAAAAAAGCAGTAATACACCTTAAATACAGATAAAACGCTTGAAAAAAATTCAAGCGCTTTATCATCTTACTATTTTTCGTTGTAAATTAAACATTCGATAGCTTAAGTGAAAATACTCTTACTCTTTTTACCTTAACAAATTCTGATACCTTTATGTATAAAATATGACTTCTTACTAAGGGTAAATCCATAACAGAGCAATGAAATAAAAGTTACCTTATTTAATCCCCTTTAAGATTAGTTTTCCAACTTTTTTGCAGTTTCCGAATATAAACGATTTGTCCAATGTGGTATGCATTATGAGTGGTCAAATTGCTTAGAACCTCCCACCACTTTGCCGTCTCCGGAAAACCAATTACATCATTATCAACCTTTTCTTGTGTCAGTAGGTCTTGCCATTGAAGCAGAACAGCTAAAAGAGACTTTTTTAAAGCAGCAAACGTTATATTTTCTGGAATAACAAAGCTTTCATTATTATCATTTATAGGGGCAACAGCATTGACATGAGATTCTTTGTATCTTGTTTGCCAAGTTTCATTCCAGTAAAGAAGATGTTGTACAATTTCTGCAATACTGTTGCTTTCATCATTAGGTTTCCAAAACGCTTCTTCCTCTGTTAAATTTACAACAGATTCCGAAAACGATACGTACCAGCTAGGATCATTCGCATTTGTTAACAATTGATCCTGCAAAACGTCTTTCGCGCGAGACATAACTAATCACACTCCTTCTGATTATAGATAACTATTTCGACGACCTTCTGAAAACTCCTGTATATTACATTATTATATATTTTTTTCCTCCTTAACTGCGGAAGACAAATCGCTATTACTTACAATCTGTGAAACATAGTCAAAAAGGAATACACTAATTCATCTTAATAGAATGTGCAATAAGGATCACTGGCTTTTTTGACAAACAGAACAAATACAGAACGGCAGCTTAATACATAAAACCCTCTATTTAGAGGGTTTGACCATTATCTATAGTAAATACTTGTCCGGTTATAGATTTTTGAGTTAGTTGAAAAACTATTGCTTCAGCTATATCTTCTGGTGTGGAAATTCTTTGTAGTGGTAATTTACCTGCAAGTTGATACATCTTCTCTTCATTACCAGCCCACCACCTTGTTTCAACAGCTCCAGGAGAAATGCTATTAACTCTTATGGAAGGTGCCAATGCGATAGCCAATGACCTTGTCATCGTATGTATAGCAGATTTTGTTGCTGCATATGGGATAGACGAACCTATACCAGTCATTCCTGCTACACTCCCCATATTTACAATTACTCCAGAATGTTGTTTTTTCATATAAGGGACAACGGCTTTTATGCAATGGAACATTCCCTTCACATTTACACTGAAAAGAGAATCCCATATTTCATCTGTTAATGCATCTAAGTTATCCATAGCTATTTGAGCTGTGATACTCGCATTATTTACTAATCCATCTATAGATCCAAAAGTTTGAACAGTTTGGGATACTAATTCCTTTACTTCCTTTTCGTTTGCTACATTTGCTTTATAAGCAATAGCTATCCCGCCATTTTGTCTTATTTCATTAACAACTTTATGAGCTTCCTTTTCAGATTGGTTGTAATTTATCACTACTTTTGCACCTTCGGCAGCTAGTTTTACAGCTGTAGCTCTTCCTACTCCAGTTCCAGCCCCAGTAATGATTACTACTTTATTCATTAATTCCATTTCCGTATCATCCTTACTTATTTTTATTTGTACTATTACATTATGCTTTAATTAAAATGAGGAGTATAATACAGAATAATGAATTAGGTATCATTTTAAATGATACCAGAGAGAAGGGCGAAACTATTGGAAAGTCATGAATTAAAGATTTTCAAACATGTTGCAGAATTGCAATCAGTATCAAAAGCAGCCGAAAAATTAGGATATGTACAACCAAACGTTAGTCAACGAATAAAAAATTTAGAAAATGAACTAGGCGTGCGATTATTTATGCGAAATAATCGGGGAGTAACATTGACTGAAGAAGGCGAAAAATTATTAGATTATACAAATGAAATTCTACAATTGATAGACGAAGCTAAAACAGCTATTAATCCTAATAAGTGGAGAGAATCATTAAAAATAGGAGCTTCTCAAACAATTTCTGCCGTTAAGATTCCTTCCTTACTTTCTGCATTTTTAAAAGAATCTAATAATCTAGATGTGAAAGTAAGAACAAGTAATAATTTGATGTTAGAAGAAATGCTTTTCTATGGTGAAGTGGATGGTATATTTGTAAATAATAGTAGTAAAAATACATCTGATTGCGAGATTGTTTATAGTTACTTAGAGAAAATTATACTAATTTCCCCTATACTTAACCCAATTCATATTAATTCTAATCAGACGTTGATAGTTAATAGTGATAGAAATTGCATATATAGAAAACAATTATTGGAGTGGTCCAAAGAAAGCAATTTTCATAGTTCTCACATCATTGAATTTGATTCTCTCGAGTCTATTATTCAAGCAGTTCACGATGGATTGGGTATCAGCATAATACCTGCAGATATTGCAGAAACTCGAAAAGGTACCAAGGAAATCATATTTACAGAACTACCTAAAAAGATAAAAATAGACTTTTTAATCAAAAACAAAAAACAGCAAACACCAGGTTTAAAAAAATTTATTCGCTTTTTGCGAGAAAATAATGAACTAAAATAAAATAGATTATTTTAGGTGGTTTATTGATTTATCTAACTAATACTTAGATGCTGCTACTTTTAACTTCTAAAGTGTATATTCAGGCCGGACAAAATATTACAACTCTCTTTAATTTTGAAAGATATAAGCAACAGCTAAATGTTTTATAATATTTAAAAAGAGAATCTCTCACTTTTATTAAGTAGGAGATTCTCCTTTATATATTCCTTTTATCAATTTCTTTCCCTCTTTAATATTTTTGTTTTATACTTCTGATATTATTTGATTTTTGTTCAGCTTTGTTAGTAAATAAATTCATCAAAAAAGCATTAATCCTTCTAGAATCAATCCCCCACATTTTTACTAGTTATTTGTTTCTTAATTCACATTAGTACCTATTCTACACCTGTAGATTATGCACCCAAACCAGTTATCTAAAATCAGTATTTTCGGAAAAATCCAGCTGCGCCCCTATCCGTTTCAGCATTTATGAATTATTATAGTGGTAAGACACAATAAAGGAGAGAATAATGACTACTATACAAAATATAAATCAAATCGGAGTACCAGTTAAAGACATTAATAGAGCAGTAAAGTTTTACAAGGCTCTTGATCTTCCCTTACTTTTTTCAACAGATACAATGGCATTTTTTGATTGTAATGGAACAAGAATTCTACTCAGTTTACCTGAAAAAGAAGAGTTTGCTCATCCGAGTTCTGTCCTTTACTTTCAAGTAGAAAACATAAAGGAAACCTATGAAAAATTTACAAATGAGGGAATATCTATAAATGTCAACACAAATATGTACATTTTCGCTCGTTTAAGGATGTACAAAATCACTCGTTTTCTTGCACTAAATGATCCTTTAAACGATAGGAATTTCCCACCATTGTCACAACCTTCGCATGGTGTAAGATGCGATCTAAGATGGCATTTGCCAGCTTAGGCTCCTGAAATACTTCATCCCATGCCTTAAAGTTTACGTTCGTTGTTAAGATCGTACTGCGCTTTTCATATCGCATGTCAATCAGTTGGAAAAATAATTTCGCATCTTCTTGATCAATTGGCAAATAACCAATCTCATCAATGATTAATAGTTTATATTTTGTATAATGTTTTAGACGAGTTTCTAAGCGGTTCTCCAATCGTGCTCGTCTTAAATTCTGAATTAAATCATGGCATTTAATGAAATAGGTACTTGTTCTTTTCTTTGCTGCCGCAATCCCTATGGCGGTGGCCAAGTGTGTTTTGCCAACACCACTTGGTCCTAAGAAAACAATATTCTCGTTCTCTTCAATAAAGCGAAAGGTTAGAAAATCTTGAATCTGTTGCTGATTGACTGAGGTTTGGAAAGTGAAATCAAAATCTTTTATTTCTTTCATATGTGGAAATGCAGCCACCTTTACCATCGACTGCGTCATATTTTGTTCTCGCACATCAATTTCATAGTTGGTTAACTTGATTAACGTATCAATAAATGACAGCTGGTTCTGGACTCCGAAATCAATTACTTCATTTAAATGTAGAGTCATTTGCTTCAGCTTTAGATACTCTAGGTTTCTTAATAATTGTTGATAATTAGTGGATAGATTCATTATTTATACACTTCTCCAATCGTTGCTAGATTTTTCTTTGCCAAATCATCGATTTCCGGATAGTTATAGTAAGGGGCTGAAACAGCCAAACCTGCTTTATAATGTGCTTCCTGATAATTTAGCTTCGCTTTGCTGATTGGATGCTGTGCAATAAGTTTCATGTTATAATAAATCCATAAGTTGTTATCATACACTTGTAAACCTACTTTCTTTCCTTGATATTCTGGTGGTACGGAATACTGGTTTGATTTGTAGGAGATCATGTTGGATGCATTGACTTTTACTTGTGTGTGCTTAATGCGATAGGAATCTCTTACTTTATCAGTTGGTAGCTGGAGTAAGTGGTTCCTTTCTTTTTTATATTCAATCATTGGTATTCTTCCTGTCCCTTGGTGAATCTGGTGATTCACTCTGTTGGCTAACTCTTGTATAAATTGATGCAGTTCCTCTAAAGAGAATTGTCCTTGATAGGCATGAATTTCGTCTAACAATTTCATTGTCGTTTCGACTTTTCCCTTTGTCCTTGGTCTGCCAGCGATACAGGCTTTCACTTTAAAGCCAAAGTCTTTTGCGAATTGCTCAAACTTTGCATTCACTTTACCCGGATAATGTTCCGTTCTTGCTTCATCCATCACTGTTTTCATATTATCCGTAAGGAGTTCCTCAGGAACACCGCCAAACGTTTCAAAAGCTTCTGTTAGAAAGGAAAACAGCGTACTTTGTGACTTGGAAATACTCAAGTGGAATACTCGCAATCTTGAAGTAGATAGAATAAGCGCAGCTACATTGATCTCGACCTGCTCGCCATCTTTTGTTTCATATTGAATATTTTCCTTCCAATCTAATTGAGCTTGTTTACCTGGCGGAGTTTCATAGCGAACCGTCCCCTTCGGAGAAGCAATACGTTTGTCCTCCACAAAGTAAGCATTAAATTCAGGTATTCGAGCGATATAGGCTCGAAAGGTCGAAGCACCACAGTCTAAACCGTGATTATCCTTTAAGTACTGCCAAAGCACCCGCCGATAATAAAACACCTGTTTAGAATCCTCAGATAAAAGAGCAGCGATCACTTCATAATATTCATCAATTTTTGAGGACTTTTTTCTTGTCCTCTTGGGGACAAAACCATTTAGATATTTCTCAACTGTTCGTCGATCTACTCCAAGTTCTTCAGCCAATTTACTCTTATTAATTTTCATTTTCATATGCTCCATTATTTGTTTGAATTTTGGTAAGTCTGAAAGACTATTAATCTCAAAATTAACATCGACATTTAATGATATATACATGACTAGTCACCTCAAGACTAGTATGTAAAATGAAAGCAAATTTGTACATATTTATCCAAGCATTATTGTACATATTTAAAATAGCATTTCTAAATATCCTTTGTAGACGAACCACATATTGTGGCAAAGATGAGTGGAATGGAAACTTGGATGACTTTCTTTAAAGATACAGAAGGCAATACGCATGCATTTATTAGTGAAGTGGAAGCTAAATAAATTTTCTTCAATGGGTACCTTATGATTTTTACGGTATCCATTATTCTTTTATAAAAAAGTTTTTTATTAGCTAAACTGTCCCTTTTGTGACATAGAGCAGTCCTCTCCTTGTTTAAGGAAAGGATGCAAAACTTTGTTGAATATATAAATTACTTCCAAGTTTCATCTAGTTTATCTGAATAGAAATTTATAGCTCTTTTATAACTTAGTAATTCAGTGTCATTTGTCGTATTAATTAAACACTTTAGTATCAGCTCCATCGCTTTACTATGTTCTTTTAAATTGTATAAGGTCATGGAATAAAATACTTGAATTGCATGATTATCTGGGAATAATTCCATTCCTTTTAAGAATACATCTTTTGAATTTTCATATTCTCCTAAAGCTCTATATGTACTCCCTAATCCCAATATTGCACCTTCCATATCCTTAGAAGGTAATCCTATTTTTATAGCATTTTCGTAATATGGCACTGCCTTTTCTTCTTCTCCCAATATATCAAAGCTCCAGGCATATTGATAATTATATATAGCATCCTCTGGGAAATCCCTTACCAATTCACCAATCAGTTCGTTAGATTCTTTGAGCTTTCCATTTTTCCGTAGATCTATAGCTTTATTAAGTTTGATATTCATTACATACAACTCCAATGTTTTTTCCTCTACGTCTTTTATCCTAACGCAGTTCTATTAGTCCTTTTAAGTACTCATAAAGTGTTAGTTTAGATTGATTAATCTGTAATTCAATTAACCAATTATCATCAGATATGTTGCTTAACTGATTAATTAAATCGTATCGAATATGTATGCACTTTTTAAAGGTACTCTCTATATCTTCGGTTCTAGCAATTAATGCAGATTGAGAGTTTAAATCATCAGCTTTAGGACCTTTTGGCAAATCTTTAGCTGATAATAAATATGGAATTCTGTATTGTAAAACAAATTTATCCCAAGCATAAAAGTGACCTATGATTTCTATAACATACCATTTTCCTTCTCCAATTGGTTTTCTAAGCAGATTTTCATTAAAATTTTCTAATTTTTGTATAAATCTATAAATTTCTATTGATGCTCTAAAATTTCTAATTTCTGTTTTAGCAATTGTACCACCCCATATATTTATTCGCATTTATTTGCGAGAACCTCGAATAAATATTTCAAAGTCCCAAAATCTTCTTTTGGTAACATTTCATAAAAGAATGCTATTCAAAATAAGGCTCGATTATTGAATAACCAATAAAAATCCTTCTTGAACTTGCCCCTTTAGATGAATATCAACCTTGTTTAATAAATCAATGTTTCTTTAAGAAGTTTAGCATTTCATTGAAAGCTTGTTGGGATGATTTCTCATTAAATTTTATAGAGTATGGGTCGCTAAATCCGTGATGTCCAAAATATTTATGTACTTCTATATTCTTTTTATCTAAATTTAAAATTAACTCATCCACATTAAATGATTGCTCCTCTTGAGGAAAGAATAAAATTATAGGACATAGTGGTACTATTTTCGTGAAATTCCTTATTCTCGAACCATAGTACCCCACAACCCCATCAAGACCATCTTCCTCGCTGCACAACCAAGCAATCGTTGCCCCTACACTAAATCCAATAATATATATTTTTTGATATTTATTTTTAACACCTGCTAATAAATTCTTTATTTTATCTGCAGCATCGGAGAATCCTACAGTCTCCATAAAATTGTGATAGGCAATTTTCTCCTCAGAATAATTAAATGGTTGTTCCCGTTCTAATAAGTTTGGGCAAATTACATCAAAATCCTGATTTGATAATATATCACAAAAATTCTTTATATGTTGATTAATGCCATAGATTTCATGTATGACAATAATTAAATTATCTGATTTTCTCAGTATTTGAAGCATCTTTATTCCTCCTCAAAGGTAATCTACAATTATATAACCAATAGAGATTAAATCATTTCTTATTCAACTATCCTCCCTCAATAAATAAACACTTATCTCTTAATGCGCAGTTATTCTCACTATTACTATATAACTGGGTTATTAAGGTTCTCGGAAACCATACAGAGCAACAAATGTTACAAATAGACTAGTTAATATCATTGAAATACTAAAAAGAAATAATAAAATATTTTCTCTTTATGACTAAAAGTAAATTTTTTACATAGGTTATATTTAGTATATCATACTGCCATTATTTCCAAAGACACCTGTTTTACTTCTATAAATCTAACTCTGCGCTAAGTTCTTCTGCCAGTGGTTTTTAATGAAAAAATGATTGAAAGTCTGAGTTTTTCTTTTGTTGTAAATATAATTAGAATATATGCCAGTAAGATATTCAAACTCAACAGTTAACTATCTCTATCCCTCACATAAGTCTCATCAAATGGTCTTTCTTATATTTGTTCAAAAGTTTTGATGTGTTTTTCTAAATAAACATTCATTGGTTCCATTTTTAATTTAAATTTATCAAAGGATCTGTCATCTGTTGATCAAACATCCATTCTTCTTGCAGATTTAAGCAATTGCAGGGAGTGAATTAGCCAAATTGGTGAATTTATCAGCCAAAACTAGGGGCTTATCAGCCAAACTTTATTTTTATCAGCCAAAGCTAGGGGCTTATCAGCCAAACTACATTTTTATCAGCCAAAACTAGGAGCTTATCAGCCAAACTTCATTTTTATCAGCCAAAACTAGGGGCTTATCAGCCAAACTTCATTTTTATCAGCCAAAGCTAGGGGCTTATCAGCCAAACTACATATATCCTGAACTTATTTCTTCCACACCTCGTTATTACTATATAAATATCCTCACCTTTAGTTTCTACATAGTTTAAGAGAATGATCTATGTTACTATTTATTGGGAAACACCATTAAATGGAGATGATATAAGTATGTATACTATTAGAGAAATGAATAGATCAGACATAGCTTCCATCCGGAAAATTGCTGTCGTCACTTGGAAAAATACATTTAGTGTAATCATTCCAGAAGAAATACAAGCGAAAGTTTTAAATGATGCTTATTCAGATGGTGAAATGGATAAACGACTTACTCTTCTTTAACGCTTGTTGCAGAAAGTAAGGATGAAATTACAGGATATACATTTTTCCAGGAGATTTATGCAAGAAGGATATATACTTAGAGTCCCTCTATATCCATCCAAATTTCCAAGGGCAAGGAATCGGCAGACAATTATTGAACACAGGAGTTAATAAATTCTCTGATCCTTGGACTCTCTCGTTAACGGTTTATAAAGGAAATCCTAATATATCATTTTATGAAAAAGAAGGATTTAAGATTACCAAGGAAAATAATGGGGATTTCTACGGGCATCCAATGATCTTCACTGTAACGACAAAAGATTTAAAAAATCATCGTTCTTAATAAGAGAAGAGGAAACTCTGTTAACTTGTTCTTTCGTTTTTGCTTTAGATGGTACAAAAAAAGTTAAAATCAATGCTAAAACTACCAAAATAGTCATGAGAAATACGCTTACCTGAGCATAAAAGGGCTATTTTATAATAACTTTCTAAAAAAATATGCAACATTTAAATTAATTGGTAATAACCCTCTTTTTTGTTTGATTATATTGTAAAATACATTACTGCGATAAATGACTGGAGTAATTTTAAATGACTAAAAATGGATGGTTGTCCCTGCTTATGGTAGGTATTTGTATTATATTATCCTTATTTCTCAGCACCAAAAACGCAGGAATTTTCTTCTTGCTATTCCCTATTTTATCTCTTTCGGGCATTATCTTTGCTATTTTTTCGAAAAAATGGAGCAATATTATTCTTGGAGTGCTTTTAAATGGGGCAGCAGGTGTGTTTTTTACATTATTAGCATTCGCAGTAGGATTTGGTGAGGCTTAAAATCCACATCTCATGTTGGCTCCAATATTCTTTGGTTCGATGGAGCAAAAATCATTATCGTGCATTTAATGGGATATGCATGATAATGTTTTTTTGCAATAATTTCCCCTCCTTTCTTATTTAACTGGAAACCCCCTTCCAAAAAACTTCCCACAAAGCTTCTAGCTTATCATCTACTCTTTTTTCCGAATGAAAATAAACTATTTCTACCATAATAGCCATGATGATCCCTGTGAATGCTAGGTTAAAAGTGTTTGTATCTTTTACATGAATTTGGCTATGTTTGATCCATTTGCTGCTTTTTTGGCCAATTAGTTCTTCTTGAAATTGCTCTGCTTCAAAAACCTCTCTTTGGATGACATCATATAAATGTAAGGGTGGGAAAAATCCCATTCTTAGCCAAAACTTCAACATTTCATTTTCTTGGAACAATTCTTTTGTGTATAGTAAATATTCGTAAAGAAAAGTTTCGGGATTATGACTGTCTTTTTTTTCAAAAAAATACGCTTTGCGTTTTATCTCTTCTGCTTTTGCTTCCCTTAATACTTCAAGAAATAATTCATCTTTCCCTTTAAAATGAGAATAAATAGAAGCTTTCTTTATCCCAGCTTCCTCAGCAATTTCTGAAAGAGAGGCTCCTTCAAAGCCATTTTGCAAAAAGAACTTAATTGCCGCTTTTTTTATTTCTTCTTTTTTCATCGGACTCTCTCCTTTACGAGATTAGTTTTAAACCTACAGCTGCAACAAGTATCATCGATATAAATAAAATTCTTTTGCCATCCTTTGGTTCTCCATATACAAACATCCCTAATAGAGCAGAACCAACTGTACCAATTCCTGTCCATACACCATATGCCGTTCCCATTGATATAGTTTTCATTGCATAAGATAACAAGGCAAAGCTGCACATAAACCCAATGATTAAATAAAGGAAAGCATCCCACTTTTTCATCGTTAATCTTTTAATATTTATAACGCCAATTATCTCACAACAACCTGCTGCAATTAAAGCTAACCATGCCATCTATTCAAGCCTCCTCTTGATTTGCTGCTTCATCTGTTACTATTTTCAAACCAATTACCCCAATTAGTAATACAAGCATCAATATTATTTTTGCTATGTTAATTGGTTCATTAAATAAAACTATTTCTGCGATCACTGTTCCAGCAGTTCCCAATCCTGTAAATACAGCGTAAACTGTTCCAATTGGCAAATATCTTGTCGTATATATCATTAGATAAAAACTAATAGCAATTGCGAAAATGGTTCCACTCCATTCCCAAAGATTTGATGCATGTTTTAAGCCTGAAACCCATGCCACCTCGACGATTCCAGCACTAAAAACCATCATCCAATATTTATTCAAATTAATTACCTCCCCTATATAACTACCAACCGTTCGGTAGTTTATTTTGTCACACAATAGCATCCACGTCAAGAAAGAAACTTGTCTTTAGGGAAGATTTTGTTGAATGATAAATTGCGAAAGTGGATTAACATAAAAGGAAGATCATTGGAAGATAACGCTAAAATGGGTTTTAGATTATATCTCAATCATAAATTCAAGTGGAAAGATCTATTTGTTATTCCAAACAAAAAAGAGAAATTATGTGTGCTAATTTCTCTTTGCAGGTTTTCGTTTTTAGTATGACGTCATTATCTTATCTAATTCACTTACTAATAATTTTTTCATTGCAGATAGTTCTTCAGCATTTGGTTTCACATTCTCAGCATACATTTGGTCTCTAGGTGTCCACCATACTGGGTGGGTTGGATTAGGTTCTTGTTCGCTCCTTGGGAATATGTGCCAGTGCATGTGAGAATCACCATTTCCTAAAAGCTCATAATTTAATTTGATAGGCTTAAATGCTTTATATACTGCTTCTGATACCCTACTCATTTCGACAAGAAACTTTTCTTTAAAATCACTATCCAACTCATGCAACTCATTTTTATGTTCTTTACAAAGGAATAATGTATAGCCCTTAAAATATTGATGATCACCAATAACGATATAACCTGTTTCCAGTTCTTTGACGAAATACTTATTGGTTCCTTTTTTAATCATTTCTATCCGATTGCATATTAAACAATCTTCCACTAAAGTTACCTCCGTTAATTTACAAATATTCAATAGTTATCTAAGAATTAATGAGAAAACTTATTTCTAATTGGAATAATTGCTTTCTCTTCCAGTGAATATAAATTTTATTTAGCTACGCCCTTTTTTAATGGTATATAATAAGGTACCTACCAGCATTCCTAAAGCAGCTCCTGCTCCGTAGCTGCCTATTGCTATAAATACATGCCCTGAAATCATTGCAAATGTACCTAATAAAGAACCAGCTAATAATCCAAAAATCATTCCATATATTAAATAGTTTTCCAATTTGGGATGTTTATTCCCTTTGTTAGTAGGCATTTTTGTCCCCTTTGTTAGTAGGCATTTTGTCCCCTTTGTCAATCGGCATTTTCTTCTGGAATTGAGGTATCTGGCTATTTTTTTGTATTTATTAGGAAGTATGAGCTCCCGCCCGTCATAATGCCTCCTACAACAGTGAGTGCTGTACCAATCATTACCCAATTTGCGGATAGAAAAGCAGATACGTAAATTCCTGTCATAAGTAGTAGTATGCCAACGATTATCAAGATTGCAACTTTATTCATTTTTTCCCCTATCAGCTAACTTAGTTTCGTTGTTTGAATTCCGTTCAAACGTTATTTTTTATATATTTATACATACGTTTATGGGAGCATTTAGTTTCACTAAGTTTGGATATATTTTTATTAAATAGGAATGTTTCCTTCCCTTAAATTTCTATTTAAAGTATCATAATCCTTCTTTTTAAAAGAAACAGCTATACTAGCCACTCTCCTCGAGTTCGGAAAGAGCATTAATTGTTGACGAAACTTTATTCCTAATGAGGCTATTATTTGGTATACCCAGTTCAATATGAAAAAACAGTCGGAATCTACGCCATCTTTTAAGTGGTTTTTATTATTTATCACAACTAAGTTGTCAATGAGTTCAAATCTCGGTTTCCTTGGAGAAATATTATTAAGTTTGCAGAGCTTCTTTATTGCTAAATTAAAAATATCTGTTTGTTCTTCATTCTCTATCATAAGATATTCTCCTTATGTTAATTGACAATATGAAAGATTTTACTACCTATAACCTTCTTGCAGCTTAACACTGTAATACCGCATAGCTTTAGGAACCCCTTCTAGTTCAAATATCCCTTTTAATACTAATCGGATTAATCGATATTCGAAGTAAATATCTCCGATCCTTTGATTGAGATTTCCAATAATCTCTCCTATTAGCCGCGCAGATTTTATAAAATCTGCATTATTCTGTTCTTTATGTAATAATTTAGCTGTTTTTATTATATAATTATCGTAATAGTCTTCGCCAACACTATCAATTTTCTTATCCGCCCAGATTCTTAAATTTTTATTCTGTTGGGATATCTTCTTCCACTCATTGATGTACTTTAATCGTGCACTCTTTGTAAGTGGCTGTTTCCAGTTATTTTTTTGATAAATGACTTGTAACTCCTCAGATGTAAACTCGCCAGTATGTATTGCATGGACCTCTGCATCCGATTTGGAAGCTATCTCTTTATTGTATTCCAAGGGGTTAATTAAGAAAATATCATTCGTTTTATGTTGTAATAAAGAAAGAACAAAGCGTTGTGCCGTTTGTTCATTAGCATTTTCACCTGCCCAAATGATGATATGCGCCTGTTCTTTGATATTCTTTACTTCTAAAATTGTTTTATGGAATTTTCTCTTATAGCTAAATAAATACTCATCATCATAATTAATATGGTTTATTAACCATTTATGCCTAAGTGCGAATCCTATTTCCTCCTCTATCTTCCATAATGGTCCAAAGGAAAAATCATCTGAAAAATAGATAACCTTTTCCTCTTCTTGCACTCCCATTTCTTTAAGTGCCATTCTTAAACTACCAGCAGCAGATTCACCAAAAACAATATGTACGACCTTATAATCCTTTTTATTTTCAAGCTTTAGTTGATCAATTTTAGTTTGTAAATAATCTTGATAAGTTTTTCTTAGATTTTTCGCAAGTTCCTCATCTGGCTGTTCTTCCACACTTATTTGTAGCAGAATAAGAAATAACAATGACCTTACTTCTTCTTCACTTGCATTCTCTACGTATTCTTTTAATTTATGAATCATAATTTTTCACCCTTTTGACTTGTTAAAATAATTTTGTATTTTCAGTTACTTCTATTTCTAGCTTCCCTTTTTCATCAACAGATAAGATATTAATTTTAGCTTCTCCATAATACCCCTTTTCAAAATAACCAATAATATACTCTGTTTGTTGATTCCCTTCATTGTCTTCATAGACTAGTTTTAATGCTGCTTCTTCAAAGTTATCGGAAGAATTATCTTTTACACTCACCTGATATTCTTCTTTTTCTCCTGCCATAATGGTTGGAATTTCAATATCTTTTTTAATATTTTCATAGGTCAAATACAAACCGGATATATCCTTGTTTGCTTGATTTTCGATTTCTATATCAAAACCCTCTCGTGGCAGAAAAAGAACGAGAATTCCGATTACTCCTAGTATAAAAACAGTTGGAACTATTATCCTTTTCATTTATTGGATCCTTTCATTTGGCATCTTTAAACGAGGAACTCATTCCTCGGCATCATTTTGAGTCTGTTTGAATGTACTTTCTATGAAACTTTGTTCATCCTCTGCAGTCATAATGCCAGTTGCTTCCCCAACGTTTCCACCTTGATATTTCCAAAAATAATTATGATCTTTATCAACCGTGCTAAAGTCTCCAACCTTCCATTTTTCCAGAATCCCTAAGAGGTTATCTTTATTGGAAAAACTACTGTTTTTTACAATTTCATAAAGCCGATTTACTCTATCATTTGTCATTTGCACTGCGCCCCACTTATCGGATGCGTACACTTTTTGGTGTGTCATTTTATGCAGAGTTGATATTGCCCGATCTTCGTTCCAATAAGAATAATCAATGCTCTCCTTCCCTGTTTCATCAAGAATCTCTCCTTCTTTAGTTTCTGCCACAAAGGAATCATTATTTGTTTTTACTATAAAATGCTTATATATAACAAGAGATCCCCCCATAATTGCTAGTAATACAACAACTCCGATTGAATAATTCACCCATTTACTACGTTTCTTTTTTCGCTTTTCTGATTCCACTACTTTGACCACCCCCATTGATTCATCAACCTATACTTTTACCTAACAACCTCTTTAGTTTCTATCCGAAATAGACTTTATTATTATCTTTCTATATCAATAATAACATAATATTCCAACTATTGAATTATTTATAAACAAAAGATACATCTAGCTAGAGATAATCATATATTTATCATGTCACTATGCAAAGGAGGAAAAAGGGATGATACTTGCTTAATGTAGCTTATTAAAATCAATGGAAAATTATCAAAATGTACACTATGAGGATCTATTTATTTAACTTTGACTGCAAACTAGGGGTGCATGGACGTTGCAGAAAAAACTAGAGGTAACTGTCATTCCCCCACTTGAGCTTACTTTCCTTTCAATTTCTATTGTTTCGTTGCATGATTATTTCAATTTGTCACAAACAAAAATGTAAAAACAATTTGACATATATTAAACTCATGATAAAATTAATATGTAAAATACTTTTTACATTTT
This sequence comes from Niallia sp. FSL W8-0954, assembly GCF_038005605.1. Classification (NCBI taxonomy): domain Bacteria; kingdom Bacillati; phylum Bacillota; class Bacilli; order Caryophanales; family Bacillaceae; genus Niallia; species Niallia sp. FSL W8-0954. The sequence goes on along the minus strand of NZ_JBBOTN010000001.1, from coordinate 2,318,605 downwards.
AATAAAGGAGATGGAATGATGAATTGGATAGTTGCTTTATTACTTATTATTTTAGCGATATGTATTCTATTAATTGTAACGAATCTTGTGTCATTACCAAAATTAGGAGATGAAAGAGCAAATTACATTAAAATGAGAGCACAATCATACACCTTTGTAGTTGTATTCGGGATTTTATTGTTAGAGATTATGGAGTCTATCTATGTAACAACTTGGACGAACAGCCATTATGAGGGGATGAAACCATTTAGTTTTCTTGTTACAATTTCAGTTATATATTTAATTTCATTATTATTATCTAAGAGGAAATATGGTGGATAAATGAAAAATCGTATTAGAGAATTAAGAAAATCGGCAAAATTATCTCAAGAAGAATTAGCAAAACTATGTAATGTGACAAGACAAACGATAAATGCAATTGAAAATGATAAATATGATCCCACTTTACAATTAGCATTTAGCTTAGCCGTTGCATTGGCTACAACGGTAGACGACCTTTTTATATACGACACTGTTATAAAATAATGAGGCAGTTAAAAAGAATAAAAACCCAATTCGGGTTTTTATTCTTCTTATGAAAGAAGATAAGTAGAAGTTATGCGCAGACTGATTAAATGTCTTTATTTTCTTCTAAAAAAATTGATAATAACCTTTTACGCAAAGAGATTTTCAACATTATTATATAATTTAAATACCATCACTCGTTCACCTGTGCGAGAGCTTAAGTCTGTATGAAAGCTTTTTACTTCCTCTCCCGTAATGGTTAATATACATTTTTTTAGTTCTTCAACACCTGATTCCACTAATTCGGAGCGTGTTTTCTTAATGGTTAATAGTCCTTCTTTTGTTTCACACACCGTATATTCCGCTGGGGTTAGAATGCCCTGCAAATTCACTATGATCATGTCGCGTAATATATCTGTTTTAACAGATAAGGATCCCCGACCAAGGAAATCCTTTTCCCATTGTGTTATTGCTTTACTTATTTCCGCTTCACAAGCACCTTTTGTTAATTTCATTTTATTATGCATCCCCTATTAAACAGATAAAAACTAATTTTTCTATATTTGCCATCTAAGATGATTTAAAACTTGAACATCCTTTATTATTAAAATTAATACAAATCGATTAAAACCTCTTATATAGAAATGAATATATACCATTCTGATTTGCAACACCATCAGCATTAGCATATTTCAACATTTTTAAGCTGTTTTATTTGTATTTATTTCCACAACAGAAGACTTTCCATCTTGATTATTAATCAGTAAACCTCGCACTTTTACCGTTGGTGGCACTAATGGATGATGACAAATCATCTTAACACAATTTTTGATATTGTCACCAGTATTTTGTTTTCCATTTAGCCATTCATTAATCGTTTCACCAGTAAATTCAGGCATGCTATTTTGAAACAGATAATCCAATGTCTGTATTCTTGACTTAAATTGTCCATCTATCGAAATAAAACGATCGGCCTCACTGCTTGTTCCGACAACAAAAATTTCTTCTACTTTTTCCTGAAAGACAGCAATAATAATTGACCTCATTATATCTCCAAAAGGATTGGAGATAACAGGACCAAAGCATTTTATAGTTAGCATGTTTTCAGGCTGTATATTGGTTTCCTCTTTTATAATTGATTCCAATCCATCTCTAACATCCATCAAAAATAATACTTTTTTTGTCTTATCTAAAATCATCTCGAACCCTCCTTTACCAATTCTCCCAATCGCCTTCTGGGCTGACACTTGCTAAGCGAACCCAGCCATTTTGGACTTTTTCTTGAAACGCAGCATTAGTTTGCAATAATCGCTCTACATAATTTTTTGGTGCCTGAATTATAATCAGTAAGCGAAGTGGTGAATGAAATGCAGCTTCATCTGATTGCATAACAGATTGCCACGGTAAGCCCGTTAATAAGTCACTCGCATTCCCCTGCATAACACCAAGACCTGCTGTTACGGTTTGTGTTGCCTTATTGCCACTTCCATAATAATGTGGAGCTACTGTTGATGCGTAATATTCTAGATTTATCCATTGAGTAACCGTTCCTGGACCTGAAATAATATTATCTAAGATTTCTCCGCTTTCATCCTTCTGCCAATTATAGTTATGAAGAAAGACTCTTCCTTCCAAGTCACAGCCATTTGTTAAATCACGTTGACCAATTATAAAAGCTGCATTCCCAGCTAAGCCCCATTCGGGACGGATCACACTCCAATCCTCTGCCAAGCAATAGGCCTCAGACTGAGAATTTTTGCGTTGGGATGGGAAATGCGGTATTTTAGCTAAACGCTCTGTATTTGCCTGTTTGCTTACTTTTGGCAAAATGGCTTTAATCCGACGAAAAGCCTCTTGTGCTGATTTGGAAAGCTCTGGAACATAAATCCAGTCTAATTCATCAACGGTTGTATTATGCTCAGCAGCTGCGAAAACCGTTTCCTTAGGAATGTCTATTCCTTCTAAAGACAATGCTCTTCTTACTTCAGGCAGGTTGCACAAAGTTGCTAAGACTCGCGCGTTGAATCCACCTGAAGCCCCGCCACAGGCACCACAATCAAGAGAAGATGCATAAGGGTTATTAGTACTGTGGCTTCCATGTCCACATATAACAACTAACGGGCTGAAATTATCTGTTATCCCCATCATTTTTAATGCTTGGCGGGCATAATTAACTTTCTCTTCCTCGGTAAACCCAATTGGTATCCCGTTCTCTGTTTGATGAACATGATAAAGAACCAGTTTTGTATTTGGTTTACGCAGCCAATTTTTGCGTAGATTATGAATGAAGCGATCGGCACTTTTTGGGACAAAACTGCGTGCTGCCATTTGGAGACTTAGCCAAGGACCACTTAATTCTGGTAATAGTAAGTTTGCAAGTAAATTCTGTTTCATCGATTTGAAAGTATCGCTAAAGGAATGAACGGTCTGCTGACGTTGTTGAAAGGCTTTAAGTTCATTCTCATCCGTACTCTCCATGATTTTATGCAATGGCTTTTGCATAATTGGCAAGGATGGGTGACTGTGTTCGCTTCCTAATTTATTCGTAGCTATCGGTACTCCAAAGAAACCAGCCATTCCTATTGTTTCAAATGGTCCCTCTTTTTCAAGCTGACGGCGAAATGGCTCGGAGCGAACATCTATACAGAATACAAATTGTGCTAATGTTGTTGCCTTATCGTTTGTACTGAATTGTTTCGCACTAATTTTTTGACTTAATTGTTCAGCATGTGTTTGCTCCCAAGCTTCCAGCCAGAGTTTTCTGCAAAGCTTCTCATCAAATTTTGCTGCAAATAACAAGTATTCTTGTTGTTGTGCACTAGACAACTGAGACCATTCCTCTAATGACAGACTCCCCCAATGAATCAAAGCTGCTAAAAGACCATCTATGGACTGATTATTTTCGTAGCTTTTCGGAATAAAAGGAAGCTGCGGATTGATAAGCACCCATTCTAAGGAAATTCTTACTGCTAAATATTCGGTTAGCAGGTTATTTTCCTCACTCGATTGTTTAGAACGCCAGAGCATCATTCCTGCCCATCCAGGCAAAGATAGTAAATGTGCTTCAAGATATTTCTGTTTTTCTGGTTCAGGAATAGAAAGAGCATTTAATCCTTTATTCAAGGCTATTTCTGCCTCTTCTGGCCACTTTTTTAAACTTTCACGTTGTTTTTTTGTAAGGGCAGGATCATAACAAATCAGCCGGCGCCAAGAACGATAAAAACCTTCCTCTCGATGTGGCATTGTCCAGGCAGCCTGCGACTCATCAAGATATAATTTACACCACTTAATAACATGGTAATCGAGTATATTGATTAATCTTTCCTTATCTTTACTTTGTAGATGTGAACTGATTGGCTGCACACACGAATAATGGGCAAAATCTGTATGATGCTTCCTATATTCTTCTGCTTTTTTCTTTAATTCATGAGATGTGAGCAAGCTGGATGGAATGGGTTCCAAATTTAATGCCGCATGGCAAAAACGCTCTGCCACATCTTGTGGGATATTAAAGGGATTTGATGCAAGCCATTGTTTAAGACCTTGTTTAACAAATACCTCTTTAATCTCTCCCTTTTTTTTCGCTGAAAGGATCATAGAGGCACTAGGATAAATATCAACATCACGAGTCTGTTTTAACCAATCTGCCACTTGATCAAAGGTTTGTTTTTCAAGTCCCATCCACGGATGACGGGCTGCGAACGTAGAAATTGGCCAAAGCGGCGCAATTACTTTGCTGGCAGCTTCAATGTAACTACTAATATCGCTTTCTACAAAATTATCTGGTATATTTTTTTTATTTGAACTAGCTTTTGTTAATACAGATGTAATACTCATCACACATTACCTCCTTTTATGGTAATTGTTGTTTTAGATAGCTCGGATGACTTTCTACTGCTTTTGGCTTTGCTTCTCCTAATCGCACTAACCAAAGATATAGGACAGTAAAGAAGATGGACGAACGATTTCTAGCAGCGATCGCCCCTATTACAGTGCCAACTAATAAAAGACAACCAACGATAAGAACAACAGCTAATGGCGGCTGCGAACCTTGGAAAACAGCAGTCTGTAATATGTCATAGAAAAAATGATGAATAAAAGAATAAATAGCAGCGGTTCCTCCTACAAAAATTAAACCAGCAATCCGGCCAATGCTCCCTTCTCCAAAAGCAACAAGCTGTCGCCAAGAAATAGAAATAGACCAAACTAAAATTAACGCACTAATTATTTGATAGCCTTCTCTTGGTGCTTGAAGCCAAAAAACTAGCCCCACAGCAAAACTTAAAATCCACCCTGCGATCGTCCATAAAAAAGCGGGCTGTGTTTTTCTGTAACTAGACTCTTCCTTTCGTCGCACTGCTGAACCCGACTGTAAAAATAGCGTTGCTTTGAATAAACCATGTAGAATAAGGTGGATAATGGCAGCAACATAGGCACCTAAGGCACACTGAATGAGCATGAAACCCATTTGTCCAATCGTCGAGCCAACTAACTGACGTTTATAGTCAACTTGTACTAAACTAATTCCTGTACCAACCAAGACAGATATCCCGGCAAATATTAGTAATAAAATAGTGGAAGCTAAATCGCCATTAAATAGTGGAGAAAAACGAGTAAGCATGATTCCACCTGCATTGACAATTCCTGCATGCATTATCGCTGAAACAGGTGTTGGTGCCACAACAGACTCTACTAACCATCTTTGGAAAGGCCATTGGGCTGCTGGAATGATAACCGCTAGGACAATCAATAAATTAATTCCAGTTCTTTCCCATGCCGAAATTCCAGCTAGATTTTCAATCGATAGTGCGGTTGATAATTGCCAAGAATCAGTACTGTGAGATAACCAAACTGCTGCCAATAACAAGGACACCCAACCGATTAAAAAATGATAACCAGATAATTTAGAAGCCTCAGTAGCTACTTTCCAGCCATTATTTAATCTTATAAGTAAGGTTAATCCTGCTAGCGTTACTCCCCAGAATAGAACCAACCATCGCAGATCTCCACTTAGCCAAGCAATGGAAGCGGCAGTTGTGGTAAAAGTGAAAAGGGTAAAATACTTACGATAAGATCGATCTCCCATTAAATAGCGGATTGAAAAACGTTGAACAATTAAACCAATGACAAGAACAAAAAAAGTCATCAGCCAAGCCAAGGAATCCATATGAAAAGGACCTGCATTTTCTGCTCCATTCGGATTCGCAAGCGCGATTAAAGCGAACAAAGGCGGTAAAGACACAATCCAGATATGAATCCTTACATAGCTTAATGGCACTTTTTGATGCAAAAATAATAGTCCACTCAGCATCGAAACAATAATCATCATAAAAAACACTAACAGTAATGATGGCATACTGTGCAAAAGAAACATTTTAAAAACTCCTTTAACTAACTTACTTCAAAAAACCTTTCATTTTTCCAATAAAAAAGCCGACAATCTTTTAAATTCACCATGATCTGCAAATCATGAGAACTCAAAAAATTGTCGGCTTCTCTTCAACTAATTACATCGAATTGTTTGAAGAGCTACCTCTATTTGGTTTTATATTTTCATTTAATTAATAAAAGACATTCGTACAATAATTTAGGATACTTATTTATCAAATCACTTTTCCTTACTTTATTAAGTTACTTTTTCATTCAGTCAATATCATTATTAAAAGAATGCTAAAGTCTTAATTTTTAAGCGAAAATTAATTTATAACTAAGTATGAAACTAACTATAAGATATGTCAAATTTTTATATTTGTCAATAAGAAAGCCTAATCTGCGAAGAAAAATCAAATTAATTCATGGGAAAGGAGAGAAGGTAATTCATCCGATCATGCTAAAACTTGATTCACGTTCGGATACGACTTCTTTTTTATCTTCTACCAACTAAATAACACTTAACACTTTCATTCATTAGTAAATTGGTACATAATTAGTATAGTCTATCATACTCGAAGGGATCGGTATCATGCTCCGAATCGAACTTATTTGTAACGAAATCAAACGTTTAATGGCTGATTATTATAAATGTGAAGATGCACAACTTAAAAAGCAAATACATAGTGATATTAAACTTTTAAGCAACGTTCTCTACCTTAGTGATCTGCCAGACGAATATCACGAAGCAGAACAGGAAAAGAGAGAAACTATTTAGCCGATGCTTCCACATCTGAAACTCACTTTATACTGCTGGAAATAAACAAAGAAGCATCTTGATTCATAAAAATACGATTACCTTGATAAAATGTTTTCCTTTTTGATGAACGAAAACCTACTTCCGACAATATTTCATTTAATTCTTCCTCTGTAAAACCGTTATGCACTTTTGGATGGTTTATTTTATCATTTTTTTCAAAGTCGATGATAATTAATTTGCCATCCTGATTTAAAATTTGGAATAACGCTTGTAAAATCTTCTTAGTATTTGGGATATGAAGAAGAACTAATGACATTAAAATAACGTCTGCCTTATGTTTCGGAGTGTCTTGCGTAAAATCAGAATATAGGATATCTGCATTCATAATTCCTCTATTAGCTATTTTTGCTTGGGCAACCTCCAGCATCTGTTCGGATGAATCTACTAACAAAATCGAAGCTACCAAATCCGATAATTCTAAACTAACGAGACCAGTTCCGCTCCCATAGTCCATTAAAGATAGAGATGTACTGTTTTCAAGTTCTCTTCTTACTTCCTTCACAATCACATTAGCTAATTCTCTTCTATCTTCTGTATCATATCTTTTGGCCAGCTGTTCAAAAACATTCGTTTCCATTTTCCAGTCTCCCTACTTTATCGATTATTCATTATATCAATATAACAAAGTATTATTTGAGGTTGCACTTTTTATATAATTCCCAATAGCATAATCGTTATTTATTACCACAATATATTCCTTCCACCTATAATCCACCATAGCGTCTTTTTCGTTTACAGAAATCTTCCAACGCATATAGAAATTCCTTCTCCGAAAAATCTGGCCATAATACATCAGTAAACCAAAATTCTGTGTACGCCAGCTGCCATAGGAGGAAATTACTTATTCGCTTTTCTCCACCTGTTCGAATAAGGAGGTCTGGTTCCTTCATACCAGCTGTATATAGATAGTCTGAAAACTTCTGTTCATCCAATTCCTGTAGCGAAAATTCATCATTGTTAATATCCAAAAATATCTCTTTCATCGCATGTAAAATCTCTTGTCTGCTTCCATAGTTAAGCGCAAAATTCAGCAAAAGTCCGTCATTACCACGCGTACGTTCGATTGCGTCCTCAACAGCTTCACGGGTATGAGCTGGAAGCTTTTCGATATCTCCTATTAATTCTATGCGAACATTACTAGCTATCAGATCTGGTAGATATATAGATAGAAACTCTTTAGGAAGCCTCAATATGAACTCAACCTCTGTCTTTGGTCGTTTCCAATTTTCTGTAGAAAATGTATATAGCGTAAGAACCTTTACCTTCCATTTAACGGCGGTCTTTACAATTTTCACTACAGTTGATATCCCTTCTTTATGACCAGCAATTCTAGGCATTCCTCTTTTCTTTGCCCAGCGTCCGTTTCCATCCATAATGATGGCAACATGTTCCGGTATCGTTTCGTTCAGAAAAAGGTCGGATACTGCTGCTTGTTTCTTGCTGAAAAAAGGTAGTTTCATTCCTTTCCCTCCTTCCGAAATGTTTTTAATTTCTCTATGTTAGAAAATACGTCACAATACTTTTCAAATAGCCTTTGCAATTTTACTTATTCATTTTCTTGGCTCTTACGATATTCTAAAATATCTCCTGGTTGACATTCTAGAGCTTTGCATATCCCCTCTAGTGTTGAAAGTCGAATAGCCTTTGCTTTTCCATTTTTTAAAATAGATAGATTCGCCATTGTGATTCCAACCTTCTCTGAAAGTTCAGTTACACTCATTTTCCTTTTTGCTAACATCACATCAATATTAATTACAATTGCCATTTCATTCACCTCAGACTGTTAACTCATTTTCTGATTTTATATCAATCGCTTGTTGTAAAAGCTTTTGAAGAACAGCTGCAAAAACCGCAATTACAATGGAAGCAAAAATCGGAATCATTCCAAATAGGATAAGACCTGGAGCATCGTCTGTCTGAGCTAAGAGAAAAATAAAAGGCGTCATTAGAACGTATAAGATACTAATGCTGATTGCATCTTTCTTTATATGGCTTAATGCCTTAACAGACATCTCAGAGAATGCTTCATTCCTATCAATATTCCCCAAAAGTCTAAAAGCCTGATAAAGTGCCATATAAAATGGGATTGCAGATAGATAGATTCCCAATACAAGCGGATATAGTATATGTGCATAATCTGGATTTACTGGGTTTTTAGCCAAGCCATACATTCCCCATAATCCTAAAGCAAGAACTGGAATTCCAATAAGAACAACAGCAACCCTTAAAAAAAGGGTAGTTCCTCTTTTCATAAAAAAACACCTCTTCTATTTATTATCTTATTGAAATTTACCACATGTTTTATCGTTTTACAATAAATTTTTATTCATTTTTATACTTTTTTTATTGATAAACAGGTTGAACATATATTTATAAAGGTATATATACTCCTAAATACGATTCGGTTCTTTTTAATAAAATTGTTCCTATCAAAAAAAACAGTCCAATCAATTACTAAATGGACTGCAATGTAGTTTGCTAAATTTTTTATTCGGTTATATAACTTTACCTAATTTCAATCCAATACCGCTGAACAATCTCCTTCCCATCTGTGGAAATTACTTCATTCTCTAACACTCCCCCAACTTTTTGAATCGTTTTAGCAGAAGCGGTATTTTCTTTATCGCAGGTTACTAGCACTTTATTTAAACCAAGCTTTTTTGCTTCTAGTAAACTAAGTCGCAGTTGTTCTGTCGCATACCCTTTCCTTCGTTTGGCTGGATGGATACTATAGCCAACATGCCCACTCTCCATCAATAGTTCTGGTGTTAATCGATGGCGGATATTAATAAGTCCCATTAATTCCCCATTCTTTATGCTTAAAAATTGAGTGGCAGGAACCCGATTAGGTGGGAGGTTTTCACCTTTTTCCTGGCTGTTTACTTTATTAAGCCATTCATGAAAATCTGTATAATTTTGCAAAGAGCTTCCACCATATGGCTGTTCTTCTATTTGTAAAAAAGCTGATCTATATTCCATTAATTGTTTGCTATATTTCTTTGATGGTCTTACTAATTCCATTAAAATCCCCCGCCTCCATGCTATTTCCTTTTACTGATTGAGAAGAATCAGATTTCTTAGTCACTGTTATCAGAAGATAATACAGAAAAATTTCCAATTAAAAGGAAATAACGATATAATTAAGTCATAATAATCCATACAAGTTTGAAGTAATGACAAAAAGATAAAATAGGAACGAAAAGTGGTGAGGACAATAAAAACACATGAAACACAGAAGAATGACGCTGATTTCTCAAATGACGATGAAATTTTTGTACCTAAAGAATTTGCTCATTTGCAAAAAGCAACAGGCGACCAAATAGGAGTTACAAACTATAACATTAACTCTTTTCCAAAGTTTGTAAAAATATCGGCCTATTTATTTGTTGGATTATTATGTTTATTTGTTTTAACATCTATCATAGTGATCTTTGCTTTTTAAATAGAAAGAAATAGGGATAAATTAATTCACCCTATTTCTTTCTATTTAATGTACAGATTACTGATGGGCAATACATTTTAAAATGACTTTATAAACACATTCAAAAACATAATAAGTAGAAAGAGCAAACTAAAAACAATTGCAATCTTTTCCGTAATATTATCTTTTTTATTATCTTCATTTTGTAATTCTCTATATTTAGCTTGTATTTTTCTTTGTTTCCCATTATCTATTTTCATGGCATTTTGTCCTTATAAATCTTTCTGATCCACATTCAGTTCAATCAAATTACCATCTGGGTCTGCACAGAATATTTGGGCAAATCCGCTTATTCCATAAGGCTTTTCTAAAAATTCCACGTTATGCTTCTTTAACCAACTACGCGTATCATAATAATTTTCAACTCGGAGAGCAAAGTGCCCTTCCCGACTGTTTATCGATTTATCTTTGCGAATTGTCTGGGAATTTGGATAGACAATTAAATGAAGTTGCTGATCCTGTATTTGGTACCAGGCACCAGGAAAATCAAAATTAGGGCGGGGAAGTTCTTTTAGGCATAATATTTTCTCATAAAAGTGTTTAGCCTTTTTTAAATCGGTTACAGTAAGACTTACATGATGAAGGGATTCGTATTTAATCAAGCGATTCACTTCCTTTTTATTATTATAAAACGAAATGATGGTTCATTCTTATCTAATGCTTTGTTCATAAATAATTCCATTTATAATGGTATATCAACTTAAAAAGTACTGCGACACTATTCCTCTAAATAAGTATATACCGAAAAGAATAAAAGTTAGAATAGAAATTACTAAATTATTTTAACTATATAAATTTAATGTTCAACACATTAAAACAATAGAATAATGATTCCTAACGATAGCATCAAGAAATACATAACCATTAACTAATCCCCCACTTTATATCCTTATATGAAAATAGAGAGGTATAGTTTCATCGCGCTAAACAAAAAAGATCAGACCCAATGTGAGGACCTGATCGGTTTTCAACCTTATTTCGCTTTTTGCTTTACTTCCAAATGGAAAGAATAAATTTCACTTGGTCCAATTAAACGAAAGCCTTTTCCCTGCACATAGTCGAACTTTAAATCTTCATTAATATGCTTAATCGTTAATGGATCTAAATAAATCGTTAAACCATTATCCTCAAATGCCTTATCCTCTTCTTGTGGAAAATCAACCGCTAAATCAAAATTGTAAACATAGCTGCAGCCGCCACTAAAAATGGTACTTAATCGATAAACTGCACCCTCAGGAACTTCATAGCTACGGAATTTCTCAACAGCTGCATCGGTGATTGTAACCTTCATCATGCCATCTCCTGCCTTTGTAACATTCTTATATATATAAGAATGGAAATAAACTTACTTTCAGCTTAACGGATGACATGGTTTCTTGCAAAAATTCTGCTTTCAGTAGCTAGAAAGAGTGGAAACCATTGTTTTAATGTTACTTTTCTTTTTTTCACAATCCGCAAACGATATGATACCTGTGCAGACACTATTCTGCACAGGTTAATGGCTAATTACGATCGATATTATCTACACAAATCGTACAAATTAGCCAATTGTCATTACATATGAAGTGATAGACCATCTACTGCCAAAGCAGCTTCTCCTAATACTTCTGATAAGGTTGGATGGGCATGAACGGTATGGGCAATTTCCCAAGGAGTTGCTTCGAGCATTTGACCTAATGCAGCTTCGCCAATTAAATCTGTAGCATGTGGCCCAATAATCGTTATCCCAAGAATGTCATCTGTATTCTTATCGGCAATTATCTTGGTAAACCCCTCTTTCTCTCCATGAACAAGTGCTTTTCCAATTGCTTGGAACGGAAAATATCCAACTTTGACTTCATATCCTCTTTCTTTAGCTGTTGCTTCAGATATCCCTACACTTGCAATTTCCGGTGCGGTATAAATACAACGGGGTATTTGTTCATACGGAATCAAATATGTTTCTTCCCCGACAATTGTATCCACTGCGAGAATACCCTCATGCATGGCAACATGGGCTAATTGAAGTGTTGGGATACAATCTCCAATTGCAAATATTTTATGATCATGTGTACGACAATTTTCATCTACAACGATTGCGCCTTTTTCCAGTTTAATTGCGGTATTTTCTAAACCAATTCCCTCCACTACAGGACTTCTTCCAACGGAGACAAGCAGTTTTTCTGCGGAAAAGATGTCTTTTTTTCCATTTACTTCGGCGCTAATTTGCACCCCTTTTTCTGTTAATCTACAACTCTTTGCATCAACTAAAGCATTGGTTACAATCTGTACTTTTTTCTTTGTATAAATTTTTTGTAATTCTTGTGAAATGTCCTCATCTTCTGTCGGGACAATTCGCGGACTATATTCTAAAACTGTAACTTTTACACCGAAATCATTAAGTAAAGAGGCCCATTCCATGCCAATAACCCCTCCACCAATAATGATGATGCTTTTAGGTAATTCTTTAAGTGACAGCGCCCCATCTGATGAAAGAACTTGCTTTTCATCTAATGTTAGGCCTGGCAAGGATCTTGGTTTGGAACCTGTCGCAATAATTGTATTTTTTGCTTCAATACTTGTTTCTTTTCCTGCTCGATCAGTGATTTTTAAAATGGAATTAGAGTGAAAGAAACCGGTCCCTTCATAGACATCAATTTTCCCTTTCGCCATCAATCCTTTTATTCCAGCTTCTAATTGGCGCACAATCATTTCTTTTCTTTTTTGCGCTTTTTGAAAATTCACTGCTATATTTCCACTTACTTCTACCCCAAAGCTTGCAGCATTTTTAAATGTAGTAAATACTTCTGCTGTACGCAATAATGCTTTACTTGGAATACAGCCACGGTGAAGACAAGTTCCACCGAGCTTATCCTTTTCTATTACTGCAACTGTCTTTCCTTTTTGAGAGGCACGTATTGCTGCTACATACCCTCCCGTACCTCCACCTAGGACTACGACATCATATTTTTTCATTCTTGATTCCCTTCCTTCTACAGAGAGGCAACAGAAAAATGGTGAGCTATTGCCGACAATTAGTATCCATGCTTCGAACCAAAGCAATCATATTGAATTTGTCTTTTAAGTTAGCAGCACGATCACAGAGAAAAATCGCACTGCTCCGCTTCTTAAATTTTCTCAAACACTCAATAATTATTGCTTCCTAACAGGTATAGAGCTGCAATCATTTTTCATTTGCGTGCCTATCTACTTTTTACACTCTTTTTATCTATAACACTAGTAAATATGGATGTTCTAGATAATAAACAACTCGGTTCAAGAAATCTCCTGCTGGTGCTCCATCAAGCACTTGGTGATCAAACGTTAAGCTTAAAGGTAATTTTTTCACTGTTTTTACTGTTCCATTTTCTAGTTTTAATTCGTCGATAAATGTTCCTACACCAAGAATTCCTGTTTCAGGGGTATTTAGGACTGGGGTAAAATATTCAATTCCCTGTTGGCCTAAATTAGAAATAGTAAAAGTTGATCCCGTTAGTTCATTTCCTGGTAATTGTCCATTTCTTGCTTTTTCCGTTACAGACGATATAGCTTTTGCTAATTCCCCGAGTGGAAGCCGTTCTGCATTTTTTACTACCGGGACGACTAATCCGGCATCTAAAGATGTGGCAATTCCTAAATGCACCTCATCAAATAAATATAATTTGTCATCAATTAAATGAGTATTCATAAAGGACTTATCACGCAAGCTTAATGTAACGGCTCTTGCAATAAGCACCGTTAAAGTTAATCGGACATCAAGTTCACTTTCCATTACTTGTTTCTTAATATCCTTTTGAAAATCTAGCAGGGCATTAATTTCTGCTTTTCGATGCAATGTTAATTGTGCAGTTGTAAACAGGCTTTGCTGCATTCGTTTTGCAATGGTTTGACGCATAACAGATAATTTTTCACCGTTTACGCCTGTTGGTTGTACAACAGTTGCAGTTTCTTGCTCCACTTTTGGTTTTGTTGGTACTTTTTCTTCTCCACGCTTGTCAGCAAATGCTTGAATATCTCTTCGCGTGATTCGATTATTTGGTCCTGTTCCTGTAACTTTTTGTGTATCCACTTGCAATTGTTGGGCAAGTTTTCTTGCAGCAGGAGAGATCCGAATTCGCTTATTTGTATCTTTCACTTTCACTTCCGCCTCTTGTTGTGCCGGCTCTTTTTCCTCTAACGTTGAATCTTTTCCTTCCTTAACATCATGATTACTTTCACTTTCCGCTTCCTTTTCATTACCTATTATTCCAATTGGCTTTCCAACTTCTACTTCATTATCGACGTCTTCGATAATTTTAAGAAGTACTCCATCTGATGGTGCCTCTACTTCACTTGTAAGTTTTTCTGAGCTAATAACAGCCACTCCTTCCCCTTCCGTGACGGATTCTCCAGGCTGTTTTAACCACTCCACAATGGTGCCTTCTTTCATGGTCATTCCTAATTTCGGCATCACAATAGCAGTTGACATATTTTCACCTCCAATTATCGAGCTAAAGTTAATTCATTAATTAATTCATATGCCGTATTGACAACTTTTTCTGCGTTTGGTATATATAATTGCTCTAAATTAGTTGCAAATGGAACTGGAGTATGTGGCGCCGTTATTGTTTTAATTGGAGCATCTAAATAATCAAATCCTTTATTAGCGACAAGTGCTGCAATATCGGTTGCTACACTACAGCGTGGATTTGCTTCATCGACAATAATTAGCCTTCCAGTTTTTTCGACAGAATCTAAAATTGGTTCTTCTTCCAGTGGAGATAATGAACGTGGATCGATTACTTCCACTTCCACTCCTTTACTTGCTAAAATATCTGCTGCTTCCATCGCAACATGAACCATTTTTCCAATTGCCACAATGGTAAGATCACTACCTGCTCTCTTCACTTCTGCTTTTCCAAGCGGAATGGTATAGTATCCCTCCGGCACTTCCCCTTTCATGCTATAAAGGGTTTTATCTTCAAAGAATACAACTAAATCATCGTCTTCAATTGCTGAAAGTAATAAACCTTTTGCATCATATGGATTAGATGGCACAACTACCTTCAAACCTGGAATAGCGGTAAACATACCATATAAAGTCTGGGAATGCTGTGCGGCCGCACTTGCACCAGCGCCATGGTTTGTACGAATAGTTAAAGGCACTCTTGCTTTTCCACCAAACATATAACGCATTTTCGCTCCCTGATTAAGCACTTCATCTAAACAGCTTCCAATAAAGTCGTTAAACATTAATTCTGAAATCGGACGTAAACCAGTAACTGCTGATGCTACAGCTGCTCCCATATATCCAGCTTCTGCAATCGGCATATCGATAACTCTTTTACGGCCATATTTATTTGCTAATCCCTTGGTAACACCAAAAACGCCACCCCATGCTTCTTCGTCTTGTAAGTGGTCAACAGTTGCACCACCCGCAACATCTTCTCCAATTAAGATAACTTTATTATCTCTCTCCATAGCAATATCCATTGCTTCATTGATAGCTTGTGAAAATGTAATCTTTCTTCCCATTCTTCCTTCACCTCATTCTTTTATTATTTGTAGTTGACATACACATCTTCTAATAACATGGATGGGTCAGGCTGTTTACTATTTTTTGCAAATTCTACTGCATTGTCCACTGCCTTTTCCACTTCGTTCTCAATCTGTTCCACTTCTTTTTCCGTTAACAAGTCATTCGCAAAAGCATACGATTTAAAGATTTCGATACAGTCTTCATCTACTGGCCACTTCTCACGATCTGTTTCCGATTTATACTTTTGGGCATCTCCTTCAAAGTGACCATAATTTCGATACGTAACCGCTTCAATAAGAGTAGGACCTTCTCCATTTCTAGCTCGTTCCACTGCATCTTTAGCAGCATTATAAACAGCTACTAAGTCTTTTCCATCAACTCTTACTCCTGGAATACTATAGCCAGGTGCACGATCAATAATTTGTTTACAGGAAGTAGAATAATGATATGGAGTGGCTTCCCCGAAACCGTTATTTTCTACTACAAAAACAACAGGCAGCTTTAAGATAGAAGCGATGTTTATTGCTTCATGAAATGTTCCATGATTATTGGAACCATCTCCAGAAAAGCAGACAGTTACGCTATCTGTTCCCTCAACATAGGCTGTTAAAGCGGCACCAGCTGCAAGGGGGAATCCTCCACCAACAATGCCATTAGCCCCTAACATGCCAACGTCAAGGTCAGCAATATGCATAGAACCTCCTTTGCCTTTGCATATCCCTGTTTCTTTTCCAAAAATCTCTGCCATCATACTATTTAAATCACAGCCTTTAGCCAAACAATGACCATGACCTCTATGTGTACTCGTTATATAATCTTTATTCGTTAAATGTGCACATACACCAACAGCAATTGCTTCTTCTCCTGCATACAAGTGAACAAAACCTGGGATAGCCCCGGTTGAAAAGATCTTATGAACTTGATCTTCAAACTTTCTAATTTCATTCATTTTCGTATAGGCCCAATAAGCAGTTTCTTTCTTCATTTTCTTTCCTCCATTCTATATTCCAGTATTAACACACTTCGATGATACAACATATTTTTATTTTTTGAAAGCGCTTAAAACATTGATAAATCAATATATATCGTATTTTTCAACTACTAAAATGAGACAGATTTTCTCATTATTTCTCACTTTTCTCACCATCATTTTGTTTAAAAAAAGACGCACATTTTCTTAGTCAATAATTACTTTGCAAAAACCTGTTTATCATTAAACAAAAAAAAGATTGGAGAATGTGAAAGACCACCATTTCGGTTGTCTTATTTATTCTCCAATCATGTAATTTTGTCTCACTTTTGTCTCACTATTTCCCAAACTGAGAATGTGAACATTTATAAAAAATTTTTTAGTTGATATTTTTTTATTTTTCTATATAGTGTTGCACGAGACATATTTAGTTCTTTTATTGCCTCTGATACATTTCCATGATGTTTTTTTAATGCGTTTGTAATTGCCTGAATTTCAAATTTAGTCTTCGGATCCTTTCTATAGTACGATTTTTGCATATGTTTTTCCGCGATCATTACTTGCTCATACAACTGTTCTTCAGTTGGCGCAACCTCTTTATATAAAATTCTGCATCGATCGAGAGCATTATATAATTCGCGAACATTTCCATACCATTGTCCCTTTGAAAATAGTAATTTCCAATTTATCCTCCACTCCGGATGCCAATTGTTTTTGTCACAATAGTAATCAATCAAAGCATTTATATCTTCGTTTCGTTCACGCAAAGGAGTAAGATAAATGGGATAGGCATAAATATAGTAGAATAAATCCTGATCTATTATCCCCTGCTCTACTAGATCACGGATATCTTTCGTGGAAGATGTGATAAAACGATAAGATTTATGATGTTCCCTTTCCTTTTCCTGTAAGATGGTTAACAGCATTTGCTGAGAGGAAATCGACAGTTCTCCTATCTCTTCCAAAAAAATTGTTGCTTCCTCAACCACTTGATGCTTTTTCTTAGTCAAACGTTGCAAATCTGTAGAAAGAAATCTTTGAAGAATATCCTTAGTTAGCATCGAACAGTGTAATTTATAAAAAGGGGACGTGGATTTTGGGCTATTTTCATGAATACAACTCGCAAGAAATTTTTTGCCAACTCCTGTTTCTCCTATTAAATGCACCGTAGTATCTGTGGGTGCGACATTTTTAATAGATTCCATCACTTGCTTATAACTTTCGCTTACTCCTCTACTTCCATTTAAAACAAAGCTTGTTTCCGCACGGAGAGGTATTCGATATCCAATGAGTCGATGTTGGTGCATAATTGGGATATGTACAGCAGATACTGCGCCAGTCTCTTGCGCGAATCGACTTAATGATGTGCCAATCCACTTTTGATATTTTTGCTGAAGATTTTTTGGAAGGGCACAAATGTATTTATCAATGGTACAAACAATGTATTGTCCAGTGCTTTGGAAAGTTGTTCGCAGCAAAAACTCCATATCCTCGTGCATCTTTTTTTTCCAATCAAGTGAAATGGAATCCGCAATAAGCTTAACACATGCTAACACATATGGCTGGTTAATAGATTGATAGAGACTAGATACATTCAAAACTCCTATCATTTCTTTATGCTGGTTAAAAATTGGTGCGGCGGAACAATTCCATTGTTGGGATGCTTTCGAAAAATGTTCATACCCTCTAACCATCATGGGTTTTTTATATCTTGCCGCGAGACCAATTGCATTTGTTCCTACTTCTATTTCTCCCCATTTTGCTCCTTCTTTGAATCGGATCGTTTCTGCTGCAATGTTAATTGAACTTTCCCCTTCTTTATATAATATGTACCCATCTCTATCCGTTAAAATAATAACAAAACGCCAGCCTCGCAGAAACTTTTGTAAACGCTTAACATTTTGCTTAGCTAAAGTAATTAATAATTCATTTTCTACCAATCTTTCTTCGAATTCCTCTGGGGTCAAGATACAATCAGTTATTCCATCATGTGGGTTCAAGCCTTTTTGCCGACAAAGATGCCAAGATTCTTCAATCTCTGGTGTTAAATTTGCTGGTTCTAAAGATCCTTCTTGAATAAACCGAGTCCACACTTCCTTTGTATCTATTTTACCAGTCATAAGTATCCCCCTTATTCTAGTTATTACATAGAATCTTTATTTGTATTATAACAGGAGTACTTTTTTAGTAAAAGGTTTCCGTTCTTACTCTTGGTAACTTTTTTACATTTTAAAAAGGGATTTGTCTTACCCAAAAAATTTTCTTATTTCAAGAGTGATCTCTGATCCAATTGATTATTAATATCGCAATTTCCTTTCAAGCTTCTAATGGACATTTTGGAACCTTACAAAACATTAGCTTGTAGGTATAGAGCAATCTATATTGAAAAAAAGAGAGAAATTCCCATCAATGGAGACTTTCGTTTCCCCCACTGATGGATAACTTCTCTTTCACTTACTGGCTTCTCCAGTTTTTCAGTCTGTTATAGTGCTGTACCTACATTTTTGTTGGATATTGAAGGGATTTATATTAAAACACTTTTCGCTGGTAAATCACTGTCGCCACTCCCCATGAGGCTAAATAGACAACAAGAATAAAAATGGTCGCTCCTGTATATAAAGTTGGAAGGGATAAATTGATAATAAAACCTGTTATGCTGGTTAAATGTTCCCCTAGAAAGGTAACGATTCTAGGGCCTATGGCTGATAATACAAGAAAACTGATAATAACCACTGTTGTAATATAGCCAGGCTTAAGCATATAGAACAACGGAAAGGTGAAAGCAGCAAACAGCAAGAAAAAACCACTCCCAACGACAATATCTGTAAGTGTAAATGGTTTATTAAAAAGAAACAAGGCTGCACTTGTTAGTAGAATAGATGCTAACATATACACAATTGCCCCAATATAGCGTGATGCAATGATTTCCTTTCGTGTATAAGGTAAGGAATTTAATAATATATTTGTCTCTGCTTTTTCATCATATGCATATGCATTAAACGGGATAAAAATACTAGCGACGAGAAAAATGTAAACAGAGTCTAAATTCATCACAATAAAAAATACGATAAAAGGGATAAATACTAAGAGTTGCCTTTTCTGAAGGATTGCATCACGTCTTATTAAATTAAACATATTGCATTCCTCCTTTTGTGTAGTACATAATATCTTCTAATGTCGCATGTTCGATCACAACACTCTCACCAAATACCTGTTCCACTTCTTTTCGATCATCTGTTAATGCCACAAACCCCGTTGGACCACGATTTAGATGAACAAAGCTTTTTTCTGTGTCTCTATCCAGTAAATCCAGCCCTCCCTTAACAACTGCATAGTTCTCTGTGATATCCAGTGTTGATTGATTAAAAATCAATTCTCCTCTTTGTATGAAGGCAATATAATCGGCAATACGATCTAAATCTGTAGTAATATGAGTGGAGAAAAACAGAGTACGATTGCCATCGACCATTAACTCTTGTAACAGATTCAACAGTTCTCTCCTAAAGATAGGATCCAAGCCTGCTGTAGGTTCGTCCATAATGATTAATTCGGCATGATGGGATAAAGCGATTGCTAAAGATGCCTTCATCTGCATTCCTTTTGAAAAAGTCTTAATAGCTTTTTTTAGTGGTAACTCAAATTTTTCTACATACTGATAAAATAATCTATCATCCCACTGCTTGTATGCAGGTCCCACAATGCGTTTTATATCGATTAAGTTCAGTCCTTCAAAAAATACATTGCCATCATATACAAAGCCAATCCGTTCCTTGATTGCCTTTTCATGTGTTTGATAATCTAATCCAAAGAGTTTCACTTGGCCAGCATCTGGCTTTAATAAATTCATCATCATCTTAATCGTAGTTGATTTCCCAGCTCCATTTTCGCCAATAAAACCCGTTATAAAGCCTTTTTTCACTTCTAAATTTATATTATTGACAGAAAAACCCTTGAATTTCTTCGTGGCATTCCTTAGCTCTACCACATTTTCCATTCTTCTCACTCCTCATACAAAATATTGAATAACTGCAGTAAATCCTCATACGGCAAGCCGATTTCTTTACTATTGGCGATAACAGCACTTAGCTGTTCTTCAATAACCTTCAATTTCTTCTCCCTGATTACATCTAAATTCTGCTCAGCCACAAACGACCCTTTACCAACAATCGAGTAAATAAAACCAGCTTTCTCCAATTCTTCATATGCTCGTTTTGTTGTAATCACACTTATCTGCAAGTCTTTAGCTAAGTTGCGTATGGAAGGCAGCGCTGTTCCTTCCTTTAGTTCCCCTGCTAAGATAGACGACTTAATTTGATTGGTAATTTGTTCATAAATCGGCTCCTTTGAACTGTTTGAAATAATTATTTGCATGCTTATCCCTCTTCTTTTATCTTTCACACTTAATATAATGTATATATACTATATACACATTATATACAAAGTTACTATATAGTGCAACCACCATTTACATTATTTATGTTATAAGATTATTTACTAAGGATTAGCGAATTTTTAAACATCTATATTTAGGCTATTCCAAAAATGAATTTTCTTGTTATCTAAGTGAATAAAGGAAAAAAAGAGCTTATGCGATAATTAGATTATCAACATAAGCTCTTTGTAAAAAATTGCTCGCCGTAGTTCCCGTTCATTTTTTAGTTTCCGGCAAATATTTTGTGCAATAAGCTGCCAGCAATAACAAAACTACATTAATGAGCCAAACAGCAAGTCCCATATACTTAAACCAAATGGCTAATAAGCAGTTTATACTTATAAGAAAAAAGGAAATTGGTGTCAACATACTTTTAAATCCAGTTACACCTGCTTTTTTTCTTTGTTTAATCACGCTAATTACTGAAATAACAAGTATGATTACAGCTACTATTGATAAAACTATCTCCATCATACTCTCACTCCTGTCTTCCCATTGTTATCTATATATACGATTCAGAATGGAATTAGTTTCACTCAACAGGACAAGAAAACTCTGTTAATACTAAGTGGATTCCCAGCAAATAAATAATATTTTAGACAAGACACATACTACAAACGGAGGTGAAATACATGAAAACTAAGGATAATTTTCTAGAAGGTGCCAAAATTACGGATGATGCTCATACATATGGGCCGCCAAATGGTGGAAGTGAAAAACATCATTCCCCTCAATCTGTTCCAAATAGAGAAGCAGCTAAAACCGGCAAAAAACAGAAATAGGATAAGGAAGTTTCAATTTTTAACAGAGAAATTATATCCAAATGACAGACCAAATAACACAGCTTGGTCTGTCATTTGCTGTTAAAGGAAGAGTTATTTCCTTTCCTGTTGTTTATTCCTTTTAAGAAAAGGCTATATATTAGTAACTAATAAATAACTTTTCATTGTCTTTACTGTTATGATAATAATTATTTGAGGAGGTGCAGGATGATTAATCACATAAAATATCAGTGGCGTGTGACAAAATACAATCCAGCGTTTCGGGATGAAAATGGCTACTTTACCTTAACGGAGGAATGGACTTCCCCTACCCAGATTGGAGAGATCATTAACGGTAAAAAATTCACTTTAGATGAATATCTTCAAGTCGAGAATGCTTATGTTGAGGCTGTTATGAAATTCTTGGAAG
Source organism: Niallia sp. FSL W8-0954 (assembly GCF_038005605.1). NCBI lineage: Bacteria > Bacillati > Bacillota > Bacilli > Caryophanales > Bacillaceae > Niallia > Niallia sp. FSL W8-0954. Next base: position 2,296,340 of record NZ_JBBOTN010000001.1, on the reverse strand, counting down.
AAAGCGGGATTCATTCATTAAGAATTTTAAACCTAACAAAACAGGAAGTCTCAGAAAGAGATTTAACCGCTTCCTTATATGAAGCTGCATTCGATCAGTTAGTGCTACAAGAAGACATGCTTATAGAGAGGAATGAAATACGCCTTATTTGCAAAATGGTATTGCGAAATTTCCTAGAATGTCAGTTATATGCTAAAGATAAATTCTTTGTGCATTTTGGATGGGATTACTATATGTACATAGGTTCTTACGTTAATTGCCCATCTGCTATCGATTATGCGACAAGGAACGGACTTTATGTGGAAGCATTTCAATCACCATACTATTTTTCCGAGGAAGAAACGATCAGGCAAGTACAATGGTATGAAATCAACGATCCCTCCATGATAATTGTAGGAGAAGAACAACTTCCAGCTATTCCACTTGCTGAGTATCGAAGCATTTTTAATTTATCAAGCGAACATCCCATTGTTGGAACTTTTGATATCAACGAAGGACAATTGGATTTTTTCCAAAAACATTTGCAACACACCATGAACATAAACAAATATGCCTATAGTCTTTGGGCTGGCTATTAAGCCATAAGAAGAGGAATTCGACGTTTTCCTCTTTTTAATGCCCGTTTCTTTTCTTATAATTTATCTCCTTTTCAGTCACCGTTATTCTATTCTAAATCCATCGCCATTTTCAACTTGGAAAAACATCATCAAAAGTACATCCATATTAGCTTCCCTATTCATAACTTTCGTTGTTAAATACTTATTTTATAATTCCCTTTATCCCTTTTTTCCATTATAATTCTACTTACAAATATATACATAAGGAGAGTGGGAGAATGGGAAGCTATCAAAGTGAAACCGATAATTGGAATGCAAGTTTATATGATAATAAACATTCCTTTGTTTCAAAATTCGGAAATAATTTAGTCGAGCTATTAGCTCCAAAGCAAGGAGAGAAAATTCTTGACCTTGGCTGTGGGACAGGAGATTTAACAAATACCATCCACAAATATGGGGTAGAAATATTAGGTATTGATAAATCAGAAAATATGATAAACCAAGCTCTTAATAAATACCCTAGTCTAACTTTTATGGTTCGTGATGCTACAAGCTTGGATTATCTAAATGAGTTTGATGCTGTATTCTCTAATGCCACTCTCCATTGGGTACACCCTCCAATCCAAGCATTAAAAGGTATTTACCAATGTTTAAAACAAGGTGGAAGATTTGTTGCTGAATTTGGCGGAAAAGGCAATGTAGAAACAATAACAAATGAAGTGATACAGCAAATAAAGCAAGCAGGATTCCCGTTCAGCGCAGAGCATTTCCCTTGGTTTTACCCAAGTGTCGGGGAGTATTCAAATTTAATGGAAAAAGTCGGATTCCGGGTTACCTTTGCACAACACTTTGATCGATCAACTCCCTTAATTGGGGAAAATGGCTTAAGAAATTGGATTGACATGTTTGGAAGCCAACTGTTTCATAATATTCCAACAGAAGCTAAGAACGAAATCATTGCAAAGGTTGAAAGAAATGTAAAGGATACTTTATATATTGATGGAAAATGGATGGCTGACTATAAAAGGATTCGAATAATTGGCGTGAAAGAATAATAGAGTCTAGCGAGGAAACAGAAGGTTTTCCTCGCTCTCTTTGAATAGCTGGCTGGCAAAACTCTATTATGTGTAGAAATATTATTTTCACAACTATGCTTTTATATAAATAGCGTATTTTTTAGGATTGGTAAACCCAAATTTATTAGCTAAATATGCGGATGCACGATTATCAACATCACAATCCCATCGCGGATGAATATTGATAGAAAGACAATAATCTATAAATCGTTGCGAAACAAGACTTGCAACCCCTTTTCCTCTGTACGCTGGTTCTGTTATTATATCTATTTCTGCATAGTTATTAGATTTAAAAATAGAAACCGCTTCCCCAATTATCCGATTTTTATCTTTCACACAAAAACCAATTCCGTTTTGAAGAAAATTCTCTTTAGAATCCCAATACTCCTCATAATATTTTTCATTGAATTCTAAACTATTTTCAATTAAGCAAGAATTAATTCGATAGACATCATACGGACTAGCTATTGTTGTTCTATTAATATATGTTGGTAAATCAAAGGAATAAGCAATACGTTCGATTCTTCTTACTCGCTTATTTAGAAACTTCTCTATTGCCTGCTCCCATACGATTTCATTGGAAAATAACGTAAATCTATTACCCTTTAAAACTGTTTTCTCAAAAATATCAATTAAATGCTCCATAAATAGCTCGTTCGAAGGACTACCTGTCACAAAAAACAAGCCTGAAGCTGCTTGAAAAAGCAATGAATTATAATTCGTACAATCACTGTATACAGTACCCTCTATCATGAAATCTAATATACTATGGGCAAATGTTGGAGCTTCCCTAATCTCTTTTTTTATTATAGAATACTGATCTATTGGTACCTTAATCATATTACAACACCTTTTGCAAAATAATTATCTCTATGTCATCATAATGATGAATTCTTTAATCAATACTTGAAATCTATATCTTCCTTCCTATCATTTCTTTCATTTAAGAAAGAGGTTTTGCTAAATCCATCATATTATGAAACCCTAGCTGTTCATAAACAGATCGGCCAGATGAACTGGACCATAATCTTGCTCGTTTAGCCCCTTTTTGTTTTAGCCATAAACATATTTCCTCAACTAATTGAGAAGCTAACCCATTCTTACGATGGTTTTTCACCGTATATACAGCTATGATCCACCCAAAAAGACTTTGTTCTTCCGCAAGTGGAAAAGCATACTCTGTTCTAATTAACCCTCCAGCACAAGCAACAATTTTTTCATCACTATCTAAAGCAACTCGAAACATTAAATTTCCTAATTCAAATTCTTTCCGAAATAGATTTTTCACTTCTTCCAGCCGTTGAAGACTTGGTTTTGGAATTCTGTCGATTTCTCCCATTTCACAAGCCATTTTATACCAGCATTCTGCCACAATATTCAGTTCGTTGTAAGTTGCCCATCTAGTTTCATACATTTTTAAGTCTCCTAATTAGCAATTTATTAAAAAATTAATGATTATATAACGGTAATGACGAAAAACACCCAATCCCATTCCATTTGTCTTTGCTTAAAATTGCTTAGTATTAAAGCAAGCTTCACAAATTAATTTTCCTTCATTTTGGATAAAAGCCTTTATTTCGGTCATCCCTTTTCGCTCTGGATAGCGCATTTTGACAAAAACTACTTCATTTCTTTCAATATGTTTACCGCAATTAGAACATTGGGGTTTTACTTTAAACATAGTTCCCCTCCAAAACTACATATTTAATAACTATAGCTTAAAGTTCCTGACTTCTTTAAATTAAAGTTTTTTCTATGTATCAATTTTATAACTTTGTCTAGTACTTTGAATTAATTATGCCGAATATGACTTGATTTGAAACTGTCTACAGATGATAAACATCCGTGTTTTTGAAAGCAGTTCTATTTCAAGTGAAAACATCTTATCTTCCGTTATTAAAATTTCGTCATAACCCCAATTATCAATCCCACTTCTTCCATTATCCACTATTTCTTTTGTATTAACGACAATATTTCGTGTAATATCATAATCAAAGTAAAATCTTCTCACTTTATCCCAAACCAATTCATATACAGTACCATCCCAGTGCTCTATAACCACTCTAATTGATGTTGGATCATCCATTGTTTCATCTATATCTCCTTCACAATGATTGATTAACTCCATTTTTTTAAACCTTCCATCATGGAATGAATTTGTCACAAGGAATTCGCCCGTATATGGATCAAAGACATGCTGGATAGATTTTAAATATTCACAATACCCGTCATTATCCCAATTATCATCTCGTAAAAATTTCATAAAAAACATCTCTCCTCTTTAATTTCCTCTTATTACACCCATTAACTTTTTAAGAAACAATTTTGGTCCTGCGAAAAATATTTTTTAAGAAAACTAACTTATACATTTTTTTACTTTTTATACAACCATGGAATCTCAGGTGGATTTCCTGCTTCTCCTAATAGATATACAAATACAAAATAAACACAGATTAGTAAACTGAAAAGGAAAACAAAGAGTGAAAGACCATTAACCTCTTTCTTTATTAGCCCCACTAATGCACAAATTAGACTTATAACTCCTAAAAGCAACTCAAATAATGCTACAGGATAAACGGAGTATTGATTCATTACATAAACTCGAATTGGATTAAAGATAGTTATTGTGAAAACAAAAATTAATTGAAAAATTAATCCTATGACAGAATACTTCAATTCTTTCCTTTCTCTCCTTCCTCTGAATTCTATTTATTAAATCAATTAAACTTTACAATAGTACAAAGATAATCTATGTATATAGTAAAACTATGTATAATAGTAAGCTATTTTAAATCATTTGTAAATAGCTTACCAAGCATCTTACTTCTTTCTAAACCCTTATTATTCACAGCCTGTTCAGGACATGAAACCATTAACTCCTACCATGCGTGGATTTATATTAAATGTCTTTTTCCATCAATACATTTGTGGTCTCATATCCTAGTTTTTCATATAATCCTCTGGCTACTTTATTATGACCAAAAACATGGAGACCTATTTTTTTCAATCCTAGTTTCTGACCAACATTCTCTATACTCTTTAAAGCTTCCTTAGCATATCCATTTCCTTGGTATTTTTCTAGTATATAAATGTCATAAATAAACCCTAGTTCTTCAGACTTTTGTGCAAGCCATATAATGCCGACTGCCTCATCCCCCTTTCGAATGGTGTATAAAAAATTACTCTCTGTCTTCTCGCCTTGGGGCAAAAGTCTTGTATATTCCTCCTCTGCCTTCTTAAGTGCCTCTTCTTCTTTCCAATTTCCTGCTAAAACCTTTTCTTCCGCATACGTTTTAATTGCACTAGACAGATATCCTTGATATTCACCTGCATTCATTAAAGTTAAATTAATCACTGTTAATACTCCTCTTTTCGCTTAAATCTCTATTCTTACAGTTGATTCTAGCTTTCACTATTTTGTTTCCCAAAGCTTATATAGAATAGTGCGGTCTCTCATTAAATGCCAGACAGCTTTATTGAAAGAGGGCAGCATAAATGATTCCCCCCACAATTATGCTTAGAATGAGTATTCCAGTACCTTTCCACCCTAACCCGCCCACTAAGTCAGCAAGATTGCTGCCGTGCATACTACTAGATGGATGTTTCAATTCTTCTTGTCGCATTTTTTCTCTTCTTATTTCAGGAGCATCTTTTTCTTTTTTCATTTCAAGCCCTCCTATAAAATTAGTAAATAAACAATAAGATTATCCCATTAATAGATGGTAATGTATTTATTGCAAACAATAGATTTTCCCTTTATGAAACCCTCGCTATTTATTCCTTTCATACGTTTGCCGCCCACGAGGGTTTCTAAAACATTCTTCTATCGAATTTTCACGACTTACTTTCATCTAAATATTCATGAATAATCTCCATTACTTCTATTCTTCCATTTATCAAAAGCTCTGGAAGTTCATTTTTTGCATTCCCCTTCCAATACTCTCTCGCTTGTTCCATTTTTTATGGAAAGGAACAGCCTCTAAATTAGGCAGAAGCTCTCCGTCTCCTTCAAAATAATTTCCAGACACATGAAGTTTCACAATTTGTAATACTTTGCGATTATAGGAATCAAAAAGTGCTTTCCATTTTAAGACATCCTCATAGCTTTTCGCAGCATACAGGCAAGACAATCTAGACGGATGATTAGGAAAATCCTGGAGTCTCACCATTTCAGCTATTACTTCTCTAATTGCTCTCATGGTGTGCCCTGCATACTGAACAACCACTTCGGCATTCTCTTTATCTAAGTGTAAACCTGTTTCCGTAAAATGATTATTAAGTATTTGCATAAAGTCTTCATTTTGATTGTTTAATTGTTCTTTTTCAAAAAAGTAATGGTGTAAAGTATTTTTTTGATGCTCATCAAAGTTAATGATCTGTCCAAGCTTCATTTTTTTATTTGTGACAATATGGTAGGCAGTAAATTCTTTTGTCATGGCTCTTTCTCCTAATAGTTAACTAAACTAATTTTCTTATTTCATGCGAAATACTTATGCATCTAGGTTAAAGTTTCACCTTTTTAAAATGTTCAACCGTAGGAAACGGATCATAAAAATGATGTAGCTGCTTTTTCCATTCCTGATATTCATTCGATTGTCTAAAGCCAACTGTATGGTCTTCTAATGTTTCCCATTGAACAAGCAGCAAATATTTTCCCTTTACTTCTAAGCACTGCTGTAATTCATGAGAAATATACCCATTCATAGAAGAAATAATTTTCGATGCCTCGCGAAATGATTCTTCATATTTTGCTTCCATTCCTTCCTTAACTTGTAACAGCACAGCTTCTAATATCATATAACGCTTCCTTCTTTCTTTATTTTCATTCATTGATTTGTCTTACAAATGATCCAATCAAAAGGACTTTAATAAGAGCGCACAGGAGAAATCAAATGCATATATGAATTGTTTCCAACTGGTTCCATTAATATCGGTCTCATGGAACCTCCAAAACTGATTTTTATCTCTTCTTCCTTTATTGCTTTTAATGCATCCATAAGGAAGCTTCCATCTAAAGAGATGCTTAAATCTGTTTCTCCAGCAAGCTTATTGATCGGTTGTATTTCTTCTATTTTTCCAATTTCCGAGGAATTAGAGGTGATTTTTAATTTCGAACCATCTTTTATTTCCATATGGATATTGTTATTCTTCCATTCACTTGCAAAAAGACAAGCTCGATTTACTCCTTTTAACAGCTGTTTTGTATTAACTGTAATCTTTGTCCTTGCGTTATTGGGGAATAATCCAGCGACATTAGGATAATTCCCTTCGATTAATCGAGAATAAAGAGTAGTTGAATTCGTTTTAAATACAATATAGCGATCTGTAGCAAATATTTTAATCATTCCCGTTGTTTTCTGCATTAACTTGGTCAGCTCATGGAGGCTTGTACTTGGCACGATGAATGCACCTCTTACACCAGATTCAATTGGAAGCTCTCTCCATGCTAGTCGATGAGAATTAGTAGCTACACATGTAAGTTTTGTATCTTCGAATAACATATTAACGCCAGTCAAAACGGCTCTCGCTTCACTTTTTGATACAGCAAAAGCTGTCTGGTTGATCATCTCGATTAAATAGGTGCTTTCTATTCTAATATGCGTTGTTTCTTCCATACTTGGAAGCGTTGGATATTCTTCTGCATGAAAACCATTAAGTGTTGTCACGATTTCATCCGCTTTAAGCGTAGCTATTTGCTTTTCGTTTACTGTTAGATGAATTTTACCCGGCAATTTTCTCACAAGCTCACTTACATATTTTGCTGATAGTACAACACTGCCTACCTCCTTTACTTCTAGCACTTGTACTCCATCTATTTCCATCGGAATTACTTGTTCAATTATGATATCAGCATTACTTCCTATAACAATTAATGATTCTTTAGTAGCCATTATTTTGATACCTGAAAGAATAGGAAATGGCGTTTTCTGGGATACTGCTTTGCTCACATCTGTTATCGCTCTATTAAAGTACTCACTGTCAACAAGAAATTCCATTATATGCAACACTCCAAAATAAAATTATATGTATTAAATTCGACATTTTTTGCCAATTTCCTTGTCATTATTGTTTAATATATTTTTTTTCAAAAAATGCATAAAAAAACTACTAAACTGGCAGCAGAAAATGCTTAGCCTTTTAGTAGCTTTTTATAAATTTGTAAAAATATATTTTATTTTTTAGTTAAAACATCTAGTTGAAGTGGATAGGTGCTATATGCAACCATTTTATTTTTGTACTTTTTCACAATATCTACATGGTCTTGATAACTATTCAAAAATAAGTTTATGTTCTTATTCCCTTTTTTTGTATGAATAACAAGAGAATACTCCGCATCTTTAGCGTTAAGATATGTTTCTTCACTTCCTGGATATAAACTATACTTTTCTCTAACAATCGCTTCGTTGAATATCTTAATAATTGCTTCTTTATTCTCTCCATCTATTTTCATTTCATTGTAGATTATTTCTGTTTCCATATTATTAAGTTTTAAATGCAATCTATATTTATCCAACAGCCAATCCACTACTCCTGTTGGCAAACACGTCATTAAAATTTTTATTATACAAAAGAACACTAATGCTATAATAGTAATCCAGGTCATTTCCATTCACTCCATTACTTATTCAATTAATATTTCTACGTTATTAATAGTACTAAATTTCCTCTCTAAATAGACCATCCAATTCCCATATAAGTTGACCATCCACTTTTTTCTCATGGGATAAAAATAAGATGCAAGTTTTATCCTTGCATCTTTCCCCCATTATTCTCTACTGGATTTAAGCGCTGCAGCAAATCTCCTTATCCCCTCATCAATATTGCTTTTTGTCTCTTTCGCATACGTAAAACGAACATAGTTAGCGTTTGACCCCATTGTAGATCCAGGCGCATAAATAACACCATTTTTTAACGACTCTTCTAATAAGCGATTTTCATTGACTGCTTTTTTTATTTTACACCACAGGTGAATCCCACCATTAGGTGTTAGAAATTCCACTTCTTCTTTTAAGTATGTATCCAAGCTTTCGATGATTTGATTTCTTCTGTTTTCAAGTTGTTTAACTAAATTATCTAAATGGACTGCAAAGGAAGGTGATTCTAAGAAGTCGTTTGCTACCCATTGGGAATAACTAGAATGGCCAAAATCAATCTGCTGCTTAGCGTCGGATAACCTTTCTATCACTGGCTTAGGTCCAATAATCCAGCCAATTCGCAGACCAGAGGCGACAATTTTGGAGAGAGAGCTAATATATAATACATTGCCATTTTGATCCATCGATTTTAGCGGAAGCAATGGCTTTCCGCTAAAAGAAGTTAAACTATATGGATCATCCTCTACCACGGGAATACCATATTGAGAAGAAATTTCTAAAATCTCTCTTCTTCTTTTTTGACCGAGAGATACGCCAGTTGGATTTTGAAAAGCTGGGTTTAGAAATATCATCTTAATTCGGTGTTTTCTGTGTAATAAGATTAAATCCTCAGGTTTTATACCATTTTCATCTGCAGTCAAATAATAAGGTTTAACTCCGGCTGATTCAAATAGCGGAAGACTATAATGGTAAGATGGGTTCTCCATTGCTACCGCATCGCCAGGTTTCAGCAAGCATTGAATAACCAAATGTAAAGCCTGCTGGGCTCCAGATGTAATCAATATAGAAGAAGGCGTTGTTTGTAAACCACGATATTTCTCCATATGATTGGTAATGGTCTTTCTTAGAACTTCACTTCCTTGTGGATGATCGTACCCCAATGATCCTATGTAAGCTCGATCAGAAGTAATTTTTCGCAATGAATTTAAAGGGAAAAGATCTTCAGAAAGTTCCCCACTAGCTAAATTAATTAAATCATGTTCTGCCATTTCTTTTCGTATCCGCTGCATGACAGGTACATTAGGAAGAAAAGATCCCGCTTCTATATATCGGTTCCAGCTAGGAACACGTTTCTTGGTTATTCCCCATATATCTTTACTTATCATTGTTCCGCTGCCGCGTTTTCTTTCAATTAATCCATTCGACTCTAACTCATCATATGCAGCAACTACCGTACTTCTATTTAATTCTAGCAGTTTTGCTAGCTTTCTTTCCGATGGCAGCGGTTTATCTAAGGGAAAGGATCCATCTGCGATACCATTTTCAATGTAGTCTGCCAGCTGCTTATATATTGCTTTTTTTACTTGTCGATCAGGTTTCCACTCCATTGTATCCACACTTCTTTTCCTAATTTTGTCTCCATATAAGACAGCTATCTCGTTTTTATGTTGTTTCATTATAGCTTAATTTCTCCTCATTAAACAACACTGAGCTCTTTCGATACAACATACCTTTTTTATCTTAAGTTCATTACTCCAACCATATTTACTTATAAATTTGAGATTATTTTATAGACTTGGATAGTTTGTCAGCTAATCTTAATCTAGTTCCGCTAATACAATTGTCAGCAACCTTTTCGTAACTTTGTTATTTTTCAGGAAGGGATTTACCATGTTACAATATAATTAGTGAGCCATATAAACAAGGAGAACTCTCGTATGAAAAATAATATATGCCCAAAATGCAATAGTGAAGAAATAAAAAAAGGAGTAATGGCAGCAACTGTTGGTCAAGTTCATATGTATCCCGAAAAAAACCGTAGGAAGAATTCCTCTACAATATCAGCAAAGTATTGTGGTCACTGCGGTTATATTGTAGCCTTATATGTGGACAATCCTGAAAATTTAGGATAAGCATATATATGAGCCCTTTTGAAACAGGCATAAATCCATTTTCTAATACCGGTAATAATAATTCATAGTTTTTATTCTCCGTATTTGCAAGGGAAAAAAGAAACCTAATAAAATCGCGATTGGGCATAGTATGGTGCTTAATATCCCCATAGAGAATAACCCTAAATTGCTGCACAGCAAACATAAAAAAAGCACGTGCCTCGAAGCAAAAATATATTATAGTCTTTCAGATAGGTTAATTGCGACCAGAAAACAAATTCTTTCCGTTATAAAAGCACTAATAACATATATAAACCTAATGGTAATAATAAATAATAGTATTGTATGGTGTGTGCTATACCGTTTTACTATTTTAATGTATGAATTTGTATGTATGATTGCATTAATTATGTGAAGTATGAACACATACAGTGGCACATCAAGCACCGTTAACAGGACGCTATTCCACGCATTTCTTTTGACTATACCTGGAATTATTTCAACGTGAGCAATTAAGCCAACTGATACAAGTACTAAATATACACTAGATATAAATCGTAATGGATTTTGCATAGTCATTCCTTTTTTCTATTTCGTAATGTACTATTTATTTTGTGGAATATAAATAATACTGTGGTTAATCACTCCCTACCGATTTCCCTAAATTCTCATAAGCTTGTAGTGGAATAATTTACTATAGAGTAAAAAGAAAAAAGTCCATTCCTTGAAGTTAAACTTCTCTTAAGGAATGAACTCTTTAACTAGTTCTTATTTTTTTCTTATAAAAATTATTACAATTGCAGCTAATGATAAAACAATAGCGATAATCGATAATATCGTATTTACATTTGTACCTTCATTTGCATGCTCGGCATCTTTGTCTTTCTGTTGATCATCTGCTGCATCATCCGTTTTTGTGCTGTGTCCATGACTATCAACCGTTTCATTAGATTGAGCAATATTTGTGATAGAATGAGGCAGCTCAGCATCACTGTCTCCAGTCCATTCCACAATGCTGCCATCTGCATAGTACTGGAATGCATCCCATGCTATATCGCCAGGCTCTTTTGGATTCTGTGCTCTAAAAGTAAAATCGCGATATTGACCAGCCTTAATAGCAGTCTCTTCTGATTCTGCTTCCCAAGTTACAGTTGCCACTTTATCATTATCATCTTTTGTTGTAGTCGTTTTCCAGCCATCGACAGGTTCATACATTTTATACTCCACATTTTCGGGAATTTTAATCGTTACCTTTGTTGTATCCACATCTTTTTCAACTGGAATTCTTACAGTATACGTTTCCCACGCCTCTGTAGTAGATTGGGATGGATTCACGGTAACATGAGCGCTAACTGGTAATGCTATAAAGAAGACAGCTGCTAATGCTACTAATCCAGATATAAATTTCTTTTTATGTATCATTTCAAATCTCCTTTCCTTATTTCTGCAGTTTTGCAAAAAGAGAGGTTAACACTACTTTGAATGTGTTAACCTCTTTCATCATATCAAATAGGGGTACTTCGTTCAAAGAAAAAACAGCTTAGATTATGTCTATTCTGTGAACATTTTATGACAAATGTACTTTAACTGAGCTATTCCTCATTTTAGCCAAGATGATTCATCTTTAATCAAGGGATTTTCTTTCTATTACATTGCCTCTGGTGCAGCAATTCCAAGTAATCTTAAGCCTTCTTTTAAAACAACTGTTACAGCATATACGAGAGAAAGTCTCGCTGTTTTCCCACTATTTTCCTCTAAAATTTGAATATGCGCATAATACTTATTAAATGTTTTCGCTAAATCGATAACGTACTTTGCCACTTCAGAAGGATCATAATGCTCATTCGCTTTTTCCAGGGTCGTCGGAAAATCCATTAATAGCTTGACGATCGGAAAACTTACCTCATCCCACTGTAAGTTGTCTAAGTTAGCTGGTGGGATGAAATTTCCTTTCCGCAATAAAGAACAGGCTCTTGCATGTGTATATTGGATATATGGTCCTGTTTCTCCTTCAAACTTCAACATGTCTTCTAGAGAAAACTCAATATCGGTTAGGCGATAATGCTTTAAGTCATGAAAGATAATTGCTCCTGTTCCTACTTGATTTGCCACTTCTTCTTTATTTTCAAGAGAAGGGTTTTTTTCTTCGATATTTTTCTCCGCTAATTGAATAGCTGCTTGAAGCACTTCTTCCAATAAAACAACTTTCCCTTTTCTCGTTGACATCTTCTTGCCGTCTTTCAGCATCATACCAAATGGAATATGAGCCATTCCTTTTGCCCAATCATAGCCCATTTTCTCTAACACTTGAAATAACTGCTTAAAATGGAGAGTTTGTTCATTTCCAACTACGTATAAACTTTTCACAAAATGGTAGTTTTCTTGACGATAGATCGCTGCAGCTAGATCCCGTGTAGCATAAAGTGTCGCACCGTCGCTTTTTTTAATTAAACACGGTGGGAAGTCTTCAAGCTCTACTACTTGCGCCCCTTCTGATTCTATTAAAAGCTGCTTCTCCTTTAATAACTCGACAACTCTTTCCATCTTGTCGTTAAAAAAAGCTTCGCCATCATTGGAATCAAATGTAATTCCTAATAGTTTGTAGATTTTATTAAACTCTTCTAACGATTCTTTTCGAAACCATTTCCAAAGATTAATGGCTTCTTCATTTCCCTGTTCTAGATAGTTAAACCACTTTCTCCCTTCCTCATTTAGCGAGGGATCTTCTTCTGCTTTTTCATGAAACTTCACGTACAACTTTAATAATTCTTTAATAGGATTCTTCCGCACTTCCTCTTCATTTCCCCATCTTTTATAGGCGACGATTAATTTACCAAATTGCGTTCCCCAATCACCAAGATGATTTATGCGAATCGGTGTGTAACCATTTTTCTCAGCAATAAGGCCAAGAGCATTTCCGATAACGGTAGAACGCAAATGCCCCATTGAAAATGGCTTTGCAATATTAGGTGAAGACAAATCAATTGTCATTACACCCTTATTCTTAGGTAAATCTCCATAATGCTCCTTTTGTTCGAGAACTTCCTTGATTACTTTAGAGGCAATTAATTGCTGATTTAAGAAAATATTAATATAAGCTCCTACTACTTCAACATGATCAATCAGCGGAGATTCTATCTTATGAGAAAGTTCTTCCGCAATTAACGCAGGTGCTTTCCGCAACTTTTTGGCAAGTGTAAAACAGGGAAAAGCAAGATCTCCTAAATGAGCATATTTCGGTTTTTCCAATAACTGTTCAATCGCTTCTGGTGATAATTCTACATGTAATTTTGATGCTAATACGTTTGCTAGTTCTGATTTGATGTTCATCTATATTCTCCTTTTCTATATTAGATATTTTAATAAAATAAAAAAACTCCCACCCCTTCATACGAAGAGGCGAGAGTATATAATTCCCGCGGTACCACTCTAATTGTTATTTTCATAACCACTTAAATCAGTTAACGGCCTGTTACCGATCATGCCTACTCCCTTTTCAGCATGATATCTCCAAAGTGCGTTTCACTGCTTGCTCCACATTAGGCTTCCACCGTCCCTAATTCGCTATTGCTTTACAACCAGCTACTCTCTTTTTCTACGATTTCCTATATTTTTTTCTTATTATACACATACTTTTCGGAAGAATCCAATACTTTTTTATTTTTATAAAAGAAAGGCAAGCGCCAATCATTTCCGTCTACATATAGTATTGGAGGAGGTGAAACAATAATGAATTTTCAAAATCGAGCTTTTGGTGGACATATTGGTGCTGTTGGTCCAATTGGAGCCGGTGGTTTTGCAGGAGTGGGACATGGTGCAGTGGGTGTCGGGGCTATTCCTCTTGGTGCAGTTACTCCAACTGCTGGCTTTACTGCAGGTAATCCTCTAATTATTACGCCATTCCACCATGTACCAACGACTCAACAACAACATTGGAATTATGGCCAAACTTACCCTTCATACACACAACCATATGGCTATAATCCTGCTTATTCTACTTACGGATATTATCCCTTTTATTGACAACTGAAAAAAGGCAACAACTAGATTCCATCCATTTAGAGATATTCTGGTTGCTGCCATTTCATCTATTGCTATTATTCTGGCTATGCATATTTGTTTATTTTTTCGCTAATTTATGAAGATGACTGATAATCTACCATGGGAAAGAATTTTATAGAGAAGCTCCTACAGAGAAAATGAATATGCTAGGACAAACCATTAATAATGGCGGTGCATCAGCAAATACAGATGCTTGCGGCAATAATAATAGTTTTACAATAGAGAACGAGAACTGCATGGAGACAAGAGGATATCACTGTCGGAGAACAATGGCGAAACATCCAGGTTTTGTAGGCTGAACTCCTGGGATTTTGAACACTACTTTTCCCTCGGTTCCTCTGAATAGTGGCTTTCATCTCCTTTTTGAACTCTACTTTTCCTTCGGTTACCTTGAATAATAGCTTTCATTCCCTTTATGAACACTACTTTTCCCTTGTCCCTCTGAATAGTGGCGTTCATCTCCTTTTTGAACTCCACTTTTCCCTCGGTTCCTCTGAATAGTGGCTTTCATCTCCTTTTTGAACTCTACTTTTCCTTCGGTTACCTTGAATAATAGCTTTCATTCCCTTTATGAACACTACTTTTCCCTTGTCCCTCTGAATAGTGGCGTTCATCTCCTTTTTGAACTCTACTTTTCCTTCGGTTCCTCTGATTATTGGCTTTCATCTTCTTTTTGAACTCCACTTTTCCTTCGGTTCTTCTGAATAGTGGCTTTCATCTCCTTTTTGAACTCCACTTTTCCTTCGGTTACCCTGAATAATGGCTTTCATCTCCTTTTTGAACTCCACTTTTCCTTCGGTCTATAAAATGGTTTTCATTCGTATATTAAAATACTGAATCTCCCTCCAATACTCCAAATTTAGCATCCCTCTCTCTTAAACTCACATATTCTAAATCTATAACAATCACCATTTATGAAAAAAGCGATGGTATCTGACCTATGCACGCATAGTCATTCCATCGCTTTTTGTTATTTAACGGGAATCCATATTTCAGAGTAGCAATTTTCGCTTGATGAATCATCATCTGTATAGCGTTCAAAGGAAATAAATCCTGCTTGTTGATAACCACTGGACGGCATCCATTCTGAATATATTTGCTTCCAAACTTTCTGCATACTTTCCGGCATTGGTCCATTCACCTCAAAAACTGCCCACTTTGATGCTGGAATAACGAGCTGATCATATTTTTCAGATTTATCCTCTGTTGCAACCGCTATCCAGTAATCCATATCCTTACCCGCTGCTTCTGACTCCTCTACACAAACACCAAGAACGCCTGGAATTTCTCCCCTAGTCAGCAGCAAAAGCTCGTTCACTGTTCCATTCTTATTAACTTCATCCCACAGTTTTGGAATCTCACGGAGATTTTCATCTTCCTTAAAAGTATAAGATTTTTTCATTCCGACAATCGTAAATGCCTCTTTCTCCACTACTTTTACTTTCATTGGTTCTGCCCCTTTCAGCTGTACTTGAATGACTAGTGGATTGTATATTTTTAGACTACCAATTCCTCGTCTCGTTTCACTTGGTGTTACGCCATGTTGTCTGCGATATGCTTTCGTAAATGCTTCTGGTGTATCATATCCATATCTTAAAGCAATATCGATTATCTTTTCGCTCGAATGAAGCAAACTTTGTCCAGCCATCGATAATCGGCGTCGTCTAATATACTCTCCCACTGGTATTTCCGTAAGGATTGTAAATGTGCGTTGAAAGTGAAATAATGAAACATTTGCGACACGCGCAATCGCTTCTATTTCAAGCTTTTCTTCCAAATTATTTTCGATATATATTAATGCCTTTTGTAACCCTTCCAACCATGTCACATTCATCACATCCTTAAAAATAGCATACATGGATTACTGTTGGTTTTCCTGTTCATTTATGCTTGCTTTTGACAGATATATCCTTGGTTTTCTTCTCATCAATATATCGGATTAAAGAAAGGATAGACCGCCCTAAGTAAATACAAAAAAAGGCACCAAAAATAATAAGTGCTGCTAAGTAATTGGCAAATAACTTCTTACTGGCAATAAATAATATTAAAAATACTAGTGCGATCAACAAATTGAATATTGGATGATTTTTCATTCATTTCCCTTCCTTTTTTATAGATAAAATATGTATCGTCACGATAAAATAGGCTGTCTATCCCTAGCTCAAGGTTTAGACAACCTTATTCGACTCTAATAGAAAACGTATAATTGGGATTTCCTTGATCCCATTTAGCATAAATCATATAAACATGTGTACCTTTTTTGGCTGGCACCGTCATTTTATTTTTATCTACCTTGATAAATTCCTCTTCTCCATCTTCAAATACTTCTGCAACCTGTAAAGACCCAGCTAATGGCTTTTTATTAAAGTCGATGGTAATAATTGAATTAGGTTCCACTTTGACAGAACCATTTTGTAACCCCATATCCCAAGGAGATGCATAGACATAATCAACACAAGATCCTTTTAATGAACCTTGCCAGCAATTTGAGCCAATTGTTGTCGGAATTCTATTATTCTTCCATAATACCTCAGGTTTTGGTGGTTTGGAAAAATAAATCGTATCCATTAGAACCCAAATACAGGCAAAAATAAAAGCAATTATCGTTACCACCATAAACATGCGATCTTTTTTGTCCCCTTTCATTCCTCTTTATTATTGGACGATTGATATCGTATAAAAGTTTCGATTTTTCTTTATAAATAGAAAATTCTAGAGATATTTTATCTATTCTCCACCACAGCTTCCTCCACTATCAAAGGAAGATCCGCAGTCATTTCCTCCATCAAAGATAGACGCTTGTGAGCTATCTCCTATTTCTCCTTGAAAAGGCTGATAATTATGGCTATTTATATTGTTTGTCTTTTCTTTGCGAGAAAAAATTTGAGCCACGATAATTGCCACAAATACCAACATTATAATTCCAAACATACTGTATTCCTCCCTCACTAGCTATTCTATTTTATATACGTAGGATAATTGGAAATAGTTTCATATTTTTTTCATATTAAAAGCCGAAAAGTAGGAAACTACCTTTCGGATAGATGGACCTATGCTCTTTTCTTTACTCTTTCCATAACAGCAGGTTTCTTTTTGCTGAAATAATAAAAAATTCCTGTTATCAGTAAAATAATTACGATTAATGCTAATGGATTAATATCTGTAGAGAAAACACCATAAGGAATTAACGCAAGGATAAAGAAGTAAAAGAAATTGCCTATTGCTGTGCCAATGGTAAAAGGTCGTATCGATATTTTGCTTACACCAGCAATGATATTTAAAATACTTGTCGGAAAGAACGGAAAAACCCTTCCATAGAACACATAGCGCATTCCTTTTTGTTCGATTTTATCTAACATTTCTTGGTGATTTTGCACCTTTCTAATCACGAAATCTTGGAACCAAAAACGAATGGCTAAAAAGATAATGATTGCGGCTATAATGCTAGAAAACCAACTCCATAAAAAGCCATAGATGAAGCCAAATGAGTAAAAATTGAGGGTAATTACTAAAATTAAAGGAATAACGGTAAAGCTATTTTGAATAATCATAAGGAATAAACTGACAATAAGTGCATAAGAAATATTCTCTTTAAATACAGATGTGACCGAATTTAACTCCCCTTCACGAATCGCCTGAAAAATATCGGTGTATCGGAAAAATATAATAAAGAGGCTTACTGTCACAAAAAATGTGAATGGCTTCCAAAAATGTTTTATACAAATCACCTTTTTCATAAATTATATGTCATATTCTAAAGAGTGGTACACTTTAGATGAATCATTTTACTACAGATTTCTTCCTTTTGATTTTTTTATAATTATCTATTTTCTACCCGTTTCTACTTTTTTTCAATCAGGGTATATTTCTACCCTGAAAAATAGTTAAATCATCCAAAAAAGCAGTTATATTTTACATTAATTTGCAAAATATAACTGCTCTTTTACTCCCCTTTGATCCCAATCTATCAAACTACTTTTTCCTACATCTCTTCTTCAACCCTATCTAACCACTCATTCATATGCGCAGTAAATAACTTTGTCTGTTCAATCTGCAAGTTATGCCCCGCTCGATCTAAAATGGCAAATGTTGCTCTGGGATAATTCCCTAGAATCGCAAACGCATCTTGATATCCGACTACAGAATCTTGTTTTCCTAGTAAAAAGAAAGTTGGTTTCTGAAATAGAACATCATCGATCGCAAAAGAAAACCCGTAGTTCTTTTGAATTTTATCCAAAAATGCTGTGTCAGCAATATTGCATCCTGATAAAATTTCCTGCTTGTATCGTTTCCAATTGTATTCATCTAAAACTACTTGATTGGATTTGAAATCATTACGTTCTTCTTCTACTAAGTTGGATAAAAATTCATTATCGGCATAAACAATCGTGTGTTCTGGGAGTGTCCTCTTTTCTTTATCTGGTAAAATCATCGGGCAAATGAATCCAGCGCCTAATATTTGCTCTTTATAGAGCTTGATGATTCCTCTAGTTAAGTAGCCGCCATAGGATTCTCCTATAATCAGAAATGGTTGATTGGAAATCTTTGTATCTATAAAGCTTGCAACGGCTTTTAACATCTCATCAGAATTACTGATTAAGTCATAATCCCTAGTTTTCCCCATACCAGGTAAATCCAAATATATCCGTTTCCAACCGTCGTTCTCTTTAAAAACAGGCTCCATACAACCACTCATGAGTCTATGATCTGGCGTAAATCCATGTAGCATGATAATGGGAATTCCTGCGCCTATTTCTTCATAATATATGTTTGCATTTTTCACTTTGCAGTATGGCATCTTTTATCCTCCCTATTAATTAAAAATGTATGTATCTATGGAAGTTCCTTATTCAAATAATGAGATATTTAAGTCTTTTCCACAGCAGTAGACAAGTAGTGTATGTAATTGAGCTCTATGATGATAGATATGTGCGACTATTTCTAACAACCACTCGTACCTTGAATAGGTTACTCCCCAATATGATGTAGTCCTTTCTTGTAATTCTATTTCTGTGAGATTCATATAAATATCTTTTAATGTTTTATAATTATCTGCAATAGCATTCTTTATATCCTGCATGTTTAGTAATGCAACACTCGAATAATATTCATCCATCTCTTTTTGTGTTGCACCGTTTGATATCAATAAATCAGCCTTACAAATAACGGCAATATGCTCTAAGAGCTCACCTATTGAACGCTTATTATCATCTGGCCTTTGCTGTGAGTCAGCCTCTTCTATAGTCTCTACCATTTCGATTGTTGTTTTTAAAGCTATTTCTATTTGATTTAGTGCGCTACCTATATAGGTATTCACCCTAACTCCCTCCTCACAGCGAATATATGTTCGTTCTTATAATTATAGACGAATCTATCATAAGTTCAATATAAATATTCATTAATTCTGACTTTTAAACAAGAATGAATTTCAAACCAACCATAGCTTCCATCTTAAATATCCTTGTATAGCTCTTTTTCAATTTGCTATACTTTAAAAGAAACGAACAGGAAGTGGAATTTTATGAAACAGGCTCTTATAATCATCGACATGCAAGAAATTTTCTTTAACCATCCCAAAAACTATTTATACGATAGAATTCAACTAGTAAAAAACATCAATATACTAATCAAGCAAGCACATGAAAAAAATATTCAGGTTATCTTTATTCAGCATACAGATCCGAATGAGCAGTCCGCGCTTTATGAGGGCAAGAACGATTGGAAATTGCATCAAAATCTATTGTTATCTACTACTGATAAGATAATTAAAAAATCAAAATGGGATGCATTCTACAAAACAGAACTTTTAGAGTATTTAAAAAGCAAGGCAATCGAACAGCTTATTTTCGCTGGTGCACAAACGGAGTTTTGTCTTGATACTACTATCAGAGCAGCCTATAGCTTGGGATTTCAGCAAAATCTCCTTTATCAAAACACTCATAGCACCATTAACGGCTCTATTTTAAATGCAGATAATATTATTGACCATCATGAATCTATTTGGAATAACCGTTTTTTAACGATCAAAAAGGGAGAACTGAAATTATAAATATCTTCTGGTGGAATACGCTATGTTATTTTTTTATTACTCTAGATCGTAGTATTAGGAGAAGATTAAATGAATAAATTATACTTGATTGATGGATATGGCGGATCACCAAAAATAAATTGGCTTTCTGATATAAAAAAAGAATTTAAGAATTCCTTCCATATACAAATAGTGGACTATACAGATGCCACAATTGCAAATGTTACGCAATGGGATCTTGATTTAGATAGAGCTATCAAAGAACCGAACAATGTTTATTTTATTTGCCACAGTTTAGGCTGTATTACGTTTTTAAGATACCTTTTACGTCATAATGTACAAATTAAAGGGGCTATTTTTGTTTCTGGATTTGCAGAACCCATTGCAGCGTTCCCACAATTTGATCCCTATATGCAAGAATTAAATTTGGATAAAATCAAGCATTTACTCGAAGCATCCTTTTTTATTTCATCCAGAACCGATAAAATCATCGATTGGCAAATCTCGAATTCCTTAGCAAATAAACTTGAAATTCCTTTTATTTTATTACCTTCTGGCGGACATTTTACTTCTGGAGAAGGAATTATTGAAATGCCATCTGTCAAACATATTATTAAAGCAAAATGGTTATGACATTCCAATGGTAAGTTTTCTTGTACAAGAAAACTTACCATTGGCGAATAAAACAAAGCGATCCTTCCTAAAGGAAGCATCGCTACTTTATCTATTCAGTAAGAAATCCTAAATATGGAGATTAGTTCTTTTTTTCGGTTGTAGCAGGATTGCTAGTATTTTCTGTATTTTTACGATTCTTAACCCCTTTGCTTTTATAGGGTTTGTTACTCTTAGCTTTATTGGCACTAGCCTGCCAACGATTCCAGCCTTTTTTATCTGTTCCTCTGCCTGTACCGCCTTTACCTTTAGCCTTAGCTTTACTCATAAAATCAACTCCGATTTTTCTTATATATTACGTATCATTAGTTAGTCTTATCCTTTTATTCTGGTAAAAAACGTACATAATGAACTATAAGTATATAACAGTCTGCTATTGTTTGAAACATTAACCTTTTCAAAAGTTGATTTCTCGTGCTTTCTCTTCTCTACAACTTTCGCGTTTTCTCCATAGCAAAACATGGCACTAAAAAAATGAAACCATTTTTCTATCAAATCCGTAGAATATGATGAAGATGACTTTTGTGAAGATAAAATTGATTTTAAAGTAATACGCTTTATAATAGACAGTCATCTCTTCTACAAATGATAGATCATAAAAAACTGTCCTGAGGAGTGAAAAATATGAATAGTACCGCTATCTTTATTATTGCATTAGCCGCAATAGCTGTATGGTCTATACAAATTTATGAGCTTTTGAAGCCATCGAAAGAACAAAACAATCGCAAAATCGTTTTATTAACATCTGCTGGCTCTTTATTCACGATAATTCTTACCGTTTCATTTTTTCAAAATATCCCATTTTTTCAATAAGATACTTATAATGAGTTAAAAATTATCATGATTAAATTCTTCTTCTCGATAAGAATAACAAAATAATCCTCCCTCTTTTTATTTCAAACATAACAATCCTTTAACAATTTTATTAAATTTTCTATTTTTGGAAAATTACGTCGAAAAAAAGGAGTATAATGGAAATAAAAATAGGGGGGAGGTTGTTGAAATGATTACTTTATTAGAAGATATTGCCCAACATGGACTAAAAGATACGAAACTATACATCATGAAAACAACTGATTCGTTTGTTATTTCCATCCCTAAAATTAATTGGTCTACCGAAATAAGCAATGAAGGATCTCCACATGATCAATTCGACCATTTACTACATTCTTTAACTTTTCACATGTTTGAAGGAGACTGTTCCCAACTAGCTGAAAGTATCACAACTTCTATTAGTAAATATGAAACTTCATAATATATTATAACTTCCATCAAGTGGAAGGTTATCGCCCACTTGATGGTTTGTTGCAACCTTCTGATCTAACTGCGATTTTCCTATCTAATTTCCTCAAATAGTTTGACTCTTGCTAACCGTTAAGAACCCATTCTACCTTTCTAATTGTATATAATTTGTTATCCTTGTGACTTTTTACGATCCTCTATTTTTCGGTCTACAATATCTCTACTAGTGCGGTCTGAGGCAATTTAATTTTGCATAAACGGGCTCCAATACGCTAAAATGATTAAGATAAACACTAGAATTTTTTAAAGGAGTTTTTTTATTGGATTTACTTTTTGCAAGTGAGCGACTAGGTTTTCGTTTATTAACAATAGAAGATATAGATGCATGTGAACAATTTTGGGGAAATGAAGAAGTTATGAAATATTGTGGTGGCAGCACTTCTTCTGCATTATTGCCTCAAGTTATTGACTTTTATCAGCAATGCCAAAAAGATTTTGGCCTTTCCGTTTATGGCGTTATTGATTTGACAACCAATCTAGTTATTGGAGCAGCAGGCTTTAATATTGAAGAATCTGTTGATCAAGCTGAACTTATTTTCCATTTCTCCAAAGCTAATTGGAATAAAGGGTACGCTACAGAAGCTGGCATTGCCTGTTTAACGTTCGCAAAAGAGCAAGGGAATATCCAAAAAGTAATTGCTTCTGCAAGTATTGAGAACAAGGCTTCCTTAGATGTACTCGGCAAAATTGGTTTTCAGTATATGGGCATTAAATATTTCGAGGATACTGAGCAGGAAGAAGCTTATTTTGCGTTTGTTTTATAGGTAAATAGATAGTTATTTATTGTAAGAAAAAAGGGATCATCCCCCTTTTTTCTATACCGGATGGTTCAGCCCTTTTACATTTTCAAGCAGGTACATTTAAAAAATGTGTGCCAATCCTTATGGAAGGATACGTCTACTTCTGTTTTCTGAAACAAACATTATTATCTTATGAAAAATAATTTAATAAACAATCAAAAGAATGAATTTCGGCAAATGGCATAATCTCGGTAGGATTCTTGATCTTTCGAGGATTAAACCATACACCTTTTATATGGGCATTTTGACAACCATTTATATCTATTTCTATGTCATCCCCAACGATAATGCTTCCTCTGGCTGAACATTCAGCATATTTAAAGCCAGTTCAAATATACGTTTGTCTGGTTTACTCAATCCCACTTCATCGGAAATAATAATTGGATCAAAATAGCTATGTAAATTGGTGTTCTGAATTTTTGCTTTTTGTCTATGGATTGTACCATTTGTGATAATTGCTACCCTCGCTTTATTCTTTATCTTATTTACTATATTTATTCTCTCTTGGTTCACAGAAAAACAATAGGGAAAATGCTTATTCCAAAAAGCTAATATGTCATTATGTGGAATTCTGTATTTTGGTGGAAACATAGCAAAAAATGATTCTAAAACTTTTGTTTTATCTTTTTGACCGTAGCTTTGCTTGTCCTGTTCTTTGAATTCTAACAACATTTCCCTTTTTAAGGAATCACTAATATCTACATAACACTTTTCTAACAGAATGAAAAATAACTTTTCTACTGCTTTATCTCTATCAAGCAAAGTATCATCTAAATCAAATAGAACTGCTTTATAGCTGCTCATCATTCACTGCCTTTCTATTTAAATCTTAATCTCTTTAAAATCCTACATAAAAAGGTTGTCGCTTCTCATCCAAACAGTATTCTATTCTTTGTCTAAAATTCTTATATTTCACCATGTTGAGCGCTTCCTCAATAGGGAAAAATCCTACTTCTAAGCTTTCTGGTGATGTAGTAAATTCCCCGCCAACCGGTTTAGCTAAGAATAATGTATTGCATATAGAACCATTGACATTTTGAAAGATTCCACAAAATTTTATTACTTCAATATCAATTCCTGATTCCTCTTTTGTTTCTCTAATCACGGCAGCTTTAAGGGACTCACCCTCTTCCACTTGGCCACCTGGCATTTCCCAGCCTCTTTTAGGTCCTTTGATTAATAAGATTTCTTTTTGTTCATTGATGACAATCGAAGCAGCCGAAACAATATGTTTAGGCGGCGCATATTGCGGTTGTGTATTTTGAGTCAAGTGTTTTCCCCCCATCCCTTCTTTTTTTGCGACTTTTTGCAATCTTTCCATTATTTTACCATAAATTTCTCCTACAAAAAAATACCTCCTTTTCTAGTTGAAAAGAAAGTATTTTTCGTATTTATTTTCTCACCATTTCAATGGCTCTATTAACTGCTTTGCGGGCTAATTCTTTCTCTCCTAGGTTATCATCGGCCTGAAGCATTTCCATTACTATTTTTGTTGCTGTCTTTTTATTGCGAGTAATCGGAAATATTAAGGCATACAGCTTGGCTGCTTGTTTTTTATTCATACTTCTTTTCACTACAAATCGCTTAGATTTAATGCGAGCGTAACTTTAAATAGATCGCCATCTGTCTCGATTTTCATCATGCCTTGGTGTAGATCTATGATTGATTTCGCAATCGCAAGTCCTAGACCTGATCCTTCTGTATGCCTCGATGTATCCCCTCGTTTAAAACGCTCATATAATTCATCAAGATTATCGTCAAGCTCATACTTAGATATATTTTTAAACTGCAAAATAGCTTGGTCTTTTTCTAGTTTAATGGAAATATAGACACGTGAATGCTCTAAAGAATATTTCAAAATATTGCCTATTAAATTATCAAATACTCTCCAAAGCTTCTGACCATCTACAGTTGCATAAATCGACGGTTCTTGATTGGTTACACGAAAATCAAGTGTTGTCGCTTTAATTGTTTCATCATATTCACCTAACGCTTGCTGTAAAAGCTGCACTAAGTCTATTTTTTCCTTCTTTAATTCCACATTGCCGCTGACCATTTTCGAAACCTCGAATAAATCATCAATTAGTACTTTTAATCGTTGGGATTTCCGATCGATAATACCTAGATATCCCTCTTTTTCTTCCTCAGATAGATTTTTTTTCTTCAATAATTCCGTGTAATTGATGATTGATGTTAAAGGTGTTCGCAAATCATGACTGACATTCGTAATTAACTCTGTTTTTAGGCGTTCGCTTTTTTCTTGAGCATTTTGGGAATAAATCACGCCATTTTTTAGTGTATTGATTGTCTCTGCTAATGCTGAAAGTTCACTAGATGCTTTTATATCTAAGTCACTTACTTTTCGACCGCTCCTGATTTCCTTTGTATATAGAACTAACTGACCTAGAGACTTTGCATTTTTCACTAAATAATGGATGGCTGGTATGCCGATAATTATGACCGCAATAAGAAAGAACAACACAAAAAATGGTTCCACAATCACTGCCATTAAACAAAATCCTAGCGCGAAAACAATCATTAAACAAAGGATTAATTTAGTCAATGGACTTCTACTTGAAAATAATAGCAGCATTGGTTTTCCGATTGTTTTAACACATTTTCCAACAAATGTTTTTGTCCAAATTGATTTATCGCCTTTTACTATTTCCTTATATAATAGAGACATTTGGATAAAGGACAAGGATATAAACAGCCAAGCTAAACAGCCAAATAAAATAATTTCCTTCCAATAGGAGCCGTCATTATATAAATTTAATTCTATTTGATCATTTACTCCCCATACACCTATAATAGCAACAGCTAAACTTATAAGGAGAAAAATAATCCCAATATCAATAGGAATTTTCTTATAAAATGGGAACTCCCATTGTGTTAAATTTCTTCTTTTTGTTAAAAGGAGAATACAGCTGGCAACTAGGCTGATGATACTAATAACACTAAAGTAGATCACTTGCTTTTGTTGCGTTTTATAATTATCCATGTCTGTATGCAGCATACTTTTGGCACTTAGATTTTCAGGAACCGCAATAACTCCTTCAAAGCTGCCGATATTCTTCTTGATGTCATTTAGAATAGACACTTCTATAGCAACATCATCGGAATCACCAAACTCATACCAAGGAGAATTTATGGAAATATAATGCTGTTCCCACTCATCTTTTGGGTCTATATGGATATCGCTAAGAAATTTTGTTTTTTTCTGTTTCAGCTTACTCTCAATCGTTTCGCCAGGTGCAAGATCAACATTTGTTACTATTTTTCCAGTTTTGTTATTTTCAAAATAAAAAAGGAAGGAATCAGTCCAGTCTTTATACTCATATTCTCTATTCTGTAATTCTTGATAGTATTCATCTAATTGCCTTGCTTTTTCTTTCTTAATCTTATCTTCTACGTATTCATCACTTTGGAAATTTTTCGTAATATCAGCTATTTTCTTATCTCTTTCTTCTGTATATAGCTGTTCTGCTTCTGAGCTTCCTGTTTCTTTAGCGGTCTGAATTTGCTCTTCATACTGACTTTTTATGTTTTGAATTTGTTCATTTAAATCACCATAATAATAACGGTATTCATTTATTTCTTTAGCTGATACGGTTATTTTTTTCTTTGCCTCTTCAATCGGAACATAATATAACTCATTTTCACTTAGAAGATCCTTATAATATTGCATTCTTTCTTGAAATATCGATGTTTGATAAAAATCCGTGTGTAAATAACGGTTAAACCACATATCTACAGATACAATTCCACTCAGCGCGAGTGTAATAAGCAGTGTCCAAACAATAAAAAAGCCTTTACTTCTCGATTTTGTAGCCAATGCCCCACACCACCTTTAAGAAGCGAGGATTTTTTGGATCCACTTCAATTTTTTCACGTATTTTTCGTATATGTACTGCTACCGTATTTTCGGCATTGTATCCAGGTTCTTTCCAAACACTTTCATAAATTTCTGCAATCGAGAATACTCTGCCTGCATTTTTCATCAATAAAACAACAATTTTATATTCAATCGGAGTCAGCTTTACACTTTCTCCATTTACCGCAACTTCTTTCGCCTCCTGGTCTAATGTTAATCCATGAAGGTCTATTTTTTTCTTCACACCATCAAAGGTGCCAAGTGTTACATATCTTCGCAACTGCGATTTCACTCGTGCAACAAGCTCCATTGGATTAAATGGCTTTGTGATATAATCATCTGCCCCTATTTGCAATCCCAATATTTTATCTGTATCCTCGCTTTTGGCTGTCAGCATAATAATCGGAATATTTTTTTGCTCGCGAATTTTATAAGTAGCCGAAATTCCATCTAAATTTGGCATCATAATATCCATTAAAATTAAATGGACTGTTTCTCCCATTAAAATCTCCAATGCCTCTATTCCATCACTTGCTTTTAATACCGTAATCCCTTCGTTTTTAAGATAAATTTCAATAGCATCTCTTATTTCTTTTTCATCGTCCACCACGAGCACATTGACATTCTCCACCTTAAAACCACCTGCTTTCTCTCTCTTTCGCTGTCTCTATCATAGAAAAAAATTCTTAACATCTGCCAAGCAAAATTCTTAAGAATTTCTTAATATTGTATCTACCAATTCGATTCTCTTATTCTATCAAAGGAAAATGCTGTTCACATCCACATTTTTCTGCTTTTTTAATAAAAAAATTAAAAAATGGTTTTCAACAGTGACGATGAAAACCATTTTTTTTATTGCTTTGCCTTTATTTGTTCCCGTATCTTCTCCAATTCTTCAAGGGATAATTCCCCTAATGACTCTTTTATTTCTTTCTCCATGCGTTTGCGGTTTTTCTCTCGGTATTGATTCCACCAGTCGCGTAGTCCTTCTGTCTGATCCAATATGTAATCAATGTCGATTTCTTCTACTTCATCATCGGAAATATACTCCAATACGGCTGCCAGCATCCGGTTTAATTTATCTTCTTCTCCTTCTTTCTTTTTCGTATTCGTCTGTTCCTTTTCTACTTCTTCACTAATCTCTACATCCTTGCGAGGCATTGTTCTTCTCCTAACTGTAATTCTGTTTTTTCTAGTATTTCCGCTAGACAAATCTCTATTCTTCCAGTGCAGGAAAAAACAAAAAAACAGCGAATGTTTAGAGTAAATTAATGTTTAGGGAGTGGATAAAATGAAACCACGTCAGGAAGTTTTGCTTAAACAATTAGAAACCTATCGAAAGGAACTTTTAGGGACTGTTGAATTGGTGACAGAAGAACAAGCAGAAATCATTCCAGCGGGCTTTAGGAATAATATCCGCTGGAATCTTGGTCACCTATACGTTGACCAGTTATTATGGATTGAGGCATTGACTAAAGTACCCACTGCTATCTCAAAACAATTCAATCAATGGTTTGGTTTCGGTACTACGCCAGCCAACTTTACAGTGGAGACACCTTCTTTTACGGAATTAAAAGTACTTTTGCAATCACAACCACAAGCAATATTAGAGAAATATGGAGCTATTCTCGAAAAAGAATATCCACCAATTGATATGGGCATGCATACAATCGAACAAGTGCTGGTTCGTACGATTTTTCACGAAGGCATGCATTTACAGGTGATTAATGATATAAAAAAACTTATCTAACTAAAAATAGTCGGTCTCCAGCAAGTCTTAGCTTTCCCTAGTCGCATTTATGTAGAGTAATATATCAGACTAATTGATTCCATAACAAGAGGGATATCCCCACCAGTTTGTACAAATGATTTAGTATACTTATAAACTATATGTTCAACAGCATGGTCAGTAAATAAAATAATCCTCTCCTGTAGCAACTGTTAAAATTGATCTATCTTAATGCAGCTGTTTAAAAAAATTTTGTAAAGTTTATATGCAAACCAGATTCCTTGAGGATATCTATTAAACTCGTCATTGGCCATCATTTCTAATTTCAGCTTTTGAGGCGTGACCGATTAACTGGCTCTCGCACCCGCCTCAAAAGGAGAAATAGAAATTCGGGCGTTTTCATTTCCCTTACCTTATTCTTTAAGGATTCCTTGATCTAACGAATAAAGATAAGTAATAATATGCTCCTGAGTTAGCAAATATCGCTACTACCGTCCTAAAATTAGAATCTGACTCTAGCTTTTGGAGGCATTAAGATAATCAGGATATATTTTTACTATTGTTTTTTGATATATTGATTGTATTATTTTTTATTAAATGAACTAATAACGCGATTAAAGGCAAAGCTGTTCCGATGAGCAATGGTACTTCACTATTAAATTTATAGTATGAATAACTTCCAATCCATGAACCAAATGCTCCTCCTAAAAAGAAAATAGTCATATATAATCCATTAAGTCTATTTCTTTCCTCGGGATTCAAACTAAAGATAACTTTTTGACCTAATAATAAATTTCCTGATACCCCAACATCGATGCTAATGCCTGAGATTAAGATCAGAATCACACTCAATGGTGAATGATCTTGAACAAAAAATAATAGTACGATAGATAATAGAACGAGTGCCATTGATACATTAGTCATTGCAAAAATATAGCCTTTATCTGCTAGTTTACCAATAGTAGGAGTTAATAAAGCGCCAGCAATTGCAACAAATCCAATTAATGCAATTTCGTTATTTGGTAAATCTAGTGGTTCAGACCTTAATAAAATTGGGAGTACCGTCCAATAAAGGCTAAATGCTGCAAATAAACATGCGTGATAAAAAGCTCTTTGTTGTAAAGGAGAAGTATTTATTAGCAGCTTCACCATAGAAGCAATTAAATTGGAATATGACATGTTACTATTTGATACAACTTCATAATTAGGCAAAAATTTTAAAATAATCAGTAATACAGCAACAAGGATTATTAATGAAAATAGAAAAACCATTCTCCAGCCGTACCATTCAGTTATTCCGATAGATAGTGGACGAGCAATCATAATTCCAATCAATAAACCACTCATCACTTTACCTACATATTTACCTGTCTCCCCAACAGGTACAATCCTTATAGTTAGCGGAACTAATATTTGAGCTGCACAGGCCCCAATACCAATGATGATTGTTAATAACAAAAAGACAATTCCATTAGAAGAAATCAGTGTACCAATTAATGAAATAACGGTTAGCCCGATCAGAATAGTAATTATTTTTTTGCTTTTAAATAAGTCAGCCATTGGAACAATAAAAAATAATCCCAATCCATATCCAATTTGGGTCAAAGTAGTGAGCAATCCTGATAAATTAGAAGAGATGTTTAGATCTTTTGCAATGAACTGTACGATTGGTTGAGCATAGTAAATATTAGCAGCAAGTGATCCGCAACTAATTGCCAAAATGAAAATTAGAAAATTTGTTTTTTTAATCAATTTTATCAATCCTTTTGTTTATTTTGGTACGATCGTTCCGAAATACTAAAAAAAGAAAGACTATAGGTCTGCAATAGTCTTATCCACTAGATTATAGGCTAGATTTTTCTCTTTTTTGTATCTGGACATTAAATTAATGCTATGATTTAAACTTAATAAAGAATATGCAACTAATTCAGAGTCAGCCTCTTGTGAAATTTCTCCTTTCTTTTTTCCTTCTTCAATGACTTGCTTAAATACTTTTTCTAATTCATTAAAATCATTTATAAGTATTTCTTCTATGGAAGGATCAATATGTCCAATAAGCAGTGAAGAATTAGTTATAATACAACTTTTTGGATTGTCATCTGAATAGCATTTTTCAATATGTTGATAAAAAAAAGATTTAAGTGATCCTTTAGTGTCTATTCCGCTAAAAAGTAAATTTCTTTTTTGGCGGCCATAGTTTTTATAATGTTCTAAAACCAGTTTAAATAGTTCATCCTTATCTCCAAAACTCTCATAGAGTGTTGATCGACTTATTCCCATCTTTTCAATAAGATCTGATATGTATGTAGCATCATAGCCTTTTTCCCAAAATAAATACATAGCTTTATTCAAAGCCTGTTCTTTATTAAAGCTAATCCTTCTACCCAATTTATAACACCCCCATTCATATAAAGTAGTATAAAGTTTTCGGAACGAAAAGTCCAGAAAAACATATTTTTAATCAAATCTTACGTTAAGAGCGCTTTTCTGGAACAATGAAAAATGTTCTTTTGTGCTTTAGAATACATTGAATTAATAAATTTGCGACATAAGGAGATGAAAAAGATGAGTTAAAAAACTCACCTTAGCTTGTCGACAAAAAGATATTGGAGAAGTAAAAATGCATTTTCATGCGTTGCTTGGAGTGGAGGGGGTGAGACTCCTGTGGGATTAGCGAGACAGTCTGAGACCCTGCAGGCTGTAAGCCGAAGCGGCTCAGCGCGAGCCCCACGGAAAGCGAACCCCCGGAGCGGAAAGTAACGTCTAAATTCAAAGAGATTAATAAATATACTTTACTCAAACTTCTATTTCCAAAATTCAGGAGTTTGTCTACAGTCTGAGATGAGTTAAAAAACTCACCTTTTTTCATACTGAACAGAGTAATATTAGTATGCTTGCACAGTGATGCATTCAAAAACTTCATAAGCATTTTAGCTGGGTTGGACAATTTTAGTTCAACCTCAAGACTTTCATTAGTTTCAATTTATTTAGTACAAATAGAACATTTTAATTGTTTATTTTTATTCACAAAAGCACTATGTATAAATATTAGGCTTTAAAATAATAGTGGTGCGCAGTTCGCATAAATAGTAAAAGAGTGATTTTCAGTAAACAACACGAAACAGAAAAAGAAAGCATACCCTCTTGATATTTGACGAAGAGTTGTTTAATAAAGGTGCTAGAAAATAGTCGGTACCATACCTCCATCCATACGGATCGGAGAACCTTTGAAGGCGGATGCATAAGGGCTGCATATAAAGGCAGCTAATCTACCTATCTCAGTTGGTCTGATAAATCGCTGGATTTCAGACTGAGGTAGATTTGTAGTCATAAATTTTTTCTCTTTTTCTGAAAATGTCATATCTTCATTAGGATACATCCCCTCAATTATTTGATGAACATTTTCGGAGAGTGTTGGACCTGGCATAATCGTATTAACAGTGACTTCTTTTCCTATTGTTAATTTAGATAGACTTTTTGACAATGATAATAGCATTGTTTTTGTCATACAATATTGCGGCATTTGTCCCGAAGGCATAACTGCTTCTTCACTCGCAATAAAAATAATTCTACCAAAATTATTTTTTATCATTTTCGGTAAGTAAAATTTAGATAATCCATTTGCGGCAAGAACATTGGTATGGATATACTTTTCCCATACTTCATCGTTGACGTCCTCGTATTTCATTATTTCATAAATCCCCATATTGTTAACTAAAATATCAATTTGAGGATGCTTTTTAAATAATGCTTCCCTTTGTTGAATATCTACTATATCAACAGTGGCATTTTGAGGGAAGGTATCAGGGAACTCTAGTTTAATTTCATTTACAGTTTGTTCCACCTCCTCGTAATTTCGGCCATTAATTAGTACATTAACACCTTCTTTTGCTAGTTCAATGGCAATTCCTTTGCCGATCCCTCTTGATGATCCAGTGACTAAAGCTGTTTTATTTTTTAAATCTAGCTGCATAATCCATTGCTCCTTTTAGTTTTAAGTAAATTCTAGTTATTATTAATACTTATCCGACTGTTAATACAGTTCCAAAAGTAAACGGTCAATTAATCAAGTTTAAACCGAAATATTCAGTGCGCCATTTTAAAGGAGTAGCGCCTTCCCAAAGATGAAAGGCTCGATAGAAGGAGTTTTGGTCTTCATATCCAATTAAAAAGGCGACCTCTTTAATATCAAGTGAGGGGTCTGCCAGGTACTCTTTTGCCTGCTCATGTCGAACTTTTGTTAACAAATGCTTAAAGCTTGTGCCTTCTTCCATAAGCCGCCGCTGCAAGGTACGATCGCTTACCCCTAACTCGCTCGCAATAGTCTGAATATCAGGGCGACCTCCTGTTAGGCTGCGTTTCATGATCCACTTGACTGTCTCAGTAATAGAAGGTCCTCGTGCCTGCTCATTCAACGACTGTTCCAGTACGGGAGTTAATATCTCTAGCAATTCTGCATTGTATGAGACAAAGGGACGATCTAGATCTGCTCGATGTATAGTCAACCTGTTACAATTTGTACCGAGCTGAATTCGGCAGCCAAAGTAAGCTTCAAGTAACTGTAGGTCGCCAATTGAATGGGTCGAAAATTCTACGAAGCTTGCTGTCAAATGTTGACCTGTACCCCGACGTCCCAGTTCGAGAAGAAATGCCATCGTAATACCAATTAATATGGTCAGACCGGGTTGTTCACTATGCAATGATTTTATTTCAATTGTACAGTGTTCCCCTTCCTCGGTAATATGTAAGCTTTCAGGAGGGCACAGTTGTTTATACCTAGCCATCCGCTTTAAGGCATCACGGTAGTCACGAGCATGGTAAGTTGCTAAGACAGTCGGTGGGAAATGATCTGTTTCAAAGGATGTCGCAAGCTTGATGATTCCTTTCGCAGTGTCATCAATGAGAGCGGCATAAGCCTGCCATATCGCAAAATATTGGGCTGTGGTGACAACTGAATCAGAAATAATGGTTAATGGCAATTGTGCTTTTCGAACTACATCGAGAGCGTCTATCCCCAATTGACTTAATCCTGTCCAAAATCCTGCCGGAACTTTAATACGGTCAGAAGCATACAACGTCATATATGGGCCTCCTTTCTCTATTTACATTAGTAGGTTTTAAGTGTAATTGTGTCCTTCTTTACAAATGGTACCGTTTAATAATACCTCCCCGATAATGTCTTGTAACTAGCAAACCGCGACAAATCACTTGCAAACTACGCCAATATTATAAATAATGATTTTTTATTAGTCGTTACTATTCCATTTTATTTCTTATTATTGACGTATATAGGATATGAAAAACGGCCAGACAGAAATCCGGTCGTTTTTCATGTTAATTACATATCTAATTGGATTGTCTTTTCCTTTTTGTGTTCTAAAAGAGAAACCTATTATACTTGAAATCTTTTGTTCCTTTCACCTTGTTTTCAACTTTTTATGTAGCTGCCACGAGAAGACTTTAATACCATAAAAATAGCTATAGCTAATCCAAGTACTCCTACCCAGGTTATGGAACCTAGCGATACTTTTTCTACAAATATCCCACCAATTCCTGCCCCTGCAGCCATCGATAATTGCATCATTGACTGGTTTAGTCCTAGAAGTACACCTGATGATTCTGGTTTTATGGTTGCCAAATTGAACTGTTGTGCTGGAGCTGATGTCCACGCAGCAAAGGACCACAATATTAGGATGATTACAACACCAACATAAATGTGCGTGATTAATGATAAAAGAATAAGCATAACAATGTGTAGTAGCATTGAACCTATTAATGTACGTGATACACCCCATTTGTCTGTACTATAACCACCGAATTTCGAGCCGAATAAACTAGCAACTCCGAATATAAGCAGAACACCACTTAATAATTTTTCATGGATACCCGAAATGTTCAAAAGGTAAGGAGATAAATAGGTATAAGCAACTGAATACCCGCCAAGCCAAAAGAAGGTGATGGATAAACCAATCGCTACTTTTCGATCCTTTAGTAGAGAAAGTTGTTGTATTAATGGAACCGGTTCATCCCCTTTTGTTGGTGGTATTACAAATGAGATGATGATCATCGCTAATAATCCAAGTAACGCAATTCCGCCAAATACTGCTTTCCAGTCAAATGCATCTGTAATAATTCGCCCTAGAGGAACACCAATGATTAAAGATGCTGTAAAGCCCATGACTACAGTAGCTATTGCACTACCTTGTTTACCATCAGGTGCTATTTTTGCCGCGATAGTCAGAGCTGTAACAACTACCATTCCAGCACCTAGTGCCATTATTATTCTTGAGAAAACAAATAACGTGTAACCTGGCAATAAGAATGCAAGTATGTTTGCTATCACAAACAAGCCTAATGATACGATTATAAGCTTGCGTCTATCCATGCTTGCCGTAAGTGCCATAAGAATGGGTGTAAAGATTGCATAGACAAGTGAAAATATCGTTATTAATTGTCCTGCAGCCGCCAAAGTAATTCCTAGTGAATCTGCAATGTTATCCAATACACCAGAGATAATATACTCCGATGTTCCAACTAAAAAACTAATAAGTGCTAAAATATAAATTTTAAATGTGTTAGACAAAATAATCTCTCCTTCGTATAATATATTCACATATCTAGAAAAGACGATATGAGAATCATAATTATAAACATATCGTGATATGTCGATATGTTTAGCGTAAATAAAGCTGAATTCTCCGAGAGAATTCAGTTACATTTACTTTAGATCTCTTGCTCCAAAATAGCTGCAATATTTTTTATTGCTTCTTCATCTCTTTTGTAATACGTATACTTTCCAATACGCTCTGTCTTAATCAAACCAGCTCGCAAAAGTATATTTAGGTATTGAGAAGCTGTCGATTGCGTCATTTTTAATTGCTCTGTTATTTGACTAACGCATACCCCTGTTTTTCTCATATCAATCCCTTCATGGGGTACAAAATGACGTTCAGGTTCTTTTAGCCAGTGTAAAATTTGCAGCCTTGATTCATTTGATAAGGCTTTAAAGATTTCAATAGGTTTCATGTCTTTTATTATATCTAAAAAATGCGATATGTCAATTTGTATTTAGTTAAATTTACAGATGAGGGAAGTGTTATAAAATATAAACATCTATTCTTGCGTTGACAAAGCAACTGCTAGTATCCCGAAAATTGCTTTTGTAGAGCTATTTATCTTTTGTATATGACTTATCCTATCAACTAAATTTTTTCTATTATTGATAATTCCGTTGTTAGCAATCGGAACAGACCATTTTATAATAGGTATCTTCCTTTAATTTCTTTTCTCCTTTTTCCTTTCAACAAAAACATCCTTCGAGAATAAGACATACACTAAATATGGTCTTATTCTCGGAGGATTTCTTCTTCGGTACGTTTTTATCCTATTTTGTAAATTTTCAGTAGTGCATTATTTTTTATTATCTTTTGCAATCTTCTTAATCAAAGCTGGCAGCCAATCATCCAGATTCGTAAACGTAAATCCTGCTTTTTCTGCCTTTTCCGTATTCATATACCATGATGCAGGAATAGCATACGGAGAGAAATTTTCTTCATCTCCGTCAAGGGTAATTTTTGCAGTATGCCCTGTAACCTTTTCGATTATATGGATTAATTTTTTCATTGTAATCTTCCCATTTGCTGTCGCATTAAATGGCCCTTCCACCTCTGAAAAACCTGCCCACTTTAAAAATGCGGCCGCTTCCGAAGCAAGAATAAAGGACATTTCTGCCTCCGTATTTACAAAGCCGATCATTCTATCCTGTTGAATCCGCTCAACATGAAAATGCAGTCGGCGCGTGTAATCATCTTCCCCTAACACAATTGGAAATCTTACCGCAACAACGGGGAAATCTGCATAATGGAAAAATGCTGCTTCTGCCTGCCGCTTTCCTTCATCATAAACAAACTCGTTCTTGTCAAGTTGTATAGGATAGTTGTATGGATGAAAATCTGCCTCCCTTTTTTCGTTTCCATCTACAGAATAAGTAGATAAAGAGGAAGTAAACACCAGCTTTCCAATTTTACCATTAAATACTTCACAAAAGTCTTTTGCTTCATTAGGCGTATAACAGATATTGTCATAAACAATATCATAGGTTTGACCTGCGAAATGATGTTGTAATTGTTCCTTTCTAGAACGATCAGCAATAATATGTTTCACTTCGTTGCCAAAGGGATGACTTACTGTCCCCCGAGTCAGAATCGTAACACGGTGTCCCTCTTTCAAAAGCATTTCCACAAGCTTCCTTCCAAAAAAACGGGTGCCGCCTAGCACTAATATATTTTTCATCTTTTTCTCCCAGTCTATGACGTTATTTAAAAAATTCCATAGAATGAAGCTAATTCCTCTTTTTAATCCATGATTTTATTTCGATAAAACTATTATTTTGCAATAAAATATTCTATATTTACAATCTGTTCTTTCTGGATTATGGGTGTCACCCCTTGAACAACTTGGTCCCCGTTATTCCACATTTCTGAGCTACGCAATTTAGCTAAATCGAAAATTCTTTCCCAGCTTTGTTCCTTTGTAATCGTTAATCTTCCCTCGTCGAATAAAGTATCTTCCTCCTCAGTCATAGGGCAAAAACCGTTATTTAACACACAATGCCAAGCATAAAAATCAGAAAACAGAATTTGATTTTTTGGTATCTCGACTGTTAAACATACAGCTTTTGTTCCTCTATTAAAATGTCCTTCCCTCTGTAAATTTGGTTTGGTCGTCCACACCCAAATAGGATAGGAACCATTATGATTCAGCCTCTTACTCATTTGTTCTATCATCCATTTATAAGCAGGAAGAAAATCTTTATCTACAAATTCTGCGTTTCCAGTTAAATAGCCAGTTTTATTTAATTGATTTACCACTTCGATTGTTTGGTTGGTGAAATATATAGGCATTTATCTATCAAGCTCCTTCTCATTTTTATAAAAGCTGCAAATACAGCCATCAAATAAGGACATTTGCTTTCTTCTATTTCCGAAAAAACAACAATATGGTAATATTAAACAAAATAGGAAAGGAGATGATATAATACAGATTTTCTTTGGCGTTGGATCTTTTGTTATTTTTATTATATTGCTGATGGCTTATATCCTTGAATTTTTTATGGATTTCTCTATTCCCAATACTCTTTCTATTATACTCCTTTGGCTTCTTCCTCTCATTGGGATTAACTTTGGTTTCTTAAAAAAAGGAGTCATTCAAATTAGCGGCCTTATCGGCAATGTCCTTATCTTTTGTTACTTCAATTTTTTAGAATGAACCTTGATTTCCAATTATAATAGATTTTTTCTGGAGATGTTTATTTGCCGCAAACGCAATCATACGTACTCATCTTACTAATAAATGCCGCTATTTTTTGCCTACATTTGTATTTGTTCTTTTATTTGAACGATATCGATTTTCTTTTACAGCTTTTCTTTTTTATCATTATTTTTTTGCCTATAAATTTATGGATTTAGCGCAGTAACTGGTAGATAAGTTTTTATCATCACTGGATATGTATATATGTATTACTCCTTTTCGTCACGCTTATATTCCTTCTATTCCAATTATTGCTAACAGATAAGACGGAATTTATTCCTAAAGGAGAATTCTACTTTGATTTATTTTTAGCTCTTTATGTTTTTTCTTTGATAGAGTTATTACTACTAATTTGTTTAAACGGGGTTACTTTTATTAAAAAAAATGGTTAGGAGTGTTTCATAATGAATAAGTTACATTTATTGATAAAAATTTTGATTACTGGTTTAGGTCTTCTATTAATCTTAACAAACATTGATACTCTTTGGTACAACGTTTTTATTGCATTTGTCATTGTCTATCTAATCTGTGACTTGCTTTTAAATATGTTTCGCAAAAAGGATAATGATGGAAGAGTGCAATAAATTATTGCACTCTTCCATCATTTTGGCGGCTATGCTTGAAAAAATATCCTCAAAACACTAGTTAACATAATAATATTATTATAAATTATTCTAGTGACCTATTTATCAAGCATTCTTCTTTTGCTCTTTTCTCGACCATGAAAAATAGAATAATAGAAAGCTGGTGAATGAATTGAAGTTACCACTAAAGCAACTAGAGAAAATAATTGGATCACTTCCATCTATTTCTCTTGTTGCTGAACAAGGCAGTACCTCAACCGTTTATCAAGTGGAAACTAGAAGTGGCACCTATATACTAAAAAGTGCTTTTGAAGAAAAATATCGCGATTGGCTACAGACAGAAGCAAGTGTTTTAGAAAAGTTAATCGGGAAAGAATTTATTCCTGTTCCGTATTACTATGGTTTTTTAAAGGAACAAGCCAGCAGTCATTTAATCATGTCCTATGAACAAGGGATTACCTTAACGGCAGCTTTAAACCAAGCAAAAACAGACACAGAGAAATGTGCTTTAGTTCAAAGCTTTGGCCGACTTTTACATAAACTGCATACTACAGAAATATTGGATCCTTTCCATTATGCAAATGAATGGCTATCTGAACGTCTCCTAAAAGCAGAGTATTATGTAAAAAAAGGATGGACAGAAGGATCCATTGAACTTCTCACTTTGTTGAAAAATAACAAGCCAGCGCCAATAAACCAAACGATTATACATGGAGATTGCACAACAGACAATGTTCTTGTTGTGAATGGTGCTGCAACAAAGTTCATTGATGTCGCTGGCATGACAGTTGGTGATCCTCGCTATGATGAAGCATTGGCCATTAGAAGCTTTGTTCATAATAAAAAGTTTAAAGAAGCGTTTTATGCAGGCTATAAACACTATCAGATTACCATAGATGAATTTCGATATTTTGACGAAGGCTTGTATGAATTTTTCTAATACCAAAACAAATTGGTTAATGAGTGGCACACTATTTATAGGTATTAAAATGTCCTCTCAGAAAGGACATTTTAATACCTTTTGTCTTTTTGTGGTGCCAGGCACTCTTAATGGACACTCTTAAGAATCCGTTGCTCAAACCCTTTTGTAAGTGGCACGACGATGATGCCGGCGATGACAAGTTGCATGATATTACCTGGCACGGAACCGAATGGCTGGATCCAGTTGCCATAAAGGATCACTTCTGTAAAATAGTAGCCGACAACTTTGATGATCATGGCAACTGCAACTGCCAGTATATATACAAAAGACTTTTTGCCGGGCATCTTTTCCGCGATAAGTCCAGCTATATATCCCATAGTACCAACGATAATAAATGTAAATGGAGCCCATAATGTCCAGCCTGACATAATATCGAATAAAGCCATTCCAAAAGCGCCTACAATCGCACCTGATTTCTTGCCAAAAAGAAATGCAGCAATCAAAAACGGCACGTTACCCAAATGGATTAGCCCCCCATTTCCCATCAATGGCAGCCTGATGTTGATAAACATTGTAGCAAGAAACGTTAAAGTAATAAAAAGTGCATTGAGAACCAGAATTCTCGTTTTGTTTTGTTTAGTCGTATACATGCATATTCTCCTCTTCCTTCGAGTATTTGTTTTTCAGTTAAAAAAAGAATATCCTCTTCTTCATGATTACTAGTATAATAAAATCTGACAATATAAAAAGTGTCAATTTTTATAAAAATAACATGGTCAGAAAGGATAGTTCCCGAATGGATATGCTTATGTTTGAATTGAATAAAAACACAACAAAACCCTTATATGAGCAGCTTTATATGGGAATCAAATCTGCTATTTTAAGCCAACAAATTGAAGTTGGAATGCAACTCCCCTCCAAAAAAAAATTGGCCGATTTCTTAAATATCAGCCAAACAACCATCGAAGTAGCATATGCTCAGCTAGTTGCAGAGGGATTTATTGTCTCAAAACCACGGATCGGTTTTTTTGTAGAGGATATAAATGAATTGCCTTATATTGAAACAGAACATGATGAGTTACCTATAGAGGATACAGGGAAAGAAATGATCCGAATTGACTTTCATCCTGGAAAAATCGATACAGATTCCTTTCCTTTTTCCCAGTGGAGAAAGTATGCAAAAAATTTATTTGATACACCGTCAAAGGAGTTGCTACAGATTGGAGAACCACAAGGGGAATACACTTTACGGGCGGAAATAGCCAAATACCTCTATCAATCACGAGGGATTGTATGTAAGCCAGAACAAATTGTGATTGGTTCAGGAACAGAACAACTCTTCCCCATGATTTTACGGTTGCTTGAAAAAGATTCAACCATAGCCCTTGAAAATCCTGGCTATTCAGCAAGCCCAAGAATTCAACTGCAAAATAAAACGATCCCTGTTCCAGTTGATGAAGACGGATTGATAGTGGAACAGCTTGAAAAAACAATGGCGAATGTAGTCTATATTACACCTTCTCATCAATTTCCGACAGGTGCGATTCTTTCCGCCACAAGGAGAACACAGTTAATGCAGTGGGCAGCAAAAAGTAAAACTCGCTATATCATTGAAGATGATTACGACAGCGAGTTTCGTTACACCGGTAAACCCATTCCCGCCTTACACGGGATGGACCAAAACGACAAGGTGATTTATCTAAGTACCTTCACCAAGTCATTAATGCCCTCATTGCGATTGGCCTATTTTCTTTTGCCTTCCACATTGCTGAAGAAATATAAGGAAACATTCAGTTATTATTCGGCAACTGTCCCTAGATTCGATCAGCATATAG
Source organism: Niallia sp. FSL W8-0954 (assembly GCF_038005605.1). Classification (NCBI taxonomy): domain Bacteria; kingdom Bacillati; phylum Bacillota; class Bacilli; order Caryophanales; family Bacillaceae; genus Niallia; species Niallia sp. FSL W8-0954. The sequence goes on along the minus strand of NZ_JBBOTN010000001.1, from coordinate 2,254,883 downwards.
TAGCCAGCTTCATGAGAGACGGTTATTTTTCAAAACACTTAAATCGGATGCGGAAAATTTACCGTAAAAAACTTGATAGACTGACCCATATCTTTAAAACAGATTATCCTGAAGTCATCATCACTGGAGATCAAGCCGGGATGCATATTTTAATTTCCCTTCCCTTGCAAAAAAGTGAAAATGAGTTAAAAGCTATCGCAGCAAAAAGCCACATCTCCATTTATCCTTTAAGCGATTATCTGATAGAACCAATCGAATATAAGTATCCAACATTCCTGTTAGGATTTGGAGGCATCCCCTTAGAAAAAATCGAGGAATGCATTCATCAATTAATGCAATGCTGGGAAATGGCAAAATAATCTAGCTTGTCCTAACTCCAGCTAGACTCTCTATTTGGTTTATACTAATGCACAGTATTATTTAAGAAGTAATGTTCATTTTTCTATTAACTAGATTATTGAATAATAAAGAAACGTCTAGACCTTATTTAGCATGGTTTTAGACGTTTAATGATTTAAGCGTTCATACGATAAGTACAATCCATCGAACGATACATTAGCTGCCATTACTAGAAAGTCGTCGGTAACTTGATAGGCCATCATAGGTAACTTAATTTGATTACTATTTTTTTCAAAGCCAAAGCATTTTCTCCTAAAAAAAATAAAATGCCCCACCTTGAACCGCATTATTTAAGAGTTATGGTGGGTTTTGGCACATTAGCATAATATAGCTTTAGCCATGGCAAGTAACAGCCTAGTTTATTAAACTAAAGTACCTGTTACTTTAAGTACAATAGTTTACAAACTCATATCTATGTTGATATAATAAAAGGCTTCAGGCTATGAGTCTTTTTGTATAGGTTATCTTTTAAATCCACCTTCTGAATGAATAATCTGACCTGTAATCCAAGTTGCTTCATCACTCACTAGAAATTTAATGGTTTTTGCAACATCTTTCGGCTCACCTATTCTACCAAAAGGAAACATCGGTTTTAATTGAGTTTTTATTTCCTCTGTCATCCAGCCAGTATCAGTTGGACCTGGATTTATTGTATTGACCGTTATACCTAACGGGGCTAATTCATTTAACATATACCATCTATATTTTTAAAGGATGTAGATGTTTTTTTATTTCCTAAAAAGCATTCAGAACCTATCTCGTGATGTAGAAATAGTTATTGAACTAAACTCATCCTTTATCACCTTAATAGATAAAAGTGCATTCCTCCATCTTGAATCAATGTAACACTTAGCTGAAGAACTAGTGTATTATCTTATCTCTTTAAAGTCCCTATCCAAACATCTCCCTTGTCGAGACTATATTGCAGGAAACTCCCATCTTCATCTTTAATTCTTACGGCATCATAGGCTTTTCCCTTAATTCTTGATACTTCTTTTTCGGTTAAAGCACCTTCTTCTAACCATTCATTTAAGTCATTTTCATCGTAATAATCACTCTCTATATGCAAATCCCATTCAAATTGTTCTAACTTGTCTCTCAAAGAATGAAATTTATCAAAAGGAAATCCCTTATTTTCTTGCCTTCTTTTGAAGGTTTCATCATAAAAATCAAGACAATTTCTATATGCGACAACAATTTGTGAGTTAATAAAATGAGGGTCATAAAGCCAGAGTTTCAAATAAAAGTCTTCCTCTTCTTTTTTCATTTTTTGATGCCACTCTAGGTAAACCTCGATCATTGCATCAAGTAAAAGGCTTTGATACCAATTAGGAGGGTTTCTTCGTTCTAATTTATAAAAAGGATGAATCCATAATTTTTCGTATTGTCTTTGATAATTCCTTAAGTAGTCCATATCTAAATTGATTGCATTTTGCTTCCATCTTTCGATTTTTCTTTTATGTCTTTTCCAACCTCGTATTTTCTTCTTTTTTGAAAAATAAAACACTTATACACTTCCTTTATTGATTTATATAACTCAATGATACCTTATCTTCTTGTTTAACTAACCTCCTTTAGTTCGTAAAGTTAAGATACTTCTTTGGGGGCAAATAATCTCCAGTTCAGTGAATCAACTATAAGTTATTGAAAAAACTCAGTTGCAATTCTATTAAGTTCAGAAGGATTCTCTATAATAGCCCAGTGACCACAGTTTTCAATCTCAATCAGTTCAGCATGAGGAATATAATCTAAAAGCAGCTCCTTTATCCTCTTTGGGTTTAAAATATCATCACTTCCTTGTACTACAATAATAGGTATCTTTGATAATTTATTGATTTGGGGAATTAAATTATAGTTATTTCTAATGTCATCACCTATTCGATTATTTACTATATTATTAATGGGTGATTGATCTTTTTTCTGAATGTTGTCATATGAATATACATAATAAGGATCGATAACTTTCAACATTTCTGTCATCAGACTTACCTTTTTTCATTCTATTATGGATTATGAAAAGTTTAATTTTATCTAGTATTGACATTCTTTTTATTAATTCTTTGGAGAATTGTCTGTAACCGCTGGAACTAATACCAATTGCAGCCGTTAAAAACAATTTATTTACATTTTCAGGGTACTCAGTGGCATAAAGAAGTGCAAGTATAGAGCTCCATGATTCACCAAATAAATGTATCTTATCTAACTTCAGTTTTTTCCTCAACATCTCTAATGTTTCTACTTCATCAGCCATTGAATATTCGTTATTTAATAAATGTTCCGATTTACCACAACCAGTTTGATCATAAAGTATAAGTTTATAATTCTTAGATAATGGTAGTACATGAGGAAGAAAGAATTTATGATTACTACCAGAACCACCATGCAGAAAAATAATAGCATCTCCTTCGCCTACTACATTTATAAAAATTTTTCTGTCATTCACTAGAACATAATCTTGCCAACCTCTATTCATAATCCCCCTCCAGTATTACTTTTTAAAAATACAACTAATTTTTTATATTATTCGAACTAATCAGTCTATCTATGTTCAACATTTATCTCTTTAAGCTCTAATAAATCCTCTAAAATAGTATTCATTACTTCCCACCTTTCAACTAATTTTTATATCTTATCATTTTCCTTCTTAACCTGTCCTTTTAGTGCCTGATTGTGGAAGATGATAATCGCACCCTGTACTTTGATGTTTTTCAATTCATAAATCTTATTTTAATACCTTTTACTGGTTTAGAATAACCAAAATATTCCTCATTTTTCTACAAACCTTCCAACTTAATTTTAAATCCATATTTTTAATATCCTTCTTCCTCAAGCTTATTTAATCAATAAAGTAATGATCTATATTTTTTAAAAGAAATTTGACCTTATTAGTGCTGCTCAATATTTTCTTTCAATAGGTATTAGAACGCTGGCAGTTCTTTATTAATTCGTAATTAAAAATTCACTAGCAATAGTGTGTTGACGTTAGTCTAATTAGACTATATAATATGGAAATCTAATTAGACTATCGACTATTATGTAAAGGATTGAAATTTAAATGATAAAATCTTTTTTAATGTTAGGTCAATCGAATATGGCAGGTCGCGGATTCTTGCATGAGGTAGAACCTATCTATAATGAAAAAATAAAAATGCTTCGCAACGGTCAGTGGCAAATGATGACAGAGCCTATTAATTATGACCGCCCTGTTGCTGGTGTAAGTCTAGCAGCATCTTTTGCACAGGCTTGGTCGAATGCCAACCCGGATGAAGAAATTGGTTTGATTCCTTGTGCGGAAGGTGGCAGTTCTTTGAACGATTGGCATCCGCAGGGTATTCTTTTTCAACACGCTTTATCTGAAGCTCGATTTGCACTTGAAACTAGTGAAATTTGTGGCATCCTCTGGCATCAAGGTGAAAGTGATAGCAATAATTCTCTACATGAAACGTATTATGAAAAGTTATCTCTTATCATGGAAACTTTACGTAAAGAATTAAACCTTCAAAATGTTCCATTAATCATTGGTGAGCTTGGTGATTTTCTAGGAAAATCTGGTTTCGGAAAGTACTCATCAGAGTTTCAAGAAATAAACGACCAATTACGTCGATTCGCTCACGAGCAGCAAAATTGTTATTTTGTATCAGCAAAAGGTCTAACTGCCAATCCAGATGGTATTCATTTGAACGCCGTTTCTCAACGAAAATTCGGTTATCGCTACTTCGAAGCATTTTCGAAAAAATGTCATATCTTAGAGCCTCTTTCAGATGAAAATCAATCATTAAAAATAAACAATAACTATTCAAAAACAGAACAAATTTATATTCACAGTATGAATTTGACTCTAGGTATAATCACATACGCTGAATTTGAAGCCCAAATGACGAAGGTGATGCGCCCTTGATTCCCTTACTTATCCTTGGCTTACTTATTCAAAACCCTGGCGCTCATGGATACGAACTATTAAGTTTAATGGAAAAACGACACTATAAATATATCGTTAACTTCACTAAAGGATCATTTTATTACAATTTACAACAACTTGAAGAAAAAGGCTTGATTGAACAAACACATCAAATAAGTCCAAACAATGGGCGTGAAATGCACCCCTTTAAAATCACGTCTTTAGGAAGAGAAGAATTCGATAAATTAATGGTCAAATATGGGACTAAATCCGAGTATGTAAACTTACAATTCTATGGGTCGTTACTCTTTGCAGATGAATTCGATAAAAATAAATTATTAGAATTAATCCAATCACAAATTGATCAAACTGAAGCCAGAATTGCTCTTCTCGATGAATACCTAGCTATCACTAAAGAATTACCTGGTAAAATTGATTATTTTCGTCGCATGAACGAAAATTCTCGTTCACACCATTTAGTGAACTTAAATTGGTTTAAAGAATTGAAAGCAGACATAGAAGAAGCAACTGTGTAAATAAACACTAAAATCCCGTATCAATATTACTTAGTAAAATTGATACGGGATTTTTCATGTAATTTTTTGTAGTCCAGCAACTTTACAGTTACGTTCTGGCTAACTACTTCTAAACTAACATCAGAAAATGAATGTGCTAAGGCAACAATTAAACTAACACAATACTTAATAGTATATTCACAATATAGTATTCCTGAATATAGCCCGATTGTTGAACACTAGTTAAAAATCACTGTTGAACTGAGGCTGCCCGTTTTGTGGTACAAGAAAATTATTTATAACAGGAGTGCTAAACTTTTAATATAAAAAACAAGTTGCTATATTCAACTTGTTTTTAGGAATAGGGTACAACTATTAAATTAAAAGTTACTTATTATTCTATATCATTTAATTGCTTATTTAGGATATACCTTTTTAAATCGTTCACACACAACTAACATATCTTGTGTAAATGCTATATCATATTCCTTTAATAATTCTGTAAAGAACTTCTCGTGAGCATCCCACCAGAATTGATAATCACCTTCACCTTCGGCTAAAGCAAATTCCTCGGTTACCTCATTCATTGGAACAATTTGAACTGATTCAATTTCAATAATAGCAACTGGATTTTCCTTACCATTTAAAATAATATAATATTCACCAACTTTAGGAATAGCTTCTTTTTCAATTTCGTAAAACACATAACCCGAAGTTGTAGCTGTCTTTTTTCCATTTACAACTAATTCTGCTAACCAATCAGCCGAAGCACCAAATTGAGTAGCATCTTTATATTGAACCCCTTCTTTTTGGGTGTCTATACAAAATTGATTCCAAAATTCATTAACTCTGTTATTCATTTTCCTACTTCTTCCTTTATTAATATTTTAACTCCTTTAATCTAAATACTTATTCTAGGTTACTTTGAATTATCCTTCTTGCACTAACCTGCTCCGTTCGTACCATAGCCAAAAAAGGTAAATCCTTCATGGATTAATTCCTCGATAATTCTATGAGCTCCCAAATTTATTGTAAATTCTTTTTAAATAAAACTCTATCTTGATTTGGTCCGTCATAGTCCTTATAAACAGTAACTCCATCTACGACTGCATTTCCTTGTTCAATATCAAAACCCATATTAGTATGAAAGGAAATTGAAATTTTATTAATAGGTGAGGTTACACAACGGATTATACTAGCACCTTTTTGTTTAACCACATAAAAAAATTTATTGTAGAGTGTTTTTCCTACATTGTGTTTTCTATATTTTGGGTGCACTCCAACGAAATGAATATATGCCTCTTCAGGCTGTGATTGTGATAAAAACCCAATTAGAAACCCCACTATTTCCCCATCTTTTTCAGCAATAAAACTTGTATCTGTAAAATGATCAAAAAAGAGCTTTGGTAACTTATCAGCCATTTGTCTTCCCCCCCACCATTGATTTAGTAATGGCGAGATTTCATAGTAATCTAAACTATTTACTGAACGAATCTTCATTTTTAATCCCCCTACACTTGTATGCTATATTTACCCAATCCCACACTTATTACCAATTCTAGCACATCTATTATTCAATTTAATCAACTATCCTACTTTAGCAAGAAATACGATATCTCTTTGTTGAGGTATCGCACTCACAATCATTCCATCTCTTAAGAAAAAAAGAGCTGACCCAAGCAGCTCTTTGATCTAAAAAATAAAATTATTTTTTTAAAACTGCAATCCAAATTTCGCTTTTCACAAATGGTGAAGTTAAATCTTTGGTTTTAATCGACAAGATTTGGGTCCTTCTGTTACTTGATAATTAGAAGATGGAAACCACTCAGAAAAAATCCTCCCCCAAGTTTCCTGTAAAGTACTAGGAAAAGCTCCCGTTGATTCAAATATCGCCCAGGTTAATGCAGGAACTTCAAGTTTTGAAAAGTTTTCAGGACATTCTTCTGTTGCTGCTACTCCTATATACTGATCAAGCTCTCCTTTTTCTTCCATACGTCCATCAGAAAAGTATGTAGATGCTTGAATCATACCTTTAAGTTCAACATTAGAGAGTTTTTTAATTGATCTATTTTTTCCATAGTCAAAGATTTCCACATTGCTGTAATTTCCGGGTTTTTCCCTTCAAAAATAATTGGAACTCTTTTCATCATACCAATCGTTTAGGATTTTTTTTCGAGTCTCGAAGGCTCTATTGTGACATTCCCAATTTTTCATCGGATTTTTCCCATCTGCCCAAGTTCCTTTTAATTTACACCAGCTCGTACAGCAAGTTCTACGTACTTTTTAACTATGGTTCGCTTAAATTCAATATTCCTTTAATCATTTAATATCTCCCCTGTTGCTCTTGTGTAATTTTACGCAGAACCCTGATCTACATAAAACTAACCTGCTTCGTTTCTACATGAGTAAGCTTTCACTTATTACAGGAATGCTGCCCCGTTAGCTTAACAAGATAAAGGTAGATCACATCAATTGAAGTTCAAGAAAATCTAAATTATAATCTATAGAAAAAAGAAAAAAATACCATCTGTTCTCTTGGCTAAAATCTTCATCTGATCTTCCATCCTTCTTATCTTTACAATTCTCCCTCAAGATACTTTATTAGGTACAATTCAGGCTGTTCGAGGAACTCTGTAAAGCTGCATAAATCCAGATACGTCTGATGCTCTACATCATAACATCCTATCAGGCCTTTATTCTTTGGGTTCCAAACCAACTGTAGGTCAGAGTAATTGTCGATATCAGCTGAAAGACGAAGCAGCTTTTGTCTACCGATTTTCATCTCAATTGTATCGTTCAGCGTAAAAAAATCTATATACTCGATTTCATATTCATTTTGCGCTAGCTCAATGCGTAGCTGATTTCCTGTAAGAAAGCAGACCAGTTCATCGGGTAATTTATATTTTTTAAGCTCATTTTTCTTGTTCGCTGGATCATGGAATTCAGCCGGCTCCAGCGATTTCAAATAATTAGCCATGACCGTATCCTTATTGCTGACCGCAATCGTATATGGCCGATCGCCGTCTTTTTCCGCTTTAGTAACATCTGCACCGTGTTCAATCAAAAATTTAACCATGCCCATATTCCCCATACGAGCAGCCACCGTTAATGGAGTAGCTTGATAAGGATAGACCATATCCGGTTGATTATAATTGATGTCCACCCCATGATCGAGCAAATATTTGAGTGTCATCAGGTCATGGTCCGATGCAGCTTCACGTATGATGGCACCGCCGTACAGCTTAATATCTAATCCCAGCTCATGAATAAGCGGGATGTTTTTTTTGTTGCCATAATAGGCTTCTGAATATGCACCCGACCCCGTTTGATTATGCTTGTCCATCTCAGCTCCTTGCGCTGCAATGTAACGGACGATATCCTCCCCGCAATAACGTACAGCTCTCAAAAAAGCCGGATTATGATGAACATTCAGGTTAACGCCATGCTCTACCAGCAGCTTTATAACCTCCTTTTTCTGCAATACTAGCGCCAGATCTAACGGACTAAGAGAAATACGCTTACTAAGTACGATACCCTCCTCAATATCCCAGCCTGCTGCGATTTCCGCCTCTAAAGCCGGAATATTTCCTTTATAAATATGCATCGCCATTTCCGGCAGCTCCTGAAACCTTCCAATACCTCTCAAGACGATCAACCTTATCACTCCTTAGCTCAAAATTTTATGACACACCTTATCCGGATCTTTGTTTTTTTATTATTATAAAACTTAAACATAGTTAAATTGGGGTATTTTTTCTTTTTTTGATTATAACAAGCCTTGTAATATATATAATAGGGATCAATAAAAATACTAGTGACATTATGTTTTGATTTACTATAAAACCATAAATAAAAATTACTGTACAAATAGTTAGGATAATAAGAGTGATTCTTTCTAATAAAGATAACTTCATAGTTTTCACGCCCTTGTCTATTTTTGATTTAGTTATGGTGAAATAGGATAAATATATATTATTAGTATTACTACGATTAGTTTTAGAAAAAGTTCCCGTTATTTAACAAATCTTTACCAATAGCAAGATTTCACTTATTGCAGGAATGCTATCTCGATAGTAAGGTAATCTCATTGTCTAGTTTTTTCTGTATATCAGCATTCGTCTTTTCCAACTCCATCTATATTCTTAGGTAAAATCTGTACTTGTAAGTAGAAAACTTCCCTTGAATTCCTCCTATATTTTATGTAATTAATGCTTCGTTTCGCCAATACAATGTAATAAAAAGAAAAACGGAGTGATAGCCATGGTCCAATTACTCGTTGAATTTGTATGTAACTTCATCTCATTCTTTATAAAAGATAAGTATAAAATTTGATTTTCTCCCGCACGATATTAATTAAATAAATGAATTGCAGCACCCACTGGTGAGCAATTGAAACTCCGTCGAAGTCACTATTTTCAACCTTCTCCACATCTTTTATTGAAAGTTGGTCAGAAGTTATTTTAACTGGATCATCTAAGCCCACTACACACTAATAGTGATGAAGTCCTTATCCCCTAACCTACTTCTTTAATATCTTAATAGATAAAATTGCATTCATCCGTCTTGATAAATACATCAGTTTCCTGAAGAACTAGCGTATTATAGTTATTCGCAACTTTATTTATTACAGGAAAGTTGACCCTTAAAACCATAAAAAAAACAGCTGCCTATAGCAACTGCCCCTCCCAAGATCATTTCACATTTCATTTATTTTAAGGGAAAATTTTTTTAAGTTTTTCATCTAATCCAGTAAAAAGCATGAATGCTGTTATTGGTATGCCCATAAGTAGCACAAAAGGTAGGGATGTATGTTCATTTGGTCCTAAAACTAGGTAAGCTAATAACATAATTGCTGCTAATCCTATATAATTCTTTAAAAATGATGCCATTGAAGCTTTCCTCATATTTATTACCTCACTTAGTATTTATTGTTAAAGATATCAACATAAAATAATCACCATTTTTCCCCTTATATTTTAAACTATAACACAAAATTCATGAATTCCTTAGCAATTATTCTAATGAGATGTAAATTAAAATTCCTTCTAGCTATTTAATTAACCAGCCCCCTTTAGTGCCTGCATAAATAAAAAAGCATTCATCCGTCTTGGATCAATGCCCCGGTATAGTTTAAGAACAATTCTTCACTTACTTTAGTTTCTTACAATGATGCTACCTATTTTAAGCAAGTTCCCCCTTTGTGTAAACTATATAGTGATATATTTGTAATCCTGATCTATATGCTTTCTTGTAACAATTTCATTTTCATCTAAGCCATTACATATTGCAAAAAAACCTTCATTAGTTTCAAAACCGACGCCAATCAATTGTTCCATCCATTGAATAATTTCAACAGTATTTATTTCTTTCTTTAAAAATTTATTAAGCTCTACCAATTTGTTCTTTTTCCAAACTAGTTTTCTACCAAAGTAATTAATCTCTTGTAACAGGTCAATGTGATTAAAAGTTACAGCATATTGATTAGTCTTGTATGCACATAGTTCTAACTGGCAAGTTTTAAATTTTAATATTACTGGCAGGTCATTAAACCATTCATCATTAATACTATCCCAGGACACCCATAGTTCTTCTATTGTTTGCCCTTTCAGAGATTCCAGCTTATATTTATATTCTGCTATGATTTTAAATGATTCTTCATACAATTTGGGATTGTAATTTTTTATTCCTAAGATAAAATTCCCTCCTTCTCCATGTTCCTTTATAGTGCTCCGTTATTAATTAAGGCTATGCCTTAATTGGTGCGGTTGTTTCAATATATAAATTGACTTTCTATGAAAAAAAATGCCCCGATAGTTCAAGAAAAATGAACAAATTTTAGTTCTCTGCCAACAAAATTAGAAGATGGAGGTTGTAGTTTTAATTCTCTCGACCAAACTGAAAGTTGTCCGATATGATGAATTTCGTGTGCAATAATATGGTGAATAATATCATTCACAGCATATTTTTTTTCATCCCAAGGGACACTGACACTCTGTTCCTTCAAGTCATCTGTGTTTTTCAAAAATTCAGCGATTTCATTCCTTAATTTATCTGAAAGAGTTTTAACCTTTTCAAGTGTATGATAGTCATCAAACTGAAATACTACATCCTCTTTCCCTTGAATACCACGAATCCAACTATATTCCACATCAATTATATGGAAAAGTGTAAATAAAATATTTCCTACTCCGCCAATACGATTTTTTAATAACTCTTCAGTTGTTAATTGATTACACCAGTCAAACCATTCATCTCTTACTTGCCAGTTATATACAAAGAATTTTATTAATATTTTGAACACCCCTAATTTAGCTTAATATTATATCTTTCGCTATAAAGTCATTATTTCCTTCTTCCACTAACCTCCCTCTTCAGTAAAAAATGCGATACCTTTTTGTAAAAGTATCGCAACCATTAGTGAAATAACCCATTAATTTTTTTGATTGTGTTAATAGGGAAAGAATAAATCGTATGTGTGTCTTCTGTATTCATAATGGTTCCTGACTTTTCATCAACCAAAATTTCAATTGTTTCTATATCCTGTATAGTCTCTTCTTGAACTCCCCTGCTTCTACAGCAAAATATGAGAAATACTTCCCTTTAATTAAAGGAGAGTCCCTTATAGTTTTTTATTTTTTAAATTATAGCAAAACTAATCGTTCCAATGGAAGGACTTTAAATCTTTGCTTTAAATAACCAGAAAATGATATTAACAGCTCTTTTTTAGAGCATTTTATTTCTTCCAAAGGTTTTAAACGCATTTATCATACTTTCGATAACTCTCTTTTTATAGAAGACTTATCTGAAAGAAAATAAATTCATCTCTACCTTTAGATATATTAATAGCAAAAGTTAGCTCACAAAAAATGAGTGAAGCAACTTTCATTTTCATGCTGTCCATAAAACAAATCGGATGACGATAGAGATGCTTAGAAGGACAAAAAAATGCAACTGATAGTATCAGCTGCATTTTTTAATTAACGCTCCTCATTTCATCGTAAGTTCATTCGATTTATATGTGTTTACAGAGAATTCCTTCGCTACCGGAGTCCGATTTTCTCTTACTACTTTTACCAACACCAACTACGTGTTAATCAATAGTTATTATTCGGACTTTTTATCTCTTACTTCGATGCCTGAATTTAAATAATTCCTCCTAGTATAAGAGGAGTTTTCCAATCTCCTAAAGTTCTAGCGGCTTACTCCCCCACCATACCGTCGTTATCATTATCGCGCATATATTTGTACAGCCAGTGATCACTTGTTATAGGCATGCTATATCCTGCTGCTTTTGCTTCTTTAATTGTTACTTGACCATCACCGTTTGTATCAATAGTTGAAATATCCTCTTTTTCCTTTGAAGTAGTTGACTCGGAAGACTTACTACCAGTTAGTCCAAGTGATTTATTTACTTCATCAGGGTTCATATTGTCGAATTCATCCTTAATGACATTTCCTTTTATAGTATAGGTATACTGATATCTAGAAGGAATCTGCGTTTCTGTATTCGGATAGGTGATGATGGCTTCAAAGTTCGTAGCTCCACCTGCCTTACGGATTGCGTCTTCCATATAGGCTTGATCACCATGGCGGTTAAGCGTACTATCTTGTGGGGTAATATTATAAGCATTCGACACTCCGCCTAGTGAATCTGCAATGATATGTCCTTCATCTAAATCTGCTCTCTCGACACCAGGAACCTTTGCTTCATCAGAGTAGTATCTGCCAGACGATGTTACTGGTTCATTTTTGTCATCTTGTAGAATGATTTTCTCAGCAACGACACGGACTAGCTGCCCATGCTTATTTGTAAATGCCCAATATTCACGATCCCCATATCCAACGTCAACAACAACATTTGGTTCACGATGCCCAGACAAATCACCGCCATCCACTTCAATAAGCTTGTATCCTTTAAACAGTTCATTTTTTGATTGGGTTACCGTTTCCTCTACTACTTGTTTTCCAGTCGATGTTTTTTCTTTTTCACTATTTTTAGTAGTTACTTCTTGTGAATTAGCATTCCCATCCGTATTCGATACATCTTCAACGTTGGAGCAACCAACTATAAAGATGGCAGTTAAAAGTAAGATTAAATAGTTCATTTTCTTTTTCATGTCAAGACTCCTCATGGTGTTTTCTTATAAATCATTCTAGAAATTTTTGACGAAAGCAGAATTAACAATGTTAACCCGTTTATAATAGTATATTACAATTTTAATATTATTACAGTAGATACTCAGTTCAATTACGTAAAAGATTAAGAGAGATATTACATTTTTTTCTAATTAGAAGTTTCACTAGTATTCGCTTTTCGATTCAACAAAAGATGCTATTTAGTATGATTAAAAAAGCACTATTCCAAGTCAGGAATTGTCCCATTTAATATTACTTAACATCCACAGTAGAAAATTTCTTTTTATTTACCTTAACTAAGGTAAACGATAATAAAGCAGAAATAAAGATTAAGATAGCGGCAAATATATAAACGGCTCGTATTCCAACAAAGTCAGCAATGAAACCTATTAGAAAAATGGATAAACCTGAAACAGTTGATAATAGAATACTTTGGGATGCAAACACCTTGGGTAAGTCTATGGTTTGAATATTTATTTGAAATGCAGTTTGTTGAGCCACATCTCTTATTTGGTAGGCTGGACCCATTGCAATACAAAGCAGAAGAGCCAATATAGGACTACTGGTCAGCCCATAAATTAAAGTAAAAATACTAAATACTAACGAACCAATCGCCATACTAAATATCAAATGCTTCTGAATTGTTTTAGCTATGAATATGGTGATTATCCCCCCCAAAATAGCGCCAACATAATAGCTTGCATTAATAAAACCCCACCATTGCTCTCCTTGGTTTAGGGCTTCTTTTACATACACCAATGTTATTGCTCCAACCCAAATGGAACCTGCCATTCCCTCAATAACATCCATTAAAGTAACCATTCTAAGCGTCTGATTATGCCATAAAATCTTCCATCCTTCATTCATCAGCGCCCACTTGGATTTATTTTCGACAGGAACTTCCATATTAGAAACGAAATGTTTTGATGTAATATATAAAGCCAATACAGAAAGCCAGAGCAATACTACATTAAACGCCAAAGTAGAATTATGCCCCCAATTTATTACCGCAAAACCTGTAAAGCTATAACCAGCTATTTGAACAGATTGAGTTGTGATGGATAAAGAACTGTTAGCTCTCACAAGATTTTCCTTTGATACAATTTTAGGTGTAACAGAGTTAAGTAATGGGTTCCCCCATCCTTCCATAAAAGATATAACTAAAATAAATAGCAGCAAAACATAAATATGATTCGTTATCGGCAAAAAACCGAGTAGTAAAAAAGTAAGTAATAATGCCTTCAACCCCTGAAACTTTACCATTAATTTAGCGAAAGCAAACTTTCTATAAATTAATGGGGATGTTAGACCAGCAGTTAAATTAGCCAAAGCTTTGAATAAAGGAAACAACGAAGACATTAATGCAGAGTCCGTTTTTTGATATATGTATGTGGTAATAACCATAATGTAAATGACATCTGCTAAGGCTATGCTTGTCTTAGCAAACCAGAAACTATAAAAACGTATACTATTCATACTATCTCCTCTCTTGATTAATCGAAAACAACCCTATGATTATATCATTGGAAATGCAAGTTTTGCCTTCTTCTTTTTGTTTATTACACACATATCAAAAGATTATATCCATTCCAACGCATAAAAACGCAGCTTTTATATAAGCTGAAAGTTAATTTAACTAAATAGTCAACTTTTTAGTTAAATTATAAAATTACGCTCTTACTTCTTCATGACTTTTTTAAAGTGGAAAAATTCATATTCTGTATCTGGTTTCGTTTCATCCACTTCAAAGTCTGGGCCTGGGTTACCTCTATGCAAAAATTCCACGATATGAAAACCACATTTATTCACATAAAAGTGAATATTGCGTTTTTCAAAATAAGGTGTATATAGCTCCCAAACTTTTGTTTCTGGGTATGCCGCCTCTATTGCTTGCCATGCTTTTGTCCCGATACCTTTTCCATGTGCATTCGCATTCATATATAAAAATACAACTTCATTATGCTGTGTGTCTTCATCAATTTTTAATACTGCCCCACCCAGCTTTTCTCCGTTCATTACGAGATGATAAATCTCTGCATCTGGTTCTGTGAGCATTTTGTCAACATCCTTTTCAGGTGGAACCGGTGCTATTTCGGTTGGATTGTCATGCTCTGGAAAACTATCTTTTAACCCTTTTAAAAAGGCTTCGTGTAATTCCTGCTTAAAATCAGCCAGCATATTCTTGTTTACCGGAAGTAGTGTAACAAATTGTTCTATATTACCTGTCATCCTATATCACCCTTTCCGCACATCATTGTGCTTTACCTTATTCATTATCCTCCAAGTAACTATTAGCAAAAGGCATACAAGCACCTAATCTACTGTCCCGTATACTCCATGTTTACTATACATCGATAATAGCTATTGAAGTAATCAACATCAGATCATATTCAAGTAATCCCCCGCCTCGCTTATGCAAAAATCGATTGCACAATCTTGTCTCCATATTATGTAATCGCTACTTTTCCTTAAACTTTAAACACCATATTTGCTCGTTCTTTGGGATATTCTGTGTTTACATAATAATCCTCTGCCTTCCAGTATCTATTCTTAAATTTATTTAGATTCTGCTGTGTTTCCTTGCTTTCTCGAGCAAATCTAGTTTCCTTGGAACAATCTAAATAGAGGATAAAATCGAAGAATTCTCTCCATTCTTTTCGTTGTAAGAAAACTCCTTCCATTATGATTAAGTCGGTATGCAATAAGGAAATCTTTTCTATTTGGTGGGTATCAGAGTCCGGATTATATTTACACAGCTGTAATACTGTTTTATCTTTTAGTTTCTTAAAAAGTGATTCTTGTAAAGCTTGGACATCCCATTGTAAATGATAGTATTCATGCCATTCCTCATAGCTGGTATGATAACGCCGATTTCTTTGTACAATATAATCATCTAAGTGTAAAACTGTTACAGAAAATCCTTTTTCATGGAGACATGCTTGTAGTTTTTTCACTATGGTTGTTTTTCCAGACCGGCTTAGCCCATCTATCCCAACCACAACTCTTTTCCCTTTTGCGGGTGTTGGGATGCTTGCTGCGATAGCATTTATATGATCTTGCAAAATTAGTCCCTCTTTTCCTTTACAGCTGTTTCACTATATTTGTTATCATTCTCTCATTCTTCTTTTTCATTAGATTTTAACAGACCAATCTGATTCCATCCAGTTTTTTGGAAAACATATCACCTATTAGGTATCTCTTTTTTCAATCTAGAAATCAATTATTTTTCTTTTTATCAGCTGACCTCTCCTACTTCAATTAAATAAGCGTTTTAAATTTCCTAATCTAAAGCAATGGAGACCAAAACTTTTTGGTCTCTATTGCTATTTTACTAAAAAGGTATGCTTACTGCTTTTCTTTTGTAAAATTCCATTAAACTTTTTTCGTTAATGGAAATAGTGCACAATCTTTAATTGTCTCACTGTCCGTTAATATCATTAAAAGCCGTTCAATTCCAAATCCCCAACCAGAAATTGGCGGCATTCCATATTCCATTGCCAATAGGTAGTCCTCATCCATTTCCATCGCCTCCAGATCACCGCCGCTTTTCAACACAGCCTGTGCCTCTAATCTTCTTCTTTGTTCAAGAGGATCCACTAATTCTGAATATGCATTGATAATTTCAACCCCATTTACTACTAGTTGAAAGCGATCCGTAATTGCGGGATTATGATCATTTGCTCTTGCCAAGGGTGACAAATCAATAGGATGATTGATTAAAAAAGTTGGCTCTATTAGTTGCGGACGACACATTTTTTTATATAGCAAATCGATAAAGTTCCCTCTCCCTAAGGTCTCGATATTGTCTTGTTCTAAATAGATATTTCTCCGCTTTGTTTCTTCATACAAGTCATCTACATTTGGATATAAATCAATATCAATGCCTGTATCTTGGAGGATTAGCTCTCTAAAGGAGACGACTTTCCAGTCTAAAGAAAAATCAATTGTTTTTCCTTGGACTGGAATAACGGTTGTTTGAAAAGTCTCATTCAGAACATATAGAAGTAGATCACGCATAAGTGCCATTGTATCTTCATAGCTCCAATAAGCCGCATAGCCTTCTACCATTGTAAATTCTTGAAGATGCTGAGGACTGACTCCTTCATTTCGAAAGCACTTAGCAAACTCATATATTTTTGTAAAACCTCCTACTATTAATCTTTTTAAGTAAGTCTCTGGTGCAATTCGTAAATTTAGTTCCGAATCCAATGCATGATGATACGTTCTAAATGGACGAGCTAATGCCCCGGAAGAAGTATGCTGTAACACAGGTGTCTCCACTTCTAGAAAATCTCTTTCTTCTAAAAATCTCCGAATCGCACGCACTAACTTTGTTCGTGTTAACATTCTTTCTTTTGTTTCCTTTGTCATCATTAGGTCTAAATAACGTTGTCGATAACGGGTTTCTACATTGTTTAACCCATGCCATTTTTCTGGCAGAGGATGCAGAGCTTTTCCTAGTAAAACATATTTTTCTATTCGCAGCGTTTTTTCCTTTGTTTTCGTCGAATACATTCTCCCTTCCACACCAATAAAATCTCCTACATCTAAATAGTAAGCGAAATCATTAGCTGACTGCTCTCCGACCTCTTTTTTTTTCAAAAGCAGCTGCAGACTTCCTTGAATATCTGAAATCGTCAGGAAGCTAAATTTACTAAACTGGCGAATCCCCATGATTCTTCCTGCCACCCGCACTGCTTCTGTGCCATCCTCCAGTAAAGCTGCTTCATAAAGTTCATAATTTGTCGCAAATCTTTCTGGATATACGAAAACTCCCTGTGATCTTAATGCCGCTAATTTTTCTATTCTCCGCGTTGTTTGTTCCTGGCTCATTCTATGGCCCTCCAGTCCTTTTATTGGATTATTTACTTATACTTATAAAATAAAAAAACTCTCACCCCCAAGATTATTCATCTTGAGGACGAGAGTTATTATTAACTTCGTGGTACCACCCCAGTTTATTGATATGTTGCCATATCAACCTCTTCGGGTACGGCAATTAAAAAATTGATTATACCCTATCTCTATAACGGGAGATCCCGTCGCAGTATCACAAAGAGGGTTTCTTTGATCCGTGCGAAAGCTCCAAGTCTTTTTTCATTAAGATTCTTATTACCCCTTTTCACCAGCTGGAGCTCTCTTTAAATAATGAATCAAAATTACTCTTCTCTTCTTAGCCAACTATTCCGTATTTATTTTAGAAAATATTACCTTAAATTAAATTTATAGTCAATAGTTAGAGCTAGTATACTAGTTTTTTTATTTTCATTATTACTGGCTCTAAAACAGTTATACTATTTGGCTGAGATAACTCACTTATAAATTTCGTGAATTCTTCCCCACTTTTTAGTAATTCTTTTAGAAACATTTGCTCTGCAACTGCGAATTTCCCCTGCTTGTTTCTGATACTGAACAATATTTGATTTTCTGGCTTTGTGTTGATTCTTTCCATTTTCCAAGTCTGATCGTTCATAAAATAACTCGTTTCTCCGCTGCCATTTTCCAAGTATTCTAACGTCATTCGCAGGAGACCAATCCATATTAATTCTACATCATCATTGTTTTCCTCTGATGTTATATTATGATCATAATACGTTATTTGGATGAAGCCGTCTATATAGCCATTATTTCGCACTTGATAGTTATTTGCTATGCTTATTGCTTTCTCTTCTGAGATAGCTATTTTTTCTCTTTTTGAATTAAATATATATGTATGTATATTTATAGCTCTCTCCTCCCAAATGTTAAAAGAGAATATCCACCACTTGAATATTCTCTTTTATTTCCCTATTTAAAAAGTAGGCAAATTATCTAAGTTATTTTCTTTAATCCCATCTGGTTCACTACGGATAATATCCCTGCCATATTTATGAAAAACATCCACATGCGCTAATTTTCCTGCTTTAGCTTCATCAAGGGCAGTAATATAATCTAATTCTCTACCACTGTTTGTTTTAAAAGCAATAATATCATCATCCTCATTTTTACGAACAGCCACAATTTGTTCTATATTGGGATCGATTTCTTCGGCCGCTTCTATTTGAGCTTCGCTACTTGCTTGCTGCAAATAATCATCGTAAATTTTTTGATAGTCTTTTTCATCCATTACAGCCACCTCCAAAACATTAGTATGCTCTGGAGTTTTCGAATTATGTATCATCTATCTTTCACTATCGTTAAGCAAGTATTTTTCTTTAAAGTTCGGGCTTAACTGACTCCACACATCAAATTTATTTCCATCAAGATCGTAAAAGACAAAATTGTTGCCTGGATGTCCTCTATCCTCAATATCGTCAACCGTAACACCTTTTTCTTTTAAGGAGTAATGAAGTTTCTTTAATTGGTCTATCCCATCGACTTCAAATGTCAGAAAAAAATGCTCATTTCCTGCATCATCTTGAAAGGCTGCTTTTTCTCCTTTTTTTGCTTTAACAAGAAAGAAACTTTGATTCGCAAAATCTAAAATAGCTTTATCTTCATTTCTGAAATTTTCTCTTGCTCCTAATTTTTCTTGATACCAGTTTGAGGCTAATTCTGGATTTTCAACTGGCAGATAAATTGTTCCCACTCTGTGGATGATTGTATTCATTCTTTTTCTCCTTTTCGATAGAATAGCTTGCTTTAATATTCGACGAAAAGGAAAATATATCCTCTTCTTTGTATGTGGTTTGGCTGATATTTGGTTGCTTTGGTTGATTTCTTTTTAGTTTGGCTGATTTTCCCGCTACTTTGGCTGATATTTTTTTAGTTTGGCTGATTTCCCCGCTGCTTTGGCTGATATTTTTTTAGTTTGGCTGATTTCCTCACTAGTTTGGCTGATAAATTTTTAGTTTGGCTGATTTCTCCGCTAGTTTGGCTGATAAATTTTTAGTTTGGTTGATTTCTCCGCTGCTTTGAATAATATTTTCACTATTCTGTCCCATTGCAACGTAAAAAAGCACCCTTTTATTTAAAGGAAACCACCTAAACGTTAATTCCATTTAGTTATTTTATCGTGGACAAGATTACTAGCTAATACTGTTTTTATTGCTGAAGATAACTAAATTGGAAAATTAATCTTTTCCTTACTATTTACAAATCTAATTCCTATTATTTTATCCATTTCATTCATCACAGGTATTCCGCTAACAGACTCTACAAAATAGAAATAGCCCTTCCACTTAGTATGTCCGAAATAAAAATCTCTGTAAGTTGATGAATATAAAGACCGATTTCTTCTTGTGTTTCTCATTTCGCACATTCCTTTCCTAATTCCTGTCTGCCCCCTGGGAAATTCCAAATGTTTGCTCTATCTTGAACTACTAACATATGATGACCATCATCTTTATAAGGACAAGAAAAAATCCCAGCATTTTTCAATAGCAATATTAGTGAGGGTTTTACTATGCCTCCATTGATTTATTTCTTACAGTCCATATTTTATAATTCACAACATTCCTCCTTTTATCACCTTGCTTTTATTTTACTAAACCGTCTCTTTTCTTCCATAAAACATCCAAATGAAAAAGACATTAATCTTTTTTAGATCAATGTCCTTTATGTTTAGGATAACCTTCGAAATTTCTTATGGCAAATCCTTGCTTTCGTGCATATTCATTAATAGCTTGAAGTAATTTATTTTTAGCGATAGAAAAAGACCCGTGAATTTCTCTCTTATCATCTATAACATACTCTACATAAACGACGAAATTTAAAAGATCCATTTTCCGAATGACAAATTCATTGCATTCATATTCTCCACATCTTATATTGCCATTATAAATAAAATCAATAATGCCGTCATAAAACTCTTGATCTGAAATTTCCGCTTCTAAAAATGATTGCAGTATCCCTTCCATCGTACATCATCCCCTTGTAAATTCTCGCCTTTTATATTCTTTGTTCTCTCGTTGTACTCCTTCTTCAACATAAGTCATTTAAGTACATATTGGACAACTTTTGTTTTCCAAATACCATATCCTATCCATGCACCTAACATATTTAAGATAAAATCATCAATATCGAAACTCCCTAATCTTGTAACTACTTGTACTACTTCAATAACTATTAGTAAGGAACACATCGAAATAATAAATTTGCTAAATTTGTTTAAATGCTTGAATAAATAAGGTAAGTATATACCCATTGGCATGAACATCATAAAATTACCAAAAAGATTTTCGATAGGTATATACATATTCATACTTCCGTTAAACATTGCTAGAATATAGGTAGTGATCGTTTTAAATGGGACAAAATTGGATGAGTATTTTATATATTCTATCCATGATATATCTGACCAGAAGATCGCTCTTGTGCCTAAGAATAATAAATAAACTAGTGCTAATAAATAAAACACGAAACTTATCTTTAAAACTACTTTTCCTATTTTCTTCATTTTCCCCTCCATTACTTTGCTATGTTTTGTAAGCTGGTACATCCCTTTATTTACTCTCTTTCAATGATTAGACGATTCTCAACCAAGGGAAGTTTTACCTCTACTAATATTTTTTTGTTTATTCCAGCATAAAAAAAGGCTTCCCTTTTATTTAAGGAAAGACCTGTTAAATCCCGCAAGCATACCCTATTAATAGTTCTCTCTCTCTCTAACTTCAAGGTTAAATCTATCTATTCCAATTCTTCTTGCTTCATATAAAATTCCATTGCTTGATTAATCCATTGTTGTTCTTCTTCTGTAAAAGGAGATGGTGTCATATTTTCAATTTCTTGAATATCAAGCTCTTCCATATTAGTATCAGCCAGCTTTTGCATCAAATCCTCCCCAAGAAATGCCAAGGATGCTTCTATATAGGTCTTTATCATTTCTTGGACTTCTGGATCCTCTACTGGTTTACCATATAATCGTTTTACTTTTTTAGACATCTGAATATATGTTTTATCTAAAGTGATTTTATCTTCTTCCGATTTCTTTGATAGCTCTTCAACAACATCTGTTAACATATGACGCTCCATCCACTCTTCTTGGATATATTCGGTACGCATGCTATGAATGAGGCTAAATAAAACAGCACTATCTACTTCTCCTTCTTCCTTGACTAGCTTAATTACTCTTTTAATAGATTTTATGGATTGTTCAATTTGTTCTTGTTCTTTTTCTAACACTTGCAATTGGAGAGACAAACTTTCATTCAAATCAGTAGTAAAACTTGATTCATATAACAAATTAGCAATATTATCTAGACTATATCCTAGAAATTTTAGGCTAAGAATTTTCTGTAAGGTTACAATATCCTGATAATTGTAAATTCGGTGACCGGATGATGGATTCTTTTCGGGTCGTAATATACCAATCTCATCATAATAATGTAATGTAGGAATTGATACTCCTGTCTTTTCTGAGAATTCCCCAATCGAAAACTTGTTATTTTTGTCCATTAAAATTCCCCCTATTCAAAGTTTAATCTCATTATAACTCCTCAAGTAACTGGAGGTTCAAGGGAGAATTGGAAAAATTCTACCTAATGGTTGGCTATTGGGGAATAAGTTAAAAATTCCCCAGCTTATAGACTGTGGATATACTTCTTCTAACAACAAATAAACCCCACTTTCTGAATGGCTCTCATCCATCCAAAAGTGGGGGGTATCATTTATTCTTATCCAGCTTACTCGCCTAAATCCACATTGTGGTATACTTGCTGCACGTCATCTAAATCTTCGATTACATCAATCATTTTCTCGAATTGCGCCTGTGCCTCTGGATCTAATGTTACATCGTTTTGAGCAAGCATTGTTAACTCGGCTACAGTGAATTCTGTTACACCAGCTTGTTTAAATGCTTCTTGGACAGCGTGGAATTGATCTGGCTCTGCGTATACAATAACAGAATCTTCTTCTTCCATGATATCACGGACATCTACATCTGCTTCCATTAGTAGCTCTAATGCTTCTTCTTCTGTTTTTCCTTCTACACCGATAACAGCTGTTGCATCAAACATATAAGAAACAGATCCACTTACTCCCATGTTTCCGCCATTTTTGCCAAATGCGGCACGAACATCTGAAGCAGTTCTGTTTACGTTATTTGTTAAAGCATCAACGATTACCATCGAACCGTTAGGGCCAAAGCCTTCATAGCGAAGCTCGTCATATGTTTCTTCGGAACCGCCTTTTGCTTTTTCAATCGCACGATCAATGATGTGTTTTGGTACACTATATGTTTTTGCACGCTCTAGTACAACTTTTAATGCTTGATTAGATTCTGGATCTGGTTCCCCTTGTTTAGCCGCTACATAAATTTCACGTCCGAATTTTGCATAAATCCGACTAGTATTTGCATCTTTTGAAGCTTTTTTGTCTTTAATATTGTTCCATTTACGACCCATTATGAACACTCTCTTTCTGCTTATACATTCAACTTATTTATTATAGATAAAAACACGGTACTTCTTCAACTTTTAGTTACTGTATTTAAGCGCTTATCTATCTGTCATTACTTAAAGCCACTAATATTATACATGAAATGACCATTTTATTCAGCTTTTTGAAAAAAACTTTGTGGCAAACCTTGGACATTTTTAATGGGAATGCAAAAAAAACTTGCAACCAAGGTTACAAGTTTTTACGATCAATTACTGTTTTTGCACAAATAGCTTTTCTCTTGTTTCTTTCGCTGCCTCTACCATTACTTCAAGTGCACGAATCGTTTCTTCTTCATTTCTAGTCTTCAAGCCGCAATCAGGATTAATCCAGAATAATTGTGGATCCAAAACACCTAAGGAGTTTCCGATTGTTTGCATTATTTCTTCTTTTGTTGGCACTCTAGGACTATGTATATCATATACACCAAGGCCAATTCCTTTCTCATATGTTTTATTTGCAAATGTTTGAATAAATTCACCGTGACTTCTCGAAGTTTCAATAGAAATGACATCCACATCCAGGGCATCAATAGCATCGATAATGTCTTCAAAATTCGAATAACACATATGGGTATGAATTTGTGTTTCCTTTTCCACAAAAGTGGTAGCAAGTTTAAAAGAATAGACGGCAGTATTTAAATAGCCCTGCCACTTTTCTTTTTTCAATGGCAGCCCTTCACGAAGTGCCGGTTCATCTACTTGGATCATGCGTATATCGTTTTTCTCAAGCTCCTCTACTTCATTCTTAAGGCTGAAGGCAATTTGTTTGGCAACTTCTGCTCGTGAAATATCATCTCTTACAAAAGACCAGTTTAAAATCGTAATGGGCCCTGTCAGCATTCCTTTCACAGGCTTATTCGTCAGACTTTGGGCATAAACCGTTTCTTTCACCGTCATTGGATTCACATAGGCCACATCTCCATATATAATAGGCGGCTTCACACAGCGGGAACCATAGGATTGAACCCAGCCGAATGTTGTAAACTGAAAACCAGCTAGTTTTTCGCCAAAATATTCAACCATATCGGTTCGTTCGAATTCTCCATGTACCAATACATCTAATCCCAAGTCTTCTTGTATTTCCATCCATTTTTTTATTTCTGCTTGAATAAAAGTCTCGTACTCCTCATTCGTTATTTCTCCTTTTCGCCATCGCAAGCGTTCCTTCCTTACTTCCTTTGTCTGCGGAAAACTTCCGATTGTAGTGGTTGGAAGAATAGGGAGTTTAAAAGCTTCTTGTTGTGCTTGCTGTCTGATTTTTGCATTTTCGCTTCTTTCCACTTTATCAGGAAGCCATTTTAATTCTTCTTGAAGGCGTTGATTATTTCTTGCTGAGGAGGCATTCAATTGACCGATTGCTTCTACGCTTTTATTGATTTCTGCTTGAATGACTGCTTTTCCTTTTCTAATTCCTTCTGTTAATGCATTTAATTCTTGTAGTTTTTCATCTGCAAAAGAAAGTGCTTCTTTTAAAATGGGAGTGATTTGCTCTTCCTTCACTGTTACCGGTACATGAAGTAAGCTGGATGACGGCTGAACAATTAACTTATCACTTCCGATTGCTTTCTGTATCTCTGTAAACAGATTCCACTTTTCCTCTAAATTAGCTCTCCATACATTTCTACCATCAATAATGCCTGCCGCTAGGATTTTATCTTGGGGAAATCCGTATTGCTGGATGGATACTAAATTCTCTCCATCATCATGAACGAAATCTAAACCGATTCCTGCAACAGGCAACGAAACAATTGTTTTATAATCTGTTACAGAATCAAAATAGGTTTGGAGAATTATTTTTAAGTTTGGAGCCGCTTCTCGCAATGTTTGATATATTTGCTGCGTGATCTCCCATTCTCTTGCTGTGACATCTGTTACTAAATATGGTTCATCAATTTGAAGCCATTGTACCCCTTCTGCTTCTAGCTCTTTTAAAACCTGCGCATATAAAGGAAGATAGGATGCCACTGTTTCTGCAAGCTTATCTTCTTCATAGCCTTTTGCTAATTTGACAAAGGTCAGCGGTCCTAATAATACTGGTTTCCCCTCGATTCCTAATGCTGCTTTTGCTTCCCGATAAAAAAACAGCGGGCGATTCTCCGTTAATGTTGGTGTTCTCTCCCCAAGCTCTGGCACGATATAGTGATAATTTGTGTTAAACCATTTTTTCATGGCTGCTGCTACAGCAGCCGGATTTCCGCGAGCTATCTGAAAATAAGTTTGTAACGGGACCCTGCCCCCATCATAAGCAAATCTAGCTGGCACTTGCCCAAACATTGCAGCCGTATCTAATACATGGTCATAGAAACTAAAATCGCCAACTGGAATCAAGTCAATTCCTTGAAGCTTTTGCTTTTGTAAGTTTTTCAATCGAAGGTTTTTCGTTTCTTGTAAAAGCTCTTCTTCTGAACACTCTCCCTTCCAATAACGTTCCAATGCTTTTTTCCATTCTCGCTTTTCTCCAATTCTCGGATAGCCTAAATTAGAACTTTTGTACATTTCTTTTCCCCATTTCTTATTTTTTCTCAGCCGAAAGTTAGTAAAAAAAGAGTCTGACATCCACATTC
Organism: Niallia sp. FSL W8-0954; assembly: GCF_038005605.1. Taxonomy (NCBI): domain Bacteria; kingdom Bacillati; phylum Bacillota; class Bacilli; order Caryophanales; family Bacillaceae; genus Niallia; species Niallia sp. FSL W8-0954. The sequence continues at coordinate 2,229,013 of NZ_JBBOTN010000001.1, read as the reverse complement.
TCTTTACAGAAGCTTCCTACATTCTTGCTTCTTGGATAAACAGTGGAGTCAGACTCTTATGAGATTTTCTCTCATTTTAGTCAGCACTAACTAGAGTTGAGATACGCTTTGTCCCAACACATGGTCTCCCTCCTCTATATCCACGTAGAGTAGCTTACTTACAAAATAGGCAGGTCTCCTGACTTAGAATCATCACTCTTTCTCCCCTTCCCATCTAAAAAGACAGTGGATATTGAGAAATTGCTCCTCTTTACAGTGGCGGGACCGTGCCGGATTCTAACCGGTCTTCCCTTTTAAGCTATGAATACTTCATTCACAGCACCTATTTGCGCTATTCAATTGTCCTGTGTAAAAAATAAAAAACCTCCCTTAAAAAAAAGAGAGGTTTCACCTTGTATCCTTATCCCCCTCTTATCTTTCAAAGCATAGTAGCTTTGCTGGAATTAGCACCTTTTCTTTAAAAAGAATGGTTGCTGAGGCTTCGACGGGCCAGTCCCTCCACCTCTCTATATAAGAGTTTTTATTCGATTTTGAATTAACAAAATATTAGCACGATAATTTCTTGTTGTCAATTCTTGTTTTATAGACGTTGAAAGTTTTTTTACTTTTTGGATACGTAAAATTTTTATTCTCTAATAATTCATTTCCTTCTTTTACCTCTTATTTTTCTTGTTCCCCTTCTTGTTTACGAACGTTTGTTCTGATATGATAAAACCATTAAGGAGATGATGAATACGTAATCGAGGTTCGATTAAATGGACAGCGATGCTGCCGCCGGAGCATGTTCAAAGTATAAAAGAGATTTTAGAGTAACCCGAAAAAATATCAATTCTCATTTTAGAAAAAGATAAAATACAGAATAGAACTACTCTTACTAGAAGGACTCGAATATAATCTTTTGCTTCACTACGATCTTTTTAACCATGGAACGATCGATCGTTTAACTGGCAAAACCATCTAAAACAAGAGTTTCGTATTCAAGGATAAGAATAATCATATGCACTCTATTCCTTTTCACAGCTTAGTAAACATACAAAACAATAAAAAAAGGAGCACTACCGTGTTTGATTATGACCAATTGGCCAATAGAGCGATTCTTTGCGTTGATATGAAAAGCTTTTATGCAAGTATTATAGCGGTCACTAAAGGTTTAGACCCTCTAACCTGTCATCTAGTTGTTGTCGGCAATACCGATCAAAAAGGCAGTGTCGTACTTGCGGCATCTCCTGCTATGAAGAAGGATTTTAAGATAAAGACTGGCTCCCGCCTTTTTGAAATACCAGATGATCCACGAATTATTGTAAGTAATCCCCAAATGGGACTATTCGTTCGGGTGTCAACGGAAATAACGAAATTATTTTTTCGATATGTCCCTGTGACTGCTGTCCATACCTATTCTGTCGATGAAAGCTTTCTGGATGTCAGTGGAATGGAAAAAAGCTTGGGCACTCCCTTCCAAATAGCACAAAAAATAAAAGCTGATATTATGCGTGAGTTTGGGCTGCCTTCAACAATCGGCATCGGTCCCAATATGCTGATGGCGAAGCTTTGCCTCGATTTAGAAGCAAAAAAAGCAGATGGTGGTATAAGCAGATGGACTTATAAAGACATTCCAGATAAACTATGGCCTATCTCCCCTTTACGCGATATGTGGGGGATTGGGAAGCGAACGGAAAAAACATTAAATAATATGGGCATATTCTCTGTTGGTCAACTTGCACACTATGATTTAGGCTTACTAGAGAAAAAATTTGGAATTATGGGCAATCAACTTTACCATCATGCTTGGGGCATTGATTTATCGGAAATTGGCGCACCTATTATGCAGGGACAAATCAGCTATGGGAAAAGTCAGATTTTATTACGGGATTATAAAGAGATTGATGAAATCAAATCAGTTCTTCTTGAAATGTGCGAAGATGTTGCCAAAAGAGCACGAAGTAATCACCATGCAGGGCGCACCGTTACATTAGGCATTTCCTACAGCAAAGATGAGTTCGGCGGCGGTTTCCAGCGCTCGCGAACAATCGAAAATCCGACCAATGTAACCATGATTATTTATCAAGTTTGTCTTGAATTATTTCATGAGCATCACCGAGGACAAACCGTTAGACAAATTTCTGTTTCTATTACAAAATTAGAGAATGATAATGAAATGCAATTAGATTTATTTGATACAGGAGGCTGGAAAAAAAGAAAGCTTGGGTATGTTGTCGATACTATTCGAAATCGCTATGGATCGACCGCCCTTTTACGTGCTGTTTCCTACACTTCTGGCGGTACAGCCTTGCAGCGCGCACAGCTGCTTGGCGGTCATAAAAAATAAACAAAAATGAGGTGTTTCAAATGCTAAAACAAATTCGCTTAAAAGAAGAAAATATCCCATCAAAAAATAGCTATCCTTTTACAATCCCTGCTATTAGCCATTTCAGCTCCCTCGATTTTCAAAATAAAGTGACTTTTTTTGTAGGGGAAAATGGTTCTGGAAAGTCGACCTTGCTTGAGGCAATTGCCTATCAATGTCAATTTAACACAGCAGGCGGCGGAAGAAATAACCGCTATGAGGTTCATGCTTCTCAATCAGATTTAGGAGAATATCTGCAGCTATCTTGGTCCCCGACTAAGCTCACCAATGGATTCTTTCTGCGGGCCGAATCCTTTTATCAATTTGTCACCCATATTGATCAACTAGATGAGTTCGATAGTAATAAAAAATTCGCGAGCTATGGCGGAAAGTCCTTATTGCAGCAATCTCATGGCGAATCCTTCTTATCCCTCTTTCTCCATCGTTTTAGAGGGGAAGCCATTTATTTGCTCGATGAGCCTGAGGCAGCGCTATCGCCGCAGCGGCAATTAAGCTTTCTCCGCATCCTCCATGATTTAGCAGAAACAGAAGAATGTCAATTTATTATTGCCACCCATTCTCCGATTCTATTAGGGTATCCAAATGCAACAATTCTAAGCTTCGATGGGGATCAAATCGAAGAAATAGCATATGAGGATACAGAACATTATCAAATTACTAAATACTTTTTGCAATATCGGGAGAAAATGTTAAAAGATATATTTACAGAAGAAGAAATGTAAAAAAACATATATAGGATAATCTAATCAAAGTAAGTAAATAGTATAACTATCTAATTACTTCCAGGAGGATGTTATGCTTGGATTATTACTCTCTGTCTTTTTATTTAACTTGATTGCTTATAAAACAAATAAAAAGTTAACAGTAAATCAAATCTTACATATATGGATCTTCACGATTGCATTTCAACAGCTATTTGACTTATATATTGATATTGGATATCATGCCTACTGGTACTTCAGCAAAACCGAAGTAGATTGGGAATCCATCATTCATATTCTATTTTTAGTACCGCCTGTAAATATTATTTTCTTAAACCTTTATCCGATGAAAAAGCGGATTCTAAATAAAATTTTGTTTATTTTCCTATGGAATTTTATCATTGTGGGATACGAGTGGCTTACTTTACTCCCTTCCCCATGGGGATTCTTTCATTACGGCTGGTGGAAACTCGCCTACTCCTTTCTTATTAATCCGTTCTTATTATTTATTTTAATTAAATATTATAAGCTAATAAATAAGCTCGAGAAGAAATCCTTTTTGGCGTAATTATAAAGAAAGCGCGCCCTATTGGATTGCTACTCGGCTTTTTTGTTGGGGTTTTATTTGGTTTGGCTGATATATCTGTAATTTGGCTGATATACCCTGTGGTTTGGCTGATTTTCTTTCCACTTTGGCTGATATATCTGTAATTTGGCTGATTTCCTCTCCACTTTGGCTGATATACCCTGTGGTTTGGCTGATTTTCTCTCCACTTTGGCTGATATATTCTGTAGTTTGGCTGATTCCCCCTCCACTTTAGCTGATATAGTGGCAATTCATCCTCTTTCTTCGCCACTTTTGGCGATATACCCAAAAATCCATCCCGTTTCCCTTCCACTTTTGGCCGTATACCCAAAAATCCATCCCGTTTTCCTCTGCCACATTCATGAATATAATCGAATATATATCTGAAATTAGTATTTACGCGCGTCTATATTTCCTATTTGACAGCAAATAGGACTATAAACTCATTTTTTTTACAAAAAACATTAAAAAATCATGACTTTATACCTTGAATTAACAGAGGAACATGGTAGAATTAAGTTTGGGCAAATTTTACGAAAGTAAAAGACGCAAAGCCACGGGCCTAAAGCGAAATGCTATGGCAGCCGGGTTGCCAAGATTATTGTATATCTTGTTAATAAATCTTCCTGTCTAATTTGCCTTATAAAATTAGAAAAGAGGAATGTTAATGTTTTACCCAACTGTAGTAACGGATGAAAAGCCTTGTCTTAGACATGTTGTAAAGGACAAAAATTATTGTATGTGTGGATCAAAGTATAAATCATACTCCACCTTTAAAAAATCAGACTTTAAACGAATTGAATTTAAGCAGTTAACTGATATCACCTGTCCTTACTGCCAGTCCATCATTAATTAATGATGGATTTTTTATTTTCTGCTGTTCCATCCCCTTTAGCAAATCAAACTTTATTCTGCAATTTTCCGACTCTACTGAGAATAAAATTATTATTATAGAAGAAAACTAAAGATATTTCATATTTAAGAAAATTTCAAAATGGAGATGAAATCCAATGTCGATTGTTATTTTACGAATTTTTATGGTTCTGATTAGTTGGGGAAGCTTGTTTTTTCTTCCAAAATCAGCAATTAAAAAATTTCTTCCGGTTACTTTTTTCTCTGCTTCTATCCTCTTAATTGAAACGCTCTTATCACTTATCTTTAAATGGTGGGAGGTCAAAGGCGGATTAAAATCATTGGTCGCAGACGCATTAGGGTTTATATTCGGACCTTTCGCCGCCATTAATATTTGGATATTTCATTTAACACAAAAAAGATTCCTTGTGTACACATTAGTAAACTTAATCATGGATCTTATTTTTTCGTTTCCACTAAATTCCTTTTTTCAAAAAGTAGGCTTTTATAAATTAAAAAAATTCACATCCATTCATTTATTCTTAATTGCATATGGCCTCTCTTTTCTTAATTACTGGTTTCAAAAATTTATCATCTCCGATAAAAAGATAAGGACTGCTTCTTAACGAGCAGTCCTTATCTTTTTAATTATTACTTTCCCATTCGGCAATTTCTTTGCGGACAATTGGGGCAACTTCTGTTCCAAGCAATTCGATTGAACGCATCACTTGGTCGTGTGGCATGCTGCCAACAGGAACATGGAGCATAAATCGTGTGATTCCCACATTTTTGCGCAGTGCAATAATTTTATCTGCGACAGTACGCGGATCTCCGACATATAAGGCTCCAGTTTCACTGCAAGCGGCATCAAAAGTTTCTCGAGTATATGGTTCCCATCCTCTTTCTTTCCCAAGCACATTCATGGCATATTGAGTAGATGGGAAGAATGCATCTGCTGCAAGCAGTGGATCTTCTCCTACAAATCCATGAGAATGAGACGCGACCGTTAACTTTTTCGGATCATGACCGGCATGCTCCACTGCACGGTAATACAGGTCGACAAGCGGGGCAAAGTTTGCCGGGTTTCCTCCGATAATCGCTAACACTAGTGGTAATCCAAGAATCCCAGCTCGTACAACAGACTCACTATTTCCTCCACTTCCAATCCATATTGGCAGTGGATCTTGCACTGGCCGTGGATAAACACCACGATTCTGAATAGCTGCACGATGCTTTCCACTCCATGTTACTTTCTCGGATGCTTGCAATTTTAAAAGCAAATCTAATTTTTCATCAAATAATTCATTATAATCATTTAAATCATAGCCAAAGAGCGGAAATGATTCAATAAAAGAACCTCGGCCGGCCATAATTTCGGCACGTCCATTTGATAGCCCGTCCAATGTTGCAAAATCTTGAAACACCCGAACCGGATCATCAGAAGAAAGAACCGTCACCGCACTTGTTAACCGAATCTTACTTGTCTGTGTGGCTGCTGCTGCTAAAATAAGCGCAGGTGCGGACGCGGCATAATCTTTTCGATGATGTTCTCCTACGCCAAAAACATCTAACCCAACTTTATCTGCTAAAATAATTTCCTCCACTACTTGACGAATTCGCTCTGCATGGCTTACTACCTTCCCTGTATGCGGGTCTGGAGTTGTCTCTACAAACGTACTAATACCTATCTCCACTATGAATATATCCTCCTTAATAATGACACAAAAATCATATCTTCTTCTCTATTAAAACAGGAGATGTCTCGAATTACAACTATTGTGTTAGCGAAGAAAAAAGTAATGAACTTCTGATTCACTTCCCTTACAATGAAAGAATATACATAATCTAACCGCGGAGGGATACATATGTTTGAACATACAATTGATGAAGATTTAGCACTGAGAATGTTCCGTTTAGATGATGCCGAACAATTTTTCCAATTAACGATGAAAAATAAAGCCTATTTAAAGGAATGGCTCGGCTGGCTCGATTATACGCGAACAGTAGAAGACACAAAAGAAAATATTCGGCAAAGACTGCAAGAAATTATTGAAATGGGCGGCTATCCAAAATCCACAGCCATTCTCTATAAAGGAAAAATTGCCGGAACCATTGGTTTCAACGTGATTAACCGTACAAGTAAGATTGGTGAAATTGGCTATTGGTTAGGGGAAGAATATCAGGGAAAGGGAATTATGACAAAGGCATGCCAAGCAATCATCCATTATGGCTTCACTGAATTAAAGCTTAATCGTATTCAAATTGCAGCAGCAAGCGAAAATAAAAAAAGCAGAGCACTTCCAGAAAGACTTGGATTTACAGAAGAAGGGATTATTAGACAAGCAGAATGGCTTTATGACCATTATGTCGACCATGTTATCTATGGTTTGTTGCGTGAAGAATGGGAAAACTCAAAATAAAGGACGGGATACCATGTTTTATAAATTGACTAGAGAACAACAAAAAGCAATGATTGCAGACATTCAATTCTTTTTTTCTCAAGAGCGAGAAGAAGAGATTTCGGAATTTGCTGCCGAACGAGTGTTAGACTTTGTGAAAGACTCCCTTGCTCCCCATTTTTATAATGCTGGAGTAAAAGATGCAAGAAAAATCGTGGAAGAAAGAGCCAGCTCTCTTGAAGACGAATTATTGACACTGGAAAGACCGATTAAATAAAAAGGGAAGGCCCACTGCCTTCCCCTTCTTTTCGTTTTTTTTCAAAAACTAGCTCCATTGTTAAAAGCAACTCCACCGTTTCTTGCATATTCATGAACAAATTGGTTGATAATCCATTTTGAGTATTCCACTCAATCCTTTAACGGGAATGGAAACAAATTGATAGTCAAACATATAATCAGCTCCTCCACGTTTATTAGCGAAACCGAAAATCCCCTACTCTCTTCGATCACCCTCGCTTTTATGTTTTATACGCACTCACCTAACCAGTGGTTTCCTATACGCTACGATTTTTTCTAACTTCACATATATATAATCATTATGTGCATATTATAAAACGAACAAACGTTCTCGAAAAAGTATTGAAAAGAACGTCTGTTCGTTTTATTATAATAATATAAGGAGAGTGTTTACATGATTAAAGACCGTGGAACAAAAAAATGGGTAGCAATGATGCTGCCAGAACATGTTGCTGCTGTGAAAGAAGAGCTATTAAATGAAAAAAAAATAAAAAAGCCAGAATTAGATCAAGAAAAATTAAATGATATCGATTTACTTATTCACGAGGGAATGGAATATCATTTATTTCTGCAATTTTCATTATTTAAAAATGGATTTATCGAAACATTCATTGGCAGAACTGTTTTTATTGACTACTTAAAAAAGGAACTTCGGATAGAAGACGAAACCAATGTTATTCACTACATTCCATTCCATCTATTAATCGATGTGGAACGCCTATAATTTAAAGGAAATCACCATGAATAGACTATCAAAGGAAGACATAAAAATACTGGAACATCTCATTTATTTGCCTCTCTTGCTAACTGTTTTAGAAAGAGATTACCAGCAAGCAAAAACAACTCCCTTTAAACTTAATCAAGTCTATCTAAACTTAATCGAACATACGATGAAAAAAGTCCAAGATGATTTAAAAGGCTTCAAAGAAAAAATGGATAGAAAGAAATTAAAACTAATAAAAGGCAATATGGATAAAAACTTTACCGAGTATCATTACTATGTAGCCAACTATCACGAAGTTCACCGATTTGCTAATACAGAATTAAAAGCAAATACAGAAAAGCTATTATCTTACTATTTATTTAAGGAAAATGCTGTTTTTTAAGTTGCCTTAAATAAATAAAATCCTGAGATTAATGGTCATGAAAAATGGACTCCATTCATCTCAGGAATCAATTTTTTTAGCCTACTTAAATATACTAACAATCAAATCCCTCGTAACTGAGATATCTGCTTCCTGCTTTACCCTATATAAATAATCCGCTACCCCTTCGCTGCTTATTTATGCTGACGCTCAAGAAGCGACTTCGTAAGTGGCTGCTGTTCTCAAACGTAATTTTCCCTGCTTGCTTCTCGCAATTCTCTCCTTTAGCAGCTCTATCGGCAGATCAAAATGGACAAGAATCGTCGTGAAACCATGTGTTTTATACTATTGAAGCAGTTCCATCCGACTTTCGCGATTGCTATTACTCAAAATGAGATGACAGTCAGAGTGATGGACGGCATAATCAACAATTGTTTTTGTGAGAGCATGCTTAATAAGATTAGGCCACTTCTTTGGCAAAAGCTTTTCATAATAGGTCTGCAAAAATTCTGCATGATTATCTTGATCCATGACAATCGCGTTTTCAAGTCTGCTTTTAACGTTTGCGTAAAAAGTGGACTTTCCGCTATGTGTCACGCCCACTGTCATGATGACTAATCTTTTCATGTTCCCCCATTAGCAAAATGCTTCCTTCACTCTAACAAAAATCATCATCTTTTCCTATCAAAAAATTTCCAACTCTCTCTAGTACAGAATAGATTCAGCTACTTTTGGAATCATAAAAACGATATGCAGATTATCAAAAAGGAGCTAGATGATGTATGTATTTTTATAAAGAAGATTTAATCAATATGATCGTCCCAGACAAACCAGATCCAAATGCAGCAAAAGTATTGCAGGAGGCATTAGGCGGACAGTTTGGAGAAATGAGAACACTAATGCAGTTCTCCTTTCAAAGCGCTAACTTCCGTGGAAAAGCAAAACAGTATCGTGATCTTATCCGCGGCGTATTCTTGGAAGAGCTTAGCCATGTAGAGCTTGTACAATCCACTATCAATCAGCTTCTAAACGATTCTGGTGGTAGCATGCCAGGAAATATGGCAAGTGATGGAGCTCCTTTAGATGATGTCATCAAAGGCGGGGCAAACCCTCACCATTATATAATTGGTGCAAAAGCTTCTCTTCCTGTCGATGCAGGCGGAAATCCATGGAATGGTTCTTGGGTGTACGACCATGGAAACCTCGTTGCTAATCTTCTCAATAATGTAATGTTAGAATCAACAGGAGTTCTTCAAAAATCAAGAATTTATGAAATGAGCGATAATAAGACATTAAGAGAAACGATTGCTTTTTTAATCGTTCGTGATAATGCTCATCAAAATGCTTTTGCCAAAGCATTAGAAACATTAGGAGTAGATTGGGGGAAAATTCTGCCTGTTCCAAACTACGATATTAATAAATATCCTGAATGCCGCAAATATGTAGAGATGGGCTTCCACAATGCCCAATTTAATTTCCGCCTAGACGACACGAGAATCGGTGAGATTTTTCAAGGCACAACCCCTAGCCGAAATAATGGCGATTTAAATGTCGTTCCACCACCGCAAGGCTATCCAGTTCCAGAACTGCCAGATATGCCAAATGAGCATGCATCAGGCCTTATGGATTTAAATAATTAAGCTTAAAAAATGGGAGATGCATTATGGCATCTTCCATTTTTTCTTCCTCTTTTCTTGCTCTCCTTAACACCATCGTCATTCCATGTGCATATTAAAAAATAGGATCTATTCCTTAAAAATTATGTATTGGAGGAAAAACGCATGTCAAAGTCAGGCTATATTCCTGATAACACGAATATTCATTCATCAAGTGGCACTCCTAATCTTATTTATAACAGTCGTGATAATGTATTTTTTGAAAGAAATCCCGAAAACATTGCCTATAAAGTTACTTCCACACAATTACCAGCTATGATCGGTGGAGCCTTTGTCGATTTATTTTTAACAAGAGGACATATGCGAGAGCCACATTGGCATCCAAACGCATGGGAATTAGATGTCATTGTATCCGGAGAAGCAATGATTTCGATTGTTGATCCAGATACAAGAAAACTTCATCATTACCATGCGAAGGTTGGGGATGTCGTATTTATTCCAATGGCATGGTGGCATTGGATACAGCCGACGACAGAGAAATTGCACTTACATCTCTTCTTTAATAATGACCAGTTTGAAAGTGCGGAAGGCTCCGATACATTACGCTTAACTCCACCAGAGGTTTTTGAAGCAGCATATGGAGTGGATTCAGAAAAGGTTGCCAATGCTTTTTCTGCGCTGAAGGAATCTGTTGTCATTGGTCCACCAGATTCCCATCGCCTCCAAACTTCCTCCGTCTCCAATCTGGAACAAACAAAAAAAGAAGTTCCCGATAAAATATCTATCCAAATTAATCATAAACAGATTGATTATTAATTTTTTGCTAAAAAAAACTCTGCTCAGGATGAAATGAGCAGAGTTTTTCGCGTTCCTAGCTGGCAAGTTATTGGTTGTCCATCCACTTTATCATATGCAGTCTTAACAATTTGGTTATAGAAAAAACAGCATTTTTCTCATTCTTGGGGAAAGTTTGATAACGAAAGGAAACTTTCTCATCCACTAGCGCGTATATGTAATAAACAAACTATTTGGAGTGGTACAAATGAACATAGATAAAAAGTATTGGCTATTAATGCCTTCTTTTTTAATAATAGGAATTGTACTTATTCTCTTTCTTCCACCAGAAAAGAGTTATATTCCCTTATCTTTGCCGATTGTATTTTGGTGCATTTATTATGTTTGGAAACATTACGGGAAAGCCAGAGAACGCAAGCAATAAATTTGTTTGCTGCTATTACTTCTCTATCTGCCAATGGACAGTTGCTTTCCACCTGCCTTCACTTGTTAAGGGTAGAATAATCTAGAAGTCTTCCATTTTATTTTTCTGGATAAATTCTGTCCCCGCGGCAATACTATGAATAACTATCTATTTGAGCAGGTGAAATTGCCATGAATATGGAAAGATGGATTTTAGTCGGGATTATCGCAATCAGTATCCTTGCCATTTTCTTACTTGTTCCCAAACAGAAAACGAGAGATGCGTGGGTGATATTTTTATCTCTGCAGATTATTACCTGGCCTGCCGGGTTACTTGCTGTGGAATGGAATATGATTGACTACCCTGTTCAACTCTTCTCCTCCGCAAACGAATTTAACCGGTCTAGCTTTACATTTGAGTTTTTCCTTTTCCCTGTGACAGCGATTATGTTTAGTTTATACTTTCCCAAAAAATTTAAAAAAACAGGAAAATTCTTCTATTATTTTCTCTTTGCTGGATTCTTTACTTGTCTTGAAGTAGTAATAGAGCGCTACACCGAACTCGTGGACTATCTTAGTTGGCACGGATATTATACGCTGCTAAGTGTTATAGTCACATTGTATATTAACCATACTTACTATAGTTGGTTTAAAAAGGAACTGAAATACAATGAATAAGGAACTAATTATTTTAATTGTTTCATGGGTTGTCTGTTTGTTTTTACTCATTCGCTTTATTCCGAAAGAGAGAAAAAGATATTTTCAAATTGTTTTTTTATTTGCCCATGCAACTGCTTGGATCTTTACACATATACAAGTATCGATGGACTTGGTGAGATTTCCATATAGAGAATTTTCGCATGCAACAAAAATGAGTTTCTCCCTCTACTACATAGTATTGCCAACCTTCGCTGTTCTTTTTCTTCTCTATTATCCGGAAAAGAAACATCGGCTAAAAATTTTCCTCTATTACTTAATCTTTAGCAATGGCATACATCTTTATATGTTTTTAGTAGAGAAAAATAGCAATCTTATACATGATCTAAACTGGCATTGGTGGCTTGCTGTCAGTATCGACTTCCTCGTTTTATATATGACTAAGACATTTGCCTTCTGGTTTAGAAAAGGTTTTTCATAAATACAAAGGATAAACAAAAGGTCAAATTCCCCCTGAACATGAAGGAATTTGGCCTTTTTCTTTAACATCTTACATATTTCCGCTTGAACCCAAGCATTCCTCTGTCCAGCTCTTTTTGTATTCTGTCTGCTACAATCGAGGTCGTGCTTTTTTTCTTGCCTTTCTTGATTTCCACTGGACCTACTGCTTTAGCTGTTTCTACTGCCAGCTCATGTAAGGGAACATAGGAAATGGCCACAGTGGCAATAAAGTTGTTCATAGAGGATTTCACAATATCTGGAGCTTGATGAATCGTATTTTTCACTTGCTCCAACATGCTTGCAAGCTTGGTTTCACTAAATTCCTCGTCCTTGCGGTTTCCTAACAGCCAGCAATAACAGCTCCATCCGGCTGACATACGAAATTCTTCACCGCTTTCGATCCACTTATCAGCAACAGCTTGGGCAAAATCAGTTTCCGCTAAAGAAACGGCTACTATGTAATCGGAAATCATGTAAAAATAAGCTGCATCAATCCACCGTTCAAAATCTTCCTCTGTCATGCTCTTTGGATCACAAATAACCCCTGCAAAATACATGGCATCATAGTTACCCGTTGCATATAGTTCTTCTGCTAAGGGCTGATTTTTCTTAATTATCCTGGAAAGTGGCTTCATCGCACCTGTTGCAACCCCAAAAACCGGCTCCTGCGCTCCGTTTCCCATATAAATCTTTTTCGTTCTTTCCTTCCCTAGTGCTTCTAGTTCCTGCATAACTGTTTCTAAATCCATTGTTTCACTTCCTCTTCTATTATTTTAATTCAAATATATATTCTGCGGACTTTTCTCCATCTTTAGAAGACAATTGCAGGAATTTATCTGTTTCTTGTTGAAGTATACACCTATCCATTGTATTTAGAAAAAAGGAGTATTGTCAATGAAGCAGCCATTCCCTATCATAGAAACAGAGCGTTTGCATTTAAGACAGGCAACAAATGAAGATGCAAAAGATATGTATATCTACTTATCGGATCAAGAGGTAGTGCAGCATATGGGGCTTGAACCTTACAAGTCAGCATATGATGTATTAGAAGAAATAAATTGGTACAAATCAATCTGGGAAAAAGGCACTGGCATACGCTGGTGCATCACATTGAAAAAGGAGAACACCGTTATAGGGAGCTGCGGCTTTCTGAATAGAGAGCCAAAGCATTATAAAGCAGAAATTGGCTATGAATTAAGCAGAAGCTATTGGGGGCAAGGAATCGCAGGCGAAGCCCTCAACGCTGTTCTCGCCTATGGATTTCAACAGCTTAGCTTAGAAAGAGTCGAGGCCTTAATCGAACCAGCCAATACAGCCTCCCAAAAATTAGTCGAAAAACACGGCTTCTTAAAAGAAGGCCTATTAAGGCATTATGAGTATACACGCGGAAAGTTTGATGATTTATATATGTATTCGATCCTTAATGGAGATTTTAAAAAAAGCCCTGTGTAAGAAGCAGGGCTTTCGGTTTGTCGATATAAAGATATTAGAGAAGAAACATCGTTATCCTTCTTAATAGCTACTTTTATAGCCATTTACTTGGATGGTTTAGGAATAATAGGCACCCAGAGTTCATGGCGAGGTTTATGTCCTGGGCCATAATAACATTCTATACATGGTAAATTAGCAAGCTCATATCCAGAGGTAGGAATCCACTCGGAATATAATCGTTTCCATGCTTCAACAATATTGGGAAAAACAGCCCATGTTGCTGGAGGAATTAAGATGGTTTCCATCCCATTTTTTACTTCTCCCTCATACCGGACACCCGTAAAATAATTGAATTCCTCGTCCATTATGGCGGCTTCTTTCCCACAAATACCTAAAATGCCTTCCAGTAAGCACTTCGGATTTTCCCAAGATAGATCAATCAATTCCTGCATAAATCCATCTTTTTTCGCTTTGCTCCAGATGGTCGGGATTTTTTTAAAAGCTTTACTTGTTTGAACCGGATTGCTTTTCCCAACAATCTTTACTTCAAAGTCTATATTTTCGATTCGATATTCCATTTCTGTGTCCCCTTTCATAGCGATTTGAAAGGAGATTTTTGGAAAGGCCTTTAGCTGTGTTCCTTGATGGCGGCATTCAGAAGGCTTTATTCCATGCAGTTTCTTGAAAGCGCGAGAAAAAGAATCAGCCGATTCATAACCATATAATTGAGCAATTTCAATAATCCGCCTATCGCTTTGTTGTAATTCAAAAGCAGCAAGCGTTAAACGTCTGCGTCTAATATATTCAGATAGGGTAAATCCAGATATAGATGCAAACATTCTCGAAAAATGGAACTCGGAACAGTACGCAATTTTGGCTAATTCTTTGTAGTCTATCTCTCCTTCTAGATTTGCTTCTATGTAGTCTAGTACATTATTCATTCTATCCAGCCAGTCCATAGATTCCCTCCTTTCACTTCCTATATTATAAAAATTAGAGACATTTCGTCCGACATATGTTGCCTATAAATGTCGTATCCAGGTGGCATTGATAAAGACGGCTAATCTGCCATATATTCATTCACTAATTCATAGCATCTTTTCTTAGTTGATTCGTATAAAGAAATATAATTGGCAACATTCTCAAACGTACCGCCACTATATTTTGCTCTCTCTTCCTTTGCTGCCGCTTCCTTTTGTTCAATCCACTTCATTTGTTCTGCTTTCAAATTATTCATTACCTCTGGTGCTAACTCTGCTTTTAAAATGCTATAAATCTCGTTCAGGGCCTCATCGTACTTTTCATAGGATACGCCATAGTAATTTTTCATTGCATTTGTTACGCCTTTATCTGAATCCTTCTTATCAGGCATTGCATCTACTTCTTTTTGGATGTTATCTAATTTTTTGATAAACTCCGCTTTTCTTCCCTCTACTTTATCGCCAGTTTGCGATTTATCTTCGCTGGCCGGTTCATCCATCTGGCTACCCTTACTATTTTCAGCAGTTTCTGTACTATCTGCAGGTGACTCATTAGACGGAGAAGAAACGTCTTTGTTTTCTGCTTTTTGATCAGTTTCTGACTGCTTATTATTTGTGTTGTTCGCTGAATCACTTTCAGATGCATTGCTGCATGCAGACATGCCTGCTAATAAAAGAACAAGCAGGATTGCTGCAAAAAATATACTGCTTTTTTTCATTTTTTAAAACTCCAATCTCTTTATGTCTTGTCCGAAAAATTTAACCTCCCTATTCATTTTAACATAGATTCCCATATTTTTTCCTTTTTCGCTAATAAATAACTGTGTAAATGATAGAAAAGGAGTTTTATACATGTCTTTGATTCATAAAACAATGTTTTACTCTGACAATGGTTTGGGATAGCGGAGGAAAATGTTTATTCTTGGATTTAATTCACTTTTTCTCCTGATAAAGGTACTGAAAACGCAATATTAAATAAAGTGACTGTTGATTGAATCTTTCTGGTGAAAAGAAAATACGGATACGAGAAAATTGATTGGTGGATTGGCTTTTTTGGGGCTAAATTCCTTTTCTTCTAATCTATTTTGTAGTTGTAATAGAAAGCGAGATAAAATGAAGATTTTATTGGAGGATAATGGAACGGTTTATGGCTCTATTAATATTATCTAGAATGGCGCCAATTTAACGGTTACGATAAATAGACTATTTCTGTGCGCTAATAATTAGAAGGTAGACAACCGTTTGAAAAGAATAGTATCGATAATAACGAGTATAGAAAGAATAAGTAGAAAACAGCTGGACAATGAATTTCGAAGCTGCTGTCTGCATTTACAAACAGCAGCCTCTCTAAAAGTTATCTAATCAAACTTTAGAAAATTAACGATAAACTAAGCCACCATCTGTTAAGATTGCTTGTCCTGTAATATAATCGGCATCATCAGAAGCTAAAAATGATACTAAGTTTGCTACATCTCTTGGTGTTTGGTAACGTTGTAATGCAATATCTGCGCTATACTGAGCAAATGCTTCACCTGGTTGTAAAGCACCATTACTATAACGTACCATTTCTTCATCAATTCGATCCCACATTTTTGTTTTCGCAATCCCTGGACAATAAGCATTAACTGTAATTTGATATTTGGCAAGTTCTTTCGCAGCAGAATGTGTAAATGAACGTACTGCATGTTTTGTAGCAGAATAAGTACCTAACATTTCAAAAGATTCATGACCTGCTATACTGCAAGCGTTTATGACTTTACCTTTTGACCCTTGCGCTATAAATTGTTTAGCAGCAGCTTGTGTACCAAAAACTACACCATTTACATTGATGTTAAATAGGCGGTTTAATTCATTTTCTTCAATTTCTAAGAAAGGTTTAACTGCATCAATACCTGCATTGTTTACAAATACATCTAAACGTCCAAATGCGTCTACTGCTTTTTGGACAAGATTAAACTGATCTTCTCGTTTTGAAACATCTCCCACAACACCAATTACATCAGCATTTTGAGCTTTCATTTCTTCCAGAGTGGCATTCAATAACTCTTGATTGATGTCATGTATTACTACTTTGAAACCATCTTTAAGTAAACGTTCTGCAATACCACGCCCTAAACCACCGGCTGAACCTGTAATAACTGCAACTTTACTCATTGAATAAACACCTCTTGTAATAAATTATTACTGAAAAATCAGTTTTTTGTCACTTTATTATATTAATAAACTATAAAATAAAAATCAAATCATTTGAATTCAAGCAATTTTCAAATTTGGTCACCAATCCCCTCGAAAAATCATGTTTCAGAGGATGTGTTTATGAGCGTTTTTGTATAATTGATGTTGGAATTTGTTGAGCATCTATATAGGCTATACCTTTATCGCTAAATTAATCAAACAAACGTTTAACGAAAAAAACAACAGGGTACAAATTAAACATAACCTGAAATAAGGAGTGTTGAATCATGGCAGAAAATAAACATAGTATAGCGGATAAAGTTAAAAGTGGCGTATCGAAAGTAAAAGGCGAAGTAAAAGACCAGCTTGGTAATGCAAAAGGCGATACAAGCATGCAAGCTGATGGTAAAAAAGATAAACTGAAAGGAAAAATGCAAGAAGCCGCAGGAAAATTTAAAGAGGATGTAGACCGTAAGTAATCAAAACAAAAACATACTAAAAGAGCCCTTCCATGCTTATACTACACATCGAAGGGCTCTTTATTGTTCTTATCTTAATTGGTGTTTTTTCCTCCACCATTTAAACCTTCTTTAATTAACTCATTTACCTGACTATTTACAACTAATCCCAAATGGCCAACACCGCTTATTTGTACGTTTTTAGCGCCTTCCAATTTTGAAAGCATATTAGGAACTAAATAATCATTTTTGCTGTAAATAGAAGTGTATAGGATTTTGTGATTAGGATCTTTCCCTACAGGTGCTTTTGATGTGATGAATTTGTTGGGAGATCCCAATGTAATCACATCATTTACCTTCGTTCCGCCCGTATTTTGGATATACTTAAGGGTATTGATTCCACCAGCACTGTGACCGATAATATCCACTTTATTTTTTCCAGTTTCCTTTAACACTTTATCTACATATGATTCAAGCTGCTTAGCATTCGTCAAGCTGTTGCCTGTTTTATCAATTAATTCAATAGCGAATAATTCATCAGAAGACCAGCCTTGCTTAAGTAAATAATTTTTTATTGCAAGAAAGTTTGTACTGTTGCCGCCAGTTCCGTGAACATAAATTACTGGATCATGTCCAGTTGTCTGAGCTTTTAAAACAGTTGGATTCATACCCATAACAGAAATGATAATCGCGATACTCATAGTTAGTGATAATAATAGTTTAGTTTTTTTCATGATATTCCTCCCTGTTTGGTTGACTGCTATCTTGCTATATCATTGTTATATATTTTAAGAGCAGAAACAACCGGTAACTTTTTCTAGTCTGTTCAAAGATTAGATGAATACGCCTTTCGCATACACAACTCTACTTGAAAATACGTGGTATTAAACTCCTTTTCTCTTTTATTATTGTAATAAACCTTTTTTATTCATTTCCTCTCCTTCAAAAAAAGTAAACAAAACAGAGACTATATTATTAAACAATACTATCTTTTATGTATTTACAATTCTCTCATCGATCTAAAGCATTAATTTTGTGAATAGCTCGTTAGCTAGCAAAACAAAAAACACGGCTAGTATTAACCGTGTTTGAGAATTAACAATCACCATGTTTATTAAGATGTAATGGCGGTGGGATAAGCCAGCCTTTTTCTTTATTTAAGCGAAGAACTTTTGCTCCAAGAGCTGCCTTTTTGGTATGAAATTGACTATACATAGCAGCAACGTCTTCTCTGATGGATTTACCAATTATTTGACTGCAAGTTACTAAACCTGCAGCAATATCAGCAGAAAGTGTTGCGGCTATTGCAGGATCTGGTATTCTTGCACCGACTGGAATATCCTCTAAACAAGCATCAGGAGGTTCGGGTGCAGCCGGTGGTAAACCGACACCATTTTCTTTTAAAAGCTCTTCCAGCTGCTTTTTTTCTTCTTTGCAAGTTTCAATAGCTTCGACTAATAACTTCTTTAAATCCCCATCACCAGCATGATTCAACATCGTTTGATAGCCTGCTGTCATACTATTTCCGACTAGTTGCGATGCCCAAATATCAAAAACTTCCCCATAGTGTAACGGCTCTTCCTTTGGATTTCCAGATAAAATCCCCATTAATAATCCTCCTTCATGTTTAGTAACTCTATAGTTAGTGCGTCCGTTCGCACTTCCATAGCTTTTCCAACATAAGAGAAGAATATTGATAATTTCACTTTCATCTATATAACGAAAACGATTACAACAAGTAAGTAAATTAGGGATTATAATATCATCAAATACCGTCTCTTTCATAACTATAAAGATATTTATGCTTATTCACATATATGTTTTATTTATATAAGGTAAGTAAATTAGATATATCCTCCATTAGTAACTTTGCAAAGGAGTCATCGATCTTTTTACCGGATTGCGCTTGAATTAATTTTGTCATGGCATGTAAATTATTCCTGATTTGTTTGTTATTCATCTTTTCCTTTTGAATAATATGGTTAATCTTTACATGTAGATTATTAGCGATCTCATTATTTATCCATTCTTTGTCTCTTCCATAATTAATCGCTTCCCTTAAATGATTGATATCCATTATAACGTTTAGCTGATATGTTTCTTCAGCCACATTTCCAGCCTGATCGGTAGCGATTACCTTAATGGTATGTTCTCCTAAAGATAGAGAATACGGTTTGATTTCTATCGGGTTGCTTACAGCCACATCATCTAAGTAAAACTCTTTACTTGCTATATCGCTATAAGAATCAGACATCGCAAATGTTAAATTGACTGTGTCCGTTCGATAAATATCATCCGTTTTTGGCGCTGAAATAGTTGGAGATTCTTTATCGATAAATTGAATAGAATGTGTTTTGCCAATCGAATTGGCCACATTCACTTCCACCTGAATGGTTGGGGAAGTCTGCAGAACTTTTATTGTATCATCTTTCTTATCTACTTCTAGTCCTGTTTTATTCATCTCGATCACCAATTTATCCTGTTTTTGTGTCGGATCTGAGACGGAAAGTGTCAGACCATTTTTCTCTTCTTTTACCATTACAGATGCAGCGCTCCCTGCTTTAATGAAACCTACTGTGTCTTTTTGATAAAAGTTTGCTGCTGTTAGCTTAAGTGTTTCCTCTCTAACTGCCTGAACAGATGCTGTATTGGCAAGAATAGTAACATCAGGTTTCTCGCTGTAATTTTTTGTTTGTTCCACATCCTTATTAGGTAAAAGAACATAAGAGTAAGTGGCATCTACAGGCTGTTTGCTATGGTCAAAGGCTAAACTTAAATAATTTCTTGTAATGGATTCGGTAGATCCTCCATTATTAATCTCATTCCAAGATCCTGTTCTTGATTCCCGTAAACCACGGAGACTAGGTGAATTGGGAAAATAATAGCCTATATCTGATCCTTGAACATTTTTCTCTAAATGAGCCCATTGAACATCATTTAAGACCTCTGAATCACCAAGTTCTTTTATCTTTTCTTCTCCATTGATCAGCAGCTTATTATTACCGTTGGCATTTAATTGTCGATTTTCAACAATTGTTTCTACTTCAGATTCTCCCGTGCTATTAATAGCTGCACCTAATGCCACAATTTCATCATCAAACATAAACCATGATTTTTTTCCTTTTAATGAACTTCCCGTTAATTTCTCAAGGGAAAAATCCATTCCTGCTACACCATAAAGATCATCCAGATTAGAACCGCCAACCCATGACCTTGGGTTATAGTAGCTTTCCCAATCTTTTAGTGTTCCTTTCGATTGATCGGTTGTTGTTCCTGCTAATCGATAGCTGTCCACAGTTGGCCAGTAATCATTGCTGAATTGCTTTAAATCATTGTTATATAAATATGTAGCACCAGCCCCTGTGTACCAGCCTTTTTTATTTTCTCCATTGCCATATTCGAAACCTGAAATTCTATCAGAAAACATACTGATTCCAAAACCAAAACCAGGACGCAAATGAACAACACGGTCCATGCCTGCAAACACTTGATTCTTGATTAACTCACCCCTCGGTTCGATCGTTGTGTCATTCACCAGTGTATGGACAAGATGGATTTGATAAATGGATAAACCATTAACATAATTGCTAAAGCTCGTATCTGTTTGAATCCACTCTTTGACCATTTGTTTAATGGACAATGCATGTTCTTGTGGAGCTGCATCTGCTAACCGAAGCAAACTCAAAATCGTCGATCTGCCTGTTGCATGATCATTGTTGCTCTGCCTCGAAACACCTCTGCCTGACACCATGTCCATCATGGCGCCTTTATAAATAAGTGGTTCAAACGAATCGCTCACCCAGTTAAATACGTTGTCAACGTTTGAATCCTTGACCTCCCATGGTGAATCTTTTAATAAATACAACATATCAGCTGTTCGGCCGACCCATGTTGCTCCATATCCCCCTGTGTATGCAACATTAAAGTGTTGAACAAGTGAACCGTCTCTGTATACACCGTCCCCGCTGTTAACATAGATATATTCTTTACTAATGGAATCACGCCCTTGCAATACCTTTCCGCTATTTTTTTCGATAATACCGCGAAGAGAAACAACTAAAGCCTTATCCAAAAGGTTTGCGCCTGTTTCGAGGAAGTTTGGGTCACCAAGTGAAACCCGTTTCGCAGGATCAGGAACAAACCTGTCAATTGCTTTAATATAATTATTAATTTGAAGCGATGATAAATCGTTATACATTAACACCATAATATCGTTCAACGTTTGGGGAATTCCAATTTCCCAGTCCCACCAATTTCCGTATTCTTCTTTATCGGCATTGTATCGATTATTATGCAACCAATCTAATCCACTAATAATATCAGCCTTTAAAGCTTGATTGCGAAACAATGCTGAACCTTTACTTGAATAAGCAAGAGCCATATCCTTTAAGCGTTGATAGGAGGTAGTAATTTGAGCTGAATTAGTTGTACTTTCATTATCTGCCCACAAGGATTTTCGGTTCTCCATTTTATTCATCATATCCCATATACCTGTTCCATCCTCATTTGTAACTTTCTTTTCTAAGCCACTCATATAGACGGCTGCATCCTGATCAGCCGGATTATAAAGCTCATTTCCTGTAAGTTTATGGAACCAACTTAATCGGAGCTCCTCATAGTACCCAATGTCCTCCACAGAATCTACACTAATTAGACATTCTGCCGTAAAACCGCCATCTTTTGATGTTGCTTTAATAGTCGCAAATCCTGACTCTGCGCCTGTAACAACGCCCGCGCTATTAACAGAGGCGATTTCAGGGTTGGAGGATGTCCAAGTTACCGTTTTGTCTGTCACATCAGCCGGTGTAAAAACAGGCTCCAAGGTCACTGTCTCTCCTATTCCTACCTTAACGGCATTTTGCTTTAACGAAAAATCCGTTACTGTTTTATCTGATTCTTTCAAAGCCACTTCATCAAACCAAGCCTGTCCTTTTGCTGTTTCAAAAAATAACTCTATTCTTATTTTACTTGCATTATTAGGAATCGTTAAACCAAGCCGTTTTGTGTTCCAATCCTGTGAACCTTTTAATTTTTCAGTAGAAGGTCCATCGCTGATTTTTTTGTTTGCACTATCTAAATATTGCGTTCGGACAAATACACCTCCACCAGATGCTTCAATATTTTCTGTTTTGACCCAGAAAGATAATTGATAAGTGGAACCAGGTTTGACGGAAACATCTTGGAGAATATCCGCTCTGCTAGTTTCTGAGGCATTGATAGAAATAGACTTTTCCCCCTCATGAAATACAGTTTTGTCTATTCGCAGTTCTGGATTACCACTTGGAATCCATAAACTCCAATTTTCTGGTCCCTCACTATTTGTCCAAGAACTATTACTCGTTATCGTCTCAAACCCACCATTCTGGATCAATTCTCGTTTATCGTTTCTTCAGCTGTGATGTGACGAGCAGGGAGTAAGAAACTAATTATCATGAAAGTGAATAAAAAAACACTAATTCCTTTTTGCATATTCCCATCCTCCAAATACAGTTTTGTAATCAAAACGTGGATTATAGCTTTTAGTTAGAAGCGTATTTTTATTAGATAAAATTATGAGAGTTAAGCTAGGTATTATTAAGCTCAACATTAACTGGTTATCAGTTAAGTAATCTTTGAATTGTCATTAGAGCAAAACAAGTTCTATGAGGAATTTGTTCAAAAAAGTCCCCTGATCTTGACATTTATTATTTTCTATCTGTCTAATCAGGGGAGATAAATTATATGATAATCTGAAATTATTATATATATATTGGTTTATCAGCAAAATGGATTTCTTCTGAGTAGATACCTTCTGTTTCAAATATAATTAAACGGTTCATTCCTTTTTTTAACAAAGGAGCCGGTATATACAATGAACCGGTTGGGCCCTCATTCCAAAAACGCCCTAAATGAAAACCATTTAATTCTGCCATCCCTTTCCCGAAACCCGAACAGTCTAGAAATGTATCTACACACTCCTCTAATTCAAACACATATTCATAAAAACCTGGTTGATTTTTCTCCCAGCTGCGAGAAAAGTCCACCTTGCTTAAGTCATCTAATGTTAATGGATAATGATCAAAATAATGATGAAAATGAATGTCAATCATCACTCCAGAACGAATTCCTTTTCGCTGGGTTGGCGAGAGTAATCTTCCTCCATAATTTACCCGTCCAACATTTTCCACTAAAATACTCAATTCCTTTGTTTCTTTTGGTAAAACAAAAGAACTACCGAGTGTTTCCTGATATTCAGTGTGAATCCATTTTTCATTCGCAAAAATTTGTACTCGATCGTTTGCCTCAACGACTTGACAGTTGTCGATTTGCTCTCTATTATCTATTTTTGTTTGATAGAGAATATAGCCATAATTCTGATCTAATTCTTCCATTGTTAGTGTATGTGAATGAGTTATCTTTTGGCTTAAAGTTGGAAGCGTACTAAATAAAGAGACTTTCCGGTTTAGTTTGACCCTCCCTAAATCTTTTCTGACTAAATCACGCGGTTGATCTTGCCAGCAGTTTTCAACTACTTTTTTTATGGCCTTTTGGACAGCAAAATATTTTTCTGTTGGTTCTCCCCACTCCGTTAGAAGGGCATCGTAATCATAGGAGGTGATTTGCGGAAGGTCAATGCCGTTACGGCTTGAACAACCATTCATAAAACCAAAGTTCGTTCCACCATGAAACATGTAAAAATTGATGCTTCCAAGTTGCAGTAGTTCCTCCACTTCACCAGCTAGCTCATCTGGGTCACGTCTGATAATTTCGTTTCCCCAGCGATTAAACCAGCCATCCCAAAATTCCATACACATTAACGGCCATGCTTTATTATTTTCCTGATGGAAAGCAGCTAACTCTTTGATATTATGACCTGACTTGGATCCAAAGTTTCCTGTAGGTAGAATATCATCCTCCAAAAGACTTCCCGCTTTTAAAGCCTCATGCCATGTGCCATCAGAAGTAAATAGTGGTACTTCCGCCCCATGCTTAACCATTAAATCTTTTATTCTTTTTAAATACTCTTTATCATTTCCAAAGGATCCATACTCATTTTCCACTTGCATCATAATAACAGGTCCACCCTTTGTAACTTGAAGTGGTCTAATCACATCAAATAGTGATTGATAATAAGTATCTACTTTTGATAAAAAATCGGATGAACTACTGCGAATTCGCATTGTCCGATCTTTTAAAAGCCATGCTGGTAAACCTCCAAATTCCCATTCAGCACAAATATAAGGAGAAGGTCTTACTATGACATATAATCCAAGCCTTTCAGCTGTCTTTATAAATTCTTTAACATCTGCAATCCCGTCAAAGTTGTATATTCCTTCTTGTGGTTCATGTAAATTCCAAGGAATATAAGTCTCTACCGTATTGCAGCCGAGTGCTTTCAAATTAAAGAGGCTGTGCTCCCAATATTCAGGCACAATCCTAAAATAATGAACTGCACCTGAAATAATTTTAAATTCCTCTCCATTTAACAAGAACTCTTTACCAATTTGAAAGCTTGTCATCTTATCCTCCCATCTTATTTCATGAACATCGTTAAACATTTTATTACCAATATGTTTCCCAGGTAGGTCTTAATAAACGAAATAATGCCTCCATATAGAAGTAATCTCCCCATAGATTAGGTTCGTCTACGCCTTTGCCCTCTTGATATGCATAAACACCATGTAATAGTAAACCTTCATTCCCTTCCACATTTTGAGAAGTATACGAATCTCGTAGCACTTTCACCATTCCAGCAGCTAATTTGTCTGCATCCGGATAAAGACTGACTTTCTTCGCAGATAAAAGACCACAGGCCGCTATAGCCAATGACGAACTATCGCGTACTTGACCATCTTCCTTTGTAAAGGAAAAATCCCAGTAAGGTACTATATCATTAGGAAGGTTTGCCAAAAAATAATCAACCGTTTTTTCATAGACGAATTCATTTCGCAGTGATGGATTGTATAAGCTGTTAAGCGGCAATCCTAAAACAGCCCAAGCTTGCCCTCTTGCCCAGCATGAATCATCACGATAACCTTGGTGCGTTGCTCCAGATAGAGGTTCCCCATTTTCATGATTAAAATAGTACGTATGGTATGTTGAATAATCTTCTCTAAAGATGTGGTTGCACACTTGGTGATAATGGTTCACTGCTTTTTGATAATATTTCTCTTCCCCTGATAACCGCCAGACATCGAATAATAAGGGCAAATTTATTAAGGAATCAATAATAAGGCGATATTCTTTTTCATTGTTTAATGCACCCCATGCTTGCAAAAACTTGCCCTTGGGCTGGTATCTCTCTAATAATTTATCTGCTGCTCCTTTTAACAGTGGAATAAAATCTTCCGTACTAGTAACACGATAACCAGCACCTACTGATAAACTATATAAAAAGCCGAGATCATGATGATCTAACACAATATTCTCTTTTAAGCAAATTTCAAAGCTTTTTATTTGTTCAAGTGCAGCATTTTTAAAGGCTGCATCCTGAGTATATTCATAGGCGATCCACAGCATCCCTGTCCAGAATCCGTTTGTCCAGTCATCATTGTCTTTCAAACGATATTTTCCATTTGTCGCTTCTGCAGAGGGAAATTTATTCTGATATCGCGCTAGATTCGACTTTAGCTTTTCGCAAATCCAATCAAGCTCTTTCTCGATATCATCATTTGTTAATAGGTTGCCTGATTCTAATAACTTTTCTTTGATACTTTGTAACTCTGCCATTTATTCACCTCATAGGTAGGAAATAATATTGGCTGCTGGATCATCAGGCACCATTTGGGCTGTCACCTCAACACCCTTTTCGATTAGGAAGTCTACTGCTTTTCTCTCTGATTCTGACAAACTAACAGATTTCTTAATTTGTACCGTATTCGGTCGATTCGAGAGATTTCCAATATTCACTTCTTTCAAATTTAATCCTGCCTTCAATAGCTGAACTGCCACTTCAGGAGTTTTGATTACAACGAGAACACGCTGTTCTTGATAATTTCCATTTTTAATATTATTTACAGCCTTTTCAACATCTAAAATCGATGTATTTACACCGGAAGGAGCTGCCATTCTTAACACCGATTTCTCCAATTCATTCGCTGCCACTTTATCATCAATAACCATAATACGATTAACTTTTAAACCTGTTGCCCATCGTGTAGCCACTTGACCATGAATTAAACGATCATCTACACGGATATGAACGATTCCTTCCATCCTGCACACTCCTTTTTAAGCGAAAATTTTTAAATTATAAGCAATAATACCAAAAGCAATTAACATAAAAATAACCTTTGTTGAATTCATCTTCTTACGACCTAAAACCCAGTAAGTTAGTAAGACAATTAATGCAGGAGCAAGCCCTGGCATTATTTGATCAGCAATGTCCTGTAAGTTTAATTTGACCTCACCTTGTGTAAATTGATAGCCAAAGGTTGCTTTAACAACACTTGGAATGAGCGCACCAACCACTGTTATTCCAAGAATATTGGCTGCACTTGTTACTTTCTTCAAGCGATTTCCTAGTTCACTGATAAGTTTCGTGCCCTCTCTATGTCCAGCCTTTACAAACAAACGCATACATGTTAGTCGGACTATTCCGAAAACTACCCACAATATTAATCCTGCTGGATTCCCCTTAAGAGCAAGATAAGAAGCAATTGAACCTATTATAGTGGTTGGAATCATAAAAAACAGGGTGTCTCCAATACCAGCAAGTGGTCCCATTAAGCCTGTTTTAATAGATGTTACTGCTTCCTTGGCCTTAATTCCTTCTTCACTTTCAATAGCTGTATTTACCCCTAATATCATCGGAGCCATAGTATTATTGGTATTGAAGAACTGGAGCTGATTCAATGATGCTTCTTTCAATTCTTCTTTATTCTCTTGCTTCCCATAAACCGATTCCAATAATGGATAAATGCTATAATAATAACCTAAACCTTGCATCTTTTCATAATTCCAGCCGGCCTGCCCTAGGAAATACCATCTCCAAAAGACACTGTTTAATTCTTTTTGATTATTACTCATCACCCATTCCTCCTACTGGTGTTACTTGTTCTTCTTTCTCTGCTTTCGCAAAAAATTGTAAGTAAATAAGCGCAAGTGCTACCCCAACAATCGCTACTCCAAGTACCGGTACTTTTAGATAGGCTGCTAAGAAGAAACCAATTAACAGAAATGCAAAGTTTGGTTTAATCGGTAAATAACGTAATAAAATTGCTATACCTAATGCTGGTAAAATGCCACCCGAAACTGATAATCCTTTCATTAACCATGTAGGAATCCAATCCACAACATCTTGAACAAAATGAGATCCTAGTACAAGTGCTAAAAAAACAGGGATCATTCGCGAAAGAGAAGTTGGTACTATTCCCCAAATATTCATATACGTTGCCTTCTTTGTTTTCCCTTCCTTGACTAACTTTTCTGCACGATGTTGAAAAAAAGTATTCGTAAAACGGGCTAATACATCTAATTGAACCATTAACAAACCGATTGGTACCGCTAATGTTGCCCCAAACTCTGCACCTTCCCCACTCAATACTGCAAATGTTGTACCAAGAAGCGCACCTGTCATATAATCTGGAATCGATGCTCCGCCAAAATTTCCAACGCCAAGAACAAGAAGGTTTAATGTACCACCAACAATTAGCCCGGTTTGGATATCACCTAAGATTAATCCTGCAAAAAATCCTGCCATCGTAGGTTTAACAAATCCAAACGTCGTGTTATTTCCATCATAAATTGCAAATGCAGCATAAAGGGTTAATAAAATTATTTGCCACCATTCAATACCAGCCATATACCATTCCCCTATTCATCTAAATTAGATACATTCATTTCCAACTGACAAAATTCAATTGCTCTTTTTCCTTTTTTCTCTAAAATGGTCAGATCATCCTCTTCGAAATAAAACGCTTCTAAAATTAATGGTAAATTAACACCTGAGATAATACTCACCTTATCAGCAAGGTTTAATCTCAATGTTTCCTTTACAATTTGGTTATAGGGGGTGCCCCCCTTTAAATCAACAAAGGCTAAATATTCCTTTTGTTTATCTATGACCTCATTTTGCAGAAACTGCTGTACTTCATTCGTAAAAGTTTCTACACCCATTTCTGTTAATTCAATTGTTATGAGAGGGTTGAATTCTCCTACTATCATTTGTGCAGATCTTTTCAACCCTGATGCAACGCCTTGATGAGAAAGTATAACAATATTTTTCATTTTTTTAGCTCCCTATACTAAACGGAATCAATTCTTATATTAAAATAGTCCCAACGTTTGTAACTCTCGATATACTCCACCACTCTACCATTTGCAAGATACGTATGCCTTTTTGTAAAAACAACAGGAGCAGCTTCTTTAAGATCTATTTCTGCGCAAATTTCATGTGGAGCTGGAAAGATTATTTCGGTTGTTTCCGTAAATTCTGCCTGAAATAGATTGATGCCAAATTTATTTTTTATCATTTCATAAATTGATTTAAAGTTTTCCAGATTTTCGATCTCTTCATTCCCGATGAATTCCGGTAAAATAAAGGTATTTTGCAATATAAAAGCACACCCATCACTATACCGAATCCGTTTTACGGAATAAAAAAGCTCATCCTCTGCAATCCGTAATTCTTTTGCGATCCGTGGGTCTTTCATTAATTCCACTTCTATTACTTTTACATCCTCTTCATCATACTGAATATTTTCTTTTTCCGTAAATTTAACAATTTTCCCCCGTCTTGCCTTCGATACGAAAGTGCCTTTTCCCTGGTAACGTACCAAATACCCATCATTCACTAACTCTGTAATTGCTTTAATTACAGTGATACTGCTTACATTAAACTCTTTTTTAAGCTCCGACTCACTATAAAACTTATCACCAGGTTGAAATTCACCATTTGTCAATCTTTCCAGCAAACTATTTTTTATTTTTAGGTACTTAGGCATCCTAATCCCCCCGATCCAATTAAAATATGTATGACTTAACTTAATAGGTTAATATGTTAATATATTAAGTTAAGTAAATCTTATTATAATTATCTAATAATTGCAAGCGGAATCAAAAAAAATAAATAAAATTTTTTTGGTAAAATATTTTCCTTCTCTTGTAGTGTCCTTCCATAACAAAAAACCAGCTGTCTCTGGCAGCTGTTTTTTTAAAGGTGTATTCAATTTTAATATGAAACAAGCTAAAATCTTATTTTTGTATAATGAAAGCTCTCTAGTAACGCAAGTATATCTGTGTTTTTTTGTATGTATCCGCGTAAGCGAATCATTGTTTGTTTTACCCATTCATATTCTTCCTTTAATTCATCATAAGCATATGATGGTATACAAAAAACGTCTAAGCCTTATGGTATAAAGATTTTAGAAGTTTTTTTAAACATTGGAGTCTTAATCATAACATATGAAAAATATCTTTATTCTATTCACCATTTGTATAGATTTAGCAGATTCTTCTAAATTGTCTTTAGCCTATTATAAAGAGATTTCAGTTCTTCTTCAATCTTAGTAAGTCTATTTTCTAAAGGGCGTATATTTCCATTTACATATTCCAATTTTTCTAGATTGTCTTGTACCTGTAAATATTCGTTCTTTAATTCCAAAATTTTATATTCAATGTCTGTTTTATTCATATTCTCGCACCTCCCTCCAGAAGAAGATATCGATATAACCTCTTTTTCGCTTAATTTTTGTTCGCACAAATCAAACCCAAACTCTGTTTAAGCACCAGCGATTTAGACATAATTTTATTCAAAGTAATCATAATCCTTTTATCATTTTCTTGCAAAGATAATAGATTGCTTCTTTTTTTCGTTTTCAGCTATATTTTAAAGTATTTTCTCTTTTATCGGATTGCTATTATTCCTCTCCATATTTTCTATTAAGTCTTAAATAGTATCTAAATTGATTGATCATTCTTAGGTAATGTTTACCGTGCTTAAACAAATGCACCCAATTATTTAAGCACAACCTTTATAGTGAAGAAAACGATTGTATAAATAGATTCATCATTATCTGTTTTTGAGTTTGGATGAAATTCTTCAGCCATTTCAGTTTGAAACTGCAGTTTTTCCTGTCGTGGATTGGATTTCGCTTCCTGTATAAAGTTTTGAATAAGGTACTTATGAAAGAAGTATTCGAAAATTAAAACGCCTATAGAGGCAATTAACGACATCATAACCGTATTCCCTCTATATGTGAAATTTTCACTCATTAGCCATATAACAAAGAAAGCTAATCCGAAATCCGAAAGGGTAGCAACTAGATTATTGGTGCGCGGAAGAATAAGTAAATCGCCAATAATGTATGCTAAAACTCCTAATACAACCGTAATCATGAAGACATTTGTAAATGGCAAATTAAATAGAATCATTAAAATTAACGATAATAGAACAAGTGTTGAAAGAAATTTTATCGCAAAAGCTTTAACATGTTTCATTATTACACCACCTTTCTTCATTAGTATTACTTTTTTATCCCCAAAAAACATCCACTCTGATTTTCGAGTGGATGTTTTTTCTTTTTCAATACTTTATTCCAATCATATGGATAGTTCCCTACCTTTAGCATTACGTTCCCTTCAGCCTATTATAAATCTTTTAAGTTTATCTCTCCAAGTATATAATTCACCTGCAATTATTTTAGTATCTAATCCGCAGCTTAGCAAAATTCTCTAACTCTGGTTGTGTAAACTTGATATTCTGCCCTTGCCTAAAAAAAATTACAAAAGCGGTATATTACTTTCTTTACAAGCAGTAATAATAGCATCATTCCAAACAGATACTTGAACTTCGCCAATATGTGCTTTCTTTAACAGAAACATCATTAATCTCGATTGGCCTATCCCGCCACCGATTGTATACGGAAGTCTTTTATTTAGTATGCCTTGGTGATATTCTAGATCTTTCCGATTTTCATTCTTTGAGGATTTTAATTGCTGCAAAAGTGTCTTCTCATCCACACGTATCCCCATAGAAGATATCTCGATAGACTTTTCTAACAGAGGATACCATAAAATAATATCTCCGTTTAGATTCCAGTCATCATAATCAGGCGAACGTCCATCATGCTTGATACCAGATAACAATTCCCCTCCAATCTTCATAATGAAAACTGCCCCAAACTCCTTGGCTATTTCATCTTCCCGCTGTTTTGGTGTTAGAGATGGATATATATCCTCAAGATCTTGTGTCGTAATAAAATGAATATTTTCTGGCAGTGTGGGTTCGATACGAGGATATAACGTATATAAGAAATCTTCCGAAGACTTTATAGCACTATAAATTTTTTGGACCTCTAATTTTAGAGTCGCTAACTGACGTTCATCGAAGCTGATAACTTTCTCCCAGTCCCATTGATCAACAAACATAGAGTGTAGATTGTCTAAAACCTCATCTCTCCTAATTGCATTCATATCAGTGTATAACCCTTCACCATAACTAAATCCATACTGTCCTAGGGCCATTCTCTTCCACTTGGCCAATGATTGAACTATTTCTATTTGTGAATGTTCCACATCCATTGCATTAAAAGTAACAATGCGCTCTACTCCATTTAAATTATCATTAATACCACTTCCTGCCTTTAATATAATCGGGGCGGAAATCTTTGTTAAATTTAACTCTTTAGAAAAGTGATTCTCAAAGTGATGTTTTAATTTATTTATAGCGATTTGGGTTTCGATAAAGTTCAAATTAGGTTGATATATACTTGGAACAATAAGTGATTCATTCATAGAAAAGTACCTCCATTTATATCTAGGGTTGTTCTTTATAATTGGGTTTTTATTCTGTTTACTATATGATGGAATCCTCCAGTTGATATCCGCTCCTGCCTAATTATTGATTCAGAGGATTAATTCCCCTTAACACTTGCCAGTTAAGACATAATTCGATACAGATTACTAAAGGAAATTGTATTAGAAAAGATCCGTTAACTATGCTAATTATTTCAACAAAAGAGACTGCTAAAAAAGCAATCTCTCCGAAAAATTGTTTACCTATAACTCCTTTATACCGAATGGTTTGCTCTGTTAACCAATTAGAATCCTCACTAGCTAGAAAGTCTTAGATTAATAGAATTAACCGGACTCCTTCTTTTCCTTCTTAACCTTAAATAAGGTATAATAAAGAAAACATCTAATCCCTTATGTATCAGCGTTTTAGACGCTTATTATTAGAAATTTTTGAAGCTTGAGTTTCAGTAATAAAATGATTCATATCATTTTACATTCTTTTAACGAGGCAACTATAACATCCTGGTTTAGCGTAATGAATGTGAATATATGCTACTTCTTCATTATCAAATACATCATCTATCATTTTCCTCACATTCACACCTTCTGTAACCCTAGCATCTACTAACATTGCGTCAATATTGTAACCGCGTAAAGAAAGAAGCCTATGATATATGATATCCGGAATTTCATTTACATCTAACATAGCGGTAGTTGCTTCTTTTCGTATAAATATGGGTCCATTTGCTTTATAAGGTGAATTAACAAAATGATATTGGTAATTCAATAATATAACTTCTTCTCCTATTTCTGCATCCTTCAAGCTTACCCTGCAAGGAAATCCAGGCTTCTTATCTGCTATCATTTTGACTGCTCCAATATTTATTAGTTCTTCTTCATCCATTAAGAATAGGTCATTAAACTCATTATCTTGTAACGCAATGAATTGAAAATTATTTCTCATATACTTATCTCCTTCAGTTTAAATTTATCTAGAGGGAATAATGCATTATATGGAATAACTACCATATAAACACTTCATTCTATATTCTTTTGGTGTTAAGCCTGTTCTCGTTTTAAAAATCTTGTAAAAATTAGACATACTTTGAAAGCCAGCTTCAAAGGCGACTTTCGTAATTTCTGTATCTGTACGAGTCAACAACCTAGTTGCTTCTTTTAATCTCAACTCAATTAAGTATTCAGAAATTGTCTTGCCATAATACTGTTTAAAAAGTCTAACTAGATGATTATTACTCACTCCAAGCATCGGTGCTATTTTCTTAGTTTCAAAAGATTTACTGTAGTTGTTAGAAATTAGTTCTTTTACTCTCTCTACCAAATCTTTATTTGGGTCGTAAATTGTTTCACTAAGATCTGGTCTACACATTTTACATGGTCTAAACCCATTCTTTAGTGCATCCTTTATGGAATCGAAGAAAATAATGTTCTTCTGCAAGGGTGTCTTGGCTTTACAGGATGGCCTACAGAAGATTCCTGTTGTAATGACTGCATAGTAAAACATGCCATCATAATAATTATTACAGGTACTCACTGCTTTTCATTTTTCTTCCCAAATCATCCATTCATTACCTCCTATCTTTTACTTCCTTTATTTATTATATATCTGTTATAGCAGAAACTTCTTCCTGTTTTTAACCAACCTATTTTTATTTAGATAAGATCAATAATATCGGAACAAATGTATAAATCCACCATATTCTTTATTCTCTTCTTTTTAAAATTCCAACAATTTTGACTAACATATCTCATTTTTTAACGAATTGATTTTTTTTAATAACAAGCTGTTAATATTTTTTATCCTTCTCTTTTAGTCATGTTTACATATTAGGACTTATAGTGATACAGCCAAGATACGCATAAAAATAGGTCATAAAATCATTTATTCCACATTACAAGCGGTGAAAAAGTTCACGGTTTTCCAAACTAAAAGTTTATCCTTCTAGTAAACGGAAATAATAATGTTAAAAACTATTAAATGGAGGAGTTAAAGTGGCCGAAAACGCTAATTATAAGGAAAAATTACCACCTAACGCTGAATCTTATTGGACAAACACTATTCATTTACCAGAGTACCCCTGCCTTGAGGATGACATGCAAGTTGATGTAGCTATTGTAGGTGGCGGAATTACAGGCATTACTTCTGCCTATCTGTTGGTAAATGAAGGGCTGAAAGTTGCTATAATTGAAGCAGACAAATTACTGAACGGAACAACGGGACATACCACAGCTAAAATCACTGCCCAGCACGATTTAATTTATGAGGAACTAATCCGCTATGCTGGGAAAGACACGGCAAGATTATATTATGAGGCGAACACCGATGCTTTAGAATTCATTCAAGAAACGGTTAATAAGCATCAAATTGATTGTGATTTCACTCATCAAGATGCCTATGTGTATAGCACAACAGAAGAATATGCCCGTAAACTAGAAAAAGAAGCAGAAGCCTATGAAGAGCTTCATATTGAAGGAAAACTCGTAAACAAACTTCCTTTCGATTTAGAAATATATAATGCACTTGTTATGGAAGATCAAGCTCAATTCCATCCACTTAAATACTTGGCTCATCTTACCAAAATAATCACCGAAAAAGGAGGATACATCTTTGAAAATACAACGGCTGTAAATATCGATACTGGCGAACACCCCGCAGTCCTTACCCGTGGAGGAGCACGAATTACAGCGAAATATGTTCTTGCCTGTTCTCATTTCCCTTTTTATGAAGGTGCTGGACTTTATTCTACAAGAATGCATGCAGACCGTTCTTATATTATTGCTGCAAAAGCAAAAACAGACTATCCAGGTGGTATGTATATTAGTGCAGATGAGCCGAAAAGATCTCTACGCTATGCAATAATTAATGGAGAAGAAATGATTCTCATTTCTGGAGAAAGTCATAAAACAGGACAAGGTGGAGAAACATTGAAGCATTACGAGGCCTTAGAGACTTTTGGTCAAAAAGTATTCGGAATTGAGAATATTACCTACCGATGGTCAGCGCAAGATCTAACTACTCTGGATAAAATTCCATACATTGGCGAAATTACTTCCGGTCAAAAAAATATCTTAATCGCTACTGGATACCGGAAATGGGGAATGACAAACGGAACTGCAGCTGCGCTTTTATTCCGAGACACTATACTTGGTAAAAAGAGCAAGTACCAGAAATTGTATACTCCTTCCCGTTTCAATTTGAATCCAAGTCTAAAAAATTTCTTAACGCAAAATGCGAACGTTGTTAGTCACCTAATTAAAGGAAAGTTGGAAATTCCTCAGAACGATATTAATAACCTATCCCATGATGAGGGAGCTGTTATTGAAATTAATGGGCACAAAAAAGGAGCGTATAGAGATAAAGAGGGTAAGCTTCATATTGTCGATACAACTTGTACGCACATGGGGTGTGAGGTTGCATGGAATGATGGTGAACGATCTTGGGATTGCCCGTGTCATGGTTCTAGGTTCTCGTATACAGGGGAAGTGCTTGAAGGACCCGCTGAAAAGCCATTAAAAAAATATGATTATAAAATGACCGATAACCTTACCTCAGAAGACTCCGGTTATTAACAAAAACTAAGTAGGTGAAAACAAACGATCTTCAGTTGTTTTTACCTACTTAGTTTTATTTAGCTTCCTATTAATTTTATTCTCACTCAGAAGTAATCTTAGTTTTCTATCAAACTCGTATAATGAACACATCATTAAATTAACTAATATAGCTTTACTATATCAAAAAACAGCCTAGTTTATTGACCAAATCACCCATTAATTCAAGGGTGATTTTCCTTTATTATTGAATAAATACAAATGTCAGTTAGCCTGCTACCATCCGCAGACAAATCATCATTTCTTAAGGTTCCTTCTAATTTAAAACCTAGTTTTTCTGGAATTGAACGACTTTTAACATTTGTTGATTCACATCTTATTCCAATCCTGCTAAATTTGAGTTGTTGAAAGCCATGATTAATTAACGCTCTTACTGCTTCTGTCATATATCCATTGCCAGTATATGTTGTATTAATCCAGTATCCAATTTCACCTTTAGCAATCTTCCAATTAATTCCGTGAAGGCTAGCAGTTCCAATAAATTCTTTAGTTTCCTTATGAAAGATAAGATAACGAAAGCTTTCTCTTTTCAGAAAATCAATATGGGCATTTCTCAAGATAATTTCAATTTCATCCACAGTAGGAATTGTTTGGAATAAGCTTAACCATTGCTTTAACTCATGAAATGAATCCTTTATAGCATGAAATACGACATCCCCGTCACCAGCTTGATGTGGTGCTCGAAGAATAAGTCTATCTGTTTCGATTCGTAACGGAATATCTAATAAAATGGGATTTATATAAATTCCCCCTATAATACTTAAATTATGATTGTATTTATTATATTCTTTGTGTAACTAACTATCCCTGGTAGTACCAGAACAAAAAAGAAGCATAAAAGATATAGATTAAATAGCGTACACTTTTCAGGATTCCTTTCGGGCAGTTAATGAAAGTTCTAGTCTAGGATATCCGGCAACTTTATAACAGAGGTTATTAGAAACTGCAAAAGTTAAAAAAATTATATTTTTAAATTAGACTGACCTAGCCAAATGGGGCAGCCTATGTTTTTTCGTTATGATCCTCATAAATTGTTCTACATGTTCTGTTACTTCTTTGAAACCTCTCTAATTTTACATTCGAATGAAAAGACTCAATGACTGTGTTTTCCCAATAGTCCCTCGGCGTGACATACTAATGACTAAATTTTTTCTTTAATCCTATTTTTTGATATGTATAAGAAGCGTAGACGCTGCATTGATCAGAATGGATAATTATGCCTTCATGGTTTGCTCGTATTTCTAACGCTTCACCCAAGGGGCAATCACCAAAATTGATGATATAGCTTATAAGCTACGATTTATTTATTAAGCAAGTCAATAATCATTGAAAACCACTTTTATTTCCTGCCTGTCCAATTACTATTTCTAGACAGAGAAAATTTAATCATTTTTCTTTTTGATAAAATCGGCGGGCTTTAGCTCGATTGCCGCAATCAGCCATTGAACACCAGCGGCGGCTCCTGTTCCGACTCGTATCAAAAAATAACCATCCACAAGAATCTCCCTCACATTTTTTGACTCTTTCTAAATCGTTTTTAGAAACAAGTAAATCAACAGCAGATTGCAAAATTGGAGGCAGCATAGTGTCCAAGTTTTCCTCGTTATCCATGAACTTCAATGTGTAATGATCCTTTTCCTGGATTACACGCAAAGTTTGATAGAATTTACTTACAGATTCATTGAAACATTCAAGGTCAAGCGGTTGTGGCGATGTCCCCTTTGAAACGGACTTGAAGATTCGATACATGACTTCCCGCATTTCGATAGTCTGCTTTAGAACTTCTCCCGCTTCAGACGGTTTCTCCTCAGCCTTTAAAAGAAGTACTTTTGCTTGTTGCTCGGTCAAGACGTCAGCATGGATGCACCAGTCGACTATTTTAGCGTAACTCGTAAACCAATCCCGCCTTTTCTCATCACTTTCACGCCAACTGACGGTATTGATAAAATCCATACACAAACGTTCTCCGACCATCATATAAGAATTCATTTCCGGCATATTCAAAGCTCCTTTACTATAACTATCATAATACAAATTGACAGTTAGAATCAACCCAGCTATAATTTAACCATCAAAAGTATTTTTGATGGTTAAACACTAAATTTAGGAGGTACTGAGATGGACAATCCGATGTTGGTAGCTGTTAGAACATTGTTGAAGGAAACATATGATGGACCTGAAAAAAACGCAAGCTGGTACACAGAAGCGAAACCTGGTAGTGGTTTATTCGGAACACTTGAAAAGATATCGGCAGAAGATGCTTCATTGCCTGTCAACGGTACGACAATCGCCGCACAAACAGATCATACCCGCTATTACTTATGGGTTGCGAACTCTTACTTAAATGGAGAAGTACCCAGTAAGGACTGGGGAGCATCATGGAAAATTACAACCGTTGATAAAATCACATGGGCTCAATTTACTGACGAACTTCAACAAGAATACACTAAACTACTAAAAAAGATTGATTCTCTTCGCTCCTTAGATAAACAAACATCGAATGGTTTGTTGGGGGCGCTCGCTCACTCCGCCTACCATCTCGGATCAATACGACAGATGATAAAATCGATTAAAGTCCCAAACCAAACATAATTCAGAAAAAAGCCTGTCACTAAAGAGACATTTGTATCCCTTAGCGACAGACTCTTCCAAAAAAGTAAAGGTATTTAATCTAGTATTAAATTCTCCTAATCTAGTCATCTTTAAAATATTCAAGCCGCTATAATTTTCATGTATCATACTAGGTTTATTTAGAAAATATTTTTGTCATGTAATATTCGCTTTGCGATATTAGCCGCCTTTTTTCCATTGGCTTTTCCAGTTTTATTTTGAATATTTATCGAAAAATAATAACTATAGCCATCTTTTTTCACAAAGCCAACAAACCAACCATTTATTTCTTTTCCATTAATTGTACCAGTTCCTGTTTTTCCATATAGCTGTGCCTGCTTTTGTTCATCTATGAAAATAGCATTATTTACTGAACGAATATTTTCCTCTTTAAAGCCCAATTTATTTTCTTCTAATGCAAATAATAATTGAACTTGCTCAATTGGAGAAATTTTCAAAGAAGATTCCATCCAATAGTGATCTATATTACCTGACAAATTTTCATTCCCGTAGTTTAGTTTGTGAAAATAACTTTGTAGCTTTTTCTTCCCAACTTCACGATCAAGTTGTTGAAAATACCAGTTAACAGAATTCTCCAAAGCGGTTGATAAATTCTGATTGGTATTCCATTTTTCAAAAGGATATGCCGTTCCATCCCACAATTGCTCGTTGCTTGTAGTGGAAATTACATTCGTTTCTAAAGCGAATAATGCAGAATAAATTTTATATGTGCTATTTGGGGAAACCCTCTGTTCACTCATTTCACGATTATATATTTGATATTGTTTTTTGATAGGATCATATAGAACAAAACTACCCTTATACCCATTAAAATAAGAACTAAGATCTTCATAAGTAACATTTTTCTCATTAAAATGATACTTATCGTCTGAACTAGCGAGTGCAGAGGAAAGCGAAGTAAAGAGTAACACAACCATTGCCAATAGTGCATAAATAACTTTACTCTTCCATTTTAGTAATGGAGAATCCACTCTATAGTTAGCTATACTCTGAATTCGTCGTTTAAGTTGTTCTTTCGTTCCTCCTATTCCAGTGGAAAACTGTTTATATGGTCGGTTAAACTTTTTATCCGCAAAATGAATGATTGTATAGCCATATTCGGTGTATCTACTTTCATCCAAAAGACTTAGAACAGAAGCATCACATGCTAACTCTCGATCGATTCGCATTTTTTTTAAAGCCAGCCATACTAATGGATTAAACCAATAAATAATTTGAACTAACCACATTAGGTAATTAACGAAACTATCTTTACTTTTTTGATGGCATAATTCATGTAAAAAGACATATTTTATTTTACTTAACGAGAATTCTTCTTTTGTTTTTTGGGGTAAAAATACATATGGCTTCCACAATCCTAATGTAATAGGAGAGTTAATAAGCGCGGTCTCCCGTAAAATTATTTTTCTTTTTACCCCGACAATCTCCTTGCACTCTTCTAACAATTCATTTATATTTTGATCTTTAATGCTCGTAGATGACTTTTTAATTTGCCTAATTTGATAAATTGCATAAATGGCACTCGCAATGAAAACCATGATTCCAATGATCCAAATTACAAAAAAGAACTGTTGAAAAAATTCTGTATTTGTTTTATTCACAGAAATAGAGAAATCATTCAAAAAATCATGATTGGATGTCTGTGAAATGTCCAAACCACTGAACCTTTGATTGCCCCTAGTTATCTCTTTCTCGTTGAATAGTAAGTTTTGCATATATTGAAATATTTCTTGAAACCGTAAAAAATCCCATGGAATCACGCAAGTAATTATTGGAGCAAAAAGAAAACACCAAATTTTATAATGTGATTGCTGGGATAACTGGTTGTAAAATACTCTTTTGATTAACAGAATTATTAAAATAAGGAGGGATACAACAAGCGTACTTAATAATAACCGGGTTACAACCATTATTTTTCCCCTTCTTTCTTATCCCTCTCAGCTAAGATGCTCTTTAGTTCTGAAATGTCTTCCTTTGATAGCTGTTCATTTTCAATAAAATTTAATACCATTGAGTTTAATGTACCACCAAAAAATTGTTTCAGGAAAGATTTACTTTTCTGTTTCACATATTCGTTCTCTTTAACAAGTGATGTATAAATAAATGCTCTGCCATCTTTTCTTGTTTGTAATACTTTTTTCTTCACTAGACGTACAAGCATTGTATGAATTGTATTCGGCTTCCAATCGCTATTTTTTAATACTTTCTCCACGATTTCAGGAGTGGAAATCGGTTCATAGTTCCAGACTACCTTCATCACTTCATATTCAGCTTCAGAAATTTGCGGAATTTCCTTCATCATGACCCTCCTGCTTTTACATTTGTAGTATTTATTATAGCAGGTTGACCCAAATTATTAAAGCATCAGAAGGACTGAAAATATTCATACAACTCATCAATGAATGATTTATTTAATTGAGTAGCCGAACCGCCTTTTGAATAGTGTTCCACTAATGAAAGTAAAAGAAACTGATTATTCCCTGTATCAAAAGCTAGTAAAAAGCTATTTTCATCCCCCTTTTCTCCTTGGTTCATCTTTAATTCAGCGGTACCCGTTTTGGCTGCTAACTGATACTGTTGATTATAGAGTAGATGGGCCGTTCCATTTGGGTTGCTCACAACAGCTTCTAAAAAGGTTCTCATTTCATTTGCTGTTGAAGGGGTAATCGCTGATTTAGTTTTTGGCCTGCTATTGTCTTCTAGCAATCTCGGATAAACGATTTTTCCTTCGTTTTGGAAAACAGAATACATAGCAGCTTGTTGAATAGGTGAAAGTAATAATTCTCCTTGTCCATATCCTGTATCAGCAAGAAGGATATCTGAATTAAATGTCCTGTGATTTGAAATTTGCGCTGGATTCATTGCGATTGGTAAATCTAATTCCTCGCCAAAGATAAATTTATCCAGCCCATTTCGAAACGTTTTTTCTCCCAGTTCTAACGTTTCTTGAGCAAAATAAATATTATCGGAATAAATAAGTGCCTTTCTCATATCGACATGTTGTACATTAGAAACACGAGTAACGGAATACCCTCCCCAAGATTTATCCTTTTGCCAACTAAACCCATTTATTATTCTTCGCTTTTCTGGATATGTCACACCCGCATCAAGCCCGATACTAGCTGTAATCGTTTTAAAAGTGGAGCCTGGAGCATAAGCTGAAGCAAACCTTGAAAGAAATGGCTTGTTTTCATCCTTAGCATATTTATCATATTCATTCTGTGATATGCCACGAACCATTTTGTTCGGATCGTATGAAGGAGAGCTAACTACAGCATAAAGACCACCTTCTTTCGGATTCATGACTACAGTAGAACCTGGATTTTCTTTCAAATGATTGTATGCCTCCATTTGAATATAAGCATCAATGGTTAGTTTAATATCTTTTCCATCTATTTTTTCAGCTTTTTGAATTGTTTGCTTGGTTTTGCCATTTTCATCGACAATCAGAATTTCTCCACCATCTTTCCCACGCAGCTCTTTATCAAGAGCTCTTTCTAATCCGGCTTTCCCTATCATGTCTCCTTCTTTCAAATCAGAATTTTTATCTAAATCTTCCCTTGTTACTTCTCCGATATAACCAATTAAATGTGCCGCAGCTTCTTTTAAAGGGTAATAACGGAGGTTCGTATTTTGATAGGAAATCCCAGGTATGACTTCCGCATTATTGGCTTCGATAATTTTAAGAGGAACAAATAGGTTATCCTTTACCCATCCTTGTTTCAGTTTTTGTTGAATCTCTTTTATAGATATATTTAATTGTTTGCTAATGTTTTGCAGTCGCTTCGTTTTTTCATTTCCTTTGAGTAAGTCTTTCGGAACAATCCCTGCCTCCTTAAAGTTTTCATTCACGGCAATGCCATTGCCAAGGCGATCTTTAATTTCTCCACGTTCTGCTCTCCATTGATGAAAAGCTACCTTATCTTTTCCCTCCATATTAGGAAAAATTAATGAAGGGTCCCATTTTATCAAATACTGATCTCCTGATTTGATAATCCTTGCTTGGTAATTAATTTTATCTAATCTACCTAAAGGAGTTGTTAAGCTTAATTGATAGGTTAACTCTTGCTCATTGCGATTAATTTTTTTTAGGTCCATATTGGATGCGTGAATCCCATCAATATTAATTCCATTAAATATATGATCATATTTGTCGATCACTTCCTTCAACGTATAACCTAATGAGTCGTATGAGTCTTTTTCGAGAACTTCTCCTAATTTTTCATACTCTTTGTTCACTAATATTTGAATAAAGGCATTAGCAGCTTTTTGTCCTTGGCTATTCTCACTATTATTTGTAATCATATATAGACTTAAACTGATAATCCCAGCTAAAGAGATCAATATCAATATGATATAGGGTCTGATTCTTCTCTTTTTTCTTTCTACTCTGCTACTCAACTCTCTTCCCCTCATTTCCTTCCACTTAATTACTACATTTGTAGTAATTAAGGTAAATTAAACACAATAATTATTCAGAATCATACCGCTTTTCCTTTAGTTCAAAGTAAGCTTTAAACACATCATTCGCTATTTCTAAATTAACATGTGATTGGTCTGTTCGTAACCAAGGGACAGTGACAGAAACAGCAATTTCCGGGTGATCATAAGGTGCATACCCTCCAAATGTAATATTCCAGAGCATTAGGCCTTGGCTATGTGGTAGCGGGCCATTATATAACGCCTGTGCAGTCCCTGTTTTCCCAGCAATCTTATATTCTTTGTTCTTTATTCCATATCCGGTTCCAAGTGGCTCATTCACTACTTGCTTAAAGCCAAGCTGCACACGTTTAATCCACTCTTCCTTCATGTCAATTTTATTGTACACCTTTGGTTTCATTTCCTGAATAATAGGTCCCAATTCATTTGCTTGGTTAGGTTCACGTACTTCCTTGGCAATATGCGGCTGGATTCGATATCCCCCATTTGCAATAGTGGAAATATATTGGACAATTTGCAATGGAGTATATGTATCATACTGCCCAATCGCATAGTCTAATACTTTTCCGGATTCAGGAGGAATTTGACCGCCACCATAACCACTGTGTTCACCAGGTAAATCAATTCCTGTTCTTACTCCTAGCCCAAATTGAGAGAAATTGTATCTGAATGTTTCAATCGCAGACACTTTATCAATACTTAATAGTCCATTGGGAATATAGGTTTGCTGTCCACCTAATTTCATGGCCGTTAAAAACATATATCCATTAGAAGATCGTTTCAATGCATAAAGATCATTAATTGGACCGAATCCTGTCTTATTCCAAGATTTTTTTGCATTCGTTCCTAAAAATTTTAAAGGTCGATCATTAAGTACCTCACCTGGAACAATTGCACCTGTTTGATAACCCGTTAATACAGTAGCTCCTTTCACAACTGATCCCATTTCATATGAGGTCGTTATATTTCCTAATGCAAAATCATTTACTTCCGTTTTACCTGTTTTTTTATTTTGCTCAAATTGTTTTCCCGCCATGGAAAGAACTTCACCGGAATACGGATTCATAACAGTAACAAATGTTCGATCGAGATAAGGCTCACCAATTCTAGCTTTACCTATTTTTTCTGCAATTATCTTTTCAATCTCACGCTGTAAATCGATATCAATTGAAAGGATTAAATCATCACCTCGTTTTCCTTCTTGCACGACTTCAGACTCTAATATATTTCCGTTTTTATCGATTATGTTTTTGATTTTTTCTTTCTGCCCTTGCAATACATCCTCATATTGATTTTCAATATAACTTTTTCCTACTCGATCATTTCTGCTATAGCCTCTTGCTAAATAATAATCAATAGAATCTTTAGGCAAGCCTTCTTTAGAAGAGGAGACTTTACCAATGACTGAGTCTAAAGTTTCATTCCCTTCTGTATCTTTATAAAGATTATAGCGATCCCAATCTATCGTTGTATCAACACCAGGCAGGGAATCTAAATTTTCACTAATCATTGCAACTTCTTTAGTTGTAGCATCTTTTTTGATAATCTGTGGTGTTAACGGATATCCGCTACTCATTTCACGATAAATAGCTAATACTTCTAGTTCTTGCTTAGTAAATGAGTTTACTTCTTTACTTGTTATACGGTCTAAGGTTAGCTGATAAATTTTTGTATCGTAATGTTCATCATGTTTAAGCTTTTTCTTGTCAGCTACAGTAATTTTCGCTTCTGCTTCATTTGGGTGTTTTATCATCCAGTAATCTTTTTTATCTCTTTCTGTTATTGCTTTTAAATCCTCTTTAGAATCCTTTTTAATAAATATC
This sequence comes from Niallia sp. FSL W8-0954, assembly GCF_038005605.1. NCBI lineage: Bacteria > Bacillati > Bacillota > Bacilli > Caryophanales > Bacillaceae > Niallia > Niallia sp. FSL W8-0954. The sequence goes on along the minus strand of NZ_JBBOTN010000001.1, from coordinate 2,184,477 downwards.
GCTAGCTTTTCTGCAATTTTTAACATTTCTTCAGTTTTACTATTTTGTGCTCTTGTGAACGTTATGGCGTTAGACGGCTTATTCCCTACAATTAACTTCCCATTTCGATCTAATATTTCCCCACGCGGCATAGCAATTTTTACAGTTACATTCTCCTTTCTGTCAACTTCCCGCTTATAGTCCTCTCCATTTACTATTTGCACAATTCCAAGCCTTAAAATAAGAAGCGAGAACAGCAAAAAAACAATTAAAAATAATATATTTATTCGGAAGGAGAAAACAAATGGCTTTGTCCTCTCTTTTTTTTTCTTCAACGGCACCCTCCCTTTCATAACAATGAATATACGTATTTTGACATTTGTTCTTCCATATTGGATATAGATTCTCTTTTCTCTAAATACTACATTTGTAGTTTTTAAAACTAAAAAAATTATTTAAAATAATTCGTTAGTCATTTAATGATCGTAAAATTCTATAATTAGCTTATTTTCTATGTTTAGATTTTTTAAAATTACATTCATCACTTCCCATCTTTTACATTTGTAGTATTTACTATAACATGACTCTTCAAATGATTAAAGTACTTTAATCTATAAAATTTTCGTTAGCTGTATGCTTATTATTTGAAAGGAATTAAGTCTGTTCATCCACATGGACAGCATTTAAACGACATTTAGCTCTTTAAGCTCAGTATCCACTTGTTGATGTAAAGCCGCATTGGTTTTATCTATTTTCAAGAAGAATTTCTCTTTTCTATCCTACAATTAACTCCGTTTTACTATTCTAGATTGCTTTAAATCATTCTTCTTGCGCTATACTACACCCCGTTCGTACAAGAACAAAAAAGAAGCATTATCCCTTATTGGATTAATGCGCCATAGTAATTCTTTTATCTAATCTAAATAAAACACTTATACTTTATAGTAAATATCGTTGACTTACAAATATGCCGTTGCTGGGTCATTATTTAGCTCTTCAATTGTTATAAAATCAAAACGAACTTCTTGTTCTCTTCCTTGAGGACTGCAAGCATAGACTCCTGCTAAAATAGTTGAATTTTCTGCCACATCTAAGTGGGCAATTCTAATTTGGTTCCATACTTCCCCGTCCCATGAAAAATCCACATAACAATTTTGTCCAATTTTGGATATACGGTAATATATTTGAACTTCTTCACAGTCTACATATTGAGTAGACCAATCGGAATAGCCCTTATTAGTGACAACTGCACCCAGCTTGCTTAACCCATCTGGAATGTACTCTAGAGAAGTTTTCACCCATACCTCTTCCGAAAATCGAATCATCAGTCCAGCTTGGTCATATTTAGATTTTGGAATAGCTTTAACTCTTGTTGTCATTCTGAAATTCTTGTTAGTTTTGGTAAAGAGAAAATGGCCATTATCTACTTCAAAACCGTAGTGAGTTTTTTGCCAATAATCGGTTTCTTGATCTGTTTCTAAAACAAGTTGGGAAGATTTCGTGTCTATAAACCATTTCTTTGGTTCACAACGCCACTCCAGATTTTCATTTAAACTCTTATCTGCAAAATCCTCATATAATATCCAATTTTTATGCTTCAATGATTCCCCTCCTAAATAAAATCGAATCTTATAATTACATAAATCAAATTTTATTAATTCTTAACTATATTAGGTTCTCTTTTGCCTATAACTTACAATACTCCTATAACTGCCATTCCCTTATTTGTTTAGCAAAGACTACAAAAGCATAATATTATATTTTATCTTAAATATCCTCCATTATTAATATCAAATGTGGCACCAGTATAATGTTTAGCTTTATCTGATAATAAAAAAACAACCGTATTAGCCACATCTTCCGGTAAGACAGGCTTATCAATAAGCTGGTGGCTTAGATATGCATCTTTTCTCCAATTCGGTATTGTATCCATCATAGATGTATCTACCATCGTGGGTGCAACGGCATTAACTCGAATAAACGGTGAGAAATTCATGGCACAGCTTTTAGTTAACCCTATTATGGCAGCTTTGGAGAGCCCGTAAATTGCATCTGAACTGCCTTCCATGCCTGACACGGAAGACATATTTACGATTACTCCATTTGACTTGCTTTCCATCAATTTCTTACCAAACATTTGCGAAAAATAAATAAATCCCTTTACATTTACATCTAAAACTTTATCAATTTCATTTACTTGATAATCCAAGATATTTTTAGCTAAATAAATTCCTGCATTATTGACCAAACCATCTATATCAGAATGCTCTTTATCAATATATACAAAAAATTTATGAACCTCTTCAAAGTTACTTATATCCAAATGATACGTATGTAGATCATAGCAGTCACCCATTGACTGTTTCAAGCTATGCAAGGAGTGTTTATTAATATCGCAAGCAATGACGGAAGCACCTTCATTTAAACATTTTCTGACGCTTTCCTTTCCAATCCCAGAGGCTGCACCTGTTATTATAACTTTTCTATTTTCGAGCATTTTTTAACACTCCTTTCTTTCAATATTTTTATTAACTAATATTTCATTGTAATTATTACTATCATAAACTATTTGGTTATTAAGATATACTATAAGGGTCGATTAGAAACCTTTCTTTCCAAGTGAATCAGCTATGTTTATGTTTTATAAGCTGTCAAATGCATATTTCCCTGATTGACGTAATCTCCATAAAAAATCCCTCCAATAAACTTCTGCTTGGGGGGATTATCTAAGTATATTAATTTCATTAATAGTTAGCTGAACTTAAGGACAATGGGACCTATTCCCTTTTAGTGATGAAACCCATTATTAGACTTTGAATCATGTGGCATGGGTCCGTCTAGAGAATCTAAAAAAGCAACAGCTTGTTTGAGATTCATCATAAACAAATGCGCGAGATCCATGGAAAATCCATTGCGAACCACAATGCGCATTATCGTCACTTCTTCCATATCTGGAGGCAATGGATAGGCGGGTACTTGCCAGCCGAACACGCGTAATTGTCGGGATAAATCATAAAGATTCCAGTTCAATGTATAACCATCTTTGAGTCGCCAAGCAAAAACTGGAATATCCGAACCATCAGATAAAAGTTCGAACGGTCCCATCTTTTGAATAGCCTCACTTAGAAAAAGAGCGACTTTCTGAGAAGCCCTTTGAACTTCATAGTAGCCACTTTTCCCTAAACGCAGGTAATTATAATATTGAAGGAGCACCTGTGCGCCAGGACGAGAGAAATTTAAGGCGAAAGTCGGCATGTTCCCACCTAAATAAGAGACACGAAAGATGAGATCCTCAGGGAGATCTGCAGCTTCCCGCCAAATTATCCAGCCAAGCCCAGGGTATACTAACCCATATTTATGTCCAGATACATTGATTGATTTCACTCTTGGCAATTGAAAATCCCAAACTAAATCTGGTTGAAGAAACGGCGCTATAAATCCTCCAGAAGCCGCATCTACATGAATGGGAATGTCAATACCCGTTCTTTTTTGTAAATCATCCAACGCTTTTGCAATAGCAGCAACCGGTTCGTAAAGCCCTCTATAGGTCTCACCGAGGATTGGAACCACACCAATTGTATTTTCATCCACTGCGGCGAGGACCCCTTGAGGATCTAATAAGGGATGATCAGGGTTAACCTTCACATAACGTGGTTCAACCTCCCAATAGTTCGCGAATTTTTCCCAAACAACTTGAACAGCAGAACTAAATACAATATTGGGACGCTCCACCGATTTCCCTTTGCTTTTGCGTATGTTCTGCCAGCGTCTCTTTAACGCAAGCCCTGCGAGCATACAGGCTTCCGATGAACCAGTTGTAGAAACACCCATCGTCGTAAGTGGGTTGGGCGAATGCCAGAGGTTGGCTAAAATGCGGACACATCGCTCCTCAATTTCGGCTGTCTGTGGATATTCATCTTTGTCAATCATATTCTTATCGAATGATTTAGTATATAAGTGCTCTGCAGCTGGTTCCATCCATGTGCTAACAAATGTGGCAAGATTTAAGCGAGCATTGCCATCAAGTGCAATTTCATCATGGACGATTTGATAGGCTGTTTCTGGTAACATGCCTTTATCAGCCATGTGGAAACGCGGAACGTCCGATTCCCCTTCACGGGCAAATAGAGGATTTACCGATAATTCATGCGGCAGCTCCATTTGCATGTGACGAGGTAGACTTTGTGAATTATCTGAAATCATCTCTTTTTCTTCGTATGTATCATTTTGAAGTTCTGCTTTTCGATGGTGCTGCATACTTATCCCCCTTTAAATAATATTGTTTAACCATTGTATTATTTACTAAAAAACATTTGTTTTATACTAATTAACGGCACTTCCACCACCCAGAAAGAATTATGGACATAATACACTCAAATTAATAACAAAACAGTCCTTTAAGTGCTATTTAATTAAGAAACCACTTCTAGTAAACTGCACCTTCTATCAAAAGTAAGGTTTTACTTACTAAAGGAATGCTCACGAAGTTACACAGGAGTCTTCTTCTTTTTACATGAAGTACATGTTATTCCTTTTTAAACTGAAATAAAAAACGTCTAATTCCTTATATATCAGGTTTTAGACGTTTTTTATTATAAATCTTTGAAGTATTACATTAATATGTATTATATAAACGCACTCTATTTATGATCATAAAATAAAGATGTCTATTTAATAGAACTTCCTATACTCCCCTCCGTGCAACTATTTATCCTCTAAATAAACCACCCTATAGTTGAACACGAATATCACCTATTTAAAGGCTAAATATCTTTCTACTAAACTTTTAGCAAGAATTTTTGATGAATCGAAGAAATTTAAAGAAGTATAAGATCCACAAAAATATAGATCAGTACATACACAAACTACATCTGTTACACCATTTTCCGCAAGATCCATTTCTATATTTTTCCATTGTTGAATAAGCTCTTCCATTTCGCGATTCTGTTTAACATCATAAATTAATTGATCAACCTGGCTTTGAATACGTTCTGTCCAATAAATATCTTTATTATTATTGTGTAGGTAAGGCTGGTATAGCTGATTTTCTACTGTACTTCTGGTACCAATTAAACCAACTTTTGAACTTTGGACACCAATAGCGTTTATTGTTTCTTGGATAATATTAAGAATAGGTACATTGGTCATCTTTGTCATATCTTCATAAAATTGATGGACTACATTACAAGGAACAGCAATAAAATCGCAATTAGCTTCTGTTAAAGATTGTATTCCTATTTGTAAAGTTTTCACCATATCTTCTTTAATAATAGGTTCTTTTGGATGAAAGGGTGTAGGTAATGAATAAATAATCATATGGGGAAAATCAATGTCATTTTTTGCACCATATTGTCGTTCGCATTCATCTAAAACCGACTCAATAAATGGAGCAGTCGAACGTGGACCCATCCCCGCCAAAATACCGATTCTACAAAATTTATTGCTTAGCATTATGAATCTCCTCCTTATTTCTTGTCCATTATATATCATGAGATAGCGTTTTTTTCATACACCTATTGTTCAATTAAAATACGATACTTCATTATTAAGTATCGCACAGTGTGTATGATAAAGGCTTAATATCTCCTATTAAATATTAGAATATAAAGTTAAATAAGAAATGACATGAATTAAGTTATTGTAAAGCTAGAATTTATTTTTATAGTACCCTTTATATTAATTATACCATACAAAAAATGGTTATTATAGACTATTTATTCTCCTTTATTACTGCTAAAATCAATAGACATTAATGGTTAGGAGAGATGCGAATGAGTTCTTTGGTCCTCGATCTGAAAGAAGTTGGAAAAACAGAATATATGCTCGTTGGTGGAAAGGGAGTTAATTTAGGAGAATTATCAAAAATTCATGGAATACAAGTACCAGATGGATTTTGTGTTACAACAGCAGGCTATCAAAAAAGCATCGAACATAACGAAACATTTCAAACATTAGTAGAAAAGCTTACATGCTTAAAAATAGAAAATCAAAAGCAAATAAGTGAGATTTCTAGGAAAATTCGACAAATCATCATGGCAACGGATATTCCCTCCGATGTTGTTAGTGAAGTTGTCACCTATCTCGCCCGTTTTGGCGAGAAACATGCATATGCAGTACGTTCTAGCGCAACTGCTGAGGATTTGCCGCATGCGTCTTTTGCCGGCCAGCAAGACACTTATTTAAATATCATCGGCAAAGAAGCCATCTTGGAGCATATCAAGAAATGTTGGGCTTCTCTGTTTACAGATCGCGCTGTAGTCTACCGAATGCAAAATGGCTTCGACCATCAGCAAGTTTATTTATCTGTCATTATTCAAAGGATGGTTTTTCCACAGGCTTCTGGGATTTTATTTACAGCTGATCCCCTTACCTCCAACCGAAAAATACTATCGATTGATGCCAGTTTTGGACTTGGAGAAGCGCTAGTCTCTGGCTTGGTATCAGCCGATAATTATAAGATTCAAGAAAATGAAATTGTCCATAAAAAGATCGCTGCTAAAAAGTTGGCTGTAACTGCTGTTAAAGGCGGCGGAACAAAGACGCAAGCCGTTAACCTTGAACAACAAAAAACACAAACACTGGCTGATAAGCAAATCTTGCAACTGGCACGCATCGGAAGAAAGATTGAAGATTATTTTGACTGTCCTCAAGATATAGAGTGGTGTTTAGTTGATGATAAATTTTATATGGTTCAGAGTCGTCCCATTACCACGCTTTTCCCAATTCCGGAGGCGAATGATCAAGAAAACCATGTCTATATCTCTGTCGGTCATCAGCAAATGATGACTGATGCAATTAAACCACTTGGATTGTCTTTTTTTCTGTTAACGACAAACGCACCTATGCGTAAAGCGGGTGGAAGGTTGTTTGTTGATGTCACCCAGCAGCTTGCTTCACCTGCTAGCAGAAACGTGTTATTAAATGGCATGGGACAGCACGATCCACTCCTAAAAGACGCACTCATGACCATCTTGGAGCGGGAAGATTTTATAGAGCGATTACCTGATAATGATCAAGCTCCGAGTCAGAGAAGAGGCAGTACGGCTAGGCAGGCACAATTAGAAAATAATAATCCATCCATCGTTGCTGATTTCATAAAGCGTAGCCAAATATCCATTGAAGAGTTAAAACATAACATTAAAACTAAATCAGGATCAGCGTTATTTGATTTTATTCTGGAAGATATTCAGGAATTAAAGAGGATATTATTTGATCCGCAAAGCACTGCTGTATTTATGGGTGCTATGAATGCAGCAACATGGCTCAATGAGAAGATGAACGAATGGCTGGGAGAAAAAAACGCGGCGGACACCATTTCCCAATCTGTCTCGAATAATATTACTTCAGAAATGGGTTTAGCTCTCTTGGATGTCGCAGATGTGATTCGACCTTTTCCAAAAGTAATTGATTATTTGCAAAGTGTAAAAGATGATAACTTTTTGAATGAAATGCTCAAGTTACATGGTGGTCAGGAAGCAAGCGATGCCATAAGGGCATTTCTCAACAAATACGGAATGCGATGTGCTGGAGAAATTGATATTACGAGACCACGTTGGAGTGAAAAACCACTTACACTTATTCCCATGATTCTTGGTAATATCAAAAACTTTGAACCCCATGCTAGTCAGCAGTTATTTGAACAAGGGCTTCATGAAGCTATGCAAAAAGAAAAAGAGTTATTGGAGCGTTTAAAACAATTACCGGATGGTGAACAAAAAGCAAACGAAACAAAACAGATGATTGACCTAATCCGAAATTTCATCGGTTATCGTGAATATCCGAAATTCGGTATGATCAGCCGTTACTTCATTTACAAGCAGGCCATATTGAATGAAGCTACCCAGCTCGTGCAAGCGGGAGTTATTCATGAAAAAGAAGATATATTCTATCTCACATTCGAAGAACTCCACAATGTAGTACGCACAAATAAGCTGGATTATCAAATTATCAGCAAGAGAAAAGAAGATTACAACATATATGAAAAGCTGTCTCCCCCACGTGTGATAACATCTGATGGCGAAATCATTGAAGGTAAGTATAAACGTGAAAATCTGCCAGAAGAAGCAATTGCAGGTCTACCTGTTTCTTCAGGAATTATGGAGGGCCGCGCTCGCGTTATCTTAAACTTGGAAGACGCAGATTTAGAAGATGGAGATATACTAGTCACCACCTTTACTGATCCTAGCTGGACACCATTGTTTGTATCAATAAAGGGTCTCATCACCGAAGTTGGTGGACTTATGACGCATGGAGCCGTTATTGCACGGGAGTACGGATTACCAGCTGTGGTTGGAGTAGAAAATGCCACGAAACTAATAAAAGACGGACAAAGGATCAGGGTGAATGGGACAGAAGGATATGTAGAAATACTATAATTCATTACCTTTAAATCATAATATCAAGCATTCAAACTAGAGAATGCTTGATATTATGGCTCTTTACTATCTATGGTAAGAACCTCGTTACTTGGACATATAACGGGATAGCAACTGATGATTATTATTAAAGTATGTTAAAATAGATAAGTTTTTCCAAAGAAAGAAGCCATGTTATTTATTCTTTATTCAAAATGGCTTCTTTTGATTTTAAGGTGAAATCGTTTTATGTTGTGTTTTCGGTCAAACTTTATCTTTATGCTCCCTTTCATTCAATACATAAACTGCCCCGATAGTTATATAAGACCACTTTCTTTTTTTAAAATAGAACAATCGTAACTTCTAAATAAAAGTTAATCCTAAAAACGTCTAATCCCTTATATACCAATGTTTTAGACGTTTATTAATAAAAGTAATTAAACTAATTAATGGTCTCGATATAACCTGTCATCTTTTTGCTGACAAGATCTTCTCCATTTGTCCAATCATGAAAATTAAAATCGAGAACGTCCCTTCCTTGCGCTAGAGAAGTAAGAATTCTTGATTCTTGGAAAGAGTAGGAAAATGTGTGTAGTGTTCCGAATAGTTGGTCATAATTCCGAAAAAATAAAGGAGAACTTTTCTTTGCAAAAATGCTAAACATCTCTTGCTGTGTCCGTTTCTTCCCTTGAAATGATTGTAAATAATTATTTCTTTTGACGGAACCATCAATGGCTAATCTGTTTTTATCTTGGAGTTCCGAAGTTTGAAAATGATTAACACATGATAAGAGCTTCTCATCCTTTCTAATGCACACTTTTTCTGGAGTAGCTTCTATCACCGCGATGTTTCCTTTTTTATCTCCCACCGAAAAATTATAGCAGGCTGAATGAGGGATTTCTTTTAGCAGAGCAGATGCATCATCGACCGAAGAACAAGTATCCAAGGCCATCCGTATTGCAGCCCATGGGGAAATACCCTTTGTATAGCCACTATAACTTACAAAATGAAACCCCATTACTAGCCCTTCCTCATTTACTCCATCATGTCTCCCTAAAATTTGCAAATTATATCCTGCGGTGGTCAGCGCATCCTCCGCTTGGATACAACTAAAAATACCATCGTATAGATCAGGGGAAAAATCGTAGTTGCGAACATATGTTTCATCTGTAAGAATAGCCGTGCATCCCATCGCATCTATCTTGGGAACTTGATAACCGCTGAACATGGATGCAGCTCTGATAGACGAAATCCCCAGCCCCTGTGCCAACCCTTCTAATTCTTCTAAAAGATGTGGAGCATAAGTGGAATAGATGGAATGCATGTTTTCATAATCAATGTCTTGTTCGAAAACCTCACTCCACATCTTAATAATAGAACGATCCAATATTCTCTCAGCAGTTTTTAAACCAATATGAAAAGATCGATCCCTAATTTGAATTATATCCACCTCAAAATTAATCATGAAATCCTCTCCATTCTTGTTTCTAAATCTGACTATACTTAAAAAGAAAGATAATTTCCTGTCTTTTTATGCTCTTTTTGGACTGTTATGAAATACATTTTTTATCCAATAGGACCTCTATGTAATAATGTTGTTATTTATTGGAAGTCACTTTTAGTCTATAATATTAGACGAGGAGGTAATATGATGGATTACAAATAGCTCTATTTTTAAAGGAGGGAAACATGTTAAATTTCAACTGGATTAACGAAAGCACTATCATGGAAGAAGACGGCAGAATAAAAATATACGCTCCACAAGAAACTGATTTTTTCTGTAACAATGGCGCAATTGGAGCAGAAGGTATCACGCCTCAATCATTGTGTAATGCTCCGTTTTATTATACAGAGGTGGTCGGAGATTTTATCATGAAAGTTAAAGTTTCTCATGATTTTAAGGACACTTATGATTCTGCTTCCATAATGGTGATGAAGGATATGACTTATTGGGCAAAGGCATGTTTTGAATTAACTGATTTTGATACCCATGCAGTTGTAAGCGTTGTAACGAAGGAAGAGTCAGATGATGCGAACGGTTGCAATATTGATGGTAATGCTGTATGGCTACAAGTTTGTAGAAGTGGACATTCTTTTGCATTCCATTATTCCATAGATGGGGAAAATTATTATATGATGAGATTTTTCAGCTTGCCTGTTGATGAGATTGTAAAGGTCGGACTATTAGCACAAGCTCCCTTAGGAAGTGGCGGAATGAGAATTTATGAAAACTTGAGCATTGAAAAGAAGACTGTAAAGAATATTCGTATGGGTAAATAGCTAATTCCAGATATCTTCTTCGATTGGTGTAACAATCAATCGATTTTTTTTACGTTCCTCGCCTTTGAATCTCCATAATGTTTCTCAATCATCCTCTAACGAATAACACTTCAATATCCACTCTCCTTTTCTTTAAGAACAGTCTATAGTTAGTGATTTATTAGAATTATTTTCGTTCTTCTCGTAAATCCTTATCTTATCAGTTGAAACATTTATAAAAGCTAGAGAATGCACTTTATTAATTGTAGAAATCTCATTAGAAATATAGGGATATTTTTATGAATAATAAATAATCTTAAAAAGAATCCTATAAAAAACAGGGAGGATTCTCGGATGTCAATACAACTACAACGGTTATTCAATATCTTAATGCTTGTTCTGTCATGGTTCTCGTTAACGCTTATAGGCTTTCGAGATATAAAAAGATTTTTTCCAGCAACACTACTAATCGGTGTCATCGAAATTTTAACAGCACGAATTGGGAAAAACGTAGGTGGTGGGTTTTCTATAATAAACCAAATTCATACAAGTTTAACGAATTTCCATTCAATTTAGGGCCATTTATCTTTATCTCTTTGTGGACGCTTAAGCTGGCATATGGGAATTTCAAAAAATATCTTTTAATCAATGCAATTGTAAACGCCTTGTTTGCATTCCCTTTCTCATCACTCGCAAAGAACATAAAATATTATTCATTGGTTCGATTTAATCATGCTCAATTTTTTATGTATTTCTTTGTAAAAGCACCATTGTTATATTTTCTTCAATATTATTTTGAAAATAGAAAACAGCTCAAGCTGAATAAACAGCGGTAAACTTCTATCCATTCCCTTCATGCTGTTATTTCATGGATACAGCAAAAGTCTCCCATTAACATTAATGAGAGGCTTTTTAATTTAAACGAATCACTTTTTATACTTTTAGTTTCAATTGTGATCCTACAAATGGTATGAAAATAAAAGAATTCTACCATTTTTTTAAGCAGAGCTTTTATCCTTTCTTTCCGCCTTATTGTATCTATTAGAAATCATCTAAATGCTCCATAACTACTTTATTTGTATATATCACCAAACAAAAAAGGCTAGATAAATTATATTTCGATACCTAGGATGCTATATAATTTTTCTTTTCCTTCAATGGTAATTTTCACTGCTCGATCAGGCAGCTTTTCAATCCAATTAAGTTCTAATAACTTTAATAAAACTGCATGACCTAATGCCCCTGCTAGATGATAACGCCTTTCGCTCCAGTCCAGACACTTTCTAGCGAAATGTCTTCTTCTATTTCTCAAAGTGTCAAGATCAATTCCAAAATCACGAAAAAACGTTTCTCCCTCTTCCGTTATACTAAAATTATCCTGATCCTCGATCATATATCCTTTTACAATAAAGGCTTCCGTTAACTTTACACCAAGTCTCCCTGCCAAATGATCATAACAAGTTCGAGCGATTTTAATCTTTTCTGCTCGTGACGAATCTTTTAATGAACGAATGCGCACAGGTGGAGCTATAACGATCAATGTCTCTATTGCTTTAGCAACATCGGTGTTTGCCAGACTATAATAACGGTGTCTGCCATGTTTTTCTACACGGATCAGTTTTCCTTCAACCATTTTAGAAAGATGGCTACTTGCTGTTTGTAAGGTAACGTTTGCCTTTCTTGCTAGTTCATTTGCTGGAAGTCCATCAAGTCCAAGAAGGGCCTCCAACATAGCCGCTCTTGAAGAATCAGCCATTAGTTTTGCAACATATGAAAAATCCGGGCTAATAGCCATGACCATCCTCCCTTTACATCGATAGTTCGATTATAACCGAAGTTTTTATATGCTACTATTTTAAATATCAATTTGAAAGGAGATTCAAATAATGGGTAAAACAGATTTATTAATCTTAAATTTTAAAGAGGTACGTCGTAGAAGTATAAAAGTTTGGAAAGCAATACCTCCTCAGCTGCTAAATTGGAAGCCAGATGAAAAAGCCCTTTCTTGTGCAGAAATGATTAGACATGTTGTTGAAGGAGAGTATCTTTATCATCAAATGCTTATTAACAAAGGCAGTATCGAATCTAATTCTTTTCACAATCCGTTCGATCAAAAGGAATTCACAACCGTTGAGGAAGAATTAAAATTCTCCCAACCCTATCGTGAGGAATTTTTGACATATATTGAATCAATTAGTAATTACGAGCTGGAAAATGGAATGATTGACCGTTCAGATATTGGTTATATTAGAACACTTGAGGATATGCTCTTGCGTATTGCTTATCATGAATCGGTACATACAGGACAGTTATTGGGTTATATGAGGACAATGGGGATTGAACGACCGCAAATTTGGGATTAATATTCCGTTTTTTTATATTGTTATTTGATATCTATGGTAAATATAGAAAAACAGAAACAAGCTAGTTTTAGAGAATTAAAGTTTGTAAGTATTAAAAAATTATTCATTCCGACATAAGCGCGATAGAAAACAACTAATTTACTGATATGGATACGGTGTTGAACCAGACTTTGTTCGTAAATTTTTTGCCGGATACGCGCTTATTATTATTCTTTTCCTTATTTCTCAAATATACAGGTGATTTTTTCTTGATGTTTTTCCTATAAAATAATTCAAATCATCCTTTTAGTAAAAAAGTCTGTAATACCTTTTATTTCTTTTTAAAGCCATTACCCCTCCGACTCATCATCTTTACTTTCTTCCTCTTCCGGATCTCCATTAAGTCGATTAATTTCTTTTGCTAATTGATCTAAAAATTCATCTGAAATAATAAATTTGTTTTCTTTGTTCATAAAATTGCTCCTTTATTAATTAGCTTTTCCAACTTCACAATTATTACACAAAATAACTATTTACATTTCCCAAGTACGAGAGTAAGATAATATCGTTGTTTCAAATTTCTAGATCGCTGAAACCATACGGTACGGGGGAACCATTCTTTACTGGGCGTTTATTATGACCATGGGGTGAATCCTTTTTTAGGTAGGGCTACTCAAGGCCCGAATCCGACAGCTAACCTCGTAAGCGTTAATATGAGAAGGAAGGTGGAACTTGTGACACAAGAAAATTAACGTGCCTACAAGTCTATTAATAATGGCTTGTAGGCTTTTTGTTTTAAAAATAAATAGATGTGCAGCGACATTATTCAAAGTAAACATTAATAACATATACACTCAGGCGGTGAATTCCCTTGTTAGGTTCCATTAAAAGATTATTAATTGGACGTCCATTGAAATCCTATGAACTAGGTGAACAAAAACTCAACAAAACAAAAGCTTTAGCGATTTTATCTTCCGATGCGTTATCTTCGGTTGCATATGGTCCTGAACAAATTTTAATCGTTTTAATAACAATAAGTGCGACTGCATTTTGGTATTCTATACCGATCGCGATAGGAGTATTAATTCTTTTAAGCGCCCTTATCTTATCCTATAGACAAATCATCTTTGCCTACCCAAATGGCGGCGGTGCTTACATGGTGTCCAAAAGCAATTTAGGGGTAACTCCTGGTTTAATTGCTGGAGGTTCCTTGTTAGTAGATTATATCTTAACGGTTGCAGTAAGTGTCTCCGCTGGTACAGATGCCATTACATCTGCTTTTCCTGCTTTACATGGTTATAACGCAGAGATTGCCATTGCATTTGTACTTCTTCTCACTGTTTTGAATTTGAGAGGAGTGACGGAATCTGCTTCTATATTAGCCTATCCCGTTTATTTATTTGTCTTAGCATTATTTATTCTAATTGGTGTTGGTATCTATAATATATTAACCGGAAATGTTTCATCTGAATTGCATACGCCAATCGGTACTCCTGTAGCGGGAATCAGCTTATTTATTATATTAAAAGCATTTGCTTCAGGAAGCTCTGCTTTAACAGGAGTCGAAGCAATTTCAAATGCGATTCCTAATTTCAAAAAACCAGCGCCTAACAATGCTGCTAAAACACTAGTCATGATGGGAGCTTTACTAGCGGTATTATTTGCAGGGATTGTTACTCTCGCCTATTTTTACGGAATCACACCGAAAGCAGAAGTGACCGTTGTTTCTCAAATTGCTGAGGGAGTCTTTGGGCGTAATTTTATGTATTTCTTTATTCAAGTAACTACAGCCTTGATTTTAATTCTTGCTGCTAATACTGGATATTCTGCTTTTCCTTTACTTGCAGTTAATCTTGCAAAAGATAAATTTGTTCCTAGGATGTTTCTCATTAGAGGAGACCGTCTAGGTTATTCCAATGGGATAATCATTCTTGGTCTAGCTTCCATCCTATTAATATTAGTATTTAACGCAAAAACAGAGCATTTAATTCCACTCTATGCTGTAGGTGTTTTCCTCCCATTCACTTTGTCTCAAAGTGGTATGATGGTTAAATGGCTTAGAGAAAAACCAAAAGGCTGGGTACCGAAATTTATTATTAATACCATTGGTGCAGCGATCAGTTTCATCGTTACAATGGTATTCTTTATAACAAAATTCTCGCAAATATGGTCGATTTTAATTTTCTTGCCTATCATCGTGTTTATCTTTTATAAAATAAATAAGCACTATTTAGCAGTTGGTGATCAGCTTAGACTTACTACTTCTGAACCGCCACTGACTATTCAGGGAAATGTGATGATTGTACCAATAGCAGGAATGACACATGTCGTGGAAAATACGTTAAATTACGTTAAATCACTTAAACCCGAACAAATTATTGCTGTTTATGTTTCTTTTGAGAGAGAAGAAGAAAAAGTATTCGAAGCGAAATGGAATAAATGGCAGCCCGAAATTAGGCTTGTGACACTTCATTCATATTATCGAAGTATTATTAACCCGCTTAGAAAATTTGTTGATACAATTGAACATAAAGCAAAAGAAGGAAACTATCAGGTAACAGTGGTGATTCCGCAATTTATACCGAAGAAAGGCTGGCACAATATCCTTCATAATCAATCTAGTTTATTGATTAGAACATTTTTATTGTACCGAAGAAATGTTGTAATAACAACCGTACCTTATCATTTAAAAAAATAAAATAGCAAAATTGTCCCTATTCAAGCTACAAGAGAGTGGGACATAAGTATTTCAACCAAATCTAACCCCGAACAATTATACGTACACACTAAAAAAAATTCGTATAATTGTTTGTGTTTTTTTATTATTTTAAGAAAGAAGGTATGTGGTAATCACCCGCAGCCTGAATACACTTCGCTTTCCATGGGGCGAGCGCCAAGCCTCCTCGTTCTGCAGGGTCTTGGACTTTCTCGCAGCTCCCATAGGAGTCTCCGTGTATTCAGTCTGCTCCATTTAGTTTCTTTTGAAAAAAATGTTGGAACGAAATACTCTTTAAAAACGGAGTGAAATGGAGTGGAAGACACTCAACTCCTGCGGGAAATAGAGCAAAGCCTAAGACCCCACAGGCTTGCCGAGGAGGCTTAGGTTGCTCCCCGCGGAAAGGGAGTGTCTGTAACGCAATGGAACGAATTGGATTCACCACTAAATTAGAGATTGTTCGTCTTTATCCATTATTTATTTTGCTTTGTCCCACCCTCTTTTCTTACGATTAGTCAAGTGTTTTTTAATAAATTCTTTTATGTTTTTATTTAGAGGTATCTGGGAGGGGGCCCCCTCCCAGATACCTCTAAATTTCCGCATGACGAAAAGACCTCACGATTTTCTTTTTTTCGAAAGGCCAGTGTGCTATAGTAAATAGGAACTTAGTTACGATTTTTGATCTGGTAGTGCTGATTCATAATCGTAAAGTATGCCGTGTGTTAGTAACTGGAACGTCACTTTCAGAAACTTATTGATACACGCTACAATCGCGACCTTATGAGGCTTCCTCTGGGGTTGCGTTTTTAATTTGTAATAATAGTCTACTAAATGATTAGGTTTTCCTTTTGCCATAAGCATTGCACAAATCATAAAAAATAAAATCTTTCGTAACTTCTTATTTCCTCGTTTATTAATACGATCACGGTATTGAGTATTACCAGATTGATAGCGCATGACATCGATGCCGACGTAAGCGTTTAGTTGTTTTGCGTTTTTAAATCGGCGGATATCACCTAATTCACCAATAAGTCGGCACGCTGTTGTATCGCCAATACCTGGAAAAGAACGTAATACTCTATATTCCTTTCTTCCTTCAGACATAGCCACCATTTGTTTCACAAGCTTTTCTTTCTTCTCGATTAAATTCGCCATACATCCTGCATAATCACGTACTTGATCACAACGAACATCCGTTGGTTCAATGGCAGGATATGAGTTTTCCGCAGCTTCTAATAACACGCTAGCTTTTTTCTCGGCACGTTCTAGGGAAAGGTTTTTACGTGTATTACTTTTTAAACGATTTTTAATAATTGTCTTTGAATGAGCTAATAAAAGTGCTGGATGTGGATACAACTGCACAATATTTAAAAATAGTGCTGAACTAGGTGTAATTAGCTTTTCCAATTCTGGAAACGATAGATGTAAAATCGCATGCATCCGACTGCGTAAAAGAATAATTTCTTCCTCCACCTCGTCATAATAACGTGTAGTCGCTCGCATTTGTTCATAGTAATCGTCCTGCACATACGTCTTTTTTCGATCCATTTTAAAATGAGTTTTGGCTAACTCATGTGCATCACTTATGTCGGTTTTATGACGACGCATGGAAGTCATTTGTAGGTTCGCTTCAAGTGGATTCATGCGACAGTATGCATGGTTGTAATCACGCAGAAACTTTTCAACTGATTTTGAATAGACGCCTGTTGCTTCAAATATAATTTCAGGGGCTTGTCCATCAAGAGCGGTTATTTTCTCAATACGTTGGTGTAACTGCTCAAAATCAATACGTGTATGTTCTAACTCACCTTCAAATTCACATTGCTTATATCTATCATAAATAGCGATGGTACTTTTCCCTTTACTTACATCAAGTGCGATAACATGTTTCATATAAAATCTACTCCTTCATACCCAATCATAGAAGTCTTCACAGTACCTTATCGATTCCATTTTCTTATACACGATCTCTCGGACCCAACATACTAAACTGATTCAAATAAGGGGTGAAGTTGGTCTGTTTTTAATACGGATTCTAAATGATCCCAGAGGGTGGTCGACCTTTCTTCACTTCTATTATAAAAAATAATAGCACAAACCATGGCCTTGGTTTGTGCTATTAATCTTAGTATGTTTTTTATTAATATATAGACTGAAAAAAATCCTTTAATTCAGCCGAAAGAGATTAACCAACTCTGCTTAAGGCCTGATACACTGCCCAACAATGATGTTCGTGAAAAAGCTGGCCTTTCACACTACCAATATCTATCCACTTAATAAAGTGGTCATTTTCGATAGGTTCTTGTATTGTTTCTAACAGTTTCGCCATGTAAAAATATCCTTCGTTTATTAATGGTTCATTCTTACTCGATTGAAAATATCTCTTTGCATCACCGATAAAAGTACCTATGGATATTTTATATCCCGTTTCTTCCAGCATTTCTCTTTCTAGACATTCTTGATAACTTTCATCATTTTCTATTCCGCCACCAGGTAAAAAATAATGCCCTCTGGAATTCTGCACAGTTAATATCTTATCCCTCGCGTCATTAAAAATAACAGCATACACACCCTTTCTTATTTGATAATCAAGTCCATCAACTTTTTCTCCAAAAACCCTGTACACTTTCTCTCCCCCTCGCGCTATTAGAAAAAGCGCTGTCTCTAAAAATAACAAAGAATTTATGTCACTTTGGTCTGGTCAAAGTCCAAGATTAGCTAAACAACAATCTGCAAAAATATTAATCCAAAACATAATGGCAGAAGCAGATAAAATAAATCAACTAGGTGATAAGGAGCAGAATGGCTCCTTTTAGTCTTTCAAGCTATCTAATGCTGGGTACTGTAACAATAATTTTTCATTTGCTGATTCCAGTTGCTTGCAATATGCTGCATAAGAAGCACTCAGCTTTTTCATAGCAGGAATAAATACATCATAATAGCCACTTGTATTATTAAACTCTTTGAAAATTTGTTGGATTTTATTAATGGGAGAATTTTTGTATTCCTCAGATTTTATGTACTCCAAGTATCGCTCTATAAAATCCTTACTTACAGTTAAAAACTGATCAGGATCTTCAATAGACTGCTTTATATTCGCCAGCATGTCCTGCATACTTTCTGTGTCCATATTGTTTGTACTTTCCATTAAGAATAATTGTAAGTCCTCCGCTAACTGAAGTGGCGGAACATTATCTAAAAACGCAATGATCTCTTCATATGCCGATTCCTGCACGGCAGTAGTAATAGGCTCTTTTAAAAATCGTGCAAAATGCAGACAAATAAATCGACCGTAGTAATCTGGAAAAGCCTCTAATATCTTTTCCGTTACAGTTTCATGCTGTTCTATCATTCTCAGCTGCTTACTTATTACTGCATAATCTTTACAAATGCGGAGTTCGTTCAGTAAGGATTTTTTCTCTTGTTCTCTCTGTAACGTCAATTCTTTTTGGATGGACATCCTCTGTAATGTGTTGTTTGTCTTATCAACAAGCACGGACCTAATTTCTTCTGTACTCAGCCCCAGTTTCCGAAGTACATAAATTTTCTTTAAACATTCAATATCCTTTTCGCTAAAATCCCGATAGCCATTTTCTAACGTATTCGGAATGATTAATTTTTGTTCGATGTAATACTCAATCGCTTTTTTCGTTAAATTTGTTATCTGACTTGCTTCACTTATTAACATACTACCACCTCTCAACTAAAGCTTAAGCTAACCCCTAAGGTGTTAGTCAATCATTCATTTTTCATGATTCTAATATTGCCACTACATGATTTAATTCCTGCAAGGCTTGGGGTTCGATTTTTAATGTGCATGCAGCTTTTCCTGTACCTCCATAGACAAAATCATATTTAAAATGACTCTTATCAAGGACACAAGGCAAATCTAAACCGACCATCGGAACACTACCAACCTCAAATCCTGTCACCGTTTTAACTTCCTTTGGAGATGCTAATTTTACTTTGCTACAGTCTAATAGAATTGCTATTTTTTTCAAATCAAGTTTGTCACGCTTATCCGACATGATAAAAACAAAGTATCCTTTATCTGTTTTCAAAATGAACGTGGGAGCAGTCTGTCCTGCCTCAATCCCAAAATAATTCATGCCATCTTCTCTAGAAAGAATCGGTTTTTGATGATGGACGATTTCATACCTACATTCAGTTCTTTCTAAAATCCCTTCTAATTCATTCACATGAGCGCCTCCAATTACGGCTTTACTATATCATTATTTGACTGAGGTTGAAAGGAACAAAAAAAGCACTCCTTATTTGTAAGAAGGAATGCACACCACTTCATATATATGTTCTGTTTTTTGGGTCTGGCCAAGTGCTCCTGCCCTTGTCTCTTTCGATTTAGCAGTTCTTCTCCTTAATGGCAAGGAACAAAGACGATTGTTACCATTAATCAGCACCGCTTATCAAGTAAGTGTCACTACCTTACTTTTTAGGGAAATGCTTTACTATAGCTTATAAAATAAGCGCCATGGTAATTAGAAGCAAATAAATGCTCCTACAATAATCAATAGAATAAACAATACAACAATTAAAACAAAGTCATTCTTTGGACAATCTGGTGCGCAATAACCGTAGGCGGGCGCTGTAAAAGCTGGTGCTGTATAGGTAGGGAAAGATGGCGCACTCGGAAAAAATTCAGGTGATACATTCGGCTGAGGTGCAGCATTTGCACCAAAAGTTGGAGGTGCATTTACGTTTGCGTACATTTTCATTCATCCTTTCTTTGAGTAAGGCTATCCCTACATCATACTCTCAAAAATGAAAATGGAGCCCGTCTATTGAAAAATGGGTATGTACCCAGCAGCCACCATGCAGAATAAAAACAAATTATCCTTTGTACATATATCCAAGCTGCACTAGATAGTTCTGATACCTTAGAGTTGAAATAGAACTGCGGTTATGATGAACAACAGGTAGTTGTAGTTTGAACGTAGTGCTTCTTGTCTGCCCCTGGGTCAATCTGGATAAATGGGTAAATGATGGTCTCGTTACCAAACTTGACAGAAAGGCAGATCGATTACTTGCTGGTATTCTTATTTCATTAAGATTTTGAATAATTTCCTGATCAGTTCTTATGGAAAAGCCATGTCCGAAAAATCTCCCATCATCCAGAAGTATGGCATTTAGCCCTCTAAACCATGGTGCCGCCAAGTCAAAATCGGGATTTTCAAAGTAGACAATGTCACCAGGCAAAAAACTATTGGAATTGAACGTAACAAGGCCGAGGTCTGTGTCAACATGCCAGCTGTATAGATAAAGATTTCGAAAATGAGTATCGAATGCACGTTTTCCGATCGTCTGTAGTGTAGCATGGTAAATGATAATAACAGCAGCAGTTGCACATTCAAATGCATACAGCGAACTGTTCGAATAAATATCCATAATGGCATCAGAAGGCATCACATCCGGTCTCAGTAAGAACCCCCCAGCCGAAGTTAGTTGCCAGTAAGCAGGGTTGCACCGAGATTGCTCGAAAACAGTAAACTGTGCCTCCGTTTCATTCATTGCTCTTGCACTATTAATGATATTTTTGCGCATTGTCAATTCGAACTGCAATTCCGCTAAAGAAGAATATGAATAGATGTTATGATCATCTTGCATGTACTGCAAAATACTTCTTTCGATTTGATCCAATGGCCAATTTTCTTGAAGCTGAAAGGTTGTTCCTGCTATTTGTATCATTTGCTCCTCCATTCAACACTTTTTCTTGCTGGGTATAATTTAAGATATTCTCCTTCCCGCTCAAAAATGTACTTAATTCTCATTGGCTATTAAGAAGCAAATAGTCTGTCACCGATATTTCTCGCCCAATCTTTTTTGCTATTGGCATTGTAAAAGTATAAATAGCATGTATACTTAAACAAAACAAAGAGCAATGCTTGGAAGCATCACCCTAAAAAATCATTTAAAAACATGTAAACGAAACAATTCTTCTTGTATCAATACCAAAAATCATCCAAAACCTGCCGTTCCATCTAAAACCAGCTACAGATCTTGGTCCTATGAAAACAGGAAAAAACCAAAAGCTATCTCCATTACTTAGCCATATATAAGTATTTCGAAACATGCACAAGCTAATGGCACCTGGATCAATCGCAAATGGTGAAGCCGCTGCTTGCTGTGGAATAAATGCGGGAGGAGGTGCGGTTGGAGCTTGTGAAGGTTGTAATCCAGGTATACCTGATGGTCCTCCGAATCCAGGTATACCTCCAGGGCCTCCAAATCCAGGACCTGGGATACCTGGAGTTCCTATAGATCCTGGCGCTGATGGGAATAGAAAATTCAGTCTCTCTGATTGTTGATAGGCATTCGTAGTAGGATATACTTCTTGATTATACATACAAACATAACCACCTTATTTTCTATCAATGTCTAAAGTATTGTATGTTTTCTTTATTTTTAGGTAGCTTATCCGTTGTATAAATGCATGCCTATTTTCTTCCATAACTAGTTTGGCAGCTTAAAATATGGGGTATATTTAAATCTTCCCCTCTAAAAAAGCCAAAAATATGCAAATAACATGCATATTTTCAGCTTATTTATAAATGTTCATCCTCTATAAACACTTTCACAAGTTCCGGCCTTTGGTTCATAAAAACAATGTTGTTTAAATTGACCAGTAAAAGGCTGATCATACCATGTGGATGGACAAGGGCCATATGGATTAAAGTACCACAAAGCAAATTTTGCGGGATGATCTCTCCAGTATTTCACATTTTGAAGCGCTAACCGTCTTTCCGATTCTCTTGCTCTTTGATAAAAGACATTTCCTTTTTGAACAGCTTCAAAAGAGTAATTTCCCCCTTGAACATGAAAAATGACTTGTTCAACAGTCCGTAAATCTTTAAAGTCTAAACAATCTCCAACAACACGGTTAACAATCACATTTCCGACATAGAGCATTCCTTGGTTTCCTTCACCTTCCGCTTCCGCTCTCATCATTCTTGCCATTAAATCAATATCTGCATCCCTGTATGCTATTCTTGCCATTTTTTCACCTCCAAAGTATTTTATGAGAAAAAAACACCTTATAGACCTTGATAAGTAAATATCGGCTTCCCCTATTAGCTGGGAAAGGTTTCTGTAGGTCACAGTTATAATGTACTGTTTTTTATTTCTTTTTATTGCCTGCCACACCCCCTCTTAAAGTTGATTTTTTTAACTAAGAATAGGTCATGTCTAACTGATTTTATATCTTTACTGTTTATGCTTGATTTTTTTCCAACTATACATTATATTTTGTTTAGTAATTGATCAATCACTAAATAAAAGGATGGGAATTTATTGAAAGAAAAACAAAATAGAAGTAATCGCCGAGATGAAATTTTATCTGCTGCCATCGAAGTGTTTGCACAAGAAGGATATTATCGGGCAACAACAATGAAGGTTGCTAATAAAGCGGAGATTTCTCAGCCTTATATATTCCGTTTTTTTTCTTCAAAAGAACTATTACTAGAAGAAGCCTTAAAATTATCATGGTCTAGAATTCAAGCTGCTTTTACACAAGTTATCCAAGCTGCTTCTGCAGAAAATCTAGAAAAGGAACTTATTCAGGCTTATGAAGGAATTATGAGGAATTATGAAAATGAAATCTTGCTACAAATGCAGGCTCAAACAATAAGAGAAACTAATATAGTTACACTTATGCAAGAGGAGTTTTTAAAGGTACATTCCATCGTATATACGGCCTTTCAAACAGCTGGTGTCTCTAACCCCTCTGAAAAAACTTTATTATTTTTAGCCCGTGGAATGTTGTGTAACATATCACTAGCTTTAAATTTGCCAAAATTAATGGAAATAGACGACTAACTATCGTCTATTTTATTAAAATTTAGTTATTGATCAATTACTAAATAAAATAGAAAGGCTGAACTTATTATGAAAAATGTTATTGTATTAGGTGCAACCGGCGGTACTGGAGCTGCCATTACAGAGGAATTACTAAATAGAGGAATTAAAACAATCGCTTTTGGTAGATCGATGGATAAACTTCGTAGCTTAAAAGAAAAATTGAGTAATAGCAATTTATTGACATTGAAAGCAGGAAATGCCTTTGACTATAACAGTATTTATGAGGCTGCTAAAGATGTTGACGTAATTTTTCAATGTGCAGCTGTTCCATATGAGGAAATGCATCGTTCTCAAATTCCTTTAGGAGAAGGTGTCATGACTGCTGCAAATAAACTTAGCAAAAAAATCGTATTTATTGATGGAATATATCCCTATGGAAAAGCAATAACCCCGTTAGTCGATGAGGAACATCCAAAAAATCCCCATACAAAGAAGGGGAAAATTAAACTTGAATTAGAAAAACTAATTTTCAGTAATGAGTGGACAAAGGCCGAACCAATGATTATTAGACTTCCAGATTATTATGGACCTACAGCAAATTTCAACTCCTATTTGGGGATGACATTGGTAAATATAGCGAAAGGAAAAATATCTTCTTATATTGGTTCTCTTTCTATTCCAAGGGAGTATGTATATCTACCTGATGCAGCAAAAATGATTATAGAACTTGCTATGAATAATGATGCATATGGTCAAAACTGGAATATTCCAGGAAACATTATAACCGGAAAAAGATTCATCCAGATAGCCCAATCTTCAGCAGAAAAATCAGCTCCGGTAATCCCCTTAACAAGATACATGTTAAAGCTGATTGAAATATTCAGCCCCGTCATGAAAGAGATGGTTGAAATGTCTTATTTAACAGAAACTCCTGTTTACTTAGATGGCAGCAAGTATCAAAAGACAATTGGTTCCTTAATCCAAACTTCATTTGAAGTAGGTTTGGCCGAAACAATTCGCTCCATTCAAAAAGACACGCAGTGAGCTAAATAATATATTCAGATATTAAGAGATTAGGACATAATTATTTTAGCTTCTAAATTATTTCAACGAAAGACTAAAGAAGGATTCTCATAATCTTTCAGATTTTTCAAGGCAGTTTCAGGAAGGTTTATTTCTAATACCAACAGCGTGAATACACTTATCTTACTACTAAATCAATGCTAAACCCTCGTGTAGTTCACGCTGTTGCCCTGATACCAATAGGAATCTTGTCTTCAAGCTGCTTTATTTTTTTTGAACTAATTAATTTTATGAACGATTATTCATCTTTACAATTTGGCTATTCCGTTCTGCAATATAAGCCCCAGCTTTATCCTTTATTCCAAATGCTTTAGCTTCCCCTTCCAGTGCCTTTAATTTTTTGTAGTAATCAGGGAACTCATTAAGATGAGTTAATACAATCTTTCCAGTAATAATAGGCCGATCAGCCTTGACGTAGAAAGTAGCAGTAAATCAATAACTAATAGAAAAAATCATCAGCCTTCATTAAAATCTAAATTAATTGGCTCTAGCGGTAAAGTATCTCGTATCAGCATATTAGTCGATGGCACAGAAAGATTTACTTCTTCAAATTTAAAACCATCAGCCCATACTTTACCTGTTCCTGTTAGCAAGACTCCGAAATGGATCGATTTACTTTCTTTTGGAACATCTAAAACTATCGTATAAAAATTCCAATCTGTTGTACCTTCTATCGATCGATCGTCCATATTATCAAATTGGATTACATCGCTTAAAGCATTATCTACTCGACACCAAACTCCACACTTTCTAACTTCTTCTGTCTTTATAAAGCAAGACATTTTAATACGTTTTCCTTTCCAATTATCTGCAGAAAAACTTTGCATCATTGTTCCAAATTGCCCTTCTCCTATATCTGCTTTTGAAATTAACAAGCCTGATTTCGTACCTGTATGAAATACTTGTTCATCTGTTCTCATTTCATATAATGCTGGGTTTGAACCGCTTAAATTCCATCCTTTAATTATTGTATGATCACTCATCACTTTTTCCTCCATTCCTTGAAGTATTCGCATTACTCTGCGGTATTTTCCTGGCGGCATTGTATATAGCTCTTTAAAAGAACGTGTGAAAGCTTCCTGTGACTGAAAATGTAATTTAAACGCAATGTCAATTAGTGAATCATCTGAATATAATAATTGCATTGCTGCTGTTGCCAGTCTTCGTTTTCGAATATATTCACTTATCGTCAATCCAGTTTCCTCTTTAAAGATCCGTGATAAATGAAATTTTGAATAACCGATTTTTGATGCATAATCCTCTAAATGCCAATCTTCTAACAAATAGTCTTCTAGAAAACAAATTACATCTTGAGCTACTTTGCGATACACCTTACTCACCTCACTTATAATATTAGAGGATAGCCAATTATATTTTTTGATATTATTTGCTAGCTTTATTATGTTTTAATCCGGTAGAGATTTTCTCTTGTGGATAAGTTGGTTTACAATTAAACGATTGTTCCTATTATACCGGTTTCAAGTCGAATAAGAAAAAGGGAACAAGTAACTGTAAGGTTCTTGGGAGTAATATTCCAACCAAATAAAAAAAGAACAATTATACGAAGAATTTTCGCATAACTGTTCGGTTATTTTATTTTAAGAAAGAAAGCTGGTGGTAATCCCTGCAGATTGGTTACACTTCGCTTTTATAGGTTTTAAAGTTTTAAGACACGGTCTTTCTTCACCTGCAGGCTCTAAAGTCTTCCTCACAGCTTCCAAGGAATCCTGTGTATTCTGTCTGCTCCATTTTTCCTACTAACAATGTTTAAGGGTTGAAAAAATATGGAACTAATGAAACCAATTGGTTTCACTACTAAATTAGCACTTGTTCTCTTTACCCATTATCTCTTTTATTTCCACCCTCTTCTATTGAAATCCACTATTATTATCTCTTTATGGAACATAAACCTTTTAATTGTATGTACTAAACCATTTGCGCAATTGATTAATATGAGCTTGATGATATCTGTTATGATCTGCCAGATGCCAAATTCCCCATTGAATAGTTGCATCGTTTCCATCCTCATATTCCACTGTTTGAAGTAAATCTTTATCCGTTAGCTGGCAGCATAAAGATTTAAGCAAAGATAAAACATAATCATATTCGTTTAGAAGTACTTCTAATGAAATATCTGTAACTTGCGGTAATTGATTATTTTTATCTAACATTGGTCCATATCTATCTTCAAGTTCTTTGGGAATTAGCTTTCCTCTTATTCGGTAGACCCAATTTAAGTCAACATACATTAAATGTCTCAGTAATTGCGCAGTACTATTGTCATTTTTACTAGGACCTTTGTATTCTAGCTCCTCTTGATTCATACCAGCCACAATCGATTTGAGTCTTTGATAATTATTTTCTACCATGGAATATAGCATTCCGAAAATTGGATCCATTTGCGAATCGCCCTTTAAATCTAATAGCATATTAATTCCCCTCTTCATTTACCAATATAATCCACAATTATATTTCCTGTAAAATTTTTCCTGTGAAACTGACATACTTCGTTGTACACCATAAGAAAATGCCATCCAAACTCTAAAGGAAAGAATCATTAATTCAAGTAATATCCAAGTTTTTCAAAACTCTTTGTTTTAAATAATTATACTGTTTCTCATTTGTATCCATATATGCTTCTTCTCTGTTTGAAGGAAAATCCATGTATACGATAGCTTCTCTAAATTGAGATGCTGTAAAATCGTATCGTTTCCCATCCAAAACATTATAAAAATGCCATCCATCAGGAAGTTTAGTTTTTTTAATTTCTCCACCTAATATATCATTTACTACTAATGTAGTTACACCGCAATGTCCCTTAGCTGGATTGTCCTCCCTCCATTTTGAACTTGATTCTAAAGACCAAGATTTATACAGAGCTTTTTCAACCTGTTCTATTTTTGATAAGTTGTTCTCCATATAATTCAGTACCCCCCCATTTACAAAAGCGCATCTTTCCTTCTTAGCAATCCTACTCTAACAAAATAACATGAATTCTTCTTGAATTCATGAATCTTTTTAATCCACTAAAACCCTATCTCCTTTACTTGTCGGTTGAGAAGTCACCAAAAACTCTACTTCATTATTTGATTTATTAAACATTTGGTGTGGCACTAAAGGTGGAACCTCTATTCCCTCGTGCGGTTTTAAAGTTATTTCTTTGCCGTCAACTTCAATCGTTGCTACTCCTGATAAAACATAGAAAAACTGGCGCGCGTGTTGATGATAATGTCTTACTTCTGATGTATGAGCAGGCATACGTTCATGAATTATACTCAAATCTTGATTCTTCACTAAATGCCATCCATCACAATTATCTCCCCATAGGTAATGTTCCGCATTGCTTTTATTTTTTTTCATTCTTTTTCTCTCCCCCTTGTATTAATAACATAACTCCATCCATCCTTCTTCCTCTTTAACTGCGAGTTAATTATTCTCGTCATTCATAACCATTTGTATGAAATGTTGGGCAGGCATTGAAAGTTCATCTTCTCTTCTCCTGCAGATGGAGATAGGGTTTTTTAACTCAACCCCTTCTACATCCACTATAGCTAAATCTCCGCGAGCAATATATTCTTTAACTTCTAGAGATGAGACAAAAGTAACCCCATAACCTTCCATGACAACCCTAATCGCTTCATTTAATCCATTAATTTGTAAGCCGACGGTTGGTTGATTAATGCTGTTTATTGTACATAGCGAAACCAACTTTTCCCGCGCAGAACTACCCTTTTCTCTAAATACAAATGGCTCGCACATAACTTGTCCTAATGTAACCTTTTTTGCAGCAAACTTATGGTTTTTGTGCACTACAAACCACATTTCATCCTCAAATAATTCGCTTGTGTTTAGAAATGGATGGGACTCTCTTTTCCCACCAATGAAAGCTATTTCTGCCTGATAATTAATTATTTGATCCATCGCTTTAAGCGAATTAGTAGTAGTTAATTCTACTTCAACCTCAGGATATCTTCGCTTATATTTTGCAAGCCATTTAGGCAACAGAAAATTTGCTGGAAGATAGGTTGCAACAATACGCAGCTTTCCAATCGAACCATTTTTATATTGGTCAAGATATGCTTCCATTTCTCCTTCAAGGGAAAATACTCTTTTAGAGTGTTTGGCAAGTTCTATTCCTACTTCCGTTAATAAAATCCCTCTTCCTTTCGGTGCTAATAAAGTCATCCCTATCTCTTGTTCTAATTTTTTTATTTGCGCTGTTACAGCGGGTTGACTTATATTCAGCTCCTCTGCAGCGCGAGTAACATTTCCTTTTTCAGCCACGATGTGAAATAGCTTCAATGCGTGAAGATTCATATTACACCTCTAGATTCATAGATAAAAGTTATCAATGTCAAATAAATATATATTAGATTTATTTATTATTTTCTTTTATTCTAAAATTACAAAAGCTAATTCGCAATAAAAATTTTCTTTTAAAGAGGTGAATGGGATCTAGAAGATACCCACAACGATGAAATTTATATGTATTGACTGTAAGAAAGTATTTACTTCAAGTGAATTTGCCTATCATTGTTCATGCGGCGGTCTGCTTGATATCGTGCATGATTTCCAACATTACGATGCTGATTTTTTAAAGCATTTATTTAAAGAACGACTTTCAGAACGGATGACACCTTATGCAAGTGGAGTATGGAGATACAAAGAGTTAATCTTTCCTGAGTTGCCTGATAACTTTATTGTCACAAAATATGAAGGGAATACAGGATTATATGCTTCAGAATTACTACAAACTTATACAGGGCTTAAACAAGTTTTTGTCAAGGCACAAAGTGAGAACCCTAGTGGTTCATTTAAGGATAACGGCATGACTGTTGCTGTTTCTCATGGAAACTCCTTAGGATATAAGAAGTTCACTTGTACGTCGACCGGAAATACTTCTTCTTCTTTAGCGATGTACGCATCCATTGCTAGCGCAAATTCTTATGTATTCGTCCCAGATAAAGATATCTCTTTAAATAAAGTTCTACAGACAGTTTCTTATGGTGCAAAAGTGTTTAGTTTTCCAGGGACTTATGACGACGGCATTCAATTTTTAGAAAAATATAGCCATGAGCTTGAATTATATGTTTGTAATTCTATCAATCCATTTAGAATTGAAGGTCAAAAAAGTATTATTTATGAAATCGCACAGTATTTAAACTGGGAATTACCTGAATGGATAATCGTTCCTGGTGGTGCTTTAAGCAATGCAACAGCATTAGGAAAAGGCTTATCTGATTTATATACGCTGGGATTAATTAAGAAAATGCCGCGAGTGGCAGTTGTTCAAGCAGAAGGCGCTAGCCCATTTCATAAAATGGTATCCCAACAAAAAAAGGAACTTATTCCTGAGCCTGTTCCATACACTCGTGCTTCTGCGTTGAATATCGGTAATCCACCAAGCTGGAAAAAAGCATTGCATACTCTATTCCAAACACAGGGAGTTACTATATCTGTAACAGATGAGGAGATTCTTGATGCTAAAGCTATGATTGATAAAAGCGGAATTGGCTGTGAGCCTGCTTCAGCAGCAACCATTGCCGGACTGCGCAATTTAGTTTCTAAACAGGTAATTGATAAAGAAGAATCCGCCTTATGTATTCTGACTGGAAATATTCTCAAAGACACGGATGTTTTAAAGTACTACCATCACGTGGAAAATACCAATGCCACCTATAAAAATAACATTCACCATACTAATCTATCACTGAGCAGCATAAGTACTAGCATGAAAAGTGAAAAATGAAAGTCGAAAGAACTTGACGGCTGATCGAAAACTTATTAGTCTCCCTTTAACAAAAACGTTCCTATCCCTGCAGGAACGTTTTTTCCTACTTTACATGCAAACTAACCTATTTATCTTTTAAAAAATAACGCTCAATAAATAGTTGACTTCAGCAAGTATTTTGACTAGAATAAGAAAATAATGACATTATACTATTAATTGAGGTGTTAAAAATGATAGATGTGCAGAGTAAGTTTGGGTTTGAATTCAGAAAATTCAATAGGTTTTACACAGATGTGTTAGGCTTTCTAAATGAACATATTTATAATAGCCCTTTTTCATTAACAGAAACTCGTATTCTCTTTGAAATTTATAACACAGAAAATTGTACAGCCAAAAATATTCAAGAAAGATTAGATTTAGATGGCGGTTATGTAAGTAGAATTGTCAAAAAATTCGAAAAAGAGAAAATGGTTTATAAGCAAAAGTGTAAAGATGATGGCCGTAATCATCTTTTATATGTTACCAGTCATGGGGAATTGATTTACAAAGAGTTGGAGAAAAAAGCTAATCAGCAAGTAGAATACATACGTGAATCTTTGAACCCTGAGCAGCAGCAAAAGCTAATAGCCTCCATGTGTACAATCCAAGAAATTCTTTCTGCCTCATTTAACGAAAAAAACGAGGAGACCGTTTCTATTAGAAGTTATTATACTTTAGAAGATATTAACAACATGATTGAACATCAATGGTTATTTTATAATCAAGTCCATAAATGGGATAACAGTTTTTTAGCCTATCTGGAGGAGACATTTCGTGCTGATATCGAAAGAATCTGGATTGCAGAAATAAATCGCGAATTTGCAGGCTGTATTGGCTTAGTGAATGATGGCAATAACATAGGACAGTTAAGATGGTTCTTAGTAAATCCATCCTTTCACAAAAAAGGAATCGGCACTCAACTTATTAACGCTCTTATCCAATATTGTAAAGAACATGATTATGAGCAAATTTTTCTTTGGACCGTTAGTGAAATGGTTACAGCTAGACCACTATATAAAAAATTTGGGTTTGAAATAACGGAAATACAAGAGGAAAAATCTTTGTGGGGAGCCGATTTAATAGAAGAACGCTGGGATTTAGATCTAAAAAAAAGCTAATTACTATTATTTGAGGGGTAAATATGAAAAGAACATTTCATTACGCATGGATTATTGTTTTTGTTACATTTTTGACTTTTCTAGCCGTCCAAGGTGTTCGTCTTTCATTTGGAGCTTTTGTTGAGCCGTGGGAAACAGAATTTTCCATGAATAGAGGAACCATTTCACTTATCTCCACGTTGAGTTTTATCATCTATGGACTGTCTCAACCACTTATTGGGAGACTAGTAGATAAATTGGGGGCTCGGCTCATTTTATCTTTTAGCACTTTCTTAGTAGGTATAAGTATTTTTCTCACGGCTTTTGTAACACATCCCTGGCAGTTATTCTTTCTCTATGGAATTATGGTTTCTCTCGGTGTGGGAGGAGCCTCTAATGTAGCTGCAACAGTAGTTGTAACCAATTGGTTTAATGAAAAACGTGGACTAGCGTTTGGAATTATGGAGGCTGGCTTTGGTGCGGGACAAATGCTTCTCGTCCCTGGATCCCTTTTGCTGATCCACTTACTAAATTGGAAAATGACCGTTGTTATCTTAGGCGCCTTTTTAGTGCTTTTTGTCTTTCCTATCGTCCTTTTATTTTTACGAAATCATCCTAAAGAGAAAGGGTTAGTTCCTATTGGCGGCGAAATTGCCGAAGACGATTCAGTTCCAAAAAAGACTCTAGATACAAACACTTCCATATGGAATGTCTTTCTAAAAAGACAGTTTTGGTTTTTAATTTTACCTTTTGCGATCTGTGGTTTTACTACCACAGGATTAATGGATACACATCTTATACCATTTTCGCATGATCATGGTTTTTCAACAAGTGTTACTAGTGCTGCCGTAAGTATACTAGCTGGGTTTAATATTATTGGTATCTTACTATCAGGTATAATTGCTGACCGCTGGAGCAGTCGCAAAATGTTATTCCTTTTATATGGAATAAGGGCATTATCTATTGCGATTCTCTTGTCTAGTCACAATTCCACTTTATTACTTATTTTTGCAGTAATCTTTGGATTGGTCGACTTTGCTACTGTTGCTCCAACGCAATTGCTGGCAACACAGTATTTTGAGGAATATTCCATTGGATTCATTTTAGGGTGGCTATTTCTTAGTCATCAAATAGGATCAGCATTGGGCGCTTATTTACCAGGCTTCTTTTATAATGAAACAGGTAGTTATACTATTTCTTTTTATTTTTCCATTATAATCCTTGTAGGAGCAGCCATCTTAAACATATTCCTCCCTGAACCTCATAAAATTACGCAAAAAGAAAAATAGCAAAAATAACTACAAGATTAAAGGTAAGCCGAATAAACAGGCTTACCTTTCTATTTACCTTACCCTATTATATTGACTAAATTAATAAAGACAACCTTCGAAATGCATCAAGATATTACTTTATCTAATATTCCTAATAATTTTTTATACTTTGCTAATGTTTCTTGAGCTTCTATCTTAATATCTGATTGGAAAAATGTAATATCGCCAGTTCCCTCTATATTAATTAGATTCTTTTCTTCAAGAGTTCTTTTCAGGTTCTTTGCCGTTCCAATACTTCCAGAAATGATATTCGTATTCCCAGGGAATATTGCTCTTAAGCTGTTTTCGAAATATGGGAAATGGGTACATCCAAGCACTATTGTTCCATATTGCCTAAGATCGAACGAAGCCAATTGTTCTTCTAAATAAGGGATTACTTTCTCTTCCCTGAATTCAAAGTTCTCGGCAAATTGGACAATACCTGGAAGAGCTAAACTGTCCACAATATCATGCTGGTCCAAACTTCTGACAAGATTATGAAACTTTTCTTCCTTAAGTGTTAAATTAGTCGCCAATACTAATACCTTTTTTTGTTTCCCTTCACAGCTTTGAATTGCTGGTTTTACTGCAGGTTCAATTCCCAAAATAGGAAAATCATATTTCTGGCGAAGATCGTCTACAGCGATACTAGTTGCCGTATTACAGGCAATCACTAATGCTTTAATACCTTGATCAGCTAAAAAATCTGCTGCACTAAAAATATAATCTCGTACTTCTTCTTTTGATTTTTCACCATACGGAACATGTAAGGTATCTGCATAAAATATGTAATCTTCATTTGGAAGCAACCGCACTGCTTGGTGAAGAACACTCATTCCACCAATCCCAGAATCAAAAAATCCTATTCTCACTACTTTTCAACCTTCTTCTAAAGAATTTATATCACTTATTAAGAATACCATTTTTTCTAAATGTTTTTAAGTTCTATCTTTTGTTTAGGTAAACTGTCCTTTATAGTTAGAAGCGTTTGCGGAATTATAATGTAACAAAAACGTCTATTACCTTTATGGATTATTTTTTTAAATTAAAAATTATGAAAGCTATCTAATGAATTAGGAGTACCTCAAAGTGTATAATATTATGAATTTTCCTATCAGAGCAGCAATGCTAAACAGGCATCGCTACCCAATGTCCAGTTGAAACCTCTTTAAGTTGTGTATTCTCCACCTCATATTTTATTTGTCGATTATCTATTGGATTCATTATCTTCTTATTTTTCTCTATCTTAGGGTCAGGGATTGGGATGGCGGAAAGTAATGCCTTTGTATAATCGTGTAAAGGATTGGAATAAAGTTCTTCGCTTTCGGCAATTTCTACTATTTTCCCCGCATACATGACGGCAACTCTGTCACAAATATGTTTCACCATAGCTAAGTCATGAGCAATAAATAAATACGTAAGACCCAGTTTTTGTTGCAGTTCTTCTAGAAGCTTTACTATCTGTGCTTGAATAGATACATCCAACGCAGATAACGGTTCATCACAAACGATGAAAGATGGCTCCACTGCCAGTGCTCTTGCAATGCCAATTCTTTGCCTTTGTCCGCCTGAAAATTCATGTGGATAACGGTAAGCGTGACTTGCTTCCAATCCTACCAGTTCTAATAACTCTTCTACCCTTTTTAAACGGAGATGAGTATCTTTATATAGCTGATGGATATCTAGCGCCTGGCCAATAATATCAAGAACTTTAAACCTTGGATTAAGACTTGCATAAGGATCTTGAAAAATAATTTGCATATGACGTCGAAGCATTTTCAACTCTTTCTTAGTTAGTCGATTAACAGGAATTCCCTGAAATAGGGTTTCACCGCTAGTTGGCTCATGCAAGCGTAAAATCGATCTTCCTGTCGTTGATTTACCAGATCCTGATTCTCCCACAAGCCCTAATGTTTCACCAGCCTGGATATGAAAACTAATGTCATCTACTGCTTTTACTATCTTCCCCTTGCCAAGATCAAAATGCTTGTTTAATGAATTAACCTCAAGGATTGGGTGAACAAGGGCTTCTGAAGTTATACTGACTTTTCGTTTCACCTTCTTTTTCTCATCAAGTCTTGGTAAAGCATTTAACAGCTTTTTTGTATAGACATGCTTTGGCTGCTCAAATATGTCCTCTGTTGTGCCAGTCTCTACTATTTCTCCTTCTTTCATCACTACTACACGATCACACATTCCTGCCACTACACCGAGATCGTGTGTAATTAGAATGATAGAAGTGCCAAATCGTTGCTGCATCTCCTTCATTAAAGCAAGAATCTGAGCCTGAATAGTAACATCTAATGCCGTAGTTGGCTCATCTGCAATAAGTAAAGTTGGACGGCAAGCCAATGCCATTGCGATTACTACTCTTTGCCTCATTCCACCTGAAAATTCATGTGGATACTGATTAAATCTTTCTTCGGGATGCCTTATGCCAACAAGCCGCAGTAATTCCATCGCCTGATTTTTCGCTTGTGATTTTGACAGACGTTGATGCTTAGAAATCCCTTCTGCAATTTGCTTCCCAACTTTAATCGTAGGATTTAATGAAGTCATTGGATCTTGAAATATCATTCCAATATCCTTCCCGCGAATTCCTTCCATTTCCTTTTCCGTTTTTTCTGCTAGATTTTCTCCCAAAAATGTTATATCGCCACTTTTCAAGTGAGATGACGGGGATGGAAGTAGTCGCATAATAGAACGAGCTGTTACGCTCTTTCCACTACCGGACTCCCCAACTATACCTAATGTCTCTCCCTTTTTAATATCAAAACTAACTCCCCTTACCGCTTCAAGCTCTTGTTCATTTGAAGTAAATGAGACTCTCAGATTATCAACCTTTAATACTACTTCCATAATCTCCCCCACTATCTTTTTTCTTATTTCTCTTTTTCTTTCAAACTATGTATTGATTTTTCTGATATCTACAAATAAAATATACTATACAGGTCGGAATAATGCAATTTAAAGAAAAAGGGGGGAAACAATATTTTGGAACCTGTTCATGTAAAAAGCAGCAAAGTCAGAAATCGTACTAGATCAGTCCGTAATCTTGTACAAGAAAGCTTTATTAAGCTTCAAAAAAGACCTGTTTATCACTGGGCAATCTATATTTTGGGCTTGCCTGTCACACTCTTCGCCTTGTTCCTGTATTTGTTCAAGAAACAGAATGATCCTTCAAAAAAATTTATGGAAGAAATAGAAGAGCAATTACGTAAAGAGGGGCATTGGGAAAGCTTACATAAAAAATTTCGCTTACAACTAGAAAAGAAGATACAATTTTTCAATCAAGCACATACACCCTCTGAACTAGATAAAGAAGCGAGAAAATGGGCAAATGAGCAATTTCAAACGGACATAATGGAAAGAAGCAAGGAAAAAATGCTTGCGTTAGGAAACAAGAAGGTAACCTTTTCAGAAACCTTCCTAGCTTTCATTACAAACAAAAAGATAATTTCCCTTTTGTTTTTACCTGGTTTACTGATGTATGTATTTATGCTGATCTGTATCAATCCCTATCTAAAGTTCATCCTAGAGCGATTAATAATGAGCATTTTCGTCATTTTTGGCGTAACACTTCTTGTCTTTACTATTTTATATTTTTCACCATTTGATCCGGCAGTTAATATCCTTGGGGAAACAGCAACGAAAGATCAGATTGCCAACTTTAATCATATCTATGGTCTTGATCAGTCTTATTTTCACCAATTGATACAAGCCTTTAAAGGAATTTTAACCTTTGATTTAGGTAATTCCTACACAGGAAATGAGGAAGTCGTAAACAGTATTGCAAGAAAGTTTCCAATCACATTTACACTTGCTTTTATTTCGCTTATTATGGCAATCCTTATTGCGATTCCTATAGGCATTATTTCAGCAACTAAACCTAACTCTATTTTTGATTATAGTTTTATGTTTATTGCTTTAATCGGTTTATCTATTCCAAATTTTTGGCAAGGGTTAATCTTTATTCTTAATTTTTCGATTAAATTAAAATGGTTTCCAGCTACATACGTACCTGATAATTGGATTTCCATTATCATGCCTGCAGTCGTTCTTGGAACAGGTCTTACTGCTTCTATTGCCAGGATGATGCGTTCTTCTACACTTGAAATCATTAATGAAGATTACATTATTACGGCAAAGGCAAAGGGCTTAAGTAAGTCAACTGTAATATGGAGGCACGCTGTCACTAATGCCATGATTCCCGTCATTACTGTTATCGGTCTATTGTTTGGCGGAATGCTTGGTGGAGCAGCTGTGACAGAGAAAGTTTTTAATATTAGCGGAATAGGAAGCTTTATTGTTGACAAGCAATTCATACCTGATATTCCGAGCATTTTGGGCGGAGTGGTTTATATTGCCATAACGATTTCCCTAGTAAATTTATTAATTGACGTATTGTATGCATTCTTTGACCCACGTATACGTACGAAAATGAAACAATATTAAAGCAGGTGTTACGATGTCCAATAATACGGTAGATACACCACATTACCGAAGAAAACAAGCACAGAAAGTATCTTTAGAATATTCACAAGCAGTTTTTTCCTTAATCGTTTCTCTTATTCTGACCGTCATTTTCTTAATCAATGGCTTTGATTATTCATCGGCTGCGATTAAGCCATTTTTCTTTAGTGCGTTTGCTGCCTATCTATTCGTATCGATTATACAGGTATTGATTACATGGAAGATTAAACAAAACCTGAAGCAGTTTGGCTCTATTCAAAAATCAACAAGAAAATGGGGATATATTCAGTTATTAAGTGTACTGTTTGGAAATGTATTTACTGCTTCATCTGGACTTTTACTGATTAAAGAAAAAAAATCAATTGACTATATATTTGCTGTTTACATGCTATTAACACAGTTTTTTGTGATTGCTGTTTCTGCTTTAAATTTGTTTAAACCATATGTAGCAGACACGTTTTTACTAGGCATGTATATTCTCATTGCGATTTCTTTTTTTTATCTTTACGTCTTTTATTTTCTATCCAAAAAAGACAGAAGTACTTTAAACGCTACAAAAATTATCGTACTTTCAATAATCTTGTTCCTTACTGGACTATCAGGGAACTTATTTGCCCTTTTTTTAGGAATAAATTTCTTGCGTGATTTAAGAAAAGAAAAACTGTCTGGGAAAGCTGGATGGAATACAACGTGGAGGAAAATAACCAACAATGCTTCTGCCATGCTTGGCCTATTCTTTATTATTTTTCTGTTTGCTTTATCTATATGCAGTTATCTAACATTCGATAAAGATATGGCAATGGAGAATAATTACGCTGCCATCCTTCAGACACCCAGTCTTGCCTATCCTTTAGGTACAGATGATTTTGGTAGAGACCTTTTTTCTAGAATTATTTTCGGAGCAAGAATTTCATTAACTGTAGGGTTTCTTTCTACTATTATTCCATTATTTATCGGTGGGTTCTTAGGTGCCTTAGCTGGTTATTATGGTAATCGAGCAGATAACGTAATCATGAGGCTATTGGATGTATTGTATGCTATTCCTGGTATTTTACTTGCAATTGTCATTATTGCCGCATTCGGTTCGAATACAATCACTCTCATTATCGCTTTAAGTGTTGGCTCTATCCCAACATATGCGCGAACGATGAGAGCAAATATTCTCATGATTACGAATCTCGAATATATTGAATCTGCAAGAGCATTGGGAGCAAATAATTTTACCATCTTGTTTAGGCACGCAGTTCCAAACTCGCTTGCACCGATGATTGTTAAGTCAACTCTTACTATTGGCAGTGCTGTGATAGCTACAAGCAGTTTAAGCTATCTTGGATTAGGGGTTGAACCGCATATTCCAGAATGGGGGAATATTCTAAAAATCGGAAGTGCCTATCTTGAATCCCATTCCTATCTTGCCATTTATCCTGGATTATGCATCATAGCCTTAGTCCTTTCCTTCAATTTTTTGGGAGACGGTCTTCGAGATGCATTAGATCCTAAGTTAGATTAATTAAAACATATTATTTAGGGGGAATTTTGCATGAAAAAGAGTTTATTAGCCTTTTTGCTTGTCTTTGTTTTAGTCGCGGCAGGATGTGTCAATACGAAATCAAGTGTTGAGGAAGACAAAGGGAATGATGGGAAAACAAGTGCCAAACCTACTATTGAAATCTTGGGTAGCAGCACAAGTGAGTCTGACATCAATATTTTAAGAGATCAATTAATAAAAAATGGATTTGACGTTAAATTAAATCTTCAACCAGACTATGCGAGCTTCAAAGCACAACAAGATGCTGGAAATTATGATGTTGCGGTATCTAGCTGGACGACTGTAACAGGTAACCCAGATTATGCAGTACGCTCCCTCTTTAAAACAGGCGGAGATTATAGTATTTTAGCAGATGAAGAAATTGATACTTTAATTGATAAGGCAAGTACGCAATCACCGGATGAATATAAAGAAACATATAAGGAATTAGAACAAAAACTAGTATATGATAAAGCTTATATCGCTCCTTTATACATTTCTTATAAAGCCCAAGGAGTAAATAAAGAAGTCTTGAATCCAGCAACTGTTCGACTTGCAAAATCTAGAGCAATCGCTTGGGAAACAATTGACTTTAAAGATACTTCCAAAAGAAATACAGATCCATTAATTGTTCAACAAGCTATTTCTACACTAACTTCTCTTGATCCGATTAAAGGAAATGATGGATCTATTAATACATTAAATACAAATATGTATGTCCGTTTAATTAATTTAACAGATGATGACCAAGTCACTGCGGAAGGATCTCTATCTCATAATTACAGTATCGCTGATGGAAATTCTGAATATTACTTCTTACTAAGAGATGATATTAATTTTGCACAAATCAAAGACAAGAAAGCTGTTGATACTGGAGAAAGAGTTGGTGCAGACGATGTTATCTTCTCGCTTGACCGCGCCAAAGACAAAAATTCTGTTCCGGATCACCGTACTTACAGCCTTCATGAACATATTAAAACAACGGAGCTTGTGACAGATTTAGCAGAATTAAATGCGAAAGAAGCTGGAAGCGGCACAACCATAAAAGCCGCACTAGAAAAAAATCTTGACAAGGAAATTACAGAATTAGTCTCTGATAAAAAAGATGCAAATAATAAGGAAGGCAAGTATCAAGTAGTTAAAGTCATTACTACTGAGCCATTCCCACAAGTTTTAAATTATTTAGCCCATCAATCGGCAGGTATCGTTTCTAAGAAACAAGTAGAAAGCATTAATACGTATGATGTAGCTTCCTTTGACATCAATAAAGACATTCCTTATGGGGATCAAAATACAGTAACTGAAGGCGACAAATATAATAATACATTATTTGCTAGCGGCCCCTATATTCTTTCTTATAAAAATGATTACGAAGCAGTATTCTTAAAGAATCCAGCATACCAAAAAGGTACCGATGTTGAGCCGAAAATTTCTACTGTTCAAGTACGCTTTATAGCAGATGCTGATAGCGCCCTTTCTTCTTTACGAAATGGAGAAATTCACCTTTTCAACGGAGTACCTGAAACGAAATATAATTTAGTGGAAGAAGATAGCAAGCTTACTCTGCAACGTCAAGAAAGTAACGCTGTAACCTACTTATTATTCAATACGAAAAATAGAGAAGTAGCGAATAGTGATGAGTTAAGAAAAGCAGTATTGTATTCTATTAATCAAGACGACTTTATTAACTATTATCAAGGCAATAAAATTAAAGCAGTTTCGACCGTAAGTCCATTAGTAGAGACTGGCAATGAATTAAACGCTGATGCTGATAAAGTAAAAGAATATTTAAAAAAGTACCACGAAGGAAAATAACTATTCCTCTCTCTATCCTATCTTGTAGTTAGGATAGAGAGAGTTTCCCATCAATCCTAACTTCTATTCTATGGATATTCTTATAAATAACTTCAGATAGTGTTCTCTCCTATTTATGAGTAAAAATGCTGGCCCTAATCTTTTTGCAAAGGTATTGTGGTTCAAAAAGGCTTAGCCTATATCCATCACTATTTATTGGTAAAAGATCTCTTCTTTTCTTCTTTCAAAAGTATTACTAATAATCCCTCTTGAGAATTCTTAAATTCGTTAATAATAATGAAATAATCAAAATAAGAATAGCCAATGCCCACCAGAAGGCATTAATGGGCGCATCATGCTCCACAATAATTAATCTTACTATAGCTGTAATACCAATATAAATGAGATAGCGTAATGGAAAATGAAAATGTGAATCAAAATACTTGATTATTAAAGCTATAAATTCAAAGTATAAAAAGAAAGTAAGCAGTTCCTCAGTAAATAAATAATAATCTCTTTCATCCTCTGTTACAAAAGCGACATAGGAAAAGATAAACCAAGTTTCTTTTATAAGAAGAAAACTCAATGTTATCCCTATAAGAAACAAACAGCTATTCAATAATGCTTGTAAAAATATAGGCAGTTGCGTAAAAAACTTGATTAGATTTGCTCTTACACTTTGCATCCATCTAGCTCCTTTTATTAGGTATGTTATCTATTTAATATGAGCCATATTTGTATTATTAACCATTAAAAAGGAGGCTTTTTAATACTTCTCATTTACATCATCTTTTCCATTCCAAATCTATGCTCCTGAACAGGCTATCGCTAATATAAATCCCCTTTCTTAATGACGTATTTTGCTGTAAATCTTTCCTTTCACCATACTTCTGTCTTCGAGACCTTTCGTCAAAACTATATTTTTCGACATATAACAATAGCAATTTTGAGATAACTGTTCCTCACTCTTCTTTGCTATGCTAAATCCTATTCGACAGGTTTACAATTGTATAGTATAATTTTCCTTTATTGATATTAAAGCAATAATACATAACCTATAACGTAAAAGACTTACTTTCGCCTTACATATAAAGATGTAGTTTGAATTCTGCGTTATCATAAATAATAGGAGGAGATTTCCATAGAAGATTTGATTTTACAAATGATAGAGGCCTTTAAAGGACTTTCATATTTTGGTATTATGCTTGCATTAACTTTTGAATTTGTTCCAGCAGAACTGGTACTACCGTTAGCTGGCTATTGGGTATTTGAGGGAGATATGAATCTATATGGCGCTATTTTTGCAGGTTCTATTGGCGGTGTATTGGGACCACTCACTTTATATGCAATAGGTCGTTATGGTGGAAGAGCAGCCATTATAAAGTTCGGGAAATATTTTTTCATAAAAGATGAACATATTAGTAAATCAGATCAATTTTTCGAAAAATATGGTGGGAGTATTGCCTTTTTAGGCCGCTTTGTTCCTGGAGTTCGGACAGCGATTTCGATTCCTTGTGGAATGGCCAAAATGAATGTATGGAAATTTATCATTTATACTTATTTAGCTATGCTTCCTGTTACGGCCATTTATGTCTATTTAGGCTATAAATTGGGCCCGCAATGGGAAAAAGCTGGTG
The DNA here is from genome assembly GCF_038005605.1 of Niallia sp. FSL W8-0954. Classification (NCBI taxonomy): domain Bacteria; kingdom Bacillati; phylum Bacillota; class Bacilli; order Caryophanales; family Bacillaceae; genus Niallia; species Niallia sp. FSL W8-0954. The sequence goes on along the minus strand of NZ_JBBOTN010000001.1, from coordinate 2,142,323 downwards.
AAGTATTTAGTCAATATGCCAACTATTTGTTAATCCCTATCGCACTATTCATTATTTGGCTCATTGTAAAAAGAAAAAAGGTGAAGGTACAATAGTTAAACAGGGACTAGCTCCGGCGTGTATTTAAAACATAATGGAGCTAGTTTCTTTTTCCTGTATTATAGATTAAGTGAATTATAGCAATACCTCTTGGCTTCCTTCAACATAAATCGGGCTCACCCCGCTATCAAGATTATTGTTAAAATCGAAAATGGAAAATTTACCTGTCATTGGATTTTTGTTTTTACCCATCCTATTAAATGGAGGTGGTTAAGATGAAAAAGGAAATTCCAGTTAAGTTTACGGGAAAGGTTCTCGATCAGCGAAATGATCTTACTGGTCCAGATGATTCAGGAAAAGCATCCTATCCAAAAAGGCCAAAGCATGTATCCATCCAGGAATCGAAAAGAAAATAATTTAAAAGCTGCCCTCTAGTTCCATCAAGGGGGCTCTTCTTTTGCCCTTTCCTCCCCTATCATATGGTTGGATTTCTAACTGTTCAGCAATTCACCCTAATCTTTCCAATATTCTCCGTTTTTGATAAAGCATATTAGCAACTTCCCCTACCTCTTTTATGGCCGCTTTATTCATATAGGCACCAAAAATCATTCCCGCTACTGGTATCATTTGAAAGAGTTTTTTCCATCCGAAATTATCCCGATAAGAAGCAAACACCTCTCTCCACCCTTGCAGCTGTGCGAAACCTTCCTCCTTAGAGGCATTGGTCAATTCATTTAAAATGGCTCTTTTTCCAACTATATCAGAAGACGTAAATTGCATACATTTAATCATAAATATTCGCTCTTCCTTATTTGAAGGGTCATAACCATATGCTACTGCTACTTCTTGGATGGTTTTTAACGTAATTCCAAAGATAAGGGGGATATCAACAGCAAGTGTAAAAATACCGCCAAAACCAGTTGTAGCCCCTTGAATTTGGGCATTTTTCGCACGATTTTTGATAAAGGCTTCTGCTGTCTGTTCCATAGAATCAATCGGAAAATGTTTTATATCTTCCAATTTCACATCTTCCTTTAACGATAATTCTTTTTTAACTTTATACAATGTTTTCTCATTATCCACTAGATACTGTCCGCCATTATCAATATATACGGCAATTTCATCTAATAGTATATGTATTTTCTCTTGGATGTATGTCGGTGTCAATTTATCTAACAGCACAAATGGGAGTCTTCCGATTTTTTCCCAAAAGAACAAACCTTTTTGGTTTTTCTCCCATTTTTCAATATTCTTTAATTTTTTTCTAAGCAGTTTTTGATTTTCCATTTCTTTATTTTTGTTTAACTGTTCCATTCTATTCTCCCATTTTTTGAATTATCTTTAAATGCATAATGAATTGAAATGACGAGATTTGATTTCACTCGATTTTTAAGATAATCATTTATACGAGTTTTCATATAAAAAAGATTCATTAAAAAGAGTGTTCTTCTACTCGATGACCATGCACTTTTCTATCTTACTAGGGAGTGTGTTGTTCACTGTATGAATCAATAATGCTAACGCATATAGGGAATGGCCTACATATAAAAATAATGCCTATTATTTACATAGGAACATATTATCCTCAGCTTTTAAAAGCTATTTTTTATTTATTTAAATAAACACTTATGCAAAATAAACAATAAAAAGCCTTGCAATTAATAAGCTGGCCTGTTATGCAAGTATTCTAAATCATTCACATTGCTTTTGTGCAAGGCGATCATCCAATTCTAATTAACTTCCTTTTCCTCTTCTTTGGTATTCTCTATTCCGTAATCACTTCAATATCTATATTCTCTTGAAAAATCATCAGTAAAATGCTCTAAATAGGTTACTGCTTTGGCAGATTCCCCCAGCACATTTACCTCTTTGACAGTTGTATTTCCTGTTGGCATCGTAAGCGTAACAGATTATCCCTAATAGATGCTCTATTAAAATATTATCATCACCTTTCCATTCGATTTAGGGATATCGGTAATGCATTGTATTGCAACTCTCCTCCGTTCTTCTTTAGAATTATAATTTATGCTTTCGGTAATTTCACTTGGAAGTGGTTTTCTGCCACTTCTATATCTCTATTAGTTAAATTACTTAACGTATAGCTGCTCTCTTCCTCACTCCAAACATTCCTCTTAAGTCCTCTTTTAAATTTGGTTATTTTTACAAGAAAATTAAATAAAATATAGGCATTATTATTGATGCTAAAAAGGCAGAATAACACTTCCCAACTTTTCTCCGACAAGAAAAGCATCCTAGACAGGATACATTCTTCGTAAACTTATGCTTTATATAATATAACGGCTGTATAAATTCCCTCTTCTGTTATAGGGTCATTGTTCACAGCGAACTTAATATCCATTACTTCATGATTTTCCAATTCCTTTAACACTTTATTTAAATGTTTCTCGAATTTTTTATTTTTCTCCGAAATAACTTTTGTTTGAATCATAAGGTTGTACCTGCCTTTTCCTAATTATTTTCTTATATCCATAGATAAATTACTATCCGCAATCTTTCCGCTTTCCGAAAAATTCAATTGTCCCTTAACCTCATATTTTTCTATTGGAGAGCCATCGTCCTTTTTATAACCAATAATAGCCGTGTCATCATAGATATTTTGCTGTTTTTCTTTTTGGGCTACTTTAAAGTCCTTTATCTTCATTTCACTGTTTTTTGGACTAGTTGCTATATAGCTGAATGCGTAGGCTCTTGTATCATGCATTTCTTCGGTAAAAGATTCCTTATACTTCCTCTTTATGTAAGAATACGCGTCACTTGATGAATTTGAATTTTGCCATCCTCAATCATCGTGTAATTATTTAGATCTTCTAAAATATCGTGAAGTTCTTTATTAGGCACTGTAAATATTTCATTCAATACAGTTTCAAGTGTAGTAATGTTTTTGTCTTTTGAATCCGCTTCAGCCGAACAGTCACTACTCCTGTCACCATGCCAATTAGTAAAATAGAAGGACATTTACTAAAGAATTTATTCGCTTTCCCCTCTCCTCTCTCTATAGGAATACGTTTGAATAATCAAAAAGTTTCAATCGAAAATAAAAGGACTATACAAAAACAGACTTTGTTGTTTTTGGAATAGACCTGGCCATTCCACTATGGATAATAAACTTGTATGGAACAAATCAATCAGATAGAATGAAGAAAAAAATCTGTCTCCTAATGTGAGAAGAGACAGTAATGTTAAATGTTACAACAAAAATTAGTAGATAATAGCAGAACAGATCAAGATAACTACTGAAGATATATGTTTCACTCCCTTGGATGTCATTTTCATGTTATATTTAGTCAATTCAAAGTGTTATTAGTAAGCTTTTTTAACGTTTTTATTATTATTTTTATCTCTTATTGAAAACTTTTATTGATCTTGCGCCATTAATCCTTGTATATCTCCTTTTAGGATCCTATATCTTAAGCTTATTAAGCAGAACATGGAATCTAAAAATAGAGAACTTCTCCTTGCTATTGCTCGTTTTATGTATACTCTCTTTAGTAATTTTATGCTTATTTATATTTTTAGCATAGAATAGCTTTTAAGCAGCTTAACACATTTTACTCTATTTTAAAAACTCCATCTACTTCTCTTACGGATATCACCTATACCCACATTAAGAGAACAGAGGAATCATACTTCATAATTATCCTATTTCGATTTGAGAAAAGCCGAAAATCACAGGCATAAAAATGCCCTGCTCAATAAGCAGGGAGAAAGTGAGGGAAGAAACTGATCATTCCTTCCCCTCTTTATAACGAGCAATTATTGTATCTCCATATTCATAATTATTTGTTATAAACTCAATTTTACCACCAAAGAGGGAAAAATGGACCGAATCTTCTTATTCCAAAGAATGGGAATGCAAAAAGTCCAAATCTTCTGAACGGAAATATTAATCGACTATCTTCGCTTTGATTATGACCCGTTACCAATAAGTATACGTTTTCATCATCATAACTATGGAGAATCCCTTGGTGAACTTCACCATCTCTTGTTTCTATTTGAATAAATTCAAATAAGTGCTTGTGACATTTCGGATGAAATTTGTGTTTATAATGATCATGATCCTTTTTATGATGATGATGGTGATGTTCATGATGACTTGAAGATGATTCCATTATATCTCTATTATTTTCCACGGCATTAGCCTCCCCATTTAAATTCACTGTAGTTTATGCACAAGTGAAAATAAGGTTCGACTTTAAGTTTGACCATTTTATAGGAATTTTGAACCATATTGCATATCATCTGTTTTTTCTCTTTTGTAAGAAGAATACGAGTAGTGCCATTAAATACTTATTGTCAATGAAGCAATCTGTTAAAACTATTTCTCATAATTATTCCGCAACAATCACATTAAATTCTTTAGATATTTCCTAGCCTTAAACACCTTTTTTTCTCAACTAAAGGTCCCCTTATAGTTTGGGAATCCTTAATAACATCGGAAACCACTAAAGAACCCACAAATAATAATACCCTACTCCAAAGAATAGGGCTTATCATCACAATACTAGATTCAGCTGACTTTTATATCTTTTATTAACCTATAGTGGAAAGGTAAGAAAAAGTAATAAATGATTATATATACAGGTATGCTATAAAGCAAATTCCATCCTTTATATTCCATGAATCCTGATATATGGCATGTCCACTCAATGAACAAAGACAATAATGCAAATAATAGTGTTCGTTTCATACGTTTATCTCTGTGCAATTTATTTAGAAACCATATTGCTAATGACGATGGAATAAGTGCGTATGTTAGCAGCTCCCCAATTCCAGTAGATTCCCCTCTCCCAAAATCTACCCAATCTAAATATATTGCAAATACACTATTGGCAATCCAGGTAATAGCACTAATTACGCCATAAGTACAATAAATTTGCAGCCCATTCATTTTTTCCTTTGGCATAAATAATACCATAATTAATAATAATACTGCCCAAACAATAGGAACCCAAATCCCTTTAGCATGAATGTCAAGATTTTCAATAATTTTGCTCAAAACAATCACCACTTTTTTTGAATAGTTTAACTTACAATTATTCATTTTATACACATAGAAATTAAAAAACCCCCACTTAAATGAGCGGGGGACAGTAATAGTATTATTAATTTGTTCTCGCTTTATAATTTCTGATAATGATTTTGGTATAGCTTATTCTGAAAGATAAGATTTGGAGGTAAACATTTTGTTAGACTAATTATGATAACAAATCTCTGTCACCTAATATGCAAGACTCATCAGTGGAAAATTTCACGAAAGCATTCCTTAAATCTAGTTCTGACAAGTAAAAGTGGTCAAAATGTGGTCAAATTCAACTTAGCCAAACTATAAACCCTTATAAACAAAGGGTTTTTCTACTAAATAAATTACATCACACGCTTAAACATTTTCTCCATTTCATAAGTAGAATAATGCACAATAATCGGTCTACCATGCGGACAGGTAAATGGATCGGATGTTGTTCGAAGTTCGTCCAATAAACTTTGAATCTCATCATTTCGCAAATGGCGATTTGCTTTAATGGATCCCTTGCAGCTCATCATGATGGCAGCTTCTTCTCGTAAAAGCTTGATATCTACTTTTCGCATCGAGAGTACTTGTTCAATCATTTCTTCGATTGTTTCTTTTTCTTCTCCTTTAGGGAACCATTGTGGATGGGAGCGTACTAAGTAGCTTTGCTGGCCAAATGGTTCGAGAAATACGCCGACTTTTTCGAGCTCAGCTTTATTTTCTTCTATTTTCATCCATTCATCTAAGGAATAATCTAATGTTAATGGGATAAGCATTTCTTGTAATTCCTTATGGACTTCGCCAACCTTTTCCCGGAAAAATTCGTATTTGATTCGTTCTTGAGCTGCATGCTGGTCGATAATATATAGGCCTCTTTCGTTTTGTGCAAAAATATAAGTTCCATGCATTTGCCCAATTGGATAAAGGGGCGGAACTCTCGGACCCTCTGCCACGTCAGCTATTTCTTCCTCTTCCCATGTTTCCTCTATCTCTTCTTCTGTTGCAGGAGGGATACTACTATTCCCTTCCTGTCCAAAGAAAAAGGCTGTGCCATCTGTTATGGTTGATTCTTCTTCACTTTCTCCAGATGGCCAACTGCTTGGTGTGTCTTCAAGAGGTTCGCTCCAACTCGGCTTTTCTCCCTGTTCTGTTGTTGGATTGGAAAAAGTAGGCTCCATTTTGGGAACAGATACTGGCATTGCCGATTCGCGAATCGTATCAAAGCTAAAGGCCGCTTGCTCTTCTTTCGGAGCTGGCTTTTTCTCGCGGATAAGTCCTGCTGGAATAAGCTCCTTTTTCTTAAATGCCGATTTAATCGTATTACTGACAAGTTCGTATAATTCTTGTTCTTTGCTAAAGCGCACTTCCATTTTCGATGGATGAACGTTAACATCAACAAGGATTGGATCCATTTCAACATTTAAAAGAACAATCGGATATCTGCCAATAGGCAATAACGTATGATAGCCTTCCTGAATACTGCGGACAAGAGAATAGTTCTTAATAAAGCGACCATTAATCATTGTGGAAATATAGTTCCGTGATGCCCGCGTAATTTCTGGCAGCGCCATATAGCCGCTTAGTTTAAAATCAAGAGTACTTGCTGAAATTGGTATCATTTTTTTGGCTATATTTAAGCCATAAATACCCGCAAGTACTTGTCTTACATCCCCATTACCATTTGTATGAAGGAGCTTGCGGTCGTTATGCACTAAGCGAAAACTAATATCAGGATGCGCAAGGGCAAGGCGGTTGACGATATCGGTAATATTACCTAGCTCTGTATGAATCGATTTCATATATTTCAATCTTGCTGGCGTATTGAAGAACAAATCGCTGACAATGATCTCTGTTCCCCTTCTTCCCGGCGCTCCTTCCTGTTTCACTAAATGTCCGCCTTTAAGCTCTACTGTTGTCCCTTTTTCTCCGGTAGAAGTGGTCAAGGTGACTTGAGAGACAGAGGCAATACTCGGTAGTGCCTCGCCTCTAAATCCAAGGGTACGGATTCGAAATAAGTCATTTTCGTCTTTTATTTTACTTGTTGCATGTCTGGAAAAAGCAGTTAAAACATCCTCTTCGTCAATTCCTTGTCCATTATCAAGAATACGAATGCTTTGTAAACCAGCTTCTTCGATAAAAATTTCAATTGAAGTACTTTTTGCATCGATACTATTTTCTACTAATTCTTTTACAACAGAGGCTGGCCGCTCAACAACTTCACCTGCAGCAATTTTATTCGAAAGTGCATCATCCAGTTGAATAATCTTTGCCATTTTTTCTCCTCTTTTCTTTCTTACTTTTTTCTGTTTTCATGTGTTGGGCAGTGTATCAGCTGAAATGGTCGAATTTGTAGCTATCTTCTTGCCTATGAACACCGTTTTTTCCAACGTTCCTTGGTTTCATGGCTTTCACTCTCTTTATGAACACCACTTTTTCCAATGTTCCTAGATTTTTCGACTTTCATTCTCCTTATGAACACCATTTTCCCCCAACGTATTTCCATTTCTATGCGTTCATACCACTGACTGTACACTCTATCACCCTAACCCACTTTATCGATCATTTCGGACTTTTTTATGAAGTTCATATAATGTATTTAATGCCTGCATTGGCGTCATTTCTAATATATCTAAGTCTTTTAGTTTATTGACGATTTGCTTTTCTTTCGTAGAAATCGCCTTTTGCGGTTTTTTCTCTTCTGTTTCAAAGAAGGATAATTGTGCCTCTTCTTCGGCTATTTCAGCTTTCACAACCGATTTTTCGATTACTGCCACTGCTGTTTCTCCAGCAAATTGATCCTTTTGCTCAAGGCTTGTTAATAGCTCTTGTGCTCGTTCAATCAATGCTTCTGGCAATTCAGCAAGCTGTGCAACGTGAATCCCGTAACTCTTGTCTGCTGCGCCCTCTTTTATTTTATGCAGGAAAACAACTTTTCCGTTTTGCTCCATTGCACTGACGTGAACATTGCTTAATGATGGAAGTTCGTCTGCAAGCACAGTCAGCTCATGATAGTGAGTAGAGAATAAAGTCTTTGCGCCAACTTCATGATGAATGTACTCGATAATCGCTTGGGCCAGTGCCATTCCATCATATGTGCTTGTGCCCCGACCAATTTCATCGAATAAAATTAAACTATTATTAGTAGCATGCAGGAGTGCGTTTCTTGCTTCCAGCATCTCCACCATAAACGTACTTTGGCCAGAAATAAGATCATCTGCCGCTCCTATTCTCGTAAATACTTGGTCAAATAACGGCAGCACTGCATCATCTGCTGGTACAAAGCAGCCGATTTGCGCTAAAATGCTTGTTAAGGCAATTTGGCGCATATACGTACTTTTACCAGACATATTTGGTCCAGTAATTAACAGCAATTCTCTATCTTTATGCATGGTGCAGTCATTTGCTACATAGCTTTGCGCGTTCATTACCTTTTCTACTACAGGGTGTCGGCCATTTTTGACAGAGAGCGTACGATCATTTGAAAAGACAGGCTTCACATAGCGGCGGTCCTCACTTACTGTTGCGAAACATTGGAGCACATCTAGTGTGCTTACAGTTTTTGCAAGGTTTTGTAAGCGTGGAATATACTCTTTAATGGTCTCCCGGATGGTTGTAAAAATCTCGTATTCTAATTCAACCATTTTTTCTTCAGCTTGCAGAATTAGACTTTCTTTTTCTTTTAATTCTGGCGTGATATAACGCTCCGCATTAGCAAGGGTTTGTTTACGCTCATACTGTCCTTCTTGTAAAAGATGGACGTTTGCTCTTGTTACTTCTATATAGTAGCCGAATACACGATTATAGCCGATTTTCAGCGATTTAATGCCTGTTTTTTCCCGTTCTTCTCTTTCTAGCTGAGCAATCCATGTTTTGCCGTTTCGACTTGCATCGCGGTAACTGTCTAATTCAGGATGGTAGCCGTCTAAAATAATATTTCCTTCTTTAATAGACAACGGTGGATTTTCAACAATAGCTCGCTCCAGTAAATCAGTGATATCTTCACAAGGATCTAGGTCTTCAGCCAATTTTATAGCTTCCTTTGAACCAAACGATGCAACAATTTGCTGAATAATCGGTACTTGTTGTAACGATTTTTTTAGCTGGACAAGATCTCTCGCATTAACATTTCCAAAAGCAACTCGTCCTGCTAAACGTTCTAAATCATATACTTCTTTTAATTTTTCCCGCAAATCTTGGCGTTCAAAGTAATGTCCGATCATCGTCTCGACGAGATTTTGACGATATTCAATCTCTTCCTTATTTAAGAGTGGACGATCAATCCACTGTTTTAAAAGTCGTCCGCCCATCGCGGTTTTCGTTTCATCCAATAACCAAAGAAGTGATCCTTTTTTTCCTTTTGAGCGAATCGTTTCCGTTAATTCTAAGTTCCGCTTAGAAAAATAATCAATCTTCATAAATTGATCAATCACATAGGTCGAAACCGGTTGTAAGTGATCCAAGCTTCTCTTTTGTGTACGATATAGATAATTAAACAAGCGGACAACCGTATTTCTTAACTGCTGTTCTTGAATACCTTGCAATAATGGCAGATGCACATCTTTTTCATCCAGCTCATTTTCAATCGAAAGGGTTAATGTACCTCTTTCCTGTAACCGTTTCTGATACTCTTTCGAGAAATCGTCAGAAATTACTACTTCTTTTGCTCCCGATAAGGATAGTTCATTTAATAAAGAGTCTATTCCCTTAAGAAGAGTTGCTTTGCTTTCCCCTGTCGATAAATCGCTATAAGCAAAGCCAAATTGCTCTTCTGCAAATAAAGAGATAGTGGCAATATAGTTATTTTCTTTATCGGAAAGGTTCTTTCCTTCCATCATCGTTCCAGGGGTAATCAGCTGAACGACCTCTCTTTTCACAACTCCCTTTGCTTGTTTCGGGTCTTCTGTTTGTTCACAAATAGCCACTTTATAGCCGCGTTCGACTAGCTGTTCAATATAGTTGGCAGCAGAATGATGCGGAACACCGCACATGGGAATTCGCTCTGCTCCTCCGCCTTCTCTGCTTGTTAAAGTGATTTCAAGCTCCTGTGATGCTTTGATGGCGTCATCAAAGAACATTTCATAAAAGTCTCCTAAACGAAAAAATAAAAAGGCATCCTGATAATCTGCCTTCACTTGTAAGTATTGTTGTATCATGGGCGTATATGTTGTCATAACTTCCTCCAAAATCCTGTCCAAATCTATTATTCTCCCATTATAACATAAAGAAATAGAATATTTCAGTGGGTGGTATTGGGAAAAGACTATGAATATCTCTGAAAAAACACTTGCTTTTTTGTATGAAGTTAGATGTGATAACTAGTTCATTCCATTGTGCTCCATTCCAGTATTATTTTTAAAAATAATACTAGTAATTCGCGAGCAAATCTTTTATAATTTAGCTTGCAATAAAAGTTAATTTTAGGAAAAGGAGCAATTATCTTGAAACGTATTCTATCTATTCTTTTAACAATTGTTCTTATGGTCAGTTTTATGCCACATTCAAGTGCTGAAGCAAAAACGAAGGTTAAAACGTATAAAAATTGTACAGCCCTAAACAAAGATTATAAGGGTGGCGTTGCTAAATCCAAAAGCACCAAAAATAAGGGTGGAAAAACAAAGTACAAACCGTATGTATCTAAAGCCTTATATAACGCAAACAAAAAAATGGACCGTGATAAAGACGGAATTGCTTGTGAAAGATAATCTTCCTGCCTTTTTCTTATGCGAATTGGAAAAAGGCTTTTCTATTATTGATTATTAATGAATCATTAATAGAAAAAAAGACTAGGAAAAGCTCCTAGCCTTTACTCTTCTTCCCCGCCTACAAGGAAGTCTGGATTTAATTCCTCAAATTCTTCATCTTCTACTTCATCTTTAAACCAGGCATCGTCATCTTCCTTGCCACATTCGTCTGTGCAAACCTCCACACAGATTTTTGTTTCTCCGATAACTTCCACGATAAATTCTTTTTCTACATGGACAATGATTTTATTGCCATTTGGCGAAATCACTGCTTCAATGCAGTTTGGTTGTTGCAAAACGCGTGCAATAACATCATGGTCTTCTAAGCAGTCAGGATCACGATATTTTAATTTAATGACATCTGTATATTTCACACGCTCTGTTACTACTTCCGTTTGTGTATTATCATTATAAGAATACCAAACGTTAATATCAAAGTATCCACAAATTTCTACTGTTTTACCAACCTTTTCTGCTTCATACGTATGGTTGATAATCCAGCAGCCCAAGATACTTGATGGGCTGTTGTCTGGGCAGATAGTATGATTGGATTTTGTAAATTTACGTCCTTTCGCTACGACTGCCTTTGTAATAATCTCTCTATATTCTCCCATGTTCGAGCGAAACCTCCTCATTCATTTTCATTTCATCCTATGCGGGATAGGAGTCTAGTGTGCGACAATTTTTAAAGACGATAAGTAATGCTTAAATCTACTTCATTGTATGTAAAACTTGGGTAAGTGTGCCGATATTAGCCATTTTTCTAGACATCTATCCTTCTTTTTATCAATTCTAAAAAGCACTTTCCTTATTTCTTTATTAATGAAAAAAACCTTATCTGATATTATCCCCTTTAAGTAGACAATGTTAAAAAAACTACAGTACGCTGTAGATAAACATTTACTTAAAGGGGATTTTTCTATGTCTAGAAAAAATAATACGTATTCAAATGATTTGAAATTAGAAATTGTACAAGCCTATTTAACAGGCAATGAGAGTATGCAAAAAATTGCGGATCGTTATGAAATTCGTAATGTTTCTCAAGTGAAGGCTTGGGTTAAGAAATTCAAAGAAGTAGGCTCCATTGAAGCCTTTGAACGCCTACCATCGGTAGGTTCTGGCGCAAAAGGTGTGAAGAATCCACTAAAAGGTAAAAGAATTCATTTTAAGCATGTAGAAGAAGAACGTGATTATTATAAGGCTCAGGTTGAATACCTAAAAAAGCAGTATCCAAATCTGTAAACGGAGGAATGCCTACTTTCCCAGATCGTTATCACATTATCGAAGAAATGAAAGATCGTTATCCAATTACTTGGCTCACTGAAATGGCAAAAGTAGAACGTTCAGGCTATTATAAGTGGCTCAAAAATGGCAAGGTATCATTACGTAAACAGGATGATATCCTTTTAAAGGAGCACATTTTAGCGATTCATCAAACGCATAAAATGTATGGTTACCCACGTATGAAAATCGCTTTACGAGATAAAGGATTTCATGTAAATCATAAGAAAGTTTATCGGTTAATGACTGAGCTTGGTATTCAATCGATTATCCGTAAAAAGCGTAGAGTATGGCGAAATCGTACATCGCGTGTATTTGATAATGTGTTAGAGCGTCAATTTAAAGAGCGTGTAGAAAATGAGGTACTCGTGACAGATATTACGTATCTACCAACGAAAGGTTGTTTTCTCTACTTATCGGCTGTGCAAGATTTATATAACAACGAAATTGTTGCTTGGAAGATTAGTGAACGTAACGATTTAGAACTAGTTATGGATACGCTACAGGAATTGACGGCAAAAAGAAATGTGTATCGAAGCATCATTCACTCGGACCAAGGCTTTCAATACACATCAATTAAATATCATCAAACAGTAGAACAACTTGGCATGATAGGCAGTCATTCTCGTAAAGGAAACTGCCACGATAATGCTTGTATAGAGTCATTCTTCTCTCACTTTAAAAGTGAGTGCTTGTATCTGTTACACGATAATTCGGAAGTAGCAGTGAGAAAAGCTGTTGAACAATACATCTATTTCTATAACTTCCAACGCTTCCAAAAACGACTCAACCACCTGGCACCGATAGAATATCGACACCAGATGGCTGCTTAGTCTTTTTAAAGCTGTCTACTTGACAGGGGTAAGTCCAATCTATTCAGCTCTTTTTTTTGCTTTTAAAAAAATATGCGTTTGTATTAATACATTCGCGGATACAGCTTGTTCTAATCTCTATATACTGTAGTATACGGTAAGGGGGTGAGGAAGTTGGCAGGGTTATTTAATAAAAACGATCAGTTTGATTTTAAATTCAATGTTAATGGTAAAGAGGTTACTGGCGAGGACAGAGCTAAATACGCACAAGAATTAATTACTAAATTATCTTCAGAGATGGGTGGATTAGTCCAAAAGTTAACCAAAGGTGTTTCTGAGAATGTAGCTGGAACTACAATGGATGCAATGAAGGAGAAAGTTGCAAGTACGGTTGATTTAGATTCAATTAAAGAAAAAGTAAAACCACATCTTAATCCTGAAACGCTAAAAAGCATTGTAAGTGAAGACACCCTAAGCAAGCTACAAGAGAAATTACCTGTCATTGATGCTTCAAATGATGATGGGAACCTTAAATTAAATGTTAACGGCAAGCCTATTTTTTCACTAGATCTTTCAGATTTTATCAAAAAATAAGTAATCAATCTTTTCTTTGAAAGGAGGTGAAGTCAAATGTTGTCTAAATGCACATCTGATTGTCACAAAGGTAACGGTTCTGGCGTTGCTGGTACTGATGTTACTGCTAAAGGTAAAGGCATTGGAAACAAAGGAGCAGAACTTCGCGGATTTACTAATGCTACTCAAGGTAACGGTAACCTAGCTAACCAATTTTCTGCTTCTGGTGCTGCTGGTGGTGCTGCTGTAGGTGTTAACTTATTAAACTTCTTTGTTGGTGGTATTTTAGTTAATGCTAACGTTGCTGGTGCTGCTACTGCTGTATCTTTCAACCAAAATAGCCCTGAAATGGTGAACGAAGGTTAATCACCTTTAAAATAAGCACTCCTATAAGTGATAAGCATATAATAAAGGGCAACATCTTCTTGATGATTGCCCTTTTCTTTTACATACCTAATAGAAGGAGGCTAAAGAATGGCAAAAGATAAAAATATTGGGTTAACTGCTGAGAAACTAAAAGAGCTTGGGGTACCAGAGGAGCTTATTGATAAAATTCTAGAAACAGGAGGTCCTTCTGTTAACACCCATGCAGAAGGAGGAAATGGTGGAAGTGCCGTCAGCTTAACTTATGTAGACAATTACTCTGTCTTATTTCTTGTTTATACATTTCTATTGCAAACAGTTAATAACGGAAATGCCAAAGATAAAGAAACAAAGCAGCTTAATAAAGCATTGCTTTCAACCTTGCAAACAGCTATGAAGGAACAGCAAGAATATCGGAAAGCATTCTTACGAGCGATCAATATTTTAAATAATCAAAACAAGTAAAACCAAGCAAAGATATGCTTGGTTTTACTTGTTAACATTCTATTTAAAAAGTATGCTACCCATTGCATTACACCACAAGGAATCTTTACGATCGCTCGTTCTTGGATCTCAGCCTCTTATTGTTCTTTCTTCTTCTCAACGGAAGAAAGGATTTCTGTTTCTACTGTGTCTGCGATCGTTTTTGTTACCATTTGCAGCATATCGTTAACAATTTCTTGTGATTCTTTAAATTCACTGACAATTGGCAGTTCATCGATTTCTTTTTGTAAGGCATCAATTTTTGCTTCAGTATCTTTTAAAGCAGCAATTTTGCCATAGTGCTGAAGATTAACTGCTTGTTTTTGAAGCTTTTTAATCTGGGCAATTCGATCATTTACTTTTTGGTTTTGATTGATTTGTTTTTCTGCTCGTTGGTAAAATTCCACTTCTTCTGTCTCACGAATCATTTTGGCAAGCTGCTCTGTTCGTTCGATAATTTCTTCTCGTGTGAATTTCGCCATTAGTTTGCCTCAACAGCTTCTGCTTCTAATACCTCAATCATTTCTCCGTTTAATGACCATGTTTTTGCATCGGTAATTTTCACAGAAACAAGTTTGCCAATAGCCGATTTTGGTCCGACAAAGTTTACTAGCTTGTTTTTACGTGTATAACCAGCAAGCACATCTGGGTTATTCTTGCTTTCTCCTTCTACAAGAACCTCTACCGTTTGGCCTTGATAATTCTTCATGGAATTAGCAGAATACTCATTAACTAAAGCATTTAGGCGCTGTAAGCGTTCCTTTTTGACTTCCATCGGAACATTATCTTTCATTCGTGCTGCAGGTGTTCCTTCACGTGGAGAATAGATGAATGTATAAGCAGCTTCAAAACCAACCTCTTTATAAAGAGATAATGTTTCTTCAAATTGCTCATCTGTTTCATTTGGATAACCAACAATAATATCTGTTGTAAGAGTTAAATTAGGAATAGCCGCTTTCATTTTGCGAACTAATTCTAAATACTGCTCTCTTGTATATTTACGTGCCATAATTTTCAACACATCAGATGAACCCGACTGAACTGGTAAATGGATATGTTCCACTAAGTTACCGCCTTTAGCAAGCACCTCAATTAAATGATCATCGAAATCACGTGGGTGACTTGTTGTGAAACGAACACGCGGAATATCAATTTTGCGCATTTCTTCCATTAAATCTCCGAAACGGAAATCAATATCTGTAAAGTCTTTTCCATAGGCGTTTACGTTTTGACCAAGCAATGTAATTTCTTTATACCCTTGTGCTGCTAAATGACGCACTTCTTGGATAATATCTTCTGGACGGCGGCTTCGCTCTTTTCCGCGAGTATATGGAACAATACAATAGGTACAAAACTTATCACAGCCATACATAATGTTTACCCATGCTTTAATTTTTCCATTACGTACTTTAGGAAGGTTCTCGATCACATCCCCTTCTTTAGACCAAACTTCTACGACCATTTCTTTTGACATATATGCTTCGTGAAGAATATTTGGTAAACGGTGAATATTATGTGTACCGAAAATCATATCTACTTGTGTGTATGTTTTTAAGATTTTGTTTACGACAGATTCTTCTTGTGACATACATCCACAAACACCTATTAAAAGGTCTGGCTTTTCCGTTTTTAAATGCTTTAAATGTCCTAATTCACCAAATACTTTATTTTCTGCATTTTCACGAATCGCACAAGTATTAAGAAGAATAACATTGGCGTCATCGACTGAATCTGTTGCCTCATAGCCTAAAGCTAAGAAAATCCCTGCCATTACTTCTGTGTCATGTTCATTCATTTGACAGCCATATGTACGAATGTAGAATTTACGCCCTTCACCCATTCCGCGGAACTGCTCGGAAATGGAGAAATCCTTCTCATAGCGGACTTCCTCTTTTCCTCGTCTTTTGGCATCTTTTAAAGAAGGGGCTTTGTATACTGTTTCGAAATATTTGCTATAATCCTTTTCGGATTTTTTGTCCGAAGAATTATTGCTTCCGATTTGCTGTCCTTCTAAACGTTGGTTTTCGTTCATTTCAACTACTCCTCTCTTATCGATGATTTTGGTTTCATCCATAAGTTTGTTAATATACATGTTTAGGCTTCTTATAGATTGGTGTTTTCTCCCCACCATCGATTCAAATTGAACCGATAAAAACTACTTTGACAAGAAAAACATCCATCCATATAATAGCTGCTTTTTCATATGTACTATTCTTTATAGACATATTTTCATTATTCTAGTATAAGCCTTTCATCTTTTGAAAACAATAGCAACGTCTTAAAGATATCATTCTACTATTTTCTTGTTGTTTAACTAAAAAGATACTTTCTCCCTCTTCCGCAAAGGAAAGAAGATAGATGATTTTCTTTATTTCGGAAACCTTTTTGTCATATTCGTATATAAGAATTTCTCTACTTGCGTACTTGTATAATATCTTGTTAGCTCATTTATTAGATTAGGATAATCGACAGCGGAAGCTAGACCTTTTACCGTTTGGTCGATTCCATCAAAATCAGAACCAAAGCCGACATGATCTTCACCTCCAAGCGAACATATATAATCAAGATGGCGTAGAATATCTGTAATAGTTGCTGTGTTGGTTCCACTTAAAAACTGTGGCACAAAAGTAATGCCGATTACACTGTCTGCTTCTATCATTGCTTTAATTTGGTCGTCGCGTAAATTACGAGGATTTGGACAAAGATTATATGTATTCGAGTGTGATGCATATGGATACTCTGCATGCTCCATAACATCCCAGAAGGCATTTTCCGATAAGTGGGAAACATCTACCCAAATTGCTTGCTTATTCAAAAGCTTCACTGTTTCTCTTCCGAATAAAGATAAACCAGCACCTCTAGGTTCTAGTGCTCCATCCGCAACAGCATTCGCATAGTTCCAAGTAAGTCCTACTGCTGAAACACCTAATCGAAGCAATGTTTTTAATTTTAGCAAATCTCCTCCAATCGCATCACAGCCTTCTAATGTTAGGAGTGCACCAATTTCACCATTTTTTAATTCCTTTATATCTTTTTGTGAGCGTATAAATTTTAAATCTGCATTCGGCTGTAAGATTTTATCATAAAAGATAGTTGCCATGGATAAAGCTGCTTCAAACCGCATATCAGGATGGACAGATTCTGGAACATAAATAGCAAAACATTGAATCTTTGCCCCCCCTTTTTGTAAATTACTCTTAGTGACATGAAGTTTATCACTATTCTGAAAATTTATCGTTTTATCTATAAACATTTTATATAATACATCACAATGACCATCGAAGTAACTCAAACCATTCACTCCCATACAAATATGTTTTTTATGTAAATCTTGTGGCTATTTCTCTCCCTCAAGATATCAATTGACTATAGTTATAAAAAAAGGATGCCTCACTCATTTGGTTTATTCTCCACAGTTTCAAGTTAATAGCGGGAGAAAAGTTCATTCTCCAACTTAATTTTTTCTGTGGGACCTAAACCTATTGAGGAGACATCCTCCTTCTTTTTTTAAGGTTTGCTCTATTCAGTTTCCAAAAGATCAAAGGAACACAAACAAGCATACCAATCTCAGAAGGGATACAGTGAAACTAAGTCAGAAAAGATTTTTTTCTTCTCCATTTATCTTAGTTAATCATTCAGTCCTATACAGACAGCTGACTTCACATCTGCTTCTACAAATATCCAAAAGTTCTACCGCCATACTGTCCAATTAAGATCAAAATAAATGGAAAAGCATGTAATTACATGCTTTTCTACTTTTTATCAAATCTTGTTTTCTCTTTATCTAGGCTCCACAATGAGCTTGATGGCCGTTCGTTCCTCACCGTCAATGACGATATCAGTGAAGGCAGGAATACAAATTAAATCCACTCCGCTAGGTGCTACAAACCCTCTTGCGATAGCAACTGCTTTAACCGCTTGATTTAATGCACCTGCACCAATAGCCTGGATTTCTGCTCCACCTCTTTCACGTAGAACACCTGCAAGCGCACCAGCTACAGAATTGGGACTAGACTTTGCTGAAACCTTTAATATCTCCATTTCTAGCTCCTCCTTGTTTAACCCCCCCGCATGTTACATTAAATAATAATGAACATATCAGGATATATATCATTCCAATGTTACTATATTCCAAGTTTCATACACATATTCCAGCTTGGACATAAAAAATTAGAAAATATTTGTTTATACAAGATAGCTATATCCTCAAATAATTATCCTTTTATTACGAGAAAAATGGATGATCATCATTGATTAATATACGTTCTATTTTCTTTGCTTTCCCAGTCTTTTTATCTACTTCAATTAAACAGCCGCTTAATTGTGCTCTCCCACTTTTTGGCGGCTCGAAACGTGTTGGCAAATTGGTTAAGAAACGATTCAATACTAATTCCTTTTGCATTCCAAGAATCGCATCATATGGCCCTGTCATCCCAACATCGGCCATAAAGGCAGTTCCATTTGGAAGGATACGGTTATCAGCTGTTTGCACATGCGTATGTGTTCCCACAACAGCTGTTACTTTTCCATCTAAATACCATCCCATTGCTTGCTTTTCACTTGTCGCCTCTCCGTGGAAATCAACAAAAATAATATCAGTACGTTTTTTTGCTTCCTCCACTAAGCCATCAATCACAATAAATGGATCATCACTCGGATTCATAAATGTTCGCCCTTGTAAATTGATGACAGCTACTTCTATATCATTAATTTTAACAAACACCATGCCTTTTCCTGGATTATTTTCGGGAAAATTTGCAGGTCGTACTAAGTATTTTGCCTGATCGATGAATTCAAATATTTCGCGATTATCCCATGTATGGTTTCCCATTGTTATTGCTTGAGCACCAATTTCTAAAAAGCTTCGATAGATTTTTTCGGTGATACCTTTTCCCCCAGCAGCATTTTCGCCATTTATTATCGTCATCTGCGGACGGTATTTCTCCTTTAGCTTTGGTACGTACTCTTTAATCATATCTCGACCCATAGAGCCTACGACATCTCCAACAAATAAAATATGCATGTCTTTTTTCCTACTTTCTAATCTTCACTATGTAACAGTGTAACATATAATTGCCTGCGTTCCTAACTCGATTTTCCTTCTAAAAACTTTTGGAAGATAATGTTGCCAATCGAGTAGGAGGGAGTGATTAACTCCCGACCTCTCATACCACCGTACGTACGGTTCCGTATACGGCGGTTCAATTAAGATGAATAACGCAAAGTTTCGTAACGAACTTGCAGACTTTTCAGCCCTTGGCTTTCCCAATAGGAATTGCCGAGGGTTCTGTGTAATATGGGGCTTTTAGAAATGCGCCAGTACCCTTTTCGGGTGTTTCCCCACTCGTATGCTTTTCCAAAAGGAACTTTCAACCGAGTAAGATTTCTGACTCTTGTTTGAGGTTTCTTCCAATTCTTCCATAGACACATCCTTAATCTTCTTTTAATCCAGCTATCTAGTGATTTGAATGTGGAACTTGTATCTGCTAATCCAAAATAACCACACCACCCCATTAGATATTGGTTTAACATCTTGATTCTGTATTCCATGGAGTATGGCATCTTTCTTGAGGTAATCTCTCGTATTTTCTTTTTCATTCGAACTAGACTTGTTTTCGCAAGACGAACCTTTGGTTCTTTGTGACTCGTGAAACTAAAACCTAAGAACTTCCGGTTCCAAGGACGGTCTACCGCTGATTTCTTTTCGTTTACTTTTAAACGAAGTTTTCCCTCAATAAATCTTTGTACACTCGCCATTACTCTTAGACCCGCACGTTCTGTTTTCACATAAATATTGCAATCATCTGCGTATCGAACGAATTTATGTCCACGTTCCTCCAACTCTTTATCGAGTTCATCTAGAACTATGTTTGAAAGTAAGGGACTTAAAGGTCCACCTTGTGGTGTTCCTTCTTCTATACTTGAAATCACTCCATTTATCATGACACCAGCTTGGAGATATTTACGAATAAGTTTTAATAAAGATTTATCTGAAATTCGTTTCGCTAATGTTGCCATTAGTCGGTCATGATTGACCTTATCGAAGAATTTCTCTAAATCCATATCAATCACCCATCGATAACCTTCCTTTAAATAACCCTTTGCTTTCCGAATAGCGTCATGGGCACTCCGATTTGGACGGAATCCATAACTGTGGTCCGAAAATGTTTTGTCATATTCCTTTGATAAAATCTGCGAGATAGCTTGTTGAATAAAACGATCTGTCACGGTTGGGATACCTAGTAAACGCACACCACCATCTGGTTTCGGGATTTCGACTCGACGTACTGGTTGTGGTTCATAGGTTCCATTCAAAATCTGCGATTTAATGGTTTCCCAATTTTCGAGGATGTGCTGTCGTAAGGTTTGTACGGGCATCATGTCTACTCCATGGCTTCCTTTATTCGCTTCCACTCGCTTTAGCGCTTGTATCATATTTTGCCGTTCAAGAATTTGATTCAACATCACCATTTCGTTCCTTTCCGTGATTAGCTTATCTTATTATGCCCATCTGAACTCCACCCTCCGCAAATACCCTCGTGGGATTCACCACTACTTTCTAAGCGTGAGGTTTCTCTGTTTTCTGTGCTATTTCATTCTAGATGGAAAGCCAAGGGCTAATCTCTCTTAATTGTTCAGTCCTTCCGACTGGTTCTAGACCCAATCGTACTATGACCTCTGCTGACTTCTGATGATTCAGCTACTTGTCACCAAGTAGGTTATGAAGGGTACTTCACGTTTCCATCAGACCTCCCCGGGTAAGCACATGCACTTTCACACCATCTATCCGCCTCATTTACTAGGTATGACCTTCGACAGAAAGGACTTTGTTTTGTGTTGCAAACTCATCCAGTCGTAACTAGCCTTGTATGAGATTCGTGTTCCTCGGACCGGTGTTTTGCCTCCAGCTTCCTTCAGATTCCGCGTCACCACGGACACCCTAGCTCTTGGCTAACCTCTACTTCTGTCTTCGGGGTTCGGGACTCGCACCCTATAGTTCATGTGCATGCCGGGCGCACAACATAAAAAAACGGTGCAAACGCACCGTTTTTATTTTGCATATTCAACCGCTCTTGTTTCACGAATGACGGTTACTTTGATATGACCTGGATAATCTAATTCCTCTTCGATTTTCTTACGAATATCACGAGCTAATCGATGAGATTCTAAATCATCCACAAGATCAGGTTTCACCATGATTCGAATCTCACGACCTGCTTGAATAGCGAATGATTTCTCTACTCCATCATAAGACTCTGAAATTTCTTCTAATTTCTCAAGTCGGCGAATATAGTTTTCTAATGTTTCTCTTCGCGCTCCTGGTCTTGCAGCTGAAAGTGCGTCAGCAGCGGCTACTAGTACAGCGATAATTGAAGTTGGTTCTGTATCACCATGATGGGATGCGATACTATTGATCACAACTGGATGTTCTTTATACTTGGTAGCAAGTTCGACACCAATTTCCACATGGCTTCCTTCGACTTCATGGTCAATTGCTTTCCCTATATCATGAAGTAAGCCAGCTCTGCGGGCAAGAGTTTGATCCTCACCAAGTTCAGCAGCTAAAATTCCTGATAATTGTGCCACTTCCATACTATGCTTTAATACATTTTGTCCATAGCTTGTACGGAATTTTAGACGGCCGAGAATTTTAATTAAATCTGGATGTAATCCATGAACTCCGACCTCAAACGTAGTTTGTTCTCCGATCTCACGAATATGTTCATCCACTTCTCGACGAGCTTTATCAACCATTTCTTCAATACGAGCTGGATGAATACGTCCATCCTGGACGAGCTTATCTAACGCAAGTCTAGCAGTTTCACGTCTTATTGGATCAAAACCAGATAAAATTACTGCTTCTGGTGTATCATCAATAATTAAGTCAATTCCTGTTAATGTTTCAAGCGTTCGAATATTTCGCCCCTCACGGCCGATAATTCGCCCTTTCATTTCATCATTTGGAAGGTTAACAACGGAAACTGTAGTTTCTGCAACATGATCAGCTGCACAACGTTGGATTGCAAGTGACAAAATTTCTTTAGCCTTTTTATCTGCTTCTTCTTTCGCTCTAGTGTCACTTTCTTTAATCATTATCGCAATATCATGAGCAACTTCTTGCTCTGTACGCTCTAAAATGATGGATTTCGCCTCTTCTCGAGTTAATCCAGAAATGCGCTCTAGTTCTGTTTGCTGCTTGCGAACCATCTCGTCCACTTTGCTTTCCATCTCTTCCATATGCTGTTGTCTTTTATTAAGAGAATCGTCCCTCTTTTCTAACACTGATTCACGTTTATCTAACGCTTCTCCCTTGCGATCAAGATTTTCCTCTTTTTGCAATAAACGATTTTCTTGTTTTTGTAGTTCATTTCTTCGATCACGAACTTCTAGTTCTGCTTCACTACGAAGCTTGTGAATCTCATCCTTTGCTTCTAACAAAGCTTCTTTTTTCAATGCGTCTGCTTCACGCTTTGCATTCTCCATAATTTGTTCAGCAGTCAACGTTGCATTGCTAATTTTTGCATTAGCATTGGACTTTCGAATAAAATATACAACAAAGCCAACAACGGCAATAACGATTAGAATAAGCAAAATGGAGATGATTTTTATTAAATCCATCATTTTCACCTCCTCTTGCTATCAAATTGTGTTTGTTACGATTTTAAAAGTATTGGCTTAAAATGTTCCTTTTTTCAATCGAAATTTCCCTAGTCTTATAAAATGTTTTCTAGGTTTTCATACTTATAAAAATGTAAAATATACAATTTAATTGTATAGTTGTACCAATTTATTGTCAAGGCTTTGAACTAGTAGGATTAACCTAATTCTCATTGGCTATCTCCGTTATCATCTTCCTCTAACAATTGCTCTTTACTTCCTATATATGTATGAAATATCACCTTATTTAAAGCTAAACCTAACCTATCATCCGTATTATAGTCAGAAACTAAGCTTATTAAACCTAGGAAGTCCTTTATCCCACAGCCTCTTTTAAATACTTAAGTGGATTGAGAAGATTTTTTTACTTTCCAGATTACGATGGACAATAATTGTGTTTTTTGGGATCAGTCAGCTTGGAGCACCCAAAGAACGCTATCGAATACTTTTATAGAATAGCAACAAAAAAGATGGCAAACGGAAAAACCCGTCTCCCATCTTTCTTAACGATTAATCGATTAATTCAAATTGTTCATTCTCATCATTTTCAGGCTTTAATGTAACTTCTTTATCCAGCCCGTAATGATCGCGAATTTTCTTTTGAATTTCTAGGCGCATTTCTGGATTTTCTTTCAAGAATTGCTTCGCATTTTCACGGCCTTGCCCTAATCTTTCGTCATTGTAAGAATACCAAGCACCACTTTTTTGAACAATATCAAGTTCAGAACCAAGGTCAATGATTTCTCCTTCTTTAGAGATACCTTCACCATACATGATATCGACTTCTGCTACTTTGAAAGGTGGTGCTACTTTATTTTTTACCACTTTGATTTTTGTTTTGTTTCCTACCATATCTGTTCCTTGTTTTAACGTTTCAGCACGACGAACTTCTAGTCGGACAGATGAATAGAATTTTAGCGCACGTCCACCAGGAGTTGTCTCAGGATTTCCGAACATTACTCCAACTTTTTCACGAATTTGGTTAATGAAAATAGCAATCGTTTTTGATTTATTAATAGCACCAGATAACTTGCGAAGTGCCTGTGACATTAAACGCGCTTGAAGTCCAACGTGAGAATCTCCCATTTCGCCTTCAATTTCTGCTTTTGGTACAAGTGCTGCTACAGAGTCAATAACTAAAATATCAACTGCACCACTTCGTACTAATGCTTCCGCGATTTCTAATGCTTGTTCTCCGGTATCTGGTTGAGAAAGTAATAATTCATCAATATTAACGCCAAGCTTTTGGGCATAAACTGGATCCAATGCATGCTCTGCATCAATAAATGCTGCTTGTCCGCCATTTGCCTGAACCTCAGCAATAGCATGAAGCGCTACTGTTGTTTTCCCTGAACTTTCAGGACCATAAATTTCTACAATACGACCTCTTGGATATCCACCAACACCTAGGGCTGCATCTAAAGCTAAAGATCCACTTGGACTAGTAGAAATGACTCTATCTGCTTGCTCTCCCAGCTTCATGATACTACCTTTACCGAATTGCTTTTCTATTTGTTTTAACGCCATTTCTAATGCAGCTTGACGATCACTCAAATACGTTCTCCTCCTTATATAAAAAATGAATCTCACCAATCATGATTCATTCGTTGTTTAAAAGATTATATACTTAATATACCTTTTTTCCTTTCATTTGTACAGTAAAAAATCGAACATTCATTCGTTTTTTTATTTTCCAGCTGAAAGCAACCTTTTAAGTAAAAGATATCCTATTATTTATCTTCTAACATTTTCAATAAGAAATATTGACCGTATCTCACACTTCTAATTCGATTACCAGCTCTTGTTCCACTTAATGCTAACTTCTCTACTTTTGTCGGTTCACCGCTTTTAGCAATCCCAATATAAACGGTACCTACTGGGTTTCCTTCTAATTCATTTGGACCTGCAACTCCTGTGAAGCTTATCCCAATGTCAGCTTTTAATAGACGTGCAACATTCTCCGCAAGTTCTTTCGCACATTGCTCGCTTACGACACCATGTTCTTTGATCGTCGACTCTTTTACTTGCAAGATTTGATGCTTTACTTCATTTGTATAGCAAACAATTCCGCCTTTAAAAATATTCCCAGCGCCTGGAATTCCTGTTATCTCTTGCTGAAACAGTCCTCCTGTCAGACTCTCTGCGGCTGCTACTGTTAAATTTTTCTTTAATAAAATATGAGAAAGCTCATTCATTAAAGTAGTGTCCTCATACCCATAGAAAAATTCTCCTACACGTGCGAATATTTCTTCTTCTGTTTTTACAATCAATTTATCTGCTTCTTCTATAGAATCATGCTTACATGTGATACGTAATGTTACCTCTCCATCTCCTGCGAGCGGGGCAATAGTCGGATTGGTCTGGGCATCAATTAAATCTTCTATTTTTGTTTCTAGCAGGGACTCCCCAATGCCAAAGAAGCGAAGCACGCGTGAAACAATGACATCTTTGCTTGTCATTTGCTTTTGTATTGCAGGAAATCCATATTTAACAAACATTGGCTGAATTTCTTTCGGTGGTCCTGGTAAAAGCATGTAAAAGCGACTGTCTTTTTTTAAAAACATCCCCGGTGCCATACCATGGTCATTTGGAAGAACGTCGCTTCCTTCTAATACTAATGCTTGCTTTTTATTATTTTCCGTCATAGTGCGTTTCGTTTTGACAAAATAGTCTTCAATGGAATCTAAAGCTGTTTTATCAAAAACCAACTCTTTCCCTATATGCTTGGCAATCGTTTCTTTCGTTAAATCGTCCTTTGTTGGACCTAGTCCACCGGAGAAAATAAGCAATTGTGCTCGGCTTTCAGCGACTTTTATTGCTTCCTCTAAGCGAGCTGCATTATCTCCAACAACTGTATGATAATAAACATTTACTCCTAAGTCGGCTAAATGCTTGGATATAAATTGAGCATTTGTATTAGCAATTTGTCCAAGTAATAATTCTGAGCCAACAGCAATAATCTCTGCATTCATATAATGCTCCCCCTTTTTGTCTGTTCATAAAGAAAGGACGTCTCTTTATAAAGCAATATACGCTTGTCATAAATAGATGTCCTTATTTTTATTCCTCTATTTTATTTGGATGAAACAAAAGCCTGTTTATTTTTTGCAAAATAATCCCAGCCAGACCAAATCGTAAAGATCAAGGCAACCCATAGTGCAAGGATATCAAAAGGCAGTGAAATAAGTTCAAAAATCATATTATGTAATAAAAGCGCAGAAATCGCAACTATTTGGGCCCATGTTTTAATTTTCCCAAGCATATTTGCTGCAACTACCTCTCCGCCTCCAGCTAATATTAAACGTAAACCGGTTACTGCGAATTCTCTGCTAATAATAACAATCGTAATCCACGCAGGCGCCATCTGCAATCCTACTAAAACAATTAATGCAGATGAAACTAATAATTTATCTGCTAAAGGATCTAAAAACTTCCCTAAATCGGTTACTAGATTATACTTTCTCGCAAAGTGTCCATCAATCCAATCCGTTGTCGATGCTAGGATAAAAATCAAGGCACCGATAAAATGTGTCATCGGTAAGGTAACACCTAAAAATGTTAGTTCTCCCCATTGAAAGTCCACTAGCATGATGACTAGAAAGACGGGGATTAATAAAATTCTTGCTACGGTAATCTTATTTGGCAAATTCATCTTACATCCTCCATTACCATGACGTTAATCGCCACTTTCATTAAAAATAAATTAAAAACATTAGTATTATAACCTAAATACGATATAATAGCGAAAAATAGTCATCGAATCGATGACTATTCTTCTTTTATATTTTTAATAACAAGATCTTGTCTAGAAGATGAATCACCAAGGTCTATTTTTTCATCGTTGACAAAAACATCTACTTGGCTGTTTCCAATTACAATACGTGCTTCTGTCTCTTTTGATAAATCTTCTTCGTGTGATTCAGTTCCATCTTTTTCAAGGATACCTTGGAAAAAGGAATAGTTTTTGCCATTTTGGATATCAACCCAAACTTTTCCTGTTGCTACAAGCTTAACAACAAACTTCTCTGCATTTTTCACTTCATATGTTGTCTTTTTTCCAACTGTTTCTTTTTTGGTAATCTCTTGTTTTGGTGCCTCTTCTTCTACTTTCTTCTCTTCTTCTTCTACTACTTGTTCTTTCTCTTTATTAGCATCCTTATCAGTTACCTTTTCTTTTTCCTTTTTATTTAATGCATCTGATTTCATATAAACAGAATTCTGTTCCGCACCGCTATTAGACTGTTTTTCTGGATTTGAATCTTTCGCATACACAAAATACCAAACCAGAAAAGCAACAGCCAATACAAGAATAGCAATAAGAATAGTTGGCAAGATATCGAATACCTTTGAAGTGGCTCCGTCTATTGCGCTTCTTGAATTCACTCTCGATAAATTTTGCGGCAACTCATCATTTACCGTTGTTGGTACCTCAGCTTTATACTCTTCAAATATTTCTTCTGGAACCAAATCTACCGCTTCTGCGTATTGTTTGATAAATGCCCGTGTATAAAATTTACCTGGCATCATACTATAATTACCTTCTTCAATGCCAACTAAATAACGGACTTGAATTTTGGTAATCTCTTGTAATTCTTCTAGCGTTAGTCCTTTAGCTTCTCTAGCTTCTTTTAATCGATTTCCTAATTCACTCACAAGATAACACCTTCCAACTTACTAAAAATCAAAACCCTCGAATTCACTTTCTAAGGCAAGAGTATTCTTTTTATGAACATCATAAAGAATCTCCTCGTCTGGCTCATGTCTTAGCTCAATAATATAATCAAAATCATCTAAAGTGTATTCTGTATTATGTACAAAGGCATCGGGATGTTCTACTACTTTTATACATGGCAGGCGCATCACTTCTCGAACAACCGCCCAATGTCGCTCATTAATCTGTTTGGAAGAAACAATACCATCAATGATAAATAAATTATTTTCATTATATTCTCCCTGCATTAAAGAATGGCGGATAGTCTGCTTTAGCAAAGTAGAACTCACTAAAAGCCATCTCTTATTTGCACAAACGCTTGCAGCTACTATGGACTCCGTTTTGCCTACCCGCGGCATCCCTCTAATACCTATTAATTTATGGCCTTTTGTCTTAAATAATTCCGCCATAAAATCTACTAGCAATCCTAGCTCATAACGAACAAAGCGAAATGTTTTTTTGTCATCTGCATCTCTTTGAATATAACGACCATGTCTTACTGCAAGTTTATCTCTTAAAGAAGGTTCTCTAAGCTTGATTACTTTTATTGTGTCCATTGTATAGAGAATAGATTCTAACCTTTTTATTTGTTCCTTATTTTTCGCTAACATTAATAAGCCGCGCCGTCCATCGTCTACCCCATTAATGGTGATAATATTAATTGAAAGCATTCCTAGTAATGAGGAAATCTCCCCTAGTAGGCCAGGTCGGTTTTTTTGAATTTCGTATTCTAAATACCATTCCTTCTGTTCCAAAAAAATCCTCCTACAACTAGCAAGTGAAATTTTCTAGTCTTTTAACTTCTATCATATAGGAATAGTATAAATAATCAAGAAAAAAGGGGTCAAAATAGAAAAAAAGATGGACTTTTTATAAGAAGGGTGCATTCTAGGAAAATAAAGCATTCATTTTAATCTAAAATCATTGTTTCAAAGCTATTTTTACTTGATTTATTTGCATGCTGCTCATGTTTGATCTGCCTCTTTTCTTCTACACTTTCTTGCTTTTGGTCACAGACAGGCTTCCCTTCTATTATCTAGATGCTCTTTTTCGAAGCACGTCATCACATTTTGGAATATTTTTCTGTTCCGAAAGGAAAGAAGCTCAATAAATAGCTTTTCTATTTATCGAGCTTCTATGATTGCCACTAATAATTATTTTGTTCCGTTATTATGCACTAATTTTACCATCATATTTGCAATCGCATGTTGTTCTTTTTCATCTGCAACTGACCATAAATCGGATAAAATCTTTTCTTGTTCATTTTTAGGCTGAACTTGATTAGACAGATAATCTCCAATTTGAAAAGCAAGATCTCCTATTGCTTCTTGGTTCATTCCTTCATTTTCGGCATGATGAAGACGATCTGCTAAAAAGTCTTTCCATTGATCCCAATTTTCTAAAATAGACATCATGAATTACTCCTTCCATTGCTTAAGTGAATTACATCATTATTTTGGTTCGTTCGATGTAATAATATGCATGAAAATCTTTTGGAAAAGCTATCTATACATACCATCCCCCATTAAGAGAAAGGACTTGTCCTGTCATATAAGAAGATTTTTCCGATAATAGAAAGGCTACACTTTCTGCTACTTCTTGGGGACTTCCCAATCTCCCCATTGGGATTTCCTCTGCCATCAGCTGCATTTCTTCAGGCGAAAAAGATTGAAGCATGTTCGTTTCAATAGCGCCAGGAGCTACTGCATTCACCCGAATACCATTAAAGGCTACCTCTTTACTTAAGGCCTTCACAAAGCTAATTTGGGCACCCTTTACAGTAGAATAGGCAACTTCCATTGCTGCTCCTACTTGACCCCATATACTTGTGATCACAATAATATTACCATATTGTCTCGAAAGCATTTTTGGTAATAAAGCTTTTGTTATACACATTAATGAATGTATATGGACATTCCATAGGGCTTTCATTTCTCCCTCTTCCATATCTGTAAATAAACCATATGTACTTATGCCACTTGCGTGAACAATTCCATCTATTGTGAAAATACTTTCGAGAATTTTTTGGTAGTCATTTTCTTGTTGTAAATCTGCTTGTATGGGTAAGTATTCTCCCCCATTCACTGCTAGCACTTCTAACAGTTCCTTTATTGCTTTTTCATTTTGATGATAGTGTAAGTAAAGCGAATAGCCTTCTTTTGCTAATTGTTTTGCAATCGCTTGTCCAATTCCACCAGATGCACCGGTAATTAAAATCCATTTCCCCATTGTCTTTTTCACTCCATTTACTTTTACCTATAAACCTAAACAGCAACAGACACAAAGAAATAGATTTCTTTGTGTCTACTTATCATTATTTCGGCACTACTTGGCAAGATGTTATTCTTTCTTCTGCTAATAATTTATTAGCCGCATTTTTTATATCCTCAACTGTAATTTCTTCAACTGCAGGTACCACATCAAATAAATTCATTTCATTGAAAGCATAGCGTGTAAATTGGTTAGCGATATATTCTGGTGAATTAATCGCACGTAAGAAAGCGCCAATTTTCTTTTTCTTCGTTCTTTCTAACGTCTCGCTGGCGAAATCGGTTGTTTTAGCTTTCATTAAAATTTCTTTAATTGCCGTTTCTAACCGATCAGGATCACTCGTATCTCCACCAATCATCGCAAATCCAAATCCGTGTTCCTGTGTGTAATCATAAGAAAAAGTATCATCAATTAAGCCTTCTTGGAAAAGATTTTGGTAGTTTTCAGAGCTTTCACTAAATAGGAAATCTAATAATAAATTGATGCTCCACTCTTGTTTCATCATTTCCTTTCCGGACTGCTCTACATCGATTCCTTTTATTCCAACAAGACATTTAGAAGTGTGGACATTCATTTTTAGTACTTGCTTGTCCTTATTAACATGTGCAGGTTCTTCTTTAAATTTGCGTTGAATTTCACTGTGATTTGTATAATCTTTTTTGCTTTGATTTTCTCTTATCTGAGCCATATACTCTTCTGGATCAACTGGTCCCACAATGAAAAGAAGCATATTGCTTGGGTGGTAGAAAGTATTATAGCACTCATATAACATATCTTTTGTGATATGTGAGATGGATTCAATCGTTCCAGCAATATCAATTTTCACAGGATGATGGACATACATATTTTCAATTAGTCCAAAATATAGACGCCAATCTGGATTATCATCATACATCGTAATTTCTTGCCCGATAATTCCTTTTTCTTTTTCTACCGTTTTTTCCGTAAAGTATGGTTCCTGTACAAAATTAATAAGTGTTTCCAGATTATTAGCTACATTAGAGGTACTAGAGAACAAATAGGCTGTTCTTGTAAAAGACGTAAAAGCGTTAGCGCTTGCCCCCTGTTTACTAAAATCTTGAAAAACATCACCGTCTTCTTTTTCAAAAAGCTTATGCTCTAAGAAATGAGCAATTCCATCAGGAACTTGAGTGAATTCAGATCCCTCAAGAGGAATAAAGGTGTTATCTACAGAACCATAATTTGTTGTGAATGTACAAAACGTCTTATTAAACCCTTTTTTCGGCAAAATATATACCTTTAAGCCATTTGCTAATTTTTCATAATATAGTTCTTCTTGCAATTGAGCAAATTCTATTTTTTCCATTATGCATTCCCCTCCGATCCCGTTAAGAAATAAATGGTGTCTAGTTCGATCTTCTTAGCGGCAGCAATGATTTCCTCTCGGGAAACTTTACTCATATATTGAAGCCAATCGCCCATCTCTACATAATTATCACTTACGCTATTATGGTAGAACAGTTCAATCATGCCACGGGAAGTATCTAATGTTTCCAGCATTTGATTATGAATCACCGCTTTTGTCTGCATTATTTCTTGATCGGAAAATTCGCCTTTTTTCATTAACTCCATTTGTTCCTTAATAATCTTAACTGCCTTATCGTAATTGTTATTATCTATTCCTGACATTACTAAAAGCAACCCTTTATGACTTTCTAAACGACTTGCTGCATAATAGGCAAGGCTTTCTTTTTCCCTGACATTAATAAATAGCTTGGAATGCGAGAACCCGCCATAAATGCCATTGAGTACTTGAAGGGCAAAATATTCTGGATCTCCATAAACAATATTTGTGCGAAATCCCATATTTAGTTTTCCCTGTTTAATATCTTGTACTTCACGAACTTCTTTTACTTTCTTAGTTTCATATGATTTTCTACGATCAATTGATTGTGCCGTTCTTTCTTTAAATGGAAATAATTCCTCAATATAGGCTCCTACCTCTTCTTCTTTAATATCGCCGACCATATACAAATCAATCTGATCTTCTGCTAACGCTTTTGTATAATAGTCGTAAAGGGATTGTGGGGTAATGCTATCAACCTCGTCTTTTTCACCGTAAACACTTAGTGCATAAGGCTCGTTTTCACACATAACATCAATTACTCGTTGATTCGAATATCGCATTTTATCATCATAGATGGATTGAATTCTTTGCTTTAATGCACGTTTTTCATTATCTATGACATTCTGGTCAAAACCACTTTCTGATACATTTGGCTGAAAGATAACCTCCGATAAAAATTCCAACCCTTTTTTTAATAAAGGAGCTGGGTCTGAGAGAAACTTTTCGTTTGCAATTTCTAAAGAGAAAGAAACAATGTGGTATTCCCCTTTTTTAGCAAGATCGATAAAAAAAGTAGCTCCATACAATTCTTCTATAAAGGAACGAAGCTTTGCCGTTGTCGGAAATTTCTTCGTACTATTTTGCATCACATAAGGAAGAAGAGCCCTGTGTGTTGAATTTTCTTTTGTAATAGGGGTTCGCCATTTCATCACAATCGTATTCGTTTTAAATTTTTCTGTCTTTACTGTATGTAATTGAAAGCCGCTATATTTTGTAATTTTTTCCGTTGCTACACTCATAACATACCTCCTCATATACTTACACTCATCATACACTACTTACTAGTATTTACTCTATTTATAAGGTTATTCTCATAAAGTCTAGATTAGGTGATTTTCCTTTAAACTTACATCATCTCCTTTGCTTATTTCTATTCCTTCTTTATTGTATAACCTAAACTCATACTGATAGGATTTCGCCTCTATTTCTGAAAGTCTTTCATCAAACGTTTCCATTGAAAATTTGTTTAAAGATACCTTTTTTCTCTCCTTCCAGTCATTATTTATGATTAAGTCAATCGAACATACACTTCACTTGTCCCATCTGATAGGAAAAGAAAAAGTGGTGTGCGCTCATCCTCTATCGGAACAGTGTAGGTAGTAACTCCATAAGATAGGTATAGTTCCCTTTGGAATCTTTTTCAAACTTAATAATTCCCTATCCCTCCCCATTTGTAAAAGCAGCGATTCTAGTCTTTTCTATATCAAAAATATCAATAATTTTAATATTAGTTTTCTCTTGCAATAAGTCACTTTTCATAATCAACTTTGTAATAGAAGCTTCATCATTGCCATAAACAGGACGATTATTCCATAATAGTCCGATTACAAGCATAAGCAATACACTACTAAATAAAATTAATAGATTCTTTATGCTCATTTATTTTCCTGACTTTATAAAAAATTCTCATTATTATCAAAATATCATTCAAAAGAAGCTTATTCAATAAAAAACAAGAAAATAATTCCAGATTATACTTTTTCCTTTAAAGAGACGATTATTTCTCATGAAAACAGGAAAAAAATAAAGAAAAGAAGAAAGGGAGAGGTGCACAATGCCAAAACTTGTTTTGATTCGCCATGGAGAAAGTCTTTGGAATGTGGAAAATCGTTTTACTGGTTGGACAGATATTGAACTGTCAGAAAAAGGGTTAACAGAAGCAAGGGAAGCTGGAATTATTCTCCATCATAACGGCTACACATTTGATATTGCATATACATCCTATTTAAAAAGAGCAATTCGGACATTATGGATTATTCTCGATGAAATGGACAGTATGTGGATTCCTATACATAAAACGTGGAAATTAAATGAACGTCATT
The DNA here is from genome assembly GCF_038005605.1 of Niallia sp. FSL W8-0954. Classification (NCBI taxonomy): domain Bacteria; kingdom Bacillati; phylum Bacillota; class Bacilli; order Caryophanales; family Bacillaceae; genus Niallia; species Niallia sp. FSL W8-0954. The sequence goes on along the minus strand of NZ_JBBOTN010000001.1, from coordinate 2,108,672 downwards.
ATGGTGCTTTGCAAGGACTCAATAAAAAAGAAACAGCTGATCAATATGGGCTTGACCAAGTTCAAAAATGGAGAAGATCCATGGATATCAGACCGCCAGCTTTAAATAAAGATGATCCCCGTTACAATATCGACGATCCAAGGTATCAACAGCTCGAAGAAGGCGACTTTCCTTTAACGGAAAGTCTTGCCGATACGGAGAAAAGAGTCTTAACTTTCTGGGATCAAGAAATTGCACCTATGTTACGCAACAATAAAAAAATAATAATTGCAGCGCATGGTAATACAATTCGCGCTATTATTCATTATTTAGATAACGTTTCACCAGATGGGATTGCGTCTTTAAACATTCCAACAAGCATTCCATTAGTATATGAATTAGATGATAACTCTTTAAATCCTATGCGCCATTATTATTTAGATATGAATGGCGAAGTTCCTGCAGATGTGATTCCTAAACATATTCCAATTGAATTATTAGATAAAGAATTTAAAACCAAGGCAATTAATACACATGAAGAATAAGAAGCATCAGGTAAATTACTAAGTGAAATGAATAAATAAAAAGAGACTCCACTTGTGCTGCACCCTAAAAAGTCAGAATTGGTTCGTCTAACTTTTGGGGTGCACATCAGCTTGAAGTCTCTTTTTCATTTCCTAAAGGATTATCTGCTACCTTTAATATAAGGAACACCAGAAGCTTTTGGTGCATCTGCACGACCGATAAAGCCTGTTAATGCAACAATAGTTAATACATATGGGGCAATTAACAAGTAAACGCTCGGAATGTTTTCTAAGAACGGTAGGCTGCTTCCAACAATACTTAAGCTTTGAGCAAAACCGAAGAAAATCGCAGCTCCCATTGCTCCAAGCGGATTCCATTTTCCGAAGATCAGGGCGGCAAGTGCCATGAACCCTTGTCCGCTAATGGTCGCATGGGTAAAATCATTTGTAATCGACTGGGCAAAAACACCGCCGCCTATTCCACCAAATGCACCAGAGAGAATAACTGCAACATACCGCATTTTAGTTACGTTAATACCCATTGTATCTGCAGCCATCGGGTGTTCTCCAACAGAACGAAGGCGTAACCCGAATGGCGTTTTATACATAACAAACCAAACAATAATAGCAACAACAATAGCTAAGTAAGAAGTCCAATAAGTATTAGAGAAAAATAAGTCTCCAATCACAGGGATGTCCTTTAATAGCGGAATATCAATTTTCTTAAAGCTATAACGAATGGTACCTGTTTGTCCCTTTCCATCATAGATTAATTTCACTAAGAACATAGCAAGGCCAGCTGCTAGTAGGTTAATCGCTACACCAGAAACCGTTTGGTCGGCACGGAATGTAATACTTGCCACCGCATGAAGGATGGAAAATAAAGCTCCCACAACCATTGCGACAAGTAAAGAAACCCAAGGTGTCCAAGCGCCCAGACTATCAGCAAATGTTAAATTAAAAACAATGGAGGAGAAAGCTCCCATTACCATTAAACCTTCTAATCCAATATTAACTACCCCTGCTCTTTCAGAAAAGTTCCCGCCAAGTGCAGTAAAAATTAGTGGAGCAGCAAACAATAGCGAAGAAGGTATGACAATTAATAATACGTCCATTAATCCCATTTACTTCTCCCCCTTTTTACTTTTATTTTTACTTAATCGTTCTAAAAATAAGCGAATCATATAGCTTGAAGCAACAAAGAATACGATTAAAGCAATAATGATATCAACCATCTCATTCGGTACTCCAGCTTCAAGCGGCATATTTAATGCCCCTACTTTTAAGAAACCGAACAAGCATGCAGCAAGCAAGATTCCGACTGGGCCATTTGCTCCAAGTAAAGCAACGGCAATCCCATCAAATCCAACCCCTGTAAATCCACCTTTATTACTCACATATTCAAATGTTCCTAAACCTTCCATCGCTCCTGCAAGACCCGCAAAAGCACCAGAAATGACCATGGAAAGAATAATATTACGGTTAACATTCATACCAGCATATTGGGAGGCATTCTGATTAAATCCAACAGCCTTTAATTCATATCCTTTTACTGTTTTTTCTAAAATAATCCACATAAGAATAGCGCATCCAATTGCGATTAAGATTCCCCAGTGCATCCGGGAATAGTCTGTTAAGCTTTCTAAGAACCCAGAACGCAGACTAGCAGTGGGCGCAATATTTTCTGTACGGTCTGCTTTATCTGTAAGCACATTTCGGATTAAATAGTTGGATACATGTAATGCGACATAGTTCATCATAATACTTACGATAACTTCATGTACTCTAAATCGTGCCTTTAAAAAGCCTGGTACAAATGCCCACAGCGCACCAGCCGCAGCAGCAGCTAATACAGCAAGTGGTAAATGAATAATTTTGGGTAAATCAAAGGAAATCCCTACCCAAACTGCAGCAAGCCAGCCAACAATTAATTGCCCTTCAACCCCAATATTGAATAATCCAGTACGAAAAGCGAAGGCAACTGCAAGACCTGCAAGAATTAACGGAGTAATTTGGCGTACTACTTCTCCAGTAAAATAAATATCACCAAATGCTCCATTCCAAAGGGCTGTATATGCATCCGCGGGATTATAACCTGTTGCAAACATGATAATCGTCCCAACAATAACCCCTAATAATACGGCAATAATTGGAATACTAATTTTCTTTATTGTATTAGACATTATTCTCCACACCCACTTTTTTAGCTTTCGATCCTGCCATTAATAAACCTAGCTCTTGTTCTGTTGTTGTTTTTGGATCCACTGTTGCAATAATTTCTCCATCAAAAATAACAGCAATGCGGTCACTAACATTTAAAATTTCATCTAATTCAAAGGAAATCAACAATACCGCTTTTCCTTTATCTCTTTGTTCGATTAATCGTCGATGAATAAATTCAATCGCCCCTACATCCAGTCCCCTAGTAGGCTGGGCTGCGATAAGCAAATCAGGGTCACGATCTACTTCTCTACCAATGATTGCCTTCTGCTGGTTCCCCCCAGATAGAGCTCTCGCTGGTGTGTGAATACTTGGTGTTCGAACATCAAATTCTTCGATTAATTTACTCGCTTTTTTCTCAATTTCGCCTTGGTTCAAAAAGCCATATTTAGAAAATGGGGTTTTGTAATAGGTCTGTAAAGCCATATTTTGTCCAATCGAAAAGTCAAGAACTAAACCGTGTTTATGGCGATCCTGCGGAATATGACCAATCCCACTTTCCGTAATTTTTCTTGGAGAAAGAACACTGATTTCTTTGCCGTTAAGTGTAATGCTTCCACTGTTTTTCTTCATTAAACCAGTAATCGCCTCAATCAGCTCTGATTGACCATTGCCATCTACCCCAGCAATCCCGACAATTTCACCTGCTTTAACATCTAGGTTAAGAGAGTTGACTACATGGACACCACGACTATCTTTTACAGTTAAATCAGAAATTTTTAATACTGTTTCTTTCGGATTTGGTGCTTTCTTTTCTGTTTTAAAGGAAACTTCACGACCAACCATTAAGTTCGCAAGTTCATTTGGGTTTGTATCTTTTACATTATAAGTGCCAATACCTTCCCCTTTTCTGATAACCGTAACACGATCACATACTTCCATAATTTCTTTTAATTTATGGGTAATAAGGATAATGGACTTGCCCTCTTGAATTAACTTACGGAAGATACCAATTAATTCGGCAATTTCCTGTGGAGTTAAAACAGCTGTTGGCTCATCAAAAATCAAAATTTCCGCTCCGCGATATAACGTTTTTAAGATCTCTACTCTCTGTTGCATTCCAACAGAAATATTTGCAATCTTCGCCTTCGGATCAACTGCCAATCCATAACGCTCTGAAATTTCCTGTACTTCTCTTTCTGCTTTTTTTAAATCAATTTTTCCTTTGCTGACTGTTTCTTTTCCCAAAATAATATTTTCTGTCACGGTAAAGGTATCAATTAACATAAAATGCTGATGAACCATTCCGATTCCTAAATCATTCGCAATATTTGGATTAGAAATATTTACGACCTTCCCACGCGCACGAATTTCCCCTTTTTCTGGCTGATATAAGCCAAAAAGAACGTTCATTAGCGTAGATTTTCCTGCACCATTTTCCCCTAAAAGTGCGTGAATCTCACCTTTTTTTACTTGAAGGGTAATATTGTTGTTGGCAACAATACCAGGGAATTCTTTACGAATATTTAACATCTCGATTACATATTCCATCTAATCCACTCCTTCTTACTTACCTTACAAGATAAATGTTTTAAAGCTTAAAATACACGTATGATGTCAAAGAAATTTATTTTCTAAAACAATCCACAAAGGAAATTATGTAATTTTTATATTACGATAATTTCGACATATAAAATTTTTAATAAAGACTAGAATAAACTTCTACTCTTTAGTTAAAATTCTATTTTTTGTCGTAAAAAAGGAATAAGTGTTTGCCATGCAAACCACTTATTCCTGGAAAATTAGCAATTGCTATTTACTTAACAGTATCAGGAACAGTGTACTCACCGTTTTTAATTTTAGCAGTCCATTCTTTAACAGCTGCATCAATTTCTGCTTTCTTTTTAACTTCTTCATTAATTGGTGCAAGACCTACACCATCTTCTTTTAAACCATAAACAGTAGTTTCTCCACCTGGGAATTTACCGTCTTTTGCTTTAGTAGAAATATCTTGTACCGCTGTGGAAACACCTTTTAATGCAGAAGTTAACACAATGTTATGATCTCCTACAACACCTTCTGCTACCTGATCAGAGTCAACACCGATTGCCCAAATATATTTTGAAGGGTCTTTTTCTTTTAAATCACGAGCTTCAGAGAATAATCCAGCACCAGTACCACCAGAAGCATGGAATACTACATCCGCACCTGAAGAATACATTTTGCTTGCAATTGTTTTACCAAGTTCAGGTTTATCAAATGCACCAGCATATTGTACGTCTACCTTAATATTAGGGTCTACCGCTTTAACACCATCAACAAATCCAGCTTCGAAGCGTCCAATTACATCTCCTTCAACCCCGCCAATAAATCCAATTTTTTTAGATTCCGTTGCATGAGCCGCTGCAACACCAGCTAAGAAAGAAGCTTCTTGTTCTTTAAAAGTAATGCTTGCTACATTAGGTTGGTCAACTACAGCATCAACAATTGCAAAATGTGCATCTTTTTGTTGTTGAGAAATTTCTGAAATTGCACCTTCCATTAAAAATCCGATTCCAAATACCAAATTATAGCCTTGACGAGATAAGTTATTTAAATTAGTAGCATAATCTGAATCTGACTGTGATTGTTGGTAATCAATACCATTACCTTTTGATAAGCCATTCTCTTTACCAAATGCTTGTAAACCTTCCCAAGCTGATTGGTTAAATGATTTATCATCAACACCACCGACATCTGTTACCATTGCAACTTTAAATGAGTCTTTCTCTTTATTTCCATCTGCTGCTTTATCGTTATCCTTGTCATTACTTCCACAAGCACTTAATACAGTTCCAGCAGCTAGTACTAAAGATAGTGCTAAGCCAAATTTACGCTTCTTCAAAGCTTGTACCCCCTAGACTTTTTTGTTATTTAGTTAAACTTTTTACGATTAGTTTGTTCAGCTTCTACGAGTAAATTCGTTTTCTTAAAACTTGAAAGCTAAACTTATCGGATCGAAAATAATTTACTGAATAAAGAATCGGTTCATCCTTCTCATCATAATGCGTCTGTTTTAAAACAAGCAGTGCAGTTTCTGGTTCACATTGCAGAATGGGAGATACTTTATCGTGATATCCTATCGGCTCGATTTGTGCAACAGCGTATGTAATATGTCTTTGGCTATCCGATTCCAAGAATTGAAAAATTGATTCTTGATCGTATGAAAATCGTTCAGGCAAAATTTTCTGTGGCAATTTATCCATACAATATACAACCGGTTCGCCATTAGCTGTTCGAACTCTTTCGATAACAAGCATTTCCTCCCCTTGTGATGCAGAGAAGCGTGTCGAGTCTTCTTCAGTAGCGAACATCGTATTTGAGCTTAGAAATATGGTGCCTGGATTCATACCTGCCTGCTTAATCATATTCGTGACACTATTCAATTGTTCTATGCCAGAATTAAACAATGGTTTACAGTTAACAAAAGTGCCAACACCGTGTCTTCTGACAATGACATTTTCTTCTTCCAATGTGCGTAGTGCCTCTCTTAAAGTGGCCCGACTCACACCTAAAGTTTTTGCAAGTTCGAATTCTGAGGGGAATTTTTCTTTTTCTTTATAAATTCCTAACTCAATATCTTTTTTTAGACGATCTACTACTTGCAAATATAAATGTCTCGTATCCGATTTAATTAGCATATGATGTTCCTCCAAACATTTCTAAGACATCAGACCTCTGATGTTCAATCATTCCTACTAATCGAAAATACTATAACACTTTTTTCCTAATAAATAAATAGACTTTTAAGAATTTCGTCGAAAAAATACAGAAATGAGTAATTGTTCGGAAATCAACCGTTTTCTTTTGTATATTATTGTAAAAATAATACTTAATTTTGCTATTTTTCTTATACACCCTGAATGAATGTTTTGAATATACGCTAAAAAAGGACTTAAAATAGGTTATACTATTTCAAGTCCTCTTTTAAAAAATTGATTATTTTTCCGCATAACTGAATCGTTTTGTGTCCTTTATGGCGGATGATATCGATTCATCCATACTATTGACCATACTACTGCATATTTATTTCTTCGGAACCTTTTGGCACAAGAACTGTTCTTGGTTTGCTGCCCTCATATGGTCCAACCACACCGCGGGCTTCCATTTCATCGATTAATCTTGCTGCTCTCGTATAACCGATGCGGAACCTTCTTTGTAACATACTAACGGAAGCTGTTTGCATTTCGACAATTAATTCAACTGCTTCATGATACAGTTCGTCTTCTACAGCTCCAGTAACTTCCACAATTTCATCTGGAATCATTTCCTCTTGGTATTGTGCTTTTTGCTGGCCAATAACAAAATCAACCACTTCCTCTACCTCTTCATCGGACAAGAACGCCCCTTGTACTCGCACAGGTTTGCTTGCCCCATAAGGGAAGAATAGCATATCTCCTCTTCCTAATAGCTTTTCTGCTCCTCCCATATCTAATATGGTACGAGAATCAGTCTGAGAGGAAACTGCGAACGCAATTCGCGATGGAATATTTGCTTTAATGACTCCCGTAATAACATCAACAGAAGGTCGCTGAGTGGCAATAATTAGATGAATTCCGGCTGCACGGGCCATTTGTGCAAGGCGTGTAATGGCATCCTCTACATCAGATGATGCCACCATCATTAAGTCAGCAAGCTCGTCTACAATCACCACGATAAATGGCAGTAATGGCTGCTTCTCTTGTTCCTCTGCATTTATTCGTTTAATATACTCATTATACCCTTCTATATTTCTTGTCCCTGTATGGGAGAATAAATCGTATCTTCTCTCCATTTCACTAACAACCTTCATTAATGCCTGTGATGCTTTTTTCGGATTTGTGACAACTGGAGCAAGCAGATGAGGAACACCATTATATACATTTAATTCAACCATTTTTGGATCAATCATCATTAGCTTTACTTCATGAGGCTTAGCTCTCATTAATATACTTGTAATAATCCCGTTAATACAGACAGATTTTCCGCTACCTGTTGCTCCGGCAACAAGTAAATGGGGCATTTTATTTAATTCTGCGCACACTGCTTCCCCTGTAATATCTCGTCCAAACGCAATCATCAGCTTCGAATCTGGCTTATCATTTTTACTTGATTCCAATACTTCTCTAAGTGACACAACAGCGACTTCTGAGTTTGGAACTTCAATCCCGATTGCTGATTTCCCAGGAATAGGAGCTTCAATGCGAATATCCTTTGCTGCAAGAGCTAAAGCTAAATCGTCGCTTAAATTAACAATTTTACTTACTTTGACTCCTTCACTTGGATGAACTTCATACTTCGTTACCGCAGGTCCTAAATGAACCTCTGTTACTCTAGCTTTTACGCCAAAGCTATGAAAAGTTCGTTCTAGTTTAGCAGCGTTTGCGTGAATTTGCTCATATTCCCCACTCTGATCTGCCTTTCTCGGTAACTTTAATAGCTTTAAAGGTGGGAGTTCATAATCCTTATTTTCTACTTCTGTAAAAGTTATTGACACGACATCACCTAAATCGGTTTGTTCCTCTGGCGAATCTGCCATCAAGTCTTCCTGAATGGCTTCCTCCTGATAGGCTCTTTCGGCAAAGGTGTTGATAATTGGCTCTTGTATGTATGGCTCGTCCTCTTGAGGCGGAGTGTTCACAATAATAGAAGCATTCGTATTTTCCTCAGACTGCTGATTTTCGCGTCTTGCTTGTTTTTCGGCCTTCCGCTTTTCTTTATTTTTTTGGATCGATTCTTTCCAATCTTTCATATCTTGCTTAAACGCTTCCCATTGATCTTGGAAAAAACTCCAGATACTTGATATAACTTTTTTAAAAGCACCACTTAACGTTTTACCAGTAAGCAAGATAAAGCCTATTATAATCACGATAAAGCTGATAATCTGTGTACCTACCGTATCGAATAAATAATGGAATAATGCAAATAAAACGGCACCAATCATGCCACCGCCTAAATCAACATTAGTAGCCTCTTTCTTGACTTCCATCCAAAATAATTCCCATGTATTTAATATAACACTAGGGTTTTGAAAAGCACCTTGACTTGCTAGCAACTTAAATAGTGTTACATGGCTAAGTAATAAAATAGCACTAACAATTAAATAAATTCCATTCAATTTCGTATGAAACATATAAGGCTTTTCTCTTTTCCACATTAAATAACCACTGTATACGATAAGGCCTATTAGGCAAAGCATATACCACTCTCCGAAAAAGAACCGGAAAAAAGAAACCATTGTTTTCCCAACCGCACCGAGTTGTAAAATAGAGATAAAACTCAATGCCATAAGGAGCAAAGCTACAAGTTCATATTGTATCGTTAATTTAAGATGTTGTTTTTTTCTTGTTTTTCTTTTTTTCCTTTTTGCCATTTGATCACCTAATATTTAAAAATTATCTTTCTCTTTTGTAGTAAAGAAGCAGCCTTAGGCTGCTTCTTTATTGTTCCTATATTATAACATAGTTTATAAAGGGAAACTTCTATCCGAAGGTTTTTTTATCCTTTGCTGTTTTTATAGAAAAAGGTATGCTTTTTGGTTTGGCTGATATTTCGCTCGTTTGGCTGATTTGCTGTCTACTTTGGCTGATTCTCCGCTCAGTTTGGCTGATATCCTGCCTACTTTGGCTGATTCTCCACTCAATTTGGATGATATCCTGCCTACTTTGGCTGATTCTCCGCTCAGTTTGGCTGATATCCTGCCTACTTTGGCTGATTCTCCGCTCAGTTTGGCTGATATCCTGCCTACTTTGGCTGATTCTCCACTCAGTTTGGCTGATATCCTGCCTACTTTGGCTGATTCTCCGCTCAATTTGGCTGATATCCTGCCTACTTTGGCTGATTTGCCGCCAACTCTAACTTAAAAATCATAATACTAGACAAGTTTTTTCCCTTATCATTCCCTTTTATCAACTTTTTTAGTAAAAAGCAATTAAAGGGTTGGAATTTTTGCTCCTGGCTGCATATCTGTCTGGAGAAAATGATTGGGATCGGTGCTAAGTATTCTTATGACTTCATATTCATTTGACTCATTTCTCGCAACTAATAAAGGAATGCCATTATAATGAATAACTTGGTGTTTTTCATAGATGTCTTGGCTCATTGGAAAAATCAATTCTTCTGGCATCATTGTATACATAATCATTGGATAATCCCTTCATTCTGTTCTTTATTGACATCAATCAACTCGTTGAGCTTTTTCATCGCATCCCCGACTCCGCCAACAGAGTCAATAAGTCCAGAAGTAACGGCATCATTTCCAATTACATTCGTTCCAATATCTCTCGTTAAATTTCCTTTTGCAAACATCAGATCTTTAAAATTTTCTTCTGTAATTTTAGAATGCTTGGTCACAAAATTAACAACTCGCTCTTGCATTTTATCTAAGTATTCAAAGGTCTGCGGTACTCCAATAACCAGACCTGTTAAACGAATAGGATGGATTGTCATTGTTGCTGTTTCTGCAATATAGGAATAATCACAGGAAACAGCAATTGGAACACCAATTGAGTGTCCACCTCCTAAAACAAGGGAAACAGTTGGTTTAGACAGAGAAGCAAGCATTTCAGAAATAGCTAATCCTGCTTCTACATCCCCTCCTACTGTATTCAAAATGACAAGCACCCCTTCAATCTTAGGATTTTGTTCAATTGCTACAATTTGTGGAATCAGATGCTCATATTTCGTTGTTTTATTTTGAGGCGGTAATTGTAAATGGCCTTCGATTTGACCAACAATGGTTAAACAATGTATTTTTGAATCTTGAGAGAGCTGAGGTACATTAGTTTGTCCCAGCTGTTGAATTTTTTCCATTAAGCTTGATGGTTTATCCTCATTCGGCTTTTCATCTGGCTGATTATTATTGTTAACTGAAACCATATAGTTCTCCCTTCCTAAAACCATAATAATCTTAGTATGAAGCGAGATACACTATTTCATGCGGCGAAATTGAAAAGTCAATAAGTCACTTTTACATCCAGAATAAATTGAAAACATTTCGGAAAATTTCTTGCCAATCATGCTTTCACGCTAAGCCACAGAGCCTGCGGTTCATCTAAATCCCAAGGAATCTTCTCCTTTATCAATTCCAACGCTCCAGAAGTTTTTCCCAAACAAACGAAAAGCCCCCTTATCTTTGAACTGCACCCCAATTGTTAGACACTATCTACAATTGAAGTGCTACCTGTCAAGTAGACAGTGGAAATAATAAAAATACCTTAAACGGCTTGATTCCTGAATTCTAAGGGACTCATGCCGTTTAATCTTTCTTGATAACGCTCTAAATTATAGAATGCAATATAGGAATGAATCGCTTCTTCAAGTGTCGCATATGTATCATATTTGTTCAGGTAGTATTTCTCAGATTTAAGCGTACCCCAAAAAGCCTCGATTGGTCCGTTATCAATACAACGTCCCACTCTGGACATACTATGCACCATTTCAGCATTATCTATTATTTGTTTAAAGAACTTTGAAGTATATTGATAGCCACGGTCACTATGTATTAGTGGATGCTCATCTTCTTTTAAACTTTGTATGGCCGGTACTATAGTTTGAAAGACAAGTTTGTTATTATTTGAATGTCCCAATATATAACTAATAATTGATTTGTCATATAGGTCAATAATGGCACTTAAATATGCCTTTTTACCATTACCATATTTTAATTCTGTAACATCAGTACACCATTTCTGATTTTGCTTTTCGGCATTAAAATCACGACTAAGTATATTCTCTGCAACATAATTAGAAGTAGATTTACGATATTTTTTTCGTTTTTGACGAATAACCGATTTCAATCGACACAATTTCATTAAACGATAAATACGTTTTTTATTAACCTTCGGCAAATTATTATTTTCACGATGACGATTGATAGTAAGTGTGATACGACGATACCCATAAATGCCAGTTACTTGCTTATAAAGTAACTTGATTGATTCTAGGAGTTGTTCATTCTCAACTTCTCTTTTGGATGGTTGACGTTTTAGCCATTTATAATAAGCAGCACGTGTAACACCAGCTATTTTACATAATAAAACGATAGATAGTGATCCATTCGTAGCTAATTCCTTGATTACGACATATCGGTTAGTATTACGAGTTTTGGTTAACGATGCCTCCTTTCTATTTCCTCTAACTTTTTTAAGAATAAATTTTCTGCACGTAATCGTTCATTTTCACGTTCTATCCGTTGGATTTCTAAACGTAGTTTAGCTTCATTACTTAATTCTTCTTCTGCTTTTGTATGGCCACGACGGTCTTGTAATCCTTGCACACCTTTTTCTTCATATTTCTTTACCCATTGATATACTTGTTGGTAAGAAACTTCATATTGTTCAGCTACAATTCTGTAGCTTTTCCCCTGAGCAATACAAGTTTGTACAATTTCAATACGCTCTTTTATCGTAGTCTTTCTTCCCTTAGTCATAGTTTGGCTCATTCCTTTACCCGAATCTTTTAATTCACTATGACTAGTATACTTTTTAATCCAATTTCTTAAAACGGTTGTACCTGAAAGTTTATATCGTCTAACGGTCTCTCTTAATGAGTATTTACCCGATATATAGTCTTGAACAGCTCCCAATTTTACTTCTTTAGAATAATTATTGTGGTTTGTTTGTCTTTCAAGACCGTCTTCTCCAAAAAATAGATAATTATTTTGCCAATCTTTGATTGTTCTAGTATTTACTTTATATAATTCTGAAACTTCGTTAAGAGTAAAATGGCTATTATTATAAAAATTTAAAATCTCTAATTTTTCTTCTTTAGAGTGACTATATTTTTTCATAAAAAAATCTCCCCAATAACTAAACAGATTTATTTTTTTAACCTGTCTACTTATTGGGGAGCATATCAAATAATTGGAGGTGCAGTTTTTTTGTCCAAATTTACTGCGGAAATGAAGCTACAAGCCGTAACTCGCTATTTAAGCGGAAAAGAAAGTTACAGAGAAATTGGAAAATCAATTGGAATAGATCACAAATCGATTGTTAAATGGGTAAGACAATACAACTACAATGGTGCAGAGGCATTGATGAAACGTTGTACAAGTTATACACAAATGTTTAAACTAGAAGTACTACAATATATGACTGAAAATGGTACTTCTCTATGTGAAACGGCAGCTATTTTTAATATCCCAGCGCATTCCACTCTAGCTGTTTGGAAAAGAAAGTTTGAAACACAAGGGATAGAGGCCCTTCAGTCACAGGAACAGGGGCGTCTATCCATGAAAAAAGATTCAAATAAACAAAGTTCTACTGATCGTTCTTTTGAAGCACTAGAAGATCGAATAAAACAACTGGAAATGGAAAATGAGTATTTAAAAAAGTTGAATGCCTTAGTTCAAAACAAGGAAAAATCACCAAACAAGACAAAGCACAAGTAGTCTATGAGTTAAGGCATAAGTATTCGGTGAAGTCACTCGTAAAACTCGCTGGCATTCCACGCAGCACCTATTATGATTTAGTAAAACGAATGAATCGACCTGATCCAGACACCGATATAAAAAGAGAAATCCAAGCCATTTATGAAGAACATCAAGGTCGTTACGGATACCGACGTATTCGGGATGAGCTAGTGAATCGTGGAAAAAAAGTAAATCATAAAAAGGTTCAACGAATCATGAAAGAGCTGGGTTTAAAATGTCTAGTGAGGATGAAAAAATATAAATCTTATAAAGGCACAGTCGGTAAAATTGCGCCAAATCATTTAGACCGTCAATTTAGTGCGGACGCACCAAATGAAAAATGGGTAACAGATATTACAGAATTCAAGTTATTTGGGGAAAAGCTGTATCTATCGCCTGTATTAGATTTATTTAATGGGGAAATTATTACGTATACCATCGGTTCTCGACCAACGTATTCATTAGTTTCGGACATGTTAGAAAAAGCATTAGAATCCTTACCAAAAAGGCATCAATTACTCATGCATTCCGACCAAGGTTGGCATTATCAAATGAAACAATATCGCAACTTGCTTCAAGCAAAAGGGATTAAACAGAGTATGTCACGTAAAGGGAACTGTTACGATAACTCTGTAATGGAAAACTTCTTTGGGATACTGAAGTCAGAACTCCTTTATTTTAAGGAATTTGAAAGTGTGAACCACTTTAAACTAGAATTAGAAAAATATATAGAATACTATAATAGAAAACGGTTAAAGGGAAAATTGAAAATGAGTCCGGTACAATACCGAACTCATTTTCAACAAGTTGCCTAATGAAATAACTGCGTCTAACTTTTAGGGGTCACTGCACTTAAGGAGGCTCTCACTTTTATCTTCTAACTGGCTTAACTTCCATTATAATTGGCAAGATCATTGGTCTACGTCTTGTTTTTTCATATAAGAACTGGTTTAGCGTATCTCTAATATCTTGCTTAATTCCAGTCCAATCAAAGCTGTCCTTACTAATACTTTTCTCTACAATATCTCTTACACGGTCAGCTGCTTCTTCTAGCAATTTCTCGGACTCGCGAACATATACAAAACCTCTTGTAATGATTTCGGGACCAGCAGAAATCTTTCTTTCCGCTTTATTTAATGTTACGACAACTGTTAAAATTCCGTCTTGTGATAATAACTTCCGGTCTCTTAAAACAATATTTCCAACGTCACCAACACCGCTGCCATCAATTAATACATTCCCAGCTGGAATTTTTCCGCCTACACGGAGGGTATCTTCTTTAAATTCAAGCACCTCTCCTTGTTCTGGAAGGTAGATATTTTGCGGTGGTACGCCACATTCAATCGCAATTTTTTCATGTGCCTTTAACACGCGATACTCGCCATGGATCGGCAAAAAGAATTTAGGCTTCATCATATTAATCATAAATTTTAATTCTTCTTGACTGCCATGATTGGAGCTGTTAAAGGTTTTATAGCCTGCTAGAAGTGTTGCACCTGCTCTGTATAATTTATCAATTGTTTTTCCAACAAATACTTCACTGCCTAGGAAAGAAGATGCTGCGAATAAAACGGTATCTCCTTCCATGATGCTTACTTGCTTATGATTTTTTTTGACCATTTTTTGCAGTGCTTCAATTGGTTCGCCTTTTGTACCAGTAGTAATAATTACCATTTGATCTTGTGTATATCCTTGAAGCTCGTTATAGGTAACGATCGTTTCTTCATCAACATCTAAATAATTGTGTTTTAACGCAATTTGCAACACTCTTTGTAAATTCTTGCCGATAATCGCGACTTTTCGATTTGTTTTTTCAGCTGCATCAATAATATGTTGAATTCTATTTAAGTCAGTTGCAAAACATGCTGCAATAATCCGACCCTTTGTGTGTAAAAACGCCTCAATTAAGCTTTGAGTTACAACAAAATCTGTTGTAGAATAACCTGGTTTATCTGCATTCGTACTGTCAGATAATAACGCTAATACTCCCTCTTCCCCGATTTTTGCCATCTCGCCATAATCTGGCTTGTAAAGATCACTGGCTGTTTGATCGAATTTGAAGTCGCCAGTATGTACGATTGCACCTTCTGATGTATGAATAACAATCCCAATGCTATCAGGGATACTATGATTTGTTTTAAAGAAGGACACTTTTGAGGAAGCAAATGTTAGAACAGATTTCGATGTCACAATTTCGAATTGTGCTTGTCCTTTGAAATCTTGCTCTTTCATCTTTTCCTTTGTTAGTTCAGCTGTTAATAAAGTCGTATAAACCGGTACATCTAAGTCTCTTAAAATATAAGATAAACCTCCGATATGATCTTCATGTGCATGTGTTAAGAAAATTCCTTTTACTTTTTCTTTATTTTGCTTTAAATACGCGATATCAGGAATAACAATATCGATCCCGAGCATTTCATTTTGCGGGTACATTAAACCAGCATCAATTACAAATATATCTTCGTCTACTTCGACTACAAACATATTTTTACCGTTCTCGCCCACTCCGCCGAGTGCGACAAGCTTTATTTTGTCATTTTTCATCAATTTTTGTTTCCTCCTATGTTGAGTTAAGCCGACCATTGATCAGTTATGATTATTATACTTGATGTTTAAAAATGTTTACAACCAATTTTATGAAATCTTCCTTTTTCAGATCCATTTCATAACGATATCAGGAGGTATTTTTCTTTAGTTTGCCTAGCTTTTCAACCCTTTTTTCCTATAATAAAAATTTTTACCGTTTATTCGATTTAAACTTAAATATAGAGATAGCTATTACAGCAAAAAAGCAAATTAAACATGCTAGTATACTAATTCGATTTGCCTCATCAAATAAGAAACTAATGCTGATGATCCCTAAGCAGGTTACAGTAAATATCGGAATATATGGATACCCCCATATTTTAAAACTTGGCTGAAGAGGATATTGTTTTCTAAGCTTTAGCTGTGCTAGACAAATCATAATCCATACAACCGATACGACAAATCCAGGGAATGCCATAAGTAAAGAAAAGACTTGATCTTGTTTAAATAAAGCAATCATTGATCCGGCAATTAAGATTATACCTGTAACCATTAAACTATAAATCGGCACTCCATTGTGGTTTACTCTACTAAAGGCTTTTGGTCCTTCACCCTCCGTTGAAAGTGAGTACATCATTCTGGTACATCCATATATACCCGAATTTGCAGCAGATAACACAGCAATAATTAAGACAAAATTCATAATGTGTGCCGCTCCAGATAATCCAGAAATCGAAAGTACTTGGACAAAAGGACTGGATTCTTCTGTTAACTCATTCCAGGGAATTAGTCCACAAATAATTAAAATAGGCAATGTATAAAATAAAACAATACGAAATATAAAGCTTTTAATAACTTTTGGCAATACTTTTTCTGCATTCTTCGTTTCCGTTACCGATACACCAATGAGCTCGGAGCCACCATAGGAAAACATAACAATTAATAAGGCAGAAAAGACAGATGTCCATCCATTTGGGAAAAAGCCGCCATGCTCTGTGTAATTTTGTAGATAGTTTGTTTGCCCAGATGGAATAAGTTCAAATAAAACAGCGGCTCCTAATATAATAAATATAATAATCATGCCAATTTTAATACCAGCAAACCAAAATTCAAATTCTCCATAATTTTTCACATTCATTGTATTAACGACAATTAAACCTACTGCGCACAGAATACTTAATATCCATAATGGCACATCTGGTAGCCAAAACTGCAGAAAGCTTCCTGCTACAACTACTTCAATCACACATACCGCAAGCCATAAAATGCAGTACATCCAGCCAATAACGAATGCTGTCTGGTTCCCAAAAGCCTTCCCAATAAAGCCCTTCATGTTTGTATTTGGATAAACAATAGCCATTTCCGCAATACTGCCCATCACTACTAGTAATAAAAGTCCTGCAAATATGTATGTAAAAATAACACCTGGACCTGCAATGGAAACTGTTTCTCCACTACCTTTAAATATCCCTGTCCCAATAGCTCCTCCCATGGCCATTAAACTTATATGTCTTGGCAATAAGTTTTTTTGCAGCTGATTTTTCGCCATGACTTCTCCTCCTTACATTTAACCTTATCAAAATGTTCTTGCGTCTTACTAACCATTGTCCAAACCACAATTTTTCGATTGAGAAACTGGGAAGACAGTTTGCATTTTTCAAATGTGAACTTCCACCAAACAAAAAATTCGCAAGACGATATAGCTAAACACTCATCTACCTTCAAAAACTTCTAGTTTCTTATATGTTGAAACTTATGTTTGCCCTATTTAAAAATATGATGATGTATCCAATCATAATCAAAAACTAGTTTAGAAACAAGTTTTTCTTAGTAAAGATGTGAGATAAAAAAGACAGAAGAGCTAGTTATCTCAGGACGAATAAACCATTTTTGCTTTGGTTTATCCGTCGTAATAAGAGATAGCTAAACTCTTCTGACACGTAAACATTTATTAAAACTAGCAAAAAAGAATCAAATAAACTGTTATCATTAGTCCTTGTGGATATACGATATCCTTCTAATTCCTTAAATAAATTTCGCTAACTCGATTCGTTCTTCCTCTGTTAATGGCACTAAAGGTAAACGAACAGAACCTACGTCAAATCCTCTTAATTGTAATGCTGTTTTTACTGGAACAGGGTTTGGAGCTTTAAATAGAATTAACATAAGAGGAAGTAATTGTTGATGCATTTTAGATGCTTCCTCAACCTTTCCATCTAAGAAAGAAGTCACCATTTCTTTCATTTCTTTACCAATAATATGCGAAGCTACAGAAATCACTCCTGTTGCTCCTACAGATAAAAGTGGTAAAGTTAAGCTGTCATCACCACTGTATACATAAAAATCAGCTGGTGTTGATGCAATAATTTTCGTGATATTATTTAAATTTCCACTAGCCTCTTTTACAGCTACAATATTATCAATTTCTGACAAACGAATAATAGTTTCTGGTTCAATATTAACAACAGAACGACCTGGAATATTATATATCATAACGGGTAGTTTTGTAGATTCTGCAACTGCTTTAATATGTTGATATAACCCCTCTTGGTTCGGCTTGTTATAGTATGGTCCAACTACCATAACAGCGTCCACACCTGCAAGTTCTGCTTGTTTCGTTAATTCGATGGACTCATATGTGTTATAACTACCTGTTCCTGCAATGATTGGAACTCTCTTTTCCACTACCTTTACCACATGTTTAAATAAAGCAATCTTCTCTTGTTTGGATAATGTGGGCGATTCTCCAGTAGTACCAGCTACTACTAAAGAATCTGTTCCGTTTTCAAGTAAATGATTAATTAACTGTGTTGTTTTTGGAAAATCTATATGTCCCTTGGCATCAAATGGTGTAATCATGGCCGTTGACACCCTACCAAATAAACCCATCGTTCCACTCCTATTCTCATTTCGATCTCGTTGTATCTATTTTTTTATTCTATTTCTTTTTCTAACTCAAACGCATCGTGTAATACATTAACTGCACTTACTAAATCATCCTGTTTCACCAGCACCCAGATAGTTGCATGGCTATCAGCTGATTGGAGGATACGAATTCCTTTATTTGAGAGTGCAGTAACAATTTTAAATGTCACCCCAGGTACACCGGCCATTCCAGCACCAACCACGGATACTTTTGCACATTCTTTTTCGATAACTGGTTCATATCCCATATTTTCAAGAACGGCAATTGCTTTGTTTGTCATCTCATTTGTTACAGTATATACGACACTGTTAGGTGAAATATTGATAAAGTCTACACTGATTTCTTCATTTGCCATCGCTTTAAAGACTTGCGATTGTAAGTCGTACTGATCTTTTTTTGCAAAAACTTTAATTTGAGTTACGTTTGCTACATGAGCAATTCCTGTTACAGGTCTTTCTTTTATGTCACTGCCTCGACTTTCCGCATTACTCGAGGTGACAAGTGTACCAGTCCCCTTAGAATACGTTGAGCGTATTCTAATCGGTACTTTTGCTTGCATTGCTATTTCCACTGCTCGTGGATGAATAACTTTTGCTCCTTGATAAGCCATATTGCAAACTTCTGAATAGGTAACAACAGATAGCGGACGAGCATTTTCTGCAATTCTTGGATCTGCCGTCATAATACCTTCTACATCAGTAAAAATGTCAATATATTCTGCTTGAAGTGCCGATCCTAAAGCAGCCGCAGACGTATCACTTCCGCCTCTTCCTAAAGTCGTTGTATCTCCATTTGGCGCTGCCCCTTGGAAACCAGCTACAACAACAACATCGTGATTTTTTAATTCCTCAAGAACACGGCTGCAATCCATTTCCATAATTCTGGCATTGGTAAAATCATTATTTGTCTTAAATCCAGCTTGAGCACCTGTTAATGCAGTTGCTGAAATCTGATTTTCTAGTAATAGTTGTGTAAACACAACACTAGAAATAATTTCGCCACATGACATTAATAAGTCGTTTTCTCTTCTGCTGATACTTGATTCTGATCCGCCGACTAAAGACAACAATGTATCTGTTGCATAAGGTTCTCCTTTTCGTCCCATCGCAGAAACAATTACTACTACTTTATATCCTTCATTTAATGCATCTTTAATATGATCTTTTGCTTGAATTCGGCTTTTTTCATCTCTAACAGATGTTCCGCCAAATTTTTGAACCATGATTTTCACAATAAACACCTCTGAACACTTTCTTAAAAGAGTGTAATATAAGGGTGCCTTTTCTAAAACAAATTTGGGGAATCTAGTTCTAAAAAGATTACCCCTTTCATCATTTTACTAGGAGGATCCCTTGTTGTTTTAACTTTGATGATTTTTTCCAACCAAAATGAGCACACTTATTTAAATGATTCCCTAAATAGGATTCTATTTAAGGAATCATTTCATAATAAGAAAGACAAGATTTTGGCACCATTATTTAGGCTTGTGTCCAAACTTGTACTTCCTGTATGTAGAATAAAATAGAAATCTACTTACAGGTAATTTTCCTGCATACTAAACCTCTACAGTCTTGCCTTTCTTCACTAGTCCATTAAACTAGCCCTAATTTAATTAGACTTTCAGCAATTTGTACAGAGTTCCATGCTGCACCTTTTAATAGATTATCGGAAACGACCCACATATGGAAACCGTTTTTCACATCTAAATCTTGGCGAATACGGCCGACAAATACATCATTGCTTCCTACGCAATCTGCAGGCATTGGGTAAACTTGATTACTTGGATCGTCTTGAAGCACAATGCCAGGAGCATCAGCTAACAAGGATTTAATTTCTTCCACTGATACTTGATCGTTATCTAATTCAAAATAAACAGATTCAGAATGACCGGTTGCTACTGGAATGCGGACACAAGTCGCTGCAACCTTTAAGTCATCTGCATGCATTATTTTCTTTGTTTCATTGATCATTTTCATTTCTTCGTAAGTGAATCCATTATCAGTAAATACATCAATTTGTGGGACTGCATTGAATGCGATTTGGTAATGCTTTTTATCACTCTTTACTGGTAGAATCTTCGGCTCAAATGCTTCTTTATTAAGAATTGCTTGTGTCTGACTGTTCAACTCTTCTACAGCTGCAGCACCCGATCCAGATACAGCTTGATAAGTGGATACTAATACTTTCGAAAGACCAAATTTCTCCTTTAATGGCTGTAAAGCAACCACCATTTGAATAGTGGAACAGTTTGGATTTGCAATTATTCCATTGTGCTCACGAAGATCTTCTTCGTTTACTTCCGGAACTACTAATGGCACGTCTTTGTCCATACGGAATGCGCTTGTATTATCAACAACAATTGCTCCATGTCTTACTGCATGTGGTGCAAGTTCTTTCGATACACCTCCGCCAGCGCTGAATAATGCGATATCAATTCCTTTAAAGCTCTCCGGAGTTGCTTCTTGTACGACAATTTCTTTATCTTTATACTGAACCTTTGTTCCTGCTGAACGTTTAGAGGACAAAAGTGTTAAAGTCGAAATCGGAAAATCTCTGCTCTCTAATGTTTTAATCATTTGTTGACCAACAGCCCCTGTTGCTCCAACTACTGCTACGTTAAATCCTTTTAATTGCTCCATTTAAGGTTCTCCTTCCAAAGGCTTTCTCTTAATAATAGGTAAGCGTTACGCTCCGCCTTAAATAATATTATCTATTTTAACATATTCAAGCAGCAATAAAAGAAACTTTTATCAGATTCTTTCAAAAAACACCGATTGGCGCTATAAAGTTCCTTGTGGAAGTCGACAAGCGCCTTTTTACGGTGCGTTTTCTTATCAGTCTACCATTCTTTTTCAATGAACGTGATTTATATGCCTTATTAAATAATCATGTGCTTTCCTGTTAATCTAGATATTTTTCCACTATTACTGGTTGAATCTGTTTATATTCTAATGCTGCTTCAATTGTTTCTGCAAGCATAGACATTCTTGCAACCATAGAATTCGGCTTTTTCTCAGGATCATCTTGACCGAATGGAATAAAGAAAATATTCTTTGTTGCCATTAAACGCATCAAATTAATCCCATTTAATCCTAAAGCATCATTAGTAGAGATTCCCAATACAACAGGCTTTTGGTTTCTTAATGTCGCTTTTGCTGCCATCAAAACTGCATTATCAGTCATTGCATTTGCGAATTTACTCATACTATTTCCTGTTAATGGGGCAATTACCATACAATCAAGAGGTGCTTTCGGTCCAAGCGGCTCTGCAGCTACAATACTATCGATTATTTTCTGTCCTGTTATTTCTTCTATTTTACTAACCCAATCTTTCCCCTTCCCAAAACGAGTATCCGTATTTTTTACATTTCCTGTTACAACTGGTACAACTTCCGCTCCCTGTGCCACTAACTTTTCTACTTGTGGCACCACTTCCTCATACGTACAGTGAGAACCTGAAATGCCAAACCCTATTCTTTTTCCTTGTAAACTCATGATTCATATTCTCCTCTCATTGCCTGCTATTGTTCATCCAGTAATTGTGCTAAGACATCTGCCAATATATTTCCCGCTGTTTTCGGAGCTACAATCCCCGGTAAACTCGGCGCAAGCAATGCCTTAACTCCTCTTTTTTCTGCGTATTGAAAATCTGTTCCGCCTGGTTTAGATGCCAAATCAATTACCAATGTGTGCAATGGCATTTTTTCAATGACATCAGAAGTTACGACAAGATGGGGAATTGTATTTATACAAATATCAATATCATCGACTGCAATCTGTAAATCATCTAAATGTACTGGGATTAATCCCATTTCGATAATGCGAGCAATATGTTCACTTTGACTTGCTGCGACCTTTACTTTCGCTCCTAGGGCATGAAAAGTACGTGCAACACTCATGCCTACACGACCTAGCCCAAGCACAATAACATTCGATCCATGAATCGTTGTGTCTGTATGTTGAATTGCCATCATTATTGTACCTTCGACAGTTGGAATAGAATTTAAAATTGCTACATCATCTCGGTTAAATAATTGAACTAATGATCGGTTGGTTTCTTTAATAAGCAAATTTAAATAATCATTCGTTATTCCTGAATATATGATGCAATGCTCAGGGGTTTTTTCTACTATTTTTTTCGTTAAAAAAACCTTCTCATTCGAAAAGATTGTATCAACTTGCCCATTTAGGTCTGTTCCTCGAACGGGTAAGATAATAGCATCTATTTTCGAAAAATCTACGTTATCGATTTTTTCTTTTGTAGCTCCAGTGAATGCATGGTCCAATTGCTCGAAGCCAATTAATGAAAGGATTGCTTGTTGTTCTGTTAATTTACGAACAATTTCAAGCTGCCTTGCATCACCGCCGATAATCGCGATTTTCATCCTTTTCAGCATGAATATTTCACCTTCTTTTTTTAAAGATCCTGTTTTTCATAGCTCGCTACTTCAACATCTTATGTGATTACCTATTATTAGGTGAGTTGTTTACTGCATTTCCTTAAAAAGATGGTTTCTTTCCTTATCTAGAATATAAATAACGATGTTCGGAACAAGTTTTGGTTGAAGTCTCCTCTTCGTGGACAGGGATTTTTCAGAAGTGAGTTATGGCAACTCCTTTATAAAGGGGAAAGCAAGAAAATATTTTTAGAAGTGCTCAAACATAAAAAAACTAGGATTCAGAAGGGAATTCTGTTTCCTAGCTCTTTATTATATATGTAGCTTTTTATTGAAGTGCTTTTGGTAATTGTCCGTCTGGGCTGATTAGAGAGACCGAGAATGTGTCAGTGAATATATCATTTGCCATTTGATCAACTTCTTCTTTTGTGACACGATCAATATCGGCAATGATATCATCTAAGGAGCGATGTTTACCTAATAACAGTTCATTTTTTCCATTTCTGCTCATACGGCTATTAGTGCTCTCTAAGCTTAGCATCAAGCTGCCTTTTAGCTGCTCTTTACTATTTAGAAGTTCCTTTTCGGTAATTCCTTCTTTTTTCAAGAGGGCAAGCGTATTTTGAATAGTATCAAATAATTCATCTAACTGCTTAGCTCCTGTGCCACCATAGATTGTCACTATTCCACTGTCTTGGTATGCGGAGTGATAAGAGAATACCGAATAAGCTAAACCCTTTTGTTCGCGTACATCTTGGAATAATCGACTACTCATACTGCCGCCAAGAATATTATTTAAAGATACAAGTGTATACATTTTATCATGTCCCACCTGTAACCCATTAAAACCTAAGCATAGATGTGCTTGCTCTGTTTCCTTTTTGCGTGAAAAATTATTGGCATGGAAAGAAGGCTTTACTAGTTCTATTTCGGATTTACCGGCTTCAAATGACCCAAAATATTTTTCTACTTCTGAAATAAATGCTTCGGTAATGTTTCCTGCGATCGAAATAACCGTATTCTCTGGTGTATAATGATTAAACATATACTCTCTTAGCGTATCTCCATTAAACGTAGCCAGTGTCTCTTCAGTTCCTAAAATCGGATAGCCAAGTGGATGTTTATCATAAATTGCCTGACTCAATAAATCATGAACAATATCATCAGGTGTATCATCATACATTTTAATCTCTTCACAGACAACATTTTTCTCTTTCTTTAATTCTTCCTCATCAAATGTCGAGTTAAAATACATATCTGCTAACACTTCTAACGCCATATCAGCATGTGTATCTAAAACCTTTGCGTAATAACAAGTATATTCTTTTGAAGTAAAAGCATTTACCTGGCCGCCAATACTATCAAATGATTCTGCAATTTCTCTCGCACTACGTGTTTTTGTTCCTTTAAAAAACATATGCTCTAAAAAGTGAGATACCCCATTGTTCTTTTCATCTTCTTTACGAGATCCTGTACCAATCCATACGCCAATAGCAACGGAACGTACCGTTGGAATGTTTTCCAATACAATTCTTACTCCATTTTGGCAAGTATATCTTTTGATCAATTATGTTCCTCCTGTTCTTCTACCAAGTTGCAAAAAGTAGCTGCGACTGCTAGTATATCTTATTCCTCTTATTTTTTCCAAAATATTGTTTTAATATAATGATAACATATATCCATTTTAAAAATGAATAGCGGTTAGTTCCCCTTTAAAAGGAAGACTGGCTTCATTTGCCATGTCCTTTCTTATAGATGTTGTTTTTCTTCTATAAGAAGCAAGACTATAATAAAACGTTTTCTCTTTATAGAATACTATAAGATGAATCGAACTACTATTTTTTTGTTTTTATGCTTTCTCGTTCTTCACTAAGCATGTCACTAACTGTATCGATTTTATATCCTTTATTTTTGATTTCGATAATTAAATGTTCAAGGCTATTTGTAGTAACTTCTGTTGGATGCATAAGGATTAGAGCCCCATTATGGATCTTCCCTGTAACTCTTTTAAGCAATGTATCAGGACTTGGTTTTTGCCAATCAATCGTATCCACAGACCATATTACTGTTTTAAGCTTTTGTTGAGCGGCAATTTTCACTACTTCATTATTAAAATACCCACTTGGTGGCGCTAATAATGTGACTTGCTTACCAGTTGTCGCTTCGATGACATCATTTGTTTTTACGATTTCCTCATGAATTTTACTACTGCTAATTTTACTCATATCTGGATGGGTATAGGAATGATTTCCGAGTTCATGCCCTGCTTCTGCAATCATTTTAGCAAGATCTGGGTTTTTCTGAACCCATCTGCCTTCCAAGAAAAAACTCGCCTTGACATGATGCTTTTTTAAGGTTGATAGTATGTCAGGTAAAAATTCATTTCCCCATGCTACGTTTATAATAAAGCTTACCATTTCTTTTTCTGGATTCCCTTTATAAATAGGAGCAGGTGGCAAATCATTTAGTGTAATTTTTGGTTTCACTTGCTTAAAAACCAATCTTTGTTCATTGAATTTCTTTTCTTTTTTCATATTCTTGTAAGAAGCATCAATATCCACTGTCACCCCATTTAATCCAGGAATAGCTTTCCATACAGGATCAAGCTTGGCATCAATCGGCTTCTTTTCATAGTCTTTCGCTTTCTCGCTTATCGTCGTATATAAAGAGTTAGTTGCTGTCACTGAGACAGCGTTTTCTTGTAAAGTACTTACATATGTATCAGCCCAAGGATTATTAACTAAAAACCAAGAGATGGCTAGTATTCCTATAAGTGAAACTGTTTTCTTCATCACCTTTTCCCCCCTAGTTACTACCATATGATAGGAAAGGACAAGGTAGAACGCTTAATGACGGACTTAACTTATCCTTTTCTCCTATTATTTTGTTCAAAACGTTCCTTTTCATTCCACAAAAAATACCCGCTAAAAAACATAAGTAGTTTTTTAGCGGGTACCCTTGATTTCAATTTTATTAGTTTTTTGCATTCTCAGCTTGTTCTTTTTGTTCTTTCAAAACAGCTTTACGAGATAAATTTACTCTTCCTTGTTTATCAATTTCTGTTACTTTCACAAGGATTTCATCACCGATTGCTACTACATCTTCTACCTTGCCAATTCTTTCTTCAGCAAGCTCTGAAATATGAACAAGTCCATCTTTTCCGTTGAAAATTTCAACGAACGCACCGAATTTCTCGATTCGTTTTACTTTACCAAGATACATTTGTCCAACAACAACTTCACGAACGATATCTTCGATAATTTGTTTTGCTTTGTTATTCATTTCATCATCAACAGAAGAAATAAATACAGTACCATCTTGCTCGATATCAATTTTAACGCCAGTTTCTTCAATAATTTTATTGATTTGTTTACCACTTGGTCCAATAACATCGCGAATTTTGTCTGGGTTGATAGACATCATTAAAATTTTTGGCGCATAAGAAGATAGTGATTCTCTAGGTGTATTGATTGTTGCCAACATGGATTCAAGAATTTGCATACGGCCAATCTTAGCTTGCTGTAATGCTTCTTCTAAAATTTCACGTGATAATCCATCAATTTTTATATCCATTTGAAGTGCCGTTACCCCTTTAGAAGTACCAGCTACTTTAAAGTCCATATCTCCTAGATGATCTTCCATCCCTTGAATATCTGTTAAAATACTATAATGTTCACCAGATTTAATCAGCCCCATTGCAATACCAGCAACTGGTGCTTTAATTGGCACACCAGCATCCATCATAGCAAGGGTACTTGCACAAATACTAGCCTGTGAAGTGGAACCATTGGATTCTAATACTTCTGATACAAGGCGAATTGTATATGGGAAGTCTTTTTCAGAAGGAATAATTGGTTCTAATGCTCTTTCCCCTAGCGCACCATGACCGATTTCTCTTCGTCCAGGTCCACGCATTGGTCCTGTTTCACCAACACTGAAATTAGGGAAATTATAGTGATGCATAAATCGTTTTTCTTCTTCTACCCCAAGGCCATCCAATATTTGCACATCTCCTAAAGCACCTAATGTACAAATACTTAATGCTTGAGTTTGTCCACGAGTAAATAGTCCTGACCCGTGTGTTCTCGGTAATAAATGCACTTCAGAAGACAGTGGGCGAATTTCTTCTAAGCCACGTCCATCTGGACGAACTTTATCTTCAGTGATGAGACGACGAACTTCATTTTTCACTAATTTATCTAAAATAGCTTTCACTTGTTTTAAATCTTCTTCTTCTGCTTCTTCTGCTTCATATTTTGCAATGACAGAATCTTTTACTTCTTTAATAGCTGCTTCGCGAGCATGCTTCTCTTGTACACGAATAGCATCTAGCATTTCGCTTTCACATAATGCACGCACATCTGCTTCGATGTCTTTATTCAATTCGTATAGTACAACTTCCATTTTTTCTTTGCCAATCTCTGCTGCAATTTTTTCTTGGAATGCAATTAGGCGTTTAATCTCATCATGTCCAAACATAATTGCTTCAAGCATTACTTCTTCTGGTACTTCATCGGCACCAGCTTCAACCATGTTGATTGCATCTTTTGTACCTGCAACAGCAAGGTTAATATCACTTTTTTCTGCTTGTTCAACCGTTGGATTGATGACAAATTTTCCATCGATTCTTCCAACATAAACACCAGCAATTGGTCCTCCAAATGGAATATCAGAAACAGATAATGCTAATGAAGATCCAAACATAGCGGCCATTTCTGACGTACAATCTTGATCCACGCTCATTACTAAGCTGACAACTTGTACTTCATTACGGAAGCCATCTGCAAATAATGGGCGAATTGGTCGATCAATTAAGCGGCTTGCAAGTATTGCTCTTTCACTTGGGCGTCCTTCTCTTTTGATGAAACCGCCAGGAATTTTCCCAACCGCATATAGACGCTCTTCATAATTTACTGTTAATGGAAAGAAGTCTAAGTTCTTTGGTTCTTTTGAAGCAGTTGCTGTGCTTAATACAGCTGTATCCCCGTATCGTACAAGTACTGCACCATTTGCCTGTTTTGCTAATTGTCCAATTTCAACTGTAAGCTTTCTTCCAGCCCAGTCAATGGAATAGACATGCTTATCTTGTCCCATTCATAAACCCCTCTCTACTCATTCACTTCATGGAAGTTTCCGGTTAAGAACTACCTAAAACCTGCGTTATTTTATAAAATAAAGAATACTATCCTTAAATTTCTCTTCTACTAGTATACACATTTTATGTAACTAAAAAACGAAATTAATTTATGTAATCTATACTAATCATATGTTAGATTCGCATTTATTTACAATAAAAAAGCGGGAAAAATATCCCGCTTTTTTTAACTATCTACGTAGACCAAGTTTGTTAATTAAAACACGGTAACGTTGAACGTCTTTATTACGTAGGTAAGTTAAAAGATTACGACGTCTACCTACCATTTTCAAAAGACCACGACGTGAGTGATGATCCTTTTTATGTGTACGTAAATGTTCATTCAAATTATTGATTGACTCAGTAAGGACAGCGATTTGAACTTCTGGAGATCCAGTATCGTTCTCATGCGTTTTGTACTCATTGATAAGTTCGTTTTTACGTTCTTGAGTGATTGCCATCCTGTTTCACCTCCTAATTCTATTACACTAATCCCCAATTACCGAGCAAAACGTTGGTGATTCGATTTTGCCAAGCAAAGGTTGTTTTTAGTACGTCTTTAAGAATAACTGTTTTCTTTGGAAAAATCAAGACATAACCTTTTATTTTTTTATAAACAAAGAACATAAAAATAAAATCCAAAAAAAATTGACTACTATTGTAAGTCTTAGGGTATTTCTAGTCAGTCCTGCTAAAAATCACACTAGAAAACACTAGTTTCTTTCCATTATTTAGTTGGGATATATTTTTCAGTATATCCCAATCTAGTTAGAAATATTCAGGTTGCTTTTCTTTTTCTTATTGTGCCTTTTCATAAAAGTATTGTAAGGCAGTTTGCTTGTCTTTTTCAATTTGGGCTACTAGTTCGTCGATGCCATTGAATTTTTGTTCGCTTCTAATTCGTTTATGCCATTCAATGATTACGGAATGGCCATAAATATCTTGATGAAAGTCAAAAATATGGACTTCGATACTAATCTTTTTCTCATCGGGCTGAAAGGTCGGTTTTGTACCGAGGTTACAGACTCCTTCATACCATTTTTCATTGACAAAGAATCGAACTGCATATACACCTAGCGGAGGTAAAATGACATCGCTAGTTGATTTCACATTTGCTGTAGGAAAACCAATCGTTCTTCCGCGTTTGTCGCCATGGATAACCGTCCCATTTACTGAATAGTGTCTACCTAAAAGAGCAGGCACCTTTTCCATTTCACCATTATTTATAAGAGAGCGAATTAAAGTAGAACTTACTTTCTCGCCCCCAAAAGTCTCTTTGCCAATAATCGTTGTTTCATATTTACCACGTGAATGCTTAGAAAGAGTCTCGGCTGTGCCCTGAGCTTTCTTTCCATAAGTATAATCAAAACCGGCTACTACATGTTTCACATTTAAATCAATTAAATACAAATCAACGAATTCTTGAGGAGGCAAGCTAGCAAATTCAATCGTAAAATCGACAATAAATAAATAATCGATCCCTAAGTTTGCTAATTGTTCTACTTTTGCTTCAAAAGATGTTAAGTAATCTACTTTTTTTGTTTTTCCACCTAATACGATTGAAGGATGGGGGTCAAATGTCATCACCGCGCTGCTCCATCCATTTTCATCTGCCACTCTTTTCGCTTCGCCAATTACCTTTTGATGGCCAAGATGAACTCCGTCAAAGGAACCTAACGCAATGGAAATTGGCGGATTATCATGCTCTTTATTTCGTTCTGAATGGTTTATTCTAACTATCTTCACTGTGCTACTCACCTTTTCTAACAAATTTCTTTTTTCTCATTTGTCGTTAAACTTTCTTTCAAGGTGAACGAGAGCATCAATGGTTACTCCAAGATTTTTAATATTTTGGACGGTTTGATTAATCCTTGTTTTGTTGGATGCTGAACATATATAGCTAACGCTTCACCTGTTGTTGTTTGAATGACAATTGGTTCCTGTTCATCTAGTAGATAAGCAGGAGTTTCTAATACCGTTCCGTTTCGTACCTTCATTGCTAATGTATCATTTATTTCATATTTCGGCAAATGTAAAAGCGCGTCTTCCAGTGGATAAATATAGTTTTCCAGCTTCCCATTTTCTACATATTTCTCTAGTTCTTCAAATGTTACACACTCTTGTTTCGTAAAGGCGGCAGAACGAGTTCGGCACAAGTCTGACATATGGGCAGGATACCCTAATTTTTCGCCGATCATAACAGCAAGTGTGCGAATATAGGTGCCTTTACTACAGCTCACTCTAAAACGGAAGGATACAGTGTCTCCCTGTAACACTTGCCATTCGTCGATTAAATCTAAGGAGTAAATGTTTACTTGCCTAGAAGGACGGTCAATCTCAATCCCTTGTCTAGCATATTCATAAAGCCTTTTCCCATTTACTTTAACAGCTGAATACATTGGTGGTGTTTGTGTAATTTCCCCTGTTAGTTCTCGTAAAATCGCTTCTATTCTATCTCGCGTAATGATTTCCGCTACTTTTTTCTCCTCGACCTTTTCGCCAGAACGATCCTCCGTTGTCGTAGAGTACCCTATCGTTACTTCTCCTACATATTCTTTTCCTGCGTCTGTTATATATTCAGCTACTTTTGTTGCTCTTCCTAAACAAATTGGTAATACACCAGTTACATCCGGATCCAATGTTCCAGTATGACCGATTCGTTTCATATGTAAAATCTTCCGCAAACGAAAAACACAATCATGGGAAGTAAGCCCCTTGGGCTTCCATAATGGTAAAATCCCTTCCATATACCTCATCCTTTATTCATTTTATGAAAAAAACTCTTAATCTTGAGTCCTCAATTGTAATATAATTTAAAAGTCTTGTTAATGCGGCGGAGGAAATTTGACTCCTGCCGGATTTGAGGGAAAACCACAAGGATATGCCGAGGAGGCTCCTCCGTCCAGCAGAAAGCAAGTTCCTAGAGTGGAATTCAATGGGCTTCATTTCCACCGCTTATAAAAAAACTCCTATCGTCCATCCATAAGTATCATGGAAAAAGTCCGATAGGAGCAAGTTTATGTTACATCATTTTCTTTCGTCATCACTGGACGGATTTTCTTTTGCGATTTGATGCAATAATGTATCAATTCTATTTCCGTAATCTATCGACTCATCAAATTCAAACGTAATTTCAGGAGTTTTGCGTAAACGAATTCTTTGTCCGATTTCAGAACGGATAAATCCTTTCGCTTTTGCTAGTCCTTTTAGTGTATTTTCCCGTTGTTCTTGGTCGCCAAGTACAGAAATATACACAGTTGCTTGTTGAAGGTCACCAGTAACATTAACGTCTGTAACCGTTACGAAACCAATGCGAGGATCTTTTATCTTACGGCTAATAATCTCGCCTAGTTCCTTCTTCATTTGTTCACCAACACGATTTGGTCTTAGACTCATCGCGCAATTCACCTCATTTTTTTAAAGCCATTCTATATCTGTTATGGTTCTCTCTATTTCAGGAAAAGAATCAATAAACTGTTGTGTCTGTTGCAGCACACCTTCAGCCGAAACTCGCGCAGAAGCAACGGTAACAACAGCAATTTTTGTTCTTTGCCAAGTATCTTGATACCCGACTTCTGAAATAGAGATATTAAATTTTTGCTTTAAGCGGGTCATAATTCTTTGCAGAACCGCCCGCTTTTCTTTTAATGAGTGGGCATCATAAATAATGCATTCCACTGACATTAATCCAACAATCATTTACGCTCAATTTCTTCCATTACATATGCTTCGATAATATCGCCTTCTTTAACATCGTTAAAGTTTTTGATGGTAATACCACATTCGTAACCTTGAGCTACTTCTTTTGCATCGTCCTTGAAACGTTTTAATGCATCAATTTCCCCTTCGAAAATAACAACACCATCACGGATTAAACGAATACCGCTGTCTCTTGTAATTTTCCCGTCCGTTACATAAGAGCCTGCAATGGTACCGATTTTAGAAACCTTGAAAGTTTGACGAATTTCCGCTTGACCAATAATCTTTTCTTGGAACTCAGGATCAAGCATCCCTTTCATCGCTGCTTCAATTTCTTCGATAACTTTATAGATAATACGGTGTAAGCGTACATCTACTTCTTCAGCATCTGCCGCTCTTTTCGCGTTTACGTCAGGACGTACATTAAATCCAATTACAATCGCATTTGATGCTGCAGCAAGGGTAATATCTGATTCATTAATCGCCCCTACACCTGTATGGATGATTTTTACGTTTACGCCTTCTACTTCGATTTTATAAAGAGCAGCTGCTAACGCTTCTGCTGAACCTTGAACATCGGCTTTAAGAACGATATTAATATCTTTCATTTCCCCTTGTTTCATATGTTCAAACAGGTTGTCTAAGCTGATTCTTGTTTTTTCAGATCTTTGCGCTTGAATCGCTTGTGTGGAACGAGCTTCTCCAATTTGTCTTGCAGTTTTCTCGTCTTTGAAAACAACAAAGCGATCACCAGCTTGAGGAACATCGTTTAACCCAGTGATTTCCACTGGCGTTGATGGTCCTGCTGTTTTAACTCGGCGGCCAAGATCATTAACCATTGCACGCACACGACCAAATGTGTTCCCAACAACAATCGGATCCCCTATATGCAATGTACCATTTTGTACAAGCAATGTTGCTACCGAACCTTTTCCTTTATCTAATTGTGCTTCAATAACAGTACCAACTGCATTACGGTCTGGATTTGCTTTATACTCTTCTACTTCTCCTACTAAAAGAATCATTTCAAGCAGAGAGTCAATACCTTCACCACTTAAAGCGGAAAGTGGAACAAAGATAGTATCCCCACCCCAAGCTTCTGGTACTAATCCATGTTCTGTTAATTCTTGCATTACGCGATCTGGATTAGCGGTTGGTTTATCCATTTTATTAACAGCAACGATAATTGGAACCTCAGCTGCTTTTGCATGGTTAATTGCTTCAATTGTTTGTGGCATAACACCATCATCAGCAGCAACAACAAGAATTGTGATATCAGTGATTTTCGCACCACGTGCACGCATTGTAGTAAAGGCCGCATGTCCAGGTGTATCAAGGAAAGTAATTTTCTTGCCATTCTCCTCAATTTGGTATGCACCAATATGCTGAGTAATACCACCAGCTTCTCCTGCTGTTACTTTCGTATTACGTATGCTGTCAAGCAATGTTGTTTTCCCGTGGTCAACGTGTCCCATTATGGTAACAACAGATGGACGTTCTACTAATTCTACGCCTTCTTCATCTGCAAAGTATACTTCTAGATCTGTCGTATCAATTTGGATTTCCTCTTCGACCTCTACACCATAATCTGTACAGATTAATTCAATTGCATCTTTATCTAATTCTTGGTTGATGGTTGCCATCACACCAAGAAGGAATAATTTTTTGATGATTTCAGATGGTTCTCGGTGCAATTTTTTTGCTAATTCAGCAACGGTTAACGATTCACTGAATGTAATTTTCTCTGGTAATTCTTTTTCTTTTTTCGGAGCTGGCGGTGCAGCTGGAGCAGTATTTTGCTTCCCTTTACGATTGTTATTTCTATTCTTATTGTTATTATTATTATTTTTTGGTTTGTTAAAACCTGGCTTATTATCTTTAGTATTTTTCACAGATTGATTTACTTTCCCCTTTTCAGCCATTTCATCGCTTTCTTTTTCATACTCGTCGGCGATATTTTTAGCAGCCACTTTCGCAGCTGGCGCTTTTGGCTTATTTTCTTCATTCTTTTTATTATATATACTATCTAATTTTTTGACTGTATCCTCTTCCAATGTAGTCATATGGTTTGAGACTTCTATATTCATCTCTTTTAATTTTGCAATAACATCCTTGCTTGAAATGTTATATTTTTTTGCGTATTCGTATACTCGCACTTTACTCATCATTTCACCCCCGCTAGAATTAATCGAGCAGCGTTAAAAGTTTTTTTGCAAATCCATTATCCAAAACAGCGACAACCACTCGTTGTTCTTTCCCTATTGCTTTACCTAGGATTTCCCTATTTGAAACAAGCTTCACTGGTACTTTATAGGAACGACATTTATCAGTGATT
The DNA here is from genome assembly GCF_038005605.1 of Niallia sp. FSL W8-0954. NCBI lineage: Bacteria > Bacillati > Bacillota > Bacilli > Caryophanales > Bacillaceae > Niallia > Niallia sp. FSL W8-0954. Next base: position 2,074,563 of record NZ_JBBOTN010000001.1, on the reverse strand, counting down.
TTCTTTGTCGTGTTTTGTGACGCATCTTCCGACAATAATATTAGCTTTGCATTACCGCTTCTAATTTCTTTAACGGTCAATTCCTCACCTGAGGTTATTTTCCGTGCTCGATTTGCTAAGCCAAGTAATGACATCCACTTGTTATCGTTCATTTGGATTGTCTTTGCTCCTTATCTATTAGTTCTAACAGCTCGTCATAAACTGTATCATCTACAGTAACTTCAAGCTGGCTAGAAAGAATATTCTTCTTCTTGGCTAATAGTACTGCTTCTTTATCCAATGAGAGATATGCTCCTCGACCAGATTTTTTTCCCGTTAAATCGACGGATACAATCCCTTCTTTGGAACGAACGATGCGAACTAGTTCTTTCTTCGGCTTCATTTCACCGGTAGCAACACATTTACGCATTGGTACTTTTCTTGGTTTGTTCACACACATTCACCTCTATCACTCGAAATCTTCTGTGTTTAAGCGGAAATCATCCTCTTCTACTTCATCATCAAACTTAATCAATGAATTTTCAGTAGGATAAATTCCAGCTTCTCTTGCTTCTGACTCGGATTTGATATCAATTTTCCAGCCTGTTAGCTTTGCAGCCAGACGTGCATTTTGGCCTCGCTTTCCGATAGCCAGCGACAATTGATAATCGGGAACAATAACCGTTGTTGCTTTATCTTCTTCGTTTACAATAACTTCTAATACCTTTGAAGGACTAAGAGCATTTGCAACGAAAACAGTAGGATCACTTGACCACTTAACAATATCAATCTTTTCCCCTTTTAACTCATTAACAATCGTCTGTACACGAGTTCCTTTTGGGCCTACACATGAACCTACCGGATCTACCTCTTCGTTCTCAGAATGAACAGAAATCTTAGAGCGATCTCCCGCTTCACGAGCAACTGATTTTATTTCAACTGTACCATCATAAATTTCAGGTACTTCCATCTCAAATAATCTTTTAAGTAGCCCAGGATGTGTTCTAGACACAAAGATTTGGGGACCTTTTGTTGTCTTTTCCACTTTTGTCAGGAAAACTTTAATACGATCATGCGGTTTATAATGCTCATTAGGCATTTGTTCATTTGTTGGTAAAATCGCTTCAATTTTGCCTAAGCTGACGTAAATAAATTTACTGTCTTGGCGTTGAACAATTCCTGTCATGATATCTTCTTCGCGATCAATAAATTCAGAATAAATAATTCCTCTTTCTGCTTCGCGAACTCTTTGTGTTACTACTTGTTTAGCAGTTTGGGCAGCAATTCTACCAAAGTCTTTTGGCGTTACTTCCAACTCCACTACATCTTCCACTTCATAGTTTGGATTAATTCTTTGTGCATCTTCTAAAGAAATTTCAAGACGTGGGTCAAACACCTCATCTACTACTTCTTTTCTAGCAAATACACGCATAGATCCAGCACCTAAATTCAAATCAATTCGTACATTTTGTGCTTGGTTAAAATTACGACGGTAAGCGGAGATCAAAGCTGCTTCCATGGCATCCATGATCACTTCACGTGATATTCCTTTTTCTTTTTCAAGTAACACTAGAGCATCAACTAATTCACTGCTCATGAGCGTTTATCCCCCTTTATTCTCTTTTATGAAAAATTATAATGATCGATTACAAAAGACATTTTATCGATTCTTTATACATTATGAAAAACTAACTGCAAGTCTTGCTTTTGCCACTTTTTCGTATGGAATCTCAATCGTTTTCTTTCTTGTTTTAATTTTCACTTCAACTGTTACTGTTTTACCATCAAAAGCTGTTAAGACTCCTTCGAATGTTTTTTCCTTTTCAATCGGTTCATATGTTTTAATATAGACATTTTTTCCAATCGCTTTTTCAAAGTCTTTGTCTTTTTTTAATGGTCGCTCTGCTCCAGGTGAAGAAACCTCAAGAAAATAGTTTTCTGAAATCGGATCGACTTCATCTAACTTCTCACTAAGTTTTTCACTAACGACTGCACATTCATCAATATCTACACCTGTATCTTTGTCAATATATACCCGTAAAAACCAGTTTGGTCCCTCTTTTACATATTCGACATCTACTAATTCTAAGTGTAGTTCATCTAAAATAGGATGTACCATTTCTTCGACTATTTCTGTTACTTTGCTCAAAATTTTTCCCTCCTTAAGCAAGGAACCTTATTATGTTTTTAGAGTCAACTTAGCAGCCTGAAATATGTACTCTTTGTTGCTCATCCATCAATCAGCGATACCCTTTCCTTTGATTTTAGGAAAAAAAACCCTAATACAAACAGGAAAGAGTGGGTTGCCCCACTCTCCATTCGCGAAAGTTATCCTTAGTATTTCCAAATAAACTATACCATAACCACTTCATTTATGCAAATGAAAGTCCGTAGTTTCAAGGTTTCTTCTCTTATTAAGAAAGAGTTTTAGAATAAAGAAAGCTGGTTTTGATCTGGCATATCAGCTAAGCACCCATGATTCTCTAGATATTGCATAATTGTTTTTGATACTTTTCCACGCTGCTGTAAATCCTCTTTCGATAAGAATTCACCATCTTTTCTTGCTTCTACAATATTAATGGCAGCATTTGTCCCAAGTCCAGGAATACTGTTAAACGGAGGGATAAGAGAGTTTCCTTCAATAATAAATTCAGTAGCACTTGATTTATATAAGTCCACTTTCTTAAATGTGTATCCTCTTTCTACCATTTCAAAAGCAAGCTCCATTACCGTTAATAAGTTTTTCTCTTTCGTTGATGCATCTAATCCTTTTGCTGTAATTTCATCAATTACTGCTTTAATACTATGGGATCCTTTTACCATTGCATCAATATCAAAATCATCGGCGCGAACGGTAAAATAAGCTGCATAATATAATAGGGCATGATGCACTTTAAAATAGGCAATTCTTACTGCCATTAAGACATATGCAGCAGCATGGGCTTTAGGAAACATGTATTTTATTTTTTTACAAGAATCAATATACCATTCTGGTACTTCATTCTTTCTCATTTCCTCTTCCATTTCATCTGTCAGGCCTTTTCCTTTACGCACGCTTTCCATAATCTTGAAAGCAAAACTTGGATCAAGACCTTGATATATCAAATAAACCATAATATCATCACGACATCCGATTACTTCACTTAAGTTACAAATATTATTATGAATAAGTTCTTGTGCATTTCCTAACCATACATCTGTACCATGGGACAAGCCAGAAATCTGTACTAATTCAGAAAAAGTTGTCGGCTTTGTATCTTCTAACATTTGTCGAACAAATTTTGTTCCAAATTCAGGGATACCAAATGTTCCCGTTTTGCAATAAATTTGTTCTGGTGTTACTCCAAGGGACTCGGTACCACTGAATATTTTCATTACTTCAGGATCATCTGTTGGAATGGTCTTTGGATCAATTCCACTTAAATCTTGAAGCATTCTAATAACAGTTGGATCATCGTGCCCTAGAATATCAAGCTTTAGAACATTATCATGGATGGAATGGAAATCAAAATGGGTTGTTTTCCATTCAGAATTCCGATCATCTGCCGGAAATTGAATTGGCGTAAAATCGTACACATCCATATAGTCGGGGATTACAATGATTCCCCCTGGATGCTGACCGGTTGTACGTTTAACCCCAGTACATCCAGATGCTAATCGATCAATTTCTGCACCGCGAATTTGTAAATTATTATCATTTTGATATGCCTTTACATAGCCATATGCTGTTTTATCCGCAACTGTACCAATTGTACCTGCGCGATACACATACTCTTCACCAAAGAGCACTTTTGTATAGTTATGCGCTTTTGGCTGATATTCACCAGAAAAGTTCAAATCAATATCGGGAACCTTATCTCCTTTAAATCCTAGGAAAGTTTCAAATGGAATATCGTGACCATCTTTCTTCAAGCGAGCCCCACAGTTAGGACAATTTTTATCTGGCAAGTCAAAGCCAGATCCAACCGAACCATCGTTAAAAAACTCCGAGTATTTACATTCCGCACAAATATAATGTGGCGGCAATGGATTAACCTCGGTTATCTCTGTCATGGTAGCTACAAAGGAAGAACCAACGGATCCACGCGAACCTACTAAGTATCCGTCATCTAACGACTTTTTCACGAGCTTATGGGAAATCAAGTAAATTACGGCAAATCCATGACCAATAATACTTTTTAGTTCCTTTTCTAAGCGTGCTTCTACGATTTCTGGTAACTCATCACCATAAATACGTCTAGCCATGCCATAGCTCATTTCCCGCATCTCTTCTTCTGATCCTTCAATTTTCGGTGTATAAAGATCGTCTTTGATTGGTTTAATAACATCAATCATATCGGCAATTTTATTAGTATTTGTTACGACTATTTCTTTTGCCTTTTCTTTTCCAAGGAAACTGAAGCAGTCCAGCATTTCATTTGTTGTACGAAAATGGACATCTGGAAGCTTATGGCGATTAAGCGGATTCGCTCCACCTTGTGAACCAACTAGAATTTCTCGATAGATTTTATCGTTAGGATTTTGATAGTGCACATTCCCTGTAGCAACAACTGGTATATCTAACTTATCCCCAAGTTTTACGATATTCCCGATTATTTCTTCTAATGCTTTTTCATCTTGTACTAGCTCCATTTCAATTAAATGAGCGTACACCTCTTTTGGCATTACTTCTAAATAATCATAAAATGGCGCAATATCTTCTACTTCTTCTGGAGCCTTTTGCATCATTGCTTCAAAGACTTCCCCTTTATCACAAGCTGATCCTACTAATAAACCTTCTCGATATTTTTGCAAGACTGATCTCGGAATACGAGGAACACGATAGAAGTAATTAATATGTGCAATCGAAACGAGTTTAAAGAGATTTTTAAGACCTACCTCATTTTGTGCGAGCACTGTACAGTGATAAGGCCGTGCCCTTTGGTAGGCATTTCCTTGTCCCATATTATCATTTAATTGATTATGATTCGTGATGCCCTTTTCAGCAGCATCTTTTAACATTTTTAAAGCGAGATATCCAGTAGCTTCAGCATCATAAATGGCGCGGTGATGCTGAGTTAATTCGATATCGAATTTCTTCGCGAGTGTATTTAAACGATGATTTTTCATTTCTGGGTATAAAAATCTCCCCAGTTCCAATGTATCAATGACCGCATTTGTCGATTTAGGCAGCCCTGCCTTCTGATAGCCGACATTCAAAAAGCCAACATCAAAGGAGGCATTATGAGCAACTAAGATACTATCGCCTGTCCAATCTGCAAACTTGCGTAAGACGATATCAATTTCTGGTGCACTTTCTACCATATCATCAGTAATACCGGTTAAATTAATGGTTGTCGCAGAAAGACGATGATGCGGATTGGCAAAAGATTCAAACCGATCGATAATTTCTCCATTATGAATTTTAACTGCAGCCAGTTCAATAATCGTGTTATATACAGCCGAAAGTCCAGTTGTCTCCACGTCGAATACTACATAGGTCGCATCCTCTAACTCGATATCCTTTGGATTATAAGCTATTGGTACACCGTCATCTACCAGATTCATTTCGACGCCATAAAGAATTTTAACGTCATTTTTCTTTCCAGCACCAAAAGCTTCCGGGAATGATTGCGCAACAGCATGATCCGTGATAGCAATTGCTTTATGTCCCCATTTTTTCGCTTGGCCCACAAGAGTTGCGACAGATGAAACAGCATCCATTTGACTCATTGGTGTATGAAGATGCAGCTCAACTCGTTTTTCATCCTCTTTAGCGGTATCCTTCCGCTCAACAGGCTTAATTTCATTTAAATCATTTCCTATCATCACTAAATCGCGAACGAATGTATCATTTTGAATGCTTCCCCGTGCTCTAAGCCACATTCCTTTTTTGACCAATTGGAAAAGAGCTGCATCCTCTTTATCACGAGAGAACATTTTGACAAGGATAGAGCTTGTATAATCTGTTATTTTAAAGGTTAATAGCGTTCGCCCACTGCGCAGCTCTTTTGTTTCTGCAAAGAAGACATATCCTTGAACTGTAACACGTCTTTCTTCATCGACAATCTCTTCCATACGACGATAATCGCTATCATCTTTGATCGTTAAGCCGATTGTTAATGGACCACTTGGAATTGGCGAATCACCAGCTTCTTTTTCAGCTTCCATCTTCTGGATATCTAATAAAGCTTGTTTTCCTCTTTCTTCATCCTCTTTTTGCTTCGCAAGCAAGAATTGTTCATACTCTGAATTTGATTTTTCTGCAACTATTTCTGTGTCTAAACTCATTGCAGGGAAACCAAAATATTGATAGGCGTCTGTTATTAAATTAGCGTATTTACGCTTAATCGCTAAGCCTTCCATTTCATTTCTAACTTGAATTGTCAGCTTATTTCCATTTAATTGCGGCACTTGTTCATTTAATAGTTTTAATAGCGGTGGAGAAATTCCTTGCATCTCCTCTATACATGCAGACCAATAGTCTCGAATTAATACATCTGTAACGATTCCATTTCTTACTCGAATATCATACGTAATAGTAGCAATATGAGAAAAACTACTTTTTAACTTGGCAGTAAATAATTGATAGATTTGAAATGGAATGATATCATCAAACAAAAAATGAAAATGCCACTTTTTGGACCGTTTTTCGACAACAATTTTTTCTATACTTGCGTTGCGAAAATGGGAAATATATGAATCCTCCGTTAATTGCAATTGTTGCAGCAAAATCTGGAAACGATCTACTTTCCCCTGTATATCACTCATTTATGTCGCTCCTTCCAATCTTGCTTATTTTCTATAAAAAATATTATATCACAGAAATAAACTGTTCTTTTCCTTAATGCAGTTTAGCATACAATCTAATCTACAAAAAGAAAAAGATTTAGCCAATTGCTAAACCTTTTTCTTTTATCCTGTTTGTGCTCACCCTTCTACTTGTGTTAAGCGAAGAATCGTAGCAGCAAGTTCACTTTCATGTACTTCTAGCATTTCTCCTGTACTTCTGACTTTTACTTCTACGATACCTTCAGCTGCTTTTTTACCAACTGTTATGCGAATTGGAAGTCCGATTAAATCAGAATCAGCAAATTTTACACCTGCGCGCTCAGCACGGTCATCTACTAATACATCAAAACGATTAGCCTTTAATGTTGCATATAATTTTTCGGATAACTCATTTTGTGTGTCATCTTTTGTATTTACAGTAATTAAATGAATATCAAATGGCGCTACAGCATTTGGCCATACAATCCCTCTGTCATCATTAAATTGCTCCACTATCGCTGCCATTGTTCTTGACACACCAATTCCATAGCAACCCATAATAAGTGCTTGGCTTCTGCCATTTTCATCTAAATAGGTCGCGCCCATTGCTTCACTATATCGAGTACCAAGCTTAAAGACATGGCCTACTTCAATTCCTTTAGCAAAAGTAATCGTACCTTTTCCATCTGGTGATAGGTCACCTTCTTGAATAAAACGGATATCTGCATATTGATCGACAGCAAAATCACGGTCTGGATTTACATTCACATAATGGTAATGCTCTTCATTTGCCCCACAAACACCATTTACAATTGCTTTCACAGCGTGATCTGCAATTACTTCTACCTCTTTCACGTTAATTGGACCTATTGAACCAACTTTGCTTCCTAATACTTGTTCCGTATCTGCCTGATCTGCTAATTCTACTACATTTGCTTCTAAAAGATTCTTCACCTTAATATCATTTACTTCGTGGTCACCGCGAACTAATACTAGAACAAACCTTTCATCAACTTTAAATAAAAGAGATTTAATGCATTTTTCTGCTGCTACATTTAAGAAAGAAGAAACTTCTTCAATAGTTTTTTGTTCTTTTGTTTCTACTTTTTCTAATTTTTTAGCAGGCTCGTCCGATTTATCATAGGAATTAATAACAGGTGCCATTTCAATATTTGCAGCATAATTAGATTCCGTTGAATACGCAATCGTATCTTCTCCAACATCAGATAACACCATGAATTCATGCGTATCCTTTCCGCCCATTGCTCCACTATCTGCAATAACTGCCCGATAATTTAAGCCGCAGCGCTCAAAAATATTGCAATATGCTTGGAAAATTGAGTCATAAACCTCCCCTAAGCTTTCATGCGTCGAATGGAAGCTGTAGGCATCTTTCATAATAAACTCTCTGCCGCGTAAAATTCCAAAACGGGGTCTTTTCTCATCTCTGAATTTCGTTTGGATTTGATAAAGCGTTAATGGTAAACGCTTATAGGATTTTACCTCATCACGAACTAGGCTAGTTATCACTTCTTCATGTGTGGCACCTAAAGCAAATTCTCTACTATTACGGTCTTTTAGGCGCATTAATTCAGGTCCGTAAGTAAACCATCTGCCGGATTCTTGCCATAATTCTGCTTGCTGCAATGCAGGCATTAATAACTCCACTCCACCAGCTGCATCCATTTCTTCACGAATAATTTGTTCAATTTTCTTTATTACTTTGTTTGCTAGTGGTAAATAAGAATAGATACCACTTGCGTTTTGTCTAATATAGCCTGCTCTTAATAAAAGCTGATGGCTTTTAATATCTGCATCTGCTGGTACTTCTCTTAATGTTGGAATTAACATTTTACTTTGCTTCATCTATCATTGCACCTCTATTATTTATGTTGTTATTAAGTTGTTACGGGATATATTACGTATTTAAGTCTAGTATCTTGTACTGCAGTCAACCGTCTCATACCTATTATCAAAAAAAGATTTTCCTGACAAAACAACATTCCCCTTACAATAAGGGGAATGAAAAGTATCCTACTGTATAAAAAATCGTTGGATATCATTCCAAGTGACGACAATCATCAATAACATGAGCAAGGCGAATCCAATAAAATGAACGATGCCCTCTTTTTGCCGGTCAATTGGTTTACCACGAACTGCTTCAATTGCAAAGAACAATAGTCGCCCACCGTCTAATGCAGGTAACGGAAGAAGATTCATAATACCTAAGTTAATACTTAAAACAGCCGCCCAATTCATTAAGGAATAGACACCTGATTGAGCAACCGTATCGGTTGATTGATAAATGGCTACAGGTCCACCTAAAGCATCAATCGAAAATTGGCCAGTTACTAGTTTACCAACTGCACCAAAAATTTCCTTTGTCCAATTATAGGTTTGTGTTGCACCAAATTGGATAGACTTTAATGGTGATTTCTCCATTGGGCTGTATACACCAACTAACCCAATTGTTTTTCCATCTACTTCCGATTCTTTAGGCGTTACCTCAATCGTCATTTCTTTTCCATTACGATCGATTAAAAATTCTAGGTTCTCTCCAGGACTTTTTTGAATAATGGTAACAACTTCTTCCCAAGAACCTACAGATTGTCCGTCGATACTAATGACATTATCACCTTCATGCAGTCCTGCACTAATTGCAACTCCATCATCTGTTAACTTACCAAGCTTTGCTTCATTTGAAGGAATTCCTTGTAATAAGGCAATCACAATAAAAATAAGAAAAGCTAACACAAAGTTCATGGCCGGACCTGCAAAAATAGCAAGTGTGCGCTGCCATAGTGACTTACTGGCAAATTGGCGATCATATGGTGCAATTTGTGTTTCGATTCCATTTTCAACAAAAACTGCATCCTTTTTCACAGGAAAAACGAGAAGATTATCTTCATTGTCTTCCTCAACATATCCTTTCACAAAAAGCTTATGCTCTAAATCAGCATCCTCTACATTAATAACACGAGCATTCGGATACTTTTCTTTATTGTTTATAATAATTTTCGTTACTTCTTCTTTATCATTAAGGATTAAGCCGATGCGATGACCAGGTTTTATATCAACCATTTCAGGATCTTCTCCAGCCATCCGCACATAACCCCCAATTGGCAGAAGGCGAATCGTATAAACAGTTTCTCCCTTTTTTAAAGAAAGAACTTTAGGTCCCATTCCAATTGCGAATTCACGACATAAAATGCCTGCACGTTTAGCTAATACGAAATGCCCTAATTCGTGGAAAAAAACTAACGCACCAAAAATGATGATAAAAGCTATAACTGTATACAAAATTTTTAACCACCTTTTTATAGAAGTGTGCTTACTCTTTTTCTTGTTTCTAAGTCAATCTCTTGGATCACTTCAAGACTAGGGTTTAGTATATTCTGATGACTATTTAGTGCTTTTTCAATTAAATCTTCAATTTGCAGAAAGCTAATTTCTTGTTTTAAAAATTTTTGTACTGCCACTTCATTAGCTGCATTTAATACTGTTGGTAAAGTTCCACCTGCTTTTCCAGCCTCAAAGGCTAAATGAAGACATCTAAATCTCTCTAAGTCCATATGCTGAAAATGCAACTTTCCCATCGCAGCTAAATCTAATCTTTTCCCATTCGCAGCTGGAAGACGCTCTGGAAACGAAAGAGCATATTGAATGGGTATTCGCATATCTGGAGTACCTAATTGAGCGATTACACTACTATCATGGAATTCTACCATTGAATGAATGATACTTTCTTTATGTAGTAATACATCTATTTTCTCATATGGAAGTCCAAATAACCAGTGTGCCTCAATTACTTCTAACCCCTTATTCATCATTGTCGCCGAATCAATCGTAATTTTTGCACCCATTGACCAATTTGGATGATTTAAAGCATCATCCACTGTCACCTGCTCTAACTCTTTTCTACTAAGGTCGCGGAAGCTTCCTCCAGAGGCAGTAATAATGAGGCGCTCAATATTTTTCGGGTTTTCCCCTTGTAAACATTGAAAAATAGCAGAATGCTCACTATCAACTGGTAATACAGGAACATTATATTTTGCCGCTGCATCCATCACAATATGTCCAGCAGTAACCAATGTCTCCTTATTCGCAATCGCTATAACTTTTCCCGCTTCAATTGCTTGTAATGTTGGATGTAATCCAACACTACCGATTACTGCATTTACCAGTATATCTGCTTTATCAAAAACAGCTACTTCTATCAATCCATCCATTCCATAGCTAAAATGGATTTCTGGGAAGATTTGTTTTAATTGCTCATAATCTTTTTTTTCTGCAACAGATACAAGCAGCGGACGAAATTCTTGAATGATCTTTTTTGTTAATTCTATATTTTTTCCTGATGAAAAGGCAACTAATTCAAACCTATCTGAATGACTTTTAATAACATCCAAGGTTTGCATTCCAATCGATCCTGTCGCCCCTAGCAAACTAATATACTTCACTACCTCACTCCTACACCCAATTTTTCTACTATTTATTCTAAATTAAATGAAGAAAACGTTCAAAGATAAAATAAAGCAGTGGCCAGACAAAAATAAGACTGTCAAACCGATCAAGAATTCCGCCATGCCCTGGTAATAACTTTCCTGAGTCCTTCACATCATAGTGACGTTTTAACGCAGATTCTGTTAAATCACCAATTTGTCCAAAAATAGATAAGATGATGGTAGTAAAAGCAAAACCTATAGACCATTCTATGTATCCAAACACACTAAATAGAACTCCTACTACTAAAGCACTGACTATCCCGCCAATAAATCCTTCAACTGTTTTATTTGGACTTATTTCTGGCCATAATTTTCGTTTTCCAATTGCTCTTCCGATGAAGTATGCACCAGAATCAGTTGCCCAAATGATAAATAGCGAATAAATAAGAAAAGCTAAATCGGTTTCTCTAATTTCAATAAAGAAATGGAATCCTGTTCCAATGTAGATGACAGCTAATATAGTAAAAGCAACATCATCAAATGTAAATTTATTTTTAGAAAAAACCATATACGTTAAATAAAATAAAACAGCAATTAAGCCCAATTCTATTTTATTCATATTCCATGAACTTATATAATGATTCGGCAGGACAATCATCCATACGGTAACTAATGAAATAAACCCTGGAATAGAAAAGAACGAAATTTTTCTCATTCTAAACATTTCAAATACACCAATTCCAACTAATAGAAAAGTAAAAAGAACTAATGGTAGTTTTCCAATTAATACAAATGGTAAAAAAACGGCTATTGCAATAATTGCTGTAATGATTCTTTGCTTCATCTCTAAACCAACTCTCTTCAGACTCCGCCAAAACGGCGTTGTCTGTTTTGAAATTCTTCTATTGCTTCGAATAAATGTAGTTCATTAAAATCTGGCCATAGTACATTTGTAAAGTACAGTTCAGAATAAGCTATTTGCCAAAGCATAAAGTTGCTTATTCTTACTTCCCCACTTGTACGAATTAATAAATCTGGCTCGATTATATCTTCTGTCATCAAATAAGAGGAAAATACTTCTTCTGTTAAGTTATCTATTTCTATTTTTCCCGTTTGACTGTCTTTTACAACATTTTTAACAGCATCTATGATTTCGGCCCGAGAACCATAATTTAAGGCAAAGTTTAAATGAAGACCTGTATTATGCTTTGTTTGTTCTACTGCTCGATTTAGGGCATTCAAAGTAGATTCTGGTAATCCTTCTGTATAGCCAATGGCTGTTACGCGAACATTTTTTTCAATTAATTCAGGCAAAAATGTACTAAGAAATTGTTCTGGAAGGGACAGAATGTAATCAACTTCCGATTTTGGCCTTTTCCAATTTTCTGTGGAAAACGCATATAAAGTTAACACTTTGATTCCAAGATCATTTGCAATAGCTGTAATTCGCTTTACACATTTCATTCCTTCATGATGGCCTGCAATTCTAGGCAACGTTCTCTTTTTCGCCCATCTTCCATTTCCATCCATGATAATTGCAACATGCTCTGGAATTTGTCGCATTTTAAGTGCTGATATTCGGTCTTGGAAAGTAGAAGAAACAGGTTTCTTCTTCCATAACCTTATTTTGTTAAACATAAAATAGCTCCTCCAAAATAGATCCCTTTTGTAACTCTCTATTCACAGTGATTATGTATATGGTAAATACTATTATCTATATCTGTTTATATTATCTACTAATTAGGATAATCATCATGATAACGATATTGCATAAACTACTAATGGTAAGGATCCACTTTTCTATTAAATTCTTTTCCATGAACCTATCCAACAAAAAGATAATCAAATAAGTTCCCTTTCTATATTATAGGAAAATAGTCAACCTAAGCAACTATCAATTAAAAAACTCATTGGTTTTCACTATTTTATGTGCAAAGAAATAATATTTCGAGCAATATTTCAATCCTTATTTTTGCTAAAATGAAGAAAAAAACCCCCTATAAAGTAGAGGGTTTAACTCAAGAATAGTAAACATCCTATTCAATTGAAATGTAGAAATATCCACTAAAATACGTTTAGATTATACTTCTAAAATTTCTTTTTCTTTTTCTTTTGTTAAAGCATCGACTTTATTGATGTACTCATCTGTTAATTTTTGAATGTCATCATTGTAGCCGCGAAGATCATCTTCTGTGATTTCTCCATTTTTCTCTAACTTTTTCAAATCATCATTGCCGTCACGGCGAATATTTCGAATAGCAATTTTTGCTTCTTCTGATTCTTTTTTCACATTCTTCACTAATTCCTTACGACGCTCTTCTGTTAACATTGGAATAGAAAGACGGATAACACTACCATCATTAGAAGGATTTAAACCTATATCAGATTTAAGAATAGCTTTTTCAATATCTCCAAGAACGGTTTTATCGTACGGCTGAATAACAAGTAATCTAGCCTCTGGTACACTGATACCTGCAAGTTGGTTAACCGGTGTTGGAGCACCATAATAATCAACTGTAATACGGTCTAATAAGGAAGCATTTGCTCTTCCAGCACGAATACTTGCAAGCTCGCGCGAGTAGCTTTGAATTGCTTTATCCATTCTGTCCTTTGTATTAGCGATAACTTGTTTAGGCATTATTTTTCCCCCTCACTATTGTTCCAATTGTTTCTCCCATTACAGCTCTCTTAATATTGCCATTTTCCGTAATAGAGAATACAATTAACGGAATATCATTGTCCATACATAATGATGAAGCGGTTGAATCCATTACAGCAAGACCATCTTTAATCACATCAAAATAAGTAAGTTCCTCGTATTTCGTAGCAGTTTTATCCACTTTCGGATCTGCAGAATATACGCCATCCACATTATTCTTCGCCATTAGTATAACGTCTGCTTCTATTTCAGCAGCTCGTAAGGCAGCTGTTGTATCTGTTGAGAAATAAGGGTTTCCTGTTCCCGCTGCAAAAATCACAACACGTTTTTTCTCAAGATGTCGAATTGCACGTCTTCTAATATATGGCTCAGCTACCTGTCTCATTTCGATAGAAGATTGAACACGTGTTTCAATGCCCATTTGCTCTAAACTATCTTGAAGGGCTAATGAATTCATTACTGTAGCGAGCATTCCCATGTAATCAGCGTTTGCACGGTCCATTCCCATTTCTTCCCCAATTTTACCACGCCAAATATTTCCACCGCCGACTACTACAGCTGCTTCCACACCAAGATCAGCAACTTCCTTTACTTGCTGTGCTACGTTTTTAATGATACTTGGATTTATACCAAATCCAGCCTCACCAGCTAATGCTTCGCCACTTAATTTCAGAACAACACGTTTATATTTTGGATTACTACTCATGGAAACCTCCGCTTTATTTGTAATATCTTGAAAAATAGGGAACACCATGGTGCCCCCTATGAAAACATTAATCGCTCATTTATTATTTCTTGTTTACTTGGTTCATAACTTCTTCAGCAAAGTTATCTTCACGTTTTTCGATTCCTTCTCCTACTTCGTAACGAACGAATTCACGTAAAGTTGCACCCTTAGATTCTACGAATTGGCGAACCTTTTGATCTGGGTTTTTAACAAATGATTGATCAAGTGCACATACATCTTCAAAATATTTACCTAAGCGGCCTTCAACCATTTTTTCAACAATGTTAGCTGGTTTTCCTTCGTTAAGTGCTTGTTGTGTTAATACTTCTCTCTCATGTGCCACTTCTTCTTGAGAAACTTGGTCACGAGAAATATATTTAGGGTTTAATGCAGCAATGTGCATTGCAACATCTTTAGCAGCTGATTCATCAGTAGTTCCTTCTAATACAGTTAGAACACCAATGCGTCCACCCATATGAAGGTATGCACCGAAAGCATCATTATCCGTTTTTGTTTTGATTTCAAAACGACGTAAAGATAATTTTTCGCCAATTTTAGCGATTGCAGCATTGATGTGTGCTTCAACAGTAGTTCCTTCTGTAATATTAGAAGTATGTGCTTCTTCAACACTTGCAGGCTTAGTAGCTAAGAGATGGGAAGCAAGTTCTTTAACCAAAGTTTGGAAACCTTCGTTTTTCGCAACGAAATCTGTTTCAGAGTTAACTTCAAGAATTACTGCTTCATTACCTTCTACCGCGATGAAAGTTGAACCTTCAGCTGCTACACGATCTGCTTTCTTTGCAGCACTTGAAATCCCTTTTTCACGTAAGAAGTCAATCGCTTTATCTAAATCACCATTTGTTTCAGTAAGTGCTTTTTTACAATCCATCATTCCAGCACCAGTTTTTTCACGTAGTTCTTTTACCATTTGAGCTGTAACAGCCATAGTAATTTGCCTCCTTAAGGTTTATGTATTATTTTTTTATCCAATTTATCTCCCTTTTAAGCAGGACGCTTGAAAAAAAGGTGATAAGAGGGATGCTCTTTATCACCTTTTCCACAAGTCCCTAACAATTACTTATTATCCATTTTAGTTTATCAATTGATCCAAAACTATTTTGTATAACAAGTCATTCGGTTCTAATTAAGCAGTTGTTACTTCTTCGCCTTGTTTAGCTTCAAGAATAGCATCTGCCATTTTCGCAGTTAATAATTTAACAGCACGGATTGCATCATCATTCGCAGGAATAACAACGTCAATTTCGTCTGGATCACAGTTAGTATCAACAATACCAACGATTGGAATATTTAATTTATGAGCTTCTGCTACTGCAATACGTTCTTTACGTGGATCTACGATGAATAGGCAGTCAGGAATTTTTTTCATATCTTTAATTCCGCCTAGGAATTTTTCTAAACGCTCAAGCTCTTTGTTTAATTGAACTACTTCTTTTTTAGGAAGTACGTCGAATGTACCGTCTTCAGCCATTCTTTCAATATCTTTCAAACGAGCAATACGTTTTTGAATTGTTTCAAAGTTAGTTAAAGTTCCACCTAACCAGCGTTGGTTAACATAATATTGACCAGAACGGATAGCTTCCTCTTTAACTGAATCTTGTGCTTGCTTTTTAGTACCAACGAAAAGAACTGTACCGCCGTTTCCAGCTAATTCTTTCACATAGTTATAAGCTTCTTCAACCTTTTTAACTGTTTTTTGAAGGTCGATGATGTAGATGCCGTTACGCTCTGTGAAAATATATTTTTTCATTTTTGGGTTCCAACGGCGAGTTTGGTGACCGAAATGTACACCAGCTTCAAGTAATTGTTTCATTGAAATAACTGACATGTTTTTTTCCTCCTAATGGTTTTGATTTCCTCCGCTTTTATCATTTTTAATCAAAACTGTAAAGTTTACAGCACCAATGATTAAATCCAAAAGCGTGTGTATTAACACCATTTGTTAATATAGCATATGTACTGTGCACAATCAAGTACATTTACGAATTTTGTCTAAATTTAAGCAATAGTTCCATCTCTGTCTTGCCTTTATTTAATGCTTTTGCTATATCCTCGATGCTTTTCCCTTCCGCCTGCATCTCTTTTGCTACTTCTACTATTGACTTTTCTTTCTGCTTTTTTTCTGGTGGCAAGATTAAATTTAATAGTTCGTTGACATCTTCCTTCTCCAACCGATCCTCTGTTAAACTATTTTCTTGTATAGAATCCGTCACATTTTTATAAGCATTCAGCATCGCTTTATTGCCTTTTATCTCTCTCGGCTTATATTCCAAACTTTCAGCTTTACCCTTATTGTCTTCTACTTTCTTACCTAGTAGATCCTCATTAGGATCAAAGCTAGTAAGTCTATTTAAAAACTGTTCATTTTCTACTTTTATTTCTGTAATAAAAGTAGAAATCACTTCTTCCATTTCTTCTAAATTCTTTCTCTGATCCTTTTCAAGATTTACAAAGCGATTTTGTCTGACATACAAAATAACGATGCAAAGTATAGCAATTAAATTTAAAGTAATACTTAAAAAAAGTAAAAAATTAACCATTTCATCCCTCTATCCACTAAAGTCGATACTTTTTCCTTTATAAGGATGTATCGTTTGTATTCTCTCTAAATCGTCTAATTCCTTTTCATCTTTCCTCATCTCTGTTTCGAAAAACTGCTTATCCCTTTTTTTCTTGGAAGTAACTTTACCGTTCCCTTCCCCCTTAATAACCGTTGTTCGCTTTCTTTCTTCCTCCTTACCGGTTTCTTGAGCAGCGAAGGTGTACATTTGCTGATGTTTTTGATCCTGTTGTTCTTGAAGCTTCCCTGCATCATAAGTTCGTGGTAATGCAACTTGCATTTCTAATGCTTTTAAACTCATGTGCACTCATCCTTTTTCGTTATATTACTTTTTCTAATGAATGTCTTAATTTAAATATAGCTTTGGAGTGAATTTGAGATATGCGAGAAGTAGATAAATTCATTACTTGTCCAATTTCCGTTAATGTTAATTCTTCCTTATAAAACAAACTAATTACAAGCTGCTCCTTTTCATTAAGCTCTTTAATTTTTGCGGCCATCTCTTGGACTAGTTCATCCTTTACGACTTTTTCCTCTGGAATAACCGTTTTATCATCACGAATCGAGAAACTCTGTGCTTCTTTCTCTTCTCCTTCATTCATCTGCTCATCAATAGATAATATATTTGCAAAAAAATGTTCATTCATTGTTGCATATACTTCGTCAACACTAGTCTCTAACTCATCAGCAATTTCTTGAACAGTAATATTTCTCATTAATTTCTGTTCGAGTTTTTCAATAGCCGCCTCAATTTTTTTTGACTTTTCTCTCGTGCCTCTAGATAACCAGTCTTCTTTACGAAGCCCATCAATAATACTGCCTCTAATTCGAAAGGAGGCATATGTATCAAACTTTAAGTCCCTATTTGGATCAAAGCGTTGTAAGGCATCATATAGGCCCATCATTCCAAGACTTGTTAGTTCATCTCGTGAAACACTTTTTGGTAACCCTATCGAAATTCTTTGAACATGAAAACTCACTAAAGGCATATATTTTTTAATTAATTGATTACCTGCTTCCTGATCTCTCGTACTAGTCCACATTTCCCACGCTTGCTTCTCTTCTGTTGTTGATTCCTTTGCCATTAAATTATTTCCCTCCTCTATAAACAATGAACCCCATACACGCATATAACTAGTTCTATCTATATAAGTAACAACTTGAAAAGGATATAAGTATATTTCTTCCCTATCTATATCCCCTAAATCCAGCAAAAAAATCAATATTTTTGTATTCATTACCATATAAGGAGCTTGTCTGCATATTTTATTTTTAGCATTTATATTCCTATCCATTCAGTTTAAAAATAGATTTGATAGGAAAGGAAGATATACCTATCCATTTATTTATGTATATATTTCACTATTGATTTTAGCAGAAGATGTGAATTATTAGCTATTCTTTCTAATACCTCATTTAAAATTAGGTAATAAGAACTACCAACTGTAATTATCCGTTCTTTTTTAGTGAAATTCCCAAGAAAAATAAATAAAAAGACTATCTCTTAATAAAAGAATACATTCCAAAGTCCCAACCATGGATTCTTTAAATTAGAGGTAGTCTTATTTCACTGCTTTTAAAAGTATTGCTATACACTATATAATATGAATCCCTTTATTCACCGTTCGAATTGTTAATTCATGGGTAGCAGGACAGAACTCAATTGTTCTACCACTATTTCCACCCACATCTTCACTTACCAATTTAATCCTTAAAGATTGTAGTGTATTTTTAACCGCTTCAACATTTCGAGGTCCTATTCTCATAACATCGCTTGTCCCAGTAAACTGAAACATTTGAGCTCCTCCGGCAATTTTTGCTAACAACGTACTTCTCTTTATTCCTAATCCTTCTAAACGCTCTACTAGTTCTACAATGGCTGTATCTGCGAATTTAGCTTTATTAAGAGTTCCGGATTTAGATATGGATGCTTCTGGAAGCATAATATGTGCTAAACCAGCAATTGGTTTTAGGGAGCTATATAATACAATACCCACACATGAACCAAGTCCAGAAGTCCGAATTGTATTAGGAGACTCTACCACATTCATATCAGCAATCCCAACTTTTATTACTGTAATTTGGTCAGTCACCATCCTTCACTCCCAATGATTGAAATAAAGCGGCAAAAGAATCAGGATCAGGCAGCAAAAAGAAATGGCCATTTACAGTGTCGGCTAATGTGATTTCTTCTCCATTTAACTCCGTATTGATGACAATCGCATAATCACTTACTTGAGAATGTTCAACTAATCCATATGTAACAATTGCACCAACCATATCAATTGCGAGTGCTGGCACGGATGGATACAAAGATAACTTCGTAAAATCAGATAAAGAGGACAAATAAGAACCGGATAATATATTGCCTAGTTCTTGTAATGCAGACATAGATAACTCATCATATGGCGGTTTAGCTAAGTTAACAGACGGGTCACCAATCATATCTTGAACCAATTTAGTAGCTTGCTCTAAAGGAAGTATAAAAAACATACTTCCTGGAACATCTCCTTCAATTCGTAAAAACACCCCAGCAACAATATTATCAGCACCGCCTGCCATTTCCATCATCTCATCAAATGTCACAATTTGAACATCCGGAACCTTCATATCAATCTTTTTATTCAGAAGCTTAGATAAAGAAGTTGCAGCATGTCCTGCTCCAATATTACCAATTTCTCTTAGTACATCAAGCTTTAAGGAATTTATATCATTAATATACCCCATACTTACTCATCACTTTTAGTATTAGCATAATTTCTTAATATATTTCGATCAAACACTTTTTCTAAATCAACAAGAATTAATAAACGTTTATCAAGCTTTACTACACCTTTTATATAATCGACTTCATCGCCATTGATTGTCTCTGGAGCAGGCTCATAAAGAGAAGTATCGACATCTACGACATCATTAGCAGAATCAACAATTATACCTACTTCCATATCTTCCAACATAATAATGATAATTCTTGTGCTATCCGTGTATGGAATTTCTTCCAAATTAAAACGAAGTCGCAAATCAATAATGGGAGTTACTACTCCCCTTAAATTAATCACGCCTTTAACAAAAGGAGCGATATTTGGAATTCTAGTAATATGCATGTTTTTCTCTATCGACATTACTTCATTGACAGAAATAGCATATTCTTTTCCCTTCAATTCAAATATTATTAATTTCTCTTCTGTTGAAACTGCATCGCTCATTTCCTTTTCATCCCTCTCACATAACCTATCTGCAATTTATAAAGCGCAAGATCATTATTCCCCCATTTATAAACAAATTCTGACAAGTAGTAATTCTGCTTAATGAGTTTATTCCAAGGTAAAGCCACTTGCGCTAACATCTATTAATCCTTGTACAGGTTATTACTTAATTAAAGCATTACAATCCATAATTAAAGCTACTTGTCCGTCTCCTAAGATAGTTGCGCCAGAAATAGCATACGCACTAGAAAGGTAAGTACCTAGTGATTTTAAAACCACTTCTTGCTGACCGATAAATCCATCTACAACTAGACCAGCTAATTTATCTCCTTTTCTTACGATAACGACAGAATAATAGTCACTCTCGATTCCTGCTGATGGCACATCAAAAATATCCTTTAAGAATAATAATGGCACCACTTTGCCACGGAAATCGATAACTGTTTGATCATGGGCATGCATTAAATCATTCTTATTGACAATAGCTGTCTCAATAATAGATGACAATGGGATAGCATACTTTTCTGCTTGAATTTCAACTAGCATAACAGAAATAATCGATAAGGTTAATGGTAATTGGATAGAAAATAACGATCCTTTTCCTTCCTCTGATTCGATTGTAATCGAACCACCTAGTGATTCAATTGTATTTTTCACTACATCCAGCCCTACTCCACGTCCTGAAATATCAGAAATTTGATCAGCAGTAGAAAAACCAGAAGCAAAAATAAGTTCAGCGATTTGATTATTCGTTAATGTTTTAGCTACTTCTTTTGAAATAATTCCTTTATTAATTGCTTTAGAAAGGACTTTTTCTTTATTAATTCCTGCTCCATCATCTTCCAACTCAATAAAAACATGGTTTCCGCTATGATATGCACGAAGAACAACTGTTCCTTCTTCGCTTTTATTATTCGCTCGTCTTACTTCTGGTGTTTCGACTCCATGGTCAAGAGCATTTCGAATTAAATGAACTAATGGATCACCAATCTCATCTATAACGGTGCGATCAAGCTCTGTTTCTGCACCAACAATTTGTAAATCAATCTTCTTATTTAAATCACGCGCAAGCTGCCTAACCATTCTTGGGAAACGATTAAATACAGTCTCAACAGGAACCATGCGCATATTTAGGATAATATTCTGAAGATCACCAGTAACTCTTGACATTCTTTCTACCGTTTCATGAAGCTCTTGATCTTTAAGGGTGGAAGAAATTTGTTCCAATCTTCCTCTGTCGATAACAAGTTCCTCAAATAGATTCATTAGAATATCTAAACGCTCAATATTAACGCGAATGGTTTTATTAGATACTTTAGTTCCTGTTTGTTTCTCAGTCTGTTTAGTCTCAGCCGGAGTGCTATTTTCTGTAACAGATGTATTATCCGTTTTTGCTTGTACTGCTTCTACAACCGGAGTTTCTACTATCGTTTGCTGCTTAGCAGACTGACTATTTGCAAAGAATTCCCTTACAGCTACCTTTTCTACCTCTGAAACTTTCATAACAGACGCTTCAATTTTATCTGCTGCCTCTTTTGATATAAGGGTTACCATAAAATCATAGTCGAATTTTTCTTCTTCAAGCTCTTCCACTGGAGGAATAGACTTAACAACCTCTCCTAATGATTCTAGAGCTTCAAATATCATATAAACTCTTGCAGCTTTTAATAAGCAGTCACTTTTTAATGTAATATTGATTTCATAAGTAAAAAAGCCTTGATCGGATGATTGCTGTAATACAGTTGTTTCAAATTCATCATATTGATTTTGCTTTGCAGGAGCATCCTCTATGGCAGTTACTGCAACCTCTGCTTCTGCTGTATTTTGGTTTAAAGGAAGTCCTTTTTCAATTTGTATAAGCTTTTCAACTACTGCTTCTACATTTCTTTTTCCATCTCCACCACTAGCGATTGACTCTACCATTGCATCAAGATCATCGACAGCTAAGAAAATGACATCCAATATTTCTGGAGAAAAAATAATTTTCTTATTCCTTATAGCATCGAGTACATTTTCCATTTGATGGGTTAGACTTGCCAAATCTTCATACCCCATTGTTGCAGACATACCTTTTAAAGTATGAGCTGCACGGAAAATTTCATTTACTATTTGTAAATTTTCAGGATCCTTTTCTAACTCTAATAAATGTTCGTTACATGCTTGTAAATGTTCTTTACTCTCTTCAATAAAAACTTCTAAATACTGACTCATTTCCACTTGCTTCACATCCCTTGACGTTATACATATTTCATAATAGTTTCAGCAATATGATCTACCTTTTGAATTTCATCAATATAATTCGTGGCAATAGCTGTTTTAGGCATTCCGTAAACAATACATGTCTCCTGTGACTCAGCAATAGCTTTTACGTTACCTTTTTTTGCTAATTTTATTAAACCATCTGTGCCATCTGATCCCATCCCAGTCATAATAACTGCTATTTTTGCATAGGCTTTCAAATCGCTGACAGATTCAAACATAATATCAACAGATGGCCTATGACCATTTATAGGGGCAGTTTGATCCAGATCAATTGCTGTATGGACACCAACTGTTTTTACCTTTAAATGCTGACCTCCTGGGGCAATATAGGCAACTCCATTACGGATGATCTCCCCATGCTCCGCTTCCTTTACCGTAATAGCGGATAACGTGTTTAGACGATTTGCAAGGGATCGGGTAAATCCTGCTGGCATATGTTGAACGATTAAAATAGGTGCTTCAATATCACTTGGTAAATTAGTTAGGACTTTCTGCAATGCCCTTGGGCCACCAGTTGAGGTTCCAATTATGACAATCTTTTTCATGGAGTTCATCCAATTACTGATGGATTCTATCTTTTGGACTATTCTTTCATTCTCTTCTCTTGGTTCCATTTTACTATAAGAAGATTGTGAATTAATAGTCTTTTTTCCTTCATTTGAAAGATTTAATAATGTTTTTGGTTTTACTTTACTAGCTAAAATAACTTTTTCTACCAATTCCTGCTTAACTTTATATAAATCTAGTGAAATAGACCCAGAAGGCTTTGTGATAAAGTCAATTGCCCCTGCTTGCATTGCCTGAATCGTACTTTCTGCTCCAACCTTTGTTATGCTTGATAGCATAAGAACTCGTACAGGATGCTCTAACATAATTCTCTTTAAAGCACTTAAACCGTCTAAGACTGGCATTTCGACATCAAGCGTTACAACATCAGGAGCTAATTGCTTAATTTTCTTTATTCCGTCTTCACCATTTCTGGCTGTACCAATAACGGTTATTCTCGAGTCTTCGGAGAGAAAATCTGTAATTAGCTTACGCATAAATGCAGAATCATCAATAACAAGAACCTTTATTTTCTCCACTTTAAACTCAACTACCTTTCAAACAAAAACCTTTTTAATTTAGACAAGAAATTATGTCTATTAGCTGGATAGGGTTCTGTAAACTGTTGTTTACCATATCTATCGGCAATTTCGCGCAAAGCTTTAGCCGCTTCTGATTTTTCATTAAAAAAAACAAAAGGAATTTGTTTTCGTACAGCTTGTGCTACATTTGTGTCATCTGGTATATAGCCAAGATTAATAAGATCCCGCTGCAAAAATTTTTTTACAACTTGCTGAAGTTTTTGTAACGTTTCTGCCCCATCTTTTTTCTCCATTGTTCGATTAACGACAAGGTATAACGGAAGTACTGCATTTTTTGTATGAATAAATTTCATTGCAGCATATGCATCTGTTATAGAAGTAGGTTCAGGTGTTGTGATGACGATACAATCATCAACAGATAGAATAAACTTTAAAGAATCCGTACTAATTCCAGCTCCCATATCAAATAAAATATAGTCATAGTGATTTAATATCCTTTGAAAATGCTGAAAAAAGCTCTCTAGTTTTTCTTCTTCCATATCGACAAAATCACTTAGTCCAGAACCACCTGCAATATAGTCTAATCCATCAAATCCTTTAGAAATAATATACTCAAAATTAATATCATTTCTAAAAAAGTCAACGATCGTAAAGCGAGACTGTGTCCCCATTAGAATATCAATATTCCCCATTCCAATATCCATATCAATCAGTAAAGTACGATATCCTCTTTTTTGAAGAGTGAGCGCAAAGTTAAGCGAAAAATTCGACTTTCCCACACCGCCCTTTCCACTGATAATCGCCAATGTTTTGTGATTGGAGTCCCTTTTGTTTGCATTTAATTGTTCAATTTTTTTTCGTAAGATAGAAGCTTGATCGTTCATTCTTCAACTACCTCAAATAGCTTATTTACTAACTCCTCTGGGGTTGCTGGAACTATATCATCAGGAACATTCTGACCTGTTGTAATATAAGCAGCACCTTTTTTACAAGCAACAATTAAATTAATCATTGCCCCGTACGAAGATGTTTCATCTAATTTTGTGAACACGAAAGCATCAATCTTGATTGCGGAAAATTGTTGATAAATCTCTTCTAAGTCATCTTGCTTTGCTGTCATAGATAAAACAAGTAACGTTTCCATTTCTCTTTTATAATCGACCACTTGCATTAAATCTTCTACATATTTTTTATTTCTGAAATTTCTTCCTGCTGTATCAATTAAAATAACATCGCATTCTTCCAGTTTTTTTGTAGCATGCTCAAAATCTTCCAGAGAATAACAAACCTCTAAGGGTACATCTAAAATATTCGCATATGTTTTAAGTTGTTCGATTGCCCCAATCCTATATGTATCTGTTGTAATAAATCCTACTGATTTTTGCTGTCTTAAAATGATATTGGCAGCAATTTTGGCTAAAGTTGTTGTTTTTCCCACCCCTGTTGGCCCAATGACATTAATATATTTTTTGGCTAAAGAGATTTCCCCAAATGAATAAGGGGAAATCTCCGCTAATAGAAATTGCCGTGCCCACTCAGAAACCTGAGACTCTAAAACGTCTTCGCCTGCTGCGTACCATTTAGCTACTAATTCTTTCACTAATCCAGTCTTAATTTCTTCATCTATCCCTTGTTTATCTAATTGATTTACTATGTTAGTTATAGGAGAAGGAATAGAAAATGTCATACTTTTATTCGCTTTTACATTTTGATTAATTTCATTTAAATGCTTTACTATCTCTGGATAATCAGATATTCTCTTTCCCTCTTTTAAACTTATATTATTAGTTGAATTATCTGCATCAGCCCTAAAAGCCGGTTCTTTAATTAAAACAGGACTGCGCATTTCTCGCTTTTTTGTTTGCTTAGAAATTGTTGTCTCTGAAATGCTCGGATCAATGGCTGCGAGTACTTCGATATTTCTTTTTTTAAATAAGCCTAAGAAGCCGCCTGTATAAATTACTTTTGAATGAAGAATGACAGCATCATTCCCTAATTCCGCTCGAATCTTTTTCATTGCTTCTGGCATATCCCGTGCTACGTATTTTTGGATTTTCATTCGATATTCACAACTCCCACACTTTGAACTTCTACATTTGCTTCTAATTCATTGTACGATAATACTGGAACTTGTGGAAAATAACGTTCTGTCAATTGTCTTACATACATACGAACAGCTGGCGAACATAAAAGAATTGGCATCTGTTCCATTACAGATAATTGTTCAATTTGCCCAGCAATACTCTCTAAAATTGATTGGGAAATATTTGGATCTAATGCTAAGAAGTTTCCGTGCTCTGTTTGCTGAATATTATCCGCTATTAGTTTTTCCACTTTTCCTGACAAAGTTACCACTTTTAAAGAGTCATTTTGATTCGTGTATTGGGTAGTTATTTGACGGGCTAAAGATTGTCTAACATATTCAACTAATAAATCTGTATCAGCTGTCATTTTTCCAAAATCAGCTAATGTTTCGAAAATGACTGGTAAATTACGAATAGAAACATTTTCCCTTAAAAGTTTTGCTAAAACCTTTTGAATTTCTCCAATCGACAACGGACTTGGTGTTACTTCTTCGATTAAAATCGGATAGCTTTCTTTTACATGATCCACTAATTGTTTCGTTTCTTGTCTTCCTAATAACTCATGGGCATTTGCCTTAATTACCTCTGTAATATGGGTAGAAACAACGGAGGGTGGATCAACCACGGTATAACCAAAGATTTCGGCTTGTTCCTTCGTACTTTCTGTTATCCATTTAGCCGGCAGGCCAAAAGATGGTTCAATCGTATCAATTCCCTCAATGGAATCATCGTCCATCCCAGGACTCATCGCTAAGTAATGATCCAGAAGCAGTTCCCCGCTTGCTCTCTCATTTCCCTTTATCTTTAATCGGTATTCATTTGGCTGTAATTGAATATTATCGCGAATCCGAACAACAGGAATGACAAGACCTAACTCTATCGCTAGCTGTCTTCTGATCATGACCACCCTATCTAATAGATCCCCTCCTTGATTGGCATCGGCTAAAGGAATAAGACCATAACCAAACTCAAATTCAATTGGATCCACACTTAGTAAACTAACTACACTTTCAGGACTTTTTAGCTCATCTGTTTGGATATCTTCCTCAAGCTCCTGCATTTGTTCTAAATTTTGCTTTGGCTTTCTTGATAAATAATAAGCTCCAAATATTAGAAGTCCCGCAATAGGAATTGTTAAAAAATCATCAATTGGCGTAAAAAGACCTAATAAAAAGATTGTTCCTCCTGCTACATAAAGCATTTTTGGGTATGACAATAACTGCGAAGTGATATCGGAGCCAAGGTTTCCTTCTGAAGCAGCTCTTGTTACAACAATCCCTGTTGCTGTTGAAATTAGTAATGCAGGTATTTGACTGACAATCCCGTCCCCAACGGATAATAAGGAAAAATGCTGGGCAGCATCTCCTGCTGCCATACCAAGCTGAGTCATCCCAATGACGATTCCAAAAATCAAGTTAATAAAAACAATTATGATTCCAGCAATGGCATCTCCTTTGACAAATTTACTTGCCCCATCCATCGAACCATAGAAATCAGCTTCTCTACCAACTTTTTCACGCCGTTGTCTTGCCTCTTGCTCGGAAATAATCCCCGCATTTAAATCAGCATCAATACTCATTTGCTTACCTGGCATTGCATCTAATGTAAAACGTGCAGCAACCTCTGATACACGCTCAGACCCTTTGGTGATAACAATAAATTGAATGATGACAAGAATTAGAAAGACTACTAACCCAACAACAATATTGCCGCCAATTACGAATGTTCCAAAGGTATGTACTACCCCACCTGCATCCCCTTTTGATAAAATAGCTCTAGTGGTGGATACATTGAGACCAAGGCGAAATAGGGTCGTTAACAACAAAAGTGAAGGGAAAATAGAAAACTCTAAAGCCTCACTCATATTCATAGTTAATAATAAGATAAGTAATGCCAACGTAATATTAAGCAAAATTAACACACTTAATAACCATGTTGGAAATGGGATAATCAACATTGCAATAATGAGGATTACCCCAATCACTACGATTAAGTCTCTCCTTGCCATTTCTTCCGCTCCTTAAAAAAACACGTTTATGTCTATATTATTTACAATAAATTCTTTACTAAAAATGCTATTATTTATCTCTAGTTTGATAGACGAAAGCCAGAATCTCTGCAACAGCCTTATAAAATTCTTCCGGAACTAAATCACCTATTTCTACTTGGCTGTACATTGCCCTTGCCAATGGTCGATTCTCTACCATAACAACATTATTTTCTTTTGCCACTAATTTTATTTTTTGGGCAACAAAATCGACCCCTTTTGCCACAACATAAGGTGCGTCATACTTATCTTCATCATATTTCAGACAGATCGCATAATGAGTTGGATTCGTAATGACAACATCAGCGGTAGGCACATCCTGCATCATTCTGTGCATTGCCATTTCTCTCTGCTTCTGCTTAATTTTGGACTTTATTAAGGGGTCACCTTCCATGTTTTTATATTCGTCTTTAATATCTTGTTTTGACATTCGAATATTCTTTTCATAATCATATCGCTGATACATATAATCCATGAGTGCTATCACTAACAGCGCAATCGAAGCATAAAGCCCCATCTGTACGGTTAACTTAGCAATTGTAACAGCAATAGAACCAATAGATTTATGAGAGAGGATTAGGATTTCGTTCATTTTTCCCCATAAAACAGAAAATACAACAATACCAATCACTGTAATTTTCAACAATGACTTCAACAATTCTACAATCGAACGTAGTGAAAACAATCTCTTAAATCCCGAAATTGGATTTATTTTTTCTAATTTAAATTTAATTGCTTCCGGAGAAAATAAAACACCGACCTGCATATAATTGGCAATTAGTCCCCCAGCAAGAGCAGCAATTAAAATAGGACTTAATAAAAGTGCCACTTCCTTAAGAATATCTAAAAACAAACCTTGTATCGAATTGATTGAAAGATTAATGCCCATAAAATCACTAAAGGTAAAGGTGAAAAGAGACAGTAGTCCATCTAAAAGGTATTCCCCTGTGAAACTTAAAACACCAAAAACAACTAAAAGAACAAGCGCTGTATTAACATCCTGACTTTTTGCCACTTGTCCTTTTTTTCTCGTGTCTTGTCTTTTCTTTGGAGTGGCCTTTTCCGTTTTTTCGCCTGCAAAAAACTGAAGATCTAATGATAGAAGCTTCATTAACCAACCCCCCCTATAATGTTCATCATTCCTCTCATCGTTGTAACAATGGAAGAGAACAAATGGGTTACAGAGGTCATTAGTACACCCATAACTATAAAAAGAATAATTAGTCCTGCAATAATTTTGATAGGAACACCCACAACAAAAATATTTAATTGAGGGACAGTTCTTGCTACAATCCCTAATCCAACATCCACTAAGAAGATGCTTCCCACAACAGGAATAGACATCTGAAAAGCAATCATAAACATTAAACTAAATGTTTTAATAAGAAACTCCGCTAACTCACCATTTCCAAATTTAATCCAAGGCTGTTCAAGCGGAATAAATTGATAGCTATAATAAATACCGTCTAATAGCAAATGATGACCATTAGATGCCAATAAAAAAAACATAGCGATAATGGTTAAATATTGACCAGTCAGCGGACTTTGCGATCCTGTTTGAGGATCTATCACGTTTGCAATTGCAAACCCCATTTGAAAATCAATAAATCCTCCCGCAATTTGAATAGCAGAAAATAACATATATGCGACAAATCCAATGGAAAGCCCCACTAAAGCCTCTTTGAGAATAAGAAAATAGTAACCTGTATCAATGGTTAATGTAGGTACATCCATCCCCCAAAACATAACTAGCGATAAAAAAAATCCTAAACCCACTTTAAAAGTCGTAGGGATCGTCCGATAAGAGAATAAAGGTAGCATTAAAAAAAACGAAGTAACTCGAACAAGGATTAATAAAAATGCTGGAAAATTTGATAAAAGTTCATCCATCATCCTTCTATCCAATAAACCTTGTTAGATTTGAAAATATATCTTTCGTATAAGAAAGCATATGACTCAGCATCCATGATCCAAAAAAAACAAGTCCAACAAGAACCGCTACAATTTTTGGGACAAACGCCAAAGTCTGCTCTTGGATTTGTGTCGTTGCTTGAAAAATACTGATGATTAGTCCAACTGCCAACGCAATAATTAACAGTGGACCGCTGATAATTAATACTGTAAGTACGCCTTTCTCTGCTATGGAAATAACCATTTCCTGTGACATTCTTTCACCTTCTTAAAAACTTTCTAACAGTGATTTTACAACTAAATACCAACCATCCACCATAATGAATAATAATATCTTAAATGGTAAGGAAATCATTACTGGCGGTAGCATCATCATCCCCATTGACATTAAAATACTGGCAACAACCATATCAATAACTAAAAACGGAATAAAGATCATAAATCCGATTTGAAAAGCTGTTTTTAATTCACTAATTGCAAAAGCGGGTACCAACGTAGTTAATGGAATATCCTCAATAGATTCTGGTGCTTCTGCTTTTGAATAATTTAAAAATAATGCTAAATCCTTCTGCCTCGTATGTTTGCTCATAAATTCCTTAAGTGGCAAAGAGGCATTATCATAGGCTTCCTCTAATGTTATTTCTTCATTAAACAATGGTGTTAAAGCCTTATCGTTTACTTCCTGAAAAGTAGGAGCCATAATAAAGAATGTTAAAAACAATGCTAGCCCTACAATGACTTGGTTAGGGGGCATTTGTTGGGTTGCAAGCGCCGTTCTGACAAAGGAAAGAACAATCACTATTCTTGTAAAGCTAGTTAGTAATATGATGATACTAGGTGCTAAAGAAAGGACGGTTAATAATAATAACAATTGGACAGAAGTAGAAACATTACCTGGGTCATTGTTATTAAAAAACTGCATAAACTCATTCATTTTTTTCTGACGATCCTTTCTTTTTCTTCTCTAGTACGTCCAACTTTTCCTTACGTTCACTTGATATTCTTTCTAATTCTTTTGATAAACGAATAGAAAAAGATTCTTTTGTCTTCGGAGCAGAATGACTAGAAGATATTACATTCTTCACCTTTGTCACAATATCGCTTGGTTGTACTAGTTGATCTAATTTCTGATTATATTCTGCTAATATTTCTTTATACTCTTGTTCATCCTCAATCTCTTTGATTAATTGAATACTATCTCCCACACCTACTATTAATAACCGCTTCCCTACTTTTATTAATTGAATGGAGCGATTTGCACCTAACGCTGTACCACCAATATTTTCAATAATTTGCGAATTTTTATAACCATGATTTCTTTTGTTTATAAAACGCAAGATAAAATATATTAAGAAAACAACAAATATTGTTGCAAAAATCATTTTCACGAAATCCCAAATAGTAACCCCGATGGAACGTGGTTCATCTGAATTTGTTTCTTCTAAAAGTAAATCAGATTGCTCCTTAGTCTGATTGTCATTTTTAGAATTCTGCTCTGTTGTCATCTCTTTCTTTGTATCGTCTTGTGCTTTATTCTTTTCTGATTCGTTCTGTAAGATATCATATACACTTTTATCAATTTGTTCTGCGTAGGCTTGATTACCAAAGCCTAGCAGAACAATGATGAGCAGTGAACAACGAATTAATAAATTTACTTTATTCACATTCGGCACCCTCTAATATAATTTTTAGCCTAATGTTTTACTGATAGCTTCCAATACACGGTCTGCCTGGAATGGCTTAACAATAAAATCTTTTGCACCAGCCTGGATTGCATCAATAACCATTGCTTGTTGTCCCATTGCTGAACACATAATAACTTTCGCATTTGGATTAATATTTTTAATTTCTTTTAAGGCAGTAATTCCATCCATTTCTGGCATGGTAATATCCATTGTTACTAAGTCTGGTTGTGTTTCCTTATATTTTTCGATTGCTTGCATACCATCTGCAGCTTCTCCTACGATTTCATACCCATTCTTCGATAATATATCCTTAATCATCATTCGCATAAAAGCGGCGTCATCAACGATTAATATTTTCTGTGCCATATTCCTCAAAACCCCCAAAAATTATTTTAAATTTTTTAATCGATCCTTTTGACTAACAATATCAGTTACACGCACACCGAAATTCTCATCAATTACCACTACTTCTCCTTGTGCAACCAATCGGTTATTTACAAGAATATCAACAGGTTCTCCTGCTAACTTGTCTAATTCAATAATAGAGCCTGAAGACAACTCTAGAATTTCCTTAACTGATCGCTTCGTTCTGCCAAGCTCAACCGTTACTTGTAATGGTATATCTAGTAACATATCCAAATTCTTTGTTTCTGTAACGGTTGAAGTCGGTGTATCAAAACTAGAAAATCCTGCAGGCTGCACATTTGGTGGTGGACCTTGTGTATGATTTCCTGAACCAAAATATTGCTGCTGCGTCACATTTGCTGGCTGAGAATTAGTATTAACAGGATTATTCGCCATTGGATTTGAAGCTGTTTGGTAATTAGCCGTTGCATGTGACTCTTGCATTGGTTCTTTTGGCTCATATACTGAATTATAATCCACTTCGGGAATATTGGAAACTTCTTCTTCTCTATTATTAGGATTTATTAACCCTTCCACTAACTTTTTCGCAAAAGAAAGCTGTAATACTTGCATGATCTTTGAATCAATTAAATCCCCAATCTTAATTCGAAAAGAAATTTTAGCTAAGACATCTTCATCCGGAATCGACTCCGTTCCTTCTCCATCATGAATGTTTAAAATATCGATACTTGGTGGAGAAATATCTACTTTTTTGCTAAAAATGGTAGACATGGATGTTGCAGCAGATCCCATCATTTGGTTCATCGCTTCTTGCACTGCGCTTAGCTGGATTTCTCCTAACATTTCAGGATTTGTATTCAATCCATCTCCCCCAAGCATCAAATCAGCAATAACAGCTGCATCTGCTTGTTCAATAACAAGTAAATTCATGCCCGAAAATCCTTCTGTATAATTAACCCTTATTGCGACATAAGGTTGGGGAAACTCATCTGCCAGCATATTCTTGCATATTACGCTTACGGTAGGTGTCGTAATATCTACTTTCTGATTTAATAACGTAGACAGAGCTGTCGCTGAGCTACCAAAGGATATATTTCCGATTTCTCCTAACGTATCTTTCTCTATATCTGATAAATACTTTTCTGCATCCATTTCTGAACTATCATTTGTATCACTATCTCCCCTTAAGAGAGCATCTATTTCATCTTGTGAAAGCATATCCTTACTCACCATCTTCCTTCCCCTCCTCTAAAGTTCCTAATACTTGAACAGCCATTTTTTTATTTAATTTACCAGGTTGTCCAATAAATTTAGGGATATCTCCAACTTTAATGATTAAGGGCTGTTGTATCGTTTGATTCATTTCAATAACATCTCCAATGTCCAACATTAAAAAATCCTGGATGGAAATATCAGAAGTTCCAAGTTCAGCGACAACCGGCACAATCGATTGCTGAATATTTTCTTCTAAACGAGCAGTAAATTCAGGTAATCTCTCCTTTTTCTCTGCCTGCATCCAATAATGCCCGGATAGCTTCGGAATAATCGGCTCTAGCACCACATGCGGAATACAAATATTTATCATTCCACTTGTTTCCCCAATTGTAGTACTTAAGGAAATTACTACAACCGTTTCATTAGGAGAAACCATTTGTAAAAACTGTGGATTTACTTCGAATTCAGCAAGACTTGGTTCAATATCCACTAAATCTTCCATTGCCTCTCTAAAATGATCAAAGGCACTTTCGAATGTATTTGACATAATTTTCGTTTCAATTTCTGTCAAATTTTCCACTTTATTTAGACTGCTGCCTCTACCGCCCATCATTCGGTCCATCATAGCATAGGCAATATTAGGATTTACTTCCATCAAGATTCTGCCTTCTAGCGGCGGAACATCGAATACATTTAAAATAGTCATTTTCGGAATCGAACGAATGAACTCTTCGTATGGAATTTGATCTGCTGATGTAACAGATATTTGCACATATGTCCTTAATTGTGCAGAGAAAAAAGTTGTTAATAATCTAGCATAATTCTCATGAATTCTTGTTAAGCTTCGAATTTGATCCTTCGAAAACCGTAATGCTCTTTTAAAATCATATACCTTGACCTTTTTTTCCAGTTGTTCTTTTTTCAGCTCATCTGCATCCATTTCACCAGATGATAAAGCAGATAGCAGGGCATCTATTTCATTTTGGGATAAAATATCAGCTGACAAAATTACTCACCTCCATCTATTCTCTTTTATTTTATTGGAGTAGAGAGTTTACAATATAAACTTGGACTACTTTGCCTTCTTGCATCAGTTCATTAATTTTATCCTTAAGATCGTTCTCTAATTTAATTTGGCCATTTTTCCCTTTTAATTCTTCTGATTTTTTCTCAGATAATTCTTGAATAATAATATTCTTAACTTGAAAATCTCTCTTTTCTAATTCTTCCTTTGCTTCCTTACTATCTGTCTGGATCTTAAAGGATATTCGGATGAAATTATTAGAAGCTAAATTTGTCGTCATTTCCTCAATATCCACAGAAGATTCCAAGATTTCGTCAATCGAAGGTTCATTTGTCTTTTGCTCGCCAGTAAATTTCCAAATATAAATGAAAGCTCCTGCTCCTGCCAGTGTAATAACTAATAATAAAACGAGCATTATAATAATAACTTTATTATTCTTCATCGTCTTTCTCTCCCACATGTGGTAATCCGAAGAGGTTTACTTTTTGAAAAAAATGATTCATTTTCTCTAATACATCCTCTTCACTTTCTTTAACAACAAATTTATTTCCATTAGTTAAAGTTATCGTTGTATCAGGAAAAGATTCGACTGTTTCAATAAATAAAGCATTAAGTAAAAACTTTTTTCCATTTAGCCGAGTTAACTGTATCATTTTTTTATTAGGGGCTAACCTTACGAATAACCCCTGCCCCTCCAATTAAATTATCGTTTTAAATTAACTAATTCTTGAAGAATTTCATCTGAAGTTGTAATGATTTTTGTATTTGCCTGAAAACCTCTTTGAGAAACGATCATATCTGTAAATTCTTCTGATAGGTCAACGTTTGACATTTCTAAGTAACTACTATTAACTGAACCAGTACCTGCTTGTCCAGGAGTAGACAAAATAGCATCTCCAGAGTTATTAGAAACCTGAAAAATATTCCCGCCTACTTTCTCTAACCCTTCTGGATTATTAAACTTTGCAAGTACGATTTGTCCAGCATTTTGTGTTTCTCCATTTTCAGCAACATAAGTAACGGTTCCATCCGTACCTATGCTATAACTTTTTGCTGTGGCTGGAATAATACCTACACCAGACACTTTAAGTCCACTTGACGTAACGATATTTCGGTCTTCATCAAAGTAAAAGTTCCCTGCTCTAGTATAAAATGGATTACCCTCTCCATCTTCTACAACAAAGTACCCCTCACCAGAAATTGCCAAATCAAGCCCTCTGCCTGTATATTGTGTAGGTCCTTGAGTATGAACCGTATCAATTGAAGAAAGCTGAGATCCTAGCCCGATTTGCTTCGAATTCGTACCACCATTTCCATTTGCAGGAGCGGTTGCACCAGAAACCGTTTGACTAATCAAATCACTGAATGTTGTACGACCTTTTTTAAAACCATAAGTATTTACATTGGAGATATTATTCCCAATAACATCTAATTTTGTTTGAAAGTTTTTCATTCCGCTTATCCCTGAATATAATGAACGTAACATTTATATTATCTCCCTTCGAATGAACTGCGTCTATCACTCAGCAGTTTTTGGCCTCCAATTTTGGTCCAGCCTTTTAATTCATAATAATTGTTCCATTTATATTAGTAAAAATTTGGTTTGTTGCTTCTTCACGGTCCATTGCTGTTATTACGGTATTATTTTTTGCACTAACAATTAAGGCTGCATTATTTAAAAGTACTAACGATTCCTTTATTCCCATCTTCTTTGCCTCGGTAACTTTTTCCTCGATCGCTCTCCATTTAGCGGCCTCTATCTTAATTCCTCGCTCCTGAAGTCTTTCATTAGCATGTTTACTAATATTCAGCGTATTTAATGAAGAAATAGACTGTTGTAAATGAGTAGAAAATGATGGAATGTTTTGGGCTTTATGCAAAGTTGACTTAGTTTTAAGCGCCTCAATACCATTCTTAATTGCTGCATGTGATTTTATGGAAGGATAAACTGGCTTATCCATTTAATCACTTCCTATTCAATTTTTATAATTTGTCCTGAAGTAATTTTCGTTTCTGCATCATCACCTAAAGTTAGTTGAATTTGTCCATTTTTCAAGGACACAGACAGAACTTTATTACTTACTTCATCCTCATTCTCATTCAAATAAGAAACGTTTTTTCCAATCAATTGACTTGCTAGCACGAGATTATTTTCCGAAGCTTTTTTATTCATACTTGATATGTTAGCAGGCACAATTTTTGTTCCATCCTCCAATGTGAAAATCACACTGTCTTCTGAATAAGCAATCGAACTCACCTTTCCAGTACCAGAATATGTTTTGTCATTCCCAGCTTTATCAGTTACTACTTTGCTCCAATTTACTTCTTGACCAATAAATTGTCCGTATGAGATAAGATTCGACTGAGTTTGCAGCGAAATTAAATTAGTCATCGCAGTATTTAAATTTTGCATTTGTTCCAAGCTTGAGAACTGAGCCATTTGTGCGATAAACTCTTTATCATCCATTGGACTTGTTGGATCTTGGTTTTGTAATTGTGTAATTAAAAGCTTCAAGAAATCATCTTTTCCTAGTGATGAGCTGCCTGTGGAAGTATTAGATTTCGATTTCTGATATTCTGATAAAGAGAGAGAAGGGTCATTTATTGTATTTGCCATCGGTACTTGCTCCTCTATACTTCAATATTTAATAACTCCTCAATAAAAGAAGTTTTTTGTTTATTCTCATCATCATTTGCATCTTTCTTTTCTCTTTGCTGATGTGGATGTTGCTGTTCTTGCTGCTGATCTCTTTGCAACCTATCTTGAGATTGTGGAGAAACAACAATATCCACTTTATCAACTTGTAAATTCTGCGCGGTTAAACCATGTTTCAAACTAGTAAGTTGTTTTTCCAGTACGTCTTTCGCCTCAGTATTCGCAGTAATAATTCGAGCAATCATATTTCCTTCATTCTGAGTTACCTCAATTCGAATAGATCCTAAATGATCTGGCGCTAGTCGAATAGTTAGCTTTTGCATATCGCTCGTTTTAGTAAATGTACTATTGGCCAAAATTTTTACAAATTGCTCTTCTACCTTTTTCGAATGGATTGCTTCTCCTGAATCACTTAGGAGCATAAGCGGGTCTTGCTTCAGAAAAGTAGTTGGAATAGATGAAAATATTTTTGTGTCTGTATCTCCTTCACCAACTTCAACGTTTCCCTTTATTTCTGCATTTGACACTAATAACTCTCCTGACTTTCTTAAGGAGCTTACCATAATAGGGTTAACCATTTTTGGTAGAATCGTATTCTTTTCCACAAATTGCTTATCTAATTTCGCAAGAATAGAAGATATAATTGTCTTTAGCTCAGTTGTTGCTGCCGCAATACCATTTTCTGTCCCTGCTACACGGTTAAGATTAGCTTGCGTTGTTTCTGAAGACACTAATTTCTGCATTGCCAGTTGTTGTCCCTTCCCAACAACATTTCTGTTTTCTTGTAACAAACGATTTTGCATTGCTGTTAGTTTCTGATCGACTTCGGGAATTTTTTTTTGAAAATCTTCTTTAATATCATTAATTGCAATATCGACTGGTATATCCTCTGAAAGGAAGTTCCCAGTAGTATTTTTTGAAATTTCATTATTCAGTACTTTTTGATTTTCTATCTCTTTGACAACAGAAGCAAAAAAACCTCCAGATACCAAGTTTTCCTTACCAGAATTAGCATCACTTGTAATCATAGTATAGGCAGGATTAGCTTTATTTTGACTGAAAGCTACTTTCTTTAGTTCACTCTCACCCTCTACAAAAGGTTCCACGTTCTGTTCAGCGCTTTGCACCGTACCTGCTATGCTTTCATTCGAGTACACATTTTGTTCAAAAAAATTGTTTAAGGAAAGAATAAATCCTTGTAAATCTTCGACGGTTTCAGCAATTTTTTCATTGATAGTAAGATCAGGTAAACTTTTTACTGTTTTCTCAAGCAGCTTTAAATCAGAAAATAAATCTGGTAACTCTGTATGATTAAACATTTCTGGAGTTATCCTCGAATTTTGTCCTTCTATTAATACTTGAGTAATCTTGTTTTCAATCTTAATAAATGTTGCAGCTATGATACCTTCCATATCGGTCGCTTCTAAATCATTGATACCACTTTGATCTGAAATATCATAGTAAGTATTCCATAGCTTTTCTAGACTCATAGAAATTTCTTCATTGGGAATTTCTTTTGATGAACTAGACAATAATGCTAAAAGCTGATTTAAGCCTTCTTTCTGTTGATCTTGAGCAACTTTTGGACTTGATTTTTCTTGTTGATTAGTTGTTTGTAAAGAATTTATCAGCAATAAAAACTTTCCGCCAAGTTTTTCGTTTAGCATCCCTTTGTTTCCACTAGCTACTTCCACTTTTCGCAATGAATTTATCAGTTCTAATTGCAATTTTTCACCCCCTTTCTAGCCAATTTAAGTTTTATTGACTTGCTTTTGCTGATTTTGATAGCAGCTCTGTATATTTGGATGCAACAGGTGGCTCCATTTTCTCTAATACCGAAGCAAGTTTTGCTGGTTTAAGCTCTCCCAAAATTTTCATTGCTTCCTTTTCGCTCATTTCTGATAAAATAGCCGCTGCATTTTTCGGAGACATTGTTTCATATGTTTTAACAATCTCATTCATAGCTTTCTTTGTTTCCTCTTGGGCTGACTGGAGAGATTGTAACTCACTCTGCAGCTTCTCTTTTTCCGAATTAGCAGATTGAAATCTATTTTCACTATTTTCTAATTGTGATTCTAGTGACTTTATTTCTTTATCTCGTTCTTTTAGCTTTGTTTGTAAAGAGCTAATTGTATTTTTATTATTTTCCAGTAATTTATCGGTAGATTTTTTTTCTTCACTCAGAAAAGGAATTGCATTTAATAACTCTTTTCCTTTCTCTGCAACATCTGCTCCTGAATACATAAGCAAAAGGACGAGAACGATGATTGCAAATATTGTCGGAATGACTGCAACCATAAGAAATCGTTGAAAAATATTAAATGGCTTCTTTTTTTCTTCCCATGAATTTTCCATTTAGCCACCTACCTTTTCATGTTGCATGTATTGTTGAAGAGAAATATCATCCATTTGCTTGGCCTCTTCCGCTCTTGCTATTGCTAAATAATTCGAATGGTCTTTTTCTTTTATTTTCACAAACTTTTTTACTTCAAGGTTTTTTTCAAGCATTTTCTCTTGAAAATAAACCATTGAATTCCGTGCATTTTGCACCATTTTTTGGGCATGTTCAATTGTTTTTGCTAAATTGCCCACGAATTGCTGATGGTGTCTAATTTCTTGAACCGATAATCCGGACATCATTTTTTCTGCTTGATATGCTTCCAGATCTTCTTTTCTTTTCAACAGCTCATAGAGATTTTCAGCCGCTTCTTCAAATCTGTTTACCGATTGATTGTAAGCAGAGCTTGCTTCCTCTTTTTCTCTTTCGCGAATCGTTAAAATTTTTTCGAATTTAAATTGATAGCTCATCTTTTTATCCCTCTGTTCCAACTAAAGTTAATAAGGAATGAAGGCTCTCCTCAATTGAAACCTTTTCATCTGTTTCCTGCTTTATATAAGATAGGATGCTAGGATATAACCTAATTGCTGTATCAATCTCTTTAGAAGAACCTTTTTTATAGGCACCTATGTTGATTAAATCTTCCGAATTCATATAAGTACTCAAAAGATCTCGTAATCGCTCGGCCGCTTTTACATGCTCTTTTGAGACAACATGATTCATCACGCGGCTTACACTTTTTAAGACATTCACAGCAGGATATTGCCCTTTATTAGCAAGCTCACGGTCTAATACATAATGGCCATCTAAAATACCGCGTACGGTATCTGCGATCGGTTCATTCATATCATCCCCATCAAC
Organism: Niallia sp. FSL W8-0954; assembly: GCF_038005605.1. Taxonomy (NCBI): domain Bacteria; kingdom Bacillati; phylum Bacillota; class Bacilli; order Caryophanales; family Bacillaceae; genus Niallia; species Niallia sp. FSL W8-0954. Next base: position 2,034,682 of record NZ_JBBOTN010000001.1, on the reverse strand, counting down.
CAATACGGTATAAAAGGCTGTTATACTTCCAAATTCGTTTGTTCCCGTTCTTTCTAAGAGTTTTGGCAAGATAGCAAATACAGAAGGTGTATATCCTTTTGTGGTCGGCGGTTCACCAATAGCAAGTCCCACTTCTCTTTGCGCCATTGCAACCCGAGTAACAGAATCCATCATTAACATGACATTTAATCCTTTATCGCGAAAATATTCGGCAATAGCAGTAGCAGTATACGCACCCTTAATTCGCATTAAAGCTGGTTGATCAGATGTTGCAACAACAACAATCGATCGCTTCAGCCCCTCTGGCCCTAAGTCACGTTCAATAAATTCTCGTACTTCTCTACCGCGTTCCCCTATCAAGGCGATCACATTTAAATCTGCTTTTGTATTTCTGGCAATCATTCCTAGCAATGTACTTTTCCCAACACCACTACCTGCAAAAATCCCAAGTCTTTGTCCAGTGCCAACCGTTAAAAGTCCATCAATTAACCGAACTCCTACTTCCATCGATTGGGAAATAGGTGGTCTTGTCATTGGATTAGGAGGCTCTTGATCAATTGGAACAGACTTCAACCCTTTTGGTAACATCGATCCGTCTAAAGGCATTCCTAAAGCATCAACCGCAGTACCTATTAATCCTGGTCCAACCTTAATTTCTAATGGCTCAGAAGAGGCTTCTACTAAACAGCCTGGTGAAATGTCTTGGACAGTTGTATATGGCATTAAAATGATATTCCCCTCATTAAACCCTACAACTTCTGCCTTGATAATTCGTTTATGCTTTGTACCAATGTGGATATTACACACATCACCAATAGAACTTTCCGGTCCCTGTGATTCAATCATTAACCCTACAACTTTATTCACACGGCCATATTGCTTATAAGTGTCAATGGACGAAATCGAGCTTAGTAACTCAAGTGCTTTCACCCTTCTTCACTCTCCAATATTTCAAGTAACTTATTTTTAATCATAAGCAATTGCGTATCAACACTTGCATCTAAACGCCCATTTGCCGTTTCGATAATACAAGCATTTTCCTCAATCGTTTCATCAGGGAAAATGAAAAGATTTGGCTTAATCGGAAATAGTTGTAACAATTCTTCTTTTTCTGCTATTACCATTTCATAATGGATAGGACTGACATGTAACTGTATTTCCTTCTGTTTCCTTACTTCTTTAAGAGCATTTTGTACAAGATAGAGGAAGTTTTCTTCCTCTTCTTTTATCTTGTTATTCATAATTTTTTCGGCAACTTCAATTGCAAGCTCCAATATAGTAGTTTCAGCAGATTGTAAGTATTTTTCGTAATCCTCTTTTGATGCAGTTACTGTGTCTTTCGCTTGTTGAATAAAACTTAACATTTCATTATATCCTACATTTTGACCTTCTTCGTAACCTGCTTGAAAACCACTTTTCCTCGCTTCTTCTATTAAATCCCCTTTTTCTATATCCCAGTTTTGTCTTTCTTCCATAAGCTGTGCTCGTATAAGTTCGGCTTCTTCCAAAGCTTGGGCTTTCATTTCATCTGCTTCTTTCCGAGCCGACTCTACTATTCTGTTATATTCCGTTTGTGTAACTTCTCTAGAAAGATCCACCTCAGCATTGAAGGTATCTATATACTTAATCGAAATAACTTTCTCATTAGCGTCCTCTGGCTTTGAATATCTTGACTTTATTAATCTAGACAATGATATCATCTCCTCCGCCTCGGGCAACTACGATTTCGCCAGCATCCTCAAGACGTCTGATAATACCAACAATTCTTGATTGTGCCTCTTCTACATCCTTCAAGCGTACAGGTCCCATAAATTCCATCTCTTCTTTAAAGGACTCAGCCATTCTAGTAGACATGTTGCCATAAACAATCTCTTTCACTTCATCACCAGATACCTTAAGTGCAAGCATAAGATCTTCATTTTCACAATCACGAATAATTCTTTGAATTGCTCTATTATCCAATGTAACGATATCTTCAAAGACAAACATTCTCTTTTTAATTTCTTCTGCTAATTCTGGATCTTGGATTTCGAGTGCGTCTAAAATAGTGCGCTCTGTTGCTCTATCGACTCCATTTAGTACTTCAACAACCGCTTCGATACCACCAGTTTGTGTATAATCTTGCGTAACAGTGCTCGATAATTTTCTTTCTAATATTTGCTCGACTTCGTTAATGATTTCAGGTGAAGTACTATCCATTACAGCAATTCTCTTTGCAATATCAGCTTGGACTTCCTGTGGAAGCTCAGACAGGATTAGACCTGCCTGAGTGGGATCCAAGTAAGATAATATTAACGCAATCGTCTGTGGATGTTCATTTTGAATAAAATTTAATATTTGGTTTGGATCTGCTTTTCTCGCAAAATCAAAAGGTCTTACTTGCAGAGAAGAAGTAAGCCTATTTAAAATAATCGACGCTTGTTCTGCCCCAAGTGCCTTTTCTAACACCGTTTTTGCATAGCCAATACCACCTTGAGAAATATAATCTTGAGCAAGTGCAATATTATGAAATTCTTCTAAAACACTTTCTTTAGAAGTATTCTCGACCTTTCTAACTCCTGATATTTCTAAAGATAGTTTCTCAATTTCTTCCTCACTCAAATGCTTATAAACCGAAGCTGCAACATCAGGACCTAGCGATATAAGGAGAATGGCCGCTTTCTGTTTCCCAGATAACTCATTTGATTCTTTTCTTGCCATCTACACCACCCCTTAATCTTCCGTAATCCATGTACGAAGTAATTTTGCAAATTCCTCTGGTTTTTCTTTCGCCATTTTTTCAAGCTGTTTTCGTCTTATTGTTCCTTCTGATTCTTGTTGTTCCTCATTAATATCTGCTACAGGAGCAACCGGCTGAATAATTTCTTCTATTTCTTCTTCCTGTTTTTTCTTTCTTGCTCTCATAACGAAGAAGATTAATAGAATAATAACTGCAAGCAAGCCTCCTCCAACAGCGTAAATCCACCATGGAATTGATGCTTGAACAACGTCTGCTGCTTGTTTTTTACCGTTAAACGGCTGAACAGACACGGCAATCTTACTTTGGATATCCTCATCTGTTAATTCTCCACCTGTTGATGTTTTGTCAATCGAAGTTCTAACAATTGTCCCTAATATATTAGAAATATCATCGATACTTTCCTGTGGTAAGGAAGTAGAATCATTTGCATCAGGTGGCTCTACCATTACTTGAATGCCTAAATCGCGAATTTTATAGGGACTTTCCACAATTTGTTTTTTTATCCGATTTACTTCCCTATTAACGGTTTGATCGACTTTTTCATAGTTGCCATTTCCGGATCCTGTTTCTGAATTATAAGTAGTTACATCTGCATCGTCTTCTGCCTGCACAACTCCACCGGCAGCATTTTCACCTGTATATGTTTCTGTAATATTCTGTGCACTTATTTCAATTCCCGCCATATTTTCTTCATCAACTGGCGTAACTAGGTTTTCTTCTCTGTTTTCTTGGGTAAAGTCTATATCAGCAGTAACAGACACTACAACTTTATCTTGGCCCATCAACGTCCCTAGCATTGTTTGGACTTGTCTTTGAATATCACGTTCAATTTGCTTTTTCACATTATTTTGCGCAGTAAAAGTATCTGTCGCAGAATTATCTGAAGAATTTAAATCAAAATACTCAAAGTTTTGATTCGTAATGACGATATTATCTGTAGGAAGGTTCGGTACACTTTTGGACACGAGTGTATATAACCCTTCTATTTGATTTTCAGAGAAGTTATAGCCCGGCTTTGTATTTAATACAATCGAAGCTGTAGCTTCTTTCCCTTGATCTGAAACAAATACACTTTCTTCTGGTAATGTAATAACAACATTGGCATCATTAATTCCTTCAACACTCTTTATTAAATTGGCAATCTCGGTCTGCAGAGCATCTAATTTTAATACATTAAATTCATTATCTGTCATACCAAAGCTTGCATTCTTACTAAAAAAGGAATAATCAATATTACCAGACTTTGGAATTCCTTCTGCTGCAAGTTGTACTTTTAATGTATCGACTACTTCCTCTGGAACACTAATCACGGTACCTCCACCTGAAATTTCCGAAGTTATCCCTTTGCTATCTAAGCTCTCTTTAATAGCTCCTGTTTCAGAAGGTGTTAAATTACTGTATAATGGCACTAACGTTACTCTTGTAAAAAAATAAGTCGCAAACACAGCAATTAGAATAAGCAAAAGTCCGCTACCTGTTATCACAGTCTTTTGCTTTTTAGAACGACTTTGCCAAAACTCTTTTAAAGGATTAAATATTTTATTTAGATTCTCTTTCATTCTCTTCCCCCGGCTACCGTAATTTGTATAGGTATAAACCGCCCATCTTTTATATTGACTGTCTTCTACTTAAATGACATGGACACTTACTTGTCTAAAGTAGAAGCAACTTCGTTTTCTTTGCTAAAAGTTTAATCTTTATAGAAAACAGTCTTACATTAAACTGACATTCGCATCATTTCTTGATAAGCTTCTACTGCCTTATTGCGAATTTCTAATGTAGCTTGCATGGTAATGCTTGCTTTTTGCGAGGCAATCATCACTTGAGATAAATCAACGTTTTCTCCTCTTGCTAACTTATTTGTTAGCATATCTGATTCGTTTTGCGCTTGATTTACATTGTTAATTGATTCTTTTAAAAACGAAGCAAATTTTTTTTGCGTATCTGCTACAGCTGTCTTATTACTCGTTGCCGAATTTGTTAACGGTAATGCAGATGATACGGATGAAAAATTAATTGGTTCCATTTAAGTACTCCTTTTTTGTTTTATTTACCGATTTCTAATGTTTTCATTAACATACTTTTTGATGCATTTAAAACAGTCACATTTGCTTCATATGATCTTGATGCACTCATTAAATCAACCGTCTCTCGTAAAGGGTCCACATTTGGCATACGAACATATCCTGTTTCGTCCGCTTCTGGGTTCTCCGGATCGTACACCATTTCAAACGGTGTATCATCTTCTACAATGCGTGACACCTTCACTCCACCTGCAGTATTCGCGCTATTCCCTCTTGCAGCATTTAAATGAGAGGCAAATGATCCTTCTTGTTCTTGAAACACTACTTGTTTTCTTTTGTATGGCTCCCACTCACCATTTACTAATCTACCTCTTGTTGTATCAACATTTGCCATATTAGATGAAATTACATCCATTCTTAGCCGTTGTGCTGTTAAAGCAGAAGCAGTAGTATTCATACTAGTAAAAATGGTCATTTTTATTACTTACCTCCCCTAATTACATTTTCAAGGGAACTAAATTTTCCGCTAATTCGATCTACTAATGCATTGTAATAGATTTGGTTTGTCGCAAGGTCTGTCATCTCTTTTTCCATATCGACACTATTTCCGCTGTTATTGTAAGTAACTCTATTCTTTGTAATGACAGATGTTGAAGCAGTATTAGGAGCTGAAAACGGAATATGCTTACTATTCGTTACATTAGCTTCCATTGCACTAGATAACGAATCTTTAAAAGTCACTGTCTTTGCTTTATAATTCGGCGTGTCAACATTTGCAATATTTTGCGAGATTACTTTTTGCTTTTGATTCGAATAATTTATTGCATTTTCTAAGGTAGTTATTGTATTTGAGAAAAGTTTCACTTCATCACACCTCGAGCAGTCATTTTGAAAAAAATGTTGATTTTTGTTTTTTGATGACGATTTTTACATGATAGTTTTAATTTTAATTAATTTGTAATAATATGTCCATGGAAAAGAGGAATATTTTAGTGATTCTTTTTTCCTATTTTAGTTAATATTTGGTTTAAATTATCTTAAATCAGGGTAAAAAATGTTTTTTCACTATGCCGATGTTACTATTATCATAGTTATAACTTACTAATCGCTTCCCTTTTTCTGCTATGAGATTTAATATACCTTTTGCCATACTGTAATGTAAATGAAAAATAAATGGAAAATACGCGGTTTTTGTCGAATAATATGTACATAGCTTATTAGCTATTCGATTGATGATTTCAAAAAATCCTCTCTATTTTTGTCACATAAAAAAACCTTTTCTATTAAAGAAAAAGGTTTTTTTATAATGAATAATATTTTATCCTTATTTATTTGTTTTTAACTTTTCAAGTTCTAATAAGAATTTATCGTTAAGCACTTTTATATAAGTACCTTTCATTCCTAATGAACGAGACTCAATAACACCAGCACTTTCTAATTTACGCAATGCGTTGACAATTACAGATCTTGTAATTCCTACACGGTCTGCGATTTTAGAAGCTACTAATAAGCCTTCACTTCCGTTTAATTCTTCAAAAATATGCTCAATAGCTTCTAATTCACTATAGGATAGTGAACTGATTGCCATTTGAACAACCGCTTTACTTCTTGCTTCTTCTTCAATTTCTTCTGCTTTTTCACGAAGAATTTCCATACCAACAACAGTAGCACCGTATTCAGCAAGAATCAAATCATCGTCTTGGAATTGTTCTTGTAATCTTGCAAGAATTAATGTTCCTAATCTTTCTCCTCCACCAATAATTGGTACAATAGTTGTTAACCCTTTAGCAAATAATTCTTTATTTTCAACTGGGAAAGCAGTATATTCACTTTCAATTTCTAAATTACTAGAAGTTGATTGAATATTAAACAAGCTATTTGTGTATTCCTCAGGGAATTGACGATCTTCAAACATTTTTTTCATACGATCATTTTCGATTTGCTGATGAACTGCAAAACCTAATAATTTTCCTCTTCTGCTAACAACAAAGATATTTGCTTCGATAACATCACTTAATGTTTCAGACATTTCTTTGAAATTAACTGGTTTTCCAGCAGCTCTTTGTAACATTGCATTAATTTTTCTCGTTTTTGTTAATAAATCCATTTTTTATTCCTCCTGTTAACTAAAACCAACACTTGAAATAAATCTATGTCTACTTATACCTTTAACAATTCAGGAGTTTAAATTCCAATTGGCTTTCATTAGAGTATAAATTGACTTAAATCCTTATTTCTTGAGATGGCTCCTAACTTCTCCTCCACATACTTTGGAGTAATCGTTATTTTTTCCATTGTTATTTCTGGTGCTTCGAAAGACAGATCTTCCAATAATTTTTCGAGAATAGTATGCAGTCTTCGCGCACCGATATTGTCTGTATTTTGATTGACTTCATAAGCCACTTCAGCTATCTTACGAATAGCTTCGTCAGAAAATTCAATTTCTATACCTTCTGTATACAATAATGCTTGGTATTGCTTAATCAACGCATTATCTGGTTCCACAAGAATACGATAAAAATCATCCACTGTTAATTTAGTAAGTTCTACACGAATCGGAAATCTTCCTTGTAGCTCTGGAATTAAATCAGAAGGCTTTGACATATGAAATGCTCCAGCAGCAATAAACAATACATGGTCTGTTTTAACTGATCCATATTTTGTCACAACCGTTGATCCTTCTACTACAGGTAAAATATCTCGCTGCACACCTTCTCTGGAAACATCAGCTGAAGAACTACTGTTTGATTTGCTGGCAATTTTATCAATTTCATCGATAAATATCATTCCCATTTGCTCAGCACGAACGACTGCTTCTTGGGTAACCTCATCCATATCGATTAATTTTTGAGCTTCCTCGTTTGTTAATATTGTACGTGCTTCCCTAACTGTTAGTTTTCGCTTTTTCTTCTTTTTCGGCATAAAACTACTTAAAGCGTCCTGCATATTCATCCCCATTTGTTCCATACCAGAACCTTGGAGCATATCAAACATAGAAGGCTGTTGTTCTTCCACCTCTACAGAAACCACTTCATCTTCCAGTTCACCTTGAGCAAGCTTTTCTTTTACTATTTTTCTCTTTTCTGATTTACTAGTTTCTTCTACAGTAGGCTCTTCTTCCTCTGTGTCTGCCCCACCGCCGCCGAAAAGCATTTCCAGAGGGTTTTTATAACTGGATGTTTTCTTTGCAGCAGACGGAACTAATAATTCAACGAGACGATTATTTGCCGCAACTTCCGCTCTTTCTCTTACTTGAAACATCTTCTCTTCCTTTACCAAGCGTACAGATGTTTCGACAAGATCACGGACCATTGATTCTACATCACGGCCAACATATCCCACCTCTGTAAATTTAGTAGCTTCTACCTTAACAAATGGTGCATTAACAATTTTTGCAATTCTTCTGGCAATTTCCGTTTTTCCGACACCAGTAGGTCCAATCATCAAAATATTTTTCGGACTAATCTCATCTCTTAACTTTTCATCAAGAAGACTTCTGCGAAAACGGTTTCTTAAAGCGACAGCCACCGCTTTTTTTGCATCTTTTTGTCCGACAATATATTGATCAAGTCGTTCTACAATTTGCCGAGGTGTTAAACTAGCGCTTTTTTGCATATTAAAAATCCTCCCCTATAATTCTTCCACGATGATATTATTATTTGTATAGACACAAATCTCACCAGCAATCTCTAGAGCTGCTTTAGCGATATCATATGCAGAAAGATTATCTCCTGAGTAAGTTTTTAGTGCTCTGCCAGCTGCTAAAGCATAGTTTCCGCCAGATCCAATTGCAAGTATACCATCATCTGGTTCTATTACTTCTCCTGTTCCAGATACCAATAATAGATCCGTTTCATTCATTACGATCAGCATCGCTTCAAGTTTTCTAAGAACTTTATCACTGCGCCAGAGCTTCGCAAGCTCTACTGAGGCACGTTGTAGGTTCCCATTATACTCATCTAATTTTCCTTCAAATAGTTCAAAAAGAGTAAAGGCATCCGCAACTGATCCCGCAAATCCTGCAATTACTTTCCCATTAAAAAGCTTTCTAACCTTACGGGCTGTATGTTTCATCACAACAGCATTTCCAAGCGTGACTTGACCATCACCAGACATTGCTGATTTCCCTTTATGTTTAACTGCAAAAATTGTTGTTGCATGAAATTGTGGCATTTCAGACATGTTACTTCCTCCTTCTACCAATTGACTATGCCCTAGGATGATAAGACATATACGTCTTTTTTAGATACTCATTTGTGACATGCGTATATATTTGTGTTGACGTTAAAAATGCATGACCTAATAATTCCTGAACGGTTCTCATATCTGCACCATTAGCCAGTAAATGTGTGGCAAATGAATGTCTCAATTTATGGGGATGAATTTTCCCTTGTGAGGATGAAGTATTCATCATTTTATTTAAGATATCACGAACTCCGTTATCTGTTAAAATTCCTCCGCGATAATTAACAAACAGATAAGAATGATCTGTTGAGTTTTTCATCAACTGATTCCTACCCGCTTTTATGTACGCTTCCAGAGCATTATGAGCAAAACTACCAAACGGAACATATCTTTCCTTTTGGCCCTTTCCCCTAACTAACACAGTTGAGACACTAAAATCAATATCACTCAACTGAATTTTTGTGCATTCACCAACACGGATGCCGGTTGCATACAATAATTCAAGCAATGCTTTATTTCTTAGTCCAAGGGGCGTGTTCGTATCACATGATAAAAAGAGTTGCTGCAATTCTTCCTCGTAGAAAAAATCAGGTAATCTCTTTTCTAGCTTTGGGATTGATACAGCAGAAAACGGGTTATTTTCTACTATTTTTTCCCTAAGCAAAAAACGATAAAAACTTCTCAAACTAGAGATTTTTCGCGCAATTGTTTTTCTTGCTAATTGCATTGAAAAAAGCTCAGTTAAGTATATTCTTACATCAGATGGACTCACGTCTTCTAACTTGTCTATTACTTGATCTTTCATAAAGTGAAAGAATTGGTTAATATCTTGTGTATAAAATTCTATTGTATATGGTGAGTAATTTTTTTCAATCTGCAAATAGGCAATAAATGCTTGAACATGATTGTTTAATTCCTGTTTCATAACCTCACCTCACAATGGCTTCATCATATTATCATACTTTTTAGCTACAATCAATTAATTTACATATTTTTCACAAAGTTCCGAATTGTTCGCAATAATTCTTTCATGTCCTATTGTTTCTACATTCTTCCCTTTTGAGATTAGGACTAACCCTAAATGTTTATGGCACTTTCTTTTTAGAGTATATCGCTTTAAGCACAAAGGAATTAGAATAATACTACAAACGTAAATAAATTGTCATTTTTTATTCTGTTAAAAAGTATGGATGATGTTCACTCATAGCATTTTACTATACGATTGAAAGAATGAAAAGTTTCTACTTCAAGTGAATTAATATTTTTTTCGCAAACATCTATTTTTCTTCCATTATATATCTAATTTAGGAGAGAAAACTTCGACAGTAACGTGACAAGAGAGTGAGCATTTGCTCACCCTCATATAAATTTATTTATTCTAGCTATTTTTAGCTTTGTGGTTCTTCTTTGTAGTCACAGTTTACGCACTGTACTTGAACACCTTTTTTTAATTTTTTCTCCACTAACATATTTTCACATTTTGGACATGGTCTTTGTAGTGGTTTATCCCATGAAATGAAGTCACATTCTGGGAATCGATCACAACCATAAAAAATTCTACGTTTTTTACTTTTTCTTTCAATTATATTTCCTTCATGGCACTTCGGACATTTCACTCCAATATCCTTCACGATTGCTTTCGTATTTCTACACTCTGGAAAATTACTACATGCCATAAATTTCCCATAACGGCCCATTTTAAATACCATCGGGTGGCCACATTCTTCGCAATCCTCTCCAGCTGGCTCATCTTTGATTTCAATGGTTTGCATCTCTTGTTCTGCAACTTCCAGTCTTTTCTCGAACGTTTTATAAAAATCGTCGATAACCTTTACCCAATTGACCTTGCCCGCCTCAATATTATCCAAGTCTTGTTCCATATTGGCTGTAAACTCAATATTTAATATTTCCGGGAAAAATTCTAAAATTAACTCTAAAACAATTTCCCCAAGCTCCGTTGGAATAAATCGTTTGTTATCAAGGGCCACATAACCTCGTTTTTGAATCGTATCTAAGGTTGGTGCGAATGTAGATGGTCTTCCTATTCCCAATTCCTCTAGTGTTCTAACTAATCTTGCTTCTGTATAACGTGGAGGTGGCTGAGTGAAATGCTGCTTTGTATCAATATCCTTATTTAAGACAACATCTCCTTCTTTTAAATCTGGGAGTTGTCGATCTTTCTCATCAACGTTGTCATCTGTACCCTCCACATATACCTTCATAAAACCTGGGAACTTAATTTTTGAACCATTAGCACGAAAAAGTACGTTACCATTTGATAAATCCACACTCATTGTATCCATAACTGCCGGAGCCATTTGGCTGGCAATAAATCTTTCCCACACTAGCTTATACAATCGAAATTGATCTCGAGATAAATATTCCTTCATCTTACTCGGCTCACGACCAATGCTAGTTGGACGGACTGCTTCATGGGCATCTTGGACCTTTGGATTTTTCTTCTCTTGTTTCTTCTCTTCACGTGTATACTCTTTGCCATAATGACTATTTATATAGTCATATGCTTCACTTTGTGCAACCTCTGATATTCTAGTGGAATCCGTTCTCATATAGGTTATCAAACCCACTGTTCCTTCTTTACCAAGATCTATACCTTCATATAATTGCTGTGCTAACATCATTGTTTTCTTTGCTCGGAAATTCAATTTGCGGGCAGCTTCCTGCTGTAAAGAAGAAGTTGTAAATGGAACGGCAGGGTTTCTCTTCCGCTCTTTTTTACTCACTTTATCGACAGTAAACTTATTATCTTTTAACTGACTAGTAATTTTTTTCACTTCATCTTCTGAATGCAACTCGACTTTTTTTCCATTGATACCATAAAAAGATGCTTCAAAATTATTTTTTCCTTTTATAAAGCTTCCTTCAATGGACCAGTATTCTTCTGGTACAAATTCTTTAATTTCTTGTTCTCTTTCAATAATGAGACGTACTGCAACTGATTGTACTCTTCCCGCACTAAGCCCTTTTTTTACTTTTTTCCATAATAATGGACTGATATTATACCCCACTAAGCGGTCTAAAACTCTTCTAGCCTGCTGAGAATCTACTAAATCCATATTTATTGCACGAGGATGCTTAAATGATTCTTTGATGGCATCTTTTGTTATCTCATTGAAAACAACGCGGCAATCTGATTCGATATCCACATTTAAGCTATTTGCTAAATGCCAAGCAATTGCCTCTCCTTCACGATCCGGGTCAGCTGCTAAATAAATCTTTTTGGCTTTTTTTGCTGCTGTTTTCAGTTCTTTTAATACAGGGCCTTTTCCACGGATAGTTATGTACTTCGGCTCAAATTGTTTTTCTATATCAACACCCATTTGGCTTTTAGGCAAATCCCTAATGTGCCCCATTGATGCTTTCACTTTATATTTTTTTCCTAAATATCGTTCTATTGTCTTTGCTTTAGCTGGTGACTCAACGATTACTAAAAAATCTGACATTAACTGTCCTCCTTAAGAGGGATTTAAATATTCACTATTATTGTATACTATGTTTTGATTTGTCAAACATTCCGATAACTAGCAAACGTTTTCACTCTCTTTATTTACATCATTTTATCTTTTAAATATCTATACGTTGCAAAATGTATAACAAAATGATAAAAATAGCAACACTTTTTTTGAAGTTTCATGAAAAACTCCAAATTTATGGAATTTCTTACGCTTTGGTTTGGAGTAACGTTTTTACTTTCTTAACTGCCGCTAAATCCCCTCCGTTAAATTCTCATTAGAAGAGGTATTAGTCATACTGACCTTACAAAAAAAGATAATCCCTTATATAATTTGCTGCTTATAGCGTATCACTTTCCTTTTGTATTGCAAACTATTTTCATTTTACTATCTGTGAAAATGATTATTTTACTTAATATATTTGTATGCTAAGCTACTCTAGTTTTACTTTTTTTTACTCCGATATATGCTTCCATTCTTCTAGTATATCTTTTGCTTCAAGCACTGGCTTTGCGCCTTGTTGTATTAATTCATTTGGACCATCTGAATAGGGACTAAATATATTTCCTGGAACAGCAAATACATCCCGTCCTTCATTTACTGCGAAATTAGCAGTTATTAACGATCCACTTTTTTTCTTCGCTTCTACTACAAGTGTTCCATTGCTTAAACCGCTTATAATTCGATTTCTCATGGGAAATTGCCATTTTAGCGGCTTAGTTAGCGGAGGATATTCGGAGATGACTAAATGATGTTTCATCATATCTCCTGCTAACTGTATGCTTTCTTTTGGATAGATATGAAAAATACCTCCAGCAATAACACCGATGGTTTTGCCGCCATTTTCAATTGCCAGTTTATGGGCAATCGAATCAACCCCATGCGCAAGTCCACTTACAATGGTGATTTTCTCCTCTACTAGTTCTTTCATCAACCTCTTTATTACTTTAGTACTATAACTGGTAGCTAAGCGCGAACCTACAATTGCAAGCTTTCTCTTCGATTGTAGCAGCTCAAGATCTCCTTTTGCATAAAGAACCCAAGGTGGCTGATATATTTCTTTTAAAAACGGCGGATATAACGGATCAAAAAATGTAATTGGATGAATTTGATTATAACGATACTGGATTAATTGTTCTTCTACATGATGAGAATGGATTGTCTTTACTATTTCCTTTTCCATAGTAGGTGAAATAGAGGATATAAAGGAAGGGATTTTCTCCAACTGAAGAGTGGGATCTTCTTTTAGAAGACGATCGATCATTTTCCAGCTGATTCCTTGACAATGATGTAATTTCACTAATAATTTATTTATTATTTCCATCTTTTCTTCCTTTCGCTTTCTCCTTTTCACAAAGAAATTAGCTAAAAATACAAAAGAAAGAGAAACATAAATTAAGTAAGGAATTATCTTCCTTCATTATAATGAGTTTTCCTGAAAATTCCTAGCATTGTTATACTGTTTCCCTTGTAAATTAGTAGATTAGCTACATATGCCATCCTCTTGAAAAAAATCAAGAAAAAACCTAGCCTTATTTAGTAGAATAAGGCTAGATTAAGCTTTTCTCTATTTTGCTACTACTTCATGCGTCTTACATTTTTCGTATATCGACTGCTCTTTTAACACCTCAATTAGCGTTGCTCCCATATCAGATGGTGTTGGGGCTACTTTAATGCCGCATTCCGTTAGAACACTAATTTTTTCATCTGCTGTTCCTTTACCACCAGAGATTATTGCCCCCGCATGACCCATACGCTTTCCTGGAGGAGCAGTACGACCGCCGATAAATCCAACAACTGGCTTCGTCATATTTTCTTTCACCCAGCGGGCTGCTTCTTCTTCAGCCGTCCCGCCGATTTCCCCTATCATGATAACTGCATACGTATCTTCATCTTCATTAAATGCTTTTAACGTATCAATAAAATCTGTTCCATTGACTGGATCTCCACCAATTCCAACAGCTGTTGACTGACCAATCCCTGCTTGAGATAGTTGATGAACAGCCTCATATGTTAAAGTACCAGAACGAGAGACAACCCCTACATGCCCTTTCTTATGAATATATCCTGGCATAATACCAATTTTACATTCTTCTGGGGTAATCACTCCTGGACAGTTTGGTCCTATTAATCTAGTCTTTTTCCCTTCCAAGTAGCGCTTAACTTTCACCATGTCCAGAACAGGAATATGTTCGGTAATACAGATTACTAAGTCTAGTTCAGCATCAACCGCTTCTAAAATAGCGTCTGCTGCAAATGGAGCTGGTACATAAATAACAGATGCATTTGCTTCGGTTACATCTACTGCATCTTTAACGGTATTAAATACAGGCACTCCCTCTACCGTTGTACCACCTTTCCCTGGTGTTACCCCGCCAACTATTTTCGTCCCATATTCAAGCATTTGCTTAGTATGAAATAGTGCTGTTGCACCTGTGATTCCTTGGACAAGGACTTTTGTATCTTTATTAATAAAAACACTCATTATGCATTCCCTCCTTGTTCTACTAGGGTTACAATTTTCTCAGCACCATCAGCCATCGATTCTGCTGCAACAATATCTACTCCAGATTCTCGAAGAATTTTTTTGCCAAGTTCCACATTTGTTCCTTCTAAGCGAACAACTAATGGCACATGAAGACTAACTTGCTTTGCAGCTTCCACAATTCCGGTCGCAATAACATCACATTTCATGATGCCACCAAAAATATTGACAAAAATCCCCTTCACGTTAGAATCAGATAGAATGATTTTAAATGCTTCCGTTACTTTTTCTGCTGTCGCGCCGCCCCCAACATCTAAGAAGTTGGCCGGTTCTCCGCCATAATGCTTAACAATATCCATTGTTGCCATAGCAAGTCCAGCACCATTTACCATACAGCCGATATTTCCATTTAACGCAATATAGCTTAAATCATATTTAGAAGCTTCTAATTCTTTTTCATTTTCTTCATCTAAATCCCTATATGCAACAATATCTTTATGTCTATACAATGCATTTGAATCAAAATTTAATTTTGCATCCAGTGCGATAATATTCCCATCTTCCGTTAAAACTAAGGGATTAATTTCGGCGATAGAGCAGTCTTTTTCAACAAATACTTTATATAATCCAGTCATAAAGGCAACTGCTTTATTAACTTGCTTGCTCGGAATGTTAATAGAGAAAGCAACTCGACGTGCTTGAAATGGAGTTAGACCAGTCACTGGATCAATAACTTCTTTTACGATCTTCTCGGGGTACTTTTCTGCAATTTCCTCAATTTCTGTGCCGCCTTCTTCAGAGGCCATCAATACGATTCTAGATGTTGCTCGATCCACGACAAATCCTATGTAATATTCCTTCTTGATTCGACAACCTTCTTCAATTAATAATCGTTTCACAACTTTTCCTTCGGGACCTGTTTGATGAGTTACTAATGTGCTCCCTAGAATATCTGAAGCATATGTTTGTACTTCATCTAAGCTTTTGGCAACTTTTACTCCTCCAGCCTTACCGCGACCACCTGCATGGATTTGCGCTTTCACTACCCATACATCACTATTTAATGTTTCCGCAGCTCGCACTGCCTCTTCTACTGTAAAAGCTACTTTTCCTTTTGGTACTGCGACGCCATTTAATTCTAAAATCTCTTTCCCCTGATATTCATGAATATTCAAGCTTCCACACCCCTTAATTTCCCTTTTTGTGTAAAATTGGAGACAACTGCATGATGACTTTCGTGAATGAATAACTTTTTCTCATCCATTTATTTGTTTTTTCCAAAACATAAGTATCGTTATCACTGTATTAATATTCTTTTCGAGAGCAAATTACGATTATTTTATGTATTTAGAAAAGACAAAAATATGTTCACGCTTTCATTTTAAAGGAAAAAACCTTTCTTTGTCTATAAAAAAGGCTTTTATCTTTAAATATTTTACAATTAAAAATATTTTTTCTTTCTTAGTTTGCTTTTTCCCCCTCTTTTTCCGTCGCTTCCTTCTCTAAAGAATAAATAAACGCAAACACTTCTGCCACAGCCATATATAAATCTTCAGGAATTTGTTCATTTATATTTAATTTACTTAAAAGCTCTACAAGAGAGGGATCTTCTTGAATTGGAATATTCTCTTTTTTGGCACGTTCCAGAATTTGTTCCGCAATCATACCCTTGCCTTTTGCAATAACGGTAGGTGCAGCGTGTTTTTGCTGTTCATAAGTTAATGCTATTGCTTCTTTCCTTTTTAAAGAATGGTGTTTATTCATATTTTTATATCCACCCCTTTATAGGCATTTCCTTTCACTGCTTGTTGGGAACTCCATACTGGCTTATGTTCTTTTGACAAGTCTTTTACATGTATAGACAGTAAAGTATAATCTAATTCCCGTAGTTTTTCTTTTAAGAGCTCCTCTGCCTGTTTAATTAAAGGCATTATTTCTGTTGACCGATCATTTAATACAATCATGTTCATGATTCTATTTTGAATATGGATATCAATAACTGTATCCTTTAAATTAGCCAGTTCTAAGTAAAAAAGAATTCGACAATAATTACTATCGACTTTTCCATCTGCTGTTTTTCTGCCATTATATTGCATTGTCACATCCACTTGTTGATTAAAAAAACGCAGAGGAATTTCCGTTACCATTTGCATCATTGGACCTGTTTGCTGACTGATAAGCTGATAACCTGTCACTTTATCAATTAGTTGACCTGCAGTTTCTTTTACCGCATCAGGGATGTCTTTTCCCATTAATCCTAGCAGTAGCGGTTTTAATATTTCTTGTGATGTTTGCTCCTCTATTTGTGCATGCTGTAACAGTCCCGCTTCAAATGAATAGCCAATTTTATGCAGGACAGCTTTTAGTGCAGCAAGCATATTATCTTGAACAAGCTTCCCCCCTTGACTAATCTCCGATAGGACATCCGCTACTTTTGGCTCTAGAATATGATAGGTAGACAACTGCTGCTGGAGTTCATTTAACAGCACACTAACACCTTTATTGGATTGCAAGGCCGAAATACTTGTAAATACTTCCTTCGTTAGAGGGAGCTGTCTTTCCATCATAAGACCGATAGTAGCAAGCTCTTGCTTCCCTATTGATTTTGGCAGCCATTCACCTATAGATCTTATCGCTTCTTTCGAAATTGGTAGATTATTAGATAGTAGAAAATGAAGGAGCAATTTATTTTCTTTCGTCTCGGTTAGATGTAGCTGCTGAAGCAGACCATTGATATTTCCCTTTTCAGCTGGAACTTCTGATGACTGCGGCAATACTTTTAGGACTGGTTTATTATCTGTAATGGAAACTTGAAACCAATAACTTCTATCAAGCGTTAACGGAATCGTTAGGTTTGCAAGCATTTTTTGTGAGCCAATTTGCACCTCTGCCATTTGTTGAGGAAAAAGCTTCGTCAATTTCCCATAAACTAGTTGTCCATCTCGTAATTCAAGACTTTTATTACTCATCACGTTTTCTTGAAATAAAGTTTGGACAATATGGTTAACATTCATCTTTCTCTTCCTCCTTCCTTCCATACAGATTGACCAAATTAGTTAGTTTCTACCATCTCTTTCACAGGAGAAAAACTTTTACGATGATGAATGGTAATTCCGTATTCTTTTAGGGCAGCCACATGTTCCTGTGTCCCATAGCCCATGTTTGTTGCAAAATGATAATCTGGATATTCTTGATGCAGCTCTTTCATCATACGATCTCTTGTCACTTTTGCTATTATGCTTGCTGCAGCAATAGAAACACTTTTACTGTCTCCTTTAATAAGAGATTGACTTGGATAAGGTGTCGTTAATTTCATTGCGTCAATTAGTAAGTATTCTGGTGTTTGTGAAAGTTCATTTATTGCTAGAAGCATCCCCTTTTTTGTTGCTTGATAAATATTTATGCGATCAATTTCAGCAGGTGAAATAATTCCCACTCCGATGGCGATTGCTTCTTTTTGGATTACCTCGTAAAATAGTTCTCTTTTTTTCTCAGATAATTTCTTTGAGTCATCGATACCTGGTAAATAGAAATCTTCTGGCAGGATGACAGCTGCTGTAACAACAGGACCTGCAAGCGGCCCTCTGCCAACCTCATCGATTCCTGCAATATATGTATATCCCTGCTTTCTAATCATTTGTTCATAGTAGTTCATCGATAGAAAATGCTGATGAAGCTTTTCTTCTTTCTCTATCCTCTTCTTCCAAGCCTCTAAGAGCTTCTGAGCCCCTTTCCTCTCGTCCTTTTCTAATTCGAGGATAAATGGGTCATTTACTTCCCTTATTGCTTCTAGCGCCTCTTTAATATCTTTCATTGTTGCTAATTTCATTGTTTACACCTCAGTAGTTATATCGGTTTAATCGCTTCCTTTTTTACAGCCCTGGTCACATTGCCTTCCAATATACATATCAGGCCTATAAATCGTCCTATCGTTCTTGTTGGATGCTTTATTTCTTTTCTCCCATAAAATTCAAAGCGTCTACACAAATGCAATAAACCTAATCATTTATATTACACAAAAAAGAGAAGTGTCTGTTTTTAGCCACTTCTCATTGCAGTTTTCATCCTTACATTTCGTCTGCTTTTTCGAACGTTAGCGGACCAAACTTTTCACCTCTAATGTCACGAATAATTAGTTCCGTTACTTTATCATAGTTAACGATACCTCCCCCTGACAGAGCTCCTCTAATCTCACCAATACGATCAAACAACTCTACTGTATCTTCTGGAATCGTTTCTAATTGATATCTTTCTTTTAAGCGTTGCGGATATTCCTTTTCCAAAAAACGAAGCCCGAATATGGCAATGTCCTGCAAATTCAAAATTGTATCCTTTATTGCTCCTGTTAACGCAAGCTTTAAGCCTACTTCTTGATCTTCAAATTTCGGCCATAGTATTCCTGGTGTATCTAATAACTCCAGCTCTTTCCCTACTTTAATCCATTGCTGTGCTTTGGTTACACCAGGTGTATTCCCTGTTTTGGCAATGTTTTTCTTTGCCAACCGATTGATTAAAGTGGATTTACCTGCATTTGGAATGCCGACAATCATCGCTCGAATCGCTCGCGGTCTAATCCCTTTCGCTTTCATCCGATCAAATTTTTCTGCTAGTACTTCTTTTGCTAAAGAAGTAATTTCTTTCATTCCAACACCTGCTTGAGAGTTAATCGCAAGTGCTCTTATGCCTTTACTTTGAAAATAGTGAATCCATTCTTTTGTTCGTTCTTTATCTGCCATATCTGCTTTATTTAATAAAACAATTCTTGGCTTATGCTGAATAATTTCATCAATCATTGGATTTCGTGAAGATTGTGGAATTCTCGCATCCACTAATTCAAAAATAATATCAACTAGCTTTAATTTTTCCGTTACTTGCCTTCTGGCTTTGGCCATATGGCCTGGAAACCATTGTATAGTCATGCATGCACCTCTATTTCTTCCACTAACATTATTCTACTATTTTCCAATCAGCTATTGGCCAATATATAACACTTGTGGTGCCAATAATTTTATCAAAACCAATCGTACCAATATGGCGACTATCTTTACTATTGCGACGGTTATCTCCCATCACAAACAATTCTCCTTTTGGCACAGTTGCTGTAAAATCTTCTGTTAGAGGGCCCATTACGCCTTCTTTATTATGTTCTAAATAAGGTTCTTCATAAGCTTGTCCGTTCACATATAATACATCATCGCGATATTCAATTGTGTCTCCTGGTAGACCAATTACTCTTTTTATATAGTCCTTACCTTCTGGAGCGTGGAACACAACAATATCAAAGCGCTTTGGTTCACTTACTTTGTAATTTATCTTATTGACAATCATTCGATCTTGATCGAGCAATGTAGACTGCATGGATTCACCATCAACTACAATTGGAGCAAATAAAAAATAGCGAATAACAACAGCAAGTAAAACAGCAATTATTAATGCTTTACTCCATTCCCATACTTCATTTTTCTTCTTCTTTTCAGTTGCCATACCTTTCACCAATCCTTAACTGAACAATATAGGTATTTTTTATGTAAGATAAAAAAACTTATCCATCATGATAATATTTTAGCGGAATTTCCGAGTGAAGTAAAATTGGAAAGATTGCAGTTGGACTTTTGCTTCCTATTACTTAAAATCGTTAATATAAAGATTAGAGATCGATTTGCAAAGTAGTGATTCCATTAAAAGATCACTTCAGTTTCCTTTCCTCTCTGCATCTCTCTCATTTTTGGATGAATTACAGAACTATTCTTTCTAATATACGAGTTTTCTATAAGCAGCATTTAAAAATATAAAAAAGAGCTTGTTACAAGAACAGGCTCTTTTTTGGTAACAATTATCGAATTTCTTTAATACGAGCTTTTTTACCACGTAGGTTACGTAGGTAGTAAAGTTTCGCACGGCGTACTTTACCGCGGCGGATAACTTCTAGCTTCGCAATTTTAGGTGTGTGAACAGGGAATGTACGCTCAACGCCAACTCCGTAAGAAACTTTACGTACTGTAAAAGTTTCGCTGATTCCACCACCACGACGCTTAATTACAACACCTTCAAATAACTGAATACGTTCACGAGTACCCTCAACAACTTTCACGTGTACACGTACAGTGTCACCAGGACGGAACGCAGGAAGATCAGAACGAAGTTGTTCTTTTGTAATCTCTTCTATTAATTTTTGCATCGTTTTCAACTCCTTCCAACAGACGCTCTTGCACTCATAGTTTGAGACCTCTTGCAGCGGAACATCGTTATAAGACCCTTCACAGAAATTCATCTGTTTAAGTCACAAGTGTTATCTTAACATAAAAAGAGAATAACAGCAATATTTTTTCTAAAAATAATAGTATTACCTTGCTCCTTAATAGATTCATTCATCTAATCATCACCATACCGTATCCAATTAGCTTGGATGATGCTGATTTGTCAACTCTTTTACCAACTTTTTCTGCTTCTCAGTCAGCGGATAATTTTCTAGTAAATCCGGGCGCCTTTCAATCGTTCTTCGGAAGGATTCCCTTTCTCTCCATTCATCAATATGTGCATGATTTCCAGAAAGCAGCGTGTCTGGTACCTTCATTCCTCGGAAATCGGCCGGACGAGTATAATGAGGATGCTCCAACAAACCAGTGCTAAAAGAGTCATTAACATGGGATGCTTCTTTTCCAAGCACGCCTGGTAATAAACGTACTACACTATCAATAACGACCATAGCCCCTAATTCGCCGCCTGTAAGGACATAATCACCAATGGAGATTTCATCTGTCACTAAATGTTCTCTAATTCTCTCATCATAGCCTTCATAATGTCCGCAAATGAAAATCAAATGCTCTTCTTGTGCTAATTCCTCCGCTTTTGCTTGACTATATCTTTCTCCTTGCGGGCACATTAAGATGACACGAGGCTTTCTGTTATCTTTTGGTTTTAGAGCATCCACAGCGTCAAATATAGGCTGTGGCTTCAACACCATCCCAGCACCTCCTCCATATGGATAATCATCAACGGTTTGATGTTTATTATCGGAGTAATCGCGAAAATTGACGATATTATAAGCTACTTTTTCTGCTTCTTGTGCTTTTTTTAAAATGGAGCTATGAAGGACTCCTTCAAACATCTCAGGAAATAACGTCAATACATCTATTTTCATTAAGACAACAGCCCTTCCATCGGCTCTATGACAACTACTTTTTCTTCTACATCTACTTTCATGACTACCTCTTCAATGTAAGGAATCAAAATTTCACTTTTATCTTTCCCCTTTACCACCCAAACATCATTTGCACCTGGTGTTAATATTTCTGTGATTTCTCCAAGTTCTTCTCCTTCAACTGTCACTACTTTACAGCCAATAATTTCATGGAAGTAGTATTCATTCTCCGCGAGCTCTCCTAAAAAACTTTCTGGAACCTTCAGGAGACCTCCCTTCATAAATTCTACATCATTCACATTATCATAGCCTTCAAATGTAAGTAGATTAAAGTTCTTATGCTCACGATGGCTTTTAATTATCAGTTCTAGGGGATTTGCTTTATCATTTTGAAAAAAATAAATGGTGTTTCCAATCTTATATCGTTCTTCTGGAAAATCAGTACGAGAAATAACGCGAATTTCTCCTCTTATCCCATGGGTGTTCACAACTTTTCCAACATTAAACCATTTTTCCATTACCTTCACCTCTATCGAATATCAACCACTATTCCATCTTTGAGAACAATCGTCTTATTAGCACTTTCCCAAACCTGTCCTACTTGAACATCAACAAGTCCCATTACTTCCTGTTCTTTAATCTCTGTCCCTAGTGGTAGTATATGTAATTGCTTTAATTGAAACTCTATCGTTTTTTGTTTCTCTAATTTATTTGTAACTTCCTTACGAAAAAAAGTTTTTATTTCCGAAATAGAAGGATTATTTTTCAATTGTTTTCTTTCTTCAAATTGAAGCTGCTGTATTTCTTTTTCTAGCTGCTGTATTTCTTGCTTATATCGATCGGAAATCGACTTTTTGGTAGTTTCGGTTAATACTTGTTTTACTGTTACAGACTGAAGAATCTTCATTTACTTCCTCCTAACAGATGACAACTTTAGTCCTTACTACTAACAAAGTAACACAGATTACTCTTTTCGTCTAAAAGCAAAGGGGAAAATTCATGTACCGAATGAAATTACAGCTATTTTTCAGAAAAGCTAGCGTTTGTTTCATCCTTTTAGGGTAATGAAGTATATATTAGCTTAAATTTTGATAATAATAGCTAAATAGCGCGATTATCAGCCTAGATTGCTCCTTTTTCAGCTAAATTTCCATTTTATCAGCCAAAGGCTACTATTTTCCCTAAAAAACAAAGGAAGGAGGGTTCCCCCTCCTTCCTTTTCATTTAATCTCTAATATCAACAATAATTTTCTTTTGTTGTAATGATCCTGCTGCATAAACAATCGTTCGAATTGCTCTAGCAACTCGCCCTTGCTTCCCTATTACCTTTCCAATGTCATTCTCGTTGACAGAAAGCAAGTAAGTGATACGATTATCCTCTTCTGTTACAGTGACAGCAACTTCCTCTGGAAAATCAACAAGGGGCTTAACAATCGTTTCTATAAGCTCTTTCATTGCATCAAATATTATTTACCGTTTTTGATATTGTGGAATTTCTCCATAATACCTTGGTTAGAGAATAGGTTACGTACTGTATCAGATGGTTTTGCACCATTTTGTAACCATTGTAGAGCTTTATCTTCGTTGATTTCCACGATAGCAGGGTTTGCTACTGGATTGTAAGTTCCTACTGTTTCAATGAAACGTCCATCACGTGGTGAACGAGAATCTGCTACTACGATACGATAAAAAGGAGATTTTTTTGCTCCCATTCTTTTTAAACGAATTTTTACTGCCATTTAATATTGCACCTCCGAATAGTTTCACACAAGATAGTATATTATCAGATACTCCAACACTTTGTAAAGTGTTTTTTCTTGTCAGTGTTAAAAATCTTTATTTACGCCCTCTCACAGACAGTCTCCGCGCCATTTCAATGGACAAACAGATCCTTTTTTTTACAAAAAACCGCTGTTAAAAAGGGTTAAATGGTAATTTAAATTTACCTTTTTTCTTGCCTTTTTGACCCATATTGGTCATTTGCTTCATCATTTTTTTCATATCATCAAACTGCTTTAAAAGTCGATTTACTTCTGGAACCGTTCTTCCGCTTCCTTTCGCAATACGCTTTCTTCTGCCAGAATTGATAATTTCAGGATGTTCTTTTTCTTGCTTTGTCATGGACTTAATGATTGCCTCAACATGGGCAATTTGCTTTTCATCCACTTTCATATTGTTTAAGCCTTTGATTTTGTTCGCACCTGGCATCATTTTTAATAATTCGTCAAGTGGTCCCATACTTCTAACTTGGCTTAGGGAATCAAGAAAATCATCAAAGGTAAATGAATCAGACTTCATTTTCTTTTCTAACTCTCTTGCTTTTTCTTCATCTACATTAATTTGTGCTTTTTCGATTAAGCTAAGGACATCGCCCATTCCCAAGATTCTGGAAGCCATTCTCTCAGGATGAAATGCTTCAAGCGCATCCATTTTTTCTCCCAAACCAACAAATTTAATTGGTGTATTTGTTACAGAACGTATCGAAAGTGCTGCTCCCCCGCGTGTATCCCCATCAAGCTTTGTTAAAACAACTCCCGTTAATCCTAACTGCTCGTTAAAACTGCCAGCTATGTTAACAGCATCCTGCCCTGTCATTGCATCGACAACGAGTAATATTTCTTCTGGGTTTGCAAGTTCTTTGATCTGCTTTAATTCATCCATTAGTGCTTCGTCTACATGAAGGCGACCAGCTGTATCAATTAAAACATAATCATGATGATCTTCTTTTGCTTTTTCAATTGCTTGTTTTGCAATTTCAACTGGACTAACTTGATCTCCTAGTGAAAATACCGGAAAATCAAGCTGCTTGCCTAAAGTTTGTAATTGCTTAATTGCAGCAGGACGATAAATATCAGCAGCAACCAATAACGGATTACGATTATGTTTTTTACGCAATAAATTCGCAAGCTTACCAGTAGTTGTTGTTTTACCTGCCCCTTGTAATCCGACCATCATAACAACAGTTGGCGGGCGCTTACTAACACCAATTTTACTTTCTTCTCCACCCATTAATTCAGTAAGTTCTTCTTTTACTACTTTAATAACTTGTTGTCCAGGAGTTAAGCTTTTTAGCACTTCCTGTCCAACTGCACGTTCACTTACTTTTTTAACAAAGTCTTTTACCACTTTAAAGTTAACGTCCGCTTCAAGGAGTGCAAGACGAACTTCACGCATCATTTCTTTAACATCCGCTTCATTTACTTTCCCTTTTCCACGGATTTTTTGCATCGTGTTCTGCAGTCGGTCAGCTAAACCTTCAAATGCCATACGTCAGCCTCCTTAATCTAATTTCTCTAGTTCCTCTACTGCTTCTCGCAACGCAGATATAGATAAGGTATCATGTTCTAGCATTTTTTTCATCTTTTCAAAAAGAACTTGACGTTCCTGAAATTTCTGAAGTAACCCTAACTTATTCTCATATTCTTCTAGCATTGCTTCCGTACGTTTAATGTTGTCATACACCGCTTGACGGCTTACATTGTACTCAGCAGCAATCTCCCCAAGAGAGTAATCATCCAAATAGTAAAGAGACATATAGCTTCGTTGCTTCGGTGTTAACAACGACTGATAGAAATCAAATAAATAATTCATTCTCGTTGTTTTCTCAAGCATCGAATAATACCCCCGTGTTAAGTCAAAAGCCTTTACATCAACTATTTTACACACCAGAAAAAAAGATGTCAAGAAAATATCTTTACAAATCGAAATGCGGAAGCGCCTTGATTATCGTTGTACAAACTGGAAGGTTTCTGACTGAGATAAAGGAAACACGGTGAACGGTAGGGAAGCGATGTTGACTTATCGTAGGGAAGACACCTGGAAGTTTGCTAAACGATAGGCGTTGCAGCTGGACAAATCAAAAAGCGGCGGGGGTCCGTTTAGTGGCGTGTGGGGTGGAGTGGCGTTTCCTGAGATATAGGAAACACAGTGAACGACAGTGAACTGATGTTGAATTATCGTAGGGAAGCGGCGGGAAGCCCATCAGCCCCTAGACCCCCGGAGCTGGACAAACCGAAATGCGGAAGCGCCTCGGTTATCGTTGTACAAACTGGACGGAAATTCTATAAATGAATTAGTTTTTTTGACTCTGTCTTAGATTTTTTCATATAACATAAAATAGATTTTGGTTTTCATTAGATTTCTCTATTACCTTTTCCTCCGCGTCATCCCGTTTTCGGTCACAGAAAGCTCTTCTCTATTACCCTTTTCTCCGCTTCATACCGTTTTCGGTCACAGAGAGCTCTTCTCTATTACCCTTTTCTCCGCTTCACACCGTTTTCGGTCACAGAGAGCTCTTCTCTATTACCCTTTTCTCTGCTTCACACCGTTTTCGGTCACAGAGAGCTCTTCTCTATTACCTTTTTCTCCGCTTCACACCGTTTTTGGTCACAGAGGGTACTTCTCTATTACCTTTTTCTCTTATTTCCCCTTCTTTCGGTCACAGAGAACTCTTCTTTATTACCCTTTCCACCTCAAAAAACTAACTGCAGACAACCAATAAAGTTTGTCTGCAGTCTTATAACAATCTGATTCATCGCTTTTTCTTCCGCTTCATTTCTAATAATTGTTCCAAATGATTTTCGCTGTCTACCTTTTCCGTCTTTATCTTCTCTCGCGGTTTTTCTTGCTTTTGTTTCGGTTCTCTGCTTGAAACATCTTTTTTGAAAGTAACTGGTCTTTCTTTAGGTGCTGCACCTTTCTTCTCGATAGAAGGTATTCGACTCTTTTGACGCTTACCTCTTTTTCTCTTTTCAAAGACAGGGAAAAATTTCACTGGTAATCCAAGTCTTCGAATAGCAATTTCGAAAAATAGAAGCAGGAAGCTAATTAACAGCAAGATTTCGGTAATCTCCTGCTTTTGTTTAACTGGTTCCTTCAACGGACGAAACGCTTGTGATTCTTTCTCCAGCTGAGATCCGTTAGTTATCGCCAGAAGCTCAGCAAGCTTTTCTTTATTTGCTCCGGTAATTAAATATTCGTCTGAATAGGGAACGGTAAATCCTGATTGGTAAACAGTAACGTTTCCGTCCTCATCTGTTTGTTTGACATGAATAAAATAAAGACCAGGATCATTGCCAACATCCACTTCATATTTTCCAGGAGCGAGCATTTTAGTATTTCCTTCCACCGTTTCTCCTCTTTCGGAGATAATGGTTGTTTCAATCGGAAGCATTGATAAGTGATCCGCTGTTATCGATAGATAGGTTCTGTCCTTCGCTTTTTCAACAGATAAAGAATATGCCTCCGAATCGTACTGTGGCAAGGTTTTTGCGACCATTTTTGTCATAAAACTACTCCATTGGTTCCAACGCGCCCAATCTCCTGCCCACATGCCATTTACGTCAGAAGTGAAAGCTATTGCCTTTCCTAGACCGTATTGCCATTCCGCAAGAATAGGATCTTTTTTTGTACTCTCAATTGGAACGATGCTTTCTGATTTTGGCGTTGTGGCGATATAGGCATTCATTTCTGGTACCCCTTTACTAAACAAGGAATCCCACCCATAACCAGACTTTATTTGGGGATAAAACGGATTATCCTCAATATAAGTTTTTGTCGCCATAACGGTTTCTCTTGATAGAATCGAAGGAATTACCGAAGAATCCTGTACATCATAAAAACGTCCAGCTCCCATTTCCGCTAATTTTTCTAATAAATTCCAATCTGCATCCGCCCCCAAAGCCACCGTCGAAATTGTAACATTTTTCTTACTGCCATTATTAATTAACTCCTCATAATTATTATTCGTTGCGGATTGTCCATCTGTTAGCAAAATAATATGTTTTCTTTTTACATCTAAATCACTGATTTGCTCATAGGCTTCCAGTAATGATCCATAAATTTCGGTTCCGCCGCCAACTGGGACAGAACGAATCTTATCTACAACTTCCTCTTTATTTTTCAAAGGTTTAGGTTCTACGATCACCCATGGCTTATCATCAAAAGCTATAAATCCTAATGTATCTGTCTCTTGAAGCAATTCAACAGTCCGTGCTGCTGCTTCTTTTGCTAACGAAAATTTCGATCCGTCCATACTTCCAGAGCGGTCTAACACAATCATTAATGCTAGTGAGGGCATTTCCTTTTTCCCTTTTATATCCATATCAACAGGCAATAGTTTTTCGATAGGGGTTTGGAAATATCCTCCTAATCCAAAGCTATTTTCTCCACCTGTCATGAGAAAACCGACGCCAAAATCTTTCACGCTTTTTTCAATAAGACTCATTTGCTTTTCCGTAATATCTGTTGCTGCAATATTATTAAAAATAATCGACTGATAATTCAAATAGCCAGAAAGCACAGTAGGAAGCTGAATAGAGGAACGAACCTCTACTTTATATCCAGCAGCTTCTAATGCTTGAACAAATGATTCATTGGGGCTATTTTGCACTACTAAAATTTTCGGAATGGTTTTAACCATATTGACAACCTGAAGCTTATTATTTTCAGCATAGGCATCATTCATTAGATCAACTTCTGCTTTATATGTTACCAATCCAGTCTGTTTTACAGGAAACTGAATAGGGATTACATTTGTACCTTCTTTCACTTTGATAGACTTTGAAACAATTTTATGATTATTTTCATAAAAATGAAGTAAGCCCGTTTTCGCCTTATTACTTTCAATGGTTACAGAAACATTTGCTTGTTCCCCTTCAAATAAAGTAGACGGCACTTCTACATCTGTAACAGCAGTATCTTCATATAAAGAGGGTTCAAGCAGCACAGTGTCTAATTCAATGGAGCGGTTTTTTAATAATTTTGCCGCTTCGGTAAGATTCCCCATCGTCTCGTTCCCGTCGGTAAACAGTATAATCCTACCGCCGCTATTATTGGAAAAAACACTGCTAGCAAGGTTAAGCGCCCCTTCAATATTTGTGTGGTCTTTACCTAACTCCTCATTCCATTTAGAAAAACGAAGTTCCTCTTTGCCCATCATTTGCTCTATAGTTGTTTTTTCTCCGAAGGAAAGTACACTATAGAGATCTTTTTCCTTTTTATATCGCAAGCTTTTTTCCAGCCATTCAAGCTGCTGCTCTCCTGCATCTTGTACACTTGCACTGCGATCCATTAGAAAAACAACTTGGTTTTCTTTTTGCGGCAGAACTATTTGTGGAATGGCAAGCGCAAGGATTAATAAAGCAAAAATCAAGCTTCTTAAAAAGAGAATAACTTGTCTTTCTTTTCTATTTGACATCGTCCTTGACTGTTTCCAATATCGATAAAGAAGAAAGATAATAGGTAGAAAGATTAATAGAATGAATGGGTATTTAAACTCTATCTGCACGTCGGTACACCTCCCATTCCATACATAAAATGATCAGCGCAAGCAAGCATAAAATATACCATAACCAATCATTCTGCGTTTTTGTCATTTCATTGCCTATTAGTTTATCTTCATTTAGAACAAACGACTTTTGCGTAGCAGTCGTCTTCTCTCGATCATCGAGATTTACGGAAAAATATAGAATTTCAGAGCCATTTGTCAATTGATAAACACCAGGCAGCTTAGGTGCTTGAAAACCATCATCCAACGAGAAGGTTCTCACTAATTGGTCGTTTTCATTATAAATATCCCACTCTGTTTCTTTGCTTGTTAAATGAATGGTCCGCGATTCTAATGGCTGAAAATCACCAACATAATTGGATTGAGAAGAAAGCCATTGATACATATTATATAAAAAGATCGGAAAACTTGGATGTAATGGCCAATCACTATCTTTTAAGTCAAATTGAATAGCTATAGCGGGCTGATTATTCCATTCGCCTTTTTGAATTAACGGCAGTTCTCCACTTTTAACAATAGGTTTCATCGTTTTCATTGTCTGCTTCATTGCACTTGCGATAAAAACATCCTTCATATCGACATGTAAAAGTAGTTCATCCTCACTTGGTTCTATCACTGTTTGCACTTCTTCTTTTTTTCCTCCTGTAAAGAAGAAAACAAATGGACCTTCGATGTGTTCGGGTAACGCAGACCCAGATAATAGGAAAATACTATCCTTTTTGGTGAGAAAATCTTCTTTATTCTCCATTTGGATAACTTGAAGCCCAATCGCCTCAAATCCTTTTACCAAAAAAGGATTCATTTCATTATCAGTATAAATAGTTGTTGCCTGTTTATTTAATACAGCGGTTTGCATATTATCAACTGCAAAATCATCTGAAGCATTAAGTTTAGCATCGTAATAAGATTTCTCAGGAAGCTCGTTTATCGCAATTACTTTTCTTTCCTTTGGCTTTAATTCAATATCTTGTTGATAAAGTACTGTTTTTTCACTTTCAACTTGAAAAGGTATGGTTTTATGGGAATCAGTTTGATTTTCCACCAGTGCAACACCCGCTACTTTATCGGCATTTTTTGATACACCAAAAGATAAAATCGAAATATTTTCTGCTTTTTCCTGCTCTTGATTATGTACTTTTACATAAAAAGAATCGATATTTTTTATCCTTTCCTTCTCCAGCCCATCCGAAAAAATATGAATGGCCGTTTTACCCTCTTTCGCTAGACTTGCC
Source organism: Niallia sp. FSL W8-0954 (assembly GCF_038005605.1). Classification (NCBI taxonomy): domain Bacteria; kingdom Bacillati; phylum Bacillota; class Bacilli; order Caryophanales; family Bacillaceae; genus Niallia; species Niallia sp. FSL W8-0954. The sequence continues at coordinate 2,004,114 of NZ_JBBOTN010000001.1, read as the reverse complement.
GTCAGCTCTGTTGCACTTTGCCAGTCTTCATGTGTATAGGAAAGTTCTAACCCTTTAATTGCAGCACTTATTTTATCGCGCTCTGACTCATTATGCAGAAGAATTTGAGGACGATCATTTACCTCTAAAATCGTAACAGCTTGATTTTTCTGAAGACTTTTCATCATTTCGAGTGCTTCTTTTTTGCTATCTTCTAAACGGTTAGAGCTACTACCATTCGCGGCCATCGAAGCCGAGGTATCAAATAAGAATATGATTTGCTCCCCTTTCATCGTTTCTTTAGCAAAATATGGTCCTACTAATGCAAACATCAAGAGTAGCAAGCATAGAAGCTGCAGCCAGAATAGAACATTATTTTGCCATTTATGAAACCAGGAGGATGCCCTCATTTCCTTAAGAACTTCCTCCCAAAGTAAATTGGAGGGGATAGTTTGTTTTGTATATTTTTTGCGAAAAAAATATATTAGGATGAATAATCCAATAAAAATTAGCAGCAAAAAATAATAGGGTTGTGCTAAATGCATTTTGTCTCTCCTTTTGGCTCGTAATGAAAAAGAATTATTGAACCAATCCAGCAAACGCCAGTTCTCGTAAAATAATCGTTTGGATATCTAGTTTATCGCTGATTTGGCAATAACGGATACCATTTGTGGCACAAAGAACTTCTAGTTCTTGATTATGCTGATCGAGTCTTTTTCTATAAAGTGTTTTAATCGAGCTATTTAGACTTACATCCACGGTTTTTCCATTTTCACTATCGACTAATTGTATGTCACCAGATAGATTCGGATGAATCTCGCTCTCACTTAGTAATTGAATCAGCCATATTTGCTGATTGCGATATTTTAACCGTTTAAAACTTTCCTCAAATAATGACAAAGCTTCTAAACCGTCTGTTATCAAAATAATCATTTGGGTCGGCGCTTTTATAGAATTGCTTAATGATTGTGTGAAGCTTTCATTAATCGTCTGCTCCTTCACATCAACAATCTCATAAAAGGTTCGTTTATTATGAACCGAACCTTTGCGATGAAAGGAATGCTTTGTAGAAACAACAGAAAAACTCAGTCTATCCTCATGTGATAATGTGATATAAGCTAAGCTTGCCGCTAATTCTCTTGCTAGCTCCCACTTGGAAGGTATTTGTTTCATTGAGGCTGTCCCATCAAGGAAGATACTAACTGATATCTCCTTTTCATCTTGAAATCTTTTAATATATGGCTTATTTGTTCGGCCATATACATTCCAATCGATTTGGCGAATATCATCACCAGGATGATAGATTTTATAATCAGCAAAATCCAAGGAGGTTCCGTGAATATGAGATTTTCTTCGACCATTCTGCATTCCTGCACCCTTCGTCGAAACTTGCAGTCTTTTTCGATTCATTCTTGCTAATAAGGAATGATAGTTCTTCATCGTCCCTTCCCTGCTTCAATGCGTAATGTTTTTTCCAAAATATCTTCCATAATTTGATCAGTCGTAACGCCCGCAATTTCCCCTTCAAAATTAAGCAAAATTCGATGTCTAAACACTGGTAGTGCCGCATAACGCAAATCTGCCATGGAGACATGCAGTCTTCCAGAAGCTAATGCTCTTGCTTTTGCCATGGTTACTAAGGACTGCAGTCCCCTCGGACCACTTCCTGCCTGAATATACTTATTTCCTAATTCTGTCGCATCCTCCGAACCAGGATGAGTGGCAGAAACAATATTAACAGCAACGTCTAAAATATCATCCGCAACGAGAATTTGTTTGACAAGACTTTGTAAATGAAGAATATCCTCTACAGAGGCAACACGCGTTAATACAGTTGACTCCGTTCCAGTAGTCTTTTTAATAATGGCTTTTAGTTCTTCTTTTGACGGATAAGTAACATGCAATTTACATAGAAACCGATCTAACTGAGCTTCCGGCAATGGATAAGTTCCCTCCATATCAAGGGGATTTTGTGTTGCCAAAACAAAAAATGGCGCTGCTAATTTTTTCGTTTCCCCCATAATGGTGACTGTTTTCTCCCCCATCGCTTCCAATAAAGCACTTTGCGTTTTCGGTGTTGCACGGTTAATTTCATCTGCAAGAACAATATGCTTAAATAAAGGTCCTTCATGAAAATGAAATTGTTGTTTTCCTTTATTATCAGGCTGCAGCACCATCGTACCAGTAATATCTGCCGGCATTAAATCTGGCGTAAACTGAATTCGCGCGAAGGATAAGTCCAAGACTTCCGAAATAGTTCGAATCATCATCGTCTTTCCAAGACCTGGAAGTCCTTCTAAAAGTACATGTCCACCTGCCAGCATACACCAAAGTACCTCATCAGTAATTTTTTCCTGTCCGACAATGAATTTGCCAATCTCCTCTTTCACCTTTTTAAGCAAAGCCTCTGCTTGGATAAAATCCTGTTCCACTAGTTCTTTTTCCATCTTTTCCCCTACTTTTCATTTGGTTTGATATCAGTAAAATAGTTCTTTACAATATTTTCTAAGTCATTTGGCAATTTATATCTTGAAGTACTTTCCCTGTAAGAAGCTTCATATTCTGAAAATACCTGTTCATACGGACGAATATTCCCTTTTAAAACTGGACCCTCCCCTTCTGTCATCTGACCTTGCTTGCCATTGCCTAATTTACCTGAATCCACTTCGACATTATCTTTTCCAACCACTTTTTCCGGTACTGTTAATAACTCTCTGCTACCGCTTCCGAATCCAGCTCCTGAGCCATTCCCATTCCCTGATCCACCAGCACCATTGCCTGAACCTGAACCCGAACCTGAACTGGAATCAGAGCCATTTCCAGAGCCTGATCCTGATCCATTACTATTGCCTGAACCGTTGCCTGAGCTGGAAGAATCATTATTTCCATTTGTTGAATTGCCCTTATCATTCTTCCCTTGCTGACCACTGGTAGTTGTCTCTCCTGAGGAAGTTGTATCATTATTACTGGAGCCTTTGGCAACCGTACGAGACTTAGGGATCGTTATTCCATTTGCTAGACTTTCATCCTCCAGCTTCTTCCCAACCTGAGCAAGTTCTGTTTGCACAGTTTCTAATTGTTGCAGCAATTCCTCATTACTCAGCAATTCATCCATTTGCTTTAATAGCTGTTGAAACTGCTCTTCTGATAATTGCTTATTTGCACCTGTCAATTGATTGAGAGCATCTTTTTGTTGATCTGTTAATCGTTTATATTGTTCGTTTGCTTTTTGTAATTCCTTCTGTACTGCTTCCTTATCTTTCTCTGAGATAGCCTTAGAGAGAGACTTCAAACCAGTCTCATTCAGCATCGATTCTATCTGTTGGCGTTCCTTGCTTTTCTCTTGGATTTTTCTCTTTTGCAGCTGAAGCTCTTTCGCTTGTTTTTCCAATTCTGCAAAGGTTTTTTCTACCGTGTCCTTCTTTTCTAATTGCTTTTGGATTTGTTTTAGCTCTTTTCTCACCTGTTTATCTGTTTCTTTTTTTATCGCTTTTTCTAATTCCTTTTCCGCTTTAGCGATCGTTTTTATCTCATTCTCTTTTTTCTTGGCAGCTTCCATATTAGCTGATGGAAAAAACTGTAACAGTAGACAAATGATGAAACATACCATTCCTGAAAGAATAAATTTCGGATAAATATATCTTTTCTTTCGGCTTAATACAGCTAATTGTTTCTCTGTCATTTGCGCTATCGCTTGTTTTACAACTACTTGTTCGACCGCACCTTCACTATGTAGATAGGAAAAGGCCGTCGTTGCATAATCATCGGCAACAAATTGATTATATAGTTTTACCGCTTGTTTTTCTGTTGGCCATTTTCTCCATAAGCGAATGAGAAAGATGGAAACACCAACACAAAACACCGCGAAGAGATAGTACAACAAAAAAGGCAGAATAAAAAGATACGCCATTATGGAAAGGAGGAGAAATCCTCCTCCTAAAAGTGCTAGTAATAGGCATAGCTCTTTTGCAAGCAACTCTCTAGCAATAGATTTTCTTACTGGTTTGAGCAATTCCTTATACTGCTGAAGATTTTCCATAAACTTATCAACTTCCCTTTTTCATATTAGCACGTAAATTACGAACACTAATTGTTAATGACAATGCAATCACAATACAATAAGTAATAAGATGGGCAGCCCAAATCGGAAACTTAATGCCTGTCAATTCTTTAATTTGTTCAGAAACAGTTGGTTCAAATATATCTGCTAGCACAATACCAGGATTAAACATGGCACTAAAGTATACAGAAGGTACTTTTGCAGGAGTCGAAGCAGCATGAATATTCGCTATTTGAAAAAGAATAAGAGAAATAACTGCCGTTCCAGCCACAATAAATAACGCAACACTATAGGTTGTCACCATACTAACAATTGTTTTGCGTATGAGAGTTGAAAATAAAACCCCGAAACTGCCAATGACAAGCATTGTAAATAAACTGAAGAAAAATACTTGTGTTAACTGCGTTGGCGAAATCCCCCCATATAAAAACACAAAACTGTATATCGGAAGACTTGCTAAAATTAATAGTACTAAGTACGAAATGGACGAAAGCAATTTGCCGAGAATAATCGTAAAGCTGCTTTGAGTGGTTGTTAAAAGAATACTTAAGGTTTGTCTTTCCCTTTCACTACTAATCACCCCACCTGTCAGTCCTGGTGTAATAAATAAAACTAATCCTAATTGAACAAACGCCAAAAACATAAACATCAAGCGGCTCTCCTGCGGCTTAAAAAATCCATTTGGGCTCGAGGTTCTGAGTACATACATTAAAGCAACCATCAGCAAGGTAAGCGCAAGTAGATAAAACAGAATTCCGACAAATGTTTTTCCTGAACGAAAACGTAGCTTTAACTCTTTATTTAATACTGGATTCATGAAATAAGCTTTCAAGAGAATTCAACCTCCTTTGTAATCTCCATAAAGACATCCTCTAAATTGCTCTCCATTTCTGAAAAACTAATAATCGGAATTTCTTTTTGAATCGCTGTTTTTAATAATTCTTGCTGCGCTTTATCTCCACCTTTAAAGAGGAACTGAATTACTTTGCCATCTTCCAGCACTTCTATCTTTGAAATTCGTGGACTTTCCTCCAAAAATTCAATCGTTTTTTGTATATCAAATGTTTTTACACTAATGATTTTTTCACTCTGTAATTGCTGTTGAATAGCTGAAACCGTTCCTTGTGCCACTAATTTTCCTTGATCCAGAATTCCAATGACATCACACATTTCTGCTAGTTCTGGCAAGATATGTGAAGAGATAAGAATAGTCTTTCCCATATTCTTTAATTCTTTTAAAATCTCCCGCATTTCAATGCGTGCCCGTGGATCCAATCCAGATGCTGGCTCGTCTAGAATAAGAACTGCTGGATCATGGATTAAGCTTCTCGCAAGACAAAGTCTTTGTTTCATTCCTCGCGACAAAAGATCAACATATTCTTTTCGCTTATGAGAAAGATTTACTAGCTCTAACAGCTGCGGAATTAACTTTTCTCTTTGCGCAGCTGAAATCCCATAGCTAGCACCATAAAAATCTAAGTATTCTTCTGCTTTTAACTGATCATAAACACCAAAGAAATCAGGCATATATCCTAACTGTTTTCTAACCTCTTTCGGCTGTTTAATAATATCAGCCCCATTTATCGTTGCTGTTCCAGAAGTAGGTGCTAATAAAGTAGCAAGAATAGAGAAGGTCGTAGATTTACCAGCTCCGTTCTGGCCGACAAACCCAAACACACATCCTGCTTCAATCTGTAAATCTAATGGTTCAAGTGCTGTAAACTTTCCATACTTCTTGGAAAGACCTTTAATTTCTATCATTCTTTTATCTCTCCTTTCACCTTAACAGATGGCAATTGCATGTATGGGTCACCATTTGTTGCTTTATTCACCTTCAGCGTAATTTTTCTATTTTCATCCAAATAGTCTGCAATCTTTTGTTTCTCCAATTTGAAAAGATTTTTTACTTCTTCATAATTTCCTGTGCGTTTATTATAAATACTGTACTTCACACCTGGAGTTCCGCTTGCTTGTATCGTAATAGATTCAAAAGCAATCGAGCTATCTTCATAAGATTTCGGAATTCCAAGTGTATAGAGATACTCCCCATCTTCTAACGTAAAATCATTTTCTTGGAAATTCTGATTATAGACAGTTCCTTTAATTACTGCTAGTTTCTGGTACATATCTCCTTCATTCAAGGTAAAAGGCCCAGGAAAATTATTGGCTATTGTAAAAGGCTCCATTATTAAATTAGTGCTGTTCTTTGTTACCTTTCCACTTGTTAAACCAACCTTGATGATATCCTCATTTGTAATTCCAATTAATAATGGATCTCCAGTTGTCACAGTCTTAAAATACTCCGTATTCAACACCAATCCTGAAGCAACTAATTCTCTATATTCATTTAAATCATTTCCATTGTAATCATAAACATAGGAACCTTGATTCGAATCAGATGGTTTAGAAAAATACTTATGCTTACGAGAAACCTTAATTTTTTTTGTTTCTCCAGCAGCAAGCGAACCTAATTCGATTTTTTCCGTTCCCGACCATATAAATAGGTTGGAGAAATCATATGGAAAATGATTGGTTATGGAACCAGTAATCTCTTTTTCTGTTGTTTCAAACTTATGACTGAATCCACCTTCTACCGGGATACTGGACTTGCCGTACATAGTACGACTGGACCAATACTCTACATCCGGAAAAATCATTTCATTCTTTTTTATTTTTTCCTTGGTAACGGCCTTCATCTGTAATTCTCCATATCCTGCAAAAGGAATAGGAGTATACAAATTTTTATCATACATTAACGTAAAATCACCAGATTTATTCGATAAAAGAGTTGTAGCTTGATATCCAGATAAATAGTTATTGCTATATTGATAGACACCCATTTCATTAAATTGCGGATTTCTTATTTTATCCTTTGCACCCGTTAGGAACACTGCAATCGATAAAAGAATCGATAAGCTCGGAATAATCCACCAAGCATGCTCTCGTTTGTCGATTCTTTTTAACACGACGTATAAAATCGGCACAATAACGAGCAAATAACCTGCCAAAATAATTAATAAGATACTTGTGGATATAGTAGAGCTCTCGAAATATTCATTTGCCTGCACAAAACTATTATAAAGATCACCAATCGGGTTACTGTTATATTGAGAATTATTGGCATGCTGCGAACTTTCAGCTAATAGTATTTTTTCTACCCAACTATTAAATCCGGACCAGCCAAGAAAACTGGGATCACTAAGTGAAAAGGAAGCTTGTATAATTTTTCCTTCACCGAGCTCCTTTTTCGCAATAATCGGCTGGTCATTATGTAAAACAATTGCTTCTGCGCCTTCTATTAAGGTAGATTGATAACCATCTATTTTCGCTTGCTGTTTATTTTTTGTGTCTAGAACCGCCAAGGAAAAAGCTTCTTTTTTGCCAAGTGCTAGCGGCATCGATGTTTCTAACTGACCGTATGCTTGCTTTCCATTTGGTTGTGCACCAGTAATCAAAATACCTCCATTTTCAATCCATTTTTTTATTGCTTGCTGCTGCTCATCCGTTAATTCACTCAGTGAAAATTGATCAACCAGCAGATAGCTTATTGTTTCAAGCGCTAATGCCTGATCAGGTATTTCTTCTTTGATCATTTCCGTTGTATAAATGGAATTACTAGGCAGCTTTCTTAAATCTTTAAATTTATCATATTGATCAGTAAGTATACCTAAAGCCTGTTCAGGGATAAGATTTACCCTCACTTCTTTTACTCCAGTAAAAGTTACTTCATCGCCATTCTGCCAACTTCCGCGATATAATTTCATCTTTTTGTTAGCATAGTCTGTATCAGAAGAAATCCCAGGGATTGTGACCATATAGGTCTTCTTACTATTTGCCGGTATATCGACAGATACTAATGTTTGTCCTCCCGCTTCATAGCTTGGAGAATAGGGAATTAATAAATCTCCTTTAAAGTCTTCTCCACTATTTTCCAGTATAATTTTTAATTGAAATCCTTTTCCATCCATTACCTTACCAGCAAATCCAGCCTCTGTTGTGATTTTTATGGTGTCAGTAGAAGCGGCATTTGCTTCTTTGACAATAAAAGTAGTGGCCAATAACAAGATAAAACATATAATTATCACTTTTTTTACTTTTCGCAAACTTTGTTTCCCCCATTTTCTATTTTTTGGTTCTAATTAATTAACGATTGGCAGTGGTTTCCACCCTACAGTAAATACCAAAAATATCATAATGTAATTTTACACTATTTAGAGCATTTTATACATATGTTTTTTGGATATTACTTAATACTTGCCTCTCCTTCATTAGACGAAGAGACTGTTAGAAATGTTTTATGTATTGGAAGCTATTTTTGGAAGCATAAAAAAACTTCTGTTAACCTTTGAACAGAAGTTTGAGTTTAATATTGTTTTATAATTATCAGTGTTAGTATTTTTGTAAAATAGTCCAAAGTGTAGATAAACTCATGTATTTTAGAATTGTCGACAACCTGTAGTATTTTTTTGTAAAATATTCATTTCGCTTTCATTCAATCTTTAAAGGCAATTCAACTAACTTTGAACATATGCTAGTTTAAATGAAAAAGGATAAGGATACTGGATGGAATCGCTATTAAAATTGCACCAATTATTTTCATGCGCAGGCCTGATAAGCTGCTTAAAAATAGGTTTTCTTCTTCTATCGTGAGCAGATTTTCTCCTTCTGCTTCTTTGAATTTTTTTGCTGGCAAGGAATCACCTAGTCGAGCATAAGCATGATGCTGAACAAGATGGCCTTTTACTGTTAAGACAACGCCTCCAATAAGAATAAGCAAAACAACGCTTTGAATAATCAAACGTTTTCCCTCCGAAAAAAAAGATATTACTTTTATTATTCTTCTTATCCTTATTTTTATTACGTCTTTGCAATAATTTAACATTCATTTAATCGAGTAGGAGGGAGTGATTAACTCCCGACCTCTCACACCACCGTACGTACGGTTCCGTATACGGCGGTTCAATTAAGATAAATGACGCAAGAATTTATAACGAGTTTGTAGACTTTTAAACCCTTGATTATTCCAATAGGAAATATCGAGGGTTTTATCTAATATAGGACTGTTCGAGACGCGCCAATAGCCCTTTCGGCTATTTCCCCATTCATAAGCCTTCCCTTTTGGGACACCTAAATGTATAAGGTTGCGAATCCTTGTCTTTGGTTTCTTCCAGTCTTTCCATTGGCACATGCGAAGTCTTCTTCGTATCCAACCATCTAATTTTATAAACAGTGATTTAGTATCCGCTAATGCAAAATATCCACACCAACCCATTAGATATTGGTTTAATTTCTCCATCCGATATCTCATAGAATAGGGCATCTTTCTCGAAGTGATTTCTCGTATTTTCTTCTTCATTCGTTTTAAGCTTTCTTTTGCGATACGAATCTTTGGTTCTTTAGAAGACGTGAAGCTAAAACCTAGAAACTTCCGTTTCCATGGTCGGTCTACTGCTGACTTCTTCTCATTCACTTTTAATCGAAGTTTCTTTTCGATAAATCGTTGAATGCTTGCCCTTGTTCGTTCTCCTGCCCGCTTCGATTTTACGTAAACATTACAGTCATCTGCGTAACGAACGAATTTATGCCCTCGACTTTCTAGCTCTTTATCTAGTTCATCCAGAACTATGTTAGAGAGTAATGGACTTAATGGTCCGCCTTGTGGCGTTCCTTCTTCTGTACTTGAAATAACTCCATCCATCATAACGCCCGCCTGTAAATATTTGCGGATTAGCTTTAATAGTGGTTTGTCCTTGATTCTTTTCGCAAGTGTACTCATGAGTCTATCATGGTTGACCTTATCAAAGAACTTCTCTAAATCCATATCTACAACCCATCTATATCCTTCTTTGATATATCCCTTTGCTTCCCTTACCGCATCATGGGCGCTTCGGTTTGGTCGAAAGCCATAGCTATGTTCGGAGAACATCGGGTCATATATCTTCGATAATACTTGGGCAATGGCTTGTTGAATCAAACGATCTCTCACGGTTGGAATACCTAGTAGCCGAAAACCTCCACCAGTTTTCGGGATTTCGACTCTTCGGACAGGCATTGGCTCATAAGTACCCTTGAAAATAGCCTCTCTGATAGAATGCCAGTTTTCGACTAGGTGCTGTCGTAGGATTTGTACGGGCATCCTATCTACTCCATGACTTCCTTTATTCTGTTCTACTCGTTTTAATGCTTGAAGCATATTTTCCCGTGACAGGATTTGATTTAAAAGCATCGTTATTCTTCCTTCCGTGAATAGCTTATCTTCTTATGCCAGTGGTCACTCCACCCTCCAAGAGATCCCCCACGGAATTCACCGTTTCCTTCCTCAAGTGAGGTACTATGTTTTCTGTGTTCCTCATGACCTACTGAAAGCCAAGGGCTATTCTCTCCTAATTGTTCCGTCCTTCCAAATCGTTCTAGACCGATTTGTACTATGACATCGGCTGACTTCTGATGGTTCAGCTACTTATCGCTAAGTAGGTTAGGAAGAGTACTTCCCGTATCCATCAGACCTCCCCGGGTAAGAGTGCAATCTTTCCTTCCATCTATCTGCTTCATTTACTTTGTATCACCTTCGGCAGAAAGGACTTTGTTTTGTTTGGCAAACTCATCCAATGATACCTAGCCTTCTATGAAGTTCGTGTCCCTCAGACCGGAAGTTTGCCGCCCGCTTCCTTCAGATTCCGCGTCACCACGGACACCCTTGCGTTAGGCTAACTACTACTTCTGCCTTCGCAGTTCGGGACTTTCACCCTAAAGATTGCACCCATGCCGGGCACACCAAAAAAAGATGTCGTAAAGCTTCCTTAACGACATCTTTCCAAGCTACTCACTGTTACTCTTCGCTTTGCTCTACTAAGTTTGAAAATAAACCATAGACATATTTTTCTGGATCGAAGCTTTGGAGATCGTCCATTTTCTCACCTAAACCAACAAATTTAACTGGAATATGTAATTCGTTTCGGATTGCTAATACAATTCCACCCTTTGCTGTTCCGTCTAATTTTGTTAGCACAATGCCACTTACATTTGTTGTTTCTTTAAATGTTTTAGCTTGCACTAATGCATTTTGTCCAGTAGTTGCATCTAGCACGAGTAAAACTTCGTGCGGAGCACCTGGGACCTCTCGTTCAATTACTCGCTTTACTTTTTCTAATTCCTTCATTAAATTGACTTTATTCTGCAATCTTCCAGCTGTATCACAAAGAAGAATATCTGCTTGACGAGACTTAGCAGCCTGTACAGCATCAAACATAACTGCTGCTGGATCAGAGCCTTCTGTATGTTTAATGACATCCACACCGACGCGCTCTCCCCATACCTCCAGCTGTTCGATTGCTCCAGCACGGAAGGTATCGCCTGCAGCAAGCAAAACTTTTTTTCCTTCTTCTTTATACTTATGAGCAAGCTTACCGATGGTCGTTGTTTTCCCTACTCCATTTACGCCAACAAACAAGATCACAGTTAATCCTTCTGCTTGCATATTAATCGTAGAGGATTGATCTTCCCCGTTCTGATAAATAGCAACTAGCTTTTCGGAAATTACATCTTGTACTTCTTTTGGATCTTGGATGTTTTTTCTTTTTACTTCTTTTTTTAGCTCATCAATTAATTCCATGACTGTTTCGAAACCAACATCTGCTCCAATTAAAATTTCTTCCAGCTCTTCAAAAAAATCTTCATCTACTTTTCGATAACGTGACACAAGTTCATTCACTTTTTCGGAAAAGTTATTTCTCGTTTTCGATAAGCCTTCTTTAAACTTCTCCGTTACAGTTGTAGTCTGCTGAGACATTTTTTCTTTTAACTTTTTAAAAAAGCTCATTATTATCCCTTCTTTCGTTACAAAATATGGTTATGTACATGTAAAAACTATTTATAAGTAAACATTAAAAGTTTCCAAGGCCTTAACTTTACAGAGTAATAGGCCTCGGAATTGAAATAAGAAATAGTGTTTTTTAAAACGTATTAGGCTTCTAACTAACTATAAAAGAATTATCCATTTGCAACTAATTCCTTTGTTTCGCTCAATCGAACGGAAACTAGCTTTGAAACACCTGACTCTTGCATAGTTACCCCATAAAGAACATCTGCTTCTTCCATTGTCCCTTTGCGATGAGTAATGACAATAAATTGTGTTTCATGGCTGTAGCGTTTTAAATAGGAACTAAATCGGAATACATTTGCTTCATCCAATGCCGCTTCCACCTCATCCAAAATACAGAAAGGAACTGGTCTTACTTTTAGAATAGAGAATAATAAAGCAATTGCTGTTAGTGCTCTTTCTCCACCAGATAAAAGACTTAGATTTTGAAGTTTTTTCCCTGGCGGCTGGGCTACGATCTCTACTCCTGTATTTAAAAGATCTTCTGGATTTGTTAAGACTAAATCGGCACTTCCTCCGCCAAATAAGCTTTGGAATACCGTTTCAAAATGAGCTTTAATCCCTTCGAAAGTCTGCTCAAATCGATTTTTCATTTCCTCATCCATTTCATCGATTACTTGATAAAGAGTATCCTTCGCTTCTTCTAAATCTGTTTTTTGTTCGAGAAGGAATTCGTATCTTTCCGAGATTCGCTCGTATTCCTCTATGGCCCCAAGATTTACAGTTCCTAGTTCTTCCATAGCTAATTTAATGAGCTTTACCTTTTTTCGGGCTTCTTCGACTTCTAATGTTAAAGGATAATCAAGCTTAGCCCCTTCATACGTTAATAAGTATTCCTCGCGTAGATTCGTTAATCGTGTATCCAATTCCACGTCTACACGGTTTAATTTAACTTCTTCATCCTTTAGTGCCTGAACAATCCCTCTATGAAGCCTGCGCTGCTCCTTTGTTTCCAGCTCCAGCTCTTCTAAGCGCATTTGTTTTTGCAATCTTTCCTCTCTGCGTAAAGAAATAAGCTGGATCGTTTCTTGTTTTTCTTGCAATTTTTGTTCTGCTGCTTCTTCTAATGTCGCTTCCCCTGAATGAGAATTACTCATTTCAGAAGAAAGCAAGCGTAAGTCCTCTTTGACAAGCTCCCACTTTTCTTCAGTTGATTCATGTTCTTGAATGATAGCTGCTAACTTATCCTTTTCATGGCGGAGCTGTTCCTTTTTAGCTGCCGATTGAATTCGTAAATCACTAATTGTATTTACGACTGATTCTTTTGAAACTGTTTGTTTATTTTTTTGCTCGGTAACTAAAGCAATCTCTTTATCCAATTCAGATAACTTTTTACTTTGCTGTTCCAGTTTTTCTTGCAAAGCAGTTCTTCTTTGCTGCAGAAGCTCTTGCTCTTGATGCGAATCGGCCTTATTGCGGTCATATAGAGACAATTTATCATTCATTGCTCTTTCTTCGAATTCCACCTCTTTTAAGTCATCTTTCCATGTTTGAATTTGGAAACGAAGATCTTCCACCTTTAAGCGCGCTTCTTCTATCGATGATTCTTCTGCTTGCAATGCTGCTTTTCCTTTTTTCAGCTGTTCCTCAAGCTTTAAAGATGTTTTATCCATTTCAAAAATCTTTTTCTTAAGCTCTTCTAATTCTCCTTTTCTAGTGATGATCGAAGCTTGTTTCTGCTTCATCGCTCCACCAGTCATCGACCCACCAGGATTAACTATCTCCCCTTCTAACGTTACAAAACGGGAACGATATTGAAGAATTTTTGCCATCTCATTGGCGCCCTTTAAATCCTTCGTAATCACAACATTTCCTAATAAACTGCGGATAATTTCCCGATATTGACTGTCATAATTAATCAAATCTGCCGCAACCCCCATAAAGGATGGATGCTCTTGAATTAATCGGAGCTGGGAATCAGCAAGCGTTTTTCCCTTAATCACATTCATTGGTAAAAACGTAGCTCGTCCAAACCCATTCTTTTTTAAAAAAGCGATTGCTTCCCGTCCATTTTGTTCTGTTTCCACCACAATATGCTGCATCGATCCACCTAATGCAATCTCTAAGCTCACACTATATTCTTTTGGCACTTGCATTAATTCCGCAACTGCACCTCTGATCCCTTGTAAGGATTTCCCTCTAGCTTTAAGTACTTCCTTTACTCCGTGGAAAAATCCAGAATAGTCATCTTCTAATTCCTCAAGCATTTCTTTACGTGATTTCGCCTGCTGTGCATATTGGTATGATTGATATAGTGCCTTCTCGACTTGTTGAACCTTTGCTTCTATTCCTTGAAAATGACTTTGCTTTTCCTGCCATTGTTTAGACCATTTCTCCAGTTCATCAGAAAGTTCCTTTAATTTCTCCATAAACTTAGTCTTTTTTTCTTGAATATGCATACGTTCATTTGTAAAATTAGCATTTTCTTCATCAAGCTGCGACGTTCTTTTTTCATGATTTTCTAGTTGCTGAATAACCGAATTCAATTCATTTTTTGCCGCTGCTTGATTACTCACTATCTCAATATAGTCGCTTTTTAGCATCTCAATTTTTTCTTCTAGGTTTTCATTAAAAAGAGCAAGATTTTTTTCATTAGCTTTTAAAGTTTCTTCAATCGCTTTCGACTCTGCTTGCAATTCATGAACAAGCTTTTGTTGCTTTTCTTTTTGCAACACAAGGGTTTCTACTCTTTCTTGTAGCTCCACCTTGCTCTTTTCAAGCTGATCTCGATTTTGTGTTGCATTCTTTTTTCGCTCTTTTAATACTTCTTTTCGACCTTCTAATTTTTCTAATTCTTCACTCACTAAAAGAAGTACTTGTTGAAGATCATCAATCGATTCATCTAAAGCGGCGACTTCATTTTTCACTTCCTCCATCTTCGCTTCCTTATTTTGCAGCATGGAGGATAGTTTTAGTTCTTCCTGTTTATATGTTTCTAATTGCTTTGAAATAGCTTCAAATCGCTCATGCGCTTCTTCGATATCATGAACCATTAAGGCTACTTCAATCGATTCAAGATTTTCACGATGATGTAGATATTCTTTAGCCATTGAGCTTTGAATCTTTAGTGGCTCAACCTGACTTTCTAATTCATGTAATATGTCATTTACACGATTCAGATTATCTTGTGTTTCTACAAGCTTGCCTTCTGCTTTTTTCTTACGAGTTTTATATTTCAATACACCTGCTGCTTCTTCAAAGATAGACCGGCGATCTTCTGCCTTACTATTTAAAATTTCTTCGACTTTTCCCTGACTGATAATCGAAAATGCCTCGCGCCCAAGCCCCGAGTCCATAAATAAATCAATAATATCTTTTAGACGACAAGATTGTTTATTAATTAAAAATTCACTATCTCCTGATCGATATACACGCCTCGTCACACTTACTTCATGGAAATCCAATGGCAGGAAATGATCTTCATTTTCTAAAGTTAACGTTACTTCTGCAAAGTTAACCGCTTTTCTTGAGTCACTACCTGAAAAGATAACATCCTCCATCTTACTTCCACGCAAGGACTTTGCAGATTGTTCTCCAAGTACCCAACGAATTGCATCCGTAATATTACTCTTCCCACTTCCGTTTGGTCCTACTACTGCTGTCACACCTGGCACAAAATCGACAGAAATCCGATCTGCAAATGACTTAAAACCGATAACATCTAACCGTTTTAAGAACATGACCTCACCCCGATTCTTCCTTGTTTTCCTCTAGTTGTTTTTCTTCGTTTGTTTTCTTGAGCATTTAGTTTTCACTTTCCGCCTTTAGCATTAATAATGATTTTTGGGCAGCTTGCTGCTCTGCTTCTTTCTTGGAACGCCCCATACCTGTTCCAAGTTCTCGATTATTTAAAAAGACTTGTGAAATAAACTCTCTATTGTGTGCAGGTCCTTTTTCAAGTAATATTTTATACTCGATTGTTCCAACAGCATCTCTTTGTACATATTCTTGTAGTTGACTTTTAAAATCCATCACATGAGAAAAAGCACCGTTATTAATTTTCGGGAATACAACTTCCTCTAAAAATGCTACCACTGAGTCTAATCCTTGGTCTAAATATAAAGCACCAATAAACGCTTCAAATACATCAGCAAGCAGCGCTGGTCTAGTTCTTCCCCCAGTCATTTCCTCTCCTTTACCTAAGAGCACATACTTACCAAAGGAAAGTTCATTAGCAAAGGAAACAAGCGATGGTTCACAAACGATTGCAGCTCGCAATTTAGTCAGCTCACCTTCGCTCATCATCGGGAATTTATTGAAAAGAAATTTAGAAACCGTTAATTCCAGAACAGCATCCCCAAGAAATTCTAATCTTTCGTTATCTTCATGTGGTTTTCTTCGATGCTCATTCACATATGATGAATGGGTAAAAGCTTGCTTTAATAGTTTTTCATTCGTAAAATGAATCCCCAATTTATCTTGGAGTTCTTTCATTTTTTTCTCATTTGGTCGAACAGTT
Organism: Niallia sp. FSL W8-0954; assembly: GCF_038005605.1. Taxonomy (NCBI): domain Bacteria; kingdom Bacillati; phylum Bacillota; class Bacilli; order Caryophanales; family Bacillaceae; genus Niallia; species Niallia sp. FSL W8-0954. Next base: position 1,987,737 of record NZ_JBBOTN010000001.1, on the reverse strand, counting down.
CTTTTGTCTTTTCGATTGCCTCGCATTTTGCATCCACCTTAGCACTAAGTTTACAATTCATTTCAAGTTTAAGTAAAAAAGATAAAAAACGCAAAGAAACTTGGAAAGTTTTTTCTCTCCAAGCCTTTTCTATTACAGAAATCGGGCTACCACTAGGGGGCTAACCCCACTTCACATAAGAAAAACTATTTCTATCCTTTTATGCGTCAATAAACGCTGTATTTGTTATTCATTTGCACGAATCGATATCTATCCGTCCAACAACTAATATTTTGCCTATAATAATAGGTATTTAGTTATTAGTATACATCAAACAAACAGATATTGTCATCTATTCTTAGAGCCATTTTCATAATGGATTTCCCTGATATTTCTACAATCATAGAATATACATAAATCACCGCTAACATACAAAATTAAAAGCCCCGTTATAACGGAGCTTTTAAACATTGATTAGCGATTACTTATGTAGTTCACAGCATCACCAACTGTAGAAATCTTTTCAGCATCATCGTCAGAAATTTCCATATCAAACTCATCTTCTAATTCCATAACAAGTTCAACTACATCAAGAGAGTCAGCCCCTAAATCATCTTTGAAAGAAGCCTCTAAAGTTACTTCTGATTCTTCTACGCCAAGACGATCTACAACGATTTTTGTTACACGCTCTAATACATCTGCCATTTATTTCACCTCCCCTCAAATGCATTATAGAGTATTTTAACGAAATAATAAATGAGAACTTTATCTGATGTTTATTCTCTTACTATTTCGCATTTTTCCCTTTGTTTAGGAAAGATTACATATACATTCCACCATCAATATGCAATGTTTGCCCTGTGATATAGCTGCTCTCATCAGAAGCTAAAAAGACAACAGCATTAGCAATATCTTCTGGTTTACCAAATTGACCTAACGGAATTTGCGTAAGCATGCCATTTTTCACTTCTTCTGTCAATTTATCCGTCATATCTGTTGTAATAAATCCAGGAGCAATCGCATTTACCGTAATATTACGCTGAGCAAGTTCTTTCGCAGTTGTTTTTGTAAAACCAATCACACCTGCTTTTGCTGCAACATAATTGGCTTGCCCAGGGTTTCCTGTCACACCAACAATGGAGGTGATGTTAATTATTCTGCCTTTTCTTTGCTTCATCATTGGTCTTGTGACTGCTTTCGTGCAGAGGAACACACCTTTAAGATTGGTATTAATAACATCGTCCCACTCTGAATCTTTCATACGCATTAGCAAATTATCTCTTGTAATTCCAGCATTATTCACCAAAATATCCAGACTGCCAAACGCTTCTAACACTTCTTTCATCATCGCATTTACAGCATCACTATCTGATACATCACATTGAATGCTTATTGCTTTTCTTCCTAAAGCTTCGATCTCCTTCACTACTTCATTGGCACGCTCTACACTTCCTGCATAGTTAACAACAACGTCTGCACCTTGCTTTGCTAACTCAAGTGCAATCGATTTGCCAATTCCTCGAGATGCTCCAGTGACAACAGCAACTTTACCAGCTAATTTCACTTAAATATCCCCCTTTAATTCTTCTGCAACTTTACTACTTGTTTCTATATCATTTACAGCATATACTTTTGCTTTTCGATCAATTTTCTTGATTAAACCGGAAAGAACTTTACCAGGTCCAATTTCAATAAATGTATCTACCCCTAAATCAAGCATGTTGCGAACGGAATCTTCCCAAAGGACAGATGAATACAATTGCTCCACCAGCTTTGTTTTTATTTCTGCGTGATCTTGAATTGGAGCTGCCGTTACATTAGCAATGACAGGAATTTTTGCATCTGTTAATTGCAATCCATCTAATACAGATGCAAATTTTTCCGCTGCTGGTTTCATTAACTCAGAATGGAAGGGACCACTTACTTCCAGAGGAATTGCACGCTTTGCACCTGCTTCCTTCGCTCTTTCTCCCGCTAATTCAACACCCTTTGTTGTTCCTGAGATTACAATTTGTCCAGGACAATTAAGATTAGCCAACTGTACAGAATTACCTGCATCTGAAATCTCGTGTGTGACCGCAGTTAATTTCTCTCTTTCTAATCCAAGCACAGCGGCCATTGCTCCTTCGCCTGCTGGAACAGCTTCTTGCATATATTCTCCACGCTTGCGAACCGCATATACAGCCTCTTCAAAAGATAGCACACCTGCTGCTACTAACGCTGAATACTCACCTAAGCTATGACCAGCAACAAAATCTGGCTGTATATTAAACTGCTTAAAATGTTCTAAAATGGCGATGCTTGTTGTAAGTAAAGCTGGCTGTGTATTATGGGTAAGCGTAAGCTCTTCCTTTGGTCCATCAAAAATTAAGTCCGTCAAAGAAAAGTTTAATTTTTGATCCGCTTTTTTAAATACATTTGCTGCCGGTTCAAATTGTTCAAATAAATCTTTTCCCATTCCAACTACTTGTGAGCCTTGACCTGGAAAAACAAAAGCGATTTTACTCATTTATTTTTACTCTCCTTTTCTTCCCATTAGAAGTGGAATTCACTATATCTGTCTCTATTTATTCTCCATTGCATCCTTAATTTGAGCGACTACCCCTGATTGCACAAATTCTCTTGTTTGTCTGATTGCACTAAAAACCGCTTGACTATCAGACGAACCATGGGCCTTGATTACAGGGGCATTTAAACCGAATAAGGCAGCTCCGCCATACTCTGAATAATCTAACTTATTTTTAATCTGCTTTAGATTAGGCTTCAAGACGGCAGCAGCCATTTTAGAAGTAAAGCTGCTCATTAACTCGGCCTTAATCATTTTAAACATAGACATCGCTGTTCCCTCAACCGTTTTTAAAATCATATTTCCTGTAAAACCGTCTGTCACAGCAACATCACATACTCCTTCAAGCAAATCACGTGCTTCCACATTTCCGATAAAATGAATATTGGTATTTTGGAGAAGTTCAAAGGTTTTCTTTGTTAACTCATTTCCCTTTTTCTCTTCTGTTCCAATGTTCAATAAGCCGACTCTTGGTTTAGCAACTCCTCTTACTTTTTCAGAATAGATGCTCCCCATCATGGCATATTGAACTAAGTTTTCTGGCTTAGCGTCTACATTCGCACCAACATCAAGTAAAAGGAATCCTTCTCCACCAATCGTCGGCAAGGTTGGTGCTAATGCTGGGCGGTCAATCCCCTCCATTCTACCAACAACGAATAATCCAGTTGCCATTAAGGCACCTGTATTTCCTGCTGATATGAACGCATCTGCTCTTCCCTCTTTTACTTCTGTAGCACCAAGGACCATACTAGCTGTTTTTTTCCTGCGTACTGCTCTTACTGGTTCATCTGTTGCTAAAATTTGCTCTTCTGTATGTAAAATGTTGATTCGTTCTTTATTGGTTAGAGAAGCTTGAATCTGTTTTTCGTCCCCAACAAGAAGTATCTCTAGGTCTGAAAAAGTTTCAATTGCTTTTTGGGCACCAATAACTATTTCCTTTGGGGCATTGTCTCCCCCCATTGCATCCATTGCAATTTTCATCATATTGATTACTCCTTTATCTTTTGGCACGGTACATGTCAAATTCACCTTTAAAAACTAATTCTGTGTTCACATAACTATTCACTTCTACTGTTGTTCTGCCAGTTATACTATCTATATGCTTTACTTTTGCTTTAGCAATAATTCGTTCACCTAATTTAACCGATCTCGTAAAATGAATACTGGCTTTTGCCGTTAGTGCTAGTTCATCGTTAATTAGGGCTACCGCAAGAGAATTCGCTTGTGCAAAGAGATGATGACCCCTTGCAATACCATTTCTTTTAAAAACATGCTCTTCTTTCACTTCAAAGATAGATATAGCTGAACTATCTAATTCCATATCGATTATTTCACCAATGACTTCTTCGATAGGCAATGCTTTCACTTCGTCTTCAAGTGATTGTTTGGCGACATTTTTAATGCGCTCTCTAAGCTCTGGAATGGATAGTTCTAACCGATCTAGTCTTATCGTCTGTACACTAACAGAGAATTTTTCCGCCAATTCCTCGTCTGTAATAAATGGAGTTTCCTTGATTGTCTCCACTAAAAGCTCTTGACGTTCTCTTTTGTTCCTCTTCATTTATTCACACCACCGCATTATTAAGACTAGGTACTAATAGTAGTATATAATTTATACAATGGGATTGCAAGCCGAAGTTTTGTTCTCCGCTAGTGAATAAAAACATAAACCTCAGCCTGAATTCCCTACCCTATCTTTTCCAGCTGTACGATAAGGGGCTATACTATTCTTATGTTATCTGCGGTTATTCAAGCTACTTTATGATTCCTAAACTCTCTCTATAAAAAAGATGTCAACATACTTAAACTTGTTATTTACTAGAAAATATATTGTGATTAATCTAGCTTTTCTCCGTTAAGGACTCCTGTTTCTTCGAGAGAATCTCTTAGCGCTTTGTAGTCGTCATTTTGCCAGAATGCAGTTGACTCGATTAGGATAGCAGCGTCATTTCTTGCTGTTTCCAAGATGCGATAATCGTGTATCATATCACCCATTTTGAATTCAGGTAGACCACTTTGTTTTTTCCCAAAGAAATCTCCTGGTCCTCTTAATTCTAGATCCTTCTCACTTAACACGAACCCATCGCTTGTTTCCGTCATAATTTTCATTCGTTCTTTGCCAACATCTGTTTTCGGATCTGCGATTAATACACAGTAAGACTGGGCATCCCCTCGCCCTACTCTCCCTCTTAGCTGATGAAGCTGCGATAACCCAAATCGTTCTGCATCATATACGAGCATAAATGTCGCATTTGGTACATTAACTCCAACTTCAACAACCGTTGTACTTACAAGCACTTGGATCTCATTCTGACTGAACTGTTTCATCATATTATCTTTCTCTTCTGGATGCAGTTTTCCATGCATAAGCCCTACATTGTATCTGCCTTGGAAAAAGGTAGATAACATCGCATGCACGTCGATCGCATTTTGAACATCCAGTTTTTCGGACTCCTCGATTAACGGACAAATTACATAAGCTTGTCTTCCTTGCTGGAGTTCTTTTTCCATAAACTGCAGGATTCTTGTTAACATATCATGCTTTACCCAATATGTTTCGATGTTTTTTCGCCCTGCTGGCATTTCATCGATAATACTGACATCCATCTCACCAAATACCGTGATGGCAAGCGTTCGTGGAATTGGGGTCGCAGTCATAAACAGAACATCTGGATTTTCCCCCTTCTCCCGCAGTACTCTTCTTTGTTCCACACCAAAGCGGTGCTGTTCATCTGTAATGACTAATCCTAATGATTTGAATACTACATCATCTTGGATTAATGCATGTGTCCCTATTAAAATATCGATTTTCCCTTCTTTTAGTTGGGCTAGTAATTCTTTTCTTTTTTTACCTTTAACAGAGCTTGTTAACAAACCACATGTTACGCCAAATTCTAAAAAAATATGATGCAGCGAATCTGCGTGCTGCTCTGCCAGGATTTCTGTCGGTGCCATTAGCGCACCTTGGTTGCCTGAAAGGATCGAAGCATATAACACAATCGCAGCAACAATTGTTTTCCCTGATCCTACATCCCCTTGCAGTAAACGATTCATTCGCACATCTGCTTTCATATCTGTGAGAATTTCGTTTACTACCCTTTTTTGAGCATTTGTCAACGGAAAAGGAAGCTCCTTAATGAAAGTGGTTAGTTTTTCAAGGGAATATTGCTGGCTTTTGCCACCAGAATGTTCTCTTTCGTATTTTCTTAAGGCACTCATTTTTAATTGAAACAAAAGAAATTCTTCATACACAAAACGTCTTCTAGCTTGCGTTAGATCCTCTCTCTTTTCAGGAAAATGGATAATCTTGAGTGCTTCCTTTCGAGGCAGCAAACGATACTTCGTTAACATCGAAGGGGGAAAATTCTCTTCGATTAATTCTCCATATTGATTTAAAGCAGAGGATATATATTTACGTAAACTTTTTACGGTCATATTCCCTTTTACAGCATAGACTGGTTCGAATACATACCCCTTTTGATTACTGCCAATTTGCAAATGGTTTGCTGTTATGGTCTGCCGGTGCTGATCCCATTTCCCTGTTACCGTAATCAATTCTTGCACAGCTAATTTACTTTTTAAATAGGGCTGATTAAAAAACACAACCGTAATTAAGTACTGTTCGACTAATAGCTTTATAGTTAATCTAGATTTCTTTCTTCCATAAAAAATAAGGGATGGTTCACTATGAACCTTCCCTTCTACCGTCACTTTTTCTTCATGCTTTATTTCTTCGAGGTTTTTCAGACGATAATCCTCATAGCGATAAGGAAAATATTCTAGCAAATCATTAATCTTATGAATATTCATTTCTTCTAACTGTTTTTTTGTTTCGGGTCCAACCCCTTTTATATGTTCAACGGATAGTTGTAAAGACTCACTCACTTGTTTGCGGCAGCTGCACTACCAAAGATTTCAGCTTCTAACCTGCGACCTGTCGGTGTTGCTGCCAACCCTCCCCGTGCTGTTTCTTTAAGCGCTGTAGGCATTGCCTGACCAATGCGATACATACTATCAATTACTTCATCACAGGGGATACGACTTTTAATACCAGCCAAAGCCATATCAGCAGCAATCATCGCATTCGCTGCACCCATTGCATTTCGTTTTACACAAGGAACTTCCACTAATCCAGCAACTGGATCACAAACAAGACCGAGCATATTCTTTAACGTGATGGCCATAGCATGTGCTGATTGTTCTGGTGTTCCTCCTGCCATTTCTACAATTGCTGCTGCAGCCATTCCGGCAGCCGAGCCAACTTCTGCTTGACATCCCCCTGCCGCACCTGAGATGGAAGCATTATTTGCCACAACAAATCCAAATGCACCAGATGTGAAAAGAAATGCAATCATTTGCTTTCTTGTAGGATTCAGTTTATTTTGTACAGCAAATAACGTACCAGGCACCACTCCTGCTGACCCTGCTGTCGGTGTTGCACATATCATTCCCATAGCGGCATTTACTTCATTTGTTGCAACAGCTTTACTTACCGCATCTAGAATAATCTCTCCGGAAAGAAATTGACCTTTCTTAATATAGTTTTGGAGAAGCACCGCATCTCCACCAGTTAATCCAGAATGGGATACAACTCCCTTTAACCCTCTTTCAACCGCTTGCTCCATTACTTGAAGATTCGTTTCCATTTGACCGATAATTTCTTGTCTTGTTTTTCCTGTTACTTGCATTTCTTGTTCTATCATTATTTCGGAAATCGGTAAACTTCTAGTTGTTGCTATTTCTACCAATTCTGCTACATTACGAAACATATTTACCCCTCCCTTTATTCCACGATTGTTGTAACTTTTTCAATTGAATCTAACTGTTCAAGCTCTTTTAAAATCGCTTCTTCTATATTTTGATCGACCTCAATTGTCATTAAAGCCAGTTTTCCTTTTTCTTTACGACTAACTTCCATATGACCAATATTAATTTCGTGTTTAGCCAATACATTAGCCACTTTCGCAATGGCACCAAATCGGTCATTATGAACAACTAATATTGCAGGATGATGACCAGAAAGCTTTAATTGAAAGCCATTTAACTCGATTATTTCTATTTTCCCGCCGCCAATAGAAATACCAACAAGCTCCATTTCTCCGTCGTCGTCCCCTAAATGAATTTTTGCTGTATTAGGATGTTCCGGGATCGCTTCTTCTATATGAAATTTAACTTGGATTCCATGCTGTTCTGCAATTTCTAAGGATTCTTTAATTCGCTCATCAAAGGTATCAAAATCAAGAATCCCTCCAATTATCGCTACATCTGTTCCATGGCCTTTATATGTTTCGGCAAATGAACCATAAAAATGAATGTTTATCCATTTTGGTTCTCTTTCAAAAAGATTACGCGCCACTCTGCCAATCCTTGCAGCACCAGCTGTATGAGAACTGGATGGACCAATCATGACTGGACCAATAATATCAAAAACGCTTTTAAATTTCATGGATTTGTCTCTCCTTAATGGCCAAAAATGGAATTGATATTTCTTTAACATAATACTGTGTTTAAAATGATTACACTATATAATATCATACTATATTAATATATGGTTCTAATTCTTATTGTTCGATAGAAAATAGCTAATTTAGATTAGGGAAGTATGAAAATTTGAAGGGAATTATGTCGAAAGTTTCCTTCCTGCATAACTTTTGTTACGGTATATTCGTTCCTTTTTTCTTTGACATATATATAGTCATTGACGCTATACGAGGACAGAGGACGTCTCTCTGTTCCCTTTTTCTCTACTTCTCCCGAAAAAGGGAACAAATAACAGACGGACCGCTCCATTCCTTCGACTCTCTATAAAATAAAAAAGGCATGCCTCCATATATACAGGCACACCCTTTTAAAAGTACTATTATTCAATAGAAAAAATAAAAGAATACAGTGGTTGTTTACCGTCATGGACTTCTACTTCCACATCTTCAAAATTGTCTTCAATAAAAGATACAAGCGTTTCAACCTCTTCTTCTGTCGCTTCTTCTCCCTTAATTATCGTCACAATTTCTGTATCCTCATCGATCATTGACTTTAAAAGTTCCATTGCAGATTCTGTTTTATCTTTACTTTTTACAATAATTTTTCCTTCTGCAAGTCCCATAAAGTCGCCTGTTTCAATCGCTAGGCCATCAATACTCGTATCTCTGACTGCATACGTAATCTGGCCGGTTTTCACATGTTCAAGCGCTGCTTTCATATTCTTCTCATTTATTTCTAAATCACTAGAAGGATTAAAAGCGAGTAATGCTGACATTCCTTGTGGAACAGTTTTAGAAGAGATAACCACAACGTCTTGTTCTAATACGTCAGCTGCTTGTTCTGCTGCCATAATAATATTTTTATTATTTGGTAAAATAAAGACCTTTTTCGCATTGATACGTCTCACAGCATTAACAATGTCTTCCGTGCTTGGATTCATTGTTTGACCGCCCTCAATAACATAATGAGCACCGATACTTCTGAAAAGATCTGCAATTCCGCTTCCCATCGAAACTGTTACAACCCCATACTCTTTTTGTTCTTCCACAGAATGAGTATTGTTTACTTCCTCTTTTTCAGCTGCATCCACTAAGCTACTATGCTGTTCACGCATATTTTCAATCTTCATTTTTACCAAATTACCGTATTTTTGTCCAAATGTTAATACTTCACCAGGCTGATTGGAGTGAATATGAATTTTCACAATTTCATCATCCGCAATAACAAGTAATGAATCTCCATATTTACTTAACGCTTGTCTGAAGTCATCTTCTGAAAACGGCTTATTTCCTAACTTTTCTTGTTCTAAACGAACCATAAATTCTGTACAATAGCCGAATTCAATATCTTCTGTATTGATATAACTGTGAACACTTTTATGATGTTCAGCATTTACCAATTCATTCATGGAAACAACATTTTGCACGGCGTCTGGAAGTTTTTCACCCTTTAGCTCCGCAAGAAACCCTTCATATACAAATACTAGTCCTTGCCCACCACTATCAACAACGCCTACTTCTTTTAACACAGGCAGTAGTTCAGGTGTTCTGTTTAACGAAGCTTTTGCTTCTTTTACTGTATCCTCCATGATAACAATGATATCATCATTTTTTTCGGCAGATTGAACCGCTTTCTTTGCAGCATCTTTTGCAACTGTAAGAATCGTCCCTTCTACAGGTTTCATTACTGCTTTATATGCTGTTTCCACACCGAATTGTAAAGCATTAGCAAATTCTTTTCCAGTTATTGTCTCTTTTTGCTCAATATGTTTGGAAAATCCTCGAAACAATTGGGAAAGAATAACCCCTGAATTCCCTCTGGCTCCCATTAATAAACCTCGCGATAATGAGGTTCCAACTTTACCGATATGTGATTGAATATTCTTTTGAACTTCCTTTGCACCTGAAGTCATCGATAAATTCATATTCGTTCCTGTATCTCCATCTGGCACTGGAAAAACATTTAACGCATCTACATATTTAGCATTAGAGGACAAATGGTTTGCTCCTTGGATTACCATTTCGGCAAATCGCTTTCCTTCTAAAACTGTAATTGACACTGTGTTTCCTCCTCTACTACGGGTTCGTCACACGAACTCCCTGAACGTAAATATTAACCGAGTCAACGGCAAGTCCAACTGTCTTATTGAGTGTGTATTTTACTTTCGATTGAACATTGTGCGCAACCTCGGAGATTTTCGTTCCGTAACTTACAATGATATACATATCAATATGTACTTCTTCTTCAACTTTTCGAACGATTACACCACGTGTAAAGTTTTCTTTTCGCAAAATATCTGTTAAACCGTCTTTAATTTGATTTTTCGACGCCATTCCAACGATACCGTAGCAGTCTACTGCTGCCCCACCTGCGATTGTAGCGATAACTTCTGTAGATATATCAATTTGTCCGAAATTCGTTCTTAGTTCAATGGACATGAGTTTTCCCCCTTTGGAATTGCTCCTTGACTACTGACATTTTACTATAATCAAAACGTTTTTGAAAGCTATAGTTAAAAAGCTTATTATTATTATATAACAAAATAACCCTTCTATTAAAGCATTGGGATAAATTCAGAAAACACCTACTTGTTTTACTATTCCCATAAAGTCTTGAGATAAACGGATTTGTTTAATAAGGAAAGACATGTCAAGGAAATTTTCTTGAAAGCTTTTCATCCAACTATTGCATTCATTTAAGTTGTATGATAAATTATTAAGGTATCTGTAACGAGGATTATTTAGCAGACTATAAGTAAATTGCTATCTATGACTTTTCAAACTCATTTTAATGAGTTTCTGTAATAAGGAGGGAAATATACATGCCACGTAAATGTGTTATCACTGGAAGAAAAACAACTACAGGTAATGCTCGTTCCCATGCAATGAACGCTAACAAACGTACTTGGGGAGCTAACCTTCAAAAGGTTCGTATTTTAGTAGACGGTAAACCTAAACGTGTTTGGGTTTCTGCTAGAGCATTAAGATCTGGTAAAGTAGAACGTGTTTAATCAGATCGCAATAAAAAAGGACATGTTACATGTCCTTTTTTATTTTGTCTCCAAACTACAATAGGCAAGTCGTATAAGTACCGTAAGTCCTTGAAATTTCCCGCCAATATCGCGAATGGTTGTCTTTACTAAAAAAATTCGCAGAATCCGTTGTTAATCCTTTTTAAAGGTCCCCAACATCGCCCGGACAAGTCCTCCTAAAAATTTCGGCAATTTAATGGTATAAAATCTCATGAATACTGTCCCTCCTTAATCAATAAACATCGCTAGCACTCACATTTCCTATTAAGATAAAAATTATTAGTACCATCATTTATCAGATTTTAATCACAACTTCTTATTACCATTAATATGCCTTCTTCAAAGGAAAAAGTACCAGTTTCTCGAATTAGTTCATTACTAATACACAATGTGCTGCTAGCAGGAAGATTTCTCCTTACTAAAGGGTATTTAAAACCTTCTAAAGATAGACCTACAATCTTTGTACTATATGGGAAAAATGAAATATATTTATATTCCTCCAGTTTTTTTACCGTATAAGCTCCTGCTTGTACAACAGATACGCTGTTTTGTTTATCGATTATTTCTAGTTGAATATGCTTATTGTCTAACGCTTCTCGTAGTAATAGCTGAAGATTTGCGATTGTGTGATCGAGTCTTCCCCCTGTCGCACCAAATAACCGAATAGTCGTTGCACCTTCTTTAATAGCCCATAAAAGAGCAAGTTCCATGTCTGTTTCATCTTTTTCTGGTTTAAAACGTTTAATAATCCCTGTTTTTTCCTCCATCGCATGCAGTTCTGTTTCCGAAATAGAATCAAAATCACCAAAAGCAGCATAAATCGGCAAGGATCTTTCGATTAAATACATAACACCTCTATCCACACCTATCCAGCAAATATCTTTTGAATAGTTATCTAAATTAGGAATATACTGCTTTGGTCCTCCAGCCATAATATGAACAATCATATTTCTCCTCCTCTTATTACTTTTCTATACAAAAATACAGATCCTTTTTTATATGCCTTTGTCTTCTTTATCTACTTTGATTACTAATCAATCCAGATAAATAGTCCAAACGGCTATATAGAAAGAATCTGCTTTAAGGCTGTAAATACAAAATAAGTAAAAGTCTATTGAGATGTGATTTCCAAGAATTCAATCGTTTTTAGGTGTATATGCTCGGTCTTCTCATCTCTGCCCAAGCTCCCAAAATGGAATATAGAATTCTCTCCTAATCAGAAAAAACTAATACTTCGGTTTTCGATCTCTAATTTCTTGTAAGAAATCTTTATAGTGCTCATAACGATAAGTTGGAATTTCATTATTTTCTACCGCTTCTTTCACTGCACATTTTGGTTCTGAAAGATGTAGACAGCCCCTAAACTTACAGTTTTCGCTTGTTTTTTCTATTTCAGGAAAACAATAATTCAAATCTTCTCCTTCAATTTCTAGAAACTCCAGTGAACTAAAGCCAGGTGTATCTGCAACAAGTCCATCTCCAATTGAGATAAGCTCTACATGTCTTGTTGTATGCTTTCCTCTTCCTAAACTGGAGGAGATTTCATTTGTCTTTAAGTCTAAATCAGGTCTAATTACATTTAACAAAGAAGACTTTCCTACTCCCGATTGTCCGGCAAATACCGATATTTTATCCTTTAAATAAGGCAGCAGCTGTCCTATACCCGTTTCGGTTTCAGAAGAGGTTAAAATGACAGGATACCCCACAGCTTCATATTGTGCTGCGTACTCCTTCATCTTTTCAACCACCTCACTACTTGCTAAATCCATTTTTGTCATACAGATTACCGGATCAATTCTATTGTATTCAATTAATACTAGAAAACGATCTAATAATGCAGTACTAAAATCAGGTTCCACACTAGAAAAGACAAGAATTGCTTGATCCACATTGGCAATCGGTGGTCTAACTAATTCATTTTTTCTTTCTTTTACTTCTAGAATGTAGCCATCTGTTGTGTTCTCTGCCTGAAAAACGACTTCATCACCTACTAAAGGAGTTATCTTATTTTTTCGAAAAACGCCTCGACCGCGACACTGTATTAATTGCCCCTCACTTAATACATAATAAAATCCACTTAACGCTTTAATAATTTTGCCTTTAGGCATAAATATAACGCTCCTTACTTACTTCAACTCGCTTATAAAAGTTCTTGCGTGTCTCTAAAAACTATTAAAAAAACGACAGCTTATTAGAAACTAGCTACTTAAAAAGCATTCCCTTTCTTGCTTAATTCAAACCAATTACTAGTTAGGATAAGGAACCTCTTCATCAATAATGACCACACTGTCAATCTGCACTCGATAATATCCTTTTTGCCCTTCAGGAATTTGCAGATAGATTGTCTTTTTAGTATTTTCGGTAATCTTAAATGTTTCAGCTGGTTCTGTCATACTATTATTAAAATCACCAATATATATTCTTACTGTTTGTTCGACCGGCTTCCCATCAGCAGTCATTTCCGTCGGTTCATATGGAATAGATATTTCTTTCATTACTTCTTTCGGTTGGACTTCTTTTTTTCCTTTAGAAAGAACAACAGTAATTTCTGCTCCTTTTTTCAAATTAGTACGAGCTTCAGGCGTTTGAGAAATGACTAGACCTTTTTCCACTGTGTCACTATATTCTTCCTTAAAAGTTACCGTTAAACCAACATCGTCCACATAGTCATTTACTTCTTTTTTCGTATAATCCGATAAATCCTTGACACTAATCAATTGTGCACCTTTACTAATTGTAAATTCTAATGATGTTTCACTTGGTACTACTTCCTCTTTTGGCTTAATATTTTGTTCTAATATTGTTCCTGGTTCACTATCATCAAATACTTCGATAGGCTCAATATCTTTAAAATCGAATCCTTCTGATTCTAATAGTTTCACCACATCATCATATTTTCTTCCTACATAATCACTGAGAACGACCGTCTCTTTTCCAAGACTTTCATAAATAGTAATTTCTGTCCCTTCTCTTCGCGCGCTGCCTGCACTAGGACTTGTTTTAATAACATGACCTTTTTCCACATCATCACTATTTAAGGTAATAGTATCAGACACTACGAAGCCTTTTTCTTCGAGCGTTGTCTTTGCTTTATCTAATTCTAAACCAGCGACATCAGGAACAACTATATCTTCTGGTGCAAGTAAATCTGGCAGAAGAAATAATACTAGTCCCATTATTAATAGCAAGGCGAGAAAGGTTGAAATAATAATCGCAGCAATTTTCTTTCCCTTTTTCTTAGCTTTCTTCTTTTTCTCTTTCTTTTCTTTCTTTTTTGGAGATTCCTTTACCAAGGTTTTTCCTTGATCTTCTTTTTCATTTGTATGAATAATCGTCTCATCAAAATTTTTATATAAACCATCATTTGTAATAACCGGAATTGCTTTTGTTGCTTCGTCATCAACTGGTATTGCAAACTTGGGTTCATCTAGTCTCTCTAAATTTAAAGCTGTTTGCAAATCCTCTGACATTTCTTCCATACTATTATACCGATAAAAAGGATCTTTCGCAGTAGCTTTTAAGACGATATTCTCCACACTTTGCGGGATCGCTTCATTCCATCTTCTAACACTAGGAGTTTCAGACTGCAAATGCTTTAAAGCAATCGAAACAGCTGATTCACCAGAAAAAGGCAATCTCCCTGTTAATAATTCAAACATTACAATCCCAAGAGAGTAAATATCAGATTTTTTATTCGCCATTCCACCACGAGCTTGTTCTGGTGATAAATAATGAACAGAGCCTAGCACAGAATTTGTTTGCGTGATGCTTGTCGCACTTAACGCCATCGCAATTCCAAAATCGGTTACTTTTACTTTTCCTTCTTTATCTATTAAAATATTATGCGGTTTTATATCGCGATGGATTATATTATTTTGATGTGCATGTGCGATTGCTGATGTTATTTGTTGCATAATTGCGATAACTGTCTCTACAGAAAGTGGTGAGTTTTTATGTATGTATTGTTTCAGTGTATCGCCTTCCACATATTCCATAACAATATAATAGATGTCCCCTTCTTCTCCTACATCATATATATTGACGACATTCGGATGAGCTAAGCTTGTAGCAGATTGCGCCTCGCGATGAAATCGTTTAATAAACTCCTCATCATTGACATAATCGAGTCTTAGCATCTTCACTGCTACATCTCGATCTAAAATCATGTCATGCGCAAGGTAGACGTTTGCCATTCCACCTCCGCCAATCATCTCTAAGACTTTATAACGGCCACTTATTCTTTTTCCAATCATCATTGCCCTTCACCTGCTTGATGACCATCCCCATACTCCAAAATAACGACCGTAATATTATCTTCTCCGCCATTTATATTGGCAGTTTCGATTAAAGTAGAAGCCTTTTCTTCTAATGTAATCTCTTTTTCAAGAATCTCTTTTATTTGTTGATCCGTTACTTTGTTCGATAGTCCATCAGAACAAATAAATATGATGTCGCCTTCTTCAAATATAATGGTCATCACATCAATATTTAAC
This sequence comes from Niallia sp. FSL W8-0954, assembly GCF_038005605.1. NCBI lineage: Bacteria > Bacillati > Bacillota > Bacilli > Caryophanales > Bacillaceae > Niallia > Niallia sp. FSL W8-0954. The sequence goes on along the minus strand of NZ_JBBOTN010000001.1, from coordinate 1,972,187 downwards.
TGAGCATCTGTTCCAAGCGCTCTCAAAACAACATTTTTTCTGGGATGATGCTCTGCATCTTCTTTCGAAATTTGGCCCATGCGAACTAATTCATTTACTAAGGAATGATCTTCTGTAATTTGTTTAAAGCCATCTTCGTTATAAAGATAGCACCGACTGTCTCCCACATGAGCAATCGTCGCAAAATTTTCCGTACTGATTACCCCTATAATAGTAGTACCCATGCCTTCACATTCTGGATGGGTGGAAGCATAATCGAAAACATATTGATTGACCTCTAAAATATTGGATTCCAACCAGTTTTCTGCCTCATCTGCTGTTTTAATTTCCTCAACCATTGTCCAAAGTTCTGTCAGTTTCTCAACAGTGAGTGAGCTTGCAACGTCACCTGCACGGTGTCCACCCATGCCATCAGCTACGATGGCAAGGCGTTGACCGCTTTTATTTCTAATAATTGCTCCACTATCCTCATTATGTTGTCTAACTTTCCCCTTATCAGTCATAAAAATTTGACTCAAAGGTGATCACCTCGTCTCTTCTTTTCTCTCCTTCGCACGAAGCTGTCCACATGCAGCATCGATATCTGAACCTTGCTCACGACGGATTGTTACATTTACTCCATGTTTCTTTAACGTTTTTTCAAATAAAAAGATTTGATCCTTCGGTGTTCTTACATAATCTCTTTCTGGTACATAGTTAACAGGAATTAAGTTTACGTGACACTTGATTCCTTTCACAAGCTCAGCTAACTCTTCCGCATGCTCAACTTGATCATTTACGTTCCCAAACAAACCATACTCAAAACTTACACGTCTACCTGTTTTATCCACATAGTAGCGGATAGCTTCAATTAAATCAGGTAATTTATACGCTCTGTTAATTGGCATTAGTCTGCTTCTTAACTCTGTGTTTGGCGCGTGCAGGGAAACCGCGAAATTAATTTGCATATTTTGATCCGCAAATTCATAAATTCTCGGGATAATCCCACTGGTTGACACAGTGATATGTCTTGCTCCAATATTTAATGCTTGTTCATGGTTAATAATTTTGAGGAAACTTAACATACTAGTAAAGTTATCAAATGGTTCCCCAATTCCCATAATAACAACTGAACTTACACGTTCGCCTAATTCATCTAATGCCTGTTGTACTTTTACGACTTGTGCAACGATTTCTCCTGCTTCTAAGTTTCTTTTTAATCCACCTAATGTAGAAGCACAGAAAGTACAGCCGATTCGACAGCCAACTTGGGTTGTTACACAAACAGAATTACCATAATCATGGCGCATTAAAACTGTTTCAATGGAATATCCATCATGTAATTCAAATAAAAATTTAATAGTCCCATCATTTGATGTTTGCTGAATAAGCGTATTTAATGTTGTAATCGTAAAATTTTCCTGAAGCATTAAACGTAAATTTTTCGATAAGTTAGACATGTCTTCAAAAGAGGTTACTCTCTTTTTATATAGCCATTCAAAAATTTGATCCGCACGAAACGCCTTTTCATTATGCGCTGTCAGCCAATCCTTTAGTGCTTGCAATTCCATTGAGTATATCGAGGGAATAGTTGGTTCTGCTTTTTGTCTTCTTCTTGATGATGTTTTTACTTGTTCCATCATTGCACCTTCTTTCTTAATGCTGCAATATAAAAGCCATCTGAGCCAAAATATTGCGGTAATATCTGTAATTCATTTCCTTCTGCGTAATTCTTTACATCTTGAGGCAGACGATCTGCCAATGTACTATCTCTCTCAAACTGCGTATTGGCAGCTAAGAATTTCTCCACCACTTCTTCATTCTCTGCTTTATCAATGGTACAGGTACTATATACTAATATTCCACCTTTTTTTAAAAGCAGGGAAACAGATGCTAGTAAATCCAACTGAATTTTCTGCAGCCGATCGACATCTGCTTCTGTTTTTGTATATTTCATATCTGGCTTTCTTCTCATTACGCCAAACCCTGAACATGGTGCATCTAACAGAATTCGATCAAAGCTTTCTTGCTCCAAGCTTTTGTCCAGCTTTCTTGAATCCATTGCCTTCGTTTCAATCGTTGGTAAATTTAAGCGGTCTGCATTTTGCTTAATCAGCTTTACTTTATGGTCATGAAGGTCAATAGAAAGGATGTTGCCGTCCTTATTCATCTTCTCTGCAATATGAGTAGATTTACCACCTGGAGCTGCACAAGCATCCAATACGGAATAAGGTTTGTCTAAATCTAGTGCATAAGCAACAATCATCGAGCTTTCATCTTGAATCGTCAGCAGCCCTTTTTCATAAGCAGATGAATGAGCGATATTTCCCTTTAAAACTTTAATCCCTTCTGGAATTACCTCACTTGCTTCTACTTGAAATCCTTCTTCTGTTAAAAGTTCTATACATTCCGTTACAGAAACCTTTGTTGTATTAACCCTTGCAGTTTGCATCGGTGCTGTTAGATTAATTTCGCACATTTTTTTCGCTTCTTCTACACCAAGCTGCTCGACCCATCTTTTTACAAGCCAAGTTGGATGACTTGTTTCAATGGAAAGTCGTTCTATTTCATCTTGAATCTCATGAAAGGATGGCAAGCCTTGTCTTTGCATATTTCTTAGTACAGCATTTACAAAGCCGCTTATTCCTTTATGACCCCTTTTTTTAGCAATTTCTACTGCTTCATTTATGGCAGCATGATCGGGAATACGATCTAAATAAACAATTTGATAGACAGTCATCTGCAGAAGAATATAAACCCACTCTTCTATTTTCTTTCCTTTATTGAGGAAAGGACGTAGATAAAATTCAAGGGTCATTTTTCGTTGCAGCGTTCCATAAACAATTTCTGTTAACAAACCGATATCTTTAGATGGAATCTCATTTTTCTTAATCGTCGTATTTAGCAATAAGTTACTATACGCTTGATTTTTTTGAATAGCTTCCAAAATATCTAATGCTGCTTCTCGCACATTTTTTTTAGTTTTCTTCATTCGTAACTCCTAATATCTCATTTACTTGCATTTTACTGCCAGCCCCACGTAAGAATTCGCTGATGTCCATTTTCTTCTTGCCCGCTGGTTGTACTTCTGTTAATTGAATGTATGTGTCATTACCTGTTGCGACAATTGGACCTTGATCTGTTATGTCGACAATCGTTCCAGGAGCGGCATCTTTCTTTTTCGCCACTTTCTTCCCCGCCCATACTTTCATCACCTTTCCTTGATAAAGAGTGAAAGCTACTGGCCAAGGATTTAGTCCACGTATTTTATTGTAAATTTCTTCTCCAGAAACAGTCCAGTCAATTTGTTCGTCCGAACGCTTCAGATTTGGCGCAAACGTCGCCTCCTCATCATTTTGCGGAATTGGTGTAATTTCTCCTGCTAACAGTTTAGGCAAAGTTTCCGCTAATAAATCACTTCCGACACGACTTAATTTATCATGCAGTGTCCCTACTGTATCTTCTTCTTCAATTTCCACTTCCGCAACTGAAATAATATCACCAGCATCCAACTTCTCCGCCATATACATAATCGTAATACCGGTTTTTTCTTTTCCTTGTAAAATACTGTAATGAATTGGAGCTCCTCCTCTTAATTCAGGAAGCAAGGACGCATGAACATTCACACAGCCGAATTTTGGTGCATCTAATAGCTCTTTTGGCAAAATTTGACCGAACGCAGCAGTCACAATAATATCCGGGTTCAAAGAGATAATAGCTTTCAGCTCGTCTGATTGACGAATCTTCTCTGGTTGATAGACAGGGATATCATGTTTTAGAGCTTCTACCTTTACTGGCGGCGGGGTTAACACCTTTTTTCTGCCCACAGGACGATCAGGCTGTGTCACAACCGCAATTACTTCATACTTTTCTTCTAATAATCTTTGTAATACAGGAACAGAGAAATCCGGGGTTCCCATAAACACTACTTTAGTCATTTGCTTCCACTCCTTCTAGCTCATCTTCCTCTAGATAGCGAATTACCTTTGATGTAAATAGCACTCCATCTAAATGATCCATTTCATGTAAAATTGCTCGTGCTAAATATTCTTCTGCTTCTATTATATATTTTTTTCCTTTTCTATTTTGCGCCTCTACTGTAATAGACAATGGTCTTTCGACATCTCCGAATAATCCCGGGAAACTTAAACATCCTTCGGGACCAACTTGAGAGCCATTTACTTCTAATAATTTGGGATTAATTAATTCCAGTGTACCCATATCATCATCAATATCTACTACAGCAATGCGTTTCGATATACCGATTTGTGGAGCAGCTAGTCCTACTCCGTCAAATTCAATCATTGTATCATACATATCGTTTAATAACTTTGCTAATTTTTTATCAAAGACTGTAACTTCCGCGCATGGTATTTCTAACACCGGATCCGGGTACATTACAATTTGTTTTACTGCCACATTATTTCCTCCAAACGTTAAGAGAGATAGTCGATTAAAGGTTTGCTAGTATTAATCGAAGACAGTCTTGCCATTATTGTTCAGACAAACAGCCTATGCTAAAACTCATTCCTTTTTGTATTTTATCAAACCCTGCTACTAAATAGCTATGTATTCCTTTTGGAAATTAATTCGTTCGTTACTATTTTTTTGAGCGGACAAAATAAAAACCCATGTCAGGAAACTCAGGATAACTTGAAACCATCCATCATTTTCGCTGTCATGAGCCTTGAACATTTTAACATATTACTGTTGATAAGTATAGTTTGGAACAAATTAGTTTTTAAACATGACTACATTTAAACCAGCAACAACCAGCATTAGAAAATAACCATTAGCTAATAGCTAAATGAGAGATTGTTGGTCTTTACAGATTATCTAGTTAGTTTATGCCTCCATTAGCCACCTTCCCTTTAATCGCCAATCGCTCGGGAAAGAAGAGATTATTCAGTTCATTAATCTTGGATAAATCGCATTTTGGAATCCGATTATACGTTAAAATCCCATTAATTTCTTGTTCAACATCTGTCAGCTGCGTATAGCAATAGCCCCATAATCCCTTTGATTGAAAGATTGCTTCCATGATTTTGCGGTATTCTGTTATATAATCTTCTGCGTTCTCCACAGAAGTGTAGCCCCAACCGCTTTGTTCGCCGATTTTAAAGGCGATGCCTCCGAATTCTGTTAACAGGATTGGTTCTCCTTGGTGGGAGTGGTTTTCTGCATACACTTCCCATTTACTATGTGAATGTGTAAGTAAATTATCAACTGTAGATATGGACTCTTTAAAGTATTGATACTTCGCTTTTTCATCGGCATTTCCATGACCGTAGTTATGAATCGCACAGATATCTGTAACGGTTGCTTCCCAGCCATCATTTGAGATAACCAGACGTGTACCATCAATAGCATGGAGCATGTGATACATGGTTGTAGAGAAATGCTGTTGTTTTTTATCATGATGAATATCCGGAATACCCCAGCTTTCATTTAAGGGAACCCAAGTAACGATAGAAGGGTGATTATAGTCACGATCGACTATTTCCATCCATTCCTTCATTAATCTTGTCGCCGCTTCTTTTGTATAAACAGGAGCAGATGCACATTCTCCCCATACTAGAAAACCTAATGTATCTGCATAATACATGAAGAGAGGATCTTCTGTTTTTTGATGCTTTCTACAGCCATTGAATCCCATTTCTTTCGCTAATTCTATATCCTTTTTATAATCTTCTGCTTTCGGCGCCGTTAAAAGCCCCTCTGGCCAATAACCTTGATCAAGAACCAGCTTTTGATAATATGGTTTATTGTTTAAATAAACCATACCATTTTCTGTATGAACTTTTCGATAGCCGAAATAAGATTGTACTTTATCTAAAACGATTCCTTTTTCATCACAAAGTTCGATAGATACGTTAAATAAATTTGGGTGTTCCGGTGACCAAGTATAGCCGCTATCGTGAAAATTTGTGCGAAAGATTTTATTTTGGATAATATCAACCGCACGTTTTTCCGCAAGATTATTCATTTTAATTCGATCTTCCGCAATTAAAATATTCTTAAAACTTATTTTGTATTTCACATAATAATTCGCTTTTGATATTTCTGCTTCTTTATTTAAATCAAAATCCATCCAGACGACACCGCGGTCTAGATCAGGAGTAAATCGAACTTTTTCCAGATAATCATTATTTACTTGTTCCACCCAGACCGTCTGCCAAATCCCTGTAGAATTCGTATACCAAATCGCCCTTGGTTCTTCTTCCCAGAACTGCTTCCCTCGTGGAATGGTTTCATCTTTGATAGGATCATAGACTTTAACAGTAATACTTTGGTTTTCGTCTAATAAATAATTCGAAATATCAAATGAGAATGAAGTATGCCCGCCTTCATGGTCTCCCACAAATTTTCCGTTCACGTATACCTTGCAATAGTAATCTACTGCACCAAAATGCAAGATCGTTCGTTTATCTGCGTATTTAGGAATCACTACTTCTTTCTTATACCATACATATTCATGAATGGTTCTTTCCCCAATTCCACTTAACTTAGATTGGTAAACAAAAGGTACTTGTATTTCTTTATCCAGTGTTTCTTTATTAAAATATTGCTCTTGTTCACCAACATTCTTATCATCAAACTGAAATTGCCAAGTTCCATTTAAGTTAATCCACTGGTCACGTACGAACTGCGGACGGGGATATTCTTGTCTCGTCATCGTATACACTCCTATGATTATAATCTTCGGGTATTTACTTGTCTTACTCTCTCTACAGAAACTTTTGGCTTCCGATCGATTGTAAGTAAGCCATTTACTTCTTGTTGGACATCGGTTAGTTGTGTATAACAATAACCACATACGTATTCTAAATCCTGAACTGCATGGTGGATGTCTTCAAAACGTTTAAAGAACGCTTCTTCATCCTTCACTTGATTCCCATAGCCCCAACCTTCCTCTGTTTGGAAAGCGATTCCGCCAAACTCTGAAATAACTATTGGCTGTCCTTTATACGGATAACCATCTGCAAAAGCATAAAAACCTTTATTGAACTGGATGCCATTTGACATTAACTTGTCGCTGTCTTTATATCTACTTGCAAGCAACGCTCCATATTCCTCATAGTCATGAAGGGTGATAATATCGGAAATAGTATGTTCCCAGCCATCATTTGTGATAACAGGGCGATTACGATCATACGCTTTAGTTAAATGATAGATACTTTCCGTAAAAGCTTGTTGCTGCTTATCATGATGGATATCGCCAATGCCCCACGATTCATTAAATGGCACCCATGTAATCACACTCGGATGGTTGTAATTTTGCTTCACAATTTCCAGCCATTCATGGGTAAAATTGCGGACTGCTTTGTCACTAAAGCCATACGTTGAACCAACTTCCAGCCAGACAAGAAGCCCTTTCTTATCTGCTAAATATAAAAATCTGCTGTCTTCTACTTTTTGGTGCTTACGAACTCCGTTATATCCCAACTCTAATATTTTATCGATATCTTCTTCCAACGCCGCAACACTTGGTGGTGTTAAATCTGATTCTTCCCAGTAGCCTTGATCCAAAATTAAGCGTTGATATAACTCTCTATTATTAAGAAGAATTCTATTTCCTTCAATAGATATCTTGCGCATACCAAAATAAGAGTGAATTTCATCCAGTAATTCATCATGGTGGTACAATTTAAGCGTCAAATCATATAATTTAGGGCTTTCTGGACTCCATACTTTCATTGTCCATGGATCCAGTCTTTCTAATACACTTCCAGTAAGGGACGCTGCATTATCAATTATATTAGCTGTTAATTCATTGATTACTTTATCGTCAAATTGGATGGATGCCACTATTTTATAGCCATCTGCCGTTAGCGGAATTCCTTTTGTTTCTACTTCAATCGCTACTTGTTGGGCATCAAATAATGGTGTAATTTTCGCATGATTTAAGTGAAACTCATTTACATATTCCAACCAAACGGATTTCCATATTCCTGTTGTCTGAACATACCAGCAGCCAAAATTCTCATCATGCCAGCGCTGTTTTCCTCTTGGTTGTGCACAATCCTTTGAATCTTTGACTTTAATAGTTAGTTTATTCTCTCCAGTTGTTACAAAGTCAGTTACATCCACAGAAAAACCATGGTAACCTCCTTGATGGATCGTGGCAAGATTCCCATTTACATAGATAAAAGCCTCATAATCTACTCCTTCAAAATGGACAATTGGATGCTTCTTTGTATCATCGATTACGATTGTTCTTTCATACCATACTGTTTCATGATGTTCTTGCTGATTGACGCCGCTCGCTTTCGTCTCATAAGTAAACGGCACATTGATTGTTTGGCTTTCTGGAAAAGAGTCATACCATCTCTCTTTGTCTCCCACTTTTTTATCATCAAACGCAAATTTCCATTTTCCATCTAAAGAAACCCATTCCACTCTGTGAAACTGAGGATTTGGATGCAATACATTCATTAATTTATACCTCCGACTCGTTTATTTATTGTCCTATTTATTTTTCGAATAGATTTATTTTTTGCTAAAACTAAAATACCCGCTGACATACATAAAACTAGACTGATAATATCCATGATGATATAGGATAGTGCTCCACATACAAACAGCCATACGGCAACCTTTACATGAACTTGATCATCTATCATATATTTCTTGGCACAGACTAAATTTATTAATCCTAGACCAATTAATAAAGCCCCAAACATACCAATGAATATATAGATACTTCCAACATAAGATTCCATCGCTTTTATATAGACAAAAGCCGAGTCCTCCACAAGCTTAGCACCTTCTACCTTTTTTACTGTTCCATATAGCAGGATCGTAATAAGTCCATCAACGATTTGCCAAACGCCTACTATTCTAACTAAATTTCTTTCTAGTTTTCTATTCATTATCCTTTCACTCCAGCTGATAAGGACATTGATTCTAAGAAATATTTCTGTGCGAATAGGTACAGGATAAAGGTGGGAATTATCGCAACCAATGCGCCTGCCATTAATAAGGTTGGCTGTGCTTGATACATCCCTTGCAATAGCTGCAGCCCCGGTGTGATCGGCATTTTTTCTATATCATTAAAAACAATTGATGGCCATAAAAAGTCATTCCATGATCCTGTAAAGGAAAATAAGGCAACAACAAGGAGAACCGGTTTGATCAAAGGCAAAATTACCTTACCTAAAATTTGAAAATCACTTGCCCCATCCATACGAGCTGCTTCATCAAATTCGAGAGGAATATTATTCATAAATTGTCTAACTAGAAAAATATTGAATACACCTGCTGCGCCTGGAACAATCATCGCAATCGGAGAATTTACCCAACCAAGAATATCGATGATTTTATAGAGAGGAATAAGATTTACTACACCAGGAAACATCATCGTTGCCATTAAAAAGGCAAACAAACCATTTTTCCCTCTAAAATTCAATCTACTAAAAGCGAAGGCTGATAATGTCACCACAATTAATACTAATAATGTGTGTGACACAGAAATAACAACTGAATTTGTAAACCAACGAACCAATGGTGTACTTGTATTATCAACTAATAAAGTCGTGTAATTTGTCAGTACCCATTCAATGGGAAGAAATTTAAAGCCTACTGTTTGTAGTTCTATCTCTGATTTAAAGGAGGTTACAACTCCCCATAATAAAGGAATAATCCAAATCACAGCCATGATAAGCAAAAAGGCAAACCCGATTATTTTAGGTAGTGGATTGATTCTTTTACTGCTCATACTCTTCCTCCTTTAATTAATTCTTCTTCTCTCTCAAGAAAAAGAATTGTAATGATGCAACAACCATTATACAAAGTCCAAGAATAACAGCCATCGCCGACGAGATCCCCGCAATTGATTGACCTGAACCAAAGGCATTTTGCTGAATATCCATTAATAACACCCTTGTTGAATCTGTTGGACCGCCACCTGTTAACATCAACGGCTGTCCATAAACATTAAATTGAGCAATGGTTGTAATAACAACCGTATATAGAATTTGACCTCTAATGCTCGGAAGGGTAATTTTCATAAACTTCTGAAAAGGAGATGCGCCATCAATATCTGCCGCTTCATAATAATCTTTCGGAATACCATTCAATGCCGCTTGGTAAATGATCATATTTCCTCCAATCGTCCACCAAACTGTTACTGCTACCAATGCAATCCATGCATATGGCTGAGTACCAGTCCAAACGGTTTCCAGATTGAAAATATTATTAATTGGACCATATGTTACATTAAACATAAGCCCCCAAATAATGATGACAGCAGAAATTGCAAACAATGATGGTAAATAGAATAAAGACTGAAATACTTTCCATAGAACTGGTTTTGTGTTCAAAGCTGCTGCAAGAAGCAGAGGTACAATAATACAAAATGGGACAGTAAATAGAACAAATAAAAAGGTATTTTTCAACCCATTATGAAGTTGTTCATAAAAGACGGAGTCTGGTTGAAGTAATAATTCTTTGTAATTATCCAATCCAACAAAAATTGGCGAACTAATTAAATCCCATTCTGTAAAAGAAATATAAATTCCAAAAAAGATTGGAATAAGAAAAAACACTCCAAAAATGATCAAATGAGGGGCTAAAAATAGCCATGGTGCAAAGGATGTACTTCTGGAGTTTTTTAATTTCATTTGTTTTACATTTTTCGTAGCGGGAACAGTTTCCATACGCCCTACTTCCTTTCCTCTCGCTTCTATTAGAATAAGATTTTAATCTTATTCTAGTTTGAGCATACAGCCTAAATACTTCGATTTCCTGCTGCACTTTTGTTTCTATATTTAGGCTGCTTGCTTTTTATTCCATTAGCTGTTTAGGATAAAGTTCAATAAGAATTCGCATAATAATATTCCACAACAGTAAACACTACCTTTTTAAAGTCAGCGGCTTCTCCAATCACTCTATAAGTAAGCGTTTTTACTTTTTGGCAAACATTAATTCGAATTATCTTTTTCTACCTTAGCAGATATTTCTTTTTCCATATCTTCTAATGCTTTGTCTGTTTCTGTTTTGGAGAATACAACATCCCCAGCTTTAGAATCTAATAGTTCTGAAACATAACCATTGTATTTATAGTCAAAGATTTTTAATGTTGCTTGTTGTTCAGGCGTTGCCAAGAAGAAGGATTGTGGCATTGCTTTATATTCTTCATTTTCTAAAAGCGCAAGCGTAGCTGGATTTTGTCCCGATTTTGCCCATTCCATTGAATTATCACGAACCCAGTCTAAAAACTTCACAACAGCTTTTTCTTTTTCCTCCGTACGTGAGTCATCTTTCAACATGACAAATTGGTGAGAAGAAGACCAGTTGACCGCTTTTGATAGATCATCTGATAATTGAGGCGCATTAGTTAAACCCCAATTTACCTTTGATTCTTTAATTTGGTTTTGCATCCAAATTCCTTCAGGAAGAAAGACAACTTTTCCAGTTAAGAACATTTGGGTCGGATCTTCTCCATCCTTTGTTGTATAACCAGCCTTTACATAATCTCTCCATAGATTAAAAGTATCTTTTGCTGCTTGGTTAACTAAAGTTGGTTGAATACCATCTTCTGTTAACTCACCACCATTTTGTGCATACAAGGACAAGAAATTAGGTTTTAGCCACGTTACCCCTAGTGCTCTGATTTTATCTTTTTGGGCTTTCTCGCCAACTTGTTTAATTTCATCAAATGTAACGATATTGTCATCCAATGCTGTCGGCAAATACTGATCAACTAAATCTTTGTTGTAGTAAAGACCGAAAGTATGAATATCTAACGGGATACTATAACGCTCTGAATCTAGTTCTCCAATCTTCCAAGCTTCTGCTACATAGTTATCTGCTTTAATTTCCGGAAAATCTGCAAGCAAGTCATTATAAGAAGTCAGCATATCATTATCTTTAAACTGTTTAATTCGTTCTGCATGGACAATTGTTAAATCTGGAATATTCTTTTTAGAGTTTACAATCGTTGGAATTTTCGTATACATATCTCCTTCTTTTAAAGAGACGTTTTTGATTTTGTACTCGGGATTTGTTTTATTATATTCATTTACCATCGCCTGCATATTTTTTCCATCTGGACCTGTAAACGGATTCCAAAACGTTATTTCATTCTTGGCACTGCTACTTGCTTCTGAATCGCCACAGCCTGCTAAAATACTGATTGAGAGTCCAATCACACCAACATACTTCCAAAGCTTGCTCTTTGCCCCCACATTAATTCCTCCTTTTATTTAACTTAACACTTAGTAAAAATCTTTAACTAAAAAGTTAAAGTAATTGCACAACTTCTTATTACACTATTAATTTAACAACATAAGAAAGCGTTGTCAATCTTATTTAAACAATATTTTTAGTGTTTTCTATTGTAGTTAAACACTGTGAATGATAAAATAAACAGACAAGCTACTTTTTAACCATAAAGTTAAAGGAGATTGCTATGCAAATACAAATTTCAAAAGACTATTTTCATATTTATCAAGCCCTTGCTAGTGAAACAAGAATAGAGATTATAGAAATTCTCGCAAAAAACAACATGAATATTTCTGATTTAGCAAAACAATTAGGCATAAGCGCCGCCATTGTTACCCGTCATATTCAAAAGCTAGAAGAAGCAGGGATTGTTAAATCGGAACGAATCCCTGGAAAATCAGGACTCCAAAAAATTGTTTATTTAGCGATAGACAATATTGAAATTCATTTTCCACGAAAAATATTTAAAGAATATCAACTACACGAAACTGATTTAAAAATTGGCCATTATACAGATTTTTCTGTAAAGCCTACTTGTGGGATCGCAACAGAAAAAGAAATAATCGGGAAAGCAGATGATCCAAAATATTTTATGGACAGCCAAAGAGTGGACGCCCAGCTATTATGGTTGTCTCAAGGATTTGTAGAGTATAAAATCCCTAACTTACTAGGACCAAATGAAATTCCAGAAATGGTAGAAATCAGTCTGGAGCTTGCTTCTGAATTCCCACTTTCCAATAATGTTTGGCCGAGCGACATAACATTTTATTTAAATAATGTAAAGCTCGGTACATACACTGTTCCCGGTAATTTTTCTGATGTGAGAGGTCGCTATACACCAAAATGGTGGAATGATAAATTTAGTCAGTACGGTTTGTTAAAAACGATCAGAGTGAATAAAATCGATACAGGGATTGATGGCGAACCCTTTTCGAGCGTAACGATTAATGAATTACAGCTTGAGAGCTCTCCTTTCCTCACTCTGAGAATTGCGGTCGAAGAGGAATCTGAAAGAGTTGGTGGATTAACTATATTCGGGGAACATTTCGGGAACCATAAACAAAATATTCAGGTTGGCATTTATTATTTGGAGAAGGAAAATAATTAACGAAAGAAAAAACATGGGTAAGGTCATTGACTGAGACCCTACCCATGTTTTTTTAATACTATGGTCTTACTAGTTACAATCTGATCAAACAGTTCGATTACTCTACAGAACATTACATCAAAATAAACGGATTAACATCAATCGAAATCTGTAGGCCGTTTGTGCTTATTTCTGTTTGGTAATGATCTAATATTGATTTTAAAACTTCTTCTAAGTTTGGTTCTTGTTTATACTTTATTAGGCATTGATAGCGATATTTATTTTTTATTCTAGCAATTGGTGAAGCGACTGGTCCTAAAATAACCGTTTGCGGTGATAATCTATTTCGGACGATCTGCGTGATTTTTTCCGCAACCCCGACTACTTTCATTAGCTCTTCATGACTAATCGTAATCATCGTAAGAAAATAGTAGGGAGGATAAGCATGTTGTCTGCGAATCATCATCTCTGTTTCATAAAAACGGTCATAATCCTGTTCGCTCGCAAGCTCAATACTATAATGCTCTGGCGTATAGGTTTGGAAAATTACTTCGCCTTGCAATTCATGTCTGCCTGCTCTTCCGCTTACTTGTGTCAGTAATTGAAAGGTCTTCTCCGATGAGCGGAAATCTGGCAAATGAAGCATTGTATCAGCTGACAGTACACCAACTAGCGTAATTCTTGGGAAATCTAGTCCTTTGGCAATCATTTGGGTGCCTAATAGAATATCTGCTTCTCCCTCTTGAAATTTTTGCAGCAGCTTTTCATGGGCTCCCTTTCGACTTGTTGTATCGACATCCATGCGAATAACCCTTGCTTCAGGCAAAATTTTCGTCAGCTCTTCTTCTACCTTTTGCGTCCCTGTGCCAAAATATCGAATATGCTCGCTGCTGCATTCTGGACAAGTGGTAGGCGTATACGTTTCATATCCACAATAGTGGCACTTCATCTGATTTTGAAAACGGTGATAGGTCAAGCTAATATCACAATTTGGACATTTCACCACATAACCGCAATCACGGCACATGACAAAGGAGGAATGTCCCCGTTTATTTAAAAACAATACTGTTTGCTCTTTCTTTTCTAGACGATCTTTTAGTTTTTCCAGCAACACTTCGGAAAACATGGAACGATTACCACTTCTCAATTCTTCTCGCATATCAATAATTTCCACTTTTGGGAGTTCTTGGTTATTCATACGATTTGGAAGGGACAGTAAAGAATATACACCTTTTTGAGCTCTTGCAAAGCTTTCTAAAGATGGCGTGGCACTACCCAAAATAATCGGACAGCCATGCTTTTTCCCTCTCTCGATCGCGACATCTTTAGCATGATAGCGAGGATTCTCCTCTTGCTTATATGTCATTTCATGCTCTTCATCAATAATGATAAGCCCGAGATTTGTAAATGGCGCAAAGATAGCAGATCTAGCTCCAACTACCACCTTTACTTCATTTCTTTGGATTTTCCGCCACTCATCATATTTTTCTCCCACCGATAACCCACTATGGAGAACGGCAACCTGATCGCCAAAGCGGCCTTTAAAGCGATTGACCATCTGTGGTGTCAGCGCTATTTCCGGAACAAGCACAATTGCTTCTTCTCCCTTTGCCAGCACTTTATCAATGGATTGTAAATATACCTCTGTTTTCCCACTACCGGTTACACCATACAACAGAAAAACTTCATGCTGATTTTGTTCTACCGCTTGATGAATCGGCGCCACCACTTTCGCCTGATCATCGGTTAAAGGCAAGGCAAATGTTCTTTCAAACTCCCGCTCTTGATAAGGATCGCGGTATACTTCTTTTTCCATTTCTGCAAGAAGCCCTTTTTCGACTAAGCCTTTTATTACAGCTGTTGAAATACTCAATTTCGTAAGTAGTTGCTTTTGTTCGATTGGGTCTGGATGCTCACTAAAATAAACCAATAATTCTTTTTGTTTTTTAGCGTTTTTATTCAGCGAGTCTTCATAATGAAGTAATTCTTCCCTATTTAGAAGAGGATAAATATGTTTTACCTTCTTCTTCTTGCCTCTTGATTGTACCTCATAGGAAACCTCGATTGTTCCTTTCTTCACTTCCTTTTGTAAGGAAGAAAGAGATACATTCTTTAACGCTTCCTCCCAAACCACTTCTCCCGTTTTCGTAAAAAGAGCGGCTACCCCTTCAGCCATCTTCTCTTCTTCCCCAGATACCTTCTTTACTTTACGCTCATATTTAGCTTTTAAAGCCGGTGGTAACATCGCTTGAAAAGCAGAAATCTTATAACAGAGCGTAGAATGGGACAACCAGTCAGCAAGAGATAAAAGTTCTTTATTTAAAACGGGCACTAAGTCCATCGGTTCTATGATTTTTTTTAATGATTTAAAGCTTGAGGTTTCTTCTATGCTTTCCACAAAACCTTGCACCTTTCTAGGACCAAATGGAACAATTACGCGCATTCCTGGTTGAATAACATCTTCCAATTCTTCTGGAATTAGATAATCAAAGGGTCTGTCCGTTTGTTTTGCCGGTACATCGACAATTACTTTGGCTACCGTCATTTTTGAACAGCTTCCTTCATCAACATAGCTTGTTCCAAGATTTTTTCCGCTACTTCATCCTTAGAAAGAAGCGGTAATTCGATAGAAGTTCCATCTCTCTTGTACATCGTCACAAGATTTGTATCGGTTCCAAAGCCAGAATCTTGTCTATTTACATTATTAGCCACAATCATATCTGCATTTTTCCGTTTTAATTTATCCATTGCATATTCAGCCATATTTTGCGTTTCTGCTGCAAAGCCAATGAGAATCTGCTGTTCTTTTCTTTTTCCAAGTTCGGATAAAATATCTTGGGTCCGCGTGAATTCAATTGTTTCGGGACCACTTTGCTTTTTCACTTTGTGGTCATAAACAATCGTGGGTTTATAGTCACTTACCGCAGCTGTTTTAATAATAATGTCAGCTTTTTCTCTGGATGTCATTACAGCGTTATACATCTCTTCCGCACTTTCCACTGAAATAACTTGAGCACCTTTTGGTGGAGCTAGATTCGTAGGTCCAGATACTAAAATAACATCTGCCCCATACGCAATTGCTTTTTTAGCAATACTATATCCCATTTTTCCAGAGGAGTGATTAGAAATAAAACGAACTGGATCAATTTTTTCACGCGTTGGTCCAGCAGTCACGAGGACGGTTGTTCCAGTTAGGATTTTGTTCTTGTTATTATCGGAAAAATAGTCCTCCATATGCTGAACAATCATTTCCGGTTCTTCCAATCTTCCTTTTCCGACATAGCCACATGCTAAATAGCCTTCACCTGGGTTGATAAAACGGTAACCATAGTCATGAAGCGTGTTAATATTTTTAATAACAGCAGGATGATCATACATATGTACATTCATCGCTGGCGCAATCCAAACGTCACTTGTTGCTGCAAGCAAAGTTGTTGTGATCATATTATCCGCAATACCGTTTGCAATCTTTCCAATCACATTGGCCGTTGCTGGGGCCACTAAAATTAGATCAGCCCAATCAGCCAAATCAATATGTGCTATCACTTTTGGATCTTTTTCATCGAAGGTGTCTGTATATACTTCGTTTTTAGAGAGGGCTTTAAAGGTTAATGGATTCACAAATTCCATTGCCGATTCCGACATGATAACCTTCACATCTGCACCCTTTTGCGTTAATTTACTAGTTAAAGCACATACCTTATATACCGCAATTCCCCCTGTTACACACAGAAGAATCTTCTTGCCATTCAACATCATGTGCCTACTTCCTTTCTTTTTATTCTAAAGTTTATGATCATATCATCAGTCAGAGAAGTTGTCCCTCACCCTCTCTTACCGGTTAGTTGAACCATTTGTATCTGTCAGACTTATATGAATCTTTTTTTCGTTAAGAATAAGATATATTGTTTGTTTATGAATAAGGCTATTGAATTAAAGAAGCAAGTTGCTCATAAAAAATGTGAGCAATCCTGAACAGAAATTCCCCCAACTTTGTTAGAATCAATATGCTTAAACTTCAGCCATATGTAAGATTTGCATTTCTTTTATTATTGTTAGCATATAATTAAATAATCATTATGTCCATGAAAAAAGACTTAGTAAATGGAATCATTCCTTTTACTTAAGCCTTTTATTCCGTACTATATTGATTAAATATTAATTATTCCTCGCTTGCGCCATTGGGTGTATTCACACGATAAGTTAATTGATCTTTGTTGATTTCTTCTAATGCTTTCCCGACATTTTTATGAGAAACATATTTTGCTAATTGCGGTTTCGCATTTGTTTGTAGCTTTCTTGCTCTTTTTGCAGCAACAGATACTAATGAATATTTGGAATCGATTTTTGTCATTAATTTATCAATAGATGGATATAACATAGATTAATTAGCCTCCAGCATTTTTTTGTATTTTGGTTCTACTCTTTCTCTGCGACAATGCTCTGCAACAATGATTGCTTTTATTTTTTCACAAGCATTCTCTACTGTATCATTTTCTACGACATAATCATATAAGTGCATCATTTCTATTTCTTCTCTTGCCACATTCATGCGGTTGTTAATAATTTCTTCTGACTCTGTTCCTCTTGTCACAATACGATTTTTTAACTCTGATAAACTCGGCGGGCTCAAGAAGATAAATAATCCATCTGGAAACTTCTCACGAACCTGTTTCGCACCCTCTACTTCAATTTCCAAAAAGACATCTTTGCCCTTTAATGTTGTTTCTCTTACATAGTCAACAGGTGTACCATAGTAGTTTCCAACAAACTCTGCATATTCTAGTAATTTTCCTTGTTCAATTAAATTCTCAAATTCTTCTCTTGATTTAAAGAAGTAATCTACTCCATCTACCTCACCAGCGCGCGGTGATCTGGTTGTCATGGAAATAGAATATTCAAAGGATGTATTTTTTTGTGAGAAGATTTCCTTTCTCACTGTTCCTTTCCCTACACCAGAAGGTCCAGATAAAACGATTAAAAGTCCCTTTTCTACCAAATTTTTCTCCTACCCTTCCTCTATGATCTCATCACGATCGTTTAAACGGTGTGCAACTGTTTCTGGCTGAACTGCTGAAAGAACAACATGGTCACTGTCCATCACAATAACAGCTCTTGTTCTTCGTCCATACGTTGCATCTATTAAGGATCCTCTATCCCTAGCATCTTGGATAATACGTTTAATAGGAGCAGATTCTGGACTGACAATAGAGATAATTCTATTTGCAGAAACTATATTTCCAAAACCAATATTGATTAATTTTATGGACATTCGTCTTCTCCAATCTTATTATTTTTAGTTTTAACTAGGAAGATTTATTCTAAACCCTTATTATTCAATATTTTGAATTTGCTCTTTCATTTTTTCTAAACAGCTTTTCATCTCCACCACATTTGCTCCAATATCAGCTGAATTAGCTTTGGAGCCAATGGTATTAACCTCTCTGTTCATTTCTTGAAGTAAGAAATCAAGCTTTCTTCCAATCGGGTTATTTTCTTCCATAATTTGATAAAACTGTCTAATATGACTATGTAATCTAACCAATTCCTCATTAATATCTGCTTTATCTGCAAAAATCGCCACTTCTGTAATAAGGCGTGCTTCATCAATCGGTTCCGTTAAATAACTTTCTATTCTTGCCTTGAGCTTTTCACGGTATTGTGCTATCACTTCTGGAGCCAATGACTGTAAATTCGCAACTAGCTTTTCTATCTGCTTAAGGTTGCTTTCTAAGTCTTTGGATAATTCCTCTCCTTCAATAGTGCGCATCCTATTTAACTGGACAACCGCTTCTTCCATTGTAGCAAGCAACACTTCTGATAGTTCTTCCATATCAAGCTCTCGTTCTACTATTTGAAAACACTCTTCTTGATTTAATAAATCACGAAGGGAGATGGGCTCTTTGATAGAATATTTGTCTTTTAATTGGTGAAGCAATTGATAGTATTGATCAAGTAATGGCCAATCCACTATAATTTCTTGACCTTTTTTGTCTTCATCCTCTAATGTTACAAATACTTCGATTCTACCTCTATGTATATAGTTTGAAATAATTTTCTTTATTTGATCTTCCAAATATAGAAATTGCTTTGGCATCCGAATAATCTGATCGCTAAACCTGTGATTGACCGACTTTATTTCGATATGAAGTGTTGAATGGTGATATTGTTTTGTTGCTCTTCCAAATCCAGTCATGCTTTTCATTATACTGACACATCCGTTTTCTAAAAAATGTGCGAATTAATGTTGCTTGTGCTTTTTCCACAAAGTTTAATCGCTGCTTTATTACTCGATCATTTCTCATTATACATTATATAGTTACTAACCTTTTAGAAATCAGCATTAAAAACAGCATCAAATAAATAAAAGGTAATAGAGTGATCTCTACTACCTTTTGGATTATAACATATTTTATTTTGATTTACTTAATAAAAATGATCCTGCGAGTAAAAAAGTTGGTACGGAGGCGAATCCGATGATCATTGGCCAATCTTTCATTGCTATTGGCAGTGTATGGAAGATTTCTTGCAGCCCTGGCACGTAAATAACAATAAGTGCCAATACTAAGGAAGAAACCACAGCCCAAACTAAGTACATATTGCCAAATGGATTTCTTGAAAGAATGGATTTTTCACTGCGGCAGTCAAATACATGAATTAACTGGGCAAGTACCAATGTTATAAAAGCAACAGTTTGGGCATATTCAAGATTTTCTGGATTATTGTTATAGGCAAACATAAAGGCTAGAATAGTCGAAACACCGATCAAGAACCCGCGAGAGATAACCTTCCAGCCCAATCCTCTAGAAAATACACCTTCATTCGGACTACGCGGTCCTCTTTTCATAACATTATCTTCCGGTCTATCTAAGCCTAAGGCCATCGCTGGCAAACCGTCTGTTACTAAATTCACCCATAAAATTTGAATAGGAACAAGCGGCAAAGGAAGTGCCAATAGCATCGCAAATAACATCACCAGTATTTCCCCAACATTTGAAGCAAGTAAATAGCGGATAAATTTACGAATGTTTTCATAAATATTTCTTCCTTCTACAATAGCAGATTTAATACTCGCAAAATTATCATCCATCAATACTAAAGAAGATGCTTCCTTTGCGACATCCGTGCCTGTGATTCCCATTGCAATTCCGATATCAGCTTTCTTTATCGCTGGAGCGTCATTTACTCCGTCCCCAGTCATCGCAACTACATGCCCTCTATTTTGAAACGCCTGAACAATCTTCAATTTATGCTCTGGCGAAACTCGTGCAAATACAGCAACATCTTCAACGATATCCTCTAATTCTTTTAAACTTAGATCTGAAAGCTCTTTCCCTTCCATTACTTTAGAGTGATTATTGGCAATGCCTAGCTGTTTCGCAATAGCATTTGCAGTAATAACATGGTCTCCTGTAATCATTACTGTTTTTATACCAGCTTCTTTACATTCTTTTACAGCTTGTTTTACTTCTGGCCTTGGCGGATCAATAATTCCTTGGAGACCGATGAAAATTAAATCCTTTTCTGCTTCTCTTTCATGCATAATAAGGGTATTTGGTGAAATTTCCTTATAGCCAATCGCAATGGTACGAAGCGCCTGGGAAGCTAAGCCATTGATCGCATCTTGAACCACTTGCTTTTCCTTATTTCCTAAAGCTTGCGAACGATTTTCGAAAAGTATTGATTTACTCTGACCAATTAAGACATCAGGTGCACCTTTAGTAACAACAAATTGACGTCCAGTTGGATCTTTCACCACAACACTCATCATTTTTCTTGTAGAATCAAAAGGGAATTCATTGACAATCGCAAATTGATTTAATAATTGAGCACGAGTGAATCCCGCTTTCATCCCGGCAACTAAAATCGCGCCTTCCGTCGGATCCCCATTTAAAACATAATCATCATCTTTTTGCAAAATCTCGGCGTGGTTGCAAAGCATTCCAAAGGTTAAAAGCTGTTGTAGTGCCTTATCCTTTGCTGGATTTACTAATTGTTCACCTACATAGTATTGCCCTTGCGGCTCATATCCGGTTCCATCTACCGTATATGTTTTTCCGCCAATCCAAGTTTTGGTTACTGTCATTTTATTTTGCGTTAATGTTCCGGTTTTATCAGAACAAATGACTGAAGCACAGCCAAGAGTTTCGACAGCAGGAAGCTTTCTGACAATAGCATTTTTGCGAATCATTTTCTGAACACCAAGAGATAGAGCAATCGTTACAATCGCGGGCAACCCTTCTGGAATCGCGGCTACCGCTAATGATACACCGGCTAGTACCATTGTGTATAAATCATTCCCTTGAAGAACCCCAATCACCACAACTAATACGGTTAATAGTAATGCTGTGACAATGAGAATTTTCCCTAGCTGCTCCAAACGTCTTTGCAGCGGGGTGGTAACAGAATCTGCATTTTGCAGCAAATCAGCAATTTGCCCCATTGCTGTTTTCATTCCTGTCCCAATAACAACCCCGACACCACTTCCACGGGATACCATTGTTCCCATAAAACCCATATTTTCCATATCACCAAGTGCTAGATTATTATTTTTGATTGCAGATACTGTTTTAGGAACTGGCACAGATTCTCCGGTTAACGCAGATTCCTCCACTTCCAGGCTTCTTGATTCAATAATTCTGACATCTGCTCCTATTCGATCCCCGCTCGCGAATTTTATGACATCACCAGGAACTAGCTCCTTCGATAATAGACTAACCCATTCTCCATTCCGAAGTGCCTGAACATGAGGCTGTGATAATTCTTTTAATGCAGATAATGATTTTTCTGCTCTTATCTCTTGAAAAAATCCAAGAAAACTATTGAGAATGATGATTGCAATTATCGCAATTGCATCAATATATTCGCCTAATAAACCTGAAATAAGCGTGGCAGCTAAAAGAACGAGTACCATAAAATCCTTAAATTGACTGAAGAAAATAAGCAGGAGTGATTGCTTTTCTCCTTCCTCTAATTCATTGTATCCAAAGTTCTTTCGTCGCTTTTCCGCTTCTTCATCTGATAACCCAGCCGAAAAATCAGTATTCAATGTTTGTTCTACTTCTTTTTCGTTCATTTCATGATAGTTCATCCGGCCATCTCACTTCCCCCTTTTTCATTCACCGTTCGCTATAGTAGCAGCGAAGAAATTCGTAGCTGTTTTGAACAAAAGTTAGCAACTTACTAACATACATAGTTGTCCCAACACCACTCTAAGAGAATCATATTCAAGCTTGGCCGAAAAAATGCTAAGGATAGAGATTTAATTCCTATTTATTATGAGAAAAAATACCATATGCCTAGATCTCATCTATTTTTTACAAATTAAAACTTATCGAAGGCTGCCTCCACTTCTCGTTATTCTTGCATCTATAGCAAAATCACAAGCATTTTCAACCCAAATCCTTGTATTTCTTCCCCAATAAAGATAGAGTAAAGAGGGAAATTATTATAAATGAGGTCGTTAGTTATGTCATTTGATGGTTTATTTACACGCGCAATGTCTCTTGAATTAAAAGAGCTTTTACTAGGAGGCCGAATTAATAAAGTTCAACAGCCTTTTACCAATGAAATTATTTTATCCATTCGAGCTAATGGAAAAAATCAAAAATTGCTATTATCTGCTCATCCTAGCTATGCCCGCATTCAAATTACGGAAGAAAATTATGAAAATCCTAAAGAACCACCAATGTTCTGCATGCTTCTCCGCAAGCATTTAGAAGGTTATTTTATAGAAGACATTTATCAAATAGACAATGAACGAATCATTGTTTTAGAAATTAGGGGAAGAAATGAAATTGGCGATACTTCCTATAAAAAACTAATGATCGAGATAATGGGGAGACACAGCAATATCATTTTGGTTGACCGCGATAAAAATACTATTCTAGATAGCATTAAACATATTTCGTATGCTGTTAATAGTCATAGAGCTATTCTTCCCGGTTATGAGTATTTAGCACCGCCAAAACAAGAAAAACAAGATCCTTATACTGCAACAGAAGAAGATATTCTAAGAGCTATTGATTTTAATAGCGGAAAATTGGACAAACAGCTGGTCCAGCAATTTGCCGGATTATCTCCACTAGTTGCTAAAGAAATGGTCTATCAGGCAGGTCTTGCCAACCGTGAAACTTTGCCAAAAGCTTTTCTTATGGTAATGGAGCCAATAAAAAATGGCAATTATGCTCCTTCTATTATGGATACTCCAGAGAAAGAATATTTTTACTGCCTATCAATGGAGCATGTCAAAGGAAACGTGAAGTCCTTTCCTACATTAAGTAAAATGCTCGATCGCTATTATTTCGGAAAAGCAGAACGAGACCGTGTGAAACAGCAAAGCAATGATTTAGAACGGTTTATTGTAAATGAACGTGATAAAAATAAAAAGAAAATAAAAAAACTAGAACGTTCTTTGTCGGAAGCTGAAAATGCAGAACAATATCAATTACTTGGTGAACTTTTGACAGCAAACCTTTATGCGGTTAAAAAAGGCCTGTCAGAAGTAGAAGTAATCAATTATTATGATGAAGAGAGTAAAACCGTTAAGATTCCGCTTAGTCCAAGACTGTCGCCTTCTGAAAATGCGCAAAAATATTTTACAAAATATCAAAAAGCAAAAAATTCGATTGATATTATTAAGGAACAAATTAAACTAGCAGACCAAGAATATGGATACTTTGAAACACTATATCAGCAAATTCTTGCTGCCTCTCCGAAGGATATTCAAGAAATTCGCGAAGAGTTAGTGGAAGAAGGTTACCTTAGAGAAAGACAGAAAAAGCAAAATAAAAAGCCGCAAAATATAAAGCCTGTCTTAGACTACTATGTTTCGTCCGATGGCACAGAAATTATCGTCGGAAAGAATAATAAACAAAATGATTACTTAACAAATAAAGTTGCAGCTAGAGATGAAATTTGGCTGCATACAAAGGATATTCCTGGATCCCATGTTGTCATTCGCAGCAAAGAGCCTTCCGAGGAAACAATCATGCAAGCAGCAATATTAGCAGCTTATTTCAGTAAAGCACGCCAATCTAGCTCTGTTCCCGTTGACTTCACATTAGTACGTCATGTGAAAAAGCCAAGTGGCGCAAAGCCAGGCTTTGTCATATATGATAATCAGCAAACTGTTTATGTTACTCCAGATGAAGAAACGGTTATTCGCTTGAAAAAAAGCTAAATAGTTTGAAACGAGAGGTCTTTAGCTGCCTCTCGTTTTTTTGTTTGATTGTGCATGTAACTTATGGTAAATCCGTCTGAAAACCAATTTTTTTACTTCCCTCACTAATTTTGGTTTTCATACCTTTTATGAACACCATTGTTCTTCCTCTTGCACTAATTTTGGCGTTCATCCCTTCTATGAACACCACTTCTCCTCCATCTCACTCCAATTTTGGTTTTCATCCTTTTTATGAACACCACTTCTCCTCCATCTCACCCCAATTTTGGCGTTCATCCCTTCTATGAACACCATTTTTCTTACTTCCTGCATCCATTTTGGCGTTCACCATCCCTATAAACGCTACTTTTCGCCAACCCCCCTTCACCCTTCCATTTTCATGCCTCTATTGAACAATTCTTCTCACCAAATCCCAAACAATAACAAACTTTTTTACTCAAACTAAAAAACAGCACTTTACATAAAAGTGCTGTTCACTCCTTAATCTATCCCCAATTCTCCGGACTTTCCTTCCAAGCATTTAAGCTTGCCAAATCTCCTTCTTGAATATAGCCTTGTTTCTGTGCTACATCTAATAAGCTCGAATAGTCTGTTAATGAGTAGGCTGTAATCTCAGCGTCCCCAAGGAGTTCTTTGCCCTTTGGTAATTCATATGTAAAAATCGCAACGACACCAAGAACCTCACAACCTGCTTCTCGTAAACTATTAACAGCTGTGATGACACTCCCCCCAGTAGAAATTAAATCCTCGACGACGACTACTTTTTGGCCCTTTTCCACTTTTCCTTCAATCTGATTTCCTTTTCCATGCGCTTTTGCTTTTGAGCGGACGTATGCCATTGGTAAATCTAAAATATCACTTACCCAAGCAGCATGAGGAATACCTGCTGTCGCTGTTCCAGCCACTACTTCTGTTTCGGGGAAATTTTCTTTAATTAAATCAGCTAACCCTGTCGCAATATTTTTACGCACCTTAGGATAAGACAAAGTTAAGCGATTATCGCAATAGATTGGAGATTTTAATCCTGAAGACCAAGTAAATGGATCATTTGGCTGTAAAAAAACAGCTTTAATCTCTAGTAATTGTTCAGCAATTTCATGTTTCATAGCATAATGCCCTCCCACTCTGATTTAAATAATGTATAACTTTCATATGGATTTTCTGCTCTTGTAATCGAACGACCAACAACTATTGCTGATACACCATTCTCACGGGCAACTTGAGGTGTTGCAACGCGTACTTGATCCTGTACTTGATCTGTTTGTAATCGAATGCCAGGTGTTACAGTGAGAAACGATTCTCCTAATTGTTCACGAATGGCCCCAGCTTCTAATGTGGAGCAAACAACGCCATCTAATCCAGCCTCTTTCGTAATCGTTGCATAATGTAAAACAGACTCTACTAAAGGTACTGAAATTAACTGCTCTTTTTGCATGCTTGCTTCAGACGTACTTGTTAGCTGAGTTACTCCAATACATTTTGCTCGCTTCATTCCAGATGGTGTCCCTGCTTCAAGTCCTTCCACTGCCCGAGCCATCATGTCCACTCCGCCGGCTGCATGGACATTTACTAAATCAACGCCTAAGCTAGCAATATTTTTCATCGCACTTCCAACGGTATTAGGGATATCATGTAATTTTAAGTCGAGGAAAATTTGATGATTTTGCTCTTTTAATTCCTTGATAATGCTTGGTCCTTCTTTATAAAAAAGTTCCATTCCTACCTTTAAAAATAAAGATTCTCCATTAAATTTGCTCAAAAAGGAATGCACCTCTTCCTTTGTTGCAAAATCAAGCGCGATGATAAGCGAATTGTTCATGCTTTCCCCAGCTCCTTCCAGTTACTTCTGAAATATGTTCAAATCCGTATTTATCTAAAAGCTCAGGTAATTCTTCGATTATTTTTGGGCAAATGAATGGGTCCACAAAGTTTGCTGTCCCGACTGCTACTGCACTTGCACCAGCATAGAAAAACTCTAGGACATCCTCAGCCGACGATACACCGCCCATTCCGATAATCGGCAGATTTACCGCTTGACTTACTTCATAAATCATTCGAATTGCTACAGGTTTAACAACTGGTCCAGATAAGCCTCCCGTTTTGTTCGCTAGAATGGGTTGTGCTGTCTTTAAGTCCAGACGCATGCCAACAAGCGTATTAATCATGGTAATCCCATCTGCCCCTCCTGCTTCCACTGCTTTTGCCATTTCCACAATATTTGTCACATTGGGAGATAGCTTTACATATACCGGAACCTCTGATACTTCCTTTACCTTTTTCGTCAATTCCTTTGCAACCTCAGGGATTGTTCCAAAAGCAATTCCTCCTGTTTTTACATTCGGACAAGAAATGTTTAATTCTAATGCGGCGACATTCGAAGCTTTGGAAATCTCTTTCGCCACTTCAACGTAATCCTCTTCAACGGATCCAGCAACATTTGCAATAATTGGTACATCAAACTGACTTAGCCATGGCAATTCTTCCCCAACTACTTTTTTAAGACCGGGATTTTGAAGACCGATAGCATTGAGCATCCCAGAAGTAGTTTCTGCGACTCTTGGTGTAGGATTGCCAAAGCGAGGCTCCACAGTTGTCGCTTTAATCATGATAGCACCAAGCTTGCTTAAATCATATAAATTACTGTATTCCCGTCCAAATCCAAAACAGCCAGAAGCAGGCATAATCGGGTTTTTAAGCTCTAATCCAGGAAGCTTTACCTGAAGTCGGTTCATAGGACAACCTCCCCTGTTCTAAATACTGGTCCATCTGTACATACTTTCTTATAACTAAACCCTGTTGGATCATCTGCTGTATGACATACACAAGCAAAGCACGCACCAATCCCACAACCCATTCTTTCCTCTAAAGAAATGAACACCTTTTTATCTGGAAATGTTTTTTCTAGATTTTTAAGCATTGGTGTTGGTCCACAGGAATATAATACGTCAAATTCTAGTTTTTCTTGAAAAATAACATCTGTCACAAATCCTTGTGTACCATAACTACCATCTACTGTAGCGATATACGTATCCCCGAGTTTGGCAAACTTTTCTTCATAAAAAGCAACGGATTCTGTTTGAAAGCCTAATACAGCCACTACCTTTACTCCTTTGGCAACTAGACGATTGGCTAATTCATATAATGGCGGCACTCCAATTCCTCCACCAACTAATAATGCTGTCTGCCCTGACTTACTTTCTTCAATTGGGAAACCATTTCCTAATGGACCAAGGATATCAATAGCTTCTCCTGCTTGTTTTTTGGCAAGAAGCTTGGTGCCAGCTCCTTCTGCACGGTAGATCATCGTAAATGTTTTTCTTTCCTGATCAATGTGGCAAATACTAATTGGACGTCTTAATAACGGTGCAGAATGATCACTTACTTTGATATGAACAAATTGACCTGGCTCGTTCATTTCAGAGACAAGCCCACCTGTTAAGGTGAGCTCCATAATATTCTCCGCGATTTCCTTCTGATCAACTACTGTACAGATTTCATTTTTGATCATATTAACACTGCCTCCGATTGCTTTTTGCTTGGCTCCATTGCCTCTGTAGAGAACGTCATGGATTCAACTACTCGCAGGATCGCCTCTGCTGTGTCTAAAGAAGTTAAACACGGAATCCCATTTTCGACAGATTCACGTCTGATACGGAACCCATCTCTTGCTGGCTGACTGCCTTTGGAGAAGGTATTAATGACAAATTGTGCTTCTCCATTGCGGATGACATCAATTAATGTATGGCCTTCTCCACCGATTTTGCCAACCACTTTTACTGGAATGTCATTGCTTTCAAGGAAAGCTGCTGTTCCACTTGTTGCCATTAAGCTATAGCCGATATTCGTAAATCTTTTTGCAAGCTGTAAAGCCTCTTCCTTATCTTTATCGCCAATTGTCATCAGAACAGTTCCGAATGTTTTAATCTTCATTCCTGAAGCAATTAACCCTTTATAAAGAGCCTTTTCAAGAGTGATGTCTTTCCCCATTACTTCTCCTGTTGACTTCATCTCAGGACCTAAGGTAATATCTACTCTTCGTAATTTTGCAAAAGAGAATACTGGAACTTTCACATAAACACCAGACTTCTCTACTACTAAGCCGGATTGATAGCCTTGTTCTTTTAAGGAAGTACCCAAAATAACTTTAGTAGCTATTTTCGCCATTGGCACATTCGTAATTTTACTTAAGAAAGGTACTGTTCTACTAGAGCGAGGATTTACTTCTAGTACAAAAACTTCGCCTTTGGATACAACATACTGGATATTCAGCAAACCAACGATTTTTAACCCTTTTGCCAGCCTTGTTGTATAATCTACTAATGTTTGCTTGATTTCTGCAGATAAGCTTTGTGGCGGATAGACTGCGATCGAATCGCCTGAGTGTACTCCCGCTCGCTCAATATGCTCCATAATTCCTGGAATTACTACATCAGTGCCATCACAGATTGCATCCACTTCAATTTCTTTCCCTGTTAAATATCGATCAATTAAGATTGGCTGTCCCGGACTTGCTTTAACTGCATTCTCCATATAAGGAACCAGCTCTTCTTCTTTATAAACAATCTGCATTGCTCTTCCACCTAATACATAAGATGGTCTTACTAGTACAGGGTAGCCAATTGATTGTGCAACGACAATTGCTTCTTCAACTGTTAACGCTGTTTTTCCGTCTGGCTGTGGTATACCCAAGGCTTGAAGACTTTGTTCAAACTTATCACGGTCCTCCGCACGATCTAAATCTTCAAGAGATGTTCCTAAAATTTTGATGCCACGCTCTGCTAATGGACCAGCTAAGTTGATGG
The DNA here is from genome assembly GCF_038005605.1 of Niallia sp. FSL W8-0954. Classification (NCBI taxonomy): domain Bacteria; kingdom Bacillati; phylum Bacillota; class Bacilli; order Caryophanales; family Bacillaceae; genus Niallia; species Niallia sp. FSL W8-0954. The sequence continues at coordinate 1,942,912 of NZ_JBBOTN010000001.1, read as the reverse complement.
CTGTCTGTCCGCCAAACTGAACCACTACTCCCTCTGGCTTTTCTAAATCAATGATATGCATGACATCTTCAATTGTAAGTGGCTCAAAGTAAAGTTTATCTGAAATACTAAAGTCTGTTGAAACAGTCTCTGGATTGTTGTTGATGATTATTGCTTCATAGCCTGCTTCCTTGATTGCCCAAACAGAATGAACCGTTGCATAGTCAAACTCAATTCCTTGACCGATACGAATTGGACCCGAACCAAGGACAACAATGCTCTTCTTATCTGTGACAATGGATTCATTTTCCTCTTCATATGTTCCATAGTAGTATGGTGTTTCTGATTCAAATTCAGCAGCACATGTATCAACCATTTTATAGACAGGTACAATGCCTTTCTTTTTTCTCCAGTTATATATTTCAAGTTCTGTTGTGTTCCAAAGCTTTGCAAGCTGAATATCAGCGAATCCTTTTTCTTTTGCTTCTTTTACATACTCCTCATCAAATGGATGGTTAACTAACTCTTTCTCAAACTTAATAATGCCTTCCAGTTTGAAAAGGAAGAAGAGATCAATTTTACTCCACTCATGAATGGTTTCTATGCTTATGCCCCGATTAAGTGCCTCTGCTATATAAAACAATCTTTCGTCACCGGCAACTCTTATTCGTTTCTCGAGTAATTCATCACTTGTTTCATCTGCTGCATTTAGAGAGAAATGATATACTTTTGCTTCTAGAGAGCGGATCGCTTTTAGTAAAGATTCTTCAAAAGTACGGCCAATTGCCATTACTTCCCCAGTTGCTTTCATTTGGGTCCCTAAATTACGCTTTGCTGATTCAAACTTATCGAAAGGAAAGCGTGGGATTTTACTTACAACATAATCAAGGGCTGGCTCAAAGCTTGCATAAGTTTTTCCAGTGACAGGATTCATCATCTCATCCAATGTTAAGCCTACTGCAATTTTTGCCGCCAGCTTTGCAATTGGATAGCCAGTTGCTTTACTAGCAAGGGCAGATGAACGACTTACTCTTGGGTTTACTTCGATAATATAGTATTGAAAGCTATCTGGATCTAAGGCAAGCTGTACGTTACAGCCACCTTCGATTTTTAAGGCACGGATAATTTTTAAAGATGTATTTCTTAGTAATTGATATTCACGGTCGCTTAATGTTTGGCTTGGTGCCACGACAATACTGTCACCTGTATGAATCCCAACTGGATCGATATTTTCCATGTTACATACTACAATCGCGTTATCATTGCTATCACGCATTACTTCGTATTCAATTTCTTTAAAGCCCGCGATGCTTTTTTCTAATAAACATTGTGTAACTGGGCTATTTTTCAAGCCGCTTGTTACGATCTCTTCTAATTCTTCATCATTATGGCAAATCCCTCCACCAGTTCCTCCTAGTGTAAAAGCAGGTCGGACGATAACCGGATAACCAATTTTCTCCACAAAAGCTTTTGCTTCCTCCATATTGTGGATAATATCACTAGCTGGTACAGGTTCACCTAATTCATTCATCAAATTACGGAAAAGGTCTCTATCTTCTGCTTGCTGAATGGCAGATAGCTTTGTTCCAAGTACTTCAACTCCACATTCCTTCAACACACCAGCATCGGAAAGCTCAACAGCAAGGTTCAAGCCAGTTTGCCCTCCTAATGTTGGGAGAATAGCATCTGGTCGCTCTTTGCGGATAATTCTGCTGACAAATTCAAGTGTTAATGGTTCTATATACACTTTATCTGCCATTTCTGTATCTGTCATAATGGTCGCAGGGTTGGAGTTTACTAGAATAACACGATAGCCTTCTTCCTTTAAAGCGATACATGCTTGCGCTCCTGCATAGTCAAATTCTGCTGCCTGCCCAATGATGATTGGTCCTGATCCGATTACTAATATACTTTTAATACTTTTAAGCTTTGACATATGCGGCACCTTCCTGTTTGTGAGATTGTATCATTTCCATAAAACGATCGAATAAATAGTTGGCATCCTCTGGTCCAGGTGAAGCTTCTGGATGATATTGTACGGTAAATGCTGGATATTCTTTATGCTGTAGGCCTTCAATTGTTCCATCATTTAAAGCAATATGTGTTATTTCTAAGTTTGTATATTTAATAGATTCTTCCTCTACTGTATAGCCATGGTTTTGCGATGTCAGCGAAACCTTCCCTGTTAATAAATCCTTCACTGGGTGGTTTGATCCTCTATGACCAAACTTCATTTTCTCCGTGTTTGCCCCACTTGCAAGTGCGAACAATTGATGACCTAGACAGATTCCAAACAACGGTACTTTCCCAATAATTCCTTTAATTGCTTCAATGGACTCCGGTACATCCTTTGGATCCCCAGGTCCGTTAGATAACATCACACCATCTGGACTTAAATTTAGAATGTCTTCTGCTGTAGTGTTATAAGGAACAACGATTACATCACAATCTCGTTTATTTAATTCTCGTAAAATACCATGCTTCATGCCATAGTCTACTAACACTACGCGGCTTCCACGGCCAGGGCTTGGATAAGGTTTCTTTGTTGAAACTTGCTTTACTTGTTCTGCACTTAATGTAATACCTTTTAATTTTGCAATTACTTCTTCCGCATTTTCTTCGATGCTGCAAATGGCGCCTTTTAACGTTCCATATTGACGGATAATACGGGTTAATTTTCTCGTATCTATTCCTGCAATTCCGGGAATTTTCTTTTGTTTAAAATATTCGTCTAATGATAGTTCATTTCGCCAGTTTGAAGGGAAATCACACACTTCTTTGACAATAAATCCATGGATAGCAGGCGTTATCGATTCAAAATCATCTCTATTGATGCCATAATTCCCCACTAAAGGATACGTAAGTGTGACAATTTGTCCACAGTAGGATGGATCGGATAGAATTTCCTGATAGCCTGTCATACCTGTGTTAAATACTATTTCACCAAATTTTTCTGTATCGGCACCGAAGCCTTTCCCGATAAATACTGTGCCATCTTCAAGAATTAGTTGTTTTTTCATGCGTGTACACTTTCCTTTCTCCAAGCAATCTTTCCACTAACAATTGTTGTAACTGGCCAACCTTGACATTCCCAACCAGCAAATGGGGTATTTCTTCCTTTTGATAAAAATGTTTCAGGATCAATTTTATTTTTCTCTTCTAAATCAAGTATTACGATATCCGCTTTCTTTCCTGTTTCTAATGTTCCCGTATCCAATTTAAAGCTTTGAGCTGGTTTTACCGTTAGATAATCCATTAACTGTTGCAGCGTCATGACCCCTGTTTTTACAAAGTTCGTATAAAGGAGCGGAAATGCTGTTTCTAAACCAACAATTCCAAATGGTGCAAGCTGCATCGACTGTGCCTTTTCTTCTGCTGTATGTGGTGCATGATCTGTTGCAATAAAATCAATTGTTCCATCTAGCAGCCCTTCGATTAGAGCAGCACGATCCTCTGTTCCTCTTAAAGGAGGATTCATTTTATAATTCGTGTCAAGGGAAGGAATATCTGTATCTGCTAATAGTAAGTGGTGTGGTGATACCTCTGCAGTCACTCTTATTCCAGCTTTTTTCGCATCTCTTACAACACGTACAGATTCTTTTGTACTGATATGGCAAACATGATAATGACAGCCTGTTGCTTCTGCTAAAAGAACATCTCTTGCAATTTGGACTGATTCACAAACACTTGGTATTCCATTTACACCGTTCGCCTTCGAAAATTCCCCTTCATGGACACAACCTTTATTAATGAGGCTGTTGTCTTCACAGTGAGCGACAATTGCCATATCCAACGCAGCAGCTTGCTTCATTGCTTCAAGCATTTGGCCAGCTTCTTGAATTCCTACGCCATCATCTGTAAAGGCAAATGCTCCTAATTCTTTAAGTGCCTTAAAATCAGTAAGCTCTGTCCCTAATTGTCTAATTGTAATGGAGGCATACGGTAAAACATTTACATTTGCTGTTTTTTTAATTCTTTCATTTAAATTATGTAGATTTTCGACCGTGTCAGGCACAGGTCTAGTGTTTGGCATATTCGCAATCGTTGTGAATCCACCTCTAGCTGCTGCCATTGTCCCTGTTGCAATCGTTTCTTTCTTTTCGCCGCCTGGCTCTCTTAAATGAACATGCAAATCAATAAAGCCTGGCGCAACCACTTTTCCAGCTGCATCAATCACTTCCTCTGCAGTTACATTGATTTCCTTTGCAATCATCTTAATTGCTCCATTTTCAATCAAAATGTCGTTCTGTTCTAATTCCCCTGTAGTATTAAGCAACTGGCCATTTTTGATAAGTATTGACATGTTCATTTCTCCCTCCGATATTTTCTAATGATCTTTTTAGTACACTCATGCGGATAAACACACCATTCTCCATTTGCTTAAAAATTCTGGAGCGTTCGCATTCCACAAGTTCATCGGCAATTTCAACATCTCTGTTTACTGGGGCAGGATGCATAATAATGCTTCCTTGCTTCATTTTTCTTTCTCTTTCTATTGTTAATCCATAAAGCTTATGGTAGCTTTCTTTGTCAAAAACAGCTCTTTCATCGCCATGCCTTTCATGTTGGACACGCAGCAGCATCACAACATCGGATGTTTCAATCGCTGTATCAATATCTTCATAATTTGCATCTTGTAAGACTGTTTCATCAAACCATTCTCTTGGTCCGGAAAAAACAACCTCTGCCCCTAGCCTTGTCAGAGCATCTGCATTAGATCTAGCGACACGGCTATGGCTAATATCACCGATAATACTTACTTTTAAGCCGTTGAAGCGTTGGAATTCCTGCTGTATGGTTAGAAGGTCAAGCAATGATTGAGTAGGATGATGACCACAGCCATCTCCTGCATTAAGGACTGGTATATTTACTTTTCCGACTAACTCATCAAAGTAGCGGTCAGTTTCGTGCCTTATGACTACAGCATTTACTCCTATTGATTCCAGCGTTCGAACAGTATCATATAGTGTTTCTCCTTTCACAACACTTGAGGTTGTCGTTTCAAAAGGAATCACTTCAAGTCCTAACTTTCTTTCCGCTACTTCAAAGCTGCTTTTTGTTCTCGTGCTAGCTTCGAAAAAAAGATTTGCTATAAAACATTGATTTGCCGGCCGCCATATTTCTCCATCTGCAAATCTTTGTGCATCTCTTAAGATTTCCTGAATCTCTGTAACGGTTAACTCAGTCGTCGTTAATAAGTTTTCCATGATACTACCTCCCGTGATTTGCTGCTGTTTACTAACTTCACTTCGCAAAAAAAACGCCCTAACATACTCGTTAGGGCGTCAAAAATTTCACTTTTGCATAGATTTAGGCAAAGTAAACCTGCGGCTATAATCTATGCATCGTTTTTGGCACCCTTATAAGTCTCTCTGTACTTGTTTAAAAGGTGTTCTTATTTAGTTTCATCTACTGCGATTGATTCTTCGAATAAATCTTCTTTTGCTTTTTCTCTACCAGGCAATACTAGGTTTAAAATAATTCCGAGGATTGCAGCAAAAGCCATTCCCTCTAGTTTAAAGTGTTCTCCCATATGAATCGAGAATCCGCCTATTCCAGTTACAAGGATGACAGATGCAATAACTAAATTGCGGTTTTTATTAAAATCAAGCTTTGCTTCTACAATAATTCTTAATCCAGATGATGCAATAATTCCGAAAAGAAGGATAGATACGCCTCCCATTACTGGTGTTGGGATAGACTGTATAAGGGCCGCAATTTTGCCGATAAAGCCAAAACCTATTGCTAATACTGCTGCTCCTCCTAAAACATATACACTATACACTCTCGTTATTGCTAAAACCCCTATGTTTTCTCCATAAGTTGTTTTTGCAGGTCCACCCATTAAAGCAGATATAATCGTTGCAGTTCCATCTCCTAAAATACTTCTGTGAAGGCCAGGATCTTTTATATAATCTTTTCCAACTACTTTACTTAATACAAGCTGATGACCGATATGCTCCGTTAGTGTCACGATTGCCACTGGAACAAAAATTGTTAGTAGGGCAAGGTTTATTGTTACAGGATAATCTACGAATGGGAAGATAAAGTCTGGCATTGCAAACCATTTGGCATCCAAGACTCCTTGAAAGTTAACCACTCCTACAAGCAGGGCATAGACATAGCCGATTACGATACCTGCTAATATTGGGATAAAGCTGAATACTCCTTTGCCAAACATCGTGAAAAGGATGGTTGCAAGTAATGTCACTAATGCTACAGAGATATAAAGTAAGCTGTATTCTTGATTCTCAGCTCCATTATTCATATACATTGATTGTCCAACCGCAGTTGTAGCAAGCGCTAATCCGATTACCATGATTACAGGTCCGACAACGATCGGTGGCAAGATATTCATAATCCAACGATATCCTGCTTTTTTAATCGTTAAGGCAACAATTCCATACACAATTCCGGCAATAAAGGTTCCGATCATTGCTGCGCCTGGCCCGCCGCCCGGCATTGTCTTCGCCGCGATAACGGGTGCGATAAAAGCAAAAGAGGAGCCTAAATATGCAGGTACTTTAAATTGTGTAATGATTAAGAATGCGAGTGTACCTATTCCACTTGAGACTAAAGCGACCGCTGGACTCAATTCAATTAAGAATGGTACTAATACAGTTGCGCCAAACATGGCGAATAAATGCTGTAAGCTTAAGGTAATCCATTGAAGAGCACTTGGTTTATCATTAATTCCTAATAAGGGTTTTGTTTCGTTCATTTCTGTCTCCTCTTTCTGTTTTAAAAAATTGAGTAAGTTATTAATATCCCCTATTGAAAAAATAAAACCCCTTTTCTGCGCAGCAAAAAGGGGTTTTAAGCAGGTTTAAAGAAACCTTAGAAAAACTCCCCTTTTCAGCCTCACAGGACTGCTTTTAAAAGGGATCTATTTAATTTTCAAATATATTTACTTCATCATGTCCATCGACTTCATCAAGCTCGACTACAATTTTTTCTGAACTGGAAGTTGGAATGTTCTTCCCTACATAATCAGCTCTTATCGGAAGTTCTCGATGACCTCTGTCCACTAAAACCGCAAGCTGTATAGATGCTGGTCTTCCCAAATCCATCAGTGCATCCATTCCGGCACGAACAGTTCTACCTGTATATAACACATCATCTACCAGAATGACTTTTAAGCCTTGGATATCTGTTGGAATATCTGATCCTTTTACTAATGGTTCCTCATTCTTTGTTTTCTTCGTTAAATCATCTCGATATAACGTAATATCTAACTCTCCAACTTCGATTGGCTTTCCTTCTATTTGGGCAATTTTTTCGGCAAGACGGTTTGCAATATAGATACCTCTTGTCCGAATGCCAACTAGAATACAATTTTCTATCCCTTTATTCTTTTCAATAATTTCATGAGCGATTCTAGTTAATGCTCGTCTTATTGCTTGATCGTCTAGTACAAGTGCCTTTTTTGACATCTCGATCACCATCCATGCTGTGAATTCAATCTTTAAAAAAAATATCCTCTCACCCTTTTGGATGAGAGGATATACGTATACTAAGATAGCTATTACTTAAAATAGCTATAATCCGTTACCTTCTCAACCTCACGGGATTGATTTAAAGGACTTATTCAACTAAAGTTATCTTAATATAAGATAGAACTCTTGTCAACGATTATTTCGTAATGTATCTAAAAGCTGTTCATATTCTTTAGGTAAAGGTGCTTCGAACTCTAGATATTCTCCTGTTCGTGGATGTTCAAATCCTAGTAAGCCAGCATGAAGTGCCTGACCGCCAATATCTAATGTTTTTCTTGGTCCATATTTAGGATCTCCCACAAGCGGATAGCCGATATACTTCATATGCACACGAATTTGGTGGGTACGTCCCGTCTCTAATTGACATTCAATATAGGTGTATTCCGCTATTCTTTCTAGCACGTGAAAATGAGTAACCGCGTGTTTCCCCTTATCTACAACAGCCATACTTTGTCTGTCTTTCGTGTCACGACCAATCGGTGCCTCAATTGTCCCATAATCATGGGGAATAGAACCATGTACTAATGCTTTATATTTTCTCGTTACCGTTTTTGCTACTAATTGATTCACTAGGCTTTCATGCGCAGCATCATTTTTAGCAACCATCAGCAGACCAGACGTATCTTTATCAATTCGGTGGACAATCCCTGGTCTCATCACCCCATTAATCCCAGAAAGATCTTTACAATGCGCCATCAGACCATTTACTAATGTTCCTGTTACATGGCCAGGTGCTGGATGTACAACCATTCCCTTTGGTTTATTTACTACGATAACATCTTGATCCTCATAATAAATATCCAAATCCATTTCCTCTGCTTCTACATCTAACTCCACTGCTTCTGGTACTTCAATAGCTACTATATCATTTAAAACACCTTTATACTTTGTTTTGACAGTTTGTCCGTTAACAGTTACATGACCGTCTTTTATCCATTGTTGAACCTGCGTTCTGGACCAATCTGCATTAATTGTGGAAACAATCTTGTCGATTCGTTCATTTACTTGTTCACTTTGAATGATATGTTCCTTTTTCTCCATGTTTCTTCTCCTTCTTTGCGTCTCTATCCTCCCTCAGCATCACTAGGATTAATAAAATAACACCAATTACTAAAGATGAGTCTGCAATATTAAATATAGGGAAATCATAATTGAAGATATACGTATTGATAAAGTCGACTACATATTGATGTCTGGCCCGGTCGATAAAATTACCAAGCGCACCACCCAAAATTAGACCAAGTGAAACGCCATACAGCATTTTTCCTTTTGTACCAGTTTGAATCAAATAAATTAACCCAATCACCACAATGACGGTGATAATATAGAAAAATACCATTTGATTTTCCAGCATGCCCCATGCAGCTCCACTATTACGATGAGATGTTAGGTAGAAAAAATCTTTTATTACCTCGATGCTTTCTCCCAGCTCCATATTTTTTACAACTAACCATTTTGTCCATTGATCAATAATAATAATAATAGCTGCAATTATGTAATAAAACACTAAAGTTTCCTCCATTCTCGAGTCTCCTTTAGCATTTTAGCATAAACTAGATGAAAACGATAGCTTGGCCGCATATTTCTATTTGAAGCTAGTGTATTAATCAGTGGATTGACTTTCGATAATAGGATTGAATGCTGTTAATATCGTCCTTTGTCCTAATTGTCGGAATCATCTCCAACAAATCAAATGGCAGCAATTCACCTGACATTTCACACATTCCAAAATTACCAGTTTCTAACTTTTGCATCGTTTCTTCTACATCTTTTAGTTCATCTTCAATATATTTATTTATTTTTGAATCTCTTTTTACTCTTAACGTTGTTACTAATTCAATTTGTGTCATACGGAGTTCTGTATAAAGCTTTTCAATAGTAGAATTCAATTCCATTACCTCCGTTTCTTTAATTATTTTTAGCATTTCCATTGAGGGAGACAAAAACCGATTAAAGATTTAACAGGCATAACAACTATTAACGGAGGTGGAAGTATTTCACTTCTTTTCACATGTATAAAAAATCCCCTCCGCTTTATGATAATAGCCAGGAATGTTTTTCACACTATGTAATCACTTTTTCTGTTTTCTTTTCCCAATAAAAGGCTTTTCCAAAACTTTTTTCCTTTTATCAAAAAAACCCCAAACAAATGATACGAAATATTTTTTCGTATCCTTATTTGGGGTTAACTTCGGCTTGAAAGTTTATGTTTCAGCCTCATATAAAAAATTATTAATAATTTTCTTCTACTACATGTGCGCATCGTTCACATAGTGTTGGATGTGCTTCCACTTTACCGACATCTGTTGTTACAGTCCAGCATCTTTCACATGTTTCACCATCTGCTTTTGTAACAACAATAGCTGCATTTTCAAGTTTTAAAGCATCTTCAGGTGCGCTATTATATGCACCAGCAATTTCAAAACCTGATACGATAAATAATTGCTGTAAGTTTTCTTGAATGGAATTTAGAAGGCTATTTACTTCTTCATTTACATACAATGTTACTTTCGCTGCAAGTGATTTACCGATTACTTTTTGATTACGTGCTTCTTCTAAAGCTTTCAGCACATCATCACGTACAACCAAGAATTTATTCCATTTTTCTTCTAACACATCACTATTTTCAAATGTTGTGTATGCTGGGAAATCAGTTAGCTGTACACTTTCTTCTTGTGCAGAAGAGATATGATCCCATACCTCATCCGCAGTATGCGGTAAGATTGGTGCAACTAATTTTGTTAAGCTGATTAAGCTTTCGTAAAGAACGGTTTGAATCGCTCTTCTTTCTTTATTATTTGCTGCTTCAATGTAAAGTACATCTTTTGAAAAATCAAGATAGAATGCACTTAAGTCCAGTGTACAGAAATTATTAATATTATGATAAATCGTAGAGAAGTCATATTTATCATAGGATTCTGTTACGTTTTTAATCAATTTATTTAATTTAATCAGCATAAACTGATCAACTTCACGTAATTCATCGTAGGAAAGTGCATCTGTTTCTGGATTGAAATCAGCAAGATTTCCTAATAAGAAACGGAATGTATTTCTAATTTTACGATATCCTTCTGTTACTTGTTTTAATATAGCATCAGATACGCGTACATCTGCTTGGAAGTCTACAGAAGCTACCCATAGGCGTAAAATATCTGCACCTAATTGATTCATAACTTTTGCAGGAACCATTACATTTCCTAGTGACTTACTCATTTTACGGCCTTCTCCATCTAAAACAAAGCCATGACTTAAAACAGCTTTATAAGGTGCTTTACCAGTTACCGCTACACTTGTAGATAAAGAGGAGTTAAACCAGCCGCGATATTGGTCAGAACCTTCTAGATATAAGTCAGCAGGACGCTGCAGATCATCTCTTTCTAGCAATACAGCTTGGTGAGAAGAACCAGAGTCGAACCATACATCCATAATATCTGTTTCTTTCGTAAATTCTCCATTAGGGCTTCCAGGGTGTGTAAATCCTTCTGGTAATAATTCCTTCGCAGACTTTTCAAACCAAATATTTGAACCATTTTCTCTAAATAAATTAGAAATATGCTCAATCGTTTCATCCGTAATAATGCTGTCACCGTTTTCTGCATAAAATACAGGAATTGGCACTCCCCATGCACGTTGTCTTGAAATACACCAGTCTCCACGATCACGAATCATATTAAATAATCTTGTTTCGCCCCATGCCGGAACCCAAGCTGTTTCTTTAACTGCATCTAATAGTTCATTTCTAAAGTCTTTAATAGAAGCAAACCATTGTGCGGTAGCACGGAAAATAACTGGTTTTTTCGTTCTCCAGTCATGTGGATAGGAGTGAGTGATAAATTGCAGCTTTAATAATGCTCCAGCCTCTTCCAGTTTTTCGGTAATCGGCTTATTCGCTTTATCATAGAATAACCCTTCAAATCCAGGTGCTTCTTCTGTCATAACCCCTTTATCATCAACAGGACAAAGAACTTCCAATCCGTATTTTTGCCCAACTAAGAAGTCATCTTCCCCATGTCCAGGAGCAGTATGAACACATCCAGTACCTGCATCTGTTGTTACGTGTTCTCCTAACATTACTAAAGAATCACGGCCATAGATTGGATGTGCAGCTAGAATATACTCTAAGTCTTTCCCTTTCAATTCTTGAACTACTTTCGCTTCTTCCCAGCCAATTTCTGTTTTAACACTTTCCAGTAAGTCTTGTGCTACTAAGTATTTGCTGCCTTTTTCTTCCACTACAACATACGTTAAAGTAGGGTGAACAGAAATACCTAAGTTAGCAGGAATTGTCCATGGAGTAGTTGTCCAGATAACGATTTGTACATCCTCTTCTAGAACCCCTTTGCCATCCTTTACTTTAAAGCCAACATAAATGGAAGCAGACTTTTTATCTTTATATTCAATTTCAGCTTCAGCAAGAGCTGATTCACTTGTTGGAGACCAGTAAACTGGCTTTTTACCTTTGTAAATATAGCCTTTTTTCGCCATCTCTCCAAACACTTTAATTTGCTGTGCTTCATACGCAGGCTTTAAAGTAATATAAGGATTTTCCCAATCTCCGCGAACTCCTAAGCGTTTAAATTGTTCTCGTTGACTGTCGATTTGCCCTAATGCATATTCTTCACATAGTTTACGGAACTCAGCAATCGTCATTTCTTTACGTTTAACCCCTTTATTGGTTAAAGCTTGTTCGATTGGCAGACCGTGTGTATCCCATCCTGGCACATATGGTGCTTGAAAGCCAGTCATTGATTTATAACGAACAATGAAATCTTTTAAAATTTTATTAAGCGCATGTCCAATATGGATGTCTCCGTTTGCATATGGAGGTCCATCATGCAAAACAAACATTGGGAGACCTTGAGTACGTTCCTGTACTTTTTCGTAGATGTTCATTTCTTTCCATTTCGCTTGAATTTCAGGCTCACGATTAGGCAAGTTTCCTCTCATCGGAAATGCTGTTTTTGGCATGAGCAACGTATCTTTATATTCCATTTTCTTCCTCCAACTTAATTCTCTTTTTTCATGTATACTTCCATCTAACCAATATTCTCTAATTCAGTATAGACAGCAAAAAACCTTCTCATCCCCACGAAAGGGACGAGAAGGTTTTTCCATTAGGTTCCCGCGGTACCACCCTTATAGATAAAAATAACTTTTATCCACTTAGACATTTTTTAACGGCAATGAACCGCTTTTTCTTACTTAACTTTTCAGAAAAAGACTCCAGGGTGATTTTCAATTGCCAACTTATATCAGGCTTACACCATCCCTGATTCGCTTTTCATAAGTTTTTGACAATCTACTATCCCTATCAACGCTACATGAATATATATTTGTGAAAAATTATATTGCAATTCTACCTTATCGTCAAGACTATGGTCTTTATTTTGTGGAATTTAACTCTGATGCATCTAATTCATATTCTAATAAATGATCCCAATCATCGTTGTTTAACATATCTAATTGTGCTTCAATCAACATTTTGAAACGTGTACGGAACACTTTTGACTGCTTTTTCAATTCTTCAATTTCAAGCGCGATCTTTCTCGCCTTTGATAGTGATTCGTTCACAATTCGATCTGCATTCTTTTCCGCTTCTTTAATAATTAGTTTTGCTTCTTTTTGTGCATTACGTTTAACTTCCTCAGCAGCCTCTTGTGCTACAACAATTGATTTATTTAATGTTTCTTCAATATTATTATAGTGGCCGATACGGTCAGTTAACTCGTTTAATCTTTCTTCCAGTTCTTTTTTCTCGCGGATAATATTTTCATAATCTTTAATTACCTGATCAAGAAATTCATTTACTTCATCTTCATCATAACCACGGAAGCCTTTGGCAAATTCCTTGTTATGAATATCTAACGGCGTTAATGGCATAAAGCCACCTCCCAAACTTCAATTTCTTTATGTATCATCCTTATTTCGACAGTATTATCGGATTTCCTGCATTATTTTTAAAAAATAAGAAGAAACATGAAAAATAATGCTGCTAAAAAATATTGTATCATATATATACAATAAAAAAACTATGTTTTTTGTCTGAAATAGAAATTCTGGGAATTCCTTCATTTTCGATTCTCTACTTCAATTTACCTACTACAATCCTCCATTTATCTTTTTTTGTTTTGCCTTCAATCGATTTAATCGTCGCTCTGCCTTCTCCGCGCACTGAGAATACATCCCCTTCTTCACACATAAAAGCGACGTTTTCATTTAAAGTAAAGTTAACTTTTACTAAGCCTTGGGTGATATAGTTTTTTGCTTTTTCTCTTGAAAAATTATAAATAGCAGCAAGAATCGCATCAAGTCGAAGCGACGTAATAGTCGTAGTCATCTCTGTCCAGTGTTCCTCTGTTAAAATTATTTTTTCTAAAGGTACAGCAGCAAGTGTTACCTTTGCTTTTCCGATAGAATCAAGTTGAAGTCTTACATAATCCTCAACTTCACCAGCAACGACAACTTGAATATCCCCGTCAAGAACGAATATATCTCCGAATTTACTTCTATTTAATCCAAGCGACATTAAACTTCCTAAAACATGAGGATGCTCTATCGTAACAAATTTCTTGGGATAATTCACTTCTAATAAGGCTAAATTAAAATCTGCTTCCATCGGTTGATAATATTCAGGGTAAAGGATAGCTCGTTTTCTTTCCGCCTGTTCATGTCCGCCAAAAAATGCATATTTTACTTCCTGATTTTCTCCGATAATCATCCTAAGGACTTTTTGTTCACGCGGATCCAAAAAATCAGTCAATTTCGGCGCATAAGTATCCGCGACATAATTTCGCCAATTTTGCACTTGATCGATAAATTCTCTTTCTTCCGGACGAAAATGTTGATAAATTGACATCTTTGTAACTCCTTTTTGGCATAGAAAAAGGGCTGGGACAAAAGTATTCCAACCAAATATAAATCCGAACAATTATATGAAGATGCTAATCAAATTCTCGTATAATTGTTTGTTATTTTCATTCTGAATGGGTTTTATGGTTAGTCACCGCAGACTGAATACACTTCGCTTTCCATAGGGCGAGCTCCGAGCCGCTTCGGCTTCGCCTGCAGGGTCTCGGACTTTCTCGCAGATCCCATAGGAGTCTACGTGTATTCAATCTGCTCCGTTTTTCCTAATAATTATATTTTCTTTTAAAAAAAATAATGGAACGAAACAACCTTTAAAAACGGAGTGGAATGGAGCGGAGGACCCTCGACTCCTGCGGGAAGTAGAGCAAAACCTAAGACCCCACAGGCTTTAGCCGAGGAGACTTAGGTTGCTCCCCGGCGCATCGTGGGTCTGTAGCGCAATGGAACGAATTGGTTTTACTACTTAATTAGAGATTGTTCGTCTTTATGCATTATATATTTTGTATTGTCCCATCCTCTTTTGACTTTTTATATAAACCAAAATCCTAATTGTTGAATTCCCATTCCTGCAAGATTTAATACGAAGATAGCAACAATTGGCGAAATATCAATCATGCCAAGAGGCGGAATAAACCTTCTAAAAATCTCTAAATATGGTTCACAAATTCTAGCTAGGAATATTCCAATTGACGTTTCGCGTGCATTTGGAATCCATGACATTAGAATGTAAATAATTAAAGCATAAGAGTAATACTGTAATAATCTAGCTAACAAATAAATAATCATTGTCATTCGGTTTTACCACCTCGTATTTTCGTATTCTGCATCTTGCAGGATTTGCGAGATATTCCCTGAAACTTCTACGTTATCTGGTGTACATAAGAATATATCCGTACCGATTTTCTGGATATCGCCACCGATAGCATAAACAGTGCCACTTAGGAAGTCAATTATACGCTTTCCTTGGTCTTTTTCGATGCGCTGTAAATTCACAACAACTGCACGACGATTTTTTAATTGATCAGCAATATCTTGTGCTTCTGCGTACACACGAGGTTCCACTAAAAATACCTTCGATGACTTCTGTACACTTTGTAAACTCACAACATTTTGACTGTTTTTCGGTTGTTGCTGCTGAATATGATGGTTATGGTTATGCTGACTGTGAGTATGCTGTACAGGCTGCTTATAATTCCTTGCCGGCTCGCTTGGTTCTTCTTGATAGTTTACTTGCTCTTCTTCATAATCTTCATCTTCTAAAAAGAAAAACGTTTTAATTTTTGATTTTATGCTCATTTCACTTGCCTCCTAATTCTCGCTTCCTACTAAAGCAGTTCCAATTCTTATCATCGTTGCTCCCTCTTCGATCGCAATAGAATAATCATTTGACATTCCCATAGAAAGCTCTGTACATGGAGCATATGGTAATTGTAGTCCTTTAACATCTTCTTGAATGCTTTTTAAATTCTGAAAGCACTCACGCAAGAATTCTTTATCATCTGTAAATGGTGCCATCGTCATTAATCCAACTACCTGAATATGAGGATATTCGGACAACTGTTTAACAAAATCGATAACTTCCTCTGGCTTCATTCCATGCTTTGACTCTTCATTGGAAACATTAACCTGTACAAAACACTTTATGGTTCGATTCGCTCTTTTATGTATTTCTTTTGCTAGAGAAAGTCGATCCAATGAGTGAATATAGTCTACATAATCTATAATACCTTTTACTTTTCTCGTCTGCAATGATCCGATAAAATGCCATATAGGCTTGTCTTGAAGAACATCATATTTTGCTAATAATCCTTCTTCACGATTTTCTCCTAAATGAACAATGCCAGCATCGAGTGCTTCTTTTGCTCGCTCTATTGTAACATATTTTGTGACAGCAATTATCGTAACCTCTTCTGGCTGACGATTCACTTTTTTACATGCTGCTACTATTTCTTGTTTTATTCCATTAAGATTATCTTTCACTAACATTTAATTTTCGTCTTCCTCTCTCCATCCAATATAACTCATCATTCTCCCAGTGTTCCCTTTATCTCTTCTGTGAGAGAAAAAATATGCATCATCTTCGTAAGTACAATAGTCGGTTAGATGAATATTACTTTCGAGCATACCACTTTCTAACAATATCTGCTTATTTGCTTCTTGTAAATTCAGTCTGTATTGTCCTGGAGAAATAGTACTAAATGGCTTGTGTTCTGATTGTATTGCCTTTTCTATTTCATTAATAACACGATCATCCACGACATAATGGCGCTCTGAGATAGAAGGACCAACAATGGCGAGCACTTCTTCTCTTGGTATCTTATGAGAAGCAAAAACTTTCATCATTTCCCCGGCAATGCCTTTTACGGTTCCTTGCCATCCAGCATGAGCGATACCTACTGCTTTTGTAGCTGGATGAATGAAATATAAAGGAACACAATCTGCAAAACATAAAGTTAATAATATATTTTTTTCAAAAGTAAACAAACCATCCGTATCTTTTAACGCACTATCATAATCGCTTGCACCCATACCTAAATGTGCTTGTGTTACTTCCACAATATTAACTTGATGTGTTTGCACAGCACCAACCCATTGCTCTAATGGGAAAGATAATTTTTGTGCTAGTTCCTTACGGTTTGCAACCACTGTATCCTTTTGATCATTTACATGAAACGCCATATTTAAACTTGCATAATCGCCTTTACTTTTCCCACCATTTTTTGTTGTGAAACCAGCTATTAGATTCGGAAACTGCTGCTCCCATAAATCAAGATTGAAAAACTGCTTATTTCTTAAAATAAAAGGTTCCATTATCTAACCCCATCTTTTTGTTTTAGTTTACCATATAGAGCTGTCATTGGTCACAGAAAAACATATTTTTCTGTAGAAATAAGGTTGCATTTTATGAAATTCGAAACTCGCTCTTTTCTAACCTGCCATTCCTCTCCCTTTTTACCAATAGAAAAGGCTAGACAATCATTAAAGTACCTACTTTAAGAAGTCTAACCTGTTTTATTCCTATTTAGCTTTGAATGTTTTTATTCATTTGTTTAATAGCAGCTTTTTCCAATCTTGAGACTTGCGCTTGTGAGATGCCTATCTCATCTGCCACTTCCATTTGTGTTTTCCCTTGAAAAAACCGCTTTCGCAATATCAACTTTTCTCGATCATTTAATCGGCGCATTCCTTCTTTTAATGCTAATTCTTCCACCCACTGTATATCCTTATTCTTTTCATCACTTAATTGATCCATTACATAAATCGGATCTCCACCATCATTATAGATTGGTTCAAAAAGCGATACTGGATCTTGAATAGCATCTAATGCAAAAACAATATCTTCATGTGGAATGTCTAACTCTTTGGCAATTTCCTCAGCTGTTGGTTCTTTTGATGTTTTATTCATCAACCTTTCTCTGACCTGTAATGCCTTATAAGCAATGTCTCTCAGAGATCTGGAAACCCTAATTGGATTATTGTCGCGTAAATAACGACGAATCTCTCCAATAATCATCGGAACAGCATAGGTGGAAAACTTAACATTTTGACTTAAATCAAAATTATCGATAGATTTCATTAGACCAATACAACCCACTTGAAATAAGTCATCCACGAATTCTCCTCGATTATTAAATCGTTGTATCACACTTAATACGAGGCGGAGATTCCCATTTACGAGACTTTCTCTTGCGGATGTATCTCCCTCATGCATTTGCTTGAAGAGCAATCTCATTTCTTCGTTTTTTAATACTGGAAGCTTTGATGTATCCACACCGCAAATTTCTACTTTATTTCGAGTCAATCTATTTCCCTCCTCACAGGAGCTGCTGTACAAAAAACAGTATCTCCCCGAGAAGGAAAAATATGCATGGGATGAATTTTTGTTAAATTTCCTATTTACGCTAATTTCAACTGAATTTATGTGGGACAAGGCTTTCCGAACGAAAAAATTTTTTAGACCATTTTATTAAATTCTTTTTGTAGTCTTTTAATAATCCTTTTCTCTAAGCGAGAAATATACGATTGGGATATCCCAAGCATATCTGCTACATCCTTTTGCGTTTTTTCTTCTCCCGTTCCTAAACCAAACCGTAATTCCATGATTTGTTTCTCTCTGTTAGACAATTGGTGAAGCGCTTTTACTAATAGCTTTTTATCTACACTTGCATCTAAATCTTTCGTAATAATATCATCCTCTGTGCCCATAACATCGGAGAGAAGAAGTTCATTTCCATCCCAATCTATATTTAACGGCTCATCAAATGAAACCTCTGAACGGATTTTATTATTTCTGCGCAAATACATCAAAATTTCATTTTCAATACATCTTGAAGCATATGTGGCCAGTTTTATTTTTTTTTCCGGATTAAACGTATTAACCGCCTTAATTAATCCGATTGTGCCAATGCTGATTAAATCTTCGATGTTAATCCCAGTATTTTCAAACTTTCTTGCGATATAAACAACAAGGCGTAAATTTCTCTCTATCAGCATCGAACGAGCTGCTTGGTCTCCTTTTGGAAGTTTTTCTAAAAGGATTTCCTCTTCTTCTTTCGTTAACGGAGGAGGCAGTGCTTCACTTCCACCAATATAAAATACTTCATCTGTTTTCAGTCCAAGTTTTATCAGTAATTTGTACCAATAATAAGATAAGCGAAGCTTCCATTTACTCATGTGCATTTCCTCCTTCTAAACGATGATTTTCGTGAGTATAGTATATTAACTAACTTTTTCTTCGATTGATTTTTTTCCTAAGAGCATTTTTGGATGAACAATACAATCAAATATGCCCTCAGCAGATAGAACTTGATTGGTAAACGAGATTAATCCCTTTTCCACTGCAATTACTTCCTGCTCTTTTTTTAAAAGCAAAGAATCTGGTTTCACGGCAATAAGTAACTGGTGGTCCTTGCCGACTACCTTATATGGAATAATTCGCATCTTGCTTTCCCATTCTGGTGCGATTGGTTGACTGCCATAGATAATAGCTTCTGGCTGGTCCGTGAGACGAATTATTTCTGCTGGCATATCCTTTTCTATATTTTTCAAAGATACAAACATTACGGGAAGGCGGGAAATGGGATCATATACTTGATTACCACTATCCACCAAACCCTTGATAGAAAATTCTTTTCCCCCTACTTGAAAAATAACGTCGATTATCTGTTCATATTGAATCTTTGTCACTTCCATCCCTTCCACATTTCTTCTCGAAAAGTACCAAGCAATCGGAAATCCTAACAAAACAAAAAGCCAACTTATCGGGTCACCAAAGCCTTTAATGCTTGCAAGAAGGACAGAAGAAGAAAGATTGAAATCAAACTGAATAAAATAATGAGCACCTATCAAAGTTCCCCCAATTAAAAAAGTAGCTAAGTAAAATATCATTAATGCTTGGATATAGGTACGAAATCGCTTATATCCAAAAGCCATTGCTACCATCACGATAGAAAATAGAAGTTTCGATATGGGATGATTAGTATAGGGACTAAGCGGCGTTATCGAAAAAAGGATAATAAGGGAACCAATTAACCCTCCAAGCAATATTCGCCAATGGATAATTTTTTTCTTTAATAGAATGCCTGTTAAATATAGTAATAAACTGTCAAACAAAAAATTTAATAGCCATATCACATCTAAATAAATGGCCAAGCATGTAATTCCTCCTCTCCTTCATAAAAGCAACAAAAGAAGTAAATCTTCTCTCTACTAATCTGTTACGAAAAAGTATAACGTACTTGTTCTTGAAATTCTGTCACTTTCTGTAATCAAAATATCAGAAATTTGCTCTATTTCTAACGGTTTTTGTCACTATATCTCCTCGGTTAAAAACTTTAAGTTCTAGCGAAATATTATCAGTTTTTTTACTAATTCAAAGGAATAAAAAGGGAAGAATAAAAGAAGTGATGAGTTTTACTCTAAATAAAAGGGGAGATTACTTTATTCCTGGAAGATAAATCGAGTAGGAGGGAGTGATTAACTCCCGACCTCTCATACCACCGTACGTACGGTTCCGTATACGGCGGTTCAATTAAGATGAATAACGCAAAGTTTCGTAACGAACTTGCAGACTTTTCAGCCCTTGGCTTTCCCAATAGGAATTGCCGAGGGTTCTGTGTAATATGGGGCTTTTAGAAATGCGCCAGTACCCTTTTCGGGTGTTTCCCCACTCGTATGCTTTTCCAAAAGGAACTTTCAACCGAGTAAGATTTCTGACTCTTGTTTGAGGTTTCTTCCAATTCTTCCATAGACACATCCTTAATCTTCTTTTAATCCAGCTATCTAGTGATTTGAATGTGGAACTTGTATCTGCTAATCCAAAATAACCACACCACCCCATTAGATATTGGTTTAACATCTTGATTCTGTATTCCATGGAGTATGGCATCTTTCTTGAGGTAATCTCTCGTATTTTCTTTTTCATTCGAACTAGACTTGTTTTCGCAAGACGAACCTTTGGTTCTTTGTGACTCGTGAAACTAAAACCTAAGAACTTCCGGTTCCAAGGACGGTCTACCGCTGATTTCTTTTCGTTTACTTTTAAACGAAGTTTTCCCTCAATAAATCTTTGTACACTCGCCATTACTCTTAGACCCGCACGTTCTGTTTTCACATAAATATTGCAATCATCTGCGTATCGAACGAATTTATGTCCACGTTCCTCCAACTCTTTATCGAGTTCATCTAGAACTATGTTTGAAAGTAAGGGACTTAAAGGTCCACCTTGTGGTGTTCCTTCTTCTATACTTGAAATCACTCCATTTATCATGACACCAGCTTGGAGATATTTACGAATAAGTTTTAATAAAGATTTATCTGAAATTCGTTTCGCTAATGTTGCCATTAGTCGGTCATGATTGACCTTATCGAAGAATTTCTCTAAATCCATATCAATCACCCATCGATAACCTTCCTTTAAATAACCCTTTGCTTTCCGAATAGCGTCATGGGCACTCCGATTTGGACGGAATCCATAACTGTGGTCCGAAAATGTTTTGTCATATTCCTTTGATAAAATCTGCGAGATAGCTTGTTGAATAAAACGATCTGTCACGGTTGGGATACCTAGTAAACGCACACCACCATCTGGTTTCGGGATTTCGACTCGACGTACTGGTTGTGGTTCATAGGTTCCATTCAAAATCTGCGATTTAATGGTTTCCCAATTTTCGAGGATGTGCTGTCGTAAGGTTTGTACGGGCATCATGTCTACTCCATGGCTTCCTTTATTCGCTTCCACTCGCTTTAGCGCTTGTATCATATTTTGCCGTTCAAGAATTTGATTCAACATCACCATTTCGTTCCTTTCCGTGATTAGCTTATCTTATTATGCCCATCTGAACTCCACCCTCCGCAAATACCCTCGTGGGATTCACCACTACTTTCTAAGCGTGAGGTTTCTCTGTTTTCTGTGCTATTTCATTCTAGATGGAAAGCCAAGGGCTAATCTCTCTTAATTGTTCAGTCCTTCCGACTGGTTCTAGACCCAATCGTACTATGACCTCTGCTGACTTCTGATGATTCAGCTACTTGTCACCAAGTAGGTTATGAAGGGTACTTCACGTTTCCATCAGACCTCCCCGGGTAAGCACATGCACTTTCACACCATCTATCCGCCTCATTTACTAGGTATGACCTTCGACAGAAAGGACTTTGTTTTGTGTTGCAAACTCATCCAGTCGTAACTAGCCTTGTATGAGATTCGTGTTCCTCGGACCGGTGTTTTGCCTCCAGCTTCCTTCAGATTCCGCGTCACCACGGACACCCTAGCTCTTGGCTAACCTCTACTTCTGTCTTCGGGGTTCGGGACTCGCACCCTATAGTTCATGTGCATGCCGGGCGCACAACAAAAAACCTTTCCATTATGAAAAAATGGAAAGGTTTTTGCTAAAGAAATAATTACCTTCTGCGGTTTCTATTTCTTAAGAATGTCGGAATATCTAAAGCATCTTCTGGTTGTTGCGCATTGCTTCTTGGTTGTTGTTGTTCTTTTTGCACATGCGGCTCTTCACGTTTCACTTCTCTATTGTTAACCGGATTGTTGACAGGGTTTGCGTTATTGTTATTTGGCTTTAAGCCGCCAAATCCAGGTCTATCTGGCTGGAGCTGCGATAAATCTTGGTTAAAGCCAGTAGCAATCACCGTAACAACAATTTCATCTTTCAAATCATCATTAATAATAGAACCGAAAATCATGTTTACATCTTGATCGGAAGCAGATGCCACAATATCGGCTGCCTCTTGTACTTCATACAAGCTTAAATTCGTTCCACCGGTAATATTCATCAATATTCCTTGTGCTCCATCAATGGAAGTCTCCAGAAGTGGTGAAGAAATTGCTTTTTTCGCTGCTTCAGCTGCACGGTTTTCCCCTGCTGCAACACCTATCCCCATAAGTGCAGAACCTTTATTCACCATAATTGTTTTCACATCAGCGAAGTCTAAGTTAATCAGCCCTGGTGTTGCGATTAAGTCAGAGATACCTTGTACACCCTGGCGTAATACATTATCCGCTTCTCTAAACGCTTCAAGCATCGGAGTTGATTTATCTACGATTTCAAGTAAGCGGTCGTTTGGAATAACGATTAATGTATCGACAGCATCCTTCAATGCTGTAATCCCGCTTGCAGCATGTGTGGATCTTTTTCTTCCTTCGAAAGTAAAAGGTCTTGTTACTACCCCTACTGTTAAGGCGCCTAGGTCGTGGGCGATTTGAGCAATAACTGGTGCAGCACCTGTTCCAGTTCCGCCACCCATTCCTGCCGTAACGAAGACCATATCTGCTCCTTTTAATGCCTCTTCAATTTGTTCTTTGCTTTCCTCAGCAGCCTTTTTCCCTACTTCAGGATTTGCACCTGCCCCTAATCCTCTTGTAAGTTTTCCACCAATTTGCATTTTGATTTCTGCTTTAGATAAATTTAATGCCTGTGCAT
Organism: Niallia sp. FSL W8-0954; assembly: GCF_038005605.1. Taxonomy (NCBI): domain Bacteria; kingdom Bacillati; phylum Bacillota; class Bacilli; order Caryophanales; family Bacillaceae; genus Niallia; species Niallia sp. FSL W8-0954. Next base: position 1,919,637 of record NZ_JBBOTN010000001.1, on the reverse strand, counting down.
CTGTATTTACAGCAATGAACTCTACCCCTTGTAGGCCATGCTCAATCATTCGGTTAACAGCGTTATTTCCACCGCCACCTACACCTATAACCTTTATTACAGCTAGTGAATCTATATTTGTATCAAATTCCAACATGACAAATCCTCCTAATTCGTCGATATTCAGCAGTATCGAACTGTCCGCATCTCAAGTCTTGGTGATATGGAGTAACATACCATTTTAATACCTAGACTGACCCTAAACGACTCTCAGCCTTCTCGAAGTTCTTTTTTATCAAAATTATGTTTTTCTATTAAGACATTTCATTAATCAAAGAAATATCCCATAAATTTCTTAAACTTTGAAGGTTCTTTTTCCACTTGTTTTTTCTCATAAGCTTGTTTTTGGGATGCTGTTTTCTGAGCTTTTTCCCTTGTTTCAGCAGGAACAGCAACAGGGTTATGGATATTTCCACCTTGAAGTTTACTATTTTTATAGGAGAATTTAATTAAACCAACTGCAGTAGTATATTGTGGCTCTCTAACTCCAATATAATCAGGAATAGCAATTCTAACTCGGCTTTGGAAAATATCTTGCGCTAATTCTAAAATTCCTTTCGTACTAGCTACTCCTCCAGTTAATACAAATCCTCCTGGAAGATCATATACTCCTAGTCTAGCTAGTTCATGACCAACAAGTTCAAAGATTTCTTCTAATCTAGCTTCTATAATATCAGAAATCTCCAATTGATTAAATTGCTGATGCTGATCGCTTCCTATAATAGGAACGCTGAATACTTCCTCTTCAGAAGCATGATCATAAAAAGCATAACCATACTTTATTTTAATTTTTTCGGCATCTTCTGTTGTAGTTCGAAGACCAATGGATAGATCTTTAGTAATATGATCTCCACCTACAGGAATAACGCTAGTGGCTTTAAGGAATCCATTTTCAAATACAGCAATAGTTGTAGATCCTCCGCCTATATCTATTAACGCCACTCCTAAGTTTTTCTCATCTTTTGAAAGCGCAAAAGATCCTGCAGCAAGTGGTTGCAAGGAGATATCTTGAATTTCAAGTCCTGCTCTTTCCACACATCTTAAGGTGTTATGTAAAATGGTTTTACTTCCAGTTATAATAGTACCTTCCATTTCCAATCGTACACCAATCATTCCTCGGGGATCAGTAATTTCATCTAATCCATCGACAATAAATTGTTTAGGAATAATATCAATAATCTCTTTTTCAGGGGGAATGGAAACTACTTGTGCAGCATCCTTTACCCTAATTACATCTTCAATTGTAATTTCGCGATTTTCACTTGAAACTGCAACTACCCCACGTGAGGTTTGCAGATTAACATGATTTCCCGAAACGCCAACAACTACTTGCTTTATCTCCATCCCAACCATTCTTTCAGCTTGCTCTATTGCTTGTCGAATAGAATGAACGGTTTCATCTATATCCACAATTGAACCTTTTTTTAAACCTTCTGATGGGACGATGCCTACACCAATAATATTTAAAGATTCGTTAATCATTTCTCCAATGATTACTTTTATGCTGGATGTACCGATGTCTAGACTCACATAAAGTTCATTGCTGTTCATTCTCGGGCACCTCCTTTTGCATTTTAAATAATGTGAACAACAAGTTATGTCATACAGTCAAAAAATTCAACTTTTTTTATCAGAAGTAACGTCTGCTATTTACATAGTTTTTTGATATACATAATATAATCTTCACAACTATTCTATTGTATACCAGGCAACACCATATTTTCACTAAGTTTTCGCAAAGTGTCAATACAATTTTGGTCTTTTTTACTACAAATAGGACTAATTACTTATTTCACAAGGAAATATCGTAATTCACTTCCACATATCTATTAATATTTAAATTATTCGCCAAAACTAATATATTCCCTTTTTTCTCTGTCAACTTTTTTCATTTTTTTCAAGAGAATGCGTATTTGATTTCTTTAAGATAATACTGCGAATGACAGCTATATTTTGAAATAGTCGAACACCAAATGCAAAAATAGCCGCTAAGTATAAGTCTACACCAAGATGTACACCTAGAAAAGCTAAACTTGCTGCAAGAGCAATATTAAAGAAGAACCCAGTTACAAATACTTTCTCGTCGAATATATTTTGCAGATGAGCACGAATCCCTCCAAATAAAGTATCCAGTGCAGCGAGAACAGCAATTGATAAATAGTTAGCATATTCGTCTGGCACTTTTATATCGGTTAATAATCCTAATACAATCCCAACAATCAGCCCAAATATAGGAAGCCACATTAAGAATCTCCTCCTTTACTTGTACTTACGGGCTTCATATAATGGATATTTATGGGGTTGCTATATGCTGGTATTTTGATTGGTTCCTTTGGCATCTCGACATTCAATAACAGATTAGATAAGAAAAATTCATCTGCTGACTTTGAAACCTTCATGTAATTAAACAGTTTTTCAACAGTGTTAGCATCCTTCGCTATCACTTTTATTTCAATTGGCAGCTGGTTTAGGGGATTCCCATCCATTTTTAACACATTGTTAATTTCACGGATAACAGTTGTATTTACATAACGATTATCATTTATCGCTATCTCCTCAGCACCATATAAATTTAATTCATTTACTAACCGTTGTAATAATTCAGAGGTAACTACTCCAGGATTTTCACCTAAAAGCATTTCTGTACTGACAGACTCAATCTTTAAGACAATTCCATTTCCCGTTACTTCTGTTAAGCCCGCTTCCTGCTTTAATTCTGCCAAAGTCTCTTTCAATACCGCTTCTTTGCTTCTTGGGGTTTCATTCTCATATTCTTCTATCTTTCCATTTGTCGAACGTATCTCATCTATTAACTTTAATTCTAATTTTTTCTCATGGATAAGATCTTCTCTTAACTCCCAAGTATCTCTCGTGTCTCGTACAACAGGTTCTTTTATTGTCTGAAATTGAACTGCTATCATAAACCCTGCAATAAGTGTAATTCCCGTCATCGTTATAAATTTCTTATTCAAAGCGCATCATACTTTCTAAATCATACTTATCGTTAATTAACATTTAAAGGATCCATTTGGATCATTCTTTTTTTCTCAAGCGTAAATCTTACATTATCATTTACTAACAAATCCTTTACGCCACCATTTATATTTATTGCGCCTTCTAACACATCGCTATCGCCAATTGCCGTAATAACAAATGGGGCTGGGTGCTGATAACCGTCAATTTCAATTACTGGACCATTGCAAAGGATATAAGAATTATGTGCTAGCCTTTGTCCATTGATACTAATCGCTTCTGCACCAGCAATATAAAGCTCGTTGATCACTTTAAATACATGATGCTCATGAACCAAATAATTATTCACATTATCTTCCTTTGGATTATACTCACCATCTTCCAAAGCAATTTGTACCCCTTCCCCTTTTACTGCAACCTTTCCTAAATATATCCGGTATTTTTCCGCATCTTCTGCCAAGTTATAATAAGTCTCTGCTTCGTTAGAAAGTTTCTTCTCTAATTGAAGCAAGTCCCTTTGGTTTTCCTTTAACTCCTTATACAACTTATTGTTCTTTTCTTCCTGCTCAATTAGCTCATTGCGCAAATCCAAATCTCTTTCAAATTGGCTCTCACTCACTGCTTTCCCTTCATCTTTTTTTGTATTTTGATAGGAAAAAGAGATCATAAATCCAAGTACAAGAAAAACTAAGGAGAAGATAACATTTCTTCTTCTTTTATTATTCTTCACCCTTCTTTTCCCCTTCCGAATCAAAAGCTTTAAAATAAGAACCTACCTCTAAATCAATAACGCCTTTTTTATCTGTATTCAGCTGGGAAATGATGGATGGATAATGCTGCAGCTTATCCGAAAAAGAGGATAAAGAAGCTAATACCTGATTTCCATCATTCATATATACAGTAACACGCCACTTATCTGTATTTTTAGGAGTATACCTTACTTCAGAAATTGCGTTATACACTTCTGCTGACAGTTTATTTAGTTCTCCCCCTATTTTTTTGATTACTTTATTATCTTCGCTCTTTATATCCTTAATAATTGGAGCATCATAGGGACTATTGGTCATAGCTCTGTCATGCAACATCTCCCCATTTTCAAGAAGTGGAATAAATTCATTCTTTACTTCAAAGTAAGCAATCTTCCTATACTCTTTTACGTCTATATGAACAGTATTTGGAAAAACAATAGAAATCTTAGCAGATTTAATCCCGCCTGAGTCTTTTAATTTCTCTGTGAGCTTGTCTTTTTTGATTGTCCAAATATTTGTTTTGCTGTCAATTCCACTCATTTTCTCCAAGTCTTCAAAAGAATATAAATGATTACCCGTAATTTCGATGTTTTTCACATGACTTAAAGGCGATTGGAAGTATATAACGCAAACGATGATTAGGAAGAATAGAAGGAGAAGGAAAATAAGGCGACGATTTGCTTTTCTTCGTCTCTGCTCTTTTAATTTTGGAATTCTATCTTCTAAAGAAACTACCTTCCCTTTTTCCAAAAAATCACCCCGGTATTATTAAATAAGGAAATAGTACATAACATTTCAATAGGTTGTCCACCTTTTCCTAACAAACAAATTTTCTATTTGCTATCTTATTTTTTCTTGTTATCGATTACTTCCTTCATGACATTATACAACCTCATTGCCGCATCAGGAATACCTAATTTTTTGGAAGCCTCTTTCATTTCCTTTAGCAAAACAGGATTAAGCATGATTGCATCCATTTCTTCTATCAATTTTTGGCCATTCATATCCTGTTCAAGAAGCATTCTGGCTGCTCCATTACTCGTTAATGCATGCGCATTTTTTTCTTGATGATTATTCGTTACATAAGGACTTGGCACAAGAATGCTCGGAATACCAAGCGAGGTTAGCTCACTTAGTGTTGTTGCGCCAGCTCTTGCAACAGTTAAATCAATACTCGTTAATACTTCAGGCATATTATGGACAAATGGCTTAATAATAACATTTTCTGGATTGCCGACACGCTCTACTTCTTTCTTTACCGCTTCGTAGTGCACCTCTCCTGTTACATAAAGAACTTGATAAGCTTTCTCCCCTAATTGTGGTAAAGCTGCAATTACAGCATCATTTATCGGTCTTGCTCCTCTACTACCGCCAACAATAAGAACAGCGGGTTCTTTTAATTTTAATCCGACTGATAAGCGACCTTTTATTCCATCCTGATTTAACACTTCGGATGCCCTTGGATTCCCGGTCATCACTACTTTTTTATCTGGAAAAAAAGAAGCCGCTTCTTCAAAGCAAATCGCTACTTTATCGACATATTTACTTAAAAACTTATTGGTTAACCCTGGAACACTATTTTGTTCATGAATAATAGTCGGTATTCCAAGCTTAGCTGCCGCATATACAACCGGACCACAAACATATCCGCCTGTTCCGATGACAACGTCTGCTTTAAATTCTTTTAAAATCGCTTTACTTTTTTGTACACCTGCAATAAATCGCCAAACTGTTTTCACATTTTCTGGGGAAAGTTTTCGTTTAAACCCTGTGATATGTATTGTTTTAAATGGAATATCTTCTCGTCTAACTAATTTACTTTCTAGCCCTTGCTCTGTTCCGATATAAAGAAATTCAGCATCCTTCACTTCTCTTTTTATTTCGCGGATCAATGCTAATGCAGGGTATATATGTCCCCCTGTTCCTCCGCCGCTTACTACTATTTTCATTCTTTCCACCTCAAAATACTTCTCATCTCTACTTTTCCTGAAAAAAACGTGGTTTTCTTCTCTTTTACATTATAGCTTCAAATAACATAAAACAAAAATAATCTTCTGCTATTTTTTTAGATATTTTTTAGCTTTGCCGTCATCTCCCAAATAATAGATACCTTATTGTACTATATTTTAAACTTGCTTTATGAATATCTTGAAAATGATAATGAAATGTAATACATTTCGTCTTCCTACATGTCATATTGTCATGTTTGAAAAGGATTTATCATATGTGTGAAAAAAATAAATTTTTTGTATTCTACAACATTTCTTCCCTCTGAAACAGAGACTACCATGATAAACACTCTTTAGCTCTCCACAAAAAAACCTAGTAAAGAGAACGTATTCTCTCCACTAGGTTTCTATAAATTTCATCAAAAAATTTCCTAGCAATGAGGCTGCATTTAATACCGCGAAAATCGGCTCACATTTAGAAGGATGCCTATTGCTATTAACATAAGTGTCAGCGATGAGCCGCCATAGCTTAAAAACGGAAGTGTAATCCCTGTAACTGGCATTAGCCCTGTTACCACCCCAATGTTAATCATAACTTGAATTGCAACCATGGAAATGATCCCGACTGCCACAAAGCTCCCAAATAAATCTTGAGCTCCTAATGCAATTCTTATGCCTCTCCAAAGTAAAAGCGCGAATAATAATAAAATCAGCGAACCGCCGATAAAGCCTAATTCTTCTGACAGAATCGCAAAAATGAAATCGGTCTGCGGCTCAGGCAAGTAGAAAAATTTTTGTCTGCTTTCCCCAAGTCCTAAACCGAATAAACCGCCTGGACCAATTGCATATAAAGATTGGATTATTTGAAATCCGCTTCCTAATGGATCTGACCATGGGTCCAGAAAGGATGTTATCCTTTTAATCCGATAAGGAGCTGATGCAACCAGACCGATAAAACCAGCTACCCCAATAAGACCTAAAATAACAAAGTGACGAATGCGAGCACCAGCAATAAAAATCATGACAATACTAGTTCCAACCATAACTGTCCCAGTACCTAAATCCGGCTGAAGCATAATCATTCCGAAGGCAAGGAATACCAGACCTAATGAGGGAAGTAACCCTTTTTTAAAGGAGGTTATATGCTTTTGATTTTCTGATAGAAATTTTCCCAAGAAAAGAATCATTGCTATTTTCATAAATTCAGAGGGCTGAATAGAAAAAGCACCTACTCCGATCCAGCTTTGCGAACCATTTCGAACTAACCCCACCCCAGGAATTAAAACAACGACAAGTAAAATAAAACAAACAATAATAATCGGTTTAGCCCAAGATCTCCATATCCAGTAATCAAGATTCATAATAAATAACATTGCTGCAATTCCGACTCCTGCAAAAAGCATTTGCCTTTTAGCAAAGAAAAAAGAATCACCTAAATTTCGTTCAGCCATTACAGCACTAGCACTATACACCATGATTAACCCTATCGCTAGCAACGTAAATGTAATAATCATTAGAATTATATCTGGAGTCGTTTTTTTTGATGGCACCATTAACACCTCGAACCTGCAAGATTAAGGGCTTGCAACAAAGAAAAGCGATTTATACCCAGATTTCTTTGTATACTACTGAGGAATCGGATAAAAAAAGAAAGCTCTGTAAATTATCGGTTAAACTAGGAATAAGGGAAAAGAGCGTTCCTTCCACCCTAATTTAGATGAAATGAAACCTTTAGCCTTTTTCTACTAACCTTGTTATCATTTACAGAGCTTACTTTTAAGTAAGTATTTTATATGGATACTTTTTTATTTCTATCCATATAGATCTTAAATTTTCTTTCAACGCCTACTTACAGACAAGCCCTTATTTAAGCATATGCACCGCATTGATAAAAATGTCTCCTCTGACTTCAAAAGTTTTATATTGATCCCAGCTTGCACATGCTGGGGAAAGAAGAATAACATCTCCGCTTTCTGATAAGTCATAGGCAACAGGTACTGCTTTGTCCACATTATCGACGCGTTTAATGGTTTTTATTCCTGCAAGCTTGCCTGCCTTCTCCACTTTTTCAGCAGTTTGTCCAAAAGTAATCATAGCTTTTACATTTTTAAGAGATGGAATGAGTTCATCAAATTCATTTCCGCGGTCCAGTCCACCAGCTAACAGAATAACCGGTTCATTAAAGGCTGCAAGGGCATTTTGTGTTGCCAGGATATTTGTTGCTTTCGAATCATTATAGAATTTCCGTCCGTTTATTTCTTTAATAAATTGCAGACGATGCTTAACCCCTTTAAAGGTACTTAATACTGCAAAAATACTTTCATTTGTTACACCTGATAATTTTGCTGCTGCAACAGATGAAAGGATGTTTTCTAAATTTAATGCACTTAAATACGTTATATCTGATAGTGCCATAATTTTTTGATCATTAAAATAAATAATATTATCTTTTATATAGGCCCCAAACTCAAGTTCACGTTTTGCAGAAAAAGGAATAATCGTTGCATTGCTTCTGTTCGCGATATCCATGACAATCTCTTGTTCGACGTTCACAATTAAATAGTCACTTTCATCTTGGTTTCTCGTAATGTTTCCTTTTGCCTTCGCATATTCTTCCCGTGTCCCATGATAATCTAAATGTGCCTCATAAATATTTGTAATGATCGCAATTTTCGGCTTGAATTTTTCAATTCCCATTAATTGAAAGGAGGATAATTCAATCACTATTTTATTATCTTCCTCTGCAACTTGGGCTACATTAGAAGCAACTGTTCCAATATTCCCCGCTATCAAAGGCTTTTTCTTATCAATTTCTAACATATCAAACAATAAGGTTGTGGTCGTTGTTTTCCCATTTGACCCAGTGATTGCAAGAAAAGGAGCTTCGGACACTCTGTATGCTAGTTCTACCTCTGTGATTACAGGAATGCCACGCTCCACTGCCCCTTTAATCATTGGATTAAAGTAAGGAATTCCAGGGTTTTTTACGATCAGCTGGAAACCCTCCTCCAGCAATTCAATAGGATGACTTCCGCAGATAACCGTGATTCCTTGTTCTAATAAGCCTTGTGCTTCTGGATTTTCATCTAATGGCTTACTATCATTTACTGTTACAAAGGCACCTAAATTATGTAGTAATTGAGCTGCGCTTATTCCACTTTTAGCAAGACCTAATACCAGAATTTTTTTATGATGATAATCATTAATCTGCTTCATTATAACCACACCTCAATATAAATTCCTAAAGCGGCAAATAATAATCCAACCGTCCAAAATGTGACAACTACTCGCCATTCAGACCAGCCAACTAGTTCATAATGGTGATGTAATGGGCTCATACGGAAAATTCTTCTCCCTGTTGATTTAAAAGATATTACTTGAAGAATGACAGAAAGTGTCTCAATAACAAATACTCCACCTATTAATATTAATAAAATTTCTGTCTTTGTTAAAATAGCAATCGCTGCAATAGCACCTCCAAGGGCAAGTGAACCAGTATCTCCCATAAATACTTTTGCTGGATGGGCGTTGAATACTAAAAATCCTAAAACTGCGCCCACAATGGCTACCGAGAAAATGCTAATTTCAAACTGTGATTGACTCCATGCAAGGACAGCAAACGCTCCAAATGCCACAGCAGAAGTTCCAGAAACTAATCCGTCCAAGCCATCGGTTAAATTCACCGCATTAGAAAATCCAACTAACCAAAAAATAATAAATAGCGCATAAAACCACCCTAATTCTAGTGGTTTATCTACAAAAGGAATCGAAATTGCAGTGGAAAATTCGTTTTCGCGTAAAACAAAGTAAAAAATAAGCGAAATAATTATCTGCCCTAATAGCTTTTGTCTAGAAGTTAATCCTAAATTACGCTTCATCACTACTTTTATAAAGTCATCTAAAAAGCCTAACAATCCAAATCCGACTAATACTAAAAGTAATAAATACGTCTTAATTGTTGGCTCTGAAAATTTATTAATCATTACCAATGTCGTTACAACAATGGAGAAAATAATCATTAAGCCCCCCATAGTTGGCGTTCCCGTTTTTTTCTGATGAGACTTCGGTCCTTCTTCTCTAATGCTTTGTCCGAATTTTAATCTTCGCAAGAAGGGAATAAAAAAGGGAGAAATTAATACTGTTATTAAAAAGCCTAATAGAATCGTAAAAAAGATAACTTTCTCCTGCATTTTAATTCCCTCCTTTCATTTGATTATTTGTATTTAATACATGCTCTCTAATTACCGCTATATCATATGTTTCCATCTGGGAATTCAGACTGTTTTCTTGCAAAAAAATAAATTTAGTTGTTTTTTCTTGTGCTTGTAATTGTTGCTCGTAAATTTTACTCATTTTTAATATGCCTTCCTTTAAATCTTTTGTATAAAAAATCGGAAAATGATTTGGTGTATAGGATGGGAGTTTCATCCCCTCTTCCCAAATCGCTCCAATTGCTCCATTTGTTATAGCAGCACTCAAATCACCAGAACTATCTTTATAAAATGGAATAAACAGTCCTTTTGGCTGTTCGCACTCTGCTAAGAATGACACGGTTTGAAAAAGCAAATCTTCTTTCACAAACCCTTTTGCTTCGGGAATAGCTTGAAGGACTAAGTTATAGGACAGTGTCATTTTTTCTCTCCTCTATCGCTTCTTTTGCAACTAAACGGTCATCAAAGTCCAACACTTTAGAACCAATAATTTGATACGTTTCATGCCCTTTCCCTGCAATTAGAATAACATCATCAGGCTGCGCTTGATCAACAGCAAAAGCAATAGCCTCTTTGCGATCAGAGATTATCGTATAATTCTGTTCAGCCCTAACTCCTTCCTCCATATCTTTTAATATGGCAAGCGGATCTTCACTTCTAGGATTATCGGAAGTTAGGATTGCATAACTCGCTTCCTCGCAAGCAATTTTCGCCATTAAAGGACGTTTCGTCTTGTCTCTATCGCCCCCACAGCCAACGATCACATATATTTTATTCTTAGCAAATTCTTTTACCGTTTGCAAAGCATTTTGCAAACTATCAGGTGTATGTGAATAATCAACGATCACAGAAAAGTCTTGGCCGGCATTAACCGTTTCAAATCTCCCTGCGACTCCTGCTACCTTTTCTAGCGCATTGATGGTCACTTCCATTGGAATATTACTTGCGATTGCAGCACCAATGCTTGCTAGTGTATTATACACGTTAAATTTCCCAACCATTTTTAATTGGACAGAATGTATGCCAAGCGGAGTATGTAAATCGAATGATGTGCCTGCTGCCGTAATTTTTATATTTTTTGCCATTATATCAGCTTCTTTATCAATTCCATATGTAAGAATATGAGCGGCTGTAATGGTTTCATACTCATTCGCTGCTGCATCATCTTTATTGAGAATAGCAAATTTTGGCTTTTCAGACGAAAAGGCATTTCCTAGTCTTGTAAAAAGCAACCCTTTCGCTTTTTTATATTCTTCCATCGTACCATGATAATCTAAATGATCTTGACTTAGATTGGTAAAAACAGCAATATCATAGTCACAACCAAATACTCTGCCTTCTACAAGGGCATGGGAAGATACTTCCATAACAGCTGTATCAACTTTTTGCTCCACCATTTGATGAAACACCTTCTGCAGGGTCACAGCTTCTGGAGTTGTATTTTTTGTTTCTTGTATTTGCTCACCGATTTTGGTATACATCGTACCGATGATTCCTGTTTTTTTATTTGCCTCTTTTAAAATAGCATCTATTAAATGGCTAGTTGTTGTCTTTCCATTTGTACCTGTTATTCCAATAAGCTGAAGCTTTTGAGTCGGCTTTTGATAAAATACATCTGCAAGCACACTACTAGCTCTTTTTGTATCTTTTACAACGATCACTGGAATAGGCAAGGACAGACTTCTTTCCGCTATGACAGCGACTGCCCCAGATTCGTATGCTTTTTGGGCAAAATCATGGCCATCGACTGTATAACCTTTTATACAAATAAAAAGACTGCCATCTGATACTTTGCGATTATCATTCTCTATTGATTTTATTTCCACATCTTCTCCGGTATAAGGAGTGTATGGCTGTAAACTCTCAATAAGTTTTTTTAATTGCATCGCTTTTTGATTCCTCTTTTCTCTAGCTCTATATGTAATCTTTGATTGCTCATAAATATTAATTATATACTAAATAATGAATCAGCCATATAGATTATACAATTTTCTTAGCGTATTTTATTTTACATGATTAAAAAAAATTTATCTATGTTGTACCTTATTGTTGGAGAATTTATATTAGAAGAATAATTTAAGATAGAGGAAAATTTTAATTATTTACATACGAGCTCTATTCTTGGATTAAAAGGCTCAAGAGGCTTTTTTATAGAGGAAGAGAAGCGGCACGTATTATGCTGCCGCATCTCTTCCAATTAATTAAATTGAACCAAAATAGTTGATCCTTCCTTCACTTTTGTTCCAGGCTCTGGAGATTGCTTAATCACCGTATCCCCGCTTCCACTTGAATCAATTTTAAGATTAATAAACATTTCACTGATATCTTTTTTCGTATGCCCGACAAGGTCTGGCACTTCTATTAATGGATTTTCCGGATATTTATATACTTTGTCAATTTGATCTTTACGAGGTTCCACACCAAGTGCTCTCAAACTATCTCCCATAATCGCGCCAACAATTGGAGCAGCAACCGCACTACCGAATTGCACCGTTCCTTTTGGGTTATCTACTGCCACGTACACGACTAATTCAGGATCATCAGCAGGTGCAAAGCCGATAAAGGATAGTATATAATTATTTTCTAAATATCTTCCACCTGAAGCTTTTTGCGCCGTCCCTGTTTTTCCACCAACTCGATAGCCTTCCACAAAGGCCTTGCCTCCAGATCCCTTTGCCACAACATTTTCTAATGCCCGTCTTACTTCTTTAGATGTTTCTTCAGAAACTACCTTTCTTTTTGCAACAGGCTTTTTCTCCATAACCACTTCACCAGTAGACGGATCAATTAATTCTTTTGCTACATAAGGAGTATATAAAGTGCCCCCGTTAATGGCGGCAGATAATGCTGTAACTTGTTGAATTGGCGTTACGGCGACGCCTTGACCAAATGCTGTTGTCGCTTGCTCCACTGGTCCTACTCTGTCCATGTTAAACAAAATCCCTTTAGATTCCCCTTGTAAATCAATTCCTGTTTTTTGCCCAAATCCAAAATCACGAATATATTGAAACAGCTTATCTTTGCCAAGACGTTCCCCTAATTCTACAAAACCAGGGTTACAAGAATTTTGAACGACCTCTAAAAACGTTTGCGAGCCATGTCCTCCTCGCTTCCAGCATTTAAGTTTTGCTCCACCTACTTCGGCATACCCTTTATCATAAAAAGTATCCTTATCTAAATCTACTTTTCCTTCTTCTAAGGCTGCTGCCAATGTAATAATTTTAAAGGTAGATCCTGGTTCATATGAACTCCATATCGGTAAATTACGATTATATACAGTGGAATCCACATTTTGAAAATCTGATGGATCAAAGCCTGGACGACTTGACATCGCCAAAACCTCGCCAGTCTTCGGGTTCATTGCAAGTGCGATAATCGATTCAGGATCATAGGTTTGTTGGGCTATATCCAATTCTCTTTCTACAATCGTTTGAATTTTTGTATCGATGGTAAGGACTAAATCATTCCCATTTACCGGCGCTTCATAGGCATCAGCCATATCATTCATTCTCTGTCCTTTTGCATCCGAATAATATTGAACAGATCCCTTCTTTCCCTTCAACTCATCATCATATTCCAACTCTAAACCTATTAGCCCTTGATTATCAATACCAGCAAACCCTAATACATGGGATAAATAGTTTCCAAAAGGATAAGATCGCTTCGAATCTTCACCAATATATACACCGTCTATATCAAGTGCACGAACTTTTTTGGCCTTTTCATGCGTGATTTTCCTACCTTCTTTTAAGCGAACACTCATCTCCCTTTGAATAATCTGCTTATAAACAGATTCCTTATCTGCTTCTAATACTTCTGCAAGCTTTTCAGCGGTGTCTGCTGGATCTTTAATTTGGCGTGGTACTATATAAACCGTTGGCGCACTGACATTAGTCGCAAGCGCTATTCCATTACGATCCAAGATCTCTCCTCGTTGTGGCTCAAAAGCAATTTGTCTACTCCATAAATTTTTTGCTTTTGTTGTAAGCTCGTCCCCCAGAAAAAATTGAACATACGCCAATCTTGTATCAATTATGAGAAAAATAACTATCCCAGCAACAAGCGCTATCAACAATCGCTTCCGAACGGTTACATTTGAAACCCGCATACAGATGGAACCTCCTTTATACTAGCTCAATTGAAATATATGCTTGTACGAATCGGAATAGAACGGAGAGTATTGGTTAGTTGATTAGAAAAGAGGTAGGGATTTTTATGTGAGGGATTTTTTGTTGATGTAAGCCACTTTTGTTTTTTTCTAGTTATTGTGGTTTTCACCCTCCCGATGAAAGCCATTTTCCTTGCTACTTCTAATTATTTCGGCGTTCATCTCTTTGATGAACACCACTTTCCCTGCTTCTTCTGCTTATTTTGGCGTTCACCCTCCCGATGAAAACCACTTTCCCTGCTTTTTCTAATTATTTTGGTGTTCATCCCCTTGTTGAAAACCACTTTCCCTGCTTCTTCTGCTTATTTTGGCGTTCACCCTCCCGATGAAAACCACTTTCCCTGCTTTTTCTAATTATTTTGGCGTTCATCCCCTTGTTGAAAACCACTTTCCCTGCTTCTTCTGCTTATTTTGGCGTTCATCCTCCCGATGAAAACTACTTTCCTTGCTTCTTCTAATTATTTCGGCGTTCATCCTCCCGATGAAAGCCACTTTCCTTGCTTCTTCTGCTTATTTTGGCGTTCACCCTCCCGATGAAAGCCACTTTCCCTGCTTCTTCTGCTTATTTTAGCGTTCATCCCCTTGTTGAAAACTACTTTCCTTGCTTCTTCTAATTATTTCGGCGTTCATCCTCCCGATGAAAACCACTTTCCCTGCTTTTTCTAATTATTTCGGCGTTCATCCCCTTGATGAAAACCACTTTCCCTGCTTCTTCTAATTATTTCGGCGTTCATCCTCCCGATGAAAACCACTTTCCCTGCTTCTTCTATTAATTTTGGCGTTCATCTCTTCTGTGAAAACTATCTTTTACTCATAATACGCCCACTGATGTATACCAATAAGCCTATAATGCTTATCTAATATTCTCTTAATCCTCCGCATTCCTCCCGATATCAAACACCAGTCATATATTTCTTTTGTCGTTATCTTTCTTTCTGGAAAAAGCAGCTTAAATTCTTTAACACTTCGTAAAACTGCTAACTCCAAGCTTTCTGTATATCCACATACATTACATTTGATCATTGCGCGTTCTGTTGAAATAAACAGTGAGTTGCATTTTTCGCAAAGGATTCCTTTCTTAAGTTCTTCATAGGTATAACTTGGCATTCTTCGATAAGATGAATCTTCCATATGAAGAGCGATCAACTTTTCAGCTAAGAGCGCATACTGTTTTTTTACTTGTGATCTATTTTTTTCTAATAATTTAACATAACGATTTAATTGGTTGGGATAAATATAAGGCAAATGAAGTGGAGCTTGATATAAGATAAATTCGGGGTTTATAAAAACAACATGTGGAATAATTGTAATAGAGTAACCAAGCTGGTGAATTAATTGTCTTAACAGGAACTCTGTTCGTTTTAATTGAGTAATAGGATTATTGATTTCTACTTTATTGTTTTTCTTATAGAATCGATCATTTTCATAATAAAAGTCACCTTCGTAGTTCTTAATTTCATAGAGATGAAGTGCCTCTCCTTCTATCAATAAGGAGTCGATTTGAAATGTCGTCTGGTGTGATTGTAATAATAAATCATTTAATACAATACTATTTGGGGCTAAATCCCTTAAATGCTCATCAAACTTCCTCTCTCCTTCCCAGCCTTTCCCTTGATTTAAGTACTTTGTCTTCAATTCATCAGATAATTCCATTCGGCTATTTAATGATTTTAATAAAGCTAATTCCAGTGGTTCCCTTCTTTTCTTATACACTTTTTCACCCTCCTATTATACTAAAGCGTTACAAACGAACGCTTATTTCTAGTATACAATACCGCGTCCATCTCCAACAAAAAAGCTTCACTACATCTCAAAAATGTAGTGAAGCTCTCTTACTCTGGTTCTTTTAACTTAACCGATAACTTATCGTTTTCCTTAATCTTAGACCCTGCTTTTATACTTTGGGAGGACACATAACCACTGCCGGAACTTTCAAGTTTCAGCTTATTGAGGTCCGCTACTTTTAAAACATCGCGTAATGACCAGCCCTTCATATTAGGGACTGTTTCTTTCCCATCCGTCTTTAAGATTACTTTCTCGCCTTTTAGATAAGTATCTCCTTTGACTGGCAGCTGTTCTTCCACTGTCTTGCCGTCTCCGATAATAACGGCATTCAGCCCTTTATCCTCCAGAATTTTCTTCGCTTCTTCTGCAGTCATTCCACTTAAATTAGGAATTTCGATTGGCTTCGAAATTACTTCTTTTGTTGGAACTATATCCATATACTGTAGACTGCTCTTCATTACTGAAGTGAAAATTTCAGCGACTGGTTCAGACCCAGTTTCCGTTTCCTTTAACTTTGGTTGCTGAACAGCAACATACATTATTAATTCAGGATCATCCTTCGGAGCCATTCCTAAGAAAGAAAAGATGTAATCATTTTTACTTTTTAAATACCCACCGCCGCTTTTAGGAATTTGTGCGGTTCCTGTTTTACCGGCAACATCATATCCATCAATATTGAATTTTTTGTAACCAGTCCCTTTTTTACTCGTAATAACTGTTTCAAGAATATCGCGGACTTCTTTGGCTGTTTTTGCAGAAATTGGTGTTCCTGCAACTTTTGTCTCGCCTTTTTTAATGATTTTTCCTGTATTTGGATCTTTAATCTGTTCAATAACATACGGCTTTACCATTTTTCCATCATTGGCGATAGCTGTTGCAGCTTGAATTTGCTGAATTGGCGTTAAAGCAGTACCTTGACCAAAAGCAGTAGTAATTTTTTCGATTGGCCAATTAAATACAATCGAGCTATTTGCTTCTTTTGGCAGATCGATGCCAGTTGGCTGATCAAGGCCGAATTTTGTTAAATATTCTCTGAATGTCTCAAAGCCGATTTTTTCCTTAGCAAGTTTCGCGAACGCTACATTGGAAGATCGCTGAACACCTTCCAAATAGGAAATAGGTCCCCAACCAGCTCCATTATTATGATCTCCTATTCCTTCATATCTGCCTGACTGATACTCCTCGTTTGGATTGAATACTCCTTCTTCTACTGCTGCAGCTAAGGTAAAGATTTTCATCGTGGATCCTGGTTCATAATTGGTTTCGATTGCTTCATTATGCCAGGAAGCTGTAATACCTTCTCTTGTTTCAGGATCAAAGGACGGTCTTTGACTCATCGCTAATATTTCCCCTGTTTTCGGATTAGCTACAATCGCAATCATTTTTACAGGATCATATTCCGCATTCACCTTATTCATCGTATCTTCTAAAAAGGATTGAATTTTCTTATCGAGTGTTAAATAAACATCCTTGCCATTTTGAGCAGGCACGATTTTATCCTTACTGTTCGGCAAAATATAACCCCATATATCTTTACTATACTGCATACTGCCATTTGTGCCTGTCAGCATTTTATTTAAGCTTTCTTCAATACCTAATCTACCTGTTTCTTTACCATCATCCTCTTCCAAATAGCCGATAACATGGGAAGCAAAGATTCCATTCGGATAGAAACGCTTCTTCCCTTCGACAATTTGAATACCAGGAAGCTTTAAATCTTCAATTTTCTTTTTCGTCTCATAGGAAAGATCCTTTCCGGCCTCCCCAAATTCCACTTGTTTTGCGCCCTTTTTGGTTAAAATTCTATAAATCTCCGATTCTTTTAAATCGATATATTTCGCTAATTCTCTAGCTGTCAATTCAGGATCTGCAACATGAACTTTTTTATCCAGATTTTTACTCAATGATTTATCCGTTACAGCAACTAGCTTATAAGAAACTGCATCCTCCGCAATTACGTCCCCATTGCGATCTAATATACTTCCTCTAGAAGCCTCTAGCACACGAGAAGTGTTATGTTTTTTTTCTGCTTGTGCAGCTAGTTCTACTCCTGACACTTCTCCTGTCGCTTGAATATAGACAAACCGAATAACTAAAACAAAAAAGAGCAGACAAAAGAGAATAAAAAGGATGGCTGCTCCAAAATTAATATTAGGTTGTTTTCGAATCATTGCTTAATGCACAACCTTTACATTATCTTTACTAAAATCTAAACCTAATTTCCCTGCTACTTCGCGTAAGCGTTCAAAGCTGCTTAAATCCTTGACCTGTGTATCTAATTCCTTGTTTGACTTTTCAAGCGAATTAATGGAGCTTTCCGCTACTTGAATATCTTTATTTACTTGATAAATCTCCGATTGGTTGCTTACAATTTTTACGCCGCCAATACAAATAATCGCTACAAAGGCAATTCCTAAAATCTTCTCTCCAGGAGATAATAATGATTTAGTCTGTTTAATAACCTTTTTAACCGACTGTTTTTCTTCTTGTTGTTGATATTGATCCTGCTGAATTTTTCTTGCTAAGTTGCTCATTTAATTACCTCCCGCACCCTTTGGTTATTGTTTTTCTGCAATACGTAGTTTCGCTGATCTTGCTCTGTTATTAAATTCTAATTCTTCTTCTGATGGAACAATCGGCTTTCTTGTAATTAATTTCAATTCTGGTTTAAACTCATCTGGAATAACCGGTAGTCCTGGCGGCAACGGCGGCAGGTCACTCATCTTTTTAAATGTCGACTTGCAGATTCTGTCTTCAAGAGAATGGAAAGTGATAACGCTGATTCTTCCGCCTGGATTTAACAACGTAATAGCTTGCTCTAACGAATCTTCAAATACGCCAAGTTCATCATTGACTGCAATTCGTATTGCTTGGAAAACTCTTTTAGCAGGATGACCACCTTTTCGTCTAGCTGGCGCTGGAATAGCTTCTTTGATTAATTCAACCAACTCTCCAGTCGTTTCAATTGGCCGATTTTCTCTTGCTGCCTCAATCTTCCTTGCTATTTGTTTAGAGAATTTCTCCTCACCATAACGAAAGAAAATTTTAACTAATGATTCATATGACCAAGAATTGACTACATCATATGCAGTAACATCCGCTTCGTTATCCATGCGCATATCAAGCGGTGCATCATGATGATAACTAAATCCGCGTTCAGGAGTATCTAATTGCGGGGAAGAAACACCCAAGTCATAAAGAATTCCATCTACATGTGTAATCCCTAAGTTGTGAATTTCTTCTTTTAGATAACGAAAATTGCTTTTGACAATCGTCAATCTGTCCTTATATGGGGCTAATTTTTCTTGTGCATTTTTTATGGCTATTTCATCTTGATCGAATGCAATTAATCTTCCGCTGCCTGATAATTTGGAAAGAATTAATTCGCTGTGCCCTGCTCCGCCTAAAGTACAATCCACATAAATTCCATCTGGCTTAATATCGAGAGCATCGACCGCTTCATTCAGTAATACTGTTGTATGATTAAACATGAATCCACACCTGTCTATAAATTTTTCTTGTAGGTAGTATTTATTATGTACATAGTGAAAAAAATTAAATATCAAACCCAATCATATTCTCTGCAATTTCTGCAAAAGAATCCTCTGATTCGGAAAAATAATTTTCCCACTCTTGTTTATCCCATATTTCAATACGATTAGAAACACCGAGAATAACACACTCCTTCTCTAGCTGTGCATATTGAAATAAGGGGGAGGCAATATTTATGCGACCTTGTTTATCAATCTCACATTCTGTTGCTCCGGAGAAGAAAAATCGGGTAAATGCTCTAGCATCTTTTTTGGTTAAGGGCAATTGCTTGAGCTTGTCTTCAATTATCTCCCATTCATTCAGTGGGTAACCGAAAAGACATCGATCGAGGCCGCGGGTTAGAATAAAGGTCTCACCTAAGTTCTCTCTAAACTTCGCAGGAACAATGATACGTCCTTTTGCGTCAACATTATGATGATATTCACCCATAAACATACCCTTGTCCCCCACTTTCTAACCTCAATGTACCACATTCCCCCACTTTCCTCCACTATTAATTTTAATTCTATCTATTTTGTATATTTCCTGCAACAAAAATAATAATTTTGAAAAGAATAAATAGGTTTCTTTGTCACTACTTTTTGAGAATTGACTGTTTATTTTCTAAAAGACAAACCTAGAGGAAGGAATGAAAATACGTTATAACAATAAAAAAACCGTCCTATAATTAGGACGGTACAGCTTATTGACAAAAGGAATTTAGGAAATGTAAATGGAATTATTATGCATTGATTAGGGTGGAAGGGGTGAGACTCCTGTGGGATCTGCGAGACAGTCTGAGACCCTGCAGGCCTTTAAGCCGCAGCGGCTCAGCGCGAGCCCCACGGAAAGCGAACCCCTGCAATGGAAATCAATTCTTATTTAAAAGAATATATATGTATAAACTAAGACAAACTCCTAATTACTGAATTAGGAGTTTGTCGACAGTCTGAACCTTCCTATAATTAGGATGGCAATCATTCTTTTCTTCCTTATAATTTAATAACCTTATGTGTTCCATCAAAATCCATTGGCAATTCCATTACACTTTGAATAAAATCCATACCATATTTATTTAAGAAATAAGTGATATTCCAAACTCTTTCTTGTGGAGATCCTTCTGGTTTTAAATTTTGTTCAATGCGATTGAATTTATTTACCAGTACTTCATGCTTTAATTTTACGGAAGCATCGACTTTGTTCTGCAAAAATTCAACCTGGCTAACTAAGAAATCTTCATTTTTTTCTAATAACGGCAGTAAGCCTTTATACTCCGCCTTCATTTCCTCTTCCACTTGATCGTATTTCGTTTTGATTATATTTGTTAACTCACTAAGTATCTGTTCAATCCGTTCATTCGAGACAGACTTTAAAAATTCCGCACATTTTTCAGAGGTTCCATTTACAAGAACATCCTTTATCGATAATTTTAGTTCCTCTATGTCTGCTTCCACGCTTCTCTCTAAGAGAGTAATATTTAAGCGAGGAATAACAGGCGGCATTTTAATCCCTAGGTGTTCAAAAGCCTTTTTAAGTTCCGCCCAGTATGCAATCTCTCCAGGTCCACCAATAAATGCTAAAGTAGGAAATAATAGATCTTGCGTTATTGGTCTTGTTACCACATTATTGCTAAGCCTTTGAGGGAATTCACTTGCAATCTCTATTAACTGTTCCATTGTAAAAGATACCGTTCTATCTTTCCCGATAAAACAGTTTTCTATTTCATCGTATTGCAGCAATACCCTTTCTTGCTCTGCTTCATCATAATAAAACAAGTTAACAGGATTTTCTGCCATTTCGATAACTAGAGAATATCCCTTCTCCTGTACTAACTTTTGTTGTTCTGAAACGGAATCTGCCAATTTTTGAAATTCATTAATTTGTTTAAGGAAAATTTCTTTCTCCAACTTGCGAATCTCTTTATCACCAGAATCGACCAATAGTAAACCATAATCTTGGAATAAACTCATAGTAATATAGCTAAAGAAGTCAACTATCGTGGTGGATTCATGGACAGCGCTATGCAAAAGTTCCAACAAAGGCTTAGAATGATCTGTTTCACCATAGGATTCAACGACTGTTTCCAGCCATTCTATACAGACTTCTTTTTCCAGCAATATATCGGAAGCCATTCTTTTATCCAACACTCTTTGCGGAAAAACTACCTTCTTCATTTTTTCCTTACCTGGTGTATAAATATGATTAATTTCTAAATAATCATGGTCTTCTCCCGCTATCCAGAATACTGGCACAACCGGGATACCTAATTCTTCTTCTTTTTGTTTAGCTAACAAGATAATACTAATTACTTTATGAATGGAGTATAACGGTCCTGTTAAAACACCCGCTTGTTGTCCACCAATAACAACTACACTGTTTTCCTTTCTTAATTTAGAAAGGGATTGCCTCACCTTTTCACCTTGAGGGAACTTTTTCATGTAATCTGCAATATAATCTGCAAGATCATTCCTCATAAAAGTTCTCGTTTCTAATTCTTTAACTCTCTTCTCATAGCTACCATTATCAAGATAAGAATAATGAAAAAAGTCTTCCGCACTATTTTTTTGTTCTAAATAATCTGTTACGAATTTATTTGCCACAGGCAAAGAGAGATTCATCATCTCCATCTATGTACTTCCTTTCTCCTATTCGAGTTTTCCTTATATATGTATTTTCTCCTTATTAAAGACTCTTTCTATAGTGGGAGTCCAACCACGAGCTTATCATCCAGCTATAAAAAACATTCATTTTATTTCGCCACATAGAAAAGTATAGCATCCCTTTACTATAAAAGAAAAAAAGTTGCTTATAAGCCTTATCTTTTCGATTTATTTTCTTTTTAGCATCTGCCAGTTCGAGCCCACCTATTCATTTAAAGGAGCACTGGCTTGCTAAAACCATTTAAGTTACTTTATTATAATCAATTATTATATCATTCCAAGTGTTCTCCATATAGATAATATAAGGCCATAAACGAGCAATACAATATATAAAAGGAAAAAAAGAAGAAAGGTTACACGCCAAATTCCTTTAAATACTTTTTTGTATTGTATTTCCTCTTTAAACTTCCAATGAATAATAACAAATAACATGCCAATCAACAAGATAAATATCACAATATACAATAAGAGCGAAGTATGCCAGATGGATTGAATAAGAAAATGGACAGAAACAATAAAAAAGATGGTACTTATATCTAGGGCTAGATGTATAGATAGACGGTGCTTTTTTGTAATCAACTTACTAATAACAAAAACAATAAACAATGTAAAGATAGGAAAAACCACGAGAAAACTAATGAGCTGTGAAGTTAGATTAATCATGGATAAACACCTCTCTTTCTCGTTCTTTTCCTTTAATCATCCGATAAACCACCTTTGCAATAGGCACACTCTGCTTTTTCTTTTTTGCTTCCTCTATTATGTATCCTAAAATTGCATCTATTTCCGTAGGCCTTCCCGCCTCCATATCCTTTAGCATCGAAGATTTATTTAAAGCTGTTTTTCGTATGACTTCCAAACAATACTCTCGATAAATTTCTTTATCAGCTTCATTTATCGTTAAAACATCTAATACCTCATTCATAAACATAGTCATCACTTCAGAATAATAAGCGTTTTCCAGCAAAACACCATTTGGCACCTGCAAAATACTAGTTAAACTATTTACAAGACAATTTACGACTAATTTTTTTTGCAGCATTATTTCATAATTATGCTCCATTATAAATAAAAAGTCTTTATTGGTCGCTGTTGTGAGCTTGGTAAGTATATCGTCCATTTCTCCTTTTAAGCAAGCTATTTTTATTGCTCCTACACCAGTATGTATGACAGTTTGCTCATCTTCCTTCATCGCTCCATGTTCGACAATTCCTATCAATATATTAGCAACTCGCGAATTCCTAATTGTCTCTATGTGTCCCATTCCATTTTGTAAAAAGCACATTGCCTTTATTTTATCACCCATTTTTTCCATCTTCTCGTAAATGGACGATAATTGATATTGCTTCACTGCCACGATTGTCAGCTCTTCTAGTCCATTCCACTCTTCAAAAAACCGTACGTGTACTGTTCGATTTTTCTTTTCGTCATTTACTTTATAATATATTCCTTCCTCTAAGATTCGCTCGTATTGCTTCTTTGACCGAACATATAAGGTGATATCATGCTTTTCCTTTAACTGGTATGCACATAATAAGCCAATTGCCCCAGCTCCAATAATTGCAATTTTCATCAGAAGCTCCTTTATCGTTTCAAGTTATCGTTAGTTATATATTAACATTTTCTGAAATGTTTGTAGTACGAAAATCACAGCAATAGAAAAAAATAAAATATTATTCTTGCCCTAAAAAACGAAACGAAAGCTAAAAAACGAGTGGAATCACACAGTTATTGAAAGATAATCTATAAAAGAGATTTTTTAAGGTTTAATAGTATAGAAGGAATAAAATTAGAGAAGAATGTGACAACTTTAATGGGGAAAACGCGGTATTATACTCACAAAATCAAATTGATTTTGTTTTCTTTACATAGGGAGATTTTGATGGTTTATATAAAGCAGCCGCTCATATTCTCCTTGGGAGTCAAGTGAATCCATTGATTCTCCTCTGCCTCACCTTTTATATACAGGAGTTTTGAGCGGATGCTTCCTAACTGACAGGATTCCTCCTGCAATATAGAATATTTATTTGATCTAATTATTATAGAAATAGATGCCATTAGCATTTCAGCTAAAGAAAATCTTACTTATACCTTGGGAAGTTTATCCTCATCTTTAAAAACCACCATTTGTCTTGCTTTTTCCATCAGCTCCACTAATGCTTTATAAGCACCTTCCATGGAATCTAATTCACTTTGCAGTTCTTCATTTTCCTTCTTTAATAACGCTAGCTTTTCCTCTAATTCTTTCGTTTTCTCTTTAACGGTGGAAGAGTCTATATTTTCTTGTTCCCACTTAGTTGCTTTATCATATAAATCTTTTAAATATATCATCATTTCATCAAATTGATTCTGTATAGGAGTTGGAGATATAGCAGGCTGGCCAGTTACTTCTTCTTGAGAAAACTCTTCTGCTACATTTGTCTTTTTCAATTGCTTTCTTTGTTTTTTGGCAAGTTCTATACCAGATTTATATTGTTTGCGTACATATGAATTCCAGCGAAATCCACATGCTGCACTTGTTCTTGATAATAACTTCCCCACTTCTTCAAATGCTTGAAGCTGTGTACCGCCTTCTCTAATATGACGAAGAACAATTTCAGCAAGTAAAATATCTTCATCTTTTGACCAAGCATCTTGTCTTGTTGTTGTCATCAGTGTACCCTCCTAGTGTTTTTTATTCATACATATGCATCTACTAGAAAAGATAGACTGATTTATTCATATTACAGAAAGAAAAATTAATGGCACGCAAAACTGCTTAAAGATCTATTCAAGAAAATAATTCGTCTTCCGATACCACTTTGATACCGTTTCTTCTTAAAAGCGCTGTGGTTACACCCACACCGTCCATTCTTGTGCCATCAAAGCTCCCTGAATATATACTACCACTACCACAAGAAGGACTATTTTCTTTTAAGACTACCATTTCTGCCTCCAAGTCTTTAATAAAAACTAACGTTTTATTAGCCCCTTCGATATACATTTGTGTCACATCATTTCCTTTAGCATCTTTAACAAACGCTCTTCCATCGAGAACATCATAACCATCCCCTCCGACTATCTCGGCTGGCTCCCTCGGAGTAGAGAAGCCTCCCAATAATTCCGGACAAACCGTTCTTATGCTTTCTTTTTTTATAAACGCTTCTATGTTGGCATCTAAACAATCCGTCCCATTATACCGAACTTTCAGACCAGCTAAACAAGAACTTACGACAATCATTGCTCAACACCTCATTAATATGTATTTTCTTCTAACTTTCAAAACTTCCTTTTATTTTACCTCAGCTATTTTATAAAAATAACGATAACATGGAAAAAAGCACAAGAACTTAAGTTCTTGTGCTTTTAATCAACAAAAAAGATAATTAGTTGCTTACAACTTCTTTCCCTTTGTATGTTCCGCAAGCGCTGCATACACGGTGAGCAAGTTTCATTTCACCACAGTTAGGGCATTCTACCATACCAGGCACTTGTAATTTAAAATGTGTACGACGTTTTCTCTTTGCAGTTTTAGATGTTCTTCTAAAAGGTACAGCCATTCGTCCCACCTCCTTAAAGAGTATTAAGAAAGTAATGAGAAAAGATATTTCCAATCTCACATTTTTCTTTTGCATAATTAAATATGAGTTTATTTACTCATTTTCAAAAAACTTAGCAAGTCCTGCAAGACGAGGATCAACTTTCTTCTCCTGTAAATCTTGCTCTTGGATTACTTCCCAATCATTTCCTGATTGCGGAGCTCCCTCTTCTGTTACATCTTCACAGAAGACTTGCATCGGTACCTCAAGTAAAAGTATTTCGGCTATAATTGGCTTTAAGTCAATTACATCCCCTTTCACCTGATGAACTTCCTCTTCGTCTGTTTCATATTCCGAAACTTTTAATAGGAAGGTTTCTGTTGTTTCAACATTAATTGGATAATCCACGTCTACTAAAGTACGAGAGCAAGGTAGCACGAGCGATCCTTTTATATTTAAATGAAAAGTCACTTTCGTTGAATCAATATCCGTACGTCCTGTTATATGAATAGGAGATACTTTTCTTATGGTTGGATCTGTTTCTTTGATCTCATCCATATTTATTGTTTCATCAATTGGCAATCCCTTACTTCGAAATTTTTGTAACTGGCTTAACGTCCATTTCATATATATCACCCCAAGGCAACAAAGGTAATTATAGCTTTCATATAATTATTTGTCAATATTTTTTCTTTACAGTAAATAATAAGAGATATGTCCTGAATCACGACCATATTTCGTGATTTCTTTTCTATTCTACCCATATTCATCAGAATTGCAACCAAAACTTCCTAAATGATTTTTATTTCTCTCCCCTTTGCTTTCCATTTAAGCTATTAGCAAAGCTTTACCTTCTAAAATTCGTAGAATAGAAACTATATTAGAAAGTAGACAGCCCTATTAAAACAAGCAAATCATATAGGTTTCTCTTTTATAACCACTATTTTTAGGATAAACTTTTATTAATACAACCATAAAGAAACTAGTTAGGGAGAATGTGATGAAAGCAGTTGGAATAGTAGTAGAATATAATCCATTTCATAATGGACATTTGTATCATATCCAAAAAGCGAAAGAACTAACACAGGCAGATATTGTGGTTGCTGTTATGAGTGGTCCTTTTCTGCAGAGAGGAGAACCTGCCCTTGTTTCTAAGTGGGCTCGAGCAGAAATGGCTTTGGAAAGTGGAGTAGATCTTATTGTGGAGCTTCCTTATGCTTTTGCCACACAGCATGCTGCCGTATTTGCTTCTGGCGCTGTTGATATTTTGCAAAGCTTAAGTTGTAATTTCTTATGTTTTGGCAGTGAATCAGGCAGCATTGATGCTTTTCATCAGATTTTTACCAAGCTGCAAGAGCAAAAGACAGAAGAGGATTTACTTGTTAAGAGATTTATGAAACAAGGAATAAGCTATCCGAAAGCTAAATCATTAGCGATAAAAGAATTAACAAATAGTGATGATCACACCACGCTAAATCTTAGTATGCCAAATAACATCTTAGGATATGAATATTATAAGGCGGTGCATACCAATAAGTATCCTATGGAAATTTGCACAGTTGCCCGCATGAAAGCAGACTATCATGACAAAACATTTACTTCGGATACGATAGCTAGCGCAACAAGCATTCGTGAAGAATTATTGCATGCCAAGGGAGACATAAAAAAAATAGAACCCTTCCTCCCCGCAAGTAGTTATCAAATACTACAGCAGTATAAGGAAACATACCTCGCTTATCATACTTGGGAGAATTACTGGCACTATTTAAAATTCCGTCTCCTTCAGTCAACAGCAGAAGAGCTAGCTACCATATATGAGATGGAGGAAGGTTTAGAGTATCGCTTCCTCAAATATGTAAAAACAGCATCCTCTTTTCAGGATTTTATTCGTTTAGTAAAAACGAAAAGATATACATGGACAAGGCTGCAAAGAATTTGCGTACATATTTTAACAAACACCAAAAAGGCAGAAATGCAGTCTTCATTGAAGCCAAGTTTTATTCGTTTACTTGGTACAACTGTAAATGGCCGTCTCTATTTAAAAGAAAAAAAGAAGCAGTTTCAGCTGCCAATTATCAGTAAGCTTTCTGCTTTTGATAAAGAAAAAATCGCATTAGATATTCGCGCTTCGCAAATTTATGCTTTAGGTGTTCCTAATCTTGTTCAGCATCAACTATTAGAGATGGATTACACCAAACCTCCAATCATGAAATAATTCCTATGCAAGGACTAGTTTATTGGTTGGAGTTCTTTATAAACAGCTTAAAGATTAAAGGCCCTCCACTGTAGTAAATCGAGAACCTTTAATCTTTATTTGTTTACTCTATTAATTACTTTTTTTCCTTCTTTCTTTTTTTCTGATTTCCTTTTTAATCCCTTCTATATATCTTCTCGTTTCTGTTTCCCCTATTTTAATAATTTTCTCCAAATCAGTAAATGCCTTACTATTAAACATTTCAACAGGCGGCTTAATCATCACATCACTTGCTACCTCGCGTGATTCTACTAGTTCCATTTGCATGATATCTAATGAACGCATAATTACATCATAAATATTAGAAATATCTGTATGAATGTTTACTTTTGCTACATCGACAGCAATTACAATATCTGCTCCCATTTCCTTCACAACTGAGACAGGAACACGATCGATTACTCCTCCGTCTACAAGCAATCGCCCGTCAATTTTTTCTGGAACAAATATGCCTGGAATAGAAATACTTGCCCGAACAGCATCAGCAATGGGCCCTTTTGTAAAAACTACTTTTTCTGCTGTTAACAAATCTGTCGCAACAATGGCAACAGGGATATCTAACTCCTCTAAATTTTTTCCATAGGTAAACAAATGAATTAATTCCTTTACACGGTTCCCAGCGATAAACCCCATTTTAGGCACAGTAAAATCCAAATAGTATTTTCTTTTAAAGAACTTGGATAAAGTGTATAATCGCTCAATATCGGATCCTGCTCCATATAGACAGCCAACTATAGCACCTATACTGCTACCAGCAATATAATCTATTGGGATGTTCTCTTCTCTAAGTATTTTTATTACACCAATATGTGCAAATCCTCTCGCTCCACCTGACCCTAACGCTAATCCAATTTTTGGGCGTTCCATATTGTCCCACCTATTCTTATCAAAATAATAATCTATATATTCTTATGGTCTTTTTTTTTATGTTATGAGTATATTGATTGGTAGAGGGATATTCTTCAGGCTGTTTGTGTACAAGTATTCTTTTTTATTAAATATGTTTCTTAAACAGTCTTTCTTCTATAAAAAAGAATACTTACCTACTATTTTCTATTTGAAGGGGGAGCAATATAATTTGTTACGCTCAAAATTTAAGACAATCGTACTCGCTTTATCTGCGTCCCTATTAGCTCTTGCTCTAATTTCTTTTCCAGGAGTTGCAGTTGACGCTTCCAAAAATGGACTAAACACATGGTGGACGATTGTTTTTCCTTCACTTCTTCCTTTCCTTATTTTATCCGAAATTTTAATCGGTTTTGGTGTAGTTCGTTTTATTGGTGTTTTATTGGAACCCATTATGCGACCTCTCTTTAAAGTTCCAGGTGTAGGTGGATTTGTTTGGGCAATGGGCATGGTATCAGGCTTTCCTACTGGAGCAAAATTAACAGCAAGAATGCGTGAAGAAAAACAATTAACAAGAACAGAAGCTGAAAGACTCGTTTCTTTTTCTAACGCTTCTAATCCAATGTTTATTATTGGTGCAGTTTCAGCTTCTTTTTTTCATAGTCCCAAACTAGGACTACTTCTTGCCTTTTCTCATTACTTAGCCAACTTTACAGTAGGACTTTTTATGAGATTTCATGGCAAGGACACAGAAATAAAGAAACAGGAGGCAACTGAAAAAGCCTCTATCAAAAGAGCATTACGGGAATTACATCATACTCGATTAAAAGACAAGCGTCCGCTTGGCAAATTAATGGGTGATGCCGTTACTTCTTCAATTCAATCATTATTAATGGTCGGTGGCTTCATTATTCTTTTTTCCGTTATTAATCGATTACTATTTCACTTACATATTACTTCTTTTGTTGCTAAATTGTTAGAATCTATTTTCCAGCTATTCACTTTTTCTGGCGAATTAACGATTCCATTCATTGCTGGGATATTTGAAATTACATTAGGAAGTCAATTAACAAGTGAGGTAGAAACTTCTACCCTTATGCATCAAGCAATCCTAACTAGCTGTATTCTCGGCTTTAGTGGTTTGAGTGTACAAGCGCAGGTTGCAAGTATTCTAGCACAGACAGATATTCGCTTTAAACCATTTTTTATAGCAAGAATAATGCAAGCAATCTTCTCCGGTATTTATACATTTATCGCTTGGGATTTCTTTAACAAAACCTTTTTGGCAAAAGATGCTCCAACGATTGCAATTCCAGGATTAAAACAGGAGGGAGCTTTCTTTCAACAAATATTTGAAAATATTAGCACATGGGGTCCAATTGTAACGATTATTTCCTTGACAATTTATTGTTTTATCTTAATAAAAAGATTATCTCCAAGAGAAGAAGTATAAAAAAGACTTATTGCCATAAAGATATAAAAATCTTTTAGGCAATAAGTCCTTTTTTATTCATATTACTGGAGAGAAAGCGTTAGGGACGATTTTTATGAAACTTTGCTCTTAACGCATCATGAACAATCTTTGGGACAAGCTCCGAAATGTCACCATCATACTTACTGACTTCTTTCACTATACTTGAACTTAAGAAAGAATATTGATTATTTGTCATAATAAAGAATGTCTCAATATCATCTGATAAAACTCGGTTCATAGAGGTAATCTGCATTTCGTATTCAAAGTCTGATACAGCTCGTAACCCTCTAATAATTGCATTTGCATTTACACTTTTTGCATAATCAATCAAAAGCCCTTCATAGGACGACACAGAAACATTTTTAATATCTTTTGTTACTTCTCTAATTAACGCTAATCTTTCCTCTACTGAAAAAAAAGGTTTTTTGGCAGAATTATTTAATACACATATGTATACATGGTCAAATACCTTTGCTGATCGTTTAATAATATCAATATGACCATACGTTATCGGATCAAAACTACCTGGGCAAACTGCTATACTAGCCATTTCTTAGTCCTCCATACCATTTTGTAAGGAATAAATAGAAACCGCAATTATTCCATATTTTTCATGTTTCACTTGTTGAAGTCTGCTAACTGCCTCAGGCAAAGAAATTTCCGAACCGTGTTCACAAACAATAACTCCGTCTTCCTTTAAGAGACCTGCTTCATCAATAAATGTTAGCATTTTTTCCAACTGCTGCTTTTTATATGGCGGATCTAAAAAAATATAATCAAATCTTTTTTCTCTTTTTTGTAATGCTTTTAAAGCACGATCCGCATCGTTGCGATATACCTCTGCTTGGCTATCTAATTTGCATATAGAAAGATTTTCTTTAATCGTATGTATCGCTTTTCCTTCTTTGTCTACAAAAATAACAAGATCCAATCCTCTACTTAAAGCTTCAATACCTAGTCCACCACTCCCAGCAAATAAGTCAAGGCCTTCTCCTCCTTGAAAGTAAGGACCTATCATGTTAAAGATGGCTTCTTTGACTTTATCTGTAGTAGGTCTAGTCGAGTTACCAGGCACTGCCTTCAATGGAATCCCCTTATTTTTACCGGAGACAACTCTCATTTCAATCACCACAACCCTAATTTTACTTTAACTGCTTTTACCTTCCCTATCCTACCATAAACCTTATAGCGAGCCAACATTTTAAAGATTTTTTACTATTTATACCATGAATAGTTTTATTCCACCTATTAACTAAAAAAGAAGACTATCTTACTTTATCCAAAAAAATTATTTTGATTAGGTATAAGTGTTCCATGGTTGGGGATAATGTAATTAACAGCATCTATTCGAGGATGTTGTTGCCAACCGCGGAGAAGACTTACGTTTCCCCTAAGTTTTCCTCCGGTTTCTCCTCTCCCTTTACCTTCTTTCCTTATGAATAATAAGGATGTGGAAGGAGCCTGCAGGTATTTGCCTGCAGGCTTTTTTTACTCCCCTTCCCAATTTAAATGGAATTATATTAAAGAAAAAAACAGTATGGATGATGACTTAGTCGCAGAAGTTAATCCTTCTAACTAAGCTTCGTCCATACTGCTCTTATTATCTTTTAAGCAGCTATTAAATTCCCATTTTATAATCATATTCTTTCGCTTTATCTGGCCGCGAATTTTCAAATTCCATTTTTAAAAATGGTTTATAGGAAGGTTCTACCTTTTTAACAAAAGAATGAGCATTTATTTTTTCCATTATGCTTTCTACGTCACTTTGGTTTGTGTAGAGCACAACATATTTTAACCTTTTGGAAATAAAATGAACATTCCCATATCTTCTTAACATTTTTGCTTGTTTTAGTGAAAATAACCAAACAATAATCCCTTGTCGTTGCCCTAGCATAATTTAACCCCTTTAAATACCATTATTTATCATAATAGCATAGGAAAAGAAAATAGAAAAGCAATGATCATCTAGGATCATTGCTTTTAAGTATATTATGCAGAACAACTACAGCTTCCACCACTACCACAACCTCCGGAGCAGCCAGAAAGTTCATCAAAAAATGGATTACCTGTTGGTACTTTAATGAAAGTAGAAACAGAACGTCCAATAATAACACTAACATCATCTAAAAGCTTTTGTAAACCATTCTCAGCAATTTTAAATGCTGCTACATTATCATCTAAATCCATCTCGCGTTTAAGCTGTCTTATTTCCATCATCACTTTTTTATATTCAGGATGATATTTTCCAAAACGCTGAACTTCTTCATATAGCTCTTTCATTTTGTTAAAAGAATGAATTTTCCGCTGTGTTTCCTTATTTGATTGTATATTGGCCAAACAAATACGGTATTGTTCTGCAACATCTGATTCTAATATCATTTCAGCAATCTCTTCTGCTTCCTCTTGAATAAGGAGTATTTCAGTTGTCGCAAGCACGTATTCGCTCACCTCCACCTCTTATTCTACATGAAAGACACTAGAAAGAAAAGGAATGTGATATCCTTTTTTATCTAACTTTTAATCATTACTTGAAATGACTTCTGATATTGCGTTTCCTTACTTGCTGCATCTATAACAGAAAGATTAATCGTATGCTTTCCTGCTTTCAGCCCTTCAATTACAAAGGCAGCAGAAGAATATTCATACTTCTGACCATCAACTTCTAAAACTATTTTACCTAATTTCCCCTGGCTATCTTCTCTGAATGAATAGTCCTTTACTCTGCATTCTACAAATACTTTATTTCCCTTCACTAAATGATGCACAGCCATCTTTTCTGTATCTCTATAAGTAGTAGAGGCTTGTACAGCCATATTTGATGAGATTACACCATTTACTGCTTCCTTATGAGGTTTTACTTTTGGATCAGGTATATCATGGCTACACCCAGTTAAAAGGAGAAAAGCAGGAATACAAATCAATCCGAATTTTTTCAACATAAACACTCCTGGTAATTTTAATAATGTTTTCGTTAGTATTACCATTCCTGTTTGTTTTACTCAAAGTATTTATTGACTTCTAAAGACCTAAGATTGTGCATTCATTGCCTGAAACATGCTAACCATCATAGACGCCATTTGTACACCATTCGAAAACTTTTCCACATGATCTGGGATGGTTTTTTTATAATAATGAAGGGAAGCAATCTCAAAGACTTCTAACTGATTTGGATTTCTGCTTAATTCTCTATACCATTGTGGCTGTTCTCGTATAAACTGTTGTAATTCTGTATTCTGCGCAATATATTCTTTAATATTCTGTCTCATATAGTCCTCCTATTTAATCTTTCCTAAAAGAAAATGGTCCAGAAGGTTTTTGTTCTGTTGGCGCAGATGTTCCACTAGAACCACTATTGGGAGCGAATTGAGAGATAACACCTTGCAACGTACCTAAAGCTTGGTTTAAGTTTGCCAAGTATCCTTGGATTTGATTTTGGTCCATATTCTTTAATGTATCAACAATATTAGACATCCATACAGTCCGATTACCTGATGCCTCTTCTTTCTTTTGGGTGGACTCAGCACTACCTTCTAATAAACCATCCCATCTAGTATCATTTGGACCTAATAAATACCAATCCTCATATAATTCCTGTAATGTCACATTCCCACTTCTTGCCTCTTTCAATATTTTAGGGTTTGCTTTTACAAATGCTTTAAATTCTTCTACAGAAGGATGAAGTTTTTTATCAGCCATCATTATTTCACCTCTAATTTGATACATCTGCCTATATTACTTTATGACAGCTTTGTAAAAAGTGTGCATTTCTCTTCATATTTCCCTAAAACCCTGTAACTAATAAGATTATAAGATTGGTTAAAGATAACCAAATCCTGCTATGTAATTATCCCTACCATACACCAACAACTCAGATAAAAAAAACAGCCGACCACTCCTCCGCTGAGTTTGCCGACTGTTTCTTTTTCTACTCTTACCATTTTTCGATAAAATTTTGTGTATAGTATTTATCAAATACTCCTACTCCAAGATGTGTAAATTTCTCATTTAATAAACATTCTCGATGCCCTTTGCTATTTAGCCAACCTTCCATTACTGCGGGAGCATCTGAATACCCTGCAGCGATATTCTCCCCAGCAACTTGATATAAGATGTCACCTGCTTTTAAGCGGTCCTCTAAATCACCATACTTCTCAGATGTATGAGAAAAGTTTTCGGTATCAAACATATCCTTACTATGGCCTAATGCTACTACCGCAGTAGGCTGATCCCATTCAACTGTATTTAACTTGAATCTTTTTCTTAATACATTTGTCATATCTAGAATTTGTCGCTCGTTTCCTTCTTGTATT
Source organism: Niallia sp. FSL W8-0954 (assembly GCF_038005605.1). NCBI lineage: Bacteria > Bacillati > Bacillota > Bacilli > Caryophanales > Bacillaceae > Niallia > Niallia sp. FSL W8-0954. The sequence goes on along the minus strand of NZ_JBBOTN010000001.1, from coordinate 1,885,170 downwards.
GCTTCATTATTCTCCACATTACTCTGTGTCTCTAATAGTTCTCCCCGATAAACTAATTCATATGGTCTTAAATGAAGTAACGTTCGGGCATCCATATACCGAATACTTGATAGAGTACCATTAAATTTATCAAAGTATAGCTGTGCATAATAATCTCCAATTTGAATAAGTGGGCGGTTATTTATTTCATCCTCCGATAATTCAAAACGGTAGGAGGAATTTTCGTAGTTAAAGCTAATATTGGTTTCAATTGGAGTCATTGTATAAATATCTCCAACTTCTTGTCCAATTTTATAAGGCGTAACATTCACTGAGCTGCCAATTGCATAAATGGTAACTACTTTGTCATCAAGAATACCAGCTTGAAAATACTTAGAGTCATCCTTATTGAATATCCACCAGTCATATTCATAAGCGGAAGGATCAATTCTCGCTGGCTTCCCATACTTCTTTTTGAGTTCACTTGTACTCTTACCGATTAAGCTCCCTAACCCCTCTTTAGGAGCTGGCAAAACTTGCGTATTTTTACTTGCTTCTTTGAGATTATCCTCTACTTTTTTAGGATTATCACCATTTTCAACTAATACATCTGGCTGATTATTATCATCTGCTATACTAAAATAGAATCCAATCGCCGATAATACAGCAATAATTATGACAGTTCTTAATAAAATTTTCAGAGGATTCCCCCCTCTCTAGCATTGTTTCTATTAATATATGTGGCTTTCTTACTAAATAGTATAACTTAATTTAAATAATTTTAATAGAAGAAGTAGTTTTTCAATTATGTAAATAAAGTTACATTTAAAACCATCCATTTCGCCATTAGAAACCAATAAAAAAAATGCTTCTGTTTTTTAGAAGCATTTTTACATGTTATTTTTAAAAACCTAATATTGCTTTAATAACAGATGTCGTTTCTCCTCCATGATAAAAAACATAGAGTAGTAAATAAACCGCTGTTCCTGTAATAGCTGTAATAAACCAAATAATACTTGTGATCGGTCCTAACTTTCGGTGCTTTGCATATTGCTGCTTATAACCTGTATACAACATAATGATTCCTAATACAGCACCTATTGTGGCCAAGGTGATATGAAAGATAAGAAATATAGTATAGTAGATCTTAATATCATCTGGTCCTCCAAAAGAAGTGTTACCAATAAAAATCGTTCTTGATGCATAAATGACGAAAAAGATTACCGCGAAAATCGCTGCAAATAACATGACAGTCTGGTGTTGTTGTCTTTTTTTCTGCTTAATTAATCCCCAACCAATCGCTACAAAAATCGCACTTAAAATAATAAACGTAGTACTAATTGTCGGCAATATCGGTAATGTAAATTCCATTTAGCTACCCACTCCATAAAGTATTTACCTCTTTGTTTAACAAACTCCCAAAATTCCCTTTTCAATAAGACTGGTTCGCAAATTTAGTGCCGTTAACCAGGCAACACCCTCGACCTTTCTGACGAAAGCGAGCATTGCTCGGTCTCCTCTGTCTCACTAATCCCATCGAAGTCTATATGTATTCAGACTGCTCCAAGTTTCAGGATATTAATGTTTCTTATCGGAAAAAGCATCAAGCTTTAACCAATAAGAAATCAACCATTATTCTCCTTGAAATGTTCTCCCCTATAAACAATTCCTTTTTAGAATAATGTAAATACTACCATTGAGACAAATAATATTGTTAAATATTGAATGGAATAAATGAACATTGCTGTTGCCCATTTGTATTCATCTTCCTTTTTACTTGCTCGTATCCCCGTAATAACCCAACCGATATTTAATAATGTTGCTAATATTAAAAATGGAATACCGATTTGGTATAACAAAAATGGCAGCGGAAATAAAGCAATAATCCATATATACGTATGCCTTTTTGCTACCTCAAAACCTTTAACAACAGGGAGCATTGGAATTCCTGCTGCTCGGTACTCTTCTGCTCTTCGAATTGCTAAAGAATAAAAATGTGGCGGCTGCCAAACAAACATAATTAAAAACAAGCTCCAAGCCATCACATGGAGGCCAGGATCAATGGCAGCCCATCCAATTAGTGGTGGAAATGCTCCTGAAAAGCTTCCTATTACGGTGTTAGATACTAGTCGACGCTTTGTCCACATAGTATAGACAACGACATAGCTAAATGCACCGATTAAAGCAATGACAGTTGCAGTTATTGTTGTTAATAACAGGAATAAAGTACCAATGAAGAGAAAACCAAAACCTAAAACAGCAACTTTTGCAGGCTTCACTTTTCCTGTTACTGTTGGTCTGGACTTCGTTCTTTCCATTAATGGATCAATATCACGATCAATAAAATTATTTAAAACACAGGAACCTGCCATAATTAATCCTGATCCGATTAAAGTATATAATACCGTATCAATTTGCTCTAGAAACTTTGCATCTGTGAAGACTATTGCAAGCCAGATACCGGTAAACACGGTGATTAAATTTGAATTTACGATTCCTATTTTAATTAATGCGAGAAAATCCTTCCAAGCACTTGTTTCTGATTGTTGATTCGTCAATTTGGCTTCAGGATAAACGCGAGAATTAGCCATTTGATCATATCTCCCCTTTCATTACATACAAAAAGATATCATACTATATAAAATACCGTTCATTTTATTGTGTCATTATTCACATTTAACATCATAGCAATGTTAAAAAAAGACTCTTTTGCTATTAAACCATATTTTCATGAATATTTCTCTCTTTTTACACTAAAAACTTCAGTTGTCACATTATTGGTAAACTTTAACATTTATCACAACTTCCTCGAGAGCGTTTTACAAATAAAAAGACACTCTATTCATTATAGCCTTTTTTAGCAAGGAAGCAAATGAATCAACCTGTTTTCTTAGTATTACTTCTATAAACAAAGATAAAAAAACCAAAATCAGATACGAAATGCTTTAATATCTTCGTATCATGGTTTTGGTTTTTCTTTAGCTGGAAAACTTATATCCCAGCCATTTTATTGAATTGTTTAAAAATGACGGTTTGGTCGAACAAAACTGGAAGTAGGCTGTTTCTTCACTGCTATATCTGAAACATTCTCTTCTTTCGGCTTATAAACTCTTTCATATTTCACGAACATGGAAACATTGACAAGAATCCCCATTCCAATGGACAATTGTAATAAAGATGATCCTCCGTAACTAATAAAAGGTAACGGGACACCTGTTAATGGTATTAATCCAGAAACTCCTCCAATATTGATAAAAGCTTGGATTCCTATCATACTGGAAATACCGATTGCTAATAAGCTCCCAAACGGGTCTTTACACTTTAATCCTGTATAAATGCCTCTTAAAACAATATAGCTGAGCCCTACCACTACAAATCCGACACCAAAAATACCCAGTTCTTCAGCAATTACTGCCATAATAAAATCAGTATGGCCATCTGTTAAGTAACCCAGTTTTTGGACACCTTGTCCCAAACCTACCCCTTTTAGACCACCAGATCCAATAGCGATAAGAGAGTTACTCATATGGTAACCAGATTCTTGTACAACATCTTCAGCAAAAGGCGAATCTAGAAAAACGAAAATTCTCGCCATTTGCTTTTCTGTAAAAATACTCTTTCCTGCAAGCTGGAGGATTAAAACAAGTAATAATAGAAACGCCAAGCCAATCAGCATCAACTTGGACAAGTTTTTCCAGTTCATTCCTGAACATAAAATAACCGTAGCACCAATCATAAATATAATCGCTGCTGTACCAAAATCCGGCTGAAGAATAATCAATGCACAAACAATAACCAAATATGCTAGCGGGGGAACAACGCCTCGATTAAATTCATTTATATACGCCTGTTTTTTAGAGTAAATTGCCGATAGATAAATAATCACACCCAATTTAACAAACTCAGCTGGCTGAAGACTTGCTGTTCCTACTTTATACCAGCTTTGCGCATTTCCAAAAACACTACCGAATAAAAAGATTCCACTTAAAAAAATAATAGAGCCAAATACCATTGGTACTAATATTTTATTGCTTAACAATGCCTTATATGGAAAAATTGCCACTATCACAAAAGCAATCCCGGCAATGATAATATATTTTAGTTGTCTTTTATAAAAAAAATCACTACTGTCTTCTCCATAATATTGGACTGCTGAAACCATGCTAGCACTATAAATCATAATCAATCCAAATAGAATTAATAATACCATTGCTATAATTAATGTATAATCATACGATTTTAATATCTTCTTTATCATTCAACCGCATCCCTTATTCAATCTCCTCATTTAGAGTATTCGTTGTGTCTTATCTTTTTCCTGCTGAAAAGGATAAACTTCTAATTTTCATTCTCATAAAATATTGGGCCGCTTTCTGTTATTAATCATAACAAATTGCTTATTCTTATCCGCTACTTACTCTACATCGGATGTTACTTACAAGCTTATGGGCTCAAGTGAGCTTATAAATTGCCAAAAGATTTGCCTTTGTTCGTATGTACTTCCCTTATTTACAAATAATACACATAGCCACTAAAAAAACTCAAACAATACATGCTTTTGTTTGAGTTTACTTTTTATTTTCTTATAGATGCTTCGTGCAAAATCGATAGCTCTTTTTCCAATTCATCTAAAATTTTCTTACCAACCTGTTCTTCTACTAAACCTAATCGAATAGCAAAATCTATCTCTTTAGACAATCCATACATTTGCGTATCCAAAACCTCTTCATATAGAGGGCATTGTGGCATTGTTAAATTATCCATCTGAACTTTAATTAGTTTTAATATTTTTTCAGCATCTGCTTTCAATAACTCATTTGCTTTTTCTTTATGATTAATAATCATTTCAGAAGTCAATCTTATCCCCCCGTTTCCGAGCGATTATCCTATCTATAAAGTTTAAACTCAACCTAGAAAAATTGCAAGAACAATCCCTTTTAAAAAATTTAAAAGTTTGCGTTCTATCATCTCGAATGACAGAAAGACAAGAAAAAGCTATACTTAACATAACAACTGTTTTAATCTGCCAATTAAAATTTAGCCAATTTAAGATATTTTCTTTTAGAAGCAATACTAATTTGCAGAACTTTTATACATAACAAAGAACACACATACGGAGGAGATATAAAAATGAATAGTATTATTCAAGTTTCTGGGTTGGTAAATTTTCCGATTACTATTGATCCTACTGTCTGGATCTTTGATGATCGAAAACAAACAGCTGATACTGTATTTGCCCCAGTTGAAGTAAAGGACGAATTAGAAGCGTATACAAAAGAAGCCTCCAAGCACTGGGATCAAGAAATTACAGATGGAGCGAAAGCCCCAGAACAATCCACAAAAACCTATAAAAAAGTGGAAATGCTAACCGGAACCTTCTATATGGCTTTAGCTCCCTTTATAAAAAATGCAGAACCGCAGGAAGAGGCAAAAACTCTTTTAATCACAACAGAAGAAGAAGAATATGCGATTCCTTTAGAAGAAATCGGTTCGATCTTCTTATTATTTTGCGTAAAAGGAAAACCGCTTACAGAAGATGGTCCTGTACATATTTTCGATCAAACAAAAGGCCCAGAACAAACTCCTATCAAAAATGTCAGAGCATTTAAAATTACATAATGTTATTCATTCACACATACGCCATCTAGCTATTAACAGATGGCGTATCATTGTTTCCCGTTAAATTATAATAAATCTGCGGCAAGCTGAGCTAAAGAAGATCTTTCTCCCTTAACTAATTTTACATGACCTGCTATCGGTTGGTCTTTAAAACGTTCTACTACATAGCTTAATCCATTATTAAAAGCATCTAAATAAGGATGATCAATTTGTTCAGGATCTCCCATCAAAACAATCTTACTACCTTCTCCAACCCTTGTTAAAATCGTTTTCACTTCATGCTTCGTTAAGTTCTGGGCCTCATCAATAATAATAAACTGGTCTGGAATACTTCTTCCTCTAATATATGTTAATGCCTCTACTTCAATAGATCCCATTCCCGCCAGAATTGCTTCTAGTTCTCCTGGTTTCTTTGTATTAAACAAATACTCAAGATTATCAAAAATAGGCTGCATCCACGGTCGTAATTTTTCTTCCTTTTCTCCAGGAAGAAAACCTAAATCCTTTCCCATCGGGACAATCGGTCTTGCCACTAATAATTTTTTGTAGTCTCCAAAATCTTCTGTCTGCATTAATCCAGATGCTAATGCCAATAGTGTTTTTCCTGTACCTGCTTTTCCTATTAACGTCACTAATGGCATGTCTTTTTTTAATAGCATTTCAATCGCCATCGTTTGCTGCACATTTCTTGGACGGATCCCCCAAATATGCTCATGATCAAACACTAGCTTTTTAACAAACTTCCTCGATGAATCTACAATAGCTAATGCTGAAGAGGAAGATCCCAATACATCCTTTAAAATAAGAAACTGATTTGGATAATAATTTCCATTCCCAATTTCTGCAATCGGGAGTTGACCATTTTCATAAAAGTTATTCAATATATCTATGGTTACTTGTACATCCATAAAACCAGTATATAAATGTTCATTTTCTACTACTCGATCACTTAAAAAATCCTCACTCTTCAAACCAATTGCATCTGCTTTTACACGGACGAGTGTATCTTTACTAACAAGAATAACGGTTCGTCCATTTTCTTTTTTACTTTCTTCTATTGATAAATTTTTTGCGACTGCTAGTATGCGATTATCATTTGTTTTTTCGACAAATATTTCTTGCAGTTCGTGAAAAGAACGGTGGTTTAATTCTATCCGTAAAGTTCCACCATTCTCCAATGGAATTTTATCGTGCAACTTTCCTGACTCTCTTAAGTTATCGATCAATCTAGATATTTGTCTTGCGTTCCTTCCGATTTCATCCATGTACCGTTTTTTGCTGTCTACCTCTTCTAAAGCTACTGCTGGAATTACTACATCATTGTCACTAAAAGAAAAAATAGAATAAGGATCCTGTAACAAGACATTTGTATCCAATACGTAAATTTTACTCAAACCGATGCCCCCTGCTCTAAAACGTCATATATTGCTGCACTTATCCGTGTAACGGAAAGAACCTTGGTAAAATATATGTTTTATCGAATAAAGATAGAAGATATTTTGCACAATAAAGAGAGAGGAAGTGTAAAAAATCGTAAAAATGCTCATTTCCATCTACAAATCAGGGGAAATGTACACTTTTAATTGTAGGTTTCAATATTAAAGGAGGGAATTTTATGAAAAAATGGTTTTTCTTCATCGCAGTCCTTTTTCTTCTTACAGGATGCACAAATAATAACGCAGAAAATAGCCAGCAATCTGAGAATAGAGAAAACAGCCCTCAAGTTACAAATGTAAAAAATTCTACCAACCAAAGGGTTGACCGGAAGACTGGACAGGATATCGCCAAAAGGCTCGTAGCTCTTGCAACAAGCATTGATAATGTTAATGATGCAACAGCGGTAGTAATCGGTAAATATGCGCTCGTAGGGGTTGATGTCAACGCTGACCTAGATCGTTCTGAGGTTGGTTCAATAAAATACGCAGTAGCCGAGAGTTTAAAAAATGATCCTGATGGCGCCAATGCAGTTGTCATTGCCGATCCTGACATTAATGCAAGACTGAAAGAAATTGGGGAAGATATTCAAAATGGAAAACCTATTCAAGGTATATTCAATGAACTAGCTGATATTAGTGGAAGACTTATCCCAGAGGTACCAGCGGATATGATTCGAAATGAGCCAGATAGAGATCTCAAAAAATCAAATGAAAAATTGAATGATAAAGAAGAAAAAGAGCTGAAAAATAACCAAGATGAACAATCAAATAATCATATAAGAGATTAAAATTCGATTTTCTATACGATTATATATTATAATGTGCCTATAATCTATTTTATGATTAGAGGTGCAACTATTGAAAGTTAAATGTGTGATATGTGATAAAATTGAAGATATAGACGAAAACTCCTTTCAGGCAAAACGACTACGAAATCGGCCAATCCATACGTATATGTGTAATGAGTGTGATGATAGAATCGCCAAAAACACAAAGAAAAGAATCGATTCGGGTAACTTTGTTCTTTATCAAAACAAAACTCAAGAAGATGATTGGTAAGTAGACAAGCATTATAAATAAAAAGAAGATCTTTTAGTAAGGTCTTCTTTTTTATATGCTCTTCTCTTTTAATGGTTTCATTAAATCAGGCATTATCTCTTCACTTTCAATAACGATGGCTGTTAAGCTAATATCTGTTTTCGTTTCATGCCATTCCTCTTTATCCCAATACACCGCCTCTCCACTTCTAACTTGAAACCTTCATTCTTTTCTCCTCGAACATAGCCTATGCCGCTAACAATTAACAGAAGTTGTGGTATTACAGCTTGATGTAAACCAATAATCCCATTTTCTTCAAGATACATACATCCAATATATGCTTCTTTCTTAGTTTCCAGGATGCGATTCATAATAAAACAGGAATTAAATTGAGTGATTTGCTTTCCAGACTCTTTATTAAATCGAAAAATTTTCATTTCCCATTCCTCATTTTCCTTTATTTACTAATTATAAGTTTAGAGGTTGGTTGAAGAATACAACTAATTTATTTTTGAATATGTGCTTCTATTACGATTAGAGATTGGGTTTAACTTATGAGAGCTACGAGAGATGGTCTCCATGACCTTTCACTCTGATTTCTTTGTCCTCATGCAAAAAGTGACTTTCATTTCCTTGATGAACACCATTTTCTGCACTCTGCATGTTGAATGTGGCTTTCATTCCTTCGATGAACACCATTTTCTACATTCCCAATGCTGAATATGGCTTTCATTCCTTCGATGAACACCATTTTCTACACTCTCCATGCTGAATGTGGCTTTCATTTCCTCGATGAACACCATTCTCTACATTCCCAATGCTGAATATGGCTTTCATTCCTTCGATGAACACCATTTTCTACACTCTCCATGCTGAATATGGCTTTCATTCCTTCGATGAACACCATTTTCTACACTCTCCATGCTGAATGTGGCTTTCATTTCCTCGATGAACACCATTCTTCTGCTCTCCCAATGCAAAAATGGTGTTCATTTCTCCATGAACTCCGTTTCCCTCTCTCACAATTCAAAATAATGAACACCATTCTTCCAACTTCCTTACAGTCACAGAAGACTCTTCTTTGTTCACAATCACTTAGTTTCCTTGCTTGCATTCTCAGTTAAAGCCTATACCTCCACTTCACTCAAAATAAAAAAAAGAAGCCATCAACAGATGACTTCCTTATCTATTATTATTCAGCAGATTTTTTCTTCTTGCCAGCTCTTTCACGTTCTGCTTTATTTAAGATTTTTTTGCGTAAACGAATTGATTCAGGAGTTACTTCACAATACTCATCATCGTTCAAGTATTCTAAGGATTCCTCTAAAGTCATAATTCTTGGTTTTTTCATTGTTGCCGTTTGGTCTTTGTTTGCTGAACGGATGTTTGTTGCTTGTTTTACTTTTGTGATATTAACAGTGATGTCATTTTCACGAGTATGTTCCCCAACAATCATTCCTTCGTAAATTTCAGTCCCAGCTTCAACAAAGATAATTCCACGATCTTCTACTTGCATAATTCCATAAGTAGATGATTTTCCAGACTCCATGCTTACTAATACACCTTGGCGACGTCCACCAACTTGACCTGATGCCATTGGTTGATAACTATCGAATGTATGGTTGATGATACCATAACCGCGTGTTAATGTTAAAAATTCAGTTGTATAACCAATAAGTCCTCGAGCAGGTACGTTAAAGATTAAACGAACTTGTCCATTACCGTTGTTGATCATATCTAACATTTCACCTTTACGAGCACCGATCGATTCCATAACTGAACCTGTATGCTCTTCAGGAACATCGATTTGTACACGTTCAATTGGCTCACAACGAACTCCATCAATAGTTTTAACGATAACTTCAGGTTTTGACACTTGAAGCTCGTAACCTTCACGACGCATATTTTCAATCAAGATAGATAAATGAAGTTCTCCACGTCCTGATACCGTCCATGCATCTGGTGAGTCTGTATTTTCAACACGTAAACTTACATCTGTTTCTAATTGTGCACGCAATCTTTCTTCAATTTTTCTTGAAGTTAAATATTTACCTTCTTTACCTGCAAAAGGAGAGTTATTAACTAAGAATGTCATTTGAAGAGTTGGCTCATCGATACGTAAAACTGGTAGTGCATCTTGATGTTCAAATGGACATACTGTTTCACCAACGTTTATATCTTCCATTCCTGATACTGCGATTAAATCTCCAGCGTATGCTTCTTCAATTTCTTGACGTTTTAATCCGAAGAAACCAAAGATTTTTGTTACACGGAACTGCTTCACTGTTCCATCTAATTTCATTAACGCTACTTGTTGACCAACCTTCATCGTACCGCGGAATACACGACCGATACCGATTCTTCCAACATAATCATTGTAATCTAAAAGAGCTACTTGGAATTGTAAAGGCTCTTCGCGATTGTCAACTGGTGCAGGAATATGATCTACAATTGCATCATATAATGATTGCATGTTTTCATCTTGTTTTTCAGGGTTTGTGCTAGCTGTACCATTAATAGCTGATGCATAGATAACAGGGAATTCTAATTGTTCTTCTGTCGCATCTAACTCAATAAACAAATCTAATACTTCATCAATAACCTCAGCAGGACGAGCAAAGTCACGGTCAATTTTGTTAACAACAACAATTGGAGTTAAGTTTTGCTCTAAAGCTTTTTTTAATACGAAGCGTGTTTGTGGCATACAACCTTCATATGCATCAACAACAAGTAGAACACCATCAACCATTTTCATGATACGCTCTACTTCTCCACCAAAGTCAGCATGTCCTGGTGTGTCTAGGATATTAATACGTTTATCTTTATATTGAATAGCAGTATTTTTCGCTAATATTGTTATTCCACGTTCTCTTTCTAAATCGTTGGAATCCATTGCACGTTCTTCCACATGTTCATTTGTACGGAATGTGCCGGATTGTTTTAACAGCTGGTCAACCAAAGTTGTTTTCCCATGGTCAACGTGAGCAATAATAGCAATGTTACGAATATCTTCTCTAATTTTCAAAAATTTCACTCCTACCTAAATATGTCTATCTGGATTAATTTATTTTTTTAATAATATTATAACTGAGTCATTATATCACATAATTTCACAGAAACCTAAAACCTTTTATCAAAATAACAAATGTAAACGTTATTTTGATAAAAAAATTTATTTTATCATCATTTTATGCTTGAATATAACAATTTATTTACATTATGGCTGTTCTTTCCATTCCATAACATAGTATGATAGAGGAGACACGATTAAAAAATACCCACAACATTTCGCTGTGGGATTTCTTTACTATCATACGCTATTAATTTTGATAAATATAGACCATAATAAAGGAAGATAAACATGAATTTTGATAATTATCCATATTTTTACTATAACGTTTATGGGGTATCTAGTTTTATAAGCATCGGAATATGTATTTTAGAAAAAACATTAGCTGGTACTCTTATTTGTTTTTGCCTATTCTGTGGAATTTGGTTCTTAAAATCCCATAAAAAAAAGAAAGTTCTTCATGTAACCGAAAACTAGCCTTAACAACTCTTACCAGTTTCCATCTTTTAGATATTTTTGAAGTATTTCATCATGTAATCCAGGTTTGGATGCAAAAAAAGATTGTTGCGTTAATAAATCAAGCGGTTCGTTTCTTAAAGTTGTTACCTTGCCGCCTAGCTCTTCAACCATTATCTTACCTGCTGCATAATCCCAAGGCGATAATCTTAAGGTTAAATAAGCATCCATTCTTCCGGCTGCTATGTACGCTAATTCTAAACAGGCAGATCCAAAAGATCTCGTTCCTCTTGATGCTTTTACAAGTGGTTCTAAGATAGTCGGATCAATCCGTTTATTTTTTGTTACCCATGTAGCATTTAATCCGATAATAGCCTCATCCACGGCCGTATCTTTTAAAGGTAATAGCTTTAAGTCATTCATAAAAACACCATTTCCCTTTCGAACATGGTACAGCTCGTCTGCCACTACATCATATATTAAACCAATCTTTCCTACTCCATCTTCATAAATTCCAATAGAGATGGCAAAATCCCGCTGCATATGGACAAAATTCATCGTTCCATCAATAGGATCAATAATCCAGACTATCCCTTTCAAATCTTCTAGTGCCTCACATACTCCCTCTTCGCCTAAAATACGATGGGAAGGAAAAACTTTATTGATCTTATTAATCAAAAATTCTTCTGTCCCCTTATCTATTTGGGTGACCAAGTCATTTTTATTTGATTTCGTTTGAATAATGAGCTCAGAAGAAAAAGACTTGATAATTCTTGCTCCTGCCTCTTTAATCCATTCTTTCGCATATTTATCGATTTCCAGCCAATTTGTCATCTTCTCAACCCTTCTTTACATTCTTTTTTTCATCGTTTCCTATATTTTAGCTTAGATCATCCCTAAACATACTTCTAAAAAATCTATCCTTCTTCTATATAGTATCATAAAATAAGAAAATTCTATGAATACAGGTTCTTTGGATAATATTATGTATTTTCTTCTTAAAGTCTATTACTAAGAGCCCAGCCTATACCCCCTTCCCTTTCCAATTCTCTTCGTCAATGCGGTGACAACGTCCATTTAAGCTAAACAATATTTCTAAAGCTCATTTTTCTATTGGTATGCAAAATCATGCAGCTGACTTTATAGGAATGAAAGGTTGCTTCCTATAGAGTCAGCTGCATGATTACCTATCAGCTTATTCATTAGTTATAATGCTTTAAGTCTTAGAAGTTCCTGCCTAATTCTTTCTAACTTTTGCTTACTTAATTTTTTTTGTTTTTCATCCTTTTCATTCATCGCATCGAATAAGGTAGCCAATTCATAATCCATTTCTAGACGAAGAACAGCTTTTTTTTCCTTTTCCACTTCCATTTTCTTCGCTAAATTCATCAATTGTTTCACTGACAGAACACCCCTTTCATCGACTTGCATTTCTGTTGATTTCATATATATTATGTGGAAACTAATTAGCTTGCTCCTATTTTGTGCTATAACCCAGCGTAATCCAAATTCCTTCATAATATTATTTATGTATGCTACAATATTTGCGAAAAGGCTAGCTAAGTTGAAGCTACATTTTAAGTGACTAAATAGCTTACTTGATTTTATATACAGTATTTACCCGTAAACAATGGAGATAAACTAAAAAGGAGATAAGAAATAATGGCATTCACTGGTTTTACACAAAAAGATTTTGATACCTTTACAATTGATGGACTAGATGCTCGAATGGAAGCGATTCAGGAAAGAATTCAGCCAAAGTTTCGCGAAATTGGCACACAGCTTACTGAAGAGCTGTCTGGAAAGCTTGGCATGGAAATGTTTCTACATATTGCAAAACATGCAAGACGAACAGTTAACCCGCCGAAGGATACTTGGCTTGCCATCGCAAGTAATAAACGAGGCTACAAACAACATCCACATTTCCAAGTCGGCTTATTTGATGACCATGTCTTTATTTGGTTAGCATATATATATGAACTTCCAAAAAAGAAAGAAATCGCTGAAGGTTTTTTGGCAAATTATGAGATTCTGCAGTCCACTTTGCCACAAGATTATGTTCTATCCATGGACCATATGAAAAAAGATGCAGTTAAAATTGGAGAGACAAACTTAGAAGCAGCCTTAACAAGATTCCGTGATGTAAAAAAAGCTGAATTTTTAGTAGGTCAGAAAATCGCTGCTGGAGATTCTATTCTATCAAATGGAGAAGAACTGCTTGCATTAATTGAAAAAACTTATGATACCCTGCTTCCCATTTATAAATTATCATTGGAGTATTAGATTTGGATTAGCTATGAAAAAAGAGGCCGTTATACAGCCTCCTAGACTGTAAGCAAACTAAAATCAGCGGTTTGTTTACAGTTTTTCATTATCTTTTTGTAAAAAGTTACAAGCAAAATATTTTATATCACCTATCATGACATCTTTATTCTACTATCATCCGAAGCTTCTTTCGCCTTTTTGATGGTTCGATAGGTTGAATAACCACTTACTTCTTCAAATTCATCACATACTTTTTTTTCTTGCGCTTTTCCTGGGACAATTTTTTTAAAGGCACGGTATTGCTCCATTAATTCTGCCTTCTCTACCCCTTTTTCATATGCTTTTTCAATGCATTCAAAAAATTTAACGACAGTAATAATTTCATCCGTTGACCAATCAATATCGATTGGGTATTGATAATCCATATTTCCACATCCTATTAATTGAAGTTTTTCAGATAAAAACTATTGTAATTTAAGTAGCTAAGAAAGTAAAATATTGATTCTTTTCCCAAGTTCCTTTCCTCTACTAGCTAAACTGAAGAAAGAAAAAATAGAGAAAAAAAATAATTCTTTTTCCTATAGTGAAAACTAATTGTATGCAAAGAAAATAAAAAATGCTATAATTCTTTTGTTTTCTGATTTTTATATTTTGAGATTAGGGTAAAACTTGTTAAGAGTAATGAAATTAAAGACAGAATAGCGGCAGCAATGTACAATAAAATTTTTAGATGTACATAAGAAATTTAAATAAAGTTCGCTTAAAATTGCATAAAAATACTAAATAAAGAGGTGTGGTAATAAATTGTCACAACACGAAACACCGTTATACCACGGATTATTGGAACATGTTAAAAGGGATCCGATTCAATTTCATATACCCGGTCATAAAAAAGGGAATGGAATGGATCCAGAATTTAGAAACTTTATCGGAGAAAACGCCCTTTCGATAGACCTTATTAATATTGGTCCTCTTGATGATCTTCATTATCCAAAAGGGATGATTAAACATGCACAGCAGCTTGCTGCTGAGGCATTTGGAGCAGATCATACTTTCTTTTCCGTTCAAGGCACAAGTGGTGCTATCATGACGATGATCATGAGTGTTTGTGGCCCAGGAGATAAAATTATTGTTCCTAGAAATGTCCATAAATCTGTTATGTCTGCCATAATATTTGCTGGAGCAATTCCAATTTTCATCCACCCTGAAGTAGATAAGAATCTTGGAATTTCTCATGGAATCACCGTCGAGTCTGTTCAACATGCTTTAGATATTCATCCAGATGCTAAAGGGCTTTTAGTTATTAATCCAACTTATTTTGGCATCTCTGCTGATTTAAAGACGATTGTAGATTTGGCGCATTCCTATGATATCCCTGTCCTTGTAGATGAAGCACATGGAGTTCACATTCATTTTCACGAGGAACTGCCAATGTCTGCAATGCAAGCCGGAGCAGATATTGCCGCAACAAGTGTGCATAAACTCGGTGGGTCGATGACACAAAGCTCTATTTTAAATATGAGAGGCGACCTTATTAGCTATAAACGTGTACAATCTATTTTAAGTATGTTGACAACAACTAGTACTTCCTATTTGCTGCTAGCCTCTTTAGATGTTGCCAGAAAGCGTCTTGCAACAGAAGGAAAAGAGCTGATTGATAAAACGATTAATCTTGCACAATACATTCGAAGACAGATTAATGACGTAGAACATCTATATTGTGTGGGCGAAGAAATTCTGGAATCAGATTCTGCTTTCGATTATGACCCAACAAAACTCATTATATCTGTGAAAGACCTTGGCTTAACTGGCCACGATGCGGAAGAATGGCTTCGGAAACATTATCGCATTGAAGTAGAAATGTCCGATTTGTATAATATTCTGTGCATTATTACACCAGGGGATTCCGAAAGAGAGGCCAATATTTTAATTGACGCCTTAAAAGCTCTTGCAGTAGAACGAAAAGATAAGGCTTCAAAAGTAGAAGCACGAGTGATGCTGCCAAACATCCCTTTACTGGCACTAACGCCGAGAGATGCATTCTACTCAGAAACCGAATTAATCGATTTTGATGATTCAGTGGGAAGAGTAATTGCGGAGTTTATTATGGTATACCCTCCAGGAATCCCTATTTTCATTCCTGGCGAAATTATTACAGAAGATAACCTTGCTTATATAAAAAGAAATATGGAGGCAGGATTGCCTGTTCAGGGTCCTGAGGATTACGATTTCAAAAAGCTTCGTGTTATTAAAGAGCATCGTGCAATAAGATAAATAAATTTTGGAGAGCAGGGATGCCATATATAGGGTATTCCTGTCTTTAATTTGGTAATAAATGAAAAGACAGCATTTGTTTATTGTATATAGAAAGATTGGAGTTTTCCTTTTTGAAAAAATATATTGTTATCATGATTATCAGTTTACTAATTAGCCTAGTTTCTCCGTTTATTTTTAAAAATTATGTGGCACAAAAACCTGAACAATTAGAACAGGCTTTCCATTTCGGTGGTCCAATCCCATTTGCTGAACAAAAAAAGCTGCTGCCCACTTCCGTTGAGGCATACCCTTTAGAAATTACATTCGAATCGCCGGTGCAATCAAAAACTATTTTCCATCCTATTCCGTTTATTTTTAGTTTTCTTGTATTTTTCTTATTAATTCTAGCGATTTCCACCGTTTTTAGTAGCTTTTTTGGAAAAAAATCAACAAAAAGGAGATTATAACTACTTAAGAATTTAGTTGTATTAAAAAATGCCTTTATTTTTAGATTAAGGCATTTTTTGTGCTGAATATTTGTATAGGAGAAATTTCATAATGAGAAAAAGTCTGCTCTTTTCGCAATATTAGGTTAAAGAGAACTGTTTTCTTCTTCACTTCTAAAGAAAGACTATATTTAAAATAAATCATAGTGTTATGTTTATATGATTTATACAACTGATATAATTGTCATAATTAAATGAAAAGAACCGTAAATGGATAAACTGATCATGGTGGCTAGCATTGTTTTTCTTGTTGATTTTATAATTGTATTTCCTATGATAATCGCTAAATAAAAGAACACACCAAACATAAACACCTTATATAAAATTAAATCATATCTTGATAACCATTCAATAATAGAAAACCCACTCCAAATGATTAGCTGAAATAAAATTGCTGTATAAACCTTCAAGAAAAACACCACCTTTCCTCCATTAACAATTAATACTAGTATATGTACCAATCTTTTGTTTTATTTTATAATTATTTCATTTCAAAAAACAGTAATATGTCTAAATTCTACTAGCTAATTTTCTTCCCTAAAACTAGATTAGATACAAAAAAAGTTTTCTCGAATCGTTTTTAAGATAAAAAAAAGAAGCCCTCGGGACGAGGACTTCTTTTTTATAATTAGCGTAAGATATGAATTGGGCTGCCAATTGCAACTTCCGCTGCTTCCATTGTTACCTCACCTAAAGTTGGATGAGCATGGATAGTCATAGCTAAATCTTCAGCTGTCATACCAGCTTCGATTGCTAAGCCTAATTCAGCGATCATATCAGATGCACTTGGACCAGCGATTTGCGCACCGATTACAAGACCATCTTCTTTACGTGTAACAAGCTTCAAGAAACCTTCAGCATCGTTAAGTGCTAACGCACGACCGTTTGCTGCAAATGGGAATTTAGCAGCTTTCACTTCGATACCAGCTTCTTTAGCAGAAGCTTCTGTGTGACCAACAGTTGCTAATTCTGGCTCAGAGAATACTACTGCAGGAATTCCTAAATAGTCGATTTCTGAGTTATGTCCAGCAATAACCTCAGCAGCAATTTTACCTTCATAAGAAGCTTTATGCGCTAATGGAGGACCAGAAATAACATCACCGATAGCAAAGATATTGCTTACAGTTGTACGGCATTGCTTATCTGTTTTAATGATTCCGCGTTCGCCTAATTCAATACCAACTTGTTCTAAACCAAGTTCGTCTGTATTAGGTTTTCTACCAACCATTACGAATACATAATCAGCTTCCACTGATTTTTCTTCGCCTTTAACTTCATATTTAACAACAACGCCAGTGTCTGTTTCTTCCACACCTTTAGCCATTGCTTTTGTAATGATCTCAGCACCTTTTTTCTTAAGGTTGCGAGTAACTAATGAAGACATTTGTTTTTCGAAACCACCAAGAATTTCATCAGCACCTTCAAGGATTGTTACTTGTGTACCAAAGTTAGCATAAGCTCCACCTAACTCAGTACCAACGTATCCTCCACCGATTACTACAATTTTCTCTGGAACTTCTTGAAGTGCAAGTGCACCAGTTGAGTCAAGAACACGTTTAGAGAATTTGAAAGTAGGAATTTCGATTGGACGAGATCCAGTTGCGATAATTGCATTTTTAAAAGTATAAGTTTGAGATGATTTTTCATCCATTACTTTTAAAGTGTTAGCATCTACAAAATATGCTTCACCGTATACAATATCAACTTTGTTCCCTTTTAATAGACCTTCAACTCCACCAGTAAGCTTTTTAACAACACTGTCTTTCCAAGCTTGAACTTTAGAGAAGTCAACTGTTACGTTTTCAGTTGTAATACCCATGTCTGCAGAATGTGCAGCATGCTCGTAACGGTGTCCAGCAGAGATTAAAGCTTTTGAAGGAATACATCCAACGTTTAAGCAAACTCCACCTAATACGTTTTTCTCAACAATTGTAACTTTTTGTCCTAATTGTGCTGCACGAATTGCTGCAACATATCCACCAGGACCCGCACCAATGACTATAGTATCTGTTTCAATAGGAAAATCTCCAACTACCATGTTTTTACGCCTCCATTAACAATAGTTCTGGATCGTTCAATAAACGTTTAATATGATTCATTGCATTTTGAGCAGTAGCTCCGTCAATCATTCTGTGGTCAAAGCTTAAAGAAAGTGCTAATACAGGAGCAGCGACAATTTCTCCATCTTTAACGATAGCTTTCTCAGCAATACGACCAATACCTAAAATAGCAACTTCAGGATGGTTGATTACTGGAGTAAACCATTGTCCACCAGCAGATCCAATGTTAGAAATTGTGCAAGAAGCACCTTTCATTTCAGCTGGAGCTAATTTACCGTCTCTTGCTTTAACAGCAAGTTCATTAATTTCGTTAGAGATGTTAAAGATACCTTTACGATCAGCATTTTTAACAACAGGAACTAATAAACCTTTTTCTGTATCAGCAGCAATACCGATATTATAGTAATGCTTATGAACGATTTCGCTTGTAGCATCATCTAATGATGTGTTTAAAGCTGGGAATTCTTTTAATGCGCTTGTTAAAGCTTTTACTACATAAGGTAAGAAAGTTAATTTGATACCTTTTGCAGCAGCAACTTCTTTATATTTCTTACGGTGTGCAACTAATTTTGACACTTCTACTTCATCCATTAATGTTACGTGAGGAGCAGTGTGCTTAGAATTTACCATTGCTTTAGCAATAGCTTTTCTGATTCCGCTCATTTTCTCACGAGTTTCTGGGAAGTCACCTTCTGGAATAGCAAGCGGCTTAGGAGCTTCCGCTGCTGTTTCTGCTGGAGCAGCTTCTGCAGCTGGTTGGCTAGCAGGTGTTGCACCACCATTTAAGTAAGCATCAATATCTTCTTTAGAAATACGTCCGTTTTTACCAGTACCAGAAACAAGTTGAATTTCTACACCTTTATCACGAGCATATTTACGTACAGAAGGCATTGCGATAATACGTCTGCTTGGATCAACTTCTGCCTCTTGACCTTTGCTTTCTTCAACAGCTTCAGGTTTTGCTTCTTCAGCAGCTGGAGCTTCATCACCATGATCGCCTTTGAACTGAAGGTTTTCATATCCAGGAGCATCAAATGTAATTAAGATATCTCCTACTACTGCAACAGTTCCTTCTTCCACTTTCACTTCTTCTACAGTACCTTCAACTGGGGAAGGAATTTCTACTACTGCTTTATCATTTTGAACTTCACATAATACATCATCTTCTTGAACTTTATCGCCTGGTTTAACAAACCATTTTACGATTTCGCCCTCGTGAATACCTTCACCAATGTCAGGTAATCTAAATTGAAAAGCCAATGTGACAACCTCCTAATATCTTATGAAAAAATTTTCTTCTTTTAACTAACTTATCTTCTAATTCTTGTGCGAATATTATTCGGTTTTAATTAGAAAGTTAGAACTTTTTTAGCTGTTTCAATAATATCTTTAAAGTTTGGAAGCCATACAGTTTCAGCTTGTGTAAATGCAAAAACAGTATCTGGTGCAGTTACACGTAGAACTGGAGCTTCTAAGCTTAGAATTGCACGATCATTGATTTCAGCAACAACATTAGCTGCAATACCAGCTTGTTTTTGTGCTTCTTGAACTACCACAGCTCTACCTGTTTTTTCAACAGATCCAATGATTGTTTCGATATCAAGTGGGCTTACAGTACGTAAGTCAACTACTTCCACTGAGTATCCTTCTTTTTCTAATTCTTCTGCTGCTTTAATAGACTCTTGAACCATTGCTCCATAAGTAATGATAGAAAGGTCTTTACCTTCACGTTTTACATCCGCTTTTCCAAGAGGAATAGTATACTCTTCTTCTGGAACTTCTTGACGGAATGAACGGTATAATTTCATATGCTCTAAGAAGATAACCGGATCGTTATCACGAATAGCAGAAATTAATAAACCTTTAGCATCATAAGGAGTTGATGGGATAACAACTTTAAGACCAGGTTGTTGTGCCATTAATCCTTCTAAGCTGTCGGCATGAAGTTCAGGAGTATGAACTCCACCACCAAATGGAGAACGAATAGTTACTGGTGCGTTGTAGCGACCACCTGAACGATAGCGCATACGAGCCATTTGTCCAGAAATACTATCCATTACTTCATAAACGAAACCAAAGAATTGAATTTCCGGTACTGGACGGTATCCTTGAAGTCCTAAACCGATTGCTAAACCGCCAATTCCAGATTCAGCTAATGGAGTATCAAATACACGATCTTCGCTGAATTCTTTTTGAAGACCTTCTGTCGCACGGAATACACCGCCGTTTACACCTACGTCTTCTCCAAATACTAATACGTTTGGATCATTACGTAATTCTGTGCGTAACGCATCAGTGATTGCTTGAATCATAGTCATTTGCGCCATGGCTTACTTCGACTCCTTTGCTGCATAAATTTCATATTGTTCTTTTAAGTTAACTGGTAACTCTTCATACATGATGTTCATTAAGTCAGTAACTTTTTGTTTTGGAGCTTCATCAGCAATTTTGATTGCTTCTTTAATTTCTTCTTTAGCACGCTCGATAACTGCATTTTCTTTCTCTTCATTCCAAATGCCTTTGTTTTCTAGGAATTTACGGAAACGAACTAATGGGTCTTTCTTTTCCCATTCACTATCAAGATCAGCAGTACGGTAACGAGTTGGGTCATCCCCAGCCATTGTATGTGGACCATAACGGTAAGTTAAAGTTTCGATTAATGTTGGACCTTCACCGTTGATTGCTCTTTCACGAGCTTCACGTACAGCAGCGTAAACTGCTAATGGATCCATTCCATCTACTTGAATTCCAGGGATACCTGCAGCAACTGCTTTTTGTGCAATTGTTTTCGCGGCAGATTGTTTCTCAACTGGAGTAGAAATTGCAAAACGGTTGTTTTGTACAACGAAAATTGCAGGAGCTTTAAATGCACCAGCAAAGTTAATTCCTTCGTAGAAATCACCTTGTGAAGCCCCACCATCACCTGTATAAGTGATTGCAACAGATTTAGCACCACGTTTTTTCATTCCTAATGCTACACCAGCAGTTTGGATGTATTGTGCACCAATAATGATTTGTGGAGAAATTACGTTTACACCTTCAGGAATTTGGTTTCCTTGGAAGTGACCACGTGAGAATAAGAATGCTTGAGATAAAGGAAGTCCATGCCAGATAATTTGTGGAACATCACGATATCCTGGAAGAATAAAATCTTCTTTTTCTAATGCGAATTGTGAAGCCAATTGTGAAGCTTCTTGTCCTGCAGTAGGTGCATAGAAACCTAGGCGACCTTGTCTGTTTAAGGAAATAGAGCGTTGATCAAGAATACGAGTATAAACCATACGAGTCATTAATTCTTGTAATTGCTCATCACTTAAATCAGGCATTGCAGATTCGTTTACAACTTCGCCCTCTTCATTTAAAATCTGAAGTGTTTGAAATTGGTTTGCCACTTGTTCAAGCTGTGCTTGCACATCAAATTGTGCCTTCTTTGTTTTAGAAGCCATTAAAGCCACCCTTTCCTTTCATATTAAAAGACTTTTTTCTGTAAAAACAAATAGATGTTTACAATGTGTTGCCATGTGGTAAACACTTAGTTGGGTAACGCTTTCTATTCCTTAAAGCATATCGCTCTAAGCAACAAAAAAAACCATACTTAAACAGTTTTCCACAAAATACGCAAGAAAAAACGTCTTATAAAATTAATTCGGTTTCCGTATAGACTGTATCAATTATTTATATGTAAATATTAATACAACTGTTCAATACATTTATAAGTTTAATATACTTAAATATTATCCGTCAATCTTTAAGCTCGAAGTTTTTATTATTTTTTTACATGAAATTAATACATCTGTATTATTTGCAACACAACATCTGTATCATACAGAAAACACTATTTGCAACTGTTTTATAATAACTTGCGAAAGTGTCGAAAAATCATTTCTTTTCTATTATGAACTCCGTATGTTTTGAATACTGCATGTTACAAAGCACCTCCTACATTCTGAAATATTATCCCACAAAAAAAGCCACAAAACAAAGTGTGTCCAAAGAAGCAAAATTCATGCTCCGTTTGTCCTCTCTATTTTGTAACTTATAAAAATTTTAATGGGATAGATAAAAGGAATAATCAAGTAATAAATATTACTTCAGACTGTAGACAAACTCCTGTATTTTGGAAATAGAAGTTTGAGTAAAGTATATTTATTAATCTCTTTGAATTTAGACGTTACTTTCCGCTCCGGGGGTTCGCTTTCCGTGGGGCTCGCGCTAAGCCGCTTCGGCTTACAGCCTGCAGGGTCTTAGACTGTCTCGCTAATCCCACAGGAGCATTCCTGTGGGATTAGTTTCTGTGGTATTGCACAAAAAAAGATCCTCCTTTATGATGCTAATATTGAGACCAATCAACACAGCGTCAGAAGGAGAATCTATTATGAATAATACCCGTAATCACCGTTTAAATCAAGTGTCTACTTCCACTTTAATCATTGGAATTGACATTGCTAAAAATACACACTATGCATGTGCGGTGGACGATCGAGGGGTTGAGTTAAGTACCTCTTTTTCTATCCACCAGTCTCATCATGGTTTTCATCAATTTTATCTCAAGCTTCAAAATCTAAAGGCAATTCATCAAAAGGATGATTTATTGATTGGATTCGAGCCTACTGGGCACTATTGGATGAATTTAGCTGCTTTTCTTACCCAAAATGATATTCGTTTTGTCATGGTCAATCCTCTACATGTGAATCGTTCCAAGGAGTTGGATGATAACTTACAAACGAAGAATGATAAGAAGGATGCGAGAGTCATTGCTAAACTAATAACCAATGGATACTTTAGTGATCCTCGTCAAATAGAAGGAATAGAAGCAGAGCTTAGAGAAGGTTCCTCTATTCGGTGGAATCTGAAAAAGGACATTTCGAAAGTGAAGAATCGTATCATTCGCTGGACGGATCGTTACTTTCCTGAATTTAAAGTAGCATTTAAAGATTTAGGGCTGAATGCATGTGCCATATTAAAACATACCCCTTTACCAGTAGACTTAATGGAAAAAGAAATCGAGGAGTTAGTCCTTTTATACTTGGAAAAGGAAAAACTAAAGTATCCAGCAAGACCTAAAATAGCACAACTAAAGAGAGTGGCGGTACAATCTATTGGATTAACAGAAGGCTCCAATATGGCTCGTATAGAAATTTACTCTTTAATTACTCAATACGAACTTCTGACAAAGCAATTAGAACAGGTAAATGAAAGTTTAAAGACACTAGCAGAGCAACAAGCGGAATATCATTATTTATTATCAATCCCTGGCATTGGGGAAACTACCGTTATAGATTTACTAGCAGAAGTGGGTTCTCTCAAGCATTATAAACATCCACGCCAACTTATTAAATTAGCGGGATTAACCTTACGAGAGAACTCTTCTGGAAAGATGATTGGACAAAAGCGAATCTCCAAAAGAGGGAGAAGAAAGCTGCGAGCCCTTCTCTATCGTGCTGTCTTGCCTTTGATTAGAAATAATGAAACCTTTTATGATTTATATCAGTATTATATCTCTAGAAAAGAAAACCCTTTGAAGAAGAAAGAAGCATTAGTCGTTCTATGTAATAAAATGTTAAAGATTTTTCATGGACTTTGTCAGCAAGAAGTACTGTTTGATAAGGAGCGAATGAGACAAGATCTCTCTATCCTCCAACCCAAATAAAAATCTATAAGACGGTTATATTCAAAAAGATGACAGGAAAGCTGGCTTTTAGAGAGACTTACGACTTAGAGTCCATACAGGAGCATGATGCCAGCCTCTGCCTTATGATGAGACCAAACGAAGGAATGTAAGCGCGCGACGCTAAGAGACATGGGAGGGTACGTCCTCATAAGAAGAGTAGAGATACCGGATGCATCTAATAGTGTATATTTGTCAATAAATCCCTATTGGCTCTAGCGTCGCGTCCACTTACTTACCAAATATTATAATTAATGGAATAGTTAGTTAAAATATGATTCAAAGAGTTTTCCTAAAAAAATATTGGACTAAAAAAATAACGCTGTAAACGTTGGTATATCAACTTTCCTCGAGGGAGTCTCACCCCCTCCACTCCAAGCAACGCATGAAAATGCATTTTTACTTCTCCAATATCTTTTTGTCGACAAGCTACAAGTAATAAATATTACTTTATTTTTCTTCTTCCTCTTCATTCATTTTGATTTTTATGCCGGCTTCTTTATAGAAGTCTACTTTCAAATCATTATATTTCTTCGTTAATTCATTAAATGTTTTGTTATTTTCATAAACCTTCTCATACGTATCATTGATTTTTTTTACCTGTTTTTCTAAATCATCCATATTCACATCTTTATCTTTAAACATTTCATAAAGCTTTTTATCACTATTAAGCCCTTCTATGTAATTTGCGTATAATTTATCATGTTCTTTATAACGGGCCATCATTGTTTGGTATAGATTATCCGCTTTATCCTTTAATGATTTTTCCTCCTTTTTTTCTAGTTCTTCTATGTCTGTTGTTATTGTTTCAAACTTTTCTTGTGACTTTTTTATACTATCTGCTTCTTTATCCATATATTCTTTTCTTTTGGAAATGGATTCTAGAGCTTCGTCCGATAATTTTGTAATTTCATCCATATCCTCTAATCCAAGACTAATTATTTTAGAATAAATATCTTGTTCCTTCTTTTCTAATTTGACAAGAGGATCTTGCTGTTCTTCAAAACCACTTTCAATCTTAACTACTTCTTCTAGTTTGTCATACATTTTCTCACTTGGAGAATTAAAATTGCACCCAGCAGCAATTATCGTAAATAGCATAATTGTACTAATTAAAACACTTCGTTTCATTTGTTTCCTCCTCACTTTCTTATTACTATATCGATTCTTCTGTACTTTGACAATAATGGTTCCCTTCGTCTTAATCATCTAGACTGTTTTAAGAATCTAATAAAAACTCCATTCTTCCCTGCGTAATTGTCCGTTTCCAATTTTTTTAACAGGCAGCACTGATGACTTTAGAAATATTTTTATATTATAAACATATTAGCTTGTCCTATAATATATTATAGGTATATCTAATTATCTTCTTGCATAAAGTACTATTCTCATTTATTAACTTTTTATTCTATCTCTGTTAGACTACTTTTATAAACAGTTAGATACAAGGAAGTGATTATTTTGATAACAATGACAGATATTATTCGCGATGGCCATCCGACATTGAGACAAGTGGCAAGCGAAGTTATCATGCCACCAAGCGAAGAGGAAAAAAACATTCTAAAAAGCATGATGGAATATTTAATAAATAGCCAAAATCCCGAATTAGCAGATAAGTATGGATTAAGAGGCGGGGTAGGCTTAGCTGCTCCGCAAATAAATGTTTCCAAAAGAATGATTGCTGTGCACGTTAAAGATGAAAATGACAAGCAATACAGCTACGCTTTATTCAATCCTAAAATCATCAGCCATTCCATTGAAAAAGCTTATTTAACAACTGGCGAAGGCTGCCTTTCTGTCGATGAAACCATTCCAGGTTTCGTTCCAAGGTATGCAAGAATTACTTTGAAAGGGATTGATTTAGAAGGAAAAGAAGTAAAATTACGCCTTAAAGGATTACCAGCAATTGTTTTCCAACACGAAATTGATCATCTAAACGGCGTGATGTTTTATGATCATATCAATGAAAAAGATCCTTTTCTTCCTATTGATAACGCATTACCTATTGAAAGATAACTTTTTATAGAAAGAAACGGTTCGATCATTACTATTCGAGCCTCTTCTTCTTTCCCTTCTACTTCCCTGTTTTATACTAAATAAGGTTTTATCCTGCTACAGAGGATCGCTCTCCATTCAGCCTATTTTACAATTACCAACATTATCCATGAGAATCTTACAAAAATATTCATATACTATTTATATAAAAGGCTGTTTTCATAGAAAATAAAAGGAATGCTTATCGTCTCTAAAACATGTCTAGTTAACGATTCTTTCTATTAGCTTCACACTAAGATAGAAAATTGACGCTTCCTAAATACTCTTATCTAACGACCCACTATGAAATTAGCCAAATAAAAGGAATAAACCATTCTTTCGTATCCAAATAATGTAAAACCGCCTTCAATTTTGAATGATCGGATTGAAAAAACACCATTTAATAAACTATTTTTTTACAAAAAGAAATATAAAATGAGAAGATGACTTTACTTTGTACAAGAATGGTTTAAAATAGAATTAAGGAGATGATCCACTATGTTAAAGAAGCTAAGAAAGAAGCTTTTAAAACAGTGGAAAGATTTACTTCGCAAAAAAACAATAGCTTAAAAAATTGAAGGGTATTTTTATGGTCCGGCCAATACCACGCTTAGTTAAATATAGTGGTTATTATACCGCTATACAAACCAAGCATTATGGTATTGAGTCTGACCTTTTGTTTTAATAACGATTTCATAAGAATGATCATACATAAACTTATGTAATATTAATATGTTTCATAATAATATATAGAGGGTAAATATCTTTTTCCATCCATCAGTTTCACATAAACTCACTGAGAAAAGAACCTTTCTAATATAATGGCTATTAAAAGAAAAAACATGAAAACCATGTTATTTTTTTATATAATAAATTTCAGAAACAAATGATTAAGGAGCGATTTACAATGATATTTAAAGTATATTTTCAAGATTTAAAAACAGAGGTACCAGTAAGAGAAAATACGCGAACTATTTTCGTTAAAGGTTCATCAGAAAGAGATGTTCGAACAAAATTAGCAGAAAAACCATATAATATCGAGTTTATTACTGGCGTAGAAGGTGCATTCTTAGAATATGAACAACAAAACGAAGACTTTACAGTATTGGAGATTGAATAATGAAATTTGTAAAAAATGATCAAACTGCTGTATTTGCCCTAGGAGGATTAGGGGAAATCGGTAAAAATACGTATGGTGTCCAGTTTCAAGATGAAATTATTTTAATTGATGCTGGAATTAAATTTCCTGAGGACGAGCTTTTAGGAATTGACTATGTTATTCCTGATTATACTTTTTTAGAGAAGAATGTAGACAAAATTAAAGGCTTATTTATCACGCATGGTCACGAAGATCATATTGGTGGTATTCCTTACCTTTTAAGACAAGTTAATATCCCTCTTTACGGAGGCAAACTGGCATTAGCACTTGTTCGTAACAAATTGGAAGAGCATGGATTATTGCGCCAAACAACGATGCATGAAATTCAAGAAGACGATATCATTAAATTTAGAAAAACATCGGTTTCTTTCTTTAGAACTACTCATAGTATACCTGATTCCTATGGGATTGTTGTCAAAACACCACCTGGGAACATTGTACACACTGGAGATTTTAAATTTGACTTTACGCCAGTTGGGGAACCTGCCAATTTAACAAAAATGGCTGAAATAGGGAAAGAAGGCGTTTTGTGCTTATTATCTGATAGTACAAATAGTGAAGTTCCTAATTTTACTATGTCGGAGAAAAAAGTCGGAAAAAGCATCCATGATACTTTTATAAAGGCGGACGGTAGATTGATTTTTGCTACTTTCGCTTCCAATATTTATCGCTTACAGCAAGTAACAGATGCAGCCGTAGAATTTGGCCGCAAAATAGCTGTTTTTGGACGCAGTATGGAAGCTGCTATTAACATCGGTTTGGAACTTGGCTTTATAAAAGCACCAAAAGAAACTTTTGTTGATCCGCAACAAATTAACCGACTGCCAGCTAATCAAGTGGTCATACTTTGTACAGGAAGCCAAGGTGAACCAATGGCAGCTCTATCAAGAATTGCTAATGGTACGCATAGACAAATCCAGATTATCCCTGGTGACACTGTGGTATTCTCTTCCAATCCAGTACCAGGTAATACATTAAGTGTTAATAAAACAATCAATCAACTTTACCGAGCAGGTGCGGAAGTAATTCATGGACCACTTAACAATATTCACACTTCTGGTCATGGTGGTCAACAAGAGCAAATGCTAATGCTTCGATTAATTAAACCTAAATTCTTTATGCCAATCCATGGTGAGTTTAGAATGCAAAAAACACACGCTCAAACTGCTGTTGATTGTGGCGTCAAAGAAGAGAACTGCTTCATTATGGATAATGGTGAAGTATTAGCACTTTCAAGCGATTCAGCACAGGTTGCAGGTAAAATTCCATCTGGAAATGTATATATTGACGGAAGCGGAATTGGCGACATTGGAAATATTGTTTTACGTGATCGTCGAATTCTTTCAGAAGAAGGCTTAGTGGTTGTCGTGGTGAGTATTAATATGACTGATTTTAGAATCGCCGCTGGACCTGATCTTATTTCAAGAGGATTTGTGTACATGCGTGAGTCTGGTGATTTAATCAATGATGCACAAACACTAATAAGTAAACATTTAAATAAAGTAATGGAACGCAAAACGACACAATGGTCAGAAATAAAGAATGAAATAATTGATACTATTTCTCCATTCCTATATGAAAAAACAAAACGTCGCCCAATGATCCTTCCTATTATCATGGAAGTATAAATAAGTAAAAAGGAGCTATTTGTTCTATATCGAACAAATAGCTCCTTTTTCTTGTTAAGACATAACCTTTTTCTCAAAACGATTAATATCCGAGTCAGCTCCAATTACAATTAAGATATCCTTTTCTCTAATTGATTCTGATGCTTGAGGAGAAACGATAATTTCCTTCCCTCTTTTTATGGCAACAATAGTGATTCCATATCTGGCACGAATATCTAAATCAATGATCGAACGACCATCTAATTTATGACTTGCTTTAATTTCCACAATACTATGCTCATCCGATAGCTCTAAATAATCAAGGACATTGTTAGAGACAATATTATGAGCTATTCTCTTGCCCATATCCCTTTCAGGATGAACAACTGCATCTGCTCCAATTTTACTTAGTACTTTCTCATGATAATCATTTTGGGCTTTTACCGTTATATTTTGCACACCTAATTCTTTCAGCATTAAAGTTGTTAAAATACTTGCTTGGATATCTTCCCCTATTGCAACAATAACATGGTCAAAATTACGGATCCCAAGACCTTTCAATACTGTTTCATCTACCGCATTACCTACCACTGCATGCGAAACTAGATTTGCGTATTCATTTACTTTTTCTTCACTTTTATCAATGACCATTACATCCATACCTAGTTCGGTCAATTCCTTGCAAATACTACCACCAAATCTTCCAAGGCCAATAACCGCAAATGCTCTTTTCACAATAAAATCCTCCAACAATTATAAAAATTTCACCTAAATAAATCGTCCTTATTATAACATTAAACCACTTGATTAATATATAAAAGCTAATGATTGTTTTCCAGCCAGTTATTGTTGATTATTTATGACACGGTTGATGCGTGTATTTAACATTTTTAAATTAGTTCCGCCCGCCTGGTAGTACCGCAGCTTTCTTTCCCTATCAAATAAATAGTAGGAGGGAACATATTCATTCGAAAATGCCTTGGCTAGCTGAAAATCATGATCTACATAAATGGACTGTGTCATACTATACGTCTTGGCAGTCTTTTTTATTAAATCAATATCTAAATCTCGCTCTGTTCGAGGGAAATGCACAGATATTATTAGAAGATTATCTTGATATAACTCCCTATATTGGTTTAATTCGGGCATAGCCCTTTTACAAAAATAACAACTTACAGACCAAAAGTGAATTAAAATCAGCTTATCGCCTATTTCATTTGTAAGCTTTGTTTCCCCGTTAATCCATATGGTCGGAGTATTCCAGTTTGGAAGTTGCTCACCTATTTTCAATGATTCGTTACCTTCTTTCTTTTTATTCCTATACGCATATTTTTTGCTGAACTAATCACATAAAAAGTTAGTGAATCATGTCTCCCCGCTTTTAGATAAACAGAGTATCCTTATTTGCAAATCTATCAAGTAACTAACTTATCCGAAGCTTAATAGATCCATCTCCTAGTTTATCAAATACTTTAAAGGGAATAAAAAGAAAAAACTTATTTTTCATTAAAAGGAGTACAATTTCTAATGATTTATGTTGATAAACTAAAAACGTATATCCAAAATATAGAATGGGGAGATTTCCTTCTAGAATCTTCTCTATTAGCGTTAAAAATTATCTTGATTCTGTTAAGTTATATTTTCATCAAAAAGATGGCTAAAAAGGTAATAAATAAATTATTCGAAACTTATATTCAAAAGCATTCTATCTCACGTGGCAGAGCCTTCACTTTAGAAAGCTTAACGAATAATCTAATTACCTATGTATTATTTTTTATACTCATTATTACTATTCTTCAATTGCTAGGAATTGATGCAACAGCCATATTAGCTGGAGCTGGTATTATTGGATTAGCAGTTGGTTTTGGTGCACAAGGTTTAGTAAGTGACCTAGTATCAGGATTCTTTTTGTTATTAGAAAAACAGTTAGATGTGGGGGAACTTGTATCGATAGGGGATTTTTCAGGTACTGTCGAACAAGTAGGGCTGCGAACAACACAAATTAGAGGTGCTGATGGAACATTACACTTTATTCCTAATCGAGAAATCACACAGCTTAGTAACCATTCTCGGGGAGAAATGCAAGCTTTAGTCGATATAGAAATTTCTGTACATAATAATATACCAAAAACATTAGAAATTTTAAAGGCTCTATGTGAACATATCGCCAAAGAAAACACAGTCATTACGGATGGACCAGATGTGGTTGGCATACAAAACATGGGACCAAATACTCTTACTATTAGAATACTAGCCAAAACAATCAATATGGAGCAATGGGGTGTCGAACGATTAATCAGACAAGAAGTAAAAATCGCACTTGATGAAAATGGTATTAAACTTCCAGAAACTCCGATTATAGTAGATAAAAAGAGTTAAAAAAAGGCTTACTGTCCATTTTGCAGTAAGCCTTCTCTTTTATATAAAACAGAGTTCCTCTATTCTTAATTGCCTTTTTTGGTTAAATACGCTGTTAATACATTTACAGCCAACTGTAAAGCATCCTCTTTCGGATTAAGCTTGCTATGATGTAATCCAAAGGTAGAGTCAACTCCTAGCCAAAACATAAATCCTGGGATTTCCTTTAACATATAACCGAAATCTTCCCCTGTCATGGCTTCTTTACATTCAAATAAGGTTGCTTCTGTTTCCTCTATAATAAAATCCATAAACTCTTTCGTTAATAACTCATTATTATAGACTTGATAATAACCACTTCCGAAATCAATGGTGCATTCACAGTCATAGGCGATTTCAGTTCCTTTTACTAAAGATTGAACGCGTTTTTTTACTTTTTCCATTGCTTCACTAGAAAGCGTACGCATCGTTCCTTCTAGCCTTGCTGTTTCGGCGATAACATTTTGAACCGTTCCGCCTGTGATTTTCCCAATCGTTACAACAGCACTTTCAAGTGGATTTATATTTCTAGACACGATGGACTGTAACTGGGATACTAATGTACATGCAGCAACAACCATATCATTTGTTAAATGAGGATAGGCTGCATGTCCCCCTTTCCCTTTTAAATCAATAAAGAGTTCTGATGTATTCGCAAATAATAAGCCAGGCTTAATCGCAATCGTCCCTACAGGATATTCCGGAGCAACATGAAGAGCTATTATCATATCTGGCTTCCATGCTTGGAGCTCCTCACTTTTCAACATCGGTTCAGCACCGCCTGGTCCCTCTTCTGCAGGTTGAAAGATAAATACCACATCATCGTTAATTGGATTATTAATAATATTAGTTAGCACACCTAATGCGATCGTCATATGAAAATCATGACCGCAAGCATGCATTTCAGTCGGATGCTCTGATACAAAGGATAATGATGTTTCTTCCACAATCGGTAATCCATCCATATCAGCACGATAGCCAATCGTTTTTGTTGGATTAAGTCCATTCACTTTTACGATAATCCCAGTCTTCCATGTTTTCACTTCTACACGTTCATCTGCGACGCTTTGAATCATCTGTAGTAAATATTGCTGTGTTTTAAATTCTTTAAATCCAAGCTCCGGAATTCTATGCAGCTGTCTGCGAATAGTAACTAAATCTATCGTATTCCCCATATAGCTCCCCTACTCTTCCTTTTTTATACAATTTTACATAGCTCATTAGATTACCTACAAGAAAAGCGCGGAAGTTTCTCCACGCTTTTCATCAAAATTATAATTGACGTAACTCTTGCATAATTTCTGTTTTTGATTTTGTTTTATCATCAATTTCTTTTACTACTCGTGCAGGAGCTCCTGCTACTAATGTATTCGCTGGAACATCTTCTAATACGATAGCTCCTGCAGCAACTACAGACCCTTTTCCTACAGTTACACCCTCTACAATAACAGCATTTGCACCAACCAATACATCATCTTCAATTATAACTGGTTTAGCAGATGGAGGCTCAATTACACCAGCTAATACTGCACCTGCTCCAATATGACAGTTTTTACCGACAGTAGCTCGTCCACCCATAATAACTCCCATATCAATCATTGTGCCTTCGCCGATAACAGCACCAATATTAATAACAGCACCCATCATAATAACAGCATTATCACCAATATCAACTTGGTCACGAATAATTGCGCCTGGCTCAATACGAGCTTTAATATTTTTTAAATCTAATAAAGGAATAGCGGAATTTCTACGATCATTTTCAACTACATAATCTGTTACTTTATCCTTATTAGCTTCAATTACACTTTGAATGTCTGTCCATTCTCCAAAAATCACACCAGAATTCCCGCTAATAAAGGTTTGGATATTCTCACCAAATTCAACAGCTGATAAATCCCCTTTTACATATACCTTAACAGGTGTAGATTTTGTACTATTTTGAATAAATGAAATAATTTCATTTGCATCCATCATTTTCATTTCTTTACCTCCAGTTATGTATAAATTACAATATAAAAATTACTTTACCAAACAAAAGTTATGAAAACAAGCAATTATTATTATAATATTAAGGATTAATTGCTTTCACTTTTTCTTCTTCAAGGTATTCATTGACAATCTCTATGAACGCTTGAACTTGCTTTAATTGAAAATTCGCTTCATAGCCAATTAACCAAGTCCCTCTTGTAATAGGTTTATTATTATCATTAAATAATGGTATTCTTGATAGTGACTCATCAGCTTTTCTTAAGGCAATGGAAGGTAAGATACTATATCCAATGCCATTAAAAGAAAGCTGTTTACATGTTTCAATTTGATCTACAACAATAGTATTCTTAGGAGGCATTTGCAAATTCTGATGCCACCAAACTTGTATTTCTTCGTAATAGTTAGAATCACTTTTAAACTGGATAAACGGTCGATCAGTTAAGGCAATATCTTCTAACTTAGCAATTTCTCGATCCACTAAATAAAGTGGATCATCGAATAAATGCATTTTTATCCCTTTCCAATCAGATGCACCTCTTATGATACCGATATGCATATTATCCTCTGAAACTGATTTCATCATATCGCTGCTCCAACCAGTTACTAATGATACTTTTGCTTGTGGATAGCGCTCAACAAATCGTTTTAATACTTCTGGAAGCCAATTTTGTCCAACTATACTTGCGACAGCTATTTTTAATGTTCCATATACTTCTTCTTTAAATGCATGAATGGATTCTTTTACTTCTTCTTCTTTTTTTAATGTTTCCCTTGCAAATGTCGTTACTAATTCGCCAGCTGCAGTAAGAGAAAGGCCTCTTTGTGACCTAATAAATAACGGGGTTCCCCAGTCTTTCTCAATATTTTGCAGCCTTTGAGAAAGAGCTGGCTGGGTGACAAATAATCTCTCTGCTGCTTTGCGCATATTCATTTCCTGTGAAAGTACAGTTAATAGTTGTAATTCAGAAATCGTTGACATGACATTATCCTCATAAAATAAAAATTGTTATCAAAAGAGGGATACATCTCTAATGAAGAGGCAGACAAGAGCGGTAGCCGTAGATGAAGGAATATTACTTTTAGCGTTCATTTTGATTGAGTTGATGCAAATAAATATTAAGTCGCATTAGTATGGATCTTCTTGTTAAAATTCCATCAAAATAGCCATCGTCTGTTTCCACGCAAATAAAAGGATGGTCTACTAAATATTTTATCGTATGTAATACAGAACTATTGCTCTTCACTCTTGGTATTACCTTATTCATAATTGTTTCCACTTTTATTTCTTCAAGCTTCTCAAATTCAATTCTTTCTAAGCCTAATATGCTATCCATGATGAGCGGAGTGCTGACTAAGCCATGGAGTTTATAATGAGCATCTAATACTGGTATTGCTGAGTATCCACTTTTTGTTAAGACAAGCAGAGCGTGTTCTAAACTATTTCCTATCTGCACATGTGCTACTCGTTCAGATGGAATTAATAAGTCCTGTAAAGTAATGTTTAAAAACTCTTCGCTGTGCATACTTATCATAGCCGAAAACTCCTCACAAAATATATTTATATCTCATTTTATCATAGTTCTCGGCATTATGCTCTTTTAACCCTTACTCGTTTTTATATTCCTTACAAGCAGTTGACAATGTGGGCATCGAAAAATCACATTTTGATTAGATTGAGCAGTTAAGACATTTTCCAGTTTTTCTTCCTGTGAACATTCTGGACAAATAACCGTTGGCATCATGTTTATCACCTCAACCATTAGTATGGATTCTCATGTTTTTTTCATGTAGGAAATATTTTCAATCTTTAGAGCTTTTTATCCTAATATTGATTAAATTCTCCTGAATTACTAGCTGTAAGTACTAAAAACTAAAAAAACCTTCAGCAAAATGGACTGTTCCACCTTGCTGAAGATTTTTTTAAATAAGATTACTGAATTAAATCAAAAATCTCAATCGTAATCATATCAACATTATCAAATTGATATCTTTTTGGTTTTTCCTTGTCATTATATACTTCTAGTTCAAACGTCTCAGTTTTCGGATGAAATGTTACTTGACACTTTCTCTCTCCATTTACCTCAAAGAAACGTTGAGTTGGTTCTCCCCCAGTTGCCTGCTCTTGTAGATTTTTCAATCTTGTTAATATGCCTTGTAATTGTGACATGCTCTCTCTCCTTTCAAACAAACCTTTATTAAGCATAGGTTTCACTATTAGCATGTTTCTATACACTTTCTTCGTTTAATTTAGTTACAATTCGCCTCTTGTGTAAAATGCCAATACTAACAGAATAAAAGATTGTCGAGAGTTTGTCCAAGTAAAACTGAAAAAAACTCGGTGTTTTTTTATTATTTATTTCCTCTGAATATTCTTACCATTTCACAAATTAACATACACACTTTCCTTAGGAGCATAATTTCTTGCTAAAATGATGACAAGAAATTCTTTTATCACTCAAAAGAATTGCATGATAATAACTTTCTTTGTATGATTTTAGTTAAAGATAAAAGTAGGAGGAGCATTATGCATCAAATCACATTGTTTACTCAACCAGATTGTCCCCCTTGCGAATATTCAAAGCTATTCTTAAAAGAACATGGTTTTGATTTCGAAATGAGAGATATTCAAAAGGACCCTCATGCCAAAAAAGACTTAATAAAGAAATATCAATCTTTTTCCACTCCAACATTCGTAATTGATGGAACAGTCATTTATGGATTTGATTTGGAAAAGCTAAAGGAAGCTTTGAATCTTTCTTAATACTTATTGTGGCGTACAGCACCTAATGTGCGCCATAAACTTTAAAATGATTATATTAGAGATGATTTGTGTTGACATCATTATAGTTTTTATTCTCATTCTTTATATAAGTAACTTGATTATCAATGGAAAATAACGGCATATACACTAATGTACTATAGTTTTTTTCTTTACTCTTTAAAATGGACCTTACCTCTTTATCTGAAAACATATTTGTTATAAGCCATTTATTATTCAATTTTCTGATCAAAATCCCTTCATAAGAACCTTCATATACTTTTTCTCCAATAACAATTGGTTCATAATATTCATATAGGAGTATACTATTCTCTTCTTGTTCTACAAAAGTTTGTTCTGATAATTGATAAAAAGGTAGATAATATTTACCAAATTCATTACCATATGTAAAAAAGTTCCCTTGTTCTCCCTTCAGGTTTTCATTAAGAAATAAATAAATTAGTTTGTCTGAAAAATAAGGCGTTAAGATTTCTTCTATCTCCTCCATTTCTCTCGCTTCTTTACTTAATGATACTTGTGCCCGGAATGCCTTTTCTACAAAAGCGAATACTTCCTCTCTACTTGTCAAACGGCTGGCGGCGTCAATGGAATACGGAAAAACACTCCACATAGAAATAATCAATAAGATAAAGAAGCTTTTTTTCATCAAATCCTTCCCTTCTCTAATTGCTCTACCACTTCATTACTCTTCCATACCCTTTCTATTCCTAATAAAACAAGCTGAAGAGAAAATCTCTTCAGCTTGTTGTTAAGGAAGCAATAATTTCATTCGATCAAGATAATTATAGGATAAATCAATAAATAAATATTCTTTTGAATTTAACGGATAAGAATACGTCCTAACCGTTTCGCCGGTTTCAATATCACTGTATAGATCAGATAATATCCCTTTTTTTTCATTTCGCATCTTCATAATATTTTCTAAAAAATATGGTCTCCAACTCCAATTTTTATGTGCATATTCAGGTTGTATAAGCCAATCATTCTCATATTTAATAATATTGGCAGATTTCTGAAACCCATCTTCATCACAAACATACATTCGAAAAGCAGCCTCTGTTAACTCAGCTGACAATAATTTTAATAACTCTTCATAGGAAGAATATTTCTTGTATTTGACAAGCAATGCTTGTAATTGACCTTGAAACTCTTCTGTTAAATCATAAATCGTCGCTAATTTCTTCTTTTCTGAAAGGATAAATTCATGAAACATGTTTCTCAATGTTTCTTTTCTACTATTACGTTCAACGAAATTCTCCTCTGGATAATGTAAGTAATACCCTTGATAAAATCTTCCTCCATTTTTCCAAGCGAATTGAAGCTGATAAACCATCTCGATATTTTCAAATAATAAAGTAGCACCAATCTTTCGAGCAAGCATAGATAATGAATACAATACATCTTGATAAGTATGTGAGGTGGACGTAGACCGCAAAGCCAATAGATCAATTTTCAAAATATCAGGCCCTAAATCACTTAGACGGTCAAGATAACTGCTATCGCTTCCCATTTTATCAATCGCAATCTTTATACCATATGTGCGATAGTAAATTAGTAAATGATCTAAATGATCAAATTGTCCTTGATAATTTCTTTCGGATAGCTCTAGAACGATTCGATTCAGCTTGATACCTTTCCCTTCGTACTCCAATAAGGTATCTAAAAAGGCTTCTCCATCATCCTTCATCAGCATTTCAGCATCTCTATTGATAAAAAGCAATACGTCCTCATCAAGAGATAAAGCTTTATCTAAAGCTTTTGTCAAAATAACTTGATCTACTTCAAGCTTGTATTCATCTGGAATTCCTTCATCTGCAAAAAAGTCACCAAGACTTTCCGCTCCATCTTGCCCATTATATCTACCTAATACCTCATATCCAATAACCCGATGTTCATCAGCGCTAAAAATAGCTTGAAAATAAGGGATGACATTTTCTAAATCAGTCAAAATATCCAAAGCATCCATATTTTGATCGCCTCCCTATAAGAAAAGCAAGCTCCTTTGCATATCATAATTAAACTTTGTCAAATCGACGCTTTTCAAATAAAAAACCCCTATACTTAAATGGATTTATTAATTAGTTAGCAAAGGTTCTTCACTTTATATTAAGAAATTTAAATAAGCCTAATTATATCATATAAACTCCTAGCTTTCGAAATATTGATAGAAAATTCTTTCTATTCAACCCTATCATTATGGATGAAGTCTAAATTTGAATCAACTTAATTTAACCTTTTTGGTAATAATTTGCCCTCATATTTTGATGAGAATTTCGTATGATAACGTTAGGAGTTGGCAAGAAAGAGGCAGTCATATGCAGTTGTTGAAACTATTACTTTTGCTCGCTCCCTTTTTTGGTTCGGAGCAAGTTTGGGAATACTTCCATATTGATGACCATCCAAGACAAAAAAGCGAAATAGTAAGTCAAGTATCAAGCTCCTCTAATAAAATACTATTAGATGTTCCTTTGGTAAAACAAAATCCAGAATTACGATATGGATGTGAGGTAACAAGTTTAACCATGGTCTTAAATTATGCTGGTGTTAAAGTAACGAAAATGGACCTTTTTAAAGACATAGAGAAGGACTTAGATCCATTAGTCCGAAAAAACGGAAATATTATTAAATGGGGAGATCCTTCTACTGGATTTGTTGGAGATATGACTGGGAAAAAGGCTGGTTATGCTGTGTTTGATAGACCGATGGAAGACCTTGTTAACAAATTTTTACCTGAAAGAGCAGTTAATTTAACAAATTCCTCTTTTCATGACTTAGAGAAACATGTTGAGAATGGTTACCCAATTGTCGTATGGACGACAGGGGATTATCGTTTACCTGATAGATGGGAATCATGGGAACATAATGGAAGAACAATTAAAACGCCATTAGATTTACATGCAGTTGTTTTAGTCGGGTTCAGTAAAGAGCATGTTTACTTAAATGATCCCTTATCTGGTAAGAAAAACGTCAAGGTAAATAAAAAAAACTTTATTGACTCCTGGCATGCTTTAAAGTCAAGAGCAATTAGTTATCGGTAAAGCCAAAAAGTTTTTTTCACTTTAATATTGGTTAAAGCTGAATAACTCTTAGTGGGCTGACTGATTCCCTTTGTTATTTGCTGCAAGTAATAAGCAAGCAGCTTGAATACACTTTACTTTGTATGCGGGCAAACACCGGTATGAGTCTTCTTGACGCGCTTAGG
Organism: Niallia sp. FSL W8-0954; assembly: GCF_038005605.1. NCBI lineage: Bacteria > Bacillati > Bacillota > Bacilli > Caryophanales > Bacillaceae > Niallia > Niallia sp. FSL W8-0954. Next base: position 1,845,647 of record NZ_JBBOTN010000001.1, on the reverse strand, counting down.
ATCGTGTATTCAGGCTGGCTTACTCTCCTCCCTATTATTCCTAATAAAAATCCAGTCCTTAACTATACACTTAAATTATAATGGCAAATTTGCCAACCATCCTTCCCTCCTAAAAGTTTATGTTCTCCGCTCATCAATCATGTTTAAAACTGCCTAAGAAATTGTTCTGCGTCTTCACAAGTCAATGGCTTTGAATAATAATAACCTTGTGCTTTCTGACAATTTGCCTTCTTTAAAAAATCTTCCTGATCTTTATTTTCGACACCTTCTGCAATTACTTCCATTCCTAAGTTTTGACCTAAGTGAATAATAGTGGTTGTAATGGCAGCATCCTTTGCGCTTGTCACAGCATCTTTAATAAAAGACTGGTCAATTTTTAACACATCGATGGGAAATTGCTTTATATAGCTAAGAGAAGAATAGCCGGTTCCAAAATCATCAACAGAAATAATAACACCCAACTCCTTTAAATTCCGCAAAATAGGAACTGCTTCTTTAATATTCTCCATAACCCCTTCTGTAATTTCCACTTCTAAGAGGAATGGCTGAATGTTATATTTTTTGATAGCCTCGCGAATCACTTCTACAAAATTAGGTTGTTGAAATTGCTTGGGAGAAATATTCACAGCGATTCTGACATCTAGATTGTAAAGTGACTTCCAAATTTTTATCTGCTCACACGCCGTTTCAATAACCCAATTGCCAATCGATATTATGAGACCCGTATCCTCCGCAAGGGGTATAAAGTCATTGGGAGCAACCAAGCCTAAGGAGGGACTCTCCCACCGTAATAGCGCTTCAAAGCTATTGAAAGTATAATTGTTCAAATCAATTTGCGGCTGATAATACAATTTCAGTTCATTCCTTTGAACAGCTTTTCGCAATTTTGTTTCAACTGATACTATATTAGTTAAAGCTGTTGTCATATCGGAACGATAAAATTGATAGTGTGCTTTGCCTCTTTCTTTTACTCGAAAAAGTGCCTCATCAGCATTTTTAATCAATATTTCAATATCTTCTCCATCCTGTGGATACATACTAATTCCTATACTGGGACTTATATAATATTCCTGAGAATCTAGATAGAAAGAATTAGCAAAGGTTGAAAGTATTTGTTGAGCAATACTTGCTACTTCTTGTCTATTCGTTTGCGAAAGAAGAATATTAAATTCATCTCCTCCTTGACGATACACATGGCATTTGTAATTATTAAACTCTAATAAGCGTTCCGCGACTTTTACAAGAATTTGATCGCCAACAATATGACCAAATGTATCATTAATATATTTAAATCTGTCTAAATCAATGGTCATTAAAGCGAAAGCAGCTTGGTCTGTTTCCGCTCTTTTTATTTCAAGGTTTATAGCCTCCATTAGAGCCCGTCTATTATAAAGTCCTGTCAGCTGATCATGAAAAGACATAAACTGAATCTTTTCTGCTGTCTTCTTCTTTTCTGAAATATCTCTTAAGATGACATAAATCCCCTTAATGGTATGATTCACTATAATAGGTACGAATTTCGAATGAACAGATAATTCGTTTCCATTTTTACTTATTAATTTACAATCAACTGATTGTGATGTTTTTGTCAGTTTACACTTTTTAAAACTACCATAAAAAAGTGTATTCTCCTCATCTATTAGATCATAAAGCGAAAAAATCGTTTTAGCTTCGTCACTAAAACCAATTAATTTCAACCCAGCAGGATTCACCTCCTGTATAACGCCATCTAAATTGACTGTGAGAACAGCATCTAAATTATTCTCTACTAATGAACGATATCGTTGTTCACTTTCATATAATAAAAGTTTTTCCTTGATGGATTCTGTAATATCTCTCGTTATAGAAACAATGTATTTCACCTCATCTTTATCATCCTTTATAGGCGTTAAAACAGATTCTGCATAGATAAGCTCTCAATCATTAAGCTTGATTTGATCTGTATAACTATGATTTTCCTTCCTCTTACACACTGTAGAATATTCCTTTTGTAATCTAGCAGATATGTACGCAGAATTAACATCTTGGATTTTTTTCCCTATAAAGTTGATTGGTAATTTAGCGAACAAGAATGCAGCTTCATTTACAAAAATATAGCGAAAAATTTCCCCTTTCTCTACTTTCATGATAAAGACCATATCTTTAATATACATAAAAATAATTTCAAAAATAATATTCTCTATATTTGATTTGGATTGAGCGATTATTTTCTTACTTGTGCTATTCTCATTATATTTGTCCATCCATCTCATTCCTTACATGCAGCAATATAATAATTTGTTCTAAAAAAATGTACACAACCTATCAACTTTTCTTTTACTACTATTATCGGCATGTGAATCCATTTCTGTACTCAAATAGATAAAAAATTATGTCTATTCTTAAAATAAAATTTATCTTAACCTTGCTTCAGGAGCACACTTGATAGACAAGATATTTCTTTTTTATTTCCTTCTTTCGCAAAAAATAGTATAATAACTTGTACTAAACAATAGAAGGGAGAGTTAAAACAATTGAATAAGCAGCAACAATATCCGCCGCCAATACAACCTACTGTTGTAAATCTTCTTCAAGCAATCTCAGTTGTAAACCGTCATGCAAAAACTGCTCCAAACCCAAAGTTTTTATATAAATTAAAGCATGACAGTTTACATAAACTATTAGCAGAAGGAAAAGCAAAGAAAATCGGTCTACACTTCTCAAATAATCCAAAATATAGTCAACAACAATCAGATTTATTGATTGCGTGTGAAAACTATACATTTCATTTGCCTCCGACTAAAAAGGATTTTGAGGAATTGCCACATTTAGGATCTCTCAATCAAAGTATTCGAAATCCCAAATCTACTCTTTCCTTAACACAGTCTAAAAAGCTTTTATCCACTTATACTGGATTAAAAGAAGATACGCCACCTAATCATTCAATCCGCAAAAAGAAATACCAAAAGCCTGTTTTTAAAAAACTTGGTGAAAGCTATTAATTTTTAATGTACCTTGAATGAAAACGGTAATCCCCTCGATTATATCAACTAAAAGAGAGCAATTAATACTATAATGCAGCTAGGATACATTTCACCTAAGAAACAGCCACCCCATACATAAGTTGGAATGATGGGGTGGCTGTTTTACGGTATAAAAAGGGTGTTTCAAAAAATATTGTTACGTAAACCGTAACCCGAATAATAATATTTTATTTACGGCTATCTTAATGTTTGTTTAGTCTCCACACATATAACTTATGATAAGGTAATACTATAAAACTATTTTAAAGGAGAGGTATTATGCGTAAATTTGGTATTAATTATGAATATAAACAGACGGAGAAAAAAAACGGAGACAGGCTCATATCTGTAAGGGATATTGGCGAAAATGCCCTTCTAGAAGTTGAGAAAAAGGGTAATATGGTAGAAATCATTACTAATTGGCAAAACTTTAAAACAACTAAATACTCCCTACCAGTAGAACTATTTGAGAAAATACATAAAGATATTATGCAAAATAATAATGCATAATATAATGCTTGATTTGAATATAAAATAGTGAAAAGAATTTATTTGTAAAGAGGCTCCAGGAAATAATACAGGTATAGCCCATGAAAAGTGAAGTGTATTTAAGTCTGTGGTATTTACCACAAGCCTTCTTTCCTAAAAAGAATAAAAACCCAACCAATTATACGAAATCTTTATTAACCTCTCCGTATAATTGGTTGGGTCACCCATGTGCCAGTCTCTCAAAGTAGTTCTTAAAGACAAAGGAAGCTGGATTCGCTTCCCTTCTCTTAAGCAAAAAGGCAACTCCCATGCAGACTGCTAATTCATCAGCATTTATAATATGATGTTATCGATAATATGAATTAATTCATTAATCTCAGGTTTACTTACTTGAGCATTTGCTCCTACTACTTGACCTTTATGTCTTAAATCATCTGTGATTAACGAAGAAAATATAACAATTGGCAATGTTGCTAAGTTAGGATTGTCCTTTACTACTTTTGTTAAATGATGTCCATCCATTTGCGGCATTTCTATATCGGTAATCATTAATTGAGCCACTTCTTCAACCGAATGACCATCCTCTATAGTTTTTGTTAAATAGGCTAAAGCTTCACGCCCATTTTCGAAAAAGGTGATCTCCTGAAATCCAGCAGCATTTAAAGTATCTTCTAATAATTTTCTTAACAGGGCAGAATCTTCCACAACAATTAATTTCTTGTCACTTCTTTTTCTATCACCTAATTTTTTTACTTGTTGAACATTGATTCCCGACTCCGGATTAATATCAACAACGATTTTTTCAAAATCTAATAATAAAATCATTTCTCCCTTTAATTTTACTACTCCGATAATCTGGCTGTCCGTTCCATAGTACGTTTCAGATGGTTTTTCAATGTTTTCCCATGATATTCGATGAATTTGTGTTACATTATGAACATGGAAAATTATTTTTGTTTTATTAAATTCAGAAACAATATATTTGTCCTTTTCAGGAGTATCAGAAGGAGGATAACCAAGTACATTTGCAAGATTAACAACAGTTAATACTTCTCCCCTTAACTCCATAATCCCCTCTATATATGGGTGTGCGTGTGGGATTGGCGTGATTGGCACTGGATTAATGATTTCTTTAACCTTAATCACATTGATTCCAAAATGGTTCTTTCCTACGCTGAATTCTACAATTTCTAATTCATTTGTTCCCGTTTCTAAAAGTATCCCTTTATCATTTTTCATTTCTGTTTGTCCTTTCGCTCGCCTAAAAATTCACTTATTTAGCCAGACTACATCAAATTATTTATACCTATCTTTTATATCGGACTTTTTATCTACTCTTAAAGTAAGGCTCTTTAAATTTCCTAAATTTTGAGGTGAAGAAAAGTTATTCTACAACCTATAGTATTTTTAGTATCCATTTTTTTGCAAAAAAGGCTAATAAAAAGCTATTCATGAAAGAACAATATGAAAATATTCCACCTTCTCACGGAATATTTGCTTTTGTTAGCATTCATAAACAGCTTCGTTTTCCTCTTCTATTTGGAAGGAAGAAATCTTTTTTCCATCAGTCTTCCTTTATACGTGCATGAATCACTAATCCGATAATAGTTAGAATGATTAAAGAACTTAGCGCAAATCTACTTGCAATATTACCGTACTCAGCAAAAACCAATGTAATTGTCCCATATATTAAAGGACCGATAATAGATGATACTTTTCCAGAAAAAGCAAACAAACCAAAAAATTGTCCTCTTTTCTCTTCTGGGGTAATTTCAACGATATAGGTTCTTGTTGTTACCCACATACTTCCAAGCGCCACTCCAAATAAACTGCCAGCTACCCAGAATAACCCTTCATTTTTAGCAAGCGTTGCAATAATAATCGCAATAACTAACAGTATCCCCACATAACGAACAGCTCTGTATGCACCAACACTTTTCGTTATATATCCAAAAACAAAGGAACCAATAATACTTGCAATGGTTGACACAAGATAAAGAACAATAAATTTACCAGTATCTAATCCAATAACCGCATTGGCATATGCAGACATCGTCGCAATAGTAGTGGCTAATGCATCATTTAGAAAAAAGTAAGCAAGCATAAAGGTGAAAATTTTCCGATAACTTTTCATTTGTTTAAAAGTTTCTATTATTTCTCGATATCCAGAAAGAACAGATTGTTTTTGGATATTTTCTTTTGGTGTATCTTTAATGAAAAAAAATAATGGCAAGGATAAAAGTAAAAAAAGAATACCAGTTGGAATAAAGGATTGATTATATGCCCCTTCATCTATAAAGAGATAAACAGTTAATCCAATCAGTGTTCCAATATAACCGATGGCTACACCAAATCCAGAGATTAATGGAATCTGTTCCTTTGTTCCTAAATCAGAAATCATCGTATCATAGAACACTAAGCTAGAATGATAAGTAAATTTAGATAAAACAAAAAAGAGGATAACAAGTGCTAAGGATATCGGAATTCCAAATATTTGTTGTGTAGACGGGATAAAAGAGAAAAACCCCATAGCAATGGTTCCAAATACAGTTAATAATGTTAAAATAACAATATATTTTTTCTTTTTTCCAGTTCGATCCATCATTACGCCAAATAATGGTGTAAAGATAACTAACAGAAAGCTTGCTAATGCATTCGCATATGTAATAAAAGTCGAAGCAATCTGTTTGGTTACTTCATTCGAACCAACCATATCTTGTAAATACAAGGGGAAAAAGATTGTATTAATATTAGACGAAAAAATAGTATTAGCCGCATCATAAAGGGCCCATGATATTATGGGCAAAGTAAAATATAATGCCAACCCTCTTTTTTTCATTTCTGTTTTATTGGTTATCGGTTCCATCTATCAAGCTCTCCTCTCAAATAGCGGGTATGTAGCGATAAAATAACATACTCCTGTTTGTTTCCCTTAAGAACCATTTGGCTTATCCATAATGTTTGTCGTCTCACTCACATTATAGATAAGCCCACAGAGTTTATGAATTATTTTCTTACAACAATGGAACCTACAATTAAATCATGTAACGCTTGTTTTTTCTCCGTGAACGCTGCCAAAATAAAGCCAATTAATAAAATTCCTGAAAGGAGACTTGATACTATGTATCTTCCTAAACTTCTCCAGAAAGAAAGCTTATTTCCTTTCAAATCCTCTACCTTTAAACCTAATAATTTCTTTCCAATTGTCGCTTGCCATTTAGAAGCATGAAACAGTGAATAATAAAAAAGACTAATAAACATACATACTGCCATCGTTCCAAAAAAAGCGGTCATTATGGAGCCTAATAGAGATAAAATTTCAGAATCAGATAATGCATTTATACTTGCTGGATCCAACAATAATTCATTAGGTATTTCCATTGAACTGATAAATAAAGCAAAAATGATATTAGAAAAAAATAATAAAGGAATACCTAAAATGACACTATCGATTGCCCATGCTCCAAAACGAATCCAAAATCCTGCATATTGAGGATGATTTTCCTTTTCTTCTATTTGTATAGTTGTTACCATTTATTTTCCCCTCCTTCTAATATGATAAATGGTATTTATTTTCTAAACAACCTTTTTTATGAAATGACTGGTTGAATTACAATTAATAAACATTAGAAAAACCATCCTGCTTCTTTGCTTAAAAAGTTCATAAAATGTTTATTTGTTTTTTTCTAATTTGTGAAATATCAAACAAAAACCTAGACGATTTTATGTTATTAGAATACGCTAATAGTGTAAGTTGTGAAGGAAGAAAACCGTAAATTATTTAACTAATTAAAGAGAGGACGAGTACACAATGAAGGGTACTGCAATTCTTTTTCACGAAGACTTAACGGTAACTTTTCTAGAAAATATCGATTTAGAGATATGGAAAAACACAGATAAAATGGACAATCGGAAACAGCCTTTAGAAAATCATCTGAATCAATCAAACCATGAACAACTTTTATTAATGGAGGAAGACGTTGATTGGGATTATGGTTACTAATTAAATATATATTAGAGCAAGCTTGGAGCAGGGATAGATTCTTCTATACCCTGCTCTTTTTATTTGTTTATGTATTTAAAACAATCATCGCTTTTGATATCATAATAGAATACGTTACGATAGGAGACTTGTTATGGAACATTTAATCAATAAAAAAGTTAAAAATATTGAGATTTCTGGTATCAGAAAGTTCGCTAATATGGTCGCTGGAAAAAAAGGAATGGTTTCTTTAACCATTGGCCAGCCCGATTTTCCTACTCCACTACATATTAAAGAGGCAGCAAAAACCTCCATTGATGAAAACTATACTTCCTATACACATAATGCTGGAGACCTTGCGTTACGGGAAGCGGCATCTCAATTTGTAAATACAAAATATAATCTTTCTTATGATCCTTCCAAAGAAGTGATTGTTACCGTGGGAGCTAGCGAAGCTATTGATGTTACATTTCGAACGATTCTCGACGATGGAGTGGAGGTCATCCTGCCAGGACCTGTATATCCTGGATACGAACCAATTATTCGTTTATGTGGTGCGATTCCTGTGCATGCTGATATTCGTCATACGTCTTTCCGCTTTACAGCTGAGGTCATAAAAAAATATATCACGGAAAGAACAAGATGTATCGTCTTACCCTATCCATCAAATCCAACAGGTGTCAGCCTAACAAAAGAAGAAATCAAGGAGATTGCAGCCCTAATTAAAGGAAAAGATATCTTTATTTTAGCCGATGAAATATACAGTGAATTATTATATGATCAAGAGCATGTATCCATTGCTCAATATCTACGCGAACAAACTATTGTGATTAATGGTCTTTCTAAATCACATAGCATGACTGGATGGAGAGTTGGTCTATTATTTGCTCCTTCCTATCTTTGTCAACAAATCCTTAAAGTCCATCAATATAATGTAACTTGTGCCTCTTCAATCTCGCAAAAAGCGGCATTAGAAGCTTTAACTGTTGGTATTAATGATGCAGCACCTATGAGAGAAGATTATCAAAGAAGAAGAAAATATGTGTATGATCGCTTGTCCTCTATCGGATTGGATGTAGTCATGCCAGATGGGGCGTTTTACTTCTTCATAAAAGTTCCAACAACTAAATTGAATTCTTTTGATTTTTGCCTTGATCTAGTCGATAAAGTAAATCTAGCGGTTGTTCCTGGAAGTGCTTTTTCTGAATTAGGGGAAGGATATTTTCGAATTTCCTTTGCCTATTCTATGGAAACATTGGAAGAGGCATGTAATCGATTAGAGGAATATATAAAACTACATCTAGCAAAATAAAAAACAGCTTCTAATCTTGGCTTTCACCGATTAGAAGCTGTTTTTTCAATCCCAATATTTATATAAAGCTTGTGTTCCGCTCTCATCTTCTCCTTTTGCTGACAAGCGGCTGTACAATGTTTCCGCAAGAGATAATCCTGGTGTTTCCATTTGCATTTCCTCTGCTTCTTTAAGGGCAATTCTCATATCTTTTATAAAATGCTTGATATAAAATCCTGGTTCAAAATCCCCTTTTATCATTCTAGGTGCTAAATTACTTAAGGAAAAGCTCCCCGCGGCTCCGCTTGAGATACTCTGCAATACTTTTTCAGGATCTAGTCCCGCTTTTTGCGCATAAACGATAGCTTCACTTACACCAATCATTGTAGAAGCAATGGCAATTTGATTACACATTTTCGTATGTTGACCAGAACCTGCAGACCCTTGATAGACAATATTAGTGCCCAGTATCTCGAATAGAGGCAGAAGCTGTTGGAAAACCGCTTCTTCCCCACCTACCATAATGGATAACTTTCCTTCTCTTGCCCCTACATCTCCACCACTTACAGGGGCATCTACTGCATATATATTTTTCTTTTTCGCCTCTTCATATATTTTCTTAGCAAGACTAGGAGTGGAGGTGGTCATATCGATTAAATATGTATTTTCTTTGGCATTGTTAATTAATCCTAGTTCTCCTAAATATATTTCCTCTACATCTTTTGGATAACCAATAATTGTAATAATGACATTTGCTTTTAAAGCAATTTCATAGGGACTGTCTGCCCATTCTGCTCCAGCAGCTACTAGTTCGTCTGCCTTTGCTTTCGTACGGTTATACACCATAACAGGATATCCTGCATGCAATAAATGGCTTGCCATACTTTTTCCCATTACACCAGTACCAATAAAACCAATTATAGTTGTTTCTTTCGCCAACATCCGATCCTCTCCCTTTTTTGGCAAATAACTTTCTTTTTCTAATAGTATCATGAAAGCATGTATAATTCTTCTATATAAGATTGAAAACTGCTAATAGAAAAAAACTACCCAATATCCCAATCTTTCTAAACCAATTGGATAATACTAGGTAGTTTTTTCTTTTACTTATTACGTAATACCCGCACAAGAAGCATTTTCATTATTTCCATTGCTATTACTGCTCCGATGGCCAATCCAGCTGCAATTAACCATTCATTTAAGCCAAAGGAATCAGGAATGGCGAACACTTCTCTAGCAAAAGGCAGGATAGTAACTAAATAAAGTAAGAAACAAATACCTACTGCTCCTAATACATATTTATTAGAAAATAATCCGACTCCAATGATTGTTTGGGTGCTAGAACGCGCAGCAAAGGTTTGCAAGGAACGAGAAAGGATTAACGTGGTAAAAGCCATCGCTACTCCTAATTCATCTGAATGCTGTAAACCAATATAATGAGAGATAATTACCGCAATCCCAATTAATACCCCTCTTACAACAACCGCCCGAAGCGTCCCACCTGCAAAAATTCCTTCTTTGACGTCTCGAGGTTTTCGCTTCATTACACCAGGCTCTGATTTCTCCATTCCAAGAGCAATGGCTGGTAAGGAGTCATTTACTAAGTTTATAAATAATAATTGTAATGCTGTAAAGGGATTTGCCCATCCTGCAATCACTGCAAACAAGATCGCTATAATAGCGCCGAAGTTCCCTGCAAACAAATAGCCAATTGATTTTTTGATATTGTCAAAAACAGTTCTTCCTACTCCTACAGCATTTACAATCGAAACAAAGTTATCATCCGTAAGAATCATGTCAGCTGAATCTTTGGCAACATCTGTCCCGCTTCCCATTGCAATACCGATGTCTGCCTGTTTTAATGCTGGCGCATCATTAACACCATCACCTGTCATAGCAACAATTCGATTTTTCTTTTGCCAAGCTCGCACAATGCGAATTTTATTTTCTGGAGAAACACGTGCATAGACAGAAATTTGTTCTAATTTTTGATTCAGTTCTTCTTCTGATAATGCATCTAATTCTTGGCCCGTTAAAGCAATATCATTATCCTCCATCAAGCCGATTTTACGACCAATGGCTTGTGCGGTAGTTTTATGATCTCCTGTAATCATTACTGTTCGAATCCCCGCATCTTTTGTTTGCTCAATCGATCCATAAACAGCTTCACGTGGTGGATCCATCATCGCCGTTAAACCAACAAGGATGAGTTCCGATTCATCTTCTTCCGTTATAATTGTCTTATCTTCAAGTACATGCTTATATCCATATGCAAGAACTCTTAAAGCTTGATTGGAAAAATCCTCATTAGCCTCCTGCAGTTTCTTTAACCATTCATTTGTAAAAGGTTCTTCCCTTTCATTTACTAATATTTTTGTCGCCCGGTTAAACATAACATCTGGGCCACCTTTTACAAGCATGAAACGTTTATTATCAATGGTATGAATCGTAGACATTAGTTTGCGATCCGAATCAAACGGTAATTCTGCTTCTCTCGGATATCTAGAGCGAATTTGTTCATAATTTCTTTTACCATCATTATAAAAGTTAATAAGCGCTACTTCTGTGGGATCTCCCACTTCTCTATTTTCTTTATTAATGTACGAATCATTACATAATACAGCTATATTTAGTAAAAAAGTTTCTGAATGATTCCATTGGGAAGGATCTGGTGGTAAATGTTCTCTTTCTCCTTCCGGTATAAAATAATCGGTTACAGTCATTTTATTTTGTGTCAGTGTTCCAGTTTTATCTGTACATATCACACTGGTAGAACCTAGCGTCTCGACTGCAGGCAATTTTCGTATAATAGCACTCTGTTTTGCCATTTTATTGGTTCCAACCGACAAGACAATGGTTACAATAGATGATAAAGCTTCTGGAATAGCCGCTACGGCTACGGCTACGGCAAATAGTAACGCATTAAGAATAGAAGTTGTAACATCAACATTTCCATCTCCTAACCATATCCTTAATGCTTGAATAGCAAAAATAAGAATAGATAAGAGAAGTATTCCTACTCCTAATTTTTTACTAAATTCTGCAAGCTTCTGTTGTAATGGTGTTTGCTTTTCCTCTGCTTTATTAAGCATATCAGCAATTTTACCAATTTCCGTTTTTTCCCCAGTGCCGGTTACAACAAAGATCCCTCGGCCATAAACGACTAGTGAACTACTGTATACCATATTAATCCGGTCGCCAAGTGCTGCTTCCTCGTCTATTACTTTTTCTTGTTTTTCAATAGCTTCTGATTCCCCTGTTAACATTCCTTCGTTTACTTTCAGAGAACCACTTTCTAAAATACGTCCATCTGCGGGGATAAAATCACCAGCTTCTAGAAAGACGATATCTCCTGGAACTAACTCCCGTGCAGGAATGGTGATATTGGTATTATCTCGCCTTACTTTTGCCTCCGGTGCGCTCATATTACGCAAAGCATCTAAAGAACTTTCTGCCTTTTTTGTTTGAATCACACTAATAACAGAATTTAGCAATAACACTAAAAAGATAATAAGAGATTCTACAAATTTACCCATGATTAATTGGATAATAATTACTAGTAATAAGACAATAACCATTGGGTCTTTAAATGTTTCTAAAAAGAGCTTCCAAGTTGGTACTTTTTCTTTATCTTGAAGCTCATTGTAACCCTCATTTTCCAAAATTTCTTTTACTTTGTCTGTTGATAGTCCTTGTTCAGATGACTGTAAATTTTTTAATACTGCTTCTTTATCCTTTTGATAAAATTCCACGTGACTTTATTCAACTCCTTATTGTTCCGCCTTATTAACTCCTTTTTTGACAATGATGAAATGGAACAAATAAACTGTTCTCTGTTCATATGTATAGTGGCATACTTCTATTTAAAACCCCTTCCCATTATTTAATTTCTATAAACCTGTCTAAAAAAACAATAGAATATTTGTATTTTGCCTCCGTCTTTCCTTTTCATGTATGGATGAAACGTTAAAGATAGGCAAAAAAAAAACTGACTAGAGTCATCTAGTCAGTTCAAATAAGGGGAAAATGAGAATAGCGTTAAGCTAACTTGTAAAAAGAGCTTATGCTATTTTTATTTATACCCACTATTTTTAAGGATAAACCTGTTTATTTAAGAAAGTTTTGCAGCAGCTTTAACTGCTTCCATAACTTCTTCCGTTGTAGACATTTGTAATGCTTTTTCTGCTAACTCTTCCATTTCTGCTTTAGAAAGATTTAGAATTTGTGATCTTGCTTTTAAGATGGATGTAGCACTCATAGAGAATTCATCTAAGCCTAATCCTAATAATAAAGGAATAGCCGTTTCATCTCCTGCCATCTCTCCACACATACCTGCCCATTTACCTTCTTTATGTGCTGCATCAATAACCATTTTAACAAGACGCAGAATAGAAGGATTGTATGGTTGGTAAAGGTATGAAACGCGTTCGTTCATACGGTCTGCAGCCATTGTATATTGGATTAAATCATTTGTTCCAATGCTAAAGAAGTCAACTTCTTTCGCAAATTGATCTGCAAGCACTGCTGTAGAAGGAATTTCCACCATGATTCCTAGTTCGATTTTGTCTGCAACTTTAACGCCTTCAGACACTAAATTAGCCTTTTCTTCTTCTAAAAGAGCTTTAGCTGCGCGGAATTCATTTAATGTAGCAATCATTGGGAACATGATTTTTAGATTTCCATATGAGCTTGCACGCAGCAATGCTCTTAATTGCGTACGGAAAATATCTTTCTCCTCTAAGCAAAGACGAATTGCACGGAAACCTAAGAATGGGTTCATTTCTTTTGGCAGATCTAAATAAGGTAATTCTTTATCTCCACCAATATCTAATGTACGAACAACAACTGGCTTCCCTTTCATGCCTTCAAGAACAGCTTTATAAGACTCAAATTGCTCATCTTCTGTTGGAAGCTGATCTCTTCCCATGTATAAGAATTCTGTACGATATAAACCGACAGCTTCTGCACCGTTATTCGTTACCCCTTCTAAATCATTAGGTGTACCGATATTTGCTGCAAGTTCAACATGAACACCGTCAGAGCTTACTGTTTGTTCATTCACTAACTTAGCCCATTCTGCTTTTTGCTGTTCATATTGCTCAGCAACTTTTTTATAGCTTTCGACTACTTCAGGTGTTGGATTAACATGGATTTCTCCTTTTAATCCATCAACAATGACTAAATCGCCATTATTAATTTCTTCTGTTGCTTTTTTTGTCCCTACAACAGCAGGAATTTCTAAAGAACGAGCCATGATAGCTGAGTGAGATGTTCTTCCACCAATATCTGTTGTGAATCCCTTAACAAATTGACGGTTAAGTTGTGCAGTATCAGATGGTGTTAAATCTTCTGCAACTACAACTACTTCTTCAGAAATCATACTTGGATTTGCTAAATGTACGCCTAAAAGGTGAGACATTACACGTTTTGTTACATCACGAATATCTGCAGCTCTTTCTTGCATATACTCGTTATCCATTGATTCAAACATCGTAATAAACATGTCTGTTGTTTCTTTTAATGCAAATTCTGCGTTTACTAGATCTGTTTTAATTTTGTCTTCAATAGGTGCAATTAATTCTGGATCACTTAATACTAATAAATGCGCTTCAAAAATAGCAGCTTTATCTGCACCAAGCTCTTTATTAGCTTTTTCACGAATAGCTTCTAATTCTGATTTCGCTTTATTTAAAGCTTCTTGAAAACGAGAAATTTCACTTTCTGCATTTTCCACACTAGTCTTTTCAAAAGAAAGATCTGGTTCAACTAGGCGATAAGCTTTAGCAATGGCTATTCCACTAGATGCAGCAATTCCTTGTAAAAAACTCATTATTCTGCCAAACCTTCTTTATTTAAAGTTTCTTGTAATCCATTAATTGCTTCTTGTTCGTCGTTACCTTCAGCAATAATTTTAATATCAGCACCTTGAGCAATACCTAATGACATAACACCCATAATCGATTTAAGATTCACTTTTTTCTCTTTATATTCTAATTGAATATCTGAATCAAACTTGCTAGCAGCTTGTACTAAAAGAGTCGCCGGTCTAGCATGAATTCCTGTATCTGCAATAACTTTAAATTGTTTTTCTACCATAATAAAATCATTCTCCTTTATCGATTAAGTTATAAGATGTTAACATAAGCTAAACTTTTCAAACTTAAACAACCTTAATTATAAACCAACAATTGTTTATCATAAATAATATATAATTTATATATTACAATTGTAAACTGAAAGCTATGTATTTTGTCGAAAAAAAATTAATTGTCTATGCACACAAACTTTCTTTACAACCATTTATAGCATCTTCTAAAAAGATGAGAACATGTAAGATAGTGTTCAAAATAGGCAGGTAATTTAAGTTTTTGAAAAAGACATCTCAAATGAAAGAATAGCATTTCTTTGTTATATAGACAATCAAAATTTACTAAACGACAAAAAATAGTTAACTTTATGGGGAATTTTAGGGGAATTAGTCCATTTTGGGATTAATTCCTGTTTTATAAAATCCCCATATTATAAACTTTTATTCAGTTACGGATTTGCATAGAAACCAATATAAACTGAAAAATATATTGCATTATCTCCTTAAACAAGCTTAAATATTATTAAAACTTTCATGTTACGTAAATTCTATGTAAACATTATTAAGATGTACTTAGAATGGAAACTAAATCGTTATCAAGATTAATGCCATTTTTCTACAAACATTAATGCTTTAACTGGATCATGGACTAAAGTGAGGAGAATTATGAGATACAACCGGAAAGAATCTTTTCGATATCAATTAACTGATTTTATAGATGCTACATTTACTGTAAAAGTTGACGAAGCTACTCTTTCTAGTAAAGGTCATGCTTCTATAAATAATATAAGCCCCAATGGGTTACGTTTTCGAACAGAATATGACTTACCAGCTGATGATACACGATTACTTTTACAACTACAGTTCCCTCTAAATGGAAGGGAAATAGTAATGCCTGGTCATATATCGTGGAAGAAAAAGATCGGGAACCTATATGAATATGGCTTTGAAGGGACAG
Organism: Niallia sp. FSL W8-0954; assembly: GCF_038005605.1. NCBI lineage: Bacteria > Bacillati > Bacillota > Bacilli > Caryophanales > Bacillaceae > Niallia > Niallia sp. FSL W8-0954. The sequence continues at coordinate 1,829,837 of NZ_JBBOTN010000001.1, read as the reverse complement.
GAACTCCGGAAGCCAAGCAGCAGATCATCAGGGGACTGAAGGAACTTTCACGAATAGAGAACGAAGATACACCTCAATAGCACAAGTAATAGATTTTCGTTTACATCTATTGACAAACCCCGCTTATAAAAAAGCGAGGTTTGTTTGTATGCACTATGTATACTATAGAAACGATTTATTTCAACAGTTTAACTTCTCGGTTCATCCATATATTTATATGTAACATCTCCTCCTATTTCGGCAATTCCTTTAAAATGTTTGAAATCTTCCCTCTTTACTAATTCTGATCGGAATGCAAGAAAATCTTCTTTTTTCACTCGATAGCTTTCTATTTCTCTCTTCATTAACTTATCTAAAATTTCTTCGACTATTTCTTTATTCATCCATTTCACCAATTAACCTTTCCATTATTTTTTTGACCATATTTTAAATTACTTTTTGACTTTAAGTAAAGAATTCTGCATAATTCCTTTTTATGGAACTATTTCTGATATTATTATGTATAATTCTACTAATTATGTTATAATATCATCTAATATCAGAAAAGTGTATGCATTTTAATCATCAAGGATAGTCGAATAATCGGTTATTCGAGAAAATGGTTCCTTATACCACTTTCTTTTCACATAAAATACATAATTTTTCGATAAACCAGCGTTTCCCTATTAATGAAGGAGAATTAATTATTTAGTAACAAGCATTAAACCTATTTCAAAAAAGTTAGTAACACACATTTTATTCATATTTTCATAGTATATATTTAGTAAGTTTATATACTTATATGTTTACGAATAAGTTCGAAGTAGTGAAAACTATATTCAGAATTTATATAAATTTTGGAATGATAAGGAGAGATTGTGCGTGAAAATAGCTGAGGTTGGAAATATTATTGAATTTAGAGGCTTGCAAGGCATTGTAGAAAAAGTAAATGAAAATTCAGTTATTGTTGATTTGACTTATATGAGTAATTATCGCGATTTAGAGCTAGAGCAAAGAACTGTTGTTAACCATAAAAATTATCGTATCATAAAATAATCAAGAAACCTAAAAAAGAAGTCAGATTGGGAATTTCCCCACTTATTGACTTCTTTTTTGTATGCGCTTTACACCTAACTTCTATATTATAAAGAAGAGACTACTCTACTGCTAATTCCTTTTTCGTTTTTACTTTTCCATGCGGCTTTTGTTTCTGCTTACGTACAGTCCATTCTCTTTCTTTTTCGCTCTGCGCTTTTGACACTTTTCTCACCTCCATCCTTTCCGTTTTATCATGAACAGTATTTCGTTTTTTATCCATTTCTTTCTTAACGTTTTAAGACTTATTCTCCCCCATCTAAATGACACTATGTTTGCAAATATTCTGTTGACCACTTGATAAAAAACTGTTAACATCACATTATATTTCTTAAATAATTGCATGCTATGAATGTTATGGATCAAACTATAACAGGAGCAGCTTCTGGAGAGACCGTTCTGTAAAAAAACGGCACCGAAGGATTCACAATCTCAGGTAAAAGGACAGAAGATCAACCAATACATACTTAAAGTTATCATGTCCTGGTTCTTCTTATCCTTTTAAACAGATTGGTGTCTCCAATCTGTTTTTTTCATACATTCTTCCCTACTCTTTTATTTAAGATGTAAAACAATAGGAAATTATGAGGTGAAATGATGGTTCAACAACGTCGCGCAGTTGTCAGCGTAATTGGAAAAGATCAAATCGGGATTATCAGTAAGGTTACAACAATCCTTTCTAATAATCACATCAATATCCTAGATATAAGTCAAACCATTCTCCAGGATTTCTTTACGATGATGATGCTCGTAGATATCACTGATAAAGAAAACTTAGATAACTTAACAAAACAGTTTGACGAACTAAGCGAGCAACTTCATTTAAAAATAAATATCCAATTAGAAGAAATCTTCCAATCTATGCACCGCGTTTAAGAAAAGAGGGTCCAATAATGAAAATTGCATTAAATGAAATGATGGAAACAATCAACATGGTACAGATGGAGAATCTTGATATTCGTACTGTGACAATGGGAATCAGTCTTTATGATTGTGCTGATTCTGATTTCCAAAAATTAAATGATTCTGTATACAAAAAAATTACAACTTATGCAAGCAAATTAACAGAAGTAGCAAATGCGGTAGAAAAGGAGTATGGAATTCCTATTATTAATAAGCGGATTTCCATCACCCCTATTGCCGAAATACTTGGAAATAGTTCAGTAGAACAGGCTGTAACGCTTGCCAAAACCCTAGACAAAGCAGCAAAAGATTTAAATGTAGATTTCATTGGTGGATATTCTGCTCTTGTTCATAAAGGGATTTCTAAAGGGGATCAAACATTATTAGACGCTCTCCCAGAAGCACTTTCTGTTACGGAACGTGTTTGTTCTTCTGTCTCTGTTGCTACGACAAGAACAGGAATTAATATGGATGCTGTCAAACAAATGGGAGAAATTATCAAAAAAGCAGCAGAAAATACGAAAGATACAAATGGTTTAGCTTGCGCTAAGCTCGTTGTCTTCTGTAATCCTGTGGAGGATAATCCCTTCATGGCAGGTGCTTTCCATGGAGCTGGTGAAGGAGAAGTTGTTATCAATGTAGGGGTTAGTGGTCCTGGAGTCGTTTTAAGTGCACTAAAAAAATATCCTGCAGCAGATTTAGGCGAAGTATCAGATATCATCAAAAAAACAACCTTTAAAATTACTCGTGCTGGTGAATTAATAGGTCGTGTCGTTGCGGAACGATTAAACGTGCCTTTCGGTATTATGGACCTATCTCTTGCTCCAACAAACGCTATTAACGATAGTGTTGCAGAGATATTAGAAGAAATCGGCTTAGAACGAGTTGGAACTCATGGCACTATTGCTGCCCTCGCCTTAATGAATGATGCAGTAAAAAAAGGTGGTGCAATGGCAAGCAGCTATGTGGGCGGATTAAGCGGAGCCTTTATTCCAGTGAGCGAAGACAATGGAATGATTAAAGGAATTTTAGACAATAGCTTAACCCTGTCTAAATTAGAGGCAATGACATGTGTCTGCTCTGTTGGCCTTGACATGATTGCTCTTACTGGAGATGTTACAGCTGCTACTTTATCTGCCATAATTGCCGATGAAGCAGCCATTGGGATGATTAATAAAAAAACAACAGCTGTTCGCGTTATTCCTGTTCCAGGGAAAAAAGAAGGAGAAATCGTTGAATTCGGCGGATTATTAGGTCGAGCACCTGTTATGGGTGTCAATCTATATAGCTCTGATAAATTAATTAATCGTGGTGGACGTATTCCATCTCCTCTACAAGCTTTAATTAATTAGTATTATATACTGGACAAGAAGTATCCCTATCTTTTCCTGAGCAATAGGGAACTTCTTGTCTTGCTATTCATCATTTTGGTATGGGCTTTCTCCATAAGAATAGTAAGAAAACTAAACTTATATATCCAAATATAGGATATAAAAAGGATAATAGCGTACCATATTGGACGTAACTAATTAGATAAGAAATTAAAATAATTCCTCCAATTATAACCATGCTTGGTAAAGGAATAAAACTGCGCAACTGCCTCTCTAATCCATAGATATTCCCAATAACAGAACTGAAAATTTCTCCATAAATCACTAATATATATACCCATGAAAGCTGAGGAGCCAAATTTTTCATAATGACAGCCATCGGAATGGAATACCGGTAAACATCTGATAGCATAATAAGAGAAAAATGACTAGATATTAAAATAAGCATTAAAGCGATTCCACCTAATATCCCTCCCCATTTTGCCACTTCTTCATCGCCGATTTCAGAGGCAGCAGGTACTAGAACCGCAATGGCCAAAGCTAAATTTAAAGCAGTATACGAAAATGGAGAACTGATCGTTTTCCATGAAATATTCTCCATCTGAAATATCTCACCAAAAAACCCAGGCAAAGATATAGAAAGTAGAAATAAAATAAAACTAAAAGTAATCATAATAGGTACAACAAAAGTGTTTACAGCAAACAATCCCTTTGTACCAACTCTCATAACAAGTAAGGAAAGAATAATAGTAAAGATGACACCAGTGCTTTTATTCAGCCCAAGCTGCTCTTCAAATACAGCACCCGCTCCTGAAAACATCACGGCGCAAACACCTAAAAGCATTAATAATAATAGAAAGTTAATCATGTTTCCAACAATGTTACCAAACAAGTAAATGGTAAATTCTTGATAGGAAGATGCCTTTATTTTGACAGATATCCTCATTAATTTTGCTCCGAAATAGGCAAAAATAATCCCGCTTAACAGTATCCCTAAAAAGCCGATAAATCCATATTGTGAAAAGAACACCACTATTTCTCTCCCTGTCGCAAAGCCAGCACCAACTACAGTGCCTACATAAACTGCCGCAAGCTGAATTGCAGCACTCCATTTATTTTTCACATATTTCCCTCCTTACATCAACTATATGTAGAAATGGACAAACAATGACGAGCATTTTAGCCTATTAAAAATTTATTTTATCCATGACGTTTAACCCTTTTAAAATAGGAAAATTGGTATAGACACAAAGAAATTTCCTATATACATAAATTTCTAAATTTTATTTTGAAGCAAAATACTTGAAAGTCAAAAAAGGTCAAAGTATAATCATAATTACAAAAGGTCAATATTAGTCAAATTCAAAAGGAGGATATTTATAATGAAATGTGAAATGTGCCAACAAAATAATGCAACAATCAGTTTACGATTTGTTTTTAACAATATGGAAAGCACAATGAATCTATGTCATGCATGCTATCAAAAAGAAAAGCAAAAAATGACAGCACAAAGTGGCCCAATGTTTTTCCAACCTTCCCCTTTTGATGAGTTATTTCAATCATTTAACCAATCAAATCCATTAGGGGGAGCTAGTACTTCAAAGGAAGCTCCTTTTACTAACAACCATAAAAAAGCAGGTATTCTTGATAAACACGGAAAAAATTTAAATCAAATGGCGAACGCTGGTTTGATTGATCCCGTTATCGGCAGAGAAAATGAAATCGAACGTGTTATTGAAATCTTAAATCGTAGAAATAAAAACAATCCTGTGCTAATTGGCGAACCTGGTGTCGGAAAAACAGCAATAGCGGAAGGCTTAGCATTAAAAATTATAGAAGGTAATGTTCCAAAAAAATTACAAAACAAAGAAATTTATTTATTGGATGTTGCTTCCCTTGTTTCGAATACTGGAATTCGAGGACAATTTGAAGAAAAAATGAAGCAAGTAATTCAAGAAGTACAAGCTCGAAAGAATGTAATCGTCTTTATCGATGAAATTCACCAGTTAGTTGGGGCAGGTTCTGCAGAAGGATCAATGGATGCAGGTAATATTCTAAAACCAGCACTCGCTCGTGGCGAATTGCATATCATTGGGGCAACTACCTTAAAAGAATACCGTCAAATCGAAAAAGATGCTGCATTAGAGCGAAGATTCCAGCCGGTACAGGTAAGTGAGCCATCTGTTGAGGCAACTCTTTCCATCTTAAATGGTATTAAGGATAAGTATGAAAAGTTCCATGAAGTTACTTATACTGAGGATGCGATTAAAGCATGTGCAGAGCTCTCTCATCGTTATATCCAAGATCGCTTTTTACCAGATAAAGCAATTGATTTAATGGATGAGGCTGGTTCTAAAATGAATCTTTCTTCTACTTATCAAAACACAGAAGAAATTGAAAATCGTCTTGCTATGATAGCAAAAGAAAAAGAACAAGCATTGAAAGAAGAAAATTACGAGAAAGCAGCAGAATTACGTAAAGAAGAGCAACAGCTTGAAAAAGCTATAAACGAACCAAATATAGAAGAAAAACCGATTGTCGATGTTACCCTTATTCAACAACTTATCGAAAAGAAAACGGGGATTCCTGTTGGAAAATTACAGGAAGATGAGCAACAAAAAATGAAGTTTTTGAGTGAACGTTTAGCTGCAAAAGTGATTGGCCAGGACGAGGCAGTCCGCAAAGTGGCGAAAGCTATTAAGCGTAGTAGAGCAGGACTAAAATCAAAAACAAGACCAATCGGAAGCTTCTTATTTGTCGGTCCAACTGGGGTCGGAAAAACGGAACTTACTAAAACACTTGCAGAAGAATTATTTGGCAACAAAGACAGCATGATTCGATTAGATATGAGTGAATATATGGAGAAACATAGTATTAGTAAAATAATTGGTTCTCCTCCAGGCTATGTCGGTCATGAAGAAGCAGGACAATTAACGGAAAAAGTAAGAAGAAATCCATATAGCATTATCCTGCTAGATGAAATCGAAAAAGCACATCCTGATATCCAATCTATCTTCCTGCAAATTTTAGAAGATGGACGTTTAACAGATAGTCAAGGACGTACAGTAAGCTTCAAAGATTCTGTTATTATCATGACAAGTAATGCTAGTGTTGGTCATAAGCACAAAGTGGTTGGCTTTGGAAATAATGATGCCATTGAAGAAAGTAATTTATTACAAACATTAGGAAACTTCTTTAAACCTGAATTTCTTAACCGCTTTGATGCGATTATTGAGTTTAAAACACTGGAAAAAGAACACTTACTTCGCATTACTGATTTATTGATACAAGAACTTGCTCAAAACTTGCAAGAACAGAATATTACTTTACATGTAGAGGACACTGCAAAAGAGAAAATTGTTGAACTCGGTACCCATCCAAGCTTCGGAGCTCGTCCTTTAAGAAGAGTGATTCAAGAACATTTAGAAGATCAACTGGCAGATGTTATTCTTGATGATCCATCTGTAACAGAATTAACAGCTGTTCTAGAGGATGACCAAATTAAAATAAAACCAGTTCTCTCTAAAACATTATCATAAAAATAAATAGCTAAAACCGTGGGAGGAATTATTCCCACGGTTTTTATTTTTATAAATTACGGTCATCTACTGAATTTAACCATTCATCGATTTCCCCTACTACAGATTCCACACAGCCTTCTTCAAAAGGAGAAATTAAATTAGCTGCTTTGACTAATTCTGTAAATGGCATACTGCCTCCCAAGCCGCAAAGCTCGACATAATCTTCCCAAGCTTCTTCTTTATTCTCTCTTGAACGTTTCCAAAATTGGAAGGCACATATTTGTGCTAATGTATAATCAATATAATAGAATGGAGAATTATAAATATGTCCTTGTTTTTGCCAGAAACCTCCATTTTCCAGATATTCATTTCCATCATAATCAAGATGAGGACTATATTTTCTTTCTATCTTTCTCCATGCTTGCTTCCTTTCTGATGGAGTAGCCGTCGGGTTTTCGTAAACCCAATGCTGAAATTCATCAACTGATACTCCATACGGAAGGAATAGCAGGGCAGAACTTAAATGAGAAAACTTATATTTTTCTACATCTTCTTTAAAGAATAAATCCATCCATGGCCATGTGAAAAACTCCATACTCATGGAATGAATTTCTGCTGCTTCATATGTTGGCCAATAGTATTCTGGGATAGCAAAGCCGCCGCTAGAATACACTTGAAATGCATGACCCGCTTCATGGGTTAAGACATCAATATCGCCTGATGTACCATTAAAGTTTGAGAAAATAAATGGTGCTTTATAATTTTCGATAAAAGTACAATAGCCACCACCAGCTTTTCCCTTTTTAGCGACCAAATCCATTAATTCTGTTTCTCTCATATAAGAGAAGAAATCACCCGTTTCTTTTGATAATTCATTATACATCTTTTGCCCATTTTCAACGATCCACTCTGAATCTCCTTTAGGAGCTGCATTTCCAGTTACAAATTCGAATGGTTCATCATAAAATTTTAAGGAGTCAACTCCGATTCTCTCCCTTTGTCTTTCTTTTAATTTAGTTGCAAGGGGGACGATATAGTCTTCAACTTGTTTTCTAAAAGCCGCAACCATATCTGCATTATAATCTGTGCGATACATACGATCATAACCTAACTCGACGAAGTTTTTATAGCCTAGCTTATTAGCAATTTCTGTCCGAACCTTCACCATATCATCGTATATTCTATCTAACTGCTCTTCATGTTCACGGAAAAAAGCAAACCGGGCTTCACTTGCTGCCTTTCTCGTCTCGCGATTTTTTGATTCTGTAAATGGCTGTAATTGTGCCAGTGTTCTTTCTTCCCCTTCAAACAAAATCTTGGCAGAGGCAACAAGCTTAGTATATTCAGTAGAGAGTTTATTTTCTTGCTGAAGTAATTCAACGATATCCTCTGAGAATACTTTTAGTTGCGCTTCTGCTAATGCAAATAATTGCTTGCCCCATTTTTCTTCTAATTCTGGTTTAAATTTAGATTGAACAAGCGCTTGATAATACTTTGTAATAAGCCCTTCTACCTTTGGTGATATCTCATCGATATAATCTTGTTCTTGCTGGTAAAACTCATCATTTGTATCAACAGAATGGCGAATATAGCATAAATTAAACATAGTAGAAATGTCATTTCTAAGCTCATTTATTTTTTCCATTGCTGCCATTTGTTGATCTAAATGCTCTGCCTGATTAAACTGTACTAATAATTCGTCCATTCTAATTGTAAATTCATTTATATCTGGTCTTTTGTATGTAAATTCCGAAAACTTCATTCTTTTATATCCCTCCATTTTTAACTAGCTTCTCTAATTATACATGAAATCTAGGAAGACCAATACAAAAAAGCGAATATTCATAATGGAAGATTTATTTCCTATCAAAATAAATCTTCCTTCTGAAATACTCGCTTATAATAAGTTTTTCTTGTCCTATTTATCCCCAACAGATAATCCAAGTCTTTTTATTAATTCAATTGCAGTATCTTTTTCATCTGGTGTCAATTCAGACATGATTTCATGAATTCTTTGCTCATGATTTGGGAAAATACTCTCTATTAATCCCTTACCATTATCAGTAATTTGTGCAAATGTAACTCGTCTATCAGTTGGGCAGGCAACCCTTTTTAAATATCCTTTTTCCTCTAATTTATCTACCACATAAGTGATACTCCCACTTGCTAACAAAATCTTTCCCCCAATTTGCTGTAGCGGCTGATCGCCTTTATGATACAGCAATTCCAGGACTGCAAACTCTGTCGGATTCAAGCCGTTTGCCGTGATTGCCTTATTAACATTTTCATTTATTGCTCGATAAGCACGTGATAATACAATATATAACTTTAATGATTGATCGATATCTTTTTTTGCCATTTATAAACTTCCCTTATTAGTATATAATTCACTATCTCGAATTCAGATAAATTATATTATTCCCTAGGTCTTTTGTCAATTTCCAGATGAAAACCTTCCCCTTCATTGAGCTTTCTCTATTTCATGTTATAATTATATCTATATATTGGAATTACCCTATGGAGAATCTATTGATGAAAATAAACACACAAAAAAAGCTTTTATATTTTGCAATTGTCGTTATTCCGATCCTTATTACAACTATTCTATTTTTTTATTACCAAGTAAATAGAGAAGAAGCAAAAAATAAGGCTCATGCAGAATGGGTGGCCTCTATTCACCAAAGACAATGGGACTCTTATATAAACAAAATCGTCTCTTCTTTAAATATTCTAAGTCTCTCCATTCAAACTAATACCGATTCAGCAGAAGAAATTAATAACCTATTAAAAAAAGTGTTTACGAATGAGCATATTTATGGTGGTATATTCTTACTTGATAGTTCAGGTAAAACAATTGCTGGGGTTAATGATACGTATGATTCGATTGATATCTCTGAAGAGGATTATATAATGGAAGTTATTAATTCAAAGGACTTAGTGATTTCTAATAGAGAGGAAGTATTAAGCAACGGTCAGAAAGTAATCGGTATTGCCATGCCTATTATCAGTGACCATAATCAATTAAATTCAATTATAACTGCTTATCTCCGTGTCGATCACTTAATAAATATCACGAAAATGCTATCCTCAGAGGAAAACATCGCCATTATGAATGAACAAAAAGAACGCATTTTTTATATAAATGATGGTGCATCAATAAATAAAAAAGAAGTTATAAGTATGCCCATTGATCGCCTGCCTTGGACCATCATTGTGGAATTAGAAAAACCACATATTTGGAACATCGTAAAATCGAAAATATGGGTCCTTCTTTTTTTTATGGTGATTTTCCATTTCTTTTATATGCTTTTAATTCTTTACTATCATCGTAAAATAAGAGAAGAAGAAGCAAAACAAAACGAAATTCAAAAATTAGAACTTGTCGGCAATTTAGCCGCTAGTTCTGCACATGAAATTAGGAATCCTCTAACTGGTATCAAAGGTCTCATTCAATTATTAAGTGAGAAATATCATGATCAGCAAGACCAGCTTTATTTTTCTATTATCCAAAAAGAAATTGTACGGATAAATGAAATCGTAAGTCAATTCCTTATCTTAGGAAAGCCAACTGCACAAAATAAGCAAAAAATAAACTTAAAATTAATCATCGCAGAACTTAATCCGCTTATCGTTTCGGAAGCAAATTTATATAATGTAAAATATACAGAAAAGATATCTGACCAAGACATTTATATTCTCGGAATCGCCGATCAAATGAAACAAGTATTACTTAATTTAACCAAAAATGCGCTTGAAGCGATGGAAAAGGGCGGGCAGTTAGAACTTTCCATACGTTCCGTTAAGTCAAACGTAATCATTACAATCACCGATAATGGCATTGGCATGTCCAATCAACAGTTAAAGAAAATATTTGAGCCATTTAATACTTCGAAGGAAACAGGGACTGGCTTGGGGCTCGTTGTATGTAAAAGAATCGTTGAATCATTCGATGGTGAAATCCATATATCCAGTAGGGAAAAGAAAGGCACAAAGGTAAATATAATCTTACCTATTATGGAATAATTATTTATCTATTCGCTTCTTGCATCATAAACGCTGTTCATTTTCTATTATTCTTCTTAAAAGAAGAATAGTAGCTTTTGAACAAAAGAAGCGTTTTTTATTTTGTCAAAATATTGGTGGATAATAGGATAAGTAATTTAATGGAGGTCACATCTTTCTTTAAAGAAGGGCATTGATTTGGATGAAATATTATTAAGGTAATCACTGCCATTACCCTTCGCCATATTTAGTTATCTATATACAACCTCGGAATAATTTTTCCGCTTATATCGGTTAGCATTGGACCAAAAAATTCGCGTGTTTTTATATAGTCTTTTTATTTGTTTTCTTTTCTCACTTTCATAGCGAAATACAAGCTGATATTCATAGATTAATTTATCGAGTTCTTGACTCAATCTAATGGTCTCTTCATCAATAGTTCCACGCTCTTTCGCTGTTTTAATCATTACCTCCCTTTTATCTTGAATTTCAAATAATAATTCTGTTTTCTTACAATACACCTTACTTCCTCCTAATCAAATTCCTTACTTACAAACAATGCATTATTTGTTTACTTGATGAATTATTACAATAAAACAAATAAAAGTAAATAGATTCGCAATATTAGACATTTTTCTAAGTCAAAATAGGTATTTGTACTTATTTTTTCTTGATTCCGCTTCTTTTTTTCGACAAAACCACTGATGAAAAGAGTCGAAAACAACTCGCAATAATAGAAAGCGTTTTCTTTTTAGTCACTTTCGCCTAATAGAAAACATCTTAGTATGAAGGAGCATCAACCCTTCTGGAAATTAGTTTATTAAGAGCAAAAAGGCAAAGAATCATATGAAGTTGTTGTTTCCCATGATTCTTTGCCTTTTTTCGACTGAATTCTTATCCATTATCGAGGAATTACTTAAATATCGAGAGTGTTTTTAATCTATCAACCGCCTCTTGCAATCTCTCTTCTTCTGTCAATAGACCAACTCGGACATATCCCTCCCCAAATGCACCAAATCCTGAGCCTGGAGCCATTGCAATATGTACCGTTTCTAATAAATAATCACTAAATTCTTGTGAAGTAAATCCATCTGGTACTTTTAACCATGCAAAGAATGAACCTTCAGGCGCATTGACTTCCCATCCAATTTTTTTAAGTCCATTTATGAAGATATTACGTCTTTGTTCGTAAAGCTGATTCATATCTCTAATACACGCTAAAGATTCTGTTAATGCCGTATAGGCAGCTTCTTGAATCGCTCCAAATAAACTAACATATAAATGATCTTGATAAAGATTTATAGCGGAAATGACACTTTGATTTCCAACTGCAAAGGCAACTCGCCAACCTGCCATATTAAATGTCTTAGATAAAGTATAAATTTCAACACCAATGTCTTTGGCACCTTCTACTTGTAAAAAGCTAAGCGGTTTTTTTCCATCAAACCCAATCGCTCCATATGCAAAATCGTGGACAACACATATATCATGCTGTTTACTTAAAGAAATTGTTTCAGCGAAAAATTCTTTTGTTGCTATTGCTCCAGTAGGATTGTTAGGATAATTTAAGAACATTAACTGTGCTTTTTCTAACTCTTCCTTTCTCACTTCCTTGTAGTTTGGTAAAAAGTTATTTTCTTCACGCAATGGCATGAAAACCGTCTCTGCATTCGCTAAAGCAATCCCAGATAAATAGTCCGGATAACCAGGGTCTGGAACCATTACTGTTTCGCCTGGATTTAATAAACATATGGGTATCTCTACAAGGCCGGCCTTTCCTCCAAATAATATCGCCACCTCTGATTCAGGATCTAAGTCAACATCGTATTCTTTTTTATAAAATTCACTAATAGCTTCCTTTAAATGTTTATATCCTCGAAATGGAGAATATTTATGATTCTTAGGCTGTTCGGCAGCCATCTGCAAGCTCTTGATAATGTGAGAAGGTGTCGGTTGGTCTGGATTTCCTTGCCCTAAATTAATCACATCATATCCTTTTTCAATATAGCTATTAACTTTACTAACTAATGAAGCAAAAAACTGCTCTGGTAAATTCTTTAATAATTGAGATTGATCATATTTCTTCATGTACTCACACCTTCTTCAATGATAAAACCTTCCAATTATTATTGGATAAACTTCTATTAGAAAATTCGATTATAAACATTCCATAAGCGATTAAAATAGAAATAATCGTTTAATAATTCGCTTTTTTATGATATAACGAAATTAATATAATAATTGAATTTTTTTGTTGGTTAACATTATAACGGAATTTAACGAAGATGAATAGAGGTGTAATCATTTGAAATTTCAGATTAGTTTAATTCAAATGGATATCGCATTTGGCAGGCCTGAAGAGAATTTTAAACAGGTAGAGAAAAAAATTGCTGCGTGTAAGGATAATAGTGATATCATTGTACTGCCAGAGTTATGGTCAACCGGCTATGATTTAACAAGATTAGCTGCGATTGCTGATAAACAAGCTCAAAATACTATTTCTTTTTTAAGTAAATTAGCCTCCAAATATAATGTTCATATCATTGGCGGATCTATTGCTAATAATAAAGAAAAAGGGGTTTATAATACACTTATTGTGATAAATAAATCTGGTGATGTGGTACATACGTATGATAAGCTTCATCTTTTTCAGCTGATGGATGAACATTTATATTTAAAGAGCGGGACATCTAATGGCCTTTTTTCTTTAGAGGATAGAAATTTTGCTAGTATGATTTGCTACGATATTCGTTTTCCAGAGTGGATAAGAGCACATACAACAAAAGGAGCTGAAGCCATCTTTGTAGTGGCTGAATGGCCAAAACCAAGATTGGCACACTGGAGAAGCCTGCTTATTGCACGAGCCATTGAAAATCAATGTTATGTAATTGCTTGTAATCGTGTCGGAAATGACCCAAATAATATCTTTGCTGGGCATAGCATGATTATTGACCCATGGGGAGAAATTATTGCAGAAGCCGGGGAGAAGGAAGAAATTCTAACAGCTGCGATTAATTTAGATAAAGTAACAGAGGTACGTAAAACCATCCCAATATTTGCTGATCGAAAACCAGCATATTATACGTGATTTTTATACATATTAACCTAGGACTGTTTATATCAGATAAGTGATAAACAGTCCTTTTTCTTCACTTCGCCCACATTTCCTCAGGGTTGAGTTCATATATACTTTTTTCTCGATACATAAAGTGATTAATAATAAATTCTCTTCTTATTGTCGCGTAGTCATCAAAATATTGTTGAATATAAGCATTTATTTCTTTTTCTTCATATTTTCTGCCAAAAACCAGCCCCTCAAGCATGTATTTGAGCACTATTAACTTTTTCTTTCTTTGCGAAGGAATATTTTTAAGTCTCCCCTCTTTAGTAAAAAAGTTCTCAATGATTTTTGCTTGTTCCTCTTTAGTAACAGTCATAATACTCTCCTCCATTCCATTTGTTAATTTTCTTAAAGACTCGTTTTGTTGTAAAATGACTGATTTATTCAAGAAAAAATAAATCGTATTTTTATCTCTGCGTTCATACACAACATTTATGTCACGCAATTTCTTTAAATGATGAGTAATGGTTGGAGCAGATAGACCCAGTTTTTCTGCGATTGCTTGACCATTCCATGGTTTGTTTGCTAACAAGGAAATTATTTTAATTCTGGTGGGATCCCCCATGGTTTTATGAAATGCAACCATTTTATCTAATTGCATTCGATCACCTACTTTGATTATCATCTAATTAGATAATAATCAAAGTAGGTGATGATGTCAAGATATGGTATAATATTTTCTAAGTCTACATTTTCCGTTGAGAAGACCACTAGACAAATCCTTCTGAGTTTCCCTCTATCTACTCCTCTAACAATTCAAAACAACCAAAAATAAAAAGGGCCTAATATAAGCCCATTCCTTAAAAGTTACTCTACCAGGTCTAATGATCATTCATTTAGTTTGACTGGAAGTACAATGTAGAACGTCGTACCAACCCCTAGCTCTGACTCAACTGTCACTTTCCCTTGATGCTCTTCAATAATTTGATACGATACTAGTAAACCTAAGCCTGTTCCTTTTTCTTTGGTCGTATAAAAAGGTTCCCCAATTCTTGCAAGTATTTCCTTGCCCATTCCTCTTCCGTTATCACGGATTGCTATTTGAAAGTAATCCTGCTTACATTCAATGGAAACAGCTATTTCCCCACCGTCTTCTAATGCCTCTATTGCATTTTTTATAATATTTATAAATACCTGTTTCATTTGATTTGGTTCACAATAGATAATCGGCATATCTTCTGCATACATTTTTATAATTTGAACATTTTGTAGCACCGCTTGTGCATACAGCAATTCGATTGTATCATTCATAATTTGTCTTATATCTCGTTTTACATATTGAACAGCTTGTGGTTTAGCAAGTAATAAAAATTCATTAATAATGGATTCAATCCTAGTAAGCTCTGTTTTTATCACAGAAAAATACATTTCATTTTCCTTTGAGGCAACTCCATCTTCTAACAATTGAATAAATCCCTTTAAAGCTGTCATTGGATTTCGAATTTCATGAGCTATTCCCGCTGCCAATTCTCCTACTACATTTAAAGTAGATGACTTTCTCAGCTGTTCTTCCAACAAGGCATTTTCTGTAACATCACGTAATGTAGTAATACTTAGTCCTGAATAAATATTAAATTTATTACGATATTCAAGCTGCGTATATTCTCTATTATTAGGAAACTTTACTGTATAAAGCCCCCTATTTTGTCCATCTTTGTCCACATTTAATAATTTTGGCTTTATATCTTCTCCAATTGTTTTTGCAGGAGGGAAAAAGGATATTAAATCTGCACCGATTAAACCCTCTTTACTTTTATGAAGAAGACGTTCAGCCGCTTTGTTCATATCAATTATTTGATAGTTTTGATCCCAAATGATAATACCGTCAAAAACTTCTTCAAAAGTATTCTCAAACATCGCCTTACTTTCACGTAATTCTTCTTCCATTTTATAACGTTCCGTAATATTACGGAAAATACTCATGTTTAACCCTTCTACCGAATGAAGTTTGGTTGTAAATTCTAGTATTTTTTTCTGTCCATTTGGCATCAAAAACATCAATTCTTCTCGATTAGATTTCTTATAATAGAGATTTGTAATCATATCCACGTAGCGTTTATCTTTTTTATAAATAAAATCACTAATCCTTGATTTTAGTAACTTTTCTTCAGAACTTTCAAAAATTTTTAAAGCTGATTCATTAGCTGCAATAATTTGCCCTGTTTCTTTCCAAAGAACAATACCATCGAGTGCTTCTGTAAAAAAATCATTATACAGCTTTTGTGCTTCTTCTTTCTCTTTTTCTCTTTCAAATTCCTCTGTTATCTTTTCAATAATTGTTATAAATCCCAGCTCATCGGGCAAGCGACTAGTTTGCGTTTCAAAATAGCGTTTTCGCCCATTAATAGTTAATAGGAATACGCTTTGAAAAGTACCTGATTTGGTTTTTATAGCTTCCATATGCTCCCTTATCACCGAACGTTCTTCCTGCTTCACAAAATGCGTTATATTCCTATCAACTACTTGATTCATATTCACGTTAAAATAATCACAAAGACATGGATTAATATCTCGAATCACTCCATTATTATCAAATATAACCATCCCTACATTTATTGTTTGGAAAGCAATGAATCTCCTATCCCGGACAAGTTTATTTTCTTCTAATTCTTCCTTTAGAAGGGTATTCTCTCTTTCCAATTCCCTCAGTTTATTTTGTAATTGTCGATATTCTTCAGAATAGGATATACTATCCATCTTTATGGATACCCCCCTTTTCAAACGTAGTGATTACATAATTCTACATTATTCTTGAATTTCCTTTCCTTCTGAAGAATTTAAAGAAAAAAACATACTAAGATTAGTCAACTGCTGAGAAAATAAAATATATAACGGATAAGGACAAACAATCTCTAATTTAGTGGTGAAATCAATCGTTCCATCTTTCTTAAAAATTAATTATTGTTCGGGTTTATATTTGATTAAAATATTTATGTCCCTCCCTCAATATAGCAACCGATGTATTTCTGATCGCAAGTATATTCATTTTAATATCTACCTCTCCCTTTATTTCCCCTTAAAATTCAAACAAAAAATTAAGCCTTCCCTATTATTAATAAGGATTTTTATTTTTCTTTCGTCTAACGTACATTTCAATTATGTAATAAACAAAAGTTATTTAGTTAACAGATTAACGACAGGGGATTAAAACAATCGAATTTGTGTTATATATAGTTAGTGAAATGAACTATACGATATTTCCGTTCATGAAAGGATGAGCTTATGAAACAACGGGATTACTATTTTGATAATGCAAAATTTATTTTGATTTTTTTCGTTGTCTTCGGTCATTTTATCCAATCATTCATAAATGACAATCAAAATATTTATACGTTATATAAAGTAATTTACACTTTCCATATGCCAGCATTTATTCTTATTTCAGGATTTTTTGCCAAAGGTATAGCAGAAAAGGGATATATAAAAAAATATGCAAAAAAATTAATCATTCCCTACCTTATCTTCCAACTTGTATATAGCATTTTTTATTATTTTCTATATGGTAAATCAACTTTTGCCATTGAACCGTTGACCCCACATTGGTCCTTATGGTTTTTAATTAGTTTGTTTTTTTGGAACATCTTTTTATTAGTGTTTGTAAAGTTAAAGCCTATACATGGAATTTTACTTTCCTTTGTACTAGGATTAGCGATTGGAATGGTCGATTGGACGTCTAGCTATTTAAGCTTAACGAGAACCTTTGTGTTCTTCCCTCTATTCTTAATAGGATTTTATATGAAAAAAGAACATTTTGCTTTAGTAAAAACAAGAAAAGCAACCATCCTTGCTATTGTTATTTTCACGATTGTTTTTATAGGATTTCACCTATTCCCTACCGTTAATTATCAATGGCTATTCGGCTCAAAATCTTATGAAGCCCTTGGAGAAGGTTATTTTATAGGAATGGCTATTCGATTATTTTTCTATCTATTAAGTTTTCTGATGATTTTTTGTTTTTTTGCTTGTGTACCAAAAAAGGAATATTTCTTTACTAAGCTTGGAAAATCAACATTATATGTATATTTACTGCATGGCTTTTTTATCCGTCTTTTTAGACAAAGTGACTTACCCGCTATTTTTGAATCACCTAGGTCCTATGTTATGATTGTAATTGTATCATTCTTAATTACAGTACTGCTTTCAAGCAATATAATTATTTCCTTTACACAGCCTATTATTGAATTAAAAAGTTCTAAATTAAAAAAGCTTTTTTCAAGAGTACAGCGCTCTCTTCAAACAAATAGATAACTTGTTCCCATCAGTGAAGGAATTTACTGATGGGAAATTTTTTTATTTTCTTCTAGTAGCACTCTTTGTTTTATCTTTTGTTAAAGCTCCTGTATCATAGAATTTACTTGCATTAACATCACCAAACTCTTGGCCAAATTCTATATTTGAAGCCTCTGTTTGTTGTCGTTTTTTTATTTTTTTCGCCATTTATTGTCCCTCTCTTCCATGCTTTGCATTACGATTGGCACCTTTGATTGGGTTTTCGCCCCTACTAAATTCAGCGGAAAATTCTGTTTCCTGCGTATTTTTCTTTGGCGTTTTGCTGTATTTTTCTAGACTGTTAACTTCAGCTTTTCTTTTAGCCATTATGATCTCTCCTTTCCATTACATCATTATTATCCGCATGTGAATAAAAGATATGCTTTCCTACTTTTGTCAAGCACTCATAAAAAAATGGAGCTGGCAAAATAGCCAGCTCCATTCACATCTTCCTTATCCTTATCCGATAATAATTCGTTCTTTTGGATAATGGAAGTTATCTTTTTTCTCTTTTCCTCCAATAATATAGATGAAAGAAGTCAACCCTATTCTTCCGATGAACATAAGCAGCATAATTACACATTTACCAAAGGTAGATAATTCTGGTGTTAATCCTAGAGAAAGTCCTGTTGTTCCAAATGCAGAACAAACTTCGAAAAGGATCACAATAAGGGACGCCTTTTCAGAAATAGATAAAGCAATGACAGCGACGAGACATATACCAATCGCAAATATCGTTACAACCAATGATTTTATAATATCCTCTTCATGAATTTCTCGTTTAAATATTTTAATATATCTGTTTCCATTTGCATAATGATAAATAAATAAGACATTCAATGCAAAGGTTGTTGTTCTGATACCTCCTCCAACAGAACTTGGGGAAGCACCGATAAACATAAGAAAACAAAAGATAAGTAAAGTTGTCATAGAAAACTCGTTTAATTCCATTGTTGCTAAACCACCACTTCGAGTGGAGGTAGAATGAAAAAAGGCATTGAAGAATATTTGATGCCAGCTCATTCCCGCATAATAATTACCCCATTCTAAAATAATAATCATAATCGTTCCAAATAGTAAAAGAAAACCAAAAGTAATCGTTGTTAACTTAGTGAATAATGAAAACTTCAGATGATTTTTTCCTTCTTTTGGAAAAAGGTAATTTTTCACTTCGATAAGTACTGGAAATCCAATCGCTCCTAATGTAATTAAAATAATATTAACAAGTTGGACAAAATAATCATCCTTAAATGGAGTAAGTGATTCTCCTGTTAAATCTAATCCTCCATTTGTTGTGGCACTAACAGATGCAAAAGTGCCATGTAGGATCGAATCCCCCCAGGTAGGATAATAATTATGAAATTGCATTGAGAGTATAATAGCACCCAATACTTCAATAATAAGAATGATTTTGATAATTTCTCTTATTAAATTGACGAGACCGGAAAGATTAGATTGATTGTGGTCAATCATTATTAACTGTCTTTCTCTTAAACCAATCTTCTTACGAAGAATCATCCAAAAGAATGTACCTATTGCCATTACTCCAATACCGCCAAATTGAAGAACAAACATTAATATTATTATTCCAAATGTACTATACGTTTCAGCGATATTAATAACAGTAAGTCCTGTTACACTTACTGCCGTTACGGCAGTAAACAATGTATCCATAAAGGAAACTGTTACTCCTTCTTTATGTACTCCTGGTAAACTTAATAATAAAACCGATATGCTAACAGCTAAACCATAATAACTGGTTATCATCTGCGCAGGAGTTAAATTTTGAAGGACTAACTTAAACTTCTTGCCCATTAAAAAACAATTCCTTTCTTTAAAGCTACCCATATATCCTATATAATGATGCCTTATTATCATAGATATTAAACAGTATAAGTTATCTATCCCTCGACGTTCAAGCTAATCTTAAATGTTTAGGAAACTTTTAAGATTAGCTTGAATATTTTTAAGTACTATCAATTAATGAAGTAATGGAGGTTTACCAATAGGCTAGGCTAACCTATAAACAACAATAAATCCTATTTTCTCCCCTATACACAAACTTTACCACTAATGAACTTAAAATAAATCCACATATTATAAATACAGAATCATTTATCATTCCTATTTTGGAAACAATTAATTGATAAATAATCACTGTACTATATATTGGATAAGGAGGAAACAAAAATGGCTTCTCGAAATAAATTATTAGTTCCAGGAATTGAACAATACCTAGATAGTGTTAAGTATGAAATTGCCCAAGAATTTGGTGTGAATTTAGGATCTGATACTGTTTCACGTGCCAATGGTTCTGTTGGGGGAGAAATAACAAAAAGACTTGTCCAACAAGCACAGGCTGAGTTATCTGGAAAAACGCAATAAGTTAAATCTGCTGAACTAAAGTCCTGATCAAAAAGAAAAAGCCACTCCAAATGGATGGCTTTTTCATCATATTTATGCATTACTTTCTTTTGCTTTAACTGCTTCTTTATTGGAGAAGAGATATCCACCAACCGCAATAGCTACTAGCACAAACCAGAAGATTCCTTTCCATAGTTTCGATTCTGGGAAATGTTCATCTAAGAATCCTACCGATGGATGTGCTAACGTAAATACGGCTAATTTCACCCCAACCCATCCTACAATTAAAAAGGCTGCTGTTTCTAGAGAAGGACGAGAATGAAGTAACTTCACAAACCAGTTTGCAGCAAAACGCATGATGATCAATCCAATTAATCCCCCAAGAAACATAACTAAGAATTGCCCTCCATCAATGCCACCTAGCGTAAACCAATTTGTTTTTGGTAATGTAATCGCAAGTGCAACCGCTGCTAACATGGAATCAATCGCAAAAGCAATGTCTGCTAACTCTACTTTAAAAACAGTCATCCAGAAACCAGATTGTTTCTTCGGCTTCTTGTCTTTATCGGCTTCATTCTTCTTCGCATACTTTCCATAAATATTATGCACTGCAATAAAGAGAAGATAAAGCGCCCCTATTGCTTGAACTTGCCAAACATCCACTAAATAAGAAATCATAAATAAAGTAGCAAAACGAAATACAAAAGCACCTAATAATCCGTAGAAAAGCGCCTTTTTTTGTTGTTCTACTGGCAAATGCTTGACCATAACAGCCATTACAACCGCGTTATCAGCAGCCAGTAACCCCTCTAAAACAACAAGAATCAGTAAAACCCACCCATACTCTAGTAACATGCTTGCATCCAATAAAATTTCCCCCTTTAGGTTTTTATTTGTATACTCCTATTAGCAGGTTTTGCTACGACTTTCGTTATTATGTACAAAAGTGCGCAAAAAAAGACCTTTGCCAAATAGGCAAAGGTCTTGCTAAGCACTAATATGCCAACAAAGCCGATGGCATATGCCATGAACTGACGACTTTGTTTTAGGTATTAAACCTAAAAGCTACTCCCCTTTGAGTAGTATACAAATATTAATATGTATTAATTATATACAATATTGAACTATTTGCCAATGGTTTTTTACATATTTTTTAATTTTACTGATAATTTTATTTTATCTGTATTTCTTTTATCGTTTTTCCTTAGCCAATCATCATTTATCACTTTAAGAATGTTTCTTTTTCCTAAAATAAATTAAGCAATACTTAACTACAAAACCACTAATGATTCCCGGTATCAAGAATACCATCGGCAAAAATACAGGACCTAACAACACTCCAAATAACTTCATTTGTGTCGAATAAAAAACACCTACGGTAACAAAATATGCGCAAAATACAAATGGTAAAAAAGCATATTCATTGTCTGTTTCCATAACTTCCTTATAGGCATCCCACATTGCGAACATATATAAACACGGATAAAACAATATCCATTGAAAGTCGATAATCTCTATTGCCTCTTGGATATTGCCGCAAAAACTCAGCATAATGGCTAAATTAAAATTACTTTGCGCATTTATAATAAATTCTAAGATAACTAACAGTGTTCCTTTCCAATATTTTTTCAATAATAACTGACTAAAACCAGGTAGAGCTATACTCCACATAATTGCTTCCAATCTACTTAGGCCCTTCATTGGTATCACCATCTATTTTTCTATACCTACTATTACATTTTTAGCGAAATCTTGATATTTTATACAAAATAAATTGTTATATTTTTACAAAACAAAATATTAAATGGAAATACTGCTTATAAGCAATCCATATCAAATATGATTGGACCACTAAAAAAGAGCCCTAGGGCTCTTTTTATAATATCTGAGATAAAAATGCTTTTGTCCGTTCATGCTTCGGATGATCAAATAGTTCTTCTGGTTTTCCCGTTTCTACAATTTCTCCTTTATCAAAAAGGATAATGCGATCTGCCACTTGTCTTGCAAAACCCATTTCATGTGTTACCACCAACATGGTCATTCCTGACTCTGCTAAAGTTTTCATAACATCTAATACTTCCTTTACCATCTCAGGATCCAGGGCAGAAGTAGGTTCATCAAACAGCATAATCTTCGGTTGCATCGCTAATGCCCGTGCAATTGCAACACGTTGCTGTTGTCCACCTGACAATTGTCCTGGATACTTATTTGCTTGTTCTGGAATACCAACTCTTTCAAGTAATTCTTTGGCAATTTGTTCTGCCTTTGCTTTTTTCCACTTTCTCACCCACATTGGTGCTAAAGAGATATTCTTCAGGATAGTCATATGAGGAAATAAATTAAATGACTGAAACACCATTCCCGTTTCTTTCCGAATTTCTTCAATGTTTTTCAAATCATCTGTTAATGCAATATTATCAACCGTTATATGCCCCTTTTGAAATTCCTCTAAAGCATTTATCGTACGAATAAAGGTTGACTTACCAGAACCTGATGGTCCTAGAATGACAATTACCTCCCCTTGCTTTACTGTAAGATTTACATCTTTTAATACATGGTGATCTCCATACCATTTATTCAATTTAGTAACCTTAATAATATCCTCTCTCTCATCTAGAGGTGTCGATAATTTATTTATACCAAAGACACTTTCCATCCTCTCATTCTCCTTTCTATCTCGTCCCTACACCAAGTGATTTTTCTATATGCTTACTTACATGCGACATTAAGAAACAAAAGATGAAGTATATAAAAGCAATCACAATATATAACTCCATATATTTTCCTAAATATTCCGGATTTGCAGCAATTTTTTTTCCCATTCCAAGAAAATCGGCTAATCCAATAACCGCAACTAGAGATGTATCTTTAAAGATGGAAATAAATTGACCAACCATAGCTGGGATAACTGCTTTTAAAGCCTGTGGCAATATGACAAAAAACATTACCTTAAAATTATTTAATCCTAGAGCTTGCGCTGCTTCAAATTGTCCTCTCGGTATTGATTGCAGGCCTCCGCGAATATTTTCTGCTAAATAGGCCGCACTGAATAAAGTGAATGCTATCATTGCCCGGACTACATTATCTAGTTCGATTCCCCCAAGGAACATCGGCAGCAATAATTGGGCAATAAATAACACCATAATCAGCGGCATTCCTCGAATTAATTCTATATAAAGAATACAGCAATATTTGATTATAGGCAGTTTACTTCGTCTCCCCACTGCTAGGAGTAAACCTAATGGGAAAGAGCAAATAATTGCAACCGAAGCGATAACAAGCGTTAATAAAAATCCTCCCCAAATATTTGTTTTTACTGGCTCAAGTACACCAAACCCATTAATAATAGAAAGGGTAATCGGTATATATAAAATCCATAATAGAAGGAGGGGGATTTTTAACTTCGGAACATATTTTCCGATAAAGTAAAAAAGGAATATCACAGCCGCACTCGTAAATAAATATACTTTCGATTCCATTTCTGTATAAGGAATTACTCCAAATATAACTAGAAGAACACTGAGACTAATGGCAACATGTCCGATAATCCCTCTCCACGCTCCCCAAGTAGTTCCTAAAAATACTGATAGTAACAGAAGAGATACCCACAATCTCCATATTTCTTCTAGTGGAAATTGTCCGACAAAGAGGAGCCTTAAATTGTCAGTAACAACTCCCCATTCACTTGCGAATAAAAACTTACCTATTCTAGTAAGCAAATAAATAGTAAACATTAATGTGACAATCGTTAAAATAGCATTTTTCCAATCCTTAAATAAGTTATTTTTCAGCCATAATTGTAATTTCTTTTGATTAGCCAATTTTTTCGTTTCCATAACTGGTTCCGTATTAAGTTGTATATTATCCATTTACCTCCCTACCTTTCTACCAGCTGGAATTTTTTGTTAAAAATATTCATTAACAGTGATGTAGTTAAGCTAAATAATAAATACACAGAAATAACAATTAATAAAGTTTCTAATGTATGTCCTGTCTGATTAATAATTGTATTTCCGATTCCAACAATATCTTGGTATGCTACAGCCATTGCTAAACTTGAGTTTTTTATTAAATTTAAATATTGGCTTGTTAATGGCGGGATAATGATTCTAATTGCTTGCGGAAAAATAATTAAACGAAGTGCTGTATGACTTTTAAACCCAAGCGCTTTAGCAGCTTCTGTCTGCCCTTTTGGAACCCCCATTATTCCTGCACGAACAATTTCCGAAATATAGGTTGATGTATAGATTGTTAAGGCAACTAAAACAGACATAAACCCGATGGATAATGACGTTCCTCCTTCAAATGAATTGCCATTAAATACAGGAACAGAAAAACCAAGTGGTCCATTTCCTAAAATAATATAGATAATTATCGTTCCAATTACTATTAATCCCACACTTGAAATGAACGGATATGTAGACTTACCTGATTCTATCGATACTTTTGTTAATTTTTTGAATAAAATTATGCTTCCTGCGATTAAAAAAATTAGAATGACAAGCCAGATCAGCGTATTATCCTGTAAGGTAAACCACGGAATAGAGGCACCTCTATTTGAAAAATAAAACGGCCCAACCGATATAGCATCTTGAATTTTCGGCATTGGTAAAAAAACAGCAAAATTCCAAATGAAAATTTGAACCAATAATGGTGTATTCCTAAAAACTTCAACATATACTGTTGCCACTTTACGGACTAACCAGTTGTTCGATAATCTTGCAACTCCTACAATGACTCCAATAATAGTTGCAAGGATAATCCCAAAAACGGAAACCTTAAGTGTATTTAATAATCCTACTAATAAAGCACGTGTATAAGGATCGTCAGGTGTATAACTAATAATAGATTCTGCTATAGGGAAAGATGCTTTTAGATTTAAGTAGTCTAATCCTAATACTAAACCTATTTGTTCGAGACCTGATATTACATTTCTCACCATAAAGGCAATTACTATTCCTACGATTAGAACAAAAATAATTTGACTAATTATCGGGACCACTTTTCTATTTCTCCAAAGAGGAGTCGATGTTGTTTTTTTCATTTCCACTATTTCTCACCTCTCACTTAAAAGAATAGGGGGTATCTCAAATAGATTAGACACTTTGGTTTTTGAGACCCCCCATATTTTTATCTGTTATTACCTATTAACGGAATGGAATAGAGTACAATAATCCCCCATCAGTATATAACGCATTTTGTGCACGCTCTAATTTGAACACTGTGTCAGGACCTAAATTCCGCTCGTAAATTTCACCATAGTTACCAACTTGTTTAATTACTTGGTAGGCAAAATCATTGGCTAATCCTAGCTGTTCTCCTAGATTGCCTTCCACTCCTAAAAGACGCTTAATCTCTGGGTTTTCACTGGTTAAGAAATCATCTACGTTTTGAGAGGTAATACCGAATTCTTCCGCTTGAATGGTTGCAAATACAATCCATGATACTGCATCTGCCCACTTTTCGTCGCCATCTTTAACTGCTGGAGCTAGTGGTTCTTTTGATAATGTTTCTTCTAAAATAATATGAGCATCTGGGTCCTGCAAAGTAGACTGGCGAGAAACTAATCCCGATTTATCTGTTGTCCAAGCATCAATAGAACCCTGTTCATATGCAGCAATTACAGCATCTGCATTATCAAATGTTTGTGCTGTATAGTTAACACCTGCTGCTTTCATCTGATCAGCTAAGTTTAATTCGGTTGTTGTTCCCGTTTCTACCCCAATTGTTTTACCCTCTAAATCTTTTAGTGTTTTGATTCCACTATCCTTTGGAACCATAATTCCTTGACCATCATAGAAAGTAACTGGAGCAAAACTTAGCCCCACTTCAGCATCACGGTTTGTTGTCCAAGTTGTATTACGAATTAACACATCTACTTCACCAGATTGAACTGCCGTAAAGCGGTCTGTAGCTGATAGAGGTCTAAATTCAATTTTAGAAGGATCTCCAAGAACTCCCGCTGCAATCGCTCTTGCAAAATCAACATCAAAACCAGTATTTTTCCCATCTGAACCTATGTAGCCAAAACCAGGAAGAGCATCATTAACACCTGCTTTTAATGTCCCTCTTTCTTTTATGGTTTCAAGTAAACTTTTAGAAGAACTTGTTTTTGCACCATTAGTACTTTCCCCATCTGATCCTGACTTACTTGAGCAGCCAGCTAAAGCTAGAACAAGCACTAATAAAATACTAAAAGTAAGCGACAAACTTTTCTTCATACAATATATCCCCCTATATCTTGTTTTTATGATACTAGCAAACTCTAATTAAAAGAATATTCAATCTATTTATCTTACAAGAATACTCTTATCACATCGAATGTTAGTATCAGCCCTATTAGATGTTAAAAAGCCAACTCATTAACAATTGTTTGTTAACTTTTATAACATCATGTTTTTATTATACCTATTTTTATTAGAATTACAAATAGTTTTTCGAAAACTTTTAATTATGAAAACATTTTAAACATTTTCGTTTTTATTTATATTTACAAAAACCTTATATATCAGTAATTCGTATACCGAAAGACTTTCTTTTTTACTCGCTACAAAAACCATCCACCCGCTTTTATTTCAGAAAAAAGATAGTATATATCTACTTCCCATCAAATAAAATTATTTCAGAATAACAAAAAGTTGAATTTTTATAATAAACACTTGTCCCTTCTCCTTCCTTCCCTTTTTCTTATGTTCGAAAATCTGACATGATTTCAACATAGAGCTATTTTCCATTACATCAAAAAAGAGACTATTTACAAAAGAATCTCCATTTAAAACAGGTAGAATCCTTTTGCAATAATCTCTTCTTTTACTTAATTATTCTTGTTCATCCATCGGATTATATAATTTTACTTCTGGATTTTTATCTTGGAACCATCTTAATGCAAATTCATTTTCAAATAAAAATGCTTTTTTGCCGTAGCGATCCTCTACTAGCAGACTTCTTCCACTAGAAAGATTTTCATTTACCTCTTCATCCACTAACCAACGGGCAATTTTCGAACCTACATGCTCCATAATTACTTCTACATTGTACTCATTTCTCATTCGATGCTCAAATACTTCAAATTGTAGCTGACCAACTGCTCCCAGCAAATAATCTTCTGTTTTGACAGTCTTATATAACTGAATTGCACCTTCTTGTACGAGCTGCTGAATGCCTTTATGGAAATGTTTTTGTTTCATTACATTCTTTGCCGTTACCTTTACAAAAAGTTCTGGTGTAAATTGAGGTAGTTTTTCATATTGGTAAGCATTCTTGCTAACCGTTAACGTATCGCCAATTTGATAAAAACCTGGATCATACAACCCAATAATATCTCCACTAACCGCCTCATTAACGGTACTTCGATCATCTGCCATAAATTGTGTAGATTGCGCTAACTTTACTTGCTTCCCTGTTCTTGGTAAATTAACCATCATTCCTCTTTCAAATTTCCCAGAACAAATACGTAAAAACGCGATACGATCACGGTGAGCCGGATTCATATTCGCTTGAATTTTAAAAATGAACCCTGAAAACTCTTCTGATAAAGGATCGATCTCTCCAATGGTAGATTTTCTAGCTTGTGGAGACGGTGCAAATTGCAAATATGTTTCTAAAAATGTTTGTACCCCAAAGTTGCTTAATGCACTACCAAAAAATACAGGTGTTAAATCACCATTATTAATTTTCTCTTCCGAAAACTCATTCCCCGCTTCATTTAAAAGCATGATTTCTTCTAATGTTTGATCATATAAAGAATCCTGTTTAATTGGATGATCCCCTTCAATCTCTCCATCTTCATTTAGATCAACATATCGTTCTTTATCTTCTACACGGAACTGCTCAATTCGATTGTAAAAACGATCATATATACCTAAAAATTCTTTACCCATTCCGATCGGCCAATTCATTGGATAAGACTCAATCCCCATTACTTCTTCTAATTCCGCAAGTAATTCAAGAGGCGGCTTCCCTTGGCGATCTAATTTATTAATAAATGTAAAAATAGGAATACCTCTCATCTTACACACTTTAAATAACTTTAACGTTTGTTCCTCTATTCCTTTTGCCGAATCAATTATCATAACAGCACTATCCACAGCTGTAAGAGTACGATAAGTATCTTCACTAAAGTCTTGGTGTCCAGGTGTATCCAAAATATTTACTCGTGCATTTTTGTAGTCAAATTGCATCACACTTGATGTAACAGAAATTCCTCTTTGCTTTTCTATTTCCATCCAGTCACTTGTCGCATATTTTCCTGTTTTCTTCCCTTTTACTGTTCCAGCATCTCTAATTGCTCCGCCAAATAATAATAACTTTTCCGTTAACGTTGTTTTTCCAGCATCTGGATGGGAAATAATCGCAAAGGTGCGACGAGATAGTACATCCTGTTTAAAATTCTTTGACATGTTACTTTCCTCTCTTTTACGCATTCAAATTTAGTCCATTCCCTTATATTATCTCGATATATCAAAGTTTGCAATGGATTTAAATGTATTCGGCTACTTTTATTTTTACTATTTTTCTTTTATTTCATGAGAATCCATCCATCTTATTTATTTTCAACCGCTTGACGGACATTATAGCTTAAGATTAATTTCTTCTAATACCTTTCCAATTGATTCATGAATGACAATGTCAGCAATACCATCCATTTGGGTTGGCTCTTTATTGATAATGATTAGTTTAGCACCTGTTTGCTTTGCAAGTAATGGAAATTGATTTGCTGGTGAAACGGATAAAGATGACCCTAAAACTAAAAAGACGTCTGAATTTATGGCTGCCTCTTCCGCTGTAAAAAATGGCTGTTCTGGGAGCATTTCTCCAAAAAGGACAATGGAAGGTCTTAGTATCCCTCCACAACTGCATAAATAATTGTCATGTAAATATTCATCACTAGGATAATTCTTTCCACACGTTTCACAATGAACCTTTTTTAATGTTCCATGCAATTCAGCAACTTTCTCATTTCCAGCTTCTTCGTGAAACCCATCCACATTTTGTGTGATGATTTGTTTTAAATAGCCTTTTCTTTCCCAATCACTTAGTATGTAATAGCCATTATGCGGCTTAAATTCATGAATGCCTTGAACTCGATTTCGATAAAACTCAATAAATTCTTGCACATGATTATTTAAGGCACTCGTACTGGAAAGATATTGTTTCTTTTCAGCAGTCCATAATCCTTTATTAGCAGATCTAAAATCAGGCAATCCGCTCTCTGTTGACATCCCAGCACCAGTAAATATAACAAAATAATTAGCAGACTTTATTAATGAAACTAAGGAATCCATCTATTCATTTCCCCCTAACACACATCTTCTCTCTTTATTTTAGCAAATAGTTAAGACTCCTCAAATATAATAATATGTACTTTATTCGCTTTACTTATTACCATTAAAAGAAGACTGACTCATCGAATCAGCCTTCTTTTTTTCATTATTTTACCATTTAAAGCAAGCTGCACCCACAATGATTAAAAGAATGAATAAAACAACGATTAAAGCGAAACCTCCGCCGTAACCTGCACCACCATAGCCATAACCATAGCCAGGATATCCACAACCATATCCGTACATTCTATTTCCTCCTTTTAATATCTGTTTCGTTACGGATTAATAAAATCCGCCGTAACCCCAAGAAGCACCAATAATCACCAATAAAATAAACAATACTACTAAAAGAGCGAAACCTCCGCCGTAACCTACTCCAACTTCACCCATGAATAAAAACCTCCTTTTTTTGATTCCATATATCCTATTCAAGAATTGAAAATGTGCGATAGACAAATGCACATTTTTTAGGTTTTTTAACCAGTTATCCTTAGGCTATTGTGATATTTTTTTCGTTTCATATTTGATTGTCAAATTTTCTTCATACATCTATTTAGACTACAAAAAGGTGCTATCTTCTAAGTTTTTTAATAAAAAGCTTAGAAGATAGCACCTTTAACTATTCTTTTATTCTTTATTTTTGGGAATGAAATTAAAAATTTCATGTGATTCTAAACTATCTACAAAACGTTCAAGCCAATCATAATAATCAAGCGCATATTTCATTTTCTCTAAATCATTGGTTGCATCTTTTATAACATCTTCAGATATTCCTTCTTTATTCATTAATACTTTTATTTCATTCATTGATTTCTCAATTGCATATATATTTTCAGTAATTGCTAACCGCCATTTAATCGTGAAATAATCGATAAATGTTTGATACCAATCTTCTTCTGCTCTATATAAATCTTTTCGAACACCTTTTCGCCATACTTTGTCCACCATTTTCAATTCAAGCAAGGTTCTAACCGAAGTACTCATACTAGTTTTACTCATTCCTAGCTCTTCTTTCATTTCGTCAAGCGTCATCGGATTTTTCTGGAATAATAGCATCCCATATAATCTACCAATCGATTCAGTCACTCCATATAAATCCATGTTTTGGGCTACGGAATCAATCACTCTCTCTCGAGCAATATTTAACTGCTCCCTATCCGTCATTTATCATTCACATCCATATTATATGTTTACTTATACATTGTAATAATGATTATTTCAATAATCAAGGTGAATCAATAATCAAGTACTTAAATGCTTTTTCTGTTTATAGATTAACATGAATAAAAAAAATGTAAAGTAACAACCTAGATAGTATATGGAAGCATTTGAGCGCATTATTAAGAATATACATCCTACGGTTCATTCAGTTTTTTCTGTACGTTCAGAATGAATCATTTTAACTGATTATACAGTTTGAAGTGTCTGTTGATTATCTTCTATAATATATGTAGGCTCGCTTTACAGAGCGTTTAGAATTAAAGAGGTGAAAGAATGGAAAGTATGGCAAAATTAAAAGTCGAAAATGTCACAAAGATTTTCGGCAAAAACGCAAAAAAAGCAATTCAACTATTAAATAGTGGTGAATCAAAAAAAGATATCCTCAAAAAAACAGGAGCAACAGTCGGTGTAAACAAGGCTAGTTTTGAAGTAAATCCTGGTGAGATATTTGTTATCATGGGACTATCCGGTAGTGGTAAATCAACATTAGTACGTATGTTTAATCGTCTGATTGATCCTACAATCGGGAACATTTATATTGATGGGAAAGACATCGTAAAAATGTCAAAAGAAGATTTACGTAAAGTACGCAGAGAAAAAATAAGTATGGTCTTCCAAAAATTCGCTCTACTCCCTCATCGAACAATATTGGAAAATGCAGAATATGGTTTAGAAATTCAAGGGATTGATAAAGCATCAAGAAAAGAACGTGCACTTGAATCACTTAAATTAGTTGGATTATCAGGGTATGAATCCCAATATCCAGACCAATTGAGTGGTGGAATGCAGCAAAGAGTCGGTCTTGCTCGCGCTTTAGCTAATGACCCTGATATTCTTCTAATGGATGAAGCATTTAGTGCCCTTGATCCCCTCATTCGAAAAGATATGCAAGACGAATTATTAGACTTGCAATCAAATATGGAAAAAACAATCATTTTTATTACACATGATTTAGACGAAGCACTTCGTATTGGCGATCGTATAGCGCTAATGAAAGATGGAACCATTGTTCAAGTCGGAACACCAGAAGAAATATTAATGAATCCTTCCAATGATTATGTGGAACGATTTGTCGAAGATGTAGATTTATCGAAAGTATTAACTGCCAATCATATAATGAAACGCGCAGAAGCAGTCACGATTGAAAAAGGTCCTCGTGTCGCGTTACAAATGATGAAGAAACTTGGAATTTCCAGCATTTATGTCGTGAACAAGAAAAGAGAATTACTCGGAGCAATTACAGCTGACGATGCCCGTGCAGCTGCCGAAAACAATGAAGGCATTGAAACCATTTTACAAAAAGATGTAATTACGGTTACAGGTGACACATTATTAGCTGATCTCTTTGATAAGGTATCAACTGCAATCATTCCAGTTGCAGTAATAGATGAGCAGAAGAGATTAAAAGGGATTCTCGTTAGAGGTGCAGTTATTGGAGCCCTTGCTGGTAACAACGAGCTTATTAATACTCCACCAACAGAAGAATCAGTATTAGTTGGGGGGAATGAATAATGAATAATCTAATTCCTAAATTACCAGTTGCAGATTGGATTGATTCCTTTGTCGCCTGGTTGACAACTACCTTCGAAGTATTATTTGATGGAATCACTGCTGTATTAGAATTTGTTGTAAATATTTTAGTAGGCTTCTTTGGGTTTATTCCTCCTATTTTATTAATTATTTTACTTACATTACTTGCATGGAAATTAGCGAATAAGAAGATTGCACTCTTTACTCTTATCGGATTATTACTAGTAGATAATTTAGGCTACTGGGAACCAATGATTGATACACTAGCTCTTGTACTCTCTGCTGTATTTATCTCCATAATAATTGGTGTTCCACTAGGAATATGGGCTTCACAAAATAGCACTGTCCGCAATATTGTTATCCCAATATTAGACTTTATGCAAACAATGCCAGCCTTTGTTTATCTTATTCCTGCTATCTTCTTCTTTAGTATCGGGGTCGTACCTGGAGTGGTAGCATCAGTAATATTTGCTATGCCACCTACTATTCGTTTGACTATTCTTGGTATCCAACAGGTTCCTAGCGATATTAGAGAAGCGACAGAAAGCTTCGGTAGTACAACTAGCCAAAAATTATTAAAGGTTGAATTACCACTTGCTATGCCAACAATACTAGCTGGTATTAACCAAAGTATTATGCTTGCACTATCAATGGTAGTTATTGCTGCAATGGTTGGTGCACCAGGACTTGGTGCTGATGTATATCGTGCTGTAACTCAAATTCAAATTGGACGTGGATTTGAAGCTGGTATATCTATTGTAGTACTTGCGATCATTTTAGATAGAATTACCCAAAATGTGGGAACAAAGAAAAAGGGGGCAAAATAATATGAAAAAAATGACTAGTTTATTAGGAGCAATCACTCTTACCTTAGGGTTAGCTGCCTGTGGTTCTAACAGCGCAGACGATCCGAATGCCACAATTGGTGAAAAAGTTGATTATGAAATTATCGGTATCGATCCTGGTGCAGGTATAATGAAAGCAGCTAATAAGGCGATTAGCGACTATGACTTAAAGGATTGGAAATTGGTAGAAGGTTCAAGCGCAGCAATGACGGCTACTCTAAAAAAAGCGTATGACAAAAAAGAACCAATTATCATAACAGGCTGGACTCCACATTGGATGTTCACTGCATATGATTTAAAATACTTGGAAGATCCAAAGGGCTCTTTTGGTGAAAATGAGAATATTCATTCCATTGCGCGTAACGGATTAAAAGAAGATATGCCTGAAGCATATCAGGTACTAGATAATTTCCACTGGACAACAGATGACATGGGTGTTGTTATGATGGATATCTATGATGGCGAAGATCCTGAAAAAGCCGCTGAAAAATGGATAAAAGATAACGCTGATAAAGTTAGTGAATGGACAAAAGGCGTGAGCAAAGTAGACGGAGACAAAATTAAAATCGGTTATGTAGCATGGGATAGTGAAATTGCAAGTACCAATGTTATCGGCAAAGTTTTAACAGATTTAGGTTATAAGGTAACATTAAGTCAAGTTGAAGCAGGTCCAATGTGGACTGGTGTAGCAGATGGCAGCCTAGATGCACATATTGCAGGTTGGTTACCAATTACGCATGAAGATTATGCAAACAAATTCAAAGGTCAATTCGAAGACCTAGGACCTAACTTAGAAGGAACAAAACTAGGTCTTGTTGTACCAAGCTATATGAAAGATATTAATTCAATTGAAGATTTAAAAGAAAAAGAGTAACACCAAAAGACTCATCTGAAATTTATTTCAGATGAGTCTTTTTTTCTTTATTCTGTTTTATTACTTAAATTATCATTTAACTCATTAATACTCTGACGAATATTTCCTTTGCCTGATAAATTTTCAAGTAATTCTTTTACATCGATTCCAGCAGATGCCTTTAATGATTCTTGCATTGTTGACATTAAGTTTGTTGCATAGCCTGTCACTTTATTTGCTCCACCGTTGCTGCCATCACTTCCAGTATCCACAACCGTAATCTTATCGATATTAGCTAATGGACTAGCCACTTGTTTTGCGTATTCAGGTAACATATCAAGTACCATATCCAAGATTGCCGCTTGACCATATTGTGCATATGCTTCGGCAATTTTGCGTTTTGCTTCCGCTTCAGCCAAACCTTTTAAGCGGATAATTTCTGCTTCTGTTTCCCCTTTTGCTTTTTCTGCTTCCGCTTTTGCTAAACCATCTACTCGCACTTTTTCTGCTTCCGCTTTTGCTTGTGATTCAATTCGATATTGGTTCGCATCCGCTTCGGCAATTTCACGGCGTTTATTCGCTTCGGCAGCCTGCTCCATTGCATAACGATCTGCATCTGCTTTCTTTTTAACCTCTGAATCATACTGCTTTTCTCTTCTTAAAATCTCTTTTTCTTCCAACTCAATTTGTTTCTGTCTTTCAATGATCTTAATTTGCATTTCTTGCTCAGTAACTTCTTGCTTAGATCGAGCGCTTTCTAAATCATATGCTTGGTCAGCACGTGCTTTTGCAACATCTTGCTCTCTTCTATAATCAGCAATTTTCATTTGATTTTCTTTTTCTGCTTCGGCAATCTCTGTTGCTCTTTCTAATTCTGCCTTTTTAGCATCTTTATCTGCTTCGGCTTTTTTGATTCTTGTTTCTTTATCTGCCTCAGCTGTTGCGATATCTGCATCGCGTTTAACTTGGGCAATTCTTGGTTTACCAAGCGATTCTAAGTATCCGTTTTTATCTCTGACATCTTTAATCGTGAAGGATACAATGACTAGACCCATTTTTGCTAAGTCATGAGAAGCAACCCTTTGGACCTCTTGCGAAAACTTATCTCGATTTTTATAAATTTCTTCGACTGTCATACTACCTAAAATAGAGCGTAAATGGCCTTCTAATACTTCTCTTGCTTCATTTTCACGATCTTGTTTTGTTTTTCCTAGAAACTGTTCAGCTGCAGTGGCAATTTCACCAATAGAACCACCAATTTTAATAATAGCTGTGCCGTCTGCCATAACTGGAACGCCTTGTTCTGTATATACTTCTGGTGTTGAAACATCTAATTTACTAGATAATAAACTCAGAGGTTCTGATTGCTGGAAAACCGGGAGAATAAATGTCCCTCCGCCCCTAATAATTTTAATTTTATTTCCTGATTCATCGACATGAACATTTTTAGAACCTAAATAACTACCTGTTACAATTAGTGCTTCATCTGGTCCTGCAGTCTTATATTTCGCCATAAAAATACTAATAAGTGCGATTAATAAAAATGCTACAATTCCTATTACAATATAAATCTCAATTGCCATTCATTTTTCCTCCTTTTGTTTGCTTTACTATATGCCATCCTTGCGAACAACATAAGCAACATTTTCTTTAATTTCTACTATAACCGTTTCTTCGCCAAATCCAATTTCTTCGTTATAAAAGCTTGCTGCAGTTTTTGAGATATTTCCACTGATGCTTTCGATCAATATTTCTCCATAGCCATCCTGCGGAATTGCTGTAATGACTTTGCCAATTCTTCCCTTAAGTGATTCATCGCTATAAACTAATGATTCTTCTGCATTAGCAAGAGGAATAAAAACAAAAAAGTGTAAGCAGCTAGAAATAATAAGTGCGATTATTGCTGAAATGGAAAGAATAATGAAGCTATTGATAGAAGAATACTTCTCCATAAGATAACCACTTGCTGATAATATCGTAAAAAAAGCAAGGATTAAAGTAGGATTAAATACACCCACGTCTCCACCAAATAAGTCTGATAGTAATAAGGTTAATATGACACATATTCCCGAACCAATTAAAACAGTTAAATAAATGGAGGGAAGATCAAAGCCGAATAATTCCATACACATCATTCACTTTCTAAAAATTTAATTTTGTTATGTATTCACTAAAATCAGACCTCCTTCATTTTAGTACTTACCATACATACGACTTAGACGAAGAAAGGTTTCAGGAATTTTTAGAAAAAATCTAAATTATACTTATATTGTATGAACTGGCATACAGAAATAAAGAACTAATACCCTTTTTTAGCATCAGCTTATCAAGCATGCAAAAAAATCATTCTTCCATTAATATTTCGTCATCTTTAAGAATTTGTTTCATATCATAGTTTAAGGGGAATTTCATCTATATCAACGAAATATTTTGTATATACCATTGTTACCGTTTGAGCAATAAAACTTTATGAAAAGGTGATATTGTGGAAGAGCATATGAAACGTACAGATAAACATGAGGAAATTGAAAATAAAAATAGGATAGGTAAAAAAGTGATGTATTTTTTAGGCTCTATCTTACTGCTTACCACAATTTTCGGAGGTTATATATTTTCAGATAGATATTTTGCTAGTGAGCCCAAAACAGGAACAGAAGAATATGGAGACAAAGTAGTCATTACCTTGCCAAACGGAAAAAAAGTATTTACTTATGAAAATCTAATTGTAGAAGAGGATGGCAAACTTCTTTATAAAGGAGAACGTAATACAATCGATTTATCAGGAGGAGTTGTTGTCTATGAAAACTGGGAAGACTAATCAAACTTATTTTTATGGAATATCGTCATCAATCTCTCTCTTACAACCAAATAGGATAGTACTAAAAAGCTGCCAAAAAAAATGATCAATATTTGGCAGCTTCTTTATATATGTATCTTCTCTTTTTTCTGATCAAAAGTTAAAGGAGGCTTATTTTTTGTAATCCGTAAGCTAGTCCCCCATCATCTACATGCTTTGTAACAAATTTTGCATATGGCTTAATATCTTTATGGGCATTCCCCATAGCTATTCCCATTCCTACATACGAAAGCATTTCTTTATCATTTAATCCATCTCCAAATGCTACAGCTTCCTTTGGATCGATATTTAGTATGTTTAAAATTTGTGCAATCCCAGCTGCTTTTGACCCACCTGTTGGAATAACATCCATGGATAAAGGATGCCAACGAACAAAATGTATATTGGAAAACGCTTCTTCATATACCTTTTCTTCGCTTTCCTCACAAAAAAGCAAGCATTGATAGATATCAGCTTCCTTCCAAAAATCTTTTCGATAAGAAGGTGCCTTTAATTTTAATGATTGAAATGATTCAATAATATGTGCATGCTCCTTATGATTAG
This sequence comes from Niallia sp. FSL W8-0954, assembly GCF_038005605.1. Taxonomy (NCBI): domain Bacteria; kingdom Bacillati; phylum Bacillota; class Bacilli; order Caryophanales; family Bacillaceae; genus Niallia; species Niallia sp. FSL W8-0954. Next base: position 1,792,080 of record NZ_JBBOTN010000001.1, on the reverse strand, counting down.
CGCAGCCTTCCTTGCTCCCTTGAAAAACGATTGGATGATTATTTTTTAAGGCAGTATTTTCTAGCATTTCTAGTGTCTCCATTGGGATTGGTTTTTTATAAACTTCCTCTTTTTCATGGACAACATATGAGCCATTAAAAGAAATAAAAGACGATAAACCAAGCTCCTCTAAAATATGAGAAAAGAAATAAGGTGCTCTTCCAGTTGCTAAAACAATTGGGATATTCCGCTTCTTTAATTCCTTAATGGCTGCTTTCGCGTCACTAGGAATTTGTTTCTCTTCATTTACTAATGTACCATCAATATCAATAAATACAATTTTATATGCCAAAATTCTTTCTCCTTTATTATTTCTTTATTAATGAGCTACTTCTGGCTAATAGTGGTCTTTCATTATTCCAAATGACTTCTACCGGTAACGAAAAAAAGCTGCTCATGTTCTTGCTGGTTAATACTTCCTTTGTATATCCTGAGATAAATTCCCCTCCCTTTTTCAACAGAAAGGTATGGGAAAACACTGGTAATATTTCCTCAACATGATGTGTAACGTAAATGATGCTACTATTTTCAGATACCAAACTAGAAATGGTATCTAATAATTGTTCTCTTGCTAAAAAATCTAAGCCTGTAGCAGGTTCATCTAAAATAATTAGTTCGGGATTTACCATTAGCGCTCTTCCGATTAATACTCTTTGTCTCTCTCCTTGTGATAAACTACTATATGGTCTATCTGCATAATCCAAGCTACCTAGCTTCTCCATTATTTCAATTGCCCTGTTTCTAATTTCCGTTGTTGGTGACTCATATAATCCAATCGAAGCATATGCGCCGCTAAGTACAATTTCAAATGCGCTATCTGACGCATATAAATTTTGTTGTAGCCGGTTGGATACTAGTCCAATCTTTCGCCTTAGCGCTCCTCCTAACTCTGACTTCCCAAACTCTTTTCCTAATACTTCCATTTTCCCAACTGTCGGATGATAATACGCACAAATCATATTTAACAAAGCTGTCTTTCCGGCCCCATTTAGACCATACAGAATCCAATTTTCTCCTTTTTTAATCTCCCAATTAATATTTTTCAGTATCCACTGACCATTTCTTTTTAAGCCAACCTCTTCTATTTTAACAACCATACTAATCCCCCTATCTCCTCTACATTTTACTAAAAATTCATATAATTTGTACAGAATGAGGAATCAAAGAAATTTGTATTTTTCATTGCTCATATTACAAAGAAGAAAGATAATGAAAAAGACTTGACCCTTAATCAAAATAGATTTCATTCTGATTAAGGGTCAAATCTTTATGTGGTACATACATTAAATTAATAACCCCATATTCAGTTACCACCGAAGGTGTAAACGCTTTAATTTGATGACAAAAAAATAACTGGAGATAGACCCTCATAAATGAGGGTCATAGGTAAAAAATTAACCAACTAATCCTTCTTTTTTAAGGACAGCTTCTACACCATCAACTGCTTCTACTTCATCTTCACCAGTTGCAGAAATAGTAATTTCTCCACCTTTAGGTACACCTAGTGACATTACGCCCATAATAGACTTTAAGTTCACAGATTTCCCTTTGAAAGAGATTTGCATATCTGATTTGAACTTGCTAGCAGTGCTAACTAATAATGTTGCTGGTCTTGCATGAATACCAGTTTCATCAATTACTGTAAATGTTTTTTCGCTCATTGTTATACCTCCAAAGAAAAAATTGTCTTACCCTACTATTTTAGCTGATTTTAGGACTTAATACTAACTTTTTTTTTCATCTTTTTCAGTTTTAAGCTTTCTATTTGTGTAACTCTCGATATTTTTTCATTTATTAGACAAATTTTCTACCCCATTACCCTCTGCTTTTTTACACTTTTTATGAATTCTCTAAAAATCTGATTCATTTTATCATTAGTAGACGCCATTGATTCTGGATGCCATTGAATCCCTAGTAAAAAGTTAGGATAGCTCTTATGCTCAACAGCTTCTATTACACCATCGCTACTAGTGGCAACTATTTCTAAGCCTGCTGCTAAACCATCAATAGCTTGATGATGAAGGCTATTTACTCTTGTTTTTGTTTCGCCAATTATATTTGCTAACTTACTTTTTTCTTCAATAGAAATAAAATGGGTGTCTAAATTTCTATTCACAGATTGAGTATGTTTAATACTATCTTTTATTTGCGAAGGAATATCTTGTATTAATGTTCCTCCTAAAGCAACATTTAAAATTTGAATTCCTCTACAAATTGCAAGTATTGGTTTATTCGTTTCCATCGCCCTTTTAATTATTTGTATTTCCACTTTATCACGCAAAATAATGGTGTCCCCTATATTTTGATGTGGATCTTCTCCAAATAAACTCGGATCTACATCCTCTCCTCCACTCAAAATCACAGCATCACAAAGATCCACCATTTCTCTTGCCAGGTCCTCCTCTACAAACGGCAAGATAACTGGCAATCCTCCATTGACTGCAACGGATTTTTGATAATCATGATGCACATATGTGCCTTCCATAAATTTATTTTTAAATACGTATGCACCTGTTATCCCTATTACCGGTTTACTCAACGCTCTCCATCCCCTGACACTATTTAATTTTTTCAATATTAACAATATTAAAAAGGAAATAAAAGAGCTTGTCAATTAACTTTCTATAAATAAAAGCAGAAAAAACAGCTACATAACGATCATCGGTCTACCGTTTTAGCTGTTTTTATCGTTTATGTTATTGTTATAAGTGTAAATAGTATCTTCCTCTTACCAAATGACTTTCCAATTATGATTACAAGTCGCAGGTACGACCTTTCTCTCCATAATATAATTAGCTATTAATTCAGAAGCGTCAAATTGAATTTCACGGATAACAGGCTTATTTTTGAACATAAAGAAATCTCCACCGCCTCCTGCTCGATAATTATTCATTACTACTTCATATACACCTTCCTCGTCTATTGGCGCCCCCTCAAAATCTAACTGAACAACTCTCTGTCCAATTGGCTTAGTTAGATCGAGTGTGTATTCAATTCCTTCCCACATATCGTAGTTGTAGTGCTGGGGTTTAGGATAAACAAACGAAGGATTGACAATCGGCTCTCCCTCGTCATTTAAAGCAAAATATTTTGCACTTTGTTCGAGCGCACGACGAATATCCTTTCCAGTTAGAGCAAGCACTTTAAATGTATTAGGATAAATATAATTGGATACAATATCTCTCATTGTTACATTGGGCTTAAATCCCGGTGATTCGTTATTAAAAAGTGCAGTATTACTGATTTTCACTTGCGCTGCATCCATTTGTACTTTATTAATAAATTCGATAAGCGCGCTGTCCTTTAAGCGAATTTGCATCGGATCTGTTACTAACATTTCCCCATCAATATAGCCAATCGGCGTATCTAACCATTCCTGTGTCCATTCCTCATTTTCCTTTACTAATAATAGAATATCCTCATCAGCTTCTACTTCAGCAACAGATAATAGTTCAGAGCTTTTCTCGATTACTTCGCCTTTATCATCTAGTAATAATGTTATTTTTCCTACATACTTTCCATTATTGCTTGGTTGAATAATTTCTGTTCCATTGATATTACCGGTTAATTCTCTATGTTGATGCCCTGTTAAAAGTACATCTACCCCGTCAATTTGTTTACAAATGGTATATCCTTGATTCTCTCTAGTCAATACTTCGGATGGCTCACCAGTTTCAGGATCCCTTTCAAATCCTCCATGATAAGAGATAACAAGAACATCTGGCTGCTCTTCCTTCTTAATCAGCTCTACCCATTCTTTTGCACTGTCATATGCATCATTAAATTGCAGTCCTCTGATATTCTGAGGATTTTCCCAATTGGGAATGTAATGGGTTGTTATACCTAGAATAGCAATCTTAAAACCATTTATTCTCTTAATTACATAAGGAATTCCTAAAAATGGTGTTTTCGTTTTTACATCGACAATATTTGCAGACAACCAAGGGAAATTTGATTCCTTTACTGCGGATTTTAAAATATCTAAGCCATAATTAAATTCATGATTTCCAATAACAGCTGCATCATACTTTAATTCATTTAATATCGTTATCATTGGATTTTTTTTATCTGCTAAAAAATTCGCATAATGGTAGGTTAACGGCGTGCCCTGTATTAAATCACCATTATCAATTACAATGGTATGTACATTCTTTGCTCTTTCATTCCTTATTATAGAAGCAATTTTACCAAGACCAACATCTGCAGGGGCATTATTCCCATAATTCAATGGAAAAACATTTCCATGTACATCACTTGTTAATAATATAGTTACTTCTGTATTCAAGATTTCATCTCCAGTATCTAAATTTCCAATTTTTACGAATAAAGTAGTATAATCGAAGCTGCGTTTTATTCCTCCATTAAGCAAGTTCATTATAACAAGTTCATTCTACCTTAACTACCTATAATTTCTTTTCTTTCTCCTCTAACTCTCTTTTTCTTAAACCTATTAAAAGTTTTTTAGTACTTCTTTACAATAAATTTGCAATTCTTAACATTATTCCCACTTTAATTATGACAAATCTATTATATATTTTTACAAGTAACACATTAATAACTTCGGAGGTCTAAAAATGTTAAAAAAATTTGCTACGCTCGGACTTTCCCTTGCTTTAACTGCAGGGATACTATCAGCTTGTGGATCGGAAGAAAAAACTACAAGCAATACAGATGGATATGACCCAAAGGAATTAACAGTACAATTCGTGCCATCTTCTAATGCAGATACTTTAGAAGCAAAAGCTAAACCGTTGGAAGGTTTACTATCTAAAGAGCTAGGGATACCTGTTAAAGTGAGTGTTTCTACTAACTATAACACGATTATCGAAGCAATGGATTCACAGAAAATTGATGTTGGTTTTTTACCTCCTACAGCATATGTCCTTGCCCATGATAAAGGTTCTGCTGATGTTATTCTGCAAGCACAACGCTTTGGAATTAACGACGATGGCAGTGAAAATGATGAATTAGTAGATTTTTATAAAAGCCTTTTTATTGTGAAGGCAGATTCTGATATTAAAACAGTAGCTGATTTAAAAGGGAAAAAAATCGCAACGCAAGATGTTACCTCATCTGCTGGTTATGTTTGGCCTGTTGGTAAACTAATGGAAAATGATATTAATGTTCCTGGAGATGTTGAAACAGTTACGGTCAAAGGACATGACCAAGCCGTTATTGCTCTATTAAATGGTGATGTTGATGCGGCTGTCATCTTCCAAGATGCTCGTAATATTGTGAAAGCAGATTACCCAACTGTTTTTGAAGATACAAAAGTACTTGAGTATACAGAAGATATTCCAAATGACACAATCTCTGTTCGCTCTGATATGAGTGATAAATGGAGAAAGAAACTTCAAGAAGCTTTCATTGCAATAGGAAAAAGTGAGGAAGGACATCAAATCATTCGAGATATCTATACACATGAAGGATATGTCGTATCAGATGATAGTAAATTTGATATCGTCCGTGAATATAACGAAAAAGTAGCAGAATAATATTTTTTGCCAACCATTTAAATTTTAAATGGTTGACTTTTTTCTAGTAAGTGTCGGATTATTATATCTTTATTCCGACTTTTACTAGAAAAAAGAAGTCTCTCTATATAAATCTGATTTCTTTTTCAATTTTTATTAGAAAGTTGGTAAAAAATTGATAGAGTTTAAAAAAGTAACTAAAATTTATCCAAATGGAACTAAAGGATTAAATGACATTAATATTACGATTAACAAAGGAGAATTTGTTGTCATTGTTGGTCTTTCTGGCGCAGGAAAATCTACTTTCCTCCGCTCCATTAACCGGCTTCATGAAATAAGCGCAGGAAATATTGTCATTAATGGTCAATCTATTACCGCAGCGAAGGGTTCTGAATTAAGAAAAATACGTAGAAATATCGGAATGATTTTTCAAAATTTTAATCTTATCAAGCGTTCAACTGTTCTTCGCAATGTACTATCCGGCCGGGTTGGTTATCACGGTACCTTAAGAACTATTCTAGGCTTTTTCCCGAAACAGGATATAGATCTTTGTCTTCTGGCATTAGATCGAGTCAATATATTGGAAAAGGTATATTCGCGTGCAGATGAACTCTCTGGAGGCCAGCAGCAGCGTGTTTCAATTGCACGCGCATTAGCACAAGAAGCAGAAATCATCTTAGCAGACGAGCCAGTAGCTTCTCTTGATCCTTTAACTACTAAACAAGTTATGGATGATTTGAAACGAATTAATGTAGAAGATGGTATTACAACCATCGTCAATTTGCACTTCATTGACCTTGCTCGGCAATATGCGACACGAATTATTGGTCTTCGTGCAGGTGAGGTAGTATTTGACGGCCCCGTAGAAGAGGCGACCGATGAAGTGTTTAAAATAATATATGGACGTGAAATAAAAAAAGATGAATTACTAGGGGAATCGATATGAATGAGAAAGCAATAAAACAACCCTTATTAAATAGGCCCACTCCTCCAGCGAAAAACAAATTGATACTAACCATCTTGCTTCTTCTTGTTTTATTATGGTGGAGCGCTTATAAAACAGATGCGAGCCTTACCGAATTAATTCAAGGCTTTCCCAATATATTTGATGTACTCTTACAAATGGTTCCACCAGATTGGAAATATTTCCAAAAAATTATGGAACCATTATTAGTGACAATACGAATGGCCGTAATCGGAACTACTTTTGGCGCTATAATAGCCATTCCTCTTGCTATTTTTTGCGCTAGTAATATTGTACGCTCCGCATTTATTTTTTATCCATTTCGAATGATCTTAAATTTGATTAGAACTATTCCGGACCTATTACTTGCTTCCATCTTTGTTGCTATATTCGGGATTGGATCATTGCCAGGAATTATCGCACTAATTATTTTCTCTATTGGGTTGATCGCAAAGCTTTTATATGAAGCGATTGAATCTATTGATTCTGGCCCCCTAGAAGGAATGACTGCTGTAGGTGCTAACAAAATACAATGGATTTTTTTTGGTATTGTTCCTCAGGTTACTGCTTCTTTTACTTCCTATGTATTATATACATTTGAGGTAAATGTACGTGCAGCAGCAATACTAGGATTAGTTGGTGCCGGTGGAATTGGTGAATATTATGATCGCACACTTAATTTTTTACAATATGATAGAGCTTCTTCTATTATCATTCTTACTTTACTAGTTGTTTTAATTATCGATTATTGTAGTACAAAACTACGGGAGAAACTGTTATGAGTGAAACAATAAAAACAATCACAAAGCCAAAAAAGAAATCTTTTAGAAATATTACCCTATTCGTCTTGTTAATCCTTATATATATATGGGCTTTTTCTGATATACCGGTTACTTCCATTAAGGATAGTTCAGCACAGATTTCTCAGGCCATCTTCACAGGCATTTTTCATCCAGATTGGGAATATGTATATTTGCCAGATGGCGAGGATTTATTACGTGGTCTGCTTGATACATTAGCAATTGCCATATTAGGTACCTTTATATCAGCATTTCTTTGTATTCCCTTTGCATTCTGGGCTGCTAATAATATGAGCAAAGGAAAAACAATCGCGAGCACAGGGAAGTTTGTATTAAGTTTCGTACGGACATTTCCTGAAATTATCATGGCTATTTTATTTATTAAAGCAGTTGGTCCTGGATCATTTGCTGGAATACTAGCATTAGGGCTACATTCCATAGGGATGTTAGGAAAATTATTTTCAGAAGAAATTGAAAATCTAGATATGGGACCAACAGAGAGCTTGCTAGCAGCCGGTGGTACAAGATTGCAAGTCTTATGGTTTGCAGTATTGCCGCAGGTTCTACCTGGTTTTTTATCCTATACCTTATATCGATTTGAGATAAATATTCGTTCTGCTGCCATTTTAGGTGTTATCGGTGCAGGAGGGATTGGAACACCACTTATTTTCGCACTCAGTACAAGAGATTGGGATCGAGTTGGTATCATCCTATTAGGGATTATTGTCATGGTAACCATAATTGATATAATAAGTGGATTTCTAAGAAGAAAGATTGCCTAGAAAAAAAAGTATATTTCAAATAAACACACATCAGCATTCTTTGATGTGTGTTTATTGTAGTAAATAACAAAATAGTACAAATTATCAATATATTTGTTACAATAGAATAATAAATTTTAAAAATAAAGGAGTGTTCTCCAAAATGAAAAAAAGAAAATTATTACTTACCCATTCTCTCCATTCTTCCCTTCTGAAAAAGATACAGTCCACATTTTCTGAATGGGAAATCATTCAAGCATTAAAACAAGATGATTGGCAAAAGCATTTGATTGATTCTGAAATCATTCTTGGTTGGAGAAGTAGTTTTGATTTAAAAACTATTATGGACAACGACCAGCTCAAATGGATTCAAACTTGGAGTGCAGGTGTGAATTCCCTTCCTTTAGAACAGTTAAGAAAAAAGAATATCGTTATTACAAGTGCAAATGGCGTACATGGCTACCCTATTTCAGAAACAATTTTTGCGCTCCTACTTGGTCTAACAAGAAATATTCATACATATGTACGAAATCAGCTTGAAAGAAAATGGGATGGAACCGACATTAAATTGGAAGCACACAAAAAAACGATCGGTATTATCGGTTTAGGAGCAATTGGGCTAGAAACAGCTAAAATTGCCAAGGCATTTGATATGCATGTTATCGGAGTAAGAAATTCACGTAAGCCAACCGATTATGTAGATGCGTTATATACATCTGAAGAGCTAAACGACGTCCTTCCTCTCTGTGATTATGTAGTAGTCACACTGCCGTTAACAGACGATACATATCAACTATTCCAAAAAGAGCAATTTCAACACATGAAAAACTCCGCCTTTTTTATTAACATTGGACGTGGAGAAATAGTCAAAGAGGATGATTTGGTCATCGCTTTAAAAAACGGAGAAATTTTAGGTGCGGGCTTAGATGTTTTTGAAAATGAACCATTGCAGCAGACAAGTCCACTATGGGATTTGGAAAATGTTATTATAACTCCCCACACTTCGGGCTCTACAGAACATTACAATAGCAGAGTAATAGAAGACATTTTCCTTCTTAATGCAAAGCATTATTTAAAAGAAAAAGATCTAGCAATTAATGTTGTGGATTACCAAAAAGGTTATTAATCCTAAATATAAAAAGAGGAGTTCGCTTAAAAAGCACTCCTCTTTTTATCATCCAACCTTTTTATAATTCTTCTGACTTGTCGCACGGCGAACCATCATATAAATCCTTTGACTTAAAAAGCCTACTAGCAAAATAACTACTAATAATAGAGTAATGGTTGCACCAGGAGGCGTTCCTAAATGATAAGATGAAAACAATCCTGTAAAGATACTAACAGCTGCTACTAAAATAGCCACGATAAATACCCATTTAAAGCCTTTTACTAATTTGATGGAAAAGGCAGATGGTAATACTAACAAAGCAGAAACCAATAGCACGCCGATTGTTGGGATAATTACTGAAATAGCGATACCAGTTAAAATACTAAATGCTATGGATAACATATTGGTATTAATGCCGCTAGTTGTTGCCGTATCTTGATCAAAAGTCATAATATACATCTGTCGCGTAAAGAAAACAAAAAATAGAAGAATAATTCCAGTAACAATTGCTAATATATTTACTTGCTGTTTGCTAATCGTAATAATACTTCCGAATAAATACTGATCCATGCTTGTCGTCATTCCGCCACTAGATAAACTCATGAGAAATAAAGCGAACGATAATCCAGCAGCCATTAGAATGGCAATCGATACTTCTGAATAAGTATGATATGCTCGTCGCATATATTCAATTCCAATTGCTCCAGCCATTACAACGAGGAGACTAGAAATTGTTACATTCGTTTGAAAGAAAAAACCAATTGCCACACCTGCTAATGATATATGTGACAATGTATCTGCCATCAATGCTTGTCTCCGCAGGACTAAATAAATTCCAATGATTGGTGCAATTATTGCAATGAGCCCACCTGCCCAAAATGCTCTTTGCATGAATTCAAGCTCAAACATCTCCATCCGCCTTTTTCTCCTTTCTCAATATGAATAATTTTATCTAAATAATCTTCTACTTCATCTTGATCATGTGTTACCATAACAACTGTTCTATTATGCTCATTTACTTGATGCTTCATAAATTCATAAAAGCCTTTCCTGCTATCTGCATCCATTCCTGTAGTCGGTTCATCTAAAACCAGCAAATCAGGTTCAGACGCTAGAATACGTGCAATTACAATCTTTTGCTTTTGTCCTCCTGATAACTCTCCAATTTTCTTATTTCGATAATCCCACATTCCAACCATTTCTAATGATTTCTTGACTGCTTCATGATCTACTTCCTTTAATCTTTCATACCATTTCTTACGTTGATATCTGCCTGATCGAACAAGTTCTATTACAGTACTTGGGAAGCCAACATTAAAAGAAGAAATTTGTTGAGGAACATAACCTACTGTTAATTTTTTTCCACTCGCATTTAACTTACTTATATTCACTTCTCCTGACCATGGCTTTAGTAGACCCAATAATAACTTTAATAAGGTAGATTTACTTGCGCCATTAGGTCCTGTAATCCCAACAAACTCCCCATATTCTAATTCAAATGATACATCCTCAAGAGCAGGAACATGTTCATAACCAAATGTAATTTTTGATACTGTCGCTAGTTTCATATAGTAATTACTCCTCTCCATTTGTTTATTTATAATCTTCCTTATCCATAACGCCTCTATAATCGTTTCTCTTTAAATTCTGTTTTAAATAAAGATAGGTTAGTTTTTTTGAAATATTTTTATCAAAGCACTTATTTGTTATTTCTTCATTTATCTAGCTTTAATAACTTTTGCGATTTGTGGCAATCTATTCTTGATTTATTGATATATTTCATTCTCGGAATGTTTCATGCAAAAACAGTCATTTCGTACTCATTACGATTTAAAGGCTAAAATATTTGTTCAAATAGAAAAAATTATAATTTAAACACTAGATAAACAGTTTTCATTTCTTTCCTTCTATAATACATGACACTTAATAATAGACTTTTCCTTGTTGAGTGTCAATATAAATCCAAACGATTCCGATTAAAAATTTTATAATAAAATTGTTTATTGGTCAAGAATTACTTCTTATATACCCGATTTCCCCCATTATTATAAGGATTCCAATGATTAATCAGCCTTATTATTATTCTGCTAATATTCATAATAAAATTATGATATGATGCATAAATTTTAAATACTGGGGTATATATTAAATATAATGAATCAGAATAAAAAGCATTACTTGATGAAATTTCATCAAGTAATGCTTTATAAAAACTAAAATATTAGAATCGAACAACTCTTCCATTAAATACAGTTTTCCAATATCCACTGTCCATAGATGCTATTGCAACACCAGTAGAGCTTTGAGAACCGATGAACTTGCCTCCACCAATGTAGATTCCAACATGACCATCCGTTTTATATGTGTTAAAGAATACTAGATCGCCTGGCTGCATATCACTTGTAGATACGCGAGTTCCAGCGTTTTTCAAAGCATCTGTACTTGCAGGAATACTATATCCAGCCTGTGAATAAGCCCAGCTAACAAAACCAGAGCAATCAAATAATCCGTTTGCTACATCAGATGCTGTTCTTCCTCCACCAAATTTATAAGTAGAATTACCAATATATTTATATCCTGCTGTAATAGCTTTTGATTTACTACCACTTGCTTTTACTGTTTTCTTTGAGCCTGATGTAGTTTTGTCAGAACTTGTTTTAGATTTATTAGAACTTGCGGAAGAAGAATTATTAGAACTTCCATTATCACTAGTTCCAACTGTTGTAGCAACTAATTGATTTAAGTTTTCTTGTTCTTTTTGTTGGATCATCTTTTTAATTTGTGGTTCTACAGATTGTAATGAACCATACTTTTCTTCCAATTTAGCTTTACGTTCTTTATTGTCTGCTTCTTTTGCTTTTAAATCATTTTTTGCTTGCTCATTTTTCTTCTTTTTATCTTGATTTTGCTTTTGCATTTCTTCAAGATCTAATTTTGTATTTTTCAATTCATCATACTTTTCTTTTACTTCGTTTTGCTTCGTTTCTAAATCTTTTTTATCCGCTTCATTGCTTGCGATTAAATCTTGATCTGCTTCCATGATTGTAGCTACAGCACCTACACGGTCAACAAACTCCTTAAAGCTAGCTGCACCGAATAAGACTTCAATATAATCAACGTTTCCTCCATTTTCTTGGAAGGTACGTGCTCTTTCTTTTAATACATCATTTCTTTTTTCAATTCTATCTTCTAATTCTTTTATCTTTTTCTCAAGGGTTGCAATTTCTTTTTCTGTTGTTTCCATCTTTGTTTTTGTTTCTTCAATAAGTGCTTTATTTTCCTCGATTGCCTTATCCACTCTTTTAATTTGTGCTTCTAGTTTCTTTAATTCTTCTTGCGTTTCTACAATCTTAATTTGAGCGTCTGAAATTTGGCCTTGTAAAGATTCCTTTTGTTGAACAATGCTAGGTGATTGATTCGCATGAGCATTTATTCCTGGTACAGCTAGGCTAGTCCCTAACCCAAGTAATATCGTTGTATTTAGTACCACTAGTTTCTTTTTTAACATTTCCATTTTCCCCCTGCACTTATCTAATGTAGAATTCTTATAATCTAATTGTCTATGTATTGTCTATATGTTTATGGTTGTAATTGGTAGAGAGACTCTTTTAATATAGTATTCTCTCTTCTATAAATCAAACGATAATCCCGCTTTCGACGAAAGTTCTTTATATAAAACATCTTTCGCCACAAATAGAAGTATAACATCATAATTTGTCATTTAAGTAATAGGAATATTACAATTGTGTTTCAAATGTCTTTTTTCTATCTTTGTTCACATTTTTTCCAAACTTTTTCCCTATACACTTCCATTAAATCCCTATTAAAATGCAGATTTAATAATTAACATATTGTACTAAGTCGTTCTTAATAGTAGTATTTTGTCGCATGATATCGACATTTTCTAACGTTTCTCGCCCTACTCTCCATTTCCAAAACACTAGACAACACATTACCAGACTACAGACTTATTATCTTTTTAGTTTAAATAATACATCTAACTGTATGGAACAACCGCCTCAAAAGGATGAATTCAAACTATATTTGCACTATGTTATATTAGTAATAGCTGTTTATTTTAGCTGCGGTTCTACAGAAATATTGCACTCTTTTAAACTGATATTATTTTGTCTTAAATCAGGATTTAATCTATCCAATTTTTACTTTTGATGAAATTGTAAATAGAAAAGTATCTGTCTAATCCAACTTGTGTTTAAAACAGAAAATCATTTGAAATCAGCTTGAAACTAACTAAAAAAGGAATTGATAATTATATGAAAAGAATAGTGGTCGTGGGCGGCGGAATACTTGGCGCTGCTACTGCTTTTGAATTAGCAAAGCGCGGGGCTGAAGTTATTGTCATCGATAGGGAAGATCGTGGACAAGCTACAAAAGCAGCTGCCGGAATTATTTGCCCTTGGAATTCCCAACGTAGAAACAAAAAATGGTATCTATTAGCTAGAGAAGGGGCAAAATACTATCCCACTCTTGTAAATGACTTACAAAACTATCGTCAGCTAAATACAGGCTATAAAAAAGTTGGTGCGCTTAGTCTGCATTCAGACATTACTAAATTGGAAGCTATGAAAGAAAGAACGTTAAAACGAAAAATAGATGCACCAGAAATTGGAGATATTGACATTCTTTCATCTTCAGAAGCTCAGTCTCTATTCCCTTTATTAGCTCCTGGATATGGGGCATTGCATATAAGTGGTGCAGCAAGAGTAAATGGCTGGTCATTACGAAACGCCCTCATGGAGGCAAGCAAACAATTAGGAGCAAGGTTTATCCATTCATCTTGTACCCTGTTGAAAGAGGGGCATGCAATTAAAGGGGTTACCCTTCGTGACAACACATCTATTTATGCAGATGAAGTAGTTATCGCTGCTGGTGTTTGGGCAAATGAATTGCTTGAGCCACTAAACTTAGCTTTTGACGTAAAAGCACAAAAGGGACAAATACTTCATATCCAATTAAAGGACATTCAATGTTCCAACTGGCCTGTAGTGATGCCACCACATGACCAGTACTTATTAACTTTAGAAAATAATACGATTGTAATTGGGGCAACACATGAAAATACAACCGAATTATCTCCCGATGTTACAATTGAAGGAATAAAAGAAATAATTGATAAAGCTCTACTGTTTGCACCAGGCATATCAGAAGGCATATGGAGTGAAGTAAAAGTAGGTTTCCGCCCATTCACAAACGATTTCCTTCCAGTATTCGGAAAAGTAAAGCATTATGAAGGGCTAACCCTTGCTAACGGCTTAGGTGCATCTGGCCTGACAATGGGACCATTTATTGGGCAACAGCTTGCTAAATTTCTTCTTCATTCTGAATCAGATATCGACTTTTCTCCCTATTCTATCGATAGTTCTATTCAAGAGCGATAGAATCAGGAATGGGTATAATGTACATTCGCTTTATTGTATTTCATTATCAAGCCTCAAACATGAAAACACTTAACGTTTTTCTGTATTACTAACGTTAAGTGTTTCTTTTATTGGGTATATTCTCTCATCTTTTTATTTACCTTACTAATCATAAATTCCCTAACTCACTTTCATACACTGCTTATTAAATACTATAGATCCATCTATTTCCCCATTTCGAATCCCAAATTCTTCATAAAAAAGAGTAAAACACGCCTTCATATTGGAAACTCACGAGAATAGATAGTAGTTTCTACATATGGTTCTTCAACCATAATCGTATTAAAATTGTTCTGTATTACGTTCACTTTCATTCTATGTAACGTTCATCTTCTTCTATTACTGAGAAGAAATGATAGATTGCAGAAGGAAAACTTTAGTTTGTGTTTTTATCCTATTACTTGTTAGAAAAGAAAACAAATAAATACTTCTTCTTTCAGTTATTTTGAAGCGAGGAATTTTTAAAATGGATAGAATTATAACGATTACTTAGGGGAATGGGTAAGTTAGGAAAGTAACAATTGCTGCAAAAAGATTATCGAATCAATTTTTTTCAAAAAGACAGTTCTTATAATTATATTTAATCCCTGAAAGTAATAAAGTTGCGGAATGGTCATAAATGCATCTGGGTAGTGTTTGGAAAGATTACAAACACTCTTTCCAAACACCATTAACTAGACTAATGATTTACCTTCTAATGTTTACAAATGGAAAATGTAGCTATCTATTTCCATTTATAAAACAATGAAACCGTTTATTTTTACTTTGTATTTACTTTATAAGTTGGAATCTCATAGTTTAATGTATAGGAACTTAACAGATTATATAAGTTATAAATTTGGCCCACTTGTTTAGTAGCCCAGCCTATATCGGAAGCATATTGATGCGTTGCATTTCCAGTTTTCTCAGCTGCATCAGGATTCCATCTCATTTTATATAAAGTATCTTGTCCAGCATTAACATAACCTTGGGCAATAAATTTGGCACCACCTATAATGGCTGCCTCTGGCGTAAACCATCCTGCATTATAAGCATATTGTGCACCGCTTGAAATGGCAGATCCATCATAGGCACCAATACCATACATGTTATACACAGTTTTACCGTTAACCTTGACACCATTTGCTAAAGTGGACGTTCCATTTCCAGTCTCTAAAAGTGCATGTGATATCAAGTAAATTTCATTAATTCCATAAGCATTAGCGGCAGTTACAAAGGCAGAAGCTTTTCCAGCTAAAATTCCTTTTCCAGCTAAAATCTTACTATCTACTTCTTTATCATCTACGTTTGCTTTTGCAGATAATTTTAGAAATTGCAGTGATTGTGTATCACTATTAATAAAATTGTCTGGATTAAGGTAGTAAGCAGTGTCTTCCTTACTAGCAGTAACCCATGATTGTGAATAATTCACTTTATACCAGTAGTAACCATCTGTTCCTTTGATTTTAGAAGTAATCGTTAATACTTGGCCACTAGTCAAGGTACTGACAACAGAATAATCGGTTCCAGCACCTCCGCGTAATCTCCAGCCATTTCCGATTACAGTACCCTTTGTTGAATCTGCTGTTTTAAAAGCAATCGCATCTTCTCTTATATATGTGTCATATTTTTTATCTGTTTGTGGATTCACACTTAATTGAATATTTGTCATTTCTTCTAGTGTGAGATTATAATTCACATAATTTTTATTAATCGTTGCATTAGCTGATCCATTGCCTTTGGTAGATAGATATTCTGTGCTGACATAGCCTTCTAAATTATTAACTTTTACTTTAGACCAACCATTTCCCTCCGCTTGTACAATAACCACGGTACCTGCTGGGAGCTTACTAAGAATCTTCCCACTTGTTGATGGTGTGGATCGCAAATTCAAACTAGAACCTGCTTGAACATTTACAATTTTTTCGATTCCAGTTGGTGTTTTTTCTGGCTGTTTCGCTTCGTTCTTGTCTGTTCCTTTATTTGGAGTAGATATACTTGTTAAGTATTCGCTACTTACATAGCCTTCTACTTTACTCGTTTTAATTTTGGACCAGCCGTTTTTTTCGGATAGTACCGTTACCACCGTACCCGCTGAAAGCTTTCCTTTGATCGATCCGCTTGTTGATGCAGTAGATCTTACATTTAAATTAGAACCCGCCTGAACGTTGACTTTCATTTCTTTTCCAGTTGGTGTTTTTTCTGGCTGTTTCGCTTCGTTCTTGTCTGTTCCTTTATCTGGAGTAGATATGCTTGTTAAGTATTCGCTGCTTACATAGCCTTCTGCTTTACTCGTTTTAATTTTGGACCAGCCGTTTTTCTCGGATAGTACTGTTACCACCGTACCCGCTGAAAGCTTTCCTTTGATCGATCCGCTTGTTGATGCAGTAGATCTTACATTTAAATTAGAACCCGCCTGAACATTGACTTTCTTACTTACTAATGTTGGTGTATTACCGCTGTTCTTTTCAGTTGCTTTATTATTATTAGTTGTTGCTTCTGTAATTTTTTTCTCCGATAGATAACTACTACTTACATAGCCTGTTTTTCCAGATACAGTTACTTTATCCCATCCATTTGCACTCGACAGAACTTTTACCTCTGTTCCTCTAGAAAGTTTTGTTAAGATGGAACTATTCGTACTCGCTTCCTTTCTAACATTAAGGGAAGATTTTTTTTCAACATTGACATATTTCGCCGTTGTTTTTGCCGTTGCCTCTTTACTAGCGCTTGTTTTAGTTTCATCTTTCTTCTCTGTACTTGAAGTTCCCTTTTTCTCTGCTAGATATTGTGTTGCTACATATCCTTGTTTTCCATACGCTTCTACTTTCGACCAGCCATTGGATTCTGAATAAACCGTTACAGGTACATCTTTAGCCAATTTTACAATAATGGAAGCTGAATTGGACGGACTGTTTCTTAAATTTAAACTGGAACCAGTATCAACATTAACGTATTTAGTCACTTTTTGTTGCTTGTTTGAACTATTCGTTGTTTTCTTTTCCTCTGATTGTACAGCTTTTATGTATTGAGATGATACATATCCATTTATTCCATTTACTTTAATTTTTGCCCAGCCATTGGACTCTGAAATAACTTCGACTTTTGTATTGTTTTTAAGCTTTGTTACTATATTTGCTTTTGTCGAAGCTGACTCTCTTACATTTAAAGTAGAAGACGGATCAATAGAAACATATTTTACGAAGCTCTCTTGCTTTGTTGTCAAATAACTTGATGATACATATCCAATCTTTCCATCCACATCCACTTTTGACCAGCCATTCGTTTCCGAAAGGACACTAACTTTTTCTCCTGCCTTTAAAGTGGTTACCACACTTGTACTGATTGATGGACCGACTCTTACATTCAATACCGATCCTTTATTCACTTCTACATACTTCGTAACGGAAGCTGCGTGAGCCTCATCCATAAAAAGTGGGGAAGATAATGCTGCTAGAAATATTCCAGGTACAACTACTTTTTTCACCACTACATACCTCCTAGATCTATTTGCTTAGTTCATTATTTGGTTATTCTTGAATCTATCATCTTGTTACTACTAAACTCTATTACCCCTATTATATATTCTTTAGTACCTATGATATTATCTATTATTCTACTAGTATATAATCCTATAGTCACGTTTTTTTATTACACCCTTATTTATTAGGTTTAAAGTTTCATCCCAATACCAAATACACCTAGCACACCTAATCCAATAGTAACATTATTAACTAGAAATAAATAGTCATGAAGATTTAGATAAGACCACAAAAAACAAAAATAGGCATCATGGACTACTTGAAATTGAGACCGTATTTCTCCAAAAACTGAATGAAAAAAGCTTCCAATCTATCACCAAAAAGATAGATTGGAAGCTTCATCACTCAGTAGTTGGATCTTTCCCCTTCCCAATCAACTGATAAATCATAAGCTATTTGGCTCTCCATGCGATTTTTTATTTCATTTAATGATGCTTCATTTCCTAATACCCACATTAATTTTGCCACAATTGCTTCTGTATTCATATCTGCGGATAATATAATATTGTATTGCGCCACTTTTCTTCCTACTTCATATAGTAGGAGGTCTTGTCCTTCTTCCAAGCATTGAGTTGTGATAACAACAGCAATTCCTTCCTCTACCATTTCTTCAATCTTTGGTAATAGATTTCTTTCCTCAAAAGGTAAGCCCCCATTACCAAAGCTTTCAATAATGACCCCTTTATAATGCTGTTTAATAAAATTAAATATCTCCGGCTTTGTACCTGGGTGCAATTTTAATAAAAAAACATCAGGACATATGCTTGTATTCAACAGCAAATCAGTTGTCGTCTTGTCAGGCTTCCATAAAAAGTGAATTTGATCTTTTTCGATCGTCGCTACATATGGATGATTGATACTAGCAAATGCATCATAGCTCTTTGTTCGCATTTTCATTGCTCTTGTACCGATAATAACACGTCCATCAAAAACGACAAAAACTCCGCCTATCTCTTCTTTCGCAAAGCGAATGCTATCTATAACATTTTTCTTAGCGTCTGTTTGTTTAAAACTAATCGGGACTTGTGATCCAGTGATTACAACAGGTTTTTCGAGACCTTGAAGCATATAAGAAAGTGCTGCTGATGTATACGCTAATGTATCTGTACCATGTGTAATAATAAAACCATCAAATTCATGATACCGCTCAGCAATGGTCTCAGCCATCATAACCCAATGTTCCGGCTGCATATTAGTACTATCTCTATTCATAATGATTTCACAAGTTACATCAACTTCTAAAATATCATTCTTAAAATATTGAAGGAGATCTTCTGCAGACAAACCAGGAACAAGTCCTTCATTTCCTTCTATTGAGGCAATTGTCCCGCCGGTTGCAAGTAAAAGCAATTTTTTCATTTACAGTCCTCCTAAATGCCATACGCCTTAAAATATATCCTTTTTCGATATATACCACGTTATTATATATACTTAAAGAAATTTCCGCAATAAGAGGATTCTATCCATTTTATCAGAAAAAATTATTTCTCTCTATTTCTATTTTCCTAGCTGAAAGCAACATAAAAAAATGGCTGGAACAGAGATGTCCGACCAAAAATAAGGCCAAACAGATTCGTATGATTGTTTGGCCTTTTATTCGCTTATCGAAAATTAATAGATCACGTTTTAATCTAAATAGGTAATTTTCTCCTCGATAGACGTGCGTGCTTTTGGTTCCATAATTTCTTCCGGGTAGCCAATAGCAAGTACTCCGACCACTTCATAGTCCTCGCTTACTCCTAACGATTTTCTTCCTAAAGCCGAAGATCCGACAGAACTCCAAAACGTACCTACTCCCGCATCCCATGCTTGCAGCATAAAATTTTGGATAAAACAGGAAACTGCTGCTAAATTTTCATCCCTTTCGATTTGGTTTCTTCCTTTATGCGATAAAACAGCAATAACCTTAGAAGCTCCGCCAAAATTTGTTTTATGTTTTAGTTCTGCTCGGGTTTTCTCTCCAACAAAAAGAATTCTCCATGGTTCTGTCATTTTATGATTCGGTGCAAATTTTGCCTGTTGAAGCCATTCCAAAATAATAGAATTCTCTACATCTTTCGTTTTGAATTTTTTTACTGTTCTTCTCCCTGTAATTAATTCAGATATATTCACTTTTAACTCTCCCCTTTTTGTGAAGTATTGCTTATTTCTCTTTATTATAATAATCCTATTTTCTACTTTTTTAAATAATTCCTCTTTCTAAAAATACAAAAAAATCACCTTCAGAACGTTGACAAATATCCTAATTGTGACTAAAACGTTTCTTAAGTCGACTCCCTGAACAACTTTTTCTATAAATAAGCCATTTGCTTATTTTATATTATTGCTATTGTTTCGAAATCCACTCCTTTTTATTTCTACATTTACGTGCACATTAATCTTCGCATCTTTAAAACCTGTATCCCAATTATCTTCATATTGTTTAAAATGCTTGTAATCTTGATCTCTAAATATTTCTCCCAATCCAAATATATCTGCGACATATTCTTTTTGCATTTTTTCAATCAACTTACTAAATTCTTTTTCAAGATAACGGTTTGTTTTGTTTTCAAAATCTTCAAACGCATTTGCTTTTGCAGCTTTTATCCCTTTCTCAGAGCCATCTAGAATGGATTCAGCTTTAATAAATATATCAAATTGAGGTCGGCCATTCACTTGTCTAGCTTTAATCTTTGTCTTAGAATGCATAACACGCAAGCCGAAAAATTTGTTCTTCTCATAGGGGATGCTCAAGGAGGTCTGTTCCAACTTACTTTGAATCCACACTAACATCCTTGTATCATTTAAATCCAAATATCCTTGCAGCTTTCCATTTTTAAAAATTGCCAATGAATCAATTTTTGCCATCGCCCCTGGTACTGTTGTTTTAATGTTATCAAGGTTCCACCCTTTTTCTTTTTCCCCGTCAATTTTCATAGCGGACAAAACAGGAACTTGTCCAGGTGATGAATAGGTACGGATAAAATCATTTAATTTAATGCCTGGAGTTCCTCCCCATTCCTTTAACATATTGTCTATTTGGGGAAATATTTTCAATGAAGAAACTTTTTGATAATCATTCGTTATTCGCAAAAAATCTACTGCCTCTGTATCCCTTGCTACAACTATATTAAAGTCATCTCTTATCTCTCTGTCCCTATCAAAATAATCCATAAAACTTAGAATACCCTCTCTGGCAATATCCTCCCCGATAATAAGCAATCTCGTATGTGAAAAAACTAAATGGGTTGATATTGCTGTATTAAACTTATGGGTAATCTCCCCTACCGTATCTCCTTCTATCGAGTAGACAATCGCAGGGGCTAAACCTTGAGCAGTTCTTGGATTTAATTCAGCAGCAGAAGTACTCTCTATCGAAAGTTTGTATTTATGTTCTTTCCCCTTATCTATTGCTATCCCCGTTACAATCGAATTTTGATTTAATTCCGAATGATCCCAACAACCAGCTAAAAACAAGATGGATACAATAGATATACATAATAAACAGCGCTTCATATTTTTAGACTACTCCCTTTGTATCGTCAATATCTTCCTTCCTCTATCACTAATTAGTATGATAGAGAATCAAGAAAAACAGACAATTACCCCTTTTTCAAAGATAATAATAGTTTGTGAAAAAGAACGAAAATTATCCTTTATATCCTTACAATTCTATTAAGAAAATGACATAAATAACAGAGATAGTTGTGACAATAAGAGGAATAGTCCATTCTCAAGTGGATACAAATAAAAAAGATGAGGACAGGGCTAATACACTGTCTCTCATCTTTTTCTTCTTTATTATTAGTAAGCTAAGCTGAATAGCCCTTTAATATGTGATAAGTAACGAATATTACTTGCTTCTTTCATTAAGGAAGCAGGTAATCCTTTTAATGGAGTCGAGCTGCCTCCAACGATTGCTACACCATCTTTTCTACCAAGACTTGCAAGTGTACCAGAATTAATTGGGTTAAATGTATCTAATGCTTTATTTTCAAGGTAAGCATATAGATTATATCCAATTAATTCTCCCATTTGCCAAGCAATTTGAGCAGTTGGTGGTGCTGGACGACCATCCCCATCAGCAGGGAAGTAAACAGCACTATCACCAGCTACAAATACATCAGGGTGTGAAGTAGATTGTAGGAAATCATTTACAGTTGCACGACCACGATTTACTTCTAATCCAGAAACTCCAACAAGTGGATTTCCTTGTACGCCGCCAGTCCATACAAATGTATTAGCAACAATTTGTTGACCATCTTTTAAATCAATTACATTGCCAGACACATTTGTTACTGGTAAGCCTGTTAAGAAAGTAACACCACGGTTTTCCAAACTCTTAGTAGCACGTTCGATTAAGTCTTCTGGTAAAACAGGAAGAATTTTCGGACCAGCTTCTACTAATAGTAATTTAATATCGCGGAAATCAACGCCATATTTTCTTGTTAATCCTGGTAAGATATCAGCAAGTTCACCAACAAGTTCTACACCTGTTAGTCCGCCACCACCAATTAATATTGTTGCATCTTCTTGTTTTCTTGATTTAGCATATTCACGAATACGCTCTTCTACATGATTGTAGATTTTGTTTGCATCATCTGCTGATTTAAGAACCATACTGTTCTCTTCAAGACCAGGGATACCGAAGTATGCTGTTACACTTCCTAGCGCTACTACTAATGCATCATAAGATAATTTAGTTCCATCGCCTAAAGCAACTTCTTTTGTATCTACATTGAAAGAATCAACAGCAGCAATTTTTAAGTCGATGTCTTTGCCTTTAAATAATTTTTCTAGTGGCATAGCAACAGCTTTTTCAGAAACATTACCTGCTGCTAAGCGATGCAATTCAGTAATGATTTGATGTGTTGGATATTTATTAATAACGGTTACTGTAGCTTCCGCTTTACTGTAAAATTTACGAACATTTAAAGCTGCTAACAGGCCACCGTATCCAGCACCTAAAATAACAATATGTTTTGACATAGTAAATCCCCCGTCCTTATTACATTTAAAAGTATTGGCAGGCTCCCCTGTCAGTTTTCACATAAATAAATTCTTTTATTAACGCCATTACTGACTAAAGGAAGACTACTTGAAAGATTATTTATTATTGCGTTCTGACATGATTTGAAGATAGCTCTGTAAAAAACGGAACATCTTTTGTGCTTGTGGGTCTTTTAACATTTTCATTAAACCGAATACACCAATTGTTTCATTGCTTGCATCTGCACGATCTTTTGCTTCGATAGCAGCGGATGCCATTCCTTTAACAGAATGAATAACTGGTTCGAACATTTCCGTTGTTGCCCCAACGATATCACTTTTAAATACTTCATCTTGGGATAATGATTGAACAACATCATAAGTTTTAGATAAACCATTAACCATTTCAGTTAACTTTGGTAGTTGCTCCATTAATGTTGTCAATGATTCTTGTACCTCAGGCTTTAGCAACTGATCCAATAGGTCTTGATTTGTTGCAGTCAGTTGTTTTTCAGCATTGGTTTGCGCAGTAGTTTCTGACATAACTGATTCTCCTTTACTATAAGCACTTAGCTTAAATGTTATTAACAAATGTTTTGTGATTCTATGCACAAAACTTTGCAAAAAGATAATTTTTACTAACTCTAGTTAGAATAAATGAAGGTATGTACAAAACTTTTTGAGTCTCTTTTTCTACAAACTAAAAGAAGATGTACAACCTCTCCATTATTAAACTCCTCTAATATAATACCACTTTTTGAACAAAAATAAATGTAAGTTTGACAAAAAAACAGAGTTTTTTTCAAGAAAAGTGATGTTTATCACGAAAAGAGAGAATAAAGTCATAAAACCAACAAAATAAATTATTAATCAAAATTGTCTTATTTTTTACTCTATAAACTATTATGCTAAAAAAACAAGTTACTATTCATTTAATCTGTAGACCCCCCTCTTGATAATCGAAAGTTTAAATAGGATATTAAAACTCTTCCTGTCGACAAACTGTACCCATTACTCCTTTAAACTTCTATAAACTACTTACAAATACCTGTAATCGTTTACCACTATTTTCACAAAAAAGGAAGGGGCAGTTCTTAATCTCTGCCCCTTCCTTTTTCCTTATTTATGGTTAAGTGGAAAAATTACAGAGCAAGTCGTTCCCTTATTTATTTTACTGTTGATTTTAATTTTGCCATTCAAATGATGAATAATATTAAAACATACCATCATTCCAACTCCCGTTCCTTGTGTTTTTGTTGAGTAAAAAGGCGTTCCGAGTCTCTGAAGTTCGTCTTCCGACATTCCTTTGCCATTATCCTTAATATTTATCCTTAAATGATTTTCTGACAGTTTTGCAGAAATAATCACTTCCCCTTTGTCTTCGATTGCTTCAATCGCATTCTTTATCATATTAATAAATAATTGCAAGATTTCATCATGCCCAGCTTCAATTATACAAGTTGTTTGAACTTGATTATAAATTTTCACATTATTTAAAAGAGCATATGGATACATCAGTTCTTCTACTTTTTTGATAATCTTCGCTAGCTCGATCTGTTCTTTTTTCCCTTGATTTGGTCGAGCAAGTGATAAATAATCATTTATTATTTTTTCAGCTCTCACCAATTCTGAAGATATAAGTAAAAGCATTTCTTGTTGTTTCCCAGTAATATTAGAATCTTCTTTTAATAAATGTGTATACCCTTTTACTACTGTTAACGGATTACGTATTTCATGAGCTACAGATGCAGCCATTTCGCCAATCAGTCGTATACGTTCAGTTTGTTGCATTTGCTCTTGCTTTCGTTCTTGATAAGAAAGTGATTCTATTAAATAAATTGCGATACTAAGGGTAACAAGATGTGATAAATACAAGTAAATCACAAACATAATAGTTAGTTTATTTGTAAAAAATGAAGTAGCAATTACATCAATACTTATTGGGATAAGTGATGTGGAACAAGCAATCATTATTTTTTTTCCATATGTTTTAGCCTGCTTGTATATTTTTATCGTATAGCACAAGACTGGCACTGTTAATAGAACAATGATAATAGTAATCATTAGCCCTTCATTACATCCAATCATATATCGGTAAATCGCCATAACCATAGTAGTTAATAACCCAGCCGGTAAGCCCCCATAAAAAAAGGCGACCAACCATGGAATCGTCCTTAAATCATAAATATGTCCTGGAGCAATTTCTAATGACAATGCCATGGCTAAAATTAATATCGTTGAACAATAAAAAGCTGTAAACAGACGAGTATTCTTAATTTTCATTTTATGAAAATAATAGAAATAAATAAAAATTGGTACGACATTCAATAATAAAACAAATAAATAATTGTCAAATCTAATCATTTTTTCTCCTCTAAAATAATATCTCCCTGTATCTAAGTTACCATCATTCCACTATTATTTCATCAGTAAATATTATTCTTTTTTATTACAAAGTTGCTATAGTTTAATCTATTTTTTAATGTTTATTAGTTATACAAATAATTGCCGAAAAAGCTGACATACTAATAAAGGCTACACTATCTATTTTGTAATTCCTTCATTATTACTTAAAGAGGAGAACACAATGACAAATAAAAAAGCAGATTCAAAATCAGAAAATCTTAAATGGTGGCAGTTATCATTAATTGGTGTGGGCTGTACGATTGGAACAGGGTATTTTCTTGGTTCCAGCCTTGGAATAATGGAAACAGGCCCATCCATTGTTTTCACCTTCATTTTAGCAGCGATTGGTACGTATATTGTTTTTAATCAATTGGCAAAAATGACGGCGGAGGATCCACAGGAAGGGTCGTTTTGTTATTATGCAAATAAAGCATTTGGCCCATGGGCAGGCTTTAGTTGTGGCTGGAATTATTGGTTTTCTAACATTCTAATCATGGGAAGCCAACTAACCGCTCTCTCCCTGTTATCTCAATTTTGGTTTCCTAAAGTCCCATTATGGGTATTCGCTTGTATTTACGCTGTTCTTTCTTTGTTTGTTGTTTTTCTAGGAACAAAAGGATTCGATCGTGTAGAAAATTATTTGGCTATTATTAAGACAGCAGCCATTATAATGTTTATTGGTTTAGCTGCTGCTGCTGTTTTCGGTTGGATTCATGGAGGCAATGGTGCTGTTTCTGTCCCTAAATCTATAGACGACCTTTTTCCTAAAGGCTACAAAGGCTTTTGGATTTCTTTACTATTTGCATTTTATGCATATGGAGGAATTGAGGTTATTGGGTTAATGGCAATGCAATTGAAAGATAAGAAGGATGCACCAAAAGCAGGTACAAATATGCTCATCATTCTCGTCATAATCTATGTTCTTTCATTAGGATTAGCAACAATATTAGCACCGCTCGATCAATTTTCCGAAAAAGAAAGTCCCTTCGTAACAGCGTTATCGGAGTATCACTTAACCTTTTTCCCACATGTTTTTAATGGTGCTATCATTATTGCAGGATTCTCTACCATGACAGCTTCTTTATTCGGTGTAACCAGTCTATTAGTAACTTTAGCAAAGGATGGAGACGCTCCGAGAATTTTCCAAAAAAAACTTAAAAAGTTTAACGAGCTGCCTCTCCCTTCTTTTATTCTTGGAGGAATAGGGCTCTTTGCATCTGTTGTTGCTGCCCTTTTATTACCCGGGAAAATATTCGAATATATTACAACAGCTGCTGGAATTCTTTTACTATATAACTGGACTTTTATCCTTCTTTCTTCCTTTAAAATACTTAAAGGAAAACTATGGGATAAACTAAAGTCTTCCTTTGGGATTTTACTTATTATCACAGCTATCGCAGGTACCATTATTGAAAAAGAAGTCCGTATCGGTTTTTTTGTAAGCTTAGCATTTGTCCTAATTATCGCATCAGCAACTTTTTTCATGCGACATAAATTGGGGAAAAACAAGGCGGGTTGTGCAAAATAAACAAAATTTCAATTTATAAAACAGAATAAACCAAGGAAAAGTCAACGTTTAAGCTGTGACTTTTCCTTCTACCCTGTCATTGATTCCGTTTGGAATATACCTTTTTTATACTATCTCTAAGTTTTTGGACCTTTTTAGCATATGGTGTCTCTTTTACCTCTTGCATCAGAGACATTAATGCACTTTCCATTAAAAAATACCTCGGGTATTTGATCTCTATCTCTTCTTCGATAAATGTTAACAATTGTTCTATTTTCTCTTGACTAGAAAGCAATTCTTTATCTTTTTTTAAATCTGCTTTAAACGCATAAATCATACAAAGAATTTCCTTCTTTCCCACATCCTCATCACTCATGGATTGAAGGGCAATCCAATTATAAAGCGTATCTGGTTTTATAAGGACTTCATTAGATTTAGATAGATGGTTAACCATATCAAGCACCCGATTTACACAGTATTGCACAATTTGATGTATATTTGCGTGATCTTGATAGATTAATGAATGCACAAAAATACTAGAATGAATCATTCCCATTAACATAATAGAACAATCTAATAAATACGTTTTATTTTGTGCACCACATACATCAACTAACCGATTATAAATCCAGCTGAGCTCATGTATTCTTCTATTTTTAATATAATTTTTTAATTCTTCATCCTTTGTAAAAAGAATTTCTTCAAATAAAGAAATGATTTTATATTGGTTATTTGTTCGAATCAACATTTCAATTTGTTTGATAAACAGGGTGCTATCTGTTTCGTCTTGCCCCATTAGTAATTGTTTTCTTTGCCATTCCAATTCCGTATAAATATTTTTAAAAATTGAAATTAACAATTCATTTTTACTGGAAAAGTAATTATAAAATGTACCTTTTGAAATTTTACTTGCAGTTAATATGTCTTGGATCGATGTCTGCTGAAATCCCTTTTCAATAAATAATTCATGTGCTTTATCCATTACTTGCTTTTTACGTTTATTCATTTAACCACCTTGAATATAAAATTAGACTACCGGTTCAATTTATATAGTAGGTCATTTAGAATAGATTTACAATCATCCCAATAAAAAAGAATCGTTGGATTATTGTGATAGCAATGTTTCTACTAAAGAAAAAAAGTGGAATTAATAAGAAATTATTTTTTACTTAGGGATTCTAAACATTTTTATTGCATTATTTATACTACAGGTATATTATTATTTAAGCTTAGATCCAATGGATAAAAAGAACGTAAAGTTCATAGGGAGGAATTGTTTTAATGAACACAAATGCAACATCGAATGAAAAAAAACCGCCATATGGCATTATCGTTATTTTAATGGCAGGTGCCTTTGTCGCATTTTTAAATTCAACGCTTTTAAATATCGCTTTACCATCTATTAGTGCGGATTTCAAAATTGATCCTTCTGTTGGCCAATGGCTGGTAACTGGATATATGCTTGTAAATGGAATTATGATTCCAACATCTGCCTTTTTAATTCAAAAATATTCAACGAGAAGATTGTTTATAATAGCAATGTCCCTTTTTACAATTGGTACATTAATGGCTGGCATGGCTCATTCTTTCCC
Organism: Niallia sp. FSL W8-0954; assembly: GCF_038005605.1. Taxonomy (NCBI): domain Bacteria; kingdom Bacillati; phylum Bacillota; class Bacilli; order Caryophanales; family Bacillaceae; genus Niallia; species Niallia sp. FSL W8-0954. Next base: position 1,763,502 of record NZ_JBBOTN010000001.1, on the reverse strand, counting down.
AGTACTATTGCTTTCAAGAATGATACAGGCTTCTGGTTCATCCATTATGATGCCTGTTTTAATGAACTTCTTACTTACCAGCTTTCCAGTTGAAAAACGTGGAAGTGCTATGGGTGTTTTTGGTCTTATCATGACTTTTGCTCCAGCAATCGGCCCAACATTATCAGGGTATATTGTAGAGCATTATGAATGGAGAATGTTGTTCTATGTTGTTTCACCAATTGCTATCATTGTGTTAATATCAGCAATTTTTAAAATTAAAGACAAAAAGGAAAAAGTAGATATTCATATCGATCTTTTATCTGTCATATTGTCTAGCTTAGGTTTCGGCGGATTACTATACGGATTCAGTTCAGCCGGCACAAAAGGCTGGAGTAATATTCATGTTTATGGAACTTTAATTATTGGTGTGATAGCCCTTATTTTCTTTGTTCTGCGTCAATTAAAAATGACTACTCCAATGCTAGAGTTCCGAATCTTTAAGTATCCGTTATTCTCCTTATCAGCAGTAATTACTGTTGTGGTAAACATTGCACTATTCTCTGCCATGTTGTTAATGCCAATGTATATTCAGACCGTAAGAGGCATTTCACCATTCCACTCTGGTCTCTTATTATTGCCTGGTGCGATTATTATGGGGATTATGTCTCCTATTACAGGAAGACTTTTTGATAAATATGGAGCAAGGACGCTTGCCTTAGTTGGTTTAACATTGACTGCCATTACAACATATATGTTTAGTCAATTATCCATGACCACTACGATAACTACACTTGTTCTTATCTATTCCTTGCGTATGTTTGGAATGTCTATGGTTATGATGCCGATTATGACAAATGGTTTAAATGAATTACCGTCTCGAATGAATCCACATGGGACTGCTTTAAATAATACATTGTCTCAAGTTTCTGGGGCGATTGGTTCTGCAGTTATGATTACATTCATGTCACAACGTACAAAAACGCATGGTGAGGAACTGGCTGCTAAAGCAATGCAAGAAATGAGTAATACAACCACTCAGCCAACCCCCGAAGCAATTGCTACTATGAAGGAGCAGCTGGGAATGCAAGCAATGCTTGAAGGAATTAATGATGCTTTCCTTATTTCTGTTGGAATTGTCATCGTTGCACTTGTTCTCGCAGCATTTGTAAAGCGTGCTGTTCCGCCAAAAGATGCAGAGCAGCAAACTAGTCCAGCGAAAATGAAAGAAGCAGTAGAATAAACAAACAGTCAGCGTCAACCGCTGACTGTTTTTGTATAAAAAACAAGGATGTTCCTTTAATGGACATCCTTGTTTGCTATCATTACTTTGTTTATTCTGCACTTACTAATATCTTCACTTGATTTTTTTCAGATATCAGCGATTGGAAACCCTCTTCAACCACTTCATCTAATTTAATCTTTTTAGTTACCAATTTATCTGCTGAAAAATAGCCTTTTCTCATTAAATTTAACACACTTGGAAATACATCTCGATAACCAATAATCCCCTTAATAGTACGTTCTTTAATAACAATATCATTAGGGAGAATTTCAGCCCCTTTTTCCCAAATACTTACTATAACAGTTTCTCCAGAAATTGTAGTAGATTGAATGGCTTGTCTTAAAACTACTGGAACACCAGTTACTTCAAAAGAGACATCTACTCCACCATTTGTACGGCGAACAAGTTCTGCAACTACATCTTCATAATCAGCTGGATTTACAACAATTGCACCAAGTTCTTCTGCTTTTGCCTGGCGTTCAGGAGAAAGCTCAACTGCATATATATCTGTTGCTCCCGCTGCCTTTAAAGCTTCTATTACTAACAGTCCAATTGGTCCACAGCCAAAAACTGCTGCCGTATCCCCTGCCTGTATTTTACTTGATCTTACAGCGTATAAAGCAACAGCAGAAGGTTCTACTAATGCGCCTTGTTCGTAGGATAATTCATCTGGCAATTTATGCAGTAATTCTGTATCGACAGAAACATATTCAGAGAAACCTCCTCCGCCACCTGCTAAACCAAGAAATCCCATATTCTCATCTAAGTTATAAGCACCTTGATGACCATGTGTAGCAAAAATAGGTTCGACCACCACACGATCTCCCACTTGATAGTCAGTTACGCCTTCTCCAATTTCTACTATTTCTCCAGAAAATTCATGTCCTAATGTTACAGGAGCCACTTCATTTGTTAAAGGATGTGGTTGATCCACTGGTATAAAGATAGGACCTCCTAAATATTCATGTAAATCACTGCCGCAAATTCCACACCACTTTACTTTAAGTTTTACCTTTCCTGGCGCTACTTGCGGTTCTTCTATGTTCTCTAAGCGAATATCTTTTTGGTTATGCCATCTTAATGCTTTCATTTTTACCATCCATCCCCTTTGACCTTAATAGGTTTATAGCCGTATCTTTTATTTTGAGCAACTTGTTATTTAAGGCCTTAAAAAACTTAAGTTTCAGAAACAATTTAATTATAGTACTTATATGATTAATTTAAAATTATATTATAATTAACTATAGTTAACGATTACTTAACTATATTCTAGTTTTTAAGAAAGGAGCTACATATGAATATAGAACAATTAAAATATATTGTTGAAATCTCTCATTCCAGCTCTTTAAAGACAGCTGCAACTAAGTTGAATATTTCTTTACCTGCGCTTAGTCAGTCCGTAACAAAGCTAGAGAAAGAGTTGAACATTGAAATTTTCCATCGCTCTAGAAAGGGAACCTATCCAACTGAGGAAGGAAAAATACTCATCCAAAAAGCTAACGGCGTACTAGAGAAATTACAAGAGTTTTTAGATGAAGCTGAAAGCTTTGTCCATATCCTCAAAGGTGAGTTAAAAATTGCAACTTTCCCTGGACCTCTGGATTTATTAGCTGATCAGATTACTTTATACAAAAAAGAATTCCCTTACATAAAGGCATCTATTGAGGAAGATAACTCACAGCATATTATTGAAAAAGTAAAAAAAGAAGAAGTAGATATCGGTTTCATTATTTATACAGCGGAGGATATCAAGAAAAACAGTAGCTTGCGTTTCCATAAACTATATGATGGATGCATGGTTGTAGCAGTAAATAAAAACTCACCTTTAGCAAACAATGAATATATTACAGAGAAAATGTTAATAAACCAGCCAATTATTTTGTATAATGATCATTCTATTTTAGAATTCGTGCAAAATTTAGCTATTGTCGAAAATGACATGGAAATTCTATTTACAACCAACAATGTGGAAACTATTCGGTATGCCTTAGAAAGAAATACAGCCATTAACATTGGCTATGATTATGCATTTAAAACAATAACTGGGTTAGCAAACAATGATAGCTATGTAACTCTGCCTTTCGTTGATACCATAATAAATACCTATTACTTTGGATATATTTATCCAATAGACAAAGGTATTTCTAAGGTAGCTAAAGAGTTCTTAAATAGGCTGACATAAAGTTAGCCTATTGCCTGCTGCATTATTTACTATTCTTTCTCACGCCAGAATCTTTCCCTTTATGAAAAAAATTCTGGAAGATTTTATAAAGACTAAACCCAAACATAATCCCTAAGGCATTTAATATTACATCATCAATATCCGTACTTCTCCCTATGAATAATTGAAGGATTTCTATTAAAAGAGGAATACCAATAGCTATCCAAAATAAGGAGGAAAACTTTCTGAATGCTTTCCATAATAATGGGAGAAAAATACCAAAAGGGACAAAAATAACAATATTCCCTAATAGATTGATCCGTGACACTTCATTCCAATTACTTACTTGATCATTTTCTAGGGCAAAATAGGAAATGATCGTGGCAAAAGGGATAAGATTAATACTTCTTAATCCCTCAGACCATTGAATAGAAAGCTGCTGCTTACCATCCTCCACTATCAAATACCAATGGGGAATAATGGTCTGGGATGCTACCCCTGTGCAGAACATCACAAACAGGAAGAGGAGGGTTTCTTTCATCCATACTATTTGTTGTGTTTTATATTTAACGTATAAATATCGACTTAACAGATAAATTGGTGATCCAATCAATATGTAAATAATCATTGACTCAAGATACATTCTAATCATATCGTGCCCCCCACACATTATTGAAAGTTTTTTCTACGAATAATACTTAAGATAAGACCAATTAATAAAGCATTAATAACGGTTGGAACAAGACCATAGCTTATGAATGGCAAGGATAATGAAATAACCGGTAGAAGTCCTACACACATTCCTAGATTATAAACAACTTGAACACTATACAGTGTAATAGATCCTATTAATAGAAATTTCGCATATGGATGCTTTATTTTTTTGACATTGGCGATCATCTTTAGAATAAGTGCTCCGAATAACAATACAAGAATTACAGCCATCATGTATCCAAATTGATAGGTGATTTGCAGAAAAACTGTGTCTGTATTATTAATAAAAGTTAATACTTCCATATCTGGTGAACCAACCCATTTTAAATCAGCCCACATTTTTTGGCGATATAAATAAAAATAACCAGCTTCTTCGGCATATCTTTCAGGAAATAGAAATGCCATTAGTCTATTTAATTGATAACTTCCTCTTGTAAGAAAAAGAAGCCCTAAAAGAAGGATTGTTCCTATTCCATATGTAATAAGGACTTTCCTTTTAGAAAAGCGGCTCCAAGATAGCATGATTGCGACTGTAAAAATATAAATAAAAACAGTAGAAATACTATCAAATCCGAAGAGAAATAAAACACATGAAAAGAAAAATAAGCACAAGAAAGAAACATATGTAAATTCTTTCTTACTAAAAAAGGAAGCCCAGGCTAATAAAAAAAAGGGGATGGCCATTATGCCTTGGAGTATAATTGGTCCAATTTTTATATAATTCATTCCATTAATCATAAGATTGCCAAAGAAAATAATAGATATCAATAACAACGATCCTATTGAATAAAATAAATATCCAAAATCAGCAAATTTACGATAGTCCACATACATAAAACCAATGACTATTGCAATCCCTAAGAAAGTCATTAATAACTTTAGCGTGATAAAATGAAAAGAAGAAGATAATGCTGGCAATATTCCTATCATTAACAGACTCACTGTTAAAATAACGATAGCCCAATCAATCGTTGGACGATAGATTTCACTTAACTCTCGTCCCAATTGGGAAGGACTTCCCATTTCATTAATTGCTTTTTCTTCTGCTTCGTTTTCTGTCCACCCTTTTTTCATCCATCCCTTTTTTGCAAGTTGGATATGATACTCCATTTCTAATTTAATCGATTCCTTTGCTTCTTTCGATTTCACTTGCTCCGTCACTTTATCTAAAAATAAATGTTTATTATTCATTTACGTACACCCAATCTATCAGTTCTCTAATATTTTTGCTGCGTCCCCCTTCTGCTGCCAACTTTTTTTCGAGCTTTTTTCCTTTACGGTCTATATGGTAATATTTTACCTTGTTATTGTCCCACTCTGATGCAATTATATTTCTCTGTTCCAATCGATGCAGAAAAGTATAGATAAATCCTTCTTGATTCTCAAACTTTTGAAAGCCGCGAGCACGTAACAACTCTGTTAATTCAAAACCAGTTTTTCTAGTATGAAGTAATTGCAAAGCTGCTAAAAGAATCTCCTCTTCCTTATTCTTTATTTGAATTTTTTTCATAATTTCTTTGCGATGCTCAGCAGTAAATGAAAGATGATTAAAATAAGTATTTTTCAAACCAGCTTGAAGGTTTTTTAGTCGTTTTTCCATTTTTCTTCATCTCCAATCTTTTTTAATAATTGCTTCGCTCTTCTTAATCGGGTTTTGATCGTATTTTCATTAACCCCTATTATCCTGGCAATCTCCTTTATCGTTAATTCTTCGAAATAAAAGAGGAAGATAATTTCTCGATACAGAATAGGTAAACTCATCACAGCCTGCACAAGCCATTGTTCTTCCTCTTTTTGAACAATGGTTTGTTCAATATTTTCTTTACTGTCTTCTCCATAAATATATTCGTCATCCACTTTTATAACATTTTTTGTATACCAGCTTTTCAAATAATCTTTACAGTGGTTAATAGCAATTCTCCAAATCCATGTTCGAAAACTAGATTTCCCTTTATATTTATGGATGGAATAATATACTTTCACAAAAATATCTTGTGTTAATTCTTCTGCGATCGCTTCATTTTTGACATAAGAAAAGACTAAATGTAATAGCTCTTGTCCATATGTAGTCATAATTTCATCAAATACTTCTTCTTTATTGTCTATTTCTTTCCAGCATGCTGACAATTCTTCCAAAACAATAAACCTCCTTACCTAATAATTAGACGACATACAGGAGAAAAAGGTTTGGATAAAATCATGTAAATCAATCCCCTTATTAGAATTAAAGCCTTTAAAAGAAAAAACACCTTCCTAATTAGTTATAAAAATAGCCATTAGGAAAGTGTTATATTAGAAAATGATCAGATTATAAAGCCCACGTCCAAGCTGGAAATTTCCATCCTTTATACTCCTCATAGTGGTTTCACTATATTTAACTTTCTTTTTTTTGTTTCAAATTGTTTGAACATCACTTGATAAATGAACGCACTTATTATCGCTAATATAGCAATAATGAAGAATGTCCATTTAAATCCGAACCAGGCACTCATCGGAATGGATAATGGAGCAATCATTTTTGAAAAAGTGAACCGCAGACTTGCTGCCGCAAAATATTTACCACGTTGATCCTCGGGAGCAATCTCAGAAATAAAACTTTGTTGAATTCCTGCTGTCATCAACTCTGCAAAACTAAATAAGAGCATGGCGAACATTAACCCCCAAATTAAATTAGTTTGGCTAAACATGATAACTGCAATCGCATAAATAAAGGAGGAAATAATAAAAACATTCTTCTCTTTAAATTTAGACATCCATCTTGTAACAATTATGGTAAATAAGGCTACGACCAAGCCATTTTCTGCAAGTATTAATCCAAAAGCTTGTGTACTTTGAATTTCTAGAGACCAATTGCCAAGAGAAAATAAGTTTTGTGTAACAACCATTTCATCTACATAGACTGGTAATAATAAATCTAGTTGCATAAAGGTTTGCCCTATTAATACTCCCGCTAAAATAAACAGTAAGAAAGTTCGGTCTCTTACTATCACCTGATAATCTTTTAACTGTGCCCCAAGCGCCATAGCCCAATTCTTTTTCTTATTATCTAGTTCTTTATATGGCGGAGCCGTTTCAGCAATCCAAATTTTTAATACCATACTCAATATAATATTTAATAGTCCAGCTGCTAAAAGGAGGAAAAAACGGTAATCTTTATAAAAGAAACCGCCAAGAATCGGACCAATTACTACTGCAATATTGGTAGAAGTATAAAAAATAGCAAAAACACTGCTTCTGTCTTTTTCTTTTACTACATCGGCAACCATCGCTTGGCTTGCTGGCCAATAAATACTAGTAAACAAGCTGATAACAGTGAAACAGATAAAACTAATAGCTGGGGAATCAAGCCACGGAGAGCTAGCAAAAGCAAAGATTAAATAGGCAATTCCTTGGGCAAGACTTGATATTACCATCATTTTCTTTCTACCGAATTTATCAGCATAATAGCCGCCAAGCAAATTGGCAACAACAGAAAAGGCTTGAGAAAGTATTAATAAGAATCCTGCAATTGATTTCCCAAAGGATTCTGTAAAGTATATCGCTAAAAATGGGAAAAACATCCAAAATGTTACATTAACAGTTGATTCACCAGCAAGACGAATCTTTAAATTCCGATCCCAATCTCTAAGTCGCATCGTCATGATAGTTGTCACTCTCTTTCTATTTATTTCCCCTATCATACCTTGATATTTCGGTTTAGGAAAGACTTTCTTTTCTATTATGATGATGTCTCTATATCCTTTTAAATAGATTTTAAATTAGTTAGTCTATGGATAAGAGACATGTTTTCAATCCTTTCCTCTTTTTATCGATTATCTAAAACTACTTTTATCTTCCTTAAACTTTTTGTATACCTGTAACCATGTTTGCGCCATTAGCATATTACCAGCAGAATTCATATGTACTCCATCTGTCGTTAATACTTGATTATTTTGTTTTTGTAAATACTCCATGAATACTTGATGTGTAGGCACAACCACTGCATCATATTTGGCTGCTATATGATGAATGACTGTTACATAATCTTTTAAAAGAATATTGCCTTTTGCTTCAATCGCTTCCTCAATAATGGTTGGCTCCATCAAAAAAATACTGGCATTTGTATGTTTTTTTACTTTTTCTAATAAACGTTCGTAAATAGCGCTAAATTTAGCTGGAGTAACCTGTTCTAGTTGAGGTTGGTCTAATTGTCTCCATACATCATTAATTCCAATTGATATAGAAACTAGATCTGGACGTAAGGTCAGAACATCTGCTTCCCAGCGTTGTTCTAAGTCAGTGATTCTATTTCCATCTATCCCTTTATTAACAATATTCGGCAAGACTTCTGGTTGATTAATAGTAAAGTAGTCTTTAATATAACGAACATAGCCATAACCAATGCCTTCCCTATCTTCCATTCTTCCCGCCTGTGTAATACTATCTCCTATAAACAAGAATCGTTTATTTGCTTCCATCCCAATCATCCCTCCATAGAACGTTTTCATTTATACAATAGCATGTGGTTCTTTCGCAAGGCAACCATCGATTTCTCCCATACAAAAAGCCTCAATTGGAATTTAAAAAACTCCAAGAGAGGCTATAAGAGAAGAGTCAATTATTGTTGTGCCTGGACAATTTTTTCTAAGTTACGTTCCATTACCTTAATATAATCCATTCCACTTTCTTCATCTTTCTTGCTTAGTGCTTCTAAAGTGCTTAGTACTTCTGTTCTTGCCCCAATTTCAGTGGCAAGCGTATCTGCAACTTTTTGCGAAGCCGTTTCTTCAAAATAAATAACGCTAATATCATGTTCTTTTGCAAAATCTTTTAATTCCGCTAATCTTTGTGCATTCGGTTCTTGGTCTGGTGATATCCCAGAGATTGGTACTTGAGTTAATCCATATTCACTTGCTAAATATCCAAATGCAGCATGTTGTGTAATCATTTCTTTTTTCGCTACTTTGCTAAGATCATCACTATATTTTTGATCAAGTGCTGTTAATTTTGCAATATATTTTTCACTATTTTTTTGATATGTTTCTTTATTATCAGGATCTACTTTGATTATGCTCTCCGTAATTGTTTCTACTTCTTTAATCGCTAACGCTGGACTTAACCAAACATGAGGATCTTTCTCATGACTATGCCCATCTTCCGCCTCTTCACTTTCATGGTCATGGTCAGCTTCTTCCCCTTCATGATCATGCTCATCTGTTAATCCCTCTTTTAAGGTAATACCTTTGCTTGCTTCAACAAATACTGTTTCTTTATTATCAACAGCAGATTTAATTGTATCTACAAAATTTTCCATATATATACTATTAAAAACAAATAAATCTGAAGTTTGCACATTGGCGATATCTTTTGGTGTTGGCTCCCATCCATGTGGTTCTTGATTCGAAGGAATAAGTAATGTTACATCTGCCTTGTCACCAGCTATATTTTTTGTAAACTCATACATAGGATAAAAGGTAGTCATGATTTTTAGTTTCTCTTTATTTGCCCCGTTCGAATCATTATTTTCTCCTTTGCCACATGCAGCTATCACCAATATTGCAAGTAACATAATCGTTACTAATTTAAATTTTTTTCCCATTTTTATCCCCCTGCCTTTTATTTACTTTCTTTATGCATTTCTCTATAATATTAAACAATATAAACTACATTCGATTTGGATTATTCTGTTCTCCTTAATTTTAATTGCGATCTCTGTTTCTGTACAAACCAGTGTTTTTTTACTCACATAATGACCAAACCTTTATTTATTCATACCCAAGATATAAGAAGTGCTGTAAGATCAAAGTTAAAATTATGTATGAAAACAATGGATATAGCAATTGTTCAAAAACTTCTATTCTCAGTTTGCCTTACACTATCCTCCGGAAGAACTAGAAAGTCACTTAATCTCTCGACAGTTTTTTATCCTCAATTTAACTCCTATCATCTGTTCGTGCAAATGTAATTTTATTTAACCATATAAACTTTAAAACAATCAGATCGAAACTGTTACGATTTATAAAATTAGATGGAGCATATAAAAGATTGTTCTATCGACTTTATTATATTAACCGTAACCATTACGATTTGTAAAGTGTTTTTTATAACAAATGTTTAAAAGCATGTAAATTGACTTTAAAAGCAAAAGGCTATATCCTCCCTAGAAAGCTGGAAGCCATATAGCCTTTTTCAAAATGCTGCTATTGTATGGATTCTACCGTCGATTTAAAGTAAACACGTTCTTTTTTCTTTCCTGATTCATATACGGCACAAATCATTTTTTGTGTTTTTAATGCTTCTTCCCCCGTGACATCTAAAGGAATTCCTGTTGCCAACGAATCGTAAAAATTATTGATTTGCTTTACATGACTAACTCCCCAATACCCTTTGACTCCATTTTCATAATGAAAAGTTTCTTGAGGATTATTATCTGCGATAAATTCTCTTCCATCCATTAATCGTACAGTTGCCCGATCAGCAACCATTTTGGCAATTCCCTTTTCACAATGCAGCTCAATTTCAACTGGCGCGTCGTACGTATAATAATTTATAGCATGAAAAGCAGTAACAATGCCATTCTTATATGCTATAACTCCTTCAGCTGCATCTTCCACCTCAATAATTTCATGTGCACGATTGCTTATTGATGCATCTACATAGTTAATGTCGGCATTCACAAACCATCTCATCAAATCCATTGTATGAATTGCTTGATCAATTATAACTCCGCCGCCTTCTTTCTCCCATGTCCCTTTCCAATCACTTTTTTGATAATACTCATCAGAACGGTCCCATGTAACAGATAGTTTTCCTGATTTGATCTTGCCAAGTTCTCCATTATCCAACATTTTCTTTATGAGCTGGGAGCCAGGATTATAACGATTTTGAAAAATGACACCAAGGGTAACCTTATTCTCCTTCGCTGTTTCCACCATTTCAACAGCATCATCATAATGAATAGACATTGGTTTTTCTGTTAATATATGAATCTGTTTTTTCGCAGCTTCAATTGTCACTGGTGCATGCAAATGATGTGGCAGACAAATATGCAACACATCTAAGCTTTCCTGTTCAAACATTTCCTTATAGTCTGTATAAGCGGCACAGCCATAAATTTTGGCTTTTTCTTCTGCTCGTTCAGGCTTTACATCACAAACTGCTACTAACTCTGCATCCTCTCTTGAGACAATTGATTGAGCATGCATAGGAAAAATATTACCACAACCAATAATCGCTACCTTTAATTTGGACATGTTTCTCTCCCCCGTTTCCACTATTTAACGAATGTCTATTTGTTCAAGTATTTTCTAAATATACTTAATAAATCTAAACCCACCACATTTGAGAAGGAGCATCTTCAATTAAAACAGATTTCAAATTAGTAACCGCTCTTGTTAATCCTTCCCTAATCGACATAATTGGATCTTCATGTTCAATGCTGACAACATAATCGTACCCATATGTTCTTAAAGCACTCATCATATCTGACCATTCACTAACACTATGTCCACATCCAACGGAACGAAATGTCCAAGCCCTTGTCTGAACTTCACCGTATGGCTGCATATCTGTTAAGCCATACATGTTAACATTATCCTGGTCAATATACGTATCTTTTGCATGAAAGTGATGAATAGCTTTTTCCTTTGCCAAAATTTTAATCGCCGCAACTGGATTAATACCTTGCCACCATAAGTGACTTGGATCCAAGTTTGCACCAATCGCATCACAAGTTTCCTCTCGTAATTTTAATAAGGTGTATGGAGTATGCACTAGGAATCCACCATGGAGCTCTAAACCAATCTTCACACCACTTTCTTTTGCAATATGCCCTACTTCTTTCCAATAAGGGATTAACTTTTCTTGCCATTGCCATTTTTTCACATCAGAATATTCATTTGGCCATGGCGTAACTGGCCAGTTAGGATATTTCGCACCATCATGATCCCCAGCCGTTCCTGAAAAGCAGTTTACAACCGGAACATTCATCAAAGATGCTAGTTTGATTGTTTTAAGCAGTGTTTCATGCGATTCCTTTGCAAATGCTTCTTCAGGTGAGATTGGATTTCCGTGACAACTGAATGCACTTATGATTAAATCACGTTCTGTCACCTTTTCTAGATATTCTTTTCTCTTTTCTTCTGATTCTAATAATTCATCTACATTACAATGTTTGTTTCCAGGATAACCGCCAGTACCTATTTCAACTGCTTGAATGCCAGCTTCTTTTACTGCATCAAGCATTTCTTCAAATGATTTGTCTGCAAATAATACGGTAAACACGCCTAATTTCATGTGAACTCCTCCCCATTCCTTCCAATTTTCCTGTATTCTTTCTATATATGCACTATATTTTGGTAATAGTCTTCGTTGCTTGTGATTCCAAGGCTGCGAGAATGATCGCCAAAGATTTTTTTCCTTCTTCTCCACTAATAAGTGGCTCTTTATCTTCTAAAATACTTTCCACAAAATGATCTATAACACCAGTCTTATTTTGTCCACCATCACTATTTGATTGAATTCTGCCTAATTCATAATTTACTTTTTCCCCATTGGTATATTGGATAATTAACGAATAGTTTGGATCATCTTCTAAACGAATGACGGCTTTTTCTGCATAAATAACAGTTGAATTATCTTCTTTTCCACGATAAGCCCAGCTTGCAGTCAACGTTCCAATTATGCCGCTATCTGTTTTTAATATACAAACAGCATTATCATCTACAGTAGAGAAGTCTTTTGCATTCGTTTCTACAAATGCTCCCACCTCTGTAAATTCCTCTCCTAATACAAATCTTAATAAATCTGCTTTATGAACACCTAAATCTCCCATAGCACCAATAAATGCTTCTTCTTTTTTAAAGAACCAGCTCTCTTTACCATCAACACTCCAGCCTTCTGGACCACCATGACCAAATGTTGTGCGGAAACTGTACACCTTACCAATTTCTCCGCTTTTAATTAATTGATGTGCTTTTTGATGGGATGCAACAAAACGTTGGTTATGTCCAATCATCAATTTTTTTCCACTCTTTTTAGCAGCTTTTATCATTTGCTCAGCCTCTTCTTTTGATGTTGCCATTGGCTTTTCACAAAGAACATTTTTGCCAGCATTCAAAGCATCAATAGAAATAGGGGCATGAAGATAGTTTGGCGTACACACACTAACCGCATCTATCCCATCCATTTTTAATAATTCTTTATAATCGGTAAATGCTTGCGCTTGATATTTTTCCGCAATTTCAGTTGCTCTTTCCTCATTGATGTCACAGACAGCAACCAATTCCACTTGTTTATTCAATAGATATTCAGGAATATGACGATGTTGTGCGATACTTCCACATCCAATTACGCCTACTTTTAATGAAGCCATTATATTTTCCCCCTCTATATTATTTATCTGAAATTGTCTCTAAAGGCTGAGCGTTGCCATAAACAGGCTTTTCTCTTTTCACTGGTGCAGCCCATTTGACTGCATTAATAATAACTTGCTGAATTTCTTGATGATGATAGGTTGGGTATGTCTCATGCCCTGGTCTAAAATAAAACACCTTCCCATTTCCTCTTGCATATGTGCAGCCACTCCGGAATACCTCTCCACCTTCAAACCAGCTTGTGAAGATCAATTCATCTGGTGCAGGTATATCGAAATGTTCGCCATACATTTCTTCCTTTTCTAATTCAATATATTCATTAATTCCTTCCACAATCGGATGATTAGGTGCTACTACCCATAAACGTTCGCGATCATCTGCTTCTCGCCATTTTAAATTACAGGTTGTACCCATTAATGTTTTAAATATTTTGGAAAAATGACCAGAATGTAAAACAATTAATCCCATACCATCTAAAACACGCTGTTTTACTTTTAACACAATTTCATCTTCTACCTCGTGATGTGCTAAATGCCCCCACCATACTAATACGTCTGTATTATTCAAAACTTCCTCCGTTAATCCATGGTCTGGTTCATCTAATGTTGCAGTATGTGTTTCATAACCTTCTTTCTCCAAAAACGCTGCAATCGCACCATGAATGCCATTTGGATATATTTCTGCTACGGTCGGATTTTTCTTTTCATGCCGATTTTCATTCCAAATTGTGATCATTATGTAACACTCCTTCTCCCTTACAGTATGATGGCTCCATTATATGAAATGTAAGCGTATAAAAAAATGCTTAATCTTGTCATTTTTTTATGCAATTATGTCATTTGCTTGCTTGCTTTTTGCTAAAATAGAAAAGAGCACCTTACCATATAGTCTCGTCGAATAGGAGGGGAACATAAAATGGAAATGGAGACAAAGCACACCTTTAAGCAGCCAGTAAATGAAAAAGTAATTTATCAAAACCCTCTATTGTCTTTAAAAGTGTGGGAGATAAATGATGAGAGGGAACATGTAATGACTCCAGTTGATGATTACCCTTGGCACTACCATAAAGAAGTAGAATTACTTGCCATGATTGATGGAGATTTGGCGGTACAAACAAAAGAGAGGTATCTATCGATTACTTCAGGAGATGTTCTTATTATGGGAGCGTCACAACCACACAGAACAAGTAAAGTGAAGAAAGGCAAATTGCGTTATATTGTCTTACAAATCGATCTACATAAACACTTTGATCAAAGTATCCTTCCTTATTTCTATTGTTTTTCAGAATTAACACATCCATTAGATAAGATAAATTACATATTTGAAGATAATAAGGAAATAAAACAAGAAGTACATTCCTTAATAAATGAGATTCATAGAGAAAGTCAAACGAAAGAAAAGGGCTATGAGATTGCTATCAATTATTCCATCAAACGACTTCTTCTTTTATGTGTAAGAAACGATACTAAAAATATGCTCCAATATTCAGAAGAACAAGACCTTGCCAAACTTAAACCCGTTTTAGATTATATTGACAGCCATTTAGAAGAAAGAATACTTGTCGAAGATGTCAGTAAGCTACTGAATTTTAGCTATCATTATTTTATCAAGTACTTTAAAAAAGTAATGGGATTGTCGTTTGTCGATTATATAAATATAAAGCGAATAAAAAAAGCTGAATTATTACTTTTAACAACCGACAAAAGTATATTAGAAATAAGCTATGAAGTCGGCATAACAAATATGGCGCAATTCTACAAACTCTTTAAAAGAGAAAATCAATGCTCGCCTAAAGCATTTAAAAATAGGATGTTAAATGCAAGCGTCTTATAACATAACATTAGGAGTAATGAATAAAACATACCACCTAGTACACCACTTTTTTCTATTAGCTATCAATAAAAATTATTCTGAACCATTATACACCTCCATATATTTACTATATGGAGGTGTACTATTTACAAAGGAAAGGGTGCAAAAAATTGAACGAAAATCATGTATTATTAATCATCGGTGGTGACTCTAGACAGCTCGAAGTAATCCGCCTTCTTGCACCAAAGCTAAACAAAATTTATTTAATTGGTTTTAAAGATGCCTCTGTTTCTTATAAAAATGTAAGGAAAGTAAATTGGCAAACAGCTCCGCTTCATGAAGTGGATAGTATTCTACTGCCCATTCCGGGCATTCAAGAAGATGGTATCGCTGAATCACTATTTTCTAAAGAGGCGATTTTTTTAACAAAAGAGATGATTAATAAAACAAAAACTAATTGTACTATGTATTCCGGCATTATCACTCCTTATTTAAAACAATTGGCTACAGAAACACATCGAAACTTGGTTGCTCTTTTTGCAAGAAATGATGTGGCCATCCATAATTCCATCCCAACTGCAGAGGGAGCACTAATGCTCGCCATCAAGCATACGGATATTACAATACATAATTCTCAAGTGCTCGTACTCGGTTTTGGCAGAGTCGGTAAAACTGTCGCTCGTCTATTTTCTGCTGTCGGTGCAAAAGTAACTGTTCTAGTTCGAAAAAAAGAGGATGAAGCAAGAGTGATAGAAATGGGGTTAGTTGCAATTTTTGAACCTTCACTAGAATCAGAAATCCCTCTTCAGCAGATTGTTATTAATACTGTTCCAGCACTGCTTCTAACTTCTAGTCTCATAAAGAAATTATCGAGCACTGCTTTAATTATTGATTTAGCCAGCAAACCTGGGGGGACCGATTTTGCAGCTGCCAAGGAACACAATATCGAAACACTTTGGGCACTTGGTTTACCGGCAAAGGTTGCACCAAAAACGGCTGGTACAATAATTGGCAAAACACTAATGGAATTGTTAGAAATAAGTTAAAGTACAACTTTCAGGGGATAGTTAATAGCTATCTCCTTTTTTTATGAAGATCTTGGCATTAATCGATTTACAATTTTATACAGAAGTGATATCATAATTATATCAAATTGAAATTATAGGAGTGATTCAGTTGAAAGAAAAAAATGCGATTCATTTTAATGGGTTTATTGGGGTTTTACTTATTGCCATATCCCTTTTTCTTGGAGTTTATTTTCTTGTACAGGAAATTCCAGGAGCTGCCATTCCCTTCTTCCTTATAGCTGTTCTTCTAGGCACCGGGATAACAATTATTCAACCTAATCAGGCTGTTGTTGTAACCTTTTTCGGAAAATACCTTGGTACGATTCGCAGCAGCGGATTATTTTTAACCACCCCTCTTACTTTACGAAAAACTATTTCCTTACGCGTGCGTAATTTCAATAGTAAACGTTTGAAAGTAAATGATGTTGATGGAAATCCAATTGAAATTGCTGCCGTTATTGTTTTTAAAGTCATTGATTCTGCAAAAGCCATTTTTGATGTAGATAATTACGAAGAATTTGTTGAAATACAAAGTGAAACAGCTATCCGCCATGTTGCAACAAAATATCCATATGATACATTTGAAAATGTAGAACTAACCTTAAGGGGAAATGCAGAGGAAGTCTCCAATGAACTAACGACCGAATTACAAGCTCGTCTAGATCTCGCAGGAGTCGAAGTAATTGAAGCCAGATTAACTCATTTAGCTTATTCTACTGAAATTGCCCAAGCGATGTTACAGCGTCAGCAAGCCTCCGCTATCATTTCTGCTCGTCAGAAAATCGTCGAAGGAGCAGTTGGAATGGCACAAATGGCCATTAATCAACTGGAACAGGATAAAATCATTGAATTAGATGATGAAAGAAAGGTACAATTAGTAAATAATTTACTAGTAGCGATTGTTTCTGAAAATCCTACGACTCCTGTAATTAATACAGGTACTTTATATTAATGAGTGGTATAAATGACGAAGAAAAAAAGCTTTCCATTACGCATTGATCCAGAGCTATACGAAGTCCTGCAAAAATGGGCTGCGGATGATTTCCGCAGTATAAATAGTCATATTGAGTATTTACTTCGTGAAGCTGCCAAAAAAGCCAAGCGGTATCCAAAACAAAAAGAAAATTGATTTACATGAAAAAAAGAGGCCCAAATAATGGCCTCCTTTTTTAATGGATTAACTTAACAATTCTCTTAAGTCCTCTTCTGTTAGAGAAGAAATTACTTTATCATCTGAATCGATAATTTCGTCTACTAAATTCTTTTTCTTTTCTTGCAATTCATATATCTTCTCTTCAATTGTGCCTTTAGAGAAGAGCTTAATTACATTCACTACATTCTCCTGTCCTATGCGGTGAGCACGATCCGCCGCCTGTTCTTCGACCGCTGGATTCCACCACGTATCATACAAAATAACAGTATCTGCAGTCATTAAATTAAGACCTGTTCCCCCTGCTTTTAAGCTTATTAAAAAATAATCTCGCTCTCCTAAATTATAGCGATGACATAATTCCACTCTCTCATCTGAAGGAGTGCTCCCATCTAAATAAAAATAGGCTAATCCCTTTTTTGCTAATTCTTGACCAATTATTTCAAGCATACTTGTAAATTGAGAAAAAATCAGCACCCTGCGATTAGATCGCTGTGCTTCCTCGATTAGTTCCATTAGATGATCTAGTTTAGCAGACTTTCCATGATAATTGTCAACAAATAGGGCTGGATGACAGCATATTTGCCGCAGTCTCGTTAATCCAGCAAGAATTCTAATCTTATTTTTTCGAAGGGTTTCTTTATTTAAATGCTTTAAGGCATCATGTCTTAATTTCGCGAGATAGGCTGCATACAATCTTTTCTGTTCTGGTAATAATTCCACTATTTCGCTCCATTCCCTTTTCTCAGGAAGTTCGGCTAATACATCCTCTTTTAAGCGGCGCAGCATAAATGGTCTTATTTTTTTCGCAATTTGTTTATTGGTTAAATTTGCAAATTCCTTCAAACCTTTGAATAATTCTGGGAAGACAATATGGAAAATTGACCAAAGTTCTTCAATCGAATTCTCAAGCGGAGTGCCAGTTAAAGCAAAGCGATTAACCGCTTTTAGTTTCTTCACTGCTTTTGCCGTTTGTGATAATGGGTTTTTAAAATATTGGGCCTCATCAAAAAGCACTGTATGGAAAACTTGCTGTTCATACCATGAAATATCCTGTCTAACTAATGGATATGACGTTATGATTACATCGATGTTTTCTAAATCTTTTTGCAGAGCAGCTCTTTCCTTTTTAACTCCATCAAGTATAAGGCACTGTATTGCCGGAGCAAATTTCATGATTTCTCTTTGCCAGTTGTATAATAAAGAGGAAGGACATACAACTAACACCGGTTGTTTCGCTTTTCTTATCACAGGCAATTCAGATTGAATAAAGGCAATACTTTGCAGTGTTTTTCCTAAACCCATATCATCCGCTAAAATCCCGCCAAATTGATATTGCGCTAATGTTTTCAGCCATTTATAGCCATCTTTTTGATACGTTTTCAAGACATTGTTTAAATCCGCAGGGACTTTAATATTTAGCTTTTCTGGATGCAAGAAGGAATCAATCAGCTGCTGATACGATTCATCTAAAGCAAAGATTTTTCGATCTTCTTCTATAAAAGATAAGCTTTCTAAAAGTGTCAGCTCAAACCCACTTATAAAGTCCTTGTCTTTTATTTGTGGAGATTGAAGATACCTTTGTACTTCCTCCATCTCCCTTGTTTGCAAAGCAAATAGAGAACCATCTTGCAAACGATAATATTTCCGCTTTTCTTCCAAAGCAGCTAACAAGCCTTTGATTTCACGCTCTGGAAAACCTTCCATCTCAAATTTAAATTCAAGCCAGTTAATGCGGTCCTTTTTTAATTTCACCGAAAATCTTGGCCATGTTTTTTCCTTGAAAATTCGATTTCTAATAGCTGTTGTTGCATAAACTTTAACAAGCTTCTGCAGCTTCGGTAACACATAATATAAAAAGTCAAACTCCAATTCCTCATTATAAAGCATATAACCACTATCTGTTTTTGCAAATGAACTGCTATCCATTAACTCTTTAATTTGTTCTTCTTTCTTCCAGTCTCGAAGTAGCACTGCTTCTACTTCTTTGTCCCGTTCTTGAACTGGATTGATGACAATATGATCATAACGAAATTCTAAGCTTGCCAGCAATCGATTGTTTACTCTATCTAAATAGAGTTCAGCTTGGAGTGGAGTCTTCCCGATTTTTTTGGAAAGCTCTCTCTCTAATTGAACCTCCCCAAGTTTTTTTAAGCTTGGGGCAACCTTTTCTAAAAAGAAATCCAATTGATTGAGTGCAATCGGGATAAAACTCTCGCCAACTTTTTCCATCATTTTCTTTATCTCAATAAGTCTTTTAAAGTCTTCTGCTTCCAATTGCCGCACATTTCCCTCTATCAGGACAGCATAATATTGATGCAGGAACTGTATGGATTCCATTCCATGTACATTTAATTGATAGCTTCCAATTTCACGCTGGTATAAATGAAATCTTAAAGGCAGGACTTCATTTGAAACATTTAAGGGCACCATTGTCCCTTTATTCGGATCATAATACCCTAATTCCTTCCAATGAGAACGAAGAGGAATCCAAGAGGAAGGGGGAATTAACAAAATACTGTCTCCCCATATATTACTCACTCCCTGGTGATGATTCAAAAATATCCTTTCATCTTCTATTACTTTTCCTAACTCTTGTAGGATTGCTTCACTTTCTTCCTTTACACAATGAAGCTTTGGATTAAATTCTAATTCCGAACTAAATGAATAAGCTTTTCCACTCTTTATTCTTTTTAAAAACAAGCGAATATCTTTTATTGGATGGGATAATAGCTGAATTTCTATTCCAAACAGATTGGTTTCCGAGTCAATTGGAATGACTTTTAGCATAAATTCAACTGGAATCACTTCTCGCTTTTCAAAATGGCGCTGCTTTTTTGTTGATAGAGATTCACTCTGATTAAATAATGCAAAAAAATCTCCCGATACATCCATGTTTTTTTCATCGGTAGTGGAAGGAGCTTTTCCGTTCATTTGAAATTTCTTTATTTCCACTAATACAGCTGCAATATGCTGACATTCTTTTTGAAAAGAAGCTAGTTTCGGACAAGAACATGTTGCTTTTATTTCTTCCCCGTCGATTGCAACCATTACCGCAAAATCTTCAGATGCTTGAACGAAAGCTTCACAATAATTATCTCTATATTCTTTAAAAATCACCTTATGATTTTTTGAGAATGCTTCCCCTCTTTTTAAAGATACAGGACCACACATTTCTAAAATCATTTTTCGTGTAATGACAGTATTCAACAATTTATTCTCCTTCTATCAAAATCCAGTTACGCACAAATATCCTCTTTCACTTTACTACTTTTTTTAAAACATTTCTATTGTCTTGTTACGGTAAAATTATGTAGCACCCTCTCAGTAATGGAATTTGATTATTCCCTATATCATAAGCCCTCTCACATCTTCTCTTTTATAAGAAAAGTGGACAAACCACCCTTTTAGGAGTTTGTCCACTTTTTTATTAATAAGGATATTCTTCTTATAAACTATTAGCCACAAGTAATTGAACCGTGGATTGAAGTTTTTCCATCAAAGCTTCCGGAGCTGTTAAATAGAGAATCCCATTCCCTTCTAAACTCGGTTTATTTCCTAATGGAATCGTTCTCTTAATTAATTGTGCATACAATTCTGGCTCTGTTAAATTTCTTTCAAAAGCTTCATTACTAATTATTTTAATTAATGCTAAAGCTCCACTTACATGAGGGGCTGCCATAGAAGTTCCAGTTAATTTAGCATATTTTCCATCTAAAAAAGTAGACAAAATTTCCTCACCAGGTGCTACTAAATCAACTTCTCGATTAGAATTAGAAAAACGAGAGCTATTTCTCTGTAAATCGACTGCACCTACGCTTATTACTTCATTATAAGCGGCTGGATAACCTAATTCTTCTGTCGAATCTAAGCCATCCCCTTCATTTCCAGCTGCACAAACGACTAAAATTTGCGCTTCAACTGCCTTTTTCACAGCCTCATGCAATTCTTCCACATCTTCTGGCCCGCCAAGACTCATAGAGATAATATCTGCTCCCTGTTCAATTGCATAATAAATTCCATTTATAATCCATTCATACTGCCCTGAACCTTGCCCATTTAATACTTTTACAATTAAAAGTGAAATTTCCGGTGCTACTCCTGTTAATCCATCTTCTTTCCCTGAAGCTCCAATTGTTCCAGCTACATGTGTTCCATGACCGTTATAATCCATATATATAGCTGGATCGCCGTTATCATCATCGGTAAAGTTTTTTCCACCAATGATTCGCTCTTGTAAATCTGGATGATTGATATCACAGCCAGTATCTAATATGGCAACTGTAATCCCTTTTCCCTTTGTTTTTTTCCATAACTCAGGTGCCTGAATTAGCTCAATTCCTTTTGGAATTTCTGCAGAAACGTCCATTACTTCTTTCACTTGATAAGGAATTACTCTGCATTCTTTTTTCATTAAACAGCCTCCTAATATAATAGAATGGATATCTCTAAAACAATTTTAACAATTCTGAATTATTAAAGTAAGAGGCTTAAGACTCAATTTAGAAACATATGTTCTATTTAACTAGTTCTATTAAATTATTTATATTTTTTTAAATGTGGTGGATA
Source organism: Niallia sp. FSL W8-0954 (assembly GCF_038005605.1). Lineage (NCBI taxonomy): Bacteria > Bacillati > Bacillota > Bacilli > Caryophanales > Bacillaceae > Niallia > Niallia sp. FSL W8-0954. Next base: position 1,741,412 of record NZ_JBBOTN010000001.1, on the reverse strand, counting down.
ATTTCTAATTTTTCTATAAGAGGGATTGCCTGTGCTTTATCCCATCTTTTTCTAATGCAATTCAAAAAACCAAACAATTATACGATTTTATCGGCATCGTCGTATTACTGTTCGGTTTCATAGCAACTGAAATCCTTTATACACTAGTCTTTTATATCCTTCTTCTATTGTAGAATTTTCCTCATTCCTAAACTACTAGATAGACTAGCTTATAGACTTCCTACCATATTTTTTAATACTTAATAAATAAAAGGCCGTGAATATTAGCAATGACCAAATTATTGAGTATTGTGGACTTGTTTCAAGGATTTGAAATAGACTTGGAATATTTCCTGCCACAGAGTCATCATATGTAAAAAACAAGAAAATCATCATATTATTTGCAGCATGTGCACCAATCGATAATTCTAAGCTTCCTGTTTTCACCGCAATAAATGTCAAGGCAAAACCAGCAAGTAAATAATCTAAACCTACTAAAATGGCCGAATCATTCATTTCAGGATTGGAAAAGTGCAATGATCCAAAAATTACTCCAACTATCAGTGCTAATAAAATGGGATTTTTTATTTTTTTACCAACCCATTGTAATAATAATCCTCTAAATAAAAGTTCTTCTACTGTTGTTTGAATGGGTACAAACAGAAGAACCACTAGGAATAAAAAGAAAAATTGGGAGAAAGATACGTTATTCCAAGCATAATCATCAGCATTAAATAGGAAATCAAGGCCTGATGTAAGTAGGAAAAGTCCTGCAAATATTAAAAATCCCCAGATTATTTTCTTCCAATTTACTCTGTCATCGCCCGTAATTAATGATCGAAATTTTCGTTTGTGAATAAATCTTACTCCAATCCATATGCCTACTAAAGCAAAAATATAAACAATATGTGTCATTAATAAACTAACTGTGCCGTTTCCGCCCATCACCATGCCGGTATCCAAATCAATATAAGTAGCATCGTTCCCATCCAGCTCTATTCGTATGAGTTCTACAATAAAATAGACGATAGAACCAGCAATCATAAAACCAACAGCTAATAAAATAGACGCTAAATAACGCGGCCAGTTATTTTTTCCTTCTTTTACATTTAAATAATGTTTCAAGCGATTTTCTCCTTTTATAAATTATTTTTCCGTTGAAAGTGCCTCTTCCAAATGGAAGTTGGCTCTTATTTCACCGATTTTTTCTTTTCTAGCATTCAGAACTGGTGCATGTACATATCTATCTAAATTTGTAAATAAGTTCACTTCTTTATATCCTAGTTGATTTAACACTTCCATTGCAGCGACATTTACAGCACGTGTTCCTCCATCTTCCACCTTAATGGCAATTCCGATTCCTTCTTGGATAAGTCCCATACATTGGACCGCCTCTGCACCTGCTTTCGATACAATTCGCCCTTTATAAGCTTTCATTAGGTCTGTATCAAACCTATTTGTTCCTCCAACCATTTCTGGAAACTCCACCATACTATCCCTAATTCGTTTTACTATATCTATTCGGTTTACCGACTTAATAGAATCAGGGTTTGCTAATCTAGCATAGCCAAGTGCAGCATTATATAGAGGCAATTGATGTACTGGCACCCCGCAGCCATCTACACTCAACTTTATTTTTTCTTTCGGAAAATCACATATTGTTGCAATTGCTTCCAATATACGCTGTTGATGAGGATGCTCTACCTCCCGATATGTGGCAATATCCTCCTTCATATGAATCGCCGCAGCGAGCATACCTGCATGCTTACCAGAACAATTACTGAACACGGGGGTGACATCTTTGCCCTTTCGCAGCAGTTCCTTATAGCTTTCTAAATTCCATGGGGTATGTGTACCACATTGCAAGTTATCCTCTTGTATTCCCAATCTTTCTAATATGCGCAGGATTGTCTCCTGATGAAATAACTCCCCAGCATGAGAAGCACACGCAATTGCAATTTCCGCATTGTCATAAGAAAAGGAATCTGCCGCTCCTGTCTCTATAAGTGGAATGGCTTGAAAGGGCTTCAAGGAGGATCTAGGAAAGGTCATCCTCTCCGGATCCCCATAGAAATATAGTAATCTACCATCTTTGTCTACAACAGCTACATGAATAGAATGGCTGCTTTCAAGATATTGTCCACGGTAGACCTGTATAGGCTTCATCACTTTCATCTACTCCTTTTCCAGTTCTACCTTTAATGATGCCCTTAACTAGTAGAGCTTCGTGTCTAGAAATTTTCTTTCAACGCTTCATACTGAAATCCTTGTTGCTGATAGTTCTGTCTTTGATACATCTCTCTCGGAGTATCTTCTCCATCTGCCAGCAAAATAATTGTCTTATTAGGAAATAAATCCATAATCTTTCTTTGCATGCGAGCAGCAATCCCTTTGCGCTGATACTCTTCAATTACAAAAATTCCGTCAATTTCAACCGTTTTATCGGCAATAATTACTTCTAAAGCACCAGCTGCTTTCCCTTTATAATAAGCAATGACTTGCAAAAACAGCGGATTTTTGAAATTTTTCTGATAGATTTCTGTTTTCCCTTTTGCATAATCTACTCCATATTCTAAGTCTTGATTATATTCTAATTGCAAATAATCCTCAAAATTCTCTTCTGTTACTTTCTGAATTAGAATGTCCTCACTAGGATATAAAACCGGAAAATTGCAAGGAGCAATGGCATAAAGCTCTGTCATCCCTACTTCATAATGAAGATTTTGCACAATGTACTCCAATAAATCCTTCGTGAATTTCTCATTTTCTGGAAATACAAATTTAAGATGTTTCTGACCAGTTTTTTGATGAAATGTTTTTAAATAATCTTCCACTAACTCGAACTCCTGAATAGTGGGCATCTTTTTAAATTGGATATAGTTACTGTCATATTGAAGCAGCATTTCCTCATTATGAACATGGAACCAATCGCTAGTCTCTTTTACTCGTTTTCCTTCTTTATGAATGTTCTTATAGGTTACTTTTTCCATGATGTTAATCATACCCTTTCCAAAAACTTCTTATCATATTATATCTATAATAAACGATTCAATCCTATAAATCAGTAGATTAATAGAAAAAAATGACATTGAGCAATTCTAAACAAAATAGGACTGCCCATATTTAGAACAGTCCTACATCTCCGACAGAACATATTTAAATGGCTTTCGCATCTTCCCTTGTTTCTCTCCATAAAAATACTTCATTTCCCATTTCATTATATTGTACTTTTTGGAAAATTTGCATCATCATTAAGATACCTCTTCCTCTTTCCTCCAACACAATATCACTCATAAGCTTTTCCGTACCATACCTTTCGATATCACGAAATTTCTTCTTCACATCAAACCCATTTCCGTGATCCTTGATTCGCATATCCAAGATATTCTGATTATACTGTAACTCTAATATAACGGGATAATTTCCATGTTCTATTGCATTATTAACCGCTTCTCCTATTCCAACGCTCAGCAAAAAATCTTTATCCAATAAATCTCTAAATTCTTTATTTAGCTTTTCTTTCCATTCTTTTTCCGTATGATCATGTATTACTATTGTTTGATAAGTAATAAGCCCACTCATAAGTTGCCCCCCAATTTAAAAAAGCAAACTCCTTATTAAATCGACAAAAGACTAAAATCGCTTCACTGAAATAAATAAAACACCAATGGAATAGAATGGATATATTAAACTTATACAGAAGCGGTAATCTTATATTTGCCGGTTGCTCGCTGTCGGAGCTATACATTTTTTAAAATTTATTTAAACATTTATATTGAACAAAAAAAAGCTAACAAAACAAGGTTAGTTTGGTTAGCCGGTTGCGCTAGTAGCTCATAATCAACAAAGCGCCCAAATAAGTTGATTAATCATAGCTTTCTACCTTTCATTATTCTTATTATCTTATAGAATTTTTAAATTATATAGTATTATATACCCATATCTTTAGAGCATAAACCTATTCTTTTAGAAATCATATTTATTTTCGATAATTCTTTTGAAATTCCTCTATTTTCATAGAAATATCTCGCAAAGAAAAAACCCGAACAGCCATACGAAAATTTCCTTTCGCGTAATTGTTCGAGTTTAACTTTAAATAGAATGCTCATAACCTCTTATTTTATCTCTATCTTATATTTTCTATTTCTATACTGAATGGTAACAGACTCTTGTTCTAGACTAACAATAGGCTGAAAAGAAATCTCCTCTACTCCTCGGTCTGTTCCGAGAATACTTGAAACCAATAAATGCCTTCCAGGTGCTAAACGCGACGTTAACGTCGGCAATACGGTTTTGGAATAGAGTAAATTGGTATTAGGCTCAGGTATTATTAATTCTGTTTTCCGTTTTCCAAAGATGTCCATAATCCCTGTTGTTCCTACCTCTGATGGGTAAAAAAGACTATTTTCATCTTTGATTACATAGGCAGCCCCTTCAGTCGCAGGTGCAGAAAATCCACCTTCCGCTGTCTCTATCTCTCTATTTGTATGAATGCGATGAATGCGAACATGCCAAGGGGTTAAGGGAATTAGATACGTATCAATTGTTACATCCTGCCAAGGCTTCCATGTAGATACGATATAATCATCATGGATTTCATATGACTCACAGCCACTACGACTTCTATAGCGATTATCACATTCAGACAGTGCCAGGCAATTATCAAATGCTCCTTGCTTTAATAAAACATTACCTTTAGGCACACTAAAACCAAAGGTGGTGGAATACACAAATTTTTCATATTTTGCGTCTGCATGGGCGTGTTCATGAGAATGCTGTCCAGAAGTAAATGCTTGCACTTCTTTTCCTTCAGAATCATGGCAAATGATCATCCTCGGACTTTTTTGCACACTTTTCTCTAGGAACTTAACTGGTTCTTCCTCTGCCTGCCAAAAAGGATGACTCTCTGGAAGAGCTAACAGCAGGAATGTCTTTAAGGACCAATAAGGAGAACCTGGAGCATTATAGCCTTCTGCCATATTTAAGTTTTGGTAACCATAGCCAATCGTTAAAAGTCCTTCTGGAGAAAAAATCGACTGCTTAAACCAATACCGTAAATTATTTAATACTAATCTTTTAATTTGTCCCCAAGGCAATGCTTCAACATCTGCAAATGCCAATGCAGCCCAAAAGGAGGATTGTGCAAATCGATAGGTTAAACTTCTGCCAAATGGAATAGAAGATCCATCTGAAGAAAACCATTCTTTAAAATCTTGAGCAAACTGAATAGCCCTCGCCTTATAAATCGCTGCCCTTTCTGGATCTTCATCCTCCATTACTTTTGCATAAATTAATCCGTAATAATGCATGGCAAAAGGAATATAATAATCAATTTGATTCTTATATCCATCAAAATACCAACCATTTTTTAAATAATACTGATCTAATTGTTGAAGATCCGCTTCTAATTTTTCTAAACTATAACTTCTACCGCATTTTTTTAATGCTACGTTTACTAATACGCGGAAAAATAACCAGTTATTATTCGGGATTGTATTTTCATTGATTTGATATAGCCAATTAGCTAAATTTTCCTTTTGCACTGTTGATAGAATATCCCAGAAATCAGCCTTACAGTGAATAAGCGTACAAGAAAGTGCTGCCATTTCAACAAACCGTTGATCATACTCTCCGGTAATCCCCCAGTAAGAATCACTTGTTGGCGTTGTTCCCTCTATAATTCCTTTTACTAATTGTCGTTTTATTGCTGGATATTTATTAGGTGTTACAGAAAATAATGGCCCCCAGCCCCAAAATGGACGTAAAAACGCTTCTAATTCTCTTGTTTTTTGCCCATATACTGAGCCATTTGTACCTAGATTCAATAAACCTGCCTTCTGTTCATTCCCCAACATAAATAAGGGTTCGTATAAGTCATATAAAGCACGTTCTAAATCCTCTCTTGTTCTTAATGGGTTCTTTTTTACTTTCACATTATATTGATTCAACCGATCCATCTCCTAAAGGAAATTTTCTTGCCCTTTCCATCTTACTGCCAGAATAATACTCCCTTTTGTCGCAATATATTTAATCCCTCAACAAAATAATAATCTCCATAAATTAGTGGGACATCAACATTTTTTTGCTCTGGAAAATGACTTGTTCCGTGTCCTAATAAGCCTTCCTCTTCTTTATCTGCATCAGTAGCACAAGTTATATATAAGGTTTTTAATAAAGTTGCGCCTGCTTCCTGATAAACAGGCTTTTCAAAGTCGGCTACAAGTGTTCCAAGCAGGAGTAAGCCACAGGCTGCAATGGAACCTGCTGATGAATCAGGATAATGGTATTTGGTTTCGCCATCTTCAGGTATGCGAAAATCCCAAACAGGACATTCATTAGAACGAAGATTAGATAGAAAAAAGTGGGAAACTGATTTTGCGGCATGTAAAAATGCGCTATTATTAGTATGTAAGTAGGATAATGTCAGACCATACAAAGCCCAAGCAGTTCCCCTTGACCATGCGCTATCTGGTGCATAGCCTTGACCACCAAGCTTATCTACTACTTCTCCAGTTTCTGGATTAAAAACAACAATATGATGTACGGAACCATCTGGTCTAATAAAATGTCTTAAGACTGTTTCTGCATGCTTTTCTGCAGCTATTTTAAACCGTGGATCTCCCGTTTCTGCTGAAGCCCAGTATAGCAGCGGAAGGTTCATCATACAGTCAATGATTGCGACACCGCGATTATCATCCTTCTTCGACCATGCATTCCAAGCACGAATATAATTACCTTGGGCATTAAATCTTCCTAATAATAAATTGGCTGCTAATAATCCTCTTCTTCTTGATTCTTTATTGCCCGTAAGTTTATAGTTTGCTAGACTTGTCAACGTCCACATAAATCCCATGTCATGATCTAATTTCTCTGAATCTGACAATAAATAATCCAGTTTTTCTTCACACTGTTCTGCTGTTTTTCTAAGAGCTTCCATTTTATTATCTTGATATACTTGCCATAAAACCCCTGGCCAAAAACCAGCTGTCCACCATTCCGGACTTTCTAATACATACTTCTTATCTATACTGGCATGGGGAAAATTAGCACCAATCGTTTCATTATTCCGTGCCGTTTTCTCTACGACAAACTCCCACGCTTCAGCCACCCATTGCTCCTTTTTACTCATATAATCATCCTACCCTTCTATTTGATTTCTGACACGCATAAAAAAGAAAAGGCTTTCATTTTTTTAGAAAATGTCCAGCCTTTCTTTCTAAAAAGTAACGATACTCTCATTATATGGAGTCTATATTCCCTCAACAAGGCATTATTTTTACTACTTTTCCAAATAATTTTACTCGTATTGCCTTTTTGGAAATATGGCTATGCCTTCTTAACCAACTTTTCCGCTTCTATATTCCATCGGAGTTATACCAGCGTATGTTTTAAATAATTTTATAAAATAGCTTTGATTATCATAGCCCAATCGTTCGCAAATTTTCCCAACCGATTCATCTGTTTGTTCTAACAGCTCCTTTGCACGATTAATTTTCATCCGTGTTACATATTCCACAAATGTTTCTCCTACTTCCTTTTTAAACAATCTACTAAAGTAACTAGGATTTAAGAATAAATAACTAGAGATTTCATCTAATGTGATTTTTCGTTCTAGATTCATCGCAACAAATTTAAAGGCTTCAATAATCTCTTTTCTTTTCGTCTGATCAATCGTTTCATGATAATGAATGATTTTCTCAAAATAGTGCTTAAGCCAGTCCTTTAATTGATACATATACTCCATCAAAAAAATCTCTTTATGTTTGGATTCAAAGGAGTATTCGCCTGAAAAGTATTGCAGCGCTTGTAATTTCACATTTAAATCCAATAATAATTTCCAAAACCAATCCTTTACTATCTCTGGTGGAAATTGGTTTTCCATTATATATATCGTCCATTTATGGATGAAATTACTTATTCGCTCCACCTTTTTATTCAGAACAATCATTCTCATTTCTGTCGCTGCTTCATCATACTTAGCGAATAGTTCCTCCGTATTCTTTACACACTCCTTTATAGATGACACTGTTCTTGGGAGCATATAAAACAGCTGCTGATGATTATTTAACAATCTGTTGACTGTGTTTTGATAGTCTAATAAGCTTTCAGATGTTTCACCAATAATGGATGAACTGTGCATATTTAAGCCTCTGTCAATCGAGAGCTGAATCATTTTCAACGTTTCTTTTGCATTCGATAAAGCGTTCCTCTGATATCCTAAGTCTCTTGGAAAAAAGATAAAAACCTTATTGGAATGATTAAGAAAATGAACGGCTAAAGGATTTAGTCTTCCTAATAATTCTCCCACAATATTAGAAACTGCAAAATATAAGGTTTCTTCTGGAAATAAATCTAAAGGATGATGATGGATTGATAACAGTGTTACAATATATCCTTTGTCCGCTAATAAGCCAAATTTTTTTCGGTCACTTTCCCATTCAGCTTCCTTTTTATAATAGCCATTATTTATTAATCTTTTTATGAATGCCGTCTTTTCTTTTTCGATGTTTTTATGAAGAATATGCTGTAATTTTTGTTCTTTTTGTTTATTATTTAGCATAGTGTCAAGTTGTATTTTAAATTTCTCAAGTAATTCATATAGCTCTTCTAGTTCAAATGTATCCTTTACTAAATAATCGCTGACCTGTAACTTAAGTGCTTCTCGGGCATAATTAAATTCTGTATGACAGGATAACAACGCCACTTGCAAGCTTTCATTGATCGACTTCATTTTTCTTGTTAATTCAATTCCATTCATCTTAGGCATGCCAATATCAGAAATTAGCACATCAGGCATTGTTTCTTCTGCTTTTTTTAAGGCACTTACTCCATTTTCATGGGTACTCATCACTTCAAAGCCGAGGCTTTTCCAGTCAATTGTTTTCGTCAATAGCTCTAATACAGGATAGTCATCATCTACAAGCATCACTTTATACATTCTTTTTTCCACCTTTCATTGGGAGATTCAAAATGACTTTTGTGCCATTTCCAAGTTCGCTTATAATATCCATATTAAAAGCTGGTCCAAAGGTAATCGATAATCTTTCATAGACATTGGCTAAGCCTAACGACGAGAATCCTTTCACTTGCTGCTTTCTTTTCGGATTCTCCAGTGATGCGGCCTGAAAAGTTTTTTTCTTTAATTGTTCTAAATCCTCTTTGTTCATTCCTAAACCGTTATCTTCAATCGTAATGATTAACATCTCATTTACTATCACTGCATGGATTAAGATTAATCCATCAGACTGATTAAATCCATGAATAATCGAGTTTTCAATAATAGGCTGGAGAATAAACCTTGGAATTTCAAATGGATAAGCATCTGGATCGATATCCATCTCTAAGGAAACTTTTCGATTTTGTCTCATATTCATAATGTGAACAAAATCGAAAAGAATTTCTATCTCTTCTAAAAATGTGATTATTTCTTTATTTTTATCAATAGTTATGCGCAGTAATTTTGTAAGAGATGTGATCATATTGGCACTTTCTTTGTCTCCTCTTATCATTACCTTCATGCGAATGGAATTTAATACATTAAACAAAAAGTGAGGATTTATTTGCGCTTGTAGCATGGCAAATTCTGCTTTTCTTTTCCTAGCCTCTGTTTCCGTTATTTCTTCAATTTTTGTATTAATATGATCTAGCATCAGATTAATTGATTTACTTAGCCTTCCTATTTCATCTTTCCCTTTAATTTTTGAACGGACAATCAAATTCCCTGCCTGAACTTTATCAGCTAGTTTTGCTAAATATTCGAGCGGTTTCGTAATTGTTTTCATTGAATAGGTAAGTAAAAGCAAGAAAAGCATAAATGATAGTACTTGAATAAGAAATACTTTCTGAAATATCCCATTTAATTTATTTATCGATTGTTCATAAGGAACAAATGACACTAATTTCCAATTCGAAAAAGACAGGGTATGTTCGGTGACGATGTACTCCTTATCTTTCATTTTCAAAACTGCTGATCCATCTCGATTGAATAAATTAGACCGATAGGTGAAAACGGTTCCTATTTTCTCATCATCACTATGTGACAGGATTTTACCAGATGGATTAAGCATCATGACATCATTATATCCATCCATTTTAGTAAATACTTCGCTTAGTTTATTTTCCATTATGGTAACAACCACATATCCGTAAATTTGGATGCCCTCATCCCTTAAGGTGCGGACAATTGAAATTTGATAAGGATTATTCTTTTTTTCCAATTCAAAAATCGTCGGCTGAGATTCAATCCAAGTAGATTCATATCCAACAGCTTCTTCGATGTCTTCATACCACTTTTCTTTAAATAAATCTCTTGGATCAAATTCAGCAACATTATAATTTGTGAAGTATTTTCCATTTTTTAATAATATGGTGACATAGGATTTCTCTCCAACTAGTGTGATATTTTCAATGGTGCGGTTTATTTCATTTTCCAATAGATATTGATCATACCCATCCTTGTCTGCATCACTTTTCGCTAGTCCTTTTAAAACCGTATTCATTTTCGGATCAAGCTGCACGAAATTAGCAACATAAAGCATATCGCTAAATAGCTTTTCTATATATTCACTTGCAATATTCAGCTCTCTATTCGCATTAGAAAGCGCCTGTTCCTTCACTGTATTTTTTGTCATATAATTATAAATTAAAAGCGAGATAACTGCTGGAATAATCAAGCTGATGATAGAAATTAAAATGACCTTATAACGAAAAGAACGGGGAGTCCACATATTTTTTAACCAAATAAGCAATATGTTTCCTCCCCTCATCTTGTTTTTTTTATTTATTGCTATCGATTAATTCTTGTACCCTTTCATTTGTTACCTTTATCGTTTCATCAACATCTTGTTCATCAAAAATTAATTTTTCATATTCTTCATTCACTACTTTGTAAATTTCAGCCTGATAAGATACTGGTGATACTAGTTTAGAAGATTTCGCATTTGAAAGAACATTCGTTAAAGATTCTTTGTCCACCTTTTCTGGGTTTAGCGTACCTGTTAATATATTATCAATTATTTCTCCAAATTGATCATTACTTACATTATTCCAAGATGGAATATTTTTTCCTTGTAAAATTTGTCCTTCCGTTGTATACCAACGAATAAATTTATAGGCTTCTTCTTTATGTTCTGAGTTATTTGCGACTGCCATAAAGTCAGTAGTTACCGGAGTATACCCGCCTTCTGCGTCACTCGTGTTCTTTGGATAAGGAGCAACTGCGACGTTAAACTCCAATGGGAATTGGTCCGTTCCCCCCAATTCTGTATTCATCCAGCTGCCAATTAGTACTGTACTAGCATCCTGGTTAAAAAATTGATTTCGATAATGAAGTTTTTGAGACATGATATCGGTATAAGGGACAGCGGATTTGTCGACTTTTTCCATTTGATAGCGTATTTCCAGCGTCTTCTTAAAGAGCGGATTTTCAATATTGGAGCTTCCATCTTCTTTAATAAATTCTGTATTTTCTGCTTCACTAGCTAATGCTAGTTTCATAAACTCTAACCATCCACCATTTTGCGGACCAAAAAAAATGTTCCATAATGATCATCTGTTTTTAATTCTTTCGCATACGTTTGAAATTCATCCCATGTCCAATCTGTCGGAACTTCTAAGCCTGCTTTATCTAAATGATCTTTATTTAATAAAACATACCATGGATTAAATTTACCTGGTAAAGCATAATATTTATCACCAATTTTGGTATCTACTTTATATTCATCCGTGACGGTGTAGCCCTCTTTTTCAATAAATTCATCAATGGGAGCCACCATTCCCATACTCACACGCTGTGCATAGCTTGCTGTATCACTAAACATTAGTACATCTAGCTGTTCACCAGAAGCAGCAGCTAAATCTAGCTTTTTAATTGCCTCTTGTGTATCTCCCTTTTCACTTAAGATGACTAAATCCACATTTATATCTGGATTTGCCTCTTCAAAAGCTGCAATTGTCTTTTTCCAGTTATAAGATGCTTCATTACCGTGAGTGTGGAATTTAATTGTTACTTTTCCATCTTCATTGCCAGAAGCTTTTTCTGATGCTCCACTACTACATGCCGTCATGACTAAAGTAAGAATTAAAACAAAAATTGATAGCTTCCAAGATTTTCTTTGCATCTGTTTATTCCCCCTACGTATTATATCATGTAAACCCTTACAGGAATAGATTAACAGAAGTTCCCATCTTACTAATAAAAATAATTTTACTTATCCTGCAACAATTTTTACTTTTAATTTTAACAGTATTAGGAGGAATATAATTGTCTGCTTCTCTCTTTTAACTTTGAAACTTCCCTTCCTGTAATTTAGTTATTCTTATTTCAGCCATCTTCATAAAAATCGGATTAGAGAAATATAATAGAATAGTAGCAAGTCCACTACCTATAAAAAGCAAACCAGCACCTGAAAATACTACGCCTAAAAACAGCATCGTAAAGACACCGATGATCATGGACAACGTATGGAGTGGATGAGTACATGCAAGCAGAAAGGCTACTTTAAAATATTGAAAAAGCTTCAATTCATAATGAACATATACAGGAAACAGATAGAGTAACGTCAATAAGAAAAGAAACACTCCCCCAACTAACATTCCTATTAACCCAACATTTATTGATCCTTGTATCGACGCAATAATTCTCCAATCGATATAAAGGAACGCGATAAAAGCAAACACAACTGCTCCTACTTTATTTGCTTTACGGAATTCTTGCTTAAATGTCTGCCAATATGTACGCAATACTGGAATATCTGTTTCCTTTTGAAGCCATTTACGAATAATAGTCACCATTGCTACAGTAGAAGGGAAAAGGCCCCCAATAAAGAGGCCCATTGCACTGAAAATAAGCCAAAGTAAATTAATATAAGCTAATCTCGTAATCCATTGACAGACATCATAAACCTTTCCAGACCATCCCCCAATTTCTGCTTTCATGAATCAATCCCCCATCTCATCCTATATAACTTAATCTAAATGAAACACTTCCTCCAACTTATGTGACACAGGACTATAATCTTCATTCGTCTCCATAATTGGCGCCATATACTTCCACCATTTTCTGCATATTGCCGTTTGGGATATCGCATCATATGCCGCCTCGTCCTCTACTTCTAAATAAGCAAATAACACTTGGGATTCATGATGAAGATAAATGGAATAATTGGAAGCGCCATGTTGCTTCAGCGCCTCTTCCATTTCTGGCCAAAGCTCGTCATGCCTCTTTTTATATTCGTTTTCATATCCAGGTTTAATAAACATAATCGATGCTAATCTTTTCATTGTATCTCCTCCTATTTTTCAGAACTAAATTCAAATTCTAGATATACACGAAAATTCCTGCTTAATTTCTTAAGAGAGAGATCAAGTAATAGCACTTCTTCTCCTTTATTAAAATGGTTAACAAACGAATCTCTTTGTATACTTACCTCATAGTAATTGGAATCAAAATAAATATGGATGCAAGATTCTCCTTTGATACTTATTCCACCATCACATCTTTCAACCGAAACATTGGGCAATATAAAGCGTTCAATGATGGATTTTGGCTCTTCAGAAAACTTAAAAATGTCTTCCACGATTAATTTTGGAAACTCTGTTTTAATCCAAGTGAATTTCCGCGAGACATTTAATAGAGATGGATCTCTATAAGCTTTTGTCATTTCCAATTCAAACAAATCTCTCTTTCTATCAGAATTGGCAGTGACTAACCGAGCATAACTGGCTTTTCCTGCTTCTTGGTAAGAATGATTGATAATAGGGACGGAATGGCCTTTCGAACTATTACATAAATAAGTGTATCTATTCTCATTGAAATAGTCCTTCGTATATAAGCCACTTCCCAAATCCTGCAGCAAAGTTGTCTTATTGGCTTGAAGGATAAAATGTCCGATATCATTATGATTATGTGGCTCATTATTGCTTCCCCCTTTAGCTGCAAAAGCAAAAGACCCTGCATTTGATTGAACTCTAGAGATTAACCACTGGGAGTCCTCAGAAATAAACGTTCCTTCTTCCCATTTGCTTGGTGATAACGACGAATCAAACCATAATAACGCGCGGATGGCTGGTGCCCATCTGCTACAATGATCATCTTGATATCGCGCATATAATGGAAGTTCTGGAACGATAACGTCCTCATACTGATTTACTAAGAAATGACTCATCCCTATAAGTACTTTTGCTTTAGGGGGTGCATCAGAAAAATTCACCACTAAATCTCCCTCTAAAAATGATCGTTGTTGAAAAAGGGCAACTTGGTGAACTTTTTTCTGCATAAATAAATTAATCGTTCCATCCGATCTCTGATTCAATAGGTCGGCAAAATAGGAATAAAAACCAAATCCATATTGCCAATATAAATATCCTTCCATACATATTCCGTCTTCTGCAAAACCACTTAAATAACTTTCCATTACAGGGAGAACTTTTTCTAAAATAAGCGCAAGTTCTGTGGAATCTTGGATTAAATGGATGGCAGCTGAACCGATAGAACCCCCACAAACAGCGGCCCAATTATGGGTTTCTGTTTCCCATTTGAAATTTCCTTCGAGAAAGGGAATAAACGTCCGATTATACACCTCTTCATAAATTCTTTTCCCTATCAATGGATCTAAGTATTCTTTTGTGAGCGTATATATTTCACTTAAGGCAAAAGCTGTTTCAGCAGAAAATAAGTCGATTGTATAAGTAGTATCTTGTTTTTCTGTAAGTGAATATAATTGACCACAGTCAGTTTCGGGACTATTTATTAGATGGGCAGGTAAACACCATGAGAATTCATTACAGATAGACCAAATAATATCTTGCAGTACTTTACGAAATTCCTCCTTTTCTGGTTCAAGAAGTACCATGATTGCATAGGTATTCAATTTTCTTCTTTTCTGAAAATATGCTGTTTCATATTCTATTCGAGTACCTGTTGTTTCAAATAACTGAAACAACGAATACGGCAGTTCGTCATTATTTATTTTTTGTTGTTGAAGCTGCTCTAGTGTCTCACTTACTTGTTTTAGGATATCAGCATAATCAGGATTATGTTGAATGGATTTCCACCATGCTTTTTTTGCTTCAGCATTTGGAAAAAACAGAGAATATTTCCCATCTAGCTTCTCCAGCAACTCTTCGAAAGTCAATATTCACGCCTCCTTTTAGCCTTTTACTCCACCTAATGCTATCCCTTCAATTACTTGTTTTTGCCCAATAATAAATACGATTACGAGCGGTAAAATAGCTGAGACTGCCGCAGCCATAATTAGAGAGTAAAATTCGCCATTGATTGTCGTAAACTTCTGCATTGCAAGCTGTATCGTCAATAAATGATCAGAACGAAGGAAGATTAATGGGTTTTGATAATCATTCCATGTCCAAATAAATCGAAGGATGGCATAGGTCGCTATGGCTGGCTTTACAATTGGAAGTACAACTCGCCAGAAAATCTTCCAGTGTCCGGCTCCATCGATTTTTGCAGCTTCAACAAGCTCATTCGAAACTCCCATAAAAAATTGTCTAAGCATAAAAGTACCTAGCACACTAAAGCTTCCTAATAAGATTAACCCTAAATGACTATCAAACAGCCCAATTTTGCGGTAAATAATAAATTGTGGTACTAAAATTGCCTGTGCAGGTACCATATAAGTAGCTAAAACGATTAAAAACAAGAAATTACCTAACCGAAAATTCACTTTTGAAAATCCATAGGCTGCCAGCGCAGAAACAGTTACCGAAATAGCAGTAGTAAATACTGTCACTTTAATGGTATTCCAATAATAAATGTAGAATGGATTTTCCCCAAACCAGACTTCTTTATAATTGTTGAAACCATTCCATCTTTCTGGAATCCACTGTATAGGAAATTTAAAAACGTCTGCTTCTATCTTAAAGGATGTCGAAAGCATCCATACAAACGGAAGAAGAAACATAATACTTATCATTAACATGACGATTGTCATTATCGCTTTATTTATGGATAGTGATTTAAGCATCCGCAAACCCTCCTTAATAATTCACCCATTTTTTCTGTCCTAACCATTGAATAAGCGTAATAGCAAAAACAATAAAGAATAAAATAACGGCCATTGCAGAAGCGTGACCTATATCTAAATTAACAAAAGCAGTATCGTATAGGTTCCATACAATCATGCTTGTTGCGTGCATTGGTCCTCCTTTTGTTAAAACAGAGATTAAATCAAATACTTTAAAGGTTGAAATAATACCAGTAATCAACAAGAAGAAAGTAGTCGGTGAAACCATCGGTAACGTAATGTTTTTAAATTTCACCCATGCGCTTGCCCCATCAATATCAGCGGCTTCATATAGATCTCGTGGGATGGACTGCAGTGCAGCTAAATAAATGATCATATTAAAACCAATCGAAATCCAAATTTGTATAAACATAATGGAAACTAATGCAAAGCTTGGATCTGCAATCCATTTGGGAGGATTATCAATGCCGAGTGACATAAGAAATTGATTAATCGGACCTAAAGATGGGTGAAACAATACTTGCCATACTACTGCAATTGCCACCACACTTGAGATATACGGCATAAAAAATGCTACTTTAAAATAACTCTTAAAATAAACATTTCGATCGATTGCAATTGCTAGAAACAAAGAAATAACCATACAAATTGGTACCGTTAACATAAAAATAGCATTGTTCATTAAAGAGCGTATAAATATCTTATCTTGAAATAAATCTATAAAATTTTGTAGTCCTACCCATTTCAATTGCGAAATATTAGTAATAAAACTCCAATCAGAAAGACTTAAAATGAAGGTTGCAACAATTGGCAGTAAGACAAGGATGGAAACACCAATTAACATTGGTGAAACAAACGCAATCCCTGCCCAATTTTCATTTTTCACATGTTTACTTTGCCGCTTTTTCTTAGTTGGCTTTACTATATCCGCAGTCTTAACCTCTGTACTAGCACTCATGTTACTCACCTCTATCATCTTATTTTCTTTCATTATAGTAAAAATGACAGCACTTACATTAACGTTATTTTGCTCAATACAGAGACAAAATTTACTTCTTTCATTTGGCTTGTAACAATGGAAGGTACTATCTATGAGGATGATAGAAGTGATAAAGAAAAGATTTGTTAGTCACAATATTATAATAGTCTTCGTCCTTTGCAGCAAAAAAGAGAAAAAAACCATTCATTTGATTTCTTCCTCTTCTTGTCTTTTTCTATTCCATGACACGGAATTTCAGTTTTGTTTCAGCTTGATATATTTCTCCTGGCTTTAAAACAACGGATGGGAATGCAGAGTGATTGATTGCATCGGGAAGCCCTTGCGTCTCCAAACATACCCCTAAATATTTTTTAGCAATTACCCCATTGAAACGATATTGATCTTCTAACATATTCCCTGTATAAAGAACGACTGCAGGCTGGTTTGTAATTAAAGACATTTCCCGTCCACTTTCTCGATCTCGCAAAATAGCAGAATGAGAACCATCTTCTGCAAACACAAGCGGATGATCGTATCCATTTCCTACTATTCTATTTTGTTCAAAATCATTGTCCATTCCTTCTTTCAATAACTTGCCTTTTGCAAAATCAAATGGAGTGTTATTTGTTGGAATCATTTTTCCGGTCGGAATAAAATCTTCCCTAAGCTCTAGAAAGCGGTCGACATCTGCAATCAGCTCATGCTCTAAAATATCTCTTTTGTTATTACCGCTTAAATTAAAATAAGAATGATTAGTTACAGTAACAGGTGTTTCTTTATCCGTTTTCCCGCTATAAGATAAGATTATTTCATTATCATTTGTCAATAGATAATCTACAGTTAAGTCAAAATTACCTGGATATCCTTCTTCTCCGTCTGGACTATGGTATGTATAACGGATGCCTATTGCATCATCCTTTTCTACTATTGAAGATGCAAAGACCACTTCACTCCATCCTATATTTCCGCCATGCAAATGATTAGGTGGGGTATTGGTATTCAAGCGGTACTCTTTTCCATTAAGTTCAAATTTTCCTTCTTTAATTCTTCCAGCAACTCTTCCTACAATGGCACCTAAATATGGTCCTTTATTTTCTCGATACTCTTCTAATGTTTCAAAACCAAGCACTACATTTTCCTTGTTTCCTTCTTTATCAGGTACGATTATCTTCGTAATAATGCAGCCGTAATTCATGCTAGAAAAACTCATTCCGCTATTGTTTGTAAAAGTAAATTCCGTTACATCTGCTCCGTTTATTTCTCCCATTGATCTTTGACTGTAATTCATATGAACCTCTCCTCTTTAAAAATATTCTCTACATCTTTCCTAGTACTTAAATGAATACCTTTACCCTAAAACCCAAATTTGAAATCGCCTTCATTTCACTTTTCAAAAAAAATTCCATGCCATTTGTAGTAACTAATATAGTTTGTTTAACATATTAACTATTCTACTTATCTATTTTACTTTATTTGATTAAACTTGGTAATATCTTTTTATTAGAAAGACAGAATTTCATAAAAAAAGCTGTCAACACTCCTATCAGGTTGTTAACAGCTTCCTCCTACTATTAATGAACTCTTACGGCGAATGTTTCATATGGCTTTAACTGTAAATTCGAAAAGTCAGCATGTTGGCGGTGATAGTTGCTAATGATGATATCCTCACTCTCGCCAAACACAGGCATAATTAGGCTTCTTTCTTGCGCGCTAAAGTTTGCAATCACAATCCATGTCTCTCCTTCAAACTTACGAGTATAGGCAAAAATTTCTTCTTCTGTATCTTTGATTAATTCGAAATCTCCCCATACAATGATTGGGTTATCCTTTCTTAATTGAATCAAAGATTGATAGCAATAAAAGACAGAATTAGGATCTTCTAAATTATTTTTCACATTTATCTCCGTATAGTTGGGATTTACATGAAGCCAAGGTGTTCCTGTGGTAAAACCGCCATTTTCCGTATCATCCCATTGAAGAGGTGTTCTTGCATTGTCTCTGCCTTTTACATTAATAGAATGAAGAATCTCCTCTTTCGTATATCCTTTTGCTAATCGCTCATGATACATATTAATGCTTTCAATATCATTTACTTGACTAATATCTGTGATCGGGCAATTGGTCATACCGATTTCTTCACCTTGATAGATGTAAGGTGTTCCTTTCATTAAATGCAAGAGAATGGCAAACATTTTTGCACTTTCTACCCGATATTCTTTATCATTTCCCCAACGTGAAACGATTCTTGGTAAATCATGATTATTCCAGAATAAGCTGTTCCAGCCTTCATTTCCAAGTGATGTCTGCCATTTAGCAAGAATGGTTTTTAATTGATTGATTTCTAATGGCTTCAGATCCCATTTTTGTTTGCCTTCTTGCTTATCTAAACCAATATGCTCAAACTGAAAGACCATCGAAAGCTCTTTTCTAGCTGGATCGGAATATAATTTAGCAATTTCCGGTGTTGCTCCCCATGTTTCTCCTACTGTTAAAACATCATAATTGCCAAACGATTTTTCATTCATTTCTCGGATATACTCATGAAGCTTTGGACCATTTCCAGTAATACCAAGATCAGGTTGTTTTCCTACTAAATCAATCACATCCATTCGGAAGCCGCCGATTCCTTTGTCTAACCAATAGTTCATCATTTTCCAAACTTCTTCTCGGACTTTTTTATTTTCCCAGTTTAAATCTGGTTGTCTTTTACTAAATAAATGTAAGAAATATTGGCCGCTTTCTTCATCATATTCCCAAGCAGAACCACTAAAAGTGGATTTTAAATCATTTGGAGCTTCGCCATTTACTGGGTCACGCCAAATATAATAATCACGGTATGGATTGTCTTTTCCTTTTTTTGCTTCTATAAACCACTTATGTTCATCGGATGTATGATTGACTACTAAATCCATGACAATTTTAATTCCTTTTTCATTCGCCGCAGCAATTAATTCATCCATGTCTGCCATTGTACCAAACTCATCCATTATATCTTGATAATCACTAATGTCATAGCCATTATCATCATTTGGTGATTTATATACAGGGCTTAGCCAAATTACATCAATGCCTAGCTTTTGCAAATAATCTAATCGATTAATGATCCCTCTAATATCGCCAATTCCATCCCCATTACTATCTTGAAAGCTTCTTGGATATATTTGATATACAACCGATGTTTGCCACCATTTCTTTTCCATTTCGTTACCCACTTTCTATTCTTATTCGTCTAAGCGTAAACGTTTACGTTTAATTTAAAAAAATTTAATGTTCCCAATGTTTTACTGATGCTCTTTCCACTATATCGAATGGGAGCATTTCTGTTTTTACTGCTTTCTTTTGCTGAATTGCCTCGATTATTTTGAAACAGCCCTTTTCTCCCATTAACCGAAATGGCTGCTCAATCGTCGTTAAGGGTGGTACAGCCATTTCCGCAACTCTCGTATTATCGTAGCCTACGACGGAAAGGTCCTCTGGTATTTTTATCCCTAATTCATAAGCAGCTGAAATAATGCCAAGCGCTACCTCATCACTTACACAAAATACTGCTGTTATCCCATCCTTTTCAGTATGAAAAGCATAAAGGGCTTCTTTTCCTGCCGTAAAACTATAGTCTCCTGCTTTTATGTCGTTAGCAGAAAAGTTTAATCCATGATCTTTTAACGCTTTTTTATATCCTTCAATTCTTGGAATCCCAGCTACTCGATCAGAGAAATCAACACCTGCCAAGCCAATTTTCCGATGACCATGTTTTATTAGATACTCTGTAGCAGCATAAGAGGCTTCATAATCATCTACTTTTATAAATGGTATTTGTTTATTTGGTGTATCTGTTGACAATAACACATATGGAATACTCAATGATTCAATAGCTTGAATTTGGTCTTCCATTAATGGAATGGATACAATAACAAGCCCATCCACTTTTCTTTCTTCCAGCATCTTCAAGCAATGAATTAAACGATTACCTTTAACTCCTGCATGAGATAAAATAACACTAAAACCATGTTTTTGTGCCAGCTTCTCTATTCCATTAACAATATCTGCATAAAAAATGGTTGATACACTCGGCATAATAATACCAATTAAATTACTAGATTTTTTTACTAAGCT
The DNA here is from genome assembly GCF_038005605.1 of Niallia sp. FSL W8-0954. NCBI lineage: Bacteria > Bacillati > Bacillota > Bacilli > Caryophanales > Bacillaceae > Niallia > Niallia sp. FSL W8-0954. Next base: position 1,720,358 of record NZ_JBBOTN010000001.1, on the reverse strand, counting down.
TCTCGCCATTTCATTTCTTCGGTAACCTAGTTCTTCTGCGATATGGAGGATTTTCTTCTTTGTCTCTTCGTTATAGCCACCTGCACCATTTAAAACTCGCGAAACAGTTGCAGTAGACACCTTTGCAGCATTTGCTATATCTTTTATCGTTATCGTCATTTTTGCCACCCTTTACGTAAACGTTTACGTTGCCTTCACTATAACATAAAAATATACTGCTTACAACACCCCAATGATTAAGAAATAATTAGTTTGATAGCATGGATTATTCTTTTCTATTATGTAGTCATTTGAACAGAACCCGGTAAATTCCATGCAAGACAACGCTATCTATATACAACCTTGACTAATAATTTATTCTCCGATATATCTCGTGAAAAATAAGTGAAATAAACTGAGCAAAACTACATAAAATCAACAACAACACAATAAAGATACAGAAAAGCACTATAAAAAACCACCTCAAAAGGAAAGGTGGTCAATGCACTTCGTCTATTATTTACTGCTATTATTTACTGGAAAATCGCCTTTCTCCCAATTAGTAGGACCTTCATTGCTTGGGATAAATTTGCTCCAATATTCACCAGTCTTCTTATCGAAAATGATAATATTATTCTCATTTGCAGGAACTAATTCATATCTATAATCATCATTATCATTCTCTACTTTTGTGGACTCTTTACCAAATGCAGACAATATGAACAAACCTAATATGGTAAAGCCTATTATAGTGGCTAACCCAAAAATTATGGATGAACTATTTTTCATTTTTCTACCTCCATACCTAATTTATATAATAAAAATTATTTCTCATTTTTTTTGAATTCCTTTTACCTTACTAAATGAAGCTTATCCTTTTATTTTAATTTTACTTTTATATCTCCTTTAATATAGTTTGGATAAGCAGCCAATTCGAGCTTTAAAGGATTTTTATACATTGTGTTATCAAAAGATAAAATCCAACTTATTTCTTTGTGCGAGCTTCTACTTTCTATCTTAGGAATGGAAAATTCTTTTCCATCTGCAGCAATTGCAGTACTAAAGAGGCCTTTTGGATCTTCCTCACTATTCGAATTCATAGAAAATTCCACTTGTGATTTTGATGTTTTCCCTAGTTTAAGCCTATCGTCTTTCGGACTGTTTATTAATGTATTTGTTTCTGTATTCACGATAACCATCGCTTCTTCTTTATCAATCGCCATTAGTTTATTGATCCGCAAATAAAGGTCCTTTGGTTTTTCAAAATAATTTGATTGGAGATAATACATTTTTTCATACTTACTCAAAGTTGTATTCACAATACCATTTGCAATAGACGACCATACTTCGCCGTTCTCATTTTCCAAGCGCATATCTTCAAATCCCAAAATTTCCTTTGTATTCGCTGGATCGAATGCTACCTTTACACCAATTCTTAAAGGATAGACAATCATTTCTTCAATCGTCATTTTTTGATTCTCTACTTCCACCACTTGGTTTATTGGATAAGTAATCTGCTTCTTTACATTTTCCTTTAGCTCAAAAGGAATCAGAAACTTTATTTCTTTGTTATCTATTACTGTAATGAATTCAAAATTAAACTTTAATTCCTTAAAGGAAAAAGGTTTAACAAATTGGTATTCCACCTTATCTTGAAATTCATTTTTGATATCTTCAGGAAAATCATTGCTTTGTACATGCTCAGGAAATTCTTCTTTATTAAAAAGATTAATATCCTTTATCTTTCCACCAGTTAGAGACTTAGTAGATTGTAATGTATAAAAAATATTTATTCCTGATTCATCCATAATCACTCCATCAATCGTTAACGTTAAATCACCTTTTGTCTCAGAAACATCTAGCTTTTGATAATAATCATTTTCGATAATGGCAGAATACCCTTTATCTTGTTCAATATAACCAATCAACCATTCCATTCCAGGGATGGATGAGAGGGCATTTGCGAAGGTTGGAGAAATCCGAATAGATGTTACAAAGGAAATGATGATTATTGCAGCAATTGCAAGCCCGATTAATCTTTTTTGTTTTTTCTTCGCCCGATTTTGTTCCTGTTTAGCTTTCAAAATTCCGCTTAATATGGCTTCTTCGGCTTTTTCGAGCGGTAATGTTGTTTTTTCTAAGTCAGCCTTTAACCTAGACAATCTTTGTTCCTCTTCTTCATACATGATCACTCGCTCCTTTCTCTTTAAAATACAGCCGAAGCGTTTTTAGTACTTTATGTAATCGAGACTTTACCGTTCCTTCTGGAATATTCTCTATTGCGGCGATTTCTTTGATTTTCGTATTTTGAAAGTATTTTAAATAGATTAATTGCTGGTCTTCATGTGATAACATTCCAAGGGCTTCCTTTAGTTCGATTAATGATTGGTTTTGGTGGACAGATACGTCATATAGTTGTTTATCAGAAATAATCCGATTCTTTCTCTTTACTTGATCTTGACAGTAATTGATCATAATCCTTGTCAGCCATGTTTTTAAATAGGCTGGTTCGTTAACGGTATGGATCTTTTTATATGCCCGATAGGTTACTTCCTGCAAGGCTTCTATTGCCGCATCCTCGTCTTTGAGAAATGCTAAAGCAGCTCTTAGCAGTGATTCTTTATGTAATTGCATGACTTCCAAAAAGGCATCATCATCTCCTTTAATAGCTTTCCTGCTAGTCTCTAACTCTTCCAATTAATCACCTCCTCTTTGCTCCTATACATTAGACTTTCTACTTTGGAAAAAGTTCACGAAAGAACAAAATTATATTTTTTTATCTAAGAGCAAATTATACATGAAATTCAAAGTATAAAAAAAGCCGCTAAGACAATGTCCTAACAGCTTCCCTTTCTTTAATATAATCCCTCTGTTTCTTCTTTCGTTACGATATAAATATTTTTTGTCTGGGTATAGCCATCTAAGATGCTCTTATATGTTTCCCTGCCGATGCCTGATTTCTTGTAACCGCCAAATGGCGCTCCCGCTGGCAGTTGATTATACGTATTCACCCACATTCGGCCTGTTTCCACACTTCTTGCTACACGCAATGCTGTATTAATATCTCTTGAGAACACCGCTCCTCCAAGGCCAAACTCTGATTGGTTAGCAAGCTCAATAACCTCTTCTTCGGTCTTAAATTTAATGACTGTTGCAACTGGGCCAAAAATCTCTTCTTTGGCAATACGCATATCATTAGTGGCATCAGCTAAAATCGTCGGAGCCATAAATGCCCCATTTTCTAATCCGTTATTTATGAGTCTGCACCCACCTGTTACAACTCTAGCACCCTCTTCTTCTCCTATTTTTACATATTCTAAGATTTGCTTTAGTTGCCGTTCATTTATTTGTGAACCCATCACGACATCTTCTTCCCAAGGCAAGCCAACTTTTACATCCTCAAAAGCCAGCTTCATTTTCGCAAGAAACTCATCATAAATTCCTTCTTGGATAAAAATTCGGGAACCAGCACAGCATACTTGTCCTTGGTTAAAGAGGATGCCTAATTGAACCCCTTCTAAAGCTCGCTCCATTGGTGCATCATTGAAAATGATATTTGCTGACTTACCGCCTAGCTCAAGTGTAGAGGGAATAAGCCTTTTGGCTGCGGCCACAGCAACTTCTTGGCCAATTTCTGTCGATCCTGTAAAGGCAATCTTCGCAAATCCCTCATGCTTTAACATATAATCCCCGGAATGAGAGCCGCGACCAGTAATTACATTGACTACCCCTTTTGGTAAAACTTGATCTAAAATTTTGGCCAGCTCCAGCACACTTAAAGAAGTAGAAGATGATGGATGAATGACAACCGTATTGCCTGCAGCAATTGCTGGGGCGATTTTCCACGCGGCCATTAAAAGTGGAAAATTCCAAGGGATAATTTGTCCAACAACTCCGATCGGCTCTTTAATCGAAATAGATAGAGTATCTTCATCAAAGGCTTGGGCAGTTCCTTCTTCGGAGCGAATGACCCCTGCAAAATAGCGGAAATGGTCTGAACTTAATGGCACATCTATATTTCTTGTTTCTCTTAACGGTTTTCCATTATCCAATGTTTCTACTAACGCTAATTTTTCCGCATTTTCATCGATTAAATCGGCAATTTTTAATAGTAAATTACTTCTATCTAATAAGCTTACTTTTTTCCAGGTTTTTAAAGCTTCTGTTGCAGCATCCACTGCTTGATCAACATCTGTATAGGTTGCATCAACAAAGTCAGCAAGCTTTTCGCCGTTACTTGGATTGAAGCTTGCCATCAGCTTCCCTTCCGATCCCTTTTGCCACTGCCCATTAATATAAAGGCCATACTCTGAGTCCAATACAGTTGCTGCATTTAAAGAAGTTGCCATTTTCAAATCCCCTTTTTCTTATATTTAAAAATAAGGTATTGATTACATAGAAAATCAAATGGAAAGCTCTCACCTTATTTTTATCCTGATTATCAAAACACCCTGTTAAGAATGCGTTTACAAATACAGTTATTTTAAGATTGACTCCAATGTGATTACTTTAACAAACTAGCAGATAGTTAAATTATAAAATCCAATATTAGGAATGTCTAATAATAACGTTGTACTTCTTTTTGTTACAATCCCAATTGCCAAGAATGGTTTTTGCTCTCTTTTTTTAAAGACTTGAAGTACTAAACATGACATGCGGCTTCCCACATGTCATGTTCTTCTCGCTTTAATAATCATAGTAGTTGGAAATTTCCTTGCTTTGTATAAGGAATAATAGCGATCAGAGATTTCAGCCTCGACCGTTTCCAAGCTTTTGGAAACCTCACTTTCTATAACAGATTCAATTGTAAATCCTGCTTTAATCAATTCATTTATAAATGTACTCATTTTTCTTTTGGGTATCACTACTGGTGCTTCTTCCCCTTTAAATCTTTGGTATAATGTTAAACCTTCTTCCTGATAAGAACCAGTAAGAGAGATTTGTCCGTTTTGACTTTGCATATACGCATATAGTGGATGGTCCCAGCTAAATATAAATACTCCTCCTGGCTTTAAATACGAAAAAATAAGTTTAAATGTAGAAGCTAAATCCGTTGTCCATCCAATTGCATAGATGGAGTAAACGATGTCGTAATATACCTTAGGGAGATCGATTTCTTCTTCCATCGCAGCACAATATAGATGGGAAGTTAAGTCTTTAAGTGTTTCTTTTGCTGTTTCAATTTGCTGTTCTGATAAGTCTATCCCCCATAATTCACTAGCCCCTTTGTCTGCCATATAAAGCAAAGAATGTCCGCTGCCACAGCCGATATCAAGGACTTTTTTATTTTCTATTTCTTCAAATAGCCTTAATTCCTCTTCTGTTTGACTAAAAGGTCCATAACTTGGTAGTGCATCAATCCCGTTAAAATGATAGGCTACTTTATCCCAGCTTTCTTTATTTTGTTGCAAAATATCTCTCTTCATATTACCCTCCTCTATCGTACTTACTGATTCTACATTCTTCTTGCACTTACCTGCTTGCTTTTTCCTATGAAAAAAACCCGCCAAAATGGACGAGTTTTTTATTTATTTCTATTAAATATTCTCTTGCTTTAAGCCATCGATAATATTTTCTTTCTTAATTTTGCTGACTGAATATAGCATAGCTGAAGCGACAATGATAAATATGGCAATAACTACATAGAGAATACTCATCCATGGAAGCGCAAAACCATATTCAAATGTATTGCTTATCGACCAGTATATGATAGCTATTACTCCAATACTAATTGGAAGACCATACATCAATGCTTTTATTCCATAAAAAATGCTCTCAAAATAGATCATTTTATTAAAGCCAGTTGGCGTCATTCCAACCGAACGCAGCATAGCAAACTCTCTTTTCCGCAAAGAAATGCTTGTAGAAATGGTATTAAAGATATTAGCAATACTAATTAATGAAATGAGGGTAATAAACCCATACATAAAGACAGACATCATCATAATCATCTGCTCTGATTGCTTACGATCCTTTTCGACATTGTAAATATAGACCGAGCTTGTTTTCAGATCTTCTAATTCCTCTTGGGCCTTCTCTGGATTTTCGCTGTTTAAATAGAGTGTGTAATTCATAACCAAATTTTCATTTTTAAATAATTCCTTTGCAACCTCATCGGATATAATCATGGTAATCGTTCCATAACTATTAGCATCAATCCCCATTATCGTTTCATTGGTAAATGCGCCAATTTGAATCTTATTAAACTTTTCATCCTTTTCCTCGTCCATATTGTAGTGATAGAGATCCATATAATCACCAGGTTTTGCATTCATCACCTTTTCTTCCACAAATTTCTTTTCATATGGATCAAAATAAGAAACGTTCTCTATCACAATACCTTTTGGTACCTTAGGATTCGTATATTCTTGGGAATTAAAGCCTGCAGTTTTAGCATATTTCTGCATAGCTGTATCAGATAGCACAAAGAAGTTCACATTAAATGATAGTTTACCATTCTCCAGAATAGTTTTATCTTTCTTCACTTTTTCTCTATTATTTTTACTTAACACATCTTCAGGAAGGTAAGTGTTCACATAGGTGCTTTTAATTATATTACTTTTTGTAACACTAGGTGCATTGGCTAAAATCTGCATCTCTTCCTCTGTAGTATGAGAATCCCCAGACACTGCAATATCATAATCAATATTTTTCTGTGATAACCCAACTGATTTTTTCATATTATCTGTGAAATATGCTACGGTTAAGAAAAGCAAAATACTTATAACTAATGAAAAAACAGTGGTTTGATATCTTCGTTTATTACGTTTTAAATTTTTCAAGCCAATTTCCGCTTCTAAGCCAAATACCTTGCGCACAAGTTTAGAAGTTTTTACTTTTTTTCCAGATAATTTAATATCTTGTGTTTGTCTAATTGCATCTATTGCTGAAATCTTTGATGCCTTCCTTGCTGGCAGATAGGTAGAAATAAAAATTGTTACAATGGAAATCAGAATGGAAAATAAGATAGAATAAGGCGTTACTACTACATTTAAACCTTCTGTAGTGTTTAAAGCTTCTTTAAAATATTTGTTTATAAAATAGAATGTCGCGCCAATTCCTGCTAGTCCCGCAATGATTCCTATCGGGATGCTGATGCCTCCTATAACTGTGCCTTCAAAAAACACTGAATTTCTTTTTTGTTTCTTCGTTGCGCCGACACTGGAAAGCATGCCTAAATGTCTTGCCCGTTCTGACACACTGATGGCAAAAGCATTATAAATCAATGCCACAGAACCAATTACAATTACAAGTATGATAATTCCTAATAGAGAATACATCGTAACAAGCACATTATCATGTGAAGATACCCCCTCATAACGCAGGAGCTCATCATTAAAATTCACTTTGGCGATAGATAATTTCTTTGCTGAGGATTCCATGTCCTCAAATAAAGATTGCTTTACCTTTTTCATTACTACACTTGCATTGACGCTGCTGTTAGTCGTTAACTCCTTTTGGTCCAAATAGCTAATAACTGTATAGCCTGGTGCCCATGAAGATTCCCATGATGGGGTTTCCATAATCCCCACAATTTTGAATGTAGCTGCTTTTGCTTGCTGGATTTCCTCCGTTTTTTCTCCTTCTTCATTCCTTTGCAAAGGATCTGTTTGTGTTAATATCGTATCTTCTCCATCTGATTTTACATGTCTTTCCCCAATACTAACTTTTATTTCCTTACCGATGGCATAAGAACTATTCCCTTTCTTCCTCATTTCATCAGATATGATAATTTCATTCGAAGATTTTGGATATGTTCCTTCTTTTAAACGAATTGGAAATTGCTCAAATCCTTGCTCATCATATTGTTTAAAAAATAAGTACGGTTTATTATCGTTTTTTGAATCCTTCCATTCCGCATAACCCAAATCATTTGATAAGATAACCTTTTCGATTTTGCTGTCTTTTTTTAGCTCTTTAGCTTGCTCGCTATTCACGCCTATAAACTGCGCATGCCATTCTCCGCCCCTTGCTATCGTATCTCTTTTTAATAAATCAATAAAAGAAACACCAAGGGTGGCAACAGCTGTCAGCATACTGACAGAAATAATGACGCCAATAATCGTCACTAGTGTTCTTCGCTTGTTCTCCTTTAAATTTCTCAAAGTAAGTTTATTCATTATATTCATGGACGAATCACCTCATTTTTGGCGATTTTTCCATCCTCAACCGAAATGACACGATCCGCCTGTAAGGCAATCCGTTCATCATGAGTAATTACAATAAGTGTTTGATTATAGGTTTTATTAAACATTTTTAATAGTTCCATAATCTCTTCACTATTTTTACTGTCTAAATTCCCTGTAGGCTCATCTGCCAGCATAATTGCGGGATTACTGATAAGTGCTCGTCCAATGGATACACGCTGCTGCTGTCCCCCAGATAATTGATTAGGCAGGTGATCTAATCTTTGCTGCAGACCTAATATCGAAACAATGCGATTAAATTGTTCTTTATCTACCTTGTGATTATCTAATAGAAGAGGCAGCGTAATATTTTCTTCTACCGACAAAATGGGGATTAAGTTATAAAATTGATAGATAAGACCAATTTGTCTTCTCCTAAAAATAGCTAATTGTGTTTCATTTAATTGATATATATCTGTATTATCTACAAAAACTTTTCCACTTGTTGGTCTATCTACCCCACCTAGCATATGAAGCAAAGTCGATTTCCCTGACCCAGATGGTCCAATTATCGCTACAAACTCACCCTTGTTAACAGAAAAGGATACGTTATCCAATGCTTTAACAGCTGTTTCTCCTTTTCCATATACTTTAGACAGATTTTCTATTTTTAAAATTTCCATTTATTCGCCCTCCAATTACTTGATGCTCTTAGTCTACCTGTCTAAAGTGACTATTGAGTGACTTTAAAGTGACAATTTAGTCACTTTAAATGGTTTATAGCTCTTTTGTGTTAATTTATTGATATTGGGGGTTCTTTGGTTGAACACTACTTTTTCGAATTCCCGCTTTCATTAACTCTATGAACACCATTTTTCCTTGCTGCCCAACCAGTTTTGGCTTTCATCCTCTTTATGAACACCATTTTCCCTTCCTACCGAACCAATTTTGGCTTTCATTCCCTCTATGAACACCATTTTTCCTTCCTACCGAACCAATTTTGGCTTTCATTCCCTCTATGAACACCATTTTCCTTCCTGCCCAACCAATTTTGGCTTTCATCCTCTTTATGAACACCATTTTCCCTTCCTGCCGCACCAATTTTGGCTTTCATTCCCTCTATGAACACCACTTTTCCTTCCGGTCGAACCAATTTTGGCTTTCATCCTCTTTATGAACACCATTTCCCCTTCCATCCGAACAAATTATGGCGTTCATTCCTTTAATGAACGCCTCCCCACAGTAAAACGAATTCTCTTTTTCATCTATTCTAATTTCCGCTATCATCCATAATTCAATTTCACTAAATCACTTGTTTATAGAATTTAATATGAAAAGTAGTTCCTTTTCCTATCTTACTTCTTACTTCAATATCCCCATGCTGGCTTTTTATAATACTATAGGCCATTGCTAAGCCTATGCCGATGCTGTCTTCACTAGCATTTTCCCCTTTATAAAATCGTTTAAAAATATAAGGTAAATCTTTTTTAGCGATGCCTTTGCCGTTATCGTGAATAACTATTTCTGTAAACAAAACATTTTCTGCGAAACTAATGTGTATTTGTCCACCTTCTCCGGTGTGTTCTACACAATTTTTTAAAATATTTATTATTGCTTCTACTGTCCAGTTAAAATCACCTATGTATGTAACACTATCATCTCCAGTAATCTGCAAAGTCTGTTCTTTTATATCGATCGGAATTAATACTGGTTCAACCGCCTTATGAATTAGTGCTTTCACAACTACTTTTTCCTTTTTAAAAGGAATCGTCCCAGCATCCATTTTCGATAATTTCAGCAAAGAAGAAACTAACCACTCCATTCTTTCCAGCTGTATCGAGATATTATTCGTAAACTCACGCCGTTTTGATTCCTCTAGATGGGGATTGCTTAACAAGTCAGTCATTACCACCATGGAAGTCAGCGGTGTTTTCAATTGATGAGAGATATCAGAAATTGCATCTGTCAGTTTCAATTTTTCCTGACGAAGAAGTGAGCTATGTTCAGAAAGCATTAAGGTAACTTTATAGATATTATTTTTTAAAATACTTAATTCACCTTCGACATTGTCGCGGATGTCCAGACTTTCATCTCCATTACTTATTCGCTGTAAGTAGCTCGAAAGGTTTTCTATTTCCTTATAACGGAATCTTGTAAATAAAAAAAAGCTAATAAAAATAATGCTGATAACGCTAAGCAAATATGCGGCCACAGCGAAAGAAAAGACGGTAAGCGCATATATAATCGCTACTATGCTTATGATTGCTAAAATAAGTATCAGTACTTTCCATTCCCGATTACGAAGCATTACTAGTCACCTACCTTATAACCAAGACCACGGACAGTTTTTATAATGGTTGGCTTTTGGGGATTATCTTCTAATTTCTCGCGGAGCCTTTTAATGTAAACTGTTAAGGTATTGTCATTAACAAAATCCCCTGCAACATCCCAGATTCGCTCCAATAGCTGTGTCCTTGTTAAAACTTGGCCTAAATTATTGGCGAATATCAAAAATAACCGGTATTCCAGGGCCGTGACTACTACTTCTTCATCCTTTTTATAGATCTTTCCTTCCAAAGTATTAATACGTATATCGTCGATTTCGATGAAAGTAGTATTTTGGGGCTGTACATTGTAGCGGCGCAATACGGATTTTATTCTTGAAAGAAGCTCTCTCAGGCGAAACGGTTTAGTAATATAGTCATCTGCCCCCATATCAAGTCCCATTACTACATTAACTTCATCATCTAATGCCGTTAAAAAGATAACGGGCTTATCTGATTTACTTTTCACAAGCTCACATAATTCATAACCAGAACCATCTGGCAGAGACAAGTCAAATAAACATAGATCGATATGGTTAAGCTCTGCCTCTATCGTTTTTCTCGCACCTTTGGCATCATGACAAATAATTGTTTCATAATTTTCACTTTGTAAACTGTAATCTAAACCAGAAGCAATTGTTTTATCATCTTCAACTATTAGTATTTTCATTTTCTACTCCCATAAGTTTTCTTTTCTGTAATTATTCTAAACGATTGGTACATAGAGTGAAAGGTCTTCCCTTATAAAAAGGAAAAAGCTAAAAAATTGATTCAATATTAATAAGTAAATTTAGCATACGATTAAATATGTCTGTGAATACTAAACAAAACCAACTAAAGGAGTTTTTTGAGATGGACGCGAGACCAAAACCATTGAATATAGATTTAAAACAAACTGACCTAAGTGAAAAGCTAACATCAGCGGAATTAGGTAAACTTTGGGCAACGTATATGGGCAACAGCATGTCAAAATGTTTTCTCCATTATTTCCTTCAGCATGTCGAGGATTCTGATATTAAAAAGCTATTGAAAAACGCCTTAAAGTTGAGCACAGAATTTTTATCTATATCAGCAGAAATACTTTCAAAGGAGAATTTTCCATTGCCAAAGGGTTTTTCCCTAGAAGAAGATGTAAACCTTCATGCTCCTCGTTTGTTTGAAGATGAATACTATGTTCATTATCTTAAGTATGCCGCTAAGGCTGGAATAAGCATTTATAACGTAGCTATTCCCCTTGTTTTTCGAAAGGATGTAAAAGAACTTTTCCAATATTGTATGAGTTCTACCGTACGTTTAATAGAGCAAATTAAGGAAATATTAATGAAAAAGGGCTTCACCCGTAAACCGCCTATTATTCCCATTCCTGAAAGTCAAATGTTTGTTCAGAAGGATTTTTTAAATGGCTATTTTGGACATGTAAGATCTTTACATGCATTAGAAATAGCACATCTTTACGATAATATCGAGAACAATGTTGCGAGTAAAGCATTGATTATGGCATTTAGTCAAGTTGTCCAACAGGAAGAGATTCGGGAACTCTTTATAAGAGGAAGGAACTTTACCGATAAACATGTTGAACAGTATATGGAAAAACTACATAATGATCATTTACCAACACCATCGTTTCTTGATCACTTAATTACAACATCAACCGTTTCTCCTTTTTCGGATAAAATAATGTTATTTCATAAAATGGATATGTTTTCGATGAAAATCAGATCCTTTGGAAACTCAATAGCTGTAAATGGTCGGCATGATATTGCCTTTATGTATACAAGAGCATTAACACAGATAGGTTTATTTACAGAAGATGCTGCTAAAATTATGATTAAAAATGGCTGGATGGAGCATCCACCCTTTGCAGTGAAACGTGAAAGCTAAGGTATTTCATTCATAAAAAAAGGTATCTGGCTAAAATCCACATACCTTTTTCTCTTTGCTATTTAACAATTAATTATTGCTATCTGCCATCTCTTGAAGTTCATTAACCGTAACAAATGTATACCCAGCTTCTGTTAGTGTTTTTAAAATTCCTTTTAGCGCTTTTCGTTCTTGCCCTGTCTTATCATACATTGGGTGCATCAAAATAATGGACCCTGGCTTTACTGACTCTTTCACATAGTTTATCTTGTCTTCTGCTGTCTGATAATACGTATCAGGCTCCATGTTCCATAGAATCGTATCTATTTCTGCTTGTTTCAAGAAATAAGGAAGCCCAACTAGCTTCTTTCCATTAGGCGGTCTGAAGTCTATTTCACCTGTATAACCAGCTTTTTCAATTAATTGATTTGTTTTTTCTACTTCATTCCTTATAAAAGCTTGCGACTTAAATATCATACGCTCATGTGAGTATGTATGATTTCCAAGTTGATGTCCTTTTTCCGCAATTTCCTCTGCCAAAAGAGGATTTTTTTCTATTTCATTTCCAATTAGAAAAAAAGTTGCTTTTGCATCGTAAGCATCTAGTAAGGACAGAATATCATCTACATTTTTAGTAGGTCCATCATCAAATGTTAAAGCAACTACTTTCTCCTTTGTCTTTACATAATCGGTTAATCCACCGAATAATTGAAAAGATCGAGCGTTCATTAGTTGATAGGCACCAAATAGGATAAGCAACAAAACCAAAAAACCAATTAATATCTTCCATCTTTTTTTCATTCCAACAACCTTTCTTTACTTTATTTTTGCCGCTATAATTATATCCTCTTCTTGCCCCCTTATCTATTATTTAGTGACATAAAGAAGATGGAGAAAACGATTCCTCGTTTTCTCCATCTTCTTAAAGTTTAAAATGGTTATTCTTTGTTTTTTTTCTTATCAATTGTTCCTTCTGTTAAACTATCATTTGCTTGATCATGCGTTTCTTTCAATCCTTTTGAAGCTTCATCCTTTTGTTTCTTCTCGTCAGGCTGATGAGTTTTGCCTGCAGGGTTTGTGTTTGAATCTTTATTCATTTTAAAACGCCTCCCATTATTTCATGATGTATATATTTATCTACTAGATTTATACCACCATTAATAGATTAGGAAACATTCCATATTACGAACCGGTTGACCGATAGTGACGCACACCAACTATCCACACAAGAATACAAGGAAGGATAAATAGAATACCTGCCAGCGGTGTTAGCATATATAACCATTCTGCTTCTCCTCCCTTACCAAGGAGGTAAAGCAAAGGTAAATAATTGACAGCGCCAAAAGGAATAACAAAAGTAAAAAAACGCGTCACCCATTTTTGATAAATATTTAATGGATACTGAGCCATTTCCCTGCCACCATCGGTAAAAATATTAGCAATCTCCAATCCTTGAATGGTCCAAAAGCTAAGAGTCGCTGCCAAAATAAATATTCCTGTAAAAATAAAAACACCACTTAAAATCATTAACAATAGGGTGATGCACTTCATTATGTTCCAATCAATTGCTAGATTAAATAAAGCCCACCCTAGAACCATAACACTCTGCAATAACCTTCCCACTCTTGTAAATTCAAATTTCGAACCTAACACTTGTATAAAAGTCGTCCTTGGTCGAACAAGCAATCTATCAAAATCACCGCTGGCAACAAGACTGGAGAAATTATCAAATCCTCTTGCGAAGCATTCACTTAATGCAAAAGCCATATGAATGACAGCAAAACAAAGACCAACCTCATAAAAATCCCAGCCTTTAATTTGCCCAAACCTTTCAAACAAGAAATATAATCCAGCAAAGGCAGAAAAGGGAACAAGAAACTGCCCTAATGACAATAGCCAAAAAGACGTTCGATACTGCATTTGTGATTTAAATAATAGCAGAAGGTATTGAAAATAAAGGCGCATAATATTTACCCTCCTTGTACAATGACTTTTTTCATCGCTTTATGTAATGCCATTTTCCCAAGAAACACAAGTGCTACCAGCCATATTAATTGAATCATGATTCCTTCAACTGCTTCGCTGTTCGGAATGTTACCAGAATAGACTCGAAACGGAAAATCTGCCGTTAATCGGAAGGGAAGAAGGTAAACAATTTGCTGAAGCCACTCTGGCAAAAGCGGAATAGGTATTACCATTCCAGCAAAGAACTCCCCTACTACACCAAATACTAACAAAGATCCCATTGGGGAAAGCGTAATAAAAACGGAAATATAAATAAACATAGAAATAGACACTAATACGAACAATCCTAATAAGAGGGAAATACAAAATAATATAAATGTTTTTAAATCTGGCGGTAACATTAGCCGATAAGCAGACGGAAGGAGAAATGCCAGTAATAGTATGGGGAAGCACCTTAGCAGCGCACTTGCTAACCGCTGCGCTAATAACTTACTAAACCAGTATTCATAAATCCCAATTGGTCTGCATAACTCATAGGCAATATTTCCTGTCGTTATTAAATCAAACAATTCATTGTCACGAAACCATAGCATAATAAACGCTAAAAAAGATTGCTGCAACCATAAATAAGTAACTAATTCTTCCAAGGAAATCGGCTGTTCTCCCATCGTTTGTGCATAAAAAGCTTGAAAAATCATAATATAAATAAATCCCCAGAAAAACTGTGTAGCCACTCCCGCTAAAGCGGCTGCCCGGTATTGCATCCCATTTAATAATCGTAATCTTAACACAGCCACATATGGTTTAATTATCCTCATATTTCGTACTCCTTATAAAGCTGTACAATAATATCTTCAATCGGCTGTGATGTTACAGAAACGTCGACAAGATCCAGAGAATGAGACAATTGCATAATAACTTCCGAGACAGAAATTACCGATGTATCTACACTTAAAATGGCTCTTTCCTCCGTCCAAGAAAGAATATCGGCTCCTGGAATTTCAATTGGTGCATTGCTAGATTTATAGTCTGCAGTAATGGTACGATGGGAGCCAAAACGGCTTCTTAATTCCTGCAAATTCCCATCATATAACAGGCTCCCTTTTCCTATTAGAAGAACACGGTCACATAGTGCTTCGATATCAAACATATCATGTGTTGTCAGGATAACCGTTACGTTCTTTTGTTTATTGATTTTTTTTATAAAATTTCTTACTGCTATCTTGCTTACTGCATCAAGACCAATGGTAGGTTCATCTAAGAAGAGAATTTGTGGATTATGGATAAGAGAAGCAGCAATTTCACAACGCATCCGCTGCCCTAAACTGAGCTGTCTTACTGGTGAATGTATGATATCTTTTAACTCGAGTGTTTCCATTAATAACGAGAGTGTTTCCTTATAGTCCTTGTCTGATACATGATAAATATCTTTTAAAAGGGCAAATGAATCAATTACTGGGACGTCCCACCATAGCTGGGATCGCTGCCCAAAAACTACGCCAATATTTTTCACATATTCTACACGATCCTGCCAAGGGGTATAGCCCATAATTTCACAAGCGCCGCTGTCTGGTACTAGAATACCACTCATTACTTTAATCGTCGTTGATTTTCCTGCTCCATTTGGACCGATATACCCCACAATTTCTCCAGGATTTATTGTAAAACTTACATCCTTTAATGCATGGACAATCGTATGCTCCCTTGAAACAAGAGCTTTCAGTCCTTCTCGAAGACCTGCTGCCCTCTTCGCAACCTTAAAGGATTTATTGATTCCCTTAACCTTAATCAATGCTTCTCCCTCCTTTTCAAAAGAAGAATATAATAGCATTTTATTGAAGATTTTGTCAATATATTTTTTTGATTTTTTCAAATCTTTTGCCACTCAAAAAAACAAAGCCTGAAACCGATATGTAAATCAATTTCAGGCTCTATTTTTAAAAGAAATCTATTAATTTGCAGATTGTTTCCACTTAATTTGATAAATCACCAATAACAAGATAAACCAGACTGGTGTAACAAATAATGCAACTCTTGTATCTTCAGCAAGCGCTAATACAACAAGGACAAACGCTAGAAAAAGAAGAATAAGATAATTTGCAAATGGAAAGAGTGGCATTTTAAATTTATTTTTTGCCGCTAGTACTGGGCGTGATTTACGATACTTTAAATGACAAAGAACAGTAATTGCCCAAATAAAGATAAAGCAAACGGTCGATATGCTTGTGATTAACGTAAATACGCCTTCTGGCATGATGTAATTTAAAATAACAGCAATTAACACGACAATCACAGAAAAGAATAGCGCATTTGATGGCACTTGATTTTTTGTTAATTTAGCAAGAGATTCTGGTGCATTCTTTTCCTTTGCCAACGCAAACATCATTCTGCTTGTGCTAAAAATCGCACTGTTACAGGCTGATGCTGCGGAAGTTAACACGACAAAGTTCACAATTCCTGCCGCTGCTGTTATCCCAACAGCCAGGAATACTTGAACAAAAGGACTTTCAGCGGGATTAATGGCATTCCAAGGGTAAATACTCATAATAATAAGCAATGCCCCCACATAAAAAATTAAAATTCTTATCGGAATATTATTAATTGCCTTTGGAATAACCTTTTCAGGATTCTCAGTTTCCCCAGCTGTAAGCCCTACTAATTCAATTCCTACAAAAGCAAAAACAACCATTTGAAAAGAAAGAATAAACCCATTCATTCCATTAGGAAACATGCCGCCATGATTCCACAGATTGGTAAAGCTTGAAGGACCCGCATCTGTTGAAAAGCCTTTTACTATCATAATGAAGCCAATAATAATTAATGCAATAATGGCAATAACTTTAACTAAAGCGAACCAAAATTCCATCTCTCCAAAAAGCTTTACTGTAGCTAAGTTCATAATAAGTAAGACAATTAAAGCAATAAAACCTGGTAACCATTGAGGTACATGAGGAAACCAAAGCTTTGTATACAAGCCGATAGCAGTTAAATCTGCCATTGCAATCGAAATCCAACAAAACCAGTACGTCCATCCTGTTACAAAGGCAGCTTTTTTGCCAAAATAGTCATTTACAAAATCTACGAAGGAATGATATTCCAGATTAGATAAAAGCAGCTCTCCTAGTGCTCGCATAATCAAAAAACAAATGATACCAGTTATGATGTAGGCAAATAGAATAGATGGGCCCGCTAAGTGGATTGATTTACCAGCCCCTAGAAAAAGCCCTGTTCCTATTGCTCCTCCAATTGCAATTAATTGAACATGTCTGTTTTTCAATCCTCTAGACAATGTTTCTTGCTGCATGTTTAATCACTCTCTTTTCAGTTATACTATTTAAATTTTTTTATGTAACAAGAGTTAACGAAATATAGTTTAGCACATTCTAAGACAAGATACACGAATCTCTGTATTTATCGAATTGCAAAAGTTTCTTTTAAAAAACAATCTTTCATTTTAGGTTTGGAAAAGCAGATTATTGGACTATAAAGTATTAATACTATTCTATTGCTCCCACTTGCAAGAGAAAGATGTTTCATTAAGAAAAAAAACTATTATTAGGTTGCAATGCAAATATCAGTAACCTACAATATTTGATAGAAGTATCTTTAGGAAAATGAATCATCACTAAGAATGTTCAAATTATAGGAGGAAGCATTCATGCCCAATACATATCAAGGAACCAAATTAAAAGTTTTCGCACTCAATTCGTCGCTAGAACTAGCTCAAGAAATCGTGGATCATCTTGGTACCGAATTAGGAAAATGTACAGTCAAAAAATTCAGTGATGGTGAAATTCAAATCAATATTGAAGAAAGTGTCCGCGGCTGCGAAGTATTTGTTATTCAATCTACATGTGATCCAGTAAATCAAAGTATTATGGAATTGCTTATCATGATAGATGCGTTAAAACGAGCTTCTGTTAACACTATTAACGTTGTTATTCCGTATTATGGATATGCACGTCAAGATAGAAAAGCTCAGCCAAGAGAGCCCATTACCGCTAAGCTAGTTGCCAATTTAATTCAAAAATCTGGTGCAGACCGTGTGATAACTTTAGATTTACATGCACCACAAACACAAGGCTTCTTTAATATCCCAGTTGATCAATTAGTAGGTATCCCGCTCCTTGCCGATTATTTAAATACGAAAGAATTTTCACATGATGTTGTTGTAGTTGCCCCAGACCACGGCAGCGTAACTCGTGCACGTGAGCTCGCAGACCGCTTAAAAGCACCTATCGCTATTATCGATAAACGAGGCCCAAAAGATTTCGGTCCACGCGAAGTAAACGTTGTTGGTAATATTGAAGGAAAAACGGCAATTATTATAGACGATATAGTGGATACCTCTTATCGAATTACTACTGCCGCGAAAGCCTTACTTGATAATGGCGCTGAAGACATATACGCATGCTGTATTCATCCTGTTTTATCTGAACCAGCTATTGATATGATTCAAGAATCACAAATTAAGGAATTGATTGTAACAAACAGCATTCCACTTACGGAAGAAAAAAGAATCGACAAGATTACACAGTTATCTATTGCTGAATTACTAAGTGATGCCATCAGCCGCGTTTATGAACATAAGTCAGTAAGTGTGTTATTTAAATAAACCGTATTAAGCAAAAGGGTTGTCCTGTTGGACAGCCCTTCTGACTGTAAACAAACTCCGGTATTTTGGAAATGGAAGTTTGAGTAAAGAAACTTTATTCTTTGAATCAAGGTATTGCTTTCCGCTCCGGGGGGTTCGCTTTCCGTGAGGCTCGCGCTGAGCCGCTTCGGCCTTCAGCCTGTAGGGTCTCAGGCTGTCTCGCTAATCCCACAGGAGTCTCACCCCCTCCACTCCAAGCAACGCATGAAAATGCAATTCCACTTCTCCAAAATCTTTTGTCGACAAACTGAAGGGTTGTCTTATAGGACAGCCCTTTTTACTATAAAAATTCTAATTTAATAAACGTGTTTCCATCCTATAGGGAGAACCATTTAGCACTCTACTTCAAATCTAGCAAGATCCAATTATATACAAATAGACTCCGGCAAAAAATCCATTTCACCTTAGAGCCTATCATGTCTATTTCCTATATTACGTATTTAGATAACTCTCAGCATTACAATTCCGTCGATTTCCTTTAATTGCTTAGATAAAAGAGGAACAATCTCATCCGCTACTTGGTTATCAATATCTATCATCGTGTATGCATACTCGCCTCGACTTCTATTTATCATATCAGCAATATTTAACTGATAAGTAGAAATGACTTGTGTCATTTGACCAACCATATTAGGAACATTTAAATGGAAGGCCGTCACCCGACGTTTCCCCGCATAGGGGATAGATGCATTCGGAAAGTTTACTGCATTTTTAACATTTCCGGTTTCTAAGAAATCCTTTACTTGACGCGCTGCCATTACTGCACAATTTTCTTCTGATTCTCCTGTAGATGCTCCAAGATGTGGAATTGCAATCGTATTTTTCATTTGGAGAACATTTTCATTTGGGAAGTCTGTTATATAGCGTCCGATCTTTCCATCTTCCAATGCAACAGCCATGTCTATTTCATTCACTAGCTCTCCACGAGAAAAATTTAGAATTTGTGTCCCTGGTTTCATTAAGGAAAATGCCTTTTTATTAAACATGCCCTTCGTGTCTTCTGTTAATGGAACATGAACCGTAATGTAGTCAGACTCTGCAAATAATTGATCTAATGTCATTGCTCGCTTGACATTACGTGACAAATTCCAGGCAGTATCAACAGAAAGAAATGGATCATACCCAATAACATCCATATCAAGAGCAAGAGCATCGTTTGCTACGAGAGCACCAATTGCACCTAAGCCAATTACACCTAGTGTTTTTCCTTTAATTTCATGACCAACAAATTGTTTTTTACCTGCTTCCACAAGTTTTGGAACTTGATCCCCTTCCGTAACAAGGGTTTTGGCCCATGACACTCCTTCAAATAAATTTCGGGAAGAAGCCATTAATGACATGAGCACCATCTCTTTTACGGCATTTGCATTCGCACCAGGTGTATTAAATACAACAATTCCTTTTGCAGTACATTGTTCAACTGGTATATTATTTACTCCTGCACCTGCACGTGCTATTGCCTTTAAATTATCTCCCAATTCCAACCCATGCATATTAAAGCTGCGTAAAAGTATCGCATCAGGATTGGCACACGTATCATCCATTGTAAAATTCCCTTTTTTAAATACGTTTAGTCCACTTGCTGCAATATTATTTAACGTTTTAATTGTTTTTACTTCTTTAACAGTCGTAGTGCTCATCTCCATTGCTCCCTTTTTCATCAATTATATTCTTTGTAAGCTTGGAACATCCTGCATCCCTTTTTCAACCGCAATAGTAAAAAAAGAAAAAGGCAAGGAGTTCATTCCCTTACCTCTGCCCAGGCGAACGGCATACGACACTATGTGCTCCCCTACGGTTATCCGTATTTCGCCAGTTACACATAGCCTTTAGATTTGCCTTCATTCTATCAGACTATTCAGTATTCATCAATTACTAATTTCTTATTAATTTTGTTCTTTTTTATGCTTTTTTTAGAATGGTTTATTGATATAACTTATTTTTCTTTATATATTGATAACACTTTTCTGGCAAAAGATACCTTGGTTCTCCCCCCATTGAAAACTCTTCTCGTATATAAGTAGAGCTTATTTCCATGGACAGTCCCTTATCTAACAAGTGAAAGGTCTTCCCATCATCATGATTGCGAAGAAGTGGTGAGCGGCTGATCGTGGAAAGCATATCAATCCCATTTCGAGCCATAACGATAAATCGATTTTCCGCTACTAATTCTTCCCCTTTGGTCCATTTACCTTGACCAATATCAACAAGTAAATCGGCTCCCATAATGAAATATACCTCGTCTTCTGGAAGTAACTTTTTAAAATAATTCATCGTGTGATACGTATAGATTTCCCAGCCATCTTGCTTCATTTCATAGTCATCGAATGCAAATTTATCATTGTCAGCTATTGCCATATTAACCATCTCTATACGATGTTCATCAGCTGTTTCCATTGTTTTATCTCTTCTTTTGCTCGAAGAAGGAAGAAAAATGACTTTATCTAACTTGCATCGATGAGCAACTGTACTGGCCGTCCAAAGATGAACATTTGTAATGGGATCAAAGGATGATCCATAAACCCCTATTTTTCTCACCATATTTTCTTCCCTTCTGTTTTAAATTGGGTTCGTCTTTTCCTTCATTTTCTCTATATAATTGCGCTTGTTCTCCCAGCAAGCTTTACTTAAATCAACTGGATACTCTTCCGGATTGAGCGTTCTTTTATATTCATTCCATAACAACTCTAGGTTATCCTCGACCTTTTTTTGAATATCGGTTAATAGTGGCGGCGTTATTTGAATATGCCCATTCTTTATAACTGGATGATGTAATTCAATTGCCTGGTAATTTGTTACCACCTTATTTAAATAAGGATGAACAGGATGAAACATTTTTAAAGGCTCTTGTGTGATGGCTTCAGATGCGAGGGTAATATAATCCCCTTCCGCATGACCATTTTCCTTGTTAATAATTCGATATACTCTTTTCTGCCCTGGTGTAGATATCTTTTCCGGATTTCCAGATAATTTTATCGTATCCCTCATTTCACCTGATTCATTTTCAATGCTTACTAATTTATACACAGCTCCTAATGCCGCCTGATCAAACGCTGTTATCAGCTTGGTTCCAATTCCCCAAATATCAATCTTTGCTCCTTCTGCCTGTAAATTCATAATTGTATACTCATCTAAATCATTCGATGCGATAATTTTCGCATCGTAGAACCCGGCTTCATCGAGCATTGCTCTTGCTTTCTTAGAAAGATAGGCTAAATCTCCACTGTCTAAGCGAATTCCTTTAAAATGAATTTTATCACCAAATTCCTTTGCAATCTTTATGGCATTTGGTATACCGGAACGAAGTGTATCATATGTATCCACTAAAAAAACGCAGTCTGTATGCGCCTCTGCATATTTCTTAAAAGCTTCATATTCATCTTGATACGCTTGAACTAATGCATGGGCATGTGTACCAGATACAGGAATGCCAAAAATCTTACCAGCCCTTACATTACTAGTTGCAGAAAATCCTCCGATAAAGGCAGCCCTTGTTCCCCAAATCGCCGCATCCATTTCCTGCGCTCTTCTTGTCCCAAACTCCATCGCCGTTTGACTGCCAATAACCTGCTTCATTCTCGCAGCTTTCGTGGCAATAAGCGTTTGATAATTAACAATATTTAACAATGCAGTCTCCACTAATTGCGCTTCTGCAAGTGAAGCTTCTACACGGAGAATAGGTTCATTAGCAAATACTAGCTCTCCTTCTTGCATGCAATAAATGTCTCCTGAAAAAGTAACATTTTTTAGGTAATCTAAAAAATCCTCCTTATAGCCAACTTCATTTCTTAAATAATCAATATCACTATCTGTAAATCGGCAATTTTTTATATAAGATAAAATCCGTTCTAAACCAGCAAAAACAGCAAAGCCATTACCAAATGGCAGCTTGCGAAAATAAAGTTCAAATACAGCTTTTCGCTCATGTATCCTATCTCTCCAATAGGTCTCCATCATGTTAATTTGGTAGAGATCGGTATGAAGCATAAGACTGTCATCAGCATAATTCATCTAAAATTTCCTCCTCCAAATAAATTCATAGCAACATGCAAAAATTATTTTATTTCCTTAGGATGTGACAAATCTCTGTATCTTATATAATTATCCTTTTATTCGTCAAATCATTCTTTTTTAAGCAAACCTTTTCACATATATAGGATAAAATTTATTTTTAAAAGTCATATAGTGAATTTCTTTGTATATCTCTTGCCGCTAAAGTCTGAACTAATTCGATCACTCTGTCCCTCACTAGTGTTCCCTAACTATTAAAACGATACAAAAAAAGCAAGTAGTTCAGAAATAACTACTTGCTCGTCTTCACTTCTATTAAAACTTTACTTTTTCCAAAAATAATCCATTCGCTTCTGCCATCATGCCTGTTAGACTACGATCTTTTGTTTCCAAAATTGCTGGAATAGTATCCGCTTCGACTTTTCCTAGGCCAACTTCAATCAATGTACCAACTATTTTTCTGACCATATTATAAAGGAAGCCATCGCCGCTCACGCGAATTTCTATAAATCCGTCTACTTCTTTTATATCAACATAGTATACTTCTTTCACCATTGACTTTTTCTTTGATTTAGCATTGGAGAAAGCTGTAAAATCATGTTTCCCCACAAAATAGACAGCTGCTTGTTCCATTTTCTTTAGATTTAATCTTTTCTCTACATGCATGCTATATTTACGCATAAATGGATGGGTATACGATTTATTCCATATTTTATATAAATACGTTTTATCCTTTGCATTATATCTGGCATGAAAGCGATCAGGAACGATCTGTACTTTTGAGATACTAATATCATTCGGCAAGTAGTGGTTTAAATAATTCATTACTTCTTTTTCCGTCATCTCTTTCTTCATTTTAAAATTGGCAACTTGAGATAAAGCATGCACCCCTGCATCTGTTCTGCTGCAACCTATAATTTCAATCTTTTCTCCTACCATTTCTGTTAAGACATTTTCAATTTTTCCTTGAATGGATTGGTCTCCATTTCCCAGACGCTGCCATCCTTTGTAACGGCCGCCATCATATTGAATAAGCATTTTATAATTTTTCATTTTTTCTCCTGTTCTTTACCCTTTTATGTTATTTATTATAAGAAACTACGAGCATCCTTGTTTCAGGTTTATTAACACGCCATCACCTTACTATGTTGAAATCATTTAAGGAAAATACTCCATAATGGATATTATCTCATTATACACTATTAATCCTCAAACCTTTATTAGCTAAAAAGTCAATTTATTACAAGAAATATTTCTTTTTTATAAAAAATTTTTTTATTTATTTCCTAAATAATAGAAACAATGTTAGAGTATGATATAGCAGTATACTTTAGAAAGAGTTGTAGGTGATCAATTATGATTGAAATTAAAACATCTCCCTTAAGTGATGGAGAATTCAATAGAGGCGTGTTTGCTACATGTGATATCAAAAAAGGTACTTTATTCCATGAAGCTCCCGTTGTTCCATATCCAAATGAGCAGCACAAATATATCGAAAGAACAGTACTAGAAGATTATGTTTATGAATATGGGATTAACCACAGTGCTGTTGTTCTAGGATACGGCATGCTTTTTAACCATTCCTATGAACCAAATGCAACATATGAAATTAATTTTGATAAGCATACATTTGACTATTATGCTTATAAGGATATAAAAGCTGGCGAAGAAATATTAATCAATTATAATGGCGAAGTCGATGATTATGAGCCGTTATGGTTTAATAAAGATAAAGAAGATTAAGAAGAAAAAAGGCTCGATATCACATCGAGCCTTTTTTCTTTTTCCACTTCGATTCATATTCTGCTTTCTCCCGATGCACTTCCTTCAATAAACTTACCGTCATTAAGATCATAATAACGGAAAAAGGGAGAGCGGCAATAATCATCATATTTTGTAAACCATCTAATCCCCCTGAATAAAGTAAGACCAGCGAAATAGAGGTAAGTAAGAGTCCCCAAATTACTTTAATTCTATTGCTCGGATTCTGAATTCCATTGGCAGAAAGCATACCTAAAACAAATGTACCTGAATCTGCTGAGGTAATAAAGAACACACCAATTAATACAATAGCTAAAATAGATAGTACCGCACTAAGAGGAAAATGTTCTAAAAGAGCAAATAATGTTTCTTCCGTTGCAAAAGTGGAAATAGTACCTAATCCTTTATGCTCGATAAACATCGCATTACCGCCAAATACTGTAAACCATAAAAACCCAATTATTGAGGGAATAAATAAGACAAAGGTAACAAACTCACGAATGGTTCTTCCTTTGGAAATTCTAGCAATAAAAATTCCGACAAACGGTGACCATGCAATCCACCAAGCCCAGTAAAAAATGGTCCAAGTATTTATCCATTGACGATTCTCACCATTTAAAGGAGAAATGCGAAAGCTCATGCGCACTAAATTCTGTAAATACGTCCCCAATGTATCTGTAAATAAATTGAGGATAAAGACTGTATTTCCCAAAATAAATACAAATAAAAGCAAGATAAACGCTAATATCATATTCATATTACTAAGGATCTTAATTCCTTTCCCTAATCCTGAGACAGCTGAAAGTAAAAATAAGATGGTAACTATTACGATAATAATGAATTGAGTTAAAAAACTTGAAGGAATCCCATAAAGAAAGGAAAGCCCTCCATTTATTTGCACAGCACCGAATCCTAGTGTTGTCGCTATTCCAGTAACTGTCGCAAAAACAGCGATAATATCAATGATTCTTCCTAATCGTCCATCCATAGAATTACCTAGCAATGGTTTTAAGGTCGAACTAATTAACGTCTTTCCTCCCTTGCGAAAGGTAGTATAAGCAAGACTTAATGCCACAATTCCATACACTGCCCATGCATGAATTCCCCAATGAAAATAAGTAAATCTCATTGCATCTTTCATGCCTTGTTCTGTGCCAACCTCATTTGTAGGTGAACTAATAGCATAATGACTAAGTGGTTCCGCAGTCCCGTAAAACACAAGTCCGATTCCCATTCCCGCGCTAAAAAGCATCGCTAACCATACTATTCGGGAAAATTCAGGCTTATCCTCGGGTTTACCTAATTTAATTCTCCCTACCGGACTTAATAATAAGTACAAACATATTATCACGAAAAACGTGACGACAATTAAATAATACCAACCAAAAGAATCTGTAATAAAAGATTGTGCACTAGCTGAAGTTTGTTCAAGCGTTTCTGGTGCAAATACTCCTACTAACACAATCACTAATAAAATAATTACAGAAACATTAAAGACAAGATAATTTTTAAACTTCATATAATAAATTCTCCTTCTAATAATCGAATACTAATCTATGTAGAATTGCTGTCTAGGTTATTATATCCTTTATTAGGAGAATTAAACAAATACTAGCCCTTTCAGCTTCTTAAGGAGCTATCCTTTTTCCTGGTTCTCTACTGGACTCCCTAATTGCATCTAATACTTGTTGATTCATTACTCCCATCATAAAATCAGGGAAACCTAATCTTACCTCCCCATATAGCATTTTGGCGAAATCTTCCCATTCTGTCAAATAGACCGATTTTGGAACATGTATTTTTTTCTCCACAAGTTCACCCAATGATATGATAATTTATATTACCTACTTAGTTGATATTTCGCTACAATACATAGATTTTATTCATTCTCAGAAAAACGTTGTAAATACAATTTGTGACTATATTGATGAACATTATCATGAGAATATTACAAGAGATAATATTGCAAAGATTGTATACTTAAGCCCAGATTATATAACAAGAATTTTTAAGAAAGAAAAAGGACTCTCTCTTGTAAACTATAACATCAAAAAAAAGAGTAGACATCGCTAAGGAGCTACTCATTCAAACTACATTACCAGTACATATCATCTCAGATAAAGTCGGATATGGAAATTACTCCTACTTTACCAAACTTTTTAAAAAAGAAACAAATTACACTCCTTTTGAATATAGACGAAAAGAAAAATCCTCCGCTTTATAAATAAAACTAACCATCAGTATTTTTGCTTATCCCACTGATGGTTAGTTGCAATTTCGCATTTTTATATCGAGCTCCCATATCCAGCTTCCTCAAATTCAGCAGCTTGAGATGCGGAGAATTACTGAATGATGAAGTTAAGATAAAGCTTCGCTTTATTTATCTATCAAATACACTAACAAGTTAATAAATGGATCTTCTTGGGTGAATAAATTCGATGTCATTTAGGAGCTAGTTCTACAGCTTGTCGCATTGCTTCCATCAAGCTTTTTTCATCCGCGATTCCTTTTCCTGCGATATCAAATGCCGTTCCATGATCTACACTTGTTCGAATAATCGGCAAACCAACGGTAATATTTACTCCGGCATCTAATCCTAATACTTTCACTGGACCGTGTCCTTGATCATGATACATTGCTACTACAATATCAAAATCCCCACGTACCGTACGGAAAAATAATGTATCTGCCGGAAGTGGACCAACTGCTTCTATCCCTTCTTTTTGTGCTCTTTCTACAGCAGGAATTACTTTTTCTTCTTCTTCTCCATAACCAAATAATCCATTTTCACCAGCATGTGGATTAATGCCGCAAACAGCAATTTTCGGATTAGAAATACCTGCCTTTTGTAAAGTATCATGAGCAAGTTTAATAACATGATAGACACGTTCGGGATTAATCATCTTAACCGCATCAAGAATTCCAACATGTGTTGTAACATGAATAACTTTTAAATTCGGAGCAGACAGCATCATAGAAAAATCTTGAGTACCAGTAAGGTCAGCTAGAATTTCTGTATGGCCTGGATATTTATGCCCCCCTTTATGCAACGCCTCTTTATTTAGTGGCGCTGTACATATTGCATGGATTTTATCTTCTTTTGCAAGCTCAATGGCTTTAGCAAGATATTGAAATGCCGCATTTCCAGCTTCTGGAGCCACTTTCCCTACCGGAAGTGTTTCATCCAATAAATTTAAATCTAAACAATAAACAGTGCCATAATCATAGGTTATTTCGTTAATTTCCTCGACGGAAATATTTTGGATAGCTAAATCACTATTAACGAATTGTTTGGCTCTATTCAAAATCTTACTATCGCCAATCACCAATGGTCTGCTAATCGTATACATTTCCTCTTTACCAAGGCTTTTTAAAATAATCTCTGGACCTACCCCTGCTGCATCTCCCATTGTTATCCCTACAATTGGTTTTACATTACTCATACTATCACCCTTCTATTGTTAATTAAAAACTCTAATGCTTTTATTAAGGAATCTTCTTGGCCAAAGCCTCCTGCTTTCGTTACAGCCCAATAGCTATTCGTTTCTGTTCTAATTTTTCCAAAAGGAAGTCCTGGCTCAATTTCCATATATAAATCCATTTCTGTTACTCCCAGCGCACGACATACTGCCTTTGCAGTATCTCCTCCTGTTAAAACTAACCCTTTAATAAAAGGAACATTTTTTACTATATGGGTTGAAATGGTACCCAAACCATTTGATATTGCTGCACTAACATCATGTTTACTTAATCCAAGCATCTTACCTGCTTCAATGGCACGCTTTCTGTTGTCATCATCCGCTTCCACATAAAGAACAAAATGATGATGTTCTTTATTCTGCTGGACTATTTCCATAAACTCATCCAGCCTATAGCTACCATTTATTAAATCTACAGGGTCAACCTGCATAAAATAGGAATCTTGCAATCTATCAACCTTGAATAATTGTTTTTTCGTTACGTGAGATAAGCTTCCAGATACAATCAAAGTAGTTTGGATTTCCATATCTTCCTGTTCGTTTACTGATGAAGGTATCAAATGCAGCATTTCCGGCAGATATTCTATCAAGCCAGCAGACCCTGCCCAAATAATCGACTTATTTTGCTCAGAAAATAGTTTAGCAATATTTATGAGATCTTCTTCAGCTGCAGCATCACAAACAAACCATTTATTCCCTTCCACTAAGGCTGATTGTATAAGGTTGTTTATCTCCTCTTTAGACTTATGCCAAACTTCCTTATTCAACAACGTAATTTTCCTGTTATTCTTCGAATTTAAAAGCTTAGGCAAAAATGATTCCTGCACAGGTGTCTTCGGATCATTGGAAAATTCGGTTTCTGTAATGATTTTACCGTCTACAAAATGGTGCCCATTGATGGTTTGACGTCTCATTTTAGGATAGGCCGGCGCAATAACAACCATATCTGGATTATAAACAGATTCTAGCGCTGCAAGTTCTGCCTCTAAATTGCCTCTTAATGTGGAATCTACCTTCTTATAAATATGTTTATACCCATTCCTTTTGAGAAAGGTTGCTGCCTCTACTACTGCCTTATATGCATCCTCTTTTGCTCTCGCTCTACTGTCCGTATCTACTATTAGAACATCTGAAGCCATCTCTTTAGATGAATTTGTATAATCAAATACAACACTAGTAGATAACTTTTTTATCGCCAGCTGCACACCAGAATCGTTTGCGCCTGTTAAATCATCAGCAATAATCCCCATTTTGTTTTTCACGTCGAACACATCCTTATCTTACATTTTGATACCTTGTTCCTCAAACTTATATCCCTTTTTTTCTAATCTTTTCACTAAGAAACCTACATAGATTGGAAGCAGTATTGCCGTGGTCACCACTGATGCGGCCACCTGTACTGTTGCAATATCAACCACCGATGCAAAACTAGCATTTGCAGCGGCAATTACTGCAGGTGTTGCAACTGCATTCCCAGCTGTGGAGCCCTCAGCAGCCCCAACAATCGGATTCCATTTTAAAAGCTTAAACACATAGTAACCAGCAGTTCCGGTTACAAAAACGGTTAATAATCCTAGAATAATACCAGCCAAGCCACCTTCTAGAATGGCAGAAAAATTGATGCCCATCCCGAGAGAAAAAGCAAAGAATGGAATTAACATAGAACTTCCACTATCTAAAAAATCTCTCATTTTATCATCTAAATTACCTAATACCATACCAACTATGATTGGAAGAAGTACAGAGATAAAAGAAGTAAAAGAAAATAAACCGTCCACAAATCCCATTGCACCAAAAATGGATAGAGCAACCATTGTTAAAAATGGTCCATCATTAAGAGCTAATAAGGAATAAGCAGCTCTGTCTTCCTTACTTCCGTATTGCCCAACTAAAGCAACAAATAAGCCTCCATTACTATTTGTCATCGCGGCAATTACTGCAATAGGAGCTAAACCTAACCAAAGACCATTATCTCCAGCAAACAGATATGCTAGTAATCCAAAGGCTGCACCAACAACCCATTTTGTGATTAATAATGTTGCCCCTTTCCCAACAGATACCCCAAATGATTTTACATTTATTTGAGCTCCAGTACACAATAGAAATAATGCAATTAAAGTAGATGATCCATTAACAAATAAAGCCTCTGTAAAATTCCCGATTCTCAGAAGATTTGGAGCAAATGTATTTAATAATGCTGCAATTAACAACGGAACTACCATCATCCCTCCAGGAATCCGATCCAACGTTTCTTTAATCTTCATAATTTTAACACTCCTTTTTATATGTTTCAATTTTAAACAACAAGTAATCGTTTACAATTAAAATTGTAACTGCTTTCACCTATTACCACAATATAATTAGTATAAAACGTTGCAAAATGAAACAAAAAAAATAAAAAAGCTGAAACTTTTATTGTTTCAGCTTTCTCCACAAAGTTGTTCGATTAATCCCGAGTCTTTCAGCAACTTTTGTTTGATTGTAATTTTCTTCTTTCATGACGGCATCAATAATTCTTTTTTCTATTTCTTCTAATGTACCTTGTAAATATTCATTATCAAACATTTCCATTTTACTCAACCGATCCCCAAGTAGCTGTTGTATAAGCCCTTTTCCTATTACAAATCCTTTTTCTTCCTTAACAGCATCATGAATAAGTATATATAATTCTTCGACATTTCCTGGCCATGAATAGGATTCCAATACTTTCCATGCATCTTCCTTTATCTTGATCGCTGAAGTGCCAAATTCAGCATGAAATGCAGTTAAAAAGTGGGTCGCTAATGGTCTGATGTCCTCTTTACGTTCAACCAAAATTGGTAAATCAACTCGTATAAATTCAAGATAAGGAAGAGCAGTATACCTATTTACGTCTGACGTCTCTATCGCTATTATAACTGTGATGCCATTATTGTAATTACGCTTAACTTTTCCAACAAATATCCTTAACTCTTCATGGCTTAACATCTCTATTTCATTCAAATAAATTGTTTTTATATCAGGATCCAA
The DNA here is from genome assembly GCF_038005605.1 of Niallia sp. FSL W8-0954. NCBI lineage: Bacteria > Bacillati > Bacillota > Bacilli > Caryophanales > Bacillaceae > Niallia > Niallia sp. FSL W8-0954. The sequence goes on along the minus strand of NZ_JBBOTN010000001.1, from coordinate 1,689,190 downwards.
CTGTTGGTTCATATTGATAAATGCATTGGCAGACATAACAGCCAAAAAACCATTCCCTCTATTTTTTTGAAAATGAATCCATTTGGAGATTAACTTTTTTCCTGTACCCGATTTCCCAATAAGTATCCAACCATAACTACTAAGATTATTTTGAATCTTTTCTATGCACCTTTTCATACTATCACTTTTCGAAAGGATAACGGGCGGAGTTTGTATATCTATAATATGTAAGGAGTTATCCGGTACTAAATCTTTCATAAAAGAAAAAGCAAATAAATAATGAAGTTCCCCCTCTACCTTTATAGGAATCACCATCTGTTTTACTCGTTTATGCTGATCCGTTTCAATGATATCTAATTCTTCTTTATTATCATTTTTTTGTTGAATTATATTTATCATTTTTTTGACCGATAGCGGGGACTCCCTAAATCGTTTCCAATTTTCATAGACAATATTTCCATCACGAGTCATTACAATGACATCCGAAAACTGTCTTTCTATAATCATTTGCATAATACTCATTTGAAAACGCTGCTTTCTCAGCATTCGGTAGATGCTCTTCACTTCTTTAATTGCTTCAAATATTGCCTCTCTGCCTGACTGTATTAGTATTCCTTCTAGATTATATTTAGCGGCGGCATCACGAGTTATAACATCTCCAATAATTAATTGATATCCATCCATTTTCAATTGATTGACTAATGGATCAACTTCAATAGCATCTTCGATTGTAAATACCTCAATAGGTATTTCTAACAAGTCCGTTATCGCCTTCGCTCCAATTGTAATGTTAGAAAAACCGACAATCGCTTTTTTGCCTGGATAATCATTTGCCAGGGTCAAAACACGGAGCATATCATAACCAGAAACATGTATGTCAACAACTGGAATATTCACTTCCTGTTCTATTAATTGCGCGGTTCCCCCACGACTTATAATAACCTCAACACCATGTTTTTCAGCCTCTTTTGCAATTGGAATTGCTTCTTGAAGATTGGCCAATTCTATTTTCATATTAAGGTCAGGCTCTAGTTTTATGCATTCTTCCATCACATGCTCCAATGCAGGATAAGGAGCAATTAACAATGTTTTAATTCCCATTTTTTTCACCTATTATTATTTATTACTTTATACATTGAAAGAATTGTGTCTAGATGTCAAGTTTCGTTAATAATTTACTAGATACTGACAAGCAAACAGAAACTAAAAAAATCGAGTAAAAGACAAGTTTCCATGTTGCAGTAGACGCTCTTGCCTTTAAACTGATGGATGGATGATCTGGTCTTTTACTGAAAGGGGCTGAGACAAAACTAAAAAGGATATGCTTAAAGCTGAATAATCATTTGTTGAATTAGACGAATGATAAATAAAATCTATTTTTGTTTCTCGCCCCATTTTATAAGATTAGTGAAATGGAGTGGAAGACACTCGACTCCTGCGGGAAATAGAGGAAAGGCTGAGACCCCGCAGGCGCAGTGAGGAGGCTCAGCTTCCTCCCCGCGGAAAGCGAGTGACTGGAGCGCAATGGAACGAACTTGTTTTTTAGCTATAAAAAAGATAAATCAGCGAAAAGAAAAAACCGAACTATTACGATGTTTATTGTATTATAGTTTGGCTTTTTCTTTATGTAAAATTCTTTTGTCCCACCCTTTTAAACTTTTATTATATTTCCTAATCCTTACTTGGCTTACCAAACACTGGCAGCCCATTCTCATCCCAAGTAAATACTTGTGCTCTCGCGTGGCGATCTGGATTATTCAAAGGATCTCCCTCTATTTCTGTATATGGTCTTGCATGATAGATCAGAACATCTTCCCTTCCATCTTCACTAATAGTAAAGCTATTATGTCCTGGACCATATTGTTGATTCTCTGGAGCGCTGCTAAAAACTGGCTTATCTAATTTAGTCCAAGAATATCCATCTAATAAATCGGAATTTATATCTGCCCAAAGCATTCCCATGCAATAATTTTCATCGGTTGCACTAGCTGAATAGGTTATGATGACTTTTCCATTTCTAATCAATACTGCTGGACCTTCATTCACTAAAAATCCGATTTTCTCCCAAGCGTATTCAGGAACAGATAATAATAACTGCTTCCCTTTTAAGGTCCAAGGGTTTTCCATTTCAGATAGATATAGATTAGAATTCCCTGGAATAGCTGGCTCCTTTTGCGCCCACACATAATAAAGCTTGTCGTGTAATTCAAACACCGTTGCATCTAAACTAAAACTTTCTTGAGCCGTTTTCACTTGACCCTTTTCAATCCATCTTCCAGTTAAAGGGTCTTCATCAGCACATTCAAGTACAAACATCCGATGCTGAAAAATCCCATTTTTAGGGTAATCATACTCTGCAGCGGCAAAGTAGATATACCATTTTCCATGGATATAATGAATTTCCGGTGCCCAAATTAGAGAGCTTAATGGGCCTGTTGAATGAGCATGCCAAACAAATGCACTTTCACCATTTTTCAGCCCATTTAATGTTCTAGCTCTGCGGACTTCTATTTTCTGATAGCCAGGAACAGAACCAGTAAAATAATAGTATCCATCTGTATGTTTATATACCCAAGGATCTGCTCTTTGTAAAACTATTGGGTTGTTATAATGAACTGTCTTGACATTCGTCATCTTACTCTCTCCTTTTTATCCATTACATTTCAGATTATAAAGATTGTCTCTCCCATCAAATTATCCAAATAGCCATCGTTATGATTATCTTAGAACTTATTTGATTGAGAAATTTAAAAACTGCATAAGTTATCATTTTTAATCTGTCGTTGTATGATTTCCATCTAATAAAAATTCCTTCAGCATTTTATCTATTCAAAATCTCTTATTATTCCTTTTTTGACTAAATCTCCTGCTATGAACTTATCTATACATAAAAAATAGGTACTAATTAAAAATAGCGGGATTATAATACTAAACTTATAAGCTACTGCTAAAAGTACTAAAAAAAAGAGTAAACTAAATACTGTATGTAAAGGTAGTAATAACGGTAAACTCAATACTAATTTCGCTTTCTCCTTGAACGTACCATGGGTATAAATGGCAATGGGAAATGTATAAAGAAGAGCAGCCAAAACATATATAATGAAGAATAGAACTGGATAATAGAAAATAGCAGCCCCAACTGTCATTCCTCGTACCAGCTGTAAATCGATCCAAAGCACATATAATACAAGGAAATAAATAATTCCAACACCATTCATTTTTAGAAAGTTCTGCTTATATGCAGAAAAGTATTCCTTCGCAAGCCTACTAAATGATGGAAAATCATTAGAAAACTCCTCTCTTCTAATTAGGACATTAAGGGCATAGGTTGCTGGAAAAATCCCGAAAATTCCAAGCCCAATTATGCTCCCCATAATCCAAAGCAGATTAAGAATGATGACACTTAACAGCCTATCAAGAACGATCATCACTTTGTTTGACCACACCATAGATTACACCCTCTTTCCAAATATAGCATTTCCTGATTTTGTTAAACCGGAGAAGGCTATTGTCTCTACATTGTTTCTCCAATCTTTAACTGGAAAAATAACAAACTCAAAATTTCTATCCGCAAAGGCAAACTGATTATTACCTAATGAATCAATCTCAGTTAGACTATTCTCTTTTAAAGAAAACCTTTTACTATGCTTAACTCTTCTGTCTTCATCAAAAGAAATATATTCCCAATCACCCAATAGATCCTGAACGGAATAATTAGGTGGTTCAGTATGATAGTAGTATTCTGGCGATACAACCGGCCAGCCGCTCTTTAGCCAAAACATTTCTCGTATAAATCCATAATGATAGGGAGAAAATTCCTCTAAACGAACATGATGAACCATAAATTGTTTATTCATTTCGGTAAAAATGGAATTGTGACCTGGTCCAATCCAAGCAATATCATCTTCAAACTGATAGCTTCCCACTAACTTAACACCAATAGTATGTGGTTCATCCTCTGTATCTATCATATTTTTACCGTTTACATCCACATAAGGACCGGTTATTTCTTTCGATCTCGCTACACGAATATTGTAACTATCATGTAAACTATCATAAGAAGTAAACAAATAATAATAATCAAATGCCGAATTGTAGATAATAAAAGCGCCTTCTATCGCACCTTCTACTTCTTTTGGTCTTATCGCAAGCAATGTTCCATAACCATCCTCAGCAACCGGCATCCCTGTTTCCATATTTAGTCCGACAAGGTAAATGCCTCCAAAGAAGGATCCATAACAAAGCCAGTACTTACCATATTTATCCCTTACTACATTTGCATCTATGGCATTATGTGTTGCAATTTCTGGATTTGTTTGAAGCACAATCCCTTGATCACACCAAGGTCCTTTTAAATGATCAGCAGTAGCCAATCCAATACAAGAAATCGTACTTCCAAAAGTGGAAGCGGAATAATACATATAATATTGACCTTTATAGTTAATAACTTCAGGGGCCCATAAGCCTAATGCCTTGGACCACTCTTTAGCCTCTTGAGGAACAGCCTTCAATGCAGTTCCAATATAATCCCAGTGAATTAAATCCTTTGATTTTCTAATTTGTGCCCCCTCAGTTGGCGCATTATCGATATATGTATCTGTTGAAAACATATAGTAGAAATCATCTTCTTTGATAATCGTAGGGTCATGCGTACCCAATGTTCCCCAGCCGTATGATTCAATCAATTCTAATCCTTTTCTTGTTTCTTCTTTCATTTTCATAGCTTGATCCTCCTGGTTATCCTTTCACACCTGATAAGGCAACTGATTCAATAATCTGTTTTTGAAATATCAAGAATACGATTAATACTGGAAGTAAGGAAACAACAGAACCTGCCATAATCAATGGATAATCCGTTTGAATAGCGTAAGTTGCTTTTAAGTTTGCAATAACTACTTGTAATGTTTGTTTCTCTGGACTATTTAAATAGATTAGTGGTGCTAAATAGTCATTCCACACACCCATGAACCAAAGAATAAATTGTGCCGCTACCGCTGGGCGAATAACAGGGAAAATTAATTTAAAGAAAATTTGAAGGTAACCTGCTCCGTCTACCTTTGCTGCTTCAATTAAAGAATAAGGCACATTTGTTAGATATTGACGAAGGAAGAAAATCATCGTAATATTTCCAAATAAACCTGGCACAATTAACGGTAATAATGTATCTACCCAACCCATTTTAGAAAACATTACGAATTGGGGAATCATAATAATCGGATAAGGAATCATAATTGAAGCTAATAAAATCAAGAATAATGTATTTTTAAAAGGCATTCTGAGTTTTGCAAAAGCAAAAGCAGCCATACTAGAGGTTATGGTACCAATAATAGTTACGGTTAAAGAGACAATTATGGTATTTTTAAGTCCGTATCCCAAAGTATCAAGCTGAAATAATTTAGTATATGCATCAAACTGAAAGGGATCTGGTATCCATTGTGGCGGCAAGGCAAATACACCAGTCTTGTCTTTTAATGAAGTGGTAATCATCCATAATAATGGTCCAATCATAAACACGGAACCAATTGTGAGAATGAAATAAATGAATATATCCGTTATTTTCTTATGCTTTTTCATGCTATGCACCCCCTTAATCCAAACTATAATCTGATTTTCTATTAAAATAAAATTGAATAACAGTTACGATAAAGATAAAGATAAATAGAATAAGTGACATTGCTGAACCATATCCCATTTGATAATATTTGAATGCTTTTTGCCATACGTACCAAACAATAGACGCTGCACTATAAGATGGACCACCAGTCGGGGTCATAATGTTAATTTCAGTAAAGATTTGGAATCCGCCAATTATGTTTGTAATAACTAAGAAAAACGTTACCGGTTTAACCATTGGCCATGTGATACTTTTAAATTTTTGGAAAGAATTTGCACCATCTAGATCAGCCGCTTCATAATAGGTTTTAGAAACACTTTGAATTGCAGCTAAATAAAGCAGCATCGAATAACCTAACCCTTTCCATACTGCCATCAGGATAATTGCAGGTTTAACAGTTGCAGTATTTTCTAACCAGTTCGGGCCCTTAATGCCAAATAAATCTAAAAATTGATTAATCAATCCAAAATCTCCATTATAAGCCCATGCCCACATGATGGATATCGCCGCCAGAGAAGAGATAACAGGAATATAGTAGATCGTTCTAAAAACAGTAGTCCCTTTCAGCCCCCTGCTCAAAGCCATTGCGAGCAGCAATGCCAATCCTAATCCAATGGGAATTCCTATCATATAAAAAACTGTATTATAGAGAGTTTGATAGAAATATTCATCTTTAAATAGTTTAATAAAGTTATCCAAGCCGACAAAGTTCATCCTATTCAAGCCATTCCAATCTGTAAAAGATGCATATACAGAATAAGCAAATGGATAAACAGAGAATAATAGGAACCCAATAATTGGAGCAGCCACAAACATCAGTGCAACTCTATGTTCTTGCTTATATAAGTTACTAGTTTTTCTTTTTGGTTTTATTTTCGGATTTTTATTTTTTTCACTATTTGTAGCTATCACACTGGACATATTATCACCTCTTTAACGATTGGTGATGTCTTAAAAGCAGAGAACCTCACAAGAAGTTCCACTTGAAGTTCGTGAGGTTACTCTTAGTAATAAGACATCCTAGTTATTTAGACATTTTCGCTTGTTCGTTGGCTTCATCCAAAAGTTTTTGCATTTTAGGCTGTATTTCTTTTACGAAATCAGCTGCAGTCTGTTTTCCTTGCATCACAGGAGTAATATTCGACCAGAATTCATCTAACCATTGAGAGTTATAGGTAGCGAAAGTTGGGTACGGAACACCATAATCTCGAACAATATCTAAAAATTCTTTCTTGTTATTTGGAACCGTTTCTGTATCGTTAGCCCATTCTTCAGCCATATCAATTAAATTCGGAATTTGCACTTTAGCATCTAATAATGTTTGTTGTGCATTTTCATCTGCAGACAAGTAAATGGCCAATTCAGTCGCTAAATCAGGATATTTTGTAGTCTCTGAAACTACTAATCCTAGAGAACCAACATATGCGACTGATTTTCCTGTTGTACCAGATGGCCATGGCATGAGATCATATTCAAAATCTAGTTTGGCATATGTACTCATATCCCATGGACCTACTGGGAAGAAAGCCAATTCGCCATTCATCCATCTTTGGTATGTGTCCAATGTTTCTGCTTGTGAAGCATTTGGTGTTGTATTATATTTATTAGTTAAATCGGCAAGGAACTGCAAAGAACTTGCAAATTCTGGTGTGTCAACTGTTACAGTATCTCCAGCATCATTTAAAAAGGACGCCCCATTACTATAAGCAAATGATTGCAGAGTCCATGTGGCATTAAAACCGCTTGCCCATTGATCAACTTCGCCATCACCATTTGTATCTTTTGTTAATTCTTGACTAATTTTCAAGAATTCATCCCAAGTATAGGCTTTATCTTTATCTGGCAACGGAATTCCGGCTTCTTCAAACATGTCTTTGTTATAACCTAGCGCAAATGGACCGATATCTTTTGGTAATCCATAAAGCGCACCCTGACCAGGCGTTTTTCCATCATAGCGATAGATGTCTACACCAAATTTCCAAATACTATCTAAATCAAAATCTGCATTTTCAACTTCTTCTGTAATATCTTTAATGATGCCATTATCAACATAATTTGCGATACTTCCAGAATCAAGATAAAAAACATCGGGTACATTCCCACCGGAAACAGCAGCAGATAATTTAGTAGCATATTGATCAGCATCTGTATTAATGATTTTCACCTTCACGTCCTCATGCGATTCTTCAAACTTTTTAATCGCTTCAGTATAAGCCGTTTTCTCATCTGGCCCTCCTCTAAACATAAACGTTATTTCTTTCTTCCCATCCGCATTACTGCTACTGCTACTTGAACATGCACCTAAAAGCAACATACTGAAAATCACAAAACTTGAAAGTAATATTTTTACTTTTTTCATTTTATATTCTCCCCTATTTTTAATTTCTTTTATAAAACAAAAAGGATAATACTAATCTGCATTTCTATCACTTTAAGCGTAGACTTACTTTGTTCTCTTTATGTAGCATTTAATTCAAAATTACTTTCCTTTTCACCAACATATCGACAGTTTATTTGTTTTGTCATTCCTCCCCTCCCTTTTTACATGACACTATAATACAACTTAATAGCAAAAGGCGATTTTTACAAAGTTTGTTGTTTATTTACTGATAGTCTCAAGTTGTGTTGAATCCCCCAAAAAAGAGAACAACATTTTTAAAAACAACCTTTTTATAAAATATCTCATAAGTTATTTATACAATCATCTGTAAGCGTTGTCAATAACTTTCATATAAATCTTAATATATTTTTGATGCATTAAGTTAATGAATATGTTAATCTTATTTATCACTTAGTAAATCATCTAAACAAAGTTAATGTTTATATTAACCTTTCCCTTTCATTACACCATTATTAACAACTAACTGTATTTAAAAATCAGAAAGAAACGATTTTTCCTTTCAACTTGAATTTTTGAGAAGCAGTACGCTCTTTAAATACAAAAAAAGACAGACCTGCTAACTTCGCAGAATCTGCCTTTTTAGAACATTTCTAAATGATAACTACCGCAGCAAATAAATAATTTCCTCAGCCAATTTAATCATTCGCTCTTTGGCATCATTGTCTGTAATTTCATTCTCTTCATCGAAATAATCGTTATGAACAAATACATTTTGCACGGTAACCAGTGCTTTAAAATACGTAAGAATTGGTTTTAATTGATATTCCATCACAAGAAAATGTTTATCTGTACCACCCGTGATAACCATTCCTGTTACTTTTGATTTAAATGCATCGACCGGTAGATGATCAAAGAGATTTTTTAATACACCTGAAATGGAAGCTTGATATACTGGTGTTCCAATCACAAGAGCATCTGCACTCAAAATAGTATTGACCACTTTAATCGTATCATCATTATAATAACTTAATGGCACTCCATTCACAAATTCGATCTCATATTCTCTTAAATCAATTAATTCCACTTGAATAGTTGGATCAAGTGCCTTGGCAGCAACTAAAACCTCATTAACCGCCTTAGCTGTTTTAGAACCAACTAACGATCCGGAAACTCCTACAAGCTTCATATTTTCCTCCAAGCTTAAAGATAAGCAGGAAACATCTTATCTTCATCTATCTGATTAGTTATTATTAGCAAATTTATCAGCTACTACACTCCAATTAACAATAGAGAAGAAATTGGAAATGTATTCAGGTCTTCTGTTTTGGTAATTTAAATAGTAAGCATGCTCCCATACATCCAATCCTAAAATAGCACGTTCGCCATCCATAATTGGATTATCTTGATTTGGCGTGCTTGTTACTTTTAAGTTGCCTTCTTTATCAACAACCAGCCAAGCCCAACCAGATCCAAATCGAGTAGTAGCAGCAGCAGTAAATTGCTGCTTGAATTCATCAAAGCTTCCAAAAGCTTTATTCATTGCTTCTGCTAATTCACCAGAAGGAGTATTAGCACCCGAAGCTGGGGCAATTACTTCCCAAAATAAGGAATGGTTTAAGTGCCCACCACCATTGTTTCTTACAGCAGTTCTGATTTGTTCTGGAACTTCATCCAGATTGCTTAATAACTCTTCTAAAGATTTTGCTTGTAATGCATCCTGTCCTTCCAGTGCAGCATTTAAATTACTAACGTATGTTTGATGATGTTTTCCATAATGAATTTCCATCGTTTTCTGATCAATATGTGGTTCTAAAGCATTAAATTCGTATGATAAAGCTGGTAATGAATATGTAGTCATTTGTGTTTCCTCCATTTTTTTATTTTTTATACTTATTAGTTTAAAAAGTATATTTAAACAATAAACCATCCATAAAAAAAAATCAATTACTTTGGCCTAAATTGGTGGATGTTTTTTTACTAACTAACCTAATCTTATGCACTGACTCTTGTACAGGTAACTACTTTCAACATTTTATACTTTCTGGTATAATTAATTTCTATACCTTTAAAAATCTTTTTGATTTTTTTCTCCAATGAAATAGAATGGAGGTTTAAAATGGTTCCAACACAAAAAACGACAAAAGATAAAATTCTGTATCTTCTTAAGAAAGAGGGTTCCTTAACGGTAAACGATTTTACCGATCGTCTGCAAATAACACATATGGCTGTGCGAAAGCACTTAACAATATTAGAAAAAGATAGTTTAATCCAATCCGAATTTATCAAACAGCCAATGGGCCGACCTATTCAAAGCTTTACTTTGGCGGAAAAAGCAGAACAGTTTTTTCCAAAGAGTTATGAAGGAATCAGCATCGATTTATTACACGACGTTAAAGAACTGTATGGAAAAGATTCGGTTCAGCAATTATTCAACAAACGAGAAGAACGTCTAACAAAAGAGTATATTTCACGTATGGATGACAAAGATCCTGCTGAAAAAATGCAAGAAATGATTACTATTCAAAATGAAAAAGGATATATGGCTGATTTAACAAAAGTGGACGACCATACTTTTGAAATAACAGAATATAATTGTCCTATCCTCGAGGTAGCAAAGGAGTTTAAAATAGCCTGTAAATGTGAGACAGAAATGCTCAAAAAAGTTCTCCATGCAGAGGATGTTACGAGAACATACTGCCGAACAGAAGGAGACAATCACTGTAAGTTTGTCGTAAAGTTTGTTTCCCAGCATGATTCCTCGTTAGTAGTGGTATAAAGACTTTTTCTTAGAAAAGACTTACAATAATAGAAAAGGGAAGTCATCAAGAAATTAATTCTTAAGACTTCCCTTTTCTATTATTTCTTCTATTAAGCAAATACAGCTAATTCTGCTTCAATTTGTTTCATTATTAATTCAAGACATTCCTCAGTAGTTTTTGCAAAAATTCTTTTTCCGTTTACAATTGCATAAGGACGTTTTGCACACATTCCACAAAAGGAAAGACAGCTGCTTTCAATCACGGCTACTTCTGGATATTTAGATTCTAGTATTTCTTCTAAATTTATTGAAGTGATCAAACTTCCATCACAAATTTCTACAACCACAATCCCCATTTGCTACTTCCTCCCTTCAATTTTACAAACACTATATATAAACGATTAATTTTATGGTCCATAGTTATGAGAAAAAACAAATCACTCTGTATAAAAAATTTTTATACCATATAGTATAAAAACAAGTATATACATTTAATCATTTTCTATATAAAAATGCAAGTAAAGAAGCTCTAAATATGCTTGATAGACTAAGAATAAAAATTACTCCTTTCCAGCTGTTAATATGTATGAACATGTTTTTCATCAGCTGCCAAGGAGTATGACACTATCATTATGAATTTATAGGTGGAATTTTGCTACTTATCCTCCAAAAAATTTCTTGAATTTTTCCAACTCTTCTTTACTATATGTTTTGGTTTTATCAAAATAAGGATTATCTTCTAGCACATTTTTAGGATCTAAACTTGTCTTAATCGATACACTTGTCTTATCTGAATCAGCATTCATCATGTGATCATTTATTTGGCCAAAATCAGGGATATTCGCTCCGTTTTGTTCGTTCATCCAAATCACTCCTTTTTTATAAGTTTTACAGAAAACAGAAAATTATTCTCTTCCATTAACATCTATATTTAACGAACAAAAAAACATCTTACTAAAAAAAGAAATAATATTCTGAAAATAGTTCACCACTTCACAATATTTGATTTTGAAATCGTTTTCATTTATAATGAAAAATAGGTTGGATAACATTAGTGGTTATCACTGTACACAGCGTAGGTGGAGCTGGTACTTCAATAGAGCTTTATTAGTTCTAAATGAGAAGCAGAAAAGTATCCGATTCAATAAGAATCGGATACTTTTCATTAACCTGCACAACTAACCCATAGCTAAAGGGAAAGTACCATCGATGGAGTTTTGTCTTTGTCCTATTATATAGTGATAGTTTTCCATTTCTGCTCATGACTAAGCAGCCATTCCTTTCTCCATAAACCACCCGCATAGCCAGTCAGCATTCCATTCGCTCCTATTATTCGATGACATGGAATGACAATGCATAGTTTATTCCTGCCATTTGCACTTCCCACCGCACGAACTGCCTTTTCGTTACCGATGCTATTTGCAATATCCTTATACGATCCCGTTGCTGCATAGGGAATACTAGTTAAAGCATTCCATACTTGCCTTTGAAATGGAGTCCCATCCATTGCAATAGGAAAAGAAAAATCTTGACTATTTCCATTAAAGTAAGCATCAAGCTGTTTATAACATGTCATTAAAACCTGAGGCGTCTGATCATCTATCTGGTTCTCTGGCGACTCTTTCTCTGAAAATAAGATCGAATAAATTGCCTTTTCTGTTCCAGTTATCTCTATTACTCCAATTGGAGATTGGTAATCGAGTACAAACATCCTATCCCCCCAAAAAACTATTTTCTATTATTTTAACAGAATAGTACTGTTCACTTCATAAAAACCTCTTTATTTTTTGAAAATTATATTTACAAATGAGGCAATTAGTGTTAGTCTTTTAAAGAAATTATGCAATCCCTATTTAACCTATAGGAATTACAATAAAAGGAGGACATAGCATTGAATCTTTATGCTATTTTAAACATTATTATATTACTTATTTTGCTTAGTGTTCTATTCTATATGCAAAAGAAACATATATCCTTCTCTAAACGCGTGTTTACCGCTTTAGGACTAGGTGTATTATTTGGGGCCATCTTACAGTTATTTTTTGAACCGACTTCAGAAGTAATCACGGTTACAAATGATTGGTTCGGATTAGTTGGAAACGGATATGTAAAACTGTTACAAATGATCGTTATGCCACTAGTCTTTATTTCCATTGTGGCGGCCTTCACGAAATTAGAAAAATCAGCTAACCTTGGGAAAATTAGTGGTCTCGTAATCGGAACATTATTACTAACAACAGCTATAGCTGCAGGAATCGGGATCGCATCTGCTGCAGGTTTTGACTTAAAAGCAATTGATGTAAACGCTGGAGATGCTGAAGTTCTTCGCGGACAGCAATTAGAAGAATCTTTGGGGGAAGTCCAAAGCACAACTGTACCACAGAAAATTCTTAGCTTTTTACCAGCTAATCCATTTCAAGATTTAACTGGTGCAAGACCAACTTCTACTATTGCGGTAGTAATTTTTGCGGCATTTGTTGGCGTTGCATTCCTAGGGATTAGAAGAAAAAATCCAGAGCAAGCAGCTTTCTTCCAAAAAATCGTTGAATCATTACATACAATAGTGATGCGAATTGTAACATTAGTACTGCGATTAACTCCATATGGAATACTTGCGCTTATGGCAAAGACAGTTGCAGGAAGTAACCTTGATGCAATTGTGAAACTAGGAAAATTTGTTATTGCGTCCTATGTTGCCTTAATAGCAATGTTTATTATTCATTTAATTATTCTTGCGATTATGGGACTTAGCCCAAAACAATATGTGAAAAAAGTTTGGCCTGTACTTACTTTTGCATTCACATCACGTACAAGTGCAGGAACAATGCCTTTAAATATTGAAGCACAGAGGAATAAATTAGGTGTACCGGAATCTATTGCTAACTTCTCTGCATCCTTCGGAGTTTCGATTGGCCAAAATGGTTGTGCTGGTATCTACCCTGCAATGCTTGCAGTCATGATTGCACCAACACAAGGAATCAATCCTTTATCCCCATCTTTCATCGCGACATTAATTATTGTCGTTATGATCAGTTCTTTTGGGGTTGCTGGAGTGGGCGGAGGAGCAACATTTGCAACATTGATCGTTCTTTCTACTTTAAACTTACCAGTAGCCTTGGCTGGTGTATTAATTTCTGTTGAACCATTAATTGATATGGGTCGTACTGCTCTAAATGTAAGTGGATCAATGGTGTCAGGTGTTGTAACAAGTAAAACACTTGGTGAATTAGATACAAAACAGTATCAGTCGAATGAAATAGATACTAGTGAGAATATGGCATAATAAAAAAGCAAAGCTCCTTCTAAGGTGCTTTGCTTTTTTATTATCTTATTTAATCATCGCAAAAACTTCTGTGCGCTTATCACTGTCAGTCTGAAATACACCTCGTACAGCTGATGTAACTGTTTTAGCACCAGGCTTTTTCACTCCACGCATGGTCATACACATATGCTCTGCCTCTACCACGACCATTACTCCATGAGGCTCAAGTGTTTCCATCATTGTATCTGCCACAGTGGACGTTATTCGTTCCTGAAGCTGAGGGCGTTTTGAAACTGCCTCTATTGCTCGGGCAAGCTTACTTAACCCAGCCACTCTTCCGCCTTTCGGGATATAGGCAACATGTGCTTTCCCGTAAAAAGGGACTAAGTGATGCTCGCACATGGAGTAAAAAGGAATATCCTTTACTAATACCAATTCTTCATGGTCTTCATGAAAAATCGTTTCAAAATACTCTTTTGGATCGATGGTAAGACCAGAAAAAACCTCTTCATACATTTTCGCTACCCGTTTTGGAGTATCTAATAATCCTTCTCTATTTGGATCTTCTCCAACTGCTTCTAATAGTAAGCGAATAGCCTCCTCTATTTGAGGAGTATTAATTTTACTCATTCTAAAATCCTCCTAAAATCCTTCCCGACTATCTACACTCCACGCTTATTTCCCCAAATATACGTATGTAGCTGTGGAAGTACCTTCACATTTTTGAATTGATGATCAAGCATAGTTTTATCAATCAACCACTCATACTTCGCCAATAAATGCTCGACTAATTTAGTATCATCAGTCGTTTTATTATCTTCATTCCCAACTTGCAAGAAAAAAGGAATGTCAGGATAACGCAAATGCACTTTTTTGGCATAGTTGTAATCTTCATCAGAAAATACAACAACTTTTAAGCTAATATGAGTACTTCGATTAGCATTTCTTAATCTTTGCACAATGGAATCCAACATGTCAAAATCCGTATTCATTTTAGAACTTGGCGGCTTAGGAGAAATAGTTAGTTCATCAATATCTATAAACCAATCTTGCCATTTGCTCCCTTGTGTCTCAAGGCCAATCTTTATTTCCTTTTCCTTTAATAAATTTACCAGAAAGGAAAGATTTTTCAAGAGGGCGGGATTTCCTCCTGAAAGGGTGACAAAAGAAAATCCGTATCCCCCTAGTCGAACTAGTTCCCCCCATATTTCCTCTGCCTGCATTTGCTTAATCAGCTCTTTACCGCTGCCATCCCAAGTAAAGGCAGAATCACACCAAGCGCAGGAATAATCACAGCCAGCTGTTCTGACAAACATCGTTTTTTGGCCAATGACCATTCCTTCTCCTTGTATCGTTGGTCCAAAAATCTCCATAACAGGTACTTTACTCACTCTCCATCCACTCCCTTCTCATTTCTGCATAACTAGTAGGAGTTTCATAGAGACGAACAAATTCTACTCTCGCCCCATTATCTGCTTGCTTTATCTCATCTTTATTCAAAGCCTCTGCCATTTTTTCAAAGATCCAATATACCATATTTTCGGCTGTTGTATTCATCGGTGGCAGAGTTTCATTCAAGTAGCGATGATCTAAGTAAATTTCAATCTCGTTTTTCCATATTTTTTTAATGTCACCAAAGTCTATCATTAATCCTCGGTTATCTAAATATCCACTTATTCCAAAAACGACCTTGTATGTATGTCCATGAAGATTCATACATTTTCCTTCATAAGCATGCAGGTGATGTGCCGCATCAAAGGTAAACTCTTTACTAACCATAACACGTTTGCAATGATATTTTAATTGCTTAGAAGAAATATCTTCCCCAAATTTTTGCAATCTATCTACTATTCGAAAGTCATGCATTCTCTTATAACCCCTTTCGAACAGCGAGATAATCATTTAATCCCTTTTTACGCAGCTTACAAGCAGGACATTCTCCACAGCCATCTGCCACAATTCCGTTGTAGCATGTTAGTGTTTTTTCACGAACAAAGTCAAAAGCACCTAACTCATCCGCAAATCTCCATGTTTCTTCCTTATTTAACCACATAAGTGGAGTATGAATGACAAATTGTTTATCCATAGAAAGATTTAATGTTACATTCAATGATTTAACAAAGATATCACGACAGTCTGGATAGCCGCTAAAATCTGTCTCACATACACCTGTTACAATATGTTTTGCTTGTATTTGACTTGCTAATACACCAGCAAACGACATAAACAATAAATTTCGTCCTGGAACAAATGTGGAAGGCAGCTCTCCTTCCTTGCCATCTTCGACTGCAATATCGTCTCTTGTTAATGCATTTGGCGCCAGCTGATTTAGCAGAGACATATCAAGAATATGGTGTTTAATGCCAAGCTCTTCGGTGATTTTCTGTGCACATTCAATCTCTGTAATATGTCTTTGATTATAGTCAAACGTTACAGCTACTACTTCTTTGAAATTTTTTATAGCCCAAAATAAACAAGTAGTGCTATCTTGACCCCCACTAAATACAACAACCGCTTTTTCGTTTTTCATTTTGCAAATCTCCTTCATATAGAAAAAACAGCACTACTAAGAAAGTAGTACTGTTTTTTCTTAGTTTTTTAAAGAGGGTAGCTAGAACCTCCACCGCCGAAACGGATTTTTACTATGCTATTGTTTAGCTCGATTTATTATATCGCAGATTCATTAATTATTCTATGACAATATTAATTTAACTTTATAATATGCTTATTGAAAATTACCTTTTCTTTGTAAATAAATTCGTAATAACGAATCCAAGAACAATAATGATTGTCGCTAAAAAACCGCCTTCCAGACCAAAAGAACCACCTGTTAGCCAATCATTTCCCACGGAAACATCTATTCCGTATAGACCATGGGGAGTGGTACCACTGACTGGAAAACCAAACACATTCCCTTGGAAATAATTCCATGTTATATGATAGCCAATTGGCATCCAAAGGCTTTTTGTCTTATCATACATATAAGCAAATAAAAGTCCTACAAGAAAAATATTGATAATTCCAAGAGCCGCTACATGTGGATTTAATAAATGAGCTATCCCAAAAATTAATGACGAAACGATATATACTACCCATTTTGAATTTTCGTTATCGGTAAGTGTAGACATAATATAACCTCTGAAGGTCAATTCCTCTGAAAAACCGACTAAAATAAAAAACAGTAGATAGGAAATGGTATAGGCTGAAAAGTTCGGTGAACTAATTGAATTTGTCAGCTCTATATTCTTAGTAACTAGTAACAGTAAAAAGATAAAAATAATAGAAACCGCACCAAGAATTAACCCAATAAAGAAATCGGAAGTAAAATGCCCAAACCCCATCTCTTTGATCTTTTTCTTATTCACAAATTTCCACAATAAAAACAGCATTCCTATACCGCCAATTAAGCCAATCCCTTGAGTAAAAAGAATAAACCAAGGAGATGATTCTATCACATCTTCCACATTTTCATTCAAACTATTTGGATCCGTCACCATTTGCAACACTACAGTGAGAACCGTCCCTGGAATCATTAATAAAGATTGAATAATTGTTGTTGTTGCTAAGGCTAGCACAATAATCCATCCAGATCTTACCTTGCCCAACTTATTTTTGAACATATTACCCTCCACTTCTTGGCATACTTAATTCGAAATTTCTCCCTCTCATTATATCTATTTTTTTTTGGAAAATATATGCTTTTATCCGTTAGATAAATAGAAAGTGGGTCTCGAAAAAGAAAGCAGACTGACTTTATGGTTCGTTAAGATATCTTCATTTAATAGAAATGATTAGTTAGTTAAAATTTTGGGTATTGAATAGTTACATAATAATATACTATAAAGATTGGGACGATTTTTATGATTCAATTTAAAAGTGATATGGAATTTAGAAAGTTTTTAGAAGAAGAATTAGTTTCTACCTCACAGGTTACCGAATTATTAGGATGTACACGGCAATATATCCATGACTGTGTAAAAAAGGGGATTCTAGAACCGCTCAATGTTGGCAATAAAGAAAGAATCTATTTAAAATCTGATATCATGGCACATATAAAGAGAAAGAGAAAATGAGGCACTCATTTTCTCTTTCTTCTTGCAGTCCATTTGTTTTAATCAGCTAACATTACGTTAGTTCTCCTACTACCTTTACTCTTAGTCTTGTCGCATTTCCTGGATGATATGCTAACGGAATTTCTTCTATTTCTACAAGTTCAATTGTTTCCACTTTTGCACCAGCTAATATTGCTTGCTGTTTCGCTCTTTCTTCCGCATCTTTTCGCGCCTCATCACGAGGAGTTTGTGAATAGATATATATTTGCTCATATTGTCCGCTGATTTGCGAAATGGATGCGCCTATTGCATTGGCAACCGCACCATTCTCATTATGAATGATTTCTTTTACCCCTTTTAACTGTCTTGGGATAATGATGCTCCCGCCTCCTACTAAAACAACCGTGGCATCATTATTACTTGTTTTCATTTTATCAATTGCTTCTTCCGTCATTGCGGCTATTTTCGCGTATGCTTGTTGAGCGAATTCTTCATCAATATGTTTCACTAATTCTGGATTTCCTATCTCTGCAACTCCTAACCGTACTGCAATGTCCGTTGTTGTGAGTGTTTCCCCCCCGAAGACAAGCGCTTCTTCAGTAATTCGGTAACCTACGCTGTCTGGTCCAATCGTTACTTCATTATTCACGTTTCGGACAATACTTCCTCCGCCTAATCCAATGGATACAATATCCGGCATACGGAAATTTGTTCGGACTCCGCCTACATCTACTGCAAGCGAAGACTCACGCGGAAATCCGGCTGTTAAGACACCAATATCCGATGTCGTTCCACCTACATCTAATACCATCGCATCTTTAATCCCAGCTAAATAAGATGCCCCACGAATGCTATTAGTTGGTCCACATGCAATCGTTAAAATGGGAAATTTCCGAGCATACTCTATCGACATCAATGTTCCATCATTTTGGCAGAGAAATACTTGGGCATCTGTTATTCCTTCTTCTCTTAATGCATTTTCAAAGCCATTGCTTGTTGCTGCAATAACCTTAAATAAAGCACTATTTAATATCGTTGCATTTTCCCTTTCAATTAATCCAACAGAACCAATTAAGGAAGAACAAGATACTGGGGTTTCTTCTCCCATCACTTCTGCCACTAAATCGGCTACTCGAAGTTCTTGATCGTTTTTCAAGGAAGAAAAAACACCAACAACTGCTATTGCTTCTACTTTTCCTTTCCATTCCTTTAAAATGGAGCGGATTTCTTCCTCTGAAAAGCTAGACAGTACTTGTCCATCATACTCATACCCGCCTCCGGCTAAGCGATACTCTCCCGTTAAGACAGAAACCATTTCCTTTGGCCAAGCAGTATAAGGAAGGACAGAGGCCGTTGCAGGATATCCCAGTCGAATCACACCTACTTTAGCTAGTTTTTTTCTTTCCACAATAGCATTTGTACACTGAGTAGTTCCTAACATCGCATGGGTTACTTTTTTTCTATCAATCCCTGCTTCTTCTAATACTCTTTTTAAAGAAGAGACAATCCCTGACTCGATATCTTCACTTGTAGGCATTTTTACTTGATGGATTAAATTTAAACCTTCATCAAGTATAACAGCATCTGTATTTGTTCCCCCAACATCAATTCCTACTTTATACATCTATCACACTTCCTTTCTCACAAGATCCTCTAATGGTGTATAGGAAATATCGTAACCAAAATACTTTGGTCCTACTGTTTCAATCCCTTTCTCTGTTCTCCACTGGGGATCAGAAGGCAATGCCAGCAGCCTCACTCTTTTTCCATATTTCAGCGCTTCTGTCGTAACTGGATTTAATGTTTCTAAATCTACTAAACAAATGAGGTCAGGAGTCATAGCTAATGGTTTACCATTTTTTTGGGCTACTAAATTTTCATTTTGGAAAAATACTTGTACTTCTTCTCCGGTAAATTGCTCCAATCCATCTAATGTTACACAGCCCCTATTAAACCCTCCCATTGTATTTCGTTCAACATCTATAATTTTTCCATCAAACAAATGATATCCACTAGTAGTATCTAAGAGTTCGTGTAGTTTGGTTAATTCATCCTTTGTATTGGAGCGGATAATTTGTCCAATTGTTTCAGATAAGGTAATAATATTTTTCACACTATATTTTTTTAACTGCTCCCCTGTACATGGATAAATACTAACTAATGAACTTGCACCCATTTCAACGGTAGCTACTCTAGCAATCCGTTCTGTCCATTTATTATCAATTGTTTCCATAATACCGATATTTCCTTTTTCATCTGTTATAGCCATCGGCGTAGAAGAAACGCCATTTAGATGGAAGGTTACCATTTGTAGTTCTGGAAATGCCCGTCCCATTCCATCACAATCAATGAGCGGCAATCCTAACTGTGCAGCAACTACAATAGGAATCATGGAATTGACTCCCCCTGCTTCCATGGGAAATGTTCCCTTTACTTCTTTATTTAAATATTGACCTAGTTTTTTAAATACACGTACGAATTCATCACCTTTTGGAAATTTCTCTATCAACACAGATGGAGCCCCCATCATTGCCGCTGGGATAAAAAAATCATCATTTTCTACTTCTTCGGGTGACAAAAGTTGAACGGGACCATTTTCTTTTAT
This sequence comes from Niallia sp. FSL W8-0954, assembly GCF_038005605.1. Taxonomy (NCBI): domain Bacteria; kingdom Bacillati; phylum Bacillota; class Bacilli; order Caryophanales; family Bacillaceae; genus Niallia; species Niallia sp. FSL W8-0954. The sequence goes on along the minus strand of NZ_JBBOTN010000001.1, from coordinate 1,668,558 downwards.
CGCTGAAAGAGCCATCATTTTTCCTATGTAAGGGTCCCCTCCACCCCCTGTACCTAGAAATGCTGCTCCAACTGCTATATTTTCAATCGCTTCTTCATCTAAATATCGCATGTGATTCCCTCCAGTTGTGATTATTGATTAATAGATACTTGTTTTTGAACGATAATATTTCTGGCTACTAGATAACATACAAAGGAAATAACCATTCCAATCAATGGCTGATTTGGTAGCTGTGGTAAGCTTGGAAAAAAAGAGAAGATAACAGGAATGCCTGCAATCGCTGCCCCAACAAGCCAAGAGATTACTCCTAAGAAATTTATTCCTGCTTTACTAGCCCATTTTGATTTGTCCCCTTTTTGAATAACCCAATAAGAAGCAATCATTACCCCTGCGACAGGAGGAATCATGGCAGAAAGCACGGACATAATCGGAATAAAATAATCTAAAATTCCAACCACAGCAAGAAGTGTGCCTACACCACCTGCAATCGCAACTGCTATCCGTTCTTTTTCTTTTGAAATATTAAATACATTGATAATGGCAATTCCACCAGAAAAGGCATTTACTGCATTCGTAGTCCAGGTTGCTAAGATAAGAGCAATAATTCCCAAAACAGGTAGTCCTAGTTCTGTAAATACACTTGTAATATCAGCAGTTCCAGCAGTAAGGGTCAATATAGCGCCAACAGTGATCATTAAGACTCCAGAAGGCAATATCCCAATAAATGCAGCTTTGCCAACATCTTTACGTGATTTCGCATATTGAGAATAATCCCCTGCAATAACTGCACCTAACGCAAATGAACCAATCGTAATAGAAAGTCCAGATAAAAAGGACATGGATCCAGCCGGCAGATAATTTTTTATTTGTGCAACACCGTCACCCATTAAAGAAACCGCAACTGCATAGACACAGACTGCAAGCAAAATAGGAACTGCAACGTAATTTAGAATATTCAGTATTTTTATCCCGTAAATGGCTGATAACAGCATAATGATGCCCCATATGAGGGAAGAAAGCGGTACTGGCAGATTAATCCCATATACGCTTAAAAATTGGGAAAATGCTGCCCCACACACATTTGCTTGTATTCCGAACCAGCCCAGACATGCAACAGCTAATATAATCGAAATTATTTTCTTTGAGCCTTGTTCTCCAAAAACTTGCGAAGCGACACTAACGGTCGGCTTGTGTATATCACTGCTTTGTATTCCTTGAAAGATCATTAAAACAACAATAATTCCATACCCTAATAACCCGACTAGGACAGCTTCCCATAAAGGCATACCACTAACTAGTGTACCGCCTATTAATAAACTAGGTATACAAATCATCGAGCCCGTCCATAGAAAAGCTAGACTCTGCCATGATTGTGCCTCCTGATTTCCGTCTCTGTTGTCACTCATTTTCACGCCTCCTTTATTTAATTAAAACTTATTATATCGATAACGAAACTATATGTATTTAGCTGAACCGAAAAATAAAAAGAGCATTCTTTGTTTAATTGAACAAAAATGCTCTTTTTTCTATTGCTCTTTTATTTGTGCTAACATTCGATAAACAGCGACAGCTTTGTATAACTGAAAAACTTCTGGTGATTTCGTAACAGGATATTTGAGAATTTCGATTATCCTTTGAATTCGATATTTTATCGTATTTTTATGTAAGTAAAGAATATCAGCTGTTTCCTGAAAACGATTATTACCTTCTAATAAATATACCGTAAGTGTACTTAAAAGCTCTTCTGCTTGGTTGCCATGTTCTCTTATAGGCGAAATAGGCTGCAATATTTTCTCAATTGCCAATTCTCCACTATTAATAATCTGAAAACACTCTAAAGAAAAATTCATTTCTTGCAGGGTAAATATTTTTTTATATGGATAAATAATTTTTGCTATCCGTAAATACTCATTACAGTTCGTATATGCTTGCTGAACCTCTGTTGTATTGTTCATATTTTGACAAATAGTTATCGTAAAGTTCTGTTCCTTTTCATCCAACAAAGCTAACAATCGATTTGCTGACTGAAAGGGATCTTCTTGAATAATAGAATCATCTACTAGGATAATAAGAAAACCATTATAAAAATCAACCAATGAAACATGATAATTCTGTCTGACGTATTCTTTTACTTTCTTCAGCAGTTGCTCTTCCTCCATATTGTTCGTTTCCACAATCCACATCATATGGATAGCTGTGACATCAATATTTAATATATTGGCCAGACGTCGCATCTTTACACTTTCATCGTTCATAATCGCCTTCATTAGCTCTGCTGTACTTATTTCATCGTAGTGTTTTCCCCATAAATTAATAAATACTTGCACGACTTCTGCTAATTGAACAGCTGTATCAAGAACTAAAGGATCCTTTTCCTTCAAAATATATAAATTTAAAAAAGGGATTCCTTCTTGGGCAATTACTTTTTTTGATATATATAAAGGATGGTCGCCATTTCTTTTCACCAAAACTTGGTCAACAGACAATTCTTTATATTGCTCAACTGTTTCAAAGATATTCATTGTACTTGTTCTTGGCCATGTGACTGCATGGATCACCTGGTTATTTTTATTGGCTAATACAAGAGAAGAACGAGTACGGTCAGCCAGTATTTTTAAGACAGTGTCCATATTTCTTTGTGGAAGTGGTACTCCAGATATTTGCTCAACCATCTCACTTACAAAGCTAGGGGAAGCCATCTCATTCTTTACAATCGCTTCAATGACTTCATATATAACTTCACTATAACGCAAAGACATTTGCTTTTCAGGCATAACAATTAATGTAAAACCGAGTGTATCTGCTAATTCGATAACTTTCTCATCAATTTTCGGGAGAAAAACACCGACATAATATAAGATTAAGCCAATTTCCCCTACTTTATGCAAATGCTCAATTGTTCTGCATTGTGCCTCAACATCATCTTTAATCATGATTAAGGCAGAAATAGCAATTTCACTTCCATAAAACTCATCATTATTAAACAAATCTTCCTTCAGAGAAGCTACATCCGTATATTCTAAAACCGAAATAGAGGAAACTAGCTTTGTTAGTCCCTCTTTCCCTGCAACTACTTTTGCCTCACGCAGGGAAGGGAGCTTTAATAATTCTTCTAACTTTATACTCATCCAAAAACCTCTTTCTTATTTGGCAAATCTAAATCCTTTATCCATAAGCCTGGGCTGCAATTACATAAAGACTGCCATTTCTCTCAGGAAACGCTTCGCTATTTTTAACCATTACCGGAGGACGATCCTTTTCTTGAAAATCTAATTCTACGAGTGCTTTTATTATCTCTTTTTTCCCTTCTACTAGGTCCATTCTTATCATCCCCCTATTGTTAGAGATGATTGTTTGTATAAGAAGCATAGCCTGTTCATCATTTTGAGCAACAACGGGACCTATCACTAGATTAGCAGGCTTTTTTACAGCAGCAGCATAGCCAACAATCAAATTACTTTTCTTTATCACTATTACTTCTTTTGCCTGCTCAAATCTATTCTTTAGAAACAGGTCTCTCTCACAGCCAAATGCCTCTTTGTCCAATTTGAGCATTTCTTTAAAATCTTTTGACTGATATGGGCTTATCGTATAACCATTTAGCGATTGTCTGCACTGCTGCCCTTCTCCAAGTAGTTTCGTCACATGACTATAATCATTAAATCCCAATTTTTTATAAACTGGTCTTCCTTCTCGCGTGGCAATTAACATAAGGGCAGAATCTTTTGAAACCTGATTCATACATGTAACTAATAACTCCTTGGCTAAACCAATTCCACGATAATCTGGATGAACAATAACCATACCGATAGATGCCAAATTGCTTCCATATGGAATAATTGCGGCACAGGATACCACCGTATGTTTATCATTAACATGCCCAAAGACCGTCCCCGAAGCAAGTAAAGTGCGGATTTCTTGCTTATCATAATCCCAGCCGACAATAGTCGCTAGAGAAAGCAGTTCTTCCATATGTTTTTGATTTAAAAGCTGCATTGTTACGATTTTTTCCTTGTTCATCAGATTCTCCTTCCAAAACAAATCAACAGAATATTATAAATAATATTTCTATTATAATGGGAATCTACAAAAAGTGGGGATTTTTCTTTTATCATTTCGTTTAACTTCCAAAACAAATCAACAGAATATTATAAATAATATTTCTATTATAATGGGAATCTACAAAAAGTGGGGATTTTTCTTTTATCATTTCGTTTAAAAGAGTTTCCATACATAAAAAAATCAGAAATAGCTTTGCATCGCGCCGCCCATTTCTGATACTATCTATATATTACTTAGATTTTCATTTCCCGTCCTCTAAAATCAATAAAACCTAATTCACTCGTTCCGACGATTTTTCCTTCTAAAATATCTAATATCCCCTTTGCCGAATCGTCTGGATAGCCTGTTGCATCTTCCCCACCCATATCCGTTTTGATCCAGCCAGGATGAATAGCATATACCGTAATATTCTTTTCTTTTACATATCTTGATAATTGAACACTAAACATATTCAGTGCCGCTTTGGAAATACCGTACGGGAAATCTCCTCCATAGGCGTTTTGGATACTTCCTGCTTCGGAAGAAATATTAATAATAGCTTTATCCTCGCCTTTATGTATAAGCGGAAGAAAATGCTTCACTACTCTCATTGGTCCTAATACATTGACGTCCATCGTAAATTGGACATGCTCGAAATCTAATTCTTCGATCTTTTTCCCTCGTTCTGTTAACACTCCTGCATTATTAATAATCCCATCAATGGCTCCAACATCCTTGGCAGCAAGTTCAGCCGCTTTGATAATTGATTCTTCCTGAGTAACATCAAGGTAATATGTATGTAGTTGATCTGGATATTGTTCTTTCAAAAGATTAATAGGAGAAGTTTCCTGAACCGTTCGAACTCCTGCAAGCACAGTATGTCCCCTTTTCAAAGCAGTTTTAGTTAGATGAATTCCCAAGCCTCGATTTGCCCCGGTAATTAATATTTTCACTTTTTATCCACTTCCATTCCAAATGAATGTAGTATTATTGACATTTACCCTTTTTCTGGCTGTATCTCTGTATGAAGTGCTTTAAAAAAATGTTGAATATGTTTATAGCTTGAGCCGAAATCACCCAAAGTCCCTTCCTTTGAGCAATAAACATCCACAGCTGATTGCATTCCTGCTAATTTGTAAACAGTCACAATCATTAAGCTTGAGCCTTTGCTGAGTACGATTTCTCCTCTCTCCATATCTACTTTTTTCAGATCCCAATTTGTCAGTTTTCTTTCGACTACATTCTTAATCGTTTCCATTAAGCGATCCCGGCTTTTTTTATAATAACGAGTCTTCAATTCAGGAACCTTAGGCTGTTCCTTTGTTTCTTCAAAACTTTTAAAAACACCAACTAGTACACGTGATAAAGTCAATTGCTTTTCCTCCTTAAAAACATGAAATCCTCTTATTTTGTTAACCGTTTGTTAGTACTCATCTTCTACTAACAGCCGTTTTTTCTCTCTTCTTTTTGGTTATACGATTTAAATGTAAGAGCTTTCTTTTTGTTTTTATTATAGCTTATATACGTAAATCAATCTAGGACAAACTATTTAGATAGCTAGTAAACAATAACCCTTTCTATTAATATATTATCCTGCCAGTTAGCTTATGCCTGAATGGAGCTTAACTAATGAATAAGATGAAGAAGGCTAGTTTAATATAGCTTTTTAGTGAAAACCTGTTTCTTCTACTTTGATTTTTAATAAGGAATTCTCAAAAGAATGAATAGACGGAGTTTAATGGCATCCCTTTCTCTATTTATCTTATTTCAGCCCTTTCCATGCTAAAGCTGGCGGGACACGATGCTTTATTGCTTGTTCGTAGCTATAGGCCATTTCAATCAGACTCGGTTCACTATAAGCTACTCCAGTGAAGGTTAATCCCATCGGCTTCCCTTTCGGGGTATAACCAGCTGGTACAGTAATTGATGGATAGCCTGCTTTTGCTGGCAGCTCACAGCCTACATATTTCGCGAATACTAAACCATCTAATTCATATTTTTCTATCGCTGCATCTATGCCCTCCAAAGCGGATAATCGAATATCTTTATCCCGATGTTCCTTATAGGTAGGGTCTGCTAAATCTCCATTTAACGTTTCACAGTATTCCAAAATAGTCTGGCCATATTTTACAACATCTAAATGATTTTTATTAAACTCAATTACTTCCTTTAATGAATGGACAGGAACTTCTTCTGCACATTTACGCAGGTAATTATCTATCCCATATTTAAACTCATGATAAAGAACAATGGAGTCAAATTTTTCACGGTGGATCGTCATATCTATTAAAATAGCACCTTGCTGCGTTAATTCTTCTAAGCCTTTATTAAATAATGCAACTTCTTCTTCCTCTTCCGGTAAGAAGGAACGATCAACTCCAATTCTTTTTCCTTTCAGACCATCTGCTTTTAAAAATGCAGTATAATCCCTAGGCTGACCAATACTTGTTAATGTCACCTCGTCTCTTTCATCCACTCCTGCCATTATTCCCAGTAAGATAGCGGCATCTTGAACCGTTCTAGTCATCGGCCCTGCCGTATCCTGGCTATGCGCCAGCGGAATAATTCCGGTCCGGCTAATGAGACCTAACGTTGGTTTAATACCAACAAGGGAATTATTGCTAGCAGGACTAAGAATCGAACCAGATGTTTCTGTCCCTATTCCTACCACAGCAAAATTGGCAGCAATGCTTGCTCCAGTGCCAGAGCTTGAACCACCAACATCCCATACTCCTGGCCCATACGGATTCATTACCTGGCCGCCTAATGAGCTATAACCATTTGGCATATTTAATTCCGTAATGAAATTGGCAAACTCGGATAAATTTGCCTTGCCAATAATAATCGCTCCTGCTTCGCGCAGCTTTTTTACAATAAAGGCATCCTCTTTGGCAAAATTATTTGCTAAGGCAATCGAGCCAGCCGTTGTGGCCATCGCATCCTGTGTATCAATATTATCCTTAATGATGACTGGAATACCGTAAAGGGGGCCAATTTGATCCATTTCTTGTCTTTTTTTATCCAGTTCAGCAGCAATTGCTAATGCATCTGGATTAATTTCTCTAATGGAGCATAACGTCGAATCAAATGTCTTGATTCGTTCTATATATTGTTTTGTTAGCTCCCATGAAGTAATTTGACCCGAATCCAGTGCCTTTTGTACTTCTAATATAGTTGTTTCTTCTATATGAAATAGAATTTGATTTTCTTTTTCCATTTGTCTGATGCCCCCTTCTTATTTTCTTAAGTATAGCCTGTTCAACTAGACGAGAGAAGAGTAATTTCTCATTTATCAAAATATTTCTATATGTTATGATTTAAAAAAAGAGAGGTTTTTATGTATTCATTTCAACTTATTACCCAAGAGCAAGCAGAGGAAATTGCTTTTAACTGGCATTATGATGGAAAGTATGCGTTTTATAATATGGAAGCGGATGAAGAGGATTTAACAGATTTTCTTGATAGGGAAAAAAGAGCTGACTCTGTTTATGCTGTTACAGAAAACAATCGACTCACTGGCTTTTTTAGTATTCATCATGAAGAAAACGACACAATTGATATTGGTCTTGGTTTAAGGCCAGACTTAACAGGACAAGGACTTGGCTATACCTTTTTAGCCACTGGGATCGATTATATAAAGGAACGCTTTTCGCCAGCTTTTATCACCTTGGCTGTTGCTGTCTTTAATGATCGAGCTATAAAAGTATACAAAAAAGCCGGCTTTAAAGAGGCAGCTACATTTCTTCAGTATACTAATGGTGGAGAATATGAATTTGTCAAAATGATTTATCCCTGCAAAAAAAGTGTTGATTTCAATTAAATGAAACCAACACTTTTTTTACTGCTATTTAAAATCTATTTCCATGCCTGGATATACCAACTGAACGGGACCACTATAAATTTCTTTTGCTTCTTCCACCAGTTTTTCCTGTTCTCCATAATGGGGAAGATGGGTTAATAAAAGCTGCTTTACACCGGCAAGTTCCGCTAACTTCCCAGCTTCTTCACCAGTTAAATGTCCTTTTACTAAGCCGAACTGTTCTTTATATATACTTGCTTCACTTATTAAGAGATCCGCATTTTCCGCAAAAACTACTAACTCATCCTTCCACTCTGTATCTGCAGTGTAAAGAATGGTTTTGCCATTTGCTTGGATCTTCATTGCCAAACAGTAGGCAGGATGAATCGTTTCACAAAAAGAAATAGTAAACGGTCCAATATTAGATGTTTTTCCTACAGAAATTTCTCGCCCTTCTGTATAAATATTGTTGGTTAATTCCTCAAACTTGCTATCCTGTTTATGTCCATAAATTGGGAAAGCTGCTGCGCGATTTCCAAGTATAGATTCCACTAACATAGCATATTGCAGCACGCCTATATCTGCGATATGATCATGATGATAATGGGAAAGAATGCACGCATCTAAATCTTTTAAATCCACATAGGATTGCACCTTCGCTAGCACGCCGCTCCCACAATCAACCAATAAATGAAATCCAGCGGACTCCAATAAGAAGGAAGAGGTCGGACTTTCTTTCCCAGGATAACCTCCATATTTTCCTAAAAAGGTAATTTTCATCACATTATTCTCCTTTAAACAATCTATATCTATTTATTATTACCGATTTCGATTAACCATATAATCTACTAAGTACCTTAAAAAATTAGTCTTCTTCGGTATAGCATCGACTACATCTAACGCTATGCAATAATGCTCCCACATTTCCTTTTTGGCACCTTCTACACCTAGCACACTTACAAAAGTGGATGTATTATTGTCTTTGTCCATTCCAGACTCTTTTCCTAATATTTCTTTACTTCCCTCTTCATCGAGTAAATCATCCTTTATTTGAAATGCAATTCCAGCATGATAAGCATATTTCTTCAGCAAATCCTTAACCTTTTCTGGAACTCCTGCTAAAATGGCTGGCATAACAAGTGCTGCTTCAAATCCAAGGCCCGTCTTATAAAAACATAGAGTATTCAGTTCTTGAAGAGATAGTTGTTTTTCGCGTGATTCTAAATCCATTATCTGGCCTTTGCACATATCAGCGGTGGCTTTCGTTGTATATTGAATCAGCTGTAATACCCTGGATTCATCAAAATCACGTAAATTAGCTTGTTCTTCTATTGCCTTTTGTGTCAGAAATAATCCAGTTAATTCTGCTGTTGCAGTATCATACACTTCATGCAGCGTTGGTCGTCCTCTCCTTATTGCGGCATTATCCTGCGATGGCAAATCGTCAAATATTAGAGAAGCTGTGTGCATATATTCCACTGATCGTAATAGGGGGGCAATTTGGGTATTATCTAATCCCCATTCTTTTTCCCCAATAAAACTAGTAATAACCGGTCGTAATCTTTTTCCATTTCCAGTAAGACTATAATTTGCTGCGTCTGTCACGATATCTTTTTTCAATTGTGCATTTTCTGTAATTGGCAGCATATTATCGATAGATACCCGGGTTGATTGAATCATTTCAGAAAACGCTTCTTGTTCTCTGTGATTTTCCTTTAAAATACTAATCATATGATCACGTAATAACTTATCGAAAAAGTCGACATCATCTGATTTTTCCACCATCTGCTGTAATAATCGATTAAAGACGGGAAAATCTTTTGTGAGAATTCCCATTAAATCATCATATTTCTCATTTCCCAATTTTTCCTTTAGTCGTTTTAATCCGTTAACTGCACGGTCTAATAAGACTTCTTGGGTTTTTGAATCTGAATGGTAGACATCGTGAATCAAATAGGAAATGACGGTCCAATACATTTCAAAAGGATTAAGTAAGTCCTTTCTCGTTTGATAATAAGTCAGATAATACGTATAAGGCGTTACAGCCCCATCCCTTTTATCCTCAAACATATCGGCTAAATCATCGGCCAGCTGATTATAAATTCCATAATAAAATGTTCTTTGATTATACCCTTCATCCTCTGGTGCATTCATCAACGAGCGAACAATCTGTCGCGAAGCAGAAGATTTAAGGATTACTGGGATATATATTTCTTCATTAGAGTATGTGCTAACAGTTAATTTCTTTTTTCTGTCGACCTCTTGTGAATGAAAAAAGATATAGGATTGATTTAAAAATAGCTCCCATGTTTGATTATCATGCTGTTTTTTCATATATTCAAATGCTTCTTTTAACTCCTTATGGATGAAGGAAATAAGCTCTTTATTTTCTCCATGCCACACACCAAAATGTGGGACTATCCCTGTTTCTAAGGTGCTTCGGATTAGAGCAGAATAACGTTCTTCCTCTTCCGGTGATAAAATATGGGCATCAAGTAAATCATCAATTAAAGGATAGGTCAATCCATAATAGAAGCCTAGTTTAATAGCTTTTTCTAGTCGTAGCTGGCGCTCTTCGTCTGAAAGGTCCATGGTTCTTCTTTCTTCTAATTCGTGCATCAAGACCCCTGCAAGAATCTTCAAGATTTTTCGCTGGGCATGCTCTACGCTCATCCCAGCAGGAATATGTGAAGTCACTCGTTTCAGTTTTTCCATAACCCAAATCATTGTATGTTCAACAGCATCTTTTTTAGCTAATTTGTATATACGGGAGACACTAAAATTATCTTCCTTTGTTTCTTTCTTTAATAAATAATTTTTCACCTTTCCAACTACTTCATTAACTCTTTCTTGTGTGAAAGGAGAAGAAAGCGTCTTTCCTAAATCGCGCATATATAGATAGGAAACACTTCTATGCAAATAGTTATCTAGTTTGCCTGCATAGTTTAACCACTCTATATAAGGGCGATATCCTTTTACTCGTGGTTTTCTTTTTTTTCGGGAAAAATAGCTAAGGATGGATGGAGAATGAATATGGTTTATTTTCCATGTTTGAAAGTCGTTCGTTAAGCGCGACACATAAGCCTTATCCACTAACTGCTTTTGAAGGGATTCGAAGTAACGAGCAGCTTTATCCTCTGCCGATCGATATTCCTCCTTTTTTTTATCTTTTACCTTTTTATCCATAAGAACATTACCTCTGCTTTTACTTAAAGTTCATTTAACTAATCTAATATAATCAGCTTTCCTCTTTATTATAACTAGAATATTCGTTATCTCCTATTAATCTTATATTTATCAATAGAAAAAACTCTCCTATTACGGAAGGAGAGTTTTAGAATAAAGATTTTGATTTTTAGATGCAGCTTTTTTATCTGCTCCGGAAAACCATGGTTCATCCCAGATATTTTTGAGTACGGAAACTGTAGAAATTTGCTTCATTATTATACAGAAGTTGCTCTATGTTTGGTTACCGGAACTGTATCCCCTGATTCTGCTGCCTTTTCCATCACAGATGGCCTTGCAAGGATGAATACAGATATAATCAATAAGGCACCAGCTATTAAGAGAATCCATTGCGCAGGAACATAATCATATAACACACCAAATATAAGTGTTCCTACCGGCATCATTCCCATTGCAAATGTCTCTAATATAGTAAAAACCCTTCCTTTATATTCATTCGCAATCTTCTTTTGCATTAATACCATTATTGGGATATTAACCAGTATATTAACAGATCCAAACAAAAACATTAGCATTAAGTAAAAGATAAATATAGAGGCTGCCGACATCGGAATGAAGATTGGAATAGCTGCAGCTGCCATTAATATTCCTAGCGCTATAATTCCCAATTTACTTACTTGGAAGGGTTGTTTAAATTCCTTTCCTAATGAAAGATAAATAGAAAGCAATAAAGTACCAACCGCAAAAGCACCTTCCACCATTCCAAATTGGACAGATGGCATATGGAGTTTTGTATTCACTACATAAGGAAAACCAATATTAAAAGCAGTAAAAATAAAATTGACAATAAGACTAATACTAATCATAGCTACTAATAGCGGTTGATTCTTAACATAAACTAATCCTGCCTTCAAACTCCTCCAAACCGTTTCCTGTTGTTCTGCCTTTTCTTTTTCCTTTTCAAACAATGTAAAATTCATTGTGGAATCAAGTACAACAGCAATCAACGAGGCAATCAGAAAAATAGTTAAAAAAACAGACATGGAGACAAGACCGAATAATATTCCACCGATAGCAGGACTGGCAATTTGCGCAATAGAAACAGCAATTTGATTCATGGAAGACGCTTTTTGAATGCGGCTTTCATCCACTAATCCTGTTAAAGAAGAAGTAAAAGCATTGCTCGCAAACATCGAGGTTATAGATAAAATACAAGATGTTGTATAAATAGCAGGTAGAGATAATCCCATCGTTACACTATAAAGCAGCAATCCACCAATAGATACGGTAGAGGCTGTCTGCGCTGTAATCGCAATATGTTTACGAGGATACCTATCAATAATAGACCCAGCAAAAGGTGCTACAACTGTCCGCGGCAAAATATTGCATAACATATTTACGGCAAAACTCATCGACGAGCCAGTTAAATGCAAAATATATAAACTAATTGCAAATGTATAAATTTGTGACCCAGCTGTGGCAATTAATTTACTACTGACGAATGTCCATAAATGGTAGGTGGCCCTCTTTTCTAACGAATATTCTTTCACCAAAACATCGTCCTTCCTTTAAAAGTTTAATTAAATTAAACAAATCATATCACACCAAAACTTTCCTTTCAAGGAAAAGTTTAATATAATTAAACTATCGAAAGAAGGAGTTGTACGATTATGTTAGGCGAACGCATTCGCACATTACGAAAACAAAAAAAAATGACCCTTGAGGCATTAGCTGGCGATAGATTAACCAAAGGCATGCTTAGTCAAATTGAGAATAATAAAGCGCGCCCTTCTATGGAGAGTTTGGAATATATTGCGGGAAGACTAGGCGTTGATATATCAGAGTTATTAGAAAAGGTAAGTATTGTTGAATTAAGAAAAGTATTAGAGGAAGCAGAAAAGATACATGAAGAATTTCGTATTTATTTTAAACACTCTGAGGAAACCATAGAACAATGCTCCAAACTGACCGCCTTAATTGAGCCCTATATCTCTAATTTGAATGAAAGCTATGAATCAGCTCGCTTATTGGAAATTTATAGCCGCAGTCTATTTTGTCTGAATAAAAAGGAATGGGCATTATATTGTGATAAAGCAGCATTAATTTATGATTCGCTTAATCTTACTGCTAATCGGGCAAACATTGCATTCTTCAGAGGAATAAACTTTTATTTGGAACACCGCTATCAAGACGCTTTACAATGTTATTTGGAAGAACGACATCATATTGAAACAACTCATATAAAGATAGATCCTATGACTAAAGTCACTATGGATTATCATATCGCTGCCTTATATTCAGCAATCGGAGACATAAAAGCAACTTCAGAAGCAGTGGAAAGCGCATTGGAATACTCGAGAAAAGAAAAACTCTACTACAAAATAGACGATATCTATAAGCTTGCTACAGTGGTTGCCTTGCTAGTGGGAGATGAAGAAAAATTTCATTACTACTTAAAAAAACTAAAGCAATATGGTGAATTTGTAGAAGATAAAATTTTTGAAGAACTCTGTGATGTAATTTATGTGGAATACTTACTGCATGTAAAGGGAGAATACCATCAAGCAATGCCTATCATTGATCAATATTTAACTTTTGACGAAAACACTCAAAAAGGAAGCGGTGATAATTGGAATATGCTTCAAAAGGGAAAAGCGATGTACTATGTAAAAGTATATAAAGAAGCACTCGACATTTTAAGAACAATTTATATACCTAAACATATTAACCATCCTGTTGACCAAGCTATTTATTATACCAAAGATATATTTATTGCTCTTTGTTATAAGGAACTTAATAATATCGATAAAGCACGAGAACATGCAAAAATTGCTTATGACTGCTATTTACCGCTGCCTGACTCTATATTTAAAACTCTGTGTAACGAAACATATAAAAACATTTGTTTAAGCTAACTATGCAATATAAACAGGGAAAATGGGCGTGAATTAATTCTTCACCCCCATTTTTCCCTGTTTATATTGCTAAAATCTCTTTCGTAAAATGAATAAAGTCGGTGAAATAGCCATCCACTCCAAATTCGTGAACTCGTTCTTGTTCCACTTTTTGCGTTTTCTTATTCGTAAAATAGACATGTACCTCTTTTTCCTTTTTATGTAATTCGTCTACCACCTCTTTTGTAATATCTGTAGACTCTATGCCGATGATAGGAAAATCAACCGTACTAGCTTTTTCTAGGGAAAAAGAGCCTTTGCGAAAAAGAAGCGCTAATTCAGTATCTGGTGCCATTTCTTTGATTTTCAATAAACTCTCCTCTGAAAAGGATTGAATCGTCACCAAATTTTTGTCTAAAAGCCCATACTCCTTTAATAGGTTAATTAGCTTTTCCTCCATTGCTAGTTTTCCATCAACCAGCCTTGTCTCAATATAGTACTTTTGTGTATCTTGAAAAGTTTCGATTATTTCCTTTAATGTAGGAATTTTTTCCTTTATCTCTTTCCTATTATCCGATTCGATTGTTTGAAACGCTCTTAGTTCTTCTGATGTGTAATCAGAAACCTTCCCTTTGCCATTTGTAGTCCGATCGATTGTGTCATCATGCATGGCAACTAACTCGCCATCCTTTGTCATTCTTAAATCCATTTCTAATGAATCCACACCAGATTGAGCTGCTATTTGATAGGCAGTAATGGTACTCTCGTTGTACCATTCATTTGCCCCTCTATGTGCGATCACCCTTGGAGTTTCTTCGTGTTCTGTCACAGATGGACTGACCATCGTTTGTACTGACTGATTATTTCCGCAGGCAGAAAGGAAGACAATTAAAATCAGCAAAAGGATGCTTCTATTTAAAAATTCACTCAACAGAAACAGTCCTTTCTTGTCTAATCGCTATGGCCACTTCTGGATAATCAGTAATAATAGATTCTACTTCGGCTTCGATAAGATTAGTTAACTCTTCCTTTTTATTTACAGTCCATACTCTTACATGCTTTCTTAATTCCTGCCAATCTTTTAAGTTATCAATCACCATTTCTTTATGGAGATGCAAAGCCTCTAATTCCAAGCTTTTTATATAATCGAGAGGGTTGGAAATGACTTGATTTAATAACCACGCAATCGAAGCAGATGGATCCAGTCCTTTTATTCTTAATAAAGTCGGCAAATGAAAAGAAGAATAAACAACCTTCCGCCCATTTCCAAATTCGTTCACAAGTGCTAGAGTCTTTTCTTCAATTCCTTCATATGCAAATGTATAAGTTTTAAGTTCAATATTTAATTCGATATCGTATGGAGCAAGCAACTGTAATACCTCTTTTAATGTAGGCACTTTTTCTGCGATCCAGCTTTCTTCATAATCAGGAAGGGAGGAAAATTTACTTCCCGCACTAAATTGTTTAAGCTCTTCTAGTGTATAGGATTTTACAAACCCAGTTCCGTCGGTTGTGCGATTTAAAAATTCATCATGAATAACAACTACTTCCCCATCCTTTGTCAGGTGGATATCTAATTCAATTCCATCTACTCCTTGTAGTATCGCTTGTTGAAAACTAAGAAGCGTATTTTCAGGAAATCGGCCTTTTGCTCCTCTATGTCCGTATACTTTGGTTTGATTCATGCTTTCTCTCTCCTTTGTTAATGGCAAAGAAACAGACTAACTAGTATAAAATTAATCTGTTTCCTAAACGATCTATTATTTTCTAGCCCGATTCGCCTTTTCAATTGCTTCATTAAATTGTTTTACCATATTGCTATACGTCTCCTCGATATCGCCACCGTTATAAACTGTCTCAAGTGCTGTTTCGCTAATGCGACGTCCTTCTGGAATCATATCCATTAAAGCACCTTGTGTAGCATAAGAAGACTTAGTAGATTGCAATTGCTCCACTGTAACTTTCAATTGTGGCATTTTCTCATATGCTTCTGTTACAACTTGTTCACTATAAGCATCTGGATTAATTGCAAAATATCCTGTGCCAACATGCCATTTTGCCTGAACTTCTTTTGTTTGTAAGTACTTCATAAATTCCCAGGCTGCTTTTTTCTCCTCCTCACTCTTATCTTTCATCATCCACAGACTTGCTCCACCTATAACTACACCTTGTCTTTCTACAGCTTCTGGATGGGGAATAAAAGCCACACCTACATCAAAAGACGCATTATCAATGACGTCTCTTGCGCTAGCAGACGATTGCATAAACATTGCTACATCTCCTGCAAGGAATCCAGCTACCATGTTGTCACCATTCGTGCCATAGTTAGCAAAGGTTTTGTCATCAATCATTCGTTTAACCCATTGAAAAACCGACTTTCCTTGTTCATCCGTAAAGCCAATTTCTGTTGGTGTGTCTGTTCGTCCATTCTCATTATTCATTAATAATGCTCCTTGGTTAGCTAATAATTGCTCATATAACCAACCATACGCTTGGAGGGCAAATCCTTTCATTTTTGGATTTGCTTTTGCTATCGCTTTTCCAGCTTCTTCTACTTCCTCAAATGTTGCGGGAGCTTTCTCGGGATCTAAACCTGCTGCTTTAAAAGCATCCTTGTTGTAATACATAACTGGTGTAGAAGAGTTAAATGGCATCGAATAAAAAGTATCATTAATTTTATAGTAGTTTGTGATATTTTCTTCTAAACCGCTCATATCATAACCATCTTCATCAATGAGTGTCTGAATCGGTTCCACAAAACCACTATTGATCATCGATTTTGTGCCGATTTCAAAAACCTGCATCATCGTTGGCGCACTTTCTGTCCCTGCAACTGTATGGAATTTTGTTAATGCTTCATCATATGTACCTTGATATTCTGCCTTGATTTTCACCTTATCCTGTGAACTGTTATATTCCTCTACAATACTATTCAATGCTTCTTGAGCTGCTCCGCCCATAGAATGCCAGAATGTAACGGTAGTTGGCCCCACCTGTTTTTCACCACTAGTAGATGATTCTGCATTATTGCTGCAGCCTACCATAAATAAAACGATTGATAGCATGAATATACTGAATAACTGCTTTGTTTTCTTCATTTTCCTTTCACTCCCCAAATATCAGTTAGTTAAATACCGTGAAAAAATTATTTTAAAGCTCCTTCCGTTAATCCCTTCTGAAGCTTTTTCTGCCCTAAAAATAATAGGATTAATGTTGGCAGAACAACAATTATTGCTCCTGCCATAATAACGCCCCATTCATTTAACTGTTCCTGTGATTGAAGCTGCCTTAACCCTATTTGAACAGTACGTACACTATCATTTGTTGTCGCCAGTAGGGGCCAGAGATACATATTCCAAGATGTAACAAACCCATACACGCCTAGTGTAATCAAACTTGTTTTCGCCATTGGCAGAACAACCGTTAAATAAAATTTAAGATCCCCAATTCCCGCAATTTCACTTGCTTCCTTAAGTTCTTTGGGAATTTGTTTAAAATTTTGCCGTAAGAGAAACGTACCAAAGGCTGTTGCAAAAAACGGAATGGTTAAACCATTATAATGATCCAGCCAGTTTAGATTTCTTATCGTTTGAAAGTTTGGGATGATAGATGCTTCAAATGGCACCATCATGGTTGCAATAAAGATAAAGAAGATTAAATCTCTCCCTTTAAACTCTAAAAAAACAAATGCATAAGCAGCTAAACTAGCAAGTATTAATTGTCCGAGCATGATAACAAGGGAAACGATGAAACTGTTTAATAAATATTGCATTAAAGGAAAGCGTTCAAACACTTTTATGTAATTGTCCAATGTTAATCCGGTTGGAATTATTTTTCCCGTCATAATATCCTGTGAAGACATAAAGCTCATTAGAAAAGCGATTATAGCTGGCGAAAAAATGAGCAGTGCCGAAACGATTAAGAGAATGTAAAAGATAGTTTTTTTATGAATTGGCAATGTCACTGATAATGGACCTTCCTTTCCCCAAGCTTAAATTGAATAATGGTAAGAACCAAAATGATGACAAAAAGAATAATTGCTTGTGCACTTGCTGTTCCATACTGGTAATTCATAAATGCCTCTTGGTAGATAGAATAAACGATTAAATTCGTTTCGTTTTGCGGTCCACCTCTTGTTAACATATCTACTTGACCGAATGTTTGAAAGGCATTTATTAATGTTACAGTCAGGACAAAAAATAAAGTGGGAGAAAGCATCGGAATCGTAATCCGTCTTAATTTATAAAAGTAGCCGGCTCCGTCTATATCAGCACTTTCATAGAGATAAGAATCAATCGATTGAAGTCCACCTAATAAAATTAAGAAGGTAAATCCGACATTCATCCAAATGGTAGAAACAGATACAGAAAAAAGTGCCCAATTAGGATCGGTCAGCCAGCCAATTGGCTCTATTCCAAATGTTGTTATAATACGGTTCAGCCACCCAATTGTCGGATGAAATAAGAACATCCAAAATACAGATGCTGCCGCAACTGAAATCCCCATGGAAGAGGAAAACACGGTTCGGAAAACACCAATTCCACGTAACTTTTCATTGGCAAGAATCGCTAGAAATAAGCTGACGATAATCGTTCCTGGAACTGTGTATAAAGCAAAAAACAAGGTTGACTTTAAACTTTGCAAGAAAATAGCAGATTTGAAAATTTCCAAGTAATTTTCCAGCCCTACAAAGACTGTTGGGTCACCTCGATTATCCGTTAAGAAAAAACTTAAAAAGATAGTTCTTCCTAATGGATAAAATAAGAAAACACTAAATAAGAGAATAGAAGGTAATAGAAATAGCATTCCTTTCAGCCAATACTGTAAATGTTGCTTCTTTTTTTCTTTTATAAAATCAATGGAAGGTTCCACTTCCTGCCGATATACAACCTCACTCATAGTCCAACAACCTCTTGTTCTTTGACTGCAATTGCTGGTCTAATCAATGCTCCTGATTCAGAATCAAAAAAGCAAATATTTTTAGAGGACAACTGAACTGGTACATGATCTCCTGCCTGAATCCGCCATTGCCCTAACCATTTAGCCGTCCAAAGCTCATTACCCACTTCAAAGGTTAACAGTGTTTCATTTCCTAGCTGCTCTACATTGAGTACCTCTAAAGTGTGCGTCTTCTCTTCTGGAGCTGCTGGCAAAATATGTTCCGCTCTTATCCCCATCGTTAAATTTGGATAGGATAATAGTGGTAGAATTTCTTCTTTATCCATGCTAATTTGCAAACCACTCTCCAACACTAATTTATAATCAATTAAATTCCCTTTACTTAAATTAATCTTCGGAGAACCAATAAAAGACGCAACAAACAAATTGGCTGGTTGATTATATAAAGTAATCGGTTCGCCTACCTGTTGGATTTTCCCATCATTTAAAACCATGATTCGATCCCCCATTGTCATTGCTTCTACTTGATCATGGGTTACATAAATCATCGTTAAGCCGAGCTTCTTTTGTAAACGGCGGATTTCTATTCTCATGTGGGCGCGGAGCTTTGCATCTAAATTTGAAAGTGGCTCATCCATTAAACAAATTGGCGCTTCACTGACAACAGATCTAGCAAGAGCTACCCGCTGCCTTTGACCGCCAGATAATTCCTTCGGCTTACGTTTTAATAGATCCGTTAATCCCATCATCTCAGCTGTTTCCTGTAGTCTTTTTTGCTGTTCTAACTTGTCTATTTTTTTGGCACGTAAACCAAAGAGAATATTTTGTTCAACCGTTAAGTGTGGGTATAAGGCATAATTTTGAAAGACCATAGATAAATTACGTTCCTTTGGAGGCAGGTGATTGACAATCTTATTATTCATCTTCAATACGCCCCCAGAAATTTCTTCAAGACCCGCAATCATTCGTAATAATGTACTTTTCCCGGATCCTGATGGACCAACTAGCACAAAAAATTCCCCTTCTTCTATGGAAAGACTTATCTGATCAATTACCGATTTTTGTCTATCGTATGATTTTGAAATGTCCTTCAATTCTACTGCAATCACTAACAAACCCCTCCCCAATTGAATTACATCCCTATTTAACCATATAAATTTAACGAAATAGCCAAATTTACCAATCATTAACAAACACCTAATAGTCCTTTGACAAACTTCAAGTTCGCTTTACACTCTTCATATTTTTTTAATTTTCTCTCCTAATTAACTCTTTGGAGATACTCTTGATTTCTATTTACCTCTCATCAGAACAGGCCCCTAATTTTCTCCACATAAAAAAAGCTCAGAAGTTCTCTGAGCTTTTTTGAATTCTTATAATTCAATTGTTTCGTTAATGTCTGTGTTTTCCGCTTCTTTGCCTGCTAGTCTTTTATAAAAATAGACAATGTTTTTTGTAAAGCTAGTATCCCAATATTCTGCTGCTTCTGCCTTTATTTTAATCAAAACAACATTCGGATCGTCGTAAGACGTTTTCATGATTTTTTCGTAGGCCTTACTCCATAATTCTTTTTTCTTGGCGATGTCCTCTACAATTTCCGCTCTACCTCTTATCGAGACATAGGATTTACCTGCATAAGAGATATTCACTTCATTTTCATGTAAAATTTCTTCATACTTATCGGTGTCTTTCTTTGTTATAAACCATAAATCACCATCAAACTCTACTTCTTGCGTTTTCATTGGACGGGAGACTAGCCCTTCTTCTGAAATAGTTGTCAACATGGCTGTATCGACATCTTTAATCAGATCTCTTAACGTTTCAAGTTCTTCTTGTTTCATTGTATTATCCATCGTAATCACCTCTTTAACTGTTTTAAAAGTATATTACCCTTATTAAAAACTTTTAATCAAAAGTGATTAGACATAAGTTCCTTGTTTAAAAGAGCTTTAGAATTATAAACCAAATTGCTGGTATGAACAGAGCCGGCAATAGATTTAATGTCTTGAAATTTTTAACTCCTAGTATGCTAAGTCCTGAACTTAGGATAAGAATTCCACCAATAATCGATATTTCTGCTAATAAATCTGGCGTTAAAAAGTTTGCCAGCAAGCCTGCTGTTACGTAAAAAAAGCCTTGCCACACAAATAAAACGAGAGCTGAAACAGCAATTCCTAATCCAAAGGTCGATGCTAGAACAATCGATGTTACGCCATCTAAAATAGCATTTGTAAATAGATAGGTATGATTCCCCCTTAATGCACTCTCAATTGGTCCTAAAATGGATAAAGTCCCTGCACAAAAAAGTAAAATCGCAGTCGATAATCCCTCTGCCAAATTTCCCTTTGAGAATTTGCCTACAACTCGTTTAAAAGCATTTTCAATATCTAACCTTTCGCCAATCAAACCACCAATAGCTAGACTGACTATAAACAGAACAGGATATTTACTGTCTGGCATGTATTGAACAATGGAATGGATTCCCAGTGCAGTTGCAGCAAGTCCCATTGCCTGCATTAAAATATCCTGATACTCCTCTTTAATTCCCTTTTTCAAAAAACTGCCTATCATGCACCCTGCTAAAATCATAAAACAGTTAAATAATGTTCCAATCAATTTCTTTTTCTCCTTGGCTTAAATTTAATGAATAGCATACGGTCACTCACTATATAAGCCATTTTATCTTATCTTGCCTACATTTTGGTCATTTTTTTATCGTACATCACTCTTTTCTTGCCGGTTAGTTCTCTCTTGTGCCATCCGCTAAATAATCCAGTTAAAACAAGGATAATGACTAATGCAATAATGGATGACCGTAAAAGCAATATGGCAAACAAGATACTTAACATTATAGCCATTCCTTTTAACAATGGTTTTTTCAATAACTTAATTGCTGCACAAAGACCAATTAGAGCATTAGCAATGAAAAAGGCATTTGCAAGGCTAACAAGTTGTTCTACTGTCACTAATTTTAATAAGACTAAAAAGGCAAACAGAAGATGGATAAATACAAGCAAACCAATTGCTTTATATGGTGCTCCATTAGAGAACTTTTTAGTTAGAAAATGGAGAGAGGAAATAGGTTTTGATAACGATGCTATTAGTCTTGCTACTCCACCAACAACCATTAAATGTGTTGTTATACAAAGTCCTGTTGCGACGATTGCCAATAAGCCAATAGACAGCTGTCCAAACAATGGATACATAATCCCCGTTAAACGAATAGTAAACGTGCCTGTATATGTTGTCCACTGAACAGCAGCAGAAAGGACTAAATTAACAACCAAAATGACAGCCGCACTAAAAAAGATCGCTCTCCGAATGGTTGTTTTTGGATTTTTCACCTCACTAGAATAATTCCCAACAATCTCCCAGCCGACTATTGTCCAAAAAAGCAATAAGAGACTATAACCAAAGGAAGAAAAATGAAATACAGGAAAATCCCAAGTATCAGAAGGATGGTTTATTAAAGAAAATACACTTCCACTGACTAATATCAATACGGCAAATGTGGAGATGATAAAAGACAATTTCCCAAGAAAATTAAGACGAAATAACAGTATCAACCCGTTCATGATGAGTAAAATAAACGCAATCCATTCTACTTTGATCTTGCCTGGAAATAGCCAAGTTTGAATATATTCAGCTGCTGTCATCATCACTGCAACTGGTCCCATCAAAGCAGCAATCATAAGAAAAACAGATGAAAGATTTTTTATTCTTGCTCCAAATGCCTTTTCCATGGCATTACCAAGCCCTTCTTCCCCTGGAAACTGTATCATTAACTCTCCGCAGACATAAGCAAAACATATGCCAATGATGGACATAATGAACCATGCAAAGATCGCATAGTTTCCGATATTTTCATAAATAATAGTTGGCAATAAAATAATTCCTGATCCTAGGAGTGGTCCAATAATTAACCCACTTAAAGTCAAGGAACCAATTTTTCTTTGATTCATTCTTTTTTCCCCATTCCTGATGTTTTTTAATTATTTCTCCTTTCCTATTGTATTTGCCTTTTATCATTCAGTAAAATAGATATATACGATAAATAATATCGATTATACCGATAACAGGAGGATACTATATGGAAATACGCCATTTACAAACGTTTAAAGCCATTGTGGAAGCTGGTGGTTTTGCTAAGGCGGCTACTCAGCTTGGCTATGCACAATCCTCGATTACTTCCCATATACAAGCATTAGAGATGGAACTAGAAGGCCCACTTTTTGATCGTCTCGGCAAATCCATTGCGTTAACAGAGCTGGGCAAATCATTTCTTCCTTATGCAAATGAAATGCTGCGCCTGCATAAGGGAGCAAAAGAACTACATCAATCTTCAAGTATGAAAAAAGGAAAAATAACGATTGGGGCTTCAGAATCATTAACTGTTTACCGTCTTCCTACTATCATTCAGGCATATAAAGAGAAATTTCCGGATGTTCATTTATCTGTTCGAATGGGGACATGTGAGGAACTGCAGCATTTAGTAGAGATTGGCGATTTAGATATCGCCTTACTTCTTAATCTAGAATTCAAGAAGAATCCGTCCTTAGAAACCATTAAAATGTTAGACGAAAATATGAGTATCATTTCTTCCCCTAGTCATATGCAGCCTAATTCTATTCTTTATTCGGAAAGCAACTGCCCCTATCGGACCATTTTTGATAAATTTATAGCGGAAGAAAATATTACACCAACTTCTTTTCATGAGTTTTGGAGCATTGAGGCAATTAAGCAATGTGTACAATGTGGGTTGGGACTTGCGCTTGTGCCGGAAATTACCATTCAAAATGAATTAAAGGATGGACGATTATCTGCACGGCGTTTAGATAAGAAACATGGGCAAGTCGCTTCCTTTCTTTTTTACCATAAAAGCAGATGGGTTTCTCCAATCGTCCATTATTTTATCGAAGAAGCAAAAGCTTATTTTAAACAAGAAGAAGAAAAAAGAACTGCATATGTAAAAGAAGCCAGCTACTAATTGTAACTGGCTTCCCTTTTTTAAACTTCTTAAGCAACGGCTGCTTCTTTTTTATGTTTATTTTTTCTATTATTTATTTGATTTTTGATATATGGCATTGCATAGCGGTCAAGACCAAATTTACCAGCGTTAGCCCCTGCCACGATTACGAAAATGGCTAGTAAGATCATTTGTCCGTTTGTGCTTACTGTTCCACTAAACAAGAATGCGAAGTTCATGACCATTCCCATTAAAGTTGCAAAGCTTGTGAATAAACCGAGAATTAATGCAATTCCTACTAATAATTCTCCCCATTGAACTAAGAAAGTGAATATATCTGCATTCGGCAGTGCTACATGTTCTAGAAATGTTGCCCACCATCCTTGTACCGCTGGGTGTTCACCTGTGCTGCTTGCGATCGCCCCTTGTAAAAATCCACTTGCGTCAAAGGCACCACTTGTTAATTTTTCATATCCTGCATGGATAAATTGATAACCAAGATAAATTCGGATGAAAGCCAATATTCCTGCGACTACTTTATTATTTCTTAATAAATCTAACATTTTCTCCATCTCCTTAAAATGATTAATTATTAGTTTGTTCATTGATTCACATTTACTTCTACAAGATCTTGTTTGTTTCTTACTACACTTATATAATAACACTATTTCCACTATCGAAAAGTATATTGTGATGTATTTCACATTTAGTTCACAAAGTTATGGCAAAGTTGTGAACTAAGTTCATAAATATCACTATCTATGGGGAAAAATAATTAATTATACCTTTTCCTATCACATCAAGATGAGGGTGGGACAAAAGAATTTTACATAAAGAAAAAGCCAAACTATAATACAATAAAACATCGTAATAGTTTGGGTTTTTCTTTTCGCTGATTTATCCTTTTTATAGCTAAAAAACAAGTTCGTTCCATTGCGCTCCAGTCACTCGCTTTCCGCGGGGAGGAAGCTGAGCCTCCTCACTGCAGCGCTGCGGGGTCTCAGCCTTTACTCTATTTCCCGCAGGAGTCGAGTGTCTTCCGCTCCATTTCACTAATCTTATAAAATGGGGCGAGAAACAAAAATAGATTCTTTTTATCATTCGTCTAATTCAACAAATGATTATTCAGCTTTAAGCATAGCCTTTTTAGTTTTGTCTCAGCCCCATCTTGTGATATTCTGTTTTACAACTCATCATACTTAAAGTATGAAAAATAACTTGGTTTCTTTTGCCCGCTTAAATCTTGTGTACATATCCCAACAAAGGTCCCAGTGAAGCGTATATAATCTGCATCATCGTCTGATAAATGACTAATATCGATTTTACTGCCAATATTCTTCCATTCATCTTCTTCTGCATAAGCAAATTGTAGCCATTGCTGATCAACTTGTGCTTTTACCTTAACCTCCCCTTTAGATTTTAAAGGTATATCTTGATCGAGTAATTCATCATAAACTCCATGCTTGGATTCAATGATTCCGATACATTTTCCTAACGTTTCATGTGTTGTAATTCGGAGGTACACATAATCATCTGTATCATAATAAAAAATTAATCCCGCCATTTGTTGAAAGTTTTCGGGTGTATATTCAACTGCTGTTTCTACTTCCACCGTGAAACTTTCTAGTCTGCGTGCTAACAGGCTTTGATGATGGAGGGAGCTCATCGATTCTCCACCCTTTAATGTCAAATAACCTGGTCGTTCTGTTAGTGAAATCCAATCCTCCGTGAATATTCTTCTTAATGAGTTCCAGTATTTTTTTAAGGAATGACCTTGGAAATCATCAAAGTTGCTCTCTTGTTCAAATGGATGTAATTGTAAATCCGGTCCCTCTACAATAGTTGATGGATTTGGTCCTCCTTCAACACGCAGCCAATCATCTTCTGTCCAATAGCATTTTTGGATAGCAGTTTCTCTCCCTAATATACATTTTTTATCGACAACCGGTCTTCCACATAAATGTGCCATATACCACTCACCATTTTGAGTTTCCACCAAGCTTCCATGCCCCGCCTTTTGCAGCTGGTCTTTTTTGCTCTCATCTGATGTCAAGATTGGATTGGTTGGATCTATTTCATATGGACCAAATAAAGAAGTTGACCTTGCTACTGTAACCGCATGGGTATACCAAGTTCCTCCTTCTGCTGTTACTAAATAATAATAGCCATTCCGCTTATATATATGAGGTGCCTCTGTTAACCCTATCTCTGAGCCCTTAAAAATATTTTGTACCGGTCCCACTAGCCTTTTTTCTTCTACAGAATATTCCTGCAGGGCGATTCCTGCAAAAGAATTAGTTCCTTTACGAAAATCCCAAATCATATTGACTAACCATTTTCTCCCATCCTCATCATGAAACAAGGAAGGATCAAATCCACTACTATTAAGATAAATCGGCTCAGACCAAGGCCCTTCAATATTTTCAGCTGTCACTAAATAGTTATGTGTATCCTTAAAAGCTCCCATTCTACTTTTTACATCTGTATAGATTAAAAAAAACATCCCTTCTGAATAACTTAAACAGGGCGCCCAAACCCCTCCTGAATTGACATTTCCAATCATATTTAATTGAGATTCTCTTGTTAATGGATATGTTAGCAATCTCCAATTAATCATGTCTTTAGAATGATATATTTGTACGCCTGGAAACCATTCAAAAGTAGAGACCGCTATATAATAGTCATCTCCAACTCGTAAAATAGAAGGATCAGGATGATAGCCTGGCAAGACTGGATTGATTATTTTACTCATTTCATAACCCCTTTTCTTAACATTGGTAAATTCTAAGGTAATTTAGGAAAGGAATCTACAAAACTAGTACATTCCCACTAGCTTCAACTATTGCTATAACATAAATTGTTAGAAATTAGTTTGCGCTTCTAGCTTTTAGATCACTAATAATACGAGGATAGATTTTATCTAAACGATAGAATAGCATGAGGATAATTAAGAAAACAGTAATTGCCATTGGAATGTAAATAAACAAGGATTGAATAGAAAGCAATGCTGCACTCGATTGCGTGCCTCCGCCGCCAACATATCCACCAATGAATAATACCCATCCTATAATAGCAGTGCCTAATCCACTACCGATTTTGATACCCATGCTTCCGCCGCTATATACCATACCTTCATTTCGAATACCTGTTTTCCACTCCCCATACTCGATCGTGTCACCTAGCATCGCAAACATACTTCCATTGATCGGCGCCTTACCGATTCCTCGAATTATCGTACCGGCTACAATTAATGCTATATTAGTGATGTCAATTAACATAATTAGATAACCGATTAACGTAATTACTTCCCCAACAATAATGGCATTTCTTTTACCAAACCTTTTCGTAATTGGTGCTACAATTACCATTCCTAAAAGGATAAATACTGTATAAGCTGTTGTTACAAGTCCAACTAGAAGGGTGTCATCTAAAATATACTGAGCAAAATAAATGACTGCTCCAGAATTTAAGGCATTAAAAATATAGGTCATAAAGATAAATGTCGTCACAAGTGCCCAATACTTATTTTTCCCAAGCGTTCTTATACTATCTTTTAGCTTTACGGGATTTTGCTGTTGTTCCTTGCTAGCAGGCTTAACTCTTTCAGTGGTTGATTTGAAACAAAAGTAGAAAAGACTACTACCAATCGATCCAAAAATAAGGAAAGTTATAATCCATCCAAATTGGCCTCCTCCAAAGATATTTGCAAGTGGAAGGGTCAAATTACTGACTATAAGTGATCCTATTAACGCAAAACTCATACGAAATACATTTAAAATAGATCTTTGGTATTGATTTTGTGTAATTAAGGAGTTTAAGGTTCCATATGGTACATTTAAGCCAGTATAGACCAAACAAACTAAATTATAGGTAATTGTAATATAAACAACTTGCCAAACAGTGCTTACATCCGGAACGGTAAACAGTAATACAGCTGAGATTGCAAAAGGAATCGCAAGCCATAATAGCCAAGGTCTTGCCTTACCATGCTTTGATTTCGTCTTATCTATGACGTAACCCATCAATATATCTGTTATCCCATCAAAAATCCGGGAAAACAACATGATGGATCCTATAATCCCTGCTGCAATGCCAATGATATCTGTAAAATAATACACAATAAAAATGCTCATTGCTTGCCAGATAAAATTACTAGCTAAGTCACCCGAACCATACCCTAATCTTTCCATTAAACTTATCTTTTCACCAGCTGGTGCACTTTGTGCCGGAGTAACCTCTTCCCTTTGTAAATTGGTCGACATCTTAATCCTCCATCCATAACTTTGTTTACGCTTACAATTAATTCAAACTTACAACGACAATCAGAGCTATCTTCTACTAAGATACTGTGTCACTATCTTATGAAAGAACCTTCTTCTTTCGCTAACGCCTTCTTCCCTGCTTCCAATACTTCAATAATTCGGTCAACATCATACACACTGCCTCTCCATGTCCCGCCACTAACCGCTTGCAGTGCCGCCCAAAGCCTTGTATCATCTGGCAAATTAGGATCTGGTTTAAGGTCTGGATGCGCTTCTCTTGCTTTTAAAACGGATGTTGCCTCTTCTTTTGACAATCGCTGATCTTCTGTGCCAATAAAATCAACTGTTCCTATCAAGTTTTCACAATCAACCATAATATCGATTAAATCTCCATTTCGCAGCCTTCCAATCGGTCCATCGCTCAATGCTTCCGGACCGATATGACCGATGCAGGCTCCAGTTGAGACACCTGAAAAACGTGCGTCCGTAATTAAGGATACATATTTGCCAAAAGGTAAATATTTCAAAGCAGACGTTAATTGATAGGTTTCTTCCATTCCGGTTCCAGATGGACCTCCTCCCATTACAACCATTACATCTCCTGCTTTTATTCCCCCAGTTTTTATTGCAGTAATAGCCGCTTTCTCCGATGTAAATACCTTCGCTGTTCCTGTATGTCTATAGATTCCATCTTCTCCTACTACAGTGCGATCAATTGAAGTTGATTTAATAACAGATCCTTCTGGTGCAATATTCCCTTTTGGAAAGGTGATCGTGGAAGTAAGCCCTCTTGCTTTTGCTGTAGCAGGATCCATAATTACTTGCTCAGGGTTGACACCATCTGCTTCTAATAAACGTTTCCTTAATTGCGTTCTTCTTTCGGATTTTTCCCACCAATCTAAGTTCTCTCCTAAAGTATGACCAGTAACAGTTAGGACATCTTCATGTAAAAGCCCTAATTTTCGTAAATGAAGCATTACTTCTGGTACACCACCAGCAAGAAAAACACGAACTGTTGGATGATGATCTGGTCCGTTAGGTAAAACACTTACTAGACGTGGAGTTTTGCGATTTATTCTTGCCCAATCATCTACTGTGGGTATTTTACATTTGGCAGCATGTGCAAGAGCTGGAATATGTAATAAAAGATTGGTTGAACCACCAAAAGCCGCATGAAGAACCATTGCATTCTCGATAGCTTTATCTGTAATAATGTCCTTTGTTTTAATTTGATTCTTTTCCATTTCTAAAACAGCTCTTGCTGACTGCCTTGCCATTTCTGCCCAAATCTTTTGTCCAGAAGGAGCAAGTGCTGAATGAGTGACTGCTATGCCTAGTGCTTCCGCAATTACTTGCGATGTTGCAGCAGTACCAAGGAATTGACAGCCTCCTCCTGGTGTAGCACATGCCACGCAGCCAAGCTCTGCCGCTTCCTTCAAACTAATCTCTTTATTGGCAAATCGTGCGCCAATTGTTTGGATTTTCCCTGCATCCTCCCCAATTGCTGGAGGCAGCGTAACACCACCAGGCACAATAATAGTTGGCAAATCATGCATAGAACTAAGCGCAATCATCATGGCAGGTAATCCTTTATCACATGTTGCAACGCCTATTACTGCTTCTCTAGTAGGCAATGAACGAATTAAACGCCGATAAACAATTGCAGCATCATTTCGATAAGGAAAAGAATCAAACATTCCTAATGTTCCTTGCGAACGACCGTCACAAGGATCACTAACAAAACCCGCAAAGGGAACACCTTTATGGTTTCGAATTTCTTCTGCTGCCTCTGCCATGAGGATATCAACTTCCCAATGTCCTGTGTGGTACCCTAGCGCGATTGGTTCACCATTATGATCTCTTATACCACCTTTTGTACCTAGAATCAGGACTTCTGTTCCTAATAAATCTTTCGGTTTCCATCCCATCCCTACATTTTGGCTAAGTCCGAATAAATCCCCGCTCGGCGAATCCTCCAGCATTTGTGCAGTAAGTGGTAGCGTTCCAGTTGGCCCCTTTGCATTCGTTTTTACTTCATAAAGAGATTTATTCTCGTTTTCAAATATAAATGGTAATGTCATCCTATCACCCTCCAATATCTGTTTGTTTAGTAAACAAATAATCATTTCAAAAAAAGGAATATATCTTCTTCTCTTATAATAAATTTGCCTGTTGTAAAATTTCCTTAACTTGCTGCTTCTTCTCTTCATTAAGGGCTTTAGCAGGAGGCAACACCTCTGTTGTAATATTCAAACCACATAATTTCGTTGCTTCCTTCACTACATTTACAAACGGACTATCTATTTTATATAGTTGTGGCAATATAGCTAATTGTTTCTGCAAAGAAACTGCTTTTTCTATATCTCCTGCTAAGAAGGAGTTATACAGACCAACTGATAGTTGTGGTGCAAAATTTGCACTAGCTGATATTGCGCCATCTCCTCCAAGCAGTAGCGTATTAAATAAATGGTCATCAAACCCACAAAAAACAGAAAAATCAGGGTTAATCATTTTTACCTTATCATTCATTTCACGAATATGTCCGATCGAATCAATCGTTTCTTTAATACCAACTATATTTTGATGATTTAGAACAAGCTCTATCACGAAATCAGGTGTTAAATCCTGCCCTGTAAGAGTTGGAAAATTATAGAGTAAAACTGGCAGCTTAACAGACTTTGCTATGTCACTAAAGTAAGTATATAAATTCTCTTTGGTTAAATTCCAATAATAGGGATTAATAGCAACAATTCCATCTGCGCCTATTTGTTCCGCATGCTGACCAAGCAGAATTGCCTCCCTTGTATTCGTGCTGCCAATTCCAATTAAGACAGGAACTCTTTTTGCAACATACTTAACAGCAAATTCAGCAATCCTCTTTCTCTCCTTTACAAACATTTGCGAAAATTCTCCACCAGTACCTAAAAAGAATAAGCCATTTACTTTTTCCTCAATTAGTTTATCAATTAATAACGCCATTTCGCCTTCTTTCAGATTACCATCTTTATCAAGAATGCTTGACACTGGCGGAATAATACCTCTAAAGCGATTCAGCTCGGTCATTTCTTCTTATCTCTCCTTTTAGTTTTACATTATAAAACTCATTGCTATTATTTAGTCTGTGTGAATTGATTATAACATACAGCCTCTAAAAGTAAACACTTACATTTTGTTAATTTTGAATATTTTCTAATTTGCAAATATAGATTGCTATTTTGAAATGGCTGTATTAATGTAAAAGTACACTATAATATTTGTTATCCTAGGAAATAGTTAAATATTATAAAACAAAAATGGAGAAGATATTATGCCAATCATTCAATCTGTGGAACGTGCACTTCAAATATTAGATTTATTTAACGATCACACCGTAGAATTAAAGATTACGGAAATCAGCGAACAAATGGGGCTTCATAAAAGTACAGTACATTCTTTATTAAAGACTTTGCAGCAATCTCGCTATATTGATCAAAATTCAGAAAATGGAAAATATCGATTAGGCTTAAAGCTCGTTGAAAGAGGGAATTTAGTTATCAATACTTTAAACATCAGGCAAATAGCTAATAAATATCTCGTTGAGTTAGCACTAAAGACGGGCCAAACATGCCATCTAGGTATTCTTGATGGGAATGCAGGTGTATACATTGACAAGGAAGAAGGGGCTAATTCTGTTATACGGTACTCTCGGATTGGGAGAAGAATTCCCCTCCATTGTACAGCAATCGGAAAATTATTGTTATCGTATCAACCTCCAGATATAATTCATTCACTACTAGATAACTATCTGTTTACACAAGCAACAAACCGGACTATCACCAAGAAAGAAGATTTCCTTATGGAATTAGAAAAAGTGCGTTATAACGAGTATGCTGTGGATAATCAAGAAAATGAACTAGGTGTCCGCTGTATCGCGGTACCAATTTTAAATCAACATGGACAAATACTAGCAGCGCTTAGTATCTCAACATTAGTTTCTTCCGTAAGTGATGATCTCCTTAATGACTATTTACAGCTATTGAAAACAACAGGAAAAGAATTATCGGAAAAAATGCGATATGGAATTACAATGAAATAAGAGACAGGCATTTTTGCCTGTCTCTTCAGACTGTAGACAAACTCCCGTTTTTTGAAATAGAAGTTTTAAGTAAAGTATATTTATTAATCACTTTGAATCGGGTGTTACTTTCCGTGGAGCTTGCGCTAAGCCGCTTCGGCATTCTGAACTGCACCCGAATAATTACATCTCTTTTTCAAACGCTATCTTCATCCACTTCTTCGTTAACATAGCAGCTTTTACTTTCTCTTATCAATTGATCCCCATAAATCATTTACACGGATAAACATTCTTTCAATTTTATAATCAGCATTTACATTCGCTTGCCCAGTTACTTGTTTTACTTTTGGCTCATCCATGCCCTTTTTATGATATGCTAATGATATAGAAAAGTTATAAATCTTTCCTTTCGAATCAGTTCTTTCGAATTCAATATTTTTAACCTTAAGACTATAATCCTTTTTATACGACTCCATCATTAAGATCGTCCCATATCTTGTAATGAAATCATTATAGGATTTTTGATTAGAAAAATAATCTTTAAAGACTGCTTCTTCATATTCTCCTAGAGCAGCCTGCTTTTCTTCTCCATTTGCTTTGCTTTCCTTTTGCTTGTTCCATATTTCTATTAACTCATCCTTGGGTCCATTTAAGGCATTTTGTAAAACAGCTTCTACTGGTTGTATGTATGGATCTGTATCTTTAACTGTTTTCTCGGTACATCCAGCTAATAATATAAGAAGAAAAGGAAATAATGCGATTATGATTATACGATGATTACTTTTCTTCAACACATCGCCTCCTCAATAAAAACTATACGAACAGTACATTGAAAAAGTTTCAAATATTTTCCTTTTTCCCGTATTAGCAATAAAGAATAAAGAATAAAAAAATGGAGAAATTCTATTCGAAAATCTCCTCAACTACTACTAATATATGAAATAAGGGCAAAATAATTAACTAATTAATGCTTCTCAAATAGAAAATGCATGATTTCCTATATGCTTAATCACTTGTCTTGTAAAAATCCAATCACTTGTTGCTGTATCTGGATTATAGAAATAAAGAAGCTCTTTATTCTCTTTTCCATTATTTAATGCTTCTTCTACTGCTTCCATGGACTCTTTATCCGGTGCTTTATCGATGGAACCGTTCTGAACAGGCTGAAAAGCATTTTTCTCATAGATGACAGACTCTACTGTATCAGGAAACTGCTTATCATCTAGACGATTTAGTACTACATCAGCTACTGCTACTTTACCGGCAAACGGCTCACCCTTCGCTTCTGCATGAACAAGACGGGCCAGTAATTTTTTTTCATTATTCGTTATGTCTGCTGATTCATCAGAAGCTTTTACATTTTCCTTTTTATCAACAGCAAATTTTCTTGTTGCTACAGTTGTTGTTTCTTCCTTACTAATTGTTTCTGCATTTGCAATAGATGGTATATATATATAAGAACCACTAATAAAAGTGAATATAATTGCAATAAATAATAACTGTTTCATTTTTGTATACCTCCTGTTTTAACAGGCCCATATACAAGGCTAACAGGTTTGCAAGCAAAACTCATTGCATAATTGTTGGAAGAACTGTAAGATTCGCCGGGATATTTGGGAGAAATAACTAGATATTTACAATTCCTCTTTCTCCAATTGCTCATATATTCCCTGCATAGGGGATAATTTTTTTTAAAATGGAGATTCTACAATACTAATACAACTCCATTTTCTATCTATAACAATAAAAAAGCTGATAGCAGAAAAAATCTGAAATCAGCTTATCAAATATTAATTATTTCTTACTAATAATGCACAGCATTCAACGTGAACGGTATGCGGGAATAAGTCGACTGGCTGAACCACTTTCAATGTATATCCAAATGGCTCCAGTTGCTTAATATCAGTAGCAAAGGTATCTGGATTACATGATACATATACAATTCTTTCTGGTTGAGAACGTCCGATACGTCTCATTACCTTTCCACCTGCACCAGAGCGAGGAGGATCTAGCAGCAATAACTCAGGTCTGCCAAATGTTTCTAATACTTGTGCTAATCCAGTTCGGGCATCTTGTGCTAGGAAAGTAGTATTATCAATACCATTATCTCCTGCATTTCGTTTTGCTGATTCAATCGAACTTTCGACAATTTCAATCCCGACAAGCTTGCCAACCCTGCTCGCGAATGGAAGTGAAAATGTACCGACACCACAGAATAGATCAATCATATTCTCCGATTTCTTTGGTTCCGCCATTTCTACAGCTAAATCGACTAATTTTTGTGCTTGTGTCGGATTCGTTTGGAAGAAAGTATCAAACCAGACGCGGAATCGATATCCATCCATTTCATCGTAAATGAAATCTCTCCCAGCTAATGTATGACTTTTTTCTGATTGCGTACGATCTGCCCAATCGGTATTCTCTAACCACATAAAGCTTTTAACTTGTGGGAACTTTTCGGTAATACGAGCAACTACTGTATCCACTGCATCTTTCAAAGAACCGTCTGGAGCTTCTGTCGCAAATAGCGCCAACATCATTTCCCCTGTAGCAAAAGACTGTCTCACCATTAAATGACGAAGAAGTCCTTCATGTGTATCTTTATTATAACCTTTTAATGCATGTTCCTTTACCCAATTGGCTATTTCAAGTGCCGCTTCCACCATTTCTTTTCCAGCGATCAGGCAAGTTTCTAAGGAAATAATTTTTCTAAAATTCCCTTGCTCATGTAGACCAAGAGAACCATCCGCAGCAAAGGTAAATTCCATTTTATTGCGGTATCTCCAAGGCTCATCCATGCCGATTGTATCTTTTACTAAGCTAGGATCAAATCCTTGTTCTTCAATCACCCGTTTTACATGATTGGTTTTTTGTTGTAATTGCCCATTATAATCCCAATGCTGCCATACACATCCGCCGCATTTTTCAAAATGTGGACAAGCTGGTCCAATTCTTTCCGCATGTGCATCTATGATTTCTTCTGGCATCGCTTTTCGATGTCTTCTATGCGGCTGATCAACTGTTACCTTTACCTTTTCACCTGGTAAAGTTTGCGGGATTGTTAGTTTTAGCTTCTTTTTGTTGCCTAATTCATTTTCGCGCCAAACAACTGCTTGTCCAGCACCTTTTTCATCAACATTCTTAATATCAACAATCATTGTTTCTTTTTCAATAGTGGTCAAACGACATTTCCTCCTTACAAAAATTCACTAGCTAATTTATTTGAAAAGAATCATTTCTTTGAGGGATCTAGCTACTCTATTTTTAACATACTTCCCTAGTATAAAGGACAATCATACAATATGAAAATAATAATTTTTATTTTGCAGATATTAGTAAATTTAAAAGGACGTTGCTTTATTTACAACGTCCTTCCTTAAGCCTCTTTATCCCTCTGATATTCTACTCTAACACAAGTACATCATAACCCTTCAATTGTATCTTCTGATGTACCTTCTCTCCTGTTAAAATATTGGTCATTCCCTCCTTGACTTCCAGTTCCTGCGTCTCATGGGAATAATTTAATAAGAAAACAAATTCCTTCCCTTCTTTCTTGCGTATGGACAACTCTACACTTTCAGGTAAATCAAATTTGTTATTATTATTTATTTGTATTTCTTCAAGTAAATTTTCAACAAGCTCGATAGTAAACACGCCTCCAAAATAATAACAAGCTCCCTCTCCATATTGGTGCTTAACCAGGCCGGGCTTTTCTTCAAAATAGCAGTCAGAAAACCTCCCTATTACTTTCGTATCTTTTGATTCGATTTTTAAAGTCTCATAAAATCCTCTAGTCTTAATCTCTGTTTTTTCTTTGTAGATTACGATTGGAGTAGTTTCAAACGGTGCTTCCCTTGTAAAATCCTCTACCGTTATTCCCGTAAGGTCTGCTAGATAACCTGGGAATGCCTTCATATAGACTTGACCTGTTTCATCCTTATATCCAGTGCGACAGCCTAGTATCAATTTACCACCTTGCTCTACATACTTTTTCAGCAAATTCGCTGTTTGTTCTGATACAATTGCTGCATGAGGATACACCAGTACTTTATATTTTTTCAACTCATCTAGATTAGAGTTACTATTTAGATTATAGGCATCTACAGGTATATGATTGTACTGCAGCACCTTAAACCATGCCTCTTTGCTAAGGGAAGCAAAAGGTCCTGACCACTTATCAAATTCCGCATCCCACTCATTATCATAATTAGTGACGATTGCTATCTCTGCCTGGTAAGTCGCTCCTGCTATCTTCTCTCCGATTAGTTGAATCTCCTTGCTTACTTGCTCTACTTCTTTTATACGGCGGTTAGGCAGATTATGATAGTCATTAATGCCATGCCAGTAAATTTCTGTTCCTTTCGTTGCTGTTCGCCAGCGGAAATACATAACTAAATCTGCACCATGTGCAATCGATTGATAGGTCCATAGGCGAAGCTGTCCTGGATTAGGCGACGGCTGTTCTAGTCGTGTCACCCATCCGCCGGGACCGGACTGCTGTTCAAAAATAGCAAAATTAGGGGAAATGCTGCGGACTACACTTAAGTTCCAGCTCCATTTCCGGTCTCGCAAAGGCTTATCGCTCTTATCTTCTAATACTCTGCCGAAATTAGGATAAGAATCATAAGCATAGAAGTCTAGCACTTCATTTGTCAGCTTATGATTATCGAGATGCTTAAACATCCCATTTGTGGTAACCCACTGATTGCTTGTATATTTCCGAATAATGTCTGCTTGCATTTTTGCATAAGAAATAGCACTATCAGAAATGAACCGCTTTTCATCTAACATATGATGAGGGTTGGGAGAATTGGGAACCGTTGTGCGAGTTAAATAAACTTGATCCCAGCAGGTATATGTCTGATTCCAAAAAACAGTTCCCCATGCCTCATTTAATTGATCTAACGTTTGATATTTTTCCATTGCCCATCTTCTAAAAGCTAGATGATCGGCGTCCGAATAAAAAACATCTATTTCACAATTTAATTCATTATCAATCTGCCAGCCGACAACGCCTGGATTATGGCTATAATGTTTTGCCATTTCTGTCACGATAGCGGAACTTAGTCTTCGATAGTTTTCCGAATTATAGTTATAATGTCTTCGAGCGCCATGCTGGAACGGTATGCCTGTTTGGGATACATTCAATACATCAGGATATTTATGGGTCAGCCATGCTGGCGGTGTAGCTGTTGGGGTTCCGAGCACTATCTTCAGGCCGAATTTATGGGCTTTTTCAATCGCTCGATCAAATAAAGCAAAAGAATATACCCCTTCTTCTGGCTCCAATATCGTCCAGGAAAATTCCCCCATGCGAACATAGGTAAATCCTAGCTCCTTCATTCTTTGAAAATCATCTTCCCACAGCTCCTCTGACCAGTGTTCTGGATAATAGCAAACACCTAGTGTTAATTTTTCCTCCGTCCATTTTTTCGTCATTATTTGCACTCCTATCTATATTCTTTATTCTTTTATCGAACCACCTAAAATACCGGAAATAAAGTGCTTTTGCAGGATAAGAAAGACGGCCATTACTGGGATTACCGAAATAGCTGTCCCTAACATCAATTGTCCATAATCAATAGAATTAAGACCAGCTAAAGTGGACAAAGCCACTGGCAAAGTATAATTTTCCTGTGTTGTCATCACTATTAATGGCCACATAAAATTATTCCATTGATGAGTAAAAAGGAAAATCCCAACAGCCGCTAAAGCAGGCTTCATTGTTGGCAAAGCAATTTTGAAAAAGATAAAGAACTCTCCAGCCCCATCTATTCTTGCTGCTTCTATTAAGGAATCTGGTATTCCCTGCATATTTTGCCTAATCAAAAAGATAGCAAAGGGATAGCATATTTGCGGCAATATAATCGCTTGATACGTATTGATCCAGTCTAACGATCCAAAGATTTGAAATAGTGGAATAATCGTAGCCTGATATGGGATCATCATCGCCAATAAAAAGGATGCAAAAATCAGATTGCTGCCCTTAAATTTAAACTTCGCAAAAGCATAGCCTGCTGCGGAACAAATGAATAAACTTACTATGACAAAAACAATCGCAATGATTGATGAATTAGTTACCGCTTTGACAATATCGATAGAATTGCTTAAATTTCGTAGGTTCTCCAGCAAATAATCACCAGGAATCAATTTTGGAGGAAAGGCCAGCACATCGCCT
This sequence comes from Niallia sp. FSL W8-0954, assembly GCF_038005605.1. Taxonomy (NCBI): domain Bacteria; kingdom Bacillati; phylum Bacillota; class Bacilli; order Caryophanales; family Bacillaceae; genus Niallia; species Niallia sp. FSL W8-0954. Next base: position 1,630,279 of record NZ_JBBOTN010000001.1, on the reverse strand, counting down.
GAAGGATTTGTTGCCCCTACAAGCATCCAATAAAATGGACCAATCGAAATGACCACACCAATAAGTAAAAATAGGTGCATAAATATTTTTTGAATGCGTTTCTGTTTTGTCATCAGTCATTTCTCACCACCTTAAATTGAATCCATGATAGAACCGCGATAAAGAGCACAATTACATAAGCAATGGCCGATGCATAACCAAAATTAAAGAAACTGAAGCCCTGATTATAAAGATAGTAAGTAATCGTTATGGTCGCATTATTTGGACCGCCATTTGTTAAGTTGTACGGCTCATCAAATAATTGAAAGGAGCCAATTGTTGACATTACAAAAGTAAATAACAGAACGGGCTTAAGCTGTGGAATCGTGATATAAAAGAATTTCTTGATTGTACTGGCACCATCTATACTAGCTGCTTCATACAAACTATTCGGGATATTTTGCAAGCCAGCTAATAAGATAACCATGTTATAGCCAGTCCATCTCCAAGTTGTTACAAGAATAAGGGAGACCTTCGCCCAGAAAGGATCTGTCAGCCAATGAACCTTCTCAAGACCGATTGAAGTGAATAAATAATTGATTAAACCGTAGTCTGTATTTAACAGCAATACAAAAATGATGGAAGCTGCGACTAATGAAGTAACAGCAGGAGTAAAAAAAGCGACCCGGTAAAAACCTTTCATTCTTAATAAACTAGAATTCAATACACTCGCTAATAAGACGGCTAGGAATAACATAATCGGAACCTGCACTAGCAAAATAATAAATGTATTGCCAAGCGCTTTGTAAAAGAGTGGATCACTGAAAAGCCGTGTATAGTTCGCAAGCCCAGAGAAAGTATAAACACCTGCCACCTTTGTTTGAAAGCTTAATAGAAAAGAAGCAATTATAGGATAAACCGTAAAAGCAATAAACAATAGCAAGGCTGGACCAACAAATAGATAAGGAACGGTCTTAGGCGTGATAAATTGTTTTTTCTTTTTTATAGTTAATGAATTTGTTCCTGTTTCTAGCATTTTATTATCCGACATCCTTCTCCCCCTCCTTTTTTAGAGGCTGCATTCAAAAATAGGTTCAAATGCTATTCTCAAAGTCAGCCTCTAATCCTTTAGCAAAAATGGTTTTTATTTGCTCGATTCCAATCCAGTTTGCTGCTCAGCTTGTTTCTTTCCATCCTCCAATATTTGTGCTGCTGGTTTATCCTCAAGTAAAAACGCTTCCATTTGACTTGTCATAATGGATCTGAGTTCTAGCTCTGCACTGCTGTGATTAACAGAGGGAATATCTGTTACTGTATCAGCAAAATCTTTAAAGAATGTTTGATTATTAAAATATTCTTGTTCTTCACTGAAAACCGGCTCTTCATATGCTGCTAATAACGCTGGGAATAATCCTCTATTCGTAAGTGCCTTAATTTGTGATTCTACATCTGTTGATGCAAATTCAGCAAACACATATGCTGCTACTTTATTATCCGATTTACTTGGAATCGCTAAGGCAGATCCTCCATCATTAGAAGCTCTCCCTCCCCCTTCTTCAAAAGCAGGCAGTTGGAACATGCCCCATTTACCTGACAGCTCAGGCATTTGTTCAATCATCGTTCCACTCCACCAGACAGCACCAGGCTGTGTTGCGACCTCTCCATTTTTCATTGCTGCTACTTGCCCATCCCAGTTATTTGTGTAGATAATTAATTCTGCATCCTTCATTTTTTGCAAAATATCAATGGCCTTTTTGGCTGCGTCTGAAGTAAGATCTAATTTATTATCCTCTGTAAAATAATAGCTTCCTTGCTGCTGCAGCATAATTCTAAGCAATCCATCTCCATCTGTTCCTAGAAATGCCTTCCCCGTATGTTCAACAACCTTTTTCCCCGCTTTGATATAGTCATCCCATGTTTTGATAGTCGCTGGGTCAACTCCTGCCTCCTCAAAAATATCTGTCCGATAGATAACACCCACTGGTCCTAAATCTCTTGGTGCTGCAATAATATTTCCATCCTTATCCTTTAACCCATCTATTTTCGACTTAGAAAATTCATTTTCATGTTTGTCAAAGCCAAGTGAACTTAAATTCGTAAATGCATCAGGAAAATCATCTGTAAATGAATGAATACGATTATTTTCTACCTGTACTACATCTGGTAATCCGCTTCCCCCTGATGAAAGACCCGCACTAACCTTTTGGTATACTTGATCAACACCAATATGCTCAACCTTCACGTTTACATTAGGATATTTCTTATTAAAAGCAGGAAGTACATCCTTTTCTAAATAATTTGCTTCTAATGCCCAGGCCCAGACGGTGACATCCCCTTTTATATCCTCTGGATTATCTGGAATGGTTAGATCTTCTGTACTCGTTGAGGAGCTATTGCTACATGCCCCTAACACAATCATAAATAGAAATAATAAAACAAAACCATAGATTTTCCTCATAAAGTTCCACTCCTTTTAAAAGAGATTTTTTCTGCTTTCTATAAATCTAAAAAGAAAACAAAATGAATAGAAAACGCTTACCTGAGTAGTCCAAGTATATACTGTTATCAAAGATGGTTATGGTATAATTTCTATTATTTTGGTATTTCAACTACCTTATCACTCTCTAAATTTTGACAACATTCAATTTAATGGAGGAGAATCTAGTGGGAAATCGTCTAAATATGAAGAATTTGGAGTATATATGTAATTTAATGACAGATATATTAAATATCTCTATTACTTTACTTAATAATGAAGGAACTATAATGGCAGAAAAAACAGCGAACGAACTAATTAATCCTCTTTATCCTTCTAAACAATCCTTTTATAGACAGGTCATTCCTAGAAATGGAAAGAATTCTCTGTCTCCCGCCATAATAGGTACACCTTTTTTTGAAAACGTATCCATCATTCCGATTGCCAACTTAGGTACCATTATTTTAGGCCCCGTTTTATCTAAACGACCAAGTAGACTGCTGATAGATAACTTGATTACTGCCTATCGGAAAAAAGGTTTGGAAGAAGCCTTAAGCGACTATTATTATTCTCTTCCCGTCATAAGCAATGCGAAATTAGGACAAATCTGCAAACTTATCTATTTTTTATACAATAACAAGATTTATGACAAAGACATTATCATTCCAAAAATGCAATCGCCCAATCATTTAACCGATGACAAGACTGCAAATAAATACATATTAGAAACACACCAAAATTCCTCCTTTCACCATGATCCTATCGCTGAGAAAAAACTCTATCAATTTATTATAGATGGACAAAAAGAACATCTGCTTGCATATTGGAAAGCCTTTAAAGAAAATACTTCCTTTCATTTTGGAAAACTTTCTAAAAAAAATGAAGTAAGAAATCAAAAAAATTTAACTATTGCAACCATTACCCTTGCAACCCGTGCGGCCATTACAGGCGGTCTTCATCCTGAAATCGCCTATTCTTTAGGAGACCGCTACATTCAAGACTTAGAGGAATTACAAGATATAAAGGACATTCATTTCTTCACAGAAAATATCTTGTATGAATTTGCAGATAAAGTAGCTAAAACAAATAGGGAAAATTATTCGCGACCGATTTTTCAGTGCAGAAACTATATTTACAAGCATATCTATGAACCATTAACCTTACAGTCCATTGCAGAGCATTTATCTATCAGCCCCAAATACCTATCCAACTTATTTAAAAAAGAAGTGGGAATTCCTATTAGTGAATACATACAGCAAATGAAAATTGAGGAAGCAAAAAAACTGATGACTTTTGCAGAACATTCCTTATCTGATATTCATGCCCTTTTACATTTTACCGATCAAAGCTATTTCACGAAAGTATTTAAAAAGTATACCGGAATTACTCCTAAACAATTTAGAAAGAATACGGTTAATTTTTTATAGAGAATAGAATTAGGGCTTATCCAATAGTTATTTACTTGTGTTAGGATAACCCCTGTCCGTATTAAATATTTCTTATAAATACATATTTGGTAACAAATAGCTAGTCAGATAATTCGTTCTAGGATTCTCCAAAATATAATTACATTATTATTCTCCTTTATCTTTTCATTGAAAATTCTAATTATAATTCCCTTAAATATTCCTTTTTGGTCTTATTTTTCTAAAAATAATGATATAATAGTAAATGTCTTTCATAAATAGTTTAAAAAAGGCGGTTAGTTAGTTAGCAAAAACGGGTAATTAGTTTTAAAGAAAGGTCTGGAGGTGTTCGTAGAAATTGATTCATTTTAAAGAAGTAACCAAAACGTTTCAAGATGGATTTAAAGCGCTGAAGAATATTACATTCGAGGTAAAGGAAGGAGAATTACTTGTTCTAATTGGTCCAAGTGGTTCTGGCAAGACAACTACGATGAGAATGATCAATCGACTTATAGAACCATCTAGTGGTTCCATTACAATCGAAGGAAAGGATATTTCCACAGAGGATCCTGTAAAACTCCGCAGAACTATTGGCTACGTCATTCAGCAAATAGGTTTATTACCCCATATGACGATTAAAGAAAACGTATCGCTCGTTCCTAGACTCCAAAAATGGAAAAAAGAACAATATGTAGACAAAATTAATGATTTAATGAAAATGGTCGGGTTAGATCCTGATACATTTGGTGATCGTTACCCTTCTGAATTAAGCGGTGGACAGCAGCAAAGAATCGGGGTTATTAGAGCACTTGCGGCAGATCCGAAAATAATTTTGATGGATGAACCGTTTAGTGCCTTGGATCCTCTCAGCCGCGAACAATTGCAAGATGAATTAGTCCGCTTGCAGCAGGATATCAAAAAAACAATTGTCTTTGTTACACATGATATGGATGAAGCTCTTAAAATAGCGGATCGAATTTGTATTATGCAAGACGGAGAAATTGTGCAATTAGATCGGCCAGAAAATATATTACGTCACCCAGCAAATGAATTTGTCCGCAATTTTATTGGAGAAGATCGTTTGCAAGAAAATATTTCTTTACCTAAATTAGCAAAATTAATGGTCCCTCCTGTAACAGCCGGTGAGTCTCGCGGTCTTGCAGAATCATTGAAATTAATGAGAAGAAAGCGTGTGGATAGTCTAGTGGTCGTCGACAAATCTAATACCTTTCTCGGAATAGCGAATGTGTGGGAGGTACAAAAACGATATAGAGAAGAAGAATTAACCTTGAAAGATATAATGGATACGAATATAAAAACGCTTCATCTTGAAGAAACAACGGAAAAAGCTTTTCAACTTGTTAGTGAATCCCAATATGGCTTTATTCCAGTAATTGACCAGCATTCTAAAATTATTGGTATTGTCAACCGTGCAGGTCTTGTGGAATATATTGCTGACCAAATTGGAGAATAAAAAGGAGGGATGAGCCATTCCTAATATAATCACAGACACAATAGATGTCTTCATCAACCGTTGGCCGACAATATGGAATTTAATTTTAGAGCATATGTATCTTTCTCTTATCTCTATCGCCATTGCAATCGTGATTTCCGTTCCACTAGGAATCTATTTAACTCGCCACAGGAAAATCGCAGACTCCATCATTGGAGTAGCCGGCGTATTTCAAACCATACCAAGTTTGGCATTACTAGTATTTCTAGTACCCTTCATCGGTACTGGGAAACTTCCAGCCATTATTGCTTTAACTGTTTATGGTCTATTACCTATTTTGCGCAATACATATCTAGGAATTGTTGGAGTAGAAAAATCTGCAATCGAAGCTGGCGTAGGGATGGGTATGACCAATCGCCAAGTGTTAAGGATGGTTGAATTGCCACTATCCTTAAGCGTTATTATGGGAGGAATTCGGACTGCAACAGTATTAATAATCGGGGTGGCAACAATCGCTGGATTAATCGGCGCAGGCGGACTGGGAGATTTGATCTTCCGTGGTTTACAAACCTATAATACTGGCCTTATCCTTGCTGGAGCCATCCCATCTGCCCTTTTGGCGATTATATTTGATTACTTATTAAAACTATTAGAAACAGATGTGACCCCTCAAGGTCTTCAAAATAAAAAAGTGAAAAAAAGCAAAATACGAATCTGGATTGTTGCAGGTTTAATCGTACTCCTTCCACTTTCGACTGTCATTGCCAATTTCAGCAATGGAAAAAGCGGAAAGGATAGCATCACTATTACTGGAAAAAATTTCACAGAACAAGAAATTATGGTTTACATCATGGGGCATCTCATTGAAGAGCACACAGACTTAAAAGTAAATTATGAATCTTTTCTTGGCGGAACCGCCCCAGCCTTTGAGGGGGTTAATACCGGAAATTATGATATGTATATGGAATATACAGGTACTGGATTATTAAGTATCTTAAAGGAAGATATGGTTAGTGATCCTGACGAAGCCTATGAAATAGTGAAAAAAAGATTTAAAGAAGACTATAATTTAGTTTGGCTAGAGCCATTTGGATTTAACAACACATACACATTAACCATGCGCAAAGAAGATGCGGAAAAGTACCAAATAAAGACTATTTCAGACTTAAAAAAGATCGCACCGGACCTAACCTTAGGATCTGAACCGGAATTCTTAGAAAGAGAAGATGGCTATCCAGGTCTTATCGATACCTATGGAATACAATTTAAAAATACGCAAGCAATGGACTCTGGTATTATGTACAGTGCGATTAAAAACGGTGATGTCGATGTTATTGACGCCTTTTCAACAGACGGCCGTATCCCAGCATTTGATTTACAAGTTCTAGAAGATGATCAAAACTTCTTCCCACCATACTATGCAACACCAGTAATTAGAGCGGAAACATTAGAGAAATATCCAGAATTAGAAGAAGTATTAAGCATGCTTGTCGGAAAAATTGATAATGAAAAAATGCAAGAATTAAATGCAAAAGTAGATATTGATAAAGAGCAATATGAAGATGTTGCGGTCGAATTTTTGAAAGAAGAAGGGCTTATTGATTAGTTTATAAGGTTGATATGTTGGGGTTATAGATTTTCTATAACCCCTTCGTGGTCTTTCAATTCAAACTATCTATCATTCTGCCAATTTAAGAATTTCTTCTAAATCATGCTGCTCCACAAATGCTTTCGTATCGTTTAGCATATCATCTGTGAACTGTATTCCTCCAATAACTATATACGTTTTTCCCATACTAGTTAATCGAGCAAGGTGCGTTGCCGCATCACCTTTAAATAGGTCAAGTGGCAGCTGCCGTTTAGTTTCCGTATCATAGATTTTTAATTCTCCACTAGGAATCGTTCCATACAAATTACTATTCATATAAAGTATATATCGCTCATCTAGCCAAACAGCTCCACTTGGATATTCTTGTTCACCAGAGGTAGCGTTCACATTGATTATTTCTTTTAATCCATCTTCTTTCGAATAAACATAGAGCGCTCCACCTGCCTCCCACCCATATTGTGGAGTTAACAAAACTTTTTTTCGAGTAGGTGAATAATCAACAGGCTTCATTTCGCTTGATGCACTATCATGATTAAATGATTCTATAGATCCATCCTCCTTTTTTAATAGCAAAGCATATGGTTCGATACTGTAGGATATTCCTTCACTCTCGTTATTTCCGTCTATTTTGCTAGACTTTTCCTCTTTACTATTCCCCTCTTCTGTAATTGATTGAGATCCTGTTTTCGTTTCCTTTTGAACAGAATAATCCCCAATAAAGATAATTGCTAATCCGATGCCAATGGTCACTGCAATCCCCAGAATAAATCCAGCCCATAAATTCTTATTCACTCTTCCCCCCTCTTTCCACTAAAATACAGATTCTGTCTACATTCTCTTATTATAATATACGACTAGATTTTTGTTTATAATTGTATGGACTGATTAAAAGCAACTAAAAATTTACTTATTCTACTTCCCTTAACATATTATACACTGTTTGATTTATGACTATTTTATAAATAATAAAACTTCCAACTATTAATAGAAGCGACATATATATAATAACGAGAAGATAATAATATAAATAGTAAGAGAGAGGAAAGGTTAAAACTGCGCCCATTAAATACAAAAATATAATAATAAAACTCATTAAAGCAGCAATTAAACAATAAACTACCATTTCTGATGTCAGAAAATAATATAATTTTCTTTTTGACATTCCTAAAGACAGATAAATCCCCCACTCCTTTTTTTGGAGTTGGTATTTACTAAATACGATTATAAACATACTAGTAACTGTAAGAAGAAAAGTAATTATGAAAGAAAATTTTGCAAGGAAACCTAACAACGAAGTTATCTTTGTATCATTTTGGATAAATTCTGGTATGTTCTGTAACAAACTACCAGGTACAGTAGCAATCATCTGATTAACATAATCATCAATCTTCTTTAATTCATTTTCTGTAATATTAGTATCAAGAAATATTCCGAGTTCCATATAACCGTTGAAGAGTTTAGAATTCTGCATTGTATCTTTATCAAAAATAATAGTAAAACCATCATAACTTATTTTGTTTTTGTTATTAATTTGTTTTACATATGTTTCATTGTTAACACTATATACTTCGAACTGTTCTTTTATTTTCTGCAATTTCCCTTCATGCTTTTCCTGTTTAATGAATTCGATTGTTTCTCCTTTCAGATTATTTAAATTTGCATCTTTTCTACCATCCTTATTAGGAACAAAGATCATGATTTTGCCTCGAAATGCTTTATAATCATCCTCTGGGAAAAGTTGTGAAAATTCCTCTTTATCAATAATTTCATATTTAACATTTGGCACAATCCATTTTTGATTATAAGTGATTATTTCTCCCTGATTATCCAACCATTGAGTAATATCTTTTGTTTTTTGCTGTGATGTGATTAATGGAATTACATCTACCATAAAAGGATTCTTCTCAACATATTGAACACCCGGCAGAATCTTTAGATTCGTAACTTGTTGTTCTGAAAAAGTTAACCCCTTCCTTAAAAGGATAGGCAGATTATCTTGCGTGTCAAATCCGTAAACCTCCTGGGAATTTAAATAATAATATTCATCTATATCCCATATACCTTCCGTCTCTTTTTGAAAAATGACAGAAAACAATAAAATAAGTATAGACAAACTTATCATTGCTACAGTTAAAATAAATTGTTTAGGAAACAAAAATAATTGTCTTGTTAACTGTTTTATCTCAAATCTTTTTATATTTTTATTAATTAGTATATTCACAATCGGTATTTTTTCTACTCCATTAATTAACATTTTTATAGATAGATTTCTAGAACGAAATATCTCCCAAAAAGATAGAAATAAAACCATGAAAAAAAGAAAGAGAATCCAACATATACTAAAAGTATAAGTCTGATTTTGATATGTACTTATACCTTCTTTAAAACTCTTATTTATTATTAGGAATTTAAAAACATAATTTAGGGGGACTGCTAAAATCAAACCAGAAAAGAAAAGAATAAATGTTTGAGAAAAGTAAAAAAAATACAGCTGCATTCTTTTTATTCCAAGTGCCTTTAATACCCCAATTTTTCTCCGTTGCGATTTATTAAAATAAGCAAATAAACTGCTTATAGAAAATATCGAAATGAAAAGAATAACCGTTTGATAAAAGATTGAAATATTACGAATAGTATCATAATCTCTTAGGCCTTCCAAAAATAGCTTTTCATTTACAAAACCCTTATCATCATACTCAGCTAGTAAATTTTCTGTTTTTTTGAGAGTAGTGTTTTTGCCGTCTTCATAGTTAATTAGATAATTCCTTTTACTAGACTTGTCTTTATATTGCTCGCTAATAAAAATATTGGGGAAAGCTAATTCTTTTTGAAATTGAAAAGGTATATACCTTTTCGAGGAATAATTGGAAATAATCCCAACAATTTTTACTTTCCATTGCTTTTCTTCACCATCTAGTGTTATCATGTCTCCAATAGCCCAGCTACTATTAAATAATTTTAAGTATGCGGATTCAATGGCTACTTCATTTTTTCCAATTGGCAAACGTCCCTCCATTACTTTAATTTTCGATAAGTCTACAGCTCCCTTATCCATCCATCCAATTGTAGCGGAATTGGAATTCTCTAAAGGAATCCAATCAATCAATTGGAATTCGCCTATATTTTTTACTTCCTTATTTATTTCAGATTTAGACTTTTCAATACCAACCAGAACTCCACTATTTTTCCCGTATTGCAAATAAGATTTTTCCATTAGGGCAGCTCTAATAGCCTCAGATGCTGTAAATATAGAGAGAACAGAAGAAATAATGAGACACAATGCAAGGACTATCAATATAGTCCACTTTCTTCTAGAACATAGAAATTTAAATCCTAACGTAAACACTTAACTCATCTCCTCTAATACACCGTTTTTCATGGAATATAAAAAGTGAGGAACTTGAATTAAATTCTTCTCATGTGTGACTATAATTAAAGAAAGTTCTCTTTCCTTATTAAATTTAGTTAATAAGCTAGTAATACTTTTAGTTGTAATTTGATCTAAATTACCTGTTGGTTCATCCGCAAATAATATATCTGGTTCAGTTATTAAAGCCCTGGCAATAGCCACTCTTTGCTGCTCCCCACCTGATAGAAAAGTTGGAAGCTTGTTTAAATAAAAGTGAATTCCTAATTCTTGCGAAAGCTCATCAATACTATATTTCAATTGTTTCTCCCTTTTTTTTAATAGTTTCAATGGAAGTTCAATATTCTCTCGAACTGTCAATTCTGGTATTAAATGAAAGGATTGAAATACAAAGCCAAATTTATGCCCCCTTATTTCAGCTTGTCTTTGCTCGGGCAAATCATAAAATGATTCATTATTATAATAAACCTTTCCATTTGTGGGAAATTCCAATCCACCTATAATACTTAAAAAAGTCGATTTCCCAGAACCACTTTTTCCTTCGATGACATGAATGGTTCCCTTTTCTACAGTAAAATTCTTTATTTTGATAATTTCCCTATCATCTGAATATTTCTTTGTCATATTAACTACTTTTAAAATTCCCACCATAAAGTTCACCTCCAATATTTTCTATAAATATACTAAAATAAATCTAATAAATTGGCAAAAAAATCCCAATTCACATCTTAAAATTTCCAATATTATCCTTTACTATATTTATAGAAAACTATTATTAATTGGAGGAATTTACAATGGAAAAGAAAAAAAGTAAATTAGTTTTATCAGGAGCTTTAATACTAGGTTTATCTTTCCCAGCAGTAGCAAGCGCATACAGTAGTTCATATTCCTTTGATGTCGGTTATAGTCTTGAAGGAACTAAAAAATATTCATTATCTAACAAAACTACAAAAACAACAGCCAAAGCTAATACATATAATTCAGCTGGTAATGTGCAGTCAAATAAATCAAATTATAGAGTAAGTTTATATAAAAGTTTGCTAACAGACTATTCTGTAAGTATGCCAGCTGATGGGTACAGTTATACAAAATCATTTGGAAAAGTTAGTAAAGGTAGCTATACTATCAATATTAACAAATCGGATAATACAGGATATGGTAGTAGAGTTAAAGGATCTGGTACCATTAACCAATAAAACAATAATTTAGTATAAATTAAATACTAATACTTAAAAAGAGCTAATATACATCAACCATAAAGAAATTTAGAATTAAAAAAGAGCTAGTCTAAAAACCGAGAGTATGGATTTTAGATAGCTCTTTTAGTTATTTTGTTTTTTAAAAGGAAATATTTACTATTTATCTAGCAAAACGATGGTTTCCAATAGTAACCGTTGCTTCTCGTGAGAAAACCCAGTCACTTGTAGCTGTTTTTGGATTAAAGAAATACAGAGAACCATTTCCTTTTCCATCTAATGCAATTGCTTCATTAACGGCTCTTTTTGACTCCGCATCAGCTGCCTTATTAATTTCCCCATTTTGAACAGGGGTAAAAGCATAATATCCATTCGATTTTTCATAGATGACATCACGAATAGTATTCGGAAATTGATTACTTTTTACTCTATTCAAAACAACCACTGCTACTGCAACTTTTCCTGCATATGGTTCACCAACAGCCTCAGCGCGAACTAATCTCGCCATTAAATCTTTATCGGCTGGTGAAACAGTGGCATTTGGTAGAATAATATTTTGACCTGTAATTAAGGCTTTGCTATTATTTGCCTTCATTAAATCACCGATTGGAATCCCAAAGCCCTTGGCCACTTTCCAATAAGTATCCCCAGATTGAATCGTTCGATTCGTTGCTGCATCTGCTTTATCGATTAACATAAATGCTGAAATAGATAGCACTAATCCAGCGGCTACTATTAATTTTTTCAAAAATCTTACCTCCTAGTAGTCGTTATTTCTGATGTCTTCTATTAGGCTAGCAGATGTAATATTTCGATTCATCGTCCAAAAAGTGGTAAACGAAAGATTGCTAGGTTGATAGCTTACTAAAAAAGGGATTTACAACATGGTGGAAGTATTAACCAATCGAGTTAGTTAGCAAATAACATCTAATTTCAGGAAATTTTAGGAAGGATTGTTACAAACCATTTTTATCTGTAACCAAAAATAAAAAGGTACTAAAAAAATTTAAAGACTCATTTAATGACAAGAAAACTGCTTTTTTAAGAAATCAAGTGCTGGTCCAATTTCTTCTGCAAAATTCCTCCAATTACATTCAATGGAGATTCTGCCATCATAGTTTGCTTTATGAATGTTTCGCACAAACTCAGGATAGGGATACATTCCTGTACCAGGAGCCAGCCTATTCGTATCAGCAACATGGATATGTTGGATAAAATCTTTATATTCATAGAGATTCGTAAGTGGTTCCTTTTCTTCTTCCATATGATAGAAATCAGCCAATGTTTTTAACGATTTTTGATTAAATTCCTTTGACCATGCAACAGCTTCTGAAATACTATTAATAATATTCGATTCTTTTTTGTTGAGCGGTTCTATTACAATCGTTAAGCTTAATTGGTCCGCCATATCCGATACTGTCGATAAAAAGGCTGCCATTTGTTCTCTGCCCTTTTCTTTCGACAGTCCTTTCGGAAAACTTCTTGCACCACCACTACCAAATACAATTGTATCCGCACCTATTCGGCAAACACGCTCTAATGCAGATTTTAAATAATCTTTCACTCGCTGATTATCTACCTTATCGCCCACTATTTTTAAGTCACTTGGCAAAAGAATATTAAAAGCTTCAATAGGTAAAGGCGAAGCTTGATATTTTTCTAATATTGTTTTAAATACCTCTTCCTTTTCTTCTGGCATTAAGGAAATAACCGTACATTCGATAAAATCATACCCCGCTTTATCCAATGCCTCTGCCTGATCAATAGCAGCGCAGCATCCGAACCTCATAGGATTTCCCCCCTACACAAGAATATTTTTCATATACTTACTAAACTGCTTAAAGGCTATTTCCGGCTCCTCCAATTCAGGATACCACTTTTTTTCCCATTCAAATGTATAGTAGCCATCATACCCGTTCCTTTTTAATAAAGTGTATATGTCTTGTAATGGTATATCCCCATCTCCTAAAAGACAAAGCTGATAGCCTCTTTCTGCTTCCTTTTTTAGATAAGAATCCTTCCAATGGGTGTAGGCAACCCATTCCCCAAGATTCTCCCAAGTAACATCAGGCTTTTCGCCAATTGTTCGAAAGGGATGATGGATATCCCATAATACTTGCAAATAATCAGAGGAAACTCGCTGAACCAGCTCTTTCACATATCTGCTATCTGTCCAATCATCATGTGTTTCTAGGAGAAGTTTGACATTGATATCCTCTACAATCGCCAAATAATCATGGATATTTTTCTCAGCGATTTCCATTGCTTCTTCTCTCTTCCACTTTCCGATTGCCCCACCAAATACACGAATATATGGAGTGTTGAATTCCTTACAGAGCAATGTGTACTCTCTTAATTCCTCTACATACTTCTCATATTCTTCTTGCGATTGAGTTACCAATTTGACTGAACTGGAAAAACACGGAATTTCTAAAGAAGCTTCCTTAAAGAGACGTACCGTTTCTTTTACATTTGCTGAAAATTCACGAAGCTTATATAGATCAAGTTCTCCTAGCAGCCCACGAAAATCAACGCCTGAATAGCCATTTTCCACTGCATGTTGGATAATTGTTTCTAAATTCCAATGAGGACATCCAAGAGTAGTAAAAGCTAATTTCATCTTCTGTACCTCCCACATTTTTCTTATTCTTGAAAAAAAGGACAGACTAATCTGCCCCTGTCTTTAATGAGAACCTTTCACATCTAATGTAATCGATGCATGCTTGTTCTTTTTAAAAGTAGATGTCTTTATTCTTTCTTGTAATTTAGCATAAAAAAGATCTTCGTTAATAGGGAGTTCAACCCAATCATCGATCCATGCCGATAAATGCATGGCATTCGAGATTTCCAATCCCTTTATGCCTTCTACACCAGGTCCAAGCAGCTCTGTCCCATTGCGGATAGCATTTACCCAATTTGCTGTGATCCCCTTATGCTGTGTAGCTTCTCCTTTAATAGGAATATCAATTTTCCAGCATTCCGGTTCGCCGAACCCCCCTTTATATTCTTTATTGAATTCCCTTTCCGATTGTCTTAGTCGCCAGAAGGTTAACTTTCCATCCTCTATCACTACTTTTCCGCGATCACCCGATATTTCATAGCGATTCGTGCCAGGAGAATCACCTGTAGATGTTACAAAGACGCCTGTTGCTCCATTCTCATATTCCACATATGCGGTCACATCATCTTCTACTTCAATATCATGAAACTTCCCAAATCCACAAAATGCGCGGACTCGTTTAGGCATTAATCCACTTGTCCATTGCCATAAATCCAGCTGATGCGGATCTTGATTTAGAAGAACTCCGCCTCCTTCCCCCGCCCATGTCGCTCTCCAGCCACCTGAATCATAATAACTTTGTGAACGATACCAATCGGTGATAATCCAGTTTGTTCGTTTAATTTCTCCCACTTCGCCACTTTGCACAAGCTCTCTCAGCTTTTGATATAAGGGATTGGTTCGCTGATTAAACATAATCCCAAATACCTTATCGCTTTTGCTTGCAGCCTCGTTTAATTCCCTTACTTTTTTTGTATATACACCTACAGGCTTTTCAACTAAAACATGAAACCCTTGTTCTAGTGATTGAATTGCCAATGGCGGATGATCATAATGAGGCGTTGCAATAATAACTCCATCCATATCCGCATATTCAAAAAAGCGGTCAACATGATCGAATTGCTGAATATGCTCTCCTAATGTTTCCTTTGCCCATTTCAATCTTTCTGGATTGCTGTCACATACAGCAACTAATTCCGCTCCCGCAATTTCACCATTATTTAAATACATGGCGTGCGAACTTCCCATATTACCAATACCGATAATGCCTATTTTGACTTTAGCCAATCTTCTCCGTCTCCTTCCTAACCTCGCTTTTTCATTTCTAAAGCTTTACTGCAAAAGTCTTGTTAAACGTTTAAGATTTTCTAAACTTATTCGGAGACTATCCAGCGGATCTCCTGGACAAATATCTTGTTCGACTGCATACCACTCGACTCCAGCTTTTTTACACCAATTTAAAATAGGGGGAAAGTCGATCAGCCCTGTACCAACCTCTGCAAAAGTTTGTCTTTCATCATTTGTCATATCTTTTAAATGAATGATTGGCATTCTATTTGCATAGGGTTTAAGAAATTGCAGCGGATCTTTTCCAGCCTTTTTCACCCAAAAAACATCAATTTCTGCAAAGATCTTATTATCGGAAGTAGGCTCCAATAAATATTCCAGCGCTGATTTCCCATCCATGTCTGTATCAAATTCAAAGGCATGATTATGATAGCTGATGCGAAATTCTGGTGCCTTTTCCGCCACTTCATTCAAAACCGCCTTTACCCGCTCATACCCGTCTTGATTTCTTACATCCTCTGGTAAAAATGGGCAGACAATGTCTTTTGTGTTATATAGCTTTACTTCCTCCACTACTTGGTCTAAATCGTTTTCTAACCGATCAAGCGGGATATGTATTCCAGCTGTGCCTAGATTATTTTCCTGTAAGGACTTTGCTACTTCATGCGGATCATAGCCAGCAGGTAATGCAGATAGCTGAACCCCGTCCCACCCCATCTCTTTCAACTCTTTAAATACAGGGGTAATTCCTCTCTTTAATTCTTCTCTTACTGTAAACAATTGGGCAGCAAACTGATTATGCATCGAACTCGCTCCTTTTTTTGTAAAATAAAAAGTCGATACCTCTATCTTAATCGCTAAAATGAGAAACGCATCAGCTAATCTTGTTCATTATTGGCAATTATTTTACCCCTATTGCTTTTTCAATGTCTTAACGCAGACGATTTGCTCAATCGTGCACAAAAATAAAGAAGGTATCATTCTTAAGTAAATATAATCTCCTAAAGACTACATATCTCCTAAACATCGATTGGAAACAAGGACTTCATCGATTCTGATTTCCCTCCTCAGCTTGGATGATTGGATGATCGCATCAATCATTTGTAAGGAAGGCAAGGCATCTTTGACATGTATATAGTCCTGTCTATTCTCTAAAATAGAAGCATAAAAGCCATCGATCAGTTTTTTATGACTTGCTCCATAATAGAACTTAGAGCCATAAAGCTTAGTATCTTCTTCTATCACTATCTTTTTGCCATTTTCATCTAGAATCGTTAACATATTGTCCTTAATGGTCAACTTTTGATTTTCGCAGACGATTTGAAGCTCTACACTTGAGTTATTTCCATTCGCGTTTGTAGCAAAAAAGAACCCGTTAATCCCATTTTTGAAAATTATTCTGGCTGCTGCCGTATCTTCTGTTTCAATGCCATAATCAAGAAGTTGGTCAACAGTTCCTCTTATTGTCGCTATTTCCCCTCCCAAAAGCTGCATTAAATCTAAAGTGTGAATCGCTTGATTAATCATGACTCCCCCACCTGCTAAGTCTAATTTCCCGCGCCACGGCTTATTGTCATAATAGGATTTTGACCTTGCCCAAGTGACGATCCCTTTGATCCCTACAATTTTTCCATACTTATTTTCTGCGATAATCTGCCGTAGTCTTTCAACCGTTTCATTCAAGCGATTTTGAAAACAAATAGCGATTTTCACTTGTTTGTTGTCCTCTTCTAGTTTTAGTAGTTCAAGACCTTCTTCTGTGTGTAAAGCCAGTGGCTTTTCTTGCAAGACATGAACACCTTTATCCACACAAGCTTTTGTCACTGGATAATGAAGATAATGTGGTAAACAAATGTGTACACAATCTAACGTTTCCTTCTCCAGCATTTCTTGGTAATCTGTATAAAAATTTACCCCCTGCACACTCTCCCTTCGTGTTTCATCGATATCACTTACTGCTACTAACTCAGCTGTTGGGTTTGCTTGAATAGCAGAGAGGTGAATACTTGATATATCGCCGAGACCAATCACAGCTATTTTTAACATTAGACATGCTCCTCCTTTTATAAAAAACAGGCAGACTGGATACACTTTTTTTCTTTTTTTTAGTTTCTAGTATCCCATCTGCCTCATTCCTGCAAATTAGCGTCTATCTTCTAGCGGTTCTTGACCCACTCCGTACTTTCCTTTTGCGCTTTTTCCAGCGCATCTTCTGCACTTCTTTTTCCTGTTAAAGCGGCTTCAATTTCAGATGTTAGAATATAGCGTGGCTGTGAAGAGCCCCAAGGATATCTTGGTGTCATTGGAGTAGACATTGCTTCAAACACAGGGAGCATCAAAGGTTGATCTTTCACACTATCCCATTCTGTTGCTGATTTCACAGATGGTACTAAACCAAGTTCTTCATAGACATATTTTTGAACAAAATCACTTGTGGCAAATTTAAGCCACTCCCAAGCTAATTCTTTGTTCTTGCTGTCTTTGGCAATAGTGATTGGACTTCCTGCAAATAATCCGCCTTGCCCATCATCATTCTTGAACTCTTGCGAAATGGCAATTCGATCCCCAAGTCCTTGGGCATAGGCTGATTTTACCGTATCGCCAGGTCCCTGGTTTAGCATAATCGCAATATTATTTTCTTTTGTTAACCATTTTTCATTGCCTTGGTTACTCACAATGCCCTTAGGAGCATAATTTTGCATATCTAGTAGCCAATTTAAGCCATTCAGCATTTCTTTTGAATTAAAAGTAAATTCAACCTCATCCCAGGCAAATCCAGTTCCCCACTGTCCGTTTTGTCCTTCCGCCAGATCGACTAAAGTGAAGGCTGATGACCAGTCACCCCGGAACCAAATCCCATAGTTTTGCTCCCCTGTTTTCGGATTTTTCCCAGTCATTTGTTTCGCCTTTTCCGCGACTTCCTCCATTGTTGGATACTCAGACAAATATTCTACTCCCCATTCATCAAATAACTGTTTATCATAGCTGATAAAACGTGCATCTCCTAAAAATGGAAGCCCGAAAATATCTAACTCCTTACTATCTGGACCTAAAGCTTTCCAACCTTCTACTTGATTATCGATAAAAATATCTAAATCAAATTCTGGATCTTTATCAATCCATGGCTGCAATGGTTCTAACACACCTTGTGGAGCAAAATCAGCAACACCTGGCATTTGATACACATCTGCTTCCCCCGACGTAATCATTGCTTGGGTTTTCTCCGTGTATCCTTCCCAAGGCATCAGAACAAATTTCACAGTAGCACCAGGATGTTGCTTTTCAAATTCTTCTTTCAGCACTTTTACCCCTTTGACTGAATCACCCGTAATCGGATCTGTCTTGTCTTCCATCGCAAAATCACCAATCATCATAACAGTTATTTGCTGTCCCGCCCATTCTCCATCCTTATCGGAGCCTGAGGAACCTCCTGATTTAGAACTACACCCAGCAAGCACAGCACTTATTACCATCATCCATGCCAAAGCAAATGCTGCCGTCTTAGAAAATAACCTCTTTTTCATTTTCCAACCCCCATTTTTTTGAATCTTCTATTCCCCTTTGACACCACTTAAGGCAATACTCTGGATAATATATTTTTGTAAAAATAAATACACAATGACAATTGGTAATACACTTACTGTTGCTAGAGCCATCGTTAACCCGCCGAGACTAGACCCATTTTCCAGCGAGAAACTCGCTAAATAAAGCGGAATCGTCTGCAAATTCAAATCATTAATAACAACTAATGGCCACATAAAATCATTCCAGCTCCAAATGAACGATAAAATGACCATTGTTGCTGCTATCGGACCTGCCAGCGGCAAGTAGACACGAAAGAAAATTTTAAATTCTCCCGCCCCGTCAATTTGTGCCGCTTCTCTTAATGTATCTGGCAGTTGATCGAAAAACTGTTTACATAGAAAAATAAGCATTCCACTAATAACAGATGGAAGAATTAAGGGCCAAAAAGTATTTAATAAGCCAAGTTGATTAAAAAAAGTATATAAAGGGATTAACCGTGGTTCCATTGGGATCATTAATGTACAAAGGACAATGATAAACAAGACTCTTTTTCCTTTGAATTTCCCTTTCGAGAATGCATACCCCGCTAATAAAGAAGCAGATACACTTAAAAAGACAGAACTTACAGTTACAATAGCGGAATTAACATATGCCTGGATAAGTCTTCCATTCTCAAAAACGATCCCATAATTGAAGGATGAAATAGCTTCTGGTATTAGCCTCGGTGGAAAAGGCATAACAATATTAGCTGTTCGATCAAACCCTACGCTGATCATCCAAACAAATGGCGCCATCAAAACAATGCCAAACACGAACAGAACAATATACTTTATAATGGATGTCATTCTTTCCAGCTTTTTCATGGAGATTGTATTTTTCATCGTCTCCCTCCCCATTAAATTAGATTTTCATTTTCGATATTTTTAAGTTGATAAACGTAAAAATTAAAATAATAATGAACATAATATATGTGGCAGCTGAGGCGATCCCGAATTCAAAACCGGTAAACCCACGCTCGTAAATAAAGGCTCCCATTGTTTGAATGGAACGAGCAGGGCTTCCATTTGGTCCACCGATTACATACACCTCATTAAAACGTTGCAGAGCTCCAATCCAGCCCGTTATTAATAAGAATGCAAATGTCCCCGTCATATTAGGAATCGTAATGAATAGCCACTGCTGCACCCCACTTGCTCCATCAATTTTTGCAGCTTCATACATTTCTGATGGAATTGCTTGAAGATTAGCAAGACATATAATGATAACAAAGCCAATCCAATGCCAAACAGCTAGCAGTATAACGCCCCATTTAGAAGTACTAGGTTCAGAAAACCACCCTGGAGTCGGCAGTCCCATAGAGTCTAACGCAAAATTAACAATTCCCATTTCTGGATGTAAAACAAATTGAAAGATCATGGCCGCAGCAACAATTGAAGTAACATTGGGCAAGAAGTAGATGACTTTAAAGAAATTCTTTCCCTTTCCAACAGAGTTAATTAAGGTAGCAAAAATGAAGCCTAAGGGAATGGTGATTAGGACTTGAAATATTCCGATAAAAAAAGTGTTCCATACAGCATTCCAAAATGGTCCTGATGTTAAGACTGTGCGGAAATTATCTAAACCAGTAAAGCTTTCTATTGTCCCATTTGATTTAAAAAAACTTAATCTAAATGATTCGATAACTGGATAAACCATAAACAGCAAAATCCCTAAAAAACTAGGAATTAAGAAAATATACCATGTCCATTGTGTCGTTCTTCTTTTCTTTTTCTTCTTCGCAGCCTCCATGTACATACTGGTTTCCGTAGCCGTAACATGATTGTCTTCCATAAAATCTCCTTTCCTTAATGAATCGATTTTACTTTTACCACAATATGACAACGCTTTCAATTTTGTAGAAATAAACACGAGATACTAACTATATCTCGCATGCTCATTTCTATAAACAATACTATTACTTTTATCGAGGTTACGTGTTTATGTTCCCTTCTGATTCCATTGTATGAAAGTTATCTATTTTTAACGTGGATAGAATTGTGTAATCTGATGAAGAAATTGTTTTTTATTGCTCTTTTAAATAATCATATTTAAAAATCGTTGCTGTAGAGACATGGTGGGAGAATTTAGCTTAATTCGTGTTTTTCATACGAATTGCTTTGCTATTACGGTATTCTGTAGGAGTTAGTTTCATTTGTTTTCGAAAAAAACGACTGAAATGAGAGGAATCTTCAAATCCTGATTCAAGAGATACTTCAAGAATCGATTTGTCTGGATGGATCTCCAGTAAATATTTGGCGCGGTTTATTCGACAGCTCATGATATATTGCATAATTGTATATCCTGTTACATCTTTAAAAATTCTCGACATATAATACTTGCTAATATTTAAATGATGGGCAATATCATCTAACGTGATTGGTTCACAGAAATGCGTA
Organism: Niallia sp. FSL W8-0954; assembly: GCF_038005605.1. NCBI lineage: Bacteria > Bacillati > Bacillota > Bacilli > Caryophanales > Bacillaceae > Niallia > Niallia sp. FSL W8-0954. The sequence goes on along the minus strand of NZ_JBBOTN010000001.1, from coordinate 1,608,986 downwards.
TCAATCCATTCAATCATTTTTTTGACATGAAGATTTTTATCAGATTCAGCATGAATATTATGTTCAAGCTGCTGCTTACTTAACTCATAAACCTTAAATAAAAGCTGCATCAGCATCGCTGTTAACTCTCCCACTTGGAAGCGAACGTCGCCTGCGTTTTCTTCCTTGGATCTTTTCACTTTCTCTGCCAATTTCTTTATTAATGCTTTTACTTCAGCAGACTGTTCTTTATCTTTTATATGAAATAAAGTATTGCTCAATTGATTAAATGGCGATAGCAGTTCCGGGACATTTAAATTGTTTAAAAGTGGCCGCAGCCATTCGGAAGAAAATTCAATCACACTGCGCTCATAATAAGCCCCAGGCTCAGGATAGGCTCGATGTAATGTTAGGCCATTCATAATAATTAAGTCATCCTCCTGCAAACGATAAATACGATCACCAATTAAATATTTACATTCTCCCCCATGAAAGTAGTATATTTCATATCTATCATGAGAGTGGTAACTAAAATCTTCATAAGTTTCCACCTTATCCATTAAACGATAGAGTGCGATTATTTTTTCCGTCATCCTTAACCCTCCTATTTAAAGCGTTTTCAATTCATTTAAAAATAAACTTGCCACCATCCCCAACTAATATCTTTACTGAAAATTTTACTCTTATTTATTCTCTATTCTTATGATAGTCACCTTTTAAAATTACAAAATTATATTTAATTTTATTGGTTATTCCTTACAAAATAACTATTTTCAAGAGCAGTAATAGAATTTTCAAAATCTTCCTACTCTCAAAAAGATGGATAAATAGTAGGTGAATTTATCTCGATAAAACATTATTAGTATAACATCGATATAGGCAAACAAATCCACGAGTGCATGAGTTCGCAGATAGTGCGACTTCGTAGAGCTTGTTTGATAATGTCTTTAATAGCTGGGTAATATACATCTTTATATGTAATCGTTTTGCTTTCTACACATTCTCCATTAATATAATTTTTTAGTTTTTCAAATACATTTCCCAAAACACTCAATTATTAGTTATTCATATCAACTGTATTTAACTATTCCACTATCAACTTTTGGTTAAGTCTTGATAAATCTCATATGCCCAAGAAAACAACATCGAAATCGTTGTTGCCATAAGAGCACATCACCCAATCAGAATCCGGCATACCGTTCTACTATGTACTTATGGTCCATTCAGAAATTCAATAAGGCAGGGCACCTTCTCTTCATCGGTGCCTTGCCTTCCTTGTTTTACTAGCATTCATCCCTTATTATGGCACTAGCTTTATATTATTTTCTTCCTGGTAGCATATATAATCAAAAACCTCTTCAGAAGTATTACTTGTTTTTAAGATATGATAAAATTCCTCTTTTTCCAGCAATTGTACTAACTGTGAAAGTGCATTCAAATGAAATTCCTGATTTATGGCTGCCAAACAGAAGACAAATTGAACCGGTTTATTAGTATGTTTATCAAAGTATACTGGCTCATTCAATACAGCTATACTTATGGATAATTGATTTACGCCATCTGCTGGTCTTGCATGGGGAAGCGCGACATTTGGCATGATGACCATATAAGGACCATCTTTCCTAGCATTTTCGATCATTTTTTGAATATAATTTTCTGTTATTCTTCTTTCTTGTAATAATGGTAAGGCAGATAAAGAAATGGCATCTTGCCAATTCTTTGCCAATACATGTAATTGAATAAGATTTGGGGAGATAATTTCACTTAAATTTGGTCCCTGCTCTTTTTTTAGCTCTACTTTTTCATTTACTGCAAAGTACTCGTATAATTCTCGCTTCATTTGCTCTTTTTCTTTCACTACAGCATACTTTTCCACAATTTGCGTAATTAATTCTACACTGGGCAATTTAAAAAAGGAATTCCCCAGCTCTGTATAAACATCTCTTATTAACCGATATTTTTCTGCTATATCCATAACAGGACTTACAATAAAAACAGGTTTTTTCGTATAAAACAAGCGAATATCTGGTACGGTAGAAAATAACAAATCATAATCAACGTCTATTTTATCCAGCTGTTGTGTTTCGATAGGAGCTAAAAAAGTGAACTCGGGAAAAATAGACTTTAAAACGGTATGCGTAATAGAGGAACTCCCAACTCCATTTGGACAAACAATCACACCTACTTTTTTATTTACCTTTCCCTCTTTTTCATTCCTGGATAAGGATGCAAAATGAATCGTCAAATAGGCTACTTCTTCGGCGGGAATAGGATGTTTAAATAGCACGCTAAGCGGCTTCATCGTTTCATTCACGATAGTAAATAGATGATTGTATTCCTCTATAATCTTCTCATACAGTGGATTAACGATCGGCAAATGAAAAAGTAATCTATAATAGGCAGATCGGAAATGCCGGAAAATTTGCTTAGATACTTCTCTTGGATGTTCAAAGCGAATGCCGGAAAAAGATTCAAAACGCATGCGGATATGTTCAACCAAGTCCATAATAAGTGGAAAATCTTCGCGATATTCATCGGCCTCCCCTAATGTTAGACCTAGTACCCAGGCTGTTAAGTAGCAAATATTATCTTCCTTCTGCAAATGGTAAAATGATAATAGCTCTTCTGCAAACTGATATTCTTTTGTAGATTTAACCGATTTCCATTCATGGATGAAGTTAACAGATTCCTTCGTTTTTAATCTTGTCTTTAAAAATAAAAAGGAATAAATAAATTCTGTTAACCTGTTCTCGATAAAATGAATCTTATGTTTATTCGAATAAAATAATACAATTTGCTTCATTTGCTCGTAGCTTTCAAGATGATTTTCTCGTAAAAAATAGCCAAATAATTTGGTGTTATTATTTGTATTTAATTCTTTTACTATTAACTTTAATCCTAAATAGCGTATCTCGCTCTCGGTTCCTACCAAATGATATCCCTGTTTCCGATTGTATCCCAAAGAAATTCCCCTATGCTGTAATTTTGCAGCTAAAGCTTTTAAATCTCCCATTATTGTTGTTTTGCCAACCTTTAAAGCATCAATGAAATGGTTTATCGACAGATACTCTATGTTTATGAAAAGATAAAGAAACATATATTGTATCCGTTCCTCACTACTTAACACATACTCATCAACTGGAATAGTATTTGATACCTCATTTATTAATAATTCCCTCGTTTCATAGTCAACAGAAATTTGGTTGTAGCTATTTATTTCGATTGGTTTTTTATGATGGGATGCTAACCAGCTATTTATTTTCTCTAGGCTATAATCAATTTGTCTTTGCGTTAATTTCGTTTGTTCTTGTAAGTTTTGCTTTTCTATAAATGGGCGTTCCATAATTTTTTGGATAATGAGGTATGATCGTTCATCTAGCAAATGACTTCACTCCATTTATTGATACATTTAATAATAGAAGAGAAATAGACTAATGATTGCTGCCTTATTTCTCATTAACTATTTCTCTTGCTTTATTCTCTATGTTTCACTTCTTGTTTCGATATTCCCTTAATTTTTCTACAAGTTCTCTAGCATTTTGTTCAATTTGTGATGATGTTCCTTTTGTTAACAAACTACCGATTCCTACACAGTCAATTCCATTTTCAAACCACTCTATGATATTATCAATCGTTACACCTCCAGAAGCCATTATAGGCATATAAGGAATCGGTGTTTTAAAAACTGTTCCAAGATGGGATCCGTAATAATTAGAAATCGGGAATGCTTTAATCATGGAAGCACCTGATTCCATCGCATCCACCATCTCCGAAATGGTTGTACAGCCTGGAGCATAAGGTACTTGGTATCGATTGCATATTCTACTAACTTCTTCTTTGTAATTTGGTGCAATGATAAATTTCGCTCCAGCTAATATCGCTAATCTTGCTGTTTCTGTATCTAAGACTGTACCAGCCCCTACTAGTAAACGAGCACCATATTTCTCATTTAACCCCTTTATAATTTCCCCCGCATTTGGTAATGTGTAGCTAATTTCTAATACATCTACTCCTCCAGCTAAGCATCCATCTGCAATTTCATAGGCACGTTCTAATGTTTCTACCCTTACAATTGCCATAATTGCTGTATTTTCGATTCTATTAAGAATGTTATTTTTGTACATGAATAGCAGCCCCTTCATACGATAATTGATGATATTTTTGTAGATATGCTGCTATTACCGAGTTAATTTCTTCGATTACATCACTTTTTGGTTCTAAGATTGGATACCTAGCTGGCCCAACTGGAATCTGCGCAAGCTCCATTGCCTTTTTTAAGATAGAAGGGGTGGAACCGAGTTTTAATACTCGACGCAGCTCCTCTAAACTTTGCTGTGCTTCTTCCGCTTCCTGTCTTTCTCCCTTTTGCCAATGCTTATAAATAGAAACATCTATATATGTTAATAAGTTCGAAGTTGCGGCAATTGCTCCTGTCGCTCCTTCATCTAAAGCTTTTAAAATTAAAGAATCAGACCCAGATAAAACAGAAAAAGCCTCTTCTTTTGTCACGCTAATATAGTTTTTAATATTTTCAATGTCCCCGCTGCTATCTTTAATTCCTACTATATTATCCACCTTAGCCAGTCGTGCTACTAATGGCGGGCTTAAGTGAATACCAGTATTTTTCGGAATATTATAAAGTAATATTGGAGTACTTACCGATTCAGCAATTTTTTTATAATGATGATATAATTCATCTTCTGTTAACGACAGAAAATATGGCGTAATGACAGAAAGTGCATCTGCTCCCAGCTTCTCCATTTCTTTTGATAGAGAAATGACTTCTGCTGTGTTATTCCCCCCAGTTCCTACAAAAATGGGAACGCGTTTATTTGTTTCATTAATGACAAGTGAGGCAAATTCGACTTTTTCCTCTCTTGATAAAACATGAAATTCTCCATTCGTACCTAAAATAAATAATCCAGCCACCTTTGAACGGATTAAGCGATTTACTAGATTACGTGTTGCTTGTATATCTATCTTTTGCTCCTGATCGAAAGGGGTAACCATTGCCGTGATGATTCCACTAGGCCTCATTATCTTCACCTCTGTTAAAGTATTTATTTTGCTGGCTATAGAAAAAGTTTCTTCCTCTATAGCCTTTTAAAATTCCCTATTATTTAATGGATTGTCCAAGGGTTCCACCTGGATGCCACTTTACATAAGTTTGTGCATCCAAGCCTATCTCATTTTGAAGTAATACTGATAAGGTTTGCAGTACAAGCAGTTCAGCAACAACAGAAGCTCTAGGAGGCTTATTAAGACCATCCCCCTCCTTTGATACACCTGCAAAAATTGCAAAGTCGCTTTGCCGAGCAATCGAGGACTGCAGATTCCCTGTAAGGGAAATGATAATTGCCCCATTTTCTCTTAAAGTGTGAATCGTCTTTTTTAATTCCTCTGTCTCTCCACTATTGGAAATGGCAATTACGACATCTCCTTCCACTACTTGACCCGACGAGCCATGAATTGCTTCTGTTCCATCTAAAAAGTAGGCTGGAGTTCCGGTAGAGGATAATAAAGATGCACTATAACGGGCAACATAGCTAGGTTTTCCAATACCAGTGAGATGTAATCGTTTTCCTTTTTTTCCAGCATTAATAATACAGGACTTTGCTTCTTCTAGATTAGCTATGGAAATATGATTGATTAATTGATTCATCTCTTCTTGTATCGCTTCTAAATAGTTCTTCGCCTCACTCATTTCTTCTTTTCCTTTCCTCTTGATTTCTTTTTCCCCATAACTTAACTAAAACTTAGTGGAAAAAGCTTAAGAATTTATTGAGAAGCATACCAGTAATATTGTAGTCAATATTTGGAAAAGTTGACCCTTCAATGTTCATACCAGCAAATACCGGATAAAGAACTGTTGGTAAGAGGGCTAGTAATAAGCCAACAACAAATGATCCTGCAACTGCTCCTCTCCAGCCCCCTGTTGAGTTACCAAAAACCGCAGCCGTTCCTCCTGAGAAGAAAGCAATATGAGCAGCAGGTATAATAACAACTGGGAAATCAAAAAACACCATAATAAATACTGCCAAAAGTCCAGCTACATACGCAGACAGGAAACCAACAATTACTGCTGTTGGCGCAAATGGGAAGACAGTTGGAACATCTAGAGCCGGACGCGAATTTGGGATAAATTTCTCCGAGATAGACACAAAAGCTGCTGTAATTTCGGCCAAAAACATACGTACTCCTGTCATTAAAATCGACATCCCTGCTGTGAACATAAATGCTTGGATTAAAGGGAAGACTAGCCAGTGGGTTGTACCAGCTAATTCTTGTGTAACATCTTTTCCCGCCTTTAGAGCAGAGACATAGAAAAGAATCAACATGATAACAGCCATTCCCATCAGAAAATCTCTAAAAAAGGATAACCAAGCAGGAAATTTAATTGATTCCGTGCTTTTCTCTTGATGTTTGCTGAATAACATTCCAATACTGCCTGATAAAGCATAGCCTAACATATTAAAATGCCCTATAGCAGTAGCATTGCTGCCTGTAATTTTCCGCATAAAAGGCTGACATAATTGCGGTAAAGCGGCTGAACAAAAACCTAAAATAACCCCGCCAACAAGGATTGAAATAGTATTTGAATACCCATACGATTTAATAATGAGCGACAGTACACATGCAAAGAATAAACTATGCCCTCCTGTAAAAAAAATATTCTTCATAGGAGTTATTCTTGCAAAAACTAGATTCATTACAAACCCTAAAATCAATGTGCAGGATACAACAAACCCATACTCAGATTGTGCAAGGGCTGTTGCGGCTTCTGGAGATGCGACAACTCCAGTTAAATCAAAACCATCTTGGAATAAGACATTAAAGTTTTTCAATGCAGCTGTCATCGTACTAGCACCTATTCCAAAGATCAAAAACCCAATCAGTGTTTTAAAGGTGCCAGTCATTACTTCTGTCATTGCCTTTTTTTGTGCCAGCAATCCAATCAATGCAACTAATGCTAGAATAATTGCAGGATTACTAAATAAACTAATTATGAATTGCATCATTTACTAACAGCTCCTTCTATTCAAATTTCCGTTTGCTGTAAAAATGCATTTAATTTTTCAAGAATTTCTTTTTTATCTACAATATTTGCAATACCAATAATATGCTGCTTTATTCCTTTATTACTCAATTCCTGTGCAACATCGACAAGTGTGATTAATATTTCGCCATCAAACCCAGCCACTCCATCCAATGAGGAGTGTTCGACTTGGATAGGCAGTTTATTTTCTTTCACAACCTCATTTACCTTTATCTTTAGCATCAAACTTGAACCTACACCTGCTCGACACGCTACTAATGCTTTATACATAGAAATCTCTCCCTTTTAAATTTTACTAATATATGAAAATATCTCTTTCGGACTACTGCTTGTATCTAACAGCTGAAAAAACTCCTCATTTTCCAAGAGTTTTACCAATTCTGCCAATGCTTCCAAATGACTATTACTATCTGTAGCACTTAAGCAGAACAAGTACTTAACAGGATCATTTGCTTCATTTCCAAACCTAACAGGATATTCTAAAGTAGTAATCCCAATTGCTGTTTCCTTTGCCCCAAATTCTGCAGGAGCATGTGGTAAAGCTACATGCTTAGTAATGACAATATATGGTCCTATTGTTTTAGCAATTTCGATTATTTTATTGACATATTCTTTTGTTATTTTGTTTTTCATTACGAGAGGTAGTGTACCTTTTCTAATTGCTTCCTCCCAATTATCCACCCTCACATTTAATTGGATAAATTCTTCTTCTAAGATATTGCTTAACAATATCACTACCTCCTTTAAAGCAGCTTCCTTTTTTCATTTTCAGCCTTTTTGTATTAACTCTCTTTTAAGATATACATCCTCCATGTCTTTATTTTTTAAGGTGATCACCTTTAATTAAATTGTAGTTTGTAGCGCTTTCTTCTTCAACGATCATTGAGTTCTTATTTTGTTGGCAACTGAAACAAATCATGAACCTAAATAAAATGGCTCCTGTAAGTGTACTATTGTTTATCCCTTATTTTTAAAGTGTGATTTCCATCACATTTTTGTTTTGGTTATTTTGTTATACTTCCATTGAGAATTATTATCAGCAAAAGAGGTGTTATCGATTGGCTAAAGTATTAGATTTAAATCTAACCATCTTGGAACTAACCACTACTTATCCAGAATTAGTCAGCGTTTTAAAAGATCTTGGCTTTGAAAAGATTACAGATCCTCGGATGATGCAAACTGCCGGACGAATAATGACGATTCCAAAAGGGTGTCGCATGAGAAAAATATCAATGAACACAGTAAAGCAAACTTGTATAGATCATGGATTTACAATTATAGAAGAGAGAAGGGACACATATGAGTGAATTAATTAACAATCGAACAGAATTAAAAAAAGCTGCATCTGAGCGCCAGCAGCTTTTAAAAGAAATTATTAAAGATTTACATGCTGGCAGGTCCGTGGAAGAAGTTAAAGCTCAATTCAAAAAAGCAGTTGGTAATATATCGGTATCGGAAATATCACAGCTTGAACAAGCATTAATGGAAGAGGAAGGTATCCCAGTTGAAGAGGTACAACGATTATGTTCTGTGCACACAGCAGTATTCAAAGGGTCCATTGATGATATTCATGCCTCTTCTTCCCAAAAAGCTGAAGAAGAAGCTGGACATCCAATCCATACTTTTAAACTGGAAAATAAGGAAATTGATTTGTTGGTGAATTTCAAGCTTCAGCTTCATTATGAACGATTTGAAAAAGAAGATTCTCCCAAAAATCTCCAAAAACTTTCAGAAGATATACAATTATTAGTAGAAATCGATAAACACTATAGCCGCAAAGAAAATTTACTATTCCCCTTTCTTGAAAAATACGGTATATATGGACCAACCCAGGTAATGTGGGGAGTAGATGATCGAATTCGTGCAGCTATCAAATTAGCCAAGCAACAATTGGAAGACTATCATGGGGAAAAACAAGACATTCTGAATAATATTTACTTTATTATTCAAGAAGCTACTGAAATGATTTTTAAAGAAGAGAATATTCTCTTTCCAATGGCCCTAAGCACATTAACCGAAGATGAATGGATAAAAATTGCAGCGGAAAGCGAGGAAATTGGCTATTGTTTGATCAAACCGGTCGAAAAGTGGATTCCAAAGCGAGTATCTATGCAAGAGAGCTCTGCTTTAGATAAGATCGAAAGTGGATTGATTCATTTTGAAACTGGAATTTTATCTGTCAAACAGCTTGAGCTGATGCTGAATCATTTGCCAGTGGATATTACCTTTATTGATAAAGATGATGTGGTGCGTTATTTTTCTCATGGAAAAGAAAGAATTTTTGCCCGAACAAAAGCTGTCATTGGACGAACTGTCCAAAACTGTCATCCACCTAAAAGCGTGCATGTAGTAGAAAAGTTATTAAATGACTTTAAATCAGGAAAAAAAGATAGTGAAGACTTTTGGATTAAATTCAAAGATAAATATGTATATATACGGTACTTTGCTGTAAGAAATGAACAAAGCGAATATATGGGAACACTGGAGTTCACGCAGAATATACAACCTATCCAAGCGATAGACGGAGAAAAAAGAATTCTTGATTAATCATATAAAGGCTCTGATAAACAGTATCAGAGCCTTTCCATTTAAAATTTCTTTTTCTCATCTTCTAATATTCGGTTTTTCCTTATTAAAACGGCATTACAATTAAAAATGTTTCTGTTATTTCTTGACGGTGGAAGCTTCGTAAATAGAGGTTACGGCTTCTTTTAAGCTTTGATTGAATTCTTCCTCTGATTGATTGACGTTTAGTTCTTCGCTTAGAGCTCTAGAGAAGCTTGCGATTATATTGTCATTTTCTTTTAATTTTTGATTTGCTTCTTCTCTGCTATATCCTCCTGAAAGGGCAACTACTCGAACTACTCGTGGATGGGTGGTTAATTCTTTATAAGTATTCGCAATAGCAGGAATCGATAGCTTTAACATGACATTTTCATTTTCGTTTAGGTCATCGAGATGCTTTAACAATTCTTCTTTCAAAATAGCCTCAGACTGTTCTCTATCCTGGCTATAAATATCTACTTCCGGTTCGATAATTGGTACTAAGCCTGCTGCTATTATTTGTTTTCCTATTTCAAATTGTTGTTCCACAACTTCTTTAATTCCATCTCGATTAGCTTCCTTAATAACAGAACGCATTTTTGTTCCAAAAATATTACGTTCATTGGCACGTCGCAAAATTTTATCCAAATCTGGGATTGGCTTCATTAGCTGAACTCCATTTGCTTGATCTGCTAATCCTTTATCAATTTTTAAAAAGGGAAGGATGTCTTTTTTCTGTGCTAAATAATCCGCCGTATACATACCTTCAATCTTGCTATCCATCGTTTGTTCAAATAAGATTGCTCCAAGAATATATTCAGAATTAAATGCTGGGGAAGTAATAATCCTTGTCCGCATTTTGTGTACCAAATCAAACATTTCCTCGTCATTCGTATAAGCACTTTCTGGCACTCCGTAATGAAGCAGCGCTTTTGGCGTACTGCCACCACTTTGGTCTAATGCAGCAATGAACCCTTTTTTCGTTTTCATTCTCTCTAATTGGCTGTTCATATTTTATCCTCCTTTTCAATTGCACGTTCTACTTAAATTATTCACATTCGCAAGGGAGTTAAAACATTTCATTAGAAAAGAAAACGGAAAACACACCTCTTTTATTATGACTTTTTTTGTTTATATTTTTCATAAAAGCGTTCCACTCTACCACCACGATCGGAGAATTTTTGACGTCCAGTATAAAAAGGATGTGTATCAGAACTAATTTCTACTTTTAGAAGCGGGTAGGTTTTTCCATCTTTCCAAACAATTTCTTCTTTTGATTGTTTAGTGGATCCAGATAAAAATTGGAATCCGCTATTAACATCCATAAAAACAACTTCTTGATAATTTGGATGTATTCCTTTTTTCATACTAATCATTCCTCCAATTTTTCTTATTACCAGCTAGATTTTTTCACACCAGGTATTTGTCCTTTATGCGCATACTCTCTAAATGCAATCCTAGACATTTTGAATTTTCTTAAATAACCTCTCGGCCTTCCTGTAACTTCACATCTATTTTTTAACCTAGTAGGTGAGGAATCTCTCGGCAGTTTTCTTAATGCTTCAAAATCGCCCCTCTCCTTCAACTCTCTGCGAATTTCAGCGTATTTCTCCACTATTTCTCTTCTTTTTCTTTCTTTTACTACCTTTGATTTTTTTGCCAAGCTGTTTTTCCTCCTTTTCCACAAATCGTCATCATTACGATTTACCTTATCAAAAAATATTTACTTTATACTCTTCTTATATATTAAAACGAAATGATTACGATTTACAAGTTTTCTGCTTCTGCGAAATCATCTTGCTGATAGCTGCCAATAAAATGGATCTCTCAACTGCTGCCACTCTCCAAGAAACTCTTCTTCTGTTAATAAACATTCATCCAGTTCCTTTTTTATAAGCTCTACATTTAAATCCATTCCGATTAATACAAGTTTTGTATGTCTGTCTCCAAATTGAGGGTCCCAATTTCCGCGCAAACTAGGATTGACCTTCAAAATTTCCTCTTGCCTAACTTCTGGAAGTGCTGCAACCCAGTAAGAAATTGGCTCAATACTTACGGAAGGACCTGCCTGCGATAATAATAATGCTAAGTCATTCCTCGTCGCACACCATGCTATCCCTTTCGCCCGTACAATAGAGAGTGGCATAGAATGGCACCAATCATTGAAACGTTCTGAATGAAATGGCTTTTTGCTAGAATAAACAAACGAGCTAATTCCATATTCCTCTGTTTCTGGAGTATGCATGTTCGGACCCAAATTTAACTCTCTGAGCCAGCCTGCCGATTCACTAGCCCGGTCAAAGTCAAATAGATTCGTATCTAGTATTTCGTGCGGATCGATCGCGCAGTTCACTGTGCGAATAATTCTAGCAACTGGCTGTAATGTTCTAATTACCTTCTCTAATTTGTCCAAATCCTCCGCTTTTACTAAATCACATTTATTCAAGATGAGAACATCGCAAAATTCAATTTGATCGATTAATAAATCAGCGACATTTCTGTCATCCTCTTCTCCCACTGCCTCTTTTCGATCGAGCAAAGAGTCTCCTGACTCATAATCATGCCAAAAGCGATTTGCATCTACGACCGTTACCATTGTATCCAGCTTGCAAAACTTTGTTAGGTCAATCCCCATCTCTTTGTCAATATAAGAAAAAGTCTGGGCAACCGGGATAGGCTCACTAATACCCGAGGATTCAATTAAAATATAATCAACATCCCCTTCTATCGCCAGCCTTTCTACTTCAACAAGCAAATCTTCACGCAATGTACAGCAAATGCAGCCATTCGACATTTCCACAAGCTTCTCTTCTGTTCGGGAAAATCCGCCTACCGTTTGCACTAATTCACTATCAATATTCACTTCACTCATATCATTTACAATTACTGCAACCTTCAACCCATCTCGATTATGTAATATATGATTCAGTAAAGTCGTCTTCCCTGCCCCTAAATAGCCACTTAACACTGTAACTGGTATTTTTTTCATTTTTCCACTCCCGTTATTATTTTCTTATAAATCGTAATCATTACGATTTATATAATAAACTCATTAATAAAAAAATGCAAGGGTATCAAGGAAACGTTCTTCTGAGTTCCTTGCATTAAAATTGACCTCATTAGAATTGTCTCCTCTGATTCTCTTAATTTATCGCTAATCGAGCGACTGGTTCAAAGCCTTTAGTCTTTTTGAAATGCATTTTGTGTTTGAAAGCTTCTAAAGCATCGGAGCAGTCGATATTAGCAAAATTTAATCTATTTAGTTTGCCTTTTTCTAATTTGACAGATAGAATGGTGATTTTCTCTACATATCCGATTGCGGTATTTAAACGATTATCGACTGCATGGATATAGACCGTATGTAAGGGTAATAAAGCAAACATATCACGGGCAATTCGGATTACACAGCTGCATACGTAATCTTGTTGAATATCAAAGTACCTTCCCTTCGGCATTTGTTTTTTAGAAAGTTTCCCTGTTTTCGTTAAAGATAAGTGTTCTTTCGGAACAACATCCTCTGTATTTACTTCAAATTCAATTTCCATTACTTTCGGGTCCTCGCAGCCAAATTCAAACCCGCTTCCAAATTCCGTTAAGTCATCTAATGGAGCAAATTCTTCGATAACTTGAAAATATGTATCGATATCCCCTTCTAACACCTTTGTAGCAACCTGTACGTCTCGCTCCCAGGCAAGATATTCTTGTTTATCCTGTTCGCTTGCTGCTATCACTTCTTCACGCAGCTTCTGTTCCGCAGCTTCTCGATTGAAAAGTTTAGAAAAAAGGCTTGGTTTATAATTTTGCAGCTTCTGTAATGCCGCTTTTTCCTTTTCTCCCATTTCTCCACTTTGAAGTTGATAAGGTGGTTCTGAACCTCTCACTTTAATCCAATTAATAGAATCATCTGCTTCTATATGAATGCTATGGATACGCTCGATCGTATTTTCATATGCCTCCACTACAAGCCTCGCTTGCTCTAATTCATTTAGCTTTGCTATCTCTCGTTGTCTTCTATTTATATCAGTTTGTCTTTGATAGGCAGGCGATTTTCTACTTCTACTTCCTGATCCTGAGGTACTATAGGATAATCCTGTCCCCGGAATACTTGCTGTTACTCTACTGCCTGTTCGTGAGTTCACACTGTATCTTAGTCCTTTTACACCAGCACTTATTCCTACACTTTTTTTGCCCACATTTACACGAACACCAGGAGCTATTTTAAAACTCTTGCGAAAACCATACCCCATTCTTAACGCCCTCCTCTTTTTCCATATTATAACATAAGCCCACAAAAACTTCGTTTATACCTGATTAGACAATGTTGATGATTTATGCTTCCAATAGAAAGAATCCTCCTCACGCCTGAATGGGGGATTCTTCCTATCTAACTTCTAGTTATGTATAAAGATAGATAACTATCAACTAATTAAAATTCCTTTGATGATAAAGGTAAGAACAGTTTAACACCGCGCTTATTAACTGGCAGTATTTTTAAATCCGCTAGTAGATGACTTATGTATCCGCCTATACAAGTGTAAAACAATCCATTAATACCAAGCGAAATCTCTAAATCAGCTGCAATAATTCCAAAAAAGATCACGCCTAAGATGGAGTGTGTATAACTTCGATGGGAAGTAAAAGATGCAATCATGATATAAATTCCTAGCAGAATAATCCAGCGCTCTTCTAAAGATATCCCCCCCATGAGTACAGCAATACCCGTGATTGTAAGCATATGTTTTTGTTTAATCAAAGATGCGATAAATAAAATCAGTATACCGATTCCGACACCCATCCACCTCTCTAACGCTGTTCTATCAAAGAAGCTATATAGAATCATCATTATTCCGATGACTTGGGCAGATAGCTGAATCATTTGATGAGGCAAAGTAATTTTCCCTCTAAGTTTTCCATCAATATCAAGATCGGGAATTAATCCAGACACTGCTCCTAAAGAAACAAACAAGAGTGTCTCCGATGGTGTGGATTGCACCGTATGAGCAACAATAAATCCAGTCGCTGATCCAATTACAGCATGTGATGTTCCATTCAAGTTGATTACCCCTCTAACATTTAATAATTTTGCAACATTACTATTCTACACCAAAACATTTGTTCTGTTTAGACTTAATTTCGTTTACAAAAAATAGATAATGACTATTAATCTAAAAACTAGTTAATCTTCATGGTAAAATAATGGTAAACCAGAAAATTAAAGTAGGTGTATAAGAAATGTTTTTCAGAAAAATGTCTAACAGTGAAGAAGCTAATTGGCGAAAAGGGGCAATAGCCGGGTTCTACGTCTATTTATTATTGTTATTTGTCAACTATACTAGTTCCCTGTTTTTCCAGAAGGAGCCTTTTAGCACAACCGTCATTTTTTGGTCAGGATTGCTAGTTGCTTTCGGTTTAGATTTCATCCTAAATTTACTGTCTAGAAAAAATAAATAGTGTGTAAGTCAGCATTAATAGATTCTTTTATTCACTTATGTTACACTCACTTCAAAAGGTGGTTTTGTTGATATGCAGCAATTACAGTTTGAAGCTTCCTGGGATAAACAATTAGCACCTCAGGATCGAATAAATATAGAAAAAATCTTCCGAGAAACTAAGGATTTAACAAGTTTAAACATCCTTTTCTCTCCGATCCGTGAAGCAATTAATCATAAAGAGGCATTGCTTGTGTCTGTATTGGTTCATAATTTCACAGATAGTCCACTGTCATTCCATGATACTAAATTGGCTTATTCTATTAACGGAGATATCATTGCTGAAAGAACTTTCACCCTTCCGGATTTTGTTATCCCAGCCCATACAAGTATGCCTTGGACATTTATTTTCCCTAAAGGTTCTTATCAAATGACAACTTCTTTTAAGAATGGAACAATAAAGTTCTGCTAGGTGCTAAACTATAATCATTCATACGAAATGGAGGTTAACACTAAATCGTTAGCCTCCATTTTTGTTATCCATGGGTGGCTTCTCCTACTAATGCATATTTTGCCTTACTTGCTGCTTTAATTAAATCTCGTAAATCTTCTATATTCTTAAATGGTTTATTATATTGTTGAATAGGTTGAAGCACTTCACTTGTAACCATTTTTTGCACATCCTTTAAAATGTGATTTTATCTATTTATTGTTTTATTTTGTTCATAAAGGAGCACGATATACGTACCTTTAAGTGTAGCATTATTGCTCATTTTCATTTTTATCTTTTTTTATAATTTTTTTATTTATATAAAACTCTCTAATTTCATAAACCTCATGCTGGAAAACAACCTAGGAAACTCCCATTACTTTTATTTCCTAATCCTTTAGTTCTCCTATTGTTGCTTATAGACAACACTTCTCTTGACGATGAAATCAGTACACCTTGCCACTTCTCCCTCCCTCTACTTTGTTATCATTCCCTTTTTCTATCCAGCTAGCTCCATAATCATGGAAAATAAACGGCAAAAATGCTACACTTTTTTCTTCTCTTTTTCGCTTTCCTTCCCTTTATTGACTCATTTCATCCCACGTTATATTATCTTAGTGAAAATATTCACAAATAAATTCAGCTGATTATGTGAATTAAATCACAAGGGAGTGTTTAACATGTCTAAAGTAATTTCATCTAAACATGCAGCTCTATTGATAAAGGATAATGATACAATCGCAGCCAGCGGGTTTGGATTATCATGCTGGGCAGAAGAAATGGGAATTGCAATAGAAGATGCCTTTCTCCAAAATGGTCATCCAAGAGATTTAACGGTAATTCATGCTAGTGCTGTAGGAAACCGTAAAGATAAAGGGATGAGTCATCTAGCCTATCAGGGACTAATAAAGAGATGGATTGGCGGAATTGCCTCTGCTTCTCCAGGACTTGCCAAATTAATTGAGGAAGACAAATGTGAAGCATATAATTTGCCTCAAGGTGTCATTACACAATTATATCGTGAAATTGCCGCTAAACGCCCTGGGGTTATTACCAAAGTTGGCTTAGGAACATTTGTTGATCCACGTTTAGAAGGTGGGAAAATGTCTCTTTCAACAAAAGAAGAAATCGTAAAAGTAATTGATTTAGAAGGAGAAGAATGGCTATACTACAAAGCATTTCCCATACAAGTTGGCTTAATTAGAGGAACAGTAGCTGATGAAAATGGCAATCTTACCTTAGAAAAAGAAGGACTTCATATGGAGGTATTACCGATAGCACAAGCTGTCCGCAACTCTGGGGGGATTGTTATTGCTCAAGTAGAATCCATCGCCAAAAATGGTACATTAAATCCAAAAGATATTAAAGTTCCTGGTATTTTAGTAGATTATATCGTTGTATCCAAACCAGAAAATCACTTTCAAACCGAAAATACTTACTATAACCCAGCATTTTCTGGCCACATTAAAGTTCCAGTTAAAAATATCGAGTCCATTCCATTAGATGAGAGAAAGATCATCGCGAGACGTTCTGCCAAAGAATTAACTCCAAACTCTATCTTAAACCTTGGAGTTGGCATTCCTGTCTGCGTTTCTACTATTGCAGCCGAAGAAGGTGTAAGTGAACTACTGACATTAACAACGGAAGCGGGCTCAATTGGAGGCATTCCAGCTGGTCTTAAAGACTTTGGCCATGCCTACAATTCTGAAGCAATTCTTGACCATGATGCTCAATTTGATTTCTATGATGGAGGAGGTATTGACCTTTCTGTACTTGGATTAGCTCAAACAGATGAATTTGGTAATGTCAACGTAAGTAAATTTGGTACTAGAGTAGCAGGCTGTGGAGGTTTTATCAATATTTCACAATCAGCAAAAAAACTTGTCTTTGCTGGAACATTTACTGCAGCTGGATTAAAAATTGCAATTAATGATGGAAAACTAAAAATTCTTCAAGAAGGCAAGGTGAAAAAATTCATAAAGAAAGTACAACAAGTAACTTTTAGCGGTTGGTATGCTGCACAGACTAATCAACCTGTCTTATATGTGACAGAACGAGCTGTTTTCGAGTTAATAGATGGAAAAGTGACGTTAACTGAAATTGCTCCAGGAGTGGATTTAGAAAGAAATATCCTCCATCAAATGGAATTTACCCCTGTCATTTCTCCAGATTTAAAAGAAATGGATAAGAATATGTTCTTAGAACATTGGGGGGAATTACATTCCATTTTAAATCAAAAACAGCTAGTTAGGACTATATAGGAGGATTAGCTATGCATACTAATATCAACAGGTGGAGTGTTTTAACTGCATCCACTTTAATCAATATATGTGTTGGTGCCGTCTATGCTTTCAGTGTATTCGCATTACCATTAACAGAAAAATTCCATGCTAGTATGTCTACTATTATGATTGCTTTCACCATCAATGCAGCTATTTCTCCTATTCCTATGATCATTGGTGGAAAACTTGTAGACAAAGGCGGGGCTAAAAAAGCTATTATTATCGGAGGCTTAATGTTTGGGTTTGGATTTGTTTTTTCCGGACTTGCAACAACTCCATGGGTACTATATATTACTTACGGTTTATTGGCTGGTATTGGTCAAGGAATTGTTTACTCGGCAACGATTGGAAACACAGTCAAACTATTTCCAGACAAAAGAGGTTTAGGAACAGGGATTGTAACAGCTGGTTATGGAGGAGGAACAATTATTATCGCACCTATAGCTAATGCCCTCATTACAACCTACGATGTTCAATTTGCATTAATAACCATTGGAATCTCTTTCTTAATAATAATCATGGCCTGCAGCTTCTTCTTTCAAGTTTGTCCTAATAATTATTTTCCTGATGGATGGACGATTCCTGGGAATAAAAACGAAAATAAAAAAGCCAGTGTTCAAATAAATTGGAGAGAAATGATTAAAAAACCTATTTTTTATATTATTGCTAGTATGTTCATGATTGGAGCATTATCAGGAATGATGGTAACCTCCAATGCATCAGTTATTGCTCAAAGTATGTTTGGGCTATCTGCTGCTAGTGCAGCCCTTTTCGTGAGCTTATACTCACTTAGCAACTGTTTTGGACGTATTTTTTGGGGAGCAATCTCTGATAAGTTAGGACGTACTATCTGTTTAATGTTAATTTATATTGTCATCGCCTCCATGCTTTTAACCATTGCATTATCAACATCAGTAATTGGTTTTGCTGTTGCTATTATCGGAATCGGATTATGCTTTGGCGGCACAATGGGGATTTTCCCTTCCATTGTCGGCGAAAAATTTGGAATGAAATTTTATGGTGTTAATTATGGGGTTACCTTTATTGGCTATTCTGCAGCAGCCTTCTTTGGGCCAAGAATCGCCAATACTGTTGCAGAATTAAATAATGGAGATTTTACAAACGCATTTTATATTGCATTAATCATTTCATTAGTTGGATTGATATTAACATTTATATATAAATCAATGGAGAATAAACAGCCTAAAACAATTACAAGTTCTACTAAAATAGTATAAATATAATAACCTTGGGAGGAGAAAAAAATGAGTATTACAAAATTATTAGATATTAAATATCCAATTTTTCAAGGGGGAATGGCACAAATTGCTTTTGCACCATTAGCTGGAGCAGTCTCAAACGCAGGCGGATTAGGAATTATTGCTTCTGGTGGTCTATCCGCAGACGCTTTACGGGAAGAAATTCGAAAAACAAAAGAAATTACCACCAACCCATTTGCTGTAAATTTGATGTTGATGATGAATAATATTCCTGAATTAATCGATGTTATTATTGAAGAAGGAGTAAAAATTGTCACAACAGGAGCTGGGACACCAGCCCCTTACATGTCGCTTTTTAAAGAGAATGGCATAAAAGTTATCCCGGTTGTTCCTTCTGTGAAAATCGCAAAAAAAATGGAAGCATTAGGAGCAGACGCTATTGTAGCTGAAGGTACCGAAGCTGGAGGTCATGTTGGAGAGACCACCACTATGGCTTTATTACCTCAAGTAGTAAGCGCTGTTTCTATTCCCGTTATTGGAGCAGGAGGTATCGCTGACGGAAGAGGAATTGTGGCTGCTTTTGCATTGGGGGCACAAGGTATACAGATCGGTACACGTTTCTTAGCTACTTATGAATGTCCTGTTCATGAAAATGTAAAAAAAGCAGTGCTTGATGCAATAGATACGAGTACAACAGTAACAGGCAGAAGTTTAGGCGGACCTGTTAGAAGTATTAAAAACAGTATGATTGATGAATACCTAAAACTAGAACAGCAGCATGCCTCAAGAGATGAATTAGAAAAATTGTCATTAGGCTCGTTAAGAAAAGCAGTTTTTGAGGGCGATATTGATAGAGGATCTGTTATGGCTGGCCAAATTTGTGGCTTATGTAATGAACTTACTACAGTAGAAGAAATGATTACAACACTGTTCATAGAAGCAGAGGAAGTACAAAGAAAGCTAACAAACCTATCTTTCTCCGCTAAAGAAACAGTTAATAATTAAATGACCGGGAAACAGTCAAAAACGGAACACTATTTGGCTGTTTCCATTCTGCTAATTTGTTCCATTTTCAAAGAACCCTTCCTGCTCATCTATCTATTTTTTTCCTTAAAATAGACATAATTAGGACGAGCACATACTATGTAGCCCCTTATAATTAGAAGGTGTAAGTAGTTTTTATACAAAGGGGATGGAAATCATTGATGACTGAAAAAACAATGCAACCATTTATTGATTCACCCTCCAGTTTATTTGTTACGGACGGTTCAGGAAACATTTTAATTTCTAATGAATTTACTGCTCTAACCTTAGGAATGTCACTAGAAGAGCTATTGCAGCTAAATGTACAGGACTTAGTTAAAGCAGGGTATTATAAACATTCCATTACAATGGAGGCCATTCAAACAAAACAAAAAGTATGCAAAACAATTAAAACCAATAGAGGGTTTAATATTAGATCCACTGCAACACCCCTCTTATATAAAAGTGGTGAAGTGCAATTAGTTGTAACCACTTCCAATAATATCAAAATAGAAAATCAGCAAACCTTCATTGAAGTTGATTCCGTTAATAAAATGGAAGAACAAGAGAAAAAAAGAGAACAGCAAAAATTAGTAGTAGAAAGTTTAGCTATGAAGCAAATAATGAAAGTATGTAGAAAGATTTCTCATTACAATAGTAAAATACTTATCTATGGCGAATCTGGTACTGGAAAAGAAGTCATAGCAAAATATATTCATCAACATAGCGACCGAGCTGACGGGCCATTTATTACAATTAATTGTGCAGCTATTCCGCATTCTTTATTTGAATATGAGCTATT
Source organism: Niallia sp. FSL W8-0954 (assembly GCF_038005605.1). Classification (NCBI taxonomy): domain Bacteria; kingdom Bacillati; phylum Bacillota; class Bacilli; order Caryophanales; family Bacillaceae; genus Niallia; species Niallia sp. FSL W8-0954. The sequence continues at coordinate 1,588,160 of NZ_JBBOTN010000001.1, read as the reverse complement.
TGGATATGAAAAAGGTGTGCTAGCTGGTGTATTTGACGAAAAAAAAGGGATGATAGAGGAAGCAAATAATGGCTATTTATTTTTAGATGAAATTTCCGAAATACCTTTAGAAATGCAAGCAAAACTGTTAAGAGTACTAGAGGAAAACGAACTGCGCCGCATTGGTGGAACAAAGCAAATCCCTATCAACTGTAGGGTAATTACTGCTACTAATTGTGATTTATGGGGCCTTGTGCAACAGAATAAATTTAGAGAGGACTTGTACTATCGAATTAATGTCATTCCTATTTATATTCCCCCACTTCGGCATCGAAAGCCAGATTTAGTTGGATTACTCTCTTACTTTTTGCAGAATATTAATGATAATTATGGTACTAATTATCGCTTTAAAGCAGAGGAATTTGAATACATGCTTCATCAAGAGTGGCCAGGAAATGCAAGAGAACTAAGAAACTATATTGAACGATTGGTTTTAACAGAACAAACTGTGATGAGAGAAAAGGAAGAACAAGTAACGGATTGGTTTACTCTTGATTACTTTATTAAAAGCAATATGAGAAAACTATCTCAACTAAAAGATTACACTGCTATTACAGAAGGACGATATATTCAACAAATGATAGAAATATGCAATAATAATAGCACAGAAGCAGCAAAAAAGTTAGGGATTGACCGGTCCGTAATTTATCGTAAACTAAAGAAGATGGAAAAAGTATTAAAAGATTTATAATCAAACGAGGCTCCATCAGTGCCGTTAAGAATATGGTAAAATCCCTTTATATTCAGTTGCCTCTAATTGTATGCGACAACTATTCCCTCCTATAAGTAAAATAAGCAATAAAAAAGCTATCTTCTTATCAGATAGCTTTTTGTGATATTTTTCACATAAACAAGTAAATTTAAGCCTCTTTTTTAAAAGATTTAACCACTGCTTGTGTCTTCTCCGAAATATGATACCAATAGGCAGCTCCTACAAAAACAGCTCCACCGATAATATTTCCAATTGTAACTGGCAGTAAATTAGCAATTAGTCCGCCGATCGATACAGTTTCAGGGTGAGGAATGATAAGTGCAATAGACAATAAGGTCATATTGGCGACACTATGTTCAAACCCTGATGTAATAAAGGCAAACAGACACCAAAAGATCATAATTAATTTCGCTGTTTCATCCTTTAATTTTACGGAACACCAAACAGCTAAACAAACGAGAATATTACAGAGAATCCCTCGAATCAATAATTCCATAAAAGGAGCATTCATTTTCGCTGCCGCTCCGTTTGTTATAAAATCCGCTACCCCTCCAACTGCCAAACCAGAATAGCTAAATAATAATGCTACGAGAATAGAACCGATAAAGTTACCGATATAACTGTATCCCCATACTTTCCCAGTATCCTTCCATGTGACTTTCTTCTCCAGCATGCCTATTGTCATTACCATATTATTACCGGTAAATAAGTCAGCCCCTGCCATAATAACTAAACTCAATGCAATCCCAAAGGAGACTCCCATGACAATTTTGGTACCTGCAAATCCGGTCGCACCAAGTAAGCCGCCAATAGTAAAAATAAGAATAATTCCTAATCCAACAAAAAAACCCGCAAGCATCGAACCAACTAAATACTTCTTTTTACTTGCAGTTAAAGCATTGCTTTTCATTAATGCCGTATTACTAAATGCAGTAATAACCTCTTTCATAACGACACTCCTCTACCTTTTTATTTTATATTGTAAGGCTCATGAATTGCTCTTCCATTCTTTCTAGCAAAACTTCCTTCATCAACTGGTCGTATTTTAACGGCTGACAAAGAATCACTTCTTTGTCGCTGCTTTCTATCGTGCTTTCGATTCTTTTTAATAACCTTCCTGTAAAAAGTAAATACGGGACAATATAAATCTTGTTATATGCTAATTGAAGCTTTTGTAGTTCCTCCTCAAACTCTGGCTTCCCTGCTGTTAAAAATGCAGGGTATACAGAGCAAGCTAATTTTTGTTGTATATGCTCACTTATTTCCTTCAGCTTTCCAATTGGTTCGGGATCACTGCTGCCTCTCCCGACTATTAGAATTCCCCCATCATGATCCCATCCTTGTTCATTGATTCTTTTCATAACTAAGTTCAGCATTTTTGGATGGACATCAAATGGTTTAGAAACAGAAAATCGTACATCTGGAAACCTTTCTTTCACTGCCAGTAATTCTTCTGGTATATCTCTTTTAAAATGAGCTGCTGCAAACAATAGAACAGGTACGACGAGAATATCCCTTGCTCCAGCCCAAATTACTTTTTCCATCGTTTCCTCAATAGAAGGTGACGTTAGTTCTAAAAAAGCAATTTCTTGAACAGGGATATTTATTTCTTTTTTTACTGCTTCAATAAATGCGATGAATTGTTTATTACCTTCGATTATGCGGCTGCCATGGCCAATATACACAACTGCATCCATCAGCTCTCACACTTCCATTCCTGATTATCTAATACTTGCTGTACCTGTTCATCTATATGATTAAATCCCTGCTTAACAACATACTCCTGCACCGATTGGCCGATTGCCGCAAATGACAGTTCCATTGGATTCTGTGTGCTAAATTTACGCCATTCTTGTAAAAATAAATCAACAGACCGTTTATTTGGAAAAATAACCGTTTCCCATTGGTCTTCTGTCAACAAGCGTTCATTTACTTCTTGAAAACGTTCATCTATTTCAATCATATGGCTAGGAAGTGCTAGTAAATTATCGGAGAAGGCTTGTTTCTCGATTGCTTGTTCATTTCCTATTAAAATAGCACTTCTTTTGTCATACGATGCCTTTAGACTGTGTATGCCCCTTTTTTCTAATTCCTTGCGTGTTTTATCAGACAGATGTTCTATTTGTCGAGGAAGATCCCGCACATCATAATTTGCTTTAAATAGCTGAGTAAACACAAGCTCTACTCCTTCTACAGAAGCAAAAATCAGTCTTTCTGCATTTACTATCAATTGTAGCTCCTCCGCTGTATAGGAGTGCGCGTTAGATTTGATAGTGGGGAAGGCATAAGCCTCTGCACCATGTTTAGAAAAATATCTTTCTAGTACACTTTCTTCTGATGAGCTTTTTGCAATCAATAGCTTCTTTTGATAAAAGGATTTTTTCTCGAACCATGCAATAGACGATCTTAACTGGACAACATCACCAATTATTGTTAATGCTGGGTTTCCAAGCTTTGCTTCCTTTACCCTTTCTACTATTGTTTCTAAGGTCCCTTCGACTACTCGTTGTTTTCCTAGAGTGGCCCACTCAATAACAGCTACTTTCGTGTCACTAGACTTACCTTGAGCTATTAAGCTTTCACAAATTCCCGGTAAGCCTTTCACCCCCATATAATAAGCAAGTGTATCTCCTATCGCTTCTTGCTTAGGCTTATGATGAATGACCGCTTCATTTTTCTTACAAGCATGCCCTGTTCGTATCGTAAAGCTAGTACTATAATCTCGATGTGTTACCGGAATGCCGGCATAAGCACTTGCTGCAATGCTTGACGTCACTCCGGGTACTATTTCAAAAGGAATATCATATGCTGCTATTGCTTCTGCTTCTTCCCCGACTCTTCCAAAAACAGAAGGATCTCCTCCTTTTAACCGCACAACATACTTTCCTTTTAAAGCTTCTGCTACTAAAGTTTCGTTAATCTTTTCTTGTCTCATAATATGATTATTGGGCAGCTTTCCACAATAGATAAACACACAATCTCTGCTTGTAAAACGCAATAAGCGTGGATTGGCAAGTCGATCATACAAGACAACATCTGCTTTTTTTAAACATTCTCTCCCCTTAGTTGTAATTAAACCAATATCCCCAGGCCCTGCTCCCACAAATGCTACATACCCCTTGTTCGTATCCATCTCTTACACCATTATATAAATATAGTCATCTTTTATTTGTGTTTCATAAACCTCTACACAGCCATTATCCGGTTTTTGAACTTCGCCTGTGACTAAAGAAATTTTCCAATCATGCAATGGACAGAAAACAAATTCGCCTGATACAATTCCTTCTGCCAATGGACCATTTTGATGGGGACAGTTATTCGCAATAGCTCTAACCTCTCCATTAGAAAGATGAAATAAAGCAATTGATTTTCCTTTTAAATGAACCTCTTTACCAATTTGTTTAGGTAAATCAGCTAGTTTCATAATCTTATTCCATTCTAAAGTTGCCGTCATCATGTATTCCCTCCATTTTTGTTCTATAGCTATTAGCCTTTTATCACTTCATACATTTCTCTCTTCATTTGGTCGTTTAAAACAGTAGACCAAGCTTCTTCGTATGTTGTTTTTGCACGCTCAAATCTGCTTACAAACTGTTTCATATTTCTAGCATTTAGTAGTGTTTCTTTCACTGTTTCAATCCCCATACGTTCCACCCATGGAGCCGTTCTTTCTCCATAGTTCGCATTTTCACGATAATATTGAACAAATGCCTTGGCCATTGTAATTACTTCTTCTTCTGTTTGAACTGTTGTTAAGCTATCGCATTCACGTACTTCTGTTCCGCCATTTCCACCAATATACAACTGATAGCCATTTTCTACGCAAATAACACCAAAGTCTTTTGTCAATACTTCTGCACAGTTTCTTGGACAGCCTGTTACTCCCATTTTCATTTTATGCGGAGTGTCGACCATTTCTAGTTCTTGTTCTAACTTAATGCCAAGTCCCAATGAATCTTGGGTGCCGAAGCGGCAAAATCTTGACCCAACACATGATTTTACGTTACGAAGAGATTTAGAATAAGCATAACCAGAACGCATTCCTAGCTCTTCCCAAACATGTGGGACATCTTCTTTCTTCACACCATATAATCCAATCCGGCTTGCCCCGGTAATTTTCACTAATGGCACATTGTATTTTTTCGCTACCTCTCCGATTTTCACTAAATCCTCTGCAGTAGTTGTTCCGCCATACATACGAGGAATGATGGAGAATGTCCCATCTTTTTGAATATTCCCTTCCATTTTCTCATTAACAAATCTTGATGCCTTATCGTCCTCGTACTCTTCTGGGAACAGCATACGCATATAATAGTTTAACGCTGGGCGGCATTTTGAACAGCCTTCTTCACTTGCAAAACCAAGCACCATTCTAACTTCTTTTGGAGATTTAAGCTGCATTTCTTTTATTTGTGCTACTACTTCATCACGAGTAAGTGTTGTACAGCTGCACATCCCTGTTTTTTGAATGGATGCATCAAAGCTGTCACCAAGTGTATGCGCTAAAATCCCTTCAACTAGTGGTTTACATTTACCACAAGATGCTCCTGCCTTTGTACATCCTTTTACTTCTTCAAAAGTAGTTAATCCCTGCTCTAGGATAGAATGAACGATAGTACCTTTTGTTACCCCATTACATCCACATACAGTGTCATCTGCACTCATGCTTGCTACTAAATCTTCTTCTGCGTCCTCCCCGCTCTTGCTTAATACAGAGGAACTTGTATACTCACTAATATCTGCTTGTTTCTTCAACATATTAAATAGCCGAGTTCCATCGGAAGCATCTCCGTATAAGACAATTCCAACAATTTTGTTGTCTGTTACTAAAATCTTTTTATATACTTTTGCAAATTGGTCATGAACAATAATTGCTTCCGTATTTTCATCCTCATGGATTTTCCCTCCTGAAAATAAGTCACACCCTGCTACTTTCAATTGAGTAGAAAGAATTGATCCTTGATATCCTTTTCCTTCTTTGCCTGTTATATAATCGGCAAGAGCCATTCCTTGTTCATATAGAGGAGCAACTAATCCATAGGCAATTCCATTATGCTCTGCACATTCCCCTACTGCAAAGATGGATGGATCAGATGTAACCATATGATCATTCACAATGATCGCGCGATTTACTTCTAATCCTGCCTCACGGGCAATTGCTACATTTGGTCTAATACCAACAGCCATTACGACAAGATCACAATCAACTGTTGTTCCATCTGTAAATTTCAATCCTTGAACTCGTTTATCTCCATATATCTCTGCTGTCTGTTTTTCCATTAAGAACTTCATACCTTGTGCTTCTAAATCTTTTCTAAGAAGATTTGCTGCTGCTGCATCTAATTGCTGCTCCATTAAAGTTGGCAATAAGTGAACAACATGAACTTCCATTCCACGATCTATTAATCCTCTTGCAGCTTCTAATCCTAGTAATCCTCCGCCGATAACAACCGCTTTTTTATAAGTCTTTGCTGTTTCCAGCATTTTTTCCGTATCGTCAATGGTTCTGAATCCAATTACACCTTCTAAATCACTTCCAGGTATCGGTAAAATAAAGGCACTAGATCCTGTTGCAAGGATAAGTTCATCATATTCTATCGCTTTTCCTTTATCCGTAAGGACCGCTTTCTCTTCTCGATCAATCTTTATTGCTTTTTCGCCTGTTAAAAGATGAATATGATTCTCTTGATACCAATTCCAGTCATTAATATTAATATCATTTACAGTTGTTTTTCCTTGCAAAACATTTGAAAGCATAATCCGATTATAGTTTGGATATGGCTCATCCCCAATAATCGTTATGTCAAAAAGGTCAGCATTTCTCTTCAATATTTCTTCAATCGTCCGAACTCCTGCCATTCCATTTCCAATCATCACTAATCTCTTTTTCATTTTTCGTCCCTCCAAGACTTATCTAGTAAGGTGATTTGTTTGTGAAATAAATCACATAAAAATCCATAATAAACAATTCGTAAATAATTTTCGTATGTCCTCTTATCACTATGCTAATGAGAATAGTCATATCCCTAAATTTTCCTTCTTGAAGATAAACTCTATTGGAGTATGGATTTTTTCAACATAGTGTTCAAAAGAAATAATTAAAATACATCTTTTGCAGTTTCATTATATATTCTTTTATGGGCAAAAACGGAGGGTAAATTTGACGATTCCATGAACATCTTTTGTCATTTTTATGTCTAGCAGAAAAGTACAAAGTAAATTTAAACTAAAAAAAGAAGGACAAACCTGCAAATATATGCAGGTTCATTCCTTCCTAGCGATTCTCACCATTTGATTCAATTACTTCTTTATACCAATAAAAGCTCTTCTTCTTGATTCGACGAAGGTCATGTGTTCCCTCTTCATGCTGATTGATATAGACAAAACCATATCGTTTTTGGAAGCCATTCAGCCAGCTTAACAGATCTGTAAATGACCACACACAATATCCTAGCAGATCTACACCATCCGTAATAGCTTCTTGCATCGCATTTATATGGGATCGAATAAAATCAATACGGTAATCATCATTGATAATATCGCCTTCTTCTAGTTTATCAAAAGCACCTAAGCCGTTTTCACTAATAAGAATAGGAAGCTGGTATCTATTTGTAATCCTGCGAAGAGCGATCCGCAATCCTTGTGGATCAATATTCCAATCCCAATCCGTTCTTTCCAAGTTTGGATTTTCGACTGTTTTAAACACTCCAGGAATTCCTGAATCCTGCGAAGTTCCTTTTTTACCAGAAGTGTTCATTTCAGCACTGCCTACTCCGCCTTCTAGAGGATTTTTCTCAAAGGTCGTTGTTTGATAATAATTAAGTCCCATGAAATCAGGAGTGCCTTCTCGTAATAATTCAAAATCTCCCTCTTCAACCTCTGGAGTCAATCCATTTGCTTCTAAATAGTTCCATGCAGCTTCTGGATATCTTCCCCATGCATACATATCCATCCACCAATGACTATTTAATTCTTCCGCATTCTCTGCTGCAATAATATCTTCTGGCTTTGAAGTTAAAGCATATGCAGGAGAGTAAGCAAAGCTTGGTCCAATTTTCCCACTTGGAACATATTGGCGGAAAGCCTTAATAACACTCGCATTTGCTAAATTCGCATGATGGTTCACTTGATAGAATCGTTTTTCATCTGTTACTCCAGGTGGATGTACAGCCATGCGATAGCCTAAACCAGTGAAAATATTTTGTTCATTTAAACTTACCCAATATTTCACTCGATCTCCAAATTGCTTGAATAATTCGATACTATAATTCGTAAAATCCTCAATAATTTGGCGCGATTCCCACCCACCATATTCATCTTGCAGTGCTTGCGGAAGATCCCAATGATAAAGAGTTAGCACTGGCTCAATTTTATATTTAATTAATTCATCAATTAAATCATTATAAAAATCAATTCCCGCTTGATTTACCTCTCCTTTTCCATTCGGAAAAATTCGCGTCCAAGCAACCGAAAATCGGTATGCCTTCATTCCCATTTCAGCCATTAACTGTACATCTTCTTTATAACGATGATAATGATCTACCGCTACATCCCCATTTGTACCTTTAAATGTTTTTCCCGGTATTCTAACAAACGTATCCCAAATGGATACTCCCTTGCCATCCTCATTCCATGCACCTTCTACTTGATAAGCTGCCGATGCAGCACCCCAAAGGAAGTTACTAGGGAACGCTTTCAAAGATTGGTGAATCATTTGGCTACACTCCTTATTCGATAGACTTAACATTAATTATTTAACTATACATATTCTACTATCAAAGGTATAGTTGATTATAAAATAAGTATATACATATAATCATATTTTGACAACTTTTGTATATTAAAACAGGATAGAAAATAGACGCTTCAAGGAATTGCTTTCCAAAATAGAATACTATCAGCACCCTTAAATGGGGATATACTGGTTTGAAATGTTACCATTCTACTATCTCTTCCCTTCTTTCCATAAGTACTAATTCGCTACTATTATTGTACCAGATAATGGTAATTAAGCTATGAGATTTTCAATTTTTTCTCTTCAGTACTAAACTTTATTAAATTCTTTCTAATTATAAACCGAAATATTTCCAATTTTATTAATTAACTTTCTTTTAGACCACAGCCCTACGTATAATCACATTAAGAAAGTCCCCACCTAAGAATTGTGAAATTTTCCCTGTTACGCTTCTTTATTTTTGATACAATAGAACTAATTTTTCCAATGGTGGATTATAAAGAAAGGAGTAATGTACTATACATTTCTATAAAATAGGATTATTTTAAACATTAAAGGATTTTTTCAAAAATGGTTATAAATTATCTACAAATCTAGACAATTGCCCTGAAGTGGTTTTATACTTCCCATTTCATACCCAAATGGTCATTTCTTAATAGGAAAACTATTCCTCCGAGATTAATAGATTAATTCTAGCCATTCCATCAATCTTTTAATTGGATATTAGCAAACCAATTTAATAGCTTTATTGTCAAAGAAGAAAGGAATTTTCAACGATGAGAAACAAAGAAAAAACAACTCGCAAAAAATCAATACGTGTTAAATTAATCGGAATTATTGGTCTTACCCTATTAATTTCTATCCTAGGATCTTCTTCTCTCTACTATGGTTATTCTAACAATACTTTGAAAAATGTTTATAAAGAAGAAAACGAAGCATCTGCCGTTAGTTCAGCTAAAAGCATCCAAATCTTTTTAAGTAAACATGAAAAATCAGTAGAAGAGCTTTCTTTACATATTGCCAGTTTGTATGACGATAAAGGAGAAAATGAAACGATTCATCAATTGTTAGAGAATACAAAGTCTCATGATGAATCACTAGTTGCTGCTTATTTTATTGATGCCGGATCAGGCAGAATGGATATTGCTCCATGGGTTGATTTTGGAAATGCATTGGATACAAGGGCATTTAAAGAAACAAAAAAGGCAGATACAACCCATTGGATGGAAGTTTACAAAGATAATGTTACAGGCGATATGATGACTTCCGTAATCACACCAGTTAAAAAGAACGATCAGCTTATTGGTGTATTAGGATACGATATTTCATTAGATGCTATTGGTGATTTAAGAGAGCAGTTACAAAAAGGCAAAGAAAATAAATTATTAGTTTTGGATAATCAAGGGGTGGTAGTCACTTCCTTCTTGGACGCAAATGGAAAAAACCTTTCCATTCAACAGAGTGGAAAGGTTAAAGATGTAGAAGATATTGTAAAGGATAAAGCAGCCTTTAAAAGAGAATTTAATTGGGTAGACTCCTTATATAACAAAGATGCAGTGGATACAACCGCATCCTTTGAAGGTACTTCTTATCAAGTAAACTCTTCTACGATTGAAGAGACTGGTTGGAAAGTCGTTTCAGTGACAGCAGATAATGTGATTTCCAATAAATTAAAAGGCATAACATGGATTGGATTAGGCACTAGTTTAGGTGGTTTAATCATAGGTATCGTAATTGCTTACTTCCTTTCCAAAATGATACTTAACTATTTACGAAAATTTAATGAAGCAACAGAAAAAGCTTCGAGAGGGGACTTAACCGTATCTTTGGCTATTAACAGCAATGATGAAATCGGTGAATTTTCTAAAAATTTTAATACGATGTTAGTAAATATTCGACATATGACGAAAAAAATCCAAACTGATTTTTCTAAAGTGAAAGATACTTCCCAAAGCTTAACCGAAATTGCTTCTCAAAATAGTGCTTCCATTGCAGAAGTTACAAGCTCAATAGAAGAAATAGCTACTGCCAATAGCCAGCAATCTTCAGAAGTTGAAAAAGGCTCCATGGCCATTAAAGAGTTAAATGAAACAATTAATCGATTGGTGGCACAATCAAAAAGCATGGAATTTTCCCTGCAAGATGCCCATCAAGAAGTGGGGTCTGGAAGAACAAATGTAACAAACTTAGAAAGTTCGTATCAAAATTTAGAAAGCTCATTATCAAAGGTTGCTTTCATTGTTAATGATTTAAGTGCTAAATCCAAAAACATCTCCCAAGTTACTGAGGTTATTAAGCAAATTTCTGAACAGACTAACTTACTATCTTTAAATGCAAGTATCGAGGCTGCGCGTGCTGGTGAACACGGACGTGGTTTTGCAGTAGTAGCAAATGAAGTACGAAATTTAGCAGAACAATCGAAGGAATCTGCTGAACATATTCAAAATATTATTTACTCTGTTATCCAAGATACTGCTCAAGCAGTAACAATGATGAAGGAAACAAATACAATTAGTGAACAACAAAAAGATGCGGTAAATAATGTTACTGATTCCATTAATCAAATCACTAATTCTTTAGAAAAAATTGTGGGAAATATTCAAATATCTAATCATGCAATCCAAGAAATCGATGTTCAAAAAGATGTGGTTGGCGGCATGATTAATGAAATTTCTGCTTCCTCAGAAGAAACAACTGCTTCTACAGAAGTAATCTTATCTTCTATGGAAGAACAATCTGCTTCTACAGATGAAGTGAAACAATATGTTGATTCACTTACAGATTTGATTAAAACAACAGAATCGGAAATAGCAAGGTTCAAAACAGAATAAAAAGAAGGATGCCGAGATCAAATGGCATCCTTTCTTTTACCTTCCTAATAATTTCTTCTCTTATCCTAAAAAAGCATAACAGTAAAACAGCAATTTTCTATTCTATTTCAACTTTGCTTATATAATCAATCCGTTTGTGCAACATAATGAAATTTGCCATGTTATCCTCCTGCAATTACATTCCCTTTCATGCAAAAACCGACCATAAAAACTTTTAATTTCCCTTTCCCCCTATTTGGGCAAAACTTTCTTTTGTGACACCTAAGTTAATTTCTTTTGGATTTTCTTTCTCTTTTCTCTTACTAAGGCTTGGACGTTTAAAGATTACACCAACTTTTACTTGCTGGACCTCTTTTACTCCTTGGACAATCAACTGCATGGCAAATATAGTAATAATAAATGGCACGAGTATATATAAGAACCAGTATCTTCCTGCCCCGATCGCCTCTCTACCAATCTGGCCTATTAATCCCGACCATTCACGAGTAGATGATCTAGGGTTATCTGCCAACATCATGTCCATCGGAGATTTAGTACCACCGAGAAAAAAATCAAACATTCCTAAGTGCATAAAGATTAACATAACTTGAATGAATTGCTGTCCGAATAGAATCGTAAGCCTTGGACCTATATGAGGGAGAATATGGCGAATAAATATTTTAAATTTGCCACCTCCCATTACCCTCGCGCTTGCAATAAACTCATACTCTAATACTCGATTGATTTCTTTTCCGAGTAAGGTAGTCGTTAATGGAACAACTAACAACGTTAAAATAATTGTTTCCGATATAACTCGTTCCGTAAAGGAATTCATAAAACTACCGTCAATTCCAGGTAATAAAATTGGTTTTAACAGAATATAGGCAATTAAACTTAATGGCATAAAGTGAATAGAATCCACCATTTTGGCGAGTATTTGCTGAAAGGAGTGTTTTAAATAAAAAGAGTAAACCACTCCAAACAATAGTCCACCTATCACCCGTAAAAAGGCAATAAGTAAGCCAAAAATTAATGTATACTTAGCTCCAACCACTATTTGATCAAAGATGCTGTATCCGACTTTATCGGATCCAAAGAAAAAAGGTTCTGTTGGAGCGAATGGTGCTTTTGCTAACAATGTGGCTCCATCTTCGGCATAAAGTAATTTCTGCTGCTCTATATAATCATTAGTGGTTGCAGAATAAATAAGGCTATACCCTATTGTTACAATAAAAAATAAGCTACCTAATGCAAATTTCCAATTTTTCATATGTAATCCAATAATTTTCCCTAACCACTTTATTGGTCGAATGATCGAAAACTTTCCCCAATTAAACTGCTGTAAACTCTCTTTTATATCCATCCATCTTATTTTTAGCGATAATCGTAAATTAGTCATGCTCCATTCCTGTTTCCAGGATTCTCTTTTCACTTCTCGCATTTTTTCTTCTTCCTTTATTACTACCATATCTACTATTTGAAAAATAATAAAAAATGGTGTGAAAATTAATAACAAAGAAACAGCGACAGTGATTGGTTTAAAGCTCGCCAATAGAAAATGAGTAAGTCCATGAACATTAAATAATCGTTCGATAACAAATTGACTAGATAATAACCCCCAAATAATAATCTTCATGTGATGAAAGGAGACGGGAATAATATTACGAATAATATGCTTGCATAGGATTGGCAAATCATGTATCCCTTTGCTTCTTGCAAACGTAACGTACATTTTTAAATATTCTTCTTCCATCATGAGAAGAAGTATTTTGAACAAAGAAACAGCCGGTACAATAGATAGGGTAAGAATAGGGCCTAAATAAGCTTTTTCTGAATATGTAGCTACTTGGAAAATTTCCACACCTGTCGTTTTAAAGATAAAGAGAACAAATGCTTGAAGTAGTGTAGCGACAATGATATCTGGAACTGACTCGGCGAAATCTAGGATTCTTTTAACCGGTTGTAGAAGAAATCTTGGAAGAAAAAAAGCAAAAAGAGCTAAAATGAAAGCAATACCAAATCCTAACAAAATCGCTCCAAATAGAATCTCCATTGAATAGATGAATGCTGGCAATAGAACATGAAAAATTGGTGTTTCCACCCCATTTAAGAAGTATACCCATTTATCCAGTTGGAAAAATTCATCCTTTAAAAAAGAGACAAATATAGAGAAATAACTTTCCCCTTCTGAAAACATTTTCATTTGAAAATATTGGGGTAAAACGCTTAATGCTAGTATTGCTATTACACCAAGTAAATAATAGATAATTAGTTTCGCAAATTTTTTCATCGCTCCCTTCATTCTCCCCCTTTTCATTTACTTTAATATTTGTACTATTCTCAAATTATATGGATATATCGTTTGTTTTTCAACCCTATTTTTTCCAATTTAATAAAGTTTGCTAGACGAGGGCAGATTGGAATGAATGATATAAACTTTTTTCCATAAAAAAGAGCCAACTTCTAGCAGAAGTTCACTCTTAGTCCTAACTCTTGATTATTTATTTTCCTATGGCAGCTCCATCACTTCTTGGGTCGACACCACCATATAAAAATCCTTGTTCATCGATCAAAATAGCATTTGCATGCCCCATAATTCCGTCAAATGCTTCTACTCGGTTTACGATATGACCAGCCTTTTGCAGCTTTTCCAAAACATTTGCCGAAACACGGTTTTCTATTTTTAGCTCTTCGGTTTTTTCTCCCCATGTACGCCCCCATACAAACCGTGGCTCACTTATTGCTATTTGGGGATCAAGTCCATAGTCAAGCATTCTCGTAATCATCAAAGTTTGTGTCTGCGGCTGCCCTTCCCCGCCTTGTGTACCATACAACACATATGGTTTGTTCTCTTTAAAAGCCATGGCAGGCATCAAAGTATGGAATGTCCGCTTATTTGGCTCCAATGTATTAACATGATCAGGATCAAGAGAGAAAAATGAGCCTCTATTTTGCATAGTAATCCCCGTATCTCCCGCAACCACACCAGAACCAAATTCAAAATATAGGCTTTGAATAAACGAAACAGCATTCCCATCTTTATCCACAACGGCGGCATGAGCTGTATCGCTTCCAACAGGGCGCGAACTATAATCTGTTGTATATTCTAAGGAGATGGAATCCGCCATCTCCTTAGAATACTTTTTGCTTAATAACTGCTCTAATGGAATTTTATGAAATGTCGGATCTGTCAGATGCTCATTCCGATCTTGAAAGCTTCTTTTCACTGCTTCTATTATTAGCTGATAATATTCATAGGATTCATACGGAATGGATGAAAAATCGAAATTTTCTAATATATTTAAAATCATGAGTCCCACAAAGCCTTGTGAATTGGGACGAGCCTGATACATAGTATAAGAGCGATAGGTACTAGTGAGCGGTTCACTCCATTCCCCTTTATGAGCGGCAAAATCTGCTATTGTTAAATAGCTTCCTTTTTTCTTCAAACCTGAAATAATTCTATAGGCCAGTTCTCCTTTATAAAAATCATCTCTTCCTTTTGCTCCTAATTGTTTTAACGTGTTCGCTAAATTCTTTTGCACAAACCGAGAAAATTTTTCAGGAACCTTTCCATCTGGCAGAAAAACAGCAGCAGTTTCTTCTATACTTCTTAAAAGCTCCTCATTTTTTATCGTATTTTCATATTGATCATTAGATAAAGGAAAACCCTTTTCTGCATATTCAATAGCAGGCTGTAAGACTTCTGCAAGAGTCATACTTCCATATTCTTTTAAGATAGCATCCCAGCTATCCACCATGCCAGGAACAGTTAGAACACTTTCGATTCCTCGAAAAGGAATGCTCTCTTTTCCCTTAAACATTTCTCTTGTAACAGCCGCTCCTGACTTCCCACTTCCATTATAAGTACGCACTTTCCCTGTCTTTTCCTTATAAGTCAGCCAAAAAGAATCTCCACCAAGACCAGTCATATGCGGATATACTACAGCTAAGCAAGCACTCACAGCAACAGCAGCATCAAATGCATTGCCTCCCTTTTGGAGAATTTGTTCACCTGCTTGTGAAGCCAAATAATGTGGACTTACAATCATTGATTCTGTGCCTACTATTACTTTATTCAACTTACTATTTCCTCCTTAAGTCCAACATTAATCGCTGCTTTATTGTCTTCTTTCCCTTTATCGCTTGTAAATATAAACAATATGGCACCAATAATTAATAACCCGCCGGCTAGATAAAATCCGAATTCTAGACTGCCAGTTTTATCAGCGAAATACCCCGTAATATATGGCGCAAATATAGAAGAAAGCATCCCGCTAAAGTTAAAGAACCCATAAACTCTTGAATACATCGACTTCGGTGTAATATCTGCCATATACGAAATTAATACTGGATCCAGCGCTAATTTTCCAAGCAAACCATATAAACATAATCCGACAATCAGCAAGGAATAATTGTCTGTATAAGGAATAGCAAATTGACAAATTGCTCCAGCTAATGCCAATGTTATAATTAACGGCTTTTTACTTTTAATGCGATCAGATAAGAAACCAAATAGAATGGCACCTGGAATGGAAGCCCAAGGCACTAAAGAAGAGATAATCCCCGTTTGAGATGCTTCAATACCTCTTGCTGTTTGTAAGTAATAAGGAAGCCATGTTAGCATACCGAAAAATCCATATAAGGAACAAAAGATTAAGATATATACAAAAATATGATTTTTAGTGAAAATTTTCTTCATCTCGACTTTTTCATATTCAGATTCTACTTTCTTCTCCTTATGTGAATTATCACGAACAAATATGCCTATTAAAATAGCAACCAAAACGGTAGGGATGGCAAAAACATAAAACGGAAACTGCCAGCCTTTATTTAATGTGTAGGTAAAATAACTGGATGACATAAATCCTAAAGAAATACCAAAAGCCATGCCACTATTAATAATAGCTGAGACTAAGCCGCGATATTTCTTTGGGGTTATCGTAGAAGAGATACCATACTGTGAACCATAATAAGTGCCTTCTCCTAACCCAGTAATTGCTCTCATGATTAAAAACATTGCAAACGTAGTAGATGCACCACTTAAATATGTACCAACGCCAAAAACGATAAAGCCAATTACTAACACCTTTACTCGCCCAAATTTATCTGCTAAAAAGCCAGTAGGGATTTGCATAAAAGCATAGGCAGCAAAAAACACAGTAGCCATTAATCCTAATTCGGTTTGGTTTAAGTTCCATTCTTCTCCAATACTTCCCATGACTGGTGATAGAATATTACGATCTGCATACATAAATACCCAACCTAAAAAGAATAAAAAGATAACAAGTACAGGATGTGATTTTTTCATATTGTAATCCCCTTTTCTGAATGTTGGGACAATTGTAACATGAGTAAAAAAATAAATTATGCTTCTTGTCAGAAAATCTAACACATTTTTTCAATAAGAAAAATTTTTCAAGTAAAACCTTTCAGATTGTTGTAATAATAATAGCAATCTATTTCATAAAGTTCTCATTAAGGTCTTATAGGTTTCCAAACGAAAATGAAACCAATTTCATTTTCATATATCTAAATAAGTATATGTGGATATACCTCTCTCCCAGCGAGCCAACATAGTAACTCTTATATAAATCCTTATCCAAGTAGAATTTTTACAATAAAAAAGAGAACCAACAACATACTGATTCTCTCTTCTAAACTATATAAAAATATCATTCTATTTGAAAACTTCTTATATGATTCCTTGTTCTATCATAGCATCTGCAACTTTGATGAAGCCTGCTATATTAGCACCTGCAACTAGATTCCCTTTTTCTGCATACTCCTCTGATGCTTGGATACTTTTACTAAAAATATCTTTCATAATCGCTTGTAGCTTCTTGTCTACCTCTTCTTGCGTCCAAGCTATTCGCGCACTATTTTGTGCCATTTCTAAAGCGGAGACTGCCACCCCGCCTGCATTTGCTGCTTTGGCAGGTGCAAATAATACTTTATGCTCGATAAAGGTATCGACTGCTTCAAGAGTAGAAGGCATATTTGCCCCTTCACCTATTGCTTTTACTCCATTGGCGATTAATTTTTCAGCTGATTCTTTATTCAGTTCGTTTTGTGTTGCACATGGCAACGCAATATCACAAGGAATTGTCCAAATACCTGTGTATCCTTCCTGGTAGATAGCATCAGGATGGGTATTCACATATTCATAGATTCTTTTGTTTTCCACTTCTTTTAATTGTTTCACCGTATCAAGGTTTATTCCATTTGGATCATACACATAACCGCCGGAATCACTGCAAGCAACCACTTTAGCTCCTAACTGTATTGCTTTCTCCATCGCATAAATCGATACATTTCCCGAACCAGAAACTACTACCGTATTGTCTTCAAAACCTCGTCCCTGACTTTTCAGCATTTCTTCCACAAAGTACACTAAGCCGTATCCTGTTGCTTCTTTTCTACCTAAGCTTCCACCATATCCGATCCCTTTTCCGGTTAAGACGCCTGCTTCATAAGCACCTTTTAATCGTTTATATTGTCCAAACATATAGCCAATTTCTCTTGCTCCTACTCCGATATCTCCAGCGGGCACATCGATATCCGGACCGATATGCTTACTAAGTTCAGTCATAAAGCTTTGACAAAAACGCATTATTTCGAAATCAGACTTCCCCTTCGGATCAAAATCAGAGCCGCCTTTTCCGCCGCCTATCGGCTGACCTGTTAATGAGTTTTTAAAGATTTGCTCAAATCCAAGAAATTTAATAATACTGGCATTAACAGAAGAATGAAATCTTAGTCCTCCTTTATATGGTCCAATCGCATTATTAAATTGAACACGATAGCCGCGGTTTACTTTTATATTTCCATTATCGTCTACCCAAGGGACTTTAAAGCTAATTAGTCGATCTGGCTCAAGCATTCTTTCTAATACAGCATGTTTAACATATGTTGGATTTTTTTCAAGTACAGGAACTAAAGAATCAAGGACTTCTTTAACTGCCTGCTGGAACTCCTTTTCGTGAGGATTACGTTCTTTTACTTGATTTATTAATTGATTTATGTAATCTTTCACCGTTTGTGTTTGAAATTCTTCTTTTTTATCCAGCACTTTCATCCTTTTTCAGCCCCTATAATAAATTAATGTTAGAATATTCTCTTTTCTAAAAGTTGTTTTTATTTTATAATTTTATAATTAATAGGTACAATACTAATTTCGGATTGAATTCATGCGTTATGCGCATGGATAGAAAAGAGTGCAGACATGGAAATAAGACAAATACAGTATTTTTTGGAAGCTGCCAAAAGGGAACATATTACAGAAGCTGCCGATGCTTTGCATGTGGCCCAATCTTCAGTAAGTAGACAAATTTTCAATTTAGAAGCAGAATTAGGAGTCGAGCTTTTTATCCGTGAAGGTAGAAGCGTAAAATTAACACCCCTTGGAAGAGTTTTTTTTGAGCGGATGAAACAAATATGGAGTATGATGGAAGACGCCAAAAGAGAAGTGGAGGAGTCGCTCGATCCTGAAAAAGGGACAGTTAGAATCGCCTTTCCTATCAGCATGGCTGCTCATACACTGCCATCTATCATCTATTCTTTTCGTACTCGATATCCAGAAGCTAAATTTCATATGAGCAACGCCCTGTATTATGATCTTATCGATGGAGTTATTAATGGAGAATTTAATTTGGCAATGATTGCGCCAATGCCAAACCGAGAAAAGGAGGATAAAATTAACGGTGCTACATTATTTACAGAAAATATTGTTGCCCTTCTTCCTCTTCATCATCCATTGAGCAGTCAAAAAGAATTACAGCTAAAAGATTTAAAAAATGATCCCTTCTGTGTCTTACCAGAAGGATTTGTATTCAGGGACCAAGTGGTTAAAGCATGTCATGATGCAGGATTTTCTCCACAAATTGCATTTGAAGGAAAAGACATTGATGCACTGAAAGGATTAGTATCTGCTGGGTTAGGAGTAGCCTTGATGCCAGAAATGACATTGGTGGATAACACACCACGTTCCACCTGCGTCATCCCCCTTTCAGATATTAATCTGACAAGAACCGTTGGGGTTATTTATCCAAGTCATCGCAAACTACTTCCAACAGAATCACTATTTTACCAGTTTCTCTTAGAGACATATGAAAGATTGAATGAGTTTAAAAAGTAAATAGCAAATCAAGAGTGTCTAGCATATTAGCTGCTGACACTCTTTTTACATTAAACCAGCAATTAGCATCGCAAAATATAAACGGAAGATTCTCCTTATTTATCCAATCTCAACATAAATGACCGTTTAATTTTCCTTATTTTGACTAGAATGTAACGGAATAATAGATAGTATGACAATATTTAATGATAATTACCTAAATTTCGTAATGAAGATTTAGTCCCTAGTGCCATCGATTCAATTTTGATCTTTTTGTTATCGTTTCCACGTACTATAGTAAGCGATGCCATTCAGCGTTTTAATGGACAAAACGCCAAAAATCACACCTAGCTTTTTTATCATCTGTGTATATTGACTTATTTGTAAAAAAAGATTTAGATTTAAAGATATGGTTTATTAAATACGACTAAATTTTTAAGGCTAGATAATGATATTAATAGAAAGAAAGGAACCTCTTAATATGAAAAGCATTCAAAGCCGTTTATTTTTTATGCTTCTTGCTTTCATTATCCTGCCCTATTTTTTAACGGTTTTAATTATTTATGGATATACGAAGGATAGTGTCGAACAGCATGAACTACAAAACAGCAAAGAACAATTAGATAAATTATCCAAAGAACTAGAACAATATTTTAATGATATGATTGACCTTCCCTATATTTTATATAGAAATCCAGACTTTTTTCGGATTTTTACTAATGGCTATGAAGATTCCATTTATTTTAATCCAATTGCTATGGAAGAAAATATTGAAACTTTTTTCTTGATGCGTTCCGAAATTCGCCAAATTCGTTTCTATTTGGATAAGAATAAAGAATCATTCACTATTTATAATGGGATGATCAGCGCAAGAAAACCGCAAAAAGATTTTATGAAGCAAGACTCCATGCAAAAGCTGTTTCATTCCAATTCACGTTATTTAATAGAGCCTCCACATACGATTGGAAACTATAATAATGCCGCGATTATACCTGAATCAGACAAAACAGAGGTTATGACTATCCATCATAAAATACTGGATCCTCTCTCCAAAGAATTTCTTGGGGTTATTACAATTGATATGGATCTAGATAAGTATGCACAGATTTGCAGTAGTCTATTACAGGAGAAAGGAGATTCCATTTATCTTCTTAATGAACATGATATTGTAATGTATACAAATGTTCATTCCCTAATAGGAAAAACAGCAGATGAGAAATTCCTTCATGCCAGCCAGGATAAAAGCAATGATATTATCTTATCTAAAACATTATCAAAACCACTTCATCAGTGGAAAATCGTAAAGGTGACACCTAGTGATAGATTATTTTATGATGCTAGACAAACCGCTTACACCAACATATTGGTTGGGATAGGGGTGGGGGTACTAGGACTATTAATGATCAGCATCCTTGCCTACTATATATCACGTCCTATTAAAGTGCTCAGCCAAAAGGTGCTTTCTATTAAAGGAGGAAACTTAAATATTCCTTTTACCGACAGCCGAGAAGATGAAATTGGTCATCTAGAAAAGCATATGAAAGAAATGTTGGAGCGTATAAACCTCCATATTGATCGAGAATACAAATTGGAGATTGAGAATAGAAAAAATCAATTACGAGCACTTAAATCTCAAGTGAATCCTCACTTTCTATTTAATGCTCTTCAATCCATTGGAGCAGTTGCGCTGCAAAATAACTCTCCTAAAATCTATCAGCTTGTAACATCCTTATCAAAAATGATGAGATACTCTATCCGAGCAGATCAGTGGGTTCTAGTTCGTGAAGAACTGGATTATATAAAAGCATACTTAACGCTGCAACGGGAACGTTTTGGCAGTAAGCTAAACTACTCTATTCAGATAAGTGAAGCAATCCAAGGGATAAAAATCCCTAGTATGATACTCCAACCCCTTGTAGAGAACTACTTTAAACATTGCTATGAACAAGGCTATTTTGATTCTACCTTAAATATAACAGGCGAAATTAAAGAGGATTTTTTATATCTAATCGTTGAAAATGACTACTCAAGTTTATCAGCGGAAGAACTGGACACTTTAAGGAGTAATATCTATCGTGCTCCTTATGCTGGCGAATTTTCTCACGAGCATATTGGTTTAAAAAATATACATGACCGTCTTCTTCTAAACTACGAATCAAAAGCAGGTTTAGAGATAGATACCAACGAGGGGCATGGCTTTATCGTAAAGCTATATATCCCGATGCAAAATTAAATAGATGGTTCATCATCGCAAACCATTCTTTTCGAGGAGGCTCATTCAATTTGAAAGTTCTTATTATAGACGACGAAATTAATGTACGATATGTTATTCGCTATATTGGTGAATGGAAAAAACACGGAATTACGACCATCTTAGAAGCTAGCAATGGAGAAGAAGCGATAAAAATCATCCAAAAACAAAAACCGGAAATTATCTTTACAGATGTGAAGATGCCGAAAATGGATGGAATAGAAATAATTGAGTGGCTAGATTCCATTTCTTACTCTGGTAAGGTTATTCTGATTACAGGATTTGACGATTATACCTATATGCGAAAAGCAATCCAGTGCAGCAGCTTTGATTATTTATTAAAACCGATTGAAGCTGAATCTTTAAACAATACTCTATCAGAAGCAGTACAATCATGGATAACTGAGAATAAAGATGCAGGTGTTTTAGAAGACGCCAAAAGACTGCGCTTGAATCAATTGGCTACACAAGCCTGTATAGGAGAAGAATTTGACTTAATAGAGCTTGCTTCTAGTCTTCCCGATGCAGTTGAGTATGAACTAACGCTTATTTCTTTTTATCAGATGCACCATTCTGAGCCATATATCCAATTACTTGCCGATCAACTTATCGAAAAAGGAATAGGAAATGCTTTTACCCTTCAACATGATCATAGCCTTTGCTTAGTAATTACCACTAGCCAACAATGGTTGTCTGTTGAAGAATGGATTATTCAGCAATTCGATATCCCTATCCGCATCGTAAATGGAATGTCCCTTCTATCGTTAGGAAAAATCCATGAGTCTTATCAATCGATGCAAAAGGCAGTGGAAGAACAAAATTACCGGACGATTCACCGTTTAAATGATATAGACGATGCCAAGCGAATGCAGGATATTGTTTCATACGTGGATACTTATTATATGGAAGAATTAAGTTTAGAAAAACTTTCTAATCGATTTTTCTTAAGTCGCGAGCATATCTCTAGAAAGTTCAAACAGCAAACAGGGATGCCTTTATCCAAATATATTATGAAGCTTAGAATCGACAGAGCCAAATTCTTGCTTCGGGAAAAAGATGAAAACATTTATGCAATTGCTTTATTACTCGGTTATCAAGATGAAAAGTACTTTTCAAAATTATTTAAAAAAATGGTTGGTTTAACGCCATTTGAGTACAGAAACTGTCAGAAAACGTTGGACGCAAAGTAGATACCACCATCAATAATAATTGAGAGTGAAATAGCAGGAGTGAAATTATGAAAAAGTGGACATTCACATGGCTTATTGCAGGATTGTTGATTGTTGCACTTTCAGCTTGTCAGCCAAAATCAGAAGAAGACTCAAGCGAAAGAAAAACAGCCGATGAACGCATCACACTAACTATCCGAAATCCAAAAGTAGAAATTTCTACCCAATTTGAAGAAATGGTGATGGCATATGAACGCGAACATCCAAATATAGATATTCAGGTTCACACTGTAGGTGGTGCTGCTGATGATCTTGCTGATTTGAAAGCTCAAATTGCAGCGGGGAATGGTCCTGATATTTTTACAAATACAGGGTATGACAATGTGAAGATATGGAGTGATTATTTAGAAGATCTATCTGATCAACCATGGATTTCTCATGCATACAAAGACACCTTGAAACCAGTAACAATGGATGGCAAAGTGTATGGAATGCCCCTTAACATAGAAGGATATGGATTCATATATAACAAAGGTTTATTCCATAAAGCAGGAATTCATACGCTTCCTAGAACGTTATCTGAGTTACAGGCAGCAGCACAAACATTAGAAGAAGCCGGTATTACGCCCTTTGCAACTGGATACTATGAAGAGTGGAAGCTTGGTGATCATCTCTTAAATATTGCATTTGCACAACAAGATGATCCTGAAGCATTTATTGCCCAACTAAACAAGGGAACCACAAAAATTACGAACAATCAAAAATTCTTAGATATTATTTCTTTACTTGATACTACCATCAAATATGGAAACCAAAATCCCCTAACAACGGACTATAATACAGAAGTTGACCTCTTCGCTTCGGGAAAAGCTGCGATGATCCAACAAGGCAATTGGATTCAGCCAATGATTGATCAGCAATCACCGAACATGAACATTGGATTCCTGCCAATCCCTATTAACGAGGAACCAGCTGACGCAATCGTTGTTAACGTTTCTAATTATTGGGTAGTTAACAAGCAATCATCTGCTGAAAGGAAAAAAGCAGCCAAAAATTTTCTAAACTGGATGGTATTTTCAGAGCAAGGAAAGTCCTTTATGACTGAACAATTTAAATTCATTCCAGCTTTTGACCATATAGAGGCACACCATTTAGGACCGCTTGCAATGGAAATTATGAACTACTATCAAACAGGAAAAACCCTTAGAGCCAATTGGTTTTCCTTTCCTGGTAGTGCACGAGAAGAATTTGGATTAGCTATGCAATTATACGTAGGTAAACAGCTAAATCGAGATCAATTGCTACAAGAATTTCAAAAGTCATGGGAAAAGGCTACCGCTTCGTCTTCGCACTAATTCCTGCCTTCTAATCGCTTCCTTTTGCAGGGAGCGATTTTTTGTGTTTTTGCAGACATTCATTCTCTCTATCTGAAATAAGGAAGAAGGTCCCGTTCTTCTATTACATCCTCTAGTATATTCGATTTATCTTATATCAATATAAGACTAGATTTCTATCAATCTATGCCATATGCGCAGAAAGTAGATTAACCTATAATTTTATTAGAAACACGGTGTATTTGCTGCTTTGTTTTTATAAATCAGCAGCTTTGCCCTGTCCTTATCTTTTGTTTCATCTAACACATTCTAGGAGGTAAACCATGAAATTGAACAAGCTTGCTAAACAAGCAACAGTCGTATCATTGAGTGCAGCTATTTTATTGGGAGGTAGTGGATCACTAGCTTTTGCAAAACAAAAAGAAAAGTTAGACCACAAAGAATCTTATGGTATTTCACATATCACTCGATTCGATATGGAAAAAATGACGGAACAACAAAACGATTCTAAATTTAAAGTGCCAGCTTTTGATGAATCAACGATCAAAAACATCCCTTCAGCAAAGGGCTATGATGAAAAAGGTAATTTGATTGATTTAGATGTCTGGGATACATGGCCATTACAAAATGCAGATGGAACAGTTGCAGAATATAATGGCTATCAAATAGTATTTGGATTAGCTGGAGATCCTGATAGAGGATGGGACACATTTATTTACATGTTCTATAAAAAAATTGGTGATAATTCCATTGATGCATGGAAAAATGCAGGAAGAGTATTTAAAGACAGCGATAAATACGCTACCAATGATGTTATTTTAAACAATCAAGCAGAAGAATGGTCTGGTTCAGCCACTTTCACTTCTGATGGCAAAATTCGCTTGTTCTATACAAATCGTCAAGGCTGGGATCCTGATCATGGATTTTTTGGAAAACAAACATTAACTACTGCCCAAGTTAATGTATCTAAACTAGATGCAAATACATTAAAAATTGATGGGGTGGAAGATCATAAATCCATCTATGATGGTGGAGATGGATCTGTATATCAAACAGTTGATCAAGCTTTTTCAGGCGGAAATTATGCAGATAACCATACATTAAGAGATCCTCACTACGTTGAAGACAATGGACATAAATATCTTGTATTTGAAGCTAATACAGGAACAGATTATGGCTATCAAGGAGAAGAATCATTATTTAATAAAATCTATTATGGGGGCAACACTAAATTTTTCAGAACAGAAAAAGAGCAGTTATTACAAAGCCCGAAAAAGAATTTAGCAACACTAGCAAATGGCGCATTAGGAATTATTGAGATTAATGATGACTATACACTAAAAAAAGAAATGAAGCCGTTAATTGCTTCCAACACTGTTACAGATGAAATTGAACGTGCGAATATCTTTGAAAAAGACGGAAAATGGTATCTATTTACAAGTTCTAGAGGATCAAAAATGACTATTGATGGGATTAACGACAAAGATATTTACCTATTAGGATATGTAGCTAATTCTATTACTGGACCATACAAACCTTTAAACAAAACAGGTATTGTCTTACATCAAAATCTAGATCCAAATGATGTTACATGGAACTACGCTCATTTTGCGATTCCACAAAAGAACAGTGACAATGTAGTTGTTACAAGCTATATGACAAATAGAGGATTATTTGAAGATCATCAATCCACTTTTGCTCCAAGCTTTTTATTAAAAATTAAAGGCAATAAAACTTCTGTAGTAAAAAATAGCATTTTAGAACAAGGTCAAATCACTATAAAATAAATAAAAAAACGAGGTTAGGATAAAAGTATTTCAATTTAATATAACCCGAACAATTATACATTCATACTAAAAAGGATTGGTATAATTGTTTGGGATTTTTATTTATTGAAGAAAAAAGGTGTGTGGTAATCACCCGCAGACTGAATACACTTCGCTTTTCATGGGGCGAGCGCCAAGCCTCCTCGTTCCTGCGGGGTCTTGGACTTCTCGCAGCTCCCATAGGAGTCTCCGTGTATTCAGTCTGCTCCATTTAGTTTCTTTTTGAAAAAAATGTTGGAACGAAATACTCTTTAAAAACGGAGTGAAATGGAGTGTCTGTAACGCAATGGAACGAATTGGATTCACCACTAAATTAGAGATTGTTCGTCTTTATCCATTATTTATTTTGCTTTGTCCCACCCTCTTTTACCAATAGCAAAAAATACAGGATAAGCGCGGTGATATTACTTGAAGAAACCAGCAAAGCACACACAGAAAGTCCTATTTCTCTTATGCCTTATTATACTTGTCGGCATCCTCTTATTTTGGCATCAAATCACTAAGGTTTTTACTGAAACAGTAGACCAGCAAGAAAAGACCGTTGTTTCTGATGGTCAATCCTATCGTGCCAAATACCATTTTACTACTCCGGACAAGTGGAAAAACGACCCGCAAAAACCAATCTATTTAGATGGTTACTATCATTATTATTATCTTTACAATGGTGATTATCCTGATGGTAATGGTACAGAATGGAGACATGCTATATCAAAAGATTTAGTGCACTGGAAGGATAAAGGAATTGCCATTCCAAAATACACGAATCAAAATGGAGACCCTTGGTCAGGTTCTGTCGTTGTTGATAAGGAAAATACTGCCGGATTTGGATATGGAGCACTTATCGCAATCGTCACTCAGCCGTCAGCTAATCAGCAAAAACAAGAACAGTTCTTGTGGTATAGCCTCGATAATGGAAATACATTCACTTCATCTAGCGATACACCTATTATGGAAAACCCCGGAACCGATGATTTTCGTGATCCCAAAATCATTTGGTCAAAAGAGTATCGTAAATGGATAATGTTAATGGCAGAAGGAACAAAGGTTGGTTTTTATGAATCCTCTAATCTGAAAGATTGGACATATCTCAGCGATTTCTTCACAAACGATATAGGAATTGTGGAATGTCCGGACCTTTACTATATGCAGACAAATGATGGGAGCTTCAAATGGGTGCTTGGTGCGAGCGCAAATGGAAAAACAAAGAATCAGCCTAATACTTATGCTTATTGGATTGGTCATTTTGATGGAAAGCATTTTACAGCTGATCATCCAGAACCCCAATGGCTTGATTATGGTTTAGATTGGTATGCTGGAGTGACATTTGAGGATGGAAGCAATAGTGATGATTACAAAAAAAGATATGCTTTTGCATGGATGAATAATTGGAATTATGCCGACAATACCCCTACATTACAAGAAGGCTTTAATGGAATGGATTCTGTTGTGCGACAAATTCAATTAAAAAATAATGGGGAAAATTCCTATTATTTAGCTTCCCAACCAATCGAAGCATACAACAACCTAGCCAAGACGAACGATTATCTAAAGGAAATAGAAGTAAATGGCCAAAAGCAACTAGAGATGACAGGAGAAATTTATCAACTAGAGACAGACATCTCATGGACAGAGTTAGATA
Organism: Niallia sp. FSL W8-0954; assembly: GCF_038005605.1. Classification (NCBI taxonomy): domain Bacteria; kingdom Bacillati; phylum Bacillota; class Bacilli; order Caryophanales; family Bacillaceae; genus Niallia; species Niallia sp. FSL W8-0954. The sequence goes on along the minus strand of NZ_JBBOTN010000001.1, from coordinate 1,560,529 downwards.
ATGTCGGTTTAAGACTTAGAGAATCTTCTGATCAAACGCGATATGTGAATGTAGGAATATTTATAAAAGATAACTACTCGTATGTAGATCGTTCTTTTACCGAACATCCAGATCAGCAGAATTCACATTCAGAAAGTACAGCACCCTTTCCTGCTGAACAAAAACAAGTACATTTAAAGATTCTTGTTGATAAAAGTAGTATCGAGGTTTTTGTAGATGATGGGAAGGTTGTGCAATCGAATTTAATATTTCCTCACGCAGTTGATCAAGGCATCACGTTGTATTCAGATGGCGGGACAGCAATCTTTAAGAATATGACGATTACACACTTAGATTAATGGAATTGCCACTCTTTCCAAAGCCAGAAAACCGAATATCCTTTTTCACTAATTGTCAGCTTGCCTTTTACCATATCTACTGTAGAGTCTACCCTATTTAGTGATGGCATTTTTTCTTAAGTACCCTCTATTTAGAAACAATATGTAAAAGCACTTTTCCTTATTTGGGAGAAGTGCTTTTACATACTGTATAATGCTTTCATTCTCTTTTATTTTATTACCCTTATTTTTACTTCCTTTGTAAGTTCCGTTTCAGGATGCTTAACCTGTATGTTTGTTACGCCTGGTTTTAATGCTTTAACGAAAATACCTTTTCCTTCGTCAGTAGACTCCGTTATATCGATTATGTCTTGTTCAGCGATGTCCCAACTAAAAGGAGAACTGCTCTTAATCCAATCTGGCTTTAAAATCGCTTTAATAGTTTGGATTTCTCCTTCTTTAAGAGTTAAATATTCCGAACTTACTACTATACGTTCGACTTCCTCTTCCTTTGGGCGCTCTCTCCATGTTGAATATAAAGGATAAAATTCTAGTGAAGCAACCTTCATGCTTCCACCTTTTGTATATAGCTCTATCCCGTTGCTCGTAGGCTGGGAATAGATTAAATTCGTAAAGACATATTCCCCATCGTTTATAAACACCTCAACAGAAGATTCATCAACAAATCCTCTAATCTTTATTCGCTTCTCCTCAATAGGGTAAGTAGTTGTATGGTTATTCCCAAATTGAAATGGATTCCCATTTCGATCCAATATCGTTTCTAACCCAGCACGAGATCTATCTAAGAATAGTTTATTCTCTTTTGTATTTACACCTATAACCGTATTTTCGTCCTCTGATTGTCGAACGCGAATACCGAATTCCTCTACGTTTTCCCATTCCAGCACAGCTTCAAATTCATAAGTAGTACCCGAAAAGTCAGCAATTGCCTGCTCCCCATTTACCTCCATAGGATCAATAGCAATATGATTGACACGTAAACTTTCTAACTCTCTAACCGGTTCTTGAAATAATTTAATATTTCCATCCTTAACGGTTTTCAAATATAGTTCACGTGGAATTGACATAGATCCCTTCCATGGTTCTGTCGGCGATTGATAAGGATATCTCCAATTCGCCATCCAGCCTAACCATATTCGGCGCCCATCTTTTTCCGGGATATCAGAAAAGGATTGAGCCGCATAAAAGTCTTGCCCAAAATCTGTTGTTAAAATAGTTTCTGGGGCATTATCATTAATAAATTTTGTTCCGTCAAACTCTCCAATAAAATATTGAGCAGTTGATCCATTTGTTTCTTCATTATCTCCAACGCTAACTTGCAATACCCATTTCTTCTTATTCTCATCACCATCTACAGGCAATTCAAATAAATCAGGACATTCCCATACAGCTGCATGAGATCCCTCCTTATCCCCAAATTGACTCTGAAACTCCCAGTCAATCAAATTATCAGAACGATAAAACGTCACACTTTGATTTGTCGAAACAACCATTACCCATTTTTTAGTGCTCTCATGCCAAAATACTTTTGGATCACGAAAATCCTTTATTCCTGGGTTTGGGATAACCGGGTTTCCTTTATATCTTTCCCATGTTCTCCCATTATCTTTACTATAAGCAATGCTTTGGGATTCTCCTCCCTCTGTATTTGTATAGATGGCAACTAACCCGGCTTTCCCTTCAAAAAATCCTGTGGAATCATTCCAATCCACCACAGCACTTCCAGATAATGCTTGCCCTAATTGGTCATGTTCTAATGCAATCGGCAAATGTTCCCAATGTAATAAATCCTTGCTCACCGCGTGTGCCCAATTACCATTTTTTTGATGAAACAGATGATACTCTCCCGCAAAATAGATGAGTCCATTAGGGTCAGCTAAGTTTCCAGAAGGGGTTGAAAAATGATATTGGGGTCGATACAATTCTGTATAATAATCGGAAGTGGCAGCTTCCATGTTATCCGGTCTCAAGCCATCCAAATTTTTCTCTTCCTTTCCCATTTGGTTGATACTACAGCCCGTTAATAGCCATGTAACAGACAAAACAGCCGTTAATATTCTTTTTCTCAATTTGAAATCCCCCCCTCCTCCTTTTTAACGTCATTTTTTTTCCTTTTTATTGACCACTATAAAGTCTTCGATTTGGTGAAGAGTAGGCATGGCTGGAATTCCACCTTTATTTGTTGCCACATATGCTCCCATCGCATTTCCGAAATTCAATATTTGCTTTAATATATCTTCGCTTATTTTAAAATTCAATAGATCCCTCTTTAATAATTCATATAGAACGCCAGCAAGAAATGCATCTCCGCATCCAGTTGTATCAATAGCTTTTACAGCTGCTCCTGGGACAAATACTAAGCCATCCTCTCCATATGCATAGCTTCCCTTATCTCCCACTGTTACAAAAAGCAGCCGTAAATGAAACTCTTTATATAACTGCTTTGCTCCTGAAAAAATATCTGTTGTATCCGTTAAAAATGCTAATTCTTCTTCCGAAACTTTGACTATATCTGCAAAATGCAAGACTACTTCGATTTGTTCTTTTGCCTCCTCTAAGCTTTGCCATAGTAATGGACGAAGATTTGGATCAAATGAAATAATCTTTTGCTGTTCTTTTGCATAATTTAATGCTAATAAAGTTGCTTCTCTTGCTGGCTCATTTGTCATGGATATTGATCCTACATGTAATATTTTTGCATCTGCTATTAATGATAAATCCACATCATCTTTAGATAACATCATGTCTGCACCAGGCTGTCTATAAAAATCAAATGAACGATCCCCCTGATGATCAATATGCACAAATGCTAGTGTCGTTTTTATTGGGGAATAAACAATTCCATTTGTTTGCACTCCTTTATTCTGTAAAGTGGAAACGAGTAATTCCCCAAAATGATCCTTCCCTATACACCCAATAAATTCTGTTCTCAGCCCCAAACAGGATAAAGCCACTAGAACATTCCCCGGAGCCCCACCTGGATTGGCAACAAACATAGGAAACCCTTGTTCATTTTCACCTTGGGGAGTAAAATCAATTAAAATTTCTCCTAACGCTGTTACATCGCTCATATCTCTACACCACTTTTCTAACTTTTTTCCATTGAATTTCGTATAAAATAGCCAGAGGATAGATTCATTCAATCCCCTGGCTTTCGGTTATATATCAATTTTTAGAAGGAACAGATACCTTTCCATATACTAGATTCACTTCCCCATCTTTTGCAAACAAACATACCCGTTTGCTTACTTTATCAGGGAAAATTAAACTTGTTAATGCTTGCTCTCCGCCATTGATAAATAGTTCTAAGGAGGCAGAATCTACAATTATTCGTAGATCAAGTGATTGAGAATCCTCCAGATAAACTCGCTGCAATTTAGGGAAGTTATCAGAAAAATCAACTATCCCAGATTTTTCACGAGACAGACTCAGTACATTTTCGTTAACGTCAATAGTAATGGTTGTATGCTGTAAATCTGTATGTTCTATCTTTAATCCATACTTATTTGCATTTATATTCTTTAAGGATAGGATTATCTCTGTGTATTCATCATCCACTTCAAAAACAGTGCTTTCTTTGGCTGTAATGATTGTGTCTGTTCTTTCTTCTTTTCTTTCAAAATAGGTATCTAATTCTCTCACTAAATGCTGGACGAGATAATACTCTCCCTTCTCCTCTCGCAATTCTAGCACTCTAGGGAGAGTCATCTGACTTCTCCATCCTTCTGTGGGAACTTGATTAGCGTAACGCCAATTACTCATCCAGCCTAGATAAATTCGTCTTCCATCTGCTTCAGGGATATCAGAAAAGCTCACTCCAGCATAGTTGTCCTTCCCATAGTCCAGCCATTTTATTTCTTCATGTTCTGGCATAAATTCCTTTCCATCAAATGAACCAACAAAATACTGCGTGCGCGACCCTTCATCATATTGAGGATTATCGCCAATACTGACAATAAGCACCCATTTTTTATCATTTGAATTGTCTATTGGTAACTCAAATAAGTCTGGACATTCCCATACCCCTTCGTGACAACCACAATTCTCTCCAAATTCACTTTCAAACTTCCAATCTTTTAAATTTGGAGCGGAATAGAAAGAGATGGTTTGCCCTGTAGCTAAAGCCATCATCCACTTTTGGGACTCTTTATGCCAAAAAACTTTAGGGTCTCTAAAATCGGGTTTAGAAGGGTGAGCAAGTACAGGATTCCCGTCATATTTGATCCACGATCTGCCCTTATCTAAGCTATATGCCAAACTCTGTGTCTGAACAGCCTCCTTGCCATGAACTGGCTCCAAGTGATGGGTAAAAATAGCCACTAACCCTGGTTCATCGTTAAAAAAGCCTGTTGTATTATTCCAATCCACAACTATGCTGCCTGAAAAAATGGTTCCATTCTCATCAGGATGTAAAGCTATCTCTAATTCCTCCCATACGATTAAATCTTTGCTGACTGCATGCCCCCAATGCATTGGCCCCCATGTGCTGCCATGTGGATTATGCTGATAAAACAAATGATATTCTCCTTTGAAAAACACTAACCCATTCGGATCATTCATCCAATTTTTTTTAGGGGAAAAATGCAATGCTGGTCTGTATTTTTCGAGTTTAGTAATCTTCAATGTCATGCCTCCAATTAATTTACTGTTCTGTCATAGCCATCCTGCTTAATTTGCAACCAAGTGCTTAGACCTAGTCTCTCTAATTCTTTCAAGTAATCTTCCCATTCTTCTTCAATTTTTCCATTACTCATCCATTCAGCTCTTTTTCTATTCACATAAGCAAATAGATCTGTTTCAATTTTTGCCTTTTCATCTGCCTCTTCTAGTGAGAAAAACACTGGTGGATAAAAGTTCTCTGCTTTAATATGAGGAACCATATTCTTTTCTAAAATATTTAATCGCCAAGCAGCATCTTCTGGTTTTGTTGTGTACACGCCATAATACTCATCTAGTATAGCCAATGGTCCTGCGATATTTGTTTTTTCTCTTATTTCAACTGGTGCTGCGCCTTCTAGCGGAAGATGCTTTAACATACCAGCTTTCTCATCAAATTCAAAAATATTTTGCTGTTTCGTATCCCCATATGTTCCCCAGTTATCTTGAACAGATTGCAGTGGTTCATACAGTTGATCAATCCATTTTGCGGTTAACTCTAAATTCTTATTCGCACTTGTGATAACCATTCTTCCTCTATCAAGACCAAATCCATTTGTTTGCGCCACATTTTTTTCACCACTTGGTCCTTCTAATGGAGGCATTACATCATAGGTATCATTCATGCCACTAATATTTCCTTTATCCCATGTAAAGTAAAGACCATATTTTGAATCTTTTCCTTTCGCTACATATTTATTCCAATCTTGTTCATATGCTTCTACATCAATTAAACCTAAATCATTTAGTTCATTAAAGAATTTTAACGCTTCTTTATACCCTTCTTCTGCTGCAGTAAAAATAACTTTTCCTTCATTGGAAACAACCGTATGATCCCAGTTATCTCCTAAACCAAAGGAAGCAAATAAGAAAGCTGGGTCCTCTCCTCCTTGATTCACAATAAAAGATAATGGTATTTCATCTGCTTCTCCATTACCATTTGGATCTTGTGTTTTAAACGCAAGAAGTACCTCTTTCAGTTCTTCAGTTGTTGTTGGCATTTCCAGCCCTAAATTATTGAGCCATTCTACATTTATCCAAGGAAGGCAATCAACTACTTGAATGCGGCTCTTTCCACTGCCAAGCTCTTCAATCCAAGGAAAACTGTATATATGTCCATCTGGCGCTGTAATCATCGATTTATATTCTGGAGCTTCTTCCAGCACCTTTTTAAAATTAGGCATATACTGATCAATTAAATCTTCAACTGGTATGATGGTTCCATCCTTTGCATATTTCAATAAATCATAATCACTGAAAGCAGCATCTAAAATGGCATCTGGCAGCTCCCCACTTGCCAACGCTAAATTCCGCTTCTCCACAAATTGGTCTTTCGTATAGTTTTTCCAATCAATATGAACACCTGTCTGCTCCTCTAATCTTTGATAGATTAGCTTTTCATTCGGGTCGGTTGGTGCCAAAGCTGAGCTTTGTGTCATAAAACGAAGTGTTGCTTTCTCTTTCAAAGGAAATGTAACATCAGTTAATTTTAAATCTTCTGTTGAAGCACTTTTACTTGTCTTTTCACCACTGCAACCTGTTAGAACAAGACCGGCAACAATAAAAGTGGAAAGAAGCTTATTGATTTTCCCCATAAATGAACCCTCCATATGCTTTTATTTAAATTATTTTAAAGATCCTACCATAACACCTTTTTCAAAGTATTTTTGGAAGAATGGATACATAATTAGAAGTGGTAAACTTGAAATAACAATAGATGCATATTTTATTTTTTCCGCTAATTTACTCAACTCAGCCATTGCTAATTGATCATTAATCATTCCAGGCTGAACTTGATTTTGAATCAGAATGGAACGTAACACTAACTGCAATGGATGTAATTCTTGGTCCTCTAAATAAATCATTGCATCAAAGTAGGAATTCCATTGCCCAACAAAGGCATATAAAGCGATTACAAAAATAATTGGTTTAGACAAAGGCAATACTATTTTTAGAAATATTTTTAATTCAGAAGCACCATCAATTTTTGCTGCCTCAAACAGCTCTTTTGGAAGCCCTTTAAAAAAGGTTCGTGCTAGGATAATATTCCAGACACTAATTGCTCCAGGCAAAATAATCGACCAAATGGTATTAAGCATTCCTAAATCCTTTACTATTAAATAGGTAGGAATCAACCCGCCATTAAAGAACATCGTAATAAGAAAGAAAACCATGATTATATTCTTTCCTTTAAATCCATCAAGAGAAAGTGGATATGCAGCAAATATCGTAATAACAATTGTGACAATTGTAAAACCTAATGAATAGATGACTGAATTGATAAATCCTTTTATCATTAATTCATCTTGTAAAATCCGTTTATAGCCTTCCAAACTCCAATTAGATGGATTTAAGGAAAATCCTTTACTAAGCAGTACATTGGGGTCTAAAAAAGAAGCCAATAAAATATAAAGTAATGGTAATAACACGATTAAAACAAGTAGTATTAAAATTATTTTGTTACTAAAAAGAAGCATTTTATCTGTTTTGGAATGGTTCTTCAATGATTATCCCCCCTTTATTAATATAACCCTTCGCCTTCATTTAACTTCTTCACTACAAAATTCACGAATACCAATAAAACTACGTTAATAACAGAATTAAACAAACCTACTGCTGTTGAATAGGCATAATCCCCGGCCTGCAGTCCTACTTTATATACATAAGTCGGCAGAATCTCTGAAGTTGGCAGATTCATAGAGGTTTGCATTAAGTAAGCCTTTTCAAATCCAATCGCCATAATCCCACCTGCTCCTAGAATAAACAACACTGCCATGATTGGTTTTAGAGTAGGAAGATCAATATGTCTTATCCTCTGCAATAGTGTTGCTCCATCGATTGTTGCCGCATCATGTAATTGAGGATCAACATTCGCAAGTGCTGCTACATAAATAATCGATGACCAGCCTGCCGCTTGCCATATTCCTGATAAAATATAAATGGATCTAAAATATTCAGGCTCTGTCATAAAGGAAACTGGTTTATCGTTAAATACCGATAATAGTGAATTTATTGGACCTGTAGGTGACATAAAGATAAATAACATTCCTGTAATGACAACAACTGATATAAAATTTGGTGCATACAATATTAATTGGATATTTTTTTTGATAGCAGCTCGCCGTACTTGGTTTAGACTAAGTGCTAAGATAATGGGTACTGGAAAACCCAATATTAAACCATAGAAACTTAATTTAAGCGTATTCATAAAAATCTCTTTAAAATTGGGAGAAGTTAAAAAATCTTTAAAGTGTGTTAAACCTACCCAATCACTGCCGATAATTCCCTTCATTGGACTAAAATCCTTAAAAGCGATGATTGCCCCATACATTGGGATATATTTAAATACAATTGTTAAAATGATGGCTGGTACTAAAAATAAATACAAAGCATAATTCTTTTTGAAATATTGAATAAAATTTTCTTTTTTGTGCTCAGGTAAAAATTCACCTTTTACTTTATGGGAAGTCTTCTTATTAGTTGTTTTCGTTTCAGGTACTGAAACTGACATTTTATTTCGCCACCTTCTTTAGAAAAAAGTTGAATGATTTTAGTGTCAACCGCTTGACATATTTCTAAATCTCCTTTCTCCAATTATGTATATCAACCGCTTTCATATTTTTTCATGTCAACCGCTTGATATATTTGATTTTAAACGCTTTCACTCGATGTGTCAACCGCTTGACTTACTTATTTTCAAAAAAATACAATCTAATTTTTTAGATTATATTTTATCAAAGGAAACTATTAGATTAGGCCGTCTCACTCTTTAGCAATTGAACAGGTAATATAACTTCCATTCTTTCATCCTTATTTACTTCATTAATAATATCCATTAATCTTAATACAGCTGATTGTGCAATTTCCTCAATTGGTTGTTTAATTGTGGTTAATTGAGGTAACAGCCTCCTTACACTTTGCGTGCCATCATATCCTATAACTTTTAATTGATTAGGAATCTGAATTCCTAGTTCACTCGCTACTTTCAAACAAGTAGATGCGATTAAATCATCACTAGCAAAAATCCCATCCGTTTCAGGGTGTTCTATAAATATCCTTTTGATTGTTTCCGCAGTTGCTTCCTCATCAAAAACGCTATTCAATTCATAGGTAATGGGATTAGCTACTTGATCTTCATAGGCTTTTCTTCTATTTTGGGTTGGTGTTTCTAACTCACTTGGTCCATTTATATGAACAATTGCTTTGCAACCATGATTAAGTAAATGTTGAACAGCCAATTTTCCACCTTCATAGTTGTCAGAACCTATTACAGGAATTGTTGGTGATAAGTAATGGTCAATTGCGACAATAGGTAGGTTAGAATTCTTATATATTTCAATTCCACGATTATAGGAACAAACAATAATTCCATCTACTTGATGCCTAATAAGCATCTCTGCATATGAAGTTTCTTTAGCAACTTGTCCTAAACTATTACAGAGAATAACTTTAAACTCATGATTGGAGCATATATTCTCTATATATAAAGCTAATTCACTAAAAAAGGGATTATTAATTGTTGGCAAAATAAGGCCAATAAAATTGGTCCGTTTTTTAAAAAGAGAGCGTGCTATATCATTAGGATAATAATTTAAATCCTTAATGGCTTGCTCTACTTTTTCTCTTGTTTTTGCACTTATATATCCTCGATTATTCAAAACACGTGAAACCGTCGTTGGCGAAACACCTGCCAACTCCGCTACATCTTCTAATTTTACTTTCATAATTACCACCCGAAAAATCATAAATTATTTAATATATCTGTTAACCGTTTTCATACATATTATCATAAACTATTTTTTTTTGCATCTTCCACCTACCCAATATATTCCTTCTGCTCCTATAATTCTAGATTACAAGAACCCTATTTACCCTTATAGTGATAGAAGGATTTGCCATTCATTCCTTTTTATTTGGGTTTCTAATCAAGGAATATTGGCCTTTTACTTCAGAGGTATTTTTTTCCTTCTCTATGTCTATTATGAAATATAGTACATAAAAAAGAAAAATCATTCCCCAACCGTTTTTAGTATGAGGTGAGATATGGAAAATATAAGTAAGAAAAAAGTATCCAGTCATTTGGATGAGAATGTTGGATATCTAAAGGAAGAATTAGGTGTTGGACAAAACTTTGACATGATCCATTTAGATGTCGAATATGCTGGCATCCGAATGGCTATGTTTCTTGTAGACGGATTAGTAAAAGATGATATATTACATTTGCTCATGAAGTTCCTTGCCAAAGTAAAAAAAGAGGAATTAAGAAAAGATGTTTTAAAGAAATTATTGAGTACCTATATACCTTATATAGAAATCAGCACAGTTGATGATTTGAATAAGGTTGTCGATAATGTCCTCTCAGGTCCAACAGCACTCCTTATCGACGGTATTGACGAAGTCCTGCTGATTGATGCTAGAACCTATCCTGTCAGAGGACCACAAGAGCCTGATACAGAGAGAGTTGTCCGCGGTTCCCGAGATGGCTTTGTAGAAACAATTGTGTTTAATACAGCACTGACAAGAAGAAGAATCAGAGATCGGACGCTGCGAATGGAATTTATGCAAGTAGGGCGTCGTTCCAAAACGGATATTGTTATTTGTTATATTGGTGACATTGCAGATCCAGATATGGTCGAGCAATTAAAGAAAGCGATGTCCCATATTGATACTGATGGATTACCGATGGCGGAAAAAACAATTGAGGAATTTATTTCAGGAAACAACTGGAACCCTTTCCCAAAAGTACGTTATACAGAACGGCCTGATACAACGGCCATCCATCTTTTTGAAGGACATGTATGTATTTTTGTAGATGGCTCACCGTCTGCCATGATCGCACCTGTTACTTTCTGGCATCATTTGCAGCATGCTGAAGAATATCGGAACAATCCGCTTGTAGGTGCCTATTTACGCTTTGTTCGTTACCTAGGTGTGTTTGCTTCCCTTTTCTTATTACCTTTGTGGTATTTAGTGAGTATAGAACCAAGCCTATTGCCTGGATCTTTATCGTTTTTGGGACCGAATGAATTAGGGCAGGTTCCCTTAATTGTTCAGTTTCTTTTAATAGAAGTTGGACTGGATATGCTGCGTATGGCCGCCATTCATACACCTACATCGCTTGCCACTGCATTAGGGCTTGTGGCTGCCTTAATGATTGGACAAGTCGCAGTAGAGGTGGGGCTGTTTTCAAACGAAGTTATTTTGTATTTCTCTATTGCTGCGATCGGAACTTTTGCAACACCTAGTTATGAGCTTGGTTTAGCAAACAGACTTGTCCGGATTGTGCTGTTAATTTCTACCGCTATCTTTAAAGTTCCTGGATATATCGTTGGCGTAGCTCTGTTTATTATCTTCCTTGCAAACATGAAATCATTTGGAGTTCCCTATCTATGGCCTTTCATTCCATTCAATTACCGTGCAATGAGAGATATTCTTGTTAGAACACCAATTCCTTTAAAGAATCGCCGTCCCCGTATTTTAAATCCCAATGATCCTGATCGATAATTATCGTCCCAGCAATTTCTGCATCTGTAAGGTCTTACAGCCTTAGGTAATCTAAGGCTGTTTTCTATATGCTAAAATGCCTTTATCCGAGGCCCCCTATAAATGGTTAACTACTCCCTTCCCTTCATTCCAAATTCCCTATCTGGTAAGACAAAAAAGAAATGACTTCTAAAAAAACTAAACAGGTACCTAATAATTTTCTTTGCATAGTTTATAAAGAACTTAAAATCCAGACAGTATAAGCGGAAATGCTATGTTAAAAATAGGTTGGTTTGATGATGAAACAGTCAACTTTACAGAAAGAAAATATATGTACGTTAATGTCTAACTATTGATTGATGGCAGAGAATATCATCTTCTACAAGCTTCCTTAACATAGCTGACAAATAAAATAAAAGTATGAGGAGATGATGCTTCTATATGAAAAAAAGAATAAGAAAGAAAACAGTCGCTTTAATCTTAGGATGTATGCTGCTTTTATCTACCATTTTTCTTTCTGCTTGTTCATTACCAAATCCGCCAGGTGAGAATAGCAGCCATGATGAGGTATTCCGTATTGGTTATCAAAAAAATGGACCACTCCTTATTTTGAAGGAGCTAGGTACATTAGAAGATCGTTTAGAACCACTTGGATATAAAGTAGAATGGTATGAATTTCAAGCAGGCCCGGCTTTACTTGAAGCATTAAATGCCGGAAGTATAGATTTTGGTCGGTCAGGTGATTCTCCTCCAATCTTTGCTCAAGCATCTAATTCTGCCTTACAGTATGTTGCGGCAGGAAAATCAAAGTTTGAAGGCTCTGGCATTTTAGTGAAAAATGATTCTTCCATCAAGACATTAGAAGACCTGAAAGGGAAAAAAATCGGTTTTGCCAAGGGAAGTAGTTCCCATTATTTATTAGTAAAAGCATTAGAAAAAGCTGGTTTAAGCTATAGTGACATAGAACCTGCTTACTTATCGCCTGGAGACGCAAGAATTGCTTTTGAAAAAAAGGAAATTGACGCATGGGTTGTGTGGGATCCTTTTACCGCAAATACACAGTTACAAGCTGATGCAACACTATTAGTAAATGGAAAAGGTCTAACTAGTGACCGCGATTTCTTTCTAGCTTCCTCTGACTTTCTTCAAGAAAACGAGGATATTATTAAAGTAGTGATGGAAGAGATACAAAAATCATGTCAGTGGGCAAATGAGCATCCAGAAGATTTAACAAAAATGCTTTCCTCTATTTTGGGTATTGATGAAGCCTCTATGAGAATGGCTGTGGAAAGAAGAGTTTATGGAGTAGAAGAAATAAGTGATTCAATTATAAAAGAACAGCAAGAAATTGCAGATACCTTTTATAATCTCCAACTTATACCAAAGAAAGTAAAGGTGAATGAGAACGTTTATACAATTGATTTAAAGGATGAGGAAAAGTGAAGAAAACATCTCTCTACTTCATAAAAAAAATATTGCCATGGGGCATTCCTATTTTATTGCTTATCGGCTGGCAATGGATTATTAAGGCAGGGATTATTTCATCACGAATACTTCCCGCTCCATCGGATGTCTATCTGGCTGCCATAAATCTCTTTCAAACGGGAGAGTTAACTCATCATGTATGGATTAGTTTATGGAGAGCGTCTATTGGATTTCTGATCGGTGGTACGATTGGATTTGTATTAGGTTTATTAAACGGCTTATTCCGATTTACAGAGCTATTACTTGACACCTCTATTCAAATGTTACGAAATATTCCCCATTTAGCTCTAATACCATTAGTCATTCTTTGGTTTGGGATTGGAGAAGAAGCAAAAGTATTTCTTGTAGCTTTAGGGGTTTTATTCCCCGTCTACCTTAATACCTATCATGGTATTAAATCCGTTGATAAAGGATTAATCGAAATGGGAAAAATGTATGGGCTAAATGGCTTTTCTCTTTTCCTAAACGTTATATTTCCAGGCGCTCTTTCTTCCATACTTGTAGGTTTACGATTTTCATTAGGAATTATGTGGATTACTTTAATTGTCGCAGAAACAATATCCTCTACTTCTGGGATTGGTTATATGGCAATGAATGCAAGAGAATTTATGAGGATGGATGTAATTGTATTAAGTATTCTCCTGTATGCATTACTTGGAAAACTTTCCGATGTAATCGCTCGTTTTATGGAAACACGATGGCTTAAATGGCATCCTAGCTACCAAAAACATTCCTAAAGTAAAGGAGGATTGGAAGATGAGTAAAGAAAAAATATATCTAGAAATTAAAAATCTCGAAAAAAGCTACAATGAAACCAAAGTCTTAAAATCTCTAAATCTTAAAATAAATCAAGGCGAATTCCTTGCAATTGTCGGGAAAAGCGGCTGTGGAAAAAGTACATTACTTCGCTTACTGTCAGGGTTAGAAAAACCAACTAAAGGTGAAATACTCATTGACGGAAAACCTTTAAATAGTTTAAATAGGGAAGCATGCATGATGTTCCAAGATGGACGCTTGCTTCCATGGAAATGCGTATTAGATAATGTGAAATTAGGAGTAAAAGGAATTCGCCGAGAGGGAGCTATTCAGGTTTTGCGTGATGTTGGATTAGAAGATAAGAAAGATGAATGGCCAGCAAATCTTTCTGGCGGACAGAAGCAGCGCGTAGCATTAGCTCGGTCTCTTATGCATAAACCAAGGTTGCTGTTACTTGATGAACCCCTTGGAGCATTAGATGCTCTTACCCGTCTTGAAATGCAATCTATGATTGAAAATATTCAAATGACCCACGGATTTACCTCTTTATTAGTAACACATGATGTCGAAGAGGCTGTAGCACTTGCTGATCGAGTCATCGTTCTTCAGGATGGCATTATTGCTCAAGATATACCAATTACTCTAGAAAAGTCACGCCAGCGAAATCATGCTGCTTTTGCCTCTTTAGTAAACGATATATTAAAAAAAATCCTCCATCCAACCGACGAAAAGTCCCATCGAATGATTGAGGAGGAACGAAACTTAGCATTAAAAACGATTCCAAAGCTAAATTAATAAGTGTTATTGGAGGAGACTAACTTTTTTTGTCTGGTCTTCTTCTTTCTTTTTAGCATGGCAACAGAATAAACCTAATACTCCTTTTTAAACAAGATACCCCCATCAACTGACCATCAGTTAAAGCGAACAGTCTCTTGGAAGAAAAACTCCCCATTCCTCTAATAAAAGTCATTCCTTTTCATGGTTCTGCATACACTTGTTATTATAGTGGACATGCATACTAAATGAGGGATGATTTTTTTGAGAAAAAAAAAGCCGGTAACTTATTCACCTTATCGATTTAGAAGAATATGTAGACAATACTCCTTCATTTTGCTTGGAGCGATTATACAAGGATGTGCAATGGGTATATTCCTTTTTCCAAATTCTATCCCTTCTGGAGGAGCTGGCGGTTTAACTGTTCTCTTTCATTATTTTTTCAACATTCCCCTAAGTATTATTCTTTGGATAATCAATTCTTCTATGCTCCTTTTTGCCCTCCATTTCTTAGGCGGCAGCAGTGCAGTTGGAACATTATTTGGAATTACGATCACTTCAATAGCCGTTAATCTTTCCCAAGCCTATTTCAGTACACCCTTTTCCAATGTGTGGATAGATATGCTTATGGGATCCTTGGTACTCGGTACGGGAATTGGCATACTTTTAAGGCAAGGTGTATCGAATGGCGGAATCGGAGTTATTGCTTTAATCATCTCCAAATATAGAAATATTAATCCAGGTAGACCATTATTTTGGATAAATGGGGTAATATTTGTTATCACTGCTTATATTATCGATTGGCAAATTGTGATACAAGCCCTCATCTGTCAATGGTTATCCACACAGATTGTTGCCTATCTCTATAATTTAAGAATCCGACTACCTATACCTGGCCCTGCCTTTGCCTGGCGGAAAAAATAAGGATGTCGGGATAATCCCCAACATCCTTATTATCTTCCTTCAATAGGCTCTAAAAAAGGAATAACTTCTTTTGCATCCGCTTCTTTTTTGTCTTTCTTCCCTTTTTCTCCCTGCGGTTGTTTTTTATCCTCTACTTTAATTAATAACAAAGCTAGAAGACCAACGAGACAAGTAAATCCAGCTATTGATAAAAACATACCTATCCGAGACCAATCCATCAACCTTCCGAAAATTGGCGGTCCGATTGCAACTCCCAGGAACCGCACAGAACCATATAAGGAGGTAACGAATCCCCTTCTTTCTTGGCCAACAGCACCTGTAATAAAACTATTAATACATGGCAAAATTAAACCAGTTCCAACACTGCTGACTGCAAGGACTGCTATAAAAGGAACAAGACTCTTAAATAAACTTAAGGTTGCATAAGATGCAGTGACAAAAATAAAACCAAGAACGATTAACTTTTTCATTAATTTTTGATTTTTTCCTATTTTACTTCCTGTAATATAGGATGTTGTACACATTATTAATAAGGGAATTGCTAATATTAACCCCTTGATAATTCCATCAATTTTATGCGTATTCTCTAAAGTATCTGATAAATAGAAAAGAATACCGAAGAGAGTAAATAAACAGGTTGCCCCTGCTAAGTATGCCGTAAATAACCATTTTCCTTCATGTTTAAAAACACTTACTAACCCTTTTATATATTTGCTTGGAGATGGAGGCTTTTTACTATGTTCTTTCTCTCTAATGAAAATCCATGACAAGATAATAGAAATTAATACAACCATTGGAAAAGCAAAAAATACGCCATACCAAACAATTAAGGCAATGGCAGAACCAAGTATAGGAGAAAGTACTTTCCCAAATCCATTGGATGCTTCCACAAGTCCCAAAATCCTACTTTCTTTCGCTCCTTTATATAAATCGGCCGTTAATGCCATTGCTATCGGCGCTGTTCCAGCAGCACCTATCCCTTGTAAAGACCGTCCTACTAAAATCCATGTATAAGCATGAGAAAATTTCGCTGCAGCAAATCCAGCTAATATTCCTCCAACTCCATATAAAAACAAAGCAGGAATAATAACAGATTTTCGTGTAAAGCGGTCCGATAAATAACCTAAAATGGGAATAAAAAAAGCGGCAACTACAGAAAAAACTGTTATCGTCATACTAGCTTGAAAAGCAGAAAGATTAATTTCCGTTTGCATTTTTGGCAGTATTGGTATTAACATGGAATTTCCTAGTGTCATAATGAGCGGGATAGAACCAATCGCTACTGCAGTCATTTTTGTATTTTTTTTCTCCACAAACAATACCTCCGTTACTATACATCCGTATTCCATTATATTTTATGATTTTTAGGGATCTTTAGTTAGATTATCCGTACATGGAGAAGTTATTCCGTCTTACAAAATATGTTTATTTCTAGAATACAAACACTTGACGAGGGAGAAAATACATTAGCTAAGTGTTATAAAACTTGAACAACGGAGGAAAAAAATTGAAATTATTTATCGAATACATCTTGGATGAAATAGAACAAATTGGATTAAAAAAAGGATTTCGCACTTCTCTTTCCTCTAGTAAGAATGAAGAGAATTATCTTAGAGGCACATTACAGTATTTTGATAAAGACTTTTTTATTCACTTTGTCCTATTTTTCAGTTATCCGGAAAAAAAACCAAATTTAACTTATACCTTTTGGATATTAAATCACCATGGAAATGAACAGCTATTAAAAAATGTTAACGGCAAAGAAAGCGAAGAGGATGGGGCTGAGGCTGAGAACAAAAAGAAAAAGATAGATTTAATTAAAGAGCATTGCCTGAGTGAAATAAATGTCAATATTTCTAAAGGCGAGGAAATCCAAAAATTATTTAGGAAAATCGAAAATGTTCTTTCGAAGGAAGTCATTATGTCCTAATGTTTTTTTTTGCGATATTCTTCCAAAACAAAAGCAAAATAAATTGCCTTTTGACCACCTGACAAGGAGAAAAAAGGCAATTTATATTCATTATTCGCTTTTCACCCCATATATAATCAACCCAACTCCTAATAAAATCCACATCATTTTAACAAAGGATATTTTATCTGTTAAACCCCATAAGCCAATAAAGGTAGTTGCTATAAGTACAAGAGGACCAACTATTGCTAATGAGCTATTGATTATAAGTGCTTTTTCTATTTCATTTGCCTTCAGCATCAAAAGTGCTGCAGTAATTTCTATGCTTCCTGATAATAATCTTAGGATAACCATTCCGAGAACTGCTTTTTCAATGAACGATAACATATACTCCTCCCACCAATAGCAAAATTTACTACCATTATATGCAGTGGGATGTTTAATAGGACATGTTTTTGAAGCTCGGAATAGAAACTTGATTACGAACGGAATAGTAAAAGCCAACAAATCTATTGTTTAAAAGAACGCTGTCTTTTTTTATCTAGCTCCCTTATACATGAATTACAATAACCTAACTCCCCATCAAATTTATACCACTGTTTACACTTCAGACACTTCTTATGTAAAATTTCATTAATCATCAAATCATATCCGTAATATGTCATGACTTTTTCAATTTTCATTCCATCTCTTCCTTTCTCCTCTATATCCTTTGTTAAAGTATGCAAATTGCTATCAATTCGTGATAGCAATAAGGATTTTTTTGAAAAAGAAAGAGAATAGTACCCTAAAAAACTGCAACCTAAATAAAGATGCAGTCAGAAAATCGACAAACTCCTAATTCAGTAATTAGGAGTTTGTCTTAGTTTATACATATACATTCTTTTAAATAAGAATTGATTTCCGTTGCAGGGGTTCGCTTTCCGTGGGGCTCGCGCTGAGCCGCTTCGACCTAAAGGCCTGCAGGGTCTCAGACTGTCTCGCAGATCCCACAGGAGTCTCACCCCTTCCACTCCAATCAATGCATAATAATTCCATTTGCATTTCCTAAATTCCTTTTGTCAACAAGATGAGGTGCAGTTCTTTAGCATGTATTTTTAGTGCTGCTTATTTGGTAATTTAGCCTCTGGATGTCCTTTACCATGCTTTTTATTTTTTTCCTGTTTCTTTTGATCATCCTTAAGTTTTTCCACGAATTTACCTGTGTCTTCCATTATTAACCCTCCTAAAAGTTGTTCTTGTTATTTTAACCGTTTAGAGGATTTACATTCTTGGAGAGCAAATTAATTCTAATTTAGGGATGATATATTTATCGTGGCCATCGTTCTTCTCTTAAAGGGAAAACAGGGAATGGCTTATGGGGCAATGTCTGATACCAATAAGCAACAGTAGAAACATCATCCTGTCTCTCAAACAATCCACGATGGCTAACACCAATTTGTTGTACTGTTATCTTAATTTCCTCTTCAAAGCGAATAGGATCCATAATATGCCAGCGATAAAATCCACGCATTGGCGGTACATCATCATTATGGTAAGGATTAACAACGGTATTATCCTGTTTCGCATAAAACGGAAAGCCTAAAAAAGGTGTAGAATAAGTTGTTTCATCCATTTTGCCATGCTCATCGTATGTTGCAAAACTCCAAGCACCACCAAAATAATCCTCTGTTCCAGTTCCGCAAATAGTCGGGTAATCCTTGTCTCCATCTAGAAAAACCTTTACCTCCCCTTCTCCCCACCAATATCTTTCTAATGTAGATAATGCCATATACGTACCAACATACTGCCCTTTTCCTTTCACACCATCTAAAATAATATAATCCTGTCCTTTTTCAGTAATACTCTGTCTTCTCCATTGGGCATGAAAATAAGCTATTTCTTTTGGCAAAGTATCATATAAGCAATAGTCTACTTGATAAAAAAAGGCAGGAATTGCTTCTTCGCATTGATTTTCGATCGTAATGCGTGCTTTTTTATGAAAAGGCATAGAAAAATAACTATTCATTCCTCTATTTGGATTAACAGCTATAGGCATGGAATTCACTAAACACCCTTGCCCAAATCCACAGCAAAAGAAATCTCCCAATGGACTTTCAACTGATGGATTCTCTTCATCATCCCAATACATTCTAATAATAATATCTCTTAATACAAACGGATTTTTATCATTTATCTTTGCAGGAACCGTTATCCAAATATGTTCAATTACACCCGGTCCATCTATTTCAGCTAATACTTTTACTTCGCCTGATTTAATGTCTCTTAAGCACGGAGCCCCTTTTCGCGAAGGCCCAAGATTACTTGCTGCCTTCCCTCCACCTCCTTTTTCACCTGTAGGATTTTCCGCATTAATTGCTCTTGTTCTTCCATTATTTAAAATAGGTAAGGTAGATAGTCCATTAAACATCGTATCACTCCAATTTTTTTATTGTTTAACTCCTCCAGCAATAATTCCTTCCATAATGTTCTTTTCAAAAATCATCACAAATAAAATAATAGGTAAAGTAATGAACCAGCCCATAGAACTTATTAAATCCCATGGAACTTCAAAATTACTTGTTCTTGGAATCGTTGTAATCCCCACACTTAATACTTTAATTTTGTAAGAAAAAAATAAAGGGGTAAAAAACTCATTTAAACATTGGATAAAGTTAATAATACTAACAGTAGCTATAGCTGGCTTCATCAGCGGAAAATATACTTTGAATAATACTTGTAAAAAATTTGCTCCATCTACTTGAGCAGCTTCTTCCAAAGACGGAGGAATTTGTTTCACGAAATTATATAGAATTAGAACAGAGAACGGGAGCAAGGAACTCGTATATAAAATGGTTAACCCTAAATAGGTATCGACCAATTGTACCGACTTCATAAAATCGTATAGCGGTCGCGCAGTTATAACTGGTGGGATTAGTGCTGAAAACAGCAGCAATTTATATCCCCAGCTAACCCCTCTTGAATAATCATATCTGGCAAATCCATATGCAGCTGCCGTACCAAATATAATAGAAGCAACTAAAGATAAACCAGTAATCAACAATGTATTAATCGCCATTTCCCCAATTCCCAATTGAATAAATAAATCTTGATAGTTTTGAAAAGTAATGGTCTTAGGAAAGTAATCAATAGGAGTTTGGAATAGAGAACCCTTTGGCGTTATAGATGAAATAAAAATCCAGTAAAGAGGCAGCAAGATAATAATTGCTACAACAAAGGTCAATCCCCATCTAAGAAAAAAATAAAAACTCTTCGTCGACCTTATATTCATTCTTTACATACCTCCTAATAGTCATTTTTCTTGATCCCTAATAAACTTATACTGCTGATAATAATCATCATCAAAAATAAAAGTACTGCTATAGCAGAGGCATAACCAATATTTAAGTTCGTGAAAGCTTCTACTGCAATTCTATATGCTAGTAAACTCGTCGAATCACCAGGTCCTCCAGTAGTCATGGCATAGACAATATCATAGCTAACAATTCGCCACATGGTGAAAAAGATACATAATGTCAACAAATTCTTCATTATTAGGGGAATCGTAATAGAGAAAAATGTTCTAACCACATTTGAACCATCCATTTTAGCCGATTCATAAATCTCTTCTGGGATAAACTGAAGTCCCGCCAAAACGAGAATCGCAAAGAAAGGAACATCTTTCCATAAGTCCACCAAAATGACCGCAATTCTTGTAGATTCTGGGTGAATTAACCAATCGAAGTGAAATGTAGTAAAGATTCTTCGTATTAAATCATTCACTAAACCATAGCTATCATTAAATGCCCATCTTGCTGCTAACCCTGTTACAACCATAGGCATCGCCCATGGTATTAAAACAATTGTTCGTAAAAACTTCCTTCCTTTAAACTTCTGATTTAATAAAACGGCTAAGAATATACCTAAGATTACATGAAAGATCATGGATATGATGGTAAAAATCAATGTGAATTCTAATGAAGTAATAATCTTATCATCTTTAAAAATAGCAAAAAAGTTTTGAAATCCTATAAATGTTGCAACTCCGCCTTTAAACATATTAATTTCAAACATACTATTAATAAAGGTAACTATAATGGGATAAATAATCGTAAATCCTCTAATAATTAATACTGGTAGTATCAAAATCCAAGCAATAACTAACTTGTTTTGAAAGGATTTATTAAGAACAGTCTTCATTTTATAGCCCCTTTCCATAAAGAGGACCAAAATTCTATATAAATTTGATCCTCTTCATTTGTTTCAAGATTGTACTTACTTGGCTAAACGAGCAATTTCCTTTTGAGCTTGTTCTACTGCCTCATCTAAACTTATTTCATCAGAAATAAACTTTTGGAATATCGCTCCAATTCCATTAACAAACTCCATAGCCTGAGGAACTAAAGGTCTACCTCTCAACGTACTATTGCTGATATATTCTTTGACACTCTCTAATCCTTTGACAGTAAAATTAGGATCATTAATTACATCGAGACGTGCTGGAAGTCTCCCAGACATTTCGCTATATGCTAATTGTCCATCAGGGCTAGCAATATATTGCAGTACTTTTTTTGATGCAGCTTTCTTCTCAGAAGATTTATTTAATACATAATGCCAGGAAGCAATAAAGGCATCGTTTGTCTCAAAAGTTGGCATTGGCTCTATATTTAATTGTTCAGGACTAAATTTCCCAGCTTCTTCAAATGTAGGAATTGCACCTGTATACATAAATAGCATTCCATATTTCCCATCAATAAATTTTTGATTCATAGGGTCATAGATATCAGCAAGCTGGGATATCGGGGTTACCTTTTCTTTGTGTGCTAAATCATACATAAACTGCAATGCTTCTTTTGTTTTTGGATTGGTCCAATCAAAATAATCGCCGCCAAAAAGATTAACAAAAGTACCAATTTCATTAAAAACATAACTTTTTTCCCATGAGCCTCCATAACCATATACACCATCTTTTGTTGCCGCTTTTGCGTACTCAAGAAATTCTTCTTTTGATTTTGGAGCCTCCATGCCTGTTTTTTTCAATAATTCATTATTCACCCAAAATGCTAAGATTTCTAAGTAGCTAGGCACGGAAAAGATGCTCCCATTATAAGTCGGTATATCCTTTATATATTGCTCAGAAAAATTCTTTACGATCTCAGGAGTCATAACCTCTTTCTCTAAGGGCTCTAGATAGTCTGCTCTCGAAAAGGCTGTAATTAATTCATCATTAACATGCATTAAATCAATTGTATTATCACCTGAAGAAAGAATAGTCGTCATTTTGGCTACCATATCATCTGGGTTGGTAGGTGTAACAATAATATTTAACTTTACTCCAGTAGCCTCTTCTATTTTCTTCTGATAAACAGACCATCCTGCCTTTGTTGAATCATTTGTCATTAAAGTAATAGTCTCTCCTTCAGCCTTCCCTTCGCCTCCGGAAGCTTGATCAGCATTAGAACTTGTGTTATTTACTCCGACACAGCCAGTTAGGAAAATTGCTGTTACAATCATTAAGCATAAAACAATACTGTACCACTTTCTTGATTTCTGCATTCCCTTAACCTCCCTTTTTATAAAACGCTTTCACATATTCGAACTCATTATATAAAAGAAAAAAAAACACTTAAATATAAATTCTCATCTAAAAAATATAATATTTGTTGATTGATTATATTTTTTAAATCTATTGCTTTAATAAACTTTTCTAGATAAACTTATGGATAAAAAGTAAGCGGTTTCTGAATGGAGGGGGAGAAATATTGTATGCGTCTATACTTCTATTTAAAGAAACTTTTTCAAAGATACTTTACTAGTTTTCAAAAGAAGATTTTATGGAGTTTTCTTCTTACTTCCATTATCCCATTAATCTCTTTAAGCGTTCTCTCTTATTTTCTGTCTTACAATATTGCAAAAAATAAAATATTTGATTCCATCTCTTATTCAAGTAATCAATTAAATGTGATTCTTTCTAATCGTTTTGAGCAGATGAAAAATGCTTCCAGTTTAATTCAGAATTATTTATACCCGTTAGTAATTCAACCACCACAAAAGTTATCGGACCAATTAGAATCATATAGTACGGTTAGGAATAATATTATTTACTTAAAAGAAGCTTACTTGTTGGATAATATCACCATTTATATAAACCCACAATTTCTTTTCAGTGATGAAGGAATTACCTTCTTTCCTACAAGTGAGTTACATAAACGTGGAATAAACGAGCAGCAACTATCTATTAATACGAACAAGCTAGAATGGATTCTATCTGAGAATATTAATGAGCCCTTTGTGGTAAACCAGTCTTATCAAAAGAAAAGGTATTTAACTTGTTTTATCACCTATCAAAAGAAAGACACAAAAACAATAGATTATGCCATTTTTCTTGATTTAGATGCACAGGAAGTAAATCAATTACTTGATGAAAGTTCTACTGACGCTTCTATTAATAGCTATTTAATTGATCAAAACGGGATTATTTTAGCACATAATAATAGCAAGCTAATCGGCCAGCAAATGAAAAAAAAGATATTTAACAAAATAGCAACGAATGAAGGGCCATTTAAAATCAAGAATAACCAGTATATTTTTAAACGTAACGAAATAACTGGCTGGTATATTGTTACAGAAGTTCCAACAAGCTATATTGTTAAAAATACTATAGTCCTTATAAGTATCTTAATTTCAGCGGTCATACTAGTTATCATCATTAGCATTGTCAGCAGTTTATTCATCTCCAAGGAATTAAGTAAAAAAATAAGAACAATAGCTAAAACGATTAAATCAATCTCTCTTGATAACAATAATCTTATTTCTGTTAAGTTGCCTATAGATAAAGAAAAGGAATTTAAAGATGAATTTGATTCATTAGCAATAACATTTAACAATATGACAGAATCGATAAATACCAATTTTAATGCTATTTTAAATTTCAAAATACAAGAAGAAAAAATGAAATATCAGTTAGAGCAATCTAAAATAAACCCTCACTTTCTATATAACATGCTTGATTCTATTAAAACTTGTCAGACCCTTGGTCGAATAGATGATGCAAATAAAATGATATCCCAATTGGCGCATTTCTACCGGATGATTTTAAAGAAAGGCGATGAACTTATCCTAATAAAGGATGAACTAGAAATTGCTCAAGTTTATCTCCAGTTAGAAAAATTAAACAAAAGCATGGAATTTCATTGGAAGATAGAGAAAGAGGAAGGAATTGAAAATTTTCTTATTCCAAAATTTGTTCTGCAGCCTATTTTGGAAAATTGTATCCACCATGGAATGAATAATGTTAACACACCATTATTCATTCAAATTTCTATTACCTATAAAAATGATGCTATTCAATTTACGATCCAAGATAATGGGCGAGGAATTACGGATGAAAAAATAGAAACACTATGTCAGGTTCTAAACAATAACGCTTTTCGTACAAATCATTTTGGTCTAAGCAATGTAAATTATCGATTATCTTTATATTCATCCGAAAAGCCGACAATACAAATAAGTAGATTACATCCACAGGGTACTCTAGTTTCCTTCACTATCCACCAAATGATATCGGAAGAATTATTTTTTGAAGAATTAGGAGGATAAAATGAAAAAAATTATAATGATTGACGACAACACCGTTTGTTTAGAAGGTATTTATAAAAACATAAAGTGGGAAGACATTGGAGCGACCGTTTGTGGGATATATGCTAGTGGGATAGAAGCACTGAAAGAAATAGAAAAAACCCAGCCAGATTTAGTTATTTCCGATATTCAAATGCCAGAAATAACTGGAATCGAATTGGCAAAATCTATATTAACAAGATTTCCTTTTATAAAAATTATATTTATCAGTTCCTATGATGATTTTGTTTATGCACAGGAAGCAATTAGACTTAATATTTGTGACTATGTCGAAAAGCCAATTGACTATGATTATCTCACTACTGTCATTCAAAAAGTACTACGGAATATTCAACAAGAAACAGAAACGATGGAACAGTTAAAACATAGTCAACCAATATTGAAAGAGAAATTCTTTTTAAACCTTATTAATGCTGGTCCAACTTATGCAGAATACATGCTTCAAAATCAAGCTAGTTACCTAAATTTGCAATTTACAAAGAAGCGATACATTTGTATTTATTTAGAGATAAGTAAACATATAGACTACATGAACAGCCTCGGAGTAGAGCGATATCATCTCTATACTTTTCAACTGATTCATGCTGTAGAAGACTACTTCGCCTCTGAAGATGTCTATACTATAAATCAAGGGGGACGAATCATTTTTATTATTGGTCAAAAGCAATATCCCCATAAATTAAGTACCCATGTTATGAAAGCTTTCGAGACGATAAAGAAACAGTTTGATTTTTTGACGATTACAATAGGAATCGGTCATACGGTACAATCTATCTGGGAAATTTCGAATTCCTATCGAAATGCAAAAAAAGCAACAGAATATAAATTTATTTTTGGAGACAATAATATATATTCGACGGAAGAAATACATCAAGCTGCTTCTCCTCCTCTTTTTCTATCAAGACAGGATGAAGAATTACTAATTAATTTAATCTCCAAAAAAGACAAACAGGGAATTAAAGAATTTCTAGCCTATATAGAAAACAACTGGTCTAGTGTATATTATAATAAAAATGGCATTCTTTCATACATTTCATCCATTCTGTCAAAAATTTTGCGTTTTCTTTACGAAGTTGAAATTAAAGATACGGAAATTGTGGAGAAAATAACGCATACCTTTTCTATCTTGGATACATTTAACACGGTAGAAGAAGTTTGTGAAAATCTAGAAAAAATTTGTCTTCTTACTAGCGAGAAAATTCAACAATCTATTCATTCTAAACATAGCCAGATTGCTGAACAGATCATACAATATATCGAGAATCATTATAATGATTTAACGCTGAACTTAAATACGATCAGTAATCATATTAATATGAGTCCATCCTATGTTGGATCTATTTTTAAGAAAATTAAAAATACCAGTATATCTAAATATATTACATTTCTAAGAATAAATAAGGCAAAAGAACTCTTGTCTTTTACAAGTATACCAATTATGGAGATCAGTGAAAAAGTAGGTTATTCCAATCAATATTATTTTAGTGCATCCTTTAAAAAAGTAACCGGACTAACACCAACTGAATATCGTACTCATTCCACTACCGTTTAAATATAGTTGTACTCTGTTTGATCGCTTCATTCTACTATCAATTTTCTCGATGACACCTATCTAAATATTCATCTTTATTATTCGTCCCATCCAATATATGATTAATATAAATGAATAGGAAAGGGTGTAAATCCATGAAAAAAATTGCTGTTATTGATGGAGGAACTCGTCCCAATGGGAATACAGCTCTCCTGACTGAGAAAGTAATCGAAGGTATTCCGGTAGATACTATTCTGCTTAGAGAGTATACTATCCTTCCTATAATGGACATGCGCCACACTTTAGAAGGATTTCAAGAAAGAGAGGATGACTACAATTCAATAGTAGATCGCATACTTCCTCATGATATATTAATCTTCTCTACTCCTATATATTGGTACAGCATGTCTGGTTTAATGAAAAATTTTATTGATCGCTGGTCTCACTCACTCAGAGATTCAAGCTCTCCTGATTTCAAAGCGAAGATGGCGAGAAAAAAAGCTTATGTTCTGTCTGTTGGTGGAGATAATCCCACTATAAAAGGGATACCAATGATCCAGCAATTTCAACATATTTTTGATTTTATGGGGATTGAGTTTGGAGGGTATATTTTAGGAAATGGCAATAAACCTGGCGATATTTTGAAGGATAAAAATGCCATTTTTGCGGCTGCTCAGTTAAAAAAGGAATTATTATAAGAACGAAAGCATCTTTGCTTGCTTTCGTTCTTTCTTTATGTCAAGGTCAAAATCCTGCCACAGTTTCATTCAGTTCCTCTGTAGATACTGCCATTTTCGCTACCGCTTGATTAATCTCCTCTAGTAATTGAATAAGCAATTGTAAATCATTTTCTGTACTTTTGATCATTTTATTATTATCTCTGCTGCTTCCTAAAATGTTATCAAAAACATCTGTTGTCAATTTAATCTCGTGGTTACCTGTATCAACTACTTTGTTAATGGTACTAATTTGCTCAATCACATTAGCGATATGTGCAATAGTACCTTGGACTAGTTCTGTAATACTGGAAGAAGAGTCCTTTGTTTGTTCTGCTAATTTTCTTACTTCATCAGCGACAACCGCAAATCCTTTTCCATGCTCTCCTGCTCGTGCTGCTTCAATCGCTGCATTTAGTGCAAGTAAGTTCGTTTGATCGGCAATCCCTGTAATAACATTGACAATTCCACCGATTTTCTTTGAGTTATCTTCTAACTCATCAATCGTTTTCATTATTCGTTGAATATCTTCCTTCAGCTCTTGCATATTTTTAATTACTTTATCTAGTTGAAGCTTTCCATTTTCTGATCGTTCTTCCATTTCGATAGAACTAGCTAAACTTTTTTTAGCACTTGTAGCAATATGACCAGATTGTTCTACAATTTGCTCAACAGAAGCGCCCGTTTCTTCTGTCATAGCAGCCAAGTTTTCCACAAATCCTCCGACAAAATTCTTAATATCTATTTTCGCTTCTTGTTCTTTTTTAGCAATCATATTTTTTTGGGCATTATGCATGGAATCGATAACTAGTTGATTTTCTAGGTTGAATATTTTGGAAATGGCCATAAATAAAATAGTAGCTTCTTTTTCATTTAACTGTAGTTCTTGGTTGACCTTTATCATAATTTCTGTCATTAACAAGTGATAGACAGAAAGAAACCAGCGAATTTCCACACCTATTTTCACATACATTTGCGCTAACATTGCTCTTCTTTGCACGTATTCCCGATCAATTTTCCCATTAAAAAAAGATAAGAAATATTTCATGCTGTCTTCTGTTGAGATTCCAATCCTGGAAGTATCAATAATTTTAGACATACCTTCATGTGAAAAATGAAATGATTCTGTTCTAATAGCTGGTAGATGCTTTGCCACGATTGGTTGAATGCTTTTTAATAACGCTAAATCCTCTCTTTCTAAACCAATAACATTTAGCTGCATCTCATAATCTGAACCTTTTTCAATATCTATTGATACTTTATTTATTTCTTGGTCAATGAGTTGCTGAATTTTATTTTCTTTCTCTTTGACACCTTTTTTAAAAAGCATGGATTTTCCTCCTACTAAGTCCTTTTCCTTTATATCGGAAAAGAAAATGGATTTTACAGTAAAAAAGAGGGAATTATAAGAAATAAATGGGAAATAAATAATATATTTGTACCATACTCAAGTTGACAAGATTTTAATAATTGCGTAGATTTAAAAGAAGAATTGAAAGAAGTGGTACATATGGGCAAATTAGTTGAAAAAAGGAGCATACAACATGGATATTAAACAGATCACCGTTGCAGGCAGTGGCGTATTAGGAAGTCAAATTGCTTTTCAAGCGGCATATAAAGGATTTCAAGTTGCTGTTTATGATATTAATGATGAAGTACTAGAAAAGTCTAAAAATAGAATGAAACAATTAGAGGCATTTTATCAAAGAGATTTAGATGCAACACCAGAAGAGCTACAAGAAGTATATAACCGCCTATTCTACTCTACCAATTTAGGAAAAGCAACAGAGAAAGCAGATTTAGTCATTGAAGCAATACCAGAAGTAGTCCAAATTAAACGAGACTTTTATCAGGAATTAGCAAAAGTAGCACCGAAGCATACTATTTTTGCAACGAACTCTTCTACCCTTCTGCCAAGCCAATTTGCTGAAGCAACTGGTCGTCCAGAAAAATTTCTAGCACTTCACTTCGCTAATGAAATTTGGAAGAACAACACAGCAGAAATTATGAAGCATCAAACAACCGAGGAACAAGTATTTCAGACAGTGATTGCTTTTGCTAAAAGTATCGGAATGGTGGCTTTACCGATTCAAAAGGAACAACCAGGTTACGTATTAAACTCTTTATTGGTTCCTCTATTAGAATCAGCAGAAATGTTACTTGTGAACGAAGTCGCAGAAATTGAAACGATCGATAAAGCATGGATGATTGGTACAGGAGCGCCGCTTGGACCATTTGCAATGCTAGATGTAATTGGTATTACTACTGCTTACAATATCGTAAAGGGCAAAGCGGAAGCTACTGGTAACCCTGCTTATATAAAGCTTTCACACTTATTAAAAACAAACTATATTGATCAAGGTAAATTAGGCAGAAGTACAGGAGAAGGATTCTACAAATACCCGAACCCTAGCTTCATTCAGCCAGATTTCTTAAAAAATTAACATTAAAAACAGTAGAGGAGAATAGATAGATTCTCCTCTACTGTTTTGCTTTTACCTTCGCTACCCCTAAAGCATAATGGCTAAATAATACATTCTCTATCATCTCCCCTTGCGACTCTTCGCAATCAACAATAACAATTATTTCAGATTGGAATCCCTTCAGTAATCTTCTCTTCTTTTTTACTATAATTTCTGTAAAAAGACGAATAACAAATCCTAGTAAAAAGCCAGCTGCCGCACCAATTAGTCCCCAGTATATCGGCCCCCATGCAAGCTTAAATCCTATACTTGCAAACACAACAGATAATGCCGTTGCTAATGCAACACCTATATCAATAAGAGAAGTTCCGTCTGATCGATGCAAGTCATCAAAAATCTTTCGTTGCTCGGTTCTATTATCAAGTGGAACAACAAATATATTTTCTTTTTTTATCCCCTTTTTTTCTAATGTGCTGAGTGCCATTTCTATAAAAACTGAGTGTTCAAATGTCGAAAATAATTGCATCTTTAATTCACCTTTTGCCCTTTTAATACTTGAAAAGACGAAGATTGATATTTCTCCCTAAAATAGAAACGTTGTTCTTTATCATATAGCTTATTGTTTTCTACCGTATTTATATAAGAATCAAATATTGCAAACCCATAAATAGATGGAAAAAACAATAGCCACTCTGGATTAATCACATCCGTCGCTTGTTTAATCTCTCCCAAAAACAATAAGGACAAAGCTTCTAGTCCATGAGATAAATAAAAAAAACACAACGCCCCAAATGATAACAAAGAATGCAGTTATTACTCTATGAATGTATAATTGCCCTAAACCAGGCATAAATAGGGACCAGATGATAGCCATGAGAGGATTTCTTTTATCAAGATAATTGATTTCCATGATACCGATACTAAATGAATTAAAGCGGTGCTCCTCTCTTTCTGCCAACACAAAGATTTTATTCAAATCTACCGTCGTTCGATAACTATCCCAAATAGCGAATATATAAACTGGGATATAAATGAGTAACCACCTTGTATCTAAGATTTCTTTAGCCTTTTCAATCTCTCCCTGAAAGGAATAAATCATCGACAAATTTAAATTGCTGTTTACATTTACTACTACTTCCCAAATAAATAAAACGAATCCTCGCAGATATTTGGATAATAAAAGATGACCAAATCCAGGGAAAGCTGCACTCCACCATGCAATGATATAAGGATTTCGCAGGTGAATTTGTGTAGTACCAAGCGTACTTACATGTGCTCTATATCTTCTTGCTGTATTGTCATTATTATAGTTGTCCATACTCACCTACACCTTTTCCATCTATGGATAATAAAAGAGAAATCATTACTAAAAGTTATTTTTAACAAAATCATGTAATTCCATCCATTTGCCGATTTTTTTAGTAGAATAGAACTAGAAGAAAAATAAACAGATTAGAATTGATAAGAATCTTTGGTTTATTAGGTTTATGTTAAACTGTACATAAATACATAAAGTTTCAAAAGGGGGAAAGGGAGTTGTCTCAAGCAATAATATTTGATATGGATGGTACACTCTTTCAAACAGACAAAATTTTAGAAATATCTTTAGATGATACTTTTCATTACTTGCGCTCGATTCATCAATGGGATGGAGAAACACCTATTGATAAATACCGCGAAATTATGGGTGTTCCATTGCCGATTGTGTGGGAAACATTACTGCCTAATCATTCCCTTAGCTTAAGAGAAAAAATAGATGCTTATTTTCTCGAACGATTAGTGACAAATATAAAAAAAGGCAAAGGGGCCTTATATCCAAATGTCAAAGAAGTTTTCTCCTATTTAAAGGAAAATGATATTTCTATTTATATCGCTAGTAATGGTTTAACAGCATACTTGCAAGCGATCGTTGAATATTATCAATTGGATAAATGGGTGACAGAAACATGCAGTATTCAGGACATTGAATCATTGAATAAGTCTGACCTCGTTTGTAGGATTATTAAGAAGCATGGAATTACTCAAGCAGCTGTTGTGGGAGACCGCTTATCTGATATAAAAGCTGCAAAAGAAAATGACCTTCTATCTGTCGGTTGTAATTTTGATTTTGCTAAAGATGACGAAATGAAGCAAGCAGATATGGTTATTGATGATCTTATCGAATTAACTTCCATCCTAGCAGCATCACCTGCATTTCAAATAAAAAATAATACGATTAAATAATAGCTCACTTATACCAAAGACCAAACATAGCCTCGGGAAAAAAGGGAATATGCAGGCATAACATTTGCTTAATTCTATATATTTCCACGATCATTACATTAATATGAACCCAGTTTTGTTTGCTATTTTGATTGTCGTGAACTTAAATTTTGTGGTGTAAAACTTAAATCAGCTAAAATGACTGATATGTGTAAGTCCTATAGAAATAGCCGATCTCTCTTTCCGGTCTATTTCTTGGACTGCTTATTTTTATCCATTTCATCCTCATTATTAATATGACCTGTTATAACGTCTATTAAATCATCCGAAAATTCACTGATTTTACTCAGTTTCCTATATTCCTTATTTTTATTTTTAGAATTTGGTTTATAATATTTAATAATCCCTCCAAAAAAAGCACCTATAAAAACAATCTAACTCCAATATGGCATGGATTCTAACCCTCTTGGCAGCAAATAAAACCAATTTATTCCCATTACTAAATAACTTATCAGAATTAACGTAGTTCCAATTATATTTCTGATCATACTTTAATATCTACCTCCATTTTTTATCCTTATGCCTCCTTCATTAAGTGTCTAAATGTCTAAGACCCCTAATTTAAGGGGTCAGTCCAAAAATATCTCTTCTAAAGTTGGTTCCTCAACATTGACTCGGTAAACATTTGTATTACATGCCGTTAGGGCTCTTGTGATTTCAGAAATTCTATTTTCTTCCTCAACTGTGATAGTAAGTGATTCCTCTTTTGTGTGAATTTCCGTACCTTTATCTTTAATCCATTGGTGAAACTTTGATAATTCTGAAACAGGTATTGGACTATGTTTAATATTTACGATAATGTTGGAACGATAAAATGCTCTGAGTTCATTCATTGTTCCGATTTTTACAATCCTACCTTCTTTCATGATAGCAATTCTGGTACATAATTTCTCGACCTCATCCAAATTATGAGAAGTTAAAAAGATCGTCTTGCCTTCTCCATGCAGTCTTTTTATCAGCTGTTGAATTTGAATTGCTGATTCTGCATCCATCCCTGATGTTGGTTCATCCAAAAATAAGAGCTCTGGATCATGGATAATGGCTTGAGCGACACCAAGTTTCTTTTTCATTCCAAACGAGAACTTTCCTAATTTTTTATTAGCATGATCAGCTAATCCGACTGCTTCTAATACTTCAAGACACTCACTTTTTTGTGCAGTTTCACCAGATAGTGCAGAGAAGAACCGCAAATGCTCCAGTGCTGTAGTGGATTCGTAGAAACTTGAATAATCAGGCAGCACACCAATTTTTCTTTTAACCTCTATGTGATCTATATTTCCTCCTAACAAAGAAAATGAACCTGAAGTAGGTTTCGCAATCCCTGTCAGCATATTGATAAAAGTTGATTTTCCTGCGCCATTTCTACCCAAAAATCCAAATAATTCCCCTTCTTCCATTGTTAAATCAATTCCGTTAACTACTGTTACTCCGTTATACTTCTTTGTCATCTTTACTGCTTTAATAGCTGACATCAGCATTCCCTCCTCTTGAATAATAAATTAGTAAGATAAATTAAGATAGCTGCAACTACAAGAAGAACTAAGAAGCTATATTCATTTAAGTCCAGATAATAAAAAGGTGATACATATTTTAGCCAACTAATTGCTGGATTAGAAGTAAGCACAAACCAACCTCCTAATATTGGTAACAATATCCCTCCAAGAATTCCAAGGAACATTGTTGCTCCTGGCTTATTGATGAGAACGGACATTAAGAGAATGAATGATATCTGCAATGTAAGTAGGCTCATCGTCTGAGCAAAAACTAGAAAATCTATTTTTTCTGTTGTTAGAGCAATTATTAAGAATGACAGAAACAGACAAACAAACCAAAACATCCAAATACCCAAAAACTTACCAACTATAATAGAAAATCTAGTTGTTTTAGTTACTAAAAACCGCATGGTTCTTTCACGGATTTCTTTATTTATACTGTCATGAGATAGACTCGCCACAAATAAATGTCCAAAAAACATAACTAAAAACAATAATCCAACTAAATGAGCTTCACCTGCCTCTTGCGCTGTCAGTTCCATTGCCTCAGCTATACCATCAGCAAACTTAGCTGAATAATAGGATGTGACTAAAAATACTAAAATTAATAAAATTGATTTAAACCCTTTAAATAATTGGAGAAATTCTCTTTTCCCTATAGTAAGCATAATATTAAACTCTCTCTTTCATCCTAAATTTTATCCTGATTCTCTTAAAGGCTGCTTAATCACTAACTTTTTTCTCTCGAAAATGGAAGAGAATTTGACCAATTAATCCAATCATCAGGATTATTGCTAAGCTAGAATAATTCTGAGCTGCAAACTCATTTCCAATATGTCTTGAAAGCATAATTACGGCCGCTACGGTTGCTATAGCACTAAATACTTTTTTCATTTTACACCTCATTTCCTTAATCTATAAGAATTATACCTATCGTACCTTAACCCTTTAAAATCAGAACCTTAATTCTTCCTTAATTTCTAATAATGAGGATAAAAAATGATATGATATCTTTATATTTGGACATTAGGGAGACGAATTATATGAAAAAGATAAGATTGTTAATAGTGGATGATGAACAGGCTATCCACCAGATGTTAAAGATTATTTTGCAGAAGGAAGGATTTGAGCGAATTGATACTGCCGAAACAGCGGAGGAAGCATTACAACTATGTGCAGTTAACGATTACGGCTTAATTTTTCTAGATGTCATGCTTCCAGATCGAAGTGGTTTTGATATTTGTCCTTTCATTAGAGAAAAGACAAATGCCACCATCTTCTTCTTAACAGCGCGGTCCACTGACCTTGATAAACTTTCAGGGTTTGCATTAGGTGCTGATGATTATATCACCAAACCCTTTAATCCATTGGAAGTAGTAGCGAGAGTGAAAGCTCATCTGAGAAGATATACAGCTAATACAGTAAAGGAATCAACTACATATCAATATGGTGACTTATTTGTAAATAGTTCATCTGGAGAAGTCATGGTAAGAGGAGTTAAAGTTTCCATGCCTGCACAGGTGTATCAGTTACTACTATATTTCTGCAAGCATCCTAATCAACTTTTCAGTAAAGCTCAACTTTATGAAAATGTGTGGGGCGAGAATTTTCTTGGAGAGGATAACACGATTATGGTTCATATACGCAAACTTAGAGAAAAAATTGAAGTAGATCCCAGCCAGCCGCAGTATATCGTGACAGTGAGAGGGCTCGGCTATAAATTATCTGTAGAAGGTTACAAATAAAATGAATATGACCAAACGATTCATCCTGCAATTCTTTTTTCAGCTTTTGTTTGTTTTTTTTCTCGTATCCATTATTTTTTTATTATTTTGGGCAATTATTGGTTTCACTGTCATGAAAAACGAACTATACTCTGACTTGACTCAGGCTGACTCATCTAATATGGAAGACTGGATATCAGTTAAAAATAGTCATATTTCTATATCCAATGATTTAAAGGATTTAGTCAGGAAACAGAATGGTTGGCTTGCTATCTTGGCGGAGGACGGAAATCCCATAAAAACATATAATCTGCCAAAGGGTACCTCATTCTCAAAAATCGACTTTGCCCTGCTACTTTCGGAAAGTGAAGATGATTCATACCATTACTATATGTGGTCAATTCAACAAGATACTGCTGAGCCCCTCATTGTCCTTTATGGAAAAGAAGTTGGCAGCAAGTCCATTTTAAATACTATTAAAGTTGCAGTAAACTGGCAGAAAAACCAACTAAATATTACCGATACTCAAGGAAAAACAATTACCAATAAACATGGTTGGGTTCAGCTGGTTAGTAAAGATGGTGTAGTTCAGGACAGTTATGAAGCAGACAATCAAAAGGATAGGTACTCTTTCCAAGAACTATTTCAGCTTACTAAGAACGAACAAAAGGATGTATCCACCTACTATAATAGAGAGACAGGTCAGGTTCTTCTAACAGGTACAGACCAAACAAACAGCTTGCAATCCGATACAGAAATAATGCAAGATACTGGGAACAAAATTCTTTTCCTATTTTTGCTTGCTCTTTTATTGTTAATTATGCTTAATATTTGGTTTGGTTATAAATTCGGTGCTCCACTTGTTACCATCATGAAATGGATTGGAGATTTGGGGAAGGAAAATTATGAAGAAGGGCATAACAAGCACTCTATGATGCTTACGAAAAAAGGAAAGCTACAACGGAAATATAAAATATATAAGGAATTGATTACCACACTTATCCAATTGACAACATCGCTGGAACAAAATAAACAATTAAGAAGAAAGGCTAACAAAGCTCGAGATGAGTGGATTAGCGGACTATCCCATGATTTAAAAACGCCGCTTGCCTCTATAGGAGGATATGCTGAGATGCTACAATCAGATCAATATTCATGGACTGAAGAAGAAGTTCGGACTTTTTCTAGCACAATCAAGGAAAAGGCGCACTACATGAAACAGCTTCTGGAAGATTTGACCTTAACGTATCAGCTTAGAAGTGAGGGCTTTCCTATCGCCAAGGAAAAAGTGGAAATAAATGAACAAATCAGACGAACTGTCATCCACTATGTGAACGGGCCTGCAGGACCGCAATATGAATTTGTATTTCAGCCTTCCCCTAAGGAACTGATTGCAGCAGTAGATCCAAAGTGGTTCCAACGCATTATGGAAAACTTAATTGAAAATGCAATTAAGTATAATCCACCAAAAACGACTGTCACAATAACGATCGGAAAGCTTGACCATCATTTGCTGGTAATTACGATTAAAGATAATGGTGTGGGCATGGATAATGAAACACTAAACAGATTGTTCGAACGCTATTACAGAGGAACAAATACAAGCAGCTCAATGAACGGAACAGGACTCGGTATGACGATAACAAAAAAGCTAATTGAACTCCATGGCGGTTCCATTAAAGTAAGAACTGAGCTTGAGAAGGGAACAACCATCAGAATACTCCTTCCGTTACTTGATGATTAAATTTATCTTTATTGTAAAAAAAAGATAAATTCTCAAGAATTTTCCCAGCATGTATAATGTCTCATGAACTGGTGAGTCTAATAGTTTCTGCTCCTGGTTTTGGGAGCAGAGCTTGAAGTTTAAACAAGCTATAAACAGTAATAGCAAAAAGGCAACTACTATAACATGGGCCATTCTCTTATATTCTTTTAACTGTATTTGATCGATAAAAAAACAATTGCATCCGATTGATTATGCTTTACTCGCTAGTTTTATTTATTAAAAACAAAGGCTCTGTTAAATTTTAATGTACAAATATGGATAGTAAGTAGGGGAACCTTTTTTTGGATCCCCGCTCTTTTTCATTTAGGGCTTAACAATTGAATGTTTCTGTACTTTTAACATAACCATAAATACAAATTATGCTATCTTCTTTAACAAACGGAATATTTAGCTTTTGTAATAATTCTATGAATTCATCAGTTATATCAAATCTTTCAGGTTCAATAAGTCTACCTCTACTTTTTACATACCTTGGTCTGATTCGCAACCATTCTATGGAATAGAACGGACGCAGCCCCTGTTCCCAATCACCCCAATACCATACATCTTCTATAAAAGTTTCTGGGTAAGGAGCATCTTCTAATACATACTTAACTTGATAAGGTGGGGTGAACGGCAATGTATCAATTACAAATTTCTGCAACTGCTCCCATTTCGTGTTGTTCATAACTGAAGCTAATTGTTTTTTATTTACAACTGCAACAACCTTTTGCTTTTCGTCCATATTCTCCCTCCTAAAATCTAAGCTTTAAACTTTGATAGGCGTAAACTATCATAAGTGTCGGTCATCTCAAATACAAATGATGTTAACAGAAATTCTTTAATATTGTGTTTTATGCTTTCTTACTACGGTTATCTACAAACAAAAACCACGCGAGATAGTTGTCGAGATACTTTGTATCTACACATTTAAAACGGTCTATCCATCGTTTGATTTAATTCGATAATGTTTTAATCCTTTTTCCTTTCCATAGGTTTTATAGGCTCTCCAAGCATCTTGTAACGAGTAGATTATCAGTTGTCAGTTTAGAGCCAATATACTCTCCACTATCATTTTAACGACATTCCCCATACAAGCTACTTTTGAGACAGTTGCTTTGATACGGTCTCTTGCAATAAGAACACAAACTTGTTCGT
This sequence comes from Niallia sp. FSL W8-0954, assembly GCF_038005605.1. NCBI lineage: Bacteria > Bacillati > Bacillota > Bacilli > Caryophanales > Bacillaceae > Niallia > Niallia sp. FSL W8-0954. Next base: position 1,522,515 of record NZ_JBBOTN010000001.1, on the reverse strand, counting down.
GGCTTATGCCTCAAAGGTTGGATTTCCCGCCACGTTTACGAGGTTTGCGTTCCGAAATCCTACGTTGACCTTTTTGAGAGTACTGGAAATGGTTCTCGTTAACTTCAACGATACCTTCAATATTAAGCTCCAACTCCTCCGCTTATTTTATCATAATTATCTAAAGTGATTTTAAAAGTTCTATGCAAGAATATGACATGTTTACGAATCAGAAATATCTTGCCTATCTACACAGGAATTTAATCAAACTTTTTTATAAATGAGCAGACCTTATTAAAAGACGACATTTATGTATCTTTCCGGCTATCTGCTTCAATTTTTAATAATCTCGGCAATATTCATAAATTTGCTAGTACGAAATCCCCATAAATCGACATTTCCAATAAATTTGTAGTTCTGCTCTATTAATAAGGTTTCTAAGCTCTCTTTTCGCTCTTTAACTGGAAGTTTATATTCATCTATCAAATGTGCTTCTTCTCCTACTATTTCATAATAACTAAATAAAATGGTGTAACCCATTAAAACGATCTCCTCTCTACTACCTATCCAAATGTCTACTTAATGATTATCCGGTTTCTTCTTTATGTTTCTTAGTATACCGTGGTAAAGTAAACTGAATATAAACTTCTCTAAATTAATTTTCAGTTTACATTTTTATAATAAAATAGGTATAACTTAAATGAATGGAGGTATTAGATGTTTAAAATACTCGTGGTAGAAGATGATACAAATACTAGAAAATTAATGTGTGCTGTCTTAAAGCACCATGGATTTCAGACTTATGCAGCTAAAGATGGGATCGAAGCTCTTCAGATAATGGAAAAAGAGCATGTTGATTTAGCTGTACTCGATTTAATGATGCCCAAAATGAACGGGTACGAATTAACACAGCATTTGCGGCAGACGTGGGAGAACCTCCCTATTTTAATGGTTACCGCCAAGCAGGAGGCAGCAGATAAACGAAAAGGATTTCTTGTTGGTACGGATGATTATATGACCAAACCAGTAGATGAAGAAGAAATGATTTTACGTATTAAGGCTCTGCTGCGGAGAGCGAAGATTGTAAATGAGCATCGTTTAACAATCGGGAAAACTGTACTCGACTATGATGCCCTTACCGTTTCTCGTGAGAATCATGTTATTACCTTACCACCTAAAGAGTTTTTCTTATTGTTTAAACTATTATCATATCCAAATATGATTTTCACTCGAATTCAGCTTATGGATGAAATCTGGGGAATGGAATCTGAAACGGATGATCGTACACTCAATGTCCACATTAACCGATTAAGAGACAAGCTTCGTGATTTTCCAGAGTTTGAAATTTTAACAGTCAGAGGACTTGGTTATAAGGCAGTGAAAAAAGGATGAGAGAATTTTTCACAAAACGTTTAAGCCTTGCCATTACACTAGTCATGTTTGTTTTTGGCGTCATGATGGCAACAGTCCTAGTTGTTGCTGTTATAACTTTTGCTTTACAGCATTTAGGGATTATTTCAGACAATAGTCAGCTTCCCGTATTCCCGCTCATTGCCTTTTTAGGTTTTTGCATTTTACTTGGGACTTCCCTAACAGCCTTTCTCAGTAAGAAAGCATTAAATCCTATTCGGACGGTAATTGATGCAACCCATAAAGTAGCCAGCGGGGATTTCTCTGTACAAGTTAACATAAAGGGAATAGGCGAATTAGAAGAATTATCTCATAGCTTTAATAAAATGACCCAAGAGCTTTCTGGAATTGAAACATTACGAAGTGATTTTGTTAATAATTTTTCTCATGAATTCAAAACACCTATTGTTTCATTACGCGGTTTCGCAAAATTACTAAAAGAAAATAACTTAACGGAAGAGGAAAGACAAGAATATCTTGATATAATCATTACCGAGTCTGAGCGCTTAGCTGCACTCTCTACAAATGTACTCATCCTATCAAAGTATGAAAATCTCGAGATTATTACCGAAAAAACTCCATTTCGATTAGATGAGCAAATTCGAAAAACGATTGTATTGATGGAACCAAAATGGTCCGCAAAAGATATAGTCATAGATGTCGAGCTTGATGAAGTTACTTATCACGGAAATGAAGATTTAACTCAGCAAATTTGGCTAAATCTTTTAGATAACGCTATTAAGTTTTCCGAAATAGGCGGAAACATAACAATACATCTCACTAAGTTCAAAGAAGAAGTTTGTTTTTCGATTCAAGATAATGGTCCTGGAATGGATGACCAAACAAAAAAACGTCTTTTTGATAAATTTTATCAAGGCGATACCTCTCATTCCCAATCGGGAAATGGTTTAGGATTAGCACTGGTAAAGAGAATCGTCGAACTATGTAACGGGAAAATTTATGTGGAGAGTGAAAAAGGAAAAGGGAGTATTTTTATGGTGAGGCTCTAAGCTTGTTTGAAGATGGCAAAAAGATAACCAATTAGACAGTAGCTAATCCGTTATCTTTTTGCCATTTTTTCTACCTGACATCGTATTTGATAAAATTTACTAATTAATGGATGATTCAGTGTCTTTCTATCTATATTACTTAATCTCCTTTTTCCAATCCTCCTATCAACCATAGCAAAAGCTCTAATAAATTCATTCTCAGAATGTAAAGCATGATCTATAGAAAGAGAGCAATAATCAAGAAAGGATTGATAGACATACCCACTATCCATTATATTTGCAGTTAAGAGACTTTGTTCTGCCTCTTCAGAAGCTCTTACCAATTCTTGTCGCTCCTCTGATTCATACATTTTCCACCAATCCGCCTCATACGGAATTGGCTTTAATCGTTGTTCAAACTTTATTTCTTCATATATTTTCTCATGTAAAAGCCAATAGTTAGTATCCGAAGCACTAACTATTACTTCTTTATCAAAAGTTATCCAAATCCTTCTTGGGCTATCATGGAATTTTCGATAAGCAGTAATATGAATTTGCATTCTATCTTTTAATTTTTCACTAATAAAACCTTCCATTTTGGTCTTTAACTTACTCCATTGCATCTGCTATTCCTCTCTTCTAAAACAAACTTCATAACCTTATTATATCTTTTTATAGAAGTTGCTAAAAAAAGAGGCACATTTAATATGAGTATGTGCCTCTTTTATCCTCCTATAACCTATCTTATCCCCAAATCTCTTTCGCTACATCTACAATATATTTTAATTTATTCCATTGTTCTTCTTCTGATAAGATGTTTCCGTGATGGGTTGAAGCAAATCCACATTGCGGGCTGATACAAAGCTGTTCAAGGGCAACGTATTTAGAAGCTTCTTCTACACGTGCTTTGATTGCTTCTTTATCTTCTAATTCACCAGTTTTTGATGTGAATACACCTAAAACTACTTGTGGACCTCCATTTGGTACAAATTCAAGTGGCCTGAATCCACCGGAACGCTCATCATCATACTCCAAGAAGAAACCATCTACTTTTTCTTTTGCAAAGAAGCTAGGAGCGATTTTATCATATGGACCTTCAAACGCCCAAGTAGATTGATAGTTTCCACGGCAAAGATGTGTTGTTACGATTAAATCTTCTGGCTTTCCTTCTAGAACACCATTCACCACACGTAAAGCTAGGTCAATTAATTCTTGTCTTTCTAACTCACTTTTTGCAAATGGCAGCTTTGGAGCACAAAGTCCTGCAATATATACATCATCAAATTGTAGATAACGGCAGCCTGCCTCATAGAATGCTTGAACAGCATCACGATAAGCTTGGATAATATCATTTGCATAATCTTCAATATCCGGATAGATTTCTTCATTACGGATACCCGCATTGAAAAATTGGTTTGGACTTGGAATGGTCATTTTTGCAACGGCACGATCGCCCACAATCTCATAGAATTCTTTAAAATCTTTTAAATGAGGATGATCAGGATTAAAAGATACTTTTCCTGTTACTCGCACATCGTAAGCTTCCGTTTCAACCCCATTAAATTTATAACCATGGTCTGGTACATAGCCTTCTACTCCTGTTAAATGCTCCATGAAATCAGTATGCCAAAATCTGCGGCGGAACTCTCCATCCGTAACGGCTTGAAGACCAACCTCAATCTGCTTGTCCACAATACGTTTAATTTCTTCTGTTTCTACTGCACGTAGTTCTTCTGCTGAAATAACTCCATCTGCAAACTTCTTTCTAGCATCATGAATAGATTGAGGACGCAGTAAACTTCCTACGTGATCTGCTCTAAATGGTGCTTTAATAATCGTTTTTGTCATTTGAATCCCTACCTCCGTAAAATTTCTTCTCTCTCTTTAATATTAGATTTTTCAGAAATATGTATATATTTTTATGTATAGAAAAATCTAACTTGTGGCTTTCACACCGCTAGAATCCATAACTTGTTTAAATGTAACATGAAAACAAGCTGATGGAAACACGAAAAATTTAAACTCTTGTGATTATTTAAACTTTTTTAAGTTATTCTACACTATTTCCAACAAGATTACTAGCCAATAAAAAGGAAAAAAATAGACACAAACTATTATTGGACCGAATAGTTTGTGTCTATTTTCCTCTATATTTTTTACTTTTTAATATTTAAATCATGATGCAATGATTCAGGTGGAATGGGATTGAGAGGAACTTGCCCCTTTGGAACTGGTTCTTTTACATACACAAAATCTCCTGTTCCATCTTGGGCACTACCTGTTGCCCAGAGACCTTCTGAAGAAGCATCTCCTTCTGATAAATTCCAGAATTCATACGCTTCTGGCTGAGATTCTTTTTCTGCTTCCGGAGGGAAGGTTGCTGGAACAACTACACCATTTTTAGCTTCTAATTCCTCGATTGCTGCTAGCCATTGATATTGGTGGTAACGATCACGAGCTAACATTTTTCTAAATGTAGCTCTTACTCCTTCATCAGTTGTCATATGATACAATCTTGCTACCTGTAAGCGTCCTTGGCTTTCTGCATGTAAATTTGAACGCATATCTGCTAAAAGATTTCCACTTGCGACAATATACGATCCATTCCAAGGTACCCCATTAGAATTAGTTGGCATGCCACCCAATCCACTTACAAGTAGATGTTGTGGATTAATTCCACCCATAATGGCTGCAACTGCTGGATCTTTCGCTGCTTCAGCCTGATCCTCAGGTGATGCACCATCTAGAAGCTGACTGATTAGAGAGCAAAGCATTTCAACGTGACCAATCTCTTCCGTTCCTATATCCATGAGCATATCCTTATATTTTTCTTCTCCGCGACAATTAAAACCTTGGAAAAGATATTGCATCATTACGGTCATTTCACCGAATTGTCCTCCAAGCACCTCTTGAATTTGACGTGCTAACATTGGATCTGGTCTGTCCACTTTCACTTCAAACTGTAATTCTTTTTGATGACGAAACATGACGCTATCTCCTCCTTGACTTTTCATATTGCTGTTCGATTAAGATCTACCCCGTCTTCAAACTTAATAAACAAAGAAAAAAATTTTAATATAGTAAATACTTCTACACAACACTATCAAAATAATTCCATTTTCCCTTAAGCTTTTATTCGCATAAATTTAGTTGTTTTCAACAAAAATAAGCCCTTTCGCTCAAGTAAAACGCTTACATTTAAGAAAAAAGAACCATTGCGATTCTTCTATGAAGTTTTTACACTATTGTTATATTGAAAAATATATTATTTTCAAGGGGGAAAGTGAATGAGTAATTTGGCCAAAGATGCAAAAAAGCAATCTCCGCCTTACGATTTCGTACAAATTGCCAATAGTTCTAAGTTCAAGCAATTAATGTCCCAAAAGAAAAAATTTCTAATTCCTCTCACCGTCTTCTTTTTACTCTTTTATTTTATGTTACCAATTTTGACTTCTTACACAACTATTTTAAACAAGCCTGCTATCGGATCGATTACATGGACGTGGGTGTATGCATTTGCACAGTTTATCATGACTTGGGTGTTATCCATGATTTATGTTCGAAAAGCAATGAAATTTGATGAATTAGCTGCTGACATTGTGGAAGAAAACCAGATGGAAGGGGCTAACAATAAATGAGTCCAATCGCATTAATGTTGTTTGTCATTATCGTCCTCATCACTCTTATCATTACATATTGGGCAGCTAAAAGAACCAATACAACCAGTGAATTTTATACTGCTGGCGGGGGATTAACAGGCTGGCAAAATGGCTTAGCGATTGCAGGGGACTATTTATCAGCCGCCTCCTTCCTCGGAATAGCAGGTGCCATCGCGTTAACTGGTTTTGATGGATTTTTCTATTCGATTGGATATTTAGTTGCTTATTTAGTCGTTCTTTATATTGTTGCAGAACCACTAAGAAATTTAGGAAAGTATACAATTGCTGATATGATAAATGCCCGCTTTGATCAGAAAAAAGTGCGTGGTGTAGCCGCATTAAGCACGATTACCATTGTAATTTTTTATATGATTGCTCAATTAGTTGGAGCTGGCGCCCTTATCCAGCTATTATTGGGAATCGATTATTGGCTTGCGGTTTTAATTGTTGGCGTCATGATGACTATTTATGTATTATTTGGCGGTATGACTGCTACAAGCTGGGTTCAAATTATAAAAGCTGTCCTTTTAATGCTTGGAACAGTTGTTATCTCCTTTCTTGTTCTTGCAAAATTCAACTTTAATATTCTTACGATGTTCGACGAAATCAAAACACTTACACCATTAGGAGAAAACTATATTAATCCCGGCGTGAAGTATACCAACTCTCTCGATACTATTTCTATGATGGCAGCACTCGTTCTAGGAACTGCTGGTCTGCCGCATATACTAATGCGCTTCTTCACAGTAAAAGATGCGAAAACTGCTAGAAACTCTGTTGTAACAGCAACTTGGGTTATAGGCATTTTCTACATCTTAACCATCTTTTTAGGCTTTGGAGCTGCTGCTTTTGTAGGGGCTAGCGACATTGTGGAAGCAAATGCTGCGGGCAATATGGCAGCACCATTGCTTGCTCACGCTCTTGGCGGTGACTTTTTAATGAGTTTTGTCTCGGCGGTAGCATTTGCGACCATTCTAGCAGTTGTTGCAGGACTTGTATTATCAGGTGCCTCAGCCTTTGCCCATGATATATATGGTCAAATAATCAAAAAAGGAAAGGTTACCGAAAAACAGCAAATGAAAGCAGCTCGTTATGCTTCGGTTGCAGTAGCCTTGCTATCCATTATCCTTGCACTTTTTGCTCAAAAAATGAATGTAGCCTTTCTCGTATCCCTTGCATTCTGTGTAGCAGCCAGTGCTAATTTACCAGTTATCATTTTTACAATCTACTGGAAAAGATTTAATACAGCCGGCGCTATATCAGGCGTAGTAACAGGACTACTTACGGCGTTAGTGTTGGTTGCCATCAGCCCAAGTGTACTTAATCCTGTACCTGGTGCTGCTATTTTAACTGGAACGGCTATATTCCCGTTAACAAATCCTGCTATCATTTCCATTCCTGCAGGTTTTCTCGGTGCAATTATTGGGACCATCCTCTCCAATAAACGAGATGAAAAGAAATACGCCGAGGTTATTGTGAAAGCAAATACGGGTATGAAGTGAAGAAAAAAGACTGACTTTCTATAGCTTAAACGTTAGAGTAGAGTCAGTCTTTTCATTTTCCGGGAAATAAAATGACAAAAAGCGCCAAAAGTCGATTACTTTTCAAAGCAATCAACCCTTCACTGCCCCTCGACTATATCAGCAAACTCCTCTAATGTGGTAGAGTACTTAACATACTTACGCGGTAACAGATAGAGTTCATCCTTTATTCCCTTTGCACTATAGAATTCTGGTGTTGTGGTTAGCCCAAAAGAATAATGCTTCTTGACTTCCTCCATTGTCTTAGAATCAATATTTCCATAAGGATAAGAAAGGGCAATGACTTTCTTTCCTGTAATTGCTTCGATTTTGTCTTTCGAATCTTTTAGCTCATGTTTATAGTCTGTTGTTTTCACCAAATCAGGATGTGTTGCTGTATGGGATTGAATTGATAGAAAACCTGAACTAGCTAATTCTTTCAACTCTTGATTAGATAACCTATTGGCATTTCCGATAAAATCTGCTATAACAAACATCGTTGCTGTTGGGGTAAAATCGTCTGTTTTCATCTTTCGAAAAATTCCCAACACTCTTACATTATTTTTATAACCATCGTCTAACGTAATAAAAATTGGCTTTCTAACTTTATTTATATCCTGCCATTTTTCAAAAGTTAACGGAGTAAAACCATGATCTCGCAAATAAATCATTTGCTTTTCAAAATTTGCTGGAGTCACATATAATTCTTTTGAACCTTGTCCATGGAACTCTTCAATGGAATGGTAAACCAAAATAGGAATCTTTGTTTGTGCAATCACCATAGAAGGTAGAAAGGGAATTAAAAGAATTAACATCATTACCGTTTTTCCCATCATACAAACCTCATTTTAACAAAGTATTATGGAGGAAAGTTATCTCAAAGAGAGATAACTTCCTTTAAATTAATGCATATTATTATTCATATTCATTTGCTGCTGCATCATTGGAGCTCCTTGTGCAGCTGCAAATCCGTTTAAGATATTTTGCATATCTTGAGCAGCTAGCTGAGGAACTTGATAATAATGATGCTTGTTTTGGTATAAAGATACTTCATAAGCCATTTCCAAACAGTTCGGAATAGAAGCTGCAATAACTCGACGTACAACCGGATTAGTTGTTTCAGCTGCTGCCATTGTTTTCATGGAAGCAGAAGCTTTTAATGCACTAAGCATTGCAACTGCAGCTTGCTGATCACTCATTTCCGTCACATTTTGAATTGGCTTTGCAGGAGGCATCTGGGTCATTCCAAAGATGAAATCATTATTTTCTTTCATCATATATGGTTCAGTTCTCTTTGCAGGAGGTTGTCCAGTTTGAAAACACTCTAATGTTAAATTGTACTCTTCTTGAATAAATTGATATTGTCTGTTTTGAATATCTCGTAATTCTGGATCCTGAATATGGTTTCCTAACAATTTATACAAATTCATTGTATTTATTGCTCCAACTAGTACTTCATGAACATCAAACATTTCATGTCCGCCATGATTCATCGCTTGTGGAACTTGACCTGTTTGTAGATTTTGGTGTACTTGCTGTCCGTTTTGCAACAATATAATCTCCCCCTGTAAATGGATTTTAAACAACAGGATTAGTATGGTGAACGTTCTAGAAACTATACGCTTAAAAATTGTTAATAATCGACAATGATAGAACTATTGCTTTGTTAATTTTTACTAGAGACTAAAGGTTTTAAAAACACTAAATCATGGATTTTTTTCTTTCTTTTTATCCATCCTATCACTAGGAGGTGTCAAGATGCCTAGAAATCAAGTTCAAGTAAATGTTGATCCAAATATGGATGGTCCACGTGAAGGGGTAATGGCGGACGCTGATGGAGATCAGTTAGGAATAAGCAGAGATACAGAAGTTGAAACAACAGCATTTCATGTCAAGCAATTAAAAAAAGATCCTGAATTAACAAAATTTAATCAGTCTTTTAAAGATAAATGATAGTAACACGAAAATTAGCAATTGTATGGAGGAAAAAATGAATAGTTATTTGGATACGATGGTCACTAAAGTGAAAGATTCCATTATTCAGGCTGCTGATTCGGTTCGAAAAGGTTTTTTCACCTTAACGGGTGAAACTTCTCTGTCCGTTAATGAACTGGCAAAATATATAAAAGAAAATAAAGAAACAAAAACAGAAAGCAAATATTTATTAGGCAATTATTATTACTTCAGTCACTTACAAGAGAATGGTATTCGTTATTATTTAGAAACAAATGGAGACTTCATCTTACAATTGGATGCGAGTACAAAAGATCATGTATTGATCGCCTACCGTTCTTACAAGGACAAGCTTTCTATAAATACTCCCGTGAAATTTCCAAAGATACAATAACAATGTTTAAAAACAGGAAGGCTTCACGCTTCCTGTTTTTAACTATACTTCTTATTCAACTTTTCCTTCCCAGCTTTGCATACCACCAATGACATTTACTACACGATATCCATTTTTATTTAATATTTGAGCAGCCTGACTACTTCTTCCTCCCGATTGACATACCATAAAATATTCTTTTTGTTTATCTAATTCATGCATTCTAAATTCAATAAGACGCAAAGAAATATTTATTGCTTCAGGAATTTTGCCTGTCGCCACTTCCGCTGGTTCCCGAACATCAATAATCGAGACTTTCTCTCCACTCTGCAATTTGCTATTTAATTCCGTTGTTGTTATTTCTTTCATTTCATTTACCCCTTCCCTCGAAAAACTAATTTTAGATAAATAAATTCACATTGCCATCCTCTGCTTCAGCCAAATAGGCAGCAACACCAGCATAATCAACCCCTTTTAACAGCTCTTCTTCTTTTAATCCAAGTAAATCCATTGTCATCGTACATGCGACAAGATTTACCTTCTGTTCCTGCGCCATTACTATTAATTGTGGAAGTGTCATTGCCTGATGCTGTTTGCTAACATGTTTAATCATCATAGGACCAAATCCTAAAAAATTCATTTTGGATAGCCCCATTCTATCTGCTCCTTTTGGCATCATTTTTCCAAAGAGCTTTTCTAACAATCCCTTATTTACTTTTATATTTTCTTCTTTTCTTAAAGTATTTAATCCCCAAAAAGTATGAAAGATAGTAACTTCATGATCGTAAGCAGCTGCCCCATTAGCAATTATATAGGCAGCCATCGCTTTATCATAATCACCACTGAATAACACAATCGTCGTTTTCGTTGCCATATTATCTCCTCTCTTAATTACCGTTACCCCTATGGGTATATAATCATCTAAAATTATAAGCTCTATTGGTTCTAGAGCTTTTTATCTTTGTTCATTATCTGCTTTTGACTAACAGATTTACTGCTTCCTTAATCACATCATCCATTTTTTCTCCGTTTTCCTGGGCTTCTACCACACAGTCAACTAAGTTAGTGCTCACAATAACACCCATTGTTCGATCTACTGCTGAACGAACAGCTGATAACTGTGTAATCACTTCCTTACAATCTTTATTCTCTTCCATCATTTTCAGAATTCCTCTTAATTGTCCTTCCATTCGCTTAACTCTATTTTTTAATTGATCATTATATTCCAAGAAAATACCCCTTCCATTTGCTATATTTTCAGTTAGTCACTATTATCCTACATTATACATGATTTATTGATCATTATTATAGCCTGTCAAACTAGCTGAAGCGAATGTATAGCAATTGTAACTAAAGAGAATTCTCTATTTCTTTATTTTTTCTTAATCCAAAATTTAATAGTAGAACCTACTTGTTCCATTTTTAAAATTTGATGTCCTACCTTTTTTGTCCATGCTGGCAAATCACTTAATACCCCTCTATCTGTCGCTTGCAACTCTAGCACTTGCTTACTCTCTAATTGATCCATCCCTTGTTTTAATTTCACAATTGGCATTGGACAAGTTAATCCGGCAACATCTAGTACAGTTTCAATTTGAAAGCCTTCGTCTTCTCTTATTTCTTCATTTGTTTGATTGCTTTCTTCCGTTCTTTCTACCTTTTTTGTATACGCAAAAGCTGAGGAATAGGTTTTCCAGCCACCATCAACGTTTTTAACATTAAATCCGTTATTTTTTAATATTCTACTAGCTAAATATCCTCTTAAACCAACTTGACAGCTTACATAAATCGGTTGATCTTTTGATAACTCATCCATTCTCTCTCTTAGTTCACCTAATGACATATTAAGTGAACCTTCTATATATCCAAACTCTCTCTCTACACTTTCTCTTACATCCAGTAAATATCCACCATCTTGCACAATCTGATCTACCTCATGCCATTGGATTTGCTCTAATTCTCCATCTACAATATTCGACGCCACATATCCTGCCATATTTACAGGATCCTTGGCAGATGAATATGGTGGTGCATATGACAGTTCTAGATTAGTTAGATCTTCTACACTTAAATTACCTTTAATTGCAGTTGCAATGACATCAATCCGTTTATCGACACCTTCTCTTCCAATTGCTTGTGCCCCATATATTTGTCCTGATTCTTTATCAAATATCAATTTAAACGTAATTGGAGAACTTTCAGGATAGTAGCCAGCATGTGAATTAGGGTGAATATGGACTACTTCATAAGGAATTTCCCATTTTTGGAGTGTTTTTTCATTATTCCCTGTAGTAGCTACTGTTAAGTCAAATACTTTGACAATTGAAGTACCTAATGTTCCTTCATACTTCTCTTTTTTTCCCATCATATTATTAGCAGCAATTCTCCCTTGGCGATTTGCTGGCCCTGCGAGAGGTATCATTGTTTTCTTTCTATTGATATAGTCACGAACTTCAATAGCATCCCCAACAGCATAAATATCTTGATTAGAAGTTTGTAATAAGTGATTTACAACAATACCACCTTTTTCTCCAATTTCTAGTCCTGCTTGTTTGGCTAACTCATTTTCTGGTCTCACTCCAATAGATAGAATGGTTATATCTGTTTGCACTTCCGTCCCATCTTCCAGTACTATAATATTTCCATTACCTTTAAATTGTTTTACTCCATTACCTAAGATAAGTGTTATCCCGTTTTGCTTAAGATGTGTTTGTACAGGACCTGCCATTTCCACATCAAGTGGACCTAACACTTGATTCCCCTTCTCCACAATCGTTACCTTCATTCCACGGGCAACTAAGTTTTCTGCCATTTCTACACCAATAAATCCGCCCCCTATAATTACAGCACTTTCTGGTGCGTTTTGATCTACAAAGGCTTTTAGGCGATCTGTATCTGGTATATTTCTTAGTGTAAATAGTGATTGATGGTTTTCTATACCTAATATAGGGGGAATAATTGGTCTTGCTCCTGGTGAAAGCAACAGCTTATCATAAGTTTCTTCGTATATCTCTTCTGTTTGTAAATTTTTAATCGTGACTTTTTTATTATTCGCATCAATCGATATTGCTTCACTCTGTACTCTAATATCCAATAAAAACCTTTTTGACATTCCTTCCACTGTCTGTACGAGCAACTTACTTCTGTCTTTAATCGTTTCTCCAATATAATAAGGCAGCCCACAATTAGCAAAAGAAATGTGCTCTCCTCTTTCAATCAAGATAATTTCTACTTCTTCACTTATCCTTCTTAATCGTGCAGCAGCTGTTGCCCCACCTGCCACACCACCAATAATAATTACTTTCTTCCTCATAATATAAGATCCTCCTCATATACCTACACGGGTATTTTTTTTGATAAAAAATATACCCATAGGGGTTTATAAAATATTATAGAGAGCAAACAAAAATAAGTAAAGAAAAAAATGCTGGGTATTATAAATGACTCTTGTTTTTCTTATAATTAGCAAATTTAGTGGTCTAACTATTAGCGCTTTTCTGTAGCAATTCTTCAAATTCTTTTCTACGGAACTTTCATAGGAAATAATACATAATGGCATACCGAAATATTCCTGTATGCCATTGATAATTTTAATTATTCTTATTTTAAATGGTTAATAAACCGCTCCACTTCCTCTTCTTTTGTTGCCCAAGAGGTGACAAGCCGAATCGCAGAATGTTCCTTATCAATTTTTCCCCATATGATGAAGTTATAATTTTTCTGTAATTCTATAATCTTATCGTTAGAAACAATCGGAAAAACCTGATTAGTCGAAGATTGGGTTAAAAAACGATAACCTTTCTCGGCTAATGCTGTTGTTAGTCTTTCTGCCAGCCTATTAGCGTGTTCAGCCAATTCGAAGAAAAGATTATCCTTAAATAGCTCATAAAATTGGATTCCTAGCACTCTGCCTTTTGCCAGCATTGCTCCTTTTTGCTTAATATGATAACGGAAATCCTCCTTTAAGGAATCTTTCTTTAACACAAGCGCTTCCCCCATCAATGCTCCATTTTTGGTACCGCCAATATAAAAAGCATCCAGAAGTTGAGGTAAATCACTTAACGTAAGATCATTGTCTTTGGCACAAAGTGCTGACCCTAAACGTGCTCCATCCATATAGAAAAGCAATTGATTCTTCTGACAAAATTCACTTAACTGTTTAAGCTCGCTTTTGGAATAAATCGTTCCAATTTCAGTTGAATTGGATATGTATACGAGTTTTGGCTTTACCATATGTTCATCTGTATGCTCATCAAGTACCTTTTGAATTAGACTTGGTGTTAACTTGCCATTTTCCGTATCAACTGTAAGAACCTTATGACCAGTTGCTTCGATAGCTCCTGTTTCATGAACAAAAATATGTCCAGACTTAGCGGCAATGGCTGCTTCATGTGGTCTTAAAAAGGCAGAAATGGCAATTAAATTAGTTTGCGTTCCGCCAACTAAAAGATGAACATCTACCTCCTCACAATTCAGTTTTTCTTTCAATATTTCAACTGCTTTGTGTGTAAAGGAATCTTGCCCATATCCTATTTCTTGCTGCAAATTGGATTCTAGCAATGCTTGTAAAATTCGTGGATGTGCTCCTTCACTATAATCATTATTAAAACTATACATGGACATAGCCTCCTTTTTAAAAATATTTTCTCACAAAAAGATTCGTCTTGTCACTAAATGTTTTGGCAATTGTCCACTTTATCGCGGTTGTCGAATAACTATATGAAAATGGTTGGCAAGGCTTCACTGAGAACTGTGTGGATTTTCAAGAGGAAGCATTAATAGCCAGCTAGCTACCAAAATTAGAAGTATTATCTCATCACTACAAATAAAGGGATTATCACTTAATTTTAAGTAGTAATCCCTTGCTAAAATATTATTTTGATATAAACATTTGCGTCCAATAGTTACCATTTTGGTGATATCCTACACCGATTTGTGTAAAGTTTTCACTTAGTATGTTTGCTCTATGACCGCTCGAATTCATCCACGCTTGAACTACTGCTTATGCGCTTGTTTGACCTTGAGCAATATTTTCTCCAGCTGCTTTATAACTAATTCCGTATGCTTTCATCATATCAAATGGCGATCCGTATGTTGGACTTGTATAACTAAAGTACTTTTTTTGAGCCATATCCATCGATTTATCTCTAGCAACTCTTGATAATTCCCAGTTTTCCGTTAAAGCAGGAAGTCCATTTTTTGACGTTCTATATTGCAAAGTCGGATTACTTCCCATTCTACTGTTTTAATGGGATCAATATTGGGGATAGTCAATTTTTGATTTGGATAAATTAAACTAGGATTTGAAATCTGTGGGTTCGCAGCAATAATCTCTGTTAAGCCAATTTGATATTTCACCGCAATTTCCCACATCGAATCTCCATTTTTAACGATATATGTATCAGCAAATACCATCGTAGGGAGTGCTATTAAACAAAAAAAAGTAACCATTGCTATTATTTTCTTCATTTTACCATTCCTTCTGAATAATAAGGTGCGCACAAAATTTCGTTCTTATACTTTCGTCCATTATTTTTTTGCTTTCTTTCCCTTTTTTAAATACAAAAAGCAGAAGTTAGCTATACTCCTAACTTCTGCTATCTATTTATTTATTCTGCATCTGCTTTTTTTCTGCGAACGATGATAGAAAGACAAACACCTGCTGCTAAAATAACTATCCCAATCAGTAGATATGTGCCATTATTAGTTGCTGTATTTGGCAAGGAATTTTTTGATTTTCCGTTATTATCAGCCTTCTCACCGTTATCTCCTTTGTCTCCCTTATTATCAATGGGATTCTTATCTGCATTAACTGGGGCTTCTTTATCTGGTTTTTCTGGAACTTCAGGATCTGTTGAATCCACTGGATTTTCTGGATCATTGGGCTCTTTGTCGTCATCATCCGGATTTCCGCCTGTCTCTTTTTCATTTTTTATGACAATAGTAGTAAGTGGCTCAAGTGTTATTTTTTCTGCTGTTAAAGTGAAGCCACTTTTCTCTTCAACAGAATCTTTACCTGCTTCATCATTATCCACTACTACTTTAAATTCGGTTAAATCTTCACTTAATGTCAGCTCCCTAGCTTTTGTATCACCATTCATAAATACATAATAGCTGCCTGTATTGTCTGTTGACTCATTTTTATAGGCAATAATAACATCTTCTTCCTGAATCTCTTGTGCATCAATCATGGTTACATTAGAATCGACTAAACTCTTTTCACCTAGTCGAAAAGCATTGCTTGATTTTCTTAATTCAATTAATCCTTTTGTATATTCCACCGTTTCATTATTTATTGGATATGCTTCCTCATTGGTGGCTTTGGACCAATCAAACATATTAATGGCATCAGATGAATCATAGGAATCATGAACAAAGTAACCAAACACATTGCCATTTTCATCTGTAAAAGCATCATATTTTTGTTCTGGAATTCCCTCTCCTAGCCATTGCTTGGTTCTTCCATATTCTTGTCCTGCATGTAAAAATGCCGTGCCTTGTGAAGTCAGAATCAATGAGTTTCCAAGGCGAATGCGTTTATGAATTTCTAGATCATTTTCTGGAATGGCTGGATCTTTTTTCAAAGCTTTCGCAATAATATCGTAGAGCGGCAGATTATCATGTGCTTCAATATATTGCACCATGTCTCCTGGATCATCTGCTGGCGTATTGGATGGCTGTGCTTTTATATTATTAAATATCGTCTGAATATTACGAGCTCCGCCAGTGATAAAGCGCGGCTCTCCTTCTGAACCAAAACCCGATTTTAACTCATTTCTTATTTCATCAGAGAAAACACCGACATCATCAGTTTTATCCATCCAATCTTGGTCTGCACCTTTTCCTGCCAAAGATGGGTCTGCTAAATGACCAGAGAACGTCCTCCACCCTTCTCCAATAAATAATGCATTGGGATTGATGCCTTTCGCTTCATCATAAGCTTTTTGAACAGCTTCATAGGTTGCATCCCCCATCATATCCCATCTCATGCCATCGATTTTAAATTCACGAAACCAATATTTCACTGAATCTATCATTAGCTTTTCCGCCATTTTATGATTTGTAGCTAAGTTATTTCCAAATCCTCCCACAAACTTACCGTTACTGTCTTGGAAAAAATAATAGTCTGGAACAATATCATTTAATAGACTAGCATTGGACATATGTGTATATACAACATCTAGAACCACTCCCATGCCAGCAGCATGAATCGCATTAATTAGCTCCTTTAATTCTTTAATGCGCAGTTCTGGATCTTTTGAATTTTCAGAATAGGCACCATCTGGTGAGAAATAGTTATGAGGATCATACCCCCAATTATATTCATTTCCTGCTGCCGAATACGCTAATTCCCTTTCTCCCATTCTCGTTTCATCTCCCCAATACCAAGCATTAACTGGCAGGAGCTGGACATGTGTAACACCCAAGGATTTTATATAATCCAGTTTATCAATAAATGCTTTATAAGTTCCAAAGCGACCATTTAAATCAGTCTCAATGGTTGGATCAGAAGTAAAGTCGCGAATATGAGCTTCCCATATAATCGCATCTTCTCTTTTTTCATAGCCATCGATGTTAACACCACTAAAGTTAGCTGGGTTGGTTTGACTTAAATCAACAATGGCCGCCTTTCCTACTGTATCGCCATCACTGCCAACTTTTCCCTCTGTGTTAACAGTAAATGCTGCCATTGATTTAGCATAAGGATCTAAAACTTTAGATACTTTTCCATCATTGGTTACTTCATATTGATAATAATATCCTCTTGTGTCGTTGATGCCGAGCTCACTCGCTTTCGCTTCAATACTCCATACCCCTTGATCCCCTTGTACTAAATCTAAACTGCCGATTTTCCTTGCTGCATCATTTTTATCATAAAAAACAGCGGTTACCTTTGAGGCTTTCGGTGCCCATAATTTTAATGTTGCATCTTTATTATGATAAGTGGCCCCTAAATCATTGCCCTCATAAAAGTAATTTTCATCTAACATTTTCCACCCAGATTTAGCTGTAACAGATCTTCCTTGATAAGAGATTGTAAAAGGCCCCTTTTCCCCATCATAAATACCTGTTATTTCCACTGTGGTTTCATTAATAATTTTCACTGCACGAAAATCTATTACTTCTTTGTCCTTATCTACAATAGATAATGCTTGCGCTATTTCCTCTTCCACAAGTCCTTTTGTACTGGAAAAAGTTAATTGGATGGTTGTGTCAGACAATAGTTCCCCTGATACTAAATCAGTTGGGGATTCCCAGTATGGTGAAATATACACTTGATCATCTTCATTTTTAATCCACAAATGATCGTATTCTTCCAATAATGCAAATCCTTTGTCTCCGGCTATCTTTTCACCATTTTCACGGTTTACAATAAGAAAGCCAATTTTTTTAGCATTCTCTTTCACTTTTATATCAACATAAGCACCATAGCGATCATTCTTTTCTAACGCTACGGCATCAGTTGGCCAATTAACAGTAGGTGATTCTACATCTTCCCATAACCACACCCCTAACTTATCATAGTTTTGGTCATCTCTTTGATAATGAATTCTAACTGTATTGTCAGCCAGCTCTACCGGCTCAAATAGATGAACACTATCTGAACCTTCTTTAATCCATATTTCATTTAATGATGGATTGTTTATCGTAACTGACTTATCTCCACTCTCTTTCTCTCCATTGGTTCTGTTTACAACAAGAAAGCTTACCTTTCTAGCATCTTCTTTCAAAGGGATATCAATATATGTACCATACTCATCTTGATTCTCTTCTTCAAACGCTGCAGCACCTTGTGGCCAATTGGCAGTTGGTGATTCTACATCTTCCCACAGCCATAACCCTAGATCCTGATACTTGTTCTCCTCATTTTGATAATGAATTCTTAATGTGTTTTCAGGTATGTCTTTTCCACTTGTGTTCCCTGCTTTTACGTTCATTTGATTGAATGAGAAGCCTCGTGTCGTGAACACAAGAACAAATATCGTTAGAATAATGAGTAATTTCCTTAACCAGTGATTCATTCCTGTTCCTCCTGTTTTAAATGTTTTAAGCAACTTAAGTCTTTTGCTAAACCTACCTAGTTGTAAAAAAATAAGCGTTTACTTCTTTTAGTGATGTAAAAGTAAACGCTTTCTTTATATGGGAGATTATAAATATAGTAGATTATGAGTGTCAATATTTCTTTTGATTGTTCACGGTAACAGAATTCCAAGCAAGATAGTTACAGGCATCCAGCTTTATAAAATAGACAAAAAATTAATGAAGCTTTTTGGTTTTCATTTTTATGAGGATTGGACGCGTTTGGCTGATATTTCCTACATTGGCTGATTCCCCTGCTGCTTTGGCTGATATTTTTTTACATTGGCTGATTCCCCTGCTGCTTTGGCTGATATTTTTTTACTTTGGCTGATTTCCTTGCTGCTTTGGCTGATATTTTCTTACTTTGGCTGATTTCCTTGCTGCTTTGGCTGATATTTTTCTAGTTTGGCTGATTTCTTTGCTGTTTTGGCTGATATTTTCCTAGTTTGGCTGATTCCCTTGCTATTTTGGCTGATATTTTCTTACTTTGGCTGATTCCCCTGCTGTTTTGGCTGATATCTATCATTCTAATTAGTTAGTTTTCACTTATAAATACAAAATAAAGATTCTTTCATTGCTGTTTACCATATAAATGGGTAACTCGGTCAGTAATAAATACTACCGGTTACCCAAATAAAGATTTTCCACATATTAGTATCTATTCAACTGCCACATAACCAGTTTCCGAAACAATCTGTTGGCCTTGCTCTGACACCATCCATTTTAAAAATCCATCTATTTGGGGAGAGCTATTATCCTCCAGCGTTATAGCATAAAATTCATTAATGAATGGATAACTTCCATCTTTAATTGTTTCTACTGTAGGAGGTATTCCATCAACAGCAATATTTCTTATTTTTCCATTACGCACCATATCTTCTGAAAAATGCCGGAAAGAGAATCCAATTGCATTACTTTTATTCTGATAGTCTGCAGTTTCACTTATTATGCCTTCCATTGCATCGACAATATCCTTTGTGGGAGGGTCCATTAACGGTTTTCCATCCATGACCCTTAGCAAGGCAGATTGACTGCCACTTTCTTCTGGTCTTTGAAATGCTCTAATTTTTTCATGCTTTCCACCGACTTCCTTCCAGTTTCTTATTTTCCCAGAATAAATATCCTGTATTTGTTCTATGCTGAGTGTTTCCACTGGATTTTTCGCATGAACAAAAAAGATAAATGCCTCTCTCCCAATTGGCGTCAGCTTTAATTTCACCCCCTGGCTTTCAGCCATTTTATATTGTTTCTCTGAAGGCTTTGGCATAAATATGATGTCTGCCTCACGATTTAATAAGCGATTATATGCCTCACTTGTTTGACTTGAAACTACCTCACTTTCCTCTAACGGATACTTCTTTTGTGGATACACTGCTTGAACAAATCCTGCATATACAGGATAAAGAGCGGTAGAGCCATCTAACCGCGGAAGATTTTTTTCAATTTTAAATAGTGATTCTTCTTTCAGAGAAACTGCTTTTGTTCCCTCTAAAAATGGCATATATTCTGTTAAATCTGTATCTTGACTACTAACAACCTCTAAATTTTTATCGTAATGTTCATAAATTATATAACCCGCTATCCCGCAGATACTAATAGCTAAAATCATTAATCTTGCCTTTTTGACCGCTTTTTTCTTCCACCATTCAAAAATTAATAGATAAACAGTTATTATATAAAGTACAGTAATAATCGGTAAAAACCATAGATAAAATGTACTCGCTGTGAATAAAGTGGTTAACATTGTTGCAAAAAAACCGATAAATCCAATAAATACCGTCATTATAATTGCTTGAAATACCTTCATTTTTTTCTCCTTTATCATTACAAACTCTCATTTATTCGTCATAACAAATGATTTATTTCAATTTTAGTGTATATTTTCACTTTTATCAAGAATTATTTTATTTGATACGATTCCTTTATTGCTTTGAAAGGATTTAAATAAAAAAAGATGAATCCTGTAAAGAATTCATCTTTAAAATATATCTATTGTTGATGACTCGGATGAAGCTGAAAATATTGAAATAATAAATAGGATAACCAAATACAGTCACGATGATGTCGAATGTTTTCAATCAATCCTTTTAGTAAAACCGGGTTCAATGTTTTCTCTTCCAACTGCTCTATCAGTAAAGAAAGCGATTCGTTCACATAATGATCATCTACTTCTTCCCTTTTCCCTTTTATAAGTTGCAGTAAATCCTCTTTTGTCGCACTTTCTTCCTTAACGGACTGATGCAGCAACTGATAGATACTTTCTGTAAAATATGGTGATTCTGTATATGAAGCTAGGATGTCTGTTTTCTCTACAAGAGATTTTGCAAGCCTGTGTAAATCAAAATCAATATATTTATTATGGTTTAATACAATATGCGTATAAGTATTAAGAAACCCTTTAATACTAAATACTAAATCATACTTGATTGCTTGTTTGGATGAATCATATACTTCTCCAATCATATGCTCGATTGTTTTTTCCAATAAATGATCATAATAAGTAAACTTTCGAATAAATTCTTCATTAAACGAAAGCGCTTGCTCTTTATTAAATAACATCGCAAAACTAGAATTTTCCTTAAATGTATATAATATTTCATAATAAAAATGATAAAGAATATCATCTACGTGATTGACTGCATAGTCAAGTTTCACGATGAACTGTTCCATAAAATAATCAACTAAAGCCATAATTAGTTCATCCTTTGACTTAAAGGATAAATAGAAGGCCCCTTTAGAAATCCCACAATGTTCCGTTATTTGTTGAACGGAAGTAGCCGCAAATCCTTGCTTTGCAAATAACTCTATTGATTTTTCCATGATCAGCTGTTTTTTTGTCATCTCATTCTCTCCTATGTACTATTGATTGACATATGACTACTTAGTCATTTATTATAAGTAAATGAGTTAGATTAGTCAATAAAGGGAAGGTGTATTATGAAAGGTTTAGTAAATTTTGTGTTAGGTAACAAGCTTGCGGTTTGGTTACTAACCATTATTATTACTGTATCAGGTATCTATTCTGGTACAAAAATGAATATGGAAACCATACCAAATATCTCTATTCCATACTTAACCGTAATGGATGTTTACCCGGGAGCTACGCCGGAGAAAATCATGGAAGAAGTTTCCATACCGATAGAAAAAGTAGTAGAAAATCTGGAAGATGTTAAAGCTGTCTATTCGAATTCTTATTCGAACATGGCAAATGTTCAATTAGAATATGAATATGGGACGGATATGGATGAAGCAAAACGAGCTTTACAATCCGCTCTGGATAATGTCACCTTACCTAAAGATGCAGAGGAACCTACAATTACAGCAATCAGTATGAACATGATGCCAGTTGTAGCGTTAAGTGTCAGCAGTACAAAAGAAGACATTACCGAATTAACCTCAACTGTGGAAGATATCATTCTCCCAAAAATCGAAAAGATTAATGGTGTCGCTTCTGCAACTATCACAGGTCAGCATATTGAAGAAGTAGATTTAACATATGATAAAGAAAAAATGGCGCAATTAGATTTAACGGAAGATACTGTTAAAGATATGATTCAAGCGAGTAATTTAGCAGTTTCTTTAGGACTTTACGAGTTTGAAGAAGGCGAACAAGCAGTTGCAATTGATGGGAAATTTATGACAGAAAAAGAACTAAAGAATATGCAAATTCCTGTCACTCCATCTCAACAAAATCCTTCCCCATTTGTAAAACTTAGCGATATTGCCAAAATTGAAGTAGTTGGGAAAGTGGAATCAGTTTCTCGTACAAATGGTAAAGATGCAATCGCCATCCAAATTGTCAAAGGTCAACAAGCAAACACTGTTGATGTTGTTAACAGTGTAAAAGATTTAATTAAAGATGAGCAAAAAAATATTGATGGCTTAGTAATTGATGTTTCTCTCGACCAAGGAGATCCGATTGAAAAATCTGTGCTTACAATGGTTGAAAAGGCCGTATTTGGTTGTTTAATTGCTGTATTAATCATTTTACTATTCTTACGTGATTTTAAATCAACGATTATCTCGATTATTTCCATTCCAGTATCTATTTTCATGGCATTGCTACTATTAAACTGGATGGATATCACATTAAATATTATGACGCTAGGTGCTATTACCGTGGCAATTGGAAGGGTAATCGATGACTCCATCGTTGTCGTGGAAAATATTTATCGACGCTTGCACCTGAAAGAAGAAAAATTAACTGGCCGCGCGCTAATTAGAGAAGCAACGATTGAAATGTTTAAACCAATCCTGTCTTCTACTTTAGTAACAGTTGCGGTATTTGCTCCATTAATGTTTGTTGGAGGCATGGTTGGAGAATTATTCCGTCCTTTCGCCTTAACAATGGCTTTCGCACTTGGAGCATCATTACTTGTTGCCATTACAATCGTTCCAGCCCTTTCTCATTTCTTATTTAAGAAAAAATTATATAGTGAGAAAACAGAAAGTAATCATAAAGAAGCTGGAAAATTGGCAACTTGGTATAAAGGTATTCTCGAAAAAGCACTTAATCATAAAATCATCACTTCCGTTATCGCTGTTATTTTATTAGCTGGAAGTGTTGCCCTCACTCCTTTAATCGGCTTTAGCTTCCTAGGAAGTGAAGAAGAAAAAACGATGTATATCACCTACACTCCAGAAACGGGTGAACTAAAGGATGAGACATTAAAGAACGTTACAGAAGTAGAAGAAAAAATGCTTGACCGCAAAGATATCGATATCGTTCAATTATCGATAAATGATACAGCTGATGCACAAAGCGCAATGATGGGCACTGGAGCTGGCGGTGCACTTATGTATCTCATCTTTGATGAAGATATGAAAAATTTCCCTGAAGCTCGTGATGAAATTGAGGAATATATTACAAATCTCGACCAATCTGGCGAATGGAAATCCCAAGACTTCTCATCAACCGGAATGTCAACAAATGAAGTTAGCTATACATTCTACAGTGAAGATTTAGATAAGCTGAATGAGTCAGTGAAAAAAGTGGAAGATATGCTAAAAAAGAATGATGGTTTAGAAGATGTTACTACAACAGCTGAAGACGCTTATGTGGAATATACATTTAAAGTAAATCAGCAAGAATTGTTACAATATGGGTTAACAGCTGGTCAGCTACTTGCGACACTAAGCCCTAACAATTCAAAAGATGTGTTAACAACGATTGAAAAAGACGGGCAGGAGCTTGATGTTATTGTCCAACAAGAAAAATCAGCACAGCCGAAATCAATCGACGATATGCTAGATACAGAAATCCAGACTGCTACTGGCCAAAATATGCCACTTTCAAAACTTGTGGATGTAAAAAAGGGAACTACCCAAAATACGCTTTCTCGTAGTGAAGGCGAGTACTATGCAACTGTATCAGGAAAAATCATTGGTGATAATGTGTCCAAAGTAACAAATGAAGTAGATAAAGAAATCGATAAAATCGACTTACCAAAAGGCGTTACAATGGGAGTTGCGGGTGTAACTGCAGATATGAATGAAACATTCACACAATTAGGTATTGCTATGATTGCTGCTGTTGCGATCGTGTACTTTATCCTTGTTGTTACATTCCGAGAAGGAGTTGCTCCATTTTCGATTCTATTCAGTTTACCATTTGCTGTTATCGGTTCGTTTGTCGGATTGTACCTATCAGGTCAGACCATTTCTGTTTCGGTAATGATGGGGCTCTTAATGTTAATTGGTATTGTAGTAACGAATGCCATTGTATTAGTAGACCGAATCATTCATATGGAACGAGATGGAATGAATATGCGTGAAGCGATTCTTGAAGCAGGATCAACACGTCTTCGTCCAATTCTAATGACAGCTATTGCAACAATTGGTGCATTAATTCCACTAGCAGTTGGTTCTGGTGGTAGTGGATTAATCTCTAAAGACCTTGGTATTACTGTTATTGGTGGTTTAATCAGTTCTACGTTGTTAACACTTGTTATCGTCCCTATTGTTTATGAAATTCTTTCTAAACTATTTAAGAAAAATCGTAAAGATATTGACGAAAACTAATGACTAAATGACAAAAGCCAGTGAAGGCATTCTTCACTGGCTTTTGTCTGTCTTTTTTTCCTTTGGTTTAACTATAATAGTGAAATGAATGCTACTTCTACTGGTTTTTCTTCGCTTTCATTTCCCTGATGAACGCCACTTCCTCTAGGTTTTCTTGCCCATATCCCTTCTATGAACACCACTTCCACCACTTATTCTTGCAATTGTGTCTTTCATTGCCTTCACATAAACCTCATCCCCTAAAAATGATTTCACAAGTTCTTTCATAAAAAAAGTCATTCAGGAAAAACTAATTTCTATACTATAATGGAAAGGGTTTTATCATGAAAATACATTGTTCCAATGAATATGATCCATTAAAAACAGTGGTCTTAGTTTCTCCCGAATATATGGCTATTAAAGTCCCTATAAATGATATTCAAAAAAAACATGCAAAGAAAAATATTGATAAAAAACTAGCCGTAAAGCAGCATGAAATGTTTATTGAAACTCTACAAAAAAATGGAGTGGAAACACTGCTTCTTCCAACAGAAGAAAAATACCATGAACAGGTTTTTACAAGAGATATCGGCTTCACTTTAGGAAGTCAGATCTTTGTGGCAGAAATGGCACGAGATGCTAGACATGGAGAAGAAAGAGTTTTAATAGATTATTTAAAGAAAAAAGAAATCACTTATACAGATATTAAAGGCAATTTTATTGAAGGCGGCGATGTGATTATTGATGGGAAAACAATTTTTGTAGGCATCAGTCAGCGTACAAATGAAGCAGCGGTCCGCCATTTACAGACCTTGATGCCTTCTTATGATGTCATAGCTGTCCCGTTTACGGATACATATCTCCATCTAGATTGTGTCTTTAATATTCTTTCTCCTACAGAGGGATTAATTTTCCCAGGGGAATTTCATAAAGAAAAAGAAAAATTACTGCGAGAACGTTATGAATTCATTCACGTAAGCGCTAAAGAGCAAGAAACATTAGGTACAAATGTATTATCCATTGGCAACAAAAAGGTAATTAGTTTACCTATGAATGAAGGGGTTAATAAAGAATTGCAAAAAAGAGGGTATGAAGTACTCGAGGTTGATTTTTCCGAAATCATTAAATCTGGTGGATCATTTCGTTGTTGTTCCATGCCCTTACTTAGAGAATAGGAAAAGGTACATTTCATCAGTGGGGAAATCCCCACTGATTTATTCTAGTTACGTTTATATCTACCGTACCGCTAACATTTCCCTTAGATTTTGCAAACTAATTTCAATGCTTTCCAATGGAGTTCTTCTAGTTGCATCCTGTTCAATGATCCACCATTGGATATCTATGTCCTCTCCTTTTTCAAGAATTGCATGAAAATCAATACTTCCTGTACCTACCTCAGCAAAGAATTGTTCTTCATCTGTTGTCATATCCTTTAAATGAATAAGCTTCATTCTGTCTTTATATGTATCAATCCATTTTGCTGGATCATAGTCTCGCTTCGAAAGCCAGTATACATCCGGTTCTGCAAAAACTAATGTTGGATCTGTATCTTCCATTATCGTAGCTAATGCCGTTCTTCCATCACTCATTATATCTAATTCAAAATCATGATTATGATAACAGAGAGATATCCCTGCTTTTCGACATTCTGCTCCTGCCATATTCAAGAAAGAAATTAGTGATTGATAATCCGCTTCTGTTCTTTTGTCTGGTAAAAGATAGGGACATACTAAAAATTTACTCCCTAATACTAATTGGTCTTGAATAACCTGAGAAAGATCGCTCTCTAAATCAGTTAATGGCACATGGCATGCTGCTACTCGTAAATTTAGTTCATCCAATAATTCCTTTAATTCTGCTACAGGGATTCCCCCATATCCAGCAAGCTCTACTCCTTGAAATCCAAGATCCGCCACTTTACGGAGGGTTCCGCGAAAATCCTCCTCACACTCATTTCTTAACGTATACATTTGGATGGCAATCGGTATATTCTTCAATTTTACTTCCTCCTCCTTGTTATTCCTTTCCCCCAATTACTCCCTAAAGGGATAGTCAGACAAAATAAGCACTCCCTATTATTGTACATGAGAACGTTATCATTTTGCAGATTAATATGGTAAATCGCTGATTTTTTTGGTAAAATGAGCAAAAATCAATTGGAGGTATATGCCTTTGGAAAACCATATCAGAAAAGTGATTGAGCAAACGGAAAAGGAATTTAACATAAAGGTGCTTTATGCATGTGAATCTGGAAGTCGGGCATGGGGCTTTCCATCCAAGGATAGTGATTATGATGTTCGCTTTATTTATATTCACCAGCCAAACTGGTACTTATCGATTGATCGCAGCCGAGATGTAATCGAGATTCCAAACCACGATTCATTATCAATCCCTGTTGATCCCTTATTAGATATGAGCGGCTGGGAACTAACTAAAACGCTTAAGCTTTTTCGCAAGTCCAATCCTCCGTTATTAGAATGGTTACGCTCTAATATGGTATATTATCAGCGTTTTTCAACCATCGATCAAATGAAAGAACTAGAAAAAGAAATATTCTCGCCTGCTTCCATTATCTATCATTATTTAAATATGGCAAAAGGAAATTTTCGAGAATACCTACAAGGAGATACCGTTAAAATTAAAAAATATTTTTATGTATTAAGACCAATTTTAGCAGCAAAGTGGACTCAAATATACCAAACGGTTCCGCCAATGGAGTTCGAAACATTAGTACATGAACTTATCCCTGCTGGTGACCTTCTTACAAGTATTAGTACTTTATTAGAAAGAAAAAAATCCGGCGAAGAATTATCACTTGAACCACGAATCAATCTCATTAATACATTCTTAGAAAGTGAGATCCACGAGCTAGAAGCATACGCAAAAGGGTTGCAAAAAAATTCGGAAGATCCAACCGAACAATTAAATGAGCTATTTCGATTTTCATTAAAAGAAGTCTGGAATTATTGAAAAAGGTCATTGAAAAAGCGTTCATGTAAGAACAACACTTTTTCATGACCTTTTTTAGTTATATAAAAAGTAATTGCGGTATCTTTGCATGGACAAAAGAATGCTAGTCCTTAAAATATGGATTCAAATGAATTAGCACTTCATTAATATTATCGTGCTTTGCCATTAATTTCTTTTTTATTTTTCTAGATAAATCATGACCTTCCTTAATAGTTTTATCGTAATCGATTGAGATACGTAAATCGACTAATATATAGTGACCATGTTCTCTAGCACGGAGTCGGTCAATTCGCTTTACTTCAGCAAAGGAAGAAATTATGTCATGATACTCTGCTAAAATTGCCAGATCTATATTCCGCTCCAGTAAAATATCAAAAGCTTCACTTACCATTTCCTTCGCAATTTTAAAAATCAAATAAGCTACAATGATCGTTGCAAGCTTATCTCCATAAAGAAATAAATGTATATTCAACTTTTCTCCAAGGATAGAGAACAGAACGCCTATTGCTGCTGCAATGGATGCCACAATATCAGCCTTATGATCATAAGCAATTGCTTCAATTGCTTTACTGCTTTGTTCCTTCGCAATCCTTTTACTATATCGATATAATAGCACTTTCGAAATATAAGAAATAACAGCAACCCACATTGCAATCATACTTGGTGTTGTGATGGGATGGAATAACCCAATTATTACTTCATATACCAAGTAGATAGAGACACATAAAAGAATCATACCAACAATACCAGATACAATTATTTCTGCCTTCCCATGTCCATATGGATGTTCCTGATCTGCCGGTTTATTCGCAATTTTAATAACGACTAAAACAAGGACAGAGGCAAACACATCTGCAGCTGAGTGAATTCCATCGGCAAAAACCGCATCACTATTCCCTATCCAACCCACTATTATTTTCCCAATTGTTAAGATAATATTACTAATTACACTAATCCAAGCTACTCGTTTGGCTAGCAATTCTCTCGATCCCAAATTTCATCAACCTCTTTTATTTTCCAAAAATTTCAATACACTTAAAAAGTCAACTTAAACATATTAGCAGAAAAGAAAGCAGTGGGTCTAGAGAAAAAAAGTTGCCTTCTTACAAATTAATCATTTACTTTTCTTTAGGAATGTATTCGTTTGTGGGAAATGAAAGTAAGAAAATAAGTTATATTATTCATAAATGAAAATTTTGGGATAGTTATAGTTGCAGTGAAGAAAGCTAACATTTAAATTCAAGTTGATTAAATACGGTAAGTAAACCAAAATATCATATAGTATCAGTCAAACGGGGAATTTATCTGCCCCTTTGGATTTATTAGCTAATGCGAGATGGATTTCAGCCTCTGCAAACGGCTTTTCAGCCAAACTATGGATTTATTCAGCCAAAGCGAGGGTGGAATCAGCCAAACTTGGATAATATCAGCCAAAACTTCAGAGATATCAGCCAAACTTGAAATATATCAGCCAAAACTTCAGGGAAATCAGCCAAACTTGAAATATATCAGCCAAAACTTCAGAGATATCAGCCAAACTTGAAATATATCAGCCAAAACTGCAGGGAAATCAGCCAAACTTGAAATATATCAGCCAAAACTGCAGGGAAATCAGCCAAATTTGAAATATATCAGCCAAAACTGCAGGGAAATCAGCCAAACTTGAAATATATCAGCCAAAACTACAGAGAAATCAGCCAAACTTGGATAATATCAGCCAAAACTACAGAGAAATCAGCCAAACTTGGATAATATCAGCCAAAACTGCAGGGAAATCAGACAAACTCCCAATTTTTCAGCAAATACCATAAATAACTTCTCGCCCCCGCTTGTGTTAGCATGGGGCACTCTTTCCTAGGATTACAGCTTACGGGCATTTTTTATTATGTTTTTTTGTGTAAAACTATATTTATTGCTGATTTTTTTCCAATAGTAGAATAACCAAAGTTTTATTTTTTGCCATTTATAAACACTTGCTTTTGTATTCTGTAATTCTTGCCAAGCAGAATCTAATTTATTTGCCTCTAGTAATCTTTTACTATAGTCTAATTTTAATTTTGACAAATACAAATCTATATATGGAATTTCCTCTTTATGAAGCAAATTCTCTAATGAATAAATGATCGGATAGCGATTTAATATGGTCAAATCCATGCATACACTGTTTTCTAACCCGCGGTAATAAATGGCATTGCTTTCATTTATATAAGCAATCGAATAGTTCATTCCAATTCGCAACCACATATCTTGATCTTCACCAAGAGGCTCTCCCTCTTTAAATAAACCTATTTTATCAAAAACTTGCTTTCGAACTGCGATTGCAGAAGAAATGATTGGTAAATCCTTTAATGTTTTTTCAACATAGTTTGTAAATACCCCTTCCCACTTTTCAGGTGTTTGATATATGGATGGGATTATTTTCTTTTTCGTCGGCAGAACGATTTCATAGCTTGTTGCATAAGCGCCACATTCAGGATATTTATCTTTTAAATAGATAATTTTCTCAAGAAAACCTGGTTTCCACTCATCATCTGCATCAATAAATGTAATTAATTCAGCTGTAGCTGCAAGTATTCCCTTGTTTCTAGCTGCTGAGGCACCTTTGTGTTCCAACTTTAGGACCTTAATCCGCTCGTCTATCCATGTTTCCGCTTTTTCAACACTGCCATCTGTTGAACCATCATCTACAATAATAATCTCAAAATCTTGAAATGTTTGCGAAAGAATGGACATAATCGTTCGTTCAATATATTGTACTTTATTATATAGTGGAATAACTACTGAGACAGCGACCATCTTGCACCCTCCCAATTTTTCATCGCTAGTGATTGTGCATCCTTTATCGATAGTTTTGGATACCTATATTGTCCAGCTATAATTTGTTTAAGAGCATGCCATATGCTCTCCTCTTCAAAGGAATGGGACGGAATAATATACTCTTTATCTGCTTGAATTTGCTTGGCCCATCCATCACATTTAGGATGGTAAGAAAGAATGATTGTCGGTGTATTTGTAATATAGCCAAACACAGAGCTATGCAGTCTCATCCCAATCAATCCCTTTAATGAGGCAATAGTTCGGAGAGTGTTCATTGGATCTTTATCATAAGACAGATGCTTAATAGGAATCTTTGTGTGTAATTGGTCGATGACTTCACGATGTATGTCTTGATCTCCAAAAATAGGATGACCATTAAAGTCAATAAAGACTAACTCTTCTATTTCCTCCTGGTGAAGTCCATTTAGAACATTGACTATTTTTTTCAGTCTCGTCTTTTCAATACTTGTATCTCCACCAATATATCTCTCGTAGTGACATAAGGAAATTCCCAAACCTTTTCTTGTGTGAATTCCATTAAAATTTTCACCAGCTACAAGTGGTAAAAGTACGGCTAAATCAAATGTTAATTCTACCTTTACATCGGAGGAGAAAGAACGAATTAGTTCATAGCTTTCCTCATCTCTACAGCCGATATAATTAAACTTTTCGATAAGCTTTTTACATGCACCTTCAGCAGCCGAATCTCTAAATGGTCCAAAGGATACCCCAATTGCCGCTGCTCCTTTTCCTCTATTTAAATCGATTAAATCGCTATCTCTTGTCATTTTATCTGTCGAATGAAAAACAGAGCCACCACCAAATAAAATTAAATCACTCTCATAACAATGCCTGTACAAACGAAGTAAGTTTTCATTACGTTCTTGTTCTTCTTGAACAAATAATGCTTCAATTTCCGCATTTAATGGCAGAACAGGCTTTTGTATACATGTCCCATAAATTTTATCTCCAGATAGAAATTTCCGGCTTCCCCAAGAGGATACTAGTAACAATGCATCATCTCCGCCATTCTGTTCTCCATAATAACCTGAAAGAATAATCTTACTCATCTAAGTACTCCTCCTACCTCTCATATCTCTTAATAGTATATGGACAATCCATAAAAAGGTGACCAGCAGCTAACATTTGGACCATTTGCTATGGTCCGATTTATGGAGGACAAGAATAGAATATATAGTAAACATTAGGGAAAGGACATGATGCTGATGACATTAAAGAAGAAAAGAAAGATACTTTTTATTACAAAAAATTGGGAAAATGGGATAGAAAGAAATACGTATTATTTAACAAAAGAATTAAAAAAATACGTTGATATTAGAACCTGGGAGGAAGACGGTAATATAAGTGAGACGATACAAAAAATGAACTTTCAGCCTGACTTTATCCTAGTTAATGATTTACGTCCTACCAGATCACCAAAAGTAACTGGTCTAAAGGACTGCAATATTCCATTTGGGATTATCATGCATGATTTAAACTACCAAATGGATCAAAGAAGAGCATTCATTAAAGAAAATAATGTGAAATATATCTTCACCCATTATAGAGATACTTTTTTAGAATGGTATCCAGAATTTAAAGATAAAATGATATGGTTTCCTCATTATGTAAATATTGATGTATTTAAAGACTTCAAGCAACCGAAAACCATTGATTATTTAATGATGGGGGCTGTACATCCTACTGTTTATCCATTACGTCAAAAAATTCTTGATCAAATGAAGAATTTATCAAATTTCACCTATCATGCGCATCCTGGCTATTTCCACCAACAGTATGATGAGAGATCATTTAAAGTAGCGAGCAGCTTCGCACAAGAACTGAACAAAGCAAAAATGTTTTTTACTTGTGATTCCATTTATCATTATCCTGTAATGAAATACTACGAGACTTTAGCTTGTAATACTTTATTACTAGCTGCCTGCACAAAAGAAATTAAAGATTTAGGATTTATCCCTGGAGTTCATTTCATTGAAATCAATGAAGAAAATTTTATGCGTAAGGCTAAATATCATTTAAGAAATTATGAAACATTAGGGAAAAAAATTGCTTTAAATGGCTATAAAATGGTAAGAAAAAAACATTCTGTACAAGTTCGTGCGCAGCAGCTCCTTGCTCATATTGAAGAAATTCTTGCTAAAGAAGGGGGCAACGAGCAATGAGAATCTTATATCTTGGTTATTTGGGTGTTAATAATATCGGAGATGAAGTTTGTTATGAAGCATTTGCTCAAGCTTGCGAAAGATGGCTTCACGAGGACTATACTTTATTCTCCTACCCAATTAATTCTTCTAAAACCCTAAAAGAATTATATGGAGAAAAACCATTTGATATCGTTATCTTAGGAGGTGGCTCTTTATTTCAGGGCAATTTCTTTATCGATTTGGCATTAGAGGCAATCGAAATGAAACTTCCACTATATTGCTATGGAACAGGTATTGATTATATGACGGAAGAAACAATTGAATCCTTTAAAAGGGGAAAATTCCAATTATCCTCCACCACCTTCAATAATAAAGAGATTAATAGAGACAAAATAAAAAAAGTGATTGAATACTCCACATTCGCAGGTCTTAGAGGACCACTTACACAAAAGTATATTAAGACTTTAAATCCTTCGCCAACGAGTAATTACCAGATAATCGGTGATTCTGGGATGCTGTTTACTCCCCAAAAGGACGACTATATAAGAAGCAAATACTTGCAAGATCACGATAAAAAAATAATTGCGGTCAATTGGGGTACCACCCAAAACATCCTTTTTGGCTATGATGAATATAAACTTAAAAAGCAAATCATTAAAGCATGTACCAATCTTTTAAAAAAAGGATACCAAATTGTAATTTTTCCAATGTGGGATTTAGATGTCCCTCACT
Source organism: Niallia sp. FSL W8-0954 (assembly GCF_038005605.1). NCBI lineage: Bacteria > Bacillati > Bacillota > Bacilli > Caryophanales > Bacillaceae > Niallia > Niallia sp. FSL W8-0954. Next base: position 1,488,867 of record NZ_JBBOTN010000001.1, on the reverse strand, counting down.
GCAAGGAACTATATGAGAGCATAAAGAAGAAAGGAAAAGTCACATTCATTCCAGAAGTTTGCACAGCTTCACAAATTTATTCTTTCTTATCGCTATGCCACTTTTCACTTAACTTAAAGCTGCATGCAAATGTACTTTCTGCATCAAGCGGTACCCCATTCTTCCAATTAGCTTATCGCTCAAAAGGTGTAGATTTCGCCGCCTCTGTCCATCAATTACCTTATACGTTACTATCCAATACGGAGAAACTAGCGGAAACGATTGAAAACAAAGAATATTATTTAACAAGCAATAAGAACCGAAAAAAGCTTAGGCAAGCAAAAGAGAGAATTGTCGCAAGACATAAAAACTTTATCTTGTCATTAAAAAAGTAATTTAAAAGGGATGTTCCTATTCTACGGAACATCCCTTTTATACATATAAAAAGCCGGTATAATCTATGGTTAACCTAAAAAATAAAAATAGAAGCTCTTTAAACCTTTCCCTTTTTAGAGCCATTCTCTATTAAAGGGAAGGAAAGCTTCTATTAATCAAATGATTTTATTTTTCATACTCTTTTATCTGTTTTAAGCATAGCTCGTAAACGTCCACTTTGTGATACAATCTATACCATTCTATTGTATAAAAGACAGTCTCATCAATATTCCATTTTGGATGCCAATCTAAATAATACTTTGCTTTATTTATATCTAAACTAAGAAGCTTTGCTTCATGTTCTGCAGAATAAGAAGGTTCTACTTCCCACGTGCCACCATTCCAGTGTTCAACAATTTTTTCGACTAATTGTTGGACGGTTGTCACACTATCAGATTCTGGTCCAAAGTTCCAGCTTTCGGCATATTGTGTTTTTCCTTCATATAGATATGCACCTATTTTTAAATAACCTGAAAGTGGTTCTAATACATGCTGCCACGGACGAACAGAATGAGGAGAACGTAATTTAATCGCTTGATCAGACATTAAGGAGCGGACACTATCAGGAATAATGCGGTCTTCCGACCAATCCCCTCCCCCAATTACATTACCCGCTCGTACAGAAGCAATTAACTTACCATGCTTAGAATAAGACTCAATTGGAAAGAAGGAATGCTGATAAGAAGAAATCAATAGTTCGCAGCATCCTTTACTGGAACTATATGGATCATATCCTCCCATCGGATCTGTTTCACGATAGCCCCATACCCATTCCTTATTATCATAACACTTATCACTGGTTACCATTACACCTGCTTTTACAGAAGGTGACTTTCTGATTGCTTCCAATACATGCATTGTCCCCATTACATTCACTTCATACGTATAGATAGGGTCTCGATAAGATTGTTTCACTAATGGCTGTGCTGCCAAATGAAAGACAATTTCAGGTTGATATTCTTCAAAAACTGCTTGTAGTTTAGCAGCATCACGAATATCTGCTCTAATATCCTTCACTTTATTATTCAGTTCTGTTAATTTAAATAAACTCTCTTCTCCAATTGGATCTAAAGAATAACCAATTACATTCGCACCTAGCTTCATTAACCAAATAGCCAGCCAAGAACCTTTAAAACCTGTATGACCAGTTATCAGTACCGTTTTATTTTTATAAATTTTTCGCCAATCAGTTGTCATAAGTAACACCTCCACTCCCATTAATGAAAATGATAATAACTTTTATACCAGGCAATGGTTTTCTTTATCCCCTCTTCTATGGAAACAGCAGGAGTCCATCCAAGCACTTTTCGAATCTTTGTAATATCAGGGATAGGCGCATTTCTTTCATTCTCCCTTTTGGGAATGGCACCATATAATGGTACTTGCTTTGTACCTAAATGCTGATAAATCAAATCAACAAAATATCGTAAAGGATAGGCATTTCCAGAAGCTATATTTAAAATCATATTATTACTTCCTTCATATGTGGCTGCAAGGATTAAGCCATCGACGATATTGCCGACATAACTATAATCACGGTATTGATCACACGACGTTAATTTCACCTCGTCACCACGTAGTACTTTTTCAATAATATGAGAGAATAATTTATGATTATCTTCTGCTTCCCCAAAAATATTAAATGCCCGTAAAGTGATAATGGGAAGCTTATATTCTTGTGCTAACTGATGGGAAATAATAGTAGATGCTGCTTTTGTACTTCCATAGATATCAACTGGTTCTAATAACATATCTTCATGAATCTTTTCCTTTTTATCTCCATATTCAGAACTACTGCCAAGACAAATAATTTTTTTACACTTGGTACCTTTGGCTGCAAATAAAATATTCATTGTTCCAACTATATTAGTTTCGTATGCAAGTAAGTCATTTCTGTTACTTGGGTTTGTTCCATAAGCTGCTAAATGAAAAATATAATCTGGTTGAAATTCATGAATAATCCGACATATGTCTGAGCGATTTTGAATATTTGCCTCATATTTTTTTAAATGAGGCAAATATTCCTGTACTCTCCAAGGATTGGAATGTTCTCGAATAATAACAGCGACAGACGCATTTTCTTTCACTAACCGTTTAATAAGATGGGAGCCAATAAAACCATAAGCACCTGTAACTAAAACTTTTTTATTTTTTAACTTCATGCCACCCACCTCTTATAAAGAGACAATGGAATAAGGATTTTTGGCTATATATCCGCTAGGAAGATTAGCAAAGAATTGGGCGTTATTAGATAAGCTGCTCAATAGCTCCTTTACTTTCGTTAAATACGGATTATAAATATACGTTAAAGTGGCGGATGAAATGTCTACTTTTTCTAGCTTCCATAGATCAAATTCATTCTCATTTAAGATCAGCAGGCTTCCAAAATGGAAGAATATCAATGGATTATTGTCAATATATACATTTTTCTCCCTCATGGTTACTTCTTGGTCTGTATTGTTCAAAATAAGATTCCATGGAGCAGCGTTGATTCCAGGGTTTTGATTCACTTTTATATTATCAAATATTTCTGGGATGCGGTCTAAATACAATTGATCTCCCCATGATTTACGTTCATCGTTATAAACCTCTGAACATTCTTCTAAACACTTCTTCTTCCACCAATTTAGAATTTTTCGGCTATTTCGTTCGTTTTTGAAGCCGATAAATCCCGCTTGATATTGTCCATGAAAATGTTCCAGTGTATCCGTTCCGCGTTGACGACATAAATAAACAGAGTATCTACCAAAGTCATCAATTACAGAAAGTGGGTTAGAGAAGAAATATAAATCACTATCACAATAGAAGAGATGGTCAATATCTGCATGTGTGGATAGTAAATGTTCTAGTAACGTCGCTTTTATTGTCCAACAATATTCTTGCAGCGTTCGTTGTTGTTTTATCTCTTTTAATTGTGGGTTTTCAAAGGTCTCTACTGGTATTAGCGTGACATTTTTTAAGTTTAGATTGGATAAGACATCATGGGTTTCTGAATCCATTGTACAAATCCATATGTGAAAATTATCTATTTGTCTGCTAAGCGAGTGATACATTGCAAGTCCTTTAACTAAATATTCTTTACTAAATATGGAGGTTAATAATAAATAGTTATTGTATTGAATCATTCTTTTTTTCAATTTTGTTGATTGATATTTTGTCTTCGCTTGAATAAAGTCTTTTGTCGATAATGTTGCCTTAATAATACCAGGATAACTATTTTGATAGTTTTTGATTAAATTTTCTAATAAATCAAGGTATGGAACATAAATGTAATTCATAATTTCCTTTTGAATATTTAATTGATGCATACTCCATAAATCATATTTATCACTATCATATATGGTTATACAGGAAAAATGATAAGCAACAAGTGGATCGTTATTGATAAAAACTTTATCTCCTTGTAAAGAAACGTTGAAATCATTATTGTAGATAATATTCCAAGGTGCAGCATTTACTCCTAAATTAGAAGATATTCGCACGTTATCATACATTATTGGCAGTTGATCTAAATACTTTTGATCTCCAAAACGTCCATTGCTCTCAACTACTCCACACCATTCAATGCAGCGCTCCTTCCACCATTGAACAGCTGACAATCCAATTTCATCTTTTCTAAATCCAATAATACCTGCTTGGTACTTCCCATATTTTTGTTCTACCCAATCTAGATCTCTTTGTGGAGTTAAAAAGATGGAAGCAGAACCCCACTCATTAAAAATACTTGCTGGATTAGAGAAGAAATAAATATCTCCGTCGCAGTATAATACTTGCTCAATATCGTTATTTTTTAAGATATATTCAATTAGGAAAGATTTTAATGTCCAACAATATTCATTAATCATTCGTTCTTGTTTAACTGCTCTTAATTGATCATTCTCTATTTCTTCTACTCTAATAAGATGCATATTTTTTAGATTCTTTTCATTTAAAAATTTGTGCGTAATGGCATCCGTACAACATACCCATAAGTTGAAGTTATCACTATTTTTAGCAAGAGACTCATAAACCGCCATAATTTTAATGCAATATTCTTTACCGGCAATCACACAAAAATTTTGATTGGTTGATGCGATTGGCTCTGTTGGCGATAATTTAGTTTGCTCTTTTGTGTTTACTAATACTATTTGTTGATCTTTTGCTTCTTTTAAGGTTTCTTGTTTTGTTTTTTCTTTTGCCGCTGCTTCTTGTCTCGCTTTTTCTTTTGCCGCTGCTTCTTGTCTCGCTTTTTCTTTCGCCGCTGCTTCTTGTTTTGCTTTTTCTTTCGCCGCTGCTTCTTGTTTTGCTTTTTCTTTTGCTGCCGCTTCTTGTCTCGCTTTTTCTTTCGCCGCTGCTTCTTGTTTTGCTTTTTCTTTTTCCGCTGCTTCTTGTCTCGCTTTTTCTTTTGCCGCTGCTTCTTGTCTTGCTTTTTCTTTCGCCGCTGCTTCTTGTCTCGCTTTTTCTTTCGCCGCTGCTTCTTGTTTTGCTTTTTCTTTTGCCGCTGCTTCTTGTCTCGCTTTTTCTTTCGCCACTGCTTCTTGTTTTGCTTTTTCTTTCGCCACTGCTTCTTGTTTTGCTTTTTCTTTCGCCACTGCTTCTTGTTTTGCTTTTTCTTTTGCTGCCGCTTCTTGTCTCGCTTTTTCTTTCGCCGCTGCTTCTTGTTTTGCTTTTTCTTTTTCCGCTGCTTCTTGTCTCGCTTTTTCTTTTGCCGCCGCTTCTTGTCTCGCTTTTTCTTTCGCCGCTGCTTCTTGTTTTGCTTTTTCTTTTGCCGCTGCTTCTTGTCTTGCTTTTTTCGCTTCTGCTTCTTGTCTTGCTTTTTCTTTCGCTTCCGCTTCTTGTCTTGCTTTTTTCGCTTCTGCTTCTTGTCTTGCTTTTTTCGCTTCTGCTTCTTGTCTTGCTTTTTTCGCTTCTGCTTCTTGTCTTTCTTTTTTCGCTTCTGCTTCTTGTCTTGCTTTTTTCGCTTCTGCTTCTTGTCTTGCTTTTTTCGCTTCTGCCTCTTGTCTTGCTTTTTCTTTCGCTTCCGCTTCTTGTCTCGCTTTTTCTTGATCGATTACTTCTTCATTTTGTATAATAGCCCCCATTGTTTCCTGGGCATTTTCATTAACAACTGATGCTTGTGCATCTATAATCTCCGGTGTGGAAGTTTCTTCTGGTGGTGAGGGTAATTCCAGTACCTTATTATTTTTCCTTGCCCCATTTATAATATCAACTAGATTATCTACATGGAATTTCACTGAAATCTCTTTTGAAAACAGTTGAATATTTAACGTCGCTGACTTTTCTTGTTTCTCATTATTCGACAATGCTTTTAAAAAGTCTGATATGATATTTCTTTTTAGCCATTTCATGGCAATCCTCTCTCTCCCTTATATCTATTGTTCTTTTTTCCAAATCTTTCTTGCATCTTCCAAGTCCTTTGGCGTATCAATAGATACCCATATACCTTCATGCAAATAGACAGCAAGTTCTCTCTTTTCAATTAACTTTCTTAATGGCTCTTCCTCTAACACACAATCCGGCTGGGCTGATAGATACTGAAAGAACTCCTTATTGCAAACAAAAAATCCCCCATTAATCCAGTCATCTAAAATCGGCTTTTCGGCAAAGCGGTTAGCAATACCATCTTCTATATCCAGTACTCCATATTGATTATTTTTTTTGATGCCTGTAAGTGTAACTGTTTTTCCTTTTTCTTTATGAAAGGCAATAAGTTTATCTAAGTCAATATCAGACAAACCATCCCCATAGGTTAATAAAAAGATATCATCATCTATATATGATTCTAACTGTTTAATTCGTGCTCCAGTCATTGTATCTTGACCAGTATCTATACAAGTTATTGTCCATGGCTCTGTTTTTTCTAGAATGTTATATTGATTGTTTGCTAAATCAATTTGTATATTATTGTTTCTCCAGGCTGAATTAACAAAGTAATCTTTTATCTGCTCTCCTTTATAGCCCACAGGCAAAATGAAATCTTGATGACCATATTCACTATAATGCTTCATAATATGCCAGATAATCGGCTTCCCATTAACATCAGCTAAGGCTTTTGGTATATTCTCTGTTAAGCCTCTCATTCTCATACCTTTGCCCCCACATAAAATTACAACTTTCATGCTTTCACCTCTTCTCTTAGTATTTTCATGCCATTATATGTACAGGCTACTAATTATGCGTAGGTTGTTTCATTAGGTTTGGTAAGATATAGGCGAATTTTTCGTGTAATTTGAAGAAAATACTGATCAGACTGTCCTTTTTTGAAGGATATTATGAGTCCTTACTCTTCTTGCTGTAGAAGAGAACAGCAATACTTTTTATAAAATTATCCCTAAAGAAAGATGGGAAATTCAAACACATATAAAAAACCTACAGTTTTACCTGTAGGCAGTTTATCCCTTTTCCGAATAAAAAAAGCTATAAGGTAAAATTACCTCATAGCATTCATTATTATCCTATTCTAATCTCGTTACCTTCTACTATCACTTTTTCATTCTCTTCAAGGTTAGTAAATACCATTGGCGTAATGATGGAAGGAACCTTTGATTTGATTGCATCAAAATCAATTTCCATTAATTTTTGTCCTTGTTTTACTTTATCTCCATCTTTAACAAAAGAAGTAAACCCTTCCCCTTTTAAACTAACTGTATCTAATCCAACATGAATTAAGATTTCTTTTCCATTGTTATCAGTCATGCTTACTGCATGCTTTGTTGGGAACACATTCATAATTTGTCCGTCTGCTGGAGCAACTAATACGCCATTGGATGGATCAACCGCTATGCCGTCTCCCATCATCTTTTGCGCAAATACTGGATCTGGAACTTCTGTAATGCTTAATAGCTTTCCTTCTAATGGTTGAATATAAGTTTGAGTCGTATTCGTTTTTTCTTCCTTATTTCTCTTAAATAGATTTTTAAACAAGGTAGCACCCTCCAATAAAAGATTCACTTCCTATTTTAACTTAATAACAGAAATTTTCCCATAAATCTAATAAATAATATTTCTAAAAGCCTATATCTGCACGAAATATTATTACTTTATATAATAGACAATAGACTCATATGCTCTTAGCTTTATACTTTCTCTCATGGAATCGGAATCAGGATAATTAGATAGAAGAATGGTACCTGTTAATCCTGTCCAATCAATGTGCTCTGGTAAAGTAAATGTCACTTCTTCTTCATAGAAATTATTAACGACTAATAATTTCTCTTTATCTGTACTGCGTAAATAGGCAAATATTTTATCATCTTCAGGAGCAAGTAGTTCATAATCTCCGTCTGTAATGATATTGTATTCTTTCCGCAGCTGGATAAGTTTTTGATAGTGATAGAAAATAGACTCTTTATCCTTTAATGCATTTTCTGCATTTAGTTCTCGATAATTTCGAGCCGTTTCAATCCATGGCGTTCCATCCGTAAATCCAGCATTTTTCTCACCGTTCCACTGAACAGGTGTACGAGAGTTATCACGAGATTTTCTGCGCAAAATTTCGAGAATTTCTTCTTCTGATTTACCGTTTGCTTGTAAAATATTATACATATTCAAAGATTCCACATCTCTATACTGATCAATCGAAGTAAATTTAGGATCTGTCATGCCAAATTCTTCTCCTTGATAAATATAAGGTGTGCCTTGCATCATATGAATAGTAGTAGCAAGCATTTTTGCAGATTCCTTATGGAATTCCCCATCATTCCCATAACGGGAAACAATACGTGGCTGATCATGGTTACACCAGAAAAGGGCATTCCATCCTCCCCCTTCATTCATACCAACTTGCCATTTAGATAAAATTTGTTTCAGAGCCAGAAAATCCATTTCGCCAATTTCCCACTTCTCTCCGTCGGGATAATCAACCTTTAGATGGTGGAAATTAAAAGTCATACTTAACTCATTTCGCTCTGGCTTTGTAAATTTAACGCAATGCTCTAGTGTTGTAGAAGACATTTCTCCAACTGTCATACTGTCATATTTGGAAAATACTTCTTGATTCATTTCATGGATAAATTCGTGCACACGAGGTCCATCTGTATAAAATTTCCTTCCATCTCCAGGCGCTGCGGAACCGTCATCATCTGGGAAATCTTGATTTTTTGAAATCAAATTAATGACATCAAGACGGAAACCATCTACACCTTTTTCAAACCAAAATTGCATCATTTTATACACTTCATTACGAAGCTTCTCATTTTCCCAATTTAAATCAGCTTGCGTTATATCAAAAAGGTGTAAATAATACTGGCCTGTTTTTTCATCATACTGCCATGCATTGCCGCCAAATTTAGATTGCCAATTCGTTGGTTCACTGCCATCTTCTTTTCCATCTTTCCAAATATAAAAATCACGATATGGGTTATCTTTAGAAGATGCTGCTTGTTTAAACCATTCATGTTCCGTTGAAGTATGGTTAACAACGATATCCATAATAACTTTCAGACCTTTTTGATGGGCTTCCTTTAATAGCTGATCAAAATCTTCCATCGTTCCATATTCATGATGAATGGAATAATAATCACTAATATCGTAGCCATTATCCTTTTGAGGAGAAGCATAAATAGGTGTTAACCACAATACATCTACCCCTAATTCTTTTAAATAATCTAATCTTTTAATAATCCCTTGAATATCTCCTACACCGTTTCCTGTTGTATCTTGAAAACTCTTCGGATAAATTTGATACACAACTGCCTTTTGCCACCATGCTTGTTTCATCTATATACACCACCGATGTGAAAATTATGTTCTTTTTCCTGTCTGTAAAACACAATACAGTTAGCATTTACGTTTTTTTACTTCCTTTTGATTACTAGTACTTGCTCAATAGATTTACGAGTTGGTTTGACATTATAGAAACGTTTCTTCTATATGATTCGGAATTTGAACAAGACTAATAATTTTTATTCTCTTTCATCATAACATGTATATACAAGTTGTCAACTGATTAGTAATGCGTTTTCAAAACTTCCTTTGTCATAAACCAAGTTAGCTCTTACCTCTACTTGCCTGGATAAATCCCCTTACATTTTCCACTTTTTTATGTATTCCCTAATAAAAAGGTTTTTTGTAAATCCCTTAAAATTCATTGGTTATTTACTGCTTTTTTTGATAAGATATCCCTATAATTTTTAGAATTTGATTTAACTAATCAATGATATTCCCATACTCTAGCTTGTATGGACATGAAAAACATTGCCTATAGATATTGCTAAATAGAAATGTAAAAACGGTTCATCTTTATATTTACAGACAGCACAGAAAAAATTAAGTAGAATAAAAAGGGTTGATTAAGACATAGAAAGCTTACTCAATTTTTTTCTGCGAAATTATTAATTTATCAATGGTGGAAAAGCTCATTTACTCCACATATAATGAAAGAACATGTATACTATTAATAGATTTAAACTAGGAGTGAGCATTTTGAAGGATGAATTAGCTTATATCGGGAACAAAATTATAGAAAACCAGAACATCCTTGCTGAAAATACAAATAGGCTGCTTTCGCAATTTTTACAGCAGCAGGCATCTAATTTTTCTCTTCCTTATCCCGAAGAAGATATGCATAAATGGAACGCTAAGCTTTTCCTTATCTTGGCTGAAGCCTTAAAAGATAAGAAAGATGCGAAAGGAATAGAGTATTGGTCGGATAAAACTGGGAAAGCCTTTGTAAAGAACCATATTCCATTACAATCTGCCCTGCGTTCCTTATCGATATACCGAAATGTGATCTGGGATGTATTCACAGAAGAATTAGAACAGAAATCTTTCGCGCCAATTACCATGTTGGATGTTGGCAAGATTATTGATCCTATACTCGATGAAATTAGTGCTTACATAGGGCATATTTATGAAGAGCATAACACACAGATAATGAAGCTTGCTTATACAGCTTTAGAAGAGCTGTCTGTTCCAGTTGTTCCAATAGCAAAAGAAACAGCCATCATACCTCTTATTGGGGAAATTGATACACAGCGATCTCAATTAATTTTAGAAGTTGCCTTGCAGGAATCTGCCAATTTAAAAATTGAATATCTCATTTTAGATATTTCAGGAGTACCAATCGTCGATACAATGGTGGCAGACAATTTATTTAAAGTCGTTCATGCCTTAGACTTAATTGGTGTTAAATCCATCGTTTCTGGTATTAGACCAGAAATTGCTCAAACGATTATTTCATTAGGAATCGACTTTAGTAAAATTACGACATGTGCCAATTTACACACTGCTTTAGCTAGCATTGGCTTAAAGCGAGTTGTAGAATAAAATAAGGATGTCTTAAATAGTTAGTTAAACTCTTTAAGACATCCTTTATTATTTTTACGCAATCGTTTCTCATCTAAAACTTTAGCTAACTGTCCACCGATTTTTCATATATGTTGGTTGCAAGGAATAAACATGTAAATTGTCATCAGCACTTCCTGCAGGCAGCCTCTTCCCATTAAATTTGTACTTGGAACATAAAATACATGTGCACACATTTGATTTGCCTCCTTTTATTTGTTCAATAATTCACATGATTATTTATAAAGAAAGAGCGATTTGCCCTGATTCTTTTATAGATGTAATATGCCTTCTCTAGGTACTACTTGAAAAGCATCTGCTAAGTCTTGTAACTGCTGGTCCGTAATGGTTTGCTTAATCTTTGAAGCATCCCCAATAATCGTATAAATTTGTGCTGCTTTTTCTGCTGTTTCAATCAGCCCGAATGTTTCATCCATTGTGGATCCGGCACCGAATATTCCATGATGTGGCCAAACAACTAAACGATGCTCTCTCATTTTCGCTGCTGTTTTTTCTCCAATTTCATCTGTTCCAGGAACCATCCAAGGCAGAATCCCGATTGCATCCGGAAAAACAACAATACATTCGGTACACATTTGCCATAGTGTTTTTGTAAAACTTGCTTCATCTAAATCATGCATAAATGTCATTGCAAGTATATTTGTGGCATGGTTATGCATGATAATCCGATGATTTGGGTCTACTCGTAAACGTGCAATATGGCTCATAAAATGGGAGGGTAACTCACTTGTAGGATTCGACCCATCTTCAAATCCCCATAGTATATGCACTTTTTCTCCACTCTTATCTATTTTTAAAACACCAAGTGTATTTGCAGGATCTTTTTTCACATTTTTAAAATACTTCCCAGATCCTGTTACAATAAAATACTTCCCTGCCAATTCTGCCACTGGAAACTTCAGAGGGATAGACCGAATAATTTTGCCAGTATCCAAATACTGTTCCACTAACTCTTCTTCTAAAAGATAACTGATATTTCCTCCATTCCGTTCATCCCAGCCCATATTCCACATATTAAATGTTGCTTCACTCATTTCTTTAATAAATGGAGCATCTAAAATATTTTGCTTTTGCATAATCGCAACCATTTCTCTTCACTCCCTTAATCTATTAATCTTGTTTTTCATATCCTTATTTTATGACTTAAACAAAAATAAGTCAACACATTCAAAAATAAAAACAACTTATCATTTTGTATTTTCTGTTATTTTTTTTGTTTTATTTTGATTTGTTTTAAAATCACATTCTCTCCAAAGTAAGTATCCGCCGGTAGAACCGGCGGTTTTAATTTCGCCCTATAAGGGCACTTTACCAACGAAGCCCCTAAAGGGACCTCTAAATTGACCGCCAACCGTTTACTCTCCCTACTTATCTTTAAATGGATCGACGTATTCTCGTTTGCTCATATTATCTCGCAAACGGTCCTCTGCTTCTTGCTCTCGTATATACTTTGCAATTGTTTTTTCGTTTAATCCAACCGTACTTACGTAATATCCTTTCGCCCAAAACGTTCGATTTCCATGATTATATTTTAAATTTGCATGTCTATCATGGATCATCAATGAACTTTTACCTTTTAAATATCCCATGAAATACGAAACAGACATTTTCGGTGGTATTTTTACCAGCATGTGTATATGATCTGGCATGGCATGTGCTTCCATTATTTCTACATCTTTCATTTCACATAGTTTTCTCAATATAGCACCTATATCTTTTCTTAATTTCCCATATACTACTTTCCTTCTGTATTTGGGAATAAATACGATATGATACTTACAATTCCATCTTGTATGTGATAAACTATTGTCGCTCGACATGAGCAGAACTCCTCTCGTTATTTGAAGTTGGTTTGACGGCCATCTTCTATTATAACGATTGGAGTTTTTTTCTAATACGACTCTACAAGTTTTATTTTCACACAGGCAGAGCCTGTGGTTTAAAAAGAGTAATAAAAAAAGATAGCACCAATCTATTATCAAAAATATTGGTGCCATCTTTCATTTTCTGCCCGTAAGCTTGAACAAATCATTTTATGACGGAACGACCTGAAAAGAGATATTTTTTTCTTGAAACCAATTTGCATATTCTTCCGGAATACGTTCATCTGTAATGACATATTGTATTTGATCTAGATTGGCAATATGAGCAAAAGTCTTTACTCCGAATTTGCTTGAATCAACAAGAAGAGTAACCTCTGATGATATATTCATCATCTGCTTCTTTAATAATGCCTGCCATTCATTAGCATCACTTAGACCACTTTGCATATCTACTCCTTTACATGATAAAAACAGCTTATTAACATAATATCGTTCAAGGGAACGTTCAGCCAGTGGTCCTACATAAGATAATGATTTCGACAAAAGCATTCCACCTGTTGATATTACTCTAATCTGTTCCTTCTTACTTAATTCCAACGCTACTTTAATAGAATTAGTAATCACAGTTAAAGGCATATCAGGTAATTGTGACGCCATATACCAGGCAGTAGTACTACCATCCAAGATGATTTGTTCTCCAGGCTGTATGCGCTTTACCGCTTCTCGGGCTATTGCTCTCTTTTGTTCTGCGTTCGTAACCTCTCTCTCCATGAAAGGAGTATCACTTGGTTCTTTTTCAATACTCACTGCCCCTCCATGACTTCTCATCAAAAGCTTATCCTGCTCTAATTTCTCTAAATCTCTTCTAATCGTTTCCTCCGTTACCGAAAAAATTTCACTTAATTCTGATACGCGTATACTTATTCTTTCATTCACAAGCTCCACAATTTTTCTACGTCTTTCTGCTACAAGCACTTTCGAAGTTCTCCCTCCATTTTTGTTTTCTTGGGATTAAGTTGATATATGTTTATTACTATAGCATATTTTTCGTTTTAATAAGAAGCCCTCCCATCAAAAAAAGGATGAAATAAGATAATCCTTACTCCATCCCTTCCTATCAAACTATTGTGCTTTGTTTTTATTATAAATATCAAATGCTACAGCTGCTAAAAGTACCAGCCCTTTAATTCCTTGCTGCCAGTCAATGCCAAGTCCCATTAGTGACATTCCATTATTCATGATTCCCATTACCAAACCACCAATAATTGCTCCAGGTATGGTTCCAATACCCCCATATGCAGAAGCTCCACCGATGAAACAAGCTGCAATGGCATCCAGTTCAAAAAGATTACCAGCTTTTGGAGTAGCCGCATTCAAACGTGCAGCGAATAAGAGACCAGACAATGCAGAAAGTACTCCCATATTAACAAATACCATAAATGTCATCTTTTTCGTTTTAATCCCAGAAAGCAAAGCTGCCTTCTCATTTCCTCCGATTGCATAGATATGTCTTCCTGCTTTTGTTTTGTTTGTTACAAATGTATAAATAACAATCAGAATACCTAATACAATTAAAATATTGGGGATGCCCTCATAGGTTGCGAGAACAAAGGTAAAGATATTCAAAATTAAAATCATTCCTACTAACTTCGATACAAATAGGCCAAATGGTTGGACATCAAATTGATGTTTTAATTGATTCCTTCTGTTTTTTAATTGAAGGAAAATGATAATGATAGATAAAACAGCACCAATTAAAATCGTTAATAGATGCAGCGATCCTCCACTTATATCAGGAATAAATCCAGAGCTGATTTTCTGAAAGGATTCAGGAAAAGGTGCAATCGATTTCCCTTCTAATACAATCATCGTCAACCCTCTAAATAGGAGCATTCCTGCTAGTGTGACTATAAATGCTGGAATTCGGACATATGCAATCCAAAAACCTTGCCATGCTCCGATAACAGCACCTAATACTAAAGAAATGACGATTGCTAAAAATGGTGACATTTCATAATTTACCATCATAATGGCAGAGATGGCTCCAACAAATGCGGCAATTGATCCTACCGATAAATCAATGTGTCCCGTGACGATAACAAGTAACATTCCAACTGCTAAAACTAATATATAGCTATTTTGTAAGATTAAGTTTGTAATATTTAAGGGTTTTAGTAATAATCCATCCGTAATAATTTGAAACAATACCATGATGAATACTAAAGCGATAATCATACTATACTGACGGAAATTAACATGAAAAAGTGATTTGCTTTTTTGTGAACCTACTGGATTTGGTTTTATTTGTGGCTGCATTGTTCGCTTACCCCCTTACTTTACTTTTGGTCATATATTTCATTAATTTCTCTTGATTTGCTTCTTCTTTAAGAACTTCTCCTGTTATGCGCCCCTCATTCATTACATAAATACGGTCACACATCCCTAATAACTCTGGTAATTCAGACGAAATCATTAGAATACTTTTTCCCTCATTGACAAGATCATTAATGATTGTATAAATTTCATACTTAGAACCAACGTCTATTCCTCTAGTAGGTTCATCTAAAATTAAGATATCCGGCTCTGAAAAAACCCATTTACTTAATACGATTTTCTGTTGATTACCGCCACTCAGATTTCCAGCTTTTTGAAAGATGCTTGGCGTTTTTATTCTGAATTTCTGCCGATATTCTTCTGCAACCTTTATCTCTTGATTCTTATCTAACACAGAATGTTTAGAAATACGGTCAAGCGTTGCAAGCGTAATATTCTGTTTAATGTCTTCCATTAAGATTAAACCATTGCCTTTTCTATCTTCCGAAACATAGGCTAGCCCATTATTGATAGCTGCAGTTACATCTTTGAATTGCACTTCTTTCCCATTTTTTATTATTTTTCCATTAATATTCTTTCCATATGCTCTTCCAAATAGGCTCATTGCTAATTCTGTACGTCCAGCTCCCATTAACCCCGCAACCCCGACAATCTCTCCCCTTCTGATTGTTAAGGAGACATTATCGATCACTTTCCTATCCATATGCTTTGGATGGTATACATTCCAATCTTTTACCTCAAAAACAACCTCTCCAATATGAGGAATTCGCTCAGGATATCGATTGGTAAGATCTCTCCCTACCATACCTTTGATAATTCTGTTTTCATCCACCTGATCATTCTTTACATCCAATGTCTCAATCGTTTTTCCATCTCTTAAAATGGTAATAGAATCGGCAACCTTTTCAATTTCATTCAGTTTATGCGATATAATGATGGCAGACATTCCTTGTTTTTTAAGGTCTAATAATAAATTTAGTAAGTTTTCGCTGTCATTCTCATTTAAAGAAGCTGTTGGTTCATCTAAAATAAGCAGCTTAACATCCTTTGATAAAGCTTTTGCGATTTCTACTAATTGTTGTTTACCTACTCCAATATCACTTACCTTTGTATTTGGTGATTCACTTAATCCGACTTTTTTAAGCAATTCCCGTGTACGCAAAATTGTTTTATTCCAATCAACAACGCCCTTGTTAACGATTTCATTTCCTAAAAAGAGATTTTCTGCTATCGTCAATTCCGATACTAATGCAAGTTCTTGATGGATGATTACGATTCCTAGCTCTTCGCTTTGTTTGATGTCTTTAAATATGCAAACTTCATTATGAAAGAAAATATCTCCAGAATAAGTACCATGTGGGTAAACTCCGCTCAATACCTTCATTAAAGTTGATTTACCAGCACCATTTTCCCCACAAAGAGCGTGTATTTCTCCTTGCTTAACCTTTAAATTAACATCATCTAAAGCTTTAACGCCTGGGAACTCCTTTGTAATATTTTGCATTTCAAGAATTATATTTGCCATGTCCTTCACCACCTCTATTTTTTCTTACTATTACTGTCCCAGCTGCTCTTTCGTATAATAATTCGTATCAACTAATTCAGCTTCATAATTTTCTATATCCACAGAAACCGGTTTCAAAAGATAAGCAGGAACTACTTTTTTTCCGTTGTTATATGTTTCCGTATCATTTACTTCTGCTTCCTCTCCATTGAGTAATGCCCTTGCCATTTCCACAGCTTTCTTAGCTAATTCTCGTGTATCTTTGAAAATGGTTTGCGTTTGTCTTCCATTTATAATTGCTTTAATAGAAGCAAGCTCTGCATCTTGCCCTGTTATAATCGGCATCGGTTTATCTTTGCTTCCATAGCCAACACCCCTTAAAGACGAGATAACCCCAATACTAATACCATCATAGGGAGACAAGACGGCATCTATCCGTTCAGAGGAATAATGTGCGCTTAATAAATTATCCATTCTAGCTTGAGCTAGTGCCCCATCCCAGCGGAGTGTCGCTCCTTGACTAAATTTTGTTTGCTTACTTCTTACGACTAGTTTGCCAGAATCTATATATGGCTGAAGGACTGACATTGCTCCATCGAAGAAAAAGTATGCATTGTTATCATCTGGTGATCCTGCAAAAATCTCTATATTAAATGGTCCTTCAGATTCTTTCAATCCTAACTTCTCCTCAATATATTGTCCTTGCAGCTCTCCTACTTTAAAATTATCGAATGTTGCATAATAATCTACATATTCACTGTGCTGTATTAAACGGTCATAAGAAATAATTTTTATGCCATCCTTATGGGCTCTCTCTAAAACTCCTGTTAAACCAGATCGGTCATCGATGGGGGCAATGACAAGAATATCTACGCCTTTTGTGATCATATTTTCAATTTGTGCTGTTTGATTTTCAATCACATCCTCTGCATATTGTAAATCCGTTTTAAAGCCAAGTTCTTCAAACAGTTTTTTCATATTTTCTCCATCATTTACCCATCTTTCTGATGATTTGGTAGGCATGGAAATACCAATAAACCCTTTTGACTCTCCAGATGTTTTTTCAACTCCACATGCAGTAGTAATAAATGTTAGTACAATGACAGCAATAAATGTATACACTTTTTTACACAAACAAACTTCCCCCTTTCTACATTTTTCTTAAGCATTTATTTTGACTAAACTTACTATAGCATCTGCCTCAAGGATGGTCTTTTCAAATAATTTACTATTTTTATACTTTTTTAACTTAAATTAAAACGCTTTCATTTCACTAAAAAAAGATTTGTGGTGTCTTATCTATCCCTTTACCCATCTTAGTTAATTCAATTGGCTATACGGACAGTTGATCTTCCACCTATTTTCCTGGTCAGCGTTTAGGCTTATTACGCAAAAAAAAAGAAGCCCATCTTTCATGGCCCCTACTTCCTTCACTTTATATTATTTGTTTCCTCCATAATATTTCTACGATATTTATTAGGGGAAACGCCCATAATCTTTTTAAACGCTGTACTAAAATAATGCTGCGTTTCATACCCTACTAGCTGAGATATCGTGATAATTGGATAATCCGTTGATTGAAGTAAGTATATTGCCTGTTTCATTCGTTTCGTTGTAAGGAGCTGGACGAAACTTACTTTTAATTCTTGCTTCATTAATCTACTTAAATAAACAGGAGATACCTGTAAAGTGATCGCAACCTTCTCGAGTGAAAGGGAAGAATCTGCATATTGATGGTCAATAATACTCTTTGCCCTTCTCACAATAGGTGAAATATTCATTTCCTTTTGGATCATTTCTTTACAGTTTTTATATAAGGAAAAGAGTTGTTTGTAATCCACTTCATTGTTATTTATATAGATGGCAATAGACATTTTTAGTTCTTTTCTGATATATTCCTCCAACTGTAAAGCTACCTCATTAGTGATAGTTTGCCAGATAATTAGAGCGATCAAACCTGATTCATCATGAAAATAACCTATTTCCTTGTGTTTTAAGAATAAGAGAATATGATATTTTAACGATTCTTGAATCTCTCCTTTTTCCTTTTCACTTAAGATAGACTTGTTCTCGAGAAATTCCAAACAAGAAATAACTACTAGTTGTTTAGGTATACTCGTATTTAAATAGTAAAAAGCTAATTGTTCCTTTATTTCCTCGTTCGTTAATTTGCCCCCTATCCATTCACGGAAGAAATTATGTTGTAAGGTCGGCAGATTTTTAGTGAATTGCTCGGACGTTCTGTCCAATAAAGCCCTTTTTTTATTTACTTCTACTAACTCCATTTTTATCTTATTTAACAATCCCATTAGATGATCTGGATCGATAGGTTTTAATAAATAATCGAATACATTTAATCGAACGGCTTCTTGGGCATACTTAAATTCATCATACCCCGTTATAATAATAATTTGGCAGTCTGGCAGCTTGGCTTTTACCTGTTTAATCACCATTAATCCATTTGCAATTGGCATATTTATATCTATAAGGAGGATGTCGACAGAATGCATCAGCGAAAGCTCTATCGCCTCTTCCCCATCCTCCGCTTCTGCTATAACATTCATCTGAAGTGCAGACCAATCGATGACATTCCGTATCCCTTCCCGAATAATGGGTTCATCATCGGCAATTAACACATTCCATATTTGTTTATCCATTCATTCTCACTCCTTCTTTTCCTCTAGATTCATGGGAAGTTTTATCGTTACTGTTGTTCCTTTATCAGGCTCACTATCAATTGTGAGACCATACGCGTCTCCATATGTAAGTTTAATTCTTGCTTGTACATTCATCATGCCATAGCCAAAATTTATCTGTTCCTTCCTTTCCTTTTTTAAGATCACAAGTGTATTTAGTTTTTCTCTTAGTGCATGTAACTCCTCCTCTTCCATGCCTTTTCCATCATCCGTAACTTTTAAAAGTAAGCACGCATTTTCCTGAATTGCAGAGATTATTATGTTTCCAGGTCCTCTCCTTTCTTTTATTCCGTGATAAATTGCATTCTCCACTATAGGCTGAAGGACCAACTTAAGGATTGTTACTTCTGTCAAATTAGAATCATATATAATTTCATAACTTAATTTCTCCTGATATCTTGCCTTTTGAATCATAAGATAACTTTGAATATGCTTCATTTCGTCTTTTAAGGGAATCATATCATTGCCCTTACTTAAACCAATTCTGAAAAAGGAAGATAATGATGCAACTACCTCTGCAACATCTTTTGCTCCATGCTTTCTTGCCATCCAATTAATCGTATCTAATGTATTGTATAGAAAATGTGGCTTTATATGTGCTTGAAGACTTCTTAATTCTGCTTCTCTCTTTTGTTTTTCTTGCACTTCTGTTAATGTTATTAAACTATTAATCTTTGTAATCATATGATTAAATGTTTTTCCTAGTCTGCCAATCTCATCTTTTCGTTTCCCCTTATAGCGGATTTCCATCTGGCCATCTTCAATTTTTCTCATCATCGTCATTAATTCAATGATCGGATTGGAAATAGAATGAGAAAAATAATAAGACACCGTTATACCGGCAAAACATAAAAAAAATACAAAAAAGAACAAATACAATTGAATTTCTTTTACCTCTGCTACTGATTCATCTGAATGAAATATCCCAACTGTTGTCCAATTGGAAAAAGGGGTTCTTTGATAAATAAACTCCATCTTCTCCCCATCTACTACCTTTTTATAAGCCCCCCAATCTCCTTCCAATAAAATCGTTTCTGGAATCTCGATTGCTTCACTATTAGAAGTAGAATAAATCTCTTTACCATTTTCATCTATTACAGTTAAAAATCCCGATAATCCAATATGGACATTATTCATCGCTTCTCCAATGACTCTTAATTTTAAATCGATTAATAAGACACCGGTTATTTCTTGTGTATCTCTATCGACGATTGCCCTAACAACAGTCACGACATCTTCATCCTTGTAATTAATTTGGCTGATAATATGACGCTTTTCAGGCTTCCCAATAATTTTAAAGATCCCTTTATTACGGACTGCTTCCTTGTACCACTCCTCCTTTGTTAAATCAACCTTATCCTCTGCATAAAGTTCATTACTAATATATTTTCCTTGCTTATTTATTAGTAGGATTCCTGCAATTTCTGGGTACAAGGATGTAAACCCTTGCATTGTTTGGCGAATAGAATAACTTTGATCCGTCTCGTTGCCTTCCTTTCGATTTGAGGAAAAAAAAGTCTTAATTTGTGCATCCATCGAAATGAGATAACTTACATTTTGTACATTTGTTATGGAAGATTCTAATGTCGTGTTTACTTGATTGATTAATTGCAAGGTATTTTTTGTTGCTTGTTCTCCTAAAATTTTTTCCACTGTTACACCGACTAATAAACCTAGTCCAATGGCTGGGATAATACTAATTAGTAAAAACAAAGCAATCAATTTATCTCTTAGTGAAAAATCATTAACTTTCCTTAATTTCGCAAACATTTATCTAAACCTTTCTTCCTTACTTTGTATATTCGGCATAGTATTCTTTCACATTATCCTTTGTAACAATGGTAATTCCCGTATCGACATAAGAAGGCAGGCCATGAGGATCGCTAATGATGTCCTTTTGATGCAGTTTAAAAAGAAACTGCATGGACCAATAGCCCATATTCCATGTTCCCTGAGCAATGGTTGCAGATATAGTTCCGTTTTCTATGTTATCTAATGTCTTTCTGTCTACATCAAAGCTAATAATCTTTACATCCATCTTCTTGTTTTCTTTTGCTGCATCTGCTACTCCGACTCCCCCATTTGCTTCTGTTACAAATATCCCTTTAATATCTGGATAGTTTTTCATTATCTCTTTTGCTATTTTTTCCGATTTCAGTTGATCGCCTTCTCCATTTTGGACTTGCACCACTTCAATATTCGGATAGTTTGATTTAATGGTTTCCACAAACCCTTTTGTTCTTTCTTGATGGTTTAACTGATCTGGTAACGTAATGACGGCTACTTTTCCCTTTTTATTTATAAGGGATGACAGTTTATCTGCTGCCTTTACACCCGCTTCATAATTGTTAGTACCTAAAAAGGCTGATGCTTTACTTAACGGTGCATCAGAATCGAACAAAACAACTGGGATTCCCATCTCCACAGCTTTATCAATGGTGGCATTTAGATTATTCGGATTTATGGCAGAAAGAGCAATCCCAGCAGGCTTCTTGGCAATCACTTGCTCTAATATAGTAATTTGCTCATGCAGGTCATATTGCGTTCCACCTCTATAAGCAACCGAAACATTCCATTCATTAGCCGCATCCTCAAATCCCTTTAATGCCGACTTCCAGTAATCCATCCCTGCCAGAAAGGTGACCATCACAAACTCGTCATTAACGACAACTTGTAAGCGCTCTCTTTTTACACCGTTATTATCGTCTAAAGCATTATACAAATGAGAATAATAAAAATAAATACCAAATAATATAAAAACAAACATATATACATACAGTAACCGCTTCAAAAACCACACCTCCAAAGGAAAAAACTGTATGTATCATTATACATGGAAACATTTGCAGTGAAAAGAAAAAACAAGTATCCAACATGCAATTCCACCTTTTAACCAATAAAAAGAAACCACTCACGGTTGAGAGTGGTTTCTTTTTATTTTATCTTTTGGAAAGAACTTCTTCCTCATACACTTTCACTTCATTCAGCCAAGATTCACGCACCGGTACATCCATTTGTTCACAATAGTAATCCCAGATTGCCCCAAATGGATATGTTTTAAATTCTTCCATTAATGCCAATCTCTCTGTAAAATTTCCTTCCTCTTGTAATTGTTTTAATTTATCATTTGGAAGCAATAATGCATTTAAAAGTGCTTTAATCATATTTCTTGTACCAATTGTCCATGCTGCTACGCGGTTAATGCTTGCATCAAAGAAATCAAGACCTATAATTACTTTATCTAATGCATCATTACGTACGATTTCTACAGCAATTTCTTTTAGTTCATCATCTAAAATAACAACATGATCACTATCCCATCTTACTGGTCGAGATACATGTAATGCCAATTTATCACTAAATAAAAGCATGGAAGAAATTTTATTCGAAACAGTCTCGGTCGGATGATAATGACCTGTATCCATGAGGCATAATTTATTATTTTTCAAGGCATAGCCTAAGTAAAATTCATGGGAACCGACTACATAAGATTCTGAACCAATTCCAAAAACCTTGCTTTCTACTGCATCTAAATTATAGCGTTCATCTGTTTCTACAGCATAAATTTTATCCAAGGAATCCTTTAGTCTTTTTCTTGGAGTTAAACGGTCGCTTGGAATGTCTTTGTAGCCATCCGGTATCCATATATTCGTTAATGCAGGCGTTCCGAGCTCTTTCCCGAAATATTCAGCAATTTTTCGACTAGCAATACAATGTTGAATCCAAAAATCACGAATTTCTTGATCTGGATGAGCTAACGTTAATCCATCAGCTGCTTTTTCATGGGAAAATAAAGTCGGATTAAAATCCAGCCCTAAGCCATTTTCTTTTGCCCATTGCACCCAATTTTCAAAATGCTTTGGCTCTAGCTCATCTCTTTCTACGGCTAGCCCATTGGTTTCTGCATAAATAGCATGGAGATTCACGCGATGTCTTCCAGGAATAAGTGAGAGCGCCTTCTCTAAATCGCTTCTTAATTCCTCCGGATTCGTTGCTTTCCCAGGATAATTCCCTGTTACATCAATACCACCAGATAATTCTCTTTGATTTACTTCAAATCCAGCAATGTCATCCCCTTGCCAACAATGGATTGAAATCGGGATATTCTTTAGCTTTTCTAATGCTTCTTCTACATTTACTCCCCATTGCTCATATTGTTTTTTTGCCAGCTCAAAATTTTCTTTAACAGACATGTTTGTGTCCTCCTTTTATTTGATTGCATCTTCCGCAGCTTTATATACTTTTATCTCAAATGATTGCTTTATCATTTGTCTAGCCTCTGATAAACTATCTATTTCTCCTAATGCGATGAATTGAGAAACAATATTCCCAATTGCTGTCGCTTCTATCGGTCCAGCATATACCTCCTTCTGAGACGCTTCTGCAAGTAGCTGGTTTAGCATTTCATTCTGACAGCCGCCGCCAATAATATTAATACTCGGAAAAGTTTTTTCAAAAATTTCTTCTATCTCATTTATCGCTATAACATAGCTATCTACTAAACTATCATAAACACATTTCGCTATTTCTCCAGGTGTTGCCGGAACTTGCTGTCCTGTTTCTAGACAATAGTTCTGAATTTCTTCTACCATATTGTCAGGCTTTAGAAAACGATTATCATTTACATTTACAATACTTGAAAAACCTTGTGCCTCTTTTGCTAATTCAACAAACTTGGCAAAAGAGTATTGGTTATTATAATTGCGTCTGACTTCCTGTATCATCCATAGTCCCATAATATTTTTTAAGAAACGATAGCGATAATCAATTCCTCCTTCATTAGTAAAGTTATAATCTAAAGCCTTTGTCACACAAATTGGAAATCTATTTTCCACACCAATCAATGACCATGTCCCCGAACTGATATAGATTGTATCATTAAAAGCTGGAACTGAAATTACTGCTGAACCTGTATCATGAGTCGCTGGCAAAATCACTTTCATATCAAAGCCAAACTCTTCCACTAATTCTGGTCTTAAATTCCCAAGAATCGTATTTGGCTTTTTAATTTCTTGGAATATTTCTTTATTGATCTCTAATGTATCAAGTATCGTTTTATCCCATTTTTTGGTGAAAGCATTTAATAACTGTGTCGAAGTAGCATTGGTGTATTCATTCACTGCAATACCTGATAATAAATAGTGTAAATAATCAGGTATCATTAAAAAGGTTTTCGCTTGTGCGAATACTTCTGGCTGTGTCTTTTTTAACGAATATAACTGATAAATAGTATTAAATTTTTGGAATTGAATTCCCGTTTCTAAATACAATCTTTCTTTCATTATTTTCTGGAATACTTCTTCCATCATGCCATCCGTTCGATCGTCCCTATAAGCAACAGCATCTGTTAAAAGTTCCCCCTTTTCATCTAGTAATACAAAATCTACTGCCCATGTATCGATACCAATACTTTCAGGAGTAATTCCTATGTCATTACATTTTTTAATTCCTTTTTTTATTTCCGAAAATATCATTTCTATATCCCAGCAATAATGCTGTCCTTTTTTGATCATCCTATTTTCGAACCGGTGAATTTCTTTCAGTTCTAATTTTTCTAATGAAACAGACCCGAGAATAAGCCTACCACTTGAGGCCCCAATATCTACTGCCAGTGTATATCTAGTCATTTACACCTCTCCTTGAAAAGGAATTAAAAAACGTTTTCTTAGGGATATTGTAATGGGTTTCATTTTTAAATAAAATAACGCACTTTTCTTTTTTATTGTCCTTATTTTCCATATCTCCTTCATTGTTTTATAAAAGGAATTAGATTACAAAGAAAAAACTAGCATATTACTATTTTGCTAGTTTCAACCGAAACGCTTTTGGCGTCATTCTATATTTTTCTTTAAATATCCGATAGAAATAACTTATATTATCATAACCTACTTCTTCTACAATCCTCTTAATTGGAAGATCCGTTGTCTCTAATAGATTCTTTGCTTCGCTCAGTCGCTTTTCCTGCTGCAATTCCTTAAAAGTATAGCCTGTTGCTTTCTTAATATTTTTACTTAATGAAGACATTGATTGGTGAAGGCGTCCAGCAAGTTCATTCAGTGTCCCTAGCTGATAGTGCTCTTCGATGTAACTCAAAGCCTCTATGACTACATAATGATCTTGTGTTACTCCTTCATTTTGTTGAATCTTATCAGTATTTTTTATCAGTTCAATCATTAATAATCCCATATAAAGCTTCATCGTCGATTCAGATAAAATGGAATTATTACTTTCTTCTTTTAATAGTTTCCCAATTATATCCTGAATTTCTATGACCTCTGAAACCTTGTAATATAAATACTGACCACTCTCTTTATGTTTAAATAAACTACTAATTAAAAAATCTGTCAGCTTATTTTCTTCATGTAAATATTGAAATATAAATTGAAAAAATGGCGGCTGAATGATGAAATTAACGACGATATCGTCCTTATCACACGCCTCTATTTCATGTTCCATGTGCTGATTTAAAAATAGAAGTTCTCCTCTTTTCAACACGATTTCATCGTTCCCAACTTTCTGCTTTAACTGACCATTTACGACATAATTAATCTCAATATAATTATGCTTATGTTTAGGAAAATCAATAAAACGTGTATGCTTTCTAACCGCTATCATTTTATCATTACGCAAAAACTTTTCACTTTCTATGATAAAATTACTTTGACTAGTATAGATGTCTTTTATTACCCCTTGTTTTTGCTGAACAATGCATATTTCTTCCTCTGTTAACTTCCTTAATTGTTCCATTAAAACATGATCCAAGAAGGTCTGCCTCCTAATTTAACTATCTTTGTATTATTATGAGAGTACAGAATAATTTAGCAACTATTCCGAGGAATCTTACATATTTTTTGATAAATAAGGTGGGGAGGAATTAACGCTAACACACAGAAAGTTAAACTGTAAACGGTGAATACATAAAGCAGCTCTCCCTATAAAAGAAGCTATGCTGCTTTATCTGTTTTGCCATTCTATTTTTAAGAACAGCCCTGTTTACAGTTCTAATCTGCTGTTTTCTTATTGCTTACGTCCAAATGCTTTAGTCTTGATATTTTTATTTTCCAGAAACTCTTCTATTTTTTTCTGTTCTCTTCCGTTAACTACCTTACTGCTTTTATATAAAGAGTCCATGTTTACTGTAGGAATGACATCTTCATTCAAGTCGTCTGTAAGTTGGTCGAGCACTGTATCTAATTCATCTAGCATCCCATTTAAACTTGTAATATATCTACTTATTCTTTCGGATTCTTCTTGATAACCCTGGGGTAATGTATTTTGTGAGATATAGTTTAAAAAGTTATCATCATTTTCTCTTGTAAGCCTGTTAATTTGCTTTAACTTCTCTAAATCACTTTTCGTTAATTCTTTTTCTTCGTCTATTATCTCTTGAAAAGGGGAACTAGCAAGAGATAATTCTTCATGGGTGTCTAAGTATGTTTTTATGCTTGATTTCATTTCTTCTTCATCAATTACACTATTTTGTTTGTCAGAATAAAAAATGGTACTAGGAACCTTCACATTATTTGTATCGACTATTTCCTCTTCCGTCTCCATTCCCCCTCCTTTTGAACATGCACTTAATAGAAAAAGAATTAGCATACTATAAAATATTCTTTTCATAAACGCCTACTCCCCTTTGCAAATATAATATTCCCTGGCTTTAGAGGACTATTAGAAACATCACAAATGGTATATCCACTTAACCAAATTGACCTTCCATTAGTTGAGGGTATTAGCTGGAAAAATATTTTAGTCATTCGTTAATACTATTTCACAGAGATGTCCTCATTTCCCTCGTCTTATTCAGGAATACAAAACAACTTTTAACCAATTTTCATCCGTTAGTTTAATAAACATTCATAAACCATATTAACATATATTACCTTATTTAACATTAAAAAGAAGTGTGATTTTCATGGAAATCACACTTCCTTTATGCTTATCTTTATCTCTTTGAGGCTGTCAAAAGCACAAATTAGAATAATAATCTAACCAATATTATCTAGTAAAGGCCGCTGGAACTCCTCCATCTACTGTCAGCATGCATCCAGTAGTTTTCTCCGCTTTGGAGGAAGAGAAATAACAAATCGCTTCCGCTATATCCTTTGGAAAAATATTAACTAATAAAGTGGTCCGTTTTTTATAATGCTCTTCTAATTGATCTGGTTCAATTCCATAGTTAGCTGCTCGCTCTTCACGCCACTTAGAGCCCCAAATAGCGGATCCTTGTAATACGGCATCAGGTAAGACAGTATTAACACGTATACCGAATTCTCCTCCCTCTGCTGCAATACATCGTGCAAGATGCGCTTCCATTGCTTTTACAGAACTATAGGCCGTAACATTCTTCCCTGCGTAGACAGAGTTTTTAGAACCAATGAAGACCATACTTCCACCTAGTCCTTGTTCCTTCATTTGTTTGAACGCTTCTCTTGCAACTAGAAAATACCCTGTACCAAGAACATTTAAGTTTAAATTCCATTCTTGTAGAGACGTTTCGTCAAACGGGCTAGAAGTAGCAAGACCAGCGTTATTGACGATGATATCCACACCACCAAAGGTTAGAGCTGTTTTCTTGTACGCTTCTTTCACCGCATCTTCTTTTGTTACATCCATCTTAACAGCTAATGCTCTCATGGAACCATACTTCTCATTTATTTCTGCTGCAACCTTTTCGGCACCTTCTATATTAAGATCTGCAATAACAACATGTGCCCCTTGCTCTGCAAATAGTCGACATGTTTCACTGCCTATCCCACCAGCTCCACCTGTAACAAATGCGACTTTACGAGAGAATTCAGCTTCTTTCGGGGCAAGAGCTAATTTATACAATTCTAGTGGCCAATACTCTATTTTAAATGATTCATTTTCATTTAACGAGACGAAATTACCTAAGGTGGTAGTTCCCTTCATAACAGAAATTGCACGGTGGTATAAAGCGCCGCTTACTGCTGCCATAGCTAGTGTCTTCCCAGTGTTAACCATACCAATACCAGGTATTAAAATAACACGCGGAGCAGTTTCAGAAATTTGATCTCCAGTCTCTTTGTTTCTATCAAAATACGATGTATATTCTTTTTTAAATTCTTCTACACCTGATTTAATCTTTTCTTTTAAACTAGCAATATCTTTCGTTGTTGGATTCCATTCAATATATAAAGGCTGTCTTTTCGTATGTACAAGATGATCTGGGCATGCTGCACCAATTTGTGATAAGGTTTTCGCATCCTTGCTATTTACAAATTGAAGCACATCAGCCCCTCTATCGTAGGTTAACAGCATTTGTTTTTCTCCACTAACCGCGCCCCGGATTACTGGCATTACTTGGCTTAAAATTTCTTCTGCCTCTTCTTCATTTAAAGCAGGATATTGTTCTCCGCCAAATACTTGCTCCTCGTCTATTTTATTATGAATATATTTTTCCGCTTCGTTAATAATTGAAATTGTTTTGTTATAGCTTTCTTCGGCAGTTTCTCCCCAAACAACAAGACCGTGTTTTTCCATTAATACTAATTCTGCATTTGGATTATTCTTCACACCTTCTGCAATCATTTTAGATAAGGTGAAGCCAGGACGAATATACGGTACCCAAACGAAACGATTCCCATATATTTCTTCGGCAATTTGTTTTCCATTATCAGCACAGCAAATACTAATAATAGCATCGGGATGTGTATGATCTACATGTTTATACGGTAAAAAAGCGTGTAATAAAGTTTCAATAGATGCCCTTGGATGAGAACGATCAATCATACAATGAGATAGATAAGCAACCATTTCCTCATCTGACATTTCTTTTCTTTCCATTAACGGTTTTATATCCTCTAGCTTTAGACCAGTAAAATTATGCGCTTTCATTGTTGCTAAATCTGAACCACTTCCTTTTACCCACATTACTTCTATGTCTCTACCACGAAAATCCTTTTCGATTGTTTTCATTGAAGTATTACCGCCACCCCAATTACATACTGCTCGATCTGTTCCGATTAAGTTGGAACGATATACAAGTTCTTCTAATCCCTTATTTAACTGCGAAGCTTTTTCATTATTCCATAAATTCTGTACCATTAATATTTCTCCCTTCAGAAATTGTTTTTTTATACCCCAAATACATTATATAATATGTTTGTTTGTTTTTGAAATAGTTTATTTGTTTTTATTTCTCTTTTTAAAGACTAATCCTCTTAAAAGGGAAGAATATGATGTGTATCTATGTTACGCTTTCGCTTATTATTGTTTTTTAGTGAGTTAAGATGTATTTTCGCTTTCTTTTGCTTGATGAACGCCACTTTTCTCTTTGACCTTCTTCTTTCTGACTTTCATTCCCTTCATGAACACTACTTTTTCCGAATGTTTTTGTTTTTTGGGCTTTCATCCTTTTAATGAATGCCACTTTTCTTTTTCCCGTCCTACTTTTTGGCTTTCATTCCTTTTATGAACATCCCTCCCGCCGAATTCTGTCACTTTGTCGCTCTTCTTCAAAAAAAGAAGCTTTAAGACAGGTTCACCCTATCTTAAAGCTTCTTTACTGTTTACTTCCCTAGCATTTCTACAGTTTCTTCCACGCCGACTGCATATGCTGCAAATTTCCCATCTTTGATTTTTATCATCGTTGGTGTTCCTGTAATCTCAATTTCTTCCGCGTTTTCTGGTACTTCGTTTCCGAAAGCAGTATTATGTGTTGCAATGATTTGGTTTTCTTCGTTCGCGACAATTCCCCAAGCAGTATTTTTATCATTTTGGAAATTCTCTATGTTTATGCCCTCATTC
Organism: Niallia sp. FSL W8-0954; assembly: GCF_038005605.1. NCBI lineage: Bacteria > Bacillati > Bacillota > Bacilli > Caryophanales > Bacillaceae > Niallia > Niallia sp. FSL W8-0954. The sequence continues at coordinate 1,459,042 of NZ_JBBOTN010000001.1, read as the reverse complement.
CATACTTCTTTCCCGTCTTCGATTTTCCCAATTACTTGGTCATACTTTTTATGATGCTCTTCCCAGTCATACCAGCTCGATTCATTTTTTTCATCCTGCATATCTACAACATAAATAGGTGTGTCACCGTTATTGCTAAAAGAAAGAACATCTTTTTCAATTTGTTTACAGTATGTACAAGTGGCTTGCCAGAAATAAACGATATATTCTTCCTCTTGTTGATTAAAAGTAGCTGATGCATTTATTTTCTGTATGTCTTCAATTGCGTCATTATCCTTACTCTTTAGTGTCCATATAGCTGCGATACAAATAATAATAATTACCACAATTACACTAAATATAATAATCGGTCTATTTTTTCTTTTCATTCTCAATCTCCTTTTTCAAACCCTATTAACTATATTCTATCTAAAAAGCTCTGTAAATAAAGCATCAATCCTCCACTAAATTCAACATAATTGTGAACATACCTATTTACCAACGACAACTGAAATGGGAGACTTTTTAGCATAAATTCACAATATTCGTCTTATTCATTCCTCCTATGATAAAATCAAACTATCTGATAAAGGAGTTGAATCGCATGAAAGAAAATATAATAAATCGTTTTGTATCGTATGCAGTTGTCGATACCCAATCAAATGAAAATAATTTAGAATGTCCGTCTACACCAGGACAATTAACATTAGCCAATTTATTGGTGGAAGAGCTTAAAGAAATTGGTATGGAAGAAGTAACGATTGATGAAAACGGTTATGTGATGGCAACTTTGCCAGCAAATACTGAGAAAAAAGTGCCGACAATCGGCTTCCTTGCTCACTTAGATACTGCTACTGATTTTACAGGTAAAAATGTACGTCCACAAAAAGTGGAAAATTATGATGGGGAGGATATTACCTTAAACGAAGATTTACATATCGTTTTATCTCCTAAAGATTTTCCAGAATTAAAAAATTACGTAGGACATACTTTGTTGACAACGGATGGCACAACCTTACTAGGAGCAGATAACAAAGCAGGTATTGCAGAAATTGTAACAGCTCTTATTTACTTAAAAGAAAACCCAGCAATTAAACATGGTAAAATTAGAGTGGCATTTACACCAGATGAGGAAATCGGCAGAGGTCCACATAAATTTAACGTAAAAGCCTTTAATGCTGATTTTGCTTACACTGTTGATGGCGGGCCATTAGGCGAATTGCAATATGAAAGCTTCAATGCTGCTGGCGCAAAAATCACAGTGAAGGGAACGAATGTTCATCCTGGTACAGCAAAAGGAAAAATGGTTAATAGTATGAAAATAGCGATGGAATTACAAAACCGCTTACCAGCAAATGAGGCACCTGAATATACGGAGGGCTATGAAGGTTTTTATCATTTACTATCCTTTGAGGGAGACGTGGAAGAAACAAAGCTTGCTTATATTATCCGTGATTTTGATCGTACTTCTTTTGAAGAGAGAAAAAGAATCCTGCAGACAATTGTAGCGGAGTTAAATGAAAAGTATGGTGCCGAAACAGTAAAACTGGAATTAAACGACCAATACTACAATATGCGGGAAAAAATTGAACCCGTAAAAGAAATTGTGGATGTAGCCTATCAAGCAATGGTAAATCTCGGTATTACACCAATTGTTCAGCCAATTCGCGGTGGTACAGATGGTTCACAGTTATCTTATATGGGATTGCCAACTCCCAATATTTTTACAGGTGGAGAAAACTTCCATGGTAAATATGAGTTCATTTCTGTCGATAACATGGTAAAAGCAACAAATGTAATCGTAGAAATTGTCCGCCTATTTGAAGAACGTGGATAAAGGAAAGAAGGCTTTTGAGGCCTTCTTTCAGCTTGCTGACAAAAGGAATTTAGGAAATGCAAATAGAATTATTATGCATTGCTTGGAGTGAAAGGGGTGAGACTCCTGTGGGATCTGCGAGACAACCTGAGACCCTGCAGGCCTTTAGGCTGAATCGTCTCAGCGCGAGCCCACGGAAAGCGAACCCCTGCAACGGAAATCAGCTCTTATTTATTAGAATGTATATTTTTTATTTCGTTAACCGAAGTAAATTTTGTACTTTTAACAGTTTAGTATATAATGATTCAGTGCCAAATCCCTATTTTCTATGGATTTAGTGGTGAAAGAAAAGATTAGAGGAGTTTTGCAATGGATACAATGAGTAAGATGCAAGAAGAAGTAACACAAAATACAGAATTACATCACTATATATTAGAAACTTTTGGACTTCAATCGAAGAAAAAAAGAGTTCGTAAAAAACTTTTGAAACAAGTAATCTCGCAAGAAAAAGTTCTAAAAAAATTGGTGAGCGAATTTAAGAATACAGACCAAGAACAGCCTGTAGTTTCTAGAAAAGAAGAAGTAAGCACTGTTTCCTTTGAGAAACTACCCGTTACTACTCTATTAAAAATCGGAAAAGAATTTTTTAAAGAAGAAGAAAGTGTTCGTTTTTATTATAATAAAAACAAAGAACCTTTCTACAAGAATAAAGAAATGCTTATTGCATGTATTTCAACAAATTATGCTGCAGCACCAGCTGATATTCAAAAAGAAATCATAACTAAACTATAATTCTTCACTATGATGAGATTCACTTATGGATAGCCACTTCTATTTATCCTCTTATTCGAACGAAGTGGCTACAATTTTTTATCCTCACCTTTCATAAAAACAAGCAAGCGCATCCAATCAGCTTGTTCGATATCTCACAATCTGCTATAATTTTGATGTAATACATAGATTAAGAAAGGGAGGCATACAAATGATTAAGATTGCACCCTCCATTCTCTCCGCTGATTTTGCTAAGCTAGGGGATGAAGTGAAAGATGTAGAACGAGGTGGCGCTGATTACATTCATGTGGATGTAATGGATGGTCATTTTGTACCAAATATAACTATTGGCCCACTTATTGTGGAAGCAATTCGTCCTGTGACAACTTTGCCATTAGATGTTCATTTAATGATTGAAAATCCAGATGCTTATATTCCAGCATTCGCTAAGGCTGGTGCTGATATCATCACCGTACATGTAGAGGCCTCTCGCCACTTGCATCGTACTATTCAATTAATAAAAGAACAGGGCGTAAAGGCTGGAGTAGTATTAAATCCAAGTACGCCAGTAGAAATGATTAAGCATATTATCGAAGATATTGACATGGTTCTATTAATGACAGTTAATCCTGGTTTTGGCGGACAGGCTTTTATTCCTAATGTCCTTCCTAAAATTAAAGAAGTACGTCAGTTAGCAGATCTGTTAAATCCAACACTTGATATTGAAGTAGACGGTGGTATTAATACTGAAACTGCTGTATTAGTCAAAGAGGCAGGCGCGAATGTTCTTGTTGCCGGATCATTTATTTATAACAATCCTAATCGTGAAGAAGCAATTAAAGCAATACGTGGATAAAATAGTAACAAGGAGTCTATAAATTTAGATTCCTTTTTTTTATATTTTAACTAACCCAATTGTATGATGTTGGTACAATAGACTTTCTATTAAAGCTACTTGAGTCTCCTCACAATGAATAACGATAATTAACTCCGCTTTACTTGGCTTTATCTCTTCTTTATTTCTCCACCGCTTATACAAATAATCTACCGGAATAGTGATACAAATTCCCGCTATTAAACCAATTAATCCCCAAAGAATTGGACCTAAATAAAGAACAAATCCATAGATGGTCCCCAAAAGCATCATAATCATACTCACACTAGCAACAAAGAACATATTAAAACCATCTGCATTGAAAGGATCCATATATTTTTTCTCTACCCCTTTTTTATTAAGAGATGATACAAATATATCTTCCTTGCGAATATGATGTTTTTCTAATTCATGTAGTACCAATTCGACTTTTAAGGAATGATCAAAGACGGAGATAATATTCATGGATTATTGTCCTTTATTTTAAAGTTTCTTTTAAGATAAAAAGAATATTTTTGTTCAAGATAATGGCTCTGTTCTAGTCTAAACAGTTGATTCATTTCGATGGCATGGTAATATGTATCACATGCAGCAAATAGATAAATGGACGGCAGAAACAGAAGCCATTCTATATTAATAATGGAGGTCGCTAAACCGTACAATCCTCTGCAAGTGAAATAAATTCCTTCTAATGCTTTTGAATGGTAGATTATGATTAGATGACTAGCTAATAAAAATGAACCCGTTAAAAAGTTTCTAAGAATTAAATGACCAAGACCTGGAGTAATGATGGACCAAAATACTGGTACCCATTTATTTACTCGCTGCAAATAATTGATTCCCAATGGATGGATGACAAATGGCATTAGTGGATATCTTTCCTCTTTAGCTAACTTAGAAAATTGATTAATATCCGTAGTTATTCTGTATGCATCCCATGCATTAAAAATATAAATTCCTACATAGAAAAAAAACCATCTTATATCCAGCGATTCAGCAGCTAATTGAAATTCGCCAATACAGGAGTACAAAATAGCTAAATTTAAATGCGCCTGTGTATTAATCAAAAATTCCCATATAAATAAAAGTACTCCTATCAATAACTTTCCAACCATAATATGACCAGTACCTGGCATGGCAAGAGCCCACCATAGTGGCATCAAAGGATTGCTTACACTTAAATAATTTGTTCCAATAATAGACATATTCATGTTTTTATGTCTATATGCTTGCTCATTGAATTGTTGCACCCGTGCTCACCAACTCGTTTTTTTCTAGTATGCTTCCTTCTGCTAATTTTTTATACATATATTTCGAATCAAATTAAAACTACTCACTTGAAGCAAAAAAATTATATTAAAAACATTATTATTTTTCATAATAAAATGATTATTATGAATTTAGACTCTAAAAAGCCACAATTTATTCCAATTTTATGCTCTAGCAAAATTTTTTTTGACAAGTCTAGTATCTTTTCAGTATTATATTAAAATAATAGAGGAGGTTTCTTTAATGTCAGATTTAAATAAACAGAAAATTGTGGACAGTGTTCCCCAAAAGGGATTTTTTGGTCACCCTAAAGGGTTGTTTACACTTTTCTTTACAGAATTTTGGGAAAGATTTTCCTACTATGGGATGAGAGCCATCCTAGTTTATTATATGTACTACGAAGTATCTAAAGGTGGATTAGGTATTTCCGAAGGTACGGCGATTGCCATTGTATCTATCTACGGTTCACTCGTTTATATGTCTGGTATAATTGGTGGATGGTTTGCAGATAGAATATTTGGGACAAGTAAGGCCGTTTTCTATGGCGGTATATTCATTATGCTTGGTCACATTGTATTAGCTGTGCCGGGTAGTATTACCATGTTCTTTATTTCCATGATTTTAATTGTTATCGGAACAGGATTATTAAAACCAAATGTATCAAGTATTGTTGGAGAAATGTATAGTCCAGAGGATGCGCGTCGTGACGCAGGTTTTAGTATATTCTACATGGGAATTAACCTTGGTGGATTCCTGTCACCAATTATTGTTGGCGAAATTGGAATGAATTATAGTTTCCATCTTGGTTTTGGACTTGCTGCAATTGGTATGTTATGTGGATTAATTGTATTCATGATGACAAAGAAGAAGAATTTAGGTCTTGCTGGTACATTTGTGCCAAATCCATTATCTAAAAAAGAAAAGAAAAAGGTATATTCTTCTATTGGTATTAGCATAGTGGTCATTGCCATCATTTTAGCTATTTTAATTCCATTGAAAATCTTAACTTTCGAATCTTTTGTCACAATTGTCGGAATTCTCGGCTTCTTAATTCCAGCTATTTATTTTATTGTTATGTATCGCAGTCCAAAAACTACTCGTGATGAGCGTTCTAGATTGATTGCCTATATCCCACTGTTTTTAGCTGCCGTTATGTTCTGGGCGATTCAAGAACAAGGATCAACCATTCTTGCTGCCTATGCTGATAAACGAACACAATTAGAGTTTGGCAGATTTAGTCTTTCACCAACTATTTTCCAATCAATCAATCCATTGTTCATTATTATATTTGCACCGGTATTTGCATGGATTTGGGTTAAGCTTGGAAATCGTCAACCTTCTGTTTCTAAGAAGTTTTCAATTGCTTTATTGTTTGCCGGTTTATCCTTTATCATTATGATGTTACCTGCTTATTTAAGCGGAGTAAACACATTAGTTAGCCCATTATGGTTAGTATTAAGCTATTTCCTAGTAGTAGTTGGAGAGCTATGTATATCTCCAGTTGGCCTGTCTGCTACAACTAAACTGGCGCCAGCGGCTTTCTCTGCACAGACAATGAGTCTTTGGTTCTTATCCAGTGCTGCTGCCCAAGCACTAAATGCACAAATCGCCCCATTATTCACAAAAATATCTGAAGTTGCATATTTCGGTATTCTTGGAGGAGTAGCTATTTTCTTAAGTATTATCCTTTTCTTGTTATCACCTATGATTCAAAACAAGATGAAAGGAATAAAGTAAACAAAAAAGTGGAGGATATGCCTCCACTTTTTTAATGTAAGTGAAAGTTAAATTTGTCCCTAACACATTTAACTCCTTCTGTTACCTTGCGGACTTTATATGCCTACTAAATTCTTTTTGAGCAATTTTAAAGCCCGATGCTGTGTCGTCTTCACTTTACTTTCAGACCACCCCAAATTCAAAGCAGTTTCTCCTATAGACAATTCCTTTAAATATCTGCAGTAAATTACTTTTTTTTGATCTTCTGTACAACAATAAAGTAAATGTTTAATCCAATCAAGCTGTTCTTTCTTCATGGCAACTTCATCAGGAAGAGCTTGTTCATCCTTTATATGGATAGGTATTTCACAATCAAAGGTATAGGAATTTTTTTGTTTTCTAAAATGATCAATGGCAATATTTTTAGCAATTGTATATAGCCAAGTTCGCTCACTACTTTCCCCTTTAAAGAGACACTTTGTTTTTAGCAATCGTATAAAAACTTCTTGTACTAAATCTTCTGCCTCTTCCTTTTTCACCCCTAAATAGATCAGAAAATGAATTAATTCTTGACTATATCTTTCATAGAGCTCTTCAATCGAACCCATTTCCCCCACCCCTAACAAAACCAGTGAATCAACGGACAGATAACAATCAAAAAACTCCTATTACTAAAATTCCAGAGAGCATTTTTTATTCCATTATTAAATAGTAAGTATGTATTTCTTGCGAGTTCTTCATTTAATTATTACTATCCTAAAGTATTTATCTTTTTTGTTACAAAGCAATTACAAAACTATTTTATTGTAACATCAATGAAATATATTATACATCTTAACGTAATAAAAATTCCAGTTTTTTCTTTAAAAATTGATTAATTTTCTATTCATTTTATTAAATCATTAATTGTAACTAAATTCTTTTATTGTAGTTAGTTTCCAACATCCTAGTTGAGGGGGTTTTTTAGCAATACTAAATTCAAATACTTATATTTTCTCCATAAAATTGCGGATGGTTATTGTCGATTGAAGTAACGTAGATGTTACTTCTTTTACAATGGATATACCATGGGTGGAATCACCATGAATACATATGGTATCTGCTTGAATAGGTATCTCTTCACCTTGTACAGAGGTAACCTTTTTATTCTTAACCATATCAATTATCTGTTTAGCTGCCTGTTTAGGGCAGTCGATAAGAGCTTGTTTATGTGTACGTGGGGTTAAACTTCCATCTGATTGATAAGTTCGATCTGCAAATACCTCGTTAGCAGTTTCTAAGCCATAACGTTTCCCTGCTCTAATCAATTCACTGTTCGCTAAACCGAATAGAATATACGCAGGATTTATCTTGTAAATAGCTTTGGCAATCGCATCAGCCAATCGTCCATCTTTCACAGCCATATTATATAACGCACCATGTGGCTTTATATGCTGCAAGGTTCCGCCCTCTGCTTTCACAAATGCTTCTAATGCTCCTATTTGATAAATGACTATATCATATACTTCATTGGGTGATATATTTATTTCTCTCCTCCCGAAGCCAAGAACATCATTAAAGCCTGGATGGGCACCAATCGCCACTTTATTCTCCAGTGCAAGATTCACCGTTTTCCTCATGGTAGTTGGATCACCGGCATGAAAACCACAAGCAATATTTACACTAGTTACATAGGGGATAATTGTTTCATCATTCCCAATTTGATAAGCACCATAGCTTTCCCCTAAATCACAATTTATATCAATAGACATATAGGCTCCTCCTATTTAGTAAATTTCTTCCCCTATTTATTCACCTCAAGCCCCAATATAATGAATTCTAGAATACAGATGACTAAACCTCCTCTTCTCTACTATTTCCCTTTTCACTTTACAAAAAAAAATACGGAAGTCCTACAAAGGGGCTACCGTATTTCCATTGTTATATTTATGTTTTTCATCAAACTTTATTTTAAATATGCTGTCGTCAGAAGCAATTACTGACCATATTTATACAGTCTCTATTTGTAGGGACTCCATCTCTTTATCATCAGTTCATGTAACTACTTTGTAGTAATCTAGCATCGTGATTAAGATCTCTTCATATCAATAATAAATTTATACCGGTCTCCGCGATAAATAGATTTCACATATTCAAAAGGAGTTCCATTAGCCAAATAACTAAAACGCTCCATCAGCAGCACCGGTGCCCCCTCTTTAATCCCAAGAGATGCACTTTCATTTTTATGGGATAACGTTGATTCAATTGTTTGGGTAGCGTGACTAATCTTTTGATGTAAAGTTTGCTCCACATATTCATATATAGAACCATGTAAAGTCTCTTCCTGCAGCTCCTTAATCAAGAGCGTCGGAAGGTAGGAAGTTTCAAGGGCCATTGGGATATCATCCGCAATCCGTAATCGGCTAACCTCATAAACTTGGTCGCCCTCTTCTATCTTCAACTTACTGGCAATGCCTCTTGGACAAGGAATTATTTTAAAATCAAGAATTTTTGTTTTTGGTGTTAACCCTCTTGAATGCATATCTTCCGAGAAACTTGTTAATCCAGAAAGCTCTTGTTCTACCTTTTGTGCAGCAACAAAAGTCCCTTTCCCTCTTTGACGAACAAGTACGCCTTCAGCTACTAAGTTATTAATAGCTTGACGAACCGTCATCCTGCTAATACCGTATTTTTCGGAAAACTCCCGTTCCGAGCTAATAGGGTCACCAGGCTTTAGCTCTTTAATAATTTCTTTTATCTCCATTTCTAATTGATAATAGATAGGAATATGTGAATCTTTAATGATCAACTATACACACTTCCTTTATTTTCTTTCAAAATAGATAAAGCCTCCTGATCAGCGATAATTGTAACATCCGGATGCTTTTTCAAAATAGAAGCTGGAAGATCCTCTTTTATATCGGAATGAAATAACTGATTAAGCACAGATGCCTTCTTCACTCCAGACACGAGCAATAAGATTTTCCGACTTTTCATTATAGTGGAAATCCCCATAGAGATAGCATGTGTTGGTACCTCATCCATACTAGTAAAATAGCGAGCATTTGCCTCTCTTGTCGAGTCAGCTAATTGAACAACATCAGTTGTAGAAGAGAACGAAGTACCTGGTTCATTAAAACCGATATGTCCATTTTCACCTATTCCTAAAACTTGCATATCCATTCCACCAAAAGAATCAATCAGTTTCTCATAATTTTTTCCTGCTTCTTTATCATCAATATTTTTGGCAAAAGGCAAATGAGTTTGATTTTCAGGAATATTTATATGATTAAATAAGTGTTCTTTCATATAATAGCTATAACTTTGAGGATTATCCTCTTCTAAACCAACATATTCATCTAAATTAACGGTGATAACTTTTTCATAGGATGTTTGGTTCTCCGTAAAATCCTTTATTAAATACTGATAGGTTCCTACTGGAGTTCCCCCAGTAGCAAGACCTAGCACACTATTTGGCTTCGTTTGTATTTGCTCTATTATTTTTTTGGCTGCTACTTTACTCATTTCATCGTAGTTTTGAACTTCAATTAATTTCATGCTGAAAATCCTCCATTCGAATATACAATTTTCCCTTTACAAATTGTTAGTGCCACTTGATTATTTTCATCTAATACGACTAAATCTGCATCTTTACCTTTTGCAATACTTCCCTTTTTATCCAAGACACCAATTTGCTTAGCTGGATTATAAGATGCCATCTTGACAACATCCTGTAAAGAGCATCCTGTAAATTTCATCATATTATTGATAGCATCATTCATTTTTAATGTACTACCCGCAAGAGCACCATTTTCTAATAACGCTTTTCCATCACGAACAATTACCTTTTGCCCACCTAAGGATGAAATACCATCCGCAAGCCATTTTGCCCGCATGCTATCTGTAATGAGAATGATATGTTCAGCCCCCTTTTGTAAAAAAGCAAGTTTAACTATTTCTGGATGAATATGAACACCATCGACAATCATTTCAGCCATTAACTCCGAATGGAGCAAGGCTGCGCCTGCAACTCCTGGATCACGATGATGCAGACCTCTCATTCCATTAAACAGATGAGTAACATGATTTACACCAGCTTGAATGCTTGATAATACTTGCTCATAAACTGCATCTGAGTGCCCTATTGATGGAACGATATTCTCTGCCTTTAAATAGCGAACAAGCTCAAAGTTTTCATCTTCCTCAGGTGCCATCGTAACAAGTTTGATTTGATTATTGGATAATGTCTGCCATTTTTTAAATAACTCTACATTCGGCTTTTTAACAGATTGGACTGGCTGTGCTCCAACTCTCTTTTCGGAGATAAAGGGACCTTCTAAGTGAATCCCGATGATTTCTGCTTTTCCTGATTGATCAGCTGTCTCGACATACTGGGCAATAGTTGTGAGCGCATTTTCAATACTTTCTACCTCTTGTGTCATGGTAGTTGCTAAAAAGCTTGTTGTTCCTTCTTTTGGCAATGTCTCAGCCATAATTTCTAAGGCTTGCTGTGACGCATCCATTGCGTCAGCATTATTTGCTCCATGGATATGAATATCAATAAACCCTGGTATTAAATTCATACCCTTTGGAAAATCTAGTATATGTGCATTTTCCCATTCTTTTTCAAGGAAGGAGTCCATTAACCCAATCGAATTAATTTTCCCTTCCTTCACAACTACATACCCATTTGGATTAACTTCCGTTTCTGTGTAAATACATACATTTTTTAATATTAATTCTTTTGCTTCATCCGTTATCATGATTCTAAAAGCTCCTTTTTTTAAAAATATGCGTATCTATATATCTAGATGTCTATACCAGTTGATTTATACTTATTCTTCTTGGATGATTAAATATTAACCTATCAGATATTCACTATTTTTCTATTTCCCCAAACTAACTAGCGGTAATCGGTTTCACCTCAAATTATAGTTATTTCCTTTTATTTCGTCAAGTTCCTATTGTCCTTCTTGCTGCTATTTCTAAAAATATGAATAAATGATATCGGCTAAATCCACTTTTAGCTGATATCATTTAGTTGAACTTACATTTGCCTAACACTTTCGCGGTAAATAATTTCATACCCAGAAACTGTTTTCATGGGAGTATCATCACCATTAATGAGACTTAACATCTTTCTGGCTGCTAGATTGCCAGCATCTTTATAAAAAAACTTTGCAGTGGTTAAACCTGGATATATCATCTCAGTCATTTCATACCCACCAAACCCGGTTATGGACAGATCGCAAGGAATAGAAATCCCCTTCGAATAGATTGCTTTCATTGTTCCCATGGCAATATTATCTGTAGCACATACAATGATGCTAGGGTGAAATCGATCGATTATTTCAGAAACAATGGAAAATGATTGTGTTTCTTGATCCATCTTCACCTCAAAAAATTGGACATCTATATTTGCTGTTTCCTCGATACTTTTCTTAAACCCTTCTTTCCGATCAATTCCTATTGCAACATTTTTTTCTTGGAGACCAAGGAAGGCGATTCTTTTATGCCCTTGAGAAAGTATATATTTCCCTAATTCATATGCTGCTTCATAATCATTATGAATTAAACTTGGAATCTCCTCATGCTGTTGCCCTACAATAAGCACAGGGATTCCTAGTTGTTTAATGATCATTAAATGGCGATTCGTAACTTCTGTTGCTAATAAAATGATCCCAGCAACCTTCTGTCTTACTAAAGAATGAATATTTTCTATTTCCCGTTCCAAATCTAAATTTGAATGAGAAATTAACATTTGATAATTCCTTGCCTTCAACTCTTCATCTATTCCTATTAAAGTCCGTGAAAAAGCATACGAATCTAATTGAGGCACAATTGTTCCAATAATATTTGTCTTCTTTGCTTTTAAGCTTTGAGCAAATGCATTAGGCGTATAGCCGGTTTCTTTGATAATATGCTGTATTTTTCTTTTCGTGGCTTCACTGACAGAACCTTCATTTAAATATCTAGAAACAGTACTTTTGGCCACGCCCGCAAGTTTAGCGATATCACTAATAGTTGTCACCTATAAACCTCCTTATACATTGCTTTCTTCCAGAAAAATCAATTATAGAGCAGGCATTCTTTGAAACCCGCTAATTAAGAAAGCCTTTTCATTTTTCCTTGATGTAAAGCTAGATTTCCTTACTTGTTCTTCTCTCTCTATATTATACAGGATAAAAAACAATAACGTATGCACTATTTTTTCTATTTATGGAAGTATACCTTGTAGCTTGTTGATTCATAATGATTGCTATAAGGACTTTCTTTTAGTTTTAATTATGAAGGTAGGGAATGCAATGAAAAATATATCATCTCTTCGAAAAAACAATAAATATAAATATGAACTATTACAGAGTGCAAACTATTTAGAACAGCCGATTATTTCTGTTATTACCCCCGTATTTAACAATGAAAAAACGATCCAGAAGACGATTGAATCGGTTTTACAGCAATCCATTATGCCACAGATTGAATATATACTTATTGATGATGGCTCTAAAGATCAAACTCGTTCTATCTTGAAGAAATTTGTTAACGAGCATCCTAATATTAAACTCGCTCTTCTAGCGAAAAACACAGGCACACCTGGCTATCCTAGAAATTTAGGCATTGAACTTTCATCGGCCCCTTACTTAACTTTTTTAGATGCAGATGATTGGTTTGAAAAGACTGGCTTGGAAAAACTCTATAGTGTACTAAATGAAACAGATGATGATTATATAGTGGGAAAAACAATTAAAGTCACGTCTAAAAAAAATGCCATAGTAGGCGAACACGAATCATGGAAAGAAAGAAGAAGTATCCCCCCGGCGAGTATCCCACATATTTTTCATCATTTAGGACCTAGGGCAAGATTAATGAAGTCTAGCATTATAAAACAGAACCAAATTCAATTTCCTGAGATGAAGTATGGAGAAGATAAGCAATTTTTCATGGAAGTATTGACTAATTGTAAAAAAATCTCAACAACAGAAGCTGTTATCTACTATTTAAATCGCTTAGATGATAATGACGAATCCTTGACGAAGCAGACGAATGTATTAAATAAAATGCATTGTAATCGAAAAGTAATCAACTACTTTAAAGAGAAAGAAATGGATTCAGAGTTAAAGCGAATGGTCCTTAATCGCTTGTATGAATTTGATTGCTTTAATCGATTTATAAATCGGTATCATACGCTAAGAACGGAAAACAATCAAACATTTAAAGGGAAATTAGATGAGTTTTTAAAAAGGAAAGCATATATATCCACCATGAAAAAAATGTTACGGACGACTTCTTCGTTGGATTATGAGATCAGTGACCATTTTTACCATCCTTATAATAAGGTTTGTTATCAGTTATTTTCACAAAAACGCTATAAGGATATCGAAACATTATTTCGATGGATGAATCAAGAAAAAATAAAAAAACATGTAGTTAAAGATGATACTGCTTACTGGGTTTCTCCGCTAAGCTCGCCTTATAACTTTATTAGAGTCCCTATGTATGCTGAATTAATAAATTGTGAATATACGAATGGTTTCTTCCGCTTCGATATTCGTATTGCAGGTGATCACCCAAAAGAGATTGAACATCTCCTGTTCCGCGATCGAAACAACATCCATAACCAGTTTATGTTTTCGATTGAACCATATGAAGGGGCTTTAAAGAGAATTATGGTACCAGAAGCATTCTTTACCGCTCTTGGAAAATCAGTTTATACTATTTATTTATCTTATAGAGATTATCATAAAGTCCAATTACATATCCCGAACCCTAAGCTCCGGTTAAAAAAGCAGCAAACAGATAAGCAGCATTTTTATAAAACCATTCACAATCACTTGGCGCTAAAGGTTCTTTAATATTAAGTTTAAGAGTTGATTTCTTAGAGACCGCCTGTTTTCTTATAAAACGAGTGATCTCTAAGAATTTTTTTCATCTCTCATTCATATTCTAACCTTAACCAATCTAATCTTTTTCCTCTGCACTTTTTATAGTGTCTCTATAAACCGATAAAAGGCTTTTGTTCCATCGTCATCTCTTTTAAATACACCGGCATGATGTAAGATTGTCTCAAAAACAATTCCTATTTCTGTTTGTAAGATAGTACTTACATTTTCTTTTGTCATCTGTGGATTGTTTTCTTTAACTTTTTTTGCCCATGCTAAGTGTTTTACAATAGCTGGCTCTAGACGGATGCGCTCTTCAAAATCAGCTTTGACGATATTCTCTGCAAGTAAGCTCATTTCTACTTTCAATCTTCCTGGCAAAACTGCTAACCCCATCACTTCAATCAAACCAATATTCTCTTGTTTAATCGCATGAACTTCCTCATGTGGATGGAAGATCCCGAATGGATATTCTTCACTTGTACGATTATTACGGAGCACTAAATCCATTTCATATTGGCCATTGCGCATTCTTGCAATTGGCGTGATCGTATTATGACGAACACCGTTTGTATATGCAAGAATATCAACACTTTCATCACTATAATCCAGCCATTTTTTTAATATATAATCAGATGCTTCCACTAATTGTTGTTTGTCTGTACCATTTAGACGTAAAACAGACATCGGCCATTTAACTATTCCTGCATGGATAGCAGGAAACTGCTCCAACGTAAATCCAGCTTCTATTTCTGCCTTTGCCATCGGAAATTCATGATATCCCCCTTGAAAATGCTCATGGGCAAGAATGGACCCTCCAACTATCGGCAGATCGGCATTAGACCCCATAAAGTAATGAGGATATTGGTGAACAAATTCTAGTAATCTAGTAAATGTTCTTTTCGAAATGGTCATTGGCTCATGCCGTTCAGAAAAACAAATAGCATGCTCATTATAGTAAACATATGGCGAAAACTGCAGGAACCATTGTTCCTCTTCTAGAGTCACTGGTATAATACGATGATTTTGTCTAGCCGGATGATTAACTCTTCCTGCATAACCAGCATTTTCTTTACATAACAAACATTTAGGATAAAAACCTTGTTTTACTTTTTTTAGAGCAGCTATTTCTTGTGGATTTTTTTCTGGCTTAGACAAGTTAATCGTAATCTCTAAATCTCCATAACTCGTATGCGCCAGCCACTCTTCATTTTTAGCAATTCGATCCGTGCGGATGTAATCAACTTTTTTTGAAAAGTCATAAAACCAACTAGTTGCACTCTTTGCTCCCTTATCCTTATAGAGCATGGCAAATCTATTATTTATTTCAGAGGGCAGCGGAACAAAGCAAGCCATTAATTTAGTATCTAGTAAATCTCGATAGGTAATTGTATTTTCTACCAAGAGATTATGTTCAGCAGCCCAATCTAAAATAGTATCTAATAGTTCACGCAACTCTATTTTCACTGGAGCGCTAATCTCTGATGGGACAAAATCATCCAATTCTAAGATTTCGAGTAATTTATTCCGCACTACATCTATATCCCATTTTGTAATTAAGTTTGATTCTATTCCATAATGAAGCAATTGTTCTACATGCTGATAAATAGTGGTTGTCATATAACATTGCTCCTTTCCTCTTAGTGCATTCTCATTTATTCTTTATAGCCATTCGGATTTGCTTGGAACCAGTTCCATGCACTTCCTATCATTGTCTCCAGTGAAGTGTACTGTGGATTCCACCCTAACTCTACTTGCGCTTTCTCTGATGAAGCAACTAATCGCGCCGGATCCCCTGCTCTTCTTGGAGCAATTTCTGCTGGAATAGGATGCCCCGTTACCTTTCTCGCTGTCTCAATTACTTCTTTCACCGTGAAACCTGTTCCACTCCCTAGATTGTAAATACCGCTTGTTTCTTCTTTCTGCAATTTTTTTAAAGCAAGGATATGAGCATTAGCCAAATCGGTGACATGAATATAATCTCTAATACATGACCCATCATGTGTCTCATAATCATCACCAAAAATACTAATTACTTCTCTCTTTCCTAACGCTACTTGCAGTATAATGGGAATTAAATGCGTTTCTGGAAAATGATCTTCCCCTAATCTCCCATCTATATGCGCACCTGCTACATTAAAATAACGAAGAGCTACATAATGAATCCCATATGCTGCTTCACACCACTTTAGCATTTTTTCGATGGCTAGTTTGGTTTCTCCATAGGGATTCGTTGGAATCGTGTCATCACTCTCCTGAATCGGAAAATTCTTTGCCTCTCCATAAGTTGCTGCAGTTGACGAGAAAACAATTCTCTTCACATCATTTGCGTGCATCACTTTCAATAAAGTCATCGCACCGTTTACATTATTATCATAGTATTTCAACGGATTTGTTACACTTTCACCTACTAAAGAGTCAGCAGCGAAATGGACTACCGCTTCAATCGTATGATTCTTAAAGACCTCTTCTAAGAAGCTTTCATTCCGTAAATCGCCAATATAAAGGGTTGCTTCCGCTCTTACAGCAGCTTTATGCCCAGTTTGAAGATTATCAACAACAATTACTTCTTCACCTAGGTCTAATAATTCAGAAACCATATGACTTCCGATATAACCGGCACCACCACATACTAATATCGCCATATTTTCTCTCTCCTTTTTATTTAACTGTTACTATTCAACAATTTCCTTGGCTCCATCTCCAACTTGAACAACATAAAAGTCTGCCTTCAATCCTGTTTGCTCCTCATATTTCGCTCCGACCGTCTCGATAAAAGAATCAATATGCTCATTGTTGACAATACTGATCGTACAACCGCCAAAGCCTGCTCCCGTCATACGAGAT
Source organism: Niallia sp. FSL W8-0954 (assembly GCF_038005605.1). Lineage (NCBI taxonomy): Bacteria > Bacillati > Bacillota > Bacilli > Caryophanales > Bacillaceae > Niallia > Niallia sp. FSL W8-0954. The sequence goes on along the minus strand of NZ_JBBOTN010000001.1, from coordinate 1,441,911 downwards.
CCAATAACCCCTGCTTGTTCCCAAGCAGCTTCCACTAGTGCGTCTAATTCCTTTCCGGTCACTTCATAATCATCACGTAAGGAGATATGTGATGCATTCATTAATTGTCCAAATCCTGCAATATCTCCTGCTTGAAGTTTTTTTACAGCTTCTATTGTTCGAGCATTTTCATACACAGCATGCTTTGCTCTCATTCTATCGACATCTTGCTTAATCAAATGAGCATGCGAATCGAATTCCTCTGGCGTTAATTCACCTAATGATCGAATCTCTAATTCTCCCTGCAAGTCTCTTAATGCTCTTTCACACTCTCCTCGTCTCTCATTATATTTAGAATCCGCTAGCCCTCTGCGTTTATTTGTATTGGCAATAATTAAAGAAGCAGCATCTAAATCTAGTGGGCTGTACACATAGTCAAGTGTGTCGCAATCTAGTAATATAGCATGTTTTTCTTTGCCCATTCCGATTGCAAATTGATCCATAATTCCACAGCTCACACCAATATATTCATTTTCTGCTTTTTGACACATTTTTACTAAGCTGACTTGATCAATTGCAAAGGAATACAACTCATTTAACATAATGGCTGTCACTACTTCAATGGATGCAGACGAAGATAAGCCAGCACCATTGGGAATTTCTCCTTCATATAAAACATCGAATCCAGCATCGAGCTGATATCCATATTGCGCAAGCGTTACTATTACTCCCTTTGGATAATTCGCCCAATCATCTGCTTGATTAAAGGATAGATCGTCTAAAGAAACTTTAATAATACCTAAATCCGCAAAATTTGTAGAATAAAATTGAATCACTCGATCTGATCTTTTTCTTACAAGTGCTGTCGTACCAATAGATAAGGCACAAGGAAAAACATGTCCTCCATTATAATCAGTATGTTCACCTATTAAATTCACACGTCCTGGTGCAAAAAAAGTACGGATGCTTGTTTCTGTTTCATTAAAAATATTTGTAAAAGTTGCAAATAGATTTTTTGCCATTTCTATCTCTCCTTTTTTTATGAACATTTATGCTTACTCATATTTCTAGACTTCCATTAAACCGTTTACAATTTTATTTTATGCTTCAAACCTTTCTCTCTCAATGGTAAAATAAGAAAGGGAAAAGGGTAATAATTTGCTAATAAATTTCAAATTTTTATGCCAAACACTTAATTTCTATCTATTACTCCTATCTTATCCAAGGCAAGTATCTACCAATGCCAGCTCTACTAAGAAAGGAGCATTCTATTGTCCAAAAAAGATAATAATGTATTTGCTTACAGATTTACGGAAAAAATTACAAAAGAGGTAGCCCAAATTTGGTCAATCGGATGGGAAAATCAAACCTCCCATCTATATAATTGGAAAGGAAAAAAGCGTAAAGAGGATAGTATGTATGTTTTTCAATATACCATATCTGGAATTGGTGCTATTGAACTTGGAGGTAAAAATCATAAATTGACAGCTGGAAAGGCATTTTTAATTGATATTTCAGAGGAATACAGATACTATCTGCCTCCAACTAGTGAGCATTGGGAATTTATTTTTATTACACTATATGGTGAAACGGTAAAAAAATGCTGGCGTTCTCTTACGGAAAACGAGCAGCCAATTATTCAATTAGCTTCGGACTCGAGACCCATTCAGCACCTTCTGCATATTTATCAGCTAGCAAAAGATAAACAGATAAATAACGCTTTTTATGCTTCAAGTCTCGCCTATTCCTTTATCATGGAATTGTATCAATATAAGAAGAACATAGGAGACATTCAGCTTCCTGAAAGTATACTAAATGCGACATTATTTGCTCAAAATCACTATCATAAACCAATCGGACCAGATGATATGGCAGAGGCTGCTGCGCTTTCCCGCTTCCACTTCACTCGTTTATTCAAAAAGGTACTTGGAATTACACCGATTCAATATTTAACGAATATCCGTATCATAAAGGGAGCAGAGTTATTATATCAAACCAAATATTCTATTGAAGACATTTCAGTCCAAGTAGGTTTTGCGAATGCCAACTATTTTACAAAAGTATTTCGGAAATCTACTGGTATTACTCCTGGAGAATTTCGAAAGAAGAATATTCGGCCAAGCGAGGATATTCTTCTTTAATGCTTATTTTTCATCAAACATTTCCAAGCTGAACATTCCTTTTTCATAAATAAAGTTCAGCTTTTTCCCTGGTGTAAGCATATTTTCCAAAATATCTTTCGAGGCTTGAAGGGCAATAGACATTCTAATTAACTGTTCTTGATCCTCTTCTTGCCATGAACCTGCTTGTATACTCAACGCTTCCAGTTGCAGTTGAAAATGGAGAATTTGATTATAAATAGCCTCATAAGTCGTTTCAATCTCGTTATTCATTCAAAAAACTCCTTCCCCATAAGATAGATTAAGTTTAGCATATTTTTGCTTTATTTTTATGCTAACCAGGGCAAAAATTTACAGCTATCTGAGAAATCAACAATTATTTTATCTTTTGAGGAAGAATAATGGGAAATTAATTTAAAATAATGAATGAAAACAGTTTCAAAATCATTTTGTTTCCTTTAAAATATAATTAAAGAAATTTTTTTCTGCGAATTTATATTTTTATGAAATATTTTTTAGACTTTTTATTAAAGGAGTTTTTAATATGCAATTATCATCCCTATATTTAGGTGTAGACATTGGTACAACGAGTACAAAATCTGTCTTATTTGCTGAAGCTGGCAAAGTATTAAGCATGCATCATGTTGAATATCCGCTGCATAGCCCTGCACCAGCCATCGCAGAGCAAGATCCAGAGCAAATTTTTCAGGCTGTAATGGAAACAATGAAAACAGCTATTAAAAAAGCGAACGTGGATACTAGTAAAATAAAATTAGTTTCCTTTAGTTCAGCAATGCACAGTGTTATTGCATTAGATGAAAAGGGGAAACCAATAACACGTTGTATTACTTGGGCTGACAGCCGTTCTTCCTCTTGGGCAAAAAAAATCAAAGAAGAATATAATGGTTTGGAAATATACCGCAGAACAGGAACGCCAATTCACCCTATGACTCCTTTATCAAAATTAACTTGGCTAAGAAATGATCAACCAGATATTTTTACAAAGGCAGCTAAATTTATTGGCATTAAAGAATATATTTTCTATCGCTTATTTAACGAATTTGTGATCGATTACTCAATTGCTTCTGCAACAGGACTGTTTAATCTTGAACACTTAAATTGGGATCAAGAAGCTTTAAAAGTTGCCGGCGTAACATCTGAGCAGTTGGCAAAACCCGTTCCGACGACCCATTATTTAACAGGACTGAAGGATAACTATGCAGCGGAACTTGGAATTCCTGCTGAAACTCCATTTGTGGTTGGCGCAAGTGATGGCGTACTATCTAATCTTGGGGTAAATGCTATTGACCCTGGAGTTGTCGCTGTGACAATCGGTACAAGCGGGGCGATTCGTACTGTAACCGATAAACCAGTAACCGATCCTAAAGGAAGAATCTTTTGTTATTGCTTAACAGAAGATCACTGGGTAGTTGGTGGCCCTGTAAATAATGGTGGCATGACATTCCGCTGGGTTCGTGATGAATTAGCTTCCTCGGAAGTGGAAACGGCAAAGAGACTCGGAATTGATCCTTATGAAGTTTTAACAAAAATTGCTTCTAGAGTTACACCTGGTGCGGACGGTTTATTATTCCATCCATATCTTGCTGGGGAACGAGCGCCTTTATGGAATGCCAATGCAAGAGGCTCCTTCTTTGGACTAGGTTTACATCATAAAAAAGAACATATGGTGAGAGCTGTATTAGAAGGAGTTATCTTAAATCTTTATACGGTGATGTTAGCCTTACAAGAAGTGATTGGAGCACCAAAGCAAATTCAAGCAACAGGTGGCTTTGCTCGTTCTGAACTATGGAGACAAATGATGGCAGACATTTTTGATCAAGAAGTAGTCGTTCCAGAAAGCTTTGAAAGCTCTTGTCTTGGTGCCATCGTTTTAGGTATGTATGCACTCGGAGAAATTGATGATTTTTCGATTATGAAACAATTAGTCGGTAGTACACATTCCCATCAGCCAATTCAAGAGAATGTTGATATCTATCAAGATTTAACCGCTATTTATATCCGTATTTCTCGAGCTTTAGAAAAAGAATATGATGCCATAGCATCTTTTCAGAATAAATGGGTTAAATAAGCACCACAAACATCTTAAGAAAATTACCTGCATATAAAGTAACTCAGTCGAACGAATTCAAACCCAAACAATTTTACGGTGATACCAATATATCGTATAATTGTTTGGGTTTTTTATGCTTTTTAAGAAAGAAGGTTTGTGGATCATCCACAGTCTGTAGTGTAACGAATTGGGCTGCGCTACTAAATTAAAGATTTTGTCTTTCCACCTTTTATTAGTTAGCCTGCTTATTGCTATGACCCTGTTTCTTTATTGGAAAGTTCGACCCAGAAAGGATAAAGTCCAAGAACGATTAGGATAAAACTTATTAGAATAACTACAAAGACAAAGGAAGGTCCAAAGAGAAGATTGCTAAGCAGCGTAAATGTGATTATTAAAATAGTTGCCATAAACGTTATCCCTCTTGTTCGAGAGGTAACATATTGCTTTTCCCTGCAATGTGGACAAATCAGTTTATTATCTAATGTAAAAGAGCTTTTTAAAGTTTGCTTCCAAGTCCATTTTTGATCACAATTCTGACAAGTTCTCATGTATTTCCGCCTCCTTTTTCTGTATTCTTACCATAGTCAAGAAACCATTCCGATACATTAATATTATTTTATCAAAAAAATCCTTCAGCATTACTTCTACCTGCTAAAGGATTTCCTTGTCATTCTATTTTGATTCTACACTATGCCCACCAAACTCATTTCGTAAGGAAGCAACCACTTTTCCAGAGAAGGTATCTTCCTCTAACGAACGATAACGCATCATTAAAGATAAGGCTGTAACTGGCATAGCAGTTTGTAAATCTAGGGCTGTTTCTAGCGTCCATTTGCCTTCACCAGAGGAATGCATTACTCCTTTGATTCCTTCCAGTTTTGAATCCTTAGAAAAGGCATTTTGTGCTAATTCCATTAACCACGAACGAATAACAGAGCCATTATTCCAAACCTTTGCAACTCCTTCATTATCAAAATCATACTCACTTTTCTCTAACAATTCAAATCCTTCTGCAATGGATTGCATCATGCCATACTCAATTCCATTATGAACCATTTTCAGAAAATGGCCGCTTCCAGACACGCCGGTATACGTATAACCATTTTCCACACATAAATCTTTAAATAATCCTTCTACCTTATCAAATATTCCTTTATTGCCGCCAATCATCATACAGGCACCATGTCGAGCTCCATCTACTCCGCCGCTTGTGCCAACATCTAGATAGAAGATTCCTAACTCTTGTAAATCTAATCCTCTTCTCTTGGAATCTTTATAATGGGAATTCCCACCATCGATAATAATATCCCCTGCTTCCACATATTTCTTTACTTCACGCAAGACATTTTCCGTTACTTCTCCTGCTGGCACCATTAGCCAAATTACTCTTGGAGCTGGCAAATTTCTTACTAATTTTTCAATTGTATTAACTCCTGTTACATTTTTATTAGAAATTTCTTTTACAGCGCTTTCATTTATATCAAAAGCTGTTACACTATACTTATGGTCCACCATATTTAAAGCCAAGTTAAAACCCATTTTTCCTAAACCTATAAGACCGATGTTCATTCGTTATCTCTCCTTTTGAAAAAATATTTCTTTCTATATACTATTATATAGAAATTTTTTTCGAAAATATACCCCCTTGAAAATATTTTTTGAAAAAAATTATTTTAATAAGAAATTTTTTTTCAAGAGACTAATTGTGTTATACTACAACTATATTAATTTGGAAAGGATAGAAGTCAATGGCGCAAAATTGTCTTGGGAAAATTCGTTCCTATTACGCTAGACTGAGTGAAAAAGAAAAAAAAATCGCTGATTATATTCTTGAGAATCCAGAAAAAATCATTCATTCCACCATTAACGAATTAGCAGAGGATCTAGGAGTAGCAGATGCTACTGTTTTTCGTTTCTGTAAACGAATTGGATTTAAAGGCTATCAAGCAATGAAAATAGCATTGGCCTCAGAAGTAATTGAACCTATTCAGCAAATACATGAAGAGATTAATGAAAATGACAGTGTAAAAACCGTTACTGAAAAAGTATTTAAGTCGAATGTACGTACACTAGAAAATACATTAGAAATATTAAATGGTCATTCGATTCAAAAAGCAGTGGAATTTCTCTTACAGGCAAATCGGGTTGAATTCTATGGTACAGGTGGTTCAGCAGTTATCGCTATGGATGCTTTTCATAAATTTGTCCGAACTGGAATTAAAGCGTTTTCATTCGTTGACTCTCATTTTCAACTAATGTCCTCTTCTCAGCTTTCAGAGAAGGATGTAGCTGTAATTATTTCACATTCTGGCACTAATAAAGATACTATTAACATAATGAAAACAGCAAAAAACAATGGTGCCAAAACAATCGGTATCACTGGGTATCCTAAATCACCAATCGGCCAGAATACAGATGTAGCACTGTTCACAAGCTCTGAGGAAACAGAATATCGTTCGGAAGCTTTATCATCAAGAATTGGCCAGCTTAGTTTAATAGATGCATTGTATGTCAATGTAATGATTTTAAATAAAAATGTTGCTAATCAATCATTAGAAAGAATTAGGAATGCCATTTCTGATACACGAATCTAACGGAAGAAAAACAATATTCCCTACTTCAGAGTTTCAGCAAACGCAAAAAAGGAAGTTAATTATGATTGTTCTTACCATCACTAACTTCCTTTTTATATAAATACACTATAATAGCTCCATATTAATAAAGGGAGTATCATAATCAAGCTGCCCTATAATTTTTTTAAAGTTCAGCTTTTCTCCCTTTAAGAAAGATTCTAAATCGATGATAACAGGCATTCGATCACTCCCAAGCGCAAACCACGCTTTTCTTTCATTAGGTAAATATGCTGCGGTGTGCAGTGTTCCAGACCAAGCATTATACTTATTTGAAAATATCTCTTTATCTCTGTCATTCAATATTCGAAAGGCCTCATACACATTTGAATGATTTCCCTGCTGCTTTTCGATATTCTGCTTTCTTTGTATAGATTCATCCATCTGATAGCGGTTTTCTTCTTTTAATATTTCAAAGTGATTCGTACTAATATTAGATTTTCTGGCAATGACAGATCGTGGAGTTGCTTCTACAACATACGCCTCTCCACTTGGATCTAATAACACATAACTAAAGGATGTTCGGTGTGGTATTTCTTTTAATAAATCAATGGCCTCTTCTACATTTGCACATGTCTCTAAAATCATTCGACCAATCATATTACAAATAAAACCATCCCCTGAACCAACTCGATTAATAAAGTTATAACCCATTGCGAGACCTTTTTCATTTATCCCATCTATTCTTCCTGTTATTTGCATAGATGGACCGATTACTGCATATCCAGTATCAGTTGGCTGATAGATCATATAGCGACCCTCATAGGAACCTGGATGACTATCATAGTTTCTAATTAAATACTGGGAGCCTGCTAAAATAGAGCATCCACTTCTTCCATACTCTACATAATGGCCGCCAAATTCTCGTAATGCATCCTCTATTCTCCACTGAAGAGCGTCAGCTAATCCAGTGATTTCTGCTAGCATTCCAGGAATAAATTTATTTAGGAGTTGGATAGATTCTTTTTCATTTATGGTAAAATAGCGTTTTCGCTTAGATGTCCAGTGCTTTATGCGATTAGGGAGAATGGGTGAATCCTTTAATAATTCTCCCTGCATGTATCCAAAATCATAATGACTTCCGCGAAACTGGATGAAATCACTATATACTTGTTTCATTAACATTTCCCCTTTAATTGCTTCCCTATGGAGAGTTGAAGAATACTCTATTTCAGTAAAAGGAAAACTTCTAGAAGTTCAACTGAATAATTGAACCATTCGAGTTTTACAGACGTCAACCTTCCGCGCATTCACCTAAAAAGGTGAGAGCTTTACTGTACATGAAGCAAGGGGGAATGACAAATAAATTGCTCGTGTAAATTTTTCTAACTAACTTAGATCTGACCAATCACTTACCGTTCCAATAAACTGGTTACCATTAAACGATTAACTAAAGTACATATCATATAAGAAGGAATAATCCCTCTTGCCTTTTATTAACTTATACAACTGTCTATTAAACAATTAAATCTAAAATCAAGACGCCTGCAAATGCAATGAATGATAATATCGTTTCTAATACTGTCCATGTTTTGAAGGTTTCTTCGACTGTTAGTCCTAAATATTCTTTTACCATCCAGAACCCAGCATCATTTACATGGGAGAACATTAAGGAACCAGCACCGGTTGCAATCACTAATAGTTCCACATTTACGCCAGACATTCCTGCGATTATTGGTGACACTATCCCTGCTGCTGTTGTTAAGGCTACTGTTGCAGAACCAGTTGCTATCCGAATCAATCCTGCAATCATAAAAGCTAATACAAGTGGGGATAATGATAAGCTCTCTGACATTGATCCAATTGTATCGCCTACTCCACTAGCAATTAACACTTGTTTAAATGCACCACCAGCACCGATAATTAGTAAAATAGAACCGACCGGCAAGAAACAATCTTCTGTAAACTTTTTGATACTCTCTTTGTCCATTCCTTGACGCATACCGAGGAAATAAAAAGCGAAAAATACAGCAATTAATAAAGATAATAACGGGCTGCCAAGAAAGATAAGTACATTTCTTACGCCTTGTGAGAAAATCGTTAAGTAAGGGGCAGCGGTTCCAATGATCATTAAAATGACAGGTAATAAGATAGATAGGAAAGACACGCCTATACTTGGCAATTTATCTTCTGCTATTGGCTCTGCCGTAATAAGTGTTGACTCTCCTTTAGGAAAAACACGGCTATTGATCCACTTTGCAAATAAAGGTCCCCCGAGAATCCCTGCTGGTACTGCAATAATCAAGGAGTATAATAAGACCGTACCTAAATTAGCATCAAAAATACCGATAGCAGCAATTGCTCCAGGATGTGGCGGAACAAGTCCGTGTACAATGGATAATCCAGCAATACCAGGTAAGGCAATCAATAAAATATTTTTCTTTGTTGCCTTTTGAATGGAAATAACAAGCGGTAATAATATTAAAATACCAACCTCAAAAAATACCGGAATTCCAATTATAAACCCCGAAAAAAACATAGCCCAAGGTAATTTCTTTTCTCCGAAAACGTTTACAAAATAATTTGCAATTCTTAAGCCTGCACCTGATTCAGAAAGCATTTTTCCTAAAATTGTACCTAGTGCCAATATACCAACTAAGTGACCTAATACGCCACCTACTCCTGTTTCATAAGCGCTTACAATCTTATCAAAAGATAGTCCTGAAAAAACAGCTAAAAATAAACTCGCCACTGTTAAACTGATAAAAGCATGCCACTTAAAAAGGGAAACTCCAACAATAACAATGACAATGGAAAGTAATGCAATAATCAATAAATAGGCATCCATATTATTACCACCTTTTCTTTTACGTTTGAAAGTGTTTTCATTTAATAGAATTATTATACGAAAAAATATTTCTTTTATCAAGTTACAAACAAAGAAAATTTTTTATTCATTATATTAAAGAAAAAATATAGTTTAATCATACAGACTTAAGATAAAACCCCATTTTTTAGAAATATAAATTTGAGTAAAGTATATGTATTAACCTCCTTGAATCAGAGGGTGCTTTCTGTAGGACTAACGTTGATTCCACAGGGAGTCTCCTCCTCCTCCTCAAGAATCGCATGAAAAGGAAATTCTAGTTCTCCAATCTATTTAGCGACAAAATTATAATTGTATCCATCTTTTTTTGAAAAATTTAACTAAATGTAAAACTATTTCCCCTTCTATTACGTCTATATAAATGATGAAGCATTACCTTTTATTTCAAGTAAGGAGTTAACAACATGAAACGCTTAAAATGGAGAAATATTTTTATACTTTTTATTTGCCTCACTCTTTTAGTATTTATTTTCAAGTTTTTCGATAGTGAAAAAAAGCAGGCTGCTGAACCCTCAGAAAAACAGCCAGAGGTCAAGATACAATATGATCAAAATTATAAGACAATTGAAATAAACTCATATACTAAAGATGAAAAGCATGGAGGCTACTGGACCAGCTATCCAATCCTTCCAGATGAAGAAATTACTGCTGCCCTGAAAAAATATATTACAAACAAAATTACCGAATATGACAAACATATTCAAAAAGCAAATGTTCCAGACACGCAGGAAACTTCCTTACATATTTCCTACACGATTACGCATTACAGCAAGCAAACAATCTCGATTCTTTTTGAGACGTTTGAATATACTGCAGGACCTAAAGGGAATTTGACAACAGAAAGTTTAACATTTGATTTACAGACACATAAACAGCTTTCATTAAAAGACATTTTCCAAGAAAAAAGCAATTATTTATCTCTCCTTTCAAAAATCAGTTATGGAGAATTAATAAAGGATAAAGACCTGGCAACAGACAAAGCGTTAGTAAAACAAGGAACTGCACCACATGAAGGTAACTTTCAAAACTTTGCGGTTCTAAATGATTCTATTCTTTTTTATTTTCCTCCTAACCAAATTGCGGCGGAAAAACTAGGTGTTCAAGAACTTGCCATCAAAAAAGAGATTTTACAAGATAAATTACTAGCAATCTATCAAGAGGAAGAGAAAAATAAAAATTTACTTGCAGAAGCAAAACCGAAAAAATTGGTCACCGAATTACCTGAAGTAGCAAAAATTGATCCATCCAAAAAAGTTATTGCATTAACATTCGATGACGGTCCAAGTAATAAACCAACAAAAAAAATTCTCAAAGCATTAAAGAAATATAATGGCCATGCTACGTTTTTTGTTCTTGGTGAGCGTGTTCAATATTATCCAAACGTCCTTCGGCAAGCTATTGAGAATGGGCATGAAATAGGGAATCATTCATGGAATCATCCCCTTCTCACTAAAATGAATACCAAGAAAGCCTTAAAGGAATTTCAAGATACGGATAATTTAATCAAAAAGGTAACAGGAGTGGAACCAACTCTCATTCGTCCGCCTTATGGAGCTATCCAGCTTGAACTAAAAAAAGAACTAGATAAAGAGATTGTGCTTTGGAACATTGATCCAGAAGATTGGAAACATCCATCGAAAAAGAAAATTGTTGATAAAGTTATGAAAGCAGCGAGTGATGAAAGCATTATCCTAATGCATGATATATATGAAAAAAGCGCTGATGCAGCAGTGGAAATTATTGAAAAATTAACAAAAGAAGGATATCAACTTGTGACTATTTCTCAATTAAGGGCAGTACAGGAGGAGAGAAATAGTAATTAAAAATGTAATAGATTTTTTGTATGTATCATAATAAATCTTTTTAAGCACCGAAATTGCTGGTGCTTTTTTTCTTTATAACTATGAAACAACCATCTATTTATCAAACTTCACATAAGATAAATCAAATATAAAGGAGGCAAACATATGCAGCCAACTATTATCACTGGGCTAGATGGCGTAATTTATCAAAACTTCCCCCAGCCGACATATGGAGCATGGAACCAACAACTTCTTGGAAAGGATAACTCTTATTACTACTTGATTGGTGGACAAATGTATTATATCGCTCCAAGGCCACAAGGAACTCAAGCTTATTACCCTTACTTAGGTCCAAATGTACCGTTAAATAGAGGACCATGGTATTGATATTTTCCACATCTACCAAGTGCTTACTCGCTTTCTTCTCGAAAAATGCTGTTTATTATGTATTTGGTTAGCAGGACTATTCAAATTAATAAAATTTTGAAGTACGTTTACAAAGAAAAAAAGCTTCTCTACTGAGAAGCTTTCAGACTGTCGACAAACTCCTAATTCAGTAATTAGGAGTTTGTCGACAGTTTATACATATACATTCTTTTAAATAAGAGTTGATTTCCGTTGCAGGGGTTCGCTTTCCGTGGGGCTCGCGCTGAGCCGCTTCGCCCTAAAGGCCTGCAGGGTCTCAGACTGTCTCGCAGATCCCACAGGAGTCTCACCCCTTCCACTCCAATCAATGCATAATAATTCCATTTGCATTTCCTAAATTCCTTTTATCAACAAGCTGAAAGCTTCTCTAATGAGAAGCTTTTTTCTACGTTCCTTTATAATGACCTGTACTGGGTTCGAACCAGTGACCCCTTGCCTGTCAAGCAAGTGCTCTCCCACTGAGCTAACAAGTCATGATTATAGATTATTATTACCTGCATCTTTTAAAATACTCTTTCTATTCTTATCATACCATGTCCACTCTCCACATTCTAGGAAAATATAGAAAAAGTGATGGTCTGCCATCACTTTTCCACAATTATTGAATTCCCTCCAGTAACTGTTCTAATTGATTCGTAATCCTTGTTTCTGAATCGATATCTAATACATAGTTTTGATTGTCTTTCTTTGCAATTTGATTATCTGTTACATATGCCCCTGTTAATAAATTTGTCGCACCTAGGTTCGCTAAAACAGGCTTTAAAGCATAATCCATTACTAATAAATGGGCAATACTTCCTCCTAGCATCAGTGGAAGTATTGCCTTATTTCGTAGACTCTTTTGTGGTAATAAATCAAGAAACGTCTTGATAATTCCGGAATAAGATGCCTGAAATACAGGTGATAATACAATGACACCATTACTTTGTTCTACTTTTTGTCTAGCCGCTATTATATCCTTGTTCATAAAGTCTGCTGTAATTAAGGCAGCACTTGGTAATTGATGCACTTGAATGATATGAACAGCCACATTCTTCTTTCCTAAATAATCTACCGCAAATTGTAAAATACCTGTTAATCGTGAGTCTATTTTATGTCCACCAGCTATGATGGTTACCGTTGTCATGAAAGCCTCTCCTTTATAATAAATTCCCCTTATAAATACGATGTTTTTTATTTATCCATTATTCTAACACGAAAAAGAAGAACCGTGCTGAAATGATGATCCCCAAATTAAATGCAATATAAATTACTTTCCATTTAATTATGTTCACAATTCTGTCATATTCTTTTGTAGATATTGTGAATTAAATCACAATATTGTTTTTTTCTTAGGAGTATTTGATATATTTAACTTGTAAATAATAGAAACAAAAAAGAAGGGATGATTCTTATGTTTATGAGCTTTTTTAGAGAAAATAAAGTCGCAGCTGGACTTTTAACCATTATACGTTTGGTGCTAGGTTATTCTTGGTTTACTTCCGGATTTGGTAAATTAACTGGTGGAGGATTTGATGCTTCTGGGTTTTTAACAAATGCCGTTACTAATCCAGTTACAGGACCAGACGGAACCGCGGTTTATGGATGGTATACAAGTTTTGTCGAAGGATTTGCTTTACCAAATGTTGGACTATTTAATGTGCTCGTCCCAATTGGGGAGGTATTAGTTGGTCTTGGGTTAATTTTAGGTTGTTTAACTACAGCAGCAGCATTCTTTGGTGTCATTATGAATTTCTGTTTCTTACTTGCAGGCACCATCTCTCATAACCCAACTGATATCTTAATGGGCATGATCATTATGTTTGCTGGAGCAAATGCTGGGTACTTCGGATTAGATCGATGGGTATTACCCTATATCAGAAAAACATTCTTTAAAAAAGAAGATCATAATGCAGAATTTACAAAAAAACCTCGTTTAACATAATAGAAAGTTGTTAGGAAATAATTAAGCGGATGGTCTGTAAAAAAAACCGAACAATTATACGATTTCCCATTACCATTTACGTATAATTGTTCGGTTTTATATTTAGTTTAAAATACTTATCTCCCGGTCTCTTTCCTCTCTCTTACATTCATTAAATAAACAAACTTTATCCTCTTTTAGACTTTTTTGACAGTCAATAATTCGTTGATTGCTACTTCCTTTAAATAATAAACTTAAATCTTTTTGTTCTAGCACAAATCGACCATCTACTAAAACATCTACATACATACTTAGTTCAGCAAATTCATCAGATTGGGTTGCTCTCAATTCTTCCCAAAGATATCCAGTATAACACCAAATATTTTTATTTAATTGTTTACATTCCTTAGCTAATTGTTTAAGCTCAGTTATTTGTAGCATTGGCTCTCCGCCACTAAAGGTAATATCGTTTAAAGGGTTTTGCTTTACTTTCCTCATTATTTCGTCTATTGACATTTCTGTTCCGCCATTTATTTTCCAACTTTCTGGATTATGGCATCCTCTACAATAATGCGTACACCCTGCAAAAAAGATAGTAGTTCGCAATCCTGGACCATCTACAATGCTATCTTCCACAATCGATAACACTCTCATCGATGTTTGACCCTTTCCCGTTCTTCAGCACGTTTTGCATTATTCCACCGATTAAGTGATCCAACAAGATAACCGGTTATTCTCCGAATCCTTTCAATCTGGCTCTCATCTTTCTCCCCACAATTTGGGCATTCATTATCGATTATTCCTTTATGTCCACAAGTCATGCAACGATCCACGGGATGATTAATGCTTCCGTATCCAATCCCTGCCTCTTTCATCGTCCGTACGATTATTTCTATGGCTTCTACATTCTTACTGGCATCTCCGTCCAATTCTACATACGTAATATGTCCCGCATTTGTTAACGCATGAAACGGTGCTTCGCGCTGAATTTTTTCATGAATAGAAATGGGAAAATAAACGGGAATATGAAAACTATTCGTAAAGTATTCTCTATCTGTCACCCCTTTTATAATCCCAAATTTCTTTCGAGCAGCTCTTAATGCTTTTCCAGCGAATGATTCTGCTGGAGTAGCAAGAAGAGAGAAGTTAAGCTGATATTTTTCCAAGGCTTCGTCTGCCTTTTGGCGCATAAATTGAACAATCTGTAAACCAATTTCATAGGCCTTTTCACTTTGTCCATGGTGGACACCAAGCAAGGATACCAGGCATTCCGCTAAACCAACAAAGCCAATTGATAGTGTACCTTGTTTCAGAAGTTCTTCTAGTTGATCATCCACATTCAATTCTTCTCCGCCCTGCCAAACACCTTGTCCGTATAAAAACTTGAAATTCGCTACTTTTTTCTTTCCTTGATAATGAAACCTTTCAAGGAGTTGATCAACAACTAAGTCGATCGTTTCATCCAGTTTATGAAAAAATGATTCTATCGTCGTTGACTCTAAAGCCAATAAAGGAAGATTAATACTTGTGAAGGATAAATTCCCTCTTCCTATTGTTTGTTCACTTCCGTGGATATTCCCCATCACTCTAGTCCGACACCCCATTGTGGCGACTTCCGATTGAGGAGTGCCGTTATAATAGGCTAAATTAAATGGGGCATCTATAAAAACAAAATTGGGAAATAATCGTTTACTTGTCGTCTCTATCGCTAAGCGGAATAAATCATAATTAGGATCATTCTTTTGATAATTAATTCCGTCTTTTACTTTAAAAACGATAATTGGAAAAATTGGCGTTTCTCCTGCCCCAAGTCCTGCTTGTGTTGCCAATAATAAATTCTTTGTCAGCATTCTTCCTTCTACTGATTGATCCGTTCCTAAATTTACGGAAACAAATGGCGTCTGACCACCGCCGCGGGAGTGCATACTGTTGCAATTATGTATAAATGCCTCACACGCTTGATAGGTTTCTCTTTCTGTCCATTCCCAGGCCTTTTTCTCTAGTTCCGCCTTTTCTTGAATTACCTCCTTTAACCGTTTTTTATTCTTTCTATATGTTTTTTGTATATATGGCGCAAGATCATAGTCTAACATTGGGATGGATTGTCCACCATGCTGCTGATTTTGATTAGCTTGCAAAATAATAGAAGTAAGAGCCATTGCACTCATAATTGATTTTGGTTCTCTCATATATCCATGACCAGTGTTAAAGCCATCCTTTAAGATTTTGGCCAATGGGATTTGACAGCATGTTGTAGTACCAGAAGAATAAAAGTCTAGATCGTGAATATGGATATATCCTTCTAGATGTGATTGTTTTACCTTTTCTGATAATAAATGTTCCATTGTATAGTATTTAGAAGCTGTTGCAGCAAATTGCATCATATGACTCATCGGTGACATTCCGTCTACATTTGCATTTTCTTGAATAAAGTCCTGATTATTGCTGTTCATTATTTCTGCAAATTGATTTAATAGTTGAACCTCATTACTCATTTAACTCACTCCATTCTAAATGAATCCTTATCCATTATAATTGAACAAATCATCATTTCACTATATATTGTGTTTATTTCACAAAAAGTACACAATATATAGAAATTCCAACATAGGAAAATTCCTATCCCTTTAGCTTTATACTATTCATAAAGTGCTTTTATTGATAAACTAATTGTAAGATCAGCTGTAATAAAGGAAGGATAACTATGACAACAAAAGGGACAATAAAAGAGGAAACTATCTTTAGTAAAGAATTAGGAGAAGAAGTGACTTTATTAATCTATCTCCCACCAGCATTTTCTCCTCTTTATAAATATCATTTACTCATTGCACAAGATGGGAAAGATTATTACCAATTTGGCCGAATCGGCAGAGTAGCTGATGAATTACATGGCAATCATCAAATTGCGGATACGATTATTGTTGGAATCCCCTATTCCTCTGTCCAAGATCGTCGCAGGAAATATCATCCTGATGGCGCTCAGAATAAAGCATATATTCGCTTCTTAGCACATGAACTTGTTCCCTATTTAGATGATCAATATCCCACCTTCCAAATGGGAATGGGACGTGGACTCATTGGCGACTCGTTAGGTGCAACTGTATCATTCATGACCGCTTTAAAATATCCGCATACTTTTGGAAAGATTATGTTGCAATCCCCCTTAGTAAATGAAGGTGTTTTTGATGCAGTTGATACATTCGATTCTTTTCATTTACTAGAAATAGATCATATTATCGGTATAGGTGAAACATCTGTAAAAACAACCATCAACACAACCGAGGATTTCCTGACCCCTAATCGAGAGTTATCTCAAGTTTTGCAAACAACAAATGCTGATTATTCATATGAAGAATTTAATGGGGATCATACATGGAAATATTGGCAGCCTTATATTGCGAAAATGCTCATTAAAATGTTTCCTTCTTAAAAGAGAGCACTCAATTGACTGTCTTTGTTTCCTAACAGTGAGTACCTCGTTAACCATTAGATTTTTTCTGAAATCTTTGAACATAAATAACTAATTTTGTTATAATATCTTACATATAGAACATTGAAATCGTAATAATAGATAGTCTATCTTCTATATCTTTGTACACTCTTTTATTTTGAAATGGAGGTTCGTCGAATGAAATACGGTATTGCTATTTTCCCTGGTAAGGATTTGCAGGATTTAGCTAATTCACTTCGCAAAAGATATGACCCGAAATATGCTTTGATACCACCACATATCACGTTAATCGGTGATTTTGAAGCTAGTAACGAGGAAATTGAAGAAGTAAGTAAAAAACTAGCAACGATTGCAAGTCATTATCATTCTATTCCTATTAAAGTAACAAAGGTCAGCTCTTTTAAACCCGTAAGCAATGTTGTTTATTTAAAGATTGAACCAAGTACAGACTTAGAACATCTTCACCAAGAACTAATCAGTACATTGGGTGTTAGTCTAGAGCATCCGTTTGTGCCACATATTACACTTGGGCAGGATTTATCGAGTGATGAGCATTTAGACTTATATAGTAATTTACGCATGCAAAACTATCATTTTGAAGAAACAGCGGATCGTTTCCATTTGCTATATGAATTGGAAAATGGTTCTTGGACCGTCTATGAAACATTCCGTTTAGGAAAGGAATAGTGGAAAGTGGAAGTAGTTATTGTTAAAACTGATAAAGAGTTAAAAGATGCCTTTTATGTTCGTCAAACTGTTTTTGTTCAGGAGCAGAAAGTACCAATGGAAGAAGAAATAGATGCATATGAAGAGGATAGCGTTCATTTTGTTCTCTATGATGACGACAATAAGCCTATTGGTGCTGGACGTTACCGAACATTTGATGAATACGGAAAGGTAGAAAGAATCTGCATCCTCTCCACTAATCGAAAAGGTGGAGCTGGAAAAGCAGTTATGAATAAAATCGAGGAATATGCCTTAAATGATGGGGCTCCTGCCTTAAAACTGAATGCCCAAACACAGGCCATTCCTTTTTATAGCAAACTTGGATATGAAGTCATCTCGGAGGAATTCCTAGATGCTGGTATTCCACATAAAACCATGATTAAGCATTTATAGATTTTGGGACTGCCCAATGGATGGAAAAGCATAGCTTGTCTTTAAAGCTTGTGATTATCCGTCATGGAGCAGTCCTTTTTATTTTTCGTGATTAGCAAAAAACAAAGGTTTAATTTTCTTCCATCTGCCTACAATAGATGGAAGAAGGGGTGAGTTGAATTGGAATTCACACATATATTTAGCGAGCTTATTATCGGCTATTTTTTATTGTTGCTTTTAACAAAGGTATTAGGAAAGACACAAATCACGCAGATTACTACCTTTGACTTTGTTTCTGTCTTAGTACTAGGCGAGCTTGTCGGAAATGCTATGTATGATACAGAGACAGGAATAAAAGAAATAATGTACTCCATTCTTATTTGGGGAGGATTAATTTACATAACAGAATTCATCACGCAAAAGTTTCGGAAAACCAGACAACTTTTAGAAGGAAAACCGTCTATTATTATAAATAAAGGCAAGATTGATTTTAAGGAATTAAAGAAAAATCATTTAGATATAAATCAATTACAACATTTACTTCGTGCAAAAGATGTTTTTTCAATAGCAGAATGTGCTTATGCCATTTTAGAAACAGATGGCACGATCAGTGTGCTCAAGAAATCAGCATTCGTGAATCCAACAAAACAGGATATGAATTTATCGTTAGAAACCACTTCCCTTCCGATAAGTATCATTCTTGATGGAGAAATCATCAAAGAAAACTTACCTCGTATCGGTTGGAATGAAGAGCAATTAATGCAAGAATTAAAAAAACGAGATGTTCAATCTCCAAAAGATATCCTCTATGCCGAATGGCAGGAAGGATCGCC
Source organism: Niallia sp. FSL W8-0954 (assembly GCF_038005605.1). NCBI lineage: Bacteria > Bacillati > Bacillota > Bacilli > Caryophanales > Bacillaceae > Niallia > Niallia sp. FSL W8-0954. The sequence continues at coordinate 1,422,771 of NZ_JBBOTN010000001.1, read as the reverse complement.
TTTATATGTGCAAAGCTACTAATTGAATTAAAACACTTTAGATTTGCGCATGAAAATAAGTACCCTTTCCAGTTAGTTCTGCAATTAACTTCTCATTGGGTACTCCTTCTTCATGCCTTTGTTTCTTCTGGTAAGATGTCTGAGAAGGATACTTTATCTGTAGATTGGTAGAAGAATTAACGATTTTAGCCGCTGGATAAATTTCTTCTTTCTTATAATTCTTTGTTTTGCTTATAATGTCTCTAACCGCGTACTGCTCTGCTTGATAATGAGTAATTGGCAAGATATATCCCATCAGAATCTGTCCCTTCTAGTTTATTATTTATCCTTTTCCCTTCTTTTCCAAAAAGTAAACCCCTTTTCTACTCTTTAAACAATCATCTCTTTTTGATATGATAGATATTATTTCAAACTTATGTACGGCTCCAGATTTATTAATAGATTCGAGGTTTCCTATGTTAACAGCTTTTTATTATGATAGACTTATTTCATTAAATACCATTGACAGACAAGAATTACAGAAAATTTATGAAGCTGGCAAAAATGGATTTCTCGCATGTTCTGTATGCGGAGAAGCAGTAAAGCTTTATTTAGGATTAAAAAATACTCCCTATTTTTATCACTATTCAGCTAAACAGCCCTGTATGACAGAATCATCTACTATTGAACAGGAACAAGCTGCTGCAGCTGATATCGATTACGAAGAAAAAAATGGGTTCCGGATTCCTAAGAGTAGAAATATTTCCAAAGACAATACAGAAATTACTCCTTTTAGACCGCCTATGTCTATAAAGGCGATTACCCATACATCTGATGTCGCTGCTAGTCAAACAGTTACTTTTCCACAAGAATCTTATTTAAATACACTGAAACAAAACGGCTATTCTCTTGATATTACACAGAGTGAGGCTGTCGCAATAGATGATGGACCCATTCTGGTCCTTGCAGGTGCCGGTAGTGGCAAAACCCGAGTGTTAACAATGAGAGCAGCTTATCTCATCCAGGAGAAAAAGGTAGATCCGTCAACCATCATGCTCGTTACCTTCACCAATAAAGCAGCAAATGAAATGAAGGAAAGACTCTTACACTATCCAATGATGAATAAAGGGATTGTGCAAAAAATTGTTTCTGGAACTTTTCATAGTATTCTTTACCAAATTTTAATCTTTCATGAACGGGAGAAATGGCAGCGAAATAAATTATTAAGCAGTAATTGGCAGCGAGAGCTTTTGTTAAAGGAAATTGCCCGTGAAAAGCAATTAGATGAAAAAGACTTCCCTTTCGATGCAGCTCTTCAATTAATCGGTGCATGGAAAAATAGTATGCTTTTTCCTCATGAAATAGAGCCTGATAATGACTGGGAAAAGAAAGTTGCCCAACTATATAGTGGCTATGAAACAAAAAAACAACAGCGAAATTTGTATGACTTTGATGATATGCTTCTTGGAGGCTATCATTTCTTTCTTAAAAATCCAGCTATTTTAGAAACTTATCAAAAGCGTTTTACTCATTTCTTATTAGATGAATTTCAAGACATCAATAAAGTTCAGTACGAATGGATAAAGCTAATGGCAAGGTCAGCTCATTCTGTCTATGCAGTAGGAGATGATGATCAATCTATCTATTCTTTTCGTGGTAGTGATCCAAAATACCTTTTAGATTTTGAAAAAGATTATCCGAATGCTAAAACGATTATTCTTGATTACAATTACCGCTCTTCTCAAGAAATTGTATCCATCGCTAAGTCTACAATCAGTAAAAATACGAAGAGACGAGCAAAAAAAATGATAACTGGCTATTCAGGCCAAACTCCCATTGCCTTTTATCCTTATGATGAGGAAGAAGAAGCTACGATGATTTTGACCGATATTCAGGAGAAAATAAAGACAGGCTATGAACCGAAGGATTTTGCAATTCTCTTTCGAACTAATACAAATAGCCGTGCCATGTTTGAGCGACTGGCTTCTTCCAGTCTACCATTTCGTTTAGAACAAGATACAGGTTCTTTCTATCAAAGATTTATTGTGAAAAGTATGATGGCCTATTTAAAGCTCATTCATGATCCAGATAACCAGCAAGCGGTTGCTGATATTCTCCCGACCCTATTCTTAAAAAAAACGGTATTACAGGATATTAAAGCAATAAGCATATTAGAAGATTGCAGCTTTTTAGATTGTCTAGTTTTTATTAAAACAGGATTCGCATTTCAAGAAAGCAGATTGAAAAAGATTCCTGAAATAGTAAAACGATTAATTCGTTATTCTCCTCTGGATGCTATTAATTATATTGAAAAGGAATTAGGCTTTCAGGAATTTATAAAAAAACGGGGAAACGAAGGAAATCAATGGGATAAAGGCTCTGATGATATTCGCGATTTAAAAGTGGTGGCACGTAAATTCCAATCGATTAAAGAATTTGTTCAATATACAGACCATATGACTGCTATGAATGAAGAATTACGAAAGCAATATAAAAACGAAGAAAATGTAATCACATTAAGCACCATTCATCGCGCAAAAGGTTTAGAATATAAAACAGTCTATATTGTTGGTACGGTTGATGGTTCCATTCCCCATGACTTTGCACTAGAATCATTCCGCAATAACAACTTCATGCCGATAGAAGAAGAACGCCGCCTTCTCTACGTTGCCATGACAAGGGCACAACAAGAACTATATTTATCGGTTCCTATGTATTTAAGAGGAAAAAAAGCAAAAACTTCGCGCTTTTTATCACCCTTGTCAATGGTTACTATTAAAGCAGCTGAAAAGGAACGGTCATAATAAAAATCAGTAATTCAAACCTTACACAGATACATTCTCTACAAGAAGCATTTTACAGGGAAAAAACAGGGTAACTATGTCGTGAATTCGCGCAGCTACCCTTTTTTCGATTTTACTTTTTGTTAATCATTTTAGATAATGTATTAAAATCAAGCTGTTTACCATCTTTAACAATTGATTCAACAATCCTATCTTCCGTTTGCTTTGGAACAGATTTTCCAGCAATTTGTGATACTCTGCGAATGACACTTCTTACTGTTTTTTCATCTTTAAAATTTGCATTTTGTAAGGAATTCGCTAGTTCTAAAATATCTTTCATATTAACGCCAGTTTTAGACTCAATGTTTTTAAAGAAATTATTGTTCATACCTGTGTTTCCTCCTTCGATGAGCTACTTTACATTCTATGAAGGAAAGAAAAAAAGGTGAGAACTCAAGAAAAAGAAAACAAAAAATGAACAAAGCGCTTAAATAAATATGGAGAATCCAAAGAACAAACAGAAAGGAGCTCTCTTTGCAAGAGAACTCCTTTTCCCATTGACTAACCTGAATTAGTTGTAGAAGCTAGCTCCTACGATTACTAAAAGGATAAATAAAACAACGATTAATGCAAAAGAAGAGATACCATATCCTCCGCCGCTATAACCGCCGCCGCCATAGCCATATCCGCCATAACACATTCCTACTTCACCTCGCTTCTCCTTGTACTCCTTAACAGAATATGGAGAATTGAAGTTTATGTGTAGGCAAGCTACTATTAACAAATAGAATGTACGATTGTCACAGAGATAATCATTTATTTCCCGGTTTAAACAACGTTTTTCTTTTAAAACATATGATGCTTTATCCTTTAGGTTTAAACAATAGTGCTCCTATAAAGCCAAATACGATTGCCGCAGATATTCCAGAGCTTGTCACTTCAAACATACCTGTTAATACACCGATAATGCCATGCACTTCAGCTTCTTGCATCGCCCCATGTACTAAAGCATTCCCAAAGCTTGAAATTGGTATTGTCGCACCTGCTCCTGCAAAGTCAGCAAATGGCTCATATAATCCAAATCCATCTAAAACGGCACCTGTCACAACTAATGTTGTTAATGTATGTGCAGGCGTAAGCTTCGCAACATCAAACATAAGCTGACCAATGACACAAATTATGCCACCAATCACAAAGGCCCAAAAGAACATTGGGAGCATATAGATTCCTCCTTCTTTCTTTATAAATTAGCATTCAGCAGAGAAAACACTGCTTAAATTTCGATTGATACAGCGTGAGCGATACAAGGAATCGTTTCCCCTTGTTGAACGGTAAGCGGTGAGAGAAGCGCACCAGTGGCGACACAGAGAATTCTTTTATACATACCTTTTTTCATTTCATTTAATAAATGCCCGTACATTACTGTTGCGGAACAGCCTGCACCACTGCCTCCAGATTGTACAGGCTGCTCATTTGTGTATATTAACAATCCACAGTCTTTCATTTTATTTTCATCAATTATTAACCCCTTTTCCTTTAAAAGGGCTATTACTGTTTCTCTGCCAATTTTCCCTAAATCACCTGTTACAATTAAATCATAGTGAGAAAGATCTAAATTTAAATCTTGGAAATGAGCATAGATTGTATCCGCAGCTGCTGGAGCCATCGCCCCGCCCATATTAAAAGGATCCGCTAATCCCATGTCTACCACTTTTCCTATCGTTGCAGAGGTTGTGTATGGAAGCTGCTCATTTGTCTGATTCTTCGTGACGAGGGCAACTCCAGCACCTGTGACGGTCCATTGAGCAGTCGGCGGCTTCTGGCCACCATATTCTGTTGGATAGCGGAACTGTTTTTCGACTGCTGCGTTATGGCTGGAAGCACCTGTTAATACATTATCAGCTCCTTGATAATTCACCATAAAGGAAGCAAGTGCTAATCCCTCTATAGACGTGGAGCAAGCACCAAATAATCCAAAATAAGGGATTTGTAAATCTCTAGCAGCAAAACTAGAAGGGGTAATTTGGTTGATTAAATCACCTGCTAAAAAGAACTGGATATCTTCTAGCTTGAGTTCTCCTTTTTTCATGGCTGTTTGTGCTGCTTCTTCCAATAAAATGCGATGAGCCTGTTCATACGAGGTTTTTCCCATCCATAAATCATCATGTAATACGTCAAAATCAGCAGCTAATCTTCCATTTGCTTCAAAAGGACCGCCTGATACTCCGGTAGATTTTATTACTGGATGATTTTGAAATACCCAGGACTGTTTTCCCTGAAGCATTAGAATCCCCCCGTCATCATAATAAATAGTGTTTTTATAAGAGCAACTACAAATGCCGAAAAAACACCGAACAATATAACAGAACCAGCGAGCTTAAATATATTTCCTCCGACTCCTAGTACAAATCCCTCTGTGCGATGTTCAATAGCGGCAGAAATAATGCTATTACCAAATCCTGATACAGGAACAGCACTCCCAGCACCAGCAAACTGGCCAATCCGGTCATAAACTCCAAATCCAGTCAACAGCATCGAAAGAAAAATAATGGTAGCTGAAGTTGGATTTCCCGATGTTTGTTCCGTAAAATGAAAGAAATATATATAGAAGTAAGAAATAAATTGACCAATCATACAAATAAATCCACCGACAAAAAATGCTTTAATGCAGTTCTTTAGAACAGGACGTTTCATTTCAAATTTTTGTTCCAACTTTTCATATTGCTGCTGCTCTGGTGTCTTGTTTTTTTTCTTATTATCCGCCACCTTTTTCCCTCCTTATGTTAATTCGTTATTCAATTGAATGATCTCTTTCAAACGCTTATCTGCTTTTTCTTTACTATAGTCCGGCTCCTGGATTTTATCCCATAAGCGGATGGTCTCTAAGAATATCTTAAAATCACTAGAGACAGTGAATCTTTCATCTGGATATTTTGATTCCAGTTTCTTCGTTAATTCCTTTTCAATGCTTTTCATTTTAAACCTAGCCATTTGCTTTACCTTATAAGCAACTAATATATCTTTCTTCCCCTTGATTACCGCAACATCATAAATGGACGAAATGGTATTCGTTTCTTCTTTTATTCCCTCTACTAATTCCTCTTGTTTCTCATCAGTCTCTGTATAAAGAGCAATTGGCGCTGGATTAATTCTTTTAAGCATCGACCATCGGCTATTCGGTGTTTCCTTCGCACAGCCAGCTAAGAATACACATATGCTAAAAATCAACAGATAAGATGCATGCCTTCTATTTGTCATATTCTTCCCTTCCTATTTAAAGATGAATTAAAGTATCTTTATTTTTTTCGATTTAGGCTTTAATTATTAGATGTTTTTACAACAAAAAAAATCCAATTTTTACAAATTGGGTTTAAGTCATAAAAAATACCCGCACAAAGTCGGGTATTTTTTGTTATTTCGCTAATTTTTTTCCACAGTTACATCCAGATTTTTTTCTCTTTGCTTTAGCTGGTTGCGACTTTACTGGCTCAGTCACTTTAGGTACTTTTTTTCCTAGCAACTCCAATCCCTCCAATAATGATGATCTATGCATGTATAAAAACATTAATTTTTAATGTTCTTATCCCATTGTATGTCAGGAAAAAATGTATGTGTAAACAACTAGCCCAGCAGTTAGTAACTATTCAACAAACACTCGTTGTAAAATAGCTTCTAACAAAGACGCTCCTCCAGCGATCGCAAAAATAAGTACAACAGGTTCACAAATGGCTGGGAAGAAATAATATAAAATGATAAGAAAGATTGCTACCCATACTCCGGTACACCAATAGCAGCTAATTAATTCGCCAATAAATCCACGAATTTTACCTGACTTAGGGACAATATAAATTTCTGTTTGCCCGTCCTTATTTTGTTCCTCTACTTCTTCTAAAAATATTTTCCGGAAAAATTCAGTAATCTGATCAAACACAATTAATCTTGTTACACGAAAGCTTGCCAAAATGAGTAAAAAAAACTCCATCCAATGGATATCCATCTCCATTCTCCTCTCCGATAGACCAAAATATTCTAAACGAATGGTCATATGCCCAAATTTTAAGAAAAAAGGCGTTTGTCCGTAACCCATAAGGCTCTTCGGCAATATGTTAGTAATGTAAGAAACATAAAGAAAGAAACAAACAAGGAGGAAAACAATTATGGGTTGTGGAAAAAAAGAAGATATTCACGGTACATCCAGCTGTGTTTGCGAAGTGGTTCGTGCCATTAAAGATATCCAGGATAACGCTGAAGACAATTGCGAATGTGAAACTAACTGTTTCTCAGAGCCTTTAGGATCTCTTGTATCTCCATCAAAACGTAAAAAAGCAGATACACGTGTATTCGTATTAAGCAGTGCAGATGGCTCTCCATTCCATGCATTCTTTACAGGTCATGACTGCAACTGTGTTTCCATCTTTTTCAGAGTTGAGGATGTTTTTGATAACTGCTGTGCAGTATTAAGAGTTCTTGCTCCTATTGGTAAAGATGGAGAAACTCTAGATATCGTTGGACACAAAGGAATCGACTTAAGCAAAATTTGTGAATTAGAAGGATTCCAACGTACTTCAAGCTGTATAACTGTTGACTTAAGCTGCTTCTGTGCTGTTCAATGTATCGCTGACGTTGACTTAAATGTTTGTGACTAAGAAATTACTAACTTTGTATATGCTATACACTCGGAGGTCGTCTTTAAGACGCCTCCGTTTTATTTATCGCTCCTTTCTCTCCGCCTTATATTTTATGCATAAGAAGAAGCAAGCATGTTATTAGACGAGTTTGATTCCTATATGTTCACGAATTTGTTGAATATTGTATCCTTCAATCCTTCCTAATACTTTTTATGCTTGTACGATAGTATCCGATGAAAAAAAGTTATTCCAAATGGAAAAATGGTGCCATTTACATTCTAGCGAGTAATATAGTAAATATAACTGCTATTATATTTATGACGCCAAATATTCCAATTTGAAATAACTCTCTATTAAAACGGGAAAAGATTGTTTAAATACCAATCATTTTAATCTCATCGATCGTTGCAATATTTAAAGTAACGATTGTCTGATCCATTAATTTTATATCGACTTTATCTGCATTTAAATCAACAACAAATCCACGAACAGTCTCCTGCTCAGTTACAACCAAACATGGGACTGGTGGTAACTGTTTCGGAAAATGAAGTAAGTACTCTAATTTCTCGACAATTCCCATTTCTTTAAAGCTTTTTAATCGTTTAAAAGCTGGTTTTCTTGGTGTTTTTTCCACTTGCTGTTCTTGATAGCTTTGAATTTGTTCCTGAACATTTGTAGTATCTAGTTTTTCTGCTCCTTCTTTCGCAGCATCTTTTTTCGCTTTTATTTCTTGGAGCGCTTCTTCCTTCTGCTTTTTTTCCATCAGCTCTTTGTATTGCTTCTGTTTAGAAATTTTTGCTGAATAGCTCACTTGCATATTGCCTTGCATCGTTTTTGTGCCTGACTGAGAAAGATAAGGCTTATTATTCTCACTATACATCTATAATCACCTCCTAAAACAGAGAATACAAATTTTATAGGATTCATCCTAATGTATGCATGATTCGCCTAATATGTAACTTTAAATAATGAAAAAGAAAACTAGTACAAGGGAGTGGAATTGGAGCAAAGGAAAGAGCAAAAAAAGACAGTCGATCTATTGATCGGCTGTCTTGAATGAAATTAACCAACAATATGGAAACCTGAGTCAACATGAATGTTTTCTCCTGTTATCCCTCTTGCTAAATCACTGAATAAGAATAATGCTGTATCGCCAACTTCTTCTGGAGTAGTTGTTCTTCTTAGTGGAGAACGTTCTTCAATTTCTTTAAGAATGGAATTGAAATCACTGATTCCTTTTGCTGATAATGTACGAATTGGACCTGCAGAAATAGAATTAACTCGAATGCCTTCTTTTCCTAAATCAGCAGCTAAGTAACGAACACTAGCATCTAAGGAGGCTTTGGCAACACCCATTACATTATAATTTCTAATAGCGCGCTCTCCGCCTAAATAAGTTAATGTAACAATGCTTCCACCTTCTGTCATTAACCCTTTCGCTTCTTTTGCTACAGCAGTTAAAGAATAAGAGCTAATATTATGGGCAAGTAAGAATCCGTCTCTTGTTGTATTCATATAATCACCTTGCAGCTCTTCTTTATGAGCAAAAGCAATACAATGAGCAATTCCATGAATGGTTCCTACTTCTTTTTTTATTGCTGCAAAACAAGTAGCAATCTCTTGGTCATTTGTAACATCACATGGCAAAACAATGCTGTCTGTTGAATCTAAAGTTGCAACAAGGTCACGAACGCTTTTTTCTAATCTTTCCCCTGCATAAGTAAAAATTAAACGCGCACCTGCTTTATGCAAGGAAGTCGCAATTCCCCATGCAATACTTCTTTTATTCGCAACACCCATCACTACATAGGTTTTGCCTTTTAACGAAAAAGTCATTCTTATTCCTCCTATATACTATTACAAGTTATTAGTACCTAGTACTAATTTTACTACAAAAACGTAAAAAAAGAAAGCACTGTTGTAATAGGCGTTTTAATCATTTTCTTCTATATTAAGTACTCTACTATTTCTTTCAGCAAAAACTATTCATTACAAACCATCTTCCTTTTATCTATTTTCGCCCCCATTATAAGGAACCAAACTCTAAAAAAGCTTTCTCTTCCTATTGTTAAAAGAAAGAGAAAGCTCGGTTTACTTCCTTACTTATAATTAAACTCTAGTTGACGTTTTAATTCTGTTACATATGAGTGTGATCCTGTAACAAGAAGATGATCATTAAGCTGTAATTCTGTATCGCCATGTGGAATGACAAAATCAGAGCCTCTGAAAATGCGGACGAAAATAACGTCTCCCGTAAATGGGAATGAGCGCAATGACATCCCTTCAAATTCTTTGTTTCTTAATGTAATCTCATGTAATGCTGTTTCCGTATTACCAAGCAGGGCAAAGATATTTGGTGATTGAATTAATGCCGTTAATAAAGCTTTCGTTGAAGTAAGCATAGAGAAAACTTCGATATCTTCTCTGCGCAGCTCTTCTTCTTTCTCCATGTTCTCGACACGACAAATAACTCGGTCTACTCCTGCCCTTTTTATCATGAGACTCATCTCAGCATTTAAGTAAGAATCTCCAGTGGAAACAACTACAATATCTGCTCCATAAATATCTGTTTGTTGCAGTATATCTTCCGAATAATTTTCCAACTCAATGATTTCAAATAAAGAGTCAGCAATTTGAAAATCGTGTTTTTCTTGTTTTTTATGATAGAAAGTAACATCATACAGGGTGGACTTCAACTCTTGATAAACCTGCATGGTTACCTGATTTACCCCAATAATAGAAACATTTATCACTTTTTCACGTGCAGCATCTTTAGGGAATAGCTTTTTAAAGACAACAGGTGTAATGATACAAGAAATAATCGCTACAAGAATAAAAGTCCCACTCATTTGCGAAGTAATAATATTCAATCGTTCCCCAATTGTCGCGGCTGCAATAACAAGGGATAAGGTTGATGTTAATAAAAATCCGGAAGCCACAATCGTTTTAGTATCATACCATTTTTTCAAATAATAGACTGGCAGCAGCTTACTTACTAATAATGCTACTAATAACAATGGAATAAATAGCAATAGTTTAAGATCAGTAAATAATGACCATATATCCATCTCCACCCCAATCATTACAAAGAATATAGGAATTAAAAATCCATAGCCAAAAGAATCAAGTTGATGAACCAATTCTTCATTTGGCGATAATAACGACACTAGGACCCCTGCCAAGAATGCTCCCAAAATATGTTCTGCTCCAACAGATTCGGATAAAGCAACAAGAAAAATAATTAGGGCAAATACTGCTCTCGTACCAATTTGCACGGTTCCTCGGGAAAGAGTATCCATAAATTTTTTGTTTTTTATTCTTCTACCAACAAAGTAAAGAATTAATCCTGCCCCAAAAAGAATTAATAGCAGCCAAGTATTTCCCCCTGATTCATGAATAGAAGCAAAAACAGCGAGCAAAATCATCGTGACTAAATCTGCGATTACAGCCACCAGCAAAATAATTTGCCCAATAACTGATTTCATTATATTTGCTTCTTTTAAAGTAGGTACTACTACTCCTAAAGAGATAGTTGCAATAATTATTGTCATTAAGAAAGTACTATCAACAAAACCAGCAAGTACAAACAAGAAGCTTAATCCAATAGAAAGAACGAGAATTGCTACAAATATAATAATTGCCGTTTGAAAGGATTTTGGCTCCAATTCTCCATTAGGTAGTGTCTCTCTTTTTTTCTTACTAGAGAAAGCAGAAAAGTCTATCTCTAACCCGCTTAAAAACATTAAAAAGATAAATCCTAATGTTGATAGCGTTTCTAGCCACATATCCTGTTCGACTAGATTAAAACCGCTTTTTCCTATAATTAATCCCATCAAAATTTCGGCAACAACTACCGGAATGACATTCAATTTAAGCCGCTGCAAAATAATAGGGGTTAATAGAGCTACCGTCACGACGATAACTAGTGATGCGAAAGAAGCACCATGTGCCATCGCTATCCCTCCTCTTTTTTCTAATTTGTTAAATAACTCATAAACATTGTTGCCATACCAAAATAAATCAAAATACTGATAATATCATTTATTGTCGTAATAAACGGTCCAGAAGCGACGGCAGGATCAATTTTAAATTTATGCATAATAAGGGGAATAATCGCCCCAGCTATTGTAGCTACAATCAGGGTTCCCAAAATCGAAATTCCCACCAGCATCCCTAAAAAGAAATCACTCTTCCATATATACACAACCATCATAACAAGCAACCCACAAATTGTTCCGGTAATAAGCCCTGTCCCCGCTTCTCTTCCTATTAACTTCCAACTGCTTTCTTTGCCAATATTCCCAGTAGCTATCCCACGAACGGCTACAGCTAAGGCTTGTGTTCCAGTATTTCCAGCCATTCCCGCAATAAGCGGAATAAATACAGCAAGGATAGCAACCTGGTCTAATGTTTTTTCAAAACGACCAATTAAGCTTGCAGTAAACATGCCAAGAAATAATAAAATAATCAGCCATGGCAATCTCTTTTTGGCAGCAGAAAAGGGATGCTGATCAACAAAATCCATGTTTGATACAGCAGCGAATTTAGAATAATCCTCTGAAGCCTCTTCTTGCATGACGTCTACAATATCATCAATAGTAATAATCCCAAGCAACCTTTTTTGAAAATCAACCACAGGCAGCGCCAAAAAATCATAGTCTTGCATTTTTCTTGCTACTTCCTCTTGGTCTTCACTTACAGAAACAGAATAAATGCGGTCATTCATAATTTCCTTTATGAGCATCTGATTATCACTAACAATTAAACTTCGTAACGATACGACACCTACCAACTGCTTTTGTTCATTAACGACATATACATAGTAGATTGTTTCCGCATTAGGAGCCTCTCTTTTCAATATCTCCATAGCGGTTTCTACTTTTTGTTCTGCAGATAAACTAATATAGTCAACTGTCATAATACTTCCGGCAGTGGACTCTTCGTAATGCATAAGTGCTTTAACTCGTGCGGTAGTTGGCTGATCCATTATTGCCAAATAGCTTTCTACTTGCTCTTTATCCAACACATTTAAAATATCGACTGCGTCATCAACGGACATATTTGCTAATGTCTCTGCAACATAATCAGGTAACAGTTTAGCAAATAACGTTTGATATTCCCAATTATCCATTTGTAAGTTCTCGAACATCTCTGCAATCTCATTTGGAGCTAAATATTCAAAAACTTGAGCTCTTTCTTCGATCTCCATTTCCTTAAAAAATGAAGCTTGATCGTATGGATGTAAATCAAGGAAATTTTTTCGGAATTCTTGTAAGTTTTCATTTTGTAAAGAATGGAGAATTACAGCATGCTGTGCTTCATTTGTCAATATTTTCTCTGCCACCGTTGTTCTTCCTCCTTTCATAAAAAAATAATATGATTTTTATAGTAACAAAAGATAAACGATTTGTCTTTTATTTATACATAAACTAAATACTCTCTTTATAATTCCCCAAATAGAGAAACAATTAACAAAAATGCACATTATAGCAATTGGGTATAGTAAAAAGGTAAAGGGGTGATTTTAATGAAGCTTGATATCATTGGAGATATCCATGGATGTTACGAAGAGTTTACGCTTTTAACAGAAAAATTAGGCTATACTTGGGACCAAGGTTATCCCTTGCATCCAGCAGGAAGAAAGCTTGCCTTTGTTGGTGATTTAACAGATCGAGGTCCTGCTTCCTTAGCGGTTATCGAAACTGTTTATTTATTAGTAAAGAAAGGGTTAGCTTATTATGTACCCGGAAACCATTGTGATAAACTATACCGTTTTTTCTTAGGAAGGAAGGTAAAAATTGCCCATGGTTTGGAAACCACTGTTTGTGAATGGGAGCAATTAAATAAAAAAGAACAACAAAGAATCAAAAGGATGTTTAAAGAGTTATACGAAAATGCACCATTATACCATATTTTGGATAACCAAAAAATAGTCATTGCCCATGCAGGTATTCGTGAAGATTATATTGGAAAGTACCATAATAAAGTAAAAACCTTTGTGCTTTATGGCGATATCACCGGAGAAGTTCATGAAGACGGTTCTCCTGTAAGAAGAGATTGGGCCAAAAAGTATAAAGGAAAACCGATTGTTGTATATGGACACACCCCTGTGCGCAATGTAAGAGAAATGAATCGAACATACAACATAGATACCGGCGCGGTCTTTGGAGGGAAATTAACAGCACTTCAATATCCAGAACTAACTGTTGAATCTGTGCCCTCCAGTATGCCTCTTGTAGAAGAAAAATTTCGCACATTTGATACAGAAACAGCAAAGAATCTTTAATTTACTTTAGAAAATAACAAAAAAGAGTGAAGTTTCCTTTTAAATGGATTCTTCACTCTTTTTTATTTTCTGTTCAAGCCCTTTCATATCATCAGGGAGATCAACTGTAAAAGTAATCGATTGTTTCGTCACAGGATGCGTAAACTTAAGAAAAAAACAATGTAAGGCTTGCCGATTTATCCAATCTCGTTTTCCTCCATATAAATCGTCACCTAAAAGCGGATGTCCCTGATAAGCTAGATGAACACGAATCTGGTGCGTTCTTCCTGTCTCTAAAGACAATTCTATAAGGGATAAATGCTTATCCTGTGCTAATACACGATAATGGGTAATGGCTGTTTGGCCATCTTTCCTTACTTCCCTTTTAATAATACTGTCCGAGCATCTGCCAATTGGCTCATTAATGGTAGCAGTAAACGGCGAAATTTGTCCTTCAGCAAAAGCGAGATATTTTCGTTTTACATCACCGCCTTTTTGCTGTTCACTAAGTAAATGGTGAATGTGACGATGTTTAGCAATAAGCACTAATCCAGATGTATCCCGATCTAATCTCGTGACAATATGGGTTGTTGCTTCAATTCCCTGCTTTTGATAGTAGCCTACTAATGCATTAGCTAAACTACCACTAGGATGCTCTCTTGATGGTATCGTATTCATCCCATACTCTTTTTGTACAATTAAGAGATACTCATCCTCAAAGACAATGTTTAACGAGATCTGTTCTGGAATTAAGCCACTACTAGGCAGCTCCGGTGGAAAAGAAACCACTAATTGATCGCCTTCCTTTAATGTGTAGCGAACATTTTCTTCTTTTTCGTTAACAAGAATCTTCCCACCCTTAAACTTTATATCTGTTAAAGCCGCCTTAGAGATATGTTGAGTCTTCAAAAATTCCTTAATGGTCATACTTTTTTCTTGCTGCATAACCCACTTTAACGTAAAGCTCAAGCTATCGCTCCTGTCTATTTCTTATTCAGAAATGAAAGAATCATGTACTCGTTTCCAAAATGGAAATGGTCGAAACCTTGCAAACCGTACTTTTTCTTCTGCTACTCGATATTGAATCGAATGTACTTTTTTATGTAAAAGATTCAAATGATCAATAGAGATTTGAAAATTAGGTTCATTCACTGGCTTTAACACACATGTATGATGTTTCGGTAAAATTAATGGGGAGCCAACCGTTCGAAAGACTCTATTATTTATGGAAGCCATTTCTGCCAACTGTATTGCTTCAATAGAGGGATGCACAATCGCTCCGCCTAAAGCTTTATTATAAGCAGTACTTCCAGAAGGGGTAGATACACAAAGACCATCCCCTCTAAATCGTTCGAAATGTTTGCCGCTCATTTCTACGTCCATAACAAAGGTTCCTTCCATACTTTTCACCGTTGATTCATTTAATGCTAAATATCTCGTTTCTTTTTCCTCATTTTGATAACGAACTATCACTTCTAAAATGGGATATTCAATAATGTTATATGGCGTTTTTGCTATCGCAATGACGAGTTTTTCTAACTCAGCTGGCGTCCAGTCTGCATAAAAACCTAAATGACCAGTATGCATCCCAACAAAGGCAGTTTTATCTAAACGATTGCTGTATCGATGAAATGCATAAAGAAGTGTCCCATCTCCTCCTACGGAGATTACAATATCCGGCTCTTCTTCATCATATACCAATTCAAAATCAAGCAAATATTGTTTAATTATTTGGACTAAGTTTTCTGATTTCGAATCACCCTTTGAGGTAACGGCAAATTTCATAAGTTTGGTAGCTCCTCTTCTCAGTTTTTAGAAATGCAGAATATCTTTGAATTTCTTTTTGTGCTTAGAAACGATCTAACTAAAAACTACTTATTTTTATCATTTTCTTTCTTACGGTTAAAGAAAGCTTGTGCTTCTTGAATTTCTCCCCGGATTAAAGACATTTCTTTATCTAATCGAAAAGCAGCTTCTGCCGCTCCTTGCAATCTCATTTTAATATCTTCGGGAAATTGGCCTTTATACTTATAATTTAGCGAATGTTCAATCGTCGCCCAGAAATTCATCGCAAGCGTACGAATTTGAATTTCGACTAAGAGTTTCTTTTCCCCATTTATGGTTTGTACTGGATAGACAATTACCACGTGGTAAGAACGATAGCCGCTTTCTTTTCTATGTAAGATATAATCTCTCTCTTCGACAATGTCAAAATCATTTCTTTGTCTTAATAGTTCAACAACTCTTATAATATCGTCAACAAATGGACACATCATTCGAAGTCCTGCAATATCTTGCATTTCTGTTTCTAGTTTATCTAAAGGTATCCCCTTTTCATTTGCCTTATCCAATATACTTGCTATTGGTTTTACACGCCCTGTTACAAATTCTATCGGAGAATGATCATCTTCATGATCAAATTGACGTCTCATTCCTTTTAGTTTAACCTTTAGCTCATCTACCGCTTGTTTATAGGGCGCCAAAAATTGATCCCACTGTTTCATATATATAACACCTCAATTCCAAGGTTCTTTTCAGACGAGGTATTTCTTTTATAGACGATTTGTCGATTAATTATCTATTTTTTCAAAAACAGGCAGAATTACACCATTAAACAGTGGATAAACCTGCTTTATACAATCTAACAAATCATTATAGAAAAACGGATGAAACTCCTTTTTCCATATCCTCTCCATAATTTCCATTTCCTCGAATATTCTCAATTAAATACTCTAATTCCTCTTTGAAGTTTTCAAGCAATAAATGCCCCTTCTCATCTTTTATAAAAAATGAACTATTTGACTCTAATGCCTGTTTACAATCCTTCCATACGCTTTCCGGAATTTCTAGATAAACATATTCATTTTCCTTTTCAAGTAAATATATAAACGCAAGAGCATCAGAATCAACAAGTATTTGACCACATGCCTTCGCATTTTCTAAATTGACATCCTCTTGCAGTTGAAATACTAGTTCATTTTCCCTTTTAATTGTCTCTTTAATTTGCCATTTTTGTTTCATCATTCACCCTCCAACTATGCATATTTTACCACAACCACAAGAATTATCATAGAAAAGCGGAAGCACCTTGTCAGCGGTGTACAAACTGGAGGACTAGCGACTAAGATAAAGGAAACACGATAAGCGGCAGCGAATCGATGTTGACTTATCGTAGGGAGGTAGTCTGAAGTTTGCTAACCGCTAGGCGCTGCAGCTAGACAGATAGAAAAGCGGAAGCGCCTTGTCAGCGGTATACAAACTGGAGGACTAATTACTCCACGTCCTGTGGCAACGTCGACACTAGTACATCCTGTACGTCGGAAGACGTCGATTGAGATAAAGGAAACACGAACATAGCTTGTTTCTCTTTCTACCATTATAATAATAGACAAGATGGTTTAAGAAAGGATCTATATATGTCTAAAAATCAAAACATTGAAATCGAATTTAAAAATATGTTAACAAAAGAAGAATATGAACTGCTCCTAACTCATTTTCAAGTGAGCGAGGAAGATTTATTTGAACAAGAAAACCATTACTTTGATACTAGTAATTTTGCTTTAAAAGCTAATCACTCCGCACTTCGAATTCGTAAAAAAGAGGCAGAATATGAATTAACATTAAAGCAGCCGCATCCAGACGGGCTTTTAGAAACAAATAAAATTCTTTCCAAAACAGAAAGCGATGATATTTTTTCAACTGGAAGAATAAGTGATGAGCAAATTTCAAGTCTGTTAAGAAACATGAACATCGATCCAACATCTATTATATATTTTGGAAGCCTACGAACAATTAGGGCGGAAAAGAAAATTGGAAATGGTTTACTAGTTTTGGACCATAGTTTTTATTTAAAAAAAGAAGATTATGAGTTAGAATATGAAGTAAGCAATCGGGAAGAAGGAAAAATTTACTTTCAGGAGCTATTAGCCACCTTAAAAATTCCCGTTAGAAAAACAAAAAACAAAGTACGCAGATTTTATGATGAAAAATATAACCAAAAGTAATTTAGTACATTTGCTAGATTATTCTACACCGTTGTACCAGCAATAAAGTTTATTCACCACTTTATTGCTTCTATTTTGTTCACTGCGAAGTGTTGTTACTTGATGTAAATAGTCTTATTTCTCATAAATGGAGGAAAGCAATGAAAATTGATCAGTTTAAGGTAATGCTTGAACTCCAAGCTTTACAAGGTTTAAATTCACAAAATACAGGTAGTGCATCTACCCTCTTTCAAGATTTTCTGAGTAATATGTTATCATCTGAGACAAAATTAACGAATGCAATTGAAAATAATACACTAGGAGCAGCTTCCATACCATTAGGCTTAGCGAATACTAGCCCTCTTATGCCATTAAGTTTAACCAAGCTGTCTTCTTCATCGGCATCTACCACTTCTGATTTCGATGAAATGATTAAAACAGCAGCAGAAAAATATAACTTACCTGAAAAGTTAATCAGCTCTGTTATCAAAGTGGAATCCAATTTTAATCCTAATGCAACAAGCTATGCCGGAGCATCTGGATTAATGCAGCTAATGCCGAGCACAGCAACATCGTTAGGTGTGCAAAATGTTTTTAATCCATTAGACAATATTATGGGTGGCAGCAAGTACTTAAAACAAATGTTAGATAAATATAACGGAAATGTCGAACTTGCTTTAGCAGCCTACAATGCTGGACCTGGTAATGTGGATAAGTACGGTGGCATTCCGCCATTTAAGGAAACACAGAATTACGTAGCTAAAGTAACGCAGCATTATACGGCATAATGTCCCTCTCGACCTGTTTACAAGCTATTTATTTGTACAATGAAATATCGATTGTTACAATATAGTTAAAGTACTGCTATAAAAGAACGATAAAGGAGTTTTAAATATGGTCGAGAAAATGTCGACACCTTATGAAAAAATTGGTGAAGCCACATTAAATAAACTTGTAGATTCATTCTACAATCGTGTTGGTCAACATCCTGACCTAGCTCCTATCTTCCCAAAAGATTTAACAGAAACTGCTCGTAAGCAAAAACAATTTCTCACACAATTTTTAGGCGGTCCACCTCTTTACTCTAATGAACATGGTCATCCAATGCTAAGAGCGAGACATTTACCTTTTCCAATAACAGAAAAGCTTGCCCTAGCATGGTTATCTTGTATGGATGAAGCCATGGAAGAAGTAGACTTAGATAAGGAAATACGAGAAGAGATTTTTTCAAGACTCGTGCTGACAGCGAAACATATGGTTAATTCGGAGGAAATTGAAACTAAAAAAGGTGATAACACGTGATGGAAAAAGACATTTCTATATCCAAGCCGAAAACAGCTGATGACAATTGCCAAGATAGAAAACCACTCGAAATATATATGTTTATCGACCCACTCTGTCCAGAATGCTGGGCGCTTGAGCCTATTATGAAAAAATTACAGATTGAATACGGACGGTATTTCTCCCTTAAACATGTATTAAGCGGTAGATTATCTTCCTTAAATTGTAGTAAGAAGAGCAAGCATGCGAATATCGCCGAATTTTGGGAAAAAACCGCTAGTCGTTCAGGAATGTCATGTGATGGTTCTTTATGGTTTGATAACCCTATCGTTTCTCCTCATTTACCTTCCATCGCACTTAAAGCAGCAGAATTGCAGGGACGGAAATCTGGAATGAAATTCTTGCGAAAATTGCAAGAACTATTGTTTTTAGAGAAAAAAAATATTGCCACCTTTGAAGTTCTTAAGTCCTGTGCTAAAAGTGTAGGAATCGATGTAATAGAATTTGTATCAGATATTCATTCAAATAGTGCAGCTAAAGCTTTTCAATGTGATTTAAAAATCACAAGGGAAATGGAAGTAAATGAAATACCAACATTAGTCTTCTTTAATGAGAATATTGAAGAGGAAGGGATTAAAGTTACCGGTTACTATCCATATGAGGTATATGTACAAATTATCGAGGAAATGCTTCAGATTCAGCCAGAAAAAGCAGCTCCACCGCCACTAGAAAACTTTTTAGAGTGCTTTAAACTTGTTGCATCAAAGGAATTATCTGTTGTTTATAATAAATCCATTCAAGAGATTGAAAAAGAAATGAAGAAATTGCAATTAAGACAACTAGTAGAACAAATACCAGCTAAATACGGGGTATTTTGGAAATATATCGGTTAAAACTGGGGGATATGGTAATCTATTAAGATGCCATGTCTATTTTTTTATAATGAAATACGAAAAAAAATAAAAAAGGACTTGCTGTCTCAAGGCAAGGCCTTTTTTACTTTTACGAACAAAGGGGATGGGAGAAATTTTTCACGGTCAAACAAAGGGGTATAAGTTTGTTTGTGATTAACTTCACAACTAAATAGTATCATAATTTAATTATCTTCTGCAATACATCTGGGGGGATGTTCACAAAACCTTCATAATTTCAAACTGTTCGCAAACGAAAAAAAGCGTGTAATAGAGTTTTCCTCTACCACACGCTTTACTATTCTTAAGGCAATTAAATTTCGTTTAATAAGCTTTCCATCTCATTCAATTTTTCTTCAAAAACCTGGCATGCCTCTTCGATTGGCGTTTTGCTTGTCATATCTACTCCAGCTTTTTTAAGTACTTCAATTGGATAATCAGAACTTCCAGCCTTTAAGAACTCAATATATCGTTCCACTGCTGGTGTCCCCTCTTCTAATATTTGTTTACTCAATGCTGTTGCAGCACTATAGCCAGTTGCATATTGATATACATAGAAATTATAGTAGAAATGCGGAATTCTTGACCACTCTAAGCCAATTTCCTCATCAATAATAATATCTTCTTCCCCAAAATACTTCTGATTTAAAGCATAGTATTCCTTTGTCAGTAAATCAGCTGTTAATGGCTCATTATTACTTGCTTTTTCATGAATTAATTGTTCAAATTCAGCAAACATCGTTTGACGGAATACCGTACCACGGAAGCCCTCTAAGAAATGATTCAGTAAATATAGACGTTTTTGTTTATCTGTTATTGTTTTTAGCAAGTGATCGTTCAATAAGGATTCATTGCAAGTAGAGGCTACTTCTGCAACAAAGATGGAATAATTACCATAAGGATATGGCTGTGATTTTCTTGTATAATAGCTATGCACAGAATGCCCAAATTCATGTGCTAACGTAAATAGATTGTTTACATTATCCTGCCAGTTCATTAAAATATATGGATTGGTTCCATAAGATCCAGAAGAATAAGCACCACTTCTTTTCCCTTTATTCTCATGTACATCCACCCAGCGGTTTTCAAAGCCTTCTTTTAAGATAGACGCATATTCCTCACCAAGTGGAGCCAAGCCTTTTATAACTAATTCTTTCGCTTCTTCATAAGGAATTTCCATTTTCACATCTTTGACTAATGGTGTATATAAATCGTACATATGCAGTTTTTCTAGGCCAAGGACTTTTTTACGCAATTTCACATAACGATGTAATAATGGTAAATTCTTATTAATTGTTTCCACTAGATTTTCATACACTTGTTCTGGAATATTATTGGCAGCCAATGCAGCATGTCGTGGCGAATTATAGTTTCTTATTTTTGCATTAAATGTATGACTTTTTACTTCTCCACTCAATGTAGAAGCAAATGTGTTTCTAAATTTGCCATAGGTATCATAGACAGCCATAAATGCATCACGGCGTACACGTTGATCCGCACTTTCCAGAAAGCGAGAATAACGGCCATGCGTAACTTCTACTTCTTCTCCGTTTTCATCCTTAATGCTTGGAAACTCCAAATCGGCATTATTCAGCATCCCAAATGTATTGCTAGAAGAATCTAATACCTCTGATGCTTGTGCAAGCAGGGCTTCTTGGTCAGCATTTAACACATGAGGTCTTTGTAAATTGATTTCTTCTAAAGCCTTCTTATACAGCTTTAATTCATTATTTTCTTCTAAATATGCACTGATTACTTTTTCATCAATGGATAATAGTTCTGGTACCATGTAAGCTAACGCACTTGCAGCCTGTGCATACAAGCTTTTAATACGTCCGTCTACGCCTTGATAGAAACTATTAGTCGTATCTTGATCATAACGCATATGTGCATATGTATATAATTTTCCAAGTCTTGATAAAAGCTCATCCTGATATTGCAAAGCTTCATAAAGAACCTCTGCACTTTCGGAAAGCTTCCCTTGATACTCTGTTGCTTTTTGAGATAATTTCTTTACTTCTTCAAATTCTTTATCCCATTCTTCATCACTTGCAAATATATCCTCTAATCTCCAAGTATCTTCTACTGGTACCTCATTACGCAGTGGTAATTTTTTTACTCCTGTTTCTGCTGACATATTCCATCCTCCACTCTTTTTTTATTTCGGAATTCGAAAATAAACGTTATTAAATATTCTCTGTTTCCAAACCAATTCCTTCTTATTCTACCAAATTTTCGATCTATTTCCGATTTTAATGCATGAGCAATTTTTCTACATATACAATAGCATATGTATTTTATGTTTTTTCATTTATCTTTATTGCTTATTGATCAAATTTTTTAATTGCTTATAGAACATTACTTCTTCCTGTTCCTGTATCTCATAATCTCTGATTTTCTTCTTATAAAGCATCTGATAAAAACAAGGTTTTATTTCCTCTATAACCTTTAGTTCCACCAGAAGGAGTATATATTGTTTAACTGTTTCTCGCCAGTCTACCTCGCTTATAAAAGGACAATCTCTTATTTTAATTTGTCCCCTTTCAATTCTCTTATGGAAATTCACATAAATCTTTTGAAGGGGGTATATTTTCGTCTCTTCTTTAAAGCTATCCAGAAAAATAGTCGCCTGCCAATATAATGGTGGTGTTTCGAGGAGAACCCCTTCCTTTAAAGGGATACCAATAAATGGGGGTAAAAAATGGGGATGAAGACCATGGGCATACAGTTCTTTTAAAAATTGATAATTTGTTTTAGTTTGGTAATGTACATCCTTTGTTTTTTGCCGATGAATAATCTCACGCCAATAAGCAAAATGCCATTTTTTTCTGGGAATAAAGGGCTGCTTTCCCTCTATTTTTACTAATGGAAAGCAAAAAGTAGTCACAAAAGATTGGGAGATGGATATTGGTATAGGGTTCTGAATCAAATAAAACGCCCGGTCATATGGACAATACGACGGTAGGAGATATTGTTTGCGGTATAAGATGAAAAACTGATAAACAAATGCAGAAAGCTTCAATTTGATTGGATTCCACTTCTTTAAATGGCAAAAGCCGATAATCCAAATAGGATGAATGTTTACTTTTCGATAACCTTCTGTACGTTTCTTGATTAACTGTGGAGAAATCACAGCACATTGATATTCAATTACATACTGCTTATTACGAAAGACAAAACTAATATCTGCCCGTTGCTTTATTTCTGGATAATAAGGCTCTAATAGGGGATGAAGATTCAATTCAACTAATTTTTGATATAATTGCAACTTTCCTTGTAAATGATAAGTAGACTCCGCCTCTCCATTACTTGAACAACACGCTTTCCTTTCATGGGCAAAATGTGTAATCTTTTTTTCTCCCATTTTTAAGAGAACACGTCCCTTACATTCTGGACAATACAATGGAGTTTGCCGTAAGCCTTTTAAATCATCTTTCTCCTTCCTAGTGAATAAGTTGATTATTTCGCCAGCTTCTGTCATGGCTGTAAACAAAGAAATTTCCTCCTTTTCAATTTATTCTATACCTATTCTTGTTTATGATTAGAATCCCCTTCTTAAACTTCTTTTTTATTTCAATTTCTGTTCCTTCTTTCTTAGAGAATGTCCCATACGAAAAAAGAGCTCGCTTTTGCTCATTATCTTAAATAAGCATAAATACGCGCTCTTTAGATGGAATCAAAACACTTTATAATAACGGTGATAATAATCTGGAAGTCGATTCAAGCATTCTATAGCCATAATGCCTCTTATTAAAGGTCTCTTCTTCTAATTCGATTGATTGATTTATATCCTCTAGATAGTCTTTTACGAGCTTTTCGGTACTTCTTGTTTTATATAAAAAAGCGCTAACTTCAAAATTTAAATGAAAGCTTCTCATATCCATATTACATGTCCCAATGGAAGCAATTTCTCCATCTACAATGATAATTTTACTATGCATAAATCCGCGGTTATATTCAAAGACCCTGACTCCCGACTCTAGTAATTCTGGAAAATAAGAGCGGGAAGCATGGAAAACAATTCTTTTATCCGGTTTACTAGGAACGAGAATACGTACATCCACTCCACTTAATGAAGCAATTTTAATAGCAGAAAATATATCTTCATCTGGAATAAAATAAGGAGTAGCAATCCAAATCGATTCTTTAGCCGTAGTAATCATGCTAAAAAAGATACTTTTGATGACGCTCCATTCATTGTCAGGTCCCCCCGCAATCAATTGTACCCCACCATGCGAATTTTCCTCTGAAATAGGCGTTAAATATTCCTCTGTCAAAAAGCTATGGTTCGTCATATAGTACCAATCTTGTAGAAAAATTAATTGCAAGGATCTTACAGCATTTCCTTTTACTAATAAATGAGTATCCCTCCAGTATCCAATGGAAGGATTTCTTCCCAAATATTCATCGCCAATATTAAGCCCGCCAACAAAACCAATATTGCCATCTATTATAATAATTTTACGATGGTTTCGAAAATTAAACTTACTATTAAAAAAAGGCATTTTAACTGGACCAAAAGCGATAACTTCAATCCCTGCCTCTTTCATCTCTGAACAAAATTTTTTCGATAACTTCCAAGAACCAACTGCATCATATAAAAAACGCACTTGCACCCCAGCTCTGGCCTTTTCAACTAATACATCCTTTATCTCCTGACCAATGGCATCATCTCTTACAATGTAATATTCTAGGTGGATATGATGTTTTGCTTTCTTCAGTTCTTTCAAAATAGCTGAAAATGTTTCCTCTCCATCTGTTAATATCTCTGTTGAGGTACCGAAGGAAATAGGCGTATTTCCAAGCTTCTCAGCTAGGTGAAATAAGTTCCGTTGATGTCCATCAAGTATCTTTCTCTTTTCTTCTCTTCTCGAACTAATTGCTTGTTCGATCTTCAGGAATGCTTCTTTATCTAGAAAGTATTTTTTACGATAAATTCTTTCTTTTCGATAGTTCCTGCCAAAGAATAGATAAAAGACAAACCCGATAATTGGAAAACTCCCCAAGACGATTAACCAGGTTAATGTTTGTGTAGGATGTCGATTTTCAAAGAAAATGACCAAGCCGATAAAAACAACTGATAAACTGATCACTAAACTTAATTGTCCGTAAATTCCTCCCTGTATAGAGAAAAATAAATTAAACACATAAACAAACAGAACCGCTACGATAAAAAACAAGCCTAATCTAGCAGTATGATTCATAATAGACACCGCCATTCTCCCAATATACTTACATTAAGCTTAGAATTATCTCTTTTATTCCTATATATATACCCATAATTACCATAAATTACTCCACAGGCGCCCGATAATCAATCTATTAAGGGAGAATTAGTCTATTTATTTTGGATTAAAATTTACACTCTCCGGAGAAGTCTCTATATAATTCAGAAGGATCAGCACTTAAATATTCTACTTTTTCTCACAAAACGCCAAGAAACTCTACAATGAAAGGCTATGACCGAACATTGTAGAGTTTCTTTAACTTTTTAGTATATGATTGGCACAGATACTATTTAATGGAAGTACTTTCTTAATTCCATAAAGACTTCATTCTCAATAATAACTTTACCATATTCTTGGAGAACATGAATGGTCATTTTAGAATCTTCTTGAGCATATTCAAGTAAAATGCTCAATGCATTTTCTACTTCCTCTTCTGCAATTTCTTCATCAAGAAATTGCACAAATAAGTAATATTTTCCATTGTAATTATAAAGCTTCGTATCGATCCCTTCTAGCCCCTGCATCTTAGATAAAGAAATAATATCCTCAAAATCATTGAACGTTAAGAGGAACTCGAGACTTTCATCGTACTCTTCTTCTCCCTCTTTAATCGTAAAATGTTGATCCATTAAATCTTCAAAACGTTCATCAATTGGTAAATCCTTTAGCTTATCCTCTGGAATAGAAATTTCAAACTTCTGTCCATCTTTCGAAAGCTGCGCTTTTGTAACTAAGATTTCCAACCCTTTTTCTAGAGCTTGAACTTGAATCCATAATGGTCCATCAAATATGAAGTCTTCTTCTTGATGCACTTCATCCATCATTTCCCAAAATAACTCTTCACTGCGTTCCCGATTATACCAAATCTCCTCACGCTTAAACCCACGTTCTTCTATATCAATATACGAAATATAAAACTTTACTGTATGATCATTAATTCTTTCAATTTCCATACGCTAACACTCCCTTCAGACTATGATGGAAGGGACAAGAGACCCCCATACAGATTGTTTTATTTCTTACAAGTAAATTTTCTGAAATAAAATTTTTATTTTTCCTTGTATTGTACCTTGTACTTTATATTTTATGACAAAAGCAGTATAAATGGAATTAAAATATCTTGGGAATGGAAAAAACCATTAAATGCCTATTCAAAAAGCATTCACAATTTTCAATTATCTAAATAAATGAAGGCTTATTCGAAGTCAGCAATTAGTTCTTTTTTATACCATATTCCTGTATCATTATATTTAGTAGTATTACCTCATAGAAATTATTTCAAACTAAAAAGTCCAGACAATTACTAACACTATAACCAGACTATCTAATCAAGTTAGATTGGTTTCTACCTTAAGTAACTAGGAAAGCCTCTGTTTTTTCTTGGTTACTATATAAAAAAGAAAAACCTGACTGAACGATACCAAATTTTCATTTAGTACCGCCTTAAGCCAGATTTTTTTATACGTTCTTCTTAATTAGTTAACTAATCTTTGTGCTTCTCTTAACTGGAAAGTACGAACTTTTCTTGGTAAGAATCTGCGAATTTCATCTTCATTGTATCCTACTTGTAGTCTTTTTTCGTCAATGATTATTGGACGTCTTAATAGACCTGGATTATTTTGAATAATACCAAACAAATCTTGTAATGGCATTGTTTCTAAATTCACATTTAACTTTTGAAAAGTTTTACTTCTTGTTGAAATAATTTCATCTGTTCCATCTTCCGTCATACGAAGAATTTCTTTAATTTCCTCAATAGAAAGCGGTTCAGAAAATATATTTCTTTCTTTATATGCGATTTCATGTTCCTCTAACCATGCTTTTGCTTTTCTGCAGGATGTACAACTTGGTGAAGTGTATAATGTTACCATTTTACAAATTCACGCTCCCTTTATTTAGACATGTAATTAACTACATTCATTATGATTATAAATAACTTGAGTTATTTTCTTGCTAATTCTTAAATTATAATTAATTCAATCAAGTAATTTATATTAATTATTATACACTAATTGTTTGCTTTATGGTATATGTTTTAAAAAATTTATCCACAAGTATCATTAAATTCTGTATATAAGCTGCTATAGGTATTTGCTGTGATTCTCCTCCTTTATGTAAGAAAAACTCGTTATGAAAGTACGAATCCTTCAGTTATTTTATTACTTATCATTATAGACGTTTGAAAACCAAAAAAGTTTCAAAAAATTATCTCATCTGTTAATATATTTGGTCTAAATATATATTTTCTGATTATATACCCAATATTTCTTTCTATTAAACCTCTATCTATTCTCAATTAAGGAGATTTTAATGAAAATATAAAAAGATTTTAATAAAACTCTTCTTTATATATGGCAGCTTATCGTCAGCAGTTATCTTCGTTACAAGGTGACCGCTCATTTTGTAGGAGGGCTGTCACCTTGAGGGTAGCTGTTTTATTACACTTTAATCAAATTTCATCGAATAAATTTTTTCGTTTTTGTTCCAAATTTAGTTGGACTACCTCATCAACTGGTTCATATGATTCTCCGTAAAACTGTAAATCTTTATATGTGTGAATTTTATTATATGTTCTTACCAATGCTTGATAAACGACATCTTCTCCTTCATTATTAGGTGCCCAGTAGAGAATTTCCATTGCATTCACTTCCCTAGTTGCTAGGGATAAACGTCTATAACCAATAGAGGTTGCATGCTTAAAGTCTTCTCGCCGGTAAAATTTTAGCCGTTTTTTCGTATCACTATCTTTATAATTTATCGGTTCCACTTCCAAAATAATCGGTTTTCCCTTTTTTTTCAGTTTTTCCACTAATTGATGACCAAGCCCCTGCCCTCTTGCTTCGTCAGAGACAAATAAATAATCGACAAAAACAAAATCCTCTGCTTCCACATACATTAACACA
Source organism: Niallia sp. FSL W8-0954 (assembly GCF_038005605.1). Classification (NCBI taxonomy): domain Bacteria; kingdom Bacillati; phylum Bacillota; class Bacilli; order Caryophanales; family Bacillaceae; genus Niallia; species Niallia sp. FSL W8-0954. The sequence continues at coordinate 1,394,810 of NZ_JBBOTN010000001.1, read as the reverse complement.
TGATACTTCCCTTCATCCTTATGATAATATTCTGGAAAGTCTTTTAGTAATGCTTCCATATGCTCTTGTGATTTCATTTCTTCCACAGGAAAATATTGATTTAACTTATCGTACCAATGCATCTAATTTAATCTCCTTTATCCTCTTTATTTTTCGGTGTGTAATCGACATTCTTCGTATAATTATTCCCAGCATTCCATAATAAAAACTCATTAACTCCTTGATCATTCAAAGCTTCAATTTGTTTTTGAACCTCTTCTTTTCCATATACTTGATAATTATCTTTGCCCAGCCAGGCAGCTGTAAAATCCTGTAGCCATGGTCTTGAAATAGGTGGATTCTCTAATTGATTTAATTTTTGCTTTTCTACTTTCATATACTCCCTTACAAGTTCATAGGGGAATAAATCGGGCTTTTCAATCCCAAAATAATTTGTCCAGTGACTTGGATAGATCATAGAAGAAATAACATCGACATGTTTGCTTATTTTTGAAAAATTCTGGCCAATTCCAGGAGCTTCTTCTAAGGTTGCTGTATATCCAAATATATCAACAGAAACCTTCACATTATATGGCTTTAATTTTTCTTTTGCATATTGGACAAAGTCCGTAACTGCTTCTACTCGTTTCTCCCCTTCACTCTTATTTAATTTATGATAATCTCCTTTCGTATAGCTTAGTATATCTCCTTTATTTTCAAATCCCTCTGGAAAACGCACGTAATCAAACTGTATCTCTTGAAACCCCATTTTAGCTGCTTCGATAGCAATATTAATGTTATAATCCCAGACCTTTTTTTCAAACGGGTTAACAAACGCTTCTCCTCTCCCATTCGTCCAAACCTTCTCTCCTTGGACAAAAGACCATTCGGGTTTTTCCTTAGCTAATATAGAATCTTTAAAGACAACAATTCGCGCAATCGGATAAATTTTTTCCTTTTCAAGCTCCTGTAAAAGCACTGTCATATTTTTTATCGATTGGCTGCCAATTTCTCTATAAGGCGAATCCTCTTCCGGCATAAAAGTCAAATTACCATGATCTTCTTTATAATCAATTACCATAGCATTCAAATCTGTCGTTTTCACTAATTCCATTAATTGACTCCATTTGTTTCCTTCAATGGATTGACTGTTTACATAAATACCTCTCACAGCATCCGGATATGTAAAATTAAGGTTAGTCTTCATTCTAGGTAAAGAAGCTGGCAAATGTTTAACCATAATTTCTACTTGTTTAGTTGGTTGTTTAGGAATTACCTTTTCCCCTTTTGCAAATGCAATATTGGGGATCAACAAATATATACTTAATCCAATGGATAATATTTTCTTTTTCATCGTGAAAACTCCCATCTACATACAGTATCTATTATCTATTGAGACTCTATCCATGATGTATCCCTTTTATTGTAACAAACACAATCAAGCATAATCTAGCAATTTCCCAACTGTGCGTAGGCAACCATTCTAAAAAGCCGACAATCAAGGATTGCCGGCTTGGGATTTACTTATTCTCTCATTGTATTTTATATTTTTTATATTCACTTTCAGAGCAATAAACGAAATGTCCTGGTTTAATTTCTCTCATTTTAAGCTCTTCACCCTCTTGATATTGATGAACCGCTGGATCATAAACCGTTCTTTTTCTTGTTCGCTCTGTTTCTGGATCTGGCAGAGGAATCGCTGACAATAACGACTGTGTATATGGATGAATCGGATTATTGTATAATTCATCTGCAGGCGCTATTTCCACTAATTTCCCGAAATACATCACACCAATACGATCACTAATATATTTCACCATGGATAAATCATGGGCAATAAATAGATAGGTTAAACCCTTTTCCTTTTGAAGCTTCTTCATCAAGTTTACTACCTGTGCTTGAATAGAAACATCTAATGCAGAAATTGGTTCATCAGCAATAATAAAGTCTGGATCTACAGCTAATGCACGCGCAATTCCAATTCTTTGTCTTTGACCGCCTGAGAACTCATGCGGATAACGATTGGCATGCTCTTTATTTAAACCAACTGTATGAAGCAGCTCATATACTTTTTCCATTCTCTCTTTTTTGTTTTTCGCTAAACCGTGAATATCAATGCCTTCTGCAATTATATCAGCAACGGTCATTCGAGGATTTAAAGAAGCATACGGGTCTTGGAAAATCATTTGCATTTTACGATTAAATTTCTTTAATTTCGCTATTGATTTTCTTCCATGAACATCTTCTCCATTAAATAAAACTTGACCGCCTGTTGCATCATAAAGGCGGATAATTGTTCTACCAGTTGTAGATTTCCCACAGCCAGATTCGCCTACTAAACCTAATGTTTCTCCTTTGAAAATATCAAAGGTAATATCATCTACTGCTTTGACAACATTAGGAGTATCGACATTGAAATACTGCTTCAGATTTTTTATTTCTAATAACTTTTCTGCCATTTTATTTATCCCCCTTTACTAATACTGGTGTTTCAAAGTTAGAGGGTAACGTTCTTATTCTTTCTTTAACTGAAGCTGGTGGTTCTACTGCTGGCGCATTCGGATGCAGTAACCACGATTTCACAAAATGTGTTTCAGACACTTGATACACTGGCGGCTCTTGTTCAAAATCAATTGCTAATGCGAATGGATTTCTCGCAGCAAATGCATCTCCTACAGGAGGATTCGTTAAATCTGGAGGTGTTCCTGGAATAGCAGCAAGCTCATCTTCATTATCATTGTCTAAACTTGGCATAGATGCAAGAAGCCCCCATGTATAAGGATGTCTAGGATCGTAGAAAATTTCATCAACTGTTCCCATTTCAACAATTTGGCCAGCATACATTACAGCAACACGATCAGCCACATTTGCCACTACCCCTAAATCATGGGTAATGAAGATAATGCTTGTATTCATTTTCTCTTGCAAATCTTTCATTAAATCTAAAATTTGCGCTTGAATCGTAACATCTAAAGCTGTTGTTGGTTCATCTGCAATTAATAGATGTGGATTAGCCGCTAAAGCAATAGCAATCATCGCACGTTGTCTCATCCCACCAGAAAATTCATGCGGATATTGATCCACTCTTTTCTCTGGTTTAGGAATTCCAACTAAACTTAACAATTCAATTGCTTTCTTTTTTGCCTTTTCCTTGTTCATTTGCTGATGTTTTATCAGTACTTCCATGATTTGTGTACCAATACGCATAGTCGGATTCAAAGATGTCATAGGATCTTGGAAGATCATACTCATTTCCTTCCCACGGATACTTTCCATCTCTTTATCTGTTTTTTGAACAATATCTTCTCCATCAAATAAAATTTGTCCACCTTTAATATGGCCAGGAGGCATCGGGATTAATTTCATTAATGTTTGGGACGTAACACTTTTACCTGATCCAGATTCACCAACAATAGCTAATGTTTCTCCTTTGTATAAATCAAAGGATACTCCACGAACTGCCTGCACTTCTCCTCCATACGTATGGAATGAGACTTGTAAATCCTTTACTTCTAATAATTTTTCCATGTATCTCACTCCTTACTTACGTAGTCTTGGATCAAGAGCATCTCGGATTCCATCGCCAATAACATTAAAGGCAAATATTGTTAAACAGATAAACATGGCAGGGAAAAATAATCGCCATGGATAATATTGCAGTGCTCCGATTCCATCATTAGCCATCGTTCCCCAGCTGGCTAATGGAGGAGTTAATCCTAATCCAAGATAGCTTAAAAATGCCTCTGTAAAAATAGCATTAGGTACAGTTAAAGTTAATGTCACAAGAATTGGCCCCATTGCATTTGGGACTAAATGCTTGCTCATAATTCTTGAAACACTTGCTCCTAGCGTTCTGGAAGCAAGAATATATTCTTGGCTCTTTAAGGATAATACTTGTCCTCGAACCATTCTCGCCATATTAATCCAGCCAGTAATACTCATTGCCAGAATCATCGTCCATATTCCCTGGCCAAGAACAACCATTAAAAGAATTACTAGTAAAAGATAAGGAATACCATATAATACGTCCGCTATACGCATCATTACTTCATCGGTTTTGCCACCTTTATAACCTGCAATCCCTCCCCAGATTACGCCGATAACTAAATCAATCAATGCTGCGGCTACCCCAATAAATAGTGATATTTTCGCACCATACCAAATCCGCGCAAACATATCTCGGCCAAGATCATCTGTTCCAAAATAATGTTCTGCACTTGGAGGCTGATTCGTTTTTGTATAATCATTCTCATAATAATTATACGGAGTTAATAACGGCCCTATTAAAGACATAACAATTAAAAGAATTAAAAGAACAAGTCCAAAAACCGCAAGTTTATTTTTCTTAAAACGAGTAAAAACATCTTTCCAAAAAGACAGACTTGCTTTTGATATTTTCTCTGATTCTATGGTGCTGTTGCCGACTATTTCAAATTTATCTTTCGAAATTTCTTGCATCTTTACGCTCCTTTCTTCCCGCCCGATAGTTTAATTCGAGGATCTATTAATCCGTACAATAAGTCGACAAGAAGAACAGATACTAACAGGATAATACTATAGAAAACTGTTACGCCCATAATCGCTGTATAATCACGGTTATTTATGCTTTTAACAAACTGTGATCCAAGACCTGGGATACCAAAAATTTTCTCAATAACAAAACTACCTGTAACAATCCCAGCCGATAATGGCCCCATGTATGAAACAACCGGAAGAATCGCATTGCGGATGGCGTGCTTCACTGTAATATTAAAGCCGCTTATTCCTTTTGCTTTTGCTGTTTTAATATAATCATTGCTTAATACTTCTAGCATAGAAGATCTAGTTAATCGAGCAATAAATGCTGTAGGACCAGCTGCTAATGCGATTGCTGGCAGAACACTTTGCATAAATGTTCCCCATCTTGCTACAGGGAATATCCCTAGCTTCATTGCGAAAATATATTGCAAAAAAGCTGCCATAATAAACGAAGGTACTGATATTCCTAATACAGCAACAATCATTGCCAGATAATCTTGCCATTTATTATGTCTTAAAGCAGCAATTACACCTAATGTAACACCAATGGCCAAGGCGATAAAAATTGCTTCTACACCCAAGACTAATGATACTGGGAATCCTTCATTGATTAATTGATTCACTGTTTGGCTCTTATATTTAAAAGATGGACCAAAATCCCATTGAACAACTCTTAGCAAATACTCTCCATATTGAACATACCAAGGCTGATCAAGTCCATAATGGGCATTTAAATTTGCTTCAATTGCAGGCGGCATTTTCTTTTCCGATGTAAATGGGTTACCTGGTGCCATCCTCATGAAGAAAAACGTAGCTGTAATGATTAACCATAAGGATAACGCCATAAACAGCAAACGTTTTGTTAAGTACTTTATCATGGTTTTACCTCCATTTTTTTCTAAAACAATGCCAATTAGCAAGGAAGAGGATGCCCTAGGAAACGAGCTTACTAAGAAAGTATCACTCGTTAAATAAGGCAGCCTCTTTTTTCTCTTTAGCTTTGTACTTTCATAAAAATTCGAATTGCCTAAAGCATGATGAATGAACAAAGCGAACCATTGTATTATTCAAAATGTGCCCATTTTAACTGTGCTTCTCCTAAACCTGAAATGACTACATCTTTCAGATTATCTTTTTGTACCCATGTATTTGTATAGAAATAAACAGGTGCAATCGGAAGTTCGTTCATTAAAATAGTTTCTGCATCTTGTAATAATTGTTTGCGTTTTACCTCATCTGTCTCTTTTTGTGAAGCATCAAGAAGTTTTTTGTATTCTGGATTTTCCCACCCAGTATCGTTATTTCCTCCGTTTGCATCACGGTATAATTCTAGGAAATTAAATGCGTCATTATAGTCACCAGACCATGACATACGTCCAACCTGGTAGTCACCAGAATCAATTTTCTCTAGATAAACTTGCCATTCTTCATTATCTAGCTCTACATTAATTCCAAGATTTTTCTTCCACATATCTTGAACCGCTTGTGCAATCTTAGCATGCGCTTCACCGGTATTATATGATAATGTGATTTTTGGGAAGTCTTTTACACTAGCATAGCCTTCCTCTTTTAAACCTTTTTCCAGAGCTGCTTTTGCTGCTTTGATATCTTTATCTTTAAAATAACCTTTTTCGTTTTCTGAAAACATGGTTGGAGGAACAACTGCTGTTGCTGGAATTTGTCCACCTTGTGTAATTTGCTCAACAATTGCTTTACGATCTATCGCATATGTTAAAGCTTTACGAATATTTTCATTGTTAAATGGCTTTTCATTTGTATTAAATTTATACCAATAAGTACCTGCTATCGCTTTGATATTTAGGTCACCTTTATCTTTTAAAGCTTTAATAGAATCAGTAGGTAATGCACCAAAAGGTAAGCCAGCCCAATCTAATTCATCGTTATCAAACATGCTTAATTCTGTTGTTGGATCTTCTACCATTGTCATTTCTACTGTTTCTAATTTAACTTTGTCTGCATCCCAATAGTCTTCGTTCTTTTCTAAAAGGATAGACTCACTATGATTCCATTCCGTCATTTTGAAAGGGCCATTCGTTACATAATCATCTCCAGCATTTTTATACCAATCTGGATTTGCTTCTGCAACGTTTTTATTAACTGGGAAATAAGTATAGAAAGCTAGCAATTGTAAGAAATATGGCGTTGGGTTTACTAATGTTACTTCTAACGTTTTTTCATCTACTGTTTTAATAGCAACATCATCAAGACTACCTTTACCATTGTTTGCTGCTTCAGCACCTTTAATGGCATATAGTTGATAAGCATACTGTGATTGGTTTTGAGGATTAAGTGCCCATTTCCAAGCATATTCAAAGTCTGCTGCCGTTACTGGATCACCATTTGTCCATTTTGCATCTTCGCGGATTTTGAACGTGTAAGTTAACTGATCATCTGATATATCGATTTTTTCTGCCATAGCTGGCTGCGGAACTCCATCTTTATCAATTCGAGTTAACCCTTCAAAAGTTTGAATTAACACTCCACCAGATGTTGAATCTGTAGCTAATGCTGGATGTAATGTTGGTGGCTCTGAAACAATATTTAAACGAAGATTTTCTGATGCTTTATCACTACCACCTTTGTTATTACCACATGCAGCAAGAAAAGCACTGAGTATAAGCACTAAACTCATTAGTACAACCATTCTTTTTCTCATGTAATTACCCCCTTAATAATTTCCTCAAATGGAACTTCGAAAATATCTTTCCCACTCTAAACCTCAGAATACACAAGCAATCATTTCCTAAATAGTCAGTCAATTAGAATAAACGACAGTTTCCAATTAAAATAGAGCACAATAAAACGCATAAAATATTATACAGGAATAATTATTTCATTCATTACAAATTATTTATGTATTCTTACATGTTTTTAAATAGTCTGAAATATTACTACCTAATCCATTCGCAATGACAATTATATAGTTGGATTATTCAACACGCAAGAACTTTGTGGAATTTTGTAGAATTTTGTAGAATAAAAACAAATCTGAAATATATAAATCTACAGAATAATTATATTAATATAAATTTATCAGAATTTAAATTTATTCCTCGCATATTAGTTGCATCTATTCTTTTTTATTAAAATTGGCAAACTTTAAGAAAACAGCCTTTGCATATCAACTAATCATGCTAAAATGGTTATAATAATGATATTGATCATTAAGTTTCTAGATTCTATTTTTAACAGTACTATCGTATTTGCTTGAAGAAAACTGTTTCTCTTGCAGATAACCATGGCTCTAAAATAAACTATTAAATAGAATAAACCGCTTGATTAGAAACATCCATAAACTAATCAAGGGTCTAGAATACATATTGGAGGAAGTATTTGATGAAAACTATCTTTTCTGGGATTCAACCAAGCGGCACCATTACATTAGGGAATTATATAGGTGCATTAAGTCAATTCGTGGAGCTACAAGATGAATACAATTGTTTCTTCTGTATTGTGGATCAACATGCCATTACAGTGCCTCAAGATCGCATGGTACTTCGAAACAATATTCGCAGCCTAGCAGCTCTGTACTTAGCTGTAGGAATCGACCCTAATAAAGCGACTTTATTTATTCAATCAGAAGTACCAGCCCATGCCCAAGGAGCTTGGGTGATGCAGTGTATTTCTTATATCGGCGAATTAGAAAGAATGACACAATTCAAAGACAAATCAACTGGTAAAGATGCTGTTTCTGCTGCATTATTAACCTATCCACCATTAATGGCTGCAGATATCCTTCTATATAGTACAGATATTGTTCCAGTTGGAGAAGATCAAAAACAACATCTTGAATTAACTCGTGATCTAGCCGAGCGTTTTAATAAAAAATATAATGATATTCTTACTATTCCTGAAGTACGCATTCCAAAAGTAGGAGCTCGCATTATGTCCTTACAGGATCCTACAAAGAAAATGAGTAAATCTGATACAAATAATAAGGCAACCATCACTTTATTGGACGAGCCAGCACAGATTACGAAGAAGATTAAAAGTGCGGTAACAGACTCTGAAGGTATCGTTAAATTCGATCGAGAAAATAAACCAGGGGTTTCCAACCTTTTATCAATTTATTCTATTCTTTCAGGGGAAAGTATCCAAAGCCTTGAAGAAAAGTACGAAGGAAAAGGATATGGAGATTTCAAGTCTGACTTAGCCAACGTTGTAGTGGATGCATTAAAACCAATTCAAGAAAAATACAATGAGCTAATGAATTCAACTGAATTAGATGACATTTTAGACGAAGGTGCGGCAAAAGCAAATAAAGTGGCAGGGAAAATGATTAAAAAAATGGAAAACGCAATGGGATTAGGACGTAAACGTCGTTAAGCCCCTCCCTTATCAAAACGATGGTTAACGCCATCGTTTTTTTATGCTCCAAATCAGTAGGGGGAAGATATTAGATGGGGAATTACAGTTGACACGAATTTATGGGATGTGTGAGAAAAATTATATCAGGGGCAATTTGTCTTTATAACAGAGAAGCCTTCCCTGTTACCTTTTCCTGATGAAATTTCGCAAAATGACGAATAAAACCCAAACAATCACTGGAAATATACTTGCTATCTCCTCAGAGTGTTTGGGTTTAACTTAGTGCTAGGATACTTAAGTGGCAGGCTTTTTTATCCTATTAATTTTATTAAATTGGTTACTATTAATTTACTTTCGGACCATGCTCCATTTCCCAAAGCTTTTCAAAAAAGGGCTGACCTTTTATAATATTCTCACAAAACTGTTCATGCTTTTTAGACCATCCGTATTTTGTACACTCATATAGTTCATTCCATGCATGCTCAAAATCTAAATGCTGAATTTCAAAATAGCGTTCTGGGCTCCATTCTGTATACCAATAACGAACTTCTGCTACGTTTTCAGAAGAATGTAGTTGATCTAATGCCATAAACAGTAATTGCTTTAATTGCCTTTCTTTTCTCGTTAATCCATTCATCACATGAGGATCAGGTGATAGTATATGGAACTCCTTTTTCTCTTCCGTGTTTTGAAAGTTATAATAAATCGTTTCTTGATTTTCAAGCAATTCATAGGCCAATTGTTCTTGTCTAGGTATCATTCGGCTTTTTCGAATGGGAACAGAGTATCCGATTGTATCTACTACTAAAAGACCAATCCCATCAGAAACAACAAAACAATAATCTAATTGAATTCGTTCATGATTCTTTCGTAGATATGCCTTCTGATAAATCTCTTCTAATAATTGTCGTGGTATTTCTGCCAAGTCATTTTCTATGTAATTGTATAAGCATGAATCTACTTTCAAAAGTGGAACTTGGTCCAATAATTCAACACCATCATCTTTTCGCCATTCATGAAAGTGACATACATTATATCCGTTTTCTTCCCCTTCAAACCAATTTACCCAAACATCATGAAGATACTGCATATTTTATCCCTCACTTCAACAACTGTTTGTCCATAAGTATTGTCAGAGCTTAGTAAATTTATTCCTATTTTCAAAGGATTTTTTTTATGACGATTTTCTCTTTATGTTCCAGTTTCCCTAGTAATAGGCATACATATAGCGGAATATCATTTTTCTCTTTAAATATATTGCTAAAGTTCATCCTAAAAATTGAACAATCATTTTTATAACCTATTAACATAATATGTACAAACTTTCGCTAACATGTCTTTTTTATAAAGAGGAGATCCCCTTTCAATGTTCCCATAAAAAATAGACGAGCTATTCTGCTAAACTCGTCATTCAAATAGTAGTATAGTATTACAAAAAAGCTTCACTATTAATTGTGAAATGATCTTTTTCTAAGATTTTTTGCTTGGAATGTAAAGAATTCACAAGATAAAAACCTGTATTATAGCCAATAAGACGGGGATAGCGTCTATAACCATACAATAAATCATCATGTTTCTCTTCTGTTTTCTTTACATGTAAATGTTCCTTAAGCTCTGTCTCCCAAAATTGCTTTATTTCTTCTTCATCATACAAGTGACACCAATTAGCATTATAGGCTTCTCCGCAGTTTTCTTTCACCGCAAGCTCCGCTAATCCTTCCATTATGATGGAATCTAGTAAGGTATAATCCTCTATAGCTTTCTTTTGGTAATGAATTCGGCATACATGATGATATTCATGAATAAAAAGGGCTTCTAGCTCTTTTTCATTTTCGACATCATCAATAAATAAGAAGAGTTGATCAGGAAACGATACACCAGATTTATTTTCGTCTCCTCTCCAAGAAGACTGAAAAGGAAATACGTATATAGGTATATCTGGCCCCTTCCATTTTTTCTTATACTTAAAAAAAATCCGTTCTACTTTACTCCACGTATCTTGTTCCTTCATCTTCTCAAATGCTTGTCTCGAATGTCTTGATGGCTTATACATCCCAAATCTCATTAAATATCGATATATATTTTGAGGCTTATCTCCATCAAATGCTGATTGAAAATGTTCACATATTGTAGTTGGTTCATAAAAATTATCTTCTAACCATTTATTTGTTTTGATTACCCCCACTGCTATTTCCCCTCTTCATTCTTTTTTCCTATTCATTTAAACAGTATATGGAAATCGAAATTAGAGGTTCCAGAGCTGGCAGCGTATTGATACTAAATGACTTACTATTTAACCTTGATAGCAGTCAGGCTTTTCAAAACCTCCCTATACAAAAAAGGATAGACAATGAAGAACGCACTCCCAGTTCTCCTTTGTCTATCCTTTTCTTTGTAATCCAAATAAATTTGTATATTTAGCTTTATTTCTGAAAATCTTTCAATATTCTACTTCCACATCCACATCGGATGGAATGCTTTAATTTTTTGATTGGTTGTTTACATTCTAAACAAATAGTTTCTTGTTTTCGTTCATGCTTTTGAACACTGCTCACAGGTTCCATAAAATTGGAGGCTGTGGGAACTGATATGGAATTTAGATATGGATTTCGCAAATGCCTCTACCTCCCTTAACGTAGGATACCAAATATCAACTATTTCTCCGCAATCACTACAGACAATATGATAATGCTCCTCTTTCTTCCATTCATATTTACTTAATCCTTCTCCGAATTGTATTTCTTTTAATAATTGTAATTCCGTAAATAAATGAACATTATTATAAACAGTTGTAATACTAACCGAAGGCATATTCTCATTTAGGACATGGTAAATTTCATCTACTGTCCAATGCTTGTTGTCTTTAGAAAGTATATTAATTAATTCTAGCCGTTGTGGTGTTAAACGTATATTTTTTTCTTTTAAGAGGTTTTTAGCTCTTTCTATACTAAGCATAGAATTCTTCCTTTCTACGTGATATGCTAGTTCACCTTCTAAAGAAAGCGTTTTCTTTATAAATTGATTCATTCCGAATTTTCTATGTTAAATAATAGAATTATAGTTTTAATTATATACACTTTATAATAATAGTCAATATTAATTTAAAATTATTATAAATAAAGGAGATTTTATTTTAACATTAAAAAACTGCTAAGCCTCGATTAATAAATGAAGCTTAGCAGTTTTTTTATTAAATGCTCTTTCAAACAAAATCCATGAATTATTGATATTTTTTAAACACAATTGTAGCGTTATGACCGCCGAATCCTAGGGAATTACTCATTGCTACATTTACTTCTTGTTTTCTATGTGTATTGATAACATAGTCTAGATCACAATCTGGATCTGCTGTTTCAAAATTTATTGTTGGTGGCACGATGCTATCTTTTATTGCTAATACGCTAAAAATAGCTTCAATTCCCCCTGCTGCACCAAGTAAGTGACCTGTCATTGATTTGGTTGAACTCATTGGTACTTTATAAGCATAGTCTCCAAATACTTCTTTGACTGCCATTGTTTCAAACTTATCGTTATAAGCAGTACTTGTACCATGTGCATTAATATATGAAACATCTTCTGGAGTAAGTCCTGCATCATTGATTGCCATTTTCATTGCTCTTGCTCCACCTTCGCCTCCTGGTGCAGGGGAAGTAATATGATAAGCATCTCCAGTCGAACCATACCCAACTATTTCTGCATAGATTTTAGCACCTCTCGCTAATGCATGCTCTAATTCTTCAAGAACAACGATTCCTGCTCCTTCTCCGATAACAAAGCCATCACGATTTGCATCAAATGGTCTGCTTGCTGTTTTTGGATCTGGATTGAAAGATAACGCAGTATTTGCACAGAAGCCTGCTACTGACATTTTAGTAATCGGCGCTTCTGCCCCCCCAGTAATCATCGCATCAGCATCGCCACGCTGAATTACTTTAAAGGCATCTCCGATTGAGTTTGTACCCGTTGCACAAGCAGTAACCGTACAAGAATTCACGCCTCTTGCTCCTAATGTAATCGATACCTGTCCTGATGCCATATCTGGAATTAACATTGGTACGAAGAAAGGACTTACACGTTTATATCCTCTTTTTTGGAAAGTTTCATATTGATTTTCGAAAGTCTCCATTCCACCAATACCAGACCCGATCCAAACCCCAACACGCGGTGCGTTTTCATCCGTAATTTGCAATTCAGCATCCTTTACAGCCATCAGGGAAGCTGCGACTGCATATTGTGTAAAGCGATCCATTTTTCTAGCATCTTTTTTATCCATAAAATCCTCTGGATTAAAGTCTTTCACTTCTGCAGCAACTTTAGCTGGATATTCATCTGCATTTATTCTAGTTAATGGTCCAATCCCAGAAACTCCAGCAACAATATTTTTCCAGGTAGTTATTGCATCATTACCAAGCGGTGTTACAGCACCAATACCAGTAACAACTACTCTTTTATTTGTACTCATGACTTTTTCTCCTTTTTTGTAATTATCATCAACTTAAAAAGTATGTTCTATTTATATAGGAAGTAATTTATTATCTACCCCAGCGCATTGCAATCGCGCCCCAAGTCAGACCTCCACCAAAACCAACCATTACAAGTACATCATCATCTTTGATTTTACCAGCCTCTAATTCTTCCACCAATGAAATCGGTATAGATGCAGCACTTGTATTTCCATATTTATGAACTGTCTTCGATAGTTTTTCTTCCGGTAAATTCAATCTTTGTCTAGATGCTTCCATAATGCGAATATTAGCTTGGTGTGGAATAAGGAAGTCTACGTCTTCTTTAGATAAACCAGCTTTCACCAAAACATTCTCACTGCTTTCTCCCATTTGGCGAACAGCAAATTTAAAAACTTCTCTACCATTCATGTAAATATAGTCTTCCTCATCTAAATAAAGATGTTTTCCACCAGAACCATCTGCCCCTAGTTCAAAAGAAAGAATGCCTCTTCCTTCAGAAACTTTCCCTAATACAGCAGCTCCTGCACCGTCACCAAAAAGAACAGCAGTATTGCGATCTTCCCAGTTCGTAATTTTAGAAAGCTTTTCTACCCCAACTACTAGTATATATTTATAAACTCCTGTATCAATAAATTGTTTTGCAGTTATCATCCCATACATAAAACCTGCACATGCAGCACTTAAATCCATCGCTGCTGCTTTTTTAGCTCCTAGTTTCTCTTGAATCATACAGGCAACAGAAGGGAATGATTGATCTGGCGTAACAGTTGCCACCATAATCATATCAATATCTTCTGGGTGAATACCAGCATCATCAATTGCTTTCTGTGCTGCAGCTAATGCAATATCAGATGTATCTGTATTGTCGTCTGCAATTCTTCGTTCTTCTATCCCAGTTCTTGTTCTAATCCATTCATCATTCGTATCAACCATTTTTTCTAAATCAAAGTTTGTTAAAATTTTCTCTGGAAGTTCACGGCCAATACCAATTATTCCTGTTCCCAAAGCTTTCAGCTCCTTTATAGTCACCGGTTATCCGGTATATGTTTCGTTTATGACTGTTAATATGAACAGTCTTTTCATAAAATCTTATTAGAATGATTGCTACAATCAATGCCAGTCTGGTTGAGTTTAAATCGGTGCCTTTTGTAATTCACAAACAAAGAAGCTTACCATTTTCTTCGTTTCTCCTAACTGTTATTCAAGAAAAAAGAAAATAGTATTCATACAATATATATTATTATCAATTATTATGACTTGGTACTAATTTTATCAAATTCCTCTACCCTTTTGCAACATATTTTACTTTCTATTACATTGGTCTAAGCATTCCTTGATATTTATCATAGCATATTAAGAGCATCATTCCATGATCGTGAAATAGGAGGAAATATTGTGGAGGATTTTAAAGATGAATTCTATGATGAAAAAGACAAGGAAAAAATAGAAGAGGAAGAAATTGAAATTGATCACTTTTCCATGTTTATGTTTGGTACAAACCGTCAATCCGTTAGAAAAAAGCAACAGATTGAACATTCTCAGCATAACGACAAGGAACCATCCTACAACAGAAGAGAGAAAGGGGATGATTGGATTCTTGGAAGAAGTGGCGGAAATACAAAGCAAGTGGAAGAAAAAGATGAAAATGTAAATATTGATGCGGTAGCAAATTTTTTAAATCAAATTGACATGGAGCTTCTGATTAAAAACGTTGATATGTTTATGACATCGGCAAATGACTTAAAGCCTATTTTTAAGAAAATTACCCCATTTATAAAAAAATGGATGGATTAACTTTGCAAGATATCATTACTTGTTAATCCATCCTCTTTTATTATTTTTAATTTTTACTAACGGATCAAATGATTCCACATAATTGCAATCCATTTACAATACCATCCTCATCGTTACTAGTTGTAACATAGCTGGCTGATTTTTTCACAATATCAAATGCGTTTCCCATTGCAACTGGATATTTAACGAGCTCAAACATTTCTAAATCATTTAATCCGTCTCCAAATGCATACGTATTCTCAACAGAACAATTTAAATGAGTTAACAAATACTTTATGCCCGTTGCCTTTGACTTTCCTTTGGGGTAAATATCACATCCATAAGGTGAATTTCTTATAAACTGAAAATGTGGGAACTTCTCCTGATAATAGACTTCTTCATCCGGTTCACAAAAAATTAACATTAAATGAACGGGTTCTTGATTGTACAAGCATTCATTTATAGGAGGATATTTCCCACCTACTCTTTCATAATTCTTCCTAATTAAAGTTGAACCCTCATTTGTAATACAAATCTTTTCCGCATTATAGAACGCCATTTCATGCCTATTTTTAATTGTATCCAGATGAAGTTCTTTTACTACACTTACTTCTAATGGATTTTCATAAATCGTTGTTCCTTTATACACTACATACTGTCCATTCATAGCAACTACTGAATTAATACCTGTTGCTTCTAATATATATCCTATTTCCATTAATGTTCTACCTGTAGCTATAATAGGCTCAATCTCGTTTTCCATTAATTTTTTAATTGCCGCAATAGAACTATCTGACACAGTAAGCTCACTCGTCAGAAGTGTTCCGTCTAAATCAAAAAATACAATTTTGTTCGTTTCCATATTTGTTTCGCTCCCATTCATTTACTTAAGAAGGGGATTTCCACCCTTTCCAAACGTATCCTTCCACTGACTCTGAAAGACCCTAACATCTCTAGTAGTTGCTGGAAAATCAATTAATTTTTCAATTATTTCAGGAGCTACAGTTATAGTATGAGCTCCAGTTAAACATGCTTCATAGACCTGTTGTACGTTTTTAAAACTTGCCGCTAACACCTCTGTACTAATTTTATGTGTGGTAAACAGAGTAATTATTTCACTCACTACACGAATGCCATCTCCAGATAAATCATCAATCCGATTAACATAAGGAGCAACATACTTTGCACCTGCTTTTGCCGCGATTAATGCTTGAAATGGAGTATATATCGTTGTGGCTAACGTTGGTATTTTTTTAGCAGTCAACGCTTTTATTGCTTTTATCCCTTCTTCCGTAACAGGAATTTTTATAATTATCTTCCCTGAAATCCTTGTTTGGAAATACTCAGCTTCCTTTACTATTTCACTTGCATTATCTGCGATAACTTGAATAAAAAGCTCTTTCTCTTCTCCTATTATTTTCCGAATATCTTGAAGAACTTGAATATAGGGCTTTTTTTCCTTTACGAGAATAGAAGGATTAGTAGTCACACCAGAAATGGGATAATATTCATTTATTCTTTCAATTTGCTCATAATTTGCTGAATCAATATATAGTCTCATGGAAAGATTCTCCTCTTTTCTTTTAAAAAAATTTAGCAAAAAATTAAAAATAGAAGATTCCCAATTCATTATCAACATGCACCTTATTTTTACTTAACTCATTGCAATGTTTATAAATTCTAATTGGAAATCTCCTATCGAATCTTTTACTCGGAAACAATTCGTATTTTCGTACCAATTTCTAAAACTGGCATGTCTTTATCTTCTATATAAAGAGTACCAGGAAGTTCAGGAGTTGTGGCCCCATTAAAGCGTAAAGTAATATGTCCCATAGATGTTAAATTTTGTTCTACAATTTCGCCAACAGATGTTATTTCATATGATTCATTATTTATCATTACTTTCTGACCTGTTTTTATCCTATCCTTGACACCAACTACTTCAATTCCGTAGCAAAATTCTGCTAATTCTTTAGGTGCTCCCTCTCCAAAGAGAATGATCATCTTTTCTTCTACAAAGCTTGTGGCTAATGGCCCTATACTATTAATTGTGTTTTCGTAAATTGTTTTCATCTTAACCGGCATATTGAGATGCCATTCGCCTCCATTAGTTGTTTTATTATCCTCTTTCTTAATTACTATATAATCCAAAACTTGCTAACCAAGCAACGAATACTCGTGGTACCCCTATTAAAAATCTTGAATATAAAACGGACGGTACCCCTACTTCTACTGTTTCTGCTTCTGCCTCTGCTAGACCTAACCCGACAGGAATAAAATCTGCTGCACATTGTGTATTTATAGCAAAAACTGCAGGTAACGCTAAGTTCGGTGGGATATTCCCCTTACCAATTTCAACACCTATTAAAGTTCCGATAATTTGGGCAATTACTGCCCCAGGTCCTAATAACGGTGATAGAAATGGTAAAGAGCATATTAAACCGATTAATAAGAGACCGATAATGTTTCCTGCTAATGGAGACATTAAATTAGCGAATACGCTTCCAATTCCGGAACCTTGAATGATACCAATTAATAATGATACAAATGCCATAAATGGAATAATTGTATTAATTAATGTTTGAACTGCTTCACGACCAGCTTGATAAAAAGTACTGATTACTTTCCCTGCTCCAAGCCCTATTTTTGTAAGAAGTCCTTGTTTATGATTTTCAGCCAATGTTTGAGAGATTTTTTTGTCTGTACTATATTTATATTCTTTCTTAGGTATATTATCTTCCTTATCTACTGAACTCGCATTCTCCAAGACAGCTTCGTTTTCCATAAGTTCAATTTGATTTAATCCTACCGCAGACACATAAATATCTTCTGTGATAAATTTTGCTAAAGGACCACTTTTCCCTGTAGGCATTATATTAATCGTTGGTATTCTTTTTTGTGGATAAATCCCACATCTTAATGTCCCACCACAATCAATAATTGCAATGGCAATTTGCTCATCAGGTACAGAGGTTTTAAATCCATTAACCGCCTCCACTCCTGTTAATTCCACAATTTTATCAACTATATCTGGCTTTGCTCCTCCACCAGTAATATATACAATTTTATTTCTTTGCTCCGTTGGAGTAACTATCAGCGGACCACCAAATCCACCATTCCCTTTTTTTATTTTTATCGTTCGATAATGTGCCATATCGGTATCCTCCATCTTAATGATTTAAATTCACTTCGGAATTTAATTTTATTCCTTGCTGTTTTTCTACCATTTTCGTTGTAAAATCCGTAATCCAACCTGCGAAGAAATTCATAACTAATCCCACAAGGAAGTACCTAACCGCTAAATCAGCCGTGCTAAAGCCTAATTGTTCTATTCCTGCAGCAATTCCTAGGAAAATAAATAGCTCTCCTGGATTAATATGAGGAAATAGTCCATTACTTGTGTGACAGAAGTAAGATGCAGATGCATAATAACTAGGTTTATATTTCTCTGGTAAAAATCTTCCTAACGATAATCCCATTGGATTACCTAACATAAATGTCCCTAATAATGGCAAAACTAAATATCTTAATAATGGATTTTTGGAAGAAGCCGACGCTAAACGATTAATGCGATTTTCACCTATTAATTGAATGATAGTATTCATCGC
Source organism: Niallia sp. FSL W8-0954 (assembly GCF_038005605.1). Classification (NCBI taxonomy): domain Bacteria; kingdom Bacillati; phylum Bacillota; class Bacilli; order Caryophanales; family Bacillaceae; genus Niallia; species Niallia sp. FSL W8-0954. The sequence goes on along the minus strand of NZ_JBBOTN010000001.1, from coordinate 1,376,137 downwards.
TACCAGTAGTAATAACACTACTGGAACTATACCTGTCATCCAGGAAATGAACGTCTCTGCTCCTGTATCAAATAAATTTCTAAATCCTTCAGCAAACTTTATGATATAATCCATGAATTACACCTCTTCTTATTTTTTAAATGAAACGGCATTTTCTGCTCGTATCATCATTCTTTTAAAGAAACTATCTTTTTCTGGCACGACTCCACCATTCATAATTATCTTGTAATTATTCGAGGCATCTAAAATTGCATCTCTTAGTAATTTATTGCAATGCTTTAAATCTTCTTCTTTTAAATTTCTAATATTCTTATCAAGAAAACCTGGCAAATCTCGAAATTTCGCCATTACGGTGACTCCTTGCATTTTTTTTGCGGCAAGGATTCTGCCATTTTTATTGATTGCAAACAAAACAATTGTGCCTGCTTTAATCCGACCAGGTTTCTTCCCAATCGCTACTTTTCCCATTCTTCTTAGTTCCGAATAACCTTTAGTAAAATGTTTAATCTGTAAAAATCCCAATCCCATTTGAATAACAAATGCTCCTGCTATTAAAAGCATAATTATAATTAGTTCCATTCATTCACATCCTAAATATCCTTCTCTATTCCATCCTCGAGATAAAGACATAAATCTTCATATTTTTTAACTTGAATTAATTTATTCACTAATTTTGTATTAGAAGATATATTAATAATTTCATCATAAATTTTCACTAATAAACTAGCATCATATTCTGTATGTTCTGGTAAAGCTAACAAAAACACTAACTTTAACGCATGATTATCCTGCCAGACTGTTTCTGGAAAAATCCCTACCGCCAGCTCTATTTTGTCTGACTGATAATTGAGGGTATGTGGAAGTGCAATATATTTATCAAATATCATCGACCCTTTTTCTTCTCTTATTTGCAAGCGCTGTTTGAAGCCATCATCCACATAACCATTTAAAGTTAGCTGATCAACCATCCAATTTAGATTTTCTGAGTAACTTAACGATTTATCTAAAATAAAGAATTTTTGTTTATTTAGCAGTAGTTTAATAACAGAATGGAAACTTGTACTACTATTTTCTTTTATTTTAAATTTATCTAAGTAACTAATATGTTCGATTTGTTGCAGAACCTTTTTCTCATCAAAGATTTCATTAAGGATAACTAACGGCGTTTGAATGGCATAGGGTATATTAACTGTCGAAAAGACAATATCATACTTATCTAATGTATTCTTACTTAATTCATTTTCAGAAAAGATATCTATTTTAGTATGGGGGTCGAGTATTTTTTTCAGCTGCATTGCGACAATTTTTGCTGTCCCTCTACCAGTTCCACATACCACTACTACCTGTTCTAATTTCTTTAGATTGTCCTTGTTATTCTCAATGAAAATACCAAAGTATAATGCGATATATCCTAGTTCTTCTTCTGAAACTTTCATTCCATATTCTTTGAAAATACTTTCTCCAACTATTTCTGACATTTGATATGCCAAGGGGTACTTTCCTTTGATATCTTCTAATAAAGGATTTTTCAACTGGATATTAAACATTAATCGATTTATCATAAAAGTAAGATGATATTGTAAATCCTTATAAAAATCTCCACTTTCTTTTACCTTATTTAAATTAAACCCTAAATAAGTGATGCTATTATCCAAAAGATTCGTGATTTCCTTTGTTACTATAATACCTTCAATGGAATGACTATTAATTGGTGTCCTTCTCCCGACGATTGGCAATGCAATAAAAAGAATCTCACATCTAGGTAGGTTTATAGATAATTTCCTTTCAAGAACTTTGCCTATTTCTAAGGCTATATTGAAATCAGGTGAATTTACTATCTTATGGTAGTTATCATCCATTTCTTTTATAGAGTGACCTTTTAAAAAACGATCAAGCATAATAATAATAGAATGAAGTAATCTATCTTTCGTACTTATCTCAAAGTCATAATGATTGGCCACTTCTATAATTGCTTCTTTAATATCTTTATCCAATGAATCTTCGGTGAAAAGATATGGAAATAAATTATCCAGTATAAAAAATCGCAAATCTATTTCTCTACCTTTTAAGTACATTCCCTTGTTCTGTTTTCCTTTGATGGCAAGATTATACGTTTCAAGAGCCACTGAAGCTTTTTTTAATTCATTCACTAATGTTGTTCTTCCTAAATTTAGCTCAAAGGCCATTTCATCCATAGTTATTATTCCATCATCATTCAATAACATATCGATAACAGTTGCGATTCTTCTTTGAGGTGAATCAACCATTTGAGAGAGTTTATTAAACTGCTCTATAACCCTATTAAGCTTTTCCTGATTGTGGATTTTCAAAAAAAAACCTTTCCCTCTTTCATTAATCAATTCAGCTATTCCTTCTAATTCTTTATTAAATTGCTTAATAACTAGCCGAACTGTTCTTGCACTTATCCCCATTTGTTGCGCAAGATAATCTAAAGGACAATACATTTTTTTAGCTGTTAATTCTATAATTTTCCCTATGCGACTACTGGAATTTAAATCAGCCATTTAATTACCACACCCTTATATCCTGTTGTTCATATATGAACTATGCTTATATTCAATTCACTAAATATATCATAAAGCATTGGTATATTAACTGATTTATTCATTAAATGGTTAGTTATTAGCCACGTGATTTTCCACCTGATATATTAAAGGTTGTCCCTGTAATATAACTAGCTCTATCTGAAGCAAGATAGGATACTAAATCACCAACCTCTTTTAATTTCCCCTCCCTGCCAATCGGAATTGATTTACTGTAATCAGTTGATAGATCGTCTACAGTAACACCTCGAGTATAAGCTAAAGCTTCATTGTAAGCACTCGTGCGTAAACCTGTTTTCTCTAATATTCCTGGAGCAATAGCAACTACGCGAATATTATATGTCCCTAACTCTTTTGCCCATGCGCGAGAAAATGAGATTAGCGCTCCTTTGGTAGCAGAATAACAACTCTGACCTGCCGATCCTTCTTGACCAGCTTCAGAAGCAACATTAATAATTACCCCTTTACCTTGCTTCAGCATTTCCTTTGCTGCCGCTTGTGCACAAAGATATGGACCTTTTTGATTAACCGCAACCATAAAGTCAAAGTCTTTTTCATTTAATTCATATTGTGGTTTTTCTCCTTTTATATCAACTAGCAATCTTGGTAAGTTCACACCAGCATTATTAACTAAAATATCAATCTTTCCATATTGTTCAACAACTTTATTAAACATTCGATCAATACTTTCTTTATTGGTGACATCACATTTAATAAGAAAAGAACCGTCTGCTTGCTGTCCCTCTTCTCCTACTAAATCAGAGATAATCACCTTCGCACCATTATTAACTAACTCTTTTGCAATAGCAAAACCAATCCCAGAAGATCCACCTGTTACAATGGCAACTTTCCCTTCCAGGTCTAACCATGAATTATTCATTTAAATTTCCCTCCTCATTATTAAGCGTTTTCATTTCTATGTTTTTTAGTATAAAGCTCATTCTTTATTACATTAATACCTTTATTTGCACATAATTGTGCAGACTCCTGTATTAATTTAAAAATGTATGATTTCCTTCCATTTCAGCCAAAGCAGCGAGTATTCCTAGTCATTTTTTAAATTTTTTTGTTCAAAAAAAAACAATTTTTCAAAAGATATCAAGCTTTCTTTCGAGAAATTGTTTTTGATTTTCTATTTTAATTTAATTTCATCTGGCAACTTGCCTGTATTCTTATAGCGGTCTAAGTCTTTTTCCAATCGTTCTATAAACTCTTTATCTACATTGGGGCTATATTTCCCTAGAAAAATGGTATCATCTCTAATCCCACAGGAGCGATTTCCAGACTTTAGTTTGCCTTCATCAAATGCTTGAGCAATTTGCCCATAAAGCTTGGGGATATCTTGAATGGTGCTTGTTAAGACAGCATACTTCCCAATAGTGGACTGATCTGAAATATATCCAATCGCGTATAAACCATTTTCTTTCATTTTTTCCAGGATCCCCACATGAAAACTATCACCAACTGGATAAACCACGTCTACATGTTGACTGATCTCCTTATCTAACAGGTTCATTGCCCTTTCACGGTTATCCCAATCATTAACGAATTCTTTCAAGACATCTACATCCTTATTGATATAGTGGACGCCTGCTTCAAAACCAGTGGCTTCCTCTTGCCATTCGTATGCACCAATAACCCCAACCTTATTTGTTCTTGTCATATGTCCAGCAACCATCCCGCCAAAAAAGCCCATCGGATAATTCTCTAGTCTAATATTACTTGTATTCGGTTGTGTTGCAGGTTCTCTTCCATTTAAACTAACAAAATGGATGGAGGGAAATTTATGAGAAAGAATGTTAAAATACTGCACAAAGTTTCCGCCGTGGCCAAAAATTAAATTGACCCCTTTTCCCTGTAATTCCTTCACTGCTCTTTCTGCAACTGTGTAAGAATCAATAGACTCTTTATAAAACACATCTACCCCAAGTTTCGTATGTATATTTAATAATCCTTTATATCCTTGCGTCCCCCATGCCTGATCATTTACTGTTCCAACTACAAGAAGACCAACTTTTTCTATTTTCCCTTGTTTCTCCAGTGAACTATTAAAGAATAGAAAAAGGATAAGAACACACGCCATTAGAGGAAGGATAAAAAAAAGCTTTCCCCTAATTATTGATTTACGAATGTTCATCCATGCACTTTTCATTGTATTTACTCCTATAATACTGCTAAATTCTATTAAATAAGTAATGCCTTTTTTGCTTTTCTATGTTATCCTCTATCGTCCCTTTGTTTTCAATGATTACTTCTTGTAAATTTCGAGATAATTGCAATGTCTTATTTGTTTTTGGTATATCCCATTGTAATTGTTCTAAGCATCTTTGCCAATGGTTTATTTCCTTACTCTTTAATAGAATATCATTATTTTTTCCTTTCGTTGTCATTTTTACTACTTCCCTTACCGCATCTTCAATAAAAATTGCATCCATTGTATACTCGCGTACATTTAACTGAATATCGTTCTTCTCTTTTCCCTCTACAATCTGTTGAAATAAAAAATCATTTGGCTGCCACGGACCATAAAGTGTTGGTAGATGAATTACTTGTATATCATGGTCAACTAAATTATCTTTTAAAAAGGTTGCAAACTCTCTTTCTGACTCTATAGAAGTAATATTCACTAAAAAAATCAACTTTTTACCGCAGCTCTTTTCTTTATCTCGAAAATTTGAAAACAGACTTTGGACCTTTTCGTATATTGATATTTGTTTTAATGTATAAAGGTCAAAATATATATGTTGTACATTTGAATCTTGGAGAATAAAAGGGAGCTTATCCAAGCTTTTCTCACTAAAATTCGCATTGCGCCCAATTTCCATTTTCTTATCTTCTAAATCTTCTATCGAAACTTCCGGATAGGAGATGCCGATTATTTTCTCTCCTTCTTCTAATAATGCGGAGCATATATGAAAGCCCACAAACTGATAAACGCCAAATATTACAGCTTTCTTCATGAAAAAGCCTCCCATTAAAATTACTTAATGTATCATATGCAATAAAAAAGACAATTATTTCATATGCTTAATAAAAGCTTGATTTAGTACCCATTCTTCTATGAAAAATTCAAAAAAGATGGTGCCTAATATAGCCTATGCTACTTGGACACCATCTTTTCTCTCAAAGCGACTTTTCATATTTTTTAAAAAACGTAGCAATTTGTTTCGGAATGGCACTCCTTTTCTCCGGTAATACATAAGAAACAAAAATAGGCAGGTCTTTTTCTTCCCAAATTACAGAAGCTTTTTTTAATCCATTTGATTGGTAATAGGATCTACCGTTATGCAAAATGTGAATAATTTTTGTTGGGATGTCTGCCTCATCTAACTGATACTCCTTTTTCTCCTTTACCATTTCGAATAACTCCTGCTTATTCGTATTAAAAGCGATACTTATCTCATTCGTTAACTTTTTTATAAAAAACTTATGCTCTTTCTCTCTATCTAAATGTTCTTTTAAAGATAAAATTGGGTTTAGCAAAACAACAGATCGAATATTGTCTTTCATCTCCATCATTAATTGGATCGCTGTCAGTGCCCCCATTCCTTCAGCAATTATATGAATTCTCTGGTTTAATATTTCTGTTCGAATAATATGTTCATATAATCTTTTCGCCAATTGCAAAGCTTTTTCACTGCCCCAGTTCTTTCCATATAGATTGGAATAAAATATCGTATATCCATTATCCCGTAACGATTCAATTAAATTCCGCTTTCCTTCATTTTGGTTCCAAAAACTATTACTGTCGGTTACATAATTTCTTTCGTCTCCAATTATTAAGATACCGAAACCATTAGGTCGATGAGGATAATGTATCATGTTCCATTCGGTATCTAACAGGAAGTTCCGGTTCTCCATCTTAAAAACTCCTTTTTAGCATTTTCCTTCTAATAATGTATGTCTCTTTTATTAAAACGTAAGGGAGTTTGCCTATATTTCAAGAAGAAATGCGGAGTCATCTCAGAAAATAATCAGATTTTTTATCTATTTCTGTTAAAGGAATGACATATTAACAGAATCGGAAATACTATTTATAATGGAAAAAGTGAAGAATTTAAGAAAGCTCTATCATTCACATTTATTATTTAGCTTCGATGTGGTAAGATGGTTATGATAAGCAAGCTATAAAGAGGTGATTTCGGTTGCGTTACATAATGACAATTTTTTGGACATTTTTACTTGCTCAAATGTTAGTTTATGTTGTGGGTTCAATGAATGGGGTTCCTTTTAATTTTTCAATGGGGCTAATTCTGACAGCTGTCTTTTCCGTACTAGTTTTCATTTTATCAGCAATTATTCCAGATGAACCTGCTCATGAAAAAGGTTCTCATTAAAAATCTGTATATTGTAAGATTGGGTGATTAAATATATGCACTAATAGGGGAATACTATTCGTGTATTTTGTTTAATCACCTTTTTTATTGCAGCCATAAAAACATGCCTGAATACAAATATTTACTCGTTTGTCCAATTGTATTCAGGCTGTTACAAACACTTAATAGTCGAAAATTACAAAGTATGTTTTAAAATTATTTGTTCCTCTTCTTCATCAATTAAGACATGATCATTTTCTTTTACTTTACCAGCAATTATATCTTTTGCCAGCAGTGTTTCAATTGTTTTCTGTAAATATCTACGAAGTGGTCTTGCTCCAAATTTTGGATCAAATCCATTTCTTGCAACAAATTCTTTCGCCTTTTCCGTCATATCAATAGTGATATGCTGATCTGTAAGGCGTGCTTGTAATTGAACAACTAGCTTGGATACTATATCTTTAATATTTCCGAGTGATAATGGTTTGAATAAAATAACTTCATCAATTCTGTTTAAAAATTCTGGTCTAAAATGTCCATTTAATTGATTCATAACGCCTTCTCTTATTACTTCGGGTATTTCCTCTGCTTCTCCCGTTTCTAATAAAAGATGGGAACCAATATTGGATGTCATGATGATGACTGTATTTTTAAAGTCCACTGTTCGTCCTCTCGAATCTGTAATCCTGCCATCATCAAGAACTTGAAGCAGAATATTGAATACTTCTGGATGAGCTTTCTCTACTTCATCTAATAGGACAACAGAATATGGTTTTCTTCTGATTGCTTCTGTTAATTGTCCCCCTTCTTCATAGCCTATATATCCTGGAGGAGCACCGATTAAACGAGACACAGCATGTTTTTCCATATACTCGGACATATCGATACGAATCATTTGCTCTTCACTATCAAAAAGCGTTGCCGCTAAGGTTTTTGCAAGTTCCGTTTTCCCAACACCTGTAGGTCCCAAAAATAAGAAGGAGCCAATTGGTCTGTTTGGGTCTTTTATTCCTGCTCTCGCTCTTAATACTGCATCACTGACTAACTGCACTGCCTCTGCTTGGCCAACCACTCTTTCTTGCAGAATTGCTTCTAAGCGTAATAATTTTTCTCTCTCTTTCTCCACTAGCTTGGATACAGGAATCCCAGTCCACCTTGCAACAATATTGGCAATTTCCTCTTCTGTCACTTCTTCTCGAAGGAGACGGTTCTCTTGTCCTTGTTTTATCTTTTCTTCCATCTTCTTAATTTCTTTTTCTAATTTTGGAATGCTGCCATGTCTTAGCTCAGCTGCTTTATTTAAATCATAATTATTTTCTGCATCCTCTAACTCTCTCTTTTTTCGTTCAAGCTGTTCTTTTTTCTCATGGATGGATTGTAAAGCATCCTTTTCCTGCTGCCATTTTGCTTTTAAGACATTAGAACGTTCTCTGTGATTAGCTAATTCCTTTGCAATAACCGCAAGTCTCGCTTTACTTTGCTCATCCTCTTCTCCATGCAATGCCGCTTCCTCAATTTCAAGCTGCATAATTTTTCTTGTTAGTTCATCTATTTCAATTGGCATCGAATCGATTTCTGTACGAATCATCGCGCAAGCTTCGTCTATTAAATCGATAGCTTTATCCGGCAAGAAGCGTTCTGTTATATACCTGTCCGATAAAGTTGCAGCTGCAATAATAGAACGATCTTGAATATTTACACCATGATGAATTTCAAATCTTTCTTTGAGTCCTCTTAGTATAGCAATCGTATCTTCCACTGTCGGCTCTGAGACTAAAACCTGCTGAAAGCGGCGTTCAAGTGCAGGATCTTTTTCAATATATTGACGATGTTCATCTAATGTTGTGGCACCAATACAGTGAAGCTCTCCTCTTGCCAGCATCGGTTTAAGCATATTTCCTGCATCCATTGCACCATCTGTTTTTCCTGCCCCGACAATTGTATGCAATTCATCAATAAATAAAATGATTCTGCCATCACTATTTTTCACTTCTTGTAAAACAGCTTTTAAACGTTCTTCAAATTCGCCTCTAAATTTGGCTCCTGCTACTAATGCCCCCATATCTAAAGAAAAAATAGTTTTATCTTTTAGGCCTTCTGGGACATCTTTTCGAACGATCCTTTGTGCTAAACCTTCTACAATAGCCGTTTTTCCCACTCCCGGTTCCCCAATTAAAACAGGATTATTTTTGGTCTTTCTTGATAGTATACGGATTACATTACGAATTTCATTATCACGACCAATCACTGGGTCAAGCTTGCCCAACTTTACTTCTTCTACTAAGTCTCGTCCATATTTACTAAGTACTTCATATGTCGCTTCGGGATTTTTGCTTGTCACTCTCTGTGTCCCCCTTATCTCTTTTATTACTTTCTTTATTTCCGCTAATGAAATATCTTCCTCTTTCAATATTCTTCCTATTGCAGAGGATTCTACTTTATAGGCTGACAGTATAAGATGCTCTACAGATAAGTATTCATCTTCCCATTCCCGCATCTCTTCTTCTGCTTTCATTAAAAGCTGCTGCAAACCAGCAGTTATATATACCGTACCTTGTTGAGAACCACTAAATGATACTTGTGGCTTTTTCTTTAATTCTTCCGCTAATTTATCGCTCACTCTATTTGGATCTTTTTGTAACTTGTTTAAAATGGCCGTCATTAAATTATCCTGTTGATGAAGAATTGCCATAAATAAATGAATATCATCTATTTCTTGATGACTTTCTTTTCTTGCAAGGGATTGTGCTTCAGTTATGGCTAATTGGACTCTTTCTGTCATCTGCTCTACGTTCATTTTACAAGACTCCTTTTTTGACCTTTTTTGACCTTTGTTTTTATTATAGTATAATTTATCCATATGTAAAGGGATCTCTCTTGGACAAAGAGTATATTCAAAACAATGATCTCAAGGAGATAATCATCATGAAGCAGACTCTTTAGAGAAATCCCTTTTTAAATCATTATACGAGTATTGGTATCATCGTATAATATTGGGGTTACCTTATTATGGTTTTCTTTGATATGTCCATAATCGATTATGATTCGATGTTTCTGGAAAGCGGTCTCCAGCTTTCAGTTTTAGCATTTGAGGATTATTTACGTTACTTCCGGTTTCACCAATTTCTATATACAATCCATTGTTTGGTGCCTTTTGCCCTGGACGAAACTGTCTATTTTGACCCAAAATAAACTCCTCCTTTATCCATTACCAATTCAAATGCTAAGTAAACACGAAGCAAAAAACGTGTTACTTAACTGCTTATTAGTATTACCTTTTTTCAAAGTGAACATTACGGAAAATAATGACTGGCTTTTTATTAGATAAATACATTTTCATTCGAGCATGCTATAAGTACAATACATACCTATAAAAAAAACTAAAAAGACTGTTAACAAACATGTATCTGTTAACAGTCTTCACAAAAATTATTTTAAAATTTCCACCAATAATGCCTTTTGTGCATGTAATCTATTGCCGGCCTGCTGAAAGACGTAGGAATGACTTCCATCGATAATTTCTGATGTTACTTCTTCTTCACGATGGGCTGGTAAACAGTGTAAAAAAATGTAATCCGATTTTGCATGGCTCACTAATTCTGCATTAATTTGAAAGCCTTGGAAATCTTTTAAACGCTGCTCATTTTCCGCTTCTTGCCCCATACTGGTCCATACATCTGAGTAGATAGCATCGGCCTCCCGAACAGCTTCTATAGGATTATGAGTAAGGACAATTTTACTGCCACTTATTTTTGCAAAAGAATAGGCAAGTTCCGCCACTTTTTTATCGACTTCATAATTTGGTGGTGTCGCAATGGAAATATCGACTCCTACTTTCGAGCAAGCGATAAGTAAAGAATGAGCCACATTATTTCCGTCCCCGATATACGCAAGCTTTAGACCTTCCAAACTCCCTTTTACTTCCAATAAAGTAAGTAAATCTGCTAATGCTTGACATGGATGATATAAGTCCGTTAATCCGTTGATAATAGGTATGGTTGCATGCTCTGCTAATTCTTCGACAATATCATGAGAAAAAGTACGTATCATAATGGCATCTACATATTGGGATAACACTTTTGCGGTGTCTGATATAGTTTCCCCTCTGCCAATTTGCAGATCTCGACTATTTAAATATAGTGCATGCCCTCCGAGCTGAGTCATCCCCGCTTCAAAGGAGACTCTTGTTCGCGTTGATGATTTCTCAAAAATCATTCCTAATGTCTTTCCTTTTAGAGGGGCTATTATTTCTCCCTTTAAGTGTGATTCTTTTATTGCCTTCGCCTTATCTAATAATTCAAGGATTGTTTCTTTTGAATAGTCAGCCAATGTTAATAAATCTTTTCCCTTTAAATCTAGATTAGATGTAATCATCATACTGTACTCACTCCTTTTCTTATATTTGTATGCCATTCCTGAATCGAATGAACGGTTATGTCTTTTCCTTTAAAAGAGGAAATAAATGCTTCGAGACTTTCTTTTTGCGTGAAGGTAATAATACGATTTCTCGTTGCTAATTCGCGAGATTGTCGATCTTCTTGTAAGTTTGTTGGATTATAAAAGGCAACTGTACTCTTATCTGCTAATAACGATTCGACTGTCTGGCTATCAGCGATTTCAACTGATAATTGGACTTGGTCTGCTTTTTCATAAAGATCTGCTAGATCTTCTGTTGTTTTTAAAACAATTTTCATCTCCTGTTTTGGCATTTTCTTTAAAGTAGGGTGAAATACTTTTCTCAACGCATCTTCTACCGTTTCTGCAAGTGCAATGCCTTCTCCTGTAGAACGCATTTCTGGTCCCAATTTAGAATCTAGCCCTTTTAAAGCATAATTGGAATAAACAGGATACTTAATACAAGTAAATTCTATATCATCCGAATATGTTTTTTCTTTTTCAGTCAATGTATATTTCCCAAGCAATATTTTTGTCGCAATTTGTACTAATGGTACACCAGTTACTTTGCTTACAATCGGTACTGTTCGACTAGCGCGAGGATTTACTTCCAATACATATACCTCTTCTTTATTGATAATATACTGGATGTTCATTAGTCCTTTATAGCCTGTATGCTGAACAATTTTTTTTGCGTAAGTGATCATTTTTTCTTTTACGCTTACTGATAAATTTTTAGCAGGCAATATAGATAAACTATCTCCCGAATGTACGCCCGTTTTCTCGATATGTTCCATAATCGTCGGGACACAAATATCGATTCCATCTGTTGCTAAGTCCAACTCTGCTTCTGAAGCTTCCATAAACTGATCAACAAGGACAGGGTAAGGTACATCCGTTCGTAAATAGGATTGTAATTCTGCTTCATTATTTATCCGTTCCATTCCCTTGCCGCCAATCACATAAGATGGACGGATAAGAACTGGATAGCCTATCTTCTTGACTGAAGCAATAATCTGCTGCTCATTTTCTGCGTTATCTCCTTGGATATGAGGAATATCTTCTTCTTCCAATAGCTTATAAAATAAATCTCTATCTTCTAAAACATCGATTGTGTCACTGTTTGTTCCAAGTATATGGACACCATAGGATTCCAGTTCTTTTGCTACATTAAGAGCAGTTTGACCTCCTAATTGGACAATGACATCTTCTATCCCTTCTGATTCGATAACATTCATAATATCTTCCACGCTTAATGGTTCAAAATACAAACGATCTGCCGTGGCAAAATCTGTACTCACGGTCTCTGGATTATTATTAATAAGGATTGTTTCCAGACCTTCATCTTTTAAGGCAAATACGCCATGAACCGAGCAATAGTCGAACTCTATTCCTTGACCAATTCTGATGGGACCACTGCCGATAACAAGTACTTTTCGTTTAGCACTTTTATTTTGCTCATTTTCACCATAATAGCTGGAATAGTAGTAATTAGTTTTTGCTTTAAATTCTGCTGCACAAGTATCAACCATTTTATAAATAGGCATCACTTGTAACTGTTTGCGTTTTTCTCTTACCTCTTTTTCAAAGCAATTCCACGCATTTGCTAAGAAAGCATCACTAAACCCTTTTTCTTTCCATTGCAGCAAACTCTCTTTTGTTACTGTTTGGAGGGAAGTATGGAATATTTCTTTCTCCATCTCAATCAATCTTTTAAATCGATGAAGGAAGAATAAATCGATTTTTGTTAAATCATGTATTTTAGCAATTGGTTCCTCTTTCCTAATTAGTTCTAAAATGATAAAAAATCTTTCATCCGTTTGTTCCAGCATTTTCTCGTATAATACTTCCACTGACATATCTTTTAATTCTCGAAGAATTAAATCATTTCCTTTTATCTCAAGAGAATGGATTGCTTTTAGCAAGGCCCGCTCCAGGTTGCGGTCTATTCCCATTACTTCTCCTGTCGCCTTCATTTGCGTGCCGAGTTTTCTTGATACAGTAGGAAATTTATCAAATGGCCACTTTGGTATTTTTACTACGACATAATCTAATGCCGGTTCAAAGCTTGCAAATGTATCTCCTGTTACTGGATTAATTAGCTCATTGAGACAATAACCAACTGCCAGTTTTGCAGCCATTCTAGCAATCGGATACCCAGTAGCTTTTGATGCAAGGGCGGATGATCTACTCACCCTTGGATTTACTTCAATTAAATAATATTTCTTACTGTTCGGATCTAATGCAAATTGGATATTGCATCCACCTATAATTCCTAGGGCGGAAATGATTTTAATAGAAGCAGAACGAAGCATTTGATATTCTACATCTGTTAATGTTTGAGACGGAGCAATAACGATACTATCCCCCGTGTGAATTCCGACTGGATCGATGTTTTCCATATTGCAAATGGTAATACATGTATTCATACTATCACGCATTACCTCATATTCTACTTCCTTAAAGCCAGCAATACTTCTTTCCACTAAGCATTGACCAATGGCACTTTCCTTCAAACCGCCAGATACTAGACTAATGAATTCTTCCATATCCCCAGCGATACCACCGCCTGTTCCACCTAAGGTATAGGCAGGACGAACAATGATAGGAAAGCCAATTTCATTTGCAAATTCTATCGCTTCATCGACTTTATGCACAATTTTACTTTCTGGTACTGGTTCATTTAATTGATACATTAATTCTCTAAATGCTTCTCTATCTTCTCCCTTTTTGATTGATTCAATAGAGCTTCCCAGCAATTTCACTTGATACTTTTCTAAGATGCCTTGTTCACTTAATTGAAATGCCAGATTTAATCCCGTTTGACCTCCTAAAGTAGCAAGAATTCCATCAGGCTTTTCTTTTTGAATAACCTTTTCTAATACATCTACTGTCAATGGTTCAAAATAAATCGAATCAGCAAAAGTTTCATCTGTCATTATCGTAGCCGGATTATTATTTACAAGGATGACTTTATATCCTTCTTCTTTCAAAGCCATGCATGCTTGTGTGCCAGCATAATCAAATTCAGCTGCCTGACCAATTACAATTGGTCCTGATCCTATTACAAGTATGGTTTTTATCGTCGTGTCTTTAGGCATATGCGAAAACTCTCCCATTATTTGCTTTAACATTTTCTATAAATTCATCAAATATATAACATCCTTCTGAAGGACCTGGATTTGCCTCTGGATGAAACTGTACCGTTTGCAGTGGATAAATGCTGTGAGACAGCCCTTCTACTGATCCATCGTGAAGATTATAAAATCTTGCTTCACAACCTGTAGCAGATAGACTTTCTTCTTTTACTACATAGCTATGATTTTGAGAGGACATAATCACTTTCTTTTTCTTCCGATCCATCACAGGATGATTGGCTCCTCTATGTCCAAATGATAGTTTGGTAGTTTCTGCCCCTAAAGCTAATGCTGCAAGCTGATGTCCTAAACAAATACCAAGAGTTGGGTAATGCTTAATCATCGCTTTAATCGTTGGTAAAATACTGATTAACTCCTTTGGATTCCCAGGTCCATTTGATAAGAGAATGCCATCAGGCTGCAGTGATTTAATGCTAGTAAATGGTGTATTATAGGGAACAACCGTGACTTTACACTCACGCTCTAATAATGCTGTTAACATACTTTCCTTTTTTCCAAAATCAACAAGGACAATATGATATTCACCCTGTCCATACGTTTGAAAGTTCATTTCCGAAACCTTTGCTACTTTGACATCCTCCTTTAAAGAAAATGCAGGGATGGAAATCTCTTTTTCTCCTGTGATAACGGCAGGCATAGAACCAGATTGTCTTATATTTTTTACAATAGAACGGGTATCAACATGTGCTAGCATTGGAATATTCCATTTATTTAAATATTGCTGTAAGGAATATTCAGCTTGATAATGGAATGCGTCACTATTCGATTCATATACAATAACTCCTGCAACATGTGGCTTTTTACTTTCAAAATCTTCTTTGTTTATGCCATAGTTTCCAATTAACGGGTACGTAAAAACAATAATTTGATCTTTATAGGAGGGATCTGTTAGTACTTCCTGATATCCTGTCATTCCAGTGAAAAATACGATTTCTCCCTTTATTTCTTTGGCATCGCTAGTTGTAACGAACTCACCTTTATATTTCACACCATTGCTTAAGTGAAGATAACCTTCCATTTGTTAACACCTCTATAATGAATGTATAGTTACTCTTTATTTCTTATAATTATACATCATCATGCAAAAAAATACATATTAGATTGTTACTTTTGCATGAATATTTAAACTTTTTTGTATTATTTCCATTCCCTTAATAAAATCTTCCTGTGAAGTATTAAGACTTGGCAATAAACGTATAACCTTTTCCCCAGCATTTAAAACGATTAAGCCTTCTCTTCTTAATTCTCCTAATATCGAAGCAACGGGTATATCCAATTCAATTCCAATCATCAATCCTAAACCTCGAATGTCCTTTACATGTTGATTTCCGGCTAATTTTTCTTTTAAAAGGCTAAATACCCATTCACTTTTTTTCTTTACTTCTTCTAAGAAAGCTGGTTCAAAGATTATTTCCATCGTTTTAACAGCTGCTGCCATCGCTAAAGGATTCCCTCCAAATGTGGTGCCATGGCTTCCTGGACCAAAGAACTCCTTTAGCTTTCCATCTGCCACAATAGCTCCTGTTGGAATTCCATTTGCCATTCCTTTTGCCACACTAATAATATCAGGTTTAATACCAAAGTGTTGAAAGGCAAAAGCTTTTCCTGTTCTACCCATTCCTGTTTGAATTTCATCAATTAGCAGCAAGACACCCTTTTCTTTGCAAATTGCTTCAACACCTTGTAAAAATTCTTGAGAAGCTACATATATACCGCCTTCTCCTTGTACTATTTCAAGCATTACGGCAGCTACGTCTTCTGTTAATTGTTCTTTTAATGCATTTAAATCGTTAAATGGAATATACTCAAATGTCTCCAGCATCGGTCCATAGCCTTGCTTTATTTTATCCTGACCTGTTGCTGACATTGTTGCAAAGGTTCTGCCATGAAAGGATTGCTGGAAAGTAAGAATTTTTGTTTTTCCTGTTGCTTTTCTAGCTAGTTTAATGGCTGCCTCATTTGCCTCTGCCCCACTATTCGCAAAGAAAACAAGATCTAACCCTGATGCCTTCGTCAATATTTCTGCTGCCTTTTCCTGCACTTCTAATGGAAAAAGATTCGAAACATGCCAAAATTTATTTAACTGTTGTTCAACAGCATCTTTTACTTCTGGATGGCAATGCCCTAAATTACATACTCCTATTCCTGAAGTAAAATCTAAATAAACGCCACCATTTTTACTATACAAATAACTCCCCTGTGCAGATTCTGGCTCTATTTCCCATTTTGAGTAGGTTGGGAATAAATGACTCATTCTACAATCCCTTCTTTCACAACAATTTTTGTTCCGATTAATTCTTCACCATCAAAAAACTGTTTTTTTCCTGATATAATCATGACACTATTTAACCCACTTTCCAGTGCTGCGATAGCAGAGGTAACCTTCGGAATCATGCCTCCATTGATCTGTCCAGTATTGATGTAATGAGTGATTTCCTCTTGTGCCATTCTTGCTTGAAGTTCTCCATCTATTAAAATTCCTGCCACGTCTGTTACAAAAAGGCATTGTTCGGCATGTAAATACTTCGCAACTGCCGATGCTACATAATCTGCATTAATATTTAATTTTCTTCCGTCTTCTGTAATCCCTAATGGTGTTAGGACGGGAATCAAATTTTCTTCTAAAAGGGAGGAAAGCAACCTGATATTAACTTGGGATACCTCTCCGACTAGTCCAAGCTTTTCTTCATCAATAAGAGAAGCATTTATGCAATTATTATCCGTTCCATTGAGTCCAATCCCATTCAAATCATGTTCTCTTAATAACTGAACAAGCTTACGATTTGTTTTGCCTGACAGGACCATTTCGACTATTTCCAACGCCTCTTTCGTCGTTTTACGAAGTCCATTGTGAAAGGCAGCTTTCACTTGAAAATAATCAAGCATTTCATTGATATCAGGACCGCCTCCATGGACGAAAACTAGTTGATAGCCTTTATTCTTTAACCTTTTTAAACTAGTAAAAAATTCTGATGTTAGTTGATCGATTACACTTCCGCCACATTTTATAACAATGGTTTTCACTACAGTATCACCTCAAGTTCTGTAGCTGGCATTTATCTTGACATAATCATAAGATAAATCGCAGCCCCAGGCTTTTCCTTCGCCCTTGCCATTATGCAAATCTACAAATATCTGAATAAAATCTTGGTTTAAATACTCGATTGCCGTTTGTTCTGAAAACGACTGTGGTTCACTTTCCTTAAGCATAAGGATATCGCCAATCGCTATGTCTACTCTTGATGGATTAACGGCTGTTTTTGTTTGACCGATAGCGGTGATAATTCTTCCCCAGTTAGCATCTGATCCATAAATGGCAGTTTTCACTAAATTAGAGCCTACTATTTGTTTCGCAATAATGCGTGCTTCTTCGTCATTATTGCTTCCTGAAACCTTTACTTCAATTAGCTTTGTTGCCCCTTCACCATCTTTAGCAATCTGTTTAGCCAGACTCTCACATGTTATAGATAAAAGCTCCAAAAAGACCGGATAATCCGGATGCTCTTCGGTAAGAGGTTCGTTTTTTGCCATGCCATTTGCCAGTACAAGGACTGTATCATTTGTAGAAGTATCTCCGTCTACTGTAATTTGATTAAAGGTAGTAGGAATCACCTTACTTAACGCAGCTTGAAGAACTTCCGATGGGATGGCTGCATCTGTCGTAATAAATCCAAGCATTGTTGCCATATTAGGATGAATCATACCAGATCCCTTTGCTGTTCCTCCCATCGTAACAGTTACCCCCGCAATAGTTGCAGAATAGCAACATTTTTTCATTACTGTATCAGTCGTTAAAATGGCTTCTTGAAATGCTTCTGCATTTTGGGGAGTAGAATGAAAGATTAATTGATTAATTCCTTTTTCCATTTTATCCATTTGCAGATATTCACCAATCACACCTGTTGAAGAAACTGCCACATATTCTTCCTTTATTTGAAGATAATTGGCCATGATCTTTCTCATTTCATAGGCATCCTTTAAGCCTTTTTCCCCTGTACATGCATTTGCACAAGCACTATTTACGACAATTGCTTGAATTCGTTTTTCTTTGGCAATAGATTCCTGCGTTACTTTTAATGGTGCAGCTTGAAAGTGACTTGCTGTGTATACAGCGGCACAATTTGCTGGAACGGCACTTACTATTGCGCCAATATCTTTCTTATTGTATCGAAGTCCAGCATGGACACCGGCAGCTTTATAGCCAATTGGTGATACGATATTCCCATCCTTTATCTCCTCTATATGGGATTGAATATTATTCATAATCTGCACGTTGGCTCCTCCTTATGGGTAAAGCGGCAGAAACTGCAAACCAGCTGTTTCCTCATAGCCATTCATAATATTTGCGTTTTGAACAGCCTGACCCGCAGCCCCTTTCATTAAATTATCAATAACCGATACGATCGTTATCCTGCTAGTCCGTTCATCCACATTTATTCCAATATCACAAAAATTAGAGCCTTTAACTTCTTTTATCGAAGGATAGGTAAAAAGTGGTCTCACCCGCACAAAAGGACTGTTTGCATAAATTTCTGTATATAAATCATGAATTTGTTCATTTGTGACACTTTTATTTAAGGTAGCATATATGGTTGCCATTAATCCTCTGCTTGTCGGCATAAGATGGGTAGAAAAAGTAATAGCTTTCGATTCAGAATTCCAATCAGCTAATTGTTGTTCTATTTCTGGAATATGCTGATGTTCATTCACTTTATAAATTTTAAAATTTTCGCTCATCTCAGCAAACATATTAGCTCTTGAGGGACTCCTACCCGCTCCTGAAATACCAGATTTAGCATCCACAATAATACTATTTGGCAATATCAAGTTTTCTTTTACTAGGGGTGCTAATCCTAAGAGGGTGGCAGTCGGATAACATCCCGGATTGGAAATTCTCGTGCTGGTAGCAATTTTTTCTTTATTCCATTCAGAAAGCCCATAAACAAAGCTATCAATAAGGTCAGTGGAAACAGGCTCCTTTTTATACCATGTCTGATAATCACCTGTACTCCTTAAGCGCAGATCCCCAGATAAATCAACCATTTGAATCTCTTTATCTGCGAATTCTTGAACGAGCTTTCCGGATACACCTGTAGGAGTAGCAAAAAAAACAATATCGCATTCTTTTGCTATTTTTTCTGGATTAATTGGTTCTAGTTTGTTGTCCATTATATTAAATAAATGAGGATATTCATTCCATACTGGGACTTCATCTCTTGTTGTATGTACAGACTTAATTGTGAATGAAGGATGACTATGCAAAATTCTGATTAATTCTGCACCACCATATCCTGTTGTACCAATTATAGATACTTTCATAACTTCCTCCTTCCGAGTATAAATGTATATTTAATCATTTTTATTTATATTTATTAACCTAAGATTCTCTTATTATAAAAACTACTTCATATAAAATCAACACTTTTTCATAAAAGTAATAGTTTTCTCATTTTTCTGATAATTAATAAGGTATTTGAGGATAACATTTCCATAATTAGCGATGAGAGAGACTTAACAAAACGAAAATGATTAGAATAAAGGATATTATCAGCAGAAATTTCATAAAAATTTTTAAGCCTGCACGATATATGCCTTTTATAAAAATACAAAATTCATCAAAAACAAAGCAGCCAAAATACACTTAGCCTCCTGTAAAAACTTAAGGGACATTCTACTTCTTGCAAATACTCGAGTGACTGTCGAAAGGGAAGTGTATTCAGACTGCAGGCACTAAACAGCAAAATTTATAAAAACAATCTAATCAAATATCAATCTCTCATTCTCTTCCTAAAATTTCCGTCAATAGAAATTCATTTAACAACATCATCATATGAGGGTTTTATCTCGTGGTGTCAGAAATTTTCACAAAATGCTTATCTATAGATCTTCTACCACAATATAGGCAGCTTTTACAGGTCCGTGAACACCAACTACTAAATCCATTTCAATATCTGCTGAGTTACTTGGCCCCGTGATATAATTAATACAAGATGGGAGTACTTCTCCGTTTTGTACTTTTTCCCGTAAAACTTTTGCTGCTTGCGTCATTCTTGGCACAATTGTACTTTTTGGAACGATTACAATACTATTTATAGGTAAAAAACTAACTGTTCTGCCACGATCTTTTCCACTATACACAACAACAGTACCTGATTCCGCTAACGTAAGTTCACTTATGGTAATCCCTATATTCGCTTGTTCTGCTTTAGAAATATTTTCTTTTCCTAAGGAGGCATCCCATTCAAAGACATCGATATTCTCATCAGGCAGTTTCTCTTTTAATAGTGGTTCTAATCCATATTGCTGATAACGTGGATCTTTCCAAGTAACAATCTTCCCGCCACCAAATTCTTTTATTAAATGATGAAGTGTATGGTTCAATTCCTTTTGTGAAGTAATGACTAAATCAGTATGAATAAGTGTACATTGGGATTTTAATACTTCAACTAACTCATCCTTTGACGCATCTTTAAGCACTTCTTCTTGTGGGCAATAATTCCATTTTGGCTTTTCAAGTTTTATTTTTCTTTGTCTGCCCAATCTCGATGCAATGGTTTCAAGAAAAGCATCTCTGTTATGGATTGTTCCTGTCATTATTTTTCCTCCTCCTTCTCTCGATTCTTGAACCAATCACGAAATCTCTCTTTATTTGGGGCAGGAAGATCACGAATATCTGTCCATTCTTTTAACATTCCGATCCCTTTTGTAATCTTGTCTCCTTTTACTAATGGTTTCGTCATAGCTGGTGCGATTTTCGAGCCTATATTATACAGCTTTGGCGAAGAAGCACCGATGCCAAATGCTTTGAATATCATTTTTTCAGAGATTGGGGCTTTCCCTTCCTTTTCGACTATTACTTGTCGATGCTTATGCAGCAGCTCATGAAGCGGGATTTTAACTGGGCATGCATCTGTACATGCAGCACAAAGAGTAGAAGCATAGGGAAGCTCTTTATATTCTTCATATCCACCTAATAGTGGAGAAAGTACTGCTCCAATTGGTCCAGAGTAAATAGAGCCATAGGAATGTCCACCAACCTGTCTATATACAGGGCAAACATTTACACATGCTGCACAGCGAATACATTGGAGAACAGATTGAAACTCTCCACCTAAAATATCTGAACGACCATTATCTACAATCACTAGATGAAAGTCCTCTGGTCCGTCCACATCCCCAGCTTCTTTTGGACCCGTTAATGTTGTTACATAACTTGTAAGCTTTTGGCCAACGGCACTTCTTGTCAACATCCCCACTAATACTTCCATTTCATTAAACGTGGGAACAATGCGCTCCATTCCCATTACGACAACTTGTGTTTTCGGAAGTGCTGCAACTAAATCAGCGTTACCTTCATTTGTTACGAGTGTAATCGAGCCTGTTTCTGCTACAGCAAAATTGCAGCCTGTAATTCCCATATCTGCCGTTAAATATTGATTTCGAAGCACTTGTCTTGCATGCCATGCTAATTCTTCTGGCTTTTCAGTATTTGTATAGTTTAATTTTTTTGTGAATACATCCCGGATTTGTTCTTTATTTTTATGCAAGGCCGGAACCACAATATGAGATGGAGGATCATGGTCATCTACTTGCAGAATATATTCTCCTAAATCTGTTTCAATTACTTCACAGCCTGCCTCTTCTAACTTTTGATTTAACGAGATTTCCTCCGTTACCATAGACTTTGCTTTTACTACTTTTTTCACGTTTTTATCTCTTGCCACTTGTTCAATATAGGCACTTGCCTCTTCTGCCGTTTTAGCAAAATAGACATGACCGCCACGTTTTGCCACCTGTTCGCTTAATTCATATAAATAATAATCTAAATTTTCTAAAACATGCTGGCGAATTTCTTCCCCGTGCGAACGCCAATCCTCCCAGTTTCCCATTGCCTCTGTCACATTGTTTTTTCTCGTTTGAATCGTTTGCTGTGCTTTGGAGACAGCTCCACGCATAAAGTCATTTCCTAGTTCTGTAGACACCCTATCTTTAAATTTTTGTGAACTTGTTTTCATCGACATAGCTTTTCATCCCCCTGTTAGGCTCGACTATTTAAAATTTCTGCTATATGTAAAGCTTTAATTGGTTTACCCTTGCGAGTAATTCTTCCCCCAATATTCATTAAGCAGCCTGCATCTGCACTAACTACATACTCGGCATTTGTTGATTCTACACAAGCTACCTTTTCGTCCACCATCTGCTCAGATATTTGCCCCATTTTCACAGAAAAAGTTCCTCCAAAACCACAGCAATTCTCTTTTAATGGTAATTCAGTATACTCTACTCCTTTTACATTTTTTAATAGCTTAATAGGAGCCTCTTTTACCCCTAGTAATCTCGTCATATGGCAGGATGTATGATAGGTGACCTTCCCATTGAAAGTTGCTCCCACATCTTCCACTTTTAAAACATCAACAATAAACTGTGTTAGTTCAAATGTTTTAGCAGCAAGTTCTTTTGCAATGGGCTCCCATACTGGATCCCCTTTAAAAATATGCTGATACTCATGGAACATATAGGCACAAGAACCAGAAGGGCAGACAATATATTCTGCATCTTGGAAGGATTTCATCATTGTTTTCATCACTTCCTTTGTTTCCTTTACATACCCACTATTATAAGATGGCTGGCCACAGCATATTTGTGTCGCAGGAAAATCGATTTCACATCCTAGTCTTTCTAATAATTCCACCGTTGCTTTTCCCACATCACTTTGAAACATATCAACTAGACATGTAGCAAATAATGTCACTTTCATCCTAAATATCCCCCTTTTTAAGAATAAATGTACTACCCATTTGATGTTTATATTCCTATGAACAGGTCATCAGATGACTTGTTTACAATAAGACTGGCTCACGATAAATAGATAAAAAGAGTTACATACTTCCCCCCTATTTGATTTTGCTTATTTAGACTACTTCCTAAAAATTAGTAGATTTTAGAAAAATGAATTAGTTGGAAGGTTGGAACAACCAGAACACAAGCATACTCAGCTGGGATTAGTGAGACATTTGAGATTATGTATGTCTAAATAAACAGCGGTTTATACCAAGTCCTATATATTTTATGTTCCATCCTCATTACAGTAATTTTAAATAAATATTTCCATGAAGCGCTTTCATTAATATAGACTTTGTCGCTAAAATTTGCAAGAATAAAAAATGCAAATATCAATTTTGCAATAGCGGATCATACCTTCTGTTCTTTTTCAGCAAAATACTTTTGAAGCACTGCTTCTACCTTTTGTAAATGATAAAGCATCGCCTCACTCGCTTTTTCCGCGTTTTTTTCTAAAATAGACTCATAAATAGTAAGATGTTCCTCATAAAGTCGTTCCGTTGTTGTTTGTTTAGAAAACAGCCATAAACGTCTTGTTTCTTTCATTGCTTCCTGCATTATATCAGAAACGTTGAGCAATAAATTTACCAGCAAAGGATTTTGTGAAGCTGCTGCTACGCCTAAATGGAAGTTTAAATCTGACTTTTCACCTAATTCTTCTACTCCATTTGCCTGTTTCATTTCTTCTAGCGCCTGTTTCATTTTTTGCAAATCTTCGTTTGTACGTTTATTCGCTGCTGCAGCTGCAGCACCTACCTCCATAATCCTTCTTACTTCAAGGAGGTGATTTAGATCTTTTTCCTTCATCAAAATTGCTGTAGGAAAAGAAAAAGAAATTTGATCGGCTTCAAACCTTTTCACATAAGTACCTTCCCCTTGCTTCATTTCAATTAACCCTTTAGCTTTTAATGCGGAAAGTGCTTCCCTTACGGCTGAACGGCTTACTTGGAAGTTTTCGGCAAGCTGCTGTACAGATGCCAACTTTTCTCCAGGCTTTAAAGCTCCTGAGCGAATTCCTTCATGCAAGGCTTCTGCAATTTCTTCATAAATTTTTTTTGGACGGATCTGCTTAAATTCCATCGTTCTACCTCCAACGCGTTCATCCTTTTTATTGTTATTATACTGCTAAAAGTTACATTTTGCATAAAAAAAGACATAATATTGTCAATTTTATGTTGTTTTTTAAAAACTCTCATTTTATAATAGGTTCATCGAGTCATCAGATGACCTAATATTTTACAATTTATTTATGATAACGATTACTTCATCTGATAATTTAGATCAAACATTCATTAGAAAGAAATCGTAAGTAAAAAATTAAGGGGGCTGAAATAATGACGTTTACTCAAGACTTCACTGCTGTTGGCGACAATTTAGCATTATCCGCGATAGCTGCCGTAATTCCAATCTTATATTTTTTTTGGGCACTTGCCATCAAACGCATGAAGGGACATATGGCTGGAATTACAACCCTGCTTCTTGCTTTACTCCTTTCCGTAACCGCTTTCAATATGCCTGTTGGAATGAGTATTATGTCTGCGAGCCAAGGCATTGTTTATGGCTTATTACCTATTGGCTGGATTATTGTCACGTCAGTGCTTTTATATAAATTAACAGTGAAAAGCGGACAATTTTCTATCATACGAAATTTTATTTTGTCTATTACAGAGGATCGTAGACTTCAAGCATTGCTTGTAGCTTTCTCATTTGGGGCATTTTTAGAAGGCGCTGCTGGCTTTGGAGCACCTGTTGCTATTTCTGCTGCTCTTTTAGCTGGATTAGGCTTTAATCCATTATATGCTGCAGGCATCTGTTTATTAGCTAACACGGCACCTGTTGCATTCGGAGCGATAGGTATCCCAATTACTGCTGTTGAGGGACCAACTGGTATTCCGGCTTTTGAAATATCAAAAATGGTTGGTCGACAATTGCCTTTTATTTCCGTATTCATTCCATTTTATCTTGTCATTATTATGGCGGGTTTTAAACGTGTATGGGAAGTACTTCCTGCTATTTTAGTATCAGGTATATCATTTGCACTTACACAATATTTATCTTCTAACTTCCTCGGACCTGAATTGCCTGATATTTTATCTGCGTTAGTTTCCTTATTTGCATTAGTTATTTTACTAAAGTTCTGGAAACCAAAAACAATTTTCCGATTTAAAGGTGAATTAGAAACAGCCGCTTCAGCTGAGATAAAAAAAGCTCCAGATCCTACATACTCTCCTGGTCAGATTTTTCATGCATGGTCTCCTTTTTTAGTATTAACTGCTTTCATTTCCCTTTGGGGGATACCTGTTATAAAAAATGCACTAACTGGCCATTATGAAGGGACAAATTTTATTTTAAAAGGTATTAATGGGTTGGGGGAACGATTGACTTTTCTGCCAGAAGTTCCATTACTTAACAATAAAATTATTAATGGCACTGGTGAAGCAGTTGCAGCTATTTTCAAATTAGAAGTGTTAGGAGCTGCCGGAACTGCCATTTTATTTTCTTGTATTGTAACAAAATATATTGCCCGCCTTTCTTGGAAAGATGTGTATGCAACAGCAAAGGAGACCCTTCATGAGTTGAAATTTCCAATTTTAACCATTTCATCTGTAGTCGGTTTTGCCTATGTAACAAATGCCTCTGGTATGTCGACAACACTTGGAATGACCTTAGCTAAGACAGGAGCTTTATTTCCATTTTTTTCTCCCGTATTGGGGTGGCTTGGTGTATTTATTACTGGATCTGACACATCTGCCAATTTAATGTTTGGAAATCTGCAAAAAGTAACTTCAATGTCTGTTGGTATGGATCCTGTCCTTGCTATTGCAGCTAACTCAAGTGGAGGAGTTACTGGAAAAATGATATCTCCACAATCTATCGCTGTAGCTTGTGCAGCTGTTGGTCTTGCTGGTAAAGAATCCGAGCTACTACGCTTTACCTTAAAACATAGTGTATTCCTACTATTAATAGTATGTCTCATTACTTTCCTGCAACACAATGTACTTTCTTGGATGATCCCTTAAAAAAATTAAAAAGAAGAGCAGTCTCTTAGATGAAAATGCTCTTCTTTTTCCGATCTACAATAATAATTGATTCTGAACCTCTTCCAACAGTATTACCTTTACTATATCCCCACATTTGTATCCAGATTCCCCTCCTGGCAAAATTGTAAGCCCATTGGCAGATGCCAAACTACTAACAATATTTGATTTGTCCATACCGCTAGTCCGAGTTTCTATCTTTCCATTTACAATAGATACCTTACTTCTAATAAGTCGAGTAAAGGAATTGGCATCTGGGAAATTCTCTTTTAATACCGCGTCCACAATAGGTAAGCGCGGGTTTTCTATAAATAAAAGGCTTTTTATGATCGGATTTGTAAATAACTCAAAACCAACATAGCAAGCAGATGGGTTCCCTGAAAGTCCAAATAATAATTTTCCATTTAAATTCGCTACCGTAGTGACACTGCCAGGCCTCATCGCAATTTTATTAAAAAGAACTTCTGCTCCAAGCTTACGGTAAATTTCTGGCAATAAATCATAATCGCCAACTGAAACACCACCTGTTGTTATCAACATATCAACCGAATCTATTTTTTGGCGAATAGCTTCAAAACTTGTTTCCATGACATCTGGCAACTTGCCGAAATAGCGAGGAACCGCTCCTGCTCGTTCAATTTGTGCTAGTATCATATAGGCATTGCTGTTCCTTATTTTTCCTTCCTCCAGTTCCTCATGCACTTCCAATAATTCCGTTCCAGTTGCAAATAAACCTATAGTTGGTTTTTTGGCAACTGGAACTTGTTCTATACCAAATGTTGCTAAAACCGCCACTACTCCTGGATTGATTTTAGTTCCTTTTTTTAATAAGACTTCCCCCTTTTTTACATCCTCTCCTTGAAAAGAGATATTTTCTCCTTTACGTAACATATGATCTATTTTTATATATGTTTGGCCATTTTTTTTCCGCTCTACCGTCTTCTCAAGCATAACTACTGCATCGGCATCACGTGGTAACATGGCTCCTGTCATAATCCTGATTGCTTGGTACTCACCTATTTTTTTGGTCGAAACTTGCCCAGCACCAATTTCATCAATTATTTCAAACTCAACAGGCATTTCACATGATGCTCCATTTGTATCTTTTGCTCGTATTGCAAATCCATCATAGCTGGAACGATTAAATTTAGGCACATCATGTATTGCTTTTATATCTTCACTTAAATAACGGCCATTACAATGATAGATTGAAACATATTCCTTTTCTCCTTCTCTCTTGTGTTCCATCACTCTGCTTATTGCCTCTTCTATTAGGATAGGAACTCTATTTTCCACTGTCATCGACTTTCACTCCTTATTTCCATGAACCAAAAAGAATGATGTATATCCTTCCACCATTCCTCCAAATCTCTTCTGTTGATTTTGTCATTTAATTTGCGACATTTTATCCGCCTATATAAGACATTTCGACTTTTTTTCGCTGTTTTACTGTTTCTTCCGTTCTTTCATCGGAATAACGATCCCTTCTTTGTTCCCAAATGTTTTTTATAAAGCCTTCTAAAGCTGGATCATCTGCTCCTTCTCTAAGAAAATCACGAATATTATGGCCATTCCCATTAAAAAGACAGGTATATAGTTGGCCATTTGCAGAGAGCCGCGCTCTTGTACAGCTAGAGCAAAACGATTCGGAAACGGAGGTAATGAAGCCGACCAGCACACTTGCATCCTTATATTTATACTTTTTAGCTACTTCCCCAAAATAATCAGCCTCTACAGGCTCCAATTCAAAAGACTCTTGTAATTTCGCATATATTTCTTTTTTGGTAATAACATCCTTCATTTTCCATCCGTTAGTACTGCCAACATCCATATATTCAATAAACCGAAGTTCTAGCTCATTTTCTTTACAATAGGTTGCCATTGGAATTATTTCGGAATCGTTCATTCCTTTTTTGATTACCATGTTTATTTTTATACTTAAGCCAGCATTTTGCGCTGCCTCTATTCCTTTTTTTACGGGAGCTACCCCTACATTGCGTCCATTCATCTGACCAAATAATTCATCATTTATACTATCTAAACTAATATTTACTCGCTTAAGACCAGCCTGCTTTAAATCACGGGCATATTTAGGAAGAAAAATTCCATTTGTAGTCAATGCAATATCCTCTAGACCTTCTAGTTGAATAAGTCTGGCAATTAGCACTGGCAAGTCCTTGCGTAACAATGGTTCTCCACCAGTTAACCTAATCTTCTCGACTCCCAATTTTACAAATATCCTAGCTATTCTTTCTATCTCATCATAAGTTAATAATTCACTTGGAGGAAGAAAGGGATAATCTGGACCAAAAATTTCTTTCGGCATGCAGTATTGACACCTTAAATTGCAACGATCAATCACACTAATGCGCAAATCTCTCAATGGGCGATTTAAAAGATCCTTCATATCATGCTCACTCCCTTTCCCTATACATTCACCAAAGTTTCACATTTATCTTTTTATCATACCATTTTTCATAATATACAGTATATTAAAAACAAAGAAAAAAAGAAGGTTTCCCTTCTTCCTCACTCACGGTTTATCGTACGCCTAAGGCAATTTTTGCATATCTGGACATTCTATCTTTTGTCCAAGCTGGCGACCAAACGATATTTACTTCTGTATCTTTAACTTCTGGAATATCTGTTAAAGCTGCTTTTACTTGATCCACAATAACGCCTGCGAGCGGACATCCCATTGCAGTTAGCGTCATGGTTACAACCAATAATCCCTCATCATTCAGTTCTAAGTCATAAACTAATCCTAAGTTTACAATATCAATTCCAAGCTCCGGATCGATAACAAGCTCTAGTGCACCCATTATACTGTCTTTTAATTCTTCATTCATTCAAAGGCACCCCTTATTTTTATTTATGGTAAAACGTATTTATCTATCTTCTAAAAAGGAAGCTTTATCTTTATAGTTACACTATAACAAATAATTATGATTTAAAAAAAGGATTTGAATCACGCTTTTACTAATCCTTCTGCTAAATGTTTCTCAAACCATTCCACCGTTTTCAGCATGGCTCTTCTGCTTACCTTATGGCCAGTATTATCTTCAGAAAGGTATTTTAGGCGATCTGGCGCATCTTTATATAAAGGTTTTATATGCTCATAAAATTGGTGGGAATAAGCATAAGGAACAACTTCATCTTTTTTACCATGCCAGAACATAAGAGGACGTTTTTGTAACATTTCTGGTGCCTTACTTAGGTCCAATTCCTCTAACTGTTTAATTAAATCTTCAATTTCATAATCACTTAATGGAAGCTCGTAGCCCCTCTTCTTTACTTCCGAAATGGTATAATGGGCAAATTTCTCATAATATGGCATTCCCATCAAGCTTACTGCCGTATTAATCCAAGGATACTTTCTTAATGCACCTAATGTAACGATTCCCCCCATACTTGTTCCTACAATCCCAATATATTGTTCATCGATTAGCTCTTTTTCGCTGAAATAATCTTTTATCACTTCTATTTCCTCAATCGTTTTCATCACGATATTCCAGAAATGCATGTTTAATTCCATCGCTGATAATCCTTGGTCTCGCTCTCCATGATACAAACAATCAGGCAATACAACACGAAACCCCTTCTCTGCTAAATGATAAGCGAAATGAAGATTGTGTTCCTTTGCACTAGTGAAGCCATGGGAAAATTGAATATATGGTCGTTTTTGATCATAGTGGTCTTTTTTTACAATATGCAGTACAGGTATTTCCTCTATATGTAATTTTTCAACCAAAATCATCGTTCAGCCCTCCTTTTTGGAAAAAAATAAATGATTCATGTAAAATAAAGGATAACTTCCTCTTTGATGATTAGGGAAACCAATCGGACTTTAAGGACTGTTATTTCCCCCTAATCATGCCATAAGCGAAAAAACGGCAAAGAATAGAAAGGGATTTATCTCTATCATTGATTTTACATAACTTAACATAAGTGAAAGTAGAATTAACGAATAAAGTGTAATAATATTTTATATGTATAAGTAAGTGTAACATGAAGTGGCTTTTTTTTCGAAAATTACGCCCCTTAAAGCTAGAATAAAAATTACTATATTGACACTAAAGGAGACATTATGACAGAAAAACATCTAATTGCCTTAGACCTTGACGGAACGTTATTAAAAGACGATAAAACTATTTCTCCTCTTACCAAAAAAGTCATCCAAAAAGCAATGGAGGATGGTCATGAAGTAATGATTGCAACAGGGAGACCCTTCCGCGCAAGTGAAGCGATTTATCATGAATTAAATTTACATACTCCTATCGTTAACTTTAATGGAGCTTTTATTCATCATCCAAAGGATACCGATTGGGGCTTTTATCATTCTCCCCTTGATATACAAACAGCAAGGGATATTGTCGCCGCCTGCAATGATTACTCATTTCACAATATTATTGCGGAAGTAATGGATGAGGTTTATTATCATTATCACGATGAGAAATTGATTGATATTTTTTCATTAGGAAATCCAAAAGTAACTGTCGGAAATTTATTAGAATTTTTAGAAGCAGCACCTACTTCTATCCTTATTCATGCGGAGGAAGAACATGTTGCAGCCATTCGCAAGCATTTATCTGAAGTTCACGCCGATCTAATTGAACATCGCCGCTGGGCAGATCCATTTCATGTAATCGAAATTGTTAAATTAGGAATAAATAAAGCGATTGGCTTACAAAAAGTTTCTGATTACTACCAAATCCCACAAAGAAATATTATCGCATTCGGCGATGAAGACAATGATTTTGAAATGATTGAGTATGCCGGTAAAGGTGTTGCTATGGGAAATGCGATTGATGAACTAAAGACCCTTGCTAAGGATGTTACTTTATCCAATGAAGAAGACGGAATTGCTGTATATTTAAACGAAGCTTTAAATCTTCGTGTTCGCTAAAGCTGGTTATCATTACCGTCTTTAAAGACTAAAATATCGTCCATACTATAAGCGAAACAGTCACTACTGTTTCCGGGAAAATCAATGCTTCTTTCTGTCTTTCCAATTATACTCTAACACTCGGAGGGATCATCAATGGGAAAACGAAATAAATCGAAACGCTTCGTACAACAAGGAGTAGATTCCGTATCCAAGCATTCCGAACGTATCCCTTATCATATGACATATGCTGAAGCTGAGAGCTATAAAATGTCAAATGAAAGACAGTCTCATGGAGGATTAGAATAAATGGGAAATAGACTTTTTCAAGAAGCCAGACAAGCAGTTGAGGCAGCTAAATATGGAAATGGTAATGATGGCTTAGTGGATAAAGCAAAAAATGCCATAAGCTCTGCTTACGCAAATACCACATCAGCCGAACAACACCAATTAGCTGCATTACAAAAAGAGCTAGAGCAAATTCAGACACACTAATAAAAAAGCAGTCCAAGAAGGAACCCTCCATAAGCGATAGAAAAACAAATGCTTGGGAGAACGGCCTTTTAGGGGCTGCTTTTTCATTACCGAAAGTTTACTCCGGAGTAGCAATTCGCTTTTTTATATCAATTACGAAAATGTTTCTAGCACTACGGAATAGGGATCTCTTCCCTCTTCAGAAAAAAATATAATGATTGTTCCATTCGTCGGTAAATCTTTTTCCTCTATATGAATTTGCAGTGAGAATTGGTTATTACTAACTTGTAATTTCTGGTTTGCGATGAATTCATTGTGACCATCTTCGACAGAATAAAAAATGGTGCCTGTCGTAGTTGCTTTTCCTTCCACAAGATAATTCCCTCTTGTACCACTAACAGTTACATCTTCTATCTTGACTTGCTCTTTTCCTGAGTTAGCTGCTGCTGTTATGGTAAGAAACGGCAGGAAGCTGCTAATTAACATGCATAAGAATACGACAGTCGTTTTTTTCAATATCGTTCCTCCTTTAAGCTTTTCTAAAGAAACCTAGTACGGCTGTTGTTTGCACAACATTTGTAAATGCTTGGGGATCCACTTCTTTAATGATTCGTTCGATATCAAATAGCTCATAACGAGTCACGACAATCATTAGCATTTCCTTTGGCTCATTGGAAAATGCTCCTCTTGCTGGCAAAATCGTAATTCCTCTTACTAATTTTTCATGGATTGCTACTTTTAGCTCAGCTGTTTTCTTCGTAATAATCATTACCGTTAATTTTTGATGGGCTGTATGTATCGTATCAATCACTTTCGTTGCTGCATATAGATTAACGAGCGTATATAACGCTTTTTCCCATCCGAACATAGCACCTGCTGTGATAATAATAGCTCCATTTAGAATAAAGAAATAAGTACCGACAGGCTTATCCTGTACACGGGACAGAATCATAGCGATAATGTCCATGCCTCCTGTTGATGCACCCCACTTTAACGTTAATCCAACCCCCACAGCCGCAATGACACCGCCAAATACAGCATTTAACAATATATCATGGGAATAGCTTGTTTCCGGAATGATTTCCATAAATAAAGACATAAAAGCAACACTTAAAAAACTAAAGAAGGTAAATGATTTTCCGACTTTAATCCAACCAACTATTGCAATTGGAACATTCAGGATAAATAGTAAAAGCCCTGTAGAAATAGGCGTAATTTTGGATATAAGCTGAGCCACTCCTGCAAAACCGCTGGCATATACATCAGCAGGTATCAAGAAAAAATTCATAGCAATCGCATTTAATAGCGCTCCAAAGATAACAACGATTAATTTTTTTGTTAATAACCAATACATAAGTGTCCTCCAATACGATATATAGTAATTTTTACTATTTTCACTTTAACTATTCATTTGTTTTTTCTCTAAAAGTTTTATAAACTACAAATAAGTATGCCTTGTTTTCAAAAAACAAGGCATTTTCAAAGAGATTATCGTTATTTATCATAACCGTACTCCAATAACCATATGTTTTTATAAAAAAAAGAAAGAAGTGGAATGAATATGACTTTTAAAATCCTAGCAGATAGTGCGAGTGATTTACCTCTATCCTATTATGAGAAGAACGAGGTTACACTATTACCGCTAAAGGTTAACTTAGACGGTAAAGAATACGAGGATTTAAAAACGATTGAACCAGCTACTGTTTATAATGCTATACGCAGTGGACAAGTTCCAAAAACATCACAAGTTTCGCCAGCTTTATTTAAAGATGTTTTTACAACATTAGCTCAAAATAATGAAAAAGGTATTTATATTGCTTTTTCTTCGCAATTATCTGGAACATACCAAACAGCAGTAATGATTTCAGAGCAAGTAAAGGAGGAATATCCCGACTTTGCTTTAACCATCATTGATAGCAAATGTGCATCATTAGGTGCTGGTTTAGTGGTTCAAGAAGCAGTGAAACTCCGCGATCAAGGTAAAGACGTAAGTGAAATTATACCACGACTCCAATTCTTATGCGAGCATATGGAGCACTTATTTACTGTCGAAGATCTAGAATATTTAGCAAAAGGCGGACGTGTTTCGAAGGCCTCTGCATTCCTTGGCGGATTACTCAATATAAAACCTTTATTACATGTTGAAGACGGGAAATTAGTTCCTCTTGAAAAAATTCGCGGCAAAAAGAAACTCCTGCGCAGAATGATTGACCTAATAGCAGAACGAGGAGATAAGCTGGATCAACAAGTGTTCGCGATCAGCCACGCAGATGATGAAGCAACAGCTGTGGAAGTAAAAGAAATGATTATGGAAAAATTCCAGCCAAAAGAAGTATTCATTTCCTCTATCGGTGCCTCCGTAGGCTCGCACACTGGTGCTGGAACAATCGCTATTTTCTTCTTAAATAAGCTACCTGAATAAGCACGGTAAAAAGTATAAAATTTACTTCTTTCACTCATACTAACAATGTTCTAACTGAACAAAAGCTGACGTTGAAAGGAGTATTTTTTTATGCCACATACTTCTGATAATGATAAAAAAGCAAAAGACAATAATGCATTGCGTCATGAAAAGAACATGATGCGTGAAAAAAACCGCAAAAAAGGCAAACATCAATACAGTAAAAAGACAGATCATTTGTAAGAAAATGGTTGCTAGATGAATAAGAAAAAGAGCTGCCAGATTATAGGCAGTTCTTTTTGATTGAAAGATTTCAGTTCAGTTTTGGCACTACCTCTAGCTGATGGAAAGTTATCTAAATCATCCTCTATTCCGTTTTGCGGAAAAGGGATCTGAGGTGGATTCTCTGTTCCCGTTTTAGCTTTTCTTTTACCAAACAGGCTCTGAGGCGAGTTCTCTGTTCCCTTTTAGCTTTCTCTTTTCCCAAAACGGGCTCTGAGGCGAGTTCTCTGTTCCCTTTTAGCTTTCTCTTTTCCCAAAACGGGCTCTGAGGCGAGTTCTCTGTTCCCTTTTAGCTTTCTCTTTCCCAAAACGGGCTCTGAGATTGCTTCTCTCTTCCCTTTTATCGTTCTCTACTGCCGAAACGGGCTCTGAGGCGAGCACCTCCTGAATTCCTAGATCTTTCTAAATAAAAAAGGCATTCCAAAGCTATAACCACTTTGAAATCCCCTTATATCCGCCTACATTTTAATTATTTTGATTATCTTCCTTTAAATACGTCCAGCCTTCTTCTTGGTACACTTTATTTTCTTTCATTAGTCTCCCAAGCGCTCGTTTGAACGAACCTTTACTTAAATTAAAACGTTCCTTAATGTCCTCAGGCATACTCTTATCCCCATAAGGCATTGCGCCTTTACGAGTTATTAAATAGTCTAAGATTAGTTGGGAATCTTTATCAAGCGCTTCTTCTTTTCTCGGCAATAATGAAACATTTACAGTTCCATCTAGCTTAACATCAATGATACGCCCATTTACTTTTTCCCCTAATCTTGGTTCCTTGCCTCGCTCAGATTCATGAATAAATCCTTTAAAGCCTTCTGCTGTATAAATCCAGCTTCCTACTTTTGCTGTTCGATAAATATACCCATGAATATTTTTATTAAAATCTTCTCTTGTTGCTTTTGCTGCCATTTCTTCAATAATAGGATCCGTTGCTGGTTTTACATATAAATAGTTATTCTTATTTACCTTTAATGTTATATAAAGCATATCGCCCACTTCTGGCCATACCTCTTCATGTACTGGTAAATCATCTTCCCCTAATAGCATGTCCTTTTTTAGCCCTATATCAAAGAAACAGCCAATTCCTTCTTTGCGGTCTGTTACTTTCACCCAATCGTATTTACCTACTGCAATGGACGGAATAAAGGTACTTGAGCAAGCTCTTCCCTGTGAATCACTATATATAAAAACGCGGACTTCATCCCCCTCTTCAAATTTTTGATCAGTTTCACTGAAGTGTAAAAGCACATCTTCGTCTTCCTCTTCAATTGTCAAAAAATACCCAAAAGATGCAATCCTAGCAACTGTTAATATTTCTACGCGTCCCATATAATCTCTTAACGACATTTTGTTTCCTCCTTAAATTCTTGTCTATTTCAACTTTATCTATATTCTGCTATCCTAATTATTCCCTTATTAACGAATACTTCATGCCTAAAGTTGTTACAACTGCTTAATTTTACTATAATGAGAAATAATGCTCAATGAACGTAATGATGAAATCATTTAAAACACTGATATATCAAGGGTTATATGCAATTTATTTATTTTCAGCTTTGCAGATAATTAGAGCAGAAATAATGAGTAGAGAGAAGAAAGAGATATTTTCGAAAATGCAATATATTTTCCAATGTTGTTGACTGTGCTTGATCGTGATTTAAAGGTTGCTATTGCTGCTCCTTTAAGTTAAAGCAAGTCTATCTAAACTTAATCGAACACACGTTGAAGCAAGTGTAAAAAGACATGCGTGAGAATAATACTAAGATGTATAAACGTAGAGGGAAGTTAGCAAAAGCAAAAGGTGAGAATGACGGTTATTTTACCGAGTATAATTTTTACTTTGATGGATATCACGAGGTACATAGATTTTTTAATGACAATTTAAGGAATAACACAGAAAAAACTGCTTAATTATTACTTTTTGCATCGTTATTGGATTGATCAATAGGAAAGTTATTTAAGAAGCTTTCAAATTAGAAGTTTAAGGTCTGTGGAGTCTTTCGCGGATTCTTTATTGTGTCTCATTAATCCTATTAGTTCACAAAAAATACATAACTAGCGCCTAATATTTTGACTTATTTTGTCGAATCAATTTACGAACTATTCTACCAATTGTAAAATATTAGTAGTTTCACAAAATACTAAAAAAGGTGGATTTTAATGAAAAAATTTGGTTTTGTAAAAAAGTTTCTTTTTTAACAGCTTTAGTACTAACTATTAGTAGTATTTCAAGTATTTCAAGTTTTGCTGATACAGAATTAACTACGACAAACCAGCCTATTTCATCAGTAGAAAATCTTTTAATATCGGAGGATGAAACACCATCGAATGCTCAAGTTAGCAAAGAAGCTTTATCTAGTGATTTTAATTTAGAAGAAGCTGTTGCTGATATATCCATTCAATCAATGGACAAAGAAGAAAGAAAAAATTTTAATGAAGCTGTAAATGAGCAAATTTCTTTCTTAGAAGTTAGTGAAGAAGAAAAAGAAGCATATAAAGAAGCCTTAATAAACTTCTTCGATGAAGAGTCTGAAACATATAATAATTTAAGTGCGGCACAAGAAGAAGTAACAACAAGTTTTGAAGAATTATCTACTGAAAGTAATTCCACAACCGAAGTCTCAAGTGTTTCAAGTACTATTACTAAAAATTTATTTGGAGCTGAAACAGCATCAGCAGCAAACCCATTTAAAGGTAAAATAAAAATCGGCGTCAATTTTGCTGGTTCTGTACTAAATGTAGCTATTGGTGCAGCTGTTGGTGGTGGGGTTGGTGCAATTACAGGTTTTATTAAGAAAAAAGGTGTTAAAGAAGCTCAAAGAATATTTACTAAAACCGTAACAAGCAGATTAAAAGCTTGGGGAGCAAATAAATTAGCTTGGGCTGTTGGAGCTTCTGTAGCTGTTGCTATGGACTATTATGATATCGGTTCTAAGATTGCAAAAGAGCTTGACAAAAGAGACTCTAAACCTAAAAATGGATGGATAAACATATACTAACAAAGGGCGAAAATTATGAAAAAAAGCTTAAGATATATAAATCACATTTGCGTGGGCAGTGCTATTTTTATATTATTTTAATATTTATATGCCCAAAAACATTTGGTATTTCATTATTGGAATTCCAGCATTAGGCATTAGTTCTTATTTCATCTTTCATCTTTTAGAATTTAAATCAAAAAAACAAAATAGTTAAGAAAAAGCCTCCTTCTAATACATAGATGAGAGGCTTTTTGAATGTACTATAACATAACTTTTACTAAACCAAGCATTTGTACCGACAACTCCATCTACTCTAATCCATGCCATTTTTGATATGCTTGTACAGCTTTTTTAGTATCATTACCAAAGATTCCATCCGCCGTGATTACTAAAACGAGGTCTCCATTGCGCTACTGGTTCTCCAAAAAATGTGAATGATATCAAATTCCCCACTCTTATAACATCATTTTACAGAAGACTTTATCTCATATCAGCGTGGCACACCAATATCCGAATCCCTTATCAACACGCAATAGCTAATGCGATTAAAGAGACTGGTTTTAAAAAATTACACCACATGGTTTAGACACAGTCACGCAACGATATTAGTTGCAAGCAAAAAGAAAATTCCAGTTAAAACAATTGCTGAACGATTGGGCAATACTCCTAAGATGATA
This sequence comes from Niallia sp. FSL W8-0954, assembly GCF_038005605.1. NCBI lineage: Bacteria > Bacillati > Bacillota > Bacilli > Caryophanales > Bacillaceae > Niallia > Niallia sp. FSL W8-0954. The sequence goes on along the minus strand of NZ_JBBOTN010000001.1, from coordinate 1,338,125 downwards.
TATGAAGTATATGGCCATAACTATGACGAGTTAGAAAGAGAATCTGTTGAAGCTTTCGAACAAGCGTTAAATAGCTAATTGGGGGAGGTTTTTGGGGAGGTTTTATTTCGATTCCCCTCAAACCTTGATAATACCGGGCTTTATTAAATCGCTACATTTTACTATAATACAAGCATAAAAGAAATTGGATTTACTACAGAGTTGCTTTTAATTTGTGTTAAATTCCAATTAATCAGGAGGTAAATATGGCGAAAGAAAGTTCATTTGACATTGTATCCAAGGTAGATTTTTCAGAGGTTACGAATGCTGTCCAGCTTGCAATGAAAGAAATTCAAAATCGGTATGATTTTAAAGGTAGCAAGAGTAATGTGACGCTGGATAAAGAAGAATTGGTTCTTATTTCTGATGATGAATATAAATTAGAACAGCTTAAAGATGTTCTTATTAGCAAAATGTTTAAACGTGGTATTCCTATTAAAAACTTGGATTATGGCAAAATCGAAGGTGCTTCCGGCGGTACAGTTCGTCAAAGAGCGAAATTAGTGCAGGGAATTGATCGAGATAATGCCAAAATTATTAATTCATTAATTAAAAACAGTGGCTTAAAAGTGAAAACTCAACAACAGGACGATCAAATTCGGGTTACTGCTAAAAGCCGTGATGATTTACAAAAAATTATTGCTGCTGTGAAAGATGAATCAAAAATTACGATTGATGTACAGTTTGTCAATTATCGTTAATGAAAAATAACAGCGGACACCAAGCTGGTGAACGCCATTTTTCTTTCAGAACAAGATATTTATGGTGTTCATCATGTGTATGAACACCACTTTTCTTTCAAAAAAAGGTTTTTATAGCGTTCATCAGGCGGATGAACGCCACTTTTCTTTCAAAAAAAGGTTTTTATAGCGTTCATCAGGCGGATGAACGCCACTTTTCTTTCAAAACAAGGTATTTATGGTGTTCATCAGGCGGATGAACACCACTTTTCCTTCAAAAAAAGGTATTTATAGCGTTCATCAGGCGGATGAACACCACTTTTCTTTCCAAACAAGATAGTTATGGTGTTCATTAAACAAAGGAACGCCACTTTAATCAAACAACTTTCATCATGCTTACCCCTTCCTTTCCACAACTCCATATCACTCAACCCTATTTTTACCATGTTTATTTAAAAGAATTTGGGAAAAATAAGTAAACATGTACAGAATTAGAAGGAGTGATTGAATTGACTAATAGTAATAAGGAACAATTACAACAAACATTTCCACCACAGCATCAAGATCAGCAGCCAGGCATTCAGACAGAGATGAATCCTATACCTAAAGATGTCGATCCCTCTTATAAAGGCTCTGAAAAATTAAAAGGAAAAACTGCTATCATCACTGGAGGCGATAGTGGAATCGGACGTTCTGTTGCTATCTATTATGCAAAAGAAGGTGCTGATATCACTATCGTATACTTAGATGAGCATGACGATGCCCAAAAGACGAAAGAATTAGTCGAAGCTGAAGGAGTAAAGTGCTTACTGCTTGCTGGGGACATTGGTGATGAAGGCTTCTGTAAAGAGGTTGTAAAAAAGACCGTTTCAGAATTCGGCAAGGTTAATATTCTTGTAAATAATGCTGCAGAGCAACATCCACAATCAAGCATTCTAGATATCACGTCAGAACAATTAGAAAAAACTTTCCGCACCAATATTTTCTCAATGTTTCACTTAACAAAAGCCACTCTGCCCCACTTACAAAAAGGAGATGCGATTATTAATACAACGTCTATTACTGCGTATAAAGGTAATGAGACATTAATTGATTATTCCGCAACAAAAGGAGCTATTACGGCTTTCACTCGTTCCTTATCAGGCTCTCTTGCGGAACAAGGAATTCGAGTCAATGGGGTAGCACCAGGGCCAATTTGGACGCCACTTATCCCATCTACTTTTGATAGTGAGCAAGTTGCTTCTTTTGGAGGAAATACTCCTTTTAAACGTGCTGGCCAACCTTGTGAACTTGCCCCAGCGTATGTATATTTAGCTAGCAATGATTCTACCTATGTAACTGGACAGGTTATCCATGTCAACGGCGGTACGATTGTTAACGGCTAATCTTTTTATATAAATTCACTCAGAATCGCTCGCATGCATTTTGCGAGCGATTTTTTTTAATGTAAACAATTCGCTTCTCTCCTTTTAAAATCTAGCTAAACTGGCAACACTAGTGGCAAAAGAGATAGCAAGATTACAAAGGGAGTGTGAGAAAAGTGATTGATTTAGCCTCTATTTACCATCGCAGTGGAGATAATTACTGTTATTTACAAAATAAAGACACTCTCCATATCCGGATCCGGACAAAAAAGGCAAATGTCACTGAAATAGAATTAATCTATGGAGATCAATACGAAATAGTCGACTATCAGTGGGTATCCCAGCGGTTATCGATGGAAAAAAGCGGTTCTGATTCTCTATTTGATTATTGGCATTGTACGATAACAAATAAAAAAAGAGTTCGCTATGGCTTTATTCTCCGAGATTCGGAACAGCAAGTAACTTATACCGAAAAGGGATTCTTTCCATTTATTCCAGAAGATGCTGGCTTTTACTTTTGCTTGCCATATCTTCATCTGAAAGACGTTTTTACTCCACCATCTTGGGTATCACAAACGATTTGGTATCAAATTTTTCCAGAGCGTTTCCGCAATGGGGATAGCTCTTTAAATCCAGTTGATACTGCACAATGGGGACAAGAGGAGCCTGGCTTATATAATTTCTTCGGCGGAGACTTTCAAGGTATTATGGACTCCCTAGACTATCTTACAGACCTTGGGATTACAGGGATTTATCTTACTCCAATTTTTCACGCTAAAAGCAATCATAAATACGATACGATTAACTATTTAGAAGTAGACCCGCAATTTGGCGATAGGGAGATGCTTAAGTACCTTGTGAAAGAATGTCATAATCGAGGGATTCGAGTGATGCTTGATGCCGTTTTCAATCATTGCGGCTATCATTTTCCGCCCTTTCAAGATGTACTAAAGAATGAAGAGCGTTCACGCTATAAAGATTGGTTCCATATACATAAATTTCCGTTAAAAGAAAATGATATGCTGCATTATGAAACATTCGGTTTCTATGAAGCCATGCCTAAATTTAATACAGCCAATCCAGAAGTAAAAGAATATCTACTTCATGTAGCGAAATATTGGATTACAGAATGTGATATTGATGGCTGGCGCTTAGATGTTGCCAATGAGATTGACCATGAATTTTGGCGTTCCTTCCGATCTGTTGTAAAATCATTAAAGCCTGACATTTTCATTCTCGGGGAAATTTGGCATGATTCCTTACCGTGGTTAAGAGGAGATCAATTTGATTCGGTAATGAATTATCCATTACTAACAAAAGCATTACAATTTTTTGCATATGATATGATTTCCCCTCAACAATTTATGGAAGAAATGACCACAACCTTACAAGCCTATCCAGATACAGTCAATAATGTATTATTTAATATTATCGGCAGTCATGATACACCACGAATTCTTCATGAATGCAGCTACCGGAAAGAACGAGTGAGGCTTTTATTTACCTTTCTTTTCACCTACCCTGGCACCCCTTGTATATATTATGGAGATGAAATCGGCTTAGGTGGCGGCAGCGATCCTGGATGTCGAAAATGTATGCCTTGGAATACAGAAGAACATGATACGGAGCTAAAAGAATTTGTTAAGCGATTGATTCAAGTACACAAACAAAGTTCCCCTCTTATCAATAATGGCACTTTTTATTTTCTATCCCAGTCTGATTCCTGTTTAGCCTATTATACAAAAGAGGAAGAGGAAATTCTTTTAACGGTTATCAATAAGAGTGACAAGGAAGCACAATTTCTTCTCCCCTTTCCATTACGCGGAAAAAAAATCTCTCTTTTATTAACAGAAGAAGAGTATGCTGCTGAATCAGATGATCTTGCCGTAATACTAGGACCATATGAATGCAGTATCCTTCGTTTCAATATGAATTATGAATATATCCATACAAGGTAATCTATCAGGCGAACATCGATTAAGATGATCACCTGATTCTTTTTTCCAAAAGATGCAAAATAATGATTGTTTCCTATCTTTGAACGTACTATATTTACTATTATATCGAATTGTTACAATTGTCAGGGGGAAACAAAGTGAATCAGCAAACAGTACCTAAATCCATTGGGATTCCACTCCTTATATCGATTATCGCTATCTCATTTTCTGCGATTTTCGTAAAATGGTCGGAGGCACCTGCCACTATTTTAAGTATGTACAGGATGTGGCTTGCCTGTCTTATTATGATTCCTATGGTCTACATCCATCGAAATGATTTTAAAAAACTAACAAAAAGAGATTGGGCATTCTTATTTTTTTCAGGCTCTTTTTTGGCATTGCATTTTGCCCTATGGTTTAGTTCTCTAAAGTTTACTACGGTAGCCAGCTCTACGATTATATTGGCTTTACAGCCTATTGTTTCTCTTCTTGGCGGGTTTATTTTCTTTCGGGAGAGAACTACCTCTACTGCTATTATGACTATGGGGATTGCCATTATTGGGGCGATAATGATTGGCTGGGGAGACATTGGATTAGACAGCAATGCTATTATAGGAGATGTTCTTTCTTTCTTAAGTGTAATTGCTGTAGTCGGCTACTTATTAATCGGTCAAAATATTATCAAAAAAATGACTCACTGGATCTATACGTTTACTGTTTTCTTTTTCGCTGCTTGTTTGTTAACCGTTTATAATCTATTGGCTGGTGAGGCATTAACAGGCTATTCTGGCAGAGAATGGGGTATATTTGTTTTGCTTGCGATTGTTCCAACACTTGCACATGTCATTAATAATTGGTTACTTAATTATGTTAATGCAACAACTATTTCCATGAGTATTCTCGGTGAGCCAGTCGGAGCCACACTTTTAGCTGTTTTACTATTGAATGAGCAATTAATCTTCGCACAACTTTTAGGTGGATTACTCGTTTTGTTCGGGGTGTTCTTTTTCCTCCTACAAAAGCAACCTAAATCTACCATTACGCAAGAAAAACCAATTGGTTAGATTAACAAGGAAACAGCAAGACTAGAATATAATCAAATATGATTTTTATAAGGCGAGCTATTCAATATATTTAAGTGCAATAGATAATAGTGTAAATCTTAGGCCGGAAATATTATTCCGGCCCTTTTTCTTTCCAAACCTCACCAATCAATCCTTTAAAAATCGCAAAAATCTTTTCCTCTTCTGCATATTCCTAGTAAATTAGCAAATACTACTTTAAGCATATACCATATTTCTAATTAGGAGATTCTTTTTCATGCTAAAAGAAAATCTATCTTTAAGTCAGTTATTTGCCATTATTATAGGCTTTAACTTAGGGACAACGCTTGTGGTGGTGCTTGGTATTACAGCAAAAGAGGATGCTTGGATTACCGTTCTTCTATCTACCATTATCGGCTTAGTAGTGTCCTCCTTTTTTCTTCATATAAATGAGCTAGTACCTTCTAAAAATTTGTTTGAAATTATTGAGTTTGGATTCAATAGATTTATGGCAATCCCTATTACCCTCGTCTATTCCCTTTATTTTTTTTATCTAGCCGCAAGAACGATCAGGGATTTTGGGGAATTAACATCTACCTTTATCCTTCCTTTAACTCCTATTGAAATCATCGTTATTACTTTAATGCTTATTATTGGCTATATTTTGTATTTGGGAATTGAAATCTTAGGGCGGACAACAGAAATATTTACTCCATACTCAGCAGTATTTCTGATCTTGCTTATTATCTTTTTATTTGCTAGTGGCAATCTGTCTATTACAAAGATTCAACCTGTATTAGCAAGAGGGATACTACCAATAGTGAAGGCTATATTTCCAATCGAAGTGAGTAGACCTTATGGAGAAATGCTTGTTATGACGTGTATATTTCCTCTCATAACGAATGTAAAATGGAGAAAAAAATCTGTTCTAGCTTCCGTAGCTGTATCAGGTTTTTTGCTCACCATTGCTACATTAATTATTATTTTATCATTAGGGATTAATACTTCCTCCAGGGCTACATTTCCCCTTTTAAGTACGACAAGACTTATTTCAATTGGAGAGTTTATTGAAAGAATAGATGCTCTAGCTGTTTTTATTATCATATTAGGAATAGTTATCAAGAGCTCTATCTTTATTTATTCCGGCTTAAAGGGATTAGAATATATTTTTAAACAGCCCTATCGCTTCTATGTTGTACCTATTATTTGTCTTATTTCGATGTTTTCTATTTTCATTAGTATGGAAATAAATGACCATGTTCGAGAAGGTGCAGTGGTTGTTCCGTATCTCCTATATATACCTTTGCAATTTGCCTTCCCTTGCTTTTTATTATTTATTCTATTAATCAAGAAGGTTAAATCACATAACAATCCCTAGCTAGCAGAGTCATTCCTGCTAGCTAGGGATTGTTTAATTATTCACTATTTTATTCGACAATATTAATCTGATAGTCTTTAAACCAATAATGGATTTGTACTAAATGGGCAAGTAATTGTGGACCTGTCATCAATTGGCCGAACCATGGTTCTTTAAATGCAGAGCCTTCTGTTTCAATAATTTCGGTGAGACTTTCCTTATCAAAGAATTCATATAAAACAGAACTTTTATCTGCTAAAGCACTTTTCAGCATATCACTTACTGTTTTTGTGTAAATGGGATTATGTGTTTTAGGATATGGACTTTTTTTGCGATAGAGCACTTCATCTGGTAGGATTCCTTCTAACGCTTTCCGTAATAATCCTTTCTCTCTTCCCATGTAATTTTTCATTTCCCATGGTACATTCCACACATATTCAACTAAACGATGGTCAGCAAATGGTACACGCACCTCTAGGCTTGCTCCCATACTCATTCTATCTTTCCGCTCTAATAAAGTAGTCATAAACCATAATTGATTGAGATAAAACAATTCTCGACGCTTAGCATCTTCTTTACTTTCTCCTGCTAACTTTGGTGTTTCTGCAATGGTTTGATTATATTTATCCATCATATAATCTTCTAATTGCAATTTATTGCTCCACGAATCTTTCAATAAGTTTTGTCGTTCTTGGATCGATCTCATCCATGGAAAGCCTCCTCTTTGCAAATCGGCCTCTCTTCTAAACCATGGATAGCCTCCAAAAATTTCATCTGCGCATTCCCCAGATAAGCTAACGACAAAGTCTTTTTTTATTTCTCGACAAAACCATAAAAGGGAAGAATCTACATCTGCCATACCAGGCACATCTCTGACTGTTACTGCCTCATGTAAAAAGTCAGCTAATGTCTCTTGGGTGATGATACAATTATGGTGAATGGTTCCAAATGTATCTGTCATTTTTTTTATATACACACCATCTGAATTTGGCTGAAATTCATTTGCTTTAAAGAACTTATCATTGCCTTCATAATCGATGGAATACGTATGAAGCGGTCCTTTCCCTGTTCTTTTATATTCCATGGAAGCAATTGCTGTAATAGCACTTGAATCCACTCCACCTGAAAGAAACGTGCTTAATGGTACATCTGATACTAATTGTCTTTTCACAGCATCTTTAAAAAGAAAGCGTACTTTTTCGACCGTTTCCTCAAAAGTATCCGTATGTTCTTCACTCTTCACATTCCAATAACGCCATACTTTAAGTCCATCCTGAGTAAATTTTAATGCATGCCCTGGCCGAAGCTCTTTAATCCCTTTGAAAATACCACTTCCTGGTGTATGAGAAGGTCCAAGTGCAAACACCTCAGCTAACCCTTCTCTATCCAGCTCTGCTTTCACATTTGGATGGGCTAGTAATGCCTTCAATTCCGACCCAAAAATAAAACCAGTGCTAATTTCCGTGTAAAATAATGGTTTCACTCCTAAACGATCTCTTCCAATAAATAAGGAGTTCCGTTTCTCATCCCAAACAGCAAAAGCAAATATTCCGTTTAAGTATTGCAGACAATCTTCTCCCCACTCCATATAGGAAGTAAGTAAAACTTCTGTATCAGAATGACCTTGAAATGAATATCCTTTTATTAGTAATTCTTTTCTTATGTCTTCAGTATTATACAACTCACCATTGTAGCAAATAGTGTAGTGAAATTCTTGTTTTTCTTTTGTCATTGGTTGAATACCATTTAGCGGATCTACTACCACTAAGCGTTTATGACCGAATCCTGCATGTAATGCAGTCCAAACATTTGTATCATCAGGGCCTCTTTTTGCCAATGTTTCAGCCATAGCCGATAAAATTTCCGACTCGTTTCTTAAATCTTTTTTGTAATCAACCCAACCTGTTATTCCACACATGATTATCATCCTTTCTTTCGTGGAACTTATGATTAGATACCAATCAATCAGTATGAGGTATTCTATGCACCAAATCAAAAATGGTTATTTGTCCATAACAGGTTTATATATGTTCCATTCAAAAAAGAGAAATTAATCGTTTTCAATGTTTTAAGGAAGGAAAAAGAAGGATTAGTTATAAAATTTTGTTTATCTGTCTAAAAAGAATTTATGGGCGTGTAATCTTTGGGAGGTTTACAATGAACAATCAGCATAGATCAAAACTTATTGAATTTCAAACACGTGCCTTTACGAAAGGTACAGTCGAATATATAAATAATCAATGGATTTTTTTTGATGAAGAAACAGAAGAAGCAGCCATGCTGGATGAATATTTACACCAAGAAATTGAGATACGTTCTTTCAATCGCTGGCGAAAAGGCATTCTCCTGGAGGATGGCAAAGTAAATGTTTCTGGTACCATTCATTTTCTAGAGCACGAAGATCCTATCCGCATAAGAAAACACCTTGTGTTTGCTTTAGAAGAATTATTAGACGACTTAAGCGACGATAGCTTTTATCAGTTTATCACTACTTTAAATTCGATGAAGTTCTCCATATACGATTGTATATACTGTTATAATCATCTTACTTTTTTAAAGGATGAAAAACGAAAGAACGGGGTTAATATGATGATTTTTGATAATGAAGAAGGACTTTGTAGTGTTAATCATCATTTCTTTTATAATGAAAAAAGCACAGACCGCTTTGAATTCACCTTAAATACTGGAAAACGAATGATTGTGGAAAAATTGACTTCTTAAAAATGATCTGAATAAACTGTCGACAGAATGAATGCCTGCCGACAGTTTTCATTGTCTGATAAGCAATCGAAGCTCCCTTATTTCCATCCAAAAACAACTTCCGTTAATTTTTTGCCGCCTATTTCAACTTCTTCAGTCCCGATTCTTTTCCCGCCATTGGCTTCATAAAACTTACAAGCCGGATTATCTGCTAAAGCCAAAATAATCATCGGGAAGAGACCGATTTCCTTTAAATATTCCATTACCTTTTTTACTAACAAGCTTCCAATCCCTTGTCCTTGAAATGCTTCCAAAAGGTAGATGGCGTATAACTCACCAACATAACCTGGATACTGTCCGCTTCTTTCTTTTCCTCCATTAGCGAAACCAATAATTTCTCCAGTTTCATTTTCAGCAACAAAGACACTTCCAGTCGGGATTGCTTTCTTCCATATCTCTTCTCTTTCCTCATAATTAAGCCTTTCTAAAAATAAATCCGGAACTATTCCTTTATAAGTAGTGCGCCAACTATCTACATGTACTTTTGCAATCCTTTTGGCATCCTCATCCTTCGCTTTTCTAATAATCATCTGTGCTCTCCTTTTTTCCTTCTATTTGGAGGGATTTCTTCACTTCCCATTTCTCAAACCAAGTTACTTCAAGTCCAATTGAACCTGTTTGTATCCACTCTATTGCCTTTAGCACAAGTGGAGAAGCATTATGTATAGACAGATCGTTTAAGGCGACCCATTCCGCACCAAACGAATCCTGTCCTTCAAATTGCTTTGGTATTGAAATTTCCCCGCCTACTTTCCTTACTGTATAAAAAGCAGCGATATGATGAATATGAGTATATTCTCTCCATATACAAGGAAATAAAAAATCAGCCATACCTATTTGCTTCTCTATGGCAATCTTTATCCCCGTCTCTTCGAGAAACTCTCTCCTCATGGCTGTCGCCAAACTTTCCTCTGGTTCCAAGCTTCCTCCTGGCAAATCAAAGCGATTAGCATAAGGTCCTCTTTTCTTATGTATTACGAGTAATTTATCATTTTCCGTGTTAACCCCATACACCCCAAACGGCCGATGAAACTTTCTCTCTTCTTTCAATCCTATCCCCCCCTATTCATTTGATTGCACTCTTTCTAAAGATAATTAACTTGATTTTATCAGAATTCAAAAGCTTACTCCATTCTCTAAAACCAACTACTATTGTTATAGTCAGCATGCTTCCAGAAAGAAGGAAGCCTTCTCCCATGTATCCATTATTTCTCCAAAAAAGTAAAAAAGCATAAGGAAGTCTATCTATCCTTATGCTTTAAGCACTCTACTTATATAGCCATACAACCATTTCACATTCTCCTCTATTTCCCCAGGAATAATAAGGAATGAGTGTAAGTTCTTTCTTTTCTGTATTCCCCCTGAAATTAAATTGGTATAATGTTTCATGCCAACTTCTATCGACTAGTTCATGATCTGCTTCCACCATAAGTTGAGTAATCCCATTTAATACACCTGGCTGATAGCATACCTTTGCCCATTCAAGGTTTTTGGGGTTGATATGATAGGTTTGTAGTTTCTCTTCATTATCTATCGATTCTGCACAGTAAACAAAAGGGCCCCTTTGTATAGCTATACGATTAACATCGGCAACTACGTTAGGATTTGCCGTGACAGCCAACACTGGTGTCTCAAAGACAAGTTCCACTATTTCTCCATTCCACTTCCTTTTTAATTCCATATAGCCATCAATCATATTTATTTCGATTGTAGTTCCTTCCACATATAGTAATGGATTTTTTAGCCACTCGGGAATACGAATTTTTAAAGTAACTAATTGCCCATCCGTTTTGAGGCGATATTTCACCCTATTTTGCTTCGGAAATTCTGTCATTTGCTCTAAGGTGCCTCCCGGAAAGTCTAGGTTACTAGAAACAAATAGATTGCTGTAAATGATTTGTCTTTCTTCATCCCATGTATAAAAGTAACGCTGGATGGAACCGATTGTTCGCGCAAAGTTTGGCGGACAGCAAGCACAACCAAGCCAATTTGGCCGCTGGGACTTCACATGCCCTTGCCCAGGATTATTCTTACTTATGGACGGATATACTTCCAGTGGATTCACATAGAAAAAATGTTCTCCATCAATAGATGCTCCAGAAAGAGCACCATTATATAATGCCCGTTCCATAATCTCTATGTATTCTGCCTTTTGTTCTATTTTAAACATCTCATACGCAAAATAAATAAGAGCGATAGAGGCACATGTCTCACAGTACATGGTGTCATTCGGCAAATCATATTCACCTGTAAATGCCTCCCCATGAACAGTAGAACCAACACCAGCAGTTATATACATCTTCTTCTTGATAACGTCCCGCCAAATTTCTTTACAAGCCATAAATAGTTGTTCATCGTTTGAATGTTTTGCAATCCTTGCCATCCCAGTTGCCATATACAACATTCGAACTGCATGGCCAACTGCTGTTGTCTGCTTTTTCGGCTGAATATATGCTTGTAAATACTTTAAATCAATCTTTGGATGCTCATTTGTTATTCCGTCTTTATTGTTTTGCTCTACTTGCTTGTCATAGAATAATGGATCTTTTCCTCTCACATCTATAAAGAAGGCTGCTAAATCTAAATATTTCTTCTCCCCAGTAAACTCATACAATTTTGCTAACGCTAGTTCAATTTCTTGGTGACCATCAGCTCCCTGTATTTTTCCTTCTTCATAACCAAAATGCTTTGCAATATTGTCTACTACCTTTAATGCAATCTGCAATAATGCTCTTTTCCCTGTAGCTTCTGTATAGCCTATAGCCGCTTCAATTAAGTGTCCAGCGCAATATAATTCATGACTATAGTACAGCTCACGATATTTTCTATTAGGAAATTTCACTTGAAAAAAAGTTTGTAAATAGCCATCTTTTTCTTGTGCCTTGCCAATTAAATCGATGACACTGTCAGCAAGCTCCTCTAATTCCTTATCTGGAGAAATTTGCAAACTGTATGAAACTGCTTCTAGCCATTTGTACACATCACTATCTTGAAAAAACCAGCCGTAATGTTCTCCACCTTTTAATCCAGCTGCTATGCGAAAATTTTCGATAGCATTGCTTTTCTCTGCTGGTAAACTCTCATCCTCTCTTTCCCTCTCAATATTAATATCCATATCGTTATCCATCACTTTATATTGAAAGGGAATTGTTTTGTGCTTAATATTTTTGACATAATAATTCCAAAATGTATCCTTTATATGCACCTTGTTTAAGGCAAATTCACTTAACAATTTACTTCCTCCATTCCTTTTTGACACCGTTTTCAATAGTTTAACTGTTTTCACGTATGATGTAAGTAGGATAACAAATAGATGTGGTGGACATAAACTAGATGATCATGCTACCATATCTTCAAAAGGAGGAAAAAAGATGCAAGAAACGTATATACTTTCCCGTCTAACAGGAGCGGTACCCTTTCATTCAGCTGGTTTATTTGTGTCAGATGTTCCATGGTCTCATGCACCAAGAAAAAATCCAAATGAAGAAATTATCCTATGTATTTCTGGTACTCTCTATTTAGAGGTAGATAATACCGCATATGAATTAAAAGAAAATGAATTTCTTTTCATTCCTGCCAACACATCCTTTAAAGGTAGTAAACACTCAGAAAAGGGCCTATCATTCTATTGGTTCCACTTTTATCTTCCACAAGGAAAAAAGGCTGTTTCAAATCCCTACGCACAAAAAAGCTCCTCTCCAGAAATATATTTACCTTTGTATTCATCTGAAATGAATCTTTCTAAAACCATCATTTTGTTAAATCAATTAATCGCAAGCATGAAATCATCTCAAACAAATAATGGTTTTCTTGATTATTTAGTAACAGCTATCCTATTAGAGCTTAGTGAGGAAGCCCGTAGTGTCTATGAAGATTCTGCAGAGAGAGAACCACATAATCGTTTCTTACACTATGTAAAAGAATGGATTCGGATGAACAGCAATCACCCCTTAACAATAGAAGAAATCGCCAATCATTTTGGATATAATAAAGCTTACTTATCACATACTTTTTCAAAAAATATCGGAACAACAATTAGCCAATTTATTCTTCAAGTTAGATTAGAGAAGGCAAAATCATTATTATTAAACACGAATGATACTGTTACGAAAGTTGCTGCCGACTGTGGTTTTAAAGATGAGAAATATTTTATGAGAGTATTTAAGCAAACAGAAAACATGACACCAACTGCTTTCCGTTCTGCCTTAAGGCATATTAAATTAAATAATATTTAAGATAATGATACTATAAACTTAATAAACTTTATCAATAAAAATATTAACATTAATATTAATCATTCTTTGGATTAAAAGAAAACATTTACAGAGATTAATTTCCGTGTTATTTTTTGTATAAGAAAGAAACTTTACAGTTAATCAAACATACTGAAAGAAGGGGTCTATATGCAATTGGGGATCGATAAATCCTCTTTAGTCGTGTACGAAGCTTTAGCAAGTGAAGTTCGAATGACAATTATTCAGTTACTGTCTAAAAATAAAATGAATATAAAAGAGCTTGCCAAAGAATTGGGCATCAGCAGTGCAATTGTAACAAAGCATGTAAAAAAATTAGAAGATGCAGGTCTAATAAAGACTGAAAAGATTCCAGGAAAGTCCGGATTACAAAAAATTTCCATGTTAAAAGTAGACCACATCGAAATCAATTTTCCGAAGAAAATCTATCATTCTTTTGCTTCTTACGAAACCTCTGTTCCAATTGGTCATTACACAGATTATGATTTAAAACCAACCTGTGGATTAGCTTCTGAAAAGGATTTTATTGGCAGAGTAGATGAACCGAAACTCTTTATGGATCCAAAAAGAGTGGAAGCAGAAATTTTGTGGTTTACTCAAGGCTTTATCCAATACACCATCCCAAACTTTTTAAAAAAGGAAGAAAAAATCCAGCAATTTGAAATTAGTTTAGAAGTGTGTTCAGAATTTCCATTTTCTAATGATAATTGGCCTTCTGATATTACCTTTTCACTAAATGGATTAGAACTTGGAACTTGGAGAAGTCCTGGAGACTTTGCAGATACACGAGGTAAACTTACACCTGAATGGTGGCCGCATAATCTAAATCAATACGGGCTTCTTAAAACACTGCGAATTACAAACCATGGTACATATATTGATGGAGATCCAATATCCGCAGTTACCATCAATGAATTGGATGACAACTGTGATCGCTGGACATTTCGAATTGAAGTGAAAGAAGATGCTGAATATGTTGGAGGCGCCACTATTTTTGGGAAGAAATTCGGAAATCACCCACAGGACATTATTTTCAAAGTCTATTATTTATAAGAGAAGGACTTACTTTAATGCATTGGGAAACAGTCACTTGTTTCCCTTACCTTCCTCGTTGCTTCCTTCCCAATTAAAAAAGTCCTCTATTATATAGAAGACTTTCTTTCAAGCCTATTCGTTTATCCCTTTATCGGCAGCAAAAATGATTCCTGCCTTTTTTCTTGCCATTGTAAGAATCTCCATCACTTGAAGACTATGTTCTAGTCTTTTTAGCATTTCACTTTTGTTTTTCTCGCGTATTATTTTTTCAAATGCAACAAATTCTTCATACATTCGATGTTTATGCTCATTTTTATTTATCTTCTCTTCTACATTACTTGCATTGCTGATAGTAAATGAATCTATGCTGTTAACAGGCCCATCAATTGTCAAAAAGCCATTATCGCCTTGAATAGTCGCAAATGATGCTCCCCTGCTATCTTTAGAACCTATACATACCGCTTTAAAGCGCTCATACTCTAAAACCAAGACTCCAGAGGTATCAATCCCTCGTGACAAATTGGGATAATACTGCACCTCCATTGGTTTTCCAAATAATCCAACAACGAAATGAATATTGTAACTGTTAATATCCATTAAGGCGCCACCTGACATCTCTGGATTAAAAGCTGGTAAAATGTTTCCCTCTTTAAAAGCATCATAACGTGAGGAGTACTGTGAATAATTTGCTTCTACCACCTTGATATCTCCTAACTTAGGAAGCAACTCTTTTATTTGTAAAAAATTCCCTCTATATTGATTAGTAATTGCTTCTATTAAATAAAGATCATTCCTTTGGGCAATCTTTTCTAATTCCTGCAATTCCTTTAAATTAGAGGTAAAAGGCTTCTCACAAATAACATGTTTTCTGGCTTCCAAAGCTTGTTTTGTATAGGAATAATGAAGCTGATTAGGCAATGCTATATAAACGACATCTATATCAGTATCTGCAAGCATCTCTTTATAATCAACATATATTTTGTTTATAAGATATTCCTTTTGTAAGTCTAACAAAAATCCCTTTTTATTGGGTCTTCCAAAAATCGCCATCAAGTCAATTTGTGGAATAGATTTAAACATAGGTAATAAATCTTGAACAATCTTTCCTGCTCCCACTATTCCAAGTTTCATTTTATTTACATCCCTTCATTCCCGCTTCTAAAATTGCCAATTGTAATAGCGTTTCCTCATCTTTTATTATTTTTTCTTCCCCATGGATGATTGTATTATACATTTCATCATACACTCGCCCATAATCCCCTGCCTTTGATACAACTTTTTCTTCATGGTAATCTCCGTTCTCATCTATATAAGTTAGGGTACCATAATGTTCTGGTTGGTCTATCCCAAAACTCTCTCCATCAGGCATATAGAAAAGTTTTAAATGTTCCTCTTGTCTATCTTTCGAATGTTTAATGAAGCTTCCCTTCTTACCGTAAACAACAAAGCTTGGTCTTTCTTTTAGACGGAAGTAACTTGACTTAATCGAAACCTTTAACTGATCATAATAAAAATCTAAGTCAAAATAGTCATTCATTCGTCCTTGTCCTAGTAATTGTCTTACATCATAATGAACATGCTGCGGTTTTCCAAAATAAGATATGACCTGGTCGATCGTATGGGTACCATGTCCGTACATAAAGCTGCGATAATTATTATAAACCTGGACTGATTCTGGCACTTCTGGTCGATAATAGTCATAATTCAATTCTACTTCTAATAAATCTCCTAATTTACCACTCTCTATCACTTTTTTTGTTGTCAGAAAATCTGAATCATAACGGCGGTTTTGATAGCATTGAACAACAAGTCCTTTTTCTTTTGCATATAGGAATATTTCTTCGGCTTCTTCTACCGACATCATAAATGGCTTTTCCACTAGCACATGTTTATTATGATCTAAAGCTAACTTAGCAAATGCATAATGATAGTCATGAGATGTTGTTACTACGAGTAATTGAATCTCTTGATCCTTGAGTATCTCATTTAAATCCGTAGTATAATGAATATGTTTATGTTTCTTCCATGTATCATGGGCTGGGTTTCTACGATAAATTGTTTTCACCTTAATATGGTCTCTTTGTAAAGTAAAAGGAAGATGATACCGATTTGTACTTTTGCCATTTCCTATGTATCCAATTGTCAGCATAAAAGGCACTCCTTTTTTCCTTAATGGGATTATTATAGGATGGAATAACAGAGAATTCCATGTAAAGCTTTTGCATTAATGGATTTAGGATAAAATGTTCAAGCTTCCATCTGAAATTAAGCTGATTTAATGAACAAAATGTTCAATTTTAAAGGGGTGAGCCGATTTGTTGCTAAAACAAATTGCCAATAGAACGGATTATACAGCAGCAGAAAAAAATATTGCAAAATATATTTTGGAGAATGCTAACTTAATTGAGAGAATGACAATCCAAGAGTTAGCACAAAAAACATTTACTTCTCATACTTCTATCATTCGCTTTGCACAAAAGTTAGGAATGAAGGGCTTTAAAGATTTTAAAATTATGCTTGTTAAATCGATCGAGCAAAAAAACCATGTTTTATCTGAAATTAATCCGAATATCCCATTTGAGGATGATGCTTCTCTTATGAAAATCAGCCAGGATATGATGTATTTAACGCAACAGGCCATCAAAGAAAGCTATGAGCTCTTAAAGGAAAAATCCCTTTTTAAAATGACTAAGTATCTATACAATTCAAACCGCATCTTTATGTATGCTGTAGGAGATTCGCAAATTCGGGCCGAAAGTTTCCAAAATAAACTTTTGAAGATAAATAAATATGCCATAATCGCAACGGCCCGTAATGAATTTGCCAACAACACTGTTAACATTAAAAGAAATGACTGCGCCTTTTTTATTACTTATGAAGCTAAATCAAATGAGGACTTCATTGCTGCTCGTATATTAAAAGAAAGAAAGGTGCCGATTTTATTGTTAACCGCCTTTCCTGAAAGTAAATTAGCCAAAATGGCAGATGTTGTTTTAACCATACCAGCTTTAGAAAAGAAAGAAACAGACAAAATCGCTACCTTTGCATCACAAGTATCCATTGATTATGTACTTAATGTCTTATTTTCCAGCTTGTATCAAATAAATTACACACAGAACAGAGAGCATCAAAGAAAAAGTACGGAATTAATAGATCGCTTTTCTTTTTAAAATATAAGAAAATCCCTTAGTCTAAATATAGTTAAACTAGGGGATTTAAAAACGACACTATCTGCTAAGGCTTCCATTTCTTCCAAAATAAAAGATTTACAAAGAAAAGCAACAGAGCGTAAATATATACACCATAAGGAAAAGTACTACTGATATAATGGATACCTGCTAAAATCGGCAATGGAATGAGCAGAAGGAATAATCTCCAGCTTTGTTGATTTCCACCTGATTCAAAAGACAGTGAAAAAGGGATTTGTTTATCTAATAACAAATTACAAACAATAGCATAAAAGAAAGCAGATAGAAAGACTACTAGCAAATCAGGAATAATTCTTATTCCAAACAGAAATAAAAACACAAAGCTTAATAAAAAATAAATAGGTAAATATAATTTGCTAATGACTGCTTTTAATGAACCTTTATAATACGCAGAAAAGTCAGCGACGGGGAGAATAGTAAAAATCCAAGCCCCTTTATATTTTCCGGAAAACCTCAACATAAAAATAATTGTTGGGATATTAATCATGGTAAAATAAATCGTTAAATAAGCCGAACTCGTGGAAAAATCGATATCCTCCAAATTCGTTCCACTATAAAGAAATAAAAAGGGAATAACGATCGAAAAACCGATTGACGGATAAACCTTTAGCTTAAAATCTCTTTCCTGGCTGATCATTTGCTCTGTGAAATGATAAAAGGCTTTTTCTTCCCTGCTTTTTATATATAGCGATAATACCCACTCTTTAATCTTCAATATCTTTCTTTTTCTCGCCTTACTTTGACTTGTTAATTTTTCTAAACTTTTCTCAAAAACAGGAACTAGCCTTCCATAAATAATAATAGCGAGGATCGGTAAAACAAAGGCGATTGTCGCAAGAAGGATCATCATCATTTCCGTATTTCCGTTCAAAACCCATTCATACGGTCCTGCAAACCACATAGGAACAATGAATAGATGCCACCAATGCACTTCATAAATAATATTTAAATCAACAAATTCAAAGCTTCGAATTACAATCTGATACCCTATCATAATCATGATAGATAGACCGATCTGCACATAGTTAATAACATCTTTTAACTTTTCCCCATCAAAAAAACGCAAAATAGCCAAATATAATAATGCTGTCATAACAACAATAAATAAATTGGCTAACACAAGAAGAACAATGGTTAATAGAAAAAAGACGATTCCTTGTTTGATCAAACTTACCATTAGCGGAACAAGCGTTATGGCAATCGTTAGTTGTGACAAATAAATCATTATATGCAACACTTTCGCTGCATTAATGGTTTTTCTATTAACTGGCTTCGAATGGACAATATGCTTATCGCGAACATCTAATAAGACAGCAGAAAAATCGGAAATCATAGAGGTCATAACAAGAAATAAAATGATTCCAAAAGAGATACTCATTTGAAAAAGATAATTATCCCCGAAAGCCATAAAGGGAATAAGAATTAATCCCATTAAGGCATATAACCACAAAGATTTGATATAGGCGTATTTATCCTCTTTTTTTTCTTTCTTTTGAATGGATTGTGAAAAGATAGTTGGCAGCTTCCGTTGATCCATTATAAGCTTTACTTGCAAAATGGCTCTTAACACCTCATAATCGATGCCTATTTTCAGAAAAAAAGCTTTAAAGTGATCAAGAAGTTTTAATACCTTATAATCTGTCATGTCTGCACCTCTTGCACAACAGACACAAAGGATTCACCTATTTCTCTATGATTATAAAAGCCTGTAAGTTGGTTAAAGATACCTTCTAAACTACCTTGTTGATTTTGTGCCTGCAGCTCTTTAAAGCTTCCATCTACTACAACCTTTCCGTCATTTAATAAAATAATCCGACTGCTTATCTTTTCTACCACATCCATAATATGCGAAGAATAAAAGATTGTTTTGCCAGAGGATGCCAGCTGTGCAAGAATTTCTTTAAATATCATCACACTATTGGCATCAAGCCCATTGATGGGTTCATCTAGAAATAAAATATCCGGATTATGCAATACGCTAGAAATAATTAGTAGTTTTTGCCGCATTCCTTTTGAATAAGAAGATATTCTTGAATGATAGACCTCCCCAATTCCAAAGAGTTCCATTAACTTTTGGGCTTTTTGATCAACAAATTCAACCTTCATCCCATACAATTGACCAATAAAGGTTAAATACTCATATGCAGTTAAATTATCATAAACCTCTGCTATCTCTGGCACATAACCAATTCTCCGTTTATATTCGATAGAATTTTGGTTAATCTCCTTACCAAAAAGTTTTACTTCCCCTTTGACATACGTTTCAATCCCAAGAAGAATCTTAACAGTGGTACTTTTCCCAGCCCCATTTGGCCCAATATATCCAATAATCTCCCCTCGAGAAACATGAAGATCTATTCCTTTTAAAACTTCCTTTGCACCATAGTTTTTCCATAGTCCTTTTATCGTAATGATTTCTTCCACAGCCACTAACTCCCCTCCCTTTTCATAATTGTTCCAATTTACAAAAAAAGAATTAATCCTTCTTTTATTGTAACATTTCTCCATTCTCCTTGTAATAAATTTTCCTTTTTTTAGAAAAACTAAAAAAAACTCAGCTAAACCTTTAAGGTATTAACTGAGTTTCTCGTATAGTTCTTATGTTATTTCTTTCTCATCTTTAGATAAAAACGAGATTGGCTGGCATCAAAAAAGCCGTTTTTTTCGATGTACTGATGCAAACGATAGAGTTCATTTTGGTACTTTTCCACACTAAAATCAGGAACTTGCCAAGGTATCGCCTTTAAATAATAAATAAGTGCGCCCAAGTCATAGAAACGCTGGACAGGAAACTCCTCCTGGTGCTCCAGAACCTCCCATTCAGCATTAGGAAACTGGTTGAGAGCAATGGAAAGTTTCCACTCTTTAAATTCAGGATTGAGCGGAACTTCAAACCAGTCATTTATTTCCTTGCAATCTAAACCTCCAACTTGCTGGGTAAGAAAAATACCTTTTGGCTTTAAAATTCTTTTCACTTCTTTCTCGGAGTAAGACTCATGTCTATTAATGATTAAATCAAAATGATTATCGGGAAATGGCAATTCATTCTCATCAACCACTTCCATCACTCTCACTCCTAAAGGCTCTAGCTTCTTTTTGGCAATCGGTACGTTCGGCTTATACCCTTCAGTCGCATAAATGGTACTTGGAAAATAGCCTTTCAATAAAGAAAGAAACTCTCCTCCCCCCGTTCCCATATCCAATACAGCTGTGGCCTCCTGCATCGCAGAAATCACTTTGCTCCCGTAAGACCAAGAAATCATGCTGTTTTGGATTCTGCCTGTATCATAAATGCTAGAAAAGTCCCATCCTGAAAACTTCTCGTTTATTTCCTCTAAATACCTATGAAAATTAATATCTTTCACTTTTTATTCCTCCCTATTTTTTATTTTTCAATAAAGAATAGGGAGGAGGTCCTCTACAATAATGGTTTTATATTTCATGTTCCAGCGATTTCATAATCTCATATTCTCTCCTTTATTCCTTCTGTTAATCTCTATAAAGACTATCAGAAGCTTATCAACTACCATTAAGCCCTACAAATCTCTAATGGTGTCATTTGTTAACCAAACAAGATTTCCACTCGGCTCAAAAATAACAGAGATTAAAAATGTCAAAGGAAGAACTACAACATATAAATAGCCTTTCACTATTTTTCGGATCAACTGTTCCAGCTCCCTCTTCCTAAACTTGGAAATCTTTTTCCTTTATTATACACTATTTTTTATTTTTTCGAAATATTCCACTTTATATTTTCTTATACATGTCTTTTTTCTATAAGCTGAATACCAATACCTAGCATAATTGTTCCCATCAAACAAAGAATCCCTGCTGGAACCATGATATCATTCCAAGAAGCACTGTCGATAACACCTTTTTTTAATAGTTCCATTCCATAAGTAATAGGAACAACTTTAGATAACAAAATCATTATTTTGGATGTAACAATTTCGATTGGCCAGTAGGCTCCGCCTAGCATCGCAAAGCTCACAGATACCAACGGAATGAAGGCATTAAACTGGCTTGGTGTTTTCACAAGACCTGTTAAGAGAATAGTCAATGCTACAATAGCGTACAAATATGGAATGATTAGAACAAATACCAGATGGAAATTTCCATTAAAATCAATATTTAATCCATACTTAAAAAGAAGAAAAATAATGATTATTTGGACATAACCTATTAAAAAACTAAATAATAAATGCCCCAAATATATTTGTGCTTTGGAAGTAGAGGATAAGATAAATCGATCCCATATTCCATTTTGTTTATCTCTTAGAATTTCAATAACAGTAAAGGAAACGGTAAAAATACAAAAGAATAAAGTAAACCCAAAGAGCGACTGGAGCGATTGATTATAGCTTGCTTCCTTTTCCGTTAATGTTTGTTCTGTTTCAACAGGTATAATTGGTGTCTCTTTATTATGTGCAAGCACCCTTTTAGCTTCTTCTTTATCCGCAGCTTCATTGATCAGCGCCTTTTCCTTAAGCATATTCGCATAATAGGTTTGAAGATAATTTTGAACCATTAATACATTGGACGTATCAGCTACTCGAAACATAGTATAAGTATCTGGATTTATCGCCACTCCCATATCTGTTTTTCCTTTTCCTAACTGTTCCTTTACTTCTTTTTCTGTATACATAACAAACGAATAACTTTCACTTTGATTTAAAAATTCTAGAATATCAGTTGTTTTCTCCGAGTGTTCTGTATAAACTGGCACTTCTACTTTTGTGAAAGAGGAGATTCCAACTAAATAAGCAAAAACGATACAAATGAAGGAGGTTATAATAAATCCACCCGGCTGTCTGATAAATTTCTTACATTTCCCCCATAAAATTGCATTCATCGGCGAACCCCTCCTCTTGTTTTCAAGGTAATCCCACTAATCAACAGCAAAGCAAGAGAAAATAGGAGGATTGCTTTAAGATGGCTCCATAAATCCACCAATGGGTAGCCTTGATATGCTTTTAAATAGGCAGTAAGTGCTGCTCCTCCTGGAGAATATTCGCCTAATGTTTCCATAAATCCACCAATCGCACTAACATTAAAAAAGCTGCCGCCAATAAACGCAAGAATAGGGACAATTAAAGAAGAAAAAATACTTTCCACATTTCGTGACTTAGCAGCAAAGGAAATTGCAGTTGCTATAGTAGCAAATGCTGCTGCCATTAGATTTACCGTTAAAATAACAATTAATTGATTTATCATACTAGAAAAGACGACTCCATAAATCAATGCTATTAAGCTAAACAGAATGGTCTGCTGTAAAAAAGACAGAATAAAGGCTGAGATAAAAATACCAGCAAAAAACATGATTTTCGGAACATTTGCTAGTAAGATACGTTCATACAAAAGCTCTTCTTTTTGCTGATACGCAAAGCCTGCTACCGTTGTAGATATATAGAATACAAACATCACAGACATGCCCACTCCATAATAAGCAAAAGCGCTGATTTCCTTTTTCTTTTCGATATTTTTGATTTGTCCATTTGCTTTTTCGCTAACTAATGTTGAATAATCAATTTGAAGATCTTGGGCTGTCTTTAGATACGTCCACTCTTTTTGATAATTCGCCAAAATATCCTCAATAATAGTTGCCTGAAGGGACTCTTGGTTTTTTGTCTTTATTATCCACGATGGAAGATCGGTTTCTTCCTCTAAAAAATTCGTATAAAAGTCAGAAGTAAATCCTTCGGGAATCAATAATACACCGTCAAAATCCTTTTCCTTTACTTTGGTCCGGTCATTATATTCCGTAACGGAAAGGAATTTCTTCAAATCAGGACTTTCCCCGACTGCTTTCATAAATGTAGCTATCGGCTGCAGAGCCTGAATATGCGCTATTTTTGCATTTTTCTCTTGATTGCTTAAAGGAGACTGGTTTATTTTTTCTATTATTTCTTGTTGGGCTTGCTGTTCTTGATCCTCTACCACCACAGCTAGCTTCGCTTTTACTTCCACTTCGCTATCATTATCCAAAGCTCCTAATGCGCTGCCAAGAATCGTGATAAGCACAAATGGCATTAACAACAAGACAACCAGCTCTCGGGGTCTTCTCCAAATCAGTAATAATTCTTTTTTTATCATTTGCCAAAGCATCTGGAATCCTCCTAATCTCTTAATTGACGGCCTGTTAAATGCAAGAACACATCTTCTAAAGTAGGCGCCTCAATATTTACAGAGAGTACATTTGTCTTCTGTTCTTCGGCAATCCGCAATATATCTTTTAACAAATTCACTTCCCTTGGTACAATAACCGTAATCACTGATTGTTGAATCGAGATATTCTTAATGCTTTCAAGATGACGGAGGGCTTCTGTAAATTCATGTTTGACGATTTCCACCTTAATGTTAATGGCTGTTTCTGCCGAAAGAATATTTTTAATATCCTCCTTCGTTCCCGAAGCAATGATTTCACCATGGTCCATAATATAAATTCGATTACAAAGAAACTCTACTTCTTCCATATAATGACTTGTATAAAGAACTGTCATTTGCTTTTCCTTATTTAGTCTTTTTACTGTTTCTAAAATATAATTTCTGGATTGTGGATCAATTCCAACAGTTGGTTCATCCATAATAATAATTTCTGGTTCATGGATTAAAGCAACACCAATATTTAATCTTCGTTTCATTCCGCCTGAGAAGGTTTTGACCAAATCCTTTTCCCGTTCTTTTAAACCAATTATTTCAAGAACTTCATCTACTCTCTTCTGTAAAATTTTTTTAGGAATACGATGCATTTTACCGAAAAATAGTAAGTTTTCTCGAGCAGATAAATCCATATAAACAGCAAGTTCTTGTGGTACTACTCCAAGAACCTTCCGTAATGCCTGCGGTGTTTTTAAAATACTTTCATTATTTAAACGTACGTCCCCCTCTTGAGGAGAAACCAAAGAAGATATCATAGATATTGTTGTAGATTTACCTGCACCATTCGGTCCAAGTAAGCCTACAATTTCTCCACGCTCTAAATATAAATTGACAGAATTCACAACTTGCTTCCCTTTAAATGATTTAGATAAATTCATTATTTCTAACAAGGCAATCATCCTTTCTATATACAGAATAAAGAAAAGACTCTTCCATTCCTATACCTAAAGGTCATTTTTTTCCAAAAATAAAATGACTATAGTCATTTACTACAGTCATTTCTTTTTATGCTAATGCAATAAGCTGCTGCTTATTAACAAGCATACTTTCGTTTAAAAAGGGTAAAACAAATAAAAGATACTCATCGGAAAGGAGCTGAAAGATTTGGGCATTTTAGTTCTGGTCATCTTAATTGCTTTAAACGCTTTCTTTGCTGCAGCAGAAATTGCGCTCATTTCCTTAAATGACAATAAAATTAAACATATGGCTGACACAGGTCATAAGAAGGCTATAATAGTCCATAAATTGCTGTCAGAGCCGAGTAAATTTCTGGCGACAATCCAAATTGGAATTACTTTAGCAGGATTTCTAGCCAGTGCCTTTGCCGCGGACAGCTTTTCTGGTCACTTAACAGAGTTATTTTTAAGGATGGGGATTCCTCTCTCTAAAGGTTTGCTTGATTCTATTTCCGTCATTATTATTACACTGTTATTATCTTATTTCACGCTTGTTTTTGGTGAGTTAGTTCCTAAACGAGTTGCTTTGAAGAAAGCAGAGGGAATTGCGATGTTCGCTGCAAGTCCTCTAACAATGCTTTCTAAAATAACAGCACCATTTGTCGCGTTCTTAACTTTCTCTACTAATTTAGTTGCACGGCTTTTCGGCGTTCGTCCAGATGATGAAGAGGAGGAAGTAACAGAAGAAGATATAAAAATGATGATAGATGTAGGAAATGAAAGAGGAAGTATTGATGAAGATGAGCGAATGATGATACATAATATTTTTGAATTGGATAATAAAGATGTCACAGATATTATGACCCATCGCTCTAATATGGTAGCTATTCCTTCCCATTATACGTTAAAAGAGATAGCTACTCTTGTGAATCGTGAAATGTATACTCGCTATCCCGTATATGAGGGAAATATGGATAATATTATCGGTATCCTCCATTCTAAAGATCTTTTAGCATATATGGGGAAAGAAGAGACCTCTTTTCAACTAAGTAAGATTATTCGCGAACCATATTTTGTATTAGAATCAAAAAGAATTGATGAACTATTTATCCAGATGCAAAAAAATAATGTCCTTTTCGCAATTGTCGTTGATGAATACGGTGGAACAGACGGTATTGTGACAATGGAGGATTTAGTGGAAGAAATCGTCGGCAATATTTTTGATGAATATGATGAACCAAAACCTCCTGAGATTAAGATTATCGGGGAACATACCTATTTATTGCAAGGGACTATCAGTCTAGATGATGTGCAAGAATTATTGAAAATTACCTTGCCGATAGAAATTTATGATACATTGAGTGGTTTTCTCATCAGCAAGATTGGCTATATTCCTAACGAGAATGAAAAACCAACCATCCTCTTTAACAATTTCGAATTTCAAGTCGAGGAAATTGTGGACCGCAGAATCAGCCAAGTGAAGGTTACAAAAATAATCGAAGAGCAGTTCCCATCAAATACTTCTTTAGAAACATAAGTTTTCCAATGAACTGACTTAAATTTATGTTTTGGCTGGGACATAAGTTTCCCAGCCATAAATATAAATATCTGTGATTATCCCCACAGGCTGAATATACTTCTCTTTCTATTAGACTACATGAAAACCCCTGTCTTTCGCCTACTCTCTATTTCATGGTGTCTTTTACAAAGATTACAGCGCCATTTAAACTCCCTTCTCCATATTTTCCGCATCTATCCCTTTTATACCAACATTTATCCAATTGAGTAACTAAATCTAATCACTTCTAAAACTTTTCCTTTGAATTAGGCTCTCTCTTTATTATACTGGTAATAGTTTGCATTAAGTTTCTGTTATTATTGGAGGTTTTTTTCATGAAAAAATACGGAAAGGATATCCTAGTGATTATTTTTGGAGCCTTCCTTTTTGCATTAGCTGTCAATTTATTTGTTATTCCTAATGATTTGGGAGAAGGAGGAGTAACCGGGTTAGCCATTATAGCTTATTACTTATTTCAATGGTCTCCAGGTATCGTCAACTTTGCTTTAAACACCATTCTGCTTATAATCGGTTATAAATTCTTAAATAAACAAATGATTATTTATACCATTATTGCTGTTTTTTTCAACTCTTTATTTTTGCATCTAACAGAGACATGGTCGATCCATTCTGACGAATTATTTGTTAATGTTATTTTCGGCGGTGTATTTGCCGGAGTTGGAATTGGATTAATTATAAGAGTAGGCGGGACAACAGCTGGCTCGACTATTCTAGCAAGACTAACCAATAAATATCTCGGCTGGAGTATTAGTTATGGCTTACTGTTTTTTGATCTCCTTGTTGTTTTCGCCTCCTTCTTCCTAATAAAGGCAGAAGGTGTGATGCTGACAATTATTATGCTCTATGTGGGAACAAAGGTGATGGAATTTGTGATAGAAGGAGTTAATCCGAAGAAGGCAGTCACGATTATTTCCAATCATCCTGCTGAAATTGCGGATCAAGTAAACGAACAATTAAACCGTGGCGTTACTGTACTATCAGGTCATGGCTACTATACAAAAGAGAACAAGGAAATACTCTATATTATTATTAATAAACAAGAAGTTGTAAAACTAAAGAAAATAGTAAAACAAACAGATGAGGATGCTTTTATTACCATTCATGATGTAAGAGACGTCTTTGGCGAAGGGTTTATTCACCTTTCTAAAGCATAATGAGGCTATTTCAGTCAGCATATAAACCCGAACCATTATACAGAAATGTTAATAAACCTCTTGTATAATCGTTTGGGTTTTGATTTCAAAAAAGAAGGTTAAAAGAAAGCAGCCGCAAATGACTCCACTTCGCTTTCCTATTACTTAGCAGGCAAGGAGATCAAATATAATCATTCCGCACCGCATATATAGCCAATTGCGTTCGATCTCTTAATTCTAATTTTGCTAGAATTTGAGTGATGTGATTTTTAATCGTTCCAACAGATAATAATAACTCACGGGAAATTTCTTTATTTGTTTTCCCTTGGCCTATTTTTTTGAGGATTTCAATTTCCCGTGTTGTTAACACAACCGTCTGATCCCGTTCTTTCTCAGGCATGTTCTCTTTTTTTAACAGCTTTGGCATTAATTTTGCGGCAACTTGATCATGTATCGACATGCCACCCGACAAACAACTTTTGATACTATTTACTAAAGTAGTATTATCTGTCGTTTTTAGCAGAAAACCATTTGCTCCTTCTTGGAATGCTTTTATTGCGTAGTCCTCATCATTAAAAGTAGTGAGGATAAGTATTTTTATATGTGGAAATTGCTGACGAATTTGTTTCGTTGCTTCCATTCCATCCATAATTGGCATACGAATATCCATTAAAACAATATCAACGATTGTTTTTTCTAATAAAAGCAACACTTCTTTTCCATTTTCCGCTTCAGCAACCACCTTGATGTCTTCTTCTTGTTCAATAATCATCTTTAAGCCATTTCTAACAATTGCTTGATCCTCCGCAATTAACACGCGAATCATCTTCATTCCTCCCCAACAGGAATATTTCCTTGCAGGATAAATTCTCCATTTGATTGAAGAACCTCTAATTTCCCATGTCTTTCTTCTATTCTTTTTTTCATATTTTCTAAACCAAAACCATAATGAAAGGGATGCTTATGAATATAAGGATTTCTGATTTCAAATGTCAAATGCCCAATCGGGGAAACACCTAGTGTAATATGGACAGCTTTCGAACTTCCATACTTCATTGCATTGGTGATACCTTCCTGTACGGATCGATAGAGAACAGCACTTTGTTTATTACTCAGGTTTGCTTGGAGTACCCCCTGCTTTGTTGTAAAATGGACGTGAATATTGTTTTCACTTTCCAATTTTTTTATCAGCGTAATAATAGAAGCAATTCCTCTTGGCTCTTCTACTTGTAAAAGACGTACTGCTTTTCTTGTTTCTTCTAAGCTGTCAGCTGTCATATTTTTCAAAGTTAAATATTGATCCTTTTTCTCCTTAATCCAAAATTGTTCGATTTGCATCATTAAAGCAGTCAATTTATGACCGACGGAATCATGCATCTGTCTGGCAATTAAATTTCTCTCCTCCACTCTTGCTGCATGCTCATTATAGTAAGATTGTCTTTTCTGTATACGATAATCATTTAGTAAAGATTCATATGTATTTCTTATTTGGCGATAATCCTCCTCCAGTTCATTTGCATGTATAAGTAAATAGGAGATTAACAGGAGAAAACTTATCCAAATCAAAGCTAAATAGGGAGAAATTATAATAACTGTTGCAGCATTTATTATAAGAAACAAGCTAATAACAATCCGAAATAAATTGGTTGATATATACCTACTCATTACTATCATAAAATACAAAAGCATTAGTAATAGATAGCTATATAACTCTCTTCCTACTGTAAACAGGATTAATTCAAGCATAACAACGATAGCAAGAAACGGTATGCTTTTTCTTTTAAATACAGGAACGAGAAAATAGAATCCTATAATAATTGAAAATAGAAATAAGTGCATAGCAAAATGCCAAGCATCAATGTTATATGCCTGATATAAAGCGCCCAAACATAAAAAAATCAGAACCACTATTTTTATCGAAAAGTCCTTCATTGTTTCTCCCTTTTCTCCTTGATCTTCTTTTATAAAAAAGCTTGTAAAAGATATCTCTTCTACAAGCTCGTTTCTATTAAATGCTGTATCCAATCACTAACACAAGCGCAAAAGAAACTACCAATAAAATCCATAGTGTTTTTGTATTTTCGGATTTTTTAGTGCGAATAAGTACCATTTCAAGCATACCGATAACCCAAATGCCTACAAGCATCTTAATTGTATGCATGAAATCCATCCCTGTTTTGGCAAGTAGGCCAATTCCAGAACCAATAATCAGAATATACACTACCCGTAACACCATATGTACGATTTTACTTCCTTTTTCTTTTCCTGCTTTATGTAAACCGAATGACAAGGCAAATAGAATTAGCCCGATAATCCATGTCAGTACATGAGCATCTGTTGAACTCATATATATCCCCTCCTTTTCTCCATTATTTTAACATAGATCGCTTTAATCGCTCTATTTTCGACTCATTATTCCTCAGCTACCACTTGATTTATCAATGTACCAATGCCTTCCACTGATATTTCAATGCTATCCCCAGCCTTTAAGAAGCGTGGCGGGTTAAATCCTTTCCCAACTCCAGCAGGCGTTCCTGTGGCAATAATATCTCCAGGTTCTAATGTCATCCCTTTAGATAATACACTTATTATTTCCTCGATCGGAAAAATAAAATGCTTTGTATTAGATTGTTGTCTTATTTCTCCATTTACTTTAGTAATAATATTTAATTCATTCGGATTAGAAATTTTATCCTTTGTTACAATCCATGGTCCAATTGGCGCCGTCGTGTCTAAGCTTTTTCCAATGAAAAATTGCTTATGCTTCTTCTGTAGATCTCTAGCGGTGATATCATTTAAGATCGTATAGCCAAATATGTAATCCAATGCCTTCTCTTTCTCAATTCCTTTTCCTTTTTTCCCAATAATAATAGCTAGTTCCCCTTCATAATCAAGCTGCTCCGTTACTTGTTTGTGTTCCATAATGTCCCCCATATGACCAATAACCGTTGTTGGAGCTTTCGTAAAAATCATCACATGCTCAGGAATGTCCGCTTTACTTCCCATTTCTATTGCGTGTTCTTCATAATTTTTGCCAACACAAAAGATATTTTTTCGCGGTCTAGGAATAGGTGCTAGAAACTTCGCCTTCTCGATTGGTATAAAAAGATTATCTTTATTATTTTGATTTTCCACCCATTCGATTAAACCTTTCACATTCTCTAAAAAATCTTCTTGTTCTAGGCATATCACAAGATCATCTGCATAAGGACGTCTTCCTGAACGTTTTTCCTCTACATCATTTAAAGATAATATTCCCTTCTTCTCCACTATCCCCACCAAAACTCTTTCCTCTATAGCAACTGTCGCAAATTTCAATTCGCTTCTCCTCCATTTTTCATGCTATCTCATTTAAGAAAATTATAAACTTTCTAAATGTTTTTTCCAAATAGAAAAAACCTAACAAAAAATATAGTCCTGTCATAAGTATTTTTTGCCAATCCATATGGACAGTTTTCTTGTCATAGTACAACCATTCATAAGAATAGGCTAATTAAGAGAAGATAATCTCCACTCATAACGAACAGTAAGACTTTAGGACGGGTGAAAGAATTGCCTTAGTAATGGGCCGAATGGTTCAACTAACCCATCAATATCGATAAGGAAACTCACTGGTGAAGTTATCTATCTAGGTAAATGTATCACCTATTCCGTTGAGTTCCATAGTATGTATAAGAATATTGGATAAAGGATGTTGTATATGCCAGCTATTGTTGGAGTAGCTCAAGTTATATCAGTTGGAGGTAGCTCTATTTTTAATATTGGTGATGTATACAAAATGATGCCTATCTCTAGCGCGAAAACTTTTTCTGGATCTGGCTCTTTTAATACGGGTGATGGATTAAATGTTACTAACTATCGTAGTTCTACTAATACGTATGATAATGATGGCATAGATCAGCCAATTGCAGCAAATGCGTAGCGTAAGTAGACTAAAAGGTGTGTGAACATGAATTACTTTATTCAACAATCTATCGTAATAAATACACTTAAAATTGGAGGTATCTCTAACTCTTCCGTATTACAAATAGGAAGTGCAGGTATTATTAAACCCGCTTCTTATTTATATAATACAGGTGGATTCACAGAATCGGCTCCTGAGCTTTCTCCAAGTGAGCCGGGACTAAACATTGCAGAAGAAGAAACAGTTTTTACGCCAGCAGTTCCCTTGCAGTCTCCTCGTAAATAGGACTAATTTTCACGAAGGAAAGGGGGGATAGAATTGTCATATGATTTTTATGAATACAGCGAAAAAATGCGTCATTATTTACAGCAGCTTGAAAAGAGAATAATCGATTTAGAGAAACAAGTGGCTGCCTTAACCAACGATCTTACAGCGATAAAAGAAAAACCAACCGTTCATATTGAACGAATAGATTATAGCTTCGACCAATTAAAAGTAGAGACGTTAGAAGGAACGTTAAATATTGGACTTAACCCTGAGGATTTAAGCAACATCGAAGAGCTGGCTATTAATCCAAGTTCACCAATTAGTCAATCACATGCCCCTTTCTATCCGCCAATTGATCCAAAGCAAATGATGAATCGATCTATGGATATAGAAGAGGAAATGAATCAATTTATTCAATTAGAACTACCAGATATCATTCGAAAGAAACAATTAGAGTTGAATATGTCTGAAGAAGAATCATATGTCACCTTTATTCAAGATGATATTTCTAAACAATTGCCCACTAGAATTCAATATTACTTACAACAAGGTGCTAACCGTAAACAAAATGGAAGTATTTTAACAAATGAAGCGATTATCAAAGCGTTAAAGGAAGAAATGGAAAATGGCGTGCATTTATTTTTAAGCAATATACCGGATAATATGAAGGGAAGTGGAAAAGAATGAATTTTCAAGTATACAATCGAGAGCTTCAAGTAGGAAATATAAATATTATTGGGGTTGCAAGCTCCTCTATCTGCTTAGTGGGTGATGCCCAAACTATTCAATTAGCTTCCACCTTTGATACACCTGCTGAATCTCTCATTATCGGTCCCTTTGTTCCACTGCATCCCAAAATTTAATGATGTTTCAACGTACTTCTGTTGTCGATTCGATTAATATTAGTACTGTGTCCTTTTCTTCCATTGTGGAGCTTGGTGACGCCACTTACCATCAAGCCCTTTCACGTGCTATAGCTGTTCAAAGACAAAAGGAACTCTTTTATGGATCGGAAAGTGATTATAAAGACTATGATGTTTTTAAGGAGCCTATCCCGTTAATTCCGGTTATGGAAAATGTAGAATGTCATTTTGAAAATCTTAAACCGATTATTAAAGTTCATCATATAAATATTACAGGAATATCTTCTGCTTCCTTGCTTCAAATAGGGAATTGCCGTCATATATATACCGAAGCAAGAATTAAACACATTCGTCAATTCGAGCAAGATATGGCGACAGAAGCTGGAAATAACTTAATTCCATTAAATGAACCTGGCCAATTAGATATGTCAGCAAGTGAAAGTTCTGTCTCTGTTACTGGCACGGCTCTCTCTGGTTCGCCTATTTCAGACGTGGAAACATCAGCACCGGAATAATCAAAAAGATGCCATTGTGTATGCATTCGGAATTACACTTTCTTTTATAAAGCCAAATCTTCCATGTTAATAGGCCATACTGGCTAAAGATAAACTAATAACATGTTATAGAAACAAGGAGGTAAAAAAATGCCTGCAATTGTAGGACCAGTACAAATTGTTAACGTAGGGGAAGGAATTGTACAATTTGGGGATTCATTATTTATTTCTCCAAAAGGAAATTCAAAGGCAACCTTAGGCTCTGGTACCTCCAATACGGGAGCATTTATTATAACAAATAATGGATTAAACGCTAGTAACTATATAGATACAAGTTTACTTGATCAACCAGTTGTTGCAAATAACTAGCTGCTAAGCCCCTTAAGGTTCCATTATATTTTTCAAGGAGGAAATAATTATGCCTACTATAATAGGTCCGATTCAAATTGTTAACACGGGAGAGGGAATTGTGCAATTTGGAGATTCTCTATTTATTTCTCCTAAGGACAACGCAAAATCAACAGTAGGTTCAGGTACTGGAAATAATGGTGCATTTGTAATCACTAATAATGCAGTCAATTCCAGCAATTATACAGATAGCAGCGGGGTTGATCAGCCTATTTCCGGTAATAATTAATAAATATCCCACTCCGCTTTCTACATTAATTCGGCCTCCTACAAGCTTTGCAGGAGGCCATTTTATACGAATAGGACACGAGAATTTTTACAACTTCAACACATGTGCACCATCAAAAAAGAATAAGTATTTCTCTTCTATTTTTCGCTTTAAGATTTTTTCCAATGCTTCTGTATAAAGCTCTATTTGCACTTTATAGCGTGATTCTAATATTGGTTTTGCTTCTTCATATCCACTCTTATAACGACCAGATATTGTGTCTGTTTTATAATCAAGCAATACAGTACCTAAGTCATCTTCAAAGAATACATCAATAATTCCTTGAACGAGAACTGGCTCTTCTTCTCCCTGCCAGTCTGCATATACTCGGCTTGCTGGATAAGCAATATTAAAAGGAATTTCTCTTACAAGCTTTGGTGCCTGCTGCATTCTTTTTCCTAAAGGTGATTGGAAAAAGGATAAAATAGAAGCAATATCAATAACTTCTGCCTGCTCAGACGATAATAGTTCTTTTTTGACCATATCTTCTAATAATTGCGTCAGACTAGCTTCTGTAACTATCGCTTTTACATCTACATGCTGCATAACCATATGCATAGCAGTTCCGATTTCTGCGGGGCTTAATTTTTTTTCCTGCATAAACTTCGGTCGATTCCAGACCGTTTGCTTCCATTTCTTAGCAAGATCTGTCCCACTTTGAGCATCCCGCAGTTCTCCTTGACGCTTCAATTCGGATACAGACTGCTTAGAGCGATGAGAGGTGCTTTCCTTGGAAAAATAGGACCATCCGAAAGTTTCCTTAATGTCATCTTTATATACAGAGGAACGATCCATTCGCTTTCCTTCCGATACTTTTTCTAGCCATTCGTTTTCTTTATTTTCTTCCTCCACCGATCGGTTTAGAAGCTCCTCTTTTTGAAGAATTTTCACTTCCCAATTAGATGGATGGAAAGAAATTTCCTCTTTCTCACTCCAACTTTCTAAATGAATCCATTTGTTGTCACGATGTCTTACTAATGCAGGACCGATCCAATCTAAGTATGACTTCGCTTGGGCACGATCAAATTCATTTAAAAGCCAGTTTGAATGCCCTGCGATTTGGGACCATTTCTGCTTTGCCTTTTCGATATCCTTCACCGCACCTATTAAAATCAGCTTTTCCTTTGCTCTAGTTAATGCAACATATAAGACGCGCATCTCCTCTGCCAGCAACTCCATTTTTTTCTTTTTAGCAAATGCAATTTGCGGGAGGGACGGATAAGATATTCGCTTTTTGGCATCAATATATTTCGTAGCAAAACCTAAATCCTTATCCAATAAAAAGTTCTTTCTTAAATCCATTGTATTGAAATTCCGGCCCAACCCTGCCATAAATACAAATGGGAACTCTAAACCTTTACTGCTGTGAATTGTCATAATTCGAATAACATCTTCTTGTTCGGTTAAAGCTCTTGCAGCACCTAAATCATTGCCGCGATCCCTCATTCTCTCTACAAATCGCAGGAAGCGAAATAACCCGCGAAACGATGTTTCTTCATATTGCCGAGCCCTGTCATAAAGTGCACGCAAATTCGCCTGACGCTGATTTCCTGCTGGTAATCCCCCCACAAAATCATAAAAATATGTTTCTCGATAAAGCCTCCAAATTAGTTCAGATAACGCCCCTCTTCTTGCCTCAGAGCGCCAATCTGCAAATTTATCAAAGAATGGTCTTATTTTTGCATACAAAGCTTCTTCTTTCTGATTATTGGATTGAATAAAAGCTTGGATAGCTTCATAAAAAGCTCCTTGTTTCTTGGCAATCCGCAGCTTACTTAATTCCTCTTCGGTTAATCCCACGATGGGAGAGCGAAGAACCGAAGCAAGCGGAATATCTTGATATGGATTATCGATAATCTTTAGTAAAGACATCATGATATCCACTTCTGTGGATTCAAAATAGCCAGTTGTTAAATTCGCATAGGTCGGGATATTATACTGCTTTAATTCTTCCATTATTTGCGGAGCCCATGTCATGGATCGCAATAAGATGACCATATCCTTATAACGAATTGGTCGATATGCTTTTTGTTTTGCGTCATATACCTCTTGGTTTGTTTCAAATAATTCTTTTACCTTTTCAGCAATTACTCTTGCTTCTAATTGGGATTGTTCCAGTTCTGCTGCATCAAGTCCCGTTGATTCTCCGTCCATCTCCATGTCTTCGCTTGAATCACGCTGATTTACTAATGCAACTTCAATCGGATAAGGAGTTTCTTCTGGATAACTTGCACCTAGCTTTAATTCTGCACTTTCATCGTATTCGATTTCGCCTACTTTTACACCCATAATTTGTTTGAAGAGAAAGTTAGTTCCTTCTAATACTTCTTTTCTACTGCGAAAATTTTTCGCTAAATCGATTTTATAACCAGCATCTTCCCGTTCTTGAAACCGAAGATATTTCGCTAAGAATAGATTAGGCTCTGCTAATCGGAAGCGATAAATACTTTGTTTTACATCGCCAACCATAAATAGATTTCCTTCCGACTCACTATCCTTTGTTACTAGCTTTAAAATAGATTCCTGCACTAAGTTTACATCCTGATACTCATCGATAAGCACTTCTTTAAACTGATTTCGATAAAACCATGCTGCTTCTGATGGAATAAGCTCCGTATTGTTTTCTTCTGGCTGACTTAAGATAGCTAGACAAAAGTGCTCTAAATCAGCAAAGTCCACTAACCCTTTATCCATTTTTATTTGTTGGAATCTTTGCCCAAAGGCCTCCACTAAATAAACAAGTGTCTCTACATGTGGCTTCATCGCCGCCATATCCTTTAAGAAGTTCTGTGGTTTTCTTGTAAAAAGATCGCTTTGCATTTCTTGCAATATTTTTTTTGCGCGATCTCTGATTCTTTGTCCCTCTTCCACTAGCGCTGGATCATATTCGTCTCCTTTGCAAGGTTTTGCCCGTGAAAATTTCAATGACTGCATGGCCTCATATAAAGTTTCCCAGGAATGCGCCTTTGCCTTTTCTAAAATAGAGACTAATTCTAAATCGTCCAAGAAGTTGCTCGCTCTCGGGGCGGGACCTCCTGGAAGCTTTGTCAATTCGTAGCCATACTCAAGCAGCTTCCTCACACCTTCTAGCTGCAGCTCCACATCATCAATTAAATGCTTCATAAATGGCAATTCAGTAATATCTGCATCTTCTTTCCTATCATACATCTCGATTAAAGACTGTAAATAAGCAGACGGAAATGGATTAGAGCGGGAAAAATCATATATTTCTTGAATCATTCGCTGCAAAGCATCATCACTGCGGTCATTTGTAAAAGCATCTACTAGATCAAAAAAGGCGAGATTATTTTCCTTCCCGTATTCCTCTTCAAAAAGATCTTCTAAGCATTCATCTCTTAATAATTGTCCTTCTGTTTCATCAGCAATTCTAAAGCCTGGATCCAAATCAATTAGATAATAATATTTTCGAATAACTTCTAAACAGAAAGAATGTATGGTGGAGATATGGGCTTTATTTAAAAGTACCAGCTGTCTTTTTAAATGCTGGGAGGCTGGATTTGCATTGATTTCTTTTTCCAGCACTTCGCCGATCCGGTGCTTCATTTCTGCTGCTGATGCGTTCGTAAACGTAACAACGAGCAATTCATCCACATTGATTGGCTGATCGGAAACGATTTTTCGAATCATTCTTTCAACTAATACGGCTGTTTTACCTGAGCCAGCTGCCGCTGCGACTAAGATATCCTGTCCACTAGACATAATCGCTTTCCACTGATCATCTGTCCAGGTAACATCTGCTGGCTTGTCCGGTATATTAATCTCTTTCACTTGTATTAGCCTCCTCTCTAATTAATTGCAGTACCTCGTCTTTTGAGTAGGCTGGCAATTGTCTATATTGATTTGTTTCTAATGCTTCATCAAATTGACAGACAGACTTAAACGAGCAGAAAGTACAAGGCTTCTTGTCATTTAATCGATAAGGTTCTATACCTACTTCTCCACTAATAATCTTATTTCCTGAATCTTTATATTTGTGACGTACAAATTTTTGCATTTTGCTAAAGTCGTCTCTTGTAGCTACCTTCGATGCCTTCGTAAGGGTGCCATCAGTTTTAAAACCTGCCGGGACAATTGGCGAATTCCCTTTTTCCAATGTTTCATCCATTAACTGAATGACTCGTTCTTCTCCCAGCATTAACCCATTCATTTTAAACTTCTTTAATAGCTCTTCTTCAATTTCATCTAATGTAAGGATTTTTTTACTTGAAATCATCGGATTATGAACATGAAAATATAATACTCCAGCCGGGCTCGCTTTCTTATCCACCAAAATTGTGCTGTTTGTAATAATTAAGTCCAAATAAGTAAGCATCTGTAAGGACAAGCCATAGTAAACTTCATTCATATTTAATTCTTGACCACTTGATTTATAGTCAATTACACGTAAATATACTTCATCCCCAACTTCAGCCTTATCAACACGGTCAATTCTACCAATCAGATTCATATTTGTGCCATTTTTCAGCGGAAAAGAAATCGATGGCAGCTTACCTTTTGGTCCAAATTCAAGTTCTAAATCAATTGGCGAGAAACCGCTATGTTTGGCATGTTCGCTTAAAATAAGAGAAGCTCTGCTAATGATTTGTTCTAGCTTTCTTTTTATATAATGATGTCTATTAGTACTAAGCAATATCTCATTCTGCAATTTAGGTGCGAGCATTTCTACCGCATCTCTTGCTAAACTTTCACATTGCTCTCTTGTTAAACTAGACCACATTAACTCTTGATGCATAACTGTTTCCGCAATATATTTTAAGGCTGCATGAAATAAATCACCAATAGCAGGTGCTTCTAAACGATATACTTGCCGTTCGCGGAGCTTTAATCCATGGGTAGCAAAATGCGAAAATGGACAAGCATGAAATAACTCCATTCTCGAAACACTTGCTGAAATAGTATCTCCATACAATTCACTGCTTGTTTGTTCCGATAATTTCTCGGTTTTATTTTGATAAGTTAAACTAGAAAAAACCTTTTTGGCTGGTTCTCTCCAATTTGGGTGTTCGATATACTCATTGTAAACATCCCACCAGAAATCATAGATAGGATACTCTCTTTTCTTCAAATAAAGCTGGCCAGTAAGGTAAGACAAAGTTGTTTGTAAATGAACCACATAATCAAGCTGGCCTTCTTCTGACAATTCTTTCGGATCAGACATATAATAGACAGTTTCAGCTTTTGGAAATAGATCCTGCATTCTTTTGATATAAGTAGATGGCAAGATAGACTTTCCTTCATCATTTGCTAGTGGATAGGTTAAATAAAGATAATCCGTTGGCGTTGTAAATGCTTTGTATGCAAGAAACTCCTCGTCTAATAACCTTGTTTTGCTTGTAGGAGCAAGCTTCATCCCTTTTTGTTGTAATGATTCTCTATCTGTGTCTGCAAGTATTCCCTCATCCTGAAATCTCGATGGAAAAACACCCTCATTTAGACCGATAACAAACGCAACCTTTATATCATTTAAACGAGACTGTTCTAAGTCAGCAATCAATACTTGATCCAGTGCTGGAGGAACAAGAGAAAACTTTAATGTATCTAGCCCTGCACTAATCACCGTTGCAAATTGCTTTGTTGAAAATTCCTCTTCCCCGAGTATCTCCACAAATTGATCTAATAGATCTACTATACTGTTCCATGCTTGATCATGCTCTCCAGCTTTTACTAGCTCCCCTTTGCTCTCTAACTCATTCTTCCAATACTCCATCTTCACCGGCACTTCAAGCTCTTCTAAAAATAAATATAGTGCTTCACATTTCGCTCTACCAGTTTTTCCTCTTTTCAAACGGTTTTGAAGACGGATTAGAGGAGCAGTTAAAGAGAGACGCAGTTCATTTAATTCTTGTTCGAATTCCTTTTCTGCATCCGTCTGTACACCTTGTTCAAATTCCAGCCCCTTAATTCTTCGATACTTCCAGCGTTCTTTTGAAGTCCACTTATTTCCCTTTATTCCATATGCAAGACAATAGTTTTCAAGCCTGTCTACTTTTTCTCTAATCTTATTTTTACGTTCATGAAGTGGAAATAGTAACTCCGTTTTTATCGAACGAAACACCGGCTCATAGCGCCAATTTGTATCGAAAATTTCTAAAGAGGAACGGATCAGCTCCACCAAAGGATGATCATGCATTCTACTTTTCTGATCAATAAAAAAAGGGATATGATAATCTCTAAATACAGTTTCTATAATATTTTGATAGGCTGACAAATTTCGAGACAGTAAACTAATCTCTCGATAGCGGTAATTCTTATGTCTAACAAGTTTTACGATTTCCCGTGCAATCCCTTCTATTTCTGCACGCGGATTTACGCTTTCAGCAAATTTAATAGTTGCATCTTCAGTAAAAGCTCTAGCTGGTCTGCTATCAAAATGACTTTCTATATGAACTAACGATGGATGGCTACTTTTTTTGAATTTTGCGAGTTTGACAACCTCGACTTCTACTCCTAATTGCTTAGCCATCGCTTGAATAGTTTGGAAGGATTCTGTAGTCATTCGGAATAAACTTAAGTCATCATTTTGGGAAGAAAAAGGATCGAGTGTATTCGTAATCGTGACCTTTTCACATGTATGCATTAACTGCTGAATGATTAAATACTCTTGAGGTGTAAAGCTATAAAAACCATCAATATAAATTTCAGCTTTTTGCAAATAAGAGGACTCGCTAATCTTTTCCGCAAGCAAACGGAAATAATCCTCCCCATCAATGTAATTCCCAATAATTCTTTCTTCGAACTTTTCATAGATTAATTCAAGGTCACTGATTTTATCCTGTAAAGCCTTGGTTGATTCTTTTGTTCCTGCTAATTGCGCTTTCGTTGCTAACAGTTCCTCTGGAGTAACAGTATATCGTCTAAACTCCGTGACTAATTGTTCTACCTGATCAATAAATCCGTTCTTATCGGCAACTTTTTTAAATAGAGTTAGTTCATTTTTATTCTCTTCTATTATTTTTCGAATCAGCATGCTTACACCCATACTATTAATGTGGTAGCGGCTGATTCCGCCTGTTTCTTGCAGTACTCTCCATGCAAGGCGGGTAAAACTATATACTTGCGAACGAAACATTCCCTGAACATTCGAGCCAGACAATAAACGTTGATCTGACATAAAGGTCATCTGATCTGGAACGATATAAATAATCGGATTCCCTTCTGGATTTTCAGCAAGTTTCGCTTGAATTTCTTCTATACAGAACGTTGTTTTCCCGGTTCCAGACCGACCTGTTAATAAGCGAACAGTCATCCAATAACCCCCTTTTTTTCTATCTCCATTATTCCTTTTATGTAATTATCATCATAACATAGAAACACATGTTTCTATAGAAAAGTGCTGCTGGATAATTTTTCTCTTTTTCGAAGAGCTAGTTTTAACAAAAAAAAGATGCTGGGACATAATTATCCCAGCTTAAGATAGACCCAAACAATTATAAAAAAAGATTCATATAATTTTTGGCTATTTATTTATTTAAAAAAAGATGCTTACGTCCACCCTTCCCTAAAAAGAAAATTGTATTTCATTAAATGGCCAATAGCGCAAGCTTACTTTCCCAACTACTTGGTCAATAGAAATAAATCCGAAATGTCGGCTATCCCAGCTTCCTAATCGATTATCCCCTAATACAAATAATTTCCCCTTTGGAACTGTAGCTTCACCAGTAATCTCTTTTAATGTAAAATTCCCTGTCAGCCTTCCAGAAGATACTTGTTTTCGGTAATCATCTAAGAAAGGCTCCTCATACTTTTTCCCATTTATAAATAGGTGGTCATCTCTATACTCTACTTTATCTCCAGGGATGCCAATTACTCGTTTCACATAATCATCATTTTTATTTGCATGAAAAACAATAATATCAAAGTGATTAAAGTCAGTCATTTTATAACCAACTTTATTAACAACTAATTTATTTCCGTCCTGCAGGGTAGGCATCATCGATTCACCTTCCACTACATAATTGGAGAAGAAAAAAGCACGAATTATAATAAAGATGATAATTCCGATAGCAAATGCCTTTAACCATTCTATGCTTTCTTTCTTTATTGCTTCTTTCAACCTCTATCTCCTCCAAACAATATTTACAAACCATTTTATTAATGGCTTCTCTCTTTCTCATCAATCCCAACATTATTCATTTTAATTTCGATCCTTTTTCCAATAAACCAAAGAATAAAGATAGCAATCGCGACAGGTATCGTACGTAATGGCTGGGCAATCATGGAGCGTAAATCATAACCGATAAAGCTAATCGTGCTAATCATAACGAGCTTACCCGCAATTACTGCCAGAATATATTGGCTCGTACTAATTCTCGATAAACCAGCTACTATATTTACAAGTGCAGATGGTGTAAATGGAAAACATAAAAGCAAGAACAATGGGCCAAATCCATGTCTTTCAATCCAGATCATTGGCTTCTGCACTTTTTTATGATTACTTAAAAATCTCAGCATTCTTTTCTTTCCATATTTCCTAATGATAGAGAATACAAGCAATGCTCCTAAAATTGTTCCAACCCATGAATAGAGAAATCCCAGCCAAAACCCAAATGCGTTCACATTAGCCATAATAAAAACAAACAGCGGCAAGAAAGGAAAGAACGCTTCTATCAGCGGAAGTAAGACCCCTGGCAACGGTCCAAATGAACGATAACTATCAATTAAATCCATTATTCTTTCAAGCGTAAACCATTCTTTAATTAAGTTCATATCCATGAGCACAAAACCCCTTGTATAACTTACGCATCTTTTCGTATGTGTATTCTTTTAATAGTGTTGATTTTTTAATTAATCTAATAAAATACAAGGATCTTTCCGCTCCTTATATAGACATTTTCGCTTTAACATTGGCAGCCCCAAAATCCCTCTGCCTATACCATTTTAATTCGTACATCGCTAATTAAATATAAAGAGTATGTTAAAAAAACTCCATTTATTGCGCTAAAAATTCTTTTATCGCTGCTTTATTTGCTTCTAAATCGACAGATAATACAGCAGCCCCATTCACTTTCATATCTTGGAAAGTTCCGTCTACTGGAACTCTTAACGATTCTACCTCATGACTTTTTGAAGTCAGTAAATCTTTGCCGATAAATAGCATATCACCAGTATCCATGCTCGTATTAATATATGGCATAATAACCCCTGCCAATTTAGGCAATTTAGCAAATGTTTGAACAGCGGAAACCTGATCAGCGATCGCTTGTAATGTCTTTTGTTGTCTTGCTACTCTTCCAAAGTCCGATTCTGCATCATGTCGGAAACGTACATATCCCAGTAACTGCTTTCCATTTAAATGCTGTAGTCCCGGCTCTAATGTCACACCAATATTTTTAGACATTTGCTTCTCTACATCGATTTCTACACCATTTGGGAATGCTTCATCAATTACTGCTTCAAATCCTTCAAAATTGACAATTGCATAATATTGTAAATCTATATCGAAATTTTGTTTAATGGTTTGTCTTAGTAATTCAGGACCATCTACCGTATAAGCTGTATTTATTCTACCTTGTCCATATCCTGGTATATCTACATACATGTCTCTCATTAACGATATGATTTTATATGTACCTTTATCTGGATGGTATTGGGCAATCATAATCGTATCGGTTCTAGATTGTTTTTCCCCTTTACGCTGGTCACTTCCCAATAAAAGAATATTTGTGCCTCCGCTACTATCTTTTTCCCCATTAAATTCATATTTAACCTCGTCTATTCCTATCTTCCCTAACGATTGCTTCTCACCTTGCTTATATTGAAAAATACTATATATAGTTACAGCTAATATAAATAGAATAAGGAACAGGAAA
Source organism: Niallia sp. FSL W8-0954 (assembly GCF_038005605.1). Lineage (NCBI taxonomy): Bacteria > Bacillati > Bacillota > Bacilli > Caryophanales > Bacillaceae > Niallia > Niallia sp. FSL W8-0954. The sequence continues at coordinate 1,294,647 of NZ_JBBOTN010000001.1, read as the reverse complement.
AAAACTCTTCCTTTTCGTAATCTCCTTCTTTTCTTTCCTTTTCTATATTCTTCTCTCCCCATTTCTTTTAATCCTTTCTATATCAATCTCATTTTTTAATTATTTCATTATTAATTGTAGCCTTTGCAAAAAATTTATAGACCTTCTTTTCCATGTAAATTCCTATGCTTTATCTAGCCCCTTAATTTCTTCGTCATTATCTTTCTTTTTACTATCATATCAAAAAATGTTCCATTCTACATTTTTTTCTGCTTAAAATTACATCGCAAGGTAACATTGTCCTTTTCTCTCTCTGTCTCCATATACGCTCCTCTTAAAATCAAAGTATTTATTCCAAAAGAATTATCCCATATCAATAAAAGAGGGCACCCAACGGCGCCCTCTTTTATTGATTAATTATACGTACTCTAAAAACCAATTGTTAATATAGTTTAATCGCTCTATTCGAAGTGCAGGTTTGCCACTTCTGGAAAGTTCATGATTTGATTCTGGAAAACGGACAAATTTTGTTTTTTTCTTTTGTACCTTCAAGGCAATAAACAACTGTTCTGCCTGTTCAATTGGACAACGATAATCTTTTTCACTATGTAATATTAGTAAAGGTGTTTGTATGTTATTTACATAGGCTAACGGAGAATGCTTCCACAGTGTTTCTATATCATTTAAATCTGCTTTTATTTGCCAATCTGTGAAGTAATACCCTATATCACTTACCCCATAAAAACTAATCCAATTAGAGATGGAGCGCTGTGTAACAGCTGCCTTGAAACGGTCTGAATGTCCAACAATCCAGTTTGTCATAAAGCCGCCATAGCTTCCTCCTGTAACCCCTAGGCGAGAAGCATCAATAAAATCAAATGTTTCTATTGCATAATCAATGGCATCCATAATATCTTCATAATCCTTTCCACCATAGTCTCCACGGACAGCATCTACAAATTGCTGTCCATATCCATGGCTTCCTCTCGGATTAATAAATAGTACAGCAAAACCATTGGATGTTAATGTTTGAAATTCATGAAAATAAGAATTAGCATACATTGCATGCGGTCCTCCATGAATCTCTACTACCATCGGATATTTTTCGCCCTCTTTAAAACCTTGTGGCTTCATTAACCACCCATGAAGATCCCAACCATCCCGAGACGTAAATTGAAGCGGTTCTGCTTCAGAAAATGCCCGTGTTTCCACAAACACTTTATTTACATTGGTTATTTGCTTAGTTTCTCCAGTCTCTAAATTTAATGTATATAAATCTCCGGGATGTGTAGGTGTACTAATGGCCACCACCGCTTTTTTTAGACTGCCTCCTGTAGATAAGCCATATACATGCTGGTTATCAATAAGAGATGGATAGATCGCTCCAGAAGTATTTCCAAAATAAACAACTGTATTTCCATGATCTGTTGCTAAAAAGGTAAAGCTTTCATTGTCCTCTCCCCACAGCATACCAGGTGTTACAGTTCCCTGTTGAAAATCACCGATTGCATAATCCCCAACATTCACATCCCATTCTGGTGTTAAACATTGGAGAAAATCAGCTTCTACCTCATACACCCATAGCTGTGATAGAGTGGCATTTTCATACTCTCTGTCACTCCCTATTAATCCTAATCTTCTACTATCAGGGGTCCATGTGGCTTTTCCATAATTTCCGTTGCTTTCCGTTATCTTCTTCCAACTTTCTTCTTTTCTATTGTAGAGATAAATATCAGAGATAAAACTGAAGTCCTTTTCTTTGCTTTCATCTGCACTAATTGCTATGTATTGACCATTAGGTGACCAGCTTTGCAAATAATAATTATTTTCTCCAGAAGTAAGTTGTTTGATTGTTTTATTCTTAATATTTAAGACAGCGATATGATCATAGCTGCCATCCCAAAAACCCTTTCCATCTGATTTATATTTCATATTTGTCACTTCTAGAGCAGAGAGCTTTTCTTCCTTCTCATCTGTTTTCATCTCTTTATCGTCTACTGTCTCTTCTTTTTTAAAATGGCATTGAAAAGCTATTTCTGTGCCATCAGGTGACCATACAGGATTACTTACTCCATTCACTAAATAAGTAAGCTGCTCCGCTTCGCCACCTTTTTTACTTAATAAAAATAATTGATTTTTTCCAGATCGATTAGAAATAAAGACAATTTCTTCTCCAGTCGGTGACCATCTTGGAGAATGATTTTGATGTTTCCCAAACGTCCATTGCATTGTTTCAAGTGTGTTTAGATCTTTATAATAAATATTGGAATAATACTTATCAGTCTCTTGGCAAATGGAAGTGACTACATACAAACACTCTTCCCCTTTTACTTGAGGATCCACCACAGAATTTAATTCATACAAATCTTCTGCATTTATTCTTTTACTTTCTTTCACTTCCATCTTCCTTCCTTAATTAAAGTAGTTATATATTTCGACAACTGAAATACTTTTCCCTTCTTAAGCTGTCTTTTTTCTTTTATATTTTATCAAAGATAGCAAGGGAGCTTTGTACATTATTGAAGCAATTCTGTAAGCCACTCTAAAATTGTCATTATTCACTTGAAAATAGGAAATAAAAAAGGTATTATCATAAACAAAGAACAAATGTTCTGTTTATGTGAAAGGAAAGGGGTAACGAGTATGACAAGAATTCCTGAAATAGAAAGAGATGTTATGGAAAAAGCTATTTATCTTCCTATGCTTTTAACAATACTTAATCGAGATCTGCAGGTCATCAAAATAAGTAATTTAAAATTAAAACAACCTTATATAGATCTACTCGAAAATGCAATGAAAGTAGTACAATCGGAGTTAAAAAAAACGAAGAGTTATATGTATAAGCATACAATGAAGATTCAAGAAGTAAATCGTGATGAAGCATTTACCATGTTTTTATTTATTTATAACGGCTATGAAGAATATCATAACTACTTTAACCCCCGCCTTCGCAATAAAGTTCAAGAATTATTGGAGCATTATTTATACAAAAGGTTTACTATTAGCTAACAAAAACAAATAAAAAAAGATTAAATTGCTATCCTACTTTTTTTTATACATCCCTTGAGCTTCTGCTAATTTTTTTTGTTTATCCACCAGTAAACTTTTATATGTTAACTTAGGATTAATACTTGCTTCATGATTATAACGCTGTAATGTTTTAAGAGAGTTCGTCCGCATTATTTGATTTCTTAGGGTATAGAGTGAAACCCCTATTTCTACACTTTGCAAATTTTGAAATGTTATTCTCACTTTAGAGGCTTCTATTTTTTTGGTATCAAGAATATGATGAAGAGAAATCCATGCACAGTTGTTATTTCTAGGAGAATGAGTGGGAAAAAAATAAACGGAATTAAAATCATCAATTACAATTGGCAGCTTATGATAATAGGTCATTAGTTGGCGAGTTCCCTCCCTTCTTCCTTCGTAAGAACTTCCCAGATAACCACATGTTGCTTTCACAATCATTAATGGACTACGTTTGCATAAAAAAACATTATTATGTTCATATACCTTTGAATAGATATCGCCATTAGCTACAATGTATGGTAAGACTGCAAGCGTATGATAATTAATATAATACTTTTCGACTATTAAATAATTTTCTTCCAACTATAAATCCTCCTTTTTTAGTAATCTTCCCCTATAATAGCACTTTTTACCTAATGAATCTTAAGACAAAATAATTTTTCAGAATATAGACATACTTTATAATCAAATTTCATAATTTTAAAAAAACAAATTGATAATTATCAATTTTTCCCATATAATATTAAAAAGGCATCAGGAGGGAAAGACAATGAATGATAAGCCCTATACTGAGTTTACAAAGTTAAGTGGCCAGAAAAAAAACACAAATACTTATGTAAAAGACCTCTATATTGAAATGTTGCTTTCTGAAATTCAATTAAAAAATGAAAAAGCAAATTTGATGTCCTTGATTGATAAAGCCATTGATGAACATGACAGAAAAACATTTAACGAACTGAGCAACGAATTTAACTTATTATGTAAGCGCTTCGGAACTTGATAATACCAATAAATAAAGCCAAAGGATGTCCCAAAGAGCCTAATCACTACGATGATTAAACTCTTTGAGTCATCCTTTATTTTTGTATTATTATTTTTTCTGATTTTGTAATCGAATGCTTTCTTCTTCCAACTTACTAATTCTCTCCAGCATCGTCGGGTGGCTATAGCGGAATATTTTCACCAATAAAGGTGGATTTACTTCACTCAGTCCCGTTTTTGCTAGCTTTTGAAATGTCACAATACCAGCCTCTGGATTTTCTGTTAATTCGACCGCATAGTGATCAGCTCTTTTTTCCTCATATCTTGAAATGACATTAGTTAATGGGTTTACAGCAAATAGCAGCATGGAAGTTAATAAAAGAATTAAAGGAAAGGATTGTATATCCTCTACTTTTGCAATTTTAAGTGCTGCCCCCCATCTATTTACAATCCAGTGCAGCAATTTATAAATGAAATATAAACCAAATAAAGAGGTAAATAAGGAGATACCTATTCCTATATAAATATGTTTTTCTACATAATGAGCCATTTCATGTGCCATTACAAATAAAATTTCGTCATTCTCTAATTCCTTTAAACTAGTATCCCACAGCACAATTCTTGCATTGCTCCCTATTCCTGTAACATAAGCATTTAATGCACTCGTTTTATCTGACATATTTACTTCAAAAACATGATCGGCTGGAATGTCAGAAGCACTCGCAAGCTTCAATATCTCTGCCTCTAATTCTTTATCCTTTAAAGGAGTGAAATCATTGTATAGCGGATCAATGACGACAGGCTGAATAAACGTGAGAAATAAGGTAAAAGGAATGGATAGAACCCAGGCATAAAGCCACCATCTCTTTTGACTCTTGTTCATTAGCCAGTATAAAACGGAAACAATAAGAAACAGAATGACATAATTCACCCAAAAATCAATAAATTGATCCTTCATCCAAGAAGGAAAGCTCTGGGTAGAAATATGATAGGTTTTTGATACAGAGTAACTAATATAACTAAGTGGAAAGGTGATAATAAAGGCAGTAATATTCAGCCAGAATAAGTAAATAGCCGTTTGCATCGACTTATATTTCGCAGAAGCCTCTCCCCATTTTTTAAATACTTTGGAAAAGCCAAATAACAAAACAAATAAGTAAAAAAGCCATTCAAATGGTGTAGAAATAAAAAACAAGAAGTTCCTTACCCGTGAATATTCCTCACTTAATACCAATTCTCTGCTATTTAAAAAAGTACTTGGATCTGCTTGAGATCCTTGATATTCAAAGGGTAAAGCTGGACTAGTATATTGAAATAAATACCAATAAAAAAACAAACCATATAACACATAGGCAACTACTGCATAAAAGCCAATTTTTCTAGTCATAATCTCCCTCCTGCCAGCCTAGTACAACCTATTATTAATAAGTAGTCCAAAAAGGATTGTTTTAGAACTAAAAGGAGATATTTCCACTATTTATTTTGATGTAAAAAAAGCGTGTCCAGCTCCCCGTTGCACTCTTACTTTCAAAAAGGGTATAAAAAAAGCATCTAAAATAATAAGATACCTCCTATCATTTAAGATGCTTTTTTTTATTCTTCTATCTCATCAATAAATCAATTGCAGAAAATCTTCTTTTGTCACATTTCCAAAATAATGCTTAATAGAAATGTCGTCTAATGCCTTTTCTAATTCGGAGCGATCATAGCGGACCCCAATCAGTCGTTTTTCAATATCTTCTACATCGCCAACTCCAAAGAAATCACCATAAATTTTGCAGTTTTTCACAATTCCTTTTACTACATCAAATCTTACATCGATTTGACCAACTGGGAAACGATGAGAATGCTGTAAATTGAATTTAGGAGATTTGCCATAATTCCAATCCCAGTTTTGATATCTTTCTTTAGATAATTGATGAATTTTTTCCCAATCCTCTGCTGTTAAGACATATTCTTGAATATTCTCTTCCCCATCGAAGAGATAGCTTAATAATAGGTTGCGAAATTCTTGAATAGATATTTTTTCTGGAAGAAATTCAGTAATATTCGCTACTCTGCTTCTTACTGATTTGATCCCTTTAGATTCAATTTTGTCTTTTTTCACTTTTAATGCTGACACAATATGATCCATTTCAGAATCAAATAATAATGTTCCATGCGTAAACATTCTTCCTCTTGTAGAAAATTGTGCATTGCCAGAAATTTTTCTACCTTCAGCAAGAAGATCATTACGACCACTTAATTCAGCATTTACTCCCATGCTTTTAAGTGCTTGAACAACAGGCTCAGTGAACTTTCTAAAGTTATGGAAGCTATTCCCGTCATCTTTTGTAATAAAGCTATAACTTAAATTACCTAAGTCATGATAGACGGCACCGCCACCAGATAATCTTCTAACAACATGTATGCCATTTGATTCTACATAATCAGTATTAATTTCTTCTATCGTATTCTGGTTTTTCCCAATAATGATAGAAGGTTCATTTATATAAAATAAAAGATACGTTTCATTTATGTCTAAGTTTTTCAAAGCATACTCTTCAATTGCTAGATTAATGCGTGGATCTGTTATCCCTTTATTATCTATAAACAGCATAAAAAGACACCCCTTATAATTTTGTAGAATTATATCCAATTTTCCCGAATTTAATTACCCTTTTATACTATAACGAAAAAACGGGAAATAATCACTTCATTTGTACTTTTTTCATAGAATTGGCAAAGTTTAAGAATTGGAGTGATATTTTAAGCACAATATAAAAAGCTGCAACTATGTATCTTCCCCACACTCTATCAAGGCTTCGCACAATAGATGTGACTTAGGAAGATATAAAGTTAGCAGCTTTTTCAAATTATTCTACCGTTACTTCTACTTCCTTATTTGTATAATACCGTTTGTATTTAAAAATAAAGTAAGCAGCTGTACCCGCAAAGAATATAAGTGGATAAATACCAAGAATCTCTGCATTATGCCACATAAAGTCCATATCACCAGTAGAGATAACTGCTTTTAATCCAGCTACTGAATAAGACATTGGCAAGAGATTGTGAATATGTTGTAAAACATTTGGTATTAACTCTAACGGGAAAGTACCCGCACTAGTTGTTAATTGGAAAATCATGATGATGACGATAATAAATCGTCCTGGATTTCCAAATAAAGTAACCAAAAATTGAATGATCGAGAAAAATACTAAACTAGTTAGAATGGTAAATAGGATAAATAATGGTACACTTTCCACTTCCATTCCTAAGATGACTAGCAATACAAAGCAGGCAACTAAAGCCTGTAAGATTCCTACCCCAATCAAAATAATCGTTTTGCTTAAGAACCAACGAATTCCACTTCTCGGCTGTTCTTCTGGTTCTGCAAAAGAGAACACAATAGAGAGCATTAATGCACCAACAAATAGTCCTAGCGAAATGAAATATGGCGCTAAGCCTGTTCCATAGTTTGGCACATCCGATACTTTATCTTGGTCAACTAAGATTGGTTCTGCTATCATGTCATATGTTTTTTCATCAGAATGGATGGAACTTGCTTCCTCAGCTCCGTCTGATAATTTAGACGAAAGCTCCTTGCTTCCATCTAATAAAGAAGATGTTCCATTTACCAATTTTTTTGATCCGTCTTTTAGCAAATCGGTTCCATCTGATAAAGCATTCGATCCTGTTGCAAGTGTATTCATTCCTGATACTAAGGTGTTTGCACCAGTGGACAATTTAGTAGAACCATTAACAGCTTTTGCAAATTCAGAAGCATACTTATTCATACCAGCCACAAATTGTTCCTGACCAGCTACCTGCTGTTTTACCCCATTTTCTAGCTGGCTGCTTCCATCACTCAGCTGATTAATGCCTGTTTGCAATTGTTTTTGCCCTTTATTTAAGTCTGTTATGCCATTAGACAAGCTTGTTCCGCCTGCTGCCAGCTGGTCTGCTGCTTGACTTAACGCTTTTGTATTGGTGGCAATGGAAGAACTGCCATCCACCAACCCTTTAAGTGCTGCTACAAGCTGTTGCTTATTTTCTTCTGGTAAACCTTGCAGCATGGGCATTATCGCATTAACTGTTTCCTGTAAGGTTGTTGCACCTTCATGCAACTGATTAGCTCCAGCAGCCAATTGTGCTGATTTATCGCTCCAGTCTGTTAAGCCTTGCGTTAAAGTATTGGAGCCTGTTTGCAGCTTATTTGTCCCTTCAATTAACGAAGGAATATTGGCTTTAACTGTGTTGATTCCATCTTTCGCTTGCGAAACACCATCAAGAATTGCCTGGTCTCCCCCTTGCAATTTCTGTGCAGCATCATTTAATTTCCCTTGGGCTGATTGCAATTGCGTTAATCCTTGATTTAAATCATCTGCTCCATTGGCGAGCTCTTTCACTCCATTATTAGCACTATTAACACCATCAGAAAATTGTATAGACTTTTCAGCAAGTGTTTCTAGATTTTTATACACTTCTTCGGTACCCGACTTTACTTTATCTGTTCCATCTTTTAAATCTTTTGCACCATTACTTGCTGTTTTTAAGCCGTCTGACATTTTCGTAATATTTTCAAAAATAGATTCCGCATAAGTTTCTGTCACTTCTTTACTAACACCTTGCTTTATTTTTTCAATTGCGGAATTCCCTATTTGAGAAGAAATAAAATTATATCCTGGATTAGAAACATATTTCAGGTCCAATTTTTGTGGATTATCTTCAAGCAATGTTGTCGCATTATTTGAAAAATCTTTTGGAATTTCTATCAGCATATAATACTTCTGATTTTCTAAATTTTTATAACCAGTTTCTTTATCGACAAATTTAAAATTAAAGTCTTCGCTATCCTTTAAATTTTCTACTAAATCTTTTCCGATATCTAATGATTTTCCATTCATCTCTGTCCCTGTATCTTCATTTACAACAGCAACAGGCAATTTGTCTAAGTTTCCATAAGGATCCCAAAAGGCCCATAAATAAATACCTGCATATAGTATTGGAACAAACACAATAGCGATAACAGAGATCAGCACCATTTTATTTTTAAAAATAGAGGACAGCTCTGCCTTTAGTAAACTTTGTTTCATATAATTCCCTCCATTTTTAATCAATCATTTATCCTTTAAAAAACAATTCTAGTAGCTTGTTAAAAGAAAAATAACTAACGGACTATTTTCTCATTTATTAAGCGGATTTGCTATTCCATGAAATAGATGTAATTCAAAACTCGATGCGATTTCCTCTGTAGTAAGCGGTGGATGATGTTTCTCCCACTCAAAAATGAGCGCTAAGTATACTTTAATAATAATAAAGGATGTCAGCTCTGGATTCTGTGTGTGAATTTCTCCTTTATCTACTGCTTCTTGTACACGTGTTTTCATATAATTTAAGATCGCATTTTCTAAATGGCTAATTACTTCTTTTACTTCCAGCGTACCAATTTCACGCTGTTCTTGAAAAAGCTTAACCGTCAGATGATGCTCTTTGCGGTATTCAAGCATATTCATCACTGCACGATGGGCATTTTCCATAAACGTAGAAGAAGAATCAAATGACTCATCAGCTCTTTCCTTCATTTCTGTAATTAAATCATTAACTATTTCAAAAAAGAGCTCCTCCTTATTCTTAAAAAAAGTATAAATCGTTCCTTTACCTACATTTGCAATTTTAGCAACATGATCCATAGTTGTTGCTTTATAACCAAACATAGAAAATGATTTAGTCGCCGCTTCTAAAATAAGCTTCCTACGGTCAACAGCCAAATATTCCACCTCTTTCTTTCCATGCGAATAAAGATAGTCTCTCCAGTTATGTAGAATAAATTTTATCTCCATCCATTTATTCGCCATTACAGCTTAATTATTGATTTATCAAAAAAACTGACTAAAATAACATTTCGGTCAGTTAGTACAAAAAAGAATATATCACAGAGTTAAACTCGTTGCAACAAAAGAAACCAAGTGATTTTCGAAAAAATCACTTGGTTCCGTTTACAACATAATAGCATCAACAAAAAATAATTTTGAGGCATTTTATCCTTTAATTGGCACTGCAATTTCTTTTAAAACCACTGTCGCTAATGCATCAATAAATTCCGGCTGAGCATTTGGCATTTTTGGTCGATAATAGCTTGCTCCAACTTCTTCTGTCACAACAAGGCACTCATAATCATTGTCATATAAGACTTCTAAATGTTCCGCTACAAATCCTACTGGCACATATACAAATGCTTTATATCCATATTTTGCATGTAAATCTCTTGTTAAATCCTGAACATCTGGACCAAGCCAAGGATCTGGTGTATTCCCCGCACTTTGCCAGCCTAGATAATAAGTAGAAATACCTGCTCCCTTTGCAATTAACTCTGCTGTATCCTTTAATTGGTCTGGATATGGATCTCCATATTGAAGGATTTTTTCTGGTAAACTATGTGCAGAGACAATTAACGCTGCATTCTCTCGTTCTTCTTGCGACATTTTAGCGTAGGTCTCTTTTAATTGATTAACCCAATAGCTAATAAATTTTGGCTCCTTATACCAGCTTTCAATACTATGAATGGTTAAGCCGCCTAATTTTTTTGCTTCTTCTTTTGCACGATTATTATATGCCTTAATACTGAAGGTAGAGTAATGAGGGGCTAACACAATACTCACTGCCTCTTTGATTCCATCTTCATGCATCATCTTTACTGCATCTTCTACAAATGGCTCAATATGCTTTAATCCTATATACATTTTAAATTCAATATCGTCTTGTATTTCATTAAGATGCGCTTCTAGTCCCTTTGCTTGTTCCATCGTAATTTTTGCTAATGGAGAGATTCCTCCAATTGCTTCATAGCGACTCTTTAAATCATGAAGCATTTCATCTGTCGGCTTTCTTCCATGTCTAATATCTGTATAATATCTTTCAATATCTTCTTCCTTATATGGTGTTCCATATGCCATAACAAGAAGGCCCATTTTTTTTCGACTCATTTTTCATTACCTCATTTCATTGTATTATTTTGTATTTTTTTAACTTTAGCTATCCTTAATATATCTTTTATTTGCGCGCACGCTTACTTAGTAAGTCACCGGAATATTCATGAATAAAACCAGTCAATTTTTTCAACACAGCTGGATCTACATCTGGGAACACACCATGTCCTAAATTAAAGATAAAGCCTGGCTGTTCTATTCCCTGTTCAATGATTTGTTTCGCTCTTTCCTCAATAACACTCCATGGTGCAAGAAGGACTGCGGGATCTAGATTTCCTTGGACAGCTTTAGTTATTCCCATTTTCCTTGCATCTGATATAGGTAAGCGCCAATCTAAGCCAACTACATCCAAGGAAAGCTCATTCCATTCAAGTGCCAAATGACTCGCCCCGACTCCGTGCATAATGAAGGGAACATTTTCACTCTCCAGCTCAGAAAAAATTCTATGCATAACAGGCTTTATAAATAAGCGGTAGTCCTCCACATTTAATGCGCCTACCCATGAATCGAAAATTTGAATCGCACTAGCACCTGCATTAATTTGCGCCTTCACATAAGTAACCACCATATCACCAAGCTTTTCCATTAAAGCATGCCAAGCGTCTGGTTTAGCATACATAAACGCTTTTGTCTTATGATAGTTTTTGGATGGTCCACCTTCAATCATGTAACTAGCAAGAGTAAAAGGAGCACCGGAAAAGCCTATCAACGGAACATTTAATTGCTCGGTTGTAAGCAGTCTTATCGTGTCAAGGACATATTTAATATCTTGCTCAGGATGTAACATACCAAGTCTTGTAATATCCTCCATTGACCGAATAGGATTCTCTATCACAGGTCCGATTCCTGATTTTATTTCCACATCTACCCCAATGGCAGGCAGTGGTGTCATAATATCTTTATATAATACTGCAGCATCGACATCATACTGATCAACCGGTAATTTCGTAACATAAGCACATAGCTCTGGCTGATGCGTTATTTCAAATAAAGAATATTTCTCTTTAATTGCTCGGTATTCAGGCTGCGAACGACCTGCCTGTCGCATATACCATACCGGAACATATTCAGTGGGCTGTCCTTTTGCCGCTTTAATAAATGTATCTTTCATCTGTTTATTCATCCTTTTGATGTCCACCTTTCAAAGGTATGTATTTCATTCTATATAGTGATCAATGTTATTTATAATAATTATTAAGTTATAATATTTATAAATAATATGCAAGTAAAAAGTTTTTAAACTAATTTTTTATGTTTCTTTCCAAGTTATTACCATCCCAATAAAAAGGAATGCCTGTCCTAGACATTCCATTCTTTTTTCCTTACTATATGTAAAAATATTCATTCTCAATCATGCATATATTTCAATAATATATCTTTTTTACTATCTTTGCATAGATAACTTATCACTTTGTCACAATTTAGACATTTTTTACCCAAAAATAAAGGAGATTACACCTCTTATGAATTATGTGGTAGCGCACACAAAAAGTTAAATCATAAGAACATAAGGGAAAAGCTTTGAATGAAACCAGCTATCTCGAATAACATGGTTTGTTAATGTTAATATAAACAAATAAGAGTATTTCATTAGTTATGGGTAATTTAAGAGGATCTATCGTAACTTTCCCCTTTCTATTGTATGCTTTATATATCCTTATAACTTGGAGGGAGATTAGTGAATATTTATCTTACTAGCGGAACCTATGATTATTTAGGGAAGAAATACGAAAATAAATTTTCGACTGAAACCTTGTTATTAATGCAGGAAGAAGCCAGCGATCGGGCGATACTACTACACGAAAGTCAAGCTCCTTCTTTCTTCCAAGAACCAAGAAGCTATGACATTTTATTCAGTTATGGAATGTTAGAAAATAAAGGATTTATTACCATGAATCATATTCCAGTAAGTGAAGAAAATAAACCTGTTTTCGAACATAAGATGATGAAATACTTCACATCTATCGCAAACAAAGCAATGACAGCTATTCGCTTCCTTCGCCCTGCCAAAGGAGACACATATATCCTCTTTTGTCTATGGGAAGAAAAAGCGAATTATATAAAATGGAAACAGCAAGAAGCAAATGCAGAAGCTCCTATTGGTAAAAGTAATGAAAAAAGCTGGAATAGTTCCCAGCATTCTATCTTTAATGGAAAACCGTATTTCGTACAATTAACAATTCCAGATGAAGAAAAAGCGTAATTAATCCAGTAGCCACCTGAACTTATGACTATCTTGTTTTAATAATGCCATTTCTATTGGCATATACAGCAGCTTGGGTTCGGTCGGCTACTGCTAATTTCGATAAAATATTGCTTACATGTGTTTTTACTGTTTTGATTCCAATATATAGTTCTTCACTAATGGCCTGATTAGTCATTCCTTCTCCAATGCACATTAATACTTCTAATTCTCTTTCTGTTAAATCATCATGTGGTTTTCTTTCTGTTGCTCGCAATTTTTTCACCATCACGTTAGCAACCTTTGGCTCAATCACTGCTTCGCCACTATAAGCTTTATTAATTGCCCGTACAACCTCTGTAGCACTTGCTGTTTTTAATAAATAACTAAATGCGCCTGCTTCTATTGCCGGAATAACTTGTGCTTCATCATAGAAGCTTGTGATAATGATAACTTTGCAGCTAGGATACCCCTTTAAAATATCCTTTGTCGCTTCGATACCATTCCCATTGTCCATTAATAAATCCATTAACACAATATCCGGCTTCTCCTTGAGTACAAGCTGAACTGCCGTCTGACCACTATTTGCCTCTCCTACAATATGAATATTTGGTTCTGTCATTAAATAAGAAATAATTCCTTTTCTCACCATTTCATGATCATCAACCACTACCACTCTAATCATTTTCCCACCCCTTTGTTGGCACTCTAATATCAATATAGGTACCTTCCCCAATTTTTGATCGAAGTTCCATCACACCACCAATTTCCTCACAGCGCTCTCTCATTGTCTTTAACCCATATGATGCAATCCTCTCTATCGTCGGATCAAAGCCTTTGCCATTATCACTTATATGTAGAGAAGCATATTCACCTCGCTCTTCCAAAATGATTCTTACTTTATCTGCATGGGAATGACGAAGCACATTGGATAAAGCCTCTTGAACAATGCGAAAAAGATGTTCCTGCCCAGCCGTAGATAGACCATCTATTTCATCGATGCTTGCAGAAAAATGAAGCATTGTTTTTCCTTTCAGCTCTTGAATAAGTTTGATTATGCCATCACACAACGTATCATTGCTTAATTCAATTGGTCTTAGATGAAGCAATAATGCACGCATTTCCCCTTGCGCCTTGCCTGCAATCGAAACAATCTCCTGTAACTGTTGCTTTGCTAAAGCAGGATCCTGGTCAAAAATTTTATATGCAGCAGAAGACATCATATTTAATGCAAATAATTGCTGACTAACAACATCATGTAAATCTCTTGCCAGTCGTTGTCTTTCTTCTATTACTGCAGCATTGTGGGCTGTTTGTCCAAGCGTTGTTTTTTCATTTGCTAATCTCTGCAAAGAATGAATTTGCTCTTGTTGATAATCAGCAAGTTGATTAAGTTCTTCTTTTACATCATAAACATACTCACTTGATGCAAGCAGCATTTTTTGCGGTATTTTTCCTCTCCTTAAAGACGATATAAACCAAAATATTTCATCTAATTGTTTCTTTATTTTGCCGCTCCATTTAAAGGCAAAATAAAAACCCACCAATGTTATCAGAAAAAAACAGTTGACAGCAAAAATAATATTCCCTATCCTAGACGTTACAAAATTCGGAAATAAATAGATACTAATAAATAGCAGCAAAGAAATACTCAAACTTGTTAAAACGATATTTCGATAATATCCATAACGACTAATTGTCTGTCTCATGTTTCCCCCTTATACCTTTTGCACTGTAATATCGCCTATATCAAGCAAAATATTTAGCTTTATTTTTTTTATTGCCTCTTCATAATAGGCAGATTTATGCTCTAAAGTATTTCCAATTCCTTCCTTAACCGACTGAAGAATTCGTACTTCTCCAATTTTCACTTCGGCATGAACATAAATGGCTAGATCATCTGGAACAATAATTTTCACATCACCAATCCTCGCATGGATAAACAGCTCGGTTTCTCCTTCAGGAATAAAAGCTTTGCTAAAATCAATATAGACATCCCCTAACCCATGAGAAATCTCCATCGGTTCGACAGCCCAATTATCTGTATTATATTTAACATCTCCCATGAGGTTGGATTTCTTTGTATAACTTTTTCCACCACTGTCATCCTCAAAAGTGAACTTAGGTTTGATGAGTCCAAGTGCCATTAAAATAAGAATTAATGGCCATAACTTCCAAAAGTCAATAAATCTAAATTCTAATACTTGAAAACGATCCAAAAGGAGAAGAGTAGCGAAAGTAAGAATAAATAAAGTGAAAAATAAATTACTTTTTTGCTTTAATGTTATTTGATAGAGAGAAAGCAGCCCATAAACAAGCAGCAAAAACGGATATATTATGACAAATAATTTTTTTATTTCCAAGGAAATGACACCAATATTAACAAGTAATAAAATTACTCCTACAATAAGTAAACTAATTGAAAACATTATTTTGGAGATTGATTTTCTCAAAAACTCCCCTTCTTTCCTAGACATCTAAATATAGAATTGTTGTGTAATTCTAAAAAATAGTGCTCTTTCAACTACAAATCTATTGTACTACCATTATGTAATTTTTTGTTCCTTCTTTCGATGTTTTTTTCTCCATCTTAAGAAGGAGTCTTTGGCCAATTTTTCTTCCATGAGTTTTAGATCAGCTCCTTCCTCCCATTCCAAGGCTATGAAGTGAAACACACTATATTTTAAAAAGGAACCAATCACCTTTTACCTATAACCACATAATCTGTATTAACCGAATAGTGATAGATGCCTATAGCATCATTGACTTCAAATCGGGAAAGGAGCTGGATTTATTTGGGGATCGAATTAACGGCACTTCATTGGATATATGTACTTTTTATTGTCTTTATCATCGGCTTTATGGTAATCAGAAGAGATACTACCTTTATTTGTATCGTTGGAATCTTTCTATTAGCGATAACAGCGACCGGATCCTTAAGTACCTCGATTAGCAGTATTTTCAATAGTTTCATCTTTGCCATTACAGAATTGTTACCTACTATTGCTGTCATCTCTATTATTGTGGCAATGAGTAGAATTTTGACGAAAACTGGTATTAACGATG
This sequence comes from Niallia sp. FSL W8-0954, assembly GCF_038005605.1. Classification (NCBI taxonomy): domain Bacteria; kingdom Bacillati; phylum Bacillota; class Bacilli; order Caryophanales; family Bacillaceae; genus Niallia; species Niallia sp. FSL W8-0954. Next base: position 1,278,441 of record NZ_JBBOTN010000001.1, on the reverse strand, counting down.
TAATGATTTCTCCCTTTTCCAAACTTATTCGTTCACCTGGACTCGCTTATTGGACGATCGGAATAGTAATGATGCTCATTTCTTTCTTTTTCTGGCCATCCCCCGCAGTAGCATTGATTGGTGCTGTTCTCTTACCAGTAGCTTTACGGGTTGGTCTGCCAGGAATTGCCGTTGCAATGGCGATGAATTTGTTCGGCCATGGAATTGCCTTATCAGGAGATTTTATCATCCAAGCTGCACCGAAACTTACAGCAGATGCTGCCGGCATACCTGTCGAAGACGTCATGCATGCAAGTATTCCCCTTGTGATTGTTATGGGGGTTGTGACAACTATTACTGCGTTCTATTTTATTAAACGCGATATGAAAAGAGGAACACTGACTTTTGCAACTGGAGTCACCTCTATTAATAAATCAGATATTCTTCCCCAAGTAAATAAATTACTACTGAGTAATACACAAAAGAAACTGTTCGCCATCCTAATTCCCATTCTCTATATTCTTGACGTTGCAGCCATGTTTTTATTAGATTTACAAGGGGGAGATGCTACCGCGCTGGTTGGTGGAACGTCCATTTTTATTCTTCTTTTAATAACATTAGTAAGCTATAAAAATAAAGGCTTGGAAAAAACAACGACTTATTTGATCGAAGGATTCCAATTTGGTTTTAAAGTATTTGGACCGGTTATTCCAATCGCTGCCTTCTTCTATTTAGGTGACTCTGGTTTTAGTACAATTATCGGAGACTTTCTACCAAAAGAATCCCACGGAATCGTCAATGATCTCGGTGTTGCTCTTGCTTCCACTGTTCCATTAACGAAAGAAATTGGCGCCGTTACGCTTACAGCTGTAGGAGTTATTACCGGCTTAGATGGTTCTGGCTTCTCCGGCATTTCATTAGCGGGTTCTATTGCCGGTCTGTTTGCCCATGCAATTGGTAGTGGAATAAGCACATTAACTGCTTTAGGGCAAATTGCTGCCATATGGGTTGGAGGCGGAACTCCAACACCGATAAAAGACATTTTATAAATTAGAAATCCTTTTTATTAATTATATAGCACTACCAATCTGTTTCAAGACATTTAATATCAATGGAGATATCTGAATCAATACATAACCTAAGCCTGCGTTTTGGATTGTACTCCAAGCCTTCTCACTGTTCCCTAGCATAAAGAAGAAACAACCACCTACAATAATTACGCTCGCTACTGGAAATGATAAAGCAACAAGAACATCAACTAATGGATCCAATGCATGGGCCAATGTAGACAATGCCTGTTCTCCCATCCATTCTTTAGCGCCAACTGGAATAGCTTCAGGAGTAGCAGCAAAGGCTGGTTTAGCTAACAACAATGGAATAGTAATAGATGTACCTACTCTTCTTATAACCTTGCCTACACTAGATTTTTTCTTTTCTTTCACTTGATCTTCTTTATATTTGCGACTCATAAAGTCGTTAAAAGCGATAGTCTCCATTAGAATCTCTCCCTTATTTGATTTCATCAATCATATAGACAGCACAAGGCAATTCCTTACACAATTCTTTTAATTGTTTTTTGCGTAACTGAGTCGTAGTAAGCCATATTAAAGGTGGAAAATAGCCGAAGTGTTTTGCTAGATGTCCAGCTGTGTACAAGGCTTTATAGTTATTTACTTTCACTCTGTTCTCTTTCATTTTTTGCAACGAATCCACTTCTAAGAAATGATATTTTCCTCCTGCTTTAAACCAGGTATCAGTTATTAAAGTTGTGATACCATCACTTATTTTCACTTCATTAGTCCATTCAGTTGGTTTTTTAGCAAATATATAAAAGTAATTTCTAAGGATAGTGTGATTAACAAAAGGGTTCTTTCTACGTACCTTGTTAGAGTTCACATATGCCCTTCCTTCGCTGTTTAAATAATAAATGGTGGAATACTCTTCCCGGAATGATTCTAAGTATGGAGATAGTTCTTTTAGGATTCTGTTAGTGTTTCGTACTTTCCCTAGATTGTGGATGATTTGCAGCTGATCACGATTAAGAAAGTCCAGTTTTTTCAATGACAATAGTATTGCTTCTTGTCGGCTGTTTAGAGGTTTCAATCTTCTTGCCTCCTTTTTCTATGATGTGTGGATTAATTGTGGATTGAATTTCATTTGGAGTAATTAATGGTGTTTGAACGATGACTCTTTTATCTGCTGTTTGATATATTGCACGACCTTTTATTTGTGGCAATTGTTCTGCTCCTGTTTCGTCTAACACAACTCTTGAAGCTGTGGAAGACTGTACACGAAAGCATAGTTTTGCATCACTATTTTGTTTGCATTGTCTTGGGATAACGTCGCCTGTTGGATACTGCGTTGCTAATACTAGCCTAAAACCAAGTCCAGCTCCCAGCCTTGATATTTGACTCATATACTTTTGGCATTGTTTCTTTAATTCTTTTTCTTCACGATCCACTGCTTCTTCTGGATTCAATTCCCCAACTTCATCAATGAAGATAAAATGCCTTTTTGATATCCCAGCTTCTTGTATATTCTTTTTCCCTATCTCTCTTACCCTCTGCTGCATCTTCCTCATTTCGTTATAAGCATTCTCTAATATATCCCTAGCTTCTTCCGGCTCATATGCGATTGATACTGTCTGTTTAATTTTTTCATAGTCACACAGTTCCACCCCGCCTTTTAAGTCCACAAGATGTAGTTTGACATGATTCGGCTGCTGTTTAATTAGAGACGTAATTATTCCGTTAATAAGATTCGATTTACCGTACCTAGTAGCTCCACCTAATACAAAGTGTGGAATCTTTTCAAAATCATGAAGGATATATTTATTCTTTTCTCTCATAATTCCTATTGGTACTTCCCATGCTTTGCCTTCGAACATATCCACTAATTTTGGCATTGGCTCGTTATATACTCTGACAACTAACATACCATCATAAGCGAGCTCTATTTCCTTCCTGTCAGCGAGTTTTTTTTGATATAGGCTTCTTATATTCGAAAGTATTTTCGAGTCTAATTTGAGCGCTTTTAGGTCTCTTAATTGAAGCTTTACTGAACGTGTATTTAATCCTGCTTCAATTGATTTTTGCTTAGATAAATAATCTTCGAAACTTCTACCTAGTGGAATACGATAGCGATATTCTGTACCCCATTCGTAATTACGTTTCTTCACTAATTGAGTGGTTAAAGTCTGTTTACCATCCTTCACATTAAGACCTGAAAGAGCAAAAATTTTATTTAGTTTTTTAGAGTCGTTACTCAATCCGTTCTTTGACAAGTGAGCTTGAAAGGCAAGCCCTCCCATGATAGCTGTTGTGATCACTTCAAAAATCAAGTTGGTTTCCTCCTTCCTGCGCCACCTCTTTATAGATTCTTTAGAATCTATCCCATCTATCTAGCATTCAAAATAATAGCTTTAAAGAAAGATATAATAGTATCTGGCATATTCCCGAACGAGCTACTAGGGTGGTAATTCATTTGGTATAGTAAATGGTATGGGATTTGGAATACTATTATGCCTGTCTATCACAAAATAGTTGTAAAATTATTACTCACTATATTGTTAAAGGATTTCTCATCTACTTGTGGAAAGTAATTAATAGGTGATGAATATGTTGATATGTAAGGTTGGAGAGAAAATAGACAAATCTCCTTTCAAAAACGAATATGTTATGTCATATATGGAGATATCAAGAAATACCTTGTCCAATTGGAGAAACGGAAAAGTATATCCCCCTACTCCAAAGTTATTTAAATTAGCTAAATTATTGAATGTTAAAGTCGATGAACTATATGAATGGAAAGACGAATAATCTTATGTCTATTTTTGTCGAATCCATGGAAAGAAATTTATACTAACTGTACAATACAGGTATAAATATAGTGGGGGAATGTAAATGAGTTACACTTTTAAGAAGCCAAACACAACTGTAGAATTAACCGATGATGGTGTAATTTTCAAAAGAGGAAAGAATGATTTAATGATACATAAGGCATTGCGTGGAGATACTAAAGTGTTATATAGTCAAATCCAAGAAATCAAATTTAAAGAAGCTTCTTTAACTTCAAATGGCTATCTTCAATTATCAACTCCAAGAAGTTCTATGGTGGGGATTTTAAGAACAGTAGATCAACCACAAAATGCTGTTAAGTTTAAGAGAAATCAAAATGAAGAAGCTTTAAAGTTAAAATCTGAAATAGAAGCAAGAATGAAAAATCAAAGTTCTAAATCTGATCTCGGTTCTCTTAAAGAATTGAAATCCTTGTTAGATGAGGGAATTATTACTCAAGAGGAATTTGATCTAAAGAAAAAGCAAATCCTAAATATATAAAGAAATTGCCCAACTCATTAGAGAAGGGCTTTTTTTAAAGGAGATAATTATGCAAATACATATCGCTATATATTACACTACTCACTATCCTGGATTAGGTTCAAACAACAGTTTACAACGTGGCAATTATGAAGTAGATTCTTTTGAATATGAAGTAAACCCAGATGCAGAAGCAGCAAGAGTTGCTAAGATTGCTTGTGACAAATTGATTAGAGATAACGTTAATAAGGTCACTCTTAGAAAGATAATTTATAATGAGACAAATGATATTACTGAAAAGGTTCGAGAACTTTATATAAAAAGAAAATAAGCCCTACTCAATTAAGAGCAGGGCTTATAATAATCACTTTACTCTAATTTTTTGTTTTGGATAAATAAGGTTTTTGTTTTTGATACTTGGATTTAACGCCAAAATAGAAGCTACTGATGTTTTATATTCCTTAGCAATCTTAGTAAGATTATCATTGTTTTTTACAACATAATATTCTGGATTAGTTGCTTTAGCAGAAGTTTCAGAAGGATTAATCCAGCTACCTGGCACCCCTTTTTTAGTTGTGACGTTAATCATTCCTTGAGATTCATTAAAGACATAGTATTTACCTTTTGGTACAGTTGTCTTTTTATTTTTCTTATACTTAGCATCGTTAGCAGTAGCATAACCATTATGTTGTTTAGTTACTTGATAAGTTTTTACTGTCGCTGTTTTAGACTTTACTTCTTTTTTCACTTCTTTTTTCGTCTCTTTTTTAGTTTCACTAACAGATTTAGCAGCAAAATCTTTGTAAGAATAGTTCAGGTCTACTCTTCCATCAATACCATTTACTTCTCCATCACTTGTGTACTGCCATAATGAGTATTCTCCACCATACGTACATTTAGGCCCCCATTGGGCAACCCATTTGTCATATTTGTCTAACTTACTGTTATTTAGTTGATTATCTAACCAGCTTAAGCTTGCATACAAAGTAACTTTGTAACCTTCTTTTTCTAAGGCACTTAAAAAGGTTTCACAAATATCAACTAATGTAGAATTACTAGGCATTCCATTTTTCTTTTTATATCCGTCTGCATCTTCCATATCAAATGCGATTGGATAAGTTGGTTTCTTCCCTTTTAGCAAGCGCTTTGCATGTTCTACTTCGCTTTTTGCATCGTTAACATTTAATGCATAACTATATAAATATGCTCCCCAAGGTATACCTAAACGGTCACACTCACTAACATTTCGTTCAAATTCTTTATCATCTTGTGATGAAATATCACTACCAATCCCCATCCGGATCATTGCAAATTTAACTCCATCAGCTTTAACTTTTGCCCAGTCTGGTTTACCGTTATGAGTTGATACATCAATACCTAAAATTTTCGTCATTTTTACTTCACTCTCCATTTTTTTATTTTTTATAAAAGAAAAAGAGCAGCTATTAAGCTACTCATTTGATTTGTCTAGTGCTGTTGATTTAGCAAAATAAAAAGACACAATAGTTACTATCACAGTTTGTATAAAATCTGTTTGTAGTACATTTTTAAGTGACAAGATTATAAACAAAATTATCACAGACAACGCAATAATCTTACGCACTTCTAGTAAGGCGCTTAGTTTCTTTTTCACAGTTCCCCCCCCTATCTAGCTAATAATTTTTCCAGCAATAAATAAAAAAGCCCTCCGCTTCCTGCAAGGACTCCTGCTATTTTCCATATTTGCTGTTGTGTATATGTCTTATTGTTCCTAGATGATTTACGGTCTTCCTTATCCTCTTCTAAGACATGATCGAGTAGCTTTTGCACTAAACCTTGTTGTTTCCCAGATTCCTTTAAAACAGTGTTTTCAGTAGCTAATAACTGTGTTTTAATTTCTTGATTTAGCTTTTCTTGTTCCTTCTGATAATCTTCAAGTGCTTTTATCCTTCCTTCGTGATCATCAACTATCTCTTCCAATGTAGGCACCTCTGTTAGCATTTTCCCATCCCCCTTTTCTCTCTGTAATCATGGACTCACCTCCTTGAATGAAATAAAAAATAGTACCCTAGATGGGTACTATTAGATATAAATTTTGTTTTCTATAACAACCGTGCCTTCAACTAAACATTCAATAAAAGTATCTTGTCCTATTGTTTGTCCGCTAAAATATCTCCTAGCTATCTCTCTTATATTTTCAAGAGATTGTCTATTATAATCCATCCATTTCATATCCACTTTATGAATTATTCCATCTGTAATTTTAACTCTATAAATAAACTCTTTATTAAACTCCTTTAAATATTTCTTAGCAAGCTCTATACTGTCAACGACATATATACACTTTAATCTAGAAGGTATTTTAGGGAAAGATTGTACCCTTTCCTCTTCAATTATCATTTCTTTTAGATACTGAGAATAGTTTAAATCGTTAAACATAAAATATCGGCTATCTTGTATGATTTGTCCATATTTAGCTTCTAATATCGAACCAATTTTAAGATCGTCTCTAGACACATGAAAGTACTCTTCACTCATAACACCACTCCCTTGCAACATTATTCGACACTAGGGAGTTATTTCCTTCTTTCAGTTAATGTGCTTACTTCACAATTCTTAAAATACTTTTTTGAAATCCGTTAGTTCCTCATTTTCAAACATATATACAGGCAATACACTAGGCTGCCCATTATTCCAATACATTCTAACTACATTAATTTTAAACTTCTTAGAATAACTTTCAATAATAGTTTCGTATACAGGTGGAAAATCAACTCCTAAAATAATAGCTACTAAAGAATCCTTATAATGAACATATTCAAATTCACTATTTTCATCAGAAACGAGAACCCAACGGTATTCACATTCATCCTTCCAATCTAACATTTTTTCAAAATATAGTTCCTGATAATTTTCTTTAACTTGTTTTTTAATAAATTTTTCATATCCTAATGATTTTAATTCATCATAATCTACATGAAATGGATTTATTGAAAACTTGCCATATCTAACTGCGCCTTGATAAATGTCTCCTTTCGGTGAAAGGTTATCATCAATAATTTTTGCTAGCTTAGATTTATCAAACATTAAACACAAACCTTTATGATTACCACCATATTGAGCCCACATTCTAGGGTGTAAATATCCTCTAGTCATGAACTCCATTTCATTAAAATCTAGATTGTCCTTTGTAAAACATAGTACCTTAGTTTTCATTTTTAAATTAGAATGGAATTTTTCTTGAATTTCATTAAACCCTATATAATCTAATTTATCCCTAGAATATGAAACATTAAAATTCCATTTTTTACTTTCTCTTGGATCATTCATATTTGAGTATGAATTAATTCTTAAAGTTCTTTGAGGTAATATATACTCTAATGCTGTTGTGTATGAAGTGAAATGATATAGATATTTATCAGGATCCACTTTTCCAAACATTTTGTTATTTCTCCTTTTTTTGTAAGTTTCCCTCAATTCTATCACAAAATTAAATTTTTTTATTATTACTAAGTAAACTAATCAATTACATCCTCTGCATCCTTAAATTCAGCTAAATCTTTAAGATGAATATAACCACTTTTAATTATATCACCTGAAGTAAAGGGAAAATTATATGAACGCGTAAACAACAAAGGAAATCCAGTCAAATAAGATTCTCGGGAGGCATATGCATAAACATTATAAGTTACATTTTCTTTATTACCTTGAAAATAAGAAATATTGTAATACACAGTTGGAGCAACTAGACCATTATCCATTTGAACATTTCTTTTTAACAATCCCATCGTATAATCTCCTTTCTAAGGTAAATTAATAACGTTTCTATTTAATTTTGCTTCTGCACCTTCAAAGGTAACCCACTGGTCCCCACTTTGAGGAGGAATTAATGTTTCAATTTTTACATTTCCATTAATATCAAGCATTAATGATCCGCCCCCACCACGAGTTCCAACATCTAAAAACGTTGCAGTTGCCAAAGATATAGGTAACGTAAATATAGTTGTACCTGTAGTAAGGATACCTGCTTTTATTACTCCTCTAAATTTAATGGAGCCATTTTCAAACCAGTATCCGGGTGATCTAAATCCACTTGGAACAAACCAGCCGTTTTGTAAAGATCCTGCCAAAGATATTGGTTCAGTTTGTGCAAAAAGTAGCTTCATTGCCCTCGGAAAAATTGTTTCATAAATAATATCTGCTATCCAAATATTCATTATTTCTTTTGGATGTATTGAGCTTGCCCCATCATATGCGCTATCCATGTAATCATAAGCATTACGACTTGACTGTAAATAAGCATAAGTATCAATAAATACGCACTGGAATTCTCTAGCAAGTCGTTTTAGTCCATTTACCATACTTTCATACCACACCTCACCGCGACCGTGTTCATGATCACTAGTTGTATTAGGCATCATTAGAACTACCGACATTTGAGCGTAAGTTTTGGTTTGACGAATTTTTTCTAACCCAGCCCTCATATTTTTCATAAAATCATCTAAATCAGAGCCTTTTTCTGGATCGTTAATCCCCCATCTTATGACCATCATGTCTGCATTTACTGCTAAGTCTCCGTCAAGATAATCATTAATCCAATCCCATGATGTTTTACCAGGCTGACCTCGATTGACAGTCATTACATTATAAAATCCATCATTGGTTGCTAATGTTTGTATAAGTTCATTTATTTTATACCCATTTATAAATCCTGTATTAGCAGTTGTAGAATCTCCACTAAAACAGATGGATACACTACTACCAGCAGCAATACGACGGTGAAAATAAGATAAATATTCTTGTCCAAATACTAATCTATTGTATTTATCCGCGTAAGAGTTATATAAATACCCATCACTTTCTCTTATAATTTTTAGAGTATTTGAAGAATCAAAGCCTTTTGGCGCTTCTATACTTGTAACCACAGCCTTCCCATTACCAAGTAACTTTTTCCCTGTCGCTATGGCTTCATTAATATAACCCGTATCATTTGTAGAGCCATCTATTTTAGCTCCTAATGCTTTAGGATAAACTCCAGCCTCTCCCAACTGTTCGTTAACTTTTTTATTTTCATCATCTAACCTTCTGCCAACGGTCGTCCAACTTTCCCCAGTATTAGCATTTACATGTGCAGCAACTATTTCGGCAGATGATGGATCTTCTAATGTCATATTTTCTATCTGTTCATCGAATTGCTTTTCTAACACATCTTGTCTAACTTTAGTTTTCTCGCTTAATTCTTTCGCTTCAGTAGATACTACACTTGATATTTCCTCGGCTCTTGCCATAGCTTCTCGTGTGTCTATACCATGCTGTTTTTCTCTAACTTGCTTTGTATAATTAGAAACTCGTGGATCTACTTTGCTTTTATTGTAATCAATTTTACTAGGTGATACAGGGGTCGGATCTCTATATGCCATTTATTGCCCTCCTTCTTCTAACTTTGTAACTCTTTCTACTAAAGTATCTAAATTAACTGGGGATGAAACAGTAATTAAATCTAATTTATCCTTTAACACATCTAAATCAATCGAGTTTAAAAGTTTAATTAAATCTAATTTGCTTTTATCAGAAGCACTCATAAGGCCATCTGTTGTACTTGTAGCTAATTGGTATTGTGGTATGTCAGCAATTGCTTGTTCAATGTCATTAATAGCATCTAATAAGTCGCTTACAGATCGATTAATTGATGTAATATCTTCGTCCGTGATATTTTCATAACTTTCTAATCGTTCTTGCGTTTGCTGTAGCATTTCTTTTGTTGAATTCAATTCTTCCTTAGTTAAAGATAATTCAGTCGAAATTGAGCCTATTCTGTTTGTTTGTTGAGATACTGCATTTTGAAGTTCTGCAACTTTAGATTGTGCTTTATTTGCTTCACTCTGATATTGATAAAGAGTTTTGAACTTATCTCCAATTGTTAAAGAAGAGTTTTCAACTTCGTTTATATCGATGGAATTCCCTACAATTCTTAGACGCTCATCAATTGCCATTATGGGATTAATGACAGGATGAGTATTACCAACCACAAAACTATCAATATCCAATCCAATCAAAGACAGATCAATAGCTGATATTTGATATTGATTGAGTGAAGTCTTTTGATTAGCAAACCATTCTTTTCCTTTTGACAATAAATTACTAGCAATTGTTACATCATCCCAAATAACCGAACCACCTTGTATTCCAAATTCAGCAACGAGAGCAGGATTATCTATATAGGGTTTACCGCCATTGACAGATTCAATGGTCAATCTGGCTTCACTAGCATCTGTCGCTCCTTCTTCCTTGGACTCAATACGAGTTCCAAGTGGAGTTAAACGAGTTATTATAGTCGATGGATCCACATCTCTAGTCATAGTAAGTAAATTCTTCGCAATTTTAATTTCTGTATTGCTGTCTACACCTATTTTCACAAGCCAATCCAAATAGCGAACCCCATTTTCCTTTCGGACTTGAAGTTCGCCACCAACATTATCAATTAATTTTTCTTTTATTGTGTCATAAGTATCTTTTTCAGCAGATAAGTAGAGATATAGATTATTTGTTGAATTGGTTACTGTTACTTCTCCAACCTCAAAACGTTTATATTCTTCTACTTGCTGATTATGATAACTGATTATCGACTGTAAGAGCTGCTTTGGTGTTCCTCTAAACTCTAAATGACGTTGCTGAGAATCATGTAAATAGGCTAATTCTCCTTCACATTCATAAAAAGTAATAATTAGTCCATTGGGGTCCATCTGTTCACTAGGTCCCAACACGCGTCCTTCAAATTCATATTTACCTGTCTTTATATTTAATACATTGACTAACGTTCTTAATGGCTTCATTTTTCCATATCCAGGATTATTTAAGTGAAATGAAAAAATGAAGGAATCTATAGCATTAATCGCTTTTTTTATTATTCCTGAAGGTAGTTTCAGTTCATTTACAACAGGAGAATGAATGACTGTTTCTTTACCGTCATTAATAATCGTAACCTTATACAATCAAATCAACTCCTTGTAAAATTTAAAAGATATCTTACCATTTCCAGTGATATTAATTACATTTTCACCGCTTTTGAGTACCAATTCACTACTTTTTGTAACACCAGCATTAATTGTATAAGTAGTTCCTTCTTTAACCAATTTCATTTGACTAGATGATATTATTTCCGGCACTACTTCTGGTGTACCATTATTAATCAATGTGACTAATAATGTTCCTGTTACTGTAAAGTCCACTTGTTGAGAGACATCTAATTCAAAATTAAACTCATCCCAAATATCGTGTCCTTCTGATAGATCTGCAATCATAAACGGATATGCCTTAAATGTTACTGAAAGAGTACCTGTTTCAAAGTCATCCACAAAACTTGCTTCACTTTCTACCTCAGCCAAAAAATAATAACCTGGAATATCGTCATCATATAGCCTTTGTTTTCCGTTGCTATTCATAAGCCAATTTATCAACTTAGTTTTTTGAAATTCCATGGCTTGATGTGTCCAGTTACCTTCTTTTAGAACATTGAAACCATATTTCAACATTCTTGATGAATAAGTTTGCGAGCCATAAACTTCACTAAAATCATATTCAACATTAGAAAAGGGAACCTTCACTAAGATTTTTTCTTTGCTTGGAAAACCTATTTCCCTTTCATCAATTGGCATAGTGTAGCCCATATCAGTATATGAATGTTTTCCATTAAACTTAATACCATACATCTATGCCAACCCTCTTTCTATTTTTCTAATTTGTATACCGCCTTCTGCATCTGTATATGGACCAATTACTTGAGCAAATGTTCTACCGTCTATTTGGAAAATAATTGGTCTATTATCCCCTCTAGATTGTTGCATTGTGGCAGCGATCCCTTTACCGATTGCTCCTAATGTTTCCTCGTTTAAAGGTAAAACTCCCTCTGGATCTCTTTCTCCAGCTCCTTGTAATTGTCCGTTATTCTCACCAAATATAGTTGGACGAGTGAAGATACCACCTTTCGCATTCCATTTAACGCTTAATTTAGGCACTCCCTGTTCTATCCAATCTAGTGGGTTTTTACTTCCGCTTACCGAGAATCTTGGCATTTTAATCGAAGGTAACTTCCAATTAAAATTGAAAAAACTTTTCATTTTCTCTACAGCTGTTTTAACTGCATCACGTGCAGCATGAATTGGAGATAGTATTTTTTCTTTTGTTGTCTTCATAATTTCTGCTGCTCGATCACGGAGATTGTTAAACTTGTTAATTGCTCCATTTTTTAGCTCTTCCACTTTATTAGTAAAACCTGTTTTCATTTCGACTGCTTTTTTAATACCGTTTCTTGCAAATGAAGCAATCATTTCGATTCCTTTATTCTTCAAATCTGTTACTTTTTGAATTGATTTATCTTTTAGTTCGTTAAATTTATTTACCGTACCCTCTTTTATTTCTGTAAACTTTTCAGAAAAATTCTTAGCGAGTTTGGAAGTTCCATCTGAAAGCCATCCGGTGAACTGGTCCCATTTATCGCCTAACCAATCGGTTATTTCTCCCCAGTTTTTGATTACAAGAATAACACCAGCGATAGCAGCAGCCACACCAACTACTATTCCTATAATAGGTAACAATGCAATTTCCAGTGCGCTCACTGCTACAACAACACCTAAGATCAGTGGAGCTAAAACAGCTGCTACCGTAATAATTCCACCAAAAACAACAATGAAGTTTTGTACTGGTCCAGGTAGCTTTTCAAACCATTCCCCCATTTTCGCTAATCCGTCTATTACTGGAGTTATATTATCAACAAGTATTTGTCCAATTGGCACCATAGAAGATTGCAATTCACGTAATGAGGACTCCCATTCTTCTCCCGGGCTTTTTTTGGCCATATCTTCCGCTTTACCTGTTGCATCCACCATAGCATCACCAATACCTAAAATGGATACAGTACCGCGAATCCCGAGATCTTCGAATTGGGTTCCAAGAGCTGTTAGAGCTTCCTGTTGTTTAGAGGAATCCATTTTTTGAATATCTTTTTGGATACTATTCATTACATCGGTCATGGTAACTTCGCCTTTTTCCCACTTTTTAAAAAGGTCAGCAGTTCCTTTAGAAAACATATCAATCTTATCTTTAAAAGAACCATCCCCAAAACGGATTTGCATTTCTTTAATAGCATCGGCTGCTTTGTCGGCATTCATGGCACCACCGTCTAAGCCTTCTTTTATCGCATCTAGCATTTGTTCACCGCTGAATTGTGCATCTGCAAATAATGGGGAATATTCGTTAATGGTGTCTAAGAAGTCTCCTGATTTATTTAAGTTATTTTGATATCCATATGCAATTAAATCCATTGCTTCTTCGCCACTATAACCAAATTCCGACATTAATTTTTGTGCAGCAACAACATTTTCTTGTACATCTGTTCCTGTGCGCTTTGCGATAGTTACAATACTATTCGTCAATTTTTCTAATTCAGTATTGTTTAGATCCTTAAAAGACTTGCCTACTAAACTAACAGCTTCGGCTGCTTCATCAACAGAACCAACTACACCATTTCTGAACACATTTTCTACAATTTCATTCAGTTCTTCAGCACGATCTGCTGTAACACCTAAATTTGCTTGCAAAAACGTCTGAGAATCTCCAAATTCTAACGCTGTTTCGAAGGCTGCCTTTTGTAAATCTAAGAGTTTGTCAGTAACTCCTTGTAACATTTGAGTTGCTTCCATCATATTGTTAAGGTCCATCTTTTGCCCTAAGGACTCTAAGCTTTCTCCTACATCATCACTACTGTCTTCGACTCTATCTAACTGTGTACTAAAGTTTCGAAGAGTAGTCTTGGCATCATTTAGTTTTGTCTCTAACTGCATTACTTCAATGGAATTTTCTCCATAGGCCTTTTTAGCTTGCTCTAATTGCTTTTCGAGATTGTTGATTACTCTGTCAGTTAATTCCGTTTGTTCTCTTAATTGTTTTTGGGCAAGTTCTAACTTTTCAGCTTCACTGGCATTATCACCCAACTCAGACCGTTGCAATTTAAAAGAACTTGTCAAAGCTTTTTGCTCTGCTTCTAATAATTTGTTTTCATCTTTTAAATCCTCTATTTTACTTTTCGCATCTCTCGCTTCAATTGCTTGATCAGACAAACCAGCATTTACACGATCCAATGAAGTACGCAAACTATTTTCTGCTTTTTCGGCATCTAACAATTTGTTGTACATTTTAGTTAGTTCTTCGGTTGTGGTATTTGTATCATTTGCCATTCTTTCATACTCATCACGAAGTAATCTTGTACGTTTTGAAGCACCTTCCATTTGGATTTCAAGCTTCTTCTTTTCTGCTCTTAATTTATCTGTTTCAGAAGCATCACGGCCCATTGCTGCAATATGATTTCTGTATTCTTTAGCTGCTGTATTCATAACCGAATTTATTTGCTTAAGAGTTTGAGCATATTGTATTTGACCATCCATCTTAAAATTAAGAACAACATCACGTTCACGATCAGCCATATTCTCACCTCACTTTTTACAGGTATGGAGTCTGATCTAATGTATAAACCTGTTTTTCTTTAACTAATGCATCTGGATTGTTGAATCGTAAAAATAAAATGAATTGTTTAAGAAGATGGTTAGGAGTGATATTCCAAAATGTATCCATATCTAAATTAAGTAACGTATTACCAACAAAAAAATAAAAATCCCAATCTAATTCAGACTGAGATTCATCATTTTTTGTTAGTATGTTCGTTACTTTTTTTCAGTTTTAATCTTCTCCATATCTTCCGTTTGGAAATTTTGTCTGTTAAAGATATCTAACACCGTTTGAAATATTCCTTCTAAGTCCGCAATAGGAATGGAGTTTTCTAATTCATATGGAGTACAATCTGTTCCGCCGCTTTTCACCATTGCATATATAAGTGAATACATCAATTTTGTTTCTTTTTTACCGAGAACTACAGTACCTGTAGTTAACATTTTATGAATATCTTTTTCGAATATATGATATGCCTTTCCGTATGCTTCCTCTACAAAAGGAAATGACTTCATTGTAAAAATAACAGGGATACTTACTCCCTGTATTTTTATTTCATCCCTGTTGATATTGACATTTACTAAATCACTTAATCTAGCCAACTATTATTCACCTCCATCTATTGGGGCAGAGCTACCTAATGTAGCTAATTGCGCTTGGGAAGTTATAACTTGTTTCATAAAGTCTTCTGCTGTTACTCCAGTTGCAGAATCACGAGCACTATTAAAATCAACTTTTGTTACATCATTGAACAATAATGGGGTTGCAGTCATAACAAGTTGTTGAGTAGGAATTGTGGTTTCATCATTCTTTGTTGTATAAGATTCATCATTCGTTGTTACCTGGCATTTAGGATACCAGCGAGCGATTTTAGAACCATCATTAAGGGGTGCAATAAATCCAATAGCAAAATAAGGTAGTTCAATTAAAGCGGCAGTTTCAAATACCACACCTTTTTCAGCTGTTTTCCCATTCATTTTATCAGCAACTTCAACTGGGATAGCAGTATGATCTAAAGTCAATGTGAATTGACCATTCTTTGTAACGTTCACAAAAATCTTATTACTAGCCCATTTTCTAGCTGTTGTAGGTGCACCAGCTATTCCGATTGTTTCAATAGTTGGAAGGCTATAAATAAGCTCGTCATATGTTGGAGCAACATCAGCAGTATCCTTTCCATCTGTCATAAATGCAATAAAAAGATTTTCAACACCAACTGGGTATAACATTTCTTTAGCTTTTGGCATTATTTTTCACTCCTAATCTATAATCTATCCATCATTAAATCTAAAAGTTTTTCCTGCTCTTGATCAGTGGTATTTCGAATAAAATGTTGTCCCTTTACTCTTCCTTTTCCATTTGCTTTCTTATGGCCATGTTCTACCATATACCAATAAAATAAATCAGATTCAAATTGCACGGAGACATAATCTTCTTTAACTACAACCTTTAAGCTATCTCTTAAATGCTTTTTATTTTTTGTAGTCATAGGAATTTTTTCGTCCAGTTTGCTCACAAAATATTCAGCAGCCTTTTCGAGATTCGTCTTACTTACTGTTTGGTTCGTTCGAACAATAGTATTTATATCTTCTAATGCTTGTGCAAATCCATTGTTATTAGCTGCCATAATTAATTCACACACCTAACATTGGTGATAAATTGAGTAATTGTATCGTCATTTTCATCATAGGGAATGCCAGTGAACATGGAGTATTCCACTCTATTATCATTGAACACCTTTTTTAAAGGCTCATAATCCCTCTCTGTTCCATTTGTGATAATTGAGATCTGATATAAGGGCATAGACTTTAAAACTTTATTCGAAGCCCTTCTGTGCGTCTCATTGACATATTCGTAAACGATATAGGGATAGGTTGCAGTAGTAGGAGCATCATCACGATACACAGGCAAACCAGATTGTTTCATAATGTCTCTTAATTCTTGGAAATTAATCTGCATAAGACAATGACACCTCCATCACTCTATCCTGTTCTCGTACATAAATTCTTTCAATGTTGTAGGTTCTTTCTGCAACCTTCACACGATAATTTTTTTGGTTATTTTCCACAGAACGATCTAAACGAGTTTCAATCTTTTTAACAATCTCATTCGTATCACGATCTGCAAAAATCTTGTCTGTAGAAGTAACCCCTAAGTTGTTATACCGTATATCCCTTACTTTTACGTAGTCCAAAATAGGACGGTCCGTGTCTGGATCAATTGTTTCACTAAGGAGCATTAATTCAGCTGTCCACTTAAGATTGTTCGTCTGTCTCTTCGGCATCTGCATACACCTCCTGGACAAAGAAAGGAGTTAACGCATTTAAGGCTTCTTCGAGTTCCTTTTCAGACACCCGATATTCGTACATAATGCCAGCAACCATTATTACCAGGTATTCAACTTCCTTACCTGTAGCAGTAATAACATATTTTTTTGCTGATTCTAGATAAAAAGAGAGCATAGAATCATCCATGCCCTCTTCCCAATGTAAATGTGATTTTAATTTGGTGGTTAACTCTTCATTCATAAGCCATTACCCAGCAGCTGGTGGTGTTTCTTCTAATACATACTTGTAAACTGGAATCTCAAATGGAGAATAAATTAATTGGGCGTCTAACAAGTTCCAGATACGGAATCCTACACGGTTAGTTCTAGAGAATAACTCTACTAATTTTTGTACCTCTAAAGATCCGATTACATCTTGAATATAAAACTTAGAGAAATCTCCAAAGTAGAATACTGGTGTATCCGGAGCATCAGCAATATCAATTGCGTCCTCTTCTTCAACTGGGAATCCTAATAAAGTATATCCAATTCCACCTTCTGCTTGATTAAACGGACGAAGCAATGGGAAACCATCAGCAGTTTTCATTGTTTCAATTTTAGTTAATGCAGCAGTGTTTAAGATCCATCTAGCTTTTTTACGAACTTCTTTTATTGGAGTATTTTTCATTTTAACTAACGCATCATATAAATTTGTTTCATCAGTTGTAAATTCAACAGCCTTTTTAGCTAATGCACCATCATTGATGTTGTTTGCTTCATCTCCATTAACCATATACTGAATTTCTTTACGCACATACGCTTTTTTCAATTCGTCCATAACAATTTTTTCGATTGGAAGACCTGTACGAGCAAGTAGCTTTTTAGTAACAGTAGCTAGTGCATCAAATTCAGTTGGAGATAATTCGATTTCATCAAATTCGATATCTGTTTCAGGCATTTCGTTAGTGATTCGCTCGTCTTTATGTCCTTGCGCTTCTGCTTTCTTAACAAGTACTGGCCATTTAATATTCTCTTTTGTAGATACACTAGTACCTAAGCGACGTAAAAAGTTTTCTTCTTGAGCATATGTGATAATTTCTTTGCTTAAGAAATCTGGAACAGTTACTGATCCATTACCAGTAATTAATCCCAGTGCGCGAGCTTCCATCTCGTCAATATTACCAACAATAAAATTAGCAAATGCAGAGCGAATTTCTTTTTCCTTTTTCTTAGTTGACTTAGCAGCACGAGTAGACAATGCCTTTCCAATTTGAGTCATTGCAGCTGATCGTTGCTCTGGGGAAACAAAAGAACGTTGTTCAGAATCTTTTTCCTCATCACCTTGTTTTTCTTTCCCATCACCTTCTTCTCCATCTCTAGATTCTTCGGAATCTTCTTGGCCTTCTTCGTCTTCGCTCTCTTGTCCCTCTTGTCCATCACCAATAGCTGCTAAAGCATCTGCAATGGCTTGAGCCTCTTCCGCTAGTTCTGTAACTTCTTGTTGTACAGCTTCTAAGTCTTCCTCACGTACTTGATTCTTTTCTAGTTTAGTCCGTAATTCTGTAAGGCGCTTTTTATTTCTCTTTTGCATTGCTCGTAATTGTTTTTTATTCATTTTCCAAAACTCCCTTTATTTGTTTTATTAATTTTAAACGTGTCTCTGCTTGTTCATAGGCTTCTTTACTCCTAACTAAAGAAACCTCCGTATCATCGTACGCAGGAATAGAGACAACAGATATTTCGTATAAGTCCACTTCATTTATGGTTCTCTGCATAGGCTCTGCATCATAATCCCAAGTCTCATTAGTTGGGATAAATCCGAATGAGCATTGACTAATGTCACCACGCTTCAAACTTTCGACTAAATCTCTAGCAAGAGTAGTATTAGGTAATTCGATTTCGAATTTAAGACCTCGTTCATCTTCTTCTAATTTCAAAGTACCGCTTTTAGTCCTACCTAGAACATTGTCCCAATTATGATTAAACAAGGCTCTGATATCTCCATTTTCCGTTATTGTTCTTGCGAATGCGCCAGGAGATATTGTTTCCTCAAACCATTCACCTATAGTTGTTTTTGAATTAAAGACGGCTGCATAACCACTAATCACTCTAGGTTCATTTTCAATCCCATCTCTAGTTTGAAGATTGGTGATGTTAAGTGTCCTCATTTCCTTCTTCTTGCCCATTTCCATCACCCCCCTTCAAGGAATCGTCAGTGGCTTTCTTATCTCCAATTTTCGATAGATCATTAGAGATATAGATTGCTTGTGTTTCAGGTGTATTTTGTTTAGGGAACCCAAGCATTTCCGCAACATTATCTGGTGAAGTAATACCAGTACGAACAATGTTATAACCAATATTTGTTTTCGTGCTGTAGCTAACAAAATCAAGAATATTAATTTTTAGTTTGATTCTAAACTTAGAATCTCGGCCAAAAAAAAGAAGACTCAAATGGTCCTCAAAGTTTCTGATTATTGGTTTAACAGCTTTGTTGTGGAGATACATCATAGCTTTTTCTAGGTCTGACTTTATTAACGCTGTGTAAGTATCCACATTTATGCCCAGAAACTTACCTAAATCCTTCTTGTAGACATTAAGAAACGCTAGTGTCTTTTGGTCATCTATAGGGCTTTCAAGTGTTTCTATCTTGTATCCTTTTCCTAAAGGAATCATTTTTACAGAACGAGACTCGTCTATCTTTTCTAATTGATCCAATATCTTTTTAATTAACCTTGATTGTGCGCCATTCTGTGGATTGATATGAGCGTCTAATTGTAAAAGGAATGCTAACAGTCCACCTTTCTTATATTTGTCTGTTAGGACCTTTTCTGCACTCATTACACCTTCTAAAGTATTCTTACCAAGTTGCATCAACCCTGCTCCTTGTAAATGGTTAGTTCCAATATTCTTGATATGCCTGATCATAGAGCAAGGAATTTCTTCTCCGTTTATTTTGTAATGCTCTATGAGCCTATCATCCAATTCCGGATAAACATTAGTAGCAAGATGTAACCTATCGCCATCTAACACTGGGAAAACTTCACCCTGAAGCAAATAAATATTTGTCATAAGCTTCTTAAACTCTGAACCTGTTAAATAGTTATTAGGATTTCTTAATGTTTTTAACGCCCAATGATTTTTAACTTCATTGCCATGTTCATCCTCAACTATATAATCAGCCAACATTATCTGATTACTGATATCCTGCATAAGTTCGTAAACATCACTAGATTCTAAAATATTTTCATCATTTACATACCTTCCGCCATAACGGATGGCATTATTATAAATATCTACGATCGCTCCTCGCTTTTCTGCTTGCTTATATAAATAATTGGATACCCTATCTCTTATTCTCAATATCTCATCGCCTTCCAATAAAAAAAAGCATGTAAAAGAACATGCTAATCATCATACTTGCTATATTGTAGTTGCAATTGAAAATAATAATTATCAATCCATTCCTTGTGAGAATTAATCCCAGATTGGTAAATTTTGAGGATTTTATTATAAAGATTATGACTCTCCAAGTATATTTGTAACTCATTATCATCTATTTCTCCATTAGCCCTTTTCCATTCAGCCTTCAAATAGATTCTCAAGAAGTCTCTTAATACAATAACTGAATCTTCTAAATCAAGTATTTGCCCCACATCATACCATTCTCCAAATTTATCTAGTTTGTGAGTAATTAGATGTACAATATACTCTATAAATGTATTATTCCCACTTGAGTCGGGACCGAAATATAATACTAATAATGTGCCACTTTTTTCTATGTCGCTTTTATATTGTGTAATACTCTCGTCACTTTGTATCCTTTTACTCAAAAGAATATGGTTGTCTTCAGTTAATTCTCCATTTGCTTTTAACAATTTTATATAATTCATTAAGATATAACATGATGAAATAAACTCTACACTTTGCTTCCTCACTTCTTGAATCCATTCGATTCTTGCTTTAGATACTACATTCCCTTTAAAGTTCTCCTTATTTTGTTCTTTTTGTTGTATCAATGACTTTTTATTATGTTTATGATTCATAATAATACTGATTAGAACTCCTATAAACGACAATACTCCTACTGTTATAGCAGATATTGCCATAACACTACCGTTAATATTAATAAATTCTTCAAAACTCACTTTAGACACCCCTTTACTAAATCATAGCAAAAACATGTGGTTTGTTTAATAACTTTTACCGATAAATTTCATCTAAGTAATCATTAAAGGATTCATCTAAGATTTGTCCTTCCATCATGTTCAATGTTTCTTTATGACCAATAAGCATAGCAACAAATCCATCTATATGCTCTGGTGATTTTCTTTTTGATGGAGCTTTTAAGTTGTTTATATTGGTTACTACTTTTGAATTCTCTGTACAAAAAATAAGCAAAGGATTATCAGTGAATACACGATCTTGAAGCAACAGCATTTCAAAATCATCAAAAGGCTCATTCATGTGTGTTGGATATTGGGGAACTTCAGCAACAGTTACACCTAACATATCCCACTTATCAACAAGTTTTGCTGCCAAAGCAGGATCGTAATTTATTTGGACTAAATTAAAATTTTCAAAAACCCATTCCACATATTCATTTACCATATCTTCATCAATTGTTTTACCTGGACAAATAGTGACGAATCCTTTATCTGCTAAGGCTCTATATGGAACATTTCTTTTCTGCTCTTTTTCTTCAATACCAAACTCTGGAACAAAGTACATTTGCTTCACTTTAAGAATGGATATACCTTCATCATTAAAAGTTGGAATTTGGATTGATACACAGGTTAAATCCGTTCTTCTTGATAAGTCTACTCCTATTACACACGTTTCTCCCTTTACGTCCCCAAGATCATCCACCAACATTTTTTCTAGCTGGTCCTTATCAAAATATGTTTCTGCGTAGTTAACAAATACGTCTAAGTGTTTAGATAAAAACTCTGCCTTATTAAAGCTATTTTGCTTTGCTTCTTTGAAGGCATTTTCTAAAAACTCCATATTTACAGATACACCCATGTTTGGGTTAACCATCTGCCATACTTCTCTGTCTTCCCAGTCGTATTTTTTATTAGGTTCATAGATTAAAGCAAACCAAGAATCATCATTATCCTTCTTGATCACTTCTTTTGCATATGCATAAATTTGAGAGCCTAACGATCCACTTTGTTTTCCAGCTGTTGAAGTAATAATATTTAGTGGTTCATCTTGTGCAATCTGGGCAGAACGTAAGTTGTCATATTGTTCCCTATCCATTTGAGCATGGACTTCATCAAAATAGTTGATGTACGGGTTTTTACCTTCATTTCCCGCATTATCTTTAGTTAAGATTTTCAAAGTATTAGCGAATTTAATACCATCTTCCACAAATGTATATTTAACGGAACGGACAGTATCCTCTTTTCCTTTGTAAATCCTTGTGCCTGGTCTTAAGTCAGGACTGTTTTCAATTGTCAAAGCAATTGGAATGGCAGCATTTTGGCATTGTTCGAAAGTATTTGCTGAGATATAACAATCAGCACCCTTCACCCCTTCGCCATACATACCATAAATAACAGGAGAACCACCCATTATGGTTTTCCCATTCTTTTTTGGAACTTGTAAATAAGCAGTACGAATAACCCGCACCGCTTTTCCATCTGCATTATATTTTTGCCAACCATAAATATTGGAGAAATAAAATTTCTGCCATAACTCTAATATTAAAGGCAGCCCTGCCCACTTACCTTTCGCATGTTTCAAGAAGGTTTCTGTAAAATAGAGCATTGCATTTGCTTTTTCTAAATCAAACCAAATATCTTTACGTTTTTTCCACTTCTTATATCGTTTAATTGCAAGCTTGACTGTATCGGGGATTAGTTTAGGATTCTTTTCGGCATATTCAACGAACAGATCA
The DNA here is from genome assembly GCF_038005605.1 of Niallia sp. FSL W8-0954. Classification (NCBI taxonomy): domain Bacteria; kingdom Bacillati; phylum Bacillota; class Bacilli; order Caryophanales; family Bacillaceae; genus Niallia; species Niallia sp. FSL W8-0954. Next base: position 1,255,502 of record NZ_JBBOTN010000001.1, on the reverse strand, counting down.
GCATAATTAGTTTCAAAATCAATCATCTGTTCATTCTCTGCCTAAATTGTACGAGTTTACTATTTTCATTAGTATCCTCTTTGGGTTCTTTTTTCTTTTCTTCTTCCTCTTTAGCAAGAAGAACACCACTTTTCTTAATTAAATCCTTATTTTTCCCATCAAGTCCAAGCTGTCCAAGATATTTGGCCATCTCTTTACGAAGTTTCTCACTTCTCTGTTCCAAGTAATCTTCATACGCATCCAAGTAAACTTCAATTAACAATTCGAGTGCTGGTGAATAGGTTCCAGCTTCTACTAAAGCATCAATAACTTGTTTTTTTCTTACAGAACGTAAATCGCTATTTCCCTTTTTAGGTTTCGTAGTACTACGTTTCTTTTTTGTAGTACTACATTCTGCATTTTGGAATATGTCTTTCCACTTATCACGACTTTTCCAAGCAGAGATAGTTTTCTCTAAAACTCCTAATTTTTCTGCAATGGCACGATTTGTAATATATCCATTATGTTCTTTAAACAACTCTAATGCTTTATCTCGATTTGGGTCTCTTTTCCTTGGCAACCTATCCACCTCCCTCTTTTGTAGTATCAAAAATTCAAAAATTTTCATTTTGAGGTGCACGGAAAGGGCCTCACTCCCTATCCTCCATAAAATGGCTATGGCTGATTTTTGATAGGGGGGCTATAGATTCCAATTAAACTGGTTCTTCTTTGGAAAATACTTTTGCATCGTTTCTTCTTCAACGATAGGATGACACTTGTTGCATAACAAAGTAACATTGTCCTCATTAAGCTTAAGAGATGGATTGATTTGTATTGGAACTATATGATGAGCATGAGCTCTCTTACCAAATACAAACTTCCCACATCGTTGACAGCAACCACCATCTCGTTGATAAACGTGAGCCTTAAGGTCCTTCCATGCTTGTGTATTGTAAAAGGATTTATTCTTAGAATACACTGGCTTATCTTTCTTCTTACGCTTATGGTCATGGCAATAACGGCCAGAAGCTATTAATGTCTTACAGCCTTGCTCTCCACAGTATTTCATTTATCATCATTAGCAGCTAGAACTTCCTCAATATGCTTACGAATAGTATCTTCTTTCTTTATGTTTCCTGGTACATCGATATTGGCTTGTTTAGCAAAAGAAAGAAGCTGTTCTGCATTCATATCTTCCAAATTCATATCTGGTTGATTATCTACTACTTTTCCATCAATTACAGTTTTATCTTCTCCTTTTGCTAGATCCACACCATATATCATAGACTTTGGGTTCTTAGTTACTTCAAAAGAAGGTTTCTGTCCTTTAGGAACAAATAAAGACTTCTTATTTTTTGCATCCCAATATTCTGTACCTGCAGCAGTTTTTCTTGTTTCAACTATCACGTTTTACTCTTCCTTCCGTTTTTGAATAAATTAATATGCCCAAGAATTTAACCTTAGTTTTATAGATTCCATTCCATCTATCATTTTCAACTATTACTGAGATCATTTTGTTTTCTCCTAATCTATAATCTTTAAAAACAAAAAAGCCTTGCATATGACAATTTGCAAGGTATTTATTCTTTATCATTCTTTATCATTCTTGTTTATATGTACTCGCTGTATACTCGCTGTTACTTTCGCGTTACTTTCGCGTTACATAGAACAAAAATGCGAACATGATAAAGGTTGATATATTAAGGTTTTTTAGCCTTTATTAGGTGTTACCATACAGAACACGTTTAGAATTAGTGTAATGTACAAAAAATAGCACTTTATTTTAGTAAAGCAAACTATATCCAATCCTTCTATCCAAGAACTAAATTCATTAAAATAGTCGCAATTATAAACCCTAATAAGAACACCATAAGTTCTTTCCACGACATAATGAACAATCACCACTTCCATAAATAACAAGACTTCCTTAATCACCCCAGAGGAATAGCCAAGGATTAATAAAGTCAATGGTCATTGAAGCACCGTCCACAACAAAGGAGTTTCACCTTTATTCATCCCGTAGCTATCGTGCGCAATACTGCTAGACTCCAGTTGCTCCCCTGTTAAACCAGCTACAACCTTCTTAGTCATTCGATACACTCGAGTACGTCTTGATAAGGGAAAGGCGCTTCTCCCATCAACTAAATAACTAGCTGATAAGAAAATGTTACCTTTTTAGGAAATAAAAATAGTCCCCTGTTTTGTCCTATGTTTTATCCCTTATTTTGTCGGGTTTTTGTCGGGAAATAAAAAAACAGCACCTAGATAATTCTAAGTGCTGTAGCTATAAGATTGATTGCGTATTTCTTGTGTATGTAGTATTGGTCTTTGGTGAGTCCTAAATCTAAATACACATCAATATCTTTTACTCTGTGATTGTCTAAGTATTTACGTTGGATAATCTCTCTTTCAATTTCATTTAATGCATTCTCTATGGCACGATCAATTTGTTTAACAAACAAGAACTTCTCTTTTTCAATATCATTCAGCATCGGGAATAGTTGGTCTATCCCTTCTGCATCCTGTTCTAATTTATTTTGAAATGCAACTCTATAAGCTTTATATTGTTTCAATAGACGGGCAACTACTCTTCTAATCTCTTTGTCGTCCACATCCGAAAATAAAGACATTTGTTTCAAGACGACTCCCCCTTATGTTATAATAGCTTTGCGGAGCTAGGAGGAATCCTAGTTTTTTTATGTTCAAATTTTATAAATCACTAAATATCTAGTAAAGAAATTGCCTGTATCAGCTACCACAGTATTCATTTTTACATCTACAACTTCTCTTTTCTGCATAAACCTGTTCATATTTATTAAACAGTGTGGATCATATTCATCAAATATTTCAACTTGAATCATTTCCCTTCACCCCTTCTCAACTATTGCTATTCCGTATATTTTCTCCTCACAGTCATCGCAGAAAACAGGATTAATAGGAAGTCCATAGCACCCACATTCTCGGCCACTACAGCAATATTCTTGTTCATAATCATCTAAAACTTCTATATCCCTGTTGCAAGAATCACACTTCCAATCCTTCATTTCTCTCACTCATCCTTTGGAAATTTAACACTATAAATACTAAATTCCTTTAATCTGTTATTCATTTTGACTACAACAACTGGATGAGCTATTACTCCACCAGGATGACCACCAATCATAGGTGAAGGTGTTACTACATTCGAATACTGATAAACTCCTATATATTCAGCTTCAATCCACTCATTTCTATTTAATACAAAACAAGTATTATTCATCTCACCCTTCCTTTCTGCGGATAAGTTTCGTATGTTGTGGTTAAATTAAAGCACTATCTATAATCAAAACTTCATACTCTGCAGCATGGAAATCTTCTAGCACTTGCTTAACTGGAACTAATTTTTTATTTTCCAATGGAGTTTGACTAAATCTAGCTAAAGCATAATCTCTTCCAACCTCATTCATACATACATCTAAAGATCCATCATTATCTGCTACATGTTCGATATATTTTTCCTTTGCCTTCTCTTTACTTTCTGCTTTTAATAATGCGTAATATGGCGAACTAACTTCAAAATATTTCATATAATCTCTCCTTTAATGAATAATAGTTATCTATGTTTTCTCTCCTGGTGCCTATGTCCCAAATACATAACTACGGTAATAAATAACTGACCTAGACAAAAACCGAAGAGAAATTGCATATCAACTATTCAACATCGCTTGTCGTTCGGCATCTTTTAAACGTTTATACTCTCTAAACACCTTAGTCAGCTGTTCTTTCTCCCCATAAACCCAAATGCGCTCATATGGTAAATCCCAATCTTTTAAGGTCTCATAAGAAACTTCTACACCATCACTTACATTCGCCCAAATACGAACTGTAGTTATATCTTCAGGTGGTTTTCCATCAACAAGAAAAGTAGTGTGATTGATATTGCCATTTGAATGGAACAATACTCCTTTATTAAACTTTTCTAATTCCTCCTGTGCTGCAAGTAACATAGCTGCTAATTCTTCTTTTTTATGTTTTTTCATTAGAGTTTCAATTTTCATTACTGCCAGCTCCTTAATATAATGGTTTTAATACTCCCCTTCTCGAAAGAAGAGGAGCAAAGCTATTAATCTAATGAATCCTCATTGCTTGGAGAAGCGAATGGATCTCCGTCCAGTTCATCTTCTGTTTTTTCAACATCATCTAAAGAAAGTTGGTCTGGGCTGATATTAGCTGTTCCATCTTTATCAACTGAATAAGGAATGCCCTCGTGCTCGTCCTCAAAATCATCTGTACTCATTTGAGTTTCAACGATATGCAGCGTTACATCTGCCCCTGCTTTTTTATAGAAATTAAATGTATTTTCAGCAGAAGAATCGCCTTTTACGATAAAATCTAAAGTTGTTTTCTTACTGTCCTTCGTTATCTTGTTAAATTCACATTTAAGCTTATGTTCTATCCCTTCAATTTCTAAAAGAACCATTTCACGAGTTAACTTGTTTAGTTCCTGCTTTTTCTCGTCTTCACCTTTGACATAAAACTGTACTAACTCCTTCTTACTATCCTTTGTCTGCTTGTTAAAATGTGCTTTAACTGTTACTTGCATGCTTCTTCTCTCCCTTTTCAAATATCATTAAAATTCCTAATCCATAACCATATTCTTTTATTTCACTAGCCTGTTCCCAACCACGTTTCTCATGATCTTCAATTAACTTAATTAGGTTAGGTCTATTTATTGCATATACAATTTTCTTTAATTGCGGTTGGTAATAATCTTTCCAACTTCCCATTTTAATTAGCCTGCTTCAAGATGGTATCAATAACTTGTGATTGATAGTTCAGCAGCTGAATGGAGTCCGTTTCTTGGACTGCAAAATGACTTAAAGCAATTTGTGCAAGAACATAAGCATCGATTACGTTGTCACTTCTATGCGAGTAGTTAAAATGGTCTATTACTGCATCCTTTACTGCTTTCTTCTTTTCAAGACCAGATAATCTTTTCTTATTACCTTTTTCTCCTGTCCATCCAGTAACACCTATATATTTTTTTAAAGCATTAGGTGCGACTTCAATATAAGACAGCTTTCTTGCATCTAAAGCCATCCGAATCCCCCAACCAATGCCACCATTTTGTATAGCTTGTTGTGAAGCGAATCCGAATCCTTCAATCGCTATTACATCATCTTTTTGAATATGTTCCATTACATCTATAATCATAGTTCTCATTCGCTTAGGATCTACTTTTCCTATTCCAGTAATCTCTTTTTCTTTTAAAACATGACCATGTTCATCGATTGCAACAAAACCTGTTCTAGTAGATGGATCTATTCCTACGAATCTCATAACTTCACCTTCTTAATTTAATGGACCATTTTTTTTATTCATCAATTGAATCTGGGATATTATTTGATTAATGTCAAACCCTAGATTACTTTTAACGATAATACGATTCATTCTATTTACTACTTGATAAAATTCTTCTTCATTCCAATTTAAAACAGCAGAAACAACATATATCAAACTCACTCTTTCCTTCACGTTGTTAACCTTTCTAGATTGAGCATACTTAACTAATACATCCTTTAACTCGGTTAATTCTGCTGATAATTCTTTTCCATCCAATAATGTTTCTAAATCTTTATCAGTTTGTGTTTCAGCCATCTTTGATTCCTCCTATTCCTTACTAGGTAATTCCGTAAAGTGCTGCTTCCATCCCTGAAATAGCAGTCTGAAATCATTTAAGCCTGTATCTCGCCCTTTGGCTATCGTCTGCTGGATTACCTTTCCACCCATTTCCGTATCATTCGGATCATGCCATAAAAATTCAACTACATCTGCATCTTGTTCAATGGAACCACTCTCTTTTAAATGTGATAGCTGCGGCTTTAATGCTTTTTCAAAGTCTCTGGACATCTGAGACAACATATAAAAGCAGCATCCCATTTCTCTAGCTATTTGCTTAGCAGCTCCTGTTACTTTACCGATTGCTTGTGATCTAGTTTCACTTTTACGTTGCGGAATGTTCATAATCTGTAAATAATCCACAGCAATTAGCGCTATTTTTCCATATTTCTTTTTGAACTGCCTTGCTATTGACCTAACTTCATCGATAGTTATATATGGCTTGTCTTGTATGAAAATGGGAAGAAACTCAAAACCTTCATACGCATTTTTTAAAGTATCTAAATCTTTTTCGCTTAAAGTTTTTGCTTTGATCCGTTGAAATGGAATACCAGTTATAGAGGACATCATCCTATCTTTAAGTTCGTCTTCATCCATTTCTTGAGAAAATATGAGGACCACACCTTTATGTTGTTTAGCAGCTCCATAACACGTTTGCAGCATCTTAGCTGTTTTACCTACTGATGGTCTGCCAGCACTCACATATAACCAACCTCGCCATAATCCCTTCGCCCAATTATCAAAGAACTTGAACTCTGTTTTTATGTAATCAGCCTGGGTGGATAAATGATTGAAATAGTCATCTCTACTTTCAGAAAAACTTCTCATTTTAACGTTATCTTGCGGTCTCATATCACTGACTAATTCTTCAATAGTTGAAAAATATTCTTCGTCCGTTTCGTAATCACTTCTGGACATTCCCTTGATGATCTCGCCCATGTTCTTTGTTCTGCGCTCTAATGCCTTAGAACGAATAATTCTTGCATAATACTCTGCACTAGCTGTAGAAGGACAGGCGGCTGTTAAATCCATGAGATAAGACACACCGCCCATATTTTCTATTTGTCCAAATTTCATATAAGTTTCTGTAACTGTTACAAAATCTACAGGTACGCTTCTTTTTTCTAGATATCTCATAACTTTATAAATTTGTTGATGTCTTTCAGAAGAAAAATCTCTGACTTCTAGAAAAGTAATTTCATCCAAAACATTTGAATCAATGAGAATGGCCCCTAATACAGATTGCTCGACTGATAAATCCGTTACTTCTTGTTCAGCTGCTCCAATCGAATGCATCTGGATCACCCCCTGCTTCTACAAATTTAGTGAATGCTATATCCTTATCCCTAAAATCTTTCTTCTGTAGATTATTCTGTGAAAAAGAAGATTGTTTTTCGTTATATTGAATAGCAAGTTTGGCAAATTGCTCTCTGAATTTTTTTGCTGATAAAACATTCTTCCTCCAAAATTTATCAGTAACAACCCAATCCATTATTTCTTTAGCTAAGTGCTTATCAACTTTATTTAACTCAATCAATTTCCTAAACTCGTCTGCCCATTTTTGCATATCTGCTTTATTTACCAAGTGGCTCACTCCTGCTTCTTCTGCCACTTTAGAAACTTTCCCATGAAAGTAAGTTGCCATATTGTAGTAAGGGCTGCCTTCTGGATACTTAACTTTACTATCCTTCTTCTTTGGCTTTTCTTTCGGAATATCTGATGGAGATTTCTTTAAAGATTCCTCCATCTGGTATGTCTCCCAGTTCAAAATGGTGATTAATGTATACTGTCTATTGGCATTACCATTCTCAACTATGATCATGTTGTTTTTAACCATCCACTTTAAAATTCTGTCTACTGTTCTTGGATTAGGTTCCTCCCACAATCCCTTTTCGTAATATCCAACACCACGGGCAATCTTTCGAATAGATGTAAGGTGTTGACCCTTTTTAATGTGTAACTTGGTACCATCATTCATTGGGATTTCAGCATCATTGTGATTGACCTGGTATTTTAACCATTGCCAAACACGGTGATACAGGGGAGGCATTGCCCAAATATCGCTATTAAGTTCTTTCCTGTGGTCCTTGATATACCCCTGCATTCACCTCACCTTCCCATCATTTTTGGTTCAAAAGTTCTTCTTTTATAAATCGAGTAAGTTCCTGGGCAAAATTAAATCTATCTTGCTTTTCGTCACCTATATACTCAGTATTCATCCAAGTATTTATCATTTGGTCCACTTGCTTTACTAATTTTGTTTCACCGTCCAATTTGTATCCATTAGCAATCGCAGATACGTATTTGGTAGGATGTTCTAAAGCAAAATTTTTCAATACCACCGAATCTCCCACTGTTTCACTAGCAAGGTGAATTATCTGCAAAAGCAATAAGTTGATTTCATCTTGATTAACAAGTTTCCCCCATGAATTTTTTACTCCCTCAAATGCGTTATATACATCAAGTGGTAGTTCAACCTTTTCCACTTATATCACCTCAATTTTGTAATGTTCATCTTGTTTGTATCCCTTTTTCATAAGCGCTCTAATGGTGGTCATTTTAGCAAGCGCAGGCATGTTATTTTTGCTTGATAAATGTGTTAAATATATTTGTTCCCCTAATCCCTGAACTAGCTTAGAAAGGGCTGTAGATGTCTGCTCATTAGATAAATGTCCAACATTTGATAGAATCCTAGCTTTTACTCTGTCAGGATAATCGGAAACCTCCACCATGTTAGGTTCATGATTTGATTCGATAATATAAATCTGTGAAAACTCCATCTTTTCAAGAATTAGTTCATCTACATGTCCAGTATCTAAACAGATAGAGCATTTATTATTTTCATAATCCGTTACTGCATATCCAACTGGATCATAAGCATCATGGTGAGTCTTAAAAGATTCAATAAAGAATTTATCTTCAAAATTAATACTCTCTCCTGCTTTAAACGATCTCTTTAAGTCTTCCTCCACGTTTGTTATGGATTTCCATTCATTTTCGGCAGCATAGACAGGTATCTTATATTTGTTAGCTATTGGCAATCCCTGCACATGGTCCTTATGGGCATGTGTGATAAAGATGGCCACAATGCTTGTTGGTGAAATACCAACTTCCAATAACCTTTTTTCAATCTTTGTTTTAGCAATACCAACGTCAACAAGAATAGTAGATTGATTGGAACGAATGGCAATCACATTGCCACTCGAACCACTTGCTATAATGTCTACTTTCATCAGTATCAGTCCAAACTGTCCGCACTAGACTCTTGAGCTTCTTTCAAATCGATATGCATATCCAATAAATCATTTAATCCAGTTAGTTGCGTTAACGTTGGGTTTTTACCAACTAAATCAGGAGCATGCTGTTCGATATATGCAGCAATTGCATCTTTACCAACAATGCCTAGCTTCTTAAATTTAGCGTTCATTTCAGCACGAGCCTTTTCAGTAGGAGTTAGCTTTTTAGGCTCTTCTTGCTTTGGTGTATCAATTACTTCTTGTGTTGGAGTAATATCTTTTCTCTCTCTTTCCTTGTAATCTTCTACTGTCACTCCACCTTTATTTTCTATCTGTTCTTCATCATCAAAGTTCAAATTAAATGCTGCCTTTAATGCTCTTCTAGTCATGTGTTTTTTAAACATGTCATTAAAATAATTGGTCCACATCGTTTTTTGCATTCCAATGTTGGAACGTCTAAAATGTTCTACTTCTTCCACTTCCATAACTACTGTGAATGGCTTGAATCCTGTTTTATAAGCAATAGCATAGCCACCTATCACCTTACCTCGTGGGAATCCCCAAGAATGTTCGTCAATAACAACATAGTAACGACCATCTTCATCTTTCTCCTGGTGCATTTTAAAATCATCATTCTCATGAACAAGCTGAACATCATACCCTTGATAACCTTCTGTTTCCTTTGCCTTACGAACAAAGTAATCAACACCGAATTGGACTGTTAATTGATTCTGTCTTACGGTAGGATAAATTTCGTTCATTACTGGATTCGCACCAGCTGCTTTAGCAATAGACATAAAAAGTTTGAATTGTGATTCGTTGCAATCTTTCCCTATGGTTTCTCGAATAGTTACTACATCTGTTTCCGTTAATTCTCCGAATGCAAATGATTGATATACTGATAGTTGGTTTGCCATTAAAAATTCCTCCTAGGTTTTTCAAGTAATTTAATATCAATCAGATCATCTAAAGCGTTTCTTAAGTTCATTGCTTCTCTTATAGATAATCTAAAATTTGGTGTATCTTCATGAAAAGGAAAACTCATATCAATAAATTCAGAATCAAATTGACCCTTTCTAAATACAATACAGTCGTTTTCTCCATCCACAGAAGGCAACCATCTAGACTGAATTGGTACTGTTTTTATAGGCATTAAATTCCTCCTAGTATCTTGAATTTTTATCAAATTGAACTGTAATAGATGGAGACCATTCTCTATTCAAATTCTCCATAGTGCTATCGATCATCGACTTGGTAAATGCTTCAACGCTTCTTTCACTAGATAATTGTTTTTTCAATTCTGCTTTTAGTGCATCTCTATTTTCTTGAATAATTTCTAAAGCCATTTCTTTGCAAACATCTGTTACTGTGCTATGAACATAGTAATCAATAAGGTTATATTTATTATCACTAGAGTAGTTACTAACTTTTCCGTTTCTATCTACCTTTGTAGTTAACATTGTCTTTATCGCGGTATTTACTAAATCATCTTTAGCCCCAAGTGCTTCTGCTATGCTTGCTTGCACTACATTTTTAACGATTTCACCTATATACTTTTCATCAACCTTTAAATCCAATCCCATAATATTGCTCATTAATTAGTCACTCCTTCTATTTTTAATTTTTGATTAGCTACTACTCGACAAAGTATTAACTGGCCAATAGGTTCCTTAAATTTGGTTATAGATTCAGCATTATCAATAAATACTGGTGTAATCAATTCACTTTGAGCAGATAACACATCTCTAAGTTCTAAGCCAGCTCGAATAGTTTCAGATAGAGACAATTTGCTGTAAGGTTTGCTATCCATTTCAATTTCAAAGTCTGGCTTAATTTCTCCATCTGTCTTATTCTGTTTGAACAATCTAACTGAAAGAGTGGTGAATAAGGCTTGTACTTTTTCGGCCTGTAATTCAGCTTCTTTTGCTTTATAGTCCTTAATGCTATCTAGAATAAAGATGTATTCATTCAGCGTTTCTAAGCACTCTTTTTCTTCTGCCTTTGCTTGTTCTACCTGGTCCACGTAATGCTTGTAAGCTTTATGTTTATCAATCTCTTTTTCTAGTCGTTCTATCTTGGATTGCAATTCGTTAAGTTTTTCTCTTGTTTCAGAAACATCAATGTATTCCAATGTTTTTAGTTCTTCTTCTAGTTTTGTTCGTTGAGCAATAACATCATTAAAAGAAGCTTTAAAGTTATCCATTCTTTGCTGTTTTTCTTCTTCTGCTGCTTTTAAGGAATCATCTTGCAAAGGCTGTTTACACACACGACAATGGTCCTCAATCTTTTCTTCTTTGAGTAGAGCCCAATCATCTTTCATGCTGTCTCTCTCTTTATTAAGATTATGAATTTGAGAATTAAGTACATTGATTCTTCCGTTAACCGTACTGGCAGAATCGTTGATTTCATCTAATTCTTTTCTTTGCCTAAGTAATGGCTTCAATTCTGTTTGCAATGACTCTAACGGAACACTTGGAGCATGATATTCTAATTGCTCTTTTAGAGTTTTTGTTTTACTTTGTGCAGCAATATACTGTTTATCCAGGCGTTTCTTTTTATCTGAATGTGCTGCCTTCACATCATCTATAGATTGCTTTTTTAACAACGGTTCAAGTACTTCTGATTGCTTGTCCAGCATATGCTTTAATACTTCCTTTTTTAATGGAGCAGAGATATATTGCAGAAGCATCGCACGTTGCTTTTCCCAATGCATAGTGAAAAAGAAATTTGGATTATAAAGTGATAAGAACAAATCCTTATCAAATAATTCATTCACAAAGTTATTGAATTTTGTTGCTGCTGTCGGTACTTCATTGACATAGCATTGTGATTTACCTTTTTTTAATACACGTTCTATTAGCACTTGTTTTCCATCTACATCAAGTAATAGTGAAACTTTTGTTTCGTCCGAATCGTAAGTAATCGGAGTAGGATCTAGTTTACTTCCAAAAGTATCTGTGTTATAAAGTAACCATGTGATCGATTGAGGAATGGTTGACTTACCTTCCCCATTGTCCCCAGTGATATCAGTTCTCTCGCCAAAGGAAACCAGGATATCTCTGTGGGATTTGAAATTAATAAGTTTTAGTTCTTTAAATTGAATCTTCATAATGTCCTCCTATAATTTTTGTCCACATTTCCCACAATAAGGTCCGTTATAGTGTTTTCTAGAAAAATTAAATTGTTCTTTAGTAAAGTGCCATTTAACTTTGCAATCCTTACATTTCAATCTTTTATTTGAAGTAAGATGATTTAATAAACGATTCCACATATGCTTCACCACCTTTCAATAGAACATCTTTCGTTCGTCTTTTTTCGCACATTGGCTAAAAAGAGTACCGACTTTAGTCGGTTATATTTCGAATTACTATGTTAATGATTTCTGACTATATTAATTGCTTCTTTAAGGCCCTTTATATGCCCACTATCTTTAACTGCATTGTGTGACTGTCTTTTTTCAGCTTCTTTTACTGCTTTTTTCAACTTAAACAATAGATCTTTTTTTCGCATATTCTTCCTCCTATTGATAGATATAGTTCTCTACTTAGCCCCTTTCTTAGCCTTTAATAATCTTTGCTTTTCTTCTGAATTAAGCTTTAGCCATTCAGCTGGTTTGATTTTCATTACAGCCAACTCCCTTTCAATGGTTTAAATGGTGGAAATTTAACTTCTGGTACGTTAAGAATCATTGGCTCCTTTTTCGGACAAAGGTCTCTATGCAATAATTCAATGGCTCCTATAATTGTTTCTTCACTTACTTTCATATCTTTCGCTAACTTAAGTACGTTTGTTGCAAATTCGAATTTCTGTAATTGTTGGTTCATATTTTTCTCCTTTCACCCTATTGACGTTGCTACCGTCTACTAAGCTATTAATCTCATCATTAACCGTCATTGGCTCGGTTCACAGCGCTTTGTTTAATATAATGTTTCAAGCATCCTTCCTAAAATCCACAGAAATATGACCTAAGGTAAGATTTTTAAGTTTAAATTCTTTTCCGTATTTCCTAGCTAAGGCTCTTTCGAAAATAGGTTTTAACTTCCTAACTTTTTCTTCCGTAAGTATGTCTTTTGATATCCCCATTCCAATCACCTCAATAAAGCCTATGCAGTAGGACGATTAGGACAACTCTACTTTAAGAAGTGGAGTTGTCATTTTCATATCTACTAAAAGTGGAGTTATCATTAAAAAAAATAAAATCATAACTCATATCCAGAATTTCACTTAGTTGTTTTGCTTGCTTTATTGTTGTCTCATCTGGATTCTTTTCTAATCTTCTGTAGGTATCCTTGTTCACTCCAAGCTTTTCAGCTACTTCTTTTTGAGTCAATCCTTTGATTAATCTAGCTTGCTTTAAGCTGAAAATCATCATATTCACCTCGCTTGTTTTCGTCTACAAACACATAATAATCTACTTAAAGTAGAATGTCAACAAACAAAAAAACAAAAAAATCTACTTACAGTTAAAAAACTCTATCTAAAAGTAGAATATTTTCGACATTCTCTTGAAATAATTCTACTTTTAGTATAAGATACTAAGTATAAAATAGGTCGGAGGTCATGAAATTGAGTATTGGTAAAAATATTAAAAGGTTAAGAGAACAACATAATCTTTCACAAGAACAATTAGCTTCTATAGCTGGTGTTTCAGATAAAGCAGTTTCAACTTGGGAAAATGAATTAAAGACTCCAAGAATGGGAACTATCCAAAAAATCGCTGATCATTTCGGAATTTTAAAAAGTGACATTATTGAAGATAAAAAAGATAACGTTACTTCTATAGGTACGTCTTTACCTCATGGTTCTGATTCTGTGAAAATGCCTTTATTAGGATCTATAGCTGCTGGTGTTCCGATTGAAATGATTGAAGTGCAAGAACTCGTTAACGTTCCAAGGGAAGTTGCAGAAACCTATCCAGATGCATTCTTATTAGAAGTTATTGGAGACAGTATGAATAAAGTTGTACCCGAAGGAGCATGGGCTTTAATTGATCCTACAATTGAAGTGAATAACGGGGAAATTGCTGCTGTAGCTGTTAATGGTTATGATGCTACATTAAAAAGAGTTTTTAAACATCAAGACGGTGTTACCCTAGAACCTTTAAGTTACAATCCAGAACATAAAACACAATTCTATGGTGATAAAGATATGGATCATTGTCCTGTTTCAATTAAAGGAAAATTAGTTTGGTACATGGCTCCACTAGATATTAAATTTTAGGAGGGCTTATCATGAAAAGAGCAGTAGATTATGATCGTGTATCAACTTTTGAACAAGCTACTGAAGGTTATAGTATAGCTTCCCAGTCCGAATCTAATAAAAAATTTATCGAATCGCAAAATTGGGAGTTAATTGATCGTTATGTAGATGACGGTTATAGTGCTAAGAACTTAAATAGACCAGAAATGCAACGTTTAATTGAAGATGCACAAGCAAAGAAATTTGATGTTGTCGTATTTTATAAATTAGATAGGCTTGTGCGGTCTGTCAGTGACTTGGATAAACTTTTGAAAATATTTGATGCTAACAATATAGCAATACGTTCCGTTACTGAACCTTTTGACACTACAACAGCAATGGGACGTTTTTTAATTATTTTGGTTGCTGCAATTGCACAATGGGAACGAGAAACTATTTCAGAACGTGTTAGTTTAAATATTTTACAGAAAACTAAGTCGGGAGAATGGAAAGGTGGCACTCCCCCATTTGGCTATAAAATAGTTAACGAAAAACTTGTAGTTAATGATGATGAATCTCCTGTTGTGAAAGAAGTTTTTCAATTAGCAAGAACGTTGGGATTTTATACAATAGCAAAAACCTTAACAAGTAAAGGTTTTGTAACTAGAAATGGTGGAGACTGGCATGTAGACACAGTTAGAGGAATAGCAAACAATCCTATTTACGCTGGCTATTTAACGAATAATACCTCCAGAAAAGAATATAAAAAGCCGCCTCGCGAACAAACTTTATACGAAGGAAATCATCCACGACTAATCTCGCGAGAAGAATTTTGGGAACTACAAGATATTCTTGATAAACGAAGAAGTTTTGGCGGAAAAAGAGAAACCAGCAATTATTATTTTTCATCAATCTTGAAGTGCGGAAGATGCGGTTACTCCATGTCCGGCCATAAATCTAATGGTTATAAAACATATAGGTGTTCGGGAAAAAAAGCAGGTATATCATGCACTAGCCACATTATAAAAGAAGATAACTTAGTTTCTAAAGTTTTAGATTCGTTAGATGAATTAATTGAAAAAGCAAATCTTGATTCAGATATCAATAATGTTTCTAAGCAAAAGATGGAAGAAATCGAAAAAGAATTAAAGTCAGTAAAAAAACTCTTAAAAAAGAAAAAAGCAATGTATGAAAATGACATTATTGATATTGATGAATTAATCTTAGAAACAGAAGCATTGAGAAAAAAAGAGGTTGAACTCACAAAAGAATTAAAACAATACACTAGTTCACAAAAACTAAACAATGAAGATATTTCATATATCATAGAAAATATTCATGATTTATGGCAGCACATAAATGATCATGATCGCAAACAGATGATGTCAACTTTATTTAATACCATTGTTGTAGATACGAAAGATGAATACAAACGTAGTGTAAGTACACACCGTGAAATAATAATTGTTTCTGCAAAATAATAAAATGTCTTTTATGGGTAGCGGAACTTTAGTCCCTTGGGCATTAATCCCTGCTGCTGCAATCTGTAATGTCGATCCATTCGAATTAGCAAGGAGAAATCTTCTTCCAGTCTGTATCGGCTTAGTAGTGACTACTATTTTTGCCATGTTCCTCATCTAACAAAACGATAATCAGTTAAAAATTATTTTTACTGGCAAACCCAAATGATTATACGAAGATGTTAAGATTAGTTCGTATAATTATTTGGGTTTTTAAACTTTTTTAAAAGAAGTTCCATGTAATTTTCTATCACTTCTTTATCCATTAGCTACTTAGTTTTGTTCCTGCTCCTTTTTGTTTATGAAATCGATCATAAAATGTTTCATAAAGACCTACCCATACAAACAGCCAGATCCCTCCTAATAAATAACCGCCAATAACATCTGTTGGATAGTGGGCCTCTAAAACAATTCTGCTTATACCAATTAGCAAAATGACCATAAAAGCAATAGCTGCCAAAATCAGCTTTCCTGCATTCCCTTTTATTTCTTTCGCTAGAATATGTGCAATAAATAGATACAGGAGTAAACCTACCATTGCATGCCCACTAGGAAAACTATAGCTGTCTGTCTCTAATGCTGCAGCAGCTATAGGTCTAGGTCTTGCCACTAAATCTTTCACCCACTTATTCAGTTCATTTCCTAGTCCAACACAAAAGACAAATGCTGCAATTCCTACAAAATCTTTCTTTTTCCACCAAAGAAAAAGAATAAATAGGAAAGCGATAATTCCAATGCCTATTTTATCTGCAATGGATGACATGCCTTCCCAAAAAAGAAGAAAACTAGCTGGAAATAATGTATGTATAAAATGGGCTAGTTCTGTATCAAATGCTAATATTGCTTGTCCATTTACAGCTAGGATTAGCAGGATAAACAATAAGAATGACACGATAATTAATACCCAGGCCATTTTTGATTTTCTAATATCCATAATTCCTCCTAAATGAATTTCATTTTAACCTTATTTTAACAACATCCCTCTTATAAGGATAGGCATAATCTTTACGAAACGTAATAGTTTATTCGCTTTCCACCTCTCTTCTTTATTACTACATGCTATAATAAAAATATTCTAAATAGTCAAACGAGGTGGAAGAGATGTTACAAATTATATGGGAACAACTAGATAACTATTATAATGAAATGGTTAAAATACGGAGATACCTTCATCAATACCCTGAATTATCATTCAAAGAGGTTAAAACAGCTCAATATATCATCTCTTTCTATGAAAAATTAGGAATTCAAGTTACAGGAAACGTCGGAGGTAATGGAGTAGTCGCAAAAATATCAGGGGGGAAACCTGGCAAAACAGTTGCGCTCCGTGCTGATTTTGACGCTCTTCCAATCCATGATGAAAAGAATGTTGCTTATAAGTCAAAGGTTTCAGGTGTCATGCACGCCTGTGGTCATGATGGGCATACTGCAACCTTATTAATACTTGCTAAAGTAATAAATGAGTTTAAAGAAGAATTAGCAGGGAATTTTGTTTTTATTCACCAGCATGCTGAAGAATCAAATCCAGGTGGAGCAAAAGCGATGATTGAAGCAGGCTGCCTGGAAAATGTGGAGGCTATATTTGGCACTCATTTATGGGCTACACTTCCCACAGGGACTATTTCCTATAAAGCAGGACCCATGATGGCAGCAGCAGATGAATTTAAAATTAAAATCCAAGGTCAAGGGGGACATGGAGCACAGCCGCACAAAACGAAGGATTCTCTTGTTACCGCATCTCAACTGGTCCTTAACCTTCAACAAATTGTCAGCAGAAAAGTAAATCCTATCCACCATGCCGTTTTAACAGTAGGCTACCTTGAATCTGGTAATGCTTTTAATGTAATTGCTGACACAGCGATCCTAGGGGGAACAGTCCGGACGTTTGATGAAGAAACGCAATTACTTATCAAGGAAGAGCTGGAGAGAGTAATAAAAGGCACGTGCTATACAGCAAATAGTACGTATGAATATGATTACGATGACGGCTATCCAGCAGTCGTTAATCATCCTGAGGAAACCTCCCTTTTAGCTCATTGTGCGGAAAAAGTTCCGGGAGTGATCGTCCTAGAAGGAGAACCGGAATTAACTGGCGAGGACTTCTCTTATTATCTGCAGCATGTAAAAGGTACCTTTTTCTTTACAGGAGCAATGCCCGATACAAATGGTCCGACTTATCCGCACCACCATCCTAAATTTGATATTAATGAAGAAGCTATGCTTATTGCCGCAAAAACATTAGGTTCTACTGCTATTACTTATAATATTTCCTTAAGCCCAGCAAAGGCTAGGACTAACTTAAATTCATAAAATTTATAAAAAAAGGAAGAGATTCTAAACACCGAATCCTTCCTTTTTCATTTGTTTTGTTCCTGAAAGTAACGCCAGCGATAAACATTTTTAGCTGCTTCTCCCAATTGATCCATTAAATTATAATTAGCGTAGGCACCCACAGCTGCCCCAATTCCTGGCACCAATTGCAGCATTTTTACAAAATCAATAAAATCTCGATATTCCTGCTGTAAATCCTGCCAATTAAGGGTAGCAACTCTGTGCTTTTCTTCTTCCCAATTCTCTATTATCTCTAAAACTTCTCTTCGTTTTTCTTCACTTGAAAAAGCTAACTGAAAGATATAGAGCAAATAGATTCTTTCTTCCACTTGATCCGTATCGTAACCATATGTGGCTGCGGCTTCCATTAAAAAGTTCATTTTGATCGAAAGCAATAATGGAAAATCAGCCAATCCAAGCAATATCCCACCAGCCCCCGTTCCGGCACCTTCTACAACAGCAATCTTTTGAAATTGACTTATTTTTTTCGTTAACTCTTCATCTTTTCCTTGCAAAGAACGGAAGATAGATGGATTTTTTTTCTTGATAATATTGCTGCCAGCAAGTGTTGCTTGAATCATCTGTTTAATTGCTTCCGTAAGGGTTTGATGAACTTTAGCCGGTATATAAGAATTTATTTTATTTTGCGCCTTTTTGGATACTCTATTTAAAATAGAAGACCGTTTTTGGATTTTCCATTTCCACTCTTCTACTTCTTTTAATGCTCTTTGTTCATATTCATTCATTTATCTTCCTCCTTGCTTATGCTTACGTTCCATCTAAAAAATGGTTCCTTATTTTTGAAGTTAATTATTAAAAAAGGAGCTTCCCTTCTATACACACTAAGGTTTAAGCTCCTCCTCTTCTATTATCCCTTTTTCAATTTTTTATTAATATAAAACAGAGTAAAAAAGATAATAAAAACAATATTAACTACTAAAGAAATCAATGCATACATCCAATCTCCTTTTAAGGCAATAATTAGAGACAAAATGATACCTTGACAACTTAAAATTGCTGCTAAGATTTGTTTAAATGATTTTTCTCTAAGAGAGGCTGCCACCGGATAAATAGTAATCCACAATTTATTATCATAGGCATTCCAAAGCGGTAACAGCTGCAGGCCTGTTAAGAAAACAAATAATACACTTATGAACACTTGTCCAGGTCCAAAAGATAAGAAAAAAATAAAAATTCCACTTATCAATGTTAACCGAACCGTTAAGCCCAAATAATCCCCTGCACGGACATAGGTTCTCCAGTATAAATGCGTAAATACGTTTTCTCTTGCAAATGAAACACGACTAAATAATACATCTAGAAAACGTCTTCGTTTTATACGATTTCTTAACTTCGGTACCTCTGTAAACATATTGGCAAAGCGATAGAAAGAGGCTAGTCTTTTTTCATCTTGCTCAATTAAATATTCCCATTTTACGCCTTTATTGCTTGTCGCCTTCTGAAAATAAATAAGCAAGAAAGCCATAATTAGAAGAAGGGCAAGAATAAATAACGGAGAAGAGTCAGCAAACAATAAATACAAAATAGCTAAATTAATCAAGAATCTCACAACACTATCTATATGATGATAACGCACATTTACATAGTATTGTATATGCCAGCGAATCAGTAAATTAGCTCCTTTACTTATCAATAACACAATAAGTAAATACCAAAAACGACTAAAATCACCACCGTGTACTTGCGCATATAGTGGCATCAAGGCAGCAAGAATGATGACAAGCAAGTAACCTTGAAGGACAAAGCTAACCAACATAGATTGGAGAAAATATCTTTTCATTTTGGTTTCAACCGCAATTAAAAATATCCGGTCAGCATCCTTTAAAAAAGTATAGGTTGGACTATTTGTCATAAAAAGAGTAAGGATAATGCTCATAATAAGCGCAACAGGGAAGTCATTCGAAATCGTTTTTAACCATGCTTGATAATAGAAGGCTCCAGTCCCTAGTAAAAAAACTAAAACGATGACAACATGGCCATTAAAAATGTACTTTAAATATTGACTATATTCTTTTGCTGTCTGCCCAGCTCTCTCTCTCCATAACTGCTTCTCATTAAATTCAAACATGTTCTTCTTCCTTTGTAAGATAGATATAAATATCATCCAATGTTGCATTTGGCATGTTAAAGGCTGTCCTTAATTCCTCCATGGTTCCTTGACTCTTTATTTGGCCTTCATGAATAATAATAATCCGATCACAATATCTTTCGGCTGTAGCAAGAATGTGTGTAGACATTAGAATCCCTGCTCCCCTATCCTTCATTATTTTTAGTTGATCTAATAACGATTGAATTCCAAGAGGATCTAATCCGACAAACGGTTCATCCACTATATAGAGAGAAGGTTCCACTAGAAAAGCACACATAATCATTACCTTCTGCTTCATTCCTTTCGAAAAATGAGCAGGAAACCATTTTAGCCTTTTTTCCATCCGAAATTCTTTTAATAATATTTCCATTCTCTTTTGATAGTCAGACTCTGACAACCCATAAGCCATAGCAGTTATTCTTAAATGTTCTTCTAATGTCAATTCATCATATAAAATAGGCGTTTCAGGTACAAAGGTAAATTCCTTTCGATATGCCTCTTTATCGCCTTCAAACGTCTTGCCATTTATAAGGATTTCTCCTTTATGCGGCTCCATCAATCCAATGATATGACGAATAGTTGTACTTTTTCCAGCACCGTTTAATCCGATTAAGCCAACCATTTCATTCGCATGAATGGAAAAGGAAATATCCTTTAAGACAGGATTGCGCGTATATCCTCCGGTAACATTCTTTATTTCTAACAACGCCATCTATTGTACCTCCAATATGTATTATCTATAGTTTAACAACATTCTTGCTTAAATAAAAATGATTGCACAGAAAAATTTTTATTTCTTTCGTATATAAAATTTTGTTCGGGACATTCTATTTATTGAAGGGGAGCACCAAAGAAATATTGCAGTATAACTCCAATATTAAATGAGGTGTTTGCAAAAGATTCTATACAGATTCTTTAAAAAAAGCTTCCATTCGTTTATAAAAGGGGATGTTTGCCTTGCATAAGCAAGATAGGAACAGAAGATCAGTAACACCAAGCTGCTTCATTAAGAAAACAGCCTAATTCATTTCCACTTTGAAATGAGGTGTTTGTCGCAGACAGTCATCCATTCTTTATACGTTTTTGACATATAAAGACATTTTAAGGGGATGGTTCGTTTGAACAATGATCGATTTCTCTAAAGCTTAACACAATTCATTTTTTAAATGAGGTGTTTATCAAAGAGAAGAACCCTAAATAACGTTAAATAGAAGTTCTCTCCTTCAATAGAGGGTGTCCTTAAAAGGTATTCTTATTATGTATATCCATAGTAAAGAGGTTTATTCAAACTTCTCGCTTGGACAATCCATATAAGAGGATCCTTTACAAGGCACCCTCTTCCTTTTGTTGTTCAATAAAATAGTTCCTGTGTTAAAATATTGATAATACATAATGAAGGAAGGTATTTTTATGAGTGATTGT
This sequence comes from Niallia sp. FSL W8-0954, assembly GCF_038005605.1. Lineage (NCBI taxonomy): Bacteria > Bacillati > Bacillota > Bacilli > Caryophanales > Bacillaceae > Niallia > Niallia sp. FSL W8-0954. Next base: position 1,234,068 of record NZ_JBBOTN010000001.1, on the reverse strand, counting down.
ATTTTTTGCAAAATAATTGCTGGAGAAATTCCGTCAAAAAAGGTTTTTGAAAATGAACATGTAATGGCGTTCTTAGATATTAGCCAAGTTACTAAAGGACATACATTGGTGATACCAAAAAGACATGTAAAGGATGTCTATGAATTAACTCCTGAAATTGCAAGCAATCTATTTGAAGTTGTGCCAAGTATTGCTTCTGCCATTAAAGAAGTTTATGAACCAATTGGTTTAAATCTCCTTAACAACAATGGTGAAAAAGCCGGACAATCTGTTTTCCATTATCATATGCACCTTATTCCACGTTATGGAAAAGGAGATGGTTTTGGAGCTGTTTGGAAAACAAATTTTGATGGATATTCAAATGAAGAGCTGACAGAGATTGCAGAAAAAATTAATTCTAAAGTAAGATAAGTCCATTAGCTTATTCTCTTCAAAAAATTTTCTAAAAAAATTCATATTTTCAAAAGCTATTTAATAATAGTTTCATTTTTATTAGATTACCGCTCTCTTCCTTAAACAACGACTAAGGAGATTCTAGTATCTGGAAGGAAATATTTTTCTAATAGTATGAAAAAACAAAGCATCTTTTTGAAAAATTCTCACTTTTTCAAAAAGGTGTTTTTTTCATCTGTACAAATCAGCTGAATTTGTTAGTATAAGGGTAATCTTTTTGTCTTTAACGCTTTATTATTTTGAAAAGTTAATTTAGGAGGAAAGAACGTTGAAAAGAGCATATAACTTTAATGCAGGTCCTGCAGCTTTACCAGAATGGGTTTTACACGAGGCAAAGGAGCATTGGTTAAATTTTAATGATACAGGCATGTCTTTAATGGAATTAAGTCACCGTAGCAAAGATTATGAAGCTGTACATAATGAAGCAAAGGAACTCCTTAAATCTCTGCTTTCTATACCAGATAATTACGAAATTCTTTTTTTACAAGGTGGAGCAAGTCTTCAATTTACAATGATCCCAATGAACTTGCTTCCTAAAAGTCAAACAGCTTATTACGCTCTCACTGGAGTATGGTCAGAAAAGGCCATGAAGGAAGCCTCCAAGCTTGGTAATACAGCCATTTCAACTTCAAGTAAAAACGATAACTATACCTATATCCCTGCCCATGAACAGATGAACATACCAGATGACGCGGCATATCTCCATATCACTAGCAACAATACAATTTTTGGCACCCAATGGAGCAGCTATCCAAGCAATTTATCTGTCCCTTTAATTGCGGACATGTCTAGTGATATTTTAAGCACACCAATTGATGTTTCACAATTTGGAATTATTTATGCCGGCGCCCAGAAAAACCTTGGCCCCTCTGGAGTAACTGTAGTCATCATTCGAAAAGATTTAATCAAAGAAGATTCTACTTTGCCAACAATGTTAAGTTATCATACACACGCTAAAAATAATTCTTTATTCAATACTCCGCCAACATTAGGGATTTACCTTTTATCCCTTGTTCTAAAATGGGTAGAAAAACAAGGTGGAGTGGAAGATATTGCTAACATCAATAATGAAAAAGCTAAGCATTTATATGAAGTAATCGATCAAAGCAATGGTTTTTATCGCGGTCATGCAGAAAAAACAAGTCGTTCTAAAATGAATGTTACTTTTACTTTGCAGACAGAAGATCTTACAAAAGATTTCTTAAGAGAAGCTAAGGAAGCAGGATTTGTTGGTCTAAACGGCCATCGCTCTGTAGGCGGCTGCCGAGCTTCAATTTATAATGCCGTTCCCCTCGAACATGTAGTAGCATTAAGTACATTTATGAGGGATTTTCAGCTCAAGTATCATCAATAAGAAGACTTTATCTATAGAATACCCTTAACAATAGTAATGATGGCTTGAATACGTTATAATGGTGAAAAAGAGCGAGGTGTAAGAAAAATGAGCGCAAAATCATTCTTATCAGGATTTTTAATTGGAGGAATTGCAGCCGGAATCACTACCTTATTAACTACTCCTTACTCAGGGAAAGAAGTAAGAAAAGCCTGCAGTGATAATGGAAAAGCTTTTCTTCAACATATCCAAGAATTAAAGTTAGATTTAAATGAGATAAAAGACTCTATTAAAACAGCTACAGTAGAAGGTAAAACGGTATTTAGTACTTTTATAGAAGATCTTAAGCTTTCATTGGAAGCATGGCGGGAAGAAGTAAAACCACATCAAGAAATACTTCAAAAAGAGCTAGATGGGTTACAATCCACGATTAATGAGTTAGAAAATGATTTAAAATAATTTAATCGCTTTTACTTATACATAAAAGCTAAGAAAAAAGGAGGAGTTCTAACATGGACTTCCTCCTTTTTTCTACCCTCTTAAAGACTATCTTTCTATGTTATTTTTTTTAACATAACATGTTAAATCTTATTCCCGTATAATTTTTTATCTCCTATTTATTTTGTTTTTTCTTTTCCCACCTTTACATCTCTTTCATTCTAATTTAATTTTTTATTCATTCTTTTTGGCCCTTTTGCTTCTCCATTTTTTTACTATTTATCACTAATTCTTATTTTATCCTTCATTCTTCTGAGTAAATGTATAGACAACTACTGAATTTTTATTTCTTACATTACATTTTTATACAATAAAGCGCTTACTTAAAAGAAAAATTCTTATTTCTAAAAATTTTGTTAATTTTTATCTTTATTAATTTTTGTTTTATTGGCATAATGTTTATAGATAACAGAAAAGTAGGTGAATTTTGGATGGATGAAAGTCAGATTTCAATGAAGGACGCTTTACTCTTCACACAAAGAATTGGACAACTTAGTAAAGCATTATGGAAGGCGATTGAGAAGGACTGGCAAAATTGGATTAAACCATATGATTTAAATATTAATGAACACCATATACTCTGGATTGCTTATCAGCTAAATGGCGCTTCTATTTCAGATGTAGCAAATTTCGGTGTAATGCATGTCTCAACTGCATTTAATTTTTCGAAGAAATTAGAAGAAAGAGGACTACTAGAATTCTCGAAAAAAGAAAATGATAAGAGAAACACGTATATTTGCCTTACTGACAAAGGTAAAAAAGTGTTTGTTCAAATTATGGAAGAATACAATCCAAGCAACAGTTCAGCTCTATCCGCCTCCTTACCAATCAAGAATTTATATGGAAAGTTTCCGGAGCTTTTAGACATAATGACTATTGTTAAACATATTTATGGGGACAATTTCATTGAAATTTTTGAGAAATCCTTTACTAATCTTGACGATATTTTGGAAGAAGATGAAGGGCATTTAAAGCAAAAAGAACCAGTATTTACTAAATAGAGATAATATTAAATTGGGGAATAGGACTCCAGGTTTGGGACAATCTAGACCGGTGGTAAAAAAGATAAGAAGGCAGATTGCTTTCTTATCTTTTTTCGGAAAATTCAAACAAAAAATACATAGAGAATAGGTTTTCTTCTTCTTAGAATTACTAAATATAAAAAATGTCATAAATTTGTATAAAGAGACTATTGATTTTTTACTCTATTCATCGTAAAGTAGCAAGGTGAGTTCGCTTGACTAAAACGCAAGATAAGACAAGGAAAAGATATTCTTCCACTTATTAGTTATTCAAGCAAGAACGTATCATCACAAGTAACTAAAAATTTCTCCCTATGGAGGGTATTACCATGAACTGTTGGAAGACTGTCAACTTCCATAAAAAATATGGAGCTCAGCGCCTATTTATTTTGTCCACTATGACAATGATTGGTTGTTTTCTGTTTCTATATGTACCAATTATAAGCTATTTTGCACATAACAAACTTTCTGACGATTACTTTTTACTATTTATGGCAATGTTTTTACTTATGTATCCATTACACAAGCTACTACATTTATTACCAATGCTTTATTTAGGCGATAAAATTAAAAAAACATGGACTAAGCATTTACAATTTTTACCGATTCTTCATATTCAAGTTAAAGAGCCGATTGGTAAAATGCAGTTTCTCTTTGCTTTAATTATTCCATTTGTGATCATTAGTGGAGTATTATTTCTATCTTGTTTCCTTTTTACAAGTTATGTTCATTATTTTTTAATGCTTTTCGCTTATCATACAGGGATTTGTGTTCCTGATTTTATTCGCATAAAAAATCTATGGCATTCTCCGCGCTCTTGTTATGTAGAAGAAAATGAGGATGGATTTGAGATATTAATAAATAATGTAAGTGAATTATCGTAAAAGGATTCTATTATTGTTTCGTCACACATATAATGATATAAAACTAGATTGAATGTTAATCATTCTTTCTTATTGATAGATTATAAGGAGTCATCTAAGTTCTTTCCAGAACAAAATCTCCAAGTTTACATCTAAAAAAGTTTATAATACTATCTTTTTATCCTTTTATTTGATAATGTAAATAACATACAATAAATTCCGCTTATAAGGAGGGAATCAATGATGATCTCCATTTTTATTATTTTAGCTATTTTTATTTTATATAATATTAATAGACTTACAAATGCTTTATGCTTACAAAAAGAAATTCCTGAAGAAAAGCAGCCAAAAGTTTTTCGAACAATAAATGTTCTTATTACAATTTTGTTGATTTCTTCCTATGTAGATATTCTTTTTTAACAAGCTATGTAGAAAAGAAGCAGTGTGATAGTTGGTAAGCAACCACTATCGCACTGCTTCTTTTTTATATTTCTTCAGATCAACTTATAGCCAAGCTGCTCCGATGATTACTAATAAGATGAATAGTACTACTAATAAAGCAAAGCCTCCACCGTAAACTCCTCCACCAGACATGAAGATTCCTCCTCTCTTTATCGTTCCAGTTGTGTTTTGGCGCATATTAGGCAACCTCCCTAGTAAGATTGCCGTTAATACGCTTATAGCTTACAGCCATGCAGCGCCAACGATAACTAATAAGATAAACAATACAACGATTAAAGCAAAACCTCCGCCGTAAACGTTACCCATAGTAACACCTCCTTTAAGGTTGCTACCATTTGTTCATTCATTTCATGGTGTTTCGGTTCTTTTTCTTTCTTTTATTTGATAGCTAATATCCTTTCATGCCCAATAATGTTTGCACATATAAAATCACACTAAGCCCTATTGGTCACATATTAAGAAGCTAGATCTAAATAAAAGACATTGCTGTTAGGAGCATTATTATGAATAGTCCATCATTCTTATTGTCTTTTTTTCTCTATAAACCGTAACAACCCTCTGAATTTGCTAAGAGCGAATTCTTTAGAGCTCTTTTTCAAGCTCAATTTATCATATGTATTTGCCCTAATTTCGGAACAGGACATATACCCATTTTTTTATAGGGATAGTAAGAGCAAAAAGATAGGGGCTAGATTAGCAAAAAAAAAACAAAGGATCTTATCTATAAAATTCACTCCCTACATGAAACACTAGTTAGGAAGGAATCTTATACATTTCATCCTTTGTGATATTAAAAAATACCTCTTCTGGCCTTTTCAGACTGTTATATGCTCGCCTATCTTCTTCCAATTTCCATAAGGCTGATGTCCTGTTTCCTGACATTGAAAATTAGATAAAACAAGTTACGTAATAGTGACCGAGTTTTCTAAACGCTATTTCAAGTTTTTTGGAGCATTCAAGCCGCTTTCTCTAAAAGCCTGCACCCATCTTCTCTATTTCTACACTTCTGAAATATCTAAGTACCTATTTAATTCTCATACACTCTTTCTTCCCCATCTCTACGTTTTTTCTCTTCTTCCAGCCTTTTCATATAAACCTCTCCTTCTCGTTCAATTATTTCATTTTCTGCCGCTCTATCCTCTTTCCCGGTTTTAACAGCCATAAAGGCACTAATCGCAATTCCTCCTAATACAAAAATAACCCAAAGTGGAATTCCTAACATTGAAAACTTCCCCTTTCTAGTAATTTCTATCTTTTATTTCATCCTATGCTAGAAAAACTAGATTATTCCCTTGAACGTAATTATCTAGCTGGAAGTTAAGTATATTAGCCCCTCAAAACACAAAAAGGAAGAGAACCCCATGGGAACTCCTCCTTAGTTTTATTTATGGAATGTCGGCTTATAGAAAGAACGATTTTCCAACGGAAATACTCTTTCCGTAAATTCACCTGGTTTCACTCTATCTAACACACGATCTAGCATATTCATTTTGGCATCTAAATTATCAATATAGTGTAAAATTTCCGCTTCTTTAATTAACGGCGCTTTCGGGCTTCCCCATTCAGGTTTCCCATGATGGGATAATACTAAGTGTTGAAGTATTACTACTTCTTCTCCTCTTATCCCTAACTCATCTGCAGCTTTTCCTATTTCATTAATCATAATAGAAATATGTCCAAGCAAATTCCCTTCCAAAGTATAAGAAGTAGAAATCGGTCCAGATAATTCAATTACTTTGCCAAGATCGTGAAGAATGATTCCTCCATATAGCAAATCTTTATCCAAGCTCGGATAAAGAGAGGCAATCGCCTTCGCCAAATCAAGCATACTAACAACATGATACGCTAATCCAGAAACAAATTCATGATGATTTTTCGTTGCTGCTGGATATTGTAAAAATGCCTCTTGATGCTTCTTTACTAAATGTCTTGTAATTCTTTGTATATTAGGATTCTGCATTTCAAAAATGTAATGTGTGATTTTACTTAACATTTCATCTGTAGTTAGGGGCGCTGTTTCAAGGAAATCAGCCAATCGAATGCCCTCTTCTCCTGTTGCCACCTTTATTTGGCGAATTCTTAATTGCAGTTTTCCACGATAACTTTGAATATCTCCATTCACTTTTACAATCGTTTCCGGACGATAGCTCTGCTCATCCATTTCTGTAGCATCCCAAAGCTTTGCTTCAATTTCTCCACTTTTATCTTGAAAAATAAGCGTCATAAACGGTTTTCCGTTACTTGCAATAGCCTTTGTTGCATTCTTTATTAATAAATAAGATTCAAATTGCTCCCCAACTTCATACTGAAGTACTCCTTTTTTCTCCAACTCACTCTCTCCTTTATCTTTCTCTTTATTTAGTATAGCACGAAGTCATTCCAACTTTATAAGCTTGTTTCTCTTTCCTCTACTGGTAATACATGCAAGCTTTCATCGGGAAAGTATTTTAGTAGATGACGATGACAAGTAAAGAAAATCAGCTGATTTTGCTTACAATTCTTTAGTAATTGGATCACTTTTTCTGTACGTTTTTCATCAAAATTAACGAAGCTGTCATCAATAATAAACGGAAAACAAAAGCTTTTATAAAATGTTTGTGCCAAAGCAATGCGAATGGATAAGTAAAGCTGTTCAGTCGTTCCCTGGCTTAATTCCTTCGCTTCATAAAAAAGATGATGCTGACTCTCTACTAAAAACCCAGCTCCTTCCTCCTTGGGAACAATCCGAATATATTTCCCTTCCGTTAGAAAAGCGAGATTTTCCTCTGCCTTTTGCAGCATAGCGGGCAGCTGTTTTTGTTTATATTGTTCAACGGTTTTCGCTAACAGCTGTTTTGCTATAGCAAACTTTGCCCATTCTTTCACATCTTCCTTAAATTCCGACTGAGCTTGTTTAAAGGAATGTAATAAATCTGTATATGTCCCTCCGCCTTCAATTCTAGAAATGGTAAAGTTAGTTGCCGCTGCCTCTTCTACGAGTTCCTGTAAGCGAGAAGCTAATTTATCCATCCGCTTTTTCTTTTCCTCTAATTGCAGCTCAGGATTTAGAATTTGTTGATACAATGAAATATGCTCTTTTGCTATATTAGTCATTTCTAATTGAACGTTAATCGCAGCAAGTCTTTCTTTATATTTAGCTCTCTCCATTTCCAAGGTGGCCTTTTCACGAAATGCCTCTTCATCCGTAACATCTGCAAAGGAAAATAGCGCAGCCTTTTCTTCTGCATAGCGATTATATTCTGTTTGGTATTTATCCAGATCCTCTGATAGTTCTGTTTGCTTTGTCCGTAATGCTTCTTTTCGATCCGTTTTCTTTTTTTCTTCCTTTAGTGTCGTTTTTAAACGGTAGCACATATTAGCAATTGTATCTTTCTCATCTCCTATAAAAGTTCTGAAGAAATAGCTGATTTTGCTAATAATTTCCTCACTCTCTCGATGAATCTCCTCCAATTCTTGATGATAGGAATTTCTTTCTCTATCTTTTCCTTTCCATTCTTCAATTAATAAAAAGGCATCATATATTTGTTGTGTCGCTAGTTCATATGGAATGTTCAGTTCATTAGCCAATTGTCTTAACAACTTCTGATGGGAAAGAAAATCCCCTTCCCACTTTTCAAATGCCTCTAATACCCTCTCATAGCTTTCATTTTGCTGCTCCAATTTAAATTGGAGTTGTGTGAATTTCTCTCTTCTCGTCGTATCCTCTTCAAACTTCTGAGCTTCATAACGAGAAATGCCTTGTCCCTTTTCAAAGCTTTCGACTAACTTAGTACGTTCTTCCTTAATAAGTACTAATCTCTTCTCTTTTTTGCTGATTTCATTTTTAGCTAGTTTTCTTCCAGACAGGAAAAACAACACATAAACAACACATACAACAAAGCAAATAAGGGTTATGAACCATTGCTCAAAAAACAAAGCTCCCGCTCCAGCCAGTAGAAGAAACACCGTTAAAACACTAGTTATCATTGTATTATGCTTCATGCGTTTCTCTTCTAACTTCCTCTGATCTTCCAGTTGATTTATTTCTCTAGAAAGTAAATCTGCTTTTTCCTTGTTCCAGCTATATTGATGATCTGCATTTATACGTTCTTCTAATCTAGCTCTTTCTTCTTTTGGCAAGAGCCTCTGCTTATTCTCCTTCACTGCCTCTTCTAAGGATTCTAAAGCTGTTTGCTCAGCCTTTAGCCGCTCGTCAAGCTCTTCTTTCTGCTCTTTTAATCTCCGTTGCTTAGAAGCAGCTTGTGCACATTGCTCTTTTAAAAAGATGCTTGTATTACTTTCCTTCAATAACATTTTCTCTTCAATCGGTAAATGCAATTTACTCTTTAAACTATCAATATCTTCTTCTATCTTTTTAACTTGATTTTCAACTTGCGTCTGCCGATTTTGTAATTGTTCATATACGGGGAACTTTTCAACAGCAAGTAAGATATTATTTTCAGCGATAAGAAGTTCTTCCTGTATAGGAATGCTTGCTATTTCTTGTTCCGTTTCTTCCATCCGTGCTTCTATATGCCGAATTTCAGCTTCTACAGAAAGCAATTTCTCCTTCAAGGCTTCCCATCTCATTAATCCATTTTGAGGAAAATTGAAGTCTTTGCAGGTAGCTAATTTTTGCTCTAACAATTCCTGCTCACGTACCATCCCTCTAATTTTAATCCATTCTTCCAATAACCATTTTTCATGCTCTTCTTTTTTTAACTCTGCTTCTGTCAGTTGTCTCTCTTGTTCAATCTTTCTTTTCTTTGCAAGTAATTGTTCATATTGATTATTATCCTTCTCTGCACTTTTTAATTGGCTATGCTTATCTCGTAAAACTTGCAGTTTTTCATTAAGGACAGGCTTCTTCCCGCTAGGCTTGTAGCGTACATCTAGTTCCTTCTGCAGCTCATTTTCTACTTTCAATAAGCGGTCAGATCCGACAGCGCCAGTGGAAAATAAAAAGCGCCCCAGTTCTTCTCCTCTTAATTGCTGGACATTTTGCAATCCATGTAAATTAAAAGAAAAGATTGATTGATAGAGAGCTTTATCGATTCCTGCTAATAGTTCATCTAGAAGCTCCTCTTGTCCTCTTCTTCCATCCGCTAAAGTAACTGTCACATCCCCTGTAGCTTTTCCTTTTACGCGTTCGATTGTTGTTAATCCGAATTTTGGAAAATAGATGTCTAATTTCCCGCCATATTTATGCTGCAGCTTTGGCTCATAGCGTAATTCCGTCTGCTGTTTTGTGGGGAATCCGAATAAGATGCTATGAATAAAACTCATAATTGTCGATTTTCCTGCCTCATTTTCGCCATAAAACACATGAACAGGGGAGTGAATGGAAAACGTTATATTTTCTAGCTTTCCATATCCGTAAATCGTTATTTTCTTTAATTCCATATTAGTTGCCTCCCCTCTTCACCAGCATTGTCAGCAGTAAATCTTCTGCCTCTTCCGCTAATTCTTGTTTTTCTTCAGCTGTAAGCTCTTCTAAAAATCGATGGGCCTTTGGATGCTGAAATAAAGGTGCAACTGCTTCATTCACTAGTTCGAAATCCTTTGTTACAGCAAATAGTTCTTCATAAAATGCCGATTCCCTTAACAAATTCTCTTTTAACCATTCTGTATTTTCCTGTACTTTTATCGAATTAACCCAGACAAAGGAGTCCTCATCTACCTCATCTTGCTGAAGGATCTCCAATAAATCAGAAGCTAGAAAAGAGTCTTGTAAACGCAATTTCTCTATCTCTAGTGATATAAGGTAAGAATATTTCCTATCTCCAACTGCATCCATTTCTTTTCGACAGAGCTTGTATAAATCATCAAATGTATGGACAAAACTGGCATCTATTTTCACTGTTTCCCAAATTACTTCAGAGGTTGGAATAAATTCTAAACTGGCATCCTCATCCCTTAGTTCCACATAATAGCATCCCTTTACTTCTGTTTCCTTTTTATGTCGTCCTTGAATGTTTCCTGGATAGACAATCGGAGGCACAGACTCTAAAATTTCCCGTTTATGGATATGTCCTAGGGCCCAATAATCCATTTTCTTAGCAAGTAAATCCTTTACTTGAAAAGGAGCATAGGCGCTATGTTCAGTCGAGCCCTCTAAATTGCCATGCAGAATTCCAACATGAAAATTTGCCTCACCGCTTCGTTCGTATTCAACAATTCTTCGCTCTTTAATATGTCTTGTTTCATAACTAAATCCATAAAGATTCACCGATAAATTATTTTTCACATATTTTTTTACTGTTACCATCGATGGAAAAACATGAACATTAGGAGGAAGTTCTATTTGTACCCAGCTTCCATTTAAATGATCATGATTTCCATGTATCAGATACACTTCAATTTGATTTTCCTCTAAGCGCAGCATTTCATTTCGGAAGCGAATTTGCGCTTTTATACTTCTATCTTCCCCATCGTATATATCTCCAGCAATAATTATAAAGTCTACCTTTTTGCTGATGGCTGCATCAATAACCTTTTTAAATGCAGTAAACGTGCTTTCTTTTAGTTTGTTATGTATTGTTACGGGCAAATTCTTCAACCCAACCATCGGACTGTCTAAATGTAAATCTGCACAATGTATAAAGGATATTTCCATACTCTCACGTCCTAAAACTATTTGCTTCTATTCTACCATGCAAAAAATACGAATGCACGTTCTTATCCTTTTGCAGCTTGTTTTGGAACATAAAAAATGCCTCACTTATTATGAGGCATTTTCCGAATTATTCTTTTTTCGTTAGCTGCAGGGCTTTTTTAATATCTTTATAAGAGTTAGATTTTCCGTACATAAGGACGCCGCCTTTATATACTCTTGCACCAAAAATAGCGAGAATCATAATGGTTGCCACTAAAACAACAATTCCTAAAATAGGTTCCCAAACTGGCAAATTCAGCATTCCTACTCTCATAAACATAAGCATAGGTGTAAAGAATGGGATATAAGATGTAATTGTTACAAAAGTGGTATCAGGTGCGCTTAATCCGAACATCGCAATCATAAATCCGGCCACAATTAATAATGTCATTGGCGTAATCATTTGCTGCACATCTTCAATTCTACTTACAAGCGAACCTAGCAATGCAGCCAGAGTAGCATATAGGAAATAACCTAAAATAAAGAAGATCGCCGCATAGATAATGGTACTTACAGGCACTTCGCTAAATCCGAAGAATCCTTCCATCGAACCTAGGCTATCATTGTTAGTTAATGAAAAATAACCTACAAGCATCAAAATCGCCAGCTGAGTTAAGCTTAATAAGCCGATTCCCAGAATTTTGGCAAACATATGCTTAATTGGAGATACACTTGAAATTAAAATTTCCATTACTCGTGAGGATTTTTCAGTCGCCACTTCTGTCGCTATCATATTGGCATATAGGATAACGGCAAAGTATATTAAGAATAAGAGAACATAAACTAACCCTCTAGCCTGGTTTAATTCTTCTTCTGTCTTTGCATCTTTCTCAAGAGCAATTTTTTCAAATGCAACGGGTTCATTCAATTTCGTAAGCTGCTCATTCGTTAAATTGAGTTGATTCGCTGCTAATTGACTTTTAACCATTTGAATACTATTGGTAATATTATCGGAAACAGTTGTTTCTGCAATATCCATGGTATAATAAGTCGCTATAGGTAATTTACTTTCATCCATATTCACTATTAGTAAACCACTATAATTTCCTTCTTCCACTTCTTGTTTTGCAGCTTCTTCACTGTCCTTATAAGCAACTAATTTTAAATCTTCATTTAACGTCTCTGTTGCCTCTTGAATTGCTGGTAATAAAGAGTTGCTTTGATCAATTACGGCTACTTCCGTCTTTCCTTCATCACTAGAAAAAGTATCGATAATCGTAGTAATATTTGTTAGTGCAACCACAAATATTAAGGTAATAGCCGTTGTAATTAGAAATGATTTCGTTTTGAACTTACTTAAAAAGGTATGAAATAAGATAACCCAAAAACTATTCAAGAGAAGCACCTACCTTTTCGATAAAAATATCATTTAAAGAAGGCTCTTCTAATGCAAATTTGCGAATAAAGCCCTTTCCAACTATATCATTTAGAATTCGCTCCGCAACTTCTTCTCCTTCAATTTGCAAAGAAACACCTTCTGCTGTTTCTTTTAATTTTAATACGCCTGGATAGCGAATTAAATGTGTCAAATCAAAATCAGCGTGTATGGTTACATTCTTCTTCCCAAACCTTCTCTTAATATCCTTAAGAGAGCCATGAACAACAGGCTTTCCTTTATGCATAATACAGAGATGCTGGCATAATTCCTCGACATGCTCCATCCGGTGACTAGAGAATACAATACTTGTTCCATTATTTTTCAAATCTACTACTGCACTTTTTAACTGCTCCACATTTACTGGATCTAACCCACTGAATGGCTCATCTAAAATTAATAATTTAGGCTTATGTAAAACAGCACTAATAAATTGAATTTTTTGTTGGTTTCCTTTGGAGAGCTCCTCTACTTTTTTATCCATGTATTCAGGAACCTTAAAGCGGTTTAGCCAATATTCTAGCTCATTTAATGCTGCTTTTTTTTCCATGCCTCTAAGTCTCGCTAGATAGATAAGCTGATCCCGTACTTTTAGTTTAGGATATAGACCTCGCTCTTCCGGCAGATATCCAATATATGGACTTGTTGAGTAATTAATCGGCTTACCATCCCAGGTTATTTGTCCTGCTGTACTTTCTAATATTCCTAAAATCATGCGAAAAGTTGTCGTCTTTCCTGCTCCATTGCCTCCAAGAAAGCCGAACATTTCATTTTCAGGAATCGAAATAGATAAATCATCTACTGCTGTGAACGAACCAAATTTTTTTGTCACGTTTCTTAGCTCTAATGACACAAAATCCCCTCCTCACTCTTTAATACGAATAGAACGGTAAAAGGTTTCAATGGATATTACTATTATCTGTAGGAAATAAGAAATAATTAAAACTTGAGTGGAATAGAACCTGATGTATATTGAGTTTCATAAAAAAAAGCTGCTATATACTCTATTGAGTCTAACAGCAGCTTTTTCCTTTTAATGTGGTAAGAACACTAATTGATAAAGGAATAATACGGCAAATACGTAAACGAGTGGATGAACCGTTTTTCCTTTTCCTTTTACTAGCTTTAATAATGGATAGGAGATAAATCCAAGGGCAATTCCTGTTGCAATGCTTGATGTAAGCGGCATGCTTAGGATGACTATAAATGCTGGGAATGCTTCATCAAACTCTGACCATTTCACATCACTTATTGCCCCCATCATCAAGCTTCCTACAATTATTAGAGCAGGAGCTGTAATAGCAGATAAACCAGAAATGCTGCTCACTAACGGAGCAAAAAAGGCAGAAATAATAAATAAAACCGCAATTGTAACACCAGTTAAACCAGTACGGCCACCTGCTGCAACACCTGATGTCGATTCAATAAAAGCAGTGGTTGGACTTGTCCCAAACATTGCGCCAACAGATGTTCCAAGTGAATCAGCAAGAAGTGCCTGTCTTGCTTTTGGCAGCTTATTGTTTTTTATTAATCCAGCTTGCTCAGCCACCCCAATCATCGTACCAGTGGTATCAAAAATCGTTACCAATAAAAAGGAGAAAACGACAGCGTACAATCCATGTTGAATAACATCGCCAAATGCTGAAATTGGATTGCTAATGATAAGTCCCTCTGGTAAATGCGGGCTTGCCATAATTCCATTTTCAAAGGATAAGTAACCAGTATAGTAAGCGATAATACTTGTTACAATCATCCCAATAAATAACGCACCTTTTATATTCAAACTAAACAGAACTATCGTAATAGCTAAACCAATAAGGGCGATTATGACAGTGGGAGACTGAAGATCACCTAGTCCAACTAGATTTTCTGGATTGGCAACAATAATTCCCGTTTGTCTCAACCCGATAAATGCAATAAATAAACCAATACCAGCTGTTATTCCATGTTTCAAATTATCTGGAATAGCTTGAATTAACTTTTCTCTAAATGATGTTAATGACAAGATAACAAAAATAATACCGGCAACAAATACTGCAGAGAGTGCTACCGTATAATCGACGTTATTATTTCCAACAACCGAAAAAGCAAAGTATGCGTTCAACCCCATACCCGGTGCAATAGCAATAGGATAATTTGCAAGCAAAGCCATCCACAATGTCCCGATAGTAGCTGCTATGATGGTTGCTAGGAATACTTGGTCAAATGGAATTCCTGCTTCTTTTAAAATTCCTGGATTGACTACTACTATGTAAACCATTGTTAAGAAAGTTGTGAATCCAGCCATTAACTCTGTTTTCACAGTTGTATTATTTTCCTTTAACTTAAACATGAAAGAACCTCCAAAAAACGAACATTTAAAAACAACATTATCTATGTTATTCGTTTTTACTGCAAAAAGCAACTATTTTTCTCGATCGAAAAATGGCAATTTAGTGAAATACCTTTATTAGTTTGACACTAGTCTTTCTTTTCCATACGAAAATAATCACAGAAACAAAAAAAAATCTACCAGAACGGAAATAGTTCTAATAGATTTTTAATGATCTTTATTTAGATGCTTCTAATGAAAAATGTTCATTTAACAAGGCAATTTTTTTATCCGTATATTCCACGAAACTTTCATTATATGTTTTAGGATGCTTTGGATTAGAGAATTGGGTAATCTTACCTGTAACAGGATGAATAAACTTGCTGGATGCTCCACAGCCTACACCAATAACCGTCTGCAGTTCTTCCATCATCATAATATTATAGATACTTTCCTGGTTTTTCTTTGAATAGCCGACATTCTCTAAATTTCCTAGAATATTTTTCTGACGGTATAAATAGTAAGGGACATAATCATGTTTCTCTGTCCAATCTTCCGCCATCTTCATCATTTCCTGAATTTCCTCTCTATCTGCTACCTTATATCTGGATTTATTACGCGTCATTTCAGATGCACGTTTAAACGACAGAGTATGAACAGTCAGTGATTCAGGCATTAACTCTTCTGTTTTATCAAGAGAATATTGAAATTCTTCCACACCTTCACCTGGAAGCCCAATAATTAAATCCATATTAATATTATTCATGCCATGCTTACGTGCTAAATGATACTTTTCAATTGTTTCTTCTACTGTATGATGTCTGCCAATCGCCTTTAATGTTTGTTGTGTATACGATTGTGGATTAATACTAATTCGATCGATATTATATTTTTTTAACACTTCCAGTTTGTCTGGCGAAATCGTATCCGGTCTCCCTGCTTCGACCGTGATTTCACGAATGTTTTCTACATTTGGAAAAGAAGTATGCATGCGCTCATAAAGCATGTCCATTTCTTCTGCTGAAATACTTGTTGGTGTTCCTCCACCATAATAGACGGTTGTAATATTAATATTTTTTTCTTTCAGCCACTCGCCTATCTTTTCCATTTCATAATGAAGCCCGCCTAAAAAGGAGGAAACAGAGCCTTGTCGTCCATTAATGGCATAGGCTGGGAACGTACAGTAAGCACATTTTGTCGGACAAAACGGAATTCCAATATAGATGCTTACTTCTTTTTTCAAATCATATAAATCAGGAATCACTGCTAATTGGCGATCAATGATTTTCTGCATTAGCTCGATTTTTTCATCGGACATTAAATATTCCTCACGAAGAGATTGATGCGCCTCTTCTATCGGTGTTTGCTTTTGCATATGGCGGTGAAGAAGTTTTGTTGGGCGTATACCTGTTAAAATCCCCCATTTCTGCACCATTCCTGTATACTCTTGCAGCAATAATAAATAACTTTTGGAAATGGCTTTTTTCATTTGCTTAAATATTTCTTTATCCGTTAACTGACTAAGATCTGCATGGCTATTACATATAGTTTCTTCTTTTAATTCCTTGAGCTTGCCTTTTACGATAAATTCATGCCCAATAATTTCTGTTTCGAACTCAACATGAAGGTCTGCTTTTTCTTCTAGTTCTCTATAAAGCACCTTTGTATCTTCAAAAAATAAATTGCCTATGTGCTCTAACGGCCTGATATAACGTTCATCTGTTAATCCTTGTATATATATTTGTTTCATCGTTATTTTTCAACTCACCTTTTATTCTGAATATTATCATGCTTTATTTAACCAATTATACTGCAGTGTAAAAAAAATAACTAGAAAGGGTCAAAAGACTTTCTGTTAGCTATTCTAGAAAAGGGAACAGGAGAAGTCTCCGCGTGACTTCTCCTCCTATAAAAATATAAATAATAGCTATTTTATAATATTCATCTTGCGCAAAAACTCAATGGGATGCTGTTTACGGAAGTGTTCCTTGACCATGTAAGCAACCCCTTCTTGGTCATTAGATCTCGTTACCCAGTCTGCTGCAATTTTCAATTGATTTGGAGCATTTCCCATTGCCACACCAAGACCTACTGCTTCAATTACCTCTAAATCGTCTAATCCGTCTCCTATGGCAACCATTTCGCTGCTCTTTATCCCAAGCTTCTCCCCTAAAAATAACAACCCGCTTCGTTTCGATACACCAGCTGGTAAAATATCTAGACGCAACTCATTATGTTGAACAATATGGATATTATCAAACATTTTTCCAAGCACTTCTTTTGCATCCTGGCAGTCTTTTTTCTCTTCAAAATAAACTTCCATTTTGGGCGGACTTACTGGTTCTTCTAATAAAACATCACTTAAAACATCGACAAACTGGTGGGAATAAAAGACTGGATCTCCAGATGATAAGACCGTTTTTGCAAGCATATTATGATGGAGTTTTGATTTGTTAGCTAGTGAGAATTTTTCATGTACCAAACGAATTTGGCATATGAATCCTTCTAAGAATCGGACAATATCTGATGTAAGGTCGTCTGCGATTCGTTTAACAAAAATAGTATCATCTTCATTATTGGCCACTAATGCTCCTTCATGTGCCACGATGTAACTATTTAATTTCAACGCTTTTGCCACCTTTTTCGCAGAGGGCAAGCTCCTTGCAGTTACAAGCGTTACATAAATTCCCTTTTGCTGTACATATTCAATCGCCTCTTTCGTCGCTTTCGTTAAGCGGCCATTTGATTGAAGGAGAGTACCATCGATATTTAAAGCTAGTAAGCGATAGATCATAAATTTCCCCCATTTCTTCGATGTATTGTCTTTATATATCATTTATGTAGAAAACAAGCATAATAGAACTTTTGAGGGAAGATTAACAAAAGATGTATGAATTTATTTCAGTAAGATTTTGTAATGCGAGATTTCGTTGTTAGGTAGTAAAATACGTTCTGTTATGCGCTCAAATTTTTTTTTAAAGCTCGCAATTCTTTTTAGGATCGAGTAGTGTAGTATAGCAAATCTATGGAAAAAATTGCTTTTTACTTTTTTGAATAAAATAAGTCATTTTTTTTAAAATAATAAACGTAACACAAATTAAATTACTCAAGGAGGAAACATTCATCATGGCAAATAACAATTCAAATCAATTATTAGTTCCTGGAGTATCTCAAGCATTGGATCAAATGAAGTATGAAATTGCATCAGAGTTCGGGGTAAACCTTGGAGCTGAAACTACTTCTCGTGCTAACGGTTCTGTTGGTGGCGAAATCACTAAAAGATTAGTACAAATGGCTGAGCAACAACTTGGCGGCAGCAGATTCTAAGACTAATTAAATAAATTTGGCTAATGGAGGACGGCGCCATGCCGTCCTCCTCTTGTTTTCTAAATAAGCCACAGGAAACGCCCCCGCAACCATAAAAAACCCCTACTAAGAGTAGAGGAGTTTTGTCATTATTATTGTTGTTGAGCAGGACCGTAAAGCTCTTCTAATGGTTTCATGATGATTTGGTTCAATTCACCAATTAATACGCTCATACGTTGTTCTGCTTCCATCAATTTCGAAATACTTTCGTGTTGTTGAACAAGTGCTACTGTTTTTTGGGCTTGTTCTACTTCTTCTTGTGTAATTTCTTGACCAGACATTTGCTTTTGCTGAAGCTGTAATTGAATATTACGGAAATTATCAAACATCGCTTTCGCAGAAGGATCTCCATTTACCGTATCATACATCTTTTTCAATTCTGTATATTCATCACTTTGACGAATCGCTTTCTCTAAAGCATTAGCAGGATCATGTAAATTTACTGCCATTTAAACAACTCCTTTTCATTAACAATTGACTCCACTATAACAAACTATGCATCATAATACCAGAAATACCTCTATTTCAGAAAATCAAGAAAGCTTCTAAAAATTAATACAAACAATTCTTCGGCAGCTAATCGATAAATCTTTTTCCTATGTCTTTCACACCTTTGCTTATCTTTCATAAGATATATCAGCACCAAAATAGGCGAATATCCGTATTGCCTCTTCATAACTTGAAAAACAAATGGGGAATCTGGATGACTCTGAAATTTTTGCAACTAACAAAAAAAGATGATTTTCAAAAAACATTAAAAGGATTATCTATTGCAATCAGTCCCTCTTTATTAAAATTTTTACATGTGGATCTCCATGATGACGTTTATGTATGTATAGCTAAAATGCTTATTCCAGTAAATGTACAAACACATTCACTTGAAAAACAAGATATTGTTTTTAGTACAGATTTAGAAAAAAACTTGCCAATTCCTAAAGAAATCAACACCTATCTTCTGCCTTATTATCACAAGAATCAAATAATCCATTTAGGCCCTGTTATTGGTATATTAACAGAAGTGAACGACGACAAAGAGGATATTTCTTTTCCTGCTATTCAACATTTATGCAAGGAATTGACGGAAGAATTAACGCAAATAGGCGGATTCTTTTATCTGTTCGGATTACAGCATGTTCAAGATGATTTCGTTCACGGTTATTTTTTTGCTAATAACACCTGGTCTAAACAACCATTACCTTATCCTAATGTCGTTTATAATCGACTTCATTCGCGAAAGGCAGAGGCAAGTACTTCTTTTTTGCAGCTCAAAAAAATATTAGAAGACAAAGAAATTCCTATTTTTAATAGTAAATTTTTTTCAAAGGATGAAACATATCAACTTCTCGTAAAAAATGCGGAAGTTACTCTCCATTTACCGGTAACGGAGCCTTTAACTGTGGAAAACTTACACTTTATGCTTAAGAATTTTCCAGTTCTCTATGTGAAACCTGTTCATGGAAGCCAAGGCAGAAATATCATTCATATTGAGTCCTTTAACAATCATTATATTGCTACAATTTCTTCTGGAAAAAGGAAAGGGAAAAGCCAGCTTTTCACGGAAGAAAAAAAACTTTGGAAATGGCTAGAACACTACAGTAAGGGAAGATCTTATATTTGCCAGCAAGGAATAGATTTTCAAAAATGGCAAGGGCGCTCCCTTGACTTTCGTATTCTTTGCCACAAAAACTATCAAGGGAACTGGACAATAACATCTACCGTTGCCAGAATTGCCCAAAAGAATGCAATTGTTGCCAATCTTGCCCAAGGCGCAGAGATGAAGCCTGCAAAAGCGGTGTTAAATGAATTGCTGCATACAGAAAATGCAGAACAAAAATTGGAGGAATTAAAAAGATTAGCAATCGAAATTGCCATTCTCCTCCATAAAAATACAGATGGATACTTAGGTGAACTTGGAATCGACATAGGCATGGATAAACAAGGACACTTATGGATCATAGAGGTAAACTCTAAACCTTCTAAGAAATTAGAGGAACATATTGAAAAAACAAGGCCATCCACAAAAGCTTTACTTGAATATTTTATTGCACTTTCCTTTTCCCCTTGTTTAAAGGAGCTATCAGACGATGAATAATTTCGGGATCATGTCATTATCCCTCGACCATGAAAATCATTACATTCACCAAATCGCAAAATATGGAAGGGATTTCGGATTTACGATCTATCATTTTGTCCCTTCTACTTATCATCCCTTTACACATACCGTAAAAGGAAAACAATATATGCCAGATTCAGATAGTTGGATAGAAGCAGAATTTCCGGTTCCTTCTATTCTATATGATCGCTGCTTTTATCATGATGATTCACATTCCATTCAATGCAAAAATATTATTCAGTGGCTGAAAAAACAACCGACAATTACTTTTCTCGGCAATGGATTACCAAATAAATGGCAGCTATACCAAGTATTACGCGAGTCAAAACTTTCTGCATATATTCCTGAAACTTTTCTCTTACAATCAGCCAATCAAATAAATTTTCAGAACTTAAATCCTGTCATTATTAAACCAATAAATGGTTCTCAAGGAAATGGACTATATTTTATTAAAAAGCAAAATAAAGACATCTTAGTTAGAACAGATAAAAAAGAAAAAACAATAGAAAAAATATTTTCGGATCAAGTGACTTTTAATAAATGGCTTAACCAGCTGTTAAAAAGAAATTCTTATATCATGCAGGTCCATCTTCCCCTTACCAACAAAGAAGAGCAGCCATTTGATATTCGCGCTTTAATGCAAAAAAATCCAAAGGAAGAATGGAACGTTATCGAAAAAGGAATCCGCATTGGCGAAAAAGGAAGAATTATTTCTAATTTAAGTGCTGGTGCGTCGATTATCGCTTTTGAAGATTGGTTTCAAACCGCTCCCTTTCCATTAAAAGGCTTTCTTAAACAAGAGATGGAGGAAATTCTTACCCTCCTTCCTTCTATTTTAGAAAATTCCTTCTCTGCACTATTTGAGCTTGGCGTAGATATTGGCATTTCACCAAATGGGTCATTATGGATTCTTGATGTAAATTCAAAGCCTGGGAGAAAAGTAATCATGACAGCATATCCACATCTATGTGAAAAGCTCTATCAAGCTCCAATCCTTTATGCTGCTAAACTTGCTGATGATAAAAGGAGGAATCGAGATGAAGAAGCTATATCCTATCGAAATAATCTCTAACAGCGAAAATACTGTTTACTTACCAACAGACTTTGAAGCAAATAAAAATTTGAAAATAATTGCATTTGGAACCGTCAGCAAAGAAGCCACTATAAAAAAACATAAAAAATCAAAAAATATCATAGGCATTAGTTCCGATCTTTTTAAAGAATTACTACTGCCTTCCAACAGTTCAAATGTGCACTTATTTTCAGATGACGAAACCATCTATATCGGCCCACTCGTAGGCATATTCACTTCTGGCTTTTCAACAATTAAAGTTCGCCCAATCGGGGATCGCTCGATTCTATTTTCTAAACTTCTTTCTGTGCAAAAAACAGTGGGAGTCATTGCCTTCCTATTTGGAGAGCAGCATATTAATTGGGAAACAGGAACAATTAATGGACTATTTTATGAAGATGGCTGGAAATCAGTAGAAGTTCCTTTTCCGAATGTCGTTTATGACCGTATCCCAAATCGCCGAATTGAAAATCTCCACAGAATCCAGGCCGTTAAAACGCGATTACAGAAAGAATACTCTATATCCTGGTATAATCCTGGTTTCTTTAACAAACTCGATATTTATGAACGACTTCTTCAGGATGACAGTATTTCCGATTATTTGCCTGAAACCCATGCACTCACTAATTTTTCTGTCATTGAAAGAATGCTGAGCAACTTCGGCAATGTCTATATAAAACCTAAAAATGGAAGTCTTGGTAAGGGAATCTACCAAATACTATTTGATAAAAAGGATGGCTGCTATTATACTCGCTTTAAAGATGAGGAGCAGGGTAATCGCTTAATGAAATTTGATCATTTGGAAGCATTAATGAATCACTTATTCGAAAATCAGAATTTATCTCATTATATCGTTCAACAAGGTATTCACTTAATTCGTTCAGAAAAAAAATCAGTCGATTTCCGTGTGCATACTAATAAAAATAAAGATGGTCAATGGGAAATGACGGCAATGGCCGCAAAAATTGCAGGCACAGGCAGTGTTACCACTCATCTTAATAATGGTGGTACGGTTAAAGCAATCGAAGAATTAACCAATACAGACCTTCATTGCGAAGAAATAAGCAATAAACTATCGAAGGCGTCCTTGCAAATAAGTAAGGCCATGGAAAAACAAATGGAAGGATATATAGGAGAAATCGGCTTTGATTTAGGATTGGACCGAAAAGGACGCGTATGGTTATTCGAAGCCAATGCAAAGCCGGGAAGAAGTATTTTTAAGCATCCTTCTCTTAAAAAATTTGATTTAGAGACTCGCCGAAAATCGCTCGAATACGCAGTCTTCCTAATGGATCAAAGTATTAAAAATCTTGAGGATATCTACCAATGAATATTTATTATGATTCCGAAAAAGAATGTTGGTATACAGCCTCGCGGGATACTTACTTTTTTGGGGCATCTAACATGTGCTTAGCTAATTTAATCCCAGCTGCCAACCATGCAGCTTTCCCAATTGTCCCACATGAAGATAAGGTTGGTCCATTAATCGGAATTATGATTGCAAGAAATAAACATAATAAATTAATTGGAAATGGCGAGCTCTTTAAACAGCTACAGGAAAAACTTCAACAACATGCGGGAGGAATTATCGTTATCTTTCCTCCTGAAAACTTACAGACAGAAAAACTAACGGGATATATATTTTGTTCCAGCAGAAACAGTTGGATAAAAGCGATTACTCCGTTACCAAACATTGTCTATAATCGTGTTCCTTTTCGAAAAACAGAGAAGCAGGAACCCTTTCAGACTGCCGTGTCCTTTTTAAAAGAACAAGGAATCCCCTTTTTTAACGCTTCATTTATTAATAAATGGGAGCTTCATCAATTGTTTCGTGATTCCCCTTTCTTAAAAGAGCATTTGCCTAAAACAACTCTTTTAAAGCAGAAGGAAGACTTTGCTGATTTTCTGCTTACGTATAAAAATATTTATTTAAAACCAGTAGAAGGCTTTAAGGGGAAAAATATTTACCGTATCAGATTAAAACAAAACGATTCTATCCATGTCAGTACAACCGAGGAGACCAAATACTACTCTACTTTAAATCAAGTCTGGGAACAGTATCAGCAAGATTGGCTCCAAAGAGAGTACTTGCTCCAAGAAGAAATTGACGGAGCCTTATATAATGGAAATCGCTATGATTTTCGCCTATTAGTTACCTTTGAAAATCGCTATGTCCTTACTGGAGTGGGAGTGAGACAATCAACCCAGCAGAATGTCACAACCCATATACCTTCCGGCGGAAAATTGCTTTCTTATCAGGAAGTACAACAAAAAGAGCATGACTTATTTTTCCAAAAAATAGTTGATCACTGTGGAATCTTGTTAACCCAAAAATATGGTTTTACGGGTGAGTTTTCCATCGACGCCTGTGTCGATAAGAATGGCCAGTATTATCTTTTCGAGGTTAATGCCAAACCGATGTTATTTGACGAAAAAGAAATTGAAGAAAAACGATGCCAGCAGCTAATAAAGCTTTTTTATTCATTAACTAATTTCCCCTTTCAGAATAAATCGCAGGAGATGACCCATCCTAAAACTTAGGAGGGATTATCATGAAAAAAGCTAAAAAAGATCTCCCATACGAGGGAAAAGAAAAAGCTTATTTAGATATTGATCGAATCATAAATGAAGGGTTAGCAGGTGGAACAGTAATAAATAGAGAAAATAACACAAATATGGAGGAAGCAAGGGAACTACCGGAAGAAGAACCCCCTCATCTAATCAAATAAACTGTTCAGGCATCCCCTCCTTTCGCTTTTTATTGGCAAAGGGGGTGCTTTTTTGCTTTCATTCGATTGATTTTATGATTTTGTCAGCTAATGTGGAGGATTTTCCAGCCGGATTTTTATTTTATCAGCCAAATCTGCGGACTTTTCAGCCAAACTTTTGGTTTATCAGCCAAATCTGCACTCTTTTCAGCCAAACTTTTATTTTTTCAGCCAAATCTGCACTCTTTTCAGCCAAACTTCTTGTTTATCAGCCAAAACACCACTCTTTTCAGCCAAACTTCTTGTTTATCAGCCAAAACACCACTCTTTTCAGCCAAACTTCCTTTTTTATCAGCCAAAACACCATACTTTTCAGCCAAACTTCCGATTTATCAGCCAAATCTGCACTCTTTTCAGCCAAACTTTTATTTTATCAGCCAAAACCTCGGACTTTTCAGCCAAACTCCCTTTTTATCAGCCAAAACACCACTCTTTTCAGCCAAACTCCCTTTTTATCAGCCAAAACACCACTCTTTTCAGCCAAACTTCCTTTTTATCAGCCAAAACACCACTCTTTTCAGCCAAACTTTTATTTTATCAGCCAAAACCTCGGACTTTTCAGCCAAACTCCCTTTTTATCAGCCAAAACGCCACTCTTTTCAGCCAAACTTCCTCACCACAAACCATCTTCATCACTTGCCCCTTTTCTATAAATCGGTATAGAATAAAATTATGAAAACATTTCGGAGGGACCCATCCATTGAAGCATAAATTATTAGCCTATTATAAACATAGCTTGGAGCAAGCAGTGCCCCCATCTCCATCACAGCTTTCCGATTACTATTGGTTTAAGGTTGATTTTCAAGATGATTGGATTGGGATTCAAAAACAGGAGATTGATGACTCTCAGCTAGAATTATTAAAAGCTTGCTATGATTTTTTTCAACCAGATGAAACATTAAAAAAGGAAGAATACAGTTGGAATCAGTACCTATATTTTAACGGAGAACAGCCTTCTTTCAAAAATATGGAGACATTACGTTTCATCCAGTTTCATATTAAAGGTGATACTACTTCCATTGAAAGAAAATTAATTGAATCGGCATTTGATGGTTTTATTCATGAAAATAGCCTTATTATTTGGAATGGCTCCAATGAAGGGGTTGTAATAGAGCAAAATGCACAATATTTAGAGGAGGAAGATTTCACTGCTCTTGCTCAAGCTTTGCAATCTGATTTCTTTTTTTCCATTTGCTTTTACATGGGAAAAGAGCTGAAACTAAATAGTTCTATTCCTGTTATTTTTGGACAAGAACGAAACTTTTTTTCAAAAGGTTTGGCATTTATGCCGAAATCCACCGTTCTTAGCTTAGAAACGATTCTGCCTAACCTGTTAATCAGCAGACTGAAGGAAGACGAACTTGATTTATTTAAAGAATGGTTTTCCATTTTTGAAGAAGACAAGGAACTACTGCTTACTATCAAAACATTTATTGAAAACAATGGACACAGCACTAATACTGCAAAACAATTGTTCATCCATCGCAATACCTTACAATACCGACTTGATAAGTTTACAGAAAAAACAGGCCTGAACCTAAAGAATTATCATTCTTATATCACCACCTATCTTGCCTGCCTATTCTACACTAGCGGGAAGTAGCTTAAAAAGCCAATATTGGCTTTTTTTACTGGGAAGTTTTATAGAAAACTGGCTATACAAGCTCTTAGGCATTTTGCTCAAAACTCTGTAAGCGTTTTTCATGCATTTCGCCGATTTGAAAACGGTATCAAAAATGGTAAAGTAGAATTATCAAATTGGTAGGGGGAGAACAAAATGGCAGAGCTAGTGTTAAAAAATATTTATAAAATCTATGATGAAAAAGTTGAAGCGGTTAAAGATTTTAATTTACACATTCAGGATAAAGAATTTATCGTATTTGTTGGTCCTTCTGGTTGCGGTAAGTCTACAACTCTACGGATGATTGCAGGTCTTGAAGATATTTCAAAAGGTGATTTCTATATTGATGAATTACGTGTAAACGATGTTGCACCTAAAGATCGTGATATCGCAATGGTTTTCCAAAACTATGCTCTATACCCACATATGACGGTTTATGATAATATGGCATTTGGTTTAAAGCTTCGTAAATTCCCTAAAGCGGAAATTGAAGAAAGAGTAAATAACGCTGCAAGAATTTTAGGATTAGAAGAATATTTAAAAAGAAAACCAAAAGCATTATCCGGTGGACAACGTCAAAGGGTTGCACTAGGTCGTGCCATTGTTCGTGATGCGAAAGTATTCTTAATGGATGAGCCATTATCCAACTTAGATGCTAAATTACGTGTGCAGATGCGTGCTGAAATTTCAAAGCTTCACCAAAGACTGCAAACTACTACTATTTATGTAACGCATGACCAAACAGAAGCAATGACAATGGCTTCAAGACTTGTTGTTATGAAAGATGGAGTTATCCAACAAGTTGGTGCTCCAAAAGAAGTATATGAAAAACCTGAAAATGTTTTCGTTGGCGGATTCATTGGTTCACCAGCAATGAACTTCTTTGAAGGAAAAGTAGTAGACAATAAATTAGTACTCGGTAATAATGCTTTCATTATTCCAGAAGGAAAATTAAAAACATTACGGGAACAAAATTATATCGGTAAAGAAGTTATCTTTGGTATCCGACCAGAAGATATTCACGATGAATTAGTATTCTTAAACAGTTCAGAAAATACAAGTTTTGATGCAAAAGTAGAAGTGTTTGAATTAACAGGTGCAGAAAGCCTTGTATATTCTACTCTTTCTGACAAGGAATTTGTTGCTCGCTTAGATTCTAGAGCAGACCTTCAAGCTGGTCAATCTGTGAAATTAGCACTTGATATGAATAAAGGTCATTTCTTTGATAAAGAAACAGAACTTCGTATTCGCTAATAAAAAAGTTAAATTCAAAGCTTACCTTGCTGATGCATGGTAAGCTTTTATTAATGGTTAGCCTCTATTCCTGGATAAACAATACCTCTTCTTGTCCACATTGTGGACAAAGCACAAGATGGGGACATAAATGTGCAGATAAATCCTGATAGCCGTTTTCTAGCTTCATTTGATCAATCGGCATATAGGCACTATAGTCATCATAATAATCCATCACTCTGCCTTTGTCCTCTACACGATCTCCACAATTAGAACAAACGCTTTCTAAATTTCCTAAGCCATTACAGATAGGACAAATGGAGCCCATTTCAAATTCACCTCTCTATATTCTACCCTAAAAAAATCAGCCTTTTTTGCGTTGAATTTATTCTTGCGTTTAGTTTCTCTATTGTATTTAGAAACTATCCAGCAGGAATAAAAGGAATTAATTTCCTTGATTTTTTCTAGAATAAGATAATGAAATCCAACCATAATAATAGTACAAGCAGCAACCAAGGCGAGAGCAAACATAAACAACTACTACTTTCCATATTATTGGGTTATACCTAGTGGTAGTAAGATATTTCTTACAGACTGGTGCAATTCCAGTTAACCCAACCAAAAAAACAACTAGAAGGAGCTGGAACACAATGGCAAACAACAATTCTTCAAATCAACTTTTAGTACCAGGAGTATCTCAAGCTCTAGACCAAATGAAATACGAAATTGCATCTGAATTTGGTGTAAACCTTGGTGCAGAAACAACTTCTCGCGCTAACGGATCTGTTGGTGGAGAAATCACAAAACGCTTAGTACAAATGGCTGAAAAGCAACTAGGTGGATTTCAAGGCTAATTGAAAATTTAATATAATGGCTAGAGCCCTCCTAATTTAGGGGGGCTTGCTTTATTTAGGGTATAACCACTTTATCGCATGGAGAAATTGTTTAATAAAGTGCTCTCTATTATGATCCGCATTTTCTCCAAGAATAAATTGATACTGTTCCTTTGGAAGTTTTTTAAAAAACACTTCATTTACCAGCGAAACATTTTCAACCATATACCTTTGAATATTAACCTTGCTTTTCCCCTCTTCCTCACCAACATACAAAAAAACACTATTTTCCATCTGCATCTCATTTTTTTGCACATAGGAAAGGCTGTTCGGATACCATAGTGATGGGGAAAGGAGCCCAAATCTAGAAAAATAATCAGTAAATTCATACATAGCATATAAAGAAATGAGCCCTCCTAGTGAGGCTCCTATCATACCTGTGTTTTGTCGATCTGCTTTAGTATGAAAGGTGGTATCTATATATGGCTTAATCGTTTGCGTCACAAAGGATAAATAGACCTTTCCTTCCCCCTTAAATGGTGGAAAAGTGGGACTAAGACTAGGTGAATACCAAGGCGTATACTCATGAAGTCGTTCTTTGGGTTCAATTCCCACAAGAATTACTTCCTCTGCTCTATCTAAAGAGAATAATTCTTCTAATTCATGTAAGATAGGATGAAAAAGATTTCCTCCATCATGAACGTAGATTACTGGAAAACTACTTGATAATTTATTATAAGAAGGTGGCAGATAGATACTCAAAGTTCGAGTTTGTATCTGGACCTCCCTTACCGTTCCCCTTATATTTCTTTTCCTACTTCTGTAACTATCCATTTCTCAACCTCTACACTTTAGCTTTTACTAATAAATAAACAAAATAGGGTGCACCAATAATACTTAAAATAATTCCCGCTGAAATTTCTGCAGGTGCGACAATTGTTCTGCCGATAAAATCTGCTATTAACATGAAGAGACTGCCAATTAACCCACAAACTATCAAGGAATTTCGATTTTTTAATCCAACTAGCAGTCTTGCCATATGTGGTGACATTAGTCCAATAAAACCAATGCTTCCTGAAACGGACACACATGCTCCAATCATGCCAACAGCACATAATAGTAAGAGCCATTTTTCTTTTTCCACTTTTACTCCTAAACCAATCATTACTGTTTCTTGCAATTGAAATAAATCAAGCGAGTACGCCTTTCGAATAATAAATGGAATGATTAGTAAAAACCATGGTAGCATTGCAAGAATAAATAGCCAATTGGCATTATAAATACTTCCAGTCAGCCATACTGTCGCCATTTCAAAATCCTGTGCTTTCATTTTTAAGGACATATACATGGCCAAAGAACCAAACCCAGAATTTATGGCTATTCCAGTTAAAATAAGTTTTTGCGAGTCCAGTCTTTCTCTATCTTTTGCTAATAAAAAAATAACAAATGCAGCAATAAATCCACCAACTAAGCCAATAAGCGGCATACTTAACACAAACCATAAGCTATCCTTATTAAGATTAAGCACTCCATGAAAGAAAAACATATAGGCAACAATCGCAGCCCCGGCTCCACTGTTAATTCCTAATATTCCAGGATCCGCAAGACCATTTTTCGTTATACTCTGCAGGATAGAACCTGCAATCCCCAATCCGAAGCCAACAAAAATGGCCAAGATAATTCTGGGCAGACGGAACTCAAATATAACTAGATCCGTATTAGCATCAGGATGATAACGAAAAATACTCCTTCCTATCTCTTGAAAAGAAAGAATATATTCTCCTTTGGATAAACTAATGAACATGACGATGAGACATAAAGCAATTAATACATACATCGATAGATAGGTTCTTTTTCTTTCTTTATCCACGTTGAGTATTCCCTCCTCCCTTTGTCTTTATTAAATACAAGAAGAAAGGGACACCTAAGAAGGCTGTTACTATGCCAATTGGCGATTCAAAAGGGTAATTAATGAATCGACTGAGAGTATCACATATGACGAGAAATATGGCCCCTATAATTCCAGAGCATGGAATTATTTTTCGATAGTCAACCCCAACCATCATTCTTGTAATATGGGGAATAATTAAACCGACGAATCCTATTTTGCCGGCTAGCGAAACAGAGATCCCCGTCATCATCACAACAGATGCCATCGTTAAAAGCTGAATAATGAATGTTTTCTGGCCAAGTGATGTAGCAATTTCTTTTCCTAACGATAAAATAGCAATTGATTTGGAAAGCGATAATGCCAGAATAATTCCAATAATGGCTAAAGGAAAGCAAATAAGCAATAGATCATTATTAAGCTGGTGCAAGCGGGCATTATACCAGAAGCTCATATTTTGAGATACTTGAAAATAGGAGGCAATGGCAGAAGATAAACTGCTTAAAAAAGATCCAAAAACAGTGCCTATAATGGCAAGTCTTAAAGGAGAAAAACCATTCTTCACAATGGAAGCTAAACCTAAAACTAAGAAAACACCTAAAGCAGATCCGATAAAAGAAAAAGCTACCATTTGAAAGGAATTTAGTCCTGGAACAAATACAAAAGCAAGTGTTATCATAAATGCAGCACCATCCGAAACTCCCATTATGGACGGCGATGCTAAATAATTCCTTGTCATTCCCTGCATCATAGCTCCGGACATTGCCAAAAGGCCGCCTATTAATAAAGTTCCTACTGCTCTAGGAAGTCTGGCTGTCCGGATAATGGTATGCTCCACATTTTCTGCATCAAAATAAAAAAAGGCATCAAAGACTTCCTTTAATGAAATATTCATTGTCCCTAACGAAATAGATAAAAGAATAACTGCAATACATAAAAAAGGCGCACTATATATAATCGCATATGCTCTTACTTTCTCTTTATCCAAATTTGACATCACCTGATCGAATGAACCTCCTTTCAAAAAAAGACCCCCACCAAGATGGAGAAATGAGGTGGGGATAATTCCGTTTCCTTGTTCGCTCTCTTATTTAAATAAATCGGCAAAAGCTTTAAGAAAAGTTGTTTTACTCCATGCAGTTCCCCCAGCTGCCAATGGATCGACTACATTTTCATACACTTGATTATTTTTAACAGCATCGAGGCTCTTCCAAATAGAATTATTCTCTAAATCAGCTAATGCTGTTGGACTATCAGTGTTTTCTGTTTCCTCAAACTGAATAAATAAGTAATCTGGATTCATTTCCGCTAATTTCTCTAATGAAATCATTTCCTGTGCTTTTGCTTTTTTTACTTCTTCAGGAACCTCTAAACCAAGGTCTGCATATAGAACAGGGTTAAAATATACCGTTTCAGGATAAATATATAAGCTGCCCCCTCTTAATCTCAGCATAACAACTTTTTTTCCTGCCAGCTTATCGTGAATGCTTTCTTTTGTCTCTGTAACGTTTTTTTCATAATCCGCAATGATTGTTTCTGCCTTTTTTGTTTCATTTGTCAATTGCCCTAGTAATAATAAATTATCTTTCCAGTTTGTTGAAATGTGAGAAACAGGAATCATTGGTGCCACTTTATTTAAGTTATCCGCCACTTCTGGTTGAAATTTACTTGTGCCCAGAATAACATCTGGTTTTAGCTGCAAGAGCTTTTCTACACTTGGCTGCATTTTTTCGCCAATTTGCTCTGCTTCCGACATCGAGTCGCCTAGATAAGCAGGGAATTTTCCAGCTGTTGCAATGGCACCTGCTGGTTTAATACCCAGCATCGCTGCATCTTCCATCGCTTCTTGGCTTGCTGTTACAATTGTCTCTACTTTAGCTGGAATTTCATATTTTTCCCCTAAATAGGTAACCTCTTGAGTCGTACTTTGTCCGTCCCCTTTACTATCTTTTATCGATGAAGATGTATTTTTTTCTCCCTTTTGACTACAAGCTGTTAATAATAAAAAAGCCGCTAGGAAAATAAAAAATAAATTCTTTTTCATATACTCTCTTTCCTTTCTCTATATAATCCTAATTGAGATTGATAACCTTTATCAATTAGAATTATACTGAAAAAAGCTCCGATTATAACATGGATAATTTCCGCTAATATGCTTGTACTTTTTCCTTCTCTATCATCAGCTCTCGGAGATTATCAAGAACTCGTAAGTGGGAGCTTGCAGAATACTCATTCCATGGATCTGAATGGATAAAAGCAACTTTCTTATTTTTAACTGCTGCTATACGATTCCATTCTGTTGAGCATTTCAGTTTGTCCCAAGCGCTAATTGTCTCCATATCCTGGCGAATATTAACAAATAAATAAGTTGGATTTAAGCTTACCAAGTCAGAAAGTGTAATGGCTTCGCTTAATTGAATATCTTCTTCAGGTTGTGCTGACGTAAATCCTAAATCTTTATACACGAGATCAATAGCTGTTCTAGAACGATTGAGGACTAATGTATTTTTAAATAGGCTAACTACTAAAACAACTTCGCTCTCTAATGATTCCTTCCATAACTTTCTTGTTTCCTTTACTTTATCTTCATATCTTTTTAAATAGTTTTCTGCGTCTATTTCGCAATTAATATAGGTTGCTATTTCTAGCAATTGGCTTTTCCAACTGCTATTTTTGAATGAATAATAATAGACTGGTGCTATTTTTTCGAGTTCCTGCTTCTCTTCAGCTGATATGTCATCCTTCGCGATTATTTTATCTGGTTTCTCTGCAGACAGTTTTTGGATGTTGTTTTCCCATTCTAAATGAATCTTGTAGGTATTTAAATGAATAGGAATATCATCTCGAAAATTCTGATAATAATAACTGGTCCATTTAGGATGCAGTGGAGCTGCGTAGGGAATTATCTGAAGTGCAAGTAAATGACCTGTTGTTGAAAAATCATAAGAAGCAATCTTCACCTCTCGCTTCTTCCTATAATTCGTTGGGGGAATCCCGACGATTTTTTTGAACACTCTACTTAGATAAAATTCATCAGCATAACCAACACTTACTGCAATCACTCGTAAACTATTGGATGTTTTGATGAGTAATTCTTTTGCCCTGCGAATACGGATTTCTGTTAAAAAATCTTGTACACCTATTCCATACTCTTTTTTAAAAAGCTGGGAGTAGTATTTAGGGCTTACCCCTGCTCTTTTTGCTAATAAAGCGGTAGAAATGGTATCAGCATAATGCTTCTCCATATATCTTTTGGTCTCTTCTATCGCAATCATTGTATTTTTCGGAATTTTTTGCGGTTGATTGGTCACAAAATAATGGAAAATCAGCGAGCGTTTTGCCTTTTTTAAAAAATGATTATTTATTGATTCGTCTTGTTCTAATTTGAACAGGTCCTCCAGCATAGGCTGAATTGTGTCAGCTGACTGAAAAACAAATGATTTCATGATACTGTTCTCATTCTTTAGCGCTACTTTTGTATATGTATCCCTATTTATAGCTTTCGTCTGATACAATTGAAATGGCAGCAAATAATAGTCTACACAGCAAGTATTTTTAAATTGAAGATGATAGGTGCTTTCCGCTGGAATAAATAATAGATCCCCTTTACTGAAAAGAAACTTATCGATATCAATCGATAACATCCCTTCACCACTATTAATATAAATAAATAGATAACTAGTCGATAAAACTCGCTCTATCTTCTTGGCATATAATCGTTCTATACGGCCATAGTTTATTTCGATACTCTCCCAGTTATAAATCATCTCATTTTCCTCTCTTGTTATTTTCTTAATTTATATGTACAATATATTCACCTAATTAATATTGATAATCATTATCACTTATTTTACCAAATTATTGCATAGAAAGAAATAGGTGGGGATATCCTTGATGAAATGGAAAGAAAGCTTTTATATTCCCAATACAGAAATTTGGACATATTCTATTGATGAGACAAAAAAATATAAAATCTTTGTCTATATCCCAAATATCCCCGTTCCTGAAGATGGATTTCCTGTCCTCTATCTTTTGGACGGCAACGCTAATTTTGGTAGTTATGTAGAAGCGGTACGCTTGCAGACTAGAACACGTGAAAAAACTGGATTACATCCTGCTGTTATCATTGGTATAGGCTATGATACTGCTGAGCCTTATAGTGTAGAAAGATATTTCGACTTTACCTTTCATGCAGACCAGACACAGCTTCCTAAAAATCCAACTGGCTCACAATGGCCGCCTCTTGGTGGCGGCAAACAATTTCTTTCCTTTATCGAACAGAAATTAAAGCCTTTAGTAGAGCAGAACATTCCGATAAACACAAAAAAGCAAATGATTACTGGTCATTCACTCGGAGGACTTTTTGTTCTTTTTACACTCTTCACGGCCCCTTCTTCGTTTCAATATTATCTGGCAAGCAGCCCATCCATCCATTGGAACGAAGAGCAGCTGTTAAAAGAACTAGACTTTTTTCCAAAAAGACTAAACCCTCTAGACACAAATAAATTGCTGCTTACCGTTGGAGAAAAAGAAAAATCACATTTTACACAAATGCATCAAAAGGCAATTACTCTCTCTGAGAAATTGCAGAATTATCATTCTCCTTCCTTCCAGCATATTTTTCATGAATTTAAAGAAGAAGACCATCTTACTGTATTACTGCCATTAATCAATAAAACGATACGTTTTATAAATGATAAATGAATTTTACTAAAAACAGGTTTTAAAGCAATCAGGTGGGCTAATCCCTTTTTTGGAGGTTAAATCGGGATAGATGAGATGGAGGCATGGTTATTATCAAAATTAAAATGGACTTAAATGTGGAAGAAGTGAATGCCCAGAAGGGACAGACTTTATGCCTATTAAAACAAACAAAATGTCTATTAATGGAGCAAATAAAATTTATACATTTTGTTTAGACTGTGGGGAATTCGATTCAATCCTTCTTGATAATACAACAATGTTTAAAAAGAAATAGAAACATCAAAAACGTTGAATACTAAGTGAAGGGAGTCTTCCCTTCACTAAAAAACTGGCACTATCATTTGGAAAATAATAGACTAAGTTAAGGTAGACTGCAAAAAAACACCTGAGGCTTGCCATATAAAACTAATTCGGCAAATCTCGGGTGTTCCTATTTCTCCATAAAGATAAACTTTCCCTAGCTTACTAAACTTTCCCCTTGCTGCAACTGATACATCTGATAATATTTGCCCTTTCTTGCCATTAATTCATCATGGTTGCCTTTTTCTACTATCTCTCCATGATCAAGGACAAGTATTTGATCCGCATTGCGAATCGTTGATAAACGATGGGCTATAATAAAAGTCGTTCTGCCTTCTTTTAGGACTTCCATTGCATGTTGAATTATTTGTTCTGTTTCTGTATCAATACTGCTTGTTGCTTCGTCTAGAATTAGGATTGCTGGATCAAAGGCCAGAGCTCTTGCAAAGGAAATCAGCTGTCTTTGTCCGCTAGATAAAGTACTTCCCTTTTCTATCACTGGCTCATCATATCCCTTTTCTAAATGCTTTAATACTCTATCTGCGCCAACATCCTTCAATGCTTTCTCCACAGTTTCTCGTGAAATAGAAGGATCATTTAAGGTGACATTGGACGCGATGGTTCCTGTAAATAGAAAAGGATCTTGGAGAACAATTCCCATATATTTACGAAGATCTTGCTTTGAAAAAGACATAATATCTTTTCCATCTATCTTAATCTTTCCTGATTGAATATCATAAAAACGGAATAAAAGGTTCATAATCGAGCTTTTTCCTGATCCCGTATGACCAACTAAAGCGACTGTTTCACCTTGCTTTGCTTCAAAAGAAATATTTTTTAACACATAGTCGTTATCTTTATAGGCAAAGTTAACTTGATCAAAGGTGACATTTCCTTTATATCTTTCTAACGTAACATCTTCCACATCTATTCCATCTTCATCCAATAATTCAAATACTCGTTCCCCTGCAACAAGTGCTTGTTCTAAATTGGCCAATTGATTGACAATTCCTTGTACTGGCTGGAATAGTCGGTTTATATAATCAACAAAGGCATAGAGCATTCCGAGAGAAAGTGCAGCTGTTACTGATAAAGACTGACCAGCAACATACCAGATGAATACAACAAATACGATGTTTCGTAACACGTTCACTAAGTTATGGGAAGTAAGACTGTTTAACCGCAGCATCTTATTTTGATAGCGAAAATGCTCGTTATTTAAATTCTCAAATTCTTTTCTCGTTTGTTTTTCTTTGCTAAATGCCTGAATGATATGCATCCCTTGAATAGATTCATTAACCATTCCATTAATATCACTAATTTTCGCTCGAATAACATGATTGTACCGGGAAGCAAATTTGCGATATCCGATCATCCATATATATAAAATCGGCAGTAAAATTAAACATATTGCCGCAAGCGGAGGATTTAAGATAAATAATGCAATATAAATTCCAATAATATTAATTCCACTAGAGAAGAAGTTAGATAGGACTGTTACATATAGTTCCCTAATTGCTTCTGTATCGTTTGTTACTCTAGCAACTACTTTACCTGCAGGAAGATTATCGAAATATTTGATAGGCAGCCGCTGAATTTGGGCAAATACATCCTCGCGCATTTTCTGAATAATTCGGTTGGCTGATTTTTGTAATAAATAGTGCTGGCCATATTGGAAAATGGCAGAAATAATGACTAATCCAAAATAAAAAGATAACAGCTTTAAAATAGGTGTAATTTCGGGTTTATAGAAATCAAATACTTCCGCATTTGATAACAGCGTGGCAGGATATGTTTTTGCATCTGTCCCTTTCCTTATAGTCAATGTTCCGTCATGAAACTCGCGACTTCCATCAAATGAAATCTTCCCTTCCACAAAAAGAAATTGTCTTCCCACTTGGAGGATTCTTACTTCTGCAAGCTTTTCTTTATCGGAATCAAGATATTCTGCTTTTTTGTAGAAATTCCCCTTATATTTTACTGCCTCTTTTGTTGGTTCTGTTTGATACCATTGTGATTCAATCCCTGTTATATGATCATCAATTACCTTTTTTGCAACAAATGGACCAGCCAGATCGGCGATAACAGCAATTGTCAGCATGATTAACGCAGCAATAATAATCCCTTTGAATTTTAATGCATATTGAAATAATCGTTTACCAGTAGTCATGCTTTCACCTCCACTTCATCTGCATCCACTTTTGTCTGTTGCGTTATATATTGTTCCTTATACCAGCCATTTTGTTTCATTAACTCCTCATGTGTTCCATGTTCTGCAATATGGCCATCTTCCATCACAATGATATGATCGGCATGCTGAACAGCAGTCATTCGATGAGTCGAAATAATCGTTGTTTTTGCTTGTCGTTCTTTCTTTATATTCGTGATAATTTTTTGTTCTGTTTTTGCATCTACCGCTGATAAAGAATCATCTAAGATGAGAATTTCCGGTTTACGGATAAGTGCTCTCGCAATCGATATCCGTTGCTTTTGTCCCCCTGACAAAGCTACTCCTTTTTCCCCTACAAGTGTTTCTAACCCCTCTGGAAGCATTTCGATATCCTGATCAAAAGAGGCAAGACGAATTGCTTCTTCTAATTCTCCTTCCACAGCACCTTCTTTTCCAAATAAGATATTTTCTCTCACTGTTTTTGAAAAAAGGACATGATCTTGGGGAACATAACCAATCCATCCTCTTAATGTATGCAAATCAATGGAATCAATGCTATTCCCATTAATCACCAGCTTCCCTTCTCCTTTCGGATATTCGCGAAGCAGCTGTTTAATCATTGTCGTCTTTCCACTACCTGTTTTCCCAACAATCCCAACTGTTTCTCCTCTTCTTATGGTTAAATAGATGTCACGGAGATTCTCTTGTTTAGACGATGGATATTGAAATTGCACATCTTGGAATTGAATAATTTCAGGAACTTCTTCTTTCTTTCCATTCTCCGGATTCCTTACATCTGCCTTGTAACTTAATGTTTCCTGGACCCGATCTAAAGAAGCATTGCCTCGCTGCATAATATTCATTAATTCACCAACAGCAAACATTGGCCAAACAATCATTCCTAAATATACATTGAAGGTAACAAGCTGCCCAATTGTCAACTGCTGTTGAAACACTAAGTAAGCACCATACCCGAGTCCAATTAGATAGCTTAAACCAACAAGAATTCGCACAGTTGGATCAAATAAAGAATCTATTTTAGCCACATGTAAATTCTTCTTATAGACATCTTCTGTAAAATGATGAAATTGTTTTTGTTCTTCTTTTTCCAATACATAAGCGCGGATTACTCGAACTCCTGAAATAGACTGAAGAACACTATCATTCATATCACCGAATGCGTCCTGGGCTTCCATAAAGCGTTTATGGATTCTTTCCCCATATATTTGCATGATAATGGCCATAATAGGCAGTGGAAGAATTGCTGCCAATGTTAATTTCCAGCTTACGGTAATCACCATTGTAATTAAAATCGTCAGCATAAAAATCGTAGAATCAACCAATGTCAAAATTCCAAATCCTGCTGTAACGGAAACAGCCTTTAAATCATTGGTCGCTCTGGCCATTAGATCGCCTGTTTTATTTTTTTCAAAAAAAGTTGGCGTCATCTTAAATAGATGATTCATAAATTTACTTCTTAACTTCAATTCTAAAATATTGGCTCCACCAAATAGCTTATACATCCAAAAATAAGTGATAATATACGTACTTATGGTGATCCCTGCTACCCCAAGTATATAGACCAATGTCTTATTGCTCGTTAATGATCCAATCGTTAGTTCATCAATAAACATCCCGAGAATTCTTGGCGGTAACACTTCTATAAACCCTACAAAAATTAAAAGAATAATAGCTATTGTATAACTCTTCCAATGTTCTTTAAAAAACCATTTTAATTTAAAAAATATCGAAAACATTCACTCATCCCCTGTCTCTCTTCATCTGCAACTAGCCACTTTCTAAGTCCTTTAATGCCTTTCTTGCTTCTTTGATCATAACAATCATTACCTTCTCCTCCTTTATTTTTTGAAAACAAATGTCCATCACCTAATTAAGCATTTTTCCACAAAAAAAGAGACAGACCGCAACCATGCGATCTATCTCTTTTTTGACAGAAAACTACACAGGCTACCTATAGTGGCAACCATCTACATCCGCATTAAAATGATCGAAAAGAAAGCAGAAGGTTACCGACATATGAAGTTATAAATACATCATGTCTATTTAGTCTTCTCATCGGTAACTCCTCCTTTCTCTACATTTATTTTCCAATATAATTGAGATTAACATGTAGGTTTTATAATGTCAATTGCCATTATTCCGAAAATTAAAGATTTTTAATAATTTAATTGAACTTCTTCTTTTCCAGCTATTGCGTCTTTTTCCTCCTTTTCTTTTGCCAATTTAGGTAATACTAGGCTGTAATAAAAACCGACTACAAGGAAGCAAGCACCGACAAACCAGTATATTATTTCAATAGAAAACCATTGAGGATAACCAATAGAGATAAGTCCTAATGTAATAGACTGTGACAGCATCATTAACGGGGTTATCCACCCTTGAACTCTTCCCATCATCTTCGGCTCAATAATCGTCGGCATCCAGCCTCCTATTGCAATATTAATCAGCGGAAGCCCCAGTGCTAAGAAGAAACAGATGGTTAAGAAGACTAAGATATTCGGTGAATAAGATGCCAAAATAGTCATTATGGCAATATAAAATGCGCCCATGATAATCAACTTATACAATTTAACCTTCTGTGCAAGAAGAGAGGAAAGGAAACTTCCAATCATAACCCCTGCTCCAAAGACAATTCCAAAATAAATCGATACTTGTTCGTAATTATCAGGTGCTAGTTTATATTTCAAAATAAAGACCTGCATGACGCTAAATCCACCATTGACCACTCCAAAGGCAATAAATCCATATATTAATGCCATCAATAACTTATTAGTCAAAATATATTTTAAGCCAATCATAAAGTCACTCCATATAAAGCGAATATTTAATTCCTTTAAAGTATGACTGCCATTAGGTTTTCGAACAGTTTCATCCAGCTTCATTGATTTAATAAGCAATCCACTAATCGTTAAGGTTGCTACATCCACTAAGATTGCACCATATATGCCTAGTGTCCAATAGACAAATATTCCAATCGCATTACCAAATAACATGAAGATACTATTCACTAATTGATTTAACCCTGCAGCTGTTGTAAAATCATCTTTTTTTAATACACCTTGAAGAATACCTTGTTCCGCTGGAAAAAAGAATTTTTGAACGGCACTTCTTAAAAACAACATTATAAAAATAAGTGGCATCCAGCCAATAAGAACAGCTCCTAGCACACATAGTGACAATGCAGCTGCGATTATCTCACAATAATAGGCAATCTTTTGGCGGTCCATTCGGTCTGCTACAACTCCGACTAAAAAAAACACAGCTAAAGTTGGCAAAGAAAACATTAATTCAGTCACTGTTGCATAAGCAGGCTGCTCAGAAAACCGATCGAGAATATAAAACATAAAAGCCGTTAAACCAATTACACTGCCCATCTGAGAAGTGACATTGGCAATAAAAAGTCTAGTAAAGCTCACATTTTTGAATATTTCTGCAAATTTCTTCATCTATTATCCCTCATCCTTTAGTTGATGAGTTCATTTTAGCTTTCTTCCATTGAATTAAGAACATACATCCGATGGTTTCTTCGTCGGTCTGCAGGCGGAAATAAATTCCATTATAAAGGCTGATGCCCCTCCTTTTCACTTGTGTAAGGAACTTTATCTGCAAGGCGGGAGGCTGTGCTTCTCTGTTCCCATTTTTCTTTGTTCTGCTTTCTTTCGGTACAGAGACCGGTCCTCTTTTCCCTTTTTTTCTTTGCTTCTCTTTCTTTCGGGCATAGAGAATGCTTCTGTACCCCTTCGCAAACAAAACTGGCACGGAGATATCCCTTTTTCTCCACAACAAATAGGCTGTCCCTAAATTAGCCTTGAATTGGTAAGGTATTCAAGATTAATTTAAAAACAGCCTATATCTCATTTCACTGTGCTTATTCCCCTAAAAGTTCCTTAAAACGATCTTTTGATTCTTTTTCATCAAAGCTAGAAAAAATCCGGAAATGATCTTCATCAATAATACGAAAATGCTGACTAATGATATTCTGCTGCAGAATAAACCCGTTCTTTTTTTCTACTTCTCTCCACCATACTTTTCCGCCCAATGTTTTCTCTTTTCGGTAATCCATTCCATCACGAGCAACGGTCTCCAACACCTCTAAAGGTTCATTACCAAATAAGAAGCGAACTGTTTCAGTTTCTCTAAAGAGTGCGCAAACTGCTACTACAGTCGACCAGCCAGCATATAGCCTACCTTTCTCAATTTGCACTAACGTCTTTTTTGATAAGCCAATGACCTCTGCCATTTTATCTTGGGTATATCCCGCTTCTGTGCGTATTAATCTCATCTTTTCTGATACACTCTCAATAATTTCTTCTCTAGTCAAAGTTTCTTCATTCCCTTATTAGTTATGTGTAATTTTACACCATATCTATTATATTATAAGCTTCCTTTATACAAATTTCAATTTAAAACTATTTGTTATTTAAAATTAATTTTTATTCCCCTATTTTATTTGACTAAATATTTGCTTTACTTCCTAAAAAAGGAACTAGTAAATAAAAAGGATAAATAACCATAAAAAAAGCCTATGTTCTCCATAGAAAACAAGGCTTTCCTATTTATTATTTTGCTAGATTATATTTCGTCAGTGAATCCTTTA
The DNA here is from genome assembly GCF_038005605.1 of Niallia sp. FSL W8-0954. Classification (NCBI taxonomy): domain Bacteria; kingdom Bacillati; phylum Bacillota; class Bacilli; order Caryophanales; family Bacillaceae; genus Niallia; species Niallia sp. FSL W8-0954. The sequence continues at coordinate 1,192,431 of NZ_JBBOTN010000001.1, read as the reverse complement.
ATTTCTCGTTACTGCTCTTCATTATTTCTGCTGTTTTTGCGACATTTCCAATAGCAGAAGTTTGTTCATCTGTACTAGAAGCAATTTGTTCCACTGCTGCCGCAACTGACTCTGATACTTCTGATACTTTTGCAATAGAGCTAGAAATATGATTATTTTGCTCTACAACTCGGTTTAACTCTACTGTCATTTCTTTCACTGCTTCAATACTATTAATTACAGCTCTAGCAATCGCTGTAAATTCTTTTTCCGTATCCTTTACGGCAACATCTAATTCAGCGGTTTGATTGGTTGTTTCATAAATGGACATAACCGTGCTTTCCATTTCTTTCTCGATATTTTGAATCATATCTTGAATTTGTTTAGTAGCCGAATTGGTCTCTTCAGCTAAATTACGCACTTCATTGGCAACAACCGAGAAACCTTTTCCATGCTCACCTGCTCTAGCAGCTTCAATACTAGCATTTAAAGCAAGCAAGTTTGTTTGTTCTGCTATTCTATTAATAGTTGAAGTAATTTTAGAGATATCTAAAACCTTTTGATATAATCCACTAATTCCAATACTTACCTCATTCGTTGATTTGCTAGCATTTTCATTACAAATTTTTAAAGTATTAATGGTCTTTTGTCCATTATGTGATGCTTCTTGAGCATTTTCAGTTGCTTTCTTAATGATTTGATTTTTCCCTTCCATATTGTCGATGGAATTGGTTAAGCTATCTATTTCTCTTTTCACTTCTTCTAATTCGGAAGCCTGGCTAACAGCGCCCTCAGCAATTTCAGCCATTGCTCGACCAATTTCTTCGGCACTTGCCAATGTTTCTTCAGCAATTACAGATACATCACTTGCTTGACTTATTCCTGTTTCATTTACATTTTTCAAGCTTGAAACAAGAAAGGCAAACTTTTCTTGCAATTCGCTAATAGAACGATTCAGTTGGCCAATTTCATCTTTCGAAGTATCTTTGAATTCAACAGATAAATCACCATGTGCCAACCTATGTACCTTGTCATTAAGACGGGATAAGGCTTTTAATTTCCCCATCATTAACACATTAAAAACAAGTGCGCTTAATATAGTAAGAATAATTACTGCAGCTACTATGATTAAATAATCACTATAAGTGAAGGAAAACAAGCCTTGCAAGTTTTCGTTTTTGGCAATAAAAAATCCGCTAAAAGCACTAATACATGTAGTAATAAGGATAAGCATATTAAATCCAATAAGCGATTTTACTTTAAAACTATCTTTCTTTTTCATTTGAAACATCCTCTCTTCCGCCGTCCATAATAAGGGGCCATTTCCTTAGCAACACTTTTAGATATTCTTAAAACGCTTTCACATATAATAACTTAGTTTTTTCTCTATGTCTTTAATATCGGTAATTTTTACCCATTTTTAAGCCTTTATTTGTAATTTTTTTATAAATATTTTTACAGAAATAAAATTAGTAAAATGCCTAATTTTTAGTGGATTCATGTAAGAATCGGAAAGTTTGCGAGCCAAATTCTTTTCTACGCATAAAATACAACGATATCCCCTTCTTAGAAAATTAGAAAGGATGACCAATGTTGTTTAATATATTTGTAGATCAACAGATTAGATTACGTTTATTAGAGCGGACGGACTCTCATGAACTATTTCAATTAGTGAATAAAAATAGAAATTATTTAAGAAAATGGCTTCCATGGGTGGATCAAATAACTTCTCCTTATCAATATCAAACCATCATTCCCATTTGGCATCAACTTTTCACAGAGCAAACAGAACTAAATGCAGGTATTTTTTTTAATGGTAAATTAGTAGGTATGGTCACATTACAACAAATTGATTGGGCAAGTCGCAAAGCTAGCATCGGCTATTTTTTAGCTGAAGATGCACAAGGGCATGGCATTATGACAAAATGTGTTGTTGCTATCTTAAATTATGCGTTTTATTATTTAAAGCTAAACAGAATCGAAATACAATGCGGGGTAAAAAATGGCAAAAGCCAAGCAATTCCTGAGAAGCTTTCCTTTAAAAAAGAAGGAATAATCAGAGATGGCGAATTTCTTTATGACCATTTCCATGATCTTTATTCCTATAGCATGCTAGCCAGAGAATGGGCAGCCAAATATTAGATTTCTATTCCACATATACATGTGGATAAAGAAATTTTTATCTGCAGGACGTATTTCTCCTCTTACTGGAAGTTTATTGCACTTAACTATCTTTACGGGCAAGTTTTACTAACACACATTTTCTATTTTAAGCCGTTTTATTGCCCGTTAAGAGTGGAATACTAACAAAGAATCGCTTGAATCCTCTTCCTCTCTTTATCTTCCAAGATTTTATTTTATAAAAGAAAAGGTATAATATAAGAAAATAGAAGCTTTAGGATATAAAAAATTGTAAACTAATACTTCTTTGACAACAAAAGAATGGTGATGAACGAAATTATGATTGGAATGCAACTACTATTAATTGTCATACTAACTGCTTTTTCAGCTTTTTTTGTAGCAACAGAATTCTCTATTGTTCGCGTGCGACCTGCAAGGATTGAACAGCTTGTAGAAGAAGGACATAAAAATGCGCGTACTGTAAAAAAAATCATTGAGAATATTGATGCTTATCTTTCGGCTTGCCAATTAGGAATTACTATTACTTCTTTAGGATTAGGCTGGTTGGGACAACCTACTATTTTAAAATTGATTCAACCTTTAATGAATGAGTTGGCTGTACCAGCTGCTTTATCACAAGGTTTAGCCTTTGTTTTATCTTTTTCTATTATTACATATATTAATGTAGTGATTGGAGAGCTCTTTCCGAAGTCTGTTGCTATTATCCTTACAGAGAAGGTCTCTTTATTAGTGAGTAAACCATTAATCTGGTTTTATAACATTATGTATCCTTTTATATGGATTCTTAATAAATCATCAAGACAAGTGGCGAAGTTATGGGGAATTACCAATCCTACAACCAATAGTGACGCCTTGTCAGAAGAAGAACTGCAGATTGTACTAAAGGAAAGTTACAATAATGGGGAAATTAGTTTATCTGAATACAACTATGTTAATCGTATTTTTGCTTTTGATAACCGGCTAGCAAATGAAATTATGATTCCAAGAACAGAAATGGTTACTTTATCAGACCAGTTATCCATTGATGAAGCAATAAATATCATTCAAAAAGAACGCTATACGAGGTATCCACTTACCAAAAATGATGATAAAGATAGCATTATTGGCTTTATCCATATTAAACAATTACTAACGGACTGGTTAAAAAATGAAGGTTATGAAAATAAATCATTATTGGACTATGCACAGCCGATTATTCATATAATCGAAACAACTCCAATTCAAGCTGTTTTCTTGAAGATGCAGAAGGAAAGAACATCTATTGCTATTCTTCATGATGAGTTTGGTGGAACAGCTGGTCTAATTTCCGCAGAAGATATCTTAGAAGAAATTGTTGGTGAGATTAGAGATGAATTTGATGAAGAGGAAACGCCTCTTATTCAAAAAATTAATGATCATCACTATATTCTTGATTCCAAGCTTCCCTTAACAGAGGTAAACAAGGTATTATCACTATCAATCGATCGAGAAGATATTCATACACTTGGTGGATGGATTTTATATCAAAATCCGAATTTAAAAAAAGGGGAAACAATCGAATATAATGGCTGCTTATTCAAGATTGATAAAATGATTCGACAGCATATTTTCACCTTTGATGTTCAAAAAATACCTGCTCACTTAACAGAAGAAAAATAAGCTTCTTGCCGTACGATGAGTCGTTTCATGTGACAGAGCGATTCATCGTACCACTTTTATTCCCTCCTCTTTTATACCTTAGGAAATAAATAGACAATTAACATGAAATTCCGCTTTTCTTATATATTTATATTATAGACAGAAAATTTAAAAAGTAATCGTTATCAAGTTTGACTTGATAGTTTGGCTTACCGTATAATAATTAGTAAAATTAAACAATTGCGAGGTGGTATAATGGGATTGTTTATCTAATTAAAGAACTTCATATTAATTCTTTCATGCAAACGATTATTATACTAGCTTCCGCATCGGACCTACTTTATGAACCCAAATCTTTTGATAAAATATAATCACTGGTGCATTCTCGCAGCTGGAAAAATTGTGATTATTTGCGGAAATTAAAGAACTTTATTACGAGATTGTACTCGATAGAAATTTCACTCATTTCAATCTGAATTAATCAGGAGGTGACTCCTTACTCGGTAAACGAGATAAGGAAATTTATTTGGACATATTTAACTTGGTTATAATAGCCATTTTAATTGCTTTGACTGCTTTTTTTGTAGCATCAGAGTTTGCTATTATTAGAGTTCGTAGTTCAAGGATTAATCAGCTTATAGAGGAAGGCCGTAAAAATGCCCTTTCCGCCAAAAAGGTTACTAGCAATCTCGATGAATACTTATCTGCCTGCCAATTAGGTATAACTGTTACAGCGCTCGGTATTGGTTGGATTGGCGAAGAAACAGTCCAGCACGTTTTAGCACCATTACTACAAATTATCCATGTTCCTGCTACAGTAATTACCGTCTTATCCTTCTCTTTAGCATTCGCCTTCATTACTTTTTTACATGTAGTAGTCGGTGAACTTGCTCCCAAAACATTCGCGATTCATAAGGCAGAACAAATTACTTTATGGGTAGCAAAACCATTAATCCTATTTTATAAACTGCTTTATCCCTTTATATGGACCTTGAATGGCTCCTCTAGAATTATTATAAGAATGTTTGGATTAAAGGCTGTTTCGGAGCATGAGTTAGCACATACAGAAGAAGAACTTCGGATTATTGTCTCTGAAAGTTATAAAAACGGTGAAATCAACCAATCGGAGTTTAAATATGTAAATAATATTTTTGATTTTGATGATCGAATAGCTAAAGAAATTATGGTTCCACGAACAGAAATTGCTTCTCTTGAACAATCAAGTACATTAGAGGAGTTGCTTAACCTTATCCAAAAAGAACAATTTACTCGATATCCAATCACAGATGGGGATAAAGATCATATTATCGGCATGATTAATGTAAAAGAAATCATGACAGAATTGCTTAAATCAAGAAATCTAACGACTAAAACATTAAAGCCATATATAAGGCCTGTCATCCGTGTAATTGAAACCTATCCTATTCAAGATCTATTGTTAAAAATGCAAAAAGATCGTATTCATATGGCCATCTTAATGGATGAGTATGGTGGAACATCTGGATTAGTTACGGTGGAAGATATTATTGAGGAAATTGTCGGCGATATATGGGATGAATTTGATCAGGAAGAAGTCCCTACTGTGCGCACCATAAAGGAAAATCATTATATCTTGGATGCTAAGGTGCTAATAAATGAAGTAAATGCTTTACTGCAAATAGATATAAACGATGAAGTCATCGATACATTAGGCGGCTGGATTCTCACTTCTAATTACGAAGCGTCAGAAGGGGATACGGTTATGTTCGAATCTTACGCCTTTAAAATTTTAGAAATGGAGGACCATCATATCAAATACGTCGAAGTAAAAAAAATATCCGATTTCCCGGCACAGCAAACAAAGCATATTTCAGTGCAACAATCTATCCCCTCTCCTTCGTCTGAGGCTGAGATTGTGTCCTAAAACATTTAATACCAGCTTAAACAAACCCAAACAATGTACAGAGATGTTTGGGTTTGTATTTATTTTAATCTTGAAGCTTCCCCAGCCTAAAACATTTCGCTTTCCATAAGGTTCTCGTTAACGCTATGTTCTCCTTCTAGCTGTTCATTCAAATAGCCTTAACAGATTTAAGCAGAGTGGAAATAAATTTTCTTCTTTAGTCATTCACCATTGACTCATCAAACTTATAACCTACACCCCAAATAGTATGGATAAAAGGTTGTTCCTTTGTGCCAATCTTATTTCTTAACCGTTTGATATGGACATCTACCGTTCTCTCATCCCCATAGAACTGATAGCCCCACACTCGATCTAATAGCTGTTCCCTTGTGAAAACTTGTTTTGGATTACTGATTAAATAATAAAGTAGATCAAATTCTTTCGGTGTTAGATTAGTCATTACTTTATTATTGTAGATGACTTCTCTTGTTTCCTTACTTATTTTAAAATGCTCTGTTGTAAGAAACTTATCATCACCCTGGTTCATTGTTTCTTTTTGATATCTTCTCGTTACCGCTTTAATTCTAGCCATCAACGTCAACGGACTAAATGGTTTTGTTACATAATCATCTGCTCCCATCTCCAGGCCGAGCACTTGATCTGATTCGCTGTCTTTTGCGGTAAGCATAATAATCGGAACGGAACTAACTTCTCTAATCTTACGGCAAATCGTAACGCCTTCCATTCCTGGCAGCATCCAATCAATAATGATAATATCCCAGTCTTGATTTTCTAGGAAAAAGTCTAATGCTTCTTTTCCATTGTGAATAAATTTTCCTTCATAGCCTTCTTTTAAGAAAAACATTTCTAGCATGGAGCAAACACTCTCATTATCTTCGATTACAAGTATTTTCATCCTAACACTTCCTATTTTCTAGCATTCCTTCTTTGCTACTTATTATAGCAGATGTGATGAGCAAGTTTCATTTCCTGCTAGCTTAAAGGAAGAAATATTTGAAATGACCAACCCCAAACGATTCAACCGATATTTCTGCATAAAAAGGTTTTTAATTGTAGTAAACTAACAAAATGAACTATCCTAGTTAATAACACCACCTATAAAGGAGTTATTGATATGATTCATTCTCTCGCTATAAATAAAAAGAAGCAGCTACTCACTGATCATTCCGTTGAAGATCTAGTTGCAGGTGATTATGAATGGTTTTGGGTTGACTTTGATCAGCCAATCGATGAGGAAATTGAAAAATTACATCATCCTTTTAATTTTCACCCCTTATCTATTGAAGATTGTCTTCATAATTTACAAAGGCCTAAAATTGATTATTTTGAAACCTATACCTTTTTTGTCACTCATTGTTTAAACCCTAAAACAGTGAAGAAGGACGAGCTTAATATTTTTTTGGGCAAAAACTTTATCGTTACTTTCCATCATCATGCCTCTGTGGAAGTCAATGCCGTAAAAGAAATGTTACTAAAAGAGGAAACTGCAGCATGGACACAATACACGGTTCTTTATCAGCTACTCGATCACCTCGTAGATAATTATTTTCCTATTGTCTATCAAATTGAGGATTCTCTCGCAGAAATCGATGAAAATCCTACTAATAAAACGATGGAAGCATTGCTGGATGAATTATTTTCTACTAGGCATCAGCTGCTTTCCTTGCGACATACAGTCGTCCCAATGAAAGATTTATTACATCAAATGATTAATACGGAAAAACTGGCTGCTCTCTTAATGAAAAGAGAATATTATTCTGATATCTATGACCATTTATTAAAAATCAGTGAACTAATTGAATCCAATCGTGAATTAACAACAGACATAAGGGATAGTTATCTATCCTATAATTCTCATCATTCCAATCGAATTATGCAAATCCTTACGGTTATTACAACTATTTTTATGCCACTAAGTTTCTTAGCAGGCTTATACGGAATGAATTTTTTAAATATGCCGGAGCTGCACTGGAAATATGGCTACTTCCTTCTATTATTTGTTATGGTGAGCATAGGAGTGGGCATGTTTATATTGTTCAAAAGAAAAGGATGGTTTAAATAAAAATATGTTATTAAATGCAGAGCATTGATTAACTATATTTCAAAACTATTATGATAAAATAGAATTATCACTATTTTCACCATACAGGATTATTACATAGAATTTGGGGGGATTAACGATGGAGTCATCAAATTTTCAAACAGAGGCTATCTTAGAAAAACCACAGCATAGGATTATGCCGAAAAGAGTTTTAGCAAAGAGGATATTTTTCATTATTATCGGCAGTATTTTAATGGGAATAGGAATCGAGGAATTTCTTGTTCCTAATAAAATATTAGATGGAGGAATTGTCGGAATTTCTATCATTCTCTCCCATTTATCTGGCGCGAAATTAGGCTATTTTATCTTTTTACTCAATATTCCCTTCTTCTACATCGGCTACAAGCAAATTGGCAAGACTTTTACTCTTTCCACTATGCTAGGCATCACAGTCCTTTCTCTTACTACGATATTATTACATGATGTACCTGTATTTACATCGGATTTACTTCTCGCAACGGTATTTGGCGGTATTATCCTCGGCATTGGCGTGGGAATTGTCCTCCGTTTCGGCGGCTCCCTTGATGGAACAGAGGTATTAGCTCTCCTTTTCAGTAAAAAAAGCCCCTTTTCTGTTGGCGAAATCATTATGTTTTTTAACGTCTTCATCTTTATTAGTGCTGGATTTGTTTTCTCATGGAATCGGGCTATGTATTCATTAATTGCCTATTTTATCGCTTTTAAAGTCATTGATATTGTTATAGCTGGTCTAGATGAATCAAAATCGGTCTGGATTATTAGCGATCATTCAGAAATCATCGGAGAAACGATATTGGCAAGGCTTGGGCGTGGCGTTACATATCTAAAGGGCGAAGGTGCCTATACTGGTGACACGAAAAAAGTAATTTTTTGTGTCATTAACCGTCTCGAAGAAGCAAAACTTAAAACAATTATCGAAGAGTTGGACCCTGCTGCCTTTCTTGCCGTTGCCAACATCTCGGAAGTTCGCGGAGGCAGGTTCAAGAAAAAAGATATTCATTAATATTACTCTTTGTTATTGCCTAAAAAGCTAAGCATTTTTTAGGCACCCTCTTTCTACGCAATCTTCCTTCGATGGGAACTTTGGAACCTTCCAAATAACTCCATACTTAGTCAGGAAAATAGAAAATCAAAACCATTCCTAGGTTTATTTCTCGTCTTTTTTGTGAAAAATTTCATTTGATAGGAGGTTATGATTTGCGGAAAAACATAACATTATCGATTTTAATCGGATCAAGCATTGTTTGTTTACTTTGGCTAATTGGCTTAAGCTGGGTATTAATCGACTATAACAATCAGCCTGAAAGCAGCGCTAAAATAGCTAGTGAAGAGAAAATAAAAGAAATGGAGAAAGATGGCATACGTCTTTTAGCTCTAGGTGATTCCCTTACCCGTGGAACCGGTGATGATACGGGTAAGGGTTATGTTGGTTATCTTTCTGATGCCTTAGAAGAAAAAACAGAGGAAGAAATCACCATTACCAACTATGGGATCAAAGGATTAACGACTGATAAATTGGCCGAACAAGTAAAAGAAGACGAAGTACAAAGACAAATAACTCATGCTGACCTTCTCTTTATAACCATTGGCGGGAACGATCTTTTTCAAGGGGGAGAATCTTTATCTGAACTCAATGAAGATTCTATAAGTAAATTAATGAAAGCTTATTCCGAGCAATTGCAGGCGGTACTTTCATCAATTCGATCCATTAATAAAGACGCCACCATCTATTTAATGGGCTTATATAATCCTTTTAATGATTTAGACAATAGTGCTTTAACTTCCCAAGTAGTCCGCACTTGGAATAATGCGACTGCTGAAATATGTGCTAATTATCCGCAAACTATTTTTGTTCCAACCTATGATATTTTCCAGCAGAATGTTCAGCAATATTTATATTCTGACCATTTCCATCCAAATAAAAAGGGCTATCAGCTTATGGCTGAACGGGTAGCATCCCTTATTTCCTGGGAGGTAAATGACAATGAGTGACATTACGTTATCAGTTTCGCATTTAACGAAAAAAATCGGAAAGCGGGCTATTATTAAAGGCATTAGCTTTGAATTAAAAAGCGGAGAAGTATTCGGTTTTCTCGGACCAAATGGTGCTGGGAAAACAACAACCATCCGGATGCTTGTTGGATTAATCAAACCTACCTCTGGTCAAATATCCATTTGCGGCTATGATGTCAAAAAGGATTTTTCCAAAGCAATGGAGCGTTTAGGCTGTATTGTAGAAAATCCAGAGCTTTATCCTTATTTGACCGGATGGGAAAACTTAAAATACTTCGCACGAATGCTGACAAATGCAGATGATAAGCGAATAACAGAAGTTGTAGAGTTAGTAGGATTAACGGAGCGTATTCATGACAAAGTAAAAACTTATTCCCTAGGAATGCGCCAGCGTCTTGGAATTGGACAGGCATTATTAAGCAGGCCGAAAGTTTTGATACTAGATGAACCAACCAATGGATTAGACCCTTCTGGGATAAGAGAAATGAGGCAGTTCATTCGTTTTCTGGCAAAAGAAGAAGGTCTAAGTGTATTAGTCTCCAGCCATTTATTAAGTGAGATTCAGCTCTTATGTGATCGTGTATCCATTATTTTAGACGGTAAAATCATCCATACTGAATCAGTACGTACTTTACTGACGCAAAAGGAAAAATTAATTTGGCGATTTACCCCGTTAGAAAAGGGAATAGAAATCTTGAATAAACTTGCTCCATCTGTCACAGTCCAGGAAGAAAGGGTGATTACCCCCTATATAGAAGAAGAAGTTTCTAAGTGGAGTCGTTCATTGATGGAAGCCAATGTCGCTATAAAAGAAATGAATCGGCAAATCCCTTCGCTTGAGCATCTATTCTTAGAGCTAACAGGAGGTGATTCTGTCGGTGAATAAACTCATCTATAATGAAATGCTAAAGCTCGTGAAAAGTAAACGCTTATTGGTTGTGACGATTATCATCGGAATAATGATCATGATGTTTACCTATGCACAGCATCGTGAAATGGAAAATGTCAAAAAAAGAATTGGCGATACAGACTGGCGCGTCACCCTGCAGCAATCAATTGTCGATATGCAAAACAGAATCGGTTCAAGCGGGATTTCCGAAGAATTCCGCTCCCAGTTAAAAGTTCGCATCGACCAAAGTCAGTATTATCTCGACCATAACATCAACCCGCAAGATCCAGGTGCTCCCACCTTTTTGCGCGTGTTTCTCGATAATTCCATCCAGCTGCTGCTACCGTTAATGGTAATGATTATTTCAGCTGATATGGTTTCTTCGGAAAAAAGTTTAGGGACCATTAAGCTGTTGCTGACAAGACCGGTACGGCGTTGGAAAATCCTTTTAAGCAAATATATTACGCTTATTCTCTCGGTTTCCTTTATCTTACTTATGTTCGGGCTATTTTCTTATCTCATTTCCGGATTATTCTTTGGATATACAGGGTGGACCGCACCAATGCTAACTGGGTTTACCGTGGAGGCTGGTGAATTAAATACTGCCAATGTTCATTTAGTCCCGCAATGGCAATACATTCTCATGATTTTTGGACTCGGCTGGTTTGTGTCTGTTGTCGTAGGGACACTTTCCTTTATGTTCTCTGTCCTTATTAAAAGTACAGCTGCAGGAATGGGCGCTATGCTCGCATTCTTGATTTCTGGTACTATCATTAGTTCGATCGCTTCTTCATGGGAATCAGCCAAATACTTTTTCATGGTAAACTTGCGTCTAACAGATTATCTCCAAGGGAATATACCGCCAATAGAAGGCATGTCCCTGCCATTTTCCCTAATGGTACTATCTATTTGGGGACTTGCCGGGATTATTATCTCCTTCCTTGTCTTTACGAGAAGGGATGTTTACTAAAGTTTAATGTTGTTATACGCATAAAAACGGAACTTCCCATTTTGGGAGACGTTCCGTTTTTGCTTATATACTTTCAGCTTGTTTGACTAACGCCCACGTTAGTTTAAGTCCAATACTTCACGGTCGAAGAAGAGGAATCGGAATATTTAATACAAAAAGAGTGTGAGGTAATATACACTCTTTTCCTGGTTTTAACAATTTTCCTGTCATATTTATTCTTTTATTCATACAAATTTAATCTAAATCATAAAAAATTCTTTTTTTGGTTGAAAGCACAAAGAAATTATTCTATAATTATGACAGCTACTTTGCTATGCAAGGTAGCTGTCATTAGAATAACTAACTTGCAATGCAATTTAGTAGAGGAGGTTATAGAGTTTGTCCATTAGAACTCAATTGTTAAAAGGAATCCTAGATGGCTGCATATTGGGCATTATAGAAGAACAGCCAGTCTATGGATATGAATTATCAAAAAAGTTACTAAAAGCTGGATTGCCTAAGATAAGTAAAGGAACCATATATCCAGTACTACTCAGATTACAGAAAAGCGGATTTATTCGCAGTGAGACAATGACAGCTGCATCAGGGCATAACAGAAAGTACTATTATTTAACAGACAATGGTAAAAATGAATTTGAAAGCATCGCAAAAGAGTGGAGAGTAGTTGCAGTTTCGTTTAGTAATTTATTATTAAAAAGAAAAAGTAGTGTGATCCATAATGATACAAATTAATGAAATAACTTATTAAAGAGCTGATTATGAACAATCATTTTTTTAGAGCACAGTAAAAGGCGGGAAAATATTGTTACTCAATTGGATCAAATGGAAATTAAAAATCAGATGGGAAAATCAAATAAACCATATTCTCTTTTTTAAAAATAAACAGGTGAACAATAAATGGATTTGGATTGTTATATGGAGTTTCATTAACTTTTTTACCCTTTTAGGAGGAAGTTACTTCCTTTTTAAATCAACTATCCTAAATGAACGATTAATTATAAATGAGCAACCATCCAGTATCATTTCAACTCTAGCTATGCGCTTCCTCTTTACCCTAAGGGAAGATTATCATCTGCTATGGTCAATACTATTCTTTATCATATTCATACATGCTATTGTTGCCGGTATTGCGTCTTCTAAATGGCAGCTGCAGTCTATTGATAGAGATTGGTTAATTATTAATCTAAAGATTAGTGCGCAAAAATCAAATATTTATATTTATTTGGAAACTTTAATATGGGATTCGCGAAATTTCCTAATAACCTATGTGCCGATTATGCTATCAATTGGGCATTTGTTAAGTCTAAAACCAATAAAGATAATCCTCATATCTTTAATTGCATTTTTGTGTTTCCTGCTACTTGGAATAATGAGCTCCATTTTTCATAACCGATATATAAACTTACAAAAAAAGAGAGTAAATTCTTTATTTCGAATTGTTACAAGTATTCTTATAAGATCATTTCTATTAGTTACAGCATTAGAGTTGAGCAAATCATTAATGCCTTGGATTAAAGACTTTCCATTAACATCAAATAATATAGAGATTGAAGAATATTATGAATGGATGCAACTTGGCATCACATCTCTAGGACAGTTATTTGGACCGCTAGAATATGTGATTTCTTTTCACATTTTGCCAAATAGCATTTTAGCAAATTACGCAATTGGAGACCTAGAGTTTCATGATTTACTCATTTTTTGTTTATTAATTCTTATTGCAGGCGGACTATCAGTTTTTTTAGCCTTTGATAACTCTAAACCTTCTAATAAAAATTACTCACTTTCTTTTTATGAAAAGTGGATTATCTCTTTAAGTGGAATGATAAAAACAAAACCATATATTACATTTTTAATTAAAAGCGATTTACGCACAGACTATTTTTTTAATAGATTTCCGATAATTTTTGGACCTTTCTCTTTCTGGATTCAGGTTGGGATATACACTAGTTTCATCCAAATATTTGAGCCAGCAGATAAGATGTATCATCTTATTTTATCCTTTTATTTCTACTTTTTTGTATATTTTTATGTGTCTACAATGTTCTCGAATTTAAACGGAATGTACTCTTTAGATAGTATTGGAAATCGTATCATATTACATCTGATCTCCAAAAATAATGTTTGGTCTATATTTCTATACAAGATTCGACTATTTTTAATCACTACACTGCCGTTATTTATTGTGTGTGACATTGTTTTTATGATTATTAATCGAATTCCCAGCAAGATTGCGATCATTATCGTTATCAATCATATGCTATTTTATTTGCTATTAAGCACTGTTTTATTTTTACCATCAGTTATATGTCCGCATTATAACTTTTTGAATCTTGAACAACTTGAAGATTATCCAGATCAAAAAACTATACGGAACTCTATAAAGTACTTAACAGTTGGTGTATTTATTCCGTGTTTAATGTTACCAGCAGCGTTGTTAATGTCAGATTACATAAGTATCTCTCAATATCTAATAGTAAATGTTTTTGGAACTATAGCCTTATTTTTTATACTTTTAGGATCTATTATTGCGCTTATAAAATCTAAATTAATAAACTATAAGAGTTTAGATGATTTTTCTTTATAGGAGGGGATAAATTGGAAAATATTTTAGAGGTTAAAAACGTAAATAAAATAATTGAAGGAAAAGAGATATTAAAGAATCTTAGTTTTTCATTACCAAAGAATAAAATTGTTGCATTTTTAGGACCGAATGGGGCAGGAAAAACGACCACACTTAAAATAGGGGCAGGTCTTTTAAAACAAGATTCAGGAGAAATACTAATTCTAGCAAATAAAGATTCACTCCATAAGACATCTCATCCAGTTATGTTTATACCTGATTACCCTTTATTATATGAAGAATTAACAGGCTTTGAATATATAGAAATGATGATTAGTCTTTTTGAAATCAAACTGAAAAATCCTTATGAAGACCTTGCTCTATATGATATGGATAATGAATTACCAAAAAAAATAAAGAATTTTTCTTTAGGAAACAAAAAAAAGATTGCCTTATTTACTACTCTTTTAAGTAAACCATCCTTATTATTGCTAGATGAATTTATATCAGGTATTGACCCATTAAATATGAAGATAATTAAGACTATACTAAGAGATTATGCTAATAGAGGAAATGCAGTACTTTTATCTACACATCAATTAGAAGTGGCTCAGCATTTTTGTGACACTCTTATCTTGATTAAAAATGGTGAAATCCTAGAGGAAAACATGTCAATTACCTCGGTAACCGACAAATATTCTACATTAGAAGATTATTTTTTATCCACATTAAGACTAACGGAGGAAGATTATGAATAAGAAGCTGTACATTATAGGAGCGTTAGTATTTTCTATATTTGCTGTTATTCCACTAGTTTTTTCATTGTATATGGGACATATTAAAGATGCTACTATTATCACTTGTATTCTTATTGCAGTGTTGGCATTTTTAACTGTTGAATATAAAAATTTAAAGAATAAGAAGGGAAAATAGCCCAGTAGAATAGATTAGTTTTAAGTTATCTATTTATCCTAAATTCCAATTAAATCAATCATATACCAGCATTTCCCTCACCACGGACTCCAAATAGTGGTCGAGTGGAATGCTGTAAATTTATTTTGTATTCTTAAGATATTAGTATTAAGCTATTCATTTCCAGCTATTACAACTTCTATTTCGCAATTCCTCAGCCTCTTTCCTCCACTTGGTTTTGGGATTTCTACTCTTCTTACTGGTTGGGGCTTGTATTTTCCTTCTTTTATGAGATTAATTAAGTCTGTTCCTTTTTCTATTAAGTAAAGGCGAGTAGCTTCAATATCTTTCGCATCGACTCCTGCTGCTCATTTATTTCTATTAACCTTCTTAAAAGCTTGGTTCAGATTTTCCTCGTCCATAATTTGTTCAATAATTGTCCGTTGTGATTTCATATTGTTCCCATGTTCTCAAGGTTACACGAGGTGAACTCCACACTTTATGGATGAATCCTGTTTTCCGAACATTCTTCCTGTCATAAAGTCATAAGTTGGCTGTGTCTTTGTTTCCCCGTAAATCGCTCTAACGTGGTCGCTCCTTTCATTCCGTCCTTCCCAATCCTGAGGATTGGTACTATGACATCTGCTGACTTCTCTTAGTTCAGTTACTTATCGCTAAGCAAGTTCTTAAATTAAGGTATCTAAGAGATCTCCCAGGGTAAGTTCATACACTTTCCCCTCATCCATCTGCACATTTATTCCTGCACCATCTGGGGATATTTAGGACTTCGTTTTGTTTAGCAAACTCGTCCTGGAACAGAAACCTCGAATGTGATTCGTGTACCTCAGACCGAGGGTTTGCCTAGAGCTTCCTTTAGATTCCAAGTCACATGGACACCCTTGCTTTCGGCTAATGGTTCGCATATCCCAACGCCCATAACGGACTTTCACCGTCTAGTTGATGAACATGCCTGGCACACTAAAAACGGAACTTCCCATTTTGGGAGAAGTTCCGTTTTTGCTTTTATACTATCAGCTTGTTTGACTAACCTGCCCCGTTTGTTCCACAAGATAAATCAACTATTATGGCAAAAGGCTGCAATAATGCAGCCTTCAGCTTGTTGACAAAAGGAATTTAGGAAATGTAAATGGAATTATTATGCATTGATTGGAGTGAAAGGGGTGAGACTCCCTCGAGGAAAGTTGATATACCAACGTTTACAGCGTTATTTTTTTAGTCCAATATTTTTTTAGGAAAACTCTTTGAATCATATTTTAACTAACTATTCCATTAATTATAATATTTGGTAAGTAAGTGGACGCGACGCTAGAGCCAATAGGGATTTATTGACAAATATACACTATTAGATGCATCCGGTATCTCTACTCTTCTTATGAGGACGTACCCTCCCATGTCTCTTAGCGTCGCGCGCTTACATTCCTTCGTTTGGTCTCATCATAAGGCAGAGGCTGGCATCATGCTCCTGTATGGACTCTAAGTCGTAAGTCTCTCTAAAAGCCAGCTTTCCTGTCATCTTTTTGAATATAACCGTCTTATAGATTTTTATTTGGGTTGGAGGATAGAGAGATCTTGTCTCATTCGCTCCTTATCAAACAGTACTTCTTGCTGACAAAGTCCATGAAAAATCTTTAACATTTTATTACATAGAACGACTAATGCTTCTTTCTTCTTCAAAGGGTTTTCTTTTCTAGAGATATAATACTGATATAAATCATAAAAGGTTTCATTATTTCTAATCAAAGGCAAGACAGCACGATAGAGAAGGGCTCGCAGCTTTCTTCTCCCTCTTTTGGAGATTCGCTTTTGTCCAATCATCTTTCCAGAAGAGTTCTCTCGTAAGGTTAATCCCGCTAATTTAATAAGTTGGCGTGGATGTTTATAATGCTTGAGAGAACCCACTTCTGCTAGTAAATCTATAACGGTAGTTTCCCCAATGCCAGGGATTGATAATAAATAATGATATTCCGCTTGTTGCTCTGCTAGTGTCTTTAAACTTTCATTTACCTGTTCTAATTGCTTTGTCAGAAGTTCGTATTGAGTAATTAAAGAGTAAATTTCTATACGAGCCATATTGGAGCCTTCTGTTAATCCAATAGATTGTACCGCCACTTTCTTTAGTTGTGCTATTTTAGGTCTTGCTGGATACTTTAGTTTTTCCTTTTCCAAGTATAAAAGGACTAACTCCTCGATTTCTTTTTCCATTAAGTCTACTGGTAAAGGGGTATGTTTTAATATGGCACATGCATTCAGCCCTAAATCTTTAAATGCTACTTTAAATTCAGGAAAGTAACGATCCGTCCAGCGAATGATACGATTCTTCACTTTCGAAATGTCCTTTTTCAGATTCCACCGAATAGAGGAACCTTCTCTAAGCTCTGCTTCTATTCCTTCTATTTGACGAGGATCACTAAAGTATCCATTGGTTATTAGTTTAGCAATGACTCTCGCATCCTTCTTATCATTCTTCGTTTGTAAGTTATCATCCAACTCCTTGGAACGATTCACATGTAGAGGATTGACCATGACAAAACGAATATCATTTTGGGTAAGAAAAGCAGCTAAATTCATCCAATAGTGCCCAGTAGGCTCGAATCCAATCAATAAATCATCCTTTTGATGAATTGCCTTTAGATTTTGAAGCTTGAGATAAAATTGATGAAAACCATGATGAGACTGGTGGATAGAAAAAGAGGTACTTAACTCAACCCCTCGATCGTCCACCGCACATGCATAGTGTGTATTTTTAGCAATGTCAATTCCAATGATTAAAGTGGAAGTAGACACTTGATTTAAACGGTGATTACGGGTATTATTCATAATAGATTCTCCTTCTGACGCTGTGTTGATTGGTCTCAATATTAGCATCATAAAGGAGGATCTTTTTTTGTGCAATACCACAGAAACTAATCCCACAGGAATGCTCCTGTGGGAATTACCGAATTAGGAGTTTGTCGACAGTCTGAAGGCTGCAATAATGCAGCCTTTTAAATTATTTTGTTAGAAAATCTGTTACCACATCACGGAATATATCTGCCGCCTCATAATGAGGAGTGTGACCGCAATTTTCTATAAAATAAATTTCACCTTGTTGTATATCATTTATATAAGTTTCAATTTGAATTGGGCAAGTAACAACATCATACTGACCTAAAATTAAAAGACAAGGCAACCTGATATCTTTTAATAATGGTAAGGCTGATTCAAATATCTTCCCCTCATCTCTAAGTCGGTTAAAATGAATTTCGGATTTATCATAGAATATATCCCACTGTTCATCGGAATACATACTAGTATCAGTTGGATTATTAAAGTTATGAGTATATATATGCATCCTTTTTTCTTCTAGAAATTCACTAAGTTCCATATAGCCTTCTACAAGTTCTTTTGTAGTACAGGAGGAGTCATTAGAAAGTTTTAGACACCTATATCGACTTTCAGACATCTTATATTTTTTAAATAAACTGGCTGTTTTTTCGAGAAGTGCCTTAGCCGTATATTTAAAGTCAAATGTTGGTCCTTCAAAGATTACTTTATCTATGGAGTTGGGATACCGAAAAGCATATAGCACAGCTAGATAACCACCAAAAGAATGCCCTATTATAGACCATTTCTTAATTCCCAGGCAACGGCGAAGTTCCTCACAATCTTCGACTAAATTATCAAGACCAAAGGGTTCATTCTCGCTAATACCTTCAGACCTACAAACGCCTCTTTGATCAAATGCAATCAATCGAAAGTTCTGACCCAATCTATTTGTTTGATGATAAGTAAAGTCGAAACAACTTTCTCCAGGGCCTCCGTGTAAATATAGTATTGCTTTATCAGAGTTTGTATCGTTGACTTCCACGTACAGCTTTTTTCCATTAATCTCAATGAATTGCCCATTCTTCATTAATATCTCCTCCTCATCTTTTAATGAATAGAAACTCAAATTCATATATAGGAGGAGGTCTTGCGAATAGACAAAAAATTAAGGGTTAATGAAATGGTTTGATACAGTATCTCATATAATAGTTCCTCCAAATAAAGTTTTTTATTATATTCGATGTGATTTGAAAAAATCCTTCTTCCGCTAACCTGCCCCGTTTCTTCCATAGGCTAGTTTCAAGGAATGCTTCCATAGTTCCTGAAGATGCAAAGCATTACTATAACTCCATTTTATTTAACTCGAAACTTAATCTTTAAAAATACCTTTTAATTTCGGGAATACTTAAGTGGGATGAGTTCACTAATTGCAGTTTTAATTAACTCGCCATTTATTTCTAGAAGGACAAAACATTCTGGTGCATAGTCAGAAATCAGCTCCCTACACATACCACAAGGACTTACTACCTTTATACGTCTATCTACTTCATCAGAATAGGGATGTCTGACTGCAACGATTGTATCAAAATCCTTTTGTCCATTTGATATAGCACTACCGATTGCAATAGCTTCCGCACAAACCGTCACTCGTCCAATATACGCTTCAATGTGTACTGCCGAAATAATCTCCCCTGTTTTCGTACGAATGGCAGCTCCCACATGATGTTTATCGTCTTCATAAAGCATTGTTATCTTCTGTGTTGCTACTTCTACTAATTCTATATCTTCTTTAGTTGTGTTAAATATTTTCATATGGACTCCTCTTACATTAGTTGAATTTATGCATTTAGTTATCTTCATTTATTATTCAGAATTTTAATGTCCTTGTTACAATGTCTTGTTGCACTATCCTGCACCTGATTGTGACATACAACATTTATTCTTGCAATATGGCTCTGATAAAAAAATAAAGAACTGCAATTTTCCCTGCAGTTCTTTCAGAAATATTTCTTATATAATTCTCGTCTTAATTGTCCACTTAGATAAGCGTAAATCCTTGTTGTTTCACTTTTCTCATGCCCCATCAAGTTTTGAATAACTTCTAATGGTGCTCCATTATTAATTAAGGTGGTTGCATAACTATGCCTTAATTGGTGCGGATGTATACACTTACTAATTTTTGCTCTTAACGAAATCTGTTTAATGACATATCTCATTTGTGCAACACCCATTCGGTGTGGGGCACGGAGATTAACAAATAAAGCCTACTCATTATCTTTTCTTTCCTCTAGATATCTCTTTAGCCAAATGCTACTTCTTGTATTAAAATATACTTCTCTTTCCTTCTTCCCTTTTCCATATACAACAACCGACTGTTCAGAAAAGTTAATAGCACTTTTATCCAAGTTCATGATTTCACCTATTCTACACCCAGTCGAATACATAAACTCAAATAAGGCTTTTTCAAAAGTAGTTATACAGGCTTCCCGTAATAACTCTATTTCCTCTTCCGTTAAGAATTTTGGAATCTTACTCTCTAATTTCGGTTCTTTAATGGCTTGTGCTGGATTAAAAGTTATATATTTTTCTTCTTGTGCCCATTTAAATAAAGACTTAATAAAACGGATTCGATGGCATAAACTAGATGCTTTCAATTTACTAGCTACTTCCCCTAAATACCATTTTATAGATTCTCTTGTAATATCTTCTAGCAGAATATCTCCTAAATTATTTATTAATAGGATGGATTGTACCTTATATGCTTTTAATGTCTGTGATGAATAACCTTGAATTTGTTTATCGGCTTTATATAAATGCCAAGCTTCAGATAATATCATCTACGAATCTTCCTAACTTTTTAGGAACATTATTAACTAGTAATATATAAAATATACTTCTTTTAAGATTTTCTATGTAAGAAATGCCCCCGTTAACCCATAACGCATTAACTTTTAAACTCCATAAAGTGACTTGAATTTGGATAAAGATTTCCCCTTGTAAATCCGATAGAAGAATAAAATCTATCAGCTTGTTCGGTATCTGTATAAAGAACCAAAATTTTATAATGTCTTTTCGCTTCTTCTATTATCCTTTTTACCAAAAGACTTCCTATACCATTTCGCCTATATTCTTTATAGACATAAAACCTTCTCAGTCTACCGATATTTTGAGCACCTGAAAATGGGTCTTTATTTAACCCACCAATAGCAACAAGTAAACCTTCTTCATTAAAAACCCCAAATAAGCCTTCACCAAGATGGTTGAAAGTATTATTGCCATTTTGATATTCATTTAATAATCTTTCTACAAAACAAAACCCATCTTCTTTGCTTTGTTTTACTAAGCTAACCAAATCAAAATTCAACAGATTGTTAATGTACTTTACCTCAAACTTCTCCATACTCATCCTCCCTCTAGTTTATATAGTTCCTGCCCCGTTAGTGCCCGAATAGATAAAAAAGCATTCCTCCATCTTGGATTAATGCCCCCGATAGTTTAAGTACAATATTTCACAAACTTTTTTAAAGTCCCCCATTGCTGAATATTTGAAAAGCCCTCTTAGTTATGATATCTCCCTTGACAAACCAAAAAATTATTAATTTTCCATGCAATAATACATAATTGATAAAAAAATACCAGATACTTGTTATAGAATATAAAATTAATCTTAAAAAGGAATTGATTATATGGATAATAAAAAGGCTGCAAAGTTAACTGCGGGTGAGTTAGCACACTGTTGGGAACAGTTCATGAATAATAGTATGTCAAATGTTGTTTTGGAGTATCTTACCCTAACATCAGAACTAGAAGAAGTTAAATCTCTTTGTAGTGAGGCGGTTTCTATTTCTAAATCTGCTGTACAATTTTTTGAATCTGTTCTACGAAGTGAAAACTATCCAATCCCTAAAGGCTTTAACATTAAAGATGATTTAAACCCAAATGCCCCTAAGATGTATACGGATGTTTTTATACTATTTTATTTAAATAATATGTCTAAAATTGGAATGTCCTTAACAAGTATGGCACTATCCGATTCAGTAAGGGAGGATATCCGCAATTTTTTCCATGAACAATTAAAAAACGTTTCAAATTTATTTGAACGTACAACAACTATTCTATTAGAAAAGGGAGTATTTGTAAGACCTCCTTCAATTACCTCCACTCATGAAACAAACCCAATTGCAGATAAAGGATTTTTGGGTAACTTCTTTAATGATAATCGAGAATTAACGGCAAGAGAAGCAAATGAGCTACACAAAAATGTTTTTATGAATTATATTGGTAAAAACTTATTAATTGGATTTATACAATCTACATCTAATCAGCAATTAATGAGTTTATTGCAACATGGAAAAGAATTATCTTTAAATATTATAGACAAATTAGGTGATATTTTAGTTCAAAATGATTTGCCTATTTCAATGACTTGGGATACGAATGTTTTGGATGGTAAAACATCTCCTTTTTCAGATAAATTAATATCTTATCTATTAGACCAACTTAATCGTGATAGTATCGCCAGTTATGGATATAGTGCAGCAGTAAGTATCCGAAAAGATTTAAAAACTACATATGCAAAGATAATTGCAGATGTGTATCAATATGAAGAAAATATAAAAACCTTTATGATAAAAAATGAGTGGATGGAGAAACCTCCTGTTGCACTAAATAGAGATAAGCTTGCTCAAGACTAAAAAAAAATAAAGCTACCAAAGTACGGTAGCTTTTTTGTTTTTCAAAGGAGTATTCCAAATCTCCTTTAAGAAATGGTGAGTGTACTAGATATATGAAAGCCATTATTCCACTAACCTGCCACGTTAGCCCCATAACAAAAAAGGAACGCCGCAGCGAATCCTCTTGTGCTCAGCACTCGTTAGTTGAACAATCAGCTGACCACCTTATTTTCAAATATTAACTTTATAATTTAGTGTAAGTTCATCACCTGGTAATCCCCTAATTCCCCAATTATGTTTAGGGGTTTCATATATGGTGATTTCCACATCCTGAGAGGTTATGTTTAACTCGTTTTTAATTCGTTTGAACAGTAAATTAATCAACTTCTTCTTACTTTCTACTGTCCTACCTTCAAATATACTTATTTCAATTATGGTATAATTCTCTGTTCTTCCGTCCGCAAATAAAAAATCATCTTTATCCATAGGAAAGAAGCGATGAAACCTCTTTTCTGATGGATACTGAAATGCATCCATAACACAAGAATGTATTACCTCAGATAATTGTTTTTTAATTGGGTTTAAACTTTCTTTAAGACCAAACACTCTAATTTGTGCCATTCTCGATTCATCCTTCCTTATCTACTCTAAACTCATCTGACTTAATTAAAAGATATTCAATAAACTTTATAAAAATCCTTCTTTAACTATCCTGACCCTTTAATACCTTAATAGATAAAAGTTCATTCATCCATCTTGAATCAATGCAACAGTTAGCTAAAGAACTAGTGTATTATCTTATCTCTTTAAAGTCCCTATCCAAACATCACCCTTGTCGAGACTATATTGCAGGAAACTCCCATCTTCATCTTTAATTCTTACGGCATCATATGCTTTTCCCTTAATTCTTGATACTTGTTTTTCGGTTAAAGCACCTTCTTCTAACCATTCATTTAAGTCATTTTCATCGTAATAATCACTCTCTATATGCAAATCCCATTCAAATTGTTCTAACTTGTCTCTCAAAGAATGAAATTTATCAAATGGAAACTCCTTATTTTCTTGCCTTCTTTTGAAGGTTTTATCATAAAAATCAAGACAATTTCTATATGCGACAACAATTTGTGAATTAATAAAATGAGGGTCATAAAGCCAGAGTTTCAAATAAAAGTCTTCCTCTTCTTTTTTCATTTTTTGATGCCACTCTAGGTAAACTTCGATCATTGCATCAAGTAAAAGGCTTTTATACCAATTAGGAGGGTTTCTCCGTTCTAATTTATAAAAAGGATGAATCCATAATTTTTCGTATTGTCTTTGATAATTCCTTAAGTAGTCCATATCTAAATTGATTGCATTTTGCTTCCATCTTTCGATTTTTCTTTTATGTCTTTTCCAACCTCGTATTTTCTTCTTTTTTGAAAAATAAAACACTTGTACACTTCCTTTATTGATTTATATAACTCAATGATACCTTATCTTCTTGTTTAACTAACCTCCCTCAATAAAAAATGCGATACCCCTGTCCTATATTAAGACAGGGGTCATAAAGTTGTTGTTAAATTGTTTAGAAAAAACACATTATTGGATAATATATCCTATCATAAAGTTACTCCTGCATTATCTGAATAAGGTTGCCGCATGTATCGTCGAAGACAGCTATTGTTACTTCGCCCATTTTTGTCGGCTCCATTGTAAACTTTACGCCGTTTTCCAGTAATCGTTCGTACTCTTTACGAATATCTGCCACGCCAAACATTGTTACCGGGATGCCTTCGGTAAACAGTTTCTTTTGATACTCTTTAGCTGCTGGATGGTTATTAGGTTCGAGCAAAAGCTCGGTACCTTCTTTGTCTTCGGGAGAAACAAGCGTTATCCACCTATATTCTCCTGCTGGAACGTCATGCTTTTTTACAAAGCCCAAGGTTTCTGAATAAAACTTCAGTGCCTTGTCTTGATCTTGTACGAATATACTGGTAACAATGATTTTCATATTTCTTTGCCTCCTTTGATATTGAAATGTATGTTGCTCTAGTCTCATTAACTATTTGTTTATATTATACTATTAAGAGCGAATAATAAAGTCAGCTCAATTTTCGGGAGAAGCAATGGTTCTCTCTACAATAAACCTGACCCTATAGTTACATAAAAAATATTCATTCGGCAGTTAGTGTACACTTGTAGATTCCTTCTTTTGCTCCGCTTCTTACATTAGATATTAATAAATGTAATATAGCAGCCAATCACCTGCAGACATTTGACGCAAAAGTGATTGCTGCCATACCGTGACACAGCTTTGCACTCCCGCCTTCTATGGCTACATTTTTATGAGAAGCGGATTCAACACCAATCCAATATCTGCTATTCTGACTTGTTAGATCCGCCATGCCCCAATCCCCTACTCCTCAAATGCTAAACTCGTTTTCAACCGATCTAGTTGTAAGAAATGATGTCTGTAATGCATTACAATCAACAAAAACCACTCCTGTGCGTTTAATGCACCAAATCCCGGATGAAGCATCTTATTACTTACGACCGATTGATGTAAAATTGACTCCATATTCCTCATCCGTTCTACAACCCTATGAAGCCCATCTACCAGATACTCCATGCTCTCGGGTGGTTGCGGAGTATAATTCGGCGAAGCAGGGACCTTAATACGAACGGCAGGAAATTGTTCTAATTTAAACACTGCCTTCCCCTGCTCCGTTTTTTCCATCGCTGGATTCAATGTCGATTCGCTGCCATCTAAACATTGCTCGGCATTATGCAGATGAATAAACGCTGATTGAATTAAATGTACATACATCTGTCCAATGGACCAATCTTCCTCGTTCAACTTTCTATTTAATTTCTCCATATTGAGTTTTTTTAGTTCTGCCAAATATTTTTCGACTGTAAATTCAAATGACTTCAAAACTTCCTTTGTACTACTCATCCTTCTAGCAACTCCTCATTATTTTGATATATTCATAGTATAAAAAAACACTACTGACAAGTGTATGTCAGTAGTGTTCTAAAATTTTTCTCGCTACTTCTCGAACCTTGTGACGCAAAGATTTCGGTTCAATCACCTCGATATCTCCGCCAAAGCCAAGTAAAAAATGCAATATTTCCTCCGGATATCGAACACGAAATTGAAAGATAACCTCCTTCTCCCGCTCCTCAATGGTATCAATATAAAAATTAACTGCCTCTATAATCTTGTCGGCAATTTCTGTGGTTGCCCTGATTAAGATTTTTTCATCTCGATTGTCAGGTGGCCGATAGCTGCTTAGATCAAAATTATTTGGCAAAAGAAATCGTTCCTCCAACACAGAAAGTTCGGTCATCCGTGACAAGCGAAAATGACGTATATCTTGTCTCAAATCACAGTGTGCGATTAATATCCAATTTCCATGAACTAGTGTTAATCCATATGGAGAAACCTTACGCTTATTTTTCCGCTTCCCATCCGTTCCTGGCATATTTTTGATATACACAAAACTGATTTTGCATTGTTTCAATATTGCGTCACGAACTTGATTAAGATAAGTTCTTACCCTATCTTCAGTTGATGGTTCACCTACATGAAGCAGTCGCATGGTTTCCCGAACAAGTGTTGATTGGTTGCGGACTGATTCCGATAAAGTAGCCTCGATTTTTCTTTTAGCAGTCTTAGCATAAATACCGTAATCAGTATCCAACCTTTGTTCAATAAAATCAGCTCCCATGAGCAGAGATACTGCCTCTTCTGCTGTAAAACTAACCGGGGGCAGAAAATATCCTTCCATTAAGGAATAACCCAGACCAGGAGCGCCTAAAATCGGAACCCCAGCCTCACTTAGTGCTTGAATGTCCCTATATATCGTACGGACACTTGTCTCAAATTGAGAAGCTAAGTCTTCTGCCCTCAGCGTTTTGCTTCGCTGTAATTCAAGCGTGATTGCAAGCTGCCGCTCAGTTTTATTCATTTTTTCTGTCCTCCACAGTTTATCTTTCAAAATATATTAATGATCCGTCATAGTTGAATAGCAGCATGCAGATCTCTAAGAGAGGATCATCTTCGCAATGTATACGCGCTAAATGCTTCGATTTGTTGCCTCGTAACGATTCTAAAATTCGCTATCCAACTAAAAATTCCCCATAGCAACTCTCGGGTTTCCATCCATGTTCACCAATTCTTAATCTAACAAATATTCTTCAGCAGAATTAATCATCTCTTACCTCAATTTGCAGATTTATTTCTTATAATATCATAAAAAATTTTGTACTAAATGCCCCCGTTAGTCCAATAAAGAAAAATGATACAGCTTACATTAACACAAAAGCGTTGTTGAACTGAGATCAACAACGCTCCTCGTTTTAATATCCCCCTAATTCTTTTCTATTTGGGGCATGTGGTGGTTCCTCCATCCATCCCCTGTCCATTAAAATATCAGCCCCATCCTTTCCAAACTTCAAAATTTCAGGAATCAATTTCAAATATTCAGTAGACAGGTCAATTCGTGATGTGATAGATAATGCATGCCCAATATAGGTCAACCCTTGTGTATTAAGCGTGTTTACAAGGTTCATAATTAACTTTTCCGAAAATGGAGATATAGTAGAAGTTGAAACTTCGGTATTAATCATGATAGTGCCAATTAAATCATCTTTAATTAAGGCATCATTCAGAAAGCGTATTTGTTTTTTAGCTAACTCTTTTCCTTTAATTAAATAATTTTTTATCTCTTTATCTTTTACAACTTGAATAAAACCTGTGAGTAAGATTAAACCAAAATAGTTCCTTTCAATGTTAAAAAACATTTCAGAAATTTCAAGTACATTTAGTGGCCGTTTTGGTTCAATAAATTTAGACAGTAGGCCTTCTTTAGTAACAAACTCGACTGAATCAGGATATGGAATCATTGTTGGTCTATCATATATTCCTTTAGATAGCATCAGATCAACTGATTTATTATAAAGGTCTAATGAAGAAGTCAAACAATTAGAGAAAAAAGTTCTAATATCTTCTCTTGCAACATTAGAAAGCTGAATACTATAGTTCATTAAACCTATCCGACTCATACCATAGATATAGCTTACTGAAAATAAATCAAAAAACAAAGGTGGTGCTGTGAGGTCAAGATCATCATCTGAAAATCCCTTTGGAATAGGGAAGCCTTCACTTTTAAATATGCTTTCTATTTCTTCTATATGTTTATTAGATATATCTAAAGTTAGTTGAATTAGAGGGTTAACATCTGTGTAGTTCGAATGATGTAAGAAATGCTTTGTAAGACAGATAGACAAGCTATCAGATATATAAGTTCCCCATAAACCTGCAATTTCAGTTGATGATAAGCCTACTGAATGTTTTGGCTCCATTGAAAATCTCCTTTTCAATAAAATTTTTTCTAATTTAAGTATGCTCAGTTCAAAGCTATATATACCGTGAGATCGAGTTGCCATAACATCATTCCTGTTCTGCCAACTATACACTTCTTTCAAATAGTAAGCATTAATCATGTAAATGAGCTGAATAATAACATTATATCTACTGATTTAAAGATCGTTTCTTTCTGCCGCATGTAAAAGATAACAACCCTCACAGTTAACAAAAGTTTATGGAAATCCATCCCTTTAAAAATATGGTTTCGGCCCTCTGCCTAACTGTCTATGCTTAAAGATAACTTTACTCCTCCAAGCCCCTCTATATGGATACCACGAACAATTGCATAATTTGTTCAACATTTTCTTGAGTACTCCGTCTTTATATAGTGAACTGACTTTCAGAATTAATAAACTGGAATAAAGAGACTCTAAAATAAGCGATGGAAACTAGGTGCCTAGAATGGAAAGAACCAACTCAATCTCGAGTTGGATTATATAATAATGCAGATAGCGCAAAAACTGTTCAAATGATAATCGATACAATAAAAAAAGAGAGAAAATGGTCGGGAAATACATGTGAAAAGAGGTTTTTTATTAACTCGCTAGAAGCTCTGGAATCCCGGTATAGCCACGAGCTTTCAAAACCATAAAAAGATGCTTTCCTTCATTCAGGAAAGCATCTTTTAGCACAATAATAAAAGTGTTTTTAATCAAAGATTTTTAATTAAGCCTCTGTTAAAGCTTAATGTTGATATTAATAGAAATAACGGAAGTTCCATAAAAATGGAACTTCTATTTGATTTTATTGTCTTATTGAACTAACGCACCCAATCGTTGAATAACCTAACTACCATCTTTCTCTAATTTCTTTTATGACAACTTCTGGATTATCCCAATGTAACATATGAGAAATATTAGGTACTAAATTTACAGTTGCTCCTGTTTTTTGTGCAAAGATGCCTGAAGTTATATCCCTATACGTATCTTGTGACTTAGGAAGGGTTGCACGGAGTAATAAGATATTTAAGTTATTAGGGAGTTTTTCATAGATATCCTCCGCTTCATCTTTGTACATACCTTTAATAATGTTACCAGCCGTTTTTCCCCTTGCGTGCCAATAATACTTTCCATCCTTAACAAGAGCTAAATCCTTTGCCGCAGTCATTAATAGTGGAGTTCTTCTGGAGTCACCAAAGACAGCCACATCCAAAAACTTTTCCCAAGTCCCTACATACTCTTCAAAATCCTTTTCGTAATACTCAATTTCTTCTTCTATTGAAGTAGAATTTCTTCTTTTAGTCTGGTAGCCACCGTCAATTAGAATTGTCCCCAGCACTTTCTTAGGATAATTAAGTATATAGAATAAAGAAACAAAACTTCCCCAAGAATGAGATAAAAAATAAAACTTTTCAATTTTTAAGATTCCGATAATATTTTCCAACCATTTTGCTAATGCGGGCATTTCATACCTTTCTACACGATTAAACCCATCTGTTTTACCGTGACCAGGAGCATCTATACTAAAAATTCTATAATCATTCTTTATTTCTTCTGCGATTTCAATAAAACTTAGGCTTGTACTTCCTAATCCGTGTAAGCAAAAAATTACAGGTTTATTTTCACTACCCCATTCTGTTATGTGTACATTGATTTCCCCGTCATTAATTATGTACCTTTTCAATTTTTATTTTTCCTCTCATATCTTTATTTTCTTCTTCAATAAAACTGCTCCATAGTTGAATAAAGAAAAGCCCTTTATACAGTAAACTTAGATAATCTAAGTTTATCATATGTTTCTGCATTTGGAATTTAATTCCCTTTTACTATTATATCGTTCTTAGTGACTTCATTTTGCTGATGATGATTGCTCTCTAACAATTGAAACCACCAAGATAGTTGTTCAGATACGTGGTCGCCACGCCGTTAAAAAGCTGTATCCAACCTTTCACCTTTCAGTCTTCGGTGGTAGTTGTGGACGTTCTGGATGTGATATAGACCCTTGGTGTAGGTATTAATTACACTGTATCTACTTTACAAGGCAACTCTTTAGAAGTTGATTTGTCACTATTAATAAAAAAGGGAATAAAAAACAGTGGGTAAATCATTAAATACAAATTTACTGCCCACCAGCTTATATCAAACTCTAAACTAAATCCCCAAAATGCAATAGCCTGCAAACCCGAACAAAAGGTCAGCACTAATGAAATTAAGGCATACGGCTTCCATTTTGCACTTGTTTTCTTATATAAGTATAAGCTATAGAGCCCTGTTGCTGAGATGAAAATATCTAAAGGAAAAAACGACCAGTTCCAAGCAATAATAATGGGATTATCATAATCCTTAAAGGCCCATTCTATAGGAATAAGACTGAAATATGTAATAATCCAATATATGATAAAGCCTATATCGGTGACGAGAAAAAAAGGCTTTAAATATTTCATTAACAAAATCCTTTCTTATTTAAATATTTCTTTACTGCTGAAATAAGACCAAATGTAGTCACAGTTACAATAAACAATTATAAGAGTTCATTCCTACAGGTAATAGAAGTAAAATAGGATAAAATTTGAATAACTAGTATAACTACTCGCTCATCTGAGACTTGTGATCAGATGCTTCACTATGATCGACAGTAAAGTTAAGAGTTACAACGCCGATAATAATAAGAAAAATCGCAGTTATTTTCACAAGACTTAAACTCTCATTAAAATAATATACTCCAATAATTGAAATAATTAGGATTCCTATACCTGACCAGATTGCATAAGCCACAGAGATTTCGATCGTCTTTAATGCCAACGTTAAAAATACTAAACTGTTTAGATAGAAGAATATTAATAAAATACTTGGTAATAACTTTGTTAAGCCTTCAGATAATTTCATACTTGTTGTACCAGCAACCTCAAATACTATTGCCAAACATAAATATAGCCAAGAAATATTAATCACCTTCCTTATATTTCGAAATGCCATTCAACAATATATCCATAACTGCTTCTAATTTTTCTTTAATTGTTAATGAGCTTTGCGAAACATAAATTTGATTTATAGCACCTAGATACAACTCAATAAAGATATCTAGATTAATATCTCGAAGGTTTCCTTGTTTTATCCCTTGCTTCATCAAAGTAAGAACAGTTGACCATTCTTCTCTTAGGAAAATATCTAATTTCTCCCATTGTTGAAAATGGTGCTTTTTTAAATCGGACAATAAGCGAATATCCATAATCCCGAACTCTTCAGGAGTACTACAAAGGATAAGTTTAATCTTATCTAACACATTTGTATTCTCATCCATAACAATCTCTTGTTCATTTTGCTTTATACTATGAATAAGTTTTTCGATAATCTCGTCAACAATCTGATCTTTTGAAGAAAAGTATTGATAAATTGTTCGTTTGCTTGTTCCTAAATTAGCAGCTAACTCACTCACTGTAAAACTAAATCCTTTTACTTGAATCAATCTAATTGTTTCATCAATAATTCTATTATGCAAAAACAGACCTCCTACCAATACGAATGAAACTCATTCGGTTTTATTGGTACCAGTATAGTATAATATCTAAAATTGCACAATAGTTTTATAAAATGTAATAATGACAAATACTCGAACTCTATTTCCGGAATGAGAGGCGCTGCATTATTTAGTCAAATAAATAAACAAGAACTTCTACTTATGAATGATTCTGAGCCAGCGTCTTCATAGAACAATTTCAATCGTACAATCCACCTTCAGTTAAAACCTATCTTAATAGCTAATCAAATTTGATCATTAAAAGAAACCATCAAATATTAGATGGTCCCTTGTTCATATTTGCAATTATTATCCCTTGAATATATAAAGAACAGTTATTTATCATGTACGGATTTCTTTATTTGTTAATAAAGAAATACCTTAAAAAATACTAATTATCTCATCATATTAAGTGAATGATTATCTTTAAACGCACCTCTCCCTTTATTTAACTCTTGAAAGGCTTTCTATTAAGTAGTTTAAAAGTAATTGTTTGGAAGAAGTCATGTTATCATACCTCAAATTTCTCATAATACCTATCTTAATATCTGAATTGTTAATCTCTACATCTAATTTTTTACAGTTGTCGGGAATAGGCATGGAAGAGACAATTACGCCTATTGCTCCATCTATTGATATAATAAACTGTGGGATTATCGATAATTGGCTAATTGTATAGCAAAAGGGCTTTTTAGAAATAGTTAGTAATTCTTTTTCTAACTTTAACTGATAAATGCAGTTCTTTCCTCCTGTAACAATTGGATAATCGCACAGCTCTTCTAAGCTGTACATTCTACTTTTATTAGCGAAAGGGTGTATATTGGAGACTATAAATGCTAGCTTCTCTTCATATAAAGATTCAAATGTATATGGAAACTGTCCAGCAATTTCTGCACATATGGCAAAGTCTATTTCATTTTTCTCCAGAGCTGCTGCTAAAGAATTTGTATTTCCTACCACAAAGTTGCAAACGATTTTAGGCTTTTCCCTACTAAATCGAGCTAGAATACTTGGTACTATATTCGTTATTGAGTCAATAATCCCTATATTAATAGTTCCAACTTCTTCTTTTTGTATTGCCTTTGCCTGCTCCGTAACAAACTTCCAATGGTTGATAAGATCATCAACTTCTTCCGCAAATATTTTCCCAGCAGGTGTTAACTCAGCCTCCC
This sequence comes from Niallia sp. FSL W8-0954, assembly GCF_038005605.1. Lineage (NCBI taxonomy): Bacteria > Bacillati > Bacillota > Bacilli > Caryophanales > Bacillaceae > Niallia > Niallia sp. FSL W8-0954. The sequence continues at coordinate 1,159,826 of NZ_JBBOTN010000001.1, read as the reverse complement.
ATCCTCTATAAAAAAGGCTAATTCCCAATTCCTTTTCTAATCTTTGAATTTGATTCGTAATTGTTGATTGTGCATAATGCAGTGATTCTGCAGCTTTTGAAAATGTCCCTTGTCTTAGTATCGTTTGAAAAGTAATTAGTTCTTTTAAATCCATTATCTTCCCTCTTTATCGAAATTATCGAATTATGTTATTCAATTAATTCAATTATATAGATCAAGAGTTATAAACTACAATGATATTAATAAGATAGAGGAGGATATAATATGCCATTTATTAAAATTAGTTATCTTGAAGAGCAATATAATAAGAAGGAATTACAATTTATTAGTACACAAATAATGAATTCTCTAATCAAAGAATTTAATGTCCCATATGATTATTTTTTTCAAGTATTTGATTCACACAAAAAAGAACAGTTCCATTTCAATTCCCACTATTTAATCAATGCCAAAAGAACTAAAAAACTTTTGTATATTCAAATTACATGCGGAATAGGCAGAACTATTGAGCAAAAGAGGAATCTATACCATACACTAACTGATAATCTTAGTGAAAAAAATATTGTAACTAAAGAAAATGTTTTTATCATTCTTAATGAGACTCCATTGGAAAATTGGTCATTTGGTATGGGAGAAGCACAGATGGTTACTAATTGGAACGCTGCTACTACCATAATAAAAGAAAATCATTTATCTAAGAAAGAAATAAAATCAAATATTAGAAATACGCTAGGAGATTTAGCTCCTGCATTTGTAGACTATACTGAAAGTGTGCTTTTCGGTGATTTATGGAAGAGAAAAAACTTATCGATGCGAGATAGAAGTCTAATTACGCTTTCTTCCTTAATTACAGCAGGTAACATAGAACAATTACCATTTCACATCAATTTAGCGATGGAAAATAAAATCAAAGAAGATGAAATAATCGAGTTAATTACGCACCTTGCCTTCTATACTGGTTGGCCTAAGTCAACTTCTGCACTGGATGCAGCAAAAAAAGTATTTTCATCATAATCTGTATTGGCTAAAAGTGTGTTGAGCATAGTTCAACACACTTTTATTGTAAACATTCTATTTATAAAAAAAAGCCATACTTATTTTATCTATTTTGCTAGATTGATTATTTGTAAGATTCTCCATTGGAAATTATAATCCTGCTACCAATTAGCTCTTATCAATAACGTAACTTAATAGTTTTTTTTATAGCTAAAGTTCCCCATTCTTTCCTATGTATCCAAAGATATTTTCATTTTGTATAACATAATCGAAGATGCATGATTAGCAGTTAATCTCCCCTATAAACATTCGTTAGCTTAATAGTTTTTGAACCTTATCAGCAATATAATCTCTTAATGAGACAAGTTCGTCTTTCTCAAAAGTATTAGTACCATTTCCATTATTATAAGAATCGACGACTTTACGAATGATGGTCCTTACATCCTTAGGGAAAGTTTTAAGCCCCCAATTACCAGCTTCTTGCTTCGAGGAAACGACTCCTTCTTTAAGATACCAAAATACTCTTATTAAATTTAACGAACAATAAATGGGGTCTTTTTCGATATTTTCCAAACAATCGTAATAGTCACCTAGTATGGACGATATATAATCTGCGCTTGGAACTAAAGGAAATACTTCCTTTATAGGTTTACCTTCTACACAGATGCCTCTTTGATAAGTAATCGTTAAATGAGCTGCTAAATCGGCATCTGAATGAATGTCACTATTTAGATACTGATAGGTACCATTTAACAAATCTCTTTCGAAGCGTTCTCTCCAAAACTCACTATAATGGAAGTCAAATGCAGATGGATGCTGCCAATGCCGTAATTGATCCGTATTTAGAAAACTTATTTCAATGGGATATGGAGAATTGGAATAACCTAATAAGAACCGCGCTAATTTTCTTTTATCTTCTACTTCTAATGATTGATGCGTAATAACCAAAGCATCCACATCGCTGCTTTTAGGATTAAATCCTCCCATAGCCAAAGAACCATGTATATAAAAACCAAGGTAATTGTCTTTTATAATTTCCTTCATACTTTTATTTAGATGAAAGACAAAATCCTTCACTTCTGAAGAACATGTTTTCCAAACATCCCCCATCTTTCTCCCCCCTGTTCTTACTCCGTTACCAATATGCTTATTTGTTAAAAATAGTAATTTTAGTTAATATTAATACTAACTATCGCCAATGTAAACATTTACAACTATCATATTGCTGTTCTGTGGGGAAATAAGAATATTGTACAAAAAAAGGATAGATAGAGCGAATTCCTTCCACTCTTCTATCCTTTTTCTTTCAATGCATATACTGTATGATATTTTATCATCCTTCCCTACTTAAAGCTTCACACGATAAAAGCAAAGTATAAAATAAATAACAAGCAAAGTACATACATAATTGGATGAACTTCTTTATAACGCTTTTGTGATACTAAACATATTGGATAAAAAACAAATCCTAATCCAATCCCGATTGCCACACTAGAAGTAAGAGGCATCATAATAATTGTTAAAAAGGATGGAATGACAATTTCTAACTTCGTCCAGTCTATTCTCCTAATTTCCATGGCCATTAATGCCCCTACCACAATTAATGCAGCAGCTGTAACTTCCACTGAAATAACGGCAACAAGTGGTGAAAAGAACAATGCGATTACAAAACAAGCTGCAATGACGACAGACGTAAAGCCTGTTCTTCCTCCGACAGCAATACCTGCCGAAGATTCAACACTCGTTGCAGGTGTCGATGTGCCTAAAATAGCCCCAATGGCACCGGCAGCAGAATCGGCAAGCAGCCCTTTACCGATATTAGGAATCTTATTATCCTTCATCATTCCAGCTTGACTAGTTAAGGCAATTAATGCACCTGCAGTATCAAAGAAGGCAACAATTAAAAAGGTAAAGATAACTGTCAGTATTTCTGGCGTAAAAATCTCATCTAAATGAGAAAATACAACACCAAATGTTGGTTTAAGGCTTGGTATATCTCCAACAACCGAAGAAGGAACTTCTATTAATCCAAAAATCATTCCCACAATCGTAGTAATGACCATGCCATAAAAAATCCCGCCGTTAATGCCGCGTACTAACATAACAATTGTAATGACAAGACCTATAATTGCCAGCAGGGTCATAGGGGACGTTAAATCACCAATCGAGACAAATGTATCTGGATTGCCAATAATAATTCCGCCATTTTTCAACCCAATAAACGTAATGAAAAATCCAATTCCAGCAGCGATTGCATGCTTTAAACTCGCTGGAATGATATTAATGATCTTCTCGCGGATTTTCATTAAACTTAATAACATAAAAATGATTCCTGCAACAAAAACACCCGTTAAAGCGACCTGCCATTCTATTCCCATTCCAATACATACAGAAAAAGTGAAGAACGAATTCAGGCCCATACTAGGTGCAATTGCGATTGGAAAGTTAGCAAGTAAACCTATAAGTAATGTTCCGATAATCGCCGTGAGCGCAGTTGCTGTGAATACAGCACCGCTATCCATTCCGGATTGGCTTAAGATAATTGGATTTACAACTAATATATATGCTATCGATAGGAAAGTTGTTATTCCTGCAAGTGTTTCCTGCGCATAAGAAGTGTTCCGTTCTGCAAATTTAAAAAAGTCTCTCATGTTGTAGTCTCCTATTTGCTAAATTATAGATCGATAGGGAGTGATTCTAAGATTAGTTTTACCACTAATTCATTTTATTTTCCCATTAGATAGTAAGTATCCGCCGGTAGAACCGGCGGTTTTAATTTCGCCCTATAAGGGCACTTTACCAACGAAGCCCCTAAAGGGACCTCTAAATTGACCGCCAACCGTTTACTCTCCCTACTTATCTTTAAATGGATCGACGTATTCTCGTTTGCTCATATTATCTCGCAAACGGTCCTCTGCTTCTTGCTCTCGTATATACTTTGCAATTGTTTTTTCGTTTAATCCAACCGTACTTACGTAATATCCTTTCGCCCAAAACGTTCGATTTCCATGATTATATTTTAAATTTGCATGTCTATCATGGATCATCAATGAACTTTTACCTTTTAAATATCCCATGAAATACGAAACAGACATTTTCGGTGGTATTTTTACCAGCATGTGTATATGATCTGGCATGGCATGTGCTTCCATTATTTCTACATCTTTCATTTCACATAGTTTTCTCAATATAGCACCTATATCTTTTCTTAATTTCCCATATACTACTTTCCTTCTGTATTTGGGAATAAATACGATATGATACTTACAATTCCATCTTGTATGTGATAAACTATTGTCGCTCGACATGAGCAGAACTCCTCTCGTTATTTGAAGTTGGTTTGACGGCCATCTTCTATTATAACGATTGGAGTTTTTTTCTAATACGACTCTACAAGTTTTATTTTCACACAGGCAGAGCCTGTGGTTTAAAAAGAGTAATAAAAAAAACTTTGACCCTTATTTGGTCAAAGCTTTTCTACAAAACGGAATAAAAATGTTATAAAATTCCCATTCCTTGTAGACAAGCTATTTATTGGTAGCTGGTAGAAACTTTCAAGCCATATTCTTGAATTTATACAAGGTCTATCTATTCTTTTTAAAAACAATAGGAGAATGATAACAAGATTAATTTATTATGTCAATAGTATAAATTGGAATAGAATTGTCTAGTAACAAATGCAAAATACTGAGAATTGAAAGCAAACCAACTCGGAAAAAGCCATAAAAAAGACCATTTCGGTCTTTTTTATGGCTTTGCTTCTTCTACTACTAAGGAGATGAATTTATCATTTTTTGTATTATGATTCACCGCAACAATAACTGTTTTTTCCTTTCCACCCTCTTTTACGAGAAATTGAAAGGAATCTTGTTCTTCTTGCGGAGATATTTTTTTGCGCCCTAAATATTTATAATCAGTTACAGACTCTTCTGGATAATCTGCCTTTACTACAGCCATTTCAACAGTCCCAAATTTCTTATAATCTAACTCCTGGACAGCTAAATGATGGGATGGAAACATAAATACCATAACTAATACTGATATGGTAACAATAAGAACGGATAAAGATTTAGTCTTCATATTTACCTCCAATGTTTTTTCTTATTATGAATCTCCCAGCATTTTTTTATGTATCGCATCTATTTTTTTGGCTTCCTCAATCAGCGTTCTGGGAATGGTTTTATTTCTGGCCCATTCTTTAGAAAAGTTTGTCAAGGAAGGGTGGCGCTCATCTACCAATGGACATATTTCAATTGTATATGCGGGTAAATGATAGGTCGTAATAAACCAATCTGTAAATCCACCCCCTACGGCGTCTTTAGGTGGAACCCCAAGCTTGTACCCAGTTTCTTTTGCGAGAACTTCTGCAATCATCCGATCTCTGTCCTCATTCACTCCATTATTATATTGCCAAAAAATCTCCTGACCAGAAGAATGGTAAGCAACCGCAATCGTTGGTTTTATTTTTTCTGTTAACTCGACAATGGCTTGTACCTCTTTTGCTTCAAATGGAGCTTTCCCTTTATAATTTTTATAAAAAGGTTCTTTTTTGGAATCCTTTATATACTCCCATCCAGCAGGATATTGTCGATTTAGATCCACTCCTAGCCCATTACTTTTCCAACGCGTAAAATCATTTAGGCCGCCATTCATCTTCTTTATTTTTCTTTTCGAGAAAAACGGAAATTTGTTGATTTTCCCCTGTTGAATGGTGACTCCATCTGGATTGATCATTGGTACAATCCAAATCGAATAGGAACCAAGAAAATTGTCTCCATTCTTTATTGTCCCTGCAATATCCTCTGCCATTTTCATCGTTAATAAAGAAGTAATCCATTCCCTTCCATGATGTGCACCTGACAAAAGGATACTTTTCTTTCCTGTCCCTATTTGAATCGCATAAATTTTTCGACCAAATTCTGATTTTCCAATCGCATGGACTTGGAGCTGTTTCTTATATTTACTTTTTAAAATCCAAACATCATCTTGAAAGTTTTCGTATGTATACACTTCACTCGTATCAACAACTGATTTCGCATAGGACTCCTTTGTATTTACACAAAGAAAGACTGAGATTGCAGTTAGAATAATAATAAGTCGCCTTTTCATAATAACCCCTTTTTTCTTTATATTGTGGATATATAGGAGTCCTTATTCATATTACGTTGAATTTATTCTCACATGAAACCACAAGAATTATACAGGTAAAAACAGAAAACCCTTTTAAATCAATATAGCCAACTTTTAGTGGGTAACATTCTTACCTTTATCCATATAATATAATCATCTCCTTCCCACATAAGGAGGCATAAAGATGAACAAAACAGATTATGATCGAGCCCTATACTATACTCATCGATCAGAGTGGGATAATCTTCTCATATTGATGGTAAGAACCCATGATAACTTTCTCTCAAAAAAAATTGAACAATTTCTGCATGCCTACAACTTTGAACATGATTATTCAGTCATAGAAAAACATTTATATTCCTTATTACGCTACATCGATCACGCCAACGATTTAGCCGAAGAAGAATGGATTCACACAACTACCATGTAATAGATAGAATCCCACCAAAAAACCACGACACTTCAGTCGTGGTTTGAGTTTGTCGACAAAAAGATATTGGCGAAGTAAGAATTACATTTTTATGTGTTGATTGGAGTGGAGGGGGTGAGACTCCCTCGAGGAAAGTTGATATACCAACGTTTACAGCGTTATTTTTTTAGTCCAATATTTTTTTAGGAAAACTCTTTGAATCATATTTTAACTAACTATTCCATTAATTATAATATTTGGTAAGTAAGTGGACGCGACGCTAGAGCCAATAGGGATTTATTGACAAATATACACTATTAGATGCATCCGGTATCTCTACTCTTCTTATGAGGACGTACCCTCCCATGTCTCTTAGCGTCGCGCGCTTACATTCCTTCGTTTGGTCTCATCATAAGGCAGAGGCTGGCATCATGCTCCTGTATGGACTCTAAGTCGTAAGTCTCTCTAAAAGCCAGCTTTCCTGTCATCTTTTTGAATATAACCGTCTTATAGATTTTTATTTGGGTTGGAGGATAGAGAGATCTTGTCTCATTCGCTCCTTATCAAACAGTACTTCTTGCTGACAAAGTCCATGAAAAATCTTTAACATTTTATTACATAGAACGACTAATGCTTCTTTCTTCTTCAAAGGGTTTTCTTTTCTAGAGATATAATACTGATATAAATCATAAAAGGTTTCATTATTTCTAATCAAAGGCAAGACAGCACGATAGAGAAGGGCTCGCAGCTTTCTTCTCCCTCTTTTGGAGATTCGCTTTTGTCCAATCATCTTTCCAGAAGAGTTCTCTCGTAAGGTTAATCCCGCTAATTTAATAAGTTGGCGTGGATGTTTATAATGCTTGAGAGAACCCACTTCTGCTAGTAAATCTATAACGGTAGTTTCCCCAATGCCAGGGATTGATAATAAATAATGATATTCCGCTTGTTGCTCTGCTAGTGTCTTTAAACTTTCATTTACCTGTTCTAATTGCTTTGTCAGAAGTTCGTATTGAGTAATTAAAGAGTAAATTTCTATACGAGCCATATTGGAGCCTTCTGTTAATCCAATAGATTGTACCGCCACTCTCTTTAGTTGTGCTATTTTAGGTCTTGCTGGATACTTTAGTTTTTCCTTTTCCAAGTATAAAAGGACTAACTCCTCGATTTCTTTTTCCATTAAGTCTACTGGTAAAGGGGTATGTTTTAATATGGCACATGCATTCAGCCCTAAATCTTTAAATGCTACTTTAAATTCAGGAAAGTAACGATCCGTCCAGCGAATGATACGATTCTTCACTTTCGAAATGTCCTTTTTCAGATTCCACCGAATAGAGGAACCTTCTCTAAGCTCTGCTTCTATTCCTTCTATTTGACGAGGATCACTAAAGTATCCATTGGTTATTAGTTTAGCAATGACTCTCGCATCCTTCTTATCATTCTTCGTTTGTAAGTTATCATCCAACTCCTTGGAACGATTCACATGTAGAGGATTGACCATGACAAAACGAATATCATTTTGGGTAAGAAAAGCAGCTAAATTCATCCAATAGTGCCCAGTAGGCTCGAATCCAATCAATAAATCATCCTTTTGATGAATTGCCTTTAGATTTTGAAGCTTGAGATAAAATTGATGAAAACCATGATGAGACTGGTGGATAGAAAAAGAGGTACTTAACTCAACCCCTCGATCGTCCACCGCACATGCATAGTGTGTATTTTTAGCAATGTCAATTCCAATGATTAAAGTGGAAGTAGACACTTGATTTAAACGGTGATTACGGGTATTATTCATAATAGATTCTCCTTCTGACGCTGTGTTGATTGGTCTCAATATTAGCATCATAAAGGAGGATCTTTTTTTGTGAAATACCACAGAAACTAATCCCACAGGAATGCTCCTGTGGGATTAGCGAGACAGTCTGAGACCCTGCAGGCTGTAAGCAGACCGCGGTTCAGCGCGAGCCCCACGGAAAGCGAACCCCCGAAGCGGAAAGCAACATCCTAATAATTCAAAGAGATTAGTTTGTCTACAGGTAAAACCACGACTCTTCAGTCGTGGTTTTACCTGTTCATTTCATATTACATCTATAATTGATTACTTCTTATATTCAATTCGGTATACGTCAAAGCGTCTATCTTTTAATTGGCGGACTGTTCCTCTTTGTCGTTGTCTTCTTAGTATTTCTAAATCTACATCTCCGATCATAACCATTTCTATATTTGGGTTTGTTTCCCCAACAATCCCATCTCGTGCAAATTCAAAATCAGATGGCGCGAAGATAGCCGATTGGGCATATTGAATATCCATATTTTCTGTTTGTGGTAAATTACCGACAGTCCCAGCAATCACCGTATAAACTTGGTTTTCTACAGCTCGAGCTTGCGCACAATACCGGACACGTAAATAACCTTGGCGATCTTCTGTACAAAACGGGGTAAAAATAATTTTCGCCCCCATATCGGTTGCAATCCGGGCTAGCTCTGGAAATTCAATATCATAGCAAATTTGAATCGCAATTTTCCCACAATCTGTATCAAAAACCCTGACGGCATCTCCTCGTCTTATCCCCCACCATTTCCGCTCATTAGGCGTTATATGTAATTTATATTGTTTCTCAATCGTGCCATCACGTCTAAAAAGATAGGCAATATTATAAATTTCTTCATCATCTTCTTTCACAAAATGAGAACCACCGATAATATTAATGTTATAGCGAATTGCTAAATTAGTGAAAAGCTCAATATACTGCTCTGTATATTCTGTTACCTTTCTAATAGCCGTACTTGGAACACGTTCATCCATAAACGACATTAATTGCGATGTAAGCAATTCAGGAAATACAACAAAATCTGATTCCCCATTGGATGCTACATCTGTATAATACTCTACCTGATTGGCAAAATCCTCAAAACTCTTTATCTGTCTCATCTTATATTGAACAACGCAAATCCGCACAGGATAACTGCTTTTGAAAAAACGTTTAGATTTTGGCATGTATTCTACATTGTTCCATTCCATAATCGTTGCATAGCTTTTCGATTGGGCATCATCTGGTAAGTAATTTGGATTAATCCGCATTAACGTAAAACCATTTAATAATTGAAAGGACAGTACTGGATCATATATTTTATGATGAAGTACTTCTTGAACATATTCTCTTGCTGTCATTTGGTCTTCATATTTATAATAATTCGGTATTCTACCGCCAATGATAATACTTTGTAAATTCAGCTGACGCACTAACTCTTTTCTCGCTTCATAAAGACGGTGTCCTATTTTCATTCTTCGGTATTCTGGATCTACCATTACCTCAATTCCATAAAGATTATAGCCATGGGGATTATGATTTGTGATATATCCGCCATCTGTCACTTCATCCCATGTATGGCGGGCATCATATTCGTCAAAATTTATAATCAAGCTAGAGCATGATCCAATAATTTCCCCATCATATTCTGCAACAAATTGTCCTTCTTGAAAAATCTCAATATGGCTTCTTAATTGATCCTTTGTCCACGGATCCATGCCTGGAAAGCACTCCGCTTGAAGCTTCATGATTTTATCAATATCCTGAAATTCTGTGTTTCGGATAATGAGTTTTTTCTCAAATTTCGATAAATCCAATTTTGGCATACTATTTTACTCCCTTATGTATGATCTTCTTAATCCATACTCTACATTTTATTTACTATTTTTACATTTCCCCATTTTTTTCAGATATAATCTCTCTCCTTTTGGAATTCTAGTTTGTTTACATCAATTCCGATTACCTTTATACTTTTTTTATAGTGAAAATATTTCTATCAATTTTAGGAATCAATAAACACAATAAAGGAGAATCTTATGGAGGAAAAAACAAAGCAAAAGGATTCACGGGAGAACATTTTATATTTGGCATGGATTGCAGCTGTCCTCAGCATGTTTGGCAGTCTCTACTTTTCCGAAATTAGAGAATTTGTTCCATGTACTTTGTGTTGGTATCAGCGTATTTTAATGTACCCGTTTGTGATTATTTTAGGAATTGCGGTAATTCGAAAAGATTACAAAATCAGCTTTTATACCATGATTCTTTCTGGGATTGGCGCATGTGTTTCCATTTATCACTATTCCATCCAAAAGTTAGCTAGCATCTTTGAATCGTCATCAGCCTGCGGACCAGTTTCTTGCACAGGTGAGTACATAAATTGGTTAGGTTTTATCACGATCCCCTTTATGGCGCTAATTGGATTTATCATTATCTTTACTTGCAGCCTTATTATTTGGAAAAAAACAAAGGAGATGAATGAATGAAAAAAGTCCTGTTTTTCCTTGTCTTTATTATTATTTTATTTGCTGGGGTAGCTTTTTTATCTCATATGAAAAAAGAAAAAGCTGTGGAAGGCAATATCTATAAGAAAGCAGATCTGGAGCCAGCTACAGTTGAATTATTAGAGAATCCTAATTACCAAAATATCATCCTTCCTGATGAACTCGAGGAAAAATTAAAAAACGAGGAAGATGTGACCGTCTATTTCTTTAGTTCAGAATGTCAATATTGTTTAAAAACTACTCCTGAATTAATGCCACTTGCAAAAGAATTAAATGTATCGATTGATCAATATAATTTATTGGAATTTGAGGAAGGCTGGGATAAATACAATATCGAGTCAACTCCTACTATTGTCCAATACAAAAATGGAAAAGAAGTAAGCAGAATTAATGGCTACAAAGAACCTGCAGTCTTTAAACAGTGGCTCGAAGAATACAGTGTGAAAAAATAAGGGTGCTAAAAAATTTTGTATAAAAAAGGCCATCGTCTTTCTATTGACTGCGATGGCCTTTTTCCTTTCCTAAAGAATAAGCAATAGGAAGTTAGAAAAAATTAAAGTAAGTATGAATTATTTGCCTCTGCATACATACTAAAATTCACTTGATTGCAGGAATCCCCGTTACTGCTTGATCTAAAATTATCTAAATGGAAGGGAAAGAATATATCCAATTCCTCGAGAATGTGGACATTTTTTGCAAAAACTTGTTTATATTTGTGCTTATTCTCTGGATCCTCCAATATGTTCACAAGGGTTTGAAGACTGGCAATTACTTGATAAGATGTTTTTAATGTGCTTAATAACTGCGCTTTTTCTGGAGTAATAGCTAAAACCTTTAATCGTTCGAATTGATTAATTTCCTCATCTGAAAAGTAAAAAGGAAATACCTTCGAATAAAAGGTCTGAATCAACTCATTAATTCTTTCCTCTTGTGTTGGTGTTGATGCAAATACGACTTTCATGAAATGAAACACCCTCTTTATTTCTTATAAATTTACACAACCTAACTGTTACCCATAGTCTAACATATCCCCAAAAACCATTTCTGTGGTAATTAAAACCATGATATGATAACTAAGTTATATTTAAGACACTTTTATCATTCATTCGTATAAAAAACAAAGGAGATTTTATGTATGATATATGAAAGAAAAGGAGACTGGCTACTGCTTAAAATCCCTGTGCAATGGGAAGGATTATCGATCGAGGAGTTCTTTTCACAGGTTTTACTTGCTTCAAAAAAGCAAATTCATCTATTTAAAATGGAGAAAAAAGTTCAATTAAATAACCAAAATGTTCCATGGAATTCCATGCTTAAGCAGGAAGATATTTTAAAAATTAATCTCTTTCAGCAGCAGCCTAACAACATTATCCCAATTTATATGGATCTTTCTATTCTTTATGAAGATGATTTCCTTTTAGTCGTAAACAAACCTGATTCCATCGATACCCATCCTCATTCTCCCGAAGATACTTCTTCCTTATTAAATGGTGTGGCCTATCATCTATTATTAAGTGGAGAAGAAAGACAATTAAAGCATATCCACAGATTGGATCGGGATACTACCGGGTGTATTCTTTTTGCCAAACACGATTTAGTCGCTAACATGCTTGATTATCTATTAAGAGAAAGAAAAATTAAAAGAACGTATATCGCTCTTATTGAGGGTTTTTTAGCACAGAAAAAAGGAACGATTAATAAGCCGATTGGGAAAGATCGACATCATAGCAGCCGTCGAAGAATTTCAGAAACAGGCCAACAGGCAATCACCCATTTTAAACGAATCAAGCGGCTGCCGTCTGAAGATTTAACCCTTATCTCTTGCACTTTAGACACGGGCAGAACACATCAGATTAGAGTCCATTTAAGCTCCATTAAGCATCCCCTTGCCGGAGACAAACTTTATGGCGGGAAACCAATGTTCCATCGACAAGCACTTCACGCGGCGAAAATTCAATTCACCCACCCTATCTCGCAGGAACAAATTACAGTCTTTGCTCCGCCATTAGACAATCCGCCGATATTCCCTAATGAAGATTGGGAAGAATTGCTAAGTTAAAGGGCATGTTTTCAACAAAAAAAAGGAAATGGCTTAAGAAAGCTCATTTCCTTTTTTCTCTATACTTTATGTTGTTTTACGCATACCACGCATAATCAGGCTTAGAATAAATACTAAAACGACTGCACCGATAATGCTCGGAATAATGGCGAAATCAGCAATGGATGGACCCCAATCTCCTAAAATTAATGATCCTAACCAAGCTCCAACAAAACCGGCAATAATATTACCAATAACTCCACCAGGAATATCTTTACCAGTAATTAATCCTGCTAACCATCCTATAATACCACCTATTATTAATGACCATAAAAATCCCATATTTAACACTCCTTTTTCTTATAGTGTTGATATTTTTCAATGAGATAGTGAAAAACATGCTGCAGCAATGATTTTTCCGTACGGTTTATTTTCACTATCTGCTTGTACTTATATTTACCACCCTTTGAGTCTTTTAAACATAACTATTACATTCATTGTTTTAAGAAGATTCATTTAAGTGCTTCCTAACAAAAAATCTACGCCTAATTAATTAGGCGCAGACCTTTTGTTTGTTCCGTTTTATAGTCTTTAAATTTAATTAAAATAATAATTCATCTGGATTACTGCCAAGTCTTTCATTCATATTTAAGCGATCGATTTGATCCATTTCCACTAAGCTTAGTTGAAAATCAAATATCTCTGCATTTTCTTTGATTCTTTCTGGATGAACAGACTTAGGAATTATAATATTTCCATGTTGCAGATGCCAGCGTAAAATAACTTGAACAGGGGTTTTCTCATGCTTTTTCGCAATATAATTAAGTGTCGGTTCATTTACTAACCGACCTTTGGCAATCGGCGACCATGCTTCCACTTTGATATCTTTTTTCTTGCAATATTCTCTTACGCTCTCTTGGGAAAGCCTTGGATGTAATTCAATCTGGTTAACAGTTGGCTTCTCATTTGCATTTGCAAGTAAATGTTCTAAATGATGTTCATGAAAATTACTTACACCAATAGCTCTAACTAATCCTTCTTTATATAATTTCTCAAGTGCTTTCCATGTTTCCACATATTTATCTTTTCCTGGCCAATGAATTAAATATAAATCTAGGTAGTCTAAGTCTAATTTTTTCAAACTCGTTTCAAATGCTCTTAAAGTGGAATCATATCCTTGATCATCATTCCATACTTTAGTAGTAACAAATAACTCATCTCTTTGGATAGCGCTTTCTTTTATCGCTCTGCCTACTCCTTCTTCATTCTTATAAATGGCAGCAGTATCAATAGAACGATAACCAAGATCCAAAGCAGTTTTTACTGTTTGGAATACGGTGTCTCCCTCTTCTACTTTAAAGACACCAATCCCTAATTGTGGTATTTCTACTCCATTATGTAGCGTCACTTTCTGTTCGATGCTATTGACCAAACAAAACACCTCCAAAAATCAGAATTATCCATATAATAACACTTATTTGAATACTTCTCTATAAATATGAATTATTCCTTTTAAAAAATTGCCTGCTTCCTAATATATTTTTATTTTAAAATATATAGAACGATTTTCTCCCACCACTTCCATGGCACAATATGCTTGAAAAAGATTGTACCTTTTGTTCCTTTTCCAACTACATAACGTAATCTTGGATGTTTTTTCTTTGCAATAGAAACTACCTTTTCAGCTACCAACCTTGGATTTCCATTTTTTTTGCTGCTATTATGTAAATATGTATCGAGCTGTTTCATATACGAATAATAAGGTGAAGAAGACAAGGTAGATTTTTCAGCAATTTGCTTCCCTGTTGTCCAAATATTTGTTTGAAAAGAACCAGGCTCTACTAGAACGACTGGAATAGAAAATGGAGCTAACTCCAATCTCAAGGCCTCACTCCATCCTTCTAGTGCAAATTTAGAGGAAACATATGGGGATAAGCCTGGAAATCCAATTTCGCCACTTATGCTGCTTATATTAATAATCATTCCTCTCCGCTGCTTTCTCATAAGCGGAAGAATACATTGCGTTACACGAATCGCTCCAAAAAAATTCGTATCCAGCTGACGTTGATATTCTTCGATTGATATCTCCTCTGAAAAACCGGCTCCTGCATAGCCGGCATTATTTATCAGTAAGTCAATCTGGCCTATTCTCTGTACATATAAACTTAAGTTTTCTACTGATTGCTCAGAAGTAATATCTAAAGAAACTATGTCTATATTAGAGATTATCCCCATTTTTGTTGCTTCTTCTACCAACTGCCTACTTTTATTCCTATCTCTCATCGATGCTATAACTGTATAGTTCGCTTTTGCAAATTCTATTGTCATCCATTTCCCAAATCCACTATTTGCTCCTGTTATGAGGACTACTTTTTTCTCCACTTTTTCCCCTTTTCCTGCCACATATTCTTATCTTCACATGGACATTATATTGACTGTTGTTCTTATTAACGCTTCTTTTCTATATTAAAACTTTTTGATTCACAGAGTGGATTGGACTTAATCTTCCCCTCCTAATAAGGAATCTCCTTTCTTCTCGATAATCGTAGTTCCTGTAATGTCCATTGTAATATATAGAACTTGTTTATGGGATTCTGTTCTCTTCCTATAAGCCATATCTTTCTCGAATAATAATAATTTCATCATTAACAGTGGCTCTCCTTCTTATTTGGACATTTTGCTATTACTTTATTATATATAGAATTGGACACAATATTAGGATAGAGCTATGAAAAAGCACTCAATTTCCTGGAGAAAATTATTAAATTAATGAAAATATTGTAAAAAAGTAATGTAGTTTTCTTAAAAGTTTGTAAACCAAATATTAAGTTTTTGTAAATTTCTTTTCAAAATACTATGCTATTCGACAACTTTCCTATAAAATATGTAAGGCTTAGTCATAATTTGTTATATATTAATGGAGGTAACCATAATGGTTTTTAAAAAACAAGATAAGTTTGCTGTTATGTTAAAAAATATCGCTTCAAATTTAAAAGAAGGAGCAGACTTTTTTGCTGACTATAAGCTAACAAATGTTAGCGATTTAAAAACTTTTTCTGAAACAATGAAGGAAATTGAAACAAAAGGTGATACATATGTTCATGAAGTTATCACAGAATTAAATAAAGCCTTTATTACGCCGATTGAAAGAGAAGACATTCTAGCTCTTACAATGAGTATGGATGATGTTTTAGATGGTCTTGAGAGTACTTCTGCACTTTTCGAAATGTACAATATCATTAGTGCAGATGAATATATGCTGCGTTTTGTGGAAGAAATCAAAAACTGTGCAGTAGAAATTGATAAAGCAGTAGATTTACTTACAACTAAAAAATTACCTAAAATTAGAGAATATGCAATTAGAATTAAAGATCACGAATCAAAATGTGATGGCATTTTACGACAATCGATTAAAAACCTTTTCTCTGTCGAAAAAGATCCGATTCGTATTATCCAATATAAAGAAGTGTATGAAAATCTTGAGGATATCGCTGATTACTGTCAAAGTGTTGCCAACACACTTGAAAGTATCATTATGAAGAACGCATAAGGAGTCTTTTTCCAATGAATACATTATTAATACTTACAATTTTAATCGTTGTCTTTGCCTTAGCATTTGATTTTATTAATGGCTTTCATGATACAGCCAATTCCATTGCTACTGCAGTATCAACAAAAGCACTAAAACCAAAGCACGCCATTATTATGGCAGCATGTATGAACTTTATTGGTGCGATGACCTTTACTGGTGTGGCAAAGACAATTACAAAAGGAATCGTAGATCCTTTTCAATTAACAAATGGTTCTCTCGTTATCCTTGCAGCATTGATTTCTGCTATCATCTGGAATTTAGTTACTTGGTATTTTGGAATACCGAGTAGTTCTTCCCATGCAATTATTGGATCAATCGCTGGAGCAGCAATTGCTTCTTCTGGTTTCTCCTCCCTTAATTATACTGGGTTTATTAAAATCATTGAGGCATTGATTCTTTCGCCTATCATCGCCTTTATTGTTGGTTTTACTATTTACTCCATTTTTAAATTCTTTTTTAGGGATTTAAATTTAACAAAAACAAATAGACGTTTTCGCTATTTCCAAATATTCACAGCAGCATTGCAGTCTTATACACATGGTACAAATGATGCTCAAAAAGCCATGGGGATTATTACGATGGCTTTATTAGCTAATAATTATGTTTCAACTGGTGAGGTGCCATTTTGGGTACAATTTGCCTGTGCTACTGCAATGGGACTAGGGACTTCTGTAGGTGGCTGGAGAATTATCAAAACCGTTGGTGGAAATATTATGAAAATTCGACCAGTAAATGGGGTAGCAGCTGATTTATCAGGAGCAATGATCATTTTCGGATCGACCTTAATTCACCTTCCAGTTAGTACAACCCATGTTATCTCTTCTTCTATTCTCGGTGTTGGTTCTGCGCATCGCTTAAAAGGAGTTAAATGGGGAACAGCACAACGAATGATTATTACATGGGTTATTACATTGCCAATTTCAGCAAGTATCGCTGCAATTTGTTACTATATCCTGCATTTCTTTTTTTAAGTAAAAAATTA
Organism: Niallia sp. FSL W8-0954; assembly: GCF_038005605.1. Classification (NCBI taxonomy): domain Bacteria; kingdom Bacillati; phylum Bacillota; class Bacilli; order Caryophanales; family Bacillaceae; genus Niallia; species Niallia sp. FSL W8-0954. The sequence goes on along the minus strand of NZ_JBBOTN010000001.1, from coordinate 1,142,370 downwards.
TCATATACGGCTTAATAAATGGCCATAAGAAACATCTTCACCTAATTGGGTAAAGATGTTTTTCTTATTTAAAGCGACCCTTTAAAAGTTAAAAAGTGCTGGAAGAGAACTGATATCTAAGAAAAAAAAGCCACTTTTAGTTACTTTAAATAGTTCGTAGCTTTTTGTGTGTATTTTATGATGAGCTTGTGCACATTCTTTGATTGAACACCTTTTTTTCTTGCAGCCGAGCTCTTTCTGGCTTTCATTTCCTTTATGAACACCACTTTTTCTTGCAGCCAAGCAGTTTTTGGCTTTCATTCCCTCTATGAACACCACTTTTTCTTACAGCCGAGCTCTTTCTGGCTTTCATTCCCTCTATGAACACCACTTTTTCTTACAGCCGAGCTCTTTCTGGCTTTCATTCCCTCTATGAACACCTTTTTTTCTTGCAGCCGAGCTCTTTCTGGCTTTCATTTCCTTTATGAACACCACTTTTTCTTACAGCCGAGCTCTTTCTGGCTTTCATTCCCTTTATGAATACCACTTTTTCTTACAGCCGAGCTCTTTCTGGCTTTCATTCTCTTTATGAACACCACTTTTTCTTACAGCCAAGCTCTTTCTGGCTTTCATTCCCTCTATGAACACCTTTTTTTCTTGCAGCCGAGCTCTTTCTGGCTTTCATTTCCTTTATGAACACCACTTTTTCTTACAGACGAGCTCTTTCTGGCTTTCATTCCCTTTATGAATACCACTTTTTCTTACAGCCGAGCTCTTTCTGGCTTTCATTCTCTTTATGAACACCTTTTTTTCTTGCAGCAAATAAATGCTCGCAATCTTCTGTTATTTTATTTCGCTAAATCACCAGTTTATAGAATTTAATAGCAAAAGTAGTACTTTTTCCTATCTTACTTCTAACTTCCATATTCCCAATTGCTCGATCAATTTTCATCCTGCTTGTCCGATTAAGTTCTTCTATGTTCACGTTTTTAAACATATGTATAAGATGAGTGGACAAGGAATAGATAGGATGATGTTTAGTGATAGAAAAAATAGCGGCGATATTTGTAGGGAGCTTATTAATAGGCATTGGGGTAAATGGATTTTTAGTCCCACATCATCTGTTAGATGGGGGTATAATTGGAATCGGCCTTATTCTTCACTATCACTACGAGATTCCCACAGGTCTGTCTATGATTCTTTTAAGCATTCCATTATATATTGTGGTGTGGTTTTATAATAGAAAATACTTTATTTATGGCATAATTGGCTTCCTTGCTTCCTCCATCTCTATTGATTTCCTATCTTTTTTACGTGGTTTATTTTCACTGAAGCTTGTATTAAGTGCGATTTTGGGTGGAGTGATTATCGGCATAGGGATTGGCGTAATGCTTCGATTTGAGACCAGCACTGGAGGGACTGATCTCCTTGCCCAAGTCCTATCAAAGATCCTTTCTATTCAGGTAGGCTTCATCATTTTTCTAATAGATGGGATCGTTTTAGCCAGCGGCTATAAAATAGTTGGGCCGACAACTTTTTTAGCTTCTTTCTTAACTATTTTCTGTGTGGCTGTGTTTACAACTTTATTATCTAAAAACTCCCCTATAAAGTAAGGAGAGGTAGCTATTACCTCTCCTTCCACTTGCCTTTAAAAGCGACTCTTTCACTCTTTATCTTGTTCTGGTACTAATACTTGGCCCACTTTCCCCATCTTTAATAAGGTTTGCATAATGGTTTTAGAAAGTTGGCTAGTTTGATATGGTTTTACGAGATAATCCAGCGCTCCTAATGATAATCCCTTTTCTTTCTCATCTAATGCAGATGATACGATAACCGGAATATTTCTGAGTTTTTCTGATTTTTTGATATGCTTCAAGATGTTCCAACCATCAAAATTTTCATCTTCAAGCATGATATCAAGCACCAATGCATCTGGCGGATTCTTTTCTAGCATTCGAATTGCCTCTTGACCATTTTTATAATACACGACTTGGAAGCCGTTATCTTGCAATTCATGAACGATTAATTCCCCCAAGCTAATATCATCTTCTATGACCATGATCGAGTAAGTTTGCTTATTTTCTTTAGATGCTTCATCTGAAGTCTCCATTTTATGGACAAGGGGAAAAATAAGTATAAACGTACTTCCCTTCCCATAATCTGATTCTACTACCACTTGGCCATCATGGGCATTCATAATTTCTTGAACAATAGAAAGTCCAAGGCCAGTACCACCAATCTTTCTTCGGTCCGTATTATCGACTCGATAAAACTTCGTAAATAATTTATTGATCTCTGCTTCTGGGATTCCTAAGCCTTCATCTTTAAAAGATACTCGCAGCTGATTATTCTCTTTATAGACATTAATCTCTATTGTCCCTCCATCAGGGGAATACTTAATAGCATTACTTAAAAGATTCGTCAGCACTTGTTCAATCTTCGCTTTATCACCAATAATCATGGTTTCCTCTATCAATTGGTTTATTTCGATTCGATGGGAACTAGTATTAATAGATAGCTTTTCCTTGACTCTCTCTACTATTGGCATTAGATCAATGTATTTCTTCTCATAGGTTTGCTTTCCTGCTTCCATTCGTTGAATGTCTAAGAAATCATTTATTAAGGAAGTGAGCCTCTTCGCTTCACCATATATCGTTTGTAAGTATTTCCTCTGCTTATCCACTTTTAACTCTCGATTAATCATTAATTCTGTAAATCCAAGGATGCTTGCTAACGGTGTTCGCAGCTCATGACTTACTGTGCTTACGAACTCAGACTTCATTCTATCCACTTCATATTCTTTTGTTATATCCCTATAAACAAGGATTGTTCCGAACTTAGTGTTTCCTCTAAAAAGTTCCTCCGCATAAATATTAACTACTCGTCCATCTTTCATGAAAGCACTATAAGAATCCGTCTGTTTTTCCTTAATGGATGCTTCTATATACTGGAGCAATCCTTCCTCATCCATAAAATGAGCTGTTAATGGATGCTTCCATTCATCCCATCCACAGCCAGGATAAAATATTGCTTCCTTCGTGTCCCCAATCATTTCTTCAAGCTTTTCATTCACAAATATTATTTCACCTATTCCACATACTACCTGGATACCCTCTTGAATGGTATTTAAGATATCGTAGTTTAATACACGATCATTTTCTGTTTGCTCAAATAATTCAATTTTATCTAAAGAAATACTAATTTGTTTTGCCAACGCAATAAATTCTTCCTTATCAAACACCGAGAAAGGATCACTAAAACGACTCAGCATCATTACCGCAGCAATTTCATCCTCCGAATTATAGACAGGAATATACAGATCATGTGTAAATCCTTTTTCAAGGTGATAGCCTTTTTCAGCCAATACCATTTCTCTTGTAATAATAAATGGGTCTTTCTCCTTTTTTAGTCGATCAAGCACTCCTTGCCATACATAATTTTTAAATTGCTCTGCTCCTTCTTCGACAATTCCGTAGGATGCATATGCTTGATCCTTTAATAGTAAGATAATTCCTCTGTCTGCCTGTAGAATTGCTGCTAGATGGGTAATAATACTCTCTAACACTTCATTTTTATCTAATGAATTCGAAATACTATTAATTAATTTATTTCTTCGCTTTAATGATTCCCTATTTGCTCTAACTGTCTCTAAGACCTCTTCTAATTCTATTTGTTGTGCATGAAGTTCATCCTGCTGTGCAAGTAATTCCTCATTTTGCGCCAATAAGTTTTGTTCTTTATCTTGAACACTTTGATACATTTGATAAAAAGCAACAGAAAGTTTCCCTATCTCATCAGCTCGCTTCGTGTCTACCTTTATCTGTGCATCATTTCCTTTCGCAATTTCATTTGCCGCAACTGATAAATCGGCTAACGGTTTGCCAATTTTGTTAAATCCAGCCCGTCCTATAAAATAAATAACCATCATAATGAAAATAATATAAACAAGAAAACAGATTTGAAAAATGATGATATTTTTATTGAGTTCATTTACCTTATCATTCAGCTCATTTGTCATCGAGTGTAAATAGTTATTTAACGAACCCTTTATATGATTTATTCGATCTGTTCCCCCATCATCTGAGATTTTTACCACTTTGTCGACTTCTCCTTCATCAAAGTAGTTTAGTGCTTTGGGGAGAATATCTTGAAAATAATAAGAATGAAAATTCACTAATTCTTCTACTAACACTGCATCTTCATCTGTTGTAGCAATAGCTTTTAGCCGTTGAATCAGTTTATTAGTCTTAGCATCCATTTTTAAAGCGGATGATCGCATCTCAGGATTATTAAACGCGAAGTATCCTCTTGCTTCTGAAAGAGCAGTTTCTAGCTTATCTTGTAACTCTCTAGTGATGGATATTTTTTCAAGGATCACTTCTCTTTCTTCTGCATAGCGATTATTCAATTGCTTTTGACTAAGTGCAAGAAAGGCACAGCCAATAAGGAAAAGCAAACTGAAAAAAAACAGTAAAGCTACAAACTGTCTTGATATGCTTTTACCAAAATAATCTTTAATCTTCATTCAATATTTCTCCCACTGTGTCTAATAAAGCAAGCGGACTAAATGGCTTTGCCATAAAGTAATCTGCTCCTGCTCCCTTAATTTCATGTTGCTCACTCGCTTGGCTTTTGGCAGAGAGCATCATAATTTTAAGATGCTCTCTCTCTTTATCTGCTCTTACTTTTTCAATGACTTCTAAGCCTGTAATAATTGGCATCATATAATCAAGGATCAGTAAATCATATTGGTTCTCATGAATTAACTGCAATGCCTCTTCCCCATCTTGCGCTTCATCAACAATATACTCATCTTCCAATGTATCAACTATTAACATTCTTAATACTTCTTCATCTTCTGCTAATAAAATTCTTTTCACCTTTTAATCCCCCAAATTTATTTCTGAAAAGGCATCCTTTAAGAGGTAATATGAAGCCCTTAGGCGTTCATGGTAAGCTGGCATCTCCCATTCCTCCCACGTATACCATTTAGTATCAGCAGCTAGGATTTCATTATATCTATTAAGCTTGGGAAAGGAAGATATTATTTCCTTCTCTCTTTCCATTACTGCTGCGATTTGGATTCCCTTAGCCTGTACACTTTCCTCTAATCCCTTTTGCCACAAATCAGCCATTATCTCCTTCCGGCTTGGATCTTTAATATTCAATAAGGCCCAAGGTATCCGGACTTCAATCGTTTTTTTATCCTTGCTCACGCTTATATCGGTTAAGCTATTAAATTCTTTACTAGCAGGATTTCCATTGCCAAACAGAAGTTGTCCAGTTATATAAGATTGAAATGGTATTTTAGTATCTGGTAGCTCTAATTCCTTATTTAAGGTCAGCCGAATAGGATGAAATACTCCATTATCCTTTTTCTTTGCATAAGCTTCTTCCCTGATCATATGCAAGATAGATCCATAATGATAATGGAAAGAATCATAATAACTATCCACTAATATTTGCGAATTGTGTTCATTCGCTATTTTGACAAGAAAGTCAGCGCCAAATGTTGATTTAATTGTTTCGTTTTTAAGTGAAATCGTTTGTTGGCCTTGCTTCTCAATTGTATTTAACAATAGATAGGTTGTATCTGTTTGTAAGTCTATTGGCTGTTGATAATCAATTCTTAAATTGACCTGCTGTTCATCACTAGTTACATAAATAGATTTTATTCCCTTTTGTGTCATTCTATCTTCATATAAAGGAGAAATGCCGAGTTTTTCCCAGTCCTTTTTCTTTCCATCTATATAAATGGGCGACTCATATTTTCCAGGATCAAAGCTAAGTAAGCCAAAATGCTGTTCATTTGTTTGCAGATTGGACCAATATGGTCTTCTATCAGGATTATCATAATCCATCGTATTCCATGTTCGCTTGAACCATTCATCCTGCCAAGCAAATAGTAGCCCACCTGCATAATTTTCATCGACAATCATTTGAAACATTTCTTTATCGAAATTTCCTTGTTCTTGTTCAGAAAGAAATCCTTGTGTCATTCCATTTACATTCTCATGCGTTTTTCCTCTCGCTGCAGGTACACCAAATTCAGCAATTAGAACTGGCATATCATGCGCTTCTCTTAACTCCTGTAAATAAGCTCCATAATTACTTTGCTTCCCTTGTTTATTTATATAGCTTTTATACGCAGGCTCATAGTTTAAGAAATCTGGATAATACGGATAGACATGGTAGGAAGCAAGGAATCCTGCATGAAAATTCTCTGTTGTCTTTATATGATTGGGATTTACGATAGCCATATCTTCTTTTGGATTCGGCTCATAACGATGTTTAAGCAAGTCCGTTGTTACCCAATTGGTAAAGCTCATTGTATGCTGCCAGTCATATTTATCAACCTCATATTTCACCGTTTCATCCATCTTCTGCGCAAGCCAACTTTCAAAAGGAGAAGCATCTTTTGTTTCAAAGTAAGTGCCATCATAAGAAGCTATGCGTTTATGTTTCTCGTTTGTATTCTTTACTACCTCTGGATCCCATTCGATTCCGATCATAATGCCCAATACATATTTGGATATATCATATGTATACTCACCGGAAGCATGGCCAGGGGCAGCAGCTATAGATGCATTCCCATGAATGATATCTATCATATTCTTCAACTCTCGATCAAAATCATTATCCACTTCCTTCGCGTAAGCATCCTGTTTGTCTAGGAGAGTCTCTTCATTAATCCATGCACCATGAAAAAGATATAAAGGCTCCTCTGCCAACTGATTATACTCATACAATGCTTGATAGAAAGCGGGTGGATGCAAGGTATACACCCTAATTGCATTGGCATGCAAGGCGCCAATATCTTTAAACCAGCGAAAATACTCATCCTTCGTTATCGCCGTTTCTCCTGGAAAACTTCCTGGCTTTGCAATCCCCATATTAACTCCTTTAACAAGGAGATTTGTCCACTTATTATCTTTTAACACTTGAATATACGTATCATCTGTTTTCGTATTTATCTTCAAATGATTCACAGTTGTTATTTCCGCATTCGTACTAGCATGATCTTCGGCATGTAAACCGTTCTTTAAAATCCCTTTCATAATAGGTACATAACTGTTCCAATAAAAGGAGTGGCGATAAGTAATAGAACTTTTCCACATATCTAACCCGACTGTTTTATAAATAGCTGGTACCTCTGCTTCATCTGCATAGTCACCCGCAAAATAATAAGATGTGTATTGTTTATTCTTGTATTGAATGACTGCTGGAAACTGCCTAGGTAAGCCATATTCTGATAAGACTGCTTTCCCTTTTTTATTTACTGGGAGTGTATATGTAGCAAGAATATCAGTTTTATCCTTTGCAGCAACAATATCAAACCAATAACCATAATTCGATATAATAGGTTGATTGAACAAACCCTTTCCTTTATCGGTAGTCGAAAATTGAACCGCTCCGCTATTAAGTTCTTGATCTGACAATACAATGAGATGATCATCGCTATTAATCAAGATTAACCCTGATCCTTTAAATGACCACTTGTCATCATAGATGCGCTCATATCTTTCTTTGACCCATATAGGAATTTCCTCACTTTCCATGTCAGAAAAATATCTGCCAATCCAGCCACTCCATGAAAGTTGGAGAAGATTTGTTATTTTTTCACGAGCTTGATCACTAGTTGGATCTGCAAAGGTATTAAATTCAGCAATCAATGTTTTATTGGTGTTTTGAAGCAAAGCTGACTCTACCCTTTCAACATCTTCTAACGCTAATCCGCCTTCCATATGCTTCGAATTTATTCTGGAAGCATCTTTCTTATCGATTCCATATTGATCTGTCATATATATCACATCATAGGAAGATAAATCTTTTGGCAAATGGGTTAATTGCTTGTGTTTTTCCTTTAGGGGATTAAATCCGACATAATCACGTTGTTTGCTATAAGGAGCATGGTTAGTTTTCACATATTTTTGATTATTCAAGACCCATATCAATCCCGCATGTTCCCGATAGGAGGAATCCGACACTGTTTTATCCATAATTAAGACATTTAATTCCTTTGAATGCTTTAACTGCCAAAGCCAAAAAGGACTTGTTAAAAGTCCTACAACAAAGAGAATAAGTAAAAAGAAAATAATCGATTTATTCCATTTCATTCGGATACTCCTTTACGGCTCATTTCCCCCCAACTCTTATCTCTTCTTATTAATTGCCAAATGCCCTCGCATCGCCAAAAAACAGTTAACGGGCGGTACCAAAAAGATTCTGTCAACGAATAGAAGAACAATGAAATGATATGGGAAACCTTCGGATATTTTCGTAAACTCCATTCTTCTAATAACACTGCTGCCATTGAAAAAATAGAGCCATAAATACAGGAAAGTAATAGAATTAAGATAGCAAATTCTAAATATACGCCTCCAAAAAACAAGGCAATAATCGTATAAACATATCCTAAAAATTCAATGATGGGGCCAAAAAACTCAATTAGCCAGAAGTATGGAAAAGATATGAGCCCGATATTTCCATATTTCGGGTTAAGCGTTAGCTTTCTATGATTCCAAAGACTTTCATATAATCCACGATGCCACCTTCTTCTCTGTCTTCTTAAATATTTTATTTCTTCCGGAACTTCTGTCCAGCAGACTGGGTCTGGCACATAAACAATTTTCTTTTTTTCCTTTGTCTCTTTTAATAAACGATGGATTCGTACAACGAGTTCCATATCTTCGCCGACTGTATTTGTTTGATAGCCTCCAGCCTTTAGGACCCATTTTTTTGAAAAAACACCAAAAGCTCCAGAAATAATTAATAATAAATTATGTCTACTTAATCCAATTCTCCCCATCAAAAAAGCTCTTAAGTATTCGATTATTTGCATAATAACCAAGGGATGGCGAGACAATCCTATCTCGAGGACTTGTCCGTTCTTAATCTTACATCCATTAGCAATGCGTATACTTCCACTTGATGCTATCACTTCTTCATCACTATCCATAATAGGCTTCATTACCTTTAAAAAAGCATCTCTTTCTAAGACTGAATCTCCATCTAATGAACAAATATAAGGAAAATGAGAAAAGTTCAGTCCTGCATTTAAAGCATCTGCTTTTCCGCCATTTTCTTTATCGATTAAATATAATTTTGGCAGCAGCTTTGATTGGTAAATGCCTTTAATAGGCTTTGTCGTAAGTTGTTTCCTGACAACCTTTTCTATATGAACCATCTCATACTGTTCCATCATTTTCTGCAGTGTTTGGTCTATTGATCCATCATTGACAACAATAATTTCGAATTGAGGATAATTAATGCTCAACAAGGACCGTACACTTGGAATGATTCCAGCTTCTTCATTATAAGCTGGAACAATGATAGATACAGGTTTCGTATACCATTCATTTGAAACATCATCAAATGTATCTTCTCTATTTAATTTATATTCCTTTCGAAGCTGAAGCATGGAAATGAAAAGAATAACAGTATAAAACAATATAATGATTATCATATAAACAGCAATAAACGAGGCAAAGATTTGTACAGCAATTGACCACCATTGATAAACCATGCTAATAAACTCCTTTATTTAACCATTCCCTGGCCATATCCTGAGCAAACTTATCCTCTGATTCGTTAATGACTTCTAATAAAATCTCTCTGCCTTTTTTAAAGCTTAGGATGGATTCAGCTGCTTGAGATCGCACCCACCAAGAAGAATCATGAAGAAGCTTTACTAACAAAGGAATATATTTATCGAGGCTACTTCTAGATCCTAATAGTTTGGCAACCATCATTCTTTCCTGCCAAACTTCAGACTCTGCCAAGAGAACGTAATCTTCCATATTTCTCACATAGCCTATTGCAGCTATTGCCTTCAAAGCCCTTAATCTAATCTCTTCCTCATACTTTGCGAAAACATCCTCTAAAAACTGAATGTACTCTACCTTCTTTTTCATGCTTATTACGTCTAAAGTTGCTAATTGTAACGCTTCTCGACAATAATAAAAAGGTTGAATAAGTTTCCTAAAACTCTCAGGCTTTAATCGGAGCAGTATACTACGGTAATTCTTTTCCGTAAGCTCTTCATCCTTATTTATAAGGCTCCAAATGTTATCATATTGAAAGGCTGCTAAAATCCGATAGATTTGGATTTTCTCTTCTTTATGACAATTTCTTTTAGATAATCGACTAATCACCTGGTGTGTCATTTCCTTCATATGAAAATCTTCTATTTTATAAAGTACATTCATCCGTTTACTCCAATATCTAGACTTTATTTCTTTCCGATATTTATCTTTCAAGTAAAAGTCAGCAAGTTCGTGAAGCCGTTCTTCCTCCTGTTCCCCTTCTATTCTCTCAGAGAAATCAGTGAGAACCTGTTCAATTGCCTGCTTGTCTATTCTTGATTGCATTATATCCTTCACTCTTTCCTTCCCCTCCCGAAGATAGGAAAAAATTGGTCCAACCAGCTGCTTTTTTCGCTCATTAATATGGTTATTTTGTCTATTCTCTATTACTTTCCTAATGACTAAATAAGTTAATAAGCATAATAAAGTAGCAAATAAGATGATACTAACAATTTGTAATACTCTTACCTCTTGTTCCAAATTAAATCATCCTCATAATTAACCTTGTTATTCTTGCCTGTAACTCTTTAATACTGAATGGTTTTGTAACATAATCATCTGCACCTAACCGTAATGCTTCCGCAATATCTTGTTCACTTTTTCTGCCAGTCAACATTAAAATATGAGCATTATGCTGATAAGACGTCTTTTTAACAATTTGCAGGAGCTCTAGGCCTTCCATTACAGGCATCATTCCATCCAAGATGAGAAAATGCATCCCATTCTCTTGTAATCGCTTGGATTCTAAAAATTGAATCCCATCTTCATATTCTGCGACATTTATGGTAAGGTTATTTATCTCGATGGAATCTAATATATTTTTTAAAATGGAACGAATGAAAGAATCATCATCAACAATCGAAATATTTAATAATTTTTTATTCGCTGCTTCCTTTCTTTTATTGGTGCTTCGAATGCAAGCACGTCCATCTTCCTTGGCTAAATAAAGCGCCTCATCTGCCTTCTCAAGTGCTTTATTTAATGGTATATCATTTGAAATGACTTCAAATACACCAGCAGAAAAGGTCAAAGAAAATTTGCCACCACTTTCTTCGAATTCTATTCCTGAAAAACGCTTCAACATTCTATTTAATACATCGATAACTTCAGATTCCCCCGCTCGTTGAAAAAGAATGACAAACTCTTCTCCACCAAAACGAAAAAGAGTATCTGTAGTTCGAATATTTATTTTCAAGAACTGGGCAAAAGCTTTTAATACCTTATCCCCTGCAACGTGACCATATGTATCATTGACTCGTTTAAAATAATCAATATCTACAATAGCAATCGTACCAGAAGTTTTTGTCCGAACTGTATCACTAATAAAACGAGTATACGAATCCTTTAAAAACTTGCGATTATATACTTCTGTTAATTCATCAATTAATACAGACTGGTCAAAGATTTTCTTTCGCTCGATATGTCTCTCAATTCGAATCAGAAATTCTTCCATATCGAGTGGCTTTTCCATATAATCATCTGCGCCCTTCTTATATGCAGCTATTCTCTTTTCTCTTGAAGTATCAATACTGCATATAACCTTTGGAACAAATGAGTGTTTTGTATGCATCTGAATATCATCTAAGATATCTAAACCAGTTTTAAATGGCAGGTTAATATCAATAATGATACAATCTGGCTGCATTCTGTAAAATTGCTCAATCGCCTTCTCCGCATTAGAATTTGCCATTACCATCCAGCCTTTACGTTCCAGCATTTCCTTTAAAAAAATCAATAAAGAAACATCATCATCAATTAGCTGAATAAGCGGTACGTCAATATCTCTAAAATCAGGAATTTTATTAATCTCTTCGTGAAAATGCTCGTATTCCTCACAAATATCAAGTAACTCGCTTAAAAAGTTCTTTAATTCAGATTGAATCCAGTCTCCTTCTCTCTCTTCCACCTTTGCCATTAACCCTGAAACTAAATGGAATAACAAATCCAAGTCTAATGTACCAGAAGTACCTTTAATCGTATGCAATAACCGATAGACTTCCTCATTTTTTATGGTCTCTGTTGCTTGTTTATTTAATAATTCATTTAACTGTTGTGTCATCCTCGTAATAAATATTGCTTTATATTTATCCAACACTAAATTCCTCCCGCTTCTTTAACCACACCATTTAAGACTGTTTTGATATTTTTCCCGACATATAAAAATTAATCATAAACTTTTCATCCTAATTATTAGGAAAACCAAAAGATTGCACACAAAAAAACAGACCATTAAACTGGTCTGATTGCTACAATAAATATAACATTTCGATAAATGTATATAATTAAATTATATTCTTCTTCATTATGAAATTTTTCTTTTATATTATATAAAAGGAAAAAAGAATATAATAGTGAAACATTTCCTAATTTCTACTTTTATTACTTATTAATTTTCCTTCTTCATTCTGCGATTTTTGCGATCGCAGCTTTCCATTGCTGCCAAAATTGTCCCTCTAAATTGATTTTGTTCCAATGCAGTAATTGCTTCAATTGTCGCTCCACCAGGTGTGCATACTTCATCTTTCAATATTCCTGGATGCTTACCTGTTTCTAAGACCATTTTTGCTGCTCCTAAAACAGATTGTGCAGCTAACTTGTAAGCTTTCTCTCTCGGTATTCCACTGCGAACGCCGCCATCTGCCAATGCTTCAATAAACATATAGACATAGGCTGGAGAAGAACCACTAATCGCTGGAATATAGTCCATTAAGTTTTCTTCCACAACTTCTACTTGCCCAAATGCTGCAAACATTTCTATTATAAAAGCAATTTCTGGCTCTGTAACTCTTTCATTTGCACAAAATACCGTCATCCCTTCGCCGACAAGAGAAGGAGTATTTGGCATGGAGCGGATAACCTTTGCATTTTTTGATAACTGTGATTCTATGTATGCCATCTCTATTCCAGCTGCCACTGTAACAATGATTGTTTCATTCTTCACATAGGAGAGAATTTCTTGTAAGACCTCTCCATATAAATGTGGTTTTACTGCAACAATAAGTACATCTGCGAAGCTTGCTACTTTTTTATTATCTAATGTCGTTTCTATATGAAAGGTTTCCCTTACCATTTGCGCGCTTTCCACAGACTTTGTACTAGCCAAAATATCTTCTCTACTCAAAAAAGAAGACTGCAGCATTCCATTTACCATTGCTTGAGCCATTTTTCCACAGCCAATGAAACCAACTTTTCTTTTTTCCACTCTGATCTTCCTCTCATGTTTGTCCTTTTACTCTTACATAGTATGAGAAGAAAATCAACCAATCCATCTAAGCTATTGAGTGTTTAGAATGATTAGCACATCATTTTCGGACCATTTTTTCTTTGATAATACTGCTTAATTTGATCAATTCTGATTGCTTCTTCCATGCATAAATTCCCTTTATCTGCATGAAAAGATATTAAACTAATACCATATTCGATTAAGGAAACAAGAATAATCTCCATTTCCATTCCATCCAGCTTCAAACTACTGTCATTACTGGTTGTTACTTTTTCCTTTACCATTTCTAAAATGAATAGAATTCCTCTGGATGCATTTCGTATACTAAAATCCAATGCTTCTTTTATTAATAAAAGATTTTCCTCGGTTACGTATATTTGCTCCTTCACTTTAAGCCTCCTAATTCACTTGAAATTCTACCCTTATCTCGAACAGTCTTTTACCTTTATATAATCTGGAAGAAAAATCTCATCTGGTGTTTTGGAAAAAATACTAGATATCTGTACTGCTTGCTCATAAGATAATCCTCGTTTACCATTTTCTATTTGCCAATAATAAGACTTTGTAATTCCTAACTTATCAGCCATCATCTGATAGGTATAGCCATATTGCTTTCTTATGATACGCAGCTTATTCCGATGCATTTTTTACACCTCATCTTCCCCATTCTCATTTTTTTCCTTATTAAAATTATACGGTAAACAAGTGGTTTACTTCAATATATAATTCCGAATTTGTTAACAAAAATTCATTATTTACTGTTAGCTAAACGTTAACTTATAATAGAAGTAACGAAATTAGGAGCTGGTTTAGATGAATTTTCCAGAAAGATTGAGACAATTGCGGAAATCTGCCAACATTTCTCAACAAACGCTTGGGAATGCAATGAATGTAACAAAAGTATCTATCTCAGGATACGAAACAGGTAATCGAAAACCTGATACAGATACCTTACAAAAATTAGCAGATTATTTTGATGTAAGCACTGATTACCTCCTAGGTAGATCAGAAGCAAAGGAAACTCGAGCTAGCTATCATAGTAAAGTATCGGATAATAGTATGACGAGTGAAGAAGCAGAGCTGCTAACTCAATTGCAGAAATACCCGACCCTATATAACCATCTTATTAGCAACCCAGAAAAGGCCGTTTCACAGCTATATAGACTCTGGCGTTTCTTAGAGGACGAAAAGCAAAATAAATAAGAGCTTATTAACTTAACAAATTTCTTATAAGAGCGTATAATATACATAATTCTTATAAGAAAGGTTGGTTTTGATGACTAATCTGCTTAAAACAATTCCAGTACCATTAGTCCGAACAAATCAATGGACTATTTTTCTATCTGTATTACTTAGTTTAGTTTTTCAGCAATACTGGATCATGCTAATTCCACTTATCGCAGGACTCTGTGGATTATTATTTCAATGGAATCCTATTATGAAAGCAGCGAGTATCTTTCTAAAAAAACCCATGAAGGAATATCATCAAGAGGATTGGGATCAGCAGCAATTTAACCAGATAATTGCTGTAGTATGCTTGGCAATAGGTTCCCTTTCCTTTTTCTTAGATTGGAATGTTCTTGGCTATATCTTTTCTATTATAGTTGGGCTTTCTTCGATTATTGCCATACTAGGTTTTTGTATTGGTTGCTTTATCAGGTTTCAATGGAAAAAATATCAGTATAAGCGGAGCTTATAATATAAAGGGGATTCAATCAAATTCGATTGAATCCCCGATTTTTATAAGCTTCTTTCTATTATTTGCATTTCGATCATTTGTTTAAACGCTTCTAAAGAAAAACCTTTTGACTGCTCTTCTCCATATTTTCTCACATTTACAGCATTTTGTTCCTTTTCTTTATCCCCTAATACAAGCAAATAGGGAATCTTTTGCATTTGTCCTGCCCGGATTTTATACCCTAACTTTTCATTGCTGTCGTCTATCTTTACTCTTACTCCTGCTTCTTTTAAAACCGCTTGAACTTCTAGACAATAATCTAGATGAACATTGGATACCGGAATAATTTCCACCTGCACTGGTGCAAGCCAAACAGGAAAGGCACCTGCAAAATGTTCAATTAATATGCCAAAGAATCGATCAAGCGACCCATAGATAGCACGGTGAATAACAACTGGACAGACTTTTTCATTGTTTTCGTTGATATAGGCTAAGTTAAAGAGCTTTGGCATTTGAAAATCAAGCTGAATTGTTGCACATTGATGGCTTCTTTTTAAAGCATCCTTTATATGAAAATCAATTTTCGGACCATAAAATGCGCCATCACCTTCATTAAGAATATAATCTATTTTTAGCTGTTCTAAAACATTTCTTAATGCTCCCTCTGCTAATTCCCAAATGTCATCCCCATCCAATGAATCTTCTGGTCTAGTAGACAGCTCTACAGTGTATGCAAATCCAAAAGTACGGTAAACTTTATCGATTAACTGAAAAATGCTTTTAATCTCTGCTTCTATTTGATCTTCTCTTACAAACAGATGGGCATCATCCTGGCAAAATGTACGAACACGTAACATTCCGTTTAGTGCACCACTATATTCATGACGATGTACCTGCCCAAATTCCGATAAGCGAATCGGCAAATCGCGATAGGAATAGAGACTATTTTTGAAGATAAGCATATGTCCTGGACAATTCATTGGCTTTAAGGCAAACTTTTGTTCATCCACTTCGGAAAAGTACATGTTTTCATGATAATGATCCCAGTGGCCTGATTGCTTCCACATTCGCTCATTCATCATTAAAGGAGTTCTTACTTCTTCATAATCCGCCTCGCCTTGAAGCTCTCTCGAAAATTGCTCTAATTCATTGCGAATGATTTGTCCTTTCGGTAAATAAAACGGCATGCCAGGCGCTTCTTCTGAGAACATAAACAGCTCTAATTGCTTTCCTAGCTTCCGATGGTCTCGTTTGGCTGCTTCTTCGATCATTTCTAAGTAATCTGCTAATTGCTGTTGACTAGAAAAGGCAACACCGTACACACGTTGCAATACTTCCTTATCACTGTCCCCTCTCCAGTAGGCACCAGATACACGCATTAATTTAAAAGCTTTAATAAAACCAGTCGAAGGAAGATGAGTGCCACGGCATAAATCAATAAACTCTCCCTGCTGATAAAGGGAAATCGATTCATTGCTTGGTATAGTCTCTAAGAGCTCCAATTTAAATATCTCTTCTTTCTCTTCAAAAAGCTGTTGCGCTTCCGCGAACGATACTTCTTTGCGAGTAAAAGGAAGGTTTTCCTTGATAATTTTCTTCATCTCTTTTTCAATGGCTTGCAAATCATGGGAAGTTAAACTGTGAGCAAGCTTCATATCATAATAAAAACCATCCTCTACCACTGGTCCAATTGCTAACTGTACATTGGGATACAATCTTTTTATTGCTTGTGCCATGACGTGGGCGCTGGAATGGCGCATAATCGATACCCCTTCATCCGAATCTATTGTGATGATTGCTAAATGTACATCCTCTTCTATTTGATGACTCATATCTACAAACCATTCGTCATTGATCTTTGCTCCAACTGCTTTCTTCTTTAAGCTCACACTAATAGACTCCGCAATTTCCGCGACTGTGCTTCCTTTTGGATATTCCTTCATACTCCCATCCGCTAATACTACCTTAATCATTTTGTTCACTCCTTATAATTTTTGGTAACAAAAAAAACACTCGTCCCTACTGAAAGGGACGAGTGTTTTAACCCGTGGTTCCACCCAAATTCCCATAAAAAAACACAGTGGTTTTCTTATGGCTTGGTGCAGTAACGCTGCATACACGATATTGACTACTTCTCGTTCACCAATATAGCTCAAAGGTGGTAAATTATTTTCCTTTGCTAGGAAGTTCACACCTATTCTTCCCTCTCTGATAACAGTAAAAATAATTCATGTCCTTTTCATCGCCTATTATGAAATTGTAAAAACAAAAAACGCACTCATCCCTAATGAAAGGGACGAGTGCGTTTACCCGTGGTTCCACCCAAATTCCCATGAAAAATACACAGTGTTTTTCATGGCTTGGTACAATAACGTTTGCATCTACGGTATTGGATACTATAAATTCCCCAATACGGCTCAAAGGTGGTAAGATACTTATTCTGCGTTAGGAAGTTTTCAGCAATTCTTCCCTCTCTGGAAACCGAAATAGTAGCTCATGTCCTTATCAAAGCTTTTTATAATCAATTTTTTAAATATTCTATTACAAAGTGTAAAATTATGCAACCTTATTTTTTATTTTATTTATCTCTTTATGCTTTCCTCTTTCGTTTACAGGACTTTTTGAAGCGAGAAAAATCGCTATATGACAAATGTCATATAGCGAGCATGACATGTATGTCTGCCAATTTAATTGGTACATATTTATACTATAGATATCCATTAAGAGAAGGGAAATTAAAAATGAATATAAAAAACTTAAAACAATTAAGAACTGCTGTAGCACCATTTGAGAAATCCACTGTAAGTATTAGCATCTTGCAGCTTGCCAACACTATTTTGCCCTTTGTTTTACTTTGGTTTGCTGCATATAAAAGCTTAAGTATTTCTTATCTGTTAACCCTTGTGTTCGCAATTGCCGCCGCAGGATTTTTAGTAAGGATTTTTATCATTTTTCACGATTGCTGTCACTTTTCTTTCTTTAAAAACCGTAAAGCTAACAAGGTTTTAGGAACGATTACTGGTATCTTAACCTTATTCCCCTATAGCAAATGGCAGCATAGCCATTCTATTCACCACGCAACAAGCAGTAACCTGGATAAACGAGGAATCGGCGATTTATGGATGATGACGATAGAAGAGTACGAAAATGCCTCTTTAATGGTAAAAATCCAATATCGTTTGTACCGTAATCCGTTCATCATGTTTATACTAGGACCAATTTATGAATTTCTTTTAGCAAACCGCTTCAACCGTAAAGGAGCCAGATCGAAGGAAAGACTAAATACGTATATAACGAATATGGCGATTGTATTATTGGCTGTGCTTCTTGGCAGTACACTTGGCTGGTCATCTTTCTTGCTTGTACAGCTGCCGATTTTTCTTATATCCGGCTCTGTTGGCGTTTGGCTGTTTTATGTACAGCATACTTTTGAAGACACGTACTTTGAGGAAGATAAAAATTGGGATTATGTAAAGGCTGCTGTAGAAGGAAGCTCCTTCTATCACCTTCCAAAATGGATGCAGTGGCTGACTGGCAATATCGGCTATCACCATGTTCATCATTTAAGTCCAAGGGTTCCTAATTACAATTTAGAGCAGGTCCATAAACAGACAGAGCCTCTGCAAAATGTTCCAACGATAACACTTGCAAGCAGTCTTCGATCTTTAAAGTTCCGTTTATGGGATGAAAAAGACAAAAAATTTATCAGCTTTTATGAATGGAAGAAGCAAAA
This sequence comes from Niallia sp. FSL W8-0954, assembly GCF_038005605.1. Classification (NCBI taxonomy): domain Bacteria; kingdom Bacillati; phylum Bacillota; class Bacilli; order Caryophanales; family Bacillaceae; genus Niallia; species Niallia sp. FSL W8-0954. The sequence continues at coordinate 1,123,672 of NZ_JBBOTN010000001.1, read as the reverse complement.
GAAATCCCTTGCCATGTCTGCAAGATCAGAAATGCCATAAATAAAAGCTTCTATCAGCCGGGGCCACTATAGATTCCGTTTGCATTAAGCAACTATCTGAGCAGCAATTAGGCCATTAATTGCTGCTCCATTATGTTAAAATGAATAAATAACAGTCAATAAAACGAGGTTAGAAACTGATGATGAAAAGATTAGAGGTTTTAAAAAAAAGCACGGGGATCTCTCCTTATATTTGGACATTGCTTACCATTTTGCCATTTTATTTCATATTCCATGCCTCTTCTGCAGTTGATGTAATATCAGGCATCATCCTTACCATTTTATTTTTTATTTTTTATAGAATTGCTTATCTGTCAAAAGGCTGGACAATCTATTTATGGCCGTCCTTATTAATCGGAATCTCTACCTTTGCTATTTATACATACAGCTATGTGTATTTTTCCTTTTTTCTTTCCTATTTTATTGGCAATATTAAAAAGCGGATTCCTTTTTTTATCCTTTATTTTATCCACTTGGCAGTTACTACATTTGCCATTTACTTCAAAATTATAATAGGCGATGCCTTGCTGATAAAGCAGCTGCCTTTTGTACTGATCATCTGGTTCGGCGTAATTCTATTGCCATTGAATATTCAGAACCGCAAAGAGAAAGATCAGCTACAGGAACAACTAGAAGATGCGAATAAACGTATTTCACATTTAGTTAAACTCGAAGAAAGACAGCGAATTGCCAGAGATCTTCATGATACTCTCGGCCAAAAGCTATCTCTTATTGGCTTAAAAAGTGATTTAGCAAGAAAACTTATCTATAAAGATCCGGAACAAGCCCGCATAGAACTGAAAGATATTCAGCATACTTCACGATCAGCGCTGAACGAAGTCCGAAAAATGGTCTCTGAAATGCGCGGCATACGATTAAAAGACGAGCTTCTTCTTGTCCAAAAAATATTAGGTGCGGCAGAGATAAGCCTGACATGCGATATAGCTTCCAATCTAAGAATTTCATCGATTGCAGAAAATATTATCAGCATGTGCCTAAAAGAGGCTGTTACTAATGTGGTTCGACATAGTAATGCCACCGCTTGCTCTATAAGCATCAACCAGAATAAAAAAGAAACAGTCATGGAAATTAAAGATAATGGAAGCACTCCTTTTCAAGAAGAAAATATGCACAAAGGAAACGGACTAGCGGGCATGAGAGAAAGATTAGATTTTATCAATGGTACTTTAGAAATTAGTGCCGAGGAGGGAACAATCGTAAAAATTGCGGTTCCACGGGATGGAAAAATAATAGAAAAGGAGGAATTAATATGATCCGCATTGTCATTGCCGAAGACCAGCGCCTGCTTTTAGGTGCTTTAGGTTCATTGCTTGATTTAGAAGACGATATCACGGTTGTCGGCAAAGCAAACAATGGAGAAGAAGCTATTCAGCTAGTCAAGGAAAAGAATCCAGATATTTGTATAATGGATATTGAAATGCCTGCTAAAACGGGTTTAGAAGCAGCGGAAGAACTTATGAGCCACCCTTGCAAAGTCATTATCTTAACTACTTTTGCAAGATCTGGTTATTTCCAGCGCGCATTGAAGGCTGGCGTATCTGCCTATTTGCTCAAGGACAGTCCTAGCGACGATTTAGCCAATAGCATCCGCAGTGTAATGGAAGGAAAAAGAATTTACGCACCAGAATTGGTTGATGATGTTTACAAAGAAGAAAATCCTCTTACTGAACGGGAAAAAGAAGTTCTGATGCTTGTTGCGAACGGCAAAAACACAAAAGAAATCGCCCAAGAGCTCTCCATTAAAACAGGCACTGTAAGAAACTATATCAGCATGATACTTGATAAACTCGAAGTAAAAAACCGCATAGAAGCTATCACTAGATTTAAGGAAAAAGGATGGTTTAAATAGAAAAGGACTGGCTTTCCAGTCCTTTTCTATTTAAAGTAGATTTCTATCCATAGCCAATTTACTGAGCAAGAAACTTAGGCAGCTGATCTTCACGTTTATCGAGCATAATCTGTTCTGGCTTGATGCCCTGTTCATGCAATACTTCAATGTTCTGCATCAAGAAGTCGTCGCTGCCAACAACATAGAATAGACCATCCCTGTCTGCAGCTAAATTTTTCACTTCTTCATAATAATCATTACGGTTATCGACAAACTGGGCTTCAAACTTTTTGTCAGGTACAGATGTAAAAATATCTGTAAATAAAAAGGCTTTTGATGAATCAATATTCAAAGAATGAATGTGAGTGACGTTGTCAGCGCGTTCCAAATAATCCAGTACAATCGGTCTAAAAGTTGCCAGCCCAACACCTGAGGATAGCAGATAAACATTTTTGTTTTCTCTTTTAAGCGGTAAGTTTGAATGTGTTTTAAAGATTGCGACTTCATTGCCTACTTCAAGATTTCTTAAAATCGATTTAAATTCTGAGCATTGCTCTCTAATGCGCGTTGTTATGCCGATTACATTTTCCTGTGGTAAAGAAGAGATAGACATATGACGAATCAAACTGCGATTTGGTTTGTCTCCGGCATTGAAACCTCTCAAAGCGAAATGTGTGTGGGAACCTTCTTCCCATGTAAAGTCTTGCGGACGGTCAAGCAAGTAAGTTTTAACCTCTGGGTTTTCCTCAACAATCTTATTTATTTTCGTCCAGTATATTTGCATGCTATATTCTCCTCTACATTATCGGTATCGTACTATCTACTATACAACAAATGATAATTATTCTCAATTATAAAGAGAACTTTTATAAAGAAAAACAAAAATCCTTACCCGATTGTCATAAATAGGACCGGATAAGGATTGGTAAGATGAGAACATTATTAATTTTTCACTGCATGTATATAGTGAATGGTTTCAAATGCTTGCAGGTTATCATCCCGATCAGAAAAAAACTGCTGTTGAATTTCTTGTGGTGATAGATGTTCATAAATTAATAACTGCTCATTAGCAAGTAAATCTTCTAATTCTGCAAGAGAAGCAGCAAACTTCATTGGTTCTCCGGCAGCTTGTGCCATCTGGACCATATTTTGCACACGATTAAAAATACCAGGTTCTGTAAACAAACCCTCATCGGCAAAATCAAAAATAATTGAACTTCCTTTTGAAAGGTCTTTAAAGAAGGCATGCAGCAACTGTTGAAGCACATCTTTTGTTAAATAATAAGATACCCCAAGTAAACTAAAAACTGTTTTCTTAGACAGGTCCAATCCTGCCGCAGCTAGTTTTTCTAACGAAAGCTCTTTCGTGAAATCCATTGCTACAAACTTTAAATGGGAAGGAATTTCATAGCCTGCTTGCTCTAACCGTTCTATCTTAAATTTTTGTGTGGATGGGTGGTCAACTTCATATACAGTAACATTTGGTAATGTATCATGACGCCAAGCAAAAGTATCTAAACCTGCACCCATAATGACATATTGTTCCGCCCCGTGCTGGCATTCGTTCCGTACAACATTTTCTGCGTAGGCCGCTCTAGCAAGTGGTGTTGGTGATAGTTGAATTTGTGTAACCCACTTTAATATTGCGTCCTGATCACCTTTAAATTTTTCAGCCATTTCAGAACTAAAAAAAGTAATGCCATTAGACATATTTGCTGCAATGGCTTGATATTCTTCTGGTGATAAGAAATCTTGCGCTATATAATCATTGAATATAATCGGGCAGTCCTCTTTCACATGATATGCTCGACTAAATGCTGAAACTAAAGAAGTTAAACTTGATTCATTATTCTTCATCGCTAACACCCCAAAAAAAAAAGATTCCCCCCGGCCAGGAGAATCTTATTATATCAGTAATGTTTATTATTGTGAATTATAGCACAAACTGATTTTTTTGTCAAATATTTCAACTTGTTTTATAACCACTTTCCAGAAAATACCTTTAATGAATATCAAACTCCAGAATACGAAGAAAATCCTCCATCAATCGGCAGTGTCATGCCTGTTATAAAGCTTGATGCTTTGTCACTGGCTAAAAATAATAATCCACCAACTAACTCTTCGGGTTCTCCGAATCGATCCATTGGCGTATTATGCAATATATTTTCCGCTCTTGGCGAAGGGCTTCCATCTTCTTTATATAATAAAGATTCATTTTGCTTCGTTACAAAAAATCCCGGTGCAATCGCATTAACTCGAATACCTGCTTTTGCAAAATAAACAGATAACCATTGTGTGAAATTGTTTATCGCCGCCTTTGCCCCACTATATGCCGGTATTTTAGTTAATGGTGTGTAGGCATTCATCGATGAAATATTTATAATGCACCCACCCTCTCTCTCAGTCATCGCTTTAGCGAAAACTTGAGATGGTAGAAATGTTCCAAGAAAATTAAGTTCAAAAACAGATTCAACACCTTCTGATTCGAGATCAAAGAACGTCTTATATTCTGGATGATTTCTTGCTTTTTCCCTATCAAAAAATTCATCATCTGTGGTTCCAAGAGGATGATTTCCTCCCGCATTATTAACGAGAATATCACATGCTCCTAACTTATTCTCTATTAACTCTCTTGCCTTCTCCAGTGAATCTCGTTGGAGAACATTTGCCGCTACTCCTAATGCCTCTCCACCTTCCTCTATAATCTCTCTCGCAACCTGATCAGCGGTATCCTGATTACGACCAAGAATAGCAACTTTAGCCCCACATCTTGCTAACGCTTTCGAAAAGTATGAACCTAATACTCCATTACCACCTGTTACTACAGCAACTTTATTTGATAAATTGACTTGTAATGGAATATCCACATTTAATTCCCCCTAAATCTTTCTATTTTTATTTTCCGCTTCCCATAATCCGAGGAGGTAAGCAGCTCCTAGCGCACGGTCATATAAACCATAGCCGGGTTTCCCTGTTTCTCCCCAGATCATTCTGCCATGATCTGGACGAATCGGCCCTGAGTAATTAAACTCTTTTAATGCATGTATTACTTCATACATATCAACAGAACCATACTCTGTCATATGGGCAGATTCCTGAAATGATCTGTTCCCTGTCAACTTAATATTTCGGGCATGTACAAAGTGAACTCGCCCCTTGTTACCAAAGTATCGAAGCATTTGAGGGAAATCATTAGCTGGTTCCGCCCCCAGAGAACCGCTGCACATCGTTAAGCCGTTAAAAGGGCTGTCAATAATAGAAAGTAAGCGTTCTAGATTAGCTTTATTTGTAATAATCCGCGGTAACCCAAAAATATTCCAAGGGGGATCATCTGGATGAATCGCCATCTTTACATTTGCTTCCTCAGCTACTGGAATTATTGCTTTTAAAAAATACTCAAGGTTTTCCCATAATTTTTCTTCCTTAACATTCTTATAATGATCAAAAAGCTTATATAAATCATCTTCCTTATAACTCGAATCCCAACCCGGCAGTGACAATTCTCCAATCAAAGGATCCATCTGTTCAACTACTTCTTCTTCAAAAATTAATGCTGTCGAACCATCTGGCAGAACATAGTCTAGGGATGAACGCGTCCAATCAAATATTGGCATGAAATTATAGCAGACTACCTCGATTCCAGCCTTTCCTATATTCCGGATTGTTTCTTTATAATTTTCAATATATTGATCACGGGTAGGCAGTCCAATTTTTATATCTTCATGAACAGGGACGCTTTCAATGACGGAGATATACAGTCCTACTTTTTCCACTGCATTCTTCAATTCTATTATTTTCTCTAAAGACCAGACTTCCCCTACAGGAATATCATAGATTGCCGTCACAATTCCTTTCATGCCAGGAATCTGTCGAATGTACTCTAATGGTATGGAATCATTTTTCCCGTACCAGCGAAAACTCATTTCCATTTTTGTTACCCCCTATTAGTACAATTGCAAAGAATTTACTAATATTTATATTGGTTAATCATTCATCCTATACATCATTTAAAAATAGTTTTTTATTCTTATCATCACATTTTCTTACTAGATTGCAATTGTTAGTCTACCAATCTTATTATTTGTTTGGAGATAATACGTTTTCCCCTTCATTACTGATGAAAAATTGATATAATGCACCATAAAGATTGGCATCGTTTTGAAATTTGCAGGCAACAACTTTCGGCGTTGCCATATGAAACGGATTCATTTTTTTTATTTCTTCAATAGCCCACTTTATCCTTTGCAGCAACACTGGCTGAGCACTGATCCCTCCACCAATTGCGACAACCTCTGGATCCAAAATATAGGATAAATTTAATATTTGTGTAGCTAAGTGGAGACAGTATTCATCAAAAATTGCTGCTGCTTCTGGATCCTTATTATTAATGTAATTGAACACAGCTACCCCATCTGTTATATCTTCGATTTTCTTTATTACAGCAATTCTTTTTACCATTTCCACCGCAGAACAAATTAGCCCAAAATAAGTTGCTTCTTTTGTTTGCAGATTTAGCCCATTCATGACATAACTTATTTCCCCAGCAGATAAGTGCACACCGCGATGAACCTTTCCATCGATAATAATTCCGCCTCCTATGCCGCTTCCGAGCACAAGTACGACCGAGTCTTTATAGTCCTTTACACTTCCAAGCCACAACTCAGCTAAAGCAGCACACTTTGCATCATTTTCTATTGAAACTTTTATTCCATATTTCTCTTCTATTCTTCTTTTTAAATTTACCTCGTGCAAAAAAGGAAAGGAACCACAATAATAAACGATTCCAGTATCAGTATCGATGGTTCCTGGACAACTGATCGCAATTCCTTTTATAGACGATAAATCGTGCTCTTCAATAAGAGTAAAAAGCACATTTTCAAAATCTATTAAATTTGTTTTGGGTGTAGTCATTTTTGCTTTTTTTATAATCTGTGCTGCTGAATTCATAAGTGCATACTTAACAAACGTTCCTCCAATATCTATAACTAAATACATAAACTATCTCCTTTAAAATAAATAGATTCTAAAGTGACATACAAACCAAAACAGTAAACATTAGTCCTTATAATGAAAATTAGGAATAGCTGTCCAGCGCCTTCTTAATTCATGTGCAATAGACTTCGGCTTGCGATCACGCGTGAAAATTCCTTTCTTATTTCCTTGAACACGAATAATCCCTTGAGTCGTTGCAAAATCCGCAAAGTTCCAAACCTGCTCTCCAATGAACTGATCAAACTCATCAAACACCTCATGGTTCGCGCGATAGAATTCTATCTGATATTCTTCTGTAAACATAATTGGTTCAACATCATGTAATCCGGCGACTGTATCTGCCCCATATTCTGTCATCATAAAAGGTGTATTAGGACATCTTTCAAGCCACCCATTTAATTCAGCACGTAACTTTTCTTTTGCCGACAGTAAATCCCCACCATCTACATACCAGCCGTAATAACGATTAAAGGCAAGTATATCTACCAATTCTGCCACTTTGTCTTTTTTAGGGGTAGACTCAATTTGAGTCACAATAGTTATCGGACGTTTCTGTGGATCAAGATCTCTTGTTAGATCAACCAATGGCTTGAAGTATTCATATGCGCCTTCCTCCTCTGATGCAGGTTCATTAGCGATATTCCACATTACAACGGAAGGATGATTCTTGTCTCTTTCAATTAACTCTTTAATCACCTGTTTATGATGTTCGAACGTTTTTAATTCTTTCCAAGTATTCCGAAGGTTTCCGCCACTATGTAGTACCATCATATTTAGATGCAGCCCTACTGCTGGTACTTCATCTATAACAACAAATCCTTCTTTATCTGCAAGACGCATAACTTCCTCTGAATATGGATAATGAGCTGTGCGAAAAGAGTTAGCTCCAGACCACTTCATGAGATTGAAATCTAATACATTAGAAGCCTCATCAAACCCTCGGCCATGAATGGGAGTATCCTCATGTTTACCATAGCCTTTAAAATAGAATGGCTTATTATTAATAAGGAACTTTCCATCTTTTATCTCGACTGTTCTTACTCCAAATGGCTGCTCATAAACATCCATTATTTCATTTTGATCTTGCAATTCGATTCTGAGTTTATATAAGTATGCATTTAATGGTTCCCAAAGCTTTACGTTTGGGATTAAAATGGTATTCGAAATCCCTTCTGAGGAACCCACAACCTTACCTGATTCATCTATTACCTTTGCGATAATATTGGATGAGCCAGCCATATCAATTGAATAGTGAACCTTTCCATCTAATTCCGTTAGAATTGTTATATCTCTGACGTACGTTTTCGGTGTAGTATATATTTTTACTGGCCGATGTAGACCTGCATAGTTGAAAAAATCAAAATTAGGCTGATTTCGGATTATATGTCTATCTAGTGCAGTCTCTTTTTTTGTCACAAACCCAACTGGTAAGGTAGTTTCATCTACAATGTTATTAACTGCAACTGTCAATCGATTCTTACCTTTTTGAAGATAGCTATTAATTTCTGCTTCAAATGGTAAAAAGCCGCCTTTATGTTGAATAACAAGTACACCATTTACATACACATTTGCTAAATGCGTAGCAGAACCAAATCGCAACACAATTCTTTCTTCCATCAATATATTAGGTACAGTTAATTCGCGCTCATACCATACCCAGCCAACATGATCACGAATAGCTGCTTTTACCCCCATATCATTGTATGATCCTGGCACAGCCATACTAATAGGGTTGTTAAGTTCAGCTTTATGCCACTCTTCTTGAAATCCAGCACCTAAATCTAGCTTAAAATTCCAGATGCCATTTAAATCTATGACATTTCGTGTTTCCGAGATAATTGGATATAACATGTATAAATCGCCTTCCTTCTTCTAAACTATAGAAATACAAATCCCTCTTAAAAATCAAAGTAACTTGAACTACCCCTGCCCGTATTTTCAAGCAGGCTTACTTGAATTTTTTTCACTTCTTTTCCTTTCTAAATCGCTTACAAGTTGTGTTGTCCGCTTTTTATTAAGTGGATAAAGAAAAGCGAAACAAATAAATACTAATAAAAGACCAAGCGCAGGTATTAATGTAGCAAGCCTATGAATGCCATCTAGGGTTTCTTGTGTTTGAACTTGAAGAGTAGGATTATAGCCAGCTGCAGCTATTGCCACTCCACCAATGCCTCCTGCAACCGCCTGGCCAACTTTACGAGAAAAAGAATAAATAGAGTATATGGTTGCATCCTCCCGTAATCCTGTTAGATACTCATGGTAATCAACCAAATCTGTGATAAATGCCCAGCTTATTAAGTTAAAAAGAGCATAACCAAATAATCCGACTGATAAAATACAAATGAATATTGTTGCTGTTACATTAGGCAAGAAATATAACACTAAATAGGCAAGTGTAGAAAGTAAAAATCCCGCAGATGCAACTTCTTTCTTACCGAATCTTGCTACCAATGGCTTAGCCATTGGCATGCCGATAAAAATTGTTGCTGATTGAACCATACTGAATACACTTAGTAGCTTTGCATCGCCAAAATAATCCTTAAATAAATACGTATTTACAGAACCAATTAACATTAAATTTATTAAGAATAATAGTGAACCAATTAAAAACACAATTAACGGTCTATTTTTAGAAATTCCCTTTAATGTTTTTGCTAAATTAATATTCGGCTGTTCATCCTCGTTCCTTACTACTCGTTCGATACTTAGCTTGTAGCATGCCATATAACTGGATATAGAAAGAATACCAAAAATTATTGCTCCTACTAAAAATTGATTTGCATCCGCTTTATTATCAACGAATAATATCAAAGGTCCTGCAACCCCAACTATCAATTGAGCAAGTGCCGCTCCGAGAGATCTCCAAGTTGACAAAGTTGTTCGTTCTACTGGATCGGCTGTGATAACGGAAGCCATTGATCCGTATGGAATGTTAACCGTACTGTATAATGTTCCCCATAAAATATATGTTACATAGGCATATGCAGTATAAAAACCATTAGACATACCTGGAATATGAATAAACATTAAAACACCTGAAATAACAAGAGGAAATGACATTCTATAAATCCACGGCTTGAATTTTCCATGCTTCCCTGCTTTTCTAGTATCTATAAACCGTCCCCATGTAATGTCCGCAATAGCATCCCATAAACGCGCTATTAGGAATAAGCCCCCTACAGCAGCCGGATTTAAATGAAAAACATCTGTATAATAAACCATCAAAAATGAACCAACTAGAGCAAAAAAGAAATCGTTTCCAAAATCACCAAACAAGTATCCAAATTTGTCTTTTATCCCAAAAGGACGCATACCATTCACCTCAAAAATATTTTTTTTATAGAGATTACGAATGAAAAATTTTGTAGATTAATACTTTCTTGACTTTTGAATCCGATTACATTTATTTTATTTATAAAATAAATGATTAGATTATTTCCCTCTAGACTTTTTAAATAGGAAAATAATCTTTGATAACGTTATCACTTATAGATAAATATTTTGAAATCGATTTCTAAATATGAGTATAAATTCTCATCCTAAGAAATTATGGTGTTTTTTACAGAATAATAGTGAAATTCACATATTTATTTTAATTTCATTTTATCTGGAGGTACTATTCATGCAATCTATTAAACAAATAACTGATTTAGAATATATTTGCCATCTAGCTTACAGTATGTTTAAAATCCCTACTTATTTTTTCAACTCTGTAGGGGAGCTTATCCATAAAGCAGTAGATTCCAATTTTCATCATAATCCCATATACCAATCTAATACGGACATTATTATTGAGCTATTTTCTAAAATGGAAAAACAAAAAGCTATCCCCATCCTAAAGGAGACAGCTTTTTTAGAAAAATACGTATCACTAAGCATTTATTCTAATAACCGTTTTGAGGGAAATATCATTGTCGGTCCTGTAATCAATTTCCGAATGACTGATGAAACCATCACTAGTAGTTTAAGAGATATGGATATTAGAGTGGCGAAAGAAGAAATGCTCCATTATTACTCTAATCTTCCTATACTAAGCAATCTAAAATTTATAAAATTCAGTATGATGATCTATTATATGATTTATCAAAAACAATTGAATATATTAGATATTGTGCAAACTAATAAAGAAATAGAAAAGGAAAATTTAAATATTGAGCCTATAGATAACCAAATTATTGAGAGCCGTCAAAATAAAAATGTGCATACAGATATTTCTCTCGAAAAGAAATTCTTAAATTATATTAAAATAGGAAAAAAAACAGGATTATTAGAAAGTTTTCATGCTATCAACAAACAAGGTAAAAAAGGGATTCTTTCCAAAACTAGTTATTTAAGAAGTCAAAAAAATATTGCAATATCTCTTATTACACTTGCAACAAGAGCTGCAGTGGAAGGAGGCCTGTACCAAGAAATTGCCTATAGTCTTAGTGATTCCTATATAATCAAGCTTGAAGAATTATCTAACAGCAGAGCAGTGGACCAACTTATCGAAAATGCTCTCATAGATTTTGCAGAGCGAGTAGAGAATTCAAAAAAATATAAGTACTCGAAACCCATTAATATTTGTCAAACTTATATTTTTAACCATCTTTATGAAAATATAACCCTTTCTGAACTTGCTAATTTAACTGGATTAAATCCAAACTATCTCTCTAACCTTTTTAAAAAGGAAGTTGGAATTTCTATAAAGGCATTTATCCAAAAAACTAAGATAGACGAAGCAAAAAACTTATTAAGCTATTCCAATTATTCCTTAACAGAAATCTCAACATTATTAAACTTTCATGACCAAAGTTATTTCACAAGAATATTCAAGCAGGTTACAGGTATCACTCCTAAACAATATATAAACAAAAATTGCTAAGCGTAAAAGTACGTTTTAATTTGGATGGTTCTGATAAGCTTTCCGTTATCAAGATATTTGTTAATTTTCATACAATGCTTGGAATGAATGAGGTAAAACATCTGTGAGATTAGGGCACAATCCACCCCAGGAGCGAAAAAAGCAACATAATCAAGGACATCCCCTATCTAATCAGTTTATACTAATAAAAGAGTAATAAAGAAAGGAGCTAAACTTTATGACAACGAGAAAAGAAATTTTTTCTTATGCAAAAGAAAAGTATGGTACAAATCCAGAGTATCCGTGGAAAAAATTCCAAAATTATGCTGTGTTAAGACATGTTAATCAGGGCAAATGGTATGGGTTAATGATGAATGTTCCTAAAAACAAACTAGGATTATCAGGAGAAGAAGTAGTAGATGTCTTAAATGTAAAATGTGAACCAGAATTAAAAAATCTACTTCAGAAAGAAGAGGGAATCTTACCGGCATACCATATGAATAAGGAACACTGGATTTCTATCATACTTGATAGCCCATACCCTAAAGCTGACATCTATAATTTACTAGATACTAGTTATTATTTAACAAAATAAAATATGTTTATTATAACCTTAAAAGGTTACAAAGAGATAATTTGCATTATAATGAATTCGTCCATAAATCTACAGTTCTCTCTTGTTTATAACATCTACATTTGTAATATCATAATAAAGGACCCTGCTTTAAAAAAAGGAAGAGTCCTTTATAAAACCCTAAATCTAGCTATTCAATATGGCAGGAGATAAAACCATTTAAGCTGATTATGAAATTAATCTGTGTATATGAACAGCAATATGAACTATTTCCTTAATGTTGAATGTGCCATTCCTAGCTTGAGATACAAACTAGCAATCTGTCAAAAAGCATATTATCTATATCCTTCACTTAGCCAACACTTTACATTCCATGAAAAAATTAGATCATTTTAACAGTCTCATTTTATAAAGAACCACTCTTATAAAAAAGCAATCTCCCTCATTGCTATAAGTATCCCTCCATCTAATAACTACTTACCAAATCCTTTTTTTTCTTAGTAATTATTTTAGATTCGGAAACGAAAAGGCCAGTTAGGGTCAACAATGTACCAAGAGCTGCCATCCAAGTTAAAGGCTCTTTTAAGACTATCATAGCCGTGATAACGGTAATTACAGGAACAAGATAGATATATACACTTGCTTTAATTGCCCCTAATTTCTTAATGGCTAAATTCCAAGAAACAAAGCAAACTGCAGATGCGCCTAATCCTAGAAAAATGATATTAAATAAGTAGATCGGTTGGGTAAAACGTTCGATTCCTAGTTTAAAGTCAAATAAATATAAAACAGGGATCATAAATAAAATACCGTATAAAAAAATCCGCCTTGTAGCTTGAATCGTATTATATCCATAACTACTAATTTTCTTCGTAATAACGGAATAGATTGCCCATATTAGAGTTGCTGCAACAGCTAGTAGATCACCTAATGGATTTACTTTAAAATTAGCAGTGCCATTAAAACTGATGAGAAAAATTCCTATTAAAGCTAGAATAAAACCAATGAAGAAATTTAATCGCAAAGGTTCACTTTTCAAATAATAATAAGTGAGAATAGCAGTGAAAAATGGCACCATCGCACTTATTACTCCTACATTAGAAGCAGTAGTAAAGGTCAAAGCAATATTTTCTAAGAGGTAATAAAGTGTTACCCCACATAACCCCGCAAGTAAAAATAAATAATGATGCTTTCTATCTTTCATTTTTAGTCGATATGGATAAATGCTGCTCAAGGCTACAATTCCAATGACAAAACGAAAGAATAATACCTCAATGGGAGTAAAATCAGTTAATAATATTTTTGTAGATATGTATGTTGTCCCCCAAATCATTATCGTGATAATTGCTGAAATATGTCCAAAATTCATCTTATTCGCCACTCTTTCCTTCTAGTTGAAACAATTTAATTTACACTATCTATATAAATATTTCGGTATTGTCCAGGCGTTAATCCAATAAAATCCATAAAATAATGACTGAAATGGCTTTGATCCACAAAACCAGTCTGAGCAGCTACATCGGTTGGTTTCATCCCTTGTTCTAATAGCTTCTTTGCTTTGTTGATACGCACTGTCTGTAAATATCGATAAGGAGTAATACCGCGAATTCGCGCAAATGAACGTAATAAGGTATATTTATTCATATTGCATACCGCCACCAAATCATCAAGAGAAATCGGATCAACATAATGCCTTTCAATAAATTCACAAACTTTTGATATTTCCTTGGTCATCTTATCCAATTTAATGTTTTTCTCTATGGCACTATATTCTTCAATCAATTGCTCCATTAAGAAATAAAAAGTTTCTTCTTTCTCCAAATCTCCTAACTCAGCCATGATCATTTGATGCAGTCGCTGTAATAATTCTGCATGTTCACTACGGAAGACGACTGGATCTTTAAAGGAAGGCAGATAGTCTTTACCAGTGATTTCTTCTACCACTTTTCGCATTACTTCTGGTGTAATATTTAAACAACGATAATCTAAGGGCTCATCATCCATTTGTTCACAAGCATGATTATCAAATGGATTAAAAAAGATAAGATCTCCACTATTAATAACATAATCTTTGTTTCTACATGTCAATTTTCTTTGACCACTCTCGATAAAGCCAATAACGTAGTATTCATGAAAGTGATTAGGAAACTTTTGCATAATCCCGTGAAATCGATAGGCTTCAATTTGCAAATCTTCATCAAAACAAATTTTTCTTTCTTCCCTTCTCATCTGATACTGTTCCCCCTTGTCTTCTGTTTAAATAGCTTAGCATACTTTTATTAGTTGTTCTTGTAGGATATTGACTAAAAAAGCTTTAATCAAAGAAAAAAAGCGTCAAAACCATTTATCCTGGTAATAGACGCTGCTAAGAAAAAAATTGCCGCATTTTTTCCATAGCTTAGTTCAAACTTATCTTCAAAATTTTTTCCTATAATCAAAGAATCATTTTCCGCAAAGATGCTCTTCTGCTTTTATGGTTAGCCTAAAGAGACTAGCTTTATTACATTTCGAAGAAGTTATCTCTTTCTACTTTGCACACTCTTAGCGCAAAGCTCTGGTACCACTCTTTTTTTCCCAATTTCTGCGCAGCAAGATGGACGGAATTTTCCTTCCAATTCTTTATTGCCTCTAAGGAATCCCAATAGGAAACAGTAATGCCCAGTCCCTCATCACGTGCACTTTCTACACCTAAGAAACCTTCCTGCTGTGAAGCTAACTCTACCATTTTTTCCGCCATTTTTCCGTAGCCTTTGTCACCTTCCGTTCGCTGGGAAGAAAAGATAACCGCATAGTAAGGTAGTTTAGGAGTTTTAGCAATCCCATTCATTTTTAGTTCCTCCAATACGTCTTATTTTCCAATCACTTTTAATAGATGATTATAACATCGTTTTACGTTTAGTCTGGTAAATTGCTATTTAACAATTGATTATATTCACTCCAAAACTCATCATACATATTTTTATCAAAGTCATCAGCAATTCGTTTCTCTTTTGAAGAACGAAAGAAATCCCTTGCCTCTATTGCAAATTGACAAACTTGAAATGTATATTCGTTTCTACTAAGCTTAACATTTAAATCGGGATAGTAGATGCTGCCTGATTGATTGTCGGTACTAGTAAACTTAACAAAATCTGAAAGAAATACGTCATCCCCACAATGTTTTACTGTCCAATGAATGGAAATAGGACAACTCGTCATCAATATTAAACCACATCCATGGAGAATTAACCCTTCATCATCCTCGGGAGCACAAAGATAATCATTATCTAATGTTCGTAACAAAGCTAATGCTGATTCACTAATCCCCCATTCTTCATCTATTCCGGATTGAGTAATAACGGTGTCATTAACCTTTAAATATATTTCTCCATGAGAGCATAGATCCTCTTCTGAATCAGTTGATCCTAGCCAGTATTGTTTCTTGATATTGATTTTAAACAGTTGCATTGTTTAACCCCTTATAATCCATTTCTAATTTTAATCAAACTTTTAATTGCTGTTATTACTACGTCTGGACGATCAAGATAAATAGAATGACTAGAATTCTCAGCAAAAATTAATTCACTATCTTTACTAAGTAGGGCCTGTTTCATAATAAGCTCTGCCCACTTATCTTCTAATTTTCTCATCTCCCACTCGGGCAGTCCCTCCGCAATTCCCAATTGAATGTTATATTCTTTATCTCGTCCAATAACTATTAGAGGCAAATTAGGAAAAACCCCCAACCTCTTTATTCGTTCTCCATCCTTCTTCCAATTACACATTTCCAGGTACATCGTTTTATATAAGGCAGGACTTGTCTGAAAGTCAAGGACATGCTCTTGGAGATGAAGTGGTAGATTTTTTTGTTTATCCGTAAGAGTAGGTTTTACTATTTCTTTTAGTTCAGCTGGTTTCATTAGCGAGTAAGAATGGCATTTCTCTAACCAGACCTCATCCGTACCAGTCTCATCTAGCACTGGTAACTCTAATTCATCTAATTCTTTTAAGTCAACAGAAGTGGAATCAATCAATACGATTCCGGCAATTTTTTCTGGAAAAACCTTGGCATAATGCTGTGCACATAAACCACCATAAGAATGTCCAACTAAAATAACGGGCTCAAAAATATTTAATCCGATCAACAATTGACTTAATTCATCTATAACTGCGTTCGTATTACGTATCTCTTCACTTAATGGACTAAGCCCGAGTCCTGGTCTATGAAACATAATGACTCTGTTTGATTTCGCTAATGATTTTGTTACTTGATACCACTCATAAAACGAACAACCCATTCCTGTAAGTATAACAATAGGAATTCCCTTACTGCCTATATGTAAAAGTTCTATTTTCTTCTCTTTTACCATTATAAATTGGTTAATCTTATTCACCCCTGCTTTGGAATAATAGTTCTATCTCTTCCTTTTCCAATAACTTACTTATTCTATATAGTCTTGTATATTCCTTCTTCTGTTCCATGCCCTGATAGTTTGATAAAACATCCTTGTTTTTTAGTAAGATAAAGCAATTAATTCTATTTAAGTGAATGATGATAAATAAAAACAGACAACATTAGTTGTCTGCAAAAAATAGAAATTATGTTACCTGCCTTTATGTTTATTTTTAGCCTTTTGAACCTTGCAATTTCTAATATACGTCCTTTTTTCTTCTCTTAGCTGTTTATTTTTAGCTGATTTTGCTTTCTTCCGTTGTTCATATTCAGCCTTGATGGCTTCTTGTGCTTTAGAAGAAACAGAGCATTGCTTTAATTCTTTTGAGACTTTTCTTTGAATTCTTTTAGGATTAATTTTCTTTTGTGATTTCTGACAAATAGGTATCCCTATTTGTTGATTAGATTCAATAACCCTTAATAATTTTCTGTTCACAAAATCTAATACTTCCTGATCTTTTGGTTCTTTACCGAAAATATATCGGCAGGCTTTAAGTTTATTTTCAGACACAATTTCTATAAGCCCTATATAAAATTGACCATCATAATAAATGGTTAGTTTCATTATAGGTCCCTCCTCCATTTATACTAGAACGATGGACATCCCGAGGAGGGGAAGGCTACTGACATTAAATTTTTTAATGCATTCGGACTACCAACCGAATTGTGTTTTTTCATTCCAAAATATATTATACAATAATTTACTTTTTATGTAGAGTTAATGGTAAAAGATTGTTTAACTCTGTAACTGATCCTACTGAATTATTCTCCTACATTTATGATAAAAGAATTTCTTTATTTAGTACTGGAAAGCCGCTTAGTGCCGTAAGCGTATTAAAAAAACTCGTTTAGCAATTTAACTGTTGTAAGTATTGAGGCAAATTCTTCGTGCAATGTAGCTAGAGATTATGGATAGTAGCTGCATCATAATATGTACCATCTTGGACCTTCATACCAAAAGCAGCTGTTGCAAGGAAATCCCCATTAACCCTTTTTTAGGGACTATTTGTAATCTCTGCACAGTGAAATTATACCTGTGCTAGCCCGCCATCTACGAACAATTCAACTCCCGTCAAGTAACTGCTTTCGTCTGAAGCAAGGAAAGTTACAGCGTTTGCTACTTCTTCAGGTGTTCCAACTTTTCCAGATGGAACAGTATTTTTGCTATTTTCCATTACTTCTTCAAGTGCATCACCAAAAAGTTCATCGTATGCAGGTGTAAGAATAGCTCCTGGACTAACCACATTTACACGGATTTCAGTACCTTTTAGGTCAAGAATCCAGTTGCGAACTAGTGCTCTTAATGCTGCTTTAGATGCTCCATATACACTAAACGCTGGGTTGCCAATTGATCCAGCAGTAGAGCCTGTTACAATAATAGAACCTACTTTGTCCGGGAATAGTGATAACGCTTTTTGAACAGTAAAGATGGTTCCTTTAACGTTAATGTCGAACGTTCTATCAACCTGCTCTTCAGTAATTTCACCTAATGGAAGGAAGTTGCCGATGCCTGCATTAGCAAAAAGAATGTCCAACTTACCTTTTTCCTGCTTTATAATGTCATATAGTTTGTCTAAGTCTTCAAGCTTAGAAATATCACCTTGAACACCGGTTACGTTCTTGCCAATTTGGTTAACAGCTTTATCAAGTTCGTTTTGTCTACGTCCCGTGATATAAACATATGCACCTTCGTTTACAAATTTTTGTGCTGTAGCAAGACCAATCCCACTAGTTCCACCCGTTACAAGCGCTATTTTACCTTCAAATTTACCCATACTTAACACTCCTTTAGAATTAATTTTATTTTATGTCTAGTACCTTAAGTACTTGAAGAACAACTTACAAGATATAGTATCCTTCAGTAAGCACATTATCGGAAGTACCCACTTTTTTGTGATATAGTAACTAAAAAGTAATAAATGTGGAATGGAGAGCTTTAGACATGAAAAAATTTAGTTGTGGGTTTGAAGTGACAAAGGAAGTTATTGGCGGAAAATGGAAAGGCCTTGTATTATACTTTTTAATGAATGGACCAAAGAGAACGAGTGAATTAAAGCGCATTATCCCAAATATAACTCAGAAAATGCTGATTCAAACACTTAGAGAGCTTGAAGCCAGTGGACTTGTGAGCAGAAAGATGTATAATCAAGTACCGCCGAAGGTTGAATATTCATCCACTGAACTTGGAGAATCTCTTAAACCTATCTTGCAGGAGCTCTGTCAATGGGGAAGCCATTATGCGGAGCAAGAGTATGCAGAAGGTGAATATGAAATTGTACAACCAGAACAAGTTTCATATCAAGATAATATCATTTCATAGAGATCTAAAGGGATTAGTCATCTTAGTCAATACCTTCAGAATAAGGTTTAGGAATACTTGAACGCACTATCAAGATATAATTACATAATGTAATACAGCATTACCTAAAAACACGGAGCTACTTTAGATTAGATGATTCTTATTATTATTTTAACTTTATAGTTTGGTGTATCTGATATATTTTCTAAAATTACAAAAAGAGAAAAACAATATATTAAAAATTATTTCAGATGATACTATTAAAAATTAGTCGAGATAAACTCGGCTATTTTCATTGTCTAAACTTTTCGCTTGTTATTCAATTATCCTGCCCTGATAGTGATATTAGAAATACCTTTTTTAACAAAAAGAAGCGTTAACTCTTAAACTAAGCGTTAATCTTTCTTAATCTATCGAAATGGTTTGGATAGAAACTAAAGCAAATTCTCGCGAAATTGTTATTACTAACCGGGGAAAAACTGGCTTTAAAGACTTTTTTGGACTAGATAAATCAGATTTAGACTTTCCTGTTTCATAATAGTGGTTTACAGACTATAATAAAAAACTTTCTTTATTGAAGGTGTTTTTGTGGGCCATTTTTTATAACATTCTAGTTAATCTTTATTACGTTATCCTGCCCTTATAGTTACAAGGGACTCCTTCTTTTGAAATGAAATAAGCATTAACTGCCAGTTTAAGCGTTAATCCTTCTCAACCTAAATTATGGTTTAAAACAGTAAAAGTCTAATTCTATTATATTCACACGAATATTCGCTTTATTTTTGACTGCGTATTTATCTTGGACATTGCCTATTCCTATTTTCCCTTCTCTATAACTTTGTTAAAATACTGCAACACTATAACACTTTCCTATTATAAGTAAAAAAAGCTTATATCATTAGGTTAGGAGTTTACTAATATTTTCGAGTGTATTTACATGTATATTTTTTCTTCTTGCTTCATCAAGAATTAATTTGGCACTGCGTCCAGTTATAATATTATTTCCTTCCATTAAAGATCGTGCTGTACTTCCACTTTTAAAGATAAACTTGGACATTATAATCCCTATAATTTTTGGTGATATCGTTGAAAGTAAAGTATTTAAAGCATCATAACTCATTCCTCGCTCCTTCATTATAGGCTTTAGCTGTCTAAGATTGATGGAAATGTTTCCTAAAGCATCGATAGAATCCATCAATCCTATAAAACTCCCTTCTTTTAAAACTTCTATTTCAACAGCTACATTTAAGAGGAAGTGGTTCAATAAGAACTTTTTAAAGTTAGTCTGCCTTTTAAGGCTGAATTCTGCTTGCTCAAATAATGTGTATACTTGCTGAACTCGTTCTTTCGAAGCCTTCCCTATATCACCTATCATAATAATAGAAGAAAACGCACCATTAATTGTGTTTGTCCCTACTGTTCCCCCGCCAGCACCAGGAAACCCGAATATAATTTGAGTTTGTGGTAATATTTCTGTCTGCTTGATTGGATCCTCCCAAAAGTTATTAAAAAACAGTACAGTAGCGTTATTCACCTTATTATTCAATGTTTTTACAACAGAACTGATTTGTTCAATATTGACGCTCACAAAAATCAAGTCATAGTTATGATTTTGTGGAATTTCATATATTAAGTTAGTTTCCCACGATACATTAATCTTTTTAGACTTCCGTTTCCTCCGATCGTCTAGCTGTAAGTTCAGCATTGGCGTATACTTATCTATTGATTCTGGTCTAATATAAAAGGCAATATTATTTCCATTTTCTTTAAAGATCCAAGCATATTGAGTAGAAATCACCCCACGCCCAATAACTAAGATATTCATTAAATCCCCCTCCAGTTCGTTAATTGAACAGTTGTTGATTTAATAGTATCATTTGTATTACAGGAAACAATCATCAAAAGCCATGATATGTTGATTAATGAACATCATACTAAAATTGTTGAGGTGTGGAGATGGAAAGAAGAAAAAGGAGAACGCAAAAGCTAATAATAGACACTTTTTTCTTATTACTTAATGAGAAACCGTTTGATAAAATCACAGTAAATCAAATTACAACATTAGCTGATATTAACAGAGGCACTTTTTACCTTCATTATCAGGATAAATATGAATTACTAGAAAAAACCATTAAAACCTATATAAATCAAATGGACCAATACTGTCTTCATAATCAAGAAATGACTATTAACTCACTTACTTTAGCTTTTGATTACTTAAAGGAAAATTACAATTTTATTGAACCCTTATTGAGGAATGAAGGGTATCAACTATTCCAACACGAACTCAAGTCATCTATATCTTCCTTTATTGAAACTTCCGATTTATTTGATCTCCGCGTTGTTAGTATTTTGAAAAGAAGGGCTATCATATCAACTATTCTAGGAACTATTGAATGGTGGTTAGCTGAAGATGAATTGAACACAGATCCATCAGAAATTGCTGCTGAATTAAAAGATATAATCTTTTCCATCATTACATAAATTTATTATATAATCTTGGTTTAAATATGGGCTGCTTCTCTTGGGGAGTATCGATAGTAAGAACACGAAATACCATTTCCTTTTCTAAAGAGATATTGTTGATTTTTTCGTGATTAACAGCTTTAAACTTTTTGAAAGACTTTTAACCTAACAAAATTCTGTGTTAGTAAGTGCGTAATCATAGTTACTGTCGTGTTTAGTAGGGGATTTATAATCGTGCTAGCCGATAAAAGGCTATTAATAGCTTTTCGCCGCAAATTTAATTATCTTGTAAAACTTGAAGCTTTCTCCCCTACTTTTCCTTAACACTAGAACCGTTATTTACATTTTTCGCCTTAACTCCTCCAGCTTGTTTTAAACAATTGCCTGATTTTATTATTTTATAACGTTTAAGTTCAACTTCTTTATTACACACATTGCAATAGCTTTTCGGTCAAAAGAAACCCTCTATAATAGGGCGTTGTACCAAATATCTCCATTAAATATACGGTTATTATCTACCAAAACGACTCTTAAGTTCCCAGAAGAACTTAAACGTAATTTTTGTTGATAATACCTTAAAAGTTGCTGCTGCGTACGATTATCGCTTTTATAGTGTAAAATGACTAAACTTTTATTTTCTATCTCTACCAAGCTTCTGAACATTCCATTTATATGGCCATCATCTCCGTTAAAACCATAACCAATCACACATACTATGTCTGATTCAACAAAATGATCATAAAGATTAACATACTTTCTTGACATACTGACAGAAGTCAAAGGTTTAACTCCACTTTGAGTAAACATAAATGGTACAAGAATTCTTCCTTGTCTCTCCTCGGAAGAAGGTTCTGTTAAAATTTCATTTTTGTATGGATCATAGTATTCATTTACACTTCCATTTAAATGATACACAGGTGTTTCTGCTAATTCTGTCCCTGCTAATACCTGTTGTACAAAATTGTTATAATTGGTAGTTCCCACAGCTTTAATATGAAAATAATTTCTTAAATTTATTAAGTCGTGATAATATCCGGGACCATCTGAAATTCTTGTTTCATCAACATGGACTTTGTTAGTAATATATCTTTGAACAGTATGAAGGAATATAGCAATCCGACTAAATTTAGCCCATTGCGCTTTCGGATTATACAGATATCTAAAATGACTATCTATTAAAGCTTGGTAATCCATTGCTTGGCAATAAATTTCTTCTAATATGCTTCTACCAAGTTCTCTAAACACTGTAAGTCCGTCTGTATCTTCCTTTAAATCAATAGAGGTTTCTTCAATTACAATTTCCATTCCAGTTTGTCCAACACCTTGATAATTCAAAGAAAAAACCCCTGATAAATCATCAAATACGTTTAATTCATCAGGTGCTGCAGTAAACAATTCTTCGTTTAGCTGCGAAACAAGACTTTGACCAATTGCTCCAACCAATAATTCCAAAAAAGCCCTTACAATTCTTTTCAAATAACGATCTGTTGGATATTTTTCTAATAATCTTAAGAATGCTGAAAAATAGTCAGATTCAAACAACAATACACTGGAAGCAAGCTTCTCATTTAACCGAATTGCTTGATTATATCTCATATCACCAATTTGTTCGCCTGTTTCGTTTGTAAACTTATCACGTATTATTGTTTCATTAAACTTCCATTTATTTAACAGATCGGAAACGTTTTCATCAAAATGATCCAGATAATCCAAAATGTTGCTTCTTCTATTTTCTAAACTTGAGGCAATAAGGCCTTCAAACTCTCCTTTTCCAAAAACATTTAATCTCTTACTCGCATAGTTATCTGGAAGCCATTGAGTAGCAATCTGTGACCTAGAGTCTAGGCTTTGAATCTGGCTTCTAAACGTTTCTTTATCTTTTTCATTTGAAACTCTAAATATTTCTAATGCAAACTTCCCTCCAGAAGGTAAACCATAACCTATTTCTGCACCTGCTCCGAAAAATACTGATAATGTTGGTAAACTCAAGCATCTTCACCTCAGCCATCTATTTTCTATTATTTTACTTCAATATTCAAAAAGTTAGAACACCTCCCCCAAAAAAGCACTCTACATACATGAATCATTGAACTCCTTGTTATTCTTTTCCGCTATATTCTAAAATATTTAAACCCTCAGATGCCTCTGGTGCTTCAAAAAATTTAGTAACATGAATAAACACCGCTTCTGTGTCAAAAGTTGATCTTTCTGGTTGTTCATTACGCCTTTGTGCGATTTGACGTAAGCATTGCTCGTTATTTAGATTAAGGAAAATTAGTTGATGGCTTGCATTGACCTCTGACGCCATATCAAAAAACCACTTTCGCAGTTTTTGAGTGTTTGCTGGAAAATCCATTACTACATCTGTACCAACACTTAATATGTTTTGGACATGCTTTTTCACCAATGGCTTGAGCTGCGCTGAGAATTTTAGATAGTCCTCAAATGATGCAATTTGATTGGGATAAAGAGATGAAAGCCACTCATCCTCAGAAAACAGTACCGCATGTTTATCTATCGCCAATTGCTTTGATTTAGTTGATTTTCCAGCTCCCATTTTTCCACAGAAAAAGTATAGAGTCCCCAATTTTTTCATTTTTTTTAGTTATTCTCCTCTTATTAATATTTAAACGTTAAGATTTATATCCAGTATACTTATTCTACCGATATCGTTTATTTTCCTTTTTTAGCAAACCCGCTCTTTAATTCCATAAAAAGAGATGCCGTAGCACCTTCTGTTCCTAAATATAAGTCTAGTTAAAATGTAAGCCTCACATTTAATTTTCATTATAAAAAGATTGACACATAACCAACAATAACACTATACTGTTAATAACAGTAATATATTGATAAAAAGTTCATTACATTAAAATTAGGGGGCTCAATTTTTTATGAAACATACAGGGAGACATACTGGTGCATTTCTTTTGCTGTTTTTAATGGAGGGAGATAATTATGGTGGAAAACTGTTGCAAAAATGTAAGGAAGAGCTTCCCATCAATCCAATTGATAGCGCCATACTATATCGCACACTAAAAAAATTAGAGGAAGAAGGTGCCATTGATTCTTATTTAGATGTTTCTGATCAAGATAAACCGGTAAGGATGTATAAAATCACTACACTTGGAAAAAGAAAATTAGAAGAATTTCAAATTGATATTCAAGAAAAAATTAAAAATTTATCATTTTTCCTAGAAAAATACAAAAAATGGAATTGCGAAAATAATGGTTAATGGAATTGTTTTATATACGATAACTGCTATTTATCTGAGCCTGTCTTTTATAAAAGACAAATATAAAACAAAGGTAGCCTTATTAAGCTCATGGAAAATGTTTCGCAATGTTTTACCGGATTTATTAGCCATTATGCTCTTCGTTGGGCTGGCACTTTCTTTATTGACACCGTCTCTTATTTCTTCCATTATTGGGGAAAATTCCGGTTTACTTGGTATCCTTTACTCAACAATCATTGGATCAATTGCTATAGTCCCTAGCTTTATCGTTTTTCCTCTTGGACATACATTAGTTCAAAATGGCGCTGCTCTTCCACAAGTTGCTGTATTAATGTCGACATTAATGTCTGTAGGACTGGCAAGTTTATTTATGGAGCAAAAAACTTTTGGTCAAAGTTTTGCTTATGCCCGAAATATTTCTGCCATAATAATGTCTCTTCTATTCGCATTAATTATTTGGGTGGTGATGACATGAAAAAGCTAAAAAGATATCGCTTCTTTCTCATTTTATTATTAGGGCTTCTGCTTATAGCATTTATGAATCAAACGATTGCTGCAAAAACAGTTCAGTTAACTGGTAAAAATATTTTGGATATGTTAATTCTACTTCCTCCAGTATTTATATTAGTGGGATTATTGGACCAATGGGTAAAGAAAGAAACACTCGTTAGATATATGGGGGAAAAATCAGGTATAATTGGTGTCCTCTTCACCTTATTATTAGCAACAGTAGCTGCTGGACCTCTTTATATAGCCTTTCCAATCGCAGTACTTTTATTGAGAAAAGGAGCTAGCATCCGCTATATAGTGTTTTTTTTAGGGGCTTGGTCAACAGTGAAATTGCCAGTTCTAGTGTATGAATTTACTTCATTTGGTCCTAAATTCACACTTATTCATATTTATTTCGGACTCGTGTTTTACTATTTAACAGGAATTCTTTTTGAAAAAATGTATAGCCAACAAAAGTTGCTAAAGTATGATACAACTATCGGAAAATAGATTTAAATCATTTAGTATTTTAAACCCCACAATTCCAAATTCTTTAGTAGCTGTAGTCATTAAATTGTTAACATTCTATTAGTCTTTTTAAAAGCAATACAAATAAAACTCCAACGAATTATAGAAACTCATTTAATTTAGCGTCACATACACTTCGCCCAAAATGCCTGAAACCTCTTGATCAATCTCCCGGTGGAAGGCAATTATATGTTTCTATGGGTGAAGCCATTGAACGAGAAACTGTTAGATTACTTAGGATTGTACTCGTAGTATCTATTATAGAAAGCCTCGGTTAAAGACTATGTATAATTATTTTGAAGTTGAACTTATTTAAATACACCTTTTCTTTTGCAAAGCCAATCTTCTAAGGCATCTTCGTGTTGCTTAGTGAATAATTTCGGTATTTTATTTATTGGAAAGTACTTCAAATCCAATGTCTCAATACCATCTGCAGTAAGTTCCCCATCAATTGGCTTACATTGAAAAAAGTGAGTAATAGTCTGAGCTTTATCTCCGTTCGGAAACTCAGCAGAATATTTAGAGTAGACACCAATAAGATGTTCAACCTTAACATTTAATCCTGTTTCCTCAAGAATTTCTCGTTTTGTTGTTTCTTCAAGAGATTCTCCTAGTTCCATAGCACCGCCTGGAAAACCCCATTCATTTCCATCTCCCCTTTTTTGTAAGAGAATCTCATTTCGTTCGTTATAAACAATACCTCCAGCAAAATTAAGAAATATTAAATCTTGTCCCACTTTTCCACGAATATAGCGAATGTAGTCACTAGATGTAGTCATAAATTTCCTCCTATATATAAAATACAAGTTAATTATATACCAAATAGAATAAAATGGTATTTCAAGTTATATTTTTCCGTCTTCCACTAATTCCCTTTTGTTTAATAACTTAATAAAAAAGCATTAATCCTTCTTAATCTTAATTATGGTATAATAAAGAAAACGTCTAACCCTTATGTATCAAGGGGTTAGACGTTTCGTTTTTATTTTTTATTCTACCAATGTAGAGTTAACATATATTTCTTAATGCTATTATTTTAGTGATCCTAAATATTCCTTTTGATCGATTTAATTGCATTAAAATGCATTCCTTCATGATATAGACAAAAACTTACTAATTCTTTCACTGTTGATAGGGTAAGACCTGTAGAAGTAGTGTAGGGTATTATCTCATCATCTAAACGATCTTCTAAATTTTGCTCTATTCTGTTTAATTGAATTCTTAGTAGCTGAATTAATTAATGAATCGTTGGTAACTCTTGATTTCCCCATTCGGCAGCCTTTATACCCGAACCGAACAATTCCATAAAATCATTTAGTAATTGAGTTTCTTCCCCTATAATTTGAAAACCTTTTAATGGTAGTGAATTTATACATAAAACTAAGGAAAAGTGGTTATATTCCAGCCTTATACTTATTGCATTTCTATATAAATTCATTTAGCTTTGAATTAATTCAAAGCTTTCTTTTAAAGGTAAATCTTCACTACTAGAACCGATATAAACATCAAATTGACCTGGCTCGCTAGCAAAGCTTAAATCACTTTGATAAATTTTCAATTGCTCCTCTGTAATTGTAAATGAGATTGTTTTCACTTCGCCTTTTCTAATAAATACCTTTTTGAAGTCTTTTAGTACCTTTACTGGTCTAGCAGTACTGCCAAACTGGTCTCTTATGTAAAGCTGCACAATCTCATAACCGTCATAATCCCCAGTATTTTCAACCTCAACTGTTACAATTAATTCATCATGGCTATTTTGCCTTATTAACTTTTTATTAAGTGAGACAGAGTTATACTGATAAGTTGTATAAGATAATCCATAGCCAAAAGAGAATAATGGTTTATTAGATTCATCAATATATCGTGAAGCAAAGCGATAAAAAGCATTTTCTGGCAGATCTGGTCTCCCTGTGTTTAACTCATTATAATAGATTGGTATTTGTCCAACACTCCTTGGGAAAGACATCGACAGCTTTCCTGATGGATTACTTATCCCATAGAGAATATTCGCTAAGGCCTTTCCTCCCATAATACCTGGAAACCAAGCCTGTATAAGAGCATCTGAGTGTTTTTCTACGTCGGTTAAAATTAACGGACGTCCACTATAAATGATAGTAATTATTTGTTTATTTAATTTTTTTATAGCATCGAATAATTTTTGTTGAGGTTTAGGTAATGTAATCTCTGTACGTGATCCACCTTCACCACTCTGAAAAATACTTTCACCTAATGCTAGTATTACAATTTCAGAGTCCTTTGCTAAGTTAACAGCTTCTTCTATTAATTCATCATTACTTATTCTTTCATTTGGAATTTTATCTTCAAATTTTCCAAGTAAGTGTGCCGTTTCCTTCTCTATTAGATGTGATCCTCTGCAAAAAGGATTCTTATTATTCCCTACAATCTCATTTATCCCATCTTTCAATGTAATAGTGTCATTTATGTCACCTTTGATAGCCCACATACCTAGCGTTGATTTTTCATCGTGATATGGTCCAATGATTGCAGCCTTTTTGCCCTTTTCTAATGGCAAGACGCCATTATTCTTTAATAAAACAATCGATTCCTCACTTAACATTAAAGCAGTCTTTTTATGCTCAGAACATAAGATACTAGAGTTTTCTGCTGATCTTTCTTTTAATCCTCTATATGGATCTTCGAATAAGCCCAGATCATTTTTTAAGGATAAAATCCTATAAACTGCTTTATTTAGTAAATCCATCATTTGCTCATTGTTGTTAACAATTGCACCTAATTCATTAGCAAAAACCGATGTTTTCATATCAATATCTACTGTTGCTTTTAATGCTAGCTGCGCTGCTTCTTTCGGTCCATTAGCATAGCCATGAGTAATTAATTCCTCAACAGCTGCATAATCTGAAATAAGTACTCCCGCGAATTTAAATTCATCTCTTAATATCATCTTATTTAACCACTCGTTACCGGTTGAAGGTACGCTATTTAAAGTATTAAATGCCGTCATAACAAGCTTCACTTTTGCTTTTACTGCCGATAAGTAACCCGGTAAATATACCTCCCGCAATGTATGCTCAGACATATCTACTGCATTATACTCACGCCCTGCTATAGGAGCTCCATATGCTGCAAAGTGTTTAACACATCCAGCAATTTTATCTTTCGGGATTTTTTGCTCGGAATTACCTTGAAGTCCTTTTATTACTCTTTCTGCAAATAATTCGGCCATAAGCGTATCTTCTCCAGGAGATTCCATAACACGGCCCCATCTTGGATCTCTTACAATATCAACCATAGGAGAAAATGTAACGTGTAATCCTTCTTCATACGATTCCTTAGCACTAATGGAAGCTGCTTCTTCTATTAAATCAAAGTTCCAACTACAAGTTTGTGCCAATGGAATGGGAAAGATAGTTCTAAATCCATATATAATATCTGCCATAAAAAGCAAAGGGATTTTATGGCTTGAGTTTTCTAAATATTTCTCCTGAATTTTAATTATTTCATGAGCATTAGTAATATTTAAGATTGATCCTGTATGATAAATATTATAATTTTCATTTAATCCTAATTTTTTTATCGGACCAGTTATCGTTTCTTCCGTTTCATTAGTAAAAAAATCTCCAGTTAATTGCACTAGTTGACCGATTTTTTCCTCAACGGAAAGAGAATCGATTAGAGCCATTACTTCATTTTTTTGCATCGATACTCCCTCCTTATTATTTTGCTTGTTGGTTGTCTTTATATCCAAAAAGATAGGTAAGAATAAATGCCACACCAAATCCGATTAGGGATACTAATAAATATCCAAAAATTTGACTATTCAGAAATAGCAAAGTCCCAGGAATAGCTGTAATAGACATTCCTGTGGCTGATAAGTGCATTAACCCAGCTACAAATCCACCAGCAGCACCCCCTATTAATCCCATAATAAAAGGCTTCCCGTATCTTAATGTAACACCAAAAATAGCTGGCTCAGTAATCCCTAGTAATGCAGACATAGTGGAGGGATATGCAATAGCCTTAGTTTTCATATTTTTTGATTTAACCGCGACTGCAAATGCAGCTCCTGCTTGAGCACAGATCGAAGCAGTACTTATCGGGTTAACCAAATTTTTTCCTGTATCAGCAAGCATTTGGATTTCAATTAAATTAAGAGGATGGTGCAATCCTGTTATAACGATTACTTGATTAATCCCACCATAAATTAAACCACCAATACCAAATGGTAATTCTAAAACATATGTTACTGCATGTAATAATAATAATTCTACTTCATGAAAAACAGGGCCAATTAAGAAAAACGCTAAAACTATCATAATTAATAAAGTGAAGAACGGAGATAAAATTAAATCGAGAGCACTTGGCACTCTTTTTCTAATAAATCCTTCCACCTTTGCTCCCAAGGCCCCAACAATAAATGCAGGAAGAACAGAGCCTTGATAGCCTGCAACTTTTATAATTCCGAAAAACTTTAAAGGTTCTGCTACATTTTGTGCAACATCCCATGATGTGGGTAGACTTGGATGTACAAGCATTAACCCTAACAGAATTCCTAATAATTGCGAACCTCCAAATACTTTGAAAGCAGACCAACAAACTAATACAGGAAGAAATGCAAAAGCAGTATCTGTTAATATTTGAGTAAACTTAATAAAATTATCTGAAATATGGTCTGGCGTTAAACCAAATACTGCGAGGATATCAGGTTGTAAAATCAATCCTCTTACTCCCATAAATAACCCAGTAGCTACCAATGCCGGTATAATTGGCACGAATACATCGCCGAACAAACGTATCATTCTTAAAAAGATATTATCATCTTTATCTGAAGCAATCTCTTTCAATTCAGACTTTGTTGTTCCAGATACGCCTTCTTGTAACATCGCATCATAAACATGATTTACTGTACCCGTTCCAAAAATAATTTGATATTGACCAGAAGTAAAGAAGAAACCTTTAGCAAAATCAATATTTTCAATCAATTCATCATCAATTATATCCCTATCTTTTACAATTAATCTTAGCCTAGTAGCACAATGAGCCATCGAAATAATGTTGTCAGTCCCACCAATACCACGTATTACTTCTTGAGCAATATTTTTATAATTTTTATTACTCATTTCTCCCCCTCATTTCTGTTTATTAATTATCAAAAACACGTGTAATTTAGCTAACCACACAAATAAGGATAACAGGAATACGTTTACATTACGTTGCATTTTCTTACTAATTAAGGGTCATTTTTTGACCTTTTATAGTATTTGGGATTAATATTCATAGTTGATCGAAAATAGTTTCTAAATGATTTTACATTTGAAAAACCTGATTCATAGGCAATTTGTGTAATGGTTTTATCTGTTGTATTCATAAGCTCAATTGCTTTTTCTAAACAAAGATTTCTTTTAAAATCTATGAAAGTCTGTCCTGTTATTGTATGAAATAATCGAGAGAGATACGCTTCAGAATATCCACAAGCATTGGCAATTTCCTTTAAGCTAGGATTATCTTTATAGTTATTTTTTAGATGCCTTATTACAATTTCAAGTTGCTTCAATTTTAATTGTTTGCGATTATTATCTTCACATTTCCCATTAGCTCCAGAGGAAAAATTTGTTACCAATAAATATTTTAAATGAAGTATTTTACTCTGTTCCAATAAGTAGTCATATTCGTTCGTCGATACATGGTATTCTATAATTTCAGTTATTATTTTCCTAGTATAGTCTATTACTTGCGCATCATATTTGTTTTCGCAAGTGCTTAAATGAATCGATTTTTTTTCTTCTTCAAGAAAATTTCCAGGAAACTGAATAATGCATACATTATTATGAGTTATACTTTGGGTAGAATGTGGGGTATTAGAATTGATTAATAGCAAATCTCCCTTTCCTAGGGTAACAATTTTCCCTTCATACCAGACTTTTAGCTTTCCTTCTACACAATAAATTAGTTCAGGACTATCGTGCCAATGCATAGGTATAATTCTTTCTGTATCTTTGGCTTTGAATGAGAAAAATTTTATTGTTTTTTTCTGATTTATTTCAATATATTCATATAGTTCACCCATCAGTAATTTATCCTTTCTCCCCTATTAAACATTTTCCATACATTATAGCAGATTAATAAAATGAAGGAATTTAAAATAATCAGTGTATTAATAAAAACTTATTAATCGTTTTCTCATTTCAAACAGAATTTATTAATAATCTTTGAATTCTGATGCCGTCTATTCTAATACAAAAAAAGGACTCCTTTAAAAGAAAGTCCCATTTCATATTGCTTTTCATACAGATCTTATTCAAAATATATTCAATAGCTGGAATCTCGTTCTAGCTTTTTGATTTTACGCTTATCTTTAATCAAACGATTAAAAGACTAAGCCTTTCCCCATCATTACTTCCATCCTCTTTTAATTAACAGCTATAAGGGAGGCAACGGTCATTATGATAAAAATAAAAGAAATGGTAAACCATATTGTATTTTTAGTAGTGCTATCTTCCTCTTGTATTTTCTTTAATAAGGATACTAGATTTAAACAGAAAATAATGCAATAAACTGGTAGTAAATAAAAACCAAAAATAGCAAAAAACTCTATCATTCATTCACAACCTTAATTTTCGTATTTCCTAAACTTATAGATATTATGATTGTACATTAATGTAGAGTCTAATTCTAATTCCATCTATATCATCTTGCTAAATACTCATTTTCTGTTTTGATTTACTTCTACTTCATCCACATCTGCGGCACATCGAAAACCTAAATTGCCACTCGAGCTATCTATCGTGTTGCTTGTCCTTGCTGCCACTCGATAGCGATTACAATAGGAATCATGGCATAAGTAGGATCCGCCACGCAGCGATTTTGTGTTACCATTTGGAGGTCCTTTTGGATCTTGCAGGGAATCTTTCTGATGGTATGTGGGATGAAACCAGTCTGAACACCATTCCCAGACATTTCCCGCCATATTGTAGAAACCATATCCATTCTCTTCAAAACTGTCTACTGGCGCTGTCCCTAAATAACCATCTTCTATGGTATTCACTGTAGGAAACTCCCCTTGCCAAATATTACACATATGCTTCCCGTTCGGATTTAGCTCATTCCCCCATGGATATTTATTCTGTTCTAATCCTCCGCGGGCTGCATACTCCCATTCAGCTTCTGTTGGCAGCCTTTTTCCAGCCCACTTACAATAAGCCATGGCATCATTCCAAGATATATGAACAACAGGGTGATTCCAACGATCTTCTATCGAAGAATTGGGACCTTCTGGCTTTTTCCAATATGCTCCTTCTACTACACGCCACCAAGGTGTATTTCTGGGAGCTCTTGTATATATAGCAGCATCTTCCTTTGCTAACAGCAAATGAAATACAAAGGACCAGCCAAATTTTTCTGCATCTGTTTTATAATTTGTTTCTTCTATAAAACGTGCAAATTCCTCATTAGTAACTGCATATTTATCCATATAAAAGGGGCTTATCTTAACTTTCCTGATTGGTCCTTCTCCATCTAAGGGAAAACCATCTTGATCCTCTGTTCCCATTAAGAATTCTCCTCCTTGAAGAAGAAGCATATTTTTGCGGGAGTAAGAACTATTTTTTGTGAAAGTAGCATCTTCTCTTCCGAAATTTATAAAGTCCATTGACTCTCTACTTGCAGAACAACATGATTTGCTTTGTAATTCCTTATCCATACTTGTCTCCTTCCTAAAAAACAAAAATCCCTGCGATGCCAGCACCTAATAGAACAAATAAAGGATGAGCCTTCCATCTCCATAAAAAATAGAGAGAGACCAAACATATAAGCAAAAGAGAAATCATTTCCATATTAACATTTAAAGAAATAACATGATTCGAATAAGCAAATTTCCAAGCAGCATAAACAATTAAACTAGTAACAATTGGTCTTAGTCCATAAAAACTCTGTTTTACTAATTTATATTCATTTACTTTTGTAAAACAAATAGCCATTAACAGGATGATGACCAGGGAAGGAATCGTCATTGCTAAAGAAGAAATAATTCCTCCAGGAACTCCTGCTAGCTGATAGCCAACTAATGTGGCACTATTTGTTGCAATTGGACCTGGAGACATGCCGGCAATCGCCATTATATCAGTAAATTCATTCGTACTTATCCAGCCTCTAGCAGATACCCCCTGCTCAATAACAGGGATCATTGCATAGCCGCCGCCGAAAGAAACAGTTCCGATTAATAAAAAAAATAAAAATAGTTGAACGAGCATGCTATCCTCCCCCTAACTTGCTTGATCTGCTTCGTGAACTTGACTCTCCTCTTTTTCCAGCTTCACAGCCATGCCTAGTTTCTCTTTAACTTTTGCAATCATGATTCCTAGTAAAGCACCTAGTAGGATAACCACGATAGGATGAAGATTAAATATAATCATACTTACTATCATCACAATTGATAATACGGCGGTTGATTTATCAATAATGGACGTCTTTCCTATCTTTATTGCCGCATAACCGATAAGCGCCACTACTGCTCCACTAATCCCCTTAAATGCTGCATTTACAAAGACATTGTCTTGAAAATATAAATATAGACTGCCTAGAATTAATACAATCAGAAATGTTGGAAGAAGGGCGCCTAGCATAGCAACCAATGCTCCTAGAATTCCGCCTAGGCGATATCCAATAAATATAGACGCATTTACTGCAATAGCTCCAGGTGCTGTTCCCGCAAGTGCTAACGTATCTGATATCTCTCCCATTTTCATCCATTTTTTTCGGACTACTATTTCTTTCTCTATAATGGGGATCATCGCATAGCCACCGCCAAAGGTAACAGGGCTCATCTTGCAGAACACCCAAAATATTTGAAACAACGATACTTTCAACTTCATATAATCTCCCTCCGTCTATTTCAGAATAGAACGAATGAGTTTTCTGTTCTTTCTTTCATTATAGCACACTTTTATCCATTTTGGATAAAAGTGTGCAAATTAAGCAATAAACATCTAGAAATTCATAAAACTTCTAGTCATGAACTATCTATAAATCTTGTCTTACTCTATGAGAACTCCTTAATTATATATGCATAACCAAAGAGTCCTCACTTAAATTTATAAATTATCTTCTATCCAATCCTAAACGTATATATTGCTCTTCTGGTGCATCGCTCTTCCGCATTAGATCTACTAATTTATGACTCATTTCCTTTTCCAATTCTTTATCAACTATAGGCTTTTCTTGTTTCGGGTCATTTTGGATATCAAATAATAAGCTGCCAGTCTTATAAGAATTATAATAACTCTTCACTGGAATTTTTAAGTAAGGGGAATAGTTTGTAAATCTTGTTCCTGGTTTTAATTCCGCTTTATTTATTGCCTCTTGATCTAAGAACCCCCTTATCGCGGTGACTGCTAAAGTATGATTATATAAGGGACCATTTTCTTCCTGACTGGAAGCTCTCATATAAGTATATCTTCCATCATGAATATTTACATAAGAACCATGAGTGCCAAACAAAATGGACTTATGATTTTCTTCTTTCTCTTTTTCAAGAATCGGCAGGAGCGAATTCCCTAGCAGGAGTTTATTATCATAGGGAACATGAAAATAATCCATCAAAGTCACAGGAATATCGATCGTTTGCGATAACGCCGAACATCTAGTTCCACCTATAGTAATTTTAGGTACATGAATAAAGAATGGAATATGAATAATTTCTTCATATAAGGGAGCAATATTCTTACCAACCCAATTATGTTCTCCTAATAAGAATCCATGATCTGTATTGACAATAAGCATCGTATCTTTCCACATATCATGTTCATCCATATAATCTAGTACCTTACCGAGGTGATAGTCACACATACTAATTAAAGCAGCATACTCTTTTTGCATGTCTTCTATATCTTTTTCTTCATAATCTCCTTCTTTTAATTGCTGATAGGCTGGCCAATATGGGATATCTTTTTTATCTTCACAATCATAAATTTTTCTATATTTCTCTGGTACATAGAACGGTTCATGTGGATCGAAGCATTCAATCTGTAAGAACCAATTATCTTTTTCCTTATGTGTGTGTAAGAAGTCTAAACCAGCTGCAATTGTTTGAACACTTGACATCTCTTCTTCCTCTTGTTGTCTTGTTCTGTTTGCAAAATGCTGGATCACAGACAATCCTTGCTTATTTAATTTATGGTTGTTTTCGTTTGGGAGTGCTTCCCCCCTTGCAATCCATCTATCGCCTTCCTGCCCGCGAAATCCTTCCCAGGTAGAATAGCGATTATGATAAGTAGCACCTCCATCCTCAAAATAATGAGAGTGATCTGTTACTAAATGTGTATACACATCATTTTTCTGCAATTCTTCAAATACAGAACGATCAAACGACTCGAGGGGACCCCATTGACGATGCAGGAAGTTATAATTCCCTGTATGCAGTTCTCTTCTTGCTGGCATACAAGGCATACTGCCACCATAAAAATGATCAAATGTTACTGTTTTATCCTGTAATCGCTTAAAATTGGGAGCATGCACCCAATTGTTATTATAATTCGGAAGAAAATTTCGAGATAAAGTATCAAACATTATCATAACTGCTCGCATTTTATTATTTCTTCTCCTCTCTGTGTAAGTACTATTTTATGAATAACATAAATTTATTATATAATTGCATTCCCTATTTTTGGTCGGTTTCAGGCAGGTTGGGAAATTATCCATCATTTTGGGACAATAAAGACTAATTTCTATTTGGTATATTTTCACTGTGACTTTAATCATATATAAATACAATGCTTTATGCTGTAATAAATAGATAATACATGGATAAGGTGGGTAGTTTAATATGATTCATTCTCCAATAGCAGCACCCTTAACTACTGTACTTTTAAAAACGGTATCAGAGGCTTGCAACCTGGCTTGTGATTATTGCTATTACAGTAAGTGTGAAAATAAGAGTACAATTCAAACATTCGATTTAGACGTTTTAGAAAAATTTATAAAGGAGTATTCCTCCTATAGCAATGGATTTATGACTTTTGTGTGGCAAGGTGGTGAACCTTTATTAGCAGGGCTTCCCTTTTTTGAGAAAGTAATTGAGTTACAAAAGAAATATGGCAAAAATGGGTCAATTATTAGTAACTCCTTGCAGACAAATGCGACCCTTATTACAAAAGAATGGGCTGATTTCTTTAAGGAATATAATTTTCTAATTGGGGTAAGTATTGATGGTCCTAAAGAAATACACAATAAAAGACGGCCAAATAGAGGGGGACAAGGCAGTTTTGCGCAAGTAATGCGCGGGATTTCTCATTTAAAAGCAGCAGGTGTGGAGTTTAATATTCTAACGGTTGTCCATGAAGATAATGTCTTAAAAGGTCAAGAATTAATGGCTTTTTATAAGGAAGAGGATTTCCGTTATATTCAGTTCATTCCTTGTATGGATTTTCAATCTCAAGATATAGATGCACCAGGAAAATTTTTAATTACTCCAAAAGAATATGGAAAATTCTTATGTGATGTCTTCGATGTTTGGTTCAATGATGGTAGCCCTGAAACTTCTATTCGTTTTTTTGATGAATATTTAAGTGTATCCTTGCATCAGCAGGCTGCCTTATGCACACATCGAAAAACTTGTCCCAAAACACTAATACTAGAATCAAATGGCGATGCCTATCCATGTGATTTTTATATCACAGAAGATCTTCGGTTAGGAAACATCGGAGAAGATAGCCTAACTGATATCTTATCAAGCCCTATCTATAATACATTCCTAACTAAGAAAGAGGATTTAGCTGAAAGATGCCTTGATTGTGAGTTCTTATCATTCTGCCATGGAGGATGTCCCCGAAATCGTAATTGGACAGAAGATGCTAATTATGATTACTTTTGCGAAAGTTTTAAGATCATCTACCAATATTCATCTGACCGGATGAATAGATTAACTAGGACCATTAAAAGCCAATGGAAACAGCAATTGATAAGAGAAGGTCATCCTCTCCCAGACCGTAATAGTTTATGTTTTTGCGGAAGTGGTAAAAAATACAAAAAATGTTGTGCGCTGCTCACTGTTTAGTAATAAAAAAAAGGAAGGATATACCTTCCTTTTCCATGTTATATTAGGCTTCTAGCGCCATTAAGGTTCCGCCAAAATTAATCTTGTGTCCGGCTGCAACTATTATATCTCTGTACTGATCATAGTTAGTAACAACAACTGGCGTAATTAATGAATAACCTGATTCTTGGATTTTATCCATATCAAATTCTATTAATAACTGGCCCTTTTCTACTCGATCTCCATCTTTAACATAAGCTGTGAAGTAATTCCCTCCTAATTGTACCGTATCCATTCCTATATGAATTAAAATTTCCGCTCCTGCGTCTGTTGTAATCCCGATAGCATGTTTCGTAGGAAAGAGGGCCGTAACTGTTCCGCCCACCGGCGATATTAATTTTCCTTCTGCGGGATTAATGGCAACCCCTTTTCCAAGTGTCCCCGAAGAAAATGCTGCATCTTCTACATCTGCTAACATTCTTACTTCTCCCTTAAGAGGGCTATATATTTCTTCATTACTAGCAGTACCTTGCGGATTGTTTGGACTTTCTTTTTCCTTTGCAGCTTGTTCTTGTTTTGCTAATTCTTCTTTTTCTTTATTCTTATCGATGCCAAATAAGTATGTTAGAATAAACCCTACTATTAAATTGGATGTCATCGC
Source organism: Niallia sp. FSL W8-0954 (assembly GCF_038005605.1). Taxonomy (NCBI): domain Bacteria; kingdom Bacillati; phylum Bacillota; class Bacilli; order Caryophanales; family Bacillaceae; genus Niallia; species Niallia sp. FSL W8-0954. The sequence goes on along the minus strand of NZ_JBBOTN010000001.1, from coordinate 1,085,260 downwards.
GAGGACTGCTCCCCAGAATCCCATATCGAAGCCATCAGTGGGGTTAATTTTGGTCGGCAAACCAAAAATACCAAGTCCTCCCATTGTATATGCCTTTGTTCCCATAATTCCCATAATACATCCACCTATAGCAGAAGTAATAAGGGTAATAATAAATGGTCTTTTTAACGGCAGGGTAATTCCATAAATAGCAGGCTCGGAAACACCAAATATCGCGGAGATAAAAGCTGGAATACTTAATGTTTTATATTTTTTTTGCTTTGTACGGACTAAAACACCTAACACAACCCCAGCTGTTGCTAAAGATGTTGCTGAATTAAATGCTAAGATATAATCACTGCCATGTACTGCAATATTATTGTAAGCAATCGGAATTAATCCCCAATGCAAGCCAAACATAACAAATACTTGCCACAAACCACCAACTACAATACCTGTAATAATCGGGCTTAAATCATAGACCCACAGAGTCAATTCTCCTAATAGCTTACCTAACCAAGTTGCAATTGGGCCAATAAAAATAAATGTTAATGGTACACTAATTAACAACGTAAGGAAAGGTACTAAGAAAGTTTTAACAACTGCTGGAATTACTTGTGCGAACCACTTTTCTAGCTTTGATCCAACATAGGTTGCAATTATTATAGGAATTACAGAAGAAGAATAAGACATTAAAATGACCGGTATTCCAAGAAATGTTATATGAATTGGCGATTCAAAAAGTGTTCCTGCAAATAAGGTGTACAGCGGATCACCTGCAGTCAATCCGGATAATGTCGGATAAACTAATGCAGCTCCGATTGCCATTCCAATAAAAGGATTACCACCAAATTTCTTCATTGCTGTATATCCTAAGAAAATAGGGAAGAAGTAAAATAAGGAATCCCCAACGGCATTAAGAATATGGTATGTCCCTGATGTATTTGCATACCAGCCCAATGCTACAAATAAAGCATTTACCCCTTTTATCATACCAGTTGCTGCTAATACACCTAGCGTCGGAGCAAAAATACCAGAAATCAAATCTATAAATTTATTAAAAAGTCCTTGCTTCTCTCCTGAATCTTCTTCTACTAAAGATGAATTAGATTGAAAATTACCAACTTCTACAACCGCTTTATATACCTCAGGTACATGATTTCCAATTACTACCTGATATTGCCCGCCGCTTTTCATAACAGTGATAACATCTTCCATGTTCTTTAGTATGTCTGTATTCGCTTTACTTTCATCTTTTAATTTAAACCGTAATCGCGTTACACAATGGACAACACTGTTGACATTCTCTCTTCCACCGACGTTTTTAATAATATCTTTCGCCAATTGTTCATATTTCATCTTTGAGCCCTCTTTCTAATTTTTCTAAAACTAGAGATATCCAACCCCACTAATAGGCATAAATATTAACCAGTAAAACTATTAGCGCTTTCCAATAATCTCATCAATGCTGGAACGCTTGGTTTTTTAACTGGAATTACAATTCTTCCCCATTTGTCTCAATTACTTTTTTATACCAATCAAATGACTTTTTCTTATATCGTTTGCCTGTCCCATTTCCTTCGTTATCTAGATCTACATAAATGAAACCATAGCGTTTTTTCATTTCACCAGATCCTGCACTAACAAGATCTATACATCCCCAAGAGGTGTAGCCTAACAAGTCTACTCCGTCATCAACCGCTTCCATCATTTGTTTAAGATGTTCTCTCATATAATCAATTCGGTAGTCATCTTCAATCGTTTCATTCTCCAGTTTATCTACCGCACCTAATCCATTTTCTACAATGAATAGTGGCTTCTGATAACGATCATACAAGTTATTCATCGTTACTCGTAACCCGATTGGATCAATTTGCCATCCCCACTCAGATACTTCAAGATACGGATTTCGTAGGGAACCAAACGCATTACCAGATTTATTACCTGCATTGATAGCAGGATCTGCACTCGTTAAGCGCGACGAATAATAAGAAAACGAAATAAAATCAACTGTATATTCTTTCAGTAATCGCTCATCATCTGCTTCCATCTGCAAATTCACACCTAATTCACGAAACATCCGTTTAGTATAAGACGGATAAGCACCGCGTGACTGAACATCAATAAAGAAATATTGTTTTTGATTTTCTTTCACTGATTTCAATAGATCATGAGGATGACAAGAGTATGGATAAATTTCACCAGCAGCTAACATGCATCCAATCTTAAAATTGCTGCCATTTATTTCTCTTGCTGCTTTCGTTGCCAAACTGGAGGCAACAAGCTGGTGATGTGCTGCTTGAAATTTTATTTGATCAGCATTTTCATCATCATCGATTATTAATCCTCCACCAAAAAACGGAATATGAAGAAGCATATTAATCTCATTAAATGTTAACCAATATCTCACTTTATCTTTATAACGCTCGAAAACTACCTTTGCATATCGTTCATAATATTCAATGAGTTTACGGTTTCTCCAGCCACCATACTTTTCAACCAAATATAGCGGTGTATCAAAATGGTTTATTGTAACAAGTGGTTCCATTCCATACTTATGGCATTCAGAAAAGAGATCATCGTAAAATTTAAGTCCTTCCTGATTGGGCTCCAGTTCATCCCCATTTGGAAAAATCCGCGGCCAGGAAATAGATGTGCGAAAGACTTTAAATCCCATTTCAGCAAATAACTTTATATCCTCTTTATACGTATGATAGAAATTAATTGCCCTATGACTTGGATAATAGTCATATTTTGTTTCTAAAGCTTTTTTAGGATTATATAATGCCTCCCAGCGTTCTTTTCCTGCAGGCAAAATATCTACTAACGCTCGTCCTTTTCCGCCTTCTTGATAAGCACCTTCAGCCTGGTTAGCGGCAATGGCTCCACCCCATAAAAAGTCCTTTGGTAAACTCATTCTGCGTCTCCCTTTCTTTGCTCTTCTAGAATCTTGCCTGTAACTATCCTTCTAGATTACTAATTCACTCGCTCTAATACCTTGTTTCTTGTTTATCCTTTATACAATGAAATAATAATGTTTAATTCTTTTCATTTACGAAAGCGCCTTCTAAACGAATTATAATTTATTCCTGCTATTTGTGGATCATTTCTAGCAATCTTGGGAAAGCGCTTCATAGTTTGGGAATATTCTAGATATCCAAACTATATCTTCGATGTGATTCTTCCTTTTATATACAAAAAAACCTAGCCTTTTTATAAGGACTAGGTTTGAATAAGGACGAAGCCATAAAAATAGCTTTATTATATTTATGACTGGAATCGTAATTTATTTGAAGTTTAATCTCTTGATCATAACTAAACAGTAATTATGTTTTTCTATTCAGATATTCGGCATAACTATAGACTAACATTTCAATAATGGCATGAATTGGACTATATAAAGAATAAATATTTCTCATACTTGTTGGTGAATCTATATAGGCATAAATATTAAATGTCGAATGATTGGCTAACCAATTATTGGAGTTGGCAGTAATCCCAACTATTTTGACATTCTTTAGAATAGGGGTAGTCAATGCTTCCTTTAGAATCGGATTATTGCCCGATCCGGAAAAGACTATAAGTAAGTCTTTATCACACATTCTTTCGATCATTAGTTGATAAAGGCTTGTATGCCCAAAAGGAAGCACCTGCATCTCTTTCCCCACACCTAAGAACATTCTTTGTAATTCAGAGGCTTGGTTCTGTTGTGCCCAGCCTGTGCCAATAATATAAATATGTTCACTGCTATCAATTGCTTGAAACATTTCGTCCATATTCATATTTTTTAAATGTTCAATTGTAGTAGTAACACTATTTACGATTTGTTCGCCTAGACTACTATTAACAACAGGATTATCTGAAAAAAAATTCCCCCATTTCATGAAATTTTTCAGCTCGGTAAATCCAGAAAAACCTAGTTTTTGAGCAAATCGCAGGACTGATGATTTAGATGACAAACTGTTATTTGCAAGCTGGTTAATGCTTAACGTATGGATGATTTCTTTATTTTGTAAGATATATTTTGCTATTTCCATTTCTCCGTCGCTAAAAGAATTATATCGTTCATTTACCAAACTTTCGAGTTTCATTAGATAACCCCTTTATCCACCTTTTTAAGTTCTAGTATTCCTAAAACTATATGTAATTATATTATCACAACTTTTTTTCAAAATGGATGAAAGTTATCTCTTTATCTTTGATTATTACCAAAATAGAAATAAGGATGAAGAATATTCTCCTCATCCCACCTCGTAATATGCAGAACAAATTAACTAATGGATGTAATTAGTTATGCATATTAAAATAAGTATTATAAAGCTCGATTGCACCGCCTAAAGCAACGGATTTTTCTCCTATAGTGCTTTTTTGAATAATAATAGTATCTTTTTGATATACATTATTTTTAATCGTTTTTACTACTTCTTGATAATAAGAAGGATATTGATATATTAATTTTCCATGCAAAAACACTTTTGTAGGATGCAATATATTAACCATATTACTTATCCCAATACCATAGTAATAGGCTGATTCTAAAACTAACTCTTTTACTAATGGATCATTCTTTTCTATTGCTTCTATAATATATTCAAAAGCATTGATTTCCTTTTTTGGAAAAGAAACTTCCTTTTTCTCCATTATTTTTTCCAATAGTGCTTCATAGGTTGTATAAGTGGCTAAGCATCCTTTTTTTCCACAAATACATTGTCTTCCATTAATATCAATAACGATATGCCCAGCTGCACTCGAATCACCTTCATGATTATTGCCGATTATTCCTCTTTCTAAAAATCCAGTTCGAACACCATATCCATTGATACAATACAAAATAGAATCATCTAACAAACTGTTTAAGTAGTATTCTGCATATGCTGCTGTATTTGCACCATTGTTTAAAGTGATTGGCACAGGAAATTCCTGTTTTAGAATATCTACAATTCGTACATTATTCCATGCACTAGCTGCAAAACTATCAGGATTAAGAATGATTCCTTTTTCCCTATCCAGCGGGCCAACAGAACCTATCCCTATTCCGAGTAAGTACTCTTCCTCAATCTTATGCATCTCTAATAACTTCCTTAAATCCGAAATCAATTTAGGAACTAATCTATCTGGTGTATCTGTAGTCTCAAGCTTTGTTTGTATCTTTCCTAATTCTTCAAAGGCAATATTAGTAAGAATACAAGTTACATGTGTCCTAGATATATCAATCCCAATCACATATGCAGCATCTGGCAGAACCGCATAATAGGTAGGTGGCCTTCCTCCTGTTGGTTCTCCTTTTCCATCATTGTATATATATCCTTTATCATGTAATTCATAGATAATTCTTGTTAAAGTTGTTTGAGGTAAATGAAATACTTGTAACATCTCGTTCTTAGAGGCTCTTTTATGTAAATGAATGTATTTATAAATTTGTTTTTTGATATTATTTTTCTCGGAAGTATCTAATAAAAATTCCTTTAACATATCATCACTCTGTTCCATGTTTTTTTGTTAATATATCATACCTATTGAATAATATGGAAGAATTAAATCATTCCTTTATCAAAATCCCTTAAACTCCAGCTGCTTCTCCAATTATTTTTATATTACTCTTTAAAAAAGACTAACATGGATTCTTTATTTAAGACCTAATTCATTTCTCTCGCATAATGAATAGCCACTCTTTTATAATAAAACAAAAGGAGGAGTAGCAAATGGATTATGTTAAATTAGGATCTACTGGTTTAGAAGTCTCTCGTCTTTGTCTTGGTTGTATGAGTTATGGGGAACCCGATCGTGGCGGACATGCATGGACATTAACAGAAAATGATAGTCGTCCCTTTATCAAAAAAGCATTGGAGCTTGGCATTAACTTTTTTGATACTGCTAACGTCTACTCTGATGGATCAAGTGAAGAGATAGTAGGACGGGCATTGCGTGATTTTGCCAATCGTGATGAAGTTGTGCTTGCTACAAAGGTACATGGAAGAATGCGTCCAGGTGCTAATGGAGCTGGTCTTTCCCGCAAAGCAATTATGAGTGAAATTGATAATAGTTTAAAAAGGCTTGGCACCGACTATGTTGACCTCTACCAAATACATAGATGGGATTATGAAACACCTATTGAAGAAACAATGGAAGCATTACATGATGTTGTCAAAGCTGGCAAAGCCCGCTACATTGGTGCATCCTCCATGTTTGCATGGCAATTTTTAAAAGCAAATCATGTAGCAGAGAAAAATGGCTGGACTCGTTTTGTTTCCATGCAAAATTACTTAAATCTGCTCTACCGAGAAGAAGAACGAGAAATGCTGCCCCTCTGTAAAGAAGAAGGTATTGGAGTTATCCCTTGGAGCCCGATGGCACGCGGCCGCTTAACTAGAGATTGGGAAGACACAAGTACGCGTAAAGAAATGGATGCCTTTGCAAGAACATTATACTCCCAAACAGAAGTAGCAGACCGTCAAGTAGTCGAGCGAGTGAAAGCAATAGCAGAAAAACGCAGTGTGCCTCGTGCCCAAGTTGCCCTTGCATGGGTTTTACAAAAAGAGCCTGTTACTGCTCCAATTATTGGTGCAACGAAACTGCATCATCTAGAAGATGCGGTTGCTGCACTTTCTTTACAATTGTCACACGAAGAAATCGCTAGCTTAGAAGAACCATATGTCCCACATCCAGTTCTAGGGTTCAAATAATTTTTTTTAACCGGGCGTAACCATTAATGTTCGTCCGGTTATTTTAAAAAAGGGAAAAAAATTAGTTTTCTCCCATTAAAGCGAAAGATAAGCTAATTTTCCCCTCTTGATAAAGTTCCCAATCTTTTTTATCTATACTGTAGATAAGCAAGGTTATTGTCGTAAATATTGCTTTAAACTGAGCGAGTTTCAACGTAGTATCATCTACTTCGCCATAGTTAGTAAAAAATTGTTTTCTCCCTTCAGAAGGGCACAGACTGTAGGCAATCGATAAATCCACGGCAGGATGACCAATATGCGTATCTCCCCAATCAATAATTCCCGTTAGTTCCTTTTTTTCATTAATAAGCATATTGCGAATATGGAGATCACCATGTGTAAGGACATGAACAGTTGGGACTGCTATATGGGTTAATTTTTTTGCATAGTCTTCTACTAAATGGAATAAAGCTATATCTTCATGCATACGCAGCTTCTTAATCGAATCGATTAAGCGGGATTTTCTTTTATCAATATGAAGTCGATCAAATTCATCGTATGGAACAAGCTTGAATTGCTCGGTGGAGAAAGAATGCAATTTTTTCAAGAAGCGTGCTAATGGCTTTGCCATCTGAATTCTTTCCTTATTCGTTAAACCTTCTGGAGTATTTCCTGGTAAATGCTCATATCCTATAAAAATTCGCGGAAAGATCCTGCTCGCTGACCCTATATAAACCGGCTTAGGTATGGGGATAGGCAGCTGATCTGCAATAATCCGCAATAGCTCCCATTCACTTGTTAAAAGTTTCACCGCTATTTCTCTTCTTGGGAAGCGAAACGTATAACAATCGTTAACGAGAAGGATTGTATTATCAAACCCTTCCCCTATTTCTCTAATAGAATACACACTGATTGGAAACTGTTCCTCCACCAATTGAGAAGCTTGCTCCTTTGTTATGGTGTATTCGGGCTCCCATATATTTGGCATTAGACTCCCTCCTTTCTAATCATTTTAATGATAAACAAAAATAAAGCCAACCAAAGAATAAAATCTATTCTTTGATCGGCTTCGTCATAGAAGGATTAGAGGACTAAATGGTCCGCAACCACCATTGCAATAATTGGTAAAAAGTAAAGGGTAAACGAGTAATAGGTTAGTGGTCATTGGTTTAGCCAGCACCATGTAAACGTACCTTTGTACACAAAAAGAGAAATCCTTCTATCCTTGAATAGGAGTCTCACCTATTCAAGGCAAAAATGGATAAGTAAGTGGCGTTCCTTCCGCACTTTTTCAAGGCAGGAGCAGCAATTTTGATGCCTGCCCGTTAAGCATGCTAAAAAAAATTAAAAATATTTTTCCCCATCAAATTCTAGCTCAATTTGATAGTTTTTGCTGTTAATTAAATTGGATAAACGGTTTGCTTTTCGTTCACATTCTAAGCTTTTTATACGATATTCCTCTGGTTCAAAGGTCGCTACCTTCATTAGTTGAACTGTTTCACTATAAGAATAGACGTATTCTTCCTTTTCCGCTGCCGCAAACTCTTTATATTTTCGTGCCTTTGCGCGGAGCTGTGTCGCCAGTTCAATTGCTTCCACAATGGTGATATTCGTATTTTCAAAGCTAATTTCGTTTTCGATATTGGCACAATACATTAATTTATCAAGCAATCGATAATCAGCTCGTACTTCTTCTAGCTCTTTCTCTACATCAAGGATTGTTCGTTTTTGCTTCGGAATAGGCTTGCCTGCTTCAACTTGTACAAATGCAACTCTATCCATTTCCTCCTCTAGTTCATGAATTCGCTTAGAAAGGACACTTTTTAATTTAACTGCTTCTGCTTGTGAAATTTTATTCATCTTTACCTCCAATAGGAAATGTTAGTATAACTGGGGAATTATCTTGAGGCTATTAATTGGAAATTACTAGAATCCTATTTTACTATTAAATAAGTATTTTTTTCAACTATTAACCTATAAGTACAAAAAAAGGATTCCTTAAAAAAGGTCATCCACTGTTTTTTTTCTTATTCTTTTATGATTACTTCCGGTTCCTCTTTTTTCGTCTTTATGATAAACATTGAAATGGCTTGAACAATCGCAATACAGCCCAGCATGATTCGAGTATAGAAATGATCTACAAGGATAGCACTGACAGCTAAGCAGATATAGCACGTGATAATGATTTTGATTTTCTGCTTTTTCGTCAATTCGCCTTTACGAAATCCTTTCACATAGTCACGATAAAACGTTGTAGAACGAAACCATTTATTAATACGCTCAGAACCCCGTGTATAGAAAAAGGATGTTAATAATAAAAAAGGTGTAGTTGGCAGCAAAGGCAAAAAGGCTCCAATTATTCCTAAAACCAAAAAAACTGTCCCTAGAAATATATAGATCCATCGATAAATAGGCTTCATCTTTTGCTCCCTTCCTACCCTTTTTAAGCAACATTCCATTTCATAAACGGCCAAATTCCTAACGTCTTTTTCTTTTCGCTCCTCTAACAACATCTCTTAAACCAAAAAGAAGCATAATTACACCAGAGGATAAAAACTCCACACGGAAGATATCCGTATCAAGCACTCCTGCTGCATAAAGAACAATTCCAATGACATTAATTAACAGAATGATATTTACGATTTTTGTCATTTGCTTTCCTTTCTTAGGATTAACTTCTATCCTAATCACGTACAGTATGTAATTACTATTATTGAATGAAACAATCTACGTTACACTATTCTACTTCGCCATTTTACAATAAAAAGAAGGAAATAACTATGTTTTCTTTTAAAATGGGATAGAAAGATTTAGTCTGTCTCCAATATTTTCCCCTTGTTTGTAAATACATAAACTTTAGAGAAAGCAAATTAGCTCATTTTGTCAAAAAGTTCATTTTCCTTAACATTTCGATAACGAATCTTGTTATTAATGACTTAAGAATTATGCTTAGAAAAGAATAGTACCATTTCCACCACTTATTCCATTCAATTAATTTTGTCTTATTTTCAGCCCATAATTCAATAATAAAAAAGGGAAGAGTAAAAAAAATCAATTTATAGAAAATAGCAAAGGGCTTATCTCTCTTCGTTAATTGATTATAGAAAACAGTAAATGTCGGATAAATTAAGAAATCAAATAATATATGTATATTAAATATCTTCGGCAGAAAGCGAACTGGATATCTAATTACTTTATGAGATGTTAAAAGCATATCAAGCAAACCATTGGTAATAGCATTATACACAAACACAATAATCCAATCTCTAATTGGGGGGTTTCTATATAAAATCGGCAGCAGGATCAATAAATTCCCGATAAGTAATCCATTTAAAAATCGTTTCTCCATTTTATTTTTCTCCATTAAATACCACCTCAGCATTAATATGCGCTTCCTTGAGCGGTTTATTCGATACTTTTGAATTATGTATTAGTTACAAAGGTAAATGGAATACTAAACCGTAAAGGTGGTGGATGTAATGGATTTCCCAACTATACAAACAAACTTCTGGGATGCTGTCATCGCAGTCCCTGTAGTGATGATTATGACACAATTACTGAAAATGATGATAAAGATACCGAAAAAATATGTTCCGACCATCGCCCTAGCTTTGGGATTATTGATTTCTGTCTTTATTAGTCATAGACATAGTCTTGTTGCTGGTTTGTTTATGGGCTGGTTTTACGGCTATTCAGCCATTGGTTCCTATGCTTCTATGAAAACAACGATTTTAACTTTTCTTGAAAAGAGGAAGAAAAAGGCAGGCAAATGATAAGATATTCAATCGCAACCATATTTAATCGTATACAGTTTATTTGAGGATGCATGGAAAGTTTCTCTGCCATTCAAATAAGTAACTTCTTAGCTATATTTTCACAAATGTAGTGACACTTCTTTTAGAAGCAATGGTTCGGCTTGAAAGATCTTCCCGCCATCTTTTAGGATCCAATTGATATGCACCATATTGATCCTTATACGTTTTCTTCCAAAGATTAATGGTTCTTGCTTCTTCTGGAAAATTTTCAGAGAGCGTTATACCATTTCGTCCTTCTTCATAAATATAGTGTTCCACAACATCCCCTAATTGCATAAAGTCATCAAGAAAGATTATTAACTCTCTATCATCTTCATCCACTTCATAAACATATGGTAATGTAAAAGGTAATACCTCTTTATATGCTTCACCACTTAGAAAAGAGTAGTTATTGTCTCCTTCATGAAATTCAGGAATAGCTCGCATGGTAGCAATAAAATAATGACTCGTCATTTTTCCACTTCTTTCTCTAGAATTAATTTAATATCGGAGTAAAACCTACTCTTTTTTAATATTTGCTAGTATTGTATAATATCAATTACCAAACGGTAAACAATCTACTTAAGAATTGGGGATGAAAATGAATAGATTTTCTCTTGCTACTATATTAACAATTTTTATTCTGATTTTATTTATGATGGATATGATTACCGATAAACTTTTTGTCATAGCCTTTATTCCTTTGAGTATTTGGATGCTATTTATCGGTGTCTCTGAATTTAAAAAAACATTAAAAAATAGAAGTACTGTTGAAGAAGATGCAAACAAGCTTAAATAAGAAAACACAAAAATATTCCTTTTTACTCTTTCTTACTAGTCATTCTTCACAAAGTGATGGTCTCTCTAAGTTTTAATCTTTGTAAAAGTAAAGACTTGTATCAGTCATTAAATTTTGTATACATTTAGACTTGTTAGGCCTACATAAGTACCATTTTGTCAAAAAGAGTCTAATAATGGCCAAATGAGAGAGTGCTCTTAAGAAAAAAGTATTATAACATAGACGTCCTATTCCATCACACTTGTCCTATCAAAAAAACACAACCCATTTGATGAGTTGTGCTTCTATTTTTTATGCGTACATCTGTCCCTCCTCCTCTTTCCGGAAGAAACTTGCCATAGCATTGAACACATCGGCTTTTTGTCTTAGTAAGTAGTAGCGGAATCTTTCATCTTGAATATTTTTGTAGGCAGACATGAGCGTACTGTGTCGATTGTATTGGTTAACTTCCCCATAGCCAAACATATTGGATACTTCCATCAGCTCTTCTACTAGCTTGACACATCGAGCATTATCGGACGTTAAATTGTCTCCGTCTGAAAAATGGAAGGGATAAATATTAAATCTGCCTGGATCATACTTATCATTAATCAATTCTAATGCTTTGCGATAAACAGAAGAACAAATCGTGCCACCGCTTTCTCCTTTAGAAAAGAAATCTTCTTCCGACACAACTTTTGCTTCCGTGTGATGGGCAATAAATTCTATTTCTACTGTTTCATATTTGGTGCGAAGAAATCTCGTCATCCAGAAGAAAAAGCTTCTTGCCATATACTTTTCCCATAACCCCATCGAGCCGCTCGTATCCATCATCGCAAGGACAACTGCTTTGGACTCTGGTTTTTGTACTTCGTTCCACGTCTTGAATTTTAAATCCTCGGGATAAATCGGGTGAAATGCTGGTTTCCCAGACATGGCATTGCGCTTAAATGCTGAGATCATTGTTTTTTTCTTATCAATATTACCCATTAAGCCTACTTTTCTAATATCATTAAATTCAATATTTTCCACAACAATTTGATCTTGTTCTTTTCGTTTTAAATTCGGTAATTCTAATTGCTTAAATAGAGCTTCTTCTAATTCCATTAAAGAGACCTCTGCTTCAAAATAATCTTCTCCTGCTTGATCTCCTGCTCCTTGCCCTTTTCCTGGGCCTTTTTGATTTCCAGAACCATCGCGTGCGACCACATCGCCAACTTGACTGTCTCCATTCCCTTGCCCAATATGTTTGTTTTTATCGTAATTATATCGAATCTTGTATTCATCTAATGAACGAATCGGAATTTTTACAACTTCTCGCCCATTTGACATGACGATGTTTTCTTCTGTAATTAAATCAGGGAGGTTATTTTTAATGGCCTCCTGCACCTTTTCCTGATGTCGCTGTTGATCATCGTGGCCTTTGCGATGGAGGGACCAATTTTCTTGGGATATTACAAACTGATGTTTATTTTGCTTTTCGGTCATTTTACCCCTCCTAAAAATTTTTTCTACGTTTTGTGCACATATGAAGTCCTTTGCGCATACACTAATTTGGGTATCACTCTATCTAAATAAAGTGATTACTCTATCATATGCAGTTGTCTTAAATAATTTACTAATAATTTCGATAATTTTACTTTTTTTAGAAAAAGCTTTAGATATGCTCCAATTATTCACTTTTCTTTATCTTTAGGCGAAAAGAGGAACAGACGTCTTTTAGCCTGTTCCTCCTTGACCAATTTAATTAACGATTTAATAAGCTTCCTACATAACGCAGCAACTCATTTGCTGAAGTGGAATTATAGCCGTGTTCATCGATAAGGCGTGCAACCACTTCATTTACTTTCTTCAATTGCTGTTCATCTGGTGTCTTAGTAGATGTAGTAATTTTTACAACATCTTTCAGATCTGCGAATAACTTCTTCTGGATAGCTTCCCGTAAGCGATCATGAGAGTTATAATCAAATCTTTTTCCTTTTCTTGCATAGGCAGAAATGCGAATCAAGATTTCTTCACGGAAAGATTTCTTTGCATTTTCGGAAATACCAATTTGCTCTTCAATCGAACGCATTAGTTTTTCATCTGGATTGATCGGCTCGCCCGTTAATGGGTCACGAAGCTTATTTTTATTGCAATAGGCTTCTACATTATCTAAATAGTTATCCATTAACGTTTTCGCTGACTCTTCATACGAATAAACAAATGCCTTTTGTACTTCTTTCTTCGCAATTTCATCATATTCCTTCCGTGCTAAGGAAATGCAATTTAAATACTTTTCTTTTAATTCATTCGTAATAGAAGAATGCTGATCCAAGCCTTCTTTTATAGATAAAAGCACATCTAATGCATTGATGCTTGTGACATCTTTGCGAATAATGGTAGAAGAAATCCGGTTAATCACATAACGGGGATCAATGCCACTCATTCCTTCATCGCCATATTCATTTTGCAGTTCCTTCAAATCAGCCGAACTGAAGCCTTCTACACTTTCGCCATCATATAGACGCATTTTTTTCACTAAATCAATATCACCTTTTTTCGGCTCCTTTAATCTAGTTAAAATCGTAAAGATAGCGGCTATCTTTAAAGTGTGTGGGGCAATATGAACATCGGCAACATCACTTTCGCGAATCATTTTCTCATAGATTCTTTCCTCTTCTGATGCTTTTAAATTATATGGAACTGGCATGACAATAATCCGGGAATGCAGTGCTTCATTCTTTTTATTGGAAATAAAGGAGCGATATTCCGTTTCATTTGTATGGGCCACAATCAACTCATCAGCAGAAATGAGAGCAAACCTTCCCGCTTTAAAGTTTCCTTCTTGTGTTAAGGATAATAAATGCCATAAGAATTTCTCATCGCATTTTAACATCTCCTGGAACTCCATCATCCCTCGGTTTGCCTTATTCAGCTCGCCATCGAAGCGATAGGCTCTTGGATCTGATTCAGATCCATATTCAGCAATTGTCGAGAAATCAATACTTCCCGTTAAGTCAGCAATATCTTGGGACTTCGGATCAGATGGACTAAAGGTTCCTATTCCAGTTCGCTTATCTTCTGAGAAAAATACTCTTTCGACGATTACATCTTCGATTTTTCCATTATATTCTTCCTGAAGTCTCATCATATTAAGTGGTGATAAGTTTCCTTCAATGCGGATTCCATATTCATCATAAAAATCTTTTCTTAGACTATGTGGGATCATATGAAGTGGATCTTCATGCATTGGGCAGCCTTTAATCGCATATACCGCTCCACGATCCGTGTACGTATATGCTTCTAAGCCTCTTTTTAACATGGTTACCAATGTCGATTTCCCACCGCTGACTGGACCCATTAGTAATAGAATACGTTTCCTTACATCTAAACGCTTAGCAGCTGGATGGAAATATTCCTCTACTAATCTTTCTAACGGCTCTTCTAAACCAAAGAGCTGATCAGAGAAAAATTTATATTGTTTTTTTCCATTTACTTCATCAATACCTGCATCTTTAATCATGTTATAAACCCTTGAATGCGCGGATTGACCAACCCATGGCTTTTCCTTCAATATTTCTAGGTACTCTTCAAATGTCCCTTCCCACTTCAACAACTCTTCTTCTTGTCTATGCATCTCGATTTTCTTTAATATACTCATATGGACCTCCCCTGTCACTTTATCAGAGACGATTAATATAATCTATGCACCAGCGAATACGAACATGCTTAAAAGAGGGAATAGTTTTTTTAGTGAAGCGAACTAATTGGAGGAAAAACCTTTTCTTTCGTAGGGGGACCGCTATCTTATAATCACTAATTTCTTACGCTCTTGTATTAGAAGTTAAAACCATCAAAAAAGAAAAATTGACTTGTAAAAATATACCTTTATAATTAGCACTAGGTACTAATACTAACTAATAATAAAATATGAGGTGGATCAAATGGTCGGAGCGAGAATAACAGCTATCGGTACTTATGTACCTAAACGAAGATTAACTAATTTAGAACTTGAGCAAATGGTTGATACAAATAATGAATGGATTATTCAAAGGACTGGAATAGAAGAACGCCGAATAGCTCGTTCTGATGAATTCACTAGCGATTTATGTATCTCTGCTGTTAAAGATTTAATGCAAAGGTACAATAAAAAAGTTAATGATGTAGATATGATTATTGTAGCAACAAGTACACCTGATTTTCCATTTCCCTCTGTAGCAAGCATTATACAGAATAAATTAGAAATATCCAATACAGGTACCATTGATTTAAGTGCAGCTTGCGCAGGATTTGTTTATGCCTTACACACCGCACACGGATATATCGCATCCGGACTACACAAAAAGATACTTGTTATAGGTGCGGATACATTATCAAAGATTACGGATTACAACGATAGAAGTACCTGTATATTATTTGGAGATGGTGCAGGAGCTGT
Organism: Niallia sp. FSL W8-0954; assembly: GCF_038005605.1. Lineage (NCBI taxonomy): Bacteria > Bacillati > Bacillota > Bacilli > Caryophanales > Bacillaceae > Niallia > Niallia sp. FSL W8-0954. The sequence goes on along the minus strand of NZ_JBBOTN010000001.1, from coordinate 1,069,627 downwards.
TTTAGTGGAAAGAGACGAGAAAACAAGCAGTTTCATTGGATTTCATTTAGGAAGTGATGGAAGCGGAGCACAATTTGTATATCGTCCTGGCTTGACAAAAAAAGTAAATGATATTGAATTAATAGATACAGAGTATCTTGTTCAAAATGGTAGAGAAGTTTTTCGATGGGTTGTTAGGAATGTGCCAAACAATGTTAAGAAAATTTTAGATAAAACACATATCAGTATGGATAAAATAAATTGGTTTATACCTCATAGTGCTAATTTAAGGCTAATCGAACCTATTTGTGATAAATTGGGGTATCCGATGGAAAAAACATTATATAGCTTAACCAAATTTGGCAATACTTCTGCTGCTTCCATCCCTTTAGCACTTGACCTAGGTATTCGAGAAGGAAAAGTAATGAACGGGGACAAAGTACTAATGTACGGCTTTGGTTCAGGTTTGGTTCATGCTGGAGAACTTTTAGAAATAAATTTTGACGAAGCTAATAATGAAACAAGTACGTTATAAAGAACATCTTAATGCCACTATTTATTAAAAGTTCATTAATCATTTTTAAAGCGAGAAAAATGACGTGTCAAATTCACACGTCATTTCTGTCATTTTATCGATTTGCATCTTAAAACGAAACCCTTCAGTATTCCTCGACACTGTTTTTTTACTTATTTCAAATCAAACTTCTTCTGCTGCACAAATTCCTTCATATACATACGTGATTTTTGCTCAAAATTAGCAGCCATTTGCGCAGTCCATGTATCCGATCTTGCTCCATTTGTTCTTTCCTGATAATAAGCTTTGATTTCTTCATTATATTCCTGTAGACCTTTTTTATATTGTGCTTCATCTTGCTCATATTGATCTTCATGATAAATATGATGAAAAGGAGCTCTAGGCTTTTTCTCTGTTTGTTGGTCTGGATGACCTACTACTAAAGCAAATAACGGCAGAACATAATCAGGCGTTTTCAATAGCTGACTTACTTCCACTAAATTATTGCGAATACCACCTATATAACAAATACCAAGTCCTAATGATTCTGCAGCAATGGCCATATTTTGCGAAGCAAGCGCAGCATCAATAAGGCTTACCATAAACTTTTCCGTGCTTTCAATGGAGTCCTGAGCGGCTTCCTTCTTTCCTTCCATTTCAGCAGCAACTGTATGACGATATAAATCAGCACAGAAAATAAATAAATGACCATTATTCTCTACGTATTGCTGATTTCCGGCTAGGACTGCTAGTTTTTTCTTTTTCTCCTTATCCTTTACCCCAATAATACTATATGCTTGTACAAAGCTAGAGGTAGAAGCACTTTGCGCAGCTTCAACAAGGAGACGAATTTGCTCTTGTGTTAACTCCTCATCTGTAAATTTTCTAACAGAATGATGATTGAGTATGGTTTCGATTGTTTGATTCATGAGATCTTCTCCTTTGTTTTTTCTTATTGTCTCCCAAAATTACTGATAGTAACTATAATATAATATACCAATAATCTTTTAGACCAAAAGAATTAGCTTGCTAAACTAGCTGCTTTTTTCACTGTATTTCAAAAAAATAAACAAGTATACGTAGAATCTTCGTATACTTGTTTCGATTTATCCAGTTTTCTGGTTTCATTTTATTTTAAATGAGCGAAGTTTTGCTGTCTTAAAGCCTCATAAATAAGGACAGCTGCTGTATTCGAAAGGTTGTAGGAAAGAATATTGTCCGTCATTGGAATTCGTAACGTTTTATTTACATTATTCTGAATGACTTCTTCAGGGAGACCTGTTGTTTCACTTCCGAAAATAAAATAATGCTCTTTATTTATCGCACTGTAATCGAAGGAGTCATATGGAGTTTCCCCTGCCTTCGTCACATAGTAAAAAGCTCCACCTTCATTTTTATCGTAAAATTCCTCTAAAGAGTCATAATAATAAATCTTAACAAACTCCCAATAATCTAAGCCGGCTCTCTTTAACGCTTTATCCTCCATAGAAAATCCAAATGGTCGAATTAAATGAAGCACCGTGTCTGTTCCCGCACATGTTCTGGCTATATTGCCTGTATTGGAAGGAATTTGTGGTTGGTATAAAACAATATGTATTGCCAAGTTTGTCACCTCTAACTATTACTTTCCGTTCCATTATACACTTTGTGAAAAGGAAATGCGAAAGAGATAAATCTCTTTTTTATCCATCAATAATCGTAAAAAATTTGTATTTAATATTCGGTGTATAAGCTGTCGAATCTTCATATTTCCAGTAACGCATGCGACTATTATACGTATGCGCATTTACTAATGGCTCGCCATTCGCATCTTTTCCCGTAACAATCGTTGTATGATTATATTTCCCATCACCTTCAAAATCATAGCAAATGACATCTCCAAGCTTTAACTCCATGGCACTATCCACCCGCTTTGCCCGCAAGCCAGCAGTAGAGGTTTCTAAGTATCTTGGGAACGCATTTGCTACGGCCCAGCTATAACTCCAATTATTATTTTGCATCCACCAGCCTTTATTTCGATTAGGATAGCCTCTCATTGGTGCCCCGCCTTCATGGACACACTGAGATATATAATTGGTGCAATCTACTTCAAATTGATGGTATTTCGGATTATAGCTATTCCACCATTTTTCTGCATATTGAACAGCCTTTAAACGATCATACTTATAGCGGCTTTCTCTTTCTTTCGTTTCTCGCCATTCTTCCGCTAATGGCACCTCTCGATAGTCTTCTGGATAAGCTGGGAGAACCTCTGTATCTTCAATTATTACCCCCTTGTAAACAACAGCTTTTCTATTTTCCACCTCTTCTTCAATCAAAAAAAGCTCGCCTTGCTTGATAAAATATTGAAGATGAACAGAATACACTAATTCTTCTGTCTCATCCGCCTTTTTTTCCATATCTTCAATTTTCCCTTTTGCCTTTACATGAACAATTTCAGCCTTTCTTTTATACATGCTATTTCTTTTTCTCTCTAATTTTTCATCCACTATTGCTTCCCTATCCTTTGTAACGCATTGCTGAATCCTTTTCTCGATTAACTCCATTAATTGTTGTCTCATTCCATCTACTCCCTTCATTAATAACTATGTTAAAGCGGAGTAGAAGTATACAAAAAAAGAAGGCATTGCTAGCCTTCTTTTTTCTTCTCGTATTAATTTGTTAAAATGATAAAGAGTATTTTTCTAATGAACGCCTGTTTTCTGCTTGCTCTGTGGATTTTTAGCGTTCATCCAACTGCTGAACACCACTTTTTCTCTTGCTCCACGAGATTTCGGCTTTCATTCGACTTATGAACACCACTTTTCCCCTTGCTCCACGGGATTTCAGCTTTCATTCGACTTATGAACACCACTTTTCCTCTTCCTCCACGGGATTTCGGCGTTCATCCAACTGCTGAACACCACTTTTTCTCTTCCTCCACGGGATTTCGGCTTTCATCCAACTGCTGAACACCACTTTTTTTTCTCTTGCTCCACGGGATTTCGGCTTTCATCCAACTGCTGAACACCACTTTTCCTCTTGCTCCACGGGATTTCGGCTTTCATTCGACTTATGAACACCACTTTTCCTCTTCCTCCACGGGATTTCGGCTTTCATCCAACTGATGAACACCACTTTTTCTCTTCCTCCACGAGATTTCGGCTTTCATCCAACTGCTGAAAACCACTTTTTCTCTTCCTCCACGGGATTTCGGCTTTCATCCAACTGCTGAACACCACTTTTCCTCTTGCTCCACGGGATTTCGGCTTTCATCCAACTGATGAACACCACTTTTTCTCTTGCTCCACGAGATTTCGGCTTTCATTCGACTTATGAACACCACTTTTCCCCTTGCTCCACGGGATTTCAGCTTTCATTCGACTTATGAATACCACTTTTTCTCTTGCTCCACGAGATTTCGGCTTTCATTCGACTTATGAACACCACTCTTCCCCTTCCTCCACGGGATTTCGGCTTTCATCCAACTGCTGAACACCACTTTTCCTCTTGCTCCACGGGATTTCGGCTTTCATCCGACTTATGAACGCCTCTTTTCCTCTTCCTCCACGGGATTTCGGCTTTCATCCGACTTATGAACGCCTCTTTTCCTCTTCCTCCGAAAAATTTCAGCATTCATTCCTATTAATTATTTTGCTAACCGCTGTAATGCATCGTCCATTTCTTTTAATACTTCATGATCAGATTCTTGTTGTTTGGCTGATTCTAGGGCTGTCTTTGATTCATCGCCGCCGATTTTCCCAAGTGCCCAAGCGGCTGTTCCTCTTATTACTGGTCTTGGATCTTTGTTCATGACTGTAATTAAATCACCGATTGCACCTTCTTCTTTAAAATGGGCAAGTGCAATAATCGCATTACGCTGGATCGGCTTCTTCCCACGCCATGAACCAGAAATATGACCATATTTTTCTTTAAATTCTTTATTACTGATAAAAAGAAGTGGTTGAAGCAATGGTTTTGCGATTTCAGGGTCTGGTTCCATTTCTGGATGATTATGAAAATCAATGCCCTTATTTTTTGGACAAACCGTTTGACATGTATCACAGCCATAAATTCGATTTCCAAGCTTTTCTCTGAATTCTTCCGCTAAAAAGCCCTTTGTCTGTGTTTGAAATGCTATACATCTTTGTGCATTTAATTGTCCACCTTGAACAAGGGCACCTGTTGGACATACATCAATGCATTTATTACAAGTTCCACATTGATCCTCCATCGGTGTATCAGGCTCGATTGGAAGATTGGTAATCATCTCGCCTAAATAAACATACGAACCAAATTCAGGAGTAATGATTGCACAGTTTTTTCCAGACCAACCAATTCCCGCTCGCTGGGCAACTGCACGATCCACTAATTCCCCGGTATCAACCATTGACTTACACAAAGCATCTGGAATTCGTTCTTTTATATAATCTTCAAGCTTTTGCAAGCGATCTTTTAAAACAACATGGTAATCTGTTCCCCAGGAAGCACGACAAAAAATCCCTCTGCGCTCCCCTTTTTTGCTAACTACTCTTTCCTTCATTTTAGAAGGATAAGCTAATGCAATCGAAATAATGGACTTTGGCTGATGTAATAGAAGGGAGGGATTTACCCGCTTCTCAATATCCTTCTCTTCAAAACCAGATTGATAGTTTAACTCCTGCTGGGTTATTAGTCGTACTTTCATTTCTTCAAAGGTGCTCGCACTCGTAAAGCCTATTTTATCGATCCCGATCGTTTTACTATATGCAATGATATCTTTCTTGAATTCACGGTAATCCATAGGGCCCCCTCCTTCCTTTTCATTGGTTTTTTATAAAGATTACGCTAAAATATAGAATAACATAGACAACTATTATATTGGAGGTGTATATATTGGATATTTCAATCGCAAAAGAGATTAAAGAACGTATACCCAATTTTAAGATTGGCTTCATTCATTATCAAGGCATGCAAGTAATGGACACCCCGCAAATGATTAAAGGGCGGATGCGACTTTTTCAAGAGTCTATTTTTTTTGATTTAGAAGATAGTAATGTAACGGATATCCCTTCTATAAAAGAATGGCGGGAAATCTTTAAAAAGACAGGCAAAGATCCAAATCGTTATCGTCATTCAGCCGAAAGCCTGCTGAGACGCATCAAAAAACAGAATTACTTAGAACCAATTAATAGTAGTATTGATATTAATAACTTCTTTTCCCTTCAATATGGTATTCCGATCGGTATTTATGATTGTGCCAATCTTCAAGGAAAAATAAACATACGTATCGGAAAAGAAAGCGAACAATACGCTGGTCTTAACGGAAGAATAAATTCGATTGAAAATTTGATTGTATCAGAAGATGAACTTGGTCCATTTGGAAGCCCCTTTGTCGATTCAGACAGAGCCCCTGTCCAATCATCTACGAAAAATGCCATTCAAATCATTTATCTCCCACCCTCTATTGCAAATGAAAAAGCCAAACAAATGGTAGAATCTCTACTTAAAATGTTTCTACAAGTTCATGGAGGAGAAGCCACATTTTCCATTGTGGAATAATATAGTTGGGAGAAGCGTTTTTTATAAAACGCCTCTTCCAACTATTTTCTTCGTAAAATATAAAAAACGCAATGCTTCGTTCTTAATGAAACGAAACACTGCGTTGTGAGTTATGTATGGAGCGGGTGATGGGAATCGAACCCACGACATCAGCTTGGAAGGCTGAGGTTTTACCATTAAACTACACCCGCATTTATTAAGTTTTCTTTACTGTTTTTTAACATGTCCTTAACACGTTTTTTATTATATAACCATCATGTAAAAAATGCAACCTTTTTTTCGACAAATTTTTTATTATTTCTTTCCGTTTCTATTTCTTGCACCAATCTACTGCATATAGTTTTCATTGGTTAAGGGAATCTACCTATCTTTTCAAACCTTCAAGCTAGCCTCCTAGATCGTCTCTGTCTATGGGGCCATCCAATTCGTTTCTATGATATATCATAGCAGATTCCCTTGCCAAATCTTCTACATCAACATTCTATTCAACATCGAGATAATTATTAATACTTTTTTATTCCTTTACAATTCTTTTACTTTTAATTGATAGGGATGACAATAGACCAGTTTACTTTTTAAAAGTAAATCCGGCCTTTTAATTTAGAATATTTCATTTAGGAAAAATGGATTTCCCCTCTTTCCATGCAAAGCCTGCAATTCCTACTAACAGTACTCCCATAATGAGTACATAAGTCGTTACAGCCCCCGCTACCCCGAAAGACTGAGATAAATAGCCAAGACCAATAACTGGCAGGCTCACACCAAGATAAGTAATGACAAAGAAAGTAGATACAATATTTCCTTTCGTTTTACTTGGAGCTACTTCATTAACTAGTGCCAGACTTCCTGCATAAGCTGGTCCATTTCCTCCACCAATCAATACAGCAGAAATCAACAGTAAGGTCAGTGATTTCGTATCAATCGTAATAACTAGAAAGATAAGACCCAATGCAAGAAACACATATCCAATTGTCATTAATTTCATTAGTGATAATTGTTTTAATAAAATTTGATTAAAAGCAGCAGCGATTAATCCAAGTGCTACAACTACGCCTGATATTGTTAAACTAGTTACCGTTGTAAAGCTAGACAGATTAGACGGAATTAACGACATAAACATACTAATAATCGACCATGCTACAAAAGAAGTAAATGATGCTAGTAAGAATGGTTTCATAATCTCTTTTGGAACAAATGGCTTCTTCAATTGAACAGGCTTTAAACCAGGTTTAATATTTTCATTTAAGAAAAATAGGAAGATAAAGCATGGAATGATAAATAATAAATGTACATAATAGGATAATCTCAATGGGATTGGAGCAAAATCACCAAGTAATCCGGAGAGAATTGGGCCGAATGCATTCCCAAGCGTAACAGCAAGAGCACATATTAACGCAGTCTTTTTTGTATTTTTATTCTCATCAAGCTCCGTTAAAGCAGCTACTGCTACCCCATTTAAAATACCAACAGATAATCCTTGGAATAAGCGACCAATAAGCAGCATTCCCAGACCATTCGCTACGGTGAAGCAAAGAGTTCCTATAAGGGAAAAGAAAATTCCCGGGATAAGTACTTTCTTTTTTCCAATCTGGTCGGATAATTGCCCCGCAATCACAATTGCTGGAATAACCGTAAAAGCATAAATAGCAAATACAAGGGTAATCATTCCCGATGTAAGTCCCCATTCTACACGGTAAAGCGAATACAGGGAGGCAGGAATATTCGTACCGAATAATGTTAAGAACAAGCTACAGGCAACTAGCCAGTAAGATACTTTTTTACTTAGTGTTTTTTGCTCTCTTAGGGTTTGAATAGTATTTGTACGTTGAAGCAGTCGTTGCTGAAAAGCCGATTGATGAATAGCATCTGCATCCACCTCTACAACATCCATTAATCCCTGTAATCCTAGGATAAGGTTTTGTACTTGCTTCTCTTCTGCCGAACTAGAAATTTGTATTCTAGTCGTTGCTTCTCGTTTATATTTTTTCGTTTTGATATCTTCAATATTAACATGATGCGTTCCAAATAAGCTGGATATACGAGCCAGAACTCCCGGCTGATCGTTTACAAGCATCGAAATGCGATATGCTGAAGTCATGAGCTCTTCACTCCCTTGTTAGTTTCCATCTTCTATTTTATGATTGAATAAATATAAAGTCTATACATTTGTAAGAAAATATAACATGAATTCTTCGACAAATTATTCCAAGCTGATATTACGCGTTTTATTCTATTTTCCAATACATAGCTCAGTCTTAATTAACAGTATTTTCAGAAAAATGTTGCATATTTTATGAATATTTTTAATTTAGTCTATTTGGGAATATAATAAGATCGTTAACTTTTCAGTAGAAATGTGAACAAATTTCGAATATATATTATTATTGTGATTTTTTTCACATAATTTTATTGACCTCTTAAGGAATCAACATGATAATAATAGGGTAAGAAACATTATTACAGTGAAAACAAAGAAAACCTTTTTTCAGGAGGATTAGAATATGGAAGGCGCATCTCTTTATGAAGTAGAAAAATTAGCCTTAAAAAAATTAAAAATTTATAAACGCAGTAAGTTTCGCTTTTTTATGCGTGCCGTTGTCGCCAGTATGTTTATTGGATTTGGAGTAATTGTTGCATTTAAGACAGGGAACTTCTTCTATGCAGTAGAATCTCCTTTTGCGTATCCTATGGCAGCATTAGTATTCGGTGCAGCTATTATTCTTATCGCTTATGGTGGCGGAGATTTATTTACAGGAAACACCTTTTACTATACTTATGCTGCACTAAGAAAAAAAATCAAGTGGACCGATGTCTTTAAAGTTTGGGGAACTAGCTATGCAGGAAATATAGTCGGAGCAATTTTCTTTGCTGTTTTCATCTTACTAACAGGGCTATTTAAGTCACCTAGTGTCAATGACTTTTTGCTTCACGCTGCAGAAACTAAATTGCAAGCACCCATAAGTGAACTTTTCTTTCGAGGAATTTTATGTAACTGGCTTGTGTGTTTAGCATTCTTTATCCCAATGGCTTTAAAGGAAGATATCGCTAAAATAACGGTAATGATTTTATTCGTTTTCTGCTTTTTTATCTCAGGTTATGAACACAGCATTGCCAATATGGCAACATTCTCTATTTCTTATGTACTAGATCAGAATCCAGCTGTCACTATCCCAGCCATTATTCGCAACTTAGTGCCCGTAACAATAGGGAATTTAATTGGCGGGGTTGGTTTTATGGGGGTTATGTATTATTACGTTAATAAGCCTTTTATGGAAGACGACGAAAAATAAACATTTTTATTAAAAAGAGCCGATTCTCCTTGGAATATCAGAGTGTGAAATCGGTTTTTTATTATTTTTTGGATCAGTTCCCTTTTTTCCTTCGCTATAAGAGAATATATTAAAGGCTAATTTTGCGGATATCAGCCAAACTTCTTCCCTTATCAGCCAAACTCCTCCCCTTATCAGCCAAACTTCTTCCCTTATCAGCCAAACTCCTTCCCTTATCAGCCAAACTCCTTCCCTTATCAGCCAAACTCCTTCCCTTATCAGCCAAACTCCTTCCCTTATCAGCCAAACCACCAACATCACAAAAACAAAAAGAAAGCGATGATTGAACATCGCTTTCCACACAAATCAATTAACTAATGGGACAAAATCAATCCATCCTCATTCGTCTTTTCTGGTTTCTCTGCTACTATTTCAATTAAAACTTTATGGGGCAAACAAATAATTGTTTGGCCCGGTATGCCTTTCCATCCCATTTTGACGCCAATTTGGTCTGGACTATTATCTTCTTTAATTCTGATTTGTTCATTTTCCACTTCGATTAAATTATATTGTTTTCCTTTTCCTTTTATCATAAATTGTTCATTTTCCGTATGACCTGTTAGTTCTACTTCACGAATGACTTTCCCGTCCTGTGTAATAACGGCCATGACTTTATTCCCTTCTTCTTCCTTCCCTTGGTTCATCGCAAATACGGCCATTGGGACAAATGAAATGATTAAGAGGAGAACAACCATAATAATATCAAAAGGCTTAATCATCTTGGAGTATTTTCTCATCGAAAACGTCCCTCTCTGTGTTAGCTAGTTTACACTTTTATTATAAAGGGTTAGATAGTAGAAACATATGGATAGCGTCAAATCGTCGATAAATTGCCATATGTTCGGACGGGCTTGATAAAAAAGTGAAAAGCAATCGGTCGTCTTCCATCGATGGCTTTTTCGAACTATTAAGGTTTAAGGACAACTTTGATTACTTCATCTTGGTGATCATTGAACATTTGATACGCATTGCTCGCATCATCTAATGCAATGCGATGGGTAATAATCTCCGTTGGATCAATTTTGCCTGTAGTAATCCAATCAAATAACATAGGCATATAGTGTATTACTGGTGCTTGTCCTGTTTTCACAGTAATATTTCGTTCAAAAATATTTCCTAATGGGAACATATTATATTTAGATCCATAAACACCTGTTAAATGCATGGTACCAAACTTGCGCACAGCATTCATGCCAATTTCGATAGCACTGATTGTTCCGCCCTGAATCTTCAACTTTTGACCTATTGCTTCCATAGGCGATTTCTTTCCGTCCATTCCTACACAATCGATTACGACATCTGCTCCACCTGAAGTCAGTTCCTTTATATAGTTGCCTGTATCTCCATGATTATCAAAATTGACAATTTCTACTTGGTTCATTTTTTGAGCGTGGTTTAAGCGATATGGAATATTATCAACTGCTATAACGCGCTTCGCACCCTTCATCCAAGCAAATTTTTGAGTCATTAATCCAACAGGTCCACAACCTAAAACGACGACCGTATCACCATCTTTTACGCCTGAATTTTCGACACTCCAATATGCCGTTGGAAGGACGTCGGACATAAATAACAAGGCTTCATCCTCTAATTCACAGGACTCCGGGATAACAAAAGGGACAAAATTCCCGTATGGAACTCTTAACAATTCGGCTTGTCCACCTTGATAATCCCCATACCGTTCTGTAAAGCCAAAATATGCTCCCGTATCTGCAATATCCTTATTGGGATTAGCATTATCACATTGACTTTCCATATCGTGCTCACAATAGTAACAATGTCCGCAAGCAATGTTAAATGGCAGTACCACACGATCTCCTTTTTTTACTCTTGTTACTTCAGGTCCTACTTCTTCAACAATTCCCATTGGTTCATGTCCTATAACATAGTCTTTTTCAGCTGGTAACGCTCCTTGATAAATATGTAAATCAGATCCGCAAATAGCCGTAGATGTAATACGAACGACGATATCATCCTTTTTTTGAAGCTTCGCATTTGCCACTTCCTTTACTTGTACATCCTTCGTTCCTTGAAATGTAACAGCCTTCATCTGCAAACTCCTCCTGTTTTAGTTGATTGTTTATCTATACCATTTCCAGAAGAAGCTACAAACATCCAAATATTTCCGCGATTTACTGTAGGATTAGATTCCTAGTGCGGTTAATTTTAGGAATAACCACCGATTAAAAGACTAGATTTGGAGTAACGATGACGGTTAGGATCAAAATAGAAAAATCTACTACTTCACTTGATATAGCTACACATCCCAAGGATTTCTAATGTTGAAAGGAATTGCGGAAAGTGATTAATCCTTTTTTAAGGAGTCTTTAAAAGGATGTAAGCCTTAGACAGAAAACCAAAGAAACGTGTGGAGGAAGAGACGGATTAGTAACCTTAAAATTGCAGTTGTGGTAGCTCAAAACCGTAATTGCAGGTTATATCTCAAGGCCGAGTGCGAGCGGAGGAAATAAATGCGGTTATAGGGAATGATAATGAACCGGCTTCTTTGCTATGCACTAATACTACATACTATCAGAAATTCGCTCTGATAAAGACATTGAAACACGAGCCTATTAATCTTAGAAAAGAAGGATATGTTCAAAAAGGTATCCACCACCTGAATAATGTAAACCAACTATCAAAAACGGTTAAATGATTGGATGGAAAGGTTTCAAGGGATGGCGACTAAATATCTGGACAACTACCTTTATTGGTTTAGCTTTCTTCAACAAAACAAGAAAATTGAAGAGAAGGAACGGATTAATCAAATGTTTCTCAGTGCTTGCCAGAACTCAAACACAATCACTGTAAATCTTTTTGCGGGAGGTATAAAAAAATAAAACGCCATATTTCCTAATCAGTTTTTTAATATGTTTTGGACTTTAATTTTAGGCCAAATAGCCTTCCAATTCTTTTTGATAATTCGCTCCTCGTAAATTGCAGCAAGTTCTTTTGTTTCGATAAAATAGGGAGTCGGTTTCAGTTCTAAATTAATGACATCATCAATTCCACAAGGAGAAGTAAGAACCAGTTTATTATCCTTGTCTATCTTTACTCCGATGGCAGTTGCAGTTTCTGGAAACTTTGAAATAGCATCTTCCGAAGAAGAATAAGGAGGAAGATTATTAATGACGTGCATTCTTGCTTCATTTTTAACAGACCAAGGTATATTAGGCATTATGCTTTTCAACTTATTCTCTAATTCCTTTTCAAAATTCTCATCAATTTTTGTGTTATCAAAATAAATAACATCTACGTCTGGCGTCTCAGTTCTTTCAATAAACCCGTGCAATGTGTCCCAGATTTTTGAACGTACAAATCCTGCACATATCCACCAATCAGGCAATTTCAAGGAACCCGCAACCTTTATAATCTCCATCATTTTTTCATCGCTTTGGATTAGCTTTATTACATCTTCTCTATTCTTTAACATTTTAAAGTTATCCCCCTTCTACACAACCGAACATACATCCCTATTCTAACACAACAAAGCGCGAAGGAATATTATTCCAAAAGATTTCCAAACACACTCCCCTTAATATCTAAAAGCAACAAGTTTACAAAAAGACCATATAAAAAAACGTGACCGAAAAAAGTGTCAAAAACTCGAATAGAGAGTCTTTGACACTTTTCATTTTCATTATTCTAAAACCTGCCAGACCGAAAAATCGAGTAAATAAGCCATGCAACCATCAACATGGCAATGGAAAAGCCAATTTCAATGATTGGAAATTTCCAGAGAACGGTTTGTACTCCGCTAAGTGCGACACCAATAATGAGACCGACCATCACGATACTTAATGCCAGCAGCACTATACTAAACGCGATTTGATTACTGAATCGATCAATCTTTTTGATTAACAAATCCAACTGTGGGGAGGTAAACTCTACCTGCACCTTTCCCTTGCGAAGAATTCCCATTAACTGTTTAGCGGTAATCGGAATATCTTTCAGAGAAGCAAAATATTCTGGTATTTCATCTACTATATTTTTCACTATTTTCCATGGCTTTAGCTTATCAAGAAATAGCTTTCTTCCAAATGGCTCCGCCACATCAAATACACTAAAAGTAGGATCTAGTGCAACGACAACTCCCTCCATCGTCATGAGCGACTTTCCTAAAAGGGTTAATTCGGAAGGAATTCTTATATTATGACGAAAGGCAATAATAAATAAATCATTAATTGCTTCACCCACACTTACGTCTTTCAGCGGAATATCATAATATTTATCGCGCAGTTCTTCCACATCAGCTGTTAATTTTTTTATATCAACATTTTCGGGAATCATGCCCAAATCAGAAATCGCGCGGATGATTCCTTTCGTGCTTTTATTACGAAGAGCAACAACGAAGGAAGCAAAACTCTTTTTCGTATAAGAAGAAAGCTGGCCTACCATCCCAAAATCTAATAAAACGATGCGCCCATCCTGTAGTGCAAGTACATTTCCTGGATGAGGATCTGCATGAAAATGACCAACCTCTAGAATTTGATAGAAAATCGTATAGGCTAATCTTTCGGCAAGCAGTTCGCGATCAATTCCAGCTTCATCTAATCGCTTATGGTCAGATAGCTTTATTCCCTCTATATAATCCATCGTCAATACCTTTTTTGTGGAATAATTCCAGTAAACTGACGGGATGACAACATATCCTATCGATTTATTCTGCTCTAGAAAACGCTCCATATTTCTTGCTTCGATTCCATAGTCTAATTCAACCAGCAGACCTTTTGCTAGTTCATCAACAATTTCGCGAAGCCCATACTGCTTTGCCCAACCCCATGTATTCTCCGCAATTCGGGCCAAATCGGCGATAATTTCTAAATCTGTTTCGATGATAGCATGAATATTAGGACGTTGTATTTTGACAGCAACTTGTGTCCCGTCTTTAAGGATTGCTTTATGCACTTGCCCAATGGATGCTGCCGCCAAAGGAGTTTCAGAAAAATGTTTGAACAGATGATCGACAGAATCACCTAATTCTTCTTCTAAAATCTGAACGGCTTCTCCATAGGTAAAGGGAGGTACTTGATCTTGCAGTTCTTTTAATTCATTAATTATTTCTGGTGGGATTAAGTCAGGACGAGTACTGGCAATTTGCCCAAGTTTAATAAAGGTAGTTCCAAGTTCTTCGAGTATTAAGCGGATGCGTCTTCCAGTGCTTTTAGGAGGATGTTCTTTATGAAAGAAAAACTTCTCCTCCAATCCGATCTTATTGGAAAAAAAGCCTATTCCGTTACGAGCGAGAATAGACGTTATTTTGCGATATCTTTTCATCTGTCTAATACGTTTACTTACACCCATTTACAAACCTACTTTATTCGTCGAGATTTTTTCTTTCTAATGCCTCTATTCTTTTTTCTAATTTCTTTACATCCTCTAAAGTAGCCAGCTTTAATTCCCCATAAGCAGCATTTACCTTTTCTTTTGCCACTGCTTCAAGCTGACCTTTCATTTCCTCTCCCTTTTGAATCAAATGATTGATTAAATCTTTTGATTCATTTTTGCTTACCTCTCCTTTTTTCACCAACTCTTCAACTGTTTTTTCTACTTGTTCTTTACCTGCAATCGCTAAACCTAAACCTAAGGAAAGTGCTTTTTCAATCGTTGTTCTCATCCTCAAAAAACCTCCTTATATTTTTCTAGCATGCTTCATTTTCCCATTGACTACTTTTCTATTTGTCATTAAAGTAATCCAAATATGATTCAAAGTCAAATCATTCGAGTGTAATTTCTTTCTTTGTACCAACATACTTATGATATGCTTAATAATGTAAATAATGGTGACTTTTTCATAAGGAGGTGTCAAAATTATGGAGAATAAAAGAAGTCTGTATATCGAATTAGTATGGGGTTCCATCGGCATGCTGATTATCTCTCTGGTTATTGCCAATGCCCTCTTGTCCTCCGAGCACTCCTTTTCTGTACCTACTCTTATTCTAGGATTTGCTCTCATAAACGGTTATATCTTTTTCCTAGAAAAAAGAGCGGGACTCAGCCAAAAAGTAATCTGGACACAATCATTGATTCTTGTTTGCATTATTATTATTTACATCGTTAGCAACTCTTCATAAAGTGATCTTAAAATGAACTTCTTAAAACTTTTCACTCCCATTTTTCTTTATTTCCCTGTATGATAGGAAAGTCGCATTATTTCTTTACTTTTTTTGTCATAGAATAGGTGCATTTTACTTAACTACTATATACTGTGGATTTCTTCCAAATTAGCTAGTTAACGAGAAATAAAGAACGGAGTAATATAGATGAGTACATCCATACATTTCATTTCCCAATTCGGCTACATTGCCATTTTTGCGCTTTTTGCATTAAGCGGGTTAGGTATTCCTGTTCCAGATGAAGCATTGCTAACCTTTGTAGGCTATCTTTCTTCCATTTCCATAATGAATTTTCTTACTGCAGATATCATTTGCTTTATTGGTGCCCTTAGTGCCATGGTCATCAATTACGCACTAGGCAAGAAAATTGGCAAACCATTTCTGCTTACACACGGAAAGTGGATCAAGCTTACCCCTAGCAAATTAGAACGCGTGGAAAATTGGTTTGATAAATATGGCCCTTGGACAATAGTCATTGCTAATTTCATCCCAGGTGTCAGAAGATTAACTTCTTATTTTTCAGGCATTTCTGGCATGAATTTATCAAAATACATGTTATTTGCCGCAATCGGTTCTTTTCTTTGGTGCTTACTTTTTAATATTATTGGTTACTATATGGGAGTGCTTCCATTTTAAATGGGAAGCACTCCTTTTTTTGAAGAGCAAATTCCAGCCCAAATACTGTTCCTTCTAGCTTTCTAATTGATTATTTCATCCTAAATAATCAATTGTGGTGGCGTAGATCTAGCTCGACTACATAAGCTAAAGTAAAGTGAAAGGAGGGCTTTCATCCTCTAAATGAATACCACATTTCCATTGAGTAGTAACAAAAAAGGTGTTCACCATTTATGAAGATTGCCCTAAGATATTTGTATAACTTGCTAAAACCTTTAGCCAGTAATTGAAGCTTCCTTCCTGAGAGAGAAGGAAAAGTAGATTCTCTATTTCCTTGCATCATTTCTTTAGGAGCAATCGCAAATTGAATACCATTATTTTATTTACTCCAATTCCTTATAATAGTTGATTTTCTCCTCAATCTTATGAAGATTATTTTGTAAGTCTTTTATTTGTTCCTGGATACTTTTTTGATGATCTTCTAATAACTTCCGACGTAAACTTATCGTAGAATCCCCTTTACTCCGCAGATCAGAAAACTTTTTCATCTCAGACACTGGCATCCCTGTTACTTTTAAACGAATTAGGAAGTTTATCCAAGAAATATCTGACTTAGTATATTGGCGATAACCATTTACATCCCGTTTTACATTGTTAAGCAGACCAATTTTTTCGTAATAACGTAAGGTGTGTACGGATAGCTCCGTCATATTTGATATATTTCGAATTGTAAAATATTTTTTATCCATAAATTTAATTATAGCATAAAAAAAGCCTTGCTTTAGAGTGCAGTCTAAAGTGTAAATTATTTTATGTTATTGATTTTAAACACTAAGGAGGATAATCAAATGTCAAATGACCGTTATCAAAGAGGTTGGGGAAAACTAATGGAAATAGACGGAGAAGGCGGAGAGCGAGTTATAAATTCTCTAAAAGATATTGCTCCCGACCTCGGTAAATATGTTGTTGAATTCGCTTTTGGAGAAATTTATACTCGAGAGGGATTAAATTTAAAACAACGTCAACTTATAACCATTGCGTCACTTGCTACTCAAGGAGGGTGTGAACCACAACTTAACATCCATATTAATGCTGCACTGAATGTGGGACTCACCCCTATAGAAGTGATCGAGGCCATTACTCATTGTGTTCCTTATACAGGTTTTCCAAAAGTTCTTAATGCTATTTTTGTTGCTAAACAAATTTTTAAAGAACGTAATTTGCAGATAAAAAACTAATATTTTTCAAGATGAGTTTCAATTCCTCGAAAAATATTAATTGTGTAGTAACTTTATATCCCTATTTTTTTTATTATATTTACCTATCACAATAGCGGCAAACGAGTAGGGAGCAGCATTGCCGTGACGACCATGGTTCCTTTTAATTCCGTGTCATCACGGATATCTTTGCCTTTGACTAATGGTTTTCATAACCCAACCGTCCAAAGCAGACTTTCACCTCCTGCTAGTGAACATGCCAGGCACACTACGAAAACAGCTACCATTAGGTAACTGTTTTCTGTTTTCTAATGCAAGAGACTAAATTTAGCTCATATTGATCCAAATAAGTTCTTATTATCTTACAAAAAAATTTAAATATTGCGGTTTTTTTCTCCCCATTCACATAACTGTTCTAAAATAGGCAATATCGATTCTGCTTTATGTGTTAGACTGTATTCCACTTTAGGAGGAATTTGAGGATATTCCTTTCGTATAACCATCCCATCTGCTTCCAAATCTTTAAGCTGTGAACTTAATGTTTTAAAGGTAATTGTTCCTATTCTTCTTTTCATATCATTAAAGCGAACAGGTTGACTTTCTGAAAGGAGATAAAGAATTAGCATTTTCCATTTACCTCCAATAACTGACAGTGTATATCCAAAAGGTGTCTCTTGGATATTACCCTTTTCTTTATAATCAGCCATACTCATATTGACACTTTCCTTTCTGATAGTAGCTATCTAAATAGTGCGTACTATTTTTTTCTTTATATTCATTTTATACTTTACCTTAATTCGAGATAAAGGAGAGAAAAAAATGACTACTATTAAAACCTACAATCACAACCTATGGGACCACGGTATTACCCAAGGATATAGTGTCAACGGTACTATCTACATTTCAGGTCAATTTTCGCACGATAAGGATGGTATGTTCGTTGGCAAGGATAATATTGAGGCACAAACTCGCCAAACATTAGAAAACCTCGATCGAGTTTTGAATGAATTTGGTATCACGAAGTCCAACCTCGCTTATGTGGAAATCTTTCTAACAAACCCGCAGGAGCACACTGAGCCAGTCATCAGTCTGTTCAAAGAATACCTGGAAAAACACAGACCAGCCGGCAGCCTCATCGGCGTGACTTATCTGGCGTTTCCGGAGCAGTTGATTGAAGTCAAGGCTGTCGCACACTCTGATTAAGTAAGATATTATTTCAAAGTAATTAATGTACCTGACCTATACCCCTGTAATAATATTGATTTAAATATCATTACAGGGGTATAGGAATATTAAATTTCCTATTAGTTATGTCACTAACCCTTCCACTTTAGTTGTGAAATACCAAAATCTATTTGATTTAAGAAATATCCTTAAATTAATGATATACGTTTTTATACTTTTCTTTTTAACCATGTTCCTTCGGCTAATTTTTCATCGATAAAATCCAAAACAGTCTGTAATTGAGCCATCTGATTTTTTACTTTTTCTTTTTGCCGAAGCATACCTGCTATCATTTCAGGAGTCATCTTACTTGTTTCCGCAATATCAAGATATAATTTCACTTCTTCTAAACTAAGATTTGCCTTTTTCATACAAGTGATCATTTGAAGCCTATCAATATCAGCTTGTGTAAAGACCCGATGCTTATTCGGCAGCCGTTTAATGTTTGGGAGCAAACCAACTTTTTCATAATATCTGATTGTATCAATGCTTAGTCTAGTAAGAGCACTTGCCTTCTTAATGGTATACATTCGTTCGTCCTCCTTCTTATAAAGTCATTATAAGATATGAAGTTAACTCCAGGTCAAGGAGAATTCTTTTTATTGACATGGAGTTAACTCCATGTTCTATACTTCCTTCATTCACCAATAGGAGGTAATAAAATGATTATATCAGAAAGAAAAATAGCTCTTGTTACGGGGGCGAACAGCGGAATAGGACTTGAGCTGACTAAGAAATTAATTGAGAATGGATGGGAAATTGCAGCTTTAATTCGCTCTGAATTTCCCAAAGAAGAACAAATGCTACAGCAAAAAATCCAGACAGGAGAAATCCGTGTTTATCATGCTGATATAGCTGATTTTAAGCAATTAAAGTCTGCTTTGAAGCTAATAAAAGAGGAAGAAACAAAGCTTGATGCTCTCTTCAATAATGCTGGAGGCAGTTTTTCGAAGCTCATCTTTTCCCCACAAGGGCGTGAGCTACATTACGAAATTCAGACTGTTGTTCCCTTTATCATTACGATGGAACTACTTGATCTTTTAAAAAAAGGAAAGCCTTCTATTGTTATACAAACTAGTTCAGATGCATTTCATTTTAAAAAATCTTTCGTACCAGAGGAATTGGCAAACCCGCCCAAATTTCAGAAATTGATTGGTCCCTATGCATCGACGAAGCTGGCAATCACTTTGTGGACATATGCTTTTGCGCAAGAATTAAAGCGAGAGGGTGTCACAATTGTCAGTATAGATCCAGGCAATAACAATACAATGCGCAAAGGAAGAAATGGAGGCCTGCCACTTATTATACAGCCATTCATCCGTTTATTTGGCCCACATCCTAGTGTAGGGGCAGATCGGTTGTTTGCTGGATTAGAAAAATCCCCGCATGACGCTGGGCTTTATTTTAGAAAAGGAAAGCCTGCAGAATTCAAATTTAAACAGCATGCTGGCCAAGTTTTACTACAAGTGCAATCTGTATATGAAAAGGAATATTTGCCACTTTGAAGAAAAGAAGGAGGCTGCCAAAACTATCTTGACAGCCTTTTTTCCTGCAACTGCTTTAGACAATATTCCCATTTTTCAGTAGAGCTTTGTATAATTTTTCTTGACACTTATTTTGATAAGAATGATTATGAAGTTTACTACTTTTGAATTTCCCAATACATTGTCGGACATCCTTATCATGAATTATAAGCCCACGATACTCTTCAACATTAAGGTAATTTTGGAACCATTGATGTTTTTTTAGATGTTTTACATTTCTGCATACATCTTCTTCATCGACCTTAAAAAAAGGTATATAAACAGCAAAATTTAACAATTCGAGTAAAATTCCCAATACTTTCCCTCCCTAATAATTTGTTTATAAATTGTACGCTTATATGGAATAAAAAGTTTCACCTTATGCAATTTTCAGCTGTCCTAATTCTCATTCTTCCAACCGATACTTGGCCAATACGTAGGTAAATCTGCACAACCTATGCTAATTTTGACCTACACCACGGACTAAATTCAATTCCAATACTTGAAGTACCACCATCATGTATGATCAATCCGTAGTCATGATCCTTTTCATTGAATAAAATTAATTTATCTGGACAGTCAAAGGGATTTTTATGAATATCACACTTGAATGTTGCATGATAATCATCTCCCTACAGCAATGCATTTTCCTCTTTCTCATCTCCTTGTAAACCATTAAACACCTGCACTAAATGCTATCAGGCAAATGATGTTTGTACATTTCTAATGCATCATTATGACCCTTTAACACATTTATTGTTTTGGTATTTGGCTGAACATAAATAACGGGATAGTCCTTTTCATCCATTTTTTCATTAACTGTAAAAGCTAACTTTTCTTCCTCTAAGGAAAATTGTGCATCAATGCCAGCTTTGTTTCCACGAGCATCTAATCGTATCCATTTATTTAGAGATTTTAAATAAACGGCATTTAAAGCATGTAGACAATATCCTTTTTCAGGAGAGTCAAACAACATCAATCGCTGATAACAGAAACCTGTTGGAATATGCTGAGAACGTAATAAAGCTGCTAATAGATTAGCTTTTGCATAACAAATTCCTTCTTTGTACTTCAAAACATCGGATGCCTTACAAGTCACTCGTTTGCCTTGAATATCCCAAGAGTGAGATATTTCATCACGGACGAATTCAAAGGCTACTTTAGTTTTTTCGATTTCTGTTTGAGCTGAATTAAAAAGCTCCTTTCTTTGTTCTTTAATAATTGGATTAGAATAATTAACTTTCTTTTGTTCAGATAAGTAATCTGTTAATTGGCCGGACTCACAAATCAATTTCATTAGCTCCATCCCCTTAATTACGTATAAAAATTTGTTTATATGTATTATTATACACACGATTCAAAACAGAGTTAAAGATGTATTATAAAATCAAAACATTATTATGCTAATTGGAGAAAAAAAAGACCAAATCATAAATGATCTGGCCAGTTAATGTCATTTGGAATTTTTTCTCCCAATAGGAACAGCTTATTCCAATGTCTCCATACTTTTATGAAAATAAATCTGAAGATAAATAACGTTCTCCAGTATCAGGTGCGATGCATAACACTTTAGCAGATGATGGTAGTTCACTTGCTATTTGCACAGCAAAATGCGCGCTAGATGCACCCGATGCACCTACAAAGATTCCTTCTTCCGCTGCAAGACGTCTCGCCATGACTTCCGCATCATGATCTTTTATTAATAAGACTTTATCAAAAATATCTCTGTTTAAGATTTTCGGTATAAATCCTGGGCCTGTCCCTGGAATTTTATGAGGACCTGGTTTACCTCCTGATAATACTGGTGAACCAAATGGCTCCACTACATATATTTTTATGTCTGGAATCATTTTCTTTAATTCTTCTCCAACGCCAGTAACTGTTCCCCCAGTACCAGCAGTCAAAACAAGTGCATCTAGCTTTCCTTCAAACGCTTCAAAAATTTCAACAGCGGTAGTACCTCGATGAGCATCGGCATTTGCTGCATTTTCAAATTGCATGGGAATAAAGCTGTCAGCAATATCTGTAGCTAAACGATTGGCTTCATCAATTGCCCCTTGCATTCGTCTGTTACCTGGAGTTAAATATACCTCTGCTCCATATGCCTTTAATATTTGGACACGTTCTTTTGTTGCATTATCTGGCATTGTAATGATACAACGGTATCCCTTTACGGCAGCAACCATAGCAATTCCTATCCCTGTATTACCTGAGGTCGGCTCAATAATAGTGCTTCTTCCTGGGATAAGCTTTCCCTCTTTTTCGGCACGTTCAATCATATTTAAAGCCGCACGATCCTTCACACTTCCGCCTGGATTGAAAGATTCTAATTTGATAAAAACCTCTGCTCCAGTAGTATTAGGTATTTTATTCAATCGTACAGTTGGTGTATTGCCAATTAATTCAAGTACAGAATCGTAAAGCTTCATTTTTCTTTATTCCTCCTATAATTTACGAGCATATTTTTCAATTATATTACTCATCTCATCGACCTTAGATGTCACTTTATCTGCATAAGTAAAGTCTCCATAGCAATATGGATATCTAAAATTCAATTTGTCATTATTACATGTATAAATGTCTGGTGACCGTTCAACCATATATTCTGAGTATGTTTTGGCTGATTCTTCACTATGTTCGACTTGATTATTGCTGACAATGAAATCAATATAACCAGGTCCCATATTATAGCTTTGAATGATTGCTTCAATATCTACTCCTTGCTTTTGCCCATACTTGTACACTTCTGCAAAATGAAATACTCCTTGCTTAATGCTCTCGGATGGGTCTTCAATTGCATTTCTCTTCAGCCCCGCTGATTCAGAGGACTGCATGGGATCATTTCCTTTTCCGCGACTTTCTTGATCCATGATAGCAAGCACAACGGGTGCTAGCTCTTCTGCATTTAATTCATTTTTTTTCAGTTGAGTGGCAATTTCCGGTAAATATTTCAATAATCTTTGTTCTTTATTTTGCTTAATTGTAGTAGAAGCAAATAAATAGCCAAAATATATAACTAATATTAAGACAATAATTGTATTTGTTGTAGTTTTCCTTCTTCTTTTCATACCTATCCCTCGTTGACGCTTAAATATCAATTAAACGTTTCGTTTTTGAACGTTGCATTTCCCGATACATTAATCCATTATACAAGAAACACTATCGAATTTCATTCCTCGTAAGAGAACTTTTAAATTCTTCCACCTTTTAAAAGAAAAAAAGACTTAGCTGCGCAAACATAATATGCGCTCACTAAGCCTAGCAGTTGAATCAAACTCCTTCAATAGAAGGTTTTCCAGCTTCGATTAATGCTTTGTCTTTTCCTAAAAAAATTGACAGGATCATAATAAAAATTCCTGTTCCTAATAATAACCATTCGACTTTAATAAAATCGGCAAGCGGTCCAAATATTAACATGCCAATTGGCATCATAGAGGTAGAAATCATTCCCATTACACCGAAAACTCTTCCTAAAAACCCTTCTTCTATTTTTTCCTGCAATAAGACCGTGGTTGGTGTATTAAATATAGGCA
Source organism: Niallia sp. FSL W8-0954 (assembly GCF_038005605.1). Taxonomy (NCBI): domain Bacteria; kingdom Bacillati; phylum Bacillota; class Bacilli; order Caryophanales; family Bacillaceae; genus Niallia; species Niallia sp. FSL W8-0954. The sequence goes on along the minus strand of NZ_JBBOTN010000001.1, from coordinate 1,046,057 downwards.
TTGCCACTCCGAATAGTGCCATGAATACTAAATAGATCCAAAAGAATGGAATCATCCCGAGTGCAAAAGTACAAACTCCCATAATAATGCTTGCTAGGGTCATTGTTTTCACTTTATTCTCAAATCCACCCCATGCGGCAATGACTCCTCCGCCTACCATCATTCCAATCGAAAAAGCTATTTCAATGGCTGTAAGCCGCCAGACATCATCTCCAAAACTGCGAGTAACCTGCAAAGGAGTTAAGAATGCTGCTGGTGCCATCAGCACAAAAAAGATGGAAAAATAAATAAAGAATTTTTTCAAAAAGGCATGATGATGAACATATTTCAGTCCTTCTTTAAAATCACTAAAATAACTAGTCGCTTGTTCTAGCGATGCCTTTTGATGTGCAGGAATCTTTAAAAAGGCAAGCAAAGTAAAAATAGCAATAGCTGCCGTGATAACATCAATGAAAAAAACCGCTTCGATGGATGCCATCGTCAATAAAGCAGCACTAACCATCGGAGATACAAACATAATTACTGCCTGAATACTCCCATTAACACCATTCACTTTTGTCAGCTTATCTTTTGGCACTATTTGTGGCAAAATCGCCCCAACAGATGGCGTTTGAACACCTGTTCCAAACGCTCGAACTGCTGCCATCACAAAGAGCAGCCAAATGGAATCATATCCCATTAAAAAGAGCAGCGCCAATATTAATGTCGCAAATGCAATTAATCCATCAGATATCATAATCAAGAGTTTCCGGTTATAGCGATCGGCCCATACTCCAGCCACTGGCGACAAAAGAAACGTGGGAAGAAATCCACAAAGGATATATAATGTCATCATTAAACCGGATTCAGTAGTTAACGTTATATGCCACATAATAGCATATTGCACAAGCGATGATCCAAACAAAGATATCGTCTGGCTGCTAAGAAATAATACAATATTCCGATACCAATTTTCTTTATTATTAACTGTACTCATTTATAAACCTCACATTCTAATTTTTTTGTCATGTGAATAAGTCTATCTATTAGAGCAGTAAAAAAGAGCGAAGACTTGGTATCTCCCCTCTTTATTAACCATTATTAGGTTTCCAATAAACAGACAGACCAATCCCACTTCTTCTCAAAAGAAGACTATCCAAACGTATTTAGTTAACGATGAAATGTGGGAATCTTAGTCTCATAGATGCTGTCACAAGGAAAACCTCCGCTTCATTTATATTCCAATTAATCATAGCATATGCATCACCTTTGATACAATTTGCTTACAAAATAAATTTTTTAGACCTTTTTTATGATTGCTGATTGAATTAGCCAATTATGGCTGCCTTTTTGAGATAAGACTTAATTTTATCAGCCAAAACTGCTCCCTTTTCAGCCAAACTACTATTTTTTTCAGCCAAAACTGCCCCCTTTTCAGCCAAACTACTATTTTTTCAGCCAAAACTGCCCTCTTTTCAGCCAAACTACTATTTTTTCAGCCAAAACTGCTCCCTTTTCAGCCAAACTACTGATTTATCAGCCAAAACTGCTCTCTTTTCAGCCAAACTACTGATTTATCAGCCAAAACTGCCCTCTTTTCAGCCAAACTACTATTTTTTCAGCCAAAACTGCTCCCTTTTCAGCCAAACTACTGATTTATCAGCCAAAACTGCCCCCTTTTCAGCCAAACTACTGATTTATCAGCCAAAACTGCTCTCTTTTCAGCCAAACTACTATTTTTTCAGCCAAACCATCCACTTCTCAAAATACTAAAAAGCAGAGGATGGTCTCCTCTGCTTTTACCACTTCATCTTACGCTACATCTTCATCTTTTTTCTGAGAGTTAACTAGGATCTTCTCTAATTCTTCTAATGATCGACCTTTTGTTTCCGGGACAAACTTCCAGATGAACAATGCTGATAGCAAACTCATGATTCCATAAAAAGAATAGGTTAAACCGCCACTTACCTCCATCATTGCAGGATAAGTAGAAGAAATAAAGTAGTTCGCTGCCCATTGTGCTGCTACGGCAATTGCGACAGCTTGTGCTCTTATTCTATTCGGGAAGATTTCTGAAATTAATACCCAGACAACTGGTCCCCAAGACATCATAAAGGATGCTGTATAGATAATAATAAAAATTAATGTAGCAATTCCGATTTTGTTTGAGAAAGCCATTGCTGCTACCCCAAACATCCCAATTGTCATCCCGACAGAGCCAATAATTAATAATGGTTTGCGTCCAAATTTATCGACTGTGAAGATTGCAATAAGGGTGAAAACAACATTTACTAAGCCCATAATAATAGTTTGGAACATCGAAGCATCTCTTGCTGCGCCCATGCTTTCAAAAATACGCGGTGCATAATATAAAGCAACATTAATTCCAACGAATTGCTGGAAGACTGATAGTAAAATTCCAACGACAACAATTTTTTTACCAAATGTAAATAGTTTTGCTTTCTTATTACTTTCCTTAAAGGATGCTTTAATTTCAAACATTGTCGCTTTCGCCATTGTTTTCTCATATATTCTTGAAAGGATATTCATCGCTTTTTCATCTTCGTTCTTTGATACAAGATAGCGTGGTGTTTCTGGCACTGTAAATAATAGAACCATGAATAAAATTGCTGGGATTGCTTCTGACAGGAACATATAGCGCCAACCGATATCATTTACCCACTCTAGTGTTTGTCCTTTAGCAATGCCCCAGTTAACAAAATAGACAACAAGCATTCCAAAAATAATAGCAAATTGATTTAAAGAAACTAAAGTGCCTCTTATTTTGGGCGGTGCCATTTCGCCGATATACATAGGGGAGATGGCTGAAGCTAAACCTACGCCAATTCCTCCAATAATTCGATAGATATTAAAGGTAATGAGCAGCGCATAGCTTGGTTCCCCTCTTGTGAAAAATAAAAATTCAGGAAATGCAGATCCAAGAGCGGATACTAGAAATAATACAGCGGCAATAATAAGCGAATATTTTCTCCCAAAATTGGTAGCGAAGTATCCAGATATAAAGCCTCCAATAATACAACCAATTAAAGCACTTGAGACAGTTAGTCCATGGATAAGTGAACTAAGTCCTAATCCCTCAGTAAAATAGGCTTGAAGTGAACCTTCTGCGCCGGAGATTACTGCTGTATCATACCCAAATAACAAGCCTCCAAGTGTTGCAACCATTGTAATTAATCCGATATAAAGATAGCTATTTTTATTTACCATATATTCGAAAGAGACATACTCTCTTTCTTCCCTCCTCTTGTGATACTGTCCGTCTTTCTTATCTGCTAATGATTATCACAAAGCACTATCTAGTAACTATCAACGTTACTATCTCCTCCCTTTCTAGCATCAGTATGATTCCGTTTTCATTTTTATTTAATAATTCCTATACTCTATTCCGTTCATATAAATAAATTATCACGAAAGCGTATTCTTTATAGCGATTTCATCTTCACTTTTTTGTTAATAGCTAGACTTTCTTGTAAAATGTTTCTTTGCGCTTAGTTAAAAATCATTATAAGCAGTCTAGACCAATCTTCCAAAACGGAAAAAAACAGCGACCCATAATCGCTGTTTCACTGTTGATATTTTGTTCGATATTCACTTGGACTCATTCCCACTTCTTTTTTAAATACTCTGCTAAAATAGTTTGGGTCCTTGTAACCAATAGTTAAAGCTATTTCTTTTAGTGATACATTGGGAACTAATAGAAGTTCCTTTGCCTTTTCCAATCGTGTATTTGTTATATAGTCAATAAAGGTAACTTGAAATCGCTCTTTGAATAATTTACTTAAATAATAAGAACTGATGCCAATTTGATCCGCAACTTCCTCGAGAGAAATAGCTCGATCATAATATTTATCGATGTACTCTTTTGCTTCTAATAGTAAGGAGTGTATCCCCTTTGACCGCCATTCTCCTAACCGCTTCATAATACTCAATAATTGTGATTTAGCTGCTTCTTTAATTTGCATTGAGTGATCAAATTGTCCTAAGCTCGTTTCAATTTCCTCTTCAAAGCCTAGTTCTTTCAGCGAACGAGTTAAGACGATAAAGAAGCTCTCCATTGCTTTGTGTATCATTCTTAGCTGGAAGTCGGAAGCCTGTTGAATAGATTGAAAATAGGTTTCAAACATTTGTAACCCTTTTTGGCTCTCTCCCTTTTTCACTGCATCTAGTAGTTCTTTCTCCACATCAAAGGGAATTAATTGTTTCCGTTTTTGCTTAACGCGATCATTATAGGTCATATATGCTGCACTTGGATGGCTGTGAACAAGCTCCAACGCATAGATTGCTTCTTTATAAGAATCAGAAAACTGATGAATATTTGAAACAATTGTACCTACCCCTGCATATAAAAGACATTGTTCAAGCTGTTTTTGTACATCGTGGATAATCTTTCGAGCAAAATAGTCTCTTCTCTCTTTATCTGGTGGTATATTTTCATCCAAGAGTACAAGTATAGGTACTTGAAAGCCTGTTAATGGTCCAACAATACAAGGGAGATCATATGCCTGTAAAGCTTGTTTGAGGATGCGATACCAATGGCCTTTTACTGCTTTGCTTGGATGCTGGTCTTCTGATTCAAAGGAAAAAACGGTAACAAATCCTTTTTTCTGTTCAAGATCAAGCCATTCATCCCATTCCTCCTGATTAAATTCATGCACATAATCCATTATTAAGGAAACGATGAATTCATTTTCGATAACAGAACTAACCCTCTCCAGTCGATGATGAATTTCCTGCCTATTCCTTACTTCTCGTTTTTCTTTTTCAATTTCTGCTGCCATTCCATCAAAAGCAGCTAAAACCTCTGAGACCTTGCTTGGTTTAAGTAAATATTCCTTTATCCCAAATTTCATTGCTTCTCGGGCATAATCAAATGTATCAAAAGCAGAAACCATAATATATTTAATCATAGGAGCAGAGGCATATATTCGTTTAATCGCTTCGATCCCATCCAACTCTGGCATCTTTATATCCATAAAAACTAAATCTGGCTTATGAGCAATAGCCAACTCTACTGCATCTTTCCCATTTTCCGCTTCTGCAGTAATTTCAAAATTAGAACGATTACGGCTAAGCATAAGCTTCAATCCTTCTCTTTCAATCGGTTCATCATCTACTAACATTACTTTTAGCATAAAGTATCCTCCTTTCCTAATTTATTCAAGCTAATCAACACTGTTGTTCCTTCGCCAACGATGGAGTGTATCTTTACTTGGCTGTCCTTATCGAATAGTCGCAGTCTTTTTATGACATTCCGCATGCCAATACCAGTTGAATGCCCTGCTCCTTTATTGGCAACTTCCTGATCTGTCTCCTCGCTCACGTCCAGCAATCGATCAATGGTATCTTGATCCATGCCCACTCCATTATCTATCACTTCAATCAAGACTTTTTCCTCTTTTTCATAAATAGATAATGTAATTTTCGCCCCTTTGGCCATCCTTTCAATCCCATGAATAAATGCATTTTCAATAATTGGCTGTAAGGTTAGACAAGGAATGGGTGTCGATAAGCACTCTGGATCAATATCCTCTGTAAATTCCACTCTCCCACCAAAACGCGTTTTTTGAATAAAAAAGTATTCCTTCACAATTGCAACTTCATCTTTCAACAATGTTTGGCGGTCAAGACTGCCTATATTGTAGCGAAGCAATGCCGAAACCGATGAGATTAAATCACTCGTCTTGTCAGCTCCCTCAATATAAGCGGTTTTAGAGATAGTATTAAGTGTATTAAAAAGAAAATGGGGATTGATTTGATTTTGTAAACTCTTCAATTCCATCTCTTTAAGCAACTGAGCCAATTTTGCCTTTTCTTCTATTTGTTTAACAGACTCTAAAATATTTTTTTTCATCTCATTAAATGTTTTCGTTAAAAACCAAAGCTCATCCTTTTGTGAAACGACAATATCTTCCCTATTGTATCTGCCAGCAGAAATTTCTTCTGCTTCCTTTGTTAAGCGACCAATAGTTATTGTGATTCCATTCGAAAACCATAATGCAAATAAAATACTCAAGAGAATAATAGATAGAAGAATAGCGGTTCCCATATTTTTTGTTTGGGTAATTTTTTCATCTAAAAAATAAGAGGCTGCTTGGTATTTTGTCAGTTTTTCATCAATTAAATCAAGTGCTTTTTCATGAATGTAGGCTGATATTTTTTCTACTTCTTTTAGAGAAGTGGAATATTGCTGAATATCTTCGTTTTCAATCCCTTGCACTGTTTTTTCTGTTTGTTTCCGAAAATTATTTATCATATTTAATAGATTTTTCTTCGGTATTCCCTCTTTTTCCATTGCTCTAAATTGTTGTTCCACCCTGCTTATCTTTTCTATTTCCACCTTGTACAAGGCTAAATTCTCCGGTAATGGTTCATGAACATAGATTTGCAGCGATTGATAGGCCTGATTCGTTTCTTTCGTCATTTCATTCAGTAAGAAGAAAGAGGCCATATTCTCATCGTATAATTTCTTTACTTGTTGATTGCTAGTTTCTCGAATCCAAAATAATAGTAATAATAACAATAGAATGACCCCAAAATATATAAGCAGCTTCGTACGAATTTTAATCATGGCCATTCCCCATTTTTTCTACCATACTATCTAAATCTTTCGAATGAATAATAGCAGCATTCATATGATGCATCTGAGGAACAGACTTCTGTTTGACCAGATGCATCATTAATTCAATACTTTTTTGTCCCATTTCGTATGGCTGCTGTTCAACAATGGCATTTATCTCTTCTTTATGTAATAAATCAAGATTCTCTTCTAACGAATCAAAAGAAATGACATATAAATCATTTTGTCTATTTAATGATCTTGCTGCTGCTGCAATTCCAATACCATCTAACGAACTTGTTCCATAAAAAGCAGTGATATCTTTATGCTTTTTTAGCATCTTATAGGCCTTTTCTTCTGCTTGAACTCTTGTGAGATTAGATTCATCTATCGCAATAATCTTGATTCCTTCTATCTTTTCGATTGCCTCTTTAAATCCCTGTACTCTTAATTGATGCTGTTTATAAGCATTATCCACTCCGCCTGTAATAATCCCTATCTTCGCTTTTCCCGCAGTATCCTTTACCAATGTTTGTCCTGCCAATCGACCAGCTTCATAATTATCTGTGCCAATATAAGCAAGACGCAAACTATCTGGTGCATCTGTATCAATCGTAATAACAGGAATACCTTCTTTTACTGCCTTGTTAATTAGAGGCGTAAACGAATCATTAAGCGCTTGCACAATTATTCCATCCACTTTAGCCTGTATGGCCATATCTAGAAGTTTTAATTGTTCCTCGGGATTGGATCGCTTTGGACCCTCGTATTCAACAAAAACATCATTTTCCGCTGCAGCTTTTTTTGCTCCAGCTCCTACTAAGCGCCAATAATCATGATCCATTTCCTCGCCAATAAAAGCAAAATGATAGGTTGGTAGAGATACCTCATCAGAAAGAACTTCTTTCATTTTCTTATCAAAAGTATGAGCTTGCTTATAAAAATACAAGGAATATGCAACCGCTATCAGAAAAGAGAGAAGGAAAAAGCTATATAGCAAGGTTCGTTTCATATGCCCCTCCATGTCTTATCTAGTCTATTATGTTGATGATAGCATAAATTTAAAACTGGTGAGTAAGGAAATGTCTAGAAAAACATAGAGAAAGAAAATTTTTATTTCGTTTATATATAATAGATAATGATTTTTCCTTTCTTAAGAACAGAAAAGCTAGTACTCTTCAACGAAAAGTACTAGCTTTTTTTAGAATTCAACTTGAAACGATTATTTTGACAAATTCATTTTCATGCTGCTCTAATAACTCTCTAATATCGATATCATCGATAAAAAAGTCATCTACATATTTCGTTCCTCTGTAGTAATGTTGCTTGCCTTCAAAGTAAAAAATATCAGCTGTTCCTTCAAATGTATAAGTTTTCCCCTTTGCACAAACAATAGTAAGCTTAATTTCTTCCCCATTGCAGCCCATATAATACTGTGATACAGGGACATTATTAATAACTAATACATCTGAACCGATATCTCGTTGAATGACAACGATTCCTTCTAATTCCTTCATTTTTCTTCCTCAATTATAAATACTAATTAGACTAAAATATATAAAAAATATCCTACAAATATTTTCACTTATTAAAAATCGTATTGGGCTTCCTTTTTCGCTCGTATTTCCGTATATGTCTCTGTTAATACTATTGTATCTTCCACTAATCGTTCAATGCGGAATAACACATCATCATCTGTAATTTCTTTGCGCTGAAAATCCTTTTCCTCAATAAATACATATGTTTGGACGATCTGTGCTTTCATATAAGCCAAAATCGGTTTTAACTGCTGTTCAGCAATTAAATAATGTTTAGATGAACCTGCCGTTACAATTATACTAACTACTTTATCGCGAAACGCATTTTGCGGCAACAAATCAAAAATATTTTTCAATGTAGCAGGAATAGATGCTTGGAAAACTGGTGTGCCTATAATAATCGCATCTGCTTCCATCAATGTCTTGGTAACAACCCCAGTGTCCCCTTCATATTCTAAATAGTTTCTCCCATCACTAAATTGGATATCATAATCCGCCAAATCGAGTAACGTTATCTCAATATCGGGATAATTATCCGCAATAGCTTTCATTGTGTAATCCATCGCTGTTCTCGTTTTAGATCCGACCTTTGATCCGGATAATCCAACAATTTTCATAACCTTATGCCTCCGATTTTTTTGTGTATTTTCTAATAGCCGGCAAAATTTCCGTACCAATGATCTCCACATTTTTCATAACATTTTTAAACGGCATACCACCAAAATCAATTTGGGCAATATAGCGTTGATGATTAAACATTTCATGTTGATAAAGAATTTTTTCTATGATTTGCTGTGGACTTCCGATGTTCATAATATTATGCGGATCTACCCCTTGGGCAAAATGCTGTTTTGGAAATCCTGCCCCATTTGTTTTTTTCATGCCTTCATTAATATGTGGGTACATATCTTTTAAAGCTTGCTGGGATGATTCTGCTGCATAAAAGAAGCCTGCTGTAGCTACTGGTAATTCAGCTGGATCAAATCCGCTGTTACGAGCTGCTTCACGATAAGCATCTACTGTTCGTTTGAATACAGATGCTGGACCACCTAAATGTGCCATAAACATTGGAGCTCCTGCCATTCCAGCTCTGATTGCACTTGCTGGTGTCCCTCCAACTGCACGCCAAATCGGAATAAAACTATCTTTAGGTCGTGGTAACACTCTCGCATTTCTTAACGGTGCACGGAATTCTCCACTCCAGTTCACTACTTCCTCTTCATTAATTTTCATTAATAATTCAAATTTCTCTTCAAACAATTCTTCATAATTACGAAGATCGTAACCTAACAATTCAAATAAACCAACTCTTGAAGCACGACCAGCAATAATTTCAGCACGGCCTTTAGAAATTAAATCAATTGTTGCAAAATCCTCATATACCCGGACTGGATCTGATGTACTTATAATAGTAGACGAGCTAGCTATTTTAATATTTTTCGTAGCTTGTGCAATAGCTGATAACACCACTGAGTGCGCTTGTGTAACAAAATATTCCTGATGACTCTCTCCAACACTAAAGAAATCAAGACCTGCTTGATCTGCTAATTTTGCGTATTCGATAATCTCGTGTACACGTTCTTCTGCAGAAATTCGTTCCCCTGTTAGTGGGTTTGGTAAATGATCCCCTAATGTATAGATACCAAACTCTAATCCTTTGCTTGGATCTAATCCGTATTTTTTCAATTTCTTCACCTTTCTTCTATTCATCATTATTTAAACTATTCTTTAATTCCTTAGGCGATCTCTCCCAATATTCATTGTTAAAATCAACAAGGAACTTTTTTAACGACTGCTTGGAATCGTAATCCATATTATTTAACGCAAATCTTCGTTTGATAGCTCTATCAAGGCTATTTACGTGCTCTGGCATCGCCTTGTAGCCAAAACGTTTTCTACTTCCTTCTTTCATTTTCTTTGCTACCAAGATTTCGCAAGCACCAGCACCAGAATAATAAGCACCCTCTTCATTTCTGTCCAACGCAATCCAAATAACCCAATATTTATGCGGATCCAAATCTAGTACTTCTTCTTTTGTCACATTCTTAAAAAATACTTTTTGTTCCACTTTACTTCTGCCATGCATAGCGCCTATATCAATAAATACTTCCTGGCTTTCTCGATCAATAATGATTGGCGTAACATTCTCTAAAGAGATAGAACCTACTCCATAGCCGCCATCACCTTTTGTTGGATCATTCCGCAAGATATTAAATTGTGCATTTTTTTTGGATGAACCTTCCTTTTTGTTGTCCATATTTGCGTTAACTCCTCCTTTTTGTACAAGTCCCTTATGCTTTTTTCTTATTTAGACCAACTACATAAGGTATTTTCGGAAAACTAACTTACTGCTTCGAAATGACTTGTCTTGATTGCTATATTAAGGGTGATGGTGTTTTATGGCAATTATTCTGCTTGTTGGTGTTATTATAAATAAGGATTTTATATGCTCATTTAGTTTATAGCTTGCCATTTTTAGAGTGTGGCTATGTATGAAGTTTGGATGGAATACAGTGGTTGGTGAGCTTTTGAATTTAGGTGTTTATGAACACCATTTTTCCCTCTTCCTGACGAGCTTTTGGCTTTCATCCTCTTCATGAACACCATTTTCCCTCTTCCTGACGAGCTTTTGGCTTTCATCCTCTTCATGAACACCACTTTTCCCTCTTCCTGACGAGCTTTTGGCTTTCATCCTCTTCATGAACACCACTTTTCCCTCTTACTGACGGTTTTTCGGCTTTCATCCTCTTCATGAACACCATTTTTCCCTCTTGCTGACGGTTTTTCAGCTTTCATCCTCTTCATGTCAGCAGTCCCATTATTCTCATTATATAGAAAAAATTAAGTTTCTTCCCAAACAGTTTTTTATCTAAATAGGACAGTTCTTCCGCATCCAATAGGATACATAAGAACCGTCCTCCCTCTGTTTCCTTATGCTGGGTTTACTTCTAATTCTACTTTGATTTTGATGTCTTTTCCTACTAGCACGCCGCCTGATTCTAATACTGCGTTCCAAGTAAGTCCGAAGTCTTCACGGTTGATTTTTGCTTCTCCTTCGAAACCGTAAACTTCTACGCCCCATGGGTTTGTACCTTTCCCACCATATTCTACGTCAAATGTTACTGGCTTTGTAACATCCTTAATAGTTAAATCACCAGTTACTTTATAGTCATCGCCATCTTTTGTAATCGATGTTGATTTAAAATCAATTGTTGGGTATTTTTCTGTATCGAAGAAATCTGCTGATTTCAAGTGATTATCACGATCTTCGCTATGTGTGTTAATGCTTGCTACATCAAATTTAAATGCAATGCTAGCAGTTGTTAAATCTGCTAAATCTGCCGCTTCTACGTCTGCTGTATAAGAATCGAATTGACCCTTCACCTTTGATACCATCATATGTTTTACTTCAAATCCTACGCTAGAATGTGATTGATCTACTGTCCATTTTGCCATTTTAAAATTCCTCCCATTTTCCTCTTATTATTTACTTTGAATTCAAGATATTTATTAAAAAAATTAGTTTCCCTCAATCTTATTGAATATTAAGGCAAACTTATTAGAGATATTCCTATCAAAAATACTTTGAAATAAATTATCTCTAATTAAAGATAATTTTACACGCATCTTTTTGTTTTGTCTACACTTTTGCGAAAATTTTTTCAGGAATTTTTGAAAGAAAAATTAAATTAAACTAATCTCAGAATATAGACATACTATTATTAAAAAGAGATATCATCTTATATACTAAAATATTTGTACCTTCCCGAAATAAGTGAGATTCCAACATAAGAATTGCGCAAATTCCAATAAATTATTAGCTTCTATTTAGACGCTTTTTTTAAAAAGTTAAGTATTTTCACACCCAAAAAAAACAGGCATCAGCTAAATGATACCTGCTTTTTCTCTTAACAAAATGTATCTTTTGACTTTGGTACAGAAAGTCCAAATAATGGACGAAGATACAAGGCAACAAATGTCCCAGCTAATGCTAATATTCCCCACACATAACCGTGAACACTGAATGATGCAATCCCGCCAAAGTAAGCACCTACGTTACATCCAAATGCTAAACGTGAGCCATAACCCATTAGTAAGCCGCCAATGATGGAAGCAAGCACATTTCCAAGCGTCACTTTTGAAAATTTAAAAAGACCGCCAGCTGCCGATGCCAAAAAGGCGCCAAGGATAACACCGAAGTTTAGAATCGTTGTAGAATCTGCAAAAATAGAAGCTTCTAAAGCTTGAGCATTTGCCCCTTGCCAGAATCCCCAGCTTGCTACATCCATACCAAAAAATTGGGCCACTTTTGAACCCCATAAAGCAAAGGCAGAGGTAATTCCCCATGGAGTACCGCGTGTCATTAAGGTTAAAGCATTAAGAACAGCTAACACGATCGCTGCCGCAAATAATGGCCATGAACCGCGGAAAATACGTTTCCAGCCAGTTGTTGTTGGAAGAGGAGCCATTTTTGGCGCTTTTCTTTTTCTTTCCACAACCAATGTAATCCATGCAATTACACCAAATAGAATAATGGATACAATCCAAGCACCACCATAGCCAAGACCAGTTGATGTCGCTAATGAAATTGGGGCAAAAGATGGTAAGTCTTCTGTCCAAAACGACAGATGAGCTGCACCAATTGTAGAACCGATAATGAAGAATAGTAATGTTACAAATGCAACAGAACGTCCGCCGCCTACTGCATACAAGGTACCAGAAGCACATCCGCCCCCAAGCTGCATGCCAATCCCAAACATAAAGGCACCAACGACAAGACTAACACCAACCGGTGATACATAGCCAGTCGCTCCTGTTCCAAAAAAGGAAACGCCGTATGCTAAAATTGGGGCAAATAGCGTTACCGCCACTGCTAACATCAGCATATGCGCACGTAACGCCTGCCCATTTCCTACTGACGCAAGTCTGCGAAATGCGGATGTAAAACCAAAACGAGCATGAAATAATGTATATCCTAGTAAGAGGCCCAAAACTAATAATATCGGCTGCATACTTTTTTGTGTCATTAATAAATAGACTAGTAGAATCGCTGTTACAATGAGTCCACCAATGATTAAAGGCATCTGTGGAGCCTTTAATCCTTTTGGTTGTTCTTTTTGACTCTTTATCTTTTGAGTCGACTGAACATTTGCTGAAGTTGCCACTCCAAAACACCCTTTCCCTATTAATATAGTCGGAATTGCTTTTTTCATCTTAATGGTATTTTCAATTTGTGTCAATATAAATTTTTATTTTTGTAATTAAAAATAAAAAGATACCTTCACCATAGGAGTAAAGGTATCCTTGCTTTTTGAAATCAGGATAGATAGAGAATTTTCTTCGCAAATCAATCAGATTCTTTCCAAATGAGTCTTCTAATATATCACGATGTTTCTCCAATATTTCCATTAAGTATAAATCATGGATCATTAGCATTGGCTGCTCTGTGGCTGCCTTTCTTTTATATAATTATGGATTAAAAAAGCTGTCTGCAAGTGCTTCCGTTTCCTTAATGAATCTTGTTCCTGTACTTGGGATAGTCTTTTTCATTTTTCTTCTAGAGGAAACCGTTACATTGACCCAGATCATTGGCGGAGCAAGTGTCATTATCGGTGTTATTTTAAGCTCCATTCAAAAAAGGAATTACCTCATGTCCTGCCACCGGAAGCCTCTTTGGAATAGCAGCATACAAAAAACCAGAAGCTATCTACTCCTGGTTTTCCTATGTTTACAAATTATTGATTTCCTTTTTTAACCCACTCTGCAACGGTAACAGTACGTTTCGCTTGATGTTTAACTGCACCTTGAACGTCTTCGATCATTTTTCCATCTTGTCCAACTGTTACACTTGTACCATAAGGGTTTCCACCTGCTCCGAATAGAACTGGATCTGTGTATCCTGGTGTAGCAATAATAGCGCCCCAATGCATCATAGAAGTGTATAAAGATAATAATGTTGCTTCTTGTCCACCATGTGGATTTTGTGCTGAAGTCATAGCACTTACTACTTTGTTAACTGTTTTTCCGTTTGCCCATAGACCGCCTTGTAAATCAATGAATTGCTTCATTTGAGAAGGCATTGTACCAAAACGTGTTGGAACACTGAAAATAATCGCATCTGCCCATTCAATATCTTCCGATGATGCAACTGGTACATCTTTTGTTGCATCCACTGTTGCTTTCCAAGCTTCATTGCTGTCAATAACAGATTGTGGCGCTAATTCTTGTACTTTTACTACTTTCACTTCTGCGCCAGCTTCTTTTGCTCCTTCTGCTGCCCATTGTGCTAATTGATAGTTTGTTCCACCCATACTATAAAAAATTACTGCTACTTTAACATTTGCCATGTTTTCCATCTCCTTTGATTTTCCAAATAATTTGTTTAAAAATCCCATAAGTACACCTGCTTTAATTTTTTATTGATCTTATAAGAATCACCTCCACTGAAATAGTCTTTTCAATGTTAGCTGTTCTTCTTATTCCCCAATTGTGGAAATTTATGATTACTTTTTCTCTTATAAATAATTAACTATTTGTTAAAGCTGAATACCATTTAGCAGCTGCTTCTACTTCCTCAGCTGTTAGCTGATGGCCTCTGTTTTCCCAATGCATTTCGACATTCGCATTAGCATTAACAAGCATTGATTGTAGTTCATTTGATTCTTCTTTTGAACAAATCGGATCATTGGTTCCTGCAGTAATAAATACTCCTTTTCCGGTTAAATCAGGGAGCGTAATTCCTCTTCTCGGTACCATTGGATGATGTAGAATAGCTGCTTTTAATGCATCCTGATAGTGGAATAATAAGCTTGCAGCAATATTGGCACCATTAGAATAGCCAATTGCTACGATATTGTCTCTATCAAATTCATATTTTTGGGCTGCTTCATCCAGAAATTCATTTAATTCCTTTGTACGAAAAATTAAATCTTCTTCATCAAATACACCTTCTGCTAAACGCTTAAAGAAACGCGGCATGCCGTTTTCTAAAATATTCCCGCGGACACTTAGCACAGAAGCTTCATCATCGATCATCCCTGCTAGTGGCAATAAATCTAACTCTGTTCCGCCTGTTCCGTGTAACATCAATAACGTGGGCTTCTTCGGATCTTTTCCCTTATTGAAAATATGTTTCATCCCTTCTCCTCCTCTAAGATTCTAATCTCTACTTTAGGTAAAGCAGCTGTTAACTCATCACGCTTTTCTTCTAACCAATCAGGGAGCATTAGCTTCTCTCCCAATTGTTCTACTGGCTGATCCACCGTAAATCCAGGTCCATCAGTAGCTAGCTCAAAAAGAATGCCGCCTTCTTCATGAAAATATAAGGCTTTAAAATAGTTTCGATCTTTCACTTCCGTTGGATAATACCCTTTTTCTTGTAGCAGCGTTCTCCATTGCTGAAGCTCTGTCTCATCTTTTGCCCGCCAAGCAATATGGTGGACAGTTCCTGCTCCCATGAGCCCACGAACAGACGGGGTCAATTTGATATCTATCACATTTCCTATCTGTGCATCGGCGATGAAACGCAAATACCCTGCATCTTCTCCTACACATTTAAGACCCAATATATGTTCTAATACCTCTGCTGTTTTGTTCGGTTGTGCCGAAAGTAATGTTGCTCCGCCAAAACCTTTAATAGCAACATCAGGATGGATTGAACCTAGCTGCCAATTACTTAATGGTCCTTCGTTTCGTTCCACTAATTCGATTTGCAGACCATCTGGATCGACAAATTGCAAATATTTTTCGTTAAATCTCGAAGCATTTTCCACTTCTACACCATAGGAAAGAAGACGATTTTTCCAAAATGCACTGCTACCATGTGGAATAACATAGCTCGTTACACCAACTTGCCCTTGGCCAATTCTACCTTTCAGCTGTTTTTCCCATGGAAAGAAAGTAATAATTGTTCCTGGTTCCCCTGTTTCATTCCCAAAATAGAGATGATACACTTCTGGGCGATCAAAATTAATTGTCTTTTTTACCAATCGTAGACCAAGGACACCTGCATAAAAATCAATATTTCTTTGTGCATCATTTACCATTGCTGAAATATGATGAATTCCTGCTGTTTTTTACATCTTATCCTCTCCATTTCATGGAACTATTGTGGTCTTACTTTTGTAAACATGTCACCAATTTTTGCATAGTCATTTCCTGCTAATCTGCTGACAGCTGCTAACCCTCTTGGATCAATTCTGCCATTTTCATACAGGGTAGGCTCAATGTGATAATGAACCACTCTTCCAATTAGAAAATCACATCCAGGAAGTGCCTCGGTACCTCCCAACTCTAATGAATGTTCCAATACACATTCCATACGAATCTTAGCTTCCTTTATACCCGGTACAGAGATGGCGCTGCTATCTATCGGTGTTAATCCTGCTAATTCAATCTCACTTTCACTTGATGCAAGACTTGCTGCCGTTTGATTAATTTTATCAACATTTTGTTCATCTACAATATGAATGACAAATTCCTTTTTGTTTAAAATGTTCCTTGCCGTATCTTTTGGTTTCCCATTGGAACGCTGAATGGATAACGATATCATTGGCGGATTAGATGATACAATATTAAAGTAGCTGAAAGGAGCCCCATTTAAGACACCCTCTTCCGACAAGCTAGTAACAAAGGCAATAGGTCTAGGAATTATGCTTCCAATTAGAAATTTATAATTCTCTCTTTCTGAAATGGTTTTCGGATCAATGGAATGCATCAAATCATCCTTTACAAATTAGTCGAGATTTCTAACATCAATTGGTATTAATCTGCTATTAAGCTGTTCTCTATATTGTTCATATTGACTTGGCAGCATTAATGTCTCTCCTAGTGTTTCTTTAGATTCATCAATTGCAAATCCTGGCGGATCTGTCGCAATTTCAAAGAGTATTTCACCATGCTCTCTAAAATAAATGGCATTAAAATAATTTCGATCCTTAACAGCTGTTACATGGTATCCATTTTGCGAGACGTGTTTCTGCCAGTCTAATTGGTCAAGATCATCCACTGCTCTAAAAGCAATATGATGAACAGTTCCAACACCCATTTCCCCACTTCTGCCTGTAGTTAATTTTAAATCGATGACATTTCCAATATCGCTAAAGGAACGGAAACGTACATATTCTCCTTCTTCGCCAACTTTTTTAAATCCCATCACTTTTTCTAAAAGTTCTGCTGTTTGTGCAGGTTGTTTCGATAAAAGCGTTGCACCGCCAAATCCTTTAATAGCATTTTCAGGTGTCACTTCACCAAACTGCCAGCTATTATTTTTCCCTTCTGCTCTTTCTACTATTTCTAGCAGTAAGCCATGGGGATCAGAAAAAGCTAAGTATTCCTCTCCAAAACGCTCTGTTTTTGTGAAAGAAATATTAAATTTTGCTAACCTTTTTTCCCAAAATGAAAGAGCTCCTATAGGCACAACATAAGACGTTACACCGACTTGCCCGTCTCCAATCACTCCTTGACGCGCTCCTGCCCATGGAAAGAAAGTAATAATCGTGCCTGGATTGCCGCCTTCATCTCCAAAATATAAATGATATGTCCCTGGATCATCAAAATTGACCGTCTGTTTCACTAAACGCAATCCCAATACACCTGCATAAAAGTCAACATTCTCTTGCGGGTGGCCTACGATTGCCGTAATATGGTGAATTCCACTTGTGCTCTTCGTCATTGCCGTTCACTCCTATTCCAATTTTCTAGCAAGCTTTATTTAGTTACTATTTGATATAAGTAGAAAAATCATTTATAGAAATTCTCTATTTTCGCTCATTACTACGAATTAAAATATTATTAATTCGAGATATAACCTCAAAAATAATCACATCTCTTGTGCATGAAGCCCTAATTTTTTGAGCTGTTCAATCAGTATTTCTTTTTCTTTATTGTCTAACCCGCCACATATCTCGTTCATGGCTGCTCTATGCTTTGGAAAGACTTTGTCCATAAGCTCGGTTCCCTCTTCTGTTATCACCACATAGGTTATGCGGCGGTCTTTTGGACAAGGTTTTCTTCTGATTAATTTTTTATTCTCTAATTTATCTACTACATAGGTAATGCTGCTGCTTGCAATCAAAACTTTTTCACCAATCTTTTGAATTGGCTGATCCCCTTTGCTATAAATCAATTCCAGCACAGAAAATTCTGTAGGGTTTAAACCGAGACATTTTATATCTTCTTCTACACGTTTCTTTATCGATTGCAATGCTCTCGACAACACAACGAATACCTTTAATGATAAATCTTCTTCATATTTACTTACTTCCTTATTATCCATGATAATCTTCCTTTCAATTATCTTGAATTCGAGATAATTATATAATACTTTATTTGTACATGTCAACTAGTATTATTTAAACAATCACATTCACGTTATATTGTCCGTATGTAAAAGAACAGAATTTCCCCATAGCGAGTAATTTCCGCCTTTATTAGTAAACCCATCTTTAGATCTATCATAAGGAAGTGAGTCGTAAAAATTAACTTGGTCAGTTTTCAAAAACAAATTTGCAGTAGTAGGAGGCACTTCCTTAAAGTTCTCCTTACTGATTTCGATAATCAAATTTATCTGTTGGAACATGAAGAGAATGCCCATTCACTACTACTGTATGTTTATCGCTCCATACAATTTTTGCTGTTTCTTCCCCTTCATTCCAATAAACGTTCTTTTTCTTACCCTTTTTATTAAAGACAAGTTCCCCGCGGATTGCATATGAAGTAGTTGCACCACCATTTGTCCGATAAGCTTTTAAGGTATAGGCCCCGTCTGGTGAAGTTTCTTCTGTAATATATTCTCCTTTTGGCAATCGATTCATATCATAAAAAGCCCAGTATACTCCATAGCCAATAATCCCAATAAAAAGAATAACACTGATAATAAACAGAAAGCCTTTATTTCTTTTGCTTAGATAAGTATTCAAATGATTTCCCCCCCACATTTAAAATAATCTAAATATTCTTTCCTTATTATATATTATTAATTATATAGAGATTTATAAAACCCTTCTTCCATCAAGATCCAATAAAATACAGGTGGCATTTCCTCCACCTGCTTTAGTCGTTGTATTAAGTATTAAGAACGTTTTTGTTTCTTTCTAGAAGAATCTTCCTTTGTTTTTCCTGTTTCCTTTGAAGTTGTTCCTTGACCTTCTTGCTGGCTAGAGCCTAAACCAATTGTCGATGGATCAGCTTTTCTGTTTGTCATTCTCTTCACCTCCACAGATTAGTGTTCCATGAATAAATGAAGTTATGTGAATCGTTGTATAAAGAATGAAAAACATACATTGTAACTTTAGATGCTGTTATTCGTATTACTTTATATAAGGATAAAGCAAACAACCGCAGTATAGAAAAAACTTCTATTAGTGATGCCCTTATAACCACTAATGGTTAGTTATATTTATCGACCTTCAAGTGTACATCCCATCCTTAGCTGACAGATTTTCTGCAGTTTGAGCTGGAAGGTATGCAAAAAAAAGAAAGGAGAAACGACTGTCATGAACAATCAGACAAACACTAATTCAATCATATCGGTAACATTGGGTATTTTATCGGTATTAATTCCCTTCATTGGTCTTATTTTAGGAATTATCAGCATTATTTTTTCAAGAAAAGCAGTAAATGAAATCAATAAAACGGACGAAAATGGGAGAGGCTTTGCGACAGCAGGTTTAATATGGGGCATAGTTGGAATAATCCTCCAACTATTAGTACTGTTAGGGATTATTGCGTTTTTATCACTAGCTACTTTTGGATAAACTATATGTTTTTGTGAGGCTCCCCCTTTATGGAGAGCCTTTTTAGAAAATCATATTGTTGTTGCTTCGGATAGTACCTACAATATTACTGACAACTTTTAAAAGCATTCTGCCATTTATATTATTTAAAAATATATTTCTAGAAAATAAGCGTAATTCTTGTTCCTTCCCCTAACTTGCTATCTACAAATATCTTTCCGCCATGTGCTTCGACAATCTGCTTAGCAATAGCTAATCCTAAGCCACTTCCTTTATGTGCTTCTCCTGTATTTGTTCCGCGATAGTAGCGAGAAAATAAATCCTCTAGTTCTCCTTCTTCAATGCCATTGCCATTATCCTCTATCCATACTTTAATCGTTTCTTTTTCTTGACCAATAAATACTTGAATAAAGGTATCGGGTGGATTATGAACGATGGCATTATAGATTAAATTCATTAATGCACGTTGTATCAAGGTTTTATCGCAGTTAAATAAAATTTGCTCGGTTTCTGTTGAAAAATCAAGATTGGTTTCCTCGTATAAAGGGTGATTCAAAATTTGGATAACGGACTCCCTTATGATATCCACCAAATTTGCTTCTGCCTTTTTCAAAAGAAAGACATTGCTTTTTAATTTATAGGTTAGATTCAAATCATCGATTAAATGCTCAATATAGACTGATTTATTCAGGATAATATCCACATATCGATTCTTTTCATTAGCATCTAGCTCGTAGTCTTGCAGCAGTTCCGAATAACCTTTAATGGAGTTTCTACCATGGAGCCAATGCGGCTTAGAATAGCGATGCGGTCATCCTTTATCGACTTATTAAATACCTTCACCTCTCCTTCTGTTTCTTTAATAAGTCCGAGCAGCATTCGAATCGTCGTCGACTTTCCAGCACCGTTTGGACCGAGAAATCCATAAATCCCTCCCTTTGGTACTAATAGATTCACCTGATCAACCGCTAAAAACTTTCCAAATTTCTTCGTTAAATTGCTTGTTTCAATAATATAATCTGACATGACTTTCTCCTCCATTTCTTTTCTTCCATTATTCTAGCCGCTCTATCTTAACTGTTCGTTTTCCATACCTTAACTGAACCTTAAAAATCTATAATTTTCTACCTGCACATAAATAGAACAAAAAATACAGTCTTTAAATTAAAGTTATTTTTTCATATAGTAGTTATCACACAGGAAGGCAACAGAAAAGGAGTAGTATAGATGAAAATAGAAGAACCAAAGATACCTGCGAACCTACCATCAAAGAATTTTCACGATATATTGTACGAGGAAGAATTAGAGTTAGAAGGATGCGAAGTTCATCACTCCATGTTTGAAGAAGAAGTATTAAATAAAGTACGGTTATCGAAAATGGTGCTGAAGAATTGTAAGTTTATGCATACTGATTTTTCCGGCATGGAATTAACAGACGTTATTTTTGAAAGCTGTGATTTCTCTAATGCGAAGCTCACTAGTTCTTCCATTCACAAATGCCAATTTACTAACTGCAAATTATTAGGGGTAGATTTTACAGACTCCCGTTTAAGAAATGTGCAGTTTACTGATTCCTTATTGAGACTAGCCGCTTTTGGAAGCTCCAAATTAGAGAAAGTTAGATTCCAAGACTCGCCTGTTGAATCTGCTGATTTTTATGATTGTCTCTTTAAAAAGATCGAATTTAAGAAATGTACAATGGACGGAGCAAATTTTGAAAGAACTTCCCTTAACGGTGTTGATATTAGTACCTCTACCTTCCAATCATTGCTTGTATCTCCACCAGATTTAAAAGGGTGTAAGGTTTCTACCTATCAAGCCATCCAATTTTCTGCTTTATTAGGCTTGGAGATTGTTGATTGATTGCATAAAAAAGTTCTAGCAAACCGTCCTATTTCGGTTTGCTAGAGCTTTTACTGTTTATCCCCAAAACTTCATATAATCTTTCCTTTTTTAACATACTAATGTTGAAAGATATCTTCTCCTCTTTCAAAAGGTTCTAAGGGATTTATTTAAAGGTGACACCCAATTTGTCTATTTATCGCCATAAAAGTTTTCTTTATGATATATGTGGTAATTTAGTAGAGAACACAAATTTAATGCCTGTTGCATACTCAATATAAATGAAAGTTTTTCATATGTAGACAGCCACTACAGTCAGGATTGCACATTGAAAGTCGTAGCAAAGCATCTCCAATATGATTATGCTTATCTTTCCAAGCTGTTTGTTCATATAACAAATATGACCTTTACCGAATACTTGACGCAGTATCAAATATCACAGGCGTGTTGTCAGTTAAAAAATCGGCAGCTGCCGATTGGCAAAATGCCATAAACTGTGGGTTACAATAATTTGCGATTCTTTCATCGCCATAAAAAAAGATTACTCACATTTCGCCTAGAAAATAGCGAGAACTCTCGTAAGATGTATAGAAAGCCGATATTATGTCCATTTTATAGATACAATGCTTAAAGGTGGGATTTCCATGGAAAACGCCTCCAAGAGATTGCAAATATTGATAGGCGACACGTTACAAATACTTGATCATATGAAAGTAGATGCTGACAAAGATCCTTTGCTTCAGCAAGTGAAGAATGATTTACAAGAACAGAAGAACAAAATGGATAACTTTCCAAAATCAAACGAAGAAATCATCAACACAGCCAGCTCAATGACACAAAGTCTTGATAGAATAAACAATATGGTTCAACAATTGGAAGCTAGCTTAATGGAGGACTATCAAGCATCAACAGGGGGCATTGATGAATATCAGCATATGTCCATTGATGAGCAAAGAGAACAGCCTGAAAGTTATCATGATAAAATTGATTACTTAAGTGCTGTAAAAATCCGCGAAAATATAAATCGAATGAATGAAGTACTACTAAACATTAGATCTTAATATTATTTAAGTAAAGGGGAGGGGAGATTCCATGCCTTTCGTTATAACTTCACCATGTATGCATGAACAAGCAGGAGATTGTGTAGATGTTTGTCCTGTTGATTGTATCGCAAAGGGAGAAGATCAATTCTATATTGATCCCGATATTTGTATTGACTGTGGTGCATGTGAAGCAGTATGTCCAGTTTCCGCCATTTATCATGAAGAAGAGGTACCACCAGAAGAACAGCCTTATATCCAGAAGGCTATCGATTTTTACAAATCATATGAAGGATAAGGAAAAACAAATCAACTTTTTTAGTTGATTTGTTTTTCTTTTTTTCGTTTAGGGATAGTATTGATTGGTTGCCTTATGCTATCCTTTTCAAAGTATGAAAAACCTTGCCAGAAATCTTCTGACAAGGTTCTTCCTTACATCTTAATTAGTGGTCAAGCACCTATCTAACGATATTAAAGAGCTTAAGCTCCCTCTTTCTCCACGTTAGCATCTATATCTTTTTTTAATTTATTTACTTTATCTTCAATTTCCGCTGGAATATACTTCGCTTTTTTCAAATATGTTTTACTTAATGAATAATCAGGAACTGCTTTAAAAGCATTGGCTAAAAAGTAAAAATTGACTTGGGCATCACTAGCAAGATGGATTGTTTCATCAACTATCTGTTGATATTCGCCTTTTTCCAACAGAGCAATAAATTTCTTATCTTCATCTGTTAATTCTTTTGCTTTTGTTTCTTGGTCTACATTCGTTTCTTTTTTCACTGGTTCCTCTTTTTTCTCTTCGGCTGAATTCCCGCATCCTGCAAGCAAGAATAGGAACGCGACCATAAATAGAGAAAGATATTTCATCTGAATCTCTCCTTATATGCATATAATATAATTACTATTTTATAAACCGTAAGTATTATGTAGCCTATCTAAACACTTGGTCAACATATGTTACCCTACTGTTATGTATTATTAGAAAAATTAGAATATTATTCAGTATTTAACCATAATAAATTCTAAACTCCACTAATGAAGATGCTTGACTGGAACATTTTAACATATAGTTTTCATTATATCAATATATTATGATTTGTTTATTAATTCTAAAAAATCTATCATTTTCAAAAATCGGATTGCTCTACTTTTTCTAAAATAGTCTATAAAAAAAGTGCTGAAGCCCAAAAGGGACAGCACTTTTTATCTAAGCAAAGATTATAATTCTTCGCCATTTGTCGCAATGACATTTTTGTACCAATCAAATGATTTTTTCTTCGTTCTTTTCAATGTTCCATTTCCATAATCATCTTGGTCTACATAGATAAAGCCATATCGTTTAGACATTTCAGAGGTGCTGGCAGAAATAAGATCAATACACCCCCAGCTTGTGTAGCCAATTAAGTCTACACCTTCTTTAATTGCTTCTTTCATCTGCTCGATATGTGCCCGCATATATTCAATACGATAATCATCATTAATAGAGCCATCTTCTTCTACTTTATCATGTGCACCTAATCCATTTTCAACGATAAATAAAGGTACTTGATATCGATCATACATTTTCTTTAGCGTAATACGCAATCCTTTCGGGTCGATTTGCCAGCCCCAATCGGATGATTCTAAGTATGGATTTTTCACTCCAGAGAAGAAGTTTCCTTTTTCTTTTTTCTTATCTGGTGCTCCACTTGCAACCATAGACATATAATAGCTAAAAGATAGGAAATCAACAGTATGCTGTAAAAGCAGCTCTTCATCCCCTGGAAGCATTTCAATCTGAATATTATTTTCCTCAAAGTAGTTCAGCATAAAGCTTGGATAATAACCGCGCACTTGAACATCTGTGAAAAATAAATTCTTCTGATCCTCTTCTAATGCTGCTAATACATCATCTGGATTACATGTTTCCGGATATACTTCCATACGTGCCAGCATACAGCCAATCTGTGCATCAGGAATAATCTCATGACATGCCTTCACTGCTCTAGAGCTTGCCACAAATTGATGATGTAAAGCTTGATAAATAGCTTGTTCTTTATTCTCTACCTCATCAATTAAAATTCCACTACCAATGTAAGGGGATAGGGTTGAGATATTAATTTCATTAAACGTTAACCAATACTTCACCTTGTCCTTATAGCGGTTAAAGACAGTTTCAGCATAATGAACAAAGAAATCTACTAATCGTCTATCTACCCAGCCATTATATTTTTGGACAAGGTTCAGTGGAATTTCATAATGGGATAGCGTCACCAACGGCTCAATTCCATATTTAGCCAACTCATCAAATACTCGATCATAAAAAGCTAAGCCCTCTTCATTTGGCACCAAGTCATCCCCATTCGGGAAAATACGCGGCCAAGAAATAGACAGACGGAATGTTTTGAAGCCCATCTCTGCAAAAAGAGCAATGTCTTCTTTATAGCGATGATAAAAATCAATCCCGCGACGTTTCGGAAAATTGTCTCCGCCTTTGCCAGCTAATAGTGCTTCTAATTCCGCTTTGCTCTTCACATCCATCTCGATATCATCGCCACGTTCTTCCTTTGGAACGAATGTGACCATATCAAAGATCGATAATCCTTTCCCGCCTTCATTATACGCACCTTCTAATTGATTGGCAGCTGTAGCTCCCCCCCATAAAAAGCCTTCAGGAAATCCGTTTTTCTTCATTATATGTTTCCTCCCTTTTCTAATCTCTACCTATAATGATACGCTTACAAAAAAGAAAAAACTGGTCTCTTTCAGACCAGTTAAAAAGAAGGATATCGTTTTTGATAGTGATAGATGAGAATATCAAACAAACGTAATAAGGTATAACTACTCACAGCACTATTATCAATTTTTCCACATTGTAAAATCTCATCAAATATATGTTCGTGCTTCTCGGAATCTGAAAAAGTAATTAGCAATTTCTTCCCGCTTGCTGCCTTAATTTTTTCTTTGATTGCTAACGCTTCTGTCAGGATGTTTCCTTCAATGGAAATGGTAATAATCATATCTTCTTCTGTCAAATGAGAGACTGTTTCCAATTGTTTAAAAAAATTCGTATTGCATTCACATAGCTTTCCGAGCAGAAATAATTGCTTTTGAAGCTCCATCGCTTGAATTTGATGTTTTTCAAATCCTAATATGACAATTCTTTTAGACTCATGAATCTTTTTTATGATACGGTCTAGTTGTACTCTGGAAATTCTTTCCATTATCTCGATATTTTCCTTTAGTTTTAATTCAAATGTTTCTGTAGTTAAGCTCTTTTCCCTTTCCTCATACATTCCCCCATGATAAGCAACACTACTGCGGAGATTCGAAAAGTTACGGAAGCCAATTCGCTTACAGAAACGATTAATTGTAGATGGGGCAACATTACATACTTCCGCAGCCATTTCTAAAGAATAGCCTTCTATATGATGAATATTTTCCAGGAAACTATTGGCGATGGAATAGTTAATATCTTTTTCTAAAGAATTATTTATGTACGCTAAAAGGGTATAAATTAATTGTTCCAAAATTTCCACCTCATGATGATCGTATCATATTATTGTAGGAATGGTTAGGAATTTGAAAGAATGATGAGTAAATGTTAGATTCCCACCTTTCAATAAAAATTCAAAATAATTTATTTTCTGTATATTTTATGAATATTCTTTTTCTATTATTTACTTTTTTTTCTAATTATTCTATATTTGCATTAATATACTAGAAAGGAGGAAATTCAAATGAAGAAAAAAAACTTTGAGATACCTACTCGTTCTAAAAACTGTAATGGAATTAATTGCGGTTAAATTTATTGGCCTTTTTGAAGATTCCCTCACAATGTTTTAGCCTAAGATGATTAAATATTTCTGTGAGAAATATCCTCATCTAACTTTTATGATGCAGACTAATGGCACAAATTTATTAAATCCAACTATTATGAATTTAATCTTAAAGTATAATTTTAAAGTTACTGTAAGTATAGATGGACCAAAAGAAATTCATGATAAGTATAGAAGAGATATTAAAAATAATCCAACGTATGAAAGAATACTAGATAATGTAAAAAAAATCCAAATGACAAATCCTGATAAAATTCTTTCCATTCAAGCAACTTATTCTCCTTCTACTAATAAGCTTTATTCAAAAAAAGAAATTGCTAAACAAATCTATCGTGACTTTGGTATACCAAATATAGCAGTTAATGATGTATGGGAAGTAGGAACGTCTAATTATGTTTATAATATAGTTAGAGAAGAAATTGAAGAAGACTTTGAAGAGTTTCTAAATGAACAATCTTATTTTATGAGAACTAACACTTCTGATATATTATCTTATTTCTTTTCGAAAGAAATAGATTGGTTTCACTTTTGTGAAGCTGGTTTGGAGTTACTATCTATCGATCCAAATGGAAACATTTGGCCATGCCATTTATTTGTTAATACCTCTGAAAAAATCACCAATATAGTTAACGAAGATATAAATTATGTCTGGAAAAAAATTATGAGTTATCCTGAAATATTTCATTCCAAAACGAAAGTACGAAAAGAGTGTGAGTTATGTATTGCTCGCTTCAGATGTGTCTTATGTAAAAGAACTAATGAAAATCCATATCAAGAGATTAGTTGTAAGAGTAAAAGGAAAGAAACAAAAATTGTTTTCGATTTAATCGCAAAACACCATGATAGAATAGAGGATATCGTTTCTAAATTAGATAGAATTCATAATATTATTTAATTTTCCTTTAACACCAAAATTCTTTTGTAAAGAATCAACTTAAAAGAAGGTGACTACTTGTCTAAAAATATAAATAAAAAATGGTTAATTATTTTTATCTTTTTGCTACCATTTGCAGCATTTGAAAATACCTTTAAAGCATTTGTTTTTAAAGAAGTTTTCGATTATTTTGAAGCCGCAAATAAACTTCCTCTTGTAAATTTAATTATCTTTACTATTGGCGGTTATTTCTTAATTATGATTAGTCAAACATTATATAACTTTACTGTACATCAGATAATTTTTATGAAGATTTCAGCCTTAAAACAAAAAATTTTTAAAATTTTTATTTATTCAGATAATTTACTTCAAGAGAAGAATACTGCATCTTATGTTTCATTCTTATTAAATGATTTAAAATTAATTCAAACCAACTATTATGACTCCTTATTAAAAATTATTCTAAACCTAATAATTTTTTTCATATCTATTAGTGCTATTTTCTTTCTTAATAGTACGATGGCTATTCTATTAATAGTAGTGTTTATTATTCCTAGTCTTATCCCACAATTATTTAAAAAAAGGATTGTTAATCAAACAGAAGACTGGACAAATAAAAATGAAATTTATACTGGAAAGGTAAAGGATGCTTTTACAGGTATAGACACTATTCGAGGATATGGTATGGAAAAGCGAATGATTGATGATCATATTACATATAATTCTACTGTTGAAAGAAGTTTTGCGACATTAAATAATTGGCGTGTACTTTCAGATAATATTGTAGGTTTTTTTGGGCTTTGTGGTTTTTTCTTTGTTAATCTATATGGAATAATCCTTGCCACTCGAGGGGTTATTACTATTGGAACAGTTCTAGCAATTATTCAGCTTTCTAATACTATTATTGCTCCAGCGCTTGATTCATTGGAAGAGTATAATAAGATATTAACTACCAAAAAAATTCGTGATAGAATTCAAAACTTTATTAAAAGCACACCCGATATACCTGCTAATCATCAAGCAATCTCTTTTAAAGATGCATTAACATGTGAGAATCTCACATACAAAATAGGAGATAAAATGATTCTTTCAGATTTAAACCTTGAAATAAAAAAAGGAAAAAAAATTCTTATTACCGGTCCTTCAGGTTCAGGAAAAAGTACCTTATTGAAAATACTTCAAAAGAGAATTCAAAATTATCAAGGTACTATAAAACTTGATGGCGTAAACTTTCTAGATGTTGATGCAATTTCTTTTTATAAAACAATATCCATGATTAATCAAAAACCGTTCTTATTTGATGATACGCTTCGAAATAATATAATACTCGGAGAAAATTACAGTGAAGCAGATATTATAAATGCCTGTTCTCGGGCTGGACTAACTGAAGTAATTTTTGATAAAGGGCTAGATTATAAAGTTGGAGAAGACGGAAAGAATTTGTCTGGGGGACAGAGACAGCGTATCGAAATAGCACGAGCATTTCTAAGAAATCGTGAAATTCTCCTTATGGATGAAGCAACATCCTCTTTAGATAGGGAAACTGCTAAGGAAATTGAACAAATAGTCTTACTAGATAAAGAACTAACTGTTGTTTCTGTTTCTCATCATTTTGAAAAAGAAAATTTATCTGTTTATGACGAACTTATTGTTTTGATAGATGGGAATATAGTAGAATTCGGCTCATTCGAACAACTTATGCACAGACCACATTCCTATGTGCATTTCTTAGCATGATTAGGAAGAAAATCAGAAATAAATATTTATTTAATTAAGGAAAAGAGAAAGGGCAATAATAATTTGCTCTTTTTTTTATTGATTTGAGAGCCCTTTCATCATCCTGCTTGACTTAAACCATAGTTTAAGCCGTATACTAATCTTGTCGACAATGATTGGAGATCTCCGAATGAAATAACAGTGATGCATCAGCTAAATTTAATATTCCTGAATCAACGATAAGATATTATAAAACACATGGATTACTTCCATTGCTAGAACGCGATGAAGCTGAAAGGCGATTATTTTCCGAAAAACAGATGGCACCATTCCGAACCATTATTTGTTTAAAAAATACGCATATATCTATAACAAGAATTAAACAATATATTGATTGGATTATCGAAGGAGACAGCACCATCCAGCTGCGCCTTGCCATGATGGAAAATCACAAACAAGATGTAATCGCTGAAATCTCGTTAATGAAGGAAGTCCCTAAAAGGAAGTGATGAGAAAATTTCACGATACTTGAAAAGATCGCGGAAAGAATATAGGAAGTAATTAAATAGAATATAAAATAATTGGAAAAGAGGAATCCCAATGAAGCTCTCTAATAACACCATTCTTATTACAGGCGGAAATGCCGGAATTGGCTTAGCTTTTGCAGAACGATTCATCGACGCAGGAAATACGGTGGTTGTTTGTGGCCGCAGGGAAGAAGCACTTCAACAGGCAAAAGAAAAATATCCTAGCTTGATTACATATGTGAGCGATCTCTCTGTAGAAGCTGAACGTGTTAAATTATTTGAGTGGGTAACAGCGCACTATCCAGAAGTGAATGTATTAGTAAACAACGCAGGTATTCAACAACGGTTTAATGTGCTAAAAGCGGACGCGAAGAATGATTGGAGCTATTTCAACAAAGAAATTACAATCAATATGGAAGCTGCTATTCAAATGTCTATGCTATTTGCACCTTATTTTTCAGAAAAAGAAAATGCGGCCATCATTAACGTAACATCAGGCTTAGCCTTTACGCCGATGGTTATTGCACCCATTTATTCAGCAACCAAAGCAGCCATGCATTCATTCACTGTCAGCTTAAGACATCAGCTTTCCGACACTTCTATAGAAGTAATTGAAGTTGCCCCTCCAGCTGTAAATACAGATTTAGGCGGTGCCGGGTTACATACAGCAGGAGAGCCATTAAACGAGTTTGCCGATGGAATATTTCAAGGGTTAAAAGAAGGAAAGCTAGAAATTGGCTATGGCAGCTCCGTAGATCGTTTGCGGATGTCTCGTGATGAAGTGGATAAGCATGTGGAGAATATGTATGAGGCGATGAAGAAGATGATTGAGTAAGAATGAGTTGGACAAAAAGCTCACCATAATCTTGGTGAGTTTTTTGTCTATCTAGTTAAATCCTCTATTCCGATCAACCAATGTTTACTTGAGTAACTTTATTTTCTCTTCCTATTGTGTTTCATCTTTTATAGTTTTTCTACAACAAGAGACTTTTCTTATTTAATATAAAACGGATATTTTATGTTTTTGTAAACCCTCTAGTTCTATTTTTGATAAGGGTTTGTCTACAATCATATAATTAATATCGGAGCAATTTAAGCTTTGATGTAAGTATTTCTGATTCAATTTATCATGTGTTACCATCAGAACAACTTCTTTTGCACCTTTTCTGAATGACTGCTTAATTAATGCTTCTCCCTCTGTTGTTTCTGTTGCACCTACAGAAAAATCAAAGCCACGACAAGAAACAAATGCCAGATCAACATTATAAGTTAGGGCATCATGATATGCCTTAGACCCATTAACTGTAAACCGCTTAGGAACAATCGAACCTCCTAGAATATTCACTTTTGCTGATGTGTACTCTGATAATAAACTAGCTGTAATAACTCCATTTGTAATCACTTGTAAGCCTTCAAACTTGTTTAATTGATGAACCAAATGTAATGCTGTACTGCTTGAATCAATAAATAGATTCATATCATTTTGAATCAATTCCTTTGCCAATTTTGCCATTCTTTCTTTCTCTTTATCATCATTAAACTTATCAACTTTCATTAAATAAGGAATATCTATCTTTCGGCGGTCAATAATCACGGCGCCGCCACGAGTTCTACGAATTAATCCTTGATTTTCCAATTCTATTAAATCACGCTTTATCGTTGCCTCACTATAATTTAATAACTCAACCAAATCAGTAGTTTTCATAAAATTTTCTACTTTTAAATGATTAACAATTTTATCTTGTCTTTCCTTTTGTATGGATGTTGTCATTCATATCCCTCCTTTCAATACCCCTATGTTTTACTATGAATCTAGTTAAAATGCATGAAAGGCATGGACATAATCGTCCACACCAATTAATGACATTTAATACAAATCAGCCTTATTTACAGTGTTCAAGATATTTAATTTATGACGTACAACTTCCTTTACCTTTTCATTCGGACGAATATACACTTGATTTGGTTCATACATGCCTGGATTATCTGCTAAAACTTGATGAACCTCATGAAAAAACACGCTCTTTAAATCAGAAGATAAATTTACCTTCCCTACTCCATATTTAATCGATTCAATGACTTCAGAATCAGGGTTGCCTGAACCACCGTGTAACACAAACGGAATATCTATTCGTTCATTTAATTCTTTTAATAATGGAATGTTGAGTTTTGGAATAACGTCTTTTGGATAAAGTCCATGGGCGGTTCCAATTGCAACAGCTAAAGTATCAATACCTGTTCGTTTAACAAAATCAACCGCTTGATCTGGTTCAGTATAGATAATTTTATTTGATCCACCTTCATAGGACCCATTATTTCCAATCGTTCCTAACTCTGCTTCAACTGAAACATTCACCTTATGCGCCAATTCTACCACAGCTCTTGTTATCTTCACATTTTCTTCGTAATCAGATAATGAAGCATCAATCATTACAGACGTATATCCATTTCTGATAGCTCGCATCACATCATCTATACTTCCTCCATGATCCATATGGATTACAACAGGAACTTTACTATATAATGCATATTCTCGAACAGCAGCAATAAACCGGTCTCCTAAATAAGCGATCTCATCTGGATGAATTTCAATAATTACTGGGGCATTCTGGTCTTCTACTTCTTCCATAATAGATTTCAACATATCGAAACTACAAATATTAAACGCTGGTACCGCAAACTGATTTTCTTTCGCCACTTTTAGTAAATCTCTCATTGTATATAACATATTATGCAATCCCTTCTTTGTTTTCCAACTCACTAGATAGTTCTTGTTCCTTTTTAATTGGTGTTTTTTTTAGTAATCCTACCGTGACAGCTGTAACAACTGTACCTGCTACTAATGCAAGAAGATACA
Source organism: Niallia sp. FSL W8-0954 (assembly GCF_038005605.1). Classification (NCBI taxonomy): domain Bacteria; kingdom Bacillati; phylum Bacillota; class Bacilli; order Caryophanales; family Bacillaceae; genus Niallia; species Niallia sp. FSL W8-0954. Next base: position 1,013,551 of record NZ_JBBOTN010000001.1, on the reverse strand, counting down.
TTGGTAGATTGTTAATGACGTTTGGAATAAACATAACCCATACTCCACCATGTGGTGCCATTGACGTCACTCCTGAAGCCATTGAAATAGAGGCAGCCACAGCAGATCCAGCCATTAGACTAGGAATCACCCTGATGGGATCAGCGACTGCAAAGGGAATTGCTCCTTCTGTAATATAAGAAGAACCTAAAATCCAACAGGACTTACCAGAAGTTCTTTCTTCCTCATTAAACTTTTGTTTAAATAATATAGTAGCAAGTGCTAATCCAAGTGGTGGTGTCATTCCTGCTATCATACATGCAGCAATTGGAGCATTTACACCTGCAGACATTAATCCAATAGAAAAAGTGGAAATTGATTTATTAATTGGGCCTCCCATATCTGCAGCCATCATTAATCCTATTAATAATCCAAACACAAGTCCTGAAGTTTCTCCTAATCCATTTAAAAAGTTAGTTAATGTATTTAATAACCAAGAAATAGGCGTATCAATTAAAAACACCATAGATAGACCGACAACAGTAATTGCTACTAGTGGTACAACAATGAGCTGATAGATAGCCTGAAACGATTTTTTTACATGGATTTTATTTGCTATTTTATCCGTAATATATCCCGCTAATATTCCGCCAATCATTCCACCTAAAAAACCCGAACCTCCAGCTGATGCTAATGTACCCGCTACTAATCCTGGTGCAAATCCTGCTCTTCCTGCAAATGAAACTGCGATTCCTGCAGCTAAGGCTGGGACCATGAGTGCAAAAGCAGTATCGCCACCTATTTTGGACAAAGCACCAGCCATTACATTGTATTGGTCACTGTTAGGATCCGATGCTTCAATACCAAAAGCAAAGCTTATTGCTATTAGAATTCCTCCAGCAATTACAAAGGGAAGCATATAGTTAACACCATTCATGAAATGGTTATACACACTCTTCTTATTCTGGAAATTCTGTGAGGCATTCTGGTTACTTTCTTGTTGATGAATATAAGTTCCCTTTCCATTAATAGCTTCTTCAATAACAAGATGAGGTTCCTTAATAGCTCTTGCTGTAGAAACTTTTTTTACTTTTTTTCCAACAAATCGATCCAATTCTACTATCTTATCAATAGCAAGTATTACTACATCTGCCTCTTCTATTTCAGCGGCCGAAAGCACATTCTCTGTCTTTACACCTTGTGTCTCGAATTTCGTTGCATAACCTTTTTCTAATGCGGTTCTTTGCAGTTTTTCTGCAGCCATATAGGTATGGGCAATTCCAGTTGGACAAGATGTGATGCCAACAATTTTCATAATGAGCTCCCTCCTTTATTCATTAATAAGCTTTGTATATCACTTGCATTGCTTGCTTGTTTTAATTCTAATTTAAAGTCATCATTCATTAGTTGCCTTGCTAAATAGCTAAGTATATCTAAATGAATATCACTTGCTTTTTCAGGCACCGCTAACATAAAAACACAATCAACTTGTGAACCATCTAGCGCAATATAATCTACTATTTTTCCTGTATGAGCGAAAACGATCACAGGACTTTTTACTGTTTTACTTTTTGCATGCGGTATGCCAAATCCATCTTCCATTCCAGTTGGAGACTCCTTCTCTCTTTTTTCTAAATCTTTTATAAAACGTTTCTTACTTGATATATAACCACTTTTTTCAAGAATAGTAGCTAGACGGGAAAACAAATCCTTTTTCAATTGAATCGTCGAATCAAACAAAATACAATTCGTATCTATCATGGATGAGATATCCATTGTCCCTCCTCCTTCGCTATAGGTAAGCGCTTACCTTTCAGAGATGATTCTATCACCATGCACCAATTAGTTCAATGAAATGAACGAAAGTTGACATTATGGCTTTTTTATATAGAAAATAGTCATTTAAATGATTTTTTTCGTTCATTTTTTCTTCACGATGATCATGTACTCACTACATTTTTTTATTAACGAATCTAAATAAACAATAAAATCGTGCCTTGCTAATGGTGTGATGAAACTTATTTAAAACGGAAAACAGCAATCAAGAAATTCCGATACAATTGTCACTGCTTCATCTCATTCACTGCACATAAAAAAGGCACCTTCTATTTGAAGGTGCCTTTTTTATGAAAACATATTAATTATGCGTAATATGCTTAGGTGTATTCATCTTTACCGCTGATTTACGAACCAATATATAGTAAGACAAAAATGCTAGTAAGCTTGATGCGAAAATAATAACTCCCATCGGCACAGCGGTATGTTCTCCGCCGATTCCTACTAGTGGTGCTGTTAAAGAGCCTAATAAGAAAGGTAATAGTCCTAGTAATGCAGATGCACTTCCCGCCATATGCCCTTTTGTTTCCATTGCCAATGAAAAAGACGAGGTTCCAATAATACTAATAGAGGTAACGAAAAGAAAAATAGGGATCGCTACCGCCACTAATGGTGCATGCACTAAAATAGCAATTACTAATAAAATCGATGCGGACATGGATAGAGCTAAACCACTCTTCAAGAATGTTTTCTCTGAAAATCTCGATAATCGTCCAACAATTTGCGTTCCGATAATTAAGCCAACCCCGTTTACTCCAAACAATAAACTAAATACTTGTGGGGAAACGCCATAAATATTTTGGTAGACAAAAGAAATACCAGAAACATAGGCAAAGATTCCTGCCGTTGTGAAACCTTGTGTAAAGGCATAGCCGGCAAATTCACGGTCTTTCAGTAAAGAACCGAAATTCGAGACTACTTTTTTAATATTGCTTGGTACACGTTTTTCCACTGGTAATGTTTCTTCCAATTTAAAAGCAACGACTAAAGTCAAAATAATTCCAACACAGGTTAATACAAGAAAAACTACTTTCCAACTCGCGAAAGAAAGAATAGCTCCGCCTATAATTGGTGCCACAATTGGACCGAGGTTTCCGATTAACATTAATGTTGCGAAAAACTTCGTCAGCTCTCTTCCACTGTAAAGATCACGAACGACTGCTCTTGAAATAACAAGACCTCCTGCTGCTGCAAAGCCTTGGATAAAGCGAGCACCTATCAGCATATAAATATTTGGTGCGATTGCACATATTAACGAAGATAGTAAATATAAGCCAAGAAATGTAAGCAACGGTTTGCGACGTCCTTGGACATCACTCATTGGTCCAATAATTAACTGCCCGAAAGCAAGCCCTAACAAGCATGTTGTCAAACTAACTTGAACTAAGGATGCATTCGTATGAAACTGCTCTACAATAGTTGGAAATGCCGGCAGATATGTGTCTATTGTAAATGGACCTAATAGGGAAAGAGATCCCAATAGAAAAGCAATTTGTAATCGTTTCGTTTTGGTTAATGAATTCAACTTTTCATCGCCTTTCAATATGAAATATTTATTATTTATTTGAATAATGACCTGAAAAAAATGCTTCTTTCAAAGAAGGAAGCATACTTAAATATTGTATTATGAAACATGGAATATTTCACTAATTAAGCTCACTTTTTTAAAATAAGTATTTTTTATAATAAAGTACTGTCATTTATTCATATGAAGGATGGTGTATTTTATATCTAAAAATTATCTTCTTGCCCAATTTTTCAAATTGCTGTTTTCCGGTTTAAACGTAGATTATTTGCAGCTAAAATAGATAGCCATTTCATTTGCCTTTTCCATTCTTCTTGAGCTTGTAATATCGATATAGGATGGAATTTAATTGTATCACCAGGCTTTTTCTGAGCTACTAGGGGAATATCTGTGCCTATGACCATGCCGATTTTTGTATAACCACCAGACATTTGGCAATCTGCCATCAAGATAATGGGCTTACCATTTGCAGGGACTTGAATTGTTCCTGGTGCTGCAAATTCACTAAGTATATCTGCAGACTTCTTATGTACTAGCGGATCTCCATCAAGACGGTATCCCATTCGATCTGATTGACTGGTCACTTGATATAACCTTTTTACAAATAGCTCCTTTGACTCTCCTTCAAATTCCCTATTATGCGGTCCCCATACAAATCTAACCACATCATTTGAAAAATTCGGAATATAACAGTCAGGGATTCTCCGATTTTTTACTAGGTTCATCCACTTAGGATTAAACGGTCCTATTGGAATGTAATCATTGCTTTGAAGGGCTCTTCCTTCCATCCCTCCATATCTTCCGCGAATAAAAGTTGATTTACTTCCCATTACTTCTGGAACATCAATCCCGCCAAGGATAGCAAGATAGCTGCGACAGCCATTTTTCCCTTTTCCAAACTTCAAAACAGCTCCACCCTCGATATGGATCGCTTTCCACATAGGGATCGCTTTTCCATTTAATGTTGGTGATAAATCTGCCCCAGTAATCGCAATAATCCCTTCTCCTTCGAAAAGTATTTCTGGTCCTAATAATGTTATTTCTAAAGCAGCATAGTCAGGTGGATTGCCGACGATAATATTAGCTAGCTTCAAGGAAAGAGGGTCCATTGCACCAGAGACTGAAACACCAAATGACTGATAAGACGGTCTCCCCAAATCTTGGATGGTTGTTAATAAGCCTGGTTTTAAACACTTTATATATTCCATAATTGATCCCACTCTTTTTGTACTTGGCTGTTCCATTTATGGGCGACTTCAGCTGAAATAGGCTCATACTTAACATAATCTCCTGCCGTTATAAAGTTAGGAGGATTCTTTGTTTCATCAAAAATATCCATTGGTGTCCATCCAACTATATGCCATCCTCCTGGAGATTCGACTGTATAAATAGAAGTCATTTGGTTAGCGATAGCAACCGCACCTTTGGGGACTTTAACTCTTGGATTAGATTTTCTGGGAACAGCAATTCGTTCATCTAGATTCCCCATATATGGCAAGCCTGCAATAAATCCAATCATATAGACATAATAAGCATTTGAAGTTATTATTTCGACGATTTCCTCTTCACTAAAGCCCAATTTCTTTGCTAACTCAGATAAATCAAGACCATACTGTTCATCAAAAACGACTGGAATATGAACCATCCGTGATTCTTTCTCTCGCCCGCTAACTTCTGTAAAATCAATATGGATAAGCTTATCTTTTAATTGCTCAAAATTTATTAGTAGCGGATCATATAAAATCGAGAAATTGCACATACCTTTAACAATATCTTTAACACCTCGAATTTTTAAAGACTTGATCACCTCAGCAAAACGCTGCACTATTTGATTCTGTTCGATTGATAATATTTCCTCAAACTGGACGATTAAAATCTGTTCTCCCATTGGCAGAAATTCTATCTTTCTATTGGTTTTCGGGGGTATTAGTTCCAATGAACTCACCTCTTATCACTAAGCTTATATTCTAAATGGGTCTCTCCTCATTTTCTCTTAACTTTATATGGGATATGATAAACTTCTATTTATTGTTTGTAAATACAACTGTGTTAATTTTCAAAATATTCAAATAAAGTAATAGCTAGATTGCTTATTTAAGTCTCTTTTCTCCGTTTACTCGACATTTGAGTATGTTAAATGGAAAATCATCTATTTCACTTGTGCTGCTTGCTTTTTTGTTTGTGCCTTTTTACTTTTACTTGCGCTTCTACCTCTCTTACTTGCGACTCCCCATCCCTTCTAAAAAAAGAATGCGTACAAGAAATTCTTGCACGCATTGTAAACTATCTTTATTATTCGTTAGTTAAGTCTTCCCCGTTGGAAGCTATTACTTTTTTATACCAATGAAACGATTTTTTCTTTGCTCTATTTAAAGTGCCGTTTCCTTCATTATCGCGGTCTACGTAGATAAAACCATAGCGTTTTTTCATTTCGCCAGTTCCTGCTGATACCAAATCAATGCATCCCCAGCTTGTGTAGCCAAGCAGATCGACACCGTCTTCGTCGACTGCTTCTTTCATCGCTTGAATATGTGCAGCAAGATACTCAATGCGATAATCGTCTTCTACATATCCAGATTCATCTGGTGTATCGACTGCACCCAGACCATTTTCCACGATGAATAAAGGTTTTTGATAACGATCATATAAATCATTCATCGTGATACGTAAACCTAATGGGTCAATCTGCCATCCCCATTCACTAGATTGAAGATATGGATTTTTAACAGTAGGGAACAAATTGCCCGCCGTTTTTTCCACATCAGAGTCTTCAGCTGCCGCCACACGAGAAGCATAATAAGAGAAAGAGATAAAATCAACTGTGTGATTTTTCAAGACTTCTAAATCTTCTGCGGTCATTTCTACCTCAATGCCTTTTCTCTCTAATTCTTTGAGTGCATAAGCAGGGTAGGCACCTTTTGATTGAACATCAATGAAAAAGTAATTTCCTCTATCCTTTTGCTTTCCTTCCCAAACATCTTCTGGTCGGCAGCTATAAGGATAGTAACTTGCAGCTGCCAGCATGCATCCTATCTTATTCTCTGGATCAATTTCATGGGCGATTCTTGTTGCTTCCGCACTTGCAACCAATTCATGATGGGCAGCTTGGTATTTTACTTGCTCCTCATTTTCTCCTTCTTCAAAACAAAGGCCTGCGCCAAGAAACGGAGCATGCAGGATCATATTAATTTCATTGAAAGTAAGCCAGTATTTAACAAGCCCTTTATAGCGAGTAAATAATACGGTACATAAACGTTTATAAAAATCAATCAGCTTTCGATTTCGCCATCCGCCATACTGCTCAATTAAATGCATCGGGCAATCAAAGTGAGTAATCGTCACTAACGGTTCGATTCCATATTTATGACATTCTTTAAATAGATCTTCATAAAACTGTAGTCCCTCTTCATTTGGCTCCGTTTCATCCCCTTTTGGAAAAATGCGGCTCCATGCAATCGATAATCGGTAAGTTTTAAAGCCCATTTCTCCGAACAAAGCAATATCTTCTTTATAACGATGATACATATCGATTGCTTCTTTTGCAGGATAAAAATAACCTTCCTCAAAAGAATACATCTTCTTTTTACCCGTAATAATACTTCTGCGATCAGGACCAGTTGGAATAACGTCCACATTTGCTAGACCTCTGCCACCTTCATTAAATCCGCCTTCACATTGATTCGCTGCGGTCGCACCGCCCCATAAAAAATCTTTTCTAAATCCCATTGTTTATCCCTCCTATTTCATTACTTTTATTACTTCTTCACCAAAGTGAATAGGACCTTCATTTGCAATTAGAATATCTCCTACTTCTGCTGAATTTGTAATAACAACAGGTGTAATTACCTTATATCCTTTTGCTTTGATTCCCTCTAAATCAAATTGAATCAATTTGTCTCCTATTTGAATTTCTTGTCCTTTCTCAACAAAATATTCATATCCTTCTCCATTCAATTGAACGGTATCAATCCCTACATGAATCAATAGCTCCACTCCGTCTTCACTAGTAATACCAATGGCGTGTTTTGATTCAAATATCGCACTAACTATTCCATTCACAGGGGAAAGCACAGTCCCTTCAGCTGGCTCAATGGCTACACCTTGTCCTAATATTTCCTCAGAAAACATTCCATCATCTACATGTTTTAAGCTGTGTAAATTTCCTTGCAGCGGAGATACGATTGTTGCACCACCGATACTCAAATTAGGAGTTTCCTTTGTTGTTGATTCATTAGCTTCCTCTTTTTCTTCTGCCACAGGGTCTTTGTATAAGATTAATGTCGCAATAAATGTGACAACAATACTAATAGCCGCGCCAATACATGCATAATAGAAGAAACTTAGTGTATTATCTCCAATATAACTAGGTAATGTTAATAGACCAGGTGAACCGCCAGAAAAGTTACGGACTCTACAAATACCCATGAATAGCCCGCCTGCTGCTCCACCAATCATAGCGGCATATAAAGGTGTCTTAAAGCGTAAGTTTACTCCATATAAAGCTGGTTCTGTAATACCAAACAAACCAGTTAGACCAGCAGAATAAGCTAATTGTTTAATTGAACTATCTTTTGACTTAACACCAACTCCAATAGCTGCAGCCCCTTGACTCACGTTCGATGCAAGCATACCTGGATAAATCACGGTATCATAACCAGTTGTCATACGATTGTTAATTCCAATTGGCACCAGACCGTAGTGCGTACCAGTTGCCACAAGTAATGGACTAAATGTACCAACCAATAATGGCACGATCCATGGACTTACAGATTCTAATGCAGTGATTCCGTTTGAGATCGCATCACTGATTAAATAACCGATTGGTCCTAATACTACTAAACTTGCTGTTCCCACTATAAAAATAGTAATCATTGGTTTACTAAAAAACTTAATCGCTTTCGGTGAAACCTTATCTGCAAGTGGTTCAATATAAGACATAAACCAAACGGAAAGAATAATCGGGATAACAGAAGAAGAATACGAAACGGCTGAAATTGGAAGTCCCATTAGTTTAATGGCTTCTCCGCCTTCTTTCGCAATATTAACCATTGCCACAAAGTTAGGATGCAGCAAGATTCCCCCTACCATCATCGCCAAAAATGGATTGGCTTTGAACTTTTGAGCAGATGAAACAGCTAGTAAAATAGGTAAAAAGTAGAAAGCTGCATCTGCCATGAAATTAATAATCTGATAACTTTGGCTTTCTGTTGTTAAAACTTTAAACACTACTAATATAGAAAGCACTGCTTTTAGCATCCCTGCCGCTGTAATTGCTGGCAGAATCGGAGTAAAGATTCCTGTAATCGTATCGATTACCTTTGCAAAAACAGAACGCTTATCTTCTTCCTGGCTTTTCGCTTCATCATTAGCAATATTGGTTTGTGTAATAATTTCTTTATACACATTTCCAACATCACTACCAATAATGACTTGGTATTGTCCACCTTTATTAACTACTCCCATTATTCCTGGCGTACTTTTCAATGTTTTTTCGTCTGGTTTCTGATCGTCCTTTAAATTAAATCGTAACCGTGTAGCACAGTGAGTTAAACTTTTAACATTTTCCTCACCACCAACTTTATCGATAATTACTTTAGCCAAATCTTGATAATTCATCTGGTTTGCCCTCCATTATTTTTATAAGCTAAAAAATATTTGTTGTAGTTGTAGTCTAAAAGGAATAAAAAAATACCTAAATGAAACCTCATAAACAGTAGAGGTTCATTTAGGTATAGCCTGCATTATCAGTAACAATCCTAATCACTGGTTATTCTTTTTATATGAATCGTCAGGTAGATTAACTCATCTTCTTCTAATTCTCTTCCAAATTCTTTCTTAATATACTCTCTAATTTTCAGCGCACAAGCATACTCATCTGTATACTTTTCCTTCAGCATGAAAATAAAACTAGACGTTCCGGCATCATCCAATTTAACACCACTAAACATTCGTTGAAAGAAAAATTTCAAGTGGGTGATAAATCGTTCATAATTAAGGGAATACTCGTCCAAATCAATTTTGAAGTGATACTTTACAATATTAAGGATATTCTGGATAACCTTTGCCATTTCCGATACTTTGCTTACTTGCCCCATATCAAGCTCTGCATTCACGATATGCAAAGCAATAAATCCAGCCTCATCTTCCGGTAAGTCAACACCGAGTCGATTTTTTACAATCGATAACGCTTCTTTCCCAATTAAGAATTCATGATTATAAAATCTTTTAATCTCCCAAAGAAGAGCATTCTTAATTTCCATACCATTCTCATAGCGCTCAATTGCATAACTGATATGATCGGTTAACGTTAAGAAGATGTTTTCGCTTAATTTTTTTCCAAGCGATACTTTTGCAAAGCTGATGATTTCATTTGCCACTTGAATATGTTCCAACGGGATAGAAGAAAGCATTTGGGTTAATTTATTGACGCTCCATTCCTTTGAACTGAGATACATATTCTCAATCTTCGATTCATCAATAGCATCACCAGCTTTTTTCTTAAAGCCAAGTCCTTTACCCATAATGACAACTTCTTGATCATCATCATTCCTAGACAATACAATATTATTATTAATTACTTTCCATACGTTCATAAGATAGTCCCTATTCTTTTATTTTCTTTCACTACAACAAAAAATAGGTATAGCCCACAATAAAGCGGTAACAATCCTTTAAAATCAGTCTATCATAGGTAATTTATACTGTCAATTTGATATTTTTTAAAATTTCGAGACAAGCTGTCTTTGTTTATTCCTAAAATAAAACGGAAAAACTATGTAAGCATTAAAATTTATCCAAAGTATTTGTTGCTATATAATGACACTAATACTTTTAAAAAAGGAGAAAATCATAGATGAATAACAAAGAGCTTTTATCTTCTTTTACCCTACCTAATGGTGTAACCCTTAAAAATCGAGTCGTTATGGCTCCCATGACTAATTTCTCTTCTAATCAAGATGGAACAGTCACAGCAGAAGAAGTCGATTATTATGCCCATCGATCTACTGGAGTTAGCATGGTTATTACTGCTTGTACAAATGTTACGCGTAATGGTCAAGGATTTCCTGGGGAATTTGCTGCCTATAGCGATGAATTTATTCCTAGCTTGACAAAATTAGCTTCTCGTATTAAAGAACAAGGCGCAAAAGCAGTTCTGCAAATTTTCCACGGTGGACGAATGTGCCCTCCTGACTTAGTAAATGGAGATGTCGTGAGTGCTAGTAATATTCCTGCTGAAGGAGAAGGAAATGCTACTCCAAGAGAATTATCAGAAGCTGAAGTCGAAGCTATTATCGATGCTTTCGGAGAAACAACTCGCCGTGCTATTGAAGCTGGTTATGATGGAGTAGAGATTCATGGAGCAAACGGATATCTTATTCAGCAATTTTTCTCTCCTCATTCTAACCGCCGCGAAGATCGCTTTGGTGGAAATCTTGAAAAACGAATGACTTTTCCTTTAGCCATTATTGATAAGGTTAAAAGTGTAGTCGCAAAACATGCTACCTCTCCTTTTATTGTTGGTTATCGTTTTTCTCCTGAGGAGCCTGAAACACCTGGAATTACCATGGGTGATACTCTTGCACTAGTGGATAAACTTGCTGATAAGGGCCTGGATTACTTACATGTTTCTCTTCAGGAATTCCATTCAACACCAAGAAGAGGAGTAGAGGATTTATCCAAAACACGCATTGACTATTTACTGGAAACTATCAATAATCGTGTACCGTTAATTGGCGTTGGCTCTATTTATACTGCAGAGGATGCTCAAAAAGCATTTCAAACAGGAGTATCTTTGCTGGCATTAGGTAGAGGCCTTATTATCGAACCTCATTGGGTACAAAAGCTAGCGGAAGGAAAAGAAGATACCATTGTTACAACCCTAAATAAAGAAAAACAAAAAGAACTTGTCATTCCAGATCCACTCTGGAATGCAATTATCAATGCACCTGGCTGGTTCCCTGGTGTATAAAAAAGAATGCAGCTATATCAAAAGCACCTGCTAAGTAGGTGCTTTTGATGTCTATTTTTTGGAAATCAAAGGATGCATTTGCAACCGTTCTATGAGAAATATAATTTTAGGGACTTCTCCCCTAAAATGACAGGAATGTTTATTCAGTTAAAGTGGGAATATTATTTTCAAACTGATAGATTTTCAAAATGGTTTTCCTCCGCAGCCTCAAAATTCCGTCTCTAATTATTCCATAGATAAATCTTGGATTTTACTAACCTTGTTCTGAAAAATTATAAAGTTACGCAAAATACTTATTACCCGCTATTAAAATAATACCAGGTATACCTACTATTATTCTGCCCAGCATAAAATCAAAATAACTAAAAGCTGCGAATAAGAAGAGAAGAATCCCAATTGTGATGGGGAAGTTAAATTTCCATTCCGAGCGATCCTTCCACTTAAGCCTGTAATAAAAACAGAAAAAGCTACCAACAAGGAAATAAATTTCGATTATAGTCACTCCTAAGGCCTGAAGCCAACCACCATCCTCTCTTTTCAGCTAGTTAGATCAAAGATAAACAACTTCTTATTATCCCTATATGGAATATACTACCACATCATAAAGGATAATAATTAGATGAATTTTCGAAAACCTGCAGTCCTTTTCCTTATATAAAACGAGGGTGGGACAAAAGAATTTTACATAAGAAAAAGCCAAACTATAATACAATAAAACATCGTAATAGTTCGGTTTTTTCTTTTCGCTGATTTATCTTTTTTATAGCTAAAAAACAAGTTCGTTCCATTGCGCTCCAGTCACTCGCTTTCCGCGGGGAGGAAGCTGAGCCTCCTCACTGCGCTGCGGGGTCTCAGCCTTTCCTCTATTTCCCGCAGGAGTCGAGTGTCTTCCACTCCATTTCACTAACCTTATAAAATGGGGCGAGAAACAAAAATAGATTTTATTTATCATTCGTCTAATTCAACAAATGATTATTCAGCTTTAAGCATATCCTTTTTAGTTTTGTCTCAGCCCCGACTAATATATCCATTAAAGAATAATTCTCTTCACTTGTTTTACATAAAAGTAGCGAACGATTAAGAAATAAAGAATCTGTATGAAAGCAAAGCTTCCTAATACCAATGCTGCCTCTCTTGTAATATTAAAATCAAACATATTGGATAGGGCAATAAGTGCGACAGAACCATGGATTAAAGCGACTATAATTGGTGAGAAAAATAAAAGAGCTATTTGTCTGTTGACGACTCTTTTCAACTCCGTCTCCATTAATCCAATTTTAGCAATCGATTGGAATTTGCGCTTTTCTTCCTCTAAATCAGTAAATAATCGGAAGTAAAGGAAGCTTCCTGCCGAAACGAAGAATACAATTCCAATAAATAAGCCAATGAACAGAACAGGGCCAAACGCTTTATTGATTTGATATATAGCATAGTCAACAGAAAAAGCTTTGTAAGATAATTCTTCATCTAACTGTTCCCCAACTGCAAGGACTTTATCTTCTTGTCCTTCTTTTGCTTGCCATACAATACTTGGTTTGCTTTTTATTGGTTCATCCAGCTGTTCATAAATCTTATCATTTACTACATAATAAGCCGATATTTCTGTTAAAACAGCCGCATCTATTACTCGAGAAGGTGTTACTTCTCGACCACTTTTTAAAGGAATGGCCGTTTCCAATAGCTTTTTGCTAGGTTTCTGTCCGCCTTCCTTTAAGACAGCATCACTCTGTTCTACAACAATGGCTTCGTCTTCCTTTGGATGAATTTTCTTCTCACCAATTAGCTCGGCAAAACGATTGTAATCAGATGCTCGCGCAATTAAAACGTTCTTCTTTTCCCCAGCTAGTTTGTAATAATTCAATTGAGTCTCTTCACTACTCACATCAAGCTTTTCATTTTCTATTAACGTATTCATTTTACTCTTATCTTTGGCAATTACTTCTTCACTGTCCTTGTCCAACGGAGAATAAGTAAAAGTATAGCGATTTATTTCTTTTACCCCTTTTGTTATATAGGATTGGAACCCATATAGTGTTCCAATGGCGCTAAAAGCCACTGTTGATATAATCGCCACTAAGAAAAAGGTTCTTGCATTATCTTTCATGCGAAAAGACAAATCGGAAAACAAGAGCATATTTGTTTTTTTCCAAAAAATGGACTTATTCCCTTTTATCTTGCGGATAAAATACACACTCAGTTGAGTAAATAAGAGATAGGTTCCGAGTGTTACTAAGAGAACAACTGGAACCAGCGCGTAAGCAACCAATATTCCCTCTACAGATATTGCAGTAACATATCCTCCAAGTAAAAGCAGCCCTGCTAAAATTGATAGAAATAACGAAGCTTTCGGTTCTCCTTTTGACTTTTTATCCCCTTTGATTAAGTCAATCAACTTATTGGTACGAAGAATAAAGGAAACAAAGATAGAAATAAAGAAAAAGAGAATCAGAAAACTAATAAACGTCACCACAATTGCCAATGTAGGGAAATAAAAATTAAGTGACTCTGTGATAATTAATACATTCTCGGCAATCAAAAGAATTACCTTCGCAAATACTAATCCTGCTAGAATCCCACTCACTGTGGCAAAAAAGCCGATCAGAATATTTTCTAAAAATACTAGAAGGCGAATCTGCCGGTTAGATGCTCCAAGCATCATTAATAAGCCAAATTCCTTCTTTCTTGATTGTAAGAACGAGCTCATAGAATATAAAACAAAAAAGAAAGAAAAGATATAAATAATTCCGCCAGCAACACCCATTCCAAATAGTGCATGACTATTCACGTCGGGACCAGAAAAGGCTGGATGAAATGCAAAGATAGCAAAGGTAAAAAACACCATCACTGTAAACATGCTGCTGAGAAAATAAGCAATATACAGCCGTTTATTGCGGAGTACGTTATTAAACGCGAACTGACGAAAAGTCATTGCCGTCGCCTCCCATCAACGAAAGCATATCGATTATTTTTTGGAAGAATGCTTGTCTACTATCTCCTCGATGTATTTCAGAATGTAGCTTTCCATCACGAATAAAGACTACTCTATCAGAATAACTAGCCGCTTGGGGATCATGTGTTACCATTAATAAACTTGTCTGTTTCCTTTCATTAATCGAGACAAGCATATTCATCACATCTTTTGCTGCTTTTGAATCTAGATTTCCTGTGGGTTCATCTGCCAATAATAGCTTTGGTTCATGAATCATTGCCCTGGCAATCGCGACCCGCTGCGCCTGCCCACCTGAGATTTCATAAGTACGTTTATTCAGAATCGCTGTAATCCCCAATTCCTTAGCAATTTCTTCTGCTTTCCTCTTCATTTCCTTAACAGGAGAGCCATCCAATGTTAATGGTAAAACGATATTTTCTTCCACTGTTAAAGTATGCAATAAATTAAAGTCCTGAAAGATAAAGCCTAATTCATTTCTGCGAAACTTAGCTAGAGCGTTTTTCTTTAGCTTATGAGGCATTTTCCCCTCTATTTCCACAGCACCTGTAGTTGGACCATCATTCGTAGAAATAATATTAAGCAGCGTTGTTTTTCCACTTCCAGATGGCCCCATAATCACCACAAATTCACCTTTGTCAATTTCAAAATTAATATCAGTAAGGGCACGGTAAGCTACCTTTCCTTCGTAAACCTTACTTACGTTTGTAAGTTTAAGCATAATCCTTCTCCTCTCTAACAATTCTAGTAAAAGTATAACCTGTAGAGGATATGGCATACTATCGATTATGCTTTCAGCAAGCTTACATTGATGTAAGGTTTTGTGTATCAGAAAAAATAATCCTAATCGTTGTACCTAGGCCGACCTTTGATTCCAATTCCAGGCGATGCTCTAATCTCTCTGCCACTTCTTTTACTAAATAAAGCCCCATACCGGTAGATTCTCGATATTTGCGGCCATTTTCTCCTGTATAGAATTTATTAAAAATACGCTTCTGATCTACAATCGGTATACCAACACCAAAATCCTGCACCTCCAGAACGGCTTCTCCTGATTGTTCATACAAAGAAATAATGAGATGATTTGCTTTTCCTGCCGAATATTTCACAGCATTATGAACAAGCTGTGTCAGGAGAAAGAATAGCCACTTTTCATCTGTTTCTACTGTAATGCCTTGCTTTTCTTCTTTAAATTGCGGATACACTTCATTGCGAATATAAAAACGCTTATTTTCTTGATTCACCTCATGGATTAACTTAGAAAGAGCAACAGGCTTAATCTGAAAATCTTCTGCAATGGTGCGAAGTCTCGCCATATAAAGAACCGTATTCAGCCCGTTTCGCATTCGGTCTGTCTCTTCCCGGATACTCGATGATTCTGGCTCGTCAAGCGTTTGGGCTGTCAGCTCAATAATCGAGAGAGGTGTCTTCATTTGATGGACCCAGCGATCCATAAATAGAAGATGCTCATCTTGCCTGTCCTCTGCTTTTTGAATTTCTTCTTGGTATAAACGATACTGTACCATTAGCAACTGATCGAGAGCTTCCGAAATTGGTTTTGCTTCCGTCGTCTCCAAAGAACCATCTAATGTTCCGATTGAATGTTCAAGCCTTTGATAAAATTTTCTTCTACTCACATATTGATATAGTAAAAATACTGTTAAAAATACGACTGATAAGAAAATAGCATATAGACATACTCCTTTTCCTCGGTAACCATCCAGCCAAAATATAAACGGAATCAACAGACATTGGATGAGTTGTATGATAATAAATAAAACATGCTCGCGAATAAATAGCTTCATGCTTGTCCCTCTTTCCAAGTCGGCCGCAAACGGTATCCTGCTCCTCTAACTGTTTCCACTGCCTCCTCAATCCCTAGCTCTTGAAATTTTTTCCGCACACGCGTAATATTCACATTCAATGTATTCTCGTCGACATATGCTTCATCATCCCAAAGCTTTGCCAATAAATCTTGCCGGCCAGCAACACGAGGGTAGCGATCAAGTAAGCTTTCGATAATGTCTGTTTCCTTTTTCGTTAATTGCGTTACTTTGTCTTTAAATCGTAATTCAAACCGTTCTGGATATAAGCACAAATCCCCTTCACGAAGAACCCTTTCCTCCTGTTTTAAGGCATATTCCCCATATGCACGGCGGAGCTGGCTTCTAATTTTCGCTATCACAATATCAGGATGAAATGGCTTTGTAATAAAATCATCCCCACCATTTTCAATTGCCATTACTTGATCCATTTCGCCCGTTCTTGCTGAAATAAAAATGACCGGGCAAAGGGATTCTTTGCGAATTTGTCGGCACCAATAGTAACCATCGAAGCTTGGAAGGTTAATGTCTAATAGTATAAGATCTGGTTTCTCCCTTCTAAATGTCGCCATTATGGTTTCAAAATCGATGGCTGTAATTACTTCATATTGATATTTCTTTATGTAGGCGCTGAGATGTTCTGCGATTTTTACATCGTCTTCGATAATCATGATTTTTTGCATCGTTAGTTTCTCCTAGGTCTTGATGATTTAGTTTAAGTTTAATTTAAGAGGAGATTCTGTTCAAGATTAGGTTTGGTAGAAGGGAAAAATTCTCCCTTCACAAAAAAAGAAGCAAAAATGACTTCTGCCTCAAAGCTGATACGCTAAAATCTGCCGGCACCATCAACAATCGCTGCTTCATATTGTTTCTGCACCTATGTCCTCCGTTATTCTTTTTAATCTGCCTTCCTCGACAAAGGTTTTCGAGCATTTTCCTTCGATTGCATGATTCATTATTTGAACATCCTTTGGGAAATAATTTTGAAGAATCTCTCCTAGCCTTCTTGACCTTTACCATCTTCATATTTCTGGACAGTGGAATCCGTCGCAAGCAAAATTCTAATCTGATTTGACCTCATAAAAACGGCTCCCTTCCTTCGATGGTATCATCACCTTTCCTATCTCTTCATTTTTCTATAGTGTAATGGAACATATCCGGTCACTTCCTTAAATACTCTGCCAAAATGGGTAACACTTCCAAAGCCAACTTTCTTGGAAATCAAATT
The DNA here is from genome assembly GCF_038005605.1 of Niallia sp. FSL W8-0954. Classification (NCBI taxonomy): domain Bacteria; kingdom Bacillati; phylum Bacillota; class Bacilli; order Caryophanales; family Bacillaceae; genus Niallia; species Niallia sp. FSL W8-0954. The sequence goes on along the minus strand of NZ_JBBOTN010000001.1, from coordinate 996,244 downwards.
TACTTTCATAGAGGAATTCTCCAATAGCTTCTTTGCCTCTTTAATCCGCACACTGTTCAAGTACTCTACAAAGGTAAACCCAGTTGCCTCTTTAAAAAAACGACTTAAGTAGTATGGACTAATATAGAATTTCTCTGCCACTGATTGGAGCGACAGCTTGTTCATATAATGGCTGTTGAGATAGCGTACAACCTCCGAGATTCTTTCGTGCATCAGGCTCGGCGATTCTATTGGCTGCATGTTGTGTTGCTTAATATGCCGGCAGCAAATAATGAGCATCTGCAGGATCAATGTTTGAGCATAAATTTCACAGCCTGGTCTTTGCTCTTCAATCTCCTCAATAACCTTTTGCGTAAGACTATCTATAGTAAGTAACTCATTCAGCGGACAACTAATAATAAGGTAATCATTCTCAAACAATGGTTGATAAATATCTAGATAAGAAGGACTTATTTGCGCGAGATGTTTTTCATGAATATTAACTATAAATCGCTCATGTTTTGGCTTTTCAGTATTTGTTGTCCGATGGAGGATGTTAGGAGAAATAATGACAATATCTCCTTGATGAATTACTAAGGTTCGATCCTTAATAAAAAATTCCCGTTTGCCAGAGATTAAATAGTAGATTTCAAATGTACTATGGAAATGATTAGTTGGCATATGATGGCTCAATGCTTTTCGCTGAGACACTATGAATGTTTCCTCCGCATTATGAAATAAAATATCTCTCAGTTTATTCCCCTCCCTTTCCCCATTGCCCCTCTTTATTATACGCACTTAAAATTGCAAGATATAAGAAGTTTTTAGACTTTTCGCAAAAAAAGTACATATTTCTGTGCTACCCTAGTCTTATATTTAAGAAGGAGGAATATCTGGATGACATTCTCTGAATCTAGTACTTATGTGAAGGCAAATGAAACTTTAACTCCTATTCAATGGGCGGAGAAGGCTTGCGAAACAATAATGACTAAATTTGAACCTGAACAACTTCCGCCAGAACGATTTCATTATCATCAAGGAGTCTTTTTATCTGGGATGGAGAAATGCTGGAAAGAGACGAAAAAAGATAAGTATTTTTCTTATATTAAGAAATGGGTCGACAGCCATGTTCTCGAAGATGGAAGCGTCACCAAATTAAAAACAGATGAACTGGATGATATGCAGCCAGGTGTGCTTCTTTTCAATCTTTATGAACAAACAGGCGATGAACGATACAAAAAAGCACTTTATCATATTGTTCCCTTATTAAAGACCTTAAAGTGCAATCCCTCTGGCGGTTTCTGGCATAAGGAACATTATCCAAATCAAATGTGGCTGGACGGATTGTATATGGGAGGCCCTATTGCCGTCCAGTTTGCAAAAACCTTCGGAGAAACAGAATACGCTGACATGATCACACACCAAGCACTATTACTGGAGAAACATACGAAGGATCCAGAAACTGGCTTGTTATATCATGGCTGGGATGAAACCAAAGCTGCCGAATGGGCAGATCCCATTACTGGAGCCGCTCCAGAATTTTGGGGCAGAGCAATTGGCTGGGTTCCTGTAGCTCTCTTGGAAATATTAGATTACCTTCCTGAAGACCACAAAGATAAAAAGGCATTGACAAGTATGCTTCAAGACCTGTTAATTGCTTTAACGAAATACCAAGATTCGAAAAGTGGTTTATGGTATCAAGTAATTGATAAAGGACATTTATCCGACAACTGGCTGGAAAACTCTTGCTCCTCTTTGTTTGTTCATGCCATCGCTAAAGCAGTCCGTTTAGGCTATCTAGAAGACAAGTATTTGCCATTTGCTCAGAAAGGCTATCAAGGTGTGATTGATACATTAAAATATGATACAAATGGAAATCTAATCATTGGTAATATCTGCATTGGTACAGGTATTGGGGATTACCACCACTATATTGCCCGTCCTACTAGCGAAAACGATTTACATGGCGCTGGCGCCTTTATTCTGATGTGTGTCGAAATGAACCAGCTTTAGGTCAGTAAGCGACAAGATAAAATGAAGGGGCGATTTTTTTTTCGCGTAAAAAGGCAATACTTCTCCATTGCCCCTTCTCCTTAGTGATAAATCTCCTCTCCTATTTCTTTCAGATACTTTGTATGAAAAAAGCAAAAGCATAGAGTAGCACTGATTATCTTTTGTCTGATTTTTCTCTGAATCAATTAAAATCCTCCCTTGGTGGAAGACCAAACATCCGAGGATAATCTCGACTAAATTGCGATTAACTTTCATAGCTACCCTAAACGCGTTTTAGCAATTTCGGACAAATCAGCTATTAATAAGCGCCTCCCTATGCATTTTTTTAATATTGCGACCTTTGCCATGAGGGATACATAATGGCGTCCCAAAGAGAGGATCTACAGTCACTTCACATTCTAAGTTAAAAACGTCTTTAACCATTTTCGCTGTAATTACTTCTTCCGGTTTTCCCTGCACATAAACAGATCTATCCTTAATTGCAATTAGATTATTGGCATAGCGGCAGGCTAGATTTAAGTCATGAAGAACCATTACAATCGTACGATTTTCTTTTTCATTTAATTCGAATAATAAGTCTAGTACCTCGATTTGGTGGGTCATATCTAGATAGGTTGTCGGTTCATCCAGCAAGATAATATTGGTATTTTGTGCAAGGGTCATTGCAACCCAGGCACGTTGTCTTTGTCCTCCAGATAACGAATCCACTAGACGGTCGCTCAGTGCAGACATACCAGTCGCCTCAAGAGCGTTATGAACGATTTGTTCATCTTCCTCCGACCATTGTCTGTACCATTTTTGATATGGATAACGTCCTTGTTTTACTAATTGCAAAACCGTTAACCCTTCTGGAGCAACAGGGCCTTGCGGAAGAATTGCTAATTGTTTGGCGATTTCTTTGGTGGAGAGCTCAGAAATTTTTTGTGCTTCAATTAAAATCGATCCAGATTGCGGTTTTAATAAACGAGCTAATGAACGTAACAGTGTTGACTTTCCACAGCCATTACTGCCAATAAACACAGTGATTTCTCCTTTAGGAATCTTCATATATAAATCATCTATAATGACTGTATCTCCATAAGATAAGGTCAAGGAATTTGTCTCTAAAAGAACCATTTGTTTAACTTCTCCTTCCTATACTTTTCGCTGCTTATATAAAAGAAAAATGAAATAGGGCGCTCCAATAGCAGCCGTAAATATTCCCGCAGGAACTTCAATTGGAAGGAATAAAGTTCGACCGATTGTATCTGCTATTAGGACCAGAATTGCACCAATTAAAGCAGATAAAGGCAATAACGCACCAAAAGAAGAACCAACTAATTTTCTAGCTATATGAGGTGCCATCAGTCCAACAAAGCCAATTCCACCTGCAAACGCTACAGCCGTTCCAATTAAAGCTGTACTAATGAGTAATAAAAAAAGACGCTGTTGCTGTACTTTAGAACCTAAGCCAATCACTATCTCTTCCCCGAAATCTTGAATATTTAACGTTCTTACCATAATAAAGGATAGTATCAATAATAAAAGAATAATAGGTGCAGCAATCTGAATCTTTTTCCAATCGGCAGTACTAACAGAACCAGTAAGCCAAATATTCGCTTGACTAGCCTGATAAATTGGCCCTAAGATCATGAACAAGTTGGTCAATGCCTTTGTTAACGACCATAAACCAATTCCAACTAGGACGAGACGTACAGGTGAAACACCTTTTTTCCATGCAAGTACATATAGTAGAAATGCTACGAAAGCTGCCCCGATAAAAGCTGCTAAAGGCATCCAATTAATGCTTATCGTTAATGAATGATTCATGTCACTAAATAAAGCCAAAAATAGGACAATAGCTACTGAGGCACCACCTGTAATTCCAATAATATCAGGAGAAGCCAAAGGGTTTCGTACAACAGCTTGTATTATAGCTCCAGCAACTGCTAAACTCATCCCCACCAATATAGCTAAGAGAATTCGCGGCATTCGGAAAGACTGGACAATTAAAGTGTCAAAATCCGAACCTTGCCCAGATAAAATGCTTATGATCTGCCAAGGAGAAATGTAATCTTCTCCAATACCTGCACTTATGAAAAAAGCTACTAGCAGAATGATAAAGAATATAGATGTAAGGAATAATGCTCTACGATCCACTAAAAAGGAAACCTTGTCATTGGCTGTTCTAAGCGATAAATATTTCTTCATGAGGACTTTCCTCCATTTCGTGCTATGTATATAAAGAAAGGGGTGCCAATGATAGCAGTCATTATGCCAACAGGTACTTCTTGGGGCATAATGATAAATCGAGCACCAATATCGGCTAACAATAACAAGATTCCTCCTGTAATTCCGCAAAAAGGTAGTATCCAGCGGTAGTCATTACCGACCAGCCATTTTACTATATGGGGAACAACGATACCAATAAAGCCAATGGGACCAGCTACTGCAACCGACGAGCCCGAAAGCAGGATAACCGAGATGCCAATCAGCAATTTGACAGCACCTGTACGCTGGCCAAGTCCTCTTGCTACATCCTCTCCCATGCTATAAACATTCATTTTATTAGAAATTAAAAATGCTAGCAAAGTTCCGATAATCATATAAGGTAGAACAGAAAATAAAATCTCCAAGCTTCTTCCTTGGACGGAACCAGCCATCCAAAATAAAACTTCTTCTAAGACTGATTCATTCATGACTAAAAATCCATGAGCAAACGAAGAAAACATGGCTGCCATGGCTGCGCCGGCTAGTGTTAATTTTATTGGTGTCAGTCCTTCATTACCTAAAGATCCTAGAAAATAAACAATAAATCCAGCGGCGGCTGCACCTAAAAAGGCAAGCCAAGCAAATGCTTGTAATGAATTAATAGAAAAAAAGAAAAGTCCTATAATGACAAAAAAACTGGCTCCTGAATTAATGCCCAGTATATCCGGAGAAGCCAATGGATTTTTAGTCAGTGCCTGTAATAAAGCCCCTGTAATCGCTAAACTGCTGCCAACGATAGTTCCAATTAATGCTCTAGGAAGGCGAACTTCTTTAATAATAATATGCTCATTCGAACCATTGAACTGCTGAAAAGCTTGTACGGCTGTCTTAAAGCTCGTATCGGCGTAACCTAGTACAATACTAAAAATGAAAATAGTACATAATAATAGTAAACCAATAATAAGCCCAATGATTCTCCTTCTGTTATTCAATAGTAACATGTAGTTTTCCCTCTCTAATAGTTTCTATTTTTAGTTTAGGAGAAGTCATAGGGACTGTCAATGACTATGAGAATCATTTTCAATTAATGATTGACATATTTTTCATTATAAAATATTATCTAATTGTTATTGAAAATCATTATCAAATAAAAAAGGGGAGGAAAATATGCTTACATATTTTCAACAAAAACGATTTACTCCAATGCTGGTATCACTGTTGGTCATTATATTTGTTGTGCTGGCGGGATGCGGAAATAACGAAAAAGAAGTATCAGGAAATAAAGAAACCTCCAGCGATACAAACACATCGGATAATAAACCTTATACGATTGAACATGCAATGGGAAAAACGGAAATTAAAGGGACACCAAAGCGTGTTGTCGTATTGACGAATGAAGGAACAGAAGCACTTCTTGCTTTAGGGATTAAGCCAGTTGGGGCCGTCCAATCATGGCTGGGAAATCCATGGTACGATCACATCAAAAAAGATATGGATGGTGTGGAAGTAGTTGGAGTAGAACATGAAGTAAATGTAGAAAAAATCGCTTCATTAAAACCAGACCTAATTATCGGGACAAAAATACGCCAAGAAGCTATCTATGACAAACTACGCGCTATCGCTCCAACTGTTTTTTCCGAAACTTTAAGAGGTGATTGGAAGGATAACTTTGAATTATATGCAAAAGCACTGAACAAAGAAGAAGAAGGGAAAAAAGTGCTTAGTGCATTTGCAGACCATGTTGCAGAAGTAAAAGAAAAATTAGGGGATAAAGTGAATCAAGAAGTTTCTGTGGTTCGATTTATGGCTGGAACTTCCCGGATATATTATACGGACTCCTTTTCAGGTGTAATTTTGGATGAATTAGGATTCAAACGTGCCAAACAGCAAAAATCACTTTTCACTGCTGATAATCAGCTTGGTAATCTTGCTATTGAAGTAGGAAAAGAGGCTATTCCGAAAATGGATGCAGATATCCTTTTCTACTTTACCTATGCTCCACAAGATGACCAAAAAGCCTTAGATACAGCAAAAGAATGGACAAGCGACTCCCTGTGGAAGAACCTAGATGTGGTCAAAAAAGGAAATGCTTATGAAGTAAGCGATGCAGTATGGAATACAGCAGGCGGGGTTATCGCAGCTAATCAAATGCTAGATGAACTGGAAGAGATCATGCTAAATAAATAACTACCCTAAAGAAAGACGCGATAAGCCACCCCCAATAAAGCCCGGCAATTATACGGAGATACTAACGTGATTTCGTATAATTGATTGGGCTTTATTAGTTTTAAATAATCCCCCCTCAGCCTTGCTAAACAGATGAAAAATCAAAAAAAGCCTCTCTTCTTCCTTCTATTCGACTATTTACGAGAAAATCAATTTATCCTGACTCCTCAAATAGCTCTATTAGAATCTACCTTGATCTTATATTAAATTTCTCCATTTAGAATTTGCAGTAGGGATTGAAGCAACAGAAACTTTCCTTAAATAATAGGGACAGTTTGCAAATATATGTAAGTTAATTTCCACAAAAGAGAATATATGTTCCATCAAGTTGTTCAACATGATATAATCCAATTGCTAATATTAGAAAATTACTGATAACAAATTCAAAATAAAAGTGAATAAAAAGGATTGTAACAATAAATATATGGGGGAAATACATAGTGAATGAATTTTATAAAGCCTTATCCTTTGTAAAAGAAAATTTTTATGAACCAAATCATTTTATTATAAAATCTATCCAAGAAGAAGCTCAAAATTCTGATTATGGGGCCGGAATATTTCAGCTGAATTCAAAATCTGTTAGATTTAGAGTGGCAAAAACTACCCCCAATAAGGTAGGTCAGTTTGTTGCCTTCTGGGAAAAAGATGATGCTAATAAAAACCAAGCCTTTTCATGTGACAAAGCGACTGATTTATTGGTAATTAATACATTTGCTAGTGGAAATAGATTGGGACAATTTGTTTTTCCAAAGGAAGTACTCTTGAAACATAATATTCTTAAAACGGCTACTTCCAAAGGACAAATGGCCATGAGAGTTTACCCTCTATGGGATAAACCTACTAATAAACAAGCTATTAATACGCAAAAATGGCAATTAGAGTATTTCTTTGAAATTAATAATCCCAATAATCCTCATCCGGATGTCCTGCAATTATATTCCTAAAGGACAGAATTTTAAAATAAAAGGACAAAAATTATGTTATATGAGTAATTCCGCTTAATCTCTAGGGATTATCCATAACTAGACGGGAGCGCCTTTTTTATGTCACTAAAAGGGAGCACAAAATAGGAATCTAGGAAAAAAATTATGATGTGAGGATGAACTTAAGCTGGAACAAAAGAAAAGCCGCATTTTGAAAATACGGCTTTACTATTTCAATGAATAATTGTTTTTTTGCTATATTTATGCTGCCGATTGTTTTTCTGCTTTGTACTTAGGTAAACTTATGACTCCTGAAGAAGTTAAAACGCCTAATATGACTAACAATGCTCCCAAAATCTGAAATACCTTTATCGGTGTTCCAAAGGCAAATGAAATAGTCATTGTTACTACTGGAACAAGATTAAAAAATAAGGAAGTTTTACTCGCACCAATCTCCTTCATTCCCTGATTCCACCATAGATATCCCAAAACACTTGTAAATAAAGCCATGAAAGCAATTGCTCCCCAAGCTTCAATGGGAATATTCGGTATAGACACAGGATTAGAGGTGAATAGGGATACTACTATTAGACTGACGGCACCGATAACCATTGTGTAAGTGGTTGTAGATAGAGGAGTGCCATTCTTTATAAATTTACGTCCAATCACACCATAAAGTGCCCAGCAAACATTACCTGCAAAGATAATTACATCTCCAATTGAAATAGAAAGGGTTGTTATGGTTTCTATAGAACCCTGTGTAATGACTAATAAAACACCGAGGAAAGCAAAGCATATGCCAAATACTTGTTTTTTTGTAATATGATCCTTTAAAATAATTCGAGCAAAAATAGTTGTTAATAAAGGATTTAGACCCATAATTAATGCCCCATTAACAGGTGAAGTATATTTTAAACCTATAAAAAACAAAGCATTAAATCCAAAGATACCTATAAGCCCAAGAACAATATATATAACTATATTTTGTTGTAATTGACTTTTCTTTATCCCTTCAGTAAAAATCAAAATAATGAGCATAACTGCAGCAGCCACTCCGAAACGCCAAGCCGCAGCAGATGATGGAGAAAAATAAACAACAGTATACTTTGCAAGATTAAAAGTAGCTCCTGTAAAAACGGAGAATCCAAGCAACATCAGGTATATATTTAAATGTTTCATTTATTTCCCTCATTCTGTTTCAAAATTGAATAATATGTATCCAGTTTTAGCTTTGTTATGGAAGTCACTTCTTCGAGTTCCTTCTTTTTAATTTCCATTTTTTCTAAGTGCTTGGTTAAAATCTCAATACGTTTATTTATAGACGGAGTAAGTTGTGTCGGCTCCGCATTCGAACTGATTTTTTCTAAAATACATCCGTCTTTGACAAATTCATTAATATCTTCTAGAGACATACCTGTATCCTTTAAACTTTTCAGAAATTTCATGAACTGAATATCAGTTTCCGTATAAAGACGTCTTCCACCGTTGTTTCGTTTTGGTGAGGGCAGTAACCCTATGTTTTCGTAATACCTTAATGTATATGCGCTAATACCAGACTCCTCAGCAGCTTTACTAATGGAATACAACAATATCATCCCTTTCTATTATTTAAAGTTAGTTTATAACTTAGAGTTTACTCTAAGTCAAGAAAATAAATGTATAAACAAAGAGGAGGAATAATTGAGATATTTTTCTTATACTAGCAAATGCAAATTTATTGGCTAAGTTTGTAAGTGGGATAAAAAGGATAGCTTTAATGTTTGTGAGCATATACGAGATTGTTAGAAAAAATGGGAGATTCTTTAAAGAGGTCCATTGTGTCGCTAAAATCTAAAATCGGCAGGAAGATTTTAGTAGATATATATGCAAAGAGCATATAACAAGAAATATTAGAGGTATTTGAAACAATATGTGTTATTATTCCGTATACTTCTTATTGTCTAGGACATTTCTTTTTTATATCACAAACTGTTATCAAGAATTTAGATAATAAAAAGCTTGATAACGATGAAAACCATGGATGGATTGGAGGAATTATCTTGCGTAAGGTAGAAATATTTTCATACGATGAAAAATGGAAGCAAATGTTTAAAGAAGAAGCAGCGAAGCTACAAACCATCTTTGGAAATGAAATTGTAGATATTCATCACATTGGCAGTACTTCTGTTCCAGGGTTAAAAGCAAAACCAATAATAGACATAATGCCTGTTGTTAGAGATATTAACACAGTTGATAATTATAATATTTATATGCAAGAAATCGGCTATGAGCCGAAAGGAGAAAACGGTATACCTAAACGGAGATATTTTCAAAAAGGCGGGGAAAATCGCACTCATCATGTTCATATTTATCAAACTGGAAGTTATGAGATAAAAAGGCACTTAGCTTTTCGCGATTATTTGATTTTACATACAGACTATATGAAGAAATATGCTTATCTAAAAGAAAAACTGGCTCAGCAATTCCCCTATGATATTGAGTCATACATAAAGGGTAAGAATTATCTTGTTAAGGAAATTGAACGAAAATCATTGAAATGGTATGAGGCAAGCCAAAAATGAAATAGCTAATAACTAAGCCAAGTTATTAACTAATAGTTAGCTTTTATTATTTAATAAAAAGGGCTGCATTGCTCAAATTTCCGTTCCTATAATTAATGGATCAACATAATAGAGCGCGATGCTTCAATAAAGAAGCATCGCTTATTCTTGGGCAACTAAAGGTACAGTTAAACTTACACAAGTTATTTACCTTAACCAGGTTTAATTTATATATCCAACCAATAATCGTCATTTTATATATTTTTACTCAATAAAACGATATATCATCATAATCAATATCATAGATAAGGCGTCCAACAGCTCCGATACACTTGTCTTCTAGCTGCTGCATAAACCCTATATAATGTGTTTCCCACTCATTCTCTGTTTCAACACCGTCAGCAACAATGTCTGAGAAATCTCGCATTCCCCCTCGTAATTTCTCATAAAATACAATTTTGGCTAAAATAGCTAATTCGATATCATCGAAAGTATCAAAAAGTGCATCATATTCGCCACCATAAAGACATCCCGAATTCAGTAAATCTAGATAATCATGTAATGATACAAAATGCTTCCGAATTAGTTGAACTTTTTTTTCTGTGTTGTCACTTTCCATAATACGATCTACTAAATCCCGCATTTGAATATCACTCATTCGATCATTCTCACTTAACATTAAGACCATTGTTTTTTCGGGCTCTTCGACTTCTCTGATGATCAACGTTTCGAAGCTACCGATTTCTGCTGCATTATTTACCCTTTGAATCAATTCATCTCGATACAAATTGATATAACGGGTAAGTGTTTGATCCGTTTGTAAGGTTTCCTGCAATTGATCGACCGCTTCATGAATCAACTTAGTTCTTTGTTTAGTATGACAACCTATTAACATTCTGCTCAACTGACCAAATTGAACTTCCGAAATTTTAACATTAGTAGCTTTTCCTCCGGATAGTAGTGAAAAAACAGCATTGTTTACTAAAAGCTCAAATATGTTGAATAGCTCAATTCGATAATTAAAGCGACATATTTTCCCGAAATTTGTCAAAACATACATTAAATCTTGATGACTAAAAAAGTGACAGAATCTCGTCTCCATTCGCAGTCGTTCTAAATATTGTTTCATATAAAAAACACCTTGAAGTCGCATATCATCAATGGCTAAAGGATAGTCAATACTCGCCATTGTATTTTGGGCCTCAAAAATAATATTATAATGGTTCATAAATACAGGTATTGATTCATCAATGGTCATATTATAGGCTTCAACAGGCACATCTAATTTCATCTTTTTTACTTCTTGATACAGCTGTTTGGCGTCCTCAAAGTAATGGCGAAGTAATTCAACACCTTTAGCATGTATATTCTTTATATTCTCAAAATTTATATGCGCAATAGCTTCTTCAGGATCCTTAAAATGAAGTGCATAGGCATCCATAGCATACATTAGGGATGCCATGATACCTTCCGCTGTTTCCGCTGTCACTGACGTACTTTTTCCTTGGGTATACCGCCGTATCAATTGCTGTAGAACTTGCATAATCTCTACTTGTATCTGGTAAGACTTCTGACTGGTAATAATCCCCACTCTCTGACCTTCCTGCAAAAGAGACAGGATATATTGACTTCGTTTTAACCGCGATCGATCGATAATAATATTAGAAATCGAGCGAGAGCGATCTTGTGTTTTATCTATTTCCACGCATTAATCATCACCTTCAAATAAAGAATCACGACACATCATATCCCTTCTGAAATTCTCTGCAAGTTCTTCCATTTTACTTTTTAATAGTTCTAAAGATCCTGCACAGGGTCCGTTATAAAAATCATTCATCCGTTGAATAAGTTTTACGTCCCCAATCTTATCTTCCGTTTCATTTCTAAGATAATAAAAAATCTCCTGAAGTTCATTTATCGTTTCAACATAATGCTCCCGCTCCATATAGGGTGAAGTAGAAAACACCTCAATTAATTCCTTTAACACTCCAATGTCCAGCTCAACTCTCGCATGATCACGCAGCACTTTATTTCTGAACACCACCAACGTTTTTACATCATTTGGCGTTAGAACCAAACCTCGCTCTTTCGTTTTTTCATTTAAACTAAGTAGCTCCATCACTGTCTTGGACATGTGTGATAATTGGATGGAATTCAAAATTTCGGTTAAATTCATAAGCTCTCTCCCTTCCTCTAGCCCCCTAAAAAGTTTTGACTTTTCTCCTAAATAAAGTCACTCCATGTAAAATCAACACTTAAGATACCGATAGGGTGCGAATTGGTCGTATAGTTTCTTCTAGAAGCTAATTTTGGATTACGAAAACAAATGAGATTATTATAATAACCAAACGCTCGACAAATTGATGGACGTACTGAATGAATACCACACCGATCGTTTGTTTCGTCATAGAAAATACAGGTCCCAAAATAACGCCGTTGGTGTTTTAAATCTAGACGTGTTTTTTTAGGCATAGATTTTATCTTCTTTTTTATTTTCTTCAACTCATCTTTTGTAATAGGAACAGGACCGCAACACATTCCTTTGCAGCCATTACAAGGTAGACTTTCCACTAATCTAATCATCTCCTAAAAAAGGTAAGGTGTTTAGATCCATTCAATGATATGGATTTTTTAGTTAATAACAAAATTGGAGTATAAAACGGCATTCATATGCTGTTTTATTATTCAATAGCAATAATAAAGTTGTTTCTTTAGTCACTATATATAAAAAACTGTATTTATGCTTTGCGAAGAATTAGATAAAAATTTCAATAGGAATTAAAAAAACAATTACCAGGATAAGCACTAACAAGAGATTATTCGGTCATTTTTCAGTCACATCCATTTAAAGTTGTGTTATGTTTCTTTATCGTATGAATGTAATGAAGTTTCAAGAGCTAGGAATTTTTTCAATCGTCAAATGACATCTAACTAATTTTTCAGGTGATAAATGTTCACAAATGAGTAAACAGGATTTTTCTAACATTCTCTCCATTTGATCATAAGAAAAACATAACTTCATTGGTTCGTCACTTACTGAAGCCATTTTTACCATATTTTCAACTCTATTAAGGATTCCTTTTTCTTCAAATTGACTATATAGGATTTCCAAAAGCTAATATTAACAAGATTAAACTTGACTCACCTTTCTGATACTTCATATTAGAACAAAAAAAAGGATTCCCCTGGCCAGGAGAATCCTATTATATAATCATATTCAATAAAAGTAAATTATAGCATAAATAAATTTTTTTGTCAATATTTTTGATATCCAAGAACTATATTCTATCGTAACAAAAAATAAAAAAAACGCCTCTTCCTTGAGACGTTTTAACTATTTATATTTTTCTCCAGATTAACAAGCAGTCTATTTAACTTGACTCAACTTCTATTACTTAACACTTAACTGTAATGCTTTCAGATTTTCGCGCATTGCATCTAGATAGCCTAAGTCCTTTTCTTGCAGTTCCTTAGATAAAATCTCTAAATCATATAGAATAGCTGTCTTTGTCCCTGTTTCATTAGCAACTGTTTTTGCAATTGCGGAGTTTGCTCCATGTTGGTAATAAATAACTGGAACATTATGCTCCTTAACAAGCGTTCCGATCTCTGCCATACGTGATGGACTTGGTTCTACTTCTGTAGATAAGCCGCCAATGGCAATTTGTTCTAAATTATAGCGCTTTGCAAGGTATCCGAATGCCTGGTGCTGGACGACAAAAGCACGGTTCTTGGCATCTTTTAAAGTAGTTTCATATTCTTTATCCAATGCTTGAAGTTCTTTAATGAAAGCTGCTGAATTTTTATCATAGATGTCTTTTCCATCTGGATCAGCCTTAATCAATGCATCACGAATAATCTTCACTTGCTCTTGCGCTAACACTGGATCTAACCAAATATGTGGATCGTGATTGTTATGATCATTAATAAAAACAGTCACAGGCTCTGATTCGGCAAATGTATGATGCTCCTCGTCAAATAGTGCGGCTTTCACTTCAAAGCTTTTCCCAGTCGTTTTGTATTCAAAATGGTCACTTCCTTGGCCAGATACAACTTCCCAATCTTCCTCTTCGCTGCTTCGTGTATACCAATGCCAATGATCGTAATCTGTCTTTTCTTTAAGCTCGGCAACAAGTGATACAACATCCCCTGTATGATAATGATCCGCTAATCCAACGATTTCAATCTTTTGAGCATTTGCATCACCTTCATGATCGTGATCTTTATCAGCTTCATGACCATGGTCATGGCCTTCTTCTCCATCAGCATGATCATGACTAGCTTCCTCCCCATGATCGTGGCCATGATTATTAACAACTATTTCTACCGGAGCTGACACGGCAAATTCATTATGATTATCATCATATAATACTGCTCGAACCTCGAAACTTTCGTCTGCTGCTTCATATTTAAACTTAGGCCCGCCTTGATTCGGAACAGTTACCCATTCCTTGTCCGCACTTTCTCTTGTATACCAATGCCAGTGGTCATAATCTACTTTTTCATCTAACTTTGCCGTTAATTCAATCATGTCACCAGTGTGATAATGGTCCGCTTTCCCTTGAATCGTTATTTTTTCATCACTTTCATGTTTTGCTTCTTCATCGGTATCTCCATGGCCGTGTTCATGACTATGACCTGATTCATTCGTCCCCTCTACATCTATTCCATCCGCAGTGCGTGCTATTACAAGATTATCGTTATCTATCGATTTTAATAAGCTGTTTACCCAGTACTCCATTTCTTCGCTACTATAGACGAAAACATCTGCTTTATTAACCTTTGCTACATCTTTCGCACTTGGTTCATAGTGATGGGCATCTTGCCCATCTGAGACCATTAACGACACATTTGCCCGATCTCCTGCCACTTGCTGAGTAAATTCATACATTGGGTAAAAGGAGGTCATAACTGAAATTTTATCATCCGAACTACTTTCTCCCTTTTGGCACCCTAAAAGAACTACACTCATTAGTACACTTAGAAAAATAGCTAGTAACCAATTCTTTTTCATCTTATTCTTCCTTTCATTTTCCTAAACAAAGCGTAATGATTACGATTTAAAAACTAGTATTTTCTCATTCTATTTAAATCAAAAAAACGTCGTTATTTTTAAATAATATTAATGTGCTAACATGTCCCGGACTAAACCATCAGCATCTAATTCAGATGGATAATACGTTGGCCAATTCGTGACTTCTTCTAACAGTTTCTCTCGGTCATCTCCCCAATATAGGTGGTAATGGGCAGAATCAACTGGAAAAATATTATGGTCGCTAAATTGGATATATTGAGGCATTTCCTTGGATCCATCTACTAATTTGAAAATAAAGCGTACACCTCTATTTCCTTTTTCATAGGTGAGGATTTCATATCCATCTGATTTATACTCTCCTGAATATTCTTTATCTTTCTCGAAAAAGGTCACCACATTATCCTTAATGGTAATACGATTTACATCTGTTTTATAGCCTACTGTATAGTACTCCTTATACTCTTCTTTTGTCATATCGCCATTTTCCGCTTTATGTGCAAACACTTCATCTAAATCTCCAGAAAGAAGATACGGATAAACAGACTGCCAATCGCCTTCCCAATCAGATAGTTCTCGATCCTTTACTTGATTATCATCAAAATACCCTTGATATATTTTTTTACTTGCCTCATCATGTCCATGATGATCATCAATGACGATTTGAACTGGCACCGATTGAGCAACTGCCTTATCATCACTATTGAATAAGCCTGCTTTAATTTCTAATCCATTAACTGTTGCTTCCCCTGTAAATGTTGCTGTCTCTTGGCCAGAAACAACTTTCCATTCATCATTGGCACTTTCTCGACTATACCAATGCCAATGCCAATGATCAGCATCTGTTTCTTTATCTAATACAGCTGTTAGCTCAATCTTATCTCCAGTATGATAGTGATCAGCAATTCCTTCCACTTTTATACTTTCCGGAGCTTCATGCACAAGCTGCGCTGCATCTTTTTCCTCTTTATTCGCTTTCTCTTCTTTAGTTCCTTGACACGCGGCTAAGAACACACTTAATAATAATAAGCATGAAATGCTAAATAGCAGTTTTTTCATTCTTCCCCTCTTCTCTATGTATTTTAATAAATCGTAACCATTACGTTTTATAACCTACCATTTACACCACTTTTGTGTCAAGGGTTTTTTTAGGGACAAGGGGACAGACCCCTTGTCCCTACGCTCAATGTTTAAGCGTATCCATTCTTTTATCTGTTAAAAACAAACTTGGAATAAAGATTAATGCAAGGACAATAGCTGATACTAAAAATCCAGCATGGTAACCACTAATAATTGTTGGCTGCACTCCTAGTGCTACAGTGGCGACAACGGTTGCGATAATAGCTGTCCCAAAGCTTGAGCCAAGATTTTCAATAATATTAATACCGACACTCGCTTCTGGAAGTTGATTACTGTTGAGATCTGTATAAGCGTCACTCGTCAACGGAAGCATGATTCCCCCAAAGCTGGTGCCACGAATGAATAATATGGCTGAAATCCAAATCATGCTTGTTTGGTCTGTAATAAAGATAAGTGGAATAGAACTGATAACTGAAAGAGCAAGACTGACAATAACTACGTATTTCGCACCAATCTTATCAATCATTATTCCGATTATTGGTCTTGTAACAAGCATTCCAACTCCTTGCGGAATTAATGCAAGTGCTGCTTCGAATGCCGAAAACTGCCGGATGTTTTGAAAATACAATGGAAGTATTAACATAGGTCCCATGATGGCAATGTTGGCTAAAAATAAACCAACACTGGAAACTAAGAAATTTTTGCGTGAAAACAGATTTAATGGAAGCACGCATTGATTTTTCTGGATTCGATTATATACAACATAAATAATTGCTAAAACAATACCGATTCCCATCCACACAATTGTTTCGCTATTGTTGAATGATGCATGGTTCGCAGCTTGCGTAATTCCGTAGATTAGTGCTGCACTCATTAAAGACAAATCAATTATCCCAAAAATATCGAGTTTACTATCTTTGTTGAATGGATTATAGTCTGGAACATATTTCATCATAAGCGGTACCGCAATCAAGACAATGAACACATTGATGAAGAATATCCAATGCCATGATTTACCATGAACAATGAAACCTCCGATGACGGGTCCTAAAATGGGACCTAAAATCATCGGCGTACTTACTATTGCCATCACTCTCCCCAAGTTTTCTGGACCTGCCGTTTTAACCAAAAGTGTTGACATAAGCGTGGTAATAATACTAGCGCTAAATCCTTGAAGCAAACGGAAGAAAATAAAAACTGAAATACTCCAACTAATTCCAGCAAGAACAGAAATGACACCAAAGGCGATAACTGCACCAATGAGAATTTTCTTTCCGTTATATTTGTTCATCAACCATCCAGATACTGGAACTGCCATTGCAAGGGCTAAAACATAACCTGTAATGGACCATTGAACAATATTTAATGTAGTATGGAAATCTTTAAGTAGTGTATCGACGGCGATATTCACCATGGTGGAATCAAGCATTGGAGCAATTCCTCCTATGGCAAGAGCCCAGGCAGCCGCCAGCATTTCTTTTGGTAATCCTGATTGCCTAACTTTATCTTTTGACATATTATTATCCTTTCAAATATTTTAGTTTCCTTGTCAACAAAATATAACATCACTTTTGTTTCTTTGTCAACAATATGTAAAAAAAAACAGCCCTTTTTATATAATTGGGCTGTCTGTTCACTTATTATTGCAATTTTTGACTAATTAGTTGTTTTCTTTTGTTTCTTTATTCCGCATCGAATGTCTGCAATACATTTCGACAAGTTAGACATTAACAGGGCTAAATAATAATTTCTCTTTATTACTCTTCATTGGTGCTATTTTTAATAATCAACTGTTCAATTCCAGATATAATAATGTAAAGTCCATTCTCAAACATACGGTCAGAGCCTATTTCTTCGAACAAATCATTATTATATAGCCTCTTTAATACTTTTACACCATCATCAGGAAATTGCTCAAAGGGTCGTTTAAACAATGTTTGAACATCATTTGGACCGAATTCTTCCAATATTAATAGTTGTGTTTTCTTTTGTTCATACTTGTCTAATTCAAAAAAGATGACGTAATTTAATAGACACATAATAGAAGAAAATTTATCTTTGTCTTCCATTGGCAAGTCATCGACCACTTGAAGTAATTCATTAATTAATATCATGTAATCAGGCTCAGTTGGAATGGTTCTCATTATTAATTGAGCTGAGCAAGGATACTTACTCAATGTATCTTTGATCCCGACAGCAAACTGAGTCAATTTTCCCTTCCAATCTCCGTCCAATTTTGTGGAAAGTATAGACTCCTTCGCAATTTCATTGGCAAGTGATTGAAAAATACTCTGTTTGTTTTTAAAATACCAGTAAATAGATGGGGCTTGAATATTTAATTCAACCGCTAACTTTCTCATACTAAATTCCTCGATACCTACTTTATCCAACAATCTCCAAGAAGCAGCGATAATATTTTCTTTTGTGATTTTTGTTTTTTTCCCTTTCATTAATAGCAACTCCATTTCTAATAAATCAATCATACAAAAATATAATGTAATTGTCTAACACTGTTAAATAAATGTTTACACCATATAAAATCAATGTTATATTATCTAACGGTGTTAGATTTAATTCTGGTTTAGTCTCTTCAAATTGATCCTTTCCTTTGTTGCCCGTTAATTCCTATTATTTATATAAGGACTGGCTACAAATTGAAGCAAGTATCGTACCTACAGATTCCACCTTAAATGATATGGCTATAACCATACGTAAATCACACCGTTCTTACATCTATTAATAATCAAAAGGAGATATTAAATATGCATATTGTCACGATTGTTATGCAATCATTTTTAATATTTATGTTTTTAATGGCAAGTTCTAGAAAATTGACAGGCGATAAGACAGCTATCGAAGAATTTAAAACATTGAGAATGCCACAATGGTTCCGTGTGTTCACAGGTGGCTATGAATTAGTAACGGCAGCAGCTTTAATTATCGGTTATTGGAATGCAAGCTGGATCGCAGCAGGTTCACTTCTGACTGTCATTTTTGCTATAGTCGGCACTTTTGCAATGATACGTGTTAAAGAACCATTTAAAAACATGACAATGATTATAGTGATAGCTATTTTTGCCCTTATCTTATTTTTAAGCAATGCCTCGAATCTTGCAAATTTCCCTGAATTTAACTAATAAAGAGTTCATTCTCACAAGAAACCAGAGGTAAATAGTGGTGGTCTATTAGACTACCGCTATTTTTGTATCGGAATTATTTAGCGATGAAAAAAGGCAGACCTTTCTCACTAGAGTCGGTCTGCCTTTGATATCATTCTTTTTATCTGAACTAATTAATTGTTAGATTTTGTTTCTTTATTTCCGTATTCAAATGCTTACTGTATTTTTCCACAAGGCTAAGCATATTGTCAAATTGTTCCTCCGTTATTTGTTCAAAAATAACTTTATCTCGTTCATAAAACTCATTATGCAGCTCTTCATGTATTTTAAATATCTTTTCTCCTTGTTCTGTGAGCTTAAAGTAGATTTCCTTTTTATTCTCCGGTTTCTGATAACTTTCGATAAGACCTTTTTTAATAAGTTTTTTCGTTAATTTACTGATAGCACCTCTAGTCATATAAAGGGACTCCGCAAGATTTGTCACATTGGGATTTGTAGATTTTTCAATGGATTCAATACAATGCACTTCAGAAGGTGAGTGTCCCTCAAGACTTTTCATCATTTTACTTTTATTAAGCCAAACCATTTTATTAAATAAGTCCCTGACATTCATTATGAGTTCTTCTTCCTTGGTCACGGTTTGCCCTCCCACTTGTTGGTACATCAATGATATTATACTGTTATTTTGTTTCTCTTTCAACAATACCATCAAGGGACAAGGGAGACAGGCCCCTTGTCCCTACTTCCCTACCTAAATTGTCTCAAAATGGAAAAACAATATGATATAATAATGGTACAACTACATAGGTGCGGGTGGTATGCACTCTTTTCCTATCTAAGAAGGAAAGGAGGTGACATACAAATGGATTTCGTTTTGGACTTACTCAAAGATGTAGCAAAAATCTTTTTTACTACTCTTGCTGCGGGCTATGCAAATCGCTTTGCAAGCAAAAAGAAGAACAAACGAAAACCCACCCCGCGCCGTCGGAAGCATAAGGGTGGGTCTTCTAAATAACAATTTAGCATACCACTCGAAAGTAGTTGTCCAAGGAGTTCTAGCTCCTTGGTTTTTTTAGTTTGATTCTTATATATTATAATATACCCTTACTACCAAAATTTCAATCCTGAAGGGACAAAGGGGCCTGTCCCCTTGTCCCTACTTAATCCGATCTGTTCCCTTCAATTCCTCAACAGTTGCTGCACCAATTCCGAACATTGTCATCTGTAATTCTAGTTCTCGTGTCTCAAACAGTTCGATTAGATCTTCTGGTGATTCAGTAGCTTCTTTTAAAATGGAACGAGCAAAACCAACCATGTCTGATCCTAGTGCGATTGCTTTAGCGGCATCCATTCCATTTTTGATTCCCCCGCTGGCGATAATTGGTTGATTAATTGCTTCCTTAACGGAAACAATACATTCAGCCGTTGGGATTCCCCAGCTGCTGAAGGCTTCGGCTGCTATTTTCTTGATTTTCTCTTTGGAGCGTAGTTTTTCTACTTGGCTCCATGATGTACCGCCTGCACCTGCGACATCAATAAAGGAGATGCCAACATCAGTCAGTTTTTTCGCAGTGGTGCCATCGATTCCAAAGCCTACTTCTTTTGCGCCAACAGGAATCTCTAGCTGTGTACAAACTTGCTCGATTTTTCCAAGCAGATCTTTAAAATTGCGATCACCTTCATGCTGCACAATTTCTTGGATACTATTCAAATGGAGCACAAGCATATCCGCATCTGTCATCTCGATAATTTGTTTGCACTGGTCGATTCCAAAGCCATAATTAAACTGAACGGCTCCTAAATTAGCGATGATTGGAATCGATGGTGCATATTTTCGAATTTGAAAGGATTCCCGATATTTTTCATTTTCAATGAGTGCTCTTGTGGATCCTAATGCAAAGGCCCACCCACGTTCTTCTGCCGCAATTGCGAGGTTTCGGTTAATCGTCTCCGCCATCGCAGCCCCGCCAGTCATTGAACTGACTAAAAAAGGAGTCTTCAGCTTTTTACCTAGAAACTCTGTGTTTAATGTAATGTCATCAAAGTTAATTTCCGGCAAGGCATTATGTAAAAAACGATACGTTTCAAGGCCAGTCGTAATATTATCTCCTGTGACTTTTTCATTTAAAACCAACTCAATATGCTGGGCTTTTCTTTTGTCAATTGAATCAGTCATTCTCTAAACTCCAGTCTCATTATATTTGGCTGCAGGGAGGATATCTAAAGGTACGACACCAGCCTCCTGCCATTCTTTATGTAATCGTTCCAGCTTGTTCATGCTTGTAAAAGCAATTCCACAATCGCCGCCGCCAGCACCAGATGATTTTCCAGCTCCAAAACGATCAGCAATCTGAATTAGCTTTTCTAATTCCGTCGTTTCAATTGCCCCGCCAGTTTCTCGACTTAGCTCTAATAAAGCAGAACGGTTAGCGGATAAACTCGCCATCACCATCGTTATATCGTTTTGTTTAAAGCCTTCCACCATCGCGGAAACAGCATCGCGACTTTTCTGAAGGAATCCTTGATAGATATGGGAATCTTGCTGCTTTAATGGTTCAATCTTTTTTATTAAAGAAGCCGTTTTTGCAGCACTGCCTGTCCAGCCGACAGCAAGCACTAATTCTTCAGGCGCTTCTAGCTGTTCTATCTGGAGATAGGGCCAATTCTCTTCCACCAATTCAGAAATAGAACCTTTGTCTGCAAGCTTTCCTTTTAACCACCTTGCTTTAAATGCTGCATAGTGGAGCCAGCCGCCATATGTCGATGCTGCTACATCTGCACAGGAGCCACTGCCTTGTGTCTGATAATGAGCGATTGCAGCGAGCTTATAAATATGTTTTTTCGTAACAGTTAGTTGATCTTGATACAACATTAAAATGGAGGATACGACCGCAACAACTACTGCTGCACTAGATCCTAGGCCATATTTCCGACCAGTGGAAACATCATCTAATTCGCTAGTAATACTAAGTGAAAAAGGCTTCGTATGAACAGACTTTTCTCGTAAATACTGATGAACTACAGCTAATGTGTTTTCGATAAATTCCAATCTTGCATCAGTATCTTCCAAAACGACTTGTCCATGCTCGAATCGGCAAGCAACATTGGGAAGTCCTATTTGCGGCAAGGACAGCATCTGTTTTTCACTAAATGTCACTTTCGCTGTAATAAACCGGTCAACTGCTACAACGATTGCTGGATAGCCTGGTTCTAGCACTGCATATTCCCCAGCAATAAACAGTTTACCTGGAACTTTTATTTCATGCATCTGGACTCACTCCTTTTAAAAGTCCTCATTTATGCCACGCTTAACTGGAAGTAAGCTCCAAGAACAGGTGTGGATAAATTGTCCGTAAAGACTCGATAAATGCCACTTTCCTCCGTGAGGGATAAGTTTTCTTTAACGATCCCTCTTCCTATTTATTTTACCATTATCCCACCCATTCAGATAAATATTGAATTCCAGGGCCTGGATGACATACAACTACATCACGAACAGAAGCTACTGCTGCCAGCTTTTCTTTGATTATATGTTCTTGCTCTGGTTTGCAGAGGACTTTTACATTCGGTCCGGCATCAATGGTGAAATAAGCCTCTAGCCCTTGTTGACGCAATTCCATCACCTGTTGCATAACATCAAGCGTTGCACTTTGCCAATATAAAAACGGCGGCTTTGCCCCTAACGTTGTAGCATGCATTTTCATCGCATTTGCCTCGGCAATTTCACCTAGCTTTGTAAAATCACGTGCATTTATCGCTTCTTTCATCTGCTGTAAATCCTCATCTACTGTCGCTAACCAGCCCGCATAGAAAGGAGAAGTTTCCACTGTCCGCTGCATGCCGTCTCGGCTCGATACCGATTTAGGACCAGCTTCCACTACAACAGAAAGGACGCTCAGATCCCATGCTTTTTCGTCTAAAATTTGCGTTGCAAACGAATCCGTTCCGTCTGTCTTCTCGCCTTTTTGCCATTCTACAAATCCTCCAAAAATAGAGCGGGAAGCAGAGCCAGATCCTTGACGGGCTAAAGCGGAAAGTTCTGTCCCTGTTAAACCTAGCTGTAATGCTTTACTTGCTGCCGCAGCTAATGCTGCATATCCCGAAGCAGAGGAAGCAAAACCAGCAGCTGTCGGCACATGGTTCACCGATGTCACCTTTGCAAAAGCTTTTGTGCCAGCAATGTTCCGGACATGATCAAGAAAGGCTGTTATTTTCCCAATTTCTCGATCAGAGACTTGGCTTCCATCTAATATCAAGCTGTCCTTCTCAAACCGGTCAGAAAACTGCACCTTGGTTTCTGTGTAAAAATGATCTAATGTTATCGACAAACTACTATTTGTCGGTAAAAACAATTGGGTATTCCGTTTTCCCCAATATTTGATTAACGCAATATTCGTATGAGCTCGAGCGATCGCTTCCATTAATCACACTCCTCCATTGTTACTAGCATTCAGCTATTGTGTATTGCCATGTTTGGGCAGCACCAGCTTCCAGCAAAGCATCGGCAACTTTTTTTCCAAGCTGCTCATTTTCCACTAATGCTAAAATACAGCCACCGCGGCCACCGCCTGTTAATTTTGCACCAACTGCTCCAGCAGATCGAGCAGTGTCTACTAAATCATCTAATCCAGAATCACTGACACCTAACAAACCTAAATGCTGGTGTGCTTGATTTAATTTGTCGCCAACCAGTTGAAAATCACCTGCAGCAAGTGCTACTCGCGTCTCTTGTGTTAATATGCCAAGTAGTGTGATAGATTCCTCTATTTGCTCAGGCTTAATTTCATACTTATCTCGGATTGATTTAACCGCTGCAAAAGTATCGCCAACCCTGCCACTATCTGCTATAACCAGATGAAATGGCGCGCCAATTTGCACATGTTCAACCTCTTGCTGCTTTTGAAACCAAATCGGAGTGGCGCTAGCAGCTGTCATCATATCGATCCCACTTGGTGTTCCATGCGCAAATTTTTCCGCCCGCTCCACCAAGATCATTAATTGACTGTTGCTTAGCTTTTGATTGAAAAAGGCAAAAAGACCGCGAACAAGCGCGATCGCAATTGCCGCACTTGAACCTAGTCCTCGTCCAATCGGAATCGTGGAGGAAATCTTAATTTCTAAACCGGAAGACTGCTGCTCCAAAACCTTTAATGTCTGGATAATACAATCACCAATTCCCTCCATCTTTTCAGGAATTTGCTCTATTGGTCCTTGATAAAAGGGACTTTCGATTTGTATCGAACTTCCCCCGATATTCTTAACGGTTACTTTTACTTCTATTTGTTTAAACGGAAAAGCAATGGCCGGCTGTCCATAAACAACCGAGTGCTCCCCAATTAAAATTAACTTACTATGTGCTCGGCCTACCGCAATTTTTTGTGGAGTTTCAAGCATCGATATCCCCACTTTCATATAAATATATATCTGTTAGGATTTTTAAAACCAACTAATGATCCACGGTGCTGAATAAAGGATCATAAACTGAACGCCATAATTGACGCCCCAGCGGTGCAGCATACCAGCAAATAAACCGATAACAAGTACACCGATGATATTTATCCAACCAGCGTCCATAAAAGCTAATAATAACACAAGTCCAAAAAATAGTCCTAGAATTGCTTCATGGGGAACCCAGCGAAACACAAAGGCACAAATTTGATTAGCATACTTTACAGCGACAAAATAAGTAATTACAAGAGCTATCGTTGCCCCGATTAATGTTGCCCACACAAAATCTGCATTTGATAAGAGATGATGCAAATTATGCTCTGGCGTGAACACTGGCGGTGCGTTAAAGAGAGCATTTGCAGGTCCAATTGCCATTGGAGACAACGGGATACCGAGAGCAATCAAGGGAATTAATGTTCCAGAAATATACGTAGCATTTGTCAATCCTTCCATTGAAGCGATTGCTACTGACGCTTTTTTCACAGGATCCTTGATGCGACTTGAAAATACTTCTCCAAGGAAAATAGTCATACC
The DNA here is from genome assembly GCF_038005605.1 of Niallia sp. FSL W8-0954. NCBI lineage: Bacteria > Bacillati > Bacillota > Bacilli > Caryophanales > Bacillaceae > Niallia > Niallia sp. FSL W8-0954. Next base: position 971,160 of record NZ_JBBOTN010000001.1, on the reverse strand, counting down.
GACAGGACTCATAATAAAGGTAATAGAGCCAATAAAGCTGGCAAGCATACTTGTTCCCGTTTCCTGTTTGGTCAATATTTTAAAAGGATTTGGAAAACCTTTAGAGGTATTCGTTTCCGCAAAACGAATCGTTTTCTTTGGATATCTTGGCATACTAGCTCGTTTTTCTTTATGTAATAGTTCAAACAATGTCAAAATGACAGGGCCAATGGTAATTCCTAAGAAAAAGGATATGAAGACATTCGTTCCTTCAGGCACAACCCCAATTCCCCAATAAAGATGGCGTAACCCTTCTATTAAGAGAGCAAACGGCAGGATCACTAGAAGTGATAACAGCTTATTTTTCGTCATTAATGCCAGTAAAACGGCACCAATGAAAAAGAGAGGGTTTGCATATTCTTTAATGACATCAGAGAATGGAATTAAGACTTGCGCCATCAATAAGCTCACAGGAACCGATACAAGCGTCCCGATTACAGATCCAGATGCCATTTTGCGAATACTGATATCTGGCATGCCATGTTTTTTTAACACGAGGGCATGCTCTACCATCGGGGTCGCCATCACTCCCCCTGGAATTCCAGCAAGTGCGACTGGAATAGAATCGGTGACTTTATTTGCTACAATTGCAGACATAAAAAAGGTTAAAACCACAATAGGCTCTACCCCCGCAAATACAATCGCCAGCGTTACCGGTGCTAAAACAGCCGTTTCGTCTGTCCCCGGTGCTACACCAATTATGGTATACAATACAGCTGCTAAAACGGCAGCAGCAATCATCTCAATAATTAATACGATATCCATTATTTTTCTCCCGTTCTTTCAAAGTTTCTTTTTGGCTTAATGATAAAACTACAAATAATAAAACCGATAATGGCACCACCAAGTCCAAAAAACAAAGGCTTTGGTGCCTCATTTGGTGCAATAAAATAGGCACCCATAGTCGTTATACTACAAATTATTAGTGCGATCACTAAATCTTTTATATTGATGAGATCCTCCCAGACCTCAATATTATCGTTTTCCTCTTGATTATGTTTATTTTCCATACAATCAAACTCCTTGTATTTAATGAGCGTTAATGAGCATACTGTTAGGTTCCGCTTCCCCACGAAGATTATACACTAAATTCCAACCGTTGAAAATGATTCTCAATTGAATTCCGGAAATTAAATATGTATTCATGGTTGTTATACCACAAATAGTAAATGCTATAACCATTATTTATTCAGATATTCAATTCCTCTAAATTTTCATATGAAAGAAACCTCTTTTTCATATGAAAAAACGATGAACCACATTTAATCATTAATGTGAATTCATCGTTCTTAAAAGGTTAATTAATCGCAAGCAGCCATTATCCCTTCCCCAGATTAGATACCCTACAGGTTAGTTACCCTAACTGGCGTTTAAATGCTTTATTAGCGAAGAAATAAGCGATAGCCATGATACCGACACACCAGCCAAGAGCTATCCAGATATCATTTCTAACGGTGCCTTCATACAAAAGAGCACGAATGGCATTTACAATGGAGGTCACAGGCTGATTCTCTGCGAACACACGGATAAGCTTAGGCATGGTTTCGGTAGGAACAAAGGCTGAACTGATAAACGGCAGAAAAATCAGCGGGTATGAATAAGCTGTAGCTCCTTCCATAGTTCCTGCTCTTAAGCCAGGAATGACGGCTAGCCATGTTAGTGCAAGTGTAAATAGTCCTAGTATCCCAGCTATCGCAAACCAATCTATAATAGCCGCATTGGAACGAAAGCCCATCAAAAGCGCAGCAAGGATAACGACCACCACAGTAAGCATATTGGAAATAATTGAAGTCAACACATGCGCCCATAATATCGACGAACGTTTAATAGGCATTGTAACAAAGCGTGCCATCAGCCCGCTTTTCACATCCGTAAACAGCCGCAGCGAAGTGTAAGCAACACCGGATGCGATTGCCATCAGCAGAATGCCTGGCAGTAAATAATTGACGTAGTTATCCGTACCAGTTTCTATCGCACCACCAAATACATAGACAAACAGCAGCATCATCATAATCGGCGTAATCGCCACTGTAATTATCGTGTCTGGGCTGCGCATAATATTGCGCATTAAACGTCCTAGTAGAACCCATGTTTTACTTTTCATTTACATTCTCTCCTTTTTGCCAATTATTGCGAGGAAAGTTTCCTCCAATGTCGGCTGCTTCTCGATATACTCCACTTTTCTTGGTGGAAACATCTCTTGAAGTTCAGTCAGAGTACCAGTAGTGATAATTTTTCCGCCGTGTAAGATGGCAATACGGTCTGCTAGCTGTTCCGCTTCCTCCAAATACTGAGTCGTTAGCAAGATGGTTGTGCCACCGCCCGCAAGCACCTTGACTGTATCCCAAACTTCCATCCGCGCCTCAGGATCAAGTCCTGTCGTTGATTCATCAAGAAAAATTACAGACGGCTTTCCGATTAAACTCATGGCAATGTCAAGTCTACGCTTCATCCCTCCCGAATATTGATCTGCTCTCTGGTTGGCTGTGTCAGTCAGGCTGAATCTAGCAAGCAAATGGTCAGCAGCCTGGACTGGATTAGAAACTCCCCGCAGCTTTGCAACCATGATTAGATTTTCACGACCAGTAAGCATGCCATCTAATGCTGCAAACTGCCCTGTCAGACTGATGCTTTGACGGACATTATCTGGTTGACGATGGATGTCAAAACCATCTATACTTCCTTTTCCATCATCAGGTTTCATCAACGTGGAGAGAATGTTAACTATCGTCGTTTTGCCCGCTCCATTTGAACCTAGCAATGCAAAAATTTCGCCACGCCTCACCTCAAAATCTATCCCCTTTAATACTTGTTTGGCTTTAAAGGATTTCTTTAATCCCTTTACAGAAATTGCTGTTTCACTCATGCTTTTCCCTCCTTATAGAAGTGCTTACCTAAAACTATATTGGCAGCATTCAGCTATTTAGCCTGACTGATATTCTGTATCACTTACTACCGATATAAAAAAATAACTGAATAGTTAACAATTCACCTTGGCAACAACCATCCAGTCCATAATAGCCTTTTTGTTTACTTTTGCTAAAATCGTTTCATGTTGATTTATTCATGATACTGCGGATGAAGCCAATCCGACTAAAATTTAAGATTTACATCATTAGCTTAAACCTCAATAGACAATTGCGGTTATCCACGACCAATAGTATCATTTAATTTTTTCCGATACTTATCATTCCAAGTTTCCTCATCCTTCACTAGCTCGTCACAAAAAGCTGCTACATCCGCACCTGTAAGGTCAGTAACTTTCTTTCCTTCAGCTGCTCCTGCCTCGAAGAGATCAAGAATACCGTTAAAAATGCGGCTGCTGCCCTCCCAATCAGTGGGACCACCACCAGCATTCCATATATATTTTTGAATTGCTTTATAAGCATTGCTATATTCACCTGGAAGTGCTTTTGCACGTGCCTCCATCGCCTTCCATTCCCGTTTTTCTTCCAGACTGCCAACTATCTTTTCAAAAATACTCATATTACAACATCTCCTTTGATTTAAGTTCATTAATTTTGCTTGATACAAACTCCCATTTTTCCCAAAACATTTTAAGCTGCTCTTGGCCAGCTGCATTCAGCTTGTAAAATTTTCTTGGCGGCCCCATATTGGATGGCTTCTTCTCGATATCAACTAAATTGTTTTTCTCCAGCCGCATGGTAATCGTATAAACAGTCCCTTCCACTACATCCGTGAAACCAAGCTCTCGCAGTTGCTGCGTGATTTCATACCCGTAAGTTTCCCCCCGGCTTATAATCTCAAGCACACACCCCTCAAGCACTCCTTTCAACATCTCTGTAATATTTTCCACATTTCCACCTCACTTACAGTTATTTTATATTTCAATACTATGCATCATCAGTACATTGTGTTATAGATATCAAGTATTACTTATTACTGGTATATAGTAATACATATTAGATTTGTTTGTCAAGACGCAAAGAGATTTCTTTATGATGGTATGTCATATGAAAAGAAAAGGCTAAGATTATTTTGAAAATCTCAGCTCTGAAGGATAAAAATTCAATATAATAGTTTCTTTAATTCTTTATCATCTGTAATCAAGTTTCTATACTCTTTCCCATTTATACTTAAACAGCTTGCTTCAATAAAGAAGTTGTCCTTATTATTGACTTGGAAATAGAAATTTGTTGTAGATGAAAGTGTATCCATTTCTTTTAATGCACTATTTAGGCTTTCAATCATAATTTTTTCCAAATCCTTGAGGAAAATAGCTTAATTCTGTTAATAATAAATGAGACTCATCAAAGTTAGTTATTCAGTCTATACGTATCATGATTCTGGTTCTTGATAAACATAATAAGACATGACTTGTTTAAACGTCATATTAATTTTAATTAACCAATACAAAGTATGATCTTATTCGTCAATTTAGTAACTCTATTAACTCATCTGCATCTTTACTTTTGATGATTTTTTGCACAATCGACTTATTTTCGATAATAGAAATTAACTTTTTAAACATGCCATCCAATTCACTATGTGTTCCCTCTTTAATATTCAATAGGCAAACAAATTGAACCATTTGCTGCTCATTCCATTGGATTGGATTTTTCAATGTGCACACTGTCCAAAAGGTCTCTTGCGTTACGGGAACCAAGGGATGGGGAACAGCCACGAGATTCCCATAGCTAGTCGGGGCTATTGCCTCTCTTTCTAAAACAAGATTCATATAGTCTGCTGGTACAAGATTTAATTGATATAACTCCTTACTTAGAAATTCTATAATGCTTTCTTTATCTGGCAAGTCTAATTGAAGATAAATTCTAGATGCATCTAAGTAATTCCCTACCTTATAAGAAGCAGCTTTTAGATGGTCATGAATAGATCGTATATCCTTGTCCTCTAAGAAAGTATTCACCACTTGGACTGGTATACCAAAATCTTCCCTTATCGGAATGGTGCTAATAATTAACTCAATATCCGTCAGGTCATATGAGGATAAATTATAATAATTAATGGTATCTATTATTTCCAGTTCTTGTTCAAATCTATTTTGCAAGCGATAATACAGTAACTTAGCACTCCCCACACCTGATGCACAAACAATGATTGCTTTTTTTCTTTTCTTCTTCTCTAATTCTAATCGTTCGAGCGCAACACCTATATGAAGAGAGATATAAGCAATTTCATCTTCTACCACTTCCATCCCTAAGTATTCCTCTATACATTTGCTAGCTATAATAGCTCCTTCAAAGGCAGCAGGATATTTTTTCTTAATATCGTTTAGTAAAGGATTACGTATACTCATTTTATTACGCAATCGATTCATGGCAGGACGGATATGCAAGGTTAAAGCTTGGATAAACTCTCGATCTTGGCGAAAGTCCCAATTCAATTCAGTGCGAAGTCTTTCTATCATCTCATTTATGATTGTCCCCGCCTCATCAAATTTACTGAATTCGACTAGCTCTCTTTTATGCAAGAGCTTTGTTCCGAGTAAATGAACAATAATATAATTTATTTCTGTGTTAGGAAACGTTAGACCCGTAAACTCTTCTACTTTACTAGTAATCTCGTCTGCTACTATCTTTTCAAATGGATACTCTTCCACTAGAACATCTGTTAACTCTTCTATTACAAAGCCTTCCTGAATTCTCCTGCATGCAATCGCTATATGTGTGGCTAGGTTTTCCAAAGAAATATCAGATATATCAATTTTATATTTAACTACCTTTTGTATGATAACCTCTTTAATCTTTTTTAAAAGATTTTGATCAATAAGCTGCAGAGAGTCTTCTTTAACAAATGTCTCTTGATTGCGACTTAATAAGAAATTGGATAAACATAACCGTTTCATATATTCATCACCCTGCACTTTCGAGCCATAGTGTGGTCTGTTTATTAATTTCAAGTTATATTTATCTAGAATCTCTTTCACTATTTTTAAATCATTATTCAAGGTAGACATCGATATAAACAGCTCATCTGTAAAGTTTTCTAGTTTAATAAAATCCTTTTCTAGAAATAAACGCTTTAAAATATAGAGGACTCTCGTATTTTTATCGGCAAAATCATCCACTGGCTTTTTTTTATCGTTAAAATGTTCATGAATAGTATTGGAAAATAAGGCAGGATTAACGATATTCAGTATATAGCCTTTTCCTCTAATGGAATCGATTATGGTCCCACATGACTCTGTCGTGTCCTGCATCAATTTTATTTCTTTACGAATAGTCCGATCACTGACACCCAATTCTTTAGCCATCCAGTCTGAAGTAACAGGCTCCTTTGATTCTGATAAAAGAACTAGGATGTCTTTCTGCCGGCTTGATAGTAAAGCCAATTTTAATCAGCTCCCTTCATCGTCCATTCATTGGACCATTTTTACTCAACTTACTAAATTATACATTTAAGTCCAGCACATAGGAAAAAATGGAGTTTAAAGCAAACTCCATTTAGACTATGAAAGCAAATCCTGACCTACCAGCTAGATTAATAGGTACAACAGAAGGCATGCCTTAGAAAAAGATCAAAGTTCTTCCCCATTTGTTTCAATAACGTGTTTGTACCAATCAAATGATTTCTTCTTGCTTCTCGCTAAGGAACCTTTTCCTTCATTATCTTTATCTACATAAATAAAGCCGTAACGTTTTTCCATTTCACCTGTTCCCGCGCTAACTAAATCAATACAGCCCCATGGTGTATAGCCGATTAAGTCAACACCATCTAATTCGACTGCTTTTTTCATTTCGGCAATATGATCACGGAAATATTGAATTCGATACTCATCATTAATTGATCCATCTTCTTCCAACGTATCCCTTGCTCCTAGACCATTTTCCACAATAAATAAGGGAATATTATATCTTTCATATAGAGCATTTAATGAATAACGAAGACCTACGGGATCTATTTGCCAGCCCCAATCGCTCGCTTCTACATAAGGATTGCGAATAACGTGGCCAAATTCGCCATCAGATTCACTGCCTTCTACTTCACGGCTACTCACTACTTTAGACATATAATAACTAAAACCAATATAATCTACGGTACCTTCTTTGAGAATCTTTTCATCCTCTTTCGTGATATCTATTTCAAATCCATTGCGTTCCCAATATTTCTTCGTATAATTAGGAATCTCTCCTCTAACATGTACATCGCCAAAGAACCAGCGATTATGCATTGCTTCTGCGGCATACATAACATCATCGGGATGACAAGAATATGGATAAACAGGTACAATGGCAAGCATACAGCCAATTTTAAAATCAGGATTAATTTCCCGGCCAATCTTCACTACCTTTGCACTAGCAATTAGTTCATAAAGAGAGGCTTGATACATCGTTTGCTCCCGATTTTCCCCTTCCTCATATTTAATTCCTGAATTAGTGAAGCTCGCGAAATCCATGCTTGTATCTGCTTGGTTATTGATTTCATTAAATGTCATCCAATACTTTACTTTATCCTTGTAGCGTTTTAATACCGTTTCCGCATATTTAACGAAGAAATCGATACACTTTCTATTTCTAAATCCACCATATTTTTTTACAAGATGATAAGGTAATTCAAAGTGTGAAAGTGTAATAACTGGTTCAATATTATGTTTTAACAACTCATCAAATAAATCATCATAGAATTGCAGTCCTTCTTCATTTGGTTCTGCCTCGTCTCCATTTGGAAAAATTCTTGTCCAAGCAATAGATGTACGGAAACATTTAAATCCCATTTCTGCAAATAGTTTAATATCTTCCTTGTAGCGCGAATAAAAGTCAATTGCTTCATGGTTTGGATAATTGTATCCTTCTAGCACACCATCTGTAATCTGACGAGCGACACCATGTCTTGCTGCTGTCATTACATCCGCAACACTTACACCTTTTCCGCCTTTATTCCAGCCACCTTCAAGCTGATGAGCCGCAACTGCTCCTCCCCATAAGAAATTCTCTGACAATGCTGTTTTTGTCATGATAAGCTTCCTCCATTGAATGTTATTTCTTGTAAGTTATAAATTTGTTAATAAAAAAAGAAAGCGGTCTATCGTTTCGTGGAGAACCGCCTTCTTCCTGTTAAAATAAATAGAGCTACAATGAAAATACTTCGTGTAAGTATTCGTTTCTCCAAATTTAATTATTAGACTATAATACTGATTCTCCACCTTTTTCTTGTATTACTAACTTGTTATCATACATTTTAATAAACGGGAACCAAACCAGAAATGCTACAGCACCGCAAATTATCGCTACAATAACAGCCATGTAATCTCCCGCTGTACCAATAAATGCTCCTATACCAATTGGCGAAGGCCAAGGTACTTGTGCAATAATCGCATCAACAAATTTTAACTTAATGGCCCAATATCCAATCGAAGCCGAAGCCATTGGTGCTAAGAAGAATGGGATTGCCAAATATGGATTATAAACAATTGGCAGACCGAACAATAATGGTTCATTAATATTGAAAATACCAGGAGCAAGCGATGCTTTCCCTAATATCTTTAGTTGTTGTGACTTAGCTAAAAAGGCAACGAAGAACACTAATCCAATAGTTGCTCCAGATCCTCCCATAATGACAAATGAGTTTGAGAATTCTCCAGCAAACGGAATATTACTTCCCTCTAAGTTTGACTGCATATTAGATAGAACAATAGGCGTTAAGAATGCGCCGATAATATTTGCACCATGAATTCCTACAATCCAAAGGGCATGGATTAAGAAATAAATTACCATGATTCCTAACCAGCTGTTTGTTAAATTCACAACGAAGCTAAATGGAACAGCTACTACTTTAAAAATATCTGTACCTAATGCTACTAGAATACCGTTAATAACTAAGATCACAATAGCCACTAAAAAGGCCGGAATTAGCGCTGTAAAAGATCTAGATACCCCCTCCGGTACTGCTTCAGGCATTTTAATTACCCAATTTTGTTTAACACATAATCTATATAACTGCACGGCGATAATCCCGAGAATAATTGCTGCAAAAATACCTGTAGTACCTAACCGACTCACACCATCACCAACCATCTCCCAGCCATTTACAATGGTTGTTCCATCATCAATTTGATGAATAAGCGAGATTTTTCCGCCATCTATTACGAGCATAGGAATGGTCATAAAGAAGGCAAACATAGATAGTAAAGCCCCATTCAATGGATTTAAATTTAAGTTGTCTTCTTCAGCAATAATTTTCGTATACTCATAACCGATGACAAGGTTAAAATAGAGTGCTAGGATTCCCATTGTTGATTTATTTGCTAACATATACAAGTCACTAATCTTAAAGAAAGTACTATTGAAAAATCCTTCTAAAAAAGTAAGTGTCTGCGGCAATACATTCAATACTAGGAACATAGAACCAACGATAGTAAAGGGAATGGAAGCCATCCCTGCTGCCATTACTGCCCGCACAAAGCGGAAGGAGGCAACTTTCCCCATTGGACCCATGAGATATTTTTCAAAAAGAGCAAATACTTTATTTTCTCCTGACATATAAACTCCTCTTTTCCATGGTTAATTAATAACTTTTTCATATAGTTTAATGCGGCTATAGTGTTTATCTTCATTTAAACTAATTTTGTGCAATCGTTTTAGCATGAAAGCAGCTAATAATATTCCCGAAATTAAAATAGTTAGAATGAACATTCTTGATTCATCTTGATTAATTAAGAACGGATAAAGCAAAGCAAAAGTAGAAGAAAAACAAGCAGGCACTATACAAATTACATTTGCAGCGAGCAATGCCGTAAAACTGTATTTTGTAAATTTAGGATGATGGCTAGGACTGCTGTAAATCTTCACTTGCTCCACAACACTAGCTATCATAAAGAGCAATAATACGAAAGGAATAAAAAACAGCTTTGAATCACTTAGCACCAACGAAATAAACCAATATAAATTGGTAAAAAAGAATAGTGCAGTTACATAACGAACAAGTAAATACCGATTAAAATACATCGTTTTTATACTTTGTTTCTTTCTTTGCTTTTCTAGCAAGGCTCTTTGTTCATAATTCATATTAATCCCTCCTTCTCTTGTTCTTCGCTACTTGCTTCTTCATTTGAGATTTCAACTAATATTAGATACCGCTTTCATTTTTCATAGTGGAAATTAGATCGAACGGACTCCGTCGTTGAAAGGGAAAAACTAGTAGCTTCCTTCTCTTCTATTCATTAGCACCTTAGTTCGGCAGTTCCTGTAAAATTACGTTTGCTAATTTTTCAATTCCCATCGGAATTGGAATATACGCTTGTGGTGGTATGTTAACAACCGGCTTCCCTACACGATCCCCTGTTTCTTTCAGCTTATTGAAATACATCTTTGTTTGCGGGCTTACTAAATATAGATCAAATTCACCCTTCTCAATCATCTTACCGCCTTCATTTGCAGATATAGCATCTAATACAATATCTTGACCTTTTGATTTAAAAAACTCCGTTGTCTTTTTTGCCATTAGTGATGATGACATACCAGCTGCACAAATAATTAGGGCTTTTTTCATTTTATATTCCTCCAATAATTAATAAGATTTTTTGATTAAGGTCAAACAAATTCCCAGCTTAGTTAGGTAGTTTCTTATGAAGTTCTATGAATTCCTTTGCCATATCAACAACAGTCATGGCATTCATTAAATGATCTTGCGCATGGATAAGCAATAACCGAATTTCAAATTTTTCTCCACGAGCTTCCCCTTGAATCAAATCTGTTTGAAAGCGATGAGCTACGCGCATTGCTTCATTTGCTTCATCCAGTTTTTGCTCTGCTAAAGAAAAGTCGCCACTTTTAGCATCATTTATTGCTTCCATTGCTAAACCTCGAGCATTTCCTCCATTTAAAATAATTTGAAAACTAATTTCCTCCAAGTTCATGCTAATCCACCCTTACATAAAAAAGTATGTGCACCATTTCTCCTATTTGCAGTAAAGATAAAGCTAACAGTATGTTCGACTTAATTCTCTTTCGATTGCTAGCTTAAAAGAATGAAAGGCCAATTGAGAATACCAAAAACCATTGTTAGCGATTTCATCTTTTGTTATCAACTGCTTATCTACATACTATACTTAATTAAATTTAAAGTTAATTCAAACTCTTTCCTTTGCGCAACGGAAACCATTACCATAAAAACGGGTGTCAAAAACGGGTGTCAAAAACGGGTGTCAGGCACCACAAAAAGACAATTGTCTTTTTACGGTGCCTGACACCCACTTCTATATATTTTGACAGCAATTCTTTGTATATAAATTTTTAAGAAAAGCAGTCCTAATGGTCCAACAATAATAGTAGAAATGTTTTGAAAATAATAGTGCCACAAGATGGATATCAGATAGCAAAGAACATAGGCAACTATGGAGAAATAAGTCTCTGCCTTTGATACTAAATTACTTTTTAGAAACTCCCTTCTTAATTGATTAAGATACTTTATTGAACACAATAAGATGATTCCTATTGCACAAATATAGATAACCATATTCTCTGCTATAAAAACGACTATACAGAAACCGTAAGAGATCCGGTCTAACTTAGTAGCCGCATTTGAAATTGGTGTATTTTCTATTATTTTCCCCATTTTGTAGAATAATTTTACTTCTGAAATAACATCAATATTATAATGCTCAACTATCCTCTTCATTTGAAGATTCAGTACGTGCGATATAATAAAAAGAACGCCAATAATAATTATCATAAAAATTTGCTCCTGATTTTCTGAGTAATACACATGTCCCAGTGTAAGGAAACCAATAATTCCAATGATCATCATTACTATATTTGCATATATATACTTTTTAATAGCTTTAATCTCTTTATTAAAAGAAAGTACAATATAGCAAGTCAGGATTAGTATAAATACACAAAGAGTTACTAAAAATAAGATCATTTTAAATATATTAGCATCCATGGAATTATATGGAATTGCCAACATAAATGCGAATAGACTTATATAAAATACTAAATGAAGCCTCAAAAGTATTTTCATATATACATAACCTTCTTTAATTAAATTATATGATTCCTTGTGACGTTTATTGTACAATATAGGATGAACGTCTTATCCAAGCTTTACTTTAAAAAACCCCTTTTAGTTGGTATATATGCTTCTCTGGATTTATTTGTGATTGAAGAAGTTATTTTGGCCTTTGAATAATCTTACGGGGAACTTTTTTACGGTGGAAAGTTAAATATTTAAATTCATCATTAATTTAGTATATTATAACATTAAATTAATATAGGAAAGAGCATTGAGTTAGACTTTAATGCTCTTATTACTATTTATATATCTAATCCTAGCCAAGTTCTAAAAAGCCCTGCTTCCTCTCCATCCGCAACTATTCCACTGCCAGGACTTGTTGTAAAAGGTAGCCATTGCCAGTCCTCACACCCTACAAACCCTATTCTTGACCAATTATTGAGGAATTCAATAAAGTTATTTGCCAATATATAACCGTGCCCTTCACCATTATCGTGACTAAGATATACGATTGGGGCATCTTCCTTGTTACTCATATCAAATGCTAAATAATCCCCATTCCCTACTTCACTAAAGGCTAATTTATTATGCCAAACTACATCATATTCATCTTCGGGATCAGAAAAAACATTTTCAATCCACCCCATACGATCTTCTTCACACTGAGAAAGAAGTTCTAAGCTCCAGTGAGGAGTACCAGAGAATATTTCTCTGAATTCTTTTGGTTGCTCCATATTGTCAGGTAAAAGCCACCGCAAACTGAAATTACTTGAGAACTCATTAAGAACCTTCTTGAAACTTGCAGGTAACTTTCTCCCAAGTTGTTCCTCTGTTTTGATTATTTGTTCAAGCGAAGCTGGCTCATCAATAATAACTTCTTGAACCTCTCCACCAATTTCTTTAATCTTAGATGTAATAGCCTCAATTCTATATCTAATTAATTCGTAATCCATTTAATCATCTCACCCTTATCTTAAATATAACATATCAATCATTTTGAATTTTCCGTTATTTTCTAATACTCACGCTAATTTGGTTCTGCCCATCCGGGTCTTATCATATTTCTCTTCAAAAGGAGAAAACGTAAAAATAATTGGGGAATGACGAAAATTCAACAAAGATGGCTAACAAAAAGTCCCAATGTAACAATGCGCTCGTGCGTAAAGATAATATTTATGTATAAATTTATCTCCATCAAAATATCTACCTTCTCTTAATTTGACCTATGTCTTCGGAAATCATGACTTAATGACTTAAAGCAACATTGACAACAAAGTCAATCCAATTTCCCACCAACCTTTCATACACCGTACGTGACCAAAATACATTAGTATTCTTAGCTTCGATGAATAAGGATTTCAATCAATTGGTATATTTAATTCTGAATCATCAATAATCAAATTTTTATACTCTTCATCATTAATAATTAATGCGTTAGCTTCAATAAAGAAATAGTCTTTATCATTAACTTGAAAGTAAAAATTTGTAGTGGAAGATAGTGTTTCTATTGCTTTTAATTCACTATGAAGGCTTTCAATCATTATTTTACCAAAGCCTTGAGGAAAATAGCTTGATTCTGTTAATAATAAATGGGACTCTTCATCAAACTCATTTAGTCTAAAAGTATCATAAGCTGGTTCCTGAAATACATAATAAGACAACACTTGTTTAAACGTAATATTAATCAAATTGTTTTTTCTATCACCCTTTAATTTAAGGGTAATAGTTTCTTTCAGGTAATTAATATTCAAGTCAATAATAGCCAGAGACTCTATTTCCGAAAAAAAATGTTGTAATTTTCTTTCAGTTTTCACTTTATCTTGCACCTATGTTCCCTCTCTTCTTTATAAAATGGTGTCAGGCACCACAAAAAGACAATTGTCTTTTTACGGTGCCTGACACCCACTTTACAATCGTTCTATCAATCTTTCTATTTCCGCCTTTAATACTTCCTTTTTATCGTTATGAAGCAGCTTGATTATATCTTGGAGAAATTTAATCGCTTGATCGTTTTTGCCTTTCTCTAGGTGTTTTTTGGATTGCTTTAATTTATTGCTTAAACTCTTATAAAGACTATCCTTTAATTCACCTGATTCCTTGTACATATCCAGTAATGTTTGAATGGACGTATGATCTGCTTGATACGGTCTAACTAAGAAATGATCAAACTTGGTATTATTATAATTGGATCTTACCCCTACTTTCCCTTGCGTAAAGGCAGTACGGCTATTGTCCGTAAAATTAATCTTTGGTGTCGCCATATCATCCACATATACTTTAATTGTTGTCCCAATCACTTCAATTTTCATATGATGCCAAGCAGCTTGTGGTTCTGTGATCGAGGCACCACCAAGATACTCCCAATTATAATTTTGCTTTCCAAGATGGACGCCGTCCTCATTTATATAGGCCACATATCCTTGCATGAAATCAGCATTATTTTGGCTATACTCAATTCCATTTGCGGGATTATTTACTCGAAAGATGACTCCTCCGTCTCCGGATCCTTCAGCCACTTTAACATCTGCTTCGATAATGTAATCCTTCCACTCTTTTTCACCGATAACTGATTTTGCAAAGGTTTCGCTACTTGCATTGTACTCGCCTATTATTTGTGGCTCTTGTACTTCGATTTCCTCTAGGAATTCAAAATAATAGAAGTCAAATTCACCTTTTACTATTTCTACTTTAATCGTATGCTGTCCTGTTGGTAAGGAAACTTTTTTCTGAATAACGCTTTGCCAATTATTCCAATCGCCAGTGCTAGGGACATCAATAACACCTGTCAAATCAATCGAATCATCAAGCCATAATCGGATTTGACTATCTTTATACGTCGTAGCTACATTTATGGCTAAATCATAGCTACCTTCTTCTGCAATATCGACATTATACTTCAGCCATTCTCCTGTTTGATTCCAGCCAACATTGTAGCCACCTTCCGGATTCACACGGATATCGACTGCATCCTGGCGATACTCCCCGCCAATATTTTCGATAGTATTATCGTGATAGGCAACCCCTTCACCACCAGTAATATAATCTGCCGCCATTATTCTGCCTGGCAGCTTTTTATACTGATCAAATTGGTGGAACATAAATTTCGAAAGCTCAAAGCCACCTTCTACAGCAACTATTTTTAATGTATGCTGCCCAGCTGGCAATGTTATATCCTCTAGTGATACAGTCTTCCAACTGTCCATGCTGCCCGTTTTCGGCAGATCAATTTCTCCCGTTAGATCTAGCTTGTCATCTAACAGAAGCTTTATTTTCGATCCATCCTTTACAGAGGAAACAAGGAAATCAAGTCCATAGCTTCCTTCTTCTAAAATATTCACATCATATGTTAACCATTCATCCGTCTCAATTGAGGTAACTGCATAATCCGCTGCAGCTGTTTTTCGAATGTCCACATCGTCATTACGGTATTGTCCCCCACTATTTCCTTCCGACTTATCATAATAAGCTACATTTTGCCCACCGTTGTTATAGTCTTCCGCTTCAATGAGCCCAGGTAGTGGTCGATGAACATCAAATGAAGACAATTCCATTTTCGTAAAGTCAAATTCCCCTTCTACGAATTCTAGTTTCAAAGTATGATTTCCCTTCGGCAACTTAATTCCATTTTTAATGACAGCCTGCCAATTGTTCCAGCCGCCAGTAGCAGGAACATCAAATACGCCGGTTAAATCTATTTTATCATCTAACCATAGACGAGCCTTTGCACTTGTAAAAGTTGTTGCAGCATAAAGCTTAAGATTGTATGCGCCAGCTTCTTGAACATTTACATTGTATTTCAGCCATTCACCAGTCTGATTCCACCCAACAGCATAGCCGCCGCCTTCTGGATTGGTTCGGATATCTACTGAATCTCTTCTAAATACTCCACCAATATTTTCTGGTGTCGTATCATGATAGGCAACTCCTTCCCCACCAGTATTGTAATAGGCTGCATTTATTACCCCAGGAACCTGTTTATACTCATCGAAATCAATATTTTGCTCTTCAAAAGGACCAACTTTCCATGTCCCCTCGACTTCATCCCATCCTTCAGCATCCCCATCATTAAAGTCGTCATATAATACATCAACTGCTTTATAGCCTTGTACTTTAAAGCTTGAAAAATCAAACGAACCCTTTACCACTTCAATCGTTAGCGTATGCTTTCCTTTTGGTAGTTTCAACTTTTCGATTGAGAACGTTCTCCAATCCGTTGATGGCGGAATACTTACATCCCCCGTTATATCCGACTTTCCATCTAACAAGATCCTTATCTTGGCATCTTTGGAGGATTCGCCAACTCGTAAATCCAGATTATATAAGCCTTCTTCGGCAATATTTACATTATATTTCAGCCATTCGCCTTTTTTATTTGATTCAATGTAATAACTGCCGTCAGAATCGTCAGCAATATCTACATAATCTTGGCGGTAGGCATTAACTGCTTCTTTCCTTGTTTTATCATGATAGGCGACACCTTCACCACCAGCATTATAATGAACAGCCTCAATCGTCCCCGGTAAAGGCTTATACGCATCAAAGACATTGCTGCCGTCAACTTTATTGCTAAAAGCTGTATAGCTAAAAGCTCCATGTACATCTGATGTAGTATAGCCGATGCTGCCAGCTCCAATGTTTAGAACTTCTCTTGTTTGCTTTTGCATGCCATCAACATAGATTCTAAATGTATCTCCCGACCTTTCTACTCTCAATTGGTGTAGCTTTGTGTAATCATAGCCTTCTGGCAGATCTGCATACTCCCAGCCTTGTTCCCCACCATCCACAACAAAATTAGTTTCCAATCGATTATGCTTCGAGCTTAGGACAGCCGTTCCGTAGTTCTTTTCATCTTTATAGGAGAAAACTACACCAAGTCGCGGATTTTCACTCTCCCCTTTTTCTACCATTTTCAGATTGAATTCTGCTGTATATTCCTTATCTGTAGATACCTTACTCACTTGTCGTGACCATTTTGCATCACCCAACTTCTTTTGTTCCAGCCAATTAGAAGTATTTTTCGTGATACTCCATTTCCCTCCATTTACATTTTTCCAATCTGCTCCAAGTTCGGTTCGATTAAATCGATCACTAAAATCCGGTAAAGCAGGATCAGACTGTTTAGAAGTTGTCGGCCCTAACACGAGCATTTTCTCGCCATTCCACGCAATGCGGTCGAAGTTTATGTTACGCCCTGGGTTCGCATGACTATGATAGACGATATAGTCGGAATCAAGGTCTGGTCCTCGCACAACTGTGTTATGACCTAAACCTACATTTTCCCCTTCTGTGTTTAGTAAAAGTGGATTCTGTTCTTTATTCGTTGTAAAACCAACATTAGGAGAATCACTTACTCCATAATCAATACGGTATGCTTTATTCCAAATATGGTTTCCTGTATAAGTCATATAGTATTTGCCATGTCTTTTCAGTACGGTTGCCCCTTCTGTCCAGCCATTCATTTTTGCACCTGTATCCGTTGCCTTGCCAAATTCAGATGGCGTTGGCATGGAGCGTGCATCTATTCTATTTGATCCCGTACTATAAAAATACCATTTGCCGTCATCATCAATAAAAACATGTCCATCAATCCCCATCCCAAGATTATCGGTTTGTTTTTTAAAAGGACCAAGAGGGCTTGAACTTTTATAGACATAATGCCCATTTCCACCTGGAGATGTATACATATAGAAATCGCCATTCCAGTAAACAACTTCCGGGGCATAAGCAGCCTTCGTAGTAGGTTCTTCTGTAACAAGACCAGCATATGTCCAATTCATTAAATCTTCGGATGTCCACGCCTTCACACCGCTTTTATCATCTACGGTACTAACATAGAGATAATAAATACCATTATGCTTTAGAATATATGGGTCCCCTTCTCCATAATACTCTCCGCTATCCCATGTCCAAGATTCTGGTAAATCCATCGGGTTACTGTAGGCAAATGCTGCATACGGTAAAGAGAGCCATAAACTCATACACAGTAATACTTTTACTAACTTCTTCAGGATAATCCCCTCCCCATATTTGTTGAAAACTACCATCTATATAAAAAGGGTATACCTGATCAGTTATAAGTTGATTTTGTACACCCTGGATACCTGTATTCTAGTAAAATACTGCTCTCTTAAATTTTGTTGGATAATACCTTCTCATTGTTTAGAAATCATATAGAAGAGAGAAAAACGATTCATCTAAAAATTATCTACTTAATCTTGTTCTTTTTAAATAAAAACGCTTACAAATATCTTATATTATCCTCATTCGTAAAAATATACTAAATTTAGTATATAATATACCTTTTATACTTTTTTGATAAAAAAAATCCTATTTATTAGCAGAAAAAGGAAAGAACTGCATGGGAGAAAAATGTTAGGAGAATAATTTTCCAACAAAAAAAACTACCATAGTCAGGTAGCATATTCTTTACCTATATTTCATTTCCGGCAGCAAACACCACATTTACTGGGATAAACATTCGTTTTGGATCGTATTCTCCAGCCATTTGCTGCAATAATAACTTCACCGTCTCCTTGCTGCACTGCTGGATATCTTGTTGTACAAAGGTGAAACCTTCTATTCCAGGAAAATCAAAAGTAACCAACTCTATTTGACGGTAAGACTCTTTTTGAACTTCTAAAATAGCACGATGCGCATACTGTGCCAATTCCGCATTCATCGTAAATAAGCTTGTTAGCTTCGGGTTTTCTAATAAAAATTGTTTAATTATTGCAGGCGTTTCCTGAACGGAGATTTTATCAAATGGCAGTGTTAGCCAAAGGTTTTTATCAATTGTAATTTCTTTTCTAAAAAAAGCTTGTTCAAATCCTTTTGCTCTTTCTTCCGTAACCGTGTTTGTTATTAAGGGAGAGATAAGTCCAATCTGTTCATATCCTTTATCCAACAAATAAGAAATAGCCGCAAACGTTCCTTGAGTATTTTCGGAACTGACACTATAGGTAGAAATATTTTTCATATATCGGTCAATCAATACGAGAGGAAACTTATCTAGCGACAGTCGAAGAACTGCCTCATTATACATTTCCTTTTCTGCCGGAAAAATAATAATTCCTTCCACACCAATCACACGAAAAGTCTCAATAGCTTCCGCTTCTTTTAGTTGTGATTCTCTAGAAATCTTAATGACTAAGTTATACCCTTGCTCCGTCACATATTGTTCAAGAAAATTGACAAAATCCTGCTCCACCTTTGTCTTCATCGTTGGAATAATTAACCCAATCAACCCACTTGAAGTTTGGTTTCGTGCCATTGAACCTGTAAAACTACTTTCAATAACAAACGTCCCTTTCCCCTTAATCCGCTCCACAATTCCTTGATCCGCTAAGCCAGCCAACGCATTCTTGGTAGTAATCTGGCTTACATGAAATTCATCCATTAAATCCTTCTCAGAAGGAACTCTATCTCCGACTCTCCATTTCCCGTCCTTTATTCGCTCTATAATCTTATTTTGAATCTGCTGATATAATGGTTCGTTTTTAATTGTACTCATCCTCCAGCCGTTTTTGTGTGTAACTAATGGAAAATATATATCTACTATACTAAGTTTGGCGTGAAAGATGAAGGGGGATGATTCTTTTGGGTCTCTAAAAAATTCTCCCTATAAGTCGATATTAAGGTATAGAAAAATATTTCCAACAGAAAGAGGCAGATTATGTTTTTAGATTTTTTATTTAAAAAGAAAAATATTAAAAAAAACAAGAAAGAAGGTCCAATCAACGTAAAAAATAGAAACAACTCCACAACCAAAATAGAAAACAATCAATCTGCTGTTAGAAAAGGGGAACTCGGCGAATACAAAATTGATATTCAACTATCCCAGCTACCTAAAGATTATATGTATTTAAGTGATATATTCATTAAAAATCCTAAATCATCAACGGGATATTCCCAGATTGACCATGTCATCATAGCTCCTTATGGTTTATTCGTCATCGAAACAAAGAATTATCAAGGAACCATTTATGGAGGAAAAGATAGAAAAACTTGGTTAATTAATGGTAAGTTCAAAATGATGAATCCTATAATGCAGAATTATGGTCATATTCAAGCCCTCAAAAGTTTTATAGAAGCGAAATATCATCCATACTTTATTTCAGTAGTTTCCTTTACAAAGAGATGCACATTTAAAATAGAGGAAGAATTGCGTAAGATTAGTTCTACTGAATTGGTCATTTACGATGTTGAATTAACTCAGTTTATTAATAGAAAGGTTGCTGTTCTTAAATTACAATACCCAACCCCCCTTTTTCTAAAAAGTGAAATGGAGATGATCTACAATTCCCTTGTGAATGCTAATATTACAGACGCTGCAATTAGAAAGCAGCATATAGATATTATCGAAGAAAAGAAGAACATCACTGACAAAAAAGAAAAGGAAAACACGTGTATAATCTGTCAGAAACCCGTATCAGATAAAGTAAAATCATTCTGTTTATCTAATAAGAAGTTCCAAGGAAAAATTTATTGTTATGAGCATCAAAAAAGTTTGTAAAACAGAAGTTAATATCCATTTAGATAATAGAATCATAATTCTCATCTAAATGGATAATTAAGTACAAAAATAATTTTATTTTACTTAACTTCAACTTCCCAACAATGAAGATATCAAAGATGTTACAAATTTTTGAATATGCCTCCTACCCATTCTTTAATAACTTTCCTTCTCCTCAGCAATTTTGATATTTCCATATGTCTTTTCACTATATACGCTTTCTCTCGTCAAACGAGTTCTAAAATACTCTTCTAATTTCTTGTCAGTACAAAAGATATAACAACCTTTTTGTCCTCTGGTCATTAATGTGCGATACGTGTTACGAATAATTTTATCTGCTATTTCTCGAGCCTCTTCAGGAGATTCTTTAAGCATTTTCTTAATCCCCTTCAGTGATTGATCTGTTTTTGCTCTTTTTGTATAATCCGTTATAACTTCTCCATTTTCATATCGTAAATCATCACCAATTATAACTCCAACATAATCAAATTCTAATCCTTGACACGTATGTATACATCCTGCTTCATGCACAGAATTTTCATCAATAGCCCATGTTGTAGAGCTATCCAAGTTCCAGCTGATTCCGAAATTATGCTCTTCAATTTTAATATCATGGAAGTTGGAATTCATCCGATTATCCTTAGGCCATTCCCAACAATATCCGGAAACAATTCTAGATTTGTTATTGATTTTATTTTTCTTCTCCATTTCTGCTTTCATTTCATTTAGATTAGAGAAAAAACAGGATGAATTAATTTGTCTATAACACAATTCCTAAACTCCATTATTACTTGATGTGAATGGATTCACACGTCAAATTAAGGTGGATTTTATGCCAAAAAATACTTTCTTTCGTTTAGATGAAGCAAGGCGTGAAGAAATATCTAATTAATTCAGCCATAAACAACGAAATGATGACTTCCATAGCAATTTCAACAAGTAAAAATATAGGTTTTTGAAAATTTCAGCGAACATGCTTATAATTTATAGTCTCTGTATACCTTGAAATTGCTTATTTGCCCATGCAACATAAGAAGGGTGTGTCTGAAGTAATTCTTCATGTTTTCCAACTCCTGTAACATGTCCATACTCAAATACAATAATTTGATCCGCATGTACAACTGTCGATAATCTATGTGCGATTACAATGGTTGTACGATCTTGCATCAAATAATGCAGTGCCTTTTGGACCTCATGTTCTGAATCACTGTCCAAGCTTGCGGTTGCTTCATCTAACAGCAAAATATCCGGTTGTCGCAACAAAGCACGAGCAATAGCTATACGCTGGCGTTGTCCGCCTGATAGCTGAATTCCTCTTTCTCCTACCTCTGTTTCATACTTTCTTGGTAAAGCGTCAATGAAATCATGGGCATATGCAAGTCGGGCTACATTCATCATCTCCAACTCACTCACTTCGTCTTCTCGCCCATAGATAATATTTTCTCGGATTGTACCTGATATAAGAGAGCTTTCTTGAGACACATAACCAATTTTTTTGCGCCAATCATGGAGAGAAAAAGAATCGATTGGCGTATCACCCCAATATATGTTTCCAGTTTCCGGATCATAAAATTTCTCAATAAGCGAAAAAATGGTTGTTTTTCCACTTCCGCTAGGACCAACAAAAGCAGTTACTTTACGATCTGGTATCGTAAAAGAAGCATTTAGCAGGATTTGCTTATCTCTTTCATACCCAAAACAAACCTCGCGAAACTCTAAGATGTTATGCTTGTCCGGCATCACATCCTTTTTGTTGTCAGCTTCGAGGGGCTGTTCCAAGATAAGCCTTAGCCTCTCTGTTGATCCCATTACTTTTTTTAAATTCGAAAAAAATGCTCCAAACTGTTCAACAGGCATCATAATTTGAAACAAAAGTAAGATATATGCTACAAGTTTCCCTGCAGTAAGAGCTCCCGAAGAAACACGCACTCCGCCATAACCGATAATTACAACTAGTAGCACAATCATAATTAATGTCATCAATGGCATCAGTACTGCATTAACCCGAGCTTCTTTCATTTCCGATTGAAATAAATCATCCATGTTAGCTTCACCGTTTTTTAATTCTTTTCTCTCCGAGTTAGAAGCCTTAACCAGTCTCATTTCCCCAATGATTTGGGACAGCGTCGAGGATAGTGCTGCCAAATGTTCCTGTAAACGCACGGAATTTTCATACATCTTATTCCCCATCGGCATCATTACACCTAAACTAATAGGTAATACCAACATAATGATTAACGTCATTTGCCAATCCAAATAAAATAACATGGCCACTGCACCAATAACTGTAATCAAGTTGGAAATAAAGTTGATGAAGTGATCGGTAATGAGTGATTTAATCTCATTTGTATCGTTTGCGATGCGACTCATAAGATCCGCAGAGCGGTAGCGATCAAAAAAACTCATCTGTAAATGAAGCATCTTTTCCCAAAGCTGTTTACGCAATTGATTGACCATTCTATTTCCGACATAAGCTAACAGATAGTATGAGAATCCACTTGATACGGCTTGCAAAATAAAGATAAAGACAAGCTGTATAATCGTAGTGGCATTTATTAATTCCAAACGAAATTGGTCAATTATTTTTCCAGTAGCTATCGGAACAATCAACCCCACAAATGAACTGATAATACTTAAAATAAGGGCTATGCTTAGAACCAACTTGGGAACTTCTGTAGAAAATAAAAGCTTCGCTAAATAGCGTAGACCGGTTTTATTTAAAGAGTTGTCACGATCGCGAACATTTGTAAATTTCTCTTGATTGCTCATAATTACTCCTTACTATATTTTTTTAAATTTTATACTTGATACCATTAAATAGGAAAAAGCAAATAATGAAATCACCGATATAAGTGTTAAATTAATCGTGCTTGGTGCAAGCACCGAGTAAATGGACAGAATAAAACCTGCCACGGTTATTGGAATTCCACTAAAGATACCCTCAAACTCTTTGACATTAAATCGTGCTAATCTATATGAACCGCTGACGACGTATAACAATAGAGCAACTATACCTACAAGTCTCAGCATGCCAAGATCATCAAAGTTAAATTTAAAATAAACAAGTAAAGCTGGAGCAATCCCAAAGGAAACCAAATCGGACAAGGAATCTAATTCTTTACCGAATTCACTGCAAACATCTAATCGTCTAGCGATTCTTCCATCATATCGATCTATAAATGCTGCAATAATAATATATATGGCACTTACGAAGTAATTTTGATTAATAACCTCAACAATTGAAAGCACCCCCAATGACAAATTTACAAAGGTAAGCAGATTGGGAATATTTTTTATAAACATAGATTCTCCTAACTAATAATGAATTTTATTATGACTCCCTATTATTGATATTTGGTAATCTGGTTAAATTGTTTTCGCCTGTAATCTACCCTCTCCTATTTGCTTATGATATATAAGATTATGGGAGATTTCTTAAGATGAGGGGTTCATAATTCTTAAGAATTCTTAAGTCGCTTGGTATTTACATTTTATGGGTAGCTAATTTAACAACTTGTTAGTACAACTGAATGATAAATGGAAAAGGAGCATTGATATGAAAAAAATAATAAAAGCAGACCATCACAACCGGTCTGCTTTTATTGATTATATAATTCTTAATGCCAGGATGCCGATAAGCCATCACCCCGAACGCTCCATTTGCAATCTTAACCAGATCGCCGTCCTGTTGCTTCACCACGGTTCTGTCCCTTATGGATTTATTTTCTCAATTGTTTTTCTTCTGTATATTTTTCATCATGGATCCATATACCCACTTTGAAGCTATATACACTACATTTATCAACAAGTATAGAACAAATAAGAATAAGGCCACCAAGAACACACCATTATTCTTTATAACAATCCCCTGAGAATTCATTGAATATATCAATACATAGAGATAAAATACACAGAGCATAAACACAGCTTCAATAAAAAAATAGTTTAACTCCTTATGTTGTTAGAGATTAATTTATTTAGATACAAATTTCAAACAGCGGAGAGTGAAGCCCCATTCCCTCCTTGACTCGGAAACAACTGATTTTGGTTCCAGTGACAAGTTGGATGCCCAAAAATCATTCAAAAGTTTGTACTGTTTTATTTAAAATGACAGGTAACGTTATCTGTAGCAAAAAAGTATCTTTTCGTACTGATACGTTCAACGTCCCGTTGTGCTTCTGTATTATTTTCTGGCAACTAACGAGCCCAATTTTGTTGCTATCTTCCTTTTCGGTCTCATGTAAAATTTTATTCTCGAACCTAAGATCGACCCATTGTTGTTTCAAAGAAATCTGAATATGAATGGGATGCATCGGATCGGCATACTTTCGAATATTTGAAAATATATTATCGAATACACGGCGTATAGCGACCAAATTGATTTCCAGCAAAAATTTCTCATCATATGGAACTGCTCGCACTTGAACATCTAAATTATCCATAACCACCAGTTGCTCATCAATGAGTTGATCTATAAGCGCTCTGCCCTCATATAATTCAAATTCCACTTCCTCTTCTTCAGCGGCAGAGGATACCGTAAAATATTCAAATAGTTTGTCCGATAGCGCTTTGATTTGATAGGCCTTTTCCCGGCTATTATGAATGTACTGCAGCAAATCCTCATGATTCTTATACTTGTTAAGCTCGATGATATCCATATATCCCAGCAAAATTGTAAGGGGAGTACGTAAATCGTGGGAAATTGCCGTGATCAATTCGCGATTAGCTATCCTGATCCTCTCCTCACTACCGAGTCGCTCGGCAAATGATTTCCTCATCTCATCAATACTTTGGGCCAAAGAAGATAATTCATCCTTTCCAGATATAGTAATTGAATAATCTAAATTTCCCCCTTCAAGTATTTTGATCTCTTGTTCAAGTACTCCGATATAGGATGTTTTCTTATTAATTATCAGTAAGAAGGAAATAATGAATATAATGGCTGCTATGAAAATACCAATAAACAAAATGAGATTATAGTATTGATACTCATAAAGGCCTACCAAGTAGATCTGGGCATCTTGATCCGCAAAATGGATGGTAGTAGGTGTTTCCGAAGGCGTGAACCGAGTTAGTAGCTCTTCGTTAATAGCAGGATCAACCTCTTTATTTGATGAAAAAATTAATTTCTCTTTTGCAAAAATATACAGATTCAAATATCGCTCATTATTTATCCATTCAGTCAATTTCTCTCGATCACGGGTGGACACGTTTTGGCTATTCACAAACTCTTCGAATCGTTCAAGCGCGTCTTGCTGCCTATTTTCCATAAACGCAGATTTGCTTAAATAACTATTTAACACTTTCTCGCCAACGACTTGTAAAATTCCGAAAACACTTAAAGAAATAGCTAAGGAAATTAATACTGCCAGAACGAGCTTGATCTTAAGTTTTTTCCCCATTAGTAATCTATTCAATTTTGTACCCCTTTCCCCAAACAGTCTTTACATATTTAGGGTTCTGCGGATCATCTTCAAGTTTACTTCTCAAATTACGAATATGGACCATAACTGTGTTGTTACAGGTATAAAAGTAGGGTTGCCCCCAAACACTTTCATATATGTTTTCAGCCGAAAACACCTTACGTCGTTTCTTAGCTAACAGCAGCAAAATCTGGTATTCAATTTCAGTCAAAGTGATTTCTTTCTCTCCAACAAATACAGTCTTTGCATCCTGGTGAATAGTAAGATCCTTAATGATAATATGCTCCGTTTCCTCCGTCTTCTCCTTGCCACGATAGACATAATATCTCCGCAGTAAAGCCTTCACTCTCGAAACGAGTTCTGTATAAGAAAAAGGTTTGGACAAAAAGTCATCACTGCCTGAAGAGAAGGCCAATTGTTTGTCCGAATCCTGCGTTTTCGCAGTAAGGAACAAGATCGGTGCGCTTGTTTTTTCACGAATCTCCAAACACGCCTTCAGCCCTGATTTATTGGGCATCATCATATCTAAAATTATGAGATCTGTCTCTTCATTTACTTTATTAATCGCATCTTGACCATCTATCGCTTCAACCACTTCATAATTCTCACTTTCTAACAAGATCCTTACAATTTCTCGAATTTCACTGTTATCATCAGCAATTAAGATTTGCTTGTTCATCTGATCACCCCATCTAATATCAGTATAATAGGCGTTTTGTGCAACTACCAGTAAATAGAGTCGACTTAAGAATTCTTCAGAAATTATGTATGTAACTCTTAATTTATCCATTCTATACTACAAACAGATAGAAGTAATTACATAAAGGAGTTTTAATCTATGTCACAACTTTCGAAAAAAACAATCATAACAATACTATTAGGTCTTACTCTCATATTGTCTATTGGTTTGATCTATTATTCTCCTACCATTATTAAGATTATGTCGTCCATGAACAATTTTAGGGCGTTTATTCATTCAACAGGTCATTGGGGACCGGTCATGTTTATTTTATTTCAGATTCTTCAGATCGTGGTTGCGCCTATTCCAGGAGAAGTCGTACAGGTTGCAGGCGGTTATATTTACGGGGTTACATTAGGATCCTTATATACTACAATCGGCTTAATAATAGGCTCAGCGATTGCTTTTTATTTCACTCGGTTTATCGGGCGCGATTATATTTCAAAGCTACTGCAGAAGAAAAAATATAAGTGGATGTCGTTAATACAGGATGAGAAAAAGTTTTCTATCTTTTTATTTATCTTTTTCGTAATTCCAGGTTTGCCGAAAGACCTGCTTGTATTTGTGGCCGCTCTTACATCCATGAGTTCATTAAGATTCTTCACCATACTTATAGTTGGTCGTCTGCCGTGGATTATTGCATCTGCTGCTTTGGGGTCCACCATTCATATGCAGCAATATAGCATAACCATTATCATATCCGTTATCGCTGTTATTGGTTTTATTCTCGGATATATCTATAAAGATAAAATGATGGAACGATTCTCCAATATGAAGAAAACAAAAGAGACAAGTCATTCTGCTAAAACCAAGGTAAACCTGAGCATTAACAAAAAGGAAAGTTTGTGTACAAAAAAAGGAGAATAAATCGAATACAAAGAAACAATTATTTTGCAAAGAAAGAATACCTACCGATTTTTATTTTGCCATTATTGGTGGAGCGTAAGAACGATGGAATCACAAACGCACGCAAGGGATAGCCCTAATCAATGTAGATACCTAATTATGCTTATTCAAGTGATTTCTAGGCCAACTTGTTTGGGGCTTTATTGTACATTGATATAAAAAATAATATCCCAATAGTTGCAAGTACAGAAAACCCTTTAAATAAGGGAAAAATATAATGCAACAATTTTTAGTAAAATGACTGTACCCATTCATACTACTTTCAAAAGTTGAATTAGAGGAATTATAGCCATCACAATTAGTAGGGTCTATTGGTCCATGAAGGTACAGAAATGTATATTGCGCAATGATAAATATATAGATTTTATATTTAGCGTCAAGCAAAAAGCCTACAAAGCGCCAGATCACTCGATTTTGAATAACAGCTTGTGAAAAGATATCGTATCTTATCGTTTTCTATCGTATACTCTAAAAACAAAGAAAGCTCACAAATGTTGATTTAACAACATTTGCAAGCTTTCTTTAGTGATTAATCTAGACATAAATTAATCTGATGATACCGGTGGTCGGGGTCGAAATAGGTTAATAGTTATTGAGTTTATAAGGTTTTGTATGGGGGATGTGTAAAATTTGTGTAAAAGAGAATCCGAAGAGTAAAAAATTGAATTCAATTCTCTCACTTTCCATTACAATCTTCTAGTTAAATTTCTAAAAGCTAAATCTTTATAATAGTATAGATCGCATTATAGAAAGTCTTTTAAATACTTGTATATCCAACATTATGATTAACTTCCACTATTAGCCTTTGCTTTAAGTCAAAAAAATATTATAATTATATTTAAAACATAATCAAAGCACTTTAAAAACAGAACCTATGTCCTGTTTTTTATTATTATTAGATATTATTCTAGTTATGGTTGCTATATAAAAGGAGAAAGTAATAATGGACCTAGATTTAATTAAAACCGCCACAATTATAGAAGAATTTGGTTTAACTAAAAGAGCAATAACGAAACTTGAAAAGACTGGTGATTTAATCCCTATAAAACAAGGACGAAGTAAGTTTTACAATAAGGTTGATTTAGTTAACTTTCTTAATACATTAGATGAAGAAACTTTAAATGAATTAAAGGATAGTAAAGGTGTTTATGATCCAAGAAATAAATTAAATGATTTAACTGGAACTCAATGGATGCCAGAAACTAAATCTTATTTATTTCAGAAAGGATTAGGAGCCAGTCACCCTCATGCTCAAATAGAGAAACAGCATCCTGCTCCATTTAGTTTCCAAGATATTCAACGATTAATAGAATTTTTCACAAAGAAAGGCGATATCGTCTTGGATCCATTTCTGGGTGTAGGTTCTACACTTAAAGCAGCAGCATTATGTGATAGAAATGGAATAGGAATTGAATTATCACCAAAATGGTCAGAATTAGCTCGTAAAAGATTAGATATCGAAGTAGGAGAAGGTACATCTAATAAGTACACAATTATTAATGGAGATAGTTGTGTCGAACTAAAACTTCTCGAAAGAAATTCTGTTGATTTTATGGTGACAAGTCCCCCATATTGGGCAATATTGAATAAAAAGGCTGATCATAAAGTTAAAAAGGAACGTATAGAAAACGAGCTAGCAACCAACTATTCTGATGATCACCAAGATTTGGGTAATATTGAATCCTATGATGACTTTTTAGATATATTGACTGAGGATATTTTTAAAGAAGCTGCTGAAGTACTTAAGCCCGAAAAATACATGAATATTGTTGTTTCAGATTTTAGACATAAGAGTGAGTTCATTAGTTTCCATAGTGATTTAATACAACGACTAAATAAAATTGGGCTTGCAGACAATTATGAATTAACATTACAAGGGGTTAAAGTACTTCTCCAAAACCATAAATCCCTTTTACCATACGGTTATCCGTTTGCTTACGTTGAAAATATTCACCATCAATATATTTTAATCTTCCGTAAAACAAAAAGGAAAGGTAAAAAAGAATAATGTTAGATTACAATAAAGTTTATAAAGCTGATAGCGATATTATGCTACAAGAATTAATTGATAGAAATTATAAGTTTGACCTTATATTGACTGATCCTCCTTACAATTTAAATAAAGACTTTGGTAATAAATCAGACAGTCTATCATTAGAACAGTTTTTATCAATAAATAAAAGTAGAATACATTTATGTCATAAATTACTAGATAAAAATGGTAGCCTGATTTGGTTTGGCATACACAAGTTTATTGGTTTTCTTCAAGTTATGATGTATGAAGATAATCTATTCTATAGGGGCATGAATATCTGGAACTATGAAAATGGATTTTCCAGATCAAAAAAAATTCCAGCAACCCAATATGAACCTTTCCTTTGGTTTTCAAATAATAATAAGAAGTGGACATATAACGCAGATGATGTCAGAGTACCATATAAAAGTGAAGATAGATTAAAAAATCCTGTATATTACAAAGATTCTAAAGGTAATAGAAAAGAGTGGAGGCCTAATCCAAATGGTGCATTAAGAGGTGACATCTGGAAGTTTCCTACTTTAGCTGGTAAAAACTTTGAACATGAACGTACTGAACACCCTACACAAAAGCCTGAAAGTTTAATTACTGAGCTCATTAAAGCGTTTTGTCCCAAAAATGCTGAGGGAAAATATGAAGGAAGTATATTAGATCCTTTTCATGGTTCGGGTACCTTAGGTGTATGTTGCGAGAAACTAAATAAACAAGGACATAATATAAAATGGATAGGAATTGAACTTGAAGATAAATGGGTTGAAGTTTGTAATGAGAGATTAGATAAATTAAAAAATTTATTAATATAATTAAACTCCAATAAAAGTTAGAGAGATTCTATAAAAAAGAATCTCTCTTTTTTTTTATTTATATGGAGTAAAAAAGCCGTCAAAGTGAGATAAATCTATGTTTTGATTTGATAATAATTCAATCATTTCTCTTAAAGAGTTATTATCTACATCGACATAGAACGAATCATCAACTAACTTAAGTTGATTGTTAGTCCAATAACAAACTGCTAATGCCATAATAGAAATAGTTTTAATCTTAATACTAAGTACTTTGTTTATATCATTAACCACATTCCAATAATCAGTTCTGTTATTCGGAAATGTCCAACATATAACAATTGGAATAACTTGTTCCATTTTCATATTGCTCCGATTTGTAACAACTGCTATATCGTCTAAAAGATTTCTTGGAGCATCTAACATTGCTGTAGATGGCACTTCAACCTCTATGATCCCCTCATATCCTTCATTTCCAATGGAAATTGTTGCATCATAGCGTGCATTATTGTCCCCTTTTCTTGAGAAATTAATAGGGAAATTTAGCTTAGTAAATAACTTTTCAATTAACTTATTTACTGCAAAAGGCGTTAATATTAACTTTTCATACGCACTGCTTAAATTTAGCATTTTCTTTTCCAAATCTAATTCATTATCTATTAATAAATCTATAAAATCATACAAGTTAGTAGATTCTTGTACATCACTTGGTTTATAAATCTTCAAATTTAATCACCCCATAAACATCCTTAAAATCTGCTACATTATATTTCTTTTCATTTTTCAGGCAGTTTATTGCAGCACTCAATAATTGATCAATACTAGTAATAGCAATATTTATATTATAGGTTTTCTTTATATCTTCAATCAGTAGATATACATCTGATCTTTTATTTGGGATACTAAAACCTACCGCTATTGATGAAATTTCTTTACTAGTATTATAATTCCTTCTTGAGAGCAATATGATTTTATTTTCTAAGGCTTGCCTTACTGCCTTAACAGACAAAAGCATCTCTTCAGTTGGTGATTTAACTTCAACAGGAATTGAGTTATTTTCATCTGGTATTATTACATCAAATCTCTCATTGTTGACACCTGCTTGTGGAGTTCTAGCATCCAAGCGAAAGATTATACCAAATAATTCCGCAACTAAGGGATAGAAATTAGTCTGCTTCATTATTAATATCTGATCTAGTAGCTTTTCAATTACAAGCTTTTCATTTTCATTATGCTCATTAAGCATTTCTATTATTAATTTCGCAGTTTTATTATGCTTATAACCACTTGCATCATGACTACGTATTCCAACTTCCCTTTTCATAACTTCTTCTATTTCTTGCAATTCTGTAACTGTAAATTCTTTTCTAAGTACTACATCCGATTCTAAGTTTCCTTCAGGAAAATACATTAATATATTTTCTTTTGAAAATGTTTGAAATGGGTTAAAAAAGATTTTAGATGTGCCAAAGATCTCTTTTATTATTCCAACCTCTTCTGTTAGAGATTCCAAATCCTCCTCGACAGCAAAATCCGCCATTTTTAAGAAACTTAAAAATCCTATTTTACAAATAGCATTGATCTGAAGCTCATTCAAATCTTCGAGGTCAGATAAAGTAACATATTTGAATTTTGAAGCCCTAGCCTGAACTGATTTTCCGTAATCTGTTATTCTAAGAAACTTAGTATTTCTACCATAAGTATTATACTTGATTTCTTCTGCCCATCCCGTATATTTCAAGGCAGCAATTAGAATTCTAGTATAATTTCTCATTGTGGTACAACTTATGTCTAAATCCTTACTTAGTTCTTCCATTTTTAGTAACATTGCTGCTTTACTATTCTTGTCTATTCTTAGCTTCCTAATGAGAGATACACTTTCTTTTAATTCTTCTTCATCCTCACTATTTTCTAAATTTAATGCACCAATAATCATTTCATCCCTATTGAGTATATCATCTAGAGCATTAAAGTATTTCATTATACTTATATAAGGCTTTCCCTTATTAGTAAAACGAGTACTTATGAGTTGATTTGGAAAATATATTCCTAATAAACATAGCTCTACTATTGATTTAGTTGATTTACCTGAAAGTGCAACATGTGCACCTAGTAATGTAAAATTGAATTCTAAGGCACTTTCCCCGGAATTCATCCAACCGAACATTCTATATACTTCTGCATACATCTTCGCTTGATTATACAAAGGATTACGACTAGTATCTTTGATTGCGTATGATCTTTTTAATGCTTCTTCCCCAACATACCCTTTGGAAGATGCCATTTTTGCCGAAGTCATCACATCTGCCATATTGTCTAAATTAAATGAAGAAAAATCTGAAAGTTGTGCATATATTTTTTTAAATATTTCTACTATATGCTCTATATCAGATCCTGGATTTGCGAACCTAATCATGTTGACCCTTCTCTCTAATATTATTAATAATCTTTTAGCTCTTTTGTACTATCATTATACCAAATTTATTTTATTAAGGAAAAAAATGTACACCATTTCGTATTTTAAAAAAGTATAAATATATATTATTAGTTTGTAAGGGTCCTAGGATAAATAATCTTAGGGCCTTCTTTTATAAACAAATAAATGAAAAAGGAGAGAATTATATGCAGCAAGATTCATTATTAGTTCAAACTAAACAATTAGAACTCTTAGAAACTAGGAATAATGAAGAGAAAGAAATGGTAATAGTACCAGCAAAGCGTATAAATATTGTAAAAATAAAACTTGTTAGAGAAAAAACTATGCTTTATAAAAATAGACAAATACGTTCGCCAAGAGACGGATACGAACTCATTCGTGACTTTTTAGGGGATGTTGATCGAGAACATTTTATAGTTCTATGCCTTGACACTAAAAATCAGCCTACATGTTTACAGGTGGTGCATATTGGTTGTCTTAACTCTAGCATTGTTCATCCTAGAGAAGTTCTAAAGCCAGCTCTATTAAGTAATGCAGCTTCAATAATTGTTGCACATAACCACCCTAGTGATGTATCTGATCCTAGCTCAGAAGATATTGCAGTCACAAAACGTATAAATCAAGCTAGTAAAATAATTGGAATAGAATTACTGGATCACCTTATTATTTGTTCAAACTCTTTCTATTCTCTTAAAGAAGCTGGTCATTTGTAAATATAGATTCTTTGAAAGGAGGTGAAATTATTATGTTAAAAAAAATTGTTATTCCAATCTTGATTACAGTTGCTACTGAGGTACTTTTGGCATCGTCTAGAAATGATAATAACTCTAACAGCTAAGAAATAATATAGGATAGGAGAATTAAAATGAATTCAAAAACATGTCACAATTGTTGTAGTAATTGTTCAGTCTGTATAATAAGAGAGCTAATTAACCTATTTTGGAGATAGCGCTTTATTATACTAGTACTAAAAAGTTTTATAAGAGAATCCCAATGTTTTCTTTATTGAGGTAATTGTTTTGTATTCAGGATAATATTCGCTATCCTGAATACATTCTAATATTATTTCTGATGTTTTAAAATTTCCTACAAATCTCTTAAACTTAGTCTTTTCTAATCTTTTTTATTAGAATTTCTTTTAGATTTATAGAAACTTTTATATGCATAGCCATAGGCCTCATATAAATGTGTAGCACTGTTATCATTATCAATACTTAAAGTATATACTGGTGGATTCCCTTCTTTAAAAGCAACTTCAATAAATTGGTCAAAAGGTTCAAATTTTGAGAATAACTTGAATATAGTATAGTCAATACATATATCACTTGGCACATTTCTTAAATCATTTTGATATAATATTAAGAACTTTTCTTCAATTAGTTTAACTAAGGAATCTTTGCAATAATCAAATATCCTATTGAATAAAAACCAAACTTTATCACTTTCGAACAACGTTTTATTATAGTAATTATCAATCATTAATGTTCTTACACCCAGATTATCTAGTTTTACAACCTTACTAATATTATCAAAAAGCTCTTGTTTATCTTTATATCTTACTGACTTATCCATATTATCAATCATGCTGGTACTGAATTTTTCAGACCACATATAATAAGAAGTATCCTTAAATATATCTACAGAGTTATAGACATCATACAAGTTAGTAGTTTGATTAAATAAAAATAAGTTTAGAGATTTATTATGATTATTATTCTTTTCTCTTAATATATTCATAAATGATTGAAGATCCCTCTGTGATCTTATAAACAGTTCCTCTTCATTTGGATATTCACTTTTTGACCAAAATAATGGTAAATGTTTTTCTTTAATTATTTTTAGATTTGGTCCAAGGTATTTATATGTATAAGTTAATGCATAGGCATACCAAGGAAAAATGATTTTAGGCACTTTATAATGAATCACATCCCTATAGGAACCTATTATATCCAATAATTTTTCTTTTTCAGTGAAATCATAATCACGAATAAATTTCCTTATATTTGTTTCAAATTCATCAAAACTATAATATAATTCGTTAATAATTTCAGGGTATTTATTACGTTCTCTCTTTAATCTAGTAAACTCCATTAATTTTATAAGAGAATCATTTAGTATTGACATTATTATATCCGAGAATAGATACTCTAATAAATCCTCATACTCATAAGTCTCAGGGTTATTGTTACTATTAAAAACACTATCAAATTTATTTAGTGATATAAGCATTGAAAAAAATGTATAAACATCTTCATTTACCACTTTTAACGAACTTACTTTCGTTTGATCATACTCCCACTCAATAAGAGGAAACTTTTTATTCTCTTTCTCAAATCTCGTTAATGTAACGTCAGTGTTGGATATTATTTCCTCAATTAGATCTGTTAAATTCACACTGCTAGCCTCCTAAAAGTATAGATGTTCAACATGTTCATCTAATAACTAACAACTTACCTTCAATTTATAACAAATATAAATTAGAAGTTTGTTATTTCTTTAAGGTTACTTTCTAGTATTAAGTGAACATCTTGAACAGATTATAAATCTATAAACAATAGCGCAAATATCATTCATCCTTCTATGAACCTTATAAACTTAAATATAAACAGAATATTATATCATATATAAACTTTATTTTATATACACCTAGACTACAAATTAATTTTATATTCTGAAGTCTAGGTGTATTTTATATTGCTAAATAATTAATTAAAATTCAACTATAGTATTTAAAAAATTTTAGGAGGATGTTTCAAATGAAACAATCAAAAGTAAAAAAGCAACTTAATACTTTAATTGAACATAGTGTAAAAAACAAAGGAAAAACTTTTTGCTTATTATTAAAGGATCAAAAAACTACATTAGTAGGTGTTACAAAAGAAAATATAGAACCGCATGCAGCAATTATATATTTACAAAAAGATAAAAAAACTTATCTCAAAGGAACTTTTGATGGTGTAAGTTATAACTCTTCTGTCATTGAGTATTTAAATAAAACTTCTCCAATTATTATAGGAGTAGATAATAGAGATAAAGAGGATACTATTGTTTACTTTCAATCTAATGATTTTTGTGAACGTATAACTTCAAATTCTTCCTTCGAGCTTGATGATACATTGTATATTTACTGGGAATATGGTTTCTATTCATGTTTAACAATATGTACATATGATCCTATTCAAGAGGAAATTGTTAGAGAAACTGTATATGCAGATAATGAACCACTAAAAAGGTTTTTAAAATCTGTAGTTAGAAAGGTACTACCGAATAATGAGGAACTATTTGAATCAGATACCATGTCATCCTACATTAACGAGTATTTAGAGAATCAGTACAATAATGAAGAGGAACAGAGTGAATACTACGAGGAGGTAGAATATGATGATAATCAAAATATCTGGTGATAATGCTCCTGAAATGAAAAGTGAAAATAAACCTCTTAATATATTCGGCCAACCACTCAGTAATAATTATATTAATCTAGATGAATATCTATTAACCAATAAAACTAGCTGTTATAGAGATGATTTCACTGAAAAGGAACAAAAGCGAGATTTATATGCAATAAATCAAGTATCCAATGAAGAATTGTTTAACTATGTCTCTCCAATTGAAAGTAAAGAGCAGGGAATACAAAAAGATTTTTATATAAATAACAACGAAATTAATATACTCAATCATCTGGGGAATACTTTCCCAGATGATATTCCAGATATTCAGAAAGAATCATATACAAATAAAGAGATTGATCCAAATAGATTACCTGTAAAGCATAATAAAGAGATTAGTCTAAATAGGCCATCTGTAAAGCATAATAAAGACTCCAGTAAGGTTGTTCCTAACTATAAATTAGCAGAGATTTTAATTAATAGTCATAAGTTTGCAGTAATTGAAAGCAATTTATATTATTGGAATAGTTCTTTGGGGTATTTCATTGGACTTACTGGAGACAATGCAGACTTTTTTATTAGAAAGAATATACCTGAGGAATATAAGAGATTGATATCCTTTAAAAGTTGCCAAGAAATAATTCAATGGATTAAATCTCGAGATGAAATTAAAGTAGATGATGAGTTTCTAAAAAGTAGAAAATCATTAGTAGCATTCTCCAACTGTATTATTAATCTAAATAACTTTAAAATATATCGTCACAGTCCAAATTACTATTTTACGTCAGTAATTAATGCTGATTATCCCTTAGATTCTTTACCAGATGGAAAACATTTTGAAGCCTTTTTGAAGCAAATCACTGGTGGTGATAAAAACGTTTATAAAAGACTTCAAGAACTTTTCGGATATGTCATTTCAGAAATAAGAGATGTAAAAGCTATTCCATATCTACTTGGTCCAAAAGATTCAGGAAAATCTATTGTACTAAAACTATTAGAACATTTAGTTGGACAAGATTTCTTTACAAACTTAAGCTTTGAGGAACTTAACCAACCCAATTTCCTATGCCAACTTTTTGGAAAGAAGTTAAATGCATGCGGGGAAACTTCGGAAATTGCACTTAACAGATTAGATAATTTCAAAAAATTATCTGGAGGTGATTATGTTATGGCCCGTTTCTTATATGGACAAGCTTTTAAATTCATAAATAGATCAGTTCTTTTATTTGCTGGGAACCATCTACCATCAATTAAGGGTATTGATAAATCCAATGCCTTTAGTCAAAGGTTAGTAGTTTTTCCATTTAAGTATGCAGTTCCTAAAGAAAAACAAGATATACATCTTTTTGATAAACTTTTAAAAGAAACACAGTATATTGCTCGCTGGGCCTTAATTGGCTTAAAACGTTGGAGTGAAAATAATTACCAATTTACTACATGTCCTGAAATTGAAGAAATTGCAGAGGAATATTCAAAACAGACAAATTCAATCTCTAGCTTCATTGAGTCTTGTTGTACCTTTGATCCTGAAGTAAAGACACACAATGATATATTAGAGTTAGCTTACAAGAAATATTGTAGAAGTTTAGGGATAACTGAGGAAAGTAACAAAGCTTTTCATAGATATATGAAATCAATAAGTAAATTGAAATACAGCCGTTTTAGATTAAATGGTGAAAATAAATTTGGATATATTGGCATTAATCCAATAAGTAAATAAGAAACTGCAATTATTTATGTAAATTATATTTTAGTTGGTACTAGGAGGTAAAATAATGCTACAACAATTATCTGTAAATTTAACAATACCTATACCTTCCGAGTCAATATTGATTTCAAAGGTTGAATTAGAGGAATTAAGAACTATGCAATTGTTAGGTGTTTATTGGTCTATGAAGGACCTTGAATTACGAATTCATCGTAAAAACGAATGGATTAAAGAAAATATACTATACAAATCTAAATTCAAAAAAATTCTAGATGTTGAATTAGGTGGATTCGTATATTACCCCAAATCAAAAGGTCAAACATGGTCATTTCATGCATTGAAGATGGCAGAGTTTCTAGATGAAAATTTCAACGGCATATTCTCTACCAAAAAGATTGTAGCTTAATAATTTATTTAAAAATCAAGGGTGAATTAATATACCCTTGATTTTTAATCACATGAGGTGTAAAAATGGCAAGTATACAAAAAAGAGGAAAAACTTACCAATATACAGTTAGCAACAAAGTAAATGGAAAGCAATCTCCTATTAGAAAAGGTGGATACCGTACTAAAAAAGAAGCTCAAATTGCTGCAGCCGAGGTAGAAGCACAATTAGCAAAGGGCATGAAGCAAATAAATACAAAGGTACCTTTTTATGAATACTTTGAAAACTGGATTGAATTATATAAAGCACCTATAATTAGTACAACTACTTTGAAACATTATGAGTATTCACTTAGTGCAATAAAGAACTATTTTTCAAATACACCGATTCAAGATATTAAGAGACATGATTACCAAAAGTTTTTAAATTGTTTTGGTAATAGTAAAGCAAAAGAAACTGTTGTTAAAGTTCATGGACATATTAAATCATGTGTAAAAGATGCGATGGAGGAACAGTTGATTCTCATAGACTTCACACGCAAGACCCAACCAACTTGGTCTGTAGAGGCAAAAAGATCTATAGAAAAACATTTAAACTATTACGAAAGCAAACGGCTTTTACAGAGCTTGTGGAGTAAGATTAATGATGGGTTAGGGTATTCCTTAATACTGCTCGGTTTAACTTCAGGAATGCGCTTTGGTGAACTTGTGGGGCTAACAAGAAATGACTTTAACTTTGATAACAACACTATTAATGTAAATAAAACCTGGGGATATAAGAAAGATTCCCCATTAGGTTTTGGAAAAACCAAGAATGAACAATCCAATCGAGTTATAAAAATGGATCGTCTAACAATGAATCATTTTTATAAGTTATTTACCAACACTCCAATTAACATACATCAATTGGTATTTTACAGTCCTGAATCAAAGTATAAAGTTATAAGCAATACAAACGCAAACAAATTATTAAAAAAGTTATTAATTGACCTAAACATTGAGCCAATAACCTTTCATGGTTTGAGGCACACTCATGCGAGTGTATTGTTATATAAAAAGACTTCAATCCATTTTGTTAGTGAACGCTTAGGTCATAGCGACATAGAAACTACATTGAAGGAGTATACACATGTTTTAAAAGAATTACGTATGCAAGACGAACAAGTAACTGTAAGAACTTTTGAAAATATGATTGTGTAAAAAATGTGTAAAACACTTTAAAAACTCACCTTATCCTTACTGAACATGAAGAAAAGTAAAAAGCTCATAAATCCTTATAAATAAGGATTTATGAGAACAATGAATTGTTCTAACGCAACTCATATTAAAGTACTGATACCGGTGGTCGGGGTCGAACCGACACTCCAGAAGGAACACGATTTTGAGTCGTGCGCGTCTGCCAATTCCGCCACACCGGCGCGTTTATAATTTGTTTGGGTAATGCCGAGGACCGGAATCGAACCGGTACGGTAGTCACCTACCGCAGGATTTTAAGTCCTGTGCGTCTGCCAGTTCCGCCACCCCGGCATGATATGTAACAAATTTAAATTATAAACGATTATGGAGGCGGCAACCGGATTCGAACCGGTGGTAAAGGTTTTGCAGACCTCTGCCTTACCACTTGGCTATGCCGCCATAAAAATATTGGAGCGGAAGACGGGATTCGAACCCGCGACCCCCACCTTGGCAAGGTGGTGTTCTACCACTGAACTACTTCCGCGAATGGCTGGGCTAGCTGGATTCGAACCAACGAGTGACGGAGTCAAAGTCCGTTGCCTTACCGCTTGGCTATAGCCCAATACTATATATATGCAATAAAATAAAAAAAGTGTCAAAATAAATGGGGCGAATAATGGGAATCGAACCCACGAGTGTCGGAGCCACAATCCGATGCGTTAACCACTTCGCCATATCCGCCATAATATTTAATTGAAATTGGCAGGGGTAGTAGGAATCGAACCCACACCAAAGGTTTTGGAGACCTTCGTTCTACCTTTAAACTATACCCCTAGATGAATGGTGGAGGGGGACGGATTCGAACCGCCGAACCCGAAGGAGCGGATTTACAGTCCGCCGCGTTTAGCCACTTCGCTACCCCTCCGACATAAAAGGTGGCTCAGGACGGAATCGAACCGCCGACACAAGGATTTTCAGTCCTTTGCTCTACCGACTGAGCTACTGAGCCATAACTTAATGCTATTTATTTTTCGAAAAAATGGCGGTCCGGACGGGACTCGAACCCGCGACCTCCTGCGTGACAGGCAGGCATTCTAACCAACTGAACTACCGGACCAGATTGCGGGGACAGGATTTGAACCTGCGACCTTCGGGTTATGAGCCCGACGAGCTACCAGACTGCTCCACCCCGCGATAATATTAATGGTGGAGGATGACGGGATCGAACCGCCGACCCTCTGCTTGTAAGGCAGATGCTCTCCCAGCTGAGCTAATCCTCCATAAAGTATAATGGTATGTATTGGTGACCCATACGGGATTCGAACCCGTGTTACCGCCGTGAAAGGGCGGTGTCTTAACCGCTTGACCAATGGGCCATATTTGAAAAGTTATAATGGCGGAGAGCAAGGGATTTGAACCCTTGAGACAGGGTTACCCGCCTACACGATTTCCAATCGTGCTCCTTCGGCCACTCGGACAGCTCTCCAATATGGCTCCGCAGGTAGGACTCGAACCTACGACCGTTCGGTTAACAGCCGAATGCTCTACCACTGAGCTACTGCGGAATAATGGTATGCCTGGCGACGTCCTACTCTCACAGGGGGAGAACCCCCAACTACCATCGGCGCTGAGAAGCTTAACTTCCGTGTTCGGTATGGGAACGGGTGTGACCTTCTCGCTATCGCCACCAGACTTTTCTCAAGACATATTTTATTATACATGTTTTTGAGATTTTTTCAAGTATAATTTTAGAAAATTATTCCCTGAAAACTAGATTATGGTAAGAAGAAAGAAACAAGTAATCATTTTGTCCAGCTTATCGCCGATTAACAGGCGTTTCCGCTTTTCATTTTAGTTAAGTCCTCGATCTATTAGTATCAGTCAGCTCCACATGTCGCCACGCTTCCACCTCTGACCTATCAACCTGATCATCTTTCAGGGATCTTACTAGCTTGCGCTATGGGAAATCTCATCTTGAGGGGGGCTTCATGCTTAGATGCTTTCAGCACTTATCCCTTCCGCACATAGCTACCCAGCGATGCCTTTGGCAAGACAACTGGTACACCAGCGGTGCGTCCATCCCGGTCCTCTCGTACTAAGGACAGCTCCTCTCAAATTTCCTACGCCCACGACGGATAGGGACCGAACTGTCTCACGACGTTCTGAACCCAGCTCGCGTACCGCTTTAATGGGCGAACAGCCCAACCCTTGGGACCGACTACAGCCCCAGGATGCGATGAGCCGACATCGAGGTGCCAAACCTCCCCGTCGATGTGGACTCTTGGGGGAGATAAGCCTGTTATCCCCGGGGTAGCTTTTATCCGTTGAGCGATGGCCCTTCCATGCGGAACCACCGGATCACTAAGCCCGACTTTCGTCCCTGCTCGACTTGTAGGTCTCGCAGTCAAGCTCCCTTGTGCCTTTACACTCTACGAATGATTTCCAACCATTCTGAGGGAACCTTTGGGCGCCTCCGTTACTTTTTAGGAGGCGACCGCCCCAGTCAAACTGCCCACCTGACACTGTCTCCCACCCCGATCAGGGGTGCGGGTTAGAATGTCAATACAGCCAGGGTAGTATCCCACCAATGCCTCCACCGAAGCTAGCGCTCCGGCTTCCAAGGCTCCTACCTATCCTGTACAAGCTGTACCAAAATTCAATATCAGGCTGCAGTAAAGCTCCACGGGGTCTTTCCGTCCTGTCGCGGGTAACCTGCATCTTCACAGGTACTATAATTTCACCGAGTCTCTCGTTGAGACAGTGCCCAGATCGTTACACCTTTCGTGCGGGTCGGAACTTACCCGACAAGGAATTTCGCTACCTTAGGACCGTTATAGTTACGGCCGCCGTTTACTGGGGCTTCAATTCAGAGCTTCGCACTAACGTGCTAACCCCTCCTCTTAACCTTCCAGCACCGGGCAGGTGTCAGCCCCTATACTTCGCCTTGCGGCTTCGCAGAGACCTGTGTTTTTGCTAAACAGTCGCCTGGGCCTATTCACTGCGGCTCTCGCAGGCTTGCACCCGCAAGAGCACCCCTTCTCCCGAAGTTACGGGGTCATTTTGCCGAGTTCCTTAACGAGAGTTCTCTCGCTCACCTTAGGATTCTCTCCTCGCCTACCTGTGTCGGTTTGCGGTACGGGCACCCTAAATCTCGCTAGAGGCTTTTCTTGGCAGTGTGGAATCAGGAACTTCGGTACTATATTTCCCTCGCCGTCACAGCTCCGCTTATGTGGTAATGGGATTTGCCTCATTACCAGCCTAACTGCTTGGACGTGCTAATCCAACAGCACGCTTACCCTATCCTCCTGCGTCCCCCCATTGCTCAAACGATTTAAAGGTGGTACAGGAATATCAACCTGTTGTCCATCGCCTACGCTTTTCAGCCTCGGCTTAGGTCCCGACTAACCCTGAGCGGACGAGCCTTCCTCAGGAAACCTTAGGCATTCGGTGGATGAGATTCTCACTCATCTTTCGCTACTCATACCGGCATTCTCACTTCTAAGCGCTCCACCAGTCCTTACGGTCTAGCTTCAACGCCCTTAGAACGCTCTCCTACCACTGACATCAAAGATGTCAATCCACAGCTTCGGTGATACGTTTAGCCCCGGTACATTTTCGGCGCAGAGTCACTCGACCAGTGAGCTATTACGCACTCTTTAAATGGTGGCTGCTTCTAAGCCAACATCCTGGTTGTCTAAGCAACTCCACATCCTTTTCCACTTAACGTATACTTTGGGACCTTAGCTGGTGGTCTGGGCTGTTTCCCTCTTGACCACGGATCTTATCACTCGTAGTCTGACTCCCAAGAATAAGTATTTGGCATTCGGAGTTTGTCTGAATTCGGTAACCCGATGGGGGCCCCTAGTCCAAACAGTGCTCTACCTCCAATACTCTAAATCTTGAGGCTAGCCCTAAAGCTATTTCGGAGAGAACCAGCTATCTCCAAGTTCGATTGGAATTTCTCCGCTACCCACACCTCATCCCCGCACTTTTCAACGTGCGTGGGTTCGGGCCTCCATCCAGTGTTACCTGGACTTCACCCTGGACATGGGTAGATCACCTGGTTTCGGGTCTACAACCACATACTATTTCGCCCTATTCAGACTCGCTTTCGCTGCGGCTCCGTCTCTTCAACTTAACCTCGCATGTAATCGTAACTCGCCGGTTCATTCTACAAAAGGCACGCTATCACCCATAAAAGGGCTCTAACTACTTGTAGGCACACGGTTTCAGGATCTATTTCACTCCCCTTCCGGGGTGCTTTTCACCTTTCCCTCACGGTACTGGTTCACTATCGGTCACTAGGGAGTATTTAGCCTTGGGAGATGGTCCTCCCTGCTTCCGACGGGATTTCTCGTGTCCCGCCGTACTCAGGATACACTCAAGAGGGAACGAAGTTTCGACTACAGGGTTTTTACCTTCTACGACTGACCTTTCCAGATCGATTCGTCTACCCCGTTCCTTTGTAACTCCATATAGAGTGTCCTACAACCCCAAGAGGCAAGCCTCTTGGTTTGGGCTAATCCCGTTTCGCTCGCCGCTACTCAGGGAATCGCGTTTGCTTTCTCTTCCTCCGGGTACTTAGATGTTTCAGTTCCCCGGGTCTGCCTTCAGTACCCTATGTATTCAGGTAAAGATTCTATCCCATTACGGATAGAGGGTTTCCCCATTCGGAAATCTCTGGATCAAAGCTTACTTACAGCTCCCCAAAGCATATCGGTGTTAATCCCGTCCTTCATCGGCTCCTAGTGCCAAGGCATCCACCGTGCGCCCTTTCTAACTTAACTTAGTTTCGACCAAAGATAAGCGGCGTATCTCTTCGTCAAGCTTCTTCACTCTGCTCCTCACGTACTGTCGTACGCTCCGGTGCTCGTTCGGTCGCTTCCTTGATCTACTTGCTTCTCTTTGCTCTCCAATCTTTGAAGGAGTATTCGTTTAATACGACTACTTTTCAAAGAAGTAATTCTCTAAAATAGAGAATCTAAGATGGCGATTACTCGGTTTCTTTCTTGGTTCTTACTATTCATA
The DNA here is from genome assembly GCF_038005605.1 of Niallia sp. FSL W8-0954. NCBI lineage: Bacteria > Bacillati > Bacillota > Bacilli > Caryophanales > Bacillaceae > Niallia > Niallia sp. FSL W8-0954. Next base: position 926,668 of record NZ_JBBOTN010000001.1, on the reverse strand, counting down.
ATCTAGTTTTCAAGGAACAATCAGGCTTATTAAGCCTTTCATTTTGAGGAATTGCTCCCTCAAAACTGAACAACCAAATCATCAACAATCTTTGATGGAATGTAAATTCCATTTTCCTTAGAAAGGAGGTGATCCAGCCGCACCTTCCGATACGGCTACCTTGTTACGACTTCACCCCAATCATCTATCCCACCTTAGGCGGCTGGCTCCAAAAGGTTACCCCACCGACTTCGGGTGTTACAAACTCTCGTGGTGTGACGGGCGGTGTGTACAAGGCCCGGGAACGTATTCACCGCGGCATGCTGATCCGCGATTACTAGCGATTCCAGCTTCATGTAGGCGAGTTGCAGCCTACAATCCGAACTGAGAATGGTTTTATGGGATTTGCTCGACCTCGCGGTTTTGCTGCCCTTTGTACCATCCATTGTAGCACGTGTGTAGCCCAGGTCATAAGGGGCATGATGATTTGACGTCATCCCCACCTTCCTCCGGTTTGTCACCGGCAGTCACCTTAGAGTGCCCAACTGAATGCTGGCAACTAAGATCAAGGGTTGCGCTCGTTGCGGGACTTAACCCAACATCTCACGACACGAGCTGACGACAACCATGCACCACCTGTCACTCTGTCCCCCGAAGGGGAACGTCCTATCTCTAGGAGTGTCAGAGGATGTCAAGACCTGGTAAGGTTCTTCGCGTTGCTTCGAATTAAACCACATGCTCCACCGCTTGTGCGGGCCCCCGTCAATTCCTTTGAGTTTCAGCCTTGCGGCCGTACTCCCCAGGCGGAGTGCTTAATGCGTTTGCTGCAGCACTAAAGGGCGGAAACCCTCTAACACTTAGCACTCATCGTTTACGGCGTGGACTACCAGGGTATCTAATCCTGTTTGCTCCCCACGCTTTCGCGCCTCAGCGTCAGTTACAGACCAAAGAGTCGCCTTCGCCACTGGTGTTCCTCCACATCTCTACGCATTTCACCGCTACACGTGGAATTCCACTCTTCTCTTCTGCACTCAAGTCCCCCAGTTTCCAATGACCCTCCACGGTTGAGCCGTGGGCTTTCACATCAGACTTAAAGGACCGCCTGCGCGCGCTTTACGCCCAATAATTCCGGACAACGCTTGCCACCTACGTATTACCGCGGCTGCTGGCACGTAGTTAGCCGTGGCTTTCTGGTTAGGTACCGTCAAGGTACAAGCAGTTACTCTTGTACTTGTTCTTCCCTAACAACAGAGTTTTACGATCCGAAAACCTTCATCACTCACGCGGCGTTGCTCCGTCAGACTTTCGTCCATTGCGGAAGATTCCCTACTGCTGCCTCCCGTAGGAGTCTGGGCCGTGTCTCAGTCCCAGTGTGGCCGATCACCCTCTCAGGTCGGCTACGCATCGTCGCCTTGGTGAGCCGTTACCTCACCAACTAGCTAATGCGCCGCGGGCCCATCTGTAAGTGACAGCGTAAACCGTCTTTCAGCTTTTCCTCATGAGAGGAAAAGGATTATCCGGTATTAGCTCCGGTTTCCCGAAGTTATCCCAGTCTTACAGGCAGGTTGCCCACGTGTTACTCACCCGTCCGCCGCTAACTTTAAAAGCAAGCTTTTAAAGTCCGCTCGACTTGCATGTATTAGGCACGCCGCCAGCGTTCGTCCTGAGCCAGGATCAAACTCTCCAATAAAGAGTTGATTAGCTCATTGCTAAACTCTAGCTTTTTGTTACTTTTTTTGTTCTATAATGTTAGTTATAAAACGATTATTGTTGACGTTTGTTTGTTCAGTTTTCAAAGAGCAATTTAGTTAGTCACTTAGGAAGCGACTTTCCTAATATAACATCTATCAACATTCATTGTCAATAGTGTTTTTTAGAAATTCTATTCCGTCGTTTACTTCAACAGTTCATGTTGTTTCAGCGACGGATATTAATATAACATTATTCTACGATAATGGTCAACACTTTTTCTAAAACTTTTTTATTTTTTTTCTAAAACACGATAACATCGATGATAAACACCTGGACTTTTCGTAGAAATGTTGACTACTTCTATTAAATGCTTATCGATTAAGTATTCGATCAACATTCCTAAATCAACTGCGTAAATAAGCAGTTCTTCTTTTTCTAACAGTTCGCTAAATGTCCAAGCGTCTTTTTCTTTTAATATATCGAGTATATAGCTTGTGCTTGTTCTCATTCTTGAATGAATTAAAAATTCACTTGCTAAGAATAATAGCTCGAGTCTCTTTTCAATAGGCTCATCACTATTTACTAATTCTACATATAGTTTATAGATTTCTGGCTCCATTTGTTTTACTTGGCTCCATACCGTTACTTCTGGGTGGAATCCATTTTCGATCACAGCTAATCGAGCTAAATGATGTAAGGAATGAACAATATCATTATAGGCGTCCAGATAATGTTTATTTTCAAAGAACGCTTTCCCATCCATATATCGTTTAATAAGCTTGGCGAATTCTAGCGCCATTTTTTGTTTTCTTTCGTTAACGGGAAATTCTTTTAACTCATTTTTGAGTCGATAAATAAATTCATTGCGATCAAAAACAACTCTCCCATTATATATCCATTCAAAAATTCTTTTGTTATTCCCTAATAAAATCCAGCTTCTTAATTGTTTTTCTGTAACAATATGTAGAGCCGCTTTCTTATCTGCATATGTATAGTGCTTGATAAAAACAGGCTGTTCTGCTTCTTTCACAATAATTAGCATGACTGTATCAAAAGTATCTGTCACGGTCATCTCATTTTGTTTCTTATCAATGATTAATACGCCCAATGTATTTGTCTGGCTAGCTCTTTCTTGATATATAGGACGAAGAATATCTTCCATCGTTATTCCTCCATCTCCATGAATAATTTTATTCGTTTCGTATTATTTCGACATTTTCTCTTAAAATCCTGCCCTCATCTAGGCATACATGAAATCTTACTATAACTTGTTTAAAAATAGAATTACTTTTTGCTATCATTTCTGCCATATAATATTTCAGTCTCGTTTCAACGATTAAACAGAAAAAAGAGGATATCTTTTTAAGATTTCCCCTCGCTACGTTTATACGAAAGCAACTCTTAAAAAGACAGCCTCTTCTATTCTCTACATTAGTGCGCTTCTTTTTGAGCACAATCAGGACAAGTACCGTAAATTTCCAGACGGTGGTGGCTGATTTTGAATCCTGAAACATGGCTGGCAAATTGCTCTACCTCATCAAGTCCTGGATAATGGAAATCAACTATTTTGCCACACTCTTTACAGATAATATGATAATGATGAGAAGTTATAAAATCAAACCGGCTGGAGGAATCTCCGTATGTCAGTTCCTTTACTAAATTCACTTCACGAAAAACTCTTAAATTATTATAAACAGTGGCTACACTCATATTTGGAAATTTGCCTTCAAGTGCTTTATAAATTTCATCGGCAGTCGGATGTGACATTGAGCTTATTAAATATTCAAGTATCGCATGACGCTGCGGGGTAATGCGCACTCCTGTTTCTTTCAGCTTATCAAGAGCTTCTTGCAACTCATTATGTTCCACGGACATGCACCCCATTTCTAAAAGATATTCTTATTTTATAATGTTTATAAATAGTGTACTAATAATAGCAGGGTTTTGTCAACACAGTTACTGTAAGAGCGCGGTTTTCTAGATGTATGAACAATCTGAAAACACAATAATGATTATTTAACAATAAATACTATTATATAATAGTCGATGCTAAGATGTTATTGATAATACACTTACATTATATGCATGAAACCGTATTTTTTTCACCAGAAGTTTTATCCATTTCCCCCTTCTCTCCATAAAAAAAGACCAACGAACGTTTTCGTTGGCCACCGACATATATATGAGGAGGTATATGCTCACTATACAATATGCTCTTCGGCTTTTAATGAGTGGACAAAAGTCCCTACCATAAAAATTAGGCTTCGATTTTTTCTAAAGCTTGTTTGATTTCTGCTACATGGCCAGCGACTTTTACTTTGCGCCATTCCATCGCAAGCTTCCCTTCTTTGTCGATCAGGAAGGTTGATCTTTCAATTCCCATATACTCTTTTCCAAAATTCTTTTTTAGTTTCCAAACATCAAAGCTTTCCGCTACTTCATGATTTTCATCCGCTAATAACAGGAATGGCAGCTCGTGCTTTTCGATAAATTTCTGATGTCTTGAAATCGGATCAGGGCTGACTCCTAGTACTACTGCGTTGTATCCTTGGAAATCTTCATGATTATCGCGAAAATCACATGCTTCTGTTGTACATCCTGGTGTCATATCTTTCGGATAAAAATATAAGACAACATTCTTTCCTCGATAATCGGATAATTTTATTTTCTCTCCATTATTTGCTTCTAACTCAAAATCTGGCACTGTTTCTCCAATATGAACAGACATTGTATCCCGCCTTTGCTTTTTATTTAAGCCTACCTAAAATGCTTTTATGAATCAAGAAAAGCATTTTGCTAGTTGTTCAGATCAAATACTGCCCGTGCTACAAAAGCAGCGGGAATTGTGTATCCGATCAACGCCTCAATAAGGACAACCATCCTCCCCATCCCAATTGGCATTAAGTCGCCAAACCCTACGGAAAATAAAGTCACCCCGCTAAAATAAATACTTGTATGGAGTGTATGAAAGAAATCATAGTTTAAAGAAGGTGCCTGTCCATCATTATAAACCGGGATGCCATTCATCTGGAATAATGTATAGATTAGACCAAAGCCAATCATAATGGTGATATAGACAAAGATTAAGTACATAAAATTCTCGAATGAGACCCATTTTTCTTTTCTCTGGTAAGGAACAAATAGTGTTTTTAAGCTCATTGCAATAAAAAATAGAATGAGTGCTAATAAGACATAAAACATTTCCTTACCTCCTTACTTCCTTGCATAAATGTAATTCCTCTATCATTAATATCTATGCTTGTCTTGCTTATTTATTCGTTTATCTCTTTCTCCTATTGAAAACGTACGAAAGGTACTCTTAGGTTAAAAAGCTGTTTCCCTTTATCTTCTTTTAAAAAGTGCTAAAATGGGGGAAGGTATTTTTTATAGAATGATACGATTTATAGGAGGTTTATATGTTACATACAAATTCAGAACGATTGCATGAAGAAGCTTTAGAGATTATTGTCGGAGGTGTCAACAGTCCTTCGCGCTCTTATAAGGCGGTTGGCGGCGGGTCACCGATCGTAATGGAAAGAGGACAAGGTGCTTACTTCTTTGATGTAGACGGAAATCAATATATCGATTATTTAGCTGCATACGGTCCGATTGTTACAGGACATGCTCACCCACATATTACAAAGGCAGTAACACGCGCTGCCGAAACTGGTCTTCTATTCGGAACACCAACTCCGCATGAAGTGAAATTCGCGAAAATGCTGCAAGAAGCCATTCCATCCATGGAAAAAATCCGGTTTATGAACTCTGGAACAGAAGCAGTAATGACAACCATTCGTGTTGCTCGCGCGTATACAGGCAGAAATAAAGTCATCAAATTCGCTGGATGCTATCATGGTCACTCTGATCCAATGCTTGTTGCAGCTGGCTCAGGTCCTTCTACGCTTGGCACACCAGATTCTGCTGGTGTTCCTGCAGTAATTGCTGCAGACGTTATCACGGTTCCTTTCAATGATTTAGATGCGTATAAAGATGCATTGGATAAATGGGGCGATCAAGTAGCCGCTGTTCTGGTCGAGCCAATCGTTGGGAACTTCGGAATTGTTGAACCAGTAGAAGGATTTTTACAAGGAATTAATGATTTAACACATGCAGCAGGCGCACTTGTTATTTATGATGAGGTAATTACTGCTTTCCGCTTTACTTACGGTGGAGCACAGGATTTATTAGGTGTTTACCCTGACTTGACTGCCTTAGGAAAAGTAATCGGCGGTGGTCTTCCAATCGGCGCTTATGGCGGAAGAAAAGAAATCATGGATCAAGTGGCACCAGTTGGACCAGCATACCAAGCAGGAACTCATGCTGGAAATCCAGCCTCCATCCAAGCTGGAATCGCTTGTCTAGAAGTATTAAAGCAAGAAGGCGTATACGATCATCTCGATAAATTAGGCGCATTATTAGAAAATGGCATTTTAGAAGCAGCTGCCAAATATAATGTTCCAATTACTATTAACCGCCTAAAAGGAGCACTTACTGTCTTCTTTACGACCGAGAAAGTCTACAACTACAAACAAGCAGAAAGTACTGACAGTGAAATGTTTGGCCGCTTCTTCAAGCTATTAGTAGAACAAGGAATCATGCTGGCACCATCCAAATACGAAGCATGGTTCATCACTATCGCGCATACAGAAGAAGACATCGAAGCAACCCTGCACGCAGTTGACCAAGCATTCGCTGCATTAAAAGAAGAATATAAGTTTTAAGTTTAGAAAAAGGTTCAGAGAAATGCTGAACCTTTTTTTACTAATGAAAACTACCACCCTATTACTACGTTTTTTACCTCTCCTACTATGTAAAATCATTTCAATTTTAACAACAATATGTCCATTTTTTTAAAATCCTTCGAAAAAAGAAAAAATTAGTCATCAGTCTATTGAAGTTCACATCTAATCAATGTATAGTACATTATTGTGTTTACTTTTCGTGTTTTTCGCAAAAAGTAAGGGGTATAAGAAAATAGTTAGAAAGATTAAATGAAAGGAACACTTATTTATGACATTAGGAGCGCGCGTTCTGAAAACAGGAATCGCCATCGTGTTAGCTTTATTTCTAGCGCAACTTTTAAATGCACCAACTCCTGTTTTCGCAGGAATTTCTGCCATTTTTGCTATACAGCCAACTGTCTATCGTTCTTATTTATCGATCATTGACCAAGTACGAGGCAATATCATTGGTGCTATTATCGCAGTCATCTTTGTATTAAGCTTTGGTAACAACGTTTTTATTATTGGACTTGCCGCCATCATTGTTATTACAATTAACTTAAAATTAAACTTAGAAAAGACAATTACTTTATCTGTGGTTACCTTGATTGCCATTATGGAATCACCTACAGATGACTTCATTACCTTTGCAATTATTCGCTTCTCGACAGTAATGCTCGGAATTCTTTCTGCTTCGACTGTCAATCTGATTTTTATACCACCTAAGTATGAAAATAAATTGTACAATCAAATTTCCGATTTAAGTGAGGAAATAACAAAATGGATCCGCCTAAACATTAGACATGCATCAGAACATAGTCTGTTAAAGAACGATATCGATAAAATGTCGGAACGTTTAATGCGCATTGATCAGTTATATATCCTGTACAAAGAAGAGCGGAATTATTTTAAAAAAACAACTTTATTAAAAACGAGAAAATTAGTCATTTACCGGCAAATGATTGCCACATTAAAGAAATCTTTTCAAACCTTGAAAAAGATTCATCGATATGAAAATGAGTTATTAAGTTTGCCGGAGGATTTTCAAAATATTATTCAACAGCAGCTTGATTGCCTTATTCACCATCATGAACATGTCATGCTTAAATTTATTGGAAAAGTAAAGCCTAATGTTGTTTTTGAAGAAGGCAGCATTTCTCTTGATCGAAACATACTTTTCCAAGAGTTAATGCTTTATTATAAAGAGACAGAACCATCCGTACTTGAAAATGAAGAAGAATTAAAGCAATATCATATGATGCAAATTGTTTCTGCCATCATTGAATATGATGAGAATGTAGAGCATCTTGATACATTAATCACTTCCATTCAAGTTCATCATCAGCATGAAGCCGATGTAACGATTGAAGAGTAAAATCTTTATATAAAAGGATCCAGAAACTTGCTTCTGGATCCTTTTTTTCATCTCTAATTTCCCAATTGCTGAATTTGAAATAGATCGTGATAATGACCTTGCAATTTCATTAGTTCCTCATGTGTACCATCTTCCATAATTTTTCCATGTTCTATTAAAATGATGCGATCGGCATGAGTAATCGTAGATAGACGATGGGCCACAATCAAGGTCGTTCTGTCTTTAGCCAGTTCTTCCAATGATTCTTGAATGGACTGTTCACTTTCCAAGTCTAAAGCAGAAGTAGCCTCGTCCAAAATTAAGATTGGCGGGTTTTTCAAGAATACACGTGCAATTGCTACTCTTTGCTTCTGGCCGCCGCTTAATTTCACGCCTCTTTCGCCCACTTTTGTTTCATACCCTTCTGGAAGCTGGGTGATAAAGTCATGCGCATTGGCAGCTTTAGCAGCGGCAATTACTTCCTCTTCAGTTGCATTAGGCTTTCCTATCATAATATTTTCCCTAATCGATTCACTGAAGAGAATATTTTCTTGCAGAACCATCCCAATTTGATCTCGTAAGGAACGTGCTTGCACATCTCTGATATCTATTCCATCTAAGAGAATTCTTCCTCCTGTTACATCAAAGAATCTTGGAATAAGACTTATCAAGGAAGACTTACCGCCACCGCTCATCCCAACAAATGCTACTGTCTCTCCTTGTTTAATATGTAAGGAAATATTGTCTAATACTTTCGGATCGTTTGTCTCATAAGCAAAGTCCACTTCTTCAAAGGTAATATCTCCTTTTACATTTGTACAAGGAACCGCATTTGGTTTATCTTGGATATCATATTTTTCATCAATTAAATCAAACACCCTGTCCATTGATGCGATAGACTGTGTTAATGTCGTAGAAGAATTCACTAATCTTCTCAATGGATTATATAATCTTTCAATATAAGCAAAAAATGCCATCATCGCTCCTAGCGATAAATCGCCATTCAATACTTGATAGCCTGAATAGGCAATTACAATCAATGGAGAAATATCGGTAATCGTATTGACGACAGCGAACGCTTTCGCATTCCATTTCGTATGATTGACCGCTTTTTCCAAGAAGGTATTATTATACTTTTGGAAATGCTTTTGTTCATGATCTTCTGTTGCAAAGCTTTTAATAACCGAAATTCCTTGGACTCTTTCATGGAGAAAGCTTTGTACGCCTGCTAAAGCTTGGGATCTTTCTCTTGTTAATTTACGTAAATTTCCAAAAAAGTAGCTAACGGAAAGCGCGTAAAACGGCAGTAAAATAATAGAGACAAATGTTAACTTTACATCCATCGTGAACATGATTCCGATTGTAATCAAAATCGTTACGGCATCTAGCCATAAATTCATTAAGCCGGTTAAAATAAAGTTTTTTGTTTGTTCTACGTCATTTATGACACGGGAAATAACTTCCCCTGCACGGGTATTGGAATAATATTTTAGGCTCAATTTTTGCAGATGCATAAAAAGCTGATCTCTAATATCATAAAGAATTTTATTAGAAGTCCATTGAGCGAAATATTGACGATAGTATTCAATCGGTGGTCTCACCACGATAAAAACAATTGTCATAATGATCATGATTGTCCACAGATTGCTCATTTTAGTGGCCTGATCTAAGGCTGAATTGTTAATAATATCATCAATTACATATTTTAATAACAATGGAATTAATAGCGGAATGGCAAATTTCACAATGCCGATAACGATCGTCCCAATGATTTGCCATCGGTATGGCTTTACAAAGGTCATATACCTCTTAATACTGTCCACATATACTCCCCTCTCTATGTTGCATTTGTTCTTTTTCCTTTTTTTGTGTTTGGAAAACTTAATTTTCGCCATTCTGTTAAAAATACTGTGAAAGATAGCGCGTAAACGGTTGAGTGTGGCTGATCTGATCTGTGCGCTTTTGATTTTTGCTGATGCTAAACGGGCACAGAGAAAAGCTCTCTGTTACCTTTTTTCACTTTTTCTTTTGGTTCGGGCATGGAGATCGCTTCTCTTTTCCCTTTTTACACATTTCCTTTTCATTTCGGGCACAGAGCACGCTTCTCTTTTCCCTTTTCACACATTTCCTTTTCATTTCGGGCACAGAGCACGCTTCTCTTTTCCCTTTTCACACATTTCCTTTTCACTTTGGGCACGGAGAGCGCCTCTCTTTTCCCTTCGACTCGCTTTCAAAGCCAAATCGGGCACAGAATCAATCCTCTCTAAAAATCCACTCAATCCCCCAAACCAAAACAGCCCACGAGCCATCAATCTTTGAAAATAATGTCACTCTTAATCGTTTTAATAACAATAGACCATTTTATCACTATTCGCAGCGAATGCATAAGAAAAAAGCCTGCTGAAATTCAACATGCTTTTTTCAGTCATCCATATTAACTTCTGTACGTTAAGTATCTTTCATACCACAAATCAACAAAATCTGGTGCAAAGGGACCTTTTCTTTGTCTTATCCAATGTATTAATTGCGTTACTTGCGTCTTCAAAATACGATCAATGACCTCTGGATATTTCATTTCTTGGCGGTGACGTTCATACTCATCTTCATCTAGTAAATTGAATGTCATATCTGGAAAGATTTTGATGTCCAAATCATAATCAATATACTTAAGTGCCTCTCCATCGTATATAAACGGTGAGCTTAGGTTGCAATAATAATGAATGCCATCTTCTCTAAGCATGCCAATGACATTAAACCATTGTTGGGAATGAAAATAACAGATTGCCGGTTCACGTGTTACCCACGTTCTTCCATCTGATTCCGTAACAATTGTACGATCATTGCCACCTATAATTAAGTTCTGCGTCCCTTTAAGTATTGTTGTTTCGTCCCAGATTCGATGGATGTGCCCATTATGCTTATAACTGTGAATTTGTATTGGTTCACCCTCGATAGGTACGCCCATTTTTATTTCTCCCCTACTTTCTATTTACGGACGCTTTGTAACCTGTTACATACTAAAAGCGATTCATTATTTCCTTTAAGGCAACAAAGTACGATTCCTCTTTTTTCTTATTTCTTATTATAACGGTTCTCTAGTAAATTTAAAACAAAAGAACCATTGAAATTACACAATGGTTTTAAATATTCCATATTTTTATGAACTAGATGATAGTTTCAGCTCATTTTCTTGGTAGACTTTAATGACTTTTTCTGTTTGTAATTCAAAGATTTTTTGTATTTTCTTTAGCTCTTCCTTCATATTGCTGATTTCTATTTGCACTTCTTTTAGTTCTGTTTCTTTTTGGAGAATTTGTAGTTGTTCTTCTATCTCTTCGCATCTTTCTAATTCTCCTTGTAAATAGAGCAGTTTTTCCATAATTCGCATTTGCTCTCCAACTAAACCGTTAAATACATCCATGAAAAAACACATCCTACTCTTCATTTTTAGGTACTGTATTGATTTATATGTTTCATTTTATAAAAAGGGAACGGCCCTTTTTCTATTAACTCTACCTTTTACTATTTCTTCGTATGTATGTTAATTCCTTTGACTACTTCTGTAGACAAAGAAGAAGTTTTGTCGAACATAAAAAAGTTTCTATAACAAAAGCAAAGGGCACTCTCCCGTAAGTGAAGTGCCCTTTGTTTGCATTATTTGCTTGTGTTTTGAGATTTTCTAGATTCAGCTTGTTGATTTTGTTTTCTTACTTCTGAAGCGTTTGTTTCGCTTGCAAATTCAGTACCAAATTGTTGACCTTGGCCTGCTTGAGCGTTTTGTTGTTTTACTTCTTGAATGTTAGTTCCACTTTGTGTAGCACCAGCTTTTTTAGCCATGAATATCACCTCCACGCCTATTAATTTGTCCCAGACGTTTTGTTTCTATCCAAAGTTTTTTATTACCAATAAAATCCAATCCAAGTAAGTATCCGCCGGTAGAACCGGCGGTTTTAATTTCGCCCTATAAGGGCACTTTACCAACGAAGCCCCTAAAGGGACCTCTAAATTGACCGCCAACCGTTTACTCTCCCTACTTATCTTTAAATGGATCGACGTATTCTCGTTTGCTCATATTATCTCGCAAACGGTCCTCTGCTTCTTGCTCTCGTATATACTTTGCAATTGTTTTTTCGTTTAATCCAACCGTACTTACGTAATATCCTTTCGCCCAAAACGTTCGATTTCCATGATTATATTTTAAATTTGCATGTCTATCATGGATCATCAATGAACTTTTACCTTTTAAATATCCCATGAAATACGAAACAGACATTTTCGGTGGTATTTTTACCAGCATGTGTATATGATCTGGCATGGCATGTGCTTCCATTATTTCTACATCTTTCATTTCACATAGTTTTCTCAATATAGCACCTATATCTTTTCTTAATTTCCCATATACTACTTTCCTTCTGTATTTGGGAATAAATACGATATGATACTTACAATTCCATCTTGTATGTGATAAACTATTGTCGCTCGACATGAGCAGAACTCCTCTCGTTATTTGAAGTTGGTTTGACGGCCATCTTCTATTATAACGATTGGAGTTTTTTTCTAATACGACTCTACAAGTTTTATTTTCACACAGGCAGAGCCTGTGGTTTAAAAAGAGTAATAAAAAGAAAAAGGAGTTCTCCTTTATAGGAAATCTCCTTTTTCCGCCAGACAAACCGCTTATACTAACAACGAAATACCGCCATCCACAATAATCGTTTGTCCTCTTATCATGCTTGCATCATCGCTTACTAAGAACATCACTGTATTGACGAGATCTTCCATTTCCACCATTCTGCCTGCCGGTGTTTTTTCAGCTGCCGCTTGAAGCAACTCTTCTCTGTTTGGAAAATGTGTCAATGCCTCAGTATCAACCGCTCCACCTGAAACGGCATTTACTACAATATTTTTTGGTGCTAATTCAACCGCTAAATATCTAGTTAATGCTTCTACAGCAGCTTTACTCACTCCAACCGTTGTATAGTTTTCTAAATAGCGAATCGCTCCTAGAGAGCTGATGCTAACGATTTTTCCACCTTTATCCATTAGCTTCGCTGCTTCTTGCGCACAGAATAATAAGGCTTTACTATTAATATTCATTGTCCAATTCCAATGAGACTCTTCCAATTCCATAATTGGTCGTAATACCCCAGATGCAGCGTTGTTAATAAATACATCCAAACGACCAAACTCTGCTTTTACTTCTGCAAACATCGCCTTTATTTTGTCTACATCTCCAACATTGGCTTTTACTAGAAGCACTTTTCTACCAAGCGCCGTAATTTCGTCAGCAGTTTCTTGCGCTGCCTTTTTGCTTCTTGCATAGTTGATAACAATATCATAGCCTTGTTTGGCTAAGCGAATGGCCGTTGCCTTTCCGATTCCTCTACTGCTGCCTGTAATTAATGCTACTTTGTTTGTCATTCTTATTAATTCCTTTCCCATCCATTTACTTCTCATTTTACCTCTATTCATGCATAGTTCGCAATCAACATCCACACAATAGAGGAGAAAACGGTAAAAGTAAAGGAAGGTATAACCTATGTATGTTGGCAGAGATATAACCAAATTAGCCATGATCGCTAAATCAGATTGGAAAGATGATGAACTTGCCTACTTTCACCACTCCTTGCAGCAAATGACCCCTTATCTCAATAGCGAAGGTGCCAGTATACACCGCAGCATCATAGAGGAAATCGAAAATAGAGGCGGGTTAAAAAGGAACGAAGCTGATTATACACATGGGACAGAAGTAAGCTATGAATAAGAAAGGATGACCACATATGGTCACCCTTTCTTCACTTGCTCTGGTAAAAATTTCAGCATTTTCTGATGAGACACAGGGAATGGGAATGGTGCAATTTCATCCGCATTTACTCTTCTGATATCTTCTTTCTCCTCTTTTAACTCTATTAATTTTCCGCTATATACATTGATGTTCCAGATCAAATGAGAAAAAACATGTTCAATCCTAGTAATCATTTCGCCAACTTCTACTTTAGCCTGATAGTCTTCTAACAGCTTTTCCTCAAGCTGCGCTTTCTCGCTTTTTAACACTTGAACAATTTCCATATTAGGAAACTCCCATAGATTTGCCAGCAATCCTGTATTCGGGCGCCTATGAATCAATGTTCTTCCCTCTTCATCTGTTAAAACGACTGCCGCAAGCTGAATTGACTTTTGTTTCTTCGTTTTTGTCTTTACAGGCAGCTCTGTTACTGTCCCATCCTCAAAAGCATGACAATGCTCTCTTACTGGACAAAGCAGGCACGAAGGAGATGTTGGGGTACAGATTAAGGCACCGAGCTCCATAAGTGCTTGATTGAAAAAGGACGGATTCTCATGCGAGATCAGCACACGTACTGCTTCTTCAAATGTCTTTCTTGTTTTTGGTTTGGCAATATCTTCCCAAATCGAGAGAATCCTCGATAAAACTCTCATTACATTTCCATCAACAGCAGGTTCTGGAACCCCATATGCTATACTCAAAATTGCACCTGCTGTATACGGTCCTACCCCTTTTAAGGACGCAATTTCTTTCGGAGTATCTGGCACTTTGCCCCCATACTTTTCATGCACTTCCTTAACAGCAGCATGTAAATTACGCGCTCTTGAATAATAGCCTAATCCTTCCCAGGCCTTCAGTACTTTTTCTTCTTCAGCCTTCGACAACGCCTCAATGGTTGGAAATTGAGAAATGAATCGGTTAAAATAGGGAATAACCGTATCCACCTTTGTTTGCTGAAGCATGATTTCAGATACCCATACTTTATAGGGATCTTGATCTTGTCTCCATGGCAGCTCCCTTTGTTCCTCTATAAACCAATTCAATAAATCTTCTCTAAACCGCTCGACATCCACTTGATTTTTGATTATTTCTTGCTTATCTGTCACGATTAACCTCCAGATGTTAATTATTAATTTTTTTTGGGAATAACAATATATAGATTTCTTTTACTACTATTGGACATGGTGTGCATCATAGGATGGAATGGGATAGAATGAAAGTAGCACAAAATGATTCACGTTCTTACCAATAGCTAAGTTAAATTGCAATAGTATAAATAAGTAAATTTGCCTCATTTTAAATAGAAGAGCTATTTTTTGATAAAATTACGCGTTTGTCCGATTGTTTGCCAACTTTATTTATTATTTAATAACATTATCCGTATTTTTACATCATGCGAATATATTAACTGTTTGTAGTGTATCTTTTGTTAAGAAAAAAGAAAAGGATATTTTTATTGTAATTATGGTGTTTTCATCCAAATAATTCGGAGAGAAAATCAAGGAGGTTTGGTATTTTGGATACAGGAACTCATATTGTTATGGGAGTTGCACTTGGTGGGTTAGCCACGTTAGACCCAGTTGTTGCTTCTGATCCTGCAACAACTACAGGTGTAATAATCGCCACCATCATCGGCTCACAAATACCAGATATCGATACAGTATTAAAATTAAGAAATAATGCCGTTTATATACGCAACCATCGTGGAGTGACACACTCCATCCCAGCAGTACTTTTGTGGCCCCTACTTATACTTGCTGTCATGTACCCGCTTTTCCCAGAGGCAAATTTGTTCCATTTATGGCTTTGGACATTTATAGCTGTTTTCCTGCATGTGTTTGTCGATATATTTAATGCGTATGGAACGCAGGCTCTACGTCCTTTTACAAATAAATGGGTCGCATTGGGGATTATTAATACATTTGATCCCATCATTTTCTCCATGCATATTGTAGCAATCCTATTCTGGTTATTCGGCGCAGATCCTGGCTATACCTTTTTAACTTTATATATCGTACTGATTGGCTATTACCTTCTGCGGGTATTTACACAACGTCAGGTAAAAATAAATGTGAAAAAAAGAATTCCAGATGCAAAGGAAATCATTTTATCGCCAACCATGAGATATAACCATTGGCGTATCGCTGTGATGACCGACGACTCCTTCTATGTCGGCAGGTCCCATCAGCACGAAATTGAAATCTACGATAAATTCCATCGTATTCCAGTTCCAGATACACCAGTTCTAACCGCAGCTCAAAAAGATAAGAACCTATCTGCTTTCTTATCCTTCTCTCCTGTATTTCGGTGGGAAGTTATCGAGCTGGATGACCAATACCAAGTCCGCTTCATTGATTTACGCTACCGAAGCAATGGACACTATCCATTTGTCGCCGTTGTTCATCTCGATCTAAACTTGAATATCATCACTTCCTACACAGGCTGGATTTTTAGTGAAGATAAGCTGAAAAAGAAACTCGATATTTTAACCAATTAGCATGAAAATGGTCGACCTTTAAAGTCGACCTCTTTTAATGCAATTTCTTTTTATCATCTGCAAGGAATTCTTTATATTTTGGGTTTTCTGCTACAAATTCATGAAGCTTTCCACCGTAGTTCTCAATCCACTGACTAACAACTCGTTCCGTTACTTCTTCTCCCTGATATTTACGACCTGCTTTAGCATAGGTTGACTCAAAATCTTCCCATAATAATTCCACCCATGTTTGTGCTTGGCCTACTGAAATAAACGAATTAAGCTCCAACAGCCGCTCCACTAATTTCTTCTGTGCTTCATGCATTATTTTATTCCTTCTTTCTTTTTTGTATTTACTAATAGATTGCAGGTGATTAACAAATACTATCCATTGTAATAAACAAAGTTGAAGTTTATTACCTTTGACTTAGTTGATTCTTTGGAGGTATGACGATGGGAAATGTAGATAATACAAATGATGTTAAGCTTGAGGGAGAACCGAGAGCAAAAACAGAATATGCTTCGAAAAGAGCCAATGGCACAATCAATACACATCCTCAAGAGAGAATGCATGCTTCCTCACATCGCAAACCAAAAAAATAAACAGATCTTTATTCTGTAGGAAAGAGGGAGAGACCATCTTTTGGTCCCTCCACTCTTTTCCTTATGCTTTCTTCTTTAATAATGCGATTGGAATCCCCTCTGCTTGGCTTCCATCTACTTGTCGCTTTCCCCACGCAAAAACGCCGTTCATATAATCGATTTGAAAAAGAACTCCTGGATCGCCTTCTATTTCATATATTTCATTAGCTTTATAATCTTTAGGATTTAATAAATACGATTTGGCAAGAACTGCTTTTCTTTCTAAAACAGCATATTCATTAACCATACCAAGCTGCTCAGCTTTTTTTGCTTGATCATTTAAAGTGGATATTTCCATACGGAGCTCATGTTCTGTCATCATGCTATATCTTTTTGTCAGCATTTATATTCCCCTCCACTACCAACTAGTTTAATAAAAATCCTCAGAATCGGCAAAAAATTAGCTTTCATTTCTAATAAAGTTTGTTGTTAACACTACACTGATAACTAATTAGTCTTCATTTTCTATTTCGTCTAAATACTGTTCGATAAGATCCATAGAGAATCCTTTACGGTATAAGAACTGCTTCATTTTTTGCTTGAATTCATATCCAGTGAACTTGGCAAATTTTCTTCTTGCCTTCTCCCCATGGATACGAACGGTTTCTAATTCATCTGTATCCATTTCCACAATCTCCGGCATCCTTTTTACTTGTTGGATAATATCAGAGGTATATCCCTTTCTAACAAGAGTCTGCTCTAATTTCTGGATGATAATCTTCTTAGAGTCCTTTTTCTTGCCAGCCAAAAACTTCGCAACAATTTTCTTCGCTGCTTGCATTTGGTCCTCATAAGAAAGCTCCTCCATCGAACGTTCGATTAATTCCCGCTGGATCCCTTTTTCCCTTAATTCTCGTTTAATCGTTTCTGCTCCTTTGGTTGTCGTATTCCGTTGAGTGCGAACATAGGAAAAAGCGTAATCTTCATCATCGATGAATTTCATTTCCTTTAACTTTGTCATTACCTCTGCTATCAATGCATCATTTTCCATTTTAGCGGAAAGATGCTTCCTTACTTCCATTTCCGTTCTTTTTACCTTAGACAAATACCGAACGGCCATATGGTATCCTTTTCTTATTTCATCTGTATATTGGATTTCATTTAATAAGAGCGAATCTAGCTCCATCCCTTTTCGCAGCTTATATTTAATTAGGACTGTTTCATCGACGCTAAATGCATACACATCTTTTCCCTGTTTCAGGGTAAAAATATTATAACGGTCATTCAATTCCTTCTGTCTTGTTATTTTGCTTATAATCATTCTAATCACCACATTATCTATTTTTCGCCTTCTCTAAATCATCTAATGCGAACTTTATCTATTTCAAATGTAGCACATAAAAGGTGGAAAGACATACTTTTGCCTCTCCACTAATTTACCTTCGCATTTTGAATCTAATTTATATAACTAGGGAAGAATAAAGAACATAATAGAAAAAATGGAAAGGATTGTTGTGATATGGAAGGCAAGAAAAAGCAAAAACCAAAACACACACTATCTAGCATGCAAGCCGTAACCTATCAACATGAATTCAAAATGGCTGATCGAGCAGCTAATAGAAAAGATACTAAATAACCGTTTAGAGGAAGAGATGATTCATCTCATTCTCTTTCTCTACCACTTTTTTAAAACCCTTACATTTTTGTGGATAACCAAAACCTAATTCTGTTGATAATGTGGATAACCCTGTGGAATACTTTATTTTCAGGATTTATCTTGTTAGTAATTAAGTTGATAACCTCTCCATTTTTCCACAGTCACTATTGTGATTATTTTCTGAAAAAAAACATCAAAAGGCTTCCCTGTTCTTATACCTAATTTGTTTTAGTTTTTTCACTAGAAATAATGCTGAAAGAGTATTTTATTTCCCCATCTACCATTCTAAAAACAAAGAACCACTTAATCACTGCAGAAATTAAGTGGTCCATCATGATTTATTTCACTTTCATGGCCCGTTTTCGTTTAACTAAGGATATACTTAAGCCCGCAGCCAATAGGAATAATCCTCCGATTATCCAATTATATTCGTTTGTTGCAGTGTTCGGTAATGCTTTCCCTGTGTTGTCAGTCTGCGGATTTTCAGCACTTGGCTTATCTGTTCCCGGCTTTTCTGCTCCTGACTTATCTGCTCCCGTCTCTTCTGTTCCTGGCTTTTCTGCTCCCGGCTCTTCTGTTCCTGGCTTTTCTGCTCCCGGCTCTTCTGTTCCTGGCTCTTCTGCTCCTGGCTCTTCTACTACTGGATTTTCAAAAAGTGATTGGATTTCTGTTTCTGTAAGAACAAGTCCATCATATACGCGTACTTCATCCATTAAACCTTTAAAGGGCATGTCCCAATAGTTTACACCTAAACTAAATTGGGCATTAACGGTTGTAAAGACATCTGGAAAATTCCCATCAGAAAATTTTTCCTCTCCATTAATGTAAACCTTTGCCTCTCCTTCATTTACCGTAAATCCGAAATGTGTCCATTCATTTTTGGGGATTATAGAGTCAGATACCGCATCATACCATTGGTCACCATTATGGGACCATACCTTTGTCACATTCTGTGCATTCGGCACAAGACTAATCCAATTATTCTCTGTTCTCGCACCGAAGAAAGTCGTTGTAAATTCCGTGATTTCTTCCGGTTTTATCCAAAGTGATAGGGAATACTTATTACTTGCAATTAAACCATCTGCCAATTTAAGTCCAGATTCTCCGTTAAATTTAGCAGCATTCCCTGCAATACCCTTTGCAAACGTAACTTCCCCGCCTGTATTGTGAATGCGATCACCTGTTACTATTGCATCGGCTTGATTACCAGATCGATCTGCAAACCCATCATTAAAGTCATAATAGGCAGTTAATCTCCCTTCCTCTTCTGCTAATACATGAACCATTACAGACAATGATTCTTTCGCATCCCCTAAAGTAATAGTTGCTGTTAATTTTACATCAGCATTTTCAGAACCAAATGGCGGTCTTGTTACAATCCCATCATTGGAAATGATTTCTGGCTGTGAAGATACCCAGACAATGGCTGTACCTTGTGCTGCTTGAGTTGGCAAGGAGATATCCTTGATTACCTCGGTCGGAATGGCCTTAATTAGTTCCGCTTTCACACTTGCTACCACTTCTTGGTTTGATTTACTATCCCCACGACTCCCCCAAATTACCACTCCTTCACCAGACATGGCACTAAAGGTCATCACCCATTTCGCGGTCGCAGGATCATATTGACGAATAAATACGCCATCATATATTTGCCCTTCTATCTCAACTTCCACTCTGTAATCATCGTATAGCTTCCATGTCCCACTTACAGCACCGGAAACTGTCTTATCTGCATTTAATTTAATCCATTGCGATTCTGTTAATTTCCCCGTAATTTCTTTGCCGTGATTGATATACTTATAATCACCAACAATATCTTTCTCAGACACAGTCTCTATTGTTTCACCCGCATATTGAAATGGAGTTGGCACTGGCCATTTCTCCTTGTTTTTAAAGGTTTGATGGACACGCACTTGATGCAGTTCTCCTTGTTGAGGGAATCGAGCATGTGTCACAATAAACTCTTTGCCAAGTTCTTCTTCTATCAAAAAAGAATTATGTCCTGGTGACATATAGCCTGTTCCTATCCCACTGCCATCTTCTCCAAAATCTCTTTTAAACAAGAAATTTCCCATCATTTTATTCCCAATTTCTTTATGATCATCATTGCTCGGGAAATTTCCTGGACCTAAATTAAAGCTTTCTGGAAAAACAGCAGCATTGCCAGATGCGTCTTCATACGGTCCATCAATCTTTTTTGATCTGAACTGCCTCATTTGATAACCACCGTCAGAAGCTAATCCACCGTACGTAATGTAAAGATAGTAATACCCTGTTTCCTTATCGTAGACAGCATATGTTCCTTCCCCAGATCTTCCATATCCTCCAGCAATCTTCGTACCGAAATATCGATCAACTATTCTGCCATCCGAGGTTTTTCCATCCTTTCTAGGATAAATGGGTACACCAGTTTTCTTATCTAGCGGCAAAATAAACGTTCCACCTGACCAGGAACCATATGTCATCCATAAATCTCCATTCTCATCATAGAGAATATTTGCATCAATCGCATTCGTATAAAGGGCGTTATTATAATTTCCCTCACTTGTAAACCAATCTGGATTTACATTATCTAAAGTACCGTCTGCAATCAACTCTGCGATATTCGTATTTTCCCAATGTTTATTAATCACACTCTTATTATCAGTCGTTTCATAATTGGTAAAACCAGAATATATAATAGTATCCCTATAATCATAAGGTCCCTCTATATTTTTCGATACAGCAATGCCTATCGCTGAACGAATATAGGTAGAAGAGACACTATAATACAACATATAAGCTCCCTTTGAACCATCATCCCAAGCATAATCTTTATTCCAAAAAATATCAGGAGCCCATACAGAATAGCCCCCAGTGCTATCTGCATCATTTTCCCCTGCCCATTTAAAAGACTCTGCAAGATTTTCAGACAAATTCCCATAGATTGGATTATTTTCTGGCGTTTGATATTCACTTGTCACCAGAGAAGTCCAATTCATTAAGTCCGTTGATTTGGCTGCTGCTATATGTGATCCAAAAACATAATAAGAGCCATTATCCCCTTTAATGATGGACGGGTCGTGAACGGAAACATGCTGAAATTCGATCGAATCATCTTGAGAGCCTTCTGCCTTTACCTGTTTCTCCTTTACATAAGGCCATGGAAATAGTACGATTATGACCAACAAAAAAAATAGCCATTTTTTTATCACACACTTCACCGTTTCATTCTCCCCTTCACTGCGTTAGTTTGTAAACGCATACATTTCTATCCATAATAAATCCCATCTTATCTACATTTTTTGATAGGAAGTCTCGTGGTGTACAGAACCAAAGTGAACGTTCAAATTTTTTATGTAAAATGGGGTACAATATGGATGCCTTTCGATGATACTAACATTTAATTAACCACATTAAATTAACTTTTTTATTAATTATATTCCCACTCCTTTCTTAGCTTCCAGCTTACACTACTCTCCATTAGCTTACTATATCCCCACTTCTTAAACAATATAAAAAGTCGCATTTTAGAGAAACTTCATAGATTTAAAGATGCTAATCTACTTACTACCCTATGTTTATCTCCCCTAATAAGTACTATTTTTAAATTACAAAAATAAACGATAAGTGTTTTTCACCTCACCTTAATTAACATAATTATTAATTAAAATAAGATAAAACCACCCTCATCGGTAGAAGCGTTATGTTTCCTCTGATATTGGAAAAACAAGATTATTACATTCCTATTATCCAGGAAAAATTCGACAAAACGCA
Organism: Niallia sp. FSL W8-0954; assembly: GCF_038005605.1. Taxonomy (NCBI): domain Bacteria; kingdom Bacillati; phylum Bacillota; class Bacilli; order Caryophanales; family Bacillaceae; genus Niallia; species Niallia sp. FSL W8-0954. The sequence continues at coordinate 904,666 of NZ_JBBOTN010000001.1, read as the reverse complement.
TTCATTCTTCCAATATTCCCCTTTAAAGTAGCTGAAAATTCCCTCTTGTTTCAAGTAAGCAATTTCGGGAAAATAGAATTAACTAATACTTTTATTTAAATAGGCAGACTCTAATTTGTACGTTTTGATTAGGCTCGTGCTATAATTAATAAATAGTATTAATTTTGTAAAAATGTTAAAGGAGATCTGTTTATGACAAAATTCACTGGCTACATTGGCACATATACAAAAAAGACTAGTAAAGGTATTTATTCATTTGTATTAGACACAGAAGCGAAAAAAATCACAGATGTTTCTCTAGTGGCTGAAATTGAAAACCCTACCTATTTAACGGTTACAAACGATAATCAGCATTTATTCGCTGTCGGTAAAGAAGGCTCTTTAGGTGGTGTTTCTGCTTACTCTATTCATTCAGATGGCAGTCTTGCCCTTATTAACAGCGAATATTCGGAAGGAGCATCTCCTTGCCATGTAAGTGTAAATGCAGACAAAACGCTTGTTCTTTCTGCAAACTATCATAAAGGAACTGCCGAATCCTATCCGGTACATACAGATGGCTCATTAAGCAGTGCTGCATCTATCATCGAGCATACAGGGACAGGCCCAAATCCAGCTCGCCAAGAAAAACCTCATATGCATTTTGCTGGATTCAGTCCTAATGATCAATATGCTGTTTCTGTTGATTTAGGAACAGACCGAGTAGATACGTACAAGCTTGTTGATGGAAAGCTAGAAGAAGTCAGCAGTTTATCCGTTAAACCTGGAAGTGGTCCAAGACATATTGCCTTCCATCCTAATGGCAAATTTGCTTATGTCATGACAGAATTAAGCAATGAAGTCATTGCATTATCTTTTAATGCTGAAACTGGAGCATTCGAGGAATTACAATACATCTCTACACTACCAATTGATTTTACGGAAAATAGCCAAGGAAGTGCTATCCATCTTTCTTCAGACGGAAACTATGTTTATGCAGGAAATCGCGGTCATAATTCAATTGCGATTTTCCAAGTAAATGGGGAAACTGGTCAATTAACCTTTATTGACAGAACTTCAACAGAAGGAAACTGGCCGAGAGATTTCGTTCTAGATCCAACAGAACAATTCTTGCTTGCATCCAATGAACAATCAGATACCCTTACTTTATTTGAAAGAGATACAGTTACTGGAAAACTAACTTTATTGCAATCAGAGATAGAAGCACCAGAACCAGTATGTGTAAAATTCTTAAATAATTAATTCAGTCATAAAAAAGGAGAAGGTCTCATAAAAAGCCTTCTCCTTTTTCTCTATCCTTATGCTAAGTAAGCTTCCTGCACTTGTTTATTGGTAATCAACTCTGCTCCTGTTCCTTCTAATACAATTTCTCCTGTTTGAATGACATACCCTCTACTGGCAATTTGCAATGCTTGAAAGGCATTCTGTTCTACTAATAAAATTGTCATTCCTTGGTTATTGAGTTCTTTAATAATTTCAAAGATTTGCTCGACAATAATTGGCGCAAGTCCCATTGATGGTTCATCCAACATTAGTACTTCTGGCTGCATCATAAGCGCTCGCCCTATTGCCAGCATTTGCTGCTCGCCACCACTCATGGTTCCTCCTTTTTGCTCGACTCTTTCTTTTAATCTCGGAAAATACTCAAATACTTTTTGCATTCTTGCTTCCATTAATTGTTTATCCTTTACAGCAAAAGCGCCAATTAATAGATTTTCTCGTACAGATAGCTTAGGAAAAATCCGCCTTCCTTCTGGCACTTGGGAAATCCCTAAAACGGCTGTCTTATGGGCTGCTACATTAGCAATATCTTTTCCATTAAAAAGAATACTGCCTTTTTTGATTGGAACCTGCCCGCTAATAGATTTAAGAGTCGTCGATTTGCCAGCACCATTACTTCCAATGAGGGTAACGATCTCTCCTTTATCAACATGTAAACTAATTCCTTTTAATGCCTGAATTCCTCCATACCAAGCTTCTATATCCGTTAATTCAAGTATCTTTTCCATGCTGCTTCCCCCTTTAAGCAAGTGATACTGCTCCTTTTCCTAAATAGGCTTCAATTACTTTCGGATTGGAACGTATCTCTTCCGGACCACCTTCTGCAATTTTTTCTCCATGATCCAATACGATGATATGGTTTGAAATTTCCATCACCAGCTTCATATCATGTTCAATTAAAATAATGGTCAAATCATATTTCTTACACATATCTTGAATTAAACCAGTTAATAGACTTGTTTCCTTCGGGTTCATACCAGCAGCAGGCTCATCTAATAATAAAACGCTAGGCTTTGTAGCTAGAGCACGAGCAATTTCTAATCTCCGTTGTGCTCCATATGATAAATTTGCCGCTGCTTCATTTAATAGATCAGCAAGCCCAACATATTCTAATAGGCGATATGCCTCTTTCATTGCTTTCTCTTCCTCCTGTTTAGCCTTTGACAATTGAAGCAATGTCCCAACCAAGCTGCCTTTGATATGGTTATGCATTCCGACCATGACATTTTCCAATACGGTAATATCACTGAAAAGGCGGATATTCTGAAAAGTTCTGGAAATTCCTTGTTTCGCTACGACATGCGGCTTAAGCCCGGCAATTGTTTTTCCGTCAAGGAGAATTTCCCCAGATGTCGGTTTATACACCCCTGTTATCATATTGAAAAAAGTCGTTTTTCCCGCTCCATTCGGTCCTATTACCGCTGTGATGGAATTCCTCTCGACAGACATATCAATATTGGAATTCGCAACAAGTCCACCAAACTTTTTCGTTAGTCCTTTCACTTCGAGTATATTCATTTGTGCCCCTCCTTAAGCAATATAGTAGACTCCTGCTTTTCTGCTATGCTCTCTTTTAATTTCTTGGCATTAACCTTTTTATTTTTTGCCGGTATTAATCCTTGTGGACGATATAAGGTCATAATAATTAAAAGGGCACCGAAGATAAATCTTTGCATTTTTGCTGGAGATAAGGCATCAGGAATAGTGGTTACTTGGCTTAGCCACCCCGTTAACTCGGTTAGCACCTGTAAGTTTAATATCGTTACAACTGCCGCTCCTAGAATAACACCTGGCACACTTCCCATTCCTCCAAGGATGACCATAACAAGAATGGTCGTAGATTCTAAGTAAGTGAAACTTGTTGGATCCACAAACATTTGCTTTGCGGCAAACACAACTCCCATCATTCCGGAAAAGGATGCCCCAATAGCAAATGCCGTCAACTTTGTTTTTACAAGGGGAATTCCCATCGCTTGTGCAGCAATCTCATTTTCTCTGACCGCCTTCCAAGAACGGCCTAATTTTGTATGTTCCATTCTAGTCACAGCATAAATTACAATAATAAACATAACTAGCACAATATAATAGAATTGGTTCGGCTGTGACAAAGTAATACCAAATAATTCAGGCTGTTGAATACTTGGCAGCCCCATCGCTCCATTCGTGATATTTACTGGCTTATCTAAGTTATTAAATACAATCCGGATTATTTCCCCAAAACCTAATGTAACAATAGCCAAATAATCTCCTTTTACTCTTAATACTGGAATCCCTAATAAAACCCCAAATAGAGCAGCTACAAATAAACCAATGATAATAAAAAACCAAAAGCTATTTCCGGACAATGGATATGTTCCAAAGGGCATGAAGTTATTCGCTTGTGCTGTCGCAAACACGCCATATGTGTAGGCGCCAACAGCAAAGAAAGCAACAAATCCTAAATCAAGCAACCCTGCAAGACCAACAACGATATTCAGCCCTAAAGCCATACAAACATAAATCCCTACCATAGTTGCTACTTCCATATATGCTTGATAGGATGGCCCTTGACTAGCTGAAATCGGGAGAACAATCACTAAAATAAGTAAAGCAATTCCCCACTTCATTTTATTTCCGAGATTCATATAATATAGGAGTAATAGCGATAGCAATAATAGTAAAAAGGCAATCACTGATTTTTGCGAGAAAGCCAATGCAGCAGTTGTCACCAATACATAAGCAAAGAAAAGAATAATTTGGGCAACTTTATTTGTTTGGATGGTTTTAATCATGTTAGCCATCTTTTCCACCTACACTTTCTCTGCTACGGCTTTGCCAAATAAGCCTTCTGGTTTAAAAATAAGGACGATAATCAATATGGCAAATGCAACAACATCTTTATATTCTGCTCCCATAATCCCGCCTGTGATAACCGACAGATTCGCTGCGGTGAACATTTCAATCAGTCCAATTAACATACCGCCGAGCATTGCTCCGCGTATATTGCCAATTCCGCCTAAAACTGCGGCAGTAAAAGCTTTAAGTCCTAGTATAAATCCAATGTACGGATCGATTGTTCCATATTGAACAGCAAATAATACACCAGTGGCGCCGCCTAAAGCAGATCCTACAAAGAAAGTGACAGAGATAACCTTATTCACATTAATAGACATTAAAGATGCCGTGTCTCTATCTTGCGCCACAGCTCTCATCGCCATGCCCCACTTTGTTTTGTTAACAAAAAAATCTAATCCTACCATCAAAATAACGGCTACTATAATAACAACTAAAAACGAGCTTTTAAAACTTGCAGCATGAGAACCGAAAACAGATCCGATATTTATTTTGTCAGAAAATAGATTAGGCGAAGTAATTATGTAATTCCCTTTGAATAATTCTGTAATGAAACGAACGATATCCTGTAGTAAAAAGGAGATACCAATAGCTGAGATAAGAGCAATTAACTTTGGTGCTTTTCGCAGTGGACGATAAGCGACTCTTTCGATTCCCATTCCTAAAAAACCTGTGATGAGACTAGTAATTAGGAGCATGACAATTAAGGAAAGTACAGCAGGCAGCATCGAAGTCCATCCTAGACTTGTTAAAGTAATTAAGATGGCCGTGCCAATGAATGCACCTGACATAAATATTTCCCCATGAGCAAAATTTATCAATTCTAATATTCCATAAACCATTGTGTATCCCAATGCAATAACGGCATACACCGCTCCTAATGTTAATCCATCAATTAAAACTTGCGGTAATGTTTGTAAAATTTCAGTTAGCATTCTCTTCCCCACACTTTTGATTTAATGGTTTTAGTAGATAGAGTTTAACCGCATAAGATGAAAGATTTCCCGCTACGGTTACTCAACAGATTCTTTCTATTGACGAAATCACCATATATGCTGATTTCTATCTACTAAATAGCTAAGATTAATATCCGGCATTTAGTTCTTTGCAAATAAAAAGGACGGTTGATATCCATGTCCTTTTTATTTACTCGTTTATTGGCTAATTTCTCCATCTAATGTAGCTGGGTATTTGGCTTCATCAAACTTATAAATAAAGATTTTTGCGAATTTATTATCTCCTTTCTCATCAAATCCAACTTCTGTCACTACCCCTCTGTAATCTTGTGTAGCACGCACAGCTTTGGTAACCTCTTCACGAGTTGGTAATTTGTTATCATTCTCTTTAATTGCTTTTTCAATGCCTGCTAATAAAACTGCTGCAGAGTCGTATGCATAGGCAGAATAGGACTCTATGTTTTTGCTGAATGCTGCTTTATAATCTTCAGCAAATTTCGTTCCTTCTTCTGATTGGGTTGTATCACCGGCAACGGAAGTAATGAAGGTATTTTTCACAGCATCTCCTGCGATTTCAACAAAAGTAGATGAGTCTAAACCGTCTCCACCCATGAATGGGATATCTAATCCTTTTTCACGTGCTTGCTTTACCAAAATTCCCCCTTCTGCATAAAGGCCACCGTAATAGATTAGATCAGGTTTTTTAGAGGCTACTTGGTTTAAAACACCGTTAAAGTCTTTTTCACCAACGGTAATTCCCTCATAACCAACAACTTCAGCTCCTAAATCTTCCGCTGCTTCTTTAAAGGCATCTGCTAGACCTGAACCATAAGCTGTTTTATCTTGAACAACAAAAATTTTCTTTGCCCCTAAAGTTTCCACAGCATATTGTGCCCCAGCAGGACCTTGAAAATCATCGCGAGCAACAACACGGCTCACTGTTTTTAAACCGCGATCCGTATAGTCAGTGGCTGTACTTGCCGGAGATACACTTACAAGATTATTTTTTTCATAAACTTCAGATGCTGGAATGGAAACACCTGAGTTTAAGTGACCGACTACCCCTAATACAGATTTATCCGCAACCACTAAGTTAGCATTAGCAACCCCTTTTTTCGGATCTCCCTGATCATCCTGTGCATCTAATTTAAGTTCGAATCCTAATTCAGCAAACTTATCCTTTTGTTGATCAATAGCCAGCTGCGCTCCTAATTTAATTGCTTCCCCTAATGTAGCGCTGCCTCCAGAAAGTGGTGATTGTGTAACAATTTTAATTACTTTTTTGTCTCCTGAATCCCCTGAATCCGAGTTTGTGTTTGAAGCACAACCACTCATAAATCCTAAAGCTAATGTTGCAGTCATCGCGAAAGAAAGTACTTTTTTGGATAACATAATATGCCCCCTATCATTGTCTTTTTATCTATGAAACGACAGGATATTTTCCCAATTGCTCCTGTTCCATGTTTGGATTATAATCTTCTTCTAGACAAGTGTCTTTCATATTGTCAGAAAATTTAACAGTATATTTTTCTGAAAAGTTAATATATTCTGAAGCTTTTCTTCGTACTTCGAAATGATTAGGAATGATTGGTTGTTCCGCATATTGGACATTTGTTGGGGGGAAATTTAATTTAGTTTGAGGATTGGATGAGAGAAAAGATAGCAAATGATTGGGCATTACTTTCTAATATGGGGAGGTTGAGTGGAGATCATTCGCTTTGTGGGTGTGGTGGAAACGGGGTAGTTTCGTTGTCAAATTGTCTATTTTATCGTTTTATTAGTGATTTTTTAGCATTTTTTCTGAGATTAATAGAATTCTACACTCAAATTGAATGTAGAGGGTCTGAGTTTGGCTGATATCAGCCAAACTTTTCGACTTATCAGCCAAACTCTACGGCTTATCAGCCAAACTCTTCGACTTATCAGCCAAACTTTCGACTTATCAGCCAAACTCCTCGACTTATCAGCCAAACTCTCGACTTATCAGCCAAACTACTGATTTATCAGCCAAACTACTGACTTATCAGCCAATCTCTACAACTTATCAGCCAATCTCTACAACTTATCAGCCAATCTCTACAACTTATCAGCCAAACTTTACGACTTATCAGCCAAACTTTCGACTTATCAGCCAAACTACCGATTTATCAGCCAAACTTTCGACTTATCAGCCAAACTCTCGACTTATCAGCCAAACTACCGATTTATCAGCCAAATTACCGATTTATCAGCCAAACTACTGATTTATCAGCCAAACTACCGATTTATCAGCCAAACTCTCGCCAATATCAGCCAAACTCTCGACTTATCAGCCAATCTCCTCGACTTATCAGCCAAACCAGGGTCAACTTATCCCCAAGGCATATCTGTACTAATAACACTTGCAAATGCCTTACTATGTTCTCTTCTATCTTTACGTATTTTTACGCGTTGTTCTGCTGTGTTATAAAGCATGGTCTCTTCCTCGGACTGGGGGATTACTTTAGGAACCCGTCTTGGCTTGCCGTTCTCATCTAATGCAACAAAGGTTAAAAAAGATGTAGCAGCGAGCTTTCTTTCCCCTGTTTTTAAATTTTCTGCTATTACCTTCACAAAAACTTCCATCGATGATTTTCCTGTATGTGTTACATAGGATTCTAAACATACAGAATCTGTCGGGCGAATAGGAAACAGGAAATCAACGGAGTCCGTTGAAGCTGTGACTACATCGCTTCTTGAATGTCTCGATGCAGAAATAGAGGCCACATCATCTATATAACTCATCAGTTTCCCTCCAAATAAGGAATTATGGTTATTTGTATCAATTGGGAATATTCGGCTTGTTTTTACTACTAATGATTCCTTGCAATATTTTTCTTCTTGAACTGTCATTCCGAACAGCCCCCTTTTTTTAAGTAAGTATTGGAAATTGTAATAGAAATATTGTAGATCTACCATCTGAATTTTGTAAAGATAAATATCCTCCCTGTGCTTTGGCGAGCAGAAGACTATATGGCAATCCTAAGCCGATCCCACGCTCGATATCTTTCTTATTTTTCCCTCGATAAAATCGTTCAAAAATATAAGCTTGTTCTTCTTTTGGTATGCCATAGCCATTATCTTCAACTAAAATTTTGATGTTCTGGTCATCATGGGTTAATCGGATTGTTATTTTTCCACCCTGCTTCCCCTTGATTGCATGTAAGCTATTATTTAATAAATTTACGATAATTTGTTGAAAACGAACACTATCAAGCATGGTAAAAATCGGCTTTTCTGGATTTATAAAGGTAAGTTTCGCAGAGGACAAAGACTCCGTATGGACAATTTCCCATTGATAAATAATTTCTTTTAAAGTCGCCTGTACATTCAGCTTTTCCTTATTCACTTTAATTGAACCAGCACTAAAGCTATTAAAATCTAGTAAATCCTCTACCATGCTTTGCAGTCTGCCAGCTTCTTTTAAACTCATCGATAAAAATTGGCTTTTCTTCTTTTCTGGAATGACATTGTCATTGACAGCTTGAATTAAAGCACTGATAGAGGTGATCGGTGTTTTTAATTCATGGGTAACTCCTGCGAGCAATTGTGTCCGTAAACTTTCCAATGCATAGAGGCGCTTAGTCATTTCGTTAAAAGACAGCATCAATTGGTATAACTCTTTTTCCTGCACTTCTTCATTTAATGTAATGTGATAGTTACCATTCATTAATTGTTGAGCAGCGTTGGCAACCTCTTCAACCGGCTTTGCCATCTTTTTAGATAAAGAATAAATAACGAACCAGCCTAGCAGCGCCAAACTAAGAAGCAACAATCCCAGTAATTGATATTCTTCCTTATTTAAATGCTGCAGTTGATTATGCGGCTGAATGATATAGACTGAACCTGTTGGCGTCCCATCCTTTAGAATAGGGGCTATGACAACTGATGCTTTTTGATTATTCCAGAGCGTGACCTTTTTAATCGTTAATTCACTGACTAAGGGCAAAGACTCAATTAGCTGCTGTTTTTCGCGAGAATCTGGTGGGAAGTTCTGATTCATAGAGCGGATATTACCGGCAGCATCTTTTAGAAAAACATCTAGTGGCTGCCCTTCATTGATAAACTTCTGTCTATCCTGCAAAAATGGCAGACGAATATCCTTCAATCTGCCTTCTACCATTTCATTAGCATGCTCCGCTATTTCCTGGGCAACTAATTTTGTTAATTCTAAGCGATTTTCCAAAGCATTATGGCGAATCCACAAAATTGAAATAATCCCGATAATCAAAAGTCCTCCACATAATGTCAGCAAATATCTTTTTGTCCAATAATAGAGAAGAGGCGTTTTTTCTTTATTGTTTTTCCTGAATATAAAATTGATAGCCCAATCCGCGTAATGTTTTAATTTCGCCATCTTTTGGATCCCACCCATTTAATAATTTCCTTATTCTTTTAATCGCTAGATCAACCGCCCGATCACTTCCATCATAGTCATTTCCCCATACATGATCCAGAAGCTGATCCCTTGTAAATGTTTGATTTGGATTGCTTGCTAAAAAGAGAAAGACAGAAAGATCTCGCGGAGTGAAGGGAACCTCAATTCCATTAAGAAAAACTTGATGGGAGACATAATTTATTTTTAAATCGCCATAGTATTTCACTCGCTCATCTTCTTGATAATGGGAGGATCTTCTTAGTACCGCTTGGACACGGGCGATGACTTCCTCCCCTACAAACGGCTTGGTAATATAATCATCCGCTCCATTTTCAAACCCTTTTAGTTTTTGCTCTGTATCTGATAAAGCTGTAAGCATAATAACAGGACATGCCGATTTCTTACGAATAAACGAAAGGACGCTCCAGCCATCTACATATGGCATCATAATATCTAATAGAATAAGGGCAGGAGTTTCTTCCTCTAGCTTCCGTAAAGCCTCTTCTCCATTATAAGCATAATCTACATCATAGCCTGCATTTTCTAAATAAGCTCCTAAAACCATAGAAATTGCTAGTTCATCTTCCACAATTAGAATTTTTCTCATCATTTTTTCCTTATGCTTTATTTTTTCCTAATGAAACTCATTATACCTATTATTGTCAGAAGAAAAAATAGATCAGCCTTCTATCCAGCTGATCTATTCCGCTTATTGATATCTTAATGCTTCAAGGGGACTTAAGTTAGATGCTTTGTTCGCTGGAAAAATCCCAAAGATAATGCCAATTAGTACAGAGAAACTAACGGAACCACTGACAACCCACCACGTAATCTGGGAAGTCATCTCTAATGTGCTCGACAATATGTCTGCACTAGCGATTCCAATAGCTGCTCCTAAAATTCCGCCTAATGCACTAAGTACAATAGCTTCAATTAAAAATTGGAGCATAATATCTTTTTTCCGAGCACCTATTGCTTTTCTAATCCCAATTTCCCTTGTTCTTTCTGTAACCGAAACAAGCATGATATTCATAATTCCGATTCCTCCAACGATTAAGGAAATACTTGCTATGCCGGCTAATAACAATGTCATCGTATTGGAAACAGAATCAAGGGCCTCCGATACAGAAGATTGATTCCGCACAGAATAAGTAGTTTCATCTCCATCAAACTGATTGTATAATTCTTGCTTCATTTTTGCCATTCCCATTTCAACTGAATCCTCATCCGTCATAAGCACTGTTGCTGAAGTTACATAGGTTTGACCGATAAAGCGTTGTGCTGTTGTAAATGGAATCAGGACAGAATCATCTACAGATCCAGTTAACTCTTCCCCTTTTTCAGCAAGTACTCCGATTACTTTAAATGTTGTTCCATCAATTTGAACGGTTTTATCGACTGGATTTGCGAATCCGAATAACTCGGTTGCTATATTATACCCCAACACCACTACTTTATTGCGATTATCCAAGTCAATGTCCATGACATTTCTTCCTGACTTCAAAGTAATATCCTGTACCTCTTCATAAGAAGTAGTAACACCTGTAACAGTAACTCCAGAGCTTGATGTCGTTCCATTTCTGAGTGTACTGGATGTTGTCACTGTTGGTGAAACAGCCTTTACTTCGTCAAATTCTGCAAATGCCATCAGTTCATTATAATCGACAACCTCTTCCTCACTAGAGTTTCCCGATAAATTTACAGAAACTGTTGTCGTTCCTAAGCCGGCAATGTCATCGGAAACAGAATTGGAGGCTCCCATTCCTAATGAGGTTAAAGCAATAACCGCTGCCACACCAATGATAATACCGAGCATGGTAAGCACTGCTCTTAATTTATTCATTGCTATATTTTTAAAAGCTATCTTGATTGCTTGTCCTAATTTCAAGAGACAACTACCTCCTTTGTCTCTGCTAGGCGACCATCTTGAATGCGAATAACTCGCTTAGCCTGTTTAGCGATTTCTAAATCATGGGTGATTAAAATTATGGTATGTCCTTGTCTATTTAGGTCTTTCATTAAATTCATTACCTCGACTCCTGTCTTACTGTCTAACGCTCCAGTCGGCTCATCAGCAAGCAGGATTGGCGGATTCCCCGCAAGAGCACGGGCAATGGCCACGCGCTGTTGCTGTCCACCAGATAATTCTGTTGGTTTATGTCCCGCTCTTTCCAGTAATCCTACTTTTTTCAATGCCTGCATGGCAATTTCTTTTCTTTCCTTACTTCCGATTCCTCGATAAACCAAGGGCAGCTCCACATTTTCAAAGGCAGATTGTTTCGTAAGCAGATTAAAGGATTGGAAAATAAAACCGATCTTATGATTTCTCACTTCTGCTAACTGTTTGCTTTTTAACGAAAAAGCATTTTGCCCGTCCAAGTAATATTCACCAGAATCGGGTGTATCCAAGCAACCGATTATATTCATTAATGTTGATTTACCTGAACCAGACGGCCCAATGATAGCAATAAAATCCCCTTTATTGACTGTAAAGCTTACATTATCCAATGCCGTAACTGTCTCTCCTCCAAGTGTATATTCCTTTTTCACATTTTTTATTTCGACAATTGCATGCTTTTCTATCATTCATTTCTACCTCCAAATCCACCGGAAGGCATTCCGCCGCCTTGGCCTCTGAATTCACCATTTGGCATTTGACCTCTACCTTCTCCATTTGGCATTTGGCCACCACCAGGGAACATTCCTTGTGTTTCACTATCACTTGATGATTCAAATGTTGGCAGTACTACCGTTGTTCCTTCCTCTAAACCACTTTTAATCTCCGCAACTTCTGTATTTTGTAATCCTACTTCCACCGTTTGTTTTGTTGAGGCAGTTTCCTTTGTGCCATCTTCATTAGTAGTTGTGCCATTTGCTACTAGAACATAATATTCTTCATTCTCCTTTTGTACAGCTTCTACAGGAACCGTCACGACATCTTCCGCTTTATCGGTTGTGATAGTAGCTTCTGCTGTCATTCCAACCAACAATCCACTGGGCTTAGTTATTTTCACCGCAACCGCATATTTTGCGACACTAGTACTGTCACTGTTTGCTTCTTTTGCTACACTCGTAACTTTTCCAGTAAACTCTTTGTCTTCCAGTGCACTCACTTTTACATTAACAGCTTGGCCCGCCTTTACTTTCGAAATATCTAATTCATCTACGTTAACTACCATTTCTAGATTGTCATAATCAGTAACTGTTACAACTTCTGTTCCCATTGATACATTGCCATCTTCTGCAACATTTAGAGCTGTAATTTCACCAGAAAAAGTTGCAACAATTGGGTCGAGTGTATCATTCTCGAATGTTACTAGCTCGTCGCCTTCTTCTACCTCATCCCCTACTTCGACTAACACCTCGTCTACTGTTGCATTTCCTTCAGAAGTGAAAGTCTCTTTATTGATAGCTGCAATGCTTCCAGTACCACTTACCTCTATTTCAACATCACCAGCTTCTGCCGTTGCTGTTTGCGACCTAGCCTGTGCTCTTACTTCTGTTTGATTATCATTGCTAAAATAATAATAAGACCCAATCCCCGTCCCTATTACCAAAACTGTTACTCCACTAATAATCCACTTCTTTATACTTTTCTTCATTTTTTGCTTCAACCTCTTTCTATTCTATTTTAATGAATTTACTTGATTCATTGTCTTGCTGTTTACAAGTAATAGAATAAAAGAGTTATGTGTCAGGAAGAAGTCAGGGGAAAACTTTTTTAGGATTTACAATTTTGTTTGGGGGGTGCAGGGGATTGGGCTCTGTTGCTTTTCTTCTTGTTTGTGGTTACAGAGACGGATTCTCTGTTAACTTTCTCCGCTTTTATTAATTAATATTCAATTAATCCGATACCTCTCTAATCACCCAACCTTATCCCTCCATCATCACGGGATAAAATTCCATTGACGAACATAGGCTTCCTATTATATGATAACTTATTGTGTGAAAGTTATTGGATAACGTGGTTCGAGACCATCCCACGTAAAAAAACTAAGGGAGAGAAAAAATGAAAACAAAAACACTTGCAATGAACGGTTTAGTGGCTGCATTGTATGTCGCTGTTACGATTGCGATTGCGCCGATTGGTTTTGGCAGTATTCAATATCGTGTTTCGGAATTATTTAATCATCTTGTTGTATTTAACAAAAAATATATTTATGGAATAGTCGTTGGCGTATTTTTAGCAAACTTATTCCTGTCAACCATTAAGTTATACGATTTAACTTTTGGGGTTGCTCATTCTATTATTTGTTTGTTAATCACAATTGGTATAAGCAAGTTTATTAAAAGTCACCTTTTACGAATGATTATTAATACCCTTGTGTTTACCTTTAATATGTTTATTATTGCCTATCAATTACATCTTGCACTTGGATTCCCTTTCTTAATCACTTGGGGAACAACAGCTATTGGTGAATTTGTTGTCATGGCAATCGGTATACCTATTATGCATTTCTTAAACAAGCGAATTCCCTTTGGGAAGTTAATGGATTAAAATACAAAGAGATCAAAATAATCTTGCTCCTTAAGATTATTTTGATCTCTTTATTTTATATGAAATATAATCCAATCATTCTTTGTTTATTTTCTTATTCAATTATCCGTTAACTAGAATTTATATTTCCACTATTAATTCCGATAAATTCATTACCTTTCCACCAACTTTGACATCTATTACTTCTTTTCCTTCAACCATTAATTCAACTTTTATCTCTGAAGGCTTTTTCATCGAATAACCTTGTTCCATTAAATAGGAATAATCACATCCCATTTCTGGATTTTTATACTTAAATAGATAACTAGCAAGGGCGCCATTGGATGTACCAGTAGCAGACTCTTCATTTATACCGTATAAAGGGGCAAAGTTCCTGCAGTAACTATGAGAACCAATCAGAGTTTCAAGTGTGAAAACATGATATCCAACACTATTATATTTATTACAAATTTGGGATACTTTTTTAAGATTTGGGGTAATAGAATTCACAATATTAATATTTTTCACCGGTACAAGTATATCTCTTAGACCTGTTGAAACGATTTGTATTGGTAATTCATCTATCAGATCATATTGATTAATGTTTAAAGAATCAGCAATTTCCTTCTCATTTACTGTTTCATAAAACCTTGGTGTGTTTTGTTCCATCATAATGGTCGAATCTTCCCTTACTTCCACACTTAAAATTCCTGCCTTTGTTTCTTGAAGAAATACCCCTGGCTTAATTATCCCCTTATTCAGAAGTACATAAAATGTTGCTATCGTAGCATGTCCACATAGGTCTACTTCCTCTTCAGGGGTGAAAAACCTCACTTTAAAATTTGCTGATTCTGACTTCATGACAAAAGCTGTCTCACTAAAACCAACATCGCCTGCAATCTTCTTCATATTCTCATCAGATAAAGCATCTGAATACAGCACAACACCTGCTGGATTCCCCCCTTCTAATGTTTTAGCAAATGAATGGGCTGTATATACTTTTAATTTCATAGTTTTTATTCTCCTTATTTTGTAGTCAAAGTTTATTAAAATTCAGCGGAAACTTCTATATATATCCTTTTTATTAACTTGCCCATCAGTTTTACTGCGCTTTTGGCAGAAGAAAAGACCAAATCGTATGCTATTTGGTCTTTTTGCTACTTTTATATTTCGTGTGGTTGGTCTCCACAAAAAAGGAACAAAATTTCATGTATTTAGTTTTTTTTAATACCTATTGTCAACCGTATCTAATGCTTGTTTTAAATTACCTTCTCTTTCCGTAATCTCTTTTTCTGCTTGATTACGTTTTTGTTTTCCTTCTTCTTGGATATGTAGAGTCTCTTCTAATGAGCTCATCAGTTTATGCTGTGTTTCTTTTAGCGAATCGATTTCGACCATTGCCGGACGGTTTTCCTTGGCGATTTGTACCATCTCTTTTGCGTTGGCATCCATTCTGCTTGTATTCAGTTTTGCTTGTGTTTCAATCGCATGACGCTGCCTTAAAAGCGTTAAAGCAATGGAAACTTGGTTTCTCCATAATGGGATCGATGTCATGATCGACGACTGGATTTTATCAATAACCGTACGGTTCGTATGTTGAATCAAGCGGATTTGTGGCGCTGTTTGTATGGTAATTTCTCTGCTGACTTTTAAATCATAAATACGTTTCTCTAGTAATTCCGCAAAATGAATTAAATCATTGACCTCTTGCAGTTTCATTCGATCACCGGACTCCTCTGCAAGTTTTTTTTGCTCCGGAATAAGCTTTTTCGTCATTTCTTCGTATTTCATTTCCGCTGCTGCAATATATACGTTTAAATCTTCAAAATAGGTCTTATTATGTTCATAAAGCTGTTCTAATAAATGAATATCTGCAGTCAATACATTTTTACTGCGTTCAAGACGCACACTCATGCGATCTATTTGGGCACTTGCTTTTTGATAATTTGATAGGACTTCATGGACACTTTTAGAAGGCTTACTAAATAATCGGCGGAAAAAACCCTTCTTTTCCACCCGTAATTCATCAGGATTGATTTCATTTAATTTTTCCATTAAATCACTAACGATATCCCCGACTTCTCCAACATCTTTGCGCTGCACATGCTCAATCATTGTATGGGAAAAAGAAAGTAATTTTTTCTGCGCTGCTGCCCCGTAAGCAATCATCGTACGGTGATTGGTTGGATCTAGTTTATCTGCAAGTTCATATGCTCGTTTTTGATTTTGTGGAGATAAAACATCAATAAGGCGAACAGTTTCAGCTGTTTCGCCTTTTTGCATGAACAAATTATTGCTTTCTCCTAAAGGATCGGAGAAATAATCATCTGTAATGTTTTTCATTTGTCGTTCATCTGTCATTTAGTCCGCCTGCTTTCATCTAACAAATCAGTGTCCTTCTCCTTATTAGAAGTATGTTTTACTACATCTAATTCAAAATGCAGATCATCAATATCATCTGATAGAATGCCATGAAGATCGTCTTCCAGCGTTCTAGAAAGCTGCTCTAATGTTCTTCTTGTGTCATTTAAGGTTGCCTGCAGTGCTCTGTTTTTCTTCGGCTGGGCAGATAAAAGGGCATATTTTTCTGCGATTTCCACTAATGAATCTAAATGCGAATAATAGAATTTCTCTGCTTTATAGAAGCGGCGCGGCTCTTCCTTCGTTAATCGATAGATTTTCTTTGTTACTCTCATTAAATCGATTCTTTGCTTAAAAGAAGGAAAGTGGCGGATGGCAAAAACATGTCGATTTAATCGACTAATTTTCTCATTCGCTTCCTTTAGCTGTGTTTGAATAAATTTATATTCTTTTCTTGATAAACCTTGCCTTACCATTAATTGATGTTTAATTACTCCATCTGAGATGAAATAAGAGACTCCAGTTGCCGCAACTCCATATAGAACGGATAGGATAAAATATTGGTCAAATGCCACATAACTGATTAGCCATGTTAAAGCACCTACAGGAAAAGAAATGCCTGTTCGTACTAAAAACATTAAAAATGAGTTCACTATAATCGACTCCTGCCTTCGTATTCCTTTATTTTTTATACGTTTCATTTCAGCTTTTGTTTCAAAAATCGATGATTTATCTACTTCTATTTTAACGTAACCAAGTTCTTTCTTGCTATAGACTTTAAATGGAATCTTTTCTACGACTAAAGACGTATTTTGTTATGTGTCCTTACATTATGTGTATGTGGAAAAGCATAAAAAAATGATTTGATGCTTTTATTCTATCAAATCTAGGCTCTTGTTTCATGTTTTCTCTTTTATTGGATAGATGTGGAAGTAACCAGTTTACAGCAAAAACCCCGAAATGGTATTTACCATTTACGGGGTTCTTTTCTTGCTATCTTATCCAAGGCGATTTGCAAGTCTAGGCTGCGGCTGTTTTGGTTCTTTTGGCTGCAGCTTCATGTGTGGCGGCTTTATGATTAAAGTAATGATAAAGGAAACGACACATAAAACAGTAATGACTGTAAAGGTTGCATGGAATCCTCCAAGTACTGCTGCAATCATAGCTCCTGCCAAAGCTCCAAATCCAAAGCCTTGATAGATTACACCATAGTTTTTACTTTGATTTTTCAGTCCAAAGAAATCAGCAATAATAGCCGGATATACGGTGATAACACCTCCGAAACAAAATGCAATTGCGGCTACACAAGCAAAGAATAATGGAAAGCTTAACGGAACAACATTTAATACAGTGACTGCTACAGCTGTTACAACTAATGTTCCAGAAACAACTTTTATTCGACCTACTTTGTCAGACAATGCTCCAAGAATAATACGACCGATTGTATTGAATATCGCTACTAAAGCAACGGCATTGGCAGCTGTCGCCACATCTAGATTCGCTAGACTGACACCAATATCTTTTACAATACCGATTAAGTATAATCCACTCATACATGCGGTAAAGAAAATAACAAAGAGTAAATATGCTTGCTTTGTTTTTAGCATTTCTTTCACTGTATAATTCTTTTGCTCTGGTGCTAAAGAATTTGTAGTTGTTTCTACTTCCTGTGCTTCTTTTAAAAGGAATGATCCGCCGACAACCATCGCTAAAGCAATAATTCCCCAAATTAAGAAGGCTGTTGAAACACCATAAGCTGCGATTAAGCTTGTATTAATATATTTAAAAACTAAGCTACCGGTTCCATATGCTCCTACAGAGATACCAGAAATTAATCCTTTTTTCTCAGGGAACCATTTAATTAAATTAGATAAAGACGTGATGTACGCAGTTCCGTCTGCAAAACCTACACAAACACCTGCTACAAGATAAAGCATCCATAAAGAAGATACTTGGGAAGTAACCATTAATCCTCCACCTAGCATGATTCCAGCACAGGCAATTAAGCGGCGGAGTCCCCATTTATCTTGAATTTTCCCGGCAAAAAGGGTTGCGAAGGCAAGCGCAAAACTAGTAATGGAAAAAGTGATAGCCGTTGCGCTCAAATCCCATCCAAATTTATCAACAAGAGGTTGGTTGAACAAGCTCCATGTGTATATTGTTCCTAATCCCATTTGCACAATAATGGTACCAATAACTATCAGTAAGCGATTGCCATTTCGTTCTTTCATTCCGATCTCCTCTTTCTACTCGGTTTATAAACAGTATTTTTTACTATAAAAGGTTGTTTATGCTTTCTTTTGATAGTTAAATTATACCGCCTGAAATATTTTTGAAACCGGTATCAGAATGAAATGCCCTTTATTCGGAATGAATGGTATTTATAGATGCATAATTTGTCGAAATGCTTTTGCTTTGCTTCTGCTAACAGGAATTTCCGCCTTAATATCCTTTAATCTCACCAGATATGTATGGTTAAACCATGGGACAATTTCATGGATTTTTGAAAGATTCACGGTGTAGGAGCGATGACAGCGGAAAAAGGTATCCTGCGGCAATTTATCATGAAAATCAGAGATACTCATTGGCATCATATATTCATCTGTCTTCGTATAAACTAATGTTACCTTTTCGCTCGCTTCTGCATAATAAATATCATTAACATCTGTCACAATGATATTTTCATTTTTACGCAAGTTTATACGACGTGTTACTTCTGTCGTAATCTCTTCTTCTCCACCGCTTTCTTTTTTGAAAGATGCTTCTAATTTTGCCAGCATCGCGGCAATCCGCTTTTCTTCATACGGCTTAAGAATATAATCAAATGCCTCTAATTCAAAAGCTTGTGCTGCATGCTCTTTATACGCAGTTGTAAAAATGATATAGGGCTTTTTCGCAAATTTACTAATATTGCTTGCCAAAAGCATCCCATCTAAAGAAGGTATATTAATATCTAGGAAGATGGCATCCACTTCTTCTGCTTGCAAAAATTTAAGCACATCTAAGCCATCTTCAAAAGTGGCGACAATATCAATTTTGCTGTGGGTTTGAATTATATATTCTAATTCTTCTTTTGCTGGAATTTCATCCTCTACTATTATTGCCTTCATGCTATCTCCTTCGTTATGTCAAAATAAACTTCCGTACCTGGCTCTAATCTACGAATGTTTAAGCCTGTTCCATACATTAATTTTACTCGTTGATGAACATTTGTTAAACCGATTTGTTTGGAGGATACCTCTTCTTTTGCTAAACGATCAATTACCTCCTGGGCAATCCCTTCTCCAGTATCCCGCACACTAACCCTTACTGTCTCTCCTAAATCTTTGACTGATATCGTTACAACTCCAGGACCCTTTCGCTTTAAAATTCCGTGCACAACCGCATTTTCGACCAATGGCTGGATGAGAAGACTCGGAAGTTTAATATGTATATCATCTATCTCATAGTTCACTTGCAGGCGGTTTCCGAAACGAGCTTTTTCAATTTGAATATAGTCTCTCACTTGCTTGAGTGCGAGCTGGATATCAATAAGCTCTTCTCCAACCTCTAAGTTATAGCGCATATACCCCGATAAATTAATAATTAATTCTCGTGCTTTTTCAGGATCGCGACGGGTTGTGGATGCAATCGCGTTTAGCGCATTAAATAAGAAATGGGGATTAATTTTTGTTTGTAGTGCTTTCAGTTCGGCCTTATTTGCTTCCTCTTTCATTTGTTCCACTCGCGACACTTCCATAAGGGTTGAAATAATTTGCGCCAATCCAATTGCCATGGTTTGCAATGTATTGGTAATTGTATAAGCTTTGCGGTAATAAATTTTTAGGGTACCGGTTACAACGCCTCTTTCTTCTAACGGAATAATTAATAAACAATGAATTTGCGGAGTATGATGATCGGCAATATTATTCCGAATCGTAATCTTGCCACTTCGAATGGTGTCTTTCGTTAAATCACTGATAATCTCTTGGCCGATCTTATATTTTTCCTCCCCAAACCCTACATATGCAAGAACATCTTTTGTATCCGTAATAGCTACTGCGTCTGCTTGAATATCTTCTTTTATAATGGTACAAATAGTTCGCAAAGAATTCCCATTAATAGAACGAAAATAAGGCAAGGTCTTATTCGCAATGTTAAGGGCTAATTGCGCCTGCTGTGCCGCGATTCTTTCCTTTTCTCCTTCTACGCTGGCAATCATCAAGACAATTAGCCCAATGCTCCCTTGCCCTAAAATCATCGGTAAAGCAATGATCGAAACAATATCTATTCCTAAGTCGAAAGGATCTGCCATAAACAATATCAAAATCATTGTTAGCATTTCACATAGCATTCCAGCAACTATTCCATAAATCCAGCGACTACTCTTTTTCACGCGAAGGTGAATATAACCAGATACAATCCCTGCTAAAATACTTGTAATTAAACAAGGAATAGAGGTTACGCCACCAATGTCAATTAAATAACGATGTAGACCGGAAACAATTCCGGTCACAATTCCAACCCATGGGCCAAACAGGATACCACCTGACATAATGGCAATTGTGCGGATGTTGACAATCGAACCTTCTACTTGAATTCCTGAATAGGTCCCGAACAGAGCGAAGGCACAAAATATAATCGTAATTAATGTCAGCTCTGTTGGCGAGTGATGATCCTTTTGCAAGGTCTCTTTAAACTTCGGGACCCTTGTCATAAAAAATAAAGTAATGAGTAAAAGGGCAGCTCGTTCAAATAATTGAATGAGCATTTGCAATTCTAGGGAAGAGTTCATTTTTCTTCCTCCTTGTGTTCAGCAGTCTTTGGTGTATTTTAATACTAGTAATGTATCATTAATTTAAGAAAAAGAATCCTCTAGATTACTGATTTCTCCACTTTCTACATCGACGCAGTAGTTACAGTCCAACTTCCCGCACAGCACCCATTTCCTATCAGCTGGATCAAACACATAGTAAGGGGTTAAGGTGAAATACGGCTTCAGCTTTTTGTAAGCTTCGTCCTTAGTAATTTTTATCTCCTTCTCTTTCTTAATTAGTTCCTTTTCCTCTTTATCGAGAATTTCATCCCAAAATTCCTTTTTATCCATAAAATTCACTATTTTGCCTTCTTGATCATGAAAAGTAAGGATTTTTCCTGCAAATATACTTTTAGGCGCACTTTTCTCAATCCGTGCAAGCAAATTAAAATTTTCTCTATATAAATATTTAAGCATCCATTTACCTGAATCATTCGGATACTTCATGCGCAAAAAATCGGTTACTTCTTGGATACATTTTTCTGTGTCTTCGTCCGTTATTGGCAACGAATCTGGATGTGTCACTTTTAAATATGCATCTTCCACACTTACTTCATCGTCCCAATCTAAGAACTTCCTTTCAAAATCATCCTCTTTTCCTTCCTGCCATATTATCTCTTTGTTGATGTTTTTTCGAAGACCAAACTTCTCCTCCATAAATGGAAGGCTTCCTTTCCGATCATTTCTAATATAAGTTTCTTCCACTCCATATACGATTAACATGCCATCCTCTTTAGGAAATTTAGCTAAAACTACTTGATCACTCGCTATATCCTCGATATCCGCCAGCGATAAAGTATATTCCTCTTCTAACTCATTCTTATTCGTTAACACCATGATATCTTTCGAATAAAATGTTAGCTCTCCGTCTTCATTAAACTCTACAGTTATTGAAGAGGATGGAGATAATGGAATACCATTCCACTGTTCCTCAAAGTAATACTCTCTTTCATCTCTTCGCTTGCAAATAAAGTCCTTCTCTATATTTATGCCTGCGAATTCGGCAAGCCATTTTTTTACCTCTTTTACGTCTTTATGTGGAAATACTACCCCATTTTTCGCATAGGTTACTCCTTGGACAAAAATAACAGATTCGAATTCCTCCGTATGTATATTTATATCAATCGAAGCAGTCCCTTCCGGATTCTCCTCTTCATCTGTCCAATCGGCATATTTATTCGGAAACCATTCCATATTTAAGAAATACACTGTCTCGCCATCCAATGTAAGCTGTCTAAATAGATGGTGTCTACCTAAATAATAATCTTCTAACCCCCATTGTCTCCTTGTAAAATTAATTAATTTTTCGATTCTTGCATCCATTCTTTTCTCCTCCTTTATTTCACTTTATAATCTATCACATCCCATATACCATCTTCCAGCAATATCCATTCGTCCTTTTTAGCTATTGCAGAATTACCTGCCAATCCATGAATATAGATATCTTCTTCTTCCTTTAACCCTTGGGCATCCTATATTCGCTAAATCACATCTTTTCATTTCTTCGCTATTCAGTAAATATTCCACTTCTCTTCACACAAATTATTTTCTTAGATATCAACAGCTTGTAATTTTTGTTTACTTACTCCTTCTATTTTTTTGATTTTTTCCTGCATACATAAAAAAGCATCCTCATTTGAAGGATACTTTTCGGAACACTTTATTGTCTTTTTTTTGTCTTTTTATTATTTAATTTCTCCGCTGCTGTTAATGGTTCATTGGCAAATTCATGATCATATTGACGAGCTGTATCATTTTGTACTGCTTGCTTCGCATTTTTATTTTTATTTTTTGTCATGATTATCACCTCCACCCATTATTCTCTCTTGCTCCTTTTTGAAATATGTAAGCGGCAAGATGAATTTTTGCAATAAAATAGAGACCTCTTTTATGCCCGCCATAGGCATTAGAAGTCTCATAAGGTTATTTTCCATGTGTAACTATTTTAACTTTTTGTTTCATGGTTGGGCTAAATATATTTCCTTTTTTATAAGCAATCCCTGTCGCTACGATTAGCAGGATACCTGTTACTATAAACACAGACTGAGCAGGGAGAACTCCTCCAAGAAAACCACCAATCATCGGTCCAAACATTCCTCCTAGTTGATTGGCTGTTTGATTTAAACTAAAGGCTCTCCCACGGAAATCCTCTGCAGTTGATTTTACAACTAACCCGTTCAATGCTGGGAATACCGCACAGAAAAAGAGCCCAAAAATAAAACGAGTAATCGAGAAGCCCCAAATATTACTGAAAATAATTTGAGAAAAAGTACCAAGACCGCCACCAAGTAATCCGATAAATAAGACGCGGTTAAATCCAACCTTATCCGCCCACTTACCCCAATATGGTGCCATAATGACACTAGCAATACCAGGGAGTGAAAAGATTATACCTGCTAATAAGGAGGCTTTATCCATGGAACCTCCAATCTCTAATATATAGAGAGGAAGTATTGGCTCAATCGTCATAATCGAGCATGAGGTAACAATTGTTAACAAGAGCACAAGCATTAATGGTTTATTGGCAAAAGCAATCCGCAAATCGTTTCTGACAGATCCTTTTTCTTTACTTGGAGAGAAATTATCCTCTTTTACCCAGAAAATAATCAGAAGCGTTGCAATAAAAACAAGGAGACCAGCACTTGCAAAGGAAAGCCGGTTTCCGACTAATTGGGAAATCACGCCTCCAATCAGCGGACCCATAATCCCACCCGATGCAGATGCCGTTGAAATCATTGATAAGGCATAACCAGTTTTATCTGAAGGAGTATTCGTCCCAATTAAAGCTATCGCCCCAGGAATAAATCCAGACAATAATCCTTGCAGAATACGAAGCACTAATAGTTGATAGGGATTGGTAACAAATGCAGCTAATGTATAAACGACAAATAGCACAAATCCCGCGCGAATAATCATCGGTTTTCTGCCATATTTATCGGCAAGTCTTCCCCAAAACGGAGAAGCAAACGCCCCGGCAAAAAAAGCTGCACTAAATAGTACTCCAGCCCAAATCTCTGTGTTTTCATGAACATTTAATTCAATAAGAAAAATTGGTAAAAAGGGAATTACCATGTTAAAGGATGCAGAGGTAAAGAAAACCCCTATCCATAAAACAAGCAAATTCCGCTTCCAAATTTCCATTTAGTATCGCTCTCCTAAAACATCAGCAATCAACAACTAAGCCAATGAGATTTTATTTCCTCCATCATAGCATACAACCATTTATTTTTATACCCGAAATTTCCATTTTCCGAATAATTTAGGCTGCGAAAAAAAAGAGAAACAATCTAACGTTTCTCCTTTCAGCTTGTTGACAAAAGGAATTTAGGAAATGCAAATGGAATTATTATGCATTGATTGGAGTGGAAGGGGTGAGACTCCCTCGAGGAAAGTTGATATACCAACGTTTACAGCGTTATTTTTTTAGTCCAATATTTTTTTAGGAAAACTCTTTGAATCATATTTTAACTAACTATTCCATTAATTATAATATTTGGTAAGTAAGTGGACGCGACGCTAGAGCCAATAGGGATTTATTGACAAATATACACTATTAGATGCATCCGGTATCTCTACTCTTCTTATGAGGACGTACCCTCCCATGTCTCTTAGCGTCGCGCGCTTACATTCCTTCGTTTGGTCTCATCATAAGGCAGAGGCTGGCATCATGCTCCTGTATGGACTCTAAGTCGTAAGTCTCTCTAAAAGCCAGCTTTCCTGTCATCTTTTTGAATATAACCGTCTTATAGATTTTTATTTGGGTTGGAGGATAGAGAGATCTTGTCTCATTCGCTCCTTATCAAACAGTACTTCTTGCTGACAAAGTCCATGAAAAATCTTTAACATTTTATTACATAGAACGACTAATGCTTCTTTCTTCTTCAAAGGGTTTTCTTTTCTAGAGATATAATACTGATATAAATCATAAAAGGTTTCATTATTTCTAATCAAAGGCAAGACAGCACGATAGAGAAGGGCTCGCAGCTTTCTTCTCCCTCTTTTGGAGATTCGCTTTTGTCCAATCATCTTTCCAGAAGAGTTCTCTCGTAAGGTTAATCCCGCTAATTTAATAAGTTGGCGTGGATGTTTATAATGCTTGAGAGAACCCACTTCTGCTAGTAAATCTATAACGGTAGTTTCCCCAATGCCAGGGATTGATAATAAATAATGATATTCCGCTTGTTGCTCTGCTAGTGTCTTTAAACTTTCATTTACCTGTTCTAATTGCTTTGTCAGAAGTTCGTATTGAGTAATTAAAGAGTAAATTTCTATACGAGCCATATTGGAGCCTTCTGTTAATCCAATAGATTGTACCGCCACTTTCTTTAGTTGTGCTATTTTAGGTCTTGCTGGATACTTTAGTTTTTCCTTTTCCAAGTATAAAAGGACTAACTCCTCGATTTCTTTTTCCATTAAGTCTACTGGTAAAGGGGTATGTTTTAATATGGCACATGCATTCAGCCCTAAATCTTTAAATGCTACTTTAAATTCAGGAAAGTAACGATCCGTCCAGCGAATGATACGATTCTTCACTTTCGAAATGTCCTTTTTCAGATTCCACCGAATAGAGGAACCTTCTCTAAGCTCTGCTTCTATTCCTTCTATTTGACGAGGATCACTAAAGTATCCATTGGTTATTAGTTTAGCAATGACTCTCGCATCCTTCTTATCATTCTTCGTTTGTAAGTTATCATCCAACTCCTTGGAACGATTCACATGTAGAGGATTGACCATGACAAAACGAATATCATTTTGGGTAAGAAAAGCAGCTAAATTCATCCAATAGTGCCCAGTAGGCTCGAATCCAATCAATAAATCATCCTTTTGATGAATTGCCTTTAGATTTTGAAGCTTGAGATAAAATTGATGAAAACCATGATGAGACTGGTGGATAGAAAAAGAGGTACTTAACTCAACCCCTCGATCGTCCACCGCACATGCATAGTGTGTATTTTTAGCAATGTCAATTCCAATGATTAAAGTGGAAGTAGACACTTGATTTAAACGGTGATTACGGGTATTATTCATAATAGATTCTCCTTCTGACGCTGTGTTGATTGGTCTCAATATTAGCATCATAAAGGAGGATCTTTTTTTGTGCAATACCACAGAAACTAATCCCACAGGAATGCTCCTGTGGGATCCGCGAGACAGTCTGAGACCCTGCAGGCCTTTAGGGCGAAGCGGCTCAGCGCGAGCCCCACGGAAAGCGAACCCCTGCAACGGAAATCAACTCTTATTTAAAAGAATGTATATGTATAATCGAGTAGGAGGGAGTGATTAACTCCCGACCTCTCATACCACCGTACGTACGGTTCCGTATACGGCGGTTCAATTAAGATGAATAACGCAAAGTTTCGTAACGAACTTGCAGACTTTTCAGCCCTTGGCTTTCCCAATAGGAATTGCCGAGGGTTCTGTGTAATATGGGGCTTTTAGAAATGCGCCAGTACCCTTTTCGGGTGTTTCCCCACTCGTATGCTTTTCCAAAAGGAACTTTCAACCGAGTAAGATTTCTGACTCTTGTTTGAGGTTTCTTCCAATTCTTCCATAGACACATCCTTAATCTTCTTTTAATCCAGCTATCTAGTGATTTGAATGTGGAACTTGTATCTGCTAATCCAAAATAACCACACCACCCCATTAGATATTGGTTTAACATCTTGATTCTGTATTCCATGGAGTATGGCATCTTTCTTGAGGTAATCTCTCGTATTTTCTTTTTCATTCGAACTAGACTTGTTTTCGCAAGACGAACCTTTGGTTCTTTGTGACTCGTGAAACTAAAACCTAAGAACTTCCGGTTCCAAGGACGGTCTACCGCTGATTTCTTTTCGTTTACTTTTAAACGAAGTTTTCCCTCAATAAATCTTTGTACACTCGCCATTACTCTTAGACCCGCACGTTCTGTTTTCACATAAATATTGCAATCATCTGCGTATCGAACGAATTTATGTCCACGTTCCTCCAACTCTTTATCGAGTTCATCTAGAACTATGTTTGAAAGTAAGGGACTTAAAGGTCCACCTTGTGGTGTTCCTTCTTCTATACTTGAAATCACTCCATTTATCATGACACCAGCTTGGAGATATTTACGAATAAGTTTTAATAAAGATTTATCTGAAATTCGTTTCGCTAATGTTGCCATTAGTCGGTCATGATTGACCTTATCGAAGAATTTCTCTAAATCCATATCAATCACCCATCGATAACCTTCCTTTAAATAACCCTTTGCTTTCCGAATAGCGTCATGGGCACTCCGATTTGGACGGAATCCATAACTGTGGTCCGAAAATGTTTTGTCATATTCCTTTGATAAAATCTGCGAGATAGCTTGTTGAATAAAACGATCTGTCACGGTTGGGATACCTAGTAAACGCACACCACCATCTGGTTTCGGGATTTCGACTCGACGTACTGGTTGTGGTTCATAGGTTCCATTCAAAATCTGCGATTTAATGGTTTCCCAATTTTCGAGGATGTGCTGTCGTAAGGTTTGTACGGGCATCATGTCTACTCCATGGCTTCCTTTATTCGCTTCCACTCGCTTTAGCGCTTGTATCATATTTTGCCGTTCAAGAATTTGATTCAACATCACCATTTCGTTCCTTTCCGTGATTAGCTTATCTTATTATGCCCATCTGAACTCCACCCTCCGCAAATACCCTCGTGGGATTCACCACTACTTTCTAAGCGTGAGGTTTCTCTGTTTTCTGTGCTATTTCATTCTAGATGGAAAGCCAAGGGCTAATCTCTCTTAATTGTTCAGTCCTTCCGACTGGTTCTAGACCCAATCGTACTATGACCTCTGCTGACTTCTGATGATTCAGCTACTTGTCACCAAGTAGGTTATGAAGGGTACTTCACGTTTCCATCAGACCTCCCCGGGTAAGCACATGCACTTTCACACCATCTATCCGCCTCATTTACTAGGTATGACCTTCGACAGAAAGGACTTTGTTTTGTGTTGCAAACTCATCCAGTCGTAACTAGCCTTGTATGAGATTCGTGTTCCTCGGACCGGTGTTTTGCCTCCAGCTTCCTTCAGATTCCGCGTCACCACGGACACCCTAGCTCTTGGCTAACCTCTACTTCTGTCTTCGGGGTTCGGGACTCGCACCCTATAGTTCATGTGCATGCCGGGCGCACAACTAAGACAAACTCCTAATTACTGAATTAGGAGTTTGTCGACAGTCTGAAAGGAGGAAACAATCTAACGTTTCTCCTTTTTTAATACTCAATTGATTTTAAATTCTTTTACTAATCCATTTAAATCTACTGCTAAGTTAGATAATTCATGTGAGCTATCTGAGAGCTCTTGCATAGAACTGCTTGTTTGTTGAACGGAAGCGGATGTTTGTTCAATCCCTGCAGCTGCTTCTTCGGAAATTGCAGCAATATCTTCAATCGAACGATTCATCTCTTTACTTGTTTCTAAGATAGATGCTAGATTTTCGGAAACAACTTCAATGCTATTTACCATATCATTAACAGCAGCTTTAATGCCTTCGAATGTTTCCCCAGTCATCTTAATCTGTTCCGCTCCTTTCATTACTTCTTCATAACCGCCTTGCAAGGATTCTGTTACCACGCTTGATTCTTTTTGAATGCTTCCGACAATATCGGTAATATCTGTGACGGAGAATGCAACTTGTTCAGCCAGCTTCCTTACTTCATCTGCAACTACCGCAAATCCTTTTCCATGCTCTCCAGCACGTGCTGCTTCAATAGCAGCATTTAATGCAAGCAAGTTTGTTTGATCAGCAATCCCCTTGATGACAGAAACTAACTTAGATATTTCGTGCGATTGAGTATCAAGGCCACGTACTTTCTCCACAGCTTCTTTCATAATTTGATTAATTACATTCATTTGTTCAATTGAATTTCCCATTAAGCGACTGCCATCATTCGTCATGCCTAATACCTTGTTTGATGATTGATAAATTAACTCCCCTTGGTTATAGGCATCACCAATCGTGCCAGAGAAGGATTCCATTGATGAGGCTAAATCAGTAGCCGTATTTGCTTGGCTTTCTGCTCCTGACGATAGCTCTTGCATAGTCGTTGCAACTTGCTGACTTCCTGCAGTTACTTCATTAGTAGATTGGGATAAGTTCTCACTCTGCTTGTTTACCGTAATCGATACTTCTGATATCTTTTGAATAACCATTCGTAGATTATTGCTCATTTTATTCATAGACTGAGCTAATTGGCCAATCTCATCTTTACCTTTGTAGTAAACCTCTTCTACCGTTAAATCTCCTTGCGCAATCGTATCACTAACCTCTACTACTTTCTTTAAGTTACGTGTAATTCTGCTGCTGATGATAATAATTAATGCAGTACCGATTAGAAGTGCTATAATCATTGAAATAATTAACGTCTTTGTAGCCACACTTCCACTAGCGATTGCGTCTTCCGCTGCCTCTGTCCGACTATCTTGGACCTGTTCTTGCATTTTATTTAAAGCCGTAATCGTTCTCTTGCGAATAGTTGTATTGGTTAAACTTAAGGAATTAACGGCCGATCGATCGTTTGCTTCAATCGCTGGGATAATTTGTTCTAAGAATAAATCATTCATTTGTTTATTGCGATTTATAATCTCATCGAATAATGCTTTTTCATCCTTATTTCGAAGATCTTTTTTTATTTGTTCTTCATATTCATTAAACTTAGTACTAATATCTTGAAATTCATCCACATATGTAGGATTTTGATAGTCCAGATAATTTAAAATACTAAGACTTTTCTCTCTGGTAAGTGATCCCATTTCCGTAATAATAAGTGCTTTTTCATCTGTTTTATTTAATTGCTCAATACTATTATTAATATGGATTAAACGTGTCGTTACTAATACAGTAGTAATTGTTAAAAGGGCAAAAACAAATAATAAAGTTATTCCATATTTCCAGCCAATTGTAATATTATTTAATTTAGTGAACCTGCCATTAACTCTTTTTAAATTTCCATTTCTTGATATCTTTCTAATATTGAGTTTGCTAAAAATAGATTTCTGCGATTTTTTTTCTTTTTTTAAACTGGTTATTTTTATTTTTTTAAATTTCATTTTCGCCACCACAAGTTCTCCCCTTTGATGATTTCAAACCTCCACTACTAAAGAGATTTTTCTCTTCTATTCCAAAATAGTAATTTTTGCTTTTTGTTTATTCCTCCTTCTCATTAAATATCGCTCTTTCTACTTATCTGCCTCTATTTTTATTGTGGTTATGTATGATTGCAATTAGTAAAATAGAATCAGATTCTTTATAAAGCAAGGTACTTTATTACTTTGTATGTATAATACTAATGTAATTTACAGAATAATTCAATTTTATTCACAAATAATTTATCGGACTTTTTACCCTTTTGTTTATATTTAAATAATTTTTTATTATATTATTTCTCTTTATTTTCAATCTTTCCATTTTATATTTCTTTCCATAATAAAAACAGTGATGGCTTTATCTCATAAAGTTATCACTGTTTTATTTTTTTATAAAAAGAGAACCATTAACTCTTCATCATAGTATTTTCCGTTTATTTTTATAGCCTTTCGATCGATTCCATACGTTTCAAACCCAAATGCTTGATATACTTTTTTGGCAGCTGCATTTTCAGCAACAACAGCTAAGTATACTTGTTCTATTCCTTGTAAATCACGTGATTTTTCTATTGTGGCTTTGAGCAAATGCTTTGCCACACCTTTCCCTCTACATTTAGGGGTCACATAGACAGCGTAAATATTCGCACGATGGCTCAACTTTTTCTTGGTTTCTCTCATTATCGTAACAACGCCTACTAAATCCTTTTCCACAAATGCCCCACATACATAAGACGCTGGATCACTAAGCCTGCTTTGTGTTCGACTTAATGGATAATCCTTTTCTTCCTCATAGCTAGAGCCAAATGCTTCTGTATTTGTTTGCAATGCTTCTAGTCTGAGAGCGAAATATGCTTCTGCATCATCTGGGCCTAATTGCCTGATTTCCATTTGGATCTCTCCCTATCTGTGTAAAGCTCTCTTTTGTAATAGTTGGTGCTGCTTCTTTTGATTGCTTAATCTCCTTATTTTTACGCAAGCCTGGTTGCTTAAACACCACGCCCACTTTTACTTGCTGGACTTCTTTCACCCCCTGAACAATTAGCTGCATGGCAAATATTGCAATCACAAAGGGCACAAGAATATATAAGTACCAGAACTGTCCAGAGCCTATTGCTCCTCTGCCTACCTGTCCGATTAATCCAGACCATTCATAGGTCGTAGATTGCGGAGGATCAGGAAACATTTGGTCCATCGATAATTTTGTTCCTCCCAAAAAATAATCAAAAATGCCTAAGTGCATGAAAATTAATAATACTTGAATAAATTGCTGCCCAAATAAAATGGTAAGTCTTGGACCTAAATGAGGGAGTATATGACGGATTAAAATTTGAAATTTCCCTCCACCGATTACCTTTGCACTCGCAATAAACTCATAATCAGACACACGATTGATTTCTTTGCCTAATAATATGGTAGTTAATGGAACCACCAGCAAAGTCAGAATCATTGTTTCCAAAAATACCCTTTCCCAAAAGGAATAGCTGAATCCTTCAAGACCTGGTAAAAGAATCGGTGTTAATAAGATATAGGCAATCAAACTTAGCGGCATAAAATGTATGGAATCTACCATCTTTGCAATCCATTGCTGTGCTGGATGTTTCAAATAAAAAGAATAAATCACTGCAAGTAATAACCCACCTACTACCCGTAAAAATGCGATAAGCAGGGCAAAAATCAGGGTATACTTAGCGCCAATCACAATTTGATCAAAGAGGCTGTAGCCTAGTCTATCGGATCCAAAGAAAAAAGGTTCCGTAGGGGCAAATGGCATGGCAGAAATTAGTGTTACTCCATCTTCTGCGTAAAACAATCGCATTTGATCGATATGATTATTGGTCGTTACAGAATAAATAATGCTATATCCAATAACCACAATAAAGAACAAGCTTCCCACCGCAACCTTCCAATTTTTCATATGTAAGGCAACTATTTTCCCTAACCAGGACAGTGGACGAATCATAGAAAAGTTTTTCCAACTAAACCTTCGCCCACCATCCCTTAGATTGCTACCAAACACCTTTAAAGATAACAAAAGATATGAAAAACTCATTCTTTGTCTCCACAATCCTTTTTTCACATCGCGAGCCTTCTCTTGCTCTTCATGAATCAATATATCGACTAGTTGAAAAAGGATAAAGAATGGTGTAAATATAAACAGCAAAGATACAGCAATTGTTATCGGCGTAAAATTTTCTAGCAGAAAATAGGTAAAGCCATGGACATTAAACAGCCTTTCGATTATAAATTGGCTGGATAATAATCCCCAAATAATAATTTTCATATGCTGAAAGGTCACAGGAATAATATTGCGGATAATATGTTTCCATAGGATTGGAAAATTGCGAATTCCTTTACTTCTTGCAAATGTTACATAATCCTTCAAATACTCCTCTTCCATCATAAGAATAAGAATTTTGAATAACGAAATAGCAGGAAGTATGGAAAGTGTAATAATCGGACCTAAATAAGCATTTTCCGAATAGCTGGCCACTGTAAAAATCTCAACACCCGTTTTCTTATAGATAACAACTACTAAAGCTTGCAAAAGTGTAGCAATAATAATATCTGGAATTGATTCTATTAAATCCAGGAATCTTTTTAATGGCTGTAACAGAAACTGCGGCAGAAAAAAAGATGATAAGGATAAAATAAAAGCAACAAAGCATCCGAGGAGAATAGCGCAAAGCAGAATTTCTATCGAATAAATAAAAGCTGGCCAGAGTACATCTAGAATCGGTTCTTGATCTACACCATTTAATGTGTATACCCAGCCTTCTTTCTGAAAAAATTCCTTCGACAAAAAGGAGAATAGAGTGAAGAAATATCCCTCTCCCTCAGGAAAATCTCTCATTTGAAAGTATTTTGGAAAAACACTTAATGCTAGTATCGTAATAGTGCCAAGTAAATAATAGATAATAATTTTCGCGAATTTTCTCATCGATCCTCTTTACCTCTATCTAAATATTTATATTATTCAAATTATACGAATATATCAATCAATTAGCAACCTATTTTTTCCAAACAGAGTATAACAAAATAAGAGTTTTCTAATTTAATTAATAGCAGTGAGATTTAGGATTTATTTGGCTAACCTAGGGGTTTCAGCCAAACAAATCTTCTATTTTTTCTCATCAACTAGCCTTTTCTGCAAGAAATATTGTTTAATACCTTCCGAAAAGTTATCTAATGTCCCAAATACTTCATAGCCATGCTTCTCATAAAAGGCTGGGGCTTGAAAGCTGAACGTATCAAGGTAAATAAATGTACATGCTTTTTCTATTGCAGCTTGTTCCATTGTTGCCAGCAGTTCGCTTCCATATCCTTTTTTTCTAACACTCGTGTCTACCCATAAGAAATCGATATGCATATGGTGCCAAAACATATGACCAGTAATGCCTGCCTTGATTATGCCCTCCTCATCTTTTACAACAAAACTAATATTTTCATAGGCGCTTTTTAATTTTTCTGGTAGTTGCTCCATATTATAGGCAACCAATTTTCTTCGAATATAATCACTATCTTCTTGAACCCATTGCTGGATAATTTCCATTATGTCATCCTCTTCTCTTCTTGATTTTTTCAGCAAATAAACTAAACATTTCCCTGACAGCCTCTTTCGGAGCTTCTTGATAAGCATCCCCTAAGCTAATTTCAAAGGAGGCGTTTTTCTCGTCAATCTCCTTCACATAGCCGCTTATTCCAATTCCTGCTTTCTCATGAACAGCAGTTAAAATTTGTTCTACTTCTTCTTTTCCCAACTCAAAATGAACGTGGAACATATTAGACACCGGTACAATCGGAAGAGTACGAACTCCTTCACACCCATTAAATAATACGGCCAGCTCTTTAGCAGATTCATAGTATTCAGCCATTTTCGAAGCTCTCTTCTCATAATAATAGTCAGCTGACAAAATATACGGATACAAACTGATTAAATCACCGCCATATCTTCTTTTCCAAACCTTGGATTGACTAGTAAAATCAGCGCTTCCCGCTAGTATAGCT
This sequence comes from Niallia sp. FSL W8-0954, assembly GCF_038005605.1. Taxonomy (NCBI): domain Bacteria; kingdom Bacillati; phylum Bacillota; class Bacilli; order Caryophanales; family Bacillaceae; genus Niallia; species Niallia sp. FSL W8-0954. The sequence goes on along the minus strand of NZ_JBBOTN010000001.1, from coordinate 870,463 downwards.
CCAGCAATTCCCCCAATTCCTTTATAAAAAGACAGATAGACACTATCAAACAATGCACATACTTCTGCAGCAGTTTTTTGATAGTAAGGGAGCACCTCTAATAATCTTGCACCATCAAGATGGAGTTTAATGCCTTGTTCTTTACAATAGGATGAAATTTGTTCTAATGTCTCAAAGCTTGGTAGTTGTCCGCCAATTTCTCGCTGCGGCAATTCTAACAGCACACAGGCAACTCCACGCTCCATCTCTTTAATATCATCTAACTCTATTACTCTAGTCTCATCGGCTAAAAGAATCGTTTCTATTTTATGAAGCTTCTTTAAACCATCTTGTTCATGGATTTCTAAATGACTCAAGGGATGATAAGCGACTTTTCCTAAATCTTTTTTATCACACCATATACGAAGAGCAATTTGCTGTGCCATTGTTCCACTGGGAAAAAATACAGCCGTTTCTTTTCCTAATAGATCAGCCATTTTTTGCTGAAAGTCCTCTATTATTTTTCCTTGTCCGTAAATATCACTTTCTGCATTTTCATCTATTTCTTGTAACGCTTCTTTTAATACTTGGACATTTCTTTTGCCATGATTGCCTAATTTATATGTTGTTTTGCTATAGGATTCTCTTAATATATTGGTCATTCTTTCCCCTACTCTCTCTCAGAATATTTCGACTACAAAATAACTATAGCACTTTTATATTCTGTGATGTATTTTTTATCTGTTTATTCTTTTGTTTCATATAAAAGTGGACGAACGCGCTTTTATTTCATAAATGTTTTCTTTTCCCTCCATCAAGTACCAAACAGTAACTGACGCGGTTCTTCTCTTCCCTTTTCTCCTCTTCCATCTACAAAAAGAACAGTAATCTCTCTCATAAGAAATTACTGTTCTTTGCCGTTAATTATAGCAACTGTGCATTTGTATGATTGACGGTTGCTTCTCCTATATCTGTTTCCCGCTTGAATAAGCGCGTATATACTCCATTGTTATTCTGCAACAGTTCTGTATGGGTGCCTTCTTCGACAATGACTCCATTATCTAATACGATAATACGATCTGCTGCTAATACGGTTGATAACCGGTGAGAAATAATGAATATTGTTTGTTTCTTCGTTGTTTTTAAAACTGCTTCATTAATTTTCGCCTCTGTTATTGGATCTAGTGCCGAACTTGCTTCATCTAAAACAAGGATTGGCGCATCTTTTAGAATGGCCCTTGCTAAGGATAGACGCTGTTTTTGACCGCCAGAGAGAAGGCTTCCTCTTTCGCCAACTTTTGTATTTAGTCCATCTGGAAGGGAGTCTACTAATTCACCTAAACCACTCGCACGGAGAACCTCATACAATTCTTCCTCTGTCGCCTCTTTTTTTCCAATTCGTAAATTATCTGCTAATGTCCCACTTCGCATTAATACATCTTGTGTGACAATGGCCATTTGGGAGCGAAGCCAATCTGTATCCCATTCTTTGATTTCTCGACCATCTACTTCAATCGACCCTTCTGTCGTATCATATAATCGAAACAGCAAGTCAATAATCGTTGATTTCCCTGAACCACTTGGTCCAACTAACGCTATCTTTTCCCCTGCCTTAATGGTAAATGAAACACCCTTTAAGACATTTTCCTCTTTATCAGGGTAAACAAAGGAAACATCTTTCAAACGAACGTCACCCTTTGCTCTTGTTCCCTTCAACCCTTGCTTCGTTTCTGCTTCCGATACCGGTTGTGAAAGCAAAATATCCGAACGATCCAATGCTGGTCCTGTTCTTCTGACCGAAAGCCAATTCCGAAGAAGACGCTGCATTTCATTTGCTGCAATCGTTACTAAACCACCTGCCGTTAGCATTTGACCACTTGTTAAATCGTTATTCCAAATAAGTAATGTACTAATAAAATATACTAGACCTAATGCAAAACCATTATAACTGGCAATCACTACAACCGACTGCATTCTTGCTTTTAATTCTTTTAGAGAATGTTTCACAAAAGAATCCCTAATGGAAATAACACTTTCCACTTCACTATCGGAAACACCCATTACTCGAGAAAGATGAATACCTGTTACAGATTCTCTTAATCTCTCTAAATATCTAGAGGCTTCTGCCCGAGCGTCTGCTGATGCTGCTCTCGTTCTTGCGCCAACATAGTTCGATGCCCAGTAAAAAAGGATTCCAAGCACAACACTTGTAATCATTAAATACGGGTGAATGAAAAGTAGAACGATACTATAAATCACTACCCCTTGTGCACTCGCCATAAAAGTTGACCCTTCCCATGCTAAAAAATTATGAAGGGTATCTGGATCATCCGAAGTTCGTGCTAGCAATTCTCCAGATGAATTGTTTTGATAAAATGAAAAAGGCAGTACTTGCAGATGTCCAAATAATCGTAGCTTTTGCCTATTTGTAACAGACTTTGCTGTAATATGGCAAAAATACTCATCAATTATCATCATTCCTAAATCTAATACAGCAGATAATACCAATAACCACATTAATCCCCATAGCCATGTATGATTCTCACTTGGCAGGATGGTATCAATAAGCCAGCTCAATGCTAAAGTTGGTATTAACGCGGAAAAAACTTGGCTAATTGCAATAACGATAGAATCGCCAATTACCCATTTCTTATAAGGCATTAAAAATCGAATAACACGTTTGCCGTCGCCCATTTGCTTTTGGTTGGAGATTTTCTGCTTACTCATCCAATCATCTCCTTTTCTAGCTCGCTATATTGTGCTCGGTATAATTGGTAATACTGCCCTTTTAACGCTAGCAGCTCTTCATGAGTTCCTTGTTCGGCAACCATTCCTTGATCAAGCAAAAGGATAGTATCTGCCTTTCTAACGGTTATCAAGCGATGGGCAATCGTAATGGTTGTTCTCCCTGGAATTAACTGTTCCAGCGATTCTTGAACCTTCTCTTCGGTTTCCCCATCTAAGGACGACGTCGCTTCGTCAAAAATCAATACTGGCGGCTGGCGCAATATCGCTCGTGCAAGGGCAACCCTCTGTCTTTGACCTCCAGATAGTTTTAAACCACGTTCTCCGACAATCGTTTCATATTTATCCTCTAAAGAATCAATCAGCTCTTTTAACCCTGCCGCTTCTACAGCCTGTTCCAGCTCTTCCATCGTTGCATCTGGTTTGCCATATAAAAGATTGTTGCGAAGCGTACTATTTAATAGGAAGGTTTCTTGTGAGACCACACCTACCTGCCTGCGAAAACTATTGCGATTATAAGCAAAGAGATCTTTTCCATCAATGGTGACAGAACCTTTCTCCGGTTCATATAATCCCAGCAGTATTTGAATAAGTGTACTCTTTCCGCCCCCACTCGTTCCAACAATACCGATATGCTTTCCTTTCTCTACCGATACCGACACACCTTTTAATACTTGCTTATCACTTCCTGGATAGGAGAACCAAATATTATGTAAATCAATTTCACCTTGAACTGAACCAAAATTCGGAAGATTTTGTTCATGCTCCTCTGGCAGATCAAAATATTCGTAGATTCGTTGTAAAGCAGGAATCGCCTGCTGAATCGTTAAAGCATTTTCCGCTAAGGAACGAACTGGCTGAAACATAATCGGAATAAAATTCAAGCAAGAAATAAGTGTTCCAACCGTAATATTCCCTTGCCAAATTGCCAATCCACCAATAAGCATCACCACACCAGGTGTAGCAATATTAAATAAATTTCCGAGACGCCAATTGACTTTTCCGATTAAAGCTGCCCGGATAGAATAATTTTTCCAATTTGTTAATTTCTGCTCTTGGGTTGCCATTTCGTCTTTTTGTGTTTGATAGGTTCTTACTAGTCGAACACTCTCAATGCTTTCCTGGAGATGCTGATACATATCTGCACTCATATCTCTTTGTACAGCACTCATCTTCCGCATGGTCTTCCCTAATTTAAAGGATGGAAAAATATAAATAGCAAATACTGCGAACATCACAATGGCTGCTGGCCAATATATTGCAAACACGGTGATAAAAGCTGCTACTGCACTAATCACTTGCTGAAGAATCCGAGGTACAACGGTATTGTTCAAATTCTGGATGGATTCTACATCATGGGTCAGGCGATATAACATGTCTCCACGAGGTGTATTCGAGAAAAAGGACATTGGTGTTCGATGAAGCCTTTTAAAGGCACGAATCTGCATATCTGTAATAACATCAAAGCCAATCTTCACCTGTACAAATTCTTGTAAGGATTCAAATAGCGCTTTTCCTAGAAATGCTGCTAATATTCCGAAAACAATCCATAATATAAAGGCTATCGCTTTATCACCGATTACTTCGTCTACCAATTTCCCGACTAGGATTGGAGGTAAAATCGTAGACGCACCGCCAACTAATGAGAAAAATAAGGCAATCAGTAACTTGCGCCAATATGGTTTAAAATGCTGTAAAGTAGTTCTTAATAAGTTCATTCTTTCTCCTCCCCACAAAGAGTTATTGTATTACAAATAATGAAAATATTCACTATAATTTCTAAAAGTTTTTCGGATGATGAAAATTCTTTCCTTTTAAAACAAAAAAGCTACCTTGATAGATAGCTTTTTTCAGCTTATGGTTTTGGATTGATTGTCCAGGCTAAGCCAAACATCATAATGAAGAAAACGAAAATAAAAACACTAAGAGAAATTCCCATAATCGCAAAGGCTCTTGACCTACGTTTTGTGAATAAACCAATTATCCCTAAAAGCAAACTAATGAATGGGATTTTTGTAAAGACTAATTCAGGAAGAATATCCACCTCAAAAATAAGCCCTAAGTTTATTCCTGTTAATGCAACTAAGCTTAATAAAAAGGAAACAAGTCCAGTCCATGTATTTTTTGTTGATCTTATTCTTTGTTTTTTCAATACCAATTCCATAACCTCACTTCCCCTAGCTTCATTCCTTTAACCATATCGTTGTCCTGCAGCTTAACAAGTGATTCTTTTGGCCCTGTTACAACAGCACCATAGATGTGAATCCCGTTTTTTTGTAGATATTCAATTCTTTCAGGGAGTGCCAATGGTCTTTCCGCAATCGTTTCTGCCGTTTCTTGATTTTTGCTTAGATACGTTAGTATCTCCATAAATTGCTTGCTGTTAATTTCATCGCTATTAAAAGGAGACCAATTATCTGGATCTTCTTGTGCCGGATATCCAATAGGGGAAATATAATCACCATCTGCACTTAAATTTTTCTCTTCTAAACCTGTATCAACTGCAAACCATACTAAATCTAGATCCTTTGGAAATTCACTAAATAGCTCTTTTTCTGTATATAATTGGTCAAATGAAACAAAAGCCTCTGCAACAGTTCCATCCGGCAATCCTTTTAATACCGTTTCGTCTTGTTTAACCATATAAGGAATGGCTCTATGGGGGTGAAATAATACTTCCTTATCCTCATCACGGTATTCAGTAAATGGTTTTTCTGTAATAAAACTTGTATCTGGAAAAGAAGGCGTACTGAAGGTGAAGTGAGCCTTTGAATCTCCAATTCGAACATCCTTTTTTCCTACCCTTTTATATAGATCATAGGATAAATCCATATTGAAGAAGCCTATCTTGCTGTCAATCTCCATTTCTTCTAAGCTTACATTCGGTTTGGTAATATAAATCGTTTTCTCCATGATATCAATAAAATCATTCGCCTTATTTCCTATTCCGTAGTACAGATAGCTCCCTAGCGTTGCAACCGGGATGATAAGGAGGAGAATAGTAAGACTATATAAAATGTTGGTAAGTCTCGCCTCCACTTTCCCTCTTCTTACAATCAATTGCTGATCCTTATCCGTAAATGGAGTCTCTGCTTCAAATTCATCTATTGCTTCTTGGATTTTATTTAAATAATCTTTCTCTTCTTCTTCTTTAAATCCATCTTTTTTCATAAGTTACCTGCCTTTCTTCCCCATGCTATTTTCCTCTGCCTTTTGAACCATCCTGTTCAATTTTTTTCTTCCGCGGAAGACATGACTCTTCACCGTATTTTCTTTTAGATTTAGCACTGCAGCTGCTTCTTTATAAGGAAACTGATGGAAATCACACAAAATAATCGCATTTGCTTCTTTCTCTGAAAGCTGGGATATATAGTATAAGAGCTGGTTAAAGCTTTCTTTATGCACGATTTTGCTTTCTGGTGTGGAATTGTTTATTTCCTCCTGAAAGGATTCCTTTAGAACAATTCGTTTTCTTTTTCGGGTGTAATCGATAAATGCATGATAAGCTACTTTGAATAACCATGGCTTGATTTCCAGAATGTCATAAGTATCTAATTGTTTATATGCTCGGTAGAAGGCATCTTGCACCAAGTCCTCTGCAGTATGATGGTCCTTTGAAAGGGAATATAGATAACGATATAATTCATTTACATACATGCGATATGCATCATCTAGCTCCAAACTTTTTCCCCCTTTCACCTAGACCACGTTTCACCCATACATAAAGTTGCACTTTTTGTAAAAAAATTCATGTTCCGTTTATCCCAGTGTACCGAACCGTAAAATATAGACACAACCTTATGAGAAGAAGGCAAAAAAATCCCCTCCGCAACCGGAGGGGATTCCGAGGCAGGCTAGATATCGAGCACTAGCACTCACCTAATTATTCTTTTTAATAGCTTGCCTTACTTCCAATCAAAAACAAAATCATCATCTGATATAGGTTCTACTTTTGTCGCTTTAACATAGCCATTTCCTTTTACAGAGAAGAAGTCATGGTTCTTTGTATCTGTCTTCATGCCATTTTCAACAATCGGGTTGATTGGTTCTGAAGGATAGACAGGTTCATAGCCAAGATTCATACAAGCTTTATTAGCATTGTAGCGGATAAATTTATTTACTTCCTCGACTAATCCGATTTGCTGATATAAATCCTGTGTATATTCCAATTCATTCTCATATAGAGATTCTAATAATTCTAATCTTTCGCGAGTAGCTTGTTCTTGTTCCTCTGGTGTCAATTGTGCATATAATTCTTGAGCGAGAAGCCCAACATAGACCCCATGAATGCTCTCATCCCGAATGATTAAGTTAATGATCTCACCTGAAGCAGTTAACTTTCCTTGTCCAGCTAAAAATAGTGGATAAAAGAAGCCGGAATAGAAAAGGAATGATTCCAAATAAACGGAAGCAACCATTGCCATATAGAGATCATATTTGTTTATTTTCGGGCTAAACAGCTTCTGATAATATTCAGAGATGCGTTTCCCTTTTGCTTGTAGCTGCGGGTGATTATGCACCCAATTAAATACTTCGTCAATCTCTTCTTCAGATGCTAATGTAGTAAAAATAGTGGAATACGATTTAGCATGGATTTGCTCCATCATACCCATAAACGAAAGAACGCCCTTACGCTGCAATCCTTCAATGTGCATGCCAATTAGCGGCATTCCCTCGCCACCTTGCTCTGTATCCAGCAGCGTAAGACCACCAAGTACTTTTTTGTAAGTATCTTGCTCCTCTTTCGACAATTCCACCCAAGTATTTTTATCAGAAGAAAGGCTGATTTCTTCTGGCAGCCAAAACTGTCTAGTATTCTGTGTATAGAACATTTGTGTGAAATCATCTTCATGCTGATTCCAGTTAACAGCATACTTTGTCATTTTATTACCCCCAGTAATTCCAGAAAACAGGAGGAGTTTCCCTCCTCCTACTTCTTCATTCTTCTCTTAAACGGCACATGCAATGCACTCATCAATAGCTAGATTGCGAGTTCTTGTATAGTAAAGTGATTTTAATCCAATTTCATTTGCATAAATATAATAACGAGCTAATTCTTTCGTAGAAACATCTGAGTTTACGTAAAGAATCGTTGATATCCCTTGGTCGACATGTTCTTGAGCTGCAGCGATTAAGTCCATTACCTTGAATTGGTTCATATCAAACGCTGATTTATAATACCAGAAGTTTGTTTCATCCATATATGGCATCGGATAATAAGTCGTAGAGTTAGCATAAGTGCGAGACTCAATTTGGTTAACAACCGGCATTACCGATGCTGTCGCATTTTGGATATACCCTATTGATTGGGTTGGTGCAACAGCCAAGCGATACGCATTATACATCCCATGTTTTTGCACTTGTGCAGCTAATTCTGCCCAATCTTCACAAGTAGGAATATAGATGCCTGCAAATAGTTCTTTTACTTTGTCTGTTTTCGGAGCAAAGCTTACTTGTTTATATTTTTCAAAATAAGTTCCTTTAGCATACTCCGATTTTTCGAACTCTTTAAATGTTTCTTCTCTTTCTTTAGCAATTAGCATGCTCTTCTCAATTGAATAGAAGTTCATCATCATAAAGAAAGTCGCCGTAAAGTCTTTTGCTTCTTCTGATTCATAGCTAATCTTGTTTTTTGCTAAATAGCCATGAAGATTCATCGCCCCTAAACCGACTGCATGAAGTTCTTCATTAGCTTTTTTGACAGATGGAGCATTTTGAATGTCTGAAATATTTGATACAGTAGTTAATGCTTCAATACCAACATGAACAGAATCTCTGAATACTTCGCCTGGCTTCATCACATTAGGGATGTTTAAAGAGCCTAAGTTACAGTTAATATCACGGCGAATAATATCTTCTTGTCCATAATCCGTAATTTCTGATGTCTCTTGAAGCTGGAAAATCTCTGTACATAAATTACTCATTTTAATTTGTCCAATATCCTTAAGAGCATGTCCATTATTGGCATTTGATTTATTCATAAAATATGGATAACCAGACTCCAATTGGATTTGCGCAATTTTTGTCAGCATTTCACGTGCAGACATAATGACACGCTTTTTCACGTTCGGATTAGCAACAAGCTCCTCATACATTTCATCCATTCTCATGTCATCCATATGAATGCCATATTCCTTGTACACACTGAATGGTGCGAATACGTATAGGTCTTTGTTTTCTTTCGCTAATTGGAAAAATTTATTTTCCACAATTAAGCCGATTGAAAGTGTTTGAATCCGTGACTTCTCGTCCGCATTGATTTTCTTTGTATCCAAGTATTCCACAATGTCCCAATGGAAGATATTTAAGTAGACGGCACCTGCGCCTTTTCTCTGTCCCAATTGGTTTGCATAAGAAAAAGTATCTTCTAGAAGCTTCATGACAGGCACTACACCTGATGCAGCATTATCAATTCCTTTTATTTGCTCATTGCGGGCACGAAGCTTCGACAGGTTAAGCGCTACGCCCCCTCCTATTTTCGATAGCTGTCCAGATGTATTAATATTATGGAAAATCGAATTTAAAGAGTCGTCCATTTCTAATAAGAAGCACGAAACCATCTCACCACGGCGACTTCTACCTGCATTCAAGAAAGTAGGTGTAGCAGGCTGGTAACGCTGTTCAATCATCGCAATTGCATTTTTCTTTGCTTTTTCGAAATCACCTTGTCCTAAGAATAGAGCGACAATAATAATTCGATCCTCATACGTTTCAAGGTATTGCTTCTTGTCATTTGTTTTTAAGGCATAATCTTTATAAAATTTGGATATAGCCATATAAGATTGAAACTTAAATTCATATGCATATACAAGCTTTGTAATTTCCTCAATTTCCGAAATCTTGTATTGTTCTAAAACCTGTGGATAATAGAAGTCCTCTTCCACCATATATTTAAATCTTTGTTCAATAGAGTCAAAACGAATCAATTTTGGATTGATTTCAGATTCTAGAAATTCAGCAACAGCTTCTTTATCTTTTTCGAGGCGGAAAAACCCCTTTTCATTAAGCTGTGTCACTTCGTTGTTTAGTTCTATATGTCTCATAGCTAATACTTTGCACCCTTTCTCTAACTATCTCTACATCTTCAGGCATACCACTCATTTCAAATTTATGTAAGATTGGTACTCCGTACATGGTTGATATTTTATTAGCACTTAAAGCAAAATTCTGGCCCCAGTTTTTATTTCCACTGGCAACTACAGCATGAAGGTTTGGATGATTTATTTTAAGGAAGTCTAAAGTTGTTTGAGGAACTTGTCCCATCCCGGTTGTGTAAGTTAATAGTATATATGGTTCATGAACTTTTAACCCAGCGCTTATCTCGATTCCTTTATTTGCTGGAAGTCCTAATTTATTAAAAAATCTTCGTACATTTCCCGTCTTACTGTCATAAACAATAAGCACAAATTCTCCCTCCTTACAAAGACTTGAATAAAAAAAAGAAAAAAAGCTATATTTTAAGCAATACGCTCCATTTCTTACAAAGTCTACTAAATATAGATAGATGTCGATATTCCGTTTCAATATATTGTGTCTAAGACTATATAATCCTTTTTTGAGGTAAGAGTCAATAACGTACTTTTATATTTTTTTGTCAACAATTATCGCTTAAATTTGATAGATTTTTATATTTCCTTGTCGAATGATTTTGAATGAATTTAACTAACATTTGATACAGACTGTTTTCATTAGAATTTTCATTTAAAAAGAAGGCTCTTCATTTTTTATCATCCTAAAAAATATTCGCCTTTAGACAAACGCTAAAAAATTTTTATTACTCTTTTGCATAAGGTCATCTTATTAAAATTTTATTTTTCCATTTAAATTCAAAAGTTTATTATAAGGTTGCAGCCAATTTTTTTCCATACATTTTTTTGCTTTTTTCTTTCCCTTCTCTTAAAAAGATTACACCTTTTTCTCTAAAAATATCTGTTTGTACTTTTATCCATAAAGAAAGAAGGCAGCAATGTGCTGCCTTCCTTTATCTCACTTAATATTTCATTTTTGTCAGTCCTACCATTTTTTATCAGGACAGCTTTTTTTGTCTAAGCTAGCACGGAAGCGGACAAAACATCCGCATTTTCCACAGGTATGTTGATTTAGGTGCTCACACTGGACACATATGCTCAATCGTAGATCTCTTATTTCCTCTCGCGCTAAATCTACTTCGAAGGAAAGCTGTTCTTGAACAAGTGCATCAACATCTAATTGACTAACTTGTTCCTTTAGCTCGCAGCCTACACAAGCCATCTCAGTTTTCCTTTGTTACGATGCTTGCAACACTCCTAGGTGGTAAAGTAACCTTTAATGTTCCTTTCTCAACTATATAGCTAGTAAACTCTTTTTTTGCTACAGCCTCTGGTTCTTCAAATGTATTATGAGCATTCATTGCATCTGCCGTAATATATTCTGCTTCCACTATTTCAAACTCCCCTTCTTCTCTGGAAAGGGTAATTTCTCTCGTTTCCGTTAAATCATAGTTACATAGTGAAACCGTTAATTTTCCATCCTTCTTAGAAGCTGTATATGTTACATGATTACTTTCATCCCCATAGGAATCAACTAACTCTGCATCCTGATGATGTTTATACAAATCAAAAACATGATAAGTAGGGGTTTTGATCATTTTCTCCCCTTCTGTTAATAGCATTGCTTGCAAAACGTTCACCATCTGTGCAATATTCGCCATATGAACTCGGTCTGCATGCTTATGGAAAATATTTAATGTAATTGCCGCAAGCATAGCATCACGAATAGTGTTTTGCTGATATAAGAAGCCAGGATTTGTACCAGGTTCTACGTTATACCAAGCTCCCCACTCGTCTACAATTAAACCAACACGTTTTTCTGGATCATATTTATCCATTATTGTACTGTGTTTGGTAATCAATTCGTCCATGTACTGAGCATGCTCTAATACAGAATACCACTGTTCTTCTGGGAAATTTATAGCATCGCCTTTATCCTCCCATACTCTTGTTGGAATGGAGTAATGGTGGAGGCTAATTCCATCCATAAACCTTGCTGCATTTTTCATTAATACTTCTGTCCAATTATAGTCATCTACACTTGCCCCACAGGCAATTTTGTAGATATTATGCTCTCCATATTTCCGAACATAGGTCTGATATCTCCGGTAAAGGTCCGCATAATATTCTGGACGCATATTTCCGCCACAGCCCCAGGATTCATTACCAACACCAAAAAATTCTACTTTCCATGCTTCCTCCTGGCCATTTTGCCGGCGGAGATTTGCCATTGGAGATTCGCCATTCATGGTCATATATTCTACCCATTCTTGCATTTCTTGAACTGTCCCGCTTCCTACATTTCCATTAATATAAGCTTCACAATCTAATTGGCGGACCAATTCAAAGAATTCATGGGTACCAAAGTGGTTATTTTCTGTTACTCCACCCCAATGTGTATTCACTATTGTACTTCTATTCTCTATTGGTCCAATCCCGTCTTTCCAATGATATTCATCAGCAAAACAACCACCTGGCCACCGAACTACAGGAATTTGAATCTCTTTTAATGCATTTACAACATCTTTACGAATTCCATTTTCATTTGGAATATCAGAGTCGGTACCAACCCAAACACCTTCATAAATGCACCGTCCTAGATGTTCTGCAAATTGTCCATAAATATATTTACTTATTGTTGGTCCTTGTTTATCTACTAATAATTTCACTTGCATGTTGTGATTCCTCCATTTTTAATTTTTGGAAAAACAATAACAAATTACTAAGTTGTTCACAATTCTATGTATAATATCCTCCTTTCTACTATTGCTAGTTACATAGTTAAAAAGATAAACTCATGACTAAAATATAATACAATAAGAAAGCGTTGTCAATAACTTACTGGTATACTATTATGATAATATCATTATTTTTAATTAACTAATTAGTTATATATAATATTTGATTTTGCTATTAACTTATTCTTGTAGTAATATAATAGTAATAAAGGGGGTACCAAAGATGCAATTAGATATATCGGAAAATTCTATCCCTGTGTACGAGGTTCTATCCAGCCCTACACGAATAAACATTATTAAATTATTATCCAAGAAAAAAATGAATATTGGCGAGCTCGCAAAAGAATTGAATATAAGCAGTGCCATAGTCAGTAGACATATTACAAAAATGAGTGATGCAGGTTTAGTAAAAACCGAAACAATCCCTGGCAAATCTGGTCTGCAAAAAATTGCTATCTTAAAAGTAGATCGAATCGAAATACAATTTCCTCAAAAGATTTACTCTGCTTTTGAAACCTATAAACAGGCAATTCCAGTTGGTCACTATTTTAATTTTGAAGTTTACCCAACCTGCGGCCTGGCGACTACCGCTAAAGCTATTGGCGAATACGATGATCCTAAATACTTTATGGATCCAGAAAAAAATCAGGCAGCTATCCTGTGGTTCACGAAAGGATTTATTGAATATCGCATTCCTTCTATTCTGAAAGAAAAAGATAGACTAGAGATGATTGATATTGTCTTGGAAGCTTCTTCTGAATTTCCTTATTCGAATAATGTCTGGCCTTCTGATATTACATTTTCTTTAAATGGTAAAGAACTGTGTACGTGGACTAGTCCAGGAGACTTCTCTGACACAAGAGGCCGTTTTACCCCCGATTGGTGGCCAAATGAAACCAACCAATACGGTATCTTGCTTACTATTCGCATCACCAAGCACGGGGTTTATGCTGATGGCAAAAAATTATCCGATACTACTATTGATCAGTTTCGCGAAGAACAAAGTGGAATGTGGGATTTAAAAGTAGCAGTAAAAGAAGATGCAGAAAATCTTGGCGGCGTTACTTTATTCGGAAAAGGGTTTGGAAATTACGATCAAGATATAAATTTCATTACGTATTATAGTAATCTCGTGTAGTCGATCTGATAAAAGTCGTACAAATTAATAGAAGAAAACTTTACGTCTAAAGAAAAGGTGTTTGAAGAAAAGCACCTTTTCTTTTTGTTTTAAATCTTCTTTTAATGAACACCATTTTTTAGTTTAGTCCTGAGATTGTTGGTGTTCATTTGCTTGATGAACGCCTCTTTTCCCTCAGCCTCCCTGGATTGTGGTTTTCATCCTCTCCATGAACACCATTTTTTCCTCAGCTCCCCGGATTATGGCTTTCATCCTCTTCATGAACACCTCTTTTCTCTCTTCCTTCCTAAATTTCGGCTTTCATCCTCTCCATGAACGCCTCTTTTCCCTCGCTCTTCCTGGATTGTAGCTTTCATCCACTTGATGAACCCCATTTTTTCCTCAGCCTCCCCGGATTATGGCTTTCACTCTCTTCATGAACACCTCTTTTCCCTCGATCTTTCTGGATTGTGGTGTTCATCCACTTGATGAACACCATTTTTTCCTCAGCCTCCCCGGATTGTGGCTTTCACTCTCTTCATGAACACCTCTTTTCTCTCTTCCTTCCTAAATTTCGGCTTTCATCCTCTCCATGAACGCCTCTTTTCCCTTCTCTCTCACAAATTGTGATTTTCATCCCATCCATCAACATCATCTCGCCCGCCCCTTCATCTAGCAGCAAATCTCATCCGCCTTCCTCCATACTCCCAAATAAAAAAGCTACATCGACTTATTCGATGTAGCCAAACTCCACGTAATTTTTATTTCAATATAAGTACATCAAATTGCTTTAATTCCACAGCTTCCTTCACCACTTCTCCAGTTAGTAGATTAACCTTACCAACCAGCTCTTCCGGTAATTGCTGCTTGTTTACCTGTTGGTTAATGACAAAATAAAACGAAGCTTTGTCTGTATCTCTTTTCGTAATTTCTAAACCCTCTCCATTTGAACAAATTGGCTTTGCCTCTGTTCCCTCTATCACTTGGTTCAATAAATGAGTAAGACCAGTCTGTTCTACTTGTGTACCAACATACCAAACAGTCCCTTTTCCATAAGTGTTTTTTGTAATAGCCGGTGTATTTCCGTAAAAATCTTTTTTATAAGCAGCGACAGTCTCTGCTCCTTCTAGATGAATAATGTCACATAGCAGCTGACAGGTATAGATATTTCCATCCGCAAATTCAACCCCGTTTTTTTGTTCTGGGGCTAATGCGTCAATTTCCTCGACCCAGATTCCTGCTATTTCTCTTAATGGTCCTGGGTACCCGCCAAGGTAGACATTATCTGATTCATTAACAATTCCGCTCATAAAAGTAGTAACAAAATGTCCGCCATTTTCCACAAATGCAGTGATTCGCTCTGCCAGTCCTGCTTTCGTCATATAAAGAACTGGGGCAACGACCATGTCATACTTAGAGAGGTCACTATCAACCGAGATCATATCAACTGGAATATTCTTTGTATAAAAATATTGATAGTATTGATGAATTTGATCAACATATTTTAAATCTTTATTTGGTCCACTCGTATACTCGAGCGCCCAATAGTTTTCCCAGTCAAAAATGATGCCAACCTTACTATCAATGGTAGAGCCTAAAAATTCATCCCCTAAATTCTGCAATTCATTCCCAAGTTCTCTTACCTCTCGAAACACTCTTGTATTTTCATGCCCGACATGCTCAATAACAGCACCATGAAATTTCTCGCATGCTCCGACGGAACGGCGCAGCTGGAAAAATTGAATCGTATCTGCTCCATGTGCTATCGTTTGGTAACTTTGTGCCCGCATTTTCCCAGGTCGCTTTAAGGAATTATAAGGCTGCCAGTTTTGCTGGCTAGGAGTTTGTTCCATTAACATAAACGGCTGCCCATCTTTAAGTCCGCGCATTAAATCATGACACATCGCTGTGTAGCTCAATGGTGTATTATAGCTTGGATAATTATCCCATGAAACGAGATCCATTTCTTTTGCCCATTTAAAGTAATCTAAATTTTTATAAGTGCCCATTAAATTTGTGGTGATAGGCGTATCGGCGTCATATCTTCGTATAGCATCCCGTTCCATCTTGTAATTTTCCAGCATACTATCGGAATTAAAGCGGCGGTAATCGATAGATATTCCTGCAAATGCGGTTTTATCACTGCCAATCCCTTCACTTAATGCATTCGGAAGAACGATTTCATCCCACTCATAGATGGTATGACCCCAAAATTCCAAATTCCATGCTTGGTTCAATGCTTCAATCGTTTGATATCGTTTTTTCAGCCACACTCGAAATGCCTTTTCACAGTTTTCACAGTAACACTCGCCGCCATATTCATTGTTAATATGCCAACAAGTAACATATGGATTATTTCCGTATCTTTCTGCTAATTTCCCCGCTAGTTTACTTGCATACTTTTGGTAAACGAGACTGTTTGGGCAGGCATTATGTCTCTGTCCAAATTTATGGTGTCTGCCCTCATAATCAGTTCGTGCTACTTCTGGATATTTTTTTACCATCCATGCTGGTAACGAAGCTGTTGACGTGGCCAGGATGATATCATACTTATCCCGGCTTAGCATTTCAACTATGTCATCTAGCTCCTCAAAGTAGTATTCATCTTCAGAAGGTTGAATTTTTGCCCATGAAAAAACATTAATCGTCGCTGAATTAATCCCCGCCTTTTTAAATATCCGCATATCCTCTTCCCAAATCTCTTTTGGCCATTGATTCGGATTATAATCTCCTCCATATAAAATACGATTAAAGAATTTTTTCGCCATCTTCATCCCTCCACTTTTTTTATACATTCATTATAGATAGGCAAATAAAGAAAAAGTATAATAAGAGTAACTAGTTTATATAAAAATATGAAACTAATGTAAGGGGATACATAAATGGAAGTACATTTTAATTTATTAGATGGTTCTAATCCCTTTTCCATCGAAAGCATCGGCTATCAGTGGGAGCAAGAAATGATTATGCGAGCGGATGGCTATCCGTATTACCATTGGTTACAAACGGAAGAGGGGTTAGGGGAGGTCACCATTGAAAATGAAAAGATCCGCTTAAGACCTTCGGAAGGAATTCTGATTACACCATTTGTTTCACATTACTATCAGGCCATTTCGGCCAAGGGCTGGCAAACAAATTTTTTAACGATTAACGGTACTTTTTCTCCAAATATAGCAGATATCCTTGGAACTGCTCCATACTATCTTGCCAACGATTGCCAAGATTTCTCTTACAGTAATTGGACGAGAAAAATGTTGTCCCATATAAAAAACGAAAACCAAAATAGACAGCAGCAGCTTTCCATTGATGTGTATACCTTTTTATTAAATATACGAGACCATGGCTTACATAGAACCGTCCATACTAATGATTTATATCAGCAATATATTTGGCCGAGTATCCAATGGATTGAAACAAACTATGTAGAGAAATGTGATATTGGCGATATCGCAAAGAGACTCTATATCTCCCCACAATACTTGAATAAGCTTTTTAGACGATTTGTCGGTGTTTCTATCTATCAATATATCCTTGCATACAGAATAAAAAAGGCAAAAGAAATCTTAGTTACCAATAGAGAAATAAAAATCAAGGACATTACGTTCTTAACTGGCTTCAATGACACCAGTCATTTTGTTGCCACCTTTAAAAAGGAAACAGGCTTCACACCAAAAGAGTTTCGAGCATTTTATTAAAGAAGCTCCTCCCTATCATAAGGAGGAGCTGTACATTATCAAAAGAATTTCTTTTTCCAAAAGACTAGAGCTGTTATTCCTGATAATAGGAAGGAAATCATAATCGCAATGGTGAAAGAATAGGACATATCCTGAAATGGAATATGCACATTCATGCCGTAAAAGCTCGCAACCATTGTTGGTAAGGATAAAATAATCGTGAAGGATGTGAGAAACTTCATGACCATATTAACATTATTGGAAATAACTGAAGCAAAGGCATCCATCATTCCACTTAAAATCGACATATGGGTTTCGGCCATCTCAATTGCTTGCTGATTCTCAATGATAACATCCTCTAACAATTCTTGATCATCTTCATACATTTTCAAATAATTACTTTTAAGCATTTTTTGCATAACAATATTATTCGATTTTAAAGAAGTCGTAAAGTACACTAAACTTTTTTCGATGTTAAGCAAAGAGAAAAGCTCTTTATTTTTCATGGACTGCTGCAGCTCTTTTTCAATGCTATCTGTCTTCTTGCTGATTTGCTTTAAATATTTTAAATAAGCTGTCGCCATACTATACAGTATTTGCAAGGAAAAACGAGTTTTTTTGTACGTAAAAAAGCTCTTCATTCTTCCTTCAGAAAATTGTTGAAAAATAGGATTATCCTTTAAGCAAACAGTAATAAAGCAATTCTTGGCAATAATCATTCCTAATGGAATGGTGTCATAAATTTGTGTCTTTTTTTCATCAAACGAAACGAGCGGAAGATTGACAATGATCAATATATTCTCCCCATCTTTTTCAATTCTTGAACGCTCTTCTTCATCCAATGGATCTTTCATAAACGCTAATGGAATATCTAAACCTGTTGCAATTTCTGTTATCTCCTGCTCTGTTGGTGCTATTAAATTGATCCAGCAGCCATTGACTACTTTATCTGTTTCCTGCAACATTCCATCTTCATTTGAAATATAAATTTTTCTCATGCTTTTACCTCCTCTTGTTGTAGAGGAAGTCAACATTCTCTGCCAAATAAAGTTGAATCTTTATCAGTATTCAAACTTCTAAAGGAAGGGCTATATATGACTTCCTCTTTCATGGCCGTGGGTTCTGGTTCAGGTTCCATACACTTTCGAGTACTCATAAAAATTCAACTCCTTGCTTGTAATCTTTAAACCTCTTACATACTACTTTATAATTTATTGATTGTAAACCGAAAAAGACTAAATTTCTCTCGTTCCCCTTATAGCTTACATAAATAGACACTATCTCTGCAATATTGCTGAGACTAGAGGAATTAGTGTTTCTTCTCCTATTACAGCAATATTGCATTTTTGTTTTCCTAAGCAAGAATCCATTATTTTGGCGTATTATTCTCCTTGCAGCAACTCTTCCACAGAAGGACTATTTAATTTATTTCTTAATACATATAATATAGCTGCGGCTACTATGAATGTAATACTATCTGCTATAAACAGGGACCAAACGACACCATGAAAACCAAAAGTGAAATTAGCAAAAAACAAAATAGGAATTAACACCAATCCTTGCACAAAGGCCATAACAAAGGCAGCAGTACCCTGACCAGTCGCCTGAAACATGCCAATAATTAAGAATGTAAAACCAGATAAAAACATAGATAAGAACGTTACTTTTAAGATATAGCTTCCTACTGTAATTAATTCGATATCATTAGTAAATAAACCGATAAGGTTGCTGGATGTAAAAAAGATAATTAATCCAAAAAGAACGGCCATTCCTAGTATAAGCTTACTCGTAAACGCCAAAACTTTTTTCATCCGCTTTCTATCTGCTGTAAAGGAATAAGCTATTAACGGCACTACCCCCTCACAAACTCCCATGATGAAAAACTCAGGAAACTGTTGTAATCTTGAGGAAATTCCATAACCAGCAACTGCTTTATCTCCATATATCATCATAAAGTGATTAAAGAATAGGGCTGTAACTCCCATAAACACATTCATCAAAAATACGGGAACCCCAATCGTTAAAATATGCTTAAAGATAGTTTTTTCGAATGAAAATTCTCGAAAAGATAAGGTAAGGAATTTGCTCTTTTTTCCCATATAATAACTAAAATAAATACAAGCCATAATATTTGAGAGAATGGTTGCTGCTGCGACCCCCATAATTCCTAGCTTTAAAACAAAAATAAACAATAAATCAAGCACAATATTTATGGCAACACTAAGTATCATTCCAATCATAGAAACATTTGCCGCACCTTCTGATCGAACTAATTGTTCCATAGTAAAAAATAAAATGATAAACGGTGAACCAATAATTAACATCAATACGTATTGTTTTGTATAATCGAAGGAATGGAGGCTACTACCCAATAATGAAACAATCGAATCTATAAATGGAACTGTAATTATAATGATTAATAAACCTAATAATATAGAACTGTAAATAGAAATCGAAGATACTTGTTTTACTCTATAATATTTTTTTTCACCAAGAAGCCTTGATATATAGGTACCCCCTCCCATTCCTATTAAATTTCCAAAAGCCATGATTAGAGCAAAGACGGGAAGTGCTAGTGTAATAGCTGTAAGCATCGCAGTGTCCTGTAAAAAGCCAATAAAATAAGCATTTAAAATCGAATAAACTACTGTCATTGACATACCAAGCATCATTGGGATAGCAAAATGGGCAACCGCTTTAGCAATTGGTGCTTTTTCAAAATAATAAAGATTTTCTTTTTCCATATTCCCACTACTTTCTTTTTTATTTAGTTAGAAATCTAACTATTTATTTGTAATAAACAGACCTCATTCGTTGAACCGTACTTAATCTAAATGTATTGAAAAGGAAAAACAATTTAGTTTTTTATTTACTTAGAACTCTAACTATATACGGTGATATCCCCTGTAAGATATCACTTTGCTAAAGTTGTTTGTCTACATTTACATTCATTCGTTCTAAAAAATGAAATAGCTGTTTTTTCTCTTCTTCACTAAAACCCTCTACCAGCATATTCTCAGCATTTGCAAAAAAAGCTTCAAAATCACCTACGATTTTTTTCCCTTTCTCTGAAAGAGACAATAACTTTCTACGCTCATCCTTTGGATCAATTGTACGTTTTATAAAATCTTTTTTTTCCAAATTATGAATGATACTACTGATGGAGGAACCCTTTCGATTAAACCTTGATTCTAAATCCTTATGCGTAATCCCCTGTTCCTCATGCGCATCAATGAAACCCATAGTACGAGCCTGTTCTAATGTAATCCCATGCGCTTCCAACCTTTTATCACCACTTAGCTTAATTTTATGATTAATGGTGCGAATAAGATATTGAAAATTTACTTCAAACTCCCTCTCCTTCATGTTCATTCCTTCCTTTTCAATTACTTAGAATACTAACTAATTTACCTCACCTTCTATATAATGTCAATAAAATGCTTTTTGTGTTTGTAAAATAACAACCTATAAACCCAAAAACAAAACGGTTTCCCTCTATGGAAAACCGTTTTGCGTCTCTTTTATACTAATTTATGGCCACAATTGGAGCAGAAATTGCCTTCCCCTGTTTTCGTTCCACAATTCGGACAAAAATTGGGCCGTTTTTTCTCTTGATTCTGGGATGCTGCTTCTGGTGTTGGTTGTTGAGCCGGCGCTTGCTGCTGATTTTGCCCCTGGCTTTGATTTTGCTTATTCATTTTATCCATCATTTGATTAGCCATATTCATTCCCATCATCATGCCAGCCATATCAGACGCTGCACCCCCGCCTGACATTTTCCCATTAGCCATGCCATCAATCATCGAGATTTGCTGGTACTTATCTATATTGCCAACCATTCCGTGTGAGGCATTTTTATTAATCATTTCCTGTACTTCTTTCGGATAGCTGAAGCTCATAATCTGGAAGCCTGTTATCGCAAGCCCGCTTTCCATCATCTGGCTATTTAAATCTTCTTGAATGCCTTTGGCAATTTCAAAGGAGTTTGCTTGGAGATTGAACATATCCTTACCTGCTGTGACTATCCACTTCATTAATAATTGATCCAGCACAGAGATAATGCGAATTTTTACATCTTCTACTAAATATTGATTTTTAATCCCAGCAATTTTATCGATCAGCGCGATATAGTCCTTTACTTTAAATTGAAAGGTTCCGTTTGCTCTTATTGGCATTCCACCAGGAAGCCCAGCAGCTGGTATATTTATTGCATTTTTCGTGCCCCATTTAACTGTAAATTCCTTAGTATTGACGAATAGTACTTCAACTCGCATTCCACTATTGAATCCGAACTTAAAGCCTTTTAAAGTGGACAGAAATGGAACAATTTGCGATTCAATATCATACTCACCCTCCTCTTGAAAAGCTCCTTCTATATTGCCATTATTTAAGAAGATAGCATCCTGTCCTGGGCGAATAATTAATTTACTTCCCTTTTTAATTTCACGATTTTTCCATTTATAAAAAATCATATCTTCACGAAATTCTTCCCATTCCACTACATTGGCAAATTGATTACGAAAAAATGACATCCTTTTTTAACCCCTTTCAATAAGTAAATATTTGTTTAGAATTTTCCTCTGCTTCCACTATGGGAGTGACCACCGCCAGTGATCCCGCCACCGCCACCTGAGTTGTTTTGTGGCTTTCTTTGTTTTGTTACTGTTTTTCGAATAAAGCGATCATGTCTATTTATAATCTTCGAGTTATCCATATACGTATTGCCATTCACGGTTACTTTTCCTCCAGATTGGAAAACCATTATACTCACGATGATCCCTGCAATCACGAGCGAGGCAATTAGCTGAAAGCCCCAATGGAAGAAAAATGCTGGCATTCCACTTGCATTATTTTCCTCGTTATATTCATTTCGAGCCTCATCTATGCCGCTATAATCATAATCATCTTCTAAATTAGCCGGGTCATCCACTAAATAATAAGCCGATTCATGCATAAAAGTGGAGAAAGCTTCAAAATATTCACCATCTGATAAAGCTGGTGTTATCTCTTCACGGATATAATCAATTGTCGCGTTATCCAATGCATCTTCCGCTCTTTTAAAACCTGCTAAATAGATATCTCTTTCTTCCATATCAATGGCTAAGATGGCTGTATTTCCATGAGGCTGGTCATAGCCTGGTGCTTCTTCATCATAATAATCGTCTACATATTGTTCGATATCTTTTCCATCTGTACCATCTAGCGTAAGAATCAATAAGGCAGTTTCGGTTTCTTCGCCTAATTCCTCTGCTAAGCTTTCCAGTTCTGTTTTTTCAGAATCTGTTAAAAGCTGGGCATCATCAAAGATATATTCCGTTTGATTTTCTGAAGCTGCACTTACAGCACTGCCTGAAAACAGAGTAAATATTGCCAAGGCAATAAATAGTAAACTACTATAGTTCCTTAAAATTTTTCTCAAAAGAAACCACCACCCATTAAGAAGGAGATACCTTTTAATGCAAGGAATGTGCCGCAAGCAATTCCGCTAAACCATAGCGCTACCTTGCCTTTACTAATCGGCGGTTTCCCGACTACTTTTCCTGTCTGCCCATTCATCGCAAAAATATGCTCTTGGCTTTCGTAATCGTAACTGACCATCCATACAGGTAGCAAGACATAATCACTCCGGACCGCTTTTGTATCAATATTTCTATCCCGATAATTTATCGCATGATACCCAATAAAAGTAGAGTGTACAAAGGAATCAATGTAATCACTCACTTTATCTTTGGCTCGCGGCAATAATTCCGCATCCGTATAATTATATTTTTCAGAAATAAAGCCAGCTAGATAAGGTGTTTTAAAATCTTTTAACTGTTCATATGGAAAAGGTTCCAATTTATCCATTAATTCATCTTTCATTTTTTCAGAAGCATCAACTGGAATTTTCGTATAATCTAAATTTATCTTTCGATATGCTTCATAATACTTCGTTTCCGTATAGATATAATCACCGCTTGTATACGTCCGGACCTTTGTGCAAAGGGCAGTTACATCAACATCACTGTTTAAATCATAAAGCCAGAATGGTACATACATACCAGTAATACTTTTTATCCTGTCTGCATTCATAAATCCCTTTGGAGTCAATAGTCCCTTTCTGCACCATTTTTGAAAAGCCGCCATAGCTTCTTCTTTACTGATTGTAAAAGGGATCACTTTCTTAGGAGCAAGCGCTCCTGCCAAGCGGTCAGCAATAACAACGCCTGCACCGCAAAAGCTACAATTTGTTGCCGTTGTGTCTGCTTCTGTTAGTAATACTGCCCCGCAGTTGTCACAATGGTATTCCTTCACCTCATTCTCTTCAAAAGAAGCGGTCATTAAATTTTCTGGATAGCTCTCAATATTCTCTTCATTTCCACAGCTAGGGCAAGATAAACTGCCTGTATCTGCATTAAAGCTCATATCTCCCCCACAATTTGGGCATTTATAATGAAGGATCAAGTAAATCACCTCAATTTTTATCTCTTCTTATACTAATCATACCTTATTTATCCACTCGCTGCTCTGCTGCCGTGAAAAATTTCCGTTATATACATATACTGATTGAACGTTTAAAAAGTTTCATTTTCACACTTTGTTTATAGATGACAGAGATGTAAACATTTACTCGAAAATAATAAAAAAGTTCCTCGTTTCTAAAAAGAAACAAGGAACCTTCGATTGTTATCTATGCCTATGCCCTATTAAAATCATCATGTTCCGCAATACGTTTTATAAGCAGGGTTAATCTTCACTGGAGCTATGCCGTACTCCATTTGTGCTTGTGTATATGCATACGGGTTAGATAGCATTTGTAATAATTCCTCCATTACACTTAAATCTCCGCCTTCTGCAGCATCAAGTGCTGCTTCGACACGATGATTGCGAGGGATTACGACCGGATTATGTTTTTTCATTCGTTCACGAGCAGCCACTTCTCCCCCTTCTTGTCCTGCAATTCTTTCCTTCCAAGCTTTATGCCATTCGCTAAATGCTTGATTTTTATTTAGTTCTATTCGTTCTACTTCCCCTATCGTTAAAGCACGGAAAGTATCTGTATAGTCCGCACGATTATTTTGCATAATGCCAAGGAGCTTCTCTATTAGCTTAGCATCTTTTTCTTCTTCCGCTGCCACTAATCCTAATTTCCCTCTCATTCCATCAAGCCAATGCTGCTGATATAAAGGATTAAATTGATCTAATTGTG
Organism: Niallia sp. FSL W8-0954; assembly: GCF_038005605.1. Classification (NCBI taxonomy): domain Bacteria; kingdom Bacillati; phylum Bacillota; class Bacilli; order Caryophanales; family Bacillaceae; genus Niallia; species Niallia sp. FSL W8-0954. The sequence goes on along the minus strand of NZ_JBBOTN010000001.1, from coordinate 845,993 downwards.
CTTGCGCAAGTTCCACTGCTTTTTCGGTATCATCATGGAATAATGGCAACAGGCTTTCTGCAAACCTAGCCAGATTCCATCCCGCTATTTTCGGCTGATTTCCATAGGCATACCGACCTTGAACATCAATCGAGCTAAAAACAGTATCTAAATGGAAGCTATCCATAAACGCACATGGTCCATAGTCAATCGTCTCGCCACTAATCGTCATATTATCTGTGTTCATAACACCATGGATAAAACCAACTAATTGCCATTTAGCAATTAATGCAGCCTGCCGCTTCATTACTTCTCTAAACATTTCAACATACGGATTCCCATCTTTCTTAATTGTTGGGAAATGCCGTTCCATAGCATAATCCGCAAGTGCTTTAAGATCCTGCTTTGACTCAAGAGCAGCTGCATATTGAAATGTTCCTACGCGAAGATGGCTTGCTGCCACTCTTGTTAAAATCGCTCCTGGCAAACTCGTTTCCCGGACAATCTTCTCACCTGTATCAACAACCGCTAAGCTTCTAGTAGTCGGAATCCCTAGTCCATGCATCGCTTCACTAATGATATACTCCCTTAGCATCGGCTTAAGCGCTGCTCTTCCGTCGCCACCGCGCGAATAGGGAGTTCGGCCAGAGCCTTTTAATTGGATATCGAATCGTTCGCCTGATGGGGTAATCTGCTCTCCGATTAACATCGCCCTTCCATCGCCTAGCATGGTCGGTTGGCCAAATTGATGGCCTGCATATGCTTGCGCAAGAGGAAAGCCTCCTTCTGGAACCTCATTCCCGCTTAATACTTGTATTATCTCAGGGCGCTGCAATTGCTCCCCATTTAATCCAAGTGTCTTAGCCAAATCCTCATTAAGCTTTACTAAACTTGGGGAACTGACTGGATTTACTGTCATCTTAGAATAAAATGTTTCGGGAAGACGAGCATAACTATTATCAAAATTCCAGCCAACATCTGTTTTTGTCTCTTTATTACTCATATTAGCTCCCTTCCATTCCTTTTTGATATTTCTATTATACCCTTTTCACCGTGAAGAACATGCAATAACACTTTGCAAAAAACAATTCTATATAAAGAAAACAGCTTCCTTTAGTTGAAAGCTGTCTTCCCTGTGCTGCAAAACAAGTTATTCTGCCAATACTTTATTTTGTTTTTTCTTTTTCTTCTGAACTTTATTTTGATACATATGATTATCTGCTTCTGTAAATAAGGCTGTCATTCTTCCAAGAGAGCTTTGACCAAATGCGTAGCCAATCGACATTCTCACCATGTTTTCTTCTACGCATTTTCCCTTATCGCTTAATCCCATCGTCATCCTCTTATATAACTCTTCTATTTCTTCTTGCTGCATTCCTTGAATTAACAAGACAAATTCATCCCCGCCGATTCTCGAGACCGTAATATAAGGAGAAGAAAAAGTATTTAATAATTTTCCAGCTGCTTTAATTAAATCATCGCCTTGTTTATGACCGTACTTATCATTAACTTGTTTTAGTTCATCTAAATCACATATGATAATGGCAATTACTTCATCTATTTTCGTATCAAATTCTTCCATCTTTTGTTCAAAGTAAAAGCGATTATATACTTCTGTCAATGCATCATGGATCAGCTGATGCTCTAAATTCTCTCGTAGTCTTACTTTCTCGTCGATATTACGAATGATTCCATGAATCGCTACAAGCTCTCCATGCTCATAAATAGGCGTCGCATATTCCTCAAACCATTTATAAGAACCGTCTGAACATCTCATTCGTTGAACCAGTGGCTGACTATAATCAATTGCACCATGAAGTTTTTTGTACATAATGTGATAATCATCGGGATAAATCATTTCTAAAGGGGCATACGGATTCCGATAAAATTCCTTGACCATGCCATCTCCTAATACAGCATCGGCGGAAGGACTAATATACGAATGTCTCATTTGCGGTTTCACTTCATATCGATAAACGATGTCCTTTGAGCTTTCCACTAGTCGAAACATAATGTCTTCTTTTTCTACTTTCGCTTTCCACTTATTATATTTACGCTTATCATTTTTTTTCCAAAAGAAAATACCTATCATTACTCCGCAGCAAAAATATAATATCCCCATTTTTCTCCTCACCTTACCATTAGTGAGACTATCATCGACATATTACAGCTATCCAAATAATAGAAAAAAGCTAATCTTCGACCGATTAGCTCTTCTTTATCAAGATAAATCGGTAACTGGCTGACTTAATCTCCACGATCTTAGTCCCTATAGCTTTGCGTCTTCACCTTTCGATGAATTTGCCTTTATCATTTTATTATATTTAAATAATGAAATACTCTATTTCCTTTTTCTAGTTTCTATTACAAATTTTATAGGAAAATAGACAGATACACAAGAGAAAGAAAGGACTTTCCTCACAATTTTTACCAAACTTCTGAAAAATGAAAAAGAAATCGATTAAATAAAAAAAATTCACAAAATCTCCTTTTTTCTTTCATGATTTTTTGCTCTTTTTTGTTATCTTTATACATAAGCAGTCAAACTTGAAAGGGAGAATGCGATTAATATGAAAAAAACTAAACTTATCATTCCGATATTTATTACCATACTATTTGCTGTAACGATTCTTTTAATTATTACCCAAAATAACCGCTATGAAAAAATGGACGATAGCGATATCAAACAACTTGTTCAAGATTTTAGTTCCGGGAAGAAGTCAGCAGCTGCCGCTTCCATTACCTCTGATACATTAACGGTGAATACTCTCGACAACGAAGAGCATCTCTATCGCTTGCCCAAGGAGGAATTTTTTGTTTCTGTTGCTCCTTACTTAGTAGATACTCACCCTTGTGCTATCCATAATTTAGCAGGGTGCCGCGGGGAATTGGCAAATAAGGAATTCGCGGTACTTATTGAAGATGACGTGGGGAATGTTTATGTAGATGAACTTATAACTTCTCAGCAAAACGGGTTTATCGATTTATGGCTTCCACGCAATAAAGATTTAAAATTAACCATCTCCTATAATGGCAAAACAGCCAAATCGGATCTCGCTACTTTTAAGGATGATAATACATGTATTACTGCTCTTCCTTTGATATAAGGATAGAAGGTATCTTAATGACTACATTTAGATACCTTCTGTCAAAAGAGTTATTTATATTCATAATAGTCCTGAGAATGATAGCTTCGAAATCCACAAGACTCATAAAGTTTAAGCGCTCGAGCATTTTTTGCTTCTACTTCTAAAAAGATAGAAAGGCCTTTTTCCTTTTCCATTTTTACCACTTTGGATAATGCCCTTCTGCCAATTCCTTTTCCGCGAAGCTCTGGAACAACAACGAACCCGTAAATCCATGCTTCTCCATCGGTTTCAGAAACTCTGATTTTCCCCGCTGTTTTTCCATCTACCTCAATAATCATGCGTTTATCACCAGCCTGCTCCGTTATGGTGTTAACGTAATCTCGAGCATCCTCCTCAGCTATACCAAAGCCTAAAACATCAAGCTCTATTTCTATTTCTTTATCCTGATCATAATCATATGGTCTTAAAGAAATCGCAGCATCCTCTATTAAATCTTCCTTATGCCATTTCATTTGATGTTCCGAAAAGGCATAGGAACATGGTAGCTTCTCTAGAAATACTTTTGCACTCTGCGATGCAGCAGGAGCATTCAATAATATACTCGTAGCTTCTCTCTGTCTTGCTGTTTCTAAGCCTTCTTCCAGCAAAGCTGTAAAAATCCCGTTCCGGCGAAAATGTGGATGAACCATACCACACAACTCAACTTTTTTGCCAAAATAGTAGCTCCCTAAAAAGCCAACTAGTTTGCCGTCTACATAATAAAAAAAGTCCTCTTTCTTTTCTCCATTTCGATTTTCGAGCATATCAAAGTTAAGCTTTAACTCAAAACCTTCTTCTTTCTCACAAATATCCTTAAGCTCTCTAATTTCAGCAATTTGTTCTTTTGACAGCATATTGATTTCTCCTCTATTTTAGGATGTCACTGCATTTTTATCTGTATTTCCTGAAAAATTTCTTATTAATGAAAGGGAATGATTTTCCTGAGATTGTTTTCCAAATTACCACATTCTCTATTTCCCTGCCATTCGCCCTCTATGACAACATACTGACAATTGCCGCTGTTTAAATAGTTGTAAATAATATAAGCTTCGTCTATTTCTGCTTTATCTAAAGTGCCAATAAACAGATTCTTTCTTGAAAGATATGTGCAAATCTGCCTCTTCACCACTTGCATATCAAAATGATTTGCTTCATATATTTGCCGGTATAAAATTTGATTTCGTCTAATCAGAAATAGCTTTATCCGGCCATTATCTAAGTACTCGACTGCTAGAAAAAGACGATTATCTACCATAATATTTATTACTGTTTCTGTTTGCAGAATCGTCTTTATTTTGGCAATGGTATCTCTTATTTCCGCTGCTTTCTCAAACTCAAAATTACTAGAAGCTTCATTCATTTCAGCGGACATCTCTTCTAGTATTCTAGTATCCTGTTTTTTAAATAAAGAGATAAGACGATGGATAATTTGTTGATACGTTTCTTCAGCTATTGGATTGAAGCAAATCCCTATACACTTTCCGATTGTATAATTGAGACAGGGACTAGTACTGTTTGTCGTATTGGAACAATCTATTTTATAAAATGATTTGATTCCTTTTATCGCATTTTCTACTGTTCTTTTACTAGTGAAAGGACCAAAATAATAATGAATATCTTCCTTCTCCAATTCATTTACAATCTCCAAACGGTAGCTGCCCTTCTGGTATCGGAATATGATGTAGTTGTATGCCTTTGTCGCTTTCATCATCCTATTGTACATGGGCTGAATCTCTTTTATTAACTTACATTCCAGCATTAATGCCTCAAACTCCGTGTCTGTGACAATAAAGTCAAAATCCTTTATATGCTTCACTAATTTTTCTACTTTACCAATCCGATTTTTCGAATGCTGAAAATAAGAAGAAACTCTATTTTTTAATCTTTTGGATTTGCCAACGTAAATGATTTGTCCAGAGGAATCCTTCATCAAATATACCCCTGGAGATGCGGGCAGATTTTTTATCTTTTCTTTAAGCTCCAAGTCTATTCCTCCACTGAACCATTTAAAAAGTAGTCATTTTAATTCCATAGTTCTTTGTATCAATCTCTACTTCTCCCCCAATGGGAAAAGTAAAGAATGGTTGGATATGACCAAAATCCACATCATATAATACAGGGATTTGCTGCAAAAGAGGATGTTTATCTAAAATAAACAAAAGCTGCTCTTCTGTCATTTTCGAAGCTCGCTGAAATCTCCCAATTACTAATGCTTTAATTATTCCTGCTGTCTGCAACAAAGAGGTTAAATCTCTTGCGAATGTTTCTGGAATGGTTAATTCATCATCTTCTACAAATAGAATGCCATCTTTAAGATTAGGCATATATTCTGTTCCCTGCAGTAAATTTAAGGTACATAGATTACCACCAAACAATTGCCCTTTTGCACTTCCCTCTTGGTATACCCTCCAGCCTCCAGGTTCATATTGGCGATTTTCTTGATCCAAATACCACGCATCATCTGTCCACACATCAGAAGGCTCTATGATAAACGCACTAGTTTCCATCACGCATTTCCGGAAATATTCTGTTTGGTATTCCTGTAGCTTTTCCATTTGGAAGCTAGAAAAGTGTGGACCAGAATAGGTAATAAAATCAGCCTTGGTTGTAATCGCAGTTGCTAAAGAGGTTATATCACTATACCCACAAAGCATCTTAGGGTTAGCTTTTATTAAATCAAAATCTAAATAAGGCAACAGCTCATTGCTGTTAAATCCGCCAATGACCGTTAATATTCCTTTTACATTTTGATCCCGAAAAGCATCATGAATATCCTCTACCCGATGCTCAATCGTGGAGGAGAATTGTAAGTCAGATTCAAAAATATGCTTCCCAAACGTCACAACAAAGCCAAGATTCTCTAATCTTTTCTTTGCTTGCTCTATTCCCTCTTCTGATAAAATTGCTGCACTTCGACTAGGGGCAATCACTCTAATTTCATCGCCCTTTTGTAGCTTAGCAGGTATTCTCATGTCTGTTCCTCCTCTTTCTTCTTATTAAAGCATAAATAATCTTATATTTCTGTAACTTTCAAGTTTGATCAAACGTATATTTTAAACAAGAAAATTACTTCTTGTTTAAAAAGGAGGAATATCTATGTTTGTGTGTTTTTTTTCATCATCGGTATCATCTCGATCTTCATCGCGGTGACAATGATCGGAGCGTGGCCAGATGGCAGGCAGCACAGAAACCACCATTTCACAGAAACAAAAGAAGATCGCGCATTAAACATAAAAATATCCATGATAGCCTTTCTAATTGGTGTAGTCTCATTAGCAATAGCTGGAATAATTAATTATTTTACAAATTAAAAGGGGAATAACCCCCTATAGCTCCTTCATTTGCTTCGTTAATTCCAGAAACTTTCTATCTAATTCCGCATATTCCTTATCCTTTGGTGTCATAAAGCTTAATTTTCCTAACACTTCTTGTCTTTCTGTCTCCAGTTTTAGCCGTAATTCTTCTTTATTATCTCTATCTCGTTTTGGAGACTCTGTCCATTGCCTTTGAACCGTTCCATTACCTATGATTAGCTTACTTGACGTTGTTTGCTCTAGGAAATAACGGTCATGGGAAACAATAATAAGTGTTCCATTATACTGGGATAGCGTTTTTTCTAATTGCTCTCGGGAAGGTAAATCAAGATGGTTGGTTGGTTCATCGAGTATGAGCACATCTTTTTCTTCTAAAATATAAGCCATTAATTTGCATTTTACCCGTTCTCCCATGCTCATACTTTTTATTGGTTCCTTCCATTGAGACGCCATAAACCCTAAATGTTTCATCAGTGTTTGTACTTTTCCTCTTTCTTTAAATGTTTCTTTAAAGAATAGCTGTTCTGGTGTTTCCTCTAAAGGAAGATCGAATACTTCCTGTGTTAGATAGCCGATAGTGGCTGTCGGTGAAATCCAGACTTCTCCATTGGCCTTTTCTTTTCCTAAAATAATGTTTAATAAGGTTGTTTTCCCACTTCCGTTAGGTCCCATAATCGCAACCTTTTCCCCATGCTGAATCGTTATATTCACCTTTTCAAACAACATTTTAGAGTCAAATGCTTTGGATAAATCTTTAATTTCCAAAAAGCGTTTCCCCTTCTTTTTATTCGCTTCAATCGAAAAAGCTACCGTATACTCTTCGTCTAAACGTTCCACTTTATTTTTTTCCAGCTCTTTTTCTAAACGTTTTTGCTTTGATTTGACTTGAGCATCCATTCGTTTGGCCTTTGTGCGATAATATTCTTTTGGGAATTCTTGTTTTGTTGATTGGGCATGTGCTTTCTGAGACCAAGAGGTGAGCTCCTTCATTTGTCCTTCCACTTGTTTAATCTTCTTCTGCTGTTTATCATACTCCCGCTGCTGGGTTAATCTCTTTTGCTCGCGTGCCTCCATATAGCTTGTATAATTCCCTTTATGTTCGATAAGCTGTTTATTTTCAAGCGACCAGATTTTCGTCGTAACTTTATCCAAGAAATAGCGGTCATGAGAAACGATAATAATGGTTCCTTTATATGCTGTTATTAGTTCATGAAGCAGTGCCATACTTTGTTCATCTAAGTGGTTGGTTGGTTCGTCTAATAGCAATAAATCAGCATCATGGGCAAAGCCTTTACCAAGACGTGCTTTTAATTTTTCCCCGCCACTCATTACTCGGAAGTCCTTTGTCGGCACCTGCCATTTCTCTAATAGCTTCGATTCCAAAAAAGTTTCTTTCTCTAAGTCATAATTTTCGGTCTCCTGTTCAACCATTTTAACCGATAAGTCTTCCTTTACCCACTTGATATGTCCATCTGTAGGGACAATTTCTTTATTTATTAACTGCAGTAAAGTCGATTTGCCTGCACCATTTTTGCCAATAATCCCAATAACTTCTCCTTGCTGTACACTTGCATTTATATTTGTAAAAATAGTTGTATCGAGCACTTCATATCCGATATTGATTAACTTTAAGAGTTCTTTCATATTATCAATCCCTTTCAGAAGGGAGAAAAAAAATCCTCCCAAATTTTCTCTGGAAGGATTAGCCGTACCTAATTATTTGCTCATTCACACCATACATAACCGATATACAAAAAGCGTGCATATCGACCAATCATTGTGCACATACCATTAGAGATATGCTTGAAAAAGCGATTTATGGAAATGGGCAGACTAATCCTATTTTTTGTTCCATTTGAAATGTATTTCATTCAAATTTTGGAAAAATAAGATTAGTTCTTCATCGTTCACCCATCATCCCTTTCGTTATAAGTAACTGTAGTATAACATACTTGCCCTTAAGGAATCCAGCGTCTTAAAAATAATTGGTAAATTTTCTCTTAATATTCCTATCTGTACAAGATCAAAATTGTTTAGTATTATTTTAATTATGTTTTGTTAGGTAATCTAACATGTTATACCAGAACTTTATAACCTTAAGAAAAACGAAAAGGAGTTGCACGAATGAAAGAAAAGAAAAGGATGTCTAAATTAGTTTTATTCTTCGTAGTTATCTTAACTATGCTGAATATTATTTCTCCTATATCAAAAGCAGAAGCAAAGGAGAAAGTATATCAGATTGCAACAGATATTACATTTGCACCATTTGAATTTCAGGATGTAAATGGCGACTTCGTCGGAATCGATATGGATTTAATGGCTGCTATTGCGAAAGATCAAGGTTTCAAATATGAAATGAAGCCACTTGGATTTAACGCAGCTGTTCAAGCACTTGAATCAAAACAAGTGGATGCTGTTATTGCCGGGATGAGCATAACAGAAGAACGACAAATGAAATTTGATTTCTCGGAACCCTATTTTGATTCTGGTATCATTATGGCCGTCGACAGCGATAATGATAAAGTCTCCTCCTATAAAGACTTGAAAGGTCAAAAGGTTGCTGTTAAAACAGGAACAGAGGGTGCAAGCTTTGCAGAAAGCATCAAAGACAAATATGGTTTTTCCATCGTAACATTCGATGATTCTGCTAATATGTACGAGGAAGTAAGAACTGGAAATTCCGTGGCTGTATTTGATGATTATCCAGTATTAGCATATGGAATCAAGCAAGGAAATGGCTTAAAAAGTGTAACAGATAAAGAAGCAGGAGCCTCTTATGGATTCGCTGTTTCCAAAGGACAAAATACAGAGCTTCTTGAAATGTTCAACACAGGATTAGCCAATCTAAAGGCATCTGGAGAATATCAAGAAATATTAGATAAATACTTAGAAACTGGATCAGATGAAGAAGCTAAGAGTGGCTTTTTTGGTTTATTAAAAGAGAGCTTCCCAAGCTTATTATCTGGTTTAAAAATGACACTTATCTTAACAGTCGTTTCTCTATTAATTGCAACTGTACTAGGAATTATCTTTGGACTATTACGTATTGCAAAAAGTAAAGTTTTACGAACAATTGCTGGTATATACATTGATATTTTCCGAGGAACACCATTAATTGTCCAAGCATTCTTTATTTACTTCGGAATTCCAGCAGCTCTTGACTTCCGAATTACAGCAGTTGCTGCCGGTCTTATTACATTAAGTTTAAACGCTGGTGCTTATATGGCTGAAATTGTTCGCGGAGGAATTCAATCCGTTGATAAAGGGCAGATGGAGGCTGCGCGCAGTTTAGGACTTCCTTATGGAAAAGCAATGAGAAAGGTAGTGCTTCCACAGGCTATCCAATTAATGATTCCAGCATTTATTAACCAATTTGTTATTACACTAAAAGATACGTCTATTCTTTCCATTATCGGTATTAACGAATTGACACAAAGCGGAAAAATTATTATTGCAAGAAACTTAGAATCATTCCAAATGTGGCTGATCGTCGGAATTATGTACTTTATCGTCATTATGATTCTAACAAAAGTATCAAATCGATTAGAAAGAAGGATTAAAAATGGCCAAGCTTAATGTGACGAATCTGAAAAAATCATATGGTAATCTTGAAGTTTTAAAATCGATTGATTTACAGGTAACAGAGGGCGAAGTTGTTTGTTTAATCGGTCCTTCTGGCTCCGGAAAAAGTACCCTTCTTCGCTGTTTAAATATGTTAGAAGAAGTTACAAGTGGCGAAGTTGTTGTAAATGACTTTAAATTAACGGATAAAAAAAATGATATTAACAAAATCAGAGAAAATATCGGAATGGTGTTTCAGCATTTCAATCTTTTCCCACATCTAACGGTTTTGGAAAATATCACCCTTGCTCCAGTTGATTTGAAAAAAGCAACGCCACAGCAAGCAAAGGAAAAAGCCTTACAACTATTAGACCGTGTCGGCTTAAAGGATAAAGCTAATGAAAATCCTTCTAAATTGTCTGGCGGTCAAAAGCAAAGGGTTGCCATTGCACGGGCCCTTGCGATGAACCCTGATATTATGCTGTTCGATGAGCCAACAAGTGCACTTGATCCTGAAATGGTCGGAGAAGTATTAAACGTTATTAAGCAATTAGCTCAAGAAGGAATGACGATGGTAATTGTTACACATGAGATGGGCTTCGCTAGAGAAGTAGCAGATCGCGTAATCTTCATGGATAATGGCTATATCGTGGAAGAGGGCACACCACAAGAGATTTTTGGAAACCCACAAAATGAGCGTACAAAAGATTTCTTGAATAAAGTATTGTAAAGCTAATGGGGACAATTATTTGTCCCCATTTTTATTCCTTAAAATGCTTTTTCCCCCACTCTCCCATTAAATCAAGAATAGGAATAAAGCTAACTCCCTTTTCTGTTAAGGAATATTCCACTTTGGGAGGCACTTCTTTATAAACTTCTCTGTGCACCATTTGATCTGCTTCTAATTCTCTTAACTGCCTTGTTAAAATCCCTTTTGATATGCCAGGCAATAGTCTTTGCAATTCATTAAACCGTTTTGTCCCCTGACTTAAATGCCATAAGATAATAATCTTCCATCTTCCCGCCGTTAAATTTTGTGTATAAGTTACAGGACAAAAACCCTCCTCATCGATTGAGACAGATTCATTTTGAACAAAAAAACGTGCCATTTTCTCTCTCCTTCCCATGGTACTATTTATGTGACTATGTTATAAAAAAATAACTACTTTCATTTTTTTTACTATGAATATACTATATACCTATATTGGATATCCAACAACACATCTTGTTAAAGTCGTTGGGTTATAATGAAAGAAAAACATTAATTGGAGGGAATTTCAAATGAAACTATTAGTAACAGGCGCTACTGGTAAACTTGGATCTAAAATCGTAAATGTTTTATTAGCAAAAGTACCTGCTGATCAGCTTGCTGTCAGTGTACGCAATCCAGAAAAAGCAGAGGATTTACGCGCAAAAGGCGTAGATGTTCGCCATGGAGATTTCGATCAGCCAGAAACTTTAGCAGCAGCCTTCAAAGGAATCGATCGCCTATTAATTATTTCAGCAGATGGAGATACAGAAACTAGAATTCGCCAACACAATAATGCTGTCGATGCTGCTAAAAACGCTGGTGTTTCCTTTATCGCATATACAAGTATTGCGAATGCACAGGAAAGCACTAACTTCCTTGCTGAAGTTCATAAAGCAACAGAGATTGCTATTCAAAAAACAGGTATCCCTTATTCCTTCTTACGTAATAACTGGTACCTAGAAAATGAGCTTTCTACTATTCAAGGAGTTCAAGGTGGAGCACCGTGGGTTACCTCTGCTGGCAGCGGAAAGGTCGGCTGGGCTCTACAGCAGGACTATGCAGAAGCTGCAGCAGAAGTGCTAGCCGGTGAAGGACATGAAAATACGATTTATGAACTTTCTGGCAAACCTTTATCACAAGAAGAGATCGCTGCTGCTGTTAGCCAGGTGATTGGAAAAGAAGTACCTGTCCAACATGTAGATGACAGTAAATATGCAGAAATAATGACACAAGCTGGCATACCAGATTTTGTTGTTCCTATGCTTGTAGCAATTCAAAAGGATATTCGCGAAGGTACTTTAGACATTGAAAGCAATGATTTTGAAAAATTGCTGGGCCGTTCGGAAACACCTGTAGTGGATGGAGTTAGAAAGCTTATTTCTAATTCTTAATAAACAGGAAAGGGGACACAAAAATCGACTGTGTCCCTTCTTTCATTTCATCAAATGCTTAATCTTCTCCTCCGTCCCTGTTCCATCAACAGGCGTATAAATACTACATCTTAAATCATTTGCGCCATGAACTTGTAAGGAGGTTAAATTATAAATCATTTTTCCTGCCTTGGAATGGCGAAATTCAATTAATACCTCAGGAGCAGAACTTACTTCACTTTCATTCCACATCCTATTAAAGTCTGGATAGTTCTTTTTCATGTCTTCGATAAATTCTTGATACCACTCATCGGCCATATATTGTCCTAAATAAGTGCGAAAGATGGAAATAAATCCTTTTACAAAGTCCTCCCAATTGACTGCCAATGCTCTTAGTTCTTTTCTGGAAAAAAGCAATTCGATGAGATTTCTTTTTTCCGATGGGATTTTTTCAAAGTCTAGGAATACTTGCTTGGCGGCTTCATTCCAGCCGACGATAAAAGAACGGCGATCCGTTATAATAGTTGGACAGTAGCGAAGTTCCTTTAAAATTCTTTCTAAGGCTGGAGTCATCATGTCTTCTTCCGCCTCTTTAGGAAAAAAAGAATTTCCCTCCTCAAACGCTAATCCATATACATATTTTCGCTCATCCGAATTTAATTGCAGCGCATCTGCTACTGCTTCGAGAACAGAGATAGACACTTTAATATCTCTACCTTGCTCTAGCCAGGTATACCAGGTAGTGCTTACTCCAGCTAATTGTGCCACTTCCTCACGGCGGAGTCCTGCTGTTCTTCTTCTCGTTCCAGCTGGGAGTCCAACCATTTGCGGCTGTATCTTAGAGCGCTTTGTTTTCAAAAATTCCGAGAGTGCTTCTAGCCTTATATCTCTATTCATATCCATTCTCCTTTTTAAGCTAGTACTATTTATACTAGTATAAACTACAACTTGTAATAGGATAAGAAAAGGATACAATAAAGAAAAAAGGAATGGGGGAAAAATCGTGAAAAGAGTTGTTGTCACTGGAATGGGAATTATTTCACCGTTAGGAAATAACGTGGATGAATATTGGCAGAACCTCTTAAAGGGTGAATCGGGAATCCTTTCTATCGACCATTTAGATGTATCTAATTCCAAAACAAGAATAGCTGGAGTAGTAACTGACTTTCATCCAGATGAAAGATGGGGAGCAAAAGAAGCAAAAAAATTGGACCGATTTAGCCAGTTTGCGTTAGCTGCTGCAGAAGAAGCCTTAACAAATTCACAGTTAGACTTAGATTCAATAGATAAAGAGCGAATGGGTGTTTATGTAGGATCAGGAATCGGCGGTTTGACCACCCTTATCGATAATGTAAATACATTGAATCAAAGAGGTCCTAATCGAGTCAGTCCTAACTTAGTACCGATGATGATTTCCAATGCAGCTGCAGCGCAAATTAGTATTAAATTCGGAGCTCAAGGTCCTTCCCTCTCTCCGGTAACAGCTTGTTCCATTGGAAATACATCGATTGGGGAAGCCTTTCATACGATTCGAAATGGTGATGCAGATGTGATGGTTGCGGGCGGAGCGGAGGCTGCAATTACGAATCTTTCCTTAGCAAGCTTCGGGAATGCCAGAGCATTATCGACAAGAAATGACGAACCTGCTTCAGCAAGTAGACCTTTTGATAAAAATCGAGATGGATTCGTGATGAGTGAAGGGGCAGCTATTTTAGTAGTGGAAGACTTGGAACATGCTATAAAGCGTAATGCTCCCATTTTAGCTGAAATCATTGGATATGGTGCAAGCTCAGATGCCCATCATATGGTGGCTACCCATCCAGAAGGAAGAGGAGCATATCTTGCTATGAAGCGGGCATTAACTAAAGCAAATATTTCTCCTTCTGATGTAGATGTGATTAGCGCCCATGCAACCAGTACGCCTGTCGGCGATCTCTCGGAAACATTAGCGATTAAGAAATTATTTGAAGAAGACGCCTATAAAATTCCTGTAACGGCGAATAAGTCCATGCTTGGTCATATGCTTGGTGCTGCTGGTGGAGCGGAAGCAATTGCTTTAATACAGAGCTTGAGAGAAGGGATTATCCCGCCAACTACTAATTTGGAAACTCCAGACCCAGACTGTGATTTAGACTATGTCCCAGAGGGAGCAAGAAAAGCCGACATATCCATTGGTCTCTCTAATTCCTTTGGCTTTGGCGGTCATAACTCAGCTATTTTGTTAAAGAAATATTAATAGAAAAGACTAGGAAAAAGGAACGAATCCATTTCCTAGTCTTTCTTAATTGATTAAGCAGCCAGCTTGTTTTTATTGATGCTTTCTTTATCCAAAAAGGCAAAGTAAGGACTCGATAATCCCACTAAAGAAACAGTAGTAATTATTGCTCCAATTAAAATGTATAAAGGCCGGATTCCCCATAATTCACTTAATGCTCCGCCTACTAGTACACCAAGCGGCATCATCGCTCGAATGATAAAGGATCGGACCGAGATAATTTTGCCCATTAAATGATTGGGAACGGTTTGCTGACAAAGTGTAATATTATGTATGCTGAAAAATGCCATAGTGATGCCAGCAACTATTTCCGTTGCGATGGCTGAAATGAGTGAGCTTGTTATTCCTAAATTAATGTATGTCACTCCCCCTATTAATAGTGCTCCTAGCATCAAGCGTCTCCGTGATTGGAATTTGATTTTGCCAACAAGTAAGGTTCCAAACATATATCCTAAAGGAAAACCCGCCATAAAATAACCGTACATGGCATTATTTCCATTTAGCACTGTTTTAATATAGGGAATATTAATCACCATTGTGACCCCTACCCCAAATTGAACAAATGCTAAAAAAATCCCTAACCACACAATCGTTTTTTGTTGAAAGAAGTAGCGAACCCCCTCCATAAATTCCACTGCCCACGTTTTTCTTTCTACTTTCTCTTCTCTTACTTCCATAATACCTAGCAAAAGACATCCACTAAGCATCAGCGCCGTACAAATAAACAATAAAGTACTGCCAATTCCGATATATTCAATGACAATCCCTGCAAAAACTGGCGCTGTGAACGTCATTAATCTGGCCATTCCTTCTACATAGGCATTAGCACTACTTAATTGCTCTTTGGAAACAAGATTAGGCAGTATGGCTTGATTAGCAGGAGAATAAATCGGAGTTATTAATCCAATGATGATTTGAACAATATAAACATGCCACGGTACTAATGTGTCTGATACAAACCCAATGAGAGGAAAAAGAAATATTATGCCTCTACTCCAGAGAGCAAAAATCATCATCCATTTTCTACTCCAACGATCAAGGTATGGACCAATAAAAAGCTGAAGGATGAGAGAAGGCAGAAAATATAATAGCCACATACTGCCTAAAGCCCAAGTTGAACCAGTAATTTCATAGATTAATAACGAGTTGCAAAAGGTCCCAAAGGCTCCCGCTAACTCCGATATCCCATTTCCAATCCACATAGTCGTGAATGATTTATTGCGAAAAATATTCAAATGAACACCACTTTCTTTGGTTTGATCGGTTGATTGGTGATTTGGCATCTTATCTTAGATGCTTTGGCCGATTTCCCTCCACTTTGGCTGATATTTTCCTTGTTTGGCTGATTCCCTTCTCCCTTTGGCTGATATTTCTCCAGTTTGGCTGATTCTCTCCTCCCTTTGGCTGATATTTTCCCAGTTTGGCTGATTTCCCCCTCCCTTTGGCTGATATTTCTCCAGTTTGGCTGATTCTCTCCTCCCTTTGGCTGATATTTCTCCAGTTTGGCTGATTCTCTCCTCCCTTTGGCTGATATTTTCCCAGTTTGGCTGATTTCCCCCTCCCTTTGGCTGATATTTTCCCAGTTTGGCTGATTCCCTCCTCCCTTTGGCTGATATTTCTCCAGTTTGGCTGATTTCCCCCTCCCTTTGGCTGATATACCCTCTAGTTTGGCTGATTTCCCCCTCCCTTTGGCTGATTCTCTCCTCCCTTTGGCTGATATTTCTCCAGTTTGGCTGATTCCCTTCTCCTTTTGGCTGATATACACCTCTTTAAGCTGATTCTCCTCCCTAATCTAGATTAGATATCCCTCCTTTCACTCTTTAATCTCCTTCAAATCGTTTATTGCTGAATATATTGTTCTAATTCTTTTGCCAGCGAGGTAATTGCACTACTTTTTAATACATATTTTCCATCTTCTATTCCTACTAGCTGTGCTGATCTCAATATTTTTAAATGATGATGGATCGTGGATTTTCCCATTTCTAATTTTTCTGTTATGTCTTGAAGTGTTCGACTTTGTTCAAATAATAGTTTTACCATTCTTAGTCGAACTTCATCGCCCAATGCCTTGTGCTTTAAAACTAAAAAGTTACTTGGCATATATTTATCGTTCGGCGAAATACTTTCATTGGAAACCGGGTAGTAATAGACTGTTGTTCCTTCTATATCTGCTTTAATATTCCACGGACGATAGATGTATTGAGGAATGAGTAATACCTTATGAACACTCGGCTCGGGTGTATATCGTATTCCTCCTGTGGCCCATTCTACAAATTCTTCTGGATCCATTTTCTGTCTCATTTTTTCTTTTATGGAGACATCTGTTTGTAAAATGGATGTGAGTTTTTCTCTATCTGGTTCTATAACTGCTTCATACCATTCACTCATCACAGTGATAAGATGCTGTTTTAATTGCTGAGAATCAACTTGGCAGATAAAAGAAATATAGGTTGGAAAAAAAGGATTATCTTTTGTAGCTTCTTTTAACTTTTCTATCGCTTCTCTGTTTCCATCAGCTGCATGCTCCCTAATAGGTTGATAGCTTTCACTTAAAAACGGAATGCATTGATAGATTAATTGTCTCTCCGTTAGTTTATTTATATATTCCGTAAATACGTCAAGACTCAAAAAATCCTGTTGATGCAGTAATTGTAGCAATGCTTTCCATGTATTATTCGCTTCTACGTAGTCTAGTTGTGCTTGTAAATTCTGAGAAAGGTTTGTTCGAACATTTTCCCAATAACTCTTCGGCTGATCTAATGAATCTAGTAAACGTTCATTGGTAATCGCAGCAATCCCCAAAGCACATTCCCATAATAAAGAATATTTCATTTCAACTTGATATGTTTCTTGTTTCCGACCTGTTGTGCTAAATACTTTCATTCGAAAAGCACCTCCATCTATTTTCTTTTATTCTAAATTATCCGAATTATAAATTCAATATTTTTAGAATCAACCATTCAAAAAACTCGACCTATTGGTTAAGGTCGAGTTTCCAGTAAATGACTTTTATTCTTTTTCTAAATGGCTTTGAATACGAAATAAAGATTTATTTTTATATATAATCATACTGACCAATGCAAGGAGAACACCTGAGAAAAGGAAGACTATCCTTACCCCTAATAAATCTGCCAGTAACCCCATCAATAAGGAGCCTATCCCGAAAATTCCTGTACCAATTGCTCCAAGAGAAGTATACACGGTTGATAGCTGCTCTTTGGGGACGCTTGTTTGAATAACAGTTTGCTGTGGTATATTTTTTATTTGTGTAACAATACCAACACCGAATGATAGAACTAATGCAAGCATAGGAATACTGTTTAAACTAAATAAAATCGTTAGCAGAAAGCTTATAAAAGATCTCGCAACTAAAAACACGCCTAATTTTCTTTCCACAAAAGAAGAATAGTTCATGCAATAGAGACTTCCCAAAATTAATCCTAAAAAGAATGTTCCATTCATAAAGCCCCACCACTGTTGGTCCACCTTTAACGCATCCTGAATAAACACATATAAAACAGCTGCAATCCATACCGTTGCAGCGAGACTTTCTAAACATTCCACTAAAGCCATTTTTCTTAACACCGGTGTATGAAATAGTGTTTTCCAGCCCGCTTTTATTTGTTCTAGTTTACCCGCTGACTCTATTGTTTTCCCATCTACATTTTCTAAAAGGCATAATAAACAACTCGAGATAAAAAATAAACAGCCAACAAACCAAATAAGATTTTGCGGACTTAAAAAAAGAAGAAACATGCTTCCTACAAACCACATTCCGGCCTGAATCAGCTGTGTCACTGTTTCTACCATCCCGTTTGCTTTCATTAATTTTTCCGGTCTAACATAGTATGGAATTAAAGTTCTTGTGATTGGATTGGCACAGCCATCAAGAAATGCAATAAGCCCTATAACTATAAAAATGATAAAATAATTCGCTTCTGTTATTCCTGGCAAGATAAACCCCAATAGTAAGAGTAATCCGGTCTTCCCTATTTGGGATCCTGCCAATAACCGATTCAATCGAATTTTCCTCACGAAAAGTGGTGTTAAAACACTTGAGACAAACATACTAGTTGTAATCGTAAACGGCACAAATGATGCTGCTGTTGCTGATCCCTTTACGGTATAGATCAAATTAATAATACTCACCATATAGAGGACATCCCCTATATTGGCAAAAGACTGCCCATTCAATAATAATGTAAAGTTCTTATTTAATTTCATGCTTTATCCCCCGCTAATTAAAAAATAATTAAGTTATTCATTCATTAACGGAGATTATTAAATTGGACAGTTCATTCTGATACATACTCCTTCTAAGTAGATAAGCCAGGGGGATAAGGCGTATTCTAAAATTTTGTTACATCCATCTTATCATAAAGGTATAACTCTTGCTTTTGTTTTTAAAGTAATTAAGCTTTTTGATTAATCAAACGTTTGATTCTAATAAGCCACCGTTTCTTGTTATTAAATCGTCCATTTAATTAATAATCCAGCATGTGCTAGACCACCGCCGAAGCCATATAGTAATACATGATCCCCTTGTTTTAATTTCCCTTCTTTCACTCCGATATCCAATGACAATGGGATCGTACCAGAAGAGGTATTTCCGTAGTTAACTAAACTATATAAAGTTTGTTCGATTGGAAAATTACTTTTCTCGCAAATTGATTCTAGCATTCTTAAATTCGCACTATGGGGGACAAACCAATCTATCTCATTTAAAGTCCTATTTCCTCTTTCAGCAACAATTTTCATCCCATTAGTAACTGTTTTAACAGCCCATTTATAGACTTCTCTACCATTTTGAACAATACAGCCATTTCCCTGTAAGTCAACACCATTCATTTGAGTAGCTAGACTGGTGCAATATAAATGCTGTCCCCCTTCTCCTTCTGATCCGATATGAGAAGAAAGAAAGCTTGGTTTTGTTTCATCATACTCTACCATTACTGCCCCTGCTCCATCTCCAAAAAGAATACATGTTGTACGATCAGTGAAGTCTGTAATTTTAGATAATGTTTCCGCCCCTACAACCAAAACTTTTTTATTTAGTCCTGATGTAACCAGTCCATTTGCTACATATAATCCATAAGTAAATCCTGCACAGGCTGCATTTAAATCCATTGCTCCTGTATTCTTTATTCCTAGTTTAGCCTGCAGGCTGGAAGCCACACTCGGTGTTTTATATTCAGGAGTCATCGTACAAACAATGATTAAATCAACATCATCAACTGTTTTATCGTATCGTTCCATTAAATCAAGGACTGCTTTATAGCTAAGATCGCTTGTAAATTCCTGCTCATCCGCAATTCTTCTTTCCTTAATACCTGTTCGCTTTACAATCCACTCATCATTTGTTTCCACCATTTTTTCTAAATCATTATTTGTTAAAATACGTTCGGGAACGTATGAACCAATCGCTGTAATACGTGCTTTGGAAGTTGACATTCACATCACCTCATTATTCATTTACTTTTATTTTAACACCAATTACTATTACCTGGTACTAATTTTATGCAATTTTATTCTCTACTTTAAAAATATTCGCTCATCTCTCTTTAGAATATGTTTTTTTCTTTGTATTTGCTTTACCTATTTTCACCATAAAAAATCCTCACCTTTTTACAAGGTAAGGACTCTTCTACTCATTAAGCTAGCCTATTATTTACTTCTTACTTGATATATCAATCCAAACGGCAACAATTAAAATAAGTCCTTTTACTATATATTGCCAGAAGGTTTGGATATTCATCATACTCATTCCATTGTCGATACTAGCCATAATTAAAGCACCAATTAGTGCTCCAACAATTTTTCCTTTTCCTCCTATCAGACTAGTTCCACCGATAACACATGCAGCAATCGCATCAAGCTCATACATATTCCCCGCACTTACGGTTGCTGCATTTAATCTACTTGTTAACAGAACACCCGCCACACCAGCAAGCCCTCCCATCGTAATAAACACCCACAGCGTATTCCATTTTATATTAATCCCTGACAATGCCGCTGCCTCTTGGTTTCCCCCAATTGCATAGACATATCGGCCGAATGGTGTTTTATTTGAAATAAAGATAAAGATTGCAGCTATTGCTAAAACGATTAAGATTGGAATTGGAATACCTAAATACCGATTCAACATATAGGTTGCTAGCAGGATAAAAAAGGAATAAGCTACAGTCTTACCATAGTCTATCTTAGCAGCAGGGATCATTAAACCCATATTTTTTCGTTTTGTACGATGTTTGGTCGTCCAAAGGAATAGCAAAGCGATACTAACTAATGCAAGAATATATCCAGGAATGTATGGAAAATAACTAGTTCCAATTTTTTTAAAACTATCACTCATTGGTGCGACTGTTTGTCCCTTACTTATACCAATGAGTATACCTCGGAAGATAAGCATTCCTCCAAGTGTAACAATAAAGGCAGGAACAGCTCGGTAAGCAACCCACCATCCTTGCCATAATCCTAAAAGCGCTCCCACAATTACTGCACAAAGGACTACTAAAAAAGTATCCCAATCATACCAGACTTGCAAAATTGCCGCGATTCCTCCTGTTAATCCTACTAATGCTCCAACTGATAAATCAATATGACCTGCAACAATTATTAGCGTCATACCAATAGCAAGGACGGAAATAACGGACATTTGCGTAAATAAATTAGAGATATTTCGGGAAGAAAGAAATTCACCTCCAGTGAAAAAACCAAATATTAATGCAATTAATAGTAAAGCGATAATAAGTGTGTAAGATTGCATATCAACTTTAAAGCTTATTTCTCTTTTCTTGCTCTCTTCAACTGTTTGATGTTGAATATTCATTTTTCTTCCCTCCTGTGGCGCATGTCATAATTTTTTCTTGGGTAGCTTCTTCACGTAAAAATTCGCCAGAAATTTCACCCTCAGCCATAACTAGCACTCTATCTGACATTCCTAATACTTCAGGCAGTTCAGATGAAATAATAACAATTCCGACCCCCTGTTGGACAAGTTCATTAATAATCTTATAGATTTCATATTTGGCTCCAACGTCAATTCCTCTTGTCGGTTCATCAAGAACTAATATTTTCGGGTTATTTAACAGCCACTTACTTAGAACTACTTTTTGTTGGTTTCCACCACTTAGTTGTCCAACTCTTGCTTCTAAGCTCGGCGCTTTTAACTTCATTTTTTCCGTTATATCTGTTGCACTTTTCACTTCTAATGCCTGATCAATAACATTTAGCTTAACAACTTTATTTAATGCCGCTAACGTCGTATTTTTTGTTATATCCATTCCTAACACAAGACCGTAGCGCTTACGGTCCTCTGAAACATATGCTAATCCTTCTTTAATTGCATCAGCCGGTTTTTGGATATTTGTTTCTTTTCCATCTATGATGACCTTTCCTTCTTTTTTTCCTTTGAATCCACCGAAGAGACTAATAAATAATTCTGATCGTCCGGCTCCCATTAATCCTGAAAATCCTAAGATTTCTCCCTTTTTAAGTAAAAAGGAAACTTGATTAATGATTTTATTTCCTTGCTCATCATAGACAGTATAGTCTTTCACTTCTAAAATATTTTCTTTACTAATAGCATGCTCCTCATATGGGAACAGTTCTGTTAATTCTCTTCCAACCATCTTTGTGACTATTTTATCCTCTGATAATTCCTCAATGGAATTAGTGCTTATCGTCTGGCCATCTCTTAATATGGTGACCGAATCAGCAAGTGACATAACTTCTCCTAATTTATGAGAAATATAGATGCAGGTAACTCCTTGTGAACGTAGATCTTGCAATAAATGGATTAAGATTTCTACATCACTTTCTGTTAAAGCAGCAGTTGGTTCATCCAAAATGAGTATGCTTGTTTTTTTCGTTAAAGCTTTTGCTATTTCTACCAGTTGCTGTTTCCCGACTGTTAAATCGGCAACTTTTGTTTGCGGATCAATATTTAACCCAATATGATCGAGCCACTTTTGGGCCTCTACATAAATTTCATTCCAATTGATTATTCTTTTTCTCATTAACTCATGACCAAGAAAAAGATTCTCGGCTACTGACATTTCCCCTACAAGCGCAAGCTCTTGATAGATAATACCAATTCCTGCCTCCTGCGATTCTTTAATAGATTTAAACTGAACTGTTTGACCATTAATGATGATGTCACCTTCATAGGTTCCATGTGGATAAACGCCACTTAAGATTTTCATTAATGTTGATTTTCCCGCACCATTTTCTCCGCAAAGGGCATGAATCTCCCCCCTCTTTACGGAAAAAGTAACATTATCTAAAGCCTTAACACCCGGAAATTCTTTCACAATCCCTTCCATTTGAAGCGCATATGTGTCCATTATTCATTCACCACCTATTAGTCAGGGAAAGCATTAGCTGCTCCCCCTTTAATTAAATATTTTGAGACTTACGGACGTTCTGGTCGTTCATTTTCTGGAACATTTTTATAAATATCATCATAAGAATGGAATCCATCTTTAACAACAGTGTCAACAATGTTCTCTTTACCTACTTTAATTGGATCCAATTTTATAAATGGCACATCTATCTTTCCATTATTAACAGTTGAATCAGATGACACTTTTTCTCCTTTTCCTAGTTGAACAGCTACTTCAGCGCTCTTTGTTGCAATTGCCTTAATTGGTTTATAAACGGTCATTGTTTGAACACCTTCTGCAATACGCTGCACTCCTGCTAAGTCTGCATCTTGGCCAGAGATAACTACTTTTCCAGCTAAATCCTGTGCTTCTAGTGCTTGAATTGCTCCCCCAGCAGTACTATCATTAGATGCCACTACTGCATCAATATCATTCTTATTGGCAGTTAAAGCGTTCTCCATAATTTTTAATGCTTCATTTGCATCCCAATCTTTTGCCCATTGATCACCGACAATTTCAATATCACCTTTATCAACTAGCGGCTGAATAATATTCATCTGTCCTTCTCTAAACATCTTGGCATTATTATCAGTTGGTGATCCTCCCATTAAGAAATACTTTCCTGAGGGTACTTTTTCAACAAGATACTCTGCTTGCATTTCCCCAACCCGTACATTATCGAATGAAACGTAGGCGTCAATATCCGTGCCATTAATTAATCGGTCATATGCTAACACAGGAATCCCTTCGGCCTTAGCTTGATCTACTACCGTTGACAGGGCATCTGAATTGATAGCAATAATAACTAGTGCATCGATACCTTGTGAAAGCATATTTTGTATTTGCGATAATTGTTTTGCCTCATCACCATTTGCTGATTGTACTAACACATTTGCTCCTAGCTCTTCTGCTTTTTCAACAAAAAAATCACGATCATGTTGCCAACGCTCTAATGTTAAATCAGAGACGGAAAGACCAATTGTAATCTTCTCTTTTTCTGTTCCCCCTTCATCCTTATTTCCTTTCTCATTTGCTGGTGTGCCATTTGCATCCTGTCCACACGCAGCCATGATAAACATTAGAGATAGAATAAGTACAAGCGAAAGAAAACTGTTACGTTTTTTCATAAAAATACCCCCCTAATTTTTAAGTAATTGATAAGATTGAATTCCTTTTCTATTAGTAAGACATAAGTTGATTGCCGAATATGAAGTCGGCCCTCGGTACGTATAGGCGAGTAGAAATGACTTCGTTTCTTCCCTCCTCCAAACTGTTTGTAAACCGCTTTCATACAAAGAATATATTTTTTCCTCCCTATTGGAAATGGAATATTTTTTATAATCCTTTAATATTTTTCGAAGTTCCTATTTTCTTCTTCAGTAAGGAAAACTTAGATCTGCTGAAGTTTTACTGCTATTAAAAGTGGAATAAAAAAAACACTCATCATGGATGAATGTTTTTTGCATAGTGTTTCACTACAATTTTTTTGCTGTTAATCCTCCCCACCATTTTACTCATTCCGATACTGGGTAGGATTAACTCCTGTTACTTTTTTAAATACGGAGCTAAAGTAATAAGCATCTCTATACCCTATTTGTGCGGCAATTTCTTTAATACGTAAATCTGTATTCTTGAGCAGCTCTTTGCCCTTTCGGATACGTAAATTTGTTAAATATTCACTAAAATGTTGGGAAGTGATGTCTCGAAATAATATGCTTAAATAGCTGGGACTTATATTAAATTTACGGGATAGGCTCGTTAGGGAAATATTCTCGGCAAAGTTTTCATTCATGTACTCCTTCATTTCCGCAATAAGCCTGTCTATTCGATTACCGCGTTTTGATTCGATGAAGGAATGAATAGCGGAATAAAAGGAATATAAGCAATCCTCTATTTCTTTATAAGTAAAATTATTCTCTTGATTAAAGATAGGTAGTCCCGTTTCTCCGAATATTTCGTTCACATCGTACCCTTGTTCATTTATTGTCTTACAGGACATAAATACGATATTATTAATGGCTGTTGCCACTGCTTCATATGGAATACTTTCATTCTTAAGTTCTGCAAGCAATTCCGCTACGTCCTTTTTTACTTCTTCAAAGTCACCTGATTTTAAATCCAGATAAATTTTATGATTTACTATTTTGTGTAATTGCTTGCTGTAATAAGTATGGTTACTGATAATATTATGATAGAAATACACATCGCCAGAACCGTGAATTCGACTTAATGCAGCTGCAGAACAAGCTTCTTCATAGGATAAATGTAAATCAAGTAATTGATTATACTTATCTCCTATCCCAATTATTAAAGTGAAGCCTTTTTCCTGATCTTCTTTCTGAATAACCTTTCTTAGTTGATGTCTAATACCAATATCTTCGAAGACAATTAACACTATTTGATCCATTTTATAACTTAAGATATAGCCCTTTTCTATCTGTCCACGTTCAGAGAACTGCCCCCATTCTTTTTCCAGCAGACGAGAAAGTCGCTTATAGATCGATACATTAAATAAATACTTATCATTTTCCTCCATTTCACTTCGATCTGTTTGAAGTTGTTCCATATTTAGGACGGCTACAAAAAAGGAAGCATTCTTAAGATGTTCCATTTCCATATATTTCAGGTTATTATCTAGATCTCCCACAAAACTATTGGTCAGGAGATTCTGGATTAGTTTTTCTCGTAAAGAATGCTTATTTTCTTGCAATTGTCTCTTCATTTTTTCTATATTTTCTTGTTCTCCCTTATCCCGAATCAAATCATTCTTTACATTTAATACGAGTTTTAATAGATTCTTAGATTGAAAAGGCTTTAGCATATAATCACAAACCTTTAAAGTAATTGACTTTCTTGCAAAGTCAAAGTCTGCATGACCTGAAATAATGATTACTTTTATTTCTGGATAAAACTCTTTTACATGTTTTGTTAGTTGGATGCCATCCATTTCTGGCATTTTGATATCGGTAATCAGAATATCAATATGGTTTTCAGCTAATATTTTTACTGCTCCTGAACCATTTTCCGCTTCAAATACTTGTTGGAAACCATGACTTAACCAATTCGTATTATTGATTATTTTGTGACGAATCATATCTTCATCTTCTACAACCAATAAATTAAACATAGGATTCCTCCTCATATTTTTACAATAGGTAAAATGACTGTTACAGTTGTTCCCGCATTTGGTTTACTTTTAAAATAAATCCCATACTCCATTCCATAGGTTAATTTTATTCGCTCATTCACATTTCGAATGCCAAAATATTCATTTTCATCCTCTATTTTTTCTATTCCTGTTAATACATTATTAATGTGATTCACCTTTTCAGCTGTCATTCCCACCCCATTATCAATGACTTCCAGAACCACTGCTCCCTCCTTTTCTTTGCCTTTAATTTCAATTAGCCCCCTTGTTTTCATCCGTCGTACACCATGATAAATCGCATTCTCTACTAATGGCTGCAAAATAAGCTTGACCGTCTCATAATTTAATATCTCTTCGTCTACTTCTACTTTCGTATCAAATTTATTAAAAAAGCGAAATTCCTGAATCGTAAAATAGTTACGAATATGCTCGATTTCTGCACCAATAAGAATGACATCCTTTCCATGGCTTAACGATGTTCGAAAAAACATGCCAAGTGCTTCTATTAAGTCTAGCGCTTCTTCAATTCGCTCTTGCTCTAATAATCCAATAATCGAGTCTAATGTATTATAAACAAAATGAGGCTTTATTAATTCTTGTAGTGCTTTCATCTCTATTTTGCGAATTTTCACTTGATCATCCATCGTTTTTTGAACGAGCCATTGAATTCGATTCATTAATTCATTAAAACTGCTTGCAAGTTGCCCTATTTCATCGTTCGTTTTGACTTGTGCTCGAATGGCTAAATTATCATCTGCAAACCGTTTAATTGTTCTGCGCAAATCACGAATTGGATTTGTTAAGATATTCGTTAAATAAATACTTATGAGCACAACGACCAGAAGGCTGCCCACAGCAATTACAAGGGTTATCTGCCGGATTTTATTTATGTCTTCATTAAGTTCATCTGCATAAGTGACCCCAATAATATTCCAACCTGTAATCTCAGATTGTTTAAAGTTAACAAGATAATGTTTTCCCTTTACCGCTTCTTCAAATGATCCTTTATCTGAATTTAACCATCTATCATTGTTCATTAGTTCCTTTATAAACATAGGATGACTAGTATCTGCCGGAAAAAATTCTACCTCCCCTGTTCTATCTGTAAAATAGACATACCCTTTCTCTCCTAATTTGATATCGTTTACAATTCGATTCAATAGATTTACATCAATATCAATAATCAAATAAGCTGGTTCACTTAAACTAGGAGATAAAATTTTCTTTCCAATAGAAAAAACATTGCGATTAAACATATCCATATAAGGTGATTTTACTGCAAATTGCGCTTCATCTATTTTTCGCATATTCGTAAAAAAAGGATCATTCATATCGCTCCAATATACGCCTTGAGCGCTTATTGTCTCTCCTGTATGAGAAATGATTCTTATATCCACTAAATCGGATTTCATATTCCTAATTAGTTCTATCGTTTCCCATAAACGAACAGTATATTTCTGTATCCCATCTATATCTCCTGCCTCATTCAACCTTAAGTACTGAATTGTGTAATAATCATCATAGATTTCTAGAATATTCTCGATATCTAAAATGTATGTTTCGATATTTTTATCCACACGCTGAATTACTTCATTGGTATAAACATTGATACTGTTTTGGAGATCATTGATGTAATATTGATAGGAAAGATAACCAAGAATTAATAACGGGATAAGACTAAGTGCCAAGAAGCAGACAATCATTTTTGTTCGGATACTATAAAGATCGATCCATTTCAGCCATTTCTTCATTTATTTTATCTCCCACGGCTTTTTTCTTTTTAACAGTTCTTCATAATTATCTGCATTGCCGTATTCCAATCCCGTATATATCATCGTTTCTTTAACTTTGTCCCCATTAATTAATTTATACATGTTTTCAACACTTAGACGTCCCATTTCCTGAAAGTCTTGTCCAACTAGCGCATCTGCTAATCCTTTATTGGCAGCAAATACTATTGGATAAAATGTATCAACAATCACAGCTATACCGCCAGTTTCT
Source organism: Niallia sp. FSL W8-0954 (assembly GCF_038005605.1). Taxonomy (NCBI): domain Bacteria; kingdom Bacillati; phylum Bacillota; class Bacilli; order Caryophanales; family Bacillaceae; genus Niallia; species Niallia sp. FSL W8-0954. Next base: position 818,082 of record NZ_JBBOTN010000001.1, on the reverse strand, counting down.
TTCCACCTTTTATATGAAATCATCCCTTCAGGAGGAGAAAATAACGGCCATGCTCCAGCACTAAAAAACAAATCAAAATGAGGATTCCTTTTCACATAATTCTCTAGAAGCTCTGAAGCGCGATTTATGTCATCATAGGATTCTACCATATCAACAAACTCTAAATCTAATTCTTCCGTTGCATCTTTAAATCCTTCGATTCTCTCTTGCATATTGACACTTTCCTTCACCCCAGTCATAATCAAAACTCTGAGATGACGCTGATGCAATTTTTTTTCTTTTACTATTTTCACCAAAGATTTTCCACTTTCTTGTCCAAGTTCATAATTATTCGTTCCAACATAAAATGCCCGATTGCTAGCCGGTGCATCGGAATCAAAAGTAGCCACCTTTATCCCTTGTGATACTGCTTTATTGATAAGTGGAGTCATTTTCTTGGTATCCAAGACACTGATAACAATGCCATCTACCTTTCTTTCAATTAAGCTCTCTACTATTTTTTCTTGCTCCTGACTATCGACTACCATCGGGGCCAACCATTCCATTTTCACCCCTAACTGAGAGCTTACTCGTTCTGCTTCTTCCTTTGCTTCTATGAAAACTGGATTATCAAGAGACTTTGTAACAAAGGAAATTATCTTTTCCTTATCTTGATTAGGCAATGGCTCTTTATAGATCGCTTGTTCATGGGGGTTATTTTTAATACGAATGCTAGTTGCCTGTTTATTTTCACATGCACTAACGAATATAAGCAGAATTACAAACAAGATATAGCCTTTGTTTTTCATACTTTCTTCCCCTAACCTACTCATTGATTGGTCTAGCTCATATAAAATTAAAGAAAGGTTACTCTATAAGCAGCCTAAATGAAAACGCTACCAAAATTATAGTTAGTAAATAAAAAAGAAGACACCAATTTAGTTGAATTAAAATGAATTGTTTTTAAGAAATTTTTTACAGATGACGAAATACATTATTGCTAACAATATTTTCTATTTATAATGATGTGTTTGTCAACATTAAAGTCACCAATTCTTTTGAACTGGTGACTTTAATATTAGAATATGAACTCAATCGATTAAGGGATAGAGGTCTATACTTTTCAAATTGCTTTTCTCTTAGGAATTAAAATCATAAATCTTTCCTTTAATCAAATATCCTGTGCTTTCCGCCATATTGGTTATATGGTCAGCTGTTCTTTCCAAATAACGGTTGATAAATAATAATTGAACAAGCTGATTTGTTTCTTCGGGATGTTCACTTAAATAGGCTGTCAATTTTTTATAGGTTTCTAAATAATAATCATCCACTTTATCTTCTAACTTACTTACTTCCTTTGCAAGGACAATATCTTCCTCTATAAAGGATTTTACTGCTTTTTGCAGCATTTCGATTGATAGTTCCTTCATTTTCTCTAAATGGGTTAAATCCAGAAGAGAAGTTGCTTTTCCTATCTTAATTGTTGCTTTAGCAATGTTTACAGCAAAATCAGCTACTCGCTCAATTTCGGATGAAATTTTGATAACACCAATTACAACACGTAAATCTCTTGCAACAGGCTGTTCCTTCGCCATTAGCCAAATTGCAAAATGATTAATTTCAGATTCTAGATTATCAATGTCATTATCTTCTTCCATTACATTTAAAGCAATTTCTACATCTTGCGCTTTTAATGCATCAAAAGCCTCTTCTAACTGAGTAATGGACATTTCACCCATTTCACTAATTTTTTCTTTTAACTCGCCTAGCTTCTTCTCAAAGTTTTCTCGAATGACCATTAGTTCCTCCTATTATCCAAATCGACCTGTGACATAATCTTCTGTCCGCTGATCTCTAGGTGTGGAAAAAATCTTATTTGTTTCATCGTATTCAACTACTTCTCCGTTTAAGAAAAAGGCTGTTTTATCGGAGATTCTTGCTGCTTGCTGCATATTGTGTGTAACAATAACAATTGTATAATCCTTTTTCATTTTTGTAATCAGCTCTTCTACCTTCAATGTAGAAATCGGATCTAAAGCAGAAGTAGGCTCATCCATTAAAATAATATCTGGTTTCATTGCAATTGCACGAGCTATACAGACACGCTGCTGCTGTCCACCCGATAAGCCAAGTGCAGATGTCTTTAAGCGGTCTTTTACTTCATCCCAAATCGCAGCCCCACGTAAGCTCTCTTCGACAATTTTATTTAATTCTTTTTTGTTTTTAATGCCTTGCATTCTTGGACCATAAGCCACATTGTCATAAATGCTCATCGGGAATAAATTCGGCTTTTGAAAAACCATGCCAACTCTTGTACGAAGCTTAATAACATCATTGGAAGAATAGATATTTTCTCCATCAATAATAATATCTCCTGCAATTTTTACGCCATCGATTAAATCATTCATTCGATTCAATGTTCTTAGGAAAGTTGATTTCCCACAGCCAGAAGGCCCAATTAAAGCTGTTACTTTCTTTTCTTCAATATCTAGGGTTACTCCAAACAAAGCCTGTTTTTCACCGTAAAATAAATTTAGGTCACTTACACTAATTTTTGATGCACCCGTTGTATCTTCTTGACCAACCTTTAAGAATGCTTTCCCTGTTTTCTTTTGACTTTTTTCTGTTACTGTTGTAGTCATAAACATACCCCTTTAAAAATTAGTAGTCTGCTTTGTTTAGCTTTTTCGATATAAATGTTGCGATAAGGTTTATAGCAAGAATAATGACGATTAGCACAATACCAACTGCTGCGGCTAATTCAATATCTCCAGACTCTTGTGTTACTAAGAAGGAATGAACCGTTAGCGTACGAGCGGAGGACAACAGGCCCTCTGGCATGGCAGCAACTGTTCCTGCCGTTAAGAAAATAGCTGCTGACTCCCCAACTATTCTTCCGATAGATAAGATAATTCCTGATAAAATTCCTGGCATCGCACTTGGTAAAATAACTTTATACAATGTTTGCAATCTTGTTGTACCAAGGGCTAATGATCCTTCACGATAAGTAGGAGGAACTGTCTTTAAAGATTCCTCGGTTGTTCGGATAATAACTGGCAGTACGATAATCGTTAATGTCAAAGATGCCGCTAAAATAGACATTCCTAATTTTAAGGTGGTTACAAAGAATACTGCCCCAAATAAACCATAAATAATTGAGGGAATACCTGTTAAACTTTCTGTTGCAAAGCGAATGATTTTTACCAATCGACCTTGTTTCGCATACTCTTGTAAATAAACAGCTGCTAATATTCCAATTGGTGTAGCAATCAGTAAGGAAATGACAATCGTATAAATTGTTGTGACAATCATCGGCCAAATTCCACCGCCGCCACTTGGAGAATAGTCACCAAAAATAAAATCGAAGCTGAGCAAGTGAGCTCCTTTATAAAAGATATAGCCAACAATCATAACGAGAACAGCAACAGATAAGAAGGCAGAAAACCAAAGAAGGCCGCGTAACAAGTTATCTTTCATTTTTCTCATCTTATTTGCCACCCTTCGCACTAATTTTCGCTAAAACAAAATTCAAGATTAAAATAAACGAGAATAATACAATCCCAGTTGCAAATAACATTTCTTGATGCGTCCCTGCTGCATAGCCCATTTCCAATGCAATGTTTGTTGTCAGTGGGCGTATACTATCTGTTAAGCTTGTTGGCACAATCAAACTGTTACCAGCAACGAGAATAACCGCCATTGTCTCACCAATCGCTCGACCTAAGCCCAATACAATGGCTGTCATAATACCTGACTTCGCTGCGGGGACAACAACCTTAAAGATTGTTCCAATTTCCGATACACCAAGCGCAAGGGAACCTTCCCGGTATGTTTTTGGTACAGCGCGAATCGCTGTCTCTGCGACTGTTACAATCGTTGGCAGCATCATAATTGCTAATACTAAAATAACCGCTAATAAACTTTGTCCTTTTACTAATCCTAAAGTATTTTGTAAAAAAGGTACGATAATTGCTAGTCCAAAAACACCATATAAAACAGATGGAATACCAGCTAAAAGCTGAATGGCTGGTGAAACAATTTTGGCTATTGGCTTTGATGCGATTTCCGCCAAGAAGATAGCTGTGAATAATCCAATGGGAACTCCAATAATAAGTGCTCCTATAGTTGCATACAGAGATGCGACAATCATGGGCCAAATCCCAAATTCTCCTTCACTAGGCACCCAGTCGACTCCAAAGAGAAAATCAAAAAAACTAAATCCTTCTGCAATAAAAGGATGGGCCCCTTTATAGAAAACAAATCCAATAATTAATACTAAGCTGATTACGGAAAGAAGGGCACAAAACAAGAAAACTCTTGCCGAAACCTTCTCAAACATATATTTCCTCTTATTTGCTTTGCCCATTGCTGAGGCTTGCTTTTCGGTTGTTTGAATAGACACTCTATTTTCCTCCAAGATTACTTCTAAAGATTTTGGTATTACTTAATAGGAATTGCTCCTGCCTCTGCTGCAATTTTTTGCCCTTCATCACTTAGAATAAAATCGATGAACTTCTGCCCATTTGCAGTTAAATTCCCATCTTTATAGACAAATAAAAATGGTCTTGATAACTTATATTTTTGCTCTAATACATTTTCGGCAGTAGCAGCAACGCCATCAATATCGATAGTCGAAATAGCATCATCAATATATTCAAAAGAAATGAAGCCTACGGCATGTTTATTATTTGCAACTGTCGTTTTAATATTTCCATTTCCGCTGGCAATGATAGAGTTTCTAATTAATTCACCAGAGCTATAGCCTACAATTTCTTGAAAAGCATCACGTGAACCAGATCCATCTTCACGAGAAACAACAACAATCTCCATATCATCGCCGCCAAGCTGACTCCAGTTTGTCACTTTCCCAGTGAATATTTGCTTTACTTGTTCTAATGTCAATTCTTTCACTTTATTGCTAGGATGTGTGACAACTACTATTCCATCGTAAGCAATAACTACTTCTTTTAATTTTCCTTTCTCTTCATCTTTTAAATCTCGTGAAGACATTCCAATTTCGGAAACGCCACTCATCGCATTTGTAATTCCTGCGGAAGATCCAATTTGATTTATTTCAATTTTAGTTTGATCGTGTTCATGATATTTTGCTGCTAATTTCTCAGCAAGTGGTCCAACGGAAGTAGATCCTGAAATCGATATGGGTTTACTGTCATTTGTTGATTGTTCCGTTTCTTCATTACTTGAACATGCTGATAATAAAAGGAGTATAGACAGTAACGAGAGTACTATTTTTAGTTTTTTTATAATGACCATGATTTACCTCCAAAAAGAATAGCAACTATTTATGTCATTTCTTGTCTAATAGTATGATAAATCTCCACTGTAAATATTCTATTGACTGAATGTAAAGGTTTTGTAAATAACGTTAAAAGCAATCTACCTAATGTTATTTTTTGTAAATATCCAAAAAAAAGATAACAGTTATCCTGTTATCTTTTTCACTAAGTTCCTATATTTAAACTGGTATAACTTACTATTTCCCTCAACAACTTAAATGGTTTTGCTGCACATAGAATAATTAAAGTTGATTATCCTAATAAAGCCTACGCTTGAAGCAATACTGCCGCTCGCTTTATACTTTCTTTTACATAACTAGGTGCATGTGAATGATCTAATACCTCTTCAGTTGTCAGCCATTCTATATTTTCTACTTCATCAGGACTTTTAACAAATGCTTCGCCTTGCTCATGCTCGCATAGAAATACTATATCAATTACATGCTTCCCACTTTCTGTTACAAATGAAGTGCTATGCACATATTCCATTTTATCTCTAACCGTCACACCTACTTCTTCTAAAATTTCTCGTTTGACTGTTCTTTCGAGAATATCTATGGAATTCCCTTCTAAATCTACTTTTCCGCCTACAAGGGAGAGCATTCCCCCAGCATGTTCCTCTTTTCTACTTCTTTCTACAATCAACCACTTATCCGCTCTTCTAACAGCTCCTTCTACATTTACAATAAACATTTTCGTCTAGCTCCCTCCTCTATTCCACGATACCTTTTTTATGCTTCTCCTTCATTTCTATTAAATACTCCTCTGATTTTCCTTTTGGAATACTAAGACTCTTCCATTCTGTGTCTTTTATGACCTTTCCGATATAAACGATTTGCCCAACATGATAGGCATAATGAGCCATTTGTCTTTCTATAGCTTCGAGCACTAAATGTCCTTCTCCACGAATGTAAATAGTTTTTAATAAATCCTCTTCCTTTAAATTAGTCAATGAATCTATTAATACCTTCCACCCATTTTCCCACACTGTATGAAGCTCTTCCTTTGAAGAAATATTATCAGTAAATTCCTCCTCGCGATTCCTATATTCCTTTTCTCCGTCTGTGTTTAAAAAATCTGTCCATCTAGAAATCATATTTCCACTCATATGTTTTACAATAATGGCTATACTATTGGACGAGCTATTATAAGTCCAATTTATTTCTTTTTCCCCTATTTGCTCAAATGTATTATCTCCAAGTTTTTTTACCTCTTTAAATCGATTAACGACAGCCTGCAAATATTCCCTTTCTATGCTCATTTAGCATCTCCTCCATATTTATAATATCCCCTGCACTTCAAACACCACATCCCCTTTTCAAAAACAGCTTTTGAAATCTTATAAGAAAAAGCTTCCTTCCTTAAGAATATATTCGAATAGAAAGATCGAAAAACCTGCATATCCATCCCTGTCTTATTTATTCACTTATTCAATCGTTTATTTATTCAATCTATTATGATAATATACCTTTAATAAAAGCTAAGAAGAGAAAAGTAGAGTAGATATGTTCAAGCATTACAGAGAACTCCTATCGCTGGAAATGGAGGATGTAGCAGCATATTGAAGCAAGTCACTGAGCTGCACATAGGAAAGATTCTGATTTTTGATTATGTGTCGGGTTCCCCCGTTATCGAGAAAAAGTATACACATTTATACAAATGTCATACTTGAGAGGTTTCTATGGCGACATAGTAATAAACTGGGGTGGCATCGCAAACTTCTAAATTTACAAAATCTCGTCCCAAAAGTAATACACCTTGGAGATGAGATTTTTTTTTGGAAATAATTTTGAATTTAGGGGTCGATTAACATGAAATGGAAAAATCCTTTATTACTATTGATAGGAATTAGTGTAGCAAACCTCGGTGCATGGGTCTATTTGATTGCTTTTAATTTAATTATTTTAGGATATAAGTATTCCAACAAAATATGACCCTCCAAACAAATATACGTACGTATTAAAACATTCGTTTATTTGTTTGGAGGACTATTTATTTTAAGAATAGATATATCAGCTCATCACCCGCAGACTGAATATACACCGTGTTCCATGTGGCGTTCGCAAGTGCTGTGGGGTCAATCTCCCATAGGGAGTCTACGTATATTCAGTTTGCTCCGTTTTCTTTTGAAAAGGCTTATGGCAGAAAGAGCAATGTTTCCCTATTGAACAATACCCGCGTTTTCCAAATATTGTTCGGCAACTTCACGCGGACTTTCCCCTTCTACATTTACTTGATAATTCATTTTTCTCATATCGTCATCGCTTATTTTTCCCGCTAACTGGTTTAGTGCTTCTACCATTTCAGGATGCTCTTTTGCCGTTTCTTCTTTCATTAAAGGAGCCCCTTGGTATGGTGGGAATAAATTTTGATCGTCTTCTAGCACCTTTAATTGGTATTGTTGCAACTCACTATCTGTGGAGTAGGCATCGACTAAGTTAATTTCACCTGATTCAACTGCTACATAGCGTAATTTAGGCTCCATTGTTACAAGATTAGGAAAAGTAAGTCCATAAAGATACTGGATACCTTGATAGCCATCTTCACGATCTGAAAATTCCAATGTAAAACCTGCCTGTATTTGCTCTTCTATCCCCTTCAAGTCAGAGATAGATTCTAGCTGAAATTGGTCTGCAAGATTCTTGGAAACTGCTAATGCATAGGTGTTATTATACTGCATTGGCTCTAACATTATCATTTGATATTTTTCTAACATCCCATCCCTCGCTTGTCGATACACTTCCTCCCGATTTGTGCTAGTAGCCGTTTCCTTTAAAAATTCAGAAATAGCCGTCCCTGTAAATTCCGGATAAAGATCAATGCTTCCTGTTTGCAATGCTTGAAACACAAAAGAGGTTTTTCCTAATCCCGGCTTCAGCTCTACTTGTAAATCTGTTTTTTCTTCAATAAGTATTTTATACATATTAATGAGAATTTCGGGCTCAGACCCTAATTTCCCTCCAATAACAATCTCTTCATCCTTCTGTCCTATTAATGGCATTAAGATTATTACAAGCGATAAAAGTGCAATCACTCCAATAGAAATAAAGGCTTTTTTATAGGATAGCTGCTCAAATTTTTTCAATAAGTAGTCAAACAGAAGAGCAAGCAATGCTGCTGGAATTGCCCCTAGAAGAATTAGATTTGTGTTATTACGATCAATACCTAATAGAATAATATCGCCAAGACCTCCAGCTCCAATTAAAGCTGCAAGAGTGGCTGTTCCTACAATTAATACCATGGCTGTCCGAATCCCCGCCATAATAACTGGCATCGCAAGAGGAATTTCTACCTTAAATAATCTTCTTCGTGTATTCATCCCCATCGCTCGAGCCGCTTCAATTAAGGACGGATCTACTTCTTTAATTCCTGTATATGTATTTCTTAAAATTGGCAGCAAGGCATATGCAACTAAAGCAATAATTGCTGGCACTCTGCCAATTCCGAATAATGGAATCAGAATACCTAATAATGCCAAGGAAGGAATTGTTTGAATAACAGATGTGATTCCTACTATCCCTTCGGCCACCTTTCTATGTCTAGTAATATAAATTCCTAGTGGAATAGCAATAATGACTGCAAAAAAGAGAGCAATGAAGGATATTTGAATATGCTCAAACAGCGCACTTGCTAATTCAGCCTTTCTGTCTTGAAATACTTGTGTAAGCTCCTTCATCCCTTACACCCCTTTCTGAAGTAGTCTAGAAGATACATATTTCATCATTGACCTGCGATTAACCAATCCAATTGGCGTTCCATCTCGTTCGATTATTACTTGTTCATACTTCACTAGCATATCCACTATCTCTTGCATAGTGGTAGTAATTGGGGCACTCACTTGATTTATTTGCTTATCCTCTTTTTCAATAATTGGCTCTAATAAGTCCTTCAGTTGAAAATCATTGCTCCAGCTATCATGTTTATTTCCAACAAAGTTCTTCACAAAGTCATTAGTAGGATTTGTGATAAGTTCTTGGGGGGTGCCTATCTGAACGATCTTCCCTTTCTTCATAATGCAAATTCTATCTGCTAGTTTTAAAGCCTCTTGCATATCATGTGTAACAAATACAGTTGTTTTTTTTAGATTTTTCTTTAAATCCAACATATCATCTTGTAACTTTTCACGGCTAAGCGGATCCAAGGCACTAAAGGGTTCATCCATTAATAGAATCTCCGGATCTGCCGCAAGAGCACGAATAACCCCAACTCTTTGCTGCTCTCCTCCTGACAGTTCACTAGGCTTTCGATTGGCATATGTTTGATGATCGAGACCAACCATATCTAAAAGCTCCTCGGTTCTTTGTTTAATTCTGTCTCTTTCCCACTGTTTTAATTCAGGTACGATTGCGATATTCTCTTCAATTGTCATATGGGGAAACAAGGCAATTTGTTGGAGAACATAGCCAATATTCCACCGTAATTCATGAATATCATATTCGCTTATCTTTTTTCCCTTTATATAAATGGTGCCATCTGAAAGAGGAATTAAACGATTAATCATCTTCAATGTCGTTGTTTTTCCACAACCACTTGGTCCGATAATTACAAAAAATTCCCCTTGCTTAATTTCAAATTCAATCGAATCAACTGCTGCTGTTCCATCAGTGTATCTTTTTGATACATTTTCAAATTTTATCATTGCATTTGTTTCTCCTTATTTAAATTGTAGGACTACTCATACCCCGCCTCTTTCACTAACAGATAGAAGCTTATTCTATAATCCTGTCTACCCATATTTAGAACTAATCATAACACGACATAGCACATCCTAAAAAAAGATAGCTTAGCCAGAATCTCATTTTTCGATCTACTTATTTTCCTTATAAAAAAATGATATTTTAGAGAATAGCTTTTACGTTTATACTAAGCAAAGAGATATACAATTAGGAGGACAACGAAATGGACAAGCAAGGGCAAGAAAAGTTTTTAGCTTTTATCTTACAGCGAGTACAAGAGGGGAAAGAAGAAGAAGCAAAGACTATACTAATGGATAACTTCCGAAAACAAGATGAGGGTACTTTTTCCAAAAATGATATCGAACAGTTTCTGCCTAAAATGATCAGTCTAATAAAACCAGAAAGATTAGAGGAAATCCAAGCAGTAGTAAAGCAGTTTTCTGGAAGCTTCGGCAGCAAATAAAAGGATTATCTTCTTTTTGAAAAAACAACTTGGAAACTTTATTCCAAGTTGTTTTTATTATATCCAGCTCGTTTTTATCCCATTTAAAACATTTTTGAATATGTTAGTTAGTGTAAAGGGAATGGGCGGTTGATATGGAATGAATGGTCATTTTAAAGAGATATTCGGATCAGCTATCAATACGATTGGTACTATCCAAGCAGCTATCGGAAGTACCCCCTCCTTCCACTTGTCTAGAGAAACAAATTATCAGCTTCGTTTAGTTGGCAATATATTACAAGGAACAGGCAGCGCATTGCAAGCTGACGGACAAGGGACTATTTCATTAGAAAAGCTAGGAGATGAAATTCAGGCAATTGGAAATTCAACGGTTGTAACCGGCTTGCTTCTTTATAAATGGAGCAACACCCCAACAGAGCAGAAATTAATTATTACAGGGAATTGGCTTCAAGCATTAGGAAGCTTTGTCGGGCTTACAGATGAATTTTTTGATCATACAGCAGATGGAAGAATCGAAAATATAATTGGTGGTTTATTACAGGGAATCGGGAATTCTTTACAAGCGATAAGTGGAACAGAACAATTACATGGAATAAGTAACCATGATCAACAAAATATCGGTGTATTAGGCAGCTGGATTCAAGCCGTTGGATCGGCTATTTCCCTTATTGGCCAAGTAAAAGAAGAATTAGAAGAAATTGCCCTAAATATTAATGAATAAGATGATGGAGGAAGAAAAATTCTTCCTCTAACCCTTTTTCTTTTTTGGCCAAATAAAATTGGAAATCGCGATAATCAAGTCAATGCCTAATACTACTGTCCATAATTTTAGTACACCGTCTAGTGCTTCTGTGCGAGCAGTATCCTTGATGAAAAAAATTAAGCCTAGTAATATCCCTGCCCCAATAGCATAAGCTAGCACATGTTTCCCCCAACTTTTCAAGTAATGCTTAGCATATGCCATCCCAAACAATGAAATAGGTTTAGTTCCTTGTTTGGCGACGTAATAACGAAATCTCTCATCCGCCCATTTAATCATGTCTTTTCCAAATGCGATCGAAACGCCTATATAAACAGCTGCAATGGCATGTGCAGTGGTGGCGGTAGCTCCTCGATGCATATCCAAACTTGTTGTAATCAACAAAAGCAAATCAATTACTGGTGTTAGTGCTAAAAAGAAAAAGCCTAATTTCTCTCTTTTAAAAACATATCTAATTAGTAATCCTAAAATAATCACAATCCAAAAGCCTATTTCACTAGCAACAATCATCCAGGCAACAAAATTCAAAAATTCTCCTCCTTTATATGGCTTATTCCCATGATATACTTGGTCCGAGGTAAGTAACGAATTTCATATTTTTCATTTTGGAATACTTGTATGTTAAAATCGGTATTCGTTATCAATTTTTCACCATCCACTCCTGTATACACATAATCAATTGCTCCGCCATACATTCCAGAAGGATAGTCTACCTTGTATTCTTCTAAAATAATGACCTTTTCTTCTGCTCCCTTTTCAAAGTAATCTAAAGAAGCTGCTACATTATCACTCTAGCCTATTCCTATGAAAGCATAACCCAAACCTAATAATATTAACGTGAGGAACGGCGCAATCCAGGCTAATTTTTGGGGACTCGCGGCCTTTTTAGTCAGGATGAGAGGAAACTTATAACGAGAACAAAAAGGCCTGGAACGATAAATATTCCTCCCCAAATAACCGTTACCATTACATCCTTCAAAAAAAGAATAGGAAGGGATAATGGCCTTCTGTCCATTTATCTCGCTAGGTTTCCGTTTATTTCTTATTTTGTTTATATTTGTTATTTTTCTTCCTTTTCAAAGCCATTTTTCCCCCTCCATTTCTTCATAAGGGATTACGAATGCTAAGAGTGAAAAGTTCCCTTTACCAATTTTTCAGGAAAATAGTCGGGTAAGCAGAGAAAGGTTCTCAGAGGCCTATAAATTGAGGTAGTGATATTAAAATAAAAATACTGTTTTATATATAAAGAAGCGGCGTCCAACTGAACGCCACTTTCCCCTATTTTATGTATTTAGTATACACGTAAAAGACTACCTATACCATCCTTTAAACAACGATCTTCCCACTAATCAAATTTGCCTATTAAGAAAAAACCTTCCAACAAGAAGGTTTTTTCTAATCAAGTTATGATATTAACTTATTCGTAAAATCGGTTTAATGACTTCTCCATTTTTAGAAGCTTCGAAAGCCTCATTAATTTGATCAAAGTCATAGAATTTAACTAATTTGTCAAATGGAAATTGACCGTTTTTGTAGTATTCTACTAGCTGTGGGATAAAAACATTTGGTACAGAGTCCCCTTCAATTACACCCATCATTGTTTTTCCTTCTGCCATTATATCATTATGAACATCAATATTCATTTCAGGTGTAACTCCCACTACCGCTGCCACACCTAATGGACGCAATGCTTGTAAGCATTGACGTACTACTGGAGGAAAGCCAGTTGTATCGACTGCATATTTTGTTCCGCCAGTTGTTAATTCCTTAATTTCTTTAACAACATCTACTTTTGTTCCGTTGAATGTATGTGTTGCACCAAGTTCTTTGGCAAGCTCTAACCGTGAATCATGAATATCAACAGCAATGATTGTTTTACAGCCAACTATTTTAGCAGCCATAATAGCACTTAAGCCAACAGCACCTGCACCATAAATAGCAATAGTAGCTCCAAATTCAGGCTTGATTTTATTTAAAACAGTACCCGCTCCTGTTTGGATTCCACAGCCTAAAGGTCCTAAAAGCGCTAAATCTACCTCTTTATCCACTTTAACAACGTTACGTTCATGGGCAATCGCAAATGTACCAAAGGAAGATTGACCAAAGAAAGTGGAAAGTGGTTTACCATCTTTAGATAAGCGATGTGTATGATCATCATGAGCGCCACCAAAGTTCAAGTCATTAAACGTTTCACAAACAGTTGGATGACCTGTTAAACAATTTTCGCAGTGTCCACAATGTGCAAAGGATAATACAACATGATCCCCTTTTGCTAGACGTGTAACGCCTGAACCAACTTCTTCAACAATCCCTGCTCCTTCATGTCCCAGTACTGCAGGTAGTGGAGCAATTGCTGCATCACGGGCAACAGCATCTGTATGACATACACCTGTTGCAACAATTTTCACTAATACTTCATTTGCTTTTGGGGCAGCTAATTCTACTTCTTCTAAAAGAAAATCTTTACCTTGCCCTGGGGTAACGGCTGCTTTAATCTTCATACGATCTACTCCTTAAATATATTCAATTTAAATGTGACAAATTTGTGAATTCGTTTTTATCGTAATCCTTTCCGAAAATGGATACAATAGAAGCAAAGGAATATATATATTTATTATGATTCATAAGAGGGGTTCGTATGCAATTATTACAGTTACACTACTTTCTAACTGTTGCCAAGACTGAGCATATGTCTCAAGCAGCACTTCATTTAGATATTTCACAATCATCACTAAGCAAAACAATTGCTAGATTAGAAGAGGATTTAGGTGTTCCTTTATTCAATAGAAATGGGAAGAATATTCGGTTGAATAATTATGGGAAGTTTTATGCGAAAGAAGTAGAACACGCTCTAAGAATCTTAGAAGACGCCCATGAAACAATTCGAGAAATGGCTGAAATAGAGGAAGATCAAGTATCGGTTAGTGTCATGAGTTCCACTATTCTTCCTTCTATATTCAAACGTTTCTATGAAAGAAGACCCAATGTACGGATTCAACAATCGATATTACCTGATTTTATTGCAAAGGAACGGTTAATGCGGGGAGAAATTGAATTATGCGTTTCTAATACACCCATAACAGGGCCGGATATAGAATGGCTGCCTATCTTAAAAGAACGGTTGGATTTAATCGTTCCAAAAAACCATCGCCTAGCACACTTAGATGAAATTGATTTGCAAGATGTAAAAAATGAACGATTTATTGGCTATAAGTCAGGATTAGAATCTACAAGTATGTTTGAACAATGTTGTATACAAGCTGGCTTTACACCTAATATTGTATTTGAAGGAACGGAACTGTCGATAGTTCTGCAGCTCGTTGACGAAGGACAAGGTATTTCCTTTTATCCTCAGTATTCTTTTTTAGGAAAACAACTAACTAATAGTAAAATCATTCGTTTAAAGAATCCCCATTGTTATCAAATGGTTGGTTTCGCTTGGTTAAAAAATAGACATTATTCTTATGTAGCAAGACAATTTCGGCAGCATATGATTGATTCGTTTAAGGAAATTAATAAAAAGAACTGAGACATTTGCAAAAGAGGTAAGATATTTTAGGATATTAGCCAAAGTTAAGGGCTTATCAGCCAAACTTTAGCTCTTATCAGCCAAACCTGGAATTTATCAGCCAAACTTTAGCTCTTATCAGCCAAACCTGGAATTTATCAGCCAAACTTTAGCTCTTATCAGCCAAACCTGGAATTTATCAGCCAAACTTCAACTCTTATCAGCCAAACCTGGGATTTATCAGCCAAACTCCAGCTCTTATCAGCCAAACCTGGAATTTATCAGCCAAACTCCAGCTCTTATCAGCCAAACCTAGAATTTATCAGCCAAACTCCAGCTCTTATCAGCCAAACTTCAACTCTTATCAGCCAAACCTAGAATTTATCAGCCAAACTCCAGCTCTTATCAGCCAAAGTACAAGAAATTAATGATAGCTTTTAAGCTATCAACCTCCATCATTCAAAAAAGAAAAAAGACTGGATTAATGCTCCAGTCAAAATTCTGTTTTCTCTCCTTATATACTAGACTGTCATTTTCCAATTAGATAAAGCTAGCCACTTCTCTTTCTCCTTGTAGTTAGGCATTATCTTCCCAACAAGTCTCCAAAAAGAGCGATCATGATTAAGATGAACCATGTGACACATTTCATGAACAACAACATAATCAATTACCTCAATTGGAGCCATCGCTAACCTCCAATTGAAGGTTAATTGGAAATTAGAATCACAGGTGCCCCAATTAGTTTTGCTATCCGTAATCCGTATCGACCGAGGCTTTGTTTTAAAGTTACTTTGATAGAAGGAGACCCTCTCTTCCACTAAAGACTTACTTTGCTGATAATAATACCTTTTTAATAATTTTTTTATTTTTTTCTTATCATACTCTTTTATATAGATACACAGCTTGTCCTCTTCGAATTTAACCTGTTCTTGGACTACCGCCATTTCTTGGATAATATGAATAGGATAGGTACTACCTAAATAAAGAAATCTCTCTTTATTCTCATATACCTTTTTCTGTGGACCTGCCATTCTTGTCTGCATTTCTTTTATTCTGGTTTGAATTTGGTTCCAATTTTGCTCTAATACTTGATAGACATATTCATCTGGTGTCTTTTTGGGAGCCAAAATTTCAATATTTCCATAGCCATCTATTGTTATTCCAATGGAAGTACGATTTTTATATTTTATTTCATAACGGATTGTTTCCCCTAAGTAGGTATGTAGCATATCGTCACTACCTTTACTTATCCTCTGTATTTAATAGCTAATCCCTTTAAGAAGTTTCTGGCGAAATTATCTAAACATACTTTATAGTTTTTATGGCCTTCTTTTCTTAAAAAAGCTCCTAATTCTCCTTTGGACACATTTAATCCCGCTTTTTTAAATATATCAATCATATCCTCTGTCGTTAACGACAGCGCAATTTTAACTTTCTTTAATAAAATGTTATTAACACTTGTATTGTTTTTTATCGATGATTCAGGTGTGTTTGGTTGTCCTGGTTTTGGCTCTTGCTTTCCTCGCTTATAAATAATAAAGCCATTTAAAAAGGAATCTAACATACTATTTGTCAATTTGATTTGATCATCATTTTCTGCCTCTTCATCTGTCTTCTTCAGTATTCTTACTACTTCAGGTACAGAAACCTCTTTCCCCCCAAGCTTAAAAATTTCTGCCATTTCACTATTTTTTATTTCTAACGCGTATCTTAAACGAATTAAAATATCATTATTTTCCATGATTTTACCTCCAATTTTCAAAACAACTATATGCTTTTCATCTACCTTCAGTAGAGTTCTAGTGTTAATCATAAATAATTATCCTTAAAAAGTATAGTACCTCTAGATCACAAAGGAGCTTCCACTAATAATTAAATAGTCATCAGCTTGCTCTCTGAAAGTGCATAGCTAACCACTAGGCATATCCCAATTCAAAAAGAAATGCATACTGCTTCCTTTCCTTAAACAATCAATCTCTTTCTAACAAAAAATAACCCAATTCCTTGGGCTAAATGAATTTTAATTTAATTGAATATTATCTAACTTAGATATCCACTTATAATACAGTAATAAAATATACAAAAGTACCGGATCAACCATTACAGAAATCCACACATTCCACCATCCGTAATGAAAATATCCCCATGGCTCTGGTAAAAGTGTAATGACCTCATAAATTAAAATCCCTATCGTCCAGCAGGCAAAATAAATCAAACGTTTAATAAATGATTTTTTAAACGGATACCAATTTAGGAAGATAATATTCACAGGTGGCACAAGAGCGAGATGTGGAAGAAGCCCTATCCATTCAATCGCATCTTTATCAAAATACCAGTAACCATGGTATTTAAAAGATATATAAATATCAAAGCCCGCTTGAAATGCAACGGTAAAGGCCCAGATGGTTACCATTTGAGCTTTTGTTACATATTTGTTTACCTTAAATGCAAAAATATTGACCCCAATAATAGCGATGAAAAGTCCAATCATTTGTTTATTTCCTTTTTTATTAGTTATCCCCATAAAGAAAAAAATCATTCCAATCGTTTTCCTTTTTCATCTATAAAAGCTAAAACCTAGAGAAAGAGTATTCCTGATATTATCCCCTTTAAGTAGACAATGTTAAAAAAACTACAGTACGCTGTAGATAAACATTTACTTAAAGGGGATTTTTCTATGTCTAGAAAAAATAATACGTATTCAAATGATTTGAAATTAGAAATTGTACAAGCCTATTTAACAGGCAATGAGAGTATGCAAAAAATTGCGGATCGTTATGAAATTCGTAATGTTTCTCAAGTGAAGGCTTGGGTTAAGAAATTCAAAGAAGTAGGCTCCATTGAAGCCTTTGAACGCCTACCATCGGTAGGTTCTGGCGCAAAAGGTGTGAAGAATCCACTAAAAGGTAAAAGAATTCATTTTAAGCATGTAGAAGAAGAACGTGATTATTATAAGGCTCAGGTTGAATACCTAAAAAAGCAGTATCCAAATCTGTAAACGGAGGAATGCCTACTTTCCCAGATCGTTATCACATTATCGAAGAAATGAAAGATCGTTATCCAATTACTTGGCTCACTGAAATGGCAAAAGTAGAACGTTCAGGCTATTATAAGTGGCTCAAAAATGGCAAGGTATCATTACGTAAACAGGATGATATCCTTTTAAAGGAGCACATTTTAGCGATTCATCAAACGCATAAAATGTATGGTTACCCACGTATGAAAATCGCTTTACGAGATAAAGGATTTCATGTAAATCATAAGAAAGTTTATCGGTTAATGACTGAGCTTGGTATTCAATCGATTATCCGTAAAAAGCGTAGAGTATGGCGAAATCGTACATCGCGTGTATTTGATAATGTGTTAGAGCGTCAATTTAAAGAGCGTGTAGAAAATGAGGTACTCGTGACAGATATTACGTATCTACCAACGAAAGGTTGTTTTCTCTACTTATCGGCTGTGCAAGATTTATATAACAACGAAATTGTTGCTTGGAAGATTAGTGAACGTAACGATTTAGAACTAGTTATGGATACGCTACAGGAATTGACGGCAAAAAGAAATGTGTATCGAAGCATCATTCACTCGGACCAAGGCTTTCAATACACATCAATTAAATATCATCAAACAGTAGAACAACTTGGCATGATAGGCAGTCATTCTCGTAAAGGAAACTGCCACGATAATGCTTGTATAGAGTCATTCTTCTCTCACTTTAAAAGTGAGTGCTTGTATCTGTTACACGATAATTCGGAAGTAGCAGTGAGAAAAGCTGTTGAACAATACATCTATTTCTATAACTTCCAACGCTTCCAAAAACGACTCAACCACCTGGCACCGATAGAATATCGACACCAGATGGCTGCTTAGTCTTTTTAAAGCTGTCTACTTGACAGGGGTAAGTCCATCCCTAGGTTTTAACTTTTTATTTATACTAGATAATACGGAAAACGAATGATGGTCGTCGTTCCATGATCCTTTAAGCTTTTAAATTTTAGCTCGCCATTATATTTTTCTACTATATTAAAACAAATCATCAAGCCAAGACCGGTTCCTTTTCTTTTTAAAGAATAAAAAGGGGTTCCTAGAAAGGCAATTTCTTCTTCTGACATCCCTTTTCCATAATCGATGACATTGATGACAACAAAATCTTGCTCTCTTTTTGCCGTTACCTTTACTAAATCGCCATATTTAGAAGCCTCAATAGCATTTTTTATAATATTAATAAACAATTGCTTTAATTCAATGATGTTTGCAGAAACAATACAATCATCTGTCACATTCAATTCAATTTGATTATCGTGTAAATGTCCATATGAATGCAGTAAATCTGTTACACTCTGAAGGACAGCTTTAACATCTACAATTTCTGTTACTTTTTCTTGTTCCGGTTTCGCCATCGTTAAAAATTGAGAAATTACTTCTTCTGCCATATTCAATTCATCAATCATTAATGCAAAATGATGCTTCTGATTAGGAGTAAAGGAATGATCTTCTTTATAAAACTGTAAAAAACCTTTCACAACCGTTAAAGGATTTCTAATTTCATGAGCAACCGCAGCCGCAAGCTGACCAGATGTCTTCAACCTCTCTGAATGCTGAATTTGTTCGTCATATACATGTTGCCGCTTCATTCGAACATTTGTTAAATAAAAAATAAAATAAACGATAATTTGGCTCGCAAGAAAGCTCAATAAATTTCCAATTACATCTTGTTCTATATAGCTATATTGAGATTTTTGATTTACAAAAAGAATGTAAGCAAATAAAAGCAAAATGAAGAAACTATTTAAAAACAAGGAAAAATGAAATAGCTTCGAATTGAAAAATAAAATAGAAAGCATTGGTATAAAACAAAGTAAAATAAAATTAGATCCAGTTTCGGGATATAGAATACACAATGTATAAAAGTAGGTGGAGCCCAATAAGATAATGATTAATCTATAACTATCTGTCCCATTCTTTGGATACAGCAACAAACAAAGAGATAGACAAAATGCCATTATCAGCTGAAATATATATGCCACTCCAAAATCATCTAGACGGGGATTATTAATAAATAATCCAGCTATAATAATAGCTATCACTGTCCAAACGATAATATAGTATATTTTTCTATTTACATTATTTTTAATCTCTTTCATGAGTACCCCTTCTGCTCTTAATCTTTTTCCATCTAAAATATAACATTTTTTCAGAAGAAAGGGGGTATATTTTACTATTAACTCTATTTAACACACCTTAATATTCGATTCTTTAGACTCATTACCACAATTAATTTTCACTACAATAGATAAAGAAAGAACGAATCTGTGATTATTCCATTCGTACTTTCTTAAACTGCTCCCTTTTTTATCCGTTTCACTATATCATTATATTTTTTTGTCTTGCTAAAATTCTTTTACTCTGTATGTTTTAGTTTCCACCTATTAAACGGAATCTTTTCATATAAAAATTGAAAAGCATATAAGATTAAAGCTAACACCGTAAAAACATACATTAGCTGCATTTTGGATATTCGTACCAAAGATGCTATTCCAAACTTAGTTAAATAAGGTACAATAACATAGGTAAACATGGAATCAAATGCCATATTGATCCCCATATAAGTAAAGAACTTTCCGTATGTCCATTTTAATATCCAAATGGAACCTACAAAAAAGGATCCTAGCATAAACGGAATGTCTCCTGGTATTATTTGATGGATTTTTTCATACCACCACCACCATTTACGTCTTTAAGCAACAATATTTGTCACTCTCACCATCAACGCAATAAACGTGCTTGCAGCTATATATCGTTTAAGTGTATTTTTACCTAATAAGGGTACCGTAACCCAAGGTACGATCATCGACAAAATCAACAGTGTCTTGGAATATTTCATTATTTTCATCGTGCCCACCCTTTATCATTCATTAAGATTACTATTCCCCAAAAATCGGATTTTATCTTAATTAAACTTTAAGATAGAATAGAAAATCGCTCTAATAAAGATAATGAGCTGGTTTTTAAATTGCCCGCTGTTTATTTAGAACTCCTAAAGTTTCCTATTGCTTTATATTTATTGCACGGTTTTTCTTTATTCTGTAATTAGTTCATATGCAGATATTTTCTTAATCCTAAGCGAAATAATCATAGAAACAATATAAGCTAAAACCATAATACAAACACAAATAATTACCACACTAGGTAAATGAACTGTGAATTCCAACCTTTTAACGCCAGCATTCGATAATAATAAGGAGAGCATCGGGTTAGTAAAAAAGTAGCCTAGAATACCGCCAAGTATAACAGCTATAGTAATAATCGGCAGAAAACTAATAGATATTTGATTCATTAGTTGAAACGTTGAATAACCGAATGCTTTCAAGACTCCCAACTCTTGCTTTCGTTTAATAATCATCATTTTAATAACTAAATACAAAATCATGACTACAACTAAAATAGTAATGATCGCAACCATCACCATAACAGCATATACTGCAGCAGTATACATACCTGTTTGACTCTCTATATTTTCATCGATATCCAATGTTTCCATTATCTCTTTCCCATACTGATCTTGAACTTTTTTCATAAAGTCTTTATTGGATATCCCTTCTAAATATACATAAAAAGTAGATCCTTTATAGTCTGGTTGTATTTGTTGAATTCCGTCCATTGTTAAGGATGCTATCTGTCCCAAATTGCCAATCGATTGACTAAGCCCTGTAACTAAATAACTAACTGTTCCAGCTCCATACTCTACATTCACGATATCGCCTATTCCTTTATTGATTTGAGCTGATACCATCCAAGAGATAGATATTTCATTTTCGTGTTTTGGCTGACGCCCTTCATAGACGACATTATTCTCTAACTCCTTATAATGATCCGTCACGTTCGTATAAACGGTTTTGCCATCTATTTTCGTAGTAATCGTGTCGAAGATATTCACTTTCCTAACACCATTCATTTGTTCAATATTGCTTAAAAGTTTTCTTGTATCTGTATCAGATTTAACAGCAATATATACATTTGCCGGTTCTGATCCAAATAAGTTAACAAACGCGGATTTATCAGAAGCAATGTTATAATAGAGTATCGTCGAAAAGGCTGTCGCAAAGGTAAGAGCCATCACAATTAAAATAATCATGATATTTTGTTTAGAATTTATCAACATTGATTTTATAGCAAGAAGAAAATGAAGATTACCTTTTGTAGTTGCCAAAGGAATATGATTTTTTCTAAAACTATGTGTCTGAATTCCTCTACGCAGGGCTGCAACGGGCATAATTTTACGGATACGTAAGGCTGATATTATTGTGACAATAACTACACAAATCGTCACAAACAAAATACTGATTAAATTAACACCCATATCAAATCTCTGAGTCCATATTAATCCAGTTAAGGTGGAAATAATTCCCCCAATTAAAGGCATTAAGATATAGGACAAGGCTATTCCTATCACACTAGCGAGAAGAGTTATCAAGATAAACTGCAGAATAATTGATGAAATAATCTGTCTACTTGTATAACCGATTGATTTTAATATCCCTATATTAGTCATACCATCTGCTATATTATTAGAAATACTAAACTTAATAACAATTAATGAAATAATGATAATAATGGCAGCAAATGCTACTAATATGGTTGCGATGATATTAATCGTTAATGTATTGACACTTTTAACCTCTCCCATATCTAAAGCCATTATGAAAGAAATTTCCTCTGCTCGTTGAGTTTCTTGAATATACTCCATAAAGTCATTTTTTAGCTGGGGAGATTTTGTTCGATCATCCAGCAAAACAGACATATTCATCCCTTTTGACTGACTGTCTATTGCTCCTGCAAGTGATCGATAGGAAGTCTCTGGTAACATAAATTTCATTACACCAATGTTATTTGTACCTAACATTGTTGTTTCAAAGAATCCTGCTATTTGGTATTCATACATTTTATCCTGATAAGTGATGGTAAAGTCATCTCCTAAACGATAGGCACCATCTGTTTTAAAACTGTACGGCACAAAAATATCATTAGAACTAGATGTATTTAACTTTTCAATCATTCTTAAGGCTCCAATAGTACGAGTAGCATCTGCATTAAAGATAATTACGCTATTCGTTAATTCCCCATTGCCAAAATGATAATTAGCAAGGTTCATGTTGATAATCTCTTCTGTCTCTGTTGCTTTTATCCCAGGATATTTTTCTAAAAATTCCTGATAGCTCGTATGATAGCTTTCTTTATCCATAGCAATCGTTACATGAGGATCTTTTAATTGCTCTGCTTTTTGATCAAAAAATGCACTAAGTTGAATAATAACCATTAAGCCAAGATTGAGTAATAGGGTAGCAACTAAAATGAAGATAAATAAAGCACTAGTAGTAGACTTGCTTTTTCTGATATTGGTAATAGCTAGATTCATCAGCTTCATCTTACCACCCCATTTCTGCAAGGAAGTGTTTAAGCTTTTCATGGCGCTCAAAATCCTCCTTATCGTCATAAACACCTAAATCGAGGTCTCCACAGATTACTCCATCTTTTAAATATAAAATTCGATTTCCCCGCAATGCAGTTTTCATATCATGTGTTACCAAGACAATACTTTGTCCATCACGATTTATATGGGTGAAGATATCTAACACATTCGTGCTCGATGCTGAATTTAATGCACCAGTTGGTTCATCTGCGAATAGTACTTTCGGCTGGTTAATAATAGCTCTCACAATACCAACTCGTTGTGCCTCACCACCAGAAAGCTGGGGTGGAAATTTAGGCCATGAGCTTTCATTTATACCTACGTGCAGTAATATTTCTTTTGCTTTTTTTAGAAGTTCTTGCTTATTCTTTGTTACTAAAAGACCACTAGCCAATATATTATCCATCACACTCATATTGTCTAATAAATATATTTGTTGAAACACAAAGCCACAGTTACTTCTTCTAAATATAGCTAATTGATCGTTGTTTAATTTAGATAAATGTTTCCCCGCAAAGTTGATTTCCCCCAATGTGGGTTTATCCATCCCACTAATAGCATAAAGGAGTGTGGATTTCCCAGATCCAGAACTTCCCATGATAATGGTAAAGTCGCCTTCCACTATATTGATATCTAAATTTTTTAAAACATGCTGCTGGATTCCCCCACTAGAAAAGGTTTTACATAACTTCTCCGTTTTTATAATGATTTCCATAGTTATCTATTCTCCCTTATTATTTTCAAGCTATAGAAAAAGACTGTAAAGAAGCTTACAGTCTTATCTTACTAAAAGGAGTCTTATTAAATCTTTGTGCAATTCTTAATTAATTCTTAATTTCCTGCAAGCCTTAATTTTAAGGCAATGGTAAAACCATCTTGTCGGTTGTAACAACAAATTTGACCATGCATTTTTTCTATGAAATACTTTGATATATATAGCCCCAGTCCTGAACCACTTTTACCTTCTACATTTCCCCCTCGATAATATTTATGGAACAGCAAAGGCAATTCGTCTTCTCTTATTCCAGTTCCATAGTCCATTATATATAGGCTGAGATAACCTTGATTAATTTGAGACTTAATAGTAATCCTTGTCCCAGCATATTTATAGGCATTACTTATAATATTATCGATCACTTGCTGGATTCGCACAGGATCCATGGAAATAATACATGGTGGAATAGGATCATAGGCGATTTGCTGATCATAATTAACATTTTCTATCATTGTAACTAGTACTTCACTTGACACTTCCGTAATCGAGATTTTTAATTGCTGTAATTCCTCTAAAGTGGCATGGAACATATCAGTTACCAGTAAATCAATTTGCTCTGTCTTTGCTAAAATCGTATTCACCTGTTTCTTTACTTTATCACCGCCAGCTTGTATCAGCATTAACTCACTGACTGCTTTTATAGAAGCAACAGGTGTCTTAATATCATGACTTAATGTCGCAATAAGCTCTTTTTTGCTACGATTAGTTTCATATTCCCTTTGCCGTGCAGCATTAAGCTCCTCACGCAATAAATCAAAGCTTTCTGTAAAAGCACCAAAGTAATTGTTTTTACCCATATTTAATGGGACATCGAAATTGCCTCTCGCTACATTCGCAGCGAAGTGCTGAAGCTGCTGAAATGGCCGGAGCAGCGTTCTATATATAAATAAAAGATAAAAAAGGCTTATAACCATTAATACAGCCAATATCAAAATAACTGATGTGATTATTTCCCTTTTCATTTGCTGTACAATTTCTTGTTCATCATTATGGATAATTAATTTGCCGACAATATTGTCATTTCGCTGTAAATCTATCACTATATCTCGATTTTTAATTGATTCAAATATATTAGTAAAATGATTATCTGATGTTTGATAAATCACTTTTCCATTATAGTCGAGAATAGAAAATGGTTGGCTGATGTCACTGATGGTTTGTTCATTGATTCCCCCCCAATTTTTCTCGGCTGTTTTAGCTAAATCATTAATGGCTACAAGGTCTACATTGGAAACATCCTTGTTCTTTACTACAAAAATAGCAAGCGCAATACCGGCACTGAACAGCACTACAATAGTTACAATCAGTAACTTTATTCTCATTGGAGATCCTCGAGAACATAGCCTGTTCCCCATATCGTTTTTATAAATTGTGGATCCTTAGGATTCCTTTCGATTTTCTCACGTAAATGGCGAATATGTACATTTAAGGTTCCATCCCCTACAAATGTATCGCCCCACACTTGTTGAAATAATTCTTCTTTCGTAATAATCCGATTTTTATTTCTTGCCAAATAGGACAAAAGTTTATATTCCATTGCTTTAAGCTGAATAACAGTACCATTTACTCGTACACGATGCAGATTTATATCTATTTGAATTGGTCCAAATTCCAAAACCTCTTGATGATTCGTAGAACTACTATTCAACCTTTTTAAGACAGCTTTCACTTTTGCTAGTAAAACACTTAGTGTATACGGCTTGTGAATATAATCGTCACCACCAATGTTTAGAGCAATTAGAACATCGTCATCGCTGGAACGGGCACTGATAAATAAAATAGGAACCTCGATTGTTTGGCGGAGTTTTTTACATAAGTCAAAACCAGAAGAATCCCCAAGATTAATATCTAGAAGAATAATAGATGGTTCATGCTCCTCTAAAAATCGTTCACAGGCTACCGCACTTGTCACAAATGCGGTTTTGACTTCAAACATATTGAAATATTCACAAGTTGTCTCAGCCAAAGCTATCTCATCATCAACAATTAAACAATCTAATTTCATCCATAATTCTCCTAGAAAAAGATTATCCTAGTTTGCTAACTGGATATTTCTAGTATACATGAGAATTACGAACGCATGGCAATTTCTAGAGAGAAATTAATTTTACCGCTTCATTCTGTCCGCTAACGCTATCCCAATATATAGATGCTTATTAACCACTTCTCCTTATCTCTTGTAAACTGCTTTTCTTCCATCTTTTTTCTTACTATTACGACTTTTTACTCATTTCTACTATTATTAAAGATTATTAAATAAATTTATGCTATTATATCCTCGTACCAACATTGAAATCGTTTGCATAGTTAAAACTTAATAGCTATTAAAAAATGAGGAGGTGAACTTCAATACTTGGTGCAAACGTTTTTACAAATATAGGAGGGATCAAATGATTTTTTTCAAAAAAATAAGTTACTTATTCTTAATTTTCCTTACTATCTTTTCTGGATTAACGTTTCAAGGTTCAAATGAACAACATCAAGTTAAAGCAGAGACTATTAATTTAGAAGAAAGCGACTTTTCCTGGGATAATGCAACAGTCTATTTTGCTATGACAGACCGTTTTGCTGATGGGAAACCCGCTAATAATAATTCCTATGGAAGACCGCAAACAGATGCAAACGGAAGTAACATCGGTACTTTTCACGGCGGTGATTTGAAAGGGCTTACAAATAAGTTGGACGAAGGTTACTTTACAGATTTAGGAATCAACGCAATATGGATTACTGCTCCCTATGAACAGATCCACGGCTGGGTTGGCGGGGGTAATAGCGGTGATTTCGCTCATTATTCTTACCACGGATATTATGCATTAGATTACACCATGGTAGACCAAAACATGGGAACTGTAGATGAAATGAGAGAGTTTGTTAATAAGGCTCATGAAAGAGGCATTCGAGTAATTATGGATGTTGTCATGAACCATGCTGGATATAATACTATTAAAGATATGCATGAATACAATTTTGGTAATCCAGGGGTACCTGAAACTTGGACACCAGGTTCTGGACAATCCTGGCATGATGTTCATAATTATATCAATTATGACGATGCGAATGCATGGAAAAGTTGGTGGGGAGATTGGGTAAAAGCTGGGATTGGCGGCTATACTCAATGTGGGAATGATGATAAAAATATGTGTCTTTCTGGACTTCCTGATTTCCGTACAGATGTTACGCAAGACTTAGGTCTACCTAACTTATTAAAAAATAAATGGAATAAGGAGCAAAATGGATCATACGATTCTTGGATTGTTCCAGCTGCAAAAGATTTACGTAAAAATTTGGGAGTTGCTCCTGCTGATTACATCACTAAATGGTTATCCTCATGGGTAGAAGAGTTCGGAATTGACGGATTTAGAGTTGATACAGCCAAACATGTAGAAATCCACCGGTGGAAACAACTAAAAGAAGAAGCCAATGATGCACTTTGGAAATGGCGTGCCAATAATCCAGATGCCCCTGGTGCGCAATGGGATGATGATTTTTGGATGACAGGTGAAGTTTGGGGACACGGAGTAGGAAAAAGTGAGTATTTTTACAATGGTTTTGACTCTATTATTAATTTTACCTTCCAAGGAGAAGGTGCAAATGGTCCAGCATACAATCTAGCATCAATGGAAGATACGTTTTCACATTATGCAAGCAAAATCAATACCGATCCAGATTTCAATGTACTGAGCTATCTATCTCAACATGATACATCGCTTTATCCTAGAGATCGATTAATTGATGGTGGAACTTATTTAATGTTATTACCTGGTGGTATTCAAATATTTTATGGAGATGAAACAGCCCGACCATTCGGTCCAACAGGTTCGGATCCTAATCAGGGAACAAGATCCTCCATGAATTGGGATTCAATTAACGAACAAGTTCTCACTCATTGGCAAAAAATGGGGCAGTTTAGAAATAGGCACCAGGCAATTGGTGCAGGTGAGCATAAGCAAATTGGAAATAGTCCTTATACATTTAGCCGTACCCTCAGCAGCAATGAATTAGACGATCGAGTTGTTGTTGCAGTAGGAGCTAGTGGCAAAACAACGATTGACGTTTCATCTGTATTTAATGATGGAGATAAACTAAAAGATTTCTATACAGGCAATACAGCTACTGTTCAAAATGGAAAGGTTACATTTACACCACATAAGAACGGTGTTTTATTAATAGAACGCGAAGGAGAGGCTCTGCCATCCATTTCCGTAACTCCTAATAGTAGTGAATTTGATACAGAAGAGTTGGAAATATATTTTAGTTTAAAAAATACAGCCGAAGGCTACTACACAGTAGATGGATCCGATCCTAGTGAAAATGGTACTGCATTTGTTGATGGAGAAAAATTATCGATCGGAAAATCTCTAGAAATAGGCGAAACACTTGTCCTAAAACTCTATGCCGAAAATGACTCAGGTTCTGTTGCAAAAGAGTATACTTATAAAAAAATCGCTCCATTGCCGAAAGTCTCTGCTAATCCGCCTGGTGGTACATTCTATGACGACACAGTTGATGTAACCTTGGATTATCAAAATGTTGAAGAAGCATTTTATAAAATTAACGAGGGAGAGCCAGTTGCATATACAAAAGGGAAAACCATCTCATTGGGTGCAGATACCGCGGTTGGGGATGAAATTATTCTTACCTTAACGGCCAAAAATCAATATGGGGAAGCAGAGAAAACCTATACTTTCACAAAAATTGATGGCTTAACTATTTACTTTAAGAAACCAGATAACTGGAGTACACCTCATCTTTATTATTATGATACGGAACCAAAAGTTGATGAACCTTCTTGGAATAACGCACCAAAGATGGAGCATTATAAAGATGATTGGTATGTATATACCGTTAAAGGAACCGAGAGTATGAATGTAATTTTTAAGGATGCTAATAATCAGTGGCCTGGTCCTAATCAGCCTGGATTCATAAGAAGCACAAGCGGATGGTTTGATGGAGAATGGCATGATAGTGATCCAACTGCTCCAGTTGTCCCTTCAGCTCCAAAAAATTTAAAAGCAACGGAAGTGAATGCTAGTTCCGTAACACTAAATTGGGAAGCTTCATCAGCTAACGTGTCTCATTATGCTGTATACCGAGATGCAGAAAAAATTGGAGAAACATCTACTACCTCCTATAAGGATACTGGTGTCAGTCCACAGACAGAATACGAATATTATGTAATAGCCATCAATGATATAGGGAAATCAAAAAGCAGCAATATTATTTCTGTTACAACAACAGAGATTCGCACAAATGAAGTAACGATTTATTATAAAGGTGTTGAGAATCCTTACATCCATTATCAAGTTGGCGATGGAGATTGGACACATCTACCTGGAAAGAAAATGGAGCAATCTAGTATTCCAGCTTACTATGTAACAACCATTCCCTTAGGAGAGGCCGATAAAATAAATGCAGCCTTTAATAATGGTCAAGGAAAGTGGGATAATAACAACGGGAAAAATTACGCTTTTACAAATGGCACCTTTACTGTGGACAATGGACAACTTTTAGAAGGGGAACCTCCGTCCACTAATAAAGTAACCATTTATTATTATACTGGATGGAATGAACCTCGGATTCACTATTCACCATATGACAGGCATTGGAGTACATTACCTGGAACACAAATGTCCAAAAGCGATTATCCAGGCTACTTTGTGATTACATTGGATATTGGTACAGCAGACGGTCTAGAAGCTGCTTTTAATAATGGAAATAATTCATGGGACAACAATCAAGGTAGTAACTATCACTTTAAATCAGGGGAGTACATTCTTAAAAATGGTCAAGTAACAAGGGGACACCCATAAAGAAATACTATATAACATAATAATGAACTCTATAGATCAAATGACTAAAAAAAGAGGCTTGCATCTATAGAGTCTTTATTCAAATTGTAGAAATTAAGAAAAACTTCCAATAACCGCACTTATTGTTAGTTTTTAGCTTCTGATTTTCTATTAAAAAGTAAGAAGTAAAAAGATGATCCCCTATTCAGGGAGATCATCCTCTTTATCAAAGCTATCCTATTTTTAAATACCTTAACGAAAATGTTTAAAAAAACGCTATTTCTTTATTTTCTAATATTAGGGGATTCTGAGTTCTTCCCCTTCTACCTAGTTTTGCTAAGGAAGATAAAAATCACTCGATTAATACCAATTAATTTGTTCTCGAATTTCTTCTCTTCACAAAATACAAACCAATACCAACTATAAGTAACATAAACCCTGCAACTAAAATATTAAAGTTGTTTGTCGCTGTATCTGGAAGCTCATTAGCTTGATGAGCTGGAACATTAGAAGACTTTGGCTGTCCTTCAAATACACCATACGTACTAAAGTGATCCGTATAAACGGACACCTTGCCGTTCTTATAGTCTCCACCAATCAATTCCCATTTTCCTGCTTTTTCATTCCAATAATAAACTTTTACAGTTTTAGGATTTTTGACTTGTTTTGGATCAACTTTAAATGTGAGTTTCACTTTATCATCAAATTCATGGTACGTTTTCCCATCAGCTTCTATTGTAAAGTCATAAGCAATAATGGGACCTTTTACTTCCATTTTCTTCACGTTAATATTTACGTTTTCAGCTAACGGAAGAACGGAGGCAGGGATTTGTACTTCTACATTTCCATTACTTACTACAATCGATGCTCCTGCTTTCTGTAAAGCTTGGACTTGCTCTTTTGTTAATGTAAATGTTGCATTGATTTTGTTATCCAGTTTGATAACAACTACAGCATTATCCGCAATATTTGCAAGGGCAGAATCACTAATCTTATACTTGCTACCATCCTTTATTACTTTCGGTTTAATTTCTTTTACTTTATTTGAGTTACCAGGTTTTTCTCCTGGCTTATTGCCTGGCTTTTCTCCAGGTCCTTGTCCTGGCTCTTTACCCGGTTCTTCACCCGGCTCTTGCCCTGGCTCTTCTCCTGGCTCTTCTCCTGGCTCTTGCCCTGGCTCTTCTCCTGGCTCTTGCCCTGGCTCTTCTCCTGGCTCTTGCCCTGGCTCTTCTCCTGGCTCTTGCCCTGGCTCCTGACTCACATCTATAATTCTTCCTTCTACTTCAGTAGGAATTCCCTCGCTTCCAATACTTACTAAATGGTCACGGAAGTTTTCCCAATCAGATAGTCCTAAGTCTGTAACGCGTCCTTCTGCATAAGCTTTAGCAAAAACGTCATAGCCGTCTCCACCTTTGGCAGTAAATGCATTTGTAGCAATTGTGTACATCGTATCATCTTGTACTTCTACATATTTACCAGCTTCATTTAAATAGGAAACAGATACAATTCGCTCTCCAGGTAGTTTTGTTTCATCATATACAACTTTTCCACCCGCTACATGTAAGAAACCACCATTTTCTGTTGGATACTGACCTAAAGAAATTTCAAATGCCTCTTTTAGCTCAGCACCTGTTACATCCATGGTTGCTAATGTGTTGTTAAATGGAAGGACCGTGATTATTTCACCAACAGTGATTGGTCCTTTATCAATTGCTGCACGGATTCCCCCGCCATTTTGCAGGGCCATAATAATATTTTTACCAGTGAACGTTCTTGACTTCTCAAGCATTCCATCAGTAATCAAGTTCCCTAAAATCGTTTCATTCTTGCGGACACTTGGTTTTGTATCATCGCCATTCGTACGTGGACTTTCTAATGCAATTGGTGAGGACACGCCGATTTCCGTTTTAGCCACTTGATTAATTTTCTCTTTAAATGGCTCCAATACTTTAACAGCTTCTTCATCCTCTTCTTGAGCACCGATAGCTACTAAGTGACCGTCATAAGTCTTCACTACATCATTTTCATCAAAAGTTACATTTACAACGCCAAGATTGCTGTTTGAGTTACCCGTTTGAACAATTAGCGTAGGTGTTTCATCCTCGTCTACTATTACTGGTTTCTCCAATGTTGTATGGCTATGACCACCGACAATCACGTCAATACCTTCTACTTTTTCCGCAAGAATTAAATCATTATCAATTGCTGCATTATCGTCATATCCAATATGGGTCAAGGCAACAATTCGATTTACCCCTGCTTCTTCAAAAGCTTCTACTGCTTTTTCTGCTTCTTTCAAATAGTTTTCAAAAGCAATCGATCCTGGGCTAGAAATATCCGCCGTTTCCGCTGTCGTTAATCCAAAAATCCCAACTTTCTCTCCGTTTACTTCTTTGACAATGCCATTATATATCTTTCCGTTTTCACTATTCGATTCAATCGATTTGTTCTGAAGTCCAGTAAATTTCCCATCTTTCGAAAAATCAACATTCGCACTGACAAATGGGAAGTTTGCTCCCTTAATAAAGTCAGCTAGCGCTTGATGACCCTCTGCAGAAGATCCTAAATCAAATTCATGGTTTCCAAAGGTCATTGCATCAATGCCAAGCAAATTCAGCATCGCTAAATCAGCTTTTCCTTTGAATTCATTAAAGTATAAGGTCCCTGTAAATTGGTCTCCTGCATGAAGGAGAAGGGCATCTGGATTTGCTGCTCTTATTTCTTTTACCGCAGTAACTGTCTTCGGTATGTTATCCAAAGCTGAGTGGATATCATTAGTATGCATAATAGTTAAATCAGGTACTTCTGGTAAATTAGATAAATCAAGTTGAACCATTACTGGATCATGGTCAGATGCTTGTCCAGTTGCTTCCGTAAAGTTGGCGTTAATATGAATCATATCAGCCGTTGTTACATTTGCTAATCTATTTGTTACTAAAATATGGTCTAGTACTTGGTTGTTACCTTGGAAGAAGTAGGAGAAACGATCTTCAGCTGGAACCTTTTCCACCATATTTGTTAAAATCTCACCCTTTAAAGCCTTAAGAGCCGGTGTAAATTCAAAATCATTCATGTCTCCAGTTACAACCACATTTAAGTTAGGGTTTTTGACAAGCCCTTCTTTAATAAAGTTGTTTACTTCTTGGGCAAGCTTGATGCGCTCTGCTTCAGAAGACAGTACAGGCGGCTGGTTAGCTCCCCATAAAGTTTGATCTCCACCTTTAGAATTCAAATGGTTTCCGATTACTACAACACGCTGACCTTTAAATTCAAATTCTGCAGCAAGTGGTTTACGTGTGTTAGTAAATGCTTCTGGGTTAATAACACCTGGGTTTAATGTAAGGTTCCCTGTTTCCGTCCATCCATTTGCTTCCGTTGCTTTTCCCTTCGTTCCTTCAACCAATGTTACACGTTCAGGGTTGTAAAGATGACCAACACGAATATTGCCACCAGGAGCTCCACCGTTTGTGTTATTTACAGGAGCCACGTCTATCCATTTATATGCTGGACCACCTGCAGCAACAATTGCATTGATTAAACGTTGATAGCTTTCTGATGCATCAGAGTTTCCTGAATCAGTTTCTCCATCATTATCCTGAACCTCTACTAACGTAATAATATCAGGAGATTTCATGTTTTCTACAAATGACTTGGCAATTTTAGCTACTTTGGCATCTGGAGTGTTTGCTTTATTATTAGAGAAATTCTCAATATTGTATGAAGCCACGGTTAATTTATCCTCTGCCGGGACAATATGAGTAACTTCTTGTGTTAAATTGGATTTTGTTAAAGTAGGTAATTCGTTTTTATTAACAGATAATTGATAACCATTACTTGAATAGGTTACGACACCGACAACATCACCATTAAACTTATCACCTGGCTGGAAATCACTTCCCACATTATCTAAAAAGATTTTTTCTGGGTTATAATCGTCTTCAGCAATATTTAATCCACCTTGATTATTTAACGTATTATTCGTCGTGCTTTCCACAATAATAGGCACATCATTCGAATACGGCGGTCCTACTACTAGTGCATCTGGGAATGATACACGCATATATTCAAGA
The DNA here is from genome assembly GCF_038005605.1 of Niallia sp. FSL W8-0954. Lineage (NCBI taxonomy): Bacteria > Bacillati > Bacillota > Bacilli > Caryophanales > Bacillaceae > Niallia > Niallia sp. FSL W8-0954. The sequence goes on along the minus strand of NZ_JBBOTN010000001.1, from coordinate 784,295 downwards.
GATTCCCAAAAGTCAATTCCATCTTCATCTGGATCAAAAGATGTCATTTCATCATTATCAATTACTTTGTTTGGAGGAAAAATATCTTTCCCAATAATAAGTGGAGCTGGTAGTTCAGCCGTCCCATCTTTAGTAATGGATGTTGCGGTAATTTGTGTTTTGGACAGATTAGCTCCTCCGCCATATTCCGTAACAGTTCCATTAACGGAAACTTTGTCTCCAACAGAAACCCCGTGAGAGGACTTGTATACTTCAATTGCTTCAGATGTTTCGATATCTGTATCTGCTCCATCCACATCCTGCATAACAAAACTGCTTGACCCAAACACATGGGTTACAACACCAGTTATGTCCGTAACAGAAGAACCATTATATTCAGAAATATGCCCTTTTCCTTGTATATCATGGATACGGAGATTTTCCGTATTTAGAATTTTAAAAGTAAAGCTAAATACATCACTTACTGTACCATTTGTTACAGCAATTGCTTTAATCGTAGTTTCACCCGTTTTTAAAGAGATTGGCTGTGTGTATTTTGTACTTTTTTCAGTTGGTGTAGAACCATCTGTTGTGTAGTAAATAGCTGCATCTTCTAGACCAGAATTCAATTCAACCTCTGTACCAGCTGGGACTACCCCTGGTGTTTGTGTGGAGTAAACGGCTGGCTTATTCACTAAATCATAGCTATTAAGACCAGTAGTTTTTAGATGATACCCCGTTTCATCGATTGATCCGATTCCGGTAAGATGAACTTTATCTCCTTCTTTGTATTGCTTGATTAAGTCATCATAAGTGGAACCTGTACGATTATCGTGGATAACACGTACCTTTTCTCCACTTTCAAATATAGCTTGGAATGCAGCAGTGCCATAGCTATCCTTTGTCATTTCAGAGATTGTAACATTTTGTAATGTAAGCAATTCACCTTGTGTGGAATCAGTTACTTCCGTAACAGACTGCGCTTCTGGCAGATCATTGTCTGAAGACACGATATCAAGGCTTTCTGGTTCAATTTCCAGTTCATTTTTATATGTCTTCAATACGCCCGTTATTTTTATCTTCTCTCCTGGCTTAACAGATTTAGGGCTAGCATAAACATACATTCCAGCAGTGGAATCTTGCATATAAAAAGTTTCGCTTCCCCAAAGTCCTGAATTTGTTGTCACAATTCCTTCTATCGTAACTGTTTTACCAGTGCCAAGTTCACGAGCATCTGCGATCGAAATAGCAGGTTCTGGTTCTGCAGGTTCAGTTGGCTCTTCAGGAGCAGCTGTACCAAAAGTATGTATGCCAAGATTATCAAAGGAATTAATTCCTTTGTTCGTCCATTCTACATTTCGATCAAAACTATCTTTAATATTTTTGTCACCAGATAAAACATCACTATTTCTAATTAACGTAACGTCTTTAGCAAAATCAGCATTCGAGCCAACTTGGCCAAGTGAATCAATAATAGATTCTCCTTTTAATAGAACAAGAGGATCGTTACCATTAAAATTAATTACCGTCGAATTTTCTAGATTTCCTTTTGCCTTTATTTTTTCATCGGCTTGACCGTGATAAATAACATAAGTTTCGCCATTTTTTAATGTACCGTTCAGTGAGAGCTTATGGGAAATTTTCTCTGCACCATTTGTATGAATTCCAAGGCTGTACTGACTTAAATCAAGATCAGCGCCAGTTCCGTTATATAACTCAATCGCCTTATTAAAGCTGCTTCCCTCGATATATTCTGAGATAATCAAATCTGTAGCTACAACCGTTTCTGCCTTTACATTTAGATTAGCTACTGGTGAGAATAAACTAAAAAGTATAGCAATTATCGTAATAACACTAAGATTCCTCTTATTTCTTCTTTTCATGTTTTTTCTCCTCATATTTTTTAGATTAGCTTCATGATTCGGACGTCTCGAAAGGAGACTATCTTGTTTGAAAATGACACATACAAGATTCTGAAGATGAACTACTAAGGTCCTAGTCCTGTTAGAAAATTACCCTAATAGAATAGTAGTTTTCCATATTCAGCTTCCCATCCATAACTTTTTCACAATCCACTGTACCACTGCAAAATTAGCTAGTTTCTTTGTCACATCCTTTTTCTGACAATATAGTTGTAGCTCATAAAATGTTATAGGTCTAAACACCTATACAACTAATCGAAGGATAATAAGTTATATTTTTACTATAAAAATATAACAAACCTATCCGTGAATCATTGTATAATGATATAAATCGCATAACAAGATACATTTTCAAAAATATAAAGAATTTACAAAAAAAATAGAATTTTAATGCTATTTGTCGTAATATGAATAAGTTTTTTTAATAAAAAAACGTTTTCTATAACATGAATTCGGAATAACAATCTTTAAAAAGTCCAACTTCTTCTGTCTAATTTTTTTGATACCAAATAAAAGAACTAGTAACAAACTCCTATTTATAAATCAGCATTCCTTTAGATATTTAGATATACTTCCTACATGAATAAAAATAAAATAAGCAAGTTTACGACTAAAAAAAGCTGAATTAAAAAATTCAGCCCTAAATTGGATCCGTATTTTGAAAATGAGAATGACTCCAGACATAATGGAAAAACTCCTCATCACTACTTTGTATAATATAACAAAAGTGTGGTATATTGTAATCTTCATAGATTACAATATATCAAGTAGAAATGGAGGTTAAATATGCCCTTTTTATCATTCCTTTTGTTTGTATTAGTTAGCAGCTTTACTCCAGGTCCAAATAATTTTATGGCAATGTCGTTTGCTAATAAATATGGATTTAAAAAAACTATTAAGTTCAGTTTGGGAGTTTCAGCTGGCTTTTTTGTTTTAGCTTTGATGTGTAGTATTTTTAATCTTTTGCTTATAAGTATCCTGCCCATTATAAAGTTACCATTAACTATTTTAGGTGTCGGCTATATTCTTTACTTAGCTTATAAAACACTTACGAGTAAAAGCATCCATAATAATAATGAAAAAAATGATGAGACAAACAAAAATCTTTTTTTAATCGGCGTTTTGATACAATTTATTAATCCAAAAGGAATTTTGTATGGGATTACAGTTGTATCAACCTTTATATTGCCTTACTACACTTCTTACTTTAGTTATTTTATCTTTTCATTATTTTTAGGGATTATCGGATTTCTAAGCTCATTATGTTGGAGTATATTTGGCTCCATCTTTCAGAAGTCATTATCAAAATATCAGAAGCCATTTAATATCATAATGGCCTTGTTATTAATATACAGCGCTATTTCCATTGTTTTACATTAAATTCATACATACGACAAGAAGGAGGGTGGTTAATCCCCCTCCAATTTTTCTTGCTGAACACTTCCTTCTTAAAAAAATTTCAAAACGATAAAGCATAGATAATAAGAGACTGTTCCAAGAGCTTGTCTTTAAAACCAGCTCTAAAAAAACAATCGAAAAAATTCATCTATATCCCTTTACTTTTAAAATCATTATCTTTTGGAAAATTCCGCTGCAACACTATGCTCATACCAAATTTCTCTGTTCCCTCCTTATCACTCACCAGAAGGAATGGTAATCGGTGTTGATGTACATAATGGGATTCCAAAATTAGGAGAACCATCGGCATTCCAATTGAATTTTTGAATTCGGGTACTTCGTCGCTGGCTGCCTCCTTCTGATTCGGAGATAGCATGATATACAATCCAATCTTCTGTGCCATCAGGGGATTGGGTAAAACTATTATGGCCAGGAGCAAATACCTTATTTTCGATACTTTTCTTAAACACAGGCTCTGTAGATTTAAGCCAAACTTCGGGATTCATAACATCCTCATTTTCTGAAATGGTTAACATCCCCAAACTATAATCATCTGACCAAGTGGTACTAGCAGAATAGATTAGAAACAACTTATTATTCCTCTTTAACATTACTGGTCCCTCATTAATCGCCATTCCACCTTGCTTTTCCCAATCATACTCAGGTTTTGACAATAAAACATTCGGACCAGTAAGTGTCCACGGATTTTCCATCTCAGCTATATAGAGAGCTGATCCATACTCAGGAAAGTTCCCATATCCAGCATATATAAAATAAAGTCGACTTTTATGTTCAAAAATCGTTCCATCTAAACCAGGGTATTCTGTATTTACATATCCTTTTTCTACCCAATCCCCGTTAAACGGGTCTTCCGCCGAATTCTCTAGCACAAAAATCTTCCTTGATTGATCATCGCCTATTCCGTCATTCGCGGTGAAATATATAAACCATTTCCCATTTATTCGATGAATTTCTGGAGCCCAAATATTTGCACAATTGATTCCTTCATTCGGAGCAGACCAAATCGTTTTACAACTTCCTTTTGCTATTCCACTTAATGTGGGTGACTTCCATAAATCAAGTCTTGTCCTTTTCGTTACCATAAAATAGTAAGTATTGTTATCTTTATACACCCAGGGATCTGCCCCAGGTTCTAGAATTGGGTTATAAAAAGTTAATTTGCTCATCATTTCCTCCACTATCCTTTTTTTATGTTGAAATCATCCGTAAAGTAAGGGTTTTCATTTTTCTCCCTATCAATAGCTATGATCAGATAAGGAGCAAGCTCTGCTTCTTCATTATCTCCCCGTTTGTTTAGAATCCCCCGCTTCATCGAAAATATATATTTTTTATTCTATTAATCTCCTAAACGAATATTTATAGTTTCATTAATCCCCGAATTCCATACATATCCCTACTCTCTCTTTTACTTATCTAATCTATTTATTCTCTACCATTTCTTTCTTTTCCTTTAAAATTACCAAAGAGTATGAATAGGCTGCACTTTTTTAAGTTAAGCAGATTACAGATTATCTGTTTACGCTCTATCTTTTCGCCTTTCAATGGAATGTACCCTCTAAATTTCTTTTTAGTAATCAACCAATTATTTCATTTTTTATTCAACTATTCCCATATGGGAAAACCTTCTATCATATTGTATAATAGATTTTTATCCTATTATAAAAAGCAAAAAAATAATTCCATATCGAATTAATGAAGAAATCGTAAACTTTCCTTACCTTCCAAATTGAATGGCATTTTAGACAATATAAATTTCAAGTTAGAAAATCCAGTCTAAATCAAGTATGATATCCACATGGGATAGTAGAAAAGGGGTTAAAAGAATGAGCGTATTAAACGTAAAGAATTTAAGTCACGGTTTCGGGGATCGTGCAATATTTAATGATGTGTCTTTTCGGCTTTTAAAAGGAGAACACGTTGGACTAGTTGGGGCAAATGGTGAAGGTAAATCTACTTTCATGAATATTGTTACTGGAAAGCTACAGCCTGATGAAGGGAAAATTGAGTGGTCACGAAAAGTCCGTGTTGGTTATTTAGATCAGCATGCAGTCCTTCAAAAAGGGACGACAATGCGTGAAGCGCTAAGCACTGCTTTTCAATATCTTTTTGATGCGGAAACAGAGATTAATGAGCTTTATGCAAAAATGGGTGATGAAGGTGCTGATATTGATGCATTACTTGCAGAAGTGGGAGAGCTGCAGGAAACGCTAGATAGTAATGATTTCTACCAAATTAATGCGAAAGTCGAGGAAGTTGCTCGTGGTCTAGGATTAGACGATGTCGGACTAGATCGTGATGTAGCTGATCTTAGCGGTGGACAACGCACGAAGGTTTTGCTGGCTAAGCTATTACTAGAAAAGCCTGAAATTCTATTACTAGATGAGCCTACAAACTACTTGGATGAACAGCATATCGAATGGTTGAAACGCTACTTACAGGAATATGAGAATGCATTTATCTTGATTTCCCATGACATTCCATTCTTGAACAGTGTTGTTAACTTGATTTACCACATGGAAAACCAAGAATTGAATCGCTATGCTGGCGACTATGATAACTTCTTAAAAATATATGAAATGAAAAAGCAGCAACTAGAGTCTGCTTACAAGCGTCAACAACAAGAAATCGCTAATTTGAAAGATTTCGTTGCTCGTAACAAAGCAAGTGTTGCGACTCGTAATATGGCCATGTCTCGTCAAAAGAAGCTCGACAAAATGGACATTATTGAATTAGGGAAGGAAAAACCAAAACCTGAGTTTAAATTCAAAGAAGCTCGCGCAGCCAGTCGTTGGATTTTCGAGACGGAGGATCTTGTTATCGGTTATAATGAACCACTTTCTCGCCCTCTTAATCTAAAAATGGAACGGGGACAAAAAATTGCCTTCGTTGGGGCAAACGGTATTGGTAAGTCTACGCTTTTAAAAAGTATTCTCGGCTTGATTAATCCTCTTTCGGGTAAAGTAGAGCGCGGTGATTATCAACATATTGGTTACTTTGAGCAAGAAGTGAAAGAATCCAACTACAACACTTGTATCGAAGAAATCTGGAGCGAATTCCCAAGTATGAATCAAGCAGAAGTCCGTGCTGCTCTTGCAAAATGTGGATTAACAACGAAGCATATTGAAAGTAAAATCGAAGTCCTTTCTGGTGGAGAAAAAGCCAAGGTTCGCTTATGCAAGATTTTAAACACAGAAACGAATTTATTAATACTAGACGAACCTACCAATCACTTAGATGTAGATGCAAAAGAAGAATTGAAGCGTGCTTTAAAGGAATATCGCGGAAGCATCTTAATGGTATCCCACGAACCTGATTTCTATCGTGAAATTGCGACAGATATCTGGAATTGTGAAGATTGGACAACGAAAGTATTTTAAATAAAATTGAGGGGTACTCAAATGAATAGAATCCAATTAAGTACCCCTTAATCTTTATATCCCAGCTATATACATCAATGTTTTGTCTTACAGGTTTCCTTTCCTCATTACTTTCAGATTACTCCGGTAAAATACAAATAATATAAAGATGAGAAGCAACAGACAGATGCTAATTAAAATGCTTATTAATAAAGCCATCGATAGCTCTGTAGAATTTTCCGCTCCTACACTGTCCACTCTGTAGTGAACATTCTCTTCATCATCTGTAAATAACTGAAGCTCCTCTGCTTTCCTAGTAATGCTACTGCCTGTTTCCACCTTTTGTGTAAAAAGCTGTCCTTTCCATTTGTCATGGTCATTTGCTCTGCTTCCATCAAAAGAAATAGCAAGTTTTTCTGCAGTTAAACCATCTGTCTTAGATGATTGGCTCGATTCTTTTAGAAAATCTGTATTCTTTTGATTACGACCGCTTTCGTATTCATTAGGCTGTAATCTATCAATCATAGAATCTGCCCTTGCCGTTTGCTCGGTCAGCCAACTGAAGATAGCCATGATTACAATTAAGATTAGACTAAGAAAGATATGTTTACTATATCGATTCATTTCTCGAATCATCCTCTATTTCATTGCTTTTCCATCTTTCTATAAGAATTTGTACTCCCATCAGTATCAGTAACCCAATCAATAGAATGATAGCTGCCGGAGCAAATAACGATTGCGTTCCATATTGAATAGACATATAAACTTTGGACATCGGATCATCATAACTGAAATTCGGTGTTGTTAAAGCTAATAGCGGTGTTACATATAAAATAATTAATCCGACTGTAAGGAATAAACCAAGAAGTTTTTGTGCTGCAAAACTGACTGCAATTATGCTAGAACTCACCAATAATAAAAGGATAGTAAATACAGTCCATTGCATCGTACTGGCTTGAGAGAGTTCATAGATATTTAATCCATATAAACTAATCACAAAGCCGACAATCAAATTAAGTAAAAGAAAGACGGTTCCACGGAACCACAATGGAATACGTTTAAAGTAATAGGTTGTATACCCAATTAGCAAGCTGCTAATTAAAACAATAAACATAATAACCACAGGCGGAATATTTTTTTCCTGTTTTACTTCACTTGCACCAGCTGTTAATTGTAGTGGACTAGATAAGAAATTATAAACGTCACCTTTAGAGCGTCCTTCAATAAATGCATTTTGCAGAACACTAAAGACATCATCCTTTATTTTTCTTGTTGAATCTACATTTACAGCCCATTTATTATTTAAGGCATCTGCATCTGTCTGTACAAACGAAACTTCATCATGCAGTTCATTCGTATGGTCAATAACAGTCTGCTGGTGCTTTCCTGCGTCTTTTATGGAAGAATGAATAGCATTCACTTGCTCGATGATCTGTGAATGTTCCGTTACCAGTTGAGTTCCCTTTGCCGATCCTGGTTCATGTGTCGTAGTTTGTTCCCCTTGCTGTATTTGCTGAAGTAATGCTTCCCCTTCTGTTTTAATCTCGGATAAATTCTGAGTTAATTCTGTGTGATGTGTGTCAAGGCTTTCCTTTGATTTAGCCAAGAATACAACAAATTGGTCTTGAAGTGCTGTTAAGCCATCTCCAATTGTCGGTATTTCCGCTTCCACATTTGTCCAGTCAGTTGTTTCCGCATCTGTTAATTGAAAAATCCTTGTAAGTTCTGTAAGGAATTGTTCGTTTTTCATTACTTCGCTCTTTGCTTTGTTCTCAGAAAGCATATTGTTCAACGTCGTTTCATATTGATCTAGATAAGCATAGTAATAGAGCAAATCCATAATATCTCCAGTAAGAAATTCCTTATGGAACCAAGTTTCAAGGATAAGTCTTCTATCCCCGGACAGTGCTGGTGATGCTAAAATTGCCTCTTCTTTCTCTTCTATTCTAGCTATAATAGAATTCATATTGTTTGTAAGAAGTGTCAGCTGTTCTCGCAATTCATCATTTACTTCTATGAGAGATTCTATATATTCTTTCAGCAATCTGTTCTCTTCGGTAAGAGAATTTTTATTTTCTGTAAGCTCTTTGATCGTATTTGCCAGCGTTTCGTTGTCAGTGAGAAGTGCAGCAATTTTTTCTTTCAATTGCTGAATAATTTGATTGTTACCCTCGTCACTCGTTTTAAGTGATTGCTTCACATCCTGCAAATTTTTTTGAATGTCCTTTAATTGTATTTCAAACTGACTCTTACTTTCATCAGGAATTTGTTGATCTGCCTGTATATATTCATGAAGTTTTTTCAATAATTCTTCCATTTGTGCTAGCTGCTCTTCTGCAGACAAACTTTTCGTTTCCCTGTTTGCTCCATTATCAGTATTTGAATTTCCCTTTGTATGTTGCGTACTTTTTAATACAAACTCTTCTCCTGTTTGGTCGTCCGTATCCTTATCTTCATCAGATGTCGGCAAATTAGGAGATTCTGGATTTTCTGGCGGTGCTTCTGGTAACAAGCTGCCTTCCCCTTCTGCTAATTTTTCTTTGGTTTTCACTATCTTTTCTTGAAAAGAATTCAAGGATTCTGTATCAATTAATTGCTTGTAATAATCTAGCATTCTGCTCTGATAGTCAAGAATTGCTTCCCTTTGTTTATCCAAAGCCAGTAATCTATTTTCTTTTAGTAATGTTAATAGCCGTTTACTATTGTCTAGCTTTTCATAAACGGAATTAACGTTGCTCATTAATTGTTGGTTATTCTCAGACAGAAAAAGTGACTGTTCCGCAAAATAAGGAGATGAAGCTTCTGTCGCTGACTGTACTGTAGAAAGAGCAGTAGTCTGCAAGTCTGTCAATTTTTGTTTTTGTTGTTGCTGATACTCTTCATATGCCTTGATATAGTCAACTAAACTGCTTAAATCCTCAGAAAATGACTTCATAGATTGATTCTGACTATCACTTTGCGTGCCAATTTGTTCTATAGATGACTTCATGGACTTTAATACGCCCTCTTGTTCTAAAATCTCATCAGCAAGATTCTTGGAACTTGGTTTATAGAAAGCTAGCATAGTCTGCTGAAAGTCTATTTCCTTTTGCAAAATTTCTTCAAATTCAGAGCGTACCATTTCCATATCTTTCGCTACATAATTCCAATATAAGGAACTGATACGTTCATTTGCCCGCTTTGTAGCCCTTTCTATCTCCAAATTTACTTTTTCAGTATTTACTGCATTTAACTGACTTTGAACATTATATTTAAATGTCACTTTACTCGGATTCTCTTCTTCATATGCCATCACTTGTTCAGAGAAATTAGATGGAATATAGATGACAGCATCATATTTCTTATTCCTTAATCCATTCTCTCCAGCGCTTCTAGAAACAACAGTCCACTGAAAAGAAGACTCGTTGGAGAGAATGGAAGAGACATCTCCCCCTAAAAGTCTATGTTCTCCAGCAATATCAACACCAGCATCTTCATTCACAATTGCAATTGTTTTGGTTGTATTTGGCTTCTCCAAAAATGGATGATCTCCAATCAGCTGAAAAAATAATACTGGAACACCAATTATAACAACCAGTGCAATAACCATCTTCCACAATTTCACTTTTCCCATCAAGAATATACCTTCCTCTCCATAAGCACTAAAGGAATTTGAATTTTTCTCTCAAGCCCATTTTTTACATAATATCCATAGCCAGGCTGGATTTCTGGTTCCTTACGCTCATATGACAAAGTGTACAAGGATTGTTCCGATTTCTTCATTAGCAACAATGCCTGCCTAATTTGCTTTATTTCTAAAGTTAACGGATCATAGCCTTTTGTTAATTCATTAGTACTGCCTGAAACTACAATCTGAAACCCTAAGTGACTATAATTTTTCATTAGTCTCACAATCATCTCCTGCATTCTATTGTCTATTTCCTGAAGTAATCTTCCATATCCATCTACAACAAACAACAAAGGAGTAAAGATCGGAAGTGCCTTTCCTTCTAAAATCGCCTTATCATATTGACGATTTCTTTCTAAAAGCATGGCTTCAGTAGATTCTAGCCATTTAGCAACAGTACCTCGATCTGTTAGATATTGAACCCGGTCATGTTCCGCTAAATAAGCTAACCCGCGATTGATAGAATCCCATATTCCAATTCCTTCCATATCTTGTTGGATGGCATGGTTTATAAGTAGCTTAATAACATTTGTCTTTCCTTTTTGTGCTTGGCCTAAAATCATGAAATGATTCATAGCATGAAAATCAACAAATACAGGCTGGACAGATTCTTCGTCTAAACCAATAGGTAAGAGACCGACTGAAGTTTCTTCCTTTATATATTCCTTAAAGCTAATGTTAGTTAACTCTTTTGGAAGCATTGGAACCCTTTGAGGAGTTCGACAGGATTCATATTTCTCTCGTAGCTTTTGAATGGATGCCTTGAGTTCCGTTAGCTGGTCGAAATCATTATCACCAATGCAAGACAGTAAAATCTGCGTAAAATATGTGCCTTCTTTTTTTATAATAGCCCTGCCTGGAATAGGCTCGGGTTCATAAGGAATTCTTCCCAAAATAGAATAAGCTTCTGTATGGTCCATTAAGTAATGCACTATTTTCGTCTTTAAATTATTCATCAAAGATGGTCTAATGGAACTTACACGAGTAGCGCCAAAGAACATATATATTCCTAATGATTGACCATCCCGAGCGAATTGATTTATCTGTGCTTCTAAATCAGCCATTTCGTCTTTGACAATATCGTAATTATCAATCACGATAAACCACACTGGAAGCGTCTCATCATTTAGCTGATTATACATAGAGATAGAACTTACTTCTGTTTGCTGAAAAAGCTGTTTTCTTAGATTTATCTCATTCTGCAAAATAGCCATAAATTTATTGATTTTTTGCTGTTCATCCATTAAGAATAATTCACCGACATGAGGAAGTTGCTTAAGAGGCATTAATCCACCATTGCCAAAATCCATTAAATAAAAATGGACCTCTTCTGGAGAATAATTTTCTGCAATTCCCATAAGAAGAGTAATTAAGCTCTGCGTTTTTCCATAGCCAGATGTGCCAAAGACTCCAACATTTCCGTCTTCTAGCAAAGTATAGGGATAGATCGATTGACTTTGCGCTTCGGGATCATCTATCATAGCCAGATTAATTTTTCTGTAGTTCTCATCAGGCTGATAATCTGGACGATATATTCTTGGAGATAAAGGCGGAAGCCATGGACTTGATAGTTTTGTTAGCTGAAGCTCCTTTTGTAGCTCTTCTATTTTTCCCACGATAACATCAATCTCACTGCTTGCTTGCACTTTCGGTTTTTCCTGTACGGATAACTCTGATAAAGGAATTAACCCTAGATCCGATACAATTGCAATTTCATCTTCCATTTGTGAAGTATCTTCTTGATAATTCGCACCGCTCCATGCAGATTGGAATAATTCATACACCTCATTATTGCCGACTTGCAGATAGCCCCTACCAGTAATAGTAAGAGAGGCTGCATCACTGTTCTTTAAAATCTCCCTGCTGTCTTCTGCATTTTGAACCTTAAGGGCAATGCGGAAACGAGCGTTACTCCAGATTTGAGAATCAATTACTCCACCTGGCTTCTGTGTTGCCAATATTAGATGAACCCCTAAACTTCTCCCTATTCGAGCAGCACTTACCAGTTCTTTAATGAAATCAGGCTCCTCGCTCTTTAATTCAGCAAATTCATCAGAAATAAGAAATAAATGCGGCAGCGGCTCCTCAATTTCTCCCCTTTTATACATGCTTGTATAGTCATTAATGTGATTGACTTCGTATTTATCGAACAAACGCTGTCTTCGTTTAAGTTCACTTTTAATAGAAGCAAGAGCACGATTACTAAAGTTTCTGCTGCCTTCAATATTGGTAATAGTACCTAACAAATGTGGCATATTTCGAAATGGCTGTGCCATCCCTCCACCTTTATAGTCAATGAGTAAAAATGCTACTTCATGTGGATGATAATGAACTGCAAGTGATAAAATATATGTTTGCAATAGTTCACTTTTCCCCGACCCAGTTGTACCTGCCAACAATCCATGTGGTCCATGAGCTTTTTCATGGAGATTTAAATAGACAATATCAGACTTACCTTTCAGTCCGATTGGAGCGGCCAATGTTTTAGCAGACTCATTTGTGAGCCAATTTTCTTTAATTGGAATTTCATCAACATCTTTTGCCTTAAGCATCTCCATAAACGAAACCGTTTCTGGTATAGAATTAGTAACCCCCACCTGATGATTAAGTGTTTTAAGCATGCGGGCATACTCTTCATTACCATTTAAAGCATGATTATCCAAATTAAAAGGAATCTGCACTGCGGCTTTATTTTGGATTAATATATCGCCCTGTCTTCCGTTCACATATCGAATCAATGTATGAATATTATTTGAGAAACTTTCTTTTGCTTCACCTGCAAAGATAGCAGATATGCCCAGATGACTGTAAGAGCCTTCTAAATATTCTAGAATTACATGTTCAGCTAGGAGTTCCTGATTCGTAACAATAAAGACAAAATGGGGAGCAAAACGAGTTTTTTCATCTGTTTCTTCCACATCTCTTTCCCTGATCAATTCATAAATAGATGACAATAGCTGATCCCTTGTTTGTTCATTATAAATAAACCCTTTAGCAAAAGATTGAGGAATTTGAAAATGAGGCAGCCATTTCATCCATTCCCAATACTTATATTCCTCCTCATGAAAAATAAAAAGAAATCGTACATCATGATAACTATGAAAAAATGCAAGCTGCCCAATGATTTGGTGCAATTCTCCCTTTAATACGGACATCTTACCAATAAGACCAATGGATCCTTTCGATAAATCGGCAGTAATTGGAAGATTTTTCACATGCTGATAGGTCTTCTGCAGATGCTTTGACCTTTCAAGCAATTCATCCATCTCCCGATTAGATAAATCAGCAGAGTTTACACTTATTTGGTAACTTGCAGGAACATCCCCTGTCCCCAGTCGAAATTGTAAAAAGTCTTTACTATCTATACTTCGCTCCCAGATTCGGTCAGAAATCTGTTCCGTCAAATATTTCATTCTTTCAAAAGAAGGAAAATGAAACTCCAGTACCTGTCGCTGCTTTGAAGCTAAGGATTCAAGCTCCCTTCTTTTTTCTTCCAGATAATTAGAATAGACTCTTTTTCTTCGTTCTTCTTGCTCTTTTCTGGATGTCTTTTCTTTAAAATACTGAATCGTGGAAGTAATAATAGTCATAGAGAACATCACAATGGAAATAAGAATAAAAATTCCTCTTGGTATTAATAAAGCAACAAGTCCCATCACGATCATCATCACTAAAGGTGGAAGAATGATTAGCCATAGACTTCTTTTAGATTGCATCGATTCTTGACCTGGAAAGGATAACTGCACTTTCTCCTTAGGTAATTCATACAGCATTCTAGGTGTCCTCCGATAATTCGGATAGCGTTTCATCATCTCTGATTGAGGAAGGGAAATCTCTTTTAGAGATGATTCAAATTCATAGAAGCTCTCTATTTGAATTACATCCTGATCCATCAATGTAACATATATGCCATTCCAGAAGAGTATATCGCCAACCTCTAGCTTTTGTTTGTCTAAAACCAAATGACCATTTAGATAAACTGTAGAATCTCTAGAAATAATTTCCCAATACTTCTGATTTTTTATTAAAGAAAGCCCTTTTGCGCCATGTTGCATATGCGCTTTTTTTATGTAAATAGATTTTTTTTCGAAATGGCATTCTTCATCCTTTGAAACTGGTTCTACCATACATACTACTTCAGACTGATTTCCAATATAGTAAGTTTTTTCGAGCTTCTTCCTGCTTGTCATAAACAGCGTAAGGCATTGACTTTCCAGGCTTAGTTGATAAAACTTCTCTGTCCCCATCACAGTTTCAGTCGAATCTATCCTATATATCGCCCTGTCATCTTCCCCCACTTTTACAAGTATGGAAGAAGGGAAAGATGGAAGAGTAATATTGTCTCCAAATTCTGGACCAATGGTAATACTGCTATTTTTTGTTAATTTAATAGAATAATAGGTTTGTTCATGGAAAACAAACAGCGTATACATTACATCACCTCACAATTGTTGCTATTATTATTTTTATATTTTCTTCTTTATTTAGGATTCTGGCCTTGATCTTTTGTTGTCTGATCTTTTTTCAGAAGAGTATCCTTTTGAGAAGATTCTTCTTTCATGTCTTGCTCATATTTATTTAGCTCATTTTCAATTTTATCGATTTGTTGCTGACGCTCTTCACTGGTGAGCGAATCATCTCTCTGAACATGGGCCTGATACTCTAGCAAAGCATACATGATAAGACTGCGATCTTCTAGCAAGCGAGCATTCTCCAAGGCAGCTTCAGCGTCCCCTCTTCCAATATTAATCCAGTATTCATAATAATTAGAATCAGATTGAAGAGTAACTGTATTTTTTACAATATCCCTTTGTTTATCGGATAAGTCCGCACTATATATATAGGCTGTTGCTAATTCATATTGCGCAACAGTCGGCAAACTATCAATATCATATGATTCGAGACTAGTGATTACATCACTGTAAGCATCCGCTAAAAAGTGTTGTTGGGCATCCATTATATGATTATGTTTTGGCTGGAGAAAAAACAGGGTATAGATAGAGTAAATAATTGCTGGTACTAATAAAATACTAGTTGCCCAAATGGCATATTTCATCTGCTTCCACTTATTTTTCGGAAGTTCGACCAACTGTTCATATTCCTTTTTTTCCTGTAAAAAAGCTTGATCAAGAACAGCTTGCAGATCATCATAATTATTTGCTTTCATAATCGCAACTGCTGCTTCACTTAATTTCAATGTTTCATAATAGGCAATATATTGTTCAAAGGAATATTGATTATCAATCAATGCTGCTGTCATTGCTTTCAGCTGCAGCCATTCTTCCTCCCTATTATCTTCATATGGAGGAATACTTTCTTTTACTCCATAATGGAGGAAATAAGGCGCCAAACCTTGATCGACAGCAATATTTTCTGGACATATAAATAAATGAAGACGGGATAAGGAGTGATTGCGGACCTTTTCAAGCAATTGATGAGCAATTATGTATTGTTCCTTTTTTTTCAAAGAGAAGATTCCTTGATTATAAATAAAAGACTTAGGCAATTGAACCTCTATCTGTAATAAATCCTCATGTTTATTAAGAGTTCTCTTAACTTGACTATCTATATCTTCTAGAAAAGCTGCTTCCAGCAAATGATTCAGCTTAATTTTCTCAATTTGAAAATTAAATATAATTCGCTGGTCTTCCTTCTGGATAACAGCATCCAGCTTTTTTTCCATATATGATACATGTTCATTTGACATACTTGCTGTCTCCTTTATAATATTTGAATCTTGTCACCTGTCATTATTCCGATATCTGCTAACCGCTTTTCTCCAGAAAAAACTCTCTTTTTATTCATTACCTTTATCCAATATCCATTTCTTGGTGTATCTAGCCTGTTAGTTGTCTTCCAGGCAATATCCACTAACTTCTTCACTGTATGATAATCAGAGAGTCGAAGTTCTAAATATTCTCCATTATATTTAGAAAGATCTACCGTTACTTCAATGTACATGTCATCACCTCTTAAAAGAAAAGAGCGCCTCCATTTACAGAAAAGCGCTCTTAATAAACCATATTCAATCTTTCAGTCTTATCCTCGAATCTGATTTGCAATTTGAGCGTCTGCATCTTCCAATGCTTTTGCTGTACTTTTTAATTGAGAAGAAATTTCTTCAAGCAACTGCTGCATATCTACAAAGGATGGTCTTAACGATTGATATTGTTCGCTAAACGCTCTGCTTGACTGACCTTCCCACATAGTTTCTAATTCTTGAATCATGTTGTCTAAGCGAGAAATTTGATCTCCCACTTGACTTCCTTCACTAGAATAGCGATCGGCCATACCTACTAATTCTTCTGGTGTAACGCGAATGATCCCTGACATATTATCTCTCCTTTTGTTTTTTATATATAACACACAATGAATAACATTATGCAGTTACCACAATTAAATAATCTTTTAAATTATATTCATTTTATAAACTAACTATTATAATCTACTAATGGCATGAAATTAATTTTTCTGGTAGTCAATTTCATATTTACTTGCCAACTTTTTCATCTCTTCATGATAGCTATTAATTAGTTCAATGTATTCTTGTCCTTTTTTGTTTGACTCTTCAATAAGTCCTTTATCCTTCTTTTCTAGTGCCTTTTTCTCTAGTATTAAAGCTTCATAGTAAGTGCTAGTCGCTTCTTTGATTTTTGATTTCATTGGCTCTAGCTCTTCAGTAGACACTTGAAGGTCCCTCGCTTCATTAACAGCTTTTTCATAAGTAGGAATGACCTTACTTGTCAGCACCTCATATAATTCCTTATCGGAATTATAATTATCGCCAGAAACGGTCGCTAATTGCTGATTCGCTTCTGTTTCATATGCTATTATTTTTTGAATGTCATTGTTAATAAAATCCACGATTTCCCCTTGTTTGTCTTTGTAAGAAATTTCTTCTTTATTGACATTTCCTTTTGTCTCTTGCTTTTCTGAAGTAGATGAATCATTGCTACAGCCAACAAGCATCAATACTACAGTGATTATGCTGTATAATAGTTTGGTCAAGATGCGATACCTCTTCTCTATTCTATGATTCTATCAATGTAGGATCATTTTTTATAAACGCATTCCGGCGTTTTAGATACTTCTTCTTTTGCACCAATTTAATAATGGTCATCATCAACAGCCCGACAATAATTCCTGATAATGCATAAAGCTTTACGATAAAAAGCAAAATAATATAAACAAAGAAAATAACTAAAAATAGCGAATAGATTACTAGGAGCAGAGTATTAAAGACCTGAAGCTGAGCTATTCTGCCTTTTTCCTTTGCATTTGTTCCTGAATCTTTCTTCAAATTAGCTAAATAATGAAATTCAGACCATATAATATGATATGGTTCCCCAAAAAAGCTAACTATCTTTTTCATCACTTTTCATCCCTTAGATGAAAGGAATTTAACTTTTCTCTCATTAATTTTTCTCCCTCTGATTCCAATCCTTTAAAGATGACTTGTTTGATTTGCTCATGATTGAAAAAAACATTTGTTTCATCAGAGATATGTCCTTGTGGATAAGGACATGCCACATATTGCCAAATTTTGTTTTTCTCTGCTTGTTGCTGCATTCTCCCATAAATCATCAAAGGCTGTGAAAATATATCGAGCAATACAATTGTTCCAATCGGCAATAATTCGGTTCCTTTATCAATGATTAATGAGTTGACCTCTTGCGACATAGTACTTTCTCCTTTTATTACTGGATTTCTTTATTCCTCTTTTTCAAAACTTATGCCTATCTTTACTCCTAATAGCAAGCGAAGATCGAGAACAATTTCTTTCCCTACTTTTGCCTCTCCACCTATCCCGACAGCAGAAGCGCCTACAGTCCCTTTAATCGTATAGTCTGTAAAAGGGATTGGCGCTATTCCCGAGACTTCTCCTTCCGCTACGGAAGCTTTTGCTCCAAAGCCAACGGAACTACCATCAACCCCGGCAAAGGCATTTGCTTTTAGAATTTCCCCTTTGGCTTCTAATCCAGTACTTCCTACAAAGTCGACCTCTTTATCTATCTGAGATTTTACTTGTGCAGTATAAACAGACCCACCTGCTTTAGCAATCGGGAGAATACTGCTTCCTCCAACACTTGCCTGGCCTTCTGCAAATAAAATATCTTGGCTGAAGCTACTATCCAAAATAGTTGTATCATATTCTAAGCCAGCATGAATGCCCCTGAAAGAACTAGCGCCACCAAGCTGGCCACTTCCATTTTTGAAGTCATCGAAACCAGACCAGTCATTTTCTATTTTTCCAAGTCCGCCTTCTGCTGAAAAATCCCCTTTTGTCACTTTGTCTCCGACTAGAAATCCGTCCTCATTAATTTCCTTATCTACTTCCTGCTTCTCTGATGATGAAGTATAATTTAATCCCAGCCATCTATATGGATATTGTCCATATGCGTCTAATAGAAAGATAGATTTTTGGGAATCGTTACGATAAGGAGGGTTACTGTCAAATCTACTGTTAGATGGCTTTATACTAGAAACCAATAAAAAATGGCTAGTGCTTGTTAAAAGGTTGTATGGACTGAAATGACGAATCAGTTCAGGATTTAAGTTAACATTTGTATTTAGCTCTGATAAATAACTTTGCATGATTGCTAAGTCACTTTTTATTTCATTAAAGGAATCAGCATTTTGCCGATCTATGGTTTCAAGCTGATTAATTGTTTCCTCTATTTTATTTTTAGCATTTTTAATCTCGCTATTAAACATGGAATCATCAAGACTAGCTAAAGTAATAATATCTGAAATTTTTTCCATTACACTATTTCCATCTGCGATAACATCATTTGTATAGTTTTGTACGGACGTTAGGCGGTCTGAAAGCTCTTCTTGTAAAAAACTCTGTCGAATAAAACCATCTTCATTTGGCTCAAAAGAATTTATTGCCTCTCTGCATTTAGATATTTTTTTTTGATAATCTTGAATAACTTGTTTTAGTTTCACTAGAAAAGGCTTATGGCTTGATTCATAAAAGAATTTGATTGATTCAGCACCTTTTCCATGAAAGGAACCATCCAAATCTACTAATTCCATCACAGATTGTTCTAAAGAATGAATCTGCTCTACCTTTTCTTTAAAGGATTTTATCGTTTGGTCTAAATACTCTTCTAAACTTGCAACCTCTAATACTTTCATCTTAATACCTCTGAAGAAATAACGTCTCTCAGTGCTTCATCTGTCTCCCTCATTAATGTTACAGAATCTCTTACTGTATTTGCATTTTTTAGCAAAAGGGTTTTATATTCATTCATTATTTTTACAAATGATGCATTCACTTCTTCTAGTTCCGTTAATAAATCTAACTTATTATTCTTAGCATTATTTTCTGGCAGATTTGCTTGAAATGCAGTTATATTAGTATCCATTTTTTTCAAAACACTTTCTATCCCACTATAATCAAACTTTATTTCTCCCATATTTTCACCACAACTTTACTACTAAAATTTAGAAAAAATAAATAAAATTATCTGCAGTAAATACCCTCATTTAATAATAATTCCATCTATTTCTTTTCCTGTTTTCTTTTCATTTCCTTTTCTCTTTCTTCTTCGAGTTCATGGATCGTATGTCTTATGCTGTTCATTTCACTTTGCAGACTGTTAATCTTTTCATTGATTTCAGAAATCCTATTAGGTAACTGCTTTATTTCAATATCTTGATATTGTTGAAAAGCTCCCTTTGTTCTTATATTTTCAAATTCTACAGCTAATGTCCCATGCCAAGTTGAAGCTGATAAATCTGGCTTGACAACATTATCACTATAACTTGTCATTTCATGCTTGATAGCCTTCAGATCAGATTTCCCATTCTTTAGCCTGCGAAGCTGGTCTTCCTTCTCTTGCAACAACCCATAATAATAGAATATAGACAAGTAAGATCACCCTTTCTGGTGCTATTCGTCTTAATAACTATGTATTTTTCCTTATGTGATGACGCCTTCTCAAAACCCCTTCTTTTTCCAATCTTTCTCATTATAACACGCCTAAAATATGGAATAATGAGAAAAAATATCTAATTATTCCATATTTATGTTAGGTAAATAGAAGTAAATTAATTTGAAATCTCTGTATATGTAAGTATCTAATAGTCTAATTGCATACTGAAAGCTCAATCTGTAAATAAATTCCTTATTCTGCAATACCCTGTTTTTTTAGTTTTAAACATAAAAGTGAAAAAAAGGTCAATTGGTATAGATACTCTTCCTATTAATCAAAAAACAGGAAGTATCTCACAAAACTGCTTTCTATTATGAAATCACGACTGTTTATTGGAATTGTGAGGATTGGGTACTGAATACATTTTAAATAAAAATTAAAGATTGCCAATGAATGAGAAATCAATTCTGCAACCTATCTCTTTTATAGTCTAAAATTTCTCTTTATCCTAAACTTGCCAACAAAGCCATCATTCCATTTGTAATACCATTATGCCAGCGCAAAAATACTTACAATATTTCAATATATAGGAATACTTTCAGGATTTTAACCAATGATAAAATAGATCAGAAGTTATATTCCTAAAGGGAGTTTCGAAAATGGTGTTAAAAGAAAAAATTTCTTTAAACCAATTATTCCACATTATTATTGGATTTAATTTGGGGAGTTCTCTTATTATCGGGATTGGGATAAATGCAAAACAGGATGCCTGGATTGCTGTTTTATGCTCTTCCATTATTGGCATTTTCATCGCATTATTTTATTACCATTTCCAAGAAATATTTCCCAATAAACATTTTTCCGAAATGCTTGAATACATATTAAATCGTCCCATTTCTATTTTTATTACATATATCTATACACTCTATTTTTTTTATTTAGCCGTTAGGGTTATTCGTGATTTTGGAGAATTAGTTACAACCTTTATTCTCCCTAACACTCCAATAGAAGTTTGCAGCTTAAGCTTTGTGATCATCCTTACATATATCATATATTTAGGGGTGGAAGTGCTTGGAAGAGTTACAGAAGTATTTACACCATACTCTATTCTTTTTATTATCCTTGTGACCATTCTATTATTTGGTAATAACGATATAAAATTAGAGCGAGTTACTCCTATTTTAGCTACAGGGGTTAAACCATTGTTAAATACCATTTTCCCATACGAACTGATAAGGCCATATGGTCAATTATTCGCTTTAACATTTTTATTTTCTCATTTACCTAAACAACAATATGCAAGACACACATTAGTTTATTCTGTCCTTTCATCAGGATTTTGGTTAACAATAGGAACCTTCATTGTGACTACTTCCTTAGGTCCATACGTTGCATCTCGTAGTACTTTTCCTTTTGTAAGTGCAACAAGATTAATTAGTATAGGTGATTTCTTACAAAGGCTAGATGCCTTCGCCATATTTATTATTGCATTAGGTGTAGTAATTAAAATTTGTATTTTTTCCTTTGCTGCCTTAAAGGGGCTGGAATATATCTTTAAGCTCCCTTATCGCGTATTAGTCATTCCAATGATGTGTATTTTAACCATCTGTTCATCTTTGATTAGCATAAACTTTTCTGACCATATTACTGAATCAATAACGGTAGTTCCCTATTTTTTAAGCTTACCTTTATTTTTTCTTCTTCCGAGTTTATTTATGGTATTAGCCTTAATAAAAAAGAAAAAGGATGCTTAGACAAGTATCCTTTTTTGAATAGTTATATTGGCAAGATATGTGAAAAAAAGCACCTACCTTGCATAGAAATTCTATTATATCAATGTTAGTTGTGCCACACATTCTACGTGCGCCGTATGCGGAAACATATCCACCGGCTGTAAATACTCCACCTTATAATCTTTAGACATATAATCAATATCTTTTGCTAAGGTAGAGGGATTACATGACACGTAGACAAACTTTTTCGGCTTTACTTTTTTGATTGCGTCTAATAGCTTACGATCACAGCCTGTTCTCGGCGGGTCAACGACAACTACATCTGGGCGCCAGCCTTCTTCTACCCATTTTGGCAGCCAGTGTTCTGCTGTGCCTGTTACATAGGTTGCGTTTTCGATACCGTGTCTATCTGCGTTTTTTTGTGCATCTGTAATCGCTGCTTCGATTGTATCCATGCCGCGGACTTCGCTTGCGCCGTCTGCTAGCCATAAGCCAATAGTTCCGACACCACAATAAGCATCCGCTATTTTTTCTTGTCCTGTTAACGCTGCTGCTTTTTTTACTTCATCGTACAGCTTTACTGTTTGAACAGGGTTCAATTGGAAAAAGGCACGGGCTGACAATTCAAAGTTTAAATCACCTAGTGTTTCTTGAATGACTTCTTCCCCACTTAAATGGATGGTTTTTTCGCCAAAAATAAGAGACGTTTTGTTGCCGTTGATGTTTTGCACTAAAGATTTTACTTCTGGTAATCTTTTTTGAATTTCAGCCATTACTAATTTTTTTCTTGGCATTTCTTTTTGTGTCGTGATCAATACCACTTGCACTTCTCCAGATTCAAAGCCAGCGCGTGTTACAATCGTGCGGACGATCCCTTTTTGTTTCCGTTCATCATAGATTGGCACTTGGAATTCTTCTAAGATTTTGCGGACTTCTTCTGATACTTTATTCGTTAACGGATGCTGTACCATACAATTCTGAATGGGGATTAAGCGATGGGAATCAAGTCCATATAGCCCCGCAATCACAGCACCATTTTTTTGCTGTCCCACTTGAAATTGACTTTTATTACGATAGTTCCATGGATCTTCCATGCCGATTGTTGGGCGAATATCCAATTTATCGATTTTTAGCTTTGTATGTCTTTCTAATGATTGAATGACAATATCTCTTTTTTCCTGCAATTGCTGATCATAGGCTAAATGCTGAAGCTGACATCCTCCACATTGTTCATAAAAAGGACATGGTGCTTGTACGCGAAAAGGCGAGGCCTTTCTTATCTTCTTTACCTTTCCTTCTGAAAACTTGGGCTGAACCTTTGTTGCTTCTACTACCACTTCTTCTCCGGGAAGAGCACCTGGCACAAATACAACCTGCCTTTTAAAATAGCCGACTCCTTCTCCGTTGATCCCTAAACGTTTTATTGTCAATGGGAAGGTTTGTCCTACCTTCAGCTTCGCCATCGTATTTTGTTGTTTATCTTTCATCTATAATTACTCCTATTATCTTCTATTAAAAGGGTACTACTAGCTTTCCTCATTATGTCTTCTTCCTATACTAAAGCTTCTTTGGGGAAATATCCAGTTTCTCTTATTCCCAGAAGCTGAAAAAGATTTCCAGCTAATAAAAACTATAATTCCTCAGGTAAATAGCTTAATGACAAGTGAAGCAACTATTGCAAAAATATTGTAATAGTTGCTTTTTTAACGAAAACTCCTGAGGCAGCTATAAAATAATTACTGTCAACCATCCCTTAAGGTATTGACATGTAGATAATTCTAAGCTATTCTAAATAACGCAAGTAATTACTTACATTCATTTTTGGAAGTTGGATGGGATATGGAAAAAATAAATAGTACATCAGATCGAATCATTCAAGCGTTTATTGAGCTATTTCGTGATTATGGATATAAAGGAACAACGACCCGCGCCATTGCCGAAAAAGCAGGAGTAAATGAAGTAACAATTTTCCGCCATTTTGGAAATAAAAAGGGGATTATGGAAGCAGCTATTCAATCAGTATCCTATCACCCTATGTTAGAAAAAGTTATTAATGAACAAATGGTTTGGGATCTTGAACAAGATTTGTGGGTAATCGCAGAGGGCTACCTTACGTATATGGAAAAAGTTAAAGATTTAATTATGATTGGTATGAGAGAAGCGCAAATGTTTCCCGAACTTAATGAAACGATTGTTAACATTCCAAAGCAATTAAAAGAAATGATGGTATTATACTTTAATGAGATGAATAGAAGAGGCAAGATAGTGGATACAGATATTGATTTTCAAGCGATGAATTTTATCTGGCTGAATTTTGGCTACTTTCTTTCAAAATCTCGCTTTGGTGACAGTGTCATTTCAAGTTCAAAAAAGGATTTTATAAAACACAGTGTTTATCTTTTTGCTAGGGGATTAACACCCTAGTAATTTTTTATACTATAAATGCAAGCATGTACTTGCTTTAAAAAGGGGAATTTAAATGAAAACATTAAAACAATTTTTTAAACATCCTGAAACTATTATTGGTATTTCCACTGCGGTTGCATTCCTATTAATTTTCTTCTGTGTATGGATGACAGCATATGATGGCGTTAATAATCGGATCGACAAACTGAAAATTGGCTTAGTTAATGAAGACCAACAAATAGGTTCCATGATTGAAAAAAAAGTGGTGAAAAATGTACCATTTGAAGTGAAAATGTACCAATCGATTGATTCTGCAAAAAAAGATATGAATCAATCAAAACTAGATATGGTAATGCATATCCCTGCAATCTTCTCTAGTCGACTACAAGAAAATGGGAAACCGGAAATTAACTATTTCATTAACCAAGCAAACGCTACTTTGGCAAAACAAATAATGGATGGAGCAGCAAAGAATATTACTCAATCCATTAATGAAAATGTTTATAATTATAAACAACAACTTATTCTGTCAAACTTACAGGAACAATTAGGAAAAAACATACCATCAAATGAGCTCGCACAAGAATTTTCAAAGGGAATTTCTCAAGCTTTGGAATCTTTAAACATCCAATCTGTTCAAACAACTGTAGAAAAGACGAATAATGTTG
Organism: Niallia sp. FSL W8-0954; assembly: GCF_038005605.1. Lineage (NCBI taxonomy): Bacteria > Bacillati > Bacillota > Bacilli > Caryophanales > Bacillaceae > Niallia > Niallia sp. FSL W8-0954. The sequence continues at coordinate 759,264 of NZ_JBBOTN010000001.1, read as the reverse complement.
ATGGATTTGCTCCTACTATGGTGCCGATGATGATGGTACTTGCTTCATATGTAGGCTCTATGATTATGAGCCTTAATATGAATATTGTTTCATCAAAAATAAAAAGCAATTATAATAAATGGTCGATATTCTTAGTAAGACAAATCATTAATATAGGTGCATCCATTCTTTTATCTGGCATCACATTATTATTGTTTGCTATATTTAATATTGAATTACACACCTCTATAATGGAGTCAGGAATATTTCAAATTTTTGTCTATTTTTCTTTCTTAAGCTTGACACAGATGTTTGTTATTTTATTTGGACCAGGTGGCATGTTATTTAACATCCTTGCCCTTTCATTGCAGCTTGTTACTTCAGGAGTAATTATTCCAAAAACGATGTTATCCAGCTTCTATCAGACGATTGGTTCCTATTTACCGGCAACATATGCCTCAAATGGCTATTATTCATTGATTTTTGGAGGAATGAGTTTAACAACTGAGATGATGGCTCTGCTAATCGTATCAGCTGTAACCCTTTTTGTAGCATTGTTTAGAATTGCTTTACTAAAAAAAAGCGTTTCTACAAATAGTGTCGTGAGTCAATAAGACTGTTTTACAAACTAGGTATTCAAAACAGCATTAGCACTGAAAAAGCTTCCTAAAATATACCCCTTTCCAGCTAATAAAAACTACATTCCTTAGGTATATGGAACTGAAATTCATTACATGATTTAGCATTGGCTTAATAGTAGATTAATAATCCTTTTCTATACTAAGGTAGTACGAAAAATTACTTTGTTGAGGTGATTCTTTTGAATTTCAAGAAGTTAACATTGGGAATGATGACTGCTTTACTTTTTACAGGAATGTTAGTTGGCTGCTCTGACCAAAAAGATGACCAAAAGGAAGATACCAAAACAGAAACACCAGCAGAGAACGAAACAAAAGAATAAGAACATGAATATAGAAACAAGAAAGAGGCTGATCCCGATGTTCAGCCTTTTTTCTTATATGCATTTTCAAAAAAGCAGTTATTCTTCTTCTGAACTTGCTTTATTTTTCAGAGCAAAATAATCTTTTAACATCACCTGATTTTCTGCTATATCTGCTAGTGTATACTGGTCCAATACTTTAAAAAACTGTTCCAATGCATTATTTAGAACATGCTTTAATGAACATACCGGCGTAATAACACAGGCATTTTTATCCTCAAAACATTCTACCAAATAGAAGTTTTCCTCTGTTTGGCGGATAAGTGCGCCAATATTGATTTCTGCTGGATCCATTGCTAAACGAAAACCACCGCTTCTCCCTCTGATTGTTTCTATATAGCCTAATTTCCCGAGATTGAAAATAATTTTCATCAAGTGATTTTTCGATATATTATAAACTTCGGATATTTCTTTTATATTTGTCAGTTTTGGTGTTTCTTTTGTTGCCAAATAGATTAATACTCTTAGAGAGTAGTCAGAATAATTAGTTAACCGCATAACTCTATCTCCTTTTGCTATTTTTACGGTTCCGATGGTGAAAATGTGAACATTTTGTTAAACATGTTAAAAACAGTGAAAAAGATGTATTTGAAATATTGCTTTTATCCAGACAGACTTTTATCATTAAAGATGTATTTAAAATATTACTTTAAAAGAAGGTTATAAAAATGCTATCACAAAAAACAATTGACATTATTAAATCTACTGTACCAGTATTACAAGTACATGGTACACAAATAACTACTGTTTTCTACAAAAATATGTTTGCTGCACACCCTGAACTGCTGAATATTTTTAATCATGCTAATCAAGCACGAGGACGCCAGCAAACCGCTCTTGCTAATACCGTATTAGCAGCAGCACAAAATATTGATCAGCTTGAGACTATTATACCAGTTGTAAAACAAATCGCCCACAAACACCGCAGTTTAATGGTGAAAGCCGAGCACTATCCAATCGTCGGAGAATTTCTTTTAAAAGCGATTAAAGAAGTTCTAGGAGATGCAGCTACTGATGAAATTATCCAAGCATGGGCTGATGCTTATGGTGTCATTGCCCAAGTATTTATTGATATTGAAAAAGAAATGTATGAAGAAAGTGCTTCTAAAAATGGCGGCTGGTCTGATTATAAAGAATTTAAAGTGATGAAGAAGATCAAAGAAAGTGATGTTATTACGTCCTTTTATTTAACTCCAGCTGACGGAAGTTCATTGCCAGCCTATGAAGCTGGTCAATACATTACCATCCGCTTATCCATTCCCGGGGAAAAATTCTTATTTAATCGTCAGTACAGCTTATCATGTGCCAGCAATAAAGAATATTTCCGTATTTCCGTTAAAAAGGAAGCGTCAGTAGAAAATCCGGACGGCAAAGTTTCTAATTATCTTCATAGCGATATTAATGTTGATGATCTAGTAGAAGTTACCGTTCCAGCTGGTGACTTCACCCTTTTAAAAGAAGAAAGCCCGATTGTTTTTATTAGTGGTGGTGTTGGTATCACCCCATTTATGAGCATGGTAGGAACTATTGCAAAAGAGCAGCCAGATCGCGAGGTACACTTTATTCATTCTGCAAGAAGTGGTTCCATCCAAGCATTCAAAGAGGAATTAATCCAACTGAAAGAAAAAATTACTAATTTTAATCTTTCCTATATATACGAAAATCCTTCTGAAGAAGATAAGCTAAATCCTTTCTTCCAAAAAGCTGGCTATATTGATGCTGACTGGCTAAAAGAGAATGCCATCACAGCAGATGGACATTACTATGTCTGCGGCCCAGTTCCATTTTTACAAGCAGTGGTAACAGGGTTAAAAGAAAATGGGGTTGATGATAGTCATATTCATTATGAATTCTTTGGTCCTTCTATTAAGTTATAAAAAAGAAAAAAGCCATTTGTCCGCTAGACATCTGGCTTTTTATCTATTAATGGATATCCCGTTTCTTAAAGTTACCGCCTTTTACTTCTGATACATCATAAATAGCGACAAATGCTGTCGGATCTAATTCATGAATAATTTCTTTCATTTTTCTTTCTTCCATCCGACTGACTACACATGTAATTTCTTTAAATGGCTCATTCGAGTATCCGCCTTCTGCAAGTGTATAAGTGGCACTACGACCTAGACGGTCACGAATGGTTTCAACCATTATTTCCGGCTCATCTGTAATAATTTTAAACGTTTTGGATCCACTTAACCCTTCTTCTACAATGTGAATTACTTTAGAGGCAATGAAGTATGCAATCGCGGATAAGATAGCTCCTTGGAGACCAAATACCGTAGATACGAAAATAAATACAAACAAGTTTAAAAATAAGATTAAATCACTTGTTCCAAATGGTAATTTTCTTGAAAGCAATACAGCTAACATATCGATTCCATCTAATGCTCCACCATTACGCAAAGCTAAACCCATTCCAAAACCGATGATAATCCCGCCAACAACCGTTATTAGAAGTGTATCTCCTTCAATGATGGTCGGGACATGGTGCATTAAGCTTGTACTAATAGCTAAAGAAAGTATACCGATAACCGAATATATAGCAAAACTTTTTCCAATCTGTTTATATCCTAAAAATATAAAGGGAATATTTAATATCCCAATCAAAATTCCAAGGGGAAATCCCATTAACTGAGAACCAACGATACTTAAACCAGTAACCCCTCCATCGGAGACTGCATTGGGAATAAGCACTGCTTCCAGTCCATATCCCGTGATAATTCCTCCAATAATAACTAATAATGCTCGTGAAGCCTTAAGAAGCTTCTTTGGTTTTTTCTGTGTCTTTTTCTCCATTTACTTTCCTCGTTTCAAACTATTTAAATAATCAACTTATTTATATTTTACCATAGTTAATTGTTAACAACTAAAGATAAGGCTAAAGAGCTACTCAATGCTTCTCCATAGGTAAAGGGATGCATAGCTTAAATATGGATGCCATTCCGGGAGCAAAGCTTCCATTTCTTCTTTTGTCGGCTTCTTATCCAATTGTAAAAGCTTTTTCAACGCATTTTGAATCCCTATATCCGCAATGGGAAAAAGATTATTCCTTCCTAATCCAAATAACAATAGATTCTGAATCGTCCATTGCCCAATTCCTCGAAAGCGGATTAATTCTTTCATAATTTCGTCATCAGACTTTTTTTCTAAACTAGCGAGATCTAAATTACCTTTTATTATTTCATTGGAAAGATCGATAATATACTCTGCTTTTCTTGTACTAAATTGCAGCTCACGCAATTCTTGGACGGTAAGCTTTGCTACTGTTTCTGGTGCTGGGTAAAACCAGACACCATCTTTTTGAAAACCATATGTAGTCACAAAACGCTGGGTTAAGGTGAAGGCAAACTTTAGGTTTAGCTGCTGATGGATTATACACTTTACTAAACTGTTGTAAGGATGAAAATCTAATACAATCGGTGTTCCATAATGCTCCTCAAAGAGCGGCTTTAATTTGGTTGCTTGAAAATGTTCATGAATGGCGAGCAATGATTCATCCCACCGGAAAATTCTGCGGATTTCTTTATAAATGAGGTCATGCAAAGAGGAATCTATTTCCTCCCATTCTAAGCGAAATGTTGGTTTTTCCGTTATTCCAGTTGCTTGTATCTTCACCACGATTGGTTTGTTATCGATACGAAGTGGTACTTTGACCCATCTTGCTTCTTTATCCAGTACATGTAGTGGATCTAAGGCTAATCTGCTCAATACAAGATCAAAATTATAAGGTCCTTCAATTTTAATGGTATGCAAGGTGATCACCTGTTTTTTTCTTGTATTATAGCATGAAAAAGCCCAATCAAGAGAAGAAAATCTCTAATTGGGCATGCTTACCATTCTTAATGCATGATCCCTTCATCCATTTCTTTCTTCAGTGTTAAATCGTCTAAGCTTTTAAAAGTATAGCCTCTTTTTTTCAAATCTTTAATTGCTTGTTCCAGCGCTTCTGCGTTATCTTTTGAAACAGTATGAAGCAATAAAATACAGCCAGGATGAACTTGTTTCATTATATTATCATAGCTATACTTCCAGCCCTTTTGCTGATCGGTCTTCCAATCTACAAAGGCTAATGACCAGAACACTTGTGTATATCCTAACTCTTGAGCAAGCTTTAATGTTCTCTCACTAAAAACACCACGCGGGGGACGTAAATAAGTCATTCCCTTTTTCCCTGTTAGTACTTCCGTTTCTTTCACAACGGAATCAAGCTCCTGCTTTAACTTTTCATCACTAACTTGGGTAAAATCTGGATGATGGTAGGAATGGTTCCCAATAATATGGCCTTCCGCAGCCATTCTTTTAACAAGACCTGAAGCACTTTTTAAATAATGACCAGTAATGAAAAACGTTGCAGGTACCTTTTCTTTTTTTAGAACATCAAGAATTTTCCCTGTATACCCATTTTCATAGCCATTATCAAAGGTTAGATAAAGCACCTTATCTTCACTTGTATCTTTATAATAAGCACCATACTTTTCTAGTAAAGCATCTAACTCTGGTCCTGCTTCTGCTGGTTGTTCATTTGCTGCCTTTTTGAATCCCCAGCTTTGTGGTTTATTGGATACACTCGCTACAGCAGGAAGGGCAAATAAACAAAAAGCAGAAAAACAAATAAACGCTTTGATTGCTAATTTCAATGTAATTCCTCCTTTACCGTTCATTCCTTTTGTTATTTTCTGTACACTGGAGGAATTCATTCTTGGTAATAACAAGCAAAGAAAAAAACGGCTAATCTTTTAGCCGTTCTCACCAAATTTATTTGTATACACGATCTTTAAATTGCGCTAATTTTTCTAAAGAGGACATTTCAATATCTTGATGAAGAGAATTACCATGTGCATCCATTGTCACCACGGCTTTAAATCCCTCTACTTTTAAATGCCACATCGCTTCAGGAATTCCAAACTGCATTAGGTCTACACCTTCTACCGATTTAATGCAATCTGCGTAATATTGGGCCGCTCCGCCAATGGCATTTAAGTACACACCGCCATGCTCTTCCAATGCCTTTAATGTTTTAGCACCCATACCGCCTTTTCCAATCACTGCGCGAATGCCAAATTTTTTCATGATATCCCCTTGGTAAGGCTCTTCCCGAATACTTGTTGTCGGTCCAGCAGCCTTCACATGCCAATTTCCATCTTCATCTTTGAGCATAACTGGCCCACAATGATAAATAATTTGTCCATTTAAATCAATTGGAGCCTCATTTGTACTTAAATATTTATGGATCGCATCTCGCCCTGTATACATCATTCCATTAATTTGGACAACATCTCCGACTTTTAATTGGCGGATTTCCTCTTCACTAATTGGTGCTTGAAGAGTAATAACTTCCTCTGCTGCCGCTACTTCATTGTCTTCCGTTTCTGCTTTGAAATCAATTTTATCTCCTTCTTGATATTGCCATTCCTTAATTTCCCCTGTATCAGGGTTTACGGAGATAGCCAAACGACGGAATGCCCAACAATTGTAAGCAACAGATACAAAGAAGCTAGCCGGAATACGGTTCATCACGCCAATTTTACAGCCTAACAGCGTTGTTTCCCCGCCAAATCCCATTGTACCAATTCCTAGTTTATTCGCATTCTCCATGATATACGCTTCTAGCGCCGCTAATTCTGGAATATCATTTGTATCGTCGACAGAGCGGAATAGCTGCTCTTTCGCTAAATCATATCCTGCAGAACGGTCTCCACCGATACCGACTCCAATGAAACCTGCACTACAGCCTTGCCCTTGTGCTTGATATACAGAATGAAGAATACATTTGCGAATTCCGTCTAAATCACGCCCAGCACGGCCAAGCCCTTCTAATTCACATGGAAGACTGTATTGAATATTTTTATTTTCACAGCCTCCGCCTTTTAAAATTAAACGAATATCGATATAATCCTTTTCCCACTGTTCAAACTTTATGACAGGTGTCCCTGCCCCTAAATTATTCCCGCTATTTTCGCCTGTAAGTGAATCAACGGAGTTTGGTCTGAGCTTCCCATTTTTCGTTGCAAGCTCCATTGCTTCATAAATAGCTGCTTTTATATCTAGCTGATTGACAGCAATAGGTGTTTTTATTTTAAATGTTGGCAGCCCTGTATCTTGGCAAATAGGTGAGACTTCCTTATCCGCCATCCCAATATTTTGCGTAATGGTCGCTAAACTCATCGCCGAACGAGTCCCAGCATTTTCTGATGCAGTAGCTTTCGCAATTGCACGGCGCACATCTTTTGGAAGATTGGTCGATGTTTCTACAATTAAATCGTAAATACTCTTCTTCAGATTTTCAAAATACATGCTTCTCCCCCTCATTTGAAAAGCGCAAGGCATACCTTGCACATTTTTTGTTACATACAAATACTCCCTATAAAAAATTATACTCTTCTCTTCGGCGATAGAGAAGTGATTTGCAATCGTTTACAGAAATATTCCCCCAAAAAAACAAAAAAAGCCTGGATGATTTTCTCCATCCAAGCAGTATAATCCTATAAATCTCTATGTTTAAACTCATTACATTTTGATTCAATTTCATCTATCATTTCAATTAAGCGATCAATATCCTCTAGTTCAGCTTCTTCTGGATCAATTGCATCTAGCACATCCATAAACATATTTAATCTTGTCTTTAGAAAAGTAACTTGCTCATTTTTATCTGTAATTGAACTACCCAATGTATTCTCTCCTTTCAAAACTACTTCTTAATCGTAACGAATTTTTCTTCTTTCGGCAACCTTCGTCTTTTTAGCTTTGCACAGGTATTATTTTTTTACACATTCATAGCGGAAAAAGAAAGAAACATCCAGTCAAAGATGCTCCTTTCTGTTTATTTATTGAAACTTTCCTTCCCTAACCCTGTTGCTATATAATCGATAATTCTATCCATCACTTGAGGAAAAAGCTCTGTTCCTATTTCATCTTTATGCAATCTTATCATCATAATCGCTTGGATAACTCCTACCGTTAATTCGGGATTCTCTTTAGGTAAGACTCCACGGTCCATGAGAGTTTTAATAGCGTTGATTCCTCTTTGAGTATGTATCCGCGAGAACTCTTCCATCTGTTCCGGAAGTTTTCTTGTAAGTCTTTCATGTTCATCACTCTGAAAAACGCGCTGAAGAAAAGGATTTTCCTCAACAAATGTAAAAGATGTATGAAAAAATGAAGTAAGCAATTCTTTTGAAGAGAGATCTTCACGAAATAATTCAGCAAGAACTGTCTCACGTACTTCTTCTTCATTTTTTAGAATTTCAAAATAAAGCTCCTCTTTAGATTGAAAGAACTTATAGAAAGAGCCCTTAGCAATCCCACATGCCTGCACAATATCATCAATAGTTGTTTTTGCCAGTCCATACTGTATAAAAATTTCTCTTCCTTTTTCCATAAGGGAACGATGAATATGCTCTTTTTCTTGTTTTGTAAATTTAGGCATGACAAATCTCCTTTTAATATTTTATGACTTTTTATAGACATTTAGTCACATAATGTTTATACTTATCTTAATCTCTTTGTAAATAAAAGTAAATAAGTAATAGCATATTTTTAAATCCATATGACTATAAGACCTTTTTTTGTTCATATAAAGAGATGGCAATGGAGGGGAAATTCATTGTTAGATCCATTCCCCCTCTTTCAATATTGAAAATAAAGATGGAGAGATGATAATGAAGACCTTAGAAAAAGCATTTGAATTTGAAAAATTATATAATTTTCGTGATATTGGCGGTATGACAACCAGTGACGGGCGCAAAATGAAAGCTGGTGTTTTATTTCGTTCAGAAGAGTTATCTAAGTTATCCAACAAAGATTTGGAAACCTTCGATAAATTGAATATAAAAGCCATTTGTGATTTAAGAACACCTAATGAACAAAAATCAAAGGTAAGTCGTATCCCGACTGGAAAAAGAATTCAATTATTAAATGTATCCATCCATGATAAAAGCCGAGAATTTACCCGTCTTGAATTCTTTAAATTTCTAGTTAGCAAGTCAAATACCATTGATTTTGAAAAGATCATGAAAGAAATGTATGAACATATGGCCTTTGGCTGTCATAAGGAAATTCGCGAAATTCTTATCTTTCTTTCAAACCAGCAAAATATTCCTGCCCTGATTCATTGCACAGGAGGAAAAGACCGAACTGGCTTTGTATCAGCAATTATTCAATTACTTGTGGGTGTCCCATATGAGGCGGTTATAAACGAGTATCTAGTATCAAATCAGTTAATAGCTGCTCGTATGAAGAAAGTCGAAAACTTTATTAGATGGATGAGTTTGTTTCAAGTATCACCAGAACGATTAAAGCCCATGCTAGAGGTTCAACGTGATTACTTAGAAGACGTATATAGTAAAATCATCGAGGAGTACGAAAACATAGAAACATATCTTCTGGTGGCTTGTAATATTCCTCAAAGCAATTTAGACAAACTCAAACAATTATTAATTGAATAGAAAGTTATGATCTTTAATATAGGGGCATTACATGTGAAGATGGGTTTAGAGATAATTTAATTGGTGATTTGGCTTAACTTTCTACCCAGCAAGTTTATTAAAAAGAAGACAACGCTACATAAAAAGAGCATCTTCTAAGACTTAAGATGCTCCTTTTCTCTACATTATTGTAGGACTGTCCCCTTTTCCCTTACTTCCATATCTTCTCTAACAGCAGGAAGCTGGGTTCCTTCTTTCATTTCTGATGATTCAATTATTTGATCTTTCGTTGTAGCTATCTTGTGCGTAATTTGATTATATTGTCTCTTTGATTGAAAGTAGAGTTGTTTGAAATCCTCTGTAATTTCTTTTAAGTCCTTGGAACGCTCACGCACAGTGGATTGAATCTGCTTGTACAATCTCTGGGTATCATTCGTAATAGCTTTCATGGCATCAGAGGAACGATGGAATCTTTCCTTCCAATCCTTTTTAAATTCATCTGGGTTATCTTTATAACTCTGAACAATGCGAGTGCTTCCATCTTTTATATTCTCGAATTTCTGCATCGTTCTTTTTCTTGTAGCTGGATCAATTAGAGAAACTGTGACACCAATGACACTTCCAATTACTAAGCCTGTTACAATTTTATTTCCTTGATTTGCTGCATTAGACATATCATTCATCTCCCTTCTTCTCGTTAAAGATTCTTTTCCCGCCTACGCAATATTTAAACAAAAACGTTTGACAGATAGGATTTTTCCTTTAATAATGACAAGGGGCCTTATATCCCTAACAATGAAAAAAGCATTCTATACCTTTTTTACACATAGATATAGTTTAACTATTTATTTTATAAAGGAGCTTATGATGATTACTGAAAAAAACATAATTTCTCCAAGCATTGATCCTTGGGAAGCTTATATGGATATGGAGCAGCATGGAAAATTAACCTTATCTAACATTGAATTTACTACAACAACCTTATGTAATATGCGCTGCGAGCATTGTGCTGTTGGTTATACTCTTCAACCAAAAGACCCGAATGCTTTACCGATTGATTTATTACTAAAAAAACTGGATGATATTCCGCATTTACGCTCACTAAGTATTACTGGCGGAGAGCCAATGATGAGCCGAAAATCTGTAGAAAACTATGTTGTCCCTCTTTTTAAATATGCACATAGTCGCGGAGTAAAAACACAGTTAAATTCAAATTTAACACTAGGTCTGGATCGTTATGAACCCGTAATTCCGTATTTAGATGTACTGCATATTTCTCATAACTGGGGAACAGAAGAGGAATTTGCAGAACGAGGTTTTGCGATGATGGCTAGAAAACCAACTTATGAACAAAGAGGGAAGCTATTTAACAACATTATTACAAATAGTAGAGCTTTAGTAGAAGCTGGGGTGGTTGTCTCTGCCGAAACCATGCTAAATAAGCGTACACTCCCATATTTAGAGCATATCCACCGGCAAATTGTTGAAGAGATGAAATGTCAAAGACACGAAATTCACCCTATGTACCCATCAGATTTTGCTTCTGCTTTAGAAACATTATCACTAGACGAAATTCGTGACAGCATCAATCACCTTCTTGATATTCGCGATGAAAATGTGTGGATGCTATTCGGTACCCTTCCGTTTTATCCATGTAATACGAAAGAAGAAGACCTACAGTTATTAAACCGCCTTTATTCTAGCAAAAACGTAACAGTTCGAAATGATCCAGATGGTCGTTCTCGTTTAAACGTAAATATTTTTACTGGCGATGTAATCGTTACTGATTTCGGTGACACTCCAGCTCTTGGTAATATTCAAACAGATAATTTAGAGGATATCTTCCAAAAATGGCTTTCCACTGATTTAGCTCGTTCACTAAACTGTCATTGTCCTGCTGTTAAATGCCTTGGACCAAATGTCCTTGTAAAAAACAGTTACTATCAAGATGTAGATTTTACAAAAAGAAATGCAGTAATTAGTCGATAATAAAAAGTAGTGTCCATTGATAGTTGATGGACACTTTTTATTGTGCGTTGTGGGAGTTTTTTGCATGATGATTTTGTACTATTGGTATAAGTTTGCGGTAAGAAGAAATGCTGTTTTTCTTTTTGGCTTTCATCTCCCTTATGAACACCTCTTTTCCGCTTAGCTTACCTCCTTTTGGTTTTCATTTCTCTTATGAACACCATTTTTCTCTTTCCTCTCCGCTTTTCTTGCTTTCATCCTTCCTATGAACACCTCTTTTCCGCTTAGCTTACCTTCTTTGGGTTTTCATTTCTCTTATGAACACCATTTTTCTCTTTCCTCTCCGCTTTTCTGGCTTTCATCCTTCCTATGAACACCATTTTTCCGCTTAGCTTACCTTCTTTGGGTTTTCATTTCTCTTATGAACACCATTTTTCTCTTTCCTCTCCGCTTTTCTTGCTTTCATCCTTCCTATGAACACCACTTTTCCGCTTAGCTTACCTTCTTTGGGTTTTCATTTCTCTTATGAACACCATTTTTTCCAATTATCCCCTCCTCGTTTAGCTTTCATCCTCCATAAAAAAGCCACTTTCTCCGATTCACTTCTGTTATTTCTGTTTCCCACAACACCTTCTCTAACAAAAAAGACTGACATCCATAGTCAGTCTTTTCACCATTTATTTATTTCGGTTTTTCGCTTGCGCTGAATTCAAAGGAAACATGATCTTGGACAGGAATCCATGCACCAATTCCTTGAGAAGTTACATTTTTGACTATAATGGATTTTTTGCTTCCTTTAAGCATCATGTATACTTCACCATATGTCACTTTTCCTTTTTCATTAACTGCAGGTGCATAGCCATATAAATACCCTAGTCTTTTAGCTGGGATATTGTATACTTGATCCTTTTTCGTTCCTGTTCCAACCACTGTTTCAAATGCGAGAGATAACCCCGAATTTTGAGCTGCTTTTACAAGCATCATTTTCTTTACTTGTTCTGCATTGGGAATTTTTGCAGTTAAGCCGCCTCTTACTTTTTTCTGTGATTCTTGCACATAATGGATCTGATAGGATGATTTTCCACCACGATTATCATAGAAATTGGTGTTTATTTTCTGATACTCCCAATTTGGCGCTGTTTCTGTTGATTCATAGTTAAGCGGCCATTGGCCTAAATACACAATTGCTTTATAGCCAAGAGCAAATGGCGTACTATTAACCGTGGATTCATTCAGCATACGAATCAAGTCTGGATTATCGATTTTCACTTTAGAAGAATTAATAAGCTGCTGTGTTAACTCACTAGGTTGTAGCTTAGGTACATCCTGTGTTGGGTTTGGATACGTATTTTCCTTCGTTATATTCATAACTGCATTAGGTATGGTAATAATTTTGGATTTCCGTGGATTTTCTTCTTTTTCTTTTTCTTTTGCTTTTTCCGCATACGTGAACATTGGCAGCATTAAGAAAAAAGATATAAGCACAATCATTATTTTCTTGTACATAGCAAGTTGAACTCCCTTCAAATAATCATCCATCACTATGATTATTTTTTTCGGAGTTTATCGAGATTATCCATTTAAAAATAATTTTTTTCTTTCCTTCTATTTTATTACAAATTTCCCCGTCAGCTTAGAACAGTATGGATGGAAAAATTGAATAGCTGGACCAAGTCCAAAAGCAATGATTAAGGTACCAAGCCCAATAGGTCCTTTTACTAAAAAAGCGAACAATAAAGCAAGTATTTCTCCAATTAGCTTAGCCACCATAAGATTGACTCCATATCTCTCCTGAATGGTAACCATAAAATCATCAATGGGATTTAAAGGAAATTCAGACTGTAAGTAGAGAGCAATCCCGAGACCCACAATAATTAATCCGGCAATAAGTAAAAGTAATTGACTCATAAACATAAAATAATGAAGACGATTAACAAGATGTGCCATCCAAAAGTCAACAAAAAAACCAAGAATAAACACGGTTGCTAGAGATAATAAATTTGGTTTATTGCGTAAAAGTAAAGCGTTAACAAATATAAGGATGATACCTATAATAACAATCCAGCTTCCTATTGTTAATCCAACCAAATGAGACAAACCTACATTAAGAGCATCCCAAGGACCAGCTCCTAAATTTGCCTTAATAGTCAACGTTGCCCCAAACGCTAATATAAAAAGCCCGACTACATACAAAAGGCATCGATAAAAAAATGACGACATACCTGTATATCCCCTTTCTCCAACCATCCTCTTTCTTTCATTCATATGCTTACCTAACTTAAAACTTGTCCATTATTCTTAAAAATAAATAATCAGAATATTTACATTTATTAAATATTATTGTATAATAAGATCATCAAATAAAAGGAGGGCAGCTATTTAGATCGCTTGTATTTTAGTAAAGGAGGACAATATAAACCTTTGAATATTCATCAATCAGAATGTAATCCATATTACAAAAGGAAAAGAGGTTGGTGATCCGATGGAAGCGACATGATAGAATCCCTAAACAACATATTTAAATCAACGAATACTTAAAATTTATTATCGAAAAATAAAGAGGTGAATAAAGAAAAAGAAGCCTAGCCGTTGTAAAGAAAACGGCTAGGCCTTGTTATTTCTAAATTATGTTTCTTAAAGCAAATAAAACCCAATTCCCATAATCGCATAAGCTGCCAGTAAGGTAGCTCCCTCAAACCAGTTTGTCTCTCCATCATTTGAAATACTTACCATTAGCAATACAGCTGTTACCATACTAATAAGTTCTGGCAACGTAAAGACTAATGACATTCCACTCGGGAAAAACAAGGAAATTAATACTAATAACGGTGCCACAAACATCGCAATTTGCAACGTTGAACCAATCGCAATTTCAACCGCTATGTCCATCTTGTTCTTGTATGCCATTACGACAGCAGAAGCATGTTCGGCCGCATTTCCTACAATCGCCACAATAATGATCCCGATAAATAACTCAGACCAGCCAAATGATTCTGCAACTACCTCGAAAGTATGTACTAGGTTTTCTGATACATAAGCAACTGCTAGTGTTGCAATCGCCAAAATAGCAATACTTTTTTTCACAGACCATTCTGGAATTTCCTCATGAGCATGACCGTGGTCTCCACTCTTTTCCACTTGATAAACTCCGCGATGAGTTACTAATTTGAATAAAAGTGCTGCTAAATACAATACAATCAATATAATAGCGATCCCAATGCTTAAGGAAAGTGTTTTTCCTTCACCCATATTCATCGTAAAAACTTCTGGAATTACAAATGCAACAATAACTGCGAAAATCAGCAGTCCTGAATTATGACGAGCATCAAAAACATTAAATTGCTGTCTCTTATACTTTAGCCCGCCGATAAAAAAGGACAATCCTGCTACCAGCAATAGATTCCCTAACACAGATCCAGTTAAGGATGCTAACACTACTTCTGTTAATCCCTCACGTAAAGCAAATATAGCAATTATTAATTCTACGGCATTACCAAAAGTAGCGTTTAGCAATCCACCAATTCGAGGGCCAGCGACAATTGCTAAGCTTTCTGTTGCTCTTCCCATAAAACTTGATAACGCGATGATGGTAAGACAGTAAATAACAAACATAAGAATGCTTGACCAATGTAACAAGGAACCTATTATCGATAATGGAACTCCAATAAATGCTGCTATCATAAATATTTTATTAACCATTTTTTCGCTTCCTTTCTCCTATCATCTTCATATATTTTCCCATCCAACTGGAGGCTAAACTTATTATACAGCTACTTTCCCTAAATATAACCAGTTTTTAAGAAATGTTACTGTTTTATCATAAGAAAAATAATATTCTTATTTCTCTAAAAAATCTATTGCAATACTGTTCAATCCCCTTTAACATCATTTAGGGAGACTAAATATAGACACAATGTAAGAAATAAGGGAGTATATTATGAACAGTAAAAAATTTGCCGTACTAATTAGCATTGTCAGTATTTCTGGATTTAGTCAAGGAATGCTGCTTCCATTAATAGCTGTTATTTTTGAAAATGATGGTCTTTCTTCCAGTTTAAATGGCTTAAATGCAGTCGGACTCTATATAGGGATTCTGCTAATCTCTCCTTTTATGGAACATCCCTTGCGTAAATATGGGTATAAACCCGTTATCATTTTTGGCGGGTTGGTTGTTATTGTCGCACTAGCACTTTTTCCAGTGTGGAAATCCTTTTGGTTCTGGTTCCTTCTCCGTTTATTTATTGGAATTGGAGATCATTCTCTCCATTTTGCAACCCAAACATGGATTACTACCGCTTCACCAAAGGAGAAACGCGGACGCAATATTTCACTATACGGTGTATTCTTTGGGATTGGATTTGCAGTGGGACCATTGTTAACACCATTAGTAAAAATAAATGAGTCGCTGCCATTTATTCTTTCATCTATTATGTGCTTTATCGCATGGATCTTTATTCTCTGGATTAAAAATGATTTTCCAGAACAAACAGTTGAAACCAATTCATTTCTCGATACAATGAAACGCTTTTCTAGTGCCATGAAGTATGCATGGATTGCTTTTCTTCCACCGCTTGCCTATGGATTCTTAGAATCAAGCTTAAACTCTAGTTTTCCTGTGTATGGATTAAGAATTGAATTAAGTGTCGTCCAGATTTCTCTCTTGCTTACCGCCTTTTCGATAGGAGCTATTGTCTTTCAGCTTCCTTTAGGAATGATTAGTGATAAATTTGGCAGAAGACAGACACTTATAACGATTTTAATTATTGGTACTGCCTGCTTTTCTTTCGCAAGCCTATTAGAAGCTTATTTAATTGGCCTGATCATCTGTCTCTTCCTTGCCGGAATGGCAGTTGGCTCTACCTTCTCACTAGGTATTAGCTATATGACCGATTTAGTTCCAACTAATCTTCTACCGACTGGAAATCTTCTTTGTGGAATGGCCTTTAGTGTTGGGAGTCTCATTGGTCCATATTTGGGCGGGGTGTTTATTCAGTATTTCCAGCATATAAGCTATTTTGTAGTGATTGCTGCTATCTTATTTATTGTTGGTTTGATTATTTTCCTTTTCGGGAAAAAAGAAGTGAAAAATCAATATTTAGCAGAAGCAAAATAATACCTTGCGCATACAATATGTGGTAAAATCAGCTTATACAACTAAATATAAAAAAATTATTTTAATTCGGTATTTATGCTGTCACCTACTAGGTGGCAGCTTTCGTGTTTTTTAAGGGTGTTGAACTTGATTCTCGCTCTCAATAAGAATGATTAACAAAGGAGGAAAAAACGATGTCTACAGAAACAGAATTAAAAACCTATATCGAAACAAAGGTAGAAGCAAAGCCAACTCTATTTGCCAAACTATCTCCTCATCTCGAACTTATTGCTGCAGGGATAAGCGGAGTATTCATTGTTGGCGGCTGGATTTTACATCATTTTCATTATTCTTCTATGTCTATTCTTGCCTACTTACTTGCTTTTGTGATTGGAGGGTATGCAAAAGCGAAAGAGGGAATCAGCGAAACTATTGAAAATAAAGAATTAAATGTCGAAATGCTCATGATTTTTGCTGCAGTTGGTTCTGCTATTATAGGATATTGGGCAGAAGGAGCGATATTAATATTTATCTTTGCTGTAAGCGGAGCATTAGAGACTTATACAATGAATAAGAGCAACAAAGAAATATCTGCCCTGATGAAATTACAGCCAGAAGAAGCGGTGCGAATCCTGCCTGATGGCCAAGAGCAAGTGGTTCCAGTATCTGCTCTTTCTGTCTCCGATATCATTTTAATTAAACCAGGTGAAAGAGTACCTGTGGATGGAAAGATTATAAAAGGAACTACAGCAATTGATGAAGCAGCTATCACAGGCGAATCTATCCCATTATCTAAGGGGATCAATGATGAAGTTTTTGCCGGAACCGTAAATATAAGTGGCTCCATTACCGTCACCCTGACAAAACATGCAGATGAAACTCTTTTCCAAAAAATTATTACATTGATTCAATCAGCACAAAGTGAGAAATCCCCTTCGCAAGCCTTTATCGAAAAGTTCGAAGGTGCGTATGTCAAAATTGTGTTAACTGTTGTTGTCCTATTAATGTTCCTTCCCCATCTCCTATTAGGGTGGTCTTGGAATGAAACTTTTTATCGAGCAATGATTTTTTTAGTCGTGGCCTCTCCTTGTGCCTTAGTTGCAAGCATTATGCCAGCCACCTTATCAGCGATTTCTAATGGAGCAAGAGCTGGTATTCTTTTTAAAGGTGGCGTTCACCTAGAAAACCTTGCCCATATAAGAGCAATTGCCTTTGACAAAACAGGAACATTAACAAAAGGAAAACCGGTTGTAACAGATGTCCTGGTTGATCGTCATTTTTCAAAGAAAGAAATCATTCAAATAACAGCTAGCATTGAAAGCCATTCAAATCATCCACTTGCAAAAGCAATTGTCCAATACGCTAAGCATAAGTATCAAGAGACATTCCCCCAGCCAGAGAGCATTCAAGATAATTCAGGCTGGGGTGTGACCGCCCTTTTGAATAACAGCGAATGGCGGATCGGAAAAGCTGCTTTTGTAGGAGAAAAGGAAGCAAAGGCTTTCCAAGAAGGAAAATATGATCAGTTATCAGAAGAAGGAAAAACCACTGTATTTATTAAAAAAGATGCAGATGTGATTGCGTTAATCGCATTAAAGGATATTGTAAGAGAAGAATCAAAAGAAGCTATTAACCGCTTAAAAGAAAATGGTATTTATACGGTTATGGTGACAGGAGATAATGAAAAAACAGCAAAAGCAATTGCCCAAGAAAGCTATGTAGAGGACTATATTGCGGAATGCTTACCAGAAAAGAAAGTAACCTCTATTAAAGAGTTAAAAGAGCGATATGAAATCGTGGCAATGGTAGGGGATGGAATTAATGATGCACCAGCTCTCGCCACAGCAAATGTCGGCATTGCCATGGGGGAAGGTACAGATGTTGCCTTAGAAACGGCCGATGTCGTCTTAATGAAAAATGATTTACCTAAAATTGCTGATGCTATTCAACTATCTAAACGGATGAATCGAATTATTAAACAAAATATTATCTTTTCTATTTCGGTCATTATGCTATTAATTATTTCCAACTTCTTGCAAATCGTTGCCCTTCCATTTGGCGTTATTGGACATGAGGGCAGTACCATCTTGGTTATTTTAAATAGCTTGCGGTTATTAAAAGGATAAGCAACTCGGCGGGAGGAATGGGATACATGTTTGGCTGATATTTTTTGCTTTTGGCTGATTCCTCCTTCCGGTTGGCTGATATTTTTTGCTTTTGGCTGATTCCTCCCTCCGGTTGGCTGATATTTTTTGCTTTTGGCTGATTTCTCCTTCCGGTTGGCTGATATTTTTTGCTTTTGGCTGATTTCTCCTTCCGGTTGGCTGATATTTTCTGGTTTTGGCTGATTTCTCCTTCCGGTTGGCTGATACTTTCTGGTTTTGGCTGATTTCTCTTTCCGGTTGGCTGATATTTTTTGGTTTTGGCTGATTTCTCCCTCCGGTTGGCTGATATTTTTACTTTTCAGCTAATTCTCTTGCTCGATTGGCCAGATATATTCAATTATCCACTATTCCCCAGCCCAATTAGTGATTTTTTTATAAGAGAACCATTTAATTGGCTAAGCTGTATATGAGTCATCATTAATTCCCCCACACTGTTTTCGTCACTGCTAACATTGTTACCAAAAGGAATTAATGGACCAAACACAAACTAGCTAATTTTCCCAATTTATATTGCTATCCTTTATTACGCCAAGCAAAAAGGCCTCCAAAGTGTATCTTTGAAGGCCTTTTGGTTAATGGTAGCCGTTTGATCCGTTGGCAGAACCAGATGTTTTATGCTTTGGCTTACTTTTCCCTTTTTGTTTTGTTCCGCCATCTTTTTTTGTATGTTTTGTCATTTTAAATTCCCCCTTTATTAAATGTTTCCCCTCTAATAGTTTGTTCTTTTGCATTTTTTTTATAGAGGTAAATAACGGATACACTTAACAAGGTTCTTTCTTTCTTTCCGTGAAATAAGCATTAATCTCGCCACCAATAATAATAATAATGCCTGTTATATAGAACCAAATCATTAGAACAATAATTGTTCCAATACTTCCATATGTTGCCGAATAATTACTAAAGTTCCCTACATAATAAGAGAAGGCTAAAGAAGCGACTACCCAGCCAATTGCAGCGAAAATGGCTCCTGGAATAGCGGAAACACATTTTAGTTTTTTATTCGGTGCAATCCAATAAAGAGCAAGAAACACAATAAATAAAATGATTGGGGATGCAAGAAACCTTAAAGTATTCCACAAAGATAAAAATTCATCCGTTAAGTTAAATTGGGAAAATAAAAACATCCCGATTTGTTCTCCAAATACTGGCAATAGCAAAGCAACTACTACTACAGCAATCATTCCAAGTGTCAGTAAAATAGACATTCCTCTTGCAACTATAAAAGATCTTGTTTCTTCCACATCATACGCTTTATTTAATGCCTTTACGATAGCATTTAATCCGTTTGAAGCAGACCATATTGTCGCAATGATACCAAATGATAATAAACTAACATTTCTGCTTAGCACCTGATCAATATTGGATTCAATCGTATTCATAATATCTCCTGGAGCAAAACCCTCCACTAATCCTAATAAGTCTTCCTTCGTAATAGGAAGATACGGAAGAAGTGTCATCACAAAAATAAGTAATGGGAAAATTGACAAAAGGAAATAATAGGATAATTGGGCTGCCAGATCAAATACATTATCTTGTTGAATTTTCTTGATAAGAACCTTTATAAATGGAATTACGTTTCCCATACAAAATCACCGTCCTAACAGTTCTTTTATGTATGTCTATTGCCCTTTATTGTGTAAATAAAAACCTGTCCACTAAATAGAAAAGACATTAGCCCTTTCTGTACTCATGGTATGTAATGGAAGGCAGCCTAAAGGCATCCCTCTTTTCAAATAAAGAGAGGGGTACATAGGCTGCTATCCCTATCAAAGCATTCTTACAGGCTATTCTGGCTTAGGTAAATATTGTATGCTGGAAACAAGCGTTCTTTCCTGATTTCTCATTTTTCCACTTGTGAAAGCTTCCTTTGTATCTCGGATAATACCTGCTACGACTGGTGTTATTCCTTTTAGTTCTTCTAACTGTTTTTTAACAAATGCAGCATCGTCCGAAATTTTCAGGGCTGAATTCTTTATTTTTTCGGAAGTCAGATTCAAACTAGATGTCATTTGATCTAAATCTGTTACAGTATCTTTCGCATGCTGTAAAGTTGTTACTGCATGTTGTCTTGTATGTCTATCAAATAAGCTGATTGCTGTTCCAATAAGACTGCCGATAAAAAGACCTTTTGTTATACTCATTTTCATCATCCCTGCCACCTCTCCAAATTAGTTATTTTGGCTATTACAGCCATCATTTTTAAAACAGGCTTGAAGGATGGCTCTTATTGCCTATAAGGAATATTTTTGCTTAATCTCTCGTAACAGACCTTCACAGCCATCCTTCACTAAGGCAAACACCTCTTCAAAATTGCCGGTATAATATGGGTCTGGTACTTCTTTTCCCGCAGCATGGTCTGTATAATCCATTAATAAACGGACTTTTGTGCCGACTAACATTTCATTAAGCTTTTTGATATTCGCTATATTACTGTTATCCATTGCAATTAGATAATCAAATTCTTCTAAATCCTTATCCGCCAATTGACGGGCAAAAATACCTGCATCCTTGATTTTATTTACTTTAAGAATATCTCTTGTTCCCTGGTGAGGCGGATTTCCAGTATGCCATCCGCCAGTTCCGGCAGAATCACAAATAATAGTCTCCTGCAATCCTTCCTTTTCGACTAGGTCACGGAATACCGCCTCCGCCATAGGCGAACGACAAATATTTCCTAAGCAAATAAATAAAACACGTATTTTCATTTTTATTTTCCTCCATTTTTCTATTTACATACTTTTTTTACTTACCAGTTCGCAAAAAGCACTTTATTTAATCATATACCTCTATATTGACATTTCTATGTTTGCATGAAAAGATGAATAGAACAACTTTATTGTCCAAGAAAGGGGAAAGGTATGAATTTAGATAATAAAACAACAGAAAATGTGAATTTCATGATTGAAAAAATAAAAGAAAAATTAAAAGTATTAAACATAGGTGCCATTAAATCCACCCATTTTGATGAAGATCTATATGATGACATTAAAGAAATTTATGATCATGTGATGAAACGAGACTCCTTTAGTCCAAATGAAATGCAGGCACTCGCTGAAGAGCTTGGAAACTTGCGAAAACAATAACTTGATTTAAAAAATCAGTGGGTGGATGCCCACTGATTTTTTTTAATGCCATAAGATCGACAAAATATCCCCTTAAGCATCTTGATCTGTAAGAATAACAGGACCTTCTTTTGTGATGGCAATGGTATGCTCATATTGTGCTGAGTGCTTCCCATCTATCGTTCTCGCTGTCCATCCATTATTATCCATTTTCATTTTATAATCACCAATATTGACCATTGGCTCAATTGTAAATACCATTCCTTCTTTGATACGTGGCCCTTTACCAGCTAAACCAAAATGAGGTACTTCTGGTTTTTCATGTATTACTTTTCCAATGCCATGTCCGATAAAATCTCGCACAACAGAAAAACCGTGTTCTTCCACATATTGTTGAATAGCGAATCCAATATCCCCGATGCGATTGCCAACCTTCGCCTGTTCAATACCTATATAGAGGGCTTTTTTTGTAACATCCATCAGTTTTTGCAATTCAGCTGATACTTCTCCAACTGCATATGTCCAGGCAGAGTCAGCCAATGCTCCATTATAATTAACAACCATGTCAATGGTTACGATATCTCCCTTTTTTAGAGGCTCATTTCTTGGGAAACCGTGACAAATTTCATCATTTATACTGGCACAAGTTGCATATGGATAATCTCGGTATCCTTTTTGTTCGGGAGTCGCTCCCATTTCTGCTAAATAAGCTTCCACCTTTTGATCAATTTCCAAAGTAGTAATACCCGGTTTGATCATCTTGGCAATCATTTTATGACAACCAACTAGAATCTCACCAGCCTTCTTCATTTGTTCAATTTCTCGTTTTGATTTCAATACAATCATGTCCAAGCCTTCTTCCTATCTAAAGTTACCGCTAAGAATGAACACAAATAGAATTTTGTCTATTCCTCTTTTTATATTAGCGGTTCATTAAGTATGCTATCTTAACATTATGAGTTGATTGCAGCAAAAAAAACAACTATTCTCTTCTTAAGATTAACACAAAAAAAGAGCCTATACCTACTGCAACTCATGATAAAAAGATTATATTCCCCTTACCATAAATCTGTGTAGGTACAGACTCTTTCCATTATTTATATTTCTTTATTTATTTAATAGCTTTAACGACTCACGATTAAAGGCAGGGATATCTTCTGGCGTTCTGCTAGTTACTAATTGGTCCCCACATACGACTACCTCTTCATCCTTAAAAGTAACACCTGCGTATTCCATGTCCACTTTGATTGATTTGTAGCCAGTAGCATTTCTACCTTCTAGCGCTTTAGCAGTAATGAGGAGCTGCGGTCCATGACAGATTGCAAAAACAGGTTTTTTTTCATCCATAAACGCTTTTGTAAAAGCCACCACTCGATCATCGACACGAAGCTGGTCAGGAGAAAATCCTCCTGGTATGAATAAGGCATCAAATTCATCAGGGGAAACTTCATCTATTCCTTTATCAATTGTCACTGAGGCTTCTTTTTGTTTTCCTTCCACTGTTTTGCCAGCTTCTAGTTCAATTGTTACAACTTCGTGCCCAGCTTCTTTATAAGCCTTAGCTGGTTCTGTGTACTCAGAGTCCTCAAACATATCAGTAATTAAAGTAGCAATTCTTTTACTCATATATAGCATCTCCTTTTCCTATTTTCTATAAGTAACGTTCCCCATAGAATGAAAATAAAACATGCTAGGACCATTTTTTTACGCTTCGTTTCTTCTTGCAAAATCAACAAATCGAAATTTATCTGGTCGATGTCGCGACTCAGTAAATTGAAATAAAGTAGCATTTTCAAAATAAATGTAGTTTTTCACTACTACGATCGAATGAAATCCTTCTAAATCTAATAGATTATAGTCTTCTTCTGTAGGCTCTTCTACCGTAAATTCTTTTTTCGCAAAGCTAATTTTTAAATTTAACTCTTTCTCAATATAGTCAAAAATAGAGTTTTTACATATTTCCTCTGTTAATCCCGGAACATATTTTTCGACAATATAATCCTTATCTAAAATGATCCGTTCTTGATTAATTTCTCTTACACGAAACACTTCCCAGATAGAATCGTCCTTGTTTAACTGCATTTCCTTTTGCAAAAGAGAAGATGGTTGTTTATTCGTAAAGCTCTCAATAATTGTTACAGAGGAATGTCCCATTTTATCCGCCAATTCCTTAAAGCTAACTAGCCCAGAAATCGGAAATTGAAGTTTTTCTAAATCAAGTACTAAGGAGCCTTTTCCTCTGAGCTTTTGAATATATCCTTTTTGCGATAAAATATTTAAAGCCTTACGGATCGTTTCTCTAGATGTGTTATACTGCTCAGCTAATTCATTTTCAGATGGCAAAATAGTATCGGGTGGATACTTTCCATTTCTGATCGCAGCCTCAAGTTCCTCGAATATCATATAATATTTATTCAACATGAAATTCACCAACATTTTCAAATTATTCGTTACCATTCTACTCTTTTTCAGACAAATTGTCTAAAAAGGATTGAAAAATAAATAAAAAAATGTTTCAGTGTATGTAGAAAAGGGTAAACACTATAAGATATATTTCAATATTGTGAACATACTTTTAAAATAGTCTTTTACATCAATGGTTTATAAGCATAATGGATAGAACAATTCGTTCTTTATATGGAACTTTTTATCTATAAATGCTATCATAAATATACATACCGTAAAGAGTGAAAGTGAGTGAGCGTATGATTGGGGATCGTGTAAAACAGCTACGTTTAGAGAAGAGAATGTCCTTATCAGAATTAGCTGAACAAGCCGGAGTTGCAAAATCTTATTTAAGTTCCTTGGAAAGAAATTTACAATCCAATCCATCGATTCAGTTTTTAGAAAAAATAGCAGCTGTTTTCAATATACCAGTCGATCATTTAATCAATGATCAACAGAATAAGGATGAGTTAGATTCTGAATGGTTAAAAATTGTAAAAGAGGCAATGGATTCTGGAGTATCCAAAAAAGAATTTCGTGAATTTTTGGAATTTAACAGATGGAGACTGGAACAAAAAAAATAATACGTTTTCCACTTATATGGCTAAAATATGTTATTAAATTTTTCCATTACAAAAGAGTTATCTACATTGAATGCTTCACAATATAATTCCATTATTGTGAAAAAATTCAATGTAGAGATACCTTTTTTGTCCATTTTTGGACAATCATTTTCTATATACAAATGTTTATTTCGGATTTTCTTGAATTAAGTAATCCTTCTCACTTCGCAAAAATTCTCTTACTTCTTGCAAATTCATTCCAATATTTTTGGCTTCATTAATTAATTGAATCCATTCTGAATCCAATTCTTCGGTAAAAAGTTGACTATTAATCACTTAATTCTTCCCTCCCAAAAATACATTTGTATTTTGGCAGTCCGGCCATCATTGTTTAAGACATTAGATCCGTGACTTTGCGTCCCAAACTTTCGTATTGGTTTGCCTTTTACATTTACCTTTTCTCTTATTCTTTACTGTTTTCCCATTATATCGCTTTTCCTCATGAAATGATGCAGTAATTTGTCATAAAATTAGGACAAATTACTAAAATATTTCTCGTTGTTTCTACAAAATATGTTGATTCCAGCGAATCTTATCGAATTAATCATACTTATGCATTATTTACAGATTTCTCTTATGCCAGCAGCACTACTTATCTTGTCTTCTATCATAATATTGTGTTTGATAGCTTTTTAGCACTTTTTTAAAAGAATAATTAATTTGAATTTGTTCAAATGTAATTGCATCAAAAAAAGGATATTCCGTTAAGTCATTTTGGCATATAGGACAAATCCACCTGCCTCGTTCACTACTACTGTACGATGGTCTATTGCATATGTCACAGTTTTTTCTATACATTTTTCACCTCTTCCTTTGCCTTTTCCTTTTAGGTTTGTATGCTGAAAAATAATTGCTACGATTTAGTAAGAAAATCCATCCTAGTATCTTTTTAATTAGGATTATAATGTTATAAAACACAATAACGTTCTTATTTAAGAACTTTCCCATAAGTATAGTGCAAAACTATCATTTTTTAAAATTCCAAAAACAACCGTTTTTTCTTTTTAACGAACAACTATCATTCTTTTCCTCCGAATAACTCCTATTATCTAGCTTTTTCATATTTTCTATTCATTTTACCGTTCGTTATAATGAAATTATATTTCTTTAGGTGATAAGGAGAAAATTGTTATGCTGGTTGGAGCAAAAATAAAGACATTAAGAATAAAAAAAGGCTTTTCTATTAATGAACTTTCCGACAAATCTGGTGTTTCCAAATCTTATTTAAGTTATATTGAAAGAGGAATTCAAAAAAATCCCTCTCTTCAAGTATTAACGAAACTTGCCCACACTCTTGAGACAAATGTGGAGGAACTACTAGACAATAATCACACAGTGATAGAAGGCATTGATGAAGACTGGATGAGTTTGGTAGAAGAGGCAATTGAAGAAGGAATCACAAAAGAAGATTTTGCGGGCATTCTTGAATATGTTAAATTTAAAAAAAGACAAGAAAACTAGAAATAAGGAAAAGCTAACTCTATTATGGCAATAGCGCATAAGCATAGGACATAAGTAAAAAATAGTTATGATTATCATAAGTTCATTTTTCTCCATGGGACAACTCTAAAGTCTCCTTGGCTTCCTCTATTGGAGTTTATCTGTACTCTTCCTGTTTCGTTTTTTTAATAAAATTTTTTCATTAAAAAGACTATTCAAAGAGAATGGCACTACCGATTTGGAAAGCGACATTCTTACTTCGAATAGTCTTATTTCTTATTTATTTAACTCTACTGCTATTCTTGAGCCCACTTCTGCATTGTTTTTGACTAATGCAATATTAGCAACTAGGCTTGTTCCTTCTGTTAATTCTTTTACGCGACTTAATAAGAATGGAGTTACTTTTTTACCTGTAATATGGTTTTCTTTCGCTTCTTGAAGTGCCTTTTCGATAATATCTGTAATGTATTTTTCATCGAGAGCATCATTTTCTGGAATTGGATTAGCGATCACTACCCCGCCATCTAATCCTAATGCCCATTTTGTTTGGATCATGTCAGCTGCTTCTTTTGGATTTTCTACTGAGAAATTCACTTCAAATGGACTAGTTCTTGTATAGAAGGCTGGAAGAGACTTTGTTCCATATCCTACAACTGGAACGCCATATGTTTCAAGATATTCTAACGTTAATCCAATATCTAATATAGATTTAGCCCCTGCGCAAACAACCGCTACGCTTGTTTTAGCCAATTCTTGTAAATCTGCAGAAATATCCATTGTATGCTCTGCTTCTCTATGAACACCGCCAATTCCACCAGTTACAAACACTTTAATTCCTGCAAGCTCTGCGCAAATCATGGTAGCTGCTACAGTGGTTGCCCCATTCTTTTTACCAGCAATTAAATATGGTAAATCACGTCTGCTTGCTTTCTCAATATTATCGCTTTTAGCTAAAAATTCAATTTCATCTTCTGATAAACCAATCTTTATTTTTCCTTCTATTATCGCAATAGTTGCAGGAACTGCGCCATTTTTCCGAATAATATCTTCTACTTCTTTAGCGGTTTCCACGTTTTGAGGATAAGGCATACCATGGGAAATGATAGTTGATTCTAATGCTACAATCGGTAGATTATTTTTCTTTGCTTCTAATACTTCTTTTGAGAATTCTAGCCATTCTGTTTTCATGTTATATGCTCCTTTTAGCGAAAGTATTTTCCAAATAGTTCTTGTAACTTTTTATTATTTAATAGTGGATTTACTGTTTGATTCGATTGAAGGGTTATGTTCGAGCAAGTAATGCCGATTTTACAAGCGTCTTCCGTGTTTAGGCCTTTAATATGAGAATACATTATACCTGAAACAAGGGAATCGCCAGCACCTGTTACATCGACTACTTCTGCTTCTGGAGGTAAGATAACACCAGCTTCCCCTAGCTTTGTAAAATAGATAAGGCCTTTATCTCCCCTCGTTATAACTACTTTTTCAACACCTTTTTCGAGAATGATTTCGGCTGCTTTAAAGAAGTCTCCCTCTTCTTTTATTTTCATCTCCGCTAATGCCTCTGCCTCATCTCTGTTTGCAATCAACCAAGTAACTCCATGCAAATCTTCGGGCAGTTTTCGTACTTTTGGTGCTGATACAGGTGTAATACACAATGCCATTTGTTCTTGCCTGCATCTGATGATAATATGCTCCAATACTTCTGCTGAAAAATTAGTGTCAAGAATAACTAATTCTGATGTTGCAATATACCCCCACTTTTTATCGATTATATCTTTATCAATAGTGTCATATATAGACATATCCGCTAAAGCAACAGCAAGTTCACCATCAGATTCCAATAAAGCTGTATAGGTCCCCGTTCGATATAGATTAGACAAAAGAGAAGGAGTGATATCTGCATAGCTTTTGGTATTCTCTAGCAGCCATTCCCCTTCATGGTCATCTCCCACAATAGTAAATAAAGAAGTTTCGAGTCCCAATCTCCCTAAATTCTCTGCAATATTTCTTGCTACCCCGCCAGGAGACTGACTTGTAGAGGCTGGATTAGAGGTACCGTATTGAATGGTCTCCTCTGCCTGAACTTTACGATCAACATTGGCTCCTCCAATACAAATAACTTCTTTCTTTTTTGGTAACACATAGGCTCTACCTAGTAGTTTTCCTTCTTTTGTTAAAGAAGAAATATAACCTGCTACCGCAGAACGGGATAAGCCCATTTTCTCAGCTATTTCATTTTGAGTAACAAAGGGATTTTCTTTAATCAGCTGAAGAATAAAAATCTCTTTATCATTCACTTCCATCTCCCCCTCAAATAAAGTGAAACTGCCAATTGTCAGAAGTAGAGAAGAATCATCTCTAGCCCTAAAAACAACATTTGTCTACATTATAAACTTTTGTTTATCAAACAACAAGACTTTATTCATTTTTATGAAAACTTTATTTATTTGTTTTTTTAGGAATCTCTTTTTAATCAAGATTTTCCAGTAAGTATCCGCCGGTAGAACCGGCGGTTTTAATTTCGCCCTATAAGGGCACTTTACCAACGAAGCCCCTAAAGGGACCTCTAAATTGACCGCCAACCGTTTACTCTCCCTACTTATCTTTAAATGGATCGACGTATTCTCGTTTGCTCATATTATCTCGCAAACGGTCCTCTGCTTCTTGCTCTCGTATATACTTTGCAATTGTTTTTTCGTTTAATCCAACCGTACTTACGTAATATCCTTTCGCCCAAAACGTTCGATTTCCATGATTATATTTTAAATTTGCATGTCTATCATGGATCATCAATGAACTTTTACCTTTTAAATATCCCATGAAATACGAAACAGACATTTTCGGTGGTATTTTTACCAGCATGTGTATATGATCTGGCATGGCATGTGCTTCCATTATTTCTACATCTTTCATTTCACATAGTTTTCTCAATATAGCACCTATATCTTTTCTTAATTTCCCATATACTACTTTCCTTCTGTATTTGGGAATAAATACGATATGATACTTACAATTCCATCTTGTATGTGATAAACTATTGTCGCTCGACATGAGCAGAACTCCTCTCGTTATTTGAAGTTGGTTTGACGGCCATCTTCTATTATAACGATTGGAGTTTTTTTCTAATACGACTCTACAAGTTTTATTTTCACACAGGCAGAGCCTGTGGTTTAAAAAGAGTAATCAAAAAAAGAAGACTATCCATTGTTAGTCTTCTTTTGCTACTCTTGGTTCAATTAAAATATCTACTCTTCTATTTTTTGCTCTTCCAGCAGAACTATCATTACTAGCAATAGGCTGAAACTCACCGTAACCTTTGGCGCTAAATGATTTAGGATCTAGTTTCTTGTTTTCAAGAAGTAATTTCATGAAATTTAAAGCTCTAGTCACACTTAGTTCCCAGTTGGACGCATATCGTGAATTGCGGATGGGAACATTGTCTGTATGTCCACTTATAATAATGCTTCGCGGCGGATCCATGACAAGTAAATTAGCAATTTCGGAAACAACTTTTCTGTCTTTATTGCGAACTTCGGCACTTCCAGAAGCAAAGAGTACATTATCTCTAATTGAAACATGCAAACCTTCATCCGTCAGTTCCGTATCCAGCTTATTCCCTAATTTATTCTTAGCAATATAGGCATTTACCTTTTGTTGAATCTCTGATAATTCTTGTTTATCTTTCTGTTTTTGTAATTCTTTTAGTTCTTTTTCGCTAAGATTTTTTTTATCTTTTTTATCTTCCTTTTTCTCTTGATCAGCCAAATCAACATCTGTAGTTTCACTATTCATTGACGGTGCAGGACTAGGGTATTCAAATATACCTGTCCCTCCTTGTAATTCTTTATTAAAAGCTTCTGCGATTTCAGAGAATTTTTTAGCGTCAACAGAACTCATGCCATATAAAACGATAAATAAAGCCAGCAATAAAGTAAGGATATCCGCATAAGGAACAAGCCAAGATTCATCAACATGCTCCTCATGATGTACTTTCTTTTTTTTCTTTTTACTCATTCGTATTCACACTACTTTCGCTTTCTTCAAGAAATTGTCTTCTTTCTGAAACAGGTAAATACGATGCAAGCTTTTGTTCAATTACCCTAGGCGCTTCTCCTTCTAAAATAGAAAGAACCCCTTCTATCATCAAATATTTTTGACTTGCTTCCATGTGTGATTTTCTCTTCAGTTTATTTGCAAATGGATGCCATAAAACGTATCCAGTAAATATCCCCATTAAAGTAGCAACAAACGCGGCACTAATAGCATGTCCAAGCGCTTCAGCATCAGACATATTTCCTAAAGCTGCAATCAGCCCAATTACTGCTCCAAGTACTCCCAATGTAGGGGCGTAGGTACCTGCTTGGGTAAAAATAAGCGCTCCTGTACGATGTCTCTCTTCCATTGCTTCAATTTCTTCTGTTAATACATCTCTAATATACTCTGCACTTTGTCCATCCACAGACAAAGATAAGCCATTTCTCAAAAATGGATCTTCAATTTCATCTGTTTTTGCTTCTAATGCAAGAAGTCCCTCTTTTCTAGCTAATTGTGCCCACTCTGAAAACAAGCGAATTAACTCTTTCGTATCCTGCACTTTCTGCTCCTTAAACAAGATGCCGAATAACTTTGGAACTCGTTTAATCTCTGAAGCAGGAAAGGCAATAACTACTGCTGCTACTGTACCTACTAAAATAATTAGAATAGCTGCTGGATTCAATAATACCGCAGGACTGACACCTTTAAACACCATTCCTACTCCCACAGCAATAATAGCAAGTATAATTCCTATCAAGGAAGTTTTATCCATTATTTTCACCTATCTTATTCCAAAATTTCGATTCTATGTCTTACCTTTTTTTTCGACATTTCTCTTCAAAATTTTAGTTTTATTTCATGTAAATTTCGGAAACTTCATGAATCATGACAATAGTCCTGCTTTTTTAATCGAAAAAGAGGACGGGTCATAAGAATTTCAATCAAATATACCCCCGAACAATTATACGTACACACTAAAAAATAGTCGTATAATTGTTCGGGGTTTAATTAAATTTAAGAATGAGGGTTTGTGATGATTACCGCAGCCTGAATACACTTCGCTTTCCATGGGGCAGCCGCGGAGGCTTAGGTTGCTCCCCGGGGTATTATATGTCTGTAGTGTAATAGAACGAATTGGTTTTCACCACCAAATTAGAGAATATTCGTCTTTATCCATTATATATTTGTTTTGCCCCAGCCACTCTTTTGAAATATAAGTTAGAAACCATATTTGAATCAAAACCGTAACTACTATCATTATTTCGGAAAGAATTTATTCTCTACCTTTTTCTGATATCCAGAAAAAGGATTAGAGTGACTTTCTCCTGTACGTTCTTTCATCATTTTACGAAATCGCAATAATTTTTCATTATATTTTCTTTGTAAAACTACCTTTTCTTCTTCTGTCTCACAGGAACGAATTAAATCTTCCATGGACAATAATTCTTGTCTAATCTTATCCTCTTCTAATGAATATCCAGCATTCTTGAGAACACGATAAGCCATTCGCAATTCTTTTGGTACAGAATCTAGACTATCTTTTGGGAGTGGTTTTCCGAACCCTGGAAGATGGTTAAATTCCCCGTCTTTATATGCTTTTTTTATTTTATCTTCTGAAACAAGAATCGAAAAATCCATTCATCTATCCCCTCCTTTTTTTCATAAACCTATTTCCATTATACAATTTCCACTTCTCGTCGGTATAGGATGAGCGATTTTTATAAAAAATAGAAAAGAAAGGGGTGTTATTATTGGCACGTGGAGAACATTTCAATCATAAGAAGAAACACCATCCAGGTCCGCTTCCAAAGGACACAAGAAAACATACACATACAGAGGATGCTCCTGGCGATGAAGAATTTATCGTAACACAGGAAGCTTTTAAAAACCGAATCGAAGAAGAAGAGTAAATCCATGCAATAGACGGCGTTCACGACCATTGGAAAAGGGCGCCGTCTTCCTTTTCCTCCCTTTATTTTCCTATACGTTCGAAATAGGTCTTCTATATGCTCCGCATTAATATTCAGCAAAAGCTCACTATTTCCCATTCCCCTTCTCCTCTCATGTTATACTAGAAGGTATCGTATGACTAATAAAACGATAATTATTAAATAACTTAAAATGAATAACAGAATCTGCTTCTATTATTCAAGACAGCTAAAAATTCTATTGGAAGGTGTTTAGATGAAATCTCTTGTGTTATGTGAAAAGCCAAGTGTTGCGAGAGAAATAGCCAGAGTGCTTGGTTGCAATAAATCCACTAAAAATTATTTGGAATCAGATAAATATATAGTGACTTGGGCTTTAGGCCATTTAATTGAATTAAAAATGCCCGAGCATTATGATCCCAAATTTAAAAATTGGAATTTAGATGATTTACCAATTATTCCACAGAAAATGGAATTAAAAGTGATGAAGCAAACCAGTCATCAATATAAAGCCATTGAACAACTGGCAAAAAGAAAAGATATTAAAGATTGTATTATCGCCACAGATGCAGGTCGTGAAGGAGAATTAGTCGCACGTTGGATATTAGAGAAAATCCGATTTACCAAACCAACTAAACGATTATGGATATCTTCACAAACGGACCGAGCAATAAAGGATGGCTTTAAACAACTAAAGCCGGGAAAAGATTACGATCGCTTATATCAATCCGCTGTGTGTAGAGCACAAGCAGATTGGCTAATCGGCTTAAATGTTTCAAGAGCCTTAACAACGAAATTCAATGATCCATTGTCAGCAGGGCGTGTTCAAACCCCTACTTTATCAATGGTTCTAGAGAGAGAAAAAGAAATTCAATCCTTTGTTCCAAAAGAATATTGGACCATCACTGCACAAATAGATTCTCTACAAGCGAAATATGAAAAGAATCAAGAGAGAAGAATCTTTTCAAAAGAAACAGCAGAAAAAATTGTAGCTAATACGAAAGGGAAGCAGGCAGTGGTTGAGACGCTTACCGTAAAAGAAAAAACAGAGCATCAGCCATTGCCTTATGATTTAACAGAACTCCAGCGAGACGCAAACCGCCGATTCGGTTTTTCTGCCAAAAAAACGTTAAATGTCCTGCAGAAGCTATATGAGCAACATAAACTTGTCACCTATCCGAGAACGGATTCACGATACTTAACGACAGATATGAAGAATACGATGATTGATCGCATTGAAAGTATATCCGGCGCATTTAAAGAAGAAGTTCAACCTATCTTACGCAACAAGGGGAAGGTCGAAGCAAATAATGTGTTCAATAACAATAAGGTATCTGACCACCATGCCATTATCCCGACCGAGCAGCCGGTATTTTTAAACCGGTTAGATAATGAGGAAGTAAAAATTTATGACTTAATCGTAAAAAGATTTTTGACGTTATTTTATCCAAAATATAAGTATGAAATTATTTCTACTACATTAAACATTAATGGAGCTTCCTTTGTCGCTCAAGAAACAAATATATTAGAATTAGGTTTTAAAGCTTTAGACTCTCGCAAAACAGATTCTTCAAAAAATATACAGCTTCAAGAGGGACAACAATTAAAAGT
Organism: Niallia sp. FSL W8-0954; assembly: GCF_038005605.1. NCBI lineage: Bacteria > Bacillati > Bacillota > Bacilli > Caryophanales > Bacillaceae > Niallia > Niallia sp. FSL W8-0954. The sequence continues at coordinate 725,490 of NZ_JBBOTN010000001.1, read as the reverse complement.
CCAATCTGTAAATTTGGAGCAAAAATTTACGGAAGCTCCATCACGTTTTACAGAAGCTGATATTCTAGGAAAAATGGAGAAATTCGGACTGGGGACTCCTGCTACGCGTGCTGAAATAATTGAAAGATTGCTTTCATCTGAGGTATTAGAAAGACAAAATGGGAAATTACATTCTACCTCCAAAGGAAAACAGCTTCTCAATCTCGTTAATGATGATTTGACTACTCCCGATTTAACGGCAAAATGGGAGCAAGAGTTAGAGGATATCGCTAAAGGAAAAGCAAATCCTCATCAATTTATGGAACAAATTAAAGAGCAGACCAAACGATTTGTCCGGGAAATAAAACAAAGTGAGAAATCGTATAAAATGCAAAATCTCACTGGCTCCAAATGTCCTGAATGTGGGTCTTTCCTAAAGGAAAAAAATACAAAAAACGGAAAAATTCTTGTATGCTCCAGTATGGATTGTTCTTTTAGTAAAAGAAAAGATCCTAAACTTTCCAACAAGCGTTGTCCACAATGCCATAAGAAAATGGAAATCCATAATGGAGTGGCCGGTACCTATTTCCAATGCAGAAACTGCAATGTAGTGGAAAAAGCTACAGACCGTAAAAAGACCATTAACAAAAGAGAAGAACGGAAACTTGTTCAGAAATACAGTAAAGACGAAAGCTTTGGAAATAGTCTAGGTGATTTATTAAAAGCCGCGATGAAAAAAGACGATTAAAAAGGTAATAGGCTGCAACTTTCGTATTCCAGCTTATAGCAACGCAATATCATCCGAAATGGTATGAATCATTTCGGATGATATTTTTTATGAAGGTTGCTACTATTCCCTATAGTTCAGTATACTCTTTGCTTCCATGAATCAGTATTATTCATTTTCCTCATCGATTATTAAACTTTTCTAATAAAGTATTCACACTTAGTTCTCTAGTGGAGGCAACTTGCCAATCCGCTTTTGCAAAAACATCTCCTTGTCCTATCCCGACAGAAAACATAGGTGTCTGCAGAATTCCACTCAAGCCTGCTTGTCCATCCTCTATAGCAGCACACTCATGATAATCGACCCCTAAGCAATCTGCTGCTGTTAAAAATATTTCTGGATCTGGTTTTCCCTTTTTCAGGGAATGTGGATCTACTATGCATTCGAACCAGTCTCTTATTCCAAAACGATCCAATAAAAAAGGTGCATTGGAACTAGAGGATGCAATCCCAAATTTAATACCCATTTCCCTAAGATCTTTCAAAAATTCATACATTCCTGGCAGCATATTTTCTACTGTGAATTCCGAAATTAAAGCTTTATAATATTCACTCTTGTGATTTCCTAACATTTCCTTTTCTCTATCTGTAAATACTTTATCTGTTTGTGCAACTAAGTCGTCAATTAGCACCTTTCGCGGAACACCTTGATATCTTAAGTTATCTTCTCTAGTAAAGGATGCCCCAATCTCCACCGCCATTTTTTTTGTTGCTTTGTAATATAAGGGAACAGTGTCTGCTATAACACCATCAAAATCAAAGATAACTGCTTGTAACCGATTAGTCATAAAAACCTCCCATAAATAAAAAAATCCATTATAGCTATTTTACCAAAAATGCTTATTATTTGTTTCTCTTGCGATAAGATCAATTATTATCCTAATGTTACGATCAATCAGTTTATTTCTCTTTCTAAAAAAGCTACAATAGAAGCAGCATCCATTCCATATTGGGATTCATGTTATACATAGAGCTAACCGCTTATAGAAAAGGAGAATAAAAATGAGTACATTTCAAGAAAATTTACAAAAATATGCTGAACTCGCAGTAAAAGTCGGTGTAAATATCCAAAAAGGACAAACACTTGTTATTAATACATCCATTGAATCTGCAGAGTTTGTTCGTCTTGTCGTAAAAGAAGCTTACCAAATTGGCGCAAGTAATGTTGTAGTCAACTGGAGTGATGATATCGTTACTCGTACAAAATACGAATTGGCACCAGATGAAGCATTTAAAGAATATCCTGAATTTAGAGCAAAAGAGACGATTTCACTTGCAGAAGAAGGGGCAGCCTTCATGTCTGTAGTATCTTCTAGTCCAGACCTTTTAAAAGGGATTGATTCTGAACGAATTAGTAACTTCCAAAAGGCTTCTGGAACAGCTTTAAGCCAATTCCGAAAATATGTACAGTCTGATAAAGTAAGCTGGACCGTAATTGCTGTTCCATCCAAAGCTTGGGCAAATCTTGTTTTCCCAGACGCTCCTGAAAACAGCAGAGTGGAGTTACTATGGGATGCTATATTTAAGGCTATTCGAGTAGATCAAGCAAATCCAATCCAAGCATGGAAAGAGCATGATAAAACACTTCATACAAAAGTGGATTACTTAAATGAAAAAGCATACAAACAGCTTCATTATACAGCTCCAGGTACAGATTTAACGATTGAACTTCCAGAAGGACATCTATGGTGTGGAGCAGGATCTATCAATGAAAAAGGTTTTGAATTCATGGCAAATATGCCGACTGAAGAAGTCTTCACTGTTCCACATAAAAAAGGAGTAAATGGAACTGTATCAAGCACAAAGCCGTTAAGCTATGGCGGAAACATTATTAATAATTTCTCCGTAACCTTTAAAGATGGTCGAATTATCGATGTAAAGGCAGAAGAAGGGGAAGAAATTCTTCGTCAATTAGTTGAAACAGATGAAGGTTCTCATTATCTTGGAGAAGTAGCTTTAGTACCACATCGTTCACCTATTTCTCAATCAAATATTCTTTACTACAATACTTTATTTGATGAAAATGCCTCAAATCACTTAGCAATCGGAAGTGCATATGCATTCTGTATTGAAGGTGGAAAAAAGATGTCAAGTGAAGAACTAGCTGAAAAAGGTTTAAACGATAGTATTACACATGTCGACTTTATGATAGGATCAGACAAAATGAATATTGACGGTATTACCGTAGACGGAAAAATAGAAGCAGTATTCAGAAATGGAGATTGGGCATTTTAATTTTAAGTAACTAAGTTCAATAAGGATGTTCCATGGAATGTTTATGTTATGAAACATTTCACGGAACATCCTTTATTTTTTACTATTCTTTTAATCTTTCTATTTTACCAAGCTAATCGATTTAATTCGTTGAGATAAGTCCAATTGGATGATTAGTTTATAGTTTCCTGCTGTATACGTAGCTATAGACCCAGCCTCTTTCGTAACAAAATCATCTGGCTTCCCGATTGTATCCTGAATCGATTGTACTGATTCTTTTAAACGAATACCTGGAATAGAAATAGAAGTAACAAGATCGGTTTTCTTATCATAGTAATAAGTAATCTCAGGAAAATCCAATTGACTATATTTCTGATTATAATCCTTGATTGTATAATTAGAATTAATTTTCTTTATCTCTTTTATATTTGTTCCGATTGGATATTGGGCGCCTATCAACATTCCTTGTTCCGCTAAATTCTTTAAACTAGAAGTAACAGATAAGTTTTTATATGGATAGTAAAATTCCGTATCATCCAGCCATTTATTGATAATTTCCTTATTTTTAATAGAAGTTCCATCTATTTTTACTAATTTCCCGCTTTTCTGCTCAAGCATCCACGTATCAAATTCCATTTGGTCGGTATCTTTTTCCCTTAAGGTTTGTATATAATTTTGTTGAATGTTTTTGATATTTTTACTATAGATACGCATTCCATAATCAGTTAGGGTAACTAATTTCCCATCATGAATGGTATAGAAATAGGCCATTACCTCATTTGCTTCTTTCCCTTGGTAAACAGCCGCAATATTTTGCTGGTTAACAAGAAATGTTCCTATATTTTTTTGCGATAAATTGAATGTCATAGGATTGGGTAATTCTAGATCTTGTTTTACTGCTTTCTTTCCGTATTCTTTCGTCCATAAGTAAAAGGCAAAGTCTCCAGTCACAATCGTATCGTCTTTTTCCCCTAGATCCGTATCTTCTACTTGCTGATATTTCCTTTCCCCTTCTCCTATAATATATAATTCATACTTTTTCTCTTTCACGTTTATATCTATTTCAAAATAAGCATTATCTTTCGTCCATTGTAAATCTTTCTTAATCACCATATGTTTTTGATCCAACTCATTTTTATGTTTCTCTGTTAGATAGGAATTTACCATAGAAGTGATTAAAATCCCTGCAATTATAATGACTCCGACCACTATTAGCCAGATATATTTATTTTTTTTCATTATCTTTCTCCTATTTTCCAAACACATCTATACTCCTTTAGAAGGAGTTAGAGTTTCACTTTATGGATAGTTGGCGTTCTAGTTGTTTAAAATCAAGCATAACTACCATAATTTCTATTATTGAAAGCTCACTAAAGATAATTCCAATTTTTTATTGAACTTCATATATACTTATTAATAGTACCAAATTGCTCTCCAATCTACAAATCTAGCTTTTTCCAGCACCTATTTCCCCCTTCTCCAAGACCTTTACCACACAACATATGGAATATCCACCGCTCACCCATTCCCCATATCCAAGGACCTAACTTGCGTCAATATAAATAAATATGAGATGATTAATAAAGCTAGCTATATATATAAATAGAGAAAACTCCGATCCTCGTGGTTTTTCTTCACTCTTGCTAATATTAAGCACCTTACTCAGTCTTTTCGGATGCCTTTTTCCTTATTGATTTCACCGCCCGTTAAAATGGAGATAAAAGATTCTTAAAATTAGGAGGGATAAAATGAAACAACTACATCTTATAATCAATGGAAGGGTACAGGGCGTAGGTTTTCGATACTTTGTCCAAATGATTGCTATGGAAAATCAGATAACCGGCTGGGTTCGCAATAAAGCAGATGGAACCGTGGAATGTATGGCTGTAGCTTCTTCTGAAACACTGCGAGCTTTTGTGGAAAAAGTAAAAAGGGGTAATCGCTTTGCCAGAGTGGACCATATAGAAATACAGGAAAGTGAGCCAGAAGAACTATTTTCGAGCTTTAAGGTTATTTATTAAATATTCCATAGGACATATTCAATTTCTGCCATGTTCTATTTTTATTAAATTATGCTTGTATAGACTTGAAAATAATAAATTTTCATGTCAGAATAATAATATTTTAAAAAACAAAATAAGATGTACATATATTATTAGGAGGATCATATGTGGAAAGACTTTAAAGCATTCGCAATAAAAGGAAACGTAATAGATTTAGCAGTAGGGGTAATTATTGGAACGGCATTCAGCAAAATTGTCAGTTCACTAGTAGATGATTTGATCATGCCGCTGTTCGCCCATTTTATTGTCGGCGTAGATTTCTCAACATGGTCTTATTCAAGTATAAATTACGGAAACTTTATACAACGAATTGTTGACTTTTTCATTATTTCTTTCTCTATCTTTTTAGTAATTCGTTTTTTAAATCGCTTTAAGAAAAAGGAAGAGGTCCAAGAAGAAGCAGTAACTGTTGATACTAAGGAAGAGCTATTAAAAGAAATCCGTGATTTACTAAAAACAGAAGTTATTCGCGATAAAGATGGTTTAAATTGAAACCTTTTTGTGCCTTGTTCGTATTACTATATAAATTAAACACAGTACAGGAGTGAAGAAAAATGTATGCATATAACCCAAGTAATGAATATATGCCTTCTGTTTTAAGAACTTTTGCTCTTTCTCTAGGAATAGCATTTATCGGAACAATGATCGGTAATTTCGTCCCAGCCAATTTATTTTTACCGTTATCAATTTTAGAGGTTGTTCTTTTATTAATCGCTATTTTCGCAAGAAGAGGAAAATCTCTATCTTATGGTTTCTTATTTACCTTTACGTTTATTTCAGGGATTACCACTTTTCCAATCGTCTCTTATTATGTATCCACAGTTGGCGGAAATGTTGTCATTAATGCTTTGGGTACTACGACAATTGTGTTTGCTGGGGTTGCTATATATGCAACAAAAACGAAGCGTGACTTCTCTTTCTTAAGAGGAATGTTACTCGCTTCCCTAATCGCTTTAATCGCTATCGGGATTTTCAATATCTTTTGGCCATTAGCAACAGGTGGCATGCTCGCGTATTCCTTCATTGGTGTCCTAGTATTTAGCGGCTATGTGTTGTATGATTTTAATCGAATGAAACATTATGGTATAACAGCAGATCAAGTCCCTTTAATGGCCTTGAATTTATATCTCGATTTTCTAAATTTATTTATAAGTATCTTACGTATTTTCGGAATTCTGTCCGAAAGAGATTAAAAAGGTTTGAGTAAAGAGGCCAAAACCTCCTTGCTCAAACCTTTTTATATGTATGCCTATAAATAATCCGCTATTTGTCTTCTAATTAATCGAATCATTTCTTCTGGATTATCTTTTATTACAAAAGAGTGCACTCCACGATTTGTATGTAAATATAGCATTTTATATTGATTACTCGAGGGCTTAAAGGAAATGTCATGGATGGTGTGTAAATGAAATGTCTGCTCGGCGCTAGTAACTCTATCACTCCATAAATCAAGACTTTTTTCTTCTTCGATTATTTCCATATTCAAGTCAATCTTTCTTGTAACAACAAAATAGGAAAGAGAAAATATTTTCACCTTTACCTCCTTGCACCTATCCCATAGTATAGAATGATTATGGATAACGAAATTAAACGCTATCCACCTGCAAAATCAGACAGTGTTATTAGACAATATTTTGGAGAATGCCATCATTTCCTGGAAAATAATTTGGTATTTCGACAACATGAAAAATCGATTTTTATCAATAATGAAAATATTCTCTTTCTCCCAGACTTTCTTTCGACAAACTTACTAGCTTTAGTATGATTTTATTTATTATTAGATAGGCAAGAGAATGACATCACATTCCCTTGCACATCATCAATAACTTCTATACTTCTTTGCAAGTTCTTCTGTTTCTTTCTTCCGTTTCTTTCGTGCTTCCGCTCGTTCCTTCGCTGATTCGTAAAGGCTCTTTTCCTCTTCTGTTTGTGGAATAACTTTGGGAACTTTTGTCGGTTTTCCATTTTCATCGATGGCAACCATCGTTAGAAAGCTAAGTGCACATAAATGGCGCTCTCCAGAAATTAGATCTTCTGCTGTTACTTTTACAAATACCTCCATGGAAGAAGTTCCTGTATAGGTAACAAAAGCTTCTAGACATACAGCATTTCCCTCATGAATTGGATACAAAAAATCGACTGAATCAGTCGAAGCAGTAACAATTCCTCTTCTTGCATGACGCATCGCCGAGATAGCAGCTGTATCATCAATATAGGCCATTAATTTGCCACCAAATAAAGTTCCATAAGTATTAGTATCTGTTGGAAAAACAATACTTGTTTTCACCACTAGTGACTCACTACAAAATTTTGACTCTTCCATAGCTCCTCCTTGCATATTCATGGGAGTTTTCTTCTTGTTTAACATATCTACCATCTTATTATATGCTAATTTAGGAGGAAGAGTCTAATATTGCTTAGATTAAGGTTATCGAAAAAAAGAATTTTTCTTCCGGGCTTTTAACAAATCCCCCATCCACCCTCGTGATTTAAGATAGAAATATACAACAACCGTGGAGCCAATAATTATTGCTAAAGAAAAAACGTAGCCGAATTTCCATTTTAGTTCTGGCATAATTTCAAAGTTCATTCCCCATAATGCTCCCCAAGCCATAATTGGTGTACATATTGTAGTGAATACCGTCAGTGTTTTCATAATTTCGTTTCCTCTATGTTGGGATACTACTTCTTCAAAATCAACGAGATTATTTAATTCTTTTTGATATTCTTCTACCAAAATTAATCCTCTTTCGATTCTCTTAGTAACACGAGCATATACCTTTCCTTTTGTGATTTCCTCGCCAAAAGCTTCCTCTAATGAGTATCTGATTTCAAGAAAAGGAATCATGACATTCTTCCAAACAAGAAGTTCATGTCTAGACTGATATACTTTATCTAATGTTTTTATACTATTTCTTTGTTTAACATCCCAAATCAATTGTTCTAACTGTTGTTCATAAGCGTCTATATGATACAAAATATCTGTCATTACTTTTCCTAGAATAACCATAAATCCTTCAATCGGTGTTTGTGCATGCTTAATCTCTTTTAATAGATTGTTTCCATCAATATGTAAACTATTATCCTTATAATCATAAGTGATTAATGTATCGCGTGATAAGAAAAAATGAAAAATTTCATAATCTTCTCTTTTATCTATTTCTCTATGGTATATAAGCGAACCACTTAATACTTCTTGATCTTCTTCTGATGTATCAATATGAAGATAGTTACTTCGATTCCCTTTTATATCGCGAAACCATGTGTTTATTAATGGACCCTTTTCAAAAGAAACTTTCTGTATATCCGCTTCTTTCAATAACTGAAACCAGTCCCAGTTCTCTAAACGGTATCTTTTCACTTGAATCTCCCCTTAAACGCTTTTCTATTATTATTCCCTGAATGACGTTTGTAAAACTTATAATAGGGTAAATAAACAATAGGATGGAACGAGAAGGAATAAAATTAGGAGGGATTATCTCATGTTTGGAAAAAATTCAATGCGTACATTTGCAATTGTCGGGGCTGGATTAGGAAGTTTTTTCCTGTTTACATCAAAAGGAAAAGACATGTTTCATCGCTTTAAAAGCAAATTCAATTCTACGCAACAAGAGGACTTACTTTCTAAAGCAGGAAATCCCGCTCCAGATGATATCGGTGACAACAATATGGTAAATGAAGGTGCTATGTATTCCGTAAATTACTATAATAAACAAAGAAATAGTAACTAGTTTCGATGCAACTAAATGAAAAGGTTCATTACTCGGACTATTCCTTTCATCTAGTAATGATTAATTAAAAGACATTTATGTACAGAATGGGAAAACTTGAATCAGTAGAGAGAATCGACTGATTCAAGTTTTCTCTCATAAATGAACTATCTTTTTATTCATAACTTTTGGCTTCAATTGATCCTTCGCCCGTTTCATTCTTGTTTTGACCGTTGATAACGGCGTTTTTGTATGGTTGCTTATCTCTACCAATGTTTGATTGTGGTAATAAAAAAGCAGTAAAGGTTCTTTGTACATATTTGGTAGTTCTTCTAATGTATCAATCATCTCTTCTTTTTCACATTTGCTCATTAATGTTTCCTCAGGTTCCAAAGCCACAGAAGTATCTCTCGCATATGTATAAACAGACTCTTCCCAAAACTTCTTAGATGTTTTCTCTTTTCTCCAGTAGTCTCTACATTTATTTAGAGCAATTTTATAGAGCCAGCTTTTCACTTTATGGTGGTCTTCAAAGCTGCCAAATGAGGTATACGCGGAAATTAATACTTCCTGATACAAATCTTCCGCTAGTTCTTTATGCTTAACAAGCGATAATATATAGATATAAATTGATTTTCCGTATTCCTTCACGACTTGTTCAAATAATTCTTCTTGATTTCCCATAGTATATGTTTTATTTATTAGGGATTCCATGTTCTTTCTTTTTCCCCTTCCCAGTTTTACGATTCTACTTAATAAACGCTTGCGCCTATGCGAATCCCTACACTTTTTTAAAAATTTTTATTGGAATTTATTCACTGGTGTCAGCCACATAGAAACTCCAATTTTTTTGCATATTGTTAAATAATGCATGGAAGCTAATATAACTGCTCCTAAATTCATCCCAATTGCAATTCCGCTCATTTGAAGCTGGCTTAGAGATCCTAAATAATAAATCGCTGCATAGGAGAATGATGTGGCCCACACACTATGAAAAACCGCATCTTTCAACAAGCCCAAACCAATTAAATATGCTTGCATGGGAATGGTGAAGTAATGTAGTAAAAAATACGGCCATAAAAGCTGCACAATTATAGCTGCCTGAGTAGAGTGAAAAAAGGTCATCGTCAGTGTGTCCGCGTAAAAATAAAAAATCCCAACAGATATTGTTCCGTAAATAGCTGTTATGATCATCACTTGCTGCAATAATCTTTGTAGTTTTGCATAGTCTTTTTGTACATACGCTTTCGAAACAGTTGGTATAAGCATTGTCATAAAACTATGGGATATAAAAGCTGGAAAAAATCCTATTGTCATCGCTATCCCTGCAAGCATCCCATACTGTTCTGTCGCATTTGCTGCTGTAATTCCTGAGGCGACAAGGGCTCCTTTAATGAGAAAAGGCTGAATGGCATGTGTTAAAGCATGAAATATTCGAAGGCCTGTTGTCGGAATAGACACAGATAACAAATCCTTCCAAATGACTTTCCCATTCATGCTTTCATTTTTCCCTTTTTTAATTCGTTGATATTGCACAAAAAACATATGCAATAAGTACAATAATACGACTGTATCACTCCCTACAATGGTAAAAAAGGCAATCAATACAGAAGTATTTAAATCAAAGGAAAACCATTGAAACAAAAAGACTAATAAACCTAGTTGAATAATTTTTTTCAAAAAATTAGAAGCTGCAATTTTCCCCATTTGCTGTTTTCCCATAAAATAACCTCTTGCAATAGAAGTAAAGGAAATAATCGGCAATAGAAGAATAACTAGCCACTTCAAGAGTGGATGATAGGCATAAAAAATAGGGATAAAAGGTATGATGATAGATGCGATGGTGGTTAGAAAAATACTAAAAATAATGGTCCACTTTAATACTTGCTGCAGCATCGATAAATGATACTTGGAATCTTTTTCAGCAATAAATTTCGAAATGGATGTTGGCAATTCAAAGGTAGCAAGCAGTACAATAAGAAAGATAGTAGGTAATATGGTCATAAATAAACCTAGTCCATGTTCTCCAAGTTCCCTTGCCATTACCATATTAATAATGAATTCAATACATTCGCCAAAAAACGCGGTAACAATTAATAAAAAGGTCCCTTTATAAAATGAACTCATGAATCTCTCCCTCAATCTATCTTCCACAAGCATGTAAGTAAAAGATGTGTGTTTATTTTCTCTTCTTTAACATCATATGAGACAAGTTCAAAAAATATTTTCCTAGATTGTCTTTTTCTTTATTGAAGAGAGAGAAATGTCTTAATTAAACGTTTGATTAAGGGACCTATTCCATTTCATTTAAGGATTTTTTATTAATTGTTTATTCTACAAGCGAGTGTTTAAAAGCATAAATGACAGCCTGCGTGCGATCCTGTACTTGCAGTTTACTTAATATATTACTTACATGTGTTTTAACCGTTTTTAGAGCAATAAATAATTGGTCAGCAATTTCCTGATTACTCTTCCCTTCCGCCATTAACAAGAGAATCTCCATTTCTCGGGTAGTTAGCTCTTCGTGCAGAGGTGTAGATTTCTTTTCTCGCATTTTTGTCATCATTTTATCGGTGACTTCAGGCTCTAGGACAATTTGGCCTTGATATGTTTCGCGCACAGCTCTTGCAATTTCACTCGCCTTGGATGTTTTGAGCATATAACTTGTAGCCCCCGCCTGCAAAGCAGGATATACCTTTTCATCATCAAGAAAACTGGTAACAATAATAATCTTTGCATCCTGCCAAGCGTCTATTATTTGCCTCGTTGCCTCAATTCCATCCATTTCATCCATTACTAAATCCATCAAAATCACATCTGGCTTTAATTGAAGAGCAAGCTCGACAGCTTTACGGCCATTTTCCGCCTCTGCAACAACTTCAATATCTGTCTGTGCAGATAAATAAGAAGAGACTCCAATCCGCACCATTTCATGATCATCCACTAGCAATACTCTAATCATTTAAATCCTCCTTTCTTCCCAAAATCGGTACTTTCACTTCTAATCTTGTTCCTTTATTTTCCAAACTTATCAATTTTAATACTCCACCAATTTCGGCTGCTCTTTCGTGCATATTTTGAAGTCCATAAGATCCTGCTTTTCTCTTATCCACATTAAAGCCGACACCATCATCGATGATTCGCAATATAACAAATGCCTCCCTTTGAATAAGCTGTACTTCTAGGGAATTTGCTTTCGCGTGTCGTAATGTATTGGATACCGATTCTTGAAGAATTCGAAAAAGATGATCTTCAATTCCTTTATCCAAATCGATATCTTCTAGTTTCATTTCTATTTCTAAAGATACCTTTTGCTGAAGTTCATGTAATAATTCAACAATTCCCGCTTTTAACGTTTTCCCTTTTAAAGCGATTGGTCGTAAATGAAGTAATAAAGCTCTCATCTCTAATTGAGACTGTTGAATCGTTTCCTCTACTAACTGTAATTGTCGTGATTCATGATCATTCGTTTTCGGTCTTGTTTCATTAATTGCTGATAACAGCATCGATGCCGCAAATAATTGCTGGCTAACCGAATCGTGCAATTCTCTGGCCAGACGATTCCGCTCTGCAATAATGACAGTTTGAACCTTCACCTCTTGATCTTCCGCTTTCTCATTTACGAGTTTCTGAGATAACTTCGTTTGTTCCACTAATTGATTCTGCAGTTGAATGATTCTATAGCTTAAAGATTGGAGCTCCTCTGTTGAACCAATTGGCTGAACTGGATAATACTCCATTTTATCCATTGTATGTAAGGTTTCTTCCATGGAACGAATTTGTTTTTTCCAAGAAAATCCTGATAAATAACCAATTAAAACACCTAATGTAATATCCACACTGATTAAAAATAAAATAAATGGAACATCCATTACTTCTTTTTCCCACAAAGCACTCCAGTTTGACGGTGGAAAGACGATTAGATAGCTTATAGAAAAAAATACAAGTAAAAGAAGGGATGCACTTACTCCCCACAAAATTTGTCTTGTTATAATACTCATATTCTTTTCACCTCTAAGCTACCTGTAATTAATGAGGTGAAGATTTTCACTCTCGTCTCAGCCTGATCAAATCCAGCTGTCCGAATGCTTATATTTTGATTCCAAATCTTTTCTTCTGCTTCGCTAAATATTTGATAGGAACCAAATAAACTAGAATGGTGGATACTGACTTCCATATCATAAGGGATATATACCTTCACATCTCCGACAATATTTCGAATCATCATAACTGTTTCACCCTCTGGTAACACCGTGTAGCTAAGGTCCACAGTAGTATTCGTTATGCCACCCTGAATGTTGATATCATCCCATTCATATACATGATCTGGGGTGATATTACGGCTAAAGAGAGAATTCGTAAACAAGGGCTTTTTCTTTATTATAGTTTCTTCTGTCTGTATGGCCGTTTCCTTATCTCTTATGATTGGTTTAATAATATCCTCGGTATTCTTTTTTTGAAATAATTGAAAAAGGTAATAAGCAAGGAGTGTAAACAAGATAATTTTCACTGTAACCATATTTAATATACTAACGATTAAAAGCAGGCTCCCTATCCAAAAAAGAATCTTCCCAGCTCCGCCGTTCCGTGATTTCTTTGATATATAAATCATGCCAATTGAAACAAGAAGGGAAAAGATTAGTCCGGGATTAAAGACGAAGATTTCTAATAACAAAAAACCTCCAACAATATAAACCCAATTTGCATAGTTATCTTTTATTTGTTTAAACATTGGCTATTCTCTCCCTTCTTTATTTTATTTGGATGAATATCTTTAAATAATAGAAGGCTGGCTTTACATGCTCCAGCCTCTTTTAGGATACCATTTTTTTATAAGGAAATGGAGTCATCTTCTTTTTTTAACATATCTTTCTCTAATGCTGCTAACTTTTCGTCCATTGTTTGTTTATAGTATTCTGTATTTATTTTTTCTTCTAACGTTTCTATATATTGTTCCATTTCACTGAATCGCGTTGGATTTGTTGGATTCGCCTGTTTTTCTTCTAAAACTTTATTCATTGTATGATGGGCTTTGGTTATATTTTCTTTTGCCATCAGCTCCATCTGGCGTATTTTCATATCCTTCAATTTATGCTTCATGTCCATATATTTCGTTTCTATTTCATGCAATTGCTGCTCTGTATTTTTTAACGACTCTGTTAAGCGTGCTACTCTTTCTTCATAATGAGTCTGCTCTTGTTTAGCATAAGCAGAAAGTTCTTCTTCCTCTGCTTTGCTTGCCACCTCAGCCTGTCTTTGTCTTTTCTCCGCCATTTGTTCAGCCTGTTGTAATTCCTTCATGAATTCTTCTTTTAATTTATATTGTCTTTCGACCATTTTTTTTACTTTATCTGTCTCTTTCTCACATTCTCTTACATATTGATTTAAAAGCGCGATTGGATTTTTTTCTTCCTTCTTATCTAATAAATGATTAATGTCGGCCATTACCGTATTTTTTATTCTTTCTAATAGATTTGTCATGTTAACCTCTCCTTATTTATTGAATTCTGACCACTGTTTTTCAAAATTTACAAAAGGGTCATCCGTTGTTTTATTTGTAATAATGTTTTGCTTGTTGTTCCACTTTTTGTAAACAAGATACAATACATATGCGGCTGCTAATCCGATGATAGCAGGCAGGTTACTAGCCGTTATGATAAGCATAATCACTCCGGCTATTCCCCACCACAGCTTACCTGATGAGCTTGTTGCTTTCGTGTATTGCTTAAAGGCAAAATAAAGAATTGCTGCACTAATAACTAAACCGAGTATTGGACCTATCTGTGATAATAGGATGATAGAGGCAACTGCCCCAATAAGAAATAAACCAAATTTTTTCATTTTACTTTTCGCTCCTTTCTTATCTACTATGTTACCTCCTTCAAGTTTTTTTCATAACATGCCTTAGCTTGATTTTCCACTACAACTTTAGTCTTAGAGAATACTAATCCTAAAAAAACAAAGAAAAAACTGTTCATAATGGAACAGTTTCAGACTGTAGACAAACTCCTGTATTTTGGAAATAGAAGTTTGAGTAAAGTATATTTATTAATCTCTTTGAATTTAGACGTTACTTTCCGCTCCGGGGGTTCGCTTTCCGCGGGGCTCGCGCTGAGCCGCTTCGGCTTACAGCCTGCAGGGTCTCAGACTGTCTCGCTAATCCCACAGGAGTCTCACCCCCTCTACTCCAAGCAACACATGAAAATGCATTTTCACTTCTCCAATATCTTTTTGTCGACAAGCTGAAACTGTTCATAATGGAACAGTTTTTCTTCTACAGTAATTATTTTTCTGTGCCTGTCAAAAAGCTCTTGGAGCGAATTCCTGATCTTCTAAGAACAAAATCTACATCTACTTTAATATCTGCTTTTGAAAATTCTTGATTCCACTTGTCTTTTATTTTCATAAATGAATCATAGTCTTGCCTTCTCATTGCTTCTCCAAATCCGAAAATATCCGTTTCGTATTGGCTTTGAACATGTGAAATGGTATTCGATATTTCTTGGGATAAAGCTTTATTCACTAGCTTTTCATATTTTTCAATGGTCCCCAGCTTATCCACACTTTTATAGCATTGCGTACCCTCAAGATATCCTTCCGCTTTTATCCCAACATGAATTACAGGCTTATTATTCTTCCATTTAGAAGTTGTTTCTGTTTGCGATTCTGTTACACGAATAGCACTATAGTCTCCCTGTCTGCATTTAATGGTAAAAGAAGTAGTTTTTAATTCATTCCGAACCCACAAATAATTTCTCGAATCTTCCATGCTCAGAAAATCGATCAATTTACCCTTTTTAAATATCGCCAGAGAATCAACGACTATTATTGCATCCGGAGTTACCTTCATGATATTTTCCATACTATTTCCTTTTTCTACATCTCCTTTTAAACGGACAGTTGCTAATACTGGTTCTTTTCCTTCTAGGTTCAGTTCGGAGATAAACTCAATAATACTCATTCCCGGGTCTCCTCCCCAATCCTCTAATAAATGATCCAATTGTGGAGATAACTTTAAAGAGGATGCCTTTCTATAATGGGCAACTACTTTTAAGATATCTTCTGCCTTTCCATCTTTTGCAATAATAATTTTAAAGTCATCCCGTATCTCCCTATTTCTTTCCAAAAAGTCAATAAAATCAAGCATTCCCGACCTAGCTATTTCCTCACTGATTACCAGTATCTTCATATGAGAGAACACTAGAAACTGTGCATAGTACTCATTTAAGTGATGCGTAATTTCAGAAATAGTATTTCCCTCAATGCCCTCTACTATTGTGGGCGCATTTCCGGCAGCCGTTTGGGTATTTAATTCTACTGCATTCAATGCCTCTACTGTCAATTTATATTTTGCATTTTCGCCTTTATCAATGGACATCCCTGATACTAATTTAATTTCTGATAATTCTTTTCGATCCCAACAACCAGTTAATAGAAACAAACAGTTTAGTATACATAGAAAGACACAAATTTTCTTCACTTTTCCTTCCTACTTTCCGGTTTAGGCGGAGATGGGGACCCTTGTGGCTTTTGCCTATTCTTTACATTTGGACTTAAATAGGAAGAACGCTTATTAATGGACCATAGTGGAAAGCGAACAAATACATCTTTTTGATCTTCGACAATAAATGGAGCAACAGGTGCTAAATATGGAACTCCAAAGGAACGAAGAGAACTTAAGTGTGCAACCATAAATACAAGTATTAAAAGAACACCATATAACCCTAAAATAGAGGCAACAATGATAAGAACAAATCGAATAAGTCTAGATGCGTTCGCGAAGCTATAATTGGGAAAAACGAAATTAGCAATCGCAGTGATTGCCACGATGATAACCATAATATTGGAAATAATTCCTGCTTCAGCGGCTGCCTGTCCAATTACTAAAGCCCCTACAATCGAAACCGTCTGACCAACGGCCCGGGGCATCCTTACTCCTGCTTCCCTTAAAATTTCAAAGGTAATTTCCATGATAAATACTTCTACTACAGCTGGAAAAGGTACATCCTCCCGCTGTGCAATAACACTCAGTAATAAAGTGGTTGGCAGCAGCTCTGGGTGAAAAGTCAAAACTCCTACATAAGCGGAAGGCATGATTAAACCAATCATAAAAGATAGATAGCGAATTAAACGTACGAAACTACTCATAAAATAGTTTTGATAGTTATCTTCAGGAGAAGTAAAAAAATCAGTCAGTACTGCTGGAACAATTAATACAAATGGCGATCCATCAATGATGATGACAATTTTTGCATCCATTAAATAGGTAGCTACTGCATCCGGACGCTCTGTATTCATTGCTAATGGAAAAACAGTCAAGCTTTTATCTACAATTAATTCCTCAATATTCGCTGACTCAAATACAGCTGAAATATCAATTTTATTTAATCGATTCCTTACTTCTGTTACTATTTTTTCATTTGCAATCGAATACATATACCCCATGTATACATTCGTACGTGTTTCGTTTCCTATCATAAATTTTTCAAAACGCAATTGGTGATTTCTTATTCTTTTTCTTATTAAATTGATATTTGTGGAGGCATCTTCTACAAAAGAGTCCTTAGGTCCCCGTACAACTGTCTGTGTAGTAGGCTCTGCTACTGTTCTGCCTTCACTATTTAAATAATTTAAACTAAGTGCCTGCCCAACGCCTCTAAAAACAATAACAATACGTCCTTCCAAAAGAGAAGAAACGATTTCATTGACCTTTTTTAATAATTTATATCCTGAAACGCCAAAACTTTTTTTACTTAAACGTTGTAGATCTTCAATTGTATCAACAACAATATCTTTATCGGCTGAATTCTCTAACGTATTTCCTAACATCTCTTTTAACATTTCTGTATTAACTACTGTTTCTAAATAATAAATACAGCCTTCACTTTTTCCTACCCGTATCACATCTGACTGCAGATCAGCTGTATTTCCAAAGGTTAAACTTATCACCTCTCTCAATGCCTCAAAGGTAAGTTCATCAATCCCTATTTCTTTCGCTTCGGTCGGTACGACTTTAGAGGGTATTTCTTTTTTGCTATTTATAGACATCAATTTTTTAAAATAATTCATATTTTCAACCCCCTTTTTTCATCCCTTTGTTCTTTCCATTTTTTTATTAATAGTACAAATGTAATCAAAATAGGTACCATAAATTCCAGTGGAACATGAAGAAGAAACATATCTACATTTAATCCTTCAACAATATGGTCCGAAAAATCGGAAGAAATGAAGATAGTAAACATCGTTGTGACACAGGCAACTGGCATAGCAAAATATCGGTAAGGTATCCGAAAAATATACTCCATTCCTTTTAAGCCGCCATATAGAAACACAGAACCTTTAATTAATATTCCTAACATCATAATAAACACTACGAGCACGTCGATCCTTTCCAAAAACTCTCCTATACTGACAAGTCTTGCCGCTATCAATAATGGAAAATTGGCTCGTACTGCTGTATTTTCCCCTAGTGTGGCTATAATGATGAAAACCGATGATAGTAAGATAATACTTGCGACAACAACACTAACTAAAGCTACCTTCTTCGTTGCTTTAAAATCTCCAATATGAGCGAAAATAACCGTAAATGCTATCAACTCTCCATATGGGAAGGCAACGATGGATGGAATAGCTGCTTTCATTATTGGCTTCATACCATTACTTAAAACTGGCTGCACATTAGTAAGGTTTATTTTTTCACCAACATATAAAAAGATAAACAGCAGGATGATAAATAAAAACATATAGGGACTAAATATTTCAGCTGTTCTTCCTAATACTTCAATTCCTAAATATAAGATATAGCCAATTACTAACATAAGCGCTAATATTGTAAATTCGATAGGTGTCACAGGCAGAATGGCAGATGTGATTAGTTCCCCAAAGTCTCTAATTACTCTTGCAGACACATAGAGGAAATAACTTAAGTATACGAGAGCTAATACGATAGCAACTTTTCTAGAAAAGCAATATTCCATCATCTCATATAAGTTTTTCCCAGGAAGCAATGACATTAAATAAAGATAAAAACTTATTATAATTACGCCGACAATCATACCAATTAAAACAACTATCCATGCGTCTCTTTTGGCATCAATTCCTATACCAATTACGATAGAACTTCCCAAAAGGAAATTTATAATCATCGTAAATATTTGGGTTAAAGATAGTTTTTCTGTCAACATAATCACTCAGCACCTTATCGGTTTTAATTTAATGTAATCAGAATTAGATCGTCGCTACTTCCTAAAACACATTCTGTCCTCTACTTTTTACGTTTTTCTTGGAGTTAAATTTATTCCAATGTTTTATTAACATGATAAATACCATTAATGCCGGCAGGCCAAATTGTAAAGGAATATGTAAAAGAAAAGGATTAGACTGTAATCCCTCCTCCATATGATCGGTATAATTTCGAGCAATTAATGTGGTAAATACCCCTACAATACAGATCATCGGAATCGAAAAATACCGAAATGATTGATCAAAAATGTACTCGATTGCTTTTAATCCGCCATATATATAAATACAGCCTTTTACAAGTGTTCCGAGCATCATACAAAAAACAACAATAGCATCGATTCGTTGTAAAAAATTCCCTATAGAAACTAGTCGAGCTGAGCTTAATAAGGGAAAATTGGAACGTAATCCAAGCTCATGTCCTAAAGACAAAATAATCATGACGGAGGTTACTAACAATAATAAACTTGAAATCAAAACACTATAAATAATAATTTTTTTACTGTACTTAGCATTTGAAACATTGCTCATTATGAAAGTTAAAACGAGTAATTGTCCATACGGTCGTACAATTTCATAGGGAAACACAGCAGTCCATAAAGGCTTAAATCCGCCAGCTAATACCGGTTTTATATTTGAAAAATCAAGGTTTTTACCAGCATATAAGAAAATAAATAAAAGCAGGACAAAGATAAATGCATAAGGCGTGAATATCTCTGCTGTTCTCGCAAGAACCTCCACACCCATATACAATATGTATCCCATTACGAACACCAGCATAATGGTGGAAATCTCAATTGGCGTTAAGGGAAGCACGGTACTTGCTATCAACTCTCCAAAATCACGTATTATTCGACAGCTATAATAAAAAAAATAAGCTGCATAAACGAGACTGAGCCCCTTTGCAATTGGCCGATTAAAGCAATATTCGAACATCTCAAATAAGTTTTTCTCTGGGGCTAAAGAAATCATATAGATAAAAAATAAGGTGATGATAATTCCTAATCCTAAAGCAATCAGAAGTACAATCCATGCATCCTCTTTTGCTTTTAATCCAAGACCTATTACAATCGTACTTCCAATTTGGAAATTAAAAACAACTGCCGCCAATTGAGTTAACGAAATGCTTTCTTTTAACATGGCTGTAACACACTTCCTTTTAGAAAAGCGCAAGCGCCTCATCTTTTGCTTTAATATTATCCTCCAACCCTGAAAGAAACTTCTATACTATATGCAACTGGTATTAAATAGAGGATTATCCTTGGGTTTTCTGCTTGCTTTGTTTTTTATTTTTCCATAATCGAATATCAACTACGACTGACCAGACAAAGCCTAATATTGCAGTAAATACAATCGTAATGGCTCCTGCACCAACTTCTGCTTCGTATATTCTTTTTACACATTTCATAAATCCCTCATGAAACACAAAAATATCCAGACCTACTGTTAAAATGCCCATAGATGTAAATATTAATAGATAAGCAAAAGTTACCATTTAACCCTTCCTTTTAGGTGCTTTGTTTATTTATGGTATTATCTTGTGAAATTTCTCCATTTTTATGCTTATATTTTCATTTATGAATGTTAATTCAAATTAAAAAAGCTTGCATCAACCTACTACTACTGTTGATGCCAGCTTTTAAAAAGATTATTTATTATTATTTTGTCTCACTTTATAATCCACCACTTCTCCATGGTAGAAGCTTTTTCTCGTTAACGGAAGATTTAGCTTCTTAGCTGTTTGTTTCAGTTCTCTTTCTTCTCGTTCCGTAACTAAACTAATAACTACTCCCGCTGCACCAAATCTTCCCGTCCTGCCAGAACGATGGATATATTGGGTCTGGTCTGTAGCTAAATCATAATGAACAACATGTGTAATATTTTGAATATCAAGCCCTCTTGCGGCTACATCTGTTGCTAGAAGCATGTTTCTCTTTCCATCTCGAAAATCATTTAATGACTTTTGACGCTCCATTTTATTTAGATCAGAATGCAAAATACTTGTCTGAATTTTTTTAAATGCTAATTTTTCATGGATCACACTTAAATTTCCAATATCCTTTACAAACACAAGAATCTTCGCATTCTTTAGACGAGAGATCGGTTCTAATAGCTTTACTTTATCTCGATATTCCGCTTGGAAATAAATATGCTCTACTTCAGCTGCTTCGATCACCTTATCTTTTTTGATGCGAATAATTTCTGCCTCTTGAACAAGTTCAGCTGCAATATTTTCTGTTTGCTTTGGTAATGTTGCAGAAAATAAAACGACTTGTCTGTCTTTTAAAGTGGCTTTGATAATTTGGCGAACAGATTCTAGATGCTCCGGTACTAACAATTGATCTGCTTCATCTAAAATAACTGTTTTTACTGCATGCATTTTTAATTTTTTTTGTTTAATCAATTCTAATGCTCTTCCAGGTGTACAAATGACAAGATGAGGATGCTTTTTCAGTTTTTCTAATTGCCTTTTAACATTTGCTCCTCCAATAAAAGAAGCCGCCCGTACTCCGCTGCCCTCTCCCCATTTTTGAACTTCTCCTAAAATTTGCATAACCAGCTCTTGAGAGGAAGCAAGACAGATTGCCTGAATATTCTTCGATTCTGTATCCAAGTTATTTAAGACTGGTAATAGATATGCCAATGTTTTTCCTGTGCCAGTTGGGGATTCAGCAATTACATCTTTTCCCTCTAATATTAGTGGGATAGACTGTTCTTGAATAGAAGTTGCTTGTTTAAAATGTGCCTTTTCCCAGTTTTCCTGTATAAACGGTTTAAATGTACTCCAAAATAGCTGTTCTTTCATTTCGTTCTCCTTTTTCATCAAAGTCAGACAAATAACATCTAACCTTAAAATATATCTTCTTATTATAAATTATTTACGAAAAAATAGATATGAAACCTTATTCATTAGGGGGAGATTATATTTTTCGCTGAACATAAGTTAAAAATGCTGGATTCCGAGGATTTCTTTGTTTCCACAAAAAAGAAGCTCCGTTTCCTGCGAAGCTCCTTTTCATACTATATGAATAGCTGATTCTTCCCTACTGTATGAACGATATCGACACCATCTTTGATTCGCTTCATTTTTACGTCTAATTCATGAGCTGCATCTGCTGCTTCCTTTAATTCATTAAGTAAATGTGCAGGAACATCTTTATCGAATTTATAATAAATTTTATGTTCTAAGCTTGCCCAAAAGTCCATCGCAATCGTTCTTATTTGAATTTCGACAACCACTTCTTGCACGCCTGTACTTAAGAAAACAGGAATACTGATAATTAAATGTAAGCTTTTATAGCCATTTGGTTTGGGATTTTTAATATAATCTTTTACCTGCATTACCTTAATATCAGCTTGTTTTTCAATGATATTATAAATTTCGTAAATATCCGAAATAAAGGAACAAGTAATTCGAACTCCTGCAATATCATGTATATATTTTTTAGCATTTTCAATTGTTATAGCATGCCCTTTTCGATGCAGCTTTTGCATAATACCTTTTGGATCTTTAATTCGTGATTTAATGTGCTCGATTGGATTATGATTATGGATAAATTGAAATTCCTCATTTAATATTTTTAGTTTCGTATTTATTTCATCTAAAGCAAAGTTATAAATAATTAAGCTATTTTTCCATTCATTAAGCTCATTTGATAATTCATGTAAATTGAAGTTATTATCTTCCATGTATGTCTTGAGTTGTTTTACGCTTTCCATAAACTAGTAAGTCTCCTTTGGATTCCTATAAACCTTTTCTGCGTCTACTCCGATACTCTTCAAAAATTCAATAATTTGGTCAATTGTTTTCACTTTCAACATCCACCTTTGTATATAACGAGCTATTTTCGGATGGTTGACATGCACCGAATCTATCTTTATTGTAAACAATAATGACCGGTCAGTCAAATATCATTTCAAACAAATATTTTTTATTTATAAAATAAGAAACAGCACTTCCCTTATTCCTTCAATATCAGCTCTAAGGAGAGAAGTGCTGTTCTTTATATATCTACTTTCTACACTGACCAACCGGTGCAGCCACGTTTTATTTTTACACTTTATTCTCCTGTCTCTGAGAATTGGTTTTGATGTAGTTCATAATAAAAGCCTTTTTTCTCCAATAATTCTTCGTGAGACCCCTTTTCGGCTATCATCCCTTTATCCAATACTAGAATCAGATCCGCATGTTTAATGGTGTTTAATCGGTGAGCAACAACAAAGCTCGTTTTCCCTTTCATCAACCGTTTTAAAGCATCTTGAATTTTCACCTCTGTGATTGTATCAATGCTACTTGTTGCTTCATCCAGAATAAGAATAGATGGATCTGCTAAAATTGCTCGAGAAATGGATAACAGCTGCTTTTGTCCTTGACTAATTCCGTTTCCATTAGCAGAAAGAATCGTATCATAACCTTCTGGAAGATGTTCAATAAAGCCATGAGCATTGGCTTGCTTTGCTGCATACTCCACTTCCTCATCCGTAGCATTCAACCTGCCATACCGGATATTTTCCCGGATGGTCCCTTCGAATAGATAGCTATCCTGAAGAACAAATCCCATATGCGAACGGAGGCTCTCTCTTTTTACTTTTGTAATCTCCTGGCCATCCACTAATATACTTCCTGCGGTTGCATCATAAAATCTCATGATAAGCTGGATAATAGTCGTTTTTCCAGCTCCAGTAGGTCCAACTAAAGCAATTGTTTCACCTGGGTTTGCCTTAAAATCAATATCCTTTAATATTTCTTTATTTACCTCATAAGAAAAAGATACATGCTTAAACTGAACTTCTCCTTTCATTTCTTTCATCACGGCTGCTTCCTTCTCATCTACTTCTTCTCTTTCTTCATCTAATACTTCAAATACTCTCTCTGCACCTGCAATGGCAGATAACAATGTATTAAATTGATTCGATAAATCATTTAAGGGTCTAGTGAACTGTCGGGAATATTCAACAAAGATTACAATAACCCCAATAGATACAGTACCGGATTTGAGGGCTAATAGCCCGCCAACCCCTACAATTACTGCATAGCTAGCATTGTTTAACATATTCATTAGCTTTGGAATAAAGCCTGAATAGACTTGTGCCCAATACGCAGAATTCTTAAGCTTATCACTTTTTTCTTTCATATCATGAATCATTTTTTCTTCTAGCGAAAAAGTTTTTACAATTTTTTGTCCTGAAATAGATTCCTCAATAAATCCATTTAACTCCCCTAAATTCATTTGTTGTTCCTTAAACAATATACTTGTTCTACTCGTAATCCACTTCATTCCAATAAACATAACTGGCACGATCGTTAACGTCAATACTGTTAATAACGGACTGAGTAAAAACATGACAACTATTGTCCCAACTAAAGTAATAATACTAGAGAAGATTTGGATAACAGAGCTATTTAAAGTAGAACTGACATTTTCAATATCATTTGTAACACGACTCATCAATTCTCCATGCTGCTTTTTGTCAAAATAACTTATCGGCAGCTCATGAAATTGGTGGAACAAATCCGCTCTTAAGGAAAAAACAGTTGTTTGTGAAATACCAACCATCCAATAACTTTGCAAAAATAATGCAACCGAATAAAAAAAGTAAATACCACCAAGGGCTATTAGCATTCCTGTAAAACCATCTAAATTTCTATTGACAATAAAACGATCAATAGACATTCCTAAAACATATGGTCCCAATAATCCTAATGCACAGCTCATTGCCACCATCACTAAAACAAGAAATAATAATCCCTTTTTTTGTGCAAGATAGCTCCATAATCGGTATAAGGTCTTCCCCATATTTTTTGGTTTTTTCCCTTTTTTAACAACTGTGGGATCTGGCTTTAATTTAGGTTTAGGATAGCGAAATGGATCGGTTAGTTCCCTTTGCATTCTCCCACTCTCCTTCCCCTAGTTGTGATTCTACTATTTTTTGATAAAGGTTGTTTGTCTTCCATAACTCATCATGGGAAGCAAAACTTACAATCTTTCCATCTTCAATCAGCATTATTCTATCTGCCTTCATGGCGGTAGATACTTTCTGCGTAATGAGCAGAAGGGTACATTGATAATCAGCAACTGCATCCAGCAGCTTTTTTTCTGTTTTTAAATCTAATGCACTTGTACTATCATCTAGCAGGAGAATACTTGGCTTTCTGACGAGTGCTCTTGCAATGGAAAGGCGTTGCTTTTGTCCTCCGGATAAATTAACTCCCTTTTGTCCAATTCTCGTATCATATTTATTAGGCATTAACATAATGGTATCGTGAATTTGGGCATCTTTTGCAGCTTGCACTACTTCATCAAAGGTCGCATCAGGATTTCCCCATCTAATATTTTCTTGAATGGTACCCGTAAAGAGCATCGATTCCTGTGGTACATATCCAATTTGCTTTCTTAGCGTATATAATGAATATGAATTCACTCGTTTATCGTCGATCAAAACGCTTCCTTCTGTTGGTTCATAAAGACGTGGAATTAATTGGAAGAGTGTTGTTTTCCCTGAACCTGTTGCTCCTAATATAGCAATTGTTTCTTTAGAGTGGATGGTAAAGTGCAGATTCTCTATTGTATTCCTTCTATTAGATGGATAACGAAAGGATACATGCTGGAACTTAATTTTCCCTTTTAGTTTTGAGTCCATACTTTCATCTGGATTATCCTTATCCTGTTCTTTCTTATCAATAATCTCTTGGATTCGATCAGCTGAAGCTTTTGAACGAGAAATAACCATTACTAACATACTTACTACAGAAATCGATGTAGTGATTCTTAATGTATAATTGATAACGGCAACTACTTCACCAATCTGTGCCTCACCTGTGTTTATTTGTCCAGAGCCAATCCAAAGTATGGCAATAATACATAGATTCATAGCGAATAATAAGAGCGGCACAGTAGTTTCCATAATCCAGAGCGCCTTTTGGGTAAGTTTTTTTAAATCCTCGCTTGTATGCATAAAACGATTTCTTTCAAACTGCTTGCGGATATATGCTCGGATAAGCCTCACTGCTGTTAAGTTCTCCAGCATCACACTGTTTACCTGATCGAGTTTCTTTTGAACAGATTGGAACAGACTTCTTCCTACTTTAATAACCCAAATAAACATAACCACAATAAGAGGAATCGTAATCGCCAATATAAACGCTAGTTTCACATTAACTAAGAAGGACATAATGATTCCACCAACGATTAAAAGCGGTGCCCTTAATAGAAATCGCAATCCCATAAATATCGTGTTTTGTAATTGGGTAATATCATTCGTTAATCTAGTGATCAAAGACGAACTTGCAAAAACATTACTGCTTGAAAACGTAAAATACTGAATGATTTGGTATAACTCATTCCGAAGACTATAGCCAAAATTCTGACAAACATGGGAAGAATAGAATGTATTAATAATTCCAGCAGCAAAGGCTACAAGCGAAAATAATATCAACAATCCTCCCCAAATTAACACAACTTTTGTATCTTGATGAGCCAAGCCATCATCAATTATCTTTGCCATAATCAATGGCTGAACCAGTTCTACCGCAAGTTCGGTTAACATTAGTATAAGTGCTATTGTAATACTTAGTTTATATACTCGAAGTCGACCAAATATTTTTGACATTATTCCCTCCAGCCTTTACTCTAATTGAATTTACTACTTAATATCCAATCATCGATGAAATTTATTTAGATTTGCTAAACATTATTTTTATCATACCTCTTTTTAGTAAGTTAGAAAACATCATTCAGAATAAAATTAATTCAGTATTATTTTATTGCATGTACACATGCCCATTCCTTACCACAAACCTTCTTTCTTAAAATCAAAAAAAACCGAACAATTATACGAAAATTCCAGATTAGAATCTCTGTATAATTTGTTCAGGTTTAAATTTGTTGGAAATACTTATGCTCGAGCCGCTTTTAGTTTACACCAGCTAACGACCATTTATATAATTCGTTATGGAAACCAAATACCTTTGGTGATCCCACAGCTACATCTTTAGAAACTGCTCCAAAGTCATAGTCAGAATACAATGTAAAGATCGGCAGTTCATCGCTCCAAATTGCTTGAAGCTCATTATAAATCTCTTTACGTTTTTCTGTATTTGGTTCTTGTTTACCTTTTGCTAATAGCTCATCTACCTTTGGATTGTTATAATTTGTATAGTTACTTGATCCCTTAGAATCATAGATCGTTGTTAAATCTGGATCAATGGTATTAGTGAAGCCCATTAGCATTAAATCGTAGTCTCCTGCTCTCGCTTTCGACATAATCGTTGGGAAATCATACGTAGTTGTATTTAGTTTTAATCCAACCGCTTTTAAATTTTCGGCAATAATATTGGCTGATTGTTCTCGCACTTTATTTCCAATCGGAACAACAAATTCTATTGTCTTATTGAAATCCCAGCCTGCTTCTTCTAATAACTGCTTCGATTTCTCTGGATCATATGTGTATGCTTCTAATTCTTTATCAAGATAGGGGCTGATGGATGTATACGGACCGTCTACAATTTCTCCTTCTCCCTTTAGTAATTGATCGACAATTTTTTGACGATCAATGGCATAAGCGATTGCTTGTCTTACTTTCTTATCTGTGATAGTTTCCATGTTAAAACTCATATTCTGATATCCATATGTTTGATCTGTTGTGGTTGTTACATTGTCAAATCCTTTTACTGTCTCAAAGTCTTGCACTGCAATTTTTCCAATCCCTCCTGCAGCATTCATTTGAATTTCGCCTGTCTGCAATTGTGCTACAAGGTTTGCTGCTGGCATGATTTTCACAAATAGTTTATCCAGTTCTACATCCCCTAAATAATAGTCATCATTCTTAGCATATTCTACATATTGATCTTTTGCATATTTAACAAACTTAAAAGGACCATTCGTTACGGTCGGCTTCATCATAAAAGGATCCTTTTGGAGATTTTCCGGAGCAATATTCTTTAACTTATGTTCTGGAAGAATCATAAATTTTGAACCTAATTGTTCTTTCACCATATTTGGATCAACTGGGGCCTTGGTTTTAAATTGAATTGTTTTTTCATCAACAATGGTTAAAGATGGTATTTCTGTTTCTCCTTCTGGAAGCTTGCCATTGTCTGTTAATCCATCTAATACAGTTAAATAGGCTCCAACAGCTGTTTCCGTCTTTGGATTAGCAACTAAATTTAGCGTAAAAGCAACATCCGCAGACGTAACAGGTGTTCCATCTGTCCAATTTGCATCCTTATTAATTTTGATTGTAAATGTTTGATTATCCTCTGTTTCAAAGGACTCAGCTAGCTTTGGTGTAAACTCCAAAGGACCAGTCATCTCTAAAAAAGTATCAAACATAAATTTTTCTAACCAAGATGCTGCAATATCTGAAGAATTAATGGGATTAAAACTAACTGGAGCATTTACAAGCCCCAAATACATCGTATTTTCTTTTGCACCACCACCAGTTGAAGCTGGATTATTTACACCCGAGCATGCTGAAAGTAATACTAAAATGACAATGGAAAATAGACTAAATATCTTTTTAAATTTCTTCATTGAATGTTCCCCCATCTATTGTTCTAGAATAGTAATAAATGCATCTCCTCATCATTTATGGCTCTTGGGATCCATTGCATCTCGCAAACCGTCCCCCATAAAATTAATGGATAATACAGCAAGTAATATCATGACTCCAGGCGGGATCCATAACCAAGGCTGTGTTGCCAATACAGTAATGGATTGAGCTTCATTAAGCATATTCCCCCAGCTTGCTGTAGGAGGCTGAACACCCATCCCTAAAAAGCTCAAGGATGCTTCCATAATAATGGCAGACGCAATGCCAAATGTAGCATTAACAAGAATCGGCGCAATGCAATTCGGAAGAATATGTTGAAAAACAATTTTTGGCGTGGAATACCCTAAAGCGACACCTGCTTTAACATAATCCATTTCTTTAATTGTTAATACACACCCTCTTACTAATCTTGCAATCGATGGCCATCCGAGCAAACCTAATACTAAAATAACGTTAAATAGACTTGGCCCCATTATACTTACAAGAACCAAAATTACCATTAAATACGGAAATGACATGAATACATCTGTAATACGCATGATAACCATGTCCACCCATTTCCCAAAATACCCCGCAATCGCTCCTAGTATAGTACCAATAGCAACATAAATTGCCACTGCTCCAACTCCTACTGATAAAGAGACTCTAGCAGCATATAATAGTCGGCTAAACAAGTCCCTCCCCACTTCATCTGTACCAAGAATATTATTAGCAGAAGGAGCAGACGCAAATTCGCCATCGACAGAATATGGATTATGCGGTGCAATTACTGGAGCAAAGATTGCAATCAGAACCATTAATGAAAAAATAATGAGACCAACAACGGCCAACTTATGTTTAAAAAAACGTTTTGTTATTAGTTTTAGATAGCTTTCTTCATTCCCCAATTGATTTTGAACAGGAATCACCACATTAACTTGTAATTCCGTATCCACTTTCACATTAGGAATACTCATATGCACTCCTCCTTAGTTATACTTTATTCGCGGATCTACTACGGCATATAAAATATCAGCAAGTAAATTCGAAAATAGGACAGCAAGTGCTGCAATAAAATTTATCGCCATTAACGTAGGATAGTCACGAGAGGAAATCGACTGGATTGTTAGTTGTCCTAAGCCTGGCCATTGAAAAATTTGCTCCGTTACTACTGCGCCTCCTATTAAAATTGGTATTTCCATTCCAATAATTGTAATAATAGGAATTAACGCATTCTTTAATCCATGCTTATTGGTAACAATAAACTCTTTTAATCCTTTTGCTCTTGCTGTCCGCAAATAATCTTGCCCCATTACTTCCAACATGCTGCTTCTGACATAGCGAACCGTACTGCCTGCAATCCCGGTTCCTAATATAGCGGCTGGCATAATGAGGTGAAACAATGTATCCATAAATCCTCCACTGCTTCCCAACGTAAACATGCCACCTGTCGGTAAGATATTTAAAACAAGTGCAAATACGTAAATACTTCCTAATCCTAAGAAAAAGTTAGGAATGGATACACCTAAAAATGAAAAAGTAGTAGTTAAATAATCAATCCAAGAATACTGCTTTGTCGCACTCAAAATTCCTATTGGAATGGCAATAATATAAGCAATAATTAAGGCAGTGCTCATAAGGAGCAACGTGGGACCAACACGATTTAGCACTAAATCTAATACAGGTTCATATGTTGTATAGGAAAATCCAAAATCTCCTTGCAAAAGATTTCCAAGCCATCTAAAGTATTGAATATAAATAGGATCATTAAGACCTAATGCTTCTTTCTTTGCGTCAATATCAGCCTGAGTAGTATCTGGATTAATATACATATCCACCGGGTTACCAGGAGCTAAGTTAATAATAATAAAGTTAAATACCGTTACCCCCAACAACACTGGAATAGCAATCAATAATCTCCTGATAATATATTGGAACAAATGAATCTCCCTCCTTTAACGTAGTGGAAAATGACAGGCAACTGAATGATTTGCTCCATCTAATAGCGGCTCCTTCTCCTTACACATAGCTTGTGCCATAGGACATCTAGTATGGAACCTGCAGCCATTTGGTGGATTTGCCGGACTTGGAACATCCCCTTCTACCACAATCCGCTCTCTATTTCGAAGATGAGGATTAGGAATCGGATAGGCACTCAGCAACACTTGTGTATAAGGATGCTTTGGATTCCTAAAAATCTCTTCAGTCTTTCCAATTTCCACAATTTTGCCTAAATACATGACGGCAATTCGATCACTAATATACTTAACTGCTCCTAGACCATGGGCAATAAATAAATAGGTTAAATTAAATTCTTTTTGTAAATCCTTTAATAAATTTAGTACTTGCGCTTGAATAGAAACATCCAATGCTGATACCGGTTCATCGCAAACAATCAATTTTGGGTTTAGCATAAGGGCTCTAGCAATCCCTACCCTTTGTCTTTGACCGCCAGAAAATTCATGAGGATATCTGCTTTTATGAAATTTAGTTAATCCTACTATTTCAAGCATTCGATCTACCTTTTTACTTGCTTCTTCTTTTGACGCAAGTCTGTGGGCAATTAAAGGCTCTGCCAATAAATCACCGATTCGCTTTCGCGGATTGAGAGAAGAATAGGGATCCTGAAAGATGATTTGCATATCTGTGCGAATTTTTCTTAATTCCTTGTTTTGAATGGCAGCCATATCCCTTCCTTCAAATAAAACTTTCCCATCTGTCGGAGGATCTAGCTTCACAATAGCTCTTCCAGTAGTGGATTTCCCACACCCTGATTCACCAACAAGGGAAATTGTTTCCCCAGAATAAATGGAAAAATCAAGACCGTCTACTGCTTTTACATGGCCAACGGTTTTCGATAATATCCCTTTTTTAATTGGATAATATTTTTTTAAATTTTGGATTTCTACTAATGGCTGCATTTGTTCTTTGAATATTCCGTCTTTTCCAGACAAGATTTCTACACTCATATCTTAACCTCCCTTTCCTCTTCCAGCATGTTTCCTTGTTGCTGTGTCTCATACAACCAACAACGAACCTTGTGATCTGCTTGATTGTCTATGCTAATATGGGGAGGCTTTTCGGCAATGCATTTTTCAGTGACATGAGGGCAGCGAGTATGAAATCTACAGCCTTTTGGCATTTGCTGTAATGTCGGAACAGAGCCTGGAATAGAATATAATTTTTCTTGGGAATCATACTCTAAATGTGGAATAGAATCGATTAAGCCTTTGGTGTAAGGGTGCTTTGGCTCATCAAAAAGAGTGAAGACATCTGCCTCTTCTACCACCTGCCCGGCATACATGACGATAACCTTATCAGCCATTTCCGCTATAACTCCTAAATCATGGGTAATCATCATAATCGCTGTCTCTGATTCGTTTTTTAAACTTTTCATCAATTCAAGAATCTGCGCTTGAATGGTTACATCTAATGCTGTTGTTGGTTCATCTGCAATTAGAAGCTTCGGTTTACAAGATAGAGCCATCGCTATCATTACCCTTTGCCGCATTCCTCCAGAAAGAGCATGTGGATATTCATCAATAATTACCTCTGCTCTTGGAATTCCTACTTTTTTCAGCATTTCTACCGCATAGCTCTTTGCTTTTTTGGCATTTAAGCCCATATGTAGACTAATTAATTCCACCATTTGATTTCCGATTGTAAAAACCGGATTTAAAGAAGTCATTGGTTCTTGAAAGATCATCGAAATTTCATTTCCTCTAACTTTTCGCATCTCCGCTTCCGTTAGTGTCGTTAATTCTTTTCCTTTCAGATTTATCGTGCCTTTTTTGATATAACCATGTTTTCCTAATAGTCTCATAATCGATAGGGAAGTAACACTCTTACCACAGCCTGACTCTCCTACAATACCAATAGTCTCTCCTGGCTTAAGCTGAAAAGTAACCTCCTCTACCGAAATAACCTCCCCCTTATCCGTCCGAAAAGCCGTTTGCAATTTCTCCACCTCTAAAATATTCCGCACCATACTTCCCCTCCTTTTAAAAAGCGTAAGCGCCTGTTTATCAGCGTACAAACTGTAGAATCACCGACTGAGATAAAGGAAACACAGTGATCGCTAGTGAACTGATGTTGACTTATCGTAGGGAGATGATTGGAAGTTTGCTAGCTGATAGGCGCTGGAGCTAGATCGTTCTCTGACTTAGAACGTTTTTCCCTGTTATTTCGTAAAGCGTAAGCGCCTTGCTCATCAGCGTACAAACTGGTCGACTAACTACGCAACGTCCTGTTGCAACGTCGACACTAGTACATCCCTGTACGTCGAAGATCATCGACTAAGATAAAGGAAACACAGTGAACGCTAGTGAACTGCTGTTGACTACGCAAAAGAGATGATTGGAAGTTTGCTAGCTGATAGGCGCTTATCGCTTGTTAGAATACTAGACTTTATATTGTAGAGCTGTTCACCAAAGCCTCTTTCCTTTCTGTATTCGTGTAGTAATCTACTAGACTTAAAAATATCTTAGCTGTATGGAGCATGGCCCTTTCATCAAAAGTAAACTTTGGATGATGATGAGGATAAATTGCCTCTATATCTTCGTTTCTAGCCCCTACTGAAAAGAAACATCCAGGTCGATTTTGTAGATAATAAGAGAAATCTTCTCCACCCATTCCTGGTTTTTCTATTATGACAGGCTTGCTTTCTGGCAAGGTATTTATCAAACATTTTTCGAGTATATTTGTTTCATCCGCTGTATTTACAGTAGAGGGATAGCCTTTGGTATAATTAAATTCATATGTTGCATGGAAAGCTTTACATACCCCTTTAATTAGCTGCTCCATTTCTTCTATGATCAATGATCGTACATCTTCATCGAATGTACGAACGGTTCCAGTTAAATCAGCTGTATCTGAAATGACATTTCCCGCATTTCCTGCATGAAATGATCCAATGGAAATAACTGCGGGCTTTTGTGGGTTTACTCTTCTGCTAACAATATGTTTTAGTTGATTGGCAATTTGGACGCCAACTGCAACAGCATCAATTGTTTGATGGGGAGATGCTCCATGTCCACCTTTCCCTTGAATTTTTAATTCAAATGCGTCACTTGCAGCGGATACTGGTCCAATGCTATAAAGGACACTTCCTAGTTCACTGCCAGAGGCTAAATGAGCACCATAGACAACATCTACACCATCTAAACAGCCATCTTCAATCATGGCAATGGCTCCCCCTGGCGGTGATTCCTCCGCATGCTGGTGTAATAGAACTACATTCCCAGCCAGTTCTTCCGCATTATTCTGAAGAACCTTTGCTACTGCCAGCAATGTAGCTGTATGCCCATCATGTCCACATGCATGCATCACACCTGGAACTTTCGATTTAAAAGCTACATTCTTTTCATCCTGAATCGGTAAGGCATCAAAGTCTGCTCGTAAGGCAATCGTTTTTCCAGGCTTAGCACCGTAAATCTTACCTACAATCCCATTTCCACCAACATTTCGTCTTACTTCAATTCCGAAACTTTCCAACAGATCACCAATCATCTTACTTGTATTAATTTCTTGAAAAGATAGCTCTGGATTTTCGTGTAAATATCGTCTCCACTCTACCATTTGCTCATACATAGCTTCAATTTCTTCATACCATTTCTCTAGCATCTCAATCGCTCCCATCCCATTACATTAATTTTCGAAAAGATCTTTCTTATAGAACTGGTTCAGCAAGGTTTTCTTTTACTTGGATCGATACATAATTATCGACAATACTCAAAAATGCTTTTCCAGCATAAATCATTGCTCTTTCGTCAAAATCGAACATTGGATGATGATGAGGATAAGCTTTTCCCTCTGAGACTTTTGCTCCTGTATGAAAAAACATGCCCGGCTTTTCAAGCAAATAATAAGAAAAATCCTCTGCTCCCATGATTGGTACGGAACGAACTAACATATTCTTATCTAATGAATTTTCTATAACCTTTTCAAAAACTTCTACTTCTTCCTCATGATTATATACAGCTGGGTATCCCTTTATATAATTAATTTCAGCAGTAGCCTGCATGCTCTCACAAATCTCATTTACCATTAATTTGATCTCTTCTTCCATAAATAAACGCAGATCTTTATCTAGTGTTCGGACGGTTCCTGTCATCA
Organism: Niallia sp. FSL W8-0954; assembly: GCF_038005605.1. NCBI lineage: Bacteria > Bacillati > Bacillota > Bacilli > Caryophanales > Bacillaceae > Niallia > Niallia sp. FSL W8-0954. Next base: position 690,854 of record NZ_JBBOTN010000001.1, on the reverse strand, counting down.
CAGCAGTATCAGCAATGACATTTTGCGCCTTTCCTCCATGAAAGGATCCTACAGATAGTACAACGGGATTTAATGGGTCTACACGTCTGCTCGCAATATATTGTAGCTGGCTGACTAGCGCAGTACCGACCGCAATCGCATCCACTGTTTCATGAGGAGCGGAACCATGTCCACCCTTTCCTTTAATGGTAATTTCAAATGCATCTGCTGCTGCTTGCGAGTATCCGGGTTTATAATAATATTTTCCGAGTTCATTTAATGAGGAAAGATGCGCCCCATAAACGACATCTACATCTTTTAAACAATCGTCTTCAATCATTGCTTTTGCTCCACCAGGGGATAATTCTTCAGCATGCTGATGAAGCAGTACAATATTCCCGGCAATACTATCCCTATTATCTTGAAGTACTTTCGCCACTGCTAAAAGAGTAGCTGTATGTCCATCATGTCCACATGCATGCATAACTCCTGGCACCTTCGATTTATACGGTACATCCTTTCCATCTTGAATTGGCAATGCATCAAAGTCTGCTCGCAGCGCAATCGTTTTGCCAGGTTTGGCTCCATATATTTTCCCAACTACTCCTCTTCCACCAACATTTCTCCTTACTTCAATACCGAATCCTTCTAAAATTTCAGCAATCATTCTTGGTGTTTCCACCTCTTGGAAAGATAGTTCTGGGTACTGATGAAAATGTCTTCTCCACTCAACCATTTGATCAAACATCTCGGCTAATTCACTATGCCATTTTTTTAACATACTACCCCTCCTAATAAATTTGCTTATGAATAAGGAATACTTCTTGAGAAGTTAGAAAAAATGCAGCTTAACTATATCCCTTAATTTTGATTTCTTTTATATTAACGGTAATTTCAAGCAATGTATAATAAGTTTTTTTAATCATCAAAATATTCAGATTAAATCAACAACTTTTTATTTTTCCTATCATCTCTATTCATTAGGGTTGTTATCGTTTACATTATTTATTTTTCTCCTACTAAATTAATTCCTTTCTCCTAATGGTGTTCTACCACATGCCCATCAAGTAAAAAATGCTTGTTCCCCAAAACGATAAAAATATTACTTTTCTCTATAACAAATAAATTTTATCCAAGTTCGATGATACTGGGGCGACACCTCATTTAGAGATGATTTAAGAATGTATATATACCTTTATTCAGCATAAATAAAAAAATCATCAAAATATTGTGTTATATTTTTATTATCTCTTATTGAAAGCGAGTGATTTACTATGACAGTCCGTTCTTTCCAACTATCAATTAAATACAGGGTACGGAGGGGTTAATATTAGAAGTTTCTTTTATTAAAAATCTTCCGTATACAAAAATGGAGGAAAATACTATATGTTTAGTTATTATAGCGAACTTTGTACCGAGCTCTACGATTTAACAAAGCCTGTGGGGTACTCTTTAAATGGGGATATTGAATATTACCAAGAACGGTTAAAAAATTGTCAGGGGCATATTCTAGAAGCTGCAGTTGGCTCAGGACGTTTTATTATTCCACTTCTTGAGGCGGGATATATAATTGATGGAATTGATTATTCTCCTGAAATGTTGAACTCTTGTCGGAAACGTTGTGAAGAAAGAGGATTAAGCCCTAATTTATATGAAGATAAATTACAGGGATTTTCATTGCCATTTAATTATAAGGCAATTATTATTCCTACAGGTTCCTTTTGTTTAATAGAAAAACGAGAAGACTCTCTAAACGCATTGAAGTGCTTTTATAAACATCTTGTTCCAGGAGGACGCTTGATTGTTGATCTTCTATTACCTCATGATTGGAAAACAGGAGAGATTTCTACTTCAACTTTTTCCCTACCTAACGGGGATGGGATTACGCTGGAAAACAAATCGATTGAATTGGATTGGCTCAATCAATTTACTATTTCCTACTTGAAATATGAGAAATGGCGTAAAGGAAAGTTGATTCAAACCGAGTTACAACGTTTTGCTTTGCGTTGGTATGGAATCGAAGAATTTAAGCTTATTTTGGAAAATATCGGTTTCTCTGATATTACGTGCTCTGCTGATTATGTTTACGAGAAGCAACCATCAAACGCAAGTCAAATCATTACTTTTGAAGCTGTAAGAAAACAATAACGGTAAGATTAACCTTATAAAAACATGTGATAGCACACCTATACCAAAAGACAAGTGAATCTCCTTCAATAGAAGTTTCACTTGTCTTCTTGCCACTTTATAAGATCTTACTTAAGAAAGAGATGGTACGTTCCTCTTGCGGATGTGTAAATAACTCTACTGGTGTATTTTCTTCGACTACATATCCACCGTCCATGAAAATCACACGATCTCCAACTTCTCTTGCAAATCCCATTTCATGCGTTACTACAATCATCGTCATTCCTTCCTTGGCAAGTTCCTTCATCACTTCCAATACCTCTCCTACCATCTCTGGATCTAACGCAGACGTCGGCTCATCAAATAACATAATACTTGGTTCCATTGCGAGTGCTCTCGCGATGGCGACACGCTGTTTTTGTCCACCAGAGAGTGAATCAGGATATACATTTGCTTTATCCTCTAAGCCCACTTTTTTCAATAATTCTAATGCCTTTATCCGAGCATTTTCTTTTGAGACCTTCCTTACTTTCATAGGTGAAAGCATAATATTTTGAAGAACTGACTTATGCGGGAATAAATTAAACTGTTGAAACACCATCCCTACATCCTTACGTACTTCATTAATATTTGTGGACTTATCCGTAATATTCTTCCCTTTAATATGAATCGTTCCATCCGATATACTTTCTAGTAAATTGATGCAGCGCAAAAAAGTTGATTTTCCCGATCCAGAAGGACCAATAATTACGACGACCTCCTTCTGATTAATAGTCATACTTATATCCTTTAATACTTCATTATCTCCGAAGGACTTTTTTAATTTTTCAACAACAATCATTCTGTTTTCAACCTTCTTTCCAAACGAGTTAAGAAGAAGCTTAATGTTAAGGTTAAGACAAGATAAATAACAGCTACTGTTAAATATGGCTCCCAAACTCGGTTATACTGTCCCATCATCAGCCTTGCATAGTACATTAACTCTGGAGCAGCAATAACAGCTGCTAAAGAAGAATCTTTAATTAATACAATAAATTCATTGCCTAACGGGGGAATCATTCGTTTAAAGGACTGAGGAAGTACTATGTATCGCATTGCCTGTATATGCGTCATCCCTAAGGATCTGCCTGCTTCCATCTGACCACGGTCAATGGATTCAATTCCAGCTCTAAAAATCTCTGCAATATAAGCAGCTGCGTTAAGCGATAATGCAACAATTGCTGCTATCATGGCATTGGTTGTATTTAAAAATAATGGGATAAATCCAAAATGAATGATTAGGATTTGTACAAAAAGAGGGGTGCCGCGGAAAATAGCAATATAGCAACGGAAAGGAAAAGCAACCAATTGATTCTTTGCTATTTTTCCAAGGCCGATTAATAAACCTAAAACCGTACCAAATACTATTGCATACAAGGATAATTGAATGGTCACTAATATCCCCTTTTTAAATAAGTCAGCATACTCTAAAATAATCGTAAAATTAAAATCCATTACCTCTTCTCCTCCAAAGACCACAAAATGACTGATATTCATCAGCATAGGCACTCAGAAGGAACATTCCCTCACTAAGATACAATCTAGAAGAAGTATTGTGCTCCCTCCTTGTCAAAGCGGGTAATGTCCATCCTGAGTACCTTCCTCATTTGCGACTCTTCTATTGTTGTGCTTTTAAATTTTCAATATCTGGATCTTGCCCAAACCATTCTTTATATATCTCTGCATATTTACCATTATCAAAAATAGCATTAAGACCTTTGCTTAAATCAGCTTCCATCTCACTATCTTTCGGGAACATGAATCCATAGTATTCTGATTCAAATCCTTCTTTATCCTCAATCACGATAAAGTTATCTTGCGGATTATTTTTCGCATATGCTTCTAATACTGCATTATCTGCCACAACAGCAGCTGCACCCTGATTCTTCATTTCCAAAATAGCTAAATTATTATTTTCAAACTTTTTTACTTTTTCATTGCCATTTCCTAGGAGCGCATCGACTGCATCTGCACCTGTTGTTCCTGATTGAACAGCAACAGTCTTATCCGTTAGATCAGCCGCTTTCTTAATATCAGTACCTTCTGGTGCCAAAATTTTATTCGTACTTTCAAAATATGGAACAGAGAAATCATAGGATTTAAGTCGGTCATCGTTTATTGTAATGGCTGATAAACCAACATCCGCTGTGCCATTTTCTAATTCTGCAAAGAGTGGGTCCCATCCAACGTTGACAATTTCAAAGTCATAGCCAGCTTCCTCTGCCGCCGCTGTGAAAATATCGACATCGAAGCCAATAATCTTGTCTTTATCCATATACTCAAATGGTGCATAAGCCGCATCTGTAACGACTCTTAATTTCTTTTTGCCGTCTCCATCACTATTTGCTTTTTCTGAACCTGTCCCACATGCTGCTAAAACAAGAACAATCGATATAAATAAAGCAAATAAAATGCCGTTTTTCCTCATTGTAAATCCCCCTCTTTTGATTGATTGAAAACTGTATATTAAAATAATATAGAATTTTCAATTAATTTAAAATAAAAATTTTTCCGTTTGCTTTATCACTATCTTGTATAATGCATTCATTATAACTTTTTGTTTATTTATATACAAGCAAACTTTTTTTGAATTTTCATAAAATTTAAGAGTTAAAAAGAAGTCCCTCTTTCTAATTTTAAAAAGGAACTTCTTTTTTCTCTACTATACAAAAAACTCTTCATATAAAGCTTTTACAGCCTTTTTGACAACTGTTTCTTTTACTCCAAACATCATGCTTACTTCAGAAGAACCTTGGTTAATCATTTCAATATTCACTTCCGCTTTCGCAAGTGCTTTGGATGCACGGGCATTTGTACCGATATTACGTCGCATCCCTTCCCCTACAAGCATGATAAGCGCTAAATCGTGTTCCACTTTTATTTCTTCCACTTGTAGTTCCTCTGATATTCTAGCCAATATCTCTTGTTCGCTTTTCCCTGTCAATTGATCTTGGCGTAAAACAATTGTTAAATCATCAATTCCAGACGGCATATGTTCATACGAAATATGATAATCCTCTAATATCGATAGAACTTTTCTGGCAAACCCTACTTCACGATTCATTAAATATTTACTAATATAAATAGAACAAAATCCCTTATCATTAGCAATGCCAATTACAGGACCATTCGTATTATTTCTAGAAGCGACTATTCTTGTTCCTTGTGCGGATGGATTATTTGTATTTCTTACTTGAACTGGAATACCTGCACGATACGCCGGAATTAAAGCTTCCGCATGAAATACAGAGAAACCGGCATATGATAATTCACGCATTTCCCGATAAGTAAGTTCCTTAATTTCTTTCGGCTGCGTTACAATGGAAGGATTTACAGAGTAAACAGCATCCACATCTGTAAAGTTTTCATACAACTCCGCTTTCACGCCATTGGCGAGAATCGCTCCCGTAATATCTGATCCACTTCTTGAAAATGTCACTACATCTCCCGCTTCACTGTAACCAAAAAAACCTGGAAATACAATTATTCGCTTCTCTTCTCTTAAGGAATATAACCGATCATAAGATTCAGAAAGTACTTGAGCATTTCCGGGATCATCACTAACAATCAAGCCCGCTTCCTTTGGACTAATATAAATGGCATCTAATCCTCTAGCTTTAAAGAAATGTGCAACTAATTTAGCATTATTATCCTCTCCGCTAGCCTTCATTGCTTCCATAAAAGCATCTATATTAGAAGATGTATTTATTAAATCCAATAAGTCGCTTTTAATATTCGTTATAATATCACTCGATAAATCCAATTCTTTAGCAATACTAGCATATCTATCTAACACTTCCTCTAAATAAGAAGAATAACCACTTCCATTTACCACAGCTTGCGCACATTGAATTAATAAATCCGTTACCTTCGTATCTGAATCATATCTTTTTCCAGGAGCAGACACGACGACAATCCTTCTCTCCTTATCCGCCTTTACTATTTGTAACACTTTTTCCAATTGCTTCCCTGTAGCTAGAGAACTACCCCCAAATTTGACAACCTTCATTTCGCCAACTCCCACTGATTGTTAAATAGTAACAATTTTCTAAATTGTTCACTATGGCTATTATCACTATTTCATGATAAATAATCAAGTCATTTCCTCTCTAAAAATACATTTGTTTTTATAGAGTAAACAAATGTATTTTTCCACTTGGCTTCTACTCCTTAAATCTTAAAATAAAACTGGTAATTAATGTGATTTTCATTTTGAGTTAATCACTATAAATACCTATAACAAAGACTTTCATCCAAAAATTTGAGCGTCACTTAACGTTGTTTATTGGAAATAATAATCCAAAATACTTTCATTTATGTAAATTTTACGTTAAACTAATATTTAGTTAAACGAAATTTATTGTGCAATTACTAACAATCTCCTCATCCCTCCTTTTGTACTCCATCCATTTCAGATGGAGGAACCTTAATAAAATTTCTACTATATTTAGAAAGAAGTGTTTTACAAAATGGAAAACCAAAAATATTCAAAACGAAACTTAGGAATCATGTGGTTCGCTAACTTCTTTATTAGTGCCTGCATGACTATGGTTCTCCCATTTTTATCGCTTTATATTGAATCATTTGGTCAATATTCACCTGAATTTGTGCAGCATTGGTCGGGGCTTTGTTTCTCTGTGACCTTTGTAGCAGCTTTCTTGTTTTCACCGATATGGGGAAAAATTGGCGATAAATTTGGAAGAAAAACGATTCTTATCATTTTAGCAATCGGATTAGGCATTTCCATATTTCTAATGAGTTTTGCCGATTCTGTATGGGAAGTCTTTATTCTTCGCTTTTTCACAGGATTTTTCACAGGCTTTATCCCAATGTCACAAGCGTTTATCTCCACTCAAACTCCCAAAAAAGTTGCTGGTAAAGTATTAGGAACCTTACAGACAGGAAGTATTACTGGATCATTGATTGGTCCTTTACTTGGAGGCGTATTAGCGGATAGTTTCGGCTATGCGGCGACTTTCCGATTTACTTCTCTTGCCATCTTTATATCTGCTATTCTAGTATTTACAACTAAAGAATTTGTTCTGCCTGCTCAAAAGGGTACAAAAAGCAGCTATACAAGCAAAGAGGTATTGGCCTATATTCTTAAAAACCCTGTATTCATTACCGTTCTGCTTATCTCAGCCTTTATACAAATTGCCCATTTCAGCATCCAGCCTATTCTGTCTTTATATGTCAGTAAATTGCATGGTCCGGAAAATATCGCCTTTTTCGCTGGCTTAGCTTTCTCCGCTGCAGGTTTAGGGAATTTACTAATGGCACGGAAATGGGGAGAAATGGGGGATCGCTCTGGTCACCTCAAAGTACTTGTTATTCTCCTGTTTATTGCCGGAATTATCTATTTCCCAGGAGGATTTGTTAATCAATACTGGCAATTGCTGATTATCCGCTTTATTCTCGGCGTTGCAATTGGGGGCATGGTTCCTGTACGTATTGCTTATATTCGACAAGAAGTACCTATTGCTATGCAAGGAGAAGTAATGGGATATGAAACAAGTCTTCGTTTTCTCGGAAATATAATCGGTCCTGCCCTTGGTGGACTAATCGCAGGTAACTTTGGTTTCTCTATGGTATTCTTTTCAACTAGTATTCTCTTATTAGCAAGCGGTATTTTCCTATTTACTATGATGCACCGCCATCCTAAGTTAGCTAAACATTCGATTTCCTAAAGATTTAGCTGCTGTGTAAATAATAACCATTTTCCTCCTTTATGATGTATAATAAAATGGAAAAATAATTGTCATCATAAGGAGGATAACTATGGCTAAATCAAAGGCTAGAAAGAAACGCGACAAAGTGCTGCGTGAAAATGGATTTGATACAACGATGCGCAGAGGTTCCTGGGGCAGCATTGTACCAATCACGAAAATAACGAAAACAAAGAAAGAACGATTAACGCGAAATGAAAAGAAATATAAACAAAACCATTCTTCTAGATATGATGAGAATGGTTTTTATTTTTTAATTTAATATTTTTCTTGGATATCCTTCTCTACACCCCTTTCTAAAATTGTCTACCCCTACCGGGATTGTTTCATTTTTTCGCGTACATATGGCTATTTTATTTGATACGCTAATATCCTCTACATATACTCTTGCTAACTATTTATTCTTTATGTAATCTTAATCTCTCAGCTGCATTCTCTCCCTCTTACCCCTATACAATAAGACATTGCCTAAAACATTACGTCCTTATATAATATATGCAATTACTAATTTGCGATAAAGGGGATTGACTGTGGAAAGTATTAAAGTAGTAGAACAAGAACAACAACACACACTCTCCTATTTGGATGGAGTAAAAGACTGTATTCCAACCTTGCTTGGTTATATCAGCATCGGTCTTGCAATGGGAGTAGTCGGTGTATCATCCGGCTTATCTATCCTGCATGTTTTCCTGCTTGCTGCATTTGTTTATGCTGGTGCCTCCCAGTTTATTATTTGTGCGATGATTGCAGCTGCAAGTCCTATCAGTGCGATTATTCTTACAACATTCATTGTAAATTTACGTCACTTATTATTAAGCTCCGCCCTAGCACCTAAATTTACCCAATATTCTATACAAAAAAATATTGGCATTGGCAGTCTTGTAACAGATGAATCATTTGGAGTAGCTATTACCAAAATTGCTAGAAAAGAGCCAATCAATGATAGATGGATGAACGGATTAAATCTTACTGCCTACCTTGTTTGGATTGCAGCTTGTACTGTCGGAGGATATATTGGAGGCTGGTTTCCTGATCCTGAACAATTCGGATTAGATTATGCCTTGCCAGCTATGTTTATTGCTTTGCTTATTCTCCAGCTGCAAACAATTGAACCTACTAAACTGAAACACTATTTATTGTTAATCACATTGATGATTGTCTGCATGCTTATTTTCTCGACTTTTTTATCAAGCAGCTTAAGTGTTATTATATCGACTATCGTCGTTGCTACAATTGGGGTGGTGACAGATAAATGATGAGCAATATGACCTTTTTTCTTTTATTAATCGGTTGTACACTTGTAACGTTTATTCCGAGAGTAATCCCCTTTTTAGTGGCACGTAATTTTACTATTTCTCCATCTGTCGAAAAGTGGCTTTCTTATCTTCCTGTATGCATTTTTACCGGTTTAATCGTAGAAAGTCTTTTAGAAACTGGCGGAAGCAATAGTATTAGCATTAATTGGGAAGCGCTTCTTGCGACGATTCCTACTGTTATTGTTGCCTTTCTTAGTAAAAGTTTATTAACTACCGTATTATTCGGAGTTGTGTGTATGGCTGTCGTGAGATTGGTATTGTAGCTATGTTGTAAAAAGCTTCTTTTTGTTTATATAAAGAGGCTTTTTATTTTGATGAACACTTTTTCTTCTAGCTCTTTCCTTATCAGTTTTCATCTGTCTTATGAACACCACTTTTCCCTCTACCTCCTCCTTTTTCGGTTTTCATCCGCCTTATGAACAATCACCACTTAATAAATGGATATCCCTAACAAAAACTCCATAACTTGTAAATAAACCATCCAAATCCATAAAAATTAACAAATTTATTGTACTTTCGTTTCCTTTCTGTGAAGTTTATAATAAAATATTGGTTATATTATTGATATAATCATACTAAGATCGTTTGGATATTTTCGATATAGACGAATGGCTAAGCTAAATATTTTATTCTAAAAGTATTCATACATATTAGAAAGGTGGCTATAATCTTGGAGATGGGCTCTAATTTTATAAAAAACATCATGAAAGAAGATTTAGAAACTGGGAAGCATGATACGGTTATCACGCGTTTTCCGCCAGAACCAAATGGATATCTGCACATTGGTCATGCAAAGTCTATTTTTATTAACTTTGGACTAGCAGATGAATTTGGAGGTAAGACCAACCTACGCTTTGACGATACAAACCCTTTAAAAGAGGACATTGAATATGTAAACTCTATTAAGGAAGATGTAGAATGGCTCGGATATGAATGGGAAAATTTATTATTTGCATCTGACTATTTCGAGGAAATGTACAACCGTGCAGTCTTATTAATAAAAAAAGGACTCGCTTATGTTGATGATTTATCAGCCGATGAAATTCGCGAATACCGCGGAACGTTAACAGAGCCAGGAAAGGAAAGTCCTTATCGTAATCGCGCAGTTGAAGAAAATCTTCAATTATTTGAAGCAATGCGCAATGGCGAATTCGGTAATGGCGAGAAGGTTCTTCGTGCAAAAATTGATATGACTTCCCCTAATATTAACTTAAGGGATCCTGTTATCTATCGTATTGCCCATGCTACTCACCACAATACAGGCGATAAATGGTGTATTTATCCAATGTACGCATTCGCTCATCCAATAGAGGATGCAATTGAGGGCGTAACACACTCTCTTTGTACAACAGAATTCGAAGATCAACGTCCTCTATATGATTGGGTTGTTCGCGAATGTGAGATGGAAAGCACGCCACAACAAATCGAATTTGGCCGTTTAAATATTACGAATACCGTAATGAGCAAACGTAAATTAAAGCTTCTTGTGGACGAGAAATATGTAGATGGTTGGGATGATCCACGCATGCCTACTATTTCTGGCTTAAGAAGAAAAGGCGTTACACCTGAAGCAATCCGTAATTTCTGTATGGAATTAGGAATTTCAAAAGGCTCTGGTGCCGTTGACTCTGCCATGCTTGACCACTTTGTACGGGAAGATTTAAAGTTAAAAGCACCTCGTACAATGGGTGTCCTAAATCCGTTAAAAGTAGTTATTACTAACTATCCGGAAGGTCAAGTAGAAATGCTAGAAGCGGAAAACAATCCGGAAAATCCAGAGATGGGAACTAGACAAATTCCATTCTCTCGTGAAATTTATATTGAACAAGAAGACTTTATGGAGAATCCTCCCAAAAAATATTTCCGCTTGTTCCCTGGTAATGAAGTGCGCTTGAAGCATGCTTACTTTATTAAGTGCGAAGAAGTAATTAAAGATGAAGAAGGCAATGTAATCGAGCTTCATTGTACGTATGATAAAGAAACAAAAAGTGGAACTGGGTTTACTGGTAGAAAAGTAAAAGGGACATTGCATTGGGTCGAAGCATCTCAGGCTATCCCTGCGGAGTTCCGTTTATTTGAACCACTAATTACAGATGAAGATGAAGAAATGGAAGAAGGAAAAACGTTCTTAGATTATGTTAATCCAAATTCTCTAGAAAGAATTCAAGGCTTTATTGAGCCAAATATGAAGGATGTTAAACCACAAGATAAATTCCAATTTTTCCGTCACGGATACTTCAATGTGGATCCTAAATATTCCACTCCAGAAAAGCCGGTATTTAACCGTATCGTTTCCTTGAAGAGTTCCTTTAAACTATAAGCAATACAATAAAAGGAGGAGAATAATCGAAAAAGTCGACTATTCTCCTCCTTTTTTATATTGACTTACATCCATGTGGTTGCTGGCTTGGTTGTATTGGCAAGCCAGTCATACTGCAAGAGGCGTAGTTCGAATAACTTCAATGGGTCATGGAACAATTCTGGATTATTCTTTAATCGTTCTAATAAATTCTTATATTCTACTATATCTTTTGATTTTTCCTCAGCAAATTGCTCTAATGTTACTTTTGGACGAACAAAGAACATTTTAATATCATTTTCCAATCCCTTTTCATAGAAATCAAAATGCTGTAAAACAGCTGTCGAAACAGATGCTGCCAATTCAGAAAAATCCTCTGTTTCCAGATACTTTTGGTATCTTGATTGAAGCATTTTATTATTTTGCTGAATTGCACCAAGTAACTTTCCAGCACTCTTCAGAAATACTTGAGATGCATTAAAACGGTTGAAAATATTTAATGGTTCGATGCGAAGTCCGCTTGATAACCGGCGTGCATCTCTTTTCCAATCTTCTATAATCACAAAATCACAAGATAACTCTATTGGATGCTCGTTGTAAATTCCATTAAAGCCTTGGCTTAGCTCATTAAGGAATAGTTGGCCATCCTCTAATTGTTTATGAGCTGCTTGAATCCATTCTTCAATGCTTCGATGGATTTTCGGTGATAAGGTTTCATTTAAATACTCGTTTACTCGTCTATTCATCTCTTTATTTAGAGAAATATGCATTTTACTATAATCACTATCTTCTTTTATAAAATCCTTACATCCTTTTAAAATGGCTGGAATTTCTTTTTTTATTGCCTCATGCGTTTCTGTTTTGATTTCATCAAACTGCTTTGTTATGATCTCACTTTTAGAGGCTTCCATATCAATCAGTTGATTTTTTGCCCCAGTCAGCTTGCTTACCATTTCCTCATAAAGCTGGAGTGATGCTTTTAAACTATCTTCCATATCCAATCGTTTATCCAATAGATTAGTAATTAAATCTTGAATAATAGAAATACAGCTTTGCAATCGTTCTTCATTCATCTTTCTGGCTGCAAAATGGTGGTAATAATAACGGCTAATTTCATCTAGCTGAACTTCTCTCTCCTCTTGCTTGGAATAAATAAAGATCTTGCTATCTGGAAAATAATGCTGAATTGCAGACATCGCCTTTTGCAAACGCTTGGATGCTACTTTTTCATTATCTAAATCATCGATATAAATTAAAAATTGCAGTGTTAAAAATGGCGATTTTTCCTTCCATTGCTTTAATTGTTCATATTCCGTATAAGAAAAAACAGACCGCTCATTAATAACAAATAAGAGACTGTCAGCAAGCATAGCATAATCTGCATAAGATGCATTTTCTACAAATGGAGCAGTGGTAACTGTCCATCTATTTTGGTTTAAATAATGAGAAGGAGTGTCTAACTGAAATACTCTCGGGCTTTCCTGTTGAACAAGCAATTCCTTATAAAAATTTGTGAGTGTATCAATTGATTCTAAACCAGAATTGGTTACTTCGTTTATTTCAAGATAGTCATTATCCTTTATCGTCAAAATAGCATTTGTATCTTCTGCTAAAATAGTCTCTCCTACTAGCTCGTTAATATAGGCATTTACACCACTTCCAGCAGATCCCACCATTAATAACTGATAATGATCTGATGGAAGAAAATCATGTACCTTTTGTGTAAACTTCTTGTCTAATGGAATATCATGCTTATCTGCCCACTCGATAATAGATTCAAATAAATTCATAAATTGCTGGAATGATACATTTGTTTCTGTTGTTTCATTAATCACCATCTCTGCTTTTGATACAACAGATTGTTCCATCGAGTGTTTATACATTTCATTCCAAGCTAGAACTGCAGATGCTGCCGATACAATCTGTTGTCCAGTTGAAGATAAGAAGTAATTGGATAAAAGAGTCGGAACGATTTCTTCCACTTCCTTAATCGAATAACTGCCATCAATTAAATGAGCGTACGCACTTTCCAAAATATGCGCTAATCCTTCTTCTCCCTCGCAAGGAACAGGTTCATAAATGCTATTAAATGCCGTTACCCATGTTAGATAATAGGCTGTGTCTTCATAGTTTTTCCATAACGAAATAGATAATCTCTCAAAAGTAGCAAAGTCTAATTCTTGAAGATTTTTTAAGCTCTCTATAAAGTACGCAGGCTCAAACTGCTGAATCACTCCTAAGTTGCTGTAATGAATTAATGCTTCATACCACTTTAATCCATCCGTTCTTTTACCTTCGTTAACAGCAAGCTCTACTGCCTTCTCCCAATTTTGCTGTTCTTCATAATAAGACTTCGCAATAGTTGGTATATTGGCATAGTCTGGATTGGTAAGGACCAGATTATTGATAATCCCCAATGCCATTTCATGATTCTCTTTTTGGAGATACAAAGAAAACAGTTGCAGCGATATTTCTGTTTGCAGAAGCTCTGAATCTGTCACAACGGATTTATAAAAACTTTCCGCTGTAGAATATTCCTCTAATTCCAAATAAGCATCAGCAAGATTTTTCTTTGCCCACGGCTCCAATTCATTGCTAATATTCTCCCATTTAAAAATTGCCGCTTCATAATCCTGGTATTGAAAATATAATTCACCTTGTGCGAAACGGATGGAAGTTAAATCTGGAACATTCTTTCTTTGTTCTGCTATATATAATTGGCCTAAAACTTCAATTGGCGACTCATCTCTATCCTGTAAGTATCCTTCATAATATGTTTTTTCAATTAGTTTTTTTTCTAATGTCATAACTTCCCCCTGCTATTCATTTAGAGTGGTTTTTTATCATTTCTAAATAATATATTTATGCTTATCCATCATCATTATGTCTTATGTAGGCTATCCTTCATTGTAGCAAATCAGATTATTTCATGGATTTCGAAACCGATTCAATCTCTTTACAATATAATAACAGGCTAAGTAATCGTTCTAGAATGTTGGTATTTCTTCATATATTTAGTGCTATTTTATAAGTACTATTATATTTAGATTACTGATTATTACCCCCATCCTCTAGTGTCCATCGTACCTTTCTTCCCTGTTTTTTATTTATCCTCTCCGTCTTTTTACCTAGTTCACTATCGCAATTAACAAAGTGTGGATTATTCAAGGGAAAATAGCAATAGACCTTTAAATTATAAAGGAACATACTCTTTGGAAAATAATCGCTTTTGGTCCATCCTATTCCTTCCATCTATCTCCAAGTAGAAGAAACTCCCCAATCAAATAAGAAATTATTCTCTGGAAACTAACTTATGGAAGTGAATGGCGGTGATTTGTCTAGACATCATGAAGATTATCGTTGGTTATGGGGATTACGACTTAAGGAGAAAAAAGACTCCGATAGTAACTCTGCTTATGAAGAAGATTTTTCTATATTGATCCATTGGAATGGACAGGGGGTATGGCAGATGAGCACCCCCTTAGAAGTTTAAGGAATGAGCAAGAAATTACTTAAGATAAAGGGAAGAATAAATCGCGGAAAAAATGTTGGAATTAGCATAAAATCAACACTAAAAAACAGTAAGTAGATAAACATTTAATCTACTTACTGTAATCCTAAAACTACACCGCGGCTGTAGAAATAAACTCTTTATATCTTTTATTCATCTCACTCATTCTTTCATGGGAACCTTCGCATACAATTTCCCCATCTTCAATGAATAATACATTGTCACCTGGTTTTACTTCTTCTAGGTTATGAGTTACTTTAATCACTGTTTTATCTTTAGTAAGTTTGTTTATTGATTCCAATACTAAATTTCTAGATTCAATATCTAAGTTTGAGGTAGGTTCATCCAATAAAATTATATCCGGGTTTTTCAAAAATAGCCTAGCTATATTTAATCTTTGTTTTTCTCCCCCTGATAATTTGTCGCCACTCTCCCCTATATTCGTATTAAGTTTGTCCTTCTGTCTATCAACAAACTCTTGTAAATTCGCATATTTTAAGGCCTCTCTTATTTTTGATTCATCAATTTGGTCCTCATCAAGCCCATATAGCAAATTATCTAAAATGGTACCGCTAATTAAGGAGGAACCTTGGCTCACTATACCAATGTTTTTTCGAAGTTCATATGTGTTCAAATGACTGATATTGATATTGTCTATTGTTATTGAACCACTTTCTGGGTGATAAAACTTCTCCAATAGATTAATTAAAGTTGTTTTCCCAGATCCTGAAGGACCAACAATCGTTAGAGACTCTCCTCGTTTAATAGTAAAGCTGATATCACTAAGCATAGGTTTATCTTTGTACCCAAAAGTAATTTGATTAAAGGATAATTCATGTAGAAATTTATACTCGATATTACCAGTAAATTCTACTTCATTATTATTCATTATGTTATTTAAACTTTTAATTGCACCATTAGCTTTATGGTACTCTCCAATAAATCCACTAATGGAACTCATTGGGGTCATCATTTGAAATGCATAGATTACAAACGCAACTAATGTACTTATAGTTAATGTTCCTACTGAGATTCTATATACTCCATACCCTACCACTATTAATAAGCCTAGAATAAGTAAAAAATTCACTAAAGGTGCTACTATAGCAAAAACTTTACTTTCGTATAAGTTGGCATTGTATAATCTATCAATACACTTATACATTAATGATTTTTCCTGTTTTTCAGCCGTTGAGGCCTTCACCATCTTTATATTTTTAAAAGTCTCTTGCGTTTTTGAAATAAAAACAGAAGTTTCCTTTTGTTGTCTATCCCCAGTGTTCTCCATTTTCCTCATTAGAGGAAATATAATCCCAAATATAAATGGAGCAATTATTAGTACCACAACCGTTAGTTTCCAATCTAGAATAATTGTTAATGCTAATCCACCAAGTATCATTATAATTCCCGTAACTAATTTAGGGATGTGATATGTGATTAAATCTTTAACAATTTCTGTATCATTTACGATTCTACTTGATAATTCTCCGCTGTGGTAATCATCAAAAAAATCAACTTTAAAATAAATAACCTTATTGTATATATTTTTTTGCAAATCACGAATTACCATGTTACCAAATTTAGATATTATGTACTGATTAACTGCTTCAATTATAGATTTTATTACTAAGAATAAAACTAAACCTCCAACCATCCATAGGCTAATCTCATTCATTGAAAATTCATCAACAATATCCTTTACCAAAAGTGGGAAAAATAAAGTTGCTGCTGTAAATAAAATAGATGCAATTATAATTGTGACCAAAAGTAATTTCTTCTTTGTATCATTAATTGCTAATAGGAGCATTTTATACGCATTCAATTAAGATTCACCTCATTAATTAAGACAATAAAGCTTGATTAACCAAACTTTATTGTCTTTACAGAAATCATTTACTAGTCTTAACAGAAGAACCAGCTTGCGTTGCTGCTTCCTTTACATTGAATACTTGCTAGCGATTTTGCTTTTAGTTGTACATCTTTTGAAATAACTTCTTTTTGTAAAGATAATACTTTGTTCATTTCTCATTCCTTCTTTCTTAATAGTTTTTTTAAGAATTAACAGAAGAACCAGCTTGCATGACTACTTCCTTTACATTGAACGCTTTTAGAGGATTTTGCTTTTAGTTGTACATCTTTTGATATTGCTTCTTTTTGTAAAGATAATACTTTGTTCATTTCTCATTCCTTCTTTCTAATAGTATTTTTTAAGAATTAACAGAAGAACCAGCTTGCATGACTACTTCCTTTACATTGAACGCTTTTAGAGGATTTTGCTTTTAGTTGTACATCTTTTGATACAGCTTCTTTTTGTAAAGATAATACCTTGTTCATTTCTCATTCCTTCTTTCAAATAGTATTTTTTAAGAATTAACAGAAGAACCAGCTTGCATGACTACTTCCTTTACATTGAACGCTTTTAGAGGATTTTGCTTTTAGTTGTACATCTTTTGATATTGCTTCTTTTTGTAAAGATAATACTTTGTTCATTTCTCATTCCTTCTTTCTAATAGTATTTTTAAGATTAGCAGAAGAACCAGCTTGCGTTGCTACTTCCTTTACATTGAATACTCGCAAGTGATTTTGCTTTTAGTTGTACGTCTTTTGATACAGCTTGTTTTTGTAATGACAATACTTTGTTCATTTTTCATTCCTTCTTTCTTAATAGTATTTTTTTAGAATTAACAAAAGAACCAGCTTGCGTTGCTACTTCCTTTACATTGAATACTCGCAAGTGACTTTGCTTTTAGTTGTACGTCTTTTGATACAGCTTGTTTTTGTAATGATAATACCTTGTTCATTCCTCATTCCTTCTTTCTTAATAGTATTTTTTAAGAATTAACAAAAGAACCAGCTAGTATTACTTGATGGAGAACAGCCTAAACTTACAGATGACTTTATTACTTCTCCATTTTTCCGTTCTTTTTTATCTATTTTTTGTAAACCAAGAACGTTTTTCATTTTTATCACCTCCTATAATAAATAATTTTCCTCATCATGTTTGAATCCTGTTATTTACATAAAATGATATATTTTACATCATGAGAGTCAATTAATTACCAGAGAAGGATAGTTCTACCTTCCTTTGCGAATTTCCCCCTATTAAGATGGAAGAATTAAATACCTTTTCTAAGTTGAGTATTGGTAACCAGGAGTAGTTTCTATTCTCTAAAATATCGTTTATTACTAACAGTAATCCAGCAGAACCAGACATGATATCGCCAGAAAGTCTAAAGCATGAATCACCAGGGACAAATATACAGTCATCATTCTCTAATAAGTGCAGATTAAGAGTAAATAAAGCAGAGCTGACTAAACTGTTTTTATGGGTATATAACTCTAAGAGATTTGCAATAGCTAAAATACCAGTAGTTCCTTGAAATAATCCAGCATTGTAAAAACATTTACTTTTCGAAATTTTGCAAATTCCATCGATTTCCTTATCCCATTTCTTTATGTCTGCATTCAGCTCTAATTCAACTATAGGAATAGCCAGTCCACTTCCTCCACCAGCGAGATATGGTAATATCCTAAAATCATCATCTATATGATACAAGCCATCATCATCAAATACCCCTAGCTTTAAGTCCTTTTCTAATGCCTTTTCTGATAATTCCAGCCACTTTTGATCCTTTGTTTTTTTATATAATGCAGTAAAATACAGGGAAACTCCTGACCAACTTGTCATGACTCCCTTATCAACCACGTCGTAATCAAAAGTAATGATAGGAGCATTAGAATTTAATTTATCTATTAATATTTCTCCAATAGAGAGACAAATATCTAAGTATCTAGGATTATCATATTCGTAGCTAAATCCTAAGTATGCCAATCCAATCCCGCTTAAACCTGCTGCAAGAGAAATATCTTCCATGTTTTTAATATCAATGTCTGAATCAAATAGGGCTTTTGCCTTCTCTTGATAACCTAATTCCCATAAAACTGCAGCTATCCCCATTTTTCCAGTAAATAAGCCATTTTCTAAATGAAGTAATTGATTGATTTCTTGTTTTTCAATCCAATCTTTAACTGTTTGATTTATTCCACCGGTTCTATGTAAAGCCATTGCCGTACCAAAGCCACCGGTCAATACATTTATTATTCCTGCTTCCATTTCATATTGACGAATATCTCCCGGTAAGAGTCTATCTTCCATTTTAACGTCTTTTAAAATGGAATTACGTAATTTTAATTTTAAGATTGATAAATCAAAATCTTGTTTTAACTGTCCATTTGTACTCAATAACTCGTCCATAGGACGTGATTGATAGAAGTCACACAGCGATTTAACTTTGTCAATTATTTTAGCCGCTTTTTCTCCAAATACAACCTGCACCCATTTACTATGAATGGTATCTAAATTCCAGGAAATATCTTGAACACTTCCAATTGGTACAAATAACTGTTTTGCGATCCTTAGTAATGCAAACCAATCACTTTGTTCTTTATTCATTTCTTGATGGCCTATATAACCAGGAGTCATTAATCCTGAAAGAGAATCATTTGTTGTGCTTGCTGTTTCAAAGTCTATTAATCTTACTTTCTCTTCGGGAGTGACTATAACATTTGCAGGCTGTAAATCGCCCATTCCTACATTATGCTCATGAATTTCATGTATAGCCTCAATAAGTTGATTAATAATATTTATACATGCTTCAGTGTAAGACTCATTTTTTAGGGAAGAGCTGAAAGGATAGTTCTTAACTAGCCACTCAGACAGTGAATCGCCTTCGATATACTCTTCTTCGATGAAATAATGCTCCCACGCACGAAAGGAACTTATTTTTTTAACTGGGAATGTTGTTTTTTCTAATTTATCCAGTATCTCACTTTCATTTACAATCCTAGAAAATGCATCACGCCCTTGTGCATCTACCGCAGCATGAGGCCTTCCCTCTTTTAGAATGACCTTTGTATTGTTTTTTAATTTATTCTCGCAGATATAAACTCCACCGCCATTACTAAAATGTAGAGCCTCTTTAATATCATAATTTTCAAGGGGTGAATAAGTATCATTTTGATCCATTGCTTTATCCATGGCTATAATTTCTGGAGGCTCTTTTACAAAGTCAGGCAGATAATAGTAAGGAACCCTTTTATCTTCAATAAGTTCCCCCTGTAAATTTTCTATTGCATCGACTTTTACTCCATCTATAAATGTAAATCTTGGAGCGAAGGCACCGTATCTAAAATAGACGTTAGACTCATACCATCTTTTATCATTTAGTATATACGGACCAGGTTTTAAATGAGATAAGCTATTCTCTAGTAAACTTAATAACTCGATAAATTGATTAGTATTTACAGGATATATTGTTATAAATTTTCCTGAAGAACCTCTATCGCCATATTTGGAATCTTTCATTAGTAGCTCTGTAATACTTTTAACGTACTTAAATGATATATTTCTTTCTATCATTAACTTAGATACAATATCTAAAGTTGTTTGCGCCTCTTTCATGTTCGTACTAATATGAATCTTCCAGCCCTGATTAGGTAGTTTAATGTTTCTTTCCAAAACATTTATCCAATGTTCTCCGTCAATTACTATGTAGTTATCTGGTGGGCAGTCTAAATGAAGCAATCTTTGATTGTTTTCACTAGCAACATTATAATAATAGCCTTCATTTATGTACTTTATATATCTATTATCCATTAGTTCACCTCATTATAAGCACAAATTAACCAAGTTAATTTGTGCTTAATTTTTTGAATTTCTTATCTAGGAACTACACAGAAAAAAAGGCTTAATCCACTATGTGTTTTGCAGTTAACGCTAACATTTGAGCCAATTGGCGGCTCATCGTTCTTTTTATATCTTAAACTTTGCAAAGATAAAACATCCGTTCTAGACATAGTCCCACCTCCTTTCTAGTTTTATAATTTATAGGTTTTAATACTTTCTAAGTTGTTCCCTTTTTTATTTGCATGTAGATATAAATTTTCTATGTGTTCCCCCCAATAAGGGCCCCAAACTATATCTTTAACACTATTAAAAGATAAACTTGTATTTGAAAATTGGAAATAATCACGATCTTTTTCTAGTATCCAAGGGCTGCCTGAGCTACCTACTCCCGCTTTCCCTTTTACTCCTAACAAGGATGAATTGTGTATATAGTCCTCAAAAGTTATGTTTTTTATTATTTCGATTTTGTTCTTCCGGAGAAATTTTTTCTGTATGTAAGGTATTAATGCATGCTGTTTTTTCGAGGTGTTATTAAATATAGGCTTAATTATATTGTCTATTTCTAAAGGTGGTTCTTTTAAAGTGAGAAAAGCAGTATCATAATCTACTATTCCATTTTTAACCCACTCCTTACTGACGTAGATTTCCTCCACTTCATATTCTTGGTTATCATAAGTTATAAAGGTGATCTCATTTGCATTTGTTTGCTTATACCAATCAAAAACACAATGTGCAGCAGTACAAACTAATGGATATTTCAATCCCATAACTAGTGAAGCGTTACTTATAAATTTGGTTTTATTTTGTTTTATTTTCAATATTCCTGTGTTCATTATTTGATTTTCATCCATAGATAATTTAAACATTATTCTTCATTCCTTTGACTGGTATAAAAAAACAATACTACCAAAATATAAGAGATTCAATATTTTATTTTCATAGTAATGTTTTAAGGATAATATCATTCTATGTATAATACTAAATAAGAAATAACTTGACTGGGTCCCAGCAGCACACTTCCTAGAACATCTAAAAAAACCCGGACATTACACGCATTTCCCTTTGGAATGTTTATGGCATCATAAAAATGTAGGGTATGGCATTAAATTTGTGCAATAGGGCCGTAGGCCCTGCACAAATTAAAAAACCACTTGTCAACATTCCAAAATACACATACACTTCCTGTTGGGACAAACAAGCGCAGGAGGTATTAAGGAGATGTTGGCAGTGGCCGAAATTAATTATATCAGACATGAGGTAAACATAAAAGACAGTAACTATTCGGAGATTGCACAAAGAATAGGAAGAGATCGTAGAACTGTTAAGAAGTATGCAGAACAGGATGATTTTAGTCCTGTAGAAAATATCAAACAAGACAGACCATCTCCAGTGATGGATCCTATTAAACATATAGTAGATGAATGGTTAATAGAAGATTTTAAACAAAAGAGAAAATTCCGTAGAACTGCAAAGAGAATTTGGGAGCAATTAAAAGAGGAGTTTGATTTTAAGGGTTCTGATCGAACAGTAAGAAACTACATATCCCATCGAAAAAAAGAACTATTAAATGAAGCGAATCAAGCAGCGTTATCACTAGAGAGCAAACCTGGGTCAGCTCAAGTGGATTTTGGAGAAGCTCCGTTTAAATATCAAGGGGAACAGATAACTCTACCCTATCTGGTTCTTTCTTATCCATATAGTAATTCATTTTATTTTCAGGTATTCCCCGCTCAAAACAAAGAGTGTTTTTTAGAAGGATTAAAGCGTATTTTTCACCATATGGGTGGTGTTCCAAGAACAATTAGATTCGATAATCTTTCAGCTGCCGTAAAGAAGGTATTGCCAAATGGCGAACGGCAGTTAACAGAGGAATTTCAGAACTTCGTTCTACACTATGGGTTCGAAAGTGAATTTTGTAATCCTAATAGTGGGAATGAAAAGGGTCATGTGGAAGCAATGGTGAAATATGTGAGAAACAATTATTTATTGCCTGGTCTCCACGTACTGAATTTAGACGAACTTAATAAGACGTTGTGGGAAAAAGCTGAGAAAGATCGTGAGAGAAAACATTATGAAAAGGAATCTTTCATATCCCAGCTGTTTGAAGAGGATCGGAAAGCCTTTTTGGTTTTACCAAGTAAGGAATACCAATGCATCAGATACGAAACAGTGAAAGCCGATAAGTACGGTTATATTAAAGTAGAAAAAAATCTATATTCTACTTCACCAAGATACGCTTTAAATAAGGTTCTAATTCGTATTTCATATAATTCAATTGATATTCTTACAGATGATTATCAACTAGTCGTTAGCCATCCTCGACTCTATGGTCAATATAGAAAATCGATTAATTGGCAGCCATACTTAAATCTAATGGCCAAACGTCCTATGGCACTTAAATATACTAGTTTCTATGAGCAGTTACCACAAGAATGGCAAACATATTTTAATTCATGTACTTCCTCTGAAAAATCAGAAGCCCTGAAGTTATTAGGTACAGTGATGAAAGATTATGATTTTAGTAAAATTACTGAAGCGCTGAAGATTGCATCAGAGCATGGTCATCCTTCGGTTGAATCAATTAAACAAGTATTCTACCAACTAATTAATGGTCGAGGGATACGCGAAGAAGTACATCTCCAAAAGTCATTGCCTATTATGCCGGAGGCTACTAGAGGTCTACAGCATTATAATCAGCTTCTAAAAGGAGCTGAAATAAATTGAGTACGCAGATTCAAGAATTCGCTAAACGATTGAAATTAAGTTGGATTAGAGAACATTATCAAGAGATAGAAGCCACATCAAATGAAGAGTATTTACTGAAGCTTTTTGAAAAAGAAATTGAGCAACGAGAAGAACGAAAAACAAATCTTTTACTTACACAAGCAAGCTTACCTAAAGTCAATGGGAAACCTTTTGATTGGAAGGACATTGTCCTAACAGCAGGACTAAGTAGTGAAGACCTATTAAATGGAGTATTCATGGAGCAGCAAGAAAATCTAATTTTCTATGGGGGTGTAGGTGCAGGTAAAACCTATTTAGCTACGTTAATTGGATTGAATGCCATACAAAGGTATGGCAAAGCTGTTAAATTCTATACAGCGGCATCATTAGTTAATCGATTATTAGAAGCAAATGAAAAAGGTAATCTCAATAAGCTTTTTAAGCAAATAGAGAAATTGGATCTTTTGATTTTGGATGAGTTAGGTTACATTCCTCTTCACAAACAAGGGGCTGAATTATTGTTTCAGGTTATTTCGATGTGTTATGAAACCAAAAGCATCATAATCACGACAAACCTTCAATTCGGTCAATGGAATCACGTTTTTGGGGATCCAATATTAACGGAGGCAGTAATTGATCGACTCATCCATCATTCGCATTTGATTGTATTTAAAGGCGATAGTTATCGTTATAAGGAGTCAATTATTCAGAATTAAATTTCGTTGGCAAGTGGTTACATTTTTGATTGCCGTTTTATGCATTTTTTGCTTGCCAAATACACCTTTGGAATTACCGTATAAATATCGAGGTTAATCTTAAGCTAGAATACTTCTCATGCAAAAAAAGATGTACCTAAAAATAAATTCGGTACACCTTTTTTTATATCTATAAAGTTATTCTGTTTTTCCTTGTGAATTCTTCCCGAATGCTTTAGTATCAATATTCTTCCTCTCAAGAAACTCTTCTATTTTTTTCTGTTCTCTTCCATTCACTACATCACTTTTTTTATTTATTGAATCAAAGTTTACTGTCGGAATAACTTCTTTCTCGATGTCGTCTGTAAGTTGATTAAGCATTGTATCTATTTCGTAAATAATCTCATTTACACCTGTAATATATCTACTAATTCTTTCAGACTCCTCTAGATATCCTTCAGGTAATGTATTTTGTGAAATATAATTAGAGAAATTTTCATCATTTTCTTTTGTTAGTCTGTAAATTTGGTCTAATTTCTCCAATTCACTTTTAGTCAATTCCTTTTCTTCATCGATCATTTCTTGAAATGGATAGCTAGCAAGCTGTAATGCTTCATAAGTGTCTAGGTACGTTTTTATACTTGATTTCATTTCCTTTTCATCAATTACACTGTTTTGTTTGTCAGAAGAAAAAATAATACTAGGGATTTCTACATTCTTTGTATCGGGTATTTGGTTTTCAGAGGTGCCAATATTTTCTTCATTTGAACACGCGCTTAATATAAAGAGAAATAGGATACTTAAAAAAATTTTTTTCATAATCCATTTTTCCCCCTTGCTATTGATGCGTTCCATTTTAGATATTTAATAAATAATTTAATAAATGACTTCCCAATATAATACCCTAGGATGGCTAAAATAGCTCCTATAATAACTCCTTTTATAGACTCGAGAATTTCCCCAATTCCAATGGTAGAACCATCTACAAACCCCATTACGATTAAAATAATGGGAGATAGGATCATTATAGGCACACCAATGACATAAGCCAATATAAATGGAGTTAATAATAACATAAAGAATAAACTCACTATTATAATAATGCAATTCATTAAACTTAAACCCATAATGGACATCATTGCTGTAAGCATACTTCTTATACTTTTCTTTTCTTCGACCTTATTAATCGCATAAACAGCGTTTAATTCCTTAGCGATTTCTTCAGGATTTCCTAATTCTTTAGAAATTTCCTCTTCACTTTTATTTTCACTTAATCCCTCCGTAAAATGCATGCTATACTCTTCTAATATATCTTTCTTTTCTTTTTCAGACATAAACTTCAAACTATTTTTGAGTAGTTTCAAAAAATTATTTTTGTTCAAGTTTATCATTCTCCTCGACAAAACGATTTATTGTTAAGAAAAACTCATTCCATTCCATCTTTAAGGATTCAAGTTTAGCTATACCTTCCTTTGTAATTCTGTAGTATTTCCTAAATGGTCCTTCTTTTGATTCTTCATGATATGTCGTGACATACTTTTCTTTAACTAATCTTCTTAAAATCGGATAAACAGTACCTTCCGATATAACGATCTTATTCGAGATCTTCTTTATTAGTGAATAACCGTATTCATCCTCTTTGTTTATTATTATTAAGACTATTAATTCTAGTACACCTTTTTTAAACTGTGCATTCATAATTTATCACCAGCGTTTATAATTTATTTAATACTATCTGTGTATTAAAAGGTACTAAACTTAACACTGTATCCTAATATCAGAATATTAAGAATTAATTATCAGCAATTAATTCCTTGGAATCATATGGATTATAACAGTACTAATATATTTACATAAGGTCATCGAGTATCCGAGAACATTATTTACTATTTGTGTAAAAAAATTGATTTATTTTAAATTTGATGTTACATTGTTATTTAAGGAATAGGAAAATAAATCCAATCCATACAACCTTTTTTCAGAGGTTATTTGTTCCTTACATTTTTAAATTTCTTTATTCAGTAATAAATAGAAATGTATTTTAGTATTTAAACCACCACCCTTTTATCCTATATTTTCCATTATAAAATGAAACAGGTTTATAAATACCTCGAAAATTATAAAAGGGATAAAAAGCTGCATATTAGGACATTTACAGTACATAAAAGGGTATATTTAAAATGGGTAACGCTTAATTGTTTGAATCATCATAAAAATAGGCTCGAATACTTTCGTTATTTGATTTTTAAATTTTCCAACTTTTTTATACTTAATTATAGGAGTGTAAGAAGACCTTGATTTTTATTGATTTTTTTGGAGCTCTGTTTGAAACAATCCCAATGCTTTTAATAACCCTACAATTATTAAATAAATTTCATTTTAGTAAAATACAGATACTTTATTTATTTTCTATAAGTCTAGGAACAGCCATATTTTTAACACTATCACTAAGTTATCCCTTTATTAAATTGCCTTTAGCTGTAGTAATTCTAGCTATTTTTATATCCAAGCTCTATAAAGTGAAATTCACTTTTTCAATATTATCCCTATTATTAAGTATGACTCTTCTTTTGATTGTACAATTGATAAATATTATTATTTTTGATCTACTTTTTGCAGGCTCTTCAACATTTAATCAAATACGATTTATCTCTGGATTAGTTAACGGTTCATTATTAACTCTACTATTATTATTTCTAAGAGCATTTAGGAGGAGTCTTATACCTAACCAGGACATTTCTCAAGCTAAGCCCCCAAAGTTTTGGTGGATTTTCCCCCTATGTGTTGTGTTATTCATGTTAATTGTAATTAAAGTCATTCAAGATGACGGTATATCGATTACCTCTGCTTATTTAATAATTACCTCAAGTATTGCATTTATTTACCTTACAAGGTACTTAGTTTATCTAAACACTATTAAAGCAGAAAAGAAATTATTAACTGAGCAAGAGAAAAGTGCTAAATTCTATCTAAGAAGTATACGAGCACAAAGGCATGACTTTATCTTTCAACTTAACACTATCAATTCTCTAGTCCATCTAAATAGAATAAATGATTTAAAAGCTTATCTGAGTGAACTCACGGAAGAGTTTCAGACAACTTCTGAAACTCTACCTTTACATTACATGTCAATAGCCGGTTTACTTATTCAATACAAACAGGTTTTAAAAAAAGACGGTATTAATTTTAATATTTTTATCTCCGATACATTTGAACTCATTCCTATGCCAGTTTATGAATTTAACAATGTTATCGGAAACTTAATTTCTAATGCATATGAATTTATAAAATCAAACGAAACAGCTTCTAGAGAAATAGTCATTAAATTTTACAAAAATCAGTATTTAATAGTCGAAGTGTTAAATGAAGTGAATCCAGAGCTGCTAGATTTGGAAAACATATTTCAAGATGGTTATAGTACAAAAACTACTTATGAAAATGGATTAGGACTAAGCAATATTATGATGACTTTAGAGAGATATAACGGATACATATATCCAGAACTTAATAATCGAACTTTAAGTATGTTTGTCCTCATACCACCTAAAGAAAGGAAATAATTTATGGTTAATCCTAATATAATTAGTAATGAAGTAACTAATTTTGTTATCAAACATGCCCCAGAATACAAAGATAATAAAGAGTATATACGATACGGACTAGAGTGGATAATCTCATTAACTATTCAAATTTCAGTTATTCTAATACTATCGGCTTTATTTGGAGTTTTTATTGAAGCCACCGTATCTCTTTTTACAGGAGCTTTTCTAAGAACTTTTGGTGGAGGAGCACACTTTAAAAGTTATTTAAAATGTGTGGTCTACAGTACTATTTTAATCCTTATACTTTCGATAGCAACCAAGCATTTTCTAGCTCTTAATATGATCGCTGTCCTTATAATTTATTTAATTTCTATGTTTATTTATAATAAAAAAGCTCCTGTCTTACATAAAACTAGAGCTTTATTTAATAACAATAAGAAAATGTTATTCAAACATATTTCATTATTTTTTATTACAACACTGTTCATCCTCACGATATTGTCACCTATAGATAAATCAAGTATTATCTCAAGTATTTGGCTATCTGTTCTCTTCCAATCGATTTCACTTACAAAATGGCATCATGACATGACCGATTGGTTAGATAAAAAAACTACAAGAAAGGTGGATTATTTATGAACTTATTTACGAAAGTACTAGCAAAAATTATAGGTAAGGTTGGTTTTATGGCCTCAAAGGGTACTCTAGCATCGTACTGGTTTACATACGAACCTGAGCTTCCTAGTAAAGACCAAAAGAATGATTCTAAATAAAAATGTCTAAATTAAGTATCATAGCTATAGACGATGACCCGATACAATTAGAACTATATAAAGATATTTTCAAAGAATCACCATATAATTTAGTATATACCTCTACAAATGGTGATTCTCTTCCAATTTTTTTAAGTGAGAATAAAGTAGATATTGCATTATTAGATATAGAAATTGCATCTCAATCTGGATTTAAACTAGCAGAACATATCAATCAGTATTACAAAAATATAAAAATTGTTTTCATCAGTAATCACAAATCCTTTGCATTGGATGCATATAATTTTTATCCCTTAGATTATATAGTAAAGCCTGTTGATGTATTTAGATTATTCCAAACACTAACTCGAGTTAATTATGTAAATAAAGACGACCTTCGGGTAGGGGTTAAGACATCAACTGGTTACTTATTAATTAAAAAGGATGAGATCAACTTTATTGGTAAAACTATTCGAAAAACCACAATACATCTTACAACCGGAGAACTTATTGAAAGTAACGAGAAACTTGAAATTCTTGAAGCAAAATTAGCAAAGCACGGATTTTACCGTATCCATAAATCCT
Organism: Niallia sp. FSL W8-0954; assembly: GCF_038005605.1. NCBI lineage: Bacteria > Bacillati > Bacillota > Bacilli > Caryophanales > Bacillaceae > Niallia > Niallia sp. FSL W8-0954. The sequence continues at coordinate 661,873 of NZ_JBBOTN010000001.1, read as the reverse complement.
ATTTAGTCAACCTAGAAAGAGTTAAAAAAATTCAAAAAGATGAATTTATGAATTCATATAATCTGGTTCTAATTGACTCTAAAGAAAGTTTACCAGTGAGCAAACATCGGATAAAAGGTCTTAAAGATTTAATATTCAGTGAGTTCAGTTTCTAGCTTTATTGATATTGATAACAGCCTTTTTTGGCAACAAACTTTAAGAAACAACCTACAAAACCTGAACAAGTATCCAGATTGTAAAAATGGATACTTGTTCAGGTTCTTCTTATACTTGAATTTATGGCCAAATTTACTTCATCTAAAGGAAGGAAAATGCTATTGCTACTTCTTCTTATTATCTTTTTCGATTTTCTCTACTGACGAATGCCCCATCCAGTCTTCTTGCTTCATTTTCTTTTTTCGTCTTCTTTGTGAAACAACGATAACAAGAATAATGAGAACGATTAAAAGTAGAGGAACTCCGAAAGCTCCATAAAGAATATTAAAAAAACCACTGAAAAATTCTGACATCGTGAACCTCCTTATAAATGCCGTTTTACCGACTATACGTGCTTTTCATTTCTTATATATAACTTTCCCATTTCAGGCTTTTCTAAACGCTAGAATTTTACAGGAATCTCCCTGTCTCCTTTCTTATAAAAAGAAAAGTCTCCCTACTATGTAAGGAGACTTCGCTTAACCATAAATTTATTTCTTCTCTGGAAGTTTTTCTAAATAATCAATGGCTTCTTGCAGCGTGCTTACTGGTACGATCTTAATGTCTGTATATCCCTCTTCTTTTACTTGCTCTTTAATTTCCTTTTCATTCGTATCATATTCTGTTATATCACGTGGATAGAAGAATATATCCACATCTTCTTTATGTGCCGCAACGATTTTATGCTTGATTCCACCGATTTGCCCCACATTTCCTTCGGCATCCATCGTTCCGGTACCGGCTATTTTGTAGCCTCTTGTTAAATCTTCTTTGACAATTTGATTATAGACTTCTAATGAAAACATAAATCCAGCGGAAGGACCTCCGATATTTTCACTATTAATTTCTACATCAACAGAAGGGTGGATAGTCATATTATCTTCTGGAGCAATCCCAATGCCCACCTGCCCTGTCCTTTTGTCTAATTCAATTACTTCTACATCTGCTTCTTTCTTTTCCTTGCCATGTAAAAATTCAAGATGGACTATATCTCCTGCTTGCTTTTCCTTTAAATAAGCAATTAACTTCTCGCTTTTTGTAAACGACTTTCCATCCACTTTTTTGATAATATCTCCAACTTGAATAATTGATTTTGCCTTAGAGTTATCTAATACTTGTGCAACGAAAATACCGTTATAAGTAAACTCTACTTTTTTCCCTGCTGCATGCAGACTGGCAACAATCGCATTTTGCTTCGATGTAGCCATCATATGAAGCATCAGTTTGTTGTACTCCTCATCACTTAAATTCCCTTTAACTTCTTCTTCTTTTCGGATTTCCGTATGTGGTGCGACCAATCCGTATAGGTAAATATAGGGATTATTTACTTTAATCGAATAAACAGTTGTTAGATTGAGACTTCCCTTTTCCGACTTCGTACCATCCTCTACCGTCACTTTTGATGCAAGTGCTTCAATCGATCCTGGTTGATTTAAATAATATGGGGTCGGAATAAATAAGAGAATAATGAGTACCCCAAAAAGTATGGCTAACCACTTTTTTGAAAAGATGCTTTTTCTTGATTTATTCATATCTACATACTCCTTAGGATATTAATTTTACTTATATAAACTATATTTACATACATCATATTAAAAAAGAATGAATTTCAGATAGTTTTTCCATTAAAAAGGCTATTTATCTCTCTCAAGAATTTCTCGCAATAATTGCACCCCTTTTTCAATCTGTTCGAGAGATAATCCCCCATAGCCCATTACAATTCTACTCTTATGCTTTCCTTTAACTAAACTATACTGTTCAATCGGATATACCTTTACTCCATATTCCTCGATTTTATGTATGAATGTGGAATGAAAATCTGTATCTGGAATTTCCACAACTAAATGCATTCCTGCCGATTTACCAATGATGGTAGCATGTTTAAAATTTTGCTGAATAGCTAAGACTAACCGTTCTCGTTTTTCTTTATATATTTTTTTCATTTTGCGAACATGCCGATCTAGATAGCCTTCCCTGATAAAACGGGCTAATACTAATTGTTCGAGGGAGGAAGTATGTCTGTCTGAAAACCACTTAATTTGTTCAAAATCACTTATTAATTCCTCTGGTAAAATGACATATCCAATCCGTAAACCTGGTGAAAGAATTTTGCTAAATGTGCCTACATATATAACGCGGTTAGGTGCAATTCCTTGGATAGATGGTACTGGAGCCCCTTCATAGGTAAATTCGCTATCATAATCATCTTCTACAATATAGCAATCCATCTTTTTCGCATACTCGATTAATTGCAGCCTTCTTTGAATAGAAAGAATACCACCTAAAGGAAATTGATGGGAAGGAATAACAAAAACAAAGCTTGGCGATTGCGTCGGTAATTCCTTTGGATCGATCCCATTTTCATCTACAGGAACAGGAATGATTTGTCCATTGCTAAAAGTAAAAATATTTCTCATTTCATCTGTTACAGGATCCTCAACTGCTATCGTTTTATTTCCTTTCCCAAGCATTTCTGTGATTAGCTTCAATCCTTGTGTAGCGCCAGATGTAATAAAAATTTGCTCTGCACTGCATTGTACCCCTCTAACTCTTTTTAAATAGTCAACAAGAGCATTCTTTAATTCTTTCATTCCCGAGGCTTCTCCATATCCAAAGACTGCTTCAGGGGAATGCAAACAAATTTCCTTTGTCAATTGTGCCCATTTCTTCCTTGGAAAATAATCGATTGCTGGATTCCCTGCTTTAAAATCAATGTACATCTTTTTATTTGCATCGCTTTTTTTAGGAGTTTCTTTCCTTCTTGTATTCTCTGTAAACGACAGAGAAGTCCCACTTGCTACAAAGGTTCCAGATTTTGGTTTCACTTCTAAATATCCTTCTGCAATTAAACGCTCATACGCCTCCAGTACAATATTTCGCGAAACTCCAATTGAGTTTGCTAATTCTCTTGAAGAAGCCAGCCTATCCCCCTCTTTTAATCGCTTTTCCAATATTCCATTACGAACTTGTTCATAAATTTGCTGTGTTAAAGAAATAGAATGGGATCGGTCAATCGTAATAAAGATCATGCAGAATCCTCCTAAAAAGACAAACTGGTACTATAAAAGTATATAATTACTGGCTCTACTCTATACCAGTATACCATGTTATGATGTGAAAAAATGGAGATAAAGGAGTACACAATGAAAACAATTGGACTAATTGGCGGGTTAAGCTGGGAATCAACAGCTGATTATTATCGCTATATAAATACATTCGTAAAAGAACAAATGGGTGGATTACACTCTGCTAAATCGCTTCTATATTCCTTTGACTTTGAAGAAATTGTTGCTCTGCAAAAAGCTGGACATTGGAATGAGGCCACTGTATTAATGATAAATGCCGCGAAAACATTGGAAGCAGGCGGTGCTGATATCGTAATTATCTGTACCAATACTATGCATAAAATGGCAAAAGAAGTACAAGCAGCTATCAATATTCCTCTGCTGCATATCGCAGATGTTACTGGAAATGAAATAAAAAAAACTGCCTTAAAAAAGGTCGGCTTATTAGGAACGATGTTTACAATGGAGCAGTCTTTTTATAAAGACGCACTTTTTCAGCAAGAAATTGAAACCATTATTCCTGACAAAGAGGATAGAGAAGCAGTTCATCAAATTATATTTGATGAACTATGCAAAGGGATAATTCTCCCAGAATCAAAGGCTATCTATTTGCGTATTATAGAGAAACTTCAAGCTCAAGGCGCTGAAGGGATAATCTTAGGATGTACCGAGATTCCCTTACTTATAAAACAAGAAGACAGTTCTATTCCATTATTTGATACAACTTTTTTACATGCTAAAGCAGCCGTTTCCTATGCACTCGGTCAAAACTTTGTTTTAAAGTAAAAAACTTTCTTTTCCTTAGCCATAGGCAAACAATCTATATCGTTACTATCGAACTAGGGTACATTTATCCTAGTTTTTTTTACTTTTTTTCTAAACTACTGTAAAACAAGCTTAACTTTTTTCCGTGATAATAAAGCGAGTCTAAATAATGGAGGGGAAAAATTTGAACTTAAAATCATGGAAAAAAAAGCTGCTGCCTATCGCTGTAATCTCTTCTTTAACTGTTGCTGGATTAGCAACTGTACTAACAGGAACAGATGCAGAAGCAAAAAACAAGGGAAACAATAACGGAAAACCGAAAAATGTTATCTTTCTGATAGGAGATGGAATGGGTGTTTCATACACTTCCGCCTATCGCTATTTAAAAGATAATCCGAAAACAAAAACGGCAGAAAGTACATATTTTGATCCTTATTTAGTAGGACAGCAAATGACATACCCAGAAGATCCCGAACAAAATGTCACAGACTCTGCATCAGCCGCGACCGCAATGTCTGCTGGTATTAAAACATACAATAATGCTATTGCTGTAGACAATGACCATTCGGAAGTGAAAACCGTCTTAGAAGCTGCAAAAGAAAAAGGCAAATCCACAGGTCTTGTTGCCACTTCTGAAATTACCCATGCAACCCCAGCATCTTTTGGGTCACATGATATCAATCGTAAAAACATGAATGCTATTGCAGATGATTATTTTGATGAGATGATAAATGGTAAGCATAAAGTGGATGTTCTCTTAGGTGGAGGAACAGACCTTTTCGTTCGTCAAGATCGAGACTTAACGAAGGACTTTAAGAAGGCTGGCTACAATTATGTAAAGAATCGTAAAGATTTACTGAAGAATAAAGATACACAATTGCTCGGTCTATTTGCGGAGGCAGGAATGCCGAAAATGATAGATAGAGACAAGGATACACCTTCATTAGAGGAAATGACAAAAACTGCGATCAATAGTTTAAATAAAAATAAAAAAGGATTTTTCCTTATGGTGGAAGGTAGTCAAATTGACTGGGCGGGCCATGATAATGACATTGTCGCTGCAATGAGTGAGATGGAGGATTTTGAAAAGGCATATAAAGCAGCAATTGACTTTGCTAAAAAGGATAAAAATACTTTAGTTGTTGCTACAGCAGACCATTCAACTGGCGGATTCTCTATTGCAGCGAATGGGGATTATAACTGGTATGGCGAGCCAATCAAAGCAGCAAAGAAAACACCTGATTTTATGGCAGAATTAATTGTAAATGGCGCGAATGTAGAGTCGACCTTAAAGGATAATATTCAGTTATCATTAACTTCAGAGGAAATTCAGGCCGTTCAAAAAGCTGCTGATACAAAGGATCTCACTAGTATCGACAATGCTATTGAAGATATCTTCAATAAACGTACCAATACAGGCTGGACAACTGGAGGACATACAGGTGAAGACGTTCCTGTCTATGCCTACGGACCATCTAGCAACCTTTTTGCAGGGCAAAAGGATAATACAGATCATGCAAAAATTATCTTCAACCTACTAAACACAAAAATAAAAATAACGGATAAATAGAAAAGCACAGGGTACCTGTTTTGGAGCGTGGGGGCTGGAGCGACATTTCCCGAGATATAGGAAACACGGAGAACGTTAGTGAACCGATGTTGACTTATCGTAGGGACTTGGTGCGAAGCACCGCAGCTCCTAGGTACCCGGAGCTAGACAAATAGAAAAGCACAGGGTACCTGTTTTGGAGCGTGGGGGCTGGAGCGACATTTCCCGAGATATAGGAAACACGGAGAACGTTAGTGAACCGATGTTGACTTATCGTAGGGACTTGGCGCGAAGCACCGCAGCTCCTAGGTACCCGGAGCTAGACAAATAGAAAGGCACAGGGTACCTGTTTTGGAGCGTGGGGGCTGGAGCGACATTTCCCGTGGGGACTGCTGCCTTCTATAAACTTGTACTTTCTTTATTGTAATAAAAGAAGTGCTTCCCTCCAATTTAGAAGGGAAGCTTTTCCATTAGGAGGAACACCATTGAAACAAATTATGATCTATTTATTCATCTTCCTTTTATTAGCAGGCTGTAGCAGTAAGGAGACAAACACCAGTACAAATAAGCATAATTTAAAGAAAGAAGCAATGAGCACGGAGACTGATGATATAAGAACTGTATCAACAGACATTTATGCTCCCAATCCGCAAGTAATTGATGATGCCACTTTACTAACTGCTGGTGACTTTTACCGTGATAGAAAAGGAGAAGCTACATTAAAAGCCATTATGAAAGAAGCAAAAAACGTTCAGGTTGATTCCATAAGGCTAACTATAAAAGACGTCAAACTTATCGATTATCGACCCGCATATAGTTTAATAGACTTTTATCATACTTATACACATGATGAACAATTCACCTTCATCAAGTTTTTTGTGGAAATAGAAAATCTCTCGGATGAAAGAAAGAAATTCTCTCCAGTTGCTTTCATTCAAACAAATAAGGATGAAATGATTACTTGGGAAAAGGATATCTACTTAGAAGAGCTTAATGGAGTATTAAAACCAGGAGAACGAAAAAAAGGGAATATAGGTTTTATTGTAAAAGATTCTGCCATTAATAAAGTCCAGTTAACTACTAGTGATGCCTATACTGAACAAGACAAAATATTAGGAGAAGCAAAAACGATTGATTTTCACTTTAAATAATATGTACATTCTTTACTAATTCTAAATCGATGAAAGAGATCAAGTACGTCAGGTAAACCTTTTTACGGCGAGCTGGAATTTGCGTAAGCCAGCTAGGTAATCCTGGCGTAAAATTTCCTCTACCAATATACATGAACGATAATGTTAAGACAAAAGTTGCTTGTCCCCTCGATAGGATAACCTGCATACAAGTCGACAATTTTGGGCAACAGCGATTAGCGGCACCATAAATACGGCACTCGTCCCTTCCATTGATTCATAATCTTACTACTTATTTTTCGAAATTACCATCTTGCTCAATTGCTTTAGAAAGCGTGGAAGCAATTGAAATATCTGCAAAGGATAATCCTAACTGTATTGCGGTTGTTGCTATTTCTGGGCGAATACCTGATAATGTCGTATTCACTCCAATTAAGCTTAAACCATGAATCAGTTGGAATATTTGATGGGCAACCATTGTATCAATAATAATTACACCAGATAAATCAATAAATAATCTGAATACTTTCTTCTCTGCACATTGCTTAATCGTATTTTCTAATATAAAAGCAGCACGTGCTGTATCAATATCTCCAACAAGAGGCAAGAGTGCACTTGTTTTGCTTAAAGAAATGACTGGTGAACTTAATTCATTAATCATTTCCTGTTGTGCTATAAGTTGCCTATTAGAATAATTATGATGTTCCTCGGTATATTTCAAGATAATTTTATCGAGAACCTTTACAACAGAATGGCTCCATTCCGTGACACGTTCCTGCTCAACATGATGTTTGACTGCATATTCTTCAATCAACTGAAAATATTGCTCCCTCGTTCGAATAAATTCACGAATAATAAAATGAATAGGTGTATCTAAATGCGCCTGATCGGTTGCAATTTGATAAATCCATTCCTTAATGTCTTCGAGGAACTCTTCCCTTTCTTTAATGAAGAGACCAGCAAGTCGAAGATGAAAATCATTATTCTGCTTTTTCATTGTCTCAATCGTATATGGATCAGTTGTTGCATACACACCTTTTGGATCATTTTTTGTCAAATCTTTATACCATTCTGCTGTTAATCTTTCTGTATTGTCGATGAAATATTGATAAACACCTTGATTATAGTGCAACTAATTCCTCACCCCTAATAAATGTTGATTATCGTTCAACTCTGAAATGGCATACTCTAATTAACAGTTTAATAAGAAAATAGAAATTAAGCATTGCTTTATATATTCAAGTAACTGTTAAATGAATCGCATTTCCAGAAGGATCCCATGTATACCATTTACCCTCTTTTTCTTTCACTAATGCCCCTAGCTGCACAATTCTATGTTTTATTTCTTCTAGTTTTTCGTGATCAGGTATTTTCAAATCAAAGTAAGCTAAACCAACATGATTCTTTTCTGGAGCAGGAGCCCCTATTCCATTCCAAACATTTAAGCCGATATGATGGTGATATTGTGCTGTTGAAAGAAAGAATGCTTGGGAACCATATTTTTGAACAATATCAAACCCTAATCCCTTCACATAAAAATCGACTGTCTCCGTTAAATCCGCAACATGTAAGTGGATATGACCAAGGATAGTTTGCTCGGGAAGTCCTTTCCATGGGCGATTTCCGGCAGATGCAAGCACTCCTTTTGTATCCATATAAGCTGTATCCATCTTCACCAATCCATCTTCCCACTCCCACTCTGTCGCCTTTCTATCTCGATAGATTTCAATACCATTTCCATCTGGATCTGCTAGATAGATCGCTTCGCTAACATAATGATCAGAAGCTCCTTGTAGTGGATAACCTGTTTCTAGCAAATGGTTCAATATTATCCCTAATTCTTCTCTTGATGGCACCAAGATAGCAAAATGATAGAGTCCTGTTGTTCGTACCATTTTAGGCTCGACTTCTTTTAATTCTTCTAAAAATAAAAAAGGTACCCCTTTTCCCGCACGTAAAGATGCCGTCATTTTATCTTGACTCACAACTGAAAAACCAATTATTTTCGTATAAAACAAAAGAGACTTTTCTAGATTAGATACTTTTAAAGTTATTGATTTTGCATAAATAGTTGACTCGTTATGAAATGTCATTCTTTTTCCTCCCTTAATAAGTTACTTTATGTAAGTAATTTTATTTTAATAAACAACAGTTGTAAAGTAATCAAGTTATGATTCATAATATTTTTACTTAAAATAATAATTATTGTATAATTATTACGAGGGGGGGATGTAAGATGAACCATTCAACGATTTGTCCACGGTTTGAAAAAGCAATGAGTATTTTAAGCCAACGCTGGACTGGTTTAATTATTTATCAGCTGTTAAACGGTCCTCAACGTTTCTGTTCTATAGAATCCTCCATTGGAATAAGCGGAAGACTTTTATCGGAGAGATTAAAGGATTTAGAGCAAGCAGATATTGTGGTACGAGAGGTATATCCTGAAACGCCGGTTAGAATTGAATATTCTCTAACAGAAAAAGGGCGCTCATTAGAACCAATTATGAAAGAAATCGAAAATTGGTCTCATTCGTGGCTAGAAGTTTAACCATATAGAGAGACCGGGACAAAAGTTTTCCGGTCGTGGATAACCCAAATAATTATAGAACAAAATAAAAGTGGAGTGGAGATAAAGACACTCCACTCCTACAATAAGGATAGACGCTCTAAACCTCTCAACAGCATGCCCTGGCGAACAGAGTGTCAGCAACGCAATAATGTAAATTTGTTGTTTCTCAGCCTTATTATTAGACAATCTAAATAAGCACTAATCCTCATCTTTAATGTCTAAATCCTCAGGAATCGGCTCACTTAATACTTCTTCTACAAACGTTTTATATTTTTCCACTTGCTTGAAATGCGTATTAAATTGCTCCTTGTTAATAAGATAATCCGTCCCATCATAAATGGCTCTGATCTGGTTTTGTAAAATCAAGTTTTTAACTTTTATTTCTGAAATCGACAGCAGTTCTGCGGTTTCTTGTACGGATAAATACATAAAACACCTCTTTTCATCTATTTGCTATGCATCTTTACACTGACTCCATTTAAACTTAACTCTTTCTTTATACTCCCTTCATCAATAAACGGTATAGTTACCATATCGGCCCCATCAAAAGGAGGATAAATAAATGAGTTTCGTTCTAAACAGCTTATTTTTAGTAATGATCTTTTGTTGTTTCTCTTTCATATTTTATCAGTCTTTCTTCGCTAAAACTAGAAAGGCAAGTGCTCCCATTTCACCAACTATTAAATTAGAAAATGATTCCTGTAAATTAGAAAATACAGGAGTCTTCTCTAAAGATATTAAATTATCTGCAGAATAGTCACGTATATCAACCACAGATTTCACTTATCATTTCTATTCATCTCAAAGATCACACGAAAAGAAAAGGATCATCCTTTCTTTTAACATACAAGCGGATGATCTTATTTTTCTAACTTCTATCCTGTTTTTTCTTCTGCAAACATATAAAGCCACTCTTCTAAAGCAAGGTTATTCATTGGTTTAGCGTAATAATAGCCTTGGATAATCGGCCATTTATTTATGGAAGATAAATATTCAATCTGTTCTTCTCTTTCTACTCCTTCTATCACAATGCTTAAATGCAAAGAACTTGCCAAGGCAATAATAGCTTTAATAATTTCTCCGTCTTTTTGCGATTCTGGAACCTCGTCAATAAAGGTTTTATCTATTTTCAATGTATTGACTGGAATTCTTTTTAAATAGGACAAGGAAGATACCCCAGTACCAAAATCGTCAAGAGCAACAGAAAAGCCTGCATTTCTATAGGCTTGTACGGATTGAATCGCTCCTTCCATATTACCAACGGCACTTGTTTCTGTAATCTCTAACTCGATTAATGACGGACTTAGCCTATATTTCTCCACATACGCTACTAAGTTTCTCATTAATCGTGGAGAAGTAACATAGGGACCAGGAATATTAAACGCTACAGGTAGTCTTCTATCTTGATTTTGCCATCTTGCCATTTGCTTGCAGATCTCTTCCATAATCCAGTCGGTAACTTCCCACATTTTTTCAGACGCTTCTAAGATAGGAATAAAAATCCCTGGAGAAAGCTCCCCATACTTAGGATGTTTCCATCTTAATAAAGCTTCCACTCCTGCTACTTCCTTTGAATGTAAAATTACTTTAGGTTGATAAACTAAGTATAATTGTTTTTTTATAAGGGCATCTTCTATCTCACTCACAAGGTGATTAGCAAATGTTCGTTTATGTTTATCTGAATCATACTTTATTATTTCATTTTCATAGCGAAGCGAATAATGGGCTAAAACTGCTACAGCATTTATATATATTTGTTTGGCAGAAACCTTTTTCTCATTAACAGACAATGCAATAGCTGTCTCTATCTTGATTATTTGATCATCAATTATTACAGGACTAGATATGATGGCTGTTAGCTGATTAAGTTCTAAAATTAAATTTTCTAGATCCTCATTTGTCCTACTTAAGAACGCAAAACGATTTCCTTCTATTCGGAACAATTCTATATTATGGCCCACTAGCTTCCTACATAATTCGTCTATATAAATAATGATTTTATCACCAAAGCAGTAGCCATACTTACTATTCCATTTATTTATATTATGAATATGAAGAATTGCTATCCCACTTAAATAAGCAGCAGAATCTATCACTTTTTCAAACTGCCTGCGGTTTGGACGCTTCGTTAATGCATCAAAATGATTTAAACGATAGTCGACATAGCGATCCAGCAAGCTAGATAAAAAAGAAAATAAAAAAAGAATAGCCATACCAATTGATACACCGAGAATGATTGATTTTATACTAAGATGATTTGTGTGGGAATGAATAAGTTCTCTTTCTGAATCCACATAATACCTGACAGCATACATTCCAGTATAATGCATACTTGATATCGTAATTCCCATCAAAAGGGAGGTAATACATTTCACAATAAAGTTATTCATATATGGCTGCAACTTTAGAAAAATAAATAAGGAAGCAAAAGAAGCAAGCATGGCAATAACAACAGATAAAGTAAAATAGCCAAAATGATAGGCATAATTAGCCTCTATATTCATTGCTTTCATTCCAATATAGTGCATAGCACTAATACCAATCCCCATAAATATCCCAGCGAATACAATTAATCTACTAGAATTTCTAGCTTTACTTGATAGGAGGAAAGCCAAAAAAGCAGCTAGAATAGCTGGTACTATTGAAAGTATCGTTAATGGAATATTATATTTCATATTTACTGGGAGCATAGAGGCGCTCATTCCAATAAAATGCATCGACCAAATTCCAAATCCCATCGTAATAGACGCTAATCCTAACCAAATATATCGATGAAAAAAACTATTGTAAACAATCCGCTCATTCATGGAAAGCGCCGTATAAGATGCTAAACATGCGATTAAGATTGATAATAGAATAATAGGAATAGAATATTCCACTTGTAAATAAGTTACTGAATCAGCACTAGGCAACGTAAAAATAGTAATTTCCCCTCTAAAAATATTCTTATAAGCGATTTCTCCTGGTTATCTCTTTTCACTTTTGATTAACGCATGGTATATTCAAAACTTTTTACCTAAGACTTTCCGCTTGTATAAATTGAATATAAAGGAAAAATCCACTTTAGACAACCTTTCAATAATGGTATCATCTTCCAACTATTTAAAATAAATGAAAGCCTGTTAAATCTTTAAAGATTTAACAGGCAAGAAATAACGCCTAATAGAGAGATTGATAAATGATAAACGTATCCTTATCTGTCCTATTCCCGACTTTCACCTCTCCTTGCTGTTTGAATAATGCATGATTATCCATAAAAAATCGATATTCATCTGAGGGGAAATAGAGAATAATGTTGACCTTGCGACTACTTTCTTCCAGTGAGTATATGATATTACTAATAATTTTTTGAAAGATAGGCAAGGAAAAGGGATTAAAGAAATAGAAATAATTATCTTCTGGCTGTACCAAATAATCCTCTGCTCTTCCTAAATAAAAATGTATCTTTTCTTTCTTTTTCTTCCTGTTTTTTGCGTATCGTTCTAGATTATGAAGCGCTTGATGATAAAAATCTTCATTGATTTCAACTCCTTTTACAGTCGACTGAAATACATAATGAATATAAAAGTTTAAACGCCCTTTCCCACATCCAAAATCAACTATATGATCTGCTTCCCGAAGCGGAAATTCGCGAAATAATTGCTCCAAATGCTCATATGGAGTTGGTTCATATCGATGATAATGATAGGACTTATGGAATCCTACTTGTACTTCTTCTGTTCCAATATGTAATAATTTATCGTAGTTCAAAACATTCACCTTTCGTCTAGTTTCCTAATATCTAAAAAATCCGAAATATATATTTTCACTTTATCTTATTTCCATCTCACGATATTCATTTGGTGAAACACCTATGATTTTTTTAAATACTTTGCGAAAATATTTATCATCTTGGTATCCAATCATATTAGCAATATCATACACTTTCAAATTACTGCTCTTCAATAATTCTTGGGCTTTTTTCATTCGGATGGTAACTAAATACTCAGAAATATTGATATTATACTCTTGTTTGAATTTTCTTGAAATATATTCTCTACTGATGTAAAAGTGTTCCGATATTTCTTGAAGCTTAATCTCCCGATGAAAATTTGCTTTTATGTACTTTTCAATTTCGTGAATAACATTTTGCGTTCTTCGGGTATTTTGTCTTTTTACTCGGCGAAGAAACAATGATATTTCTTTTTTCTTCCTTGCTTTATATGCTTCCAACTGAAAAATCCCCTCTTTGTCCATAAATGAATAAATTCGCTCCTCTATATTGGAGGGAATTCTTATCGAAAGATTGAACTCCTTATACCATCTTGTACTTATCATTAAATATTCATGCTCCAAATGCAAAAGCTGGCTTAATGATAATGGTGGATTATTCGTTATATCTTTTTGAATCTGCCCAATAAGTGAGTGAAAAGCATGTATTTCTCCCGTTTGAATCGCCATTTTTATCGAGCTAGAATAACCCATTAAGCTTTTTATCTCATGTTCTTTTTTCTCTATCATTATTTTTCCTTGTTGATTATCTAAAACATCTCGATTCATCATAATAGACTTAGCATGCTGATAAGAAAGATTCAACTGGTTAATCGAAGTAACTTCTAATCCCATTGATAAAGTACAAGAGATTCCTAATAACTTTAGGATAGTAGTATGTACCTCTCTCATGATGACAACCGCTTCCTCTTTCCTTCTTATAAGAAGGAGGACAATTTCTCCTTTTCCGGTTACATAATGAAAAGCAATTCCCTTATTATTGCTGCTAAGCTCCTCATTTATTACATTCAAGAGTGTAAAAAGAGTAAGATCCTTATCCCCGTTAAATTCTTCCACAATTCCATTACTTACCTGTAAAAGTCCGATTGTATAGACCTGTGCTTTGGTTAAAAGAAATTCCTCCAGGACATGTTTATCGAATAGATCATTATTTAACATCTGTGTCAATTGGTGATCACGGTATGCTAGCTTCATTTTATTAATAAGTTTTGTTCTATTAAGCTTCCTTTTTCTTTCCTCTTCCTCTTGTTTCCACTCATTCACTACCCTCCTTAGGGTATCATTCAGCATTTCAGGGTTAATAGGCTTCAATAAATAGTCTGAGCTTCCATAATGCATTGCTTTTCTCATGTAATGATAATCATCATAGCCCGTAACTACTATCGTCTTCCCATGAGCGTAATGCTCATCCATCCATTTTAAAAGCTGAGTACCGTCGACCTTTGGCATTTTCATATCAGAAAAAATAATTTCGGGATTTGCCGCTTCTATTATTTGAATAGCATCTTCTCCATTACTTGCTTCGTAAATGTCTGTAATTTCATTTCCTGACCAATCAGCAAGAAGCTTAATTCCTTCACGAACATGCCTTTCATCATCAACGATTAGTGCCTTCATCATCAATCACTCCTTCATATAAAAATATAGGAATACGAATCATTACGGTAAATTCTTTCTTTTCAATACTATCGATGACAAAGCTTGCTTGTCCCTCATAGTAAAGTTGCAAACGATCGTAAATATTAATTAATCCGATTGATTCTCTTTCTTTATTCTCCTTTCTACGTTCCTCATCATATAATTCTTCATGAATCATTTTAAGTCTTTCACTGCTTACTCCAATCCCATTATCCTGGACAATAATAACTAAATCACCATCCTCTGTATAAGCACGGATTGTGATTCCTGCATCCTCCATTTTTTGACTAAAACCATGTTTAAAGCAGTTTTCAATAATTGGCTGTAGCAGCATTTTCGGAACAGGAATTTCAAGCGTACTTTGTTCGATTGTTAATATTATATTCAAATCCTCCTCAAACCTCTGTTTTTGGAGACTCAGATAAGATTGTGTATGTTTTAATTCTTTCGTTAGCGGCACCACGTCCTCTCTCATATCCATACTGTATCGCATCATATCCGAGAGAGAAGTCAATAATGTATAAACAGGAACTGCATTCATTTTTAGAGCAAGTGTGCCAATGGACTGAAAACTATTGTATAGAAAATGGGGATTTATTTGTGACTGCAATACCTTTAATTGAGCTGACTTATTTTCAATTTGCAGCTTATATTCTTTGTCTATTAATCTATTGATTTGTAATACCATCGATTTGAAACGCCTACCAAGCATTCCGATTTCATCATATCCTCCCGCCTCAAAGTTTGCCACAAAAATCCCCTTCTCGACCTTTTTCATATTTTCCATTAAAACTTTAATTGGAGCAGTAATCTTAAAGGAAATAATCATTGTTATAACTAATACAATAACTAAAGCCACTAGGGCAATCATCGTATTCATAAATGCTGTTGCCTTCGCCCCTTGATAGAGACTAGAGTAAGGGATACTTTTTACCATATACCAACTATTATCTTGCACAGCAATATTTTCATAAAAAATAACCCCTGAAAAATCTTTACTTTCCCACTTCATGTTATTTTGTTGGGGATTTGTTTGAACTTTATAAAACCATTTATCCTTTGTTTTTTTGCCGATTACAGCTTTATTGGAAGAGTAAATTACAGTTCCATTTTCATTTATAATGGAAATACCTTCATTATCGTTATATAGTCTATTCACGATTCCATCTATTATGGAAAGATTTATATCAATAGACATAAATCCCAAAATATCATTAGATGGCACATTTCTAATCTTATTATGAAGGGATAGAACAGTTGATTTCTCAGAGTTAGGAATAATCGATAAGCCATTATAACTGTATATCGTATGTGGTGGTTCGATAAGCGAATAGTTTGTTTCACTTTCCTCTAATCTCCGATAATATGGATGAAAATAGATATTTTTATTTTCACCTCTCCCACTTATGCGTGAGTGATAGTTTGTAACAGAATCTCTCCCTTTATTAATATATAAATGCATTTGCTCTATTTCTGAACGAGAATTGTACACATATGCCAGCACTCGACGTACCTCTTCCATATTCTCCTTGTTATTTTCTCCCACTCCCTGTGTTAGTACATTCATGAAAGGAGTATAACGATATAATACGGTAGACATTAAAGCAATATCCTCTAAGTACGTACCTAACTCTTCCTTTCCCTTCTTCATTAACTCTGTATTGTATGCAACTGATTCCTTGTTAACATGATGGATTGTTTGAAAATAGGTAAGGACGATACTGCTTCCAAAGGGAAGAATAGTAGCAAGAAGCAAGAAAATCATTAATTTTTTTCGAATACCCCATTTCATTTTCGGTCGAGAAGCCTTAAATAAACTCCGTTTTTTTGATATACGTCTAAAGTGGATATTATTCTAATCTTTCTCTCCTCCTCTCCAAACCATTCCTTATAAAAAGAATACAAAAGGAGTGGTCAATATATTACACCTTCCTTGTCAATGTAAGCGGTTACCTCAAAAGGTATAACCATTATATTATAAAATTAGGAGGTGCAGAAAGTGAATAATCCAAATAATATAGAAAAAGTAGAAACTCCCCCTATACACCAGACAAGTGTAACGAGAAAAAAATCACTCTCTACCAAAAAGAAAAAGAACTGGAAGGAAGCAGGTTTATTTTCTCTATTTGTAGGTCCCGTTTTTATTGCCTTTACAATTGTGGTGCTTGTTCCATTTTTTTCTGGCATCTATTATTCCTTTACCGATTGGAATGGCATAACTGGAGAGATTAAGTGGGTTGGATTGGATAATTTTAAGTATATCTTCACAGACGATAAACAGTTTCTCCAATCTTTTAAGCTGACTGCTGTTTACACTGTTGTAGCGATTATTTTGACAAACGCCATTGGTTTTAGCCTGGCACTGCTTGTTACTCAAAAACTAAAATCCAGCAATCTATTACGTACTGTATTCTTTATGCCTAATCTACTCGGCGGTCTCTTACTCGGCTTTATCTGGCAATTTATCTTTATTAGAGGATTCGCTTCTATTGGAGAACTTACAGGAATACCACTATTTGAGTTAGCATGGTTAGGAGATAAAAATACCGCCTTTTGGGGAATTGTAATTGTCAGTGTATGGCAAGGAGCAGGATATATTATGCTCATTTATATAGCTGCATTGCAAAACATTCCAAAAGAGCTAATTGAAGCAGCAAAAATGGATGGAGCAAACCGCTTTCAAGTGCTGCGAAATATTAAAGTTCCACTTGTTGCTCCTGCTGTGACAATATGCTTATTCTTAACAACTGCATCTTCCTTTAAAATATTCGACGCCAACCTTTCGTTAACCAATGGAGGTCCTTTTAAATCAACGGAAATGCTGGCACTTAATATTTATACCGAAGCCTTTGTTAACAATCGCTACGGAATTGGGGAAGCCAAAGCACTTATCTTCTTTATTGTTGTAGCTGCCATCTCCATTTTACAGGTTACAATTACTAAGAGAAAAGAGGTGGAATCTTGATGGAAAACAGGTATACTAGCAAAACTTTCTTAATGGAACTGCTTGGTATTATACTAGGCTTATTATTCTTGATTCCCTTTTATTATGTGATTTCTAATTCACTCAAGCCTTTTTCAGAAATACTAACAAATACCTCTTCCTTACCAAGTACGTTTGAATTTGGAAACTATCTAAATGCTTTTGAAAAGTTAAATTTCCTAAAGGTTTTTAGCAACTCTCTTCTTATAACGATAGCTAGCAATATTGTATTAGTCGTATTCTGTTCGATGGCTGCTTATATGCTGGTCCGGACGAAAAAGAAAATTAGCACGATCATTTTCATGGCTTTTGTTGCTGCCATGATTATCCCTTTCCAATCTATTATGATTCCACTTATTAAAACAGCCTCAAGTTTACACTTACTTAATAGTATTTGGGGGCTAGTATTTATGTATTTAGGTTTTGGGTCTGGGATGACTATCTTTTTATATCATGGTTTTATTAAAGGAATTCCAGTTGAATTAGAAGAAGCTGCTATTATGGATGGCTGCTCTCGTTTTGGGGTGTTCTGGAGAATTGTTTTTCCATTATTAAAACCAATTACCGTAACAATCATTATCTTAAATAGTCTTTGGATATGGAATGACTACTTATTACCATCACTTGTCCTACAAAATCCAGAACTGCGGACAATCCCACTTGCTACTTTCTTCTTCTTTGGCCAATACACAAAGCAATGGGATCTCGCTCTAGCAGCACTAATGATAGGAATTGTCCCACTGTTAATCTTCTTCTTTTCGATGCAAAAGCATATTATACAAGGGATTACTAGTGGATCTATTAAATAGGGAGCTAAGAGGCTGTGTTCACAAAGCCACCTCTTCCATATAAATAAGCTATTTCTATAAACAGGAGGAAATCAAATGAAATTTAACAAAATGAAAAGGTATTCCTTATTAACTGGTATCTTATCTGCTTCTCTGCTCTTTGCAAGTGCTTGTTCAAATGAGGGTGCCTCAAGTAACACCTCTTCAAGCAAAGGAGATAAAGTAGTGGTGGACTTGTTTAACGGAAAAGTAGAAATTGCGGATCAATTAAAAGCATTGACTGATCAATATTCAAAAGAACATCCAGATGTAACCTTTAATATTGAAACAGTCGGTGGAGGAGCAGATGGAACGGCTGCTTTAAAAGCAAAATTCGCCTCCAATACAGCTCCTGATATTTTTGGAAATGGTGGATATCAAGAGGCCTTAACTTGGCTGGATAAATTAGAGGATTTGTCAGATCAACCATGGGTAAAGGACGCATATGAAAGTGCCTTAGTTCCCATGACAGTAGATGGAAAAATTTATGGCCAGCCAGTTAACCTGGAGGGATATGGATTTGCCTATAATAAAGCATTATTTAAAAAGGCAGGTATTACGGAAATACCAACAACATTTTCTGAACTAGAAGCGGCTGCTAAAAAGTTAAAAGCTGCTGGAATTACACCTTTTTCAATCGGTTATGGTGAATGGTGGGTTTTAGCTAACCATGGATTAAATGTTCCTTTTGCTTATCAAGAAGATGCCGACGCCTTTATTAAAGGATTAAATGACGGATCAGCAAAAATCGAAGGGAATGAGCATTTTGACAAATACTTTGATTTATTGGATTTAACCATTGATTATGGTAATAAGAATCCATTAACAACAGACTACAATACCCAAGTAACTCTTTTTGCAACAGGTGAAGCTGCAATGATCCAGCAAGGAAACTGGATTCAGCCGATGATTGATAAAATTTCTCCTAACTTGGAAGTAGGCTTTATCCCAATGCCATTAAGTGATGAGAAGGAAAAATCGGATAAGCTAATGGTGGATGTACCTACAAACTGGGTTGTTCATAAGGATGCTCCTGAAAAAGATAAAGAAGCAGCATTAGATTTCTTAAACTGGATGGTTACTTCCGATTTCGCAAAAGAATCTATTGTAAAGGACTTTAAATATGTTCCAGCATTTGAAACAATCACTGCCACGGCTGAAGATATCGGTCCCTTAGGCGCAGAGATTCAAAACTACTCTCAAGAAGGCAAAACATATACATGGCAATTCACGAAATATCCTGATGGTGCTGGACAGGAGTTCGGTGCTAGTCTTCAAGCATATGTAGGAGGTCAAAAATCACGCGAGGAAACAATGAAAGCATTGGACGATACATGGGCTAAACTTAAAAAATAGTAGATTCACAATATAAGATACTAGCTAATATTTATACGTTTATCTTATCTTAACAATTTATTTAAGATTTATTGATAGTTTTGTCATATATTATTCATAATAGATGGGTATGATATAGCTATAGTCATTAAATTGCTTTTTCAAGTCCCCCCTTGAAAATAGACAGTATGAAGGAATGCCAAATAAAAGGCATTCCTCTTTTTTAGCAAAAAAAAAGACTCTTCACACCTGAGAGTCTATATAATAAGAAGAATAGTATTAAATTAATCCAAGATTTTTATTTTGACTGTCTTCCGTCCCCACGCCTTTGCTTTGCTAGTTGATGGCATTAAGACGTCTATTTTATGTCCTTTAATTGCTCCGCCTGTGTCTCCTGCCACTGCTTCTCCATAACCTTCTACCCAAACTTTAGAACCTAATGGAATGACTGCTGGATCTACTGCAATTAATTTCATATTCTTATTCTTTTTAATATTATATCCAAGTGCCGTAAAATCAGATTTTGTATCTTGATGACTATAAGCAGTTGAGGTTACATAAATAACATCTTTTCTGCTTGAAGACTTACTAGAAGATGCTTTGCTCGTAGTAGGTTTTGACTTAGTCGATGCACTAGCAACTTTTTTAGCTGGACTATTTACCTTTACGACTTTCTTCGCTTCTTCTTGCTCTTTCTTCAATGCGGACTCTGCTGCACCTATTTGATCAAGTACTGCTTTTTTCTGGCTCTCAGCCAATTCTACTTCTTTAGAAACAGAAGCATATTTTTTCTGAACAGCCGTTACTGCCTCTTGTCTTTGAGCAACATTTTGCTGCAGTTCATTTTGAGTAGCTGCTAATTCATCATATTGTCCTGTTAATTCTTCTTCTTGCTGATCAATTGCTGCCTTTTCTTCTTCAATTTTCTGAAGATCAGCTTGCTGCTGCTCTAATATATCTTTATCACCATCAAAAATCATCGAAATAGCTGTTGCTCTACTAAGAAAGTCAGCGAAGTCCTTTGAATTAAACAGCACTTCTAAAACAACATTTGTTTGGTCTGTATTCTGCAAGGAAACGAGACGATCTTTCATCACGTCTTTACGTGCCAATACTTTATCTTCTAGAACAACAATTTCTTCTTTCTTTTTCTCTATTTGTTGTTGCGTTTCTTCAATTTTCACCTGCAGATTTGCTATTTTATCTTTATTTTGCTGCATTACTGTTTCAATAGATTTTAATTCCTCTTGAACAGCTTCCAACTCTTTTAAAGTTTTTTGCTTTTCTGCTTCTTTTTCATTAATCAATTGCTGATTTTGATCCAACTGATTTTTTGCCTTGTTCAGTGTTTCTTGACTCGTTTCTGCTTGTACCATAATCGCTGATGTCAAAAAGATGACACTACTTAACGAAATGGCCATTAGTTTTTTTAAGGAACGCATCTAAAAACCCCTTTCTCTATTGTTATAACACATGAAAGAGGCTTCTAAATTACAATTCTATTAAAATAATAAGTCAATCCTTTTAAAATTAGTTTACAAGCTAGTTATTAAATATCGTATATTTTCTAGCATTCTGTAAGTCTAGAAGGGAGAATAACCCTTTGTTACCTTTGTAATAATTCTGTTAATTTTTAATTTTTAACCTTTTCAAAATTGGATTATATATCCTGTGTGAGCTTTATCATATCCATACACTGAATTCCATTTTCATAGATTTCCTCTTCATAGTGTTGAAGAAAAAAATCTTTCTCAATTCGATCGATCCGAAACCCGCATTTTTGATAGAGAGCAAGTTGTGAAATGCTGCTATTCCCAGTCCCTACTTCTATTCTGTTATATCCTAGTTTTCTCGCCTCTTCAATGGCATGCATAACTAACCTTTTCCCTAAGCCTATTCCTTGATAGCTTTCGCCAACAGCTAGATTGATTAATTCTATTGTTTCTTCTTCCATTGGTAATAAAACATAGACACCGATAGTTTGATCCCTATCTTCCGCCATATAGCAAATGCCCTTTTTAAGATATTCTCTGATTAAATGTTCAGATGGGTCTGCTAATAATAATAAATCAAAAGGGGGAGTTTCTCCTTCTCTAAGCTTACGAATCTTCATCAATCGTTCATCCTTTCTATAGACAATGCATCATTTTTTCCGCTTCTTGCCAAGGAACCGTATATCCTGCGCCTTTCGCACAGAAAATAGACGAGGATGTATATGCTGGATCAGCATTTTTATCATAGTCTAGTCCAGCAATCACTTCTTGTTCATTATGACAAGGGTAATAACCCGCAAAGGTAAAGGAAAGCTGACCTTTTCCTTGTGTAAAAGAGGCTAAGATTGTGCTGTATTCCATAAATGTGGCAACGGGAGCCTTGCCGGTAATAATTGCTTTATTATCTATTGTTTCGGGCGTATCAAATGCTCCATGGGCCATTTGAATATCAGCCAGCACTCTGCCCATTTGTTCGATAGCTACTTTTATTTTGAAAGCATAATAGGGCTCTAATAACCGGTTCTGTACTTTTTCTAGTCCTTGGCGCAATGCTCGAAAAGTAGCTTCCCGAAAATCACCGCCATGTGTATGTTTATTATGGGCTCTCCCTGTTAATAATGTCACTTTTATATCTGTTAAGGGGGAACCAGTCAAAATCCCATGATGATCTCGCTCAAAAAGATGCTGGCAGATGAGATGTTGATTTGCTAGAGATAAGTCTTCTGTATGGCATCTACTCTCAAATGTAATACCTGTATTTCTTTTTCCTGGCTCTATATGGAGATGTACCTCCGCATAATGACGTAATGGTTCAAAGTGTCCATATCCGACAGTAGCTGTTTCGATTGTTTCTTTATACAAAATTTCCGGTTGACCAAAGTGCACATTTAAAGAAAATCTTTCTAATACTAGCTCCTGAAGTACCTCTAACTGTATTTTTCCCATCACATGCAAGTGAATATCTTGCTGTTTCTCCTCCCATGTTATCTGAAGAGATGGATCCTCTGCTTCTAATATCTGAAAAAGCTTTAGTACCTCTTTTCTATTTACTCCCTTTTCAACTACCACTTTTGAACGAAGCGTTGGCACCAATTCATATACTGCTTTTTCAAGCATTGCCCCGACTCCATCTCCCACAACGGCCTCTGTAAGACCTGTTACAGCAAAAATCTCTCCAGCACCGGCTTCATTCACTTGTTGAAATTGTTTTCCAGTATATTTACGAATTTGCGTAATTTTCTCTACGATTCCATTTCCATATGGAAGTTCATCTCTGACATGCAGAGTACCAGTTATTGCTTTTAGAAAAGTAATTCTTGTCCCAGCTTGATCATAACGAATTTTAAATACTCTTCCTGCAAAAGGTTGATTCTTCCTATACATTGTTTTTGTTAATTGATGAAACTGATCGAAAAATTCCTTTATCCCAATATCCTGAAGTGCTGAACCATATCCACAAGGAAATAGCCGCGACGAAATAATCATTTCTTGGATTTTTTCCATCCACAATGTTGGTTGATAGCCATTATCCATATAGTAATCCAAGAGCTCTTCATCTCGCTCTGCAATAAATTCTATTTGCACATCCGACATACTGCTATTATCTAAAGAGGAAATATCATATACATCTGTCGTAAATTGGGAACGAATTTCTTTCAGAACACGTGCTACATCCGCTCCTGTCCGATCTGTTTTATTAATAAAGAAAAATGTAGGAATCTGATGCTTCCTTAATAGATTCCACACCGTTTCGGTATGCCCTTCAATCCCTTCTACCGCACTAATAATCACAATAGCAAAGTCCATTACTTGAATCGCTCTTTCCATTTCTGGAGAAAAATCAATATGTCCAGGAGTATCAATTAAATAATAAGTAGAATCTCCATGTTCAATGATTCCTTGGTCTGCAAAAACCGTAATCCCTCGTTGCTTTTCAATTATATGACTATCTAAAAAGGAATCTTTATGATCTACACGGCCACGTTTAGTTATACTATTTGTATGATATAGAAGCTGCTCTGAAAAAGTAGTTTTTCCCGCATCAACATGTGCTAATATTCCAATTGTCTTATTCATTTTGAAAGCTACTCCTGCGTTTTTAGTTTATACCTATCATTATAGCTGAAATGGCCATAAGGATGGTATAACTACCAGAAAAATCAATTGTAGATCAGTCTCCTTTACTTCTCCAAACAAAGAATGTATCTATTATACAAGCCAGTAAAATTCCTGATGAATAGCGTATTAAATCCATAAATAGGAAGCCCTTTCCGAGAATTAACGCTCCAATTGTTGTATCTCGAAGCTGATTAAGCCAATCCGCTTGATATAATTGACTGCCTTCGATTCCAAAACTGAATAGTATGCTCAGTACTCCTGCTAATAGGAGGCTTTTTCTAATAAATAGAAACCGAAACCCAAAGTAAACCATCATCGCCCAAATCATATCTCCTGCATGAACAGCTATAAAATCAGGAAGATGATTACTAAATTTTCTAGAAGATAATCCTAATAACATCATGAGTATGGTTATAACAAAATAGAATAGTCGGTACATTTTTTTCACTCACAAATTATATTTTATTTAATAAAGCTTGATAATCTCTAACCCTTCTTTCCTATCTGCCCTTAAAATAAAGAGACCCGATATACTAATATGGTCTCTTTATTTTAACTAATTTTCTATTTGTTTAAATTTTGTGCTACTTATCCTAAAAATAAATCTAAAATATTGGAACCTTTCGATGCTTGTTTATTATAAAACTCTGAGTACCCGCATTTCTTGCAAAAGACAACCGTAAATGTATTATGCTGAATATCCATTAACTTGGATAAACCCGTTCCTGTCATGGCCACATCTTTTGTTCCTATATCTGTTCCCCCGCATTTTACACAGCCTTTGCTTTCCATATTATTACGCTCCTTTTTTTGTTATATCTTTGTTTCTGTTTTATCATCTCCTTTATTATTACGAAGTAATACGATATTTAGTTTCATTTCTATCGATACAAATAATGATGAATTATTTTTAAAAGCTTATCTAAATTTTCTTCCGAGACATTTTCACTTAATCGTGCCGCTGCCACAAATGGAATCCATTTCGTTTCCATTTGAGAGGCTTTTCACACAATTATAAAGCAGTGCTAGAATGCAAAAAAATTGGTTGGCAAAAGTTCGGGTATTACCGATTCATGCCAACCAATTTTCTATTTCAATTTATGCTTTTTAAGTTATATTAGCCTACTATCCCTGTCTCATCAGCATTCTTCGCTTCGAAATCATCAAGCATAGCACGGACATCATCAGACGATTGTGTACTCATCAATTGATTTCTCAATTCACTTGCCCCTCTGAATCCTTTCACATAAATTTTGAAAAAACGATGAAGGGCTTTAAAAGATCGGGTTTCTAATTCCTGTGAATATTTGTCATGAAGATCAAGATGTAATCGTAATAAATCAAGCAGTTCTTTACTGCTATGCTCTTTCGGTTCTTTTTCAAAGGCAAATGGATTTTTAAAAATACCGCGCCCTATCATAACACCATCCACTCCATATTTTTCAGCAAGCTCCAAGCCAGTTTGACGATCAGGAATATCACCGTTAATCGTTAAGAGTGTATTTGGTGCCACACGATCACGAAGTTTTTTGATTTCCGGAATCAATTCCCAATGTGCATCCACTTGACTCATTTCTTTTCTTGTACGCAGATGTATCGAAAGATTCGCGATATCTTGTTCCAAGATATGTGTTAACCAGTCCTGCCATTCCTCTATCTCCGTATAACCAAGTCTTGTCTTAACACTGACAGGCAGTCCACCTGCTTTTGCTGCTTGTACAATTTCCGCAGCAACCTCTGGACGGAGGATAAGTCCGCTTCCCTTCCCTTTTGCTGCGACATTAGGAACTGGACAGCCCATATTGATATCGATTCCCTTAAAACCTAGCTTTGCCATGCCTATACTCATTTGTCGAAAATATTCAGGCTTGTCTCCCCAAATATGTGCAACCATTGGCTGTTCATCTTCTGTAAAAGTCAAACGTCCACGTACACTCTGTGTTCCCTCGGGATGACAATAACTCTCCGTGTTAGTGAACTCCGTAAAAAACACATCCGGTCTAGCCGCCTCACTGACTACATGACGAAAAACAACATCCGTCACATCTTCCATCGGTGCTAATACAAAAAATGGCCGTGGTAATTCCCGCCAAAAATTATCTATCATATAAAACTCAGTTCCTTTCATATAAATCCAATGTTAAACTTCTCGTCTCACAATTAAAACGAAAAATATCCCTGCCTACTTGACCCTTTTCGTCTCAACAAGTTATATCATCGATTACTTAAATCGAAAATTTATCATTTATTAGTAAAATCTTTTAAAATTATACCGTCTTCTATATTAAAAGGCTTTAATTCCTCTGTCAAATCAGTATCTCTCTTGCCTGTTAGAAGTCCCCTCTGTACTGGAAAAGTTTAAAATATCTTATCTGATTAGTTTTATACCATCAACCATAACAAACAACTAATTCTATACAAAATTCCAACAACTTTTCATTTTGTTTGTTTTTCGATGTATCCATTTCTTACTTCCACCAAAATCTGTGGACGCCTGAGTCTGTGGATAAATTTTAATTCTTGATAATCAAAACATTTTCTTCTATTCGCTTTCTTTGTATAATAAAATATATCAATATGCCTCTGTAGCTATAGAAGGGAAGAGCGCCGGAAAACATTGTTGGTACCGGGTCGCAAGGCAAGGGTTTCAGAAGCACCGAAAAGCAAAAAAGCTGAGGCAGGTGAAATTCCTAGCCGGTGAAAGTCCGTAGGGAAGCGTGTTCCCCCTAGCCTATGCTTACGAAAGGAGTGCGGGTTCGAATCCCGTCAGAGGCATCCTATTTTCCTCTAATGAAACTTTTCTTACCATCAACCCTATCCACTAGTTAATAATCCAAAGGGTGATGGTATCTGTGTTTAAATCTGAATTTGCTAGCTTGATTACCAATCTAGTATGCTATATAATCCCTCTTATTTTCCTTTTCCATTCCACAACTCTAGGTACTTTGTTTAATGTGGTCGCCATACTCGCATTTTCCCTTAGAGCAGCGTATGACATCGCAAAGTACCGTAGAAATCAATCTCACCATTCTTAACGGCTTTCTTGATGAAAAATCTACTAAAATATACCTATTACCACAATTAGTTAAGGCATTAATACCTGCTTTTTCACCACTTCTTTTTCCCTGTTTTTAACAATTTTCCCATTATTGATTTACTTTATGAATACTTAACTTTAAACTTAAAAAAAAAGTCTGATCGAGGTGGTTTCCTTGAAGTTTAAATCTATAATCTGTTTCCTTAGACGGAATCATAAATACAGCTATTACTCAAATAGTTGTATTAGATGCGGGAAAAAAAAATCTCATTAGGGATTCTTCTCCCCTCACTCTCCCAACGGATGGAAGGAGAGTGAAAATCTAATCTATTATGATAATGTCATGTAACCCCCCCTAGTATGAGCAAGGCTTACATTTATCTTCTAATACAATCGTCTTTCTCTTTCACACAAAGGACAACTTATTTTCTTATCGTGTACTTATAGATCGTCGATAATATATTTTAATCCTCCTTTCTATATTATTTCATAACTATATCCCTATTAGTTTACAAAACAGACAAAAAAATCCTTTCTAAAAAAGAAAAGATTTTTAACCAGGTAATATAGACAATATTTTTATTTAAAGTTAAAGTTATCAGAGTTTATATTCGAATAATTTATATCTTTTGGAAGTTTATAAACTGATAGATCTTGGTTCTCTATTTGAGCAACCTTCAACATCTTATTTATAGACCTTCCCCCCTTTTCCCTTATGTTGGTTCTTAAGATTAATATTACTTCTCCATCCAGTACAATCACCGATTTTATCCCAAATGTCCACATCTCACTAGAAATAATATTCGAGCCTGTTCCATTTCATCTTCTAAGATGTCCGGTGTAGTTTCTCAGCTAATTCTTCTGCGATTCTTCTATTTATTTAAATAAAATAAAGGGAAGTTTATCTCTTTAGCTAATAATTAAATAATGATTAATTTTAGGAGGTCTTAAAATGGGTAAATTCACGCCGCATGTAGCAACCTTGGAAATTCCAGTTTCAAATTTAAAAAATTCACTAAATTGGTATTTAGCTATCTTTGACTTAAAAATTCATTATCAGGATAGTATTACTGCTATGCTCACATTTGAAACTAAAGGAGTACCAACAATCTACTTGGTCGAAACAAAGGAATTAAACAAGCTATCATTCAAAAATACAATTACAGAAAACGTACATAGCATAATCGACTTCTTCACTCCTTCCTTAGCCGAGTTTCATAGTTGGCTAAAAGAGAAAAATGTAGTTGTTGGTACGTTGAATATTGATCCTAACCATGGTTTTGGAAGATTTAGTTTTAAAGATCCTGACGGAAATTTACTTGGTGTAACAAATGTCTTGCATCCTAAGCAACTACACAACAAATTTTCATGCCATGCAATCCAACTTTTAAAGAAAAGCTGGATTGCAAATTTCACTATTTTATTCTAGTAGTTATCTCTCCTAATGATGTTCCAGCTTCTCTTTCCTCGTTATGCCATCGCCGGGATTCAACGGTTTTATAAGCTTCTTTTCTATATTTGATTAATATTCGTTTTTATTCCTTCTAATTTTTGTTATATTATCACATTTATCTTTAATAAATTTGATAATATATAATTAAATCTTTCTCATTGGAACCATATTGATCATATATTGCTGAAAAAATGTGAGCTAAATCACCTTCTTTTTATGTCGAAAAAAAATTCATCCGCATTATTATTTTTAAAGATCACATCAATATTGAAGCCAACGCCATTCATAATTATAAAGACAAACTATCAGGATATAAACTAACTCTAAAAGGGATTTTGCAGATCTTCCATCATCAGCAAATTCCCCGGCAATTACTGAAAGTCATATTCAAAGAAACACTTGTTTCGTAGACTTTTAAGTGATTCTTTCCTATTATTCAGTACGATTTTACCTTCTACTTATTCTCTAGGATTGATCGCCATGTCGGTTAAGCGTACTATCTTGAGGCATGATATGATAAGAATTTGAGATCCTTCCGAGAGAATCAGCAATGATATGTCCTTCATCTAAAAATGTTCCTTTCGACACCAGGAACATTTGCCTCATCAGAATAGTTATCTGCCAAACAATAATACAGGTTCATTAACAAAAAATTTTATTTTCTTTGTACGACCAAACACTTCTCTTTTCTAGATCTCACGCCCTTTTATATTGAGATAAATTTATCTAGTAACAAGAGAATAATAACGATAGGAAATGGAAAAGTAATAAATTCACTTTCGTTTTTTATAGAAAAAGTTAATACATTGCTAAACCAATATTACCGAAATGCACTCCATTTTCTAAATGTTCTAAAGCAATCTTAGCTTCCTCAAAAGGATACACATTTTCAGTAACAGTAGAAATTGAATGTTTCATAACGAAATGAATCATTTCCTCAAACTCCTGAGTGCTCCCCATAGATGTACCAATCAATTGAATTTGAGGATAGAAAAGACTACGCAAGGGTAATGTTATACTATCTCCTGAACTTGCACCAAAACATACAATCCTGCCATTAGGTTTAATAATTTCCAAATACTTTGAAAATGTTGCTGGACCAATACTATCTAAAATAAGATCTACTTTTGTATCGCCTAAAGCATCCTTCCAATCAATGTTGCTATTAAGAGTAATATCGGCTCCTAATCTTTGTGCCTTCTTTAATGTCTGACTATGACGAGATGTAACTATTACCTTTGCACCTACTGCTTTCGCAAATTGCATTGCAAATGTTGCAACACCACCACCTATACCAGGTATAAGTACTATTTCATCTGATTTTAGTTTTCCTTTGGTAAAAAGTGCTCTATAAGCTGTAACAGCAGATAAACCAAGTGTTCCCGCCTCTTCCCAACTTAATTGTCGAGGCTTTTGAACCACATTTTTAAATGGAACCGTAACATATTCAGCAAAAGTGCCGTTTGTAGGTCCACCCAATATATCTGGAGAAATTGGAACATCGTCTGACCTCTCCCAATTTAAAGTAGGATTAATGATAACTTCCTGATTTAATACGTCGGAATAAATGTCTGACCCAACTTCTACAATAACCCCTGCACCATCTGATCCTGGAATGAATTCACCTTCTTCTTCATCTCTATTTTTCATCACAAATAAATCACGTCTATTAAGCCCCGCAACCTTTATTTTTATTTTCACTTCGTTTTTTTTGGGGCTGCTATCTGGAATTTTTCTAATACACAATTGGCCATTCTTATTTAAATTATCATGTATCAACGCTTTCAAAAAAAATCACTTCCTTACTTCAATTTCAAAAAAGTAAATTTACTATATTTAGATTACAACTCTTATCTAAATTAGTAAAATTAATGTTTTTCATAATTAATATGAGTTATTACTTATAATAGAGGAACATTCAAAGTAGATATAGGAAGCTATAACTGTTTAGAAAAATAAAAAGAGCTTAATTTATTAAGACTAGCTCGGATTTTGATGGAATTGTCATTCAAAAGTTTAAGTAATTTATTAACATGCAGCCACTGCTCCTTCTTTTTGTTTAAAATCAAGTATTATATTGTAAGTGAGCTTTAGAAGACAATAAAAAACAGCAAGTAGAATTCTTAGAAGATACTATACATTGGCATTTTAACTAATTATTATATCCTAACTTTCCTTAATTTTGCTTTGTTTAAGTTAAAAGAATAATTGATAAAAATGAAAGCAAGAATTACAAATAACCCACCAATCCAAGTTAAATTTATAATATTTGTATGTTGTATAAGGATTCCCCCTAAAGCTGAACCAAGCATCATCCCAATATTCATTAAAGCTGTATTAAAACTTAGTATAGTTTCAGATGATTGTGGTTTTAGTGAAATTAAATAAAATTGCTTTGCGGATGTTGTTGTCCAAGTCGCTCCACCCCATACTGCCAAAGTTATAAATACACCTATTATTGAATACTGTGTAACTGTTAACACAAATAAAGAAATTGCATGTACTAACAAACTAATGGATATCGTTCGATTTGGTCCCCACTTATCAACGGCATATCCGCCAAAACGTGAACCTAGAAAAGCAAAAGTGCCTAAAACAAATAAAGCGATGCTAGTCATTTCTATGGAAAAGTTTGCACCATTACTTAATAACGGAGAAATATAAGCAAATACCATCGTATACCCCAATATCCAAAAAATAGTAGTTATTAACCCCATAATAACTCGTCTATCCTTGATAATTTGAATCTGTTGTTTAAATGGTATAGGCTTCTTTCCCTTTATACTAGGTAATAATTTGTAAAGTAATAATAAAAGAAAAACTGTAAAGACAGCAATAATCAGAAAAATATAACGCCAATTTAGATAAGCAGCTAAAAATGTTCCGATGGGTACACCAAGTACTAATGATACAGTAAAACCAGTGATAACTGTTGCCATGGCACTCCCCTTTTTTTCTGTTATAGCAATTTGAGCGGCATAGTTTGTCGCAACGACTATGTATAATCCTCCACTTATTGCTTTAATGACCCTAGAAAGAATTAATAAGAAATAATCATAGCTAAAAAAGGCGACTATATTTCCTATAATAAACGTGATAATAGAATATAATAATATCTTTTTACGCTCAAATTTTGCCGTTAATACTACTAACACCAACGCCCCCATCGCATAGGATAATGAATATACGGTTATCAATTGTCCTGCTATTGAGATAGATATACCTAAATCAGAAGATATAATCTCTAATATACCAGAAACAACAAACTCTGCTGTCCCCATTACAAAAGCTCCTAGAGATAATAGAATAATAATTACTTGATTAATGTTTTTTTTCAAATTGCACATCTCCTTTAGTATTTAACAAGTTGATTTCATTTTAAATGTCATGCTAATATAAGTAAAATTGATATTTTCGACAAAGGAGATGAGCAAATACTCATGAGTATTGTTCGTTTAGAAATTTTTTCTAAAGTAATAGAATTAGGGAGTTTTACCAAGGCAGCTAAAAGATTAAATATGACACAGTCAGCAGTAAGTCACGCTATTTCCAGTTTAGAAACCGAATGGGGAGTTTCGTTATTAATTCGTGACCGCAGAAAAGGAATATCACTTACTGAAATAGGAAAAAATACTCTTCCGCATATAAGAGAAGTATTGAATAGAATGGAAAGTATTAATCAAGAAATTGCATTAGCAAAAAGTATAGAGACTGGGACAATTCGTATTGGTACCTTTGCGAGTGCTTCTTCCTGTTTATTACCAAAATTGCTTGTAAAATTTCAAAAAAAACACCCTAATATCGAATTTAAGTTTTATGAAGGTACTTATGAAGAGATAACAGAATGGTTACTATCTGGAATTATTGATATCGGGTTTGTTGTAGAAAAGGAATCAAATACCAACTTTGAGCTAGTACCTCTCATTAAAGATAAAATGGTTGTAGCATTTCATGCCGAGCATAAATTCCTTCACAAGGACACAATAGATATACGCGATATAGAGAAGGAATCTTTTATCATGCCAACAGGAATGTACCAATCTCATGTAGAGGAGTTATTTAAACAAGCACAAATTAAACCCTTTATCCGTTTTGAAGTACATGATTGCAATACCATTGCTAATATGGTACAAGAAGGACTTGGGATTACAATTGGTCCGGAACTGTTTTTAAAAACACAACAAAATATCAAAATAGGAAATCTAAATTTAACAAATTACCGCGAAGTTTCATTAGCTTGCTCTGCAATCTCTGAGGCCTCCCCGGCTGTTAAAGAATTTCTAAAGGTTGCTAATAATGTCTTCACCGACTCTAATAAGACAACTAACAAGTAAATTTCATTCAAATAATTGACCTATTGCCAATGTATTATAAAGTTCTTCTTTATAACACATTGGCAATTTGGGGATAGGGTGTTACTCTTAGGAAACTAACTGAATAGATATTAAAAATCCTACGAATTTATGGAATGGAAAGATGAGGGAAAGGATAAGAGATTGGAGGAATATTGAGCATAAAAAATACTGAATCACTATTGGATCCAGCCCGAATTTTTATGAATATACAGGCAGATAAGCATTAGATACAAACCGTAACTGCCCGCTGCTCTTCCCGTTTTAAAATGCAGAAGTTTAATTTGATTGTACATAGTAATGAAAAGACATTAAGTTATATTTGGAGTTAAGAGTAAAAACCTAATGTTGAGGTACAATTGAATTTAGATAAATTTGTAACTAAAGAAAAGATAAGTGTAACAATGGGAATCTTATCCCCCACATTTTTGATGTTTTTCTTTCAGAAATAAGTACTTTCTACCCTCTAGCACGCCTGCTTTTACACCTTTTTTAGAGTTATAATAAAATAAGAAAAAACGAGAATCTAGTAATTGCAAGAGTTTAAAGCATGAATAGACCCTGATTCGCAAAAATATTTATAACGAAAACAAGGTCGTATCAGCAAATCTTTATTTTCACGAGCAAGAGATTTTATTAATTAGACAATATTCATGTATACCCCAAATAAACCCTTCCGAAATCCCGCTCCTCAAATCCGCATTCTTCCGTTCGAGTTATAATAAAGATTTCCGACTGAACCCCTATTTTGGACCATTTTCGATTCAAATATGACCGTTTTTCCGCCTGTTTTTCCTCATTTTTTTCACCTTTTTTCGAGAGTTAAAATAAAGTCCTCCGATTTTGGAAGAAGGAGAAAAGGAGAAAAAGAATAAGGGAAATAAGAAAAAGCATTGAGAAAAGATTGAATGAGACCTTCGGTCTCTTATTGAATAAATACCTGAGTGAAATATTGAAAAAAGCCTGAATTGGTAAGGGTTCAAACAGGATTAAGTTAGGATAAAACTATTGAATTTTTATTGATTTCCTATTGAATTATAACAGAAAAAAGCCCGGGTTCCTAATGAGGAAAAACCGGGATGATATTGAGTCAGAGTCGAAAATCGGAAATGTTTATTTTCACTGTAATCGAGCCTGAATCGGAAATGTTTTTTTTGGTTCGGAAGAGTTTAATATTGGGTTACATAGGAGAGAAAAGATTTTGTTGTGAATACTTTACTCCATATATTCTTTTATTGAATTAATTAGTTCCACTTCATTCGAATTTTCAGAGATATAGGAAATATACTGACTTTTACCCGTTTTCAAATATCTTAGCCAACCTTGTAATGAAGATAGATAAGTGTCGTCTAAATGATTTAATGAAGAATATTGACCAACATAATTATTATAAGCATTAAAAGATTCATGTCTTACTGGATAACGTTGTTTAATGTATTCATCATCTTCTACTAACTTAAAATAACCATTCGAATCAATAACAAGAGTATTATGTTTTGAATCATCACCATTCCTTAGTTCAGCCTCTAATTCCGTTTTTGTAAATAAGTGTGCTGGAGATTTAATCTTATGCAATTTTATTGAAAAGTAAATGATATTCTCTTCCCACAATAGTCCTTTTTGTTCACATTCATACTGAATATACGACTCCATTTCCTTAATTGCACATACTGCGTCTTCAAACTTCCCAAAAATAAACCTATCATCTGAAGTATAAGTGTAAAGATAGAGTTTTTTTTGATCTTCTTCAATATTCCCTTTCTCTGATATATAGAGAGTGGGAGAAAAAAAATCAGATACAGTAAAATTAAATTGTAGAGAAAAAACTACATTTTCATTTGGGGAACCTTGAAACCTTCCACAAATACTTGAAAAATCCCATGTCTTGTAATTTTTGTTTACAAACTCAATGACACGTTCGTAATTTATAAAATCTATCTCATCTTGATTATTTGATTGTTGGATTTCTTCTCTCAAAGTATCTTGGTTGTATTTTGAATAAAAATGATCAAAGTCAATACCCGTATAGTCTTTCTTCATTTGCTCTATATATGCTCTATATTTTTCTGCATCCATCTTGTTATGTCTTGCATCATAGGTACCTGCAATATCATTGTAAACAGATGCCTTTGAAAAGAATACAAATGATCCCTGAAGAAAACGGTCAACTAGATTGTAACCACCCGGCAACTTACTTCCATCGTCATAATACCCGTAATTACCATTCTTCCAAGAAATATAGTGTCCAGGTAAATCCTCCGTTAGAAGTTCCCTCATTTGATTATCGTCAGTGCTAAAAATAGGATTCAAGTTATCGAGCTCTAACCGAAAGTAACTCCACATAAAATCCTTATCAATACTCTCAACTATTAATCTTTTAGGCTTAATAATATAATATCCACCACCACATTTTAGCCTTATACACCCTACTTCAGTTGCCCTTTCAGCATTATCCAAATCTTGACCACCACCAGAAGGAATAAACATATGATTCAAATTAGGCATACTTCCCAATAGGTTCAAAACAGTAATTATGTCATCAATATCATCCCAAGCAGCAATTTTTGGTATAGCCTTTACAAACAATCTTTCCTGAATATACCTCCACTGACTAAGATTGCTCCTTTTAAAATCATTGTATATATTAGACCACCCTATTAATCTTTGTGAAAATTCTTCTATTGATGGCCTTAGATAAGGATTATCCAATGTTGAATCAATTAATAATTGTTCAAGCTCTACAAGGTGCATACTTTTATAAAATTTTCTTAAACCCATTAGTTCACTCTCTGGGTTATATGTACCTTCAAAAGCATAATCTTTTCCAACAAGTAACATCCATAGGGTCTTAGCTAAAGAATAAACATCTGCTTTTTTCCCATCTGCATTAATAGCGTCTATTTTCATTTCTGGTGCTATTGTTGCTTTTGCACCAATTGGTTCTCCTATTCTTGTTAAATCGCTTTTTTCTGGATAATCAACCAAACCAAAGTCACTCAATGCGTAGCTGTTATCATAAAAATAAATATTGCTTGGCTTAATATCTCTATGAACAATATCTTTTCTATGTAATTGAGTCATTACTCTTGATATTTCAATGATACACTTTACCTTTTCATCAATGCTTGTATCATAAGTAAAATGTTCGTTAATTGGGGTGGCTAGAGGCATGATATACCAAAACTTTTCACTTTCATTTTCTTTGAAATTAAAATCATAAATAGGAATTACTCCATTTATTTCATTTTGGATACTCATAACTAGCTCTGTTTCTATTTTAAATCTTTCAATTTTCTCACTGAAATTATTTGGTGAATCATCTAAAATTTTCAGAGCAAATTCCTTACTTTCTTTTTCTTTTGCAATCCTAGCAATGTAAACAGTAGCGTTTCCACCTTGACCTAATTTTAATTTTGGTTTATATACATATCGGTCATTAATATATCTCCACTTTTTTCCCATTCTGTTTTTCCCTTCAAAATTTATTAAGTTTAATAAATATTGTTTATATTAAGGCTTAATCACTCCTTTTCCTCTACAATTTGATCAAAAAAACTTACCTTTTTCCCTAACAAATCATCTTCTTTCTCAAGCAGTGGATCTATCCAGTCCGCCTTACTTCTCGCCCATTTTACCCAATTTAATAGTTTCTCTTTTTTTGCTATATCGTTTATTTCTTGAACATTTAATTCCATATCATCTGCGAATTCTCTAATTTTTCTTGCCTTATCCCAATCGTCAACAGCCTGGCTTAGTTGCTTGATTTCCTCTAACTCACCTTTTCGCATTTGTTCTAGTCTTCTCTGTCTTTCTCTTTCATCTTGCTCTCTTTGGTCACTTCGCTCTTCCATTTTGTAATCAGCAAAAAAGTTATTCGCAATCACAAACATCTGATAAATAATCTTACCAACTTGCTTTTCTAAAGGAAGTTCTGTCATATCTTTAAATTCAGTATTTACCTTACTTTTATTTGTAAAGCTCATCCAGTCATTTGCGGTTATTTTTAAAATTAAGTTACTACCCTTTTCATCTAATTCAAATTGAAAAGCTGTATATATAATGAAAAAATAAGCAATGTCCCGATTTTCTTTCGTTTCAACCCTTACTTTTCCTTCCATATCATCTAGGGTTTTTATTATGGTATCTAGGATTCTATAAGCCCTATTAAGATTGGGTCGAGAAACATGGATAGGCAAGATAGCATCGTTTTCAATAATTTTACTTGTCTGGTCTATATTTTTTTGAGTTCCTTTTATTTTCCTGCCTTTTTTCACTCTATTTTGTGTTTCTTCTTTGTGTTTTGAAATTAATTGGTGCGGGTTTCTAAGTTGATGACCAATTTCAATGTTGGTACATTTTTCAATAATGAGTTTTTTTGTTTCATCTCTCAATAAATGTAGCTCTTCTTTAGAAGTTAGTTCTGCATCTGATAATGAATCAATATCAGTTCTATGTTTTATAACATAGTTTCTAATATATTTCTTTAAAGTCCCATATACTGGTGGCAAATCAATTCTTTCTTCTGATTCACCATTTCTTATTCTCTGCCAATACCCCCTCGGCGGTAATGGAATCATCAGCCTCTTTAAATGCTTTCGCATTGTGGCTTCTGAAACCTTATATTTTCCTGCTATTTCAGCAAGTGGTTTATTCCATACTTCATCGTAAAGTTTCTCTCTTTCATCCTGAGTCATATATTTTAAGTCCACCAACTAATCACCCCCAAGGATACTCCACCAAAGTCCAATTTGATTTGTCTTATTAACATTTTAGAGAATAAATAACAGGCCATCTAATCTATGAAGAGTACATATAGATTTTTTAAGAAATAATTAACTCTTCATCTATTACTAGATTGCTATCGTAGTACGACTTATCTACGAATTCTATATTTTGTTCGAGGTATTTATAGTTTTCCTCTTTAATAGAAGGTGCCCAGACACACAATAGTTTTCTCGCTCTTGAAAATGCTACATAACCTACACGTGCCTCTTCAGAATCATTATTATCTCCCAGCCACTCTAGCAATTGAGTTTCTGATTCAGCTATAACTAAAACACACTCTGCCTCTTGTCCCTTTGCTGTATGTATATTAAACACATGACTTTGAAAATCTGAACTATTGTCATAGTTACCTGTATCCTCTAATAAATCTGAAACAGTAGTTTTCTTAGAAGCCCTCACTTGATTTTTCCAATCGTAACTAAGCATTCTAAGTTTATTACCGATTGATTTTCCAAATAATTTTTTCGATTGTTCAGATAGGAATTCTTTTAATTGTATAAACAGTGATTCTACTGAGGTTTCCTTTAGATTTAGGCCAATCAAAAAATGCAACGTAAATATTTGTAATTTCCTCCACATGAATTTGTTGTATCCGATCTCTGCTAAAGACACAAAACTTGGATGTTCATTAAAAATAAGATAACTAAGTGCTTCTGCCATTTTTTCGACTGAATCTTCAAATTGATTTTCTTTTTTATGGGAAATGGCCAATAAAATGTTTTGTAATATTTTAAAGCGACGATAGTGTTCTTTGCTTAGTTTTTTAAGAAACGGATTAATTTCAACATTTTGTTTGTGTATTAAGTGAGATATATTGGATAAATACTCATTCTTTCTTGCTAATATCATGTAGGGATTATACTTTTCATCACATCTTACTTTTTTACGTATAGAGTGAAATAATGGTATAACCTCAGAAAGTTCCTCAATATTTTTTATAAATAATACTTTTTGGTTACTGGCTGCATTGTCACCAGCTTCCTCTTGTTGAACATTAGTTTTACGGTTGGTAAACTTTACAATATGCTTTGTACTACGAAAATTATTAGTTAACCTGTAATTCAAGAATTTTTTATCTTTAATCCTAGATTGAAAAAATTCAGGTTTTGCACCGGTAAAACTAAAAATAGATTGGTTTTTATCTCCGACGAAAAAGAATACTGAACGGACTAACATGGAGAACACTTTATCCTGATATGATGTTACATCCTGAAACTCATCCACTAAAATAAAGGGAAACCTTGAACTAATTGCCTTCCTTATATGTTCATACTTATTAAGTATTAGATAAGATAAAAATATAACATCTTGTTGATCAATGTATCCTTTTTCCTTAATAAAGTCCTTCCACTTTCTAGTCGCCTCTGGAGAAATCTTTTCTTTAAAGCAGCAAGGAAATCCATTTTCATCTCTTCCTAAACTTTCAAACGCCGCCAAGGTGGATTCATCAATGAAATAATTAGGGCTATTCAATATGTTTCTTATCTCGGTTTTGTAACCCCTTGCAAAACCAGGTGGAGCCAGTTTATAAGATGTACGGTCCTTTCTCGCAAAATGTGAATACGGCTTTATCACAAAATCTAATAAAAAAGAATGAATGGTTCCTATAAAAAGTCCTGCTGGTAACTGCACTCCTTCTTTTTGTAAACGACCAATGATTTCATCCTTTGCAGCATTGGTATAGGTAATACATGCAATACCTGAGAAAGACATAGGACGTTTTTCGATAATATGTTTCAATCTTTGAATCAATAATGTAGTTTTTCCACTTCCAGGTCCCGCTTGAACTACAACAGATTGAGTTAACGGTGCAATTGCAATACTTTTACGGAAATTATCATTATCAGTCAATTCTTTATTCACCTTCTTCCTCTAATAAAAAGTCAAACGCTTGTTTGATATATGAAGGGATATTTAACCTTTTACCCTCGTTTAATTTATCTAATACTAATTGAGCAAACTCCCCTTTTTCTTTAGAAATTAGATTGTAGCAATCTCTAGCGAAATCCTTCCCTTTAAGTAAAAGAATTCTTTCTCGATTTTCTTGCGTTCCCAATTTATTCTCTTGAATAAGTTCTGAAAAGAAAGAGGTATTTTTTTCAAGTAATAAGTCATATTCAAATGTTTTTATATTATTAGAAATATAGACATTTGGAGTAGAATGGAAATCATTTAATAGGTTAAGAGTTCTTTGACAGCTTTCAATTTCCCCCATTTTTGACGGATAAGCCTCTTCTTTTAAAATCTTATTATTACCTAAAATTATGTCATTTCCTTCGTTGTCTTTAACAGGTATTGCCGCCGGATCACTATCGGTCAAAACTGCACATTTAATATTCAATCCATTCTGTCCAAACAACTGTAAAAATGGGCGAAAAGCAACTCCGTCAACTGAAATAATTGAAATCCCCTCGCCCTCAAGAGTCTTTCCACGTTCTACTTCCTCACCGTTAATAACTATTTTTTCTTTATATAACATAGAAAAGAATTTGGGCATTAGAAGTCTTTCGGCAATTCCTTCTACCAAAAGTACCTTTCGTCCAAAGAAAATATCTGATTTTGTGGCATCCAACCATCTTTCTAAATATCGTTTATATTGACGGTGTTCTTTTACCTTCAAGTCAAAAATGGACCCTACACGATTAGAAATCGTCTCCCCTTCAACCTTATAAAATATTATTAAGCTATCTAAACTTGAATGGGAGCTAACGTGGGTAGAATGAGAAGTCATTATGACTTGT
The DNA here is from genome assembly GCF_038005605.1 of Niallia sp. FSL W8-0954. Taxonomy (NCBI): domain Bacteria; kingdom Bacillati; phylum Bacillota; class Bacilli; order Caryophanales; family Bacillaceae; genus Niallia; species Niallia sp. FSL W8-0954. Next base: position 621,566 of record NZ_JBBOTN010000001.1, on the reverse strand, counting down.
CCAGCTACCTTTTGTTCAAATAAATAGTTTGCCAAAAATTTTTGCAAGTGACTATGTAAATGTGCTTCAGGCTCCTCCACAATTAGAATAGGATACATATAATCGTGGTTTTGTATTCTTTTTTCTTTTATAGCAGTGTATTGTGTAAGCAAAAGACTGATATAAAGTAAGTTGTTATATCCTAATCCGTTCATTTCAACAGAGTGGACATTATCCTCATTTGTTCCAATTAACACCCTCAAATCTTTCAATAGAGAATCATAATCACTTTCTCCCATTTGTATTTTTACTGTTTGACTTGATATGCCGGTTATTCGTCCTAGGTATCTATTAATATCACTTTGGACCTTTTGAATTTCCTTCCCTTTAGTTATTTGTCTATTAAGCTCATCAATCTTATCTGCAATTTTTTTAAGCTCTGCTTCTTTAATATCAAAATTTCTAAGAATCCGTTGCAACTGTCCAGATGACTTTTTAAGTTCTGTTGTTGCATCTCTAAGTGCTCCTACATACTCAATCCCAAACTTCGATAGCATATTAAAATCAAAGGTATCTAGCGTTTCACGTTCTCCACCGTATATTACCCACTCATATTCATTTAATGGAAGCTGAATCTTTTCAATAGATATAGCTCTAGTTGGAGGTTTCACTGATATATTAGCCTTCGGTCTAAATTTGTAAGTTAGTCTACCTTCTCCTGGTTTTCTAGTTAACCATCTACTGGTAATTGCAAGTTCATTTTCTGTATCAATCCCCTTTAAAGTTGCTTCAATTACAACCTCTGGCCAAACATCTCTGATGATTAAACCGTTCCAGAAGTCTTCCTGTAGTAGCGTTCTTTTCCTAATAGAATAATTACTATTAAAGATAAGACTTAGAGCCTCTAAGAAGTTTGATTTTCCTACGTTATTTTCCCCTATAATAATTGATAGGCCATCATTCAAACTAACATTAAATTGCTCAAAACTTCTATAGTTTAAAATTTTAACTTCGGAAATATACATATATGCTCCTCTTTTCTCTATTCTTCTACTATTAGTATATAATAGAAAATATTGGAATAACTAAATATTTCATTAAAAAGCCCTGATTTCCAAACGAAATCAGGGTAGTAAATGGTACTCTTGGTCTATTTTAAATAGTTCAGTAAAACATCCCAATCTAAGCTCTTTTTACTGTAGAACACCTCTGCGATACTTAATTCAAATGTATCTGCATATGAAATAAATATTCGACTACCAGTTCTCTTACTTTTCATAGATGTTAGTTCAAGTATTTTATTTACTAAATCAACCAAGTCATTATAGGCAAAAACAAAATATTCCGGCTGTTTTCTAGCATCTACTAATACAACAAATAGATCGTCTCTACTCGTGTGTCGAGTGAAATTTTCATTTAATTCCCATACAACACCGTATGTGTTGTCGTAAAATGAGGTTTTTACTTGAACCATACAAGTTTTCATGCCATTCGGACTTGTAACAATTAAATCGAACAATGGAGTGTTTTGAGGTGGTAAAGCGACAATAGTATTTCTTCTAAAAAGTTCCCCTGCAACAAAATGCTCTCCAGATTTTCCTTTTAAGGACTTCTTTATTTCTGGTGATACGCTAAATTCATCTGGCACATTTATTTCTCCAGCATGTCTAACGACCAGCTTTGATAATAATGTATCAAATCCCTCCCAGTCATTTTCTTGTGGATTATTATTATATAAAAATTCCTCAATTGCCTCAATCGCCTCATTAATACCAGTTAATGTAATTAGTGGAATTGCAATGTGTTTTGATACGTCTCTTATTTCTACGATTTCTTTGAAACCCCTTAGTAATTTTTCTGCTGCTTCGGTAATTTCACTTTTCATTATTTTCTCCTTCTAAATTTAAGTCTATTAATCTCAGAAAACTGTTTACCAAATCATAAATCCACAATTTCAATTTTACTGGTATTACTCAATATTAAATTATTTCATGAGAATTTTAATGATTAGGTGCACAGTCTGCACAAAAGCCATTGCCACCATCATTCTCTACGTTGATTTTTTTCGCACAATCCGGGCACATGCCGTAAGCATTTGGAATATCATCATAGTCATCTTCAAAACAAGAGCGATAATATCTTTCCTCAAAATCACTAGAAATAATTTCAACGGAGTCAAACTCACTTGAATCTTCAAAATCCAGCAGCATATCCACAGTTCTAACAACGCTGATTGTAACTTCCCCCACTACTCCATGCTGGTAGGCAGGTGAAGTGACAACTTCCTTAGTATCTTCATCTCTTCCCCAATAATCATAAGAATAGCTACTCATTTGCACGTTGTATACCAATTCGTATAGAAAATGGTACAGCTATGGGACACCCATTACACTTTTTCGAGTCTAATTTGGCCGTTCATTAGTATTATTTGACTTATTTATTCCTACCAAAATATCTAAGTCAATGGTAATCCTGGAAATTCCACGATTTATAATTTGTTCCATATCGTCCTTGCTCATATTCCAGGAAAGTGGCGACATTTGAGTTAAATTTGTTAAATCTTTTACATTTAGTCCCTTGGTATAACTAATTTCGAAAGTGTCCATAAGATGAAAATGCTGTTTAAAAAGAGATACCGTTTCATCATTTTTATAAGACGTTTTATCTTTCTCATCGAATCGTGCTTCTCGTAGTTCTTTTAAATAATTTGAACGAGGAACAACTTTAATAATGAGACCATTAGGTACTAAGATCCTTTGGAATTCCTTATAATTTGCAGGTGATAGGATATTCAAAATGATATGGCATGATTGATCCTGTAATGGTGAATTTGCTAAATCACCGACAAGCCAAATGGACTTTTTGTAATTGCGTGCCGCCATTCGTATGCCCTCTTTTGAAATATCTAAACCAATTCCTGCAATTGTTTCATTCTTACATTCATCTAAGATCCTTTGTAAATGTGATCCTTCTCCACACCCTGCATCAAAAATTATAATTTCACCCTTTAAAGCATCCATATTTTCAATGATAATTTCTGAAATTTCCTTGTGTAGGAGGGCAAAAAGGTTATTTTCCATAATGACTTTTTGTCGTGCTTTAAATAATTCCTTGGCATAATGGCTATTTGTAGAATGAGTCATCATGTTTACATAGCCTTGTTTCGCAAAATCAAACGTATGATTATTCAGGCAGACTAGGCTCTTTAAATGAGTGACCTTCATTGGACTTTTACAAAGCGGACAACTAAATACATGAACATATTTATTAACTAATTCAGCACTTTTTTCTTTATTAATCATGGTTTCTCTTCCTTTCAAATAAAAAAATCACAAGCATCTGCCTGTGATTTGAGAGTAAAGGGAAAGAGACCCATCCTTATTCTATTAGGGGGAGCTATTAAAAGCCGTCAGCAAATAAAACCTGCCCTTGATCTAAACAACGAAAGGTTAAATTAGACAAAAATAAAGAAAGGCAAATAAGTCGCCTTTCCTTACATTACATATTTTCCACACATAAACAGGCAATAAGGATCCACCCATAAGTTGATTGGGGGAAATAAATTGCTGGATGTGGTGAATAACTATGAAATGAAGATTATTAAAAAAGGACAGACTAATCCCGTTTACTCTGCATACACAAACAGAGCCTTTGAACGTATTCAATTACTGGTTCAAAGTTGGGAATCGTAGTCTCATAAAATGTGTCATTTTTTAATAATCCTCCTTAACGTTTAAAAGTATAGTGATTATTATAGGTTCTCTTTTACAAAAAGTCAAAGATAAATAGTGCTTTTACAATTAGAGACGGTTATTTACCTTCAACTTGATATTTATTTTAGTATCTTTTCCGTTTCCGACACAAGGTCATGCAACATTTTAACCGCTTCACTCGTATGATCTGAATCGGAAGAAATTAATGTAACAATCTGGTCGATGTTTTTCTTATAATTATTGGGTTTCTGATTAAAGCTCTCAATCATTCGGACAGCTTTTTTCTCATTGATACAGTATTCATCATTCAAAGCAAATAATACTTGATTTAAACATGAAATAGTTCGGAAGCAGTGCCCCGTAACATATGTAATATCATCCTTATCCACATTGTCCTTCGCAAACATCAAAGAAAAAGATGCTTCAAACATGAAATAGCCGATTATGGCATCCTTTAATGATTTTGGATAAGGGCTAGTCTTAGCTTTTAAATCTGAAATTTGATTGGTACATTCATACAATATTTTACAAATGGAGATTTCCCCCATATACATAACATTTAGATAGGCATGTGGATGTCCTGTATGATAATGAGTAGAAACCTTGCCCTGTAAACAATCATCAATTACTTGAGATACCCTTTTTATATCCCGAAAAATCAAATCTACATGGTACCCTTGAACGACAATCCAACCACCACCATTTATCCAGGCACCCCACTCACCTAAAGATGTAACTAGATTTTCTCTATGGTCATCATCCAATCTAGTAGCAGCTTCACTAACCCCTCTGACATCAAACCCTGCCGATGTATCATAATATATTCCAATATCTATATCGGAAGTTGGGTGATTCGTACCTCTTGATCTTGATCCTCCTAATACCACTCCAACAATGCCCGGGACATCTTTTAATTCATTGTTAATTTCTTGTAAAATGTTTTCTACGCTCAACAATTTTCAACTCCTATTTTTATCCTATGGTTAATAACATTCACTCAGTTATCATCGAAACAATCGGTTTTTCCCAAATAATCCCCATTGCCCAATTCATTCTACGAAAGGTACAATTAGGCAATAATTTTCCATATATCTCATAGTATTTCTGTTCTGAAAGGTACTTGTCAGATGCTAAATGTTCGAGCCACGACTTTGAAGTGTTATACTTGAATACTCTCACAGCATTTTTCACACCGAATTTGAAACAGTTAGGAAGAAATTCTTGGATTGCTCCTAATATGTAAACGTACGTTGGTGGGGTTTCAACCTTAGACACATTATCAAGAATAACAATTTTCCCACCTTCGTACAGCAATTCTTTCATTTGATTAATTACAATTGATATATCCCTCAAATGATGGAAAGTCGTCCTGCTTACGATATAAGCAAACTTATACCCCAAACTAAGATTTTCTGCATCCATCTTCAAGTATGAAATATTCGAACACTGACGCTTCTTGTTGGCAAACTCAAGCATCCCTTCCGATATATCAATACCAACTACCTCGCTAAAGTAATTGGATAATTCATAGACTAATATTCCCGTCCCACATCCAATATCTAATGCTCTCCCTTTTTCTATTGGCATATTAGCAATAAAAAAGGTATTGTCATTCAGAAGATTAGTTACAAAGTCATACTCTTCAGCCACTTTATCAAACTGTGATCCTGTAATACTCATATGTTCACCCCCTCCTATTCAACAATGGGATAGATTTACCTTACCATTTATTTATTTCATTCAACTCTTCCTGTAAATAGTTCATCGTTATAACTCTTTCTTGTTCCCCTTGTTTATCATATAAAAGTTGTTCCATAAATTCCCATATATCTTCCAATCGTCTCTTTCCCTTATAAAAGGTCATTGCTTCAGGATTAATTGAAAAGTTTTGATGAGTTTTCCGATAGATTCTTAAAAATTCATTAAAGTAGGGTTTATCATCTAAGAACATCAAGTCAGCTTCAGGCGGGGCTAGTTTCAATCCTTCCCAATCAATTAATATTAGCTCTTGTCCCGACTGCATTAAATTCCAATTGTGTAAATCTGTATGACATAAGGCCATTCTTAATTTTGAGTTTTTCAAGTTCTGTGAATGCTCCTCAAGTGTATAAATCAGATCATTTAATTGTAGAATGTAGGAATGGATCAATTCCCATACCTCAGACGGAAAATCATTTCTCCCTTTTTGCAATGTTTGTCTCAACATCGGTAAAAATGGAACCTCAAAATCTTCTATAAAAGCATCAGTCCCAATTGGAATGTTATCACTATATGAATGAAGCTCTGTTATGATCTTTGAAAGCTGATAAACCTGATTCTCTGTTAAATCTCGATCCCCAATCGTTTCCCCCTCAATATATTCATAAAGCAAATAAATCCCATACTCATCTTCACATTTATATTTTCTTTCACTTGTCATCATAGGAACGGAGATTTTCCCTTTTAAATTGCTATTCTTTATAAGCCATACCAAGATTGGAACATATTGATCAATCAGAGCAGTCAACTTCGGTGTGGAAGCTCTGCTTTTTTCATATACCTTCAAAAAATAGCTTTGATTTTTATTTGACACTTTATATGCGAGGGATGCCCAACCACCCTGCTGAGGCGACACAACATTAATCTCTATGTCATAAAAGTCTTTTAATATACTTTTTACTTGATTCATCCTAGCCCCTCCAGTAAAAACTTACAACACGGAAAAAGTATAACACAATTCGAGGTTGCCCTTTAATTATTGTAAAAAGCCATACATATGCGTATTAGAATGGTTGAATATGAATTTCAAATGATTTAGTATCTTATTTAAAGCATTATTTATGAGGTGAGGGTATTGGTGAAAGCAGACAAGTTAGCCTCCTAAAAATCAAAAACACATTTTTAGGAGGCTAATCAAATGAAATTTAATCTAATTGAAAAAGAAAAATGGGATAGATTGCCGTATTTCGAGCATTACTTAAATCAGAAGTGCACATTTAGTATTACAGCAAATATAGATATTACAACGTTATTGGAACAGCTCAGGAACAAAGGGATAAAGCTATATCCATCCTTTATTTACATGGTCACTAGAATAGTAAATTCTCATAAAGAATTTAGAACTTGCTTAAAAGATGATGGTACTCTGGGTTATTGGGAAAGTTTGTTGCCTAGCTATACAATCTTCCATAATGATAACAAATCATTCTCAAGCATATGGACCGAATTCTCTGATGAATTTCCTGTCTTCTATAAAAACTTTCAAGACGATATGAAACAATATTCAGAGGTTAAAGGATTTTTCATAAAAGAAAATGTACCAGAGAATTCCTTTCCTATATCTAGTATTCCATGGGTTAGTTTTACTGGCTTCAACCTAAACGTAAATAATAATCATAACTACTTATTACCAATAATTACTGGCGGAAAATACTGTAATCAGGAAGATAAAATATTATTGCCTATTTCTTTACAGGTACATCATGCGGTTTGTGATGGATTTCATGCTAGTATTTTTATAGAGGAACTACAGCAACTTTCTAATAACTGCCTTGATTGGCTCTCATAAGTATTGATGATGTAGCTTAATAAATTTAGTTAAGGAGTTGCTTTGGTGACTCCTTTTCTTAATTATATTCAAACCCTATCTTTACCTAGTTCTGATTAGCTCACCTATATTTGACCTTTATTACTCATTCAATGACTGATAAATGTTTTGCGTATACTTCGTGATGGCCTCGTCATAATCTGGATACTTATATCCAAGACTTTCTGCCACAGATTTAGAGTATTTTCTAAATAACTCATAACAAGTAAATAAAGACTTCCACATGTTTGAGTAGCTACTCTCAGAATAAGTTGTGAGTAATGTTTCCCAATCATCTTTCGGTAAATACTGTTCAATAAATTTATAGTTTTTCCCCACACTAAAGGTAAACCCTCGCTCTAATCCTATTTGCCAAGACATCATTCTTAACAGATTAGGCCGTACTATCTCGTTCAAATGGTCAATTGTAAATAGAATTTCTTTTCTAGCCAATCCCTTTACTACATATGTAGAAACCCACCAAAATTCATTGCAGCAATCATCAAATTCTCTTGCTGTGGGCTTTTTAATCCAATACTTCCGATCATTTGCGACCACTTTATTTTTGACAAGACCACCCTTATCAAGTAGGACTTCTACTAGCCCATCACTATTAGAAAAGTAATCATCTACTTCGTTTATCGGAATAAGTGTTAAGTCAATTCTATTGCCATCTTCAAATAGCATAAGGTAGGAAAACCAATGCCCTAACTCCGGCGGAAAAAGCTCCATGTCTTCCGGTTTTTGCATTATCAAACGTTTCCCAAAAACATTCAGCCATTCATCATTCTTTTTGAAGGAATCCATATCTGTTACAAAATAAGAAATATCATAATCCTGCAATGAATCACGGGGAATGTTTTTGTTTGCACGTGAACCTTCCAAAGTTACCAAGCGAATTCGATTATCGTTCTTAGCAAAACTAATGAGCAAATTCTTCATTTCTTGTTCACTTCTCATTGTATTAATCCTCCAATTTGTTGAAAAGTAGTTTATGTGCCGTATACGAAGAAATCTCAGAAAATTACTGTTCTCAGATTTCTATTTGTGTACTTTTTATTTAGCAAACTATTACTATTACTTTTCTACTGAAATGATTAAAAACATGGGTCTTCTGTTTTCATCTTTCATCCCTGGATCATTCCTTACCATTTCTTCCGTAGCCATAGGTTCCTTAACCGCTTTTATTTTAAAACCTATATGAATTAAATCATTAATATAAGTAGAAATTGTACGGTGATATTTGATCACATTCTCGGTTAGAAAAGTTGTATTACGTACTTCTTCTGATTGGTAATTATCCACTGGCCAATGAAGGCGATTTCCTTGATCATCATAATACCAATCTTGTTCGTCCCGAGAAGTAAAAATCGGATGTTCCACGGAAAAAATAAAAGAACCTCCAGGTTTTAAATATTGATAAACTTTTTCGCAAATAGTATCAAACGATTTAATATAGTGAAAAGCTAAAGAACTGATCACTACGTCAAATTGTGCGTCCGAAAAATTGATGTCTTCAATTGGCATTTTAATATACGTAATTAAAGGATCATCTGTTTTTTCACGGGCTGTTTCAAGCATTTTTTCGGATATATCTACTCCAATTACCGAACTTGCTTGGTGTTCACGTGCGTATCGACAATGCCAACCGAATCCGCACCCCAAGTCAAGTACACTCTTATTTTTCAACTCTGGAAATAAGGATTTTAAAACCGGCCATTCTCCTGCACCTTCAAGCCCTTTAACTGATCTTGGCATTTTTTCATATTCAGAAAAAAACACAGCATCATCATATTTGTTTTGTTTCATAATTTAAACATCCCCTATAATACTCTTTCCTTAACACATGTCTATTCCTCTATCTCCCAAGCTGGGTTCCAGACTACTTCCCACAAATGCCCATCCGGGTCCTGAAAGTGACCGGAATATCCACCCCAAAAAGTGTTGTGTGCAGGGTCCGTTATTGTTGCACCCGCTTTTTCGGCTTGTTCTAATACCTTATCTACTTCTTCTTTACTATTTACATTGTGACCAATTGTAAATTCAGTAGGACTTGCTGGAGCCTGTGTAACTTTTGCCTCATATGCAATATCTTCTCGTTTCCAAATAGCAAGTTTCAAACCTGATTGTAGTTCAAAAAAGGCTACTGCTCCATGCTCAAATTCTTTACCTACAATACCTTCTGTGGGTAGTCCCAATCCATCACGGTAGAATTCTAATGCTTTTTCCAAATCATCTACACCTAATGTGATTACTGTGATTCTTGGTTTCATAATTAATGACACCTCATCTTCATATTCATTTTTACCATTAAACTTTTGGCAATAACTAATCCGAGTCCTGTCCCCATGTCCCTGCGTCCACTACCCGCTACTTAATGTAATTTCAAATTACATTCCAGCTAAACCTAATTCTTTATTTGCCATCTGAATATATTCATCCATCCCAGATATTAAGGCAAATTCGGCAATTCCAACAGGGTAAGCAGCATTTAATTCAATAATATGTTCCCTCATCTTAGGCCAATGATACCCTCCAGCTTCTTTGTAAGCCTTGATAAGTGTATCAAGACCTTCTTCACCAAATACTCTGTAATGGCCAACGAAATCAGTGGAAATATCAGCTACCTTTGCTTCTGTCCAATCAATTAACCCCGTTACATTTCCTGAACTTTCAACGAGGATATGTCCTGGGTGCAAATCTCCATGAATCAGTCCGGTTTCTTTTGGCCATATTTCTTCATCATTCAACCACGTCTGCCATCTATTCCATAACGGCTCTCCCACACCAAATTTTTCCTTAACCGCATCCATACGATTGTTCATGATTTGTTTTACTTCCTCTGGTGTTTGAACTATAACACCTGCTTCAGATGCTTTCTCCCTTGGAATGCTATGAAGTGTAGCCAATACTTTTCCAAGCGTCTGATAAAAACATTTCGGTATATTATTTTCATCAATTTCAAAAACATATCTTTTAGCTTCAGGATCAATGGTTCCTGCTGGAACTCCATTTAACTTTTTATACGCTATCAGCTCTTCTGTGTAAATTCCCCAATCAGGAGCTTCAAAACTAGCATACTTGTTTATTAAGTCCAGTGCTGTTTTTTCTGCCTTTGTTCTAGGGAATACATCAAACCGCCTCGGAATACGCAGCACCCATTCTTTTCCTTCCTGATCCTTAGCAAATACCACCTGAAAGTCTAATCCAGATTCATTAAAAACAAAAAAGTCCTCTATCAATTGGAGACCATGTTTTTCTGCAATTTCCAATACTTCCTTTTTTGTTTTACTCATTACTCATCACATCCAAATCATATTTTTTGAAATAATAGAGACAATATTAGTTATGAATATTACGTATATATTGAACCTCTCCCTCATCTTTCACAACTATTCCAAGTTCATTTAAGTCCATTCTTAAATGTTTTATTTTTTTCTTATCTCCTTCTCTAATTGCATTCCTACGTTCATATAAGATGGCATAGACATTTTCTCCAACCGTGCGATCTTCAAGCGTCCAGAGTTTATATTGATCGGCATATGAATCCTGTTCACTCCAAGGATAGTGATGATTCAGGAATTTTTCTCGTATGATTCCTTTTTTTATGTCTGTCTTTTCTCTCAATAATTCTTGTCCTTTATTACCTGTAATGATAACTGTTTGATCCTCCATAAAGATTTCTTTTACGTCTGAACTGTTAATTCTATTTTCTTTATCATCTTTATTAATCAAAATTTCTGTATCACTAATACTCACTTTCAAGGCTTCACTATAGACTGTTAATGACAAAAGAACCCCTATAATCGCACCTATAATCATCAAGACAATAGAAGTCCAAAAAGGGTCAAGTGACTCCAAGAGTACAATGACCTTTGAATCATTAAAAAGCGGAATTTTTATGATGAAATCCAATAATCTTGGAAGAAACCAACCAATCGTTCCTAACACAATAGGAAATAAAACAGCAAAGAGCTTTTCCAAGAAACCCATACCAATTGTGGATGTATCTTTCATATTATTTTTTTACTCCTTCATTCTATTTTTTTTAATAGATGATTCTATTTCCTAAATTAGTGCTATATGACTATTTTTAACACCATTTTAATTAATTCATTTTTATATTTCTCAAAACTAAAGGTTTTATTATGTTTAAGCATACTTTCCTCAATTGCTCCTTGAATCAGGACACAGATCATTTCAACATCAAACTGATTAGAAAACTCCTTCTTTTGTTGCCCATCTAATAGAATCTCTTTGAGCAATGTATATATTGGATCTTCGTCTTCTTCCCCATTGTCAGCTCTATAGAATGGAATTCCTTCTTCATTTTCAACATTAAAGACAATCTCAATTAATGCGATATTATATTTAAAGTTAGCCACTTGATAAGCCAAACACGCTTCAATATATGCAGTTAATTGCGAAGTAGGTGTTTCCTCTTGAACCACTTTTCCACTAATAAAATCCAATTTTTTTTCTAACAAGTACAGTAAAGTTTGATTAATTAAATCCATCTTGTCGGAAAAATGATAAGAAATTAAACCTGTGCTCACCTTTGCCTTTTTGGCAATTTTAGTTAAACTCACTTTTGTATAACCAACTTCTTCAAGTGTGTCAATACAAGATTGAATAATCTGCTCTCTTCGTGCTTCCGCAATAAAAGATTCACCCATTTTTAAAAACATCTCCTTTAAATCATATTACTTATCCAAATAAAATATTGATTGTACAATCAAAATATTGATTATACGTTTTATTTTACTTGCATCTTTTATTATTGTCAAATATGCTTCCATAATTAATGGAGCAGGACTTCTGGGTTTTATTTATTAGGAATTTTAAACGAAAAGAAAAGCAGTTTAGATGATTGGATCCTTATTGGACAAAGGATTATATAATTATTGAACAACAGAAACAAAACTGGACCCGCTAATGGAATCTAGCCTGAATTTTGATTGATTTGTGATGAAAACAACTAATTGTTTAAGGATTGAATACATATGGGTTGCCCGCTGCTCCTTCCCGATACCTTTGCCGTTCGGATACCAACTATTTAGCATGGGGAAGTAGAAAGTAGCAACTATATAGTTGTGCTAGTACGCATTACATACAGTGTGATCCATCAAACAAATCTTCCTAAGTAATTTAGGAGGGGGTTTCTTTTTTCTCCGTCCATTTATTTCTTTAGTTAGTATCCCCATTATCAATTACTTTGAACATCAGGTACAAACAATCCCTATCTCCATTTACCTCATTTATGAAAATCCAAGTCCATCTACTATGTCCCCAATCGAATAATTAACCTTCCCACACCCCTCCTTCCTCACATCACCCTCAAGTATAAATGTCAACACAAATATGTACATTTTCGCTCGTTTAAGGATGTACAAAATCACTCGTTTTCTTGCACTAAATGATCCTTTAAACGATAGGAATTTCCCACCATTGTCACAACCTTCGCATGGTGTAAGATGCGATCTAAGATGGCATTTGCCAGCTTAGGCTCCTGAAATACTTCATCCCATGCCTTAAAGTTTACGTTCGTTGTTAAGATCGTACTGCGCTTTTCATATCGCATGTCAATCAGTTGGAAAAATAATTTCGCATCTTCTTGATCAATTGGCAAATAACCAATCTCATCAATGATTAATAGTTTATATTTTGTATAATGTTTTAGACGAGTTTCTAAGCGGTTCTCCAATCGTGCTCGTCTTAAATTCTGAATTAAATCATGGCATTTAATGAAATAGGTACTTGTTCTTTTCTTTGCTGCCGCAATCCCTATGGCGGTGGCCAAGTGTGTTTTGCCAACACCACTTGGTCCTAAGAAAACAATATTCTCGTTCTCTTCAATAAAGCGAAAGGTTAGAAAATCTTGAATCTGTTGCTGATTGACTGAGGTTTGGAAAGTGAAATCAAAATCTTTTATTTCTTTCATATGTGGAAATGCAGCCACCTTTACCATCGACTGCGTCATATTTTGTTCTCGCACATCAATTTCATAGTTGGTTAACTTGATTAACGTATCAATAAATGACAGCTGGTTCTGGACTCCGAAATCAATTACTTCATTTAAATGTAGAGTCATTTGCTTCAGCTTTAGATACTCTAGGTTTCTTAATAATTGTTGATAATTAGTGGATAGATTCATTATTTATACACTTCTCCAATCGTTGCTAGATTTTTCTTTGCCAAATCATCGATTTCCGGATAGTTATAGTAAGGGGCTGAAACAGCCAAACCTGCTTTATAATGTGCTTCCTGATAATTTAGCTTCGCTTTGCTGATTGGATGCTGTGCAATAAGTTTCATGTTATAATAAATCCATAAGTTGTTATCATACACTTGTAAACCTACTTTCTTTCCTTGATATTCTGGTGGTACGGAATACTGGTTTGATTTGTAGGAGATCATGTTGGATGCATTGACTTTTACTTGTGTGTGCTTAATGCGATAGGAATCTCTTACTTTATCAGTTGGTAGCTGGAGTAAGTGGTTCCTTTCTTTTTTATATTCAATCATTGGTATTCTTCCTGTCCCTTGGTGAATCTGGTGATTCACTCTGTTGGCTAACTCTTGTATAAATTGATGCAGTTCCTCTAAAGAGAATTGTCCTTGATAGGCATGAATTTCGTCTAACAATTTCATTGTCGTTTCGACTTTTCCCTTTGTCCTTGGTCTGCCAGCGATACAGGCTTTCACTTTAAAGCCAAAGTCTTTTGCGAATTGCTCAAACTTTGCATTCACTTTACCCGGATAATGTTCCGTTCTTGCTTCATCCATCACTGTTTTCATATTATCCGTAAGGAGTTCCTCAGGAACACCGCCAAACGTTTCAAAAGCTTCTGTTAGAAAGGAAAACAGCGTACTTTGTGACTTGGAAATACTCAAGTGGAATACTCGCAATCTTGAAGTAGATAGAATAAGCGCAGCTACATTGATCTCGACCTGCTCGCCATCTTTTGTTTCATATTGAATATTTTCCTTCCAATCTAATTGAGCTTGTTTACCTGGCGGAGTTTCATAGCGAACCGTCCCCTTCGGAGAAGCAATACGTTTGTCCTCCACAAAGTAAGCATTAAATTCAGGTATTCGAGCGATATAGGCTCGAAAGGTCGAAGCACCACAGTCTAAACCGTGATTATCCTTTAAGTACTGCCAAAGCACCCGCCGATAATAAAACACCTGTTTAGAATCCTCAGATAAAAGAGCAGCGATCACTTCATAATATTCATCAATTTTTGAGGACTTTTTTCTTGTCCTCTTGGGGACAAAACCATTTAGATATTTCTCAACTGTTCGTCGATCTACTCCAAGTTCTTCAGCCAATTTACTCTTATTAATTTTCATTTTCATATGCTCCATTATTTGTTTGAATTTTGGTAAGTCTGAAAGACTATTAATCTCAAAATTAACATCGACATTTAATGATATATACATGACTAGTCACCTCAAGACTAGTATGTAAAATGAAAGCAAATTTGTACATATTTATCCAAGCATTATTGTACATATTTAAAATAGCATTTCTACTCAAGCCCTTCTCTCCCAAGGGCTCACGCCCCCTTCACATTACCTTCCATTTTCTGTTATAGAATAATTACGTTCCCGCCTTTTTCCCGATTTTCGCCCAAAATTGTACCGATTTCGCAATGATTTTTATAAAAAAATTTCGTTCCTTTTCGAATAAATACGGAGTAGATGGTGAGGGGCCATTTGATTTAAAACGTGTGAAAAAAACACTAGAAAGGATACCGATTCAATAGCGTGAGGAAACCAACTGAAAAAGAACTTGAGTTGGACTAAACCCTTGCTGAACAAAGGATTGGAGGAATATAGAATTAAAAAAACGATTGGATTCGGATTGAATTTTGATTGAAAATGGGATTGGACTACAATTGGAACCCCAACGAATTTTACACAAAAAAACCGAAGGTCTGCCGGGAAAAATACCGGAAAAACCTTCGGATAAGGAACAGGCTCCCCATACCAAGCAAATAATATCAAATTTACAGTCAAACTCTTTGAGCTAGAACCAGCTCGAACTTTTTTTAGTATTGATATAAATCTCAACACGATATGATGATAATGAATAAAAAATGAAAGGAATGATGTGAATATGACAACTTTATATCGAATCAATGTGTTCGAAGACGAATTCCATTCCAAAGTAGTAACAAGGGTTAAATACAATGAAATCCTTGATTATTGGGATGGTCACAATTGGACAAATGGTGGAGTAGGAAGGCATTTGGGTATCACTAAGCTAAAAGATGGCAGGTATGTACTCATTTACGGTACACAATGGCAAGGAGAAAAAGATTATGGGAGGGTTGTTTCGCCAGAGGAAGCCTTACATGAGATATTAAAGTCTCACAATACAGAGCTTTTGACTCTGAAAAAGTTTAAGGATTTGAAAACTTTAGCAGAAGAAAAATAGATTATCGGTGACATTGAATACGAAAGGAAATAAAAGACCTAAAGGAGAACATTCTCCTTTTTATTACTTGAATCTATAAAACTGAGTTAAGATTGAGTACGTAATGCTCTACTGCACTCTTTTCTCTATTTTCCATATTATAGATGAAATATTACAAACCAAACTAAATTCTTCTTTCCTCCTATGTATACCCCAAATAAACCCTTCCGAAATCCCGCTCCTCAAATCCGCATTCTTCCGTTCGAGTTATAATAAAGATTTCCGACTGAACCCCTATTTTGGACCATTTTCGATTCAAATATGACCGTTTTTCCGCCTGTTTTTCCTCATTTTTTTCACCTTTTTTCGAGAGTTAAAATAAAGTCCTCCGATTTTGGAAGAAGGAGAAAAGGAGAAAAAGAATAAGGGAAATAAGAAAAAGCATTGAGAAAAGATTGAATGAGACCTTCGGTCTCTTATTGAATAAATACCTGAGTGAAATATTGAAAAAAGCCTGAATTGGTAAGGGTTCAAACAGGATTAAGTTAGGATAAAACTATTGAATTTTTATTGATTTCCTATTGAATTATAACAGAAAAAAGCCCGGGTTCCTAATGAGGAAAAACCGGGATGATATTGAGTCAGAGTCGAAAATCGGAAATGTTTATTTTCACTGTAATCGAGCCTGAATCGGAAATGTTTTTTTTGGTTCGGAAGAGTTTAATATTGGGTTACATATTCAACGTTAATCTCGCCACTGCCTCCACATGCATCGTTTGAGGAAACATATCCACAGGCTGTACTTCTTCTGTCTTATAGCCACCATCCTCTAATATGCGCAAATCACGAGCTAAAGTCGCTGGATTACAGGACACATAGACGACTTTCTTTGGCTTCATATCAAGAATTGTTTGCAGTAATGCTTCATCACAGCCTTTTCTTGGTGGATCTACTACTAAAACATCTGCTTCATTTCCTTCTTTATACCAGTTGGGGATAACTACTTCTGCTTCTCCTACTGCAAAATCGACATTGTGGATATCATTTAACACAGCGTTATTTCTTGCATCTTCAATTGCTTGTGGGACAATTTCAACTCCAAATACTTTCCTTGCCTTTTTTGCCAAAAATAAAGAAATGGTGCCGATTCCACAATAGGCATCAATTACTTTCTCTTCTCCACTCAAATCAGCATACTCCAATGCTTTCTCATAAAGCACCTTTGTTTGTTCCGGATTTACTTGATAAAAAGAACGAGCTGAAATAGCAAATCTTACATCGCCAATATAATCCGTAATCGTCTCTTCTCCCCAAAGTACGCGAGTAGTATCTCCCATTATCACATTTGTTTTTTTGTTATTCACATTGTGGATAATCGATTTAATATTTGGCACCTTTTGAACAATTTCATCAACAATTGCTTTGCGATTGGGGATATCCTGTGTACGGGTAATTAAGACAATCATGATTTCCTTCGTAACCAATCCTCTTCTTACCATAATATGACGTAAATCTCCCTTATGACGAGCTTCGTCATATGCACGAACCCCATATTTTGAACAAATATCTTTTACTGTATTTACGACATAATCATTTTCTTCTTGTTGGATGAGGCATTGCTCCATATTAATAATTTGATGAGAGCGCTGTTGATAAAATCCGCCAATGAGGCCACCTTCTTGTTCTCCAATTGGAACTTGGGATTTATTACGGTAACGCCAAGGGTTTTCCATCCCGAGTGTTGGATGAACAATCGTATTGATTTTTCCAATTCGTTCTAAAACATCCTTCACGTGTTTATGTTTTGTTTTCAATTGTCCTTCATAGCTTAAATGCTGTAATTGACAGCCGCCGCATTCCTTGTATATAAGGCATGGCGCTTCTACACGATAGGGACTTCTTTCTTTAATCTCTAGCAGACGACCAAAACCGTAATTCTTATTTGTTTTAATTACTTTTACAGTTGCTTTTTCACCTGGAAGTCCATTGGGGATAAAGAGGGGGTAACCATCTATCTTTGCCACACCTGAACCTTCATGGGTTAAATCTTCAAAAACTATATCTATTATATCGTTCTTTTGAACGGGTAATGTTTTACTCATTATCGTCTTCCTTTACGTCGATATTTCCGAAAAAAATAAGCGTGGTAATTGTATCATATTATGAGGAAAGCGTCATTGGTATATACATAATCTTTGAATGTTACCCAAAACAAAAAGTGAGGGGATTTCTTCTTCCACTCACTCCTTATTATTGTCTATTTGTAACATCTCTTTATAATCCTTGACATCTGGTCGGTCTTCATCGCGAATCGCGTCAAGCGGTACAAATAACTCAAAATGACGATACAAATTAATAAATTCAGCTGGCAATAATCCGCCAAATTCTCCATCAAGATTTACTTGTACTTTCTCATCTGAGCTAACCTTTATATAATTCGCATTCGTATAAATGACATTAGGATCATTTATATGTTCTCCACGTAACGCAAGGCTCGCAATTCGAATAAACTCTGCAAGGTTTGCCTTTTTTAAGATCAATAGAGAGAATAACCCATCATTAATAGATGCGCCAGGGGCTAATTTTTCGAAACCGCCAACAGAATTAGTCAGACCTACAAGAAACAACATGGCTTCTCCATCAAATAACTTGCCGTCGTACTCGATTCTGACATGCGAAGCTTTAATGAAAGGCAGCATTTCGATACCTTTTAAATAGTATGCTAGCTGTCCAAGCATGGTTTTCAATTTACTAGGAACTTCATAAGAAATTTCTGTTAAATGTCCGCCACCACTAATATTAATGAAGTATTTGTCATTCATTCTTCCAATATCAATCGGAATAGTATCACCTTTTGCAATAACATCTACTGCACCAATGACATCTCTAGGAATATGCAATGCTCTTGCGAAATCATTTGTCGTTCCTACTGGAATAATTCCAAGCTTTGGACGATATTCCTGTTCTGCCATTCCATTGACTACTTCATTAATCGTTCCATCACCGCCTGCAGCTATGACGAGATCAAATCGTCTTTCTACGGCTACTCTCGCTGCATATGTTGCGTCCTCTGGTCCAGTCGTTGCATGACAGGAAGTTTCATACCCTGCCTCTTCTAATCTTTTTAGCACCTCTGGTAAATGTCTTTTAAAAGCTTCCCGACCTGAAGTAGGATTATATATTATTCTTGCCCTTTTCATATTCATCATCCTATAATCAAGATTCAATTTTTTCCATAACCAATAACATCATATACGATACTACTTGCTTAGGCAATGTTTAACTCTAGTTATTACCATGATATGTATCTTTTTTCATGATAAATGTCCATGTCTCAAGCATCTTCCCACATTATAACCCAATCTATTAGTTCATCATACTTTTCTCATTCTTATTCCTGTTTTTTTCTATTAATCAAACGTTTGATTAACTTTTTTTCGCCATTCCTTACAGCTATTCATCCTTTATAGAGGAATTTTGACAAAATAGAAAGACAGAAATTGCTAGACAATGCCTTATTCAAAAAGAAAGATCTTCCTCCATATTTAATCATCTGAGTCCAATCTTTCCTCCTTTTATTAATGATTTGTTACATTTAAAGTACCACTATCAAAAATGTTAATGGAAGAGCCACCCTTCCCTTTTTGCAAAAATGCATTAGTTATTTCTTCTATATGCTTCTTTTCTTTATTTGGAAATTCCCAATCCTCCTGTTCCTGATTGTTAATGAGTGTATCATCTACGGAAACTTTCACATTTTTTGTTTCATCTAATATTAAATCAATTTGTGGAACATTATTGATTGTCCAATTATTTTTTAAATTACGCGGATTTACTGTAATGTCATTTTGCAAATCAATAATATCTAACTTTTTGCTCGTTGGAACAAGAATAGTAGTATTTATAGAAGCATAGTCTCTGTAAAATTCAGAAACGCGATATGGCAATTGCTTTAAACGGATAAATAACGTATCACCCTTTTGCGATACAAGTAAATAATCCTCTGGCTTTAAAACATCTTCCTTCTTCGATTGAACAGCTCGATAGGTTCCAAATAGAGAAAGAACATCATCGTTTGTTCCTTCAATCGTAATTGGATTTTGCCGATTGTCAGATTCAATGACAATTCTTTTAATATCGTCCTTCATTGCATAATTAAATTCAGGTAAATCACTTGTTACTTCCTCTCTTTTTAACCCTTGTTCAACTAAATCCATAATCCCTGAGGATTGGAGAAAGACCATTGCAATTCCAGCTGTCCCAATTATTCCAACGATAATGATGCTGAAAAGATCAAAGCTTAAATATGGTTTTTCTTGTTTAGAAGAAAACAAGTATAATAAAATTTCTATTCCAAGAATAACTAAAATAATTGGCCACCAAACTTTTAAAACAGTCACTATTTTCCAATCAAAAAACTGCGTAAATAATAGAAATACACCAAGAAATACTAAAGATAAGCCCATCGAAAAAGTGCCCACTCGCCATGTTCGCATTCTCTTCTCTCCTTATGTAAAGCCTTAGCTATTTTGAAACAGCTACAAAAAAGCAAGGCCATAACTTAGATTTTTTTCTTCTTCGTCCCTTTTAGTAGATGAATACCACCGATAATAAGAACTAAGCACACAATTCCTGTCTGGAAATATTGATAAAAGAAAAAGTGTAAATCAATATTTATTTCCTTTTGGATAATAGGGGAAAAGATCGGCAAAATAATATTAATCATTAAATAATATAAACCAACTACTAGTAGACCAATGCCAAACCATTTTTGATAGTTAATCAAATAAGCAATAACAGGGACGTCCTCCAACTCTTCTTCTCCTACTTTCGAGGCCTTTTGTAATCCGTCAAAGAAACTGTAGAACCAGATAATCGGAATAACGAATAAAAATAGCCCTAATCTTAATTCGTTAAGAATAAAAATAGAGAACAAGAATGCAGCCATTAGCTGAATCCCTCTTTGCTGTAACCCTAAATATAAATGCCCTGCACCAGGAAACACTGATAAGAAGGTCGCAATAAATTTGCTTTTCTTTCCCTCTTCTCTGTTCTTTTCAAAGTCTTGAAAAATTGTAATATCTTCTAATGCTTCTCCTTTTAGTTTTTTATTAAACTGCTGAGAAACGTCGTAAAAACCATAAACCCAGATTACTGGCAAAATCGCTAAAAATAGAAGAAACTCATTTGTATAGGTCAAAAACGCGATAAATATAATCATAATTCCTAAGCCTAAAAATGTCGTTAGGAGGGTTATTCCTCGATAAACTAATCCTAATTGGATATGACCTAATCCAGGGAAAAACGATAAAACAATCGTATAAAACCGCTCAGACTCCGTTGTTTTTGCCAGTATAGGTGCAGCCTCCCCAGTTTCAGAATCCGCTGCCAAACTTACTCGTTTCTTTAAATAGCTGCTGGTTGTAATTAATGTGTCGATAAAACTAATGCAGTATATAATAAAACCAATAAAAACTACTATAAATGTTAACTCATTGAGAGATCCTGCACTAAGCATCACAATGGACACAAACGCTAGTCCAAATACTGCTAGCCCATAAAAAAAGCCTCGCAGCTTTTTTCCAATATAGAATAGCCCGCCTCCTGGAAAAAATGCTAAGATTGTCGCGACAATCGGGTTTTTCATTTTTTAACTTCCTCCTTCTTACTACCATCAAATGAATCCATCCAGGCAAATGTCT
Source organism: Niallia sp. FSL W8-0954 (assembly GCF_038005605.1). NCBI lineage: Bacteria > Bacillati > Bacillota > Bacilli > Caryophanales > Bacillaceae > Niallia > Niallia sp. FSL W8-0954. The sequence goes on along the minus strand of NZ_JBBOTN010000001.1, from coordinate 600,185 downwards.
TATCCACTAAGCCACCTGATTTTGGCTCATTTTTAAAAGATACTTCCGTTTTTTGAATTGTTTCTGTATGTTTTACAATGGACTGAAAAAATCCTGCCGACATGAGAATCAAAGTAAGACTCGCGGCAATTGCATAATGGAATATGGATGACTGATAAATACGACGTTTCTTTTCTTCTGTTGTTTTTATCTCCATATTTTCATAGGATATTTTTTGCATAATATCATTCATAAAAGCTGCTTCATCTGAAATTGAAGGAAGTGTCTCCTCTTGCTTGTCTACTGCATCTATATATAATTCTAAGCATTGATCGCATGTATACAAATGATCTTCGAGTAGTGATCTTTCCTTCTCACCTAGTTCATCTTTTACATACTTCATCCAATAATCTTTAGAATAATGTGCTGTCATAAAAATTCTTCCTCCTTCCAATGCGTTTTGATCCAGAGTCTTGCGCGATACAGCTTCGTTTCAATTGTTTTCACTTGAACATTTTGTTCTGCTGCCATTTCTTGATAACTTTTTTCTTGAATGTAAAAACCATAAATGACGTCCCTGTAATTAGCGGGGACTTCCTCCAGTCTTTTCTGCACAAGTCTTTGTCGTTCGCGCCTCAACACTTCTAGTTCTACATCATCAGTCTGAGAGCCTCCTATATGGGATTCCAATTCTTCTGCCATCTCTTCTTTTCTTCTTTGTTTTTTTCTTCTCATATCAATAGCATGATTGATAGCAATTCTTGTTATCCATGTTTTAAATCCTTGATTCTCATATTTGGGGAGAGAGGTATAGATTTTAATAAACACTTCTTGTGTAGCATCTTCCGCTTCTTTTTGGTCCTTTAAAATGCTATATATCGAACGAAACAAGTAGTCCCGATGCTTTTCTACTAACAAACGAAATGCGTGATCATTTCCTGCTTTTATCTTTTCAATTAATACTTGATCACTAATGGCCTCTCCCCCCTTTCCTGCCATTCTATAATAATAGACGGTATTGGATGGTCATACCCCTACAGTTTTTTTATTTTTTTCATGCTTATAGACTCTCTTTTGTAATAGTATCATTATTACATGAAACTTTTTAGCCTTACTTTCGTATTTCATCTATAGCAAATTATCAAAAGGAGAATGTGCATGCATTATTTATTTGCATTACTAGCTTTAACACTAAATCCATTTATATGGAAAAGTCATTTTCATAAAAAAATATTTCTTGTCTTTCAAATTACTCGCTTACTCGCTGGGATTCTTATCATATTTTGTCTTGATTACTTTCAACTAGTTGATCATTCTTTACAGGCTCTCTTTAAATTCGGCTCTATTTTTCTTGCCTTTTTCTTACTCTTAGACTTACTATTTGGAAAGGTAAAGGGATACAGAATAACTGGAATTTTATTCCTGTATTTTGTCTTATTTAGCCTATATGTCCAATTTATTTATCCTTTAACGATTACAGGAGATAAATATCAGTTTGTTCAGGAAAAAGCAACCGTTATTGATAAAGAAGCTGTTTCCACAAATGAAAAGCATATTGTTGTTGTTCCTGAAAGCTACGCACGCTATCGAAGTGAGAAAAAACTTGGAGAGGTTTCTCATCCTTCCTATTACGATTTAGGAACCTCTACCTTGCAAAAGATTAATGATCATCTGTATTGGGTAACACCGATTGAATATACTGGCTTCTTCAAATGGATCAAAGGAGACGACGTGCCTGGTTTTATTAAAATGAGTGCAGAGGATGAAAATGAGGATGCCATTTTGGTTAAATCATCCATGAAATATGTACCTTCTGCATTCTTCCAAGAAGACTTAAAAAGATTAGTAAGAAGTAAGCACAAAGATACAATTTTACTTGAAGCCAGCTTCGAGCCAGACGATAATGATAAACCATATTATGTCGTACCATATGGTCAGTACAATAAATTCCGCGAGATAGTAGATATTAAAGGAATATATATTATTGACCCTGCCACTGGGAAAATAAAGGATTATGGAATGGACAATATACCTGATTTTATTGATCATGTTATTCCTACAAGTGTGGCGGAAGATTGGAATGAATGGTATGGTAAATATATTCACGGCTTCTGGAATACACTATTTGCAAAAGAAGATATGAAACTACCAACTGCTTGGGAAGATATGAATGAAGTAAATGGCGTTTTTAATGAAGACTTACAATTGCATTGGTTTACTGACTTCACACGTCCAAAAACAGATAGTGGAAGCATGGTTGGCTATTCGATGCTTAATGCTCGTACTGGGGCTCTTACCTTCTACACAGAGGCAAATGGATCTTTAAATGGAAAATCCGCCATAAATGTTGCAGAGAAAACCTTCCGTGCTCAAAAATACGAGGCTGGTACTCCGCTACTCTATACGATTTATGGTCAGTTCACATGGGTTGTTCCGCTCATGGACAGCAATCATGTATTAAGAGAAATTATGTTAATCAACGCCAAGGATGAAAAAGTTTATAGTTATCATACAGAAAAAACAAAGCTGTTTAATGATTATAAATATGCGCTTGTCACCTTATTAAAGAATGATAAAACCGTTCCTAACAATATCGCGGACAAAAAAACAATCACTGGCACTATCGACTATGTATATAAAGCAGAAGTAGAAAATAGCACGATTGTTAAATTTATGTTAGAAGGAAATAAAACCATTTTCCAAGTTTCGTCAAATGATTTCCCTTATAGTATTTTCCTAGAAAAAGGGATGCAGCTAACCGTAGATTATGTGGATACAGAAGAAATGATCGTTACGGTTGAAAAATTAAAAATTAGCAATCAAGAATTAAATAATTAAAAGTCTTTCCTATGCAAATACCTAAAAAGAATGGAATTTAACAAAAAAATAGTATCTATTGTTTATAATATAGGGAGAAGGGAACAAACTTCTCCCTCTTTCTGCATAGAATAAAAAAGGAGAACAAAGATAGTGTTTTAAACTAGTAAACTTCATTTATAGGAAAGGAGTAATGTATTTGCTTATTCTACTATTAGCTTCCTACTTAATTGGTTCTTTTCCGACCGCCTTAATTATTGGTAAAGTTTTTTACGGCATTGATATTCGGAAACATGGAAGCAATAATCCAGGAGCGACTAATTCGATTCGCGTGTTAGGCAAAAAAGCCGGAATTGCTGTTCTTCTACTCGATGTTGGAAAAGGAGCACTCGCGGCAAGTCTGCCCTACTTACTAATGGTAGATGTTAATCCCTTATATACTGGATTGATAGCTGTTGTTGGTCATTGTTTTCCAATCTTTGCAGGTTTTCGCGGCGGAAAGGCAATCGCTACAACTGCTGGCACCTTACTCGTTGCTAATCCTGCTCTATTTTTGATTTCCTATTTCGCTTTCTTTGCTATTATAATTATTACAAAATATGTGTTTCTTGGTAGTATTTCTGTTGGAATAACCATCTTCTTATATGCGCTATTTTCACCCGATATCCAGCATGACTGGCTCTTTTTCTTGTTTTTATTACTATTAATCTTTTTACATCGCTCTAATATTATAAATTTTATTCATCACAAAGAACCTAAAGTAAACGATAAAAACGTAAAAAAGGATCGAATTAACCCGAAGAAGATTGTCTAATCCCCTTCTTTGGACAAGCTTTTTAAGAAATTGTTGATTATGAACTTTTCCTGGGAAATACTGTCGAATGGTTGGAAATCAAATCAGGGAGTTGCTCTTTGGAGAGCAGCTCCTTTATTTTTGTAGTTTTTTGGTGGTAAGGAGTGCTTGCTGGGATGAGGTGGTTTGGTTGATATTCCTCTGTTTGGCTGATTTCCTCCTCGCTTTGGCTGATTCCCTCCTCACTTTGGCTGATTTCCTCCCCGCTTTGGCTGATTCCCCACTCACTTTGGCTGATTTCCTCCTCACTTTGGCTGATTCCCCACTCACTTTGGCTGATTCCCTCCTCACTTGGCTGATTTCCTCCTCACTTTGGCTGATTCCCCACTCACTTTGGCTGATTCCCTCCTCACTTTGGCTGATTTCCTCCCCGCTTTGGCTGATTCCCTCCTCACTTTGGCTGATTCCCCATTCACTTTGGCTGATTCCCTCCCCACTTTGGCTGATTCCCTCCCCGCTTTGGCTGATTCCCCACTCACTTTGGCTGATTCCGTCCTCGCTCAAATACCATTTATATCAGCCACTATCGAAATTCACTTAATTCCACTTAATAAAGCTATTTTTTCCATACTATCCTCCTTTCTCCATAAAAAAAGCTGCCAACAAAGAACATTTGCTGGCAGCTAAAGAGATAAATCTTCTTATTATCTTTTATTCATTTCCTGAACTAATAACTTGTTGACCATTTGTGGATTTGCTTGGCCTTTTGTTGCTTTCATTAATTGCCCAACAAGGAAACCAATTGCTTTTTGTTTTCCGTTTTTAAAGTCTTCTATGGATTGCGGATTATTATCTAACACTTCACCAATAATTTTCAGTAATGCACCTTCGTCAGAGATTTGCACTAGCCCCTTCTCTTTTACAATGGCTTCCGCATCGCCGCCGTTTTCAATCAGTTCTTTAAAAACTTGTTTCGCAATCTTACTGGAGATTGTCCCATTTCCAATCAGCTTAATCATGCCAGCAAGGTTTTCTGGAGTAAGCTTTACTTCAGCCAGCTCCTTTTGTTCGGCATTTAAATAAGCAGAGACATCTCCCATTACCCAGTTAGAAGCTAACTTTGGCTCGGCTCCATTTGCCACAGTACCTTCAAAGAAGTCAGCCATTTCCTTCGTAACGGTTAATACTTTTGCATCGTACTCTGGTAAGCCCCATTCTTCCATATAGCGCTTTTGTCTTGCATCTGGCAACTCTGGAATTTCCGCACGGATTCTTGCCTTCCAGTCTTCATCAATATATAAATCTGGTAAATCCGGCTCAGGGAAGTAGCGATAATCATCAGAACCTTCTTTTACACGCATTAACAATGTCGTACTTGTTGCCTCATCAAAGCGGCGTGTTTCCTGATTAATAACACCGCCGGAAGAAACAACTTCTCTTTGACGTTGCTCTTCGTATTCTAATCCTTTGCGGACAAAGTTAAAGGAGTTTAAGTTTTTCAGCTCTGTCTTTGTTCCAAATTCCGCTTGTCCTACTGGACGAATGGAAATGTTGGCATCACAGCGCAAAGAACCTTCTTCCATTTTACAGTCAGATACACCTGTGTATTGAATGATGGATTTCAATTTTTCTAAATATGCGTATGCTTCATTTGGTGTACGAATATCTGGCTCAGAAACGATTTCAATTAATGGCGTTCCTTGACGGTTGAAGTCCACTAACGAATATCCTTTCTCATGATTCAATTTCCCAGCATCCTCTTCTAAATGAACACGAGTAATGCCAATTCTTTTTTTATAGCCATCGACTTCAATTTCAATCCATCCATGTTCACCAATAGGCTTATCAAATTGAGAGATTTGGTAAGCTTTCGGATTGTCCGGATAAAAATAGTTTTTACGGTCAAATTTCGTTTCTGTAGCTATTTCACAATTTAATGCCAGAGAAGCTTTCATGCCATATTCTACAGCCTTTTTATTTAAAACAGGCAGTACACCCGGATATCCTAAATCTACTACTGTTGTGTTTGTATTTGGTGCAGCGCCAAAATGGTTAGGACTTGCGGAAAATATTTTTGATTGTGTTTTTAACTCTACATGGACTTCTAGCCCAATGACTGTTTCAAATTCCATTTTTTTCACCCCTTACAGCGTTGGTTTTTGTTTATGATAGTCTGTAGCCTGTTCAAACGCATACGCTACTTTATAAACAGATGCTTCATCAAAGTGTTTTCCAATAATTTGTAAACCAAGCGGTAAACCGTTAGAGAATCCACAAGGAACAGAAATACCTGGAACTCCAGCAAGGTTCACTGGAATTGTTAAAATATCATTTGCATACATAGTTAAAGGATCATCTACCTTTTCTCCCAATTTAAAGGCAGGAGTCGGTGTAGTTGGACCAACAATTACATCATATTCTTCAAAAACATCTTCAAAGTCTTTTTTAATAAGAGTACGTACCTTTTGTGCTTTTTTATAATAAGCGTCATAGTAGCCAGAGCTTAAAGCAAAAGTACCAAGCATAATTCTACGCTTCACTTCATCTCCGAACCCTTCAGCACGAGAACGTTTGTATAGATCGATTAACGTTTCCGCATTATCCGCACGATATCCATAACGAACTCCATCAAAACGAGATAGGTTTGCTGATGCTTCTGAAGAAGATAGTAAATAGTAAGTTGCCAGGGCATATTTACTATGTGGCAGGGATACTTCTTCCCATGTTGCCCCTAATTTTTCCAATACTTTCAAAGCATCTAGAACTGATTGGCGCACAACTTCGCTAACACCCTCTGCTAGATACTCTTTCGGCACAGCTATTTTCATGCCCTTAATATCTCCAGTAAGCCCCTTTGTAAAATCAGGAACCTCTACATTTGCCGACGTAGAATCCATTGGATCTACTCCAGAAATAGCATTAAGTAAGAAAGCATTATCTTCTACCGTACGTGTAATTGGGCCGATTTGATCCAATGAGGAGGCAAATGCTACTAAGCCAAAACGAGAAATTCTTCCATATGTAGGTTTTAAGCCGACCACTCCGCAAAATGCTGCTGGTTGACGAATAGAACCACCAGTATCTGATCCAAGAGAAAATAATACCTCCCCTGCTGCTACAGATGCTGCTGATCCACCTGATGATCCACCAGGAACGGTCTCAAGATTCCAAGGGTTTTTCGTCTTTTGATAATAGGAATTCTCAGTTGAAGAACCCATAGCAAATTCATCCATATTAAGTTTTCCAATTGTTATTGCTCCTGCTGCTTGCAGCTTGTCTATAACTGTAGCATTATAAATCGGCTGGAAATTTTCTAAGATTCTGCTTGAACAGGTTGTTCTTAAATTCTTCGTAACAATATTATCTTTGATACCAATTGGCATTCCGAATAAGCTGCCTGAATGTTCCCCGTTCACTAATTTACTATCTAATTCACTAGCTTTAGATAAAGCATTTTCTTCATCTAATGTTAAAAATGCTTGTACTTTCTCATCTACATCTTTTATACGACTATACGATTCCTTTACTAAATCCGATACAGATATCTCTTTTTTATGTAATAGTTCTTGTAAATCTGTCATTTTTTGATCAAAAAGACTCATGTAGTTTCCCCTCCTTACTCCATAATAGATGGAACTTTAATTTGCCCATCTTGATGATCTGGTGCGTTACGTAAAACTTCCTCAACAGGCAGACCTTTTGTTGGTACATCTTCACGCAACACATTTTTCATATCTAAAACGTGGGAAGTTGGCTCGATCCCCTCTGTGTCTAGCTCATTTAGTTCTTCTGCAAAAGAAATAATAGCATCTAATTGCTTTTGAAAAAGCTCTGCTTCCTCTTCTGATATTTCAAGTCTAGCAAGATTGGCAACATGTTTTACTTCTTCCTTTGTTATTCTTGACATTATGTATGTCACCTCCATCATTATACGTACAACACAATAATCTGATAATAGCAAACAAATCAATAGGAAAGCAACCGAAAGAAGGAATATATCTTGTCAGAAGGCGATTTCTACAAAAAATAATGTCTTTCCACTACCATTAACCTAATTGAATTTCCATTAGCTATTTCCAAAATAAAAAATCTTTACATTTAATCAGTATCATTTCTCTTATTATACCATCTTGTCTAAGATGATTGTCCCTTCCTTTAAATACAAAAAAAGAAGAGCTGTTTTCTCTTCTTTTTTTATGGTATATTTTCCTCATCAGAAGTAAGGAGTGGCTCATACATCATTATTGCATGGTTTTCTGTAATATACTCTTCTTCCAATAATACTCCTCTCCTGTTATACTTTTTCCGATAAATTTGGTTATGGCGGATATAACCTCCGAAATAAGCGGGGGTTATTTGGTGTGCCTTTTCAAATACATCATAACGATATAAACTTGGCGATGCTCCTCTCCATTCTCCTTTCAAATGAGAATCTGTCACTTCGAGGCATAGTTGAAAAGAGGTATCTGTTTCATTCTTAATTTGCAGGTCTAAATAATTGTAGGAACAGGTTGCTCCACTTCCGAACGGCTGTGTTCTGTTAGAATCCGGAAAAACATCATAACTATGCCGATGTCTTTCCACTACGGTTAACGGGGTATGCAAGGCCATCCAATAAATAAGATTAGACAACTGACATAGTCCCCCGCCAACGCCCGTCCGATAACTTCCTGCAAAAAGAACCATGCCATCAACGTAACCTTTTTTATATGTCGGCCTTCCAATTGTTCTCCAATAGGAAAAGGTTTCTCCTGGTTCTAGTACGATCTGATTTATTTTTGAAACAGCTATTTTCAAATTAACAATTTTATTATATTGCAGTTTCATATCTACATCTTTTAGTTCTCTTAAGAGCATTGTTTTATGGGTAAAATAAGAATGGGGTAATAAAGCGGTTTGTTTTTTCATCGCATATTGTTTTCTTGCTATGATCCATTGGGTATATCTTTTGGTTATATAGTATTTCTTTCCGACATAAAGGCGCAAGGCTGATCTTTTTTTTGGTCTTAACGCTGTGATATCCATATTCACTCTCCATTTTTTCCCTTTTCCTACTTTATTTCGCTAATTACTTATAAACTCCTTCTTTTTCAGGTTATTCTCTGCAAATAGATAGGAAAAGGAAGCAAAATCCGCTACAATAGTTTATATTTAGAAGAAGACTAAAAAGCTAGGTGACAAAAATGAATGAATTAGATGCATTAAAATTAGAAAATCAACTTTGTTTTCTTTTATATGCAAGTTCTCGTGAATTGACGAAAAAATATAAACCATTGTTGGAAGAGCTCGATGTAACGTATCCACAGTACTTAGTACTTTTACTACTTTGGGAGCATAAAAGCCTTAGTGTAAAGGAAATGGGACATCATTTATATCTTGATTCGGGTACATTAACACCGATGCTAAAAAGAATGGAACAGCAACAACTACTAGAACGCAAACGTTCCCTTGAAGATGAGCGCTCGGTACTAATTACATTAACGGAAAAAGGTGCTTCTTTACAACAAAAAGCTGAGTGTATTCCAACAGAGATCCTAAAACTTTTCGAAAAATCGGATAAGGAAATCAATGATTTAAAGCAATCCCTTCAATTGCTTTTGCAAAATTTAACGAAATAACATAAGGAAATATAAAAGAGAGAAGAAGAAATTTCAAATTCCTTCTTCTCTCTTTTACAAAATATTAAGCTGTAACAACTTCTAATTGTACCTCGATATTACCTCTTGTTGCTTTTGAGTACGGGCAGAAATTATGAGCTTTGTGTACTAAATTCTCTAGTACTGTCTTTTCAATTCCAGTTCCTTTTACAGATAACTTAACACTTAGTTTAAATCCTTGATCTGTTTCATCCTTTAATAAGCTGACACTAGCTGTTGTTTCAGATTCAAAATTAACTTTTTCTCTCTGTGCCATTAATTGTAGCGCCCCGTCAAAACATGCTGCATATCCTGCTGCAAATAATTGCTCTGGATTTGTCGCATCTTCCAATTCCTTCGCTCTTTGTGTACCTGGCATAGCTGTATCAAATTGAATAACATAATCTTCAGATTCTACTCTTCCTTCTCTTCCTCCAGTTGCTGTAACAGACGTTGTAAGAATTGTATCGCTCATGATTCATTCCTCCAATAAATTTTGTTTTTACAATTACATTGTACACAATATAATTGGACAACACAAATGTTTTTTACTTTCTTTCTTTTTTTATTTACCTATTTCAAGAGAAGTAAACATGCACGCAATGTTAATCCATAATAAAAAGCCCAAAAGATTTTCTTTTGGGCCATTTCTTATTTACTAAACCATTTTCCAATCGTCGTAAGCAATCCCTTTTTCTGATCTGTTTTTGAAGATTCCTCTGCAACTAAATCCGTTTTTGGCTCTCCGATATATATATCTTCTTTATTAATCGCATGATCAAAAGCAATTAATAAACCAATATCACTGTCTGCCTCCTTATTGGTTACAATCGTGTATTCCATATGGGCTTCGTTAGCTTCCTTGATATACTTCGATAAGTACGAATAGTCTAGATGACCATTTAAATATAGCTTCGCACCCGGATTCTGTTTCATCGCATCTAATATTTCCTTATAGGGGGATGGTTCCATTACTTGTGATTGCTGTAATGCAATCACCACTCTTTCTCTTAAGGTACTGAGAAATTTTCTTCGTTCTTCTGGCTTTGTTTCCTTCGCCCCATACATCCCCTTTTGCATATAATCATCTAAGTTAGGGTTTGATGACATACTCACAACTCCTTTAAATAGATTCCTCTTTCCATACTATACTCTAATCCGCTAGTAAAAAACCTTGTACCTTTTTGAACTTTTTTTGTCATCATACAAAAAAAAGAGTGACAAGCATCATTCATTCCACTCGTTTAAGGGAAGCATGATGCTGAACACTCTCCATCATTATTGATAAATATGAATATACGGCTCTTCTGCATCTACATCACGAACAATTAATGCTTCTGGTCCATAAACAGATGTAATGCTAACCTGTACAGAAGAAGAATTATTTGGAGGGAAATGCTCCATCACCTTTCCTGCGACAAATTGTGTGAAGCCGAGCGCTTCTGCTTCTCCATAAAATTGAATCGGAATCTCGATACTTAAATTCTGCATTTTATCATTCACGTAGAAAGCTCTTCCGACCACACCATTAAAGTTAGGAAAATATTTCTCGATATCTTGCTTGAAATAAGAAAATGCATCTACTTCTGATTTATATTTTGTATCAGAGCTTGGGAATAATACATATTTTTCGTTAATACTTTCCCAATCACCAATACTATTACTGTTTCCTGCAATCTTTGCGTAAGCGAAGAAGTTTCCAGGTACAACTGAAGAGCTTTCCTTTTGCTCAAAAAGAGAGATAATAATCGGAACCTGTCCAAGACCTTCGACTCCTCTTATTCTTTTGACTACTTCTGCTGCAATTTTCTTTCCTTCTTTTTCAAGCTTTGTTCGATCAATTTTAAGCTCCTTAGCCGCGCCCTTTTCTTCATAGGTGTATACAGAATTCATTGCTAAACCAATGGAAATTCCCCCAAGCTTTAAGCTCTTATCATCCGTTTTCACCAAATAATCATGCTCCAGTATATGAGCTAAATAAACAGGTACTTTACCGTTGTCCTTGCCTGCTGGGTTTAGCCCATCAGGATTCTTTTCTGACTTTCTGCCCAGCCAGCTGGTGATTAAATCTTTATCTAAATACTGACCTTCTTGAAAAAAATATTCTTCAGGGTCATAGGCATTTTGTGCAATTCTCATTAAGCCTGTTTCAAATTCAGCAATGTCATAACGAGTATTTAAATTGTTTACTACTAATCCTCTTGCTTCAGATGGCTTAAATGGAACCACTACCTTATAATAATCATCAGAGATTTTATAGTTCGGCAGAATAGCTGTTTCCGTCGTATTACTATCTACATCCTCTGTCTTTACTTTTTCTTCTTTATTAAAGTTTGGTGCACAAGCTGATAGAACCAATACTAGTACCAACACCATCAATACGTGTTTCTTCATTCGTTAAACACACCTTTATTCTTCAATTCTGCCATAAGTCTTTCCTCATCCCAAACTTCAATGCCTAGCTGTTCCGCTTTTGTCAGTTTACTTCCTGCCTCTTCCCCTGCAATCACTAAATCTGTTTTCTTTGAAACACTTCCTGTTATTTTACCACCTAATAATTCAATTTGTTCTTTTGCTTCATTACGAGAAAGCTGCTCTAGCTTTCCTGTTAATACAATTGTTTTGCCAGAAAAGACTGAATCACTCTCTTCTACTGCTATTGGTAATGGACCGGTATATTCCATATTAACACCATATGTTTTAAGCTCAGTAATTAATTCGATTACTTCTTCTTGTTCGAAAAAAGTAACAATCGAATCAGCCATTTTTTCACCAATTTCGTTAATAGCTGTTAAATCCTCTTTAGTGGCTACCATAAGCTGGTCCATTGTTTTAAATTCCATCGCAATTGTTTTGGCCGCCTTGGCCCCTACATGTCGAATTCCTAAACCAAATAATAACCTTTCAAGGGAGTTTTGCTTTGATGCTTCAATTGCTTCTAATAAATTATGAACAGATTTTTCGCCCATTCTTTCTAATTGAATTAATTGGTCGAATTGTAAAGTGTATAAATCAGCAACATCTTCGATTAGTTTTTCGGAAAATAATTGGCTGATTACTCGCTCACCTAGTCCGTCTATATTCATTGCATTTCGAGAAACAAAATGAATCAAGCCTTCCCTAATTTGTGCTGGGCATTTTGGATTAATACATCGTAAGGCCACTTCCCCTTCGATACGAACAAGTTCACTCTCGCATTCAGGACAATGAGTTGGCATCAGAAATTCTTCTTCTTCACCAGTTCTTTTTTCTACTAAAACATTTACTACTTCTGGAATAATGTCTCCAGCCTTTTTTATTACGACCATATCGCCAAGCTTAATATCTTTTTCTCTTATTAAGTCTTCATTATGCAAGGAAGCTCTTTTCACTGTTGTACCCGCAACCTTTACTGGCTCAAGTACAGCAGTAGGTGTAATCACACCTGTTCTTCCAACATTTAGTTCGATGCTTAGAAGCTTCGTCATTACTTCTTCAGCTGGAAACTTATATGCTATCGCCCATCTTGGACTTTTCACGGTTGTTCCAAGCTGTTCTTGATGTACTAAATTATCTACCTTTATCACAATACCATCTATTTCGTATGGCAAGTGAGGGCGTTTTTCCTGCCAGCCTTCAATATAATGTAAAACATCTTCGATGGTTGCACATCTTTTTCTTTCTTTATTCGTCTTAAAGCCAAGAGTATCTAATAAATCAAGGCCTTCGCTATGAGATTGAATACCAGTCTGCCCAGCGTCTCCAATCGCATAGAGAAAAATATCTAAATTTCGAGAAGCCGCAATGCGAGGATCTAATTGACGTAACGAGCCTGCTGCAGCATTCCGTGGATTTGCAAATGGCTCTTCTCCATTTTCATCTTTCGCTTTATTCAGTGCCTCAAACGACTTTTTTGGCATGAATGCTTCTCCACGGACTTCTAAACTCACCGCCTGATTTAATCGGAGCGGAATGGAGCGAATTGTTTTGAGATTCGCTGTAATATCTTCTCCAGTGGTTCCGTCTCCTCGTGTAGCTCCTTGCTCAAATAAACCATTCTCATATCGAAGAGAAACAGCAAGCCCATCTATCTTTAATTCACAAACATATGAAAAATCATCACCGATAACTGCACGAACCTTCCGATCAAAATCACGTAAATCCGCCTCATTAAATGCATTTCCTAAGCTCAACATCGGCTTTTGATGCTGAACCTTTGAGAACATATCCAATACTTCTCCTCCGATTCTCTGGGATGGAGAATCATTGGTTTTTAAGCTTGGGAATTTTTCCTCCAACTGGATTAATTCATTTAATAATGCGTCATATTCCGAATCAGGAACAGAAGGATTATCCAGAACATAATATTCATATCCATATTGATTTAATAAATTATGCAGCTCTTTTACTCGCTTCTCTGCAAGGTTTTGTTCCATATATCCGTTTCCTTTCCTTATCCTTTTTGAATCGGTGCAAATTTAGCCAATAATCGTTTAATCCCTACTGGGCTCGGAAAAGCAATATCTAATTCTTTTGAATCGCCTTCGCCTTTTACACTTACAACTGTACCAGTGCCCCATTTTCCATGGACTGCTTTATCGCCTATACTCCATCCGATTCCTTCACCGCCTGTTGCAACTGCCGCAGGACGAATAACAGCCTTTCTTGTTGGCTGTTGTTGTGTGTAAGAGCTTCGACTACTATTTTGAGGAGAAGCCATTCTTTGCCTATTTGAAACTGGATTTAATCCTTCTAGTAAATCTTCTGGAATTTCTTTTACAAAACGAGAAGGTGGATTCATATTGGTACGTCCAAATAACGTTCTCATCTGTGCATTGGTTAAATATAATTGCTTTTCAGCTCGCGTAATGCCTACATATGCAAGGCGTCGTTCTTCCTCCATTTCCGTTTCTTCCATTAATGAACGGGAATGAGGGAACACACCTTCTTCCAGACCAATTAAGAAAACAATTGGGAATTCCAAACCTTTTGCAGAGTGCAAGGTCATTAAGACAACCGAATCCGCTTGATTTCCGTCATCATCTAACTTATCAATATCAGCAACCAATGCTAAATCTGTTAAGAATGCAATTAACGATTTATCATCGTTAGCTTCCTCAAAGTTCTTCGATACGGACATAAATTCTTCAATGTTTTCTAATCTACTTTGAGCCTCAATCGACTTTTCTGCCTTTAGCATATCTACATAACCAGATTTATCAATAACTTCTTCGACAAGTTCTGTTACAGATAAGTATTCCTGCATTCTTGTATAATTTTGAATCAAATCACGGAATTCACTGGCAGCTTTTGTAATCTTTGGACTTAAACCAATTAATTCAACAGCTTCTAATGCTTGATACATAGACATATCATGCATTGCTGCGAAATTGGCAATCTTATCAACAGAACTAGAGCCAATTCCACGTTTTGGAACATTAATCACTCGTTGAAAACTAATATCATCGTCAGGATTAGCGATTAAGCGAAGATAAGCAAGCGTATCCTTAATTTCCTTTCGATCATAGAACTTTATACCTCCAACAATCGAATATTCAATATTGGCTTTAAGAAGCATTTCCTCCATAACACGAGATTGTGCATTTGTTCGATACAGAATAGCTATATCTGATAAATTCAAAGAGCTTTCTCTTCTTAATTCTTGAATTTTCCCAATAACAAATTGTGCTTCTCCTTGCTCGCTATCTGCTCGATAATAGTAAATTTTGCTTCCGTCTTCATTCTCTGTCCATAAGTTTTTATCTTTACGGCTAGAGTTATTAGCAATGACTTGGTTTGCTGCTTGTAGAATTCTTTTGGTGGAACGATAATTTTGTTCCAGCATTACTACTTTTGCATTTGGATAATCCTTTTCAAAAGAAAGGATATTTGAAATATCTGCACCACGCCATGCGTAAATAGACTGATCAGAATCACCAACTACACATAAATTGCGGAATCGACTTGCTAGAAGCTTGACCAGCATATATTGCGATCTATTCGTATCCTGATACTCATCCACATGAATATACTGAAATTTACGTTGATAGTATTCCAAAACTTCCGGTACTCTTTGAAAAAGATTAATGGTCTGCATAATTAGATCATCAAAATCTAATGCTTGGTTCTTTCGTAAACGTCTTTGATATTCTGTATATACATCACTAACTATTTGTGAGAAGTAATCACCAGCAGTCTTCGCAAATTCCTCTGGAGTTACAAGTTCATTTTTGGAAGAACTAATACTTGCAAGAATAGCACGGGGATCATATTTCTTCGGATCGATATTACGGTCTTTTAAAATACCTTTAATAACAGATTGCTGATCAGTCGTATCCAATATTGTAAAATTACGATTGTATCCAATTCGATCAATATCTTTTCTCAAAATACGTACACACATAGAGTGAAAAGTTGATATCCATATTTCTTCGCTTGCTCCACCTAAAACAGCTGCTATTCTCTGACGCATTTCCTTCGCTGCTTTATTGGTAAACGTAATTGCTAAGATATTGTATGGATTGACTCCCTTTTCCACCATAAGATAAGCAATTCTCTGTGTTAAAACTCGGGTTTTTCCACTTCCTGCCCCTGCCATTATTAAGAGAGGGCCATCTGTTGCTTTTACTGCTTCCTTTTGCTCAGGATTTAATCCATTTAAAATTTTATCTGTTAAAAATTGCATCTTTTCACCACCATAAGAACATATATTCTATTTTAACTTAGCTTTATTGTTTATTCAACGCTTGCTCTTTTTTATTTCAATTGTGTGTAATGCGGCTGATAGGTCTTTATAAATAACGTTTCCGACTACAATGACATCCGCATATCTTCCCATTTCCTCTGCCTGTTCCACAGTCTCAATTCCTCCACCGTAAAACAAGACCGTCTCGTTCAATTGACTTTTAGCCGCTTTAACAAACGAAGGATTTCCATAACTCCCACTGTATTCCATATAAAAAATAGGCAAATGAAACATCTTCTCTGCCATTAAAGCATAGGCTGCAATATCTTCTTCTGATAAATTTGTTTTCGCACTCGTTAATTTTGCAGCTTTACAATCTTCGTTTAAAACACAATAGCCTTGAATAAGAAATTCATCCCAATCCATTAGTTCTCCGTATTCCTTCATTGCTTCATGATGAAGACCAGTTATCCATTTTGGATCACTGCTATTTAAAACCGTAGGAATAAAATATAAATCAAATCCGGGTGAAACCGAATCTATTGTTGACACTTCTAATATACAAGGAACTGTATAGCGACGAACACGAGCCATGAGATTCAATACATTATCCAACGTAATTCCATCTGTTCCGCCAATGATGATTGCATCTGTACCAGATTCGCATAAACTTTCTAATGTATCATCTGAAATTTCCTTATTTGGGTCTAATTTAAATACATGACGCCATTCGCGCACATCATACATGCAAACTTCCTCCATTCTAACCATTACATCATTTCATTATAGCATTAGATATTCCATCAAAAAAGAAATCCTACCGTATAATTTCTTGTAAATTTTTCTTGGTGCCAAGAAAAGCGCAGGGCACCCGGTAGGAGCGTGTGGGATGGAGTGACCTTTCCTGAGATATAGGAAACACGGTGAACGTCAGTGAACCGATGTTGACTTATCGTAGGGAAAGGGCGCGAAACCCAGCAGCTCCTGGGTGCCCGGAGCTAGACAATCAGAAAAGCGCAGGGCACCTGGTTAGGAGCGTGTGGGATGGAGTGACCTTTCCTGAGATATAGGAAACACGGTGAACGTCAGTGAACCGATGTTGACTTATCGTAGGGAAAGGGCGCGAAACCCAGCAGCTCCTGGGTGCCCGGAGCTAGACAATCAGAAAAGCGTAGGCGCCTTGATTACCGCCGCTCAAACTGGAGGGGCATCGACTAAGATATAGGAAACACGGTGAACACTAGTGAGCCGATGTTGACTTATCGTAGGGAGATGTCCTGAAGTTTGCTAGGCGGTAGGCGCCGGAGCTAGACAATCAGAAAAGCGCAGGGCACCTGGTTAGAATTTATAGCACTTTTACTATTGGACGAAATAGGCAAAGCAATTGTTTCATGATTCACAAAACAAGTAAGTATGTTTATTCTTTCTAAAATAAAAAAAGGGTTGTCCGAAAAAAGAAAATCGCGTGGACTTAATCTTTTTTGGGGACATCCCTTTATCCTATTCTTCCGTTTCGGTCTGTTCTTCTTTCTTAATTCTTGATAATGCTAGTTCATACGCGTCATTACCATAATTTAAGCATCGTTTTACACGAGATATAGTTGCGGTACTTGCACCTGTTTCTTTTTCAATTGTATGATAAGTATTGCCTTCTCGAAGCATCCTTGCAACTTCTAACCGCTGTGATAGTGATTGAATTTCATTCACTGTGCATAAATCATCAAAAAACTGATAGCATTCTTCTAAACTCTCTAGGGAGAGAATGGACTCAAATAATTGATCCAACTCTCTTCCTCTTAATTTATCTATTTGCATAGGATACCTCCATTTTTTCCTTAATGAATTAACTACATGGATTATAAAAAACTATTTAATTATTTTTTCAGCGTAACAGCACTCTTTAATCCTGGAGTAGAAGGAATAATATTTATCCATGTCTTTCCTGGTATGAGTCCAACTTGTTTATCTTCTTTAAAGGGGAGAATTCGCCCGTTTATATTTTTCCAATCTATTTCCTGCCATCTTCCATGCTGTAACAAATACGCATTGCCGCCAGATAGTAAATCAATGTCTTTTCTTCCTTTATTATCAACAACCTTATGACTCGTTTCAATAATAAAAACATTATCTACCGCCACAGTTGCTTTTGTTTCATTATCTATTGTTTGTTCTCCATTTGAAAAACGAATATATTTCTGAACATCCTGATCATATAAAAACTGTGAATTATAGTTTGGATTTTTCCCATAATTAATGTTGATCGAGCTTGACTCTTCTCCCTCGATTTCCTCTAACTCCTTTGTATTTAAAAATAACAAAGATTCTGGTGCCCCTTTTAGTGAATAATTATTTGCATTTGCCCCCTTCTCAATATTAGCAAAGCTTATGTAAGAATTATGAGGTGCAACTCGGTCAGGGGACCTTTTAAAGAGGGTGCCATCATACTCCATCCCATTTAAATTATCAATATAACCGTTTGTAAGTAGTTTTTTTGCTTCTGGACTATATCCATGTGCAATATATAAACTATTATAACCCTTTGCTAGCTCGATATAATAGTCTCGGGAACTACGGACAGGACCAATAAGCTTAGGGATTGAGCTTTGAAAAATCGCTAGAAATCGGGTAACTTCTCCTTCTGCTAATACTTCATACACAATATCTGCTTCTGTCAGTCCTGTTTGAGGTCTCGCTTTAGGATGATTATTAATCATAACAGAAACTGCACGATTCGTACTTTCTGTGTTACTAGGGAGCCCAGTTAGTGGATACAAAGTAGAAAGATCTTTTATTCCCTCTTCTTCCTTAGCTCCATTGCCAGTTTGATTACCATTATGTTTTCCAACATCTTTCGGTTCACTATTGCAGGCTGTTAAGACAAAAAGCAGAAATAGAGAAACAAACCACCTTTTCTTCATAGTCCCCTCCTATTTCGTTATTGGTGCAATGGGAATGTTGTGACTATATAACTACTCTCCTTATAAGAGAATAGAACTTTACCTATTAAATATATCAGAATATTCTAATTAAACAATAGGACTCTTTTATATTTTAACGCATTATCGCTGGAAAGAGTACAGTTTTATTCATTACGTCATATAAACCTTTTTGGGTTATCCGAATATATGGTAAATGAGTGGAGGTGAAAAATACAATTGTATAAATTGGGTCTTCATAACGATAACCTCTGTCCTTTATATAGTCGAATAGTTCTTTTTCCTTTTCAATTAATTCTTCCATCGACATGGAAGCCATCATCCCTCTTAATGGCAAAGGAATTTCTATATCAACCTTGCCATCTTTCACTAAGACAATCCCTCCGCCTATTTCTTTTAATCGTTCAAATGCGGTTATCATATCTTTTTGGCTTTTTCCTAATAACACAATATCTCCATCACCTGTATAAGAACTCGCCATTCCTCCGATTCTATTGGAGAAACCCTTTAATAAAGTATTGATTCGCCATTCTCCTTCTCGGTCAATCAACATGAAATAACATTCATCATGTTCCTCTGTGAGAATAGTATCAGAAACATTAATTGAAATGGAATAGGGCTTTGTAATGACGGCATTTTCCAAGCTTATTCCAAACGGCATTGAAAATTGCATATCAAGACTATTTACATTCCACTTTATATCTAATGGACTTAAATCAAACTGTTTCCAATCAACAATAGGGTACGCATCTCTCATTTCTCTTCCATCTTTTTTCACCCAAATTCCTTTTGCTAATACAGAAACAGGAGTTGGATTTTTTTTATCCTTCAGAAAGTTGATATTTGCAACTCTTCCCGTTGCAATATTCCCATGCAAATGTTCCATTCCATGATATTTAGCGATATTAATGGTTGCCATATTATAGGCATCTATTACTGGTACGCCATGATTCATCGCAATCCGAATAAGCTGATCAATATGGCCATTTTCATAAAAGGAAGAAGGAGATCCATCTGTTGTTAGCATAAAATAATCATATTGTTCAATGCCCAATTCTTTTATTTCCTTTAATAATTTCGGTAAATCTGGGCGAATAGACGAATAACGAAGACTAACTTTGTATCCTTGGAGCAAACGATTTAACACTTCTTTCCCAGTCATTGCTTCATGATCACTATCCACTCCCAGCAACATCAATTTGGCCAGTGTTTTCTCCGATGCTCCTGGAAAATGCCCCTCAATTCTTTTTCTTAATCGTTTCGTCTCCTGCATCCAATGAAGCATCATATCATCACCATCGAGAAGCCTCGGCCATCCCGTTAGCTCTCCTCCTTGAATAACTGCATCATGCTCCAGCCAACTTTTTACATTCCCATGAGAAAATATTAGTTCTTCCTCTTGCAACTCTGTTTGGGCATCATATCTGCTCCACCATAATATAGTGGAAGGAATATCTTTCATGAAGTTTAAAAAAGTAAACGCTTTCTTTTTTTCTAACTGCATAGCCAAAACTAAGTTATCATTCACATGTGTCGTTGTTCCAAATTGTGATGTATATTGGGCTAAGGTTAGGGGATTATAAATTTGAAAAGGATGCGCATGTGGTTCAATGTATCCTGGAACTAAAAAAAGATTAGTGCAATCAACAATTTCTGCTTGATCTATTTGTTTGGGCATATCATTGCCCACATAAATAATTCTATCTTGATATATCCATATATTAGCAAGTAACCACTTTCGTAATACCTGATTTAAATATGTTGCATTTTTTAAAACGATTGAAGGGGATTTTTCACCATTCAAAATGGATACATGGTCACGCAAAACTTTGTTTTTCCATCGATATCGCTGAGCTAACACTACGCTTCCTCCCTTTTCATATCTGTTACCTGTATATAAAAATGTAACGATTTTTCTTTATAAGATGAAGAATTTGTATGGAATTCCCTAAGATTAACATTATTTTACCATATAAAGTAACAATTCATATTACCGTTTTGTTAAATTTATGTAGGAGGAACGAAACTTATGAATCCAAAACAAAATATAAGTTTGATCAATGCGCTTATTCGAATTACCTGCGGCTGTGCATTTCTCGCATGGAGCACAGCAAAAATGGCAAAAAAGCCTTATAAACAATCTTATTTTCTTATTGCTCTACTTGCTGGAATGAAAATTGCAGAAGGGATTGTTCGTTATTGTCCAGTTGTTGCTCTTTATGAGAAAAAGGATGCAATTATGCCAAAATCTGAGCACAACCATTCCAAAAGTCAAAGTTCCAATATCCCCTCATCAGATGAAAGTAAAACCAATAATTCTGAGTCATCATCTAAGGAAGTTACTGAGATGATGGAGCAATTTAGTCCAGAGAAGATATTTTCCCCAGATGATATGAAAAAATAATTACTGCACGGGCTATCCGAGAGATTGGATAGCCTTTATCTCTTGCTAAATATAGGTTTAGGAATGCTAGGATGTGGTAAATGCATTAACAGAAACGAACGAAGGAGCTGGTCAAATGACAAAGCCAAAAAACCCATTAGATCTATACTATAACGATGACTTTCCAAAACAATATCAGGAACCTCCTGGTGTCCAAGCTAAAATGGATCCACAACCTGACTGTGGAGAAACTAGCTATCAAGGATCTGGTAAATTAAAAAATCGAAAAATATTAGTTACCGGTGGTGATTCTGGAATTGGGCGTGCAGCTGCCATCGCTTATGCTCGTGAAGGTGCAGATGTAGCGATTAACTACCTACCAGAAGAACAAGAAGATGCTGATGAAGTACAAAAGTTAGTCGAAGCAGAAGGACAAAAAGCCATTCTTATACCTGGAGATTTAAGTAATGAAAGTTTCTGCAAGGACTTAGTGGACAAAGCCTATAATGAACTTGGTGGACTCGACGTATTAGCCTTAGTTGCAGGAAAACAACAAGCAGTTGATGATATTATGGAACTTTCAACAGAGCAGCTAAGAAAAACTTTCGAAGTAAATGTATTCTCTCTCTATTGGGTAGTGAAAGCAGCACTTCCATACTTGCCAAAGGGAGCTTCTATTATCACAACTACGTCTGTTCAAGGCTATAACCCTAGTCCCAATTTATTAGATTATGCTCCATCTAAATTTGCTATCAATGGCTTTACTCGTGGACTTGCCAAACAATTAGCATCTAAAGGAATCCGGGTAAACTCCGTTGCTCCAGGCCCAATTTGGACCGCCTTACAAATTACAGGCGGACAGCCAAGTGAAGCCATCCCAACATTCGGTCAGCAAGCTCCATTAAAACGAGCTGGACAACCAGTCGAACTATCTAGTATTTATGTTTTCTTAGCATCCGATGAATCTAGCTATGTTACCGCACAAATATACGGTATAACAGGCGGAATTGAATTAGCATAAATTAATTATAAAAGAGGAAGTTCTTTCGTTACCTATGACATTGCTTTTTACATGTTATCGGGCTATGAGGACTTCCTCTTTTACCCATGCTCCTTCTTTTTCCTGCTTCCCGGCACAGACAGCCTTTCTCTGTTGCCTTTCACTATATATACTTATGTTTTCCACTAACATACTAAAACAACAAAAAACCCCCATATGCAATCATCAACAAAGTCTCACATACAGGGATTCCTTCTTATTTTACTGCTTTAAAGCCAATGTCTTTTCGATAAAAAATGCCATCGCTCTCTAATTTCTTTAGTTCTTTATATACTTTATCCTGTGCCTCTTTTAATGTACGGCTCTTAGCAGCAACTAACAAAACACGTCCGCCATTCGTGGTAAATGCACCAGCTTCATTTAAGTCGGTTCCCGCATGAAAAATAGAGACATCCTCCATTTTATCTAATCCTTGGATAACCGCACCTTTTTCATATGCTTCTGGATAGCCTTTTGCCGCAATAACTACTCCTAGCATATCCTCTTCATACCATTCAATCGACGGAGTTTCTCCATTTAAAATAGATAAAATGACTTCCACTAAATCGGACTTCATCCGTGGTAAGATGACTTGTGTTTCTGGGTCCCCTAGTCTTGCGTTAAACTCAATTACTTTTGGGCCTTTATCCGTTGCAATTAAGCCAGCGTATAAAATACCTGTAAATGTTCTGTCTTCTGCTATCATTGCTTTTGCCGTAGGTTTTACAATCGTTTCAATAGCAGTTTGCACGATTGCCGGATCAATGTGTGGAACAGGAGAATAAGCTCCCATTCCCCCTGTATTTGGCCCTTTATCTCCGTCAAAAGCACGTTTATGATCTTGCGCAATTTCTAATGGAATCACGGTTTCTCCATTCACAAAAGACATTAAAGAAAATTCTTCCCCGGCTAAAAACTCCTCAATAACAACTGTTGCAGATGCACTTCCGAATTTTTCGCCAACAAGCATTTCTTGGATGCTTTCTAATGC
The DNA here is from genome assembly GCF_038005605.1 of Niallia sp. FSL W8-0954. Lineage (NCBI taxonomy): Bacteria > Bacillati > Bacillota > Bacilli > Caryophanales > Bacillaceae > Niallia > Niallia sp. FSL W8-0954. The sequence continues at coordinate 576,947 of NZ_JBBOTN010000001.1, read as the reverse complement.
CTCTTCCATGTTCATCGCCACGGTTACACCTTTTCCTGCTGCTAATCCGTCTGCTTTAATAACAATTGGAGCACCCATTTCCTCAATATACGCTTTCGCCGCCTCATAATCCGAAAAGGTTTGGTATTCCCCTGTTGGAATATGATATTTCTTCATTAAATCTTTCGCGAAAGATTTGCTTCCTTCTATTTCTGCAGCACATTGATTCGGACCAAATACCTTTAAGCCAGCTGCTTGAAATGCATCCACTACACCAAGAAGTAACGGTACTTCTGGGCCGACAATGGTTAAATCAATCTTTTGTGTAAGTGCAAAATCAACCAGTTTTTCGACCTCTGTTTCTGCTATTTCAATACGCTCTGCCACATCAGTCATTCCGACATTTCCTGGCGCTACAAAAACTGTTTCAACTTTTTCACTTTCGCTTACTTTTGTACAAATCGCATGCTCCCGACCACCGCGGCCAATAACAAGTACTTTCATTCTTTTATATCCCCCAAGCTTTCAAGATATTAATGTTTGAAATGTCTTACTCCTGTTAATACCATTGCAATTCCGTATTCATTGGCTTTTTTGATGGAATCTTCATCACGAATACTTCCACCTGTTTGAATAATTGCTGTTACTCCCGCTTTTGCAGCCGCTTCAACCGTGTCATCCATCGGGAAAAATGCATCTGATGCTAATACTGCCCCTACTGCTTTTTCTCCCGCTTGCTCTAAAGCAATTTTTGCAGAACCAACACGATTCATTTGCCCTGCACCAACACCTAGCGTCATTTCTTTGTTATTTACTACAATTGCATTTGACTTAACGTGCTTCACAATTTTCCATCCGAATTTCAGCGCTTCCCACTCTTCGTCTGTAGGCTTCTTCTCTGTAGGAATGGTGATGGCTGCATCCTCTAAAGAATAGCGATCAAAATCTTGTGTTAATAATCCACCCTCAATCGAAGTGAATTTCATTTCTTTGCTGCTTCCTGTTCCAAAAGGAATCGTTAATAAACGGATATTTTTCTTTGCTTGTAAAATATCTAATGCTTCTTGGGAATACGAAGGAGCGATTACTATTTCTAAGAAAATTTCATGCAGTTTGCTAGCTGTCTCTGCATCTACTTCTCTATTTAATGCAATAATTCCGCCAAAAATAGAGACTGGATCTGCTTCATATGCTTTCGAGAAAGCTGTGAAAATATCTTCGCCTGTTCCAACTCCACAAGGATTACTATGTTTAATCGCAACTGCAGCAGGCTCTGTAAATTCCTTTACAATTTGGATAGCAGCATCTGCATCATTGATATTATTGTAAGACAGTTCTTTTCCATGCAGTTGCGTCGCATTTGCAATCGAAAATTCAGATCCTAAAGGCTTGCGGTAAAAAGCTGCCTTTTGATGTGGATTTTCTCCATAGCGTAAAGGTTGCTTTAGTTCATATGTAACCGTTAATTTCTCTGGTGTTTCCTCTTCCGTAAGCTCTGTCATATATTCTGCAATCATCGCATCATAAGCAGCTGTATGACGGAATACCTTTGCAGCAAGTCTGCGTCTCGTTTCAAATGAGACTTCCGCTCCCTGCTTTAATTCCGAAATAACCGTTTGATAATCAACCGGATCTACCACTACAGTTACATACTGATGATTTTTTGCCGAAGCACGAAGCATTGTTGGTCCGCCGATATCGATATTTTCAATTGCATCTTCTACGGTTACATCCGGCTTCGCAATCGTTTGTTGAAAAGGATATAAATTGACACATACGAGTTGGATCGGATCAATCTTATGCTCTTCTAATTGAGCAGCATGGCTAGGTTCATCAAATTTAGCAAGCAATCCCCCGTGAATATAAGGATTTAAAGTTTTCACTCTTCCTTCTAATATTTCAGGAAAGCCAGTGACTTCACTAACACTCATTACAGGAATCCCACTATCTTGAATTGCCTTTTTTGTTCCGCCTGTCGAAATTAACTCAAAACCTAATTCATGAAGCTCTTTTGCAAAATCTGTAATACCTGTTTTATCAGAAACACTAATTAACGCTCTTTTTTTCATTATTATTCCTCCTGATATTTCATGCCTGTTGATTACGTACTTATTAATGAAATGCTTCTGCTTTATGGAGCAATTGTTGAATTACCTTTGGATATAACTGGTGCTCTAACGCCTGAATTTTTTCCTGCACGCTTTCCCTAGTATCTTCTTCAGTTAAGATAATTGATTCTTGCGCAATCACGGGACCGGTATCCATTCCTGCATCCACATAATGAATCGTAATGCCCGTTTGCTCGACCCTTGCCTCTATAGCTTGGCCTATGGCATCCTTGCCTGGGAAAGATGGCAGAAGAGATGGATGAATATTGATTATTTTTCCTGCATAAGCTTGTAAAAGTGTGTCGCCTACTAATCTCATATATCCTGCAAGAACAATTAAATCAATTTTATTCTTATCTAAATGCATTAAAATTTCTTTTTCATAATCTGCTTTTTCTGGATAATTCTTCGCTGCAAAAACAAAGGTGGGAATTTCTTCTTTTATCGCTCTATCTATCACATAAGCTCCTGGTTTATCCGAGACTAATAAAGTAATAGATGCATTTAATTCGCCTCGTTTCACTGCATTTATTATTGCCTGAAAGTTAGATCCATTACCAGAAGCAAAAACAGCAATCCGCTTCATATACAGTCCTCCGCCTTTATTTGAGGATGATATTTATTTCCCCGTCGTCTGTTACTTTTCCAATTGTATACGCCTTTTCTCCTATTCGAGTAAAGTGATCAATGATCTGTTCTTCGTCCTCTTTGCTTACAGCAAGAACCATTCCCGTTCCCATATTAAAGATGTTATACATCTCTTTACGATCGATTTCGCCAATTCCCTCCATTTTTTCAAAAACAGCAGGTACTTCCCAATTAGCTTCATCCAATTCCATTCCCAAACCTTCTGGAAGCATTCTTGGAATATTTTCGATAAATCCTCCCCCAGTAATGTGAGCGAGACCTTTAATTTCAAATTCTGCTAAAGCAGAAAGAACGGGCTTTACATAAATTCTAGTCGGCTTGATTAACTCTTCACCTAATGTACAGCCGAATTCCTCGATATAATCAGATAAAGACATACTCGCTTTTTCGAAAAATAATTTTCGCACAAGAGAATAGCCATTGCTATGAATACCATTAGAAGCGAGACCGATCAAGACATCTCCAGCTTGGATTTTTTCACCTGTTATAAGTTTTTCTTTCTCACAAGCTCCCACAGCAAATCCTGCTAGATCATATTCTTCTTCCTCATACATGCCCGGCATTTCAGCTGTTTCTCCGCCAACCAACGCACATCCGGCTTGCTCACAACCGTCTGCAATTCCTTTGACAATGGCCTCGATTTTACCAGGCTCAGCTTTTCCACAAGCAATATAGTCAAGGAAATAGATTGGTTCTGCCCCTTGGACGACGATATCATTTACGCACATTGCCACAGCATCAATTCCAATCGTATCGTGCTTATCCAGCATAAAAGCAAGCATTAGCTTTGTTCCTACCCCATCTGTCCCCGATACCAAAACGGGGTTTTGTAAATTTAGAACAGATAAATCAAACATGCCGCCAAATCCGCCTAATCCCCCCATAACGCCTGGACGAATCGTTTTCTTCACATGCTTTTTCATTCTTGTTACTGCCTCATAGCCTGCTTCTATATTAACGCCTGCTTGTTTATAAGCCTCAGCCATTTTATGCCTCCTAAATTGTGATAATTCAATGGAAAAGCGACATTATCGCATGCCGCTTTTCTTTTATTTACCGTTATTGTTACACTTTTTCATATGGATGATCAGCGTTCGGATAAATTTCTGTCGGGTACTTGCCAGTAAAGCAAGCTAAACAATGCCCTCTGTTTTCCCCATCATCTGTACGGCCAATCGCATCAATCATTCCTTCTGTACTTAAGAAGACGAGCGAATCAGCACCAATGATTTCACGCAGTTCTTCTACAGAATATTTCGATGCAATTAACTCTTCTTTTGTTGACGTATCAATTCCATAGAAGCAAGGATTTTTAATTGGTGGAGAACTGATTAATACATGTACTTCTGTTGCTCCTGCTTCTCTTAGCATCGTTACAATGCGTCTACTTGTTGTACCACGTACAATAGAATCATCCACCATTATTACTCTTTTCCCTTCTACCACTCCACGAACAGCCGAAAGCTTCATCTTGACACCTTGCTCGCGAAGGGATTGCGAAGGCTGAATAAATGTTCTGCCAACATAACGATTTTTAATTAATCCAAGCTCATACGGAATGCCTGTTGCTTCCGCATATCCAATTGCTGCTGAAATACTAGAGTCAGGTACTCCCGTTACTACATCTGCTTCAATTGGTGCTTCGATTGCTAATCTTTTCCCAAGATTTTTACGCGCAGTATGGACATTGATCCCATTGATATTGCTATCAGGTCTAGAGAAATAAACATACTCCATCGTACACATTGCAATATTAGAAGCGACAGAAAACATCTCTGAACGAAAACCGTTATCGTCAATGATTAACAGTTCACCTGGTAATATATCACGAACAAACTCTGCTCCAACCACATCAAAGGCACATGTTTCAGATGCAACAACATAAGCATCACCTAATTTCCCTAAAGAAAGAGGACGCATTCCATTTGGATCTAGGGCAACCATTAATTCTGTTTCCGTTAAAATAAGAAAAGCATAGGCACCTTTAATCATTGTCAGCGCATTTTTCACTCTTTCTTTAAAAGCCGCAAAGCCGCCTCTTCTAATTAAATGTGCAAGCACCTCTGTATCAGAGCTTGTTTGAAAGATACTTCCTTGTGCTTCTAGCTGGCTTTTTAAAGCTGTGGCATTTACTAAATTTCCATTGTGAGCAAGTGCCATACTTCCGCTTTGGAAGTGGAACAGAAGAGGCTGGACATTTTCATATCCGCCGCCCCCTGCTGTGGCATAACGTACATGCCCAATTGCAGCTTTTCCGCTTAACTCTTTTATTGCTTCTTGCGTGAAAATTTCAGAGACTAATCCTTCTCCCTTAATTCCTTTTAATTTTTCTCCATCTGTCGCTACAATGCCAGTGCCTTCTTGACCACGATGCTGTAAGCTATGCAGTCCATAATATGCCAATTGAGATGCATCCTCATGTCCCCAAACACCAAAAATGCCACATTCCTCATTTAACCCTCTTATTTCAGCAAGCATGGAATTGCTCCTCTCCAGGCATTCGTTAACGAATCAACCTGTTCATTTACTAGAATAGTTTCCCCTTGACTAATGGTAAGAACGGCTGTATCTGTAACTTCTCCTACTAGTGTAGCAGGAACTAATTTTTCAAAAGTCTCTTTGTTTTCTGGTTTAATTGAAAGCAAGAAACGTGATTGTGATTCACTAAAAAGTGCTGTTACAGCATCTTCTGTAACCTTTACTTTGGCTCCTAATCCTTTTGAGTTGATTAAGCTTTCCGCAAAAGCAACAGCTAAGCCACCTTCCGCTAAATCGTGAGCAGATTCTACAACGCCTGCACGAATTGCCTCCAGTACTGCTTGCTGATACATTTTTTCAAGCTCTAAATCTAAGGAAGGTGCCTTGCCAGAAATAGTTCCTTCAAGCAATTTTTGCAGTTCACTTCCGCCAAACTCTGCTTTTGTTTCCCCAAGCACATAAATTAAGTCACCAGCAGATTTAAAGCTTTGTGTAGTAATGTCTTTCGTATCCTTTATTAATCCGACCATGCCAATGACAGGAGTAGGATAGATAGCTGTTCCATTTGTTTCGTTATATAAAGAGACATTCCCGCCGATTACTGGTGCATTCAAAGCTAAGCAAGCTTCACTAATTCCATCTGCCGCTTTTTCAATTTGCCAGAAAATCTCTGGTTTCTCTGGATTTCCAAAATTCAAGTTATCTGTAATGGCAAGTGGTTCTGCCCCAGAACAAACAATATTACGTGCTGCTTCTGCTACTGCAATCTTGCCGCCTGTTTCTGGATCTAAGTATAAATATCTTGCATTACAGTCCGTTGTCATCGCTAATGCCTTTTTCGTTCCGCGAATACGTACTACTGCAGCATCAGAGCCTGGTGCAACAACTGTATTCGTCCGAACCATATAGTCATATTGATCATAAACCCACTCTTTGCTTGCAATTGTAGGCTGTTTTAACAGATTAAGAAGTGTTTCTCCATAGTTGTTTACGGTAGGAATATAGTTTTCCATTGCTTGGAACTCACGATAATATGTTGGTTCACTAGATGGCTTATGATAGACAGGCGCATCCTCTGCCAAAGCATCTGCAGGCACATTTGCTACTACTTCTCCTTTATGAAGAAGACGAAGCATTTTATCACCTGTTACAACACCAATTGCTACTGCTTCTAAATCATATTTATGGAAAAGATCTTTAATTTCTTGTTCTCTTCCTTTTTTCACGACAATCAACATACGTTCTTGTGATTCAGAAAGCATCATTTCATAAGCAGTCATTCCTGTTTCTCGCTGTGGTACTAAATCTAAGTTCATTTCAATACCAGAGCCGGCTTTACTCGCCATTTCTGCACTGGAACTTGCCAGTCCTGCAGCCCCCATATCCTGAATACCAACTAATGCATCTGATTGAATCAGTTCAAGACATGCTTCCAAAAGAAGCTTTTCCATAAATGGATCTCCAACTTGTACTGCTGGACGCTTTTCATCTGAGTTCTCTGTTAATTCCTCAGAAGCAAATGTCGCACCATGAATACCGTCACGTCCTGTTTTGGCCCCAACATACATAACCGTATTCCCCACACCATGCGCTTGGCCTTTTTTTATATCTTCATGATTAATTAACCCAACACACATCGCATTTACAAGCGGATTTCCAGCATAGGAATCATCAAATGCAATTTCTCCACCAACTGTTGGAATCCCTATACAGTTACCATAGCCAGCAATTCCAGCAACTACTTCTTTAAAAAGGTATTTTGTCCGTTCATTATCTAATTCACCGAATCGTAGTGAGTTAAGAATCGCAATTGGTCTTGCTCCCATGGAAAAGACATCACGGATAATTCCGCCTACGCCTGTTGCTGCGCCTTGATATGGTTCAATAGCAGATGGATGGTTGTGACTCTCGATTTTAAACGCAACAGCTTGACCATCACCGATATCTACAATCCCTGCACCTTCACCAGGACCTTGTAACACTTGAGGTCCTGTCGTTGGGAATTTTCTTAATACTGGTTTCGAATTTTTATAACTGCAATGTTCTGACCACATAACAGAAAATAACCCAATCTCTGTATAGTTTGGAAGACGACCAAGAATTCCTTCTACCATCGCAAACTCTTCATCCGTCACACCCATTTGTTTGTAAATTTCTTCTGATTTAATTTGTTCTGGACTTGGTTCAAGCATTAACGACATTTGCTTCCCTCCACTGACTAACGATTGATTTAAATATTTTCAGACCATCTGCTCCACCTAAAAGCTCATCTACCGCTCTTTCTGGGTGTGGCATCATGCCAAGGACATTACCTTTTTCATTTATGATTCCCGCAATATTTTCTAAACTTCCGTTTGGATTTGTACCATTGTAAGTAAAGATAATTTGGTTATTTGCTTTTAAGTTTGCTAATGTTTCTTCATCACAGTAGTAATTGCCTTCTCCGTGCGCAATCGGGACAGTGATTACTTCGTTTTCCTTATATGCAGAGGAGAACATCGTATTATTATTTACTACTTGCAGTTCAACTGGCTTACAGATAAACTTTAAGCTTTCATTTCTTCTCATCGCGCCAGGCAGTAAACCTGCTTCTAATAATATTTGGAATCCATTACATACACCTAGAATTGGTTTGCCTGCTTCTGCTGCTTTTATTACTTCTCTCATTACATTACTGAATCTTGCAATCGCTCCTGTACGAAGATAGTCACCATAAGAGAAACCTCCTGGAAGCAAAATTCCATCAAAGCCTTCTAAGCTGTCTGTATCATGCCAAACGTATTCTACTTCTTCTCCAAGCTCGTCTTTCACCGCATGAAACATATCAACATCACAATTGGATCCTGGAAATACGATTACTGCAAACTTCACTGTGCAACAACCTCCTCCACCTCATAGCGGTAATCCTCAATAACTGTATTAGCAAGCAGCTTTTCACACATTTCCTTCACTAGCTCATCAATGTTTTTTTCTGATTTATCAATTGTTAATTCTAGATATTTACCGATACGTACATCTTCTACTTCTTTATAATTTAATGAATGCAGTGATCCTTTTACGGCATTTCCTTGTGGATCTAATACACTTTCTCTTAATGTGATATATACTTTAACCTTAAACATGTTGACTGCCCCCTAATCTCGCTAAAATAGTTTCATATGCATCTGTTAAATTTCCTATATCGCGGCGAAATACGTCTTTATCTAATTTCGCATTAGTTTCTTTATCCCAGAGTCGGCATGTATCCGGCGAAATTTCATCCGCAAGAAGAACATTTCCCTCTTTGTCTTTGCCAAATTCTAATTTGAAATCAACCAGGTTAATTCCCAATTCTCCAAAAAATCTGCATAATACTTCATTTACTTCCAATGCCTTTTTCTTTAAAATGGCAACTTCATCTGTTGATGCAAGCTTTAACTCTTCGATATGGTCCTCCGTAATCATTGGGTCACCTAATGCATCATCTTTGTAGTAAAACTCAACTAGCGGTTTTGATAACGAAATTCCCTCTTCTATTCCTAATCTTTTTGAAAAACTGCCTGCTGCTAAATTTCGAACAACAACTTCTAACGGAATAATGTCCACTTTTTTCACAAGCTGTTCTGTTTCTGACAATCTTTCCACGAAATGCGATGGAATACCAAAGTCTTTTAATTTTAAGAATAGTAAACTAGTAATCTCATTATTTAATCGACCTTTGCCTGTAATAGTTGCTTTCTTCTCTCCATTAAAGGCAGTAGCGGAATCCTTATATTCCAGCCAAACTATATTCTCATCCGAAGTTTCATACACTCTTTTTGCTTTTCCTTCATACAATAAAGCTCTCTTTTCCATTTGAAGAGTCTCCTTATCAAAAAAATTAGGGATAAAACGAAAAATTCTAACTTGCAATTTCTTACTCAAAATTCGGTATATTCTGTTTTCATAATTTATAGTAGAGCTGCCATATTAGGTGACAGCTCTTATTTTTTTATAGTCCAAGACGATCAAAAATCGTATCAACATGTTTAATATGGAAGTGATAATCAAAACAATCATCAATTTCTTCTTTTGTTAACTTAGAAGAAATGACTGCATCGCTATCTACTAGCTCACGGAATGGTACTTGCTTTTCCCATGATTCCATTGCTCTAGGCTGTACAGTATCATACGCCTCTTCTCTTGTAAGCCCCTTATCTATTAGAGCTAGTAATACTCGTTGTGAGTAAATTAATCCCAGTGTACGATCCATATTACGCTTCATATTCTCTGGGAATACAGTTAGGTTTTTCACGATATTACTGAAGCGATTTAACATATAATTTAAGGCAATCGTTGCATCAGGAATAATAATCCGCTCAGCAGAAGAGTGAGATATATCTCTTTCGTGCCATAGAGGAACATTTTCATAAGCAGTCAGCATATAACCACGAATCACACGAGCAAGACCAGCCATATTTTCTGAACCAATTGGGTTACGTTTATGCGGCATTGCTGAAGAACCTTTTTGTCCTTTTGCGAAAAACTCTTCTACTTCTCTTGTTTCACTTTTTTGCAATCCACGAATTTCTACTGCAAATTTTTCAATGGATGTAGCGATTAACGCTAAAGTAGACATATAATCCGCATGGCGATCGCGCTGTAACGTCTGGGTTGAAATCGGCGCTGGCTTTAATCCTAATTCTTTACAAACATATTGCTCAACAAAAGGATCAATATTAGCATAAGTTCCTACCGCACCAGAAATCTTACCGTATTCAATACCTTCAGCAGCTGCTTTAAATCTTTCCAGATTACGTTTCATTTCTTCATGCCATAGTGCTAGTTTCAAACCGAATGTTGTAGGTTCTGCATGTACGCCATGTGTACGTCCCATCATAACGGTATACTTATGTTCTTGCGCTTTGTTTTTTAAAACATCAATAAAGTTCTCTACGTCTTTTAATAAAATTTCATTTGCTTGTTTAATTAAGTAGGAAAGTGCTGTATCTACAACATCTGTAGAAGTTAGACCGTAATGCACCCATTTTCGTTCTTCTCCAAGTGTTTCCGATACCGCTCTAGTAAATGCTACAACATCATGTCTTGTATCCATTTCTATTTCTTTAATACGCTCGATATCAAATGAAGCATTTTCGCGGATTTTTTTTACATCCTCTTGTGGAATTTCACCAAGCTTTACCCAAGCCTCACATGCTAAAATTTCTACCTCTAACCACGCTTTAAAGCGATTTTCCTCTGTCCAAATGTTTCCCATTTCTGGTCTTGTGTAACGATCAATCATTGTTTATCCTCCGATTTTTTCTTTCTGTACCTTCCATATGTGCGTATTCTCGATTTCATCCAAAGCCATTTCAACAGAAGAACGAAGCAAGGTAGCATGCCCCATCTTTCTATTTTCTTTAGGATCCTGTTTTCCATAAAGATGGATCTTCCAATCCTGTAATTCAGGAATTTGTTCGATTATCTTTTCTTGATGCTGACCGAGAATATTAACCATAACAGTAGGTCTTAATAATCTAGTGCTTGCTAACGGCCAATTGCACACCGCACGGATATGCTGCTCAAACTGTGAAGTCTCGCATGCCTCAATTGTATAATGCCCAGAGTTATGTGGTCTAGGTGCCAACTCATTAATATAAATCTCTTCATCCTCGGTCAGGAACATTTCTACTGCTAATGTTCCTACCAAATTTAGATTTTCAGCAAGCTTACTTGCCTTTTCAATCGCTAAGTCCTTTGCTAAGTCACTAATGCGAGCTGGAACAATTGATTCATGCAAAATATTATTAAGATGAATATTTTCACTAACTGGAAAAACAGTAGCTTCTCCCTTTCCACTTCTAGTGATAATAACTGATATTTCCTTATTAAAAGAAATCCATTTTTCTAATACACAGACTCCATTATTCAAAAGCTTTTCCGCTTCTGCTATTTGGCTGCTTTCTTTAATAACATATTGGCCTTTTCCATCATAACCTCCACGGGCCGTTTTTAAAACAGCTGGATAACCTAATTCTGCTAATCCATTATAAATATCCCTAGCTTTTTCTACGACAACATATGGAGCTATATTAATACCAGCTTGTTCGATTGCTTTTTTTTCCTTCACCCGATCTTGCGTTATTTCTAATAAAGCTGAACCCTGAGGAACATACGCATTATTCGTTAGCCATTCGAGACAAACAGCATCTATATTTTCAAATTCATACGTAATGACATCACTAATCTCTGCTAGCTTCTTAATAGCAGATAGACTATCATATGCATCTACTATTTTATAGTCAGCTATCTGCCCACAAGGAGAGTCTTCAGTCGGATCTAATACAGCAATTCTAAACCCTTGTGCTTTTGCCGCAATTGCCATCATCCTCCCTAGCTGACCGCCACCTATAATGCCAATCGTCTGCCCAGGTAAGATTACTCGATTAGACAAGCTCATCACTACTTTCCATCACTTCTTTTTTTGTTCTTTCTCTCATGGAAAAAAGTCTTTCTGCTATTTCTAAGTCTGAGGCACCAAGGATTTGGGCTGCAAGAAGTCCAGCATTAGTTGCCCCAGCTTTTCCAATTGCTACAGTAGCTACAGGAACTCCTCCAGGCATTTGTACAATTGACAATAATGAATCCAGCCCATTTAGAGCTCTTGATTGAACAGGAACTCCTATAACAGGCAAAGTTGTCTTAGCTGCAACCATCCCTGGAAGATGTGCTGCTCCTCCTGCTCCCGCAATAATTACTTTAATTCCTCTATCTCTCGCGCTTTCAGCATATTCAAACATTAAGTCAGGAGTACGATGAGCAGAGACTACTTTTTTCTCGTAATCTACTTCCAGTTGATCTAATATGCTACAAGCATGCTTCATTGTCTCCCAATCTGATTTACTCCCCATGATAATACCAACTGATGCGGTCATGCTCTCCCCCCTGATTCCAATTTAAAAAGCCCTAGACAGAAAACTTCTACACTAAAAGAGAGAAAGTATCTGTCCAGAGCTTAAATAAACCTGAATAAAGTAGGTTTCTACTTTTTTCAGCTCTTTTTCATTCACTTTCCCTCATAGTCCAGTATTTTACGGTTACCGGGTAGAAACTTATGGGCCATATTCCCATTATTATATGAGGGCTATTTAATTAAACAATTATTTCGTTTATCTGTTAGTTAACACTATACCATCTTAACAAGCATATTTATATATTGTCAACACTAAATGTCGAACAATTAATATAGTTTTATTTTTATTGTTCGTGATTTAACCTTCTAATTGGATAGCTTCAAAGATTATTTGCTGTGACACAGGCTCATAAGACATTTGACCATTTACCTTTACTTCTTTAAAAACAGGCTTTTCCATCCGCTTTATTGGCATATAGCCTTCCTGTTTCATTCTGTCTAAACAGTCATCAATCGACTCATTTGTTTGCACTTCAAATCTTTTTTTCTTACTCATTAAATAACTTTCCTTTCTTAACACTTTTCACCCAGAACCCGCCATATATTGTTTTTGGCTCATATGCAATTATAAATGCTTTTGGGTCTAATTCTTTAATTGTTTGATATAATTTTAATTCATATTTTCGAGGAGTCAATATCTGCAAAGCCATACGGTCGCCTTCTAATCCTTGTGCAGTCCACGTTGTTACTCCATATCCCTGTGTTCTTAATGATTTCGGTAAATCTCGATCATATTCCTTTGTAATAACATTTACTGTTATATATCCTAAAGCCAGTTTTTCCTCTATCTTCATCCCTACAATGACTCCTATTCCATAACCAATAGCGTAGGCAACCAAGTTTTGAATTTGATCTAAATTATCTAAAACCAGCCCTAATCCAATAACATAAATGACTACCTCAATCATACTGATGAAGGCAGCTAAGTATCTTTGTCCCTTTAAAGTTAAAATCATTCGTATCGTAAAAAAAGAAACATAAACAATATTAATTACAAGAATAATCAATATCATTGTAACACTATTTTCAAGCATATACTTTCTCACTCCCAGATGTATTAATCATTCCTATATTATACTTATAATTACCTATTTAGAGAGAAGTAAACAATCTTCCCTCTACATACAGAAGACAGATAAATCAGAAAAAGGATTAAATAATAGAAGAAAGTAGAATTTTTTCATTTTCATATCTAATTCAACTTTGACAAATTAATCCCTAAAATCAGATTTATGATTCGGATAATATTTAGTATAGAAAAAAGACCTAAAAGCATATGCTCTTAGGTCTTTTAGTGCCTGGCAACGTCCTACTCTCACAGGGAGAGAACCCCCAACTACCATCGGCGCTGAGAAGCTTAACTTCCGTGTTCGGTATGGGAACGGGTGTGACCTTCTCGCTATCGCCACCAGACTATTTAATTTTTGAGGTTATTCCCTCAAAACTAGATTATGAAGTAAAAGAAAGAACAAGTAATCTTTCTTAGCTTACGCTAAGATTATTTTAGTTAAGTCCTCGATCTATTAGTATCAGTCAGCTCCACATGTCGCCATGCTTCCACCTCTGACCTATCAACCTGATCATCTTTCAGGGATCTTACTAGCTTACGCTATGGGAAATCTCATCTTGAGGGGGGCTTCATGCTTAGATGCTTTCAGCACTTATCCCTTCCGCACATAGCTACCCAGCGATGCCTTTGGCAAGACAACTGGTACACCAGCGGTGCGTCCATCCCGGTCCTCTCGTACTAAGGACAGCTCCTCTCAAATTTCCTACGCCCACGACGGATAGGGACCGAACTGTCTCACGACGTTCTGAACCCAGCTCGCGTACCGCTTTAATGGGCGAACAGCCCAACCCTTGGGACCGACTACAGCCCCAGGATGCGATGAGCCGACATCGAGGTGCCAAACCTCCCCGTCGATGTGGACTCTTGGGGGAGATAAGCCTGTTATCCCCGGGGTAGCTTTTATCCGTTGAGCGATGGCCCTTCCATGCGGAACCACCGGATCACTAAGCCCGACTTTCGTCCCTGCTCGACTTGTAGGTCTCGCAGTCAAGCTCCCTTGTGCCTTTACACTCTACGAATGATTTCCAACCATTCTGAGGGAACCTTTGGGCGCCTCCGTTACTTTTTAGGAGGCGACCGCCCCAGTCAAACTGCCCACCTGACACTGTCTCCCACCCCGATCAGGGGTGCGGGTTAGAATGTCAATACAGCCAGGGTAGTATCCCACCAATGCCTCCACCGAAGCTAGCGCTCCGGCTTCCAAGGCTCCTACCTATCCTGTACAAGCTGTACCAAAATTCAATATCAGGCTGCAGTAAAGCTCCACGGGGTCTTTCCGTCCTGTCGCGGGTAACCTGCATCTTCACAGGTACTATAATTTCACCGAGTCTCTCGTTGAGACAGTGCCCAGATCGTTACACCTTTCGTGCGGGTCGGAACTTACCCGACAAGGAATTTCGCTACCTTAGGACCGTTATAGTTACGGCCGCCGTTTACTGGGGCTTCAATTCAGAGCTTCGCACTAACGTGCTAACCCCTCCTCTTAACCTTCCAGCACCGGGCAGGTGTCAGCCCCTATACTTCGCCTTGCGGCTTCGCAGAGACCTGTGTTTTTGCTAAACAGTCGCCTGGGCCTATTCACTGCGGCTCTCGCAGGCTTGCACCCGCAAGAGCACCCCTTCTCCCGAAGTTACGGGGTCATTTTGCCGAGTTCCTTAACGAGAGTTCTCTCGCTCACCTTAGGATTCTCTCCTCGCCTACCTGTGTCGGTTTGCGGTACGGGCACCCTAAATCTCGCTAGAGGCTTTTCTTGGCAGTGTGGAATCAGGAACTTCGGTACTATATTTCCCTCGCCGTCACAGCTCCGCTTATGTGGTAATGGGATTTGCCTCATTACCAGCCTAACTGCTTGGACGTGCTAATCCAACAGCACGCTTACCCTATCCTCCTGCGTCCCCCCATTGCTCAAACGATTTAAAGGTGGTACAGGAATATCAACCTGTTGTCCATCGCCTACGCTTTTCAGCCTCGGCTTAGGTCCCGACTAACCCTGAGCGGACGAGCCTTCCTCAGGAAACCTTAGGCATTCGGTGGATGAGATTCTCACTCATCTTTCGCTACTCATACCGGCATTCTCACTTCTAAGCGCTCCACCAGTCCTTACGGTCTAGCTTCAACGCCCTTAGAACGCTCTCCTACCACTGACATCAAAGATGTCAATCCACAGCTTCGGTGATACGTTTAGCCCCGGTACATTTTCGGCGCAGAGTCACTCGACCAGTGAGCTATTACGCACTCTTTAAATGGTGGCTGCTTCTAAGCCAACATCCTGGTTGTCTAAGCAACTCCACATCCTTTTCCACTTAACGTATACTTTGGGACCTTAGCTGGTGGTCTGGGCTGTTTCCCTCTTGACCACGGATCTTATCACTCGTAGTCTGACTCCCAAGAATAAGTATTTGGCATTCGGAGTTTGTCTGAATTCGGTAACCCGATGGGGGCCCCTAGTCCAAACAGTGCTCTACCTCCAATACTCTAAATCTTGAGGCTAGCCCTAAAGCTATTTCGGAGAGAACCAGCTATCTCCAAGTTCGATTGGAATTTCTCCGCTACCCACACCTCATCCCCGCACTTTTCAACGTGCGTGGGTTCGGGCCTCCATCCAGTGTTACCTGGACTTCACCCTGGACATGGGTAGATCACCTGGTTTCGGGTCTACAACCACATACTATTTCGCCCTATTCAGACTCGCTTTCGCTGCGGCTCCGTCTCTTCAACTTAACCTCGCATGTAATCGTAACTCGCCGGTTCATTCTACAAAAGGCACGCTATCACCCATAAAAGGGCTCTAACTACTTGTAGGCACACGGTTTCAGGATCTATTTCACTCCCCTTCCGGGGTGCTTTTCACCTTTCCCTCACGGTACTGGTTCACTATCGGTCACTAGGGAGTATTTAGCCTTGGGAGATGGTCCTCCCTGCTTCCGACGGGATTTCTCGTGTCCCGCCGTACTCAGGATACACTCAAGAGGGAACGAAGTTTCGACTACAGGGTTTTTACCTTCTACGACTGACCTTTCCAGATCGATTCGTCTACCCCGTTCCTTTGTAACTCCATATAGAGTGTCCTACAACCCCAAGAGGCAAGCCTCTTGGTTTGGGCTAATCCCGTTTCGCTCGCCGCTACTCAGGGAATCGCGTTTGCTTTCTCTTCCTCCGGGTACTTAGATGTTTCAGTTCCCCGGGTCTGCCTTCAGTACCCTATGTATTCAGGTAAAGATTCTATCCCATTACGGATAGAGGGTTTCCCCATTCGGAAATCTCTGGATCAAAGCTTACTTACAGCTCCCCAAAGCATATCGGTGTTAATCCCGTCCTTCATCGGCTCCTAGTGCCAAGGCATCCACCGTGCGCCCTTTCTAACTTAACTTAGTTTCGACCAAAGATAAGCGGCGTATCTCTTCGTCAGCTTCTTCACTCTGCTCCTCACGTACTGTCGTACGCTCTGGTGCTCGTTCGGTCGCTTCCTTGACCTACTTGCTTCTCTTTGCTCTCCAATCTTTGAAGGAGTATTCGTTTAATACGACTACTTTCCAAAGAAGTAATTCTCTAAAATAGAGAATCTAAGATGGCGATTACTCGGTTTCTTTCTTGGTTCTTACTATTCATAATCTAGTTTTCAAGGAACAATTTCGGCTAAAGATAAACTTCGCATCTCTTCGTCAGCTTCTTCGCTCTGCTCCTCACGTACTGTCGTACGCTCCGGTGCTCGCGCATTTGCTTCCTTGATCTACTTGTTTCTCTTTACCCTCAAACTTATTACTGTTTTGAGGAATTAATTGCTCCCTCAAAACTGAACAATCAAATCGTCAACAATCTTTGATGGAATGTAAATTCCATTTTCCTTAGAAAGGAGGTGATCCAGCCGCACCTTCCGATACGGCTACCTTGTTACGACTTCACCCCAATCATCTATCCCACCTTAGGCGGCTGGCTCCAAAAGGTTACCCCACCGACTTCGGGTGTTACAAACTCTCGTGGTGTGACGGGCGGTGTGTACAAGGCCCGGGAACGTATTCACCGCGGCATGCTGATCCGCGATTACTAGCGATTCCAGCTTCATGTAGGCGAGTTGCAGCCTACAATCCGAACTGAGAATGGTTTTATGGGATTTGCTCGACCTCGCGGTTTTGCTGCCCTTTGTACCATCCATTGTAGCACGTGTGTAGCCCAGGTCATAAGGGGCATGATGATTTGACGTCATCCCCACCTTCCTCCGGTTTGTCACCGGCAGTCACCTTAGAGTGCCCAACTGAATGCTGGCAACTAAGATCAAGGGTTGCGCTCGTTGCGGGACTTAACCCAACATCTCACGACACGAGCTGACGACAACCATGCACCACCTGTCACTCTGTCCCCCGAAGGGGAACGTCCTATCTCTAGGAGTGTCAGAGGATGTCAAGACCTGGTAAGGTTCTTCGCGTTGCTTCGAATTAAACCACATGCTCCACCGCTTGTGCGGGCCCCCGTCAATTCCTTTGAGTTTCAGCCTTGCGGCCGTACTCCCCAGGCGGAGTGCTTAATGCGTTTGCTGCAGCACTAAAGGGCGGAAACCCTCTAACACTTAGCACTCATCGTTTACGGCGTGGACTACCAGGGTATCTAATCCTGTTTGCTCCCCACGCTTTCGCGCCTCAGCGTCAGTTACAGACCAAAGAGTCGCCTTCGCCACTGGTGTTCCTCCACATCTCTACGCATTTCACCGCTACACGTGGAATTCCACTCTTCTCTTCTGCACTCAAGTCCCCCAGTTTCCAATGACCCTCCACGGTTGAGCCGTGGGCTTTCACATCAGACTTAAAGGACCGCCTGCGCGCGCTTTACGCCCAATAATTCCGGACAACGCTTGCCACCTACGTATTACCGCGGCTGCTGGCACGTAGTTAGCCGTGGCTTTCTGGTTAGGTACCGTCAAGGTACAAGCAGTTACTCTTGTACTTGTTCTTCCCTAACAACAGAGTTTTACGATCCGAAAACCTTCATCACTCACGCGGCGTTGCTCCGTCAGACTTTCGTCCATTGCGGAAGATTCCCTACTGCTGCCTCCCGTAGGAGTCTGGGCCGTGTCTCAGTCCCAGTGTGGCCGATCACCCTCTCAGGTCGGCTACGCATCGTCGCCTTGGTGAGCCGTTACCTCACCAACTAGCTAATGCGCCGCGGGCCCATCTGTAAGTGACAGCGTAAACCGTCTTTCAGCTTTTCCTCATGAGAGGAAAAGGATTATCCGGTATTAGCTCCGGTTTCCCGAAGTTATCCCAGTCTTACAGGCAGGTTGCCCACGTGTTACTCACCCGTCCGCCGCTAACTTTAAAAGCAAGCTTTTAAAGTCCGCTCGACTTGCATGTATTAGGCACGCCGCCAGCGTTCGTCCTGAGCCAGGATCAAACTCTCCAATAAAGAGTTGATTAGCTCATTGCTAAACTCTAGCTTTTTGTTACTTTTTTGTTTTATAACGCTAGTTATAAAACGATTATTGTTGACGTTTGTTTGTTCAGTTTTCAAAGAGCAATTTATCGTTGCTATCAGATGCAACTTTTATATATTATCACATTTAATAGTTACTAGTCAATAACTTTCTTAAAAACTTTCAACTATTAAATTATCAATTTCCGTTACCATTCAAGGTAACTTTTACATAATAACAATTATCCATACAATCGTCAACAGTTTTTTATATTTTTCCAATCAAATTAAACTCTCAGAATATATAAGAGGAGCATGCTTTTTACTATCTATTCTAATTAATCCTATTCGGTTTATTTCCCCTTTTAGCTTTTCATCCATCTTTAAACAATAATTATATGCATCCTTAAGTTTTTCTTCTGAAAGTCTATTAGCTAAGGTGCAATGCGGAACCCATTTACCCGGAAGATATACCGACTCTTCATCATCAATAAAGGAGGCGAAATTTCTATGATGATCAGAATGTAAATCAAGTAACTCTTCAGTTATAGTCGGGGAATAAAATAACGTTTTTGTATTTATAAAAGATCCTATTGTCTGAAAATCAACTCTAACTTTTTCTTTACCTTTATAAAAAGTTCCCATCTTATGTATAAAGCTCATGACCGGAATATCTTTATAGTTTGCTAGTGTAATATGTGGCACTCTATCACCGACTTCTCTCGCATAATAGGATATTTCGTTACTCTCTAAGCCTTCCCATATCATTTTTATTCTTTGTTCTAATTCTAGATTAAACAATGCAACTACTGCATACATCGCAATCTTCTCCTTTATTTAATAGATAGTGTCTTTTATTTTTTCTAAAATCGAATTTTCTCTAGCTATCCAAGGATTGTAATTTAATTGAGATAATGCATATTTATTTCTTCAATCGCCTTATCAACAAATATCCATACTGGCGTAGAATCGAGTTCAAACTCATAAGCGTCTAGCTCTTGCTCCATCTTTTCATCTTTTACAAGCTCACACAGATAATAATGAGATACCATTTGAAAATATATATGCTTATCGTACTAATCAACTTGATTATCTATTACTTTTCCTAGATATTCTTTTCACTTCTCTCCATAACGCTTCTACAAGTCCCTCCTCCCGGAAACTTAAAGTCACCTTTATTTGTTTGCATAAGTAAAATCTTTTGCTTCTCAATCATCACAGCCCTTACTGCTACTCGGCGACGAATTTTCTGGTATTCTCCCTTTATATCCCGACCTATCCTTTCATTAAATTGCACTTTAGTACCTCCGCAGTCTTTCTATTTTAACCCCCATGAAATATTTTTCACTAAGGAACTTTCTCAAAACTTCATACAAGTTATTATTTCTTACTTTTTCTAGACTAATTTCTATTTTTCTTATCCCTATTCGAAACTTCACATAAAGCTATTGATTGTTGATATATCATAAGCGATTCTTTATAAAAAAAGAACAAGTTAGTTATGAATCCAGATTACCTCTTTATTATACGCTTTAACAAAATCATCAATAGATGCGAATGACAGTTAAAAAATGTATTAAAGCATACTTGGCTATTTCACCCTTATTAAACAGTTGTTAAAAACGTTACCTATAATCTAATGCGCATCTTAAGATACACTTATAAGATTAAAGAAATCCGTTTTTACAAATAATAGTTTCAATCATTTCCTTGCCTAATCTGCTCCCAATTTCCCCTAACCATCTCTTCATCTTTTCATAACATTTAGAAATCAATTAAGGTAATAGAAGCTTAACATACATCCTTTTTATGAACATTATTCCATAAAGATTTTTTTAGTAATAGTAAATATAGAATAAAAAATAAAATTAAATGAACGATTCGCAGTGATTAACCGTCTTATGATTTGAAAAAGAAAAAGGAGGCATCGATTTTACTTTGGACAATGAGAAAAGACTTATTAGATTTGCAAAAGAAGGAAACGAAGATGCCTCCACTCTTCTTTTTATTCATTAGTTTACTCGGACCAATTTTATATATTTTGGCATAGGAAGAAAAAAATTAGGAGACACTAAAACGTTCGTACAAGTAAATCATTAGAAATAACATTTTAAAGACCATCAAGCAATAAGTAAATCTCCTTTCACCATTAAAAATAATTGTTGTACAGCATTATTAGGTCCAAATGAAGCTGGGGAAACCAACTATTCTTCTTCATATGCTCGCTGCTTCGCTATCCCCAACAAAAGGTTCCATCTCTTCCAACGGAGAAAATGACTATCGTAAACATATTGACTTTATGCCCCAGCATCCTAGTTTCTTTAATTGGATGACTCCCAAGAAATTTTAAATGAATTATAAATAATAGCCTTTCATTCGTTGGACTAACCGAGAAAATGAACCAGTTTCCACCTTAGAAATCCAGAAGGAAGAAAAAAATTACTAGAGCTTATGAGAAAATTAAAGGATAAGATGAAAATCCGTTTTTCCACCCACGGCCTCAACGTTACAAAAAAGTTTGTGATTACGGAAATCCCCCTTACTGCTTTTAAATTACATCAGTCTACTTATCCACACACAAAAAGACCTAAAAGCTATATACTTTTAGGTCTTTTTGTGCCTGGCGACGTCCTACTCTCACAGGGGGAGAACCCCCAACTACCATCGGCGCTGAGAAGCTTAACTTCCGTGTTCGGTATGGGAACGGGTGTGACCTTCTCGCTATCGCCACCAGACTATTTAATTTTTGAGGTTATTCCCTCAAAACTAGATTATGAAGTAAAAGAAAGAACAAGTAATCTTTCTTAGCTTACGCTAAGATTATTTTAGTTAAGTCCTCGATCTATTAGTATCAGTCAGCTCCACATGTCGCCATGCTTCCACCTCTGACCTATCAACCTGATCATCTTTCAGGGATCTTACTAGCTTACGCTATGGGAAATCTCATCTTGAGGGGGGCTTCATGCTTAGATGCTTTCAGCACTTATCCCTTCCGCACATAGCTACCCAGCGATGCCTTTGGCAAGACAACTGGTACACCAGCGGTGCGTCCATCCCGGTCCTCTCGTACTAAGGACAGCTCCTCTCAAATTTCCTACGCCCACGACGGATAGGGACCGAACTGTCTCACGACGTTCTGAACCCAGCTCGCGTACCGCTTTAATGGGCGAACAGCCCAACCCTTGGGACCGACTACAGCCCCAGGATGCGATGAGCCGACATCGAGGTGCCAAACCTCCCCGTCGATGTGGACTCTTGGGGGAGATAAGCCTGTTATCCCCGGGGTAGCTTTTATCCGTTGAGCGATGGCCCTTCCATGCGGAACCACCGGATCACTAAGCCCGACTTTCGTCCCTGCTCGACTTGTAGGTCTCGCAGTCAAGCTCCCTTGTGCCTTTACACTCTACGAATGATTTCCAACCATTCTGAGGGAACCTTTGGGCGCCTCCGTTACTTTTTAGGAGGCGACCGCCCCAGTCAAACTGCCCACCTGACACTGTCTCCCACCCCGATCAGGGGTGCGGGTTAGAATGTCAATACAGCCAGGGTAGTATCCCACCAATGCCTCCACCGAAGCTAGCGCTCCGGCTTCCAAGGCTCCTACCTATCCTGTACAAGCTGTACCAAAATTCAATATCAGGCTGCAGTAAAGCTCCACGGGGTCTTTCCGTCCTGTCGCGGGTAACCTGCATCTTCACAGGTACTATAATTTCACCGAGTCTCTCGTTGAGACAGTGCCCAGATCGTTACACCTTTCGTGCGGGTCGGAACTTACCCGACAAGGAATTTCGCTACCTTAGGACCGTTATAGTTACGGCCGCCGTTTACTGGGGCTTCAATTCAGAGCTTCGCACTAACGTGCTAACCCCTCCTCTTAACCTTCCAGCACCGGGCAGGTGTCAGCCCCTATACTTCGCCTTGCGGCTTCGCAGAGACCTGTGTTTTTGCTAAACAGTCGCCTGGGCCTATTCACTGCGGCTCTCGCAGGCTTGCACCCGCAAGAGCACCCCTTCTCCCGAAGTTACGGGGTCATTTTGCCGAGTTCCTTAACGAGAGTTCTCTCGCTCACCTTAGGATTCTCTCCTCGCCTACCTGTGTCGGTTTGCGGTACGGGCACCCTAAATCTCGCTAGAGGCTTTTCTTGGCAGTGTGGAATCAGGAACTTCGGTACTATATTTCCCTCGCCGTCACAGCTCCGCTTATGTGGTAATGGGATTTGCCTCATTACCAGCCTAACTGCTTGGACGTGCTAATCCAACAGCACGCTTACCCTATCCTCCTGCGTCCCCCCATTGCTCAAACGATTTAAAGGTGGTACAGGAATATCAACCTGTTGTCCATCGCCTACGCTTTTCAGCCTCGGCTTAGGTCCCGACTAACCCTGAGCGGACGAGCCTTCCTCAGGAAACCTTAGGCATTCGGTGGATGAGATTCTCACTCATCTTTCGCTACTCATACCGGCATTCTCACTTCTAAGCGCTCCACCAGTCCTTACGGTCTAGCTTCAACGCCCTTAGAACGCTCTCCTACCACTGACATCAAAGATGTCAATCCACAGCTTCGGTGATACGTTTAGCCCCGGTACATTTTCGGCGCAGAGTCACTCGACCAGTGAGCTATTACGCACTCTTTAAATGGTGGCTGCTTCTAAGCCAACATCCTGGTTGTCTAAGCAACTCCACATCCTTTTCCACTTAACGTATACTTTGGGACCTTAGCTGGTGGTCTGGGCTGTTTCCCTCTTGACCACGGATCTTATCACTCGTAGTCTGACTCCCAAGAATAAGTATTTGGCATTCGGAGTTTGTCTGAATTCGGTAACCCGATGGGGGCCCCTAGTCCAAACAGTGCTCTACCTCCAATACTCTAAATCTTGAGGCTAGCCCTAAAGCTATTTCGGAGAGAACCAGCTATCTCCAAGTTCGATTGGAATTTCTCCGCTACCCACACCTCATCCCCGCACTTTTCAACGTGCGTGGGTTCGGGCCTCCATCCAGTGTTACCTGGACTTCACCCTGGACATGGGTAGATCACCTGGTTTCGGGTCTACAACCACATACTATTTCGCCCTATTCAGACTCGCTTTCGCTGCGGCTCCGTCTCTTCAACTTAACCTCGCATGTAATCGTAACTCGCCGGTTCATTCTACAAAAGGCACGCTATCACCCATAAAAGGGCTCTAACTACTTGTAGGCACACGGTTTCAGGATCTATTTCACTCCCCTTCCGGGGTGCTTTTCACCTTTCCCTCACGGTACTGGTTCACTATCGGTCACTAGGGAGTATTTAGCCTTGGGAGATGGTCCTCCCTGCTTCCGACGGGATTTCTCGTGTCCCGCCGTACTCAGGATACACTCAAGAGGGAACGAAGTTTCGACTACAGGGTTTTTACCTTCTACGACTGACCTTTCCAGATCGATTCGTCTACCCCGTTCCTTTGTAACTCCATATAGAGTGTCCTACAACCCCAAGAGGCAAGCCTCTTGGTTTGGGCTAATCCCGTTTCGCTCGCCGCTACTCAGGGAATCGCGTTTGCTTTCTCTTCCTCCGGGTACTTAGATGTTTCAGTTCCCCGGGTCTGCCTTCAGTACCCTATGTATTCAGGTAAAGATTCTATCCCATTACGGATAGAGGGTTTCCCCATTCGGAAATCTCTGGATCAAAGCTTACTTACAGCTCCCCAAAGCATATCGGTGTTAATCCCGTCCTTCATCGGCTCCTAGTGCCAAGGCATCCACCGTGCGCCCTTTCTAACTTAACTTAGTTTCGACCAAAGATAAGCGGCGTATCTCTTCGTCAGCTTCTTCACTCTGCTCCTCACGTACTGTCGTACGCTCTGGTGCTCGTTCGGTCGCTTCCTTGACCTACTTGCTTCTCTTTGCTCTCCAATCTTTGAAGGAGTATTCGTTTAATACGACTACTTTCCAAAGAAGTAATTCTCTAAAATAGAGAATCTAAGATGGCGATTACTCGGTTTCTTTCTTGGTTCTTACTATTCATAATCTAGTTTTCAAGGAACAATTTCGGCTAAAGATAAACTTCGCATCTCTTCGTCAGCTTCTTCGCTCTGCTCCTCACGTACTGTCGTACGCTCCGGTGCTCGCGCATTTGCTTCCTTGATCTACTTGTTTCTCTTTACCCTCAAACTTATTACTGTTTTGAGGAATTAATTGCTCCCTCAAAACTGAACAATCAAATCGTCAACAATCTTTGATGGAATGTAAATTCCATTTTCCTTAGAAAGGAGGTGATCCAGCCGCACCTTCCGATACGGCTACCTTGTTACGACTTCACCCCAATCATCTATCCCACCTTAGGCGGCTGGCTCCAAAAGGTTACCCCACCGACTTCGGGTGTTACAAACTCTCGTGGTGTGACGGGCGGTGTGTACAAGGCCCGGGAACGTATTCACCGCGGCATGCTGATCCGCGATTACTAGCGATTCCAGCTTCATGTAGGCGAGTTGCAGCCTACAATCCGAACTGAGAATGGTTTTATGGGATTTGCTCGACCTCGCGGTTTTGCTGCCCTTTGTACCATCCATTGTAGCACGTGTGTAGCCCAGGTCATAAGGGGCATGATGATTTGACGTCATCCCCACCTTCCTCCGGTTTGTCACCGGCAGTCACCTTAGAGTGCCCAACTGAATGCTGGCAACTAAGATCAAGGGTTGCGCTCGTTGCGGGACTTAACCCAACATCTCACGACACGAGCTGACGACAACCATGCACCACCTGTCACTCTGTCCCCCGAAGGGGAACGTCCTATCTCTAGGAGTGTCAGAGGATGTCAAGACCTGGTAAGGTTCTTCGCGTTGCTTCGAATTAAACCACATGCTCCACCGCTTGTGCGGGCCCCCGTCAATTCCTTTGAGTTTCAGCCTTGCGGCCGTACTCCCCAGGCGGAGTGCTTAATGCGTTTGCTGCAGCACTAAAGGGCGGAAACCCTCTAACACTTAGCACTCATCGTTTACGGCGTGGACTACCAGGGTATCTAATCCTGTTTGCTCCCCACGCTTTCGCGCCTCAGCGTCAGTTACAGACCAAAGAGTCGCCTTCGCCACTGGTGTTCCTCCACATCTCTACGCATTTCACCGCTACACGTGGAATTCCACTCTTCTCTTCTGCACTCAAGTCCCCCAGTTTCCAATGACCCTCCACGGTTGAGCCGTGGGCTTTCA
This sequence comes from Niallia sp. FSL W8-0954, assembly GCF_038005605.1. Lineage (NCBI taxonomy): Bacteria > Bacillati > Bacillota > Bacilli > Caryophanales > Bacillaceae > Niallia > Niallia sp. FSL W8-0954. The sequence goes on along the minus strand of NZ_JBBOTN010000001.1, from coordinate 551,148 downwards.
CATCAGACTTAAAGGACCGCCTGCGCGCGCTTTACGCCCAATAATTCCGGACAACGCTTGCCACCTACGTATTACCGCGGCTGCTGGCACGTAGTTAGCCGTGGCTTTCTGGTTAGGTACCGTCAAGGTACAAGCAGTTACTCTTGTACTTGTTCTTCCCTAACAACAGAGTTTTACGATCCGAAAACCTTCATCACTCACGCGGCGTTGCTCCGTCAGACTTTCGTCCATTGCGGAAGATTCCCTACTGCTGCCTCCCGTAGGAGTCTGGGCCGTGTCTCAGTCCCAGTGTGGCCGATCACCCTCTCAGGTCGGCTACGCATCGTCGCCTTGGTGAGCCGTTACCTCACCAACTAGCTAATGCGCCGCGGGCCCATCTGTAAGTGACAGCGTAAACCGTCTTTCAGCTTTTCCTCATGAGAGGAAAAGGATTATCCGGTATTAGCTCCGGTTTCCCGAAGTTATCCCAGTCTTACAGGCAGGTTGCCCACGTGTTACTCACCCGTCCGCCGCTAACTTTAAAAGCAAGCTTTTAAAGTCCGCTCGACTTGCATGTATTAGGCACGCCGCCAGCGTTCGTCCTGAGCCAGGATCAAACTCTCCAATAAAGAGTTGATTAGCTCATTGCTAAACTCTAGCTTTTTGTTACTTTTTTTGTTTTATAACGCTAGTTATAAAACGATTATTGTTGACGTTTGTTTGTTCAGTTTTCAAAGAGCAATTTATCGTTGCTATCAGAAGCAACTTTTATATCATATCAACCTTTGCTAAATAAGTCAATTACTTTTTTAATATAATTTTTATTTTACTATCAACTTAAATGAATCAATAGCATTAGCAAGGCTGTTTTCATATAATAGCAACTTTTCACAGTTTAGTCAATAATAAATATAAATAAATACTAAAAAAATAAAAACCACCCGCGATCCTAGCATCTCGCTCTCTCTTAAGCATCTTCGAATATATTATTCCAAAAGAATAAAACCTAAACTAAATGATTATTTCTAACATCATACCTCTCGTTAAAAAACTTCATTATAATATAGAAAAAACTCGATCAAGAGACCGAGTTTTTTCTATATATTCTATTACTTAGTAATAGTTATTACGCCTTCCTCTTTAAGTTCTACATTACCACGTTTATTAATTTGTACAGCTTCACCCTCAGCTAAGTTCGTAAACACAACAGGAGTAATTGTTGCTGTTGCATTTTCCTTAATGTAGTCAAGGTTTACTTTCAATAGAGGCTGTCCTTGTTTCACTTGATCATTTTCAGTCACAAGTGTTTCAAAACCTTCCCCTTTCAATTTAACTGTATCAATACCAAAGTGAATTAAAATTTCACGACCGTTGTCAGCCAAAATTCCAAGAGCATGTTTCGTTGGGAATAAGTTAACGATTTTTCCGTCAACTGGAGAAACAACTGTTCCTTCAGAAGGAATAATCGCAAAACCATCTCCCATCATTTTGCCTGCAAATACTGCATCTGGTACATCTGTAATAGGAACCAATTCTCCTTTAATAGGAGCAACAAATGAATCTTCACTTGTTATATTGCTTTGCATGGCACTTGGATTTACCTCTTCAATTTGCTCTTGTACTTCTTTATCCATAGATGGTTGTGCAGCAGGACGTGGTCTTTTCCCACTCATAATATCTCTCATCTGACCTTTAATCGTTTCTGAACGAGGACCAAAGATAGCTTGAATATTATTCCCTACTTCAAGCACTCCAGCAGCACCGAGTTTTTTCAAACGATCTTTATCAACAGACTTAATATCATTAACAGATACACGAAGACGAGTGATACACGCATCTAAATGGGCAATATTGTTTTGTCCACCCATTGCTTCTAACACATCGTACGGAAGATCGCTAGTTGCTCCTGTTGAACTACTGTCACTTTCTTCTGTCTCGTCTTCTCTACCAGGTGTTTTAAGATTGAACTTACGAATCGCAAAACGGAAACCAAAATAGTAAATAACCGCGAACACTAAACCTACTGGAATAATAATCCATGCATTTGTTTGCGGATTAATTAAACCGAATAACACATAATCGATTAAACCACCAGAGAATGTCATTCCTACTTTTACATTTAATAAATGCATTGTCATAAAGGATAAACCTGCAAAAACAGCATGAATCCCAAACAATATTGGAGCTACAAACAAGAATGAGAATTCCAGTGGTTCTGTAATACCAGTTAAGAAAGAAGTTAATGCTGCAGATCCCATTAATCCACCAACAATTGCCTTTTTCTCTGGACGTGCTTCATGATAAATTGCAAGAGCTGCTGCAGGTAACCCGAACATCATAAATGGGAATTTACCAACCATAAATGTACCTGCCGTTAAATTTTGAACTCCATCTTTAATTTGGCTCATAAAGATAGCTTGGTCACCTTTTACAATTGTTCCTGCTTTCGTAGTATAACTACCAAATTCGAACCAGAAAGGAGAATAGAAGATATGGTGTAAACCAAATGGAATTAATGATCTTTCAATTAAACCAAAAATAAATGCTGATAAAGTTAAATTAGCACCCAACATGTTCTCAGAGAAAACATTTAATCCATGTTGTATTGGCGGCCAAATAATAATCATGATCAAGCCTAAAATAACAGCACTTGCAGCTGTCGCAATTGGAACAAATCGTTTTCCAGCAAAGAATCCTAAATAGGATGGTAACTCAATTTCAAAGAAACGATTATACATCGAGGCAGCAACAATACCAACAATAATGCCACCAAACACACCAGTTTGAAGAGTTGGTATCCCTAAAACAGCTGCATATTCTGTACTGCCTTTTAAGTCCTTCGCATCAATGCCTAGAACAGTACCCATTGTAACATTCATAATAAGGAATCCAATAATAGCCGCTAAACCAGCAACCCCTTCACCGCCAGCTAGACCAACGGCAACTCCGACAGCAAATAGTAAGGAAAGGTTACCAAATATAATGTTCCCTGCATCCTCCATTACAGATGCAACCATCTCTACCCCACTATTATTTAAAAATGGCGCAATATCTACAAGTGTTGGGTTTTGCAGTGCATTACCAAAGGCAAGCAAGATACCGGCAGCCGGAAGAATAGCTACTGGGAGCATAAGTGCTTTACCGACTTTCTGTAAAACACCAAAAATCTTTTTAAACATTTCATAATCCTCCTAAGTTATTTTTCGGCTCAAAAAGCTTTCTCAATCAAGAGTAAAAAAACAAAAAAGGCATGAGTAAAGAGAGATTGAAAAAACCTTCAAGGGTAGGTTACCCTAAAACATTTAACTCAACCATCTTTTTCACTCATGCCTGATCGAATCAGTAACACGTTGATAAGATAATACCTATTTAATTTTTTTCTGAAGTCTTTGTAAATGCATTGTCAGATATACCGCTTCTGCGTCAAAGACTGGCCTTTTAAGTACTTGTTGCATTACTTTTATGAGCTTCCACGCAAGATTATAGCATAGGGGATACTCATTCTTCAATAGCAATGTTATTTTTTCTGGTTCTTCTACTTTTTCTCCTGTATTGACCCGTTCAATCGCAAAACGCAAATGTCTAACAAGGCGCATATAATCGATGCTATCTTTATCAATTTTCGTTTCTAGTTGATCTTCTATTAAATTCACTAGATGTGTGACTAACTGTGAATGCCGATTAACTTCTGATAAATTTTTGTTCATCATGGCACTATGAATATGCAAAGCGATGAAACCGATTTCACCTACTGGTAATTGAAGTCCTGATTGTTCTCCGATTAATTTTACAACCTCTTCAGCTATTGAATACTCAAACGGGTACAACGCCTTTGTTTCAATCAAAAATGGATTATTTAATACTAGTCCGTTCGAAACTCTGGAGGAAGCGAACATAATGTGATCTGTTAACGCTATATGAATATGCTCGTTCAACTTTGCATTTGTCTTGTTTTTAATCAATTCAATAGATGATACTATTACATCTAATAAATCATTATCCACTTGAGGAAGAAGCTTTAAATAATTGCTCTGCTCCTTTTCATCCTTTAAGACAAATAACTTTTCCACAACACTAATATCAATATAATCCCCGCTTTTCTGATTAAAGCCTATACCTTTTCCTATAAGCACTACTTCTCCATAGGTTGGATGGTCTCCAATGAGCACATTATTATTCAGCGCTTTCTTTATTAGTAAATTAGGCATACTTATTTCCCCACTTCGACAGACATCTCGGTAACTCAATGTTATTAAAGTCTTTATAGTAAGTCAACGAAAAAATGAGAAAAAGGATACCCAAAAATGGATATCCTCATCCTACTAAGAAAATATACTCTCTTAAACTCATAAAATCTCACACTATTTTTATTTTCAAATCTCTTTCTACTATTGCAAGAAGATAAAGTACAATGCAAAGATAACAAAGAATACGTACATAATTGGATTAATTTCTTTGATACGACCTTTAACAATCATTACGATTGGATAGAAAATAAATCCTACCGCTATACCTGTTGCAATACTGTATGTTAAAGGCATCGCAACAATAGTAAGGAAGGCCGGCACAGCCACTTCAAACTTTGTCCAATCAATTTTACCTAGGGACGAAACCATCAAAATACCTACTACTACTAAAGCTGGTGTTGTAACTGCTGATGTGACTACTTCCAATAGCGGGAAGAAGAACAAGGATAGCAAGAAGAATCCAGCTGTCACTACTGCCGCAAACCCAGTACGAGCACCAGCCGCTACACCTGCTGAAGACTCTATAAAGGAAGTTGTGGTAGAAGTACCGAATATAGAACCTACCATAGAAGCAATGGAATCTGCGAATAACGCTTTTCCTGCTCTTGGTAATTTATTCTCTTTCATAAGTCCTGCTTGATTAGCAACCGCAACTAATGTGCCCGCATTATCAAAGAAGTCTACAAATAAAAATGTTAAAACGACCACTAACATGCTCTGTGTATAAAATCCTGGATCACCAAGCGCAGAGAATAGCGCTCCAAATGTTGGTTTAATGCTTGGCACAGCAGATACCACAGCAGAAGGAGTATTAATTACACCGAAAATCATGCCGACTACTGCTGTAATGATCATTCCATAGAATACACCGCCATGAATCCCTCTAACCATAAGAATAATAGTAATGAAAATACCAAATATCGCTAGCAATGTACTTGGATTGGTTAAATCACCAATATGGACAAGTGTCGCTGAGTTATCAACAATAATTTTAGAATTTTGCAATCCGATAAACGTTATAAATAGCCCTATACCTGCGCCAACCGCAAGCTTTAATTCTACTGGAATAGCATTAATTAATTTCTCACGAAGCCCAGAGATTGTTAACAATAAGAAAAATACACTTGAAATAAATACTGCTGCTAACGCATATTCCCATGGATGTCCCTGTGTTAAAACAACGGTATAAGCAAAATATGCATTTAACCCTAATCCTGGTGCTAAAGAAATAGGATAATTAGCGAAAATACCCATAATAAGAGAACCCACAGCAGCAGCAAGAGCTGTTGCAACAAACACTGCTCCATAGTCCATACGCAGCGCATCAGGAAGATCAGCTACATCCCCTAATGATAATGTAAATGGATTTACCGCTAAAATATAAGCCATCGCAAGGAATGTAGTGAAACCACCTAAAAACTCTTTGCGGTAATTTGTGCCTAGTTCTTCAAATTTGAAAAACTTCTTCATTAATCTTTCCCCTCTCATAATGCTTTAATTATCTACTAAAACAAAAAAAACACTCCTACGATTAAGGAGCGTTGACTAAGGGTTTGTGTTATATAGGAAGGGCAAATTACTTAATAAAATAAAAATGATTTCATTACGATTCCCTATATATACACTTACCTCATAGTCAAGCTATTTACGGTAGCTCGGTAGAAACTTTCGGGCCGTATTCCCCGATATTATACGAGTAAAATCTTTTTCAGTTGTAAATTCAGTTTATCAGCTTGACGAATACTCGTCAATACAAAAAGCGAACAATTATAATTAAAAATTAATAATCGTTCGCTTTCTAACAAATATTTATTTATTTATACTTGCGTGGGCAATGGCTAAGCGAGCAGCAGGAATACGATATGGCGAACAAGAAACATAGTCGATACCAATATTCCGGAAGAAAGCTATCGATTTAGGATCTCCGCCAACCTCTCCACAAATACCAATCATCAAGTTTTCTTTAGTCTGTCGTGCTTTCATTACTGCTAATTTAATTAATTCCCCTACTCCATTTTGATCGAGAGTTTGAAAAGGATCATTCGTCATAACATTTTTCTCTTTATATGAATTAATAAATTTCCCAATATCATCTCTAGAAAAGCCATATGTCATTTGTGTAAGATCATTTGTACCGAAACTAAAAAAATCGGCTTCTTGAGCAAGTTGATCGGCTATTATACAGGCACGTGGTAATTCAATCATTGTTCCGATTTCATACGGAAAAGGCTCCATTTGATGATTAACAAAGATATTTTCAATTGTTTCTATTAAAAATGCCCTCACATAGGCCAGTTCTTCTTTTTCTGCCACAAGCGGAATCATAATTTCAGGAAAGACAGTATAGCCTTCTTTTGTTAACTGGATTGCGCTATGGAAGATAGCCCTTACTTGCATCTGATAAATTTGTGGTTCAGTTATTCCTAGACGACACCCACGATGGCCTAACATTGGGTTCGTTTCTTGCAGCCTCTTAATTTGTTCTTCAACAATCGATGGATGTTTATTTAACTTTGCCGCTAACTGTTTCATCTCATTTAGGTCACGAGGCAGAAATTCATGCATAGGCGGATCTAATAAGCGAATGACCATTCGTTTATCTTCAACAACTTGAAACATCTGGTAAAAATCTTCTTGTTGGAAGGCCTGCAATTTGTCTAATGCATCTCTGATTTCTTCTTTATTCTCCGCTAATATCAAACGGCGCATTTCCAGCACTCGTTCTTCACCAAAAAACATATGCTCCGTTCTCGCTAATCCTATACCAGTTGCTCCAAACTCAATAGCCGTTTTTAAATCGTGAACTGTCTCAGCATTCGCACGTACTTGTAAATCAGCATATGCATCAGCCCAAGAAAGAAGAAGCTGTAAATTCTGGTCGTTTTCCGCTGTAACAGTAGGGACTTCGCCCAAGTACAATTTACCAGCAGTACCATCTACAGAGAAAAGGTCGCCTTCAGTCAAAATCCTTTCTCCACATGTAATTGTTTTCAATTCTTCATTGACAGTTAATCCTTCACATCCTGTTATACAGCAAGTTCCCATTCCTCGGGCAACAACTGCTGCATGCGAAGTCATTCCTCCTCGACTTGTAACGATAGCCTCGCTGACAACCATTCCCTCAATATCTTCGGGTGAAGTTTCTTGTCGCACAAGAATTACTTTCTGGCCAAGAGCATGACATTCTTTTGCTTTTTCCGAAGTAAAAACAATGGCACCAGTAGCTGCGCCAGGACTGGCCGGTAAACCCTCTGCCAGTAATTCGACGTTTTGAATAGCATGTGGATCAAATATAGGATGGATCAACTGATCAATCGTTCCAGGTGAAATACGTAATAAAGCTTCACTCTTTGTAATTAATCCTTCCTTAACTAAATCTACTGCAATTTGCAGTGTCGCTTTAGCCGTCCTCTTTCCGTTTCTTGTCTGCAGAATAAATAATTCCCCTTTTTCAATCGTGAATTCAATATCTTGCATATCTTTATAATGCTGTTCCAGTATATTGGCATATCTTTTAAAATCTGCATATGCTTTCGGAAGGATTTGTTGTAATGATTCGATAGATTCTGGTGTACGGATACCCGCTACCACATCTTCCCCTTGAGCATTTAGCAAAAATTCACCAAACAATTTATTTTCGCCAGTGGAGGGATTCCTTGTAAACACAACACCTGTACCGCTTTCATTTCCGCTATTCCCAAAAACCATTGATTGAATATTTACTGCTGTTCCTAAATGATGAGGAATTTCATGTAATTCACGATAAACCTTTGCTCGATGATTATTCCATGATTTAAAAACAGCTTTAGTAGCTTCAAATAATTGATCTATTGGATTTTGTGGAAAAACCCTATTGTTTTCCATATATAGCTCTTTAAAAGACTCGATTAATTGCAAATGGTCCTTTTCTTGAAATTCTGCAACTGTTTTACTAAGTTGTTTTTCCATTTTTCGGAGTCGTATATTAAATTTATCCTTATGTATGCCATAAACTACATCACCAAACATTTGCAATAATCTTCGATAACAATCAAATGCAAAATCTATACTAGTTAATTGAGCTAAAGATTGAACTCGTAGATCATTTAATCCTAAGTTAAGAATCGTATCCATCATACCTGGCATAGAAAATGCTGCACCACTTCTTACAGAAACTAATAAAATATTTTCCTCGCCTGTAAAGGATTTTTTCGTCTCTGTCTCCAATTTTATAACCGCTTCCAAAATATCCTCTTTTAACCAGCTTTCAAAAAAAGAAGGTTCTCCCAGATACTTCATGCAGCTTTCCGTTGTGATCGTAAATCCTGCTGGCACCGGTAACCCTAAACGAGTCATTTCAGCTAAATTTGCCCCTTTGCCGCCTAATAATCCTTTATCTTCACTACTTCCTTCCTCGAAAAAATAAATCAACTTTGCCATCGTCTACCTCCATATTTTAAATATGTATCACATTAACTTTATTTACACTTTAATATGATACATATATAGTTGTCAATATTAAAAATAACACACATATTAAAGTTGAATAATTAAATTATCGATGTATAATAGAGCCATAATGATGATAATCCTATTATCTATTTAAACTATCTATTTTTCGGGAGATAATAATGAAACTAAGTGAAAGACAAGAAAAAATTATTAAAATAGTCAAAGAATATCAACCTGTAAGTGGAGAAAAGGTGTCTGATTTGTTGGATGTATCAAGAGCCACCCTGCGATCAGATTTATCTTTTTTAACGCTTGTTGGAATCTTACAAGCTACCCCCAAAATTGGGTACACCTATTCGGGATCAGATTTAGAGAAATTTTTCTTTTTTAAAACTTTCAATACAAAAGTAAATGAGATAATGATGCCGCCGTTAATGGTTAATCAAGATACTTCCATTCGAGATGCTATAACAACTTTATTTATGTATGATGTAGGTTCATTATATGTCACTGGAGAAGAAAAGCTTCTATTAGGGGTTTTATCAAGAAAGGACCTATTAAGAGCCTCATTAAATACGAATATAGATCAGACACCTGTAGCGGTCTGTATGACTCGCGTACCTCATATTAAAGTTTGTAAAAAAGACATGGATATCTTAGAAGCGGCAAGTATTCTTCAAGATTTTGAGGTGGACTCATTACCTGTTGTGGATGATGAAAATGAAAGAAAAGTGATTGGAAAAATCACTAAAACCAGAATATTAAATTTCATTATTCAACAGGCAAGAAAGGCAGAATTAAATGAATAGAGGAGATTTTTTATGAAAAATGAAATCATTGTATATACCATTTCCGATTCAATAGGAGAAACTTCACAAAAATTATTAGCAGCTGTAACTGCTCAATTTCCAGATTTGGTATTCAACAACAGCTACCGTTTTTCTTTTGTTAACAAAGAAGAAGAGTTAGTTGATATATTAAATGACGCGTTAAAAGATGATGCAGTAGTAGTTAGCACATTAGTTGATAACCATTTAGCTAATGTTGCTAAAGACTTCAGTAAGCGAACAAAGTTACATTACTTGGATTTAATGAATCCCTTTTTTGAGATTATTAAATCTAAAACAGGTTATACCCCCATAGAAGAACCTGGTATTGTACATAAGTTAGATACAGAATATTTTAATAAAATAGCAGCAATCGAATTTGCAGTAAAATATGATGATGGAAAGAACCCGCAAGGATTTCTTCAATCCGATGCTGTAATACTCGGTGTTTCCCGTACTTCCAAGACTCCTTTGAGTATGTATTTAGCCAATAAAGGTTATAAAGTATCAAATTTACCACTTATACCTGAAGTCCCCTTACCTACCATATTAGAGAAGCTAGAGGGGCGGAAGATAATCGGCTTGATTTGTAATCCAGAAAAACTATCCAGAATCAGAAGTAATCGCTTAGATTCTTTAGGATTGAGTCACTCATCTAGTTATACAAATTTAGAAAGAATTTATGAAGAGCTAGAGTATTCAAAACAAGTATTTAAAAAGCATAATGCCTATGTTATTGATGTAACAGATAAATCAATTGAGGAAACAGCTTATCTAGTAGAAAAACATCTAAAAGAAGTAAGTATCCACTGGTAGAGCCGGTGGATACTTACTTCTTTTTGAATCAACGCATTCTCGATTATTCAATTACATGAAATAATGATCCGTTTTTTCCGATAAAACAATATTGCATACCAGCACTTATTCTTATTCCTCTATATTTCCACCTTCTTTTCTTAAGAAATTCAATGAATGACAAACAGCTTGAATTAGCCCAACTTCTCTTTGTAGTATGCTAACATTATATTGATTCTAAGAACAATTTTTAATTAATATAAGTAAAGAGAGATGATTTTTAGTGGAATTATCATTTTTAATGTTTGCATTAATTGGTGTTATTATTGGAATTCTATCAAGTATGTTTGGCTTTGGGGGTGGATTCGTAGTAGTTCCTATCCTATTTGCATTTTTACCAGATTCTATTCCAAGCGAATATTTAATGCATACAGCTATTGGTACATCATTAGCAGTTATGATTATAAATTCATTCAATTCAACATATAATCATGCGAAAAAAGGCAATGTGACATGGTCAGTCTTCAAACTATTAGTAGGGTATATTGCAATAGGTTCTTTAATAGGTGGTATGCTTGCAGTCTATATTGATAGCGATTTCCTTAGGTTTGCGTTCATTGGTCTCTTAATTTACGTTTTGGTTTCAAACATTTTCAAAAAATCATTCACCAGAGAGATTGATGAACAATCATTTCATATGCCTAAGCAAAGTTCAGCATCTTTTATTGGAATAGGCATTGGATTTCTTTCAACCTTGTTAGGTATTGGCGGAAGTACCATGACAATTCCTTACCTTAGAAATAGAGGTATGCGTATGATACACTCTGTAGCTCTGGCTACCCCATTAGGTCTGCCAATTGCTATCGTTGGAGCCCTTACTTATTTAATTACAGGAATACAGATAGATACAATGCCTTCATCCACTCTAGGGTTTATATACTTACCTGCGCTAATCGGGTTTACAATCGGTGGTTTTGTTGGCGTACCTATTGGAAGATCTTGGGCTCAAAAGTTATCTGACAAACTTTTTTCCAAAATATACTTAATTCTGCTGTTTATTGTGGTCATTATGATGATTACAAGCTAATTATGGAATAACATTATACATAGAGATATTTATTATAATATAACCAAGTTATCTCAGAAAATGTTCCCTACCAAAATTCAATGAACAAACAAAATTCCCTACCAAAATTGTTTCTTGGTAGGGTTTTTGGTAGGGAACCATATTATTTTATATAGTAATTGATCATTTTTTACAAGGTTAAATCCTTATAAATCGGTGTTCCCTCTTCAAATGTATTCTTATTCCCACTCAATCGTCGCAGGCGGCTTACTAGTAATGTCATACACGACGCGGTTAATATGGGCTACTTCATTAACGATTCTTGTCGAAATCACTTCTAGTACATCCCATGGCAGTCTTGCCCAGTCAGATGTCATTCCATCGATAGAAGTAACTGCTCGAATACCGATTGTATAATCATACGTACGTGCATCTCCCATAACTCCAACACTGCGGATATCAGGAAGGACAGTAAAGTATTGCCATACATCGCGTTCTAAGCCAGCTTTTTTAATTTCTTCGCGTAAAATGGCATCTGATTCACGGACGATTTCTAGTTTTTCTTCTGTAATAGCTCCTAATACACGAATCCCTAAACCTGGGCCCGGGAATGGCTGTCTCCACACAATATCATCAGCTATTCCTAATTCAGAACCTAAAGCACGTACTTCATCTTTAAATAGCGTATTTAAAGGTTCAATTAATTGGAATTGCATGTCTTCAGGAAGTCCGCCTACATTATGATGGGACTTAATGGTTTGTGCAGTAGCTGTACCACTTTCAATAATATCTGTGTAAAGAGTACCTTGTGCTAAGAAATCAATTCCTTCTAATTTTGCTGCTTCATCATCAAACACATAGATGAATTCATTTCCGATAATTTTTCGTTTTTTCTCAGGGTCACTTACACCTTCTAACTTAGACATAAAACGTTCTTTCGCATCTACTTTAATGACATTCATGTTAAAGCCTTCTGTGAAAGTTTTCATTACCCCTTCCGCTTCGCCTTTGCGAAGAAGTCCATGGTCTACAAATATACAGGTTAATTGATCGCCAATAGCTTTATGAATCAACACAGCAACAACAGAAGAATCTACTCCACCACTTAAGGCGCAAAGAACTTTCTTGTCGCCGACTGTCTGGCGAATTTTTTCCATTTCAATTTCAATGAAGTTCTCCATTGACCAGTCACCTTTGCAGCCACAAACACCGAATACAAAGTTTTTCAATAATTCATTTCCATATACAGAGTGACGTACTTCTGGGTGGAATTGAACAGCATATAATCCTTTTTCTTCATTACTCATCGAAGCAATCGGACAAGAAGCGCTTGTTGCATCAATTGTAAATCCAGCAGGAGCTTCGACCACTAAATCACCATGGCTCATCCAAACAATTTGTTCTGTTGGAAGGTCAGTGAATAACTTAGAGTTGTTTTCAATATTAATTGCTGCTTTTCCATATTCACGATGCTTTGCTTTTTCCACTTTTCCGGCAAAATGCTGGGTCATCAATTGCATTCCATAACAAATACCAAAAATAGGAAGTTCTAAATCGAATATTTTTTCATCTACGCCAAATGCATTTTCATCATATACACTATTAGGTCCGCCTGAAAAAATGATTCCAGAAGGGTTTAATTCCTTAATCTCTTCAGCTGTAATGGTATGTGGATGCAACTCACTATATACTCCAAATTCTCTTATTCTTCTTGTAATCAATTGATTATATTGACTACCAAAATCTAGGACAACGATCATTTCCTGACCTTCTATATGCGCTTTCCCCATTCCTATTCACCCCAACTACTCTATTTGAATTTCTCTTCTTACTATTTCCAAATACCTTCATTATTCATGTTTATCTTTTTCTCTTAATCAGATTTTGTTTTTTACAAAAAAGCTGATTTCGAAAGAAAACAACCACCTTTTATAAAATACCAACAAAAAAAGACTAGAATCCGCCTCAAATAAAAACGAAGGCAGAATTCTAGTCTTCTTCATAAAAGCTAAATAAATCAAAGACTTATCTGCCTTCATAGTCAGATCATTTAAGGCGACCCGGTAGAGACTCTCGAACCATATCATCGAGGATATATGAAGGAATTATATATAGATGTGAATATTGTAACAACATGTCGAATCGATGGTCAAGCTGTTGTTTTTTTAATTAAATTTTCCCACAATTCTTTCACATCTTCCCAAGTCTCTTTTTGTATATAACCTTTATACAGATATTCCTCATATTTAGCAGTCAATTGGCTCATTTCTTCACTTGAATAAATATGATCTATTTGCTTTGCATACTCTCTTAAGGTAATTTCTTCCTTCTTGCGGAGTCCGGCTATCTCTAGTAGATGCAGCAGCACCATATAAGCTTTCGGAAAATTAGCTTCCTCTGTTGTATTTCGGAATTTCCAAATGTAATAATAAGGAAGCCATTTATAGCGAAATTTATAGGCTGCTAATCCTGCTGTAATGATGATTACTAGAACTATAGTGACCCACTGCCAATTTTCTTTAGCAGTAGTTTTATAACTTTCCCATCCTTCTGTAGATGGTGATGCTTGCTCTATTGTTTGCTCTGGAGTTTCTGGTTTTTGCTCTGGCGTTTTTGGCTGTTGTGCCTTTTCCTCTGGTGTTTGTGTTTCATTATTCTCAGTATTTCGATTGCTTTCCACATCATTAATATACGTATTCGCATTAGAGAATCCTTGCGTTGGCTCAAAGGAAACCCAGCCTACTTCTGGAAAATAAACCTCTACCCATGAATGTGCATTATTATTTGTAACCTCATAGCGGCGAATATCCCCGTCCGCTTCTACAAATTCTCCCTCTGTAAAACCTTTAACCCATCTTGAGGGAATCCCAATAGAACGCAGCAGGGTAACCATAGAAGTCGAATAGTTATCACAATAACCCAGCTTTGTTTCAAATAAGAATTGATCCACATAATCCTCTTCCTCATTCGGGACTGCAACATTATTTTGACTATAAGCAAAACCATTAGAGGAGAAATAAGTTTCTATCGCACGTACCTTTGCAAATAGATTTTCATCATTTTTCGTTATATCAACAGCAAGATCTTTCACTCTTTGCGGCAATGAATCGGGAAGCTGAAGGTAGCGTTTCACCATGTCTGGATTATTTCTTATAAAGTCTTCCATATCAGCTGTTGTTAACGCATTTAGACTGTATTCCGGCACATCAAATTTAACCGAGTAACTTTCTACATATCCATTAAAAACACCACGTTCATTCCCACTTTCAATTTCCATGAACGAATTAGCAGCAGATACTTCTTTTACCCCTAATGGGTATAGTAAATAAGAAAAGCCATTGGTAAATTGCACGGTGCTTTCAGACTCTGTCCGCTTCACATTTTCCCCTTCTACAAAAGAGACAAAAGGAATTTCGCCACCTTGATCTAATACTTCAAAGTTGTCCCGATTTAATTTTAAAGATTCCTCTGATTGGACCCAGCCTTTTCCGGTATAAGTATCTTTCGTTTCTACCTTCCAATAATGAGGCTCTTCTACCTCCGCAACAAAGACCAAGGAAGAATCACCAATAAAGTCTCCCCCTAACCTCGAATCATCGACACTATAACCAACTCGATGAACACCGCTTCCTGGAATATCTCCGTCCTCTTCTCCTCCTTTATCCCCCATTGTCTGGATAAAAGGAACAGGATCTGGCCAAATAGGATCTGCCTTTGGTGATAAGTAGCCAATCCCAGCACTTCCAATTACGAATAAAAGTAAAGGAATCATCCATTTTACGATCGAACTGTTAGTATTTCTAGCTCCTTCTTTATCACTTAATCGAAAGAATGTTAACATGCCCATTGCTGTAAAACCTATGATTACCGTACGAATAATTGCCGCATCAGCACTATAAATCGTAAAAGTATCTAATACGGTAATATAAATAATTGTCAGCAAAAAGAATGTAAAAATCTTTCTTCGCTTAATTAGCCAATAATCAATTAAATACGCCATCAGCCATAATAAAATGAAACAGAGACTGCTTTTAAACATATTTGTCATTTCCGGCCACTTTGTATTAAATACCAATGCTAAATTATCGATAAATTCGGCTGCAAAAGGTTGAATCCATTGAAAAGTAAAAAATGATTCCTCATAATATAAATATTGAAGAATAAATATAATATAAACAGTCTTTAATGTGCCGCTTACCCAGCTCGGTGTCCGGAAAAAGGCTAACAATAAAGATAACGCAAGAAATAAGTGAAAAACAATCACATTCTCTGTATTCGTTAATGCTTCCAACGGTCCGAGCCATTCACAAATTAATAAAAAACCTAAAATATATAATAAAAAATTGGCAATTGTGATATGTTGTTTGCTATAGGGTGTTCCCATTTATGCCACCCCCTCTCCAAGAGCCTCTTTAAATCTCCCCTTAGAAACAGGAATGATTCGAATGCCCTTTTTTCCAGCAAATGCACTTAATGTTCTTTCTTCATTAGATAAACCTTCCTTTTGTCCCGTGATGGTAAATATCACAATATTATATCTTTTACTTGCCAACCACCCAGCTTTATCTATAAGTTCTCTCGTTACTTGGGAAGTAATTAACATGATAGTGGCCTGTGGGGGCAATTGACTACTTTCATTATCTAAAACCTCTGCTAATGTGATTTCCTTTGTAGTACGTACTTTCGCTAAATGATGGAGAAGGTATTGTTGGTGACTTTCCCCTCCTCTTATTGGAAAAATTTTACGATCCGTATCTACCGATAATAAGCCTACTTGCGCACCTTTTTTTAAAATAGCTCGAATGATAGAAGCGGTGAAAGACACTGTCGTTTCCATTCTTTTATTTTCTTGGCAATCCATCACAATCATAATGTCATGCGACTGCTTTTGTTCAAATTCCTTTGTCATCATATTATTGCGCCTTGCACTTGCTTTCCAGTTAATCCATGAAAAGCGGTCACCTGGCTGATACTCTCTCACACCAACTGCCATTGTCGTATCTCGCTGCACTCGCTCCTTCGATGAAGTCATTCCCTGCTCATAGTGATTTTCCAGCGGTTTATATATCATTTCTTCAATAGGAGGATACACTAGAATCCGTTCTACTTGAATATAGACCTTCTCCTTCTCAATCAGACCTAAAGGGTCGCCTAATTGGAGACAGATTTGATCAAATACATGCTCTCCTCTTGGCAACTCCTTCACTGTATAATTAAAGCGTAGTCTCCGCTTTAATCCAGGCATTAGCATTCTCTTTTCTTCTATTTTCTGCCCCACTGTGGAACTAAAGGAATCTCTCACCACCATATAAAAAACAGGAAAAAACGAGTTTCTCGTTAATTCAATTTCTACATGCATTTCTTCTTTCGCACTATATTCATATTTCAAAATCTTTCGTTTCACTTGCCAATCCCGCATTGGATAGACTGCAATAAAAAGACCATATAAAGCAAATGGTAAAAAACTATAAAATAAAAACCAGCTTACAAACCCACCTTGAAACATAGCATAGGAAAATACCATCACTATTAATAAAAATAGCAAAATTAATTTCCAAATCCGATTTAATTTTTGCAAAGATCTTTTCATTACTTCACTAACCTTTGTACCGGGACAGATACTTGCCCAATAATTCGATTAATAATTTCTTCTGCTGTTATCCCATCGAACTTTGTTTCTGATTTTAAAATCATTCGATGAGCAAAAACAGCTTTTACTAAGAATTGCACATCATCTGGGATGACATAATCTCTTCCTTGAATAAAGGCATAGCTTTGTGATGCTCTCATTAATGCAATGGAACCCCTCGGACTGACCCCTAGATAAACACTCGCATTTTCTCTTGTTGCAGTAGCGAGTTCCACAATGTATTTTTTAATCGTCTCATCCACATACACTTGTCTTACTTCATTTTGAAGAGTAAGTAACTCATCTAAGCTAACAACTGACTCTAATTTTTCAATTGGCGCTGCTACTTGGACTCTAGTTAACACTTCTATTTCTTCTTCTACAGTTGGATATCCCATATTCATTTTCAATAAGAAGCGATCTAATTGTGCTTCTGGTAGAGGATAGGTTCCTTCATATTCAATTGGGTTCTGGGTTGCCATAACAAAGAATGGCTTTTGTAACTGATGTGTCACACCATCAATCGTTACACTACTTTCCTCCATCGCTTCCAAAAGAGCTGACTGAGTCTTTGGAGATGTCCGATTTATTTCATCAGCTAGAATAATATTTCCCATGATTGGTCCTGGCACGAATTGAAATTCTAGCTCTTTCGGGTTATAAATAGACACTCCCGTTACATCAGAAGGTAAGAGGTCTGGAGTGAATTGAATTCTACGAAAATTAGCTCCCACTGATTTCGCTAAAGCTCGCACCATCATTGTTTTCCCAACTCCTGGAACATCTTCCAATAAAACATGCCCTTGGGCAAGCAAAGCAATTAAACTCAGTTCTGCTACATCCCTTTTCCCAATCATCACCTTTTCGATATTACCGATTATTCTGTTAATTGCCAAACTATGATTTCCTGCCATTCTTCTCCTCCTGTTGCATTTCTAGTAACTTGCTAGTTTATGTGATTGTTACGACCCTATCTTTCAACTAAGCAATCATTTTCTTACTAGTAACCAATCGATTCTTTTCATCTAGCTTCTATATCTAGCATTGCCATTTTTTAAGATAAAAATTCCTGTGGATTTAAACCTAATTCTCGACAAATTTCTGTCACCACTTGTTTTTCCCTTTGATCGAAATGACCATCTGCATATCCAATCGCAATACAATACCGAGCTACAAGTCTAGCAATCTCTGGCTTTGAACGAACTTTTCCTAGTGCTCGAAAGCTTTCAGCTCTACCAATAATTTGATCATATTCTATTTTTCGGACAAAGTAATTAAATTGCTGAATTACTTTATTTGTATCAAAAACACGTAATTCCTCACTTTGATGGATAAACTCCATCATTTTTTGTTCTTCTGCATGGTCTAGCCTTCCATCAGCCATTCCTACTAATGCACATGCAGCGACAACAGCGTCAAGTACATCTGGATTTTTATAGCGCATAAAGAGATCTCTAGCTCTTTGTTTCTGCTGCCTTCCCCATTCAGCATAATCCGTCTGAGATGGAGACCAACTATAGCCACAACTATTGCAAGTTATTTTCAGCTGTCCTTTTCCGATAAATCCACCTAATAAACCGACAGGTCCTAAAATCAATCCTCCAATTGCCGCTTTGCCAATTCCGAAGCCTTTTTCGCCGGTACGGACATTTGTACTTCTACATCTTATACACTGCATATGATCACTAGAATAAGCGTCATTAACAGCATCTTGTCCATACATTTGTGGATTTCTATTAGTATAAGACTGTTGCCAGTTTGGCTGATAAGCCCCGCTACTTGAAGCCGGATAAGTTTGCGTTTCAAATGACTGGTAGTAAGGCCTATTAGGTTCTTGATAAGCTTGTTGGATAGAATCATTAGGATAGGCAGGTGCTTGGGGTTCATCATCAACTGTTACTCCAAAATTGCTGCATAAGGCAGCTAACCCACCTTGAAAGCCACTTCCGACAGCATTAAATTTCCATTCTCCGTGATGTCGGTATAGCTCTGCTGCAACAATAGCAGTTTCAACTGTATAATCTCTTCCAAGATTAAAACGAAGAAGTTCTACTTGATCTCCCTCATTAAATACTCTGACATAGGCATTAGATATTTGTCCAAAATTTTGTCCTTTATTATAAGCGTCATGAATGGTAATGGTAAAAGCAATGCGTTGAATAGTGGAAGGTACTTGGGATAAATCCACTCGAATTTGTTCATCGTCCATTCTGCCATGCCCGTTCCGGTTATCTCCACTATATACTACCGATCCATTAGGACCAGTTGGATTATTATAAAATATAAAATCATTATCACTCCATACTTTATGATTATCGCCCAACAAAAAAGCTGACGCATCTAAATCATAGTTGGCACCATGCTGATTGATATCCCAGCCTAAACCAATTACTACATTCCTTAACCCAGGATGTGATTTTGTCAAATCTATCTTTTGACCCTTGCTTAGCATAACCCCCACAAAGAACCTCTCCTTTTTTACATTCAAATTCTTCCAACTATCGATACCTATTATTTTACAGCATTATCTAGGTAATTGTACGTATATTCATTTACAGTTATATTACAACTACCCCTTTTACGATATAAAACATGAAAAAGTTTCTTCTTTTAGCAACTCCTTATTATCCTTTTTCTTTCTATACCTTTTCTCTTCTAATTTGTAATTTTTTTTGGAGGTTTGTCATAAAAAAGATAAAGTAGACATGTTTGTCATGAATTTGGTAGGTTCGTAACGGTTATTTAACCGAACAAAATTCACTTGTACTGTAGAATGGAATAGGTAAAGGAGTTGTTATGTATGTTATTGGGTTCCCTTATTTGTAAGATACGAAAATATCATAAATATAATTATTATTACAGTGGTATATGCATCACTTGCGGAGAAGTAAGAAAAGAATACGAGAAAGTACAAGAAGACACCATAGAGGAACAAGCAGAGGAAAAAGATATTACAGATCGATCGATTACACAGTAATCATTTATCATATAAAATTCTATCCCTTCTTCATTTAAGGCTTTGTTCAATGAATCGTTTTGGCAAAAAAATAAATACTTTCTAAACAATATTTTACTTGAACAAAGCCTAAATGATTTAACTTATCTTCAATAATTAAAACTTCTATCAGCGGGAGGTTCTTCCTCCGCACTGATGGTTATATTTGGACCACTAATGGAATAACTAACGATTAACAACTCTTTGTATATGAATAGCTAAATATAACTTTTCATTATCTGTTAAAGAATAATTGAATTGACTTTCAATATATTCATTTATTTTTTCCGTGCATCTAAAGGCTTCTCTATGCTTATGTTTCACCATTTCGAATAGATATGGATCATCATCATCCATGTATGTCTTGCTATAGAGCCTTTGTGCAAAGAACTTCAAATGAGTAAGAAATCGAAAATAGTTTAAAGAGTCCTCATCAAATTCCATCTTATAATGGTATTTAACAATATTTAATATATTTTGCATAACCTTTGTGATGTTTGCAATATTAGGCATTTCTTGACTCAGGTCTGAATTAACTAGATGCATTGCAATAAAACCAGCTTCATCTTCTGGCAGCTCAATACCTAATTTCTCTTTCATTAGTTGAATGGTCTCTAATCCAATAGCAAACTCTTCCTTATAAAACCTTTTTATTTCCCATAATAAAGCGTTCTTAATTTCAAACCCCTTTTGGATTCTCTGAACAGCAAAATGCAAATGATCGGTTAAAGAGATATAAAAACTATCATTTAACTTTCTGCCTAGCCTGCTGCTAGCAATCTTAATGACTTCCTCTGTGATTTCGATATATTCAACAGGTACT
This sequence comes from Niallia sp. FSL W8-0954, assembly GCF_038005605.1. NCBI lineage: Bacteria > Bacillati > Bacillota > Bacilli > Caryophanales > Bacillaceae > Niallia > Niallia sp. FSL W8-0954. The sequence goes on along the minus strand of NZ_JBBOTN010000001.1, from coordinate 530,356 downwards.
TCATATAAAAGTGTTTTAAACTTTTCCGACATATCATTATTTTTCAAAGCAAATACTTTTTCTATTTTTGCTTCTTCCACTAAATCACCAGGCTTCTTTTGAAAAGCTATACCTCTACCCATTACTACTAATTCTTCGTCTTGTTCATTAAACGCAGCAATTACATTATTGTTATATACTTTTTCTATTTTCATTTGACCACCTGTAGTTTAATATGGCTTTTTTTCCTTATCATGGATAAGTGATCGTGATAATGGTTTAAAAATAGGAAAGAAGGAAAGCTGAAAAATCAACTTTCCTATTTCCAATTATACATTCTCTCCATTAGAGGCTATAACCTCTTTATACCAATCAAAGCTTTTTTTCTTTGATCGCTCTAATGTTCCGTTCCCTTCGTTATCTTTATCTACATAAATATAGCCATAGCGTTTTTTCATTTCACCAGTAGAGGCACTTACAATATCAATTGGCCCCCAGCTCGTATATCCGATCATTTCTACACCATCCTCTATGGCCTCAGACATTTCTAACACATGCTTTCGTAGATAATCTATCCGATAATCATCCTTTACCTCTCCATCTTCCGAAGGAATGTCGACAGCACCTAACCCATTTTCTACTACAAATAGTGGCTTTTGATAGCGATCATACAATTGATTTGCAGTGATACGGAAACCTTTAGGATCAATCGTCCAACCCCATTCCGACTTTTCCAAGTATGGATTTTCAATAGAACCAAACACATTGCCCGAAGTCTGCTTATTGACCTCTGGATTTGTACTTGTCGTACGACTTGCATAATAACTAAAGCCTATATAGTCAACCGTATACTTCTCTAATAACGCTTCATCCTGCTCTTCCATTTCAATCTTTAAATTCTTATCTCGGAAAAACCTTTTCGCATAGCCAGGATATTTCCCACGAGATTGAACGTCTATGAAAAAGAAAGAATCTCTATCTTTTTCCATTGCATCCAAGACATCATCTGGATTACAGGAATATGGATATGTTTGACCCGCCGCCAGCATGCAGCCAATTTTCATATCAGGATTAATCTCATGTCCAGCCTTTACAGCTAAGCTGCTAGCAACCAATTGATGATGGGCTGCTTGATATTTCACTTGAAGCTTATCTTCTCCTTCTTCAAATACCAAACCTGCTCCAACAAACGGTAAATGTAAAAGCATATTGATTTCATTAAAGGTCATCCAATATTTCACTTTATCCTTATATCGCTCAAATAAGGTAGTTGCATATTTTTCAAAGAAATCGACTAATTTACGATTTTTCCAGCTGCCATAATTCTTTACTAAATTTATTGGTACATCAAAATGAGCAATGGTTACGACTGGCTCGATTCCATATTTTAAGAGCTCATCGAAAACATTATCATAAAATTTCAATCCCGCTTCATTTGGAGTAGCGTCATCTCCGTTTGGAAAAATTCTTGCCCATGAAATTGATAAGCGCAATGCTTTAAATCCCATTTCTGCAAATAAAGCAATATCTTCTTTATAACGATGATAAAAATCAATCGCTTCATGTGAAGGGTAAAATTCTCCTTCAAGTGGTTGATAGGAAGGAAGCTTCCCCATCATAATTTCAAATCTTTTATCACCAGTTGGTAATAAATCAACAGTAGTTAACCCCTTTCCATCCTCTAAATAGGCTCCTTCTGCTTGATTAGCGGCAATTGCACCGCCCCATAAAAAACCTTTTGGAAATGCCATAATGTCTCATCCTTTCTCCTAATTCTTGCTTATTTTTACTTAGTTTCGAGGTGGAATAAAGAATCTCCTTGTTGAATCTGTTTTTTATCTGTCATCTCTAAATGAAACTCTCTATAATTTGTAATCACAATTGGTGTTGTTAAAAGCTTGCCTGAATTTGCTATTTCATCCATATCAAATTCAATAAGTAATTGTCCTTTTTTCACTAACTCACCTTGTGTAGTGTGTACAATAAAATGTTTGCCTTCTAATTGAACAGTATCCATTCCGATATGAATCAAAATATCTGCACCAGTATCTGTTGTAATCCCAATTGCATGTTTCGTCGGAAATAAAGCAGAAACCGTCCCATCAGCAGGAGCATATAATTTCCCTTCACTTGGTTCAATAGCGATACCATGGCCAAGTGCACCAGATGCGAATGCTTCATCTTTTACTTCTGATAAAGGTTTTACCTCTCCCTTTAGAGGGCTTAGCACTTCCTCTTTTTCTACCTTTGTTGCTGCTACTTGGTTCGATGCTGTAGTATTTCCTGTTGAATTTTGTCCTTTGTTAATGCCGCCAAAGAACAATGTCAATAAGAACGCTACGATAAAGCCAACTGTGATGGAAATAACTGCTCCCCATAAGTTCATATTGATTCCCTCAGGTGTAATATAAGAAGGAAGACCAAAAATTCCAAGACCGCCAACGATATAACCCTTTATATCTGTTAACCCGGCAATAGCACCACCAATACTTGCAGCAATACAACTAATAATAAATGGTTTCTTTAAAGGTAAGGTAATTCCATAAATAGCTGGCTCCGTTACACCAAAGATACCGGAAATAAACGCTGGATAACTCAATGTTTTTAACTTTTGATTTTTTGTCTTGATCAAAATTGCAAGAACTGCCCCAATCTGTGCAAAAGACGCTGCGAAGACAGGAGATAAAATCGTATCATAGCCAAGTGTCGCTACATTGTTGATAGAAATTGGTACTAATCCCCAATGAAGACCGAAAATAACAATCACTTGCCAGAATCCACCTAACAATAATCCTGCAATAACGGGGCTTAAATTATATAAGTATAAAGATCCTTGACCAATTAATGTACTTGCCCATGTTGCAATCGGGCCAATAACAAGAAATGTAACTGGAACTACAATCACTAATGTAAATAATGGCACAATAAATGTTTTCACTACATCTGGAATTACACTTCTTAGCCATTTCTCTACTTTAGATGCAAAGAATGTCGATAAAATAATTGGGATAACCGAAGACGAATAACTCATTAAAATTACTGGTATCCCTAAAAACGTAACATGGACTGGCGATTCAAATAATGTACCTCCAAACAAAGTATATAATGGATCACCTGTCGTTAAAGTGGATAAGGTTGGATAAACTAATGCAGCCCCTATCGCCATTCCAATAAACGGTGTTCCACCAAATTTTTTAATCGCTGTATATCCTAAGAAAATTGGTAAGAAATAAAATAGTGCGTCACCTGTGGCATTTAGAATTTGATAAGTACCAGATGATTCCGTTAACAATTTTGTTGATAGAAATAGTGCATTAAACCCTTTAATCATCCCTGAAGCTGCTAAAATACCAAGAACTGGCGTAAAAATACTTGAGATCATGTCGATAAATCGATTGAAAAGTGAACCTTTAGGACCTTCCTCTTCCTCTACAGGCTGTTGGTTTTGGAAACCCCCTACTGAAACAACTGCTTTGTATACATCGGGAACATGGTTGCCGATAACGACTTGATATTGACCGCCGCTTTTCATGACAGTTACAACATCATCCATATTTTTTAGGACTTCTGTATTCGCTTTACTTTCATCTTTAAGCTTAAAGCGAAGACGTGTAATACAGTGCACAACACTGGAAACGTTTTCTTTTCCACCTACATTGGCAATAATATCCTTTGCTAATTGCTCATATTTCATTTTTTTACCCTTCCTTCAGCTATGGAATTTGGTTTTTACAAATAAAAAAACCTGACCTGACTAAAATACACGCAAAACAATAGCATGTTCTTCTAGTCAGTTCAGGTTATGCCCACTTAAGGTAACATTCCTTCACGGAACTTTTAAGTTTTGTTATTTGATATCTGTAATTTATCACGTCTTGCAAAATATGTCAACGCTTTCTTTTTAGAAAAGTTAATTTTTTATTCCCTACTTAAATGCCATTCCAATCCATCTTTCAAATTTTATACTTCTCTTTGCTTAATCTCTTTTTTATTGTGTCCTTGACATAGTGCCGGTTTAGATGTGCCTCTTCTTTTCCTACACTTTCGATAATTTTTTCACGGCGTTATGCATCAAGCTTTTAAACTTATTTGATTATGAAGTGTTTTTCTAACAGCTCCTAATCCCTGTATGAATTGTTTAAAAAACAGCTCTACTTTGTCTCCTAACCCTATTGCATATAAATTGCTACCAAATATTCGCTCATTTGATAGAATTGGCTGTAAGTAATTTCCTACTGAGCCAGGGCTGCCAAACTTTATTTTTTTTATTTGCTTTTGTAATTCCTCTAACAAAGGGTCAGGACTTAACGACATTTCCTTACCACCATCATTAATCCCCATCAAATATCGACACCAGGCAGCAATCGTTAGTGGGATAAAGTGTAAATCCTCAACATCCAAATCATCTCTTTTTACATATAATTTAATTGTTTCTCCAAAACGAATAGCTAGTTTTTGAGAGGTGTCAGCTGCTATTCTCTGCGGTGTATCTGGATTGTTTGGGTTGGGGAAACGTACTTCTATTACTTCCTTTATAAACTGCATTGGATGAATAATTCCGGGATCAGTTACGACTTTCATCCCCTCTTCATAGCCTATTTTCTCTACTAAACTTTTAAGATCGTTGTCTTTCATTTCATCCGCAATGGAAGTATATCCTAGTAAACAGCCAAATATAGCCAATGCTGTATGAAGAGGATTCAAACACGTACATACCTTCATTCTTTCAATTTGATCCACTGTATCTCTATTTGTAAAGAATACACCTACTTCTTCTAATGATGGTCTTCCATTTGGAAAACAATCCTCCATAACCAAATATTCACTTTCTTCGGTATTCACAAATGGAGCAATAGTGGGAGCATTTTCTCTTATCTTAATCAATTCTGTACTTCCATAACCAAGGTCAGATAACTTTTCTTTTACTGCAACAGAAGGAAGTGGCGTAATCTTATCTATCATGGTCCATGGGAAGGCAATTTTTGTTTGATCTGTTAGATATTCAATAAATCCTTTGTCCACAACCCCTCTTTTTTGCCAATAAGCAGCAACCGTGAGAATAGCATCTTTCAGCTTATCTCCATTATGGGAGAAATTATCTGTGCTAACTAATGCTAAAGGTATCTTTCCAGCCTTATATCGCTCATTCAACAGCGAAGTTAACATAACCATCGTATGTTTTGGTTGATAAAGTCCTTGTTCTAATTCTTTTATTATAGTTGGTTGAAGATTTCCTTTTATATCTCTTAATTCATACCCTTTTTCTGTAATCGATAAAGTAATGAATTGTAAGGATGAAGTTGTAAATATCTCTATCAGACGCTGCCACGAATAATTATTACTATAGGCAGCTATACTTTCCGCCACACTTGCAATGACTTCCATATCTAGCGTACCGTTACTTTTCATTACTACATTTAGACTTAAGTTATCATATGGATGGTAAATTTTTTCGATTAATCCATCATCCATGGTAGATACAACGATTATTCCTTTTTTCGTTTTTTGTTTTTCAATTAAATGCTGCTGTAATACCGAATGAAAAGCTCTAAATAAATTCCCACCCCCTATATGTAACCAAATAGGCTCTTTCTTTGTCTCTTCCCATATTCCTCTATAATCATAATTAGGTGTTTTTATTCCTATTCTTGAAAAACTATCTTTCTTGGATTGAATAGCCTCTTTATCTAGTAATAACAACATTCTTCGCCTTCTTTATTTTTATTTGCATCGATTCAGTAATCCATTTTTAACTGAAAATCAAAATAACGCTGAGCATTATAATAAGATATATCTTGAACAATTTGCCCGAGCCATTCTATATCATTTGGGTACTCTCCATTTTCCACCCAATTCCCTATTAGATTACATAGAATTCTTCTAAAATAATCATGACGGCTATAAGATAAAAAACTGCGTGAATCTGTCAACATTCCAATAAATCTCGATAATAGCCCTTGGTTCCCAAGTGTTTTCATTTGTGCTACCATACCTTCGATATGATCATTAAACCACCAGCCAGATCCGAATTGTACTTTGGATGGAATTCCACCTTCTTGGAAATTCCCAGCCATCGTTGCTAAAACTTCATTAGCATTCGGATTTAATCCATACAGAATGGTCTTAGGGAGGTTGTCATCTCGATCCAGCTCATCTAATAATTTCGCTAATGGAATAGCAATAGGACTGTCTTGCATCGAATCACAGCCTATATTTGCACCAATTGATTGAAATAAACGAGAGTTCGCACTTCTTAATGCTCCGATATGATATTGCATCACCCATCCTCTTTGGCTATATGCTTTACCAAGGCTAACAAGTAAACTAGTCAAAAACTGATTATTTTCTTTTTGAGTAATAGCCTCACCAGTCAACGCTTTTTTTACAATCATATTTAACTCTTCCATTGTTGCTGGTTCATATACAACCATTTCTAAACTATGGTCAGACAATTTGCAGCCAATCCCATGAAAATACTCTATCCTATGATCTATTGCCTCCATCAAAGTGCTATAACTCGTTATTTCCACTCCTGTAAGATTGCTTAGTTTTCCAACATATTCTGCCCAATAATTGCTTTGAATTGCCATTAGGTGATCTGGACGAAATGCTGGTAAAACAGTTGGCGAAAAAGTTTTGTCTTCCTGTAATAACTTATGAAAAACTAAATCATCAATCGGATCATCTGTAGTACCAATAAGAGCTACATTTGACCTTTCAATTAAGCTTCTTGCTGAAAAATCTGGACTCTGTATTTTGCGATTACAAATTTCCCATATTTCCTTTGCTGACGTTTTTTTTAGAATTGCTTCCACTCCAAAATATTGTTTTAACTCTAACTGCGTCCAATGATAAAGTGGATTTCCAATTAACCTTTCTACGGTCTCAGCCCATTTCTCAAACTTACTGTAATCATCTGCATCTCCAGTTATATAGAATTCATCTATGCCATTAGCACGCATGGCACGCCATTTATAATGGTCCCCTTCTAGCCACAGCTCTGTAATATTTTCATATCTTCGATTCTCATAAATTTCCTTTGGCTCTAAATGACAATGATAGTCATAGATTGGCATTGTCGCCGCATAGTTATGAAATAAATTTTTCGCTGTTTCTGTCTCAAGTAAAAAATCTTTATTCATAAAAGGCTTCACTTTGTTATCCTCCTCTTAATTCATCTTCACTTGTGTAAAAGCTTTATCTGTCTTTCCACCCCAAAGCTTTTCATAGGAATAACCTGTTAAAGATTCGACCACTTTCTTCGTTTTTGGATCTACATCCTTTTTTAAACCGTTGTTCTTTAAACGTTCAATTTCCTCTACAAGAACACCATGCGTTTCTTTATTTAATTTAAAGGTGAATGCTGTAATTAATGAAATAAAAAGCAGAAGACCTACCCCAATAATCATGATAGACATTATAGTATGAACAGCACTCTGTGGCTGCGTTGCCGAGCCTTGTACAAATCCCCCTGCCTCTAAGATGGCTCCAACTAAAAAGGTGGCAAGCGCTACAGAAGACTTTCTAAAGAACGTCATTACAGAAGCAAAAATTCCTTCTCTTCTTTTCCTCGTAATCATTTCATCTACATCTGGAATAAATGGAAAGAAATTCCAAGGAATGAATTCCAGCATACTTCTTCCAATTTGATAAAAGAAGGAAATAACCCCTAACACTAGGATTAAATTACTAGGATGATATAAATAAACCGCCCCATATCCTAATAAACATAAAATCATGGTAGAATACGATATTTTAAATAAATTTGCTGGTCCAATTTTAATCATTAAAAATCCATAAAGAATAGCTCCAGGGAGCCCAATAATACTAAATGAAAGTAGATTCGCTGCTACAGTGGAAGTACTATTTAAAGCGTATACACAAAAGAATACAAATACTGCGTTAAAAGCATCTTTCGCTGTCATCGAACAAATATAAATTAATAAATGTTTACGAAAGCTTTTCACCCTGAAAGTGGAAGCAAAATCCACAAACGTTTGTATCACTACCTTTAAACCATTTTTTCGTTCTTTCTTCTGGCTCATCAGTATCTGTAATTCTTCAGGCGAAACTTCTCGTTCCCATGTAGAACGGAAAGAAATATACACACATATAGCAAAAACAACTGCAAAAAAAGCACCATTAATGAAGAAAGCAAGGGAATTATCTTGTCCTAAAATACTAAAGAGCTGTCCAGGTATAAATGTTGCTAAAAAGGTTCCAAGTCCTGAGATAAACATTCTAGCAGTTGATAATTTCGTTCGTTTATTAAAGTCAGTTGTCATTTCAGAAGGGAGTGTTTCCCATGGAATTAAAACCATCGCTGCAATAATTTCAAATGCTAAATAAGTAAGGAGATAATATAAATAATTCATTCCCGAAGTCCAGAGTAATACATATACAAGCATAAGTGGTGAACCAATCAATAAGAAAAATCTTCGCCGTCCAAATTTTCTTCCTAACTTAAATTTTAAAAAGTTATCTGAAAAGCTTCCCATAAATAAACTGACGACTGCATCTACTATACGAGCAATCGCAATAATAGAAGCACCTTGAACTGGAGTCAAACCAGCATAACTTGTATAAAAGAACAAAAGCCATGCGCCTATAATGGTAAAAGCCCCTCCGCCCATCATGTCTGTTAGGCCGTATCCAATACTCCTTGCAAGCGTAACGTCTTTTTGTTTTTTTCCCATTTCTAACGCCTCCTATTTTTATTATCAATACGAACATAGGTAAAACGTTTTCATTTATCTGAAAGCATAATAGGAAAAAAGAAAGTATCAGGAACCTCTCCTTTTCCTATTATCTTTTCTTTATATTTTTTGCATTTTCTCTTTTGTTAAAATTTTGTTTGTATCCCAAGCTCCTAATAAGTACATTACCCCTAACGCGCGATCATATAACCCATATCCCGGCCTGCATACTTCATCCCAAATATGTCTCCCATGATCTGGTCGAACATACCCACAGAAACCGTTTTCATATAATCCATTAACAATTTCAGTAATAGGTACAGATCCATCCTCCACATGATGAGAAGTTTCTATAAAACTACCATCTTCAAAACGTTTAACATTTCTAATATGGGCAAAAGGGATTCTCTTAGTGAATGTTTTCACAATATCAACTAAGTCATTACTTGAATTTGCTCCAAGTGAGCCGGAGCAAAAAGTTAAACAGTTAGCTGGACTGTCTACACTAGTTAAAATCCGTTCGATATCTTCTCTGTTTTTGACAATCCGCGGCAACCCAAAGATAGAAAAAGGCGGATCATCCGGATGAATAGCCATTTTAATTCCATATTGCTCTGCAACAGGAGTAATTTCTTCTAGAAAATACACCAAATTATCGAACAAATCCACTTCTGATACATCTTTATATAAAGTAAATAAATGCTGTAAATCTTTTAGTCTCTCTGGTTCCCATCCAGGCAGCGTTAACTCTTTTGTATTTTCTTCCATGTTTTTTACTACTTGCTCAGGTGTAAGAGAAATGACTTTTGTAGCATCAAAATACAATGCCGTACTGCCATCTTCTGTTTCTTTAAATAAATCTGTACGCAGCCAATCAAAGACAGGCATAAAGTTATAACATACTACTTTTACGCCAAATTGACTAAGATTCTTTAATGTTTGTTTATATGCATCAATATATTGCTGTCTGGAATTTAATCCTAGTTTTATATCTTCGTGAATATTAACGCTTTCAACAACATCTGTATGAAAGCCATACTCCTTTGCCTGATTTACTACTTCCGCAATACGCTCCACTGGCCAAACTTCTCCAACTGGTACATCATGCAGAGCCCACACTAGCCCTTTAACCCCTGGAATTTGGCGTATTTGTTTTAAAGTGATGGTGTCATTCCCTTCTCCATACCATCGAAACGTCATTTGCATATTTTGTTTTCCTCCTTTGTCGCACCATCATACTTTTTCCATTAGTATTGCTGCGGATAAAAATATTCAGGAAACTCTTGTAATAAAACACCTTTTTCAGAAAGCATTAATCTCATATGATCAGACATTAATTGTTCTGCTTTTGTCCGATTTCCTTCTAAGATTGCTTCATAAATTTCTTTATGATGACTAATTAATATTTCCCAGTCTAAATCCTTTATGTCTTTTAATCTTAATAAGCGAAATCTATTCAAATGGCCAGCCATATCTTGAATCATTTTCCAAGTTCGCTCTTTGCCACAGCAAATAAAAAGTTCCTTATGAAAACTTTCATCCAAATCGAAGAATTTTACTTTTTCCTGTTTTCCTACTTCATTGCTTGCCAGCATTTCCTGCATCTTTAAGTTCATTTCTAACTTCAGGGAAATTTCATCAGTTATATTCTCACAACATAGACCAACGATATTTGTCTCAATTATCTCACGAACAAAGCGCGCTTCTTCGGCAAGGCTAAGGTTAATTAGAGAGACAAATGTACCACTCTGCGGAACAATCGTTAATAACTCTTCTTGCGCTAATCTTATAAATGCTTCTCTAATAGGTGTTCTACTGACTTGCAATTCATCTGACATGATTTTTTCACTGATCTTTGTACCAGGTATAAGCTTTAATTTTAAAATTTCATCTTTCAATTGGTTATAAGCAAATACTTTCGCACTATTATTTGACATGAGGGACCCTCTTCTCCTTTTTATATTTTTTTAGTATATAAAAAGGAGGGGGAAATGTCATTCCTTTTCATTAATTTCAATAATCGCCTCCTCCAAAACATATTAATATACTAATATGGTAGTTATGAGTACATTATAACTTCATTTCTTTTGGAATACAATTCAAAAATAGTACTAAAATGTGACAATTGCATTAACAACTTTTGCAATTTATTTACACTTTTATTAGAATTAATGAATTATTATGGGAATACTTAATAATTATTGATGCTTTTAAGGAGGAATGAAATGCTAATACAGAAGAGGAGAGCGTGAAACCAATACGATGAAAAAAGTAAAAAGAAGTATTTATAAAAATTCCTTTATTTATATTGAAAAAGAAGAAGCGTGGTTAAAGGAAAGTATAATCTTTAGACATAAGGATACTTCTTTCTGATTAAATTTTGTGTGGTAACTTAATTTCATCAGAAGTTGTCCTTATTTTTATTGTAAAAATAATCAAAACCGATGAAATTTTACTTGTCGTAAAATTTCACCGGTTTTTCCATCTTAGAGATGTTTTTGTCCCAGTCTCGTATACACATCACGTACCTAAAGGTTTCCGGAAAAAAGAAGGTATTTCCTGTTACGAAGACTAAATTCACGTTTAATATGGTTCAAACTTAGATATAGTTTCTGACGCAATATTAGTACCTATTTCCATACACTCTTGCAAACTCCTATCATTGTAAATTCCTGAAATAAAGCCAGATATATAGGAATCTCCTGCACCGACAGTATTAACAATGTGAGAAGTCTTTGCTTTTTCATAAGTAAACGAATTGCCATCATAAGCTAAACTGCCATCTTCCCCTAACATCGCTATTACAACACCATTCTTTGTTTTTGATTGAGTGATTTTCAGAAATTCTTTGATTCTTTCATCCTTCTTTTCATATGAAAAGAAGGAATAATTCATGTACGGGAGAATTTTATCATTTAATTCATCATCTAACCTCTTTGAAAAATCATGAATCCAAATCTTATTTTGATCATAAATTGAATCTAAATATCTATAAATCTTTGAACGCTTTTCTGAGTAGATAATACTAGAATTCTCTATAATTTTAGAGATAGATCCAGGTAGTTTAAAATCAGCTAATACGTTTTCATAGAAAGACTCGTGAAATCTATCATTATTGATAAGTTTCATCTTTGCCATAGCAGTTGGCTCATCTTTGTTGTATGAATTGCTAATATCGACGCCGTTCTCTTGTAAGGTCTTTTTTATGAATTCACCAAATATATCATTACTAAAAACAGTTATTAAAGAAACATCTATACCTTGTTTCTTTAAGTTGATCGCAAAGTCAACAGCATTTCCTGTAGCGTAAAAAGTTTTCTCTTTTAAATAAATATCTACACAGTTATCACCTATTGCCAATACCTTTTCCTGTTTCTTCATTTTATTCACCCAATAATTGAATAAAATATTTTCTATTTTTTATTCCATCAAATTCTGCGAAATAGATGTCCTGAGCATGACCTAGAACCAGCTTTCGATTTTTTATTGGTAATACACAATTATTGCCCACAATCATCTGTTTTAAATGCCCCGGTGAATTTCCACTCGTCGTGCCATAAGACATTAAAAAATGTGCGTGAGTATAAGGAGAATCTACTGGGACTATAGTATCCAAAAAGTCAAGGATATCCGTTTCTACGCATTCCAAACTTTCATTTATTGTAATTCCGCAAGTCGTATGAGAGCAAATAATAAACACAACACCATTTTCAATCGAACTATTAGAGACTGCTTTTTTTACTTCTTCGGTGATTTTGATTAATTGTGTTTCCATATCAGAACAAAGATGTTTAATCAGTAGCTCTGTTTTCATCAATATCCCCCTTTTCCCCCAAGAATCGCATAGCATTTTTATAAAGAACCTTTGAGCGAGTTTTTTCAGACATATATACTTTCTCTAGGCCGCGCAAAATTCTAATGGGTCTAAATCTAGGAGTATTAGAGCCAAACATTACTTTATCCGGAAAGTTATGATCTAACCAGTATTTCCCCATGTCTCTTGTGAACACCTGTTCAAAGAACAGCTCAGGACTATCCATGTAAAGCATTGATGTATCAGTGTAAACATTAGGGTATTTTACGAGTAGTATCGCTGTTTCTTTTACAAATGGCCACCCAAAATGAGCTAAGCACATTCTTAACTTGGGGTACTTAATTGCAATTCTTTCAAATCTAAAAGGATGAGCAAACTCGGATATCGAATTTTTATCCCAGGAAAAACCCGCGTGAAACATGATAGGCTTATCATATTGCAAACATTTTTCATATATGGGGTAATAATCTGGATGATCAGGTGAAAATTGTTGTTTCGCTGGGTTAAGTTTTAAACCACTCAAACCAAGTGTGCCAAAAGCATGCTCCAATACTTCTAGAGCATCAGCTCTATTCGGATCAACACTTGCAAAACCGATAAATCTTTCTGGTCTTAAATAAACCAGCTTCTTAATTTCATCATTAGAAATAAGGGTATCACCTGTTGTTGTCGTTGTGTCTAAAGGAAGTAATATTGTTTTACTGATTTTCGCAAGATCATTTTGCTTATCTATGACAGTGAGATCTGATGGACTCATCAAGCCTAGACCCATTTCCTTCATTCTAAAATTCAGACGTTCTTCACTCTCACTAATAGGGCTATACAGGGAAGGATGGGCGTGTACGTCAATTATAGTCATTGCTTTGCCTCATTGTTATTATCTTCTAGCCATTTTATCGTCTTAATTAAGGCTTTCTCGGGTTCTAAGAAGTACCTTCGATCAAGAAACTCAAGACCAAGGCACCCCTGATAACTTGTTGATGCTATTTTCTCCAGTGCATGTTGCATATTTAAGCTTCCATCGCCTGGCACTAAATGTCCACCAGGATTACCATCTACAAAATGGACGTGATGCAGATTGTCACCTAATGTATCAATGAAGCTGTCAATCGATTCCTCACCTGTTGAAGCGACTACATCGATATCTATAAGTCCCTTTAATGCATGACTCCCCACCTCTTCAATCATTTTTACAATATGTGAAGAAGTATTAAATACATGTGTTGAATACTTTGTAAATGCTTCAAGAACTAAAGTGACTCCTTCGTTTTCCGCCGCTTTAGAAATAGCTTCTAAAGATTGTCTACACCATTCCCATTGCTGAATAATAGGTATATCAAGATATGCAATACCTGTTGTTACTAACACTTTTTTACAATCTAATACTGTAGCTGCTTCAATATGTCTCTTAAAAAAATCAATACTATTCTGTCTGTATTGTTTATCGGGGTGACTTATGCTAATTGGATAGACAGCTTGTTCTGGAGTTAAACAATCCACTTTCAGATTCCTATAATCAATTTTTTTCTTCAGCTCCTTAATGTCGTTCAAAGTAAAATAATCAAGATGAAAATGAGGACCTGAAGCCCATAATTCAATATATTTAAAACCTAACTCACTTACAGAATCCAAAAAATAATCAATCGTGTATCTCTTAAAGTGATAATTACCAGGTGCTATTCTATCTATCTTCATAAATACACTCCCTTTATAGAATAATACTTCCTAAAATTGTGGCTACAATTACTGATATTATAGTGTTTATTAATCCAGGAACCATAAAGCTGTGGTTAAGGACATACTTACCAATCTTTGTAGTACCCGCTGTATCAAAGGATATTGCTGCTAACGTTTGAGCTGAAACAGGTAGAAAATAGTTCGCGTTAACCGCCATCCATGCACCTATTATTATTGCTGGAGGTAGATTTAATCCTATGGCAATAGGAATCATGATGAGCGTTGTCGCTCCTTGGCTTGTTATCAAGGCAGCTACTGCGAATACAACAACTGCAAATAGCCATGGATATCTGTTGACAATTTGAGCTACATTCTCTTCGACAAATTCCTGATGTGCTAATATAAAAGTATTACTCATCCAAGCTAAACCAAAAGCACAAACTATAGCTAAAGCACCTGCTTTAAAGATAGAGCCACTTAAGATTTCTTCAATTTTCGGCTTACATACTATTATTATTAGAGCTGCACAGGTCAACATGATAATCTCAATAGTATATGGCATTGATAATGGAGTAACTTTTCCCTCAATTACCCAAGAAGGTCGTAAACCTGTAAATAATCCCAAAACAATAACAGAAACCACAGCAAGTAAGAAAATTAAAACAGACCATTTTTGAGAATTCGCTATATCCTTAATTTCTTTCCTCTCAAACTTCTTGATAAAACCTTCTTCCAACCGTCTTATATATTCAGGATCTTGGTGAAGTTCTTTGCCCTTTTTTATTGTTAAAACAGAACTTGCTATTACTCCAATAAGAGTTGCTGGAATCGTTATCATTAATAATTTTGAAAAAGATACATCAATAGTTGCCATAAAACCAATCATGGCTGCCGTTGCTGCTGACATAGGTGAACATGTTATGGCTTGTTGAGATGAAATGATACTATTAGAAATTGGTCGTTCTGGTCTAATACGGTTATCTATTGATAATTCATTCATTACTGGCAGTAAACTATATACAACGTGACCTGTTCCAGATAAGAAAGTGAATATCCAAGCCACTATTGGTGCTATTATAGTAATATTGCTCGGGGATTTTCTCAGTATCTTTTCAGCTATGATCACTAGATAATCCAACCCTTTGGAGGACTGTAAGGCCGAAGCGGCTAAGACGACCCCCAATATAATGAGCATAACATCGATTGGCGGACTAGCAGGTTGCATACCGAATACAAAGACAAATATCCCCACGCCAACTCCACCCAACAATCCCATAAAGACATTACCTACTCTAGAGCCAAAATAAATCAGTACAATTATTAGTATCAATTGTATCCAAAACATCGGAATCCCTCCCGCCTCATTGTAAGCACTTTCATTTATTGCTAAGCAAGTAAGAATTTTAAACTCTTACTTGCTTACCATATCCGAATGCACCTTCGATTTTGCAAATTTCAGCTGCAAACTTTGAACCCTTTTTCATTGCATTCTGTATTACTTCAAAGGTTAGATCGTCATCTTTAAACCTAAATGAACCATTTGATTGATCTAACAATTCAATGAGGAAGGCGGTTAAATAAGCATCTCCTGCTCCCATAGTATCAACAACGTCTTCATCTATAATTGCTGGTTGATATATAAAATCACCTTTATATAACGCGTATGAACCATTCTCCCCCACAGTGCCGACTATAAGATCGGCTCCAAGCTCTTCAGCCTTTTTCATTTCCCTTTCTCTTTCAGAACTTGTTAAATGACTGCAAGAGAGGAAGGCTATATCTATATAGGGGCATACTTCCTTCAAATATTCGTCATTCCATCGGACAGAAAAATCAAAGGATATTGGAATATCTAGAGATTTTAAAGTCTTCAGTTCTGATTCAATATAGCTATTTAGGCTTGTATGAATTAGGGAAAATTCACTTATATAAGAAATCATCTGATTAGTAAGTTCCCATTTTTTTTCTTTGGCGACACCGCCTTTATTAGAGCCTAAAAACACTCTTTCATTCTTATCTAGTTTTACCTTCGCATACCCATTCTCACCACTATAAGTTTTAGAGTAAGAATAATCTATTTGAAGTTCATCCAAAACAGCTTTAATATATTCAGCAACATCATCGTCGCCAAATTTCCCAATGTAAGCAGATTTAATATTATTCATTTTGGCATATACACTGAAATTCAGAGCATTTCCTCCCGGGTACATCTTTCCTTCCAAGACATATTTATCGACTACATTATCCCCTATACCAATAACTTTATATTTTCGCATATGGGGCCTCTCTTAATATTCTACTTTCCACATATATCTTCTTGTTGAAAGCGGATGCTCTCGAACTGTTGCTAGTGCCTCATTATAAACAGGATACACATTATTAAATAATAAGTGGTTAAAGTAATCAATTACATCAGCATCAATAGTAGATAATCCTAACTCTTTAGCATCCAATACTTCAATACGTCTCGCATATTTCTTTAAGAACGTAAGTGCACGCTCATCAAGAGCCCGTGTACTTCCTTCGGAAACCTGGATGACAAACGGAATTTCAGCATCTGCAATTTCAAAAGGTCCATGGAAGAACTCTCCTGTATGAATTGTAGATGAATTAATCCACTGCATCTCCATAAAGATACAAATACTTTGTAAATAAGCAGCTCCATAACTTGCTCCACTTGCCAAAGTATATATAACATTGTCATCTTTATGCTCATCAGCAAATCTTTTTGCACGCTTTTCAACATGTTTGCGTGCATTTTTTACGATAAGATCAATCTTTTGACGACCATCCATAAATTTTTCGTAATATGGGTAACCTTCCACTTGATTCAGAAGTTCGACAGCTGTCAGTAAAGCTTGCATTGTTTTTTCTTCAGCTATATCTTTGTCTGGACCAAAAGTATAATCAACAATATAGTCTGCTTCTTTTGTTATAGGTGAATCAGATATCCAAGTTAGGGCAATAACTGGTACTCCTTTTTCCTTTCCAATTGCAGCTGCTTTAACAGTCTCAGGTGTATTCCCTTTATGCGATGCAACTACAAGAACAGAGTTTTTTCCAAATGCTTTTGGAAGGTTGTGTACAAACTCATTACTAGAATATAGCCCCACTTTAATTTCCTTGGACTCTTTCTCTAAAAATGCTTTAGCTGGGTAAAAAGCAGCGTAAGATCCTCCGCATGCAACGTAATAAACTTCCTTAACACCCCCATCTTCCTTTTTATCACTAATAATCTTTCTGATAATCTCTTTAATATTCATTATGACTCCTCCTATCCTAATTTGTATCACTTTGTATATTTCAATTATAATACAAAGCAATACAAATTGCAACAGCGCTTTCATATTTATTTTCACTCTCTTATTTGTTATAATTTAAAAAACAAAACGAGCTAATGAGGGATTATAATTATGGATATTAATGAATCAATACCAAAATATGAGCAGTTGAGAATGAAAATACTGAATGATATTGAGAGAGGCATTTTGAAGAAGGGAGATAAAATTCCCACTGAAAATGAATTAAGTAAAAATAATCAAATTAGCCGGGTAACTGTAAGAAAAGCTCTAGACTCCCTAACAGAAGAAGGTTATCTGATCAGAATTCCAGGTAAAGGAACTTTTATAACTGAAAACAAGCTATTAAAAGACATTGGTAATACAATAGGATTTAGCGAAAATACTAGAATGCAAGGAAAAAAACCTGGTGCGAGGGTAATTGAAAATAAAATAATTGACTTAGAAGAAGAAGAGCAAAACGTATTCGGTACTCTTGGTAATACAAAACAAATTAGTATTGTCAGAGTTAGAACTGCTGATGACATCCCTGTTTCAGTTGAATATTCTCGATTTCCAATGGACTTCGATTATCTACTAACTGAAGACTTAAATAACACCTCACTTTATGACATCATAAAAGAGAAGAGTAACATTAAATTTGGTAACTCTAGAAAGGCAATTCAGATTGTAAGTGCCTCTTTTGAAGAAGCCATGTATCTGAACGTAAAGGAAGGCCATCCTGTCTTATGTATAGAAAGTTTGGTAAAAGATATTAAAGGTAGCACAATTCATTCCTCAAAACAAATTATGCTCGGTGACAAATTTACATTAATTGTTTAAAAAGGGCTTCCAAGACGATTATCCTTGTAAGCCCTTTTCCCAATTAATGTATAAGAAAAAATAATGCCACTGTTGATAATACATAAATTAACAATAACACGCCTATCTTTAGTAATTCACTAAGTTCATTTTTTTCACATGCATTTTTAAAGTCCATAATAACACTCCCTTATTCACTAATATTTTTTTTGATAAAGCTCCTTTTTGATGGAGAGGCTTCAAACTAGATACTATAGCTAAAATTCATCCTTGGCTACAAACAAATAATAACAGGTACATACCCTTTTGGGTCATTATATACACCCATCAAGTCAGATATAATAACTTGGCAAAAGGGTACGTATCACAGAATTTATTACCTAGATGAACCAACAACTGATCTAACTACTTTCTTTTTCTATGCGACTGCTAAGCTACATGAAGAAGTGGGCTGCATAGCGAATTTCCTAAACGACAGTGATTATAATTTACAAAATATTACGAATTTGACTGATCTACCAGCTAAAACATCCTGCTGCATAGACGCTGCTTCACTAATTACTCTTTATAAATTCTTCACTGCTTTCTCCATTTCCGTTTCACCAGAGACTAAATCAAATGATTTATTAAACACATTTTTTTCTTTTATAGAAGCCATTATTGTCGCTGCTACATCTTCTCTTGGGATCACTCCTCTTTCCAGATTCTCAGCAGCTGCAACCAAACCAGTACCAGCTTCATTTGTTAATCCGCCCGGACGAATAATGGTATAGGTTAATCCACTCTCCATAAGAATGCGATCAGCATAGTGTTTTGCTACATAATATGGCTTAATTTGTTCATTCCAGTTTTCTCGATGATGCGCCTGCAACGCACTAACCATTACAAACCGTTCTACCCCTGCATTCTTTGTTGCCTCCATCATTTTCACAGCACCATCAAGATCAATCAATAATGTTTTATCATATCCCGTTTTCCCACCTGAACCTGCTGTGAATACGACGGCATCACAACCTTTCACTGCAGACTCTAGCTGTTCCACCGTTTCTTCCAAATTACCTAAAGCAGTTTCTATTCCGACTTTGTCAAAAGCTTTCTGCTGTTCTGACGTTCTTACCAATGCTCTAACAGAAAACTCATTACTTTCGTGTAATAATGTCACAAGCTGTTTACCTATTTGCCCGTTTGCTCCAACCACTAATACTTTCACAGCACTGACTCCTTTCTAATCCATTTTCTACTATTATTTCATCCAATTGTTTCTTTTTCAAATAGCGTGCTTTCTAAGGGATAGGAAAAAGGCTTCCACTTAAGTGAAAACCCATTAAATTTAATACCATTTTAGTCTAAATATCTCTTTATCTCTTTTATTACTTCTTTCATCTCATTTACAAGGCGATTTCGTTGGCGGACAAATAATGTGCTTAGAAAAAGAAATTCTTCTGGAGACGTATTGCTCCAATAAACCGATTTCACCTTCGCTAAGCCAGGATATGGCTGAAAAGGGTCTGTATTATCATAATCATACTTACTAGAAGAAGAGAATTTAAGTCTATTCAATATCCCACCAACTGTTTTTAAAAGTTGATTATAGGAATCAACATCAGTGACTTCTTTTTCTAAAAGCTTTTCAACCATAGTTGTGACCTTTTCAAAAATAGAATGAATCATTGTAAAGTCAAAAGCCTCATCCGAATCTGCATCCAGTTCGTTAATAATCGCTTTGCTTTTACTCAAAAAGCGAATAAGGTTAACCGGTAAAAGAGAAATATTCGCTAAATAATCCACTAGCTCTATATGCATTCCAGTATCTCTCACCAATAGATTACTATCCACTTTATCTATTAAATCCTCTTCTGTATGCCACCACCAGTTTCCTCCTGGTGTTTGATAGCTTTTTTTCTGATGTGGCGGTTCGTATTTAAGCATTAAATGAATTGGGATATTCGTCCCCCAAAAAGATTGATCGGCTCCTCTAGGTAAATACTCTATCCTAGACGGCTCTCTATCTGTGTATTTACGAATGATGTTTATTAATAACTCGTGATTTTCCATCGCAGTTGATCTAGGTACTACTTCAACATTTTCTTTTGTTCCAGGAAAATCAATATTAATATGTGCTACACAGTTCTCATTAATTTCCTCCCAAAATTGATCACAATACCAAGCAGATCCTGCATATCTTCCATTCGAATGTCCTGCCCACCATGCTAGTTTAATGGTTCTTCTACTATTTTTTTTAGAAAATATCCTGGCCATTTCCAGCATAAGCGCATTTGCAGTTGCGTTATCTGTTGCTCCCTTATGCCAAGAATCATAATGACCAGAAATCAGAATATAATCCTCTGATTCACCTCGAAGAGTAGCAACCGGCAAACTCGTCTTTTTAAGCGCATTTTCTAATTTTGTTTTCACGACCGCTTCCAAAGAACCATTCTCTTTTATCCAATCAAGTAGGGTAACTCCATCCTCATAATTTATCCCAACCACCGGAATTTTTGGAAGTTGATCAATATTTTCCGATGTAGGTGTTCCCCAGATAGTTCCTACTGTTTCTTCATGGATAGCAATTTCCTTCGACGGCCATATATGAATGAGTCCAATTGCACCAGCGCGCTCTATTTTTTTTACATAATCTTCATAATAATTCCAGCTGATTATTATTTTATCTTTCATTTTTTCATAACGATCAGCTGGTCCGTTTATTCCTCTTAGTGTTTCACTATAACGATCATATAAAAGGTTACCCTTTATCCCTTTTGGAAAGTGACCGCCAAACGATCTTGCTTTCGCTATAATCACTTTTTTCTTCGCTCCACCCACATATACTTCTCCATGAATAGGATTACTAAAATACCCAACAAACTGATAACGATTATACGACACTTCATATTGCTTTAGAGTTTCTATTATATAATCTGCGGCTCTCTCCGCCTCTTCTTCTCCAGTTAACCTTTCATACTTAGTAAGTACTTGAATGTGATCATACAAAAGATCTTTATCAATTAAATCTATATACTGGCTTGTCACTTATTTTTCACCCCATTATGAATAGTGAATAACATCTGCCACGATAACAAAAATACCTCCAATAATAAGCCATACTAATAATAATGGCCAGAAAAATTTTACCCATTCTTGATATTTAATTTTGGACACTGCCAAGCTTCCCATTAACATGGCAGACGTAGGAAGGATACAATTGGATAATCCGTCTCCTAGCTGATAAGCTAAAACAGCCGTTTGTCTTGTTACATCAATCAAATCGGCTAACGGCACCATAATCGGCATCGTCGTTGCTGCCAATCCTGTTCCAGAAGTAATAAAGACATTCATGATTGTTTGGAAGAAATACATTCCTAGTACTTGAATATAGCTAGGCATGTGATCAACCATTATTGCTAGCCCGTTCACAACAGAGTCAATAACATGGCCATCCTCTAAAACGATCACAATCCCTTTCGCTAATCCGACGATGAAAGCGCCAAAGGTTATATCTTTTGCACCAGCTACAAATTCACTGGCAATTTTACTAGGGCCATATTTAGACAGAAATCCTACTATAACACCAAGGGCTAGGAAAAATGCTGCTAATTCCTGCATCCACCAACCTTTTTCCGAAACACCCCAAATCAATAGACCAAAACCAGCTAATATTACCATGATAGTTAAATAGTGGCTTATCTTCATAGATGATAAGGATGATATATCTACATTATTATGACTTTCCTCTGCTTCCAGTTGAGCAACAATACTTGAAGATGGGTTCTTTTTCACCTTTTTCGCATAACGAATAATATAATAACTAGTGGCTATTAATAGAACAACAAGGATAATAGCACGTAACCACATACCAGAAAACATTGGAATTTCGGCAATTGACTGAGCAATCCCTACATTAAAGGGATTTAGTAATCCCGCTGTAAACCCTGCTGCTGCACCCAACATAACCATCGCTGTCCCTGTTAACGCATCATATCCTAATGCTCTAGCAATCGCGATTCCAATTGGAACAAACGCCATTACCTCTGCAGACATCCCTATCGTAAATCCGCCGAATGAAAACAAGGTCAAGAAAATGGGAATAATTACGAGGCCTCGATTCATAAAGGTTTTTCCGACTCTACCAGCAATCGCCTCAATTGTTCCAGTTGAATTAATAATTTGAAACACACCGCCAACAATAAAAATGAAAAAAACTGTATCACTTGCACTAACCAATCCTTGAACAACTGCTAACGGAAGATTAAATAGACTGATAGGATTCTGTTCAACATGATGATAAGAATCTTGAACAACAACGGTGTTACCTGAGCTTGCATCTTCAACTCGATCAAACTCTCCTGCTGGAAGAATATAGGTCAGAACTGCCGCAAATAATACCATCGTTAATATAATGACAAATGTATGGGGCATTTTTACTCTTTTTGGTCTCGACTGTTTAATGGAGTGCATCTGAGAGACTACTTTATTGGTTTTCAATATCTTCATCCTTTACCATTTTTTAATTTACTATTTTAGTATTTTGCTGCTTTTCCAATCTTCAAATTCACTGCGGATAGCCTGTAAATATTCACGATTGGAGCACACATCGTAAGCCGTCATAGCTAATGCTTTTGCTGCTTTATTTAACCCCTGCATACCTTCCTCTGAACCTGCTGCCTCTACAAACTCTGGTGTATGTGTGTTCGCTGAATCAGTAATTTTAATATAAGGATGAATGGTAGCTGTCACTTGGCCAACATTGCCAATATCAGAAGAGCCTATTCCCCCTTTTTTAGGTGGATCGCTTACTTCTTCATCTAGGTATTCCAAATTTTCTTTAAACATCTTGGCAAGTGCGTGATTATTATTCCTTTCCGCATAAATAAGTCCTTCTTCAATCTCTAATGCTGCACCTACTGCTTCTGCCGAATAGCGAGCGGCCGCATAGACCTTTTCTCGGACAATTTCGAGCTGCTCTACATTCTCTGCCCTTAATAAAAATTCAGCCTCACAATATGCTGGTACCACATTTGTCGCCTCTCCACCCTTTGTAATGATTCCATGGATTCTTACATCATCTTTAAAGAATTGACGTAAAGAATTGACTGCAACAAACGTATGAATTACCGCATCCAATGCACTTATTCCTAATTCAGGACTTGCAGCTGCATGAGCCGCCTTGCCATAGTATTTGAAAGTCGCATCTACACAAGCTAAGCCACCACGTAAAACCATCGATTTCTTATGGGGATGACACATCATTGCAACGTCAACTTGATCAAAAATGCCATCCTCTACCATCATAATTTTTCCACCGCCTAACTCTTCAGCAGGTGTTCCCAGTACAACAATTTTCCCTTGCAAATGAGGCACCGCCTCCTTTAACGCGATAGCCGCACCTACAGCAGATGTGCCAATGATATTATGTCCACAACCATGCCCTAATCCAGCCAATGCATCATATTCCGCAAGCAAGGCAATGGTTGGTCCTCCAGCTTCGCCTTCCCATGTTGCCCTAAATGATGTTTCCAGATTGGCAAGACCTGTTTCTATCATAAATCCAGCCTTTTTCAATGGTTCTGTAAGCCAGTTCATTGCTTGATATTCTTGGAAACTAACTTCTGGATTCTGATGGATTTTCAACGATAATTCTCGTAATTCCATATCCATTGCATCCACTTTATCGATAAGTGTCTGTTTTTCTTGAACACTTTTATTATGCATAAAATATACAACCTCCTAAATATTCTGACTAAACAATAATGTATATACCATTTTAATTCTCTTATTAAATTAAGTAAAATTAAGCTTTTTTTTATAATCTATAAAAATTTTTTATAGATTATACAGACAAAATTATGTATTTACTTTTATTTTTATACAAAATAAAACAAAAAAAGAGAATCTTAAAAGTTCTCCTCTTCTTCCTTGTTAGTACCATTAATCTATATTCATTACATATTGAACAAATGCTGCTACTGTGGCCAGACTCATCGATGCTTCACGATAATATATCCAGGTTCTTCTTTTCATTTCCTGACCATTTTTAAAAACTAGAGGACAAGAATATAAGTCATCACTCTTCTTCAGAAATACACTTGGGATAATGGCATATCCAAGTCCCTTTTTCACCATTTCCTTACAGGTTTCATAACTGTCAACTTGCATTGTTATCAATGGTGGATCACTAAACCTTTGATTCCACCAATACTCGATACTTTGCTCAAAGGGATTATAAGGACTTGTCTTATATTTAAGAAGCACTTTAGGCTCTTTTCGATTAATCATCGCCATTTGCGGAAGTTTGTGAATAGCAATTGGTTCGTTTGCAATAACACAGACATTTTCTTCATCAAGAAGATATTTAGCGTCCGGCCAATTATAATCTCCTCTAACAATCGCTACATCAATTTGCCCATCCACTAATAAATCCATCATTTCTGTACTAAATCCCGTATCTACATTTAATTGAACCTTCGGAAAATTTTTTCTATACTCTTTCAGAATAGCTGGAAGAGTATGCAATCCAAAGTGACTATTAACACCAATTTTCAAATGTCCAATCAGTTCATTTTCTATATTCAATAAAAACTCTTTTGTTTTGCGCAAATCATTCAGAATTCTTTTCGCATATTCTACCAAATATTCACCAGCTGGCGTCATTTTTATATACTTACCATTTTTCGAGAGAATTTCAACCTGAAACTCCTTTTCCAGCTGTTTAATACGATAGGTCAAAGCAGGCTGCGTCATAAACAGATGTTCCGCTGCTTTTGTTATATTTTGCTCTTTCTGTAAATAAATCAGCAGCAAGCAATCCTTCTCATTCATTTCGTACCCCCGCCCGTTTTTAAGATTATCTTCTATTTAAGCATACAGCATTCCTATTGACTAGATGCTAACAGCATATTGTTTTTCTAGAAACAACAGATTGATTCTTATAATAGGGAAACCAAATATGATAGAATGGATAAATGACTAAAATGAGTGTGAACACAGAGCTCTAAGGCTAATCAAACATCCATCATTTACTTTCAAAGTAACTTAGGAGTGTAACTTAAAATGAATAAAAAAGATATCGCAAACATCCGAAAACAATTCAAAATGAATAATGATCTACTTAGAATAACAGATATGTTTAATGTTTATGTCATGAAAGAATCAAGTGATATATTCCATTATCAAAGTCAGCCCTTTGGCATGCTTGATCAAGATCAACAAGAGTTATTTTTACATAACTTCAAGAAATTACTTGCCGGTAATTTGGATGAAAAGCTGTTTGAATTAAAGTTTCAAAGAGAAGCAGAAAATAATAGCCAGCTTATTTTACATAAAGGATTACTTAGCTCAGAAACAGAGGATTGGAAAGAGCAAATGCTACTGATGGTAGACAAGATGCTTAATAGCAGACAATATGACAAAGATATTGTCATCACATTTATTCGCGGGGAATATTTAAAGCCAAAGAAGCGCCGCAGTGAAGAGTCTGAAGAAAGTGACCGAGATACAGTTTTCTCTCATCCTTTCATTTTATGCAGTATCAACAACACCCAAGAGCCGAAAAAAGAATTGCTTTTTGATTATGTAGAGAAAGAATTTAAATACAATATTGTTGTTGACCCCATTATTAATCTGAATGCGCCAATGGGTGGATTTCTTTTCCCAAGCTTCACAGATAACGCAGCAGATGTTAATCATATTCTCTATGCTGCCGGCAAAATCCATGAGCCAGATTACCAATTTATCGAGGAAGTTCTCAACGGCGAGGAAATGATGACTGCTCAAGATGATAAAATTGTGTTTGAGGAAATCATTAAAGATGTGACTGGAGATCAATTGAGCACTTCTACTCTTTCGAATGTATACGAGGAAATTAACCGAATGATTGTCGAAAATGAAGAAGAAGAGGTTCCAAAATTAGACTCCAAAGACGTGGAACAAGTCTTAAAGATGAGCGGAGTAGAGGACATTAGTCCAGAAAAAGTCGAGTTTGCCTTCAAAAAAATTATTGATGATGATAAATATGAATTAAAAGCAAGTAATATCTTGCCAAAATTCACATCAAAATCGATTAAGATCAGCACCAAGATTGCTAACATTGCGATCAGCCCTCCTGACTTAAGATATGTGAAGCAAATCGAATTTAGCGGCAAACGCTACTTAATGATTGAAGTCGAAGAAGACACCGTAATCGAAGGATTTACAATGATTCCCGAAGCCTTCGGCGGAAATCCAGAAGAAGACTAAGATTCAAAGAGAGTGGGACATAAGTATTTCAACCAAATCTAACCCCCGAACAATAAAAAAATTCGTATAATTGTTTGGGTTTTTTATTTATTTTAAGAACGAAGGTTTGTGGTAATCACCCGCAGCCTGAATACACTTCGCTTTCCATGGGGCGAGCGCCAAGCCTCCTCGTTCTGAACTGCACCCCAATTGTTAGACACTATCTACAATTGAAGTGCTACCTGTCAAGTAGACAGTGGAAATAATAAAAATACCTTAAACGGCTTGATTCCTGAATTCTAAGGGACTCATGCCGTTTAATCTTTCTTGATAACGCTCTAAATTATAGAATGCAATATAGGAATGAATCGCTTCTTCAAGTGTCGCATATGTATCATATTTGTTCAGGTAGTATTTCTCAGATTTAAGCGTACCCCAAAAAGCCTCGATTGGTCCGTTATCAATACAACGTCCCACTCTGGACATACTATGCACCATTTCAGCATTATCTATTATTTGTTTAAAGAACTTTGAAGTATATTGATAGCCACGGTCACTATGTATTAGTGGATGCTCATCTTCTTTTAAACTTTGTATGGCCGGTACTATAGTTTGAAAGACAAGTTTGTTATTATTTGAATGTCCCAATATATAACTAATAATTGATTTGTCATATAGGTCAATAATGGCACTTAAATATGCCTTTTTACCATTACCATATTTTAATTCTGTAACATCAGTACACCATTTCTGATTTTGCTTTTCGGCATTAAAATCACGACTAAGTATATTCTCTGCAACATAATTAGAAGTAGATTTACGATATTTTTTTCGTTTTTGACGAATAACCGATTTCAATCGACACAATTTCATTAAACGATAAATACGTTTTTTATTAACCTTCGGCAAATTATTATTTTCACGATGACGATTGATAGTAAGTGTGATACGACGATACCCATAAATGCCAGTTACTTGCTTATAAAGTAACTTGATTGATTCTAGGAGTTGTTCATTCTCAACTTCTCTTTTGGATGGTTGACGTTTTAGCCATTTATAATAAGCAGCACGTGTAACACCAGCTATTTTACATAATAAAACGATAGATAGTGATCCATTCGTAGCTAATTCCTTGATTACGACATATCGGTTAGTATTACGAGTTTTGGTTAACGATGCCTCCTTTCTATTTCCTCTAACTTTTTTAAGAATAAATTTTCTGCACGTAATCGTTCATTTTCACGTTCTATCCGTTGGATTTCTAAACGTAGTTTAGCTTCATTACTTAATTCTTCTTCTGCTTTTGTATGGCCACGACGGTCTTGTAATCCTTGCACACCTTTTTCTTCATATTTCTTTACCCATTGATATACTTGTTGGTAAGAAACTTCATATTGTTCAGCTACAATTCTGTAGCTTTTCCCCTGAGCAATACAAGTTTGTACAATTTCAATACGCTCTTTTATCGTAGTCTTTCTTCCCTTAGTCATAGTTTGGCTCATTCCTTTACCCGAATCTTTTAATTCACTATGACTAGTATACTTTTTAATCCAATTTCTTAAAACGGTTGTACCTGAAAGTTTATATCGTCTAACGGTCTCTCTTAATGAGTATTTACCCGATATATAGTCTTGAACAGCTCCCAATTTTACTTCTTTAGAATAATTATTGTGGTTTGTTTGTCTTTCAAGACCGTCTTCTCCAAAAAATAGATAATTATTTTGCCAATCTTTGATTGTTCTAGTATTTACTTTATATAATTCTGAAACTTCGTTAAGAGTAAAATGGCTATTATTATAAAAATTTAAAATCTCTAATTTTTCTTCTTTAGAGTGACTATATTTTTTCATAAAAAAATCTCCCCAATAACTAAACAGATTTATTTTTTTAACCTGTCTACTTATTGGGGAGCATATCAAATAATTGGAGGTGCAGTTTTTTTGTCCAAATTTACTGCGGAAATGAAGCTACAAGCCGTAACTCGCTATTTAAGCGGAAAAGAAAGTTACAGAGAAATTGGAAAATCAATTGGAATAGATCACAAATCGATTGTTAAATGGGTAAGACAATACAACTACAATGGTGCAGAGGCATTGATGAAACGTTGTACAAGTTATACACAAATGTTTAAACTAGAAGTACTACAATATATGACTGAAAATGGTACTTCTCTATGTGAAACGGCAGCTATTTTTAATATCCCAGCGCATTCCACTCTAGCTGTTTGGAAAAGAAAGTTTGAAACACAAGGGATAGAGGCCCTTCAGTCACAGGAACAGGGGCGTCTATCCATGAAAAAAGATTCAAATAAACAAAGTTCTACTGATCGTTCTTTTGAAGCACTAGAAGATCGAATAAAACAACTGGAAATGGAAAATGAGTATTTAAAAAAGTTGAATGCCTTAGTTCAAAACAAGGAAAAATCACCAAACAAGACAAAGCACAAGTAGTCTATGAGTTAAGGCATAAGTATTCGGTGAAGTCACTCGTAAAACTCGCTGGCATTCCACGCAGCACCTATTATGATTTAGTAAAACGAATGAATCGACCTGATCCAGACACCGATATAAAAAGAGAAATCCAAGCCATTTATGAAGAACATCAAGGTCGTTACGGATACCGACGTATTCGGGATGAGCTAGTGAATCGTGGAAAAAAAGTAAATCATAAAAAGGTTCAACGAATCATGAAAGAGCTGGGTTTAAAATGTCTAGTGAGGATGAAAAAATATAAATCTTATAAAGGCACAGTCGGTAAAATTGCGCCAAATCATTTAGACCGTCAATTTAGTGCGGACGCACCAAATGAAAAATGGGTAACAGATATTACAGAATTCAAGTTATTTGGGGAAAAGCTGTATCTATCGCCTGTATTAGATTTATTTAATGGGGAAATTATTACGTATACCATCGGTTCTCGACCAACGTATTCATTAGTTTCGGACATGTTAGAAAAAGCATTAGAATCCTTACCAAAAAGGCATCAATTACTCATGCATTCCGACCAAGGTTGGCATTATCAAATGAAACAATATCGCAACTTGCTTCAAGCAAAAGGGATTAAACAGAGTATGTCACGTAAAGGGAACTGTTACGATAACTCTGTAATGGAAAACTTCTTTGGGATACTGAAGTCAGAACTCCTTTATTTTAAGGAATTTGAAAGTGTGAACCACTTTAAACTAGAATTAGAAAAATATATAGAATACTATAATAGAAAACGGTTAAAGGGAAAATTCAAAATGAGTCCGGTACAATACCGAACTCATTTTCAACAAGTTGCCTAATGAAATAACTGCGTCTAACTTTTAGGGGTCACTGCATTCTGCGGGGTCTTGGACTTTCTCGCAGCTCCCATAGGAGTCTACGTGTATTCAGTCTGCTCCATTTAGTTTCTTTTGAAAAAAAACTGGAACGAATTGGATTCACCACTAAATTAGAGATTGTTCGTCTTTATCCATTATTTATTTTGTTTTGTCCCACCCTCGATAAATCTAACTTACTGCTCTAGTCGCCGCTAACGCCTTTATTGACTAAGTTGTTTACTTTTATGGTTTTCGCGAATAATCCTGTATAAATAAGAATAGTCCCCACCATTACAATGAAGCCAATGTAGACAGACATCATTGTTGGAATTAAGAATGCCCCGATAATAATACTAGCTCTTGCAATTAAATCTGCTCCACTAAATGATAGGTTGGAAAAAGCAGAGTATGATCCACGTTTATCGCTTGGAATCATATTTGCCTGCTCTGCATTTCGAATCGGTGAATAAATTAATTCGCCCATCGTTGCTATCAAATTAAATAAAACGAGCATATACCACGTATTCGCCGAAGTAACAGTCACATATCCAATTCCATATATAATAAGACCTGTTATTAAAGCATTCTTTTTATTCATCTTATCTGTGAACCGATTAATAATGAAAGTAAAGCAGACTACGAGCAGCATATTTTCTATATTTAATATACTTAGCATTCGTACCCCAACAATTTCAAAACTCCCAATCCTAACTGCTTCAAAAGTTTCAGCAAGGCGAATCCCAATATAACTATTTAATGAAAATTCAGCTGCAAAAATAAAGGTGGAGCCTGTAACCACTTTTACAAAGGCTGTATCTTTAAATGCCACTTTATAATTGCTGATTAAGTCAACCAAGACATTCTTGTGCTTTTTCTGTAACTGATCTGTGAACTTGTCCTGCAGCCAAACCCCGTAAGCAATTGGAATCAATGTAGATGTGCAAGTCAGCATGATGAATAATTCTTTCTGATGATTCAAATATAAAAGTCCTCCAAGTGCTGCCCCAATAGCCATCGATAAATTAACAAGCCAGTAATCGAGTGCATAAATAGCTTTTCGATTTTCTGGTGTTGTGGAATCAATAATAATCGCATGCATTGCTGGTCGCCCTAGACTGCTTGTGATAATAAATCCAACGTATGCCAAAGCAAACAAAACAATTATTTTATTGGTCGGAAATAGACTGATCGTCATGATTAAAAAGAAGAGTGCATTCAGCCAGGATGTTATCATTAAAACCTTTTTTCTGGGAAAGCGGTCAGAAATATATCCTCCCACTAAATTGATCAGAAATCCAATAACCACTGTACTGATCAAAAATAAGCCTGCCCAAATTTTGTTTAATTCCTGTGCAAAGAACAAAGCCATAAATGGCATAACTGCTGATGATACCGCCCGATTAAAGAAAGAGGTAATCATCCTAACTTTGATATTTCTCGGTAATTCCTTCCATTTCATGTTGTCTCCCCCTTGTTATTACTGTATATTAAACTAGACGAATAATTCTAAAAATAGACAATTAATAAAACAATGTCCCCTTTTAGGAGGAAAAAGAATGGATAACAAATTACTTACACTTTGGAGATATTATCCTTCTGGCAGTATTCGAATGGAGGAAATTTCTGAAACCTTGCAATTGAGCTCGAAACAAACAACACGTTATTTAAAAAAATGGATGGAAGAAGGCTGGCTATCGTTTACACCCGGACGAGGACGCGGAAACATCTCAACTTTGTTATGGAAAAAAGAGGTAGAAACTTCTTACGAGGAAGAAGTTTTAAAGCGAATTGATCTTGAACCAGTAGAACAAACAAGCAAATACTTAATGTATGATTGGTCCACAAACAGTAAAATGAGATTAATGAATAAATTTCACACAAAACTTGGCTTTGTCCAAGAGTCAAATGATAAATTAATCGTACCAAAAAGATATCCTTTCCATTCCGTCCATCCGCTTGAGGCTGGAGATGTCTTCAGTGCGCATTTAGTGGCAAATGTGTTTAATCGGCTTGTCACTCATACAGAAGATGGAAAAGTATTACCTGAAATTGCCCATAGTTGGGACAGCACTCCTACTACATTAAGACTCTATTTAAAAAAAGACATTAAATTTCATGACGGTTCTGTTTTGACAGCAAATGATGTGGCCGAATGCCTTGAAAAACTTCGAACACATGCTTATTACAAAGATTTATGGACACCTATCGAAAGAATAGAAGTAAAGTCTCCACTCATACTTGATATTGTCCATCCCAATGGATGTAGCTATATCCTTCCTATGCTTAGTATGATGTGTGCAAGTATCTATAGAGAGACCAATGAAAAGATATTGGGGACTGGTTACTTTATCCTTCAACAAAACAATGATAAAAAAACAACTTTAACTGCTTTTCAAGATCATTTTCGAGAGAGACCATTAATTGATGTAGTAGAATTTATTCAAGTACCTGAGGATTTTAAAGGAATCTATCATTCTCCTATGAAAGAGAATACCTCCTCCTCTTTCGAAGTAGAAAGCGACTCGGGGTTTGGTATTATCGTAATGAACTCATGTAGGAATTCTGCTATTAAACAGAAGGAAGTAAGAAATTACCTTCATTGGATTATCGCTAAATATCGTCATACTATTGGCGACCTAAGTCCAAGACTAACACCGAATGATAAGAGTGTAATAGTTGGCCAAAATCAACAACTAACTATTTCTGAATCAGAACGGCCCATATTTACTAAACCAATTGTGATAAGAGGTGCCAGACATACTGCTAATACTACACAATGGCTTGCAGAAATATTTGCAAAAGAAAACATCCCTACAGATATTCAATGGTTTTCCTTTGCTGATATATTAACAAAGCATCCTGAGACATTAGACGTAGATCTTTTTATACATGGAGAAGTTTTTGAATTCAATCAAGATTTTTCCTTTTACCACTTTTTAATGAATGGGTTTTCCCCACTTTCTCAAATGATAGCAAACAATGAAACACTTACAAACTTAATGGATAAATATAAGGAAATACCATTTGAACAATGGACAGCTTTAAATCTAGAAATCGAAAAAGAATTGATTAATCAATCGATTATGATTCCCCTTTATTATCAAAAGCGGTATATTCCATTTTCAACCGATATAAGCAATATTAAAATTAGCCATTTTGGCTATGTGGATTTTTCAAAAGTGTGGGTTCGGCCGAAGGAATGAGTGGTATAGGAAAGAGACATTCTCAGGATTTTTTAGTACTTCTCTTTATTAACTAAGTAAAAACAACACATAGAGTTCCAAAAGATAAGGCAATATAAAAAGACGAAACTGCTGGACTCTATGGAAAGGAACTAAACAGATGAAGATTCGCTTTGGCTATGTGGCAAATGCACTAGGATTATGGGATGCAAGTCCTTCAAAGGCTTTAACCTTCTCTCGATATTCAGCACTCCCTAAACAGGAAGCCACAGAAAAGCTACTAGCTGTTACAGCTCAAAATTTAAAAAATACAAAAAGAATTCTCTACTATAATGCTGCCAATGAAATTCCATTGTACCGCTTATCCAGTTCGTTAGTGCCCTTAGCAACGCATCCAGATGTAGACTGGGATTTCATAACTCCTTTTCAAGAACAGTGGAGAGAACTTGGCCAATTAGTTAAACAATTTAAGCTGCGGGTTAGCTTTCACCCCAACCAATTTACGCTTTTTACTAGCCCTAGGGAAGAAGTAACCATAAATGCAATAAAAGATATGACCTTCCATTATAAAATGCTAGAAGCTATGGACGCCCTTGATACCAGTCTTATTAATATTCATATTGGCGGAGCCTATGGTGATAAAGATACTTCTTTGCAGAGATTCCAGCAAAACATCCAGCAACTTCCTATGGTAATTAAGAACCAGATGACCCTTGAAAATGATGATAAAACATATAATGTGAGAGAAACACTGATAACCTGTGAGCAGGAAAACATTCCCATGATTCTTGATTATCATCACCATATGGCCAATAAAGAAGATATTGACTTAGCTCTTTATTTGGAGCGCATTTTTAAAACGTGGAAAAATCATAGAATGGTTCCTAAAGTCCATATTTCCTCCCCGAAATCCACTCTGGCCTTCCGTTCTCATGCTGACTTTGTCTCATTTGATTTTGTACTTCCCTTTTTAAAAATGGCTAAAAATCTTAATCAAGATTTCGACATTATGATAGAAGCAAAACAAAAAAATCTTGCTATGTTTAAGCTTATCGAAGATATTACATCTATTAGAGGAGTAAAGAGAATTTCTGGTGGAACAATAGAATGGTAGTAATGTTTCTCTACATTTAAAGCTAACGAGGTGTAATGGATGACTATTGTTCGACTTGGATATGTCGCAATGAGCATGATGGTAAAAAACGCATCTCCTTCAAGGACGATGACATTTGCCCAGTTTCAAAAAATAGATGACCGGGAAGCAGGTCTTCGTAAGTTGGAACGGATCGCCTTGCAAAATCTACATAATACGCTTAGGCTCCTAAAACATACTGCTGCTTCTGATATCCATTTTTATCGACTTACTTCAAGGCTTATCCCATTAGCCAATCACGAAGAACTTCTTGATTGGGATTATATGAAACCTTTAAATGAGCCTTTAAAGGAAATAGGTGAATTTGCCAGAAAGCATCAGATTAGGATTGATTTTCATCCTGATCACTTTGTTCTCCTTAATTCCAATCAGAAACATATATGGAAGAACTCAATTAAAACTTTAAGATTACACTATTTATTATTAAAGGGAATGGGAATGGATACAACTCATCGCTGTGTTATGCATGTGGGAGGAAATTATAAAGATACCGAGAAATCATTGGAACAATTTATTGATAATTGGATGCTAGTCCCAAACTCTATTCAAAATATGATAATGCTTGAAAATGATGATACCTCTTTCACATTGGAAGATACTCTTTACTTATGCGAGAAATTAGGGATTCCGCTTGTGTTTGATTATCATCACCATCTCGCCCATCATCATAATCCCAATTGGGAAGATAACTGGAGTCGCATTCTTCAAACATGGAGTACATCTCCATTACCAATTAAAATGCATATTTCGAGTCCCAAAGATGAAAAGCATTTCCGTCATCATGCCGATTATATTGATATAGGTATGTTTTTCGATTTCCTAAACCGTATAAAAGGAAGCATCCCTGTTATCGATTGCATGATAGAAGCTAAAAAGAAGGATGAGGCACTTTTTAAACTAATAGAGGAAGTAACCCACAGAAAGGATGTTGATATAATTGATGGCTCCTCTTTCCGTCTAAAGTAAAGGAAAGAGGAGCCTATTTAGTTCATTAATCGTCTAATGATAACTCTTGTGCAGGTTTGCCATTCCTATTTAAAATTCGAATAACATCAGGCTGGACTTGAAGAAATGCATAATTCGGATCCCTTGGACCTTCGAACCATTGCTGAAACGACTCATCCCAAAACCGCTTTTTCATTTCTTCAGAATTATTAATAGAGCATGTTCCTGATATTTCAACATAAGAATCGCTTTGTCCCTTTTCTTCATAGCCTAACAACACAGAAACATAAGGATTTTTCTCTATCTCTTCCACCTTTTCTGTATCCATTTGAGTAGGCGAGTATAAGGTTAAATCTTCATGGTAAAACGTCATATACCGTGAATGGGGTTTATTATTTTCAACGGATGAAAGTACTCCTGTTCGATGACCTGAAATAATGTTAATAACTTGATTCTTTAAATTTTGATTTGTCATATTCTGTTTTGCTCCTCTAATTACGGCTATTTTATTTATGTGCTCTTACTGTTCTAAACGATTCAATTCCTGAATGCATTCTTGCACCAGGGTAACTCCTTGGCTCATGGTCGCTCCCCCGCCAAATGCAGCAGTTACGCCTACTGCTTCTAAAATTTCCTGTTCGGAACATCCTTGATCCAAGCATCCCTTTGTATGATAGATGATACAATACTCATCTTGAGCATGAAGACTAATCCCTAAAGCTATTAATTGCTTTTGTTTTTGTGTTAAGGCACCTTCCTCAAAGCAGGCTTCTGTAAAAGCATTATATCTACTTGCAAACTCAGGCATTTTTTGTGTAAAATCCCCTATCCCCTTTTTAAACGATAACAGGGTAGATTCTATTGAATTGCTAGTTTCCATTTCCAAACACTCCTTTTAATTAAGCTGTACAACAAATTTATTATAAGTAAACTTCAATCGAATTAATTATCCCTTATTCATTTCCCATAACTTCCATAAAAAGTGATACATAACTGGTGATTAGGAAGGGAAAAATGGCATTATATTCAATGTAGAAGGTGAGTGAATGGAACTGTATAATGAAAATCATGCCTATCAAGCTGGGGACATCGTTTATGTTTTTTACCGGAACCCGCATACCCAAGATGTAGCGAATATCCAAGCAGCTGCTGTTGTAAAAAATCCAGACAATTCCAATGAATTATCTTTATTTCTATACGAAAATTACTACCCTCTCTCAAATGAAGTTGCTGTATATACTACAGAAGCAGAAGCTCAAGAAGCCTACTATTATTATTATGGAGATGTTTCGGAAGGGAGATTGGAATGATTAAACCCTTCACTCCAAAGCTTGTCTATTTTGAACCGGAAGCATTAGAGTATCCCTTAGGGAAAGAACTGCTGGAGAAATTCAAAAAGATGGATGTAGAGATTCGCTATACCACTTCCCATAATCAAGTTAGAAATCTTCCTGGCGACAATGATTTTCAACGTTACCGAGTGGCAAAGTCAACGCTTGTTGTCGGCATTCGCAAAACACTCAAGTTTGATACATCTAAGCCCTCTGCCGAATATGCCATTCCTTTTGCTACCGGCTGTATGGGACATTGTCATTATTGCTATTTGCAAACAACGATGGGAAGCAAGCCATACATCCGCACCTATGTAAATGTCGAGGAAATTTTAGAAGCCGCCGATAACTATATGAAAGAACGCGCTCCAGAATTTACACGTTTCGAAGCATCCTGTACATCTGATATCGTTGGAATCGATCATTTAACCCACACGCTTAAACATGCAATTGAACACTTCGGGGAATCGGAGTACGGCAAACTGCGATTTGTCACAAAATTCCATCATGTTGACCACTTGCTTGATGCGAAGCACAATGGAAAAACCCGCTTTCGTTTTAGTGTAAATGCAGATTACGTCATCAAAAACTTCGAGCCTGGGACATCTCCTTTGGAAAAGAGAATAGAGGCTGCTGGAAAAGTCGCCAGAGCCGGCTATCCACTAGGATTTATCGTGGCACCCATTTACCTCCATGAAGGATGGGAAGAAGGCTATCTGCATATGTTTGAACGCCTAGAAGCTGAGCTGCCTCCAGAAGCAAAGAAGGATTTAACATTTGAGTTTATCCAGCACCGCTTTACAAAACCTGCTAAAAGGGTAATCCAAAAAAATTATCCAATGACTAAATTAGAGCTGGATGAAGAAAAGCGCAGATATAAATGGGGAAAATACGGAATAGGAAAATATATTTATCAAAAAGAAGAAGAAGCAGACATAAAAGATCACCTACATTCTTATATGAAAAAATTTTTCCCTGATGCTAAACTAGAGTATTTTACGTAAACAAAAAGAAAAAGGTCTTTAATTGTATGAGGCCTTTTTCTCCATTGATATTATTTTTTCGTAAAGACTTTAGCATCGCTAATCCATGTTATTCTTTCAGTATGTGGTAGCTCTACACTCCCAATCGGA
Source organism: Niallia sp. FSL W8-0954 (assembly GCF_038005605.1). Lineage (NCBI taxonomy): Bacteria > Bacillati > Bacillota > Bacilli > Caryophanales > Bacillaceae > Niallia > Niallia sp. FSL W8-0954. The sequence continues at coordinate 492,831 of NZ_JBBOTN010000001.1, read as the reverse complement.
AAAGGATTCCGCGATTCTGGACCATGAAAGTCACTACCTCCAGAAACAAGGAGATTAAATGCTTCTGCCATTCTCCCCCAGTAGTTTTGCTCCTTATCGGAATGTTTGGAGTGATATACTTCGATACCATCTAACCCCGAATCAATTAACTGTTGAAGCTGAAATTCATGTTTATAAATGCCTGGATGAGCTAGAAATGCAAGACCGCCAGCTTCGTGGATTAGTTTAATAGCATCCTCTGCGGAAAAACTGCCTCTTTCTTCAAAAGCAGGCTTTCCTTTTTTTAAAAGCTGTTCATATGCATCCTTACTGTTTTGAAAATATCCTGCTGATACTAGTTCATCTGCAATATGGGTTCGAACAAGTACGCCCTTTCCAACACGCGCAAGGCAATTGTTAAAGGAAATGTCGTAGCCAAGATTTCTTAATTTCTCCACTATTCCTTTTCCCCATTGAATTCTGTCCTCCACTCTCCAAGAGACATGATCTTTTAATTTAGGATGATGCGGGTCAAATTGATAGCCTAATATATGCAATTCACCTTGAGGACCATCTGTATTAAGTTCAATCCCAGGGATAACCTTTAATGCATCCTTGCTATAGGATAAAGCTTCTTCATACCCAGTTAATACATCATGATCCGTTATTGCAATAATTTCCAACCCTTTTTTGATACTATCCTCTACAATTTCTTGTGGTGTCCAAAAACCATCAGAGTAGATGGAATGTATATGCAAATCCATCATGCTTTTCCCTCCTAGTCTACCTGCTCCCTGTCAGCACAGCTCTTTCCTCTACTCCACTAAATATCCTCAAGGAAACAGCGTCTCCTGGCAGAAATCGTTTTTCAAAAACAGATCCATACACATTAATTGTCTCTTCCCCCACTTGAACGCTATAATGAATTTCATTCCCTTGAAACTGGGCAAACTGGATAATTCCTGTCATCTCTTCTTGCTCTGCCTCGCCAAGCTTCCATTGCTCAGGACGAACAGGGTAAAGATTTTGGGATTTGATCTCCTTTGAAATTCCGATGTCTTTCCAAGAAACATTAGGAAACTCCGCGGGAATAAACCGATCCTCTCCAATCCACTCTCCTTTGATCAGATTGCTCTTTCCAACAAATGTGGCAACAAATACCGACTGGGGATTATTATAGATACTTTCCGGAGTACCAATCTGCTCGATTCTTCCATTATTCATTACAACAATTCTATCAGCCATCGCCAAAGCTTCCCCTTGATCATGGGTAACATAAATTATGGTAGTTCCCAGCTTCTGGTGAATCCTACTAATCTCTCTTCTCATCTCCATACGAAGCTCCGCATCAAGTGCACTTAATGGTTCATCCATCAAAAGAAGAGATGGCTTTGGAACGATAGCACGAGCAAGTGCAACTCGCTGTTTTTGACCTCCAGAAAGTTCAGCCGGATAGCGTGTTTTCAAATGGGTAAGGCCCACCATTCCTAATGCTTCTCCAATTCTAATCTCCTGCTCCTCTTTGCCATTTGTTCTGCCAAACCGATGATGCTTAAGAGGAAAGCGAATATGGTCTTCTACTGTCATATGCGGCCATAATGCAAAGGATTGAAAGACCATACTTATATTCCTTTTCTCAGGTGGAACGAGTTTACTAGAGCTTGCTGCTAACTCATTATCTATCGTAATCGTTCCTTCTGTCGGTTTCATAAACCCTGCCAAAAGCCTTAATAACGTCGTCTTTCCACATCCAGAAGGACCTAGAATAGCGATAAATTCACCATTTAGCAATTCTAAGTTAATATTATTTAAGGCTGTAAAGCTTCCATAGTTCTTTTTTAACCCATCAATACTAATCACTCTTCATCACCTTCTTCTTCCAGATTTTTTCTAATAAAACAAATAGAATGCCCATGATCAATACAGATCCCACAATTAAAGTGGAAAATGCCGTTGAGTAAGTAGTGTATCCAGCTTGCTCAAAACTAAAGATAACAACACCTATCGTTTCAGAACCGCTAGACCATAATAAACTGGACACAGTCAGCTCTGTAAGAGCAGTCAGAAACACAAGAGCAGCTCCGCTTAATATACCAGGCATTAGCAAGGGAAAAAGGATGCTTCTCCATTTAGCTAATGCTTTTGCCCCTGAAATTCTTGCTGCTTCCTCCACAGAAGAATCAATTTGCGAAAAAGCAGTCAGGCTTCCTCTCATCTGTAGTACCGTAAAGCGAGTGATATAAGCAATAAGCAAAATCCATATCGTGCCGTAAATTCCTGGCTGAAAGCCTGGCACTGGCTGCAGCCACATCAATATAATTGCTAATGCAAATACCGTTCCTGGCAAAGCATAAGGAATGGTTACAATAATTTCTGAGACCTTCACTAAAACAGATGGCTTTTTAAAACGAAGATAAGCAATAATTGTTCCAATTACCATACAAATCAGCATGGTCACCAAGGCAAGCGTTACGCTGTTTCCTATCGCAGCGCCTGTTTTACCATCCTCAAATAATAGATACGAATAGTTTTTTAAAGAAAGATTTTCCAAAGCAAGAGATAATCCATATGCCTTGATAAAGGATGTAGAAGCCATAACAACTAATGGCAAAAGTGTCGTGAGCAACAGGAACATCCAGAGCACTATTTCCACTGCATTTCGCAAGCCCCTTGGGAGAAAATACCTTGGCTCTATATCTCGTGCTGCTGTTTCACTTACATTGCTTTTTCTTATAATTGCCCATTGGAGGACTGTCCCAATTAAAGCAATTACACCAAGAATAACGGAAAGAACAGCAGCTCTTGCAAAGGCAGATGGTCCATATCCAATAATCTGTTCGTAAATATACGTACTCAAAACACGGATATTTGCTGGTATACCAAGAAAAGCCGGAATGCCGAAATTATCAATATTAGATAAAAACGCAAGAATACCACCACTCGCAATTCCCGGAAGCGCCATTGGAAAAATTACTTTTCGAAAGACAACTCCCCCAGATGCCCCAGAAGTATTGGCGGCATATTTCAGTTCCCTTGGTATCCTGCGAAATACTTCCACACTCATCAAATAAACAAGGGGATAATGGGAAAGCCCAAGAACAAAAATGATTCCTCCCATACTGTACAAATTAACTGATTGATGGAAAAGAAATTGGATAGGTCCATTTCCTCCAAAGAACTGTACCCACGCAAGGGTTGAGATATACGATGGTATCAAAAAGGGTAAAAAGATAAGTAATTGCAGCCACTTTTTTGCCCTAATATTCAAATATGCCATGGTAAATGCAAGCCCTACTCCTAAAACAAGGGAAAGCAATGTACTTGAGACCGTAATGATAACAGTATTTTGAATCGTCTTCCACGTAGCCCTTTCTACCAATACTTCCTGATAAAGCTCCAGACTAATTCCTTCTCCAGAGGATATGCTCAGCCAGACAAGACGCCAAACAGGAAGTAAAAAAACAAAGATAAGCAGCAAAAATCCAAGAATCCCCCACCACTTACGGGAAAGATAAGAAAAGGAGAGCGGAAATAATGCTTCCGTCTTCCTTTCAGCGCTCTGAATAGATGAGTTCATTATGTCCACTCCTTCATAAATAGTGTTCTATTCACTGATTACCGTTTCAAATTCCTTCTTATCACCGTCTCTGGCACGATATAATTCTTGCACATCAGTAGAAAGGACTTTCATTTCATCTATCGTTTTAAGTCCCTCAGGAGCTTCAACCCCTTTGCGAATTGGTGTATATCCAAGCTCGGCAGCAAGCTTTTGTCCTTCCTCGGATAGAACGAAATCAACAAAGGCTTGTGCTGCATCTACATTGTCTGCGTCCTTCATAATTCCTATTGGTTCAGTGATAACAGGCACCCCTTCTTCAGGATAAATTAGCTCCACTGGAGATCCTTCTGCTTTCGCGCGTGTAACTAGATAATCTACAACCATCCCATAGTCTTTTTCTCCACCAGCAACACCTTTAAGTACATCGCCATTCCCTTTTGTAACCGTTACATCATTTGCAGCAATATTTTTGTAAAAGTCCCATCCTAATTTATCTTGGCGAGTAAACACTCCTAAATTATAGGCAGCAGCACCGGAATATAATGGACTTGGCATAATAATTTTCCCTTTTGCTTCTTTAGAAGTAAGGACATTCCAGCTTGTTGGCAATTTTTTTACTTTTTGCGTGTTTACAACTAATCCAGTTGCCATGACCTTCGTTCCATAGTAAGTATGATCTGGATCAACAAGCTCAGCAGGAATTTCAGCAGCTTCTTTTGATTCATATGCTTTGAGCATATCCTCTTCTTTTAAACTTTCAAATGTTACTGCATCTGCTACCAATAGAACATCTGCTTGAATCTTGCCAGCCATTTTTTCCGCTTTAATTTTTGAAATGACTTCCTCTGTTCCTGAACGGAATGTTTCTACCTTTACATCAGGATATTTAGCTTGAAATCCTTCTACTAATTTAGCAGCATCTGCATCGGGCTGTGAGGTATAAAAATGAAGGGATCCCTCTAGCTTCGATTCTGATGAACCTGTATCTTTAGAGGCATTACTGGGCTCACTGCTTTCCTTACTGCCACAGCCTGCTGTAAAAACCATCAGTATTCCAAACATTAATACAAGCATCCACTTACGCATAATCTATTTCCTCCTCATCTGTACTAGCAATATTTAAATGAGCAAACCAACGTTCAATTTGTTCTTTTTTTCTTCTATGAAATGTTCTAAACTCGATTGGCGATATGGTCACATAGCCTGTTCTCAACAAAGTGTAATCACTATCTGCTTTAAGGTCCTTCATATTATGAAGCTGATCCTTCAGCCAGTAGTACACTTGTCCGTGCGGATCATTCAGTCCAACATATGAATACCTGGCAACATCCATATCTAGAGGAACAATACGAACTCCCTTATAAACTTCCCTCGAGAGGTATGGTAAGTTCACATTCAGAAAGACTCCCTTTGGAATCTTGTTTTGCAGAAGTACTTCCACAATAGGATAAAGCAGCTTTTTCACTTTTTCATAATTGATATCTATATCAGAAAAAGCGTTTAACGATACTGCTACAGCTGGAATGCCATAAAGCAGCCCTTCCACCGCTCCAGCCATGGTGCCTGAGTAATAAAGATCACGCCCTAAATTTGGCCCAAGATTTATCCCTGAAATAACAAAGTCTGGCGGCTCTTTCATCAGCACTTCTATTCCAAGCTTGACGCAATCTGCCGGAGTTCCATTAACAGCCCAGCAGCCTTTTACACCAGGAAAAAGCGGGAGTGGTTTTGCTTTTAAAGGAACTCTTAATGTTATCGAATGACTGACAGCACTTCTTTCCTGATCTGGGCAGGACACATAAACATCTGCAAAATGCTGAAGCACTTCAACTAGTGCCTGGAGACCTGGAGCAAAAATACCATCATCGTTTGTTACGAGCACTTTCATTGTGGTACCTCCTTCATCATTGCCAGGCTTTTTAAATAATGAAGATTATGATTCCACCAGTTCAAGCTTTCTGATGCATCAAAGCCCTCTACTACAACTGGAAGATCATTGATCGATATAAATTCTTTCAGCATATTTCTATCAAGAATACCCGTACCAAGAGGAACATGCAGCTGCCCCCGAGAATTGTCACTAATATGAATTTTGTCCACATTTATTAACTGAGCAAAGGCTTGCTGTGGAGTTCCTTCTGAAATATGAGCAACGTCAAAGGTTGTTTTCAGTTCCGGCAAGAAGCCCGCGATCAGTCGATTCATTGTTTCTGGAGTTGTCACGAATTCCTTTGCCTTTACCTCCATCAATTCTATGCTTAAGGTTTTCTTGTACCGCTTTGCTGTTTCGATTAATGTCAAAATAGATTCCATCATGAAAGATTCATATATTTCCTGTTTTATCTGCGGAAGTGTCAACCTCCCCGGATGAAACGTTATCGAGTCTGCCCCTATCTCATCTGCTAACTTAATAGAATTCTGGATCTGCTTTACAGAGCCTTCTCTTATTTCTTTTTCTAGAGAACTAATATTTAAGTCCCAACTCGCCGCATGCATGGTTAGGTTGATAGACTGATTCCGATTCGCTTCACGAATTTTGTTTGGATCTGTACCATGAAACCATACATGTTCTGCCCAAATTTCTAATCCTGATAACCCGCTCTGCTTAGCAAGCTGGACCACTTGATCTACCGGATAAGCCCAAGCTAGTGTGGACGCAAAATGCATAAAAGTACCTCACTCCTTTTGATTACTTTAATTTCTCTATTAATTTAAATTTTAGAAAATAAATATAAAGCTACATTAGGGAGTAGTGTAAAGAAATCATTAAATAAAATTCTGATTATTTAAGCTGAAGGGATTGATTTTACAGGAAAAAAGCGAGCTTTTGTAAAAGAAGCGTAAATTATTTACATTTGATTAAAATACATGGCGATTTAAAAAGGAGAAAGTTAAGTTAGTTTGAAAAGACCTTGGAAGATTGCTAACAGCTAAGTAAAAGCAAATTATACTAAAGACAAAATGCCTCTCCGAATAGGAGTTGCTCCAGTTTGTTTGTTTTTCTCTATTCCCTTTTTCCTCTGCTTCTCTTCCTTTTGGGCACAGAGGATGTCTCTCCATTTCCTTTGCCTTTATTTCTGTTATCTTCCATATTAAAAATAAATAAAATCAGGGAGTGTGCTTTGTAAATGTGGATTTTGTTCGAGGTTAACAAAACTTATTGATTTCATTATTCGTATAGGAAAGTAAAAATAGCGAATGGTATTGATAACGATGTTTAAATCTGAATTAGTAAATTTAGTTTTGAAATTTGTTTGTTATGTTCTATTTATACTTTTTATTCTCTTTAGTTTTGTTGATTATTGGTTGAAAATTGCTTTTGTTGTTCTTATTATCCCTCTATGGGTAATTACGGATGTTATACAATATAGGAAAAAGAAAGAAACCCATGAATTTTAAAACGACAAACGGCTTATAATTTGTAAAATAAAAATGCCTACCACCACTGGCTAATCGAACAATCCGATTCTACCAGGAGTAGAGGCATTTTTTCTAATTTATAATTTCATTAAACATTGGCCCACATTCCAACACTTTTAATTTTCTTATATTCAGGCTGCCAAACTGCATCGACCACAGCCTTTGTTACATCCGTAATCTCGGCTCTTGCAATTCCTTCCTCTATAGCCGCTTTTGCGACTTCCACTGCCACATAGATAGAGACATCATGTAATTTCTCAATCGAAGGAAGTAACGATGCCCCTGGTTGGTTCGTTTCACACATTTCGGCGACCGCATTAGCGGCTGCAGCAAACATTCCTTTGGAAATAATTTGCGCTTTTGCAACAATAGCACCAAGTCCCAAACCTGGGAAGACAAATGCATTATTCGACTGCCCAATTTCATAGGAAACACCATTATATTCTACATCAGCAAACGGACTTCCTGTTGCAATTAATGCTTTTCCATCCGTCCATTTAATCAAGTTTTCCGGCATAGCCTCAGCCAGATTAGTAGGATTGGACATCGGCATAATAATAGGACGTTCAACATGCTTTGCCATTTCTTTCACGATTTCTTCCGTAAAAGCACCCGCTTGGCCAGAAGTACCAATTAAGATGGTTGGCTTCACCCTTTTAACTACTTCCATTAAGGAAATGATTCCATCTTCATTTCGATTCCAATGCTTAACTTCTTCTGCTTTTCTTACATAAGGCATTTGAAATTTCAAAACACCTGGTGTTTCATCTGTCAGTAATCCTCGATAGTCAATTGCAAAGAAACGGTCATAGGCTTCTTCTTTAGTAAGTCCCTCTAGAGCCATTGTATCAACCATTTGGTCCGCATTACCGATTCCAGCAGCACCCGGACCAAAGACAACAATGCGCTGATCCTTCAATGCTCCACCTGTGACTTTTAATGCAGACATAATCGCTGCAAGCGTTACAGCACCTGTTCCTTGAATGTCATCATTAAAGGTAAGAATTTTGTCCCCATATTTATCCAAAATATTGCGGGCGTTCACATTGCCAAGATCCTCCCAATGAAGAAGCACTTCTGGGAAAAACCTTCTTGCAGTATCAATGAATAAATCAATGAATTGATCATAACGTTCCCCACGAACACGGGCAAACTTGTTACCAATATAAATAGGGTCGTCAATTAAAGACTGATTATTTGTACCAACATCTAGTACAACCGGCAGAACTCGGCTAGGATCAATACCAGCAGCTGCTGTATATACCGCTAGTTTTCCTATTGCAATATTAATACCACCTACTCCTTGATCTCCAATTCCAAGGATACTTTCCGAATCAGTGACAACAATTAAATCTATATCATTTTTGGCTTTTCCTAGATTACGAAACGCCTTTTCCACCCCTTCCAAATGATCAATGGAAAGATATAATCCTTCTGGACGATGATAGCTATGAGAGTAAGACTGGATAGCATCACCGACAGTCGGGGTATAAACGATTGGCAGCATTTCTGCAAGATGTTCTTTTAAAAGTCGGTAATATAGAACGACATTGCGATTATATAAATCATTCAGTAAGCCGTTTTTGAAAAGATTAGTGGTCCTCATCAAATATTGCTCATAGACTCTGTTTACTTGTTCATCAAGCGTAAGTACTTGTGGCGGTAACAGACCGTCTAGACCAAGGTCTTCTCTTTCCTCTTTCGTAAAAGCTACTCCTTTATTTAAAAAGGGATTAGAGAGAATTTCTTTTCCTTTTAACGTTGTGATAATTACATTATCTGACACAGTCATTGTGGGTAATCCTTCTTTCTATTTAAAATATGATTAAAAGATCGCTTTTTTTATTCCTATGTTATTACTGTTTGTACTTTCTCACTAGGTTATTTAACTTAAATTCATTATTTTGTAACTAAATAATGCAGTACTCGTTTTTATCTGTCATGCTGCACTCGCCATCGACTTTTTGGTCTTCTTTCTTTGCGACCTTTTAAATACATAGCTAACAATAATCGGACAGATAATGGCAGATACAACACATGCTGCTGCAACTTGAGCAGTAGCTGCTGGGGCTATTGAAGATAAGGTCGGATCTGCGGCTGCAACCACAGCTGGTGTAGCGACAGCATTCCCAGCAGTAGAGCCTGTTGCTAAGCCAACAATTGGATTTTCTTTAAATAATTTCAAAAGAAGATAAGCTCCAATTCCTGTAAACGCAGCTATTAATCCTAGTAATAACCCTGGCCCTCCTGCTTCTACAATGGTTCTAAGATCCATTCCTGCTCCTAATGGGAAAGAAAAGAATGGAATTAATAATAATTTACTGCTACCAAGAAACTTTCTCATGTCTGGATCAATATTTCCCAAGATCATTCCAATCAAAATTGGGATTAAGACACCTACAAGTGCCTGAAAAGGAATGGCTGCAAGACCGGATGCTCCTAGTGCAACTAGCGTGAAAAATGGTCCGTCTTTTAAAGAAAATAATGCATATGCTCCTACATCTGTTTCATCACCATAAGAAGAAGCAAGCGATGCATATAATCCTCCATTCGCATTTAATAGGGCTGCAAGAATTGCCAATGGCGATAACCCTAATATTCCAGCAGGTCCAAATAGCATGGCGACTGCAATCCCTATCCCCGCACCTACTATAAATTTACCTGTTAGTAAGATGGCACCCTTTTTGATTGCCTTTGGGGCAAGTTTGAAATTAATTTGTGAACCAATCAGAAACATAAATAATGCAAGAATGGTGGATGATGCTTCCTTGCTGAATAAAGCTGTTGTAAAATGACCAATTTCTAAAAATTGCGGGAAAAATGTGTTCGTTAATACCCCTAAAAATAACGGTACAACCATCATACCACCTGGAATTTTATCAAGCGTCTTCTTAATTGGAATATGCATTTTAATCCTCCTAACAAAGTTTTTACTCCCTATTGACTTCATTCGAGCCTCTATCAATACGTTTGAGATTGTTAAGCCCAAAACGTTTTGTTTTTTACAAGTTCATCTTACTCTCCAGTTAAACGCTTTCATAGTTTATGAAAGTTTAATAATTCTTTTTGTAAATAAAAAAAGTAAGCAGCTTTCATGCTGCTTACAAAAAGTTTTTTATTCTGTGTTCTTTTAAGCGATTATATTCATGTTGATAAACAGGTCTTCCAATCGTGCCATAGATTACCTTAACTTCCAGTATTCCTAAATCTTTTAAGAAATTTAAATACTTTCTAGCAGATACTCTTGATATACCTACTAAGTTCGCAGCATCATCGGTCGAGAAAGGTTCCTCTTTTAATTTTTGAACTGCTTCCCATACTTGTTTTAACGTATCCTTTGTTAATCCCTTCGGCAATTCTTCCACTGTCACAGATTCTTCCCTATGTAAAAGAAGCGTATCTAACTCTTGTTGACTAATGGAAGCTTGCTTATTGGTAATCCTAGCTTGCTCTAGATAAGTTGTCAGCGCTGTGTTAAATCTTTCAAACTCAAACGGCTTTATTAAATAATCGACTACACCATGTCTTAAAGCTTTCTTAATGCGCTCAAGATCGGAAGCAGCCGAAATCACGATAACATCAATAGCAAGATCATTTTTTCGAAGATAAGCTAATAGCTCCAGCCCAATCTTTCCAGGCATAAAAATATCTAAAAGGATAAGCTCTATTTTTTCTTTTTTTAATAAAGTAATCGCATCATCTACTGAATTGGCGGTTGCAGTTAAATGAAACCCATTGATTTGAGAAAGATATCGTTTATTAATTTCTGCTACCATTGGATCATCTTCTACAATCATCACATTAATCATTTTATTCATCCTCTGCTTTATATGGTATATATACGGCAAAAGTGGTGCCCTTCCCAGGCTTGGACGAAATAATAAGCTCCCCCTCCAACCTTTCAATCGCCATTACTAATAAGTACAATCCAAATCCTCGATTATTTCCTTTAGTAGAGAAGCCTTTATCTAACACTTTATTTTGAAGTGCATTTGTCATTCCTATTCCAGTATCTTTCACTTCGATCGTTAAAATTTCTTCTGCATAATCCAAGGTGAGATCTATCTTTTTGTTTATGCTGTCTACCATTGCCTCTATTGCATTATCAAAGATATTTCCGATAATCGTAATTAGTTCATTTGTGATCTCCGGGTCTGCTGGTTTTGGAAGGATATTTTCACAATCAAAGGAAAGGGAAACGCCTGATTCTCTAGCAAAGCTTAGCTTACCAATCAAAAATCCAGCAAGTACAGGATCTTGAACCTTCTTCGTAACAAAGCCTACCTCTGTTTCCCGATGATTAACCGTTTCACTTACATAATTAGCAAGGGTTTCATATTGTTCCGTACGAACTAAACCAAGGATAACATGGAGTTTATTCATAAACTCATGCGCCTGAGCACGGAGCGCATCTGCATAATTGCGCACCCCTGTCAGCTGCTCAGCTAATTGTTGAACCTCTGTTTTATCACGGAATGTGGCAATAGCCCCAACTACTTGATTTTCTACCACTACAGGAACTCTATTTACCAAAATGGTTACCCCATGCAAGTTCTGCTCTTGATCCAAATCCATTTCACCAGATTTTATGATGCGTGTTAACCGAGTTTCTGGTAAATAATCTTCAATCTTCCTTCCAATAGCATCCTCCCCAATGCCTGCTTTTTGAAAAAGCTTACTAGCTGCTTTGTTCACAAGCGTGATTTTTCCCTCCTGATCAATGGCTATAATTCCTTCACGTACAGACTGCAGCATCGAGCTACGCTCTTCCAAAAGCTTAGCAATAGCAAAGGGTTCAAGCCCTAACAGAATTTTCTTGAAATACCTCGCCAGCACGACAGCCCCTATTATGCCGATGAGAATTCCTATTAAAGTCCCTATTCCAATCCCCATCCGTCCTTTGTGGACAGCTTCTGTTACACTCTTTAAAGAAATTCCTACTGCCACCGCACCAATTTGCTCTTCCTCAGCGTTTTTTATTGGCGTAAATGCCCGCATCGATTTTCCGAGCGTTCCTTTGGAAATGGACACATACTCCTTTCCATTAAGCACTGGTCCTTCATCTCCTCCGCTAAAATGCTTTCCAACTTTACTAGCTTCCGGATGGGATAGACGGTTTCCGTTCATATCCATCACCACAACAAAGTTCACATTCGTCTGGGTTTTAATTTGATTGGCAAATACTTGGACATCTTCCTATTCTCTCGACCTTCAAGAACTCCTATTACTTGCGGAGTTATCGCCATCATCCTCGCAACATCCAGTGCCTTCTCTTTCTGTGTTTCTTCCACGCTGGAGGTAATGCTATTACTGATAATCAAATCCGTAATTCCAAGGGAGAAAGCAACAACAATACATACAAAAATAATAATGATAGCTTGTAAACTGAATTTGCCTTTTTTCATATTCTCCTCCAAGGGGTTATAGGGTTAATTGTTATCGTAGTACTTAAATAAAAAACTGCTCATTCTAAAGAGACAAAAACAGACTCCATTCTCTATCATAAATGGCAAAACAGCATTAAGGAGAAATAATCAGCATATAATATAGACTACTATTTAATAAAAGAGTGTCTATCACTTGATATATAAGGTCATGAAAACTAAAAAACCTTCCCTTGTAAAGAGAAAGTTTTTTAAATTCATTATATACTTAAATAAACTATAGGGCTTTTTTGTAATTAAAAAAAGTCCTTCCTTATAGCAGGGAAATGCTGTCATAAGTTGATGTTGTTTTCATAAAAAATGATAAGTGTTCTTTTAAAAATGCCACATAACGGTCAATCTCTTCTACTGTAGAGTATGGTGAAATGCTGAAAAATTTATGCGCATATACAGGGATTTGCTTGTTTGAATTTGCTGCTTTTACTAGGCACTGCTTTTTTGTATTCCCAAAGAAAATCGTATCTCTTTCAGCACCGATTATTTCTGCAAACGCATCATTAAATTGATTAATTTCAATCATTTCCTCAGCAGTTAAAAGACCGTTCCTTTCTTCTTTCCATTTTGGCTCTTCTGGATAAAAACGGAAAGTGGTAATCGGTGAAACCTCATTCGTAATGGCAACATTCGGGATTTCTTTTGTCAGCGTTTCTCTAAATTTACTATTCACACGAATATAGTTAGCTAGCAGCATTTGATATCCCTCCACACCAAATGCTAATAACGATGCATAAATTGCTAACGCACTTCCCATTCGCGAACATTCTAATGTATAGCCTGTATGGTAGCTGCCGTAACCACGATTGCCAACATAAGGAGTTTCCTCTTCGTCTAAATCAACATACTTAAGGCTTTCTCTGTTTTTAATCAAAAATAAACTTGTAATATACGGTGTTTGTCCTAGCTTATGGAAATCAAATACCATACTATCAGCATGCTTGATCTGTTTAAACTTCTGTTGATAGGATTGCAAAACTTCCTTAACATCATCTTCCAATTGAAGGGCATTTCTCTCAAAATCATAGTCATTAAAGAAGGTGTACATTCCTCCCATCGCTGAGTCTGCATGAATATAGAGCGGGCTTAGACAATGCTTGCGTTCTAGCTCCTCCGCTAGCTGCTTAATTCCTGCTATATCATCAATTCCAAAGGTATCCGTTGTGCCCATTGTTGCAAGAATATAAAGAGGCACCCCACCTTTTGCAATAACTTGCTCTATTTTCTCCTTTAAGTCTTCTAGATTCATAGAATGATCTTGGTTCACCTTAACTCTAACCATATTTTCTACTCCAATTCCGGCTGCTTCTACAGATTTATATAAGCTGTAGTGGGATAACTCAGAACAAAAGCAGTAAAGATTTTTCGGAATGCCCATTTGGTTAGAGGAAGGAGCATAACGAGCAATAGCGATGCGTAAAGAATTGAAAACAGCTCCTTGCCCTCCCCATGTTGTATAGCCCGCACTTAAATTTTCGTCATATCCGATTAATTTAGACAGCATACTTGTGATTTCCACTTCAGCTGCAGCTGCGGCCGGGCCTTCTACATCCCAAAGGTTATTCCCATTTACAAGCACCATGACTAAATTACCTATGATACTAGCAATATTCGGCAAAGGTGCTGCATTGGCCACATAATTACGATTGACATAGCGATGACCTTCTACCAATTTTAGAAGCTCTTTGATTACTTCATCGATCGACACCCCTGCTTGAGGAACATTCGCATTTTGAATCACACGATTATAATAATCCTCGGTGTACTCTGGCATTTCTCCAAGTGTTAATTTGTCAGGATCCTTTAATTCATCTATTTTTGTTAAAATTGTCTTAAAGTAGGACAGTAATTCCTCTCGTTGAAAGTCATTTCCGTCCATGCTAGGAAACAATGCTTGTATTTCCTTCATTTTATTTGACCTCCTTGACGTTTTTCCTAGAAGTATTTTTTATTTAAACAAAGTAATAATCCAATCTGATAAGCCTGCTGCGTCTAAAAAAACGATAACAATGGCAATAGGAACAACGTATTTCAACAGAACATAACAAATCATAAAAAATACATATCCTACATTTGATCCTCGCTTTAATTCTGCAAATAAATCAGCCTTTGAAACTTTTTGAGAAACAAAAATAGCAATTAATAATGCACCTAGAGGCATTAAGATGTTACTAACCAGATAATCCATCAAATCAAAAATTGTCTTATTGAATAGATAGATTTCGGAAAGAGCACCATACGATAGGCAAGATGGAATACCAACAATAAAAATAAGGAATCCAATTATCCAAGTAGCTTTCTTCCTTTTAGCTGCATCATTTTTAGTAACTGCTGCAACTATAATTTCAATCATTGAGAATGCGGAAGTGAGAGCTGCAAATAAGAATAATAGTAAAAAGGCCAAGAAAAAAACCATACCAAAGGGCATATGAGCAAACACTGCAGGTAAAACAGAGAATATTAACACAGGTCCTGCATTTGGCTCCATACCAAAGGAGAAAACTCCTGGAAAAATAGCTAATCCCGCCAATAAAGCTATAACGATATTCAAGATAATGATCGAAATGGCCGAACGGGGTAGATTTTGAGACTTAGGTAAATAGGAAGCATATGTAAGCATAACCGAAACACCTAATGACAAGGTAAAAAACGCTTGTCCTAATGCAAATAAAATACTCTCAGATGTCAGCTTCGAAAAATCTGGCACAAGCAGGAACTTTACTCCCTCCATTGCTCCATCCAAACTTAAAGAGCGAATCACTAATATTAAAAATAAAATAACTAATGCAGGCATCATAATTTTACTTGCTAATTCAATTCCTTTTTGCACACCTTGGGCAACAACAAGAATCGTGATTAGCATAAATACAAGCTGTGCCGATATAGTGGAATAAGGGTTGGAAATAATTTCGCCAAACAGCTCTCCGTATTGATCTTGACTCAGTCCAGCTAAACCACCGCTCAAAACCTTTACAATATATAGGATTATCCAGCCGCCTACAACGCTATAAAACGAAAGAAGTAAAAAGCTTGTAAACACACCGAGTTTACCAATAAAATTCCACTTAGGATTAGAGGCTAGCTTGCCATATGTTCGAATCGCATTACTTTGCCCCATTCTCCCAATCATAAACTCTCCTAATAATAAGGGCATACCCAACACCAAAGTAAATACTAAAAAAAGTAAGAGAAAGGCTCCTCCTCCCCCTGTTCCAGCGACGTAAGGAAATTTCCAAATAGCCCCCAATCCTATCGCTGATCCGGCTGCTGCTAAAACAAATCCTATTTTTGATCTCCATTGCTCTTGTTGTGACATAATTACTCCCTTTCCTGTTGCAACATACAATCCCTTCTGCTAGAAACTCAAATCCAAATAAAAAAGTCCACACGAAGGAGGACATAAAAAAGCAATCTATTGCTTTATAAGCAAATATCCAACCCTTTTGGCAACCCTGGCTACCATGGAAATACTTCTTTAGGCCCGCAGCTTTGCGTCCTCATTTTTCAATGAGTTTGCTATTTTCGAAGGAATATAACAAAATACTGTTATTTACGTTAAAAGTGGAATTAAAGTAAAAGCTTCTCACAAGTTTGAATACCGATGAGAAGCTTTTTTCTAACTTAAACCGCTACAGTAATATCACCTTCAGCATGTGATTTTTGTTCTGAAGCTTGATTCCACGTGGATAATAGTTTATCTACATCATTTTTCAATTCTAAAAGATTTTCGGCTTCTTGTACTAGACCTTGAATTGTTTGTAATTCATCATCGCTGATTTCGATTAATTCCTCAAACATTTCAACCGATTCTCGTGAGATAGAAGCTATCTGTACAATTGTCGCCATGATTTGTTGAGAAGCAGACGATAGTTCTTCTGTACTTGCAGAGGAATTCTCATTATTTTCCGCAATAACCTTTGTCGTCGACAGAATCTGTTCAAACATTGTTCCAACCTCTAAGATGTTAGTATTTGTCTCTTTAAATTCTTCTGTGCCCTGTTGCATTGATTTAACAACTATATTCGTTTCTTCTTGAATATTTTTCACAATATTCGATACTTCTGAAGAGGACTGACGGGACTGTTCAGCCAATTTTCGTACTTCATCTGCTACAACAGCAAATCCCTTACCGTGTTCACCGGCCCGAGCTGCTTCTATCGCTGCGTTTAAAGCCAATAAATTAATTTGTTCGGAAATACCTGTAATTACTTTTACGATTGTTCCAATTTCTTTAGATTTTTCTCCAAGATTATTGATGGCATGAAAAGTTGTATTAATTGTTTGATTAAATTGCTCCATTTGCACTAAAGAGTCCTTTAACTTTTCGTCTCCCTCTTGCGTTAATTCTAATGTAGTATTGGACTGTTCCGAAATTTGATTGGATCTTATGGATAAATCCTCAATCGCCTGAGCCATTTCTTCCATTGAAAGGGCGCTTTCCTCTGTAGCGACTAATTGTTTCTGTAAGCCTCTGCCAACCTCGTCAATTGCTGCTCTAACAATGTCCGCTTTTTCCATCGCGTATTCACCAATTTCAGTTAAACTTTCTCCCTTTTTATGTACATTTTTGGAAAAAGAAAAGAACTTTCCCCTTACACGCTCTAAAAATTCAATTAATTGATTAAAGGTAGCATGATAAGAACTTGAACCTTCTACTTTGCTGCTCATACTGCCTGCAGCTATTTCTTTCATCCCGTTCATGATCTCTTTATTAATATAAGGATGATGTTTCAATGTAAAATATCGATAAGCAAAATACACGGTGGTAACCAATAAGATAACAATAATACCTAGCAATATAGCCTCCATAATAAATAACTCTCCTATTTATATATTTGTTTAGACATACTGAAATTTTAAAACTCTTTCATAATGATATAAGTGCCGTCAGCGATTGTTGCAGGAATATCTTTTAATCTGCTATTTTCTTGATATTTATGAACAATATAATTTCCTTTAACATCTCTATATTTCTTCATATTATGATATTTTTCCATGACACGCATAGACTTAGGATTTGTTGCTTCTCCTACAACAGCCTTTAATCCCTGTTCAGATGCTTTCGTTATTAATTTATTTCCTAATTGCTTAATAATTTCGTGACGCTCAAGTTCAGCAGTTACTCCTAACATGAATAAATGAAGTATCTCGCCATCCTGCAGTTCTTTTCCAGTGCGCTGCTTATAATCATCCAAAAAGCGTTTATCTACATCCTCAAGAACATGCAGAATAACATTCATATCTAAAAAGGTGCCTTCAAATACATCTTCTCCAATAATCTCTGGAGCATTGGTATCTCCAGCAAGAACACCAACAACCTTTTGATTATTATCTATTGCAACTGCACAATATCCTTGCTCCACAGTAGCATCTATATAATCTTTCGTGAACTGATAGAAATCCTCATAGCCTATATTTAACTGACCAACCATTGGCTCTTGAACCCATTTCCCAGCAATATCCACTCCAATAAATGAGCTTGCAAGACAGTCAGCAGCCTTTTCGATTAGATCCGTTTGTTCCTTTGTTATAATTTCATATTTATACGACATTTCTACCTTTTGCACTTCATAACTCCCTTTCAAATCGGATTAAAAAATAGCTTTTTTATTAAAACCTGGCATTACTTAGAATGAGAGGCACGATCAATAAATGTACCTGCAAAATCAATTCTTTCTAGGGCGTTTCTAATTTGCACTTGGGCAATTTTTGACGAAGGTTTAATTACAAGAACATCCTTAAAACCTAAGCTAGAGTAAAATTGCATTGTTTGTTCTAACTGAGGTACCACCTTTGATGGAACAGGCGTTTGATGAGTACCATCCACGACAAAAGTATAATCCTTTTTAGATACTTTACTTATCGTATCCTGTAAATCAACCATATACCCCTCTGCGTCTTCCTCTCTCATCAATCCATGTACCTGGACACGTACTTCTTTTGAGTTTTCATCTATTTCCATTTTATACTTCTTTTTGTCTACAACAATCATCTCAAATCTCCTTTTCTATTAAGTTTCTATAGTTTATGTTTTTTATTGTTCTCCACAAGTCCAAAGCAAAAATAAATAGCTATCCTAGACATACATAAATAGGGATAGCCAAATAATTGCTTAAAGTATACCTGGCAACCCGACTATCATTATCCAGAAGGATTTTAGACTCGTAGCTTTGCGTCCTTACCTTTCGATAAGTTTGCCTTTTTCAATTTCAGGAAAACAATAGTACTAATAGCATATATACATATTACTATTCCATTATAAGGAACTTGTCATTTTTTGTCGATACCAGTATTTTTTCTTCACATAAAAGAAACAAAAAATAGGTCTAATTACCTTGTTTTTTCCAAATGATAATATTTGAAAATTCTCTCTCTTTACGTATATAGTTAAATTGTATAATAAACTCAATAAAGGAGTGGCGTTATGGGATTGAAAAGGAATTGGGCAGGGAATTTTCAATATAGTGCAACTAACTGGCACGAACCAGAATCAGTGGAGGAAATTCAACAATTAGTTTTAAAATTAAAAAAGCTTCGTGTAATTGGAACTCGTCACTCATTTAATAGCATCGCTGATTCAGAGGAGAATATCGTCTCTTTGCAAAAACTGAATAAAGTTATTGCTATTAATAGCGAAGAAAAAACAGTAACGGTAGAAGCAGGAATGAAGTATGGAGATCTTTGCCACGTGCTTCAGCAGCATGGCTATGCCTTACATAATCTTGCATCCCTTCCACACATTTCGATTGCTGGAGCTTGTGCTACAGCAACTCATGGTTCAGGTAATAGCAATCAAAATTTAGCTGCTGCAGTTTCCGCTATGGAAGTCGTTACAGCGGACGGTTGTATCATAACTTTTTCAAGAGAAAAGTCAGAAGAGGAATTACATGGTGCAGTCGTTGGATTAGGAGGAATTGGTATTGTTACAAAACTCACCTTAGATATTCATCCAAGTCATCTAATGCGGCAAGATGTTTATGAAAATCTTCCATTTGCTCAAACAGCTCATCATTTTGACACCATTTCTTCCAGTGCTTATAGTGTCAGTCTGTTTACAGATTGGCAGGACGAAACATTTAATCAAGTGTGGTTAAAGAGTAAGCTGACAGATGACCAGACTTTTTCATTAGGTGATGACTTTTACGGAGCAAAAGCAGCCAAAGAAAATCTTCATCCAGTACGAGGAGTCGCTGCAACTAATTGCACGGCACAGCTTGGTGTTCCAGGAGATTGGCTTGATCGCATGCCACACTTCCGGATGGACTTCACTCCAAGTAAGGGACAAGAGCTGCAAAGTGAATATATATTCCCGCGAGAGCATGCTTATAACGCTCTTTGTGCCCTTAGTGAAATACGTGAATACATCGCACCCCTTTTATTTATTTCGGAAGTGCGGACAATTGCGAAGGACGAACTGTGGTTAAGCCCATCCTATAAACAGGATTCCATCGCTATTCACTTTACTTGGCAAGATAAGTGGAAGGAAGTTCAGCAAGTACTCCCGTTAATCGAATCCAAGCTCGAGCCTTTTCAGGCAAAGCCACATTGGGGGAAGCTATTTACTACCGCCCCTTCCAAAATACAATCGCTATATGAAAAAATGCCCGCATTCCAGCAATTACTTATTAAGTACGACCCACAAGGTAAGTTTCGCAATACTTTTATGAATAAGTATATTTTTAACGAACATAACTGAATCCGTTTACAATAAAATCCCGCTAGGTTGCTTCTAAACTAAAAAGAAATGGGTGCTTAATCTATTGCTCCCATTGCTTTTTAGAAAATATCAAATTTTTCATGCTAAATCTCAATAATAATCGGAAGAATCATTGGCTTTCTCTTTGTTTGATTAAATAAATACTGGCCAACCGATTTTTTAATATTTTGTTTCATTACATTCCATTTATGAATATTCTCTGATTGCAAGTCATTGACAGTCTTTTTGACCAAACGGTTTACTTCCTTCAGTAATTCATCAGAGTTACGGGCATAAACAAATCCCCTCGTAATCGTATCTGGGCCAGAAATAATCTTCCTGTCGCCCTTGCTGATGGTAATAATAACAACAAGCATCCCATCTTCCGATAGCTGCTTTCGATCTCTTAACACAATATCGCCAACATCCCCAACACCCATCCCATCTACATATGTGTCTCCTGCTGGGACAAAGCGTGTTTGACGGGCTACTCCATTTTTGATATCGACAACTTCTCCATTTTTAATAATAAAAGTATTTTCTTTTTCCACTCCCACTGATTCTGCTAATATTCGATGATGGTAGAGCATACGAGATTCTCCATGAATGGGAATGAAGTAGGTTGGTTTCATTAAGGTTAACATTAACTTTAGATCTTCTTGATAGCCATGACCAGAAACGTGCATACCGGTTGTACTGCCAGAACCATAAATTACTTTTGCCCCAAGTTATAATAAATTATCTATGATTTTAGAGACGTCTTTTTCATTTCCAGGGATTGGAGATGCTGCTAGAATAACAGTATCCCCCGGATATATTGTAACATCGCGAAAGTTCCCACTTGCTAAACGTGACAAAGCAGCCATTGGTTCTCCTTGACTACCTGTACAGAGAATGGCAACTTTCTCTGCTGGCAGTTGGTCTACTTGACTGACATCAATTAACATTCCCTCCGGCATATGAAGATAGCCACGTTCTATAGCAACGTTCACCACATTTACCATACTGCGGCCAAGCAATGCTAATTTACGATTCGTTTTTATAGCAGACTCTACTACTTGTTGTATTCTATTAACATTCGAAGCAAATGTCGAAATGAAAATTTTCCCATCTGCTTTCATAAAGGCTTCATCTAAATGAGAACCAACCATTTGTTCAGAAGGAGTTAACCCCTTTCGTTCTGCATTTGTGCTCTCTGATATTAATGCTAAAACTCCCTGCTGCCCGATTTCCGCCATTTTATGTATATCAGCATATTGGTTATTCGCCGGGGTTAAATCAAATTTAAAGTCACCTGTGTGAACAATATTTCCTTCTGGGGTGTGGAAAACAACTCCAAGACAGTCTGGGATACTGTGACTTACCTTAAAAAAGGAAACTTGCACTTCTCCAAACTCTAGCTTGGAGCTAGAATCAATAGTTATTAATTTTGTCTCTCCGTTTAGCTTATGCTCATTGATTTTAAGCTCTATTAAACCTAAGGTAAATCTTGTAGCATAAATAGGAATGCTTAATTTCCTTAGAATATAGGGGATTCCACCAATATGGTCTTCATGACCATGGGTAACGATTAAAGCTTTAATTTTATCCTGATTCTCCTCCAAATAGGTTATATCTGGAATTATTAAATCAATACCCAATAAGCTTTCATCAGGAAATTTTCCTCCACAATCAATAACAAAAATTTCATCCTCATATTGAACGACATACATATTTTTTCCGATTTCATTTATTCCGCCTAATGCAAAAAACGACAAAGCATTCTCATCCACTTTCATTATTCTCCTCCTTAGCACACTAAATATTGTTATTATTTCTTTTTTATTTAGCTTTCATGCAAAAAGAAGAGAAACACATCTATTGCTTAAGAAACTTTAAAGAAAAGGCTCCTGCAGAAAAAGAAAAAACCCCAATAAGGGGTCTTAATCCAAAATTCACTATTTTAAGTTTTTTATGCCAGTTTCTAATACTTCCATTTGCCATAACGTTTGTTCGTCTGTTATGGTCTTATCTTCCCCATTTATAATCGCTTTGTATAAATCATCATACACTCTTCCATAATCGCCGTTTACCGATTTCACTGTTTCTTCATGGATTGTCCCTTCATCATCAATGTAGGTTAATACTCCATAATGTTTTATCGTATCTATCCCGAAATCTTTATTATCCGGCATGTAAAATAATTTTAAATGTTCCTCTTGACGATCTTTTGTTTCTTTCACAAAACATCCCTTTTTTCCATGAACGACAAAGCTAGGTCTTTCTTTCAATCTAAAATAACTAGACTTTACAGACACTTTCATCTTCCCATAATATAAATCTAAATCAAAATAATCATTCATTCTTCCTTGTCCTAATAATTGCCTTACATCATAATGAATATGATCAGGTTTGCCAAAATAGCTGATGACTTGATCAAGCGTATGGCAGCCATGTCCATATAAAAATGACTCCGCAGGATTAAAGGTCTGTGCAGATTCTGGCACTTCCGGACGGTAATAATCGTAGTGCATTTCCACTTCCAGCAAATCCCCTAGTTTTCCTTCTTCAATGACCTTTTGCACAGTCAGAAAATCACTGTCAAAACGTCTATTTTGATACGCCTGCACAATTAAATTCTTCTCTTTCGCCAATGCAAATATTTCTCTGGCCTGTTCGGCAGTTTCCATAAAAGGTTTTTCAACTAAACAGTGTTTATTATGTTCTAGTGCTAATTTAGTGTATTCAAAATGACTGTCATGTCTTGTGCAAATAACAATTAATTGAATGTCTTTATCATTTAATAATTCATTTAAATCAGATGTATAATTGACTCCTGCAATTCGATCCCAGCTTTCACGCTTTGGATTTCTTTGGTAAATTGTTTTTACCTTGATATTCTCTCTTTGTAATACAAACGGCAGATGATATCTGTTTGTGCTTTTCCCATTTCCAATATAACCAATAGTAAGCATAGCAGCCTCCTAAAAATTTATTTATTATACTATTTATCCCATTTTTCTTCCTATTTGTCATGTGAAAAGCACCTCCTAAAAAAATCATACTAGGAGGTGCTTTTCTCTTTTATATTGTCTTACTTACATTAAGTGAATTAGGTGGAATACAATACCTACCACGAATAAGCCAAGAATCATAACGATTGGAGAAACTTTCTTTCTAAGCAGCCACATACAAAGAAGTGTTAACAATAATCCAGCTAAACCAGGAATTAAGCTATCTAAGTTGCTTTGTAATGTAGTTACTTTTATTGGATCTAATGAAAGACCAGCAGCTTGCTGTTCCAAGGCGGTCTTAATCCCCTCTGCTCCAGCAGGTAATTTATCCCAATCAATATAAGCACCTTCATCAAGCTCTACTGACGATACAACAGGGGTAAATTTGACCGATACCCACCGGTTTACGAGTGCACCGAGGATAAACATCCCGAGAATCGATGCCCCTTTTGTAATGTTTTGTAGCAACCCACCAGATAAGTCATCCGTAATTTTTGAACCAGCTTTGTAGCCAACTTCTTGTGTATACCAAGTGAATCCCATGCGGATAAGGTTCCAAGCAAAGAAGTAAATAATTGGTCCAAGAATATTACCAGTTAAAGCAAGAGAAGCAGCCAAAGCACCAAGGATTGGCTTCACTGTAAACCAGAAAACTGGATCTCCAATACCAGCTAATGGTCCCATCATTCCGACTTTAACCCCTTGAATTGCTTTATCATCCACTGGTGCTCCATTAGCACGCTCTTCTTCAAGTGCTAATGTTACACCAAGAATAGGTGAAGCCACATAAGGATGTGTATTAAAGAACTCTAAGTGACGTTTTAGTGCTTCCGCACGATCTTCTTTTGATTTATATAATCTTTTTATAGCAGGAATCATGGCAAATGCCCAACCACCGTTTTGCATACGTTCATAGTTCCAAGAACCTTGAATAAACGTGGAACGCCACCAAACCGAAATACGATCTTTTTTTGATAATTTAAATGCTTTTTCCATTTTCTGTCCCCTCCTTCTTAGTAATTATCGATAATATCGCCTAGTGGATCACCAGTGTTCCCATTTCCGCCATTACCAGAACCGCCTTTGTTAGAAAGCGCAAGATAGATAAGAGCAAGAGCCACACCGATAGCCCCAAGACCAATAAGTGTAATTTGTGAAACAGTCGCTAATACGAAACCAATCGCAAAGAATGGCCATACTTCTTTTGTAGCCATCATGTTAATAACCATTGCGTAACCAACAGCTACAACCATTCCCCCACCGATTGCTAAACCGTTTGTCAACCAATCTGGCATTGCTGTAAGTAAGTCACTCACAGGACCTGCCCCAATAGCGATAATTAATGCAGCTGGAATAGCAATACGTAATCCTTGTAAGATAATCGCAAAAATATGCCATAGTTCAACTTTTTTAATGTTTCCTTCTTTCGCCGCCGCATCCATCAAATGCACCAATCCTGTTGCAATTGTACGAACGATGATAGTTAATAATAAACCAGCAACTGCAAGTGGAACTGCAATCGCAATAGCAGAAGATACACCGGCATCTCCTTGACCACTTAAAACTAAAATAATGGCAGATGCAACTGATGCTAGTGCAGCATCCGGTGCTACTGCAGCCCCGATGTTCGCCCAACCTAAAGCGATCATTTGAAGGGTACCACCTAAGATAAGACATGGTACTAATTCTCCTGTAACTAAGCCGATTAACGTACAGGCAATGATTGGTTGGTGAAAGTGGAATTCATCCAGGATTCCTTCAACACCAGCTAAAAACGCTACAATAATGACTAATAATATTTGAATCATATTTAAATCCATGTTTATTAATCCTCCTTTTTCTTTGATATTCGGATTATTTTCGTCTATTTAATTCATCTTGTGCTTTCTTGATTATTTCATCCATATTACCTTTTGAATCATTCGGAACTTTACGTACATCAAAGCTTAAACCAGCTTCTTTTAACTTCGCAAATGCATCAATATCGTCTTGGTTAAAAGCTAACACCTTATTCGGCTGAACTTTACCAGGTGAGTGTGCCATAGAACCTACGTTGATTGTCTTTAATGGAACACCACCCTCAACTGCTCTAAGAGCATCTTGTGGATTTTCAAATAGTAGTAAAGCGCGTTGACCACCAAAATGTTGATCATCTTTTGCAAGTTCGATCATTTTTTTCACTGGAACAACATGTGCTTTTACTCCTGGAGGAGCAGCCTGTTGGATTAATTTCTTACGAAGTTCATCCTTCGCTACTTCATCAGAGACAACAATAATACGGGTAGGCTGTGTCGTTTTTGTCCAAGCAGTTGCTACTTGTCCATGAAGTAAACGAGAATCAATACGTGCTAACACATATTCAAATTTTCCAGGAGCACCTGCACTTGCTGGCTGAGCAGTCGTATTAGCAGCTGTTTCTGCTGGTTCTAAAGCTTCAGGTCTTACTTTAACTCCTTCTTTAGCTGTTCCTAAAATATGTGCGGCAATTTCATGTGCAGTGTTCATTGTAAAGCGTGATGCATAAGCTTCAATCAACATTGGTAAGTTCATACCAGCAACAATTGCCCATTTTTCATTATGTTCTTCAAACAAGCTATTGGCTTGGTTGAAAGGAGTTCCACCCCAAAGATCAACTAAGAATAGTACTTCGTCTTGGTTATCGAAAGAGGCGATCGCTTCTTGCATTTTTGCCTTTACATCTGCAGGTCCTTCGCTTGGCATCAATGTAACAGCTTTTACATTTTCTTGCTCTCCGAAGATCATTGCTCCAGATTGCAAGATACCACTGGCAAATTCACCATGACTAGCAATGATAATTCCTACCATCTTTTTACCTCCCATTATTATTTTTACAGCTATCAAGCTGCATTTTTCCAACTCATCTAAAGCGATTACATAAAAGCGATTACAGTGTTTGATAAAAATAAAAAAGGCATGAGTAAAAAGTCGATTTAAATGAAGTTATAGGTATAGAATGCCCCTATTCCCTTCATTCAATCATACTTTTTTACTCATGCCTGATCGAATCAGTAACACGTAAAATAATGACGATAGTTATTCAATTTATTCTGTAAACGCTTTAAACGGAGTAATTAATATCCTTCTGCTTCACTTTAGTAAGCTTGCAAAAAAATTATAGCACACTGGATTTTCTCTTTCAATAGGGAAATTATTTTTTTTGATTCCGCTATCATTTTCTGAAACCCTCTCTCCCAAACAATGCTATGATTCTTTAATTGCAATAGTTTTTTCCTCTATCCATTCTACTGCGGATCTATTATTTTTTCGACT
Source organism: Niallia sp. FSL W8-0954 (assembly GCF_038005605.1). NCBI lineage: Bacteria > Bacillati > Bacillota > Bacilli > Caryophanales > Bacillaceae > Niallia > Niallia sp. FSL W8-0954. Next base: position 466,455 of record NZ_JBBOTN010000001.1, on the reverse strand, counting down.
TACCCTTTAATCCGCGTTTAATAACATCAAAGAAACTCAACGATTGAACCATACGCTTCGGATCAACGTACTCACGAATTGTCCGTAAAACTTTTTTCGGGTCTTTAGAGGAAAATGTATATGTCCCATTTCGCTTCGTTTGGATAGAATAACGCGGAATCCATTTCCCCTTGAACATGATAGAAGCAATTACATAATCCACCTCTTCCCAAGGAATCTGGATAAACTTGCGAGCATCACGGCTATTAAAGAATTCAAAGCCCTTGTCCCCAATCATAATCTTCCCATATTCTGAGATTCCTGTGTGTGAGGTTGCGTTCATAACTAAATCGACTTTTGTATTAATTGATTGGACCATTTGTTTACTCCATTTCTATCTTTTAATACTAATAATTATACGTCTTTTTTTGCTTTAAGCAAATACTCTGGGAGAGTTCACATTATCTTCAGAATTTGGATTGAGTAATATAGAAGATGTTATATCTATCGGAGATCTCTCGTATTAATAGTCTAGTATTTTATTAGTAAAAACTTGAATAGTCTAAACAGAATTGACTTATTAGGAAATATAAAATAAGGAACAAGTGGATAACACCTGTTCCTTAGCTATTTATCTCCAAATATCTTTTAATACCCAATAAGTAAAATCAATTACTTGTGCTTCGCCATTTTCCAGAAAAAGTTCTACACCTAATCTTTCCTCCTTTGGATATATTCGACTAGTCATTGATACCTCTCCATCATTGGCGAATATCTCTATAGAGGATCGATCAATAAACACCCTGAGAGAAAGTAACTGGTCTGATTTAAGCATTGTACTTCTAATCCCATCTTCCTCCTTACCAGACTTTGAACAATCCAATACTAACTTTTTATTCTCTTTTTGATACATGATGGTTGTCTTTTCTTGATTGATCCCACAAATTTTTAAGCCGACAGCCTCAGCTGATGTTTTTGCCAAGTCAAACTCTACTCTCAATTCAAGTAGATCCTCTTTTATTTCAACGAAATAAACACTGGATAAAATATGATTTTTACATACAGTTCTCTCTGCTTCCCGCAATAAAGTTAACTCTTCAACAGGATACATTAAAATTTTATTATTTTCCCCTAATTTTAGTTCCCTTGGCAGTGTTAACGCTCCACACCATCCATCTTCCTTCGATGGCATGTTTGACTCCCACATATCCATCCAACCAATGGAGATACGGCGACCTTTATTATCCAGGAATGTTTGAACAGCATAAAAATCATGTCCATTATCCAACTCAATAAAAGCACCGTGTACAAACTCATTTGTTTCGTAATTATATTCACCCACCAAATATCCTGTTTGAAATAAATTATTATATAAATCTCCTTTTGCTTCTATCCCTTGTGGCGAAAATAATAAGACATACTTTCCGTCCAGTTCAAAGAAATCAGGACACTCCCACATATATCCAAGAGTTCCATCGCTTTCAGCCAAAACACCAAGATACTCCCATTTTCTTAAATCTATTGATTTATAAAGAACTGCTTTTCCAATATCCCCTTTTCGAGTACCTAATACCATATACCAATAATCCCCGTGTTTCCACACTTTCGGGTCGCGAAAATGCCCGGACCCTTCCTCTGGATGCTTTGTAATCACTGGATTTGCAATTTCCTTTGTAAAATGAATACCATCAGTACTTGTCGCGATACATTGTGATTGATCAAGAATATCTTTTTCTTGATCAATAAAGATATTCCCTGTATAAATTAATGTCAGGATCCCGTTATGATCAACTGCACTTCCTGAAAAACAACCATCTTTTTCATAATCTTCTGTTGGAGCAAGAGCAATCGGCAAGTGTTCCCAGTGAACCAAGTCTTTACTTTTCACATGCCCCCAATGCATAGGCCCCCAATTTTCATCATATGGGTGATGTTGATAGAATACATGGTATTCTCCCTTATACTGTACTAATCCGTTAGGATCATTTATCCAGTTTGCTGGAGCCATAATATGGTAACCTAAACGATAACGATTGTTGATTTTTTTCTTTGCATTTTGAAGAGCTTCTTCCGCTTGTAACAGTTTATCAATTGTTTTCATCTGAAAAGCCTCCTAACTAATCTCTTTCAAATTTTTTGAAGTTTTATTGACTATGTTTTTATCTGAATTTAATAAAGTAAAAATTGAAATAGTGGAAAATAAAAGTACTGAAATTCCCATAATGATATACGATTGACGGAAGCCAATACTATCATATAAATTACCCGCTACAGGCGACAGAATCGAAGCACCAACTTGTGACGAAAATTGGAAACCAACTAAATATAACACAGATGACAAGCGTGTATCGAAGTTTGCTGCCAAATATTTAAAGATTGCAATTAACATGATTGGCAGTTCAACTGCATGAATCAATTTCATTGCTGATATTCCGATTGGTCCTGCAACTAGCCCCGAACCAACAATTCGGAAAGCCATTAAATAACCCGCTAAGAGTAAACTTTTTTTCGGTCCAAGCTTATTTACAATAAACGGAGCAAGGAACATCATTCCTGCCTCTAAAAAAACTTGGAAGGAATTTAAGTATCCAAATACTTGATTTCCTAATTCCTTTGTTGGGAATAAAGATGAATAATAAATTGGAAACTGCTGATCATAAACACTATAAACACAGGTGACCCCAATTACATACATCATCAATAACCAAAAGTCCTTTAAAAGAAACAATTGTCCAACATCTTTTAATTTTACTGAATCTGCTCTTTCCATCTCCTGATTTGAAATTTCAACTTGTACCGAAATAATGATGGCGACTAAGATTATAGCTGAGACAGAAGCAATCCAAAAGTTGATATTAGGATTAATATTAAATAATTGGCCAGCGAAAAAAGTCGCTGCCGCCCAGCCTAAAGAGCCCCACATTCTTGATTTCCCATATTCAAAGTTGTACTTACGTCCTACTTTTTCAATATACGATTCAATTGCTCCAATTCCTGCTAGAAAGGCAGAACCTAGGTAAAGTCCCCCTACGATTGCACCCACCATTACATTGTATTGTAATAATGGCCCATAAACATAGATATAAAAAGGTCCAACAAATACAAGTAATAAACTAATGAAAAATAAGATGTTTTTCTTTAAGCCAATTTTGTCTGAAATATATCCATATAACGGTTGCATACACAAAGCAAAGATAGCGTTTACAGAAAAGATAATACCTGTTTCCGCCCCATTTAAATTAACCTCTTGCCCTAACCAAATTGAAAATAAGGAATAGCTGGATGACCAAGTGAAAAAGAAAAAGAAAAAATATGCACTTAATTTCCAATAAAGACTTTTTGAACTCTTCATTTTCATATCTCCTTTACAGTAATTTAGAAAAACAAACCCAAACAAATACTGAAAGCACTTTCAATGATCATTCTATGTCAACCGGTTCCATATGTCAACCCGTTGACATAATAAACAGAAAAATAATCTACTAAACAATCTTTTAAGCTATTGTTCCTTTTAGTACTTTTACTGGAAGCTTTATTTGAATAGAGGATCCCTAAATTCGCTTTCATTTTTACCTCTATAAACATTAATACAAGAAATAAAGTTTAATAAATTCCAAATGTATCTTTTAAAAGAAGAAGTTCTCTTTAATCTAAATAAATAAAATAATTGTAAAACTAAAAATTATATAATAACATTCAAACAAATTTGAACGTTAAAGGAGTATTGAAGGATGTCCTCTACAAATTTATTATTGATTAAATCTTACGATCAATTAAAAGCGATTAGTGATCCCTTAAGAATAAGAATCTTTTCCGAAATAACAAACCAATCCAAAACGGGGAAACAAATTGGGGATATTTTAAATATCCCTGCCCCTAAGGTACATTACCATTTAAAGGAACTTGAAAAAGTTAAGATAATATATATTGAAAAAACGGAATTACTAAATGGGATTGCACAGAAATTTTATAAGACTTATGGAACAGATATTGTTATCGACCAAAAGCTTTTTCCTCACCTCAATGAAATGAATGAATCAATTAGAACTTCAATATATTCAATTTTGTCAAATGCAAGAAATGAGGCAATTGTTGCTCCCGAGGAATCATTTTCAATATCTTCAGGAGAATATATGGATTGGCCATTAATTTCTATTCAAACAAAAGTTAATATTAATCGACAACAGTTTATGAAGTGGAAAAAAAAGTATCATAATCTTTTAAATGAATTAGCAATTATGGAAAATACGGACCAAGAAGATATAAGCACTTTTTATATTTCAAGTGTAGGTTTCGAAGTAAAAAAGGAAAAAGGTGAATTTTAAAATGATATCCTTATTTAGAAACTGGAGGTTTACACGATTATTTTCCGGAAGAATTATAACTAATATGGCAGACAGTATCTATTATATTGCAGCAATGTGGTTAGTATATGAATTAGGAGGATCAGCATTTCACACTGGATTAGCAGGCTTTTTAGCCTTGTTACCACAAGCAATACAATTTTTAGCAGGTCCATTGGTTGATCGTTGGTCTTTAAGAAAAATCCTATTTATTACTCAGCTTGTTCAAGGCATACTTATAGCTATTATTCCGATTGCGCATCAATTCAATTATTTAAATGTAACTACAGTACTAATTATAATTCCTTTGATATCTTTGCTAAATCAATTCGCATACCCGGCTCAAACAGCTGCTTTACCTTTGATATTAAAAAAAGATGAATTAGTTAAAGGTAATTCATTATTTAGTTTTGCTTATCAAGGCATTGATATGGCTTTTAATGCAATTGCGGGTATACTAATTTCATTATTAGGAGTAGTAACGTTATTCATTATAGATTCCATAGTATTTTTTATTGCTGCCGTATTATTTTTATCAATTAGAATTTCTGTTAATGAGGATCCAGATGTCTTAATACCAGATAATAAACAAAGAAAACTGAAACAATTACTTAAGAATTATTGGTTAGAATTAACTGATGGATTTAAATTTGTTTTTGGTTCTATCATTGCTAAATTATTTGTATCGATAGTTGTTGCAAACTTTGCAATTGGGGCGACCCTTGCTATTTTACCAGTATACGGTGAATACCTTGGTGGTTCTGAGACATATGGATATTTAATGGCAGCATTATCAGCAGGAACATTAATAGGAGCTCTATTGGGGAGTATTATGGGAAAATTCCCTTTAGGTACTCTGACAATTATAGCATTTATTATAGGATTTTGTTTTTGGATTAGTTCCATCTTTATGCCTTCAAAAACTTTATCTATTATATTGTTTGGTTTTGCTTGGATACCTTTAGGTGTAACCAATGTTGTCATGAATTCAGCTATATTAGGAATGATTCCACAGAAATTGGTTGCGAGAACTATTACGGTTGCAGCTAGTATCGGGACTTTAATGATGCCTATCGGTTCCCTTTTAGGCGGTTACGTTGCTACAATTCTTGATATTACCCTAGTCTTCGGATTATTAAGTTTTGGATTTTTATTCATATCAATTTTTTGGATTTTAAATTCTACATTAAGGAAATTGCCACAGCCAGTTAAAATGAATGCTGAAGATTATGGATTACATGTAAAAAATCAAAAATCCAACTTAGGCTAAATAAACCAACTATAGTCTAGAAGTTCTCGTCAACATACTTCTTTATTGATCATCTCTTACTCTCCTTTCTGCGGATAAGCTTTGTACTGTTCATTTAAGTTGTTTTTGTATAAAATTTACTTTCTATTAAAATAATTACAACTTATAATGTATTTAAATCTATACTAAGGAGAAAGAAATGAATTATGAAAACATCTACCCCATGCCCTAACTGTAATAAATCTCTTACAATCGAACATTTTGAAGATTTCCCATCACCATTTAATATGAAATGCCCGCATTGTAAGGCTAAGTTAAAAGAAACAAAGATGACACCAATATTAATTTTAGTAGCAATAATCATAATTCCTCTCTTTATTTTACTTGGTGTCACTGTCAAAAACTTTTTAACTAACTTCTTTCCTATTGCGGAAAAAATCCCCACAGCAATAATTTTCCTAGCATTTTGCTATCCCGTTTATGCTTTATATGAAGCTTTCAATGCTGTTATTATCTTTAAAGGGAATCTCCAATTAAAAAAACGTCAGTAATAATAGAAGCGTGAATTCTCTCACGCTTTTTGTATTAAATTAGAGCTTTTCTTTTCCGATTGCACAGCTGTTATCTACTTTCCTTACGTTTAACTATTAGCTTTCGTCCATCACATATTTCCGTATCTAATTCTTGTTAATTTCATGAAAACGATGTCTTCATTTTCTATATCAAACTAAAACACCATACTCCCACGACATCGTCTAAAACCTTAGCCAACTTTACTCCTCCTTGCTTCACTTTAGTTATCTGTTTTCACTTCATGTCGAATCTTTTAGTTTTTTGTGGAATTCTATTCCTTTAATAATTCCAGTATTTGATATACCATAAATATACTTATTACGTTTGAAAGGCGGTGAATTCATGAAAAAAAATCTCTTGAAAATTCAATGGTTTTTGGATTAATTTTCTCTGTGTCATCACCAGTATTTGGTTCAGATGTGAAACCAATGATTTCTGACTGTGGTGGTTCAGAACATCCAGTTCCGTGCTGGGCTTATTAAATTTTGTACAGTAATACATTGGAACCTTTATTGATTTACTTTTATGAAACAATTATGCCTTTCCTTCTCTCCCTCCCGAAGGATTAAAAATGATGATATTCCTTGATGCAGCCAAAAGCTCGAATATCCAAATGACTATGTAATTTTCTTAATTCTTGCCTATACCTAGATTGCGGGCTGGAGGATTATAAGCCTTTAAGTGGAAAGGTATTGACTTTGAAGAACATACCATTAACGCCAGCTATCCACAAACGATTAACCCTCATTCATTAAGATATCACACTTCTTTTAGCAGAAGCAGGAAATGAATTACTTCAAATCATGGACCGGTAGGAACATACACATTACTAATGACAGAAAAAAAAGAAGCCTCTCAAAAGCTTGGTGAACTGATGAGAAGCCTATAAAGTGATGGAGTTTTTCCATCACTTTTTATTCCTTATAAATGTTCTATTCTTTAATGAAATACTATTTTAGCATGTCAAAAATCCAGTTACACAACTGTTGAGATGTTAAAAGCTCTATAAATATAGTGGTCAAGGTGCTACCAATTCAACCTTAATTCTATCCGGATCTTCAAAATAAACCGCGTAATGTTTTTCCCCTCCTGCATAAGGATGCTTATCGGTATAAAAGATTTTAACACCTTTTTGTTCTAACTTTCTTGTCATATCGTCTATTTGTTGACGAGAACTTGCGTGGAATGCCAAATGGTTTAGACCTACCCGACATCTATGGTAAGGTGTGTCCATAAACCGTTCTTCTGCTTGTACGAAAACAATATATGTCTCTCCGAGTTTCCAGCTATGTCCACTTTCCCACGATTGAAAAGACTCATATCCTAATTCCTCTAAAAACCACCCCCAAAAGGTGATTGAACTTTTCAAATTTGAAACATATATTTCAATATGGTGAATAAGACCTTTTGACAATGGATGGCCTCCTTTTCTAATCTATATAGATTATTTTATCAGATAATTTAGAGCTACAATTATAAAGGTATAAAAATCCCACTATCTACACCACTGTAAAAATCCTCCCCATTGAAAAGGAACGAGAGAAAGAACAGAAAGCTGAGGAAGAAGAAAAGTTAAAAAGAAACAAGAGAAACTTGTTTATACAGCGGAAAATGTAAAATATTGATAAGTTACTATTACAACTATGGATTCTAAAAATTATGACTACATTCTGATTTATGTGAATGGACTCTGTAAAGAACCACACTGATTTAAAAAAAGAAAAATTCGCAAATGAGTGGGGAAATAAAATAAAAAATAGTGTAACCGCTAAGCTTTATGGCATTGAATTACTTCAAATCATGGATCGGTTGGGACATACAGAAGATGAAATAACTACACAAGTTTATCTTCACATTACTAAAGACAGAAAAAAGAAGCCTCTCAAAAGTTTGCGGAACTAATGAGAAGCTTCTAATTTCGGAATGTTGGCACCTTTTTGGTGCCTATTAAGACATACTAGCCTGTAAAACCTTGATATAATAAGGTTTTATTAGCTATTCTACATCATGCCGCCCATTCCGCCCATGCCACCCATGTCAGGCATTGCAGCACCTTGACCAGCTGGTTCTGGCTTGTCAGCTACGACAGCTTCTGTAGTTAAGAACATTGCAGCTACTGAACCTGCGTTTTGTAATGCAGAACGAGTAACTTTAGTTGGGTCAACGATACCAGCTTCAATCATGTTTACCCATTCGCCGTTAGCAGCGTTGAATCCTGTTCCTACTGGTTCGTTTTTCAATTTTTCAACGATTACGGATCCTTCTAGACCTGCGTTGAATGCGATTTGACGAACTGGTTCTTCGATCGCGCGTAGAACGATATTGATACCAGTTGCTTCGTCGCCTTCTGCTTGGATAGCAGCTACTTTATTGTATACGTTTAGAAGTGCTGTACCACCACCTGCTACGATACCTTCTTCCACAGCAGCGCGAGTAGAGTTTAGAGCATCTTCGATACGTAGTTTGCGTTCTTTTAATTCTGTTTCTGTTGCAGCACCAACTTTCACTACTGCTACACCACCAGAAAGTTTTGCAAGACGTTCTTGTAATTTTTCACGGTCAAATTCAGAAGTAGTTTCTTCTAATTGAACACGGATTTGATTTACACGTGCTTGGATATCTTCTGTTGAACCAGCACCTTCTACAATTGTTGTAGTTTCTTTTGTGATTACTACTTTTGCAGCGCGACCTAATGATTCAATAGATGTTGTCTTAAGCTCTAAGCCAAGATCTTCTGTAATTACTTGACCGCCTGTTAAAACAGCGATATCTTCTAGCATTGCTTTACGACGATCACCGAATCCAGGAGCTTTAACAGCTACTGCAGTGAACGTACCGCGAAGTTTGTTTAATACTAATGTAGCATTTGCTTCGCCTTCAACGTCTTCGGCAACGATTAATAATGGTTTACCTTGTTGAACAACTTGCTCTAACACTGGTAAAATTTCTTGAATGTTTGTAATCTTTTTATCTGTAATTAAGATATATGGATTTTCAAGAACAGCTTCCATTTTATCTGAGTCAGTTACCATGTAAGGTGATACATATCCACGGTCGAACTGCATACCTTCTACTACGTCTAGCTCAGTAGTGAAACCTTTTGATTCTTCGATTGTGATAACACCATCGTTACCAACGCGTTCCATTGCTTCAGCAATTAATTGTCCTACTTCTTCATCTGCAGAAGAAATAGCAGCAACTTGTGCAATAGAAGCTTTGCCTTCGATTGGTTTAGAGATAGCTTTTAATTCCTCAATCGCAGTTGAGATTGCTCTGTCCATCCCTTTACGGATACCCATTGGGTTAGCTCCAGCAGTAACGTTTTTAAGTCCTTCACGAATCATTGCTTGTGCTAGAACTGTTGCTGTTGTTGTACCGTCTCCAGCAACATCATTTGTTTTGCTTGCTACTTCTGCAACTAGTTTTGCACCCATGTTTTCAAACGCATCTTCTAATTCGATTTCTTTTGCAATTGTTACACCATCATTTGTAATAAGTGGTGAACCATATTTTTTCTCAAGAACCACGTTGCGTCCTTTTGGTCCAAGCGTTACTTTAACAGCGTCTGCTAGAGCGTCTACCCCACGCAGCATTGCACGGCGAGCTTCTTCACTAAATTTAATATCTTTAGCCATTTTGAAAAACCTCCTCAAGTATTGTTATCTCATGTATTTTTATAATCAGTAATCTCTTATGTTAAAATAAAATTAGCCAATAATAGCTAAAATGTCGCTTTCGCGAAGGATTAAGTATTCTTTCCCTTCGTACTTCACTTCAGTACCAGAGTATTTTGAGAAGATAATGCGGTCATCAACAGATACTTCAAGCGCAGCACGTTCTCCGTTGTCTAGTACACGACCAGTTCCTACAGCTACTACTTTACCTTCTTGAGGCTTTTCTTTAGCAGAGTCTGGTAATACGATACCACTTGCAGTTTTTTCTTCTGTTTCAACAAGCTCAATAATAATGCGATCTCCTAATGGCTTTAACAAGTGAAACAACCTCCTCAAATTATATACAAATTTTTATTATTAGCACTCAATCACAATGAGTGCTAACACAATTATTATATTAATTAATCTTTTCTCAGAATGCAAGAGACAAGACTTATTTTTTTGTAAATTTTTTTCTAGTTGCTTTTGCCCTTACAAAGTATATACCTTTACGCCTTAAATATTCATTCTTTCTATTATTTTAGTTGCTACTATTTGAAACAAAGCACTCCTTATTAGTAGAATAGAAAGTATGATTGTCTGTTATCTTCAATATAATAAGACAGATTAGGTTAGATATAATTCCTTTGTCACAAACTTTTAAACCATCATTATTTAAAGGAGCTTTTATTTTGAAAAAAGAATATTGGATTATCATCATAGCTTACATTGCCATGCAGCTCTCTACTTTTGTTGGAGTTCCTGTTATTCTCTTTATCGCTGGTTTGCTTGGATATAACCCAGCATCTAAAGCGATTCAATTTCAATCTAACATTATTTGGTTGATATTTAGTTTTGTCGTTACCCTTATAATCTGTCTTTTTCTGTTAAGAAAAGAAATGAGAAATCCAATGCGCTCCGATATGATGAATATTCCTTCTTCTATCGGCTGGGCAATTGGGGGGATTTTTCTATCTTTATTTGCACAAACCTTTGCAGGCATAATCGAACGACTATTAGGCATAGAAGCTGGATCGGAAAACACAGAGCAAATCATGCAGCTTATTAATGCTGCACCTCTTGTCATTATCGTAGTAAGTGTGATTGGACCCATTCTCGAGGAAATAGTGTTTCGTAAAATTATTTTCGGCTCCCTATATAAGCGGTTCGGATTTTTTATCTCTGCACTAATTAGTTCCCTTATCTTTGCGGTTGCTCATAGAGATTTCACCCATATTCTACTATATGCAAGCATGGGATTTACATTTGCTTTCCTATATGTGAGGACCAAAAGAATCCTTGTGCCGATCTTCGCTCATGTCGCAATGAATTCGTTCGTAGTTATCATGCAATTAAACTATGATAGAATTATCGAATGGCAGGAAAAGTACTCAGGCGTCACACACTTTATTGGAGGATTTTTATAAAATGAGAAGATCACCGCTATTTTCAGGAATTATATATATTATATTTGGAGCTTTCTTTATATACTTTGCAGTACATGATTTACAACGAAACCAAGAATGGGGATTCTATACATATTTACTAGTCATCCTCGCAACCTTTGATATCGGTTCAGGAATTAAGCTAATCAATTTTCACTTTTTCCTGAAAAAAAACCAACGCGATACTAAAAAACCAAAACAATAATCGAAAGGCAATTTACAGGAGATGAGCAAACGAAGATTACCCTTAATAGAGCTGATTAGAGTAGAAGTCCGTTGACTTCTATTGGAAATCAACGAGTACAATTTTCTTTAAAAAAATGCGTGTATAAGAATGTAGTTCCCTCTACACTCTTATACACGCATTTCCTTTTTATTCTTCCGTTTCCTCAACCTCTACTTCTACTTCCGCATCCGGAGTAGGATAATGTTTTAAGAAATAAACAAGAGATTGCAGCTCTACTGCTAAGTCAATATGATGAACTCGTACATTTGATGGCACATTTAGACGAGCAGGAGTAAAGTTCAATATTCCTTTAATATTACTTTCCACTAAACGATCAGTAATTACCTGAGCAGCACTTGCAGGAACCGTTAATATCGCCACTTCTACTCCATTTTCTTGTAGAACTTTCTCTAGATCATCCATATGATGAATCGGCACATCGTTCACTAAAGTGCCAATCTTTTCTTCTATCACATCGAATCCCACTTCTATTTTTGTGTTATTATTTTTTAAGAAGTTATATTTTAAAAAGGCAACCCCAAGATTACCAACACCAATTAAAGCAACCTTTGTTAGTTCATCTTGATCTAATGTTTTACGGAAAAATGACAATAAATAGTTTACATTATAACCATATCCCTTTTTTCCAAGAGCACCAAAATAAGAAAAATCCCGTCTTATTGTAGCAGAATCAACCTTTACTGCTTCACTTAATTCAGCGGAAGACACTCTCTGCTTTCCCGATGAATGTAAGTTTTTTAAAAAACGATAATATAATGGTAACCGCTTCGCTGTTGCCTGCGGTATCTTCATTACCTCATTATGCATACTTATCCCCTACCTATATTTAAAAATTAGCAGTTATTTCTACTGCTCTCTTTTGTAATTGCCGCTTTTTCCACCTGATTTCTCAACTAAATAGGTGTGCCCAATTACCATCCCTTTATCCATGCTTTTACACATATCATAAATAGTTAACGCTGTAACAGAAGCAGCAGTTAAGGCTTCCATTTCCACACCCGTACTCCCAACTGTCTTTACCGTTGCTGAAATAATTAGGTGGAAAAATCCTGCCTCTTCTTCCCATCGAAACGATATATCGACACCCTTCAACATAATTGGGTGACACATAGGGATAATATCAGCCGTTTTCTTAGCAGCCATTATTCCTGCCACTTGCCCAACAGCTAAGACATCCCCTTTTTTGATTTCTAAATTTGTGATTTTCTGATAGATTTCTTCCCTTACTTTAATGCTAGATTGAGCAGTAGCTATGCGAACGGTTTCACTTTTTTCTGAGATATCAACCATTTTTGCACGGCCCTCATGATTAAAATGTGTAAACTCCCCCATAATAACACCTCTAAGCAAAATGATACACTATTTTAAAGAGAATGTGTATTTATTATCACTTTTTTCCCATTTCACCTTTATTGCAGTATAACGTATTTTTAGGTTACACTTATGGTACATAATCCCCTGAGGTGAAGAAATGATACTATTACAAGTAAATCAGCTAACCAAACACTTTGGAGCTGAACTTATCTTATCAAATATAAAATTAGAAGTACAAGCAAGAGATAGAATCGCTCTCGTGGGAAGAAATGGTGCCGGGAAGTCTACCTTATTAAAAATAATTGCAGGACAACTGTCTTATGACTCTGGTGAAATCATAAAACCGAAAAATGTCGAAATAGGCTATCTCGCCCAAAATACAGGGCTTGAATCAAATCTTTCCATTTGGGATGAGATGTTAACTGTATTCCACGAACTTCAAATTAAAGAGAAGCATTTAAGAAAACTGGAACAACAGATGTCGGATCCTGGCACTATCGAGAACCCAGATGCTTTTGAGAAAATTTTAAAAGAATATGACAATCTGCAATACGAATTTAAGGAAAGTGGCGGCTATCAATACGAAGCAGATATTCGTTCCGTTTTACACGGACTTAACTTTAATACATTCGATTACAGCACTAAAATTTCCTCTTTAAGTGGTGGGCAGAAAACAAGACTGGCATTAGCTAAACTACTGCTTACGACACCAGATATTTTAATTCTAGATGAGCCGACTAACCATTTAGATATTGAAACACTTTCCTGGTTAGAGCAATACTTGCAAGGCTATAAAGGAGCCGTCTTAATCGTTTCCCATGACCGTTACTTCCTTGACAAAGTAGTAACACAAGTCTATGAAATATCCAGACATCATATTCAAAAGTTTCTCGGTAACTATAGCGGTTATCTTGAGCAAAAAGCAGAAAATTATGAGCGTGAAATGAAACTTTATGAAAAGCAGCAAGATGAAATTGCCAAACTAGAAACATTTATTCAAAAAAACTTAGCACGTGCATCTACTACCAAAAGAGCACAAAGCCGTAGAAAGACATTGGATAAAATGGAACGGATGGATCGTCCAGACGGAAATGAAAAATCAGCTTCTTTTGGGTTTGAAATTACAAAACAAACAGGAAATGATGTTTTAAAAATGGATGATCTTTCTATTGGTTATATAGATAATACTGTATCCAAACACATATCCTTCCAAATAAAACGAGGAGATAGCGTGGCATTAGTCGGACCAAATGGTGTTGGTAAATCTACTTTATTAAAGACAATTATTGAAAAGCTGCCAAAGCATGCTGGCTCCATTTCACTTGGATCAAATGTCATGCTCGGCTACTATGATCAAGAACAAGCAGAATTGACATCAAACAAACGCGTATTAAATGAATTATGGGATGACTTCCCACTAACTCCTGAAAAAGATATCCGAACAGTGCTTGGTAACTTCTTATTCTCTGGTGATGATGTTTTAAAAACAGTTAACTCATTAAGCGGCGGGGAAAAAGCGCGTTTAGCATTATCTAAATTAATGATGGAAAAACCCAATGTATTAATTTTGGACGAGCCAACTAACCATTTAGACTTAGATAGTAAAGAAGTACTGGAGAATGCTCTAATTGATTATCCGGGCACCATTTTATTTGTTTCACATGATCGTTATTTTATAAATAGGATTGCAACAAAAGTGATTGAATTAAGTGCAGAAGGATCTACAGAATTTCTAGGTGACTACGACTATTATGTGGAAAAAAAATTAGAACAAGCAGAGATTAAAGCATTGGAAGCAACGGCTTCTATTCAGGTTGAACGTGACAATGGTACAGAAGAAAAGACATCTTACCAGATGGATAAGGAAGCCAAAAAGCTAGAAAGACAAAGAATAAGAAGAATTGAAGAAATTGAAACAACGATCGAAGAACTAGAATTAAAAGTATCAGAACAGGAAACTCTCCTATGTGAACCTGAAATCTTTCAGAATCATGCTAAGGTTTTAGAGTTAAATAACAGCCTTGAACAGTTAAAAGGTCAAATTGATCGTTTAATGGATGAATGGACCGAATTGTCAGATAAGTAAAAAGTACTGGGTATACCAATACCCAGTACTTTTTTTCCACATTATTATCCACATATTAAAGAGTTATTATATAAGCTTTCCACATATTTACCCACATTATCCACAAAACGATAATAAGTTATACACAATATCCACATAATATGTATATAACATCATATTTATTCACAATTACACTTTTCTATGCATATAAGTAAAAAGACTTATTCCTACACATTGTGGATAGTTATATCTAATCCTGGATTTCCGTTTAAATCCAGGTGTGCTCGCTGTCCTTTTTCGAAGAAAACTGTGCCAGCTGCTGCTATCATTGCTGCATTATCTGTACATAAAGATAATGGAGGAATGGTTAACTTAACTGAATCTAACTGTTTAAATTTCTCTGCAAGTACTGTTCTTAAACCCTTGTTAGCAGCAACACCGCCCGCTAATACAACTTGTTTTACCTTGTATTCCTTTGCTGCTTCCAAAGTCTTTGAAACTAATACATCCACTACACTTTCCTGAAAACTAGCAGCCAAGTCCTCTGGTCTAATAACTTCACCACGTTGTTCAGCGTTATGCACAGTGTTGATAACTGCTGATTTTAATCCACTGAAACTAAAATCATACGTACCTTCTATCCATGCTCTTGGAAGCTTAACAGCTTTTGGGTTTCCTTCTCCTGCTAATCGATCAATATGAGGTCCACCTGGATAAGGAAGCTGGAGCGTCCTTGCAACTTTATCATATGCTTCGCCAGCCGCATCATCCCTTGTTTCTCCAATAACCTCAAAATGGCCATGCTCTTTCATTAACACTAATTCGGTATGTCCACCAGAAACCACAAGAGCTAATAAAGGAAATTCTAAGTTATCCACAAGTCGATTAGCATATATATGTCCTGCAATATGATGTACACCAACTAAGGGGATATCATGTGCAAAACTTATTGCTTTAGCTGCATTTACCCCTATTAAAAGAGCACCTACTAAACCAGGACCTTCTGTTACAGCAATAGCATCAATATCCTCATAGCTTATCTCTGCTTTTGAGAGGGCCTCTTCAATCACAATCGTAATTTGCTCCACATGATGTCTCGAAGCAATTTCGGGAACTACTCCGCCAAATCGTTTATGACTTTCTATTTGAGAAGAAACAATATTAGAAAGGATTTCTGTCCCGTTTTTTACAATAGAAACAGCCGTTTCATCACAGCTTGTTTCCATGCCCATTATTATTACATTATTATTCTTCATAATTTCACCCACATTACTAAAGCATCTTCTTGATTATCTGTATAATACTTCTTTCTGATTGCTCCATTTTGAAATCCAAGTTTTCTATATAAATTTTGTGCTACTTCATTAGTTACACGAACTTCTAGTGTCATAGTAGTTGCACCAAGCTTTCTTGCTTCTTCCATAATCTTTGTAAGCAGCATTTCACCAAGTTTTTTCCCTCTGAAATCAGGCAGAATAGCGATATTTGTAATATGTGCTTCATCTACAACAATCCATACACCACAATATCCAACAAGCCCGTCTTCATATTGGATGACAATATATTTTGCAAACCGATTTTGGGTCAGCTCATTATAAAAAGCCTCTTTGCTCCATGGAGTACTAAAAGAAATCGTTTCGATTTTAAAAACATTATCGATATCCGCGACTGTCATATTGCGAAATTCAAATGTTGACATTATCCCCTGTCTTCCTTTTTCTCTATTTTATTTGCCTTCAACCAATTGGCCTCTGCTTCTGCTAAGCGAATATAATTAGGGGTAAACGTATGTATCGCTTCTCCCTCTCTAGCTTCTCCTAACATTGCAAGGATAGACGGTCTAGGATTAAAGTCCACAGCATCGGTTAACTGAGCAAACTCTCCTAATCCTTCTGTTAAGATATCTTGGTGTATAGGTAAGTCATTTCCTACAAACAATATTCGCTGTTTTAATGGGACAAGTTCCTCTATCCAATCAGTTGAAAGGATTAACTGATCATTTTTTACGATCTCAATATCATTTCTGCTAAATTGATAAAGTCCTGTGTAAATCTGTCCTCTTCTTGCATCAAATAAGGGAGAAACATATCCATCAAAGTATCTTCCCACAGATGCAGCAAGCACTTCTAAACTAGAAACACCCACAAGTGGGATGTTCAATGTCCAAGCCAGTGTTTTCGCAATGGTAACACCAATACGCACTCCTGTATAAGATCCTGGACCTTTTGCTACCACGATTTTAGAAAGATCCTTTGGTTTAATATCACAGTCCTTCATTAACTGTTCAATTGCTGGCATTGCTCTAATCGAATGATTCTTTTTTAGGTTTGTAATATACTCCCCGATTACCTTCCCATTCTCATATAAGGCAACCCCTAAAACAAAATTTGATGTATCTATTGCTAATATCTTCATGAAAATAACTCCTTACATAATTGCATATAACGGGAGCCCTTAGGTGATAAGACAATTTTTCTTCCCGATGTATTATCATAATATAAGTTAATCTGCAGATAATCCACTGGTAGCTGCTCCTCAATCAAATGGGCCCATTCCACTACTGTAACGCCTTCTCCTTCAAAGTACTCATCAAATCCTAAATCCTCATCGCTATCCTTTAAACGATAAACATCCATATGATACAATGGTAATTTCCCTTGATACTCTTTAATTATTGTAAAGGTGGGACTATTAACTGTTTTAGTTATCCCTAATCCTTTCGCTATTCCCTTTGTAAAAGTTGTTTTGCCAGCTCCTAAATCACCTTCTAAAGTGATTACATCTCCTGCTTGTAAAAGCCATGCAATCCGCTCCGCAAAACCAATTGTTTCTTCCGCATTATCTGCCTTCCATTCAAAGTTATTCATAAATTACTCCTAATACAAATTTAATAATGGTATTATCTTTTATTATACTCAATTACCCACTGAGTCTAAAGCTAGTCTTTTGTTTTTTGAGGGAAACCTTCTGATCTTGCTTCTTTATTTTTAATTTAGTTATCCACAGTCTCTCCATTAAAAAAAATCCTAGACGAACAAAAAAATCCTTAGGTTTTATTCCTAAGGATTTTTCATTGTTTGATTGCGGGGACAGGATTTGAACCTGCGACCTTCGGGTTATGAGCCCGACGAGCTACCAGACTGCTCCACCCCGCGACGATATAAAATAATAAAAGCCTAGCGACGTCCTACTCTCACAGGGGGAGAACCCCCAACTACCATCGGCGCTGAGAAGCTTAACTTCCGTGTTCGGTATGGGAACGGGTGTGACCTTCTCGCTATCGCCACCAGACTATTTAATTTTTGAGGTTATTCCCTCAAAACTAGATTATGAAGTAAAAGAAAGAACAAGTAATCTTTCTTAGCTTACGCTAAGATTATTTTAGTTAAGTCCTCGATCTATTAGTATCAGTCAGCTCCACATGTCGCCACGCTTCCACCTCTGACCTATCAACCTGATCATCTTTCAGGGATCTTACTAGCTTGCGCTATGGGAAATCTCATCTTGAGGGGGGCTTCATGCTTAGATGCTTTCAGCACTTATCCCTTCCGCACATAGCTACCCAGCGATGCCTTTGGCAAGACAACTGGTACACCAGCGGTGCGTCCATCCCGGTCCTCTCGTACTAAGGACAGCTCCTCTCAAATTTCCTACGCCCACGACGGATAGGGACCGAACTGTCTCACGACGTTCTGAACCCAGCTCGCGTACCGCTTTAATGGGCGAACAGCCCAACCCTTGGGACCGACTACAGCCCCAGGATGCGATGAGCCGACATCGAGGTGCCAAACCTCCCCGTCGATGTGGACTCTTGGGGGAGATAAGCCTGTTATCCCCGGGGTAGCTTTTATCCGTTGAGCGATGGCCCTTCCATGCGGAACCACCGGATCACTAAGCCCGACTTTCGTCCCTGCTCGACTTGTAGGTCTCGCAGTCAAGCTCCCTTGTGCCTTTACACTCTACGAATGATTTCCAACCATTCTGAGGGAACCTTTGGGCGCCTCCGTTACTTTTTAGGAGGCGACCGCCCCAGTCAAACTGCCCACCTGACACTGTCTCCCACCCCGATCAGGGGTGCGGGTTAGAATGTCAATACAGCCAGGGTAGTATCCCACCAATGCCTCCACCGAAGCTAGCGCTCCGGCTTCCAAGGCTCCTACCTATCCTGTACAAGCTGTACCAAAATTCAATATCAGGCTGCAGTAAAGCTCCACGGGGTCTTTCCGTCCTGTCGCGGGTAACCTGCATCTTCACAGGTACTATAATTTCACCGAGTCTCTCGTTGAGACAGTGCCCAGATCGTTACACCTTTCGTGCGGGTCGGAACTTACCCGACAAGGAATTTCGCTACCTTAGGACCGTTATAGTTACGGCCGCCGTTTACTGGGGCTTCAATTCAGAGCTTCGCACTAACGTGCTAACCCCTCCTCTTAACCTTCCAGCACCGGGCAGGTGTCAGCCCCTATACTTCGCCTTGCGGCTTCGCAGAGACCTGTGTTTTTGCTAAACAGTCGCCTGGGCCTATTCACTGCGGCTCTCGCAGGCTTGCACCCGCAAGAGCACCCCTTCTCCCGAAGTTACGGGGTCATTTTGCCGAGTTCCTTAACGAGAGTTCTCTCGCTCACCTTAGGATTCTCTCCTCGCCTACCTGTGTCGGTTTGCGGTACGGGCACCCTAAATCTCGCTAGAGGCTTTTCTTGGCAGTGTGGAATCAGGAACTTCGGTACTATATTTCCCTCGCCGTCACAGCTCCGCTTATGTGGTAATGGGATTTGCCTCATTACCAGCCTAACTGCTTGGACGTGCTAATCCAACAGCACGCTTACCCTATCCTCCTGCGTCCCCCCATTGCTCAAACGATTTAAAGGTGGTACAGGAATATCAACCTGTTGTCCATCGCCTACGCTTTTCAGCCTCGGCTTAGGTCCCGACTAACCCTGAGCGGACGAGCCTTCCTCAGGAAACCTTAGGCATTCGGTGGATGAGATTCTCACTCATCTTTCGCTACTCATACCGGCATTCTCACTTCTAAGCGCTCCACCAGTCCTTACGGTCTAGCTTCAACGCCCTTAGAACGCTCTCCTACCACTGACATCAAAGATGTCAATCCACAGCTTCGGTGATACGTTTAGCCCCGGTACATTTTCGGCGCAGAGTCACTCGACCAGTGAGCTATTACGCACTCTTTAAATGGTGGCTGCTTCTAAGCCAACATCCTGGTTGTCTAAGCAACTCCACATCCTTTTCCACTTAACGTATACTTTGGGACCTTAGCTGGTGGTCTGGGCTGTTTCCCTCTTGACCACGGATCTTATCACTCGTAGTCTGACTCCCAAGAATAAGTATTTGGCATTCGGAGTTTGTCTGAATTCGGTAACCCGATGGGGGCCCCTAGTCCAAACAGTGCTCTACCTCCAATACTCTAAATCTTGAGGCTAGCCCTAAAGCTATTTCGGAGAGAACCAGCTATCTCCAAGTTCGATTGGAATTTCTCCGCTACCCACACCTCATCCCCGCACTTTTCAACGTGCGTGGGTTCGGGCCTCCATCCAGTGTTACCTGGACTTCACCCTGGACATGGGTAGATCACCTGGTTTCGGGTCTACAACCACATACTATTTCGCCCTATTCAGACTCGCTTTCGCTGCGGCTCCGTCTCTTCAACTTAACCTCGCATGTAATCGTAACTCGCCGGTTCATTCTACAAAAGGCACGCTATCACCCATAAAAGGGCTCTAACTACTTGTAGGCACACGGTTTCAGGATCTATTTCACTCCCCTTCCGGGGTGCTTTTCACCTTTCCCTCACGGTACTGGTTCACTATCGGTCACTAGGGAGTATTTAGCCTTGGGAGATGGTCCTCCCTGCTTCCGACGGGATTTCTCGTGTCCCGCCGTACTCAGGATACACTCAAGAGGGAACGAAGTTTCGACTACAGGGTTTTTACCTTCTACGACTGACCTTTCCAGATCGATTCGTCTACCCCGTTCCTTTGTAACTCCATATAGAGTGTCCTACAACCCCAAGAGGCAAGCCTCTTGGTTTGGGCTAATCCCGTTTCGCTCGCCGCTACTCAGGGAATCGCGTTTGCTTTCTCTTCCTCCGGGTACTTAGATGTTTCAGTTCCCCGGGTCTGCCTTCAGTACCCTATGTATTCAGGTAAAGATTCTATCCCATTACGGATAGAGGGTTTCCCCATTCGGAAATCTCTGGATCAAAGCTTACTTACAGCTCCCCAAAGCATATCGGTGTTAATCCCGTCCTTCATCGGCTCCTAGTGCCAAGGCATCCACCGTGCGCCCTTTCTAACTTAACTTAGTTTCGACCAAAGATAAGCGGCGTATCTCTTCGTCAAGCTTCTTCACTCTGCTCCTCACGTACTGTCGTACGCTCCGGTGCTCGTTCGGTCGCTTCCTTGATCTACTTGCTTCTCTTTGCTCTCCAATCTTTGAAGGAGTATTCGTTTAATACGACTACTTTCCAAAGAAGTAATTCTCTAAAATAGAGAATCTAAGATGGCGATTACTCGGTTTCTTTCTTGGTTCTTACATAATCTAGTTTTCAAGGAACAATCAGGCTTATTAAGCCTTTCATTTTGAGGAATTGCTCCCTCAAAACTGAACAACAAATCGTCAACAATCTTTGATGGAATGTAAATTCCATTTTCCTTAGAAAGGAGGTGATCCAGCCGCACCTTCCGATACGGCTACCTTGTTACGACTTCACCCCAATCATCTATCCCACCTTAGGCGGCTGGCTCCAAAAGGTTACCCCACCGACTTCGGGTGTTACAAACTCTCGTGGTGTGACGGGCGGTGTGTACAAGGCCCGGGAACGTATTCACCGCGGCATGCTGATCCGCGATTACTAGCGATTCCAGCTTCATGTAGGCGAGTTGCAGCCTACAATCCGAACTGAGAATGGTTTTATGGGATTTGCTCGACCTCGCGGTTTTGCTGCCCTTTGTACCATCCATTGTAGCACGTGTGTAGCCCAGGTCATAAGGGGCATGATGATTTGACGTCATCCCCACCTTCCTCCGGTTTGTCACCGGCAGTCACCTTAGAGTGCCCAACTGAATGCTGGCAACTAAGATCAAGGGTTGCGCTCGTTGCGGGACTTAACCCAACATCTCACGACACGAGCTGACGACAACCATGCACCACCTGTCACTCTGTCCCCCGAAGGGGAACGTCCTATCTCTAGGAGTGTCAGAGGATGTCAAGACCTGGTAAGGTTCTTCGCGTTGCTTCGAATTAAACCACATGCTCCACCGCTTGTGCGGGCCCCCGTCAATTCCTTTGAGTTTCAGCCTTGCGGCCGTACTCCCCAGGCGGAGTGCTTAATGCGTTTGCTGCAGCACTAAAGGGCGGAAACCCTCTAACACTTAGCACTCATCGTTTACGGCGTGGACTACCAGGGTATCTAATCCTGTTTGCTCCCCACGCTTTCGCGCCTCAGCGTCAGTTACAGACCAAAGAGTCGCCTTCGCCACTGGTGTTCCTCCACATCTCTACGCATTTCACCGCTACACGTGGAATTCCACTCTTCTCTTCTGCACTCAAGTCCCCCAGTTTCCAATGACCCTCCACGGTTGAGCCGTGGGCTTTCACATCAGACTTAAAGGACCGCCTGCGCGCGCTTTACGCCCAATAATTCCGGACAACGCTTGCCACCTACGTATTACCGCGGCTGCTGGCACGTAGTTAGCCGTGGCTTTCTGGTTAGGTACCGTCAAGGTACAAGCAGTTACTCTTGTACTTGTTCTTCCCTAACAACAGAGTTTTACGATCCGAAAACCTTCATCACTCACGCGGCGTTGCTCCGTCAGACTTTCGTCCATTGCGGAAGATTCCCTACTGCTGCCTCCCGTAGGAGTCTGGGCCGTGTCTCAGTCCCAGTGTGGCCGATCACCCTCTCAGGTCGGCTACGCATCGTCGCCTTGGTGAGCCGTTACCTCACCAACTAGCTAATGCGCCGCGGGCCCATCTGTAAGTGACAGCGTAAACCGTCTTTCAGCTTTTCCTCATGAGAGGAAAAGGATTATCCGGTATTAGCTCCGGTTTCCCGAAGTTATCCCAGTCTTACAGGCAGGTTGCCCACGTGTTACTCACCCGTCCGCCGCTAACTTTAAAAGCAAGCTTTTAAAGTCCGCTCGACTTGCATGTATTAGGCACGCCGCCAGCGTTCGTCCTGAGCCAGGATCAAACTCTCCAATAAAGAGTTGATTAGCTCATTGCTAAACTCTAGCTTTTTGTTACTTTTTTGTTTTATAACGCTAGTTATAAAACGATTATTGTTGACGTTTGTTTGTTCAGTTTTCAAAGAGCAATAAAATAAAATGGAGCGGGTGATGGGAATCGAACCCACGACATCAGCTTGGAAGGCTGAGGTTTTACCATTAAACTACACCCGCATAATAAGAGTGATATTCTTTTTTTACTTGACGAACATTCATGGTCGGGAAGACAGGATTCGAACCTGCGACCCCTTGGTCCCAAACCAAGTGCTCTACCAAGCTGAGCTACTTCCCGAATATGGCGCGCCCGAAAGGAGTCGAACCCATAACCTTCTGATCCGTAGTCAGACGCTCTATCCAATTGAGCTACGGGCGCATATTTCCGAAAGCGACTTTATAATCATACAATATTTTTTATCGGCTGTCAACACTTTTTTTGATGCGGCCGAGAGGACTTGAACCTCCACGGGGTTAACCCCCACTAGGCCCTCAACCTAGCGCGTCTGCCATTCCGCCACGACCGCACTATAAGAGATGATCCATTGTACATTCATAAATCTGTTTCGTTCATTAATTAGATGGTGCGGGTGAAGGGAGTCGAACCCCCACGCCTTGCGGCGCTAGATCCTAAGTCTAGTGCGTCTGCCAATTCCGCCACACCCGCTTGTTCTAATATATAATGGTGAGCCATGGAGGATTCGAACCTCCGACCCTCTGATTAAAAGTCAGATGCTCTACCGACTGAGCTAATGGCTCTTGGCTGGGCTAGCTGGATTCGAACCAACGAATGACGGAGTCAAAGTCCGTTGCCTTACCGCTTGGCTATAGCCCAATATTAAATATAAATGGCGGTCCGGACGGGACTCGAACCCGCGACCTCCTGCGTGACAGGCAGGCATTCTAACCAACTGAACTACCGGACCAAACTTTTTATAAAATAACAAATGACCCGTACGGGATTCGAACCCGTGTTACCGCCGTGAAAGGGCGGTGTCTTAACCGCTTGACCAACGGGCCATAATACCAAATCGCTTTCTGGCGGAGAAGGAGGGATTTGAACCCTCGCGCCGCTTACGCGACCTACACCCTTAGCAGGGGCGCCTCTTCAGCCTCTTGAGTACTTCCCCAAAAAAATGGCTCCGCAGGTAGGACTCGAACCTACGACCGTTCGGTTAACAGCCGAATGCTCTACCACTGAGCTACTGCGGAATAATTTCTATCGACGTATTTGTTATCAAACGAAACAATTACTAGCAGCATTATAATGACTGCTCTCTTGTCGACTCTTTACATTATAAGGACATATAAATAATAAGTCAAGCACCTTTTGAAACTTTTTTTAAAACAAAATCCATCCATCTATAATTACTTATCTATCTGAATCACTTCTTCTAATTTTAATCTTCCCTTACATTTCCCACAAACATACTTTTTTATATCCATTCTTTTTCTTCTCGTATATTGCTGTTTACAAGAAACACAAGAATAAATAAGTATTCGCTTTGAGTTACCTTTCTTATTTCCAACTGGTAAAGGTGAACAATATCTTGGGCCACCTACCATTTTTAGAAGAGACTTAAAATCAGCATCCTTGTGCTGATATCCTTTGTTTAATAAATGAAGATGATAATGACATAATTCATGTTTTATAATCCCTACTAATTCATTTAAACCCATCAGATCATAATATATTTTATTGATTTCAATATTATGAGTGCTTAACAAATATCTTCCACCAGTGGTTCTTAATCGTGGATTAAAGATTGCTTTATGCTCAAAGTTTCTTTTAAAGTAATCCCACGATATATCCTCCACTAACTTTTGTAATTCCTCATTTGTCATCGTACCGCTCATTCCTCCTCAACAAGACAAACTATTATAGCATACAATAGTTTTATAACTTACTAAAACGTACACAATCATGTAATCAAGTTAAATAAAAAATTCTATATTCCCACCTTAAACTAGGCAATTTTCTACCTTTTTTAGTTATCGGCATGAAAAGCTAAAGTGAATTTTCTATTTCAGCCTAGCCAAATCAAAAAAATAAGGAGTGGATATAATGCCTAATTGGTTACAAAACCAAATCAAAAAAGCTTTCTATGAAAAAAATAGCTATCAAGTAAAGCTGTTGAATCAATGTTGGTATTACTATCGCCGTAAAAATGCTGCTAATTAACTTTTCATTATAAAATGAACTCATTTTCTTTTCATAAACTAAGAATACCTGCGTTATCTCTTCCATCAACGCAGGCTTCTTTTTATTATTATTTTTCTTCTTTTGGTTTTAGCATTGTTAGTGCTACTCTTCCTTTATTATGGTCGACGCTGTCTACCCAAACAGTAACAACATCTCCCACACCTACTATATCAAGGGGATGCTTTACAAACTTATTGCTCAGCTTCGAAATATGAACCAAGCCATCTTGCTTTACACCAATATCTATAAATGCCCCAAAATCAACTACATTTCGAACAGTTCCTTGTAGCTCCATGCCCGTTTGCAGATCCTCTAGTTTCAATACATCTTTTCTTAATAATGGTGCAGCTAAATCGTCACGTGGATCTCGGGATGGACGAACTAATGCCTCAATAATATCCTTTAGCGTTAATTCCCCTATATTAAGTTCCTGTGCACTTTCCTTCAGATTAACCTTTGTTAATGCTTCCCTTAAAGCTGTAGTACCAATATCTTTTGTTTTAAATCCTAATGTAGATAAGAGTTTTTTTACTTCATCGTAATGCTCTGGATGTATGCCCGTTCTATCTAAAGGCTCCTCTCCATCCAATACACGTAGGAAACCAATTGCCTGTTCATATGTTTTTGCACCTAGGCGCGGTATCTTCTTTAATTGTTTGCGACTTATGAATTTCCCTTCTTCTTCTCGTTTCTTTACGATATTATTAGCAACCGCTTTGGAAAGACCCGCAACATATTGTAACAGAGAAGAAGATGCTGTATTTACATTAACACCAACTTGGTTAACTGCTGTTTCTACTACAAAGTGCAATGATTCTGCTAATTTTTTTTGAGATACATCATGTTGATATTGACCAACTCCAACGGATTTCGGGTCAATTTTAACCAATTCAGCAAGCGGATCTTGCAGTCTTCTCGCTATCGATACAGCACTTCTTTCTTCTACTTGGAAATCCGGAAACTCTTCTCTAGCAATTTCTGAAGCAGAGTATACACTCGCTCCCGCTTCATTTACTATTAAATAATAGATTTCTTTATTTTGCTTTTTTAGCATATCTGCTACAAATTGTTCCGTTTCTCTTGAAGCAGTACCATTACCAACTGCAACCATTTCAATATCATATCGATCTAAGATTTCTTGGAACTTTGCTTTCGCTTCTACTGTTTTAGATACAGGCGGATGAGGATAGATAACCCCTATTTCTAATACTTTCCCTGTTTCATCTACTACCGCTAATTTACAGCCTGTCCGATATGCTGGATCTACTCCAAGAACCATTTTCCCTTTTAGAGGTGGCTGTAATAATAGATTCCGAAGATTTTCTGAGAAAATGTGTATCGCCTGTTCTTCCGCTTTCTCGGTTAACTCATTTCTTATTTCCCTTTCGATGGATGGTTGAATAAGACGTTTATAGCCATCCTCAATAGCTTCTTTTATGATTAAGCCTTCAGGGGATTGGGCATTTGTTAACCACTTTTTCTCTAAGTATTCCGTAATTACTTCTATCGGAGCAACGATGGCTACTTTTAAAACATCTTCTTTTTCTCCTCTATTTAATGCTAAAGTTCGATGAGGGACAATTTTATTTATTGGTTCTTCATATTCATAGTACATTTCATAAATATTTTTTTCGTCCTTCTCTACCTTTTTAGCGGTTGACTGAATTTTCCCAGTAAGCATTGTCTTACTTCTTATCCATTTTCTGCTCTCTGCATCATCTGATATCTGTTCTGCCAGTATATCTTTCGCTCCATTTATTGCATCCTCAATGGATAAAACTTCTTTTTCCTCCGAGATATATTTATTTGCTTCTTCTTCTAAAGAATTTTTCTTTTCTTTACTAACTAACCATTCTGCAAAAGGCTCCAACCCTTTTTCTTTAGCAATCGTTGCTTTTGTTCGACGCTTTTGTTTATACGGACGATATAAATCCTCTACTTCTTGCAGCTTAATTGCCTTTATAATATTGTTATGCAGCTCTTCTGTGAGCTTCCCCTGTTCCTCAATTAAACGAATAACTTCCTCTTTTCGTTGTGCCAAGTTTTGAATATATGTATACCGATCAATGATATCTTTTATTTGCACCTCATCTAGTGCCCCTGTTTGTTCTTTTCTATATCTAGCAATAAAAGGAACGGTATTTCCATCTTCTATTAATGTAATAACACTTTTCACTTGTTTAATTGATACACTCTGTTCTTTTGCTATAATCGCTAAATAGTTCTGTCCTTTTTCCTGTTCCAAAACCTTCTCCATAACACCATATCCTTTCTAGATTCGTCGAACATCACGTAAATTATTATTCCTATTATCTTTCTATACGAAAGTAATACCTTTTATTTTGATCTATCTCTATTTTAGCAAAAGGTTCTTGGAAAACATATTATCAACATAAAGGAAATTACATCCCTTCCTTTCTCTTTTTATTTTACTAGCTTATAGGTGTTCAATATCGAAGCAAAGGATACGATTAAATGAGCGAACTTCCATTTCGAACAAAAAAAAGCTTACTTTTCAAAGTAAGCTTCCTAGTATAAAAGTAGAATCATCGTTAGAGTTATTATATTTCCCAATAATATCATTTGCTATGGACCTAATAGGTAAATAGCCTTTTAGCAAATTTTTAATTCCTTGAATATTAAATCCATCGGAAAAAACAAGAAATTTAGCATGGTTTTCAAAAGTAAAACGTTGTGTATGATAATGTTGTGGTCTTCCTGACAAATACCCCGTTACCGGGAGTGGATACGTCAGTTCACCTGAAGGAGAATAAAGAAAGAATCGTATGTTGCCTACACAACTGTATACAATTGTCTTAGAAGCATAGTTTATTTTAAAAACACAAACAGCAGCCCCTCTTTTCTTTACAAGAACATTATTGGATAGTTCCATTAATTCATCTACAGATTTGGCATGGTTTTCTTTAATTATCTCCGTAACTGCAACGGATGCCTCGTTTGCATATTCACCACTACCAAGTCCATCCGCTAATACACAAATAAAGTATTCATCCGTTGATGTATAAAAAAAACTATCTCCACAAAGGGTTTTCCCTTTCTTGCTAGTCTGGTAGGAAAGCACATGAACATTATTGTCTTTCAACTCATTCATAAGATAAACTCCGAATTACTGGTCTCCGCCTGAATTGCTTCTTGTAGCTTTTTGATGGCTCTTCTCTGAAGCCTAGAAACATGCATCTGAGAAATGCCAAGCTTCTCTCCAGCTTCCTTCTGACTAAGATTATCCAAGTATGTATATTGAATAATACTCTTTTCTCTCTCTGTTAGTACATGCAGTACTTTTTCAAGAACTAACTTTTGATTTACTTTTTCAAAGCCTTGATCTACATCTCCGACAATATCTAGAAGTGTAACAGTTCCACCTTCCGAATCTGCTTCAATCGAATGATCAACAGACAATGCTTGATAACTTCTTCCCATTTCCATTGCTTCTAATACTTCTTCTTCGGAGACATCTAAATAATCGGCGATTTCATCCACCTTTGGAGAACGCTGTAAATCGGTAGTAAGCTGCTCAACCGTCTTCTTTATTTTAGGACCAAGCTCTTTTATTCTTCTGGGTACATGAACACTCCAAGTTTTATCTCTTAAAAACCGTTTAATTTCTCCAATTATGGTTGGAACCGCAAAGGCTTCAAAACTTTTTCCAAAGCTTTCATCATAGCGATGAATAGCACCTATTAATCCAATGATTCCAACCTGTGTAATATCCTCATGAAACATTTTACCTTTAGAATATTTTCGTGCCAGCATTTCTACTAAATCACGATAATTTATAACAAGCGCTTCTTGCGCCTTCTCATTTTGGGTACTTTGAAAATCTTTAATTAAAGCATTTACTTCTTCTTTTGATAAATGGCGATTAGGTTGAGATTGTTTCTGCATCCCTCTCCACCTGCTCTCCTTCGAGGTATTTTGTCATGAAAACAGTTACCCCGTTATTATGGTGAATCTTGACTTCATCCATTAATGTTTCGATCAAGTATAGGCCAAGTCCTCCTTCACGAAGAAATTCCACCGACTCATCCTGCTCATACGGACCCAAATCCTTTGTAGTGGAATGAAAGTCAAAACTTTTCCCATTATCGGCTACAATGACTTCCAAGCGATCATTATATAATCGAAATCCAACTAAAACTTCTCCTGCGTCTTTATTTTTATACGCATGTTGCACAGCGTTTGTACAGGCTTCACTTGTAGCTATCTTTAAGTCTTCAATTTCATCGTAGCTAAAGCCCATTCTGCTTGCAATTCCAGACAATGTTAAGCGAATAATCCCAACATACTCCGGTTTAGAAGGAATTTTCATTTCGATGTACTCAAAATGACTCATTGTATTCCACCTTCTATCTTGCTATTTATGTCTATAATGTCTGCTAATCCAGTTATTTCAAACAGTCTGATTAAGCGGCTTGATAGACCTACTAACTTAAATTCACCATTATTTGCTCGAACATTCTTAAATATGCCTACAAATACACCTAAACCAGTACTATCCATATAATTTACATCTGATAAATCAATTATCATTTTCATTCCTTCTTTTTCAGAAAAGGAATAAATCCGCTCCCTTAATTTCGGAGCAGTATACGCATCAATTTCACCAGAAACCTTAACTTCTACATCCAATTCTTTTTCTTTTACATCTATTATGATATTCATCCCGACCCACCTTCACATTATTACGATATTGTCATATACCCCATTAGAGGTACCATTAAACTTCTCTTTTAAAAATAATTAAAGTAAAATCATCACGTAATTGAAAATCTTGAATTTTTTCTAATTCCTTAAAGACATTTTCTACAATATTCTGTGCATCTAAATGCATATGTTTCCTTATGTATCCAAGAAGCGTTTCTTTTTCAATAAAGCCTTCCTTTGTTCTACACTCGGTTACTCCATCTGACATTAAAACAATCATGTCTCCTGGATAAATTTGCTTTTCAAACTGCTGATATTTCGTCCTTTTATCAACACCCAGCAATAATCCCTTAGTCTTCAGCTCACTAAACTGTTTCGTTTCCGCTTGATAATATAAGCCAGGCTCATGACCAGCTGAGGCATAATGAAATACATGTGAAAGCACATCATATGCTCCGTAAAACATGGTAATAAACATACTAGGATCTACATTTTGTTCTACGACCCTATTTAAATTTTCTAAAACATTGCTTGGTTTATTCCTATTTTCCGGAAGACTGTCCATCGCATACTTAATCATCGACATACACATAGCAGCAGGAATACCCTTCCCTATCACATCTGCAATGGCAATGTTAATAATCTGATCATCATCATGAACAAAGTGATAATAATCGCCATTCATCATTTTAGCCGGCACACTTATTGCCCCAATATCTAATCCATCGACCTTTGGAATATCTGTGCTTAATAAAGTTTGCTGTACATTTGCTGCTATTTCCATTTCGCTTCTTAACTCTTGCTGAACATGACGCAAGCTTTGATGTTCTCTATAAGCAAATCCATAGCCTATCATAACCTCTAAAAGGATATCAAAGGATTTTGTTACATATCCAGGTATATCTGGATATAAATCCATCAGAATAGATTTATGTAAACTGATTATATCTTCTGGTGATATTTTTTGTTCAATTGATTTCCTACTAAACTTTTGCCCTTGATAAAGAGCTTGTTCAGATTCATCTTTAATATAGTTCACAAGAAGATCTCGATATTTAGATTCCATCATTTCACGGAAATCCATTATCTCCCCCCCTATCTTAGCCACTTCACCGCCTGGATTTCTGTTCCATCGCCAATAGAGGTTTTAATATCAAACTCATCCATCAAACGTTTCACACCTGGCAATCCGGCTCCTAACCCGCCAGAAGTAGAAAAACCATCTTGCATCACTTGTCTAATATCCTTAATTCCAGGACCACTATCCATCGCAATTAGTTTTAAACCAGCTTTCCCATTATCAAAAAGCTTTTCTATACAAATCTGTCCTTGACCAGCATATAAATATATATTTCTTGCTAATTCACTAATTGCTGTGGTTATCCGGGCTTGATCAACGGTACCGAAGCCGAGCTCTTTGGCGAGGTTTCTGCCTAATTGTCGAGCGGCAACAATATCCCATTCATTTATAATTTTTACACAGGATTGGTCTCCCATAGGTCAGTCCTCCAATTCCTGTTGTAATTTCTCCAAACCTTTTTCTAGATCTAAGGCAGTTAAAACATCGTTTAAACTGATACCTAGCTCTACTAAGGTGATGGCAACAGCAGGTTGAATCCCTGTCAGTACCACCTTAGCCCCCATTAGCTTCGACATACCGATAACATCACCTAATACTTTTGCAATAAATGAGTCTATAAAATCAATAGAAGTTAAATCAATGACTACCCCGTTCGCACTGGTCTCATGGATTTTATTTAATAAATCCTCCTGAAACTGAAGGGCTGTTTGGTCATCTAATTCCCATTGAATGGATACTAGTAAGTAGTCATAAAGTTTTAATATTGGTATTCTTACTCTATTCACCCAAAACCAACCAACTTTCTTTTAATATATTTTTTACACACTTATCCATCCCGCGTTAGGGATCCTCTATTTAGATGGAAGAAAAACTAAAATAAAGCAAGAGCTTCCCTTGGTAAACATAAAGATTATAAAAAATTTATCCATCCGTAATCACCAATTTAATTGCTCCATATTTCCTGAGTTACTTCCTTCATTTTATCATATTAACAGAGACTTTCTATTTTCAAAAATGGGTATATTGAAAAACAAGCGGTATTTTTGGGCATATTCTCCACTTGAAAATTTATTCATCCTTCTACTAAAGATAGGTGATGACTTTTCTATATTCCCATTTTCCTTATCCTTCAAACCTATTATAAAAATTTTTTGTTATACAGTAAAAAAATTGCTCCACTATTTCCTTTCAAACTAGAAAAAACCTCCAAAATAAATAAGGAGGTTCTTTCTAGTTTAACATACGAGTTTTTTTTACATACAGAAAGGTTGTAGTTAGGGTTATAAAAAAAAAGCGCTGCAATGAGCGCATTATACTTAAAATTCAATGAGACCTAAACTAATTTGTAGAGCTTCATCGACTTTTTCCATCATTTCCTCATCAAGATGAGTAATTTTGTCCGTTAGCCTCTGTTTATCTATCGTACGAATTTGTTCTAAAAGAATTACCGAATCTCTTTCAAAACCATATCGCTTCGCATCAATTTCCACATGAGTCGGCAATTTAGCCTTTTGAATCTGAGCTGTAATTGCTGCAATAATGACTGTGGGACTGAACCGATTCCCGATGTCGTTTTGAATGACAAGTACAGGACGGACGCCGCCTTGCTCTGAACCAACAACTGGGGATAGGTCTGCAAAATAAACGTCACCAC
Source organism: Niallia sp. FSL W8-0954 (assembly GCF_038005605.1). NCBI lineage: Bacteria > Bacillati > Bacillota > Bacilli > Caryophanales > Bacillaceae > Niallia > Niallia sp. FSL W8-0954. Next base: position 433,747 of record NZ_JBBOTN010000001.1, on the reverse strand, counting down.
GTTTGACAATCAAAGGATTACCCTCCGCTTACAAGACGTTCTACTGTATGCTCTGCCTCGTATTCTGCGAGAAAGCTTTCTGATGCAATGGATAAATTTAATTTAGCCATTTCCATATATCCTCGTCTCATCGATTCGCGGATATGTCTCTTTTTCCGTTCGCGAAGATACATTTTCGTTGCTTGATAAATAAATTCACTACGATTAACATTTTCTTGCTTAACGAAGCCGTCCAATTCAGTTAACAAATGCTTTGGTAATTTTATCATGATCTCTGTCGTTGTGCTAGATTCAGACACAAACATACACCTCCACCATCACTACACACCATTTTTAGCTCTGCTTTTTTTAATCATACCACTAATAAGTGTTTCTGCAAAGTCCATTCAGCAATTCTACTGTATTATCCGCCAAAAATTATCCCTTTTATGCATGAAAGAATAGAAAAACGAAAATTATTCACAAAAATAATAGCTATTCTTCCATATTTTTCATATAAATAGATCTTCAAATGGTATCTGTGACCATAATTAATGTATTCAGTCATTTCCTTATCCATTACTTTTATTTGATCTTGAGTTTAAAATATTCATCTGGCAGCAAGCAGTCGAAACCACCATTGCTTTATTCTTCCTCTAGATTAAGAAATTTACTGTTTCTGTGACATTTCCATATTGTTTAAAAACCCGCGGAACTCTTGTAGAAATCATACATGTGATTTCATAATTAATCGTTTCTAGTTTAGCAGCAATTTCATTCACAGAGATTTCTGCATCCCTTTGCTTCCCAATTAGCGTTATTTCTGTTCCTGGCTCTAAATAAAACGGCAGCCTTATCATACATTGATCCATACAAATTCTCCCTACAATCGGCGCTCTTATTCCTTCGACCAGAACCTCTTGTCCTTGCAGTTTACGTAACCATCCGTCTGCATAACCAATTGGTAAAGTCCCTATCCATTCCTCTTCTTTTGCCTCATAAGTAGCTCCATAGCTCACTTTATCGCCCTTGTTTAACTTTTTCACTTGGACTAATTTTGTCCTTAAGGAAAAAGCTTCTTGTAATGGATAAGGTAAATCAGGTTCAATTTCAAGAGAAGGTGTTAATCCATACATAGAAATCCCCAAACGCACAGCATTATATTGCAAATCAGGATGCAAAAGACTTGCCGCACTATTACTGCAGTGAATAATTGCGGGCAGCTTTGTAAAATAAGATAGTAGTTCCTTAAAGCGTTGAATTTGGCTTTCAAAGTAAGAAGAATTTTTTTCATCCGCTGTTGCAAAATGAGTAAAAATCCCCTCCACTACAATATTGGGGTGTTTTACCAGCAATTCTTCTATCGATTGAATCTCCTGCTCATTTCTAACCCCAATTCTCCCCATACCTGTATCTAACTTTAAATGAATCGTTAATGAAGCCTCCTTATTTAAAAATTGAACCGCTTCTTCTAACCAATCTTTATAATAAACAGTTAAAGTTACTTTATATTTTATTGCTGTCATAACATCCTTCGGTCTACTTGCGCCAAGCACAAGAATCGGTGCTGTTATTCCTTGCTTTCTTAAACTGATTGCTTCATCTAAAAAGGCTACGGCCAAGTAATTCGCACCAGACCGTAAAGCAGTTCTGGCAACTTGCAGAGCCCCATGCCCATATCCATTTGCCTTTACTACTGCTATTAACTTATTTTCAGGATGTAATTTTTTTCTTAATTCACCAACATTATATGCAATAGCATCAAGATCAATCTCCACCCATGTATCACGATAAAAGTTATCTTCTTGATTCAAATCCTCACACGTCCTTTTTAATAACAAACTTATTCCTTAAATTATTCTACTGATTGATCCGCTTGTCAATTCTATCCTTATAAGTTTAGCGTAACAAGTAATTATTCCACATAAAAAAACAGCCCCCTGTTGAAGGCTGCCTGAGTATTACTTATTTTATTGCCTCTCCTTGTACGGAGCGTGCAACAGTAACTAATTCATCACGAGTTAAGTCACTTGATGCAATCGTATAATCGACGCCTTCAAACGTCCATGATACTTTAGAATCTGTAACTTCACCAATGGTAAATCCTAAATCCACTGGATCTCCCTTACTAACGATTGGTCCTGCTGTAGCTGGTGCTACTACTGCTTTTTCTTGAATAATCGTATAAGATTTTTCTCCATCATAAGTGAGGATTACACGATTACCGTTTTCAGAAGCCATTTTTTTCTCTTCTACCAAGCTGACTCCTTCTAATGGTTCTTCCGGATATTTCACGGCAAAGTCTTTGTCTTCGATTTCTCCCATAACTGGAATAACCATCTTAGCCGCAGTCATACTCTTTTGTAAATCAAAATCTTTTTTATCAAAGGAAACATCAAACTTCACATTAGAAAACTTCACCGTGACCAACGCTACGCCCTCTACATCCTTTACTTTTACACTGACAGGAGAAAGATCCTTCTTGCTGAAGGCAATCTCTTGAGTTGGAAGCATTTTATTATTCTGATAGCGAGTTTTTGTTTCAAAAACGTAGTGCTTATCTGTAGCAGAAAATTTCACTTCTTTATCTTCTTCAATATCTTTCACTAAAGACTCATAGAGATAAGCTTGACTACTATTTTCCGGCCACTCACTTTGAAACTTAAAGGATTTGTTTAAAGCTGGCGTTAATACATAGACGCCTTCTTCATTTTTCAAAATCATCTGGCTTTGATTTTTTGCTGAATTCTTTAAATTCACTCGATAAAAGCTTGGGTCTTTATGCCACACTTCCACTTCATAAGTCTGTGGTTCTGTTCCCATTTTGAGAGTCATTTCGGCGTCTGCTTTATACCCCTTTGTCTCGACCTTTTCTTTTAAATCAGTCAGAACATCTTCTTTCGATTTTGTTCCGCAGGCAGTTAACAAAAGCATGACCGTTAGCCCTACAAATAGCAACCAAATCTTCTTGTTCATTTTTTCAACTCCCCTATTCTCATTTCACGTCGAAAGAGAGAAAAATAAGCAAACAGTATTTCTAATAGAAACTCCTCTTCCTTCTCTCTTGGAATTACCTATTAGAAACCGCGAAACCATACTTGTCTCTCCTATTTCTCTATGAATATATGAGACAACCTTCGGGAATATGCTACTTGAAATCATAAGTCTTTTGGTTGATATTTCTTCTGTTTATTTCTCTTTGCCTAAACAGAATCGGACCCGCTTCATTGAAGTAGTCATTTACCCCTCCCAAACAAAAGAATAAGGAAAACGATGAAATCCCTCTCGCTTTCCTTATTCCTCAATAATAACTTGTGCAAAGGCATAGTGTTTGCTATGAGTTATAGATAAATGGACTCCTTTTGAAAATGGCTTTAAAATACATGGCTTCCCCTTTTCCTCATATCCTATTTCAATATCCAAAAAGCTTAAGTTCGCTCCAATCCCTGTGCCTAGCGCTTTTGAAAATGCTTCTTTTGCTGCAAATCGTCCTGCTAAAAACTCACATTTACGATGGCCAGATAGCTGCTGAAACTTTTCCATTTCTTTATCCGTTAGAATGCGCTTTGCAAACTTCGGCTTATTTTGGAGTAAAGATTCGATTCTTTCTATTTCTGTTATATCAATTCCCGTTCCGCTAATCATAAGACAACTCCTTCTATTCTATTGCTAGTGAGCATAATATATTGTATCTTTTCCTATTCTTTGGCTATTATTGTAGAAAGAAGCTTTATTTAGGAGGTATTAAATACTGTTGTTTACCAGAAGAGAAAGCTTTAAAGAGTATATTACGTATTATCCTGTCGTTTCCATGATCTTACTTATTCATCTAATTCTATATTTATTAACCAATCTCCCTATCTTTCCAAATAAATATTTATTAGAAACCATGATGGGTGTTAACCTTTATATAGTAGAAGGAGAATGGTGGCGCTTAATCACTCCCATTTTCATCCATGGAGGGTTTGCCCATCTTCTATTTAACAGCTTTAGCATTTTCTTATTCGGACCTGCTCTCGAAAGAATACTTGGTAAATTCAAGTTTCTTCTTATTTACGTAGTCACTGGTATCGCAGCAAATATTATCACTCTTCTTATCGAACCACTTACCTATGTTCACTTAGGTTCTAGCGGCGCAATATTTGGTCTATTCGGCTATTATATTAGTCTAGTTGTATTTCGAAAAGACATTATTTCTCAAAGCAATGCCCAAATTATTACGACCATTGCTGTTCTTAGCTTAATTATGACCTTTTTACAGCCAAATATAAATATTGTTGCCCATATTTTCGGATTTCTAACAGGGGTCATCGTCGGAAGTTTATCGGAATCAAAGGGAAAGAAGATTTTTTCCAGTTATAAAGAAGAATGGTACTATTTACGACAACAGCTCCGCCGCACAAAAAAGCCTGAAGCAAAATCAATTATCATTTGGATTATCATCTTCGGTCTTGCTATTATAGGATTTGTTAGTCAATAATAACTATTATATATTTTACTTTGTCCAAATCTCTCGCAAAAACAGGGTGAGGTTGTGAAAAAATAAACTAGATAAAGGATAAAGGCAAACAATATCTAATTTAATATCCAAACCAATTCGTTCCATCATTAATTTCATAAGAAAATAAAACGGAGCAGACTGAATACACGTAGATTCCTATGGGAGCTGCAAGAAAGTCCGAGACCTTGCAGGAGCGAAACGACGAAGCGGCTCGGCTCTCGCCCCACCCATGGAAAGTGAAGTGTATTCAGTCTGCGGGTAATGACCACACATTCTTTCTTAAATGAAATAAAAACCCCAAAACAATAATCCGAATTTTTTAGGTTATACGCATTCTTAATCGGTTATATTTGGTTAGAATACTTTTTCCCCAACCTTTTTTAAGCTATCTCAAGGAAGTGATTGTGTTAAATCTATATACAAGTTTATTCTTTTGAATTAATAACTTTAAAATGGAAGAGTGATATAATTTTCATACCGAATAAATTAGAACTTGTTGGGCTATTTAGCTTTATCCGACACTCACTTAACTTAGCGAATACCATTCATATACCTTTTCTACGTCTTCTTTGGTCAGGTCTGTAACTACCCCAGTGGCTCCTCCAGCACCAGAAAGAACAACCCCCTGTACAGAAGCAAGCTCCCCTTTTCGCTGCCACCATCCCTCTGTATAGTAAAGGGCTTGAATTCGATTTCGTCTCATCAGGAAAGTCGTTTTATTAAATTGGCGGAAGGATAGTGTTAACTGCTTACCTGAAATACGGTATCCAGCTGAACGATAATTCCAGTAGCCCCATAATGGTAAAACAAGTAATAGCAACAACGATAACGCTCCCCATTGATGAAAAAAGTAAATCAAAGCGATAATAACTGGTAATGCTATCCAACTATTTTTAATAATATACCTCCAAATTGATCGTTTTGGCGGCGAATGCAACTCCTCATTCCATTCATACTCAGGTACCATTTCTTTTAATAAAAGTGGTAATTCCTTCTTCTTTAATAACGGAACAGCAACTACATCAGAAGCTTCTATATCATCAAAAGATCCACCAGCGCTAATAACAGATACACCTACTAATTGAAACGGCTGTCTAAGCATTGCTTCTGTTATTTTAATTGCTTGAATCCTTTTCAGCGGAATAGTAATCTGCTTTTTCTCGATTAGACCACGTGTAATAATCAAATCATCTTTCGTCTTCGATAATGTAAAATTCGCATATTTTAATATGGTAATGAACCAAGATAAAATCCATAACAATACAAATAAAACAAAGACAACGATAGAAACTAACGCTACACCGCTTGTAATGACTTGTTGAACATGTTTGTAGATTTCCTTATACGGAATTAAATCATCAAATTGTGAAATGAAAGCAAAAATTGCGGAGATAATCACACCTACGCCACCCGAAGTTGACGCCAAAATCACTAATTTTTTTGATGTAATCCGGTAGATTTCTTGTTGAGCAGGTTCTACTTCTTCTATCATTTCGTCCGTTTCAATCTGCTCATTCTTTTTTTGAATAATATATCTTTTTAATTCTTGAGCAACCTTTTTAGAAATAGCAGTAAGCTCTCCTTCAGCTTCAGCACCACCTGCTGTTTCAATTTTCACTTTTACTAAACTAAATGGACGGTGAAAGATTCCCTCTGTAAAATCGATACTTTGAATACGTTCAAAGGGAATGTACCGTTTCTTTTTTATAAATACACCATACTCCATTCGCAATTCATTTCCTACCACATAAAAGGTGAAAAAGTACCATGACAAAAATCCGCTAATGAGAATAATCAAAAGTAAGAGGGACGCTCCTAGAATCGTATATAAACTCCAGTCAGTGGGCTTACCTCCAAGCACAATAATTCCAATAAACGGAAAGATAAACTCTCTTAACCGCTTCAAAATAACGTAAATAATGGAAACCGGATGAAGTCTGTTTTGCTTAAACATCTTCTTCCGCCACCTTTGCTTTACTAGAAATATACTGTCTAATTTCTTCTGCTTCATCCACTTGAAGCACAGGGATTTCGTGTACGGTTGCTGCTGTAGAAATCGACACTGTGGCAAGCTCATACTTTCTTAATAAAGGTCCTTGCTTCATGTCAACATGCTGTACTCTAATCATTGGAATAAGCGTTCGCTTTATTACAATAACTCCTTGCTGTATTTCAATTTCATCTCCTCTTACTTCATATCTCCATCTTTTCCACTTTAAAGGCGGCATAATGCCAATTGTAAGAGCTATATGAAAAAGAAGATAAATAACTGTTCCTATACTTATAAGTATGTGCCAATCAAAAAGAATAGCAAACGTAATTAACCCACCACCAATAACCATCATAATGAGCGAAGATATAATTCCTGTTAAGCGCCAAACAGTGATCCCCTTTTTCGATAATCTATTTTGAGGTATTGTTATCAATTACATTCCTCCTATTTTCTGAATTTTGTCTGTATCTCTTAACTATATACGAAAATATGATAATGTGGTTTCATATTTTTCTATCTCGCTACGCTTATCCCCAAATAAAAAACCTCCACGAAGTTTTCTTCATGGAGGTTTCTGATACAAAGCTTAACGGTAAGACTTTGATTTATTGTAGCTATTGCCTGATTGACCTTGACGTTTGTTGCCGCCATAGCCTTGACGTTGACGTGGGTTGTAGTTTTTACGTCCACCACGGTCATTATTTTTATCATACGGTCTGCGGTCACGTTTCATTGGCAATGGCTTTTCTTCTGTTAATTTAACAGGAGTTGTATCTGGTTCTTTTGTAAGCATTTTTAGAACTGCAGCTACAACGGTAGAAGCATCTTTTTGTTCCAATAATTCATCCGCAGTATTTCGATAAGATTCTAAGTTATTTTCCTCAATAATTTGTGATATTTTTTCCATAACAGCTTTTTGCTGTCCTTCTATTGCTTGGTCGACTGTTGGAGGAATCATCTTTTCCATTTTTCGCTTCGTTGTTTTTTCCACAACTTGCAGATAAGATCTTTCACGATACGTAATAAACGTAATAGCTACCCCTTCTTTTCCTGCACGGCCAGTACGTCCGATACGGTGTACATAGCTTTCTGGATCTTGAGGGATATCAAAGTTATAAACATGTGTTACACCGGAAATATCAAGTCCACGTGCAGCTACATCTGTTGCCACTAGTACATCAATCGTTCCTTCTTTAAACTTACGAAGAACAGACATACGCTTCGCTTGGCTTAAATCTCCATGAATCCCTTCTGCTGTATAGCCACGTAGATTTAATGCTTCAGACAGCTCATCAACACGACGTTTCGTGCGACCGAATATAATAGCTAGTTCTGGAGATTGAATATCCAATAATCTTGTTAATATATCAAATTTCGTTTTCTCTTGTGTTTCGATATAATACTGTTCAATCAACGGCACAGTCATTTCTTTTGCTTTCACTTTAACTACTTCTGGATCTTTCATAAAGCGCTCTGCCATTTTTCTAATCGGTCCTGGCATTGTAGCAGAGAATAATAATGTTTGTCTTTCTGTTGGAATTTTTGAAAGGATTGCTTCAATATCATCAATGAATCCCATATTTAGCATTTCATCTGCTTCGTCTAAAATAACTGTTTGAACATTATCTAATCGAAGTGTTTTACGATTAATATGATCTAATATACGTCCAGGTGTCCCAACAATAATATGCGGGTTTTTCTTCAATGCACGGATTTGGCGATTTATATCCTGTCCGCCAAAAATAGATAATACTCTTGTGCGCTTTCCATATCCAATTTTGTATAATTCTTCTGAAACCTGAATAGCTAGCTCTCTTGTCGGAGCAATAATAATTCCTTGAATTACTTCATTCGCTACATCAATTTTATCAACTAAAGGCACTCCAAAAGCAGCTGTTTTCCCTGTTCCTGTTTGTGCTTGACCAATTAAGTCTTTATTTTGAAGGCTCAATGGAATCGTTTCTGCCTGAATAGGCGTCGCTTCCTCAAACCCCATTCTTTTTAATGCTTTCATTGTAGCAGGACTAATACCTAAATCTTGAAACTTTACCAATATATCCAATCTCCTTCTAGTCATTAAAAAATATCCATAAACAGATGGAATAAATCCATCATGCCAACCATTCGTATGTACCTCATTTATCTAAATGAAACATATTAAAATGGCATATCGTATTCATCACATTATGCCTTCCCCATACAATTAAATAGAAATGATGCTCGTTATATATAAATGATGAAAGTTATTGTTGGTTTCAATAGCCTTACAACCTTTATCAGGAGAATGATGAGGGTATATGCAAAATATTTAAGTCTTATTAGTTATGAGATACTATTTAACTTAGTTATAAATAGGAGGAAATTTCAAATGACTTCTATTTATTTTTATAATAGCTCTGTTACCAATTAATGATTAGTCTGTTTCTCCTAAATGAGAATCTTCAAAATTCACGCTCGAAAAAACATGATCTTTTCACGGAGCTTAAAACCAAATCAGCTAATTTAGAAAAGTTAGCCAAATACAAAGAACAATGGTTATTCCCTTCCTAGACAAAAAATTCATTTTCTCGGAATTCTTCTTCCATTCATTTCTCTCTATTTGACTAATTTATCTTTTAAAAAGAGGATTTTTCTTCTCTAACATTATGCCCCAAATGTTAAGTTTGTCACCCTACTTTTTAAAATAATATTATCATTAAGATATACGCTTTGCAATAAATTGGGCAGCTGAAAATCTAGGTTTTATGCGTGTTTTTACCATTTTTACAATGTAAACGCTTTATGCTAAAAAGGCGGCCTATTACGTCATTTTATAGCAGTTGATATAAGATTATCTTTTAATTCCACTCTTCTTTTAGTCTAAAGCTAAAGGCCGAAAATAGACAAACCTTCCTTTCTTTACTGTCTCCAATCGACCTTCCTTCTATACGATTGAACATGGATACTTTTAACTTATGAGGGCGCCTTGAGGAATGTTATTATTTCTTGAAATAATGATTCTCTTTTTTCACAATGACAAATTAAGTGCTTGGATTCCTCCACATATAATATCTTCTTATTTTCTGCCCGAATTGTATTATACAAATAGGCTGCACTCTTCAACGGGACAATTCCATCCTTCTCCCCTTGGGCAATCAATGTTGGCACTTGAATGTTGGCTAACAATGGTTTTACATATTGCACAAGCTTCCTGAACTGAATGGCAGCGGCTAACGGAGTACTTTTAATTTTGTTCATATAGCGGATAAATTGCTCATTATCTTTAATTCGCCCTCGAAAAAAATCAGCACAAATTATTCTTATATCCTTTTGAAGCTGAACCAAGTTTACATAATAAGCAGCTGCACTTAAGAGAATTAATTTCTTAATCGGATACTTTGCTGCTAAATAGCTTGCTATTAATCCACCCATGGAAAAACCGACAACATATACTGTGTCGTGTCTTTTTAATAAATCCTTTAACGCTTCTTCCGCGTATTGGATCCACTCATTATATATAATCCCTTTTAAGCTTAATTGATCGCCATGCCCTGGAAGAGTTGGAACCACACACTCCCAATTGGTATGGTTGTGGATATATTCAGCTAGTGGTTCTACCTCCATTGGAGAACCTGTAAATCCATGTATACATAAACACGCTGTCATTTACTCCCCCTCCTTTTAGAGATATTTTACACTATAAGAGTAATTCATTTTTTATATACAGTTCTTAACTATCCACTCTAAAAAAAGCCGAACCTACAAGGAAAACGTTTTTCGTTTTTCAAATAGGCTGGCCTCCTTCTATTATTGTATTGCCTTAACGATTTCCTCTAGCTTCATTCCTCTAGAAGCTTTGACTAAAATTACTGTTTCTTTATTTAGAAAAGGCAGTAAAGTTTCTATTAATGGCTCTTTTTCTTGGAAAGAAAAAACATGATCTTCAGGAAGAACTGTTTTTGCTCCTTCTGCAATGAAATTACCCAGCTTTCCATATGTTAAAACGTAATCGACTCCTTCTAAATGCTCTCCCATCTCATAATGAAAAGCTTCTTCTTGATCTCCCAACTCTAACATATCGCCAAGAACGGCAATTTTTTGCTTATATCCTGGCAGTTTCTTTAAGACATCAATAGCTGCAAGCATAGAAGTAGGACTGGCATTGTATGCATCATTAATAACTTTCACACCTAACTTCCCTTCGACTAACTCCATGCGCATATTTGTAAGTTTCAGCGATTGAAGACCTTTATTCATCTCTTCATAAGGAATTTCAAAAAACTCTGCCACTAGCATTGCTGCCAACGCATTTAAAATATTGTGATTTCCTAAAACCGGCAATTCAAATGGTTCAGTAGCTTTATTAATATGAAAAACACTGCCATTTTCAAGTGCCTTTATTTCATGGGGATATAAATCATTAGCAGGATCCATACCAAAAGTTTTCATATCCAGCTTCCTATCTTTTACACGGGTTGAAAGAAGGGGTTCATCTCCAAAGTAAACAAATCGTCCTTTCTCCTTCAATCCATTTAAGATTTCTAACTTCGCCTCTGCAATCCCTTCTCTTGATCCTAGATCTTGCATATGAGACTCCCCGATATTCGTAATTACAGCAATATCTGGTTCTGCTAATCGGCTCAAAAAGTCGATTTCCCCACGACTGCTCATGCCCATTTCGAGCACAGCAATATCTGTATCCTCCTCTAAACCAAGTACAGTTAAAGGAAGACCAAGATGATTATTATAATTGCCTTCTGTTTTTTGCACTTTATATTTTAAAGAAAGAAGACTTGTTGTCATATCCTTTGTAGATGTTTTTCCGTTACTTCCTGTTATCCCCACAACTTTAACCTTTAATTGTTGTAGATAGCTTTTAGCAAGCATTTGAATCGCTGTCAGCGAATTGTCCACAAAGATAAGAGGGAGATTCTCTGGCGGATTAGGGACATCCTTTTGCCAAAAAGCCGCAGCAGCACCTTGTTTAATTGCATCTGCAACATATTGATGTCCATCCGTTCTTTCTCCTTTAAAAGGAATGAATAATTGTCCTGCTTCTATTTTTCTCGAATCAATGGTTACCCCGCTAATAAGCACCTCATTATATTGCTCAAAGAAATGAGTACTGCTTGACATTGAAGCAATTTCTGCATATGTACGCTTAATCAAAATAAAACCTCCTTTAAAAATGAGCGGAGACTACTGCCCTTCTCTACTAAAAAACTTTCATTGGATGGAACAAAAGAAGAGGCATTTTTCTCACCTCTCCTTTTATGTTCTTCTTTTTAAATCGTATATTTAATATTTTGCTTTTCAGTGTGTCTTTCCACAGCTAGATCCACTAATTTATTGATCAGTGCATCATATTCTAAACCTGTGTGTTTCCATAATAACGGGAACATACTGAATGGTGTAAATCCAGGCATTGTATTCACTTCGTTAATATAAACTTTTCCTTCTTTTGTCAGGAAGAAATCTGCACGGACTAGGCCAGAACAATCAAGTGCTTTAAATGCTTTAATAGCATCTTCTTTAATCGCTGCATACTCTATTTCTGTCACGTCTGCAGGAATAATTAAAGCTGTATTTCCATCTTCATACTTTGCTTTATAATCATAGAAATCTTTTTTCGGAACAATCTCACCAGCTACAGAAACTTCAGGATGGTCGTTTCCTAGCACACCTACTTCAATTTCTCTTGCTGTTAAGCCCTCTTCTACAATAATCTTGCGGTCAAATTGAAATGCTTCGATGAAGGCTGTTTCTAGTTCTTCTCTTGTTGTACATTTACTAATCCCTACACTTGAACCAAGATTAGCAGGCTTAACAAAACAAGGAAAACCCAATTCTTTTTCTACACGTTCATAGGCTGCATCCTTATCACTTTGCCAGTCACTGCGGATAAAAGAATTGTATTTTACTTGATTTAATCCAGCTACTTCGAAGATGTTTTTCATAATTACTTTATCCATTCCAGCTGAAGAAGCTAGAACTCCATTCCCAACATAAGGAAGGTTAAGGAGTTCTAACAATCCTTGTACTGTTCCATCTTCTCCATTTGGCCCATGAAGCAGTGGAAAAATAACATCTAAGGAAGCTTCGTCATTTGCTTGAAAGAGAGTAGTAGAAAGGGCATTCGAGCCGATTTGTTCCTGTGTGTTAAACGCAAGCTCTTTTACATTTTCAACTGGTCCCATTAATTGAGGACCACGAACCCATTCACCGCTCTCTGATATGTAAATTGGGTGAATATCATATTTATCTGTATCTAATGCTTTAATTACAGCCATTGCTGTTTGCATGCTAACTTTATGTTCAGCTGATTTACCGCCATATAATAATCCCAGTTTCTTTTTCATTATGAGTATACCTCCATTTAATCAATGCACTTGTTTATTCTACCACTAGAACCATACCTTTAAAAATAAAACATGTAAGTCAAATAATAATTTAATCGAAAACACATATTCCTGTAATAGCACCTATTAATCCTTTTCCATTTTAACTCTTAATACGATATGAAAAAAGGGCAAAATGGAAGCTTATTTATTTAAATTTCTCCTAAAGAAAGAAAAAGCCACTTTGTACTTTTCTCTTATCTCGAAGAAACTTGCACTTCCAGAAAAAAACCACTCGTTAGTCTTTTTATTTCTGCCTCTACTTCCTTTTCATATTCAACAATAAAGCATGTAGCTGGACCGGCGGATTTTAATAGATCCACAGAGCATTGGACTTCTTCCTCTTGAACCAAATCTCCCTTTAACTGCCCCAATTCATAAAGAATCCCCTTTGATCCAACAGGCTGGATTCGACATTTATCCACTTTTGTCAATCGGGAAAATACTGCTAAGGGAACCACTTTTTCTTGTTGTAGAATCACTTCTTCTCCAACAAGAGGACTGCCTATTATAGCCATTTTTCCATTTATAATAGTGGTATCTTTTAAATCTGCTGGTCTTTTTCCAAGAACTGTGAGTCCTATTGCTGATTGACGGAAGGAAAAATTACTTTCTGTGCTTCCCGTTATTCCAATTTCCCTCTCTAATTCAAGCTCCTCTATTCCCTTATATATGCCTGCCAAAAGAATATCCAAAGCATCGTCTCCACAAAAATTCTGCAGGATTACCGAGAACGGCACTCCTCCCGCTGCCATACATTCCATAACCGCTACACGAAAGGAAAAATAGGAAACAATATCATAAGGGACGGAAACTTGATCATCTTCTTTCTGCCCAATTCCTCCACTATTATCTGCACTAATAACGAGCTCTTCTTTCTGATTCCACGATACGACTTGTACATCTCTCACTGCTTAACCACTCTCCACTCTTTAAGAAAAGCTGTAAGCCTTGGCATTAACAACTGGGCAATAATGCCGTTCAATACAGCTCCTATCAGCAGTACTGGAACCATCGAAATGTAAAAGCCCTTTCCCATTAGATATAAAAAAGGAAGTGGAAGTATTACACCATTTCCTAACACAAAGAACAATATGGAGATTATGCTATTTCCAGTTTGATAGATTTTTGAAAAAGTAAAAACAAGCAGAAACATTTCTACTGCGATAAACAGATGGAGCATGCCTAAAAGTGCTCCAGTAATAAGACTTGGAAAACTATCAAGGGCAACACTTCCAATTAAACTTGGTATTTTTATAAAAGCCCCAATAACTGATATAGCAATAAAAATAGCAAGGACATTAATTTTCTTCGCGTTCATTTCGCTCACCCTTTTTACTTGTCCGAAATACTTTTGCGCTTCGAATATACTCGATATCTGCCACATTGCTTCGGAAATTTATTACCCTCGCCAGTGCAAAAAAGTAATCGGAAAGTCTATTTAAGTATTTTAAGGGCAATTCTGGAATGTCCTCCGTTGTCCTCACCAATGTCACGACTAAGCGTTCCGCTCTTCTTGTCACCGTTCGTGCAATATGAACAATAGCTGCCGCTTCTGTTCCTCCAGGCAAAATAAAGCGCTCCAAATCGGGTGTCTCCTCCATAAACTTATCAATTCTTTCCTCTAAATAAGTGATAGCAGATTCTGTTAACTTTAGTTGTCTTCGCGTCGAAATACTGGCTAAATCCCCTCCACAATCAAATAACTCATGCTGGATTTTCTCTAAATCTTCCTTAATATCAGCAAATTGTTCCCCTGTTAATTGCGCAACAATTAGCCCGACAACAGAATTCAACTCATCGACCGTTCCATAGGCTTCTACTCGAATATCATCCTTTGATACTCTCCCTCCTATAATACTCGTTTCCCCGGTATCACCTGTTTTTGTATAGATACGCATTTTCTACCCCTCTTTCTGTTTTGTCCTTATTTTTTTGCCTAGGCATTTTGCTGCTTCCTATCATTCGATCGCTCACTACTTTAATCGCTCATTTAACCCATACCAAATAACATCTACTCTGTCTGCAGCGGCTGCTATTCGCTGAAAAATCAGCCCTGTGGCATCACGCCACAAGCGATCTCTTCTATCAATCGGAACAATGCCTTTTGTAATATCACTGCCAATTATAAACACGCAGCGATTATTCTCTTCTCTTTCCCATTGAAGCAAAGCTTCCACTAGTTTTTCCATATAATCGATTGTTTGCTCCAATGTTTCTTCCTGCAGACGATTTTTGATCATCCACTCCAGTCCTTCTATTCTATAGAAAGAACCCTTCTCATTATTTGCCATGCTTATTTCCTTTTCATCAAATAGACGGAGAACCTTTCCTTCTGTAAATCCCTGCTCTCTTGCAAATGTTACTGTCCAGCTTTTTTTTCCGTGAAAGCTACCTCCTGTAATAAAGTGCATCTTTCCTTCCTCCTAAAGCTTTCTTTGTTAGACCAAATTAACTCGATTCCTTCACCAGGGGAAATTGCACAATCCCAAAAATCCCTTTTTGTTACACCATATTTACTAAGCAAGTATCGAATGACACCGCCATGTGTAACTACTGCCATTCTATTATTTCGAGTACTCTGTTTAATTAAGTGATTCCAGCCCCTATCCACTCGCTCTACCAACTCTGCAAAAGATTCCCCATTTGTTGGAGCATTAGTAAATGGAGCGTTTAACCATTTGCAATACTCAGGTAACTCTTTTAATTGTTCGTATGTTTTTCCTTCCCAATCCCCAAAATTTATTTCCCGGAAACCAGAAACACTGTACAGAATCTGTTCAGGAAACCAATATGCTGCTGTCTCTTTCGTCCGCAATAAATCACTTGTACTTATCCAGTCATATTTAGACACTGGCCTTCCTTTTTCATAAAGCATATTTCTCCCCTTTTCACTTAACGGAGCATCCGTCCAGCCAATATATGCCTTTCGTTCATTTGCAGCCGTTAGCCCATGACGAAATAATGCAATAACCATAGTGTCGCCCATAGTGCTATTTCCGTCCCTTCTACACTTGCACCTAATAAGTCACCTGTTAATCCACCAAAAGCCTGTTTCATAAATCGGCTAAATAATAGGTAGCAGCCGATGCTTACGGAAAGAAACAAAAAGAATAAAGGCAGCCATTTGGGAAACAGTAACAAGAAAACTAACAAAGCAGCTGCAATATATCCACTATAAAAAAACAGGCGCTGCCCTTGGACAGACTTTTTAAAGTATGCTCCAAGTCCGTCCCTTTTTGCCTCTGGAACAAATAGTAGGCTCCAGCCCATTACTGCTTTAGAAAAGAATGGCAGAAGCATCACAAAAAGATAGGTAAAGTCTTGCATATGTGTCACAATTTCATAGATAAAAAGAAACTTCGTACTCAATAAAAGAATGACAGACAAAACACCAAAGGCACCGACATGAGGATCTTTCATAATTTCTAATCTTTTTTTTGCATCTTGATAAGAAAAATAAGCATCACTTGCATCCATCCAGCCATCTAAATGAAGTCCACCGGTTAATAAAATCGTACTGATCCAGACAATAAAAGCAATGGCGAGAGCTGTAAATGGAGTATATTCATTTAGCAAAAAGAAAATCCCCATATAAATAAAGCCTTGGAAAAGACCTAGCAAAGGGAATGTTTTTATACTTTTCTGCAAAAACTCCCCTTCCATCGGCAGCTCCTTCCTCACTGGAATCGCCGTAAAGAACTGAATATTTACTAGAAAACCAATACACCATTTTTTCATTAGTTATCACCAGCTTGAAGGATATCCAATAGTTTATCCCAATCAAGATGTCTCTTCATCTCATCAGCAAGCGCATCAAAACGTTTATCCTTTTGCTCTCGCATAATCAGTGTTTTTCTTTCTGCCATGCCCTTTTGCAGTCGTATCTGATTTAACCATGTATTACGAAACATATCATTGTAGAAAAGATGATGCATATAGGTTCCTATCAATTTTCCGTCTTCACGATAATACCCCTCATCCCTATTATTAAGGAATAGAAATGGACATCTTTCGGCAGAATCCTCATACTCTGTTTTGCCTAAATGAATCTCATACCCTTCTATTCTTTCTGAAGATAACTTTGTAAAGGGATGATAACTACCTTCCACGCGAATCGTCGCTTTTTTCTGTTCAAAGATTGTCCTTGCAGGGATAAGCCCTAGGCCTTCTATTTCTTCGCCTGCGATTCCAGTATCAGCTCCATATGGATCCATCAAGACAGAACATAACATTTGATAGCCTCCACATAAGCCTATTATTCTGCCGCCTTCTTTATAATAGCGCTTAAGCTGGGCATCTAATCCATTCCTTTTCATTTCTCTTAAATCCTCTATCGTACTCTTGGTACCTGGAATAATGACTGCATCTGGGTTCCCTAAATCTTCCCCTTTATCAATCAGACGGATAGTAACATCTTCCTCTAGGAAAAATGGTTCTATATCCGTAAAGTTAGACATATAACGATTGTTTACTACTGCTAAATCAAGCACTTCTTTTGAAGTTGCTATTCTTTTCTCCCGTATAGATAAGGAGTCCTCCCCTTCAATCATATGGTTATGAATAAAAGGAAGGACTCCGAGAACAGGGATGCCTGTCTTTTCCTTCAGCCATTGCACACCATCTTCAAAAAGAGTGACATCACCGCGAAACTTATTAATAACAATCCCCTTTACCCTGCTCCGTTCCTCTTCTGAAAATAAGGAGAGAGTACCAACAATGCTCGCAAACACACCGCCACGATCAATATCAGCAACAAGAATAACCGGGATATCAGCCATTTCTGCGACCTTCATATTTACAAGCTCTCTATCTTTTAAATTGATTTCTACTGGGCTTCCCGCCCCTTCCATGATTACCATCTCATAGTTCCTTTGCAGATAGTGAAGGCTTTTTTGGATAACACGAATTCCTTCTTCATAAAATCGTTCACGATACCCTCTGCCTGAAAGAGTAGTACTCGCTTCTCCTAGCAGAACAACCTCTGATTGCAAGTCAGATCTTGGCTTTAAGAGAATTGGATTCATCCAAACCGTCGCCTCTATCTTTGCTGCTTCTGCCTGAATCCCTTGTGCTCTACCAATCTCTTTTCCGTCTACGGTGACATAAGAATTATTCGACATATTTTGTGATTTAAATGGTGCTACTTTTATGCCCTCATTTGCTAACATTCTGCATAGAGCAGTAACAATCAGACTTTTCCCAACATCGGATGAAGTTCCCTGTATCATCACACCCTTCATTCTTGTCCTCCCTTCTTTCGTTGTGCGATTCCGTTCTCTACTAAATATGCCTCATATGCATGCTGCACGAGAAAATAATGCAGCCGAACTAAAATCCTGCAATATATCTGTACAGCTGGATCGAGAGACGGTTCATATGTAACCTCATTACTAACAAGGATAAGATAGCGACAACTTTGGCTTAGCTCTATTAGATCCTTTTTCAGTTTTCCCTCTATCCCTTCCTGTTGTTTATCTTGGAAAAAAAGTTCATTATTGACCAAAACGGTTAAACAATCGAGCAAAATGACATCCTTTTTTGTAAAGACAGCCGCTAATTCCCCAATATCAACTGGCTTTTCATAGGTATTCCATTTCACCTTTTGTGCCTCTCTGTTTTGTTGGTGTCTGATAATTCTCTCTTCCATTTCAGCATCCGTAATGACAGCAGTAGCGATATAATGCAATGTTGCTCTTTCTTCTTGCGCATATCTAATGGCCAATCCCTCAGCAAACGAAGATTTGCCACTTCTCACGCCACCTGTTACAAAGATGAGGGATGATTTTGTTTCCATTTAGTTAACACTCCTCGCAATTGCTGATTCTGTTCTTTGCTTTTAACCGCAAATCGCAGCCATCTTCCTTCTAGACTCGGGTAATTATATGTATGTCTTGCAATGATGCCATTGTTTAGCAGAAAAGTAAGGAATTCCTTTTGATCCGTTAACCTTGGATCTTTTAACAAGTAATAATTAGCAGCAGAGTTGGAGTACACAAAATGTTTATTCTTAAAGAAGGAAAATAGCTTTTTTTTCTCTCCTTCTATATAGCTTTGCGTATTATTTAGAAACTCCTCCTGCTCTATTAATAATTCGCCAGCCTTTAAAGCAATTCCATTTATACTCCATTGTGATTGCAAGTGCTGCAGTTGTGCAATTAGTTCTTCTGATGCGAATACGTAGCCTAGCCGTATTCCTGGTATACTGTACATTTTGGTTAAAGAACGTAAAATAATGAGATTTGGGTAATTTTTCAAGAGCGGAAGCATATCCTCATATCCAACTACAAAATCATAGAAAGCTTCATCTAGAATGACGGAACAATCGTTTTGCATACAAATATCCAATAACTCTTCTACTAAGTTCTTCGGATAAAATATCCCTGTTGGATTATTAGGATTACATAAAAATACAGCATCGACTTGACGAATATCCTTTTCCAATTTAGCGAGAGACAGCTCCCAGCCTGTTTCTTCGGATAAATAATGATGATAGATGTCGCAATTATTAATTCGGCACACTTCTTCATATTCAGAAAAAGCCGGCTGAAGAAGTAATACCTTTTTCCCCGCCAGAATTCTCCCTAATAAGGAAATGATTTCCGCAGCTCCATTTCCAATCAAAAGCTGCTTGGAAGGAATTCCATACTGGTTTGAAATTTTCTCTTTTAGGCGACTTGCAAAAGGATCTGGATAAAGATGAACGGTCTGAAAGAGGTCAAACCATTTCCTTAATAAAACCGGCGGAGGTCCTAATGGATTAATATTTGCGCTAAAATCAATCGCACCCACAGGCATTTCTAAATTTGTCTTTTCATATATATACTGGGGATTAGCTCCATGCATTGGCCAGTTCAAATCCAATTCCTCCTATAAATAAAAAAAGATAAAAGCAAACAACTGCTTTATTAGCAATTTTAGTGGACTCGATAATATGTTTCGTTCCTAATGGCTGGAGTGCTGTTCCCATTCTAGCCCGATCTGATTTCTGTCCTCGATAATAATTAATCCCACCGAGCTGTATACCCAGGAGAATAGCAGTCACTGCTTCCCCCCAGCCGCTGTTTGGAGACGGATGTTTCTTCGCATCTTGGAATAGCAGCTTCCAGGCTTCCTTTTTCGGATGGAAAGGACTACGACTAACCAAAAGCAAAAGCATTGCTGTTATTCGACTCGGCAAGTAGTTAACAATATCATCACATTTCGCTGCATAATACCCGAATTCTCTATATTTATCATTCTTATAACCAACCATACTGTCACATGTATTAATGGCCCTATATACAAGACTGAAAGGAGCACCACCAATAAATGCCCAAAACAGTGGAGCTGTAATGCCATCACTAGTGTTTTCTGCCACAGTCTCTACCGTTGCCCGGACAATTTCTTTTTCCTCTAACTGCCCTGTATCTCTTCCCACAATATAAGAAAGCTTTCTTCTTGCCAGCACTAGATCATTAGCCTGCAATGGTTCATAGACCTCTATCGCAGCATCCTTCAGACTCTTTTGGGCAATGGTTGTGGCGATAAGTAGAGCTTCTATTATTACGCCGATCCACCAATGAAGCTGATAGCTAATATAAACAAGGAAACAGCTAAGCAAAAAGGTAAGCACTAAAACACTCATGAGCATCCATAATCCTTTTAACTGCCGATTGCTCCCCTCATTTAATCTTTGATCTAAATAGGAAATCAACTTTCCCATCCCTTTCACAGGATGTGGCCAGCCTGGAGGATCCCCAATCAACTTATCTAAAATAATCGCAATGGTAATGCTGATTAAATGGCCGATCATTTAGCTGCCAGCCTCCTATCCCTTTTATCTAATGACGTTGTTAAACAGTGATAGACCCCTTCTGCTATACACTTTCCAAGCGCCGTAATCGTACCGGCAAATTCAAGATATGTTCCTACTTGAGTGGCAGCGACCGATATACTATCTGTTGATGTACCTGTTGCAATAGTTCCTGTTTCCATATCCTTTGTTTTCCGATCACGCAAGACGGCTGCTTTTGCTTCGGTAGCAGTAATGGCACTTTGCAAAAAGGCTTGCTCTGATAATTTCCCGTTAACAAAAATCCAAATATTAATCGTCCCTGGATTTAAAGAGGATGAATGCTCGTTCGTCTTAGCTGCATCGACAGCATTTCCTACTCCACCTGTTACCACAATCATGACAGAGAAATCCGCTCGCTCCAATAACTGATAGGTTGCATCTTCTGTATGAACAGCTGTCATCATCCCGACTGTCTCTTGTGGGCTAAAGCCATTTTGAAGCAAATAATTGTCCATGTCTTTCTGGTAATCCTCGCAGCAGTATGTCTTATCTACATGGCGGTTTACAAAGTTTTTATACCAGCCCATCCCGGCACCCGTTACGCCAGATGAAAGCGTGTATAATGGGAAAGGAGCCTTCATTTCTACTCTTTCTGAAGTAATAGTAATTGCCGTTGTATCTATTTGAACTTTCTTTCTCTCTAGCTCTCTTGGCACAAGCGCTATTTGAGAAGCTGGTCTGCTTGGATGAAAAGTACTTTTCACATTTGTCTTATAGATTCTTTTCACTCTTTTTTCTTGCAATACATCAGAAGGAGGGGCATCTACTTCTACTTTTCCATCATGTAATAAAAGGAGTCGATCGCAATATAATCCTGCCAAGTTTAAATCATGAAAAATACAAACAATTGTCAGGCCTTCTTCCCTGCTCCATTCTCTTAAGCTATCCAATAACTCCTTCTGGTAGGATAGATCCAAATGGTTAGTAGGTTCATCTAACAGAAGGATTTCTGGCTCTTGTGCCAGGGCCTGAGCCAAATAAACGCGCTGCTTTTCCCCGCCAGACAATGCATGAATAGACTTGTCTTGATAAACAAAGACCCCCGTTTGTTTCATTACTCGGGTGATCACTTCTTCATCTTTAGAAGTCCAGGATTGAAACAGCCCCGATTGATGTGCATACCTCCCGAGCGATACAATTTCTCGAACAGTATAGGAAAATGATTCATTCACATGCTGAGAAAGCACGGCGACTACCTTTGCTAATTCCTTCGTTTTATACTGGTCAATGGATGTGCCCTTTATCTCCACCTGTCCCACTCGCGGTGTTAAAATACCGCTGATAATTTTCATTAAAGTCGTTTTCCCACTGCCATTTGGCCCAAGGATACCAATCATTTCCCCTTTATTCACAGAAAAAGAAATATCCTCCAAAATTTGTTTTGTTTCATATTGAAAAAAGAGATTTCGTACATTCAGCATTATTTTAAACTCCTCTTCCTTCTTCTCAGTAATAACCCTGCAAACACTGGAGCACCTACTATAGCTGTTATGACCCCTATCGGCAGTTCTGTCGGAGAGATAATCGTCCTAGCCAATAAGTCAGCCAAAATCATAAAACCACTGCCAGCAAAAAGAGAGACTCCCATTAAATGTCTGTGATCAGGACCTACGATAATCCGGACAAAGTGTGGAATCACAAGGCCCACAAATCCGATCGTACCAGATACAGCAACAGCCGCACCTGTTAACATGGAGCCAGCCAGCAAAATAACCATTTTTCTTCTCTGTACATGGATCCCTAAATGCTGGGCTCTTTCTTCGCCAAATGCTAAAGCATTTAATTCCTTTCCTTGCGAAAGAAGAAGACCGGAACCAACTACAAAGAAAGGCAGGATAATTTTAATGTATTCCCACCCTCTCATAGAGACACTGCCAAGTAACCAGCCTATAATTTGGCGTAGTTCGTTCCCTGTTAATGCAATCATAAGAGAAATAAATGCACTTAGAAAAGAACCAATAATGATACCCGTTAAAATAATTGTCTCAACCCGCATGGCGGGATCCATTTTTTTTGCAAAAAAAACGACAAATAATATCGTCAGAAAGGAGAATAATACACTCATAAATGGCAAAGTCAATCCGCCAAGAAACGGAATGGTAAAGTGGAAAAATAACGTAATAACGGCTCCAACCGATGCTCCAGATGAAACCCCAAGTGTATATGGGTCTGCCAATGGATTTCTTAATAATCCCTGAAATGCAGCTCCCGCTATGGAAAGACTGGCACCGACCAGTCCTGCCAAAAGCACTCTAGGGAGGCGAATATTTTGAACGATATTAACATGCATGGGATCGACATTCGTTAATATGCTTTCTGGTCCAATGTAGCTTGCTAATATTTTCACTACAGATAAAATAGGGACAGAGATCGTTCCAATGGCTATTCCCATCACAATCGCAAATAGGAGAAAAAAAGCGGCATAAACATAAGCCGCTTTGCTTTTATTTAAAAACATCCGGATACACCGCTTTGGCAACTGCCTCTACTCCTTCAACTAGGCGAGGACCAGAACGAGTTACCATGTCAGAATCTACATCTATTATTTGCTTTTCTTTCACTGCATTTATCTTTTCCCAGCCTTTTCTCGAGCTAATTTGCTCGAGTGGACTTTTTTCTGAGTAGGCACCATAAGTAGTAATAATAACATCCGGATTAGCTCCAATTACTGCCTCTTGATCCACTTGAATCCAACCTTCCTCAGAAATGATGTTATTTGCACGAATAGTGTCTAGCATCTCTTGCATAAATGTCTTTTTACCAGTTGTAAATAAATTTGGTTCCACGTTTACTTCTATGTAAACTGCCTTTTTATCACTATCGGAAATGGCTGCTGCTTTCTCCTTGATAGCACCTAACTTTTCTTTCATATCAGCTACAAGCTTATTTGCCTCTTTCTCTGTTCCAGTAGCTTGTCCAATCATGACCATGCTTTTATAAACATCTTCAAAAGAAGTGGCATCATTCACAACAACAACATCAATGCCTGCATCCCTGATTTGCTGCAAGCCTTCCGTAGAATTATGGGCGCTCGATGCATGTGCTAACACTACATCTGGATTTAGAGAGATTATTTTCTCCACATTAAAATCCATCCCGCCTACCTTCTCTTTTTCCGTCGCTTCTTTTGGATAGTTATCAAAGTCACTAACTCCAACTAACTCCTTTCCCAGCCCAAGCGCAAATACGATTTCCGTATTGCTAGGCATTAAGGAAACTATCTTTTCTGGTTTGTCTTCGATTACTACTTCTTGATCCAATCCATCCTTAATGGTGACAGGAAAGCTAGTCTCTTCTGTAGTAGCTTTTTCTTTATTATGCTTATTTTCCGTCTTCGTTTCTCCACATCCAGCAAGCACTCCAACAACGAGCAGCATCGCTAACAGTATGGAATACAACTTTTTCATCTATGTTCACCTTCCTAAATAATATAGAAAAATAAAAAACATCTCTATCATTGTCTATAGAGATGTTGGGATATCTTCAAAATTATTTTCAAAGTGCTCCACACCTCCCTATCCTCGTAGGTTTATTTGGTGTATAGAAAATGGCAGGTCTCCTGACTCATGATTTTCGCACATGGAGCCTTCCCATACATCCGTACAGTGGCACTTTTCCATGCTGCAATCATTTACAGTGGCGGGACCGTGTTAGATTCTCACTAACTTCCCTTTTAAGAGACTTCTTGTAAAAAGGGCTTAAGGATTCCTCTTCAACCTTCTCACTAAAAGTCTCACCATCATCTATCTATTTTATTTTTCCGTCTTTTCTGATTATACATTTAACAGATGTGTAAATAAATATATTCCTTTACTAAAGTTTAAAAAAAGGATCGACCGGAACCGCATGGCCCAATGCAATTCCCTGCTCTGATAATATGCAAGTGTAGCTTAATAATTGCACCCCAGCATGTGCAGCTTCTTCCAAGCTTTTTGCGAAAACTGGATCAATTGCAGCTGCTCCTGTCACTATTTCCACATCTTCTCTTTGCACAACAAATAAAATAGCTGTTTTTATTATTCCTTCACTTGCAATAGCAGTTAATTCTTGCACATGCTTAGAACCCCTTTTAGTAACAGCGTCTGGAAACATGCCAATTCCATCGCTCGCTAAGGTGACACTCTTTACTTCGAGAAGTAGCTGATTGTTTTTCCTATCTTCTAATAAGAAATCCCATCGTGAGCTGCCATACGTATATTCAGACTTAACCCAATGATAAGCAGAAAGCTCCTCTATCATGGCTTTCTTTAACATTAATTCGACTAACTTATTAGGATAGGTAGTATTAATTGACACAAGCAATCCATTTGCTTCCACATACACAGCCGTCCACTTTGTCTTCCGATTAGGATTCATGCTCGGCAGAACATAAATCACAGCCCCTTCAACTAAAAGTTCTATCAGCCGCCCTGGATCTGCCAAATGGACCTTTTCTATTTCTTCTGTTTCCTGATCATAACAATGTAAAATAAACCGATTTGGGCGCTCCACAAACGTCATTTTCTTTAATGCTGCCGGAAAGCTTACCATTATATTTCCACTCATATTTGTCACCAATTAAACGATAGCTAATTGCCATTCTCTTAATTTTTTATCAAAAACAAGTAAAGCATCACTTTTTTGCTTAGCGTTCTTCTCATATTCTTCATACATATCATCCATATTATCAAAATCCCCTAAAACCCAAATTGGTATCTCCAGCTTCAATCGTGTTTGATAGGCTTTTTCAATAGATAGTACCATGCCCTCACTCATATAACGTTTTAACTCTGTTACAATTTCTTTCGGAAGAGGTGGATAAAGCCTTTTCTTTTTAATTCCTAACAGCGCTTTCTCTAATTTAAGTTCTGTCACTTTATTTGCAATAACCTCACAAAATAATTGATAAAAAGACTCCATGTTTTTATAATAAATTTTATTAAACCAGCCATCATCATGAGCTAAATAGGCATATTGGTTGTTCAATTGTTGAAAAAATGGCTTTTTTAAAGGCTCCAGTTTATGTCCTAAATACAAGAGTTCCGCTATCGTTTGCCCTTCTAAAATATCTAATGTTTCCGTCTCATCAAAATCGACCCATACAAAGTCCCCATATCCATAAACATCTTCCATCGATAACTGTGCTAATTTATTGTTTGGAACATATTCGAACTGAGTATGTATATGAAATTCTCCATCTTCAAACTGATGCTTTAACAACAAAATAGAGGCAAGAGTATCAGCAAGGATTCTGTAAAACTCTCTAAACTCTATACCATAAGAAAGCACAAAACGTTCTTTCTCATTTAGATGGATATAAACCACATCTCGAATATCATTATTACCTTTTTTCATCAAGTAAACCTCCAAACATTATTAGCTTGTAAACTTAAAGAGCTTCAGCTTACATTCTTGTTATCGAAATTGCCTTTACTCCATTTTATCGAAATCATGATAAGAAATATTCCCTTATTTTTTATATTATATTTAAAATCCTTGATCTGCTTTTACATACTTTCCATCATACATCTAGTTGTACTTATTGTAACCATTTTAGTTTAACAAAAATAAGGAAAAATAGCTTACATAATCTAAAATTTAGAAAAAAAAGGAAGCGTATACTTGGAATGTGAGAGCGTCTAGGAGAAAGCTAACTTGAATATTCGTTAATATTTGCGGATTGTTGGCATCCATCAGAATTATTTTAGTTAATTTTGTGCTGTTCAAAGGGGGCAGTAATAGTCGTTTTTAGCTAAATAATTGATTTTATTGGCTAAATTTGCTTGGTTTCAGCCAGACTTTCAATTTTTCATCCAATCTTGACCACTTACCTTCCCCAAAAAAAATACACCGTACTAGGAAATGGAATAACGCAATTTTCCAAAATCCTAGTAACGGTTGCAATCAAATCCAGCTCAATTTATGGTTGTTTTGCTTAACAATCTTTTTATACTTTTATCCGCTTCTTTTAGCACAATACTTTTATCTATTGTTTTCATGATTTTATTTTCCATTACTATTCTACCGTCTATAATGGTTGTTTCTACATCTGCTCGTGTGGCGGAATAGACAATTCTTGAGATAGGATCCACATCATAGGACGGAAAGGTATGAAAATTTTGCAGGTTTAAAATCGCTAAATCTGCTCGCTTGCCAATTTCCAGACTGCCAATTTCTTTTTCGAGTCCGACTGCTTTTGCTCCACCTAAAGTTGCCATGCGGAACACTGTTCTCGCATCCATCGCTGTTGGTCCATGTATTGGCTTTTGAATAAGTGCAGCCAACCTCATTTCATTAAACATATCCAAGTTATTATTACACGGAGCCCCATCTGCCCCTAAACTGACGGAAACATGATTGCAAGTAAGATGATGTGTGTCAGCTATCCCTGATGCTAGCTTTAAATTAGAGCCGGGACAATGACTAACATGGACACCCTTCTCTTGAATAATCCGCTTTTCTTCTTCATCCAGCCAAATACAATGCGCCAATATCAAGCGGTCATTTGCTAAACCGAGATGATCTAAGTACACCACATTCCTCATACCTGTTTCTTTTTGCACGATTTGAATTTCCCCCTTATTTTCTGAGGCATGGGTGTGCACTTTTACACCATATTTATCTGAAAGAATCTTCACCTCTTTCAATAGCTCTTCCGTACAAGAAACCACAAATCTTGGCGAAAAGGCATATTGAATTCTTCCATTATCAAAGCCATCCCATTTTTCTAATAAATCTACACTCTGTTGAATAGACTCCGCTGTTAATTCCTGCAATGCTAAGGGGACTTCATCCCCTTTATCCATCATTACCTTTCCAGAAACAGCCCGGATTCCGCTTTCTGCAAGTGCGTGAAAAGCATGTTCCGTATGATGAACGGTTTCCATATCAACAATCGTTGTTGTCCCGCTTTCCAGTAGCTCTCCAATACCAAGCATGGCGGAATAATAAATAGATTCCTCGTCATGAGCAGCCTCAAGTGGCCAGATTCTTTGTTTAAGCCAATCCATTAGCTCAAGATCATCCCCTTTTCCGCGAAAAAGTGTCTGGCATAAGTGAATATGAGTCTGAACAAACCCAGGAATTACCGTTCTATTTGTCGCATCAATCATTTTATCTACGTGATTTTTTTTAAGATTCTCCCCTATTTCCTTAATGATATTCCCTTCTATATAAATATCTCCGGTTATAATTTCTTCTGCTTGATTCATTGTTACTATCTGTGCATTTTTGATTAACATATTTCCCATTTAAACTCCCCCATGCTTGTTTAAATTTCCGCATAAACACAAAAAAACTACGAAAAATATGCTAGTTCAAAGCATATTTTTCGTAGCAAGAAATTTACGGTTTCCAGTAGAGACCCTTAACCCAATTATTAAGGATATACGAAAAAAAGGCGCAATAGCAGCAGTTGCCTGCAGTCATGCATGTTATACCCTTATTTTAATCGAGAGGCAATTCTTTTCAAGTTAATTGTCAGAAAACTTAACAATGTTTTTTCAAGGGATCTGTTTTTTCTCAAAATCTCCTTTTTTACAAAGATTTATCCATTTCATTCTTTCACTTAATTACATATAATAAAACAGGGTATATGTCGAATAATAGCCTATAAACATCGGAAGGGAGAGTGAGAAGTATGATACACAAAATGACAGAAAATCAGATCACACTTCACATCATTCAGACACTAAAAGATAATAAAAAATCTGAATTTGAATCCATCGTTGATGAGCTACAACCATATGATATAGCTCAAATTTATGAGAGTCTCCCCGATAAGCACAGGGCTCGTTTTTTGCTTTTCTTAAAAGTCGACTTATTAGCCCATCTCTTGGAGGAATTGGATAAAGAGGAACAGCTGGAAGTTCTAAATACATTAGGAATGGACAAAACAGGGAAGGTTCTAGATTTAATGGACAATGATGACCTAGCTTCCCTTTTAAATGAACTAGCACCAGAAAGAATTAAAGAGCTCCTTTCTGGAATGAAAAAAGAAGAATCCATTATTGTCCAAAACTTAATGAACTACCCAGATGAAACCGCTGGACGTCTTATGACCAATCGTTTTGTTTGGATTCGTGATTACTACACTACGCGTGAAGCTGTCGATAAACTAAAATCGTTTGCAGATTTCGCGGAAACTTTAAGCTATTTATACGTCATTGATCAGAATAGAAAATTAGTTGGTGTTGTTTCCTATCGTGATCTTTTGATTGCTGAACCCCAGGACAAAATTCGTGACATTATGTATGAACGGGTTATTAGTGTCACAGTGGATCAGGACCAAGAAGAAGTAGCCCAAACCATCCAAAAATATGATTTCTTAGCCATTCCCGTTGTCAATGAAGAAAACATCTTAATGGGAATTGTTACAGTTGATGATATGATTGATGTCGTTTTTCAAGAAGCAAATGAAGATATCGAAAAGCTTTCTGCTTCAGGTAAATCAATAGACTTTGATACAAAAGCATCTGTTGCAGCTTACAGAAGACTTCCTTGGTTAATCTTGCTGCTTTTTATCGGGGTTGTATCTGGCAGTATTATCAGCAATTATGAGGATGTTCTTACAAAGGTTGTAGCATTATCTTTTTTCATGCCGATGATTTCTGGAATGACTGGGAACACGGGAACACAATCATTAGCCGTTGTCGTTCGTGGACTTATTTCTAATACAATTAATAAAGCAGTTGTAACAAAACTGATTTTCAGGGAATTATTAGTTGGTTTGATCATTGGGATAACCTGCGGTGTTATTATTACGATTATTGCCTATGTCTGGCAAAGCGATCTCATGCTTGGCTTAGTTGTTGGTCTTTCTTTAATTTGCACACTTATCATCGGAACACTATCTGGTACTATTATTCCAATCATTCTTTATAAGTTAAATATTGACCCAGCAGTAGCCTCTGGACCTTTGATTACAACTCTTAATGATATATTTTCGTTATTTATTTACTTCGGAATCGCACAAATTTTCCTTGCCCATTTAATGTGAAAAAAAAGACTGTCTGTCAAAAGGCAGTCTTTTTAAATCCTGTCTATTTTTTCCACCTATCTTTTTTTTATCGATTATGAAAAATAAGGAAACAATTCTGTTTCCATTTCCGTCTATATAAATAGGTAAGAAATTTGAACTAGGGGTTTGCAGAAATGAGAACAAGAAATGTTTTTTCTGAAAGATTTGATTGGACATTATGTCTTTTGCTTATGTTATTTTGTCTAGTTAGCAGTATTGCTATATACAGCGCGAACGCTGCTTACTTACAATCACAAATTATGTGGTATGTTATTGGCGCGGTTGTAATTGCCCTTATTATGTATTTTGATAATGAACAGATTCAACAAATCACTTGGATTTTGTATGGAATAGGGGCCGTTTTATTAATCGGTCTTCTAGTTGCTCCAGAAACGGCATTTACTCCACGCAGAGGCGGAGCGCAAAGTTGGTATGTCATTCCCCATATTGGCAGTATTCAACCGTCTGAATATATGAAGGTCTTTTATATTTTAGCGATTGCTAAAGTTATAAATAATCATAATGTCAAAACCATTCATAAATCTCTGCGAACAGATTTTATTTTGATGGGTAAACTGGCGATTGTAGCTGGTGTTCCAATAGCATTAGTCATTTTGCAGGATTTTGGGACTACACTCGTGTTAATGGCTATTTTAATTGGAATGATGCTAGTCTCAGGAATTTCATGGAAACTGCTCATTCCTTTATATGGTGCTGCTGCTGCATTTGGTTCCATTGTTTTATACTTAGCTATCTTCGGAAGAGAACTATTAGAAAAATATCTAGGAGTAGATCCCTATCAATTCGCTCGTGTTAATTCCTGGCTCGACCCTCATAATGCTGGCGATGATGGCTTACAGTTAGTCAAATCACTGATGGCTATAGGCTCTGGGCTTATTGGTGGTAAGGGCTTAGGAAAAGAGGAAGTGTATATTCCCGAAAGACATACAGACTTTATTTTTACGATTATTGGGGAGGAGTATGGATTTATTGGCGGCAGTATTGTCATTATTCTTTATTTTCTTTTAATATTCCACCTAGTTCGAACTGCATTGCAAACAGCCAATCCCTACAGTATTTATATCAGCGTCGGCGTTATTAGTATGATTACATTCCACGTTTTTGAGAATATCGGAATGACTATACAATTATTGCCGATAACAGGGATTCCCCTTCCATTTATAAGTTATGGGGGCAGCTCTCTAATGTGCAATTTAATGGCAATGGGACTCATATTTAGTATTCGTTATCACCATAAGTCTTATATGTTTTCTTCTAAATCTCTTTCTTTCTAATTATAAGGAACAATTAGACTCCGCGCATCGCTGAGTCTTTTTTTTTATATTTGTCCATTTGATGAAATCTTTCTCCCTTTTGTTTTCTTTCCTCTGTAATTAGGGTATATATTTAATAGAACAACAAAAACTATAAAGAAATTTTAGCAACAATAAGATGACTATGTTTTATCTAATTGTAATAAAAACTAAATTAAAATAATTATAAATAAGTATTGATTTTAATTTAGAATTTGTTATAATTAATATATAATCAGTCGAAGGGAGTTTGTTAAACATGGGATTACAAACAAAAGTAGAATTACAAAAAGAACTAAACGTACAAATTGCTAACTGGAGCGTATTATACACAAAACTACATCAACATCATTGGTATGTAAAAGGACCATTTTTCTTCACACTTCATGAAAAATTTGAAGAGTTATATGACGAAGCTGGTGAAGCAGTAGATGAACTTGCAGAGCGCTTGCTTGCTATTGGCGGTAAACCTGTTTCTACATTAAAAGAATTTATCGAAACTTCCACTTTACAAGAAAGTACGGAAAAACGATCTGCAAATGATATGGTGAAATCTTTAGTAGAGGATTATAGCCATATTAATACACAATTAAAAGCACTAGCAGCACATGCAGATGAATTAGAAGATGTGATTACTAATGATTTAGCTATTGATTTAATTGGCAAAATTGAAAAACATTTATGGATGTTAACTGCATATCTTTCTGAATAATATTGGAAAAAATCTACCACTTTTTCGTCTTCCTTGCGAAAAAGTGGTTTTTTAATTTCCATTAAAGCTTCTTCTTCCTATTTATCTCCTGAAAAGCAAAAAAATCATTTTCCTTCTTTTCGATAAAAAAGTATAATGATGGCAAAAGTATGTATTTTCATCCCTAGGAGGATAAACATGAAAAAACAATTTGTTGTGATAGGATTAGGCAGTTTTGGTGGTAGTTTAGTGGAAGAATTTCATAAAATGGGGGCGGAAGTATTAGCCATTGATCAATCTCTCGAGAAAGTGGAAAAATATCGACCTTTTGCTACCCTTTGTGTGCAAATGACAACTCTTACAGAGGCATCACTAACGCAAATCGGTATTCGGAATTTCGATCATGCTTTTGTTTCGTTTGGAGATGACGTCGAGTCTAGCACCCTTACGACCATGCTGTTAAAAGAGATGGGTCTTAGCAAAGTCTGGGTGAAGGCGGCCGATGTCTATCATAAACGCGTTTTAGAAAAAATCGGTGCTGACCGCGTCATTCATCCAGAACAGGATATGGCAAAAAGAATTGCCCACCATGTTGTTTCTGATAGTATGATTGATTATATTGAGCTTTCAAAAGAACACGGAATTGTGGAAATGGTAGCTTCTCCGAAAATACATAATAAGTCGATTTTAGATTTAGATGTCCGTGCTAATTATGGCTGTACTATTATTGGCATCCAACGAGCAGGAGAAACAATTGTCTCTCCATCCGCAAATGAAGTAATCCATCAGGGCGATATTCTCATTATGGTTGGCAGTAATGACTGTTTATATAGATTCGAAGAAAAAGCATTAAGATAATCTTTTAGAAAAAATATAATAGAAATAGACTCTGCATGAGAAGGCTTTCAATACAGTCTTCTCTTTTTTATTGCCCCCCTCATTCCTTAAACTCCATTTTATCCAACGTTTAATCCTATTCTCACTGGGTATTAAGTAGAATACATTAAGGCTGATTAAAGTTGTTGTTAATAGGAAACATATAAATTTCCTGAGCTCATTGGAACGAATAATTTTACTGATGTAAAAATCAACTTATTCCTATACGAAACAACATTCTTTAAAAATGCCTAATTTAAATCAAGGAGTGAAGAGTATGTACTATAACTGGAATTGGAATTCCTTTTGGGACAAGCTACCTGATTTTATTCTAGCAGTGGTCGTTTTAATTATCGGGTGGATTATTGCAAAAATTATAGAAAAAGCCCTCTATAAAGGACTGCAAAAAACAAATGTAGATGAGAAAATTTTCCCAGACGGAAAACCCAAAAAATATTCATCTGAAAAGATAATTAGTAAGATCGTATTCTATCTATTATTGGTTTTTGTCTTTACCCTATTCTTTAATATACTAAATTTAACGGTAATTACTTCTCCGTTAGTAAATCTGCTTTCCACCATTCTAGGAGCAATTCCAAATATTTTAAAGGCTGCATTAATTCTATTAATTGCCTGGGTAGTTGCTTCCGGATTAAAGTATCTTATTAAAAAGACAGGAAGCACTCTAAAGGTTCATGAGAGATTACAGAAATGGAATCTTGCAGAAAAGAATAACCCACAAAACATAATGGATAAAGTAGCTAACATTGTATTCTATTTAATACTATTGTTATTCTTACCTGCTATCCTAGGTGCCCTTAACTTATATGGTGTTTCTGAACCATTTGCGAATATGCTTCAAAACATGCTTGCTTTCTTACCAAAACTTTTAGCAGCAGCATTAATCGTTTTAGTAGGCTGGTTTGTTGCAAAAATAGTACGTACAATTCTAACAAACTTCCTACAAGCAATCGGCACAGAAGCCTTAGCTAAACGCTTAGGTATTAACAAGCTTCTTGATAATGTAAGCATATCTTCTGTTATCGGGAACATTGTGTTCATTTTCATTCTCATCCCAACTGTTATTTCAGCGCTTGAGAAATTAGACATTCAAGGAATTTCTCAACCAGCTATTAACATGTTAAATGATATTCTAACAATGATTCCTAATATTGCGACAGCCATTATCCTTATCTTAATTGGTATTTGGATAGGCAAATGGGTAAAACAAATGGTTGTTACTTTATTAGTTAAACTAAGCTTAGATACCTATGTAAGAAAAATGGGTATAAACGCTAATACTAGTATTTCCAACATTATTGGGACAATTGTTCAAATTCTGATTGTTTTCTTATTAGCTGTACAAGCTTTAAATATTGTCGGACTTGAATTTTTAGTTACACTTTCTACCGCTGTTATTGCTTACTTACCAATGGTGATTGCTGCTATTGTCATTATTGGCGTCGGCTTATGGCTAGGTTATCTCGTACAGAAACTACTAAGCAGCGTTTTACAAGGCGGTCACTTTAAAGTGTTACCGGTTATCGCTAAATATGCGATTATCACTTTGTCTGTCTTTATGGCACTTGACCAATTAAAAGTAGCTTCTTCTATTGTCAATGCTGCCTTTATCTTAATCCTTGGCGGTCTTGCATTAGCATTTGGTCTTGCCTTTGGACTCGGCGGCAGAGAATTTGCTAAAAAACGTTTAGATAAACTGGATAGAAAAATGGAACAAACTTCTATTCAAAAACCAAATGATGATAATACTTTAAATAGCTAATCAATGTATAAAGGACAGGCGAAAAATTCTCGTCTGTTCTTTTTCTATATAGGTAAGACGATGTATTTTTACAGTATCTTCAAAACGGCTATTGTTATGAAACCCGTTTCATAGTTTAATCTAATTAGGAGAGTATAGACCAGCGTTATATACCAATTTCATTATTCGGTATAGCGTGATGGTTTTGCTCTTACATAAATTATGGTATGTCTGTATCCAACAGTTCATAGCCTTCTACTAGAGTCGAAAGCGGTACAATATCAGCATCTTTTTGATAAAGTGGAATGTACTCCTTTAAAACACTTACTACAGCTGGCCCAGAAACTCCGACATGGCCAATCGCAATAAATTCCTGTTCTGTATCTAGCTTTTTCGCTAATCGACTAGCTTGCTTATTAATATATTGACTTGTATATATATGATCAAAAAAAAGATCATTTTCTAAATAAGGGACATTTAATTCCTCGGCTAATTCCTTTATGACACTATTGCTTGTTGTCTTACTGTCTAAATAATAAAGACTATGGTTTCGACATTCTTCTAGAATAATCTTCATTACTCTTTTATCTTCCGTCGCCTTTGAACCCATATGATGATTCATCCCAACCGCATAAGGAATACTTTCAATCGCATCCTTCACCCGTTTTCTAATTTCTTGATCTGATAAATCTGTTGTAATAGCACCTGGTCCAAGCCAGCTCTTTTTCCCTTTTTTTGGTTCTAGCGGCAGATGAACGATCACTTCATGCCCTTTTTTATGGGCACGAATGGCATCTTCCTTACTTGTAGATAGAAAAGGCATTATTGCAACCGTAATAGGAACAGGTAGATTGAGCATCTCCTCTGTCCCCTTCATATTATTACCAAAATCATCAATGACGATGGCAAGCTCTTTTCTAACTTGATTTTTAGATGGAGCTGCCTCCTGAGCGGAGATTCCTAGCGGAAACGTAAGAAAACAGAAAAAGCATATTATTTTTTTCATGTTATAACCCACCTTGTTTTTCGTTAGTATTTTCTATAACAGGCGGTTACATACAAAAACAGCCCGCTAAAAATTTAGCGAACTGTCTTGTTTCTTTATTTCCGATGCATCTTAAACTCCAAGAATAAATCATTATATTCTGCTAGAGAACGATGACCAAGATTTTCGTATACTTCTAATTTAGATGTCAATTCTTCATCTGGATAGAAACGTTCATCCCCAGTAATATCCTCTGGCAAAAATTTCATTGCCGCTTTGTTAGGAGTAGAATAACCGACATATTCTGTATTTTGAGCAGCATTTTCAGCATCTAGCATAAAATTAATAAATTGATGAGCCCCATCAATATTCTTGGCTGTTTTTGGAATAACCATATTATCGAACCATAGATTAGATCCTTCTTCTGGAACAACATATTCTACATCTTCATTTTCCCACATAATCTCAGCAGCCATTCCAGACCATAACACACCGATTGATGCTTCTTCATTTTCAATGAGCATACGAATTTCATCGCCTACAATTGCCTTTACATTTGGTGTTAAAGTATCCAATTTTTCCTTTGCTTCCCGCAAGTGATCATGATCTTTATCATTTAAAGAGTAATGTAAGCTATTTAAGCTCATCCCCATGATTTCTCGTGCACCATCTATCAGCATAATTTTATTTCTTAAATCCTTATCCCATAAATCATTCCAAGAAGTAATTTTCTTATTATCAAGCATTGCTGGATTATAAACAATTCCTACTGTTCCCCAGAAATAAGGAATTGAGTATTTATTGTCTGGATCAAAGGAAAGATCCATAAATCGGCTGTCTATATTTTTCAAGTTAGGAAGCTTCGAATGATCAATCGGAATTAATAAATCTTCTTCCTTCATTTTATCGATCATGTATTCAGAGGGAATCGCAATATCATAGCTTGTTCCTCCCTGCTGAATCTTTGTCATCATTGCCTCATTGGAATCAAAGGTTTCATAAATTATCTTAATCCCTGTCTCCTCTTCAAACTTAGAAATTAAGTCTGCATCAATGTAATCTCCCCAGTTATATACCGTTAATGTCTTACCACTCGTATACCCTCTGCTTGAATTTAATTGATGAACAATAAATAGCAGGATGAAGGCCAGTGCAAAAATAACAATTAATCCACGAATGAGAGACTTCATTTTCTCACCCCCGCTTGTGGAGTTTTATTAACTCGTTGCGTAATGAAATAGTAACCAATGACAAGAAGCAACGTAAATAAGAATAATAAGGTCGATAATGCATTAATATTTAAAGAAATCCCTCGTCGTGCTAAAGAATAAATCTCTACTGATAAGGTGGTAAATCCATTACCTGTTACAAAAAATGTTACAGCAAAGTCATCTAAAGAATAGGTTAATGCCATAAAGAAACCAGCAAATATTCCTGGTGAAATATAAGGAATAATGACTTTTGTCAATACATCCTTCCAGCTTGCTCCAAGATCTAAGGCAGCATCGACCAAAGTCGGACTCATTTCTTCCAGCTTAGGTAAAACCATAATCACAACAATAGGAATCGAAAAAGCTATATGTGACAACAGAACAGAAAAGAATCCTAATTTGATTCCAATGATCGTAAAAAAGATTAAGAAGGAAGCACCAATAATAACATCAGGGCTTACAATAAGCACATTGTTTAAAGACAAAATAGAATTCCTCAAGCCCTTTTTTCTCATTATAGAAATACTAATAGCCCCAAGTACTCCAATGATAGTTGATACTGCTGCAGACAAAAGAGCAATAATAATCGTATTTAACACAATTACGAGCAGTCTTGTATCTTGAAATAACTCCTTATACCAGCCAAGTGTAAAGGAATCAAAATCATGCATGGTTCCCCCGCTATTAAACGAGTAAAAAATCAGATAAAAGATAGGGGCATATAATATGATAAAAACAATGCATAAATACAATACAGACCATTTGGATAGCTTTTTCATCTTATATCCCTCTCTTTCTGTTCCCTGTAAGAACCATGATGATAATCATACTAATAATCAAAAATACAGCTATCGTCGAACCCATTCCCCAATCTTGTGTAATTAGGAAATGCTGTTCAATCGCAGTACCTAATGTGATGACACGGTTACCTGCAATTAAACGAGTGATCATAAATAGGGATAGAGCTGGAATAAATACAGCTTGGCACCCAGACTTTACTCCATTTAATGTTAGAGGAAAGACAATTTTTTTAAATGTCGTCCAAGATGACGCTCCTAAATCCTGAGACGCATCTACTAAGCTAGGATTCATCTTCTCTAATGCATTGAAAATAGGCAGAATCATAAAAGGAATAAAGATATACACACTTACAAATAGAAAGCTGAAGTCTGTAAATAATATTTGTTGTTCACTGATTCCAAGAAAATCGAGCATCTGATTGGCTGCACCATGTGTTCCAAATATCCCTAAGAATGCATATGCCTTTAATAAAAGATTAATCCATGATGGTAAAATAATTAATAACAGCCATAATTGCTTATGCTTCGTTTTAGTTAATAAATACGCAGTCGGATATGCAATAATCAAGGAAAAGAACGTTATTAAAAAAGCATACCAAAAGGAACTTAACGTCATTTTCAAATAAACTGGTGTAAAGAACTTCTGATAATTTTCAAACGTAAATACCCCTTCAATATCAAAGAAAGAATAATAAACAACAAGTGCAACTGGAGCAATAACAAAAAGTACAATCCATAGATAATAAGGGACCGTATACCATTTAGTACTACTTTTCATTGGCTGCCCCCTCATACGCTTCTAGGCGTTTATCAAACTCTTCTTCTGTTTCCCCAAGGCGCATAACATGAATAGCCTCTGGTTCAAAGTAAAGGCCAATTTCGGTTCCTACCGTTGCTTTCTTTGTAGAATGAACAAGCCATTCATTTCCATCCTCGTCATACCCACAAATCTCGTAATGAACGCCTCTAAATAATTGAGAGTCTACCTTTACCTTTAATTTACCTGCTTCTAAAGAAGTAATTTCTAAATCCTCTGGGCGTATTACTACTTCTACTGCTTCATTATCGTCAAAGCCACCATCTACACAATCAAAAGTTTTACTGCCAAAATGGACAACAAAATCTTTTTTCATTGTTCCTGGTACAATATTGGATTCCCCGATAAAGTCTGCTACAAAACGATTAATTGGTTCATCATAAATATCAGTTGGTGTTCCGCTTTGCTCAATGCGTCCTTTATTTAACACAAAGATTTCATCTGACATGGCCAAAGCTTCTTCCTGATCATGTGTCACAAAGATAAAAGTAATCCCTAATCTTCTCTGTAATTCTCTTAACTCATATTGCATTTCTGTGCGAAGCTTTAAATCAAGTGCAGATAATGGTTCATCGAGAAGAATAATTTCCGGTTCATTTACAATGGCTCTTGCAATTGCAACACGCTGTCTCTGTCCACCAGACATCTCACTGATTTCTCTATTCTCGTAGCCTTCCAAGTTAACAAAACGTAGAGCCTCTTTCACTTTTTCTTCGATTACTTGCTTCTTCCATTTTTTTATACGAAGACCAAAGGCCACATTTTCAAATACATTTAAATGGGGGAATAGCGCATAATCTTGGAAAACGGTATTTACCTGTCTTTTATTTGCAGGTATTTTATTAATCAGCTTACCGTTAAAGTAAATATTTCCTTCTGTCGGTTCCATAAATCCAGCAATTAATCGTAAAACAGTCGTTTTTCCACAGCCAGATGGACCAAGCAGTGTATAAAATTTACCTCGCTCAATTTCAAAGCTTACATTTTCTAAAACAGTTGTATCTTGATCATAACTCTTTGTTACATTTTCAAATTGAATAATATGCTGCTCAGACATAATATCCCCCTCTTCATTGATTTTTCTATTGTTTATGAATTCTTCTTATAAGTAAGAATCTGTGGCTACAAGAATTAATTCCGTTACACCATCTGCTAGATTTATTAATTGATGTTCCTCTGTTGCATGATAGTAAATAGATTCCCCTTTTTTTGCCCGATACTCTTGTCTGCCTAATTTCAGCAGAATTTCGCCTTCTACTACATATGCAAATGTTTCCGATAAAGAAGGTTCAAATATTTTAAATTCTCCATTCTTAGAAAAGAATAGCCGTATTGGTTCCATTTCTTTTTCATTTGATTCAGGAACTAGCCATTGAATCCGATACCCTTTTTCCTCATCAGAAAAATCCGTTATATCATCCTCTGTATAAACCACCTTCTGTTTTCGCTCTTCATCATCGAAGAATTCTTTCGGTGTACATCCTAAAACTTCTAAAATATCAAAAAATGTCTCAATGGAAGGAGAACTTAAATCCCTCTCCAGCTGGGATATATATCCCTTGCTTAAATCAGTTCTCTCACCTAACTCTTCTTGTGTTAATCCTTTTTTCAACCGTAAATTCTTTATTTTTTTTCCGATTTCCATGATTCAACCTACTTTTTGTTTAGAAATAGTAAACTTGAAGGCACAAAAGTTCTGTATAACTAAACTTAAAGTTTACTTATACCCAGTTATTATACATTAATTTCTTTAACTTTCAATCCTTTTTTCGGTCTATGGACTATTTTTCAATAGCATTCATATAAATTATTTCTATAAGCAAAAATGCCCCATAACAAAATGTTTTAGAAAAGCTCGTAGTGT
Source organism: Niallia sp. FSL W8-0954 (assembly GCF_038005605.1). Lineage (NCBI taxonomy): Bacteria > Bacillati > Bacillota > Bacilli > Caryophanales > Bacillaceae > Niallia > Niallia sp. FSL W8-0954. Next base: position 393,743 of record NZ_JBBOTN010000001.1, on the reverse strand, counting down.
TTATAAACAAAACACCGTTCTACAAAACATTTTTTATGGGGCAATTACAATCTTTTATTACTCTTCTTTCCCTATCTCTAGTGGTATATACTTTCCGTTATCTATTTTTTCAATTTTTTCAAAATGAATCAGCTTTTTTAAAGATGCATTGCAATATGCAGAAGCATCATAGGAATCTCTACCAACTCTTATTCCAATCTCTGTAGGGCCAATCCCTACTTTTCCCCCTTTTTCCTTATACAAATCACACAGTGCATTATAAATATTTTGATCTTTTTCCGTAATTCGTAGTTTGGAATATTGCTTCAATCTTTATTCCTCCTATTGCTCCCTTTTTAATGCAGCTATTAACAGATTTCTTTTCCCTTACATTACTATTCTTTTCGTGTAAATTTTCCATATATCATATATACTGTCTAAGTCTGCTAATTTAAGCATACTAATCCTTTATAAAAATTACAGGCTTTTATGCTTTTTTTTTCAAAAATAGATAATACGTTTCAAAATCCTAATTGTTAATAGGGCAAAAGGTTCATTTCAATATATTGAACACCTCTTCCTCTTTCCTATTTTTTTGGTAATCAATCCCCTATTGGTAAATGCTGTTTTTTTAACTTTTTTCCCCTTATTCCGGAGAGGCTAATCTCTCATTTTGTTCAAAATAATGAACAAAATAGAAAAAAAGAAAAACCACTTGAATTATTCAAGTGATTTTTCTAGGTAGTATTAATGTTCTCTGTTTAGTTTATGGTGCTTTTTAAACATGAAATGTTCCCCATAAGAAGGAAACAATTTTAACTTTTTTAATTCTTTTGGATGTTTAATCATCATTTCTTTTAATAATTCTTTTGGCTGTTTATTTTCTGTATCAATCCCTAACTCTTTCGCTTTCTTCATAATTTGTGTATCTCTTATCTCATCGGCAATTTGCTTAAAATCTTTTCCTTCCGTTTGGATATTAAGCTTTTTTGCCTCAGTCATAATCATTTTTTCTTGCACTTCTTTGCCTAGTTGCTGTATTGTTTTTTCTTTTGTATCTATCCCCAGCTCTTTTGCCTGTTTCAAAATTTTCGCCTCAAACACTTCTTTCATTAATGTTTTGGCATCTTTCCCCTCTGTGCTAATTCCTAGCGACTTTGCTTCTTCTTTAAGATGAGCAGTATGTACTTCCATCGCTATTTGTTGTAAATCTTTTCCCTCTGTTTTTATTCCTAATTTTTGAGCTTCCTTCTTTATTAATACTTCATGGATTTCTTTTTTTATCGCAGCTGGGTCTTTACCTTCTGGCTTTATTCCCAAACTTTTTGCCATTTCTATTAAAAACTGTTTATCTTCTTGGGTTATCTCTCTTTTTTCTGAAGCTGGAGCTGCACTTACTAAAGAACAAAAGCCGGTTAATGCTATAGTAGTTAGCATTAACAGCGTTATTATTTTTTTCATCTAACTCGTCCTTTCCATTTAAATAAGTAATTTTATACCTTCATAGCCTTTCCTCTTCTTTATTTTATATGTAAGATTTTCCTAAAAATAATTTAATTTGCTTTTTCGCATTTCTTCTATATTCTTTTTTCATATCTAAATAAAGATATATGCTTAACCATTAGACATCTAAAGCTCCTTCTGCTATTTTACATATATACCATATTTGCTGGAGATGAGTTTATTAGATGAGTAAATTTACAAAGGAATATATTATAACCATGGAGGATATTGTGAGAGAAGGCGATCCTATCCTTCGTGAAAAAACAAAGGAAGTATCTATTCCTCCTACTGAAGAGGATATAAAAGAGTTGCAATGCATGCTGCAATATTTGAAAAACAGTCAGGATCCAATCTTGTCAAAAAAATACCAACTACGAGCAGGCGTAGGATTATCAGCAAACCAAATTGGCTTAAATAAACGAATGTTTGCGAGTTATATTAGGCAAGAAAACGGTGAAGCATTGGAATATATGTTAATCAACCCTAAGATCATTAGTCATTCTACTGCCATGACCTATATTCCTGAGAGTGAAGGCTGTCTTTCTATTGATCGATCCATTGTAGGCTATGTTCCTCGCTATCGTAGAATAACGGTTCGAGCATACAATATACATGGAGAAGAAGTAAAAATTAAATTAAAGGATTACGAAGCAATCGTTTTTCAACATGAAATAGATCACTTAAACGGAATACTATTTTATGATCATATCAATAGTAAAAACCCATTTGAGCTTCCTGCCAATGTGGATATTACTCCTTTATATTAAATGACTTTTATTTCTACAGTCTGAATAAAAAAAGCAGATAGCATTTGCTATCCGCTTTTTTATTTATTTTTTATCTTTTTGATCTTTTTGATCTTTTTCTAACTTATTATCAATTTTATATTTTGAAGTAGCTTCATTTAACCAAGTACCAGCTTTTTCTTGAACCTTTTGTGCTAATAAGGCTTCTTTAATTTTCGCTTTTGAATCTTCTAATGTTGCTTCTTTTGCTTCTTTTTTACCAGTTACTTTAATAATATGGTATCCAAAATCTGTTTTAACTGGGTCGCTAATTTCATCTACTTTCATTGAGAACGCCGCTTTGTCAAAGGCTTCAACCATTTTTCCTGAAGTAAAGTATCCTAATTCTCCACCTTTATCTTTTGTTTGTGTGTCAGTAGAATATTCTTTAGCTAATTTAGCAAAGTCTTCCCCGTTGTCTAACTTCTTCTTCACTTCTTTTGCCGTTTTTTCATCTTTTACTAAGATATGACTTGCCTCCACTTGCTCTGGAGTGCCAAAACTTGCTTTATTATCTTCAAAGTATGTCTTAATTTCATCATCCGTAATTTCGATAGATGGCTCAAGAATTTTTGTTACTTTTAGATTTTGTTCCACTTGTTCTTTAAATAAATCTTCTGTCATCCCATTTTGAGCTAACAACATATTAAAGGTTTCTTGTCCACCGTACTGTTTAATCATCTTGTCCAATTCTGCTTGGACGTCTTTATCCGTTACTTTCACTTTCGCTTTATCAGCTTCAAGATCTACTACTTTATTAGAGATCATCATATTTAATACAGTTGCGCCATATTGTTTGTTTAGCTCTTTATTTAGTTGCTCTTGTGTAATCTTTTCCTTTTCCACTGTTGCGACTGTTTTACTTCGTTGTGTTAGATAAACTGCTCCTATTATTAACGCTACTAGTACTACCACTAGAATAGGAATAAGAACCTTCTTATTTTTCATATTAAGCTAAAATCCTCTCTGCACAAAATTTTGGATATAATAGGCATACCCCTATTATAACTCTTACACTATATTATCATATAATTATGACGAAATTATTAACAGATTTAAAAAAAATCCATCCTATTACAAAATAAGATGGAATTTTTTCGACAAATTTCGTATGTTTCACATGAAACGTGTCGATTAATTTATCGTATTATTACTTGTTAACGTTAATTCCACTTTTTGAGATTTGCCATCTCTATAAATTTCTAGTTTTACTTTATCACCAATTTTCACTTCTGAATATAGATATTTTCGTAAATCTGTTGAGTTAGCTACTTTTTTCCCATCAATGGCGACAATAACATCCTGAACTTTTAAGCCTGCTTTAGCAGCGGCAGAATTAGCATCAATATTAGTAATCATTACTCCTTTTGACACTTTATTTGGAAGGTCTTCCAAATACATACGAGGGACTTCTTCTAAGCTTGCTAATCCTACTCCAAGATATGGACGTTCTACTTTCCCTTTTTCAATAATTTCATTCACAATTGGGATAAGATCATTACTAGGAATCGCAAAACCTAGCCCTTCTACACCTGAATCACTAATTTTCAAACTATTTATACCAATTACCTCTCCTGATGAGTTGATTAAAGCTCCTCCACTGTTACCAGGATTAATAGCTGCATCGGTTTGAATAACATTAAATTCCCAATCACCAGCAGATGTATTTACTGTAATGCTTCGATCTACAGCACTTACTATACCTTGGGTGACTGTTCGAGACAGCTCTTGCCCAAGTGGATTACCAATAGCCCATACTTGATCGCCAGGTCTCAATGTAGAAGAATCGCCAAAATTGATAATATCAGAAGCATATTTAGCATCAATTCTTACTACCGCTAAATCAGTTAAAGCATCTGCCCCAATTAGCTTAGCCTCCGTTTTATCCCCGTTATAAAGGGAGATTTCTAACGCATTTGCTCCTTCGATTACGTGGTTATTTGTCACTATATATGCATATTGATTATCTTTCTTAAAGATAATACCAGATCCAGACCCAGATTCTACATCACTGGAATTCTGAGAAAATGGATTTGATTGCTTTTGCATGTTTACAATCCCTACAATTGCTTTAGAAGATGACTCCACCATATCCGCAATAGCTATTGTGCCATCACTTGTTTTTGTATTCGATGTTGTATTCGCAGTAATTGCCCCAGTCTGTTTACCTTCCACTTTATTAGATAACTCCTCTACCTGCTTTTCGAGCTTATCATAAGAATCATTATAAAGGTCTGTATGGGGAATTGTGAAAAATGTTAAGGCTGAACCAACAACACCTGCTGCTAACAAGGAAAGAAACCCTTTTGTTTTCGAAGTATCTTTTCGAGCATTTTCTTGTTCTTCTTCTTTATCAAGATGAACTTGCTCTTTTTCAGCAGTATATTCCGCTTCTTCTGGCTTGTTTATTTCATCCTTTTCTACAGGATCTTCTGAAATGACTTGATCTTCCTTCTCTGCTACTAATTCTTCGCCCCCAAGGTTAGTCTCTTCAGCCTCAGGACGATCTTTCTCCCATTCATTTCGTTTTTCCAAATCACTCATCGCTTGTTCCTCCTATTTCCAATATCAACATTACATTTATTTCAGTTCATTATTTTTCTTTTCATTTCTAATATTTGTTTATACATACATAGTAACCATCATATATGAATAAATTATGAACAAAGTTTGAAAAGACATAGAAGAATTCTAGAACATTTTATTCCATCAGATAACCTATTCGTTACTTTTCTTCTGGAAGAGGGAAGAAAAGAGTGAAGGTAGTGCCTTTTCCTTTTTCGCTCGACACTTTAATATCCCCTTCATGGAACTGAACTAATTGCTTAACAATAGATAAACCAAGTCCAAATTCGCCGTAAGGGTTATTAGTTCTAGAGATATCCGCTTTATAAAACCTTTTCCAAATGTTTTCTATTTCATGAGCATCTATACCAATTCCAGTATCTTTTACCTCTATGATTGTTTTGCTTGCTTCCGTTCGTCCTTTTAACCATATACTTCCGTTCTCGGTAAACTGTATACTGTTTTTCGTGATGTTCATAATGATTTGGATAAGCCGATCATAATCAGCATAAATCACTGCGTCACTATCCACATCAACGTAAATTTTAACACCATTTTCCTCTGCTAAAATAGACAGCTGGTCATCAATTATTTCCAATACTTCTTGGAGGGAAATAAACTCCTTCATTAGGACAATTTGGTTGGAACGTATTTTATCATAATCAAGATTCTCATTTACTAATCGGATAAGCCTTTTTGCCTCATGGCTAATTAATTTCAGACCTTTCTCCCGCTCATTTTCTGGTATCATATTATTGTTTAATCCTTCTATGACACCGCTTATCGTCGTTAAGGGGGTCTTTAATTCATGAGAAACATCTGACATAAATTGGCGTCTCCGATTTTCTAGTGCATCAATTGCTTCCTTCGACTCTCTCAAATTATCTACCATCTGATTAAAATCTTCCCCTAATTCTCCAATCTCATCAAATGTTGAAGAGGAAACTTTCACAGTATAATCTCCTTCTGCAACATGGCTTGTAGCTTCCTGAAGCTTTTTTATCCGATTGACATGTACTCTTGAAAAAATAAAGCTCATTAATAAGGCAATCGCAAAAACTAGAAAAAGAGTATAAAGCAAATAACGATTGATTTCCTGAATCATCTCCTTTGATTCTACAAGAGGAGAAGTTAAAATAATTCCTCCAACCACTACATCATTAACAGAATACGGAATTGCAACTAAAGCTACCTCTTGGTCTCCTCTTTTTGTACTAGGTTTAATAACTGTACTGCGACCATCCTTTATTTCATCCCACTCTGCATGAGTAATATTGATATCCAAATCCTTTCCAAAAGACCAAATACGATTTCTTTGTGTATTGAAGATGCCGATCGTTATCCCAGTGCCTTTTAGTTCTTCAGAATATCGTAATAACGTAGAATAAGTTGCAGCAGACCATAAATCAGCTCCTTGAACGTCCTGGACAATATTATATCCGTATCCCTTTAGTTCTTCTGCCTTCATAGAGAAAACCAATTTCTCAATATAATGTGAAAAAACAAGACTTAATACTAATAGGGCTACAAGAATAACGCTTAAGTGACTGATTAGCTGCTGATAGATGTATTTAATTCTCATGTATTACCACCGCTTCATCAAATTTATATCCTCAATCATATCATATTTATTGCCATTACTAATTAAAGCTACTTTTCTTGGCTTTGGACAATATTGTGGATTTTCGCGAATTATTAATGATTTTTTGCGAATAAGTCACATATTTTCGCGAATAAAGTCTCCGCCAGAAAAGTTAAAAACATATAAAAAGGCCATTTAAAAGATATCTCCTTTAAATGACCACCGTTATTGACTTATTTCTCGTGAAAAACTTTTTCTGCAAGGAGAAGTCCACCTGTAATTCCAGCATTATCTCCTAAACCTGGTCTAACAATATATTCATTCATTTTATCCTGCACCTCCGGGTAGGAAACATACCCGTTTAAGAGCTCGGTCAAATAGCGATGGACATGTGTTAATACATGCTCCTGATTCATAACGCCGCCGCCAAGGATGATTTTTTTAGGTGAGAGAATGAGAATGTATTGCATAAGAGCTTGCGCAATATAATAGCCTTCCATCTCCCAGACTTCCTCTTTATCACTTAAATGAAAAGCCTTCTCGCCCCAGCGTTCTTCAATTGCCGGCCCAGCCGCTAATCCTTCTAAGCAATCTGCATGGTATGGGCATCTGCCTTTATAGCTATCTTTGGGATGTCTTCTTACTAAAATATGGCCCATTTCTGGGTGCGTTAATCCTTGCAGCAATTCCCCATTAATATACGCCCCAGCGCCAATCCCTGTACCAATCGTTATATATAAACAATTATCCACACCTTTAGCAGCGCCTAGCTTTGCTTCTCCTAGTGCGGCAACATTTACATCTGTATTAAAACCAGTTGGAACAGAAAATTCATCTTCTATTGTTTTTAGTAATGGATAGTCCTTCCATGCAAGCTTTGGCGTCGTTGTTATATTTCCATATGTAGCATTGTTTTTATCAACATCAATAGGACCAAACGAGCCGATTCCAATTGCGTCAACGGAAAACTTTTTAAAGAAAGCAATAACCTCTGGCATCGTTTCTTCCGGTGTTGTTGTTGGAATAGATATTCTTTCTTGGATATTTCCTTTTGCATCCCCTACTGCACAGACAAATTTTGTTCCACCAGCTTCAATAGCGCCGTATAGTGACATGGTTTCTCTCTCCTTATAAATGGTTTTGTATACTTACTGTTTTGTGTCAGCCGGAAAAACTATTCCCGTTTGTCTTCTTACCTCATCCATTACTTCCATTACCGCTAAAGAAATATCAAAAGAGTTAATAGAGGATTCGGTTTTTCCTGCCTTAATCAATTCTATAAATTCCTGCGCCTCATAAAACATCGAGGCTTCCTTTTGAGGAAGAGTAAGATTCTCCCCTTCTCCATTCCTTGGAATAAACTCTACTTTTGTAGGAGTGTTCATTTGATTGATTATTAGATTGCCATCTTCTCCTTGGATTTCAGACGGAATATGAGAGTTGGTTATTTTCGAATATATGAGAATGACATCCATATCTGGATACGCTAGAATAATGCTTCCCTCGCCGTCAACACCTGATTCCAATAAGAAACTATTAGCCTTAACTTTCTCCGGTTTTCCAAAAAGAAGTACCATAGGGTAAAGACAATAAACACCAATATCCATTAATGCTCCATTTGACAGCTCCGGCTTGAATGCATTTAATACCGTTCCTTGCTTATAAGCATCATACCGCGAAGAATACTGACAATAGCTTACAAATGCACGTCTGATTTTTCCAAGTTTATGTAAATTTTCTTGAACAACTTTAAAATTAGGAAGAAATGTTGATTTGAGTGCCTCCATTAAAAGAACTTCATTTTCCTTGGCAGCAGTAATCATTTCTTTCACTTCTGCTGTATTAGAAGCCATCGCTTTTTCTGTTAAAACATGCTTTTTATTTTTCAAAAATAGGATTGCCTGTTGCGCATGATAAGCATTAGGGCTTGCAATATATACAGCATCGATTTTATCGCTCTTTGCCATTTCTTCTAAATTAGTAAAAGTATGTTCCACATTAAATTTATCAGCAAACGCTTTCGCTTTGTCCGCTGTTCTTGAGTACACGGCATTTAATTGAAAATCTTCTATTTCACCAGCTGCCTTTATAAAAGATTCTGTAATCCAATTGGTTCCGATAACTCCAAATTTAATCGTCATCCAAAGTCCTCCTCATTCGATGAATATTCCCTGCTTCCCTTTTATTTTGGAGGGAAGTCCTAAAAAAAGCAACTATCTACTAGAATTTTTATCTTTTAAAAAGTGTCTATTTTTTTTCACAAAAAAATCCAACAAGTAGTTTCTACTCATTGGATTCTATACGAAGCATTATTTGGAAATGGCTTCTGAAATTTCTTTGACCATTTCACTTGTTGACAGAAGACCGCCTCCTGATAGATACCAGTAGCTAGGGTCTAAATAAACAATATGATCATTTTTAGCTGCAGCAATTCCCTTTACAAGTTTGTTATCAAGGACCTTCTCAGCAGAAGACTCCCCACCAACAACTGCTCCTCTATCTACAACAAATAAATAGGCCGGATTTTTTTCTGCTACATATTCAAAAGTAACCTTTTGTCCATGTGTGGAAGCTTCAATATTTTCATCTGCCGGTGCTAACCCAAATACATCATGAATAATGCCAAAACGAGAATTTTTCCCATATGCACTTATGCTTCCATCATTCACCAATAAGATTAAAGATTTGCCATCTACTGCTTTTGCCTTTTCGTTAAGTGCAGCAATGTCTTCATCTATTTTTGCTAATTCTTTGCTAACCTCTTGTTTCTTCTCAAAAATCTCTCCAATAATATTCATATTATGCTTAAAGGAATTCATATAGTCTGTTGTGTCAACACCAAGATATACAGTTGGGGCAATTTTTTTCAATTCTTCATACGCAGCTGACTGTCTTCCAGAAATAAAGATTACATCAGGTTCTAATTCGCTAATTGCTTCGAAATCTGGCTCTTTTAAACTACCTACATTTGTATATTTTGAATCTTCATATTTAGAAAGATATGGTGGAATATTAGCCTGTGGAACCCCAGCTACTTCTATTCCTAATTTGTCTAATGTATCTAAAACACCAAAATCAAAAGCAACAACTGTTTTAGGGTTTACTTTAACTGTATCTTCTCCTAATTCGTGTGTTACTATAATTTTTGCTGATTTCTCGCTACCTTTATTTGTATCGGCATTCGATTTTTCTGTATTTCCACATGCAGCTAACACTGCAAGAATGCATGTTAATAATAATAGGGAAAGCTTTTTCTTCATCTTCTAAACACCTCTAAATTTAATATATATAAATTAAATTGAATACATTGCATTTAAAGACAGAATACCCTATGATAAGGTATTATTAGCCGTTTTCCTTCCTCATTTTCCTAGAATGAGGAAGGATTTTGCTAATATCTAATGGTAGTGTTATTATGGTTTTCTTCTGGCGAAGGGACTTATTTTTAAGTCAGCCATAATTACACTGCCCCCTTTCTATTTTTCTTCCACCATTAGCTTCTTTCTACAATGAATCAATTATTTATCCATAATTAGCTTTCATTTTTCATGCGAAATAAACACATATTCTTTGATTGTTTATTTCTTCAATTTGCATATCCATTTCATAAATGTCTTTCAATACTTTTTGATTAATGATTTCTTTTGCTGGTCCATCATTTATGATTTTTCCATTCTTTAATGCTACGATATTATCGGAATAAACAGAGGCAAAATTGATATCATGGATTACGATTACTACTGTTTTCCCCAGCTCTTCTACTAATCTTCTTAAAACCTTCATTATTTGCACAGAATGCTTCATATCTAAATTATTTAACGGCTCATCCAAGAGGATATATTCTGTATCTTGAGCAATTACCATCGCAATATAAGCTCTTTGCTTTTGTCCTCCACTTAGTTGATCTATGTATTTATGCTGCATATCTTCTAATTCCATATATTTAATAGCTTCGTCTACCATTTTCTCATCAAGGTCATTTAATTTCCCTTGTGAATACGGAAACCGGCCAAAGCTGACAAGTTCTCTTACAGTTAAGCGGAGGTTTATATGGTTCGCCTGTTTTAAAATAGCAATTTTCTTGGCGAGATCATTGCTCTTCGATTTATCAATATGCTGTCCATCAATAAAGACATCTCCACTGTCTGCTTTCGTTAAGCGACTTATTACTGAAAGCAGTGTACTTTTCCCTGCTCCATTTGGTCCAATAAAGGAAGTAATTTTCCCTTTCTCTACTGAAAGAGAAACATTATCAAGCACTTTTTTGCTCCCATATTGTTTAGTAATATTCTTTACTTCTACCATGCTTTTCTCTCCTTTAGTAATAGATAGATAAAGTACACTCCACCTACAAAGTTAATTATCACACTGATTGTCGTTGAAAAAGTAAAGACACGTTCTACAATCAGCAACCCACCAACTAAAGAAATAATGCTCAACAAAATAGATCCAGTAATTAAAGTTCGGTGTTTATATGTTTTTAGAAATTCACGAGCTAAATTGACAACCAATAATCCAAGAAAGGTAATGGGTCCCACTAAGGCAGTGGAAACAGACACTAGGATCGACACCACAATTAGCATGCTGCGCACTACTTTTTCATAATCAATTCCTAAATTAATGGCTTGGTCTCTTCCTAATGACATGACATCAAAGAATTTACTATATCTCGTAACATATATAGATACTATAGCAACGATAATAATACTGATTATTAAAATATTTGTGTTTACATTATTAAAACTTGCAAACATTTTATCCTGGATAATAAGGAACTCATTGGGATCAATTAACACCTGCATAAAGGAAGAGAGACTAGAGAAAAAGCTTCCTAATACAATTCCAATCAGCAGCAATAATAAGATGTTTTGATCTTCTCTCCTAAAGAATAGCTTATAAAGAATACTTGAGAAAAAAACCATTAAAGCGACAGATAACAAAAAATTAATATTGCTATTCATCACAGTCATTGTACTTGAACCAAAAACGAAAACCACAACAGTTTGAATGAATAAATAAAGGGAATCTAGTCCTAAAATACTTGGTGTTAAAATACGATTATTAGTGATCGTCTGAAATACCATCGAAGTAAAGGCAATACAGCCACCTGTTAGAAGAATCGCGATGATTTTTATGGCTCTACGTGGAATCACATATTCCCAGTTATTACTACTGACCTTTATTAACATAAATATAGAAATTAATAATACTGCCAGTATAGCTAGTATTATAAGTTTTACTCTAGGTTGCATCATAAGACTTTCTCCTTACTAGTAAATACAAGAATACTCCACTTCCGATGACTCCCACCATCACACCGATCGATATCTCATACGGATAAATAATCACTCTTCCAAGAATATCACAGAATAATACAAAGACTGCTCCTAATAATGCTGTATGGGTCAAGCTATTTTTCAAATTATCTCCTCTGTATAACGAAACGATATTGGGAATGATTAGACCTAGAAAAGGAATCATTCCTACTGTCAGCAATACAACAGAAGAAACTAACGCTACGATAATTAACCCTATATTCACTACTCTTTTGTGATTGAGACCAAGATTAGTAGAAAAATCCTCACCCAATCCAGCAATTGTAAATTTATTTGCATATAAGTATGCAACAATAACCATCGGAATACTTATGTAAAGAAGTTCATAACGCCCTTCCATGATTAAAGAAAAATCACCTTGTAACCATGAAGACATATTTTGAATCAAATCATATTTCATTGCAAAAAAAGTGGTAATCGAGCTAACAATATTCCCTAGCATTAAACCAATTAATGGAATAAAGATAGCATCTTTAAATTTAATCATATTAAGTATTCGCATAAACAAAAAGGTTCCTCCGAGTGCGAATACAAAAGCGATTAACATTTTAATAATCGGGCTCTCGCCTGTAAAAAGCATTAAAGCTACTAATATCCCAAGTCTCGCCCAGTCCATTGTTCCAGCAGTTGTAGGAGAAACAAATTTATTCCTCGATATCTGCTGCATGATAAGTCCACAAATACTTAGACTAACACCAGCTATAATAATACTGACTAAGCGAGGAAATCTGCTAATCAAGAGAATTTCTCTCTGATCTGCAGTTAAATGAAAAATATTTTGTGGATGAATATCAATTACTCCTACAAATAGGGAGATGATAGATAAAACTATTAACATTATAGTTAAGTGTCTAATTTTCATAGTGCCAATGAGTAATATTACTCGTTCCCCTCACTCCCAACTTCATCGCAAATGATTTTCATTATCATTTAGATTCTTTCTTTATTTTATCATCTTTTTCTAGCCCGTCAATGCTTTTTAAAAGACCAAATGTAATTATCACAACATTTCAAAAATAATAATCCCTATTACCTAGTGATTTAGTCTTTTATATAATCGAGTAGGAGGGAGTGATTAACTCCCGACCTCTCACACCACCGTACGTACGGTTCCGTATACGGCGGTTCAATTAAGATAAATGACGCAAGAATTTATAACGAGTTTGTAGACTTTTAAACCCTTGATTATTCCAATAGGAAATATCGAGGGTTTTATCTAATATAGGACTGTTCGAGACGCGCCAATAGCCCTTTCGGCTATTTCCCCATTCATAAGCCTTCCCTTTTGGGACACCTAAATGTATAAGGTTGCGAATCCTTGTCTTTGGTAGAAATGCTATTTTAAATATGTACAATAATGCTTGGATAAATATGTACAAATTTGCTTTCATTTTACATACTAGTCTTGAGGTGACTAGTCATGTATATATCATTAAATGTCGATGTTAATTTTGAGATTAATAGTCTTTCAGACTTACCAAAATTCAAACAAATAATGGAGCATATGAAAATGAAAATTAATAAGAGTAAATTGGCTGAAGAACTTGGAGTAGATCGACGAACAGTTGAGAAATATCTAAATGGTTTTGTCCCCAAGAGGACAAGAAAAAAGTCCTCAAAAATTGATGAATATTATGAAGTGATCGCTGCTCTTTTATCTGAGGATTCTAAACAGGTGTTTTATTATCGGCGGGTGCTTTGGCAGTACTTAAAGGATAATCACGGTTTAGACTGTGGTGCTTCGACCTTTCGAGCCTATATCGCTCGAATACCTGAATTTAATGCTTACTTTGTGGAGGACAAACGTATTGCTTCTCCGAAGGGGACGGTTCGCTATGAAACTCCGCCAGGTAAACAAGCTCAATTAGATTGGAAGGAAAATATTCAATATGAAACAAAAGATGGCGAGCAGGTCGAGATCAATGTAGCTGCGCTTATTCTATCTACTTCAAGATTGCGAGTATTCCACTTGAGTATTTCCAAGTCACAAAGTACGCTGTTTTCCTTTCTAACAGAAGCTTTTGAAACGTTTGGCGGTGTTCCTGAGGAACTCCTTACGGATAATATGAAAACAGTGATGGATGAAGCAAGAACGGAACATTATCCGGGTAAAGTGAATGCAAAGTTTGAGCAATTCGCAAAAGACTTTGGCTTTAAAGTGAAAGCCTGTATCGCTGGCAGACCAAGGACAAAGGGAAAAGTCGAAACGACAATGAAATTGTTAGACGAAATTCATGCCTATCAAGGACAATTCTCTTTAGAGGAACTGCATCAATTTATACAAGAGTTAGCCAACAGAGTGAATCACCAGATTCACCAAGGGACAGGAAGAATACCAATGATTGAATATAAAAAAGAAAGGAACCACTTACTCCAGCTACCAACTGATAAAGTAAGAGATTCCTATCGCATTAAGCACACACAAGTAAAAGTCAATGCATCCAACATGATCTCCTACAAATCAAACCAGTATTCCGTACCACCAGAATATCAAGGAAAGAAAGTAGGTTTACAAGTGTATGATAACAACTTATGGATTTATTATAACATGAAACTTATTGCACAGCATCCAATCAGCAAAGCGAAGCTAAATTATCAGGAAGCACATTATAAAGCAGGTTTGGCTGTTTCAGCCCCTTACTATAACTATCCGGAAATCGATGATTTGGCAAAGAAAAATCTAGCAACGATTGGAGAAGTGTATAAATAATGAATCTATCCACTAATTATCAACAATTATTAAGAAACCTAGAGTATCTAAAGCTGAAGCAAATGACTCTACATTTAAATGAAGTAATTGATTTCGGAGTCCAGAACCAGCTGTCATTTATTGATACGTTAATCAAGTTAACCAACTATGAAATTGATGTGCGAGAACAAAATATGACGCAGTCGATGGTAAAGGTGGCTGCATTTCCACATATGAAAGAAATAAAAGATTTTGATTTCACTTTCCAAACCTCAGTCAATCAGCAACAGATTCAAGATTTTCTAACCTTTCGCTTTATTGAAGAGAACGAGAATATTGTTTTCTTAGGACCAAGTGGTGTTGGCAAAACACACTTGGCCACCGCCATAGGGATTGCGGCAGCAAAGAAAAGAACAAGTACCTATTTCATTAAATGCCATGATTTAATTCAGAATTTAAGACGAGCACGATTGGAGAACCGCTTAGAAACTCGTCTAAAACATTATACAAAATATAAACTATTAATCATTGATGAGATTGGTTATTTGCCAATTGATCAAGAAGATGCGAAATTATTTTTCCAACTGATTGACATGCGATATGAAAAGCGCAGTACGATCTTAACAACGAACGTAAACTTTAAGGCATGGGATGAAGTATTTCAGGAGCCTAAGCTGGCAAATGCCATCTTAGATCGCATCTTACACCATGCGAAGGTTGTGACAATGGTGGGAAATTCCTATCGTTTAAAGGATCATTTAGTGCAAGAAAACGAGTGATTTTGTACATCCTTAAACGAGCGAAAATGTACATATTTGTGTTGACATTTATATCTTTGGTTTCTTCCAGTCTTTCCATTGGCACATGCGAAGTCTTCTTCGTATCCAACCATCTAATTTTATAAACAGTGATTTAGTATCCGCTAATGCAAAATATCCACACCAACCCATTAGATATTGGTTTAATTTCTCCATCCGATATCTCATAGAATAGGGCATCTTTCTCGAAGTGATTTCTCGTATTTTCTTCTTCATTCGTTTTAAGCTTTCTTTTGCGATACGAATCTTTGGTTCTTTAGAAGACGTGAAGCTAAAACCTAGAAACTTCCGTTTCCATGGTCGGTCTACTGCTGACTTCTTCTCATTCACTTTTAATCGAAGTTTCTTTTCGATAAATCGTTGAATGCTTGCCCTTGTTCGTTCTCCTGCCCGCTTCGATTTTACGTAAACATTACAGTCATCTGCGTAACGAACGAATTTATGCCCTCGACTTTCTAGCTCTTTATCTAGTTCATCCAGAACTATGTTAGAGAGTAATGGACTTAATGGTCCGCCTTGTGGCGTTCCTTCTTCTGTACTTGAAATAACTCCATCCATCATAACGCCCGCCTGTAAATATTTGCGGATTAGCTTTAATAGTGGTTTGTCCTTGATTCTTTTCGCAAGTGTACTCATGAGTCTATCATGGTTGACCTTATCAAAGAACTTCTCTAAATCCATATCTACAACCCATCTATATCCTTCTTTGATATATCCCTTTGCTTCCCTTACCGCATCATGGGCGCTTCGGTTTGGTCGAAAGCCATAGCTATGTTCGGAGAACATCGGGTCATATATCTTCGATAATACTTGGGCAATGGCTTGTTGAATCAAACGATCTCTCACGGTTGGAATACCTAGTAGCCGAAAACCTCCACCAGTTTTCGGGATTTCGACTCTTCGGACAGGCATTGGCTCATAAGTACCCTTGAAAATAGCCTCTCTGATAGAATGCCAGTTTTCGACTAGGTGCTGTCGTAGGATTTGTACGGGCATCCTATCTACTCCATGACTTCCTTTATTCTGTTCTACTCGTTTTAATGCTTGAAGCATATTTTCCCGTGACAGGATTTGATTTAAAAGCATCGTTATTCTTCCTTCCGTGAATAGCTTATCTTCTTATGCCAGTGGTCACTCCACCCTCCAAGAGATCCCCCACGGAATTCACCGTTTCCTTCCTCAAGTGAGGTACTATGTTTTCTGTGTTCCTCATGACCTACTGAAAGCCAAGGGCTATTCTCTCCTAATTGTTCCGTCCTTCCAAATCGTTCTAGACCGATTTGTACTATGACATCGGCTGACTTCTGATGGTTCAGCTACTTATCGCTAAGTAGGTTAGGAAGAGTACTTCCCGTATCCATCAGACCTCCCCGGGTAAGAGTGCAATCTTTCCTTCCATCTATCTGCTTCATTTACTTTGTATCACCTTCGGCAGAAAGGACTTTGTTTTGTTTGGCAAACTCATCCAATGATACCTAGCCTTCTATGAAGTTCGTGTCCCTCAGACCGGAAGTTTGCCGCCCGCTTCCTTCAGATTCCGCGTCACCACGGACACCCTTGCGTTAGGCTAACTACTACTTCTGCCTTCGCAGTTCGGGACTTTCACCCTAAAGATTGCACCCATGCCGGGCACACCAAAAGAAAAAGCCTCCAAATGGAGGCTTTTTTCTCACTTTATTAGTAATGTACGTGTCCTGATGTCATTACCCAAATTGTTCCTCCGGCAACGACAATTGCGCAGAAGAAAGCATAAATGATATTAATAGTCTGTACTTGCCCTTCTCCTTCTGTAAGATGCATAAACATAAACAGTTGAAGAATTGCTTGAATAACAGCTAATGCTCCGATAATCCACATTACAGTAACCATTGGAAGATCTGTATATAACTTAGCCCCTACAGCTGCGAAGGTAAGTAATAAAGAAACAATAAAACCTGCAATATGACTAATTGGAAATTTTTCATTTTCATGATTTTTTGCCATCTTTTATTACCCTCCCATTCTAGCAAGATAAACGAATGTGAAGATGAAAATCCACACAACGTCTAAGAAATGCCAGTATAAACTTATAATAAATGTCTTACGAGCAGTTGTTGGTGTTAAGCCATGTTTAAGCAATTGAATAATAATCAATATCGCCCAACCTATACCTAAGGATACGTGCAATCCGTGTGTTCCTAGCAATACAAAGAAGGAAGAAAGGAAGGCACTTGTCTGCATTGTCGCTCCTTCATGTACATAATGAATAAATTCATTTACTTCCACAAAGACGAAGCCTGCACCCAATGCTAAAGTGATAATTAACCATGTTAATAATCCTTTTAAATTTTGGCGGCGCATATACCAGATAGCGATCCCACAAGTGAAACTACTTGTTAATAGTAAAAGTGTTTCAATCATTACATCTTTTAATTTAAATAATTCAGCTGGAGTAGGTCCGCCTGCAAAGTTATCCTTTAAAGATCCATAGGCTGCAAATAAGGTAGCGAATAATACAACCTCCGCACCAAGGAAAATCCAGAAGCCTAGAATATTTAAACGACTTTGCTCTGTTTGATATTCTAGTGGTAAGGACTTATCGACTTTTGCCATTATTTCTCACCTCTCCATGCACGTTCCGTTTTCTTAATAACATCCAGTTTAATATGGTAACCTTCGTTATAATCAAAGGAACGAATAATTAAGCCTACAAAAATACCTAAGCTACAAATTGCAGCTGGAATAAACCATTCAAATATTAGGAAGAAGCCGACAATACCAAATACAACACACATATAGAATGGAAGTCCAGAGTTGCTTGGCATGTGTATTTCTTCTAGTTCTTCTTCTTTTAATACTAAGCCTTCATTATTTTTCTTCATATACCAGAACGCATCTAATGCTTTTACTTCTGGAGTAATTGCAAAGTTATATGGCTGAACTGGTGAAGCTGTATGCCATTCTAGCGTTCTTGCATCCCATGGATCTGTAGAAATCTTTCTATCTGCATAACGAGTACTATAGTAGATGTTATAAACTAGCACGGCAAATCCAGCAGCAAGAATAAGAGATCCGATTGCTGATAACATGAACAATGGTGCAAATCCAGATTCCGCTGAGAAAGTATAAGAACGTCTTACTGCTCCTTTTAAGCCTAAGAAGAACATAGGCATAAAGGTTACATTAAAACCAATATTAAACAACCAGAAATGCCATTTTCCTAAACGTTCGTTTAATGCATAACCAAACATTTTTGGCCACCAGTAATAGAAACCAGCAAATACTGCATATACAACACCTGGTATTAATACATAGTGGAAATGAGCTACTAAGAATAAAGTATTATGATATTGATAGTCTGCTGCAGCCATTGCAAGCATAACTCCCGTTACCCCACCAATTGTAAAAGTCGGAATAAATGCAAGCGCCCATAGCATTGCCGTTGTAAATTGGATACGTCCTTTTCTCATAGTAAACAACCAGTTGAAAATCTTAACCCCAGTTGGAACTGCGATTAACATAGTTGTGATTGAGAATACAGAGTTTACAACTGGTCCAGATCCCATTGTATAGAAATGGTGAACCCAAACAAGGAAACTCAATAACGCAATACCGACAATAGAAATAATCATTGAATTATAACCATATAGGCGTTTTTTCGAGAATGTAGCAATAACTTCAGAGAACATTCCAAATGCAGGCAAGATAACAATATATACCTCTGGATGTCCCCATAACCAGAATAGGTTATTCCATAACATCGCATTTCCTCCACCAGAAATCGTGAAGAAATGAGTTCCGAATAAACGGTCAAATGTCATTAATGCTAATGCAACAGTTAAAATAGGGAATGCAAACACAATAATTACGTTTGTAATTAATGAAGTCCAAGTAAACATTGGCATTTTCATTAAAGTCATCCCTTTAGCACGCATTTTCAGGATTGTCACAATAAAGTTAATACCTGTCATTAACGTACCAATACCTGCGATTTGCAGTCCAATTGCATAGAAGTTGTTTCCAACTCCTGGTGTGAATTCTTTCCCCGCTAGAGGGAAATAGGATGTCCATCCTGCATCAGGAGAACCACCAATTACGAAAGAGATATTGAATAGCATTGCTCCACTGAATGTTAACCAGAAGCTTAATGCATTCAATTGTGGGAACGCAACATCACGTGCACCAATTTGCAATGGAATAACTACGTTCATTAATCCAATCAATGCTGGCATCGCCATAAAAAGAATCATGATAACACCATGCGTTGTAAATACTTCATTATAATGCTGTGGATCTAAAAATTTCATTTCAGGAGCTGCTGTTTGATATTTCATCATCAAACCGTCTACTCCACCACGGAAGAACATTAATACGGCAACAATAATATACATGATACCGATTTTTTTGTGATCAACCGTTGTTATCCATTCATCCCATAAATATTGCCACTTCTTAAAATAAGTAACACCTACTACTATAGCAAGCATTGTTAGAATAATACCTATTTGAGCAGACAATATTAGGGGATCACCAGTAATAACAATGTCATCCCACTTAATGTGCATCCTTTTCACCTCCGTCAGACTCTTGATTCTTTTCAAAAGTTCTACCTGGATATCCATGAACTCGATATAACTCAGGGTTTAAATAATAGTTTGAGTCTCCACCTTTACCGTGGTCAATCCACTCTAAATGTGTATTAGAGAAAGTCATACGGCCTAAATGTGTAGGCTTGATAATTTCTCTGTATTTCTCCTCTGTTAACTTAGGGGCAGTTTCTTTTACTTCATCTACCCATTTATCATAATCCTCTACAGATTTTGCTTCGACATCAAACTTCATCTCCGCATAACCTTTACCGTTAAAGCTTGTATTTTGTCCTTCATAGTTACCTGGGTTATCTGCTACCACATAGAGATCTGTTTCAGCACCATACATCGTATACTTTTGACCAGCTAAAGCAGGGATCCAAAATGATTGCATCGTACCAGCAGAAGTTAATTTAAACTCAACAGGTACACCTGCAGGGATATTTACATAATTAACTGTTTCAATCCCCTCTTCTGGATAACTAAAAATCCATTTCCAATCTGCAGAAGTAACGTTAATCACTACTGGATCACGATCTTTATAATCTTTTGGCACATCTTCTAAAGCAAAGATTGTTTTTACAGTTGGAACCGTTAATGCAATGATTATTAAGAACGGTATTACAGTCCAAACAATTTCAAGCTTTGTGCTTCCATGTTCTTCTGGCTCATAATCCGCATTTTCTTTTGTTGCACGATATTTCCAAACTATGTAGCCAAATAGTGCAAAAACTACTAGACAAACAAAAGCCATTAATACAATTGACCAGTTAATCAAGTCCGTAATACTTCTAGCAACAGGACCTTGGGGGTCAAATACTACCATGGATTCACAGCCACTTAAAATGAATAATGGTACAATTGCTAAAAGCGAAACTAAAACTCCCTTTTTCATTTGTACAGCTCCTTCCATATAAGTTAAAATGTTAAATTATTCACAGAATGTTCGATTTTTAGACACAGAACATTCATATTACAGAGGTAAAATAGGAATTATTACTACCTGTATGATGATATCATATCTTGAACCTATTATATGTGACAAAAAACGTAAGTATAATTTTACCAATTATCACATTTTCTATCCCTAGATTTTCCTATATTCAAGATTTTATCAACCTTTTTATTATAGCAGATACCATTTTTAAAATCCACGTCCATAATTATGTCACAAACTTTTTTACAAATTAGATTATTTCTGCATACTCTCTTTTAAAAACGCTTACATCAATTATAATTTATACTGGTTGCTTTTTCCATCATTTTGTTCGTGTTTTCCTTCTATAAATAGACATTCCTCCTTTTATATAGTCTGTTATATTTATCACAGACTATATATAATTAAACCTCATTCTCTTTCCTAATTCTAACCATTATTTATCTCCAGTTATACAAAATATCAGAAACAACTCTTCTCTTCTTACTGCTATAAAAAAAAGATAGAAATTTATACTGATACTAATAGCAGCTGCCACTAGTATCGGTACCTACTTCTATCTTTTGAAACGATTAATTTCCTAGTATTTCTTGTAATTTTCCTTTTACCTTTTCATTTACCTTTTTTGCATCTTCTTTAATCTCGTCTACTACTTTGCTCCATTTGGAAGAATTTTCTTTTATAGTCGTTTCTAATTCCTCCGCTTTCTCTTTAATTACCTTTTTTGTTTTTTCTACTTTTTTATTTACATTTTTATTATCCTTATTTGCAAGTCTATCACTGACGGATTGGACCTGAAAATTCTCTGGCTCGACATATTGTACGGCTTGATCCATAATTGTTTTAAAAATTGGTATGACATCACCTGAACTTTTACTTGGCAGATAATGCATCTTATCTGTTTTATCATATCCTAGCCACATCGACCCAACTAGATTAGGCGTATACCCTACAAACCATTGATCCTTTGTGCCAGAAATACTCGAATCCTCTAATTGAGTGGAGCCTGTTTTTCCGGCAAGTTGAAATCCTGTTATTTTTGCTCCTTGGCCTGTTCCTGATTTAATAACATCCAATAACATGGAGGTCATGTCATTTGTCACCGATTTGGAAGTAACTCTTGTCGACTTTGGCTCATATTCAGCCACAACGTTGCCTGTCGGTCCGACAATTTTTGTAATCAAATGACTTTCCATTCGGACTCCCTCATTAGGAAATGTAGAATAAGCGCTCGCCATTTGCAATGGTGAAACACCACTGTACATCCCGCCTAAAGCTATCCCAAGATATTCATCCTCTTTTTCATATGGAATGCCGAAGCGATCAAGGGATTTAAGACCATTTTCCAAACCAATTTTATCTAGCAGCCAGACTGCTGGCACATTTAAAGAGTCTTCTAATGCTTCATACATCGGAACTTCGCCTTTATAAGACTTAGTGAAGTTTTTCGGTTCATAATCACCCTTTTTGAAAGGCTTATCTTCAAGCATAGAGTCAATTTTATATCCTTTTTCTAAAGCAGGTGTATAAACAGCAAGTGGCTTCATCGTGGATCCTGGCTGTACTTTAATTTGAGTAGCTCGGTTAAATCCTCTGAAAACTTGCTCTCCTCTTCCTCCTACTAATCCTCTCACTCCCCCAGTTTCCGGATCAAGTAAAACCGCTCCGCCTTGCACTAATGTACCATCAGAACTTCTAGGAAACAGGGAATCTCTTGCAAAAGTTTTTTCTAAGGTAGATTGAAGATTTTGATCCATCTCTGTATAAATCTTATATCCTCTTTTTAAAATTTCTTCTTGTGTAAGTCCATACTTGCTGATTGCTTCATCAATCACCGCGTCCACAAAGTAAGGATAATCTCTTTCAATAAAAGATCCTCCCCCATTTTCTAATACAATTTTTTCGTTTACTGCTTGCTGGTACTGCTCTTCTGTAATTTTTTTTAATTCTACCATTTTCTTTAGAACAAGGTTGCGGCGATTTATAGCACCATCATAATTGTTATAAGGATCTAATGCAGATGGAGCTTGCACTATTCCTGCTAGCAATGCAGCCTCACTAATAGATACATCCTTAATATCTTTATTAAAATATTTCAAGGATGCTTGGCTGATACCCCAGGCACCACTACCAAAATAAACGTGATTCAAATACATTTGTAGAATTTCATCTTTTTTATAATGCTTTTCTATTTCTACAGCAAGAAATAGTTCCTCTGCTTTTCGCTTATAGGTCTGTTCGGAAGTTAACAAAGCATTTTTTGTTAATTGCTGGGTAATCGTACTTCCTCCACCAGTAATTCTCCCTGCAAAAATGTTCTTAAAAAACGCACGGCTGATCCCTTTAATATCAAACCCATTATGTTGATAGAAACGTTCATCTTCAATAGAAACAACTGCGTCTGGAACATATTTCGGGACATCCTTTAATTCAATGCCTTCTGTTCTTTCCGTTCTTATTCGAGTTGCTTCATCTCCATCTTTATCATAAATAATGGTCGCCTGACTTAAACCAGCCTTTAATGAACTAACATTTGCTTGTGTTGCTAGGTACGTAAAATATAATATCGCTAATAAAACAAATAATAACAAAGCCAACAGTATAATTTGGGTAAGGTGTCTCTTTTTCCAGAAACGTCGAAACCCTTCCCAATATGGTTTTAATCGATCCATCTATTACCTATCCTTTACTTTTACTCATAGAATAAATGCTTCTTCTTTTTTTCTATCTAATCATTAGACGGTTATTTTCTCTTATATGTTGCAACTATCTATGAAAACTATATTCTCTTTCTTTCTAAATTACAAGAAGGGATCTCTATCTAATATTACCAAATTTAACTAGAAGAGGGGTTATTGTTTATCCATTTGATTTCTTGGGAAAAGAATAAGTAAAGGCTAAAAGGATGTGAGAGATAATGAAAAAAATGTTCAGACGAATCATTACGTGGGGACCTATCATTTATCCCTTCGCCAAAAAAATGTGGGACAAGCGCAAACAGTCAAAGGCAACCTCAGCATTAGCAACACGCTCTAAGAGTTTCTAATTACTCTTGAAATAAAAAATCCAATGGGCTTTGAGACCTCATTGGATTTTTTATTTATGCATTTATTTTGTTATAAGTAAGCACTACTTCTTTCACTAAAGCATGATCTTCACTTAAACCAGAAACTTCACTAAAAGCAGCTTGAACTCCTTTTGCATCTATGAAGTTCTTTAATTCCACAGACTCTTGATCTTCTGCTGTATAAAAGTGAAGAGCCGATGCCATTACTTCTACTAAATAAGACGGAATTTCTTTAAACTCATTATAGTATGCTAGTGCTGGAGCAACTAATCGATCATTCCCGCCCAATTTTCGAAGCGGTGATCTACCAACTCGTTTTACATCGTCTACAATATAAACATTCGCAAAGCGGCCTAAAATTTTGTCGATATATTTTTGATGATCTGCTGCATTAAAACCATATTTTGCTACTAATACTTTTCCTGTTTCTTGTAAAACATGAAGCACCTTTTCTTTCACATCTTCATGTTGAATTGTTTCAGAAATGGTTTCATAGTTCTTTCTATTGCCTAAATAGGCTGTTGCTGCATGGCCAGTATTTACAGTAAATAACTTTCTTTCGATATATGCCTGTAAATTACTTACGAAATGTGCCTCTGCAATTTCAGGTTTTGGTCCTTTAATTGCCGTTTCATCTACAACCCACTCATGGAAAGGTTCTACTAGAACATCTAATAAGTTTTCATTCTTCTGGTTTGGCACAATTCTATCCACAGCTGAGTCAGGGAAACCAACGTATTCCTCTGTCCATGCTGCTTCCTCTTCATTTAAATGCTCTAACACAAACTGTTTAAGGGCACTACTACCACCAATCATATTTTCACAAGCAATCACATTAACTGGTGTTTGATTACTTTTCATTCGTGCTTTAATTCCGTCAGCAATTAATGGCGCGATAAACTTTAGAATATTAGGTCCGATAGCTGTAGTCACAATGTCTGCATGGATAAATTGTTCCACCACTTGTTCTGGATTTACTTTACTATTAATTCCTTTAATATTTTTAACTGTGAATTGATCTTTCGCTTCATTTGCCAATAAAACATGATATTGACCAACACGATTAATTTCATCGATAATTTGTTCGTTTACATCCACAAAGGTAATAGCATAATTTGACTGATGTAGTAATAGACCAATAAATCCTCTACCTATATTTCCAGCTCCAAAATGAATAGCATTCATCGTATTATTCTACCTCGCTTAAAATTTGGATTATTTCCTCTTCTGATTTCGCAGCAACTAATTTTTCGACATTTTCCATTTCAGAACATACAATAGCAATTTGTGATAACAACTCTAAATGTTCGCCATCCTTCCCAGCAATTCCAATGATTAATTTAACAATATTGCCATCTCCAAAATCTACTCCGTTCGGTGCTTGAATAACAGATAACCCAGAGTTTAATACTGCTGTTTTTGCTTCATCTGTACCATGGGGAATAGCTAAGAAGTTACCCATATAAGTTGATGAAATTTCTTCTCTTTGCAGCATAGCTGGAACATAATCCTCTGAAACATAGCCTTGTTCCACTAGAATTTGACCTGCTTTTTTGATTGCTTCCTCTTTACTTGCTAGGCTGCTGTTTAAAATAATGTTCTCTTTTTTTAAAATACTCATTGTTTATTCCTCCTATTAATTTCTCAAATGATGTTTTAAAAACCTGCTGCTAATAAAATTTAATAGTTCTTCTTTCTTGCCGTTACTGAATACATGAATACTTCTTTCCGATTCAATAATAGAGGCACTTAAAAAACTTAATACTTCCATTACATTTGGATTTGCATCTAACGGCGCAAGCAAAAGTAATACCCGCTTCACCATTTCATTAGCACCATTCATTGCCCTCAAACTCACCATCTCGGGCAAGTCTATGATATTGAAAGACGGTTTTTCAATTTGATTATTACTTGTGTGATAAAGAGCTAAATTGGTTTCCGGAATAGCCAGTCCCCCTATTTCAGCCCGTGCTTCTAAAGCAGCAAATACTTCTTCCACGCTTGAAATAGAACCTTGTTGTTTCAATATCCTTAATCCCTTGTTTAAGCTTGCACTTAAACTTGCTCTCTCATCCCAAATATCCAGCTCATTTAAAATGGAGGATAAAAGCTGGGCTTGCTCTGAAAAAAGGAGAAAAGACTGGAAATCGATACATTTTTGTTTAGGAACTTCTATTCCCTTCTCTTCCCTTATTACATGACCAATATTCTTTTGAAGATAAGTTTTTACTTCTTCCAAATCCTTATCATTTAAAATCGGATTTACTAATAAATAATCTCTCGAGATGTCCTCTAATGGAATAGTCGAAAGAATGGCATCATAATCCTCGATGGAAATATTCTTTAATTCGAATACAGATGCTGTTTTCACTTCTGATAGGCTTGGAATTTGATTAACAATTTTTGCTGCAAGCATTTTAGATGTCCCAATTCCGCTTGAACAAATGATCAATAACTTTATATTTTTTGTTATTTTTCTATCATTTAACGCAGAACCAAAATGAAGGACTAAATAGCCGATTTCTTCTTCTGGTACATCTCTGTCCACAAGTGTTTTTTCCACAGCTTGTTGAACCACTTCAAACAACTCAGCATAATCCTCTTTAATATCTTCTAATAAGGGATTAGAAATACTCATTTTCTGATCTAAACGATATAATGTAGGCTGAAGGTGAGCTAATAAGCCTTGAAATAAAGAATCATCTGCCAATGTTGTATGCAGTAGTTTTTCGACATTGGCAATTAACGTCCTAACTAGCATAGCTACCTCAACATTTTCATCTTCAATTCCGACTTTATTGTCATAACGTACCTTTGCTCCCCTTAAATGCATCGTAATATAACCGACTTCCTCTATAGGGATCGAAATATC
Organism: Niallia sp. FSL W8-0954; assembly: GCF_038005605.1. Taxonomy (NCBI): domain Bacteria; kingdom Bacillati; phylum Bacillota; class Bacilli; order Caryophanales; family Bacillaceae; genus Niallia; species Niallia sp. FSL W8-0954. The sequence continues at coordinate 367,042 of NZ_JBBOTN010000001.1, read as the reverse complement.
AAAAGTACGTTCTAGTCTTGAAACAATTTGGCGCGCAAAATCAAATTCTTTTGTCTGCGACAACTCCCCTAGATAATCTTCTTTAAAAGAAATATTTTCTCCACGCTGGATCCTCTCCATAGCAAGAGCAATGTGAACGACCAATCCAACATAAGAACTATCCGCCAGTGGATAAGGTAATTGCTCGTTGATATCTTCAATAATATTTTCAATACGCAGCAATTTTTCTTTTTGAACCAATCCTAAAAGCCGTTCGGAAATCGAGTCGATTTTATTGCTAGATTTTTTCTGAATATTTTCCTTCACCATTTTAAGAAACTCTGGAACATCAAATCGGTCGGATATAAGACTGCGAATCGCTTTTCTCTTATCTTCCTCCGTTCCAACCAATTCAATACCATAACCTCTTTTTCTCATTAATTGCAAATCATACTTTGCTATAATCGGTTCCAGCTTATCCAAATCATTGCTCACCGTGGCAGTTGTTACTCCTAATTCTTTTGCTAAAGAAAATAATTTAATCGGTTCTTGATGATCCAGTAAGGTACATAAAGCAACAATTATCCGTTCATCGGGTGTGTATTCTATATAATCCTGTTTTAAGATAGATACTCTTAGTTGATAAATATCATTAGGATGTCCTTCAATTTTCACACCGACTCCAGCTTTTTTATTCATTTTAAGATGAAAATCTTTTAGTATAGCTTCGACGTTTTTTAAATCACGATGTATTGTTCGTTCACTGACATTTACATGTTCAGCAATTCCCTTAATCGTCATTTCTTCCTCTATATTTTCTAATAGTATCTGTAAAATAATTCTTTCTCGAGCGGAAATAATCATAGCTTATCTCCTTAATCACCTGACATAATTTAATTATAAGACTGTTATATACACTTATTCAAACAGTATTAAACATATTTTTTTCAATTTCATTGTTGCCAATTCTAATTTATGGTTCCCTATTTTTATCTATAAATACTGAAAATTAACTACTTTTTCATCAAAAAGCTTAAATGGTTTTATTCTGGACATATACCGCGTTAAACACAAAAATACCGGCCAATTTATACAAAGTTGGCCGGTATTTCTGCTAAGACTTATTTTAATTTTTCAATGATCTCATCATATTTAGGGCTGTTCATGAAATTCTCAACAGAAACATGATGTGCATTCGGTAATTTTTCTACTGCTCTATCTGTTAAATCTTTATGGGTAATAACAAGATCTGCATCACTTGGAAGGTTTGCAATAGAAGTATTTGTTACATCTACTCCTTCTATTCCTGCCTTTTTCACTTTATTACGCATAATAGACGCACCCATCGCACTAGATCCCATACCAGCATCACAAGCGAAGATTACTTTCTTCACTGATTTGTAATCAAATTCTGTAGCACTTGTTTCATCAGGAGTTTCTGCAGTCTCAGTAATTGCACTTGCAACTGAGCTTTTCTTCCCTTTTAAAGCTTCCATTTTTTCTGTTGCTGCATTAATATCTTCTTCTTTATCTTTACTTGTTTTCAAAATAATAGCTGCAATCACGAAAGAAATAATCGTTGCAACCACAACACCAGCAATTACGCCTAAATGCTGTCCTTTTGGTGCCATCGCCATTAATGCAATGATGCTACCAGGAGACGGAGTGGCAACTAATCCTGCATCAAATAATGTAAAGGTGAATACTCCACCCATTCCACCAGCAATAACTGCTAATAACATCATAGGTTTCATCAAGATGTACGGGAAGTAAATTTCATGAATACCACCCAAGAAGTGAATAATCGCTGCCCCAGGTGCTGTCTGTCTTGATGTACCTCTTCCAAATATACAATAAGCTAATAATACCCCAAACCCAGGACCAGGGTTTGATTCTAGTAAGAATAGAATAGATTTCCCTACCTCTTTCGCTTGTTCTACCCCAATCGGACCTAAAATACCTTGGTTGATGGCATTATTTAAGAACAATACTTTAGCAGGCTCAATAAAGATACTTGCTAATGGTAAGAGCTTTGCATCAACAATTAACTCTACTCCGCTTGATAAGAAAGTGCTTAACCCTTCTACAACTGGACCAACATATTTAAAACCAATAATGGCAATAATTGCACCTAAGATACCAGCTGAGAAGTTATTTACTAACATTTCAAATCCGGCTTTAATTTTCCCTCTAAATAAATCATCCACTTTTTTGATTAAGAAACCACCAAGCGGACCCATTACCATTGCTCCAAGGAACATCGGAATATCTGCACCAACGATTACACCCATCGATGCGATTGCACCAACCACGCCACCGCGCTCTGCATAAACCATCTTACCGCCTGTATAACCAATTAATAATGGCAATAAGTATTTAATCATCGGATCTACAAGTTGAGCTAATTCAGCATTAGGTCTCCACCCTGTTGGGATGAATAAAGCTGTAATTAGCCCCCATGCGATAAATGCTCCTATATTAGGCATAATCATGCCACTTAAATGACTACCAAAACGCTGTATTTTGACACGAAAACCATTTTTATTTTCGTCTGACATTTTGTTTAACCCCCTTAATATTTCAGTTTGATTATAAAGCGGTTACAGATTATTCTCAATTCAAAGTAAATACATTTTTGACAGACACAATGTTGACACAATTAAATTAATTTAATTGGTAAAATTCAATAAAATCAGCATTCGTTTTAATCTCCTTTTTTTAAAATGCCACCAACCATCCTATTTATACGGATCTACACATAAAAAAAGAGAAGGGTTTCCCCTTCTCTAAAAAGTCTTTCATCAAGCTTCGACTACACTTGTATCTTTGGTTACTTCAATGAAATGTATATGATGTTCTTCAATATTTTTAATTTTGAAGATATATCCTTCCTCTTCCAATATATCTCCTTCAACCGCTTCAAAATTATTGGTCAAAAACCATCCGCCTATTGTATCTACTTCATCTTCTGATAAGTGAGTGCCTAAAAGATCATTTACTTCGCTAATCAATACTTTTCCATTAAGAATATAATGATTATCCTTTATTTTGCGAATGTCAGAGATTTCATCCTCATCAAATTCATCTCTAATGTCTCCAACAATTTCCTCAAGAATGTCTTCTGCTGTTACAATTCCTGAAGTACCACCGTACTCATCAAGCAAAATAGCCATATGTGTACGTTCCTTTTGCATTTTAATCAGCAATTCGCGGATAGGAACAGTTTCAATTACACGAATAATCGGTTTCATATATTCCTCTAATTGAATTTCTTCTCTGTTTTGAATGGTTGCCGTTAGAAATTCGCGAATATTAATTAAGCCGATTACATTATCCTTATCCCCATTTACTAAAGGGTAGCGAGTATAATTTTCTTCCTCTAAGATAGCCATTATTTCATCAAACGTATTGTCCACACTGATAGTCACCATTTCTGTTCTAGGGACCATAATTTCTTTGGCAATTCGTTCATCAAACTCAAAAATATTATTTACATATGCTAATTCGTTTTTATTGATTTCACCGCTTTTATAGCTTTCTGACATTAAAATTCTTAACTCTTCTTCCGAGTGAGCAAGTTCATGTTCTGACGCTGGCTTTAATCCAAAGATACTTGTCAAAAGTCTTGCAGAGCCATTCAACAACCAAATAAACGGATATAATAGGCGATAAAACCAAATAATTGGTGTTGCAAAGGCTAATGTTATTAATTCTGCTTTTTGAATAGCTACCGTTTTTGGAGCTAATTCCCCAACAACGACATGCAAAAAAGTTACAAGTAAAAAAGAAATAACGAAGGCAATTAAGTGCGATAGCGCCGTTCCGATCGATAAATGAACAAATAGAGGCTCGAGAATTTCTGCGAAAGTAGATTCTCCAATCCAACCAAGACCTAATGCTGTCACAGTTATCCCTAATTGGCAGGCTGATAAGTATTCATCTAAATGTGTCGTAACTTTTTTTGCTGCTAATGCTCCTTTTTTCCCTTCAGCAACTAACTGATCAATTCTTGAACTCCTGACTTTTACGATCGCAAACTCTGTTGCCACGAAAAAAGCAGTAAATGCAATTAATATCACAAATAAAATCAAATTAAAAATTTCCAATAAGTAGCCCGTAAAGGGGCTTACACCTCCTGATTAATAAAAGCCGCATGCCTTTCTCCCATTACAAAAGGAAAGACACTGCTACTAGTTAAAATTCATTCCTTCTTCCGAATATATAAATAAATGCAAAACAGTTAATTTAGCAAAAGAAGCAGTGCTTGTATTAAAGAAATGCTTTCATGGATAATAGTATTTCTTACTTATCTATTTTTATGTTGAGCCTGTACGTCTCTATAGGGAAGCATCTAATGTCTAATGAATTTTATCACTTAGACTCTTCCTATTTGCTCTCAGTTCCTAATACCTATGGAATGCACTTGCTGATTATTTAATTGTTCCTTCATTTCCTCCAGCGTAAGCTTACTCTTTTTGTATTCTTACTTTATTTGTTCAATTTTGTTCTTCACTATAGTAACGATAATTAGTTTGGGAACGCTCTGCTTGAAGAAGGCCAAGGTTTGTATAATAATCAATGGTTCTTTTTGCCACACCAGTAGCTTTTGCTAAATCACCAATTCTTAATTTCACAGCCCCATCGCTTCTCCTCCTAACCATAACGTTTTAGTTATACTTAATTAATTATATAAGTCTAAGGAGAAAAGTTTCAAGCAAAATACTTCCAATATATTTTGCACACGCTTTTTATCTTGCTAAATTTTCAAAAATGTCGGCTTTTTTATATGATTAAAATTCAATTTAGGTTAAAATATAGGAAGATAGACGGAAAAGAGAAAATATATCAAAAAGGGGAAATGGAGTGGAAACAATTATCAATTTTCTTACAAGTAAAAGTGTAAAAAGGTTTTTCATCTTTGCTTTCATGATTCTGGGTATCTATGCACTTAGAAGTATGATTAATTTAATGCTTTTTACCTTTATTCTTTCATTTTTAATGGATCGTATGGAAAAAATTATTTCTAAGCGAATTCACGTAAAACGAAACGTTATAGTTAGCATCCTCTATCTCATAACGATCGGATTACTTTCTTATAGCTTTATTAAATATTTGCCAATGTTGGTGGAAGAAATAACGGCATTAGTTAGACAACTAATGGATTTTTACTCTCGTCCACATGATAATGCTGTCTTAAATTATATTGTTTCCATTATTCAAGAAAGACAAATAAACAGCTATTTGGAACAAGGGCTGGGCATTATCGTCAAATATTTTTCCAGTATTAGTTCCCTAAGTTTACAATTCATACTAGCTATTATCTTAAGCTTCTTCTTCCTGTTAGAGAAGCCCCGTTTGATTAAATATAAAGAAAACTTCCGCACAAGTAAAATAGCTCCTTTTTATAACGAAATGGAATTTTTCGGTAAAAAATTTGTGTTAACTTTCGGAAAAGTATTAGAAGCACAGGTTATCATCGCTTTAGTAAATTGCATTTTAACGACAATCGGATTATGGATACTTAGTTTTCCTCAATTACTAGGATTATCTCTTATGGTATTTGTTCTTGGTCTTATTCCAGTGGCTGGGGTTATTATTTCCCTCATTCCCTTATTAACGATTGGATATACCATTGGTGGATACCCCTATATCATTATTTTGATTATTTTTGTTTGTATCATTCATGCGATCGAAGCTTATATACTTAACCCGAAGCTAATGTCTTCGAAAACAAATTTACCTGTATTTTTCACTTTTATCGTCCTTATCTTCTCAGAGCATTTCTTTGGAGTATGGGGATTAATCATTGGTATACCTGTGTTTGTATTTCTTTTAGATATCCTCCAAGTACAAAGCATGGATCCCAAAAGGAAAACAGACTTAGTAAAAGAATAGCTCGGCTTCATTTCAATTCATAAAAGCAGGCTGGACACGAATCCAGCCTGCTTTTATTCTATAATGAACAGTTCAAATTAATACTTTAATACTGCTCCCGTATTCGCAGATGTCACAAGCTTCGAATAACGTGCTAAGTAGCCGCTTTTTACTTTCGACTCAAAACCTTTCCATTCTGCTTTTCTTTGTTCCCATTCTTCCTCTGGAACAACAACATCCATTGTACGATTTTCAATATCAATGACAATATGATCGCCATCTTTTACAAATGCCAATGGTCCTCCTTCGGCTGCCTCAGGAGAAGCATGACCAATAGAAATACCTCGAGAAGCCCCAGAAAAACGCCCATCTGTTACCAGCGCTACTTTTGGACCAAGACCCATTCCAACAATTTGGGAAGTTGGTGCCAGCATTTCCGGCATACCAGGTCCTCCTTTTGGTCCCTCATAGCGAATGATGACAACATGTCCTTCCTTCACTTTTCCTTTTACTAATCCTTCCAGCACTTCATCTTGTGAATTAAACACAATAGCTGGCCCCTCATGTCGTTGAATGCCATTTTGGACTCCACCTGTTTTAATAATAGCACCTTGAGGAGCTAAATTCCCAAATAGGACTGCCAATCCACCTGTTTGAGTATGAGGATCATCAATTGGTCGAATGACTTGATAATCTTTCACTTTACACCCAGCGATATTTTCTCCAAGTGTTTTTCCTGTGACAGTTAACGTATCTAAATGGAGAGCTCCTTCCTTTTTCGATAATTCGTATAGCGCTGCTGACACACCGCCTGCTTCGTGCAGATCTTCAATATGTACATCAGACGAAGGCGCAAGCTTTGATAAATGAGGTACTCTAGATGCTACCTCATTGATTCTTTCAAGAGGATACTCTACACCTGCTTCATGGGCCAATGCTAATGTATGAAGTACTGTATTAGTGGATCCACCTAGTGCCATGTCTAGTGCAAACGCATTATCTATTGCCTTTTCTGTAACAATATCTCTCGGTTTGATATCTTCTTTTATTAGATTCATCAACTGTTTCGCAGATTTCTTTACAAATTCCTTTCTCTCTGGTGCTACAGCAAGAATTGTCCCATTTCCAGGTAAAGCAAGACCTAGAGCTTCTGCTAAACAGTTCATGGAATTCGCTGTGAACATGCCAGAACAAGATCCACATGTCGGACAGCCAAATTGTTCTAATTCTCTTAGTCCACCTTCATCAATTTTACCTGACTGAAAAGCCCCTACACCTTCAAAAACGGATGATAAGGAGATCTTTCTGCCATCACTAGTGACTCCCGCTTTCATCGGTCCTCCACTTACAAAAATAGTAGGAATATTTAATCGTAAAGAAGCCATCATCATTCCAGGTGTGATCTTATCACAGTTAGGAATACAAACCATCCCGTCAAACCAGTGTGCTGCAACTACTGTTTCAATAGAATCCGCAATAATTTCACGGCTTGGCAATGAATAACGCATGCCGATATGTCCCATTGCAATTCCATCATCTACCCCAATTGTATTCATTTCAAAGGGAACTCCACCTGCTTCTCTTATTGCATCTTTTACAATTTTTCCAAATTCCTGTAAATGGACATGCCCTGGAACGATATCAATATATGAATTGACTACTGCAATAAACGGTTTGTCAAAATCCTCCTCTTTTACACCAGCTGCACGTAGTAAGCTTCTATGTGGAGCCCGGTCGAATCCTTTCTTAATCATATTACTTCTCAATTGTGTCACTTCTACCCCTCCAATTATCCGACTAAATCGAAAAATCTGTATATTTAAACTTTTACTTATTGTAACACTATGATAACAAAATTGGTATAACTTATTCTTTCGATTATTCAGATAAAATAACTTCGTTTAGTTTTTGCTAGAAAAAGGAAAAACATCGTTATATCAACATCCATCTAACACTTCATGTCAGAAAAATTAACAAGAAATTCTTTCTATTCTTTAGGTTTCTTTCCCTTTTCTTGATACAAATTCAATATAAAGCTATATTAAAATAACATCATCTTTCTTATCCTATTTTCAACTGTTGTAAAAATCCCGATAAAAAAGCGATGAAGTTTTATATCCCTTCATCGCTTTTTTATTGATAACATTATTTTCTCCAGTTTATCCACACCTTAGAGATATAATCTCTTATGCAAATATCTCACTAATTTTCTTCACTTCTTCTTCTGTTAATGATACGTCCAATGTTCGAAGATTATTCTTAAGCTGTTCAGTTGATTTCGCCCCTGGAATGATTACATCAACCGCAGGCTGCTCTAACAGCCACGCTAGTGCAAAATGTGTTGCATCAAAGCCTTTAGATTCAGCCATTTGCTTTAATTGATCCACCTTTTCTACATTGCGAACAAATACTTCCCCTTGGAAAAGTGGATTATTTTCTTTTCCGCCGCTGATGATCGAATCCTTCGAATACTTCCCGGTTAATAATCCAGAAGCTAATGGAAAATACGGAATAAAGCTAATATTGTTTTCTACACAATATGGTAAATATATTTCCTCTGCTTGTCTTTTAAATAAAGAATACTCTGCTTGGAATACCTCTAAATAACCATCTTGGTTAAATTCTTTTATTTGTTCAGCATCTAAATTCGAAGCACCAACTGCAAGAATCTTTCCTTCATCCTTTAATTCTTTTAATGTTCCTGCTACCTCAGCCATAGGAGTAACTCCATCTGGAAAGTGAACATAAAATAAATCAATATAATCTGTTTGCAGACGCTTTAAACTATCTTCTACCGCTTTACGTAAAAATTCTCTGCTATTATCAAGTTCAATTTTGCCATCTACTAATTTATGAGCAGCTTTGCTTGCCAGAACGATATCTTGGCGGTTGCCTCTTTCCTTCAGCACCTCTCCAATTAATTCCTCTGATCTCCCTAATCCGTATACATAAGCTGTATCAAGAAAATCAATCCCAGCATCCAACGCATTTCTTACGACATTTTTTCCTGTTTCATCATTTAAATTTGGAAATAAATTATGACCACCGACAGAGTTTGCACCATATCCTAGCTTCGTAACATGCATAGCCGTTTGACCGATTTGAACTTTACTACTCAAAAGATTCATCTCCTTCATTAGTATATAGACAACTGTTTTCTTTCACTCCTAGTATGCTTTTTTCTTTAATAAGAGTAAAGCAATTCGCTTTGTATTCTATTTTCAAACAAGCTTCATATACTTTTAGGAGAACAAACATTAATGAAAGGACTTCGATTATCTGTGCATGTATTAAAAAGTGGAATCTTTGTTATCATTTTTCTCTTTCTATTTATTACATTATGGTCGATAAGTGGAGTTCAATTGCGACTAAATTTTCCTTTTATTCTTATTCTGGCCGTGCCGTTATGGGTCTATTTCCGACTTCAACGAAAGAACGAAAGAAATTCAGTCATTTTTTCTAAAGAGATTCTGCCCAATCTATTTTTCTTTTATTTGCTGACTGTTGCTTATGTGACTTTAGCTCCTTTTCACTTCACTCCACCAACCATAACGGAAGGAAAAATGAATATTACACCATATGTTCAAATTTTGTATCAATATAAATATAAGCCGCCTTTCTTTTGGATGTTATACACTTTAGGCAACATCATCTTGTTTATTCCCTTTGGTTTTATACTGCCTATGTTATATAAAAAACATTTTCAAGCATTGATCACAATAGGACTTGCTATCCTCTGCTCTCTTTCCATTGAACTAATCCAATTTTTCTTTACTGTTGATCGAACTGCAGATATAGATGATTTCATTCTTAATGTCTTTGGTGCGATAATAGGATATCTTCTCTATCTATTAATGTGGTTATTTTTGCGGAAAATAGATTTAAAATAATCACCAAAAAGGGGCATCAGAAAAAGATTAACTCTTCTTCCGATGTCCCTTTCGTCTTATTAATAAAGCAGAACAAACTATTATTCCTCACCAATAATTCTAACTTCTGTCTCAAGCTCGACGTTAAAGTTTTCTTTTACTGTTTTTTGGACATGTTTTATTAAGGATAGATAGTCATTAGCTGTAGCATCTTCTACGTTCACAATGAACCCTGCGTGTTTCGTCGAAACTTGTGCACCACCTATTTTCGTTCCTTGAAGACCGCTATCTTGAATTAGTTTCCCTGCAAAGTGGTTAGGTGGTCTTTTAAAGACACTCCCGCATGATGGATATTCTAACGGTTGTTTTGATTCACGCAAGAAAGTAAGTTCATCCATTTTCGCCTTAATTTCTGCATACTCTCCTGTTTGCAGAGAAAAAGTTCCTTCTAACGCTACCCAGCCATTTTTTTCAATACTACTAGTACGATAGCCAAGTTCTAATTCCTCTTTTGTTACAGTTTGAATTTCACCTGTTTTCGTTAATACTTTTGCTGATTCCAATACATCAGCAACCTCACCACCGTAAGCTCCCGCATTCATATATAACGCTCCACCGACAGAACCTGGAATTCCACAAGCAAATTCCAATCCAGTTAAGGAATGCTCTAATGCAAATCTAGAGGTTTCGATAATCGCCGCACCACTTTGGGCAATCACTTTATTTCCTGCAAGAGAAATTCCCTCAAGTTTAGTTAAATTAAATACAACTCCACGAATTCCGCCATCTCTAATCAACACATTAGAACCATTTCCTAATATCGTGATTGGCACATTTTGAGTAAGGGCTAATTTATACGCTGACTGTAATTGTTCATATGTTAGCGGAAAAAGTAAAAAATCAGCCTTTCCACCAATTTTAGTGTACGTATATTTATTTAACGCCTCATCCATTTTTACACTTTCTTTAGGCAATATTTCAAGAAATTTTTTTAATAATATATTTTTATTCATTAATCTCAACCTTCTATACATATTTCTGACTACACTATTCTAATAGTATACCAAAATTATAAATAGGTACGACGATAATAAGCAAATTTATGTGAAATGTTACTCAATCCCATTATATGAGAAAACACTTCTCTTCATGCTAAAAATAAGGATAAGACAAGTTTCCATAAAAAAAGCTAAGTAATCTTTTATCTATTACTTAGCAAATGCTACTAATTCTCTTTCCTTTTGGTGTAATAAGTCGTAAGAGAGGCAAGCAGGCTTATTCGTTCTAGGGTCCTTTACGACAACAGCATCTATTTGGAAAACTTCTTTTAGAACCTCTTCTGTCATTACCTCTTCCGCTGTTCCCTCTTTCATCAATTTACCATTTCTCATTGCGATCATATGATCAGAAAATCTTGCTGCATGGTTCAGATCATGAATAACCATCACAATTGTTCGATTTTCTTCTTCATTCAATTTCTTTAACAATTTCAGTACTTCCAATTGATGAGCCATATCCAAATACGTTGTCGGTTCATCTAATAACAGAAGATTTGTTTCCTGCGCAATCGCCATCGCAATCCACGCTCTTTGACGCTGACCACCTGATAATGTATCAACTTCTTGATCCTTCAGCTCTGTTAAACCCGTTACTTCTAATGCCCAATTTATCACTTCTTTATCTTTCTCTCCTAATCGCCCAAATCCTCTTTGATGAGGGGAACGACCATAGGAAACTAAATCATAAATCGTTAATCCATTCGGTGCGTCCGGTGATTGAGGAAGCACTGCCATTCTTTGGGCAATTTTTTTGGTAGGAATTTTGTGTATCATTTCTCCGTCTAGATATATAAACCCTGCCTTTGCTTTATGGATTCGAGCAAGAGTCTTTAATATCGTGGACTTCCCACAGCCATTGGGCCCGATAATGGTTGTGATTTCCCCTTCCTTTACACGTAAATTCAAATCATCAACAATAATTTTATCTTCATATCCAATTTTGAGTTGATCTGTAGACAGTATGTCCATTCTTCTCCCCTCCCTCACTTACTTTCTAGAAGTTTTATTATAAATTCAGAGTCATTTTCTTTTGCTATTTTCCGCGGTTATTTCCTTCTTTATTCGAAGATCAAAGATATATCTATTTCTTTACAAATTACATAATTGATAATGATTTTCATTATTTATTATAATTTGTACTAGGATTTCATTCAAGACTGTTTCACATATTTACAAGAATTTATTTCGTGCACCTTTCTGATTTGATTCACGCAAAAAAAGTCTGCCTTATGGTGCTGCACCATCCGTTCAGACTTTTTTATCATATAGACATTCAAAAATACTGGCTCCAATTAATTGGATTATTTCTTTCCCCTTCTGATTAGCTGTAAGCTGATCTGTTAAAACCGCAATAAAGATCGTTTCATCCTCGTACTCTATGATGGCACAATCGTGTTCCACCTTATCCAATTCTCCCGTTTTATTAGCAATTCTAATACCACTATTCTCTCTGTGGTAATACGGCAGTTTATCAAGAAGTTGTTGATGATCTAAGATTGTCTTCCCACTCTGATTTTTATCGTTATAAATCGACTTTAAACATCGGAGAATATCTTGAGGAGAGGTATAGTTTTCGATTTTTCTTTCTCGCGCTTCTCGATCCATCATTTTTCGCTGCAGAATGGTTGATGACATCCCAATCTGTTGACACCTTCTATTCACATTGTCCATACCAAGTCGCTCAATCAAATAATTGGTTGCCATATTATCCGAAACAATTATCATTAAAGTAAGTAAATCGCGAATCGATAAACGACTTTGCGGAGACATGTATTGAACAATACCCGCTCCCCCTGTTTTTTGGAGGCTATTAACCTTTACTAAATCCTCCAAATCTAATATTCCACTTGAGCTCTGCATAAAGCCTTCAATCAAAACTGGTAATTTAATGAGACTAGCACTTGGAAAAATGTCGTTTTCATTTAGAAGAAAACTCTGCTCCTTCCATTCAATCGCTATCCCTAAATGACCTTCTCCCTCATATTCCTGCACAATTTTATCTATGCGCTTGCTTAATTTCTCCATATTCATCGTGTTATTTCCTAATAAAGGTGACAGGCTACAAAATGGCCATTTTCTCGCTCTTGCCAAGCTGGCTTTTCATTGGCACAAATATCCATCGCATGGGGACAGCGGGTTCGAAAAACACAACCACTTGGCGGGTCAACTGGACTTGGTAATTCTCCTTTTAAGATAATTCTTTCTCTTTTGTCTTCTATATCTGGATCTGGAATAGGAATAGCAGAAAGAAGCGCCTGTGTATATGGATGTAGGGGATTGGAATACAATGCCTTACTGTCTGTTAACTCTACTAAATTCCCTAAGTACATGACACCAATTCGATCACTGATCTGCTTTACCATCGATAAATCATGGGCTATAAATAGATAGGTTAATTGTTTTTCTCTTTGCAGCCTTTTTAATAGATTTACTACTTGTGCTTGCACAGAAACATCTAGTGCGGAGATCGGCTCATCTGCAATGATAAATTCCGGCTCTAAGGCTAATGCTCTCGCAATGCCAATTCTTTGTCTTTGTCCCCCGCTAAATTCATGGGGAAAACGATTGGCATGTTCTCTATTCAGCCCTACACTTTCTAATAACTCATCTATACGAGCATTTTTTTCTTCCTTTGTTCGATAGACTCCATGAATTTCTAAAGGCTCTGCTAGAATCTCGCGAACCGTGGAACGAGGATTTAACGAAGCATAGGGATCCTGAAAAATCATTTGCATTTTTCGTCGAAATGAAAAATTATCCTTTTCAGACATACTTCCCATATTGATATCATTGTATAAAACTTGCCCATTCGATGCCTTATATAATCCCATAATCGTTCTGCCTAATGTCGATTTTCCACAGCCCGATTCACCGACAATACCAAATGTTTCTCCTTTCTTGATAGAAAAGGATACATTGGATACAGCTTGTAATGTCGTATTCTTCTCTAATTCAAAATGCTTCGATACATTTTCTACTTTCAATAGGACCTGCTGTGTCATACCACTCTCTCCTTATTCCCAATATCTTCTTGCTACACATAATTCTTTTTCATAGATTGTATTTTCTAAAGGAATAATTTCGATTGTCTTTCCTGTTTTTGGGGAATGAAGCAATTTATTTTCTCCATAATAAATACCTACATGGTGGATATACCCTTGCCCTTCCTCGTAAGCAAAAAACAATAAATCTCCTGGCTCAATTTCCTCTAAAGGGATTTTTTTCCCTGCCTCTGCTTGCTCACTGGCATCTCTCGGTATCAAATACCCATTTGCTAAGCACATACTGTAACTGAAACCAGAGCAATCATAACCGAACGAACTCATGCCGCCCCATAAATAGTCTAGTTTCAAAAATCGCTCCCCTTGGTTTACTATATCTTTCCCTGTTCCTTTGCGGACATCTTGAAAAGAGGGATAAACGACTACATCCGCTGCTCTAATCCACCCTTCCCCAGAAGGTGTCGACACTTGAACCCATTCTCCTTCTTGTTTTTTTAGCGGGAGTCTCGTTTGAAAGGATAATGGCAATATCACATCTTTATTGCGATTGCATAACTCTGCTGCAAATGCTTCAACCACTGCAATCGGTCCACTTTGTAAAGAATAACCTTCCTTTTTCACCAATTGTTTTTTAGGTATCCATCCCGGGTAGCCAAGCTGATTTTTCCGAGTTGCTTGATTGGGCAATGCTACATATGCCCAGTCGCCTTTTTCATCCAATACATATACCTCTTGCCCATACAATGCTTGAGATTGTACTAAGTTCTCTGTACAAAGCTCTAGTCCTTTTTCATAATCAAGACTCGCAATCCAGCTCTTTATGTCACACGGATTATCAATTGCCCCTGCGTCTATTTCTCTGGCTGAATATTCAGTTGTCCAGAGGGTAGCAACAGGAACATCCACTATTCTCACATCATATTTCGTCATCCCACATTCTCCTTTTCGTGTACAAGAATATGATTTATCCCCAAACCAAATTGCTTAGATAAAATGATGTTTCTTCCGTCATATTGAACACCGCCATCTACTATGTCTCGGGCCAGCATCAGCGGTGCATCAAAATCATAACGAGTTATATTCTTTTTACTTGCTGCAAAATGGGCCGCAGCAGTTATCCCTAATTTAGTTTCAATCATACTTCCGACCATACATTCCATTCCTGAAACTTCAGCTAAATGATTAATAACCTGGGCACGGTAGATACCCCCTGATTTCATTAATTTAATATTAATTAAATCTGCACTGCGTGTTTTCAGCACCTCAAAGGCTTGCTGGGGAGTAAATACAGCCTCATCAGCCATAATTAATGTATCTACTGAATCAGTTACCTTCTTTAAACCTTGTATATCATCCGCTTTAACTGGCTGTTCCACTAATTCGACGTTAAGTCCTAAATCCTCCATTTTTCTTATAGCTACAACTGCCTCTTTCGGACTCCAGCCTTGGTTAGCGTCCAGTCTTAATTTAATTTCACTTCCTACTCTTCTTCTAATCTCTATTATTCTATTAATATCTGTTTGTATTTCATCTTTTCCCACTTTAATCTTTAATACATTAAACCCTTGTTTAACATAGCTCATTGCGTCTTCTCCCATTTCTACCGGGTCATTAACACTAACTGTATAATCTGTTTCCAATGTATTATTATATCCACCCAATAATTGATAAAGCGGCAGCTTACAGTATTGGGAAAAACAGTCATATAGAGCCATATCAATCGCTGCTTTTGCACTCACATTTCCAACCAGTATTTGCTGGATTCCTTGAAGCAATAATTCGAGCTGCAAAATGCTTTTGCTCAATAAATAAGGTTTGAACACTTCATGAATGGATGCTTCGATGCTTTTTAGACTGTCTCCTGTTATTACTAAAGTCGGCGGTGCTTCTCCCCAACCAACAATTCCGTTTTCGCATATAATCTTTACATATACAGACTCTGCAATCGTTACGGTTCGTAATGCTGTCTTAAAAGGTTTAATTAATGGAACTGCGACACGGAATGTTTCGATTTTAGTTATTTTCACTATGTATCATCCTTATTTTTAAAATCTTGTTTTCTGGTGGTGTTATACCAATTAACTTACTCTCCAGCTTTTACTTCTTCTAATTTATTCCACGCCGCTATCAATCATTAGTACTTTTTCATTCGTATTTATTTCCGCATTAACCCCTAGCGGAATTGATATATGTGGCGAACAATGTCCTATTTTAAATCCCTTCATGGTTGGTTTCCCCGCTTTTTGAATATAGTGGTCAATCACTTCGTCTAACACAAGCGACTTGTCTCTTTTGGGAAGACATTGATGAAAATCACCAATAATAATTCCGGCAGCATCTGTCAGCTTTCCAGCTTGCTGTAATTGATTAAGCATTCGGTCTATTGATCGCGGCTCTTCATTTATATCTTCTATCAGTAGAATTTTTGCTTTAGTATCTATTTCAAAAGAAGTACCGATTGAACTTGTGATAAGAGAAAGGTTTCCTCCTGTTATCTGTCCTGCGGCCTTTCCTTCTACTAAAATATCCAAGTTCGAGTATTCTTCTGTATACATCATTTCCTGCGGTTGAAATAATTGTTTTAATAGAGCTTTCGATAAAGGATGACAGTCTTCCATTCCAATATCCGATGAAAGCATCGGACCATGAAAAGTAACCAATCCTGTTCTATTAAAGATTGCAGTATGCAGAAACGTTATATCACTGTAGCCCCAAAATATCTTCGGATTTTGAGCAATGATGGAATAGTTAATTTGACCTGCTAATCTAGCGGTTCCATATCCTCCACAGGCACAGAAAATCCCCTTTACTTCTTGATCTAAAAACGCATTTTCTAAATCTACTAATCTAGCTTCATCTTCTCCTGCTAAATAACCGTATTGATCGTAAACATGTTGTCCAACCTTTACTTTTAACCCTAATTCCTCTTCTAAATAATGGATACCTTTCTGTAAAGTGTCGGACGATGGCGGACTAGCTGGAGCAATAACGGCAATGGTATCTCCTTTTTTTAAACGTTCCGGCTTTATCACTTTTTATTATCCCTTTCTTTTTTCATTTTTTTAATGTTTTAAGGAAAGAAGGGATGCCTTTTGTTCATCCCTTCTGCTCTCTTCTTATTTTTTATCTGCCCATTTTAATTCAAGGTATCCAACCGGATGACGAACAATTCCCGTCACACTATCGTTTTGTAAATACACATAGTTATAGAAATGAATTGGGAAAATTGGTGCCTCATCCAACAGTAATTTTTCTGCTTTATACATTAATTCAAAGCGTTTTGCTTCATCCGATTCATTTTTAGCCTCTTTAATTAATTGATCATATTCCGCATTTGACCAACCTGTTCTATTCATTGCCAAACCAGATTGGAAGTTTTCAAGAAAGTTAATCGGATCTCCATAGTCTGCAAGGAAAGAGCTTCTGGATAATTGCAGCTTTAAAGCTGTTTGTTCTTGCGTAAAGACGCTTGCTTCCATATTGGCAAGCTTGACGTCTATGCCAAGATTATCCTTAAACATTGCTTGTAAGGCTTCCGCTATTGCTTTATGTGTATCACTTGTACTATAAGTAAGCGTCACTTCTGGCAAAGTTGTATATCCTTCTTCCTTCATTCCTTGTTCAAGCAATTTCTTTGCTGCTTCCACATCTGTCTTTATTAAATCTCCATTCGTTTTACGGAAATCATTCCCATCATTGTCCAAGTATCCATATGAAACAAAGCCATAGGCAGGCTTCTCTTGATTTTTTGTTACATAATCGACGATTTGCTGTTGATCAACAGCTAAAGCAAAAGCCTTACGAATATTTTTATTTGTGAACGGCTCTTTTGTCACATTAAATCGATAAAAATACGTTCCTGCCTGGTCTTCTACTTTAACCTTTCCTTCACTAAATAACTGCTCACTTAATTCTGCTGGAACATCAGAAACATCCAATTCCCCATTTTGGAACATTTGATATTCTGTATTGGAATCATCCACCATTGCCCAGTGTATTTTATCTAACTTAACCGTATCAGCATCCCAATATTTTTCGTTTTTCTCCATTTCAAAATAGCTGTCATGCTCCCATTTAGTTAATTTAAATGGACCATTTCCTACAAATGAGTCTGCCTCTGAAAACCATTTTGGATTTTCTGTCGCTACCTTTTCATTAATCGGAAAAAATGCAGGATTAGTGATAACATTTAGAAAATAAGCTTGTGGGGCTGTTAAGGTAACTTCAAGCGTCTTTTCATCAACTGCTTTAAGTTTTACATCCTCTGCTGAACCTTCTCCGTTTGCATATGCTTCTCCCCCCTCAATAAAATAACCAAGGAAAGCAGCTGGCGATTTCGTATCTGGATTTAACAATCGTTTCCAAGCAAAGACAAAATCACCTGCAGTAACTGGATCTCCATTAGACCAATTTGCATTCTCTCTTAAATGGAACGTATATACTTTTCCGTCTTCTGACACATCCCATTTTTCAGCTATAGCCGCTTGAGGCTCATGATTGTTATCCAATCGCGTTAAGCCCTCCATTAAATTGTTTAAAGCTGTCCATGAAACACTATCAAAACCAATTGGCGGATCGAAAGAACTAGGCTCTTGTCCATTGTTTAAATTTAATACCTTTTCTTTCGTTTCCCCTGCCGCCTTTTCCTTTCCTGCATCACTATTGGCTGTACAAGCAGCAAGTGAAAAAATTATAATCATAGCCAAAAAACTGATTGCTATCTTTTTCATCATATTCCCCCCACTTCGTTTTCATCTCGTAATCTATAAAATGACTTTTCCTTTAAAGTCAAAAAATAGCTAAAAACTATATTCCGAAGACTTCCAATCTTTAAATCGTGTGCAATACCCGTCTTGCCCGCTCATCCTGCAGCCAGCAATTGACTTGATGTTGAGCACTCAAATTACTTTTTGACGGGTATACTCTTTTGCACACCTCCATTGCATACGGGCACCTTGCCGTAAAAGAGCAGCCTTTTGGCGGAGAAAATAAATCTGGAGGAGTTCCGTCTATTGGCACCAGCTCACCTTCCTGATCCAATCTCGGGACAGAATTTAGCAGACCCTTTGTATATGGATGCTGGGGAGAATAGAAAATATCTCTTCTATTGCCCATCTCCACTATTTTTCCTGCGTACATAACCGCTACACGATCAGCTACTTGAGCAACTACCCCTAAATCATGTGTGATTAGAATAATGGATACTTCTCTTTTTTGTTGAATCTCTCGGAATAAATCCAAAATCTGCGCTTGGATTGTTACATCTAAAGCTGTTGTAGGCTCATCTGCAATTAAAATCTCTGGTTCACAAATCAATGCCATCGCGATCACTATTCGCTGTCTCATCCCTCCGCTAAATTGGTGAGGATATTGTTTCAATCGCATTTCGGGATTAGGGATGCCAACTAATGTAAGCATTTCAATCGCCTTATCTTTTGCTTCTGCTTTGGAAATCTGCTTGTGCTGTTTAATCCCTTCCATAATCTGATCTCCAATCGTCAGCGTAGGATTTAAAGCTGTCATTGGGTCTTGGAAAATCATAGAGATATCGGCACCGCGAATTTTTCTCATGTCTTCATCTTTCAGCTTGGTGAGATCCATCCCTTTATATAAAATAGAGCCATCTGTAATTCTTCCTGGCGGACTCGGAATTAATCGCATAATCGTTTGCGATGTAACACTTTTTCCACAGCCAGATTCTCCAACAATGGCTAAAGTTTCCCCCTTTTGCAACGAAAAATTTACTCCTCTTACCGCTTTTACCTCTCCTCCATAAGACGCAAAAGAAACATGTAGATTACGGATTTCTAGTATTGCCGTCATTATTTTCCACCCCTCAGCTTTGGATCAAGAGCATCCTGGAGTCCATCCCCTAATACATTGAAAGCAAACATCGTAAGCGATATAAATAAGGTTGGAAAAAACAGCCTCCACCAATGACCTGTTAAAATAGCAGATAATCCTTCATCTGCCATAACTCCCCAGCTTGTTAAAGGTGCTTGGATGCCAAGCCCTAAAAAGCTTAAAAACGCTTCTGCAAATATTGCAGAGGGAACTGTTAAAGTCATTTGAACAATTATCGGGCCCATTGTATTTGGAAGAAGGTTTTTTCTAATTATTCTGTAAGTTTTAGCTCCAAAAGTTTTCGATGCTAAAATAAATTCATAGTTTTTTATTTGCAGAACTTGTCCTCTAACTATGCGGGCCATTCCAACCCATCCTGTAATAGACAAGGCAATAATAATAGATCCTAGCCCCGGCCCCATCACAACAGACATTAAAATAACGATTAATAAATATGGGAGTCCATATAGTACTTCTACTATTCTCATCATGACGTGATCCATCTTGCCACCCTTGTATCCCGATAGCCCACCGTAAGCAACTCCTATCAAAAAATCAATGACGGCAGCAGCAATCCCAACAAACAACGATATTCTGGCCCCGTACCAGGTTCTTGAAAAGACGTCTCTGCCAAGACTATCTGTCCCAAACCAATATTCAGAAGAAGGCGGCTGATTTTGATTAATAAGCTTTTGCTCCGAAATCGAATGGGGAGAAATTATCGGTCCAATGATAGACATAATAATTAATAAAATTAAGAAAAAAAATGCTCCCATCGCTAATTTATTCTTCCAAAGATTTCTCCATGCTTCTTGCCAATAGGATAGGCTTGGACGAACAACGGCTTCAGCCTCCCCAAGCTGTCTCTCTATTGGTACAAACCATTCATCAAGAGCAATATCGTCCTTTTTTTCATACATTGTTTCTTGACGTAAGCCCATTGCTAGCCCTCCTTCTTCTGAAGTTTTATTCGCGGATCCAATATGCCATATGCTAAATCAACGAGGAATAGCATGATAATTAAAATGGTACTGTAAAAAATAGTCGTCCCCATAATAACAGGATAATCACGATTATTAATACTATCTACAAAGTATTTCCCCATACCAGGAATCGCAAATATTTTTTCAATCACGAAGGTACCAGTCAAAATACTGGCTGCCAAAGCACCTAATAAAGTTACAACTGGCAAAAGAGCATTGCGCAGTGCGTGTTTGACAATTATTTTGAATGGAGAAAGTCCCTTTGCCCTAGCTGTTTTTATATAATCTTGTGTTAATACTTCTAGCATACTCGTTCTTGTTAACCGAGCAATAATGGCGGTTGGACCTGTCGCAAGTGCTATCGTTGGGAGAATCATATGCTTCCAGCTCGACCATGTCGCTGTCGGGAGTATCTTCCAATGAACCGCAAACTGTTGAATCAACATGGTTGCTAAAACAAAGTTAGGAATAGAAATTCCTATTACCGCTATTGTCATCGCTATATAATCAATGACCCCATTGTGTTTAAGGGAAGCAATCACGCCAAGCGTTATCCCTGAAATAACCGCAACTATTAAGGAAACCATACCAAGCTCAAAGGAAACAGGAAATCCTCTTCCAATCATTTCATTTACTGTTTGCGATGATTTTTTTATCGATATGCCAAAGTCAAAGGTTGCTATTTGTTTTAAATACATACCATATTGAACAATGAGCGGTTTATCTAAATGATATTGCTCCTCTAAATTCTTCTGAATCGCATCATTCGTCGTTCTTTCATCATTAAATGGCGAACCTGGTGTAAAATGCATTAAAAAGAAAGTAATCGTAATAATGACCCATAACGTTACGACCATCGAGAAAAAGCGCTTAACATAATAAGATTTCATCGGTCACACCACCTAACAAAATGTTGTTCTCATCGCAAGTTCAGTCATAACCAGCATAGCTTGATATGCTTCTAAGATGTTTTTTGCTTGAAAACGCACAATTGTAGTACCAGGCTCTATCTCAGTGCCCGGCATTAAATGAGCCCATTCTGCTTGTCCATAGTTCGCAAATTCGATGCGGAGTAATGGACTGGCTGGTGGTACTAAAGGTTTTATTAAATGCTTTTTTTCTAACGCTTCCCTTGTCTTTTCTTTCAGCAATTCTCCAGCTTGGGCAGGAGTTAAACTCATCGCTGCTGATCTTGAAATACTATTTTTCACAATCGCTGTTGTTACATTAGGAATAAGCTGTTCTGCTTCTTGTGCTGCTTGATCGTCCCCTGCTACAAGAATTATTGGAACACCAAAATATCCAGCAACATAAGCATTAAATCCTAATTCTCCAACAACAACGTCATCTATGTACATATTACGGACTCCAAAAATCATGCTATGGGTCATAACACCAGGAACAGAAGCTCGCGCATGATACCCGACAAAGATTGCCCCGTCATAACTAGCATCAAGCCCTTGCACCATTGAATATGGTTTCACATCCCCTGTTATTAACTTTGTTTTGGGATGAAATCTTTCTATTAATAAATTATTCATTTTACTATGGCTGTCATTTACAACCACTTCTTCTATGCCTTGATCAAATAGACTTGTAACAACGTAGTTTGCTTCATCTGTCATCAGGATGCGGCTTCTTTCATAATTTAGCTTATCGGAATCAACCTGTGTGTGATCAATTAACCCTGTTATTCCTTCCATATCAACTGACATATAAATTTTGCCCATTAGAAAAAACCTCCCACATTTTTTGGTCTAACTTATTCGTACAAAATAAAAAAATCCAGCTAACAGAGAAGTAAAATCTCTATCAACTGGATTTTCTCTGCGTATAACAGAAAAAGCAGTTTACACCAATTCTTTTAATAGTTGTTTATATTTAATATGGGCATTCTTAAAAGCAACCATAACTGCTTTTTGAGAAGATCCAAAATAACGATTTTCTACTTCCTTTAAAACGGTGTCTAAATCTAACATCGATTTCCCGACTACAATAGACTTAATGAAGGAAGAGGTTATATTGATAGTGGAAGAACATTCTGCATCAATAATTGTGTGAGAGACTCTATCCACCACTAACGCAATAAAAAAACCATTGTATTGCTGCATAATGGCATTATTAGAGGATGTTTTACTTTCTCCAATAATATATATAGTATTTGCATGATACATGTGATACTCCTCCTATAAACATCTGGATATTGCACGAGATATTTATGAGATCATCATAAACATTCGAAGCAATGCATATGTCGTAAGAAAAGGGCTCTGTCTTGAATAACAGCAAAACTAACAAACTTTTCTCTCTATCATTTTGATTTTGACGAAAAAAGATAGATTTAGATTATATAAAAAATTGTAATACACCACTCTTTTTTACGCAATACATTTTTGAGTATTTTCTAAATATTTTAACAAATAGTGTGAGAAAAAATAACATTTGCAGACACACGAGAAAACTCCCTTACTCTTATCAATATTTCCCTACTAATGGAGAAGATTCTAATTTGATGTATTCTCCATTTTCTGCGACACAAACGGTATTTCTTCCCTCTCTTTTGGATGCATATAGCGCTTCATCCGCCTCGCTAATCAACGGGATAAGAGCTAGACAGTTTTCCTTTATAGCCACGCCAAAGCTCGCAGTAATATTAATTACTATTTCCTTATAATAGAAAGGGGATTCTGCGATTAATCTTCTTAATTTCCTAGAAAGGTCAATGGCTGATTCTGCTTCTTTTCCAAATAGAAAAAGAATAAATTCCTCTCCACCGTATCTGCCAAAAACTCCATTCCCTGGCACCAGAGCTTTACTTAGAGATGCAATATGCTTTAATGCTTCGTCTCCCCCAAAATGTCCATATGTATCATTTATTTTCTTGAAATGATCAATATCAAACAGGATAACGGCTATCTTTCTATGCTTGACAAGCATCTCTTCAGCAAGGGCTGTAACATAAGCACGGTTATATATTTGTGTCAGACTATCTGTGTATGCCAATTTTGTTAAGCTGAGCTGTTCCTTCTTTTGTTCCGTAATATTTGCAAACATAATGGAAGTACCGACAATGGCTGACTCTCCTTTTTTAATCGGAGAAATCTTAACTTGATAATATTCCGTTGCTGATTTATTAGTCCTTTCCACTTCCGATATGACAGAATCCGTATCGATGTTTTTTAACAGTCCAAGAATTGGATCATCCAGCCCTAATACAGCTGCTATATGTTTTCCTCTTTTCACATCAATAAATAATCTAGAAGCTGCCTTATTAAAATCTTTTAGATGATATGTCTGATCTAAAACTAGTACTGCCTCTCCCATACTTTCAAATATATAATCCTTTTCTATTGGCGGGACCAACAAAAACTTCGTAGATATGATAGCATATAAATAAAGTGAACTAGAAAATAGCATCGCAATTGGAACAGGATCTAAGCCGTTTGGAGTAAGTCCTATCAAATAAGAAAAAGACGCGCCAACAGGGACAAGAATTCCTGTCAATAGTATGGCTACTTGTTTTGTTTGCCTAGATTTCTCTTTAAACCAATAAATCGATAGTAATACAAAGGCAACGGCAGACGCTCCGAACGAGTAAGCACCGTGTAGCAAATACCATTGTCCCATCGTAATTTGCATGAGAGGAGTTGCGTTTCGATATTCTAAATATACAGATTGATAGAATAAATGATGATAATCATTTGTCGCAACGAGTAAAAAGGAAAGGGCTGGGATTAAATAATAGAAAAAATACATTTTTTTATTTAAATGCCTATCGTAGCCGATATATTGCAAAACAAGAATTAATGTAGCTGGTGCCGAAAACGGCATACCTAAATACTGAACAGCTGTCCAAAATTTCATTCCTTCTATCGTTGTACTGGCAAGTCCTAATGCATACCCAAATGCATAAATAGCATTAAAGCAGGAAAACCACAAAAATGTCCGCATTCCCTCAAATGCCTGTCTATTCATATACGCAATAATGGCTAATATCACATGCAATGCACCCGACATCGTGATTAAAACAATAAATACCATGACAGTATGATCCATTACTTTTGCTCCTGTATCCTCATCATCTGGCTTTTGTTCATTTAGTTAGTTCCTCTTTTCTTTATGTTCTTCCACCTATTATAAATCTTGTGAAAACCCGTTACTAGATTAAGAAATTAAAAATCGGCTATTTTACAAAATAAATAGCAAGCGATTGCTCCATCTATCAAATCATTTCACAAAAAAACAGAGCCTTCCTACTATGGCTCTGCACTTTTCTTATTCTATGGAATGCAAAATTTTCTTAGCTGTTTCTTCCCCATTCGCTATACATGCTGCAATTCCTACTCCATAGTAGGAACAACCAGCTAGATGCACATTAGGGTATAAAAGAGCTAAGTCTTGGCTAAGTTGTTCTACTGCTTGCTTATGTTCTAATGAGTAAACAGGCATCGCATTAGTCCATTTTGTCACTTCATAACTTTTAGGTTTTGAAGTAATTCCAAGACTTCTCTCTATATCCTTTCTAGCCTCTTGGATTAGTTCCTCTTCTGTAAGGCTATTTAGCCGTTCATAGGCTGGATTTGTTTTTTTATAGAATAGACGCAATAATAGCTGATTATTCTTCGATGTATGCTTCCACTTTCTACTTGTCCACGTACAAGCATTACAAACAATATCACTATCCCCTGCGACTATAAAGCCTGTTCCATCTTTAGGCAGTTCATCATCGGAAATATCATAGGACAAATATAAGGTGATATTGGACGAATTTTTCAACTTGCTAAAGACAGGATTTAATTCATCCTTCCTTAAAATATGCTGTGTTACATTGTGGGGAGTAGATAAGACAACCATGTCTGCCATTTCTTCTTCCCCATTGGATAATTGAACTTTATATTGGTCTGCTTCCTTATTTATTCGTGTAACAGCTATTCCCTTTCTAATGGATACATCTTCTAATACCTTCTCCAGTCGATCTATAATTGTAGATAACCCATCTTTAAAAGAAATAAATTTCTTATTCGCAGCAGATTGAAACGATTCTTTATTCTTCCCTAACCCACGGATGATGCTTCCATACTGCTCCTTATATTCGAGCAGATAAGGTAGGGTGGAACCCATTGTTAACGAATAAATATTTCCAGAGTAAACGCCCGCAAGAACTGGTGCAATCTGCTTTTCTACGATTTCCTTTCCCAGATAATACTCTAAAAATTCACCAATGGAGGATTCTCTCGTAAAGCTTGACTTAGTACGAAAAAGATCCTTTAAAGCCTCTAGCTTTCCTCGAGTGGAAAGGAGTTCACTTGTAAAAAGAGCTTCTAATGTCATCGGAATACCGAAAATAGAATCCTTGGGAATTTCTAATAATTTGTTTTGTGTATGAATATAAGATGTCCCTGTTGCGTTATAAACAATTTCTTCTTCTAAATTAAGTTCCTTAACAAAGGGAAGAACATTTTTATTGCGGGCAACAATGGAATCTGCTCCTGTTTCCATAAGCAGATCATCTTTTGTAACCGTATGGATTTTCCCGCCTAGGTAGTCATTTGCCTCCACTAAAACTAGTCGAAGTCCTAATTGTCTTTCTCTATTTTCCTTTTGCAAATAATACATGGCAGATAATCCTGTTATCCCACCACCTACAACTAAAACCGTTTTCACTTTCTTCCACCTCTTTTAGCAAAATTCCCTCTTCTAAATACCTTCTTATTAATAGCTTTTTTTATTATAAAGCATCATGACCACTTTCTTTCTCATCATCATCGCTTTTTTTGTGTCTATTTGTTCACAATTTAATTGCAAATTAGCTGATTATGCCCTTATATTCCATTGTATAATAATAGTAGCCACGTAATGTAAGCGCTTCTCTTCGGATTCGCTATCAATTTTATCAACGCAACAATTATAACGTATTCCTAATGAATGACAAAAAATTTGATTGGTGGTGTCTATCTATTATGGCTAACAGCCGGCTATCTGTTGCTATTCATATCCTATCTTTAATTGCCTCGAAACCATACGAACAAATAACCTCTGATTCTATTGCAGAAAGTGTGAATACAAATCCTGTAGTGATAAGAAGAATGTGCGGACTTTTAAAAAGAGGAGGAATGCTAACGAGCAGAGCAGGCATTTCTGGGGCATCCTTATTAAAATCTCCTGCTGATATTACTCTTTTAGACATTTATTTAGCCGTTCAACCAAAAAGTGAATGGTTCGCAATACATGATCATCCAAATCACCGTTGCCCGATAGGAAGCAAAATTCATCCAACCTTAAACAGGACTTTTTCTACCATCCAACTAACAATGGAAAAGGAATTAGAACATATTACACTACAAGATATAATGGATGAAATGGAAATATACAGTAAAATTTAACCTGAATAAGAACGACAAAGAAACTAGCCATCAGGTATCCCTCATATGCTAGTTTCTTTGTCGACTTGGATCATCTCTTGGAAGATATTCTCCCAATCTTTTAACATGGCAAGTTGCTTTCTTCTGCTCTGCCACACTTGGCTACCAGCATTTTCTGCCATCTTTTCACAGGCATGAATAAATTGATTCACTTCTGGCTCCCCTAGCAAAAGTTCATAAACGCCTTCTTCTACATATCCTTTTGTTGAAGGCAAGTTCATCCCTATCACTGGTTTTCCAGCAGCAAGAAATTCAAAAAGCTTTAATGGAAAAATAGCCTTATTATATGGAGTATCCTTATATGGCATAATCCCTATATCAAGCATATGCATATAAGCTGGAACCTGATTTCTCGATACACTTCCCATCCATTGAATATTGGGTTCCTTCAATAATTTCATAAATTCCGGGCTGTTATTCGTTCCATCTGGACCAACTAATAAAATGGTCCAATCCCTTCTCATTTGTGCAATTTGCTGGATTAATCCAAAATCAAGCTTTGGTTTAATCCCACCAATGTAACCAATCGTCAGCCCTTCTTTTTCTATAACTGGCTCCCTATTCTTCCGTTCCTGAAAAAGCTCGTATTCTACTCCATTTTCATACGTAAAAATCTTATCTCGATAAGCTGGTGTTCTACTTATTATTTCCTCCGCTAAAAAGCTTGAAGTACAAGTAATATAACTTGCCTTTTCAACAATTGTTTGTTCACTTTGATAGATGATCTTTTGCTTTAAATAAGAAAGGAAAGAAAATTTCCCGCTCAATTGTTCTGCCCATAAATCACTGCAATCATAAACGATTTGATCCCAGGAATATATCTTATGCAAAGTCGGAAAGGCAGGATAGGTATACCATAAATTCACCAAATAATCCCCTTTTTTTTCCGCTAAATAATTACTTAAACTTCGGAGCTTCTTTTGGTAGAAAAAGGGGATAAATCGAGCGAATCGTTGTACTTTATAATTTCCCAAATCACTGATTATCCACTGGTAAATACCATTTTCTAATCTCGTTACTTCTGGTGTCTGTTTTTCCCCTGGACATAACCAGATTACTTCCTCTGTTTCCTGCTGCTTTTGCAGAAATTCTGCAAATCGATGTCTTCGATAAGTTAAATTGTCTAAATTCCAAACGCCAGTTGCAACGATAACGTGGATTGTTCTCATTTTCTATGCTCCTCTACCTTCTACAGTCTCTTCCGAATAGCATTATAAGCATAATGAGAAAAATACCAGGATGACTGCAAGAAATTCAACTGCTCTATTTGACGATAAACATGCCAATTATTTTTTGCTGCTTTCCATTTATTTTTAGAAATTGAATCATTTCCTACCCTGTATTCTGCTAATATTTCGTTTAAGCCAAATGCACGGAAACCTCGCTTCAAAATCATTAACCAAGTTGCTAGATCCTGCCGAGTACGGATGTTGGGCATTTGAAAATTCCCTACTTGTTCACGATCAATTAGAACAGTAAGACAACCAACAATTGTATTTTTTAGCATGGTTTGATAATCCACTTGCTCAGGAACTCGAATATATTTATTTATCTGCTCTCCTTTTTGATCAATACACTCATAAGCAGTAAAGGTGAAAGCATACTGATTTTCCTTCATATAAGCTAATTGAACTTCAAGCTTTTCTTGTTTCCATCGATCATCACTGTCTAAAAAGGCAATATATTTTCCTCGTGCATGCTCGAGCGCCATATTGCGAGCAACAGCCGCTCCACCATTAACCGTTCTGTAAAAAACTCGAATTCGCTCTTCTACTTTTTCCCATTCCTTTAATACCTCAACTGTGCCGTCTGTGGAATGGTCATCAACAATGAGCAGTTCCCAATCTGTGTATGTTTGTTCCCTAACAGACTGGATGCTAAAAGATATATACTCTTTACAATTATAGGAAGGCATAATAATGGATACAGATGGAGCCATCTTCCACTCACCTCTTTTAGTCAGATTCAGATTTTAAGAACACCGGATAAATAATCCATAAACAACTGAGCATGATGCCGATCATAACACCCATTAGCGCTCGATCTCGAGGAGAGATTACACGATTATCCCCACTTACTGCTGCGACATCCTTAACTAGCATTGCTGGCTGCATATTGACTTGTTTTGTTTTTAGTTCATATAGAAATCGTTGTTGATCAACAGCTGATTCTGCTTGAACAGTTATTTCTTGAAGCTGATCAATGCTTTCTGAGATAATTTCTTCTTTTTCTTGATAATACTGTTGATCCATTTCCAGAAAGGCAGTTACTAATTCTGATAAGGAATCTACGGCTTCTTGTTCACTTGGACCAGTAAGTGTAAAGCTGATCTTTTTAGGGGTATCCGCAGAAATAAGAAGCTGTTCCTTCTCTATATCGACACCGGGTAAATAGTGTACAAAAGTCGTTTCATTTCTTAATAAGGATGCAATTACTTCACTATTATTTAAGTACTCATTTTCATAATTCCCTAGTAAAATAGTGGCCTCTGCTTTAACTGCTCCCTTTTCTTTCCCAGCTGGGGCAAACCATCCTATTGCTCCTAAAAGGGCACTAAGCAATAATAAAGGAATAAAATATTTTTTCCATCTAGTGGCTATAATTGATAAAACAGACTTCACAAACGAACTCTCCCTTTCTGCTGTGAAAGTTAAGATTCTAGCTTTTTATTTTTATAAACAGACAGTGTACATAAAATAAACCCAAGAAACACCCAATGAAAATATAAGTTCATCACCGAACTGGGGCTAATACTCGAAATAATGAATGATACCATTCCGATCATACACGCCTCTAACAACATTTTATCTGTCCCGCTTTCCGTCTTTTCGTACGCTCGATAGAATGATATAAATGCATAAATCAATATCATTAAGTAGCCAAGCAAAATCATTAAGCCAAAGTTTCCGGCGATTTCGGCATACCAATTATGTACTTGGTAGACATTTCCTGTTGGAAAATAACTCTTATACTCCAGATAATAAGGAATATTTCCTGCTCCAATTCCAAATCCATAAGAATCGAGCAAATAAGAAAACGTATTTCTTAAAAGATTGATTCTCGCTAAGTTTGATGGTAGCACTTCATTAAGCTCATATTGTCCGGATAACTCTATAAGACTCTGAATTTTACTAAATCCTCTGTTAGCAAATATTATTCCTCCTAGTAACCCTACTCCAAGACTAATTCGCAATATTAGTTTCTTCCACCACTTCGGAATGATCAGGAATATATACACTAATCCGCCTCCTGCAAGCGCCAGTAATCCAGCACGTGATTCTGTTAAATAGATAAGCAGGAAAACTAAGATGCTTAAAATAAACATAGATCCCTTCAGCATTGTTCTCTTAGTATTTTTTACAACAGCTAAAAACAAGAAAAAAGAAATGCCTAAATAGACAGCAAAATCATTTTGGTTGTAAAAAACGGCTGTCGGATACGACAGTTTATAACTGGAAGCACCATATAATCCGGAACTTGGTAATTGAATAGAAAAGATATAATTCACAAATCCTATTCCTACTAATAAAATGGTCATTCCAATCCATCCTGCCAAAAAGTACTGGAGCTGTTGCCGAGTTTTAAATGTTACATTCGCTAAATAGACAAATGCTATTCCCATAACCAATAAAGACATGTATTTAAGGGAAGCAATAATAGAAATGGACCAAAGAATAGAAATGGTTCCATAAAGAATCCATCCACCAAAGAACAACCAAATAAACGGTAGTCCACTGCGGTTAAAGTCGTGTACCATCCTTTTTTTGTACAAAGCAGTGCCTATATATAAAATGATTGCCAATAATAGCAATATTCTGTATAAAAAAACGGTAAAAGCACCAACATTCACACTCAGGATGGACTGATTAAGAAAGGTGGAAAGCAATAAGACATACATGACATTTTGAAATAATTGATCAAGTGTTATGATTGATTTCAAATATATTCCCACTTGAATCGCAATCCATATACATACGATGGGAAGTATCCAAGTTAATTGATATATCGTTGTCCAATATAAAACGGTAAGACAACCGATACCTAATACGCTGAACCCTATTGTTTTGCTTACTGTACGGTTATTTCCCAACTTCTACAATCCTTCCTCCCTACCTTTTGATTACTTTTGTAAAACTTGTTTGGATGAGAATAGCGTTTCTCTTAATCCATATTCTAAATTGGTTTGTGGCTTCCATTTCAGCTTTTGTATTGTCTGTTCATTGCATAAAATACTATGGAGAATATCGCCTTCTCTTTCTGCTTTATAAATCGGTTTTAATGATACCTCACTTATATCAGCTATATTTTCCCAAAGTTGATTTATCGAGATTCGATTATTGGCTGAAATATTCAAGCAAAGATTTTCATCCTGCTTTAATGCATGTAAATTTGCGCTGGCAACGTCTTTTACATAAATGAAATCTCTTGTTTGTTCTCCAGATCCGTATATGACTGGCGCCTTATTTTCGAAAACACGATCAGCAAAAATAGAGATAACCCCGCCTTCTCCTTTACCATCCTGCTTTGGTCCATAGACATTGCTATATCTTAAAATCCCATAGGAGAGTCCATATAATTTAGAAGCTAACTTCAAATATTTTTCAACCGTCAATTTCGTTAACCCATAAGGCGATTCTGGCAAAGTTGGATGTTCTGTCGTAACAGGGAGCTCGACTGGATTCCCGTATACAGCTGCAGAAGAGGCAAATAATATTTTCTGTACAGAAGCGCGAATAGCTGCTTTAATGACATGCAATGATCCTTTTACATTTACATTCTCATCATGTAATATGTCATGAACGGATTCTGCCACACTTACTTGGGCTGCTTGATGAATAATATAATCAGGTTTTAAGTCGACAATATAATCAATCACACGAGAATCCGTTATATCAAACGGGCATATTTTAATTGGTAAATCCTTAATATTCTCAAATTTCCCAGTAGAGAAATTATCGATAACTATTACTTCATATCCCTCATCTAACAAACTCTCGACAATATGTGAACCAATAAAGCCTGCTCCACCAGTAACAAGAACCTTGGTCATTACGCTTCCTCCCAAAAGTGATTTAATTGATTAGTAGATTCAATTGACTTACTTGCTAATTCTTGGTAATTCCTCAGTAGTTTTTTAGCATTATCAACTGCAGAATAGTTATCAAGAACACGCTGATATAATTGTTCTGCAGCTTTGTCAAACAAGGCTGCATCAGCTGCTTGCTCTTTCACTCTTGTTACAATCTCTTGTACCGACCGAGGCTGAATCAGCAAATCGGCGTACTCTCCAAATAAATCTGGTATCCCGCCGACACTTGTGCAAATGATCGGTATTTTTAAAGCCATTGCCTCTATAACAACTGTCGGCAATCCTTCCGAATAGGATGGTAAAATAAAAATATCGCATGCTGATAAATAATCGCTTACCTTCTCATTAGGAATTTGTCCTGCTAAGAATAATCGTTTATTATACGTTTTTTCCTTTTGCAGCCTTTCTTTTCCTTGGCCGGCTCCCACATAAACCACTACATAGTCTTCCGGAAGATAAGCTAATGCCTCCGCTAATTCAAAAATCCCCTTTTCTTTCACAAGACGCCCTACAAACAAAATGATTTTTTTATTGACAGGCAATGCTAATTCCTTTCTAGAGCTTTCTTTCAAAGCAGCTGCCTGATTTAATGTAAATTTCGATAAATCAATTCCGAGCGGTAACGGCAAACACTTTCTCCCAGTCTTCATCTCAGCTGCAGCAGCCAGATGTTCTCCTACGGCAATAACTTCATCTGCGGACTTCACTGTTTTTTGAAAAATACGATCCGCACTTCGACTAAATGATGGATAAATATGTACATCACTTCCATGTAATGTGAGCAGCCAAGGCTTTTTATATTTAGAGGCAACGATTCTTGCTGCCCCTCCCGAAGGCATAGCAAAGTGTGCATGGATCAAGTCAGCCTCTATGTTCTCTTTCTTCCAGGTTTTAAGAATACACGCTGCGATACGTTTATCTGGCTGAAACCAGCGAAGTTGACCAGGTGTCGCTCTATACACAGGCCTATATATGTTTACACCATGCCTTTTCTCTAAATATGGATAGTTCTTTTTACGATATTTTTTCTTCCATATTCTAAAGAAAGAAGCATTTGATGGAACTGGATTAATAACTGTTATCTCCACTCCTAAAGAAGATAATGCTCTCACCTGTGTTTCATGAAACACCCCGCTTCCAGGGTTATCTGCACTAGGGTATACACTTGTTATCCACAATACTTTCATGATACACATCCTATCGTTCGGCTTATTGACTTATTCCTTTTATTGATATTCTTCTCGAAATGCTACATGTTTTAATGCATGTAGCATTAGCAAATAAATAATCCCGCTTATCAACACAGACCATACAAGTGCCCAAACCAAATTATTATGAATAGAAGTCATTTGCGTTTTTAACAATAACGCAATCCCACTGCTGACCACCGCAAGAATCAATGGCAGCAGTAATGCTTTTACATAACTTTTTAGCTGAAGCCCTATCATTCTAGTTAATAGGATTCTCCCACCGATAAAATTAAGAATGCTTACACCTACATATGTCCATGCTACTATTTCCAGCTGATTACTCCGAACTGCTGCTAATAATGCTAACCCGTAACAAACTAACACTCCTAAGTCCCAATAAAAAGCAATGTCTGCTTTTCCCTTTGCTAATATAATGCTCCCATTGGGATTCATAAGGACCCTTAGAATTCCTACTATAATCATAATTTCTAAAATAGGAACAGCCGCCATCCATTGCTCTCCAAAGAAGAGTGGGATTACTAAATCTGCAACAGCATAGAGCCCTAATAGCAATGGAAACGACACAATTGCTAATAATTTGGTCATATATAAATAACCACTCTCTAATGCCCGATTATTATTTTTATCTTTCGCAAACACTGGAAAAGCAACTCTCGTTATAATAGGATTTAACTTAAGAACGGGAATGGTGATAATTTGATAGACTAGGTTATAAATCCCTAATGCCTCCATGCCCATAAATCTTCCAATCAACAACATATCCATATTGCTTCCCAATCGATTTACGAGCCGTGATAAAAGCTGATACACACCAAAAGAGAAAAATTCTTTACAATCTTTAATATCTAGCACAAAGCTTGGTCTCCACTTTGGAGAGTAACAAATATAAAAAAGAATTCCTTTCAAGGAATAAAGACAAACCTGTGACCATACATAAGCATTAATTGGATTTTGCTTTATAAATAGGAGCAGTCCAATTAAGAGACTAAAGCTAAAAACATTTGAGAACGTTTCGATCTTTCCTAATGTCTTAAACGATAAGTCTCGCTGCATTAAGTACTGTGACTGCTGTCCTATAGGAGCAATCAAAAATACAATTGATAGTAATCTGACCTTTCCCTCTAACTCTTTTGTTTGAAAATAGTCTGCAATCATCGGACTTGCTGCCTGCATAAGGAAACAAATAAATATTCCTAAAAGAACATTTATCCAAAAAAGGGTAGACAACTGCCTGTCTGTTGCATGATGTTTTTGGATGACTGCAGCACCTAAGCCTAATTCCACAAAAATTTGTGCAAAGATGGTGATTGTCGTCAGCATGCCAATCATACCGAATTCCTTTGCACTCATGATATTTCCCAGTACAATAAACTGCCCAATCTGTAAGAGAGTAATAACAATCGTCGATATACTGGTCCATTTTGCTCCACTATTGATTTTGCCTTTTATGGAGTCCAATTACCTTGCACCCTCTCCTGTGAGCACTACTTTTATCGTCTTTACTAAAATTTTCATTTCCAAAGAAAATGTTACATTATTAATATATTGAAGATCGTACTTTAGCTTTTCTCTTGGTGTGATGTCATACCCTCCATTGACCTGTGCAAGACCTGTTAATCCTGGTTTTACAAGCAGCCTATTCGAAAAACCATCAATTTCCTTGCTAAATTGTTCCGTAAAAGAAGGTCTTTCCGGTCGTGGTCCGATAATAGACATATCACCTTTTAAAACAGAAAATAATTGTGGTAACTCATCAATTCTTGTTTTTCTTATAAATGAGCCAATTTTTGTAATTCTCGGATCATTGACCTCTGCCCATTTTTCCCCGTCTTTCTCCGCATCCATTCTCATCGATCGCAATTTAATTAAGCGAAAGCATTTGCCATTCTT
Organism: Niallia sp. FSL W8-0954; assembly: GCF_038005605.1. Taxonomy (NCBI): domain Bacteria; kingdom Bacillati; phylum Bacillota; class Bacilli; order Caryophanales; family Bacillaceae; genus Niallia; species Niallia sp. FSL W8-0954. The sequence goes on along the minus strand of NZ_JBBOTN010000001.1, from coordinate 331,821 downwards.
GCCAACCCTTTGTTGGACATAAAAGGGAGAACCTGGTGAATCTATGCGGATGAGAATAGCAAATAGAAGAATCAACGGGAGAGTTATAACAATACCTATACTTGCTATAAAGAGATCCATCATTCTTTTAAAAATTTGATAAAAGGAAACTTTTTTAGAAGATTTAAGGTTATTTGCTTGTACAATTGATATCTCTTTTAAAATATGGATACTCCTGTTAGCCTGCATGTTTTTTCACCTCAAAGTTTTATCTATCTGAGCTATCAGATTTAGTATAGGGTTCCAATGTTAATAAATCATTGAATCTATTTTAAGGAATAGTAAAGGATTGTAAATTTCCGATTGATGTTGACATAAAATGGAGCATGCTAAGCTGATTTGGATTACTCTTTTTATCAAACGAAGCGGGGAACACAGAGGTGGGGAGCGTAAGTATTCAATCAAATATAACCCCGAACAAATTATACATTTACATTAAAAAATTAGTATAATTGTTCGGGGCTTTTATTTATTTTAAGAAGGAAGGTATATGAAAATAACAAAAAAGGAAGAAATTAACAGAAAAGAACTCTCTGTGCCCAAAAGGAAGAGGAGCAGAGAAAAAAGGTAACAGAAGTCATCTCATGCTACATCCAACATATAAATTTATTGAAGCTCCCATAGGAGTCTGGAAATGCAGTTTAACTATGTACAATTTGGATATTTCCCCAAAACCAACTTTATATGGAGAGGCGGGCATGATAGCCTAGTGAAGAGGAGCAGCTATTGATAACGTTGGCTTCCCGGCTCATTAATGCCCGCAGATTCTCCATATAAAGTTATGACGTTCCTTGAATAAAATCAATTTTTGTACATTAGGCGCATAGAGTGTCTGTAGCACAATGGAACGAATTGGTTTCACCACTAAATTAGAGATTATTCGTCTATATTTTGTTCCAGCCACTTTCTTTTCCTGATTTATTATCTGCTTAATAAAACCGTAATTACTCCAATGAAACATACACTACATAAACACCATGTATCTTGTTTCTTCCAATATACTCTCCGAAATGCCGAGCGTTTTATTCCCGCACGGTATCCTTTAACATCCATCATATTAGCCATGTCCTCGGCTCTATTCAGAGAACTCACAAATAAAGGAAGAAAAATTGGGACTAAAGTTTTCATCTGCTGAAATAACGAGCCTTGGCCAAACTCCGTCCCTCTTGCCTTTTGAGCATCCATCACTTTTTGTGTTTCATCTAATAAATTGGGAATGAATCGCAAAGAAATAGATAACATAATGCTAATATCATCTACAGGTACCTTAATAAAACGCAATGGAGATAGCATTTTATTTATTCCATCTGTCAAATCGATTGGTTTTGTAGTTAATGTTAAGACAGTAGATAAAAATACAATAAGAACAAAACGACTAAAGATAAAGATTCCATTTATTAATCCATACTCTGAAATAGTAATTGGCCCCCATGCTATATATACATTACTGCCAGAAGTAAATAGTACCTGCAGTATTACAGTAAATAGAATGAGCCATATCATTGGTTTGACTCCTCGTACATAGGTACGGAAAGGGACTTGTGATAAGTGCATAATGAAAAGGGTAATCATCCATAAAAATAAGTAGGCCATCCAATTATCTGCTATAAATAGCATAGCTATAAGTAAAAGGACAGAAATCATTTTTGCCCGAGCATCCAACTGATGGAGCCAGGATTCTCCCGGAAAGTATCTTCCTAATATTAATTTATTCATACTAACCCCACCGAAACTAAAGCATCTGCTAATTCATCCAGCGTTAAGCAAACCCTTGGTAATTTTATTCCTGTTTCTTGTTCAATTTTCATTTGATAATACCGAGCCTGTGGCATTTCCAGCCCCCAACTTTCCAATAAAGCTGGATCTGAAAAAATCATTTTTGTTTTGTCCGATTTGATAATTTTTCCTTGATCCATTAAAATAACTTGGTCTGCGAATAAAGCCACATCCTCCATATCGTGTGTAACGAGAATAGTTGTTAAAGATGCTTGTTTATGCCAAGTAGCTAGAAGAGACATTATTTCCTTTTTCCCCTGCGGATCCAACCCCGCCCCAGGTTCATCTAAGACAAGTACAGATGGCTCCATTGCTAATATTCCTGCAATCGCCACTCGCCTTTTTTGTCCTCCCGATAAAGCAAAGGGGGATTTTGATAAAATAGACGGCTCTAAGCCCACTAGCTCAATTACCTGTGCAGCCTTTTCTTGCGCTTCTTCCAACGATACGCCAAAGTTAAGCGGACCAAAACAAATGTCCTTTTCCACTGTTTCCGCAAATAATTGGGACTCTGGAAATTGGAACACCATCCCCACTTGCTTTCGAATCTTACGGATATTCTCTTTTTGGATAGGTGATTCTATCATTGTCTCTCCTATACGAACGCTTCCTTTTGTTGGAAGAAGTAAGCCGTTCAATATCTTTAATAGACTTGATTTTCCTGCACCAGTTCTTCCGATGAGTGCTGTAAAAGTACCTGATTCAATAGTAAGATTGATGGAGTTTAATACATTGGGTTTACGGATCGGTCCAATTTGATAATTAGCAGATACATCTTTTAATTCGATTTGCATATCCATCGCACCATTTCTTCTTCTGTCATATATTTATCTGGAACCTTACTCCCTCTATTTTTCAAAGATTCTCTGAGTTTCTCTGAAAATGGTTTTTCTAAGGTAGAATCTGTATAAAACAACTGAGAGGGACTTTCAATTTTTGTTATTCTCCCTTGTTCCATGACCATTACTCTATCAGCCTGTGCAGCTTCTTCCATGTCATGCGTAATGGATAGGATTGTCATTCCCTTATTTGTTAATTTGCGTATAATTGCCATTAATTCCTTGCGACTTCTTGGATCTAACATAACAAAGGCCTCATCCAATATAAGTACCTTGGGCTCTAATGCCAGCATTCCTGCAATTGCGACCCTTTGTTTTTGTCCACCTGATAATTGAGAAGGATCCACCATGCGAAAGCCGAGCATATCTACATCTGTTAGTGCCTGATCCACTCTTTCATGCATTTCTTCATAAGACATATTTATATTTTCCAGCCCGAAAGCCACATCATCTTCTACAGTTGTTCCAATGAATTGATTTTCTGGATTTTGAAAAACAATGCCAATCCCCTGAGCACCTTGCCCTTTCTTTTGACTAACTCCATTTATCTTAATTTTCCCTTCATCGGGTTGAAGCAAGCCAACAAGTAAATGAGCTAAGGTGGATTTCCCACTTCCATTATGACCAATTAGCGCTGTCCATTCCCCCTCTCTTAATAGAAAGGAAATATTTTCCACATGACTCTTATCACGCTTTTTATCATACCGAAAGCTTAATTCCTCCACTTCCAAAACGGTTTGCAAAACGAATACCCCCTCCATAGAAAAGCTTAGAACGCTAACAATATATTTATTTAACTAATAATAAAAAACATAGCTAAAGATAATACTAGACATCCATTCACAATAATTAGATTTTTCACTGCTAAACTAAATGTTTTAGATTTAACTTGGATTTGGTTAAAAATCCGAATATGCTTATAAACTGGTAAAATAGCAATTAAGCTAATTAACGCAATAACTGGTAGTAAGTGAAAAAACACAGAGATTAATATAGCCATAAAGGATCCCGCATAAAGGCCATTATACAGCCATAGGGAGTATTTCTTTCCTAAATAAAATGGTAAAGTGAAACGATGATTTTTTATATCGTCTTCTACATCACAAATATTGTTTGCCAGCATAAGATTCGCGATCGTAAACATACAAGGTAAAGATACAATGATAATTTCGATTATTTTTATTATGTTTACTTGCAGCAAAATCACGTCTTGTTCCCATACTAAGGAAGCAATCCCATAATCAAACGCATTGACATAGACCGTAAGAAAAACGATCCCAAATCCCATTGTTACACCGGAAAAAACTTCTCCTAAAGGCATTCTTGATAAAGGAATTGGTCCAAAGGTATAGAGGATGCCAATGCAAAAGCAGATAAATCCAATCAAAAGCACCAATAATCCTGTTTCAGCAGTAAGCCAAATACCTAGCCCCGTTGCTGTAAAAAAAAGGGTGAATATGGTTGCGATAACGGTGCTTTCCTTTATCCCCTCTTGTCCTATTACGTTTTTTTCCTTCCTATATTCATCACTATTTGCCTTTCGATAATCCATATAATTATTAATCGCCGTTGTTGTTAAATCAAAGATCAACATAGAGGCAAAGAATATTAGTGTATTTTTCCAATGAAGTGCCTCATACCGATATAATACGAATAATATGCCAATAAAAAATGGGAAGATACTAGCTATTTTTGTTTGTATTTCTACTAACTTTAAAAATGAACGAATCGACATTCCAAATGACCTCCCTCTTCTCTTTATTCATTTGCTAATTTAAATTTCTCATTTGTTAAAGTAAATTTACCTTTTAGACCGGAAGTTAAATAAACCTCTTTATCCTTGGTTACAAAGATGGCCTCTATTCCCTCCATTTTTTCTACCGCCTTTAACCCTTCTTCTATCCCTTTTATAAATATGGTTGTTGAATATCCGTCTCCATCAAATGATTTATCAGAAACAATCGTAATCCCCGCAACTTCATTATTGACAGAATAGCCATTTTTAGGGCTGAGAATATGATGGTATTTTACTCCATCCACCTCTAAATACCGCTCATATATCCCAGAAGTAACGATCGAAGTATTCGTTTCCTCCATTTTCCCCACCATTTCACCTCTATCGGAAAATGGATCTTGAACTCCTACTTCCCACGGCTTTCCAGAAGGATTTGTTCCTTTTACATAAATGTTTCCTCCTAAATCAACAATCGCAGATTCTACCTTATTATCATTTAATACTTTTATAACTTCGTCTGTAATAAACCCTTTGGCAATTCCCCCTAAATCCAGCATCATTCCTTGTTCCGGCAAAAATACCGTTTGCTTTTCTTCATTTAATTCTATCTTTGTATAGTTGATCAATGGGAGAACAGCATCAATTTCTGATTGTGTTGGCTTTTTCTCGTCCGGGAATCCAATATGCCATAAATTAGTTAATGGTCCAATCGTAATATCAAAGTCTCCTCCTGAGTACCCACTATATTTTTTACCAGCTTTCACTAAACGGTAAATATCTTCTGGGACCTGGACTGGATTCCGACCAGCATTTTCATTTATTTCATCAACAATCGACCCATCTTCATTTACTGTGATTTGGCTTGCCAATAACTCTATTCGATCAAATGCTTTATCCAATACAGCTTCCTTGTCTTTATCATAGATTTTAATCGTGACAACTGTCCCCATTAAAAATTCCGTTCTTTTATACGGATTACTATTTACCATTTCGTCCGATTCCTTTTGTTTTCCACATCCTATTAATAAAAGGAGGGAAAGAAAAAGAATCATAGCGAATTTGAATTTATTCATTAAAATCATCCCTTCTATGAATATCACATTTCAATTGTTTTATCATGTCTCTAAATACAAACAAGTGTTTAAATTCTTGACAATGTGAATTTATTCACATTTATAACACCGTCATTTTATCATTGCTTTCTGCCACTGTCTATCGACTTTTTAGTGGACAAAACCCTATAAAATAGCTGATTTACGGAATAATCATTGTCTTAATAGTGTTTATCAGCATCTCCTTTAAATATGGAGAATTTATGACAAAAATCCACTATTTATAAATGTTTCGAAAATGTGAACAATCAAAATTTTAAATTGTAGACATTCTATGAAGTCCATAGACAGATAAAAACCACATTGTTATATTAAAATTGTTCAAAACTTCACAAATAAGCATTTAACAATTAAGGGAGTGAATAGGAAGAATGGACAAGAAAAATATTGTCATAATCGGAGCAGGTTATGCGGGGGTTCATGCCGCAAAAAAGCTTGCTAAAAAGTATAAAAAAGATGATTCGGTTTCCATTACACTTATAGATAGACATTCCTATCATACAATGATGACTGAATTACATGAGGTTGCTGCGCATAGAGTAGAACCGGATGCTATTCAATTTGATTTACGTCGTTTATTTAATCGTACAAAGGTTAATTTGGTTACAGACAATGTGAAACATGTTGATTATCAAAGTAAAGTAGTTACAACTGAACACGGCCAATTTGCCTTCGATTATCTCATCCTAGGAATGGGCGGCGAACCAAATGACTTTGGTACGCCCGGAGTACAAGAAAATGGCTTTACCCTTTGGTCTTGGGAAGATGCTGTTAAACTAAGAGAACATATTGAAAAAATTGTTCGTAAAGCTGCTCATGTTCATGATGAAGCAACAAGAAAGGCAATGCTTACCTTTACTGTATGTGGTTCAGGCTTCACAGGAATCGAAATGGTTGGGGAACTGATTGAATGGAAAGAACGATTAGCAAAAGACAATAAGCTAGATGCAGAGGATATTACTTTATATGTGGTTGAAGCTGCTCCTACTATATTAAATATGCTAGAACGCAGAGATGCCGATAAAGCAGAAAGCTATATGGTAAAAAAGGGAGTTAAAATCTTAAAAAGCTCCCCAATCGTCGAAGTAAAAGAAGACGCTATCGTATTAAAATCAGGCGAAGAGCTTCCAACTTACACTCTTATTTGGACAGCAGGAGTTCGCGCTAATTCGGATACAAAAGATTACGGCATGTCAGCTGGAAGAGCAGGCCGCTTAAAAGTTAATGCTCATATGGAATCTGAAGACTACAAAGATGTCTATGTAGTCGGTGACTTAGCCTATTTTGAAGAAGAGCCTGGAAAACCAACTCCACAAATTGTAGAAGCGGCCGAACAAACTGCTATGACTGCAGCAAAGAATATTATTGCAGAAATCAGCGGCGGTGAAAAAGAAAAATATGAAGGTAAATACCATGGGGTTATGGTTTCTATCGGAGCAAGATACGGTGTTGCAAATTTAAGCGGCATGCATTTAAGCGGCTGGTTTGCAAATTTCATGAAGCATATGGTTAATCTATATTATTTCTTTGGTATTAGAAGCGGCTATTATATGTACCAATATGTGATGCATGAATTTTTCCACACAAAAGATAAACGTAATATTTTCCGTGATTTCTTAACCCGCTATGGCAATGTTCTTTGGAGCTTACCTTTACGTGTATTTGTCGCAGGTTTCTGGATTGTAGAAGCATGTGCAAAGCTTTGGGGAGAATCGACATGGAAAGATTCTATTTCCAGCTGGTCAAAGGTTCCAAACTTATTTAATGGTCTTGGAGACGATTCATGGTTAACTGCTACAAGTGTCAAAATGCCTTTTGAGTGGCTGCAAACTGCTACAAGTGGGGCAAGTGAAGCTGCTACTTCTACTGACTTTGCAACCCCGATATTAAATAAAATGCCATTCTGGTTTGAGTGGATTATGAAAATTATGCTTCCAACTCCAGAAGTCGCACTATTTATGCAAAAAATGATGATATTTATTGAGTTAGCAATTGGATTAGCCATTCTTGCCGGTTTATTCACATGGTTAGCAAATGCTGCAAGTGCTGGATTCCTAGTAATGTTTACACTTACTGCAATGCTTGGCTGGGATAAAGTTTGGGCATTGCCAGCTTCTATTGCTTTAATGAATGGGTCTGGTCGTACATTTGGATTAGATTATTGGGTTGTTCCTTTCCTTCAAAGAAAATTGGGCGACTGGTGGTATGGTAAAGAACGAGCGATCTATAAAGACTATAAATAATAAAAGGTTTGCTAGAAACATAGGGAATTAAAGCCCCCTGTTTCTAGCAGCTTTTGAATCAGTAAAGGAGAAAAAAGAAGCTAGTGGATTTATATTCTTTGATCTTTTCTTAAACCTTAAACTTTTAAATCAATAGATTGTCTTCCACTTTAGGATGCTTGTTCCAATCAATCTATTTAACAATAAGATTAGTTATAGAATAAAGAATCTACCATACTTCATTCTTTTTTGCCCTATACTGATTAATAGGAATCAGTATTTATTTAACCTACAACCAACTTACTTATGGTAATAATTAAATCGCAAGAATGGAAGTTGAGAAGATGACAAAAAATCAACGCCTTGTATATATAGCACTGCTTGCTTCCCAAGCGGTAATTATCAGCTTATTAGAACGGGCTATCCCATTTCCCTTTGCATTTGCTCCAGGAGCGAAGCTTGGATTAGCAAATATTATCACCTGCTTAGCCTTATATACACTTCCCACAAAAGATGCCTTTAAAGTGGTCGCAATTCGGCTCTGTCTCGCCACCTTATTAGGAGGGACACTTTCTACTTTTATGTATAGTGCCAGTGGAGCCCTTTTAAGCTTTATCGGCATGTGGGGTGTAAAGCAACTTGGAACAAAACGAATTAGCTTAATTGGTGTTAGTACAACTGGAGCCATTTTTCATAATATTGGTCAATTAGCCATTGCAAGCTTTGTTGCGCAAACATGGACTGTATTCTTATATTTACCTATTCTATCTTTTATCGGTATCCTATCAGGAATAGCAATAGGAATACTCGCCAACTATTTAATCACACATGTAGAAAAACTACAGTTTTATAGAGATTTATCGGAAATAAACGAATCTAGATAGGAAAGAGGTTAAACTATGCGTGTACATCAAATGTGGGATACGTATCCAGAATTAAAAAATGACTTGTCAAAAGTACTTCAATTAATTGAAAGCAATATTCGTGTTCGTGATAAAGTAGTTGAAAAAACGATTAAGGATTTAATTTATTCCGGTGGCAAGCTACTTAGACCTGCCTATTCCCTACTTTGTTCACAAATAGGTCCGTCTAAAGATAAAAATCGTGCAATAGCAGTGGCAGCAGCGTTGGAAACCTTGCATATGGCGACGCTGATTCATGACGATGTTATTGATGAATCGCCAACACGACATAACATTCCAACCATTCATACTCATAATGGAAATAAGTTTGCCATCTATGCGGGTGATTATTTATTCTGTGTTTGTTTTACCATTTTATCTAAGTACGCAACATCTCTTTCCCATTTAGAATTTAATGCCCGAAGCATGGAAAAAATCTTAAGTGGGGAATTAGATCAATTAAACGCTCGATACCAATCTACTGTTACGGTGAAAAAATATTTAGCAAGAGTATCCGGAAAAACAGCCCAGCTTTTTGCCGTAAGCTGCTATTCTGGTGCGGTTGAAAGTGAAGCAAGCAGACCACTCGCCATGAATGCTTGGAATATGGGGCATTATATTGGGATGGCTTTTCAAATAATGGACGATATTCTCGATTATAAAGGAGATTCCCAAACATTAGGAAAGCCTGTGATGGCAGATATTAAACAAGGTCACTATAATTTACCACTTATCTATGCAATCCAAGCAAATCCGCATGAGCTGATTCCTATATTAGATAAAAAAGAAGCCTTGACTAACGAAGATCTGGCACAGCTTTCTAAACTTATCGCTAAATATAAAGGAGTAGAAAAAGCAGAGCTCCTTGCTAAAAAATATACAGAGAAAGCAATTAAACAACTAAATAAATTACCTGATGGGGATTACAAAAACCGTCTTTTTGAAATTACGCTTAGCTTATTAAATAGGAATGTGTAATGCGTATGGTAAAAATCCGGTCCAACTCTGCATGCTGCTTGTCACTTGTTGGACTCGGATTTTTTAATAGCTGTCATTCTCTATTATGCTTATCTTTAAATTCCCAAAAGCCTGGAATACTGTCTAGGTCATATTGATAGGTAGATTGTATAAGCATTAATTTCAGCTCTTGTGAAAGATCTGCCATATCATTTGGGCTTGTTCTTTTTGTTAATTTATTTACCTTTGGTTCGAACAACTTTATTAGCTCATGGAGCATTTCCGGATCTGCCTTTGCCCTTTTTACCATCGTATACATATCGGTCATTTTTCCTTTTCCTTTCGCTCGTTTTCCTGAGTTTCCTTCCATTCCTTCAGTAGCTGATCCATTTTTTTATCTAATCTTAGCAGAACAAATAAAGATAAAGTTAGTGGAAAACCAAAATTGCTAATCATTGTCATCCATTGCGTCATATCTACTAATTCCATCTACCTTCCTCCTTATTATTGATAAATGAAAGAATACGTTTTAAAGCCGCTTTTCTTGTTTTTGAAACATATTGTTGAGACGTTCGAATTCTCCGGGCAATTTCTGTATCCGTAAATTTATAAAGATAGGCATAGGTAAGGATCTTACGTTGGGAAGAAGTCAAGCTCAGAACGGCTGAATAGATTGTTTTATTTGAAATATATTCCTCCATCTCAGACCATAGTGCCTCCTTCTCGACTATTGCTTCTATTTCAGCCTCTTTATCATTTAGATTAATATCCTTTTCTCCTCCCTCTTCCTTCTCGGTCAGTATTAATGGAAATCGTTTTTGATACATGGATAAGTTTTTATTAAAATTTATGGTACTGTACTCCATCGAAGAAGTGATATACGAAGTAAACCGAATGGTAAAGAAATGCTTTTTAAAAGATTCATCCACCTTTTCTTTATTTTCCTTTGTCGGACATTCTAGCGCTTTTTTTAACAGGTGAACATTGTCCTTTTTCTGCAAAAAACTCTTTACAATTGGATTGCTTAATAATGATTTATTTTCCTCTAAAAATGCGGTAAAAGCTTCTGATTGAGAAGAACGGCATTCTTTCATCCTTTCGACCTCCCAAAAGGAACATATGTTCTGTTTTTGTTGTAAAAAAAGGGACTAATCTTCATTAGCCTCTTTTGCCTATATGTTATCTTTACCTCCTTCTATATATATAAAGAAAGATTTTATGTAAAAATAACAACCACTTGTCCCATTTTCATTTAATCGATTACAAATAACTTTACATCAAAGATAACATTGTCTTGATTTTCTTCCAATACGACAATAGTCCAGTTTTTGGCTAATATCTTTGTAAATTGCTGAAAGGATTCCTTCGGCAATGTAATAGTTCCAATTGATTCGCCGCAGTCCTCATAGTCTCTTCCCTCTACTAATTGATATTTCAATAGTATAAGCCTTTTTAACGTTCCCTTAGTCAAAAAGGTTATTTCATAATCATCTTGCATAATCGCTTTGACGCTAGCTTTATTGTCTTTATAATAAGAGAAAAGCGTCTGCCAATCTGGCAAGCCATTTCCACAGTTCTGAAAGAACGCAAAATCTTCTGTTTCGAGAGCTTTGCTAACCGCCTCTTCCTTAAATCCCTTTGCTTTCACTTGCTCCAGCATAATTGCAAAATTAAGTGCCACTCTCATCATAAAACTTCTACTCCCTTCCCCACTTCATATTGATTTCATCCCAAGAAAAAGATAAATTGATAGAAAGACTTCATTAGACAGCTTTCTGTACCATTATCTGAATAGTTTAAGTATAATCTATTTTGAAAGGAGTTAGGAAAATGATTACACAAAATCCATTTGTTTCATATAGTGTTGCAATGGTAACCCCCTTTGATCAAAGGGAAAAGCTTTCGCAAACCGGCATCTATTCATTAATAGATTACTATAAACAGAATCATGTCCCGGCACTGCTTATTAGTGGATCAACAGGGGAACAGCATTCCATGACAATCGAAGAAAGACAGATTCTCTATCGGGAGGTAAAGTCCGCAGGGAAAGATGCTTTTCTTCTCATTGGTGGAGTTGCTGCTGTAAGAACGACAGATACCATTCGACTGGCGGAAGCTGCTCAAAAAGAAGGATTAGATGGAATAATGCTTGGCTTTCCTCCTTATTTACGTATTAATCAAAAAGAAGCTGCAGCATATGTTGAACAAGTTTGCGCAGTTACCAATTTACCCATCTTGCTTTACAATAATCCTTCCCGTACTGGATTTAACCTGGAATTAAATACTCTCTATCGTTTAGTAGAGAAACATCCCCAAATAAAAGGGTTAAAGGAAGCTGGAAATCCCGACAATGCTCTTATCCTCCAAAAAGAGCTTGGTTCATCCTTCTCTGTCTTAACCGGTACAGATTTATACCTTTTAGACCATTTGCGCAACGGATATGATGGAATTACTAGTATAATAGGAAATATTTTCCCGCAGGAAATACAACAAATTGTTCAATTGATAAAATCACAAAAATGGGAATTGGCGAAAAAACAGTTCTCCAAATTGCTACCAACGATACATACTATTCTAGAAATAGGTGCACTGCGTGCTATTAAATATCTATTATCTGAAAGCAATATAGAAGCAGGTATTTGTAGAAAGCCATTATCCACTTTGAATAAACAAGAACAGAAAACCCTAATGGAGGTTTGGCAAAAAGGAGAGGCATGATGAAAAAACACTTCCAACCTATTATGCTCTTGATTACGATATTGATTTTAGCTTCTTGCAGCGATAATCATGGGCAATCAGCAGCATCTAAACAAGAACCTATTTCCATAACCATCTCTGCTGCTGCCAGCATGCAAGATGCGTTAGAGTCAATCAAGGAGAAATTCGAAAAGGAGCATCCAGATATTACCCTAACTTTTAATTTTGGTTCATCTGGAGCATTGCAGCAGCAAATTTCCCAGGGAGCTCCAGTCGATTTATTTCTTTCTGCAGCAAAGGATAAGATGGCCCTTTTAATAAAGGGTGGCTTCATTAGTGAATCCGATCATACGAACTTAGTTAAGAATAATTTAGTATTAATCACCAATAAACAGTCTGACACTACTATCAATAACTTTGCAGATTTAGAAACATTGGATAAAGAAAAAATCGCTATCGGTATACCCAAATCCGTTCCAGCAGGAAATTATGCAAAAGAAACACTGCAATCCCTGCATATATGGGAAAAGGTCCAAGAAAATATCGTTCCTGCAAAGGATGTGCGCCAAGTTCTATCTTATGTAGAAACAAATAATGTAGCAGCAGGCATTGTTTATGGAACCGATGCAAAGACTTCTGATGCTGTTCAGGTAGCAGCAATTGCGGATGAAGCAAGTCATTCTCCCATTGTTTACCCTCTTGGCATCATCAAAGACAGTAAGCATTATCAGGCAGCTAAAGTTTTTTATGACTATTTGCAAACACCCATTAGTTTAGAGGTTTTTAAAGAAAATGGATTTATTGTTAACTAAAGAGGATTGGAGTAACTTTTGGCCTCCCATTTCTCTTTCCTTGCAAGTGTCACTCATCGCCACTGTCTGCGTCATTGTTTCGGGAATAATTCTTGCCGCTTTATTAGCGAGAAAAAAATTTAAAGGAAAGGTATTGCTAGAAACCTGTTTGTTACTGCCAATTGTTCTTCCCCCAACAGTTACTGGCTTTTTATTGCTCGTTGTCTTTGGGCGCAATAGTATCATTGGAAAAGGAATCGAATGGCTTTTTCATCAACCAATTATTTTTACATGGTGGGCTGCGGTAATTGCAGCATTTATTGTGTCTTTTCCTTTAATGTATCAATCGGCAAAGGCTGGGTTTATTCAGATTGATCGCTCGATTGAAGAGGCGGCACGTGTCGATGGGGCAAACGAGTGGAAAATTTTAACATCTATTTCTATTCCACTTGCCTCCCACTCGCTTATATCTGGAAGCATCCTTAGCTTTGCCAGAGGATTAGGAGAATTTGGTGCAACTTTGATGTTTGCCGGTAATATCCCAGGAAAAACACAGACATTACCTACTGCTATTTATGTCGCCATTGAAACTGGCAATATGAGAATGGCTTGGATTTGGGTAATAACCATCACCATTATTTCTTTTATTATGCTAGCTTTATGTCAGCCGAAACAACAATAGCCTTTCTCGTCTTTGCGCATTCCCTTACAAGTTAGTGTCAATACTGATTTCAGAGAAATAGACAAGCATATCATTTGGTATTTTTCCTTTCTCTGCTTTAATCTAAAATGGACAATAATCCACCTATGTGGAATTTTAAGGAGATGATTTTGCATGAAAATTACTTATCATGGTCAATCCACTATTGAAATTAGTACAGAAGGAAAGTCTTTAATTATTGACCCGTTTATTAGTGGCAACCCTTCTGCTGTTACAAAAGTAGAAGAAGTGAAAGTGGATGCTGTTTTACTGACACATGCACATATGGATCATATTCTCGATGCGGCACCAATCGCCAAAGCAAATAATGCTCCAGTTGTTGCTAACCCTGAATTAGCTGCTTATATGTCCTGGCAAGGTGTAGAAACAATTGGTATGAATATCGGCGGAACAGTCGATCTAGGCTTTGCTAAAGCAAAAATGACGCATGCATTCCACAGTTCCGGGATTATTGATGAGGAAAATAAAAGTATCTTATATGGCGGAATGCCAGGTGGATATATTATTGAGGCAGAAGGGAAAACCATCCATCATGCCGGAGACACTGGACTTTTCAGTGATATGAAGATGATTGGAGATCGACACCCATTAGATGTTGTCTTTCTACCAATTGGAGACCATTTTACAATGGGACCCGAGGATGCGCTGCAAGCGGCTGAATGGTATCAAGCAAAACTAATTATTCCCATCCACTACAATACATTCCCTGTAATTGAGCAAGACGCTAAAGCGTTTGTAACTAAGCTTGAAGAACTTGGTTTGAAAGGGAAAGTATTAGAACTAGGTGAAACATTCGAATTGTAAGAAAAGGATTGTGCTAGAGTACACATCAAATTAGCAATTTTGAAACGTTGCAGACAAACTTGGTTTGTCTGCAATGAATATGAAGTGGGGAAATGAGGTTAATATCGCATAAATAAGTGGGATATTAGCCTCTTTTCATTTTTATTAGCAGAAGACTATTGCTTTATCAATCAAGTTTTCCTTTTATCAGCCAAACTGGAGTAGATATCAGCCAAAATTTGATTTTTTCAGCCAAACTGGTGCACTTATCAGCCAAAATTTGATTTTTTCAGCCAAATTGGTGCACTTATCAGCCAAACTCCGGTTTTTTCAGCCAAACTGGTGCACTTATCAGCCAAACTCCGGTTTTTTCAGCCAAACTGGTGCACTTATCAGCCAAAACCCTATTTTACATTACTTTGCTTTCTTCTTCCCATTGAGCAATTTCTTTTACTCTTGCTTCCACTTGCTCTTGTGTTAGTCCATGTTGCTTTACATAGAAGTTTCTTGGATGGGTGCGGCACTCATGGCTGCAGCTTCTCATATATTTCTCTTCATTTTCTTCACTGCAAAGCATTTTACGGTTACACTCTGGGTTTGCACAGTTTACATATCTTTCACATGGCTCCCCAGTAAAGAAGTCACGTCCTACAATCACATGTTCTTTTTGATTGACTGGCACACTAATTCTTTGGTCGAATACGTAGCATTGACCATCCCAAAGCTCTCCTTGTACTTCTGGGTCTTTTCCGTAAGTCACAATTCCACCATCTAATTGGCTTACATCTTCAAAGCCCTCTTTCATTAGCCAGCCAGAGAATTTCTCACATCTTACTCCACCAGTACAGTAAGTAAGAATCTTTTTACCTTCTAGTTTATCTTTATTTTCTTTTATCCATTGTGGCAGTTCTCTAAATGTTTCAATTTCTGGCTTAATCGCACCTCGGAAATGACCAAGATCATATTCATAATCATTACGAGCATCAATAACAATTGTTTCAGGATCTTGCATTTTCTCATAAAATTCTGCTGGCTTTAAGTGTTTACCAGTTAATTTAAGTGGATCTACATCGTCCTCTAAGCTTAAGTTAACTAATTCTTTTTTATGACGAACATGCATTTTCTTAAAAGCATGTCCATCTGCTTCATCAATTTTGAAAATAGTATCGCTGAAACGCGGATCCTGTCTCATTGCTTCGATATACTTGTCTGTTTGCTCTACCGTACCAGAAACTGTTCCATTAATCCCCTCGTGGGAAATTAGAATTCGACCTAATAATCCTAGTTCTTTACAAAAAGCTAAATGCTCTTTGGTTAATTCCTCCGGATTTTCAATCGGTACATATTTATAATAAAGTAATACTCGATATTCACTCATTGTTCAACACCCTATTCCTTCTAAAAATTATCTATTAATAACTATACACCAATTGTGTCAATAGTAAAAATCCATTGCTTATTTGTAAAATCGCAAACAAACAGAAAGAGACTTCACTCATCGAAATCTCCCCCTGCTTAAAAATAAAGTTAAAATAATTATAAGGTAATACGAGCTAAAAAGAAAGATGCAGATTTTACCTAGTATTAAAATTCCATTCTTTCGTAGCCTTTACATACTATCATAAAAAATACTATTAACTAACTCGAAAGTATAGCAAGGGATACTCCTTAAAGGAGTACCCCTTGTTTGACATTTTCTATTGATTATCCTTCTGTTATGGTCGTATGAAAATGGAGCGCACAACCATATTTAGACTGCTGAAATATTTTCTCTACATGGCGTATGGCAAGCTCCGCTGATAAAGATGTAACAACTACTAGCTCCGCTTTAATCTTGTTAATAACCTTTATGCTAGTTGTGATGTAATCATCCTGGTAATTTCCAAAAACATCCCGGACATAATTTATTTGTCCACAGAAAAATTGAATAGTATATTGATTCATTTTTCTATCACTTTAAGCAGAAGCAGCCGAATCACTTTTTCTCCCCTCCATAACTTACGGCGTTTGCTTTATTTGCTGCCATAACGAATGGTATATACACCAGTGTAGAAACAGCCAAACAAACAAAACCAAGCAATAGCGCAATATAATTTCCACCTGTTCCAAGGAAAGCAATCAGCGGTCCTGGTGTAGTCCATGGAACGGAATACGCAATTGGCGGAATCAATCCTGATACAATCGCAACATATCCAATAATAATATTTATGGCTGGAACAAGAATAAATGGCACAATTAAAATTGGATTTAATACAACTGGTAAACCAAAAATAATTGGCTCATTTATATTAAATATCCCTGGTGCAAGCGAAAGTTTTCCGATATCTCTGTAATCCTGCCTTTTTGCTACAATAAAGATAGCAATAAGCAATCCCAGCGTCATCCCAGAACCACCATAGTTTGCAAAAGCATCATTAATTGCCCAAGTTACAGGATATGGCGCTCCCCAAGCTGTACCGTGCTCTGCGACGAAGTTAAGATTTTCTAAGCCTGCTTCTGCAAACATTGCTTCCCGTATAGCAGCAATGGTATTCGGGCCATGGATTCCAAAAACCCATAATAGGTTGGAAACTATCGCTAAAATAACTAAAGACACAATATTGGTGCCTAAACTCTTCAATGGAGTTTGAATCACTGCGTAAATAAATCCATGTAAGCCTTCTGGATAAACCGCATTTATTAAAGCGTTTGCAATAGCGAACACCACAGTAATAATTATAATAGGAAATAATACTTTAAAAGAACGAGAAACAGCCGGAGGTACAGAATCAGGCATGTTTATTTGCAATTTTTTGGACCTAGATAATCTACTAAAAAGCTCACCAACTAATAATCCCACAATTAAAGCAACAAATAGTCCTTGTGCTCCAACCCATTGAGTTGTTAAAAAGTTGGTTCCTTCTACATTGGTATATGGTGGATAAATAATGAAAAATACAGAAAGACCTGTCAGCCCACTTAATAATTCATCTGCTTTGAGTGAAATAGCCATATTTCTAGCAACAAGGAAGACGATAAACATAGATAAAATATTAACAGAGCCATTTAGCACAGGAGAAAAAACCGCTTGTAAATCAGCTAAATTGGGAAATAATTTATGCAAGAATAAGATCTTGGCGATGAATCCGTCTGGTGCTAAGACAGCAAAATTGAGCAATACAATTAATGAACCTGCAAGCGTAATAGGAAAAGATAGAATAAATGCATCGCGGATAGCAACGATATGCCTTTGTGAATTTAATTTTGCTGCAACTGGCACTAACGTTTTCTCCGCAAACTTTTCAAAGGCCGCCATAAAACCCATTATAATTCCCCCTAAATAAATATGTTATTTTTACATTGGAAAACTATTTTTGCAGGCTTCTTTAGGTGCAAGTTGCTGATTGATTTATGCCATTAATTCTAATGCTCTTTCTAATACTGCTTTGCCATTCATCATTCCATATGCTCTCATATCAATTACTTCTACTGGAACTCTCCCCGCAATGATCTCCTCTACCTGTGGTTTTTGGTAACGCACTTGTGGACCTAATAAAACGACATCCACTTCATGTGCGACTTTTTGACATTCTGATACTGGCAGTGCAAAAATTTCGAGCTCTATTCCTTTTTCTTTTGCTGCATCTTTCATTTTATTTACTAATAAACTAGTAGACATTCCCGCTGCACAAACTAAAAGTAATTTCTTCATTTTCTTCCCTCCAATAATTGATTTTTGTATAATATTCTCATTTGAATGGTCCTTTTCATAATATGCTCCCCTTACTCAATCGGCGCAGAAGCTGACCCCACAAGGAATTTCTAATTTTCTCAGGCAATTACATACCCCCTTCCACTTAAAATGTATGCGTTTGCAAGTTAATTAGAAGTAAAAATAACCACATTCTATCTTTTTTCTTCGGAAGGAATTTGTTACATTTTAGTCACAACCTGTTTTATAATAGAGGAAAGATAACCATGATTAAGGAAGTCATCCCCACTGATGATTAGTTGAACCATTTATATTTTTATGGACAGCGAATTTTTCATCTATCGGCGATTCACATAAACTTTCTGTCTATTAATAATGGGAATATAAAGAAAAATCTATTTAGGGTAGGAGGGAAAAATTTGTTCACAAATGAAATGATCCAATCCTTTAATGATTTAGAAATGCTACTCTATAACTATGTTACCAAAAATATCGATAAAGTTATTTATATGCGTATTAGAGAATTATCCGATGAAACACATGTGTCCACATCTAGTATTCTACGATTCTGCCGAAAATTAAACTGTGATGGTTTTTCCGAGTTTAAGGTTAAATTAAAATTATATTTAGATCAAAGTAAGCAAGAAAACCTAAAATCAACGAAATACTATCTTTCTGAGTTCTTAGAACGGACCATGAAGGGAAATTTCGAAACCTACATCCAAGAAACTGCGGATATGGTTAGTCAATCCGATAAAGTAATTTTTGTAGGAACGGGAAGCTCAGGCATTTTAGCGGAGTATGGAGCTAGATACTTTTCGAGCTTAGGAAAGTTTTCAACTTTTATAAAAGATCCCTTTTATCCAATTAACAGCAAGGAGCTGAAAAAATGTACCGCCATCATCTTATCGGTTTCTGGTGAAACAGATTATACCATTCATCTTGCAAATCGATTAAAAATGGAAGGTTGCAATATTATTAGTATTACTAATAGTAAAGACTGTCACCTTGCGAAAATATCTGATATAAATATTGCGTATTATGTTACAGAAGTATATACAGGACAATCAAATATCACTTCTCAATTACCGGTCATGTATATCTTAGAGGAAAGCGCACACAAGGTTAAAAAGAACAGCAAGCTTAATGAGGAGCGGGAAGCTTAGATAAAGGATAACAGGGAAATATTTTCTCTCTATTTCCCTGTAACATCATTCTTAGTTTGTATAATTGGCGGTGGCTGCTCCACCCAATTATAGTCAATCATTAAATCTGCCCCATCTTTGGCATACTGGCCAATTTCGATCGAAAGCCTATCATAATTAAGTAACAGGTCACTTCTTTGGCTGGCTCCTCCCGCTAATGCATAATTTCCAATTCCTGAGGCACTCAATAAACTAATATGAAACATCATTAACTTGTCAGAAAAAGTGCGTACAGTAGAATCAGTAATACCAAAATCAGAAGAGTTCGGACTCTGTATCCCCTCTTTTAAGAGAGTATCCGTAAATATTTTTAAATGTTTTTGTGAAATTTCTTTTCCTCTTAACATATAAGCCTGTACTTCTTTATTCGTCGTAGTCTGGGCGAAAGCCAAGGTAATCTTAAGTCCCATATTATTCGTCTGTGCATTCATAAAAAGATGGGAAACTTCCACTGCATTTAACGATCTTTTTTTGTGAAATAAAGAGAATCCACTCAAGTACTTTCTATTCTCAATAAAATCCGCTTCTTTTGGTACGGAAATAAAGGGGGCTCGGACTAACAATCCTTTTTTATCAAGAATAGAGGTACTTAAATGATACAGCTTTGAAGTATCCAGTAGTCCCTCATGAAAAAAATGGATTATATCTTTCCGTGTGCTCATCGATAAGAATCCCCCATATGCCACTAACCCTGCTTTTGCCATTTGATTAATATAGGCCAAACAGAAGAAATCGGTAAATAAAGCTGGGGCCTTTTTATTTACATCGTCTTCTGTGAAGCCATGTGGTATGGCAAACTTATTTTCCAGGAAGATTTTCACAAATCGTTTTTCCTGTTTTTGGGCAAATCGGTAAGCAAAGCGAATAGCATCTGCAATTTCCCGATCTTTCACATGTTGTATCATATGAGTAAGAACCTGTTTAGACATACAGTTATTTAAATAAGATGTCCACAGAGAAGCAATTTCTGAGGATGTTAGTTTTAGATTTGATTCGGACATTAAAGAAAACCTCCAACACTTACATAGTTTTAATAGTATTGGCATCCCTATCGATATTATGCTATCCAATCAATCATATTGAAAAAACATAATTCATTTATAATAAAAGAATCCATACTAGATGAAAATAAGAACAAGGAATGATGATAGATTTGAAAAATTCAGATATGCTTTTTCTTGATTATGCTAATGACAAAAACTTAACCGAAGCAGAGAAAAATATTATCCAGTTTCTGATAGAGAAAAAGTTAGCCGGAGAAACGTTAAGTATCCGATCAGCGGCTAATAATCTCTTCGTATCAACTGCAACCATTATCCGCCTTTGTAAAAAACTTGGTTTTAGTGGGTATAGTGAATTCATTTACAATCTAAATTTAAAAGTAACAAAGATGCTTGATCAAGAAGTGGAATATGTAGATAGTATTCATCAACCATTAATAGAGGCGGTATCCTCCTTTAAGCGTAATTATAAACAAACAACCGATTCTCTAGATGAGACAACCATTGAACAGTTCTTATCTCAAATCAATGAAAATAAAATGATTTATTTTTACGGCGCAGGCTTTTCCACTCTTTTTTCTAGCTATTTTGCCAAGAAATTAGAGTTATTTGGTTATTACGTTTCCAATACAACTACAAGTGACAGTCGTGCCATTTTTCTCAATAATATTCAAAAGTACAAGTTACTCATCGCTTTTTCCCGTTCTGGCGAAACAGCTAAAGTGCTAGAGAAAGTAAAAATTGCCAAGGATAAAGGCGTAAAAACGATACTATTCACCGGAAATAATAAAAGTTCAACAGCCAAAATTGCTGATATTGTCTTTACTGTCCTTGATCCTACAATTGAATCTCAACAAGAATTTGAGGTAACCTCCTATGAATCCAATATGTTTATGCTTATTGATTTACTCTTAATTATTGCGATTAAAAGAGGGATTATTAAAGAATACTAAAGCCTTTCCTTAATAACGGCTAAAAGAGGATGCTTGGGAGAACATCCTCTCTATTTCGTCCATTTTCCTTTCCTTCATAACGTGTAACATGTTACAGGATTGAAAGACATAGTACACAATGCTTGCAACCCCTTTCAAAATTATATGTTCAATTATATACTTTGGATATTAAAATATATGATAACGCTTACCACCAAGGGAGGTTTTATAGATGAAAAAGGTCGTAAATGGTCTTCAGCTATTCGGGAAATCCTTATTCGCACCAATTCTCATTCTACCGATTATCGGATTATTTATCGCATTTGGAAATGTTTTCGGAAACGGAAACTTAGCACAATATATCCCGTTTCTAGAACATCCATATATCCAAAATACAGGGAAATTTATTTCTTCTTCTGCTGTATCGATTTTACAAAACCTTGCTTTAATCTTTGCTGTCGGCATTCCGATTGGCTTAGCTAAAAAAGATAAAGGATATGCTGCCTTAACTGGGCTAGTTACCTTCGTTATTTTCATAAATGCCATGCATCAAGTGTTAAGTCTGACTGGAAGCTTAGTAGCACCAGAGGAAATGCAGCTAGCTGGTCAAGCAATGGTATTAAATGTTCAGGTATTAGAAATGGGGGTTTTCTCCGGAATTCTTCTCGGTGCTCTAGTTGGTATCTTGCACAATAAGTACTGTGACACAGAATTCAAAGGGGTTATGGCCATTTACTCAGGACATCGCTTTGTTGCTATTTTAGCCATTCCTAGTGCCATGATTTTAGGAGCGATTGCTGCAGAATTTTGGCCATTTGTACAAGATGGCATTACAGCTGTTGCAAGTGGCATTAAAAATTTAGGAGTATTTGGATTACTTATTTATGGATTCTTAGAAAGAATCTTAATCCCGACCGGTCTTCATCACTTAGTCTATACTCCATTCCTATATACAGAACTAGGTGGAGTAGCCCATATTGGAAACGAAATTATCTACGGAGCGAGAAATATCTATTTTGCTGAAATGGCAGACTCAAGCATTAAAGTACTAAGCAGTACCGTTAACTGGGATGCTCGTGGCCTAAGTAAAATGTTTGGCCTGATGGGTGCAGCTTTAGCCATGTATGTAACAGCAGATAAAAAGAAGAAAACAATCGCAAAAGCCATTCTTCTTCCGGCAGCCTTTACTTCCTTTTTACTAGGAGTAACAGAACCATTAGAATTTGCCTTTCTGTTCACAGCACCAATCTTGTTTGTGTTACATGCTGTACTTTCAGGTGTGGGAATGATGCTCTTAAGTATCTTTCATGTTCATGCGATTGGCGCTAATGGCTTTATTGACTTCCTGCTATATAACTTGCCGCTTGGTACGACGAAATCAAACTGGCCAATGTTTATCTTAGTAGGACTATTAATGGCAGCTATCTATTTCCTACTTTTCCGATTCTTGATTCTTAAATTAAATTTAAAAACACCAGGTCGCGAAGAGGATACAGTTACAGCAACAAGTGAGACAGCAAATGCAGAAGCAGCAGCATCGTGTACTGCAAGAAATGACTCCCCTTCTGCTTTAGGTGCAACTATTGTCAATGCATTAGGTGGAAAAGCGAATATTGAAAATGTCGATAATTGCTATACAAGATTGCGCTTAATTTTGAAGGATCCAACTGTAGTAGATGAACAAACATTAAAACAAACCGGCTCAAAAGGCATTATCAAGTCTGGTAATAATGTTCAAGTTGTTTATGGCTTAAATGTGAAATCAGTTCGAGACCAAGTTGACCAACAATTAGGAGGTATTTAAGATGAAAACATTTAAATTAGCAGTTGCAGGTGGAGGAAGCACTTATACACCAGGAATTATCCGTAGTCTTATGGATCGTCTAGAGGATCTGCCTCTATCTGAAATTCGTTTCTACGATATTGACGGAGAAAGACAAGCAAAAGTAGTTGTGGCTGCTAAAGCTGTTATTGAGGAATATACAGATAAAATTAAAGTCATTGATACAACAGATCCACAAACAGCATTTGAGGATGTAGACTTTGTCTTTGCCCAAATGAGAGTTGGAAAATATGCGATGCGTGAACTCGATGAGAAGATCCCTCTTTTCCATAACGTAGTCGGACAAGAAACCTGTGGTCCTGGCGGATTAGCTTATGGACTTAGAACGATTGCACCAATGATCGAATTAATCGATTATGTAGAAAAATATGCGAAAGAAACTGCATGGATTGTAAACTACTCTAACCCGGCATCCATTGTGGCAGAAGGAGTACGCAAATTACGACCAAATTCAAGAGTCCTAAATATTTGCGATATGCCGGTAGCAACTATGCGTAATATTGCCGCAATCCTTGGAGTAGAAAGAGAAGAATTAGAAGTAGACTATTTCGGTTTAAACCACTTTGGCTGGTTTACAAGCATTAAAGTGGATGGTGTGGAAAGATTGCCAGAGATTCGCGAGCATGTCTATAAATACGGTTTACTGACAGAAGATATTTCTAAAATTGACTATCGTCATGCCGATTCTTCTTGGATTAAAACCTTTAAGAACATTAAACTAATCATGGATCATTTTCCAGAATATCTGCCAAACCCGTATTTACAATACTATCTGTTCCCAGATCATATTGTCGAGACTTCTAATAAAGAATATACCCGTGCGAATGAAGTAATGGATGGTCGTGAAAAAACTCTATTTGAAACAGTGAAGAAATATGAAGAGACTGGTATTTTAGAAGACTCCTTCGCGGTTGGTGTACACGGAACATTTATTGTAGATGTAACCGTATCACTTGCGCAAAATTTAGGAAAAAGATATTTAGTTATGGTAGAAAACAACGGCACGATTCCAAACCTGCCTGCTGATGCAATGATTGAAGTGCCTGCACTTATTACAAGTAACGGTCCTAAGCCTGAATTCGTGGGAGATATTCCTTACTTCTATAAAGCAATGATTGACCAGCAATTAGCATCTGAAAAGATCTTAGTTGAAGCAATTGTGGAAGGCTCCTACGAAAAGGCATTACAGGCTTTCACTTTAAATAAAACTTTACCATCAGCTAAAGTAGCTAAAGCAGTCCTTGATGATTTAATTGAAGCAAATAAAGAATACTGGCCAACCTTAACAAAAGAATATAAAGAAGGCGTACTAGTATAAGATTTTTATAGTCCACAAGGAGTTTTGATACTCGTTGTGGACTTTTTTAGTTTCTAAATAGGCATTGGTTTTTATTATGTACCTCGGAAAGACAAGATCCATCATCTATAATTGTAAACAGCTAATTCTACCACCTGTAGAATCATTATTTTTTGAACATTCAACCAACCGTTGATAGGCACACTTCGGTATGTATGCTAGTATCGAAGTAGACAGTGCGCACTGGAAAAATAGAGGAGATGATACGATGATTGATTCACGAAAAATTGGTGCTTATATATCTAAACTAAGAAAAGAAAAAGATCTTACCCAAGTAGAGTTAGCAGATAAATTAAATATTAGTCATCAAGCGATATCAAAATGGGAAAGAGGCGAGTCCCTTCCAGATATTACATCCATTCCTGTTATTGCACATGTATTTGATGTATCTATTGACCTCTTAATGAATGCAGGGGTTGATAAAATGGATCATTCTAAACAGTTAGGAAAAATCGTGCAGCATTTATTGGAGGATAAACCAGAAGAAGTTGCTCATTTAATCAATTCAGGATCCGCACAAGTAAATGAGCTTGTCGATATCGCTCCTATTATTAAATCTAGTCAGCTTAGTAAAGTATCAAAAAAGATGAATACCAATGTTTGGGATGTAGATTCCATCGTCCACCTAGCCCCCTTTTTACAAACAGAAGCATTAGATGAAATAGTTATTGAAGCAGCGAAAAAAGCAATCGATTGTAAGCTGATACAGCGTATTGCCCCTTTTGTGTCTGCACATACATTAAACACAATAGCTGATCAGTTACTTAATGAATCCACTGAACCAATGGAGTTATTGGATCTAGCGCCATTCTTAGAGGAAGAATACTTGAATGATATGCTCCTAAAAGTAAGCACAGGCAAGATAACATGGAGGTTCATTACAGAAATGGCTCCATTCGTAAGCGACACAGCTCTAAGTGCGCTTGTTTTACAAGAAATGAAGAATCCTTTAAATGAGGAAAAGATTCTACCATTAGCCCCCTTTTTAGAAGAAGAAACAATTGATCAATTGATTTTGATTGCAGGTGGAAGAGGAAGCTGGACTTTCATCCAAAAGATGGTCCCATTTATAGGAGAAGAAACATTAAATACGCTGGTGGATAAAGCAGTAGATGGTGACATAGAATTAAAGGAGCTTACTGAGCTGGCACCTTTTTTAGAGGAAGAGGCGATCGAACGATTACTAGCTCGCATTGACCCTAACAAGCTTTCTCCAGAAATCCTAGCGAAACTGGCTCCGTTTATGGGAGGAAGCTCTTTAGGCAACATGGTTAAACAGTTGCTAAAAACAAAATAAGTAAAAAAAGAGTGAGACATAAGTATTTCAACCCAATATACCCCCGAACAATTATATGTACATATTAGAAAATATTCGTATAATTGTTTGGGGTTTTTATTTATTTTAAGAAAAATGGTTTGTGGTAATCACCCGCAGACTGAATACACTTCGCTTTCCATGGGGCGAGCGCCAAGCCTCCTCATTCTGAAGCCGAGGAGGCTTAGGTTGCTCCCCGCGGAAAGGGAGTGTCTGTAGCGCAATGGAACGAATTGGTTTCACCACTAATTTAGAGATTGTTCGTCTTTATCCATTAATTATTTTGTTATGTCCCAACCTTGTTTACTGGAACCTGCTGCTTTTTCTCATAGATTGTAAAATCCCCGCCTTTCCTATTAAAGTAACTTCACAACTAATTCTCCAAATACCTATATAAAGTAGACTTACTTATCCCTGTTTCTTCTTTTATATCTTTCAAGGTATATTTTTTTGACTGATACATCTCGATTGCTTTTTTTACATTCTCATCGGCTTTTCTAGGTCTGCCACTTGTTTTCCCATGCTGTTTCGCATACTCCATCCCTTTTTTGGTTCTTTCGCGAATAATTTCATTCTGGAATTCTATTAAATGGGACAGCATTTCGGACAATGAATATTCTTTTGTTCTTTCTGTATCAATCTCTTCCTTAATCGTCTGTAAATAGGCACCTTTCTTCTCAAGGATATCTAATATCTCCATCAGATGTCTACTCGAGTCTGCAATCGCGAATAATTGCACCACCACAATCTTGTCTCCCTTGGAAAGACACGACAACAATTCCAATAGCTTTGTTCTATTTTTTGCCGAATCGTGTTCTTCTTTATACACTTGCTCACATATAGGTTTTAGTATTTTAAACTGCTGCTCGCAGTGAATATCTGCGATGGTAGGGCGAATATAGCCATATTTCATCTTCATTGCCTCCAACGTTATCTCTTCTTCCTATTATAGACAGAAATGAAGACCTTGTAAAAACTTTCCCAAAACATATTCCTTTTTGGGAATAAACGTGATAGACTACCTTTAGGAAACAGAAGACTAATATTGAGGTGAATCATTTGATTGAAAAGATAAAAAGGGAATGGTTTTCAAATATCCGCGGGGATATTTTATCAGGAATGGTTGTTGCCTTAGCGCTAATACCAGAGGCAATTGCCTTTTCTATTATCGCTGGAGTAGATCCGATGATCGGATTATATGCTTCCTTTACAATGGCTGTAGTTATTTCGTTTACAGGTGGAAGACCTGGGATGATTTCAGCAGCTACAGGGGCAATGGCACTATTAATGGGACCATTAGTCAGAGATTACGGATTGGAATATTTATTTGCTGCTACGATTCTAACTGGTATTATTCAAATTATTTTTGGCGTATTAAAAATAGCCAAGCTGATGAAGTTTATTCCAAGAGCCGTGATGATTGGCTTTGTTAATGCTTTAGCCATCCTTATTTTTATGGCTCAAGTTCCACATCTTGTTAACGTAACAAGTATAACTTATTTATTCGTTATTATTACATTATTAATTGTATATATCTTGCCAAGATTTATAAAGGTAATTCCAGCACCGCTGATCGCTATTATTATTTTAACGGCTGTTGCTATTTTTGGAAATGTTAATGTTGCTACTGTTGGTGATTTGGGAAAAATTACACAGTCCTTACCAACGTTCTTTCTTCCAAATGTGCCGTTTTCTTTTGAAACATTAGCGATTATTTTTCCTTATGCATTGGCTTTATCTATTGTCGGCCTACTGGAATCCTTATTAACATCTTCTATCGTAGATGATGCAACCGATACAGAAAGCAATAAAAATAGAGAAGCAAGAGGGCAGGGAATCGCTAATATTGTGACAGGATTCTTCGGCGGTATGGCTGGCTGTGCAATGATTGGTCAATCTGTCATTAATGTAAAATCGGGAGGAAGAGGCAGATTATCTACCTTTGTTGCCGGTGTCTTTCTTATGTTTTTGATTATGGTATTAGGCAGTCTCGTTGTACAGATTCCAATGCCAGTATTAGTCGGCATTATGATTATGGTTTGTATCGGCACCTTTGACTGGTCTTCCTTCAAATATCTCGTGAATGCACCAAAGGCAGATGCCCTAGTCATGCTTGTGACAGTCATTATTGTGGTTGCAACCAATAATTTATCCCTTGGCGTCATTGCTGGAGTTCTGTTAAGTGCGGTCTTTTTCGCAGCGAAGATTTCCCATGTTAAGGTGCATAGGCAAGAAAGAACGAATGAAGAGCATTATGCAGTGGAAGGTCAATTATTCTTCGCATCTGTTGACAGCTTTATTAAAGCATTTGATACTTCCATCACCAACAAACAAATTTCCATCGACTTTACCCATTCTCATGTTTGGGATGATTCTGCAGTTGGTGCGATTGATAAAATCGCTTTAAAGTTAAAAGAAAACCAGAATACAGTAATAATGACAGGGTTAAATTCCGCTAGTCAAAAGATAGTGGATAAGCTTACTGTATTTCAAAACCCCAATGCAAAAGTATCTGATCACTAAATCAGAAAAGGGGCGTAAACGATGTATTCTACTATTCTTTTAACAATTGATGGTTCGAAAAACTCCTTAAGAGCAACGGAAGAAGCAGTCAAACTAGCTTAAAAAGAGCCAAATGCCCCTTTTTAGTAGTTAAATAACAAAATAAGAGAGTGGCATATCTTTTTGCCCTCTCTTTTCTTATTAAAACGTAATCGTCCTTATAAACTAGTAAGCTTCAGTTCTGATATAAGTAAGTCTTGACGCCTTTTATACCTAACTTCACTTTGAATAGTCCTCCTGATTGTGGATGCTCATTTAACTTCTCATCATCTAAACCAGATCGTGCTGTGGTTATATATAATTCATCCAGCTTTTTCCCCCCGAATGTACAAGAAGTCACATTTGGGACTGGCAAAAGTATTTCCTCTAATTTTTCACCATTATCGGGATTCCATCTCGACACTTTTCCTCCACCATAATGAGCAACCCATAGCATTCCTGCGCTATCAATCGTCATGCCATCTGGAAATCCTTCTTCCTCAGAAAAATCAATAATCTGTTTTGCCCTCCCTAGCTCTCCTGTTTCTAATTCATATTCATATTGAGTGATAATTTGGGTAGGTGTATCAATATGGTAAAAGTATTTATTATCACTTGTCCATGCCATTCCATTTGAAATAGTTAAATCACTCATCTTCTCCTTGCACCTGCCATCTTTTCCGAGACAATAAAGGGCTGCCTCTTTCTTATCCTCCCTGCTCATCGTTCCTGCCCACAATCGCCCTTTAGCATCGCACTTGCCATCATTAAATCGATTTCGTGTTAATTCCTTCTCTGGATCCGTCATGAATTCTAGCTGTCCTGTTTCTATATTTAAAAGATGAAAACCGTTATCTAATGTAACAATAAATTCCGTATCTTTTTTACTACAAGGGATAATGGCTGATACTTCGCGTTCGAGTTGAATTTGTTTATGCTTACCAGAGATATGGTTATACATATGTACTTTTTTCCCTTCAATATCTACCCAATATAAGAGATTATTCCTGAAATCCCAGCATGGGCCTTCCCCTAGCTCTGCTTTAGCATCAAGCACTAATTCTACTTCATCATGCATGCGCTTCCCCCTCCATTATGTATATATAATCTAGCTCCTTTTTATATACCTTTTCTAGAAGGAAAAGAAACCCCTCTTTACCAAATTGTCCAAATTTTTTATGAATAGCTCCTTCTTTTCGGATTTACCCTTGTAAATAAGATTTGCCCCTATTCGTAATGTCGTTCTATTTGGGACGTAAAATATTTCCAAATCAATCAACGAATGTACGAGTAAAGAGCAAATTTTATTTACGTCTAGTACTAGTTCTACAATCTCCTTCTAAGGAATAAGTCTGTCACAGTCTCTTGGAAAAGCACTTGCTTCGCGGATGTTTCCTAAATTTAGAAACTTCATGATGATACGTTCTAAGCCAATTCCAAATCCTCCGTGTGGTGGCATTCCATAAGCGAAGGAATCGATATAGGCTGTAAACTCACTTGGATTTAGTCCTTTCTCCTTAAAAGACTCTATCAGTTCCGTTTGACAATGAATCCTCTGTCCACCTGAAGTAATTTCACTGCCTTTATATAAAAGGTCAAAGGAATCAGTTAAAGCTGGATTTTCTTTATTTGGCATTGTATACATTGGTCTCGTAGTTCTTGGATAGTTTGTTATAAATACAAAATCGCTTCCATACTTATCTTTTATATACCTTCCAATATATTTTTCTCCTTCTGTATTTAAATCCCCTTCAGGAGAGCTCTTCTGATACTTATCCTTTAATAGCTGCTGTGCCTCCTCTAATGTCATTTTTGGTATATTATTCAATTCCGGTATTTCGACCTTTAATAAATCTAACTGGTTTAGACAATGCTCCTTTACATACTGGAAAGTATATTGAAGAACCTGCCTTTCGATCTCCATTACTTCTTCCACGTTGTCAATAAAACCGATTTCAACATCTAGGGAAATATATTCATTTAAGTGTCTAGATGAATTATGCTCTTCTGCCCTATATACAGGTGCAATTTCAAACACTCGTTCAAACCCAGCGCCCACCATCATTTGTTTATAAAATTGAGGGGATTGCGCTAAATAAGCATGCTTCTCAAAATAGTTAAAGGTAAAAACATTAGCCCCGCCTTCTGCTCCCTGTGAAACAATTTTCGGTGTAAAAATTCGCGTAAAGCCTTCGGTAGTTAGGAACTCTGTAAAACCTTTTACAAACATAGATTGAATCGTAAAAATTGCATTTATTTCCTCATGTCTTAATGATAGAACTCGGTGGTTTAATACATGATCTAATCCTACCTTTACTTGGTTCTTATTAATTTCGAATGGCAACGGGCCAGCTTCCGCTAGAATCGTTAATTCCCTTACTTGAAGCTCTACTCCATTTGCTGTTTTTTCCGTATCAACAAGAACTCCAGCCACCCGAACAACACTTTCTGTCTCTATCTTCAGTTGATTCTGCTCTTGCTCAAGGACACATTGAATCGTTCCCGTGCGATCTCTCAATAACAAGAAACCAACTTTTCCGAGCTGACGGATTTTCTTTACCCAGCCCTTTAATACTACTTCCTTTCCAACATACTGTTCGCATTCAGAGATGAGTACCCTTTTTGAAGATTCCATATCGTTGTTCCTCCTAAAATAAGTAATTTTTTTTGATTCATATCGTTATCATCATCATCATCCATGGTACTCACCTCCTTATAAGAAAAGCTCTATCTTCTTGCTCTGTATATTTGAAACAAAAAACGATAGCAGAAAACGGTCATGATGCTTATCTTGTAATTTAGAAAAAAAACAACAAAAAACCGCCCCTATAAAAGGGACGGATTATCCGCGGTACCACCCAAATTGTTCTTTAAAAAAAACCACTTGTATCATAACGGTGATGGCCGGTTACCCCTACTAATTGTTTATACAATGTTCAAAGTAACACTCACAGATGTCTTCACCAAAGGCTTTTACACAATCTTTTCAGCTGCCGACTGCTCTCTTTTGAAAAAGTTACTTAGGCTACTCCTTCTGCTCAACATGTTCGCTCCATTAAATTATGTTTTATTATAGTCCTCTATCCTTTCAATTTCAACCACTAAAAAAAGAAAATATAAATATTTCTGAATATGATTTTCCTTTTGATGCATAAAGTTTACTAATACGATCTTAAAGTTGAGGTGACTTTATTGAATACAATTATCGAAATAGTTGAAAAAGAGCAACATAGACGGATAAAGAAACTTGTTGAACATCAACAGCGAGATGGATCTTTTCGATTCCGTTTTCAAGGCAGCTTAATGACAGATGCTTTTTATATCATTACGATTAGAGCTTTAAATATCGAAACCGAAGAAGAAAACATCCGTCTTTTGACTAAAACACTGCGTACAACCCAGGAGAAAGAAGGGTATTGGAAGGCATATCGGGATGAGCCAAATGGTCATTTATCAGCAACCATTATTGCGTATACTGCCCTTCTATACTCTGGCCATTATACGAAGGACAATAAGCAGATGAAGAAGGCAAGATCATTTATTATAAAAAATGGCGGTTTAGCGAAAGCTCATTTTATGATAAAATGGATGCTTTCCGTCAATGGTTTATACCCATGGTCCCATATGATATACATTCCGATGACATTTTTATTGATGCCAACGTTCCAGCCTATTAACTTCTACCAATTTAGCGCCTATGCCCGTATTCACTTCATTCCTATGTTAATAGCATCCAATAAAAAATTTACCCTTCAGCCAAAAGCAAAGCTAGATGATTTATTTGTAAGAGATATGGCTCTTTATCCCTCTTACGAATACCTAGAAAATGAGCGGTCACCCCTTACCTTCCTGTGGAAAGAAATGAAAAGAATCGGCAAATTCCCAGCCTATCTTCACCATTTAGGGTTTCAATATGGCGAAAAATATATGCTAGATCGACTTGAAGAAGATGGAACGCTTTACAGTTATGCCAGTGCCACTTTCTTTATGATCTATGCCCTGCTTGCCCTTGGCTATAAAAAAGACTCACCTGTTATTAACAAAGCAGTTTCTGGTCTCTCCTCTCTTATTGATAAAAGAGGGGAACTCAGCCACCTTGAAAATTCTACCAGCACCGTTTGGGATACAGGGTTAATTAGCTATACATTACAACAAGCGGGCATGTCTTCAGAATCTATTCCGATAAAAAAAGCAACGAAATATCTTCTAACAAAACAACATACAAAAAAAGGTGATTGGCAGGTTCATAATCCTCGTGCAGAACCCGGCGGATGGGGATTTTCTGACATCAACACTAATAATCCAGACAATGATGATACCTCAGCTGTTCTACGTGCCTTAACCGCCGCAACTGCAAAAAATCCAACTGTTCATCAAGCTTGGCTAAAGGGCACAAACTATTTGCTTTCCATGCAAAACAGAGATGGCGGGTGGGGCGCCTTTGAAAAAAATACAGATTGGGAAATACTTAAACTCGTTCCTATTGAAAACGCCAAAGATGCAGCAGTAGATCCATCTACCGCTGACTTAACAGGAAGAGTTCTAGAATATTTAGGTAATTTTGCACATCTGCGTTATACACATCCTCATATAAAACTGGCTGTAGATTGGCTAAGCGATAATCAAGAGAAAAATGGCTCTTGGTATGGCAGATGGGGAGTCTGTTATATTTACGGTACATGGGCTGCCATTACAGGTTTAACAGCTGTTGGTATGTCTTTAAATCATCCAACAATCAAAAAGGCAGTCACTTGGCTGAAGAGAATTCAACATTCAAATGGCGGATGGGGAGAATCCTGTCAAAGCTGTGAAAAACTAACGTATGTGCCGCTACCGTTTAGCACGGAATCACAAACAGCTTGGGCTGTCGATGCTTTAATCGCAGCAGGAGAAGGAGCAAGCAGTGAAGTAAAAAGGGGCATACAATATTTATTAGAAAAAAAAGGGGAGAACCATGCCATTACTTATCCAACAGGAATCGGCTTACCTACTCAATTCTATATTTACTATCATAGCTATAATCATATTTTTCCATTACTTGCGCTATCCCATTATAGAAATGACCTCCTAAACAAGCCAGCAAATTCTTAAATTAATCTAGCGTTTTTCCGAAGCTGCTGCTCTCAATAAGCTTCGGAAAAACGCTCTTGTCTACTTCGTCCGAATATTTTCGTGGTGGTTTTTTTTCAATAAAAGAAAAAACAGCACTAATCCGATGGTAACGGCAATATGACCTAGACCCGCGATTCCCGAAATAGCAGAATCTAACCCACTTGATAAATCAAACTCAAGCACTTGCAGCGTTCCTCTAATAATCATTAGCGTAATAGTAGAAAGCACTCCAATATTGTAAAAATAAAAGAATACATCAAAGTTTTTGAGTGTATGGATTTTCATTGTATAACAGAATAGATAGACGATTAACATGATCATCATTCCTAAAGCAAACGAATGAGTATGCACCACGGAGAGCTGGGTCTCACCTGTAAAATCTCTCATTTTCGTAAATTCTCTATAGTAAACACCACTAACCAATCCTAAAATCGCATAAAAAAAGGCTATATTTAATACTTTCTTCATGTCTCTACTCCCTTTCAAACCTATTCAATCACTACCTATCATTCTAACAAAATCCCAGTCTCGATACTATGGCAGTTTTGTGGCTGTATTTCTCCAACTATGTTTTATTTTTTATCTTAAATTAGGTTAACGTCTCTTGAGTTTCCCATTTAAAAGTGCTATCCTATACAAAACATTCCAATTCATAGAAATCGATGAAGAGAAAAAGTACGTTTTGTATTCCTTTTAGCGAGCTGGGTATGGTGGAAGCCAGTAAGGAAAGCAAACCGGAAAAATCATCTCTGAGATGCAAGGCAGAACCCTAGCAGTTAGTAAGTCTTGACGGATTTCCACCGTTAAAGGGAACACGTATGATAGTACGTTGACTAAGCGCTGTTTGCTTTTGCCAAGCAGAATTTGGGTGGTAACGCGGGTTATAAATAATACACTCGTCCCTACATAGGGACGGGTGTTTTTTATTTCCGGAAAATATCTTTCTATACTGGAATGTTTACTGATTAATATGGAGGGATATGGATGGAAACACCAAAAGAAACAGACAGAGGCCGCGAAGAAAGAATTCTCGCTTTTTGGGAAGAAAAGCAAATTTTTCAAAAATCAATTGAACAGCGCGAAAATAAAGAACCCTTTGTATTTTATGAAGGACCGCCAACAGCCAATGGACTTCCACATGTCGGGCATGCGTTAGGTAGAACGATCAAGGATATCATCGCCAGATTTCAAACAATGAACGGCAAACAAGTCATTCGCAAAGCGGGATGGGATACGCACGGGCTACCAGTGGAATTAGGCGTAGAAAGGGCACTCGGTATTTCCGGAAAACAAGAAATCGAAGAGTATGGCGTGATTCCTTTTATTGAACAATGTAAAGCTAGCGTATTCTCCTATGAACAACAATGGCGCACATTTACAAAAGAACTAGGCTATTGGGTTGATATGGATGATCCTTATATGACCATGAGTAATGATTATATTGAATCTGTTTGGAATATCCTTGGTACCATTCATGAGAAGGGCTGGCTGTATAAAGGGCATCGTGTTTCTCCATATTGCCCTAGCTGTCAGACCTCCTTAAGCTCACATGAGGTGGCTCAAGGTTATAAAGATGTAAAAGATTTAAGTGCTACCGTCAAATTCAAGCTTGCTTCAAAGGAGAATGAATATGTACTAGGCTGGACAACAACTCCGTGGACATTACCAGCAAATGTTGCATTAGCAGTTCATAAAGACTTGGACTATGTAAAGGTTAAAATGGAGGACGATGTATTTATCATCGCTAAAAATAGATTACAGGCAGTATTTGGTACAGAGGGAGAAGTGATCGAACAATTAAAAGGGGAAGACTTACTCGGACTTTCCTATATAGCACCATTTTCTTACGTGCAAGTGGAGAAAGGTCATACTATTCATCATGGTGATTTCGTCACAAGTGACAGTGGAACTGGAATTGTCCATATTGCCCCAGCTTATGGCGAAGATGATTATCATCTTGTGCAAGCGAACGACCTTTCTTTTGTCCATGTGGTGGATGAAAGAGGAAGATATAAAAAAGCCATTACCCCTTTAGCAGGCACCTTTGTAAAAGATGGAAAAGCGGATGTCGAGATAATCAAAATGCTTCATCAAAAGGGACTGTTATTCCATAAAGAAAAATATGAACATTCTTACCCTCATTGCTGGCGCTGTGACACACCCCTTTTGTATTACGCAACAGAAAGCTGGTTTATCAAAACAACCGCAGCAAAGGAAATGCTGATCGCGAAAAATCAAGAGGTAAACTGGTATCCTGAGCATATAAAAGATGGCCGTTTTGGAAATTTCCTTGAGGGATTAGTCGATTGGAATATAAGCCGAAACCGCTATTGGGGAACTCCACTAAACGTATGGCAATGTACTTGCTGCCAAACAGAAATAGCTCCTAAAAGCATAGCACAGCTAAAAAAATATACGAAGAATCCTTTTGACCATTTAGAATTGCACAAACCGTATGTAGATGAACTAATCTTAACTTGTCCCTCATGCAGGGGGGAAATGCATCGAACACCAGAAGTGATCGACGTATGGTTTGATAGTGGCTCCATGCCATTTGCCCAATATCATACACCATTTGAGAATAGCGGCATATTTCAACAGCAGTTCCCTGCAGATGTAGTTGTGGAAGGAATCGATCAAACAAGAGGATGGTTTTATTCGCTGTTAGCTGTTTCCGTCCTTTATTCCGGCAAAGCACCATATAAAAATGTGGTAGCAACAGGGCATGTACTAGATGAACAAGGACAAAAAATGTCTAAAAGCAAAGGCAATGCATTAGACCCTGTTGAGCTTATCCAAACATATGGCGCAGATGCACTACGGTGGGCGCTTGTGGCAGACAGTGCTCCATGGAATCAAAAGAGATTCTCAGAAAAAAATGTCCAAGAGGCAAAATCAAAAATTATTGATACATTTTTAAGTTTATTTCATTTCTATTCTATATACGCTGAAATAGATCATTTTGATCCGAATTTACCAAGAGCTAATAACCTCCCAATTATGGATCGCTGGATTCTTTCTCGCTTAGAAACGACTTCGATGATTGTCCAAACGGAGATGGAACAATATCAATTAACCAATGCCGCCAGAAAAATCGCTGCATTAATGGATGATATAAGTAATTGGTATATTCGCAGAAATCGCGAGCGATTTTGGAGTAGGGGAATGTCAGATGACAAACTTTCTGCTTTTCAAACCTTATATAGTGTGTTAATTCATTCATCACAGTTGTTAGCTTCCTTTATTCCCTTTACATCTGAAAGTATTCATCTTGCCTTAACAGGGAAAAGCGTTCATTTAACTAACTTTCCTTCCAAAAACTCTGAAAGGGTGAATAAGCAATTAGAAGAACAAATGGAGAAAGTAAAAGAAGTGGTTGAGCTTGGAAGAAGTCTTCGTCATCGGTTTCAAATAAAAACCAAACAACCTTTGGCTACATTATTGATTTTCTCGAACAATAGTAACCAGAATACTGATTTTTTACAGTTTGAATCTATCATAAAAGAAGAACTAAATGTGAAAAGGATTAACTGGATAGATTCACAAGAAGATTATGTTCAATATTCTTTAAAGCTTGATTTTAAAAAGGCAGGGCCAAAACTAGGAAAAAGTGTTAAATTTATAAAAGATAAATTACAAGCTGCAACAGAAGAAGAGATAAATTTATTTAGAAATAAAGGATATTTAACTTTCCAACTAGAAAGTAAAGAATGTATTACCTTAACAGGGGAAGAAATACTTCTCCAAAGAAAGACAAATCTACCGGGATATCATGAGGCCTCCTCTAAGAATTTCACCGTAATGCTTGATACAACCATATCAGAAGCATTAAAAAGGGAAGGGAACATCAGAGAACTCATTCGTTCCGTCCAAGATTTGCGGAAAGAAAAGAACTTGCCAGTCGATAAGAAAATTGATTTATATATCGACTGTTCAATCACTTTCCAACACACGATCATGGAATATCATTCTCTTATTCATAAAGGAGTTATTCTCCAGGAGCTTCTTTTCGAAAGAATAACAGAAATGAAAGAACTTCAAATAGACGGCGAAAAAGTATCCATTGGCTTGAAATAACCATTCAAAAAGGCTGTCTCACATATGGTGCACAACCTATCTGAGACACGTTTTTTCTTTGTAAGGATGTGTTTTTCAAAAAGAAATTAGCCGTAATCGGTTCTATTTTTTTCATATTAGATTATACTATTGGGCAGGGGTGAAAAAAATGTACAAACTATTATCGCATAATGACCTAGATGGAGTTGGCTGCGGCATTATTGCAAAACTCGCATTCGGAGAAGACGTAGAGGTGCGTTATAATTCCGTATCTTTTCTCAACCAAGAAGTAGAAAAGTTCTTAGATCAAAAAACGGAAGACACTTTTCTCTTTATTACCGATCTTTCTGTCAATGAAGAAAATACGATTCGATTAGATGACTATTATAAAAAAGGTGGCAAGGTACAACTGATCGACCATCATAAAACAGCTCTTCATTTAAATGATTTTGAATGGGGATTTGTGTCTGTTCAAGATGAGGATGGAACCTTGACTAGTGCCACGTCTTTATTATATGAATACCTTGTAAAACATGAATACATGACTCCCTCTCCAGCAATATCAGAATTCGTGGAGTTGGTAAGACAATATGATACATGGGATTGGGAAAGAAACAATAATTTAGAAGCACAACGTTTAAATGCACTTTTCTATCTTATTTCATTTGATGAATTTGTGGAAAAAATGGTTACACGATTAAAGGAAAGTGATCATTTCTACTTTGATGAGCTAGAAACACAGATTCTAGATATGGAAGAAAAGAAAATTGACCGTTACATCCGTCGGAAACGTCGTGAACTTGTCCAAAAGGAAATAGACGGTTTGTATGCAGGCGTTGTCTATGCAGAGCAATACCATTCTGAATTGGGGAATGAGCTTGGCAAGGAATATCCTCATTTAGATTACATAGCAATTGTTAATATTGGTGGAAAAAAACTTGGATTCCGCACAATTCATGATCATGTAGATGTATCAAAAGTGGCGGGCGTATACGGCGGGGGAGGTCATGTAAAGGCATCCGGCTGCAACTTAACCGATAAAGCTTACCAAAATTATTGCCTTGATACTTTTGCATTAGAACCTTTAAGAGAAGATCCGAAAAAGAATGAATACAATAAAAAAGATTCTCCGCTTGGGACTTTATTTGAAAACAAACAAGATGAGGTATTCTTCCTTTATCAAGTGAGCAAAAACCAGTGGGCAATTAACCATAAAAAAACAAAGCTTCCACAAACCTTCTCTACCTTCCTACAAGGAGAAATCTTCCTGCGCCGAAATTATGGCGTATGGCTTGCAAGAGATGATAAATACATTCGCTACGTAATGGACTTTGTTAAACATAAATAATATTGCCAAAAAACCATTTTGAATAAAGATTGTTCAAAATGGTTTTTCTATTAATAACTTTGTTAGATTTTTTATAATAAAGTTTGATTATTCCTAGACTTCTTATTCAACTAACGCCCCCTATTGTTTAAGTATAACTTTTCACAAACTAGTCCATTTTGTACTTCATATAGAAAAAATATCTTTTGTTTGTCCATAACCAATAGTACTATTTCCTCCAATTTGGACCCAAATAAAAAGAACTTTAGATAAATCCAGTTCTTTTTATTTGGCGGTATTTAACAGCATCTTTATTAATTTTTAGAATTTAAACAAGGTATTAAAATTTTATAATTGTTCTTCCTAAATGCTGTCCATTTTTAATTTTTTCAATTGTTTGTGGTATTTCGCTTAGTGTAATTTCATCTATTAGAGTAGTTTTAGAAATATTCCATTCGTCTGCGATTTTCCCCCAGATATACCCACGGTCATTAATTGGTACATTTACTGAATCAATACCTAAAAGGTTAATTCCTCTAAGTATAAACGGCAACACAGTTGATGTTAATTTTATCCCACCTGCATTACCACACATACTCATACTTCCACCATAAGAGATTTGAGGAATTAATACAGAAGCAACCTCCCCACCAACAGTATCTAAAACAAAGTCAAACTTTTGTTTATTAAGGGGCTTATTTTGTTCTCCTAACTCACTTGCAAAAATGACATTAGTTGCACCTAAAGATTTCGCTACGTCTGTTTGACTCTCTTTTCGAATCAATGCTGAGATATTTTTGTAACCAATTTTAGATAAAATTTGGATAGCAATACTACCTACTCCCCCAGTTGAACCAGTGACTAATATTTTTGGATTATTATTTTTATCCATACCTTTCTCTTCTAAAGCAAAGATGGATAGTGCAGCAGTAAATCCTGCTGTTCCAAAGACCATTGCATCTTTAAGAGTTAAGTTTTCTGGTAAAGGAACAATCCACTCTGCTGGAACTCTTGCATATTCTGCAAACCCTCCAGTATGGCTCATTCCCATATCAAAACCTGTAATAACAACTTTCTGTCCTTCTGTAAAACGATTATCAAGGGTATGAACTATAGTTCCACTTAAGTCAATTCCAGGAATCATTGGATACTTCCGGATAACACCACCATTTTTTTGGACTGCCAACATATCCTTATAGTTTATTGAAGAATATGCCAACTTAATAAGAACTTCACCGTCTGAAAGACTATCGAAATCAACATTTTCTAAACCGTAAATTACTTGGTCTTGGTTTTCTTTTACAACAATCGCCTTAAATGTACTCATAATCCACTACTCCTTTTCGAAACAAAATATTTCTGCACTGAAAGTATTTCGTAACAAAACTTAACATGTTATTATAGTTATTGTCAAATGGAGGAGATAACATGGAATTAAATAATTGTATGAACTTCTTACTTAGTGTAAGTCAGAATAAAGTTTTTAAATATTTTAGCAAGCTTTTGGAGGAATACGGAGTTACACCAGCTCAATATGGTGTGCTAAATTGTTTATGGAAAGAAGGGCAGTTATCGCCTAAACAGATTGGAGAAATGGTATATTTGGAAGCACCTACCGTATCTGGAATTTTAGATAAAATGCAAAAGGCTGGTTTGATAGAACGTTCGGTAGATCCAAATAATCGTAGGAATGTTTTAGTAACGGTTACTTCAAAATCTAACAGTATTAAAGAAAATATTGAATCTGCAACCATCAACTTGAATACTATGGTTCTTCAAAATTTGTCAGATGACGAACAAAATGTATTAAAAAAGGCTTTAGAAACCATTATAAAATCCGATTTTTAATTCCCATAATGATAACCTCTTACCAAGGATATAAAAAAATACCGTCTATCTCTTTGGACGGTATTTTTTATGGACTTGAATATTTTTTATTTCACTATACTGCCCCGTTTCTTCCATAACTATAGAATAAACAAGTTAACATAATCAAATAATTATAGATTCTCTTAATTACCTACATTTACTGAAAAAACTCTATCCTAATTTACCTTTAGATATTAAATGTCTTTTAATCAAACTTTGCTTTAAATAATCAGTCTTTATTTTAAAACACCATTTCCTTTTAAAAATCAATCATTGCTCCTCTTTCATCAAATACAGAATCAGGATTCCAAGCAACTTCCCAGAGATTGTTTTCTGGATCGGCAAAATAAGCTGTTCTTCCGCCCCAAAAGGCATCGCTTGCTTCTCTTATAATCTTTCCGCCTGCCTCTTTGACTTTTTCCATTACTGTGTCTACATCCTCAGGGGTATTTACATTAATAGCAAAGGTAACCCCTCGATAACCCTCCATGGGATTTTGCAGTTCTACTCCTGCGTCCTTCGCTAATTCCTCTAACGGAAACAATGTTAGCAAAACACCAGCTGTCTTAAAAATAGCATATTGATCAGAGCTTGATTCCTTTTCCAGCCAGCCAATCCGCTGGTAAAACCTTCGCAATTCTGGTAACCGTAATGCTCCTAATGTAAGCAATGAAACTCTTTGTGGTACCATTTCTAACCCCTCCACATATTATTTTCTCCTCTTCATTCGATTTTCCTTTAGAAAAACCCTCTTATATTGATTTTTTTTGTCATAAAAAAAGAAAAATAGAAGAACTGCTAGCTAAGCAATCTCTATTTTCCTTCCTCTATCTCAAAACACACGGAGAATTTTGTACCACTCTCACTTGTATGCACTTTTATTCTTGCCATATGACGCTCAGCAATTCGATAACAAACAGCCAGTCCTAGCCCTGTCCCATTATCCTTTGTTGTAAAGAAGGGGGTTCCTAGCTTTTTTAATATTTCTTCATCGATTCCATTGCCGCTATCAATAATTTCCAACACAATATACTTTCCTTTACAGAATGTTTTTATCGTGAGAATTCCGTCTGGCTCCATAGCCTCTAAACCGTTTAGAGCAAGGTTTAATAAAAGCTGCCTTATCTCTTTCTCATCCAAAAATAGTTCTGGACATTCCTCTAATTGAAGGTTCACCTTCTTACCTGTCAATAAAGCTTCTGCATTAATTAAAGGAAAAATAATTTCAATAATTCTATTTAACGAATATAATCGTTTATCGCTCGTCTTATTTTTAGCTAATGTTAGAAATTCTTTGATGATTTTATTCGCTCGATCTAACTCGTCAATCATGAGTTCCATATGCTCTAGTGATAGGTTAGAGGGATTTGATTTTCCAATTTGTAGGAATCCATGAACGGTTGTCATCGGATTACGAATTTCATGGGCAATTCCAGCTGCCATTTCGCCAACTAGATTTAATTGATCAAGTCTAGCCATTTCTTTTTCAAATGCTAATCGTTCTGTTATGTCATTTAATACAATTAACACACAATTCTTCTTTTCGATCGTTATAATTTCAGTGGATAGTAATCCTTGTTTCTGCTCTCCATTTTTCAGCATGAAATTGACTCTTTGATTTTTAAAAGGAGTGAGCCATTCTTCTTCCTGGAAACTCTCTTCTATTCCATTAATTTCTTTCGCTATTTCCCATTGATAACTATCATCCTTCAATTCCTCGATTGTATAACCCGTGCTTGTTACCCAGTTATTATTTACAGCAATAAAACTAGGATTTTGTAATGTGCGGATTGCCATCATACATGGACTCGCCTCAAATATTTGTCGAAAGCGTCCTTCTGAAAGCATTAAATCATCTGTTACCTTAGATTTTTCTTCTCTTTCCCTATGTAGTTGATGATTCATGAATAATAACTCCAGCGTTCTTTCTTCAACAGCATGCTCTAAGCGATCAAGTTGCTGCTTTCTTAATAATTCCACTTCTTTTCTTTCAGAAATATCACGAATCGTACAAACAAATAACTGATAATCCTCTACCATTGCATCTCCAATGTAAATATCCACTGGAAATACAGTATGATTCTTCCGCTTCGCCTTCGCTTCTATCATTCTTCCGACTAACTTAGGAACCATCATCTCAAATGTAATAGGTGTTTCTCCAGATATTTCTGACTCAGCAGAATGTAAGAGTACTTCAATCGAAGCTCCTATAAGCTCTCCTTCTACATAGCCAAACATTCTTTTCACACTTGGGTTGACACTAATTATTATTCCTTCTTCGTCAAAGGTAACAATTGTGTCTTGTAACGCCTTCTGTAACACCGAAGAGAAGACGGCATTTTTGGTTAAATCCATTTTCGTTATTCTTAATTCCTTATTCATTTTCTCCAATTCTGACGTTGTTTGCCAATTCATTTCGTGGAGGCTTGTCGTATGACTTTCAAAAATTTGCACAAACTGGGCCACTTTACTTCTTAGTGCATCTGGATTAAATGGTTTAACAATATAATCAATCGCCCCTGCTTGATAGCCTTGTGTAATATGATGAATATCTTGACTGATGGCAGTAATAAAAATAATGGGAATATGTCGTGATTTTTTTCGTTCTTTTATTAATTTTGCTGTTTCAAACCCATTTAAGCCTGGCATTTGAACATCGAGTAGAATTACGGCAAAGTCATATTTCAAAATGCATTTTAAAGCTTCTTCACCGGATTTAGCAAAAACCAAATGATACCGAGGAGAATTTAATACTGCTTCTAAGGCCATCAGATTTTCTTGTAAATCATCTACCATTAAAATATAGATTGGTTCTGATACGGAAGAAGATAGATTTTTCTTTTGTTCTATAGATTGAGCTGAATACTGCATAAATTTATAAAGCCTCCTATCTATTAACAAGCCATTTACCAATGTTACCCAGATACTAGTATCGCTTTATTATTCTTTATAAAGCCATACTTGAATAAGCGAATATAATTGCTCTAAATTTACTGGTTTACTAATATAATCAGATGCTCCAGCTTCCATGCACTGTTCTCGATTATGTTTCATCGCCTTTGCTGTTAAGGCGATAATTGGCAGCGTTTTAAATTTATCTTTTTTCCGTATGATGGAAATAGCCTCTAAACCACTCATTTCTGGCATCATAATATCCATCAACACAAGATCAATATCCACGTTTTCCTCTAGAAGGCTAATCCCATCCTTCGCATTCTCTGCATAAAGAATTTCAATATTGTACTCTTCCAATGCTGCATGGATGGAAAAAATATTCCG
Source organism: Niallia sp. FSL W8-0954 (assembly GCF_038005605.1). Taxonomy (NCBI): domain Bacteria; kingdom Bacillati; phylum Bacillota; class Bacilli; order Caryophanales; family Bacillaceae; genus Niallia; species Niallia sp. FSL W8-0954. Next base: position 287,719 of record NZ_JBBOTN010000001.1, on the reverse strand, counting down.
TATATCATCATCTATAATTAGAACTTTCTTCCCTATTAAATTAGCACTCTTATTTAGTTCCGTAGTATCGATTAACTCATTATTTGTTACTGCAATTTGTCGATAACTTTCTTCAATAGGTGATTGTTCGACAGCTCCTTTTTGCTTTTGGCGCTTTACAGGCAAATAGAGAGAAAATGAACTACCCATTCCTTCGATACTTGTTGCTACCAATTCTCCCCCAAGTAAGCGGGAAATCTCTTTACAGATAGATAACCCAAGACCCGTTCCCCCATATTTTCTGCTGATGGTTCCATCTGCTTGCTTAAATGGTTCAAATATAATATTCATTTTATCCTTAGGAATCCCAATCCCTGTATCCTTCACAGTGAAGGATACGATAGATTCATCCGCGATGGCAAACCTGGACTTGGCTGTCTCCTCCATCCGAATAATCAGCTCCACACTTCCCTTTTCTGTGAATTTAAAAGCATTGGACAATAAATTTTTTAATACTTGATTTAAACGATGTGTGTCTGTCTCTATAAAAGCAGGCACCTCTTTATCAATTTTCACACAAAAATCAAGTTTCTTTTGATTAGCGATAGGAGAAAACTGGCTTTTCAAGCAGTTTTGTATCCCTTCCATTTTTACTGGTTCCTCTATTATTTCCATCATCCCAGTCTCAATCTTCTCCAAATCTAATATCTCGTTTATTAATCTTAGTAATTCATTACCAGAGTAATAGATAGTCTGCAAATACTGGATTTGTTTTGTAGTTAAATTCTCATTTTCCTTTTCAACGAGCATTTGCGACAGGATTAGCATACTATTTAAAGGCGTTCTAAGCTCATGAGACATATTCGCCAAAAACTCCGATTTATACTGAGAGTTATAGATTAACTGCTGAGCCTTTTCCTCTAATTTCTTTCCTATCTTTTCTAGCTCTGCATTCTTTTCTTCTGACACTCTGTATTGTGCCTGTAATTCTTCATTAATAGCCATTAATTCCTGCTGTTGAGCTTGTAGTTCCTCCGATTGGCTTTGCAGCTCCTCCGTCAAACGCTGCTCATCCTCTAGCAATCTCTTTACTTCTAGTCGATTAAAAATACCATGAATAGATATACCTAAGTATTCTCCCACTTCTTTAAGTAAACTTTGCTGCACCGGTCGGAAATATTGCAAAGAGGCTAATTCTACAATCGCTAATACTTCTCCTTCATAGGAAATGGGCTGAATAAGCACCTGCTTTGGTTCTGCCTCTCCTGAACCAGATTTAATCTTTATGTATCCATTGGGAATATCAATAAGACTGATGCTTTTATTCTCCTTTGCAGCTTGTCCCACTAAACCTTCACCAAGCTGAATGATAGATTGTCTGTCTTCATTATCAAAAGCATAATTTGCTATTTCCTTGAGGCAGCGGGCATTACCCTTCTCGCTTAACAGATAAAAAACACCATATTGTGCACCTACAGCAGGAGTTATTTGACTAATGAAGTAATCAGCAAGAGATTCCATCGTTTCTACCATTGAAAAACTAGTTGTTATTTCTGCCAATCGTGAGTCAAGCCAACTTTGCTCTTCTGCCTGGGCACGGCTTTCAATTTCATCTCGAGAATACTTTTCCAAAGTTGTTACCATTTCATTAAAGGCACGAGCAATTTCTCCTATTTCATCCTTCGAATTAATCTCCAGCCTTGGAAACTTTATTCCTCTTTTAAAGGAAACACCGGACATCACTGTCGTAACTTTATGTAGATTTTTCGTTAATCCCCTTATTAAATAAATGGCCAATGTAATGCTGCATATTACTCCGACTATAATATAGGCATAAGTCATTAATACGACAATATCATATGTTTTTTTTGAATCTTCTAGTTCTTCTTGCATCTCTTTAATCTGGGCACTATAAAGCGAACTCGCGATTTGTAATAATCTATTTTTTTCATCACTTTCTCTTGCCCAAAAATTGGTATTCATTTTTTTATTTTTGGCTTCTACTATTTGTTGGCCCTTTTCTTCAAAGGGTTGATATAATGTCGAAAATTTTATTAATAAATCCTGCGTTTCATCCCTTTTATCATTCTCGGTTAAGAAATTATACGCTTTGTTTATTTCTTTTCTTGTTTCTTCCATTTGGCTCATGGTTATTTCATTGAGTGTTTTAGAGGATTGAGAGGATAATTCATATATTTGTCTGCTTAAGTTAGTTACTTCATTCTTTAACGTATAGGCTGCATTAATTCTTTCTGTTTTATCATGTGCAAGAACATGCATTTTGTCATTTTGCTGTCGAAGCATACTCATAAGTACAATAATTAAAATCGTAATGAACACAAAAATAATGCCTAAACCAACATAAAGCTTTGTACTAAATCTCATGTATCCTCCTATCAATCTACCAGTTTAAAAGCATAAAATAAGGAAACTCGGAAGATTATTTTTGATAAACAAGCATGAATATTTATAAACAATGATGACTTTTTTACGTTATGAAAATAATTCCATTCTACAAAAATTATATGTTAAATATGGAAATGATACAATATGATAATTGGATGAAACTAGGAGCAGCCAGGAGGGAACTAACATGTCCAGAGCGTAAAAAACTCTTTTATTTAAGTTATTATTGGTATACAGTGGATTCCCCTTATTTAGGACATAATGAAAACCCCTAAACCTGATATAAGCTTATAGGTTTAGGAGCTTTTCATAATAATTATGGCGTAAACTAGCTGAAGCTTTATATGCATCATCCAATATTTCCGTTAAAATAGCATTAGACACATCAGCAGAAAGCGATCTTTGTTTGATAAGAGTCCGAACTTCATATAAAAAATCAATATACGCAATATAATTATCATCATACTTTTGCTGCCATTCCTCTTTCAGCTTTTTTGCCAGTTTCGGGCTTGCGCCATTAGTGGAAACACTTAAGTGAAGACGCCCCTTTTTAAAGCTAGCTGGAATCTGACAGTTTCCTTCTTCAAAAGAAGAAGCATCATTCACTAAGCAAAACGATTTAATTTGTTTAGCGATACGATGATTTTCTTGTGAATCATTGGTTGCTGTAATAGTTAAAAAGGCATGGGCGAAATCTTCCTCTTTCCCTGTTCGTCGCAGCAGCCTGATTTTCCTGTCCTCTGAAAGTTCTTCTATTTCCGTACAAACTTCGGGACTAATCACCGTTACACTAGCTTCTTCATCTAGAAGCATCAACACCTTTCGATAGGCAATCTTGCCTCCTCCAACTACTACACAATGTTTATCTTTTATATCAACTAGTAATGAAAGCATATTCATTCCCTACCATCATTTCGTCTATTCTTTCTTTTAATATTCCAGCTATTAATGGGTCATAACCCAAATAAGGAGCGAGTTCGTATTCTTTATGGTTACTTTTTATTTTATTAATAGTTTTTTCCATTGACTTCATCAAAATTCCCGTAAAAAGAAGATAGGGAATTACCAACACATGGCGATAGGAAGAATGATCTGCCATTTGCAGTGCTTCTTCAAAGCTTGGTTGTGCAGCAGTTAAATAACAATCCTGTACAACGATTTGTTCCACTTGTTGTTCAAGTAAAGCTGCTATTTTACCTAAATCACGTTTTACATCTGGATCACTGCTTCCTCTTCCCACAAGCATAACAAGCATTGTTTCATTACTTTCTTTATAAAGAGAAGCGCTCCGAATTTTGTCTGCAACAATTTTAACCATTTGAGGATGAACTCCAATCGGTTTGCCATATTTCATCTGGACATGCGGATATTTCAGCGAAAGCTTTTCTAATACTTCTGGAATATCTTTTTTGGCATGGGCTGCTGTAAGAAGCAAAACGGGTATGATATTAATGGTGGAAGCACCTTTTTCTACACATTTTCGAAAACCTTCTTCAATGGAGGGATCAGCCAATTCTAAGAAAGAATATTCTTGTATGCCTTTGAAACCATTTATCTTCATACACTTTTCAATAAAGGAGATAGCCTGATCGCTTGCTTCCTTTACCCTGCTTCCATGACATATATATAATACTGCTTCCATTATCAAACAACCTCTTTCGGAATGGTTTCACCGAAACTTTCCTCAAACCATTTAATTTTCTCTCTCATTTTGACTACTTCGCCAATCACAATCATACAAGGATTTTCAATTTCTCCTTTTTCAGCATCCTCTATTACATGGTTAAGATCAGTAATAATTGTCTTTTGTTTAAAGGTTGTTCCCCAATTGATGAGCGCAACTGGTATTGTACCTTTTTTTCCAAAGGACAAAAGCTTCGACTGAATATATGGTAGATTTTTCACTCCCATATAGATGGCAAGTGTATCAATTTGAGAAAGTGCTTCCCATTTAATATGGTCTTCCTCGCCATTTTTTATATGACCTGTTACAAAGGCAAAAGAAGAGCCATAATTGCGGTGGGTTACTGGGATACCGGCATAACTTGGAGCGGCAATGCCTGCAGTAATTCCTGGTACTATTTCAAAGGGGATTTGATTCTTAGCTAACTCCTCTGCTTCTTCCCCGCCCCTTCCAAATACAAAGGGATCACCACCTTTTAGCCTTGTGACAATTTTCCCTTTTTTCGCATGTTTCACTAAGGTTTGATTGATCAATTCCTGTTTCATGGCATGATGATGCGGAAGTTTGCCGCAATAAATCAGTTCAGCCTTCGGTTTCGCATATTCTAATAACTCACGATTCACTAAACGATCATATAAAATTACATCGGCATTTTTGATGCATTTTAATCCTTTTACCGTTATTAAGTCCGGATCTCCTGGCCCTGCACCAACTAGATATACTCTCCCCATTTTATCCACCCTTCTTGTTGTTCCTTCTTTTCGGATCCATTAAAAAGTGGGGAAAGGAATCAACGATGAACGGATGGTTTTGCAAGGACCATGCTCAGTTTTTCCCTTTCCCTATATTAAGAGATATAATATTCTTTTTCTTTTAAATATTGTACGATTTGTTCTACACATTCTTCAATAGAATGTTTTTCTGTATCCACGATTAATTCTGGCTGAAGCGGCTCCTCATATGGGGAACTAATACCTGTAAAGTCCTTTATGATTCCTTTTCTTGCTTTCTCATATAAACCTTTCGGATCCCTTGCTTCACAAGCCTCTATGGAACACTTTATATATATTTCCACAAACTCGTTTTCTTCTAATAAAGCTCTTACTCGATCACGGTCTTCGCGAAACGGAGAAATGAAGGCAGTTAGAACGACTTGCCCACTATCAACAAATAGCTTGCTGACCTCGCCAATTCTTCTAATGTTTTCTTTGCGGTCCTCATCTGAAAAACCCAAATCTTTATTAATTCCAAAACGTATATTATCTCCATCTAAGACATAGCTATTTGTCTGGTCTTCATATAATCTTTTTGCAACAGCATTTGCAACCGTTGATTTTCCCGAACCAGATAACCCTGTAAACCATAAAACATAGCTATGATGCTTATTTTTTTCTCTTCTATCCTTCTTTGTTACTGCATGGTCATGCCATGTAATATTTGTACTTTGGCTCAAAAGTTCTCTCTCCTTTAAGAATGGATTTCTTGTTTTTGCAATCCTTTTATTAACACTTCCACTACTTCTTTACGACTAAATGTACTTGGTGGAATCTCTCCATTTCTTAAAAGCTCGCGAACCTTCGTCCCAGATAAAATTTCATGATGTTCCTTGCCATGTGGACAAGTTTTTGTAGAAGCCATGTTCTCACATTTCTTACAATAGAAACTATGTTCAAAGAATAATAGATTAATACCTAGCTCTTCTTGTGTAAATTGGTCAAAAATTCTTTGAGCATCATAGGTACCATAGTAGCTCCCTACCCCAGCATGATCACGACCGACGATAAAGTGGGTACAGCCATAATTCTTTCTCACCATCGCATGGAATATTGCTTCTCTTGGTCCTGCATAACGCATAGCAGCAGGGAATACAGCTAGGAATACACGCTCTTTTGGATAGTAATTTTTCAATAGCACTTGGTAGCTTTCCATCCGAACATCTGCTGGAATATCATCCGCCTTCGTTTCACCTACTAATGGATTTAAGAATAGACCATCAACAATTTCGAGTGCTGACTTTTGAATATATTCATGTGCACGATGAACAGGATTTCTTGTTTGGAATCCGACTACTGTCTTCCATCCCTTTTCTGCAAATATTTCTCTCGTTTCTGCCGGATCTAAGTAAAAATTACTAAAATCCGTTTTCTCTACTTTCTTTATGAGTTTAATCGGGCCGCCAATATATATATTTCCGCGATCAAACATTTTCTTTACACCTGGATGTGCTAAATCATCTGTACGGTAAACAGAAACAGCCTCTTTACTTTTATCTGGAATATAAATATCCTCTACTGTCAGCACACCATATACTTCACTTTGATGGACTAGTTTTACCGTATCCTGAAGTTCAATGGTATCTGATTGTTCCTTTGAAATGGGCAATGTAATAGGGATGCTCCAAACCTCACCTGTTGCTAAGCGCATATTCTCTACCACTGCTTCATAATCTTTTTGGGATAAAAATCCTGTAAGCGGGCTATATGCTCCATTTCCAATCAGTTCTAAATCACTAAGTGCAATAGTATCAATTTCTAGCTCCACCTTTAGTTCAGAGATATCATAATTAGGATCGTATAAATTAATTAATTTTCCACCATGTGGTTGACTTAATGACATTTTTTAGCACACCTTTCTTTTTTCGGACTTTTTCTTATAAATGATTTCCGTTAAATTCCGCCACCATCTTCATAAATAGTACTGTTATCTTCACGAATCGTTTTCATTAGGCTTATAATTCCAAGTGTAGCAATACATACACTAAGAATAATAAGTACATTATAGATATCTGCTTCAATAAATAATTGAACTAAACCGTAAGAAATAACTAATGATAGGACTGGCGAAACAATCCATACCTTAAAAATTCTTAACACTAGTTTCTTCTTCAGAATCTCATATCCATTCTTCGAGACACCTATTCCGATAATGGCAGAGCTAGTTACTTGCGTTAACGGAACTGGTATTCCAAATATAGAAGCTATTGTCACTAATGTCGCGCCCGTGCCAGAAATTAGTCCTCCTTCCAGCTTCGTGAATTGGACAATTTTCTTTCCATTTGTCTGCAAGACTCTTCCCCCTAGCAGAAAAGCGCCGATTGCAATAAAAAATCCACCCACTACTACTCCTGTTTGCATGGATATCATGTCAGCGCCAACTAATGGTCCAATAGAGTTTGCAACATTATTCATTCCCGCAGAGAATGCTTCAAAGCACCCCACGATTATAACAAAAATAGATAAGTATTTTTCATTACTTGGATTGCGAATCCATTCATTTTGATTCTCAAGCTTTCTTACATATTTCCCAGCCCCTAGCGCGATGAAAAAAGACACGATTGGAACAAGAAGCCAAAAGAAGACAATCCATAATATATTCGCAATATATAAGCTTTTAAAAGCCACACCTACTCCTACTACACTGCCAACTGTAATTTCACTTGTTGATAATGGAATCCCCATTATATTAGCTATAAATAGAGAGAGTGCAGCTGATGATAAAATGATTAAGACAATTTTAGCATCAAGGATACTACTCGGAATTAATCCTTCCCCAACTGTTTTTACTACTTCACTCCCGCCAATTACCGCTCCTAGAAAAATCGCTACCGCACATATAAGCAGAGCAACTCTCTTTTTTGGTATGGCGCCTGATCCATAGGCAACACCAAGGCTTGCTGCTGCACCACTTGCGCCAATGTTCATTGCAAAAAACAATGACATAATACCTGCTAAAATAATGATCATCTCTTTGTACCTCTACTCATTATTGTAAGTGTAGCCCGCATTCTGTTTTTCCTTTTCCCGTCCATCTACCAGAACGTAAATCATCCATATTAATAGCAGGCTGGGTACATGTTCTGCAGCCAATGCTCGGATACCCCTTATCGTGAAGAATATTGTAGTCCAAAGAGTTCTTATGGGCATATCTCCAAACATCTTTCCATGTCCAATGAATCAGTGGACAAACCTTTATGGATTTAAATTTATTATCCTTATTTAGATATTGCGTGTTTTTTCTTGTTTCTGACTGTTCTCTGCGAAGTCCTGAAATCCAAGCAATCGGTTCAGACAGCACTTCATGTAAAGGAACAACCTTGCGAATCTCACAGCATTTATTTGGATTAGATAACCAAAGTTCTTCTCCATATTGTGCAGCCTGTTCTTCTAACGTAATGGCTGGTTTTTTCATTTCAATTTGCAAATCTGGATACCGCTGTTTCACCTTCTCAATTAATTCATAGGTTTCATCAAAATGTACATCTGTATCTAAAAAAACAATACGAGCATCCTTTTTTATCTTTGAAATTAAATCGATAAGAACAATTCCTTCAATTCCAAAACTGCAAGCATAGACAATATCCTCTCGGTACGTATCATAAGCCCACTTTAAAACCTCTAAAGCTCCCTTTGTTTCCGTTTCGCTTGAAAAGTCCACAGGAGGATACGTATCAATAGTTTCATAGGTTAATAACTGACTCATTAAAAATCCTCCAATTTCATCATAGTATTTTGTTCGTGGATTATGTGCCCAAAATATAAAAAGAGGCAGCTTTAACCCACTTTCTCAGTTAAAGTTGCCTCTAGTTTGTCTAGTCAGCTTCTTTATTAAACGCCCTAAATAGGAAACTCCTGTTATTTCCCTAAGCGTATCTTTTCATTTTTTTCAATTTGAATAATTTTTCCATCCTGTACGACTAATGTGACCGATCCAAATTTCATTGTGTTTAGAATTTGCTCTAATTGAATTTTCACTTTGTCCAGCTGATTTGTTTCCCCCACCAACAAATCCCTCCTTAAAAAAGGTGAAATCTTACTAAACCATTTGAATAGCGTTTACGCCAGACATATTTTTGAATCGAAAACGCCTATCAAAGGAATGCTCGACCATCGCAAGTGAAATGCATTTACGATTTAAAAAATCCTTCCATTTGGAAAGAGTTGAGTATTTATTCCTTCCCCTATCTTTCAAAATGGGTATCCATTTTGTTGGATTTAGCACCTTGCATTCAGCAGGTTGCCAGACTTTTCTTCGGCCAATTCCCTCCATCTCTCTTGATAGGCATCGTTATTTTCTAAATTTTATCATAATTGCCATAATTGTCAATAAGTTTTTCGAGTTGTTTAGTCGGGATTAACAATCTATTTCCTAGTATTTTAGGGTGAATACTCTTTTTATTATAGAAGAAAATATAGTATTAGTGAATGTCCCATTACTATTGTTGGCAAAAATAGCTGATTAGCACTAGACTAAATCAGCTATTTTTCCATCCTTATTTTTTTCGTATCTTTAATAACGGCTTTGCAATGATCGGTGTTAAAATACCTGATAAAATTGCCTCTGGCACCCCATTTGTACCAACTATAGCTAGTATCGCAGGCAAGAGATCTTCCACATTCACACCAATTGCGTTTGCATAAGGCTCTCTTACAAATAAATAGACAAATCCTAGCACAAGGATTGTATTGATTAGAGATCCTATCACACCAGAAATACTCATTGCTACTGTCTCATTCATTTTGTCTCTCAGCACCTTATAAAATAACAGTCCTGCCACTACTCCAATCATTACTCTTGGAAAAACAGATATTAACGGATTGGTAAAAATAATCGGGGCAAGGACACTTGTCGGATAAGTGAAAGCACGGATAAATGTGATAATGCCCCATACTCCTCCAATAATCGCTCCCTCTAATGGTCCTAAAACAATCGCTGCAATAATAACTGTGATCTGAATGATTGTTATACTAAGTACAGGAGTCGGAATATACCCTAATATCGGAACAAAGGTTTGAATAATAATAATAGCCGTAAGTAGTCCTAGTAGAACCAAGCGAGTAGTTTTATTTTTTTTCTTCATCTGCAAGTAGTTCTCCTTATGTGGAAAAAGCATTATCCACTTTTCCCTCAATTTAATAAAATTCCTTTGTTATCATACTACAAAAACAAGTATTTTTTCTATGATAATAAGAAGGATTTTTCTGCATTTCCCTTTAGGATGGGGTTAATTACTTGCTGTTATACATTATTGGATTACTCGGTATAAGGAAAAGTCCTTTTAAGTGTTTCAATAAAGGTGTTAACATTTTGTTTCTCCTTCATAATGGGAGCAAAGAGATAAGATAATCGTCTTGTAAATCGCGCATTTGTGATTGGGATAATACTTAGGTTTCCATTCTTCACATCCCTTTCGATCACACTTTTGGATAAAAGTGATAAGCCATTGCCATTAATAAGCGTTTCCTTGATGCCTTGATTACTGCTAATAGTTAAAAAGGATTCAGCTCTTAACCCATTGGATCGAATAACATGATCTAAGTACTCTCTTGTACCAGATCCAAGCTCTCTTGTAATCCATGTCTGATCATGGAGTTCAGAAATCGAAATGCTTTCCTGAGTCGCAAGTGGATGATGAACAGATGCAACAATAAATAACTCATCCTCCATAAAAGGCACCACCTGCAATTCCTTATCATTTGTTTGTCCTTCAATTAAACCGATATCTACTTCATATAATCTTACCGCTTGGACAATTTCTTCTGTATTTCCAATCGTAGCTTGAATTTGCAACTCGGAATGCTCTCTTTGCAGATCAAGCAGTAATGCCGGAAGAATGTATTCGCCGATCGTAAAACTAGCACCTATTTTTAATTCACCCTTAATTGCATGATGATGCTCTAAAATATGCTGTCTCGTCTGGTCATATAAGCGTATCATTTGAATGGCGCAATCATAAAGCATTTGACCGGTTGGTGTTACTTTTAAATATTTTGGTGACCGTTCCAATAGCTTTGTTTGAAACTCCTTTTCAAGATTCTTAATATGTAGACTTACACTCGGCTGACTCATTAACAGCATTTCTGCTGTCTTTGTAAAATTCTTTACTTCAACAAGCGTCACAAATGTTTTTAGAGCTTCATACTGCATTTTTTCTCCTCCTTTTCGCTAATTAAATAGTTAATTATTAAGATTACTAATAGTTGCCATTAATTATATGTATTTTACTAATTCTTTCATTTCCAGTAAAGTACAATTAGAATACGTGTCATACGAGGATGCTCTAGGCGGCTGCTTTCATGTATGGATGCCTTAACGCCTATCCAAGCTTTCGTCACCTGTTTAAATTAATCTGATTAGATACTGATCTATTTAGAAAAACAATATCCCCTGCTTGTTTCAATTAGTAACAAGCTTCTTTTGTGTTCCTAATCCGATTTGTCTGATAGGATTAATAAAAAACAGAGTGACAATCCTCCCTCTTCCTTATAAAATAAATTGCAAGAATTATCACACTAATCAAATTACAAAAGAGAATACCATTATCTATGCGAGGTGAAAGTGTTGCAGCTTCAAGTAATAAATAGTCCTTTTAATCAAGAACAAACAGAATTATTAAACCGTCTTTTACCAACTTTAACTGAATCACAGAAAATTTGGCTAAGTGGGTATTTATCTGCTTCCACTGCAGTCACAGCATCAGCAGAACCTATCTCCAATACTGAATTAACGGAGCAAAAGGCAGCTGAACCAATTACAAAAGATATTACGATTCTTTTTGGATCCCAAACCGGAAATGCACAAAGCCTTGCCAAAAATCATGGCAATCGTTTAAAAGAATTAGGGTTTAATGTCACTGTACAGTCAATGGGTGACTTTAAACCTAATAATCTAAAAAAAATACAAAATCTTCTTGTTATTGTGAGTACTCATGGAGAAGGCGACCCACCAGATACTGCAATAGCTTTCCATGAATTCTTACATGGAAAACGAGCGCCTAAGCTGGAGAACTTCCAATATTCTGTGTTAGCGCTTGGTGACAGCTCGTATGAATTCTTCTGCGAAACAGGGAAGCAATTTGATAAACGTTTAGAAGAATTGGGTGGAACAAGACTTTATCCACGTGTGGATTGTGATCTTGATTATGATGAACCAGCTAGTGAATGGTTCGAAGGCATCGTCAGCAGCTTGAGCCTTCAATCAGAATCAACCGCTCAGTCCATAAGTATAACACCACCGTCTCTTCAAGATTCTGGTTATTCTCGCAGTAATCCGTATTATGCGGAGGTACTGGAGGTCATTAATTTAAATGGACGTGGTTCCAATAAAGAAACATTGCATGTAGAGCTTTCGCTTGAGGATTCTGGAATCTCTTATGAACCAGGTGACAGCCTTGGAATTTTTCCCCATAATGATCCAGTATTAGTTGATCTTTTAATACAAGAGTTACGTTTTTCTCCAACAGAAAGTGTCACAATCAATAAACAAGGAGAAGTTCTGGCTTTTCGAGAAGCTTTATTAACCTATTTTGAAATTACAGTTTTAACCAAACCATTGGTAGAGAAATTTGCAAAAATAACAACCAATCCAGCTTTAGAAGACTTACTTGCTAAGGGAAACGAAGGTAAATTAAAGGCATATATAAATGGGCGTGACTTATTAGACCTTATTCGAGACTATGGGCCAATTGAAGCAGATGTGCAAACATTTGTATCCTTGCTTCGTAAACTGCCTACCCGCCTTTATTCGATTGCCAGCAGCTACAAAGCAAATCCTGATGAAGCACATTTAACGATTGGCGCCGTTCGTTACCATGCAAACGGCCGAGATCGCAATGGTGTTTGCTCCGTTCAAATAGCGGAACGTATTCAGCCAGGTGATAAACTGCCTATCTATATACAAAACAATGAAAATTTCAAACTTCCGGATAACCCAGATACCCCTATTATTATGGTTGGTCCAGGGACAGGAGTGGCACCCTTCCGTTCCTTCCTGCAGGAAAGAGAAGAAATCGGTGCCGAAGGAAAAGCATGGCTATTCTTTGGAAACCAACATTTTGTTACAGACTTTCTTTATCAAACAGAATGGCAAAATTGGCTTAAAGATGGTGTGTTAACAAAAATGAGTATTGCTTTTTCTCGGGATAAAGCGGAAAAGGTATATGTGCAGCACCGCATGCTGGAGCATAGCAAAGAGCTATTTGAATGGCTGGAAGAAGGAGCTGTTCTCTATGTTTGTGGAGACGAAAAGCATATGGCGCATGATGTTCACCAAACACTCCTTACTATTATCCAAAAAGAAGGTCAAATGTCTTTAGAAAAGGCTGAGGAATATATAGCTTCTATGACTCAAACCAAACGTTATCAGCGTGACGTTTATTAAATAATTGGCAGGAAAGGAGTTTTTCTACAATGGCAAAACAAATATTAAAAGCACCAGATGGACCACCAAGTGATGTGGAACGAATAAAAGAAGAAAGTAATTATTTACGTGGCACATTGAAGGAATCCATGGAGGAAGAATTAAGCGCTGGTATTTCAGACGATGATAACCGCTTAATGAAATTCCACGGAAGTTACCTGCAAGATGATCGTGATTTACGCAATGAACGTGCCAAGCAAAAATTAGAACCAGCCTACCAATTTATGCTCCGAGTTCGAACACCGGGTGGAGTAGCTACACCGGCTCAATGGCTGACAATGGATGATCTTGCACAAAAGTATGGAAATAATACATTAAAATTAACGACACGCCAAGCTTTCCAAATGCATGGCATTTTAAAATGGAATATGAAGCAGACTATTCAAGATATACACCAATCCTTACTTGATACAATTGCTGCTTGTGGCGACGTCAATAGAAATGTGATGTGCAACCCTAATCCGTATCAATCAGCTTTGCATAGTGAAGTGTATGAATGGTCCAAAAAATTAAGTGATTATTTACTACCTCGTACACAAGCTTATCATGAGCTCTGGTTAGATAAGGAAAAGGTAGCTTTCACTCCAACTGTTGAGGAAACAGAAGTGGAGCCAATGTACGGAAAATTATATTTACCTAGAAAATTTAAAATTGGTATTGCCGTTCCTCCTTCTAATGATATTGATGTATTTTCCCAAGACCTGGGGCTAATTGCCATTACGGAAGAAGAAAAACTAATTGGATTTAATGTTGCCATCGGCGGGGGAATGGGAATGACCCATGGAGATAAAGCAACATACCCACAGCTCGCAAAAGTAATTGGATTCTGTACACCTGAGCAAATTCTTGATGTGGCGGAAAAAGTAATTACGATTCAACGCGATTATGGAAATCGCTCTGTTCGAAAGAATGCTCGTTTTAAATATACCGTGGATCGCCTTGGTCTAGATAATGTAGTAGAAGAACTAGAAAATCGCCTAGGCTGGAAACTTCAAGAAGCGAGAGAATTTCACTTTAACCATAACGGCGACCGCTATGGCTGGGAAAAAGGCATTAAAGGAAAATGGCACTTCACTTTATTCGTGGAAGGCGGCCGCATTAAAGACTATGAAAATTATCCGTTAATGACAGGCTTACGCGAAATCGCTAAAGTACATACTGGCGATTTCCGATTAACTGCCAATCAAAATCTAGTCATTGCGAATGTCTCCAGCCGCAATAAAAAGCAAATCGCTGATTTAATCGAGCAATATGGCATTATGGATGGAAAACGTTTCTCTGCACTGCGTCGTAATTCTATTGCTTGTGTATCCCTGCCAACCTGCGGGCTTGCGATGGCAGAAGCAGAACGATACTTACCAGTCTTAATCGATAAGATAGAAGAAATCGTGGACGAAAATGGGCTACGTGATGAAGAAATTACCATCCGTATGACAGGCTGTCCAAATGGCTGTGCCCGCCATGCATTAGGGGAAATCGCCTTCATTGGAAAAGGACCTGGAAAGTACAATATGTACCTAGGCGCCGCCTTTAATGGAAGCCGCTTAAGCAAACTCTATCGCGAAAATGTTGGCGAGGAAGAAATCCTTTCAGAACTTCGCGTACTGCTCCCGCGCTATGCGAAAGAAAGAACGGCAAATGAACATTTTGGAGACTTTGTTATTCGCGCTGGTATTGTTAAAGAAGTAACCGACGGCACAAACTTTCATGATTGACAGATGAGTCATTGCACCACTTTAATCGTTTTGATTGAGTGGTGCTTTTTTGTGGTTGGAATTGGGCGGTAGAGATTGAGGTTGGAGGTTTGGCTGATTCTTCCTCCACTTTGGCTGATATTTTCGGAGGTTGGCTGATTCCCTCTCCACTTTGGCTGATATTTCAGGAGTTTGGCTGATTCCCTCTCCACTTTGGCTGATTTATCCAGAGTTTTGGCTGATTCCCTCTCTACTTTGGCTGATATTTTCGGAGGTTGGCTGATTCCCCCTCTACTTTGGCTGATATTTTCGGAGGTTGGCTGATTCCCTCTCCACTTTGCCCAATTTACCCCTTCTTCTTGGCTGGTACACTCATAATTTCACCTATTCCCCTACTATTTTGACTAATATAATACTCATAGTTTTACTGATTTCCCCACTACTTTAACTGTTATACCCCAGATTTCGCCGATTCTCCCACTTCGATTTCCGCCCTTCCCTATCCACATCAAGCCATTGCTTGACTTTCCCTATAAACAAACTGATTTTTCCATTCATAGGCCAACCTAGTTTTGTATATATTTAAAGTTGTAAGCCATATAAATATTTCCATATGAAAAATAGGAGGCTACATTATGTCTGTTAATCCAGCTTCCCCTGCCTTTCAACTATTCGGGGATTCTACCCAGTCTGTTAATTATAAAAGGGATTCTTATAATTACATTACACAGTTATTTTCTGAACAAATGCCTGCAATACATACTGGGTTATTCAATGTCCATCTTAATCAAGGATTCATTGTCCAGCCACACTGGCACACAAATGTGAATGAACTTGTTTTTGTCGTTAGTGGGGAAGTTATGACCTCTGTCTTCAACCCTTTTACACAAAGCATCATGACTTATCATGTAAAACCCGGGCAAGCTTCCCAATTTCCAAAGGGTTGGTTCCATTGGATAGTAGCATTGCGAAACAATACTCATTTTCTTACTATTTTCGACCAGCCGCAACCTGATATCGTGTTTGGTTCTGATTTTCTACGTTTTTTGCCAAAAGAAATTGCTAACAGAGCTTATTGTGTAAACGAAGCCGCCTACGCACATGCCATTGCCCCCATTACCCAGTCTACTATTCTCGGGCCACCACCAGGATGTGACCAAATCGGAGGAGCCGTAAACTATCCATACCATGCCACTCAGCCTACACCTACTATACATCCTTATCTCAATCTTTCCTCTCCTCCCCACGCTTATTAACCAAGAAAAGTAAGAAAGTATGGAGGTTATTACTGTGACAAAGAAACAACATTATGGTTCTGAAGTAAAATGTGAAGAAATTGAATGGACGTTTCCACCTCAGCAGCAAACACGACAGCCGGGGTTTGAATATTTGATGGATCCACTTCCTATTTTTGATAACCCCAAATATATTGGAACAGGCAAGTTAAAGGACCGTACAGCTATTATTACTGGAGGAGACAGCGGCATCGGCAGAGCCGTTGCCGTCGCCTTTGCGAAGGAAGGGGCAAACATTGTCATCTCTTATTTTGACGAGCATACAGATGCAGAAACAACAAAGCGAGTTGTCGAGCAATATGGTCGCTCCTGCTTACTCATTCCAGGAGACTTGCGAAGAAGAGAACATTGTGAATTCATTGTGCAAAAAACATTAGAAACATTTGGAAAAATTGACATTTTGGTTAATAATGCAGCTGTACAATTTTTGCGAGAAGACTTAACTTCCATACCAGACGAACAATGGGAATTAACGTTTGATGTAAATATCCATGCCTATTTTCACTTAACAAAGGCTGCCTTACCCCATTTAAAAGAAGGAGCCAGTATTGTTAATACGACTTCTCTTGTTGCCTATATTGGGGTAAGTCACTTGATTGATTATACGACGACGAAAGGTGCGATTGTTAGTTATACAAGAGCGCTAGCCAACAACCTTGTGCAAAAAGGTATCCGTGTGAACGCTGTTGCTCCTGGACCTTTCTGGACACCCATCCAGCCTGCCTCACAATCGGCTGAAAATATTGCTACATTAGGCTCAGATGTACCAATGAAGCGGGCGGGGCAGCCGTATGAAATTGCTCCAGTCTATGTGTTGCTTGCTTCTGATGATGGTTCTTATATGACAGGACAAACGATTCATGTAAATGGCGGTGCTATGGTTACGACTTAGAACAGCAAAAAAGGACGATATCCCGTCGTCCTCTTTTGTTATTCCTCATTATTTTTCTCTTTTTAACACCCTTACTTCATATGGCAAAAGTTCTATCTGTTCTTGCTTTATTTCTTGTGTAAGTAAATCGAAAAAGGATTCTTTTAACGTTACTGTTTGCTTTTGTTCTGTAAAATTCATGACAAATAAATAGTAGCACTCAGCCGAATCCCTTCTTTGGACGGAAACACCTTCTTTATGCAGAATTTCCCTTTCGCTGTCAAGATTACCTTCTTTTTGCAATTCCTCATAAAAATCATCTAAAAAGGCCTGTTCCGTTCTTGCCCCTATAAAATAGGCTTTTCCTTTCCCGTAGCAGTTTTCTACAACAGCAGGATTCCCTTGATAAAAGTCCTCCATATACGTCGCTAAAATATTCGCTTCTTTCCTTTCAAAAATGGTGCAATAACCTTTTATTTCATATTGCTTCCCGTTATAGATAAGGGTATTTCTATCTTTTGGATAAAGAGTATCTGTTTCTTTTACATCAATGCCAAATATTCGTTTTAGCATTGCAGGCCAACCTGATAAATGGGCAAGATCCGTTTCATTAACAAGGCCGCTAATATATGAACTTACAAGTGTTCCTCCATTTGCAACATAGTTTTCTAATTTAGAAATTGTATCAAGAGACATCATGTAGAGCATTGGAGCAATAACTAAATCATAGGAAGCAAGCTCTTGATTTAATGTAACTATATCGACACTAATATCCTTTTTCCAAAAACTTTGATAATGCTTTTGCAACGTTTGAGGATATTGCTTTGTTGAATCGGAGAATCCTTGTGCATCGTTTAAAGCCCAGTTATTTTCCCAATCATATACAATTGCTACTCTTGCTTGTTTATGTGTTCCCTTTACTTCAGCAATCTTCTCTAGAGCTCCACCAACTGCTGAAACCTCTTGAAAGACTCGATTCGTTTCACTATTATCATGATCCACTACTGCCCCATGAAATTTCTCGGAGGATCCTCTTGATTTTCTCCATTGAAAATACAGAACACTGTCTGAACCATGTGCGATAAATTGCATGGAGGATAGCAAATGCATACCAGGTCTCTTCGTTTTATTCACATCATGCCAGTTGACGCCACTTGGTGTACTTTCCATAATGAGAAAAGGCTGTTGTTTTAAAGAGCGATACAAATCATTGATAAAACCAACTTTTGCAGCTAAGTCCTTTGTTTCCTCCCAATCATTGTGCCAAGCAGGATAGCAATCCCAACTAACAATATCCACATGCTTTGCAAACTCACTATAATTCAAACTTTGAAAGGGTATTAAATCATGCGTGTCTGCCATAAAGTTTGTTGTAATAGGGATAGATGGAGAGATTTCCCTTAATGGCACTATTTCATGCTTGTAAAAATCAATTGTTTGGTCAGTGACAAAACGTTTCCAATCTAAATTCAATCCATGAACCATACTTTCTCCAATGGAAGAAGGAGATTCAACTTCTAACCAATCTGTGATTGTATGGCTCCAAAATGGCCCCCACCAAGCATGATTTAGTTTATCTAATGTCCCATACTTCTTTTTCAGCCAATTACGGAAATTATCTTGGCAAAGTTCACAGTGACAATCGCCGCTATACTCATTAGAAATATGCCACATTAGTAACGCAGGATGATTTCCATAGCGCTCCGCTAGCTTTCTATTAATAATTGCTACTTTTTCACGATAGATAGGGGAAGAAAAACAATGATTATGGCGTCCCCCATGTAACATTTTCATGCGATTTTCGGTGGTTCTTAAGACTTCTGGGTACTTCTTAGACATCCATGCTGGTCTAGCGCCACTTGGAGTAGCTAAGATGACTCTCCCGCCCATTTGATAAATGGCCTCTATTCTTTCATCGAGCCAGTCAAACTGGAATTCCCCTTCTGTTGGTTCAAGTGCACTCCATGCAAATACACCTAAGGTAAACGTATTTGCTTTTGCTAATTTCATCAATCGTAAATCATCTTTCAATATTTCTGGATAATCGAGCCATTGATCTGGATTATAATCTCCACCATGCAATAAGCGATTATCTGCTACTGTTTTATCTATCATCTTAAAGTCCTCCGATTTCTATCCTTTTGTTCCTCCTGCTGTTAATCCAGATACGAAATGCTTCTGTAAAGCTACAAATACAATCGCAACCGGAATACTTATCAGAATAGCTCCAGCTGCAAAGGTGGTATAGCTTGCTCCCATTTTGTCGCTGACTAATTTATACAAGCCTATCGGAAGTGTATAGTATTCTGGATTTCTCAATATGACCGATGATATCGCGAAATCTCCCAGCGGAGCAGTGAATCCGTTCATTGCAACTACCGCAAGCATTGGTCTAGATAAGGGCATGAGTATTCTCCAAAATATTCTGGTGTTGCTAGCTCCATCAATTTTCGCACTTTCATCAAGGTCAAGCGGTATAGAATCAATATATCCCTTCATTAAATAGGTATTCATTGGGATTTGGCCACCAACATAAATAAATATTAAGAGCCAATGACTATTGATTAATCCAAGCATTTGCGCCAAAACAAAGATTGCGATTAAAGCAGAAAACTGTGGAATCATTTGTAATAGCAAGAATAGCATTAAACCATTTTTTCTCCCTTTAAACCGAAAACGAGAGAAAGCATATGCCGTATAAGAGACACATAGTATCGAAAACACCATTGTAAGAATACTAATCTTCATGGAATTCATATACCATTTTCCATAGTAAAGAGTGCCTTCCTGTTGAAAAAGGTCTTTGTAATGACCCACTGTTGGATTATCTGGGATAATACTCGTGCTTACCAAACTGTTACCTGGATTGAAGCTAGCACCAATCGTCCATACTAACGGATAAATAATAAGGGTACATACAATAAGCAAGAGGAGGTAAGTAAGTGTCATCCGAATAGTCCGCTGTTTTTTGATACTGACCGTTTTTTTGGCCATCTTATTTTACCTCCTTAAACGAATTCGTTCTTCTGAATTGCCAAAGAGCAATACTAATAACAAAAATACTTAGTAAAATCGTCAATGCAGCAGCAAGTGCATATTGACTGTTCTGCATCGTTAATTTATAAATCCAAGAAACTAAAATATCTGTACCACCGGCTGTTGATCCTGGCACAGCTGGTCCTCCCGCATTAAAAAGATAGATAATATTAAAGTTATTAAAATTAAACGTATATTGCGTAATAATAATAGGTGCCATTGAGTATAAAATAAGTGGCAGCGTAATATTTTTGAACTTTTGAAGGGGGGATGCTCCGTCAATCGTTGCTGCTTCGTAAAGATCATCGGAAATCGATTGAAGTACCCCCGTGGTGACAATGAATATATATGGAAAACCGAGCCATCCTTGTATAAGCAATAACGCTAATCGTGTCCAGTTTGGACTTGTCAGCCAAGGAATACTATCGATCCCCAAAAAGGCTAAGATGGAAGTATTAATCGCCCCAAAGCTATCATTGAACATACCTGCAAATACTAAAATTGTTACAAATCCAGGTACAGCCCACGGTAGCACTAAAATAGTACGAAAGAATTTTTTAAAGCGTAATTCCTTCTGATGAACAACCACCGCTAAAAAAATCCCGATTGCCACTTGAAGCGTTGAGGCAATCAGTGTCCAAATTAAAGTCCATCCTAATACATCAAAAAAAGTAGCTCTCCATATATCGACGGTAAATATCTTTTTAAATGTCTCAAGTCCTACCCAATCCACTAAATTAGCTGGAGCGGAATGATACAGGTCATAATTAGTAAAGGCAAGTGCAAAACAAAATAGGATCGGAAAAATAACAGAGAAAATAAGTAAAAGGAAGGCTGGACTTGTAATGATATATGGATATCCTTCTGCTAAAAGAACCTGATACTGCTCTTTTATGGAGGGAATAGCAAATCCTTCTTCTCTTCTCTTTCCAATCGCATAGGCATCTTTTATATTTAAGTAATAAAAAGCTAATCCGAAGAAAATAACAATTACAGCGATAATGCCCTCTGCAAGCAAGAAGATGGAATTATCTCGGGGCACTTGTTCCCCAAGCGTAACAATCCCCCATAGTCCCATATTAAATAAATCCTTAAAAACAACAATAAATGCGATAGAAAAGATAAGGAAGAATGCTCCCTTTCCCCATTGTTTATTATAGAACTGTCCTAAACCTGGAATGATTGATAATAATGCAGCTCTTTTCGCTGTCTTTGTATCTGTATCAACTGCCTTTGCTTGGAAGCTCATACTTAAACTTCACCTCTCTCCTTTTAAAAGGGACCAGTATTTTTTGGATACTGTTCCCCTCTTATTCCTAGTTAGTTTCCACTATTAGCAGCAATGGAACCTTTAATTGTCTCGACTGCTGTTGACAGGGCCTCTTTTGGCTTCGCTTTTCCTGTTGCAATCGTTTGAAGTGCTGAGTCAATTGGCTGCCACACTGCATCCATTGCTGTAATGCCTGGTGTTAATTGTGAATATTGAGATTGATTCGCTACTGCCTTTGCATTTTCACTTTCTTTCACAGCTGGATCTTCTGCTAACGCCTTTACTGCTGGAACTTCTTTCGTAATTTCATAACGTGTTTTAGAATTCTTTTCATTTGCTAAAAATTCAACTAATTTTTCTGCTAGTTCTGCATTTTTACTATAAGTGCTTACGTTATAGCTTTTCACCCCTATGAAGGATCCCATATGTTCTCCATTTGCTAACATCGGGAGCTCTGCTACTCCATAATTGACGCCTGCTTTCGCATACGGCTCTAAATTCCACGGTCCAGAAATAACTGCAGCGGCTTTCCCTTCTGTAAATAGAGAATCCAGAACATTTATCCCTTGCTCGCCAATAATTCCGGATGGGAACAATCCATCTTTATAAAATTTGGAAATATACTCTGCTCCTTCAATGGCTCCTTCATTTGCTAAACCAATATCCTCTGGATTGTATGCTCCAGAACTGTCCTGCCCGAATACATAACCTCCATATCCACTTAGAACGCCATTTGCATAGTATATTTGATCCCATAAAGCCAATAAGCCATAATTTCCATCCTTGGTTACCCCTTTAGAGAACTCATACCATTCCTCTGTTGTTTTCGGCAATTGGTCTTCACTTACTAAGTCCTTGTTATAATATAAAATGGTCGTTTCCACGGCTTTAGGAAGCCCATATACTTTGCCATCAACCATTTGGGATTCCATCGCTGCCTCTGTATACATTGCCTTTTGCGTATCATTAACTGTGATTTCCTTTAAAATCCCCTCTGTTACAGCCGTTCCAATCTGATCTGCGGGAATTGTGATAACATCAGCTCCTGTACCTGCTGGCCCATCTAATCGCAAATCTTCTAATTGATCTGCATAAGCTTTCTCTTCAACTTTAATTTTCACCTTATTTTCTTCTTCAAATTTTTTAATTGCATCTGCAATTCCTTCCGACTTGCTTTGATCTTCCCATACAAGGAGATCATAGCCATTGTTATTTTTCTTTGAAGATGTATCGCTACTTGCTTCATCTGATGGTCCACAACCTGCTAACGCTAAAGCTAAAGAACTACTCAAAAGTATTGCGGTAAGCCTCTTTTTCATCTTTTTTCCACCCTTTGCTTTTTTTATTTTCTGAAAACGTTTTCTAACAAAAGAATACTATACAAAGATTTTTTTGTAAATATATTTAGTAATATATTTTATTAACATAGAAAAATACAACACTTAATAAATTTAATAATATAATAAATACAAATAAAAACATTTACTTATTAAAAACAACAAAAGGAAAATAATTTACTAAAAAACATTACTAATTTATAAACAAATCGCTTATAATGTATGTATTGAGAACAGTGCTTTTAGGAGGTTTACATGGTCACCATAAAAGATATTGCAAAAAAGGCAGGTTTTTCACCATCTACCGTTTCGAGATTATTAAATAATGATTCAACACTCTCTATTTCTCCAGAAACCAAAAAGAGAATTTTAGATACAGCATTTGAATTAGGATATGAAAGAAAAAGTATTCAACCACTTATTGAAAAGGTGGCACTTCTATACTGGATTACGGATAAAGAAGAGCTAGAGGATGTTTATTTTAAACAAATGCGATTAGAACTGGAAAAAAACGCTATTAACCATAATATTGAATTGCATCTATACAAACATGAAGACGGTATAAATAGTATCCCCCATGATATTTCTGGCTTTATTGCAGTGGGAGCCTTTTCGATGGACGAAATTCAAAAGCTAAGAAAGAAAACAAAAAAGGGGGTTTTCATTGATGCTAACCCTGTTCCTGACCTATATGATGCTGTATTACCGGATACTGTAAGAATCACCAAAAAGGCAATTGATTACTTCATTGAAAATGGGCATCAAAAAATTGGGTTTATTGGTGGAACTTATCATAATCCGGATACAAATGAAGATGAAATGGATATTCGCGAAATCACGTTTCGTGCACATATGCAGAATATAGGATTGCTCGATGAAAGATATATATTTGGCGAAAGGCATTTTTCCGTAAATGATGGCTATACTGTTACAAAGAAAGCAATTGACTGCTTAAAAGAAGAATTGCCGACTGCCTTCTTTATTGCCTCTGATCCAATTGCAGTCGGAAGTCTTCAAGCTTTTAATGAATATAATATTTCGATTCCAAATAGAGTCAGTATTATAAGCGTCAATAATATAAGTGTGGCGAAATATGTATCACCTCCCTTAACAACCTTTCATATTGATATACCCGAACTATGCAAGACGGGTGTTTCTTTACTTCTCGAACAAATTCTAGATCAAAGAAAAATTCCAAAGACTGTTTTACTGCAGTCAGAATTAATTAAACGAAAAAGCACATGATCAAAAAGGCAACAGGGTTTCATTGTCACAAAAAAAGCATCCAAACAGATGCTTTTTTTTTCATACTTTTTTCGTATTGGGGGAATATAAAAAAATCCTATGATAACTTAGAGAAAGGATAATCGTAACTAGACGGGTGATTATTTAGTGGAAAGGAAAATATTAAGAATCCTCCTAATTTTAGGAATTGGACTTTTACCAATTATCTTTAGAAAAAAACAAGCAAAGGATTGGTTTCTTGTTTTCTTTTTAAAAGGGTATATGTCTAGTTTTATTGACGGTATTGTTACTTCGAAAAAACGCCTTAGTTTCCCTGTTCGATTTTTACCAAAGCATTTTAGAATTAATGTGTTATTTGATTATTTACTATTCCCGATCACCTGTGTTGTTTATAATCAAATAAGCTATCATTCCAAACTACCTGGAATTATTCTCAAAGCACTTTGTTTTAGTATCCCGATGACGATTGTAGAATTTCTGTTCGAAAAATACACAAAGTTAATCTCCTATAAGAAAGGCTGGAATTGGTATGATACATTGTTAACCGAAACTTGTACCTTCTTAATTTCCAGAATGTGTATTGGGATTATCCGTAAATTGGACAAAGAAGATAAAAAACAATCGATCCATTAAGGGTTCGATTGTTTTTCTTGGTCAAGAAGCACAAGCAATTCTTCTAGTTTTGCTATTTCATATGTTGGCTGGACTTCTAATTCTTTTTTCTTTTTTAATGGATTAAACCAGCATGTATCAATTCCTGCATTGCATCCGCCTTGTATATCGGCGCTTAGCGAATCGCCAATAATTAAAGTTGTCTCTTTGTTGATTTGCGGGATTCGTTCAAAGCAATAATCAAAGAACTCCTTCATTGGCTTTTGATAGCCAGTCTCTTCTGAGACAAATACAGCTTTAAAGAATGGGTAAAGACCTGAGGATTTTAACCGCTTCTCTTGGATTTTTGATATTCCATTGGTCACAATATATAAATCAAATCGATTGGAAATCCTTTGAATTAAATCAAATGCTCCATCTAACAGCTGATTTCCTTCTCCTAAATAATCGCGATAGCTTTGTTGTAATAAAACACCGTCTACTTTTATGCCCAATGTGTCAAAGAAAAGGGTAAATCTTGTATTGACGACCTCATCGCGCGTTATTTTTCCTTCTTCAAAGGCTTTCCAAAGGCCCTTATTGAGCTCTTGATATTGCTGTTTCCATTCGTCTCTGTAGGAAACTCCTTGCTCTTGCAGCAATAATCGAAAGGCGTGATCTTCTGCAGCTGTAAAATCTAGTAAAGTATCATCCACATCAAAAAGCAATGTTTGATAACACTTTACGCTCCCAGCGTTTTTGCTAGTGGTCTCTTCCTTATTATTCAGTAATCCTTGCATGTAAACTCACTCCTATTATTTCAGCATTTCTTTCACTGGATGTTTCTTCTCTGATGCACCACCCATTTTGAACACGAGAATTCCACCGATAATAACTAATACTCCTATTAATTGCTTTAAAGTAAACGGAACCTGATCTAATCCCAATAAACCAAAGGAATCAAATAGCAAGGCAAAAACAAGCTGAGAAGACAAAGAAATCGACACAGCATATGTTGCTCCCAAATGCTTAATCCCCTTTGTCATGCATACAACAACACCGACACCAATAATTCCGCTGAACCAATACCATGTGTGCATATTTTCTAAGTGAAAAAGGCCTGTACCTTCTGAAATAATACCCAAAGTAAAGGAGGCAATAAAGCCTAACGCTAACACTAGAGTCGTCGTTGCCCAAAGACCAGCCTTCTGATTTACTCGATTATTGAATATATTCTGCACCCCAACGAGACTCCCGCTAATAAAGGCAATCAGTAATCCATATATCATGTTTTTTATTCACCTGCCCCTTCTTCGTAAATACTTTTACCAGCTAAATTCAATAAACCATCGCGGTTTTTCACGATAATAAACCCCTTTTTCCGTTCAATCAATCCATCCTGACAGAATTGCTGTATTACCCTATTTAAATGACGATAGCTAGTGCCAATTAGATTGGCTGTATCCTTAAGATTAATTTCCTTACCATCCGTATTGTATAAAGGATCCTCCTTATCAAAAGAAACAGATACTAAATAACTAGCCAGTCTCACTTCCACTGGGTAAAATAAATTGAAACGCATCGAACTAGATTTTATATAGAATTTTTTCGTAATAATATCCAATAAAAACTGCAAGAAAGGGGCATAATCATTCGCATATTGCTTTAAATATCGTTTGTGTACACCAATGACCACCCCATCTGTGATAGCTTCCACCGTGTTCAAAATATCTGTATTCCTTACATATTCAACGTCCCCAACCATTTCGATTGGTGTTTTAAAGGATAGAATTAACGTTTTTCCTTCTGCTGTTGTCGTATATATTTTCACCTTGCCATCTACCAAAATGTAAAGATATTCCGCTGCCTGTCCTTGCGTACAAATAAATTCCCCTTGATTAAAAGCATAAAGATGTAAATGGTCTTTCAACTTTTTCGGAAAGATTGCTTCTAATTGAAACTTGCGAATATATTTTTCTATCTGCTCTAGATTTCCCATTTCTTTCACGGATGGTTCTCCTTACATTTTTAATAAAAGAACACCTATTATCATCATACCAATTCCAATAAACTGCGGAGCTCTCATTTGCTGCTTTTCCAGTCCAAACCAGCCATTGCTATCTATTAGAAAAGTTATAAATAACTGGGCAATCAAAGCTGTTGAGATTGTTAACGTTGCTCCCACTAAATGCATGGCAGTAATCGTACTGAAAATAACAACCGAAGCAAAAGATCCTCCCGCCAAATATAATGGCTTTACTTGTTTATATTTTGAAAATGCTTCTTCCTTTACGATTAACAAGATTAGAAATGCAAGTACAAAACCAGTAAATTGTGTAATGGTAGCTGCCTGCCAAGAACCAATATCCTGACTAATTTTTGCATTTGCCACTCCTTGAAGGGTAATGAATGCCCCACCCATTAGTGCAAATAAAATACCTCTCATTTGTTCGACCCCTTGTTGTTTGATTTCCTTTTTAAAAATAATCGATTTCTAAAAATAGGAAAAGGACATATGTCCTAAATACTCCTTCTCCTAGTATAATCTTTTTTCCATAAAAAAACTCCGTCTGAAAACTTAATTTCAAACGGAGTTTATCTATTTAACTAGTTAAATACCTATTAAACAGTTTGTGCTGCTAATTTCTTTCCAGCAGCAGCAACTTTTTGTAATCCTTCTTCAATGATAGAAGCAGCTTTATCAGGCATTGCGTTATGGCCTTCGATAATAACTTCATCAATGATTTCCATACCAAATACGCCACCAAATACAGCACGCATATAGTTAACAGCCATTTCAGAAGAAGCAGCTTCTGGAGTAGAATAAACGCCGCCACGAGCATTTAAAAGGATTGCTTTCTTATCTGTCATTAATTGAATCATGTTACCTTCTGCATCAAATTTAAAGGCAAAGCCTGCAGCATATACATAATCAATAAATGTTTGTAATTTAGCTGGAATAGTTAAGTTCCAAAGCGGGAATGCGAACACTACTACATCAGCAGCTGTTAAAGCATCCATCGCTTTTTGCTTTGCAGCTAATAAGCGTTGCTCTATATCTGTTAATTCTTCTCCGCTTTGCACTTTACCGAAAGCATCAAATAATTCTTGACCAAAATAAGGAGTATCTTCTGCATAGACATCATATACATTCACATTAAGGTTTTCAGCACCCTTAACAGATTCCATAAACGTTTCATACATTTTGCTTGATACAGCTTCAGCTGCTGGACGATTGTTTGCTTTTACTACTAATACATTCATTTATTTCATTTTCCTTTCCCTCATACAAATTTAAACCTATGTGAATATCATAACAAAAAAAATGGTTCAAAGGCAAATATTTTTAATTAAAGATATTTAATTAAATATTTCCAATCAAAATGCAAATAAGCTATTCCATTGGAATGAGGAAATTAGTAGAATAGTAGGTAAAATAATGAAAAGGATGATGAGGATGCACATTATAATCGACCCTGTTACATCAAAAGAAATCATTGCTTTATTAGAGGATCATTTACATAGCATGACCCTTCACTCCCCTCCTGAGAGCATTCATGCATTAGATGTGGAAGGATTAAGAAAACCAGATGTAACCTTTTGGAGTGCATGGGAGGATGGAGAGCTAACTGGCTGCGGCGCATTAAAAGAGCTAGATAACAAGCATGGAGAAATAAAGTCTATGAAAACCTCCCCTCATCATCTACGAAAAGGAGTAGCAAGAAAACTACTCCTCCATATTATCGCAGAAGCCAAAAATCGTGGCTATAGCCGATTAAGTTTAGAGACAGGTTCCATGGATGCTTTTCTACCAGCAAAAAAACTATACGAAAGCTTAGGATTTGAGTATTGCGGCCCATTTTCGGATTATACCGAAGATCCAAATAGTGTTTTTATGACGTTAGCATTAGAAAAATAAGATTTTAAAGATCATTCGATTATAACTGCAGGCCAGTCCGTTTCCACTGATTCACAATGAATAATTGGAAACGGACTGGCCCCTTATCTTCCTTGTAATCGGTATTACAAGCTACTCAAATGCTCATGAATGATTTTCCAATTTCCATCTGAATCTTTTACGAACACATTCGTTGCTCGTCCACTGCCTTTTATAAATTCGCCTTTATAATATCCTTCATAATGATAATGATAGACGCATGTTGCTGTGTCATTTCCCATACCTAGCCACTGTATGTCTGTAGCTGAATACTTTTCTTCCTTAATAGTGTTCCACGCATTCTCAAAATAATTTTTTATCTCCTCTTTACTTCTGCATGTTTGGTCTGAGAACCAATATATCGCTTGTGGGTGTAGCAGCCGTTCTACATTTTCGAAGTCATGCGTATTTGTCGCATCAATATATTGCTCTAATAGATTAATTGGGCTCATATAAAGTAACCTTCTTCCCTATTTTATTTAGATTTACCTTATTATAATATGTTTGCATAGAACGAGAATAGATTTGATAAAAATAATGGCTAGTCGTTTTCTTTTGGCTTTTACTGGATCTTGAGATGCCTACTATCATTCTATCATTCTATCATTCTGGATAGCTAGTAGTTGCAGTCCTACCGTCCATTAAGAGCGGAATCAATCTTCCTACTTTGCCACCAAAATCATAATATAGATGGATACTTACTTTATTTTCACAGTCCAACGCATATTTAATTCTTACCATCTCAATCTAAAAGATTATTCGCAAGCATTTCCTTAATATGATTTCTTTCCTCTTCATTTACCACGAAGAAATACTTACCATCTATATAAGCATCCTCACCTTTTACCTCATATTGTTCCATTCTATTTCTAGTATTCTTATAGCCTTTTTCAATAGATATCATCTCATTCAAGGGAATATTAGTTTTAACATTTTCACCTAAAGTCTCTAATATATCCTTAAATTTAGTAACTGAGGAGATACTAGTTCCTTTATCAATAATCGCTGCTATCACCTTTCTTTGTCTTTCATTCCTGCCAAAATCTCCTCTAGGGTCCAGTTTTCTCATTCTCGCATAACCTAATGCCTGCTCCCCATCTAAATCTATATTTCCTAATTGATAATGATATCCTTTCTTGTAGTACCCTTCATCAAGCCATTCAATTTCATTATCTACAGTTATGCCACCTAAAGCATCGACCATCCCACTTAGTGCTTCCATATTAATTTTTATATAATAGTCCAATTTTTGGCCAGTAAATCCCTCCACTGTATCTAATACCATCTTCACTCCCCCTAACGCATAAGCAGAGTTAATTCTAGTAATCGCCCCGTTTCCGACTATTTCTGCTCTTGTATCTCTCGGTATACTTATCATTTGTAATTTTTCCTTCACCGGATTTAACGTCATAACAATCAAGGCATCAGTTCTCCCCACATCGTTCTTCCGCTCATCCACTCCCATTAATAAAATGGAGATAGGCTTTTTATCTTTGACATTTTCACTTCTTAGCTTACTTTCCGTTTTTGTTTCTCCATCAATAGGTTCATAAACCTTATCTACTGTATTATCTATCGTTTTATACAAGTAAAATACAAAACTACATATGCTAATAAAAATAATAGATAATATACTTATAGTAATTTTCTTATGTTTTTTCATGGTTATCTCTCTTTCTTTTTATTACTCCTTATTTAAAAAAGTTGGAATATATCATCCGGAACTTCCTTATTTATCCATATATCAATTGTATCTATTATTACTTTGCTCATGCCATTTTGATCATATAAAGCTAAATACAAAATAATACCTGTTTCCTTATCTACTGTCAGAGCAAAAGCATCTTTCTTGGGAAAATGAGTATTATCCGGCTGCTTACCTTCAATCTGATAGAGCACTCTCCCAAACCGCTCTACTTCCTTGTATTTCCAATTATTATAATTTTCAAGAAGTGAAATATACTTTCTGCCTTCGAAAATGGAACCTAAATATCCTGATTCTATAAATTCCTGTTTTGTTAAATTTTTTTCTTCAGAAATGCCTATTGTGGAATTTTTATAGATTAGCTTTCCATCTTTCCATAATATATTTATTGTTTGATAACCATCATCGGTCCATACTTTCTCGCTGGATTTATATAGTTCTTTGTCTAGATTTAATGTAAAAGTTATAGTATTAGCTTTATCTCCATCACTCATTCTATTCTCGAATTGGCCAACAACAGTATGCACAGGTTTAAATGTTTGGGATAATCTTTCAACAATTTCCTTTTTATCTCGGTATTGTGCTGAAACACTCTGATTTATCATAAGACTTTTCATACCAATAAAAAAAAGGATAATCATGACTACACTAATGATTGCCGGAATATATTTATGAACAAACCATGGGCTTTTTCTTTTCTTTCCAGAATAATTAATCTGCTTCAATACCTTTTGCTTCTGTTCTTCCGAAAAATTTATTTCCTTTAATATCGTTCCGTTCATTTTCTCATCTAAATTTTTTAGTTTTTCATCCATTGCCATCTCCTCCATCAAGCAGTTTTTTTAGCTTCTGACGTGCACGATGCATTCTGGACTTTACCGTATTCTCATTCAATTCTAGTAATTCTGCTATTTCATGTTGAGAAAGACCTTCATAGTAGTAGAGAATAATAACTTCTCGAAGGGGAACAGACAAAGAAATGACTTGTTCGGAAATAAAGCGATTCTCTTCATTTAAAAGAATTTGTTTCTCCACCGATTGCTCCTTAGTATCTCTTTTAAAAGAAAGAAAGTCTGCAAAAAGGATATTTTTATAAGACCAGCTTTTTAATACATCTTTACAGCGATTTACCGTGATACGGTATACCCAAGTCTTATAGGATGCCTCGTTTCGAAAATTATCGATATTTTCATAACATTTTATAAATACATCCTGAGCAATATCCTCTGCTGTTTGTTTATGGCGAACATAGGTATATGCTAATCGGACAACACTTTTTCCGTACTCATCCATTAACCAAATAAGGCGTTCTTCCTTTTCAAGAGGATCGGTAGAGCTCATTTGCTCTCTCTGATGCATATTGTGCTTTTTCTCAAGCATCTAAAACCTCCTCCTTTTTCCTATTACGTTTAGACGACACAAACCTCTTTTAGGTTCTGTTTTTTCTCCATATTTTCTTTTAATATGGTAAGAGACTTTCTTTAGAGATTTATTGTATTTACTACCCAACTAAAAAAATCCAAGAAAGCATCTATCACTTTCTCGGATTACAATTAGAATTTCCTACTTCTTCTTTCCACCAATACTATATCTCTCCACTCACCATCTAGCTTGCCAATTTTCTCTCGAATGCCGACTTCTCTAAAGCCACAGCTCTTATGAAGATAGATGCTTGCTTTATTTTCTGGAAATATGCCTGATTGCAGTGTCCAATAACCACTTTGTTCAGAATGTTCAATTAATTTTTCTAATAAAAGTTTCCCATATCCTTTGCGATGATAAGCTGGATGTATATACACACTGTGCTCCCCAACCCCTTGATATACACAACGGTTCGATACTTTGCTGATAGCAGCCCAACCAATCACTCTATGCGTTTCTTTATCTAATAGGACTAGGCTAGCAGTTAAATCTTTATTATTGCTCCATTTTTCCCAAGTGGGAACATCTGTCTCAAATGTTGCTTGTCTTGATTGTATCCCTAATCTATAAATAGCTGCGATTGCTTCCCAGTATTTCTCCGAAATCTTCTCAACCTTTACGCTCATCCTCCTTCTCCTCCTTCACGACACAACAGCCATCTTTTTTCTTTCCTACTTCTTCTATCATAATGGTACAACAATCATTTTTCTGCTCTTTTTTCATTATTTTTTTTAAAATATTCATAATAAATCATTCCTCCTGCTAATTGTTTTCCTTTTAGATAAAATAAAACAAAAATCCTGAAATCGTGGACATCGAAATAACCGATAAAATAAACGCGAACACTAATTTCCGCTTAAAGATGCTATTTAATAAGCTTAGCTCTGGGAGACTTGCTCCTGCTGAGCTGATCATCATTGCCATGACTGGTCCGAGCGCCATCCCCTTCGCAATAAGAATCTGGGAAATCGGAATCATAGATGATAACCGAATATATAAAGGAATACCAATAATGGCTGCGATTGGAATCAACCACCACTTCTCTCCGCCTAAGTAGGTTGCTACAAACTCTGTTGGCACGATTCCTCCTATCACTGCTCCAATACCTGCTCCTATTAACAAAAAAGGGTAAACAGTTTTCATTAATGTTAAAATTTCAGAAACTGTATTTTTCAAGCTAAATCCCTTCTCTGCTTGAGACGCATTTTTGATGATGACATTTTTTACTTCTTTTTCAAACCCCCATTTCTCTAATACAAAGCCAAGTATAACTGAAAGTATCGTTGTAATTGCCGTATATGTGAGAGCTACTTTCCATCCCATTAGAACAGCCATTACAGTTAAAATAGTTGGATCAAGAACGGGAGAAGTAAATAAAAAAATCATAACGGTGCTAAACCGGATTTTATTTTTTAATAAATTCACCACAACCGGTATGGTAGAACAGGAACAAAAAGGGGTAATAAAAGCAAAGACTACTGCAATCAGCGCACTAACAATAGGTGGAGCCTCCTTCATCCACATCTCCACTTTGTTATAGCGAATAAATCCTTGCAGCAGGTTAACAATGAAAGATACAACCACAAACAGAACAGTTAATTCGATTACTAACCATGCGAAATTTTTCAACACTTCATACCACATCTTAAAAGCCTCCTATTATTTGCAAAATACAAGTATTATATCAGAGCTATATTAAGAAGGAAATCTAACATAGCTTTTTTCCATCACTTAACCGGGTGACAACACATATTGCTTTTTGCCATGGAACTATTTAATAACTTTAACGACCGTATTACCGTTTCTCTTTCAAAGTCTGACATAAAGGAGAGAACTTCTTCTAAATATTGATTCATTTGGGTATCAATAGAAGTCGCAATCGCTTTTCCTTGCATTGTTAATTGGAGTACGTATACTCTCTTGTCGTTCATTGATTGTTGCTTATTCACTAATTCCATTTTTACTAAAGATTGAATTTGCCGGCTAAAGGTGGTAATATCCATTCCAATAAGCTCCGCTATTTCTTGCATTGACGGATTACTTCTCTTATCAATTTCATATAAAATATGACTTTGGACAAGCGATATTTCTGTTTTTCCAACAGAACAACAATTTTTATCAAGTACACCAAATCTTCTCATCGTAATTTGTAAAATCTCACGGATATTTTCCATCCCTTTTCCCCTTTTCTTTATGAAGTTACTTTTATTATATCCTATTATTTGCATTTTGCAACTATTTAATTCAGACTGTTTTTTTAAACAGTCCTACTTACACTTTTCTGCTGAGAATAATTTGTTCTCCTTTTGGTCCCATTACTCTTCTTCCTGTCTCAGCAAATCCTGCTTTCTGATAAACATATTGTGCTCTAGTATTTTTTACATTCACAGCCAAGATTACTTCCTTTTTCGCAGGAAAATGCTTTTTCACAAAGGGAACTAATTGTTCCATTGATTTCCCGCCTATCCCTTGCCCCTGAAACGAATGCTGAATAGAATAAGCTCGCATAAGAATAGCTTCTTTATTGTCACTATACGATTTTACTCCCTCCCATCCATGAAGGACAAAAAAACCCGCAACCATCCCATCATTTAAGATAACAATAGGATGACGATCCTCTTCCGTTAAACATTTCTCTAAAGCATCAAGCGGCGTACTTGTATAATATAGCTGTTCATCCGATAAAAGATATTCTTCTAATTGCCGCTTATATTTTTCTTCATAAAATTCCAATGATATAGGCACTATCTTCACCTTCCATTTACTTTGTTGTTGATAGATTTTTCACTAGCACCACTTCATCTCTAATAGGAATACCATCGTTTCCGAGGAAAGGGATTTCTGGTTTAATCTTTCTAGCTTCTTTTACTGCGTCTTTAAGCAATTCTGCTAAACAATAGCCCCTTTTTTGGTAAAACTTTAAGGCTAATAAATTATCATTTGTTGTAATTATTTTGACCTGATCACATGGGGCTTGTTTGGCTGTTCGTTCAACAGTTTGTAAAAGCTTTGTTCCAACGCCCCTTCCTTCTTCGATACTGTCTAAAGAGATAATTTCACACTCCGTATCTCTTAAAATGTAGGTTATTAAACCAATCATTTCCCCTTCTTTATTCAAGGCAATAAATCCATCTAAAGCACTGCAATCATAGATGCCTGTAGAAAGGACCATTTCGGGGCTTCCCCAATGAGATTGGAAAAATAATTTTACTTTTTCACGGTTGGTTTCAGTAATCGCAGTAATATTCATCTCAGTTCCTTCTCCATACAAAGATATTTTTGATGCCCAATAGGCTTAGAGGCAAAGAAAACCTCTCCTTTTTCTATATAACCATGCTTTTTATATAACTTTAAAGCTTGAGGGTTTCCTGAAAATACATCTAATCGGATGCTATCATATCCTTTGGCAAGAGCATATTCCTCCATATGCTGGACCATGATTGCTCCTATGCCTTTTCCTTGGTAACGGGGATTAAGCATGAGAGAGTGAATAATCAAAGGATTATTTCCATTCCATGGAATGGACTGCCATTCCTCTGTTTGCCATTCATTTAATACCACATGTCCCACTATCTTATCCTCTTCTAATAAAACGAATAGCATCTTGTTTTCCATGCAGTCCTGGAAATAACCTCTATTAGGATAATGATCATCCCATTGGAAAATATCATGCTTAATTAGATTTTCTCTGCATTTGATATATATATCATTAACTTCTTCTAGCATATTGGCTCTTGCCGTTATAAATCGCAATTTCATTCCACCTCTTTCCTATCATGATGCTCGTCTCTATTTTACCATTTTCACTCTTATATGGGGATAATTTCCCTTATAAATGTCCATTTTCTCGTTTGAGCATATCGAACACATATTTCATGGAATAGAGGTAAAATTATACATATAACATAAGAGTAAGAGGTGAATGGTGTGTTCGAGAAATCTATATATAAAACTATTCTAAGCAATTCCTTCACCATTCCAGTGAAGGTTACTTATTGGGATGGAAAATCAGCTGTTTATGGTAACGGCGATCCTGCCATAGAGCTTATTTTTAGAAAGCCTATTCGTATTAAAGACATTCATAATAACGCATCATTAGCTTTAGGAGAAGCATACATGAACGGGAAGATTGAAATAAAAGGAAGTATCGAGGATTTAATTGCGTCTGCCTATGAAAATGCATCTAGCTTTATGCAAAATAATAAGTTTAGGAAATTTGTTCCCAAACAATCTCATACGAAAGCGCGAAGTAAAGAAGATATCCAAAATCATTACGATATCGGCAATGACTTTTATAAACTATGGCTAGACCGTTCCATGACTTATTCCTGTGCCTATTTCAAAAATCCAGAAGACACATTAGAAACCGCACAGCAAAATAAGGTGGATCATATTTTAAAAAAATTAAATCTATCTCCGGGCCAGCATCTCTTAGACATTGGCTGTGGATGGGGGAATCTTATTTTTACTGCGGTTAAAGATTATCAGGTGAAGGCAACCGGCATTACTTTGAGCCAAGAACAGTATGATTATGTGACCCAACTAGCTAAGGAAAAAGGATTATCGGAAAGCATAACCGTCTATTTAATGGATTATCGTGATTTAAAGGATAGGAACTTTGACCGCATCACTAGTGTAGGGATGTTTGAACATGTAGGTAAGGAAAATCTTCAAGCCTATTTCCACCAGGTACATCAATTGCTAAAAGACGATGGGGCAGCCTTAATTCATGGAATTTCACGTCAACAAGGTGGCGCAACTAATGCTTGGATCAATAAATATATTTTTCCTGGAGGCTATATCCCTGGAGTCGCAGAGCTAGTCAGCCATATGACAGCTGAAAATCTCCAATTAGTAGACTTAGAAAGCCTTCGTCGCCATTATCAAAAAACATTAGAAATATGGCATGCTAACTTTATCGCTAACCTAGAGGAAATCAGGAAAACAAAGGATGAACGCTTTATCCGCATGTGGGACTTGTATTTGCAGGCTTGTGCCGCTTCCTTTAAAGCCAGCAACATTGATGTTATTCAATATTTATTGGTTAAGAAAAGCAGTAATTCGTTACCAATGACGAGAGGATAAAGAATCAGGGGGAAGGTTATTACACTTCCCTTTTTTAAACAACAGAAGCATAAGAACCAGCCCTTTGATTCCTTTAAAATCTTTCCAGCATAAGATCTGTATTTACAGCTATAGCTACTTTGCTTCCATCCGCAGCAGCAAACAGTAAGGATGATGCCCCTTCCTTTTCGGTTTCTCCGGCAACATAAACATTTTTTTTGGATGTTCTCCCTGATCCATC
Organism: Niallia sp. FSL W8-0954; assembly: GCF_038005605.1. Taxonomy (NCBI): domain Bacteria; kingdom Bacillati; phylum Bacillota; class Bacilli; order Caryophanales; family Bacillaceae; genus Niallia; species Niallia sp. FSL W8-0954. The sequence continues at coordinate 250,747 of NZ_JBBOTN010000001.1, read as the reverse complement.
TGTTACTAACACTCCATTTTCATAGACATCTAATCTTAGCTGCTCCACAAACTGATTGGAGCGATAATAAGAAGGAGAAACGAAGCCCCCCGTTCTAGCAATCTGCCTTCCTGATGTAAACACAACTTGCTGAAGATACCCATTTTCGCCTATTAAGCTCTTTATTGGTTCGGTAACGATTGGAACATTCCGCTTGAGGAATATTTCTTTTGTAGTTGGAGAAATCGCTGCACCATTTGTTGCTATCACTAAATCCTTCGACCAATTATAAACTAACCTTCCCATATGTAATGCTTGTGCTTCCGTGTAAGCAATAATAAGAAGAGCTTGATCTCTTAGCTCCCAGCCATCGCAGTATGGGCAGCTAAAAAGGCTTTTCCCATAATATTGTCTCGCATTTGGAATCGGAATAATCTCTTGTACACCAGTCGCTAAAATAATTTTCTCTGCTAAATATTCTTTATGTTTTTTCGTTTTAACCAGAAACACTTCTGCCCCTCTTAACTTTTCTATTTCCGTTACCGTATCCTTATAGGGAAAAATGCTCGGATAGTTCATTAAATCATTCATCCCTAATTCCTTAAACATCTGTGGACTTATTCCATCTCTTGTTAGAAAGCCATGTGATTCATGACTTACTCTATTTCTATTCGTTCCATCATCAAAGATAGCCACACTTCTTCTCGCTCTCCCTAGTGTCAGCGCAGCACTCATTCCAGCTGGACCACCACCAATAACTATACAATCAAGAATATTCATCTCCATAGATTCCCCCTTTTTCCTTCTATTTTAAGTATATGAACGACGTTGCCTTCGTAGTGCTAGAATAAATTTGTAAAAAAGAGAAACCGTTCGTCTGTTTGTTTTGTCTAATCTGTAGGTAGAAAGGAGAGGGGACTGTGGAGAAGCAAGAAAGAGATAAATTGCTTACAAACGCGATGGATACATATGGTCATTATTTATCCCGACTTGCCTACGCCCTTGTGAAAGATAGGGAAAAAGCAGAGGACATTGTGCAGGATGTGTTTATTCGTTATTATTTGCAGCTTGATCAATTTGAAGGTCGATCTAGTGTGAAAACATATTTATATCGTATAACGGTAAATGAATGCCGAAACTACTTTAAAAGCTGGGCTTTTCGAAAAGTCGAAGTTTCGAAGATTAAGAACACTTTTCTGATCCATAAAGAAACACCCGAAGAAGCCTATTTAAAACAGGAAAGTAAAAATTATCTTGCCGACTTACTTAATAAACTACCAATAAAGTATAAGGAAGTCTTATGGTTATATTACTATGGTGAATTATCTACACAGGAAATCAGCGAGATATTAAACTGTTCCAGCAATACGGTTAAAACTAGACTAGCGAGAGGACGGAAGAAAGCACAACTAACAATGAGTGAGGAGGAGATAAATCGTGCCGAAGAACATTAAACAATTATTTGATGAAATAATCCCAGCGGATATCACCCTTTCCGAAGAAAACAAACAAAGGATTTTACGAAATGCAAACCAGCAAATGCAAAACATTAGTCAGAGAAAACGAATATTCCGTCCAATATGCAGTGTAGTTGCCATTATTAGTCTTCTCCTTATTTTAATTAGTCCTTCTCTAGTAAACCGGCTTTCAACACACTCTTCTTTTCATACACCGATGGAAAAAGTAACTATACCAAATGTTGATTATTCATCTTTAATCCATTCTTTCTATATAAAGGAAACGAACGAATTGATTTATGCTGATAAAAAAAGCATTTATTCTTATTCCCTCACATCGCACTCACAGCAAGTACTTGTCGAATCTGGTGCAAACATTGATATATATGCACTGACAGCAAATGCGCATTGGCTTGTGTGGGGAGAAAAAAATAATAAGCTTTTTATTAAAAATCGAAAAACACTCTCACAGAAAGAATATAAAAAGGACATTATAGGAGATGTTCAATTGAAAGGAAATACATTAATTTATGATGATACTTCTGGATATAAGCAGTTAAATTTATCAACATTTAAGGAAACTAGCATTCATGGTTTCACGGGAATTGCCAGAAACAGCAAAGCTGATTTAGATCGTAATTTACTTGTTATTCCTGAGCAGTTTAAATCAAATAACAGAAATAAAACGGAGTTTTTTGTCTATAATCTAACCAACCTAAAACAAGTTGGGAATTATAGCGTTCCCTATAAAGCAGCGGAAAACGTTACTTTAATAAATAATAAAATATATGCAGCTTTTTCAAATGAGGATGAGAGCCCATCTATTTTAGGGTATATCGATCTCACTAATGGAGTATTTCATGAAATCCCCACACCACCCTTTACTACTTATGCTGTCTATAAAAATTACGTTGCATTAAGTGTAGTGGAAAAAAATACAGATACAGTTAAACTATATCAATTAGAAACGGAAAATTTAAAGGAACTACCCATATTTAATAATATAAAAGAACGCCTACTCATGCCCCGTTTCACCGATGATGGATCCTTAATAGTAAACGGAGAGGCAGCAGATTTTTCTATGTACTTGCAGGATGTAGAATGAGCAGAGGGACGGCTCTTGCGCTTTCTTTTTCAAAATAGAAGCGTAGAACGTTCCTCTGCGTATTTTATATTACATATTCTCGATAACGATTATAGTCTTCTTCTTTGCATTCGATGGATAGGAATATGCCTTCTTCCTTATATTCTGTTGAAAGGATATTTGCCTTTTCCGTCAAATAGGATAGTACATTCCCTTTATCATACGGGATAGTCATTTCACAGGAAATATACTGCTTAAAGACATTTTTAGAAATAGCTTCCACTAGTTCATTTATTCCTATTTGCTTTTTAGCAGAAAGGTAAACTCCATCTGTTCCTGCCATCGATGTATCTCCTGCTGCTAAATCTATCTTATTAAAAGCATAGATAGCTGGGATATTTTCCGCGTTAAGTTCTTTTAAAGTCTTATTAGTCACATTGATTTGCTCTTGATAATTTGGATTAGAGTAGTCAACGACATGAATAAGCAAATCAGCTTCCGCCACTTCCTCCAAGGTCGACCTGAATGCTTTTACTAATTGGTGCGGTAATTTACTAATAAACCCAACTGTATCTGTTAATAAAAAGGATTTATTATTTGGTAATGTAATATTGCGCACTGATGTTTCAAGGGTTGCAAAGAGCATATTCTTTTCAAACACCATTTTCTCTGTTGCAGCATGATATTTTTCAAGCAGCACATTCATTAAAGTCGACTTCCCAGCATTCGTATAGCCAACGAGTGCAATACTTGGCAACTCTTTCTTTTTTCGCATCTTTCGCTGGTTTTTACGTTGGACCACAAGCGTATCTAATTCTTTATGCAAGCGACTAATTCTGTCTTCAATCCGTCTTCGATCCAATTCAAGCTTCGTTTCCCCTGACCCTCTATTTATAAGGCCAGATCCTCCTCCCTGACGACCTAGTGATTCTCCTAAACCAGCTAATCGAGGCAGCATATATTGCAATTTTGCGATTTCAACTTGGAGCATCGCTTCTTTTGTCTTCGCTCTTTGAGCAAATATATCTAAAATCAATACTGTCCTGTCAATGATTCGGCAATCTGTTGCTTCTTCTAAATTACGAACTTGGGAAGGAGACAGCTCATCATTGAAAAGAACAGCCTGTACGTCCTTCTCCGCAAGCAATGCAGTTAACTCCTGCAGTTTCCCTTTCCCAATATAGTGTGCAGAATGAACCCGATCCAACTTCTGCGTTATCTCTCCCACTACTTCTATATCACAAGCTTCTGCCAATTGAATTAGCTCTTCCATTGAATTAGCAAAGTCTTCTTTCTGATCATAATGAACGCCTACTACTATCGCTTTTTGTTTTCCTTCCATTCCTGTTCCTCCATTCTGTTCATAAAAAAACACACAGGTGGTCACCTGTGTGTAAAGCAATCGGAATAAGAAAGAGGAATAGTATTTATTTAAAGTAAACCCTAAGCCTAAAATGGGTTTCTAAAGAAAATATTATTCCATTTTAATAAAAAGAGAGCATAATTCTCCCCTTTTACACCACATCATTATAAATAACGTTAATGAAAGGTTGCTTTTAAAAATAGGCAAACTAATCCCGATTACTCTACACACAGGCAGAGCCTTTAAGTACTATAAAATTAGTTACATAAAGTATACAATCGAGATAGAATTCCACATCTTAAAGCAACCCTCCATTCATCTAATTAACATTATTATACCATAAATGGGAAGTAGAGGGGCAATTCTTCTGTTTTCTGCTGAATATTTTTCCTAAAAGAAAAGCGCTGGTTTAGTCAAGCTTCCCTATATACTTTTTGTAAGATCCCTATCCAGTTTGTTTAAAAGCTTGAAATACTTTCAGAAACAGGAGAACTTCCTCGATTTCCTTTATTCTTTATGAAAAGCACAGCTAGTTATGTGGTCGTTGACTATTCCGACTGCTTGTAGATAGGAATAGATAGTTATAGGTCCTACAAACTTAAACCCTCTTTTTTTCAAATCTTTGCTGACCTTCTTTGATAGGTCAGTTTGCGCTGGTATTTCGTTGTCATACTGCCAATTTGATATGATTGGTTTTCCATCTACATAAGACCATAAAAATTCAGCAAAACTTCCGTATTCTTTCTGTATTTCTATCATTGCTAAGGCATTGCTTTTAACTGATTTAATCTTTAACGGATGTTTCACAACCTCTGTATTAATTCGGATATTTTCCAACTCTGTTTCTGTTAGGTTTGCACAGTATTCTAAATCGAAATCATGAAAGGCCTTTTTGTATGCTTCTCGCTTTTTTAAAATGATTGACCAAGACAATCCAGCTTGTGCTCCCTCTAGTACAAGCATTTCAAACAAATATCGATCATTATGACTTGGAATACACCACTCTTTATCATGATATTCTCGCATTAAATCACTGGAATTTGCCCAGGCACATCTAGTTTCCATCAAACCATCCTCTTTAAATAAATTATTCTTATTCTTTAGTATAATCCAATTAACCTGACAACAGTATGTCATATTTTGATACCACTTCTCGCTTCTCTTTTCTTTGGATGATACACTTAACTAAAAAAATAGATTTACCCGTATAATTTTATTCTACCTAGCCGTTATATATAGGAAAAGACTTTAGGAGGTAAAATAATGAAAAAAATGTTCACTAAGCATTTTACAGAGGAATCAAGAAAATTATTAAATGAATTGGAAGAAATGATTTCATCCTACTCCGAATCCTTATGGAACTATTGTAAATATGTTACAGGTTCCCCTTGGGATGGAGAAGATTTATTTCAAGATACAATTATTAAATCATTTGGAATGGTTCCACAAAGGTGGCATGAGATTACAGATAAAAAGAACTATCTTTTTCGAATCGCGACAAATACTTGGATTGATCAGTGTAGAAAAAGGAAAAGAGAGATTGGAATCTTAGAAGATATTCCAACCCCTTCCGTTGCTTTTACAGATCATCTACTCTTAGAAGAGATTCTACTTTCTTTGGAATCAAATTTAACGCCTAAACAAACAGCTGCTTTTCTTCTTCTAGATGTTTTTCATTTTAGCGCCGAAGAAGTTGCAGGAATTGTAAAAAGTACTCCAGGCGGGGTCTATTCTTCCGTTCAACGCGCTCGAAAAAAAATTAAATCCTTAGACTTTTCTAATTCTGAAACATATACAGAAGCTAATTTTGCACAAAAAGAAACTATTCAAGCTTACCTGCAGGCATTCAATGAAGGAAATTTAGATAAGATGTTACGTCTTTATAGTGATTATGCTCAAAATGAAGCTTTCCTTGGCTTCCAAGAGTATTCCAAAGACGAAATGCGTAACGGCTCTCTCATCTACGGATTACCCGGACATACAGCAATGTCAAAAATCTTATGGGGAAAACCTGTTATTATTGTATTAGCAGAAATCGATGGGCAATTAAAAATTCACGATATTCAAATACAAGAAATCGAGAATGGCAAAATCGTCAGCCACCAAAGCTACTTCTTCCGCAAAGAATTTATTTTAGCAGCAGCCGAAGAATTAGGAATAGAAGCTCAATTAGATAAACCACCATTAAAATGGTGACAGAGGGACAGTTCTTCTGTTTCTCTTATATTCCTCAAATAAGGAGGCTTTCCATGAAAATAAGTAGACTGTTTCAAATTATCTATATTTTGCTAGAAAGAAAAATGATCACGGCTAACGAACTAGCCGATAAACTTGAAGTTTCTGTGCGAACTATATACCGCGATATTGAAGTCCTTACGGAGTCTGGCATTCCTATTTATACAATGCAAGGTAAAGGAGGCGGAATTACCTTGATGGATCAGTTTGTACTCAACAAATCACTCCTTTTAGACAAAGAGCAGGATGAAATACTATTTTCCCTGCAAAGTCTATCTGCCACTAATTATCCAGATACAAGCGATATTTTAGCGAAACTAAGTCATCTATTTCAAAAAAGCGAAACTAAGTGGATTGAGGTAGATTTTTCATCATGGGGCAGTGATACAAAAAGAAAGGAATACTTCTCTCTTTTTAGACAAGCCATTCTAGAGCGTCATGTCCTCTCTTTTCACTATATCAATTCGAATGGGGAAAAGAGCTTACGGCGAATTCTTGCGGAAAAATTATTGTTTAAGGATAAAGCCTGGTATTTAGAAGGTTTTTGCCTAGAAAAATCGGCGAATAGAACTTTTAAAATAAATCGTATGTCTAATATAACTTTAACTAATGAAATTTATGACAACATAAAAAAACGGAAGAATTAATTTTAAATGATTCTTTGGATGGGGATTATTTAGAATGGGCAGACTTAGTGCTCAGAATTAGTTCCAGAGCCAGTTATCGGATTTATGTTGAATTTGAGGAAAAGGATATTTCCAAAGAAAAGGATGGTTATCATATCATTTCCACCTCTCATATAAAAGGGGAATGGTTATACAGCTACCTATTATCCTATGGAAATTATTTAGAAGTAATCGAACCTACAGACATAAGAAAGGAAATAAAAAGGAGAATTCAGCAGATGATAAATCAATATTGACTTTGCCATTAATTTCTTTGATTTATTGACTACTAAACAAAAAAGACGATTCTCCCGCTTCCTCTAAGGAATGCAGGAGAACCGCCCTCTGCGTACTATTTACGAATGAGATATCCAATCACCGCACCAATAAGGGCAGGTAAAATCCAGCCTAACCCTATTTCGTAAAAGGGGAGAATATTCTCGTAAAAATGCCCAATCTCCTCAAAAAAGCCAAGCTTAGCTTCTGGGATGCTTTTTACAAGTGCTTGATAGCCATCCAATATACTCACAAAGAATGTTAGCACCATTGCCGTTAGGTACACACTTTGCTTGCCTTTGAATAATCGCGAAAAAAGAGCAAGTATGATAAGCACAATTGCTAAAGGGTATAAGAACATGAGCACAGGTACTGCAAATAGTATAATTTTATTTAAGCCTAAATTGGCAAATAAGAAAGAAACAACACATAGACTAAGCACAAAAGTCTTATAGCCAATCTTCGGAAATACTTCATGAAAAAATTCACTACAAGACGTTATTAATCCAATACTTGTTTTTAAACAGGCAAGCACAATGATAACCGCAAGCAAAATGCCGCCAAAAGGACCAAAATAATGCTTAGCTACTGCAGCAAAGATAAGTCCGCCATTTTCAAAAGTTCCTACAGCTTGTACACTAGAAGAACCCATATAAGTGATAAATCCGTAGATAAGCATCATTAGCAGCATGGCAAATATTCCTGATTTCCATGTCGTTTTTGCAATACTCTTTACGTCCATAATTCCCTTCCCTTTGATAGCATTAATCACCACTATCCCAAAGGCAAGAGATGCTAGAGCATCCATGGTGTTATATCCTTCTTTAAACCCTGTCATAAAAGCATTATTTAGATATGCTCCCTGTGGCTCTTGAAAGCTCCCCATCGGGCGAACAATACTTACTATTATTAATAAAAATAAAAACAGCAGAAAAGCAGGAGTCAGATATTTCCCGATCACATCCATAATCTTTGCCGGATTTAAGGAAAAATAGTAAACCAGTAAAAAGAAAAGAAAACTAAAAATAGCTAAAAATAAAGCAATATGGCTATTCGTGACAAACGGCTCAATCCCTATTGCAAATGGAACTGTCGCTGTACGTGGAATAGCAAAGAATGGACCAATCGTTAAATATAGAAATAACGAAAAGAGAAATCCGAATACTGGATGAACGCGACTTGAAAGCTCGCGCAGACCATTGCTTCCTGATAATCCAATTGCTAATATACCGAGAAAAGGAAGCCCAATCGCCGTTACTAAAAAGCCTGCTAGCGCAAGCCAAAAGTTTGTTCCCGCAAGCTGTCCAAGCTGAATAGGAAAAATTAAATTTCCCGCTCCAAAAAACATACCAAAAAGCATCGTCCCAATTAGAGCATAAGTTGAAAAAGAAATTCTTGATTGCATAAATCTAATACTCCTTTATAAATACATATAAATTAGATAATACGGGAACGTTTAAAAGTACACAACAACTTTTTAAATGAATTTTCACATAATACCTTCTAGACTATTAGAGAACTTTCTTCAAAATCTCTCCTGGCAGGCCTTCTATTTCTCCAATCCATGCCGAAGTAAATCCTTTACTCACTAATATTTTTCTCGAGGCTATATTAGCAGGATCTATAATTGCCTTTATTACCTTTAGATCTGTTTGTTTCACTAATGACATTAATCTATCCGCAACCATACCGCCATATCCCTTCCCCCAATGTTCTGGCAAAAGCATATAGCCAAGCTCTGCTTCAGCAAGCTCTTGCTCCGTTAAAGTCACATGGCCAAGCCCGATAAATACTTCTGAGTCTGGTTGAAAAAAAGCATAGGATCCAAAGAGCTGATTCTTGTCATTGCGGATTAATAGTTTTTCAAAGTCAATCTTTGCCTCTTCTAACGGAATAGCTCTTTCTGTAATCTGGGCCATCACTCGCTCATTAGAAACTAATTGGTAATACAACTCAAAATCATTTGCTGTAAATTTTCGAAATAGCATGACTGCTCATCACCTTCCTATTATATTCGCTTTTTTCTAATCTCTTCCGTAAAAATGACAATATAGTGAAATTCGTATATCCAAAACAATTTGATGAAAGCTAAAGATATTCTAAAACAAGAAAGGAATTTTCCCATGGAACAAAAGTTAAACGTATTAATGTTTAGCGGGGACTACGATAAAGCAATGGCTGGTTTAATTCTAGCTAATAGTGCCCGGGAAATAGATGTGGAAGTAACCATGTTTTTCACTTTTTGGGGGCTTTTATTACTTCGCGACCCCGAAAAAATCGATTTGGAAGGTAAGTCCTTCTATGAAAAAATGTTTACTACCTTCCAACCTAAAGACGTAGAGCAGCTTCCTTTATCCAAAATGAATTATGCTGGTCTAGGTAAAATAATGATGAAGGAAATGCTTGAGGAGGAAGAGGCCCCACCACTTATAGCTTTCTTAAAAGGGGCAAGAAAAAAACACGTTAAGTTTCTTGCCTGCAAATTATCAGTTGATATACTTGGATTTAAGCAAGAAGAGTTTTATCCTGAAGTCGAAATTGTCGACGCCAAGGTTTATCTTAAAGATGCTTTAAAATCAGATATTCAGCTTTTTATTTAAAGCTTCCCATATCAAAAGGCGGTCTCTGCTGATGCATAAAAACCGCCTATTACCTTTAATATACCTCTGTTGCATTAGGATTCAATTGACGAACATGGTGTAAATAGGCTTTCACCCTTTCCGCCTCTTCGAAAGGGTAAAGAAATCCCATCTTTCTGCCAACTTCTAATCCGATTTTCTCAAATAATGATGTCATAGAAAATAACGATTCCCAGACTCGATTATAATCTCCACTCGGATAAGTATACATGAGCCTTTCCCACGTATCATCATCGATATACTGCTTTAAGTACTTACTGTTTTTTCCTATGCTAAGGGAAAAATCTGTTTCCATGCCAACCTTCCATTCCAACATTTTTAACAACATCGCTCTTATGGTATTCATATGGTCAATCGCATAAAGAATTTCTTGCCTCCATAACCCTTTAACCACATAGGTCGAGACCCACCAAAATTCGTTACAGCAGTCAGAAAATTGTTCGGCAGCTGGCTTTTTCACCCAATAATCTTTATCTGTACTAGGGGGCATATAAGGGAGACTATTGTCTTTATCTAATAGAATCACCGTCAACCCATCCTCCTGACAATACTTGTTCTTTTCCTCCAGCGGAACAAGGGTTAAGTCTATGCGGTTCCCATCCGTAAATAGCATAAGATAAGAAAATCTTCCACCTAGCTCTGCGGGAAAAAGCGTGGAATCCTCTGGGGTTTGCATAATGATTCGTTCCCCAAAAACATCAATCCAGTTAGGCTCATTCAAAAAAGATTCCATATTATCTACTAAATAAACAATATCAAAATCCTGAAAAGCATCCTTTGGTACTGTTGGATTTGTTCTCGAGCCATTCATGCAAACAGCTCTTACTCTATTATCCTGATTTGCCACTTTTAACACTAAATCTAACATTTGCTTCTCTGTTCTCATACTATCCCTCCAATTATAAATTATTTATATGATTCTATTCTTCTATTTATAATTGGAGGGGCACGAATCCTGCTGTAATCTCGTTATAAAAATCCCTCTAATAAGTTCATAAAAACCTCTCCTTTCTAATAAATAATATACGGACCAAAATATACAGTTAACAAGATAATGTGTACACCCACAAAATAGATAATCCTCGGTGTACCTGTCCATTCATTGATACGTTTTGTTAATATGGATAAAAAATAGGAAATAACCGCAAATAATAACAGATAAAAATAAGTACTGCCCGTAAATGTTAGGTACTTAGGTGCGGTTGCAAGTATATTCGGAACAAAGAAACGATCCTTCCATATAACCGCTGCGATTAAATAGATTCCAATGCCAGTATAGAAAATCCAAGGTGGATTGTAATCAACCTTTCTACTAAAAAATAGATACATAAAGATAACAAATGCTATTGGCCACAATAACCATATAAAGGAAAGTGCAAAAGCGAAAAAAGAGGTGGAAATCATTCCAAATGTCTTGCCTAATGCCTGCAGCCAATCCTCAGAAGAATGTTTTATTTGCTTGTTTATTTTTGTAAGTTCATTAGAAGAAACATAGACTTTATTGTCATCTCCATGTAAATCCATCCATGCAATCATATCTTCATCTAACCATTGTGGAATCGTCGATATCGCGGCTGTATTGCTGCGTCGCTCCGTCTTGGTACTTCCGTTTTCGCCTATTTCCGATTCATAAATATTGAAGCCAGTCTTTTCATTATATTTCGTTTCTGTATAACCATTCGCCTTAAATAGCAGACGCGGCTTTCCATCCCTAAAGGTAAAGGCAACATCCGAAATTTCTGTTAACTCTCCATTCTCCCTTGCAGGGTCTTGGAACGTTAACTCATATTGCGCAGCCTCTTGTCCTTTTGTAATATCAATTTCTGCATAATAGTTAAAAAACTCTGGTTTCCCTTGCGTTAATTCTAATTCCTCTTGAAGCAATAACGCCAGTTTTTGATCTTCAAACGTAAAAGATATGCCATTTACTATTTTCCCAGGATCAACCTTTATCTTTGTTTCATATAGGTGGTTAACTTTCCCATCTTGGACTCGAGATAAAGCAAGATCAACATTGCCCTTCTTCTTTGCAAATAACAGAAGGTGAACGCCATCCGCATTTTCCTCTACCGCTAACTTTTCCTTTTCTAGATCAATATCCATAATTTCCGACGTTTGTTTGGTTTCAGGATTTAATTGAAAAAGCTTATTTTCTTTTATATAAAGAATGATTTTCTCGAGCGGAAAAAACTCCGCAACATCCGCAACTAATTGTGTTTTATCTTGGTCAAAAATATTTTTATAATCAAAATAAATAAGCTCGTCTTTTCCCTGATATATTTGTGTCCATTTGTCTGCAGGTATATCATAATATTTCTCTGCCTCAATCCGAAAATCATTGGTCATGATAGCCGTCTTTAATTTATTTTCCTGAAAGAAGGAGAACAAGTAATGCCCATCCTCCGTTTCCTTGATTGCCGGCAGTTTACTTACTTCAGATTGTCCAACTAACAATCCTCTGCTCCAATCTGGATCTGGTTGCGCCGTCACATTGGAAAAATTTTCAACAAATAATAAAAACAGTCCTAATAAAATCAGCACCCCTGGTATGATCCAATATAATTTCTGTAGTACCCAGGTCTTCATCTTATTCCCCCATAGTGTTTTAAATAAGTTCTCTTTGTATTATGAATAAAATAATAATAGCATATTTTCTGACAAAATATGCTAGGGAATTCTATTAATTTTCTTTTCTCACTCTCGTTGTACACAAACTATATAGGGAAATCTGCAAGCATAAAAAAAGTGTTTCACCATTCAAATCTCTTGTTCCACCAAAAAATATTATTCTAGTAAAACTTATTATCAGTTAAAACAAGAGGGTGGGAAAAAACATAATATATATTGGATAAAGACGAACAATCTCTAATTCAGTGATGAAATGAAATCAATTCGTTCCATTTCACTCTTTTTTAAAGCTTATTTAGTTTTTAAGCAAACTAAAATTACTAGGAAAAAACAGAGCAGACTGAATACACGTAGACTCCTATGGGAGCTGCGAGAAAGTCCAAGACCCCGCAGGAACGAGGAGGCTTGGCGCTCGCCCCATGGAAAGCGAAGTGTATTCAGTCTGCGGGTAATTATCACAAACCTTTTTTCTTAATAAATAAAAACCTCAAATAATTATACGAATATTTTCTAATATGTACGTATAATTGTTCGGGGTTATATTGGATTGAAATACTTATGTCTCACCCTTGTATATTAAGCACATGAGGTTCGCTACCTCTAGTGCTTTTTTTAGTATAGTTTTTTATACTAAAAGCAACGCTGTGGATTAGTAACTCACCCTACAGTACTTTTATAGTAACTGGTTTTATAGAGACTCTAACCACAGCTCTTTGTTTATCTGTTAATTAGTTAGATAACGCTAGACGTTTGATTTCGTACAAGGATACAGAACAAGGAGTGCGTGGCTTGAAAGCACAGCGTAATATATTTTAGAAAGAAGGAATTATTCATGATTTATGTGGGGATTGATGTAGCTAAACAGAAACATCAGATAGCCATTCTTGATGATGGAGGGGAAATTTATCGCGACAACTTGGTCATACAGAATAATTATTTAGGATTTCAAAAACTTCATGAAATTCTTAGCCATATTCAAACAGAGACAGCGCAAGAATGCCAAGTAGCACTGGAAGATACAGGCCACTATTCTCTTCCTCTTCTACAATTTTTAAGAAAGAATAGGTATCTAACTTATTGTTATAACCCTATCTTAATCAAAGAATTTTCTAAGGTACATACCTTGAGAAAAACCAAAACCGATAAGATCGATGCTTTAATGATTGCCAAAAAGCTGATGGTGGATTGGGAAAAAAGAGAAAAAAAGCAAAATCAAACTTCTATGGAACTGAAAGAATTAACCCGGCACAGGCGAAGAATGGGAAAACATCAATCGTTTCTGAAAACCCAATATACACGGATATTGGAAAAAGGTTTTCCCGAGTTGGCGACATATGGGCAAGTGAGACATTCCGCTTATATGATAAAGATATTAAAAAAATACCCAAGTCCAAAGAAAATAGCTGCAGCTCATTTAAAGACACTTTCTTCCCTTTTAGGTGCAAATAATAGTCAATTGTCAGCCTCAAAACTACAACAATTAGCAAACGAAAGCATTGGATACCATTCTGAAGTGGCAGAATTAGAATTAATTCAGACGATTGAACAGCTATACTTGTATGAAAAACAAATAAAAAAAGTTGATAAACGTATTCAGGAAATAATGGATATACTCGATTCGCCAATCGTAACCATTCCCGGAATATCTTATCAACTCGGTAGTATTATCCTAGCAGAAATAGGAGATATACATAACTTTAAGACCTCTAGTCAGTTATTGGCTTTTGCGGGAATGGAGCCATCCATTTATGAATCTGGAGAAGGGAAAGGGAAGGGACAGATGGTTAAACGCGGCTCTCCCTATTTGCGGTGGGCCATGTATCACGCAGCACGATTGGTTGCCATCTATTCCCCAACATTTAAAAGATATTATAAAAAGAAGCAAGCAGAGGGAAAACATTATAATGTGGTGATTAGTCATTTAGCTAAGAAACTAATAAGGGTTATCTTTCATTTACTTCGAAAAGAAGAACCATATAAAGAAGCCTTATAATAACCCCTATTTTTTAAATAAGGCCATTATAAGGCTTCTTTGTCATGCCTACATTTCTATTTTAAAAAACGATTAACTTGTTCTATTTACTGCTTGACTTTATATAGTTAGTCTCTTGTTACTAAACTAAGACTATAGAAAAGCATAGCCATCAGCAAAGGAAGATTTATTTGATTAATTACCTGCCTTTCCTTCTACAAGTCCATCATCTAAAAATTCATTTAATACTCTTGCGTTTTCATCCATGTCTATTTTTAATACTGCTCCCACATTAACCGTATCATTTTCATAGGAGTTCTGAACTGGAATTCTAATACGGTCCAAATCGTCTGATTTATTTAACCCTTTTGTTATCGACAATATTGTAGGTGTATCTAAGTTTGTTTGAATATAAGGCGTAACAGTACCTAGGATTTTTGGTAAATTCACTACGCTGTGCATACTAACTGCTTGTTCTTTCAGCTTTTCTATTGCTTCCTGCTGTCTCTCCACCCTGCCAAAATCACTTAATCGGTCATGGCGAAAGCGGACATAACCTAATAACTGATCGCCATGTAATACTTGTTTCCCTGGATGTAATGTCATACCAATCCCATATGACATCTCATATGGAATATCAACTTCAATTCCTTTAGGAGCTACTATATCTACGATTTTGGAAAAGCCTTCAAAATCTGCAATCGCATAATAATTAATATCAATACCAAAGTTCTCTTTTAAGGTTTTTCTTACTAATTCAGGTCCACCATAAGCAAATGCCGCATTCATTTTTTGATATCCTATTTCCGGAATATTTACATATATGTCCCTCATAATAGAGGCTATTTTCATTTTATGTGTATTTTGATTATAATGAACAATCATTAGTGTATCCGTTCTAGCATGTTCCTCTCCTCGCGAATCACTTCCTAACAACATAATATTAATTTCTCCATATTGTGGCTCA
The DNA here is from genome assembly GCF_038005605.1 of Niallia sp. FSL W8-0954. Lineage (NCBI taxonomy): Bacteria > Bacillati > Bacillota > Bacilli > Caryophanales > Bacillaceae > Niallia > Niallia sp. FSL W8-0954. Next base: position 235,482 of record NZ_JBBOTN010000001.1, on the reverse strand, counting down.
GGTCCCTCAAAGTCTTTAAAACTACTTTCTATTTTATTATTCCCTTTTGTTTGGGTTGCTTGTTTTAAGCCTTTATTATATTGATAAACAGAATAAAAAACGGCTAAAGCAAAAATAAGAATAGCAAAGCCAAAAACCCTCTTCCACCTTATTCCTTTTTTCCTTTTTACTCTCATATTATTTTCCATTCTATATCTCCTTATTCTCTAACCCTTTGCAGGCAAAAGCTTAGCCGAAATCTTAATTGCTACCGCATCATCTAAATATCCGATTGGGAAAATGTAATCCGGAATAACATCAACGGAAATTATAAAGTAGATAAGAGCGGCTCCCATAACAGCTAATTCCGTAATATTTCCTTTTTTGTTGGAAAAACGTTGATAATACTCTTTTAGTTGTTGTATGAATGGTCCTACCCCTTCTACTTTTTGCACTTTTTCTGCAAATTTATCGGCTACTAATCCCTTTCCTTCATCAGTCAATGCATAATGATTATATTTTTGAAGCTGCTCTTGCACTTCTTTGATAGAAAAGGTCTCCTTATAGTGGTTAGAAGAGAATAATTCACTTTGAATGGATTCGATAGAATCGAAGATATCCTCTGATTGAGTTGATGCTTCTGAAGGTAAATAACCGGCCGCTGTAAACATTTTATCTACAGGATAATCAAAAAATTTTGCAAATTTTTGAATATGTTCTGGGGTTGGTCTTCTTTTGCCGTTAATTATTCGAGAGATTGTAGCTGTGTCAATATTCGTTAACACACTTAGCTTTCTCATTGAAATAGCGTTTTTCTTCAAAAGATTTTTTAATAATAATCCAATCTCATTGGTGTCACTCATATTAGATTAAGCTCCTATCTTTTTCTTATTCATATATATATGGACTTTGTGGTATTAACAGATGATATATTACTAAAATAACGAACTGTTGTTTTTTTGTCAACAAACAATTCGTTTTCTATTATCTATTCCCTATCAATATTTCTATCCTATACTCTTGCAATCGATGGTCTAAAATAAACACATAAGCGTCATAAATTTGTCTATTTATTAATTATTAATTATTAGTTGATTAGAACAAATAAAGATGTTGACATATCGTCAACGTAATAGTATGGTTCAAATAACCTACAACAAATTTTTTCTTTCTTTCAAACTATCATTCTAATTCTTAAGTACGACTTATTTATCGTTTTTCATTTGATTCTTTTATGTAGAGATTCATCACTATGATTAAGACATTACCTTATTCACTAGGAGGCTATGTAATGCTAACTTTCATTTTACTTCTTTTTATTTGTATTTTTGCCGGGCTTCTGGGCTCTATCCTCGGAATAGGCGGAGGGATTATTCTTACTCCAGTTCTAACACTAGGATTTGGGTTTGATATCCACCATGCGATTGGAGCAAGTATAATATCAGTTATTGCAACAAGTTCAGGTTCAGCAGTAGCATACTTAAGGGATCGAATGCTCAATATTCGCGTAGCCATGTTTTTAGAGATCGCTACTACTGCTGGAGCGATCATAGGAGCAATTTTAGTAGGCATTCTCTCGCCAACTCTTATGTTTATTTTATTTGGTTCTTTCTTACTTTACTCAGCGATCAATATGGTACAAAAGCTCCGTTCAGGAGAAAAAGTATTAAAAAAGGCACAACCTGACTATTTATCGGACAGGCTAAAACTAAATAATACATATTATGATAAAAGCCTAAAGACACAAATTGATTATCAAGTCGAAAAAGTCCCAGCAGGATTTAGTGTGATGTTTGGGGCAGGATTGGCTAGTGGGTTACTAGGGATTGGCAGTGGTGCCTTTAAAGTAATGGCATTGGATACCTTTATGAAAATGCCACTCAAGCCTTCTAGCGCAACTAGCAACCTAATGATGGGAGTTACTGCTGCTGCAAGTGCAACTGTATTATTTTTCAACGGCTCTATCTTACCAGAAGTTGCTGCTCCCGTTGCTATTGGGGTATTAATTGGATCCACAATTGGAGCAAAAGTAATGCAAATATTACCAGCAAAATGGATCCGAATTCTCTTTATTCCACTTTTATGCTATATCGGTGTTCAAATGATATTTGAAGGGTTTGGGGTGAAATTTTAATGGAAGCACAAAAAAAAGAACAAACTTCTGAAGAAGAATTAGTCATTATTGAGGAAACAATCGGAAAAATACTTAGATTCGGGGTTCTTGTCTCTGCACTGATTATTTTAGTAGGCATTATTACTTATTTGATTACAAATAACTCTGGTTATAAGGAAACGTTCCCTACTAATTTTAAAGATATTTTTATTGGGGTTGCTGCCTTTAAACCATTTGCCATTATTATGCTAGGTCTCTTTTGTTTAATCCTAACCCCTGTATTAAGAGTTGGAATATCCTGTTATGCTTTCTATAAAGAAAAGGACTGGTTATATGTTGGAATAACAGCCATAGTATTAATAATATTATTTATCAGTTTCTTAATTGGTTATACTTCTTAAAAAAGGGGCTTGTTTTCTTCCTGAAAACAGTCCCCTTTATTATTCATCCTGTTAAAATATCCTCTTTCGGAAAACGAATCTTTGATTTATTTGGTTTTGCTAACGAGAAGGCCAAGGTTAAAGGGCCAATTTTCCCAACAAACATAACAAGGACAATGACAAACTTCCCTGCCATCGTTAACGTTGATGTTAACCCCATCGACAATCCTGATGTTCCAAAAGCAGATACTACTTCAAATACAATAGCAAGGAATCTTGCGTCTTTCTCAGTTATGTCTAAAATAAAAATGGCAACAAAAATTACAAACAGACTAATAATAGTAATGGCTAAAGATTTAACAACTGTTCGATCATCTATTGATCGATTAAAGATGACAATATCCTCTTTGTTTCTTAAAAACGATAGAACAGAAAATACCATTGCAAGGAAAGTTGTTAATTTAATCCCTCCTCCAGTAGACCCGCTTCCTGCTCCAATAAACATAAGCAAAATCATAAAAAACAAAGTAGATTCATTTAGTCCTCCAATATCAACTGTATTGAAGCCTGCCGTTCTTGGAACCACTCCTTGAAAATAAGCAGCTTGAATCTTACCACTCCAAGATAGATCTCCTAATGTTTGAGGGTTATCATATTCAAAGCCAAATACGAGCAGCACAGCAACAACATTAATTACAATTGTTCCAACTACCATTATCTTAGTATGAAGGGTTAGTTTTTTAAACTCTGATTTTTTCCAAAGATCAAATATAACAGTAAAACCTATTCCTCCTATAATAAATAGAAGCGAAATAACGATATTTACGACTGGATCTGCTACATATCTAGATAAGTTATCTGGCCAAATCGAAAATCCAGCATTATTAAAAGAGGAAATAGAGTGAAATATAGCAGCATAGACCCCTTTTTGCCACCCCATTTCTGGAACCCATCTAATCGCTAGAAGAACTGCCGCAATAGTCTCCAGAGTAATAGAAAATAAGAACAACTGTTTTGCCAATTTTATAATTCCGCCAATGGATGTTTGACCGAGAGCCTGTTGGATCAACAGCCGCTCTTTAAAGCCAATTTTTCTTCCCAATGTCATAAAAATTAAAACAGCAAACGTCATGATTCCTAATCCACCAACTTGGATTAAGCATAAAATTACAATTTCTCCAAACAAAGTAAATGAACCACCCGTATCAATAACAGCCAAACCTGTAACCGTCATCGCAGAAGTCGACGTAAACAGAGCATCCGTCCATGTTATGGTTCCTGTTGTAGCTAAGGGCATCTTCAAAAGCATTGTCCCTAGCAAAGTAAAAGCTAAAAAAACAAAAATAAGAATCTGAGGTGGATTTAAAGCAATTATATCCTTTTTCTTAGGAAACCTCATTTTTTCCCCTTCTTCCTTCCGTTACCATAGTCTTACCAACTCTAAAATATCGGCATACTAAAAACCACAGAGGTATCCCCCTGTGGTTCATTAATCTTCCATCCATGAACACAAGTATCGATTCTCCTTCTTTAAACGCTTACGAAGTTAGCAGTCGGATTCGGGTCTAAGAATAACCCTACCTTTTACAAAAAGGATTCACCCCAAGTGTTTTATCACAAAAAATTGGGTCCCCCGTTCCTCTAGTTGAGGATTCAGCGATATACTTATTTTTTTGTATCTTACTCCTCTGTATATAGATTTGTAAAGAGCCATTTCGGACAAAATTAGCGCAATAATAAGCAGTAAGAACCTATTCTCGTTCTTCTTCTTCCTTTTTCTAATCATGACGCATATTTACGCTTTTTTCATACAAACGATTAGGAAAAATCTAAACGGAATTCGGCTAATATTGTTTCTCCCCATGTTCTTTAATCAATCTGTAAAAGATAACCCAAATACTAATAACTAATAAATAAATAACAAAGGAATAATAAATCGTATATCCATGTTGATAATGAAAAATCCCTATCATGCCACAAACCCTTTCTATCGCGACACTCACAAGGGCCCAGCCTAAAATGTATAACAGCGTAAAATGGGGTTTAATATTGAAGAGATCATATAGATAAAAGAAAAGGTAGCTTATCGGGGCATACATCACATGGGAAAAGAAGTCCATTATCTCAAAAGAAGAACTGTCATTTATTATATAATACCGCACTGGTAAAATACTTAACGTATGGTCGAAAATGAAACCAAAAAAAACACCACACATGAGGTATATACTCATCGTCTTTTTAGTAAAACGTCTTGGGAGCAATATCACCAATAGAAATCCCAAAAAGATCGAGATAAGGATACTCCACTCATTTAAATTAAAATGAAAATCATAATGTAATTCTTTCATTTTTCTTCCAACTCTCCTTTATCTAGGCCAATAAACCATCGGGCTATCCACCATACTAAGACTATTGATATAACATACAAAAGAGCAGAATATAACTGATTCCAATTCTCGAAAGCAAGAAGATCTGCCCATATATATATCCGATCCTCCAAACATAAGAATAATACAATAATCCCGGAAAATAGTAATCGCCATTTTATTTTCCAAGAAGAGCAAAGTATGCAAATTGACAAGAGAATTTGAAATGGAATCACAATAAAGCGACAAATATACATAGCAAATGAACCTTCAACCGTGCGAGTAAGAGGGACCCAGTGCAAATTAACATCTAATATTGTAAATATCGTAATTGTTAAAATTGCAATAATAAAGTACAAAAAAACAATTTCCGTAAGCATTAAACCTTTAGGAACAATAGCAAATACAATCAATACTATACATGCTAACAGTGACATAATAGCGATGGACATAAATAATCATCCTTTAAAGAAGATTTGGCATATAACATGTAATATGCCCAAAAGAAACAATATTATTTCCAAAATAAAGTATTATTGCCAGTGTTAAGATCGTCCGGTATATAGACACAAAAAGCCTTCAAGTTTTCATATACTTGAAGGCTTTCTCATCATAAACCTATGCATTAACATGATATCGGCCCTTCGGCACAACTAAAGGAGTTCCTGAGACCGGATCATTAATCACCGTACAATTAAGTCCAAAGATATCTTTAACCAACTTACTTGTAATGATATCAGCTGGCTTCCCTTCTCCTACAAGCTTGCCTTTTTCCAGTGCAAAAATATAGTCTGCATATCGTGCCGAAAGATTAATATCATGCAGGACCATTACGATCGTTGTACCGTATTTTCGATTAAGATCTGTCAGTAAATCTAATATTTCCACTTGATAGGTGATATCTAAGAAAGTGGTTGGCTCATCAAGAAATAAAATATCTGTTTGCTGAGCAAGTGCCATTGCAATCCAGACACGTTGTCTCTGACCACCTGAGAGCTCATCAATATTTCGATTAGCAAATTCTGTAATCTTCATAATTTCCATTGCTTCTGCAACTGCTTCATAATCCTTCTTAGACCAGCCACTAAAGAAATTTTGATGAGGAAATCTCCCTCGCCCAACTAGATCTGCTACTGTTATTCCTTCTGGTACAATAGGAGATTGTGGTAAAATACCGAGAATGCGTGCTAATTGTTTTGGCGGAAATTTACTAATTGCCTTTCCGTCGAGTGCAATACTGCCAGAGGAAGACTTAATAAGATTGGATAGTGTTTTTAAAAGCGTTGATTTTCCGCAGCCATTTGCACCGATAATCACACTAATTTTATTACTCGGAATTTCAAGCTCAATATCTTGCAATATCGTTTTGCCTTCATAGCCTGCTGTTAACATTTCCGCTCGAAACTCATGTATCTTATCCATTACAATTCTTCCTTTCGATTCATTCGAATTAATAGCATGATTAAGTATGGTGCACCTAGAATACCAGTGATCACACCTACTGGGTATCTAGCGACAAATGCAAACTGTCCAATAAGGTCAGATGCTAAAACCAAAATGATTCCCACCAGACCTGCTGGAATAACACTAGAAAATCCTATTCCAACTAATCGTTTAGCGATAGGGCCCGAAAGGAATGCAACAAATGCAATCGGTCCAGTGGTAGCAGTAGCTAACGCAATGATTAGAACCGAACTAATAACCAGTACAACTCTTGTTCTATCTGTGTTGATGCCTAGTGATGCGGCAGTTTGTTCGCCAAGCTCTAACATATCGAGTCGCTTTCCAAGTAAGATAATGATAGGTGCCAAAAGAAGAACAGTAATCATAAGCGGGTAAATATTTTCCATCTTCACCCCATTTAAACTACCACTTAACCATCTCATCGCTGTCGGAACATCATGATGCTGTCCAATTAGCAATAAATAGGATATTACGGCATTTAGCATTGCCTGTATGCCAATACCTATCAATATTAACCTGCCAATAGAAAAAGAAGTTCCTTTCGACAATAGAAAAATAACCAGGACTGTAGCTAATCCACCAATAATAGAAGCAATGGAGACAAAAGTACTGCTTGCATGAAGAACGATGATACAAAATACCGCAGCGGCACTTGAGCCAGCTGTTATTCCAATAACATTTGGATTTGCTAGAGGATTACGAAGCATTGTTTGAAACACATGTCCCGAAATACCAAAAGCAAAACCAGCAAAAACACCAGCCACCATCCTTGGAAAACGGATTGTTCCGACCGCAAAAGAGGCTCCTTTCACTTGCTCGCCTAGTAAAACACTAATTACATCCCCAACTGGATAAATCGTATTTCCCAGCATAAGCATCATGCAGCATAAAGCAAAAGCAATGATTGCTAACAAACAAGTCACAATAATAAAACGACGACGTCTTCTTGTTCTACCTACCATAATAAGATTCATTGATTCATTCATCATAACGTACGCATTTTCGCTTTCATAGTTATTAAGATTAAAATTGGTGCCCCGATAAAGGCTGTAACTACGCCCACTTCCAGTTCACCGGGACTGCCAATAATCCGGCCGCACACATCTGAAATCGTTAGTATAATCGCTCCTGCTAGAGCGGACATTGGAATAATGTAGCGCAAATCAGGACCAATAATAAGACGGATCACATGGGTTGCAAGTAAACCTATAAAACCAATTGGGCCCGCTAGAGCTGTTGCTGCCCCACACAATAAGACCCCTCCAAATGCCGCAACAAGTCTAAGTGTGCCGGTCCGCACACCCAATCCCTTTGCTGCTTCATCCCCTAAGGCCAAAGCATTTAAGCCCGGGGCAGAGAACAAGGCGATTAGAATGCCTATAAGGAGAAAAGGAATGAAAATAGAGATAGAATCCCAATTTCCAGCACCAACACTTCCCACCTGCCAAAATCTAAATTGATCCATAACATTGGAACGCGGAATCATAATAGCCATTACAAGAGAGGATAAAGCTGCACTTGTCGCTGCTCCCGCTAAAACGAGTTTAAGGGGGGTGGCACCGCCACTCCCCATCGAACCAATTCCGAATACAAAAATGGCAGTTAAGATTGCTCCTACTAATGCAAACCAAATGTATTGACCAGCAGTGCCAATATGGAAAAAGGATATCCCACAAACAACAAATAGAGCTGCACCTGTGTTTACTCCTAATATACTAGGATCTGCAATCGGATTACGAGTGACGGATTGCATAAGAGCACCAGAAACTCCCAATGCAGCACCACACAACAAACTAAATACAGTTCTAGCAATTCTTTGGCGGACAACATTTGCTCCGTGAGACTGTACTTCCGGATGGAATAATCCATCCAGTATTTCATTCCAGCCAACAGTGCGAGATCCAAAAGCAAGAGACGCCAATATACTTATACCGACTAAGATAATAGAAATTACTAATACGCTAATAAATTTTCTCGGTATTAATAACTGCTTATTTTTTAAAACGGATGTCTGTTCCATTTACTTCACTTTACTTACAGCTTCTGAGAGTAATTTTAGGTACTCGTCGAGCGTATATTCAATCGAAAGTGTACTTGGTGTTCCGGCTGCTGCAAGTGGCGTATTATCCTCGATAATGACAACAGACCCTCGCTGTACAGCTGGAATCTTTCCATAAATCGGATCTTTTTGTAAAGCGGCAAGTGTTTTATCATTTCCATACGATACAAAAATATCTACATCATTTAATATGTCTGCATTTTCAGAACTTACTTCCAAATAGAAACTAGTTGGATCCTTAATTTGACTGGTAATACTTTCCGGGTATTCCATCCCTAACTCTGTAAGGAATTCCCCCCGTGGATCTGTTGGTGAATAGATATAAAACTTGGATAAGTCAGCACCATTAACACTTACAAATGCTGCTTTTTTCCCTTTCAATTCAGGAAACTCACTTGCTTTATCTGCAATGAATTTTTCTGTATCTGCAATAAGCTGCTTCCCTTCTTCTTCCATACCCATCCCCATTGAATTATACGTTACTTGTTCACGCCAAGAAGCAACCCAAGGGTTTTTTTGATATGCAACAACAGGAGCAATTTCACTTAAAGTATCATACTCTTCCTGTGTAAGTCCTGAGTACGCTGCAAGAATGACATCTGGATTAGAATCAGAAATCGCCTCAAAGTCTATGCCATCTGTATCTTGATAAATATTCGGATTTTTTTCACCTAGCTCTTCAAGTTTTTTTGCAGTCCAAGGTAACATTCCGCTATCATCTTGAACACCATAATTTGCTGCTGAGAAACCAACAGGTACAACGCCAAGCGCAAGTGCTACATCTTGGTTAGACCAGGCAATCGTCGCAACGCGTTCAGGTTTTTCCTTAATTACAGTCTCTCCAAGCGCATGCTTAATCGTTATTGGATACGATGAATCTGTATTGGAATCAGCCGATTTTTCTTTATCAGCCTTCGAAGATGACTGACTTGAACAACCCGCTAGTAAAAGAATAGCTACAATAGAGAACAAAAAAATAGGAATAAATGGCTTTCTTCGTTTTTTAAACATATGTATGTCCCTCTTTTTCTATATAATTTTATAATATAAATGATTATCATTCTCAATTATAATACTTGTTTTCTATTTTTCTGTCAATTACAAATAGTAAGTTATACGTGATTTTGCCATCTTTTGATGAAAATTCTCCATTTCACCAACTATGAGGCGGTAAAATCAAGTAGACTACTAATAAATTTAAACTCTTTTAGACATATTTAAAGGGCAACGCTAAAGCGATTGCCCTTTTTAAATTCTCATTAACTTTCCATCATTTCCTTTATCCTCTAAATAATTGAAATCCCGAATTAATATTAATTTGCCAATTTCACAAGCATATGTGCTAATTTATGGCGTTCCTCTTCATTTCCCACTTTCCACAGTTCCTGAAGAAGTGCCTCCTCTCGATTTTGTGGTTCTGCATTGCTAGCAAGATAGCCAGCGACTTTCTCCGCGCTTTTCGCTAATTGTTCTTCATCCATGCCAAGATTTTTGCCTACTTCTATTTTACTGCTTAAATAAGATTTAAACTCATCAAAATTCTCTAGCTTCTCTTGGATTGTTTTTCTATTCATTTCTTTCACTGTTTCTTCTGCCTTGTTGGGATCTGCATTATAATTATTCATCAATAATATTCCCTCCAATGTTTTAGTCTCTTAACTATTCCCCAGAAAAGCCCCGTGAAACTTTATATGTACTTAGCAATAATCTCCATTTCTATCTCATTCTTCCTTCGTCTTTTTTAACCCACACACAAAAAAACGAAGATTCTCCGGCGGCACACCAGGAAAAACCTTCGTTAAGATAAACTATTTACTTGTGCTTACATACCTATCTCTAGCTGCTCCTAATCCAAATACAAAGAGCAGTAATGAAGCAGCAGCTAAAATGAACAACGGAACAGTCCAGCTATTCGTTACATCATGTAAATACCCGAAAAGCGTAGGACCAATAGCCGCGAGTAAATAACCAACTGATTGAGCCATGCCAGATAGTTCTGCAGCCTGTCTGCCATTCTCCGTTCGCAAGCCAAAAAACATCATCGATAAACTGAAGGCACAACCTCCCCCAATGCCTATCATGATAATCCAGCATACAATTAACTTTGCACTTCCATAAATTAGTCCAAGTGTCCCCGCTAAAAGCAAAACGCTCATGATAGTGACTAAAGAACGCTGACTTTTCATACGCCCTGCAATAATAGGCACAATAAAGGTAAACGGAAGTAATGCTAATTGCATCACAGAAAGCAGCCAGCCAGATTGGTCTGAACTTATTCCTTGTTGTTGTAAAATCTCAGGCAGCCATGCAATAAGAATGTAAAAGACCATCGATTGTAACCCCATAAATAAGGTCACCTGCCAAGCTAATGGAGAGCGCCACAAGTTCACCTGAGTATCTACTACTTTATTTCGAACAGCTGGTGTTTCCTTGTTGAGATGCTTTACTTGAGGCAGCCAGAATAAAATGGATAGGAAGCTAAGTATCGCCCAAATTCCCAATCCACCCTTCCAGCCAATTCCAAGTCCAATGGCAATTGGAACGCTTATTCCCGAAGCAATAGCAGCCAATAAATTCATCGAAATAGAATATACACCTGTCATTAATCCAATTCGAGTTGGAAACTCTTGTTTAATCAGACTTGGTAATAGCACATTAGAAATTGAAATCGCCAATCCTAGCACAGCAGTACCAATATATAAAGCAGCCACCCCAGATAATGAACGTAAAATAATGCCTAGTGTAAGAAAGATAATAGACATCAGAATCATCATTTCCACACCAAATTTACGAGCCAATTTAGGTACAAGCTGAGAAAAAAACGCAAAAGATAATAATGGCAATGTGGTAATCATCCCTGCTAATGTATTAGAAATATGAAGATCATCCCTAATAAATCCTACTATTGGACCCACTGATGTTAATGGAGCTCTTAAATTAGCAGCAATAAAGATTATTCCTATAACAATCATCCAAACGGCTGATTTATGAACAGCTCGATTTGATTGTATATGTTGATTAGTCATTGTTTCCTCCTGATTCTAATAGCCAAATGACTATGAAATGAGTCCTTCCTCATTAATAAGAAGTCGTCAGTCAAGCAATTCGGTATATTATAATATATTTTCACCGTGATAATGAATAATATAATATAACAAGCAGGTGTTTGTCCATTCTTTTTTCTAGAACAAAATATATCCCCGCTACTGGATGGTATAACCTAACCACTATCTCCCGTATCTCAATAAGATGTAGAGTACAGCAACGTTATCGGTTTGATTTATATAGGAATGGTTTCCATTTGCATCAAAACTAATCGAATCATATTCATTTAAGATATATGACTCATTATTGACATTAATGGTGATGGTTCCCGACATCACCGTTGCTATTTCCGTCGTATTGGGGTGATGCTTTTCTGGATAATAAGAACTATGCGGTTGTAAATATGCTCGACACATTTCCATCTCATCCTTTTGATTTTGAAAAATCGGCTCTACAGCCCAATTGCCATCATCTCCGAAAATTCTTATCCCGCTACCAGCTCGCGATACATTTACACTGTTTCCTGAGGAAAATAACGCCATCAGAGGGATCGATAAACTTTGCGAAATCTTCCACAATACCCCAATTGTTGGATTAGTTTCTCCCCGCTCAATATTTCCCAGCGTCAGCTTACTTACACCTGATATCTCAGATAAATTTTCAAGACTCAACCGCCTCTCTTTTCGCAATTTTTTAAGCACGGTTCCAACTTGAATAACTACCTGTTTTGAATCATCTGTCTCTCTATTCATATTCGTCCTCCGTTTCTTTTATGGGAAATATTGTTATTCCTATGTTATGAACTTAACTCCATTCCTAATTAAGTGGTTCAAACAAACCTTTGCATTGGTTGGTCAACTGATTATAAACCGCAGCTCCTTTGGCATAAGCCTCTTGGCTAAAATCGTTCTTTTCCATAAATGTCTTTAAAAACATGTAAGTAGCGCCTGCATAATAGTTTGCAATATATTCACTATTCTTACCGAATGCTTTATGTTGCTCCATTACAAGCTTATTAAAATTGGCTAACTGACGAATAAATTCATTACTAATTCCAGCCCATTCAATTAATACAAATGTCTCTTGATTTTGTTTCCAAAATTGAATTAGTAGTTGAATAAAGCCTGAAGCGTTAAAAGATTGCTGCTTTAAAACCGACTTAAAATCACTCATTACGTTGGATATCTGTCTTATAATGATGTCTTCTTTCACTAAATAATTTCTATAAAAAGTTTGCCTTGCAATTCCAGCTTGCTCGCATAAATCTCGGATGGAAATCTCATAAAAGTTTTTATTCTTAAGATTAAACATCATTAAACTTTGCAGCAATAATTTTTGTGTTCTTTCAACCCGTTTATCCATTTATGCACCAATTTCCTTTCCTGTGTCACATAAAAAAATTCTTTGCTTTTTCTTTGCTTAAATTTATTATACAATCCTTTCAAGCTAAGTGACAATTGTAACTTAAGTGTCAATTGTTCATTTACCAACAAAAATTATTTATCCTATCGGAGGGAATTATTTTGGAAACAGGAAAGGTAGTAGTCATTACTGGAGCAAATAATGGGATTGGTCTAGAATTAACAAAAAAAATCCTAGCAGAAGGGAGTCAAGTCATTGCATTAATACGTTCTTCTTTTTTGAAGGATGACATCTTTATTCAATCAAAAATTACAACAGGACAGTTACGAATTTATAAAGCCGATTTATCTGATTTTAACAGTCTAAAAAAAGCGCTGGAAGAAATAAACGTAGCGGAGAAGAAAATAGATTTCCTTTTCAATAATGCCGGCGGCACCTTTCCTTCGCTGTTATTTTCTAAGCAAAATCGCGAACTACATTATGAACTTCAGACAGTAGTGCCTTATATTATTTTTAAGGAACTGTCCCCTTTATTTGAAAAGGGAGAGGATAAGACAATTGTGAATACCTCTTCAGCTGTCATCCTTCATATGAAACAGTTTGATCCAGACACATTGGAAAATCCATCTTCCTTTAAAAGATTATTTGGTCCCTATGCGACAGCAAAGCTAGCTCTATCTTTATGGACAAAAGAAATAGCAAAAAAAGAGAGTGCCAATGGATTCCGGTTTCTAAGTGTAGACCCCGGGAGTAACAATACGTTACGGAAAGAAAAAAAATCAGGTATTCCCTTTTATATAAAACCATTGATGAAGTTTTTCTCTTCTCCACCCACGAAAGGGGCTACTTTACTCTACGATGCCGCAATGGATAAGACTAGAGCAGTTTCTGGGGACTTTATTGTAAAGGGGAAAAGCACAAAGGTTAATTTTGCTGAATATAGTTCCCTTGTTTTAGAGGGAGTAGACAGAATTTATGTAAGGGAATTTTTGAATAGTGAGGAGTAGAGGATGTGATGAGTATTTATTCTTAAGGAGAGGATAACAGCTTCGCTGGTTTTCCTCTCCCTTTTATAAGGCAAATCCCCAAAATTTAGTTTTAAATAGACTAATAATCTTTAATCCTAAGTCATTGTTAACCAAACAGTCTACTTTTTAGATAAGATGACAATCCCATTAGGCATTTATTCATTCTCAACTACTATTTTACCAATCATACTTCCCGTTTCTACAATTTTATGTGCTTTACGTAACGTTTCGGCATTAATTGGTCTAAGAGTTTCTGTAAGGGTTGTTGTTACTTTCCCGCCGTCTATTAGTTTACTTAGTTTGGATAAAAGTTCATGTTGTTTAATCATGTCTGGAGTTTCATACATAGATCTTGTAAACATAAATTCCCAAACAAACGTGACACTTTTATTTTTTAAAGCAGTAAGGTCGATAGGATTAGCCATTTCTACAATCGAGCAAATCCTTCCTTGAGGGAAAATAATATCGGCCATATTTTGCCAATGCTGCTCTGTTTCGTTCAAACATAAAATGTACTCAACGCCCTTTATATCATGATCTTGTAGTTGAGTTCGAAAGTTTTCGTGATGGTTAATGATATAATCAGCACCTAATTTATTCACCCATTGCTTACTCTCTTCTCTGGATGCTGTGGCAATCACTTGTAAACCTGCCATTTTAGCTAATTGAATCGCTATGGAGCCCACTCCTCCAGCCCCACCAATAATAAGAATGCTCTTAGTTTGATTTTCTTCGTAGTTATTTACATCTATCATTAATCGATCAAATAAACTTTCCCATGCTGTTATCGATGTCAGTGGTAAAGCTGCTGATTGTGCAAAATTTAAAGACTTTGGCTTTAATCCGACAATTCTTTCATCAACTAAATGGTATTCACTATACGTCCCTGGTCGAGTTAGGTCACCAGAATAAAACACTTCGTCTCCAGGTTTAAACATTCTACAATCTGGTCCAACTTCTTCCACCACTCCACTTGCATCCCAGCCTAAAATTCTTGGTTCTGATTCTTCTTTATCTTTAGGAGCACGTACCTTTACATCAACCGGATTAACCGAAACAGCTTTTATTTTAACAAGTATATCTCTTTTGGTTGGTGTTGGTTTTTCCACTTGGACATCTATCAAACTTTCTTCCTCTTCTATCGGTAAATATTTATACAATCCAACTGCTTTCATTTAAAAGCCCTCCTTTTTTATTCATGTTTATTATAAAAAAGAAATATATTAAGAGTAAGTACGCACATTCTTGTAATCCGGTATCACACATGTTACCTATTAGGAGAGAAATGAAAGCAGCTGCAACTGACATTCTTGTAATCTGCTATTAACTATGTTACTAATTAAGAAAATAAGAACAAGCAGAAATGAGAAAGGTATGAATACCGATGAGAAATCGAAAGAAAGGGTATGGATGCCCCGAAGGATGTCCGGTTGAGGGAACGCTTGATGTGATTGGGGGTAAATGGAAAGGCGTTATTTTGTTTTATTTATTAGATGGAAAGAAAAGATTTAATGAATTCAGTAGATTAATGCCTGGTATTACCAAACGAATGTTATCTCTCCAATTAAGAGAACTGGAAGAAGACGGAATTGTTCATCGAGAAGTATATCCCGAAATCCCCCCTAAAGTGGAATACTCATTAACGGAATTTGGAAGAACGCTCGAACCAATTATTTCTCTAATGAATGAATGGGGAGAAAATTACAAAGAGTTTTTAAAAGAAAATAAGCGGGAATTAAAATAGGTTTATAAGCATATATATCGATCGGATATAGTCTCTCCACCTTTGTAGAGTCTTCCTTTATATTTTATAAAGAAAACCTTGGTACAGCAAGAATTGAATATACCAAGGTTTTCTTGTTGTGATGTGGAAAAATAAATTTACAACAATTAAGTAAGTTGATTTGGAATAAGGCTTACCCGTTCTATACAGTTTTCCTATGAAAGTATAAATACCCTCCAAGAAAAAATAAAATAAAACTTCCTCCCACTACGATTAATAATTGGTCCCAAGGAACTGAAAACACATCACCACTAGTATCACTCATATACATCATTGCAAAGGGCTGGGCCCATGGATAATAAGGTCCAAAACGCTCAGAATTCACCGCTAATATTGACGGTAATGTGAAGATCACATTGACAGCCAAAGGAGCAGCAAAACTCTTGAATAGAATAGACATCCACAATTGAAAAGCTACTAATGGAAACGTGGCAACCCATCCTCCGAAAATACTTTTCCAAACAATTTCAATTGGAAATGGATCTGTGAAACCTTTCATCATTCCCACTCCATAAACGGCACCAAGGTAGAATAATTGTATAACCAATACGAGGAGCATTAACAATATGTATTTCCCTGTAAATACTTGTCCTCTTGTTACGGGCAGTGCTAACAGCTGCTTCCAACCACCAGCTTGATGTTCATATCTGCATATCACACTCGCCAGCACCCCTGTGACTAAAGGTAAAAATAGTAAAGCATATGTCAAGTTCATTGATAATAATGGTAGATACCATTCATTCATTTCCGTTTCGAGATGGAAAGGTTTAGCAGTCAACCCTGTAAAAAGGCCAATGAGTGGACCGGTAAAAATAATTAATAGGATTTTTGATTTTCGCAATTTAAACCATTCTGATTGAAGAATAGAGAGCATTTATTATTTCACATCCCTTCTTGTAAAATCTATCATTCCAGCGATATATAATAAAACACCTACTCCAATTCCAAGCAGGACATTGATCATCGGCTCATTCCATTCGTTCGTTAATGAAGGCCACTTCCAAATCATCCAATCTGGTAAAACCATGGCCGAATAAACGAAAATCACGCCTAAAATCCCTATGGTAATCGGAATCCCTTGATTCTGACTAACAGTGGCAATCCAAAGCTGTAATGCCAATATAGGCAGTGCGGCAAAATACGGATAAAAACTATATTTTACTATTTCAACAAATGGAGTTTGCTCTCCCAAATCTAAAAAGACTCCAAAAGCTATGGTAAATACCATCAATAGCACGGATGATAGGAATAAAAAAAATGCAAGCACTGTAAATTTTGATAAATAAACATTCATTTTGGAAACAGGCAACGAAATCAGTTGCTTCCATGAATTCGTTTCATTTTCAATACTAGCCATAAAGGATGTTAAAATGACGATGCCTAATGCAAGTGCAAGTGGTGTAAAAGAACTTACATTCAATAAATAATATCCCCAATCATCCTCACTCTGTTTTAATAAATAATCCTTTCTCACTCCATAGTTAACCATCTGTAATGCGACAACACCAAAGGGGCCTAAAAAGGTTAGAAACCAAAATCCTTTTCGTTTAGTTTTTAAAAAGTCTGCCCTTAAAAGTTTTCCAATCATACTGCTTTCTCCTCCATAGTCATTTGAAGGAATATTTCTTCCAATGATCTCTTTTCCTCTTCAACACGATAAATCGAAAATCCCTCTTGAACAAGAGACTGTACAGCTTTTGCTACCCCCTCATTTGAATGCTCGGTTAATAAAATGATCTCATCTTGCCAATCAGCATTTATCCCTTTTCCTAATAAGGAGCGCCAAGCTAGCTTACTATCACTAACCTTTAATAAAATCCTTTGCTGCGCATACATACGTAATGCTTCAATGGAATCCTGAAAAATCATTTTTCCTTTTGTAACGATCCCTACCGTTGTCGCCATTTGATCAATCTCTGACAACAAATGACTAGAAATCAATATAGTCATTCCTGTCTCAGCAGGCAATCGTTTAATTAAATTTCGGATCTCAATAATTCCGGATGGGTCTAGTCCATTTGTAGGTTCATCCAAGATTAATAATTCGGGATTGTTTAATAGAGAAGCAGCAATTCCTAACCGTTGCTTCATTCCTAATGAAAAGCCTTTTACTTTTTTATTTGCCACGTCTTGTAATCGAACAATCTCTAATACTTCGTTAATTCTCGTTTTCGGCACCCCTAAAATCTTTCTCAATGCTTCTAAATTCTCATAAGCAGTTAGATGTGGATAATAGGATGGATTCTCTACTAGTGAACCTACTCTTTTTAATATGTCTCTTCTTTCCAGCCTTAAATCCTTTTGAAAAATATGAATCCTACCCGATGTTGATTTCATCAACCCCAAAAGCATACGAATCGTCGTTGTCTTCCCTGCACCATTAGGCCCTAAAAATCCGTATATTTCTCCTTTTTTAATCTTCATATTCAAGCCTGCAACAGCCTCTTCTTTACCAAAACGTTTAGATAAATTTTCCGTCTGCACTACATATTCCATTTCTCTCACCTCATCTTCTATCCTAGGAAAAGAAGGTTAAAACTGAGTATGCTGACAGGTTAAATTTTGTTTAAAAAAAGATAGATTGGAAAAGGTGCTAAATGACCTTTTCCAATCTATCTTTACTTGAGTCTCTTTTTTTTATTATTTTTATTGTTGTTCCATGTTCACTTGACTTAATTTCCCAATATAACTCCATACCTTTCACCATCATATCAACAATAGACAAACCAATTCCTGCACCTGCTTCATTTGAAATACCCTTCATCCCTTTTCCTTTATCTGAAACAACTATAGCATCATATTGATCTGTGGATTCCGTTTTCACACAAATATATCTTCCACTTTTAGCGTGACGCAATACATTTTGTAATAAATTATCTAATATACGTCCTAACCAAATTGGATCAACCGTCCATTTACTATTTTTAAACGGGAGTAATTTAACTTCTATTTCAAATCCCTCTTTTTCAAAAGCCGGGTACCATAAAGCTAAACATTCACGCACATAACGAATAACATCTATATCCTTCCAATCAACTTTATATTTACTAGCCATTAGTAGAGTATATGACATCAAATTTTCCATTAACCTATCAATATTCACTACCGAGGCTTCCAACGCCTTTATTGCTTTTGTACCCTCTTCTGATAAATCTTCTTTAGCAATTGAATAGGTTTGAGCTCTTATTTTAGTTAAAGGTGTCCGTAAGTCATGAGAAAGATTAGCAATTAATTCCCGCCGTATTTGTTCTTCTTTCTGTTCACGTTGTTTACTTTCCTTGAGTTCAAATACCATTTGATTAAACGTTTTTTCAAGTTGTCCAATTTCATCCTGCTTTTTTACGTTAATCTGGATTGGCAAACCGTCAACATCCCGTATCTCCATCGCATCTTGTAATTGTAATAATCGTTTTCTGATGCCTCTAAAAAATAAAAAGGAAGCTATAATAAATAAGAAGATGATACAGATAACACCGACTAATAATATCGTGCCATAATTATCATTTGCTTTTTCAAGCGGAGATTTTAACGCAGTTCTAGGAATCTCAAAAACTATAAAGCCTCGAGATTCTTCCTTTCCAACAAAGGCAATAACCGTAAAGGGGTCCCCTTCATAACGATCTTTGATAAATTTTGCTGTAAAAACAGATGACCATTCGGAAGGAAATTGTTCTCTTACATTTACTTGCTTTCCTAACTTACCATTTTCATCAACCCAAAACATAGAGGCATCGTGAAATTGATTTTTCCACTTGGAAAAATGCTGTTCAATTGTTTCAGGCGTGACGTTTTTCAAATTGTTTGCTTCAGCATGCCACTTTGTCTCTATTTCATTGAAATCATTCCTATATTGGGATTGACTTCCACTTTCCATGTTTTCTGCAACACCAGACACAAATATTGTGACAACTAGGAAGGCGAATTGAACAAGAAAAATGGCTATTAAAATAATCATCATGTACTTCGCCAATAATGATTGGAAAAACCTTCTCATATTTTCACCCGATATCCGATGCCGCGAATCGTTTCAATGATTGTTGGATTTGAAGGATTCTTTTCAATTTTTTCTCGTAAATAACGAATATGAACCATTAAAGTCTTATCTCCTTCGATATATCGCTCGCCCCAAACACCTTCATATAGCTGTTCCTTTGTTAATATTTGGTTCAAATGTCGAATAAAGAATTGAAATAAATGATATTGTTTTCCTGTTAATTGAATTTCGCTTCCTGTGTCATTGTTTACTAATCTCATGTCTTTTGTATAAATAGTTAAATGTCGCAATTCTAATATATCGTCATTCTTTTGATATCTTCTTATTAATACTTCGACACGAGCTGCAAGCTCATCAGGATGAAAGGGTTTTGTTAAATAATCATCTGCAAAATAAAGACCTTCTATTTTATCCTCAATTGAGGTACGTGCGGAAAGCATTAAAATAGGCAAATCTCTATTTTCTTTTTTGATACGCTTTCCGATAGAGAAACCATCTAATCCTGGTAACATTACGTCCAAAATGAGGATATCTACGGTTAATAGATACTCTTCCACTCCTTCGCCTGACTGTAGCCATGTTACTTCATATCCTCTTTCCGTTAGATCCTTTGTCACCCAGTTGCCTATATCACTTTGATCTTCTATATACAATACATGAACCATTTCTTCCTCCTTTTTAAAATAGCTGTTTTCTTTTACATATAACATACCTATATCAACCTATCAAAAAAGATCTTAGTTCCAACCTGTCCCTTGGCCTTATTTCATCTACTGCTAAATCTAAAAAAACATCCTTTTTTACAATATTATCCAAATGGGTAAAGCGGTGCAACTTTTATAAACATATCGACTTTAGTTTAAATCTACAGAAGATTTACCTCTTTTAATTTTTGATAGTATTCAAACGGATAGCCGTATCTACTAAAAGAATTCATACATGTTGCCCGCTTAATGTAATTGATTAGTAAAGAGAAATATGACTATAAATTAATAAAAAGTGCCTTCCTAAAAATTATATCATTATTCTAATTAGTGGAGTAATTTCCAATATTAATTATAAATATATACCCGAATAGAAAATAATACATTTCAAATAGAGTGGCGTTTTTATTACAGTAATTGCATAACAAATCTACTTTTTTTCCACATTTCATTTCTTTTTAAAAATGCATTGAAATTAATTTTATAATAAATTATTCTTACATCATTATTGATCAATGAATTTAACGAAAGGAATGGATGTATGTGACGTCAATATGTCTATTCGAAAAGATAGAAATGAATAATACTCCCATTTCTAAATTTGAAAATTTAATAAAAAAAGAATATGCAAATATAGCAGGCATTGTTATTAGAAAAAAAGAAAGTTTGATTTATGAAAAATATTTTGATGGATACACCAAAGAGGATGTATTGCATATTGCATCTGTAACAAAAAGTGTTATATCAGTTCTTATTGGCATTGCAATAGATAAAGGATATATAAAAAATATAGAACAGAAAGTATTAGAATTTTTTCCAGATTACACAGTTAAGCGTGGTGAAAAAACAATACAAAATATCACAATAAAAAATTTGATGACAATGACTGCACCATATAAATACAAATCAGAGCCATATACAAAGATTTATACAAGTGATGACTGGGTAAAAGCTACACTGGATTTGCTAGGGGGAAAAGGCGATATTGGAGAATTTAAATATTCTACTGTTGGCACACATATTTTATCAGGTATACTTACTAATGCAACTGGTCAATGTGTAATTGATTTCGCGACAGAGAACTTGTGTAAACCTCTTGATATTAAAGCTCCTAATAGTGCATTTATACTAAATAAAGAAGAATATTTTGCCTTCCTTAAGGATAAACATGTAACTGGTTGGATTGCAGATCCTAAAAGTGTAAACACTGCAGGTTGGGGGCTTACCTTAACACCTCGGGATATGGCAAAAATAGGTCAGTTATTTTTAAATAATGGTGTATGGAACGGTCATCAAATTCTCTCCTCCCAGTGGATAGAGGACAGCACAACGGAAAACAGTCGATGGGGAAAGTTTTCATATGGATACTTGTGGTGGGTTGTTGATGATTATTGCTATGCAGCTTTTGGCGATGGGGGCAATGTAATTTATATAAACCCTAAACAGGAAATGGTAATTACTATTGCTTCTCGTTTTATGCCACGTGCCAAGGATAGAATTGAATTGATTAGAACGTATATAATGCCATTGTTCGAATAGAGTCAAGAAATTGTGAAGTTTTCTGCGAACAAGTGTTGAAAAACACTATTATTTCACCCCCATCCAAAACAGGACGGGGGTAAGTAGAAGTATTCGACATTGAACAACTTAATTATAACCTTGACATTTTCTTTTTGTGGGTGGTATCAGCTTCACTGATACTCCTCAAGATAACCGAGAACTTCTCTTTTGATAGGTGGTTTTCTTAAAACCATTGGAGTGATGCTATTAGTCTTAATCCCATCACACAAGTTGTTTGCTTCTAGCTTTTTTCAGTAATTAACCTCACATAAGTGCATAAAGTTAGCTGTATAGGGTTTTAGAGCTAACTCATAATAGCGTTTTTCTTTTACATTATAATAAACATAAAAGACTTCTTGTTCAGCAGTTTTACCATACCCTCCAAAGCCTTTGTTGTCCCGTCTAAATTAATTAGTATAGATATAAATTTAAAATTATTATGAAGTGTTTTTTAGATTAAGTTACCGAATTCACATGTTGGAAATCAATAAACTTTCTCTCTAGTTTTTCTACAACCCTTTCTTATCAATTAAAAAGCCGAGAAATCTCTGGCTATTCCATTAATCTAATCAAATCCTGCGTTTACTAACTCCATTAAAACACCAATGTACGGCAAACAGATGGGACATTGGTCCAATAAGCAATCCATATGCAGCAGTCATAAGTATAATTTCAATTTCATTAGGTCTTTGTAACATGACAACAAAGATTACAAGTATAGTTCCTACAAACAATTCTTTTATCACACGGTTCTGAGGGATTCTCATCCATGACTGACCTGCTAATCGTAATGGGAAGTCACGTTTTGCCTGTGATGCTGCTGCAATTAATGACCTGATTACAGTAGCAATACTGAAAGCAATCATCAGTGCAAACATGGAAAGATTCTGCAGCCATACAAGGTATGCTGCGAACTGAGCTTGTAGTATACCCTCTTCTGCGATGTAAACAATTTTTAGTTCCCCACTGATGCCGCGATCGCGCAGCGCCTTGGCATTAAGGCTGTGTTGTTCTAATAATTGCTGCGTAGCAGTTATACCAGTAAACACTATGTTGCCACTCGAGACCATGGATGTCAAAGTCGTGTCATTAAAGCTGTCATACAGCGAGGGAACGACAACAAGCAGGATATCATCTCCAAAATAGAGACTTTCTCCCCCTCCCCCTTGTGCTACTGGAAGTTGGTATCCTTCGACTGGTTCGAAGAATTGTAATTGTTCGAATAGATACTTGGAATGCTCTTCTCTCGACAATATATCAACCTCTTCCTGGATTGCGTGAACAAGATCATTTGAAATGCTGCCGAGTGCAATTTTCGTTACAGTCGGCTGTTTCACTCCTTTAGAGACTAAGTTAAGCCAACGTTGGTTTACAAAAGAGACACCGGAGTACTCGCCAAAATCAAGCGGTGCCCACATTTCCTTTTTATAAGTATAAGAAAGCGCTACTGCATCCATCAATTCTGAATCCTTTATCATCCTGCCTATCATCGGCTGCATCCGATCCATTTCGTCAATATCTGTTGTGAACACAATTGACGCTTGGTCTGAAAGCTTCTTCCACTGCGTCATTTCAGCTTCCTTAGCAGACGATTGTTTATAGGCAGACCAAGCAGGAGCAGCCGTAGCCACCACTAAAACAAACGTCAGCGCTTGGATTACAATCGCTGCTGATCGGAGACTTTTTACAGCTGGCTGTCTAGTAGCTAGCATGAAAACACTCGGCCATGCAGAGGCTGACATAATGAGTGCCACAAATATAGATATAGCAATAACAACTGCTTGTAAACTAATCAGTATTTTTAGGAAGGTACTAACATATATCCAGCCATGAAAAATCCCTACATAGCTTGCCGCAATTATAGCTACTGTTCCTGCCGAGCCTATTAGCGCCACACAAAACTCTGTAAGGTCCTGCATTTGAATCCGTACAATTGAAGACCCTCCCAAAACACGAAGTGCACGCCCTCTTGCCCTCACTAACAACCAGAACAGTGCAAGCGATGAGATCAGTGCAAGTGATGCAAAAATTACGGTTGTAAAACCTCTTTCTTGCACCACGAATATAAAACTATCAAAGATAGAGACATCCCTCCGGGTAACTTTTACTCCTTCATCTTTCAAAGTGTCTACAAACTCATTCAAATGAGAAGTATCGCCAGTAACGAGGTAGACCCCATCGGGATAAGAATTGGCAAGACGATGTTTGCCGACGATTTCGACTTTATTATCACCGTTAAACCCAGTAATTTCATCGGGCAAATCTTCCTCATCATTAAGCATAACAAAGATCTTGCCATCTCCATCGCTCGCAAGATCAGGGGCAATCTTGACCAGTCCAAGATCCAAGCGTGTATCGAGTTCTACTAACTTCGAAAATGCTTCAGTAATAGAGTACGCCGATTCATTGAAGGTAATGTTAAGCCTGCTTTCGCTGCCAATAGCTTGTGGGAAATCTCGATCATTCAGGTCGGTAATAATTGCAGCCAGCAGGACAAGTAAAATAAACAACGCACCCGATACAACTACTATGATACGCTTATAAATATTCATCTCCCTTATCCACTCCTCTTTCCTTATGAAACTATTTATCCCTTGAATTACTGCCTATCATTCCCCTCTACAAGCTATATTAAAAACTCTGTAGCATAGATGAAAGGGGTCATATTCGAGGGTTCTAGACGAAATACCCGTGTACAAGTATCAGAAACAACATTTTAGGCAAACAGTTGAAAAGACAGTGTCAGCGCTTCACCAAATGAATCGGGACCCCAAATCCTTCACTATGAGAGAGTAAATTATTTATAGCATCACGATCTGATTTCGAATCATAGCTCACCAAGATGAGTCCCCGTTTCAGATCATCTGAGCAAGGCTGACCAACCTCCACTTTAATCCCCTCTCCCAACTTTTCTATTTCCTTAGCTAAATTCGCATGATCGTTCAAAGCAGCATTGGCTTCTGCAACTGATGGCAGCCGGTCGCATGGCGGGTGGGTATCTTTTGGTGATCCCGTTATCCAACCGTTTAGAAGCGCAAAGACTCCCATTACTAGTAGTAAACCAACAATGAAACTGATAATAATCTTAGAAATCGGCTTCATGCATATCCTCCTTATATTCTTTAGTTAACGTGACGTTCTTTTGAACCGACCTGATGAATGGCGCTGCATGCATCAATCATCTCGGAATCATGTGTTGAGATAATAACTGTTCGCCCACTTGAGGCAAAGTCCGCAAGCAATTCAATGACCTTATGCCGGTTCGCTGCATCAAGCGAAGCAGTTGGTTCATCAACAAAAAGCACATCTGCATTCTTATAGATAGCGCGAGCCAAGGCAAGTCTTTGCTTTTCACCTCCACTCAAATGTCCAGCTAACTCACTCTCCCGGTCTTTAAGACCTGTCTGTTCAAGTGATTGTACCAAGCGTTCTTTGTCTCCCAGGACACGCCGTCCAAGGATACCTGCCTTCATCGTAACATTGAAGGCAACCGACTCTTCATCCATAATGCCGTAATCCTGAAGTATGAACGCTGCATGATCATGCCAGAAGCGACGTCGCGCTGCATTGCTGTACCTCGTGACATCATTCCCTCCAGACAGAATTTTCCCCTTATCAACCGGCAGCAACATTCCGAGGCAATGCAGGAGTGTGGTTTTTCCAGAACCACTCGCACCAACGAGGGCTGTCATTATACCGGGGTTACAACGAACAGACTCTCCATCTAGTACAAGCCGTCCACCGATTGTTACTGAAATGTCTTGAGCTTCAATCAGCATTTGCACCACCCACCAAACTCTACATTAGTTACAGATAATGCCACTATAGTGAACATCATCTTGATAGCTTGATTCAAATCTTTTCCCTTTTGCCTATAGATAGTTTTGTTCATATATTTCATTCCTCCCTATTTCGTAATGAAATGAATCACCGGGAACGCTTAATTGCTAAATAAAGTATAGGGCAAAAAAATAAACACCACTGAAATGGTGTCTTAACAGGACCTTAATTTTTGGCAAAGAAATACACTTTTATCTTCGTCCCTTTATTCGGCTCACTTTCAATTTTAATCTGCCCACCTTGTTTTTCAATAAACTGTTTAGCAATAGACATTCCTAAACCTGACCCAAGATGGCGTTTATCCGTGGTTGTACCTCGGTAATATTGATTAAATAACTGTTTAATTGTTTTATCATCCATTCCACGGCCATTATCTTTAATTTCTATTAAAGTTGAACCTTCTATAGTTTCTATGGAAACAGTAATAGTTGTTTCACGGGGATTATGATAGATAGCGTTCATAATAAAGTTTTCTAAAGCTCTTTTTAATAATGCTTGATCAAAAGATAAGAAAATATCTCCCTCATCCTGGACTCTTAAATAAAAGTAATAATCATTAGCCAGCGGATACTGACGAATATCTTTCAAAACATTTTGTACAAAAGTGACCAGATTCATAGTACGTAAATTCAATGGAATTTGCATTTTATCAAACTCATAAATAGCACCTAAATCATCAAGTAATTGCTCCATATACAATGATTTTTCTTCAATGATTTTAGCAAACTCCTTCATTTCTTCTTCGTCCCATATATGTTCTGAACGAAGCATGGCTGCATAGCCTTTAATGTACGATAACGGTGTTTTTAAATCATGTGTCACTCCAGCGCTCCAGTTCTTTCTTATATCTTCAAGTTCCTTTCGCTCTTCCTCCGCTGCATTTAGTTGATATGTTAGTCCATCGAGCTTTGATTTAAGTTCCACAAATGGACCAAACTTCATCTTATTTAAGGGGAAATTCTTTATTGTATTAGGCATTTTAAAAACACCAAGTGATAATTGATCAATCCAGCGTATAAAAAAGAAAAGGGGCTTCCTGATTTGACGGTCAATAATACGGCCAAGCAGAATAAGCATTCCAATGAATAATAACGGGAATAAAACATAATTAACCAATCCGTTAATTCTTAAAGGAATGTTCAATAAGTTAAGGACTGAAAAGCCCGTTATAAAAAAGATAGCACCTATGGCTAAAAAAATGATTATCAAAGCCAAGGATATTCTAGATTCTAATTTCATTAGCAACTCCTTTAGTTTCCATGATTCAGCATATAACCCAATCCCCTAACATTTATTAAATACTCCGGATGTTTAGGATCTTTTTCAATTTTTTGACGTAGACGACTAATATGGACCATAACCGTATTTTCTTTCCCAAAAATGTTATAATCCCCCCAAATTTTTTCATACAGTTGTTCTACACTAAAAACCTGATTGGGATGTTGGCACATGAATTTTAGTAATTGGAACTCCTTAGCTGGGCAATTTATTTCTTTTTCCTCTACAATTAATTTTGCTTGGTCATAGTACAATGCAAACCGTTCTGTGCGAAACATCTTAACCATTTCCGGCAGTCTTTTTCTTTGACGATATAGAATGGCCTTTATTCGAGCAACGACTTCAAGAGGATTGAACGGTTTCGTTATATAATCATCACCGCCCATAGAAAATCCGGTTAATTTGTCAATATCTGTAGTGCGAGCAGTCAAAAAGATAATGGGAACATCTGATATTTCTCTAATTTGTTGACACAATTCAAAACCGCTTATATCAGGCAGCATGACATCGAGCAATATTAGATCAATCTTGTGTTCCTTGACCTTTATTAATGCTTGATCCCCCGATTCAGCCTGATAGATTTGTTGAAATCCTTCTTTGTCCAATAAGCGTTTCAACATTTTAATTAATCCTACTTCATCTTCTATAATAAGTATACTTTCGTTCACATTTTCCCTCCTCTTATTTGGTTACGTATATATTGACGTTTTTAGTTAACTTAGAAGATTTTTTTGATAAGTGACCTTTCGAACTATGCTTTTCTTGACCTTTAACTAGTTTTTATATTCAAAAAAATGCTGATATTGCAGCACTTCTTAGGTTAATATGTCTTCAAACACTTTCATTTAGAAACATTTTCAGGCTTATTTTTTAGACCTGGTAAGAGATTTTAAGATAGTCTATTCGCTTCATCGATAAGTCCTATATTATACATGGATTCCAGCACAATTTTCTTTAACAATGGTTCATCAGATAGAACATGATGAAGTTGTATATCTCGAAATACAGCATATTGTGATGGTATTGGTGCACGAGATAAGTATGCTTTTAAAGCTGCTAAGTCTGGTTCAACGTCTTTATTAATTTTAAAAGGAATGTGCGTTTCATTAGCAAGAAATGGAGCAATTACACCAATGCCATCCTGGGTTTGAATAGTTATCATTTTTTGTCGCTGCAATCTAAGCGTTTGAATATAGCGATAAGGATTAGCTATAATAGGCATTTGAATGTTTTTTTCTAAAAAGTTATCGATATACTTTAATAATTGTCGTTCAGACTGAGGATGAAGTTCATCATCCACTTCCCGTTCCTTGAATACTAAATAACTGTCTTCATCAGCGAAATAATTATAAAATAAATCACTATCTGTGCAATTGATACGTAAAAATCCACGCAAATTTTTTGCGATTATACGGGTTGGCTTTTCAAACTCCATTGGACATATACAGACAATAGGCGCCTCTTCAAGGTCAGAAACCGATCCATAGTCTGTTAAAAATCCATAATGAATACCATCTACTCCAATATGGCCAAATACAATAACATCGCTTGGTGTGTTAAAATAGCGAAAGTCGGATAATGAAATATAAAAGTGAAGCCCATTATAAAAAGATTCACAATCGCCAAGTTCCTTCTCTAATTCCATTAATTTTTGAAGGCTTGCTGGTATATCATACTTTCCAAAGTTGCGCTGCATTCAAAAACCGCCTTTTCTTTTTCCTTTATTTTACTATATTTGTTATCAGGAAACTATTTTATGACATAAATTTCCCCGCTACTCCCCTTCAATCATTCTCCCATTTGAATATGCATACCTCTTCCCTTCACTAAAAAATCCCCTGCCAATTATTAGAACTAAAGGGGGATAAACGTTGCAACTTTATACAAAAGTAGCTTTCAAATAAAGATTAATTAAAACATTTTATGGACTCTTTATTTATCAAAGAATACAAAAAATCCATTTTGAAGAAAGATTGTTCAAAATGGATTTTCTTTTAATAACTCTGTTAGATTTTTTTATAAAATATAAAAGCTTCGGTTCTACATTACAGACAAAAGGGTAATCAGTGCTAAAATAGCCGGAAGCCCTTGTTTCACAATAATTGATTTGTTGGATGTAAAGCCTCCGAAAATGGCTGCCACTACCACACAAATTATGAAAAACAACTGAATCATATAGCCAATTGAATTAAGTCCAAGTATGAGTCCCCAAATGAGACCAGCTGCTAAAAACCCATTATATAGACCTTGATTTGCAAACATGATGGCTACATTTCGATCTCTTTCTAAGTGCTTCGGTAAATTGAAAGCTCGTTTTGCCAATTTTGAATCAATAAAAAACATTTCAAGGATCATAATAAATAAATGTTCTATTGCTACTATCCCAACTAAAATGGCCGCAAGTACTTCCACTCACTAATCCCCCCTTTTCTGTTTCCTAATATCAATTTATATTATTTCCATTGCGCAATTCTATCGACAGGGAGACGGTATGAAGCATATCCTTCATCAGCTGCTTTTCCGATGGACAGAAGCATGACTGGTACATAGCGCTCCTTTTCCAATCCGAAAGCTTCAGCGATATTTTCTTTTTCATAGCCCCCTATTGGGTTTGTTTCATATCCGTGCGCGCGTGCTGTCAACATAAGCTGCATGGAGACGAGACCAGCGTCAACTAGGATCGTTTCCCGATTTACTTGCTCCGGTAGTTGTTCAAAATGTGCCTTCAAAGCCTCAATTTGTCTGTCTTTTACCTCCTGTGGCATGTACCCTAGGTCAACGGCTTTTGAATAAATTTCTTCTAAATAGTCTGCATTGTTCATATCTGCAAATACTGCGATTACGGCAGATGAAGTGGTGACTTGTGACTGATTAAATTTAGCAAGCGCTGCAAGTTTTTCTTTGGATTCTGGGCTTTCGATGATAAGAAAACGCCATGGCTGTGCGTTGACTGAAGATGGAGCTGTAGTCGCTTCCTCTAATATTTCCGTCATCTCTTCTTTGCTGATTTTAACTGTTGGATCATAGTTGCGAATGGATCGGCGCTCTTTCATTATTTTCATAAAATCGTTTGTTTTTAATGTAGTTTTCATGTGCAAACAACTCCTGTATATTTTAATATTTTTCCTTATCTGCAAACAGCACTTTCTTAAACACAGTGCTTTCTTCTATGCTGAGATTTCCGAGGAAGCCTTGACTTGGTCTCGCCCTTGTTCGCTCAACCGAGCAAGGATAATACGGCTGTCCTCAGGATTACCTTCTTCTTTTAGCTTCAATCTGCTTGACGTGTCTTGTAACGGCTGCGCCATCGATATCATCCTTTTTTGAAGGTTTTTCTTAATCATTTTTTGTTCCATCTACTTTTAATTAATTCTCGATTATCAAAGTTATAATAACTAAGTTGAGGGCAATGCAGGAGAATCTCTTAAAAATGTAAACTTTACAATTTAAGGGATTCCGACATGTCATTGTTATCCAGAATATTTTCTAATAAACAATCTTCCCATTTATAAATCGCCAATCAATTAAAAAATGATGTCTACTTGTAACTCATTTTTACACTAGAGCTATCTAACTTTGCAAAGGTTGTCCATCATATGCTTTTATAGCAAGTGGTGCCACTAAAAAGTTACTAGCTTTGGCCACGAAAGAAGTAAAATGTTCACTTGTATTATGGCTTGCTACCGCCGCTTCATCTTGCCATACTTCAACCATGGTAAATGTATGATTCTTTTCTATATCTTTATATAAATTGTAAGAAACATTTCCACTTTCTTGTCTAGAAGCACGAATTAGTGTTTCTATCTCTTCTAAAAAAATTTGTTGTTTTGTTGCGTCTATTTGCATTTCAGCATGAATAATAATCATCTTCTTCTCCTCTTCTCTCAATCCTTTTATATTAAAGAAAATTTAAAACATCTATGAACACTCCGGTGCGTATATCAATATTTGAACGGCGTTCCATTAAAGTTTTACGTTTTAGATTTCTTTTATGCTATTTTGAATACGATTTAGCATATCAAATAGCAAATCTCGTTCCTCTTCACTAATATCTTTTAGCATAGAAGTGACGAAACGTTTCTTTTCTTCTTGATAGCAACTAATTTTTTGACGTCCATAATCAGTTAGCGTCACAAGAGTGATCCTGTTGTCACTCGCTTTTTTTCGTCTTAAAATCAACCCGTTTGCCTCGAGTTGTTTCAAATGCCGCGTGATGGCAGCATTGTCAATATTCATCTCTTTTTGAAGTGCTTTTTGGCTCATTTCATCCGCTTGATAAAGATGGCGCAAAAGTTCAAGGCGCGACTGACTAACACCTGTGCAGCCTTCAAATTTCGAATTGATTTCTTTATTAATAAAAAATAATTTATATAAAATAATTGCTTCCTTAGAGCAAGAATTTGTCAATAACTTCCCTCCTTTTTACAGTTTAAAAATTATTTGATGCATCAATTATTGACTCATCAAATAATTTAACTCAATTGGATTTAAAATGCAAGTATTTTTATTTTTCCTTTTTATCTCGCGCAAAAAAAAGGGGTACCTTATAAAGGACATGAATAGTTTAGCGCATACTACCTGGAATTATAAGTATCACATAGTTTTTCCCATGCAAAATCACCTCCGAAATAGTACTTTGTTTAAGTGTACCTTTTCGTAGGTGTTTTATATTGTCTTATTTAGATTTGTCTATACAGATATGTCACCTGTAGCTTTAGAATAAAGTAACTTAAGGAAATTGCATTTTATTTTGCCTTTTCTGGTAAAAATATCATTAATTTTAAGTATTAACCAAAGCCAGTCGTATGCAAGCTAAGCTAACCCGCGGCTTAAACTGCTCGAGGCGTCAAAGGCCCCAGAGATAAGACGAAACGACTCCACTGACCGCTGGCTTAGCCCTAAAATAATT
This sequence comes from Niallia sp. FSL W8-0954, assembly GCF_038005605.1. Lineage (NCBI taxonomy): Bacteria > Bacillati > Bacillota > Bacilli > Caryophanales > Bacillaceae > Niallia > Niallia sp. FSL W8-0954. The sequence goes on along the minus strand of NZ_JBBOTN010000001.1, from coordinate 203,618 downwards.
TCACCATTTGCAAATCCGGAACCAGCTCAAGTTATTGCTGCCAGACATGGGGATCAATTTCTTGACACTCCATAATGACAAAAAATTAATTCCATTGGGTAAAAAAATCTGCTTTTTATCGCCCGTTTATCTTATCTGACCGTCAAAGTCTCAATAACAATCCCAATGCATATGCCATTCACCAGTCGAACGAGACCTGAACAAGTAAATCGTCCCGTTGTCACCCACCATAAATCTCGGCTTTTCCTCGCTTCCGATCTGCATGATATACTGACAATCTTCTAAGGAAACCGGTGACTGGATATAGGATGCGTATCCTCCTATTTTCGTTTGCGGGTAACTGCCGAATTCATCGAAGAACTGATCGCTCGCATCTTCATCCTCGTTCACTTCCGTCAAGTCAACATAATCCCAAGCCTCTTCCCAGCATGGGTAATCATCGCTATCAGCCTTGTGCCACCGAATCTGAAATTCCCTCAGACCTCTTGCTTCTTCCGGTGTTTCCATTAATTGCAGCTCTTCCACCGACTGATGCTCGATGAGTAGCCAGCCTTCTCCGTTCTTAACAGGATAGATTGGAAGCTGTTTCCTGTTAAGAAATAGCTGGATCAAACTTGCCTCTCCCACACCATCGATCCCACCAGGTATTTCAGGCACATACGCTTGCAATACGGGAATCATGGGACCATCTTTGTCATGAGGCCATCCCGCTTCCTTATCAATATAAAAATGCCCGCCAAACCAACTCATCCTCGCTTCCTCCGGACGAAATCCGCCAATTTGCGCCAGTACTGGCTTTTTTGCTATTTCCCTAAGTAAACTAAATGCCTCAAATTGTGTCATGGTAAGCAATTCTCCTCCCGATATCTGTTAGCTTTCTACTGGATAGACGGATAGCAGTCTTTCTATAAGTTCCATCCATCTCCTCAAGTATAATGGATGCCGATACGCGGCTCAAATATGCTCCTGATTCTTTCATCAAAGACGGCCAAATCGAAATCTAGCTTCTTTTTATCAGTTTCTTGCGAAAGCAGGTTGACCAACCTATGCTTTAAATTGCTTTTCGTCGCTCATTCATCCATTTCTCTATCAATAATCTTTTAGAAAGTTTCATACTACAAAAGTTATTGAAATTAGGGATAAAGTCTTCTTCAAAACTAGATAAAATATACCATTTTTGTAATATTAAAGGAATTCTTATCTATTTTCCTTTATAATAATTATGGTCTACATAAAAAGAAGGGGTGTAAATGTGAAAAAAACGAAAGTATTATCGGTATCAATCCTTTCTGCAGCAATGTTATTGTTGGCGGCTTGCGGAAATGAAGAAAAAGCTTCTGAATCACCAAAAGAGAATGATTCAAAGGCTAAAACAGAGGAAACAAGTAATAAAGGGAAAACAAATGAAAAAGCAGAAGAATCAGATACTAAATCAGGTGAGGTATTGAATCCAAGTATTGCAGAAGAAACAGAAGGAAATGTTGAAGTTGTTTATACCAATAAAGAACCTGGATTTTTAAATGATATTAATGGTTTCAAAGTATCCGTTAACGAATACCAAATTGTTAAAGTAACAGACATGAACGAAGATTCTAAGTTGCGTTTTGATGGCCAGAATAATGGATACGTAGTAACGACTAAAGTTACCATTGAAAATGGAACCGATAAACCAATGTATTATAATAATAATCATAAGATCCAGCTAAGCAATGAGTATGATTATATTCCGTCTGACTGGAAAACTCTTGTACCTGAAGATCAGCAGATTAATAAAATCAAAAAGAATAAAGAAAAGATTACTTTATATGAAGCTGGCGAGAAGGTAACTGGCTTAATGAGTTTCAGATTATCAGATGCTGAATTTGAAAAATTAAAAACAGTAAAACCAAAATATATAATTGAAGGCGGTTTAGCTGATAATGACCAAGCTAAAAATAGTAACATGCAGCAATCGCCGGCTTATGATTTTATTTATAGCGATGAACAAGCAAAACAAACAGCTGAACAACCCCAATTTTATCAAGATCGTTTAACGACTGATAATATGGCTGACAAAAAAATGATTTTTGAAAAATCTGGAATTAATGATACCAAAGAGATAGATAAAGTGAAAATTACCCTTGAAGGTGTACAATATACTGAAGTGATTCCAACAGAAGCCAATAAAGAACGCTTTAGAAATTTTGGTGATAATGGGATTGTGGCTGTGACTGTCAAATTGAATGTTGATAATCAAACATCAGAACCTGTTGACATATCGAATCTAAAAACTACTCTTAATATTGATGACAATCGTGCGAAAGTGTTAAGTCAGGGTATGGTGGAACCTCGTGAACAAAGGGAGATTGCTGCGGGACAAAAAGGTGAAAAACTGCATGTTTTCCTACTTAGAAAAGATGAATTTGAAATATATAAGAAGTTTGATATGAGATTTGGTCCATTTGTCGGTACAGATGGCAAAGACCAATTCAAAGGAAAATCTGCTACGTTTAGCTTACCAAGATAAATAAAAAAAACAGAAACCAGTGTCAGTTAGAAAAGGCACTGGTTTTTTCGGACTTATTATGAGTTCCCAAATGTACAATACTTATCACTTATGATGGGGATTTTAGCTTGTTATTTTGGCTTAGCAAATGCGAATTCAAGTCCATTTATAATATTTTGTAAAAATATAAGAAATCCTTTTAAAACTGCCCCGTTTGTGTTAAAAGAAGACCTCTCTTCTTTTATTATAAGAATGCTACAACATTTGTGTAATATAAAATGCATCCTCTTTTCGCAATAGCGGATTGTATCTTCGGAAATACCGGTTTACTCGGCGACTTGCTTGATCGTAAAATTTTGTTCTTCCATTACATACGAAGGAGTATCCCTGGCTATGGACCCTTTGGGATACTCCCTCTGTTTGGGACTACGCTCTTGTTCCACCGTCCACCGGCAGAACTACGCCTGTTACGTAAGAGGCTCTATCGCTCAATAACCAGGCAGCTGCTTGTGCGATCTCATGAGGATCGGCAGGACGCCTAAGTGGTGTCACAGAGTTGCTTTTTTCGATTATATCTGGAACTTGTGCAACTAACCCCTCGATCATCTCGGTCATAGTGGTGCCAGGTGCAATAGCGTTTACGCGGATACCCGAGGGTCCGAATTCAATGGCAGCTGTCTCGGTCAGACTATTAACAGCCCGTTTGGCGGCTCCGTAGACAGACAACACAGGATTACCTCTGAAGCTGCCCACGCTGCTGTTATTGACAATGGCACCAGTACCTGCAGTATCAAGCATTGCCTTGATTTCCGCTTTCATTGCCGCCCAGATTCCTTTGTAATTTACAGCTTGAAGATGGTCGAAATCCTCTTCTGTGACATCTGTTAAGGGCGAAAGAGGAGATCCAATTCCAGCATTATTGAATGCTATATCCAGGCGACCGCGACGCTCAACGGTCGTTTGAACCGCCCGTTCGATGCTGGGGGGATCGGCCAGATCAGCTACAATATAATCGGCTTTACCGCCTTTCGCGATAATTTCCTCAACTCCAGAGCGTAAAGCTGCCTCTGTTCTTGCGACGAGAGTAACCGCCGCTCCTTCTCCGGCGAATAGTTTGGCAGCCGCTGCTCCGATGCCGCGGCTGGCCCCTGTAACCAGAGCTACTTTATTGATAAGCATTCCCTGAGAATTGTAATTTTTGTGCTGTGTTATTGATTGCATGGCTATCTCCTTTATAGTCAGTAATGGTTTGAAACGTTTCAAACTGAGTTGAAACGATTTCTATAATTAAGTATAATTTTATAATACACATTTAACGAGAGGTTGCTTAATCATAGGTTTCCGAGTAATAGGTTAGGAGGGATTGGATGAACGATAGCGAGCGCCGTTCGGCTCTTGGGGATTTTTTGCGTAAACAGAGGTCAAGGCTTTCTCCAGAGGATGTGGGTTTACCGACTGGGTCCCGACGGCGGACAGTAGGATTGCGCAGGGAAGAGGTCGCACAGCTATCAAATATCGGCACATCCTGGTATATGTGGCTGGAGCAGGGACGTGATATCCGTCCGTCAGTACAAGTGTTAGAAAGCCTAGCTGCTGCTCTAAAGCTTAATCCCAATGAACGACGGCATCTTTTTTTCTTGCAGGAGAATCACTTCCTCCTTATTTGTCTCCTCATAAAGAAAGTATCGGGGCAACATTTCAAAGGATGCTGGATGACCTTACTCCGAATCCTGCATATATTCTGGGAAGGCGCTGGGATTTTGTAGCCTGGAATGATGCTGCAAATGAAATTTTCTCTATTTCCTTGGGAACACCGCCTCATGAATTCAATTTAATCTGGCGGTTTTTCACGGACCCGGTATGGAGGGGACACTTCAAAAATTTCGACCAAAAGGCTATGGGAATGATTGCGGAATTCCACACGGCATCAGCCCGATACGTTGAAGATTCGTCGTTTGCCGAGTTAATAGAAGATCTTAAACGAATAAGTCCTGAATTTGGCCGTCTATGGCTGCAGCATGAAACGCCCGGCTCTCTTGAAGGATTTAAAGAAGTGGAACATCCCCACATGGGACACCTTGAGTTCGATCATATTACCCTGCAAGTCCCCAATGATCCTGATATGAGAGTGATGATTTACATGCCTCTACCAGCAACAAGATCAAAGCTAGAAAAATATTTGGCAAAGGGATCACCTGCAAAAGGAAGTAAGGGATAACATCATTAAGCTAGAAAACCCTAAAATATCAGTAAAGCAAACTATCGATTCTAATAGGCTATGTTTCTGGGAATTATATTTAGGAAACATTCTCATTCCACCTTTTATAATAAATATAACCTCTTCGGGATATCATACCCGAAGAGGTTATTTTTTATAAATCTACATTACTGTGTCTTTGGAACTCTCCCTTACAAAGCTCCCCCCATCCCCCTCAATCCCTTCTTGCACATACCTTCATGCCCTCTTTCACCCCTTAATCTTTACCTCTACTATGGAAGTAAGTTTTACAAAGAAAATTGCAATTTCTTACAGAAATTAGGTAAAATAACCGCTTGAAAATATCTGAAAATGGAACTAAGTTTTACAATATAGAGATAAGGGTTAAGAAGAAAGGATAGGAATTTTTCATGTTTTTACTTATGCCTTTCTCCCCCCTTTTGCACCGCCAAACATCCTTCCTCCTTAAATCTGTAACCGAAAGACCGAAGGTCTTAAATGCCAGAGAGAAGAGCCAGAATAAGATAAAAAATAAGCCAGATCAAATGCCCGATAAAAAGCCCGAAAATCAAGCCAGAGAAGAGATAAGGGGAATAGGGGTGAGGAATAAGGGATGAAAAAAGATGATAATGATAAAGGAAAAACAGGAGTGTTAAAGCGGGGGAAAAGCCAGAAGCGGATTGAATTTGGGATAGAAAAAAAGAACCGAGAAAGCGTACCTTTGGTACGTTCCCGATTCTGATTGATTTTACATAAAGACTCAGTACATAGCTGTCTTCTACTTCCCCTTCTTTGTAAAACTAAGTTACATATTGTAAGACTTAGTTATAAATTGTAAGGGAGAGTTTTGGATAGACAATTACCCGAAAAGGCTAAAACCAAACTTATTCCACCGTAACACTCTTAGCCAAGTTACGTGGTTTATCTACGTCGCAGCCTCTATGAAGGGCTGCATAGTAAGCAATTAATTGTAATGGTACTACAGAGATAAGGGGTGTTAACAGGTCGTGCACAGCTGGTACAATGTAGCGGTCGCCATCCATTTCTAAGCCTTTCATCGAAATGATGCATGGGTTTGCTCCGCGAGCTACTACCTCTTTCACGTTACCACGTATGCTTAAGTTAACACTCTCTTGTGTTGCTAATGCGATAATAGGTGTTCCATCTTCAATTAAAGCAATTGTTCCATGCTTTAATTCTCCACCTGCGAATCCTTCTGCTTGGATGTAAGAAATTTCTTTTAGCTTTAAAGAACCTTCAAGGCCAACATAGTAATCAATGCCGCGCCCGATATAGAAAGCATTTCTTGATGTTTCCAGATATTCTCGAGCAATAGCCTCTAGCTCTTCTTTATCTTCAAAAACGCCTTCCATGGCATTGGCAATGATACCTAATTCATGAATAAGATCAAAATCTATCTGGTAGCCTTTGCTTCTTGCTGTTACTTCTGCAAGGATAGACAATACAGCCATTTGCGAAGTATAAGCTTTAGTAGAAGCTACTGCAATTTCCGGACCAGCATACAATAATAAGGTGTGGTCAGCTTCACGAGACAATGTGGAGCCTGGTACATTTGTGATAGTTAGAGTTGGATAACCCATTTCTTTCACTTGCACAAGTACAGCACGACTATCTGCTGTTTCTCCACTTTGTGTAATGAAAATGAACAGTGGTTTTTCAGAAAGCAACGGCATATTGTAGCCGAACTCACTTGCCACATGAACCTCTACAGGGATTTTTGCTAATTTCTCAATAAATTGCTTCCCAAGAAGACCGGCGTGATAAGATGTACCAGCAGCTACAATGTACAAACGATCGGCAGCTTTAACCGCTTCAATGATCGCTGGATCAATTGTCAACTTTCCATCTTTGTCTTGATATTCTTGAATAATTTTGCGAATAGCTACTGGCTGTTCGTCAATTTCTTTTAGCATATAATGAGGATATGTTCCTTTTTCAATATCACTAGCATCTAGTTCTGCCGTATATGCTTCCCGGGAAATAATCTCTCCCTCTAATGTTTCAATGGTTACCTCGTCTTTTGTCACGATCACAATTTCTTTATCTACTAATTCCACATATTGATCAGTTACTTGAAGCATAGCCATTGCATCACTTGCGATAACATTGAAGCTTTCCCCTAAGCCTATCAATAATGGGCTTTTATTTTTTGCTACATATATCATGTCTTTGTTTTGCTCATCTAATAAGGCAAACGCATAAGACCCTTTTAATAATTTTAGTGTTTGAACAAATGCTGCCTTTACATCGCTTCCGGCTTCTACAAAATGTTCAATAAGTTGAACAACGATTTCTGTATCTGTATCACTTTTCAAAGTAACATCAGCAAGGTATTCTTTCTTTAATAAGTCATAGTTCTCAATGACACCATTATGAACAATTGTAAAGCGTTCTGATGCACTTTTATGTGGGTGCGCATTTAATCTGCTTGGCACACCATGGGTTGCCCAGCGTGTATGACCAATTCCAGCAGGTGCAAATACTTCTTCGTCCACAATACTGCGTAGGTCAGCAATTCGTCCTTTTTCTTTAAAAACTTGAACTCCCTCTCCATTGCTTAATGCAATACCAGCTGAGTCATAGCCTCTATATTCTAGTTTTTCTAAACCTTTTAATAAAATCTCTTTCGCATCCTGGTTTCCAATATAACCAACAATTCCGCACATACTTCTTTTCCTCCGTTCTAAGGGAGCAAGAAGTCACTTTTAGGGAACAAACTTGCTCCCTTATCTCTGTTTTTTTGGGGTTATAAGTTGTAATATACTGCATCTTTTGTACTGCCTAAAGACAGATGAAGACAAAGGTTGTAGATAATACAACTTAAAGATTACGCTTATGATTAGCTTGCCCTACTCTTTGTGCATTAAGTTACCTTAATGTTTTAAAGTATGACTTACGATTGGCTAATACAACCGGGAGGCATCCGCCGAAAAATCGATAAACCTCCTCCTCGTCAACTAGTTTCGTGTCGTCCATTACTAGTCCAGGCGCTTCAATTTCCTATAATAATCCCTATCCTCCTTATCAACAGGTTTGCTTTATTCAAAAAGCAATTTAATCATACCCTACCTAGAATCGTTCCGTCAAATACAATCCTATGACAAAATCGTAAATTTTTATTTCATTAACTGAGGTAGGATACATTCCGACACGAAAAGCGGAAAAAATAATAGGGTAAAAAACATTTCTTCGGAAATGTCTTTCACCCTAATAATGTATTCTATCGTGCTAATTTTGTTCCAAATTGCATAGATATTAGTATAAGTCCCTTATGTGTTTAAGTTTATTCTTCTGGTAAACCCATTTCCTCTTTAACAACTTCGGAAATAACATTCACATAAGCTTCACATAATTCTTCTGTTGGAGCCTCCGCCATCACACGTACAAGTGGCTCTGTTCCAGAAGGACGAACTAAAATCCTTCCATTTCCGTTCATATCTTGTTCCACTTTTGCAATTACTTCTTTTACTTTTTCATTATCTGTTACATGAAATTTATCTGTCACTCTAATATTCACTAATTTTTGCGGAAATTTCTTCATTTCTCCTGCCAGTTCCGATAGCTTTTTCTTTGTTACTTTCATAATATTAACTAATTGCAGCCCAGTTAAAAGACCGTCACCTGTTGTGTTGTAGTCCAGGAAGATAATATGTCCTGACTGTTCTCCACCAAGGTTATAGCCATTATTACGCATTTCTTCGACTACATAACGGTCTCCAACAGCAGTTGGAATGCTCGTAATTTCGTGTTGTTCTAGTGCTTTATAGAAGCCTAAATTACTCATGACAGTAGAAACAACTGTATTGTTTTTGAGTCTTCCTGTTTCTTTTAAGTATTTTGCACATATATACATAATTTGATCGCCGTCCACGATATCCCCATTTTCATCAATAGCAATCAAACGATCACCATCACCGTCAAAGGCTAACCCAACATCTGCTTCTTTTTCTAGGACAAATTTAGAAAGTGCCTCAGGGTGTGTAGAACCTACGCCATCATTAATATTTAATCCATTCGGTGATGCGCCCATTGTAGAAATATCCGCATCTAAATCTGCAAACAAATGCATTGCTAAGGAAGAAGTTGCTCCATGTGCACAATCTAATGCAATATGAATGCCTGCAAATTCCTCATCCACTGTTTGTTTTAAGAACTGCAGATACTTTTGACCACCTTCAAAATAGTCATCAACCTGACCAAGATCTGAACCCGTTGGTCTAGGTAACGTATCTTCTGCTTGATCAATCAGTGCTTCAATTTCTAACTCTTGCTCATCCGATAGTTTAAAACCATCAGGACCAAAAAATTTAATCCCATTATCTGCGACCGGGTTATGCGATGCAGAAATCATTACTCCCGCCTGTGCTCCTAATGCCTTTGTTAAATAGGATACACCTGGTGTAGAGATAACACCTAAGCGCATTACTTCTGCACCAATGGAAAGCAATCCTGCTACAAGCGCTCCTTCCAGCATATGTCCGGAAATACGAGTATCTCGTCCGATTAATACCTTTGGTCTGTCGTGGTCTTTTGTTAGGACGAAACCACCATATCTTCCTAGCTTAAACGCTATCTCTGGTGTTAGTTCACTATTTGCCACACCTCGTACTCCGTCCGTACCGAAATATTTACCCATTTCTATATCGCTCCTTCTAACTAGTATAGATCACGTTTTATGTTAAGCCTCTTTATTTGTAATAGACACACTCGCCGTATTTGTAGCTAGTTCCCAATCTATATTGTCAGGTCCATTTACTTTAATAGGGACTTCGTGCTCCCCATCATCCATTCCTGTTAAATCTATATAGAGATTAAAATCAGAGACACTCAATTCCCTTACCCTATTTTGCTCCCCAGAAATCCGAAGACTTGTACTACTACTTTTAGGTTTAGCAATGGTTGCCTCTAAATCGCTATTTAAACCTTTAATAGTAATAGGTACATTGCTTAATGTTCTTGTTTCTGTTTTTTCTGTCGTCACAGCTTCCTCTGAATCCTGATTCGCCTGCTCATCATCCTCTTTCTGTTCTTGTTCTTGCTCTTGCTGGGCGGCTGTTACCTTTACTGTAACTTTTACAAGCTCTGGATCAACAGATGTTACCCCATTGGATATAATGACAGGTAATGTTAATTCTTCATCTTTTTCTATTTTACTTAGGTCAACTTCAACTCTTGTGCTTTCCACATCTTTTAAAACATCTTCTGGACCAGTGATAGTTGCTTCCTTTTTATCCAAAGTTATCGAATCAATGGTTATACCATCCTTTGGCTTACCTTGTTCCACTATTTTTATAGGTACTGTTTTACTCGTTCTTTTTACAGGAATATTCACTTCTACTATTTCTGGTTCCACTTGCACATTTAATTTATTTAAACTACCATCCAATACAGAAACCTTCGCCTGTTGGCTTACAGCCTCATTTGTATTTCCATCAAGATTTACATTTGCCTTTACATAGGCAATTTTTTCAATCTCATCTTTTGCTCCTGTAACCTTAACTGTTTTCGGCTCAATTTTCGGTGTTCCAGCAGCGTATCCTTTCGCAAGAGCGTTACTGCTAAATTCTGCTTCTACATTAAATTCTTGAGTAACCTTTTCTTTTACCGTGACTTTTATCGTTTCGGGATCAATCGTTGCCCTAATTTTATCAGATAAGTCCTTTATTTGAAGGGGAACGGTCTTACTTCCTAAATTAGCATTTGCTAAATTCACATATACCTCAAAATCCTTTTTCAATTTAGCCTGCTGTATATGAACCGTTGGACCTCTTAAAGTAACGGTAACAGTTTTCGGTATCCCTGTAACAACTACATTTTCAGTATCATAATAGGCTGTTACCGGGATATCCTCTAAAATAACAGTTTCTGAATCACCTGGAACATTTACATCTGTTGAACTTTCATTGGGATCATATGCATAGGAAAAAAGTAAAAGAGCAAAAGCTAAGGATAAAACTTTTGTAAACCAATTTTTACCTATTACATTATTAAACAATTTACTCATTTTTCTTCCCCTTCCAGCTCCACTTACTAGACGTGGTTTGTTTGGTAGAAGGTGTTATCAAGGCACTAGATAACATTTCTCTAAATGCATCTAATTTTAATTCTCTGTGCAAATCACCGTTTTTCGTTATCGAGATTGCACCCGTTTCCTCTGAAACAACGACGGTTAAGCTGTCTGTTACTTCACTAATGCCCAGTGCCGCTCTATGTCTAGTTCCCAGCTCTTTTGAAATAAAGGGACTTTCCGATAGAGGAAGGTAACATGCGGCTGCGGCAATATTTGTTTTTTGTATAATAACGGCTCCATCATGCAGTGGAGTATTCGGAATAAAAATATTAATTAATAGCTCTGCAGATATCTTTGAATCAAGCGCAATACCTGTTTCTATGTAATCACTCATTCCTGTTTCTCTTTCAATTGTGATTAACGCACCAATTCTTCGTTTAGCCATATAGTCTACTGCTTTTACAATCGATTCCACTAACTGGGCTTGGAGTTCATGTTCCTGAACAACGGATCGTGAAAAAAACTTCCCTCGCCCCAATTGTTCGAGAGCTCTTCTTAATTCTCCCTGGAAAATAATAATAAGGGCTAAAGCACCCCACTGTATTACCTGCTGCATCATCCAGCTTAATGTTTGTAGTTGGAAATATTCACTTAACATTTTAATAATTAAAATAACAAATATTCCATTCAACAATTGTACCGCTTTTGTCCCGCGGATAATTGTAATAATCTTATAAATGACATACCAAACAAGGATAATGTCTACTGTATTCGCTAAATATTTTAAAAAAGGGAAATCTGCAAACGACATTTTCCTTCCTCCAAAGTATATATTTCAAAAGTGACGCTTTAGAAGATTTTTCCCTAACTCAAATATGTCAGGAGAAATCCTACAATTATCATATTATAACACAATTCCAATTAATACAAAGAAAAGCATAACCAACTATCTTGAAAACAATTAGATTGTCCATATCACTAGTATATGTGTCTCCATTGTATTTAAGCCCTATTTTTACTCGAAAGAAAAATACATATAAAACTAAATAAAAAAACCTGCAATTTAAAATTAAATTGCAGGAAGGCTATTTTTTTGGGTGTTATCCTCATCACTAAATACCCCTGTAATATCCGTTACAGTTTTCTTTATATGGTACCATAACCAATCAAATATTTCGTTTACCTCTTTAATATCACCGGTTACTTGGTTAGCAGAAGCCATATACTTCTTACCATTGATTACTGTTACATTCCCTTCAACTTGTCCCTCTATTTTAATATCTCCATTACGAACGATCACATCACCTTTTACTGTCTCTCCCTCTGGCACAATAGCGGTATTATTTTCTACTATTATATTAGGCTGTTTCGAAACAGAAAACTGATGGTCCTCATTCCATGACGACATTAGACTCGATATCATTAATATAAGGAAAAGGGAAGCAGCAGCAAGCATAGGATGGTGACGAAGCCATCGTTTCACTCTTACTTGCTTCTTTTCTTCCGGCAATTTAGCTAGTATATTTTCTGTAAAGTTCATTGGTGCTTGGATGTGAGACGTACTTTGGACCAGCGCAATAGTTTTTTTCAATTCATGAAAATGAGTTGCACATTCTTCACACTGATCTAAATGCTTTTTTAATTCTTTTAAATTCTCTTCTTCTATTTCTTCATCAAGATATTGATGCATATAGGTAATAATCTTTGTTGAACAAGTCATATTATTTTCACCTTCTTTATCAGACATACCGTAATTGTTTTCTCAACGCTTCTCTTCCCCTGTGAATACGCGTTTTAACTGTTCCTAAAGGAAGCTCCAGAATTTCACTTATCTCATTCAAAGAAAGTTCTTCGATATATTTTAAAACGATGACTGCTCGATACTTTTCAGGAAGTTTCGAAATTTCCCTTTGTATCATTGCTTGTAGCTCCATACTCTCTACATCCTCCTCAGGCAATTTTCCATCCGAGGAAATTTGTGAGTACATATTTAAGCCGTCTGTTCCTGGAACCTCTGCATCAAGATAATAATCTGGTTTCCTCTTTCTTATACGGTCAATGCATAGGTTTGTCGCAATACGATATAGCCATGTTGAAAACTTATATTCCATATTATAGCGATGAACATTCACATATGCACGAATAAAAGCCTCTTGTGCTATATCCTCTGCTTCATGCCTATTCCCCAACATCCGATAACAAATTTGAAACACTTTATCTTTATATAGTTCGATTATGTCACCAAATGCATTTTTATCCCCTTTTAAAACTTGTTGAATCCTTTTTTTTACTAATGCTTCCATCTATTTACCTCCGCTCTAGTGCGGCTAATCGATTTACGAATCGACAGCAGGAAAGGTTTCATTTTTTCTTTAAAAATTTTTTATTATGTATAAAAAAATAATATTCTCACTTATATGTAGTGAAAAATCTCCCTATTATGCACATCTATCTTTTTTAGGATACTCATTCTTATTTTAACAAATAATGCCACATAATGTTTAAAATTTTTAGAATTGGTTATAAAAAAAGTAATAATATGCTAAAATCAAGACAAGCAACATTTGAATTTACTACGGCTATATAGATTAGGAAGAAATTATAAAAACATATAGAGGGTGAAGCAAATGAGTGATAGAAAATTATTAAAAGACATTGAAGAACATCGTGAAATGATGATCTATTTGGCAAACAACACTTCTTTTTCGCACCCAAAAGTTGTTGACATAAGTACAAAATTAGATTTGTTATTAAATAAATATGAAAAAATATGTAGTCAGCTATCTGTAAAATAATAAGGATTGTTTTGTCCTGACTTCCAATCCAATTATCATATGAAAAGCAGTGCACATCCATGCCTGCTTTTTAGCTTTGTTACCTTTTTTAATTTTATAGTAATTTTTCTCCAAATAGGGAACCCATTAATGCTACAGCTAATGAGGCAGTCTTGTTTCTTTCATCTAATATCGGGTTAACTTCTACAAATTCAGCGGAAGTAATAAGTCCTGATTCCGCTAACATTTCCATAGCTAAATGACTCTCCCTATAACTTATTCCCCCAGGAACTGGTGTTCCAACTCCTGGTGCATCATTTGGATCTAATCCATCTAAGTCCAGAGACAAGTGTACCCCATCTGTTTTTTCCTTTAAGTAATCAATCGTACTCTCCATCACCTTCGTCATTCCTAGTCGATCAATTTCATGCATAGTAAAAACCTTGATTCCTAATTCTTTTATAAGCCTGCGCTCACCTTCATCCAAAGATCTAGCCCCTATTATAACTACATGCTCTGGTTTTATTTTAGGAGAGGCTCCTAATATATTGGTCAATAGCTCATGCCCATATCCTAAACTTACAGCCAGTGGCATGCCATGAATATTCCCTGATGGAGAGGTTTCTGCCGTATTTAAATCTCCATGTGCATCATACCAAATGACCCCTAAATTTGTGTAATGCTTAGATACTCCAGCAAGTGTCCCAATTGCTATACTATGGTCTCCGCCTAATATAAGAGGAAATGACTTTGATTGAATGATCTTATCAACCATTTCTGCAAGCATTAGACTTTTTTCTGCTATTAAGTGAAGATTTCTAAGATTGCTTTGAACATCTATTATGGTTTCTGGTCTTCCTACTGATATATCTCCCCAATCTTCAATAGAAGAAAATAGCTTTGATAATCTTTCAAAAACACCTGCATAGCGGATTGCACTTGGCCCCATATCTACCCCTCTGCGCATTTGTCCAAGATCCATCGGCATTCCAATAATAGTCAGCTTTCTCATGAAAATCCTCCCCATCTCTCCAGCTATATTTTGCTTTTATTGTACCTTCTCCCGAAACAATGACTCAACTCAACATCTTTATGTATATATATGCGAATATGCTATAAATCCTCAAGGGGAAATAACAAGAATGCCATGTTTAAAAGCACAAAAAAACCAAACACAATCGTGTTTGGTTTAAAGATGAGCCATGGAGGATTCGAACCTCCGACCCTCTGATTAAAAGTCAGATGCTCTACCGACTGAGCTAATGGCTCGTTGGCTGGGCTAGCTGGATTCGAACCAACGAATGACGGAGTCAAAGTCCGTTGCCTTACCGCTTGGCTATAGCCCAAAAATATAAAAAGGACATATAATTAATATTGTCCAATGATAAATGGTGGAGGGGGACGGATTCGAACCGCCGAACCCGAAGGAGCGGATTTACAGTCCGCCGCGTTTAGCCACTTCGCTACCCCTCCGATATTCAAACTAATGACAATTAAAAAAGTGGTGCCGGCTAGAGGACTTGAACCCCCAACCTACTGATTACAAGTCAGTTGCTCTACCAATTGAGCTAAACCGGCAATAAATTTATAAACTTTTAAAAATTAATGGTGGAGGATGACGGGATCGAACCGCCGACCCTCTGCTTGTAAGGCAGATGCTCTCCCAGCTGAGCTAATCCTCCAAATGGTGACCCATACGGGATTCGAACCCGTGTTACCGCCGTGAAAGGGCGGTGTCTTAACCGCTTGACCAATGGGCCGTATTTATTTTCGTAAGCTTCCAACCGGGCTCGAACCGGTGACCTCTTCCTTACCATGGAAGTGCTCTACCTGCTGAGCTATGGAAGCACTTTGGCTAACATATAATTAAAAATAATGGCTCCGCAGGTAGGACTCGAACCTACGACCGTTCGGTTAACAGCCGAATGCTCTACCACTGAGCTACTGCGGAATAATGGTATGCCTGGCGACGTCCTACTCTCACAGGGGGAGAACCCCCAACTACCATCGGCGCTGAGAAGCTTAACTTCCGTGTTCGGCATGGGAACGGGTGTGACCTTCTCGCTATCGCCACCAGACTTATTTTATCAGACATGTATTATTATACATGTTTTAGATATTTTTTCAAGTGTAATTTCGAAAAATTATTCCCTGAAAACTAGATTATGAAGTAAAGAAAGAATGAGTAATCATATTGTCCAGCTCCAACGCCATAAACAGGCATTTCCGCTTTTCATTTTAGTTAAGTCCTCGATCTATTAGTATCAGTCAGCTCCACATGTCGCCACGCTTCCACCTCTGACCTATCAACCTGATCATCTTTCAGGGATCTTACTAGCTTACGCTATGGGAAATCTCATCTTGAGGGGGGCTTCATGCTTAGATGCTTTCAGCACTTATCCCTTCCGCACATAGCTACCCAGCGATGCCTTTGGCAAGACAACTGGTACACCAGCGGTGCGTCCATCCCGGTCCTCTCGTACTAAGGACAGCTCCTCTCAAATTTCCTACGCCCACGACGGATAGGGACCGAACTGTCTCACGACGTTCTGAACCCAGCTCGCGTACCGCTTTAATGGGCGAACAGCCCAACCCTTGGGACCGACTACAGCCCCAGGATGCGATGAGCCGACATCGAGGTGCCAAACCTCCCCGTCGATGTGGACTCTTGGGGGAGATAAGCCTGTTATCCCCGGGGTAGCTTTTATCCGTTGAGCGATGGCCCTTCCATGCGGAACCACCGGATCACTAAGCCCGACTTTCGTCCCTGCTCGACTTGTAGGTCTCGCAGTCAAGCTCCCTTGTGCCTTTACACTCTACGAATGATTTCCAACCATTCTGAGGGAACCTTTGGGCGCCTCCGTTACTTTTTAGGAGGCGACCGCCCCAGTCAAACTGCCCACCTGACACTGTCTCCCACCCCGATCAGGGGTGCGGGTTAGAATGTCAATACAGCCAGGGTAGTATCCCACCAATGCCTCCACCGAAGCTAGCGCTCCGGCTTCCAAGGCTCCTACCTATCCTGTACAAGCTGTACCAAAATTCAATATCAGGCTGCAGTAAAGCTCCACGGGGTCTTTCCGTCCTGTCGCGGGTAACCTGCATCTTCACAGGTACTATAATTTCACCGAGTCTCTCGTTGAGACAGTGCCCAGATCGTTACACCTTTCGTGCGGGTCGGAACTTACCCGACAAGGAATTTCGCTACCTTAGGACCGTTATAGTTACGGCCGCCGTTTACTGGGGCTTCAATTCAGAGCTTCGCACTAACGTGCTAACCCCTCCTCTTAACCTTCCAGCACCGGGCAGGTGTCAGCCCCTATACTTCGCCTTGCGGCTTCGCAGAGACCTGTGTTTTTGCTAAACAGTCGCCTGGGCCTATTCACTGCGGCTCTCGCAGGCTTGCACCCGCAAGAGCACCCCTTCTCCCGAAGTTACGGGGTCATTTTGCCGAGTTCCTTAACGAGAGTTCTCTCGCTCACCTTAGGATTCTCTCCTCGCCTACCTGTGTCGGTTTGCGGTACGGGCACCCTAAATCTCGCTAGAGGCTTTTCTTGGCAGTGTGGAATCAGGAACTTCGGTACTATATTTCCCTCGCCGTCACAGCTCCGCTTATGTGGTAATGGGATTTGCCTCATTACCAGCCTAACTGCTTGGACGTGCTAATCCAACAGCACGCTTACCCTATCCTCCTGCGTCCCCCCATTGCTCAAACGATTTAAAGGTGGTACAGGAATATCAACCTGTTGTCCATCGCCTACGCTTTTCAGCCTCGGCTTAGGTCCCGACTAACCCTGAGCGGACGAGCCTTCCTCAGGAAACCTTAGGCATTCGGTGGATGAGATTCTCACTCATCTTTCGCTACTCATACCGGCATTCTCACTTCTAAGCGCTCCACCAGTCCTTACGGTCTAGCTTCAACGCCCTTAGAACGCTCTCCTACCACTGACATCAAAGATGTCAATCCACAGCTTCGGTGATACGTTTAGCCCCGGTACATTTTCGGCGCAGAGTCACTCGACCAGTGAGCTATTACGCACTCTTTAAATGGTGGCTGCTTCTAAGCCAACATCCTGGTTGTCTAAGCAACTCCACATCCTTTTCCACTTAACGTATACTTTGGGACCTTAGCTGGTGGTCTGGGCTGTTTCCCTCTTGACCACGGATCTTATCACTCGTAGTCTGACTCCCAAGAATAAGTATTTGGCATTCGGAGTTTGTCTGAATTCGGTAACCCGATGGGGGCCCCTAGTCCAAACAGTGCTCTACCTCCAATACTCTAAATCTTGAGGCTAGCCCTAAAGCTATTTCGGAGAGAACCAGCTATCTCCAAGTTCGATTGGAATTTCTCCGCTACCCACACCTCATCCCCGCACTTTTCAACGTGCGTGGGTTCGGGCCTCCATCCAGTGTTACCTGGACTTCACCCTGGACATGGGTAGATCACCTGGTTTCGGGTCTACAACCACATACTATTTCGCCCTATTCAGACTCGCTTTCGCTGCGGCTCCGTCTCTTCAACTTAACCTCGCATGTAATCGTAACTCGCCGGTTCATTCTACAAAAGGCACGCTATCACCCATAAAAGGGCTCTAACTACTTGTAGGCACACGGTTTCAGGATCTATTTCACTCCCCTTCCGGGGTGCTTTTCACCTTTCCCTCACGGTACTGGTTCACTATCGGTCACTAGGGAGTATTTAGCCTTGGGAGATGGTCCTCCCTGCTTCCGACGGGATTTCTCGTGTCCCGCCGTACTCAGGATACACTCAAGAGGGAACGAAGTTTCGACTACAGGGTTTTTACCTTCTACGACTGACCTTTCCAGATCGATTCGTCTACCCCGTTCCTTTGTAACTCCATATAGAGTGTCCTACAACCCCAAGAGGCAAGCCTCTTGGTTTGGGCTAATCCCGTTTCGCTCGCCGCTACTCAGGGAATCGCGTTTGCTTTCTCTTCCTCCGGGTACTTAGATGTTTCAGTTCCCCGGGTCTGCCTTCAGTACCCTATGTATTCAGGTAAAGATTCTATCCCATTACGGATAGAGGGTTTCCCCATTCGGAAATCTCTGGATCAAAGCTTACTTACAGCTCCCCAAAGCATATCGGTGTTAATCCCGTCCTTCATCGGCTCCTAGTGCCAAGGCATCCACCGTGCGCCCTTTCTAACTTAACTTAGTTTCGACCAAAGATAAGCGGCGTATCTCTTCGTCAGCTTCTTCACTCTGCTCCTCACGTACTGTCGTACGCTCTGGTGCTCGTTCGGTCGCTTCCTTGACCTACTTGCTTCTCTTTGCTCTCCAATCTTTGAAGGAGTATTCGTTTAATACGACTACTTTCCAAAGAAGTAATTCTCTAAAATAGAGAATCTAAGATGGCGATTACTCGGTTTCTTTCTTGGTTCTTACATAATCTAGTTTTCAAGGAACAATTTCGGCTAAAGATAAACTTCGCATCTCTTCGTCAGCTTCTCCGCTCTGCTCCTCACGTACTGTCGTACGCTCCGGTGCTCGCGCATTCGCTTCCTTGATCTACTTGTTTCTCTTTACCCTCAAACTTATTACTGTTTTGAGGAATTGCTCCCTCAAAACTGAACAACAAATCGTCAACAATCTTTGATGGAATATAAATTCCATTTTCCTTAGAAAGGAGGTGATCCAGCCGCACCTTCCGATACGGCTACCTTGTTACGACTTCACCCCAATCATCTATCCCACCTTAGGCGGCTGGCTCCAAAAGGTTACCCCACCGACTTCGGGTGTTACAAACTCTCGTGGTGTGACGGGCGGTGTGTACAAGGCCCGGGAACGTATTCACCGCGGCATGCTGATCCGCGATTACTAGCGATTCCAGCTTCATGTAGGCGAGTTGCAGCCTACAATCCGAACTGAGAATGGTTTTATGGGATTTGCTCGACCTCGCGGTTTTGCTGCCCTTTGTACCATCCATTGTAGCACGTGTGTAGCCCAGGTCATAAGGGGCATGATGATTTGACGTCATCCCCACCTTCCTCCGGTTTGTCACCGGCAGTCACCTTAGAGTGCCCAACTGAATGCTGGCAACTAAGATCAAGGGTTGCGCTCGTTGCGGGACTTAACCCAACATCTCACGACACGAGCTGACGACAACCATGCACCACCTGTCACTCTGTCCCCCGAAGGGGAACGTCCTATCTCTAGGAGTGTCAGAGGATGTCAAGACCTGGTAAGGTTCTTCGCGTTGCTTCGAATTAAACCACATGCTCCACCGCTTGTGCGGGCCCCCGTCAATTCCTTTGAGTTTCAGCCTTGCGGCCGTACTCCCCAGGCGGAGTGCTTAATGCGTTTGCTGCAGCACTAAAGGGCGGAAACCCTCTAACACTTAGCACTCATCGTTTACGGCGTGGACTACCAGGGTATCTAATCCTGTTTGCTCCCCACGCTTTCGCGCCTCAGCGTCAGTTACAGACCAAAGAGTCGCCTTCGCCACTGGTGTTCCTCCACATCTCTACGCATTTCACCGCTACACGTGGAATTCCACTCTTCTCTTCTGCACTCAAGTCCCCCAGTTTCCAATGACCCTCCACGGTTGAGCCGTGGGCTTTCACATCAGACTTAAAGGACCGCCTGCGCGCGCTTTACGCCCAATAATTCCGGACAACGCTTGCCACCTACGTATTACCGCGGCTGCTGGCACGTAGTTAGCCGTGGCTTTCTGGTTAGGTACCGTCAAGGTACAAGCAGTTACTCTTGTACTTGTTCTTCCCTAACAACAGAGTTTTACGATCCGAAAACCTTCATCACTCACGCGGCGTTGCTCCGTCAGACTTTCGTCCATTGCGGAAGATTCCCTACTGCTGCCTCCCGTAGGAGTCTGGGCCGTGTCTCAGTCCCAGTGTGGCCGATCACCCTCTCAGGTCGGCTACGCATCGTCGCCTTGGTGAGCCGTTACCTCACCAACTAGCTAATGCGCCGCGGGCCCATCTGTAAGTGACAGCGTAAACCGTCTTTCAGCTTTTCCTCATGAGAGGAAAAGGATTATCCGGTATTAGCTCCGGTTTCCCGAAGTTATCCCAGTCTTACAGGCAGGTTGCCCACGTGTTACTCACCCGTCCGCCGCTAACTTTAAAAGCAAGCTTTTAAAGTCCGCTCGACTTGCATGTATTAGGCACGCCGCCAGCGTTCGTCCTGAGCCAGGATCAAACTCTCCAATAAAGAGTTGATTAGCTCATTGCTAAACTCTAGCTTTTTGTTACTTTTTGTTCTATAACGCTAGTTATAAAACGATTATTGTTGACGTTTGTTTGTTCAGTTTTCAAAGAGCAATTGGTTGGCCGCTCAATAAGCGACTTTATTAATTTAACACATCCAAACTTAAGAGTCAACTACTTTTTTTATTTTCTTATTCGTTGATTTCTTTTGTCGAAGTGACGTTTATTAATATACCAAGATAACTATTATTCGTCAACAGTTTTTTCACATTTTATATTTTTTCATCTAATAGCTTACTTTCTGGCAGGATATATGCTAGACATTCCTTAGGGGAAGCCACTCTTTTAAGCAATACAAATAAATTCTTATACCTTTTAATCATCGCTTTCTTCACAGCAAGATCAATTCTTTTATCTCCTAAATCCAATAATATTTCATCCAATTCCCTTTTAATTAGATATTCAATCTCTTTTATTTCCTTTTTATTTAATAATAATCCAATCATCACTAATCCTCCTGCTGCATCCATATTTTGGTCTCTGTATTATGTACTAATTTTTCTTTTTTTATAAAAGTTTTTGTCATGATTTTTTTCTTTTCTACATAAGTATGAGACGAGCAGTAAAGTGGACGAGGTGACAAACAGATGAATTTTTTCTATGTTCTTAACAGTAAATCCTTAAAACAAATGGCATTGATAGTTGTAGTATCCTTCTTCACAGCCTGGTTTTTGTATGTGGAAAACATTGTTCAAATCCCTGTATTTTCTTCTAAGGATGGACCAAAGGCTGTTTATAAAGGGGAGAAAGGAGTTGCGCTCACCTTTAATATTGGATGGGGCGACAAAAGAGCAGAACCAATTCTTGATATTTTGAAAGAAAAGAAAGTGAACGCAACATTTTTTCTTGCTGGTTCTTGGGCAGAAAGGCATCCTGAATTAGTCAGTAGAATGGTAAAGGAAGGTCACGAAATTGGAATACTAGGTTATGACTATGTTGACTATTCTGAAGTAAAAGAAGAAAAAATTCGCCAAGATATATCTAAAGCAAAAACGGCATTTCAAAAATTAAAAGTAGAAAATATTTTATTAGCTAGAGCCCCAACCGGTCATTTCAGCCAATCTACTTTGACTATTGCAGACCAATATGATTACACATTAGTACACTGGAGTATTGACTCTAAGGATTGGACCAATCCCGGATCACAACAAATCATCAAAAAAGCTACTTCAGCTAAAAAGGGGGACATCGTTTTATTACATGCTTCTGATTCTGCTAAACAAACTGCAAAAGCCCTACCAGAAATTATAGGGAAATTACAAAAAAAGAACTTAAAGTTTGTTACTGTTTCAGAAATGATTTCCAACGCTGATTCCAAATCGAAGGAAGTACATTAAAGCAAAAAAGCTGTGTCCTAATTAGAGGTAATCGATTGAATAAAGATCGAAAAAACTCTTTTAGGGCCAGTTTTTTCTTTCTTATTCCATTATCTTTTGCTTACCATCAGGAATAAAAATTCAAAAAGAATCCATTCTACTTAATAGATATCTTTAATGAAAGAGGTAATTATCATGCTAAAAAAAGGGATTACCCTCCTGCTAGTCATTTCTTTATTAAGTGGATGCTCAGAAAGTGAAAATTCTCAACAAATGGACTATGATCAAACGAAGAAAATGGTTGTGGATATATTAAAAACAGACGAAGGGAAAAAAGCTATTCGTGAAGTAATGAACGATGAAGAAATAAAGCAAAACCTGGTTATGAATGAAAAGGCAGTAACAAATACAATAGAAAAAACACTCGTTTCTGACAAGGCAGCTGAATTCTGGCAAAAAAAATTCAAGGATCCTGAATTTGCTGAAACAATGGCAAAAAGCATGAAATCCGAAAATGAAAAATTGATCAAAGACCTGATGAAGGACCCGGGATATCGGAAGATGATGGTCGAGTTGCTGCAAGATCCTTCACTAGAATCAGAAATGAAGAACATTTTAAAAAGTACAGAATATAGAGAGCATGTGGAACAAATCCTCCAAGAAACAATGGAAACACCTGAATTCAAATCTAAATTTAAAGAATTACTAGATAAAGCTGCGAAAGAAGCCTCTTCCTCTTTATTATCAGAAGAAAATAAAATATAAAAAGAGGTGCCTTCAAAGGAAGGTACCTCTTTTTACTATCAGAAGTTAGTTTTCTACTCTATCCGCTGCCATCTCTAAGACTTCTACTATTTGTTCAGCAATCTCCTTATATCTTTCACCAATAGGATGTGTTTCTTTATAGACGGATGGAGCAAAATCTTCTTCATTCCAATCTGGCTGCCCCAATGGCAGTTCTCCGAGTAAGGGTACCTCTAAATCCTTTGCTAATTTCGTTCCTCCACCCTTGCCAAACACATATTCCTTTTCCCCTGTTAAACGACTTTCAAAATAAGACATATTTTCTATGACACCTAATATCTCATGTTCTGTTCTTAATGCCATCGCCCCAGCACGCGCTGCAACAAACGCAGCAGTTGGATGAGGTGTTGTTACAATAATTTCTTTACTTGTTGGCAGCATAGAGTGGACATCTAAAGCCACATCACCTGTTCCTGGTGGTAAATCTAATAGGAGATAATCAAGTTCTCCCCATTCTACTTCATCCATAAAGCTTGTCAGCATTTTACCAAGCATTGGACCTCTCCAGATAATAGGGGTATTATCTTCAACAAAGAATCCCATCGAAATAACTTTAACCCCAAAACGCTCAACCGGAATAATACGCTCCTTTATTACTTCTGGTCTATTCGTGATTCCCATCATATCTGGGACACTAAAACCATATATATCAGCATCTAATAACCCAACTTTTTTTCCCATCCTTGCTAAAGAGACAGCTAAGTTCACGGAAACCGTTGATTTTCCTACTCCACCTTTCCCACTAGCAATGGCAATATAAATTGGCTTCTTATCTTCAGATTCTGTTTCCTTTATTATTTCCTCTACAAGCGCACTAGATAATTCGGTAAAGCGTAACCCAACACTCTCTACCCCTCTTTCTTTAAGCGCGCTGACAATTTGATTTTGCAACTCGATTTGATAGGCTGAGCCTAACTTTGCTACAGCCACCTTTAAACTGGCATGCCCTTTTTCTTCATTCCATTTGACATCTTTCACTGCGCTCAGTTCAAGCAATGATTTATGTAAAAAAGGATCGATCATATTCTCCACTATCTTCTCGATTTCTTCTTTTGTTATCATGACGCAATCCCCTTTCCTATTTTTACTATCAGTATAGCACAAAAATAGTTATCGTTTACATTCTGAAGATTCAAACGTTATTACTAGCATTTATTTCCCGGGAATAGATAAAATCGATAAAAATAAGAATAGAGACATCATAAGTCTCTATTCTTGAATTTCAAGTTCCTCTTCATTTGTAAAAAAGCGATTAACCCCTTTATAAATAGATGCTGCAATTTTCTCCTGATAATCTTCCTTCATAAGATTTGCCTTTTCTTGTGGATTCGATAAGAAACCTACCTCCACTAGCACTCCTGGTCTCTCGGCATATTTAAGTATGTATACACTCTCCAGCGTTTTTGCCTTCCGGGTAGTATTCTCTAAGTTATCAATTAATTCGTCTTGAATAAACTTAGCAGCTCTATCATTTCCTTCTTGCTTAGAAGAATAGAAGGTTTGTGCTCCACTCCATTTCGATGAAGGGATAGCATTTAAATGAATACTCAAGAATAAATCCGCATCCGATTTATTGATAATGCTTATTCTTTCTTTTAAATCCTCAACTTTTCGATTGCGATAGCCTTTCGTACTTTCACTAGCCAAATCCTTATCTATTTCTCTTGTCATGATGACTAACGCTCCTTGCTCTTGCAGATAATCTCGAAGCTTTAAGGAAACGCTTAAGGCGATATCCTTTTCCAATACCTCCTTATCCCCTGCACCACCATCAGGCCCGCCGTGTCCAGGATCAATAATGATTACTTTTCCGGTTAATGGCAAATTCCAGGCATCCCATGAATCATCATTTGAGAAATCAAATTGCAAAATAAAGAAAAGGAGTGCTAGTCCTAGGATATATATGCTTATTTTCCACTTTTTATTCACAGTTAACCTCATTCCCCCCTGTGCCCGTCCTTATTCATACTATATGGAGGAATATGAGGTTTTAGAACAGCAAGTCCTCCTTTCAGGCCATAACAAAAAGATGGCATCTTCATGCCATCTTTCAATGTAAGCGAAGCTTTCTTCTCTTATTCGCTTTCGTATAACCTTCCAGCCACCATTCATCAACAAATTGTTCGCATAAATAGTATAGGGATTCATTTTTATTGCTTTCCTCACTGCCCCAATAAAGAAGAAAATGGTAAAGTGTTTCTTTTAAATGAACATCTTCTTCCTTGCATCTATTTTTTATAGCTTGAACTTCTTCGCCATATTCACTAAATTTACTGTAATTCGCTCCTAAAAGAAAGGCCTCTATTGCTACATCATAACAAGCCTCTTCGATTCCATTGTTCATTAAGATACTAGAAGTTAGGTTAGAAGAGCCAAAATAGTGAGCTACCTTTTCTTTTAATTCTTTAAGGGATATTTCCCTAAGAACCGCTCTTTCATATTTTATTTGTTTCTCGCGTTTTCTTATATCAAAGCTTGTAATGACTGCCAATTGATTTCACCTCTTGCTGTTATTTTTCAACCAACAAGATGAGACCATACTAGTCTAACAAACCTTTTAGCATCCAATTAAAAGAATAGTTGCTATTTCAGTGCTTTCTTACCATTTTCACCTTCGTTGCTCTCTACATAATCTTCTACATGTATGTCACTCATTCGCTTATTATACCAATGATAAAATTCACTAGCATCTGACGCTGGAACATCGGTTAAATCCGTTTGCTCAATCGGCTGTGATCGATTAATGAATTCAATAGTGGCAAGACCCAAATTCCTCTGTAACCGGGATCTCTTCACATTAACTTCCATAACCTTTGCTCTTTTTGTCAAAATTAATGTTGATTGCAGGCTCCCCTTCTTCACTTGAATAAATTCTTCATGTTGGATGTACCTGCTATTAAAGTAATCCCATACTCTCAACAAATAAATCAAAATAAACAATAATATCGCCATATACCATATCTCTGGCTTCCAATAGACAAGACCAATTGCTACGATTATCCCAAAATAACTAGGTCTAAGCAGTCTGGCATATAGAGCTTTCTTAGGCAGCTTCTTCATTTGCTTTTTCAACCGATACGCCGGCAGAATCTTTTCTATAATTTCATATGCTTGGTCCACTGGCATATATGGGAACAAGGAGTTTACCTCCAAATCTTCATCCCCGATATCCCCGGCACTCACTAATTTCACCTCAGCTATTTTCAAAAGTCTTTGCATTGGAAGTTGGATCACTTTCACTGCCTGCACTTTCTCCTTTTGAATGGAAAAGGACGTTTCTGAGACTAATCCTTTTTTTATATAAATCTTATCCTTATCAGAGGTTATTTGAAAACGGCCATATTTCCAGAAAGTCACACCAAGACCAAATAGCACCCCTATAATCAGAAGAGCAATGCATACGCCGACTATCATCCAGATATGATCCAATAGATAAGTAAGAACCTTACTTGTCTCCACTTCCATTTGAAAGATTGAATCTATATTGGAGAAAAAAGATATTAATAATGGAATTAACGCTAAAAAGCTCAAAGAAGAAAAAGAAGCCCTCACTAAGTCTCTTCTTGTTACCTGAAAATGAACCGTTCTTTCGCTTCCAGCAACTGTTTTAGCTTCTTCTCCGTCGCCTGCTGAGACATTTTCCGGTTGATGGATATAAGACTCTAACCAATCTGCCTCTTTCTTGCGAATAACTGTTAACGGTATAGAACTCGAATCTCCGGTCTCTCCTGTTTCCAATGTTAAGGAAGTTAGGTGAAGTCCTTTATGAAAAACAGAGGTGTGTCGGTGAATATTTTGAATTTTATAAAAGGGGATTACTCGATGCGACTTTGTAAAAACCCCAGACCTTATATGTAGCGCTTCCTCTTCTACTGAATAAGTATGTGTAAACCAATCCAGTACGATGCTAAGAAGCTGCACAATAGCATAAAGAAGAAAGAGAACTTGAAATATCTTCATATACATTTTTTCGGATCCAAAATGTGACACAAATAAAATAATAAATAAGAAAAAATTACTTTTTACAAATCCAGCTATATCAAAGACTATTTTAATCGGATGCTGCCGCTTCCTGATACCTTCCATTACTCCACTTCCTTAATCTTTGCAAAATGAGCAATTTGATCACGTAAACGATAAGCCTCTTCCTTTGGAATGGCAGGAATCTCATGCGAGGTCCCCATCGTCCCGACCGTTATAGAATATAATTGATATTTCCTTTGCAGTGGTCCTTGTGTTAATTCAACCGACTGTACTTTTGTCATCGGGATTAATTGATGATTCTCAACCATTACTCCCCATTTCAGTTGAATAAACTCTTCACTGACGTCATAACGCCAATAGCGCTGTTTTAATGGCGGTGCAATAAAAATTCCCCATAATGCCGCCAAGATTGTTAATACGCCAAGACCTACAATGATTGGACCTATCCACGCCTTCCATGAAAAATAAAAATAGAGGAAGTAGCAAACACCCAATACCACAAGAATCGTACTATTAGATATCGTCTCCGATATCCGCCATACTTTCACAGCCTCTTTAGATACCTTTTTTGTTGGTTCAGGGATAGAAAAATACATGTAAACACGCTCCTTAAATATTCTACTTATCTACGTTGCATTAATGAAAAAGGTTTCCTCCAATGACAAAAAAATCTCCTTTTTCAAGGAGATTTCTGTATCATATTGACCTATGACCACGCATCCAAGCTTATACCTCTGTAAGAGAAGGAGTCTCATCTTCTTACCGCCACATAATTTCTTATCGTAACATCCTCGTATTTTTTTTCAAAGGGAGAGAAGAAAATGAAAAAGTACTTAAAACTTATAGCTATACTTGCGACAATGTCATTTATTCTCATAGCCTGCAGTAATGATAATGATAAAAGTAAAATCAAGAGCAACTAGGAAAATAGCTCTATAGAAGAAAAACAGAATAACTCAGAGGAGGATGACAACCAAGCAAGTGAACCAGATGATACGACAGCTGAATCAGAAGAGAATAAAGCCGACAGTAATAAGTTTAACGATAAAGCTTCAAATAATAGTTCTAATACTCAGGCAGAAGAAAAAAAGGATAGTATATTATCTGCTTATTCTTCTAAAGAGATTGAGTATGCTCGCGTTTGGTTACAAATTGTTAATAATCAGGATATTGCAGAACTACGCGTTCAGCATATCTCAGCTGGAGAAACCAGTAAATCCTTATGATGCGGATAGTGTCCAATATCTGCAAGACGTTATATCGTTATCAGGGAAAACAATGGCTGATGGTGCCATCACATAAGAGGGAATGGGGATGGCACCATCAATAAATATGATATTCCTTCCCATTGGCCGAGTGCAGAACAAATAAAAGAACCTATGCAGGAATATACGAAAAACATTATTGAGTATCCAAAGGAAATCTCTATTCAACCTGGTAATGACGAAGAAGTCGAAAAATTGATTAAAATAATTAAAACTGAATTCTAAAAGAATCCACTGATAATAGAATACACTATTCCCATACACGCAACCCTGTTCTGTCTACTTGTTTCCCGGTAATTAAAGTAGATACGAATTGGCAAGTTGCGTGTTAGCATTTAGCATTCCGAAAGTATTAAAACTAACTTTAATTTAATAAATTTGCAATAATGCTGCCCTTTAAAGGGAGGTTAACCCTTCTTATATCAACGCACCCTTTAAAGTGGAAATCTCTATAATTATAATTAGTTGCCGACTTTTAAAAGTTCTAATCTAAATTCCTCCTCTAAATCGGCTAGCCTCATTAACTTCTCCGATATACCTTTCCAATCTTTATTTACAGACATAGAATGACACATCCCAAGAACCTTAGCCTGTTCAATCTTCAACTCTGATAGACGTGAATGCCTATCTTTAAAATACACTGCATAATCGTTGGCTCTTCTTGCACTTAATTGGAAAAGGAAGAATGTTGTATGCCCTATAGTATCAGCTGTAATAGGAGCATTTAATAACTGATCCGCATAAAAACAAATTGCTTCCCTTCCAATTAACCCTATATCCGCTTTTTCGAATTCCCGATAAGTTCTCTTAAAGTAATCAATTGCTCTCTCATATATTTCGTTATTGTTTAATGTGACGACCTTTTTTGCTGTAGACCAATATTTATTAATTCCTTTCCTATATGGAATCCCTTCCGCCATCCAAGCCTTCTTAAATTGGTCCAGTGATAATGGAACAAATGGAAAGCCAGCTGGATCTTGTACATAAATATTTTCATCATCCATTTGATAACCTAGCACATAATGGTCTGAACCATGTAAATTTTTATGATTCGGATGGTATGTTAGCTCCCCCATATCTAAAGGGCCTAGAATGACAGGGTTTTGTTTGATTTGCTTTTTTAACAACGTAAATGGGTCATCTAAGTCACTAGCTTGCTGATGCTCTTCTGCAGTAAATCCAAGGATGTTTAGAGCATAATTGATACCATCATCGGGATCTCTCATACTAAAAAAAAGGTTTTTTTCATTTTCTATCATGGCACCTAATCCAACACCAGTTAATACTTCTACAAGTTGAGGAGATACATTTTCTCCTATTGATGAAAGAAACATTGCAGTTGAATTTGAATAACAGTAATGGCCATTTCCTATATACATTAACATCACCTCCGAGTAGATAAGTTGATCTTACAATTTTGAAAATTGAAAAACAACATCAAACTTTATAATATTTCTTCTATATATTTTGCCTTCTCGTCAAACTTCTTCGAGCTGCATACTTATACAAATCTTGTATCACTTTCCGATAAAAATAAGGAAACTTCAGTATGAGAAACGGGATGCAACATGGAGAACTGCTAGCAATACATCCATAGTTAGCCATTTAATTAGTTCTACTTTTGATAACACTTCGTTAAAAACACAAAATACAAAACGTGATGTTTCTATTTGCCCATGATATAGATATTACATATGTATCGAAACGTTTAGGACACAAAAATATTCAAACCATACAAAATTATTATCTGGTTAATGCAAAAAAAAAGCACCAGCAATCTGCTGATGCTTTCCATCTGTAAAGTTATTTATAAAGTTCAAAGAATTAAACCAATTGAATTACATGATCAAAAACCACATTATATTACAAACCATTTTAACTTCCTGCAAGATGCACCTACAAATTCCAAGCACCCTATGGGAGCGATGGCTGAGTTATAATAAGGAATATGATTAGAAATAAAAAAAGAATTATATTATTAGTTATAAAATAAATTACTAGGGGAGGAACAGCGCATGAAAATTAACAATCTAGGGCTCTTAAATTCGTTATCTTCAATTATAAACTCTGGGAAATCTGCTAATATCGAATATATATTAGCAGAATATATTTTAAAAAATCTATATAGAATATCAAGTATTAGTATTTTAGAGATAACAGACGAATGCTTCACTTCACGATCCGCAATCAGAAGATTCTGTGAACAACTAGGATATGCTAATTTTAGCGAATTAAAAAGTTCTGTGAATAAATTGGTATTTCCAAGCAATTTAAGATTTAGAGATATTAAAGAGTACTCTAGCTATCAAACACATATAAAAAATCTTATTGATGACATGATATTAGATATTGATGAGCAATTAAACTTTGAGAACATCAATTATTTATGTCAGTTAATTCATAAGGACGTAAAGGTTGTACTTTTATGTGCAAATAATACTAGTGGAACGATAATAAAATTTCAACAAGAATTACTGTTTGCATCTAAGGTTATTCATGTTATTTCCACCTCGTTTACTAATAATAAGGTTTTAAATGATTTAAATGATGAAGACATTATTATAACTGTGTCAGCATCCGGTAAATTTGCAGAATTATCACTTGATTTTGTTAAAAATTTACGAGGACATAAATTCTTAATAACGGGGAATCAGGACAAGAGTATAAAACTGGCTTATGAAAATATTTTTTATATAAGCAAAAATAGTATTTCAAATGACTATCTTAGTATTTATGGAAAATATGGTATTACCTATATTTTAGATTTAATTTCTATGCAATATTTATTTTTATATGCTTAATTGATTTATAAATAGTAAAACCTCCTTGTAATAAGTTTTCTGACAAGAAAATTGGCTACAAGGAGGTGATAAGTATCCTATATTCGATTACATTACATAACTTTTTAAACTACTATGCGTGGAATCCAAAACTCAGCCATTATGATTGTAACAAAATGCAAGCTTTTTATTTAATAGATATGGTCGTAAATAAGCAACCGTACTGCATAATGGTAAAACATCCTTACTCAATTTAATTCCAAGGAAATCATTGATATATTCTTTTCTTTTTTGGATCCTCATCCAAAGTTCGGGATAATTTTTTCTTATCTCCTCTTTTAATGCATCGTCAGCTAGTGCAATTGTACTTTCAGCTGATACTCCATCATATCCAGCGACACGTGGTATTATATCAGTTTGAAAAATCATTCCACTTTTAATAATTTCATCCGAATTCTCATAAATCGGAGATGCCAGCCACTCTTCATCAGCCGTCAAGTGTCCTGGGCATAGCTCCCAATGAAACACTTCTTTAGGAAGAACAGAATTAATAAAGCTATACATGTCCCCACCAGACATCCCAATTCGAATATTCTCAAGCCATGCTACAATAGCAGTGTAATAAGGAGCTGCTAAGTCTTCTACATAATTTTTTTTACTTTCTGGTAACTCAGAGCGTTCCATAACAGCATATCCTGCTCTACTGGATAATCCTCCTTTATATCCCACAGTTAAAGAAATGGCATCCCCTTTCGTCACCTTTTTAGACATAGGGTATAAATTTCCCTTTTCAAATCTTTTACCTGTGGACGCTATCGTAACTACACTATTTCTTTGACCTAAATCATTCAGTTCTTTACCTAGTTCCATTTCAGAGACACCAACATCTAATTTATTTATAGTACGCAAGATGCAATCCGACGCAAGAGATGCTCCAAACTCATAGTGTGCTATTTCATTTGCATTATTCACTCTCCGTACTCCACGGTTTCCAGCAATGAAAATATCTGTTCTATTGGTTAGGGAACCCTCCTTCCCAACAATATCTCTGATCGTATCCACAATAAAAGAAGGAGTATCAAAGAAATTTCGATTATTCTCAACTTTACTTGTGAAGTGCTTCCATCCCACTAAACCAATTTTCATCGATTCTCGGATTCCTGCTTTAAGAAAGACGCTTGAAAATGGAGTATCGGGTTCCATAGGCTGATTGGGTAAGGAAAAGTGCGGACAATGTATTCCTTGTGCTGGTATTCTAGAGTATTGTGCCTTATTAAGGTTTTCATT
Source organism: Niallia sp. FSL W8-0954 (assembly GCF_038005605.1). NCBI lineage: Bacteria > Bacillati > Bacillota > Bacilli > Caryophanales > Bacillaceae > Niallia > Niallia sp. FSL W8-0954. The sequence continues at coordinate 171,427 of NZ_JBBOTN010000001.1, read as the reverse complement.
TCCTAAGATTAGAAAGGCATCGCCTTTAGAGTGAAGAACCAATATAGCTTCTTCAAATCTTGGAACAAATCCCACTAAATATTCAAAGTTTCCGCCATGCTCAAGATCTGCATATACCAATAACGCATCAAGCCCATCCATTCTCATCTCTTGTAGTACATTTTCATATCTAGTCTTTATCGTTTCATCATCAATTAATAACGGTTTTCTACTACAATCAGGCATTGGTGCTTCCATTTCTCTCAACTGTACATTTTTTGAATTATACTTCATATATATATATCCTTTCTCCATCTACGTTATTAGTAACAGCACGTTTCTACTATAATACATTTTACATATGCCCTGCTGCATGCCATTGACCTACCATTTATTTTTTACTATTAATAATGACTATTTTGCTGTAACTGCTAAGATTGTCTCTTTGGCTATAGTAACATTTCCCGATAGTAATAGCTTATCAATTTTCAGCATTTCCTTTGTATTCACAATAATTATTGGAATAACAGTATTTTTTGCTCGTTTTTTCACCATATCTAGATCAACAGTTACAAGCGCATCTCCGACTTTAACCTTTTTTCCTTCTGTAACATGCACAGTAAATCCCTCCCCGTTCATAGAAACGGTTTCCAATCCAATATGGAGTAAGATTTCAGCACCATTTGCAGTTTTAATGCTAATGGCATGTTTTGTGGGAAAAACATGCATGATAACCCCATTTACTGGAGAACTTATATTTCCTTCAGCTGGCACAATGGCAATGCCATCACCCATCATTTTTTCTGCAAAAACAGGATCAGGAATATCTTCTAGCTTCATTATACTACCTGTTGCATATGCCTTTAATTCGATCGCTTTTGAAAATTCAACTTTTTTCATAAACATATTTTTAAACATAATTATCATCAGTTCCTTATTTTATATATTATCAATGGGAAACATAGGACGCATAATGCGTTTAAATGGCAGCCTTGCTGTATCCTGAAGTGTTGCTCCTCCTGTTAATGACATAACATTTAATTTCCCCGCAGCTTTTAATTCAGGAAAAATATATCCTTGTTTTACAATAATAATGTCATAGTCTTTATAATCAATACCAGCAGCATGAAACTGATGTAATTCCACAAAAGGATGATTATTTCCTGAAACGATGATATCAATTGGTTTGCCTTTAACAGTAACAGTGATACAATTTCCAAAATCTCCTTCACTTGTGTAAGCATAACCGGCCAGATATCCTTTAGCACTGACTATAACATCTAAATCAACTTTGGCAGATAACTCATCCAAATTCATTCCTAAAGAAATAGATAGTGTCTCTCCTACTTCACATTTAATCAACTCATTTAATGTTTTTGAATCATTAATACCAGCAAACAAAAACCTCTTTGCTTTAGATTTGGTATGATTTAGTTCTAACACTTGGCGTAATATGAATGTATTACATCCCACAGAGCCAGATGTTACATTATCACCAGAATCAGTAATAAACACAGGTTTATCTTCATACTCTATTGCCATTTTCATCGCCTCTTCAGGCTGTGCAGTTAATCCAGTATAATGAAATTCATAACGTTTATCCCATACATATTTTGCTAGTTTATCTGCAACTTCATTTGCATATTCCTGATCATCACCTGTTGCCGGGATGACCACAATACCACACCCTGCAACGTCGGTATCATGACGCAGGTAGCCTACATGCCACGAACAGCTAAGGATATTCGGATCTTCCTCCAATTTATCCATATATTTATTGATGGATTTTACAGGTTCATCAGCTGAAACACTCTGTTCGCCTCCCAAGATCATTGGCAGTTTACGATATACCGGTGTAATATTTTGCCGATTTCTTAAGAATGTAACTAGCATTTCACATACAAACTCTATTGTTTCTTGTATGTCTGTATGCGGGGAATGTCGATAGCTGCGGATCATTGTGGTGCTTTCTACATATTCTTTGGATAAGTTGCCATGTGGATCACAAACAACCGCTATTGGTAAATAAGGTCCAACTAATTGGCGAATCATCTTCAATATGTGGTGATCACCTGAGCCTCCATCTAATTCTGCTACTTCGCTTGCTCCATGGAGATGAAGAAAAATTCCATCAATTTCGTGAAGATGTTTTTTCACATCTTCCAATATTCTCCTTTCAATGTAGTCAAATGCTGGTTTCTCTAAAACACCACCAGCATTTGCGTTTGCATAAATGGAAGGGATAATTTCTATTCCCTCTCTTATAAACACATCTTTGCATTTCATCTCCTGAATACAATCTTCTCCAAATAAAAGATTAAAATCTTCCAAGTTGCTTTTATATGGGATGTTAGCATTTGATTCAATAATAAATTGTGCAATCATAATTTTCATTTTTTACACCTCTAACTTTTAATAACTGAAAACTCTTCCTATCTGCTTATTTCCATAGGTATCTATTTATATCGGCCTTTATAAAGTCAAAGCACTTTATCTAATTCTGGTTCAAACTTAGCATTCTTATTTGCTTCTGTTTTAGACAAAATGATCTTGCTTGCTACAAAAGATACAACAATTGCCACAATTGCCACAATGGCAGCTAAAAATAGATTTCCAAATCCACCATCATTATCCATAAAAAACAAAGCAGTCAGTAAGCCTGGACACCCTCCCATAACATAGCTTACTAATCCGAAAATACCAGCAACTAATCCTGCGCTCACAGCTCCAATTGCCGTTCCGATCAATACTTTCGGTCTCATGATTAGCGCTCCATAAAATGCTGGTTCTGTAACACCACAAAGTGCCGTCACACCAAAGGAAGTAATCATGCCTTTCTTGCTTTTATCATTTTTAATTGTAGTAGCTACGGCTAAGGCAGTTCCACCAATACACAAGTTAGAGATGAATCCCATAACCATAACAACTGGGTCATATCCAATTGATGCAACACTGTTAAACCCTATTGGCATTATAGCTTTATCTAACCCTAACATAACCATGTAAGGGTAAAATGCCGCAAGAATTGGCATGGCTATCCCACCAATGGTATCCATCATATTTGTAACTCCAACCCCTACATAATCACTTAGTACTGTTCCTATAGGACCTAAAGCAATCAATGTTATAGGAACAACAACTATCATGGTAAATAAAGGTTTCAAGAAGTATTTTACTGTTTCAGGTATATATTTTTGGAAGAATTTATCAACAAAATACATAAGTCCTACACCAAGCATAATGGGTAAAACACTGCTTGCATAATCAACCACTGGTATGGAGATTCCTAAGAAATCTAGTCCCTCGACACCGCTAATATTGGAACTAACCAAAAGGGCTCCTAAGAATGCCCCCATAATTGGTTCCATTTTTAATCGTTTTGCCATTGTGAAACCAATGTAAACCGGCAGGAAAGTAAACGCAGCACTAAATATGGCATTCAAAATTACTGCCGTTCCAGATTCCATATCAACACCAAAGTAATTAATCATTAAATTCCTAAGTGCTAGAATGATACCTCCTGTAATCAATGCCGGAACAATCGGCATGAAGATCGTTGCCATAAAACTACCAAATTTATTCACATAATACATTGCTTTCTTGTCCTCAGGTTCTTCTGCTGCTGAATCTGAACCACTGTGCTGTTCCTCTTTCCATCCTGATACTTCTAAGAAATCATTATATGCTTCATTAACATTCGGACCAATAATGACTTGAACCTGTCCAGCTTTGCTTACAATGCCTACAACATTTTCAATTCCTTTTAACGCTTCTTCATTTACAAGCTTTTTACTATTGTAATGTAAGCGAAGCCTAGTTGCACAGTGTTCAACATGATTCAAGTTATCGACACCACCAATGTGTTCAAGTACTTGTTTCGACATGTTAACATATTTCATTATTTTCCCTCCATTTCAATTCTTTTTGTATTAAGTGTTTGCTGTTTTACTTAACGGATGTACATCATAAAATCGATTCTTTAGCAAAAAAATACTTCAATAAGAAATACTTCTAATTACATAGGTAAATCGATTTTAGAGTATTGAACATCATCGGATTAGAAATCGCTTTAATTTCCAAAAACAAAATATATTGAAACGAATAACTTATACTACTTTCCGAACTTTAAGTGGAATTTTGTAAAATACAATCCACCTACAAGATATCAAAAGTATTTATGAATCTTTATAAAACCTTGTAGGTTCAGTTTGGATTATAAATAGTAAAACATTAATTTTTTTTATATTCTTTTACTTAGAACAAACATTATTTTAAATATTTCTTTTTGCTGCTATTAAGTCTTTAAACCAGTAGTAACTTTCCTTTGGAATCCGCTTATGATTATTTTCAAAATCAACTCGAACTAAACCATATCTTTTTTCATAGCCATTTATCCAACTATATATATCCATTGTTGACCACATATAATAACCTTGGACATTGACCCCCTCTTCACGTGCTTTTAGCATATAGTCAATAAACTCTCCTACTAATTTAATTCTCTCTTTATCTTCAACATAGCCATTTTCATCCGGGGTTTCATATTGACCATGTCCGTTTTCAGTGATATAGACCAAAATATCACCATATTTTTCTTTAATTTCCATCAGTGCATTATACATACATTTGGGATAGACTTCCCTGCCCCAAAGATTCCTTTTTACTTTTGGGTCAAATGAAGTTTCAAACATATTCTTAATACGAATGCCTTCCTTGGAATTGGAGCCTTTTCCTTTATTATTGTGAAAAACTTCCGTCTCACCCTCAGAATAATCTGTTACATATTGACGGTTATATAGGTTTAATCCAATATAATCAATCTTTCCTCTTGCAAATTCAACAAAATCCTCTTCATGAATAAACGTTGTACTAACATTATTGTCTTCTAAAACTGCTATTAACTCGGCAGGCAATTTTCCTAATACGGCTGTATCTAGTATAATTCGATTATAAAAAATATCCGCTCTTAGTTTTACTAGTCCTTTTTCTTTTGTAGTAGGATCTAGCTCCACATTACCGTTATCATGAACAACACCAATATTCCCATCCAAACTTAATTTTTTATACGTCTGAACAGCCTTAGCACTCCCTAGCATAAGGTTATAAACTACTGTCCAAAAACGTCCGAAGTCTGCTTTGTAATTTGGCGGATAGTTTCCTACTATATAGCTGCAATATGCATAATACCTTGGCTCATTAATAGTAGACCAAATTTTAACTCGATCCCCGAAATGTTCAAAGCATACTTTTGCATATTCATTAAAGGCATCCACAACTTTTCGATTTTCCCATCCACCAATCTTTGCCATTTCATTTGGAAGATCATAATGGAATAACGTAACATTTGGAATAATGCCTTTTTCCAAACAATAGTCGATAACGTTATTATAAAATTCAATTCCCTTTACATTCACTTCACCGACTCCATTTGGAATAATACGAGCCCAGGAAATCGAAAAGCGGTAAGTATTTTGATTTCCTTCTGCCATTAAATCAATATCTTCCTTATATCTGTGATAAAAGTCACTTGCAACATCACCATTTACATTCAAAATATTCAATGGACTCTTATGATTAAAACTATCCCATTCGTTTAAACCTTTCCCATCCTCTTTCCATGCTCCTTCACATTGATAAGCTGCAGTAGCTGATCCCCATAAAAACTCATTATTATTATTCATCTCGTTTAAACACTCCTCCCTTTAAGCTCTAATATAACGCTTTCACAATTTCATTATAGTAATTTTAAAAAAAGTCTGTGGTTCAAAAATGGAACGATTTGAGATTGATATTATCTATTCGTTTAGTTTTAAAGAAGAAAGTAAGCAAGCTCTCGTTCTGACCTCAAATAGTATTGTTCTTCAAAATCATAAAGAAAAACGGCTCTAATTACACAACGACAAAGATATTTTAGTTATTTTTTTGCATCCTTCTAGACATAATCTTTAATCGTATGTGATATATCCCCACTGCCAAAACCAATTCTGCACCTTTTGACAGCTTTGTAAATCTACCTTTCCTTTTTCAATAAATGAAAAAGCTCACAAATTTGATTAATCACCATTTGTGAGCCTTTATATCTTATTAAATTGAACATATTTTGTCCTTATAATGATGGTGGTCGGGGGGCGAAATAGGTTTTAAAGTATGATAATACACGTTTTTCCTATAACATTGTGTAATCACTTTTTGACTATATTGTATCGCCGATCCATTGGCAAAACGTTGATAGACCCAGCCAGTCATCTGTTTTCGAATATCCCGATAACTGTGAAGTATTATTCAGTCTGATATCTACTAACTTAGTTACATGATTACGTTCTAATAACTCTACGAATGTCCGTAATTTTTTTTGCAAAAAACCAATTGTACATAAATTAATTGTCATAGTATTCCTCCGAAAATTTTGTTAAGTATCTATGGTCCTGAATAAGCTTACAGTCTTATTAGAGATAATACTTATGATCCACTTTATTGGCGATTATGCTATAGCTTTCTAACTTGCATTATTGTCATGCTCCTTTTTTCGTATATCACAACAGTTAAAATGGACACAAGAATGATCGCAGTATTTGCAGCAATTGTTCCCGTCCAGGTCATCGTCATGGTACCAAAGATAGGGGATGCTGCATTGAACATGGTATGGAATAATACGGACATAAAGACAAAGCCTTTTCCTGAAATTTTGTAGATTGCCCCGTGGAAAAATCGAAAAGCCATGAGTTGAACTACAAACATCCCAAAGTTAATAAGCCCTTCACCGTGATTCGTCCCCGGAATGAAGAAAAGGGGAATGTGCCATACAGTCCAAATAATCCCAGTGAGAACAGAAGATACAACAAAGCCGTATTTTTTGTTGAGTTTAGGCTGCAATATGTACATCCAGCCAGCTTCCTCTAAGCCGCCAATAATAAGATTACCAGGCAGCGAAAGAAAAAACGTATAAAACGGAAGCACTATTTCTGTGCGGTCTGAAACTGCTATATGGATTAAGAAATACAGTGCAAGCCCTGCAACAACAAACAAATAGACAAATATGTTGTTTTTGATATAAAAAACAGTTTTCAACCATTCCTTAAAATCTGCTATTTTTTTATTTTTCTTCAAAACGACATATGAAGCAATAGCAGGCGACAAAATATAAATTGCAAAAGGAATATTCATCAAGAATTGCTGGAATGTGTGAACCCAATTGTGAACTGAATATCCGAATGGCCCAAGAACAATCAAGGCACCTGACACAAAATATGCTATGCTAAAAGTCAGCAGCGTAAATTGTACTGTGGTTTTTTTATCTATCATGGTATCTACACCTCACATTTTAGAGTATTTTTAAGTATCACTTGCAACATCACCATTCACATTCAAATATTCTATGGACTCTTATAGGTAAAAATATACCATGCTCCTTTACATAGATAAACTGCAGTGGTTGATCCCCATAAAAACTCATAACTATTATTCATTTCGATCAAATTGCGCCTCCCTTTAAGCTCTAATATAACGCTTTTCTCCTTTCATTATAATGATTTAAAAAGTCTGTGGTTCAAAAATGGGACGATTTAAGACTAATATTATCCATTTGTGAAATTTATAAGAAACAACCTAGCTCTCGTTCTAGTAATTCTCCACCTTTCAATGAAAATTGAGCAATAATTTAGTTTAATGAGGAATAAAGTGGATCATTGTACTCCATAGTTTCGCTGGGGAAAACCAATAGTACATAGTCTGAGGTGCTTGAAGGCTTCTGTTATGAGTTGTCATCAAATATAATCACAGACAACTTTTAGCATAAAAAAAGACCCTTTCCACAAGAGTGAAAAGAGCCTTGAAACGCCAAAAATTAACGTTTTGAGAACTGAGGTGCACGACGAGCGCCTTTAAGACCGTATTTTTTACGTTCTTTCATACGAGCGTCACGAGTTAATAATCCTGCGCGTTTTAATGTTGGACGGTATTCAGGATCTACTTGAAGTAAAGCACGTGCGATACCATGACGGATAGCGCCAGCTTGACCAGTATAACCTCCACCGTTAACATTTACTAAAATATTGTAGCTTCCAGTTGTTTCAGTAGCCACTAATGGTTGTTTAACAACTTCGCGTAAAGCTGCAAACGGGATATAATTTTCGATTTCACGACCATTGATGATGATTTGTCCGTCACCTGGAACTAAACGTACACGAGCAACAGAGCTTTTACGACGACCAGTACCGATATATTGAACCTGTGCCATTTGTTTTACCTCCCTTTATTAATTATCCACGAAGTTCGTAAACTTCTGGTTGTTGAGCTTGGTGCGGATGTTCGCTACCAGCATATACGTGTAATTTTCTAAACATTTGACGACCAAGAGAATTCTTTGGAAGCATACCTTTGATTGCAAGTTCTAACATTTGCTCTGGGTATTTAGTACGCATTTCTAAAGCAGTTCTTTGCTTTAATCCACCTGGGTGCATAGAGTGACGGTAGTAAATTTTGTCAGTTAATTTTTTACCAGTCAATTCAATTTTTGAAGCATTTAAAATAATTACATGATCACCAGTATCCACATGAGGTGTGAAAGTTGGTTTATGTTTACCACGTAGAATTGATGCAATCTCACTAGCAAGACGACCTAAAGTTTGGCCTTCAGCATCAATTACGTACCATTTACGATCAACATTGTTTGAATTAGCCATAAACGTTGTACGCATGAGTTTCCCTCCTGAAATGTTAAAGTTATAGTTTGTTTAAAATATAAATGTCTGTTCTTACGTCTATATGTTCACACAATTAAGTTCCGGGGCTTAATGTGGGATTAAAATACATACCATATTATGATATATCCTAGAGTAGCATATGTCAAGGGAATGTTACGCCAGGTTTAGTTGTTATGAGAAAAAAATCTTTTTTCCGTGACTTTTACTCAAAGAACATCACTTTTTACTTATAAGAAAAGGATTCCTTGGTCGCTTTCTGTACTCTTTTTGGAAAAGGAGGAAAGCATTAGTCTCCTCTCCCAGCGTCGCAAGAATCATGGTTTAATACCATACTTTCCAAAGATACAATCCATTTGCAGAGGCTGTTTTTCCTGCTGCCTTTCTATCCTTTTTCTCTAAAATTACGGGAATATCTTGTGGTAACTTTTTCCCTCTTCCTACATCTAATAAGGTACCGACCATAATCCGCACCATATTATAAAGGAATCCATTCCCTTGGAAAGAAAAAATTAACATATTGTCTTCCTCTGTAAGCTTTACTCCAGTAATCGTTCTTACTTTTCTTTCTTTGTCTGTTTTAGCAGAGCAAAAACTAGTAAAATCATACTCTCCAATAAAATAACAAAGTGCTTCCCTCATCGCCTCCATATTTAGAGCATATGGATAATAATAGGCATAATTACGTTTAAAGGGATCTCTCCGCTCTCCTAATTGAATAAAATAGCGATACTCTTTCGCTGTTACATTATATCTGGCATGAAAGGAGTCAGGTACTATCTCTGCATCTGCAACCACAATATCGTGGGGCAAAAGAGTATTTAGAGCAATCGGCCACTTATCTGCAGGTATATCAAGAGAGCTATCAAAATGAATGACTTGTCCCTTAGCATGAACGCCAGCATCCGTTCTACCAGAAGCCTGAATCTTTACTTCTACTCCTTTATGGAGCCTTCTTAAAGCCCTTTCGATTTCCCCTTGTACGGTTCGATCCTTTGGCTGAATTTGAAACCCACTGTAATTTGATCCATCATAGCTAACTGTACATTTATATCTTTGCATCGTATTCTCCATTATGTTCTTAATACAAACAGCATAGCTGTTATTAGTATCAGAATAATAATCATTATGGTATCAATAGGATTCCAGATTAATTGGCGGTATTTCGTTCTTCCTTCTCCACCTTGATAGCCACGTGCTTCCATCGCAATAGCAAGCTCCTCTGCTCTTTTAAAGGAGTTAACAAATAAAGGAATCAATAAAGGAATAATTGCTTGTACACGGCTTTTAATGGAGCCACTAGAGAATTCTACTCCTCTTGCCATCTGAGCCTTCATAATCTTTTCTGTTTCATCCATTAAAGTTGGAATAAAGCGCAGGGAGATAGACATCATAAGCGCCAGTTCATAAACAGGAAATTTCACCTTTTTTAGTGGTCCTAATAGTGTTTCAATTGCATCCGTTAACTCGATTGGCGTTGTTGTTAATGTAAGCAAGGATGTCATGATAATGAGCAAGAAGAAGCGAATAGAAATGAGAATCCCCATTCTAATACCTTCTTTATAAATCGTAATCCATCCCCATTCAAACAATAGCTCTCCATTTTTCGTGAAAAAAATATGCAAAATAAACGTAAAAATAATTAACCAAAAAATTGGCCTCAGTCCTAAATAAATGTACTTAATCGGTACATTGGAGATGGCGACTAAAGTACCTACATATACAATCAATAGCAAATAGCTCCAAATATTATTAGCCAAAAATACAATACAAATAAAGAGGAAAACAAGTAGTAACTTGGAACGGGGGTCCATTCTGTGTAATGTAGAATCAACGGGAATAAAACGCCCTATAATCATTTTTCCCATTAACTGCTCCCTACTTTCTTCTGAAGATACACTGCTAACTCATCCGTAAAATCTTCCATGTTTAAGTGAACCCGTTCCATCTTCATTCCGAATTTTGCTTCTACTTTCTTTTGGAATCGTACAACTTCAGGAACATTCAATCCAATAGCAGCTAAATCCTCTGCTTCTTTAAAAATTTCTATTGGAGTCCCTTGACGATGAACTTTCCCTTTATTCATAATGACTATTTGATCTGCATAATGAGCAGCATCCTCCATACTATGTGTAACTAGAACAGTCGTTAAATTTCGCTCTTTATGAAGCTTATAAAACATATCCATAATTTCTCGTCTGCCTCTTGGATCTAAACCAGCTGTCGGCTCGTCTAATACAAGTACATCTGGTTCCATAGCCAGCACACCAGCAATAGCTATTCTTCTCATCTGACCACCTGATAAATCAAAAGGAGATTTCATGAGAAAATCTTCAGACAATCCTACCTCACTTAATGCCTTTACAGCTCTTATCTTTGCTTCTGATTCAGGAATACCAAAATTAAGAGGGCCAAAACAGATATCCTTTTCTACTGTTTCTTCAAACAACTGTTGTTCTGGAAACTGAAAAACAATCCCTACTCTTTGCCGGATACTCCGCAAGTTCTTATGTTTCTGTCCACCTTCAAGTGTACGGTCACCTATTACCACTTTCCCTTTAGACGGTGTTAAAAGAGCATTAAGATGCTGTAAAATGGTAGATTTACCTGAACCAGTATGACCTATAACGGCAACATAGCTTCCTGAGGGAATATCAAAACTTACATCCTCTATCGCCAATCGCTCAAACGGAGAATTTTCCTGGTAACGATACTCTACTTTTTGAAGTGAGATGTCCATATGCCTGTCACCAACTCTTCTTCTGTTAAATATATTTCCTCTAATGAAATACCTTTGTTTATTAAGCTTTCTCTAATCTTAATAGTAAAAGGTATATCTAAACCTATTTCAACAAGTTCCTTCTGCAGTTTAAATATTTCCTTAGGATTACCTTCCTTATATACTCTACCCTTATTCATTACGATAATCCGGTCTGCCTTAGCAGCCTCATCTAGGTCATGAGTAATCGAAATAATGGTCATATTTTCTTTTTGCAGCTCTCTCATAATATCAAAGACTTCTTCTCTTCCCTGGGGATCAAGCATAGAGGTAGCCTCATCTAATATGATAATTTCAGGTTTCAATGCAATAATTCCTGCAATAGCGACTCTCTGTTTTTGTCCTCCAGATAGATGGTGCGGCTCTTGATCAAGAAAAGATAACATCTTTACTTTTTCCAAAGAACGCTCTACTCTTGTTACCATCTCACTTCTTGGAACAGCGTTATTTTCTAAACCAAAAGCCACATCATCCTTCACCGTTGTACCAACAAACTGATTATCAGGATTCTGGAATACCATTCCTACCTTTTTCCTTATGTCCCAGACAGTCTCCTCTGTTATCGGAATACCGTCTATTACTATAGAACCTTCATGAGAGAATTGTAATCCATTTAATAACTTAGCTAACGTAGATTTACCTGAACCATTATGTCCAACTATCGCAACCCACTCACCAGCGTTTACATGAAAAGAAACGCGATTAAGGGCATATTCTGACTGCTCCTCATATTTAAAGGATACATCTTCAACCTTTAGTAAAATCTTTTGGTCCATTATATTCCCACCATTTACCTGCTAGATATTATTGATTATAAATAAAGTAAAATTACTACATTCACATAAACAATTAATAACCTTCGTGTAGTAATCTCCGGGTAATAGTTCATTTTTTTATTCTAACTCATTGTTAAAGCAATATAAAAAAATAAACTCGCCAATTGGGCGAGCTTTGAATTGGTTTAACATAAGATTATTTGTATAATCTTTGATATCCTTTTTCTATGCTTGTTAAATATATCTTATGGTATTCCACTTCTTAGCACCCTGCAGTCCTAATAAAACATGAAAAAAGCCCGCACCTCTTTCTAACGATTTAATCCAAAGAAGAGGTGCACGAGCTAGACGAGTCATTAAATGAAGATAAATGCTCATCATAACACTCTATATTGGCTTGATCAAAAGTGAGGATTATTAAAGAAAAAGGGCACTTGAACAAGTTTCATAACAATATAAACTGTCCCGTACCCTAAGTTTCTTTGAAATCCTATTACACTAACTCGATAATTACCATTGGTGCTCCGTCTCCGCGACGAGGACCCATTTTCATGATACGAGTGTAACCACCTTGACGATCAGTATAACGAGCAGCAACATCACTGAACAACTTTTGTACAGCGTCTTGGTTTGTTTCAGCATTAGCAACTTCATGACGTACATAAGCAGCTGCTTGACGACGTGCATGTAGATCTCCACGTTTACCAAGTGTAATCATTTTTTCTACAACAGAACGAAGTTCTTTTGCACGCGCTTCAGTTGTTTCAATGCGCTCATTGATGATTAAGTCTGTAGTTAAGTCACGTAACATAGCTTTACGTTGTGCGCTTGTGCGTCCTAACTTTCTGTAACCCATGTGAGATTCCCTCCTTTTGTTAAAATACAAGCTTTATAGATATCGTTCATAATCAAGAGACTTATCAGTCGTCTTTTCTTAATCCTAATCCAAGCTCTTCTAATTTATGTTTTACTTCTTCAAGAGATTTTCTACCTAAGTTTCGAACTTTCATCATATCTTCTTCCGTCTTATTCGCTAATTCTTGTACGGTATTAATACCAGCACGTTTTAAGCAGTTATAAGAACGAACAGAAAGATCTAATTCTTCGATTGTCATCTCAAGAACTTTTTCTTTTTGATCTTCTTCTTTTTCTACCATAATCTCAGCATTTTGTGCTTCGTCAGTTAACCCAACAAAGATATTCAAATGCTCAGTTAAAATCTTTGCACCAAGTGCGATAGCATCTTGAGGACCTGTACTACCGTCAGTCCACACGTCAAAAGTTAACTTATCATAATTAGTCAATTGACCAACACGAGTATTCTCTACTTGATAAGAAACACGAGATACTGGCGTAAAGATAGAGTCAATAGGAATTACACCAATAGGTTGATCTTCACGTTTGTTTTGCTCTGCTGGTGTGTATCCACGGCCACGCTTTGCAGTTAAACGCATGCGGAAATTTCCGTTACTACCTAAAGTTGCGATATGAAGATCTGGATTTAAGATCTCTACATCACTATCATGTGTAATGTCTGCTGCTGTTACTACCCCTGCACCTTGCATATCAATCTCTAAAGTTTTTTCATCATCAGAGTATATTTTCAATGCTAGCTTTTTGATATTTAATATGATAGCTGTAACATCTTCTACGACGCCTTCAATAGTTGAGAACTCATGAAGTACCCCATCAATTTGAATGGATGTGACAGCGGCACCTGGCAGTGAGGATAGTAGAATACGACGTAAGGAGTTACCCAAAGTAGTACCATATCCACGCTCAAGTGGCTCTACGACGAACTTACCATACTTGGCATCATCGTTGATCTCAACCGTTTCGATTTTTGGTTTTTCTATTTCGATCATCAAGATATACCCTCCTTCAAAACGTCGAAACCTCGGTAATTTTTACCGAAATTCCCCATGTTTACGTTCCCGCTTGTGCACAACAACTGGGTTAGTTAGTAAATCTGTACGGGTTCTAAAAGTTTTAGTCATATCCCATTATAGACAAGGATAGAAAATTTATACAGAAAAATTAAACTCGGCGACGTTTAGGTGGTCGGCAACCATTATGAGGAACTGGAGTTACGTCTCTGATCGCTGTAACTTCTAGTCCTGCAGCTTGAAGAGCACGAATAGCAGCTTCACGACCTGCACCTGGTCCTTTAACTGTTACTTCTAAAGTTTTCATACCGTGTTCCATAGATGCTTTTGCAGCAGTTTCAGCAGCCATTTGTGCAGCGAATGGAGTAGATTTACGAGAACCTCTGAATCCAAGTGCACCAGCGCTTGACCATGAAAGAGCATTTCCATGAACGTCTGTAATAGTTACGATAGTATTGTTGAAAGTAGAACGAATATGAGCAACACCAGACTCAATATTCTTTTTAACACGACGTTTACGTGTATTAGTTTTACGTGCCATTATAATGTACCTCCTTTACCGATTATTTTTTCTTATTAGCTACAGTCTTACGAGGACCTTTGCGAGTACGAGCGTTGTTTTTCGTGTTTTGTCCACGAACTGGTAAACCACGACGGTGACGAAGGCCACGGTAGCAACCAATTTCCATTAGACGCTTAATATTTAAAGAAATCTCACGACGAAGATCCCCTTCTACTTTTAAACCGTCAATGATATCACGGATTTTGTTTAATTCATCTTCCGTTAAATCACGAACGCGTGTATCTTCAGAAACACCAGCTTCTGCTAATACTTTTTGTGCAGTATTTTTTCCAATACCGTAAATGTAAGTTAAAGATATTACTACACGTTTTTCACGTGGAATATCCACACCAGCAATACGTGCCATCTATATGCGCACCTCCTTGTTATTAACCTTGTTTTTGTTTGTGTTTAGGGTTTTCACAGATAACCATAACTTTACCACGTCTGCGGATAACTTTACATTTTTCGCAGATTGGTTTAACAGATGGTCTAACTTTCATTATCCTAACCTCCTTGATAGTACGGAGTGCAATCAGATTATTTAAAGCGGTAAGTAATTCTTCCGCGAGTTAAGTCATATGGAGATAACTCAACCGTTACTTTATCACCAGGTAAAATACGGATGAAATGCATGCGAATTTTACCAGAAACGTGAGCCAATACAGTATGACCATTTTCTAATTCTACCTTAAACATGGCGTTCGGCAAAGTTTCAGTGATTGTGCCTTCAATTTCGATTACATCGTCTTTAGCCATCGAAAATCTCTCCTTTCCATAAAAAAATACGAGATCCATCTTAACTAATATAGCAAAGTGTAGCTCTTCTTGTCACACGATCGGTGTACATTAAACTACTCTGAACTGCTCCTATAATATAATAAAACTGCATTAAACTGCAACTAATTGATTATACCATAAGAGAAGGTACTTCGTCCGCTATTAATTATAAAAAAATATAATAATAGGCAAAGAAATAGAAAAAGGTTTAATGCTACCAACTAAACTTAGCATTGCTAGATCATTCATTTTAAGAAAGAAATGATCTTTCCTCTCATTACGAACATTCTATCAACAGCCTTGTGTCTTATCGTATCGAAGTATGCAAGCATTTATATGACCTTTTTCAAGAAAAATTGTCATTCTTCAAGAGTCTAGCCTTAAAACTTCCCACTCATACTTGGTTTCACTTGAAAAGCCACATAGATTTCGTATTTCAAGGATTTCGTAGACTGTTCGACAACTGCACACCTGTTCTAATACCAATCGTCATAATAGAAAGAATAATAGTTACATTACCTTCTTCACTACTAGATAAAAAAGCAATTCAAGCGGAGTTACCATGAAATCCAAAATACTCTGCACCAATTATCTAAATTGATTAATCTTTTAACGAAGATAAACATGTCAAAATAACACGGTTATGCTTTTTTTGTTACAGATATAACCATGAAAATTATTATACCTTTTGAAAAAAGGAAATGCATCATGTTTAGGAATAAACTCCTCAGCCATTTCATCCCAATTCTTCTATTTATTATCTCTGATTTATTTCCATGCTAGAGAACAGATTAGTCAAAGCAAAAGTTACTCTTATTTTAAAGTACTTAATAATTCATCAAGATCTACGAATACTTTATTAATATCTTGTTGTCCATTGATATTACGAAGATAACCTTTTGACTCATAGAAATCAAGTAATGGTTGAGACTGCTTAATATTAACTTCTAAACGATTTTTCACTGTTGCTTCATTATCATCTGCGCGTTGGTATAATTCGCCTCCACAACGATCACATGTATCTGGCTTGGATGGCGGATTAAACACTAGATGATAGGTTGCACCACAGCTTTTACAAATACGTCTGCCTGTTAAACGCTCCATTAATATCTCTTGATCCACTTGAACATTGATACAAAAGTCTAGTTTCTTATTCAATTCAGACAAAATATTTTCTAAAGCTTCTGCTTGAGGAACTGTACGAGGAAAACCATCTAAAAGAAAACCTTTTTCACAGTCATCCTTGCTAAGTCTTTCGCGAACAATACCAATAGTCACTTCATCTGGTACTAATTCACCTTTATCCATAAAAGATTTTGCTTTTAGTCCCAGTTCTGTTTCGTCTTTCATAGCCGCACGGAACATGTCGCCAGTTGAAATATGAGGGATGTCGTACTTCGCGACAATCTTCTCAGCTTGTGTACCTTTACCTGCGCCAGGGAGCCCCATTAAGACTAAATTCATGCGTATTCCCCCTCAAGTTCTCTTACATAAAATTCAAGGGACAAACGTCCCCTAAATTATACTATTTAATAAAACCTTTATAGTGTCGTTTTACTAATTGAGATTCTAATTGCTTCATTGTTTCCAATGCAACCCCAACCACAATTATAATACTTGTTCCGCCAATCTGAGCAGATTGTGGAAGCCCTGCAATATTAATAAAAAATACAGGAAGTATAGCAATAATGGCTAAGAATAGAGCTCCAACTAGTGTTAAACGAGATAGAACACGTGATAAATAATCTTGCGTACTTTTACCAGGTCGAATACCTGGAATATATCCACCTTGTTTTTTCAGATTTTCAGAAACTTGTTCTGGGTTTACCTGAATGAAAGCATAGAAATAAGTAAACGCAAGGATTAATACTGTATATATAATCATTCCTATTGGATGAGTATAATCAAATACTCTTTGAATCCAGGAAGTAACATCATTTTGCGGTAAGAATGATGCAATAGTTCTCGGTGTGACCAAGAAGGAAACTGCAAAGATAACTGGAATAACACCAGCAGAGTTTACTTTCAACGGTAAATGTGTTGATTGACCACCTGTGCTGCTATTTCCGTTTACCATTCTTTTAGCATATTGAATTGGTATCTTTCTAAGAGCTTGCTGAATGAAAATTACTCCTACTACTATTGCAATGACAGCTATAACAATTAAAGCTAACGTTACAATATTAAGGAACAATTGATCACCCGGGTTGTCAAACTGCTGAGCATAGATTTGATTAGCAATAGAAGGAATTCCTGCTGCGATACCAGCAAAAATGATAATAGAAATACCATTACCAACCCCTTTAGAAGTTATTAGTTCTCCTAACCACATCAAAAAGGCTGTACCTGCTGTTAACACGATCGAAATTACCAAATACGACGAAAATCCAGGTTTTGTAATCAATGCACCACCAGCAAGATTATTAAAACCGTATGACATACCAAAACCTTGGATAAGAGCTAGAACGATTGTAAAGTAACGCGTAAATTGCGTTAACTTTCTTCGTCCAGCCTCACCCTGCTTTGACCATTCCGTAAATTTTGGCACAACATCCATTTGTAATAAGCTTACTATAATAGATGCTGTAATATACGGCATGATCCCCATCGCAAGAATAGAAAAGTTTTTTAGTGCTCCACCACCGAAAGTATTTAAAATTCCGAAGGCGCTAAAAGCATCTTGTGCTTTTAGAAAGTCTGCATTCACGTACGGTACAGGAATAAATGTACCAAGGCGAAATATAATCAACATTAATAGGGTGAATATGATTTTTCGTCTTATTTCACCCACGCGCATAAAATTGGAGATTGTCTGAAACATCAGATCACCTCTGTTTGACCGCCGGCAGCTTCAATAGCTTCCTTTGCAGCAGAGGAGAATTTATGAGCTTTAACAGTAAGCTTTTTCTCTACATTGCCTTTTGCAAGAATCTTAATTCCTGCTTTTTCGTTGCTAACAACTCCTGTTTCGATAAGAAGTTCTGGAGTTACTTCAGTTCCCTCTTCAAAACGATTTAGAGTATCTAAATTAACAATAGCGTATTCTTTACGGTTGATATTAGTAAAACCACGTTTAGGTAAACGACGGAATAAAGGCGTTTGACCACCTTCGAATCCAGGTCTTACACCCCCACCTGAACGTGCGTTTTGACCTTTATGACCTTTACCAGCAGTTTTACCATTACCTGAACCGATACCGCGCCCTTTGCGTTTACGTTCTTGACGAGAACCTTCTGCAGGTTTTAATTCATGAAGTTTCATTTTGGCACCTCCTTATTGAAGAAGAATGATTTTTAGTTTTCTTTTACAGTTACAAGATGTGATACTTTATTGATCATACCGCGAATTGCAGCATTATCTTGTTGAACAACTGTTTGATTTACCTTACGTAATCCTAAAGCTTTAACTGTTTCGCGTTGGTCTTGCGGACGACCAATTACGCTTCTAGTGAGGGTAATTTCCAGATTGTTTGCCATTTAATTTCCCTCCTTATCCTAACAGTTCTTCTACTGATTTTCCACGTAACTTCGCTACGTCTTCAGCACGTTTTAATTGTTTTAAACCGTCTAAAGTTGCACGAACCATGTTAATTGGTGTGTTAGTACCTAATGACTTAGATAAGATATCAGCTACACCAGCTAATTCAAGCACAGCACGTACTGGACCACCAGCGATAACTCCTGTACCTGCAGAAGCAGGCTTTAATAGAATTTCACCAGCTCCGAAATGTCCGATAATTTCGTGTGGAATTGTTGTACCAACCATTGGTACTTCAATAAGATTTTTCTTCGCATCTTCAACCGCTTTGCGAATTGCATCAGGTACTTCTTGAGCTTTACCAGTACCAAAACCAACGTTACCATTTTTGTCCCCAACTACTACTAGAGCAGAGAAACGAAAACGACGTCCACCTTTAACAACTTTCGCTACACGGTTAACTGTAACTACGCGTTCTTCAAGTTCAAGTTTGTTTGGATCAATACGACGCATCTTTTTATGTCCCTCCTTTGTCTATTAAAATTCTAGGCCGTTCTCACGAGCAGCATCAGCTAAAGCTTTTACGCGACCATGATATAAATATCCTCCGCGGTCAAATACTACTGATTTAATTCCTTTTTCTACAGCACGTTTAGCTACTAATTCACCGATCTTAACTGCAGCTTCTAAATTACCAGTAGATTCAAGGTTAAGCTCTTTATCTAATGAAGATGCACTTGCGATTGTTACACCGTTAACATCATCAATTAATTGAGCGTAAATGTGTTTGTTTGAACGGAACACATTTAAACGAGGACGAGCTTCAGTTCCGCTAAGTTTAGAACGCACACGTGCGTGTCTTTTCTTACGAACTTGATTTTTATCAGCCTTCGTAATCATTTAGGTCACTCCTTTCGTTTACCTATGCGGCATTACTTACCAGTTTTACCTTCTTTTCTACGTACATATTCGCCTTCATAACGGATACCTTTCCCTTTATAAGGTTCTGGTGGACGAACGTCACGAATGTTAGCAGCAAGTGCTCCAACACGCTCTTTACTAGTTCCTTTTACAACTACTTTCGTAGCAGATGGTACTTCGATTTCAATACCAGCTTCTGGTTCGATTTCTACTGGATGAGAGTAACCTACGTTCAATACAAGTTTGCTTCCTTGTTTTTGAGCACGGTAACCGACACCGATTAATTCAAGACCTCTCTCAAAGCCTTTTGAAACACCCTCCACCATGTTAGATAACAATGCACGAGTTGTTCCATGTAATGCACGATGTTCCTTCACATCAGAAGGACGAGTTACATTAATCACGTTTTCTTCTAAGCTGATCGCAATATCAGAATTAAAAGTACGAGTTAATTCACCTTTAGGACCTTTCACCGTTACAGTACTTTTATCAATAGTAACTGTAACGCCTGCTGGTACTTCGATTGGTTTTTTACCTACACGAGACATTTAGTTGCACCTCCATTCATTAAACCTATTATTACCAAACGTATGCTAATACTTCTCCGCCAACTTGTTTCGCACGAGCTTCTTTATCAGTAAGTACTCCTTGAGAAGTAGAAACTAATGCAATTCCAAGACCGTTTAATACACGAGGTACTTCTGTTGCTTTCGCATAAACACGAAGACCAGGTTTACTAATTCTTTTAAGTCCAGTTATTACACGCTCGTTGCTTGAACCGTATTTTAAGAAAATGCGGATAATACCTTGTTTGTTGTCTTCGATATATTCTACATCACGTACAAAACCTTCACGCTTTAAGATTTCAGCGATCTCTTTTTTGATGTTAGAAGCAGGAACTTCTAATTTTTCGTGACGAACCATATTCGCATTACGGATTCTTGTAAGCAAATCTGCAATTGGATCTGTCATAACCATTTGTATTTACCTCCTTCCCAATATCGGGTTTTACCAGCTAGCTTTTTTCACACCAGGAATTTGTCCCTTATACGCTAATTCGCGGAAACAAATACGGCAAAGCTTAAATTTACGGTACACAGAATGTGGACGACCACAACGTTCGCAACGTGTGTATTCTTGTACTTTATATTTAGGCGTGCGTTTTTGTTTCGCAATCATTGACTTCTTAGCCACATCTTCGCCTCCCTCTAATTAGAGATTACTTTTGGAACGGCATTCCAAATTGAGTTAACAGTTCACGAGCTTCTTCATCTGTTTTTGCAGTTGTAACGATAACAATATCCATTCCTCTAACTTTGTTTACTTTATCGTAATCAATTTCAGGGAAAATCAATTGTTCTTTAACACCTAGAGTGTAGTTACCGCGTCCATCAAATGATTTTTTAGATACACCACGGAAGTCACGTACACGTGGAAGAGAAACAGATACAAGTTTATCAAGGAATTGATACATGCGTTCTCCACGAAGAGTAACTTTTGCTCCGATAGGCATTCCTTCACGTAGACGGAAACCTGCAATTGACTTCTTAGCACGAGTGATTACTGGTTTTTGACCTGTAATTTGTGCTAATTCTTCAACAGCAACATCTAATGCTTTAGCGTTTGCTACCGCATCACCGACACCCATGTTAACAACGATTTTTTCCAGTTTTGGAACTTCCATAACTGATTTATAATTGAACTTGCTCATAAGAGCAGGAGTAGTTTCTTTAACAAATTTTTCTTTTAGGCGGTTCATTCATTGTACCTCCCTTCTTCATTTGAACTATTTATCTAGAATTTCACCGGATTTTTTCGCTACGCGTACTTTTTTACCATCAACCGTTTTTGATCCTACACGAGTAGGTTCACCAGTTTTAGGGTCGATAGGCATAACGTTGGATACATGAATAGCAGCTTCCTGGTCATTGATTCCACCTTGTGGATTCAATTGGGATGGCTTAGAGTGCTTCTTAACAATGTTGATTCCTTCAACGATCACGCGATCTTTTTTAGGGAATGCAGCAAGAACAACACCAGTTTTGCCTTTATCCTTACCAGAGATGACCATTACTTTGTCACCTTTTTTAACATGCATCTTTTCGCACCTCCTTAAAGGCAATTAAAATTTATATTATAGTACTTCTGGAGCTAATGATACAATCTTCATAAAGTTGTTATCGCGAAGTTCGCGTGCAACTGGTCCAAAGATACGTGTTCCACGTGGACTCTTATCATCACGGATAATTACACATGCGTTTTCATCGAAACGAATGTAAGTACCGTCTGCACGACGAACACCACTTTTAGTTCTAACGACTACTGCTTTAACTACGTCACCTTTTTTAACAACGCCACCTGGTGTTGCTTGTTTCACAGTAACGACGATGATATCACCGATGTTTGCAGTTTTACGTCCTGAACCACCAAGAACTTTAATAGTAAGTACTTCACGAGCACCAGAGTTGTCAGCAACTTTC
Organism: Niallia sp. FSL W8-0954; assembly: GCF_038005605.1. NCBI lineage: Bacteria > Bacillati > Bacillota > Bacilli > Caryophanales > Bacillaceae > Niallia > Niallia sp. FSL W8-0954. The sequence continues at coordinate 149,088 of NZ_JBBOTN010000001.1, read as the reverse complement.
AAACGTGATTCTTGTTGAATCATGTGTGTAACCTCCCTTCGGGATGCTTAATTCCGAACAATTATATAATAACTGCTTTTTCTACTACTTCTACAAGACGGAAACGTTTTGTAGCTGATAACGGGCGAGTTTCCATAATGCGTACGATATCGCCAGTTTTTGCTGTGTTTTGCTCATCATGAGCTTTATACTTCTTAGAGTATTTCACGCGTTTGCCATATAAAGGGTGTTTTTTGTATGTTTCAACAACAACTGTAATGGTTTTATCCATTTTATCAGATACAACACGACCAGTATAGACTTTGCGTTGATTGCGTTCGCTCATTCTACGAACCTCCTCTCAACTTATCGATTATTGACGCCGATTTCTCTCTCACGAATGACAGTTTTCATTCGAGCGATCGCTTTGCGTACTTCACGAATGCGAGCTGTATTTTCAAGTTGTCCAGTCGCTAATTGAAAGCGAAGGTTGAAAAGCTCTTCTTTTAAGGATTTAACTTTTTGTTCAATTTCAGCAGTGGTAAGGTCACGAATTTCATTAGCTTTCATTAGTTTCACCACCAATTTCTTCACGTTTTACAAACTTACATTTAACAGGAAGTTTGTGCGCTGCAAGACGAAGAGCTTCACGAGCGATCTCTTCAGATACACCAGCTACTTCGAACATAATTTTTCCAGGCTTAACTACCGCTACCCAACCTTCAGGAGCACCCTTACCGGAACCCATTCGGACTTCAAGAGGCTTAGCAGTGTAAGGCTTATGAGGGAAAATTTTAATCCAAACTTTACCGCCACGTTTCATATAACGTGTCATTGCAATACGAGCAGACTCGATTTGACGGTTTGTAATCCAAGAAGCTTCTAAAGATTGTAAACCATATTCACCGAATGCAACTTCTGTACCACCTTTTGCTTGACCACGCATTTTACCACGATGAACACGACGATATTTTACACGTTTAGGTAGTAACATATTATTTGCCTCCTTCCTCAGTTTTCTTCTTCGTTGGAAGGATCTCTCCACGATAGATCCAAACTTTTACACCTAATTTACCATAAGTTGTATCAGCTTCAGCAGTTGCATAGTCGATATCTGCGCGTAGAGTGTGTAATGGAACAGTTCCTTCGCTATAAGACTCTGAACGAGCGATATCTGCGCCGCCTAGACGACCTGATACCATTGTTTTGATACCTTTAGCACCAGCACGCATTGAACGTTGGATTGCTTGTTTTTGAGCACGACGGAAAGATACACGGTTTTCTAATTGACGAGCAATGTTCTCAGCAACTAGTTTCGCATCCATATCTGCTCTTTTAATTTCTAAAATATTGATGTGTACACGTTTGCCAGTAAGTGAGTTAAGAGCTTTACGTAAAGCTTCAACTTCTGTTCCACCTTTACCAATAACCATACCTGGTTTAGCAGTGTGGATAGTAACATTTAAGCGGTTAGCAGCACGCTCGATTTCTACTTTAGAAACAGAAGCATCACTTAGGCGTTTTGTAATATACTCACGTACCTTTAGGTCTTCGTGTAAAAGATCAGCATAGTCTTTACCTGCGAACCATTTAGATTCCCAGTCACGAATGATCCCGACACGTAAACCGACTGGATTTACTTTTTGACCCACTAATTACCCCTCCTTCTTTTCTGATACAACGATAGTGATGTGGCTAGTACGTTTGTTAATTTGACTTGCGCGACCTTGTGCACGTGGACGGAATCTCTTTAGAGTTGGTCCTTCATTAACGTATGCTTGCTCAACCACTAGGTTATTAATATCCATTTCGTAGTTATGCTCTGCGTTAGCAATAGCAGATTTTAAAACTTTCTCTACGATTGGAGAAGCTGCTTTTGGAGTTAACTTCAAAATAGCTACCGCTTCACCAACTTGCTTTCCTCGAATTAAATCTACGACTAAACGAGCTTTACGAGGAGCAATACGAACTGTATTTGCAACAGCTTTTGCTTGCATTAGAATGCCCTCCTCTCATTAACGTCTTGTTTTCTTATCGTCACTTGCATGACCTTTGTAAGTACGAGTTGGAGCAAATTCTCCAAGTTTGTGACCTACCATGTCTTCAGTAACATAAACTGGAACATGTTTACGACCATCATAAACAGCGATTGTTTGACCGATGAATTGTGGGAAGATCGTAGAACGACGAGACCAAGTTTTCACAACTTGCTTCTTATCACTATCACTTAATTTTTCGATCTTTGTTAGTAAATGATCATCAACAAAAGGTCCTTTTTTTAAGCTGCGACCCATAATGGAACCTCCCTTCGTGATTGTTCTACGGTTCTATCATTGAACCGTAGTTCAACCCCGTTATTTTTTACGGCTACGTACAATAAATTTATCAGATTTATTTTTCTTGCTACGCGTTTTGTAACCAAGTGTTGGTTTACCCCATGGAGACATTGGTGATTTACGTCCGATTGGAGCGCGTCCTTCACCACCACCGTGTGGATGGTCATTAGGGTTCATTACAGATCCACGTACAGTTGGGCGTTTACCTAACCAACGATTACGACCTGCTTTACCAATGTTGATTAATTCATGTTGTTCATTACCAACTTGACCGATTGATGCACGGCAAGTAGCAAGAATTAAACGAACTTCACCAGAATTTAAACGTACAAGTACGTATTTCCCTTCTTTACCAAGCACTTGAGCGCTTGTTCCAGCAGAGCGAACTAATTGTCCACCTTTACCTGGTTTTAACTCGATGTTGTGGATTACTGTACCAACTGGAATGTTAGCAAGTGGTAATGCATTACCTGGCTTGATATCAGCCTCAGGCCCTGACATAACTTCTAATCCAACTTCTAAATTTTTCGGTGCAAGAATGTAGCGTTTTTCACCGTCTACATAATTGATTAACGCGATATTAGCAGATCTATTTGGATCGTACTCAATTGTAGCAACGCGTCCTGGAATGCCATCTTTGTCACGTTTAAAATCGATTACACGATATTGACGCTTATGACCTCCACCTTGATGACGAACAGTTAACTTACCTTGGTTATTACGGCCGCCTTTTCTGTGTAAAGGAGCAAGTAATGACTTTTCAGGAGTACTTGTAGTGATTTCACTAAAGTCTGAAGACGTCATATTACGTCGACCGTTGGAGGTAGGTTTATATTTTTTAATCGCCATTTGTGTTCCCTCCTCTTCTAAATATTATTATTAAGCTTCAAAGAATTCGATTTCTTTGCTGTCAGCTGTTAATTTAACAATTGCCTTACGACGTTTGTTTGTGTATCCACCAAAACGTCCCATACGCTTGAATTTACCTTTGTAGTTCATGATGTTAACTTTTTCAACTTTAACGCCAAAGATTTCTTCGACAGCATCTTTAACTTGAGTTTTATTAGCTCTTACATCAACTTCAAACGTGTATTTTTTATCAACCATTAAATCAGTAGAACGTTCAGTGATAACGGGGCGCTTAATCGTATCGCGTGCATCCATTATGCAAGCACCTCCTCTACTTTTTCAACCGCTGCTTTTGTCATGATTAATTTATCATGGTTTAAAACATCTAATACTGTAATTCCAGAAGCAGTAACAACTGTTACCCCCGGGATGTTACGAGCAGATAATGCTACGTTTTCATCAAGGTCAGCTGTAACGATTAATGCTTTCTTTTCTACAGAAAGATTACCTAATACGGCTTTGAAATCTTTAGTTTTAGGTGCATCAAAAGCAAGGCTTTGTAATACTAAAATATTTTCTTCTAATACTTTAGTAGATAATGCGGATTTAATTGCTAATCTACGAACTTTTTTAGGTAATTTATAGCTATAGCTACGCGGAACCGGTCCAAATACCGTACCACCACCACGCCATTGTGGAGATCTGATAGATCCTTGACGTGCACGTCCTGTACCTTTTTGGCGCCATGGCTTACGTCCACCACCAGCAACCTCAGAACGAATTTTAGTTTTATGAGTTCCTTGACGTAAAGAAGCTCTTTGCATAACAACTGCTTCAAATAAAACACTTTTGTTAGGCTCGATACCAAATACTGATTCATTTAATTCGATATCTCCAGCTTGCTTACCGTCTTGGTTGAATAATGCAACTTTAGGCATTCTTATTTCCTCCTTTCCAGATTAATAATTATGCTTTAACAGCAGTTTTGATTTTTAATAAAGCTTTTCTAGCTCCAGGTACATTACCTTTAATTAATAGAAGATTGCGTTCTGCATCTACTTTAACGATTTCTAAGTTTTGAACAGTAATTTGTTCTCCACCCATACGTCCTGGTAATGCTTTCCCTTTAAATACACGGTTTGGTGCTACAGGTCCCATTGAACCCGGACGACGATGGTAACGAGATCCGTGAGCCATTGGTCCGCGAGATTGTCCATGGCGCTTAATTGAACCTTGGAAACCTTTCCCTTTAGAAACACCTGTTACATCCACTATATCGCCTTCAGCGAAAATACTTACATTGACTTCTTGACCAACCTCGTACTCTTCCACGCTAACATCTCTAAATTCACGAACGAAGCGCTTAGGAGCAGTACTTGCTTTAGCAACATGTCCTTGTTCAGGTTTGTTAGCTAACTTTTCACGTTTGTTTTCAAATCCGATTTGTACTGCTGCATAGCCATCAGCTTCAACAGTTTTCTTTTGAAGAACAACGTTCTCAGCAGCTTCCACTACAGTTACAGGGATAAGATTGCCGTTATCAGCGAATACTTGAGTCATACCTATTTTTCTTCCTAAGATTCCTTTGGTCATTTAAGTCACACCTCCTGATTGTTTAAATGTTTATTTCAATTATAATTTAATTTCGATATCTACACCTGATGGTAAATCCAGACGCATTAGTGAATCAACTGTTTGTGGAGTTGGGTTCACGATGTCGATTAGACGTTTATGCGTACGCATTTCAAACTGTTCACGAGAATCTTTATATTTATGAACCGCACGTAGGATTGTGTATATAGACTTCTCTGTTGGTAACGGAATCGGTCCAGATACAGCAGCACCAGAACGTTTTGCAGTTTCAACGATTTTCTCAGCTGATTGATCCAAAATTCTATGATCATACGCTTTTAAACGAATACGAATTTTTTGTTTTGCCATTATTTTCCCTCCTTTTCGCCTATTTTAGAATAGACATTCTCCGCAGGAATTTCCCACACACTCGCCATGGCAAAGCGGCCGGGTGTGTCAGCAACCTCCCACATCATCGCAAGTCAAAGACCAACATTGTCTATTATACATAAAAACGCCTAGAAAAGCAACAACATTTATTATTTTTCTTTCGTTTTAGTACACTCAGATTATTATACATATTCCATGATCATATTTCAACCCAATGTATAATTGTCAGTCAATTGGTAATGAACCGTTTAGATTGAGAAAACTATTATTAAGACTTTTATATTCTAACAAAAAATAGTGAAAGATTATATAGAAAGATTTTGGAAAACGTCTTTCTTCTATATTAATAACCCTATCTATTATAGCTAACCTGAGAATATTTAAACATTATTCCTTTATACAATCATTATCCAAATAGCATAATAACTATTTGCGCTCCTAAATCTATTTTAATACGATAGATTTGTTCACAAAAAAAAAAACAAGCTGACGAATCAGCTTGTTTTTTATCAAAGGTTATTATTCAACGATAGTAGCAACGACACCAGCGCCTACTGTACGTCCACCTTCACGAATAGAGAATTTAGTTCCTTCTTCGATAGCGATAGAAGAAATTAATTCAACATCCATTTCGATGTTATCGCCAGGCATAACCATTTCTACACCTTCAGGTAAGTTACAAATACCAGTTACATCAGTTGTACGGAAGTAGAACTGAGGACGGTAGTTTGTGAAGAATGGAGTATGACGTCCACCTTCTTCTTTTGATAATACGTAAACTTCTGCTTTGAATTTTACGTGTGGAGTAATTGAACCTGGTTTTGCTAATACTTGACCACGTTGGATTTCTTCACGAGCAACCCCACGAAGAAGTGCACCAATGTTATCTCCAGCTTCAGCATAATCAAGTAATTTACGGAACATTTCAACACCAGTTACAGTAGTTGATTTTTTCTCTTCAGCTAAACCGATGATGTCTACAACGTCACCAACTTTAACTTGTCCACGCTCAACACGACCTGTTGCAACTGTACCACGACCAGTGATTGAGAATACATCCTCAACTGGCATCATGAATGGTTTGTCAGTGTCACGAGTTGGAGTTGGGATATATTCATCAACTGCAGCCATAAGCTCAGTGATTTTTTCTTCCCAAGCAGCATCTCCTTCAAGAGCTTTAAGAGCAGAACCTTTAATTACAGGAATATCATCACCAGGGAATTCATATTCTGTTAATAGGTCACGTACTTCCATTTCTACTAATTCTAATAATTCTTCATCATCAACCATATCACATTTGTTTAAGAATACTACTAAGTGAGGTACACCAACTTGACGAGAAAGAAGGATGTGCTCACGAGTTTGTGGCATTGGACCATCAGTAGCAGATACTACTAAGATACCACCATCCATTTGAGCAGCACCAGTGATCATGTTTTTAACATAGTCAGCATGTCCTGGGCAGTCAACGTGTGCATAGTGACGAGTAGCAGTTTCGTACTCAACGTGTGCAGTTGAGATTGTGATTCCACGCTCACGCTCTTCTGGAGCAGCGTCGATTTGATCATAACCGCGAGCTTCACCGCCACCAACTTTAGAAAGTACAGTTGTGATAGCAGCTGTTAATGTAGTTTTACCATGGTCAACGTGACCAATTGTTCCAATATTTACGTGTGGCTTAGAACGATCGTATTTAGCTTTTGCCATTAGGAAAATCCTCCTTTGATTTGTAAAAAATAAGTATTTTTATAGAGCTGTGATTAATGATCACAGCTTTATTGCCTACATAGTAGTTATACTTCATTAAAAAGGTAAAATCAACAATTACCCTTTATTTTTTTTGATGATCTCTTCAGAGATTGATTTTGGTACTTCTTCATAGTGATCAAACACCATAGAGAATACTCCACGACCTTGTGTGCTTGAACGTAATGTCGTAGCATAACCAAACATTTCAGAAAGAGGAACCATCGCACGAACAACTTGTGCGTTACCACGAGCTTCCATACCTTCAACACGTCCACGACGTGAAGTGATATTACCCATGATATCACCCATGTATTCTTCAGGGATGATAACTTCTACCTTCATAACAGGTTCAAGAATTACAGGATTACATTTAGATGCTGCATTTTTCAATGCCATTGAAGCAGCGATTTTGAACGCCATTTCAGATGAGTCAACATCATGGTATGATCCATCAAATAATTTAGCTTTGATGTCTACCATTGGATAACCAGCAAGTACTCCTCTTTGTAATGCATCTTCTAAACCAGCTTGAACCGGAGCGATGTATTCACGTGGAACAACACCACCGACGATAGCATTTTCAAATTCGAATCCTTTACCTTCTTCGTTTGGTGAGAACTCAATCCAAACGTGACCATATTGTCCACGTCCACCAGATTGACGTGTGAATTTCCCTTCAACTGCAGCAGATGAACGGAATGTTTCACGGTAAGCAACCTGAGGAGCACCAACATTAGCTTCAACTTTGAACTCACGACGCATACGGTCTACAAGAATATCTAAGTGAAGTTCACCCATACCAGCGATGATAACCTGACCAGTTTCCTGGTTTGTATGCGCGCGGAATGTTGGATCTTCTTCTTGTAATTTTTGTAGTGCAGTTGTCATTTTATCTTGGTCAGCTTTTGATTTTGGCTCAATAGACAATTCGATAACCGGCTCTGGGAATTCCATTGATTCTAAGATTACTAAATCCTTTTCATCACATAGAGTATCTCCAGTAGTAGTATCTTTTAAACCTACAGCTGCTGCGATATCACCAGCATATACTTCTGTAATTTCTTGACGGCTGTTTGCGTGCATTTGTAGAATACGTCCTACGCGCTCACGCTTACCTTTTGTAGAGTTTTGTACATATGAACCAGAGCTCAATGTACCAGAGTATACACGGAAGAATGTCAGTTTACCAACGAATGGATCTGTCATTACTTTGAATGCAAGAGCAGCGAATGGCTCATCATCACTTGAATGCTTTTCGATCACTTCATCTGAATCAGGAGCAGTACCTTTAATTGCTGGTACGTCTAATGGAGATGGTAAGTATTCAATAACAGCATCAAGCATTTTTTGAACACCTTTGTTTTTGAAAGCAGAACCACAGATTACTGGGTAGAATTCAACGTTAACTGTACCTTTACGGATAGCAGCTTTTAATTCATCAGTAGTGATTTCCTCACCACCAAGATATTTTTCCATTAACTCTTCATCAAGTTCAGCTACAGCTTCAACCAATTTCTCATGGTATTCTTCTGCTAACTCTCTGTAGTCTTCTGGAATTTCACGTTCTTGAATATCTGTTCCTAAGTCATTTCCGTAGAAAGTTGCTTTCATTTCAACTAAGTCAATGATACCTTCGAATTGATCTTCAGCACCAATTGGTAGTTGAATTGCATGAGCGTTTGCTTGTAAACGGTCATGTAAAGTTTTTAATGAATAAAGGAAATCTGCACCGATTTTATCCATTTTGTTTACGAATACTACACGAGGTACACCATATGTTGTTGCTTGACGCCAAACAGTTTCTGTTTGTGGCTCAACACCAGATTGTGCATCAAGTACTGCAACAGCACCATCAAGTACACGCAGAGAACGTTCAACTTCAACAGTGAAGTCTACGTGTCCTGGAGTATCAATGATGTTTACACGGTTACCTTTCCATTGTGCAGTTGTTGCTGCTGATGTGATGGTAATTCCACGCTCTTGTTCTTGCTCCATCCAGTCCATTTGAGATGCACCTTCGTGAGTTTCACCAATTTTGTGGATACGACCAGTGTAGTAAAGTACACGCTCAGTTGTAGTCGTTTTACCAGCATCAATATGTGCCATGATACCAATATTACGAGTGTTTTCTAAGGAGAACTCTCTTGCCATTTGGTCTTTCTCCTTTCATAATGAAAGTATTTTTGTAAATTATAATTTTACCAACGGTAGTGAGCAAACGCTTTGTTCGCTTCTGCCATTTTGTGTGTATCTTCACGTTTCTTAACTGATGCACCAGTGTTGTTAGCTGCATCTAAGATTTCGTTAGCTAGTCTCTCTTCCATTGTTTTCTCTCCGCGAAGACGAGCGTAGTTAACTAACCAGCGAAGACCTAAAGTTGTACGTCTTTCAGGACGAACCTCCACTGGAACTTGATAGTTAGAACCACCAACACGGCGTGCTCTTACTTCAAGAACTGGCATGATATTCTTTAATGCTTGATCAAATACTTCAATCGCTTCTTTTCCAGAACGCTCAGCAACGATTTCGAATGCTGAATACAGGATAGCTTGCGATTTCCCTCTTTTACCATCAATCATCATTTTGTTGATTAAACGAGATACAAGCTTTGAATTGTAAATCGGATCTGGTAATACGTCTCTTTTTGCTACAGGACCTTTACGTGGCATTTGATTTCCTCCTTTCAATTATGCTATAAATTCTATTTTATTATTTTTTAGCTGCTTTTGGTTTTTTAGTACCGTATTTAGAACGACCTTGCATACGGTTGTTAACTCCAGCAGTATCAAGCGCACCGCGTACGATATGATAACGTACCCCCGGTAAGTCTTTTACACGTCCTCCACGGATTAGTACAACACTATGTTCTTGTAGGTTGTGACCAATACCAGGAATGTATGCTGTTACTTCGATACCATTTGTTAAACGAACACGTGCATATTTACGTAATGCAGAGTTTGGTTTTTTCGGTGTCATTGTACCAACACGAGTACATACCCCACGTTTTTGAGGTGAAGATACGTTTGTTTGTGCTTTTTTGAAACTGTTATAACCTTTGTTTAACGCAGGAGACTTCGACTTCTCTTCAGTAGATTGACGAGGCTTGCGCACTAATTGGTTAATTGTTGGCATTTCTTTTTCCTCCCTTCCTTTATGTTTGAAGCCCACACATCCAGGTGGTTCATATTAGGGCAAAAACAAAGTTCTCATGGTTAATTCCATAAAAACAGTTTTAAATAATTATGGCAACAGTCGCTGCGCCTACTTCTATTCCGCATGATTCGCCAAGCTTCTTCATGGATTCAACAAGTATAATAGGAATATTCACTTCTTCAGCTACCTCAGATACCTTTCTAATGATCATCGGATCGGCATCCTCTGCAACGATAACCTCAGTTGCAATCCCTTTTTTTAACGCTTTTACTGTTTGCTTTGTTCCTACTACTATTTTACTTGCCTGTCGTACTTTTTCATAAGACATTTTTATATCCTCCAAAGCAACAGGTGAATAGGAGCACCTTTGATATAGTATCATCTATAAAATTAGATGTCAATTATTTTCCTAAAAAACTTTCCTTTAAAAAATAGATATGTTCATAAAAGGTATGGATGTTGACCTATCTATCAATTCACAAATGATAGATAGGTCAACGTAATAACCATATGCCTTTTTTGGAAAAGATCTAATTTATCGCTATTACTCTACAGTAACAGACTCTTCTGTTAGTTCTTCTGCAGTAATAGGTTCAGCATGACGATATCTTGGCATACCAGTTCCAGCAGGAACTAATTTACCAATAATTACATTCTCTTTCAATCCTAGTAATTCATCGCGTTTACCTTTAATCGCAGCATCTGTCAGAACTCTTGTAGTTTCTTGGAATGATGCAGCTGATAAGAATGAATCTGTTTCAAGAGATGCTTTTGTGATACCAAGTAATACCGGTCTTCCTGTTGCAGGAAGTTTTCCTTCTCTTAAAGCTTTTGCGTTTGCATCAGTAAATTGGTGAATGTCTAATAGAGTACCTGGTAATACATCTGTCTCACCAGCATCTACCACTCTGATTTTGCGTAGCATTTGGCGAACCATTACTTCTACGTGCTTATCACCAATTTCTACCCCTTGCATACGATAAACTTTTTGTACTTCACGAAGTAGATATTCTTGTACTGCTGTAACGTTTTTCACTTTAATTAATTCTTTCGGATCAATAGAACCTTCTGTTAATTCCTGCCCTTGCTCTACTACATCATCAACTTTTACTTTAAGTCTTGCTGTATAAGGAGCAGTATATGTTCTAGTTTCTAATTCACCTTGAACAACAATTTCATGTTGACGGTCTCTACCTTCGTTGATACCAACAACAACCCCTGCCATTTCCGTAATAACCGCTTGCCCTTTTGGATTACGAGCTTCGAATATTTCTTGGATACGAGGTAAACCTTGTGTGATATCGTCTCCAGCAACCCCACCAGTATGGAATGTACGCATTGTTAACTGTGTACCCGGTTCCCCGATAGATTGTGCTGCAATAATACCAACAGCTTCTCCAACTTCCACTTCTTGACCAGTTGCTAGGTTGCGACCATAACATTTTTTACATACACCATGACGAGTATTACATGTAAACGCCGAACGGATCCATACTTCTTCGATATTAGCTTCAACAATTTCCACTGCTAAATCTTCTGTAATAAGTCCATTTTCAGGAACAATAACTTCGTTTGTTTCTGGGTGTTTAATTGATCTTCTTGCATATCTTCCGATTAAACGCTCATCTAGTGATTCGATAATTTCTGTACCTTCTTTAAGCGCCGAAACTAATAATCCTCTGTCTGTACCACAATCATCCTCACGAACAATGACATCTTGTGCTACGTCAACAAGACGACGAGTCAAGTAACCAGAGTCTGCTGTTTTTAGTGCTGTATCGGCAAGACCTTTACGCGCACCATGTGTAGAGATAAAGTACTCTAATACCGTTAAACCTTCACGGAAACTTGAGATAATCGGTAATTCGATGATTCTACCAGCCGGGTTGGCCATCAAACCACGCATACCAGCAAGCTGTGTAAAGTTAGATGCGTTACCACGGGCTCCGGAGTCACTCATCATAAAGATTGGATTACGTTTATCTAAGGATTTCATCAGTTTTGCCTGGATTGTATCTTTTGCAGCACTCCAGATAGAAATAACGCGATCATAACGCTCTTCCTCTGTGATTAATCCACGTCTAAACTGTTTCATTACATTATCTACTTTGCTTTGTGCTTCTTCGATAATTTCTTGTTTTTCGCCTAATACTACGATGTCAGCTACACCAACAGTAATACCAGCTTTAGTAGAATGTTTAAATCCTAAGTCTTTCATTCTATCCAACATCTTAGAAGTTTCTGTTATCTTGAATCGTTTAAAGACTTCAGCAATTATATTACCTAAAATTTTCTTTTTGAACGGTTCGATAATCGGCAACTCTCTAATTGCAGCAGGTACATCTACACCTGGCTCAACAAAGTATCTTTCAGGAGTTTTTTCTTCTAAGTTTGTTTTCGTTGGTTCGTTAATGTACGGGAAAGATTTTGGTAAAATTTCATTGAACACTAACTTACCTACTGTTGTTAACAACAATTGTTTATTCTGTTCTTCTGTAAATGTTTCGTTATTTAAAGAACTAGCACGTACCGCCACACGAGTGTGTAAATGCACATAACCATTTTGATAAGCTAATAAAGCCTCATTTGTATCATTGAAGATCATACCTTCTCCAACTGCACCTTCACGCTCTAATGTTAGGTAGTAGTTTCCTAATACCATATCCTGCGAAGGAGTAACAACTGGCTTACCATCTTTAGGGTTCAAAATGTTTTGGGCTGCAAGCATAAGTAAACGAGCTTCTGCTTGTGCTTCAGATGATAACGGAACGTGAACCGCCATTTGGTCTCCGTCAAAGTCAGCGTTGTAAGCTGTACATACTAGCGGATGTAGACGAATTGCACGGCCTTCTACTAGCGTTGGTTCAAATGCTTGAATACCTAATCTGTGTAAAGTTGGGGCGCGGTTAAGTAAAACAGGGTGCTCCTTAATAACTTCCTCCAGCACATCCCAAACTTCCGGTTGAAGTCTTTCGATTTTTCTTTTCGCAGATTTAATATTGTGGGCAATACCCTTTTCTACTAACTCTTTCATTACGAAAGGCTTAAATAATTCAATCGCCATTTCTCTAGGTAGACCACATTGATACATCTTTAAGTTCGGACCTACAACGATAACAGAACGACCAGAATAATCAACACGTTTTCCTAATAAGTTTTGACGGAAACGTCCTTGTTTACCTTTAAGCATATGTGACAATGATTTAAGTGGTCTGTTACCAGGACCAGTTACTGGACGCCCGCGACGGCCGTTATCAATCAACGCATCTACAGCTTCTTGGAGCATACGTTTTTCGTTTTGTACGATAATGCTTGGTGCACCTAAGTCTAATAATCTTTTTAGACGATTATTACGGTTAATAACACGACGGTATAAATCATTTAGGTCAGAAGTCGCAAAGCGGCCACCATCTAATTGAACCATCGGGCGCAATTCTGGAGGAATTACTGGAAGCACGTCAAGAATCATCCAAGAAGGCTCATTTCCAGAACCACGGAACGCTTCTAATACTTCTAGTCTTTTAATCGCACGAGTTCTTCTTTGCCCTTGTGCTGTTTTTAATTCTTCTTTTAATGCATCTACTTCTTTATTTAAATCAATATCTGATAATAACTTCTTTATAGATTCAGCACCCATTGAAGCTTGGAACTTCACACCGTATTTATCACGGTATGCTCTATACTCTTTCTCTGAAAGAAGTTGTTTCTTCTCAAGAGCAGTGTCACCTGGATCTGTTACAACATAAGAAGCAAAATAAATAACTTCTTCCAGTGCACGTGGAGACATATCTAACACTAGACCCATACGGCTTGGGATTCCTTTGAAATACCAAATATGTGATACCGGAGCCGCTAATTCGATGTGTCCCATACGTTCACGACGAACCTTTGCACGAGTAACTTCTACTCCACAACGGTCACAGACTACCCCTTTGTATCTAACACGCTTGTATTTACCACAGTGACATTCCCAGTCTTTTGTAGGACCAAAAATACGCTCACAGAACAAGCCATCTTTTTCCGGTTTTAAAGTACGATAGTTAATTGTTTCTGGCTTTTTGACTTCACCAAATGACCATGAACGGATTTTATCTGGCGAAGCTAGACCTATTTTCATATATTCAAAATTATTAACATCCAACAAGGGTCCTACCTCCCTTTCGATCTTCAGGCTTTTGCCTTACTTAAAAACTTCTAAAAACATTTATAATCAAAGACAGGCCGTCACAAAAGGGTCTGACTTCACTTGAATAATCTATTTTAAAAGATATAAAAGGATCTTCTATCTAGATGTCTTCGCAGTGGAGTCTGACCCTTTTGTTTTTAGACAGGCCATGTTCATTACTTTATTATTCTTGCATGCCTACCTTTTCTGACTCAGGCTCTTGTGTTTCGGAAACAATTGTCAGAGATTCAGCTTGATGAATATCATCGTCATCATCTGTGTCTCTCATTTCAATTTCTTCTTCTGTGCTAGATAAGATTTTCACATCTAATCCTAAACTTTGCAGCTCTTTCATTAATACGCGGAATGATTCAGGAACTCCTGGTTCTGGAACGTTTTCTCCTTTAACAATCGCTTCATATGTTTTCACACGACCAACAACGTCATCTGATTTAACAGTAAGAATTTCTTGTAAAGTATAAGCAGCTCCATAAGCCTCCAGCGCCCAAACCTCCATCTCTCCAAAACGCTGACCACCGAACTGAGCTTTTCCTCCTAGTGGTTGTTGCGTTACTAAAGAATATGGTCCTGTTGAACGAGCATGTAGTTTATCATCAACCATATGAGCAAGTTTGATCATATACATAACTCCAACGGATACACGGTTATCAAAAGGTTCACCTGAACGTCCGTCATATAGTACTGTTTTCGCATCTTGCGCCATTCCAGCTTCTCTAATTGTTTCCCATACATCTTCCTCACGAGCACCATCAAATACTGGTGATGCAACATGGATATTTAAGCTTCTTGCAGCCATTCCCAGATGCAATTCTAATACCTGACCGATATTCATACGTGATGGTACACCTAGTGGATTTAACATGATATCAACTGGTGTTCCGTCTGGTAAGTATGGCATATCTTCTTCAGGTAAAATTCGGGAAATAACCCCTTTGTTACCGTGACGACCTGCCATCTTATCGCCTTCATGGATTTTACGTTTTTGAACAATATATACACGTACTAATTGGTTAACACCTGGTGGTAATTCGTCTCCATCTTCTCTATTGAAGACTTTAACATCGTGGACGATTCCGCCGCCACCATGTGGAACGCGTAAACTTGTATCACGTACTTCACGTGCTTTTTCACCAAAGATAGCATGTAATAATCTTTCTTCTGCTGTTAATTCAGTTACCCCTTTAGGTGTAACTTTACCAACAAGCAAATCACCATCTTTTACTTCGGCACCGATACGAATAATACCACGATCATCTAAGTTACGTAACGCATCTTCTCCGACATTCGGAATATCACGCGTAATTTCTTCTGGTCCTAATTTTGTATCACGAGATTCTGATTCATATTCTTCAATATGAATAGAAGTATAAACATCATCTTTTACTAAGCGTTCACTCATGATAATAGCATCCTCATAGTTGTATCCGTCCCATGTCATAAAGGCAACTAATACGTTACGTCCAAGGGCTAATTCACCAAGTTCCATAGAAGGACCATCAGCTAAAACCTCACCTTTTGTTACTTTATCACCTACAGCAACAATCGGGCGTTGATTATAACAAGTACCTTGGTTTGAACGAACAAACTTAAGCATCTTATATTTATCAAGATTTCCTTTTACTTCTTGACCATCTACTTCAGAAATACGTCTAACCCATACTTCACGAGCTTCTACATGTTCAACAATACCAGGATGCTTACAGATAACAGCTGCCCCTGAGTCTTTTCCTGAAACGTATTCCATTCCAGTTCCTACTCTTGGAGCTTCTGGCTGCATTAAAGGTACTGCTTGACGCTGCATGTTCGCACCCATTAAGGCACGGTTAGAGTCATCATTTTCTAAGAACGGGATACACGCTGTTGCAGCAGATACAACCTGCTTTGGAGATACGTCCATATAGTCTACACGATCACGCTTAACAACAACGTTCTCATCACGGAAACGTGCTACTACATCTTCATCTAAGAAAGAACCATCTTCCCCTAAACGAGCATTCGCTTGGGCAACAACATAGTTATCTTGTTCATCAGCTGTTAAATAATCAATTCGTGACGATACTTTACCTGTCTCAGGATCAACACGTCTGTATGGTGTTTCAATAAAACCAAAACGGTTTACTTTTGCATAAGAAGATAAAGAGTTAATCAAACCAATGTTTGGTCCCTCAGGTGTTTCAATCGGACACATACGGCCATAGTGAGAATAGTGAACGTCACGAACTTCCATTCCTGCACGTTCTCTTGTTAAACCACCAGGTCCTAATGCAGATAAACGACGTTTGTGTGTTAATTCTGCTAATGGATTTGTTTGGTCCATGAATTGAGAAAGCTGAGAGCTTCCAAAGAATTCTTTAATAGATGCAATAACAGGTCTGATATTAATTAACTGCTGCGGTGTAATAGTATTTGTGTCTTGAATAGACATTCTTTCACGAACAACACGCTCCATTCTTGATAAACCAATACGGAATTGATTTTGCAACAATTCGCCTACAGAACGAAGACGTCTGTTACCTAAATGGTCAATATCATCTGTTAGACCTACTCCATGTAATAAATTAAAGAAATAACTGATAGAAGCAATGATATCTGAAGGAGAGATGTTTTTCACAGCTTCTTCTACATATGCATTACTAATAACATTAATTTCTTTATCCCCTTCATCTAGTGGTGAATAAATTTTCACTGATTGTACAACAACATCATCTTCTAATACTCCGCCATACGGGCTCAGCTTTTTAAAGCCGATATTGTTTTCTAGATTAGGAATAATACGGTCAAGCGCACGGCGATCTAAAAGAGTTCCTTTTTCAGCGATAATCTCGCCAGTTTCAGGATCCACTAATGTTTCTGCTAAACGCTGATTAAATAATCTATTTTTAATATGAAGCTTTTTATTGATTTTATAACGACCTACATTCGCAAGGTCGTATCTTTTTGGATCGAAAAATCTCGATACCAATAGACTTTTTGCGTTTTCAACAGTAGGTGGTTCTCCTGGACGAAGACGCTCATAAATTTCTAATAGCGCTTTGTCTGTTCCTTCTGTGTTATCTTTTTCTAAAGTATTACGCAAATACTCATTGTCACCAATCAATTCAATAATCTCTTGATCGGAACCAAATCCTAATGCGCGTAAAAGAACAGTAACAGGAAGTTTACGTGTACGATCAATACGCACATATACTACATCCTTTGCATCTGTTTCATACTCTAGCCATGCTCCACGGTTAGGAATTACTGTTGCAGTAAATCCTTTTTTACCGTTTTTATCAAGTTTTCCATTATAATAAACACTTGGAGAACGTACTAACTGAGAAACGATAACTCGTTCCGCACCATTAATAACAAAAGTACCAGTTTCAGTCATAAGCGGGAAATCACCCATGAATACATCTTGGTCTTTTACTTCTCCTGTTTCTTTATTTACAAGACGAACCTTCACACGCAAAGGTGCAGAATATGTAACATCTCGCTCTTTCGATTCTTCCACTGAATACTTAGGATCTCCCAAGCTATAATCAATGAAATCAAGTGATAAATTGCCAGTAAAATCTTCAATAGGCGAAATGTCCTGGAACATTTCTCGCAATCCCTCATCTAAAAACCATTGATAGGAAGAGGTTTGGATTTCAATAAGATTTGGTAATTCTAAAACCTCACTAATTCGTGCGTAGCTTCTCCGCTGGCGGTGTCGTCCATACTGAACAAGTTGACCTGTCAACTGATTCACCCCTCAAATCAAACGTTATAGTACATCTATTAACATCTTATAAAAAAGGATATTAGACCCATTTTTATAAGACAAAAAGAAAAAGGGTTTTCCAATCAAAAAACCACATTTTCATATTTCTAATATTATTCTGTTAGTTTTTCCTTCTTACACCAATTTTATACAGTAACTTAGATAAAATTGCGAGTTTCAGAAAAATATTATATTGGCATTATACAATGCTATCACAACAAAAAGGACTAGTCAATCTTTTTTGCTTGAATTATAAAATAGCCTTTTTTCTTTTCTACTATGTTTACCTCTTTAAAGAATTCTTCTAATTTCGCAATAGCAGAGGGTGCTCCTTGTTTCTTTTGAATCACAACCCATAATTCCCCATTAGGTACTAAACACTCATAGCTTTGCTCAAAAATATCATGAACTACTTTCTTCCCCGCTCTTATCGGCGGATTAGTTAAAATAGAGGCAAACTTTTGTCCTTTCACACGAAGCAGTCGATCACTTTCATATATGCGAATATTTTCAACGCCGTTTTGTCTGGCATTTTCTTCTGCTAATTCAATAGCACGTAAATTAACATCAACCATATGGACCATTCTATTTGGGGAAGTCTTCGCAATAGATATACCTATCGGGCCATATCCACAGCCTACATCTAATATATCTCCATCTAAATCAGGCAAGGTATACGTCTCTATCAATAATCTAGACCCAAAGTCCACTTCTTTTTTAGAAAAGACTCCATTATCTGTTTTAAAACGTATTGTATTACCTTTAAGCGTAAAATTCCAGTAATTTGGATCGCTATTTACATTTTGGGTTCGGGAATAATAATGTTCCGTCATACGAACACCTCCTTAGGAGAATTTATTTAAGGAAGACTACTTGAGGATTGACTACAAAGCACAGCATCGTAATCAATTAAAAAGCGCAGACGACTTTTCCTAAAGTTATCTTATACCATCAGTAGCTTATTCATAGAACTCCTTAGAAGATAAATTCCCCCAGCAGTTCACATTCACTTCTAACTTGGTAAATTGCGCCTAACTTTTCTTAAGTCCTTCTCACTTTTCAGGAAAAAAAAGCCCGCTAAAATAGCGAGCTTCTTTTCAACTAACATTACTTAACTTCAACGTTAGCTCCAACTTCTTCAAGTTTAGCTTTGATTTCTTCAGCTTCTTCTTTAGAAGCTCCTTCTTTAACTGCTTTTGGAGTGTTGTCAACAAGTTCTTTTGCTTCTTTAAGACCAAGACCTGTGATTTCACGTACAACTTTGATAACTTTGATTTTTTGATCTCCAGCAGATGCAAGAACTACATCAAACTCAGATTTTTCAGCAGCAGCTTCTCCGCCACCTGCAACTACAGCTACAGGAGCAGCAGCAGTTACTCCAAATTCTTCTTCAATTGCTTTTACTAAATCGTTTAATTCTAAAACAGTCATATTTTTAACTGCTTCTAAGATTTGTTCTTTAGACATTATATGTTTCCTCCTTGTTTTTTGGGGTTTTATGATACGTTTCCGTATAAAATATTAAGCGCCTTGTTCTTCTTTTTGATCTGCAACTGCTTTTGTAGCAAGAGCAAGGTTGCGGATTGGTGCTTGAAGAACGCTGAGTAACATAGAAAGTAAACCTTCGCGTGACGGAAGTTCTGCTAGAGCTTTCACTTCTTCAACTGTTGCTAAGTTCCCTTCGATTACTCCCGCTTTAATTTCTAATGCTTCATGGTTTTTAGCGAAGTCATTTAGAATTTTTGCTGGTGCAACAACATCCTCATTACTGAACGCAATAGCGTTTGGACCAGTTAAGGATTCGTTTAAACCTGCTAATTCAACAGATTCTGCAGCACGGCGAGTTAAAGAGTTTTTGAAAACTTTAAACTCGATTCCTGCATCACGAAGTTGTTTACGAAGTTCAGTTACTTCTGAAACAGTCAAACCACGGTAGTCAACAACGATAGTTGATTTACTTGCTTTGAATTTCTCCGCAATATCAGATACTATTTGTTTCTTTTGTTCGATTACGCTGCTCATCTTTACACCTCCTGTAGAATTTCTACATTCATACCGACAAATAAAATCCTCCATATCTATTAGACATGGAGGTGTATACAATAGTCGTTCTCACAACTGATCAAATAATCTATCGTATTACCTCGGCAGGAAATTAAGCTAAAATTTAGCACCTACTGTCTACGGTACAAATGTTATTTATTTTTTCAACAAGATGAAGTATATGCTATCCATCTTGTTTTGTCAAATACCAATTTTTATCAAACAGTAGATGGATCTACTTTTACGCCAGGTCCCATTGTTGAAGTAACAGATACGTTCTTCATGTAAGTACCTTTCGCAGCAGCTGGTTTAGCTTTTGACATTGTGTCAAAGATAGTTTGGAAGTTCTCAACTAGTTTAGCTTCATCGAAAGAAACTTTACCGATTGGAACATGTACGTTACCAGCTTTGTCTACACGGTATTCTACTTTACCAGCTTTGATTTCGTTAACTGCTTTTGTTACATCAAATGTAACTGTACCAGTTTTAGGGTTTGGCATTAAACCTTTAGGTCCTAATACACGACCAAGTTTACCAACTTCACCCATCATATCTGGAGTTGCAACGATTACGTCAAAATCGAACCAACCTTGTTGGATTTTATTTATAAATTCAGCATCGCCTACATAGTCTGCTCCTGCTGCTTCTGCTTCTTTTAATTTTTCACCTTTAGCGAAAACTAAAACGCGTTGAGTTTTACCGGTACCGTTTGGAAGAACTACTGCTCCACGGATTTGTTGGTCTGCTTTCTTAGGATCTACTCCTAGACGGAAAGCAACTTCAACTGATGCATCAAATTTTGTAGTGCTAGTTTTTTTCACTAACTCAATTGCTTCTTGAATTGGGTAAGCTTTAGTACGATCAACAAGTTTGATAGCTTCTAAATACTTCTTACCTTTTTTAGCCATAACTATATTTCCTCCTTGAATTGTGGTTTTAGCGGAATTACCTCCCACGAATAAAGGTTGCGACTAAAGATTCACCGTCGTCACAACCTTAATCAACACTAACCATATATAGGTTTAGTCTTCAATAACAATACCCATGCTGCGGGCAGTACCTTCAACCATGCGCATAGCAGATTCAACACTAGCTGCATTTAGATCAGGCATTTTTGTTTCAGCAATCTCGCGTACTTTATCACGCTTAACAGTTGCTACTTTATTACGATTTGGTTCACCAGAACCAGACTCGATACCAGCTGCTTTTTTAAGTAAAACTGCAGCAGGTGGAGTTTTTGTAATAAATGTAAATGAACGGTCTTCGAAAACCGTAATCTCAACAGGAATGATTAAACCAGCTTGTTCAGCTGTACGAGCGTTAAACTCCTTACAGAATCCCATGATATTTACGCCAGCTTGACCCAATGCAGGACCAACTGGTGGTGCCGGATTCGCTTTAGCTGCTGGGATTTGCAATTTAACAACTTTAATTACTTTTTTAGCCACGAGACACACCTCCTTAAAGTCCGTGATGTGGTAATAGGGGTTTCCCCTCCCACTCAACTTATCGTCTTTATATGAAATAAAGAAATTTGACAATATCTTATCTCTTTATGAGATATACTGACCTATGAAATAGTAACACTTTTTCAATACCATTTCAAGTTTTCTAGTTAAAATTTTTCAATTTGTGTAAAATCGAGCTCCACAGGAGTATCTCTACCAAACATATTTACTAGTACTTTAACCTTTGCTTTATCCTTATCAATTTCCTCAACTGTACCAGTGAAATTAGCAAATGGACCTTCATTTACTTTTACTGTTTCTCCTAATTCAAACTCAATTTCAATTCTTTGTTCCTCTACGCCCATTCTTTTCAGAATTACTTGGACTTCTTCTGGTAAAAGCGGCGTTGGTTTTGATCCAGACCCAGCGGAACCAACGAATCCAGTTACACCAGGGGTATTACGTACGACATACCAAGAATCATCAGTCATAACAATTTCTACCAACACATAACCTGGGAATACTTTTCTTTTTACTACTTTTGTTTTACCGTTTCTGATATCTGTTTCTTCTTCTTCAGGTACAACCACGCGAAAAATTTTATCTTGCATCGCCATTGTTTCTACCCGTTTTTCTAAATTCGCTTTCACCTTATTCTCATATCCAGAGTACGTATGCACTACATACCAGTTTTTTTCCATAAAAGAGGACTACTTCGTCCGTCCCTCCCTGCAACATTATTTTTTTCGTGCTGTTTTTTATAGTATCTGTAAGGAACAAGTCATTTATTTTTCAGCAAATGAAAAAACCCGTTACCGGGCTTTTGTAAATGTTTCCTATCGTTTTACCATTATACCATGAGTAGACAACTGTTATTCAAGTATTAAACGAATAAGTTCGGAAATTCCTAAATCAACAACAGCAAAGAAGATAGCAAAAAAGACAACTGTCACAAGGACTGTGAGTGTATAATTAGTTAACTCCTTTTTTTTCGGCCAGCTAACTTTCTTTAATTCTCTACCAACTTCACGAAAATACTTAACAGCACTTTGCATTTTTGTTACCTCCATCTTTAAGAGCGGGCATTATCCAAAATCATTATTTTGTTTCTTTATGAACAGTATGAGCATTACAATTTTGACAAAATTTCTTTACTTCTAAACGTTCTGTACCATTGTTACTCACAGTAGAATAATTTCTTGACCCACATTTTTCACATGCTAACACAATCTTTTTTCTCATTCCACTTACACCTACTACGTCCTTTATATCTTCTCAAACTGTATCATGGACACGCGTAAGATGTCAATATCAGTAAATATTTGCTATTCCAAAAAAACTTTTACGCTCATAGCGAGAATTCTCTTATTTCTAAATACCGCTCTAATTTTCTTTTCACCCGCTGAAGGGCATTATCAATAGACTTCACATGCCTATTCAATTCCTCAGAAATTTCTTGATAAGATTGACCATCAAGATATAGAGACAATACTTTTCTTTCTAAATCACTCAATAATTCAGACATTTTGATCTCGATGTGATCATATTCTTCCTGATTAATGATCAATTCTTCTGGATCAAGAACCTTTGCTCCAGAGATAATATCCATTAACGTTCGATCAGACTCTTCATCGTAAATGGGCTTGTCCAAAGAAACATAAGAATTTAAAGGAATATGCTTCTGCCTAGTGGCCGTTTTGATAGCAGTAATGATTTGTCTTGTTATACATAATTCAGCAAATGCCTTAAAGGAAGAAAGTTTGTCCTCTTTAAAATCGCGTATTGCCTTATAAAGACCAATCATTCCCTCTTGCACAATATCTTCTTTGTCTGCTCCGATTAAGAAATAGGATCTGGCTTTAGCTCGCACAAAGTTACGATACTTTTGAATTAAATAATCCAAAGCATCACTTTCCCCTTGATGCACCAATTCCACCAACACTTCATCTTCAAGTTCCATATAATTCCCAGTATACTCGTTACGCTTAGTCCAGCTGTCAGTACTCATACAGATCCCCCCGACCGTGCAATCATGGATAAATCCATTATACTCTAGCCTTTTTTTGAGCGTCAACAACTCATTTCTCTCCACGTCGCCATTTTTCGAAAATTTCTTCCACTTCTCTTGAAAGCGGAATCTTTGCAACTGGTTTTTTTTCTTTAATTTTTTTTACTTTTTTTCCGATTTCCTGTTCCATTCCAGCCATCTCTAACAATAACTCTCGTGCTGATTTCCGCAGGGCACCTTGTCCAAAAATAGCCCATTGCTCTGTAAAATCTGAAGTCGCAACATGAATTTGTGTTTTTCTGTTATTTAGTTCAATAGCTAGTTTTTCGATACGCTCATCAGCAGTTTCATTTTCACGGGTAAAAATGACTTCTACCTTGTAATCTTTATATTTTTTCTCTGTGCCTTTTACATAGTATGCATCAAAAACAACCATTACTCTGTATCCGGAATAGCCTTGATATTCTGCCATTTTTGCTACTAAAGCATCCCTTGCTGCTGCAAGATCTCTATTCTTTAAAGCATTTAGTTCTGGCCAAGCACCAATAATGTTATAGCCGTCAACAATAAGAATATCCATTATTATCCCTCAAGTGGATGGCGTTTCCGATATACCTCATACATTAAAAGTGCCGCTGCAACAGAAGCATTTAAAGACGTAACAGCTCCAGCCATCGGTAAATGAATAAGAAAATCGCATTTTTCCTTAATCAATCTTCCCATGCCTTTTCCTTCACTGCCAATCACTAATCCTAATGGTATCGTTCCATCAAATTTGCGATAATCTTCACTTCCTTTTGCATCCGTTCCCGCAATCCATATTCCTCTCGTTTTAAGCTCCTCTATCGTCCTTGCCATATTTGTTACTCGCACAACGGGAATATGCTCGATAGCACCAGTAGATGCCTTTGCAACTGTAGCCGTTAACCCAACTGCTCTTCTCCGTGGAATAATAATCCCATGAGCACCTACCGCATCAGCCGTTCTCATGATGGATCCTAAGTTATGAGGATCCTCAATTTCATCAAGCAACAAGAAAAAAGGTGTTTCCTGCTTCTTTTCTGCAAGTGCAAATAAATCATCTATTTCAGCATATTGATAGGCAGCAACTTGCGCTACTACACCTTGGTGATTCGCGTCTACTAAGCTATCCAATTTCTTTTTAGGAACAAACTGAACAAGCACATTTGCCTGTTTAGCCAAACCAATTACTGTTTGCATTTGGCCTTTTTGGGAACCTTCCGCAATAAGTATTTTATTTACATCTCTTTCTGATTTTAACGCTTCAATAACTGCATTTTTTCCAACAATAAAGTCACTTGACACTTTTGCTCCTCCTATTTGCTTTCAATGATAGAAAAAGCAGCTTTGATTATTTCCTCAAGTCGCTCTTCTCGCTTCGCTAAATATAAATAACCTAAAACTGCTTCAAAACCAGTACTATATCGGTAGGTTTGTACATCGGTATTTTTAGGAATAGTGCCTGATTTCGCATTTCGCCCTCGCTTTAATACCGCAATCTCTTCTTCAGAAAAAAATCCTTTTTCTAAAAGACTATGCACTACCTTTGCCTGTCCTTTTGCCGAAACATATTTTGTTGCTTCTCGATGAAGCTGATTAGGCTTCACCTTCCCGCTATACAACAAATGTCTTCTTACATATATTTCAAGAACAGCATCGCCCATATAAGCAAGGGCAAGGCTGTTCAGTTGTTTTTCATCCACTTTTTTATCATAGAGGAGCATCTTTTTACCCTCTTTTCCATCGTATACCTTGTGCGGTGTCTTCTAAAATGATGTTCATTGCTTTTAATTGATCTCTAATTTGATCAGCAAGCACAAAGTCTCTATCCTTTCTAGCTTGCGTTCTTTTTTCTATTAGCGCCTCGATTTCTTCATCTAATAATTCCTCATTCGCAGATAAAGATAACCCAAGCACTGTAAATAATTCTTCAAACTCATTCATAAAAGCATGAATAACAGCAGGAGAGGTTGTTTTTTCAAGCAGGTAATAATTTGCTTGCTTCGATAATTCAAAAAGAACAGAAATACCATTCGCTGTGTTAAAATCATCATCCATACTATCAACGAATTGTTTTCGAAGATCGGCAATTTTTGCAATCCATTCCTGATTGGTATCTGTAAGATCCGTACTCGCGATACTGCGATGTTTTAAATTTTCATAAGAAGTTCTGATTCTCTCTAACCCTGCTCTCGTATTTTCCAATACTTCTTCACTATAGTTAATTGGATTACGATAATGTACAGAAAGCATAAAGAATCTTAACACTTGTGGATCATGAATCTTAATAATATCGTTTACAGTGATAAAATTCCCTAGGGATTTAGACATCTTTTCATTATCAATATTAATATAACCATTATGCATCCAATAATTAGCAAAGGTCTTACCTGTTAATGCTTCTGACTGGGCAATTTCATTCTCATGATGCGGAAATGCTAAGTCCTGCCCACCTGCATGGATATCAATTGTATCACCTAAATATTTACGCACCATCGCAGAGCATTCAATATGCCAGCCTGGACGCCCATTCCCCCAAGGACTCTCCCAGAAAATTTCGCCTTCTTTCGCCTTCTTCCATAGGGCAAAATCTAATGAATCTTGTTTCTTCTCCCCAACTGCAATTCTTGCACCTGAACGAAGTTCATCAATAGATTGATGAGAAAGCTTTCCATATCCATCAAAGGCTCTAGTGTGATAATACACATCTCCTTCTGACTCATAAGCAAACCCTTTATCTATTAATGCTGCAATAAAATCGATAATAATATCCATATTTTCTGTTACACGCGGATGAGAATCAGCTTTTTTGCAGCCTAACGCAGAAACATCTTCAAAATATGCGTCAATAAAGCGGTCAGCAATAACCGGCACCGTTTCTCCAAGCTCATTTGCCGCTTTTATTAACTTATCATCGACATCGGTAAAATTCGATACGAATTGTACATCGTATCCACGAAACTCTAGATAACGTCGCACAGTATCAAAGACAATTGCTGGTCGAGCATTTCCTATATGGATATAGTTGTAGACAGTCGGTCCACATACATACATTTTTACCTTTCCCTCTTCTAGCGGAACAAAATCCTCCTTTGCTCGTGTTAATGTGTTATATATTTGAATAGGCATTACTTATAACTCCTTTCTTCCTGTAATTCTTTTAGTTGTTCTCTTAAATAGCTAATTTCCAATTCCATTTCTTTCAGTCGATCCGCAATTGGATCTGGTAAATCACAATGATTTAAGTCTTTCTTTATTTTAATACCATCTTGTACTTTAACTCTTCCTGGAATACCTACTACTGTCGAATTTGCAGGAACATCTTTTAACACTACTGATCCTGCACCAATTTTGGCATTTTCTCCAATTACAATAGATCCTAATACTTTTGCACCAGAGGCAATAAGAGCATTATCTTTAACGGTTGGATGCCTTTTCCCTTTTTCTTTTCCCGTTCCCCCAAGCGTTACTCCCTGAAAAATAGTGACATTATCCCCTATCTCACAGGTTTCCCCTATCACTACACCCATACCATGATCAATGAATAGACGATTGCCGATCTTTGCTCCGGGATGTATTTCCACCCCTGTCATAAAGCGGCTAAATTGCGAGATAACTCTTGCTAAGAAAAAACGATTATGCCTAAAAAAGAAATGAGCAATTCTGTGAAACCATATAGCATGCAACCCAGAATAAGTTAAAATAACTTCTATCGAGCTCCTTGCAGCAGGATCTTGTTCAAACACTACAGCAATATCCTCTTTCATGCGCCGAAACATACAAATCTCCCCCCTGTTTTGCAACTATAATGCAGCTATCTAGCAATCATCACTCTCGTAAAAGATGTCATTTCCTTTACCATTGTTTCCCTTTAAACGTCTATATATCTTATATACAAGAAAACCATTTTAATCCCTATTTTTTACTACTTCATTTCAATCCCATAACTCCCACTAAAAAAGTAAAACTATTACATTCTCTTTCCTTGATGCCACTGAAGCTTTTTATCCATATAAAAAGCGTCTCTGTCTAAAAGACAGAGACGCTTTTTTAGGCGCGGTTCCACTCTGTTTAGATTACTGCTTTTAAGCAATAATCTCCACTCATCCCTGTTAACGGATAGGTTCCGCCTCTATCTACTAAATAAATTCTTTTTCGATACAGGACTCTGAGGCGCACTTCAAAAAAGAGGTTACTTGAATCACTTTCAGCCGGGTGATGATTCTCTCTAATAAGCTTCTCCTTTTTTACTTTTCCTCATCTTCGTTTTTTCTATATAGCTTTCCTACTACTATATTATATTTTCTCCAAAATGTTAACTAATTAATGCTGTTAATCGCGCATCAATTTTTTCTTTACCTAATAGTTCGATCGCCTTTGGTAAATCAGGACCATGTGTTTGACCTGTTGTAGCCACGCGAATCGGCATAAATAAATTTTTGCCCTTTTGACCAGTAGCTTTTTGAACCACTTTAATAGCGGCTTTAATTTGCTCGGCACTCCACTCTGGCATTTCAGCTAATGCTTCTTTAAATGCTTGGACTACAGTCGGAACATGTTCACCAGCTAAAACCTCTTTTGCCTCTTCATCATATTGGACTTCATCACTGAAGAATAACGTAGATAAGTTTACAATATCAGCTCCGCAGCTCATTTGCTCTTGATATAAACCAACCAGATTATTTACCCATGCCTCTTCATCAGCTGAGCGATTTTCACTTACTAAGCCTGCTTTCTCTAAATGAGGAACAGCTAGACGAACAACCGTTTCTAAATCTGCCTTTTTGATATATTGATTATTCATCCACGCTAATTTATTTTGATCAAATAACGCAGGAGACTTAGACAATCTTGCTGGATCAAAGATGCGAATAAATTCTTCTATAGTGAATAATTCCTCTTCTCCCTCTGGAGACCACCCTAATAAAGCAATGAAATTGAACAATGCTTCAGGTAAATAGCCTAATTCTTCATATTGCTCAATAAATTGAATAATGGATTCATCCCGCTTACTCAATTTCTTTCTGCTTTCATTAACGATTAAAGTCATATGTCCAAAGATAGGTCTGTCCCAACCTAGTGCATCATAGATCATTAATTGTTTTGGTGTATTGGTAATATGATCATCTCCACGCAATACATGTGTGATATCCATCAAATGATCATCAATTGCTACTGCAAAATTATAGGTTGGAGTACCATCCTTTTTCACAATAACATAATCGCCAATTGTTGCTGATTCGAACGAAACGTCCCCTTTTACCATATCATTAAATTCATATACAACATTTTCAGGAACACGAATTCGAATACTCGGCTGTCTTCCTTCCGCTTCTAATGCCGCTTGCTGTTCCTTTGTTAAATGACGACATTTGCCAGAGTACTTAGGTGTTTCCCCTCTACTTACTTGGTCTTCTCTTTCTGCTTCAATTTCCTCTTCTGTACAGTAACACTTATAAGCAAGTCCCTTTTCCAGCAATTCTGTGTAGTACTTCTTATAGATGTCATTTCTTTCAGATTGACGATACGGACCATATTCTCCACCAACATCCGTACTTTCATCCCAATCCATTCCAAGCCATTTTAAATATTTTAATTGGCTTTCTTCTCCACCCTCAATATTCCTTTTTTTGTCCGTATCTTCAATACGAATAATAAATTTCCCGCCTTGACTACGTGCAAATAAATAATTAAATAACGCTGTACGCGCATTCCCTATATGCAAATGCCCTGTTGGACTTGGAGCATAACGAACACGAATTTCGTTAGACATGCTTGTGCCTCCTTGATTACTTACGCTTTTTTCTAATCTATTCTATCACTTTGCTTTTTCCTTTAAAAGGTGTTCGCCTCTATAATTGGTTATCAATTATACATTTCTTTTTTGGAGCAATACAACTGCTTGGGAAGCAATCCCTTCCCCTCTTCCGGTAAATCCCAATTTCTCTGTGGTTGTTGCTTTCACATTAATATTATCTTGTTCTGTCTCCAGCAATTCTGCAATTCTCGCTTGCATTGCTTGAATATGTGGCGCCATTTTCGGCTGTTGAGCCATTATCGTACAATCAGCATTCACTAATTCATAACCCTTTTCCTTTACTATTTGCCATACATGCTGCAATAATTTTGCAGAATCAGCATCTTTAAAGGCTTCATCTGTATCAGGAAAATGTTTTCCGATATCCCCTTCACCAATAGCACCTAAACAAGCGTCAGCAATCGTATGTAGTAAAACATCTGCATCAGAGTGTCCTAGTAGACCCTTTTCATATGGTATCTCTACCCCTCCGATAATCAGGGACCTTCCGCTTACTAATTGATGAACATCAAACCCTTGGCCTATGCGAAACATCTATAACTCCTCCATTCTATTTTGCTTGTATTAAAACTTCTCAAAGCTTATCTATTTACTTTCTGCTATATTTTCTTTTCGCTTTGCCACAATTGCTTCGGCAAAGTATAAATCTTCTGGTGTCGTTAATTTAATATTGTCATAGTTTCCTTCTACGATTTGAACAGCTTGTCCTAATCGCTCCACCAAACTAGCATCATCTGTACCTATATATGTATCGAGAATCGCCTTTTCATGTGCTTCTTTTAAAATAGAAACGCGAAAAGCTTGTGGGGTCTGAATCGCCCACAAGCTTGAACGCTCAACTGTTTCCACTACCAAATCACCATCAACTTTTTTGATCGTATCTTTAATTGGTACTGCTAAAACAGCTGCGCCGCTTTCTACTGCAACCTTTGTTAATCTAGCTATTTGCTCTGTTTGAATAAAAGGTCTCGCCGCATCATGAACAAGAACAATTGTATCATCCGATATTTCCTTTACTGCATGGTAAACACTATGCTGTCTTTCTGTACCACCCTCAATAAGAGCAATAACCTTTGTAATTGCATATTTTTTTACTAGTTCATTCATTTCTTTTTTATCATCTGAACTAACTACCAACCAAATTCCATTACAGTTTGGATCATTTTCGAAAACAATTAAGGTATGAATAAATACTGGTAAACTGTCTAGCTCAAGAAATAATTTGTTTTTTCCTAGTCCCATTCGTTTCCCTTGTCCTGCTGCCGGAATAATGACTTCATAAGTCATATAACTAACCCCTATTCTTACAATGCTTTTTCTAATAATTTTGGTTTTGCAAAGATCATTCGACCTGCAGATGTTTGCAATACACTCGTTACAAGAACATCTATATGTTTTCCAATATAATTGCGACCTTCTTCTACTACAATCATCGTGCCATCATCTAGATAGGCAACACCTTGATTATGTTCTTTTCCATCTTTAATAATTTGTATTTTCATCTCTTCCCCTGGAAGAACTACTGGCTTTACTGCATTTGCCAAATCATTAATATTGAGAACAGCAACCTTCTGCAGTTCACAAACTTTATTTAAATTAAAATCATTTGTTACAACAACACCATTTGTTAATTTAGCTAATTTGACTAGTTTACTATCTACTTCAGTGATATCTTCAAAATCACCTTCGTAAATTTCCACTTTAATCGCTAATTCCTTTTGAATTCGATTTAGAATATCTAGCCCTCTTCGTCCACGATTACGTTTTAGCGCATCGGATGAATCTGCTATATGCTGAAGTTCTCCCAGCACAAATTGCGGAATAACAATTGTGCCCTCCAGGAAGCCCGTTTGACAAATATCAGCTATTCTTCCATCAATAATAACACTAGTATCCAATATTTTTAAATTACTTTTCTCAACTTTTGTGGGTTCCTCTTCCACTACCTTCTTCTTTCTAGCTGTGAAGAGTGTTAATAGCTCATCTCTCTTTTTAAACCCAACTTGAAAGCCTAAATACCCAAAAAGTAATGATAAAAGGATTGGAGCGACAGTATTAAGCACAGGAACAGACGTTAATGCATAGCCTACTAAAAAGGCTAAAGTTAACCCAAATCCTATTCCAAGACTACCGAAAATTATATCCGTAATCGGAGCCTTTACAATTGATTCTTCTAAAAACTTAATAAAGTTAACAATATAATCAATCGCCCAAAAAGTAATAAGATAAAAAATAATGGCACCAAGTATTGCAGACACATATGCGTTATTAATAAGATCATGATCGATAGACATTACTGAGAATAAATCAGGAATAAATAAAAACCCGATTGTTCCTCCAATAATTAAAAAACAAACTTGAACAATGCGTTTTAACAATACTTCCACCTCCTCTTTCACATTATAAACAAATTCCCAGTTTTGAAACCTAATATTACAGGAATTTTTTATTTGTAATGAAAAAGTTATTTTTATAGATATGATGACTATGTCATATACTAATGTTAAAAATGCCCTTTTCCATTGCTCGGGAAATAATGACCAACTATTTATATTTAATAGAAACATTTATAATAGCTCAGAAAAACCCTTAAACCCTTACAAAAATGGAAATATAACACAGACAAAGAGATAAATACCTATTTAATTTATAAAACTAGATTAGCATTAAAAATAAACGCAAGTCAAATAATTAAATATTACATTTTAACACAACTAAAAATTCACATCAATGTATTTTTTCGAAAAACTAATCGCTTAAAGCCGCTTTTAAAGCATCCGCAACCGTATGAACGCCAACGACCTCTAAGCCTTTTGGAGCCTTCAAACCACTTAAATTATTAGCTGGAATAATAACACGCTCAAAACCTAATTTAGCAGCCTCCTGCACCCTTTGCTCAATACGGGATACTCTTCTAACTTCTCCAGTTAAGCCAACTTCCCCAATAATACAGTCAGTTGCTCTTGTTGGTTTATCTCTAAAACTCGAGGCAATGCTTACAGCGATCGCCAAATCTATAGCAGGCTCGTCAAGTTTTACACCACCAGCTACTTTTAAATAGGCATCCTGATTCTGGAGTAACATTCCAACTCTTTTTTCTAATACCGCCATTAACAACGGCACTCTATTATGATCTATGCCCGTTGCCATCCTTCGTGGATTCCCAAAACTAGTCGGTGAAATCAATGCTTGGATTTCAACCAGAACCGGTCTTGTTCCTTCCATTGATGCTACAACAGTGGAGCCAGCGGCACCCTGTGATCGCTCTTCTAAGAAAATTTCAGAGGGATTCTCTACCTCTTCCAGTCCAAATTCCTTCATCTCAAAAATACCCATCTCATTAGTAGAGCCAAAACGGTTCTTTACAGCGCGTAAAATACGATATGTATGATGTCTTTCTCCTTCAAAATACAATACAGTATCAACCATATGCTCCAGTAATCTTGGTCCTGCAATCGATCCTTCCTTTGTGACATGTCCTACAATGAAGATTGCTATTCCTTTGGTTTTTCCTATCCGCATTAATTCTGCTGTACATTCTCTAACTTGAGAAACACTTCCTGGAGCAGAGGTGACCTCCGGATGATAGATGGTCTGAATCGAATCAATAACCACAAATTCCACATTCGTATTTTCAATGGTTCTACTTATTTCCTCTAGATTGGTTTCTGAATAGACGAGCAAATGATCAGAAACTACCCCCAATCTGTCTGCTCTTAACTTTGTTTGCTTTTGCGATTCTTCTCCTGAAACATATAAGACAGAATGTTTCTTATGTGCTAACTGCGAGGATACTTGTAAAAGAAGCGTTGATTTACCAATTCCGGGATCTCCACCTATTAATACAAGAGAACCACGCACAACTCCTCCACCAAGAACACGGTTTAACTCCATTAAGTCGGTATATATTCTGGGCTCATTAACCGTTTCAATGCTTGTTATAGGAATAGGCTTTGCAGCAACAGTAGTGGCTGCAGAATGAGCAAACGCACCTTTTCTTTGAACAGCACTCTTCTCTACTTCTTCCACCATTGTATTCCAATTTCCACAACCAGGACATTTCCCCATCCATTTTGCTGATTCATATCCACATTCCTGGCAAAGAAATTTTGTTTTTCTTTTGGCCATATTCAGCCTCCTTCCCCTTTTATTACTAACATCTCCAACCCAAATAATAGATATTAATTTTTTTCTATTTTTATCTTAAATAAAGAAAGGACACACGTAAAGCTGTAATACGTGTGTCACCTTATAAATGTTCTAGGTATTATTTTTGTAGGTTTACTGCTGGCTCTGCACCGTTCACCTTCACAGTAAACTCACCATTTTCGACATCCAATTCAATTTGTTGACCAGTTAATACTGTTCCCTTTAGAAGTTCTTCAGATAATCGATCTTCTATATGCTTTTGTATTGCACGACGAAGTGGTCTCGCTCCATACTCTGGATCATAGCCTTCTTCCGCAATTTTTTCTTTGGCCGCTTCTGTGATACTCAATTGAATATCCTGTTCTGATAGACGTTTAACTAACTGATCTGCCATTAAAGTAACAATTTCTTTTAAATGCTTCTTCTCTAATGCATGGAAAACAATTGTTTCATCGATACGGTTTAAGAACTCTGGACGGAATGCTCTTTTCAGCTCTTCCATTACTTTGCCCTTCATATCTTTATAATCTTGATCTCCATCTTGCACATTAAAACCAACATATTTATTTTGTTTTAATGCAGAAGCTCCAACGTTGGAAGTCATAATTAACACTGTGTTTCGGAAATCAACCGTTCTTCCTTTCGAATCTGTTAAGCGACCATCCTCCAGCACTTGAAGTAAAATATTAAATACATCGGGATGCGCTTTTTCAATTTCATCTAAAAGAACAACAGAATATGGCTTTCTTCTAACCTTCTCTGTCAATTGTCCGCCTTCTTCATATCCTACATAACCAGGAGGAGATCCTACCAATCTAGAAGTAGAATGCTTCTCCATATATTCAGACATATCAATACGGATCATGGCATCTTCATCACCAAACATGGACTCTGCCAGTGCCCGAGCAAGTTCGGTCTTCCCTACTCCAGTAGGGCCAAGGAAAATAAAGGAACCTATTGGTCTCTTTGGATCTTTCAAGCCAGCTCTTGCGCGTCTTACAGCTTTAGAAATAGCAATAACGGCTTCTTCTTGACCAATTACGCGATTATGAAGGATATTTTCCATGTTCAGTAATTTATCGGTTTCTGTTTGTGCAAGCTTAGATACAGGAATTCCAGTCCAGCTAGATACTACACTTGCAATATCTTCTACTGTCACCTCTGTATTTTCTTGTCCTTGCTTCTCTTTCCAATTTTTCTTCGTTTCTTCTAACTGTTCTCTCAATCTTTGTTCTGTATCTCGTAAAGATGCAGCTTTTTCGAATTCTTGACTTTGCACAGAAGCATCCTTCTCTTTACGTACTTCTTCTAACTTGACTTCTAACTCTTTCAAGTTAGGTGGAGTTGTATAAGATCTTAAACGAACCTTAGAACCAGCTTCGTCAATTAAGTCAATTGCTTTATCTGGTAAGAAACGATCTGAAATATAGCGATCAGATAATTTTACAGCTGCTTCAATTGCATCGTCTGTAATTGATACTCGATGGTGCGCCTCATAACGGTCTCTTAAGCCTTTTAATATTTGAATAGATTCATCACTAGTAGGCTCATCAACCGTGATCGGCTGAAATCTTCTTTCTAATGCTGCATCTTTTTCAATATATTTACGATATTCATCTAGTGTTGTGGCACCAATACATTGAAGCTCTCCTCTAGCTAAGGATGGCTTTAGAATATTAGATGCATCAATAGCACCTTCTGCACCACCTGCACCGATTAATGTATGCAGCTCATCAATGAAGAGAATGATATTACCAGCTTGGCGAATTTCATCCATCACCTTTTTCAAGCGATCTTCAAATTCACCACGGTATTTCGTACCAGCAACAACTGTTCCCATATCTAATGTCATTACACGTTTATCTCTCAAAATTTCTGGAACTTCATTTTGAACAATTTGTTGTGCAAGACCTTCCGCAATAGCAGTTTTACCAACACCAGGTTCCCCTATTAATACAGGATTATTTTTTGTCCGTCTGCTTAATACTTCAATAACACGTTGGATTTCTTTGCTTCTCCCTATAACTGGATCAAGGCTTCCTTCTCTTGCAATAGCAGTTAAATCTCTAGCTAAGCTATCAAGCGTTGGTGTATTAGCACTAGCAGCAGAGCCACCGGGATGGTTTCCTGATTCACTACTACCAAGCAACTGGAGGACTTGTTGACGCGCTTTATTTAGGCTTACACCTAGATTATTTAATACTCTAGCAGCTACCCCTTCGCCTTCTCTAATTAAGCCTAAAAGAATATGCTCTGTTCCCACATAAGAATGACCTAATTTTCTTGCTTCATCCATGGATAGTTCGATCACTTTTTTAGCTCTGGGTGTATAATGTGGTACGGTTTGTGTTGTATCTTGACCACGACCAATCAAGTTTTCTACTTCCTCTTGGATTTTTTCAGCACCTAATCCAAGTGCTTGTAACGCCTTTGCAGCAATTCCTTCTCCTTCACGGACTAATCCTAATAAGATATGCTCTGTACCAATATTATTGTGACCTAATCGAATTGCTTCTTCCTGGGAAAGTGCTAATACTTTCTGCGCTCTTTCTGTAAATCGGCCAAACATCATACTTTCATCCTCCTTAGAATCTCTATTCAGTTTCCAATTTTAATCTTTCTCTTATTAAGACTGCACGACGAATATCGCGTTCATTTGGATTCATCTCTTCTCCAGCATATAGTTGTAGAAACCCCGGCTGGGTAAGAATCATTAATTCATTAAGGATGCTTTTCGATATATTTTTTATATATCCCATATCAATTCCTAACCGAACATCGGATAGACATTTAGCTGCTTCCTTTGTTTCCATAATACGACTATTACACAGTATTCCGTATGAACGAAAAACCCTATCTTCTAATTGTATGTTTGAGGTTTGCGCTAATGCATTCCTTGCTTCTTTTTCTTGCTCAATTAATTGAGTAACAACGCTTTTTAGTTCCTCAATGATGTCCTTTTCTGATCTTCCTAGTGTTATCTGATTAGAAATTTGAAAAATATTTCCGAGGGCTTCGCTGCCTTCTCCATATATTCCTCTAACTACTAAGCCAAGCTGTTGAATCGCCGGAATGATTCGGTTCATTTGCTGGGTTAATACCATTCCCGGTAGATGCATCATAACAGAAGCTCTTAATCCTGTTCCGATATTAGTTGGACAGCTTGTCAGATATCCCATTTCTACATGGTAAGCATAATTGACCTTTTTTTCTAATAAATCATCAATTGTATTAGCTTCTTTAATCGCTTCTTCTATTTGAAGACCAGGCTTTATACACTGAATACGAATATGGTCTTCCTCATTAATCATAATACTTACTTCTTCATCCTCTGATAAGATTGCTGCACCATTAGGAGATTGTTCTGCCAGCTGAGGACTAATTAAATGTTTCTCTACAAGGACTCTTTTTTCCAATGTATTTAAATTATTCATTGCAAGAAGTTCCAATTGACCAAAGGGTTGATTGGACTCATTTATGATTGCACCCTCAACCTGTTGAATCACATTCTCAGCTTCTTCTTTTGAAAATAATAGAGGAAATTTCACACCCTCTATATTCCTTGCTAATCGGATTCGAGAGGTAAGAACAATTTCAGAGTCGGGACCATCGGAACACATCCATGAAGTTCGTGCTTTACTTATAAATTTTTCTAAAGACACGTTACTCCCCTCCCTCAGTAAAAGAAGTTAACTGCTTTTCTTTATCTTTTATTTCATCTCGAATGATTGCAGCCTTTTCAAATTCTTCGTTGTTTATTAGTTCTTTCAACTCTATTCGCAACTGCTCAATTTCCTTTTTAATGAGAAAATGCCCTCCAATGCGCTCTGGGATTTTTCCTTTGTGCTCAATATTCCCACCATGGAGACGCTTTATAAATGGCAGCAGCTGGTCTTTAAATGTATCGTAGCAATGAGGACAACCTAGTTTACCTAATTTCCTGAATTGAGAAAATGTCATATTACATTCTTTGCACTGTAACGGCTGCTGTCTCTTATACGTATCTTCTGTGATATGTTGAAAACTTGGCTCTATATTTAATAACCCAGCTAATAAACTATTCAAAGATAAACCAGATGAGCCATTCGTCATAAATATATCACCATTTTCCTTTGCACAATGCTCACATAGATGAAACTCTGTTATTTTGCCATTGATATTCTTAGAAAAATGTAAAGTAGCTGGTCTTTGATTACATTCAGAACACATCATAATCTTCACCTCAATTTATACACAGGGATATTATTTATATTTTAATGAAGTTAACATCGCCTTTAATAATCTTGCTCTTAATTCATCTCTATATGGTAATTCTAAATATAATACAGAACGATCAATTACGCTTAACATTATCTTCGCTTCTCGCTTACTGATAACATCTTCTTCTACTAATCGAAGAATTAAATCTTCTGCACTATTTTGAGGTATCCGACTTTGAATAAGGGATAGTAATTGGTCAATTAAATGGGCATGATCATATGTTTGGACTTTCATAATTCGAATAAAACCACCGCCACCACGTTTACTTTCCACCACATACCCTTTTTCTATCGTAAAACGGGTATTAATTACATAATTAATTTGTGATGGTACGCACTCAAACTTATCAGCGATTTCACTTCGTTTTATTTCTACTAATGATTTTTCGCTCATTTCTAATACTTCTTTTAAGTAATTCTCAATTATATCCGAAATATTTCTCACCAAGCCTCCCCCTTCTGACTTTGACTATATTTGACTATAATTATACACGATAAAAATATTATTTAGCAAGGAAGACGTTTTATTAATTTTCCCATTTTTTAGTTATTCCAAACCTGCTATCGTTATTCTTTCATGGAAGGAAAGGATATGTTTAAAGATTATATTAACTATAGTCTGATTTATTGCAATTTTCAAGTTTAAGAATTTATGTAATGTATATCTTTTAATGTATTAAAAAAGAAGGAGTTTTTTGCATAGTATGGGGAATTAGCAGAAAGTTATTTATCGATAAAAAAACAATAAAAAAAGCCCTAAAAGCTAAATGCTTTTAGAACTTTTTGACAGCCTGGCGACGTCCTACTCTCACAGGGGGAGAACCCCCAACTACCATCGGCGCTGAGAAGCTTAACTTCCGTGTTCGGTATGGGAACGGGTGTGACCTTCTCGCTATCGCCACCAGACTATTTAATTTTGAGGTTGTTCCCTCAAAACTAGATTATGAAGTAAAAGAAAGAAATGAGTAATCATTATTGTCCAGCTCCAACGCCGATAAACAGGCGTTTCCGCTTTTCATTTTAGTTAAGTCCTCGATCTATTAGTATCAGTCAGCTCCACATGTCGCCACGCTTCCACCTCTGACCTATCAACCTGATCATCTTTCAGGGATCTTACTAGCTTGCGCTATGGGAAATCTCATCTTGAGGGGGGCTTCATGCTTAGATGCTTTCAGCACTTATCCCTTCCGCACATAGCTACCCAGCGATGCCTTTGGCAAGACAACTGGTACACCAGCGGTGCGTCCATCCCGGTCCTCTCGTACTAAGGACAGCTCCTCTCAAATTTCCTACGCCCACGACGGATAGGGACCGAACTGTCTCACGACGTTCTGAACCCAGCTCGCGTACCGCTTTAATGGGCGAACAGCCCAACCCTTGGGA